>CP192602.1:0-4639018 GCA_050632415.1 Lysobacter sp. BL-A-41-H3 | reverse complement strand
TACGCACTCACGGACCAGTGAGCCGCAGCGGACTGTGCGCGAGGATCGCATCAGCGATGTTCTCTGGCGTCACATCAGGACTCTCCGGATAGAAGATCATGTCGGATAGCTCTGGCATGCCGGTTGTATCGACAAGGCTTGCAAGCAACTCATCCAGCTCTTGTTCGGTGCCATCCGCCTCCATGATTTTCTGCACAAGAAGGATCAGATCCTCTCTTCTGGTGGCAACTTGCATGGGCATTTCTTCGCAGAGAACCGTGTGCAGGGTAACCTGCACACGGTTGGAATTTCATCCCGCCCCGTCCTCCAGCGGGAGGAGGCGGTTGTCTTCGTCGTAGCGCAGGCCGCAGAGCATGGCGGCGAGACCGCGCAGGGTGGCCTGGGGGCTGACGCCGCTGGTCTGGCACAGGGCGATGAACTGGGGCGGGACTTCGACGAGGACTGATCGACGCACATGCCAGATATCGTCGTTCCGGCGCAGGCCGGAACCCAGCTTTGAAGGCTTTGGAAGCTGGGTCCCGGCCTGCGCCGGGACGACGGCAAGGGGTGACGGGTGGATGGGCCCGCGAACGGGCCCATCATGCGGATCAACGGGACGCGGGGGCGTCCAGCGGCAGGAGGCGGTTGTCTTCGTCGTAGCGCAGGCCGCAGAGCATGGCGGCGAGGCCGCGCAGGGTGGCCTGGGGGCTGACGCCGCTGGTGTGGCACAGGGCGATGAACTGGGGCGGGACTTCGACGAGAAGGACGTTGGAGGCTGGCTGCGCTTGGGACATGACGGAACTCCGTTTCGCCAGACACCTACTTTGGGCTCCGTGGGCGGTACCACGAGCGAGCAAAACATCAAGACTCATTGTGAATTTCGATAAATCGAAATTTCGTCGAGTCACGCCAAATGAACATATATGTAGGGCCATACTTGTGCATGTCGAGAGTCCACACCTTGTCCGATCTTGATGACACGCAGAAGATCTCTGTGCATCTGGAGAAGTCCAGAGTTTCTAACACAGCCTTCAACTGATGATTGGGTCGATCAACATCATCACGGCCCCCACTATCGATATCCCGAAGCACACGCCCAACGAATCCAGAAAGCTCGTCTGCCGTCGATGGGACAAGATACGACTCCCACAACCAGGCCGGAACCTCTCTTGATTCCTGCTGACGCATGAGAACGTAAGCAAGCAAGCGAGCATTGCTATTCATATTTGAACCAAGCTCGATCTCTACAAATCGCACATAGCTACAGAGCCAAGTGGGCGCGAAAATGTCGGTGCAAGATATGATGGGAAGAAAGGGATTCTCGTCGCGCTCACACTCGTAGGATTCCATGGAAATTGGAGTTGAGACGTCGGGCATGACTTCAAACTCAAGGTGTGGCAACGGGCGAACATTCTACCCCCCGAAACGAGCCGCTCCGAGTTAGCGCACGATGATGACCCAAGACGGACGGGCCCGCGAACGGGCCCATCACGCGGATCAGCGGGACGCGGGGGCTTCCAGCGGGAGGAGGCGGTTCGTAAGCTTCCCCTTCAGGTAGACACCCGATAAGTAGAACTTTCTGGCATGTTTCCCCAGCCAGGAGGTTCCATGAAGAAGTCCCGTTTCACCGAGACCCAGATCGTCTCAATCCTCAAGCAGGCCGACGCCGGTGTGCCGGTGAAAGACATTTGCCGGCAAGCCGGCATCAGCGTCGCGACCTACTACCAATGGAAGTCGAAGTACGGTGGCCTGGAGGCATCGGAGTTGCGTCGGGTCAAGGAGCTCGAAGCCGAGAACGCGAAGCTCAAGCGCATGTATGCGGAGATGGCGCTGGATAACGCGGCAATGAAAGATCTGATCGCAAAAAAACTGTAGGGCCGGTCCAGAAGCGCGAGGCCGCGCGGTACCTGGTGCAGGTGCATGCGCGGCCCCTGCGCCGGTCCTGCGAGTGCGTGGGGTTGTCTCGGGCGGCGTGGTACCGGCCGCCCTTGGATTGGACGGTCCGGGACGCGGAGGTGATTGCGGCCTTGGCCGGTCTGGTCGAAGCGCGGCCAGCGCGTGGCTTCTGGAAGTGCCGCAAGTTGCTACGCCGCACGCGGCCGGAGTGGAACCACAAGCGGATCTACCGGGTGTACAAGGCGATGCGATTGAACTTGAGACGGGCGGCAAGGCGCCGGCTTCCCAAACGCGAGCGGGTGGCGCTTTACGTGCCGCGCCTGCCGGATACGGTGTGGTCGGCCGACTTTATGTCGGATGCGCTGGCCTGCGGCCGTCGCTTCCGGACCTTCAACGTCGTGGATGACTTCAATCGCGAGGTGCTGCACATCGAAGTCGACACCTCGATCTCGTCGACGCGCCTGGTGCGTGTCTTCGAGCAGCTTCAACGCGATCATGGCCTGCCTCAGGTGCTGCGCACCGACAACGGTCCGGAATTCCTGGGTGAAGCCTTCGTGCAGTGGGCCAAGGTCAATAGCATGGCTATCCAGTACATCCAGCCTGGCAAGCCCAACCAGAACGCCTTCGTCGAACGCTTCAACCGCACGTTCCGGGACGAAGTCCTGGACCAGCACCTGTTCGCCTGCATAGACGATGTCCGCGAGGCGACCTGGTGGTGGATGGTCGAGTACAACGAGCAACGACCCCACGACTCCCTGGGCGATCTCACGCCCGCGGAGTACCGTCAGAAAGTAGCCGGAAGTTCTACTTTTGAAGTGTCTGCTTGACGGGGAAGCTTACGGGTTGTCTTCGTCGTAGCGCAGGCCGCAGAGCATGGCGGCCATGCCGCGCAGGGTGGCCTGGGGGCTGACGCCGCTGGCGTGGCACAGGGCGATGAACTGGGGCGGGACTTCGACGAGGAGGACGTTGGAGACTGGCTGTGCTTGGGACATGACGGAACTCCGTTTCGCCCGGCGCCCGCCGTGGACGCCGTGGACGCCGTTGGCGATTCAGAGGCGCATCGCGCGCAGGCGCGTCAAGGTTTGCACAGCAACTTGCCTCGCCCTTGATGCGCCGGGCGCGGTGCGACACTGGGACGTCAACGGGGCAGACACCACACACCCTCTCCGACGCCGCTTTTGATTTACGTAGGGCGCATAAGCCGAAGGCGTCATGCGCCGATATGCGTGAGCAATGTTGGCACCCGGAGAAGGCGCATGACGCTTCGCTTATGCGTCTTACAAAAGCATGTACGCCTTACGGCCTTGAGGCAGTTATAGGGCGGGCTCAAGCCCGCCATTTGAACGCAAGTCATTCCGCACGAGCCAAGGATGCACCACGATGGCGTTTCGCACCTTGCAGTTCTCAACTCCTTCTCAGCGGACTTGAGTTCGCCCCACCGTCCTTTCACCCCCACTTTTCTCTACGCCTTATAGCGGGAAGCGCCTGCGAGCATCGCTCGCGAAGTTTTTCACATGCGTTTCTCATCGCATCTAGATTCTCATCGCAATGCTCGGTTAACACTTCGCCGTGACATATAATGTTGCAGGACCATGACTCAGTGCGTATCAGCAGATAAGGGATACGTCGTTCTCTAAAAAGCCGGAACAGCTCAAGTGATCTGATTTCGCCGAAACGACCGCAAAGGAAGAGCGGGTCATCGCCATTTTCGTCGACATCATGACCAAAGAACGGGAATGACAGCATCACGGGGAAAAATTTTCTGTAAACCCATATCCCAAGTTCAATATTTACAAGAATCTCTGATGGCAATTCCTTTCGTTGCGACATTATGTACTGAATCACCAATTTAAGTTCATTTGAGTTAAGCATTATAATATTCCTTTATTTGAAATATTAGCGCGTCAATTTCTTCTAGACTAATTCCAAAAAATGGACACCTCTTGCTTCCGTCGATAGATCCTTTTTCTATAACTGAGATAACTCGATTACCAACAAAAGCACTTGGCGCAACTTTAGAATATGCCCTAGCAGACTCAATACAATCCATTATTTCAACACCACCATATCCACTATCCCTAATTTCATACGGAAGACTAAATTTGTCGTGTGCAGCACGAAGGGATGAGACAAGATTGAGTGCGAGCCGCTTTTGAGTTCTTTTCGGCATCTGACCTAATTCATAGGAACCTGCAACAACGCCGACAGTAACAAGCGCTATACCTAGATAAGTCCCTATATTGTCAAGCTCACTAGCCGGAATGCCAAAATATTTTTCTGATAAGCGCAAAGCAATATTCACCCACGTCGCACCAATAAGCGCGCCCCCAACAACCACCATCTTTGTAAAGAATCTAATCCTAGAAGTTTCTTTATAAGCATCTATCGCTCTTTCTATAATCACACGAAGGTCAAAGCGACTCATGAAATCCTCGGAATAGTTATATGGAGATGGAGATTTATTTTGCTTCCCGACACCACTAATTATAGTTTCCGATGCCATTTCTGGATTTTACGAACGGAGCGCGGTGCGACACTGGAACGACAACGGGGCACACACCCCACACCCTCTCCGCTACGGCGGCTGTTGTAGGGCGAGCTCAAGCCCGCCATTTGAACGAAAGTCATTCCGCACGTAATCGAGGATGCATCACGAAGACGTTTCGCACCTTGCAGTTCACAACTCCTTCCCGGCGGGCTTGAGCCCGTCCTACGGCGCTTACGCAGCTTATGCTTTCGCCAAGGCCGCACAGATCTTATTGATAGGTTTAGCTTTTTTGCGCGCCACATCCTTAGAGTACTGAGCAACTAGCTTCGCTGACGTCCTCTTGCACCATGTCGGACTTTTAAGCTCGTTTTTATAGTCAAAAATGTCACCCTCTTCTGCGACAATTTCGGCATTGAGATCATATGCCAACGACTCAGCAAGGGCCCGAAATATTGTCACAACCTCCGGCAATCTTTTAGAAATAATTATCTTCTCCATATTTCTTAGCATCTCCAATCCATTGACATTAGTTTTTATAAGACTGACAACCGAATAAGCCAAGAAATATTTGGTCAAATTATAATAAGCGAAGTGCTTATCATCGATCGCATTAAGTGCCGAATCCACCGCCTTGAAGCACTCCCAATAACCGAAAATCTTAGCGCCCGTAACGTCAGGCCTACCGAATATGTCCGAATGGAGCTCATCCATAATTTTATATTTTTGATGGCAACTCCAGGGTTGCATCAAGTCCATTGAGAGCAAAATCAATCCAGCAACCTCATTGTTTAAAATCTCTTTTCCCTTATTTATCTCTCCCTGCTTAATCTCATAAGCAACAAAACCACTGCTGATAGAAGAGACCTCAGCCTTCAGTCGCTGCTGGATGCTGTGATTTGACTTCAAATCACGTGCTTTAATTGCGTTTTGATTATTGCTGTTTATTGTAATTCGTTGAGAAAGAGCAGCATCACCCTTGGTCTCAATGAGCTTTACCAGTATTTTTAAACCCTCTGTTATTTTCGACTTCTCTGCCATAAGAGACGTGAGGCTTTGGGCGCCGTTAACTACAACATAGTCTTCAATTTCAATTTTTCCATCACCCTCAGAAACAATCTTTCTACACAGCACGTTTATTCCGTTGTGATAAAGCGGAAAATTCTTGTGCTCCGCTTTTTCTTTTATGCTTTCCCTCAACCCTTTGTTGACCTTTGTATTACCCAAAGACAATCTGACATTCTGCTCAAAAAGATGCCCGTCGAGTATTCCATCCATCTTTAGTAAGTTTAATGCTGGAGCCAAAAACAATCGAGCCGAAGCACCACCAGCATCGTACTGTATTACATCGGTATCAGAAGTGTCGAAATAGTAGCGGCCCTTGATGCCCCCATCGACATCTAGGTCGACATAGTCTTCAGCAATTACATTGGCATCATAAAGCTCGACCTTAGGCAGCTTGGCAAGAATAGCCTTAGCGTCGCCGTTAGCAATTGCATTACTTATAAATACACCGCGAATGTCATATCCGCTATCCACCTTTTCAGCAAGATTAGTTCTCGCGATAGTTTGCTTCAGCTTCTCGTTCTTCGATTCAACGCACACTTCTTCTATTTTCTTCTTGCTATTGAATTGCTGAAGAGTTCCATAAAACTCTTTTATATCAGTATCCCCAAATTTTGCATTATCCTTAGTTGCCGTCTTTGATTGAATTATAAATACTGCTTCCGAAAAATCATCCACATAAATTGCATCAACCCCCTTGTCATGCTTTGCATCCACGCATGCATCATCAGCATCCATTTGATCAAGACGGTAGATGTGCTCCAAGAACCATCTCAGGAAACGACCTGAAAAATCAGGAGCCCTTTTTTCATAGTTTTTTAGCTGCTTGACCGAAAACACACTGTGATTAAGATCTGTTGGCTTCATTTATCTTCCTTGGCGGACTGATTAATCGAATGAATGACTGCAGGGGAAGCAGACACAGCAGAAACATTAAAAGAAGCAGAATCAAGTTTCATTGAGTAGCTAATTCACTCCTCCTCATGCCTCGGCTTGTAAGCCTCCACCAGCTTCCCCTGCACCTGCGCCGGCACAGGCTCGTAGTGGCTGAAGTCCAATGAATACCGCCCCCGCCCGGCCGTCACCGATTTCAACTCGGCGGCATAGCCTTCCAGTTCGGACAGCGGCACCTGCGCCTTGACCACTATTTCGCCGCCGCGCAGTGAGTCGGTGCCGTTGATGCGGGCGCGTTTGGAGGAGAGGCCGCCGCTGATGTCGCCCATGTGGTGTTCCGGGGCGGCGACTTCGAGGTCGACGATGGGTTCGAGCACCTGCGGGCGGGCCTTGGCGATGGCGTCGAGGAAGGCTTTCTTGCCGGCGGCGATGAAGGCGACTTCCTTGCTGTCGACGGGGTGGTGCTTGCCGTCGTAGACGATGACGCGGACGTCCTGCATGGGATAGCCGGCGACGGCGCCGCTGGCGAGCACCTGGCGCACGCCCTTTTCGACGGCGGGCATGAACTGGCCGGGGATGGTGCCGCCCTTCACTTCGTCGCGGAATTCGAAGCCCGTCCCGCGCGGCAAGGGTTCGATGCGCAGGAAGACTTCGCCGAACTGGCCGGCGCCGCCGGTCTGCTTCTTGTGGCGGTGGTGGCCTTCGGCGTGGGCGGAGACGGTTTCGCGGTAGGCGATGCGCGGCGGACGGGTCTTCACGTCGACGCCGTAGCGGTCCTTCAGGCGCTGCAGGTGGATGCGCAGGTGCAGGTCGGACAGGCCGCGCACGACCGTCTCGTTCGTCTCGACTTCGTGCTCGACGTGGAAGCACGGGTCTTCCTCGGCGAGCTTGTGCAGGGCGATCGACAGCTTCTGCTCCTGGCCCTTGCTGGCGGCTTCGACGGCGAGGCCGAACATCGGCTTGGGGAAATCCAGCGGCGCGAGGTGGATGTGGTCTTCGTCGTGGCTGTCGTGCAGGACGGCGTCGAAATGCAGTTCGTCGATCTTGGCGACGGCGGCGATGTCGCCGGGCACGGCACGGTCGATCTCGACGTGGTCCTTGCCCTTGAGCTTGAACAGGTGGGCGACCTTGAAGGGTTTCTTGCCGTCGTCGACGAAGAGCTGGGTGTCCTTCTTCACCGTGCCCTGGTAGACGCGGAAGACGCCGAGCTTGCCGACGAAGGGGTCGTTGACGATGCGGAACACGTCGGCGATGACGTGGGCGGCGGGATCGGGCGTGGACTCGAAGGACGTGGCGTCGTCGCCCTGCCCTTTGATGAACATCGGCGGATTGGCCTCGCCGGGGTGCGGGAAGAGTTTCTCGGCGATGTCGAGCAGTTCCTTCACGCCGGTGCCGGTGCGCGCGGAGACGAAGCAGACCGGGACGAGGTGGCCTTCGCGCAGGCATTGCTCGAAGGCGTCGTGCAGTTCCTGGCCGCCGAGGCCTTCTTCGCCGACTTCGAGGAAGTGGTCCATGACCTGTTCGTTGATCTCGACCACCTGGTCGATGATGCGCTGGTGCCAGTCGGCGACGGGGCCGAGGTCGCTGTCGCCTGCGCTCTGGCCAAAGCAGTCGATGACGGCCTTGCCGCCGTTCGCTGGGAGGTTGAGCGGCAGCACTTCGTTGCCGAAGGTCTCGCGCAGCTCGTCGAGCAATGCGCGGAGGTCGGCGCCGTCGTGGTCGATCTTGTTGACGACGATGGCGCGGCACAGCCGCCGGCCCTGGGCGTATTCCATCATCCGGCGCGTGCCGTAGCCGATGCCGGTGTCGGCGTCGACCACTACGGCGACGGTTTCGACCACGGCCAGCGCGGCGAGCGTGGGGCCGCGGAAGTCGGGGTAGCCGGCGGTGTCGATGAGATTCACATGAACAAGCTCTCGACCAGCCGCAGCGTGATCGGTGCTGGCGATGGCGGCGTCGATGGAGTGGCCGCGTTCCTTTTCGATGGGGTCGAAGTCGGACACCGTGGTGCCGCGTTCGATGCTGCCTGCCGTCTGGACTGCGCCGCCGGCATGCAGCAGGGCTTCGAAGAGCGTTGTTTTGCCGGCGCCGGGGTGGCCTGCCAGGGCCACGTTGCGGATCTGCGATGTGCTGTAGGACATGACCGACTCTCCTTCTATCCAAAGGGTGAGAGCCGTCATGGCTGTCCGCTGCGGGCACTGCCTCCGAGCGGTGCTCGGCGGGCGGTCATGGCGGGGCGTCCGGGGGACGCGGGTCAAGCATGGGAAGTTGTGCGCCGGGGGTCAAGCGGCGGTGCGGCGCGGGGTTGAGGGGGATCCATCCACGCCGCACCGCTGGCACGGAATCGCCGACTCAGCGCCGCAGCGGCGCACGGGAGAACGCCCAGTCGCGGCCGTGGCCGGCGGCGAAGGCGAGGTGGATCCAGGTCATGGCGAAGGGCTCGAGGTAGCGGGCGGCGCGCAGCGGGCCGGCGTCGACGGCGTCGAAGCCCATGCGCGTGGCGAGGGCGAGGACGGTGGCGCGGGCTTCGGCGTCGTCGCTGGCGACGGGCATGAACACCGGTGCGGCCAGGCGGAGGGGATCGGCCATGTTCTCGGCGCCGGTGGTGTTGAACGCTTTCACCACGCGGGCGTTGCGGGCGGCGGCGGCGATGCGTTCGGCGGCGGAGTCGGTGGTGCCGACGGTGAGGCCGGCGAGTCCGGGCGCGAGCGGGTTGGTGGCGTCGACGAGGATGCGGCCCTGCCAGTCGTCGATGTCGGCGGCGACCTGCAGCGCGGCGGCGTACGGCACGGCGAGGACGACGATGCCGGCGCCGTCGATGGCCTCGGCGACGCTGCCGAGCTGCGCGCCGAGCGATGCGGCGAGATCGCGGTATTTGTCGGGATCGGGCACGCCGAAGGCGACGCGTTCGCCGCGTGCAGCGAGATTGCGGGCAAGCGCGGCGCCGACGTTGCCGGCGCCGATGAGGGCGATGTGCGGGGTGGTCATGGGCGGACTCCTGGGAAGGGATGAAGGGGGATTTACCAGCGCAGGAACGGCGGCGGCCGCAATGGATGATGGCGGAACCAGTCGAAGGCGCCGCGCATCAGGAAGCGGTGGAAGCCGGCATTGGGGATGGCGCGCGACAGCCGGCGCAGGAAGGCACGCGGCAGCCCGGCCCGGTACAGGCCGCGACTGAAATCGACGAGGTCGGCGCGACGCATCACCTCGACCAGCGGCGTGGCCGGGTCGCGCCAGCGGCGGACGCGGTGATGCATCGCGATCATCAGGCCGATCTCGTCGCCCCAGGCGGACAGCCCCTGCCCCGCCAGCCAGTCGCGGGCCTCGGCTTCGGACGGCGGCAGGTAGTCGACGGTGCGCGCGGACCACAGGCCGATGTCGTGGAAAGCCAGCGCGATCGCGAGCTTCCGGCGTTCGTCGGCGTCGACATCGCGCAGTTGCAGGCACAGGTTGAACACGCGATAGACGTGGCCGCGATAGCCGGCGTAGTCGTCGCCGATAAGATCGCGGCGCGGGCGCAGGATGGCTTCGATCTGCGGATCGACGCGGACGATGCCGTCGTCGTGGCCGCCGTGTTCGTGGCGATTCATCGGCCGAGCGCTTCGATCACGAGGCGCGCGGTCTCGGCGCCGGAGAAGTTCTGCTGGCCGGTGACGAGATTGCCATCGCGCACCGCGAAGCTGCGCCACAGGCCGCCCTGCACGTAGTTCGCGCCGAGGTCGCGCAGGGCGTCCTCGATGCGCCACGGCATCAGGTGCGTGCCGTGCGGCAAGAGGTTGTAGCTCCACACGGCGTTGTCGGCGAAATCCTCCTCGACGTTGGCGAAGCCGGTGACGGTTTTGCCGTTCGCGATGAATTCGCCTGCTGCATTCTTCGCGTACTTCAGCACCGCGACGCCGTGGCAGAGCGCGGCGGCGACCTTGCCGGCGGCGTGGAAGGCGGCGAATGTGGCGTGCAGGTCGGTGGCGTGTTCGAACGAGAACATCGGCGACTGGCCGCCGGCGACGAGGATGGCGTCGAAGGCATCGACGTCGATGTCGGCGACGCGGCGTGTGTCGTCGATCAGCGCACGCAGTTCCGGGGTGTGGATGAAGCCTCGGCTGACGATGTCGTGGCGGCTGTAGCCGCTGGGGTCGTCGGGATCGCTCATGGCATCGGCCTGCAGCGCGCCGCCGTCAGGGCTGAACAGCTCGACGGTGTAGCCGGCTTCGGTGAAGGCCAGCCAGGGATGGGTGAGTTCGCTCCACCAGAAGCCGACCGGCCAGCCGCTGACAGTGGACACGGACGGGTTGGCCAGCACCAGGGCGATGCGCCTGGGGCGGGCGGGCTGGACGGGGTTGCGGTCGTGCAGGCTCATGACGGACTCCGGTTCGGGACTGCGCACAGGATGTCCGTTGCCTCGAATCGGATAAATCACGAGAATCGAGACCACTCGTTGACGGAACCGACAACAATGGAGCTTTCGCGGCTGCGGGCCTTCGCGACGGTGGTACAGAGCGGCAGCTTCACCCGGGCCGCCGAGGTGCTGCGGACCCAGAAGGCGCGGGTGAGCCGGCAGGTGGGCGAGCTGGAGGCCGAGCTGGGCGTGCGCCTGCTCGACCGCACCACGCGCAGCCTGCGCCTGACCGAGATCGGCCGGGATTTCTTCGAGCGCACGCTGGGCATCCTGGGCGCGGTGGAGGACGCCGAGGGCGCGGCGCGCGCGAACCAGGCCGTCCCGCAGGGCGTGCTGCGGCTGACGATGCCGATGGAGTTCGGGCTGATCGCCGGGTTCGGCTGGGTGCGCGCATTGCTGGCGGCGCATCCGCAGCTGTCGATCGAAGTGGACAGCAGTTCGCGGATCGTCGACCTGGTGCACGAGGGCTTCGACCTGGCGGTGCGGATCGGGCCGCTGGCCGACTCGCGCCTGGCCGCGCGCCGGCTGGGCGAACTGCATTACGGTCTGTACGCCGCGCCGGGCTATCTGCAGGCGCGCGGCACGCCGACGACGCCGGACGACCTGGACGCCCACGAACTGATCGATTTCGCGCCTGCGGGCCGGCCGGCACCGTTCACCCTCGCGCGCGGCGACGAGCGCTGGACGCGGCCGGCGATCCCGGCGCGGCTGCGGGTGGACAGCCGCCATGCGCAGCGCGACGCGCTGCTGGCGGGGCTGGGCATCGGCCAGTGCATGGCGCTGATCGCGGAGGACGCGGTGCGCGCCGGGCGGCTGGTGCCGGTGCTGCCGGGCTGGTCGCGCCCGCCGGTGCCGGTGCATGCGGTGTTCCCCAGCTACCGGTTCCTGACCCCGAAGGTGCGGGCCTTCATCGAACACGCGCAGGCGCATTTCCCGGCGACGCCGACGGGCGACGCTGCCATCGCGCACAATGCATTCTGAACGACGGGGTCCCGGTCGTCGGAAACGGCCCGGGGTTCAGGTCGCCGTTACCAGCCCGACCCCAGTGTGCGTGCGCGCCATCCCGGCGCCCGGAGTCCGCCATGTCCCGCCTCGCCGCTTCGCTGCTCGCCGCCGCCCTTGCCGCCGCCACCGGTGCGGCATCCGCCCAGGACTATCCCGCCGGCTACAACGATCCGCCGGCCTACGGCGACCGCATCGCCCCGCTGTACGAATACGCCGAGGTGGTGCGCGTGGACCCGATCATCGGCCGCGGCGAGCGCCTGGCCCGCACCGACGACCGCGACTGCTACCGCGAAGGCGGCTACTACACCGACCGCGACGATGGTCGTTACGACGACGATCGATACGACAACCGCTACGGCAATCGTTACGACGACCGCTATCGCAATGACGATCGCTATCGCAATGACCCCTGGGGCACCTACGACAACCTCGACCGCAGCCAAGGCAGCCACGGTACGCAGACCGGCCGCAATGTCGCGACCCTGCTCGGCGGCCTGGTCGGCGCGGCGCTGGGCAGCAAGGTCGGCGGCGGCTCCGCGCGTTACGCCACCGCTGCAGTGGGATCGATGGTCGGCAGCATGGCCGGCCGGGAGATCTACGAAGGCAGCCAGCGGCAGCGCCAGCAAGCCCGCGTGACCGTCTGCGACCCGGTCCGCGCCGATGCGTATCGCGAAGAGGCGTACCGCGACGCGCAGGACGACGTGATCGGCTACGACGTGACCTATCGCTACGGCGGGCGCGAGTACACCACGCGCACCGACCACCACCCCGGCGACCGCATCCGCGTGCGGGTGGATGTGCGGGCGGAGTGAGCCGCGCGCAGGAAACACGCATGAAAAAAGAAACCCGCAGTCATGGCTGCGGGTTTCGCGTTTACGGGCGGACGACGATCAGAACTCGACGACGCTGTCGAGCTTCATTTCCGGACCGGCAGCACCCTTGGCCAGCTTGTACTGCATCTGGCGCATGGTGCCGGTGGGTTCGCCGCTGCCGTCGTGCAGCGGGAAGCGTCGCGCCAACACCGTCTCGACGATCGCGAACTCGTCGCCGCCAAGATAACCGGCGCTGTTCTTCGCGTCCGCCGAGAGATCGGGCATCGGCACTTCGACCATGCGCCGGCCCTGGTCGGAGGCGACGACGATCACCGAACCATGGCGCTGCCCTTCCGGCGACTGCATGAAGACGTAGAGCTCGGGCTCGCCGTCGGCATCCAGGTCGGCCATTTCCGCGCTCTTGAACAGGCCGTCGACGGTTTTCTTCAGTGCCTTGTTCGAGAGGGTCAGCCCCTTCGGCGTGATGGTCACGGTGCTGCTGGCGACGCCGGAGGCGATCTCCACCTGGTAGGACTGGCGCTTGTGGGTGAAGGTCTGGCTGTAGACGCCGGCCTGCTTGCCGTCCTTGTCCTTGCTGGCGGCCGCAGGGGTCGCGCCATCGCCGGCAGCGCCGGCCGGGGCTTCGGCGACGCCGGAGGCCTGGGTGGCATCGGCGGCGGCATCGGGCGAAGCGCCCTGGGCGTCGTCGTCGGTCGAGCAGGCGGCCAGCGCGAGGACGATGGTGGCGGCGAGGAGAACTTGGCGCATGGTCGGGCCCCGGCAAGTGGTTGGGTCAGCGTCGCGACCCGCCCCCTGACGGTCGCGACGCCTGCAGTCTACCCAAGCCACCTGCCGATCCCAAACCGAAGCGCGGTACCCAGGCCAGCGGGTTGGCGTGTCATCGACGATGCATTCGGTTGTCTCCTTCCCCCGCATGCGGGGGAAGGTCGGGATGGGGGCAAGGCGATGGGGTGTCGCCCCCACCTCAATCCTCCCCCGCACGCGGGGGAGGAGGTCGAATCACGGCGTCTTCGGCAATATCGGCCCAAGCGACCTAAGGCGATGGGGTGTCGCCCCCACCTCAATCCTCCCCCGCACGCGGGGGAGGAGGTCGAATCTCGGCATCTTCGGCAATGTCGGCGGAAGGGCAAGGCCAAGTGCAGGCATTCAAACCACTTGGATCCGCGACGTGGCCGAGGCCGTGGGATGCGCGGACGGATACGGCGACAGCAGCGCGGCTTCCTGGCGCTGCTGTTCGGCGCGCAGGTCGCTGGCGACGGTTTCGAGATGGGCCCGGACCTTGGGATCGGTGATCGCCGGGATCACGGTGGGGAACGGGGCATCGTGGACCAGCAGGTTGGTCTTCTCGATCGGATCGGTGGCGAGGTCGTAGAGCTCCCACTGGTCGGGGACCGGGCGCTCGCTCCACGGGTCGCAGTAGCGCACCAGCTTCCACTGGCCCGAGCGCAGCGCGCGCACGTGCGCCGGCTGCGGGATCGCGCCGGGCGACAGCGCGGGCACGTATGGGCGGGTGTCGCCCGGCACCGGCGGCGTGCGCAGCAGGTCGACGGTGGCGGCGAAGACCGCGTACTGCTGCCAGGACTGGATGTTGTGCGGATCGGCATCGTGCGGCAGCGGCTCGGTGATCATGTCGTCGGTGACGAACAGCACGCCGTTGCGCGGCTGGCCGTCGGGGCCGATGACCGGACCGCTGACGATGCGTTCCTCGCTGCGCAGCAGCGGCTTGAGGTCGGCGCCGGGCAAGGGACCGGCCGCATGCGTCTTCGACAGTTCGTGGCGCGCGCGCTCGATGTGCGCATCGGTGGCGTGGGCGAGCTTGAGCAGGGTCGGCAGGATGTCGATGTGGCTGGTCTGCGCGGTGACGATGCGCGGCACGTCGCGCACGCTGTTGAAGCGCGGCGCGCTGACCAGGAACGGCACGTGCACGGCCTCCTGGTACGCGCCGTGCCACTTCTCGATCATCATCCCGTGCGCGGCGCCGTATTCGCCGTGGTCGGAGGCGAAGACGACGATGGTGTCCTTGCGCAGGCCGCTCTGCTCCAGCGTCTCCAGCACGCGCAGGATGTGTCGGTCGACCATCGAGATCATGTAGGCGTAGTACTGCAGGAAGCCGACCGCCGCGCCGTCGGGATCGTCCTGCAGCTGGAACGGGATGGCGACGCCGAGGGTCGCCTTGACCGCGTTCTGCAGCACGGTCTGCGCGTCGCCGCCGATGCCCTGGCCGACCGCCAGGCCGGTCTTCGCCGCCAGGCCCAGCGCGACCTTGTAGGAGGCGTCGAACTGCGCGCGCGGCTTGTTGTTGGTCAGCAGGTCCTCGTCCTGTGTGGGCGAGGCGGTGGCGCAGTCCTGCGGCAGGCCGGTCGGATTCATCGGCACCTGGAAGGTGCCCTCGGTCGGCTTGGTGCTGATCGTGCCCTGCGGCGGGATGGGCACCGATCCACCGGGACCGAACATCGGCGGCGGCTGCGGCACGGCGATGGCGGCACCATGCTCGGCCGGCCACTGCGGCTTCAGCCCGCGCGGCAGGCCCGGATAGGTGGCGATGTCGTGCGGGTTGGTGAACGAGACCACCGCGAAGAACGGCGGCGTCTGCGGCTGGTGCGTGTCCAGCGGCGCATCCATGCCCTGCTGCGATAGCGCGCGGTTGTAGGGCACGCCCAGCGCGCGGCCGCGCAGGAAGCTGCAGGCCAGGTCGGCGAACTGGTAGTCGCGGTAGGTGCCGAGGTTGTTGATCGAGGCACCGTGCGGCTCGGGCCAGGACAGCTCCCAGTCGCCGAAGCCGTATTCCTGCAGGGTGTGGTTCGGCGGCTCGCTGACGTGCCACTTGCCGAAATAGTGGGTGGTGTAGCCCAGCGCGCGGAACCAGTCCCCGGCGGTCGGCGTGCCGTCGTGACGCAGCCAGGGGAAGTTCGAGGCGTCGCCGCTCTTGAACAGGCCGTCGGTCTGGGTGACGCCGGTGCGCGGCCCGTACTGGCCGGTCATGATGCTGGCGCGGCTGGGGATGCAGGCCGACTCGGCGATGGTGTGGTCGGTGAAGACGGTGGCGTATTCGCGCAGCTTGCAGAAGCCGGGGAAATGCTTCGCGTACGGATTGGTCGCCGGGTCGATGTCGCCGACGAAGTCCAGGACCTGCTTGATGCCCCGCGCGAACCCGGCATCGCCGTAGCCGCGCTGCGGGTAGTACAGCTGGTCGACGAGGATCATCAGGATGTTCGGCCGCGCCTCGCGGACCTGTTCGATGCCTTCGACGACATCCTCGGCGGAATGCGTGCCGTCCGTGCCCTGCCCGCTTCCCTGCCCCATGCCTGCCATGCCCTGCGTCATGTCCGCCGCTCCGTGGTGGTCGAAACCGACGTTGTACCCGATCCGGAGACGAGCGGCGGATCAGTTCGGCATCTTTGCATCGCAAGCGGATCGACGACGAAGCGACGACGGCGGGGCCCCGCTTCGGCGGATCGCCGTGCCGGGGCGACGGGTCCGGGGGTGCCGCGCCTCGGCGAAGCCTGCGATAATTCCCGGCCTTGGCCCCGTAGCTCAGCTGGATAGAGCGGTCCCCTCCTAAGGGACAGGTCGCACGTTCGAATCGTGTCGGGGCCGCCATCCTTCGTCTGTCCCCTCGAACATTCCCCTCGAACCTTTCCCTTCGAACGACGCCGGCCCCTGTCGCGGCGCGCCGGCCAGCCCCAGGAGTTTGCGATGACCCACCCCGTTCTGGCCGCCCTCGGCCTCGGCGCCACCGAATCCGGTACCTACCTCGGCAGCGGCGAATGGTCCACCACGTCCGACGCGGGCGTGCTTGAGCCGATCAACCCGACCACGGGCGAGGTGCTGGGCCGCGTGCATGCCTCCTCGCAGGCGGACTACGACCTGATCGTCGCGCGCGCCCAGGCGGCCTTCAAGATCTGGCGCACCACCCCGGCCCCGCGCCGCGGCGAGGCCATCCGCCTCTGCGCCGACGCCCTGCGTACCCACAAGGACGCGCTGGGTTCGCTGGTCGCGCTGGAAATGGGCAAGTCCAAGCCGGAAGGCGACGGCGAAGTGCAGGAAATGATCGACATCGGCGAGTTCGCGGTCGGCCTGTCGCGCCAGCTCTACGGCCTGACCATGCACAGCGAGCGCCCGGGCCACCGCATGTACGAGCAGTGGCATCCGATCGGCATCGTCGGCGTGATCTCGGCCTTCAACTTCCCGGTCGCGGTGTGGGCCTGGAACAGCTTCATCGCCGCCATCTGCGGCGACATCACGATCTGGAAGCCGTCGCCGAAGACCCCGCTCTCGGCGATCTCCTCGATGAAGATCTGCAATGAAGCGCTGGCGAAGGCCGGCTTCCCGGACATCTTCTTCCTGTTCAACGACGCCGGCAGCGACCTCGCCCAGCAGTTCGTCGACGACAAGCGCATCCCGCTGATCAGCTTCACCGGCTCGACCAAGGTCGGCCGCATGGTCGGCGAGCGCGTCGCGCGCCGCATGGGCCGTTCGCTGCTGGAACTGGGCGGCAACAACGCGATCATCGTCGACCCGACCGCCGACCTGAAGCTGGCGATCCCGGCGATCGCCTTCGGCGCGGTCGGCACCGCCGGCCAGCGCTGCACCACCACCCGCCGCCTGATCGTGCACGAAAGCATCTACGACGAAGTGCTGGCCAAGCTGATCGCGGCCTACAAGCAGGTCGAGACCAAGATCGGCGACCCGACCGACCCGAAGAACCTGATGGGTCCGCTCAACAGCAAGGACGGCGTGGACGCCTTCCTCGACGCCATCGCCAAGGCCAAGGCCAGCGGCGGCACCATCGAGACCGGCGGCACCGCGATCGAGGGCCCGGGCAACTTCGTGCGCCCGGCCATCGTCACCGGCCTGACCAACGACGCCGAGATCGTGCAGCACGAGACCTTCGCGCCGATCCTCTACGTGATGAAGTACAAGACCCTGGACGAAGCCATCGACATGCAGAACGCCGTGCCGCAGGGCCTGTCGTCGTCGATCTTCACCACCAACCTCAAGGCGGCCGAGGCCTTCCTGAGCGCGGCGGGCAGCGACTGCGGCATCGCCAACGTCAACATCGGCACCAGCGGCGCCGAGATCGGCGGCGCGTTCGGCGGCGAGAAGGAAACCGGAGGTGGCCGCGAGTCGGGCTCGGATGCGTGGAAGGCCTACATGCGCCGCCAGACCAACACGATCAACTACTCCGACGCGCTGCCGCTGGCCCAGGGCATCAAGTTCGATCTCTGATCGACCGTCGTATCCCCGGGCAGGCCGCCGGCCTGCCCGGGCGCCGTGTCCTCACCCCCCGGGAGACTTCGCGCCATGAACGAACGCAAGACCAGCACGCTCGCCATCGTCAGCCTGATCGCAGGCATCCTCGGCTGGACCCTCCTGCCCTTCCTCGGCAGCATCGGCGCGATCATCACCGGCCACATGGCGCGCGGCGAGATCCGTCGTTCCAACGGCAGCCTCGACGGCGACGGCATGGCGATGGTCGGCCTGGTGCTCGGCTGGCTGTCGATCATCCTCACGATCCTGGGCATCCTCTTCATCTTCCTGTTCCTGGGCGGCCTGGCCTGGTTCGCCAGCGTCGCATCCTGACGCGGGCACGCCGGCCACCATGTACGGACTCGCACGCCCCTTCCTGTTCCATCTCGACGCCGAGCGCGCGCACAACCTCGGCCTGTCGATGCTCGAAAAGGCCTATCGCACCGGCCTGAATCCGCTGCTGGCGCGTTCGCGCCCGGCCTTCCCGGTGAAGGTGCTCGGCCTGACCTTCCCGAACCCGGTCGGCCTGGCCGCCGGGCTGGACAAGAACGGCGCGCATGTCGATGCCCTGTTCGCACTGGGCTTCGGCTTCGTCGAAGTCGGCACGGTCACGCCGAAACCGCAGGCGGGCAACCCGAAGCCGCGCATGTTCCGGCTGCCGGAACACAACGCGATCATCAACCGCCTGGGCTTCAACAACGAGGGCGTGGATGCGCTGGTGCGCAACGTCGAGAAGGCGCGGCGCAAGGGCGACGGCATCCTCGGCATCAACATCGGCAAGAACAAGGACACGCCGAACGAGGACGCGGCGTCGGACTACATCCACTGCCTGGAAAAGGTGTATCCGCTCGCGGACTACATCACGATCAACATCTCCTCGCCGAACACCGCCGGCCTGCGCGAACTGCAGGAAGAACAGGCGCTGCGCCGCCTGCTCGGCGACCTGCAGGAAGCGCGCGAACGCCTGTGGACCCGCCACGGCCGCCGCGTGCCGATGCTGGTCAAGGTGGCGCCCGACCTGGCTGACGAGGACATCGACGTCACCGCGCGCGTGCTCACCGAGATGCAGGTCGATGGCGTGATCGCCACCAACACCACGGTGTCGCGGATCGCGGTCCACCAGCATCCGCTGTCGAAGGAAGTCGGCGGGCTGTCCGGCGAACCGCTGATGGCCAAGTCCACCGCCGTGCTGCGCATGCTGCGCACCCGCCTGCCGGAGCAGATCCCGCTGGTCGGCGTGGGTGGCGTGCTCAGCGGCGCCGACGCGGTGCAGAAGATGGCCGCCGGGGCGAGCCTGGTGCAGTGCTACACCGGCCTGGTCTATCGCGGCCCGAAGCTGATCGGCGAATGCGTCGAAGCGATCCGCCGCCGCAAGGAAGCGCCCAGCCGCGGGCACCTGCCGCCGAACATGCCGCGCACATGACGGTTTGCTCCATCGCCTCGGCACCGCTGCGCAACACCTTCGGCGTCGATGCGCGCGCCGGCCGACTGATCGAGACCGACGACGCGAACGACCTGCCCGGGCTGTTCGGGGGCGAACTGGCGGGCGCTTCGCCGCTGGTCGTCGGCGGCGGCAGCAACCTGCTCGTGGTCGAAGGTCCGCCGCTGGCGCTGGCGCTGACCTCGCGGGAGATCCGGATCCTGCACGACCACGGTAACGATGCCGGTGACCACGCCATCGTCCGCGCCGATGCCGGCACGGAATGGCATGTCTTCGTGCTTTGGACGCTGGAACACGGCTTCGCCGGGCTGGAGAACCTGGCCCTGATCCCGGGCACGGTCGGCGCCGCGCCGATCCAGAACATCGGCGCCTACGGCGTGGAAGTCGGCGAACGCATCCATGCGGTCGAAGTGTTCGAACGCGCCACCGGCGCCTTCCTCCGCTTCGATGCCGCCGCCTGCGCCTTCGCCTACCGCGACAGCGTGTTCAAGCACGACCTCGACCGCTACCTCATCACCGCCGTCGAGTTCGCGCTGCCGCGCGCCGCGTCGCTCGCGCCGTCGGCGCTGAAGCTCGACTACGCCGGCATCCGCGATGAGCTGGCGGCGATGGGCGTGGTCGCTCCCGACCCGCGCACGGTCGCCGAGGCGGTGATCCGCCTGCGTCGCCGCAAGCTGCCCGACCCGGCCGTGGTCGGCAACGCCGGCAGCTTCTTCAAGAATCCGATCGTTCCGCTGGCGCAGGCCGAGGCGCTGCTCGCGGCGCATCCGCAGCTGCCGGTGTTCCGCGGCGCCGGCGACGACAGCCGCAAGCTCTCCGCCGCCTGGCTGATCGACGCCTGCGGCTGGAAAGGACGCCGCAGCGACGCAGGCTCCGGCGATGCCGGCGTCTCGGAACAGCACGCGCTGGTCCTGGTCAACCACGGCCGGGCCAGCGGTGCGGAACTGCTCGACCTGGCCCGCCGCATCGCCGAAGACGTGCAGTCGCGCTTCGGCGTGGCGATCGAACCCGAACCTCGCCTGATCGGCGCCCACTGGTAGCCCACCGCATGTCCATCGTGATCGTCCGCCGTCCCGCCGCCAGCCTCGCCACCGCCTGCGAACTGACGTTCATGGAACGCGCACGGATCGAGGTGGACGTCCTGCAGCGCCAGCATGTCGCCTACCGCGAGGCGCTGGCCCAGGCCGGCGCCGAAGTCATCGCGCTCGATGCGATCGAGTCGCTGCCCGACAGCGTGTTCGTCGAGGACGCCGCCGTGGTGCTGGACGAGATCGCGATCCTCACCCGCCCCGGCACGCCCTCGCGCGAACCCGAACCGGACGCCATCGCCGATGCCCTGGCGATGCATCGCCGCGACCTCGCGCGGATCGTCGCACCCGGCACGCTGGAAGGCGGCGACGTGCTGCGCGTGGGCCGCACGCTGTACGTCGGCCTGACCACGCGCACCAACCGGGCGGGCATCGAACAGCTCGCTGCCCTGGTGCAGCCGCATGGCTACACCGTGATCGCGGTCGACACGCCAGGCAGCCTGCACCTGAAGACCGCCTGCACCGCGCTGGACGACCACACCCTGCTGGCCAATCCGGCCTGGATCGACCTGGCGCCGTTCGCGGGCTTCCGCATCCTCGCCGTCGATCCGGACGAGCCCTTCGCTTCGAACGTGCTGCCGGTCGGCGACGTGCGGATCGTCAACGCCGCGTTCCCGCGCACGCGGGCACTGGTCGAAGCGCACTGCGAAAGCGTCGGGCTGCGCACGATCGCCGTGGACATCGGCGAATTCGGCAAGGCCGAGGCCGGACTGACCTGCATGAGCCTGGTGTTCAAGGGCCCGGCGTTGCGGAGCGGCGACCACCGGGGATGAGCACCGCCCGCACCCCGCAACTGCGCGCCGCGCTGCTGATGTTCTGCAGCACGGTGTTCTTCGGGTTGATGGTCGTCGCGATCCGCCTGGCCTCGGAAACGCTGCATACCTTCGAGATCGCGTTCTTCCGCAATTTCTTCGGCCTGGTCGCGGCCCTGCCGCTGCTGCTGCGCCACGGCCCGGACCTGCTGAAGACCACGCAGCTGCCGCGCTACGGCGTGCGCTGCGCGATCGGCGCGGTGTCGATGATGGCCGGCTTCTGGGCGATCGGCCACCTGCCGCTGGCGCAGGCGGTGGCGCTGTCGTACTCCACGCCGATCTTCGTGACCATCGCCGCCGTGTTGTTCCTGCACGAACAGGTGCGCGCGCGGCGCTGGATCGCGGTCGGCCTGGGCTTCGTCGGCGTGCTGATCATCGTCCGCCCGGGCAGCGCGAGCTTCAGCGCCGGCACGCTGGTGGCGCTGGTCGCGGCGGTGCTCAGCGGCGTGGTCTCGATCCAGATCAAGCAGCTCTCGCAGGTCGACCCGGCTGACCGCATCGTGTTCCTGACCACCCTGATCTGGGTGCCGATGTCGCTGCTGCCGGCGCTGACCGTGTGGGAATGGCCGCAGGGCATCACCTGGCTGTGGGTGATCGCCGCCGGCGCCATGGGCACGGCCGGTCACATGCTGTGGACACGCGCGCTGAAGCTGGGCGATGTCTCCGCGCTGACGCCGATCAGCTTCACCCAGCTGCCCATCGTCGCGCTGGCCGGCTGGCTGCTGTTCCAGGAGCCGGTGGACCGCTGGACCGCCATCGGCGCCCTGGTCATCTTCAGCGCCAATGCCTATATCGCGCATCGCGAAGCGCAGCTCGCGCGACGGGCCGCGACGCACGCTGCGACACAGGCCGCCAAGCCGGGCGAGTGAACCGTGCCGGCCATGCCTCGCGGCGAACGTGGCTGTACGCCGCGGCGGCACAGCTGGTGTAATGCATCTGGTCGGGCACGCAGCGCACGGCCGCCAAGCAATCCCCCAGGACAGTCCTCGCCCCATGAAGATCCGTTTCGTCCATGTCGGTCTCGTCATCGCCGCCACGCTGATGGTCGCGATCTGGATGTCGGCCAAGATGCGCGAGGCGCAGGTCGCCAAGGTGCTGGCCGAGCCCGTTCCGGCCAGCGCCGCAGCCGCAGGCACGCCCGGCGCGCCACAGCAACGCAGCCGCCAGGAATTCCAGCGCATGGCCCGCGAGTTCCTGCGCGACGCGCCGAACATGAGCCCGGAAATCCGC
This sequence comes from Lysobacter sp. BL-A-41-H3, assembly GCA_050632415.1. Lineage (GTDB taxonomy): Bacteria > Pseudomonadota > Gammaproteobacteria > Xanthomonadales > Xanthomonadaceae > Lysobacter_I. The sequence continues at coordinate 4,616,644 of CP192602.1, read as the reverse complement.
CTGGAGCGCGCGCGGTCGCTGGCGCGCGAGGTCGAGATGCGCGAACGGGCCGGCGAACTGAGCGGCGAGGAAGCCGTGCTGATCCGCATCGGCCTGATCCAGGCCGCCGTGGTGGACGACACCGAGCGCGTGCGCCAGGCCCAGGCCGTGGTCGACCATTACCGCGAGCAGTCGGCACAGCGCCAGGCCGCCGCTGCGGCACGCAGCCAGCAGGATGCCCGGCAGCGGGAGTACAAGGCGCGGGAGGCGGAGATCGTGGCGGAGGTGCTGGCGATGTCCAGCTACCCCGGCGGCCTGAGCCGCGAGGACTACCTGCGGCTCCGCCTGCGCGAGGCGCACCGTGCCATCTACGGCACCGCCCGTTCGGCCGCAACGCCCCGATCGGTCGGCGACGCTGTGCCCTGATCTGGCGGAAAGCGCGCGCCCCCACCTTCGGCACATGCCCGGACGCGGGTTTCGGCTAGGCTCGGCGGTCAACTGCCACTCCGGGATTCGCCGATGAAACACGTTCCGACCACCCTGAGGCTCGCCCTGGGCCTTGCTCTCAGCCTCACCGCGCCGGCCGCACTGGCCGCCGACGGCAAGCCGCAGCTCGGCAGCTTCGGCGTCGACCTCGCCAACCGCGACACCTCGGTGAAGCCGGGCGACGACTTCGACCGCTTCGCCAACGGCGCCTGGTTCGACGGCTACACGCTGAAGGACTACGAGACCCGCTACGGCTCGTTCAATGCCCTCGCCGACCGCGCCGAGGAGCAGACCCGCGTCATCGTCGAGGAGCTGCTGGCGCGCAAGGACCTCAAGCCGGGCAGCAACGAACAGAAGGTGCGCGACTTCTACGCCAGCTACATGGACAAGGCCGCGCGCGACGCCGCCGGGATCAAGCCGCTGCTGCCGACCCTGCAGCGCATCGAGCGCATCGACTCGATCGCCAAGCTCACCGCCGCGTTCGGCAACGCCGCCATGGACGGCACGTCCAGCCCGATCGGCGCCGGCATCACCCTCGACCGCAAGGATCCCGATCGCTACCTCGTCTCGATCGGCGTCGGCGGCCTGGGCCTGCCCGACAAGGATTTCTACCTCAACCAGGAGCCGCGCTTCGTCCAGATCCGCGCCGCCTACCTCGACCACGTGCAGAAGATGCTCGGCTTCGCCGGCGTGAAGGACGCGAAGGCGCGGGCCGAGGCGATCATCGCGCTGGAAACCGAACTCGCGAAGCAGATGTGGGATCGCGCACAGCTGCGCGACCGCGACAAGACCTACAACCTGCGCACCTTCGCGCAGCTGACCCAGGAATTCGCCGGCTACGACTGGGCCGCGCACTTCGCCGCGCAGGGCATCGCGCGCACGCCGGCCGAGGTCAACGTCGGCACGCCCAGCGCGGTCACGCCGATCATCGGCATCATCGGCAAGACCCCGCTGAACGTCTGGCGCGACTACCTGACCTTCCACGCGGTGCGCAACCACGCACCGGTGCTGAGCACCGAGATCGACGAGGCCGCGTTCGCCTTCACCGGCATGGTCCTGCAGGGCCAGAAGGCGCAGCGCGAACCGTGGAAGCGCGGCATCGCGCAGCTCAACGGGATCGGCGACGCAGTCGGCCAGATCTACGTCGCCCGCCACTTCAAGCCCGAAGCCAAGGCGGCGATGGACACGCTGGTCGAGAACCTGCGCAAGGCGCTGCGCATCAACATCCAGAACCTCGACTGGATGGGCGAAGCGACCAAGGCCGAGGCCTACCGCAAGCTGGAAACCTTCAACCCGAAGATCGGCTACACGAAGAAGTGGCGCGACTATTCCACCGTCACCATCGTGCCGAACGACCTGATGGCCAACGTGCTGTCCGTGCGCCGCTACGCGATCAACGACCAGCTCCGCCGCCTCGGCACCAAGCCCGACCGCGACGAATGGTTCATGACCCCGCAGACGGTGAACGCGTACTACAACGCCTCGTTCAACGAGATCGTGTTCCCGGCCGGCATCCTGCAGCCGCCGTTCTTCGACCTCAACGCCGACCCGGCGGTGAACTACGGTGCCATCGGCGGCGTGATCGGCCACGAGATGGGCCACGGCTTCGACGACCAGGGCTCGAAGTCGGACTTCGCGGGCATCCAGCGCAACTGGTGGACCGACGAGGACCGCGCGCGCTTCGAGGCGCGCACCAAGGCCCTGGTCGCGCAGTACAACACCTATTGCCCACTGCCGAACCAGTGCGTCAACGGTCAGCTCGCCCTGGGCGAGAACATCGGCGACCTCGGCGGCCTGTCGATGGCGTACACGGCCTACCGCCTGAGCCTCAACGGCAAGGAAGCACCGGTGATCGACGGCCTGACCGGCGACCAGCGCTTCTTCCTGGCCTGGGCGCAGGTGTGGAAGTCGAAGTACCGCGACGAAGCGATGCTCAACCAGCTCAAGGTCGGCCCGCATTCGCCGCCGCGCTACCGCGTGAACGGTCCGCTGCGCAACCTCGACGAGTGGTACCGCGCCTTCGACGTGAAGCCGGGCGACAAGCTTTACCTGCCGCCGGAACAGCGCGTGCGCATCTGGTAAGCCCGGGTTTCCGGCCTCGCCGCATGCAGAACGGCCGCCCCTGGGGCGGCCGTTTTCTTTGGTCCGATGCTGTGCTCGTCCTGTTCTCGTCGCGGCTTGCGGACGGGTCGTCCGACCCGCCCCCGCAAGGTAGCCCGGCCTGTCGTTGTCAGGCTTGTCCAGCCCGTCGGTCCGCGCCCTCAGGCCTCGATCAGGCTGTTCGCCACCATCGCCGCATGCTGGGCCTTCATGGTTTCGTTCAACTGCTGGTGGGCCAGCGCCTTGTTGTTCCACAGCGCATGCCAGGTCTCGCGCAGGCGGGCGTCGTCGCGCTGCTGGGCGAAGCTGGCGAGGGCACTGTCGTAGTAGGTGAGCGCTCCCCGCGCATTGCCCTGCATCAGGCAGTCGTTGCCGTGGGCCAGGCGTTCGCGCAGGAAATCCAGCGCATCGCATCTGCCAATGTGTTCCGGCTGCCCCATTCCCCCACCTTCAGTCATCACGAGACGCCCATCACAACGAAAATGAGAAACAGATCAGGACATCTTACCTGACCTGGATGGCATTCGCGGACACGGAGACAAAAGGAAGGGCCCGGCGAACCGGGCCCTTCGGGGTGTCGCAGGGGATGACGCTCCCCGGATTACGGCGTGACCGTCACGTTCAGCGGCATCGCCAGGCTCGGCAGGACCGGATCGTTGGTCGTGATGCAGACGTTGCCGGAGTAGCTGCCCGGGGCCAGGCCCGTGCCGTAGACCACCGTCATCGCCTGCACGCTCGTGCCGCGGGCCAGGGTGCCCGACGCCGCGTAAGTACCGCTGATCCACGGCGCGCCGCAGGGCACGTTGCCGATGATGCGCATGGTCAGGCCGGGCAGGTTGGCGGGATTCGTCGTCGAGGACACCCATGCCCCGGTGCCATTGGTGGCGACCGTGAGCACGGCGTAGCCGGGGTTGCCGCTGGCCGTATTCGAGAAGTACCAGGCGAAGCGGTTGGCGAAGGTGCCGCGGGTGTTGATCACCAGCCAGTAGCGGCCCGGCGGTAGGTTCACGTTCTGGCCTGCGGCCACCAGGTTCAGCTGGATGTCGCTGCTGCCCACGGTGCTGACGCCAGGACCGGTGGGCGTGGTGGTGTAGGTCCACACCGCCGCGGCCGGGTTGGTCTGCGGGTTGCCTGCCGGGAGCCCACCGGCATCCGGATAGATGCTGAAGGTCAGGTTGGTGGCTGCCGTGGTGAGCACGGCACCGCTGACGACGAAGCCCTGCGAGTACAGCGTCGTGATCTGCGTGTTCTGCGTGATCACGAAGTCATCCGCCGCGTACTGGGCCTGGCTGCCGGCCGTGGCCGGATCCGTGTAGGTGGTGCTGCGGGTGCCGCTGGCCACGCCCTGGCTGGTCGCGTCGATCAGGCGCTGGGCACCGGTACCGCTGTTGACGAAGTTGTAGGTCAGGTTGGAACCACCGGTGTTGGAGACCGGGAAGTTGACCGAGCCCACGGCATTCGTCGCCAGCGACAGCGACAGGCTGGACGGCAGGTTGGCGACCGGCGGCTGCACGGCCACGCCGACCGGCATGCGCAGCACCGGTGCGGTGCCGATGGCCGGGGTCAGCACCACGTTGCCGAAGGCGGTCGAACCATTCGCCGGCAGGGTGGCGCCGTAGATGGTGAACTTCACGCGCAGCGTGCCGTTGGCGGGCACGGTGATGATCGGCGAGACCGCACCGCTGACACCCTGCAGCTGGACGCGCCAGCTGGTGGAGACAGCGGTCGGATTGCGGAACGTGCGGAAGAACACGCAGGTCGGGAAGCAGCTGCGGTTGTACAGGTTCGGCTGGTTGAGCGCGGTCGGGTCACCACCGGTGGCCGGGTTGGCGGCCTGGTAGTTCGCCAGGGTCTCGTTGAGCACGAGGCCGGCGTTGATCGCGCGATCGACCTGCACGCGACCGCTGCCGCGCGCGAACGGATTGGCCAGGGTGACCTGATCCTCCAGGTACACGGTCTGCACCGCCGTCATCGCCAGCGCCGACTTGATCTCCGGCGGCGTCCAGGTCGGACGGGCCTGGCGAACCAGCGCGGCGGCACCGGCCTGATGCGGGGAGGCCATCGAGGTACCGCTCAACAGGCCGACCTGATTCTCGAAGCCGGTCAGCGTGGTACCTGCGGTCACGGCCAGCACGTCGACGCCCGGCGCAGTGATGTCAGGCTTGAGGACGTTGAAGGTGCCGGCGGGGCCGCGCGAGCTGAAGCCTGCCAGGGCGTCCGGCGTGTTCGGCAGCGGGATGGCCGGGAACGAGATCTGCGCGGTCGTCGTGGTCGGATTGGCCTGACCGAAGTTGCGCAGGGCATCGCCCTCCGTCTGGGTCACGCTGAACACCGGCACGGTGGTGCCCGGGACCGACGGCAGGATCACGCCAGCGGCGTTGTTCGCGATGACCACCGCGACGGCGCCTGCAGCCGAAGCATTGTTCACCTTGATGGCGAACGAGCAGGTGCCGCGGCGGATCACGGCGATCGCACCCGCGAAGGTGTTGGCCGGATAGGCGGCGCAGCCGTCGCTGGCGGTGTCGATGCCGGCGCTGATGCGCAGCGGGGTGGTGCCGGGGATGGCCGCCGAGAAGGCGACGCCACCGGAGCCCTGGTTGACGATCAGCGGGGCCAGGTTGGCCGGCACCGGCGCCGGGCCGGTCACCGACATCGCAATGCCGAAGCCGGCACGGCCATGCTGCGCGGCTGCGGTGGTGCTGACCCACGGCTGGTTGTGGCTCATCGTGTTGGCGCCGGGGCCGCTGTTGCCGGCGGCCGCCGCGACGAAGATGCCGGCATCGACCGCACCGAGGAACGCGGCCGAGATCGCGTCGTTCCACGGATCGGTGCCGCCGCCGATGGAGTAGTTGATCGCATCGACGATGCCGTCGGCGACGGCCTGGTTGACCGACGCCACGGTCGAGACGTTCGGGCACAGGCCCTGGCCGGTGGCGGTGTTCGTGTAGCAGGCGTCGTACGCGATGATGTTCGCGTGCGGGGCCACGCCGGAGATGCGGATGGTGTTGCCGCTGAAGACGGCGTCGCGGAAGTTGCCGGCGACGGTCGAGGCGACATGGCTGCCGTGCGAATTGGTGTCGCCGAAGCCCGGCTCCTCGCGGCTGCTGGCCGCGGTGCACTGCTGCACCGGCGAACCGATCGGCGGCGCGTAGTTGCAGACGAAGTCGTAGCCGCCGATCAGCTTGTCGTTGCAGCGACCCTCGTCGACGCCACCGGAGGCGCAGGTGCCGAGGTAGTTGCCGGTGCCCAGCGGATTGATGTGGACATAGCCGTTGACCGGACCGACGGCGGCGAACGACGGGCTGCCGAAGTTGATGCCCGAGTCGATGATGCCGACGACCACGCCTTCACCCCTGTACGGGCCGGGCGCGCCGGGGTTGGTGCCGTTCCAGACCGGCACGGCGCCGATCAGGGTCGGCCCGACATCGGTCAGCTGCGGGTCTTCGCGGTAGGCCTCGACGAAGCGCACATCGGACAGGTTGCGCAGCGAACGGGCCTCGCTCTCGCTGAGATCGACGACCATGGCGTTCAGCGCGTGCTGCATGGTCATGACCGGGGTGACGTCGCGGCCGACCATCGTCGACATGCGGGCTTCCATCTGCGCCTGGCGCGTTTCCAGGTAATCGACGTAGCGCTCGGAGTTGGTGCCTTCGACGTCGAGGCGCATCGTCCCCTGCTCGTCGCGCACACGCTCGGGCTGCGGCAGGCCGGGCAGCGTGCCCTGGTAGCTGCCCAGCGCGGGTTCACGGAACACCACGATGTACCGGCCGCGCTGTTGCTCCATGACGTTGCCGGCGGAGGCGGAGGCGGTGCCGCCGCTGCCCTGGTTGATCGCGCCGACGGTCTCGCTCTGCCCGGCGACCGATGCGGTGAAACCGCCCGCGTCGTCGGTCGTGGGCACGAGGCCGTTCGGATAGAGATACGCTGCGGTCGCGACCGCGATGAGTGAGAGTGCGCCTGCGGCTGCGCCCCACTTCTTCATACGTGACATGTTCGATGATCCCCGGATTGTAATGGCGTATGTGGCACGCCCGGGGATACCACACACCGGGCGGGTCCATGAAGCCGGAGCCGCCGCGGATGCGGCGACGCCCCCTGTTTCACGCCCGCAACGCGGACGCTTGGCCGATTCTATACGGCGTCAAGGAACGATTTGCGCATTTGACGGGCTCGCCCGCCATTTTTTTTGCGGAATCGCTCGATGCTGCGCCGCACAAATAACCGGATGTCATGCATCCGGCAAAAATCCGCAACACGGCGGAGGCGAATCGGACACACGCTGCCCGGAAACGGGTCCGGGCTGCGGCGTGTGACGCGGGGGTCAGGCGTCGCGGACCCGGTCGGGGGCGGAGACGTCCCGGCCATAGCGGCGTTCGACGTAGTCGTCGATAATCCCGAGGAACTCGCTGGCGATGTGCTCGCCGCGCAGGGTCATCGCCTTCTCGCCATCGATGAACACCGGCGCCGCCGGCGCCTCGCCGGTGCCCGGGAGCGAGATGCCGATGTTGGCGTGGCGCGATTCGCCCGGCCCGTTGACGACGCAGCCCATCACCGCGAGCGTGAGGTTCTCCGCGCCGGGATGGGTGATCTTCCACTCGGGCATCTTCGCCCGCACGTGTTCCTGCACGCTCTGCGCGAGCTCCTGGAAGAAGGTGCTGGTGGTGCGTCCGCACCCCGGGCAGGCGGTGACCATCGGCGTGAACGCGCGCAGGCCCATGGTCTGCAGCAGTTCCTGGGCGACGATCACTTCCTGGGTGCGCGAGGCGCCCGGCTCGGGCGTGAGCGAGATGCGGATGGTGTCGCCGATGCCTTCCTGCAGCAGCACGCCCAGCGCAGCGGCCGATGCGACGATGCCCTTGCTGCCGATGCCGGCTTCGGTGAGGCCCAGGTGCAGTGCGAAATCGGAACGACGCGCCAGGTCGCGATACACCGCGACCAGTTCCTGCACGCCGCTGACCTTCGCGCTGAGCACGATGCGCTCGCGCGCCAGGCCCAGTTCGACCGCGCGCTCGGCGGACTCGATCGCCGACAGGATCAGCGCTTCGCGCAGCACGCGCCCGGCATCCCAGGGCTCGGCGCGCTGCGCGTTCTCGTCCATCAACCGCGCGGCCAGCGCCTGGTCGAGCGAGCCCCAGTTGGCGCCGATGCGTACCGGCTTGCCGTAGCGGCAGGCGAACTCGATCAGCTGCGCGAACTGGGTGTCCTTCTTCTTGCCGAAGCCGACGTTGCCCGGGTTGATGCGGTACTTGGCCAGCGCCTCGGCGCAGGCCGGTTCGCCGGCGAGCAGCTGATGCCCGTTGTAGTGGAAGTCGCCGATGATCGGCACCGAGATGCCCATCATCGCCAGCTTGTCGACGATGCGCGGCACCGCCGCCGCCGATTCGGGATTGTTCACCGTCACCCGCACCAGTTCCGAACCCGCGCGCCAGAGTTCGGCGATCTGCTTCGCGGTCGCGGCCACGTCGGCGGTGTCGGTGTTGGTCATCGACTGCACGACCACGGGGGCCTGGCCGCCGAGGGCGACCTTGCCGACCAGGACCTGGCGGGTGGAACGACGCGGCGCGGGGCCGAAGACGGGGGCCGCGTCGTCGCGGCAGGGCGGGATCTGTTCGGACATGCGCGCATTCTACCGGCCGTCCCGACGGTCGAGGACGGGATTTGGCCGCTGGCTGTCCGCTTCTTGTAGGAGGGCCTTCAGGCCCGAGCTCTTCCGCTCTTCGGATGCATCCTGAAAAGCTCGGGCCTGAAGGCCCTCCTACAAGAAGCGGTAGAGCTCGGGCCTGAAGGCACTCCTGCGAAGCGACCACCGGGACACATGCCTTCCCGTATCCTGTGCGGATGTTCGATCCCCCCGCTCCGGACGACCGCAAGGCGTTCACGCCGAGCCAGCTGAACGCACTGGCCCGCAACCTCCTCGAAGACGCCTTCCCCCTGGTCTGGGTGGAGGGCGAGCTGGGCAACCTGTCGCGCCCGTCGTCGGGACACCTCTATTTCACCCTGAAGGACGAGCGCGCCCAGGTCCGCTGCGCGCTGTTCAAGCCCAAGAGCCAGTGGCTGAAGTTCATCCCCCGCGAGGGCCTGCGCGTGCTCGCGCGCGGCCGACTGACCCTCTACGAGGCGCGCGGCGACTACCAGTTGATACTCGACACCATGGAAGAGGCCGGCGAAGGCGCGCTGCGCCGGGCCTTCGAACAGCTCAAGGCGAAGCTGCAGGCCGAGGGCCTGTTCGACCAGGCCCGCAAGCGTGCCCTGCCCGCCCACATCCGCCGGCTCGGCGTGCTGACCTCGCCCTCCGGCGCGGCCGTGCGCGACGTGCTGAGCGTGCTGCGCCGTCGCTTCCCGCTGCTGGAGGTCGACATCCTGCCGGTCCCGGTGCAGGGCGACACGGCCGCAGCGCAGATCGTGCGCATGCTGCAGGCCGCCGGCCGCTGCGGCCGCTACGACGCCCTGCTGCTCACCCGCGGTGGCGGCTCGCTCGAAGACCTCTGGGCCTTCAACGACGAAGCGCTGGCCCGCGCCATCGCCGCATCGCCGGTGCCGGTGGTGTCGGCGGTCGGCCACGAGGTGGACGTCACCCTGGCCGACTTCGCGGCGGACCTGCGCGCACCGACGCCGTCGGTCGCGGCGGAACTGCTGGTGCCCGATCGCAGCGACCTCGCCTCGCGCCTGCGCGCGCAGGCGCGTCGGCTGCAGGCCAACTGGGATCGCCACCAGCGCCACGCCGCGCAGCGCGCCGATCGCGCCGCCCTGCGGCTGCAGGCGCAGCGCCCGCTGGCCCGCCTCGACGCCCTGCGTCAGCGACAGGAGGCCTCGCTGCGCCGGCTGCAGGCCGCGTGGCAGCGCCAGCAGGCCGCGCGCACGGCACAGCTTCGGCATCACGCCGCCGTGCTGCGCGCCGCGCGCCCGGAGCGAAGACTCGCGCAATTGCGCGAACGCCTGCGCGCACTGTCGGACCGGCCGCGTGCGGCGACCGTACGCCTGCTGCAGGCGAAGACGATGCAGTTGCATGGACTCGCCCGTTCGCTGGAAGCGGTCAGCCCGCTGGCGACGGTCGCGCGCGGCTACGCGATCCTGCAGCGCGACGACGGACGCATCGTGCGCAGCACGCGCGACGTGCAGGCGGGCGAGCGACTCGATGCACGTCTCGCGGACGGTGTGCTGCGGCTCCGCGTCGAGAACGGTCTGGATCCGGACGCATCGCCCTAGACCCGGGCCTGAAGGCCCTCTGGAAAGCGAGCATTTCTCAGGCAAACCACATTGCAGAGCGCAGCGAGCTCTGCTCCACGGTTTCTATCGAGAGGAATCGCGACGCCGCGCGCGCATCCCCCGCACGATCCCGTACACGCTGATCGCGATCCAGGTGCATTGCAGGAGGGCGACGGCGACGTTGAAGCCGCCGGCCAGGGAGACGAGGATGCAGCCGGAGCCGGCGATGTTGAGCCACTGGTAGCTCAGGCTGGTGCCGGACAGCCGCCCGCTCTGCAGCATGAAATAGCTGCCCACGACGATCACCGTGCCGAGCAGGCCGACGAGGTCGTACCAGTGCAGGTTCATGGCGACGGCGCTGCGGTCACTGCCGCTGGCGCACCGCCTCGAACAGCGCCACGCCGCTGGCGACGGAGACGTTGAGGCTTTCCACACCCGGGGAATGCGCGAGGCCCGGCATCGGGATGGTGACGAGCTGGTCGCAGTGCTCGCGGGTCAGGCGACGCAGGCCGTCGGCCTCGCCGCCCAGGGCCAGCGCGACGTTGCCGCGCAGGTCGATCGAGTACAGCGAGGCGGTGGCTTCGCCGGCCAGGCCATAGATCCACACGCCCATCTGCTGCAGGTCGCGCATCGCCCGCGCGAGGTTGGTCACGCGCACCACCGGGATGCTGTCGGCGGCGCCGGCCGAGGTCTTGCGCACGGTCGCATTGACCTGCACGGCCTTGTCCTTGGGAATGACCACGGCGGTGACGCCCGCTGCGGCCGCGCTGCGCAGGCAGGCGCCGAGGTTGTGCGGGTCCTGCACGCCGTCCAGCACCAGCAGCAGGGCCTTGCCGGCGGCGGCCTCGACGAGCTCGGCCAGGTCGTCTTCGTTGTAGGTCTTCGAGGCCGCGTAACGCGCGACCACGCCCTGGTGGCGCAGGCCGCCGGCGACGCCGTCGAGGGCATTGGTCGCGACCCGGCGCACGTCGATGTCCTTGCGGCGGGCGTTTTCCTCGATCTCGGTCAGGCGCGGGTTCTTGGCGCCGGCTTCGATCAGGACCTCGCGGACGTGGTCCGCATCGTGTTCGACCGCCGCGGCAACCGCATTGATGCCGGCGATCCATTGGGATGATTTGCTCATGGCGCTATTGTGCCCGGACCACCGGGGATTTGCCCTATGATCCGCGCCCGCGCCGCCCTCCCGACCCGCCGATGACCGCCACCGCTCCCGAGACCACCCGCGTCGCCATCATCGGCGGCGGCCCCGCCGGGCTGATGGCGGCCGAGGTGGCGAACGCGGCCGGGCTGCAGGTCGATGTGTTCGAGGCCAAGGGCTCGGTCGGCCGCAAGTTCCTGATCGCCGGCAAGGGCGGGCTCAACCTGACCCACGGCGAACAGCGACCGGGCTTCGACGCCCGCTACGGCGAACGTGCCGCCGAGCTGGCGCGCTGGCTCGATGCTTTCGACGGCGAGGCGCTGCGCGACTGGGCGCGCAGTCTGGGCGTCGAGACCTACGTCGGCAGCTCGGGCCGGGTCTTTCCGAACGACCGCAAGGCCGCGCCGCTGCTGCGCGGCTGGGTGCGGCGCCTGCGCGAGGCAGGCGTGCGCTTCCATGTCCAGCACCGCTGGCTTGGCTGGACCGACGCGGGCGCGCTGCGCTTCGCAACGCCCGAGGGTGAGCGGACCGTGCGCGCGGACGCGACCGTGCTCGCGCTCGGCGGCGCCAGCTGGCCGGAACTGGGGTCCGACGGCGCCTGGGTCGACCTGCTGGCCGCGCGCGGCATCGACATCGCCCCGCTGCGAGCATCCAACTGCGGCTTCGACATCGGCTGGAGCGCTGTGCTCGCCGACAGGCACGCTGGAGCACCACTGAAACCGATCGTCGCGCACTGGACCGACGACGCTGGCACGCCGCAAGCGTTGCAGGGCGAATGCGTCCTCACCGCGACCGGCGTCGAAGGCAGCCTGATCTATGCGCTCTCGGCGATGCTGCGCGAACGCATCGCCCGCGACGGCGAGACGACGCTGTGGCTGGATCTCGCGCCGGGCCGCGACGAAGCCCGCCTGGTCCGCGACCTGCAGGCGCCGCGCGGCAAGCGCAGCATCGGCGATCACCTCAAGCGTCAGACCGGCCTGGATGCAGCAAAGGCCGCCCTCGTGTTCGAGATGCTGCCGCGCGACGCGATGAACGACGCAACGCGCATCGCCACGACGATCAAGCGCTGCCCGCTGCGCCTGCGCGCCACACGCCCGGTCGCCGAGGCGATCAGCACGGCAGGCGGCGTGCGTCTGGAAGCGCTCGACGATTCGCTGCAATTGAAATCGATGCCCGGCGTGTTCTGCGCCGGGGAAATGCTCGACTGGGAAGCCCCCACCGGCGGCTACCTGCTCACCGCCTGCTTCGCCAGCGGGCTGATTGCGGGGCGCGGCGCGGTCCAACGGCTCACCGCGCCCTTGTAGAGCGGAGCAAAGCTCCGCTGCACAACCATCCGCCAGCAGCCCGCCTGCCGGAAGAGATGCAACCGAGGCGACGGGAACGTCATGCAGAGACGCCCGGAGAGACGGCCAGACCCTGCGGCTCTCCGGATGCGGAGCAGCGGAGCTTCGCTCCGCTCTACAACAGCCCGGGCAGCAAGATCACGCACTTCGGGGGCACCCGGTCAAGGCTTCGTGCCGCCCTTGTAGAGCGGAGCGAAGCTCCGCTGCACCCTTTCAGGCGCGAGGATGTCGGGTTTCCCTACACGAAACGCATCGATCCCCTGATCGAATGCCGGAGGGCCTGTCGGCAGACTATCCGGCATGGCCAGCCCACGTCTCAACAAAGGCCGACATTCCCAGGTCGGCAATGTCTACTCGATCACCACCGTCGCCTGCGGTCGGCGTCAACTGTTCGCGGACCACGAAGTGGCACGGATCATCATGTCGGAGATCGAAGCGGCTGACAGGCTTGGCCTATCAGCCTCGTTGGCATGGGTATTGATTCCCGATCACCTGCATTGGCTGTTCCAGCTCGAATCCGGTTCCTTGAGCGCTGTGATGCAGCAGTTCAAGGCACGCACGGCGCAATCGATCAATCAGGCACGGCAAAGGCGCGGAAGCGTCTGGCAGTCGGGGTTCCACGACCATTGCGTGCACGACGAGCGATCAGTGGGAAAGATCGCTCGGTACCTTATGGAGAATCCAATCCGGGCGGGGCTCGTGTAGGATCTCGCGGTACCCGTACCGGTGGTGCGCCTGGCAGGTCGAAGGCGACCTGCAAGCAGCAGTGGACGTGGCACGGGCTCCGGACAGGGGGTAGCGGAGCTTCGCTCCGCTCTACAAAGAGCGATCCGGGCTCAGCGTGACGCCCTTCAATACTTCTGCTTCTGCCGCTTCGCAGGCTGCCCGCGCGGGGGCGGCGGTTTGACGCCGCGTTCCTCGGCGAGGCGGAAGTCGATCTTGCGCTCCTCCAGGCTGGCCTTGAGCACGACGATGCGGACGCGGTCGCCGAGGCGGAACACGCGGCCGACGCGCTCGCCGCTGAGTGTCTTGCGGATCGGGTCGAAGTGGTAGAAGTCGTGCGGCAGCTGGGTCACGTGGACAAGTCCGTTCACCTTCGAGGCATCCAGCTCGACGAACAGGCCGAAGCTGGTCACGCCGCTGATGACGCCGTCGAACTCGCCGCCGATGTGCTTTTCCATCCATGCGGCGCGGTAGCGCTCGTCGACCTCACGCTCGGCCTCGTCGGCACGGCGCTCGCGCTCGGAGCACTGCAGCGTCAGCGCGCCCATCGCCGACTGCGAATACGCGAAATCGGCGGCTTTTCCGCCGCGCAGCGCATGCTTGATCGCGCGATGCAGCAAGAGGTCGGGATAACGGCGGATCGGCGACGTGAAGTGCCCGTAGGCCTCCAGCGCGAGGCCGAAGTGGCCGACGTTGTCCGGCGAATACACCGCCAGCGACTGCGTGCGCAGCAGCACCGATTCGAGCAGCGCGGCATCGGCGCGGCCCCGGATCTTGGTCAGCAATGCGGTGAAGTCGCGCGGTTCGACCTTCGCCCACGCGGGCATGCGCAGCTTGAATTCCTTGAGGAACTCCAGCAGGTCGGCGTACTTGCTCTCCGGCGGTTTCTCGTGGATGCGGTACGGCGCCGGGATCTTCTTCTTCAGCAGGTAGCGCGCGGCTTCCACGTTGGCCGCGATCATGCATTCCTCGATCAGCTTGTGCGCGTCGTTGCGCTGGAGCATGCCGGCCTGCACGACCTCGCCCTGCGGGCCGAGGACGAAACGCACTTCGCCCGATTCGAATTCGATGGCGCCGCGCGCCTTGCGCGCCTTCGCCAGCACCTGGTAGAGCTGGTGCAGGCGCTCGATCTGCGGCATCAGCGAGCCGATCTTCGCGATCGCCTCTTCGTCGCCCTCGCCCACCGCGTTCCAGACCTGGGTGTAGGTCAGGCGCGCGTGCGAATGCATCACCGCTTCATAGAACTTCGACTTCGTGACCTCGCCGTCGAAGTCCACCTGCATGTCGCAGACGAAGCACAGGCGGTCGACCTTCGGGTTCAGCGAGCAGATGCCGTTCGACAGCGTCTCCGGGAGCATCGGCACGACGAAGCCCGGGAAATACACCGACGTCGCGCGCAGCTGCGCCTCGTCGTCGAGCGGTGCGCCGGGGCGGACGTAGTGCGACACGTCGGCGATGGCGACGATCAGGCGGAAGCCGGCCTTGTTCGGTTCGCAGTACACCGCGTCGTCGAAATCCTTGGCGTCCTCGCCGTCGATGGTGACCAGCGGCAGCTTGCGCAGGTCGACGCGGCCTTCGATGTCGGCGGCGGTCACGTCCAGCGGCACCGCCATGGCCTCGGCGATCACCTGCGGCGGGAATTCGTGCGGCAGGTCGTGGCCGTGGATCGCAGCCTCGACCACCAGCGACGGCGTCAGCTTGTCGCCGAGCACGGTCAGCACGCGACCGATCGGCGGACGGTAGGCATCGGGCGCGTGGACGATCTCGCAGACGACCAGTTGGCCGTTGCGTGCGTCCATCCGTTCATCTGCGGGAATCTGCACGTTGCGGTGGATGCGCGCGTCGTCCGGGACCACGTAGCTGATGCCGGCTTCCAGCGTGAAGCGGCCGATCAGGCGGGTCAGCCGGCGCTCCAGCACTTCGACGATGGCGGCTTCGCGGCGGCCGCGCCGGTCCATGCCGGTGACGCTGACCATCACGCGATCGCCGTGCATGACCTTGCGCATCTCCATCGGCGGCAGGAACAGGTCGTCGCCGCTCGTGCCCTCGGGGCGCAGGAAGCCGAAGCCGTCGCGATTGGCGATGACCGTGCCGGGGATCAGGTCCAGGCGCTCGGCGGGGGCGTAACCACCACGGCGGTTCTGCAGCAGCTGGCCGTCGCGGACCATGGCGCCGAGGCGTTTGCCGAGGGCCTCGCGACGTTCGAAGGTGTCGAGGCCGAGGGCGTCGGCGACCGCCTCGGCCAGCATCGGGCCGTCGGCCTCGGCCAGCAGCTTGAGGATGGCCTCGCGGCTGGGGATCGGATCGGCGTAGCGCTGGGCCTCGCGGGCGGCGTGCGGATCCTGGAAGCGGAGCGGTGCGGCGTCGGCGGCGCGCGGCGGGCGGGACGGCGGCGCTGCGGCCGGTCGGGAGGCGCCGCGACCGGCCGGCCTGGCCGGCGGCAGGTCGGGCATCCAGGGCGCAGCCTTCTTCGGCTTGCCCCGCGACGCGGGCTTGGCCGGTTCGGCTGCGGCGCGTGCGGGCTTGGCCGACTTGGCCTTCGTGCCGGGACGCGCGGGTGCCGCTGCCTGGGGTTTGGAAGATGCGCCGCGAGCGGCGCGCGTGGCGCGAGGGCCGGTGTTCTTATTGGTTTTCTTGGACATTGGCGCCGAGTATACGTGTCCGGACCGGGATCGGAACCGATGCGCCCGACCATCCGGCGGAAGATCGCGGTCGACGGGCGTGAAATTTTTTCGAAATCAACCGTTGACATCAGGTGCGCCGCGACGCAACATACGCGCCCCGATGCCCAGGTGGCGGAATTGGTAGACGCACTAGTTTCAGGTACTAGCGGGTAAAACCGTGGAGGTTCGAGTCCTCTCCTGGGCACCAAGATCGGAAAGAAAACCCCGCGAAAGCGGGGTTTTTTGTTTGTCCTCATCGTGCCGCCGCCCGCGCCCGAGCGGGATCCGGGCCTCCTCATTCCAGCACCTGCCGCACCGTGACGGGCTGCTTCGGACGCAGCGCCGGATCAGCCGCACAAGGCACTCTCGCCACCGGCGAGCGGACGCGTGCTGCGGGTAGAATCGGGCTTCACGCTTCCCCGGGTTCCACGATGTCCGACACGCTCCGCCCTGCCTTCCACGGGTTCGAACAGATCCCCCTGCGCGAATACGCCGAACGCGCCTATCTCGACTACTCGATGTACGTGGTCCTGGACCGCGCCCTGCCCTTCCTGGGCGATGGCCTGAAGCCGGTGCAGCGCCGGATCATCTATGCGATGAGCGAGCTCGGCCTGAACGCCGCAGCCAAGCCGAAGAAGTCCGCGCGCACCGTCGGCGACGTGATCGGCAAGTACCACCCTCACGGCGACAGCGCCTGCTACGAAGCCCTGGTGCTGATGGCGCAGCCGTTCTCCTACCGCTATCCGCTGATCGACGGCCAGGGCAACTTCGGTTCGAGCGACGACCCGAAGTCCTTCGCGGCGATGCGCTACACCGAATCCAAGCTCACCCCGATCGCCGAGGTGCTGCTGGGCGAGATCGGCCACGGCACGGTGGACTGGGTGCCGAACTTCGACGGTACGCTGGACGAGCCGACCTGGCTGCCGGCGCGCCTGCCGCACCTGCTGCTCAACGGCACCACCGGCATCGCGGTCGGCATGGCCACCGACGTGCCGCCGCACAACCTCAACGAGATCGTCAGCGCCTGCGTGCGCCTGCTCGACGATCCCGACGCGACCGTGCGCGACCTGTGCGAACACGTGCGCGGCCCGGACTACCCGACCACCGCCGAAATCATCACCCCGACCACCGACCTGCTGTCGCTGTACGAGACCGGCCACGGCAGCGTGCGCGCCCGTGCCACGTACACGCGCGAGCAGGCAAACATCGTGGTCACCGCGCTGCCCTACCAGGTCAGCCCGAGCAAGGTCATCGAGCAGATCGCGCAGCAGATGCGCGCCAAGAAGCTGCCGTGGCTGGAGGACATCCGCGACGAGTCCGACCACGCCAACCCGACGCGCATCGTGCTGATCCCGCGCAGCAACCGCGTCGACGCCGAACAGCTGATGGGCCACCTCTTCGCCACCACCGACCTGGAGAAGAGCTACCGCGTCAACATGAACGTGATCGGGCTCGACGGCCGCCCGCAGGTCAAGAACCTGAAGATGCTGCTGTCGGAATGGCTGGCCTTCCGCGCCGATACCGTCACCCGCCGGCTCAAGCACCGGCTGGAGAAGGTCGACCGCCGCCTGCACCTGCTGGCCGGCCTGCTGGTCGCCTTCCTCAACCTCGACGAAGTCATCCGCATCATCCGCACCGAGGACGAGCCGAAGGACGTGCTGATGGCGCGCTTCGCGCTGAGCGAGGAACAGGCCGACTACATCCTCGACACCAAGCTCAAGCAGCTCGCCCGCCTGGAGGAGATGAAGATCCGCGGCGAGCAGGCGGAGCTGGAGAAGGAGCGCGAGAAGCTGTCGGGCATCCTGGACAGCAAGGCCAAGCTGCGGAAGCTCATCAAGGACGAACTGCTGGCCGATGCGAAGAAGTTCGGCGACGCGCGCATGTCGCCGCTGGTCGCGCGCGAGGCCGCGCAGGCGATCGACGAGACCGAACTGGTCGCCAGCGAACCGATGACCGTGGTGCTGAGCGAGAAGGGCTGGATCCGCGCGGCGAAGGGCCATGATGTCGATGCCGCAGCACTCAGCTATCGCGATGGCGACGGCCTGCTGTGCGCGGTGCGCGGCCGCAGCACGCTGCAGGTCGCGTTCTTCGACGCCACCGGGCGCAGCTATTCGGCGCTGACGCATACCCTGCCCAGTGCACGCGGCAACGGCGAACCGCTGACCGGGCGCTTCTCCCCGCCGGCCGGCGCCGGCTTCCAGACGATGGCCACCGGCGGCAACGACGACCGCTTCGTACTCGCCTCATCGCACGGCTACGGCTTCGTCACGAAGTTCGAGAACCTCACCGGGCGCAACAAGGCCGGCAAGGCGATGCTCTCGCTCAGCGAAGGCGCGACCGTGCTGACCCCGGCGTTCACCGCCAATCCCGACGCCGACCGCATCGTCGCCGTCACCAGCGCCGGCCACCTGCTCGCCTTCCCGCTGAGCGAACTGCCGGAACTCGACAAGGGCAAGGGCAACAAGATCATCGAGATCCCGAAGGCGAAGCGCGGCACCGAGAAGGTCGTGTCGATCGCCGTGGTTCCGCCCGGCGGCACGCTCACCGTGAAATCCGGCGCGCGCACGATGTCGCTGTCGTTCAAGGAACTCGATCCCTACATCGGCCCGCGCGGTAGTCGCGGCGGCCTGCTGCCGCGCGGCTGGCAGAAGGTCGAGGCGCTGGGGGTGGAGTGACGCGAACTGCACACGACGCGATGAAACCCATCCCCACCCCGGCCCTCCCCTTGAAGGGGAGGGAGACAAGCGCGGCGCTTTGAAGCCCTCCCCTTCAAGGGGAGGGTTTGGGTGGGGATGGGTTTGCCCCATGAACAGCACCGTGTACGTCGAACGTTCTACTCCCGGCATCACATACGACACCCCATGCACCCCGACTTCTGGCACCAGCGCTGGCACGACAACCGCATCGGCTTCCACCAGGCCGAGGTCACGCCGCTGCTGCAGGCGCACTGGGATGCGATCGACGCGCCCGCAGGCAGCACGGTGTTCGTGCCGCTCGCGGGCAAGTCGCTGGACATGGTCTGGCTGGCGTCGCGCGACCATCGGGTGCTCGGCGTGGAGCTGTCGCCGCTCGCCGTCGAGCAGTTCTTCGCCGAACACGGGCTCGAAGCCGAGGTGTTCGAGACCCGCTACGGCCAACACCATCGGGCCGGCGGCATCGAGCTGATCTGCGGCGACGCCTTCGCACTGGATGCCGAGGCATTGGCCGGCTGTGCCGCCGTGTTCGACCGCGCGGCGATGATCGCCCTGCCGGAAGACCTGCGCGCCCGCTACGTCGATGAACTCTACGGCCACCTGCCCGCGCACTGCCGGGGGCTGCTGGTCACGCTGGAATATCCCGCCGACGAGAAGGAAGGCCCGCCCTTCCCGGTGACAGAAGCCGAAGTGCGCACGCGCTTCGCGCCGCGCTGGCGCGTCGACCTGCTGGAACGCCAGGACATCCTCGCCGACCAGCCGGGCTTCCAGGCCGAAGGCGTGACCGCGCTGGAGACCTGCGCGTATCGCCTGGCCCGCACGCCGGCCTGACCACAACCCAACCCTCCACAGGATGTCGTCGATGAAGAAGTGGCTCAAGCGGATCTTGCTCGGCGTGCTGGCGCTGCTCCTCCTCGCCCTCGGCACCGGTTGGTGGCTGATGCGCGGCAGCCTGCCCGAACTGGACGGCGAACTCGCGCTTGCAGGTCTGTCCGCGCCGGTGACCGTGCAGCGCGACGCCAACGGCACCGTGACCATCGACGCCGCCAACGAAACCGACGCCCTGCGCGCGCTCGGCTACGTGCATGCGCAGGAACGCTATTTCGAGATGGACCTGATGCGGCGCATGTCCGCAGGCGAACTGTCGGAGCTGTTCGGCGCGATCGCGATCGACACCGACAAGCGCCAGCGCACGCACCGCATCCGCGCACGGGTCGAAGCGAATCTCGACGGCATCCTCGACGGCACGCGACCGCAGGCGCAGGCCTACGTCGATGGCGTCAACGCCGGCCTGTCCGCGCTGCGCGTCCGTCCCTGGCCCTACCTGCTGCTGCGCCAGCAGCCGCGCCCGTGGACCCTGCCGGATTCGGCGGTCACCGGCTACGCGATGTACTTCGACCTGCAGGACGCCAGCAATCGCAACGAACTGGCGATGTGGCGGATGCAGCCGCACCTGCCGCCGGCGCTGTACGCGCTGCTGCGCACCGACGGCAGCCGCTGGGACGCGCCGCTGATGGGCGAGGCGCGCGGCGACGCACGCCTGCCCGGCCCCGATGAAGTGAACCTGCGCACCCTGCCGGCGCCCACCGGCGACCACGGCACGTTCGCGCCGGACGACATCGTGCCCGGCAGCAACAACTTCGCCGTCGCCGGCACGGTGACGAAGGACGGCCGCGCGATCGTCGCCGACGACATGCATCTGGGCCTGCGCGCGCCGGGCATCTGGTTCCGCGCGCGCCTGCGCTATCCCGACCCGCGCGCGCCGGACGGCAAGGTCGATGTCACCGGCTTCACCCTGCCCGGCCTGCCGGTGGTGGTGGTCGGCAGCAATACGCACGTCGCCTGGGGCTTCACCAACAGCTATGCCGACACGGCGGACTGGCGCATCGAGACCGCCTGCCCGGCCGGTGGTGTATCCAGTTCGGCAACGGCCGCCGGCTGCACGAAGCCGACGGTGCATCGCGAGACGATCCGTGTCGCCGGCGGCACACCGGTCGTGCACGAGATCGAGGAAACCGCGTGGGGCCCGGTGCTGCATCGCGACGGCGACCGGATGTTCTCGCTGCGCTGGAACGGCCATGTGCGCGGCGCGCTGGGCTACGGACTGAGCCAGTTTCCGCTGGCGCGCGATCTCGACCACGCGCTCGCGCTCGCCGACCAGGCCGCCGTGCCGACGCAGAACCTGCTGATCGGCGACGCGAAGGGCCGCATCGCCTGGCGCCTGATCGGCCCGCTGGCGCAGCGCGATGCCGGCTGCACCGGCCCCGTGCCGATGGCGTCGGACGTCGCCTGCGCGCCGTGGACCATCGCCACCGACCGCTCGCCGCGCGTGGTCGATCCGGCGAACGGCCGGCTGTGGACCGCGAACAACCGCACCACCGACGGCGAGGCGCTGGCGATGGTCGGCGACGGCGGTTATGCGCTGGGCGCACGCGCGCAGCAGATCCGCGACGGGTTGCTCGCGCGCGAGAAGATCGACGAACGCGACCTGCTGGCGATCCAGCTCGACGATCGCGCGCTGTTCCTCACGCCATGGCTGTCGCTGCTGCGCGACACCGCCGCCTCGGCGAAGACACCGTCGCTGGCGAAGCTCGCCGAGGCCTCGAAACGATGGGAAGGCCGCGCCAGTGTGGATTCGGTCAGCTACCGCATCGTCCGCGCCTGGCGTCTGGCCGTGCTCGCACGCATCGCCGACGGACTGACCGCACCGGCGCGCGCGAAGCTCGGCAAGGACTTCGAGATGCCCGCCTTCACCCAGCTCGAAGGCGTGGCCTGGCCACTGGTGACGCAGCGCCCGATGCACCTGCTCTCGCGTCGCTTCGACAGCTGGAATGCGCTGTTCGAGGATGCCGCGAAGGAAGTGGTCGGCGAGCTGGAAAAAACCGGTCCGCTGCACCAGCGCACCTGGGGCGAGCGCAACACGATGGCGATCTGCCACCCGCTGGCCGGCGCGATCCCGCTGATCGGCAAGCGCGCGCTGTGCATGCCGCCCGACCAGGTGCCCGGCGACGGCGGCATGCCGCGCGTGGTCGGCCCGAGCTTCGGTGCCTCCGAGCGCATGGTGGTGTCGCCCGGTCGCGAAGCCGACGGCATCACCCACATGCCCGGCGGCCACAGCGGCCACCCGCTCTCGCCCTTCTGGGGCGCCGGCCACGACGACTGGGTCAAAGGCCGACCGACCCCGTTCCTGCCGGGCGAAACGAAGTACACGCTGACGTTCACGCCCTCGAAGTAAAGCGCATGGGTGTGAGTGCCCCCTCCCCCGCCTGCGGGGGAGGGCTGGGGTGGGGGCGCATCGCAAAGCGGCAGCCCCCATCCCGACCTTCCCCCGCAACACGGGGGAAGGAGAAGAACTTGCAAGATCACATCACGCCGTCAACGCCGCCTGGTGCACGCCCGCGACCGCGCGACCGGAGGGATCGGCGGCCTTTGCGAAGGCTTCGTCCCAGGCGATCGCGGCCGGGGACGAGCAGGCGATCGATTTGCCGCCCGGCACGGTCTTCGCGCAGCCGTCGCCCGGGAAATGCTGCTCGAAGATCCGGCGATAGAAATACGCTTCCTTGGTCTGCGGCGGGTTGATGGGGAAGCGCTGCTCGGCCTGCGCGAACTCCTCGTCGCTGACGTTCGCTTCCGCGTGCGCCTTGAGGCCGTCGATCCAGCCGTAGCCGACGCCGTCGCTGAACTGCTCCTTCTGCCGCCACAGGATCTCGTCCGGCAGCACGCCTTCGAAGGCTTCGCGCAGGACGGCCTTCTCGATCCTGCCGCCGCCGGCCATCTTCGCCTGCGCATCCATGCGCATCGCCACGTCGAGGAATTCGGCATCGAGGAACGGCACGCGCGCCTCGACGCCCCAGGCCATCATCGACTTGTTCGCGCGCAGGCAGTCGTAGTTGTACAGCGCATCGAGCTTGCGGATGGTCTCGGCGTGGAACTCGCGCGCGTTCGGCGCCTTGTGGAAATACAGATAGCCGCCGAAGATTTCGTCGCTGCCCTCGCCCGACAGCACCATCTTCACGCCCATCGCCTTGATGCGCCGGGCCAGCAGGTACATCGGCGTCGAGGCGCGGATCGTGGTGACATCGTAGGTCTCGATGTGGCGGATCACCTCGGGCAGCGCGTCCAGGCCTTCCTCGAAGGTGTAGGTGAAGCCGTGGTGCACGGTGCCGAGCGCCTTCGCGGCGATCTCGGCGGCGGCGAGATCGGGCGAGCCCTTCAGGCCGATCGCGAAGGAATGCAGGCGCGGCCACCAGGCTTCGGATTCGCCGCCGTCCTCGATGCGCCTGCGCGCGAAGCGTTCGGCGCAGGCCGCGACCAGCGAGGAATCCAGGCCACCGGAGAGCAGCACGCCGTACGGCACGTCGCTCATCAGCTGGCGATGCACCGCCGCCTCGAAGGCCGCACGCAGCTCGCGTCCGGACACCTGCACGCCTTCGGTGGCCTCGTAGTCGCGCCAGGCCCGCTCGTAATAACGATGCAGCTGGCCGTCGGCGCTGTCGAAGTAATGCCCCGGGGGGAACTGCGCGACATCGTCGCAGACGCGGACCAGCGCCTTCATTTCCGACGCCACCCAGACGCGGCCATCGGCGTCGTGGCCCCAGTACAGCGGACAGATGCCCATGTGGTCGCGGGCGATGATGAAACGACCTGCGGCGCGATCCCACAGGGCGAAGGCGAAGATGCCGTTCAGGCGGTCGAGCCAGGTGCCGACATCGCCACCATCACGGTAGAGCGCGTTGATCACCTCGCAGTCGGAACCGGTCTGGAAGGCATAGGGCTTGCGCAGCGCGCCTTCGAGCAGGCGGTGGTTGTAGATCTCGCCGTTCACGGCGAGGGTGAGATCGCCGTCCTCGGAATGCAGCGGCTGCGCGCCGCCGTTGGGATCGACGATGGCCAGGCGCTCGTGGACCAGCAATGCCTGGGGATCGACATGCACGCCGGACCAGTCGGGGCCACGATGGCGTTGTCGCGCGGAGAGGGACAGGGCAAGCGGTCGGAGGGGACCGAGATCGGCGCCGGGGCGCAGATCGAACACACCGAGAATCGAACACATGACGAAGGCTCCTTGGGTTTTGCGGGAGCCGAAAGCGCGAAACCCGCGCTTTCGGCGCGGGTTTCGGGGACTGGGCGGTGTTGCTGGATCTTATGCCTGGTCGCCGTTTCGCCTCGCGCGCACGGATTCACCGCAATTATTATTGCGGTTGTTCAGGCGATTATTGAGGCTGGCGAGACGGCAGGTCATGGAGCCACCGTAACCCGGCCAGCCGAGGCTGGCAAGCCCTAGGGTGGCCTCATGGGAATTCGTCATGTGCGATGCCCTCCTCCCCCGCGTGCGGGGGAGGATCGAGGTGGGGGGAGGTCTCATCACAGCGCACAGCCCCCATCCCGACCTTCCCCCGCGCGCGGGGGAAGGAGCAACACCGGATCAGGCACCGACCAGCATTCTTGCGATCAACGTCCGGTACAGATCCGGCAGTCGCTCCAGATCCGCGACCGAGACATGTTCGTCGACCTTGTGGATGCTCGCGTTCACCGGACCGATTTCGATGCACTGCGCACCAAGCGGTGCGATGAAGCGGGCATCGGAGGTGCCGCCGGCGGTGTTCTCTTCCGGCGGCGCGCCCGCGAAGGCGGTCAGCACTTCGCGTGCGGTCGCGCGCAGCGGGCCTTCGGGGGTGTAGAACGGTTCGCCGCCGCGATGCCAGCGAATCTCGTAGTCCAGCCCATGGCGATCGAGGATCGCCGCGCACTCGGCTTCGAGCTGTTCCGCACGCCAGTTCGGATTGAAGCGCAGGTTGAACATCGCCTGCAGTTCGCCGGGGATCACGTTGTTCGCACCGGTGCCAGCGTGGATGTTGCTGATCTGCAGGCTGGTTGCCGGGAAATTCTCGTAGCCCTCGTCCCAGCGCCGCGCCGCGAGCTCGGCCAGTGCCGGCATCGCCTGGTGGATCGGGTTGCGCGCCTTTTCCGGGTAGGCGACGTGTCCCTGGATGCCCTTGATCGTGAGCGTCGCCGACAGCGTGCCGCGACGCCCGACGCGCAGCAGGTCGCCGAGCCTGGCCTTCGAGGACGGCTCGCCGGTGATGCACCAGTCGATCCGCTGCCCGCGCTCGCGGAACAGCTTCGCGACCTTCGGCACGCCATCGATCGCATCGCCCTCCTCGTCCGAGGTCAGCAGCAGGCCGACGGTGCCCGGATGATCCGGGTGCTCGGCGACGAAGCGCTCCAGCGCGATGACGAACGCGGCCACGCTGCCTTTCATGTCGGCAGCACCGCGACCGTAGAGATTGCCCTCGCGCACCGTCGGCACGAACGGGTCGCTGGTCCATTGTTCGATCGGCCCGGGCGGCACCACATCGGTGTGGCCGAGGAGGATGAGAACGGGACCACCTTCACCGTGCGCCGCCCAGAGGTTGTCGGTCTGTCCGTAGCGCAGGTGCTCGCAGCGGAAACCCGCGCGTTCCAGTCGCTCGGCGATCAGCGCCTGGCAGCCGGCATCCTCGGTCGTGATCGAGCGACGTGCGATCAACTCGCAGGTCAGGTCGAAGACACCTGCATCGAGCGCCGCGCTCATGCGCCGACTCCGAACCGCTTCTTGAAGCCGTTGTCGCTGAACCCCTGGCTCACGACGCCATCATCGGTGACGACCACGGGCCGGCGGATCAGCTGCGGATATTCCTTGAGCAGCAGCTTCCACTCGGCGTCGGAACCGGGCGACTTGCGGGTGTCGGGCAGCTGCCGCCAGGTGGTCGAGGACTTGTTGATCATCGCCTCCCAGCCGCCGAGCTTGTCCTTCCATTCGACCAGGGTCTCCGGCGACTGCCGGTGGTCGCGGTAGTCCACGAACTCGTGCGCGATCTCGAATCGCTTCAGCCAGTTGCGGGCTTTCTTGCAGGTGTCGCAGTTGTTGAGGCCGTAGAGGGTGGTCATGTCGAAATTCGTGTCCTGTAGAGCGGAGCGAAGCTCCGCTGCACATGTCTCCGGATCGAGGGCAGCGGAGCTTCGCTCCGCTCTACAAGCGCTCGCTCAATCCGCCAGGCCGCGCAGCAGGTCGTTGATCGAAGTCTTGCTGCGGGTCTTCTCGTCGACCTGCTTGACGATCACCGCGCAGTACAGCGAGTGCGAGCCGTCGGCGGCAGGCAGCTGACCGGAGACGACGACGCTGCCCGGCGGCACCGAGCCGTAGGAGATTTCGCCGGTCGCGCGGTTGTAGACGCGGGTGCTCTGGCCGAGGAACACGCCCATGCCGATCACGCTGTGGTGGCCGACGACGAAGCCTTCGACGACTTCCGAGCGCGCGCCGATGAAGCAGTGGTCCTCGATGATCGTCGGGCTGGCCTGCAGCGGTTCGAGCACGCCGCCGATGCCGGCGCCGCCGGACAGGTGGCAATGCTTGCCGATCTGCGCGCAGCTGCCGACCGTGGCCCAGGTGTCGACCATGGTGCCTTCGCCGACGTAGGCGCCGATGTTGACGAAGCTCGGCATCAGCACCACGTCCTTGCCGATGTGCGCACCGCGACGGGCGATGGCGCCCGGCACCACGCGCACGCCGAGCGCACGGAAATCGGCTTCGGTGAAGCCTTCGAAGCGCGCCGGGACCTTGTCCCAGAACGGCGCCGGCTGCGCGTCGACCACCTGCATGTCCTGGGTGCGGAAGAACAGCAGCACGGCTTTCTTCAGCCACTCGTTGACGGTCCAGCCGCCTTCGGCATTCGGCGCGGCGACGCGCAGCTCGCCCGCTTCGAGGCCGGCGATGGCCTGGTCGACGGCCGGGCGGACGCTTTGGGCGATCTCGTCGGCGCCGAGTTCGGCGCGACGTTCCCAGGCGGAGTCGATGATGGACTGCAGTTCTGCGATGGCGATG
This sequence comes from Lysobacter sp. BL-A-41-H3, assembly GCA_050632415.1. GTDB lineage: Bacteria > Pseudomonadota > Gammaproteobacteria > Xanthomonadales > Xanthomonadaceae > Lysobacter_I. Next base: position 4,590,452 of record CP192602.1, on the reverse strand, counting down.
TTCATTCGGGTGGTCTGGAAGATTCGGGGGGAAAGTGGAGGCATCAGCCCTTGGCCGGGCCGTCGAGCGCGGCATGCAGGGCGTCGCGCAGGGTCGCGCATTGTGCGTCATCCAGCGCGGTGTCGCCGGCACTGGCGATGAGGAACAGGTCTTCCGCGCGCTCGCCGAAGGTCGCGATGCGCGCGTCCTGCACGCGCACGCGCTGGCATCGCAGCACGTGCGCCACGTCGGCAAGCAGGCCGGGGCGATCGGTGCAGATCAGGCTGAGCCGCGTATGCCGCGCGTCAGCCGTGCTTTCCAGGCCGATCCGCGGCGAGATGCGGAAATGCTTGAGATGACGCGGCTGGGTGCGCCGCGAAGGCAGCAGGCGATCGAGGTCGCCGGCCAGCGCGCGTCGCAGGTCGGCTTCGATCTGTGCAGTCGGCGGCGGATTGAGCGGGTCCACCGGCAGCACATGGAAGGTGTCGAAGATGGTGCCGCCGTGTCCGTCCAGTGCGGGACCATCCAGAGCCCGTGCCTGCTGGATCGCCAGGCCGAGGCGGTCGAGGGTGATGACGATCGCGGCGAACAGGCCATCGCGATCGGGCGTGCAGACGAAGACCTCGCAGCCGCCACCATGCCGGCTGAGCAGGCGCGCGGCGATCACCGTGGAGGCGTCGCCGGCATCGCGCAGGGCGAGGGCCTGCCATGCGATCTGGTCGGGACGGCTGCGCAGGAAGTTCTCGCGCGGCATGCGCGCGAACAGGGCATCGACGGTCGCGCTGTCCAGCCCTTCGGCGAACAGCAGGCCATGCGCGACGCTGCGGTTCTCGACGATGCGTTCGTCGGCCGCGACCGGATTCTCCAGGCCGCGACGCAGCGCGAAGCGCGTCGCCGTGTGCAGGTCGGCCAGCAACCGGTCCTTCCACGCATTCCACAGTTTCGGCGAGGTACCGGCGATGTCGGCGCAGGTCAGCAGGTAGAGATGATCCAGGCGCTCGCGGTCGGCCACTTCGGTGGCGAAGCGATGGATCACGTCGGGATCGGTGATGTCCTGCTTCTGAGCGGTCACCGACATCAGCAGGTGCTTGCGCACCAGCCATTCGATCAGCGCGGTGTCGGCCTCGGACACGCCGTGGGCGATGCAGAACTCGCGCGCATCGACCGCGCCGAGTTCGGAATGATCCCCGCCCCGCCCCTTGCCGATGTCGTGGAACAGCCCGGCCAGCAGCATCAGTTCCGGCTTGCGCAGCGACGGCCAGATCGTGTGCGCGATCGAGAAACGGTCGTCGGTCTGCCCGGAGGCGAACAGCGCGAGGTTGCGCAGCACCGCCAGCGTGTGCTGGTCCACCGTGTAGACGTGGAACAGGTCGAACTGCATGCGCCCGGAGACCTGCGCGAACGCGGGAATCCAGCGCCCCAGCACGCCCAGCCGCGCCATGCGCTCCAGCGTCTTCACCGGCTGCGGCCCGCGCAGCAGCTGCAGGAACTGCTCGCGCAATTCCGGCGTGGCGTCGGTGTAGGCGGGGATGGACGGCAGCGCTTCGGCCAGCGTCCAGGCCGTCATCGAGTGCAGGCCCCGGCTCTGCGCATGCGCGGCCCATGCCGCGAACAGTCCGAAGACCTGCGCGGTGCCGTCGAGCAGGCGCGCGCGATCGCGTGCGGCCAGGTAGCCGCGCCGCAGTTCGAAATGATCGTCGAGGACTTCGGTCTCGCCCTCGCCTTCCAGCTGTTCCTCGAAGCGCTGCAGCAGGCGGTCGTTGATGCGCAGCACGCGACCGGCGCTGCGGTAGAAGCCCTGCATCATCTGCTCGACGGCGAGGTTGTCGGCATCGTCGGTATGGCCCAGGCGCGCGGCGAGCAGCTTCTGGTAGTCGAAGCGCAGGCGCTCCTCGCGCCGGCCGGCGACCAGGTGCAGGCCGAAGCGCAGCCGCGACAGCGCCTTGCGCTCGCGTTCCAGGGTGTCGAACTCGACCGCGCCGATCTGGCCGAAGGCGAGCATGGATTCGAGGTTGCCGCTGCCCAGCATGCGCTGCGCCATCCAGCGCAGGGTCTGGATGTCGCGCAGGCCGCCCGGGCCGTCCTTGAGATTCGGTTCGAGGTTGTCCGAGGTATCGCCGTAGCGCGCGTGGCGGCGCGCCTGTTCCTCGCGCTTGGCGTTGAAGTAGTCGCGTGCCGACCAGATCCGCTCGGGCGAGATCGCGGCGCGCAGCGCTTCCGTCGCATCCGCGTCGGCGACCAGCGCCCGCGATTCCATGAGCGCGGTCAGCACGGTCTGGTCGTCGGCGGCCTCGATGCACTGCGCGACCGAGCGCACCGCCTGGCTGGCCTGCAGTCCGGCATCCCAGAGCACGGCGAGGAAGCGCGACAGGGCGTCGCCATGGCGCGCCTGCGCCGCGTCCTCGGCCAGCACCAGCAGGTCGATGTCGGATTGCGGGAAGAGCTCGCCGCGGCCGTAGCCGCCCACGGCATGCAGGCTGGCGGCGGCATCGGCCGGCAGGCAGCGCGTCCAGGCCTGGCGGATCAGGTCGTCGACCGCGGCCGCGCGCATCGCGACCAGGCGGTCGACATCGTCGCCCCGGTCGAAGGCCGTCGCGAGCGCGGCATCGGTGCGCGCCAGCGCGGCACGCGCGCCCGCGGCCCAGGCGGCATCGTCATCGGGGGGCGCGGACGCCGGACCGCCGTCCGCAAGGGTGGGGGCGGCGTCGACCATGCGATCAGAGATCGTTGTCGTCGCCGGGCAGGCGGGTCAGGATCTCGACGCCGTCCTCGGTCACCGCCACGGTGTGTTCCCACTGCGCCGACAGCTTGCGGTCCTTGGTGACCACGGTCCAGCCGTCGGGCATCAGGCGGGTGTGGTGCGTGCCCTCGTTGATCATCGGCTCGATGGTGAAGGTCATGCCCGGCTTGAGCACCAGGCCGTCGCCCGGACGCCCGTAGTGCAGCACCTGCGGATCCTCGTGGTAGACCTTGCCGATGCCGTGGCCGCAGTACTCGCGCACCACCGTGAACCGCTGCGACTCGGCGTAGGTCTGGATGGCATGGCCGATGTCGCCCAGGGTCGCGCCGGGCTTCACCATGCGGATGCCGCGGAACATGGCCTCGCGGGTGGTCTCGACCAGGCGCCGGGCCATGACCGAGGGCGTGCCGACGTAGTACATGCGGCTGGTGTCGCCATGCCAGCCGTCCTTGATGACGGTGACGTCGATGTTGATGATGTCGCCGTCCTTCAGGACCTTGGTCGGCCCGGGGATGCCGTGGCAGATCACGTTGTTGACCGAGGTGCAGATGGTCGCCGGGAACCCCCGGTAGCCCACGTTGGCGGGGATCGCGCCCTGGGTGTTCACGATGTGGTCGTGGCAGATGCGGTCCAGCTCGCCGGTGGTGACGCCCGGCTTCACGTGCGGGGCGATGATCTGCAGCACCTCGGCGGCCAGGCGGCCGGCGACGCGCATGCGTTCGATGTCTTCGGAGGTCTTGATGGTGATCGGCATAGCGGCATTATCGCCCATTCGCGCGCCCGTTCGCGCCCGCGACCGCCCTGGCCCGGGCGTATCGGTGTGCCCGACTTGCCCGCAAGGCCCTGTCGCGGCTAGAATCCCGCAGCTTGGCCGGGCACCAGCCCTGCCGGACACCGTCCACGGCGGACGTCATCGCCGAATCCACACCCGTCGCACACCACCGTTCCGGGGTGTTTCTCGCAGTCTCGCGCCAAGGCGCCAGTACGGATCAAGCGAGGAATCTGGACACGGCGCGACGGGGAGGCCCAACCCCGGAACCCCGCGACCGCCGCCCGGCGGCCGCACCGCCCTCACATGCCGCAATGCGGCCCGGCGGCCGGTTCCCTTATCCGGAGTCATTGCAATGCCCCAGATCACCATGCGCCAGATGCTGGAAGCCGGCGTCCATTTCGGCCACCAGACCCGTTACTGGAACCCCAAGATGGGTCCGTACATCTTCGGCGCCCGCGGCAAGATCCACATCATCAACCTCGAGAAGACCGTTCCGCTCTTCAACGACGCGATGAACTTCATCTCGGCGATCGCCCAGAAGCGCGGCACCATCCTGTTCCTCGGCACCAAGCGCAGCGCGCGCGACACCGTGAAGGAAGAAGCCGAGCGTTGCGGCATGCCGTACATGACCCAGCGCTGGCTGGGCGGCACCCTGACCAACTTCCGCACCGTGAAGCAGTCGGTCCAGCGCCTGAAGGAACTGGAAGCCGGCGAAACCGATGGCACCTTCCAGAAGCTGGTCAAGCACGAAGTGCTGAACCTGCGCCGCGAGCGCGACAAGCTGCAGGCCTCGCTGGGCGGCATCAAGGAAATGAACCGCCTGCCCGACGCGCTGTTCGTGATCGACATCGGCCATGAAGACATCGCGATCAAGGAAGCCAAGAAGCTCGGCATCCCGGTCGTCGCCGTCGTCGACACCAACTACGACCCGGCCCTGGTCGACTACGCCATCCCGGGCAACGACGACGCCATCCGCGCCGTGCAGCTGTACGCCCGCGCCGCCGCCGACGCCGTGCTCGAAGGCAAGGCCGCCGCCCCGTCGGCCGCCTCGGTCCGCGAGGAAGACTTCGCCGAAGCCGCCGATGGCGAGGCCAAGGCCGACAAGCGCGGCCCGCGCCCGCCGCGCGGCGCCGGTCGCAAGGACGAAAAGAAGTCCGACGCCGCCGAGTAATCGGCCGGGTCACACCCACGTCATGCGGCCGCGCGAGCATGCGCGGCCGCACCGATTTTCACGCAGGAGCGGCTTCAGCCGCGATCTCCCGCGCGCCGACGCGATCGGTCGCCGGAGTCGCCACGCAGGCGACCGCATGCACGCGCCTCCCGCGCTTCGCGGCTGAAGCCGCTCCTGCACACACATTCATCGAAGAGGTATCCCATGGCTGAAATCACCGCCTCCCTGGTCAAGGAACTGCGCGAGCGCACCGGCGCCGGCATGATGGAGTGCAAGAAGGCGCTCACCGAAAACAACGGCGATCTCGAAGCGTCGGCCGAGTGGCTGCGCAAGCAGGGCATCATCAAGGTCGGCAAGAAGGCCGACCGCGTCACCGCCGAAGGCCGCATCGCCGTGGCCCAGGACGGCGGCAAGGCCGTGCTGGTCGAGATCAACTCCGAGACCGACTTCGTCGCCAAGGACGAGAACTTCATCGCCTTCGCCGAGGCCATCGCCAAGGCCGCCCTGGCCTCCGGCGCCACCGACATCGAAGCCCTGAAGTCGGCCAAGACCGCTTCCGGCGAGACCGTCGAGGAAGCCCGCGCCGCTGCCGTGTCGAAGCTCGGCGAGAACATCCAGGTCCGTCGCCTCGCCCGCATCGAGACCGCGAACAACGTCGCGGCCTACGTGCACGGCGGCAAGATCGGCGTGCTGGTCGAGCTGGCCGGCGGCGACGCCGACCTGGCCCGTGGCATCGCGATGCACGTCGCTGCGATGAACCCGCCGCACAACAAGGCGTCGGACGTTCCGGCCGACTTCATCGCCAAGGAAAAGGAAATCGAACTGGCGAAGATGACCGACAAGGACAAGGCCAAGCCGGCCGACATCCTCGAGAAGATCATCGGCGGCAAGATCGCCAAGATCATCAACGAGAACACCCTGTACGGCCAGGCCTACGTGCTGAACACCGACCAGACCGTGGAAGCCACGGTCAAGGCCGCCGGCGCCGACGTCGTCGGCTTCCAGCGCCTCGCGGTCGGCGAAGGCATCGAGAAGGTGGTCGAGGATTACGCCGCCGAAGTGGCGAAGGCGATGCAGGTCTGATCCTCGCCTGATTGCCGTCCCGATCGTCCTTCCGGGACGACCACGAAAAACCCGCGGGCAACCGCGGGTTTTTCGTTGTGCGGCGTCCGCTGTTCGCGATCAGTCGGTCAGCGCACCCAGCAGACCGCCGGACGACGAGCCGCCCTGCTGGAAATACACTTCCTCGTAGGGCTGCACCACGACCCAGCCCTCGCCGGCGAAGCGCAGCTGGATGCTTTCGCCCGAGCCGCGACCGATCAGGGTCTTGATGCTGATGTCGGTGACGATCTCCGGCGACAGGCCGCCGGACCAGGCGACGGTCGCATTGGGATCGGTGAACACCGGGCCCGTGCTGGCGCTGACCGGCAGGGTCAGCGGTTCGTAGTGCGAGGTGATCGCGACCAGGCCGCTGCCGCTGAGCTTCACGTTGAACAGGCCACCGGTCATCATCCCGGCCGCCTTGCGCATCATCTTGATTTCGTTGGTGATCGTGGACTCGGTGGCGAGCACGTCGTTGCCGTTGACGAAGATCGACTCGCCCTGCAGGCGCAGCACCGTGATCTTCTTGCCGACATCGGCCAGGTAGACGCGGCCCTGCCCTTCGACCTTCATGAGGGTCATGCCCTCGCCGCTGACCGCCTTCTTCAGCAGGTTGCCCAGGCCCTGTTCCAGCATGCCCTGGCGGGTGAACTTCACGTTGCCCTTGCGGGCGATCATCGCGCCGGCCTTGGCCCAGATCAGGCCATCGATGCGGGCTTCGAGCATGTGCGGGCTTTCCAGCTCGAAGGCATCGCCGGAGAGGTCTTTTTCCCTTGACGATGCGAGGAATTCCTGGAGGGTCTTGGCAGCCATGCGAGTCTCTGTGCGGGGGGGATGATCGGCATTGTGAGTGCCTCCGCGCTCCGGCACCATGCCGGGAAGTCACCCTTGAGCCCCGCCCCCATGCCCCCCATCGTCCGCCTGCCCGACCAGATCGACCATGCGCCGCGCCAACCGGTCGACAGCGATCGTCTCGTCGCGGGAACGCCCCGCCAGGCCATCGACAATGTCTATGCCTCGCCGGACCAGGCCTTCCAGTGCGGCGTCTGGGAGGGCGAGGTCGGCGCCTGGCGAGTGCGCTACACGGAACACGAGCTGTGCCACATGCTGGCCGGCCGGGTCCGGCTGACCGCCGAGGATGGCACGGAGGCCCTGTTCGCCGCCGGCGACAGCTTCGTCATCCCCGCCGGATTCCGGGGGACCTGGGAGGTGATCGAGCGGGCCAGGAAGCTGTATGCGGTCTACGAGCCCTGACATCCGCCGCACGTGCGCGAATCGAGCCCGGGCTCGCGCCCCGGCAGGTTAGAATTCCGCAGTTTTGTCACCACCTCCGGAGTCCGCCATGTCGTCCCCCCTTGCCTACCGCCGCGTCCTGCTCAAACTTTCCGGCGAGGCCCTGATGGGCGACGAGGACTACGGGATCGACCCGAAGATCATCGGGCGACTGGCCCGCGAGGTCATCGAAGTCCGCGATGCCGGCGCCGAGATCGCCCTGGTCATCGGCGGCGGCAACATCTTCCGCGGTGCCGGTCTGGCCGCTGGCGGCATGGACCGGGTCACCGGCGACCAGATGGGCATGCTGGCCACGGTCATCAATGCGCTGGCGATGCAGGACGCCCTGGAGAAACTCGGCGCGAAGTGCCGGGTGATGAGCGCGATCAAGATCAACGACGTCTGCGAAGACTACATCCGCCGCCGCGCCGTGCGCCATCTCGAGAAGGGCCGGATCACGATCTTCGCCGCCGGCACCGGCAATCCCTTCTTCACCACCGATTCCGGCGCTGCGCTGCGTGCGATCGAGATCGGCGCGGACCTGCTGCTGAAGGCGACCAAGGTCGACGGCGTCTACGACAAGGACCCGAAGAAGCACGCCGATGCCGTGCGCTACGAAACGCTGACCTACGACGAGGTCATCGCCCGCAACCTGCAGGTCATGGACACCGCCGCGTTCGCGCTGTGCCGCGACAGCGACCTGCCGCTGCGCATCTTCGACATGGGCCAGCCCGGCGTGCTGCTGAAGATCCTGCGCGGCGCCGACATCGGCACGCTGGTCACGCCGAATCACTGAGCCCCGCAAAGGAAAACGCCCGACAGCGATGCCGGGCGTTCTCCAGTCCGAAGCCATGAACGAAGCCCGCACACGCGGGCTTCGCCGTTTCAGGGCATCAGGATCGGGGCATCACTTCTTCTCGGACGCCTTGATCACCGGCGCGCGGCCGCCGAGATGGCGCTGGAAGAAGGTCAGGAGCTTGCCGTAGTAGTCGCGGGCATTCTCGATCTTGTAGAAACCATGGCCTTCGGTCGGGTAGTACACGGCCTCGACAGGCACATTGGCTGCACGCAAGGCCTTCTCCATCATGCGGGTATGCTTGATGGGCGCGCGATCGTCCTCGCCACCGGCCGACAGGAACACCGGCACCTTGATTCGGTTGGCCATTCGATTCGGCGACACTGCAGCCAGCTCTTCCTTCGGGCCGATCCACTCGAACACGAAGTTCTTGCCCGACCGGCTGTCGGGAATGTCGCCATCGACGTGCAGGGTCGGCAGATCGTAGACACCGACCGTACCAGCGGCGCAACGATACATGTCGGGCTCCTTCACGACGCCCATCAGTGAGGCATAGCCGCCATAGCTTCCGCCATACAGGCAGATCTTCGACGCATCCGCGATCCCCTGATCGATCGCCCACTTCGTGGCATCGGTGATGTCGTCCTGCATCCGGCCGCCCCACTGACGCTTGCCGGCCGCCTCGAAAGCGAAGCCATGGTTGCCCGAGCCACGGAAGTTCACCTGCAGTACGGCATAGCCGTGGGCCGCCAGCATCTGCACTTCCTGATCATACCCCCATAGATCGAACACGCCGAACGGTCCGCCATGGATCAACACGATGAGCGGCGACTTGCCGGCTTGCGCACCGACCGGAGAGGTGAGGAAGCCATGAATGTCGAGGCCGTCGCGTGCCTTGAACGAAACCGGCTTGGTCGCAGCGAGCGCAGCGGGATCGATCCAGTCATTGAGACTCAGCAGATAATCGGCCTTGTTCGTGGTGGTATCGAAGACGTAGTAGTCACCGGGGTTCTTGTCGCCCCAGACCGTCACCAGCGCCAGCTTGCCGTCCCGGGTCATCGAGGTCACGGAGACCGCCTGGCCAGCGAAGGCCTTCTCCAGCTTCCGGTACAGCTTCGCGATCGAAGACTGGTCGTCGAAGAACATGCGGCGCGGAACCCCATTGAGGACCTGCACGCCATGGATTTCACCGTTGAGGTAGATCGGGCGAGGATCGGTGCTGGCGTCGCGGAAAACTTCCTTCCGGGTATCGGCCGCGATATCCCAGGCCACGACGGAATCCGGACCGGTCTCATGCTGGACCTGCATGTACACCACCTTGTTGTCCGCCGAGAAGGCCAGCGGCGCTTCCGTCGGACTGCCGTCCTTGACGGCACCCACCTGCTTCCAGGGGTCCTTGTCGCTTGCGCGATAGTACAGTTCGGTCGTCAGGTCGGTGTTCTGTCCACGTGCGAAGCGGACGACACCCGCGTTGTCGGTCAGGAAACCGGCATTGCGCACCGGGACGCGCGTCACCGGAATACGCTGGCCGGTATAGGTGTCCAGCTTTTCGACCCGCGTGAACTGGTCGGGACCGAACGGGCGCACCGAAATGAGCACTTCCTTGTCATCGCTGCGGAGGGAATCGATCATCGAGGCCGCGACGGCCTCGGCCTTCTTCTGCTTGACCATCGACCCCGTTCCCTGGTCCTGGAGCCTGAAACCGACCAGCATTTCGGCACGGCTGCCGTCGGCATTGACTGCGAACAATTCGCCCGTGTACTGGGGGCGTTCGAGGGCGCCGAGCTTCATCGACGGGGTGAGCAGCACGCGTTCGTCATTCACCCACGCGAAATCCTCGACATGCGTGCGATCGCCGGGAATGCCCATGGTCGCCATCAACTTGTTGTCGGAGCGCCGGATGATGACCAGAGCAGTCTTTCGATCCACCGACACCGTGGCGGCGTAGTACTCGCCGGTCGGCGAGATCTGGATGTTGTTGAACTTCGGCTTGCGGATGAAATCCTCGACGTCATGCGGCTTGGGCGCCTGCGCAATGGCCGCGAACGAGGCGCATGCGAGCACGACGGAGGCGATGGATGCGACGACTGCTTTCTTCATGGATCCCCCATGGATCTGTGGTTTGGCTGACAAAAAAACGGTCTTCCGGTTGAAGCGGATATCGCGGCGGCACGGGATCACGCCGCCGACGTACATCGGATCTCGTCCAGCACACGGGCACAGGCCTCCCACCACTCCGGCAGTTCCACGCCGAAATCCGCCCGCAGCCGCGTGGTGTCCAGCCTGGAATAGGCCGGGCGGCGGGCGGGTGTCGGGTAGTCGGTGGTGGCGATCGCGTTGACCTGCGGCGCACGGGCCAGCAGGCCGCGCGAGACCGCACCGGCGAAGATCGCTTCGGCGAAACCGTGCCACGAGGTTTCGCCGCTGGCGGTGAGATGCCAGGTGCCGGACCGCGTGCCCGCCTGCGGCAGCAGGCTGGCGGTGACATCGGCGATCAGGCCGGCGGAGGTCGGTGTGCCGATCTGGTCGGCGACGACACCAAGCGTGTCGCGCTCGGCGCCCAGGCGCAGCATGGTGCGCAGGAAGTTCTTCCCGTGCGCCGCATACACCCAGGCGGTGCGCAGGATGATGTGCGATGCGCCACTGGCGCGGATGCCCTGTTCGCCAGCGAGCTTGCTCTCGCCGTAGACGCCGAGCGGAGCGGTCGGGTCGTCTTCGCGATACGGGCGCGTGCCGGTGCCGTCGAACACGTAGTCGGTGGAGTAATGCACCAGCGGGATGCCCATCCGCCCGCAGGCCTCGGCGATGCGCGACGGTGCTTCGGCATTGGCGCGGAACGCGGGCTCGCGGTCGGACTCGGCCTTGTCGACTGCGGTGTAGGCCGCAGCATTCACGACCAGGGACGGGGCGATGCGTTCGACCAGCGCGGGCAAGGCGTCGGGCGCATCGAAGTCGGCGACCTCGCATGCACTGCCATCCTCGAGCCGGCCACTGCGCGTGGTCGCAACGATCTCGCCGCGGCTGGCCAGACTGCGCCGCAGCTCGTGGCCGACCTGTCCATTGGCGCCGAACAGCAGGATCCGCATCGCGACCTCAGCCTGCGAAGACGGGCAGCCGTGCCTCGGGCACGTCGGCGAGGAATGGCGCCTTCGCATCCTTCTCGGACAGCGACGGTTCGGAGATCGGCCAGTCGATGGCGAGATCGCCGTCGTTCCAGCGGATCGCCGCATCGGCCTCGCGATCGTAGGTCGCCGTGCACAGGTACGAGAACACCGCGCGTTCGCTGAGCGTGGCGAAGCCGTGGGCGAAGCCTTCCGGAATCCAGAAATGGCGCTTGTTCTCCGCGCTGAGCAGCACGGCCGTCCAGCGACCGAAGCTCGGCGATCCCTTGCGGATGTCGACGGCCACGTCCCAGGCTTCGCCTTCGATCACAGAGACCAACTTGCCCTGCGGCTTCGGCCACTGGTAATGCAGGCCGCGCAGCACGCCGCGCACCGACGAGGACACATTGCCCTGGACGAATTCGGGTAGGCGCAGACCAGCGGCGACGAGTATGTCGCGGTTGAACGATTCGTAGAAGAAACCGCGATTATCTTCAAAGACCCGCGGTTCGATGACGAGGCAGCCCGGTAGATCGGTTTCGATGATCTTCATGGTCAGCCGCAATGTCAGGGAACGAAGCCGCGCTCGGCCAGGCCAAGCAGGTACTGTCCGTAGCCGTTCTTCGCCAGCGGCTTCGCGAGGTGTTCGAGCTGCGCTGCATCGATCCAGCGGTTGTTCCAGGCGATTTCCTCCGGGCAGCACACGCGCAGGCCCTGGCGCGCCTCGATGGTCTCGATGTAGTTCGAAGCCTCGAGCAGCGATTGGTGGGTGCCGGTGTCGAGCCAGGCATAGCCGCGGCCGAGGCGCTGCAGGTGGAGCGAGCCGTCTTCGAGGTAGCGCAGGTTGAGATCGGTGATTTCAAGCTCGCCGCGCGAAGACGGCTTCAGATCCGCAGCGAAATCGCTGGCGCGACCATCGTAGAAATACAGGCCCGTGACGGCATAGTTCGACTTCGGCCTTTCGGGCTTCTCTTCGAGCCCCATGACCTTGCCCGTGCCGTCGAATTCGGCCACGCCATAACGCTCCGGATCACGCACCCAGTAACCGAACACGGTCGCGCCGTGCTGCAGGGCATCGGCCTCGCGCAGCATCGCGGTGAGACCCGGGCCATGGAAGATGTTGTCGCCGAGCACGAGGCAGCTGGGCTGGCCGCCGACGAAATCGCGGCCGATGAGGTAGGCCTGCGCCAGGCCGTCAGGACTCGGCTGCACGGCGTATTCGATGCGCATGCCCCACTGCGAGCCGTCGCCGAGCAGAGTCTTGAACAGCGCCTGTTCGTGCGGCGTGTTGATGACCAGGACTTCGCGGATGCCCGCCAGCATCAGCACGCTGAGCGGGTAGTAGATCATCGGCTTGTCGTAGACCGGCAGCAGCTGCTTGCTGACCGCCTGCGTGATCGGATAGAGCCGCGTGCCGGAGCCGCCGGCGAGGATGATGCCCTTGCGCGCGGTCATGCGGCGCTCCCGATGCGTTCCAGGCGATAGCTGCCGTCGAGCACGCGGCTCACCCAGTCCTGGTGGTCGAGATACCAGTCGACGGTGCGCGCGATGCCTTCCTCGAAGGTCAGCGACGGCGCCCAGCCCAGTTCGGACTTGAGCTTGGTCGCATCGATGGCGTAGCGACGATCGTGGCCGGGGCGATCCTTGACGAAGGTGATCAGCGATTCGCGCGCGCGGCCGTCGGCCAGCGGGCGGCGCGCATCGAGGAGCGCGCAGATCGTCTTCACAACGACGATGTTCTCGCGCTCCGCGTCGCCGCCGACGTTGTAGACCTCGCCGACGCGACCGCGTTCGAGCACGGCGCGGATCGCGTTGCAGTGATCGCCCACGTACAGCCAGTCGCGCACGTTGCGCCCGTCGCCATAGACCGGCAGTGCGTCGCCGGCCAGCGCCTTGGCGATGATCAGCGGGATGAGCTTCTCGGGAAACTGGAACGGCCCGTAGTTGTTCGAGCAGTTCGTGGTCAGCGTCGGCAGGCCGTAGGTGTGGTGGAAGGCGCGGACCAGGTGGTCGGACGCGGCCTTCGAGGCGGAATACGGCGAATTCGGCGCGTAGGGCGTCGTCTCGGTGAACTTGCCGGTATCGCCCAGCGAGCCGTAGACCTCGTCGGTCGAGACGTGCAGGAAGCGGAAGTCGTCCCGCGCCCCACCGTCGAGCGACTTCCAGTAGTCGCGCGCGCATTCGAGCAGGCCGAGGGTACCGACGACGTTGGTCTGGACGAAGGCCGCAGGGCCGTCGATCGAACGGTCGACATGGCTTTCGGCAGCGAAGTTGATGATCGCGTCCGGCCGGTACTCGGCCAGCAGCGCGGCAACGAGGGCACGGTCACCGATGTCGCCCTGGACGAAGCAATGACCGTCATGGGCCGAGATCGCTGCCAGGGTGTCCGGATTGCCGGCATAGGTGAGCAGGTCGAGGTTCACCACGCGAACGCCGCGCGACACCGCATCCAGCACGAAATTGCCACCGATGAAACCGGCGCCGCCGGTCACCAACCATGTCGACACGTGAGTTCCTGTCGTCGGGGGAAAGGGATGCGGCATTGTACAGGCCGCCTCGGGACCACTCCCGACCGCCCATGAACGAAAAACCCGGAGGCGCGGAGCGCATCCGGGTTTCGTGTGACGGATCTGGTGCGACGGACGGGGTGCCGCCGCGACCTCTGCGGGGCGCCGCAGGCGTCGGTCAGGGAACCAGCGCGGGATCCCGGCCGTTGGCCTGCTGCTGGTTGGCCGGATCCGGGGTGATGTCGCGACCGTTGCGGGTGCTGCACACGTCCTCGAAGGTCGAGATCCAGCGCTTGTTGGGGCGCTTCACGATCTTGCGCCACTTGCCGTCGCCCTGCGAGACCCAGCCGTCGCTGGGCATGCCGTACTTGCAGAACAGGAAGGGATTGTTGCCGTACGGGACGGTCTTGTAGGTGCCGGCCTGGGCCGAACCGATGACCGATGCGGCGATCACGACCGCAGCGGCGAGTACTGTCTTCTTCACGCCCTACTCCTTTGCGTTTCCATGGGGTAACCGGGTGGGGGACACCGGGAGGGGTCCAGTTGATGCGATTCCCTTGCACCGGTGCGGCCGGCAGGCCGCGCCGGGGACATCCTGCGCGCCTGTGACGCGCCTCGTCTTCGGTTCAGCTGTGTACCGCAACGTACGGTCCGATTCAAGGCGCGGCGGACGGGTGGCGTCCGCGCCCGGCACCGTCGGCGGGGTCGTCGGCAAGATCGCCGGGGCTGGATCGCCGGGGCTGGATCGCCGGGGCTGGATCGCCGGGGTCAGGCCGGGTCCCAGAGACAGCGCCCGGCCTTCTTGCGGATCGCCTCGACGCGCGCGGCGTGCGCGGCCAGTTCCTCGTCATCGACCCGGACCCGCGGGCGCAGGCCGGGATCGAGCACCGTGGCCGCGAACGCCGCCACGGTCCCGCCGCGGGCCTCTTCGTCGGACGCGGGCGCACCGAAGCCGATCTCGCTCTGCCCCGAGGTCAGCGCGAGGTAGACCTCGGCCAGCAGCTGCGAGTCGAGCAGCGCGCCATGCAGCTGGCGATGGGTGTTGTCGACGCCCAGCCGCCTGCACAGCGCGTCCAGCGAGTTGCGCTGCCCGGGGAAACGCTGCCGGGCCATGTCGAGCGAATCCTCCACTCCGGCCACATGGTCGCGTAGCCGGCCGTACTGCGGCCCGAGCAGCGACAGCTCGTAGTCGAGGAAGCCGACGTCGAACGCGGCGTTGTGGATGATCAGCTCGGCGTCGCGGACGAAATCGAGGAAGGTGTCGGCGATCTCGGCGAATTTCGGCTTGTCGGCCAGGAACTCCAGGGTCAGGCCGGTCACTTCCTGCGCGCCGGGCTCGAACTCGCGTTCCGGATGGATGTACTGCTGCCAGGTGCGCCCGGTCGGCCGGCGCTCGATCAGCTCGACGCAGCCGATTTCGACGACGCGATTGCCCTTCTTCCATTCCAGGCCGGTGGTTTCGGTATCGAGGACGATCTGTCTCATGCGCGCCTGGCCTCCCGGTTGGCGTCCTTCAGCAGCGTGGCCTGGTCGCGGGCCAGGGTGTCGACGCGCTCGTTGTCGGGGTCGCCGGAATGGCCCTTCACCCAGCGCCAGTCGATGGTGTGGCGCTGGCTTGCGGCATGCAGCCGCTCCCAGAGGTCACGGTTCTTCACCGGGTCGCCGCCGGCGGTCTTCCAGTGACGGCGCACCCAGTTGGGCAGCCATTCGGTGATGCCCTGGCGCACGTACTGGGAGTCGGTGAACAGGGTGACCTGACAGGGCTCGCTCAGGGTCTCCAGGCCGACGATCGCCGCCATCAGCTCCATGCGGTTGTTGGTGGTCTGCGCCTCGCCGCCGGCCAGTTCGCGTTCGCGCTCGCGGTAGCGCAGCAGGGCCGCCCAGCCGCCCGGGCCGGGATTGCCGAGGCAGGCGCCATCGGTGTGGATTTCGACGTGTTTCATCGTGGGATTCGTGGGGGTGTTCGTCATCGAGGGCGCTTCGACATGGACCAGGTGGCCGGCACGCCGTCGGCCAGCCCGAGCGGCTTGCGCTGGCGGGCCGGCGTGAGGGGGATCGCGCGCTTTTCAGCGCGCTGCAGATAGGCGACGCGCAGGCCGGGGCCCGATTGCAGGCTCGGCGAGGCCACCGGAGACCACTGCGGGCCGATGCCCTGCGCCGAAGATTCGGGACTGAGCCCGGCATCGGCCATGTGCCGCCGCCAGGTCGCGGGATCTTCCACGCAGGGGCGCCCCCGGCGCAGGCGCAGCCGGTAGGGCGAGAGCGGGTTCAGCGCGAAGACCGCGAGACGGCCGCCGGGGACCAGCAATCGCGCGCATTCGTCGAGCAAGCGCGCGCGCGCCTCGGCCGAGGCCAGGGGCAGGTGCTGCAGCACGATCGCGCCGAGGGATTCGCTCGCCAGCGGCAGGGGCAGGCTGCAGACGATCGGCCCCTGCCAGTGCGAACCGCTGCCGGTGAGGCGCAGGCCGCGACCGGCCGGCGCTTCGCCGTCGCACACCGGCGACAGCCACAGCCACGGCAGGCCGACGACGGGATGGGCGGCCAGCGCATCGGCGACCGCCGTCTGCTCGCTCTCCAGCACCGGGAGGCCCGCCGGCAGCTGGTACCACTGCTGCGTCACGGCCTCGGGCGTCTGGGAGTGGGACAATGCGGGCATCGGGCCATTGTACCCAGCCCGCCCCCGGAGCCGACACGCCACCATGCCGCCCTTCGCACCGCCCTGCGTTCCCGTGCCCCTGCCCGCCTTCGAGGACAACTACATCTGGACGCTGGCCGGCGACGGCGGCGACGCCCTGGTGGTCGATCCCGGCGATCCCGCGCCGGTCCTGGCCGCGATGGCCGAGGGCCTGCGACTTGTCGGCATTCTGGTGACCCATCACCACAACGACCACATCGGCGGGCTCGCCGCGCTGGCCGCCGCCGTGCCGGGCATCGAGATCATCGCGCCGCACGACGAGCGGATCCCGCTGGCCACCCGACGCGTGGATGACGGCGACCGCGTGCAGGTCGCCGGCATCGGCTTCGAGACCCTGGCGGTGCCCGGCCATACCCGCAGCCACGTCGCCTTCCATGCCGCGCACGCCGGCGAGGCCCCGCTGCTGTTCTGCGGCGACACCCTGTTCAGCCTCGGCTGCGGCCGACTGTTCGAGGGCACGCCCGCGCAGATGCTCGCCTCGCTGGACCGCCTCGCCGCCCTGCCCGGCGACACCCGGGTCTGCTGCACGCACGAATACACCAGCTCGAACGCGGCCTTCGCGCTGGCCGTGGATCCGCATAATCGCGCCCTGCTGGCGCGCGCCGAGGCCGTCCGCGACCTGCGCGCACGCCTGCAGCCGACCCTCCCGGTGACGATGGCCGAGGAGCGCGCGACCAATCCCTTCCTGCGCTGCGACGACCCGGCGGTCCGCGCGGCCGTGGCCACGCGACTGGGCCGCCCACCCGTCGATCGCGTCGAAACCTTCGCCGCCCTGCGCGAATGGAAGAACGTGTTCAGGGCCTGAGCCGAGGCGAGTCCATACGGCATCCGATGGTCGGGGGCGCATGGCACACTAAGGCTTCCGATTCGACACACGTCACGAGACCACCATGGGTTTTCTGCAAGGCAAACGCGCGCTCATCACCGGCATCGCCAGCGAGCGCTCCATCGCCACCGGTATCGCCGAAGCCATGCACCGCGAAGGTGCCGAGCTGGCCTTCACCTACCAGACCGAGAAGCTCCGCCCGCGCGTCGAAAGCGCCGCGCAGGAGTACGGTTCGAACATCGTCCTGCCGCTGGACGTCGCCGATGACGCCCAGATCGAAGCCTGCTTCACCGAACTGGGAAAGCACTGGACCGACGGCTTCGACATCCTGATCCACGCCATCGCCTTCGCGCCGCGCGAAGCGATCGCCGGCCAGTTCCTCGACGGCCTGACCCGCGAGAATTTCGCCATCGCCCACGACATCTCGGCCTACTCGCTCTCGGCGCTGGCCAAGGCCGCCCGGCCGATGATGCAGAACCGCAAGGCCTCGATCCTCACCCTCAGCTACCTCGGCGCCGAACGCGCGCTCGTCGGCTACAACCTGATGGGCGTCGCCAAGGCCAGCCTGGAATCCAGCGTGCGCTACCTCGCCTGCAACCTCGGTCCGGAAGGCATCCGCGTCAACGCGATCTCCGCCGGCCCGATCAAGACGCTCGCCGCCGCCGGCATCGCGGGCTTCCGCAAGATCCTCGGCCACGTCGAGGAGAACGCGCCGCTGCGCCGCACCGTCACCATCGAGGACGTCGGCAATGTCGCCGCCTTCCTCAGCTCGGACCTCGCCTCGGGCGTCACCGGCGAAGTGACCTACGTCGATGCCGGCTACAACATCCTCGGCATGACCGGCATCCACTACGACTGATCCTCGCCGGCGTGCATCCGCCCGCGGACGCACGCTGACCGAACATCACGACGCAAAGAAAAGCCCGGCTTCGCAGCCGGGCTTTTTCGTGTCTCGCGACCGCCGTCGAATCAGAGTCGATCTTCAGCGATGGTGATCTTCATGCGCTTGCGCTGGGACTTGCTGACCGACAGCGCATCCTGGTCGCCCAGGCGCGGCGCGAGCTGACCGAGGAAGGCGGCACGGATTTCCGCCGGCATGTCGCTGTCCTGGCCGGCGATGACCTTGCTGACCTCGAACACGACCATCTGGCCGTTCGGCAGTTGCGCCTTGCCCGGCGACACCTTGCCGGCAGCCGGCGCATCGACCTGGAAGTAGGCCTCGCTGACGGCGGGATCGGGAGCGGGTGCGCCGCGCTGCACGGCGGGAGCGTTCTGAACGGTCAGCTGCTGCTCGGCGGCGATCGCCGCCATCGTCTCGCCCTTCTTCAGGCGCGCGACGATCGCCTCGGCCTGGGCCTCGGCAGCCTTGCGCGTACGATCCGCACGCACCGCCGCGACGATCTGCGGACCCAGTTCGGCCAGCGGACGGACGCGTTCGGGGGTGTGGTCGACCACGCGGATCATCACGCTGTGGTTCGGCGCGACCTCGATCGGATCGGACACATTGCGACGGGTCTTCGCGTCTTCGGAGAAAGCCGCGCGCAGCACCGCCTGGTTGGCGAGCACGCCCTGCGCCTGGTTGCGGGAGATCGGACCGACCCGCTGGACCTGCAGCTTGGCCACGTCGGCCACCTGCTTCATCGACGACGGCGTCTTCAGCGCCTGGTCGACGAGCGAGCCGGTCAGGTCGTTGTAGGCGCGTTCGCGCTCGGTTTCGGCCAGCATGCGCTCCAGCTCGGCACGCGCCTGCTCGAAGGGCATCTCCCGCCCGGCCTTCAATTCGCGCACCTGGATGATGTGCCAGCCGAACTCGGACTTGACCGGCCCGGAGATCGTGCCCGGCGCGGTCGTGAACACCGCGTCCTCGAACGGCTTGACCATCTGGCCGTTCTTGGCGACCCAACCCAGGTCGCCGCCGCCGTCCTTCGAACCGGCGTCATCGGAGTTCTGCCGCGCAAGCGCCGCGAAATCGGCGCCCGGGGCCTTGGCCTTGGCCAGCAGGTCGCGCGCCTTGGCCTCGGCGGCCTTCTGCGCGGCGGCGTCCGCACCGGCATCGACCTTGACCAGAATGTGCGAGGTCAGGCGCTGTTCGGGTTCGACGAAACGCGCCTTTTCCTGCTCGTAGCGCGCCTGCAGCGCGCGCTCGTCCGGTGCGACCGGCGGCGGCAGCGTCGAGGCGTTGACCTCGATGTACTCCAGCGTGACCATCTCCGGCGCACGGAAATCGTTCGGATGCGCCTTGTACCAGCTCGCGATCTCCGCAGGCGTGACCGGCGCGGTGTCCGGCACGGGCGCCGGCAGCGTCACGTAGGACACATCGCGCTTTTCGTTGAGCATGCGCAGCAGCCGCTGCCCTTCGGACGGCGTCACGAACGCCGATTCCTGCAGGCGGGTCGCGACGAAGCTCTGCTTGAGGCTGTCGCGCACTTCCTGGTCGAACTGCGTCGGGGTCTTCGGCGGCGCCAGCGACGCCAGCGCGAGCCGGTAGCGCTGTTCGCTGAACTTGCCGTCGACCTGGAAGGCCGGGATCGACTGGATCGTATCGATGACCTGTGCGTTGCCGACGACGAAGCCGTCGCGCTCGCTGGCCAGGCGCATCACGCGCTGGTCGACGAGCTGCTCCAGGATCTTGCGCTTGTTGTCGAGGCTCTCGAATTCGCGCGCATCGAAATTCTCGCCATCCTGCTGGCGACGACGCTGGCGCTCGTCCTCGAACGCACTGCGGAACTCGTCTGCAGTGATTTCGTCCTTGCTCCAGAACGCCTTGCGAACCACCCACCAGTCAGGCGCGTCCGACCACCAGGCCGGCGGGGTTTCGATCTTGGCGGCGAAGGTTTCGGTGCGCTGGAACAGATACTGCTCCATCCCGAAGAACGCGAAGGGAATGGTCAGCAGGCCCAGGATGACCGTGGCGATCCAGCCGGAGGATTTGTCGCGTAAGGCTTGCAGCATTGGCGAACGGAGCCGTAAGAGGAGCCGTCAAGTGTAGCCTGAGCCGGCGCCTGCAACATCCCCGGCAGGCCTTCGGACGAGTGGGAAGGCCCGGCCGGGCCTGGGGACTTTGGCGTTTCCGGACGCCGGACACGAAAAAGGCACCGTTTCCGGTGCCTTTGCGTCCGCTCGCGCGGAGAATTCCCAGGGATTGGCGGAGTGGACGGGACTCGAACCCGCGACCTCCGGCGTGACAGGCCAGCATTCTAACCGACTGAACTACCACTCCGCATTTGACCCTGCGACGGCGCGCATTTTAGCGCCTTTTCGTGACTGATGGGAAGCTCTTTGCAGAAATTCTTTTCAATCACTTCGAACTCTTCTGGTGGGTGCTGAGGGTTTCGAACCCCCGACCCTCTCCGTGTAAAGGAGACGCTCTACCGCTGAGCTAAGCACCCAAACGGGAAGAGCCAATTAGTTTACTGCATCCTTGAGGGCTTTGCCAGCCTTGAAGACCGGGTTCTTCGAAGCCGGGATCTGCAGCTCGCCGCCGGTCTTCGGGTTGCGGCCGGTACGGGCAGCACGCTCGCGGACGACGAAGGAACCGAAGCCGATCACGGTCACGGTCTCGCCCTTCTTCAGCGCCTGGGTGATGGCGGCGACCGTGGCATCGAGCGCGCGCCCGGCATCGGCCTTGGACAGCTCGGCACCGGCGGCGATCGCGTCGATAAGCTCGGCTTTGTTCATGTTGGAAACTCCCGTTGATGTGGTGTGAGGAAGGAAGAATGAGGCGTGGATGCCACGCGATTGCTGTCGGCGGGAACGCGACTCCCTGCATTCGGCGTCGAAAAAGACGCGGACTTTTCCTGCGTCAACAGGCGTCCGTTATACCAGCGGGGGTGCCCCCGTGCAACAAAAAACCCCGGAAAAACCGGGGAAAAACGCATGAACGGACAGGATGGCCGACAGCGGCCATCCGTCCGTCTGCCGATCAGTGCCTGCGCACCTCGCGTCGGCTCGCGACCTTCGGCTTGACCGTCTTGCGCGGGGTCGCGCGCTCCTTCTTCGCGGTCTGCGGCGCGATCGGATGCACCAGGGCCAGGTCGAGTACTTCGTCGATCCAGCGCACCGGCACGATCCTGATCCGATCGGTCACGGTCTTCGGGATGTCGGCCAGATCCTTGCGGTTCTCTTCCGGGATCAGCACGGTGCGGATGCCGCCGCGCAACGCAGCGAGCAGCTTTTCCTTCAGCCCGCCGATCGCCGTGACCTTGCCGCGCAGCGTGATTTCGCCGGTCATCGCGACATCGGCGCGCACCGGCACCTTGGTCAGCGCCGAGACGAGCGCGGTGGTCATCGCGATGCCCGCGCTCGGGCCATCCTTCGGCGTCGCGCCATCGGGCACGTGCAGGTGGACGTCCTGCTTCTGCAGGAAATCGGGATCGATGCCGAGGCGCTCGGTCCGCGCGCGCACGACCGACAGCGCGGCCGATGCGGATTCCTTCATCACGTCGCCGAGCTGGCCAGTGAGCAGCAGTTGCCCCTTGCCCGGCATCAGCGTCGATTCGATCTGCAGCAGGTCGCCGCCCACTTCGGTCCAGGCCAGGCCGGTGACCATGCCGACTTCGTTGTCCTGCTCGGCGCGGCCGAAATCGTACTTCTGCACGCCGAGGTACTTGTCGAGGTTCTTCGAGGTGACGGCGACGCGCTTGACGCCCTTGCCTGCCGTCTTGCTCGCGACCTTGCTCGCTGCCTTGGCCGTACGCTTGCCCTTCTCCGCCGGCTGCGAACCGGCGAGCGCGATCTCCTTCACCACCTTGCGGCAGATCTTGGAAATCTCGCGTTCGAGGTTGCGCACGCCGGACTCGCGCGTGTAGTAGCGCACGATGTCGCGCACGGCCTCTTCGGCGATGCTCAATTCGGCCGGCTTCAGGCCATTGGCCTTGAGCTGCTTCGGCAGCAGGTAGCGCTGCGCGATGTTGAGCTTCTCTTCCTCGGTGTACCCCGGGATGCGGATCACTTCCATGCGGTCGAGCAGCGGACCGGGGATGTTCAGCGAATTCGAGGTCGCGATGAACATCACTTCCGACAGGTCGAGATCGACTTCGAGGTAGTGGTCATTGAACGCGGTGTTCTGCTCGGGATCGAGCACTTCCAGCAGCGCCGCCGACGGGTCGCCGCGGAAATCCATCGACATCTTGTCGATCTCGTCCAGCACGAACAGCGGGTTCTTGGTCGCGGCCTTGTTGAGGTTCTGCACGATGCGGCCCGGCATCGAGCCGACGTAGGTGCGGCGATGGCCACGGATCTCGGCCTCGTCGCGCACGCCGCCGAGCGACATGCGCACGAACTTGCGGTTCGTCGCCTTGGCGATGCTCTGGCCCAGCGAGGTCTTGCCTACGCCCGGCGGGCCGACGAGGCAGAGGATCGCGCCCTTCATCTGCTTCACGCGCGTCTGCACGGCGAGATATTCGAGGATGCGTTCCTTCACCTTCTCCAGGCCGTAGTGATCGGCATCGAGCGTGTCCTGCGCCAGCTTCAGATCCTTGCGGACCTTGGTGCGCTTGTTCCACGGCACGCCGAGGATCCAGTCGAGGTAGTTGCGCACCACTGCAGCTTCCGCCGACATGGGCGACATCTGCTTGAGCTTGTTGAGTTCGGACTTCGCCTTGGTTTCGACCGCCTTGGGCATGCCGGCCTCGGCGATGCGCCGGGTCAGGTCCTCGATGTCGTTCGGCGCGTCGTCCAGGTCACCCAGTTCCTTCTGGATGGCCTTCATCTGTTCGTTGAGGTAGTACTCGCGCTGGCTCTTCTCCATCTGCGACTTCACGCGGCCGCGGATGCGCTTCTCCAGCTGCTGCACGTCGATCTCGCCGTCGACCAGGCCGACCAGCAGTTCGAGGCGCTGCGACACGTTCACCGCTTCGAGCAGTCGCTGCTTCTCTGCCAGGCGCACGCTGAGGTGCGCGGCGATGGTGTCGGCCAGTCGATTGGGCTCGTCGATGCCCGACAGCGTCTGCATCAGCTCCGGCGGCAGCTTGCGGTTGGTCTTGATGTATTGCTCGAACAGGCCCATCAGCGAGCGCACGATGGCCTCGACCTCGCGCGGGTCGGACGGCACATCGGATTCCAGGAGCTCGGGCCGGCCGGCGAGCGCGCCTTCGAATTCGCGCACCTGCTTCACGCTCACGCGCGAGACGCCTTCGACCAGCACCTTGATCGTGCCGTCGGGCAGCTTCAGCAGTTGCAGCACCTGGGCCAGCGTGCCGACTTCGTACAGGTCGGCGGCAGCAGGGTCGTCGGTTTCCGGCGACTTCTGCGCGACCAGCAGGATGCGCTTGTCGAGGTCCATCGCGATGTCGAGCGCCTTGATCGACTTCTCGCGACCGACGAACAGCGGGATGACCATGCTCGGGAACACCACCACGTCGCGCAGCGGCAGCACGGGCAGTTCGGGCAGGGCGGTGGCGACGGGGTCGGACATGGGACGTCTCCTGTGGGGTGGCGCAGCGCAACGGCGCGGCCGATAGCCACCTTATGGGGGTCTGCGGGTCTGGATGCAAGCGCGGCCCGCCGGAAGGCGAGCCGCGCTGGGCAAAGCCTCGCGCATGCGCGGGCCTACTCGGCGGACGCAACCTTGTTCGGCGGCGTCTGGTAGATCAGGTAGGGCTCGGACTTGTGCTCGATCACCGACTCGTCGACCACCACCTTGCTGACGTTCTCCAGCGACGGCAGGTCGTACATCGTGTCGAGCAGGACCGATTCCACGATCGTGCGCAGGCCGCGCGCGCCGGTCTTGCGCTTGAGCGCCTTGCGGGCGATGGCCATCAGCGCGTCCTGGCGGAACTCCAGCTCGACGCCCTCCATCTCGAACAGCTTGCGGAACTGCTTGCTGATCGCGTTCTTGGGCTCGGTCAGGATCTTGATGAGCGCGGTCTCGTCCAGCTCCTCCAGGGTCGCGACCACCGGCAGGCGGCCGACGAACTCGGGGATCAGGCCGAACTTGATCAGGTCTTCCGGCTCCACGTCGAACAGGACCTTGCTGACGTCGGCCTTGCGCTCGGCGCTCTTGAGCTTGGCGCCGAAACCGATGCCGCCGGCTTCGGTGCTGCGCTGCTGGATGATCTTGTCCAGGCCGGCGAACGCGCCGCCGACGATGAACAGGATGTTGCGGGTGTCGACCTGCAGGAATTCCTGCTGCGGATGCTTGCGACCGCCCTGCGGCGGCACGCTGGCGACGGTGCCTTCGATCAGCTTCAGCAGCGCCTGCTGCACGCCTTCGCCGGACACGTCGCGGGTGATCGAGGGGTTCTCGCTCTTGCGCGAGATCTTGTCGATCTCGTCGATGTAGACGATGCCCTGCTGCGCCTTCTCGACGTCGTAGTCGCACTTCTGCAGCAGCTTCTGGATGATGTTCTCGACATCCTCGCCCACGTAACCGGCTTCGGTCAGCGTGGTCGCATCGGCGATCGTGAACGGCACGTTGAGCAGGCGCGCCAGCGTCTCGGCCAGCAGGGTCTTGCCCGAGCCGGTCGGGCCGATGAGCAGGATGTTGGACTTGGCCAGCTCGATGTCGTCGTTCTTCTGACGGCTCTCGATGCGCTTGTAGTGGTTGTAGACCGCGACGGCCAAGGTCTTCTTGGCGCGCGACTGCCCGATCACGTACTGGTCGAGCACCTCAAGGATCTCGCGGGGCTTGGGCAGGTGACTGCGGGTCGCCTGCGCCTTCTCCTCGAGTTCCTCGCGGATGATGTCGTTGCACAGCTCGACGCATTCGTCGCAGATGAACACGCTCGGGCCCGCGATGAGCTTGCGGACTTCGTGCTGACTTTTGCCACAGAACGAGCAATACAGGATTTTGTTGCTGTCGCCGCTGCGGCCTTGCCGGTCTTCGCTCATGCTGCTGTCGATTTCTTTCGCTGGTATCGGGAGGATAGCATCCACGCCCCGGGCCGCAAGCGCGCCCCGAGGCGGAATTCCATGCTTTTATGAATCAATCACTTAGGCCGGCTGAATCGATTCTTCCGGCCGGCGTTCCAGGACATGGTCGACCAGACCGTAGTCGCGGGCGGCCTCGGCGCTCTTGAAATTGTCGCGCTCGGTGTCGCGGGCGATGGTGTCGATCGCCTGGCCGGTGTGGCTGGACAGGATCTCGTTCAGGCGCTGCTTCATGCCCAGGATCTCGCGGGCATGGATGTCGATGTCCGTGGCCTGGCCCTGGAAGCCGCCCAGCGGCTGGTGGATCATCACGCGGGAGTTCGGCAGGGCGTAGCGCTTGCCCTTGGCGCCGGCCGACAGAAGCAGCGCGCCCATGGAGGCGGCCTGGCCGACGCAGATGGTGCTCACGTCCGGCTTGATGAACTGCATGGTGTCGTAGATCGCCATGCCCGCCGTGACGATGCCGCCCGGCGAGTTGATGTACAGGCTGATGTCCTTCTCGGGGTTCTCGGCTTCGAGGAACAGCAGCTGGGCGACGATCACGTTCGCCATGTAGTCGTCGATGCCGCCGACCAGGAAGATCACGCGCTCCTTGAGCAGCCGGGAGTAGATGTCGTAGGCGCGCTCGCCGCGGCTGGTCTGTTCGACCACCATCGGCACGAGGTTCAGGGCTTTGGTTTCCATGCTCACGTGACACCTGTCGTTGTGGGGGAGGTCCGCGCGATGCGCGGACCGGGGCGGAGCCGTTTTCGGACGATCCCGCCGGGATGACGGAACCTTACAGCGGGGCGATGGCTTCCTGGAAGCTGAGCGGCTGGTCGGTGTGGGTGGCGCGCTCGGCGATCCAGTCGATCACCTGCTCCTCCATCACGCGATTCTGCAGGCCCGACATGAGCTGGCGGTCGTTGCGGTACAAATCAATGACCTGCTGCGGCTCTTCGTAGGTCGAGGCGATGAGACGCAGCGTTTCGTTCACGCGCTTCGGATCCAGGGTCAGGCTGTTGCGGCGCGCGATCTCGCCGACCAGCAGGGCCACGGTGATGCGCTTGCGGGCCGGCTCGAGCACTTCGCGCCAGGCATCCGCCGGCGGCTCGACCTGGCGGCCCTGGCGGCGGGACTGCTCCACGGTCTGGGCGACGATCGCGCGGGCCTCGTTCTCGACCAGGCGCGGCGGCATTTCGACATGCGCGTAGGCGGCGATCAGCTGCTCGCCGACTTCGCGGCGCAGGCGGTTCATCAGCGCACCCTTGAGCTCGCGCTCGAGGTTGTTGCGGATCTCGACGCGGAACTGGGCCATGTCGCCGGACTTCACGCCGAAGCTCTTGATGAAGTCGGCGTCGGCATCCGGCATGTGGGCCTCGGAGACCTGTTCGATCTTGACCGACACCTCGGCCTTCTTGCCGGCCAGCTGCGGCACGCGCCAGTCGGCCGGGAAGTCGACGGTGACGGTCTTCTCGTCGCCGGCGCTCATGCCCACGAGGGCGTTCTCGATCTCGGGGTACATGCCGCCGGTGCCGATCACGGTCACGCCGCGCTCGGCGCCTTCCGGCGGCAGGCGCTCGCCGTCGACGACAGACCAGGTTTCCAGATCGACCGCATCGCCGGCCTGGGCCGGGCGGTTGACCAGGGTCCAGCTGCGGCGCTGCAGGCGCAGGTTCTCGATCATGCGATCGATGTCGTCCTCGGTGACGTCCGCGGTGTGGCGCACGACCTGGAGCTTGGTCACGTCGATGTCGCCGAAGTCCGGGACGATCTCGAAGGACGCCACGAAAGCCATTTCGCCCTCGCCCGCCTCGGCCGACGGCTCGATGCGCGGGGCACCGGCGACGCGCAGCTCGTTCTCGCGCACGCCGCGCTCGAAGCCCTGCTGCAGCAGGTCGTCGAGGATCTCGCCGCGAACCTGGGCGCCGTAGCGCTGCTCGATGACGGTGGCGGGCACCTTGCCGGGGCGGAAGCCCTTGATGCGGGCGGTGCGCGCGATCTCGCGCAGACGACCGCCGACCTGGCCTTCGACGCTCTCGGCCGGCACGCGCAGGGTCATGCGACGCTCGAGATTGCCCACGGATTCGACTGAAACTTGCATGCTGGCGACTCCTGCAGCCGCGCGCATATCCGCGGCCCGAAAAATGGTGAGAGTGGATTGGACACCCGGGCCTCGGAGGGCCCTTGGGCAAGACCGGGGCCAAGGCCCCGGTGGAACGGGATAGTTTGGCGGATTACGCGCCCGGCCGCCAGTTTCGGCCTTGCGGATGCTGGCCGGACGCGCGATCCGGCGACACTGGTCTCAGTGCGGAACCACCCGGGGGATGGTGCGAGAGGGGGGACTCGAACCCCCACACCTTGCGGCGACAGAACCTAAATCTGTTGCGTCTACCAATTTCGCCACTCTCGCATCGGCCCCGGCGAGCGGGGCGCTCAAAGCAAAACGCCCGGCCGAAGCCGGGCGTTGCTGATCTGGTGGGCCGTCAAGGATTCGAACCTTGGACCTATTGATTAAGAGTCAACTGCTCTACCAACTGAGCTAACGGCCCGATCTGGAAAGAATACCGCATTCTTCGTGTCTTCGACAAGCGCCCCGTGATTCACGGAAAGATGCAAGGCGTTCGACGAACAAGAACGACATTCTCGATGTGGGGTGGCTGAGGGGACTCGAACCCCCGACAACCGGAATCACAATCCGGTACTCTAACCAACTGAGCTACAGCCACCATTGAAACCTGGAATCGCCTGCGGAGCGCTTCCTGCGAAGCGGCCCGTCCCGGGCGATCCGCCGCACGGCCTCCTGCCATGCGCTGAATACTGTACCGCGAATCCTCTACCGCCTTGGCGCGCCCGGCAGGACTCGAACCTGCAACCACCGGCTTAGAAGGCCGGTGCTCTATCCGGTTGAGCTACGGGCGCAATGCGCGGGATAGCCGATCGGACCGACGGGTGGCACTGACGGAAGCGCGCCGACAGGAGCCTTGCCGGCGCGAGCCGGAAGTGGTCGGGGTAGAGGGATTCGAACCCCCGACATCCTGCTCCCAAAGCAGGCGCGCTACCAGACTGCGCTATACCCCGCCGTCGAGCGGCGACTGGTGCGGGTGCCCGCAGTCCAGCCGGCCCGCTATTTTGCGAACCTTGGCGCGCGATGTCAACGCGGCGCATGCGATCGCGAATCGGTATGCTTGGCGCTTCGACCGTACGACACACACTCAGGAGTTCCCATGCGCAGCGGCAATCCGGTTCTGAAGGATTCGACGTTCCTCGACCTCAGCAGCGGCACCGTCTATCCCGGCAGTGCGAATGCGATGACGCTCAACGGCACGGTCAACAAGACCGGCCTTCTGCTTCTGCTGACGGTGCTCACCGCGGCATTCGCCTGGTCGCAGACCATGGTGCAGACGCCGGAAGGGGCCCAGCTCGCGCCAGGCGCGATGATCTACCTGCTCGGCGGCGGCATCGGCGGCTTCGTGCTGGCGATGGTCACTGCGTTCAAGAAGGAATGGTCCCCGGTTCTCGCCCCGGCCTATGCGCTGGTCGAAGGCCTGTTCCTCGGCGCGATCTCGGCGATCTTCGAGAACATGTACCCCGGCATCGTGATGCAGGCGGTGATGCTGACCTTCGGCACGCTGTTCTCGCTGCTGTTCGCCTACCGTACCGGCCTGATCAAGGCGACCGAGAACTTCAAGCTCGGCGTGGCGGCGGCCACCGGCGGCATCTTCCTGATCTACCTGGCCTCGTTCGTGCTGGGCCTGTTCGGCGTCAAGGTCCCCTACATCCACGAGTCGGGCATCATCGGCATCGGCTTCAGCCTGTTCGTCGTGGTCATCGCCGCGCTGAACCTGGTGCTGGATTTCGACTTCATCGAAAGCGGCGTCGAAGCCGGCGCGCCGAAGTACATGGAATGGTTCGGCGCCTTCGGCCTGATGGTCACGCTGGTGTGGCTGTACGTCGAGTTCCTGCGCCTGCTGGCCAAGCTGCGCGACTGACCGGAACCTCGCTCCACCCACGAAAAAGGGCGCCATCGGCGCCCTTTTTCATTGCCCGCAGCTCGACTTGCCTGCGGGTCGACAGCTGCGGCTCAGAGCCGGCTGGCGATCGCCTTCGCGAACGACAGGGTATTGCCCTCGCCGCCCAGGTCCGGGGTCAGCGAATCCTTCGCCTCCAGCGTGGCGACGATCGCGTTGCGCAGGCGCGCGGCGTTGTCCGGCTGGCCGATGTGGTCGAGCATCTGGCCGACGGCCAGCAGCAGCGCGCAGGGATTGGCGACGCCCTTGCCGGCGATGTCCGGCGCCGAACCGTGCACGGCTTCGAAGATCGCGGCTTCGGTGCCGATGTTGGCGCCCGGGGCGAGGCCCAGGCCGCCGACGAGGCCGGCGCAGAGGTCGGAGATGATGTCGCCGAACAGGTTGGTGGTGACGATGATGTCGAACTGCTCGGGGCGCATCACCAACTGCATGCAGGTGTTGTCCACGATCATCTCGTTGCACTGGATGTCCGGGTATTCCGCGGCGACGACGCGGGCGGTGCGCAGGAACAGGCCCGAGGTCGACTTCAGGATGTTGGCCTTGTGGACCACGGTGACCTTCTTCCGGCCGGTCTTGCGGGCCAACTCGAAGGCGTAGCGGACGATGCGCTCGGAGCCGCGACGGGTGATCTTCTGGGTCAGCATCGCGGTTTCGCCGTCTTCCGACAGCGACTGGCCTTCGCCGATGTAGGCGCCTTCGGTGTTCTCGCGGACGGTGATCAGGTCCACACCCGAGGGGAACCGCGACTTGGTGTTCGGGAACGACTTGGCCGGGCGCACGTTCGCGTACAGGTCGAAGCGCTTGCGCAGCTCGACGTTGATCGAGCTGAAACCCTCGCCCACCGGCGTGGTCAGCGGGCTCTTGAGCGCGATGCGGTTGCGGCGGATCGAGTCCAGGGTCGACTGCGGCAGCAGTTCGCCGTGCTTCTCGAGGGCGACCATGCCGGCATCGGCTTCTTCGTACTGCAGGCCGGCGTTCATGGCGTCGAGCACGAACAGGGCGGCCTCCATGATCTCGGGGCCGATGCCATCGCCACGGATGACGGTAATCGTTTGGGTCATTGTCGGTTCCAGTCAGGCCTGCGCGGACGGTTCCGCCAGGCGGGCCCGGCGCTGCGCGCGGGGCCGCGGTCGTTCGGGTTTGCGGAGGTTGCGGGGTGTCGCGGGATTGCGGTTCGGACGCAGGCGCGGGTGACGGAACCGGCGCCTACAACCCGCGAATTATGCCTCAACGGCGCCGATCATGCGCGATCGGCATACCCATATGCCTCTGCGACGATGGTCGCAGGCACCCCGTCTGCCGCCCCCACCCACGCGGCACGTCAGCCGTGATCGTGGGCCGGAACCGCCTCGGCCTCGCCCTGCTCCAGGCGGTCGAGGAAGTCGACGGCGCGGCGCAGGTGCGGGATGACGATGGAGCCGCCGACCACCAGGCCCACGGAGAAGGTCTCGAACATCTCGTCGCGGCTGACCCCGGCCTCCTTGCACTGGGCGACGTGGTAGCTGATGCAGTCGTCGCAACGCAGGACCAGCGAGGCCACCAGGCCCAGCAGTTCCTTGGTCTTCACGTCGAGGGCGCCGGCCTGGTAGGTCTGGGTGTCCAGGGCGAAGAAGCGGCGGACGACCTGGTTGGGCTCGGCAAGGATGCGTTCGTTCATCCGCTTGCGGAACGCGGTGAACTCGGCGACGCGGTCCTTCTCGTCCTGCGCGCCGCTCATGCGCCTTCTCCGGCGAGGAGGGGCTCGAACCTGCCGGCACGATGCAGGGCCATCATGTCGTCGAAGCCGCCCACGTGGACGTCGCCGACGAAGATCTGCGGGACGCTGGTGCGGTTGGCGCGGGCGACCATGCGCTCGCGCTCGGCCGGATCGGTGTCGACACGGACCTCGGTCCAGCTCAGGCCCTTGCTCTTGAGGAAGTTCTTGGCGGCCACGCAATAGGGGCAGACCAGGGTGGTGTACATCGTGATCGGCGCGTGCGCCGCCTCGCCGGGGGTGTCGTTGCGGGGGTCGTTCAAGGCCGTCTCCTGTCCGCGCGGGCGCGGCGTCTGCTGTCGGGACCGGGATGATGGGGGGCGGCGGCGGGCTTTTCCAGACGGGATTGGGCGCATGGCGCGCAACACAGCAATGCAGGGAACGCCGGCGGCGCCTGGTGGTCATAGCAGCATCCGCTTAACAGCGCATTCACGCCGCCTGCGCCGACAAGCGGCATCCTGTCGCACATCGCACCTCGCCCCTCCGGATACCGCCCATGCGCCTGACGGCCGCCATCGCCGCCCTCACCTGCCTGCTCGCGACCGCGGTCAGTCCGGCCCAGGAGACCCGCCTCCCCGACATCGGTTCCTCGGCCAACGAGGTGCTGAACCCGGCGAAGCAGGCCGAGTACGGCAGCATGCTGCTGAGCCAGCTGCGGCATTACGACTACGTCCTGGACGATCCGCTGATCGACGGCTGGCTGCAGTCGGTGGGCCATCGCCTCGCTGCCGCCAGCGACCGCCCCGACCATCCCTTCGTGTTCTTCATGCTGAAGGAGCGGCAGTTCAACGCCTTCGCGACCCTGGGCGGCTACATCGGCACCAACGCCGGCCTGGTGCTGGCCGCCGAGAGCGAGGACGAGGTGGCGGGCGTGCTGGCGCACGAAGTCGCCCACGTGACCCAGACGCACGTGCTGCGCAGCGTCGAGCGCGCGCAGAAGGACAGCATCCCGATCCTCCTCGCCATGCTCGGCGCGGTGGCCGCCGCCCAGGCAGCGGGAGGCAGTTCCGCCGACGACGCCTCGGTCGCCGCTGTGTCCATGGGCCAGGCCCTGATGCAGCAGCGCCAGATCGACTACACCCGCTCCAACGAATCGGAAGCCGACCGCCTCGGCATCCAGACCCTGGTCCGCGCCGGCTACGATCCGAACGCCATGACCAGCATGTTCGGCCGCATGCAGGCCCTGTCGCGCGTCAACCAGGGCGGCGAGCGCGAGCGCACGCCCGATTACCTGCGCACGCACCCGGTGACCACCACCCGCGTCAGCGAAGCACGCAGCCGCGCCGCCGAACTGTCCAAGCGCGGGCCGGCGCTGGTGCCCGGCAGCGCGATCACCAGCGAAAACCCGCTGATTCCGGCCTCGCTGCGCGTGCAGGGCGGCCAGCGCAGAGTCGACAACCCGCATTTCGGCTGGGCGCGCGAGCGCATCCGCGTGCTCAGCGCGAACACCCCGGTCGAGGCCATCCGCGAGTACGAGCGGATGCGCCAGGGCAAGCCGCTGACCGAGGCGCAGCGTTACGGCCTGGCCATCGCCCGCGAGCGCAACGGCGAATATGCCGCCTCGGCGCGGGAGCTGGCGCCGCTGCTCGAATCGCACCCGGACGACGCCTGGATCGTCATCGGCATGGCCGAAGCCGAAGCCCGCAACGGCCAGGTCGCCGCGGCCGACAAGCGCCTCGAAGCGATGCTGGCGCGCATGCCCGGGCATCGCGCAGTCGCGCTGAGCTACGCCCGCCTGCTGGCCGAGCGCAACGATCCCGAAGCCGGCCGCCGCGCCCAGGCCGTGCTGCGTCCGCTGGCGGTCAGCGCCAAGGACGATCCTATCTTCCAGAAGACCTTCGCCCGTGCCAGCGAAGTGGCCGGCGACCCGATCCGCGCCGGCGAGGCGCACGCCGAGGCCGAATACATCAACGGCCGGCCCGAGCGCGCCCTGGTCCAGCTCAATACCCTGCTCAAGCGCGAGGACATGGACTACTACGCCCGCGCCCGGATCGAAGCGCGCATCGCCTCGATCACCCCGCGCGTGCTGGAGCTGCGCCGCCAGGGTGTGCGGGACGAGGAGCTGCGGCGGCGCTGAAGCCCGCAGCGGCGCACGACTTGACACAGCCGCATCACGACATCACGATGCGGTGATGCGAACCACCATCGACCTGCCGGACGACCTGCACCGGATCCTGACCAGCCTCGCCCGGCATACCGGGCGCAGCCTCGGGCAGACCGTGGCCGAACTGGTGCGTCGCGGGCTGGATGCACCCGACGCCACGGGCGTGCGCGACGCGCCAGCGGTCTACCGCGTGCATCCCGCCACCGGCCTGCCCGTGGTGGCCTCGCGACAGCCGCTGACCGAGGACGACGTCTACGCGCTGGACGATGAGATGCCCGTCGGCAGCGCCCCCGGCGGGGCATCGGGCACGGCCGCATGACCCTCCTGCTCGACGGCAACGTGCTGGTCGCCCTGATCGACCGCGCGCATGTGCATCACGAAGCCGCCGTGCGCTGGTTCGGCGAACAGACCGGCCTCTTCGCGACCTGCCCGATCACCCAGGGCACGCTGATGCGGATGCTGCTGCGCTTCGGTGCGGCGCCCGACGGCCATGCAGCCGCATCGGTGCTGCGCGCGCTGGCCGGTCACCCCCGGCACGTGTTCTGGCCCGATGACCTGGGCTATGCCGACATCGGCTGGGCGGGCGTGCTCGGGCACCGTCAGGTGACGGATCGCTACCTCGTCGCCCTCGCCCGCCACCACGGCGGGCGGGTCGCGACCTTCGACCGCGGGCTGGCCGCGCTGCATCCCGAGGATGCGCTGCTGATCTAGGAGTCTGTTCAGGTCGCGAACAGGCTTGCGCCGCGGTCACGGATCAGTCACAAAAATGTCGTCTACTGTGGGACATCCCCCTCAGCGACCGCCGGCACACCGGACCGACAGCCCCCATGCAGAAGCGCATCCTGATCGTCGACGACGAACCCGCGATCCGCGACATGGTCGCCTTCGCCCTGCGCAAGGGCGAGTACGAACCCGTCCACGCGGGCGACTCCCGCGAAGCCCAGGCCGCGATCGCCGAACGCGTGCCCGACATGATCCTGCTCGACTGGATGCTGCCCGGCACCAGCGGCCTGGAACTGGCCCGGCGCTGGCGTCGCGACGCCCTGACCCGCGACATCCCGATCATCATGCTCACCGCGCGCGGCGAGGAGAACGATCGCGTCGGCGGACTCGAGGCCGGCGTCGACGACTACGTGGTCAAGCCCTTTTCCGCACGCGAACTGCTCGCCCGGATCCGCGCCGTGCTGCGCCGTTCGCGCGAGGACGACGAGGACGGCAGCGTGCAGATCGGCGGCCTGCGCATCGACGGCGCCTCGCATCGCGTGTTCGCCGGCGACGCCCAGGTGCAGATCGGTCCGACCGAGTACCGGCTGCTGCACTTCTTCATGACCCACGCCGAGCGCGTCTACACCCGCAACCAGTTGCTCGATCATGTCTGGGGCGGCAACACCTACGTCGAGGAACGCACGGTCGACGTGCACATCCGCCGCCTGCGCCGCGCGCTGGAGCCGGTGCAGCTCGAAGGCATGGTGCAGACCGTGCGTGGTGCCGGCTACCGCTTCTCCGCGACGCTGTAATCGCGTGACCCGGGGCGCGGCGCCTGTCATCCAATTGAAATAGACTGGACCGATGACCTCCATCGCGCGCTCCGCATGGTTCAAGACGCTCGGGCAGCTGGTGCTGATCCTGGCGGGCGCGCTCGCGCTGGGCTTCGCCCTGGGCCATGTCTGGCTGGTGGTCACCGTCGCAGCGCTCGGCGTGGTGGCCTGGCACTACTGGAAGCTGCGCAACGTACTGCTGCGCCTGACCGCGCGCCAGCGCGCCATGCCGCCAGAGGGCGACGGCGTCTGGAACGAACTGGACCGCCTGCTGCACCGCAGCCAGTCGGAGATGCGCACGCGCAAGCGCCGCCTGGTCGACATGCTGCGCGCCTACCGCGCCGCCACCGCCGCGCTGCCGGACGCCATCGTCGTGGTCGAGCGCAACAGCCAGCGCATCCAGTGGTTCAACGAAGCCGCGCTGCGCCTGCTCGGCCTGCAGTATCCCCGCGACATCGGCGCAGCGCTCAGCGACCGCCTGCAGCCGCTGCCCGTCGCGCAGTGGCTGGCCGCCGGCCGGCACGCCGAACCCCTGCTGGACGTGCCCTCCCCGGTGCAGCCGGACATGCACCTGAGCCTGCGCCTGATCCCCTACTCCGACGAGCTGTGGCTGCTGGTCGCGCGCGACGTCAGCAAGCTGATGCGCCTGGAGCAGATGCGCCGCGACTTCGTGGCCAACGTCTCGCACGAGCTGCGCACGCCGCTGACCGTGGTCCACGGCTACCTGGACATGCTCGATCCGGCCGAGCAGCCCGACTGGGCGCCGATGCTGACCGAGATGCAGCGCCAGTCGCAGCGCATGACCCAGCTGGTCGAGGACCTGCTGACCCTGTCGCGGCTGGAAGCGCAGGAACAATTGCCTGAAGAAACGGTGTCGATGGCCTCGATGCTGGCCACGCTCAAGCGCGAGGCCGATGCCCTGAGCCAGCAGCGCCACGAGATCAGCGTGGAGGACGCGGCCGGCGTCGACCTGAGGGGATCGACCAAGGAACTGCACAGCGCGTTCTCGAACCTGGTCAGCAACGCCATCCGCTACACCCCGGCCGGCGGCAGGATCCGCATCCGCTTCCTGCCCGAACGCGACGGCGGCGTTAGCCTGGCGGTGGAGGACACCGGCTACGGCATCCCCGCCGCGCACCTGCCGCGCATCACCGAACGTTTCTACCGGGTCTCGACCAGCCGCTCGCGCGAGAGCGGCGGCACCGGGCTGGGCCTGTCGATCGTGAAGCACGTGCTGAACCTGCACCAGGCGCGGCTGGAGATCGAAAGCGAAGTCGGTCGCGGCAGCCGCTTCGCCTGCCGTTTCGGCCGCGAGCGCGTCCGTGCGCGCGACCACCTCCTCTTCGACGACGAGCGCCTCGATGGCGACCGTGCAGACGATCACGCAGAAGACCACCCCGCATGAGTCCACGTTCCTCCGCACGCACCCCGCCCGCCGCCGAATTCCCCCAGGACGACGATCCGCTGCGCGATCCCTCGCTGTACCTCAACCGCGAGCTGTCGCAGCTGGACTTCAACTTCCGCGTGCTGGAACGGGCGCAGGACGCGTCCGTGCCGCTGCTGGAGCGCCTGCGCTACCTGTGCATCTCGTGCACCAACCTCGATGAATTCTTCGAGATCCGCGCCGCCACCGTGCGCCATTCCCTGGATTTCGGCATGCCGCCGGCCGCCGACGGCATCCCGCACACCACCCTGCTCAAGCGCATCCACGAGCGCGCCGCGGACCTGGTGGACGCGCAGTACCGCTGCTGGAACGAGGTGCTGCGCCCGGCGCTGAGCGAGGCCGGGGTGCGCGTGCTGCACCGCCAGCACTGGACCGCGCGGCAGACGCGCTGGCTGCGCGCCTATTTCCGCGACGAGATCATGCCGGTGCTGTCGCCGCTGGGCCTGGACCCGGCGCATCCGTTCCCGAAGATCCTCAACAAGTCGCTGAACATCGTCGTCGTGCTCAAGGGCAAGGACGCGTTCGGCCGCGCCGGGCACCTGGCCGTGGTCCGCGCGCCGCGTTCGCTGCCGCGCATCATCCAGCTGCCCGAGAAGATCTCCGGCGGCGAGCACGATTTCGTGTTCCTCTCGGCGGTGCTGTCTGCCTTCGTCGACGAACTGTTCCCGGGCATGGAGGTCAAGGGCGCGTACCAGTTCCGCGTGACCCGCAATTCCGAGTTGATCGTCGACGAGGAAGAAGTCGAGAACCTCGCGCTGGCGCTGCGCGACGAGCTGGCCGGGCGCGGCTACCTGCGCGCGATGCGCCTGGAGATCGCCGCCGACTGCCCCAAGCCGATCGTGCACACCCTGCTGCAGAACTTCGACCTGACCGAGAACGCGGTCTACCGGATCAACGGCCCGGTGAACCTCAACCGCGCCGCGCAGATCTACGACATGGTGCAGATGCCGGAGCTGAAGTTCCCGGCGTACCAGCCGCGCCTGCTCAAGGACATGGACAGCATCTTCGAGCGCGCCGCGAGCGGCGACATCCTGATGCACCATCCGTTCGACGCGTTCACGCCGGTGCTGGAACTGATCAAGCAGGCCGCCGAAGACCCGAACGTGCTCGCGATCAAGCAGACGCTGTACCGCGCCGGCAAGGATTCGCCGATCGTCGAGCACCTCATCCAGGCCGCGCGCAACGGCAAGGACGTGACCGTGGTGATCGAACTGCGCGCACGCTTCGACGAGGAAGCGAACCTGCGCCTGGCCGATCGACTGCAGGAAGCCGGGGTGCAGGTGGTCTACGGCGTGGTCGGCTACAAGACCCACGCCAAGATGCTGCTGATCGTGCGCCGCGAGGGCAAGAAACTGCTGCGCTACACGCACCTGGGCACCGGCAACTACCATGCCGGCACCTCGCGCGCCTACACCGACTTCGGCCTGATCACCGCCGATCCGGACATCGGCAGCGACGTGCACCAGATCTTCCAGCAGATCTCCGGCCTGGCGCCTGCGATCAAGCTCAAGCGCATCCTGCAATCGCCGTTCACGCTGCACGCCGGCGTGCTCAAGCGCATCGACCGCGAGGCGAAGCTGGCGCAATCCGGTCGCCCCGGCCGTATCGTCGCCAAGATGAACGCGCTCAACGAACCGCAGGTGATCCGCGCGCTGTATCGCGCCTCGCAGGCCGGCGCGAGCATCGACCTGATCGTGCGCGGCGCCTGCACGCTGCGCCCGGGCATTCCCGGCGTGTCGGAGAACATCCGCGTGCGTTCCATCGTCGGCCGCTTTCTCGAACACAGCCGCGTCTGGTGGTTCGGCAACGACGGCGAGCCGGAGCTGTACTGCTCCAGCGCCGACTGGCTGGAACGCAACCTCCTGCGCCGCGTGGAAGTCGGTTTCCCGATCGTGGCGCCGGACCTGGCCGCGCGCGTGAAGGAGGAGTCACTGGACAACTACATGCTCGACAACCTCAACGCCTGGGAGCTGCAGGCCGACGGCACCTACCGCCACCTCCATCCCGTGGGCGACGCGATGCCGCATTCGGCGCAGGCGTTGCTGCTGGCGCGGATCTGCGGCTGATCGGCCGGCCTGGCCGGCTGTCCACGGGGACAATGTCCCCGGGGCGATCAGACTTTGGTCCAAGCGCATCCCGCGCGCCGACGCAAGCCGTTCCGTTCAGCCTGCCGTGTTGGTAGGCTTCGCGACATTCGCCGGCGCATGTCGGCATGCGACACCGGCATTCCCCCCTTCGCTCCGCAGGTCAGCCGCTTGAACCGATCCGCTTCCCCCGGTCGCGCGCCCGCCGCTCCCCTGCAGGACGGCGATTCGCTCGCCGCCATCGACCTCGGATCGAACAGCTTCCACATGGTCGTGGCCCGCACGGTGCTGGGCCAGTTGCGCATCATCGACCGCCTGCGCGAAACCGTGCGCCTGGCCGATGGCCTGGACGGCAAGGGCGGGCTGACCCTGGAAGCGCGCCAGCGCGCGCTGGACTGCCTGTC
Source organism: Lysobacter sp. BL-A-41-H3 (assembly GCA_050632415.1). Lineage (GTDB taxonomy): Bacteria > Pseudomonadota > Gammaproteobacteria > Xanthomonadales > Xanthomonadaceae > Lysobacter_I. The sequence goes on along the minus strand of CP192602.1, from coordinate 4,552,286 downwards.
GCGCTTCGGCCAGCGCATCCGCGACCTGCCCTCGTACCGCGTCCGCGCGATCGCGACGAACACGGTCCGCGCGCTGCGCGAGCCGCAGGTGTTCCTGTCCGATGCGGAAGACGCGCTGGGCCACGGCATCGAAGTGGTGTCCGGCCGCGAGGAAGCGCGCCTGATCTACCTCGGCGTCGCGCATGCGCAGCCGCCGAAGCCCGAACAGCGCCGGCTGGTCATCGACATCGGCGGCGGCTCGACCGAATGCATCATCGGTTCCGGCTTCGACACGATCGAACGCGAGAGCCTGCAGGTGGGCTGCGTCGCCAGCACGCGCCGCTTCTTCGCCAACGGCAAGCTCTCGAAGAAACGCTGGAAGGAAGCGCTGACCGAAGTCGAGGCCGAATTCCAGCAGTTCGCCGGGCTGTACCGCACGCTGGGCTGGCAGGAAGCGATCGGCTCGTCCGGCACCAACAAGGCCATCGGCGAGATCTGCGCGGCGATGAAGCTCACCAAGGGCGCGGTCACCGACGAGGCGCTGCCCGTGGTCCGCGACCGCCTTCTCACCGCTGACCGCATCGAGGACATCGACCTGCCTGGCCTGTCCGACGACCGCAAGCCGATCATCGCCGGCGGCATCCTCGTGCTGGAAGCCGCGTTCGAGACGCTCGGCCTCAAGCGCATGCTGGTCAGCAAGGCCGCGATGCGCGAAGGCGTGCTCTACGACATGCTCGGCAGAGGCGGCGTGGACGATCCGCGCGACACCTCGATCGATGCGCTGATGCACCGCTACGGCGTCGACCATGCGCAGGCCACGCGCGTGGAGGTGACCGCGATGCGCCTGTTCGACCAGGTCGCGGAACGCTGGAGCCTCAACGACGACGACCGACGCATGCTGGTCTGGGCCGCGCGCGTGCACGAACTGGGCCTGGCCATCGCGCACAGCCAGTACCACGTGCATGGCGCCTACCTGCTCGAACATTCCGACATCGCGGGCTTCTCGCGCCAGGAACAGCTGTTCCTCGCCGCGCTGGTGCGCAACCATCGCCGCAACATCTCCAACAAGTCGCTGGAAGTGCTGCCCGACCGCCTGCTCGCGCCGGCGCGACGCTGCGCCGCCCTGCTCCGCCTGTCGGTGCTGCTGCATCGCTCGCACGAGGCCGGCGCGATCCCGACGCTGGAAGCGCGCGCTGGCGGCAACAGCCTGACCCTGTCGCTGTCGCGCCCGTGGCTGGAGGACCGGCCGCTGCTGTGCTCGGACCTGGAGCACGAACGCGAGGACATCCAGGGCCTGGCGATCGAACTGCGCCTCGATCCCTGAGACCTTCACCGGGCCTTGAACCGCCCGGCACCGCGTCATCCCGCTGTCACTGCGCGGCAATGGCCGCTTCATCGCGTGCATCCAGACTCTCCCAAACGAGAGGAAGCGGATGCGCTACGCGATCATCACCGAGACCTACCCGCCGGAAGTCAATGGCGTCGCCCTCACCGTGCAGAGCCTGGAACAGGGGCTCCGCGACCGCGGCCACGAGGTGACGCTGTACCGGCCGCGGCAGTCCCGCGACAGCGCGCCCGCCCCTCACGAACACCTGCTGCCCGGCCTGCCGATCCCTCGCTATCCGGGATTGCGCTTCGGACTGCCGGCGACAGGCACGCTGGTTCGCCAATGGAAGGCACATCGCCCGGATGCGATCTACGTGGCCACGGAAGGGCCATTGGGCTGGTCGGCACTGCGCGCGGCAAGGACGCTGCGCGTACCGGCGGCCACGGGATTCCACACCCGTTTCGACCATTACATGCGCGATTACGGCTTCCCCGCACTGCAACCTGTGGCATTGCGCTGGATGCGCCACTTCCACAACAGCGCGCAGGCCACGCTGGTGCCGACCGAGGAATTGCGCACGTCGCTCGCCGACATGGGCTTCCACGACGTGGTGCGCCTGCCGCGCGCGGTGGACACCGGACTGTTCCATCCCGAGCGCCGCGACGAGGCGCTGCGTGCGCGCTGGGGCCTGCGTCCGGAAGCGCTGGCGGTGATCCACCTGGGCCGCATCGCGCCGGAAAAGAACCTCGCGCTGGCGGTGCGCGCGTTCCGCGAGCTGCAGAAGCAGCAGCCCGAGGCGCGTTTCGTCTGGGTCGGCGATGGCCCGTCGCGCGAACAGCTGGCGCGCGAGAACCCCGATTTCGTGTTCTGCGGCATCCAGCGTGGCGAAGCGCTGGCGCGACACTTCGCGAGCGCCGACCTGTTCCTGTTCCCCAGCCGCACCGAAACCTACGGCAACGTGACGCTGGAAGCGCTCGCCAGCGGCGTGCCGACGATCGCCTTCGATTCCGGCGCCGCGCGCGAATACCTGCGCGACGGCCAGCACGGCGCGGCGGTGCGCGACGGCCGCGACGGCGACGAGGCCTTCGTGCGCGCCACGCTGCACATCGCCGGCGACCTGCGCCTGCTGGGCGCGATGCGCATGGCCGCGCGCGAAGCCGTCGCCTCGCTGCGCCCGGGCCAGGTCGCCGCCGATTTCGACACGATCCTGCAAGGTCTCGCCCACTCGAGGAACGCGCATGAACACGCCCCTGCTGCGTCAACGACTGCGCACGAATGAAGCGCGATGGTGCCTGCGCGCCAACGCGCTGTGCGACCACGGCGCGATCCGCGGCTTCTTCGCCGTCGTCAGCCGGCTCGGCGACGGGGTGTTCTGGTATGCGCTGATGGGCGCGCTGGCCCTGTTCGGCGGACGCGTCGGCCTCTCCGCCGCGCTGCACATGGCCGCGATCAGCCTGGTCTCGCTGCTGCTCTACAAGGGCCTGAAGCGCTGGACGCGCCGCCCGCGCCCCTGCGCGTCCGATCTGCGCATCCGTGCCTGGGTCGCGCCGCTGGACGAATTCAGTTTTCCCTCGGGCCACACCCTGCACGCAGTCGGCTTCACCATCGTCGCCCTGGCCTACGTGCCGGCGCTGGCGTGGCTGCTGATCCCCTTCGCCGCCAGCGTCGCCGCCTCGCGCGTCGTGCTGGGCCTGCACTATCCCAGCGACGTGCTCGCCGCCACCGGCATCGGCAGCACGCTGGCGCTGGGCTCGTTCTGGGTGCGGGACTGGATGGTGCTCTTGTAGGAGGGCCTGACCAGCCGTTCGGCTGTTGAAAACCAGGCCCGAGCTTTTCGAACGCAGATCGAAATCCGAAGAAGAGCTCGGGCCTGAAGGCCCTCCTACAAAACGGAGCTTGCTCCGCTGCGCTTTTCGTAGAGCGGAGCGAAGCTCCGCTACTTCGTGTCCGGAGCGTCTGCAGCGGAGCTTCGCTCCGCTCTACAAGAACGGGTCGAGCTTCGCGCGCAGCAGGTTCGGCGCGAGCTGCCCGGGCCAGTCGCGGTCGTTCGCGACCTGCGCATCGGTGCGACTGGCGGCCAGCGCCGCGATATCGATGTCCGCGCAGGTCCAGCCGTGCGCCGACTGCGTCACCGCGACGATGCCATCGGCCGGGAAACCGACGTCCATCGGCGCATAGAGCGTGGCCTCGCCGGTGTTGACGTCCAACGCCGGGTTCCACGGCGCCTCGCCCGCCGTCACCGCCTGGGCGACGAAACAGCGGTTCTCCAGCGCGCGCGCCAGGCAGCCCACGCGGACGCGCGTGGCGCCGGCGGCGGTATCGGTGCAACTGGGCACCAGTAGCAGCTGCGCGCCGGCTTCGCACTGCGCGCGCACCGGCAGCGGGAATTCGATGTCGTAGCAGATCGAAATGCCTGCGCGCAGGCCCTCGATCTCGAACACTTTCAGCGCATCGCCGCCTTCGATGACGCCGGTCTTCTTCTCGAAGCCGGTGAGCTGCAGCTTGTCCTGCCAGCAATGCCCGCCATCGGGCGAGAACAGGTCGGCGCGATTGCGATAGCGCCCGCCGATATCGAGCAGGAAGGTGCCTGCGACGAGATGCAGACTGGTCTGCCGCGCGAGGTCCTCGAACAGGCGCAGCCAGTCCTCGCGATACGGCTGCAGCGCGGCCAGCGTCGCCGGCAGGTCGGACTGCACGTGCGCGGGCAGGATCGAAGCCAGCTCCAGCGACAGATACTCCGGCAACACCGCCACCTGGGCATCGAGAGACGCCGCCTCCTGCAGCCAGCGCCACTGCTTCAGCGCGAAATCGTCGAAATGCTCGACGGGGTCGATCGGATATTTCGCGACCGCGATCTTCATGCGGCACCGCCTTCGAGCCGGCGCGTCCAGAACGTGAGCGCGTGTTCGATGTCGCCACGGCCGATCTCGTTCCAGTGCAGGCGCATGGTCATGCCCGGCTGGCGCGCGTAGCCGCGCTTGATCCAGAACGCATCGTTGTCGCGATGTCCGGCGGGACGGCGCGGGTCGGCGGGATCGCGATCCACCGCGCAGAATGCGCTGAGATTAAAGCGACCGAGCGATCGCGCATGCGCCTCGCGATGATCGAAGAAGGCATGGCCCAGGCCTCGCCCGCGATACGCCGGCAGCAGCACCGATTCGCCGCAATAGAACACGCGCGTCGCATCGATGCCGGCGGCGTCGAACGGCGCGCGGAACTCCGCGCTGTCGTCGGCCAGCGGCAGGCCGGTGGACGCGCCGACGATGGCGTCGCCGTCGAAGGCGAGGACGAACACGCTGTCGGCCGAAGCGGCATAGGCGTCGAGATACTCGCGCTCGTAGGCGGCATCGCCGTCGTAGAGATAGGGCCAGTCGCGGAACACGGCGATGCGCAGCGCGGCGACGGCGTCCAGGTGGCGGCGCACATCGGCGCCGACGACACGTTCGATGCGGAGGTCATGGGTCATGGACCGGATTCTATCCCCTTCATCCCGCCCACGAAAAAGCCGCGGCTCCTGCGAGCCGCGGCCTTTCCCTGGTTGGCTGGGGATTGGGCCACCGGGGAAACCTGTTCAGACCGGCCTCATTCCTTCGGCAGCGGCGGCGGCGGAGTGGCGCCCAGGCTGTACCAGTCGACCCGGCGGGTGATGACCATGATGCCGGCCAGGATCAGGAACAGCAGGCCCGCGCCCATCACCATCGCGTTGTCTTCGGAAATCAGAAGGCCGTAGAGAACCGCATACAGCAGCGAAATCATCACCGCGAAGCCCAGGCCGCGCATCCACGAGCGCAGGACGTGGCTGACGTAGTAGCCGAGCAGGCCGATGCAGGCAGCGCTGGCGATGAGATAGGCAATGCCGAAGTCGATGTGCTCGGACAGCGCGACCAGCAGCAGGAAGAAGATCGCCAGGGCCAGGCCGACCAGGCCGTACTGGATCGGGTGGATCCGCAGCTGCTTGATCAGTTCGAACATGAAGAAGCCGACGAAGGTCAGCACCACGAACAGGATGCCGTACTTGCTGGCGCGGTCGGCCTGCGAATAGATGTTCACCGGGTCGACCAGCGACACCGCGACCGCGTCCATGCCGAGGTCCGCTTCGCCGCTCAGGCCGATGGCACCCGCATTGGGCACGGTGCGACCGCCGAGATACTGCGACTGCGCATTGCTGGCCAGCGAGGAGACTTCCCAGTCGGCCTTGAACCCCTTGTCGCCGATCTCCTTGCTGCGCGCGGTGAACGAACCGCTGAACTGCGGATGCCGCCAGGGCGAGGACAGGGTGACCTGGTTGGTCTGCGCCAGCGGCACGACGGCCAGGTGCTCGGTGCCTTCCAGCGCGAAGCCGAGATCGGTGGAGAAGCGCAGCGCATCGCCGGCCTTCGGCGTGGCCAGGATCGCATGCAGGCCGGTGCCTTCGCGCCCGACGATGCCGCGATTGAGCTTCACCTCGCGACCATCGACCACCAGCTTCGGCACGCCCGCGACGCCGCGCACGTCAGCGATGCCGAAGTTCAGCACCGGCTGGCCGATCTTGCGGGGCAATTCCGGATTCGCATCGACTGGAATGTTCACGTCGAAGCGGGCGACGACCTTGCCCGCCACCTCGTAGCTGCGCACGTCATGTAGGCCGAGCGACTTGATGCGCGGCTCGATCGTGCCGTCCACGGTCATCGTGGTCGGGAAGAACAGCCAGTGGCCGGACTCGCCATCCTGCTTGACCCTGCGGATGACCTCCCCGTTCGCGTTCTTTTCCTCGACCTCGACGGTGTTCGTGTACGGCACCATCAGCACCGGGCCGGACAGGGCCTGCGGGCCGGCGGTGCCGCGCGCGACGGAACGCACGGCTTCGTCGCGATAGAACTGCCGCTCCTGGATCACGCCCCGGATCATCAGCAGGGGGACAAGCAGCAGGATGGTCATGCCGACCACCATCAATATCTTCAGCATCAGGCGCATGGCCGTCTCCGGTGTTGTTGGACGCCGGCAGTGTCGGCAGCAGCGGAGAGGCCGCGATGGCGCGTGCGTGAAGCCGGTGTGAAGCCCGCGAAGCGTTTCCGCATCGAGTGCGATTCCGCGAAGATAGCGTCACCCCTTCCTTGATGCCTCGCTTGCAATGACACCCCCGCCCTCGTCCCGTCGCCTCCGTACCATGTTGCTGTTCCTGTCCGGCGCAGCGTTCGCCGTGCTGCTTCTCGTGGGTGGGATGGCAGGCTACTGGTACCTGAAAAACAGGTCCGCAGCCGAAGCGCTGGCGGAAGCAGAAGCCGCTGCCGCAGCGCCCCCTCCCTCCGATGCCGACGCCGTGGCCGAAGCGGAAGACGCCAGGGCAGTCCTCCAGCCGGAGTATGCGGATTCGATCTTCGCCGGCGACGAAGCCTGGTTCGTCAAGGGTCCGTTGCTCGATCCCTCGACGAAAGCGGAATGGGAGGCGCTGCCCGAGCGGCTTGGATCGATCGGCTACGACACACGCATCTTCTGTGTCGACTGCTCGCAGGCGCCGCTCAGCGAAGAGAGCGAATTCTCGCCTTTGCACGACCACGGTCCGCAGATGCTGGCCGACTTCGCGAGACAGCGCGGGGCATCCGAGCCCGCCTTGGTGCGCTACATGACCTTGGCCAGTGCTGGGAAGGTCGGCTTTCCCCGGCTCGCAGGCACCACGGACGAAACCCTGCTGACGCGCGAGCGATTCATGGAAAGCTACGGTGTGATGTTCGACAACAATATCCTGCGCACGGTCCCGTGGCATGCCAAGCGCGCGATCCTCGATTGGAACAATGCCCAGGAAGAGGACTGGCGATTCGCCGACCAGGGCAACATCGACCCGCGCGGACTGTACAGCCAGCATGATTTCAACCTGGACGGCATCGACGACGTCGCCGTGGTGATGCATTGCGAAGCCTGCGAGGAGCATCGACTGCTGCTGTTCGCGAGCCGCAAGGACAAACCGGACTACCTGCTGTACCAGGAACGCATCGAGGCTCGCGCGCTGCTCAAGGCCCTCTACCCGGACCCGGAGGAACGATGGGAACGCGAGATCTACATGGGTGGTCCCGAGAAAGTATCGCCTCCGCAGGATCCGCTGCTGGTGACTCCGCAGGACGGCATCGCGTATGCACTGGTCTACGATCCGGACTTCGACGCGATGAGGCGCTACGAACAGAGGCCGGCGACCGGTGAAAGCGGAAACCTGAAGACGAAGGACGTCGCAGGAACGGCGCAGCAGGAGTAGGTTCGCCGGCCGTCGCCCGGGCAGGCGCTATGGCCGGGCCTGCGGCAACCTCAGGCTGGCGACGGCACCGCCTTGCGCATGGTTCGTCAACGACGCACGGCCACCATGCAATTCCATCGCCTCGGCAACGAAGCACAGGCCCAGGCCGCTGCTGCGGCTGGCGCCTTCGGGACGGGCCAGCGAGTAGAAGCGCTCGAAGACACGGTCGAGTGCGTAGTCGGGCACGCCCGGCCCGCAGTCGCGGACTTCGAGCCGCGCCTCGTCGCCGTCGCGTGCCACGCGCAGCACGACCTCGCTGCCGGCTGGCGCGAAATCCGCCGCGTTTTCCAGCAGGTTCACGATCGACTGGCGCAGCAGGAAGGCGTCGCCGGACACGAGCACCGGCGCGCCGTCCTCGACGATCGCAAGGCGGAGGCCGCGCTGTTCGAAGCGGGTGGCGACGCGCTCGGCCGCGTCCTCGGCCACCTCGCGCAGCAGGATGCGCTGCGGCTGTTCGATGCGCTGTCGGTGTTCCACCGAGGCCAGCGCCAGCAGCTTGTCGATCATTTCCGCCATGCGCCCGCTCTGCGCGCGGATGGTCGCGACGAAACGCGCGCGGTCGGCCTCCGGCATCGGCGGCGCGCCGGGTTCGCCGTCCAGCAGTTCGGCGCTGCCACGGATCGCCGCCAGCGGACTCTTCAGCTCGTGGGTCAGCGCATGCACGTACTGCTCGACGTACTGCTTGCCTTCCAGGCGGGCGCGCATCGTTTCGAGCGCACGGCCGAGGTCGCCGAATTCGCCGGCGCTGTCCGGCGGCGTCGCGCGCTCGCCAGCGGTCACGGCATCGGCATAGCGACGCAACGCGCCGAGCTGGCGCGACAGCCACCAGGCGGCGACGAGTCCGATCAGCAGCGCCGCGCCGAGCAGCACCCCGCCCCAGCGCAGGATCACCGCCTGGCTCTGCGCGATGAACGGCGCGATGGTCTGGTTCGGCTTGGCCACGGTCAGCACGCCGACGATCCGCGAACCGCCGCCGTCGCGGACCACGATCGGCGCCGCCACGTGCATCACCGAACTGCTTTCGTCGTTCGGATCGGACCGGGTGGAGCGCGCGCCGTAGCGGCCGCGCAGTGTCAGGTAGACATCGTTCCAGCGCGAATAGTCCTTGCCGAGGTCGCGACCATCGGAATCGAAGACCACGATGCCTTTCGCATCGGTGACGTAGATGCGCGTGCTGAGCTTGCGCTTGCTGAAGCCCCAGATCTCGGCGCCGATGTCGCGGTCGGTGAGTTCGCGGACGTTCGAGGCGAACGCGCCATCGGCGATGCGTCCGGCCAGCAGGTCGTCGCGCGCCTGCGCCGCGAGCAGGTTGGCGGTGTCGACCAGGGTGTCCTCCATCGCCTGGCGCACGCCCGGCTTGACCTGCTGCAGGAACACCTTGCCCAGCAGCAGGGCCGCGATCGCGACGATCACGAAATAGCCGAGCAGGATGCGCAGGCCGATCTTCATGTCGCGAGGGGCTCAGGCGGCGCCGACATCGATCGAATAGCCCAGGCCGCGATGGGTGCGGATCGTGTCCTCGGTCGCGGCATCGATCTCGCGCAGCTTGGCGCGCAGGGTCTTGATGTGGGTGTCGACGGTGCGATCGCCGCTGTCCAGGGCATCGGACCAGACCCGGTCCATCAGCTGCGCGCGCGACAGCACCGCGCCGGGACGCTGCAGCAGGGCTTCGAGCAGGCCGTATTCGTAGCGGGTCAGGTCCAGCGCCTGGCCGGCGAAGCGGATGCGGCGGCCTTCGCGGTCGATCTCGAAGCGGCCGAGCGCCTGCCACTCGGTGCTGGCAGGCTGCGCGCGGCGGCGCAGGCGCGCACGCACGCGGGCGACCAGTTCGCGCGGCGAGAACGGCTTGACCACGTAGTCGTCGGCGCCCAGTTCCAGGCCGACGACACGGTCGATCTCGCCGTCGCGCGCGGTCAGGAAGATCACCGGCAGGTCGCTGAAGGTGCGCAGCTGGCGGCAGACCTCGAAGCCAGTGATGTCCGGCAGGCCCACGTCGAGCACGACCAGGTCGACCTTGCCCGCCCTGACCTTCGTCGCGACCTCGCCGCCCAGCAGCACGTGCTCCGCCGCGAAGCCCTCGCTGCGCAGCGCATAGAGCACGGTCTCGGCGATGGCGGTCTCGTCTTCGGCGACGAGGATGGTCGGGGCGTGCGGTGCGGCCATGGGGCGGACTGGGGACCGGGAAGCGGATACCGTCGGCATTGTAGGCCGCATCCCGCGCCCGGTTGGTACCATGCTGACCGATGAACTACCGCCACGCCTTCCACGCCGGCAACCATGCCGATGTCCTCAAGCACGTCGCCCTGCTGGCGCTCTGCGACGCCCTGACCGCCAAGCCCGCGCCGCTGTTCGCGCTGGACACCCATGCCGGCGCCGGCCTGTACGCGCTGGCCGGCGCGGAGGCGGGGCGCACCGGCGAGGCCACCGAGGGCATCGGCCGCCTGCTCGCCGCGTCGCCGGCAAACCCGGCCATCCGCCGCTACCTCGACACCGTGGCCGCCTGTCGCGCCACGCATGGCAAGGATGCGTATCCGGGCTCGCCCTGGCTGCTGGCCCACGCGCTGCGCGAGCAGGACCGCATCGCCTGCTGCGAGCTGCGCGAGGAGGAAGCGGCGCTGCTGAAGCGCCATGTCGGCGGCGATCCGCGCGTGGCGGTGCATGCCCGCGACGGCTACGCCGCGATGCGCGCGCTGCTGCCGCCGAAGATCGGCGCGGTGCGCTACGCGCGCGGCCTGGTGCTGATCGACCCGCCGTACGAGGCCCAGCTTGCCGAGTTCGACACCGCGCGCGCCGCGCTGCGCGATGCCCTCGTGCTCTGGCCGCAGGCGACCTATGCGCTGTGGTACCCGATCAAGCGCCGCAGCGCCCTGAATCCCTTCTACCGGTCCGCCGCCACGCTCGAAGCGAAGTCGGTGCTCGCCTGCGAGCTGCTGGTGCGTCCCGACGATTCGCCGCTGCGCATGAACGGCAGCGGCCTGCTGATCCTGAACGCGCCCTGGCAGTTCGATGCGACCATGCGCAGCGTCCTGGACACGCTGAAGGACATGCTCGGCGAAGCCGGCGCAAGCGCGCGGATTCAGTGGTTCAAGGCGCCGGCGTGATCTTCTCGCGCCTGTAGAGCGGAGCTTGCTCCGCTGCGCCCTTGCAGAGCGGATCGAAGATCCGCTGTGCCGTCTCCGCCAGCCCACAGACCTGACGAATCCCGCATGAGGATAGCCCCGGCAAAAGAGCAGCGGAGCTGCGCTCCGCTCTACAAAAGCGGTTGATCCGCACGCGTCTTGCGGATCAACCCTCGCCGAGTTCGCGCTGCTTCGCCTTGGTCAGCTTCGCGCGCACCAGTTCGTAGCTGCGGCGCAGCAGCGGCTTCAGTTCCGCATCCTTCATCGCGTCGGGCTGCACGAGGCTGATCCATTTCGCGCGCGCCAGGTACGGCGCGGGGATGATGCCCGGCCGATCGGTGAGTTCGAGGAAACGATCGTCGTCGACCTTGAAGCTCAATCCGCCGCTGGCGTTTTCGGCTGTCGGTGTCGCGTCGATGACGCAGAACATCTTCCCGCCGACCGAGAAGACGCGATTGCTCTCCCACTTGATGTCTTCGGTGACGCCGGGCCAGGCGCCGACCCACGCGCGCAGTTGCCTGGTGTTCATGCGGTCAGGTTCGTCTGCTGTTCATGCGCCGAGCATACCGCCGGATCGACTGTGCGAAGATGCCCGAGTGAAGACCAGCGACCGCCTCCCGCCCTGGCACGAACACAAGCGGCTGCTCAACGGCCGCGAGGTCCTGATCCGTCCGATCCGGCCCGAGGACGCGGAGGCGCTGCGCGCCGGGTTCGCGCTGCTGCATCCGGAAGAGATCCGCCAGCGCTTCCTGTACGCGATCAAGGAGCTCACGCCGGAGACCGCCGCGCGGCTCGCGAAACCCGACCCGGACACCGAATTCGCCCTCGTCGTCGCCGAACCCTACCCGCCCGGGGAGGCGCTGATCGGCGCGGTCGCGCGGGTCGCGATCACGCCGGGCACGCGCGAGGCCGAATTCGCCATCCTGGTCAGCCATTTCATCAGCGGCATGGGCCTGGGCCGGCACCTGATGCGCCGGCTGGTGCGCTGGGCCCGGCGCAAGGGCCTGGACCGGCTGTACGGCGACGTGCTGGAGCACAACACCGCCATGATCGCGCTGGCCCTGTCGCTGGGCTTCCATCGCGAACACGCCGAGGACCCCGGACTGGTGCGCGTGAGCCTGGACCTGCGCAAGACGCCCGACGCGTCGACGGGCGACGCCTGCTGACACGCCGGACGCGCCGCAGGCGGTAAAATTCGCGGTTCATGAACGACAACGCCTCTTTCCCCCGGCTGCTGCCCAAGGCCGGCCAGTCGCGCGCCTGGTGGCGCCTGCCCGCCAGCCCCAGCGCCCTCGCCTGGACCCTCGCCGGCGTCGCCCGCGCGCACGACGGCCCGCTGCTGGTCGTCGCCCGCGACAATCACGCCGCGCACCAGCTCGAACACGACCTGCGCACGCTGATCGGCGATCTCGCCGCCGTGCCCGTGGTCCCCTTTCCCGACTGGGAAACCCTGCCCTACGACCAGTTCAGCCCGCACCCGGACATCGTCTCGCAGCGCCTGGCCGCGCTGCACCGGCTGCCGACCCTGGCGCGCGGCGTCGTGGTGGTGCCGGTGCAGACGCTGATGCAGCGCCTGGCGCCGCTGTCGCACATCGTCGGCGGCAGTTTCGACGTGGCGGTCGGCCGCCGGCTCGACATGGACGCCGAGAAGCGTCGACTGGAAGGCGCGGGCTACCGCAACGTGCCGCAGGTGTTCGACCCGGGCGACTTCTCGGTGCGCGGCGGCCTGCTCGATATCTATCCGATGGGCGCCGAGGAGCCCTACCGCATCGAGCTGCTGGACGACGAGATCGAATCGATCCGCGCCTTCGATCCGGAAAGCCAGCGTTCGCTCGAGAAGTACCAGTCGGTGCAGATGCTGCCAGGCCGCGAGGTGCCGCTGGAAGGCAGCGCGCTGGAGCGCGCGCTGTCGACGCTGCGCGATCGCTTCGACATCGACACCCGCCGCAGCGGCCTCTACCAGGACCTGAAGGCGGGCATCGCGACCTCGGGCATCGAGTACTACCTGCCGCTGTTCTTCGAGAAGACCGCGACGCTGTTCGACTACCTGCCCGCGAATGCGATGCCGGTGCTGGGCGACGGCGCGATGGAGGCGGCGGACCACTTCTGGCGCGGCACGGGCGAGCGCTACGAACAGCGGCGACACGACATCGAGCGCCCGCTGCTGCCGCCGGCCGAGCTGTACCTGCCGCCGGACGCGCTGCGCGAGCGCCTGAACGAAGGCCGGCGCATCGAACTGTGCGGCGAGGCGCATCCGCGTCGCGACGACGCGTTGGCGCTGGGCTCGCAGCCCGCGCCCGACCTGCCGCTGATGGCGAAGGACGCCGAGCCGGCAGCCGCGCTGAAATCCTTCCTCGGCGCCTATCCCGGCCGCGTGCTGATCGCCGCCGACTCCGCGGGTCGTCGCGAGGCGCTGATCGACATCCTCCAATCCGCCGACCTGCGCGCGCAGGTGCTGACGCGGTTCGAGGACTTCGCCGCATCGGCCGAGCGCCTGTGCATCGTGGTCGCGCCGCTGGACAACGGTTTCGCCGTGGACGACGCCGCGCCGTGGACGGTGCTGACCGAACGCCAGCTGTTCCCCGAGCGCGCCGCGCAGCCGCGGCGCCGCAAACGCGCCGGCCGCGAACCGGAAGCGATCATCCGCGACCTCGGCGAGCTGAGCGAAGGCGCGCCGGTGGTGCACGAGGACCACGGCGTCGGGCGCTATCGCGGCCTGGTGACGCTGGAGGCCGGCGGCCAGACCGGCGAATACCTCGACATCGAATATGCCAAGGGCGACCGGCTGTACGTGCCGGTGACGCAGCTGCACCTGGTCAGCCGCTACTCCGGCGCCAACCCGGACACCGCGCCGCTGCATTCCCTGGGCGGCGAAGCCTGGGCCAAGGCGAAGAAGAAGGCCGCCGAGAAGGTCCGCGACGTCGCTGCGGAGCTGCTGGAGATCCAGGCCAAGCGCCACGCACGCGCCGGCCTCGCGCTGGACATCGACCGCACCGTGTACGAACCGTTCGCGGCGACCTTCCCGTTCGAGGAAACGCCCGACCAGCTGGCCGCGATCGAAGCGGTGCTGCGCGACCTGTCCTCGTCGCGACCGATGGACCGCGTGGTCTGCGGCGACGTGGGCTTCGGCAAGACCGAGGTCGCGGTGCGCGCCGCGTTCGCGGCGGCGATCAGCGGCAAGCAGGTCGCGGTGCTGGTGCCGACCACCCTGCTTGCCGAACAGCACTACCGCACGATGCGCGACCGCTTCGCCGACTGGCCGCTCCGGGTCGAAGTGCTGTCGCGCTTCAAGTCGACCAAGGAGATCAAGGCCGAGCTGGAGAAGGTCGCCGACGGACGCATCGACGTGATCGTCGGCACCCACCGCCTGCTGCAGCCGGACGTGAAGTTCAAGGACCTGGGCCTGGTCATCGTCGACGAGGAACAGCGCTTCGGCGTGCGCCAGAAGGAGGCGCTGAAGGCGCTGCGCGCCGACGTGCACCTGCTCACCCTGACCGCGACGCCGATCCCGCGAACCCTGAACATGGCGATGACCGGACTGCGCGACCTGTCGATCATCGCCACGCCGCCCGCGCATCGCCTCGCGGTGCAGACCTTCGTGGTGCCGTGGGACGACGAGCAGCTGCGCGAAGCCTTCCAGCGCGAAATCGCGCGCGGCGGCCAGGTCTACTTCCTGCACAACGACGTGGAGAGCATCGGCCGCATGCAGCGCGAGCTGGAAGCGCTGGTGCCGGACGCGCGTATCGGCATCGCCCATGGCCAGATGCCCGAGCGCGAACTGGAAAAGGTGATGCTCGACTTCCACAAGCAGCGCTTCAACGTGCTGCTGTGCTCGACGATCGTGGAATCGGGCATCGACATCCCCAACGCCAACACCATCATCATCAATCGCGCCGACAAGTTCGGCCTCGCGCAGCTGCACCAGCTGCGCGGCCGCGTCGGTCGCTCGCACCACCGCGCCTACGCCTACCTGGTCGTGCCCGACGGCCGCAGCATCACCGCCGACGCGAAGAAGCGCCTGGAGGCGATCGCGTCGATGGACGAACTCGGTGCAGGCTTCACGCTGTCCACGCACGACCTGGAAATCCGCGGCGCGGGCGAACTGCTCGGCGAAGACCAGAGCGGGCAGATGTCCGAGGTCGGCTTCTCGCTGTACACCGAACTCCTGGAGCGCGCGGTACGCAGCATCAAGCAGGGCAAGCTGCCCGGCGTCGACCAGTTGGGCCTGGACCTGGAAGAACAGCGCGGCGCCGTCGTGGAACTGAACATCCCGACCCTGATCCCCGAGGATTACCTGCCCGACGTGCACACGCGCCTGACCCTGTACAAGCGGATCAGCAGCGCGCGAGATGCGGACAGGCTGCGCGAGCTGCAGGTGGAGATGATCGACCGCTTCGGCCTGCTGCCTGATGCCGCGAAGCATTTGTTCGCGGTGTCCGAACTCAAGCTCGACGCCACCGCGCTGGGCGTGCGCAAGCTCGACCTCGGCGCGACCGGCGGCCGCATCCAGTTCGTCGAGAAGCCCAACGTCGATCCGATGTCGGTGATCCGCCTGATCCAGGGCCAGCCGAAGCACTACCGCATGGACGGCCCGGACAAGCTGAAGATCACCCTTGAGCTGCCCGATGCCGCCACCCGCCTGCAGGCCGCGCGCGGCCTGTTCACTGCACTGAGGCCGAACGCATGAGCCGCTTCCTCGCCGTCCTGCTGACCATGCTGCTGGCGCTCGCTGCGACGGGTTGCGCGACGCCGGCCGACCGCGCCGCGCGCACGGACGCAGACGGCGTGGTGTTCGTGCTCGTGCGCCACGCCGAGAAGGCGAAGGACGACCCGAAGGATCCGACGCTCAGCGATGCCGGCATCGCGCGCGCGGAGCGCATCGCGGCCTCGCTGGCGGACGCGCCCGTGCGGGCCGCCTACGCGACGGCCTATCGACGCACGCAGCTCACCGCCACGCCCACCGCCCGTTCGCATCGGCTCGACGTGCGCACCTACGACGCCGCGCAGCCCGCGGCCGAATTCGCGCGGCAGCTGCGCGCATCGCACCGCACGGGCACGGTACTGGTGGTCGGCCACAGCAACACGATCCCCGACCTCGCCGCAGCGCTGTGCGCCTGCCCGGTCGGAAAGATGGCCGAAGACGAGTTCGACCGCTGGATGGAAGTCAGCCTCGGCGCAGACGGTCGCGCCGCCTTGGCGCAGCGCCGCTACTGAAGCGGCGCAAGCCGGAATACCGGGGACTTACTCGCCGCCGGCCAGTCCCAGCGAACGGCGCGGATCGAAGTCGATGCCGGTGATGTAGCGGCGTCCCGCATGCGCCTTGATGTGGACCACGATGTCGATGGTCAGCATCAGCAGGCGCTTGATGACCGAGAACTCCAGGCCCGAGCCCTCGTTCGAGGCCTTGACCATCAGCGCCAGCTGATCCCAGGTCTGCGCGGTGCTGCCGGCGTGGCAGCTGGTGATCGAACCGGGATGGCCCGAGGCGCAGTTGCGGATGAAGTAGAAGGCTTCGTCGCCGCGCAACTCGGCCAGGATGATCCGGTCCGGCTTCATGCGCAGGCAGGCTTCCATGCAGCTTTTCGCGGTCACGTTCGCCGCGCTCTGCCCGCCCTTGGAATACAGCAGGTGGACGATGTTCGGCTGTTCGATGAACAGCTCGCGTGCGTCCTCGATGGTCACCAGCCGCTCTTCGTGCGGGATGTGGCCGACCAGCGATTTCATGAAGGTGGTCTTGCCGCTGCCGGTCGCGCCGGCGACGACGATGTTCTTCTTGTACGCCACCGACTTCTTGAAGAACTCGGCGTAATTGCGCTCCGCGCGCAGCTCCAGCAGTTCCTTGTCGTGGTCGCTGACTTCCGGCACGCCTTCGAGGATCTGCTTGAAGAAGCCGCTCTCCTCGTAGCTCTGCAGGGTGAAGTTGCGCTTGGCCGGCAGGCGGATGGTGATCGAGACCTTGCCCGCGTCGCAGGCCGGCGGGATCACGAACTGGGCGCGCTGTCCGGTCGGGAAGGTCAGCGAGACTACCGGATCGACGTCGGTGATGCGCTGGCCGGTGTTGCTCTCGTTC
Source organism: Lysobacter sp. BL-A-41-H3 (assembly GCA_050632415.1). GTDB lineage: Bacteria > Pseudomonadota > Gammaproteobacteria > Xanthomonadales > Xanthomonadaceae > Lysobacter_I. The sequence continues at coordinate 4,535,526 of CP192602.1, read as the reverse complement.
ACCACCGCGGTGCAGAACTGCCGCGCGCGCTCGAAGGTCAGCGATGGCACCTCGATGCGCTTCCAGCCGGTGTTGGTTTCCAGGTACAGCTCGCCCGGCTTGTTGATGCAGATTTCCGTCACTTCCGGCGACGACATGTATTCGAGGATGCCCAGCACGCTGTACTGGTATTCGAGGAAGTCGTTGGAGACGTTGGCGATGGGTGAATTGTCGATGTCCATGCGGAACCTGTCGTCGGCGCGGGCCGTGCAGCTGGCAAGCGTGCGGGTGGCGGGCCGCCTGGGATGGCGGGCCCCGGAACGAAAAACGACCGCTCGCGCGATCGCTTTTCGGATATACCGGTCCCGGCGAAGCAGGCGGGCCCCGGCGGGGGCCCGCTGCCGCGGGATCGATGGCGGGATCAGCGGCTCCTGATCACGCCCGAGAAATCGACGTCCTTGGCGACGTAGATGTTCAGCACGGTGCCCTGGTTGATCGTGACCGTGGCCGGACGCTGGGCGGCCTTGGTCAGCGCCTGGTTGGCGAGGCGCTCCATCGTGCGCGCCGTGTTGCTCTCGAACGGCTGCTCCACGACGGTGCCGCTACCGACGCCGGTCGTGGTGGTGACCGGTCCGTTCTTCGCGGCGGCGTACTTGAAGGCGTCGCTGATCATGCTGATGAACAGGGCCGAGCTCATCTTGCTGAACCAATGGCCGTTGTAGTCGCCCGGATGGCCGGCGCCACCGAGGTTGTCCACGCCCGGACCTTCGAGGATCACGTCCAGGCCGTTCGGCGTGGTGACGCGATCCCATACCACCGCGACGCGCGGGCCGTTCGGCTCGCCTTCGTAGCGGCCGAGGGCCTTCGAGCCCTTCGGCAGCAGCAGGTGGCGTCCGTTGATGGAGTACACCGGCTCGGTGATGATGCAGGAGGTGTAGCCCGCGTAATCGGTGACGATGCGGGTCTCCAGCACGCAGCGGATGTAGGTGCCGCGCACCATCAGCGTGTCGGGATTGCGCAGGTACTGGGCCACGAGCTGCTTGGTCTCGCTGGCCGGCATCGCCTGCGCCGGTGCATTGGCGTTCTGCTGGGCGGCCTGGGCATCGAGCACGGCCTGCAGGTAGGGCGAGGTCTGCGGCATGCCGCCCGCGCCACCGGCGCCGCGACCACCGCTGTCGACCATGCCCATGCGGCGCTCGGCCAGCGTCGGGCCACGGGGTTCCGGCGGACCGGCGTCCGCAGCGGCGGCATCACGTCGGGGATCGCGTTCCTGCATCGGTTCCTGCGGCGGCAGCGGCGGCAGTTCCTGCACCGGCACCGGCTGCGGTTCCTGGACGTCGGCGAAGTCGGGGCCTGTGCCACCCGGGCTCTTGGGCAGGTCGGGAATGACGACCTCTTCCTTCTTCGGCTTGGCGACTTCCTCTTCCTTGTCGGACATGAAGCCCTTCATCACGACCAGGGTCATGAGAATCAGGAGAGCCACGATGCCCGCGAGGAACATCAGCGCCTTGCGGTTGACGCTCTGGGATTCCACCGTCTTCAGCTGCGGCGCGCCGGCATCCAGGTTCGGCTGGTTCTGCGGTGCCTGCTGCTGGGCCGCGTAGTACGGATTGCTGCCCTGCTGATCGTCGGAGGAGTATTCCCCGGGCTGCCCGGGGCTGTTCGGCGGCAGATTCTGGTTCACTTGTGCTTGTTCCTACGCAGACCGACGACGTTCTTCCCGTGACGGAGGACCAGGAAGGGATAAGTACCGTGGACGACGAGCACCCCGTTCTCGACCGTGGTGTTCACGAGGAAATCCTCGCCACCCTCGCGCTCGCGGCCGAACACGGCCGGGAAGTCGCCCGAGGGGAAACGGTTGATGTTGGCCAGGCGGATGTAGGTGAACTGGCCGTCGTCGTAGACGTTGACCGGGATCAGCCACTTGTTCTTGGTGCGGGTCGAGTACGAATAGTCGAAGTAGTACGGACGCGTCTTGTCGAGGCGGATGTCCAGTTCGCTCTCGCGCGGCTTCGGCGCGCCATCCTTGGCCTCGTCCTCCTCCGCGGAGAAGGACGTGTTGTTCGGATAGCTGAAGGTGATCTTGTAGTGCACGCCGGCACGCTTGGCCTGTTCCAGCGCGGTCCAGTCGGTGGCGACGACCTTGAGTTCGAACAGGTAGGAGTGCGTCGCGGTGCGCACCATCATGTTGGTGTCGACGTCGACGTTCTTGGGCTTGAGGTAGAAGACGTTGTCGCGACGATTGAGCTCCCAGCCGGAATTGAAGCCGGTGCTGTAGTCGAGGATCTCCTCGCTCGGGCTCAGTTCGATCTGGGTGGTGATGCCCAGGCCGGTGCGCACCTCGTAGATGCGGTCGGGTTCGTATTCGTACTCGACGATGACCTGTGCGAACGCCGGCATCGCGAGCGTCATCGACGCCAGCACGCACAGCAGGACCGCATAGCAAGAGCGATGCAAGCGACTCATCGGGTGCCTACTCCATTGACTTGATTGGGGGCTTGCGGCTGACCGGCCGGAACGGTGCCGGCGGGCGCGGCGGGATACTGCTGCGGCGCGGCGCCGCCCGGCGGGCCGAAGTCGGGCGCGGCCGGAATCTGCTGGTAGCCCTGGGGCACCTGGCCCGGCACGGGCTGACCCTGGACCGGCTGGCCCGGATAGGGCTGACCCGGCATCGGCTGGCCCGGGACGGGCTGGCCGGGAACGGGCTGGCCAGGATACGGCTGGCCCGGCACGGCGCCCTGCACCGGATAACCGGCCTGGGCCTGCGGACCGGCGGCCACCGGGTTCTCGACCGGCGGGGACGCGGCGTAATCGTTATCGACCGTGTATTCGACGACCTGGAAGCCCAGCGGATTGTTGTAGCGCTGCTTCTCGTTCATCTCGAGATTCGGCTTGTAGGTGAACTCCATGCGCGCGATCTTGCTGTCGAGCGGCTTGGTATCGCCGCTGCGCTTGTCGTACAGCACGCGCTGGAAGCGCACGGTGGCGCTGGTACGGGCGTTCTCGCCCTGGCCACGACGATCGAGCTGCATGCTCAGGATCTTCACGCGGACCGCCTTGTCCTTGCCGTAGAGCTTGAACGGGCTCTCGGGATTGGTGCGGGCGTGGGTGGCGCTGTAACCGGCGCGGACATCGGGCGAGGACATCACGTGCACCAGCTCCCAGTCGCGCAGGGTCATCATGGCCACGTCGAAGGATTCGCGCGCGGTGATGTACTGGGCGATGTTCGCGCGGTTGACCGCTTCGCTGGCGGTGATGCTGTTCTTGCTGGTGAAATCGCCGCGCAGCGTGGCGACCGTGGCCTGGCCGGTGTAGGCGTCGGCGAGGATCAGGTACGGGACTTCCTTCTTCAGCGGGAGGATGTAGATGAAGCCGCCGAGCATGATGAGGACGATGGCGACGGCGACCGTCGCCACCGTCCATGCGCGCTTCTCGCTGCGCCGGGCGATGTCCGCGATGGTCACTTCGAAGTTGATGCCCTTGGCGGCGGTGTTTTCCACCTGGGCCGTGTTTTTCTGCTTGCCGAACATGAGCGGAGCCTGTGGACCGGTTGGGTTGGGGGAATGCGTGCTGTCGCCGTTGCGCCGGACGGGCCGGCGCGGCGCCCGGTCAGGGCGTCGTGGCGCCGCCGGACGACACGCGGACGACGATCTCGTCGCCGCTCACGCCCACCGAGACCTGCTGCGCGGCGAAGGCCGCGTTGAGCTGGGACACGGCTTCCTGCAGGCTCGGAGTGCGGATCTCGGCCACGGCGCTGTGCAGGGTGTAGTCCATCGGATGGCGATAGGTCAGGACCATGTTCGAGTCCTTGGCCCAGCGCTCGAGCATCGCCTTGAGCGTGCCGTCCATCGGCGATGCGTAGAACAGGTAGGTGTCCTGCAGCGGGATCGCCTGGGTTTCCTCGGCGAAGCGGTTGATGTTCTTCCAGCGGCCGCCGAAGTCGGGCGCAGGACGCGTCGCGCAGCTGGACAGCGCGACCACGGCCGCGAGGACGAGCAGGAACTTGGTGAGGATCGAGATCGTAGGTTTCACACGCCACCCGGAAGGAGTTCTGGAAGATTGAGTGCGACGACCGCCCCGCGCCGGCACGGGCCGGGCGAGGCGGAGAATGGCTGCGGCCATGCGCGGACGCGCAAGCCCCGGGCGCCGCTCGGCGAGCCCGGTGGGAATGTCTGGAAGGAATGGCGCCAGTGCCTGCGCGGCCCGGAGGGCATCCACGGAATCCCTGTTGTCACGTTGGATCAGGCCCCCTCCTCGCACCGATCTCCGCCAATCCGGTCCGTGATCCGGAACCGACGGCGTCCTTGTTGACTTCACCCGATTGCGCTCCCCTGATGCCGTGCGATCCGCCGCATCTGGAAGCCGGCGACAGGCCAGGAGATCGCATCCATGGCTACGTGAATGGAACATATCCCGATCCGATGCGACGGGTCAAGGAACCAGACGCGTGCGTATCGCCCGATGCAGCCGAACCTCGCCTCCCGGCCCGCGGCGACGTGGTTGCAGCTGAAACAATCCGCATGCGCAACGCCGCAGGGACGCGGCGTCCCGGCCCGGCCGGCGCATTCAGCCCACCTGGCGCAGGCGGCCCTCGTGCAATTCGAGGACGCGATCGAGGCGATGGGCCAGCTCCCGATCATGGGTGACCAGCACCAGGCTCGTGCCCTGCTCGCGATTGAGCGAGAGCATCAGCTCGAACACCGATGCGGCGGTCTTCTCGTCGAGGTTGCCGGTGGGCTCGTCGCCGAGCACGCAGGCCGGGCGATTGACCAGCGCACGGGCGACCGCGGCGCGCTGGCGCTCGCCACCCGACAGTTCGCCGGGCTTGTGTTCGAGCCGGTGCCCCAGTCCCACCGCAGTCAGCAGGTCGCGCGCGCGCCGGTCGGCTTCGGCGTTCGCGACACCGGCGAGCAGCACGGGCAGCATCACGTTTTCCAGCGCGGTGAATTCCGGCAGCAGGTGGTGGAACTGGTACACGAAACCGAGCGCGCGATTGCGCAGGCGCCCGCGCTCGGCGTCGGAGAGCGCGCTCATGCGATGGCCGGCGACATGCACTTCGCCGGCGGTCGGCGTATCCAGGCCGCCGAGCAGGTGCAGCAGCGTGCTCTTGCCCGCGCCGGAAGCGCCGACGATCGCCACGGTCTCGCCGGCACGGATCGCCAGGTCGAGGCCTTCGAACACCGGCGTGCGCAGCTTGCCCTCGGCGTAGGTCATCGACAGCGATTCGGCGCGCAGCACGCAGCCGTCTGCAGAAGTCGTTGCGGCGGTCGTCCACTCATTCATAGCGCAGCGCCTCCGCCGGGGCCGTGCGCGCGGCGCGGCGCGCGGGATAGAGGGTGGCGAGGAAGGACATGACCAGCGCGACCAGCGCGATCAGGCCCACGTCGGGTGCGCTCAGCTCGGTCGGCAGGCCGGTGATGTAGTACACGTCCGCCGGCATCAGCTCCACGCCGAAGATGCGTTCGATGAAACGCAGGATGTTCTCGAGGTTGAGCGTGAGCAGGATGCCGCCGACCACGCCCGAGACCGTGCCGATGATGCCGATCAGCGACCCCTGGACGATGAACACCTGCATCACGCCGAACGGCGTCAGCCCCAGGGTGCGCAGGATCGCGATGTCGGCCTGCTTGTCGGTGACCAGCATCACCAGCGAGTTCACCAGGGTGAACGCGCCCATCAGGATGATCAGCGACAACAGGATCGCCATCATCGTCTTCTCCAGCTTCAGCGCGCGGAACATGTTGGCGTTCTCGCGCGTCCAGTCGCTGACCCGGTACACGCCCTTCAGGCGCCAGGCCAGGTCGTGGGCGACGTCGAAGGCCAGGTTCATGTCGTGCAGCTTCAGGCGCACGCCGGTGACGCCCTCGCCCATGCGCAGCAGGCGCTGGGCATCGCCGATGTGGATCACCGCGAGGTTGCGGTCGAATTCCTGGTGGCCCACTTCGAACAGCCCGCTCACCGTGAAACGCTTGATGCGCGGCACCGCGCCCACCGGCGTGCTCTGGAACTCGGGCGTGTAGACCATCACCGAATCGCCGACGCCCACGCCGAGCCAGAGGGCGAGTTCGCGGCCGAGCACGATGTTGAAGGCGCCCGGCTTGAGGGTCTGCAGCGACGCACCGTCGACCATCTTCGACGCGATCACCGAGACCGTGGCTTCCTGCGCGGGATCGATGCCGCGCAACAGCGCACCCTCCTCGCGCGGCCCCTGGAGCATCACCGGGCGCTCGACGTAGGGCGCGGCACCGGCGACGCGCGGATCCTTCTTCGCTTCGGCCACCGCGCGGGCCCAGTCCAGCATGGGCTCGCCGTCGGCGGTGATGGTGGCGTGCGCGGCCATCTGCAGCATGCGGTCGCGGATCTCGCGCTGGAAGCCGCTCATCACCGCCAGCGTGGTGATCAGTGCGGCCACGCCCAGCGCGATGCCCAGCATCGACGCGAACGAGATGAAGGAAATGAAACCGTTGCGGCGCTTGGCGCGGAGATAGCGCAGGCCGATGGCGACGGACAGGGGTCTGAGCATGTGCAGGCGTCGAGGGAGCTGGGCTATGGTGCCACCGCCCCGCCGATTCGCACAGCGGCGCGTGCGGCCGCGACCAGGCGCAGTTCACGCCGCGTTGCGGGGTCGAGGACATCCGGCCACAGCGCGAGGCGATGCCCGCGCCCTGCCCCGTCGCGCCAGGACAGGAAGGCCAGCGCGCCGCGCCAGCGGACATCGAAGTCGTCCACGGCCTGCCCCGCCACGGTGACGTCGCCCTCGGCCGGCACCACGATCGGCAGCGGCGCGGTGCGGGCATGGCGCCAGGCGGACCCTGCGGCCCAGCCGGCCGCAAGGATCGCCAGCGGCCAGGCGACGATGGCGGGCAGGTTCGAGGCCCACAGCGACAGCGGCGCGAGGACGGCCAGCGCGCACAGCGCGGCCGTCACCCAGCGCGAGGGCCGCCACTCAAACCGGCAGGGCGCGGATGCGTTCGACGATCGCATGCAAGTCGGCGTCCTCTGCCGTCTCGTAGCCGAGGAACCAGCGCCACAGGCGGTCGTCCTCGCAGGCCAGCAGGCGATCGAAGACCGCGCGTTCGGCGGCGTCGGCCTCCAGCCAGCGCCGGGCCAGGTAGCGTTCCATCAGCTGGTCGAGCTCGCGCATGCCGCGACGGCTGCGCCAGCGCAGCTTCTGCAGTTCGAGGCGTTCGGCATCGGTGGGTTCGCGCATGTCAGCCGACCAGATGGATAGTCAGTCGCACCCACAGCGCCAGCAGGATCACGGCGCCGAGCAGGTAGGCGCGGAAGCGATGCATGACCTTGTTGTAGCTGCACTGGATCGCGCTGTGCAGCGCGCGCGAGGCGACGAAGGCCCAGGCCAGCGCCAGTGTCGCAGTGTCGTGCAGGCCGGTGATCGCGCAGACCACCAGCGCGAAGTAGAACAGCACCGGCAGTTCGAACAGGTTGCGGAAGTTGTCCGCAGGACTGCAGTCGGTGAGCATCGCGGCCGACTGGGCGGAGGTCGCGACCGCCTGCGGATGGATGCGCTCGCGCTTCATCTGCGCGACGCGGCGGCGGAACATGATCATCAGCACGACGAAGGTGAGCGCGACCATCGCGACGCCCGGCAGAAAGATCGCGTGATTCGTCATCCCTTACCCCGTGGGGCGGGCCCGGGGCCCGCCATTGCGATGCATGCGGTGGATCCGGTCGCGTCGTGCGCCGACCGGATCCGCTGCGTCAGACCTGTCGCGCCAGCATCAGCTTCTTGATCTCGCCGATCGCCTGCGCCGGGTTCAGGCCCTTCGGGCAGGTCCGCGCGCAGTTCATGATCGTGTGGCAGCGATAGAGCTTGAACGGGTCTTCCAGGTCGTCCAGGCGCGCGCCGGTGTCCTCGTCGCGGCTGTCGATGATCCAGCGGTAGGCCTGGAGCAGGATCGCCGGGCCGAGGTAGCGGTCGCCGTTCCACCAGTAGCTCGGGCAGCTGGTACTGCAGCAGGCGCAGAGGATGCACTCGTACAGGCCGTCGAGCTTGGCGCGGTCTTCCTTCGACTGCAGGCGTTCCTTGTCCGGCGGCGGCGCGCTCTGGGTGCGGATCCACGGCTTGATCGACGCGTACTGCGCGTAGAAATGCGTGAGATCCGGCACCAGGTCCTTGATCACCGGCATGTGCGGCAGCGGGTAGATCGGCACTTCCTGCTTCGTGCAGTCCTCGATGGCCTTGGTGCAGGCCAGCGTGTTGGTGCCGTCGATGTTCATCGCGCACGAACCGCAGATGCCTTCGCGACACGAGCGGCGGAAGGTCAGGGTCGGGTCGATCTCGTTCTTGATCTTGATCAGCGCGTCCAGGACCATCGGACCGCAGGTGTCGAGATCGACTTCGTAGGTGTCGGTGCGCGGATTCTCGTCGTCGTCCGGGCTCCAGCGATACACCTTGAACTCGCGCACGCGCTTGGCGCCGGCGGGCGCGGAGAAGCGCTTGCCCTTGTGGACCTTGGAATTCTTGGGAAGGGAAAACTCGGCCATGATCTGATCCGGAATTCGCGGACGGGGCGGATGCCCCGCGCGCGGTTAGTAGGTGCGCTTCTTCGGCGGGACGGCTTCGACGTCGTTGCTCAGGGTGTACAGGTGCACGGGGCGGTAGTCGAGGCGCGTGTTGCCCGCCTCGTCCGCCCAGCACAGCGTGTGCTTGAGCCAGTTTTCGTCGTCGCGGATGCCGTTCTCGGCGAGGTTGCCGTGCTCGTCCTTCTCCCAGAAGTCCTCGCGGGCCTGGGCGCCGCGCGACTCCATGCGGTTCTCGGCCGAGACGATCGTGGTGAGCGCCTGGCCCAGCAGGTTCTGCAGTTCCAGGGTCTCGATGAGATCGGAGTTCCAGATCAGCGAACGGTCGCTGACGCGGATGTCCTCGAAGGCCTTCACGCAGTCGCGGATGCGGCCGACGCCGCGCGCCAGGCCGTCCGGGGTGCGGAACACCGCCGCGTCTTCCTGCATCGTGCGCTGCATGCGCAGGCGCAGGTCGGCGGTGGCGGTCCCACCGTTGGCGTTGCGCAGCTTGTCGAGGTTGGCCAGCGACTTGTCGCAGGCGTCCGACGGCAGGCTCTTGTGCGGCATGCCGGGCCGGATGGTCTCGGCGCAGCGGTTGGCGACCGCGCGACCGAACACCACGAGGTCGAGCAGCGAGTTCGAGCCCAGGCGGTTGGCGCCGTGCACCGACACGCAGGCCGCTTCGCCGATGGCGTACAGGCCGGGGACCACCGCGTCCGGGTTGCCATCCTTCAACTGCACGACTTCGCCGTGGTAGTTGGTCGGGATGCCGCCCATGTTGTAGTGGACGGTCGGGATCACCGGGATCGGCTGCTTGGTCACGTCGACGTTCGCGAAGATGCGCGCGCTCTCGGCGATGCCCGGCAGCTTCTCGTGGATGTCGTTCGGATCGAGGTGGGTGAGGTCGAGGTGGATGTGATCGCCATGCTCGCCCACGCCGCGGCCTTCGCGGATTTCCAGGGTCATCGAGCGCGACACCACGTCGCGCGAGGCGAGGTCCTTCGCGTTCGGCGCATAGCGCTCCATGAAGCGCTCGCCCTTGCTGTTGCGCAGGATGCCGCCTTCGCCGCGCACGCCTTCGGTGATGAGGCAGCCGGCGCCGTAGATGCCGGTCGGATGGAACTGCACGAATTCCATGTCCTGCAGGCCGAGGCCGGCACGCAGGGCCATGCCGCCGCCGTCGCCGGTGCAGGTGTGCGCCGAGGTCGCGGAGAAGTAGGCGCGACCGTAGCCGCCCGTGGCCAGCACCACGCCCTGGGCGCGGAACAGGTGCAGCGTGCCTTCGGCCATGTCCAGCGCGAGCACGCCGCGGCAGACGCCCTCCTCGTCCATGATCAGGTCGAGCGCGAAGTATTCGATGAAGAAGCGCGCGTCATGCGCCAGCGACTGCTGGTAGAGCGTGTGCAGGATCGCGTGGCCGGTGCGGTCGGCGGCGGCGCAGGTGCGCTGCGCGGTGCCCTTGCCGTAGTGCGTGGTCATGCCGCCGAACGGACGCTGGTAGATCTTGCCGTCCTCGGTGCGCGAGAACGGCACGCCCTGGTGTTCGAGTTCGATGATCGCGGGGATGGCCTCGCGGCACATGTACTCGATGGCGTCCTGGTCGCCCAGCCAGTCCGAGCCCTTGATGGTGTCGTAGAAGTGGAAGCGCCAGTCGTCCTCGCCCATGTTGCCCAGCGCGGCGGAGATGCCGCCCTGCGCCGCGACCGTATGCGAGCGGGTCGGGAAGACCTTGGTGATGCACGCGGTCTGCAGGCCCTTGTGGGCGAGGCCGAAGGTCGCGCGGAGGCCGGCGCCGCCGGCGCCGACGACGACCATGTCGTACTTGTGTTCGGTGATCTTGTATGCGGAGGTCATGGGCTCAGGCCAGCAGGGCGATGCGACCGATCGCGTAGAGGGAAGCGAGCGCGCCGGCCGCGCAGGCGAACGTGATCAGCAGTTGCAGGGCGATCTCCGTCGCGCGGTGGTGGATGTAGTCCTCGACCACCACCTGCAGGCCCAGGCGGGCGTGCCAGAACAGGCAGATCGCGAACAGCGCCAGCGCGATGGCGTTGAAGGGCTTGGCCAGCGTGGCCTGGATGTCGTAGATGTCGGCGCCGACCAGGGCCAGCGCCAGGCCGATCATCCACGGCACCAGCAGTGCCAGGGCGATGGCGGTGACGCGCTGCCACCAGAAGTGGCCGGTGCCGGACTTGGCGGAACCGAGGCCGCGCGCGCGGGCGACCGGCGTACGGAAGTCGCGGGGTGTCTTGTTGCCGGACGCGCTCATGCGACACCCCGCAGCGCGAAGAACCAGATCGCGGCGGTGAAGACCACCGTCAGCGCCAGCACGGTGTAGCCGGACTTGTAGACCTGCGGGATCTGGAAGCCCCAGCCCGCATCCCACAGCAGGTGGCGGATGCCGTTGAGCAGGTGGTAGACCAGCGCCAGCGAGAAACCGAAGAGCGCCAGCTTGCCGAAGGGCGAGGCCAGGCAGGCCGAAGCGAGTTCGTAGGCCTCGCCGCCCTGCGCCACGGCCAGCAGCCACCAGGCCAAGACGAAGGCACCGAAGGAAAGGATGATGCCGGTGATGCGATGCATGATCGACATCGTCGTCGTGATCTGCGGACGGTAGATCTGCAGATGCGGCGACAGGGGTCGTGCGCGGTTAGGCATGTTCGATGCGCCCAGGTCTGAGAAGAAGAATGAAGAGTGACGAAACGCCGGCGGAGATCCGCGAGACCCGGCGATTCGCCGCGTTCGCGAGTCATGCCGGGCGCAATGCGCATCGGCGATGACCTCGTCGGCGGGACGCCGGGGCTGCGAAGCCCCGCAGGCTCAGAAATCGATACAGCGCCCGTTCTTCTCCCAATCCCCGTAACGCGTCGGATCGGGGCCTTCACGGCCGCCGATCTCCTTGACGTCGGTGCGTTGTCCCTGCCTGGACTCGTTGCCGGAAGCGGTGGCTTCCGGAAGGCTTTCTGGGGTCGGAACGGTTTCGCCTATCATGTCTGCAATCCTGAACGGTCAAGTTTAAGTCCCGCCCCCATGTCGGACAACCCACACGCGTCGCAAACCCCGTGGTTTCCGCTGTACGACCATCGTCTGGTGGCGCTTTCCGGCCGCGACGCGGTCGCGTTCGCGCAGGCCCAGACCATGAACGACGTGGGTGCGCTGGCCGACGGCCAGTGGCACTGGAACGGTTGGCTCACCGCGAAGGGCCGGCTGATCGCCCTCTTCGCGCTGATCCGGATCGATGCAGATACGGTGTGGCTGGTCGTTCCGGATGCAGATGCCGACGAACTGGCTAGCCGCCTGCGCCGCTTCCAGTTCCGCAGCAAGCTGTCGATCGAGGTCCGCGACGACCTGCGCATCACCGGCAGGCTGTCCGCATCCGCCCTCGCCTCCGGCAATCACTGGGTCGGCAGTGCCGCCGAGGGCATCGAACTGGATCTCAGCGGCAGGCTGGACGGCGGCATGCCCGGGCGCAGCCTGCGGATCGGTCCGGAGCACCACCCCGGCGCGAACGCCGCCCTGGTCGCACGCTGGCGCTGCATGGACCTTGCCCACGGCCTGCCCCGCCTGGACCCCTCGCAGTTCGAGCAGTGGACGCCGCAGCAACTGTCGCTGGAGCGCCTGAACGCCTTCAGCGTGAAGAAGGGCTGCTACCCCGGGCAGGAAATCGTGGCCCGCACCCATTTCCTCGGCCAGGCCAAACGCGGCCTGGCCCTGGTGCGCAGCGACGCACCGCTGGTCCCGGGCACGGAACTGCCGCTGGGCGAACAGACCGTGGGCACCGTGGTCTCGGCCTGCGGCGACCTCGGCCTGGCAGTGCTGCCGCTGGACCTCGATGCCGACAGCCCCGGCATGGCCGGGGCATCGTGGCGCTTCGAAGCCCTGCGCGACGGACTGGGGCGCTGAGCCCCTCCCAAAAAATCCCGGCCGCCGGCCACCAGGCCGGAACCGGACATCGAAGCACGGATCAGAACAGCGAGCGGGAGCCCATCGTGGGCTGCTGCGCGTTCGGATCGAGCGAGGGCTGCTGCGTCGGCTGCGGCGGCGCCTGGGTCTGGCTGCGCTGCTGCACCTGCTGATTTGCGGCCTCGATCTGCTGCAGGCTCTGCTCCGGCGCCTGCATGAGGTCACGGGTGGGCACCGCGAGGTTGCGCACGGTCGGGCTGTTCGGGTCGCCCTGGTAGAGGATCGCGAACTTGCCGCCGACGTCCGGGTTCTGCGCGCTCGCCTGGCTGAGCACGACGCCGTCGATGCCGCCCTCCGGCCTCAGCGCGCCGCCGGATGCGCCATCGCGCTTGTAGGCCGCCAGCAGGGCCAGCGACGCCTGCCGGTTCATCGCGTCGTCGGCGGCGATGCCGTTCTGGGCATGCATGCCCTGGACCATGCCATGCAGGTTGCGATAGGTGCCATGGTCGGGATGCCCGGCCACGGACGGGTCGAGCGGTCTCACCGGGGCATCCACCGGAGGCGCCTGCGCCGCGATGGGCTTTGCCGGGGCCTCGGGCGGCACGACGCCGATCGTCACTTGGCGCCAGTCGAAGGCCGCCGCCATGCGCTCGTCGCGCGGTTCGGCGTTGAAGGCATCCCCGCCCTTGCCGACCAGCCGGTCCGGCGCGAGTCGCTCCACGGTGCCCTCGTCCTCGCGGCGGTCGACCTTGGGCGTGATCCGGTACAGGAACATGCCCTGCTCGGAGCGATGCACCACGTTCATCGCCGGATCGCTCGGCTCCTGCACCTTGTTCAGGAACGGCCGATCGCTCAGCGCGTTCATGTAGTCGGTCATCAGGTTGCCGCTGCGCGAGGACAGACCATCGAGGTGATAGCTGCCGCCGACATCGGAATGCGCGCCGGCCACCATCACGTTGAGGAAGCGGCCGTCGGCGGTCTGGCCCGGATCCATGATGCTGGTCGACTTGAACAGGCTGCGGCGTTCGTCCTCGGCGGTGATCTGCAAGCCGGAAATGACCGACGGCGGCAGGCGGCGGTCGTGGTCGCGCGGCACACCGGTGCCGACCGGGTCGAACAGGCCCACGGCCTGCGGGGTCTGGCCGGGCGCGGCCAGCGCCGGCGCGGTGTAGTCGATGCGCTTCTGGCCGTGCTCGTCGCGGACGACACGCGCGCCGTCGATGTCCTGGATCCCGCGCTCGTGGACCAGTCGGGTGAAGCCGGCAGCCTGCTCGGCGCCGCGGCTGAAACCGACGCTAACCACGCGGATCTGCGCGTCGGGGTCCTCGGCGAGCCAGCGCTTGGTCTGGATCGCGAGCTGGTCGTACATCTCCTCCAGCCGCTGCTCGTAGGTGTGGCCGCGCGCGCCGTCGATCGCACGCGCGATCGCATTGCGCTGCGTGCCCGGGCCTTCGACGTAGCCGACCTTGATGCGGTCCGCGTCCGGCCCATCCAGCGCCTCGATCTGGTCGCGGAAGCGACCGACGTTGGTCATGTGCGCCGGATCGCGGTTGGCGTCGTTGCCGGTGCCGTCGAAGGCCGCGACGAACAGGCGTTCGTGCGGGTTGTTGCTGCGATACAGCGTCGGCGCCGGCAGCTGGCTCAGCGCCTGGCGCGCGTCGACGAAGGTCTGCATGTCGTGCGCGTCGGCCGGATAGGTCGCCACGCCGTCCTGCAGGCGTCCGTCCTTGTCGCGCTTGTGGGGTTCGCCGTCGTTGTTTCCACCGCCCATGGCCGCCTCCCTGCGTCAGTACGTGCGCGTGAACGCGAGGACGAAATCCTCGGCGAAATTGGTGAACCGGTTGCCCGGCACCCTCGGCGCCTTCAGCGGGATGTGCGCCTTCATGAAGACGTTGATCGTGCGGTCGTCGACTTCCAGGAAGATGTCCGGGTCGGCGATGTAGGCGTTGTCGGGGATGTCGCCCGGCGGCACCTGGAAGAGGATCTTCTGCTCGGCGAAGATCGCGCCGATGTCGACCTCGGCGCGATGCGCCTGGCCGTCCTTCGAGCGCCAGGTCACCACGGCCGGCGCCGGGAAATTCTTCACGCCGATGTACGAGGCCCCGCTCCAGCGCTTGCGATGGTCGGCGCCCGCAGGCGGGCGCGTCACGTCATCGGCGTCGCGCACGTGGTAGTGGTCGTTGTAGAGCACCTTGCAGCCGGTCGTGGCGTAGCAGTGCGCCTCGAAGTTGTGCGCGTCGAAGCGCAGGTCCGCGGCGCCGGCGGTGCGGGCGGTGTCGGAAGGGAACGGAGCGGGCGTGGACATGGCGGACTGGCATCCCATCAGATTGATCGCGAAAACGGCGCCGAGCAGCGCGACCAGCCGCGTCGCCCGGGTTCCATGGCGTCGATCGCATCGTCGCGATCGCGTGGGGCCGTCGTGCGGACGCCCCCGGGACAGACTTCGTTCCATGCCGGCCTTCAATGGCGCAATGCGGGTGGACCGATGGTACACCGCGATTCCGGGCCCGAACCATACGCATCGGCACGGAGACTGTGACGCAGGCCCGGAAACGACGCGACCCCGCCGGAAGCGGGGTCGTCGGGTGATCGAATGCGAAGGACCTTCGCGAGGCGGGTCTCAGAACAGGCTACGGCTGCCCATGCCCGGCTGCTCCGCGTCCCGGGCCTCGGCCTCGCGGGCCTGGGCCTGAACCTGCTGGCGCTCCAGCGACTGCGTGCGCTGCTGCGACTGCTCGTTGAGCCGGTTGATGTCCTGCAGGTTCTGCTCCGCCGGGGCGAGCAGTTGCTGGGTCGGCACGCCGAGGGTGCGCACGGTGGGCTGGGTCGGGTCGCCCTGGTAGGCGATGGCGTACTCGCCGCCCTGCACGCGGCCGTTGCCCCGGCTCAGGACCACGCCGTCGATCTCGCCCGGACCGAGCCGGCTGCGATCGTCGAGGGCATCCTGCTTGATCGCGCGCAGCATCGCGGCGGTGGCGCGGTCGCTGATGTCGCCCGACGTGAGGCCGTTCTCGCCGTGCATGCGGTCGACCAGGCCCTTCAGGCGCATGTACTGGTCATAGTCGGCATGGCCGGGGTCGGAGGCGTATCTGGGTTCGTGTGTCATCGCTGGCTCCCTGTCTTCTCGTCCTGCCGCAGGCGCAGGCGGCGCGTGGATCGCGCGCCGCACGATGCTACACCCGCGCCGCCGGACGGGTCATCGCCCGGCGATGCGTCCGTTCAGCCCGCCAGCGCGTCCGCGGCGGCGATGATGTCTTCGTCCGCCGGAATCACCAGGAAGGCGGCGCCCGCGAGCGGGGTGAAGCTATCGGCACCGACCACGCGACGCAGCGGCGTCGCGCCGAAGCCGCCCTCCACGACAGCGGTGATGACACCCTCGCCCACGCCCGCGCTGCGCCGGCCCTCGTCGACGACCAGGATCCGCTTCGCGCCCGCGGCCTGCTCGCGGATGAAGGCGTCGTTGAGCGGCGCCAGCCAGCGCAGGTCGACCACGCGCACCTTCCAGCCATGCTTCGCCTCGATCGCGCGCGCGGCGCGCAGGCTCATCGGCACGCCGTTGCCGAAGGTGAAGACCACCAGGTCGTCGCCTTCGCCATAGACGCGGCCCTCGCCCAGCGTCATCGCCTTCTCCGGCGACGGATACTCGGTGAGCCACAGGCCGTCGCCGGCTTCGTACAGATCCTTGGTCATGTACAGCGCGATCGGTTCGAGATAGGCGCAGACGCGGCCATCGACCTTGGCCAGCGCCATCATCGTGCGCAGCATCATCGCCGCGTCGTCGCCGCGCGACGGGCAACCGACCACCAGCCCCGGGATGTCGCGCAGCGCGGTGATCGAGTTGTCGTTGTGGAAATGGCCGCCGAAACCGCGCTGGTAGCCCAGCGAGGCCACGCGCATCACCATCGGGTTGCGGTACTGGCCGTTGCTGAAGAACTGCAGGCTCGCCGCTTCGCCGCGGATCTGGTCGCAGGCGTTGTGGAAATAGGCCAGGTACTGGATTTCCGGCAGCGGCAGCATGCCCATGTTGGCGTAGCCCTGGGCCAGGCCCAGGATCACGGTCTCGTCCAGCAGCGTGTTGAAGATGCGCTTGGGCCCGAACGCCTTGTGCAGGCCCTTGGTCACCGTGTACACGCCGCCCTTCTGCGCGACGTCCTCGCCGAACAGCATCGACTCGGGATACTTGATGAACAGGTCGTGCAGGGCCATGCCGATCTGGATCGCCAGATGCTTCGCCGGTTGGTTCTCCGGCAGCTTGGCTTCGCTGCCGAAGACTTCGGCGCGCTTGTCGGCGTAGTCGTAACGCTCGGCCTCGGCCTTGACCTTGTCCGGCGTGTACGGTGCCAGCGGACGCATCACTTCTTCCAGCGTGGTGATGCGCGGGCGACGGTCGGCGTCCTCGGCGGCATCGAAGCACTTCTTGCGGGTCGCCTCGTACAGGCCGAGGATCTCGTCCTTCGACATCAGTCCGGATTCCAGCGCGATCTGCGCGCTGCGCAGCAGCGGGTCGCTGGCCTCGACGCGGCACAGCTCGTCGATGCTGCGCCATTCGATCTCGAAGTCGGTGCCAGCGTGGCCCATGATGCGCGTGGTGCGCAGGTGCAGGAAGGTCGGACGACGCGTGCGGCGGCAGTGTTCGACCGCCGCCTGCACCTGGCCGTAGCCATTGGCCAGGTCGAGGCCGTCGGCATAGAAGTAATCCAGGTCGGCGCGATCGCGGTAGTTGCGCGCGACCCAGCCGTCCGGGGTCTTCACCGAGATGCCGATGCCGTTGTCTTCGCAGACGTACAGCACCGGCGCGGGCAGCTTCTGGTACGCGGTCCAGGCGGCGGCATTGAAGGCGGTCTGCGCCGTGGCGTGGTTGCTCGACGCATCGCCGAAGGAGCAGATCGCGATGCTGTCGTCGGGGATCGGCAGCGCGTGGCCGATGCGGCGCGCATGCTCGATCGCGATCGCGGTGCCCAGCGCCTTCGGCAGGTGCGAGGCGATCGTCGAGGTCTGCGGCAGCACCCACAACGGTTTGCTGCCCCACACCTTGTGGCGGCCGCCGCTGGCCGGATCTTCCGCGCTGGCCGCGAACGACAGCGCCGAATCCATGATCGGATCCATGCCCGGCAGCTTGCGGAAGCGCTCGGCCATGAAACCGCCGGAACGGTAGTGCAGGAAGGCCGGATCGGTGTGCCGCGCGGCGCGCGCAACCATCGCATTGCCTTCGTGGCCGGACGAACCGATGGTGTAGAAGACCTTGTTCTGCACGCGCAGCACGCGCGCCATCAGGTCGAGGTGGCGGCTGATCAGCTGCGACTCGAACAGTTCGCGGAAGCCCTGCGCATCCAGCGCGCTGCCATCGAGGATGGCTTCATGCGCCGCCGGCTTCGGCTGCGCTGCGCCGTCCCAGCCCTTCACGAACTCCTGGAAGTTGACGTCGCAGATCTCGGCGCGATTGAGGCCCTTCATGCGGGCCGGGATGGGATTGGGAACGGTGGCGAACATGGTCTGTGGCTCTGCGGTGTGTGTGCAGGGCGGAGCTTGCTCCGCTCTTGCGTGATCGAAGGATGTCGATGGAGCGGAGCAAGCTCCGCTCTACGGGAATGATGCGGCGATGTTCAGTCCGGGCGGTCGGCCTCGCGCATCGGCACGAAGCCCGGCTGCATCTGCACGCGCTTGAGCCAGCGCTCGACGTGCGGGTACGCGCCGAGGTCGAAGCCGCCGTCGTCGGCGATGTGCGTGTACGCGAACAGGGCGATGTCGGCGATGGTGTAGCGCTCGCCGCCGAACCAGGGCAGGCGCGTCAGGTGCCGCTCCATCGCCGCCAGCGCCTCGTTGCCGGAGGCGGTCAGCGCATCGAGCGACGCACGGCGCGGATGGTCCGGCGGCAGGAATCTGCGGATGAAGCGCGCGACCGCGATGTAGGGTTCGTGGCTGTACTGTTCGAAGAACATCCACTGCAGGGTCTTGGCGCGATCCCAGGGATCGGCCGGCAGCAGCGCGCTGCCTTCGGCGAGGTAATGCAGGATCGCGTTCGATTCCGACATCGTGCGGCCGTCGTCGAGCTTCATCACCGGCACCTTGCCGCGATCGTTCATCGCCAGGAATTCCGGCGAGAGGTTCTCGCCGCGCAGGACGTCGATCTCCTCCCAGGCGTACTCGCGACCGAGGTTCGACATCAGAAGCTGCAGCTTGTAGCAGTTGCCGGAATTGGACATGCCATACAGCGTGATCATGCGAAGCGCTCCCGGTTGACGCGCCATTCCTCGCGGGTCTGGCCCCAGAGATCGATCGCATGCAGGTCGAGCGGCTTCGGCAGGGTCGCCGGGCCGAGATTGCGCGAGCCGAGGCGCTTCGCGACGTTCTGCGAGGCGGTGTTTTCAGGCGATATGCAGTGCAGCACCCGGTCCCAGCCAAGCGTGTCGAAGGCGTAATCCATCGATGCCGCACAGGCCTCGGTGCAATAGCCCTTGCCACGGGCATCCTGGTGGAAAGCGTAGCCGACCTCGCCCCCCGGCCAGCCATCGGGCTGCCACGGGCCGGCCTGGCCGACCCACAGTCCGCTGGATTTCTCGATCACTGAGAACATCGCGAAGCCCTGCAGCATCCATGCGCCCGGCATCTGCAGGAAACGGCGCCAGGCATCGCCGCGCGCATGCGGACCGCCGATGATGCGGGAAGACTCGTCGGCGAAGAACTCGGCGTAGCGCTCGAAATCCTCGATGCGCGGCACGCGCAGGACCAAGCGTTCGGTTTCGATGACCGGCATGGTCGTCATGCCCCTGCTCCGCGCCGCGCGCGCCATTCGTCGCGCGACTGCCCCCAGATTTCGACGGGTTTTTCGTGGAACGGCTCCGGCAGATGGCCCATGCGCAGGAAACGCGAGCCGAGTCGACGCGCGACGGCCTTCGAGGCTTCGTTGTCCGGCGCGATGGTGTGGATGATCGTGTCCCAGCCCAGCGCGTCCACGGCCCAGTCCATCGCGGCGGCGGCGGCTTCGACGGCATAGCCGCGACCGCAGGCATCGCGGACGAGGCTCCAGCCCACTTCGTTGCCCGGCCAGCCGTGCGGCGACCACGGACCGACGCGGCCGATCCAGCGTCCGCTGGACTTCTCGATCACCGAGAACATCGCGAAGCCTTCCGAGGCCCACATGCCGATCATCGACATCAGGCCGCGCCAGACCACCGATGGCGGCTGCGCGCCGCCGATGTGCCTGACATGTTCGGCATCCGACATCATCTCGGCCCATGCCTGGAAATCCTCGCGCCCCGGGGGGCGGAGGATCAGTCGTCCGGTGTCGATCCGGGTGTCGAGACGGGGGCCGAAGCTCATGGCGCGGCCCGGATCAGAACGCGTTGATGCCCGTCAGCTCGCGGCCGATCACCAGCTGGTGCACGGTTTCCGTGCCCTCGTAGGTGATGACCGATTCGAGGTTCAGCGCATGGCGGATCGCGTGGTGTTCGGTGGTGATGCCGGCGCCGCCGAGCAGGTCGCGGCATTCGCGCGCGATGTCGATGGCGATGCGGCAGTTGTTCCACTTCGCCAGCGACACCTGCGCCGGCTGCATGTTGCCGGCGTCCTTGAGGCGACCGAGCTGCAGCGAGAGCAGCTGCGCCAGGGTGATGCGACGCGACATCTCGGCCATCTTGATCTGCGCCGACTGCGTGGCAGCGACCGGGCGGCCGAACAGGATGCGCTCCTTGGTGTAGCCCAGCACTTCGTGCAGGCAGCCGATGGCGGCGCCGATCGGGCCCCAGGTGATGCCGTAGCGCGCCTGCGTGAGGCAGCCCAGCGGGCCCTTGAGGCCCTTCACGTTCGGCAGACGATTGGCGTCGGGCACGCGCACGTTGTCGAAGAACAGCGCGCTGGTGACCGAGGCGCGCAGGCTCATCTTGTGCTTGATTTCCTGGGCGGTGAAGCCCGGCATGCCCTTCTCGACGACGAAGCCCTGGATGCCGTCGTCGGTCTGCGCCCAGACGATGGCGATGTCGGCCAGGTTGCCGTTGGTGATCCACATCTTGGAACCGTTGAGGACCCAGTCATCGCCGTCGCGCTTGGCGTTGGTCTTCATATTGGCCGGATCGGAGCCGCCGTGCGGCTCGGTCAGGCCGAAGCAGCCGATGATCTCGCCCTTGGCCATGCCCGGCAGCCAGCGCAGGCGCTGTTCTTCGGTGCCGTAGGCATAGATCGGGTACATGCACAGCGAGCTCTGCACGCTGACGAAGCTGCGGATGCCCGAGTCGCCGCGTTCCAGTTCCTGGCAGATCAGGCCGTAGCTGACCGCGTTGAGGCCGGCGCAGCCGTATTTCTCGGGCAGCGAGGAGCCGAGCAGGCCCATGTCGGCGATTTCGGACACCAGTTCGCGCGGGAAACGGCCTTCGTCGAAGGCCTTGCCGATGATCGGCAGCACGCGCTCGTCGGTGAAGCGGGCGACGGTGTCCTGCACCGCGCGCTCTTCTTCGCTGAGCATGGAACGGACGTCGTACAGATCGTAGGGATGCAGGGCCATGGCTTCGTGGTCGTTTCGGGCAAAGCGTCATTGTAAGGTCGCATCCTGCACAGACGATACCTGCAAAGCGACAAAGCCGATCCGGCAAAACGCCGATTTCCGGCCCAAAGCGTGCGATTCCGCCAGCCCGCCCGAGCGCCCCCGTAGCCCGCCCTTCGGCAAGCCCGGAAACAGGCTCCCGACCCGCCCGAAACGAACGACGGGGCCGGATCGCTCCGGCCCCGTCGGGGTAGGTTCGCAGGCCCCGCGAACGGGGCGTTCCTTCCGGGAAATCGGGCCGGGTTCGAGGGCGGCCCGGAGTCAGGACCGAGACGCCGCATTGCCTGCGGCGCGGGTCATGACCATGCCGTCGACCACCGGCAGGCGCTCGCCCGGTCGCTCGTCGAGCCGCACGCGGCCTTCCTCGCCCTGGTAGCGGTAGGTCACGTCGTAGCCGACGACGACCTTGTCCGTGCCGACCGGGATGCGCTCGCCCGGCTTGCGCTCGGTGCGCATGCGTTCGGTGGCGCCTTCCGGGGTGCGGTAGGTGACCTCCCAGGCCACGGCCTTCGTCCGGCTGGTCGGTTCCGACACCGTGCGGCATTGCCGTTCGGTGCGATCGACGACCCGGCCGCCCTCGTGGCGGCGATCGATGCGGTTGCCGATGTAGCCGCCGGCGACGGCGCCGGCGGCGGTCGCGGCCTTGCGGCCGTTGCCGTCGCCCACCTGATTGCCGACCAGGCCACCGATCAGCGCACCGGCCACGGTACCGCCGACGTTGCGGTCGCGCTCGGGCAGGCGTTCCTGCACCACCACGTCCTCGCAGACTTCTCGGTTCGCGGTGGACGAGACGGTTTCGGTGATCGGCGCCGTGCCGATCACGGTCGCGTAACGCTGTTCGCCGCGGGTGACCGGCACCACGGACGTCACCTCGGCGTACTCCAGGCGCGGCTCGGCGATGACATTGGCATCGCGTCGACCATCGGGCTCGTCGCCGAGGGCGGCTTCGTGCGCAGGATCCGCCGCGCGGGAAGCGACCGTCGCCGAGGCGTCGGTGTCGCGATTGCCCATGTAGGCCGCGGTGGCGATACCCCCGACCAGCAGGGCGCCGATGGCCACGGCGAGGATCTGCGTGTTGAACGCGGACTTGTCGAGCACAGGCTTGTTCATGCGTGTTTCCTCGGTTGCGGCGAACCATGTCGTTCGCCGGGACGGCAGGGATTGCAGCACCGCGCGACTGAACGAAACCCGCGCCGGGACCTGAACGCATCGTTGCCGTTCAGCTCTGCGACCTGCTGCCAGCAGGTCGAAAAACCCTTGCATCCCGCCCCGGCGCCTCCATCCCCGTGATAGCGTTCGCACAATCCCGCGTACCGGAATCGTCGCCATGGCCAGCCCGCTCGTCGCACCGATCCTCGGCTTCCTCAGCCGCCTCAGTTTTCCGCGCCTGTTCCTGCTCGCCGCTTCGCTGTGGGCCCTGGACATGGTGATCCCTGATTTCATTCCCTTCATCGACGAACTGCTGCTGGGCATCGGCACCCTGCTGCTCGCGAGCTTCCGCAAGCGCAAGGTACCGGAGGCGAAAGACGCGAAGGACGCGCCGCGATCCAGCGACGTGCCCAGGATCGGTTGACCGCCCGGTCGACAACCTCCACGTGATCGCGCGCCGCGCATGCTGATCGACAGCCACTCGCACTTCGACGCGGCGGAATTCGATGCCGATCGCGACGCGGCGCTCGCGCGTGCACGCGCCGTCGGCGTGACGCGACAGATCGTGCCGGCGGTCGCTGCCGCAGGCTGGGAAAAGCTGCGCGCGATCTGCACGCCCGGTTCCGGGCTGCATCCGGCCTACGGCCTGCACCCGATGTACCTGGACGAACACCGCGACGAACACCTGGCGCTGCTGCGCGAATGGATCGAACGCGAGCGGCCGGTGGCGGTGGGCGAATGCGGTCTGGATTTCTTCGTCGAAGGCCTCGACCCGCAGCGACAGGCGGTCTTCTTCGACGACCAGCTGCGCCTGGCGCGCGACTTCGACCTGCCGGTGATCGTGCATGCGCGCCGCGCCGTCGACGCTGTGCTCGCCGCGATCCGTCGCTTCGGCCCGCTGCGCGGCGTGGTCCACAGCTTTTCCGGCAGCGCCGACCAAGCGAAGCGGCTGTTCGAACACGGCTTCCTGATCGCACTCGGCGGACCGGTGACCTACGAACGCGCCAATCGCCTGCGCACGCTGGCGCGCGACCTGCCGCTGGAATGCCTGCTGCTGGAAACCGATGCCCCGGACCAGCCCGACGCAGGCATTCGCGGCCAGCGCAACGAACCGGCGCGGCTGCCGGTGGTGCGCGACTGCATCGCCGCGCTGCGCGGGATCGACCCCGATGCGCTCGCGCATGCGACGACGGTCAATGCGGAGCGCCTGTTCCGGCTGCCGCAGCGCGCCATCGACCTGCGCTGAACACCGAACCGCTGCGCGCGTCGCAACCGGGCGTGATCGGCATCACGTCGCGGCACTTCGGGGCCGGAACCGAGTTGCTACACTGCCCCGGCCTTCCCCCCATGGATCCGACGCCGCGATGTCGAAACCGCACGCCCTGCGCCCCGCCGCCCTCGCCCTCTGCCTCGCTGCCGCCATCGCCGCACCGCACGCGGATGCCGCGAAGAAGCGCAAGCCCGCCAAGCCCGCGCCGAAACCGGTCGCCGCGCTCAGCGCCTGCGCCGATCTGTACGGCGCCACGAACGCGGACTGGCTGAAGGCCAATCCGGCGCCGGCCAGCGGCAGCGCCAGCACGCTGGGCGAACTGGCGGCACAGGCGCGCGACCAGCAGCGCGCGCTGCTGGAAGCCGCCGCGAAGTCGCCGCAGGGCCAGGTACAGAAGCTGCTCGGCGATTTCTGGGCCAGCGGCATGGACGAAGCCGCCGTGGAACGCGACGGTGCCGCGCCGATCGCGCCGCTGCTCGCGCGCATCGATGCGATCAAGAAGCCGCAGGACATCGCACCGGCGATCGCCGCACTGCACCAGATCGGCATCCCGGTCGCCTTCAACTTCACCGCCGACATCGACCTGCAGAACCTCGATACGTACATGGGCTATTTCGCCCAGGGCGGCCTCGGCCTGCCCGATGCGAGCTTCTACACGCGCACCGATGCCGATGCGCGCAACCTGCTGGGCCGCTACAACGGCTACGTGCAGAAGATCATGGTGCTCACCGGCACGCCGGCCGCGAATGCCGCCGCCGATGCGACGCTAGTGATCGATCTGGAGACCCGCATCGCACGCGCATCGAAGGAGCGCGCCGACCTGGTCCGCCTGCGCGGCAACTACAACCCGGTGCCGACCAGGGATTTCGCGAAGAAATACCGCAACCTGCAGCTGGCCGCCTTCCTCAAGGCGCAGGGCGTGACCGCCGAACAGGTGTCGATGGCCGATCCGGCGCTGTTCGCCCAGCTCGACAAGCTGGCGTCCAGCCTCAAGCCCGCGCAGTGGAAGGCCTACCTGCGCTTCCAGGTCGGCAACGCGATGGCGCCCTACCTGAGCAAGAACTGGCGCGACGCCGACCACGAATTCCGCGGCCGCCTGCTGCGCGGCGACATGGACCCGGCGCCGCGCGCGCAGCAGGTGCTGGATGCGATCAACGCCTCGGCCGGCAGCATGATGGCGCAGGCCTACACCGAGCGTTTCCTCGCGCAGGATGCCGCCGACCGCGCGGCGACGATCAGTCGCCACGTGCGCGAAGCGCTGGAGGCGTCGCTGGCCTCGAACACCTGGATGGACGACGCCACGCGCGCGGAAGCCGTGGCCAAGCTGCAGAAGCTGAAGATCGAGATCGGCAAGCCGCGCTCGGACCTGGATTTCTCGATCCAGCCGATGGGCCGCGGCAGTTTCGGCAGCAACATCCTGATCGCATCGACCTGGCACCATCGCGAGGAAATGAAGCGCATCGGCCGCCCGAACGCGGACCGGCGCTGGGACGTGCTGCCGCAGTTCCCGGCGCTGGGCTACGACCTGGCGCACAACCGCCTGTTCGTCACCGCCGCCGTGCTGCAGCCGCCGGTGCTGGACCTCAAGCAGCCGCTGTCCGCGCAGTACGGCAGCTTCGGCGCGCTGGTCGGACACGAGCTGTCGCGCGTCGCCGACGCCAAGGGGCGTTACGTCGACGCCAGCGGCAACCTGCGCGACTGGTGGTCGCCGACGACGGCCACCGCCTGGCAGGGCCGCATCGCACCGCTGCAGGGCGTGTACGCAGGCTTCAACTATCCGGGCAAGCCGGACCTGAAGGTCGATGGTGCACGCACGCTCGGCGAGAACGCCGCCGACCTCGCCGGTCTCGAACTGGCCTGGACAGCCTATGCCCGCCAGGAGCCGCAGGCCAACGAGACAGCACAGCAGTCCTTCTTCCGCGGCTGGGCGCGCCTCTGGGCGCAGCAGCTGTCCGCCGACGCCACCGCGACGCACGCGCAGGCCTCGCCCTACGCCCCGGGCCAGTGGCGCGCGAACGCACCGGCGATGCAGTTGCCCGCCTTCGCCAAGGCCTTCAGCTGCAAGGCAGGCAATGCGCTGTTCGTCGCCGACGGCGAGCGGGTGTCGATCTGGCGGTGAGTCTTCGCGTGCCGCAGTAACGGGGTCAGGTTCAGTAACGGGGTCAGGTTCACTTCGACAGAAGTGAACCTGACCCCGTTACTGCCGTTACTGACCTCGTTACTTCGCCTGCGCCTGCTGCGCGCGCAGGGCCTGCATCGAATTGACCTTGAGCCACGGCCACCAGTCGCGCCCGGTCATCGCGTAGCGATCGGCGGCGCGTTCGAAGGGATTGCGCACGCTGACACCGCCGAAGGCGAGGTACAGGGGCAGGAAGAACGGTCCGAGGGCCATGTACTGGAAGACGTGGGCGCGCTCGTGGTCGCCGATGCGCGTCATCGGGTCTTCGCACAGGCCGGCGCGCGTGGCATAGGTGCGGCAGCGGCCGTCGAGATCGGCGTGGGTGTTGAGGATCACGTTGCCGAAGGTGATCGCGCCACCCGGGCCCCAGGGCAGGCGATTGAACACCAGTGCGCAGTCGCGCGGATCGAAGCGCGGTTTCGCGCCGAAGCACATCGCGGCCAGGCCGGCGGCGAGGCCGATCGCGGTGTTCGGCAGGGTCCAGAGCACGCCCAGCGTGCGCAGGAAGAAGAGGCTAGCGCGGTTCACGGCACGCTCCCGCTCACGACTCTTCCGGCATCAGCAGCCAGAGCACGAGATAGACGAGGATGCCGGGGAACGCGGCGGACAAGGCGGACCCCAGCACGTAGACGACGCGCAGCAGGGTCGAATTCCAGCCGAAGCGGGCGGCGATGCCGCCGACCACCCCGACCAGGACGCGGTCGTTGCGACTGCGGGCAAGCGTGGAGGTTCCGGCCATGGGTCACCATGCGTGCTGTACGGATGCGAGGAGTCTAGCACCCGGTGCGCGCCCGCTCCGGAACGAGGAGCGGCAGGCTTTCCCCTGCCGCCAGATGGCGAAAACGCCGGGCGTCTACATCATCGTCGAGGCGAAGGGGATGATCACCCTGTCGATGCCATGGATCACGCCGTTGCTGGAATCGATGTCGGCATCGGTGACGAGCGCACCGTCGATGCGGAAACCATTTTCGTTCACCTTGATCTTCGCGTTCTGCCCGTGGTACGTCCTGGCGGAGTCCCATTTCGACATGTCGGCGGTGCTCTTCCTGCCCTTGATCACGTGGTATTGCAGGATCGCGGCGAGTTCGTGCCGGCATTCGGGCTGCATCAGCGAGGCCAGCTTGCCTTCGGGCAAGTTGGCGAAAGCGGCATCGGTGGGGGCGAAGACGGTGAAGGGCCCGGCGCTGCGCAGGACATCGCCCAGGCCCGCCTGTTCGACGGCTTTCCCGAACGATACGAATGATCCCTGCGCTGCCGCGGTATCCAGCAGGTTCTTGCCTTGGGTCTGGGTTGAAGGAGTGTGGTTTTGAGCATCCATGGTCGTGTTCTCGCAGGGGGACGCCGCCCGGGAGCGAAGTCCGTTGAAGGCCGTGGGCCAGGACTTCCGTGGACGACGGAAGCGAGAAACTCGCCGCGGAGAGCGGGTCGGAGTGCGCGCGTTCGAGAAAACCCTGCGACATTGCATCGCAGCACCACGAACATACGCCCGCAGTTGTTAGCAAAGCGTGATGTCGCGAACACGGCGGGCATGCCGCCTAGCGCGAGGTTCCACTCGGGTTTCGGTACACCCCAGGTGACGCGTGGGGCCTGCGCCGCTCAGGTCCTGCCGGCGCGCAAATCACGCAGTTGTCGATGGAACCACGTCGAGGCCGGTTCGACCGCCTTGCCCGGGCAGCGCACGTGGTACGCGCGGCCGCTGGTGCTGCTGCGGCTGGCGGCGCGTTCGATGAAGGACTCCGCACTGCCCGCCGGGTCGCGGCGGCGCAGGTAGTCGTACTTGCGACCGAGGTGCGTGCGCGCACGCGCGCCGTCGTACCACTCGCCGTTGCGCTCGAACGCGCAGCCGGAGCGACCGAGCGCGTCGATCAGGCCCTGGATCTCGCGCTGCGACGTGGCGGCGTCGGCGGGCTTCGCGCCCGGCTTCGCACCGGGGGTCGCGACGGGCCCGGCGGCCTGCACCGACAGCGCGACGGTGCAGGCGAACAGGCAGGCCAGCAAGCGACGGATCATGCCGAACGCTTCGTCAGCCAGTCGTGGATCGCCGCCGGCACTTCCTTCTGCGCGCGGCCGGAGACGTAGATGCCGATGTGGCCGCCGCGGAAGGAAATCTCGGAATAGTCCTGGCTGCCGACCAGCCCCTTCATCGGTTTGGACGCCGACGGCGGGACCAGGTGGTCCTGCTCGGCGTAGATGTTCAGCACCGGCATGTCGACGAAGCCCAGATCCACTTCGCGCTCGCCGATGACGATGCCGCCGTTCACGAAGCCGTTGCCCTGGTAGTACTGCTTGATGAACTGGCGGAAGGCTTCGCCGGCCTGGTCGGGCGAGTCGAAGATCCACTTCTCCATGCGCAGGAAATCCTCCATCGCCTTCTTGTCGTCGAGGATGTCGACCATGCCCACGTACTTCTGCACGAACAGCCGGTACGGCTTGAGCGTGAGGTAGCACAGGTTCATCAGGTCGGCCGGCACGTTGCCGAGCGTGTCGACGAACTGGTCGATGTCGAGGTCCTGGATCCAGTTCGACAGCATGTTGTCGTCGGTGTGGAAATCCACCGGCGTGACCATGGTGATCAGGTTGCGGACCTTGTCCGGGTGCAGCGCGCTGTAGGTCAGCGAGAACGCGCCGCCCTGGCAGATGCCGAGCAGGTTGATGCGATCCTGGCCCGAGGCTTCGCGGAGGTGGTCCACCGCACCGTCGATGAAGCGCTCGATGTAGTCCTCAAGCGTGAGGAAGCGATCGGAGCGGTCGGTGTAGCCCCAGTCGATGAGGTACACGTCCTGGCCCAGGGCCAGCAGGTTCTTCACCAGCGAGCGGTCGTCCTGCAGGTCGACCATGTAGGGGCGGTTGACCAGGGCGTAGCAGATCAGCAGCGGGACTTTCGACGTCGGTGCCTTGTCGCCACGGAAGCGGTACAGCACGACCTTGCCGTCGCGCCAGACTTCTTCCTTGGCGGTGACGCCGTAATGCACGTCGTCCAGTTCGCGCAGCGTGGCGAGGCCCGCGCCGAGCTTCTGCTGCATGGTGGCCGCTTCCTCGGCCAGCTTGTCGGGGGTCACGTCGAATGGCGTGTTGTACATGTCAGCGGGCCCTCTTCACGGTCTTGGCCGAGGTCTTCGCGGGCGCGATCGGCTTCAGCGGTTCCGGCAGCGGAATCGAGGCGATCGCCGGCTTCGGCGCGCGCTTGGCGGCGGCACGGACCGGTGCGCGCTTGCCGGCGGCAGCTTTCGCGGCCTTGGCCTTCGTCACCGGTTTGGGCGCAGGCGCCGGGCTTGCCTTGGGGGTCGCGGCCGGCTTTGCGACCGGTTTCGCGGCTGCGGCGGCCTGCTGGACGGCCGGTACCTCGACAGGTTTCTGCACTGCAGGCTTCCGTGCGGCAGGCGTCGCCTGCGGCGCGGCGGCACGCAGGCGGCGCACCTGGCGTTCGAGTTCGGCGATCCGGCGATGCGCGGCATCCACCTCGGTGCGGCCGGGCATGCCGAACAGGTCGCAGAACAGCTCGACTTCGCGCTGGATGCCGGCGCGGACCTTCATCTGCGCGTTCACCAGTTCGCCGTAGAGGCGACGGAATTCATGCGACAGCGCGACCTCGGCGTAGGCCTCCTCGGCCGCATCGATCCAGAGGTCGAACAGCGCGCGCGCGGACTTCAGCTGGCGGCCGGGTTCGCTGCGCTCAGCGAGCTTGCGCTCGAAGCGCACGAACGCATCCTGGCCGATGGCGAGCATGCGCTGGTTGTAGGCGTCGTTCTTTTCCTGCAGCTCGATCTGCGCGGCGGCCAGCGCCTGCAGGCGCTCCTGGTGTTCGCGATTCATGCCGAAGGCCGGCATGCGCAGCAGGCCCAGGCCTTCCTGGCGCAGCCCGCCCATCAGCATGCCGCCCAGCATCGCGTTGAGGATCGGTGCGGCCTGCGCATGCCACTGGTCGAACCCGGCCTGGCCGCGACCGGCCATGCCCTCGAACAGCGCGGCGAAGGGGTTGCCGCCCTGCCCGCCCATGGCCTGCTTCCAGGCGCTGGCGATGTCGGCCGGCGAAGCGTCGCGACCGGCGAACTGGCCGGCGACCTGCTGCATCATGCCCAGCCACTGCCGGGCCTGGGCGGAGAAGTGATCGACCATGTCGGCGGCGGCGTCGCGACGACCGACGCCGGCCATCCGGCTCCAGGTGTCGAAGGCGGCCTGCCAGGGGTCCTGCGGCGCCTGCGGCTGGCCCGAGAAGGCGCGCATGGCGTCACCGAAGGCGTTCATCCATTGCCTGGCCATCGCATCCGCGTCGCCCGGCATCCCGAAACCCGCACCACCTGCAGTCCGCATCGCATCGCTCCAGATCAGGAGCGGACATGATAGCAACCGGGGATGACGGTCTTCGTCGCCGGCGTGTTCGTGCAACTCTCGGATGAGTAGGTCACCACCATGCCCACGCGCGGAACCCATCCCCACCCCAGCCCTCCCCTTGAAGGGGAGGGAGCAAAACGCCAGGCCTTGGAGCCTTTCTCTTGAAGCGAAGGGGCAGAGAGTCCTGCTTTAGAGCCCTCCCCTTCAAAGGGAGGGTTGGGTGGGGATGGGTTTGACTCAGTCTTGCCCGCTCACCACTTCGGAATGCGCAGGGTCTTGCTGATCATCAGCGAGCCGGACAGGGCGTACATCAGCACGATCGGATGCAGGACCCAGGGGCCGAGCCGATGGGCGCCGAACCAGAAGTTGCCGCCGATGCGGCCCGCATCCGCCGCGATGACCAGCACCACCACCAGCGCCAGACTGGTGGGG
Organism: Lysobacter sp. BL-A-41-H3; assembly: GCA_050632415.1. Taxonomy (GTDB): domain Bacteria; phylum Pseudomonadota; class Gammaproteobacteria; order Xanthomonadales; family Xanthomonadaceae; genus Lysobacter_I. Next base: position 4,505,229 of record CP192602.1, on the reverse strand, counting down.
ATCGGCGTGCCCTCGAAATGCTTGACCTTGTCGCCGTCGCCGGACAGCTGCTCGGCAGTGACGTTGAAGCGCGCCAGGCGGCTGACGCCGCAGCAGACGAAGTAGCCCAGCACCAGCCAGTCCCAGCCCCCCTGCAGGCCGGCGGCGAAGCCCAGCGCGGCCGGGGCCACGCCGAAGGAGATCACGTCGGCCAGCGAGTCCAGCTCGCGACCCAGCGTCGACGAGGACTGCCGCCAGCGCGCCACGCGCCCGTCCAGCGCATCGAACACGAAGGCCAGCGGCACCAGCGCGCAGCCCAGCAGGAGCAGGCGGACATCCTGCGAGGTCGCGTAGAGCATGGCGAGGAAGACCGCGCTCACGCCACAGAACGCGTTGGCCAAGGTCAGCCAGTCGGCCAGGTGGAAGTCGCGCAGCATGGAGAAGTGGCGTTGTGTCATCGGCGATCCTCGCCCGCGTCCCGGGCCCTCGTGCGCTGATCGTACTCGCGACGGTTGCGCGCCGTCTGCAGCAGGCGCTGCGGGTCGCAGGACCGCGACCGACGCAGCGCAGCTCAGGGCAGCGCCAGATGCGCGTCCGTCAGCGGCTTGCCGGCGCGGGGCACGGTCTGGATCACCGCGTCGCCGGGCAGCGGCGCGCCCTGTTCCAGGGCAGCCAGCGTGCGATCCAGCGCGCGGTAGACGTAGGGCAGCATCGGCAGGTAGCGCGCGCCGTAATCGGGCAGGCCGAGGAAGGCGTCGAAATGCTGGGCGTGGCGGACCTGCCAGAAGCGCACGTCGAGGCCGGCGGCGCGGGCCTTGGCGACGTACGGTGCGCTGGTGAAGGCCATCGGGATCAGGCCGTCGTCGGCGCCGTGGATCACGGTCACCGGCAGGCCCTTGCGCGGCAGGCCGGCGCGGGTCTCGGCGACGCCGCGACGCACGCGCTCGGCCTCGACCGACGCGCCGCTCCACAGGCCGCGCAGGCACTGCAGGCGCGAGAGCGAAGGGTCAATGCGGACGTTGTCGTCGACGATGCCGACGCCCGCGCCGGGCGGGATGCCGCTGGCGTCGCTCCACCAGGCCGCGCGCTCCTGGGCCGTGGCGACACGGCGCGTGCCGTCGGCGTTCTGCGCCGACCAGGCATGGCCGCAGGGGTGTTCGCCGATGCCGAAGCGACCGTAGGCCGAGGCATAGGTCACCGCGACCGCGCGCCAGAGATCGAAGCCCACGCTCAGCGCACCGGCGCGCAGTGCCTGTTCCGTCCAGCCGGAGGCGCGCATCCGCGCGAGCGCGTCGCGGGCCTGCGCCTCGGCGTCGCTGCCGTCGACCAGCCCCGCCTCGCGCAACGCGCGACAGCGCTCGGTCCACTGCCCGCGCGCCTGCGCCTGCAGCGGCGGCTGCGGCAGGTCGTCCATCGCGAGCAGCGCGCAGGGCATCAGCAGCAGGGCTTCGGTCGTGTAGTCGTACAGCGCGCGACTGTCGTGCCCGTCGACGAGCACGCTGGGCTCGCCCGCGACCACTGCGTCCAGCCAGTCACCGTCCTGCTCGGCGGCGCGCAGCACCGCGCCACCGCCGTTGGAGATGCCGACCCCGATCACCCGCGTGTTCGCGAAGGTGAACGGCGCCTCGGCCGGGAAGGCCTCGTCGAGCGCGCGCAGCGCGAACTCGGCGGCCTGGCGCACGTGGCGGCCCCAGTCGGCCTCCGGGTTGTCCTGCGAATGCGCATGCTTGAACGCGACGCCGGTCGCGCCCTCGGGCACCTCCGGCGCGAAGGCCAGCGCATCGGTGCCCAGGGCCGCGACGCTGCCGTCGGCGCGCATGCCGGTACGTGCATCGAGATCGACGTAATCGCTGCCGGTGCCCTTGTCGGTGTAGGCCACGGCGCAGCCCTTCGGCAGGCCCCAGGCACCGGCGACCGCGATCGCGCCGTAGACGCCGCGCGATCCCGACGAGGGCGCGACCAGCACGCAGCGGCGCGTGCGATCGAAGGCGTCGGGCACCTGCACCAGCACGCGGTGCGGCTGGCGCGCGCCGGGCACGGTGGCCAGCGCGGAGAACTCGCGGCCCGGCACGGTCGCCACGCTGCCGTAGACCTCGCCATAGCCGCCGCCGGGGGCGAGATCGGCGATGCCGCGCCAGTTGCTCCAGATCGCGCGACGACGCAGTTCGGCCGGCGTCGGCGCAACAGCATCGGCGAAGGCCGGCGGTACCAGCGCGCGCAGGCCAGGCAGGCCCAGGCCCGCGGTCAGCAGGTCGTCGCCGTCGCGATGCGAGGTGATGCGCTGGGCGCGGAAGGTGGAGACGTCGCGTTCGGTCATCGAGGGCGTGGCTGGGCGGTGCGCGGAAGCGCAGGCGGCGAGGCCCAGCGCAAGCGCGAGGGCGACGACCGGACGGGCAGCGGAGCAGGCATTGGGCATCATGACCCGCCACCGTAGCAGCGCCGCATGACCGCGACATCGTACTTTGGTACCAGACCGCGACCGTCATCGCGCCGTCGTGCCCTGATAGGCTTGCGGTCGCCCTGCCCGCCTCCGCATAGCCGATGCCCCTGCTGCTGATCGCCGACGACCATCCGCTGTTCCGCGCCGCACTGCGCGGCGCGGCGGTGGACGCGGCGGACGACGTGCAGACCTGCGAGGCGGCCTCGCTGGACGAGGTGCTGGCGACGCTGGACGCGCGCCCCGACGTGGACCTGGTGCTGCTCGACCTGCACATGCCCGGCAACCACGGCCTGGCCGGCCTCGCCGCGATCCGCGCGCAATATCCTGCCGTCGCGGTCGCGCTGGTCTCGGCGAACGAGGATCCGCAGATCATCCGCCGCGCGCTGGACCACGGCGCCGCCGGCTACATTCCGAAGAGCGCCGGCCTGGACGATCTGCGCGACGCGATCCGCGCCGTGCTCGCCTGCGAGGAATGGCTGCCGCCGGCGCTGCGCCCGGCCGTCGCCCGCGCCCGCTCGACGCCCGACGACGCCGACCTCGCCGCGCGTCTCGCCAGCCTCACGCCGCAGCAGTTCCGCGTACTCGCGCTGGTCGCCGAAGGTCTGCTCAACAAGCAGATCGCCGACCGCCTCGACGTGCAGGAACGCACGGTCAAGGCCCACCTCAGCGCGATCTTCGAGAAGCTGGGCGCGCGCAATCGCACCCAGGCCAGCGTCATTCTGCGCGGCCTGGAAATCAGCGACCCGGCACGGCAGACGGGCGACGCGTGACACGCACGGCGCGCGACCGCATCGAACGCCTGCTCCCGTGGCTGCTGACCGCGCTGTTCCTGCTCGGCATCGGCGGCTACGTCGCCTGGCGTGCAGGCGCGCATCGCGAAGCGCAGTCCATGCAGGCCGCTAAGCCCGCCGCCGCACGGCCGCGCCAATCCGCGCATCCCGCACCGCTGCCGGGCGCGCGCGTCGTCGAGACCACGCACTACGCGATCACCAGCACCGCCGACGACGAGCAGACCCGGCGCGTCGGCGCGGCCGTGGAGGCGCTGTACGCCGCCTACCTGGCGTGGTTCCCGGATGTCGCTAAGCGGCCTACGACCGCGCAGAAGCTGCGCCTCACGCTTTACGCGGACAAGCGCGAATTCCGCGCGAACAACCGCAGCAGCCCGTGGGCGGAGGCCTACTATCTCGCGCCGGTCTCCTATGCGTACTACGCGAAGGACGGCGCGAATCCCTATCACTGGATGCTGCACGAGGCCACGCACCAGCTGAACAATGAAGTCGCTCGTTTCCCGAAGACGAAATGGATCGAGGAAGGCCTCGGCACGTATTTCGGCGCGAGCAGGATCGTGGACGGCCGCCTGCGGCCCGGCGAGATCGACGGCGACGCGTATCCGATCTGGTGGCTGGACGGGATCGGGCTGAGCGGCGATCTCGATGCCGACATCGCCGCCGCCCAGTGGATCCCGATCCGCGCGCTCATCACCGGCCGCGATGCGCCGAGCATCCACAGCAACGTCAACCGCTACTACGTGCAGTACTGGAGCCTCACCCACTTCCTGTTCCACGGCGATGGCGGACGCCATGCGGAGGCCTATCGCCGCCTGATCATCGAAGGCGGCACGCTGGAGAACTTCGAGCGCCTGATCGGCCCGGCCAACCGCATCGAACGCGACTGGTATCGGCATCTTCAGGACCAGATCGCGCAATCGCCATCACGGAATTGAAGCCCCTGGCGGCCCATGCCCTTCCGTATGCGGCGTCTCGTGGACACAATCCGGCATCCCTGCCTGGAACGCCATCGCGATGCGCCTCCACCCGACGCCTGCCCTGCTCTCCGCCCTGCTGCTGGCCCTGTTCGCCGCCACCGTTCCCGCCATGCCCGTGCATGCAGGCAAGCCTGCAAAGGCCGAGGTGTCGCCGCAGGAAGCGAAGGCCCGCGCGCTGTTCGAGCAGTTCGTGCGATTGACGGAAGCCTTCGACCCCGCCATCACCGACCTCTACGCCGAGACCGCGAAGATCAGCAATCGCCGCGTTTTCCCCGATGGCACTTCGCGCGAGATGTCGATGCCCGCGCCCAGCTACAAGACGCTGCTGCGCCAGGTGCTGCCGGTGGCGAAGGAACAGAACGATCTCGACCGCTACAGCGAAGTGCGCTACACCGTCGAAGGCGACAAGGTACGCATCACCGCGACGCGCTATTCGGTGATGAAGGATTACTCGGCGCCGCATACCCTGCTGGTCGGCCCGGACACCGACGGCACCTGGCGCATCCTGGAAGAGTCGGGCGAATCGCGGCCCTGAGCGGGCCTCCTGTCATCTCGAGCGCAGCCGCTTGTCTTCCTCCCCCGCGCGCGGGGGAGGATCGAGGTGGGGGCGCTCGCGATGCGAGCGCACGGCCCCCATCCCGGCCTTCCCCCGCGCGCGGGGGAAGGAGAAAAGCTGATGACAGGTCAGCCGACTCAGATCCGCGAATAACGCCACGACACCATCCGCCCGTCGCGATACGGCATCACGCCGTGGAAAGCGCGCGGGTCGTCGTCGAACACCAGCGGCAGGAAATGGCGGTCGCCATCCCACAGCGGCAGGTCGAGGATGCGATCGACCGGCACCCACTCCAGCGTGCCTTCGGGATTGCTCGTGAACGGCGTGCCGCTGAACCGCGTGATGACGAACACGAACCCCAGCCAGTCCTCGCCCTGCTTGCCGAAGCCGGGCCAGCTGATCGTGCCGCGCAGCGCGAGCTCCTCGCATTCGATGCCGGCTTCCTCGCGGATCTCGCGGCGCATGCCGGCGACCACGTCCTCGTCCGGTTCGATCTTGCCGCCCAGGCCGTTGTATTTGCCCAGGTGCTGGTCGCCGGCACGCGCGTTGCGATGGATCAGCAGCGCCTGCGAACGATCCGGCGACAGCACGTAGCCCAGGGTGGCGACGATCGGCGTGTAGGGCATGGGATGGCATCCGGTACGGGAGGCGCATTGTAAGCCGCGGGGCAAGCGGTGCCTTGTCATCCCGAGCGCAGCGAGGGACCTGTTTTTGATTTCTGCGAAATGCCGAACAACAGCAGGTCCCTCGCTGCGCTCGGGATGACAATCAGAGACTGCGAGCCGCAAGCAGGCGGCGCAGCATCGACCGCAGCGCGAGCGCCTTCACCGGCTTGGGCAGCAGGCCCAGGCCATGCTCCAGCGCGACGCGCCGCACCTCGCCGCTGTCGTCGGCGCTGAGGATCAGGCACGGGCATGCGCCGTAGCGCGCGGTCAGGCGCGCGTGCAGGGCGACGCCGGTGTCGCCGTCGTCGAGGTGGTAGTCGAACAGCCAGAGATCCGCTGGCGAGTCGGCAAGCGCGGCTTCGGCGGCGGCGCCATCGGCGACCGCGACCACGCGGTAGTGCCAGCCGGCGAGCACGGCGCGCAGCGCAGCCAGCGCCTGCGGATCGTTGTCGACGACCAGCACGCGCAAGCCCGCATCGCTGTCCTGCGACAGGCTCGCGCCGGTCGCCTCGGCATGCACCGGCGCGACCGCATCGAGCGTGAGCGAGAACACCGTGCCGCGCCCGGGCCGGCTGCGCAGGCCCAGCGGTGCGTCGAGCAGGCGCGCGATGCGGTCGGCGATCGCCAGCCCCAGGCCCAGCCCCTGCCCGGCCGCACCGTCGCCGCGACGGAATTCCTCGAAGATCGCGCGCTGCTCGGCCTCGGGAATGCCCGGACCGGTGTCGTGCACCTCGATGCGCAGGCGCGCGCCGTCGCGACGCACGCCGAGCAGCACGCCACCCTGGGCGGTGTAGCGCACGGCATTGGCGAGGAAGTTCTGCAGCACGCGGCGCAGCAGCTGCGGATCGGTGCGCACCCACGCACGGGTGGGACGGACGCGGAACGCCAGGCCGCGCTCGGCGGCCAGCGCACGGAACTCCGACGCCAGGGGATCGAGCACCTCGGCCAGCGGGAACGCACGCAGCTGCGGCACCAGGCCGCCGGCTTCGAGCCGCGACATGTCCAGAAGCCCGGCGAGCAGGTCGCCGGTGGAATCGAGCGCGCCGCGGATCTGCCGCGCAGTGCCGCGGCGCGCGTCGTCGGGCAGTTGTTCGGCCAGCGCGTCGGTGAACAGCTGCGCCGCATGCAGCGGCTGCAGCAGGTCGTGGCCGATCGCGGCAAGGAAGCGGCTCTTCGCGTCGTTCGCGCGCTCGGCGTCGGCGCGCGCCTGGTCGAGCCGCGCGGTGCGGTCGGCGACGCGCTGCTCCAGGGTCTCGTTGCTGCGGATCAGCGCGGCCTCGGTCTGTCGGAAGGCAGTGACGTCGGTGAAGGTCGCGACGAAACCGCCGCCGGGCATCGGATTGCCGCGGATTTCAATGACCATGCCGCCGGGGAACGAGCGCTCGCTGACGTAGGGCGTGCCTGCGCGCATGTGGCGCAGGCGCTTGTCGACTTCGTCCTCGATCGCAGCGACGTTCCAGCCATGGCGCAGGTTGTGGCGCAGCAGGTCGGCGATCGGCACGCCCACGCGCAGCAGCGTGTCTGGATAGCCGAACAGTTCGGCGTAGCGCCGGTTCCATGCGACCAGGCGCAGCTCGCGGTCGACGACGCTGATGCCCTGGCTCATGTTTTCCAGCGCGGCTTCGAGCAGGCGCTGGTTGAACCGCAGGTCCTGCGAAGCCTCGCCGACGATCGCGGCGACGGTATCGAGGTCGCGGCCGGCCTCGCGTCGTGCCGCGTCCAGCAGCAACCGCGCAGATGCGGCACCGAGCACGGACGCGAGTTCGCGTTCGAGCCGCGCCTCCTGCAGCGCCGGCACCGCCGCATCGGCGCGCGCGCCGGACAGCGCGGCGTCGACGACTTCGCGGGCAAGGAAACGCCGGCCCACATCGCGCAGCAGGTCGAGCGAAAGCCCGCGCGCACCCGCGCGGCGCGGTCCCGCCTGCCACCACGCGCTGCCGCGCGTCGATGCGATCCAGGTGACGACCACGCCCGCGAACAGGCTCATCACCACCGCGCGACCGAGCCGGCTCCAGCCGGTCAGGCCGAAGAACGCATCCGGCGCGACCAGCGACCAGCCCCAGGGCCCGGTGCGCAGCCATTCGGCATGCACGCCGCGCGACTGCACCAGCGCCTCCACCATCACCGGGACCAGCAGCAGCCACATCCACAGCGCGACCGCCACGGCGATGCCCAGCAGCACCGCGCGCGGCGGCGTCTGCGGGCGCCACAGCGCGAAGCCCAGCGCCGGGGCCAGCGAGGCCAGCGCGGAGAACGACAGCGCGCCGACGTCGGCCAGCGCGTCGCTGCCGGCGATCAGGCGGCCGTAGCCCCAGGCGAGCAGGACGATGGCGAGGATGCCGATGCGCCGTTGCACCAGCACCGCGCCACGCAGGTCCGCCGATGCGGTCGCGGTCGTGCGGTTCGGCGCCCAGGGGCCGCGCAGCCACAGCGGCGTGAGCCAGTGGTTACCGATCATCAGGCTCAAGGTGACGGTGCTGACGATCACCATGCCGGTGCCGGCACTGAGCCCACCGAGGAAGCCCAGCAACGCCAGGCCTTCGTGCCCCTGCGAGAGCGGCAGCGCCAGCACGTACAGGTCGGAGGGCACGCCCTGCGCGCCGAGCAGCGCATCGCCGGCGCGCGCCAATGGCAGGATCGGCAGCGCGATCAGCACGAGGTACAGGGGGAACAGCCAGCGCGCGCGCAGCACGTCGCGTTCGTCGCGACATTCCACCGCGCCGACGTGGAACTGGTGCGGCAGCGTGAACATCGCCAGCACACCGAGCAGCACCAGCGGACCGAAGCCGGACAGGTCGGTCTGCGCGGCCGACGACACCGGCGCGCGCGCGACATCGGTCGGCAGCGAGATCGCGAACAGGCCGATCGCCAGCATCGCGCCGAGCTTGAGCAGGGCCTCGAAGGCCATCGCGAGGATGAGCCCGCGGTTGTGCTCGGCGGCGCTGGCGCTGCGCGTGCCGAACAGCATCGCGAACGCGGCCATCGCAAGCGCCACGTACAGCGCGCTGTCCTGCCAGGCAGGCACCTGCGCGGCATCGTCGCGCACCAGCAGCGCGAAGCTCATCGCCACCGCCTTCAGCTGCAGCGCGATGTACGGGACGATGCCGAGCACGGCGACGAAGGTGACGCCGGCCGCGAGCCAGCCGTCCTGACCCAGGCGGCTGGCGACGAAGTCCGCGATCGAGGTGCTGTTGCTCTCGCGCACCAGGCGCACCAGGCGCATCAACAGGCCGATGCCGAAGACGTACAGGAGGATCGTGCCGATGAAGGTCGGCGGCAGCGGCCAGCCGGAGCGCGCGGCCTGCGTGACCGTGCCGAAGAAGGTCCACGAGGTGCAGTACACCGCCAGCGACAGCGTGTAGACCACGGCCCAGCGTTGGGCGAAGGCCTGCGGCCGGCGCTCGCCGATCACGGCGACGGCGAACATCAGGCCCAGCCACGCCAGGCCGGCGACGATGACGCCGCCGACGCTCAGCATCGCGATGGCCTGCACGGAGAGGGCATGTCGTCCCGGGCGGGTGTGGACGGGTCCCGGCGAGGATAGCGCGGCCGCGCGCTCACCGGATGGTCCGGGCAATGCCAGGGCCGCGATGACGCGTGTTCGGTCAGGGCGATCCCTGCGGCAGACGAGTGGGTTCGAACGAAGCAACCCTGGACGCGAGCAGATCGGCCAGACGCCCTCCTGCACGGCGTCGGTCTCGTCGTTCGCCGCCTCGATCCAGGACTTGGGCGCGGGACGCAGGACGAAGAACGCAGGACATCGACCAGCCGTCGCTCGGTGGCGTCGATGTCGGTTCCCATCGCGCTCCGCTGTACATGCGCTACAGCGCTTCAGATCGGCGCCGAAGTTCCAGCCGTCGAGTCAACGAGAGCCATCAATGCGACCGCGAGGAGAGCCGCCCCCAACTTCACGATCAGCCCGATGCCGCAGCCTTTCCATGCAAACCGGATGAGGTGGTGCCTCCCGTTCAACGCGAGCACGCACGTGACCAGCAAGGTGATCATGATGCCGGCGATCGCACACAGCGCCATCGTCATCTGTTCGGATCGCCGGGCTCTCTCGTCGCCCCGCACCGACAGTTCGACTTGCCGCTGCGACTCGGCAATACGCACCAAGTCGGGTGACTCGGGGTCGAGTCCCCGCTGGCCCAGCAACTCGCGCGCAAGCGCGATCACTTCCGGGATGTACTCGTGTTCTTTCGCGTGAGCGACGCGGTACAAATCACGATCATCGGCAGCATCAAGCCGACGACGGATCGCCACCAGATCGGCCTGCATCGCCGATTACCTGTTCTCGAAGGAATCAGCTGAGGTGTCGCTGTCGAAGCTGATATCGAAGGCGTCTTCAACACCGGCATCGACAGTCGAAAGTTCGGCTTCCGGCTCGGGCTCGGGCTTGGGCGCCGGACGCAGCACGTCGACCAGCAGGCGCTCGGTGGCATCGAGGTCGGGCACCAGCGCGGTGTCGTCGTTGAAGAGCACGCGCAGCTTGATGCCGTCGGGCAGGCTTTCGAGGTGCTCGCTGTCGAAGATCATGTTCTCGCGGGTGATCGTGACCAGGCGCGGGAAGCCCTGCGCCACCAGCGCGAAGTAAGGCATCTTCGGATCGCCGCCGAGCGCCTTGATCACGATGACCTTGGTGCCGATGGCCGCGCCTTCGGTGTGCGTGCCGGCGATGCGCGCGTACGACACCAGCGGCAGGCGCCAGCCGCGCCAGCGGATCTGGCCGAGCAGCCAGTCCGGCGCGTTCTCGATCGGCTCCGGATCGGCGTACGACAGCACTTCGACGGTCGCGGCGTTCGGCAGCAGCAGCTGCGAACCCGCGATCTGGATCAGCACGCCTCGGATGTCGTTGGCTTGGGTGTTCACGGGTGTACTCGCTTCGAATCTCGTGGCGGGGACGACGGTCAGCTCGGCCAGCGCGCGGCGAGCCGACCCGCAAGCTCCACCGGCAGGCCGGAGGCCGCGCCGCGCGAACGCAGCACGGCGCAGGCGGCGCCGTCGTAGCAGTCTTCCGGCGTCTGCGCGGCGACCAGGGTACCGGTGGCGGTGGCGGCCATCGCCGCGTCGATCAGCGCCGGGTCGCTGCCGCTGAGGAAGACGATGGCGCTGTCGCCCGGCGGCAGCGCGGCGAAGATCGCAGTGGCGCCGCCCTGCTCGGGCACGAAGCGCAGGCGTCCACCGCCGGCGGGCTCGACGCCGACGCTGTCAGGCATGAAGTAGATGGTGCCGGGGTTCGCGGTCGCGCCACTGGCAGCGAGGGCGACGGGCAGCGCCGATGCGCGCTCCATCTGCGCGACCAGCCGGTCGTAGCGCCCGCCCTGCAGGTGCAGGCGGACCAGCACGGCGGCCGGGAAATCGGCGGGAATCGACGACAGCAGCTGGCGGGCGGGATCCGGGCCGCCGAGTCCAGCTTCGATCAGTACGACGCCGACGGTGCCGGCGCCCGGGAGCGGCGGCAGCGGCGGCGGGCCGGATGTGGTCAACGGCGGCGGCGCGATCGACGGCACCACCGGCGCGGCCGGCGTGGCCATGTCGACGATCGGCGGCAAAGGCTCATCGTCGAGCAGGAAGGGGTTGTCGCCGGTGCCGCGCTTCACCTCGTCCTCGATCTCGACCAGCGACAGGCTGGAAATCCGCGCTTCGAGCGCGCTGAGGTCATGGCTGGCGGGCTTGGGCTTGTCCGAAGCGGCCGGCGCGGCGATCGGCGCATCCTCCACCGGTGCGAGCGACAGCTCGCCCAGCGAGAAGGTCGGCGCAGGCACGGTCGGCGCGGGCGAAGGCGTCTCGGGCTGCGTCGCGGCAGCGGGCAGCGGCGGCGGCAGGGTCGGCGCAGCAGGTGCGGAACCGACCGCCTCCGACGCGGGCACGTCGCCGGCGGCGGCCATGCTCCTGGCGATCAGTTCCTCGAACGAGAGTACCGTCTCCGGATCGCGTTTCGGCGCGGGCGCCTGCACCGACTCGAAATCCATCGCGGCCGCATCGAAATCGTCGAAGCGGATTTCGGGCAAGGGTTCGGTTGGCGCTACCCGATCGTTCGACAGGGTTTCGAGGAAGAAGGCGTCGTCGTCGAGCTGCAGCCCGCTGGCCACAGGCGCGGATTCGGCGGGCGCGGCAGCAGCCGGCGCGTCGAAATCGAAGGCCTCCAGCGACAGCGGCGCATCGGCGTCCGGCGTGTCGTCGAAGGTTCCCACATCCATGGCGTCGATCGAAATCGATTCGATCGGCGCGTGTGCGACGTCGGGGGCGCCGAAGTCGACGGCCTCGATGTTGAAGGCTTCGATGTTGAAGGCCTCGCCATCGGCGGCCTCCATTTCGATGGATTCGATCTCCAGCGCGCCAAAGGACACACGCGGGGCCTCCGCAGGGGCGGATGGCGCAGGTGCGGGCGGCGCAGGTGCGGCCACAGGCGCTGGCGCTGGCTGTGCGGTCGGCGCGGGCGCGACGGGAATGGCGTCGAGCAGTGCGGCATCGAGCACGGTCGGATCCAGCCCGGGGACGGGCGTCCGCGCGTCGGCAGGCATGCCATCGGCGGGCACGCTGTCGGCATGCGCCACGGCTTCTTCGGTGAAACGCGCCATGTCGACATGGGCATAGGCCGCCGACGGCGCCGGCACCTTGCCGGGCGACGGCTGCCAGTCGGCCTCGTTCTCGGCACCGGGCGGCAGCACGTTGGAATCGCGGCGCAGCTTCGCCGACAGGTGGCGGACCCAGCGCTGCGCATCCCAGCCGCTGCGATGCGCGGCGACGTCCGCTTCGTCGAAGATCACGATCATCGACGGATCGACCAGGATCTCGTCGAAACTGTCGAGCGCGGCCTCGATGCTGGGCTCGAGCGCGATCAGCAGGGCCTGCGGACGCAGCGCGCGCAATGCGGCTTCGTCCGTCGTGGCGGGATCGACCGCCACGATGAGCTCGGCGCCAGCCTGGCGCACCGCATCGGCGAGGTTGTCGGCTGCCTTGCCCGCGCGCGCGAGCAGCGCGACGCGGGTCCCTGCACCGATGTTGGGCACGTCAGCCATTCGGCCTCACCGATTCGAGTTCGAGCAGCGAGAACACGTTGCGCATGAGCTCGTTCTCCTGGTACGGCTTGCCGAGGTAGCGGTCGACGCCGATGTCCATCGCGCGCTGGCGATGCTTGTCGCCGGTACGCGAGGTGATCATGATGATCGGCACCTTCGCCAAGCGGGCTTCGGCCTTCATCGCGGTCGCCAGCTCGTAACCGTCCATGCGCGGCATTTCGATGTCGAGCAGCATCAGGTCGGGCACGCGTTCGGCCATGCGCTCCAGCGCGTCCAGACCGTCCTTCGCGGTGATGACTTCGAAGTTGTTGCGCTCCAGCACGCGGCCGGTGACCTTGCGCATGGTGATCGAGTCGTCGACCACCATGACCAGCGGCACCGGACGCTCCTCGACGGGCGCGACCTCGATGATCTCCTCGGCGGCCAGCGCAGCCTGGCGACGCACCAGCGGCGCGACGTCCAGGATCACCACGACGGAGCCGTCACCCATGATGGTGGCGCCGAAGATGCCGGGGATCGACGCGACCTGCGGGCCGATCGGCTTCACCACGATTTCGCGGTTGCCGATGATCTGGTCCACGGTCACGGCGACATGCAGGTCGCCCGAACGGGTGAGCAGCAGCGGCATCTGCAGCTGGCCTTCGGCCTTCGCCGGCGCGTGGCCGAGCAGCTTGCCGAGGTCGTGCAGCACGTACTCTTCGTTGCCGTAGCGGTAGTTGGTGACGCCCTTCGCCAGCTCTTCGCGCGGGATGCGGCCGACGCCGCGCACCGAGGCGATCGGCACGGCGAAGGTGGTCTCGCCGATGAGCACGAAGGCCGCCTGCGTGACCGCGAGGGTCTGCGGCAGGCGCAGGGTGAAGATGGTGCCCTTGCCCGGCTCGGAGTGGATGTCGATCGTGCCGCCGAGCTGGCGCACTTCGCTGGCCACCACGTCCATGCCGACGCCACGGCCGGCGAGACGGGTGACTTCCTCGGCGGTCGAGAAGCCCGGTTCGAAGATCAGCGCATCGAGCTGGGCATTCGACAGCGGGACATCCTTGCGCACGAGGCCGCGGGCTTCGCCGCGGGCGCGGATCGCGGCGCGATCGAGGCCACGGCCGTCGTCGCTGACCTGCAGCACGACTTCCGAACCTTCCTTGCGCACCGCGATCTGCACGACGCCTTCGGCGGCCTTGCCGTTCGCCGTGCGCAGGTCGGGCATTTCGAGGCCATGCGCGACCGAGTTGCGGAGCATGTGCTCCAGCGGCGCGGTCATGCGCTCCAGCACGTTGCGATCGAGTTCGCCCTGGGCGCCTTCGAGTCGCAGCTGGACCTGCTTGCCGGTGTCGCTGGCGGCCTGGCGCAGCACGCGACGCAGGCGCGGCACCACGGTGTCGAACGGCACCATGCGGGTGCGCATCAGACCTTCCTGCAGTTCCGAGCTCACGCGCGACTGCTGCAGCAGCAGGGTTTCGTACTGCTGGGTCAGGTCGTCCAGCGTGGTCTGCAGGCTGCCCAGGTCGGCCGAGGTTTCGACCAGCGCGCGGGACAGCTGCTGCAGGTTGGAGAAGCGGTCGAGTTCGAGCGGGTCGAAGTTGCTCTCGACCTCTTCGCCGGCACGCTGGTAGCGCGCGATGATCTGCGCTTCGGTCTCGATTTCCAGTCGGCGCAGCTGGTCGCGCAGACGGGTATTGGTCTGCTCCATTTCCGCAGTGGCGGCGCGGAAGGCACCGAGCTGCTGTTCAAGGCGCGAACGGTAGATCGCGACTTCGCCCGCGTAGTTCACCAGGCGATCGAGCAGTTCGGCGCGGACGCGCACCTGTTCCTGCGTGCCGCGCAGCGCGGCGTCTTCGTCCGTGCCGGTCGTCGCTTCGAGCGGCGTGGACAGCGGACGCAGGCCGGTGGCGGGACGCGGTGCGGCGGTCTGCAGAGCAGCGGACTCGGCGGCGACGGCATCGGCGACCGGCGCCATCGTTCCGGCGTCGTCGCTCGACATCGGCGCGGTGTCGACCGGGGCCTCGATGCGGGTGTCGATGGCAGCCTCGGCCGCCGCCTGCACCGGCATGGCCGCGGTCTCTTCGACCACGGTGTCCACGGCTGCGGGCATGGCGACAGGCGCGTCGACGGGCAGCGTGTATTCGCGGCCCTTCGCGCGGGCGTCGAAGGCTTCGATCAGCGCATCCGGCATCGAGATCGCGCGGCGATCGCCGACGCGGGTGACCATCGTGTGCAGACGGTCGAAGCCGCGCTCCAGCAGCGGGATGTCCTGGCGGCCGAGCTGGGTGCGATGTTCCGCCGCCGCTTCGAGCAGCGATTCCATCGCATGGCCGAGTTCGCCGATCGGCATGATGCCGGCCATGCGCGCACCGCCCTTCAGCGTATGCAGATCGCGCTGCAGGCCACCGATGACTTCGCGCTCGTCAGGCGTTTCGCGCAGGCGGACCAGGAGCTGGTCGGAATGGTCGAGCAGGTCGCGGCCTTCCTCGACGAAGATGTCGACGAGGTCCTCGTCCAGGTCGTCCATGTCGAGCGCTTCGTCCGGATCGACCGACGCGGCCTTGCCGAGCATCGCAGCGACCGCAGCAGCAGCGGCGGTGCCGCCGACCGCCATGGCCGGCACTTCGATGCCGGGGAGTGCGACGGCAGGCGCTTCGGGTTCGATCTCAGGCGCTGCAGCCACCTCCTCGACGTGCAGCGCGTCATCGGCCAGGGCAACGGCTTCGACAGGCGCTTCGACGACGGCCTCGGCTTCGGCGGCTTCGGCGAGCAGACGCTCGGCTTCGAGCAACTCGGCTTCGAGGCGTTCGGCTTCGAGACGCTCGGCTTCGAGACGCTCGGCTTCGAGACGCTCGGCTTCGAGACGCTCGGCTTCGAGACGTTCGGCTTCGAGACGTTCGGCTTCGAGACGTTCGGCTTCGAGACGTTCGGCTTCGAGACGTTCGGCTTCGAGACGTTCGGCTTCGAGGCGTTCGGCTTCGAGGCGTTCGGCTTCGAGACGTTCGGCTTCGAGGCGTTCGGCTTCGAGGCGTTCGGCTTCGAGACGTTCGGCTTCGAGGCGTTCGGCTTCGAGGCGTTCGGCTTCGAGGCGTTCGGCTTCGAGGCGTTCGGCTTCGAGGCGTTCGGCTTCGAGGCGTTCGGCTTCGAGGCGTTCGGCTTCGAGGCGTTCGGCTTCGAGGCGTTCGGCTTCGAGACGTTCGGCTTCGAGACGTTCGGCTTCGAGACGTTCGGCTTCGAGGCGTTCGGCTTCGAGGCTTCCGGTGTCGATGCCTGCGGCTTCGGCACGCTCGGCCTGGGCACGCTCGGCCTCGAAGGATTCCATCATCGCCAGCAGGCGCGCGGTGTCGTCGACATCGCTGGTCGCCGGTTCCGGCTCGCGTGACGGCGGCGCGACAGGCGTCGCGCTCGAGGGATTGCTCATCTCGCCCAGCAGGCGGGCGAGTTCGGCTTCCGCCGACGCATCGAGGGCAAGGTCCGGGAACGAGACGGACGGCGTCTGCGCCGCCGGAGCCTCGGCCGGCGCTTCGGGCGCGGCAGTCGGGGCATCGAAATGGCCGTAGGCGCTGAGATCCAGCTCGGTCAGTTCGATGCTGGCATCGGTCGGCACGCCGTCGCCATCGAGCGGCAGCGGTTCGTCGACCGGGGCGACCGGGCGCGACTCCGGCAAGGCATCGCGCAGCGCGACGAAACGTGCGGCGAGACCGTCGCAGCGCGGCACGCGGCCGCCGGAGCTGGACAGCGCATCGATGGTGCTGCGCACGCGGCCGGCCAGTTCGCCGATCGCATCCACGGCCTCCGGATCGGCGACGCCGCCGGACGCGAGCAGGCGACGCACGTACCCTTCGGCCGGCGTCAACGCATCGGTGATCGCCGGCACTTCGGTCATCGCGAAGGCGCCGTTCATGGTGTGGATCGCGCGGACCAGCGGCTCGTCAGCGGCGGTCGGCATGGTGCGGGCACGCTCCAGCCAGCGCTCGATCGTGCCGAGATGGCCGCCGACTTCGGCCTGCAGGATCTCGAACAGCACGGTATCGACGCTGACCGGGATGCCGTCGTCGACCGGTTCGGGCTCGACCGCTTCGACGACCGGCGCCTCGACCGATGCTTCGGCCTCGGGCGCGGCTTCGATCGCCTCGACCGCGACAGCAGCGGGCGCAGCGACCAGCGCGAACGCGGCGGCGGACGGCATCACCTCTTCGCCCCCGGCGATGCGGTCGGCCATGGCCTCCATCGCGGCGAGGTTGACGTTGACCAGACCGTCGCCGGCCAGTGCGGCATGCAGCTGCGGCAGGGTGTTGCAGGCGTGATCGACCATCGCGATCACCGGTGGCGTGGCCGGACGCAGGCCATCGCGCACCTTGTTCAGCATGTTCTCGATCTTCCAGCTGAACTCGCCCAGGGTCTTGGCGCCGACGAGGCGACCGCTGCCCTTGAGGGTGTGGAAGACGCGACGGACCGGCTGCAGGCGTTCGACGTTGTTCGGATCGGCCTTCCAGGCCGGCAGCAGCTGGCCGAGGTTGGCGATTTCCTCTTCGAATTCTTCGAGGAAGATCTCGCGGATTTCGTCGTCGATGTCGTCGCTGGTGGTGTCGAAGCCGGCGGCGATGGGCGCGACCGCGACCATCGGTGCCTCGGTGGCGACGACGGCCGGCGGCGCGGCCGCTGCAACGGTCTCCGCGACATCGGCGATGGCCGGCTCGGCCTGCGGCGCATCGAAGCTCGCGGCTTCGAGGGAAATCGACTCCAGGACGATGCTGTCCTCGTCGGACAGGTCCATCGCCGGGGCTTCGGATTCGATCGATGCGGGTTCCGGCGCGAACGACTCGAGCGAGACGGCCTCCAGGGAGATGGATTCGAGCGACGCGGATTCGAGCGAAGCCGGCACCGGTTCGGCAGCCGGTTCGGACGCTTCGGCGACGGGTTCGGCGGCCGGACGCGACTCGGCAGGCGGCGTTGCGAACTGCGACGCCCACAGCAGCGGACGCGGCGGCGGCGACACCGGCGGCGGCGCGGCGGGCGGCGAATCGACCGACACCGGGCCCTGGTTGTCCTGCGACACGGGGGCCACAGCGACGGGCTCGGGGGCGCGCGGCTCCGGAGCACGCAGTTCGGGAGCAGGCGCTTCGGGCGCGGCCGGCTCGGCCGGTGGCGGCACCGACGGCGCGGAGGCAGGCTGGGCGGCGGCGGGCGGCGCAGCGACAGGCGCGGCCTCGGTCCGCGGGCGCTCGGCCGGCAGCGGCCAGTAGCCCAGCGTTTCCAGGCTGTTGCGGGTGATGTCGAGGATGTCGTCGCGGTTCGAGCGCTGTTCGCGCAGCGCTTCGAGGTAGTACTCGACGCTGGCCAGGGCATCGGCGAACGTGTCGAGCTGGCGACTGTTCGGGATGCGATGGCGGTCGAGCAGTTCGATCTCGGTGTACAGGCGCACGCCGTCGAGGTACTGCGCCGGCACCGGCAATTCGAGGATGTTCAGCGCGCCGGACACGTCGCTCAGGAGCTTGGGCACCTGTTCGAGCTCGGCGTGGCTCCAGCTGGTTTCGACAAAGGCGACGAAGGCCTGGCGAGCCGCGGCGAAGTTCGCGATCGCCTCGCGCACCAGCACGTCCAGCACCTTGCGCGCTTCGGCGTTGGCGAGGTCTTCCTCGGTGTCGGCGCCATCGCCGCTGGCCAGGCGCGCGACCTGGTCGTCCAGCGAGGCATCGACGTAGAGCAGCGCACCGGCGACTTCCAGCAGCACGGACTCGTCGGCCTTGCGCTTGCCGTCGACGATCTCCTGCACCGCATCGCGCTGCTGCTGCACGAGACTGCGCGCGAGGCCCAGGCCGAGCATGCCCAGCGTATCGGACACGCGCTGCAGCGCTTCGGCCTGCGGCTGCAGGGCGAGCGGATCGCGCTGGCCGGTGCGCAGGTACAGGTCCAGCTCGTCCTTCACGCGCAGCAGGTCTTCCTTCACCGCACCGGCGACCGTGTCGAGCAGCGAACGGTTGCGGCCGGCGACGCTGCCGCGGGCGTGGTCGAGTTCGGATTCGGTCGGCTTCAGCGCCTCGAGGTCGAACACCTCGCGCAGCTTGGCGAGCGAGGCATGCGCCGAATCGCTGTTGGCGACGTGGAACAGCAGTTGCCGGGTCGGTTCCAGCGCGGCATCGGCGCGCGGCGCGTCGTAACCCGACGGCGCGAAGATTCCGCGCGCCTCGCGTTCGACGCTGGCGAAGGCCTGGCGCAGGCCCGGGGTCGCGGCGATCGCGTTGTCGCGCAGCGCCTCGGCGACCATCGCGGCCACCCAGAACATGCGGCGCTGCGGCTCGTCGGCGGTGCGCGCGAGCAGCGCGTCGGCGGCGAACTGCAGGCCCTGGGCATCGACGGGACTGCCCTGCTCCGGCCAGCCCTGCATGGCGTCGCGCAGGCGCAGCAGGAAGGGCGATGCCTCCTGGCCACGGCTGGCGGGCGATGCCACGGGCGCGCGCGGCAGCGATTCCGGCAGGGCGCGATCGAGGTCGGGATTGAACAGCACGCTCTCGCTGAGGCCCGACTCGCCGCGCGCGGCGCGCAGCTCGTTGAGCATCGGCAGCAGGACGATCGAGATTTCCTTGTGACCGCTCTGCAGGCGTTCCAGGTAGTCGGGCAGCAGCACCGCGCCGCGCATCAGCGCGGAGCAGGCGGCATCGCGGTCCGAGACCCCGCCTTCGCGCAGGGCGTTGGACAGGTGTTCCATTTCCTCGGCGACCATCGCCGGCGCGTACAGCTCGACCATGCGCAGGGTGCCTTGCACCTGGTGCAGCAGGTCGGCGCAGACGCGCATGCGGCCGGTGTCCGCCGGATCATCGGCGAAGCCTTCGATCTCGACGCCGACCTGACGCAGGGTCTCGTCGAGTTCCGGTTTGACCCAACCCAGGACGCTGTGTTCGATGGCCTGATGGAGTGCGCTCATCGGAGGCCTCCACCGGCCGGCGCGCGCCGGGCTTCAAGCTGGGGGGGTTTTCGGATCATGTTGCCAGTGCTCCGCACCTTTGGAGTCGGGCCGTCAGGCCGGCAGCTTGAAGTCGGCGACCGAACGGCGCAGATCCGCCGCCAGTTGCGCCAGGTTTCCGATCGACGCGGCCGTCTGGTTCGCACCCTGCGAGGTCTGCGCGGTAATCGACTGAATGGTGGTCATCGTCTGGGTGATGTCGGTCGCCGCCGCGGACTGCTGCTGCGCCGCGCTGGAGATGCCGCGAATCAGGCCCGCGAGCGTGTTCGACACCGTTTCGATCTCGCCCAGCGCGGTACCCGCGTCCTCGGCCAGTCGCGCACCCGCGACCACTTCGGAGGTCGTCTGTTCCATCGAACTCACCGCTTCGTTGGTGTCGGCCTGAATGGTCTGCACCAGCGCTTCGATTCGCTTGGTCGCGTTCGAGGTGCGTTCCGCGAGTCGCTGCACTTCGTCCGCCACCACCGCGAAGCCGCGGCCCGCCTCACCCGCCGAGGCCGCCTGGATGGCCGCGTTCAGCGCGAGGATGTTCGTCTGTTCCGAAATGTCGTTGATGAGTTCCACGATCGAGCCGATTTCCTGGGAGCTTTCGCCCAGTCGCTTGATTCGCTTGGAGGTTTCCTGGATCTGGCCACGGATCGAGTCCATGCCCACGATCGTCTGGCGCACGACGCCGGCGCCCTTGGTCGCGATTTCCACCGAGCGCTGCGCCACGTCCGCCGATTCGGCGGAGTTGCGCGACACCTGGTTGATCGAGGTCGCGATTTCGTTGATGCGGTTGGTGGCGGTGTCGATCTGCTGGGCCTGGTGTTCCGCGGCCTCGGCCAGGTGCATGGCGGTCGCCTGCGTTTCCTGGGCGCTCGACGCCACCTGCACCGAGGTGTCGTTGATCGTCTGCACCAGGCTGCGCAGCTGTTCGACCGCGAAGTTGATCGAGTCCGCGATCGCGCCGGTCATGTCCTCGGTCACGGTCGCCTTCACGGTGAGGTCGCCTTCCGCGAGCGAACCCATTTCGTCCAGCAGGCGCATGATCGCCTCCTGGTTACGATTGTTGAGTTCCATCGAGCTCTCGTACCGGCGGCGCTGCGCGCGGTTCAGCGAGACCACCAGGAAGAGGATCGAGATCGCCGCCAGCAGGCCGGAGAGCACGCTGATCGGCAGGCTGCCGATGCCGAAGATGTTGCCTTCGCCAGCGGAGCTGAACGCGGTGAAGGCGCTGAACAGCTTCACGCTGTCGTCGAGCAGGCGGTTCGAGCCGGTGGTGAGGTCGGTCGCGGCGGTCTGCGCGCGGAACAGCTTGTCGGAGGATTCGACGATCGCGTCGAGGTCCTTCTTCATCTCCACCCACAGCGTGGTGGCCTGGTTCAGCGTGGCCAGCGCGGTGGGATTGGTGAGCTTCTGCACGCCCATCGCCTGGTCGCCTTCGCGCAGGCCGTTGAGCACCTGGGCGAACACGCCGGCATCGCGGACGAGCCGCTCGCCGGCCACCGATGCGCCGGTGCCGCCTGCGCGCATTTCCGCGACGCTCTTGGCCATCGACGCCGCGAGCACCGACTGGCGCACCGCCATGAACACCTGCGAGGGCGCCGAACCGGTGGACGACATCGCGCGGCCCATTTCGTCGAGCTGCGCCTGCAGCTGCGGGACGCGGTCGGTGAAGTTCTTCGCGTTGCCGGCCAGCGCGAGCACCGCGCTTTCCGAGGCGAGAATCTGGTCGGCGCTCTTGCCCATCGGCACCCAGGTCGCGGTGGCCGCGCCGATCGGACCGGACACGTCCATCGCGCTGCCGAAGCGATCGTTGAGCAGCTTCACGTCGGCTTCGATCTGCGCCTTGGTCGCGCGGACCGCCTTGAAGGCCGCCGCGTCGCCGTTGACGGCCTCTCGGCTCTGGTTCGCCAGCTTCTGCGAATTCACCTGCAGGTTCGAGGCCGCGGTGTTGGCCCCGCCGAACCGCGCCGTCTTGTACAGCGCGTAGCCGGTGTTGCCCGCGAAGACGAGCAGCGAGACGACCAGGACCCACAACCACAGGGAGGTGCTCTGGGCGCGGCCTTTGCCGGCGACGGTGTCCATCGGAGTGCTCATGGTTCTAGCCTCGATCTACGTTGTTTTAACTGATGCTGTGAATGGGCGTGCCGTCAGACGGCGGCATGACGGAATTCGGGCGTGCGGACGAGGCGATCGAGGCTGAAGACGCCCCACACATCCTCCGCCACCTGGTAAGCGCGTTCGATCAGTCCGGAGTAGCGGCCTTCGGCCACGCCTTCGGCGTCGACCAGCTGATCCTCCATGAAGGAACGCTGGCCGTACAGTTCGTCGATGGTCACGGCGACATCGCCGCCGGGCTGGCGCAGCACCATGACCTTCTGGTGTCCCTCATGGATGACCGAGCGCGCGCCTTCGAGGAACTGCTTGAGATCGACCACCGGCAGCAGGTTGCTGCGCACGTTGGCGACCCCGAGCATCCACGGCTGCGCGCCGGGCACCGGTGTGATCTGGGGGACGGTGATGATTTCGGCCACGGCCTCGTAACCCGAGACCAGGCGGTGGCGACCGATGCGGTAGCCGATGCCGCGCCACAGGCCGGCCGCCTGCAGCTGCTCGGGCAGGCCCGCGACGTGGGCCAGGCTGCGCCGTTCGTACTCGGCGAGCGTCTCGAACGCATCGACCGTCGGCATGGCCGGCGGGGCGATGGCGTCATCGGACGGCGCGCCGTCGATGTCCAGGTCCTCTGCGCTCATGTCCCGTTCCCCAGGAGTTGGTCGATCCGCGCGATCAGGGCGTCCTCGTTCGGTGGCTTCACGATGTAGTCGCGCGCGCCCTGACGCATGCCCCAGGCGCGGTCGGTGTCCATGCCCTTGGTGCTGACGATCAGCACCGGGATGTGCTTGGTCGACGACTCGCGGGTGATCGCGCGCGTCGCCTGGAAGCCGTTCATGCCCGGCAGCACCACATCCATGAGCACCACGTCCGGCAATTCCCTCTTGCAGACCTCGATGCCGTCCTCGGCGCTGGTGGATGCCAGGACCTGATGACCGTGCTTCTCCAGCAGGCGGGTGAGCACTGCGGTGTCGGTCGGCGAATCTTCAATCAGCAGGATACGAGCCATGGTTGCCTTACCCCCCGGTCAGGCGTTGACGTGCGTGCGGATGGCTTCGAGCAGTTCTTCACGGGTGAATGGCTTGGTGAGGTACTGCTCGGAGCCGACGATGCGGCCACGCGCCTTGTCGAACAGGCCGTCCTTGGAGGACAGCATGATGACGGGCGTGTGCTTGAAGATCTGGTTGTTCTTGATCAGCGCGCAGGTCTGATAGCCGTCGAGTCGCGGCATCATGATGTCGACGAAGATGATCTGCGGTCGCTGGTCGGCGATCTTGGCCAGGGCCTCGAAACCGTCGGTCGCGGTCACCACTTCGGCCCCCTCGCGCTTGAGCAGGGTCTCGGCGGTGCGCCGGATGGTCTTCGAGTCGTCGATCACCATCACCCGCAAACCCTGCAGGCCTCCGGCGGAATTCTCGTCTTGCGTCATCGCGTTTCCCCATGCGTCCGACACCGGGTGTCGTAGCAGCTGGTTTGCCATCATTTTCAGCCACCTATATCCCAGTCTGAAGCTGGACTGTCAAGGTTTGTTAGCAATTTCCCGGCCAATCGCACGGCAGGTGGTGCCGACTTGTTACCATCCACCCGTTCGAAGGGCGGAGAGAAGGCGGAATGGCGAAGCTTGCGCGCGATGTGGTCGTGGTCATGGACCCGATCGCATCGATCAAAATTGCGAAGGACTCCACATTTGCGATGTTGCTGGAAGCCCAGCAGCGTCAGTATCGACTCTTTTACGTCACACCGGGCGGACTGGCGATGAGCGGCGGTGCCGCGGTCGCCGAGGTCGCGCCGCTGACCGTCCGCGACGACCCCGCGGGCTGGTTCGAAATCGGACCCAAGTCACAACGTGCGCTGGGAGCGGCCGACCTGATCCTGATGCGCAAGGATCCGCCGGTCGATGCCGACTTCCTGCACGACACCCACATCCTCAGCTTCGCCCAGCAGGCCGGCGCCCTGGTCGTGAACGACCCGCGCGGCCTGCGCGACCACAACGAGAAGCTGACCGCGCTGGAGTTCCCGCACTGCTGCCCGGCCACGATCGTCAGCAGGAATTCCAGTGAAATCAAGAAGTTCGTCGCGGAACATGGCGATGCTGTGCTGAAGACGCTGGACGGCATGGGCGGGCGCTCGATCTTCCGCGCCCGCGCCGGGGACCCGAACCTGAACGTGATCCTGGAGACCCTGACCGCCGGGGACCAGCATCTGGCCATGGCCCAGCGCTACATCCCGGAGATCGTCTCCGGCGACAAGCGCATCCTGCTGATCGACGGCGTGCCGGTGGACTACTGCCTGGCGCGGATCCCGCAGGGCGACGAGTTCCGCGGCAACCTGGCCGCCGGCGGACGCGGCGAGGGCCGCCCGCTGACCGAGCGCGACCGCTGGATCGCCGCCCAGGTCGGCCCGGAGATGAAGCGGCGCGGCATGCGCTTCGTCGGCCTGGACGTGATCGGCGACTACCTGACCGAGGTCAACGTGACCAGCCCGACCTGCATCCGCGAGCTGGACAAGCAGTTCGGCCTGAACATCGCCGGCCAGCTGTTCGACGCCCTGGAGGCGGACGCCTGACGCGATGAGCGCCGTCCCCCTCCCCGCCGCGCCGGTGATCGGTGAGAACGAACGCCTCGGGGCCACCCTGGTCCTGTCGGTGCTGGTCCACGGCCTGCTGATCCTGGGCCTGGGCTTTGCGCTGGAGCGCGCGGCCCCGGTGGTCCCGATGCTGGACGTGATGCTCACCCAGACCCGCAGCCCGCTGACCCCGAAGCAGGCCGACTTCCTGGCCCAGGCCAGCAACCAGGGCGGCGGCGACCACGACAAGGCCAGCCGCCCCCGCGACCCGCAGCCGGGCACCGTGCCGCAGATCGAGGCCGGGGTGGCGCCGCAGACCGTGCGCGCCCAGTCGCCGGCACCGCAGCCACCGCCGGAGGCGCGGGTGATCAGCAGCCCGACCAGCGAGGTCCGCCTGCCGACCCCGAGCCGCGACCGCCGTTCTACGCCCACCACCCAGCGCGACGGCGAGCAGAAGATCGAGCACGACATGGCGATGGCCCGGCTGGCGGCCGAGATCCACCTGCGCTCCTCGCGCTACGCGAAGCGGCCGACGCGCAAGTTCGTCTCGGCCAGCACCCAGGAATACGCCTGGGCGAACTACCTGCGCGCCTGGGTCGACCGCGCCGAGCGCGTGGGCAACCTCAACTATCCCGACGAGGCCCGGCGCCGGAAGCTCGCCGGCACCGTGGTCATCAACGTCGGCATCCGTCGCAACGGCTCGGTGGAGCGCGCGGACATCGTGCAGTCCAGCGGCATCCCGCTGCTCGACGAATCGGCGCTGCGCATCGCGAAACTGGCCGAGCCCTACCCGCCCCTGCCGAAGACCAAGGAAGACCCGGACATCCTCAACGTCGTGCGCACCTGGCAATTCCTGCCGGGCGGCGAGCTGATCGACGAGTGATGCGCATGCGCGCAGCGGTGAGCGTCCTGTAGAGCGGAGCGCAGCTCCGCTCGCTTCTCAGGGAAATGTCCCAGCGGGGCAACGGTTGTTGCAGGAGGGCCTTCAGGCCCGAGCGCTTGATCTTCGATATTGAAAAAGCTCGCATAACGCAGATAACTGGGTCAGGTTCACTTCGCGCGAAGTGAACCTGACCCCGTTATGGCTCGTGACCGTCCTGTAGAGCGGAGCTTGCTCCGCTCGCTTCTCCAGGGGATGCCCGAGCGGAGCAAGCTCCGCTCTAAGAGGGCGACTCCCCGGAGGCAATGAGCGGAGCAAGCTCCGCTCTACGAAAAGCGGGATTACAGCCGCGTCCAGCCGAAACCCTCGCCGCTGCGGTAGTAGACGGCTTCGGCGCGTGCGTACAGCGATTTCGTCGGCACCAGCCCGAAGAAGCGGCCATCCTGGCTGTTGCCGCGATGGTCGCCGAGCACCAGGGCCATGCCCTCGGGAATCGCGAGGCCGTCGATGTCCGGGCCACCGCCGTGCGCGAGGTTGAGCGTCACCGCGCGGTCGCCGAAATGTTCGACTTCGGTGGCGGCGGCGTCGAACAGCGGCTGGCCGTCGACCCAGAGGCGGCCGTCGTGCAGCGCGACGGTCTGCCCGCCGACGGCGACCACGCGCTTGATCAGCCGCGTGCCGTCCTGCGGCGACTTGAACACGACGACATCGCCGGGCACGGGCTCGCCGCGGTCGTACAGCTCGATGTCGGTGAAGGGCACGCGCAGGCCGTAGGCCATCATGTTCACCGCGACGCGGTCGCCGGGCATCAGGTTCGGCTCCATCGAGCCGCTGGGCACCTGGTAGTGGTTCGCGAACGAGGTGCGCGCCAGGGTCAGCAGCAGCAGCATCGCGACCAGAGAGGCCCATTCGCCACGCCACCAGGGCGTGGGCCGGACAGCGGCGGCAGGTTCGGTCATCGGGGCGTCCTCGAAAGGTGATGAGGGAATCGACCGGAGCCGACGCACCGAGTTCCTGTGACTGATGGGCTATCCGTGCTGCGCGGCAACGCCAACGACTGTCATCCCGAGCCGCAGGCGAGGGATGGCAGGAATCGTGGGCGGAACAGGTCCCGCGAGCCCCCTCAAGCCCGCGAGGCGCGCAGGGCCTGCTGCTCGGCGATGGTCAGGGCGACGTTGTTGCGCAGGTAGGCGGGCTCCAGCAGGTCCGGGGCGATCGCTTCGCCGCGCCGCCAGGCCCCGTGGGCCAGTCGCGCCACGTCGCCGGCATGCGGCAGGGCTTCGGCGTCGACCGCGTGCAGTCGCGTACCGAGACGTTCATGCAGGGCGCCGGCCTGCGCGGCGAAGCCGGTGCCGACGCCCAGCCAGCCATCGCCGTCGTCGGGCAGCGCCACCGCATCCGGCGGCTGCACGCGCTCGGCATCGAGCGCGCGCGGCACCAGCACGCCATCGTCGCCGGCTTCGAACACGTACGCGGCGGCGTAGACCTCCTGCATGCGCGCGTCGATCGCGGCGAGGACGCGCGTTTCCTTCATGCCCCCACCCCAACCCGCCCGGCCCTCGCGCAATGCGCTCGTGCGCTCGTCGGCACGCGAGGCAGTGCCTCGCAAACGCGCCTCCTCTCCCCCCGCACGCGGGGGGGGGGAGCGTGATTGCTCGCATCGCCAGCGCGGCGAGCGTGGACACCGGCAGGGCCGGACGGTCCAGCGCCAGGGCGATGCCCTGCGCGATCGAGATGCCCAGGCGCACGCCGGTGAAGGCGCCGGGGCCGCGGCCGACGGCGATGGCGTCGAGCTGCGACTTCGCCAGCCCGGCCTCGGCGAGCAGTGCATCCGCCCACGGCAGGGCCAGTTCGGCGTGGCGGCGCGGCGCGATCTCGTGGCGCTCGCGCACGTCGCCGTCGACCCACAGGGCGACGGAGCAGGCTTCGGTGGAGAGTTCGAAGGCGAGGAGCTTCATGGCGTCATTGTAGGTCGGACGGGGTCGCGGCCTGCGCAAGGTCCTGATCGACAGGCGACGAGAAGAACGCCCGCACCTCGTCCAGCGAGCGTGTGCGTGCGAACGGCGGCAGCGAGTCGAGGAAGGTGCGGCCGTAGGATTTGCCGATCAGGCGCGGGTCGCACAGCACCAGCACGCCGCGATCGGTCTCGGTGCGGATCAGGCGGCCGACGCCCTGCTTGAGCGCGATCACCGCCTGCGGCAGTTGCTCGTCGCGGAAGGGATTGCCGCCGTCGCGACGGATCGCATCCAGGCGCGCCTCGAACACCGGATCGTCGGGCGCGGCGAACGGCAGTTTGTCGATCACGACCACGCTCAGCGCATCGCCGGCCACGTCCACGCCTTCGCGGAAACTGGCGGCGCCGAGCAGCACGCCGTTGCCGGAATCGCGGAAGCGCTGCAGCAGCACCGAGCGCGGCGCATCGCCCTGCACGAACAGCGGCCACGGGCTGTCCACGCGCAGCAGGTCGGCGGCTTCGCGCAGCGCGCGATGCGAGGCGAACAGCACGAAGGCGCGGCCGTTCGAGGCTTCGAGCACGGGGCGCACCGCATCGATGACAGCCAGGGTGTAGTCGCGGGAATTCGGCTCGGGCATGCGCGGCGGCAGGTAGCACAGCGCCTGGTGCGGCCAGTCGAAGGGACTGGGCGCGATCAGCGTGCGCGGTGCGTCCAGGCCAAGGCGTTCGCTCAGATGATCGAAACCGCCGGCCACCGCCAGCGTCGCCGAGGTGAACACCCAGGCCGCACGAGACTGCTCGCGATGCGCGCGCAGCGGCCCGGACACGTCCAGCGGCGTGCGCTGGAAGCGGAAGCCGCGCGGCGAGAGTTCGTACCAGCGCACGTCCCAGAGTTTCTTCTCGTCGATGGTGGTGTCGAGGTCCTGGGCGACATCGTCGACGGCGACGTCGAGCGGCTGATCGACCTGCGTCGACGGCAGCGCGAGCGCGACGGTCGATCCCGTCGCATCCGCGTCGCCCTGCGCGTCGAGATGACGACGCGCGAAGTCCGGCGGCGCCCAGCGCAGCAGGCGCGCGCGCTGCTCGATCGCACGCGCATGGCAGGCGTCGAAGCCCGGCGAGGCCTCGCACAGCGGCGCCACCGCATCGATGAAGGCGCACAGCGCGTCATCGAGCGCGGACAGGGCCTCGAACACGCCCGGCTGCTGCAATGCGCGGCCGCGCGTGCCGCGCGCGGGCAATCCCTCCATCGCCGCACGCATCGCCCGCGTGGCCTCTTCGAGATCGCGCGAGGGCGCCTGCACCACGGCGAGCGCACCGGTCACGGACTTGGCTTCGCCCTGCGCGTCGCGGGCCAGTTCGACCAGCGGGCGCGCGCTCAGGCCTTCACCGAAGAACTGCGCGGCAAGCTCGGGCAACTGGTGGGCCTCGTCGACCACGAACACCTGCGCGCCCGGCAGGATTTCGCCGAACCCTTCCTGCTTCAGCGCCAGGTCGGCGAGCAGCAGGTGATGGTTCACGACCACGACGTCCGCCGCCTGCGCGCGCTGGCGCGCCTGGACGACGAAGCAGTCCTCCCAGAACGGGCATTCGCTGCCGAGGCAGTTGTCGGTGGTCGAGGTGACCATCGGGATCAGCGGCGAATCCTCGGGCAGCGCGTCGAGTTCGGCGAGATCGCCCAGTCGCGTACGCCCGCTCCACTGCACGATGCGCTGGAACTGGGTGATCTGCTCCTTCGTCGTGAAGCGTGGTTCGCCCTTGCTCTTTTCCAGCCGGTAGCGGCACAGGTAGTTCGCGCGGCCCTTGAGCAGCGCGGTCTTCACGCCCTTGCCCAGCGCGTCGCGGACGCGCGGCAGGTCGCGGTGGTAGAGCTGGTCCTGCAGCGCGCGCGTGCCGGTCGAGACGATGGTCTTCAGGCCCGAGAGCAGCGCCGGCACGAGATAGGCGAAGGTCTTGCCGGTGCCGGTGCCGGCCTCGGCGAGCAGCACCGCGCGATCCTCGACGGTCTCGGCGATGGCCATCGACAGCTGCTGCTGCGGCGCGCGCGGGGCGAAGCCCGGGATCGCGTCGGCCAGTGCGCCGCCCTCGCGCAGCGCATCGCGCGCGGCGCGCGCGAACACCGAACGCGGGGATGCGGCGTCTCGGTCGTCCGCATCGTCGCCGCTGCGGACGTCGTCTTCGAATCCGTGCATCGATCCGTGCCTGTCGCTGCGCTCAGTACCGCGGCGGGCCGGTGAGCGTGCAGGCGGCCTGCGCCTGCTCGGCCTCGGTGGCTTCCAGCGCCAGTCGCGCCTTCGCCTGCGTCCACGCGTCGAGCTTCTCGCCCTTCAGCGGTTTGGCCGCTGCCTGGGCATCGAGCAGGCGCAGGTCGAGGGCGATGCGCTGGCGGATCGTCGCCCAGTGGCGACGGCACAGCGGGCCGACCTTCGCGCCGATGTCGAACGCGCGCCGGGCCAGGGTCGCGGCGCGGGCGAGGTCCTGCTGCAGCACCGCGACTTCGGCGCGCTCCTGCAGCAGCGCCGGATCGTCGGGCGAGATCGACAGCGCCTTGTCGAGCGCGGCGGCGGCATCGGCATGGCGCTGCGCGCGTTCGGCGGCGACGGCCTGCACGCGCAGGTCCTCGACCATCGGGTCGCGCAGCGGCTGCACGTCGAGTTCGTCCGGCGCGGCCTTGCCGGCCTGGCGGATCTCGGCGACGAGGGCCTCGGGCGCCGGGCCGACCCAGCGCTGCACCGGCGGCGCGGTGCCGCAGGCGGTCGCGATCAAGGCGACGACGAGAAAGAGAGGCAGATGACGCAAGGGCAGGCTCATGGCGCGGGCGGATTCGGTGCGTTGTCGGGCGGCGGCGGGCTGTCCTGCCTGTCTTCGCCGATGCCGAAGAGCTTGCTCCAGAAGCCGCGCTCCTCGCCTTCCGCGCCCGCCTCGACCTCGCCCTCCTCGGCGAGCAGGCAGGGCTGGTATTCCGGCGCGAAGCCGCTCACGAAGCCGATGCGGCGGGCATCCGGGCAGCCCGGATCGGTGGCGTGGCCGTCGCTGCGGATCCACACCCAGTCGACGCCCTTGCCGCCGACCTGCAGCGGCGCGGTGGGCAGGCGCGAGAACAGGCCGGACCAGACGCGCATCGCGCCGGTGGCGCCGTACAGGCCGGTGGGCGCGTTCTGGTCGTTGCCGACCCAGACCACCGCCAGGTGGTCGCCGGTCCAGCCGGCGAACCAGCTGTCGCGGCTGTCGTTGCTGGTGCCGGTCTTGCCGGCCGGCTGCAGGCGGCCCAGGCCGTCGCTGAGCAGCGGCCGCGCGGTGCCCGAGGTCACGGCATGCTGCAGCGCCGAGGTCACCAGGCGCGCGGCCACGGCATCGCCCGGCTGCGCGGGCTTGGGTGCCACGTCGTAGCGGTTGAGCGCCTTGCCGTTGCCGTCGAGCACGCCGCGCACCGCATGCAGCGGCTGGATCTCGCCGCCGGACGCCAGGAACTGGTAGAGCTGCGCCATCGCGTACGGACTCTGGTCGAGCGAGCCGAGGATGACCGAGGGATTGGTGCCGGCCTCGATGCCTGCCACGGTGCGCAGCAGTTCGCGCAGGCGCTCGGTGCCGACGTCCATGCCCACGCGCACCGTGGACTGGTTGTAGGACATCGCGAGCGCATCGATCATGCGCACGCTGCCGTGGCTGCGGCCGTCGGAATTGCCGGGGTTCCAGCGGCGGCCGTTGTCCAGGGTCACGGTCACCGGCGAATCGTCGATCACCGTCGCCAGCGAATACTTGTCCGGCTGGGCCAGCGCGAGCAGGTACACGAAGGGCTTGAGCAGCGAGCCCACCGGGCGCTGCGCCTGCACCGCGCGATTGAAGCCGTGCTCCTCGAAGCTGCGGCTGCCGATCACCGCCACCACCTGGCCGGTGTGCACGTCGGTGACCACCACGCCGGCCTGCAGCGGCGGGCGCTTCGAATTCGTGCCCAGCGCCTTCATCGTGCGCGTCACCGCGCCTTCGGCGTAGGCCTGCGCGGACGGCGACATGCCGGTCATCACGGTCAGGCCGGCGCCGGACAGCTCCTCTTCGGAGTAGTCGCGCGCCAGCTGGCGGCGCACCAGGTCGACATAGGCCGGGAAGCGGTTGGCGACCATGCTGCCCGGCACTTCGGTCACGCCCAGCGGCGTCTTCACCGCGCGGTCGTATTCCTTCTGGTCGATGATGCCGGTCTCCAGCATCTTCTTCAGCACCAGGTTGCGGCGGTCGAGCGCCCGCTCGGGGTTGCGGCGCGGGTTGTACCAGGAGGGGCCCTTGACCAGGCCCACCAGCAGCGCGACCTGTTCGGTGGTGAGGTCGTCGATCTGCCGGCCGAAATAGAACTCCGCGCCGGACGCGAAGCCGTGGATGGCCTGCGAACCGCGCTGGCCGATGTCGACCTGGTTCATGTACGTCTCGAGGATCACGCCCTTGTCGTAGCGGGCGTCGATCAGCAGGGCATACAGGATCTCGTTGAACTTGCGGCTGAGGGTCTGTTCCTTGCCGATGCCGAGCAGGCCCGAGCGCGCCAGCTGCTGGGTCAGGGTGCTGGCGCCCTGCTTCACGTCGCCGCCGGTCTTCACCGTGACGAACAGGGCGCGGACCATGCCGCTGGGGTCGATGCCGTGGTGGCGGGCGAAATCGCGGTCCTCCACCGCCTGCAGGGTGTCGGTGAGGATCGGCGGGACTTCGCTGATCCGCACCAGGCGGCGCTCTTCCTGCTTCTGGCCGTACAGCGTGGCGATGCGCGCGGGGTCGAGGCGGACCGATTTCACCGTGCGCCCGCGCTGCAGGTCGCGCACGGACTGCACGCGGCCACCGGCGACCACGGCTTCGATCCGACTGGGGCCGATGCGGCCATCCACGTCCAGATAGCCGCGGCTGGAGATGCGCCAGCGGTTGCCGTCCTTGCCGTAGGTGCCGGGCTTCTCGCCCTTGCCATCGTCGCGGTAGGACGCGGCATCGAGTTCGGTCTTCAGCGTGCGCGCGTCCATCGCCAGCCCCGGGGCCAGCACCAGCGGACGGGCGTAGACGCGGGTCGGCAGCTGCCAGCGCAGCTCGCCGAAGCGCACCGTGACCTGGTGGTTTAGGTACAGCGTGTACGGAATCAGGAAGCCCAGGCCCACCGCGACGACCACCGCCGTCCAGCGCAGGAGCCTGCGCCGCCAGCCGGGTGCGGCGCCCGCGTCGTCGCCCTCTTCGGTGAGGTCGTCGTCGAGATCGTCGTCGAGGTCGTCTGAATCGTCTTTTCGGGCCATTCGGTCGGGAGTCGGCTGCGTGCGGGGCAATGATGCGAAAATGCCAGCCGAGTCTAGCAGGGTGCCGACGATCGCCACCCGGGCCCATCGTCACCCACGCCACCGCACCGCAGGAGTCGTTCAAGGATGTCCGTTTCGCCCGCCGACCTGCGGTTCATGTTCCTTCGCGGCCTCGGACTGATCAGGCGCGGCTGGACCAGCCTCCGCGCCCGCGGCTGGCGGGCGACATGGGACCGCACCCGGGCGCAGTTCCGCCGGGCCACGCCCCTGCCGCCTTCGCAGCTCTACCTGCCCGAGGCCACGCCGTTCGCGCCCTTCGCCGTGCCGACATCCGAGGCCCCGGTCGCGAGCCTCCTGATCCCGGTCTACAACCAGTTCGCGCACACCCTCGCCTGCCTGCGCGCGCTGGCGGCGCATCCGCCGGCCACCGCGTTCGAGGTCATCGTGATCGACGACGGCAGCCGCGACGAGACCGCCGACGCCCTGCCCCGCATCGCCGGCGTGCGCTACCACCGCCGCACCGCGAACGGCGGCTTCATCGCCGCCTGCAACGACGGGGCCTCGCTGGCGCGCGGCGAGCATCTCGTCTTCCTGAACAACGACACTGTCCCGCAACCCGGCTGGCTGGAGGCGTTGCTCGACACCTTCGCACAGGAACCGGGCACCGGCCTGGTCGGCGCGCAGCTGCTCTATCCCGACGGCCGCCTGCAGGAAGCCGGCGGCGTGGTCTTCGCCGACGGCAGCGGCTGGAACTACGGCAAGTTCGAATCGCCCGAGGACCCGCGCTTCGCCTACCTGCGCGACTGCGACTACGCCAGCGGCGCCGCGATCGCGATCCCGCGCGCGCTGTTCGCCGCGCTCGGCGGCTTCGACACGCGCTATGCGCCCGCCTACTACGAAGACACCGACCTGGCCTTCGCCGTGCGCGCCGCCGGGCATCGCGTCGTCTACCAACCCGCATCGCGGGTGATCCACGTCGAAGGCGGCACCGCCGGCACCGACACCCAGGTCGGCATGAAGGCCTACCAGGTGCGCAATCGCGACACCTTCGCCGCCCATCGCGCCACGGCGCTGGCCTCGCACCTGCCCGCGAACACCGTGCCGACGCCCGCCCTGCTGCACCGCCAGCAGAAGCAGATCCTGGTGATCGATGCGCAGACGCCGCGCCCGGACCACGATTCCGGTTCGCTGCGCCTCGTGAACCTGATGCGCCTGCTCCGCGAGGAAGGCGCGCACGTGGTATTCCTGCCAGCCGACCGCCACAGGGTCGAACCCTACGCGACCGAGCTGCAGCGGATGGGCGTCGAAGCCTGGCACGCGCCGTTCGCCGCGCGCGCACCGGCCTGGCTGCGCGAGCACGGCCATCGCTTCGATGCGGTGATGGTGAGCCGCCACTACGTCGCCAGCGAATTCATTCCGCTGATCCGCGCGCACGCGCCGCAGGCCCGGCTGATCTTCGACACCGTCGACCTGCACTACCTGCGCGAGCGACGCGGCGCCGAGGTCGCGGGTGACGCCGCGCTGGCGCGCGCGGCCGAACGCACGCGCGCACTGGAACTGGGCGTCATCGCGAAGTGCGACGCGACCCTGGTGGTCAGCGAGGTCGAACGCGAACTGCTGCGCACCGATGCGCCATCGGCACAGGTCGAGATCCTGTCGAACCTGCATCGGGTCGCCGGCGCGGGCAAGCCCTTCGCCGATCGCCACGACCTGGTGTTCGTCGGCGGCTTCCGCCATCCACCCAACGTCGACGCCGTGCGGTGGTTCGTCCGCGAGGCCTTCCCGCGCATCCGCGAACGCCTGCCGGACGTGCAGTTCCACTGCATCGGCAGCCACACGCCGCCGGACATCCAGGCACTCGCCGCCGTGCCCGGCGTGATCGTCCACGGCCACGTCGCCGACATCGACCCGTACATGGACGGCTGCCGCATCGCCGTCGCCCCGCTGCGCTACGGCGCCGGCGTCAAGGGCAAGGTCAACCTGAGCATGGCCCACGGCCAGCCCGTCGTCGCCACCGCCTGCGCGGTCGAAGGCATGCACCTCCGCGACGGCGATGACGTCCTCGTCGGCGACACCCCCGACGCCTTCGCCGACGCCGTGGCGCGCCTGTATCGCGACGAAGCCCTGTGGACCACGCTGTCGCGCAACGGCCTGCACAGCGTCGCCGCGCATTTCTCGCTGGATGCCGCGCGGGACACGGTGCGACGGGTGTTTCTGGGGCGCGCCTGAAGCGCCGCGTTCACCTACCACCGCACGCGCTTTTCACCTTCCCCCGCGCGCGGGGGAAGGCCGGGATGGGGGGCTGTAAGTGGTGACGTTGCGTGCCCCCACCTCGATCCTCCCCCGCACGCGGGGGAGGAAGACAAGCGGCAGTCCCGCTTTTGTAGGAGGGCCTGACCAGCCATTCGGCTGTTGAAAACCAGGCCCGAGCTTTTTGATTCCCTGACAAAAACAAGGAGAGCTCGGGCCTGAACGCCCTCCTACAAAGCGAAAGCGCATTCACGGCAGAAGCCACAACGCCTGCGCGATCGCGTGCGCGGCCTGCAGATGCGCCAAGGCGCCCGACGTTGGCCCGCTTCAGCGCACCACCGCTTCCGCTGCGCGCAGGCGGGCGTCGAAGTCGTGGAGGCCGTCGAGGGCGGCGTCGAAGGCGCGGGCGGTGTCGTGGGCGGCGCGGGCGTCGGGGAGTTCACCGCGGCCGAGGCGTTCTTCGCCGACGGCGATCCAGCGTTGCGCGAGGTCGGTGCGCGACTGCGCGATGGCGCGGCGGTCGCCGTCGAGCGCGGCCCAGGCGTCGAGGCAGACGCGGGCGCGCTGCAGGCGGTTGTCGCGCAGTTCGTTCGCGAAGCAGGCGCGGGCGTGGCGCTGCAGCTTCGTCGTCGCGGCGAGCACGGCGGGATCGTCCGGCGCCAGCGCGCGTGCGGCGCGGAGCCGGTCGAAGGCGCTCTCGCCCGGCGGCGTGAGCCAGTCGCCTGCGGCTTCGGCGCGCTGTGCGTCGTCGAGCAGCGTGCGCAGGCGACGCGCGCGCTGCGCGGGCGACAGCGTGTCCGCGAGCGCGGGCATGCGCTCGGCGCGACGCAGCTGCAGCCGGGCCTCGCGCAGGACGTGGGCCTCGACCGGCAATTCGGCCGCTGCCGCGAATTCGCTGCGGGCGCGATCGAGGCGTCCGGCAGACAGCGCCGCGCGCATCCGCGCCAGGTGCAGCGCGGCGACTTCGGCGAGCGCCCGGTCCGCGGCGTCGACATCGACGCCACTCTCGCGCCAGCGTCGGTACGCCTCGGTGGCGCGGTCGGTGTGGCCATCGCGCAGGGCACGGTCGCCGCGACGACGCAGGCTTTCGGCGACGCGCACCAGCCCTTCCTGGAGTTCCGGCACATCGGCATGGCCTGCGTCGTAGCCGCGCGCGGTCGCGATCAGCGCGGCGGCGCGCGCGGTGTCCTCGCGGCGCAGGGCATCGCCCGCCTGGGCCAGCAGCGCGGAGAGCGCGTCCTCGCGACCTTCCAGCGCCTGCAGGTGACCGGGCTGGAGTTCGAGGATGCGCCGGTACAGCGGCAGCGCGGCGCGCGGGTCGCCGTCGAGCAGGCCTTGCGCGCTGGCTTCTGCGGCATCGCGCAGCATCCCGTCGATGCCGGCGATCGCCAGTTCGCGGCGACGCAGGCGATCGGCCAGCGCATCGGTGCCGGCGCGCGGTGCGGACAGCGAGCGCGCGAGGGCAAGGAAACGTGTCGCCGTGTCGAGGTCGCCCTGCGCCAGTGCGCGATCCGCATGCTGCAGGGCCGCTGCCGCCACCCGGGCCAGGCCCGCGCGCGATTCGGCGCGGTCCGGGTCCATCGCCATCGCGGCTTCATAGAGTTCGCGGGCGCCGCTGCCGTCGGCGGCGGTCAGGTGCCCGCGCGCCAGTGCGACATCCGCCTGCCGGCGCAGGGTTTCGGCTTCGGCCTCGGGCCAGAGATGCTCGCTCCACGGGCCGCGCGCGGTCAGGACGAGCACGACCGCCAGCAGCAGCGCGGTGCCCGCCAGCAGCAAGGGCCATCGGGCCCAGCGGCGGCGCGCTGCGGTCGTGGTGCGGAGATCGCGATTCACCGCTGCAGCATAGAGCGTGTCAGTCGCCGCCGCAGCCTCCGCCGCCATCTCCACCATCGCTGCCGCCACCGTCGCTGTCGCCATGGTCGTTGTCGCTGCGGTGACTGCCGCCGCCGCAGTTGCTCGTGCCACCGCAACCGCTCGAACAGGCGTTGCCGTCCGTGGAGGCCTTGCGCAGCGATTCGAAGTCGTGGCGCATCGCGTCGGGGATGCCGATGCGCACATCGATCTCGAACAGCTGCGGCACGCCGGCCGGTGCGTCGAGCGGAATCAGTTCCTGCGCGCAGCACAATCGCCAGGTGCGCTGCATCGCCTCGCCCATGTCGCCCGCCTGCGTGGCCACTGCGGCGGGGACATGATGGAAGAAACGACCGAATGCGGTCTCGCAGAACCCTGCATAGGCGCGCGTGTCGAGAATGAAGGCGTGCCAGTACGCATCGACCAGGCGCGAGGGCATGGCCACCGGACGGAAGCCGGCCTGCAGCCAGCAGGCGAAATAGCTGCGCATCGCGCGATGGACCAGCGGCAGCTGTTCGCGCCTGAGCATCGGATACTCCCGGAGCAGGCTGTCGTCCAGATGCGATGGAAAGGTGTATTCACGGATGAACCACTCGCGGTTCCAGCGCAGGCGCTGGCGCTTCTGCTTGATGCGCCAGCCCCCCACCAGCGAGAGCAGGCCCAGCGCGGTGGTACCCGAAAGCAACATCTGCATCTTGTCCATGGTCACTCCCCTCTTGTCGTCGTGTCGTGTTGTATGGAAACCCGTACCGCGCGATCTGCAGTCGGCGCACCCGCGCCGCTGCCGCTGACCACCGCATTCAATCGCCACCCCCGCAGCCACCGCCGCATCCGTCTCCCCCGCCGTCCCCGCCGCCGTCACCCCCGCAGCCCGACAGGTCGATCTCCAGCACGAAGTCGAAGCGGCCGCGTCGCGTGTCGTATCCGCGGCTCAGTGCGACGGGGTCGTGTCGTGGCGCGTCGGGCAGGCGCAGCAGGCGATCCACCTCGAACAGGATCGGCAGCCGCGTGGCGCGACGCGGATCGATGCCCGCCTGCTCGCAGGTGGATCGCCACAGCGCATCCATGGCGGCCACGGACCGCGATGCGGGACCGTCCGCCATGCGGTAGTCGGGAAGATGGTGGAAGTATCGACCGAAGGCGCTGTCGCAGAAGGCGTGGTAGGCGCGGGTGTCGAGGATGAAGGCGTGCCAGAGCGCGTCTGTGGCCTTCGAAGGCATGGCCAGGACCTTGTCCGGTCCGGCGTCGAGATGGGCGATGAAGAAACTGCGCAGGGCCCGCTGCGCCATGGCGATCTGCCAGTCCCGGAGTTCGGGCCAGGTCCGGCGCAGCGCGTCGAGGACCTCGGGCGGGAAGACGTACGTCTCGATGCAGTGCCGTCGCTTCGCGAGGAAGGTCGTGCGGCGATGCCAGCGTATCAACTGGGCGAAGCAGGCCCACAGCAGGAAGACGATCAGGACTGCACCGAAATCCGCGCCCGAGTGGCTTCGGGCCGTGGGTTCGACGTGTACTGCCTGGAGGGTTTGGTTGAAGGCGCTTCTCTCTCTTTTTGGACTGACGCCAGCATCGCCGCCGAACATGACAAAAGAATGACGGCTGCCATGATTCCGTCACGCCCGTCGCACCTCCTCCACGCCGGGCAGGCTGTCGATGCGCCCGAGCAGGCGCGCGAGCTGTTCGTGGTCGCGCACGCGCAGCCGCAGGCGCAGGCGGACGCGGTTGCCGGCCAGGCCGTCGCTGTGCATCGACAGCACGTGGGCGTCGTCCTGCGCGATCAGGTTGGTCAGGTCCTTGAGCAACCAGCGCCGGTCGACGGCATCCACGGCCACGTCGACCGCGTAGCCGCCACCGCTGCGCCCCCACTCCACCGGCAGCACGCGGTCGGGCTGCTGGGTCGACAGGCGCTGGAACGAGGCGCAATCGGCGCGATGCACGCTGACCCCGCGCCCCTTGGTCAGGTAACCGGCGATGGGCTCGCCCGGCAGCGGCTGGCAGCAGCGCGCGATCTGCACCAGCAGGTTGCCCACGCCCACCACGGTGAACGCGGAGCTGGGCGGCGGGCGCGCCGCCAGCGCCTTCGGCGGCCGTGCCAGCTCGCCGCGCGCGGCGTCCGCCGGGGCCGATGCGGCTTCCTGGCGGCTGCGTTCGTGATCGAGCAGCGCGCGTCCGACCTGGTGCGGCCCGGCATCGCCCAGCGCGACCATCACGTACAGGTCGTCCACGCTCGGCGCGTTGAAGCGCGACAGCAGCGGCGTGAGGTCGGCATGCAGCAGCGAGAGCCGGCGCAGTTCCTTGTCGAGCAGTTCCTTGCCGGCCTGCACGTTGCGCGCGCGGTCCAGCTTGTGGAACCAGGCGCGCACCTTGTCGCGCGAACGCCCGCTGGCGAGGAAACCGTTCGCGGCCACCAGCCAGTCGCGGCGCGGCTCGGCGGTCTTCGCCGTGAGGATCTCGACGCGCTGGCCGCTGTGCAGCCGGTAATCGAGCGGCACGATGCGACCGTCGACCTTCGCGCCGCGGCAGCGGTGACCGACCATCGTGTGCACGTGGTAGGCGAAATCCAGCGGCGTCGCGCCCACCGGCAGGTCGATCACGTCGCCCTGCGGCGTGAGCGTGTAAATGCGGTCCTCGACCAGTTCGCTGTCGAACGCGGCGTGCAGGCCCTCGTCGCGACCGGCAGCGTCGCCACCGGGTTCGGCGGCGTCTTCGCGCGGGCCTTCCAGCAGGCGGCGCATCCACTCGATCTTGCGGTCCAGCCCGGCATCGGCGGGCGCGCTGCGGCCCTCCTTGTAGCGCCAGTGCGCGGCGACGCCCAGTTCGGCCTGCGCATGCATCTCGTGGGTGCGGATCTGCACTTCCAGGGTCTTGCCCTCGGGCCCGACCACGGCGGTGTGCAGCGAGCGGTAGTCGTTGCTCTTGGGCCGCGCGATGTAGTCGTCGAACTCGCTGGGAATGGGCGTCCACAGCGCATGCACCGCGCCCAGCGCGGCGTAGCAGGACGGCACGTCCTTCACCATCACCCGCACCGCGCGCAGGTCGTACAGTTCGCCGATCGGCACGCCCTTCTTCTGCATCTTCTTCCAGATGCTGTTGATGTGCTTGGGCCGCCCGGCGATCTCGGCCTCGATGCCCTGCGCGCGCATCGCCTCGCCCAGGTCGCGCTTGACCTGCTCGATGTAGCGCTCGCGATCACCGCGCTTCTCGTCCAGCCAGCGCGCGATGCGCTTGTAGGTGTCGGGCTCGAGGTGGCGCAGGGCCAGGTCTTCCAGCTCCCACTTCAGCTGCCAGATGCCGAGCCGGTTCGCGAGTGGCGCGTGGATGTCGCGGGTCAGCCTGGCCAGAGCGCGACGCTCGGCCTCGGGCCGGCTGCCGGCATCGCGCATCAGCGCGAGCTGGCGCGCCAGCAGCACCGGCACCACGCGCAGGTCCTTCACCATCACCAGCAGCAGCCGGCGCAGGCCCTCGGCGTTGCGGCCGCCGGCGGCCTCGGCATGCAGGGTCCAGACCTGCGCGGCGGCGCGCTGG
Source organism: Lysobacter sp. BL-A-41-H3 (assembly GCA_050632415.1). Classification (GTDB taxonomy): domain Bacteria; phylum Pseudomonadota; class Gammaproteobacteria; order Xanthomonadales; family Xanthomonadaceae; genus Lysobacter_I. The sequence goes on along the minus strand of CP192602.1, from coordinate 4,465,482 downwards.
CCTTCCAGCAGCGTGGCCACGGTGGGCCAGCGCTTGGCGAGCTGCGGCTCGATCCGCGCCCGCCAGCCCGGCAGGTCGTGCAGCAGCGCCGCCAGCACCACGTCGCCCTCGGCGTTCAGCCGCGCCAGGGCGTCCAGGGTGTCGGGCAGTGCGGCCGGCAGCGCGTCGGCCGCGACACCGTCCGGCGGCGCCGCTTCGGCCAGCGCCTCGCGCCAGGCCGGCGCCATCGCCGCCACGGCCGGCAGGGCCATCAAGGCGGCCAGCGAGGCTTCCGGCAGGGTCGGAACGGGAGCGGACACGCGTGTTCAATCGTCGGGGGGAATGCCTACACTAGCGAGGACCCGCCCCGAGGAACAGACCGATGTCCATGCTTCGCCCGCTGCTGCCGCTCGCCCTGCTCGCCGCCTTCGCGTTCTCGCCCGATGCGCTGGCGCGCAAGCCCATCGAACAGGACATGACGCCCGAAGAATTCAAGGCCGCCGGCCTGGACAAGCTGTCCGCCGAGGAGTTGGCGAAGCTCAACACCTGGCTCGGCCGCAAGATCGACACCGCCGCCACCGAAGCCGCGACCGAAGCGAAGAAGAAGGTGGAGGACGAGAACCGGGGCTTCTTCCACTTCGGTTCGATGGAGCCGATCACCGGCCGCCTGCAGGGCGAATTCCGCGGTTTCCGCCGTGGGCGCGAATACACGCTGGACAACGGCCATGTCTGGCGCCAGATCGACGACGCCGAGCTGGGCGGCGTGCGCCTGGAGAACCCGGAAGTCACCCTGAAGCCGGCGATGATCGGCAACGTCTGGTACATGGGCGTCAAGGGTTACAACACCAAGGCGAAGGTCGAACGCGTCAAGTAAGCGCACGACACCCGACACAGGGCACCGGACGCAGCACCTCGCCGACCATGCTGTCTGATCGGCGAGGTGCACGGCGCCACGGCCTGGGCCAGACTGGCGACTCCGCAGCGCATCGCTCGCAGGGAGTCGCGACATGGCATCCACGCGTTCAATCGGCCTCGCACTGGCCTTCCTGCTCTCCAGCCTGACCGGCGCCCCGCTGGCCAGCGACACCCCATCCCCCTCGCAGCGCTGGGCCTGGCTCGCCGCCGACGGCGGGACCTACTGGTACGTGCCGCAGGACGGGCTGCCCGCCTACCGCTGGCGCACGAGCGATCCATCCGACGCCACGCAGGTCAGCGACCAGACGGTCTGGCACATCGAACGTTTCGAGAACGGCTACGTCTTCGGCCCGGTGGTCGCCCAGCTCGATGACCAGGCGCCGCAATGCCAGTACCTCATCGGTTCGATCACGCCCGACGGCCGCGTCTATCTCACCTTCAACACCACGGGCGGCAGCGGCTCGCCGACGCTGACCACCGGCATCGGCGAGGTGATCGAGGATCGGACGGGCCCGGTCCTCCAGATGCAGATGGCCACCGGCAGCGACCGCCTGCAGGTCACGCACTGGGCGCGCATGACCCAGTGCCGCGCAGGCCAGCCGTGCTGGGAGGCCCTGCCCGGCCTGGACGACACCTCGATCAGCGAATTCCTCGCGAACTGCGATGCGGATTGAGCGGTTCCGGCCGGCTCAATCCCGCAACCACTTCAGCATGCGCGGGTAGCGCACCTCGCCGCAGTCGGGCGTGAATCCGGGCGCGGCCGCCAGCCCCGCTTCGCAGAGCCCGCGCAGGCCCGGATACACGCCGAACGCATACATCTGCAGCAGGTCGCGCGCGCGGCCGTGGTAGCCGCCATCGTGGATGAGGACCTCGACCGGGATGCCGATCTCGAGCACGGCGGCGTAGGCCCAGGCCATCGCCTCGGTCTCGCCGGCATGCGCCGCATCAGCGGCGTTGGGCTGGTCCTCTTCGGCGATGTGCCGCACATGCGATGGCAGCACCGCCAGGTGCCCGGCCTCGTGCAGCAGGTCGCCCGGCCATTGCAGGCGCGCCGGGTCGACCAGGATCCCGCCCTCGCGCAGTTCCACGCCCGGCAGGAACGTGCCCTCGGGCAGGGCCGCCTCGCGGATCGGCAGGCCGATGCCGGCGATGAAGTCGAAGATGGCGCGGTAGTGCTCGGCGTGGTGCATGGTCCTGCGTCTCGTGGCCCGGCCCGGGAACGCGGCCATTCTCGCCCGGATCTCGTCCGTCGGCGCTAGCGCTTCTTCCGGTAGGTGCAGGCGCTGTTGTCGGGGCTCAGTGTCGGCTCGAAGGCCAGGCCGATGCGCGTGTCGTCCGGGGCCTTGCGGTAGATCAGCGACGAGCAGCGGTTCCCCTCGGTCTCGAAGTCCTGCAGGTACTCGTGGTCCTGGGTCGGCACCAGGCTCGCGCTCGCCGAGCAGTAGTAGCTCATGTAGCCGTCGCTGGAGGCGAAATTCGCGCCGATGACGATGCGCTGGCCGACCGGGATCCGCGCGCGGCCGTCCTTGCTGGGCAGTGACTGCGGCTCGGTATCGGCGCAGATCCAGGACGTGACGCCACGCGGCACTTCGATGAGGGTGGACGGTGCGTTGGCCGGGAGCTTGTACACGCTCATGCAGCCGGAGCCGGCGAGCAGCACGAGGCCGGCGAGCGCGATGCGCAGGGAACGATGGGTCATCGCGAAGTCTCCTTGCCGGTCGTCGGTTTGGCATCGGCGCCCTTCACCTCTGCCGCGTAACGTTCGAGGATGGCGGCCGCCGGAATCGCATCGCGCTCGCCTTCGGGCACGACCCAGATGTAGGCATGCGTCGCGGGCTTGCCGAAGGTGCTGCTGACCTTGCGCTCGGTGCTGCGCACATCGGCCACGGCGTCGTACAGCGAGGAATACAGCACGAAGTGCGTGCCGCCCTCGCGCTGCGTCACTTCCGCGCTGCGGTAGAGCAGGTAGATGCCGACCTTTTCCGGCTTGATGAAGCCATTGCCGGCGAAGCCGACCTTGATCGTGCTGCCCGGGCCCTTCTGGTCCCAGTAGCCGCCGGTCCAGCCGAGCAGCGGATTGCTCGTGCTGTGGTAGCCGGTGGCGCAACCGGCCAGCGAGCACGCCAATGCGGCGGCCGCGAGTGTCCGCAATCTCATCGTGGATTCCCCCTGTGGAATGATCCGGCGCGCCTGGCGTGCCGTGGACGACATTATTTCCGCAGGCTTCGCGACGGGCAAGCCGACACCGGGCGCCTCACGCGTCCTGATCGCCGCGCCGCTTCGTCAGGTTGCGCAGGAACAGGAACAGCCCGCCGCAGGCAAGCAGCAGGAAGAACACGGCGTCGCCGCTGCCCGCATCATCTACACTCGCACGGTCCAGCAGCGAGAAGGCATCATGCAGCACGATCAGGATGCCGAGCAGGCAGAGCGACGACAGCAGCATGTGCACGCTCCTCGCGATCGATCCGAGCTTGCGCACGGCGGAGAACACCAGGTTCGCCAGCACCAGCACGATCGCGCAGGGATAGCCGATCAGCAGCGTACCGAATCCAGTGTAGTCGCTGGCCCAGGCGACGCCGGGCGACGACAGGACGGCCAGTGCGAACGGCACGAACCGCCCGGCGGCGAGCCCGCATCCCGGCACGCTCAACGCAGCCTCACTGCCTCGATGGGCATCACCAGCACGCCCATGAACCCCAGTCCGCCCGGCGATGCGGGCATCGCACCGGCGAGGCCGCGCACGATCATCCGGTCCTCCAGCAAGAGCGCATGCTCGTATCGCACGGTGTTGTGGAACCTTGGCGACAGCGCGGGAAGTTCGGCCTTCACCGGCTTGAACCCGGTCAGGGTGCCGGCCACGTCCGCCGCGATCGTGTCGAGGGCACGCGCATACGCGGCCTGGATCGCCCATTCGAGATTGGTCATGCCGTCAGCAGGCAGGCCCTGCGCCACCTCGACCAGCGGGATGCGGCCTTGCGCGAGCGACGAATAACGGCTGCTCCATTCACCGATCGTCACGTCGACGATGGCCCAGAAGATCAATCGCCCTTCCTGATCGCGGGTGACATGCAGGCTGGGGACGATGCGCGCTTCGTGCACGCCTGCAGCGGCGTCGCCGCGCGCCTGCAGGGCCTTCGCCATCACGCTGTCCGGGGTGAAGGGAAAGCGGCCGCGCAGCGCCTCCGCTTCCTTTTCGTTGGCGTTCTGGATGGCCGCTGCGTTCGCGCCCGCGCCCAGCGGTCCGAACAGCAAGCCGACGGCCAGCCCGCCACCGCCGAATTCCTGCCGGTAGGTGATCCGCCGCTGTTCGTCCAGGAAGTGGCCGGGTCCGACCACGACCAGGGCAAGGGCACCGCTGCGCTTGGCCGGCTGCGGCGGCGGAGGGGTCGGTTCGACCACCGAGAAACGCAGGCCCTCGGACAGCGCAGGCTCCGGCGGCATCGCATACATCAACTTGCGTGCCGACGATTCCGGCGCCCAAGCCACGAGAAGGACGAAAACGAAAACCCACCACCCCTGTTTCATGCCATGCCCCCAGCAATCGTTCGGACGAACCGGTGGCGCGATCTTATCGCGTGCAACCCCCAGGGTGGCGTCGAATGCTTCGGGTAGGCCACCGGTCGCTGTCGCACGCAGCGGCCTCAACCGCGCGGCAGGTACAGCAGCGGGCTGTCGGGGCCCAGCGGCGCGCCGGTGAAGTACCAGAGCACCAGCATCGCGGTCCAGACCAGGCCGAGCACGATCGAATACGGCACCATCAGCGCGATCAGCGTGCCCAGGCCCGCGCTCGACCGGTACTTCTGGAACACCGCGAGGATGATCAGCAGGTAGGAATTGAGCGGCGTGACGATGTTCACCACCGAGTCGCCGATGCGGTAGGCCGCCGTCGTCAGCTCCGGGCTGATGCCCACGATCATGAACATCGGGATGAAAATCGGCGCGAGCACGCCGAACTTGCTGAGCATGCCACTCATCGCGAAATCGCCGAACACCACGACCGCGACGAAGGCGACGACCAGCAGCGGGATCGGCAGGTCGGCGTCGAACAGCACGCTGCCGCCGGCGTAGGCGAGCATGCGGTCCAGCCCGCTGTAGCCCATGTAGGCGACGAACTGGGCGAGGAAGAACAGCATCACCAGCACCGGCACGATGCTGCGGATGCCGTGGTTGAGCGCATCGGCGAGGTCCTGCTGGTTGCGCAGCGTGCCGTTGATCACGCCGAACGCCAGGCCCGGCAGCAGGAACAGCAGGAAGATCATCGGCACGATCACGTGCGACCAGCGCGGCCCCGGCGATTCGGCCAGGCGCGGTGCGCCTTCGGCGACCACCTGCAGCGGATCGCTGGCCAGCACGGTGCTGCCCTCCTCCAGTTCCGTGCCCGCCGGCACCAGGGTCACCGCCTGCTGCACCAGCACGCGGCCATTGGGCAGGGTCGGCTGGCCGTCGCCGTGCAGCGGCATGCCCGGTACCAGGATCAGCGCCGCCAGCACCGCCGCACCGGCGAGCATCGCGACCAGCGCGCCGCCCAGCGCCCGACGTTCGCGCGGGGTCAGCGCCATCTGCTGCGCGGTGCCGTCGGCGCCGGCCTGCATGTCCTCGGGATGCTGCCGGCGCAGGCGCGGCTCGACGATCCGGTCGGTGACGAACCAGCCCACGCACATCACCGTGAATGCAGAAACCACCTTGAAGAAATAGTTGTGCAGGATCGACACCGTGTAGTTGGGATCGATCACCCGCGCCGCGTCCTGCGCGAACCCGGTCAGCACGCCATCGCTGCCGTTGGGGAAGAACCCGCCGCCGAATCCGCCCGCGACGCCGCAGAATGCCGCCGCCATGCCGGCCACCGGATGCCGGCCCATCGCCAGGTACAGCGCGGCCGCCAGCGGCGGCAGGATGATGTAGCCCGCATCGGACGCGATCGACGAGGTCGCACCCACCAGCACCACCGCCGGGGTCAGCAAGCGACGCGGCGTGAGCAGCGCGAGCGCGCGCATCAGCGCGCTGAAGAAGCCGAACTTCTCGGCCAGGCCGATGCCCAGCATCGCGGTGAAGATCAGCGGCAGCGCGGGCATCTGCGCGAAGTTGCGCAACGCCGACGAGAGCATCCAGTAGATGCCGTCGACGGTGAGCAGCGATTGCGGCCGGATCGGCGCGCCGCTCTCCACCAGGTCCACCACCGGCGCCCCGCGCGCGTCCAGCTTCGGCACCTGCGTCGTGGTGCCGTCGGCACCGACCACCGTCTCCATCACCACCGTCGGCTTGACCGGCTGCACCTGCCAGTCCAGCGCCGCGCCGATCGCCGACAGGGCGACGACCACGGCGGCGAGCAGCGCGAACAGCAGCGCCGGCTCGGGCAGCTTGTTGCCGATGAACTCGATCCAGTCGAGGAACGAGCGGCGGCGCGCCGGGGGCGTGCCGGGCGGCAGGGTCGTGGCCGGGATCTGGGAGGCGTCGGACATGGGCATCGGGGCTTGGCAACGGGACGCGCGAACCTAGCATGCGCCCCGGCGCGTGGATGCCGACAGCGATCGGCATCACATCGCGAAGGCGGATACCGCCAGATCATGCAAGCCGGGCCGAACGCCGGCTGTACGGCGGACATGGCCCTGGTGCGAGCCGGCGGCCAACGCGTTCACTGCCGCATCGACATCATTCAATGCCGATGGGTCGCATCCCTGCAGTACACCTGCCCTGTGCGCGCCGCCTGCCGGAATGGCGACCCCGGACGCCACTCCGACGGCTGCGCACCGGGGCGTATGGCCTGCAGGATGGCAGGCAGAGGCCTCGACACGCTCGGCGGCGGACGATCCATCGGCAGCACACCATAGAGTCGCCTGGCATTGTCTGCGGACAGATGCACCAACAGCGCACCCGGATCGCGGGTGACCTGGGTCCAGCGCTGGTTGGTGCCTCCGTGGGTCGGATACGCGATCACGTCGCGAGTGGAAGACACCATGTCCATCGACAATTCCGGCGCATGCTGCGACGTCAGGGTCGACTGCGCGGTCCAGACCCACAATTGCGTGCTGTCGTCGCGATGGCAGGGCTTCAGGGCCAGGCGCCGATCCTCGAGGGTGACGCAGTGCCCGGGGAATGCGCCGTTCCTGAGCGCACCGCGCTTGTCCAGGAGCCAGCGTTGCCGGGGGGTGCGCGTGCACGATGCGCTCGGCTCGACGACCAGTTTCGCGTTCGCGGCAGTGTTGTCCACGCTGGAGACGGCAAGGCAACCGGCCGGGCCGAGGATCGGCCAGAAACCGCTGGCATAGCCGTAGCCGGGAATGAGACCGAAGCCGGTGATGCGCGCCTTCAGCGCGGCCACGGCCTGCGGCTCTTTCGCCTCCAGCGCTGCAGCATTGGCGCTCATCCATTGATCGATATCGCGACCGCGCGCATCCAGGCGATCGAGCGTCTGCGCCACCGCTCGCGCCCCGGCACTCAATGCGTCGATGCGGTCGCGCCAGGAGTCCAGCCAGATGCCCGTTTCCAGGCTGGGGTAAGGCTGCGGGTCGGACTGCATGGCACGCAACGCCGCGTCCAGCCCGGACAGCTCCACCGCCGCCAGCGCCTCGTAGCCGGCCTCCTCGCCAACCACCACGGCAGGGGGCAATTCAGGCGTGCGCGACGGGAAAACGACCTCGTCGAGCGTCGTCGTCGCGCCATCGATCCGGCAGGACAGCGCCACCGAGCGCGGGTCGTCCGCCTGGGCGATGTTGACGTGGAACTTGTTGCTGGCCGTCGACACGATGCGCACCGCAGGCAGGCCGATGGTGCGCGACCGGCCGTCGCCCAGGCGCACGGCCAGCCAGCATGCCGAGGCGGCAGGATCCGGTGCGGGCAGGCCGTCGAACACGATGCCGTAATTGCCCTTCGCAGGCGGATGGATCACGGCGCGACGATTGAGCGGGTCGTAGGCGCCCAGCAGCGTGAACACGGGAACGCCAAGACGGGAGGGGCGCGCCATGCCGGCCGGCGCGACATCCACGATGGTGCGCTGGCTCGCATCCCAGCGCCGATAGCCGGTCGGCGACGCGGGATCGAACCACGCGCGATCGACGAAGGCCTGGATGCGCCGCGCGGTGTAACCGGTATGGTGCGTGAAGCTGGACAGGATCGGCGCCGTTTCGGCCCGACCGCCGGACATCGCATCGGCGTTGTAGCTGTAGAGCCCGGCGAAGTGTTCGGGCGCATTGGTCTGCGCCGCGTCCAGGCGAAGGCCGTTGCGTTCGCCTGAATAGAACGCCAGGTTGCTGCGGAATCGCCTGCGATGATCGATGAAGCCCCAGCCGCTGTCCGCATGGTGGCCGGCCCAGAAGTAGTTGCCGCCGACGGTGCCGGGATAATGCCCCATCCCGTAGTGATGCCCCAGCTCGTGGCTCCACTCATTGCCGATGCTCCTGTAGAGCGTGGCGATGGCGTTGCCGCCGGACAGCCCGTGCACCTGCCGGCCGTTGCTGTAGTTTCCAGCGGAGTGGTGGTAGACCAACTGCGGCGTGATCTGCGGCTGCCGCTGCTCGCCGTTGGGAGAACTGCTGACACCGTAGTTCGCGAGGTTGATTCCGATGCTGTACTGCGATTTTCCGACGACCTCGCGCAGGTCGCCTGTGTAGACATCGCCGGCCATGGCGCTGGCGCCTGTCACGATGGAACCATCCGTCAGCATCACCCGCGTCAGTCGCTGGTCCTCGTATCGCGCAACGGTCAGGCGGGCGATGGGCAGGGTCTGGAAGTAATCGGTGGCAGCGGTGGCCGTGCGTTCGAGCATGGCCTGCGTACCCACCTCCACCGGCGGATCGGTCAGCATGCCGATGCGGACACCCCATAGCACCAGCTTCGCCGGTGCCCCCATGTCGATCGCGTTCGCCGCGAGTTGCCCAGAGCGCCCGGCGGCATCGACGAATTGCAGCGACATGCCCGGCTGCACCACCTGCCACGGCAGCGCCACGCTCCATGCCCGCCGGCTGTAGACCACTTCCGGACGGCCGAAGGTAGGCGGGAAATCGCTGCGCGGCAGCTCATGCGGCGGCGACATGGCACGCTCGTAGCGGAGCTCTCCGCCGATCCTCACCTGGACGCGGAGGACACCGGACTGCGGCTGCTGCGGGGTGAAGAGCAACAGCGCATTTCGCGAAGGCACCAGATCGGGCATGTTCCGCGCCGCATTCCCGGAAGGATCGACCGTGTGGCTCTGCGCGAACTGGACCATCCCCGGCAACTGCCCGCCGGTGTCATCGCGCACAGGCCTTGGCGTACCGTCGCGCAACACATCATGGAAACCCAGCGGGCCTTCCTGCGTGGACCGGCTGATGCCGGGCCCGGTCATCCGCGAAGGCGCTGGAACGACCTGGGCCGGGCCTGCGTGCTGTTCCACGCGCTCCGACGACAGTGTCAGGTCGCAGCCGGTCAGCGCCGCCAGCACGCCCACGCAACAGATTCCCGTCCACGCGCCCGCGCGGCCAGCCAGTACATCACCCTGCATCACGACGATTCCCCATCCGGACATCCGACGACACCCTGCCACAGCGGGAACGACGCGAAACGGAACAAGGGGACTCATGCCGAATGATTGGGTCCCTTTCCTGCATCGCATCACGAATCGACACCGGATCGACACACGGATGCTCCGGGCTGGCCCGGCGCACGTCGCGCCCCTGCCCGGCGCATGGCGACGCTTCCACAGGCCCGCTCGGGCCGGACGGACGCGATGCGGCCTCACGCGAGGCCGTCTCCGTATCAGAGACGGGTCGCACCCGGTCTATCACTTCCGCGCCTTGATCTCCTGACGCAGCGCCTGACCGCTCTGGCAGGCAGGATCCTCCTCGCCATTCCGGCAGGCGCCCTGGAGCACGCGGAGGGCTTGGTCGGCGTCCGGCTCGACACCCAGTCCGCGAACGAGCTGCAATCCCTGCATGGTGCATCCCCATGCATCCCGAAGCGCGCAGCTGCGCTCGAAGGACCGGTATGTGCAGGCCAGTACCGATGGATCGTCCTGCGCCACGAGCAGCATGCCTGCCGCACGGTTGGTGCAACCCGACGCGATGCCGAGCGCGCACGCACGCTGGAAGAGCGCTTCGGAGACAGGCTTTTCGGCCTTCTCCTGCACCGACTGCGCGAGCCAGTAGCAGGCGCCGGCATCACCGGACACGCACTTGCGCAGGCAGGCGTCGTCGCCGACCGACGGGCAGAGATTGCGACCCACCGGCACCGGGCGACGCCACGTCATCACGTCGGCGGGGCATTGCGACAGCGCCGCCATCCAGGCCTTGCGGGCCTTCACCTGCCCCGCCACGCCGAGGCGCACGTCGTCGGCATGCGCAGGCATGCCCGCAAGGGCCGCGATGAACAGCAGGCCGATCAGAGACGTCATCGTCGTGTCACGCACGGCGATCTCCTTGCCACCACGCCCTGAAACGGCAGGGGTGACGACGCGCATCGAGAAGATGGAGCGCAAACCTTCGCGGCATCGGGACAGCGCGCTCATGGCCCTTTCCCCGCCTCCAGCGCCTGCAGCGCATCGCGCACCCGGGCGATGCGCTGCAGCCGGCCGAGGTCGTTGTACCACTCCCAGATCCGCGTCTCGGCAGCGCCGCAGCGAATCGTGAGGCCGGCACGACTTTCATCGGGCACCGCGCGACGCTCGGGCACCTGCTGTTTCCACGCCTTCAGTTCGACCAGCAAGGACGCCAATGCACGATGGTGCGAGGCGTCGACGACAGCCTCGGCCCGCTCCGACGGACCGCGCGGATCGACCCGGTCGCGACGGTAGGCGCCGTCGGCCCCGAGCGAAATGGTCGTTCCGCCCCACAGCCCGTGCGCATCGCTGTAGACGACGGCGGGCAGCGGCGTACCGTCCTTCACTGCATGCGCGAGACAGGCTTTCACCGATGGCCTTTTCGCCGCAACGTCGGCCGCGACGCTCAACAGCAGCGTGCCGGCGAGGAGCAAAGCGACGTGTCGACGATGGCATCGAAGCATGGGAATTCCTTCGCGGGTCGGAGGTGGATCGATTCTAGGGCGATGCGTCCTGCGGCTGCGCAGGACCCGCCCAGCAGCCGTGATCAGGGCGCATCGCCCGACCTGCTCGCCAGTGGCCTGTCATCGTCATCCTGCGCCCGCTGGGCGAGGTTCCTGAGCATGTTCGGGACGAATCGCTCGAAAAATCCGGCGATGAACGACCAGACCAGCAGTTTGGCGAACGCGGCCGGCGAATAGATGATGTTGTAGAACGGTTCCCAGTTCGGAAACATGCTGCCGGCGATCAGCTGGCCCATGAACATCAGCGAGAGCACCAGCGCGAACACCGCGCCCACCGTCTGCACCGCGACGAGCTCGCCCAGTGTGATGCCGGCCGGTACGTCCTCGCCGTTGCGCGCGCGGGAAATCAGGCTGATGCCGGCCCCCAGGGCACCGAAACTGACGACGGCACTGAACAGCGCCAGTCTCACGATCAGGTCGAGCCCCTCCTCGGTGAACGCGGTCGCATGGTAGGCCTGGGTCACCAGGAAGACGCAGAACGGCAAGGCCAGGACGGTGCAGTACAGCATCGACCACACCAGGAACGGGGCCGTGTTGCCGTTCTTCAGCAACGGCATGGTCATGCGCAGCGGGGATTTCATGATCCGACTCCTTCCTGTTGAAGATCCGATTCGATGCGGAAAAACGTGCTATTCGGCTTGCGTCTCGCGCAGCGACATCGACAGCACTTCGAGGCCATCGGCCTTGCGCGTCTTCAGGTCGAAGCGTTCGAGGGTGCTCTGCCCGAGCAGCGCTGCGCAGTTGTCGCAGACGACGATCGGCAAGGATTCGAGCGCATAGGGGCCGACCTGGAACGTCGGCACGGTGAACTGGCGACCGGTGACGATGTAGCCGTCCGCCGTGCTCATCCGAACGCTCCTGGACGACGCCGGAATGCGCAGACCCAGCATCGCCAGCGCTTCATGCGACAGCGTCGTGTGCGATGCGCCGGTGTCGATCAGGAACGGCAGCGACTCGCCATTGCCGCCCACGGCGATCGCGTAGAAATGGCCGCCGATGCGCACCGACTTCAAGGGCTCGCCCTCGGCCTTGCCGACCGCCGGTGGCAGACTGGAGGCAATCGCGATGCGCTGCGCCTCGAAGAAGGCAGGCCTGCCCTTCTCCTGCAGTTCGTCGTCGAAGCTGGCCAGCAGCGAAAGCGCCTCGAATGCCCTGTCCTGCTTGACGAGGATCTTCGCAAGATCCCTGCGCACATCGACCAGTTGCGGCACGACGGCAAGCGCACGGTAATTCCAGGTGATCGCATCCTTGGGTCGACCGACCGCATCGAGGGTCTTGGCGTAATAGGCGAACAGATCGTAGGAACCATCGCCACCGGCGATCAGCGCCTCGTAGAGCGGCAGGGCTTCCTGGTCCTTGCCCTGCGAGGTCAGCGCGAATGCCAGGTTGGCCTGCAGTTTCGCGTCCTTCGGATTGCGTTCGAGCAACCAGCGCAGGTTCTCCTCCGCGTCCTCGAATTCACCGGCACCCATCGCCTTCGCGACATCCTCGGTGACCTTGGCCGGATCCTTGCTGCAGGCCACCAGGCCCAGCGCGATGAGCAGTACGAACAGGGGTTTCACGGCGGGATCACCTTGCAGTCTCGGACAGGAGTGAAGGAGGATCCGGCCCATGCTGCGCGACGCCACCGCGCCATGACGACGCAGCGTGCCTTCCCGTTCCCCCCGGCGGGCATGTTACTGCAGACCTCGTGAGCGGAGCACGCGGCGATGCGCCACGGACCGGGCAGGACCGATCTGCCGATGACGACGGCGGGCGGCCTGCACGCCGCCACGGCCAATGCCCATAGACTATGCGCATGCCCGACTTCGGCCTGTTCATGGCGGCGTTCCTCGCCGCGACCCTGCTGCCCGCGCAGTCCGAGGCCGTGCTGGTGGCCCTGCTGCTGGAAGGCCATTCGCCGTGGCGCCTGGTCGCGGTCGCCAGCATCGGCAATGTCCTGGGCTCCACCGTCAACTGGTGGCTGGGCCGCGAGATCGCACGCTTCGGCGACCGCCGCTGGTTCCCGGTCAAACCCGCCGCACTGGAACGCGCCCGCCGCAGCTATGCCCGATGGGGCCGCTGGACCCTGCTGCTGAGCTGGGTGCCGGTGATCGGCGATCCGCTCACCCTCGTCGCCGGCATGATGCGCGAACGCTTCTCCGTCTTCGTCGCGCTGGTGGCGTTCGCCAAGACCCTGCGCTACGTGCTGCTCGCGGTCGCGGTGATGGCGCAGGCGTCCTGACGCGGGCTGCGGCGACCTCGGCCCGGCGCAACGGCTCGCAGCGCGAAATGACACAATCTCCACCGCAACGCGGGCAGTTCCCGCGTCGGGGCGGGTCGATGCGTTTTGAATCTCCAGTCGTGTCGCCGGATGCGAGGCGTCCGGCGTTCTTCGATGGCATGGACGAGGACCAGGCACGACTGGCGTTCGCCTGCGCGGCCTGCGATGCCGGGAACAGCATGTCGCTGTTGTCGTTCGTGTCCCGGGCAGAACGCTGGTTCGATGCACTCGACGACGGCAGCCGCCTGCAGGTCGTCCGCCTCTTCCGCAGTCCACTCGGCGAATCGCTGGGCAAGCTCGTGGTGCGATCCCATGACGAAACATCGCCCTGCTTCGGGCTCGTGGATTGCGCCGCCTGCGCCCGCACGCATCTGGTCTACCTGAGTTTCGGCGAGATCCAGCCTGCGCGATACCAGGCGCGCTTGCACGGCATCGCCCTGCTCGCGCCGAATGCCGTCGAATCCACGCAACCCCTCCCCCTGCTCTCGCTGGTGATGCCGCTCGCCAGCGGCCGTCTGCTGCTGCGTTTCAAGGACGGCACATGGGGATTGACCCACGCCATGCTCGCCACAGACCTGCATCGCTTCGCTGCCGGTCCGCTCGGCATCGCCTGGGATGCACGCAGCGGTCTCGATATCGTCGGCCTGCATGCCTCCAGCGAGCCGATCGCCGACATGCGGCACACTTGGCTGCTCGGCTGCCGATGGCATGCGGGACATCGCGAAACCGGCTTCGGGCTGCAGCCTTTCGCTGCCGAGCCTTTCGTGCTCTACGAAATCGATGAAGCGGGCACGCGCGTGGAGACCTTCATGCCGAAGACGCTGCGCAGCGTCGAGGGCTGGCAACAGCGCCTGGAAGACGCCGACTGCGCCTGGGCGATCGATGCCATCGCCGCCATCGCACATGCGGACCACGATATGGCTGGCCTGCAGGCCGTCGTGAGCGCAGCCGTACGCCGGGACGGTGCCTTGCACGATCCATTTCCGATCCTGCCGAATCGCGGCAAGCGGCAAGCAGCAAGCACCGGCATGTCGCTGGCCGGCTGGCGCGCCGAACCCGGCGAACCGCCGCTTCGCTGCACGACAGGATCGAGCAGCGTCAGCGACCTGATCGACGACATCGCCCATGTCGTCGAGCGCATGCAGCGCCGACGCGTGGCGGACAACGCCCAGGCCGCGGACGCCCTGATGTTCCGCGTTCTCACCACGCGGTTCGAGGTCTGCGTGCATTGGTACGACGGCGACCATCATCACGCCATCGGAGACCGGGCCTACACCCTTGATCTGGGCGAACTCCGGACATCATGGGATGCAGACGACTTCGAGGCGCTGTGCGATGAAACGATCAGGCGCTACGCAAGCAACCACAAGCCATCGAATCTCCTGGTCCGGCTCCGTATCGAAAGCGAGTGAGCGGGCCGATGATTCACCCGAGGCCGGCAATGCACATGGCGCGAACGCAGGGCGGGCACAAGCCCGCCCTGCGCGTCGACTGCAGATGCATCGAAAGCGCCAGCAGACGGGACGGCGATCAGCAACCGTAGAAGTTGCAGAGCGGAACGAAATTCGCCGAACTGAAGCGTGGCCCGACGAAGGTCGTGCCGAATCCACCGGGGTACGGGCCGCTGGTCACGCCGGTGACGATGTTCTGCGTATTCGAATACGGGTGGTAGCGCAGCAACCAGCCGCCGCCGCTGCTGCCGTAAGTCATGTCGCAGCCCTTCGCCAGCACATCCAGCCCGCCGTTGAAGCTTTCCGCCGTGCAGATGTGGGTGTACTGCGTGCTCAGGTTGCTGGCATAGCCGACCGAGTGCAGGTTCATGATGTAAGGCTGGTGCCACGTCCGCCCCAGCCAGCCCACATAGCTGGTGACCGGGATGCCGGTGCTCAGGTTGTTGCTCAGCCGGATCATGCCCACGTCCCAGCGACGCCCGCCGATGGTGATCCAGTTGGTCATGATGCCGGCCGACTGCCAGCCATAGACGCCATACGGGGCCACGCCGAAGCGGTCGGCAGGCACGAAGCGGAAATCCCGGTGCCAGCCCTGCCCGCGGGTGTACAGGCAATGGGCCGCCGTGACGATGATGTTGCGCTGGCTGATCACATTCGCGGTGCAGTAGCTGCTCGCACCACTCGGGGTGACGAAATAGAGCTTGCCGATCTTGTTCCATGGCGCGAACTGCCACATCTGGGTGTTGACGTTGCCGGAATAGCGGGTGAAGACACCGGCGGTTCCGAACGTGCTGATCTGGCGCGCGTTGGGTTTCCGCGCATTGGGCTGCCGATTGTTCGCCAGGGCATCGACGTTGACGCCGCCTCGAACTGGCCGGGATTGCCGTAGCTCAGGCAGGCAGGAATGCAATACAGGCGCGTCGTCGACAAGGAAATCCCGATCGCGCAGGCGCGAACGACCCAGGCGCGGTGCGCATCGATCTGGCGTCGCATCGCCGCGCGCCACGCGATCATCAGGGCGGCGAGCAAGGCCAGCGAAAACAGTACCGTCACCGCACGCTTGAAGTCGCCGCCGCGCAGCGGAAACACGCACTCAACGCCCAGCGCAGACCGGGGGTTTCACACCCGGCGATCGCCTGCCCTGCTCACTGCTGGATCGATGAACGAGCCTGAGCGGGAATCCAGCCCGCAGGCTTCATTCAATCGTGCACAGTCCCGTGCATGCTGTGGTCGAAAACGCGGCGATGAGCCGATCGATGCCCGCGACATAGGCGGCAGGCACCTTGCCTCGCTGCGAGCTGAGCTCATCGACGATCTGCTTCCGATCGACAAGCCTGCTGGCCGCAGCATAGACATCGGCGGATTCCACGATCGCAGCCAGGATGGCACGCTTGTAGCCATCGCCGAGGGACTCGGCAGCGAGGGCCGGGATGGTGCCGCTGTACATCATCACCACGCCCGTACGGACCTGCCGCACACCCTCGTGCTGCCCCGGCGTCAAATCCTGAGGCGCCAGGCTCGTCACGAAAGCATCGATGGTCGGCAACAGCCAGGCCATGCAGCGCAACAGGAAGGGCTGCAGCCTCGACAGTTCACCCTGGAATGCGATCATATTGCGCTGGATCAGCGCGTTGGACGACGGGTCCTCGTAGTCCGTGTTCGCTTTTACGTTGCCCTGCCCATCCTCTTCGCCATCGAAGAACACCATGGCGCTCATCACACCCTGCGCCCGGCTGCAGATTTCGAACATTCGACCGGATTCGGCCAGTGGCACCGGTTCCGAACCGATCAGACGCCGCTCGTCGGACACCGTCTCGACCAGGGACGCGAACTCGGCCGTGCGCAAACGCTTCAGCCGCATCGCCTGCTCGCCCTCGGCCTGACCCGCTTCATTCACCAGTGCGATCAGCCGCGCGGCAGCGGCTTGCTGCGCCTGGAGGGCCTGTTCCTCGACCGCAGCGGACGCAGGCGCCGCAAAGGCAGCCACCATCGACACGCACAGACACCAGAAGAATCTCGCTCGACGCATCGCCGTCTCCCCCGGCCCTGACTGGGTGCCAGCATAGACCTCGGCATGCTCCATCGCCAGCGCACGACCGCAAAAACTGGCGCCGGCTTCGCGACGGGCGACGGGCCTGGGCAGGACTTCGACAATCGGAGGGAACGGATACGAACCTCTCTGCCCATCGATGCGTTCTTATCAGACCACTTGCTTCCGCGATTTCAGCACCGCATCGAAGACGGTGGCCAGTTCGAGGGCATCGTCGCCGGCATGATGCGTGTGCGGCACACCGGTCACATCGAGGGCGTACTTGATCTTGCCCTTGTGGGTGTCGACCCATTCGGTGCCGTGCATGCCCATCCAGTAGCTGCGCAGGTCGATGCCCGAACCGGTGCTGCCGAACGGGCTCTTGCCCAGGAAGCGCATGAAGTACCAATGCACGTACATGCCGTCCCAGACCGCAGGCGCGGCGAGGAAGACCGGCCTGCCGATCCTGCGCAACCCGTTGATCCAGCGCGCCGCGGCCTCCATGGCGTCCTTCGGATGCGGCGCCTCGCGGATCAGGCGCTCGCGATCCAGCCCCGACACCGCCAGGGCTTCCGGAACGAACTCGTCCGAAATGGGCTTGAGCTCGGTGTAGAAGGTGTGCTCCGGCATCCCCGCGACCGACATGCCCATCGAGAGCATGCTGTAAGGGCCGGGAATCGGGCCATCGGCCTCGACGTCAGTGGCGATGTAGAGTTCGGGAAGTCGTTCGTTCATGGCAATGATGTCCTCTTTGTTTCAGCGAGTTTCGCAGACCTGCAGCCTTGGACTCGCATGGATTGATCGCATTGATTCGGGATCGAGCATGCCTCAAGCCATCTCTTCGAACGACCGCCGCATTGCAGCCATGTCGTGATCGAGAAGATAGGCGCCATGCTTGCGGTAGAGCATTGCGAGCAGCTCCCGATTCGGACCCACGACATCCATGCCTCGGTCGTCATAGGGAAACGCCAGCAAGTTCTTCTCCAGATTGAAGAGGTAGACATTGCAGCTCGGGCGGGGTTCGATGGAACCGAAGTCCGAGGCCAGCGCGCACCACAGCAGATTCGGCAATCGATTCACCGGAGCCTCGAACGCCAGATGGATCGATGACAGACCTTCGTCGTCGCGATCCGTCGACCATACCTCCCGCAGGGCAGGAATCCTGATGCCGGCATCCGACAGGGATCGCAGTACGTCTCGATACGAAAACCGGCTTTCGTCGCAATGGTAGCAGTGCAGGCAGACCGTCAAGTTGTCATTACCGTCGAAGACATCCGCGCAGATCTCGGATGCCTTGCGGTGCGCCGACAGGAAGCGAACGATTGCAGTTTCGCCTTGAGACAGCTCGAATCTCAGCCCGTCGGGACAGGAATAGAACAATGGGCGCAAGAATGCGCGCCCGGAAAAATTGGTTTCGATGGCGTGGCGGAATGTCATGGCGCCATTCTTGACGCCCGCAGGCGCCGAGGCAATGCCGCCCTGCGGAGCAACCCGGGCGCGGACACCGCCTGCACCCGGGAGGAGCTTGCGCGGCGTAGCCGACTTGCGCCACCAGACGGTCGTCGGCGAGTGAATCACCCCTGCCCCAATGCAAGAACACGCGTCATCCCGGCGCGCGCCGGGAGCGAGCCCTTGACTTGCTTGAAGACATTTCGGCATCGCGCCCCTTCTTTCGGCAAGCCTGGCATGCCGAGAAGACATCGTGTCCCTGCATGGGTCGGAAAGCACTCGCCGATCCGGGTGAATTTTCACCCGGCCACGCCAACATCCGCCGCCTCAGGCCTTTGGAACACGAGATGCAAGCGATTGATCGGAATGCTTTTGTGTTCGAGGAAAGTGCGATCGGGCAATGAAAGCCGTGGATCGGGATACGCCCGCTGCCCCGGCGGCGGGTTGGCCCGTGGCTTGCTGTCGACTGCATGCCTGGCAAGAGGGCTCGCCGGATGGGCCGGCGATGGCACCTGCCGCATGCACGAACCAGGGGAACCCGATGGACGAGAAACGCAACAAGACTACCAAACGCAAGATCGAGGAAGTGAAGCCATTCCCGAAGATCGGGAAAAGCCACAAGATGGATCAACTCTCTCCGATGCCGCGCATGACGCGCGAAAAAAAACGGATGATGGAGATCCAAGCTAAAACAAAATTTTCGAAAATCAAACATTTTGGACTGGATGTCACCAGCAATCTCAGGGAGGCGATGAATAAAGGCGGCAAAGAGGACAACGAATTGGTCCGCAGAAAGATGCGTGGAGACATCGAACGCTTTACCCTTCATGGAAAATCACCGAAAGATCTCATGAACGGCAAGTTCGTCAATCAACTGAAGACGTTGCGGAAGGGCAACGCGCAGTTCATACAGGAAGACGACCGCGTCGAACCCCGGAAAGGCGGCCCCTACGAGGGCTACATGTTCACGATGACCAAGGTGATCGACTTCGACAAGGAATACAAACCAGAATCCGAATTCAAGGAGATACAGGAGCCGTCGAGTCCGCGACCAAAGGATTCCGGGAAGGGCAAGTGGCATCGCAGCCACACATCGCCCTACTCCTTGAACGGCACGGAAACCAACAAGGCGAAGACCGTCTACACGCCCAGTTGGAGCAACATCACGATCGATAGTGGCATGGAACGCTATGCGAAGGAATCGGTCAAGAAATACGGCCAAGGGAATGTCTTCCACTTCCGCCTTGACAGCCATGACCGATCCAGCCTGGGCGTGATCGTGCGTGATGTGAACAGCGAATCGGACAAGAAACGCTGGTTCACCGTGACAACCCAATACAAGCGCAAGAACCTGTGAAGGAGAGCGTGGATGGTCGCAGCATGCGATCATTCACCAGTCGGCAGCGGACGACGCCGGACTCGCTGTTGCAGCGAGCGCAGAATGCGTTCAAGGCAGGACCCGGGCCTGCGCCAGGATGACGATGGAGGCGCGCATGCGACGAGGTTGTTGCCGCGCGCCGAATGCAGATGTGTCAAGGCTTGGTCGCCCGAGTCAGCGCAGCGCGCGCACCCGGGATGAATGCACGCGCACCTGCACGGAAGCCGCGGATACGGCCTTTGGCCTTATCCGGGCTATTCGCTACTCGCAACAACCTGGAACGCAGCCACCAGGGCTATCGCCTGAGGGGCAGAACGCCCGCTCAGGCGCTACGCGAAACGCTCGCGATCGAGGCTCTGCCGGCCATTGTTCCCGAGCAGGAAGAGACAATCGAAAGCGAACCCGACACACTCTCCACGCAACCGCCCCTGCCCAGGCCCGGGTGTCGGGTAATTACCCAACTTGTACAACCCGACTTGTAAAACCGTGTCCGCGTCATCGCGCAGGCTGGGCATCCTGCCCACCATCTCGATGATGAAGCGGCGGCATGCAAAGATCGAAGCGCATATCTCGCATCACTTCACCACAAGAGCAGTGGGCAGAATGCTCGACCCTGGGCCACTACGCGGAATTAGCTGGCGCCTGACCTATCAATTGATTGAAACCTGTCGTTATCTCATTGAGCCGTTCTGATATTTCGACCAACTCATACTGCAGTTGACTGAAACCGATGTCCTGCGGAACGACGATATTTTCAATCTGAACGAGCACTGGAATCTGGGGAATTGCGCCCCGAATTACCGTACTTACCCTCTCCACAAGGGAAATGATGGGCTGCATCGCCCTTTCGATGGCGCCTTCAATGTCTGCGAGTTCCGTGAAAACCTGATATAACGTGACCGTCTGGTCGCCGGAACCAGGCACCCACAACGTGATCGTGATGGACTCCAGAGATTTCTTCAGATCAGTAATCACGCCTACAGAAAAGCCAAAACTTTGATTGAATTCGGCAACTGCACCCTGAATCTCGTTGATGAGATGAGACACGCGCAATTTACCCTGATCACCAGCGGCCCTGCCGCTGGCACTGGTGATTTCGCCATCCAATTGCGACAAGTTCTGCGCAGAATTGCTGCTTAATTCAGCGAATTGCTGCAGCAATCGTTCTTTATCCATTTCATTCTGCATGCGATTCGTGCTTTCCAGAAAAGCATTCAATTGCGGCTGCATGCTATTCAGCGATTGCTGTTCCAAGCCAAGGCTGTTCATTGATTGAGTCAATTGCGTGATTGTAGAACCCATGGAGGCAACGAATGCCCCCACCTGCAACGACACGCCTTCAAGGATATGACTGGCTTCAGAAACCTGTGACTGAATTAACGTGATCCCCTCAGAGAACGGGAGTGAAATGTCGCCGATATCCGGCACAACATCAATGATGTCGAGCGCCAATTCCACTGCCTGCAAAGTGTCGCCCACGACGGACAGTGCGCTCTCGAGCGTATTGATCTCTGCCAGTGCTTCTTTCTCACTGCCCAATTTATCGATCAGCGAGGCAACATTCGCTGTCAATTCCTGCAACAACGGCAATGTCACGTCAACCGCTGCAATCAGCTTATTCTCACCGTACATGCTTCGATCCTATGTTTGTTGTCAATCTGCTCAAATGGTCTGGTCGAACGTCGCGCTGAAGCCGGCAGCCTCGTCATGCAGGTTAAACGTCATCGGCGGCGTCGCATCCAGTCCACTGGGATCACAGCCCTATCACTTCCGCATCAGATCGCCCCCCCCATACACACCAAAAGCGCCACCCGAACCCGGATGACGCCCTTGATGTACCGCTTTTGCGATGTCCGGCGCTACCGCCGCTCAGGTGGGGTTCGCTGCGCTCACCACCCCCTGCGAAAATCCCGGACACAGACAAGGCCTGCACCCGGGTGAAGCTTACGCGGCCGGGCCGTCGAGGGGCACCAGGCGGTTGTCGGCGACTGCATCACCCCTGCCCCACAGCAAAGGCACGCGTCGTCCCGGCGCAGGCCGGGACCCAGCCCTTGAATTACCTGAAACCCTTGAAGCGGGATCCCGGCCTGCGCCGGGATGACGAAGGGAGGGTGGCGTGAGGATGATGTTTCGCGCGCGCCGCGCGCAGGCATGTCAAGGTTTGCGTAGTGCGGACCACGTGTCCGCGTTGCCTCGACCTCGACTCGCCGAGCACGGTGCGAGGATGGGACGACAACGGTGGGCACACATCAGGAAGGTCATCACGACTTGTAGGCTGGGTCATCGACCCAGCAATGACCGACCGAGAAAATCGCTGGGTCGATGACCCAGGCTACGGCCCTACATCGCTAGCTTCAAGGCTCGACGCAGTCTCCTCAGGTGACGGGCGACAGCGGGCCAGTTCCATGCGGACGGCAGATCGAGTTCCGGATAAGTTGCCGCCCACGCGTTGGCGCGCTTTTCGGAGTTCGCTGAAACGAAGGACTCCGGCAAGGTGGAACCCAATTGCAAATAGACCTGTATCAAGCCCCATCCATCGACCCTGTGCCGGTATGTATGCCCGCCGCACCTAGCAGGGTCCAACGCGACGCGCGTGCTCACGACGCAACCCGCCATATCGGGGTAATGCACTGCAACGTGGACGTTGCGCTCTCGGGAGTTTCGCCGGGTTGCCGCATAAATGCTCAGTTCCTGCGCAGATGAGAACATGCGTGCTCCCTGGCCGAAATCGGAGTACACCTCGATGACCGTCGACGGACTCTCGTCAAAGATGACATTCGCCATGATCTGAATCGCGGCGTCGGAAATGGGAGTGCTCATGGCCAACAAGCAGTGATTGGATGGATGCATGTCCGGGCGCAAACACCGCCTGCGCCCGGGTGAAGCTTACGCGGTGGGGCCGTCGAGGGGGACCAGGCGGTTGTCGGCATCGTAGCGCAGGCCGCAGAGCATGGCGGCCATGCCGCGCAGCGCTGCCTGCGGGCTGGCGCCGCTGGCTTCGCACAGGGCGATGAACTGGAGCAGGACTTCGACCAGCAGGACGTTGGACAGCTGGAACTGCGGCTTGGGCTTGGACATGACGGACCTCCGTTTCGCCCGGCAGCCACTGTGGCCGCCGTTGGCGAATCCACACCGCATCGCGCGCAGGCGCGTCAAGGTTTGCGCAGCAATTCACCTCGACCTTGACGCGCCGAGCACGGTGCGATGCTGGGACGACAACGGTGGGCATCTCTCAACACCGTGTCCGCTCCATCGCGTAGGGTGGTCATTCCGGCCACAATTCCGAATCAGGCGACGCCCTCTACTCGTAGTTCACTTCAGCAGCCAGCTCTGGGTACTGTGTCGACATATCCGTCAATGCGGCACGCAGATAACGCGCATCATGCGGCAGTCGTGCTTCGAAAATAGTCCAGCCCAAGAACTGGATCCTTGCCGGCATTTCAACCAGCCCAGTGATTCCATCCCAGAATGCATCCCAGTTATGGCCACACCATTCGGGAAATCCGAGGGCGGCGTGCAGCACTTCGTGCAAGACCCGCCCGGAATCGACAGAACTCAAGTCAATGATGATGTTGTCTGTACGCGCCATGCTCTGAAACCAAAGACCTGAGTGAAGCCACACTACGTGGCGTGAGCTGGAATACTCGGGCCGGCGCCCCCGGCCGCGCTGCCCGGTATGCATGGCGCCACCGCCACTAGACCGTTGACGAGCCGTTGTGCGGCTTCTATGAAATGCCAGCCCGGGCGCAGACACCGCCTGCGCCCGGTGAAGCTTACGCGGTGGGGCCGTCGAGCGGCACCAGACGGTTGTCGGCATCGTAGCGGAGGCCGCAGAGCATGGCGGCCATGCCGCGCAGGGCGGCTTGCGGGCTGGCGCCGCTGGCTTCGCACAGGGCGATGAACTGGGGCGGGACTTCAACCAGCAGGACATTGGACGGCTGGAACTGCGGCTTGGGCTTGGACATGACGACACTCCGTTTCGCCCGGCAGCCCCTGTGGCCGCCGTTGGCGATTCAGAGGCGCATCGCGCGCAGGCGCGTCAAGGTTTGCACCGCAACTTGCCTCGACCTTGACGCGCCGAGCACGGTGCGACACTGGGACGACAACGGTGGGCACACCTCGACACCGTTTTCGACGCCCCATGGTCATCTGTCCAAACATAAAGCGCGGGCATTGCTCAGGTGTTGAGAGGGCTCAACAGCATGTCACGGGCAATGACTCGTGCCTCCTCTTCCGTTGCTACTGTCTGCACTTCGTAATCTTCACAAGCGAGCAGCGTTCTCCACGACACCGCAGGATCTGCAAGCGCACTCTCGAGTTCTTCCTTGAATCCCGAGAACGCCGGCGAACTAGCAATCAGCTGGGTATAGAGACTCTTGCTCACATCTATCGACAAGCCGTCTTCAGAGTTGAAGCACGTGCTAAGCGCTCTAGCGATTCGTTCCAAATTCATTATTTTGCGCCAGGGCTCGAGAGAATTTACGCTGGAATTCTGCCATGACGACACTCCGTTTCGCCCGGCAGCCACTGTGGCCGCCGTTGGCGAATCCAAACCGCATCGCGCGCAGGCGCGTCAAGGTTTGCATAGGGTGCGGCTGGCCGCACCGGCTTTTCGTTCCGCTTCGACCAAAGCGGTGCGCCGAGGCACACCCTATGAGGAAATCCGGACGCAGGCACCGCCTGCGCCCGGGTGAAGCTTACGCGGTGGGGCCGTCCAGCGGCACCAGGCGGTTGTCGGCATCGTAGCGCAGGCCGCAGAGCATGGCGGCGATGCCGCGCAGGGCGGCTTGCGGGCTGGCGCCGCTGGCGTCGCACAGGGCGATGAACTGGGGCGGGACTTCAACCAGCAGGACGTTGCGTAAGCTTCCCCGTCAAGCAGACACTTCAAAAGTAGAACTTCCGGCTACTTTCTGACGGTACTCCGCGGGCGTGAGATCGCCCAGGGAGTCGTGGGGTCGTTGCTCGTTGTACTCGACCATCCACCACCAGGTCGCCTCGCGGACATCGTCGATGCAGGCGAACAGGTGCTGGCCCAGGACTTCGTCCCGGAACGTGCGGTTGAAGCGTTCGACGAAGGCGTTCTGGTTGGGCTTGCCCGGCTGGATGTACTGGATAGCCATGCTATTGACCTTGGCCCACTGCACGAAGGCTTCACCCAGGAATTCCGGACCGTTGTCAGTGCGCAGCACCTGAGGCAGGCCATGATCGCGTTGAAGCTGCTCGAAGACACGCACCAGGCGCGTCGACGAGATCGAGGTGTCGACTTCGATGTGCAGCACCTCGCGATTGAAGTCATCCACGACGTTGAAGGTCCGGAAGCGACGGCCGCAGGCCAGCGCATCCGACATAAAGTCGGCCGACCACACCGTATCCGGCAGGCGCGGCACGTAAAGCGCCACCCGCTCGCGTTTGGGAAGCCGGCGCCTTGCCGCCCGTCTCAAGTTCAATCGCATCGCCTTGTACACCCGGTAGATCCGCTTGTGGTTCCACTCCGGCCGCGTGCGGCGTAGCAACTTGCGGCACTTCCAGAAGCCACGCGCTGGCCGCGCTTCGACCAGACCGGCCAAGGCCGCAATCACCTCCGCGTCCCGGACCGTCCAATCCAAGGGCGGCCGGTACCACGCCGCCCGAGACAACCCCACGCACTCGCAGGACCGGCGCAGGGGCCGCGCATGCACCTGCACCAGGTACCGCGCGGCCTCGCGCTTCTGGACCGGCCCTACAGTTTTTTTGCGATCAGATCTTTCATTGCCGCGTTATCCAGCGCCATCTCCGCATACATGCGCTTGAGCTTCGCGTTCTCGGCTTCGAGCTCCTTGACCCGACGCAACTCCGATGCCTCCAGACCACCGTACTTCGACTTCCATTGGTAGTAGGTCGCGACGCTGATGCCGGCTTGCCGGCAAATGTCTTTCACCGGCACACCGGCGTCGGCCTGCTTGAGGATTGAGACGATCTGGGTCTCGGTGAAACGGGACTTCTTCATGGAACCTCCTGGCTGGGGAAACATGCCAGAAAGTTCTACTTATCGGGTGTCTACCTGAAGGGGAAGCTTACGGTTGGACGGCTGGAACTGCGGCTTGGGCTTGGACATGACGGAACTCCGTTTCGCCCGACGCCCGAAGTGGCGCCGTTGGCGAGTCCAAACCGCATCGCGCGCAGGCGCGTCAAGGTTTGCGTAGCAACTCGCCACGACCTTGACGCGCCGAGCACGATGCGAGGATGGGACGACAACGGTGGGTACCTCTCGACACCGTGTCCGCGCCATCGCGTAGGGTGGGCATCCTGCCTACCATTTCAATGATGAAGCGACGGCACGCAAAGATCGAAGTGCTAGCTTCGCGTCACTTCACCACAAGAGCGGCGGGCAGAATGCCCACCCTACGGCGCTAATACACCTCACGGCCTTACAATCAAAGCTCGGGAGTTTCAGCCGGAATAATTATCTCATCCAACACTTGGCTAGCACTAGCGATGATGTTTTGTACATCTATCTTTATAGATAGCTCTTGAATGACAGGTTGCGGCAAAGTATCCGCGTAAATTCTTGCTGTAATCTTAACCTCACAACTTTGCATAGCGCCTATCAGAAGCTCCACATCAGGACTTAACTCCCTTTGTGGCTGTAGTGCTTTAATTTCCATTTGAGACCTCCACCCATCCCCATGCGCCCCCAATAGCTCTCTCGGCGAGTTTGGATGCGGCATCGACATTAGCAATGTTGAAGAATGCTTTGATGGCAAGGACGACGGCAGCCTTGACTTATTGATCAACGTCATGCCTTTACCACCAGCGTCAAAACTGAGGTCCACATAAACATCTCGCGCGCCAATTGCGCCACGATTCTTAAGCCAAAATCTTATCGGCCTGAAGAACCCCTTGAATACCAGAGCAGCAACGCGCTGCCTATAATAATTCTTATTGGAATCGGAACCCTGAAGCGTGAACCAAGCAGAGGTAAAGCTTCCACTCGCCTGCTCTTCACCATCCGGCTTCCGCCGCTCCGGCGGAACGTAATCAGGAATGCTATCGAAGTCCGTTACGTCCAGATGCTCAGTACGAAGAGAAATCGAGTTTCCTATGTCATTCCCTGAATCCGGGTCAGCAAAATCCAATACAATATCTGTCACCGGATCCGCGTTAACTAGGGAACCATCCACCTCTGATCTCTCCGCAAGAATCCCTCTTAACTGTATTTCGATCTGCCTGGAAAGCTTATCCCTAAAATCAACAAGGTTAATATAATTTTCGACCAATGCCTTAGGAAAGGTCTTTTTTTTGAATTCTCGCAATTTAGCAAGCTGATCCAAATCGAGCTTATCAGGATCATGCTTTTCTTGTGAAAAATAAAGCATGACGGGCTTCCCACCACTAGCCACACGCTCAATTTCTTCAATTGTTCCGCTATCAGCAACGCCCGTTGGGCTACCAATTCTGGTCCAAAAAATTCCAATCAACAGATCGCAGTGGTCAACCACTTGACGATTTATTGTTTCCTGCGGCCGCCTTCCGTATTCTGGTGCTGAATGTGTCTCCCACCGCAATGGCAACAAAACAAGCTGCCTTTCAGCAGCGTTTAAATCATTCCACTCCTGAATCGTCCGCACCGCCATATCCCTCTCCTGACTCACATCAGATGGCGACGCAATTAACACTCGAAAAACCTGAGCTGGAAAAGACATTAAACCCCCTGTTAGATGAAGATTGACGGCTTTGAGTCGACTGCAAAACTACAACACGATCAAATACGTACTTACCAGGATCAGTTTTTCGAGACATCGGCTATTCCGTCAATACTGTCATAAATAACAGGATCATCCAGTATCAGACCCGCGACGCCGATCCTGCACCTGAGTCCAAACCCGAATCGCACCTTGGATTTTCCATCTCGTGATAACGGTGAGTCCCGGAAAGTCAAAAGCGCCACCCGAACCCGAATGACGCCCTTGACGTACCGCACTTGCGATGTCCGGCGCTGCGGCCGGCTCAGACCGGGATCACTGCATTCAATTGCCGCGGCCATCTGACCCAGCCTCGCTTGCCAGTCGATCATCCGCATGACCCCGGCTACGCCACGCCTGCAAAGCAGCATCGTGCCCGGGAAAGTCACTGAAGTCCGGCACATGCCGCGCCAGATAATTTGACGGCTGCCCCGCCACCTCACGCGCCAGCTCGGCGACGGCGGCGTTTCCACCCGCATCGATGCGGGCGACCTCGGCCTCGGAAAGCTGGAAGTCCACCGTGTACAAGCCGACGGTGCCGCACAGGACAGAGAGGAACCATGCGCCGTCATGCTCGAAGAGCATCCAAGACCATGATTCTTCAGCGAGGACTTTCATCGACCGGGCTCGTCACGTTCGTGATGGCCAAGCCTGACATGCTTCGGAAAGCTCGGCGAGTCCCGGAAAGTCAAAAGCGCCACCCGAACCCGGATGACGCCTTTGAGGTACCGCTTTTGCGATGTCCGGCGCTGCGACCGGGTCAGGTGGGGTTCGCTGCGCTCACCACCACCCTACTCCGGGTTGCCGGATTCACTCGGCGCCAAGCTTGACGGTGAAGACCTCGTAGAACGGAGCTTCCGGCGGCGGCGGATATCTCTTGCCCACGATCTGCCGACTGAAACAGTCGAGCGCCTTTGCATCGGGCTGGATCAGGAATTGCTGGATCACGCCGTCCCGGTCGATGACCGCCACGGCCTTGAAACTGTCGATTCCGGCCGCCCGTGCCTTCGGCGCACAGGTGGCGTGGACCTTCGCCCAGAACCCGTTGTGCACGGGGAGCATCCTGTACTCCCACATCTTGCCTTCGCGGGTTGATGTCTGCCTGTTGCCCTCCGCCACCAGCTTCTGCCACTCGTCAGCAGCGATGGAGGCGCGATGGCTGGCACACGAAACCGCCAGCAACGCGACAGGCAGCAGAATTGCCCGGGTCATCGAAGAGAACATCAATGCCCGCCATCCAGCGCCTTCAGCTCGCTGACCAGCTGATTCGCCATGTCCGCGCCATCGCCGTAGAGCATGCGGGTGTTGTCGGCGTAGAACAGGGCGTTTTCGATGCCGGCGAAGCCGGTGCCCTTGCCGCGCTTGATGACGATGGTGTTCTTGCTGTTCACCACGTCGAGGATGGGCATGCCGTAGATCGGGGAGTTGGGGTCGGTCTTGGCGACGGGGTTGACCACGTCGTTGGCGCCGATCACCAGCGAGACGTCGGTGTTGGCGAACTCGGGGTTGATGTCGTCCATGTCGACGATCAAGTCGTACGGCACGCCGGCTTCGGCGAGCAGCACGTTCATGTGGCCGGGCATGCGGCCGGCGACGGGGTGGATGGCGAACTTCACCTTCACGCCGCGATCGATCAGCTTCTGCGACAGCTCCCAGATCTTGTGCTGCGCCTGGGCGACGGCAAGGCCGTAGCCGGGGACGATGACCACGCGTTCGGCGAAGGCCATCATCGCGGCGACGTCGCTGGCGTCGATGGGCTTCTGGCTGCCTTCAATGGCGGCCGCTTCGCCGGTGGCGCCGAAGTTGGAGAACAGCACCGACTGGATGGAGCGGTTCATCGCCTTGGCCATGAGCTTGGTCAGCAGCATGCCGGCGGCGCCGACCATCATGCCGGCGATGATCAGGGCCTCGTTGCCCAGCACGTAGCCTTCGAAGGCGACGGCGAGGCCGGTGAAGGCGTTGTACAGCGAGATGACCACCGGCATGTCGGCGCCGCCGATGGGCAGGGTCATCAGCACACCCAGCAGCAGCGCGGCGACGAAGAAGGCGATGATGAAGACCGGGTCCAGGGTGACCAGCGCGGCGACGCCCAGGCCCACCGAGGCCAGCGCGACCAGGGCGTTGAACGCCTGCTGGCCGGGGAAGGTGTAGCGCTTGTCCATGCGGCCGTCGAGCTTGGCCCAGGCGATGACCGAGCCGGTGAGCGAGACCGCGCCGATCAGCGCGCCGACCACCGCGAGGCCGAGGGTGAAGTTGTTCGGCGCCTTGCCTTCGGCCGAGAAACGCAGCAGTTCGACGGCACCGATGGCTGCGGCGGAACCGCCGCCCATGCCGTTGAACAGCGCGACCATCTGCGGCATGTCGGTGATGGCGACCTTCTTGCCCCACATCCAGTTGACGCCGACGCCGAGCACGATGGCGATGGCGATCAGCGCGACGTTGTGCAGGTCCGGCAGGAAGAAGGTGGCGACGGTGGCGATGAGCATGCCCACGCCGGCCCACTGGATGCCGCTGCGCGCGGTCTTCGGCGAGGCCATGCGCTGCAGGCCGAGGAGGAACAGGGTGGCGGCGACGAAGTAACTCAGCTTGACCAGCAACAACAGGCTCATGCGTTTGTCTCCTGCACCGGATGGCATTCATCCGTGGCGTTCTTGTCCAATCGGTGGTGTTCGTACATGTCGATCGCGGTCTTGAGCATGCCCAGCATGCCCAGGCCGAGGGAGAACAGGCCCAGGGACAGCTGGTTGAGCGCGTTGTCCCTGGCGAAGTAGCTGCCGATGAGGCCGGCCAGCATCATCAGGAAGGCCTGCGCCGCGATGAAGACGAGGAAGAGGGAGCCCTTGCGGGGGTCCTGCCAGACCTTGCGCGAGACTTCGTTCTGCGTGCGCGTCGGATCCTGCAGCGAAGACAGGCCAATGCCGATGCCCATGTACAGCAAGGCGTAGTTGGCGTCGTCGAAGACCCCGGCAATGCCGGTGAAGGCGGGCTTCACCGCATAGGCCAGGCCCGCCAGCATCGCCGGGTACTGCAGGTAGCTGATCTTCTGGAACAGCTCGGTCACGCGGGATGGCGACGGCCCCGGTGCGGGCGGCCTCCGGGCTGCCGTCATTGCTTGCCCTGCCCCGGCTTGCTGGAGGGCTTGAACATGTCGAGCATGCGCTCGGTCACGACGTAGCCGCCGGCGGCGTTGCCCGCGCCCAGGAACACGGCGATGAAGCCGATGGCCTTCTCCAGGGTGGTGTCGGCGTGGCCGAGGACGACCATGGCGCCGATCAGCACGATGCCGTGGATGAAGTTGCTGCCGGACATCAGCGGGGTATGCAGGATCACCGGCACCCGCGAGATGATGACGTGCCCGGCGATCGCCGCGAGCATGAAGATATAGAGCGCTACGAAACCATCCACGAAGTGCGTCCTCCTGAGGGGTGCTGCCCTGCATCATAACCGCCGGGCCGTGACATTCGAGACCGTCCGGACACGGGCAAGCGATACGCAGGTCTCATCTGCTTATGCCCGTGGCCGGGTTGTCGATGGTGGGGTGCGGGGCGTCGTGGCGGGAGACATCGATCTTGAAACCCATCCCCACCCAACCCTCCCCTTGAAGGGGAGGGCTTGAAAGCACGGCGCTTTGCTCCCTCCCCTTCGAGGGGGCGAGACGGCGCGCTGGCGAGGCACTGCCTCGCGCGCCGATGAGCGCCCGAGCACAAGGCGCGAGGGCCGGGCGGGCCGGGGTGGGGATGGGTTTACGCATGAAGGATCGCTGTCAACCGGACCGGCCGCCGGGCGTTTCCCCTGCTGCAGGCGCCGTGCGCGCCGTCCCGCCCCCTCCCGAGGTGCCGCATGAAGCCGACGATCTTCCTCCCCCTGCTGCTGGTCCTGTCGGCCGGCGCCTTCCTCACCGAAGCCCGGGCCGGCGACCGTGGCGACCGCATCGACGCCCGGCTGGACCAGCGGGGCGAGCGTCTGGACGAGCGGTTCGACCGCCGCGCCGATCGGGCGCAAGATCAGGGGCATGACCGCCGCGCGGCACGCCTGGACCGGACCGGGGATCGGGTCGAGCACCGGCTGGATGCGAAGGGCGACCGGATCGACCGGCGCCTGGAGCACCGGGGCGACCGCCGGATCGACCGGCGCCAGGCCCGCAGGCTTTGAAGACCGGCCGCCATGGCGGATGGTCACGCCCCATCGGACCCGCGAGGGTCTAGAGTTTCGCGCATGAGCCCGGACGCCGGCCAATCGCGCAGTCCTTCGGCCGTACCCCCCCGGGCGGCCGAGGGACATTCTCTTCCGCACGCGGCGGAGGCCTTGATGCAGGCCGCGCCGACGACGCTCGACGCCTTCCTCGCGGACATCTCCGCACGCGCCTTCCGCTTCGCCGAACTGGGCCTGCGCCATCGCGAGGACGCGCTGGACGCGGTGCAGGACGCGATGATGAAGATGATGGGCTATCGCGACCGCCCGTCGACGGAGTGGACGCCGCTGTTCTGGAGCATCCTGCGCAGCCGGATCATCGACATGCAGCGGCGCAGCCTGTTCCGCCTGCGCTGGATGCTGCCGTCCACTGCGAAGAGCGGCGAGGACGGCGAGTCGATCGACTGGGCGGACAACACCGCCGACGATCGCCCGGACCCGTCGGGCGCACACGACCAGCAGGAGGCCTATCGCACGCTCGCGTCGGCCCTGCGCGCGCTGCCCGCACGGCAGCGCGAAGCCTTCACCCTGCGCGTGCTGGAGGACTGCGATGTCGCCACCACCGCGCGGATCATGGGCTGCAGCGAGGGGTCGGTGAAGACCCACCTCTTCCGCGCCCGCGACACCTTGCAGAAACAGCTGGAGGATTTCCGATGACCCCGCAGACCGACCTTCGCGACGAGCTGGACGCCGACGACGCGCTGCTGCGCGCCGCGCGCCACGCGCACGCGGCGTCGCTCGATCGCCTCTCGCCACGCGTGCAGGCGCAGCTCGCGCAGCGTCGCCGCGCCGCGATGCAACCGGCACGCAGCAAGCCACGCGGCTGGGCGATGATCGCCACAGCCTCGACCGCCGTGCTGGCCCTGGCCATCGGTGTGTTCGTGCTGCGCGATGGCACGCTGGACGACAAGGGCGCACAAGCGCCGCAGGTCGCCGATGCCGGCGCACCGGCCACGACACCGATCGCACCGGCGACGCAGCCTGCGCCTGCCGACACCCGCATCACCGACGCCGCAGCGGCCGCACCGGTGTCGATCGAAACGCCCGACGTGGCGGTGCAACCGCAGGACGTCGTGTCCGATGCGCTGCCCGACACGCTGATCGCCGCCGAGTTCGACGCCGTCGAGGCGATCGAAGACGCAAGCGCCGACATCGGCTACGGCACGTTCGACGAAACCCCTGATTTCTACGCATGGCTGGGCTCGGAAGACGCGCTGGCCGACGTTCCGGAGTCGCTATGAACCGCACCACCCTCCCCGCCCACCTGGCCTGCGCGATGTTCGCGCTGTCCGCTGCCGCCCAGGCGTTCGCAGGCCCGCCGCAGGGCGCGCCCGACCGTCCGCGCACGCAGGCCGCGAACACGCCGCCTCCGCCCGCATGGGAGCAGCTCACGCCCGCGCAGCGCGAGGCGATCGTCGCAGTGCTTCGCGATCGCTGGAACGACAACCCGCACGAACGCGCGCGGATGCTGCAGCACGCCGAGCGCTGGAAGGCGATGTCGCCCGAGCAGCGCCGCAGCGCGAAGCACGGCATGGACCGCTGGGCCGACATGAAGCCCGAGGAACGCCAGCGCATGCGCGCGCTGTACGAGCATGCGCGCCAGCTCTCGCCCGAGGAGCGCGCGGCGCTGCGCGAGAAGCTCAAGACGATGACCCCGGAACAACGCCGGACGTGGATGCGCGAGCAGCGCGAACTGCGCCAGCGTCGCGCGCCGGGCGACGTGCCCGGCCGCACTGCGCCCGACGCCCCCGCACCCGATCGTCGCCCGTGATGTCGCGCCGCCGCACGCCCTGGCCGCTGGTCACGTTCGCGCTGCTGCTGGCCTGCGGCGCGGTGCTGCGGCCTGCGGCGGAGACCTCCGCGGCCACCACGGTCGCGCTGCCTGCGCCGATGCGCGATGTCGCCTACGGGCCCGATGCCGCGCAGCGCTTCGACATCGACCTGCCCGCGCGCGCCGCCGGTGCAGACACCATGTTCTATGTGCATGGCGGCGGCTGGGCCTTCGGCGACAAGTCCGGGCAGGTCGCGAACAAGCGTGCGCGCTGGACCGGCGCCGGCATGTTCTTCGTGTCGACCAACTACCGCATGCGTCCGGTCGCAGATCCGCTGGAACAGGCTCGCGACGTGGCCCGCGCACTGGCCGAGGCGCAGCGCGTGGTCGCGCGTGCGGGCGGCGATCCGGACCGCTTCGTGCTGATGGGGCATTCGGCCGGCGGACATCTCATTGCCCTGCTCGCCGCACGACCCGACCTGGTGCGCGAAGCAGGCGCACGCCCCTGGCGCGCGACAGTGCTGCTCGATGCCGGCTCGGTGGACGTGGTCGAGACCATGACCTCGCCGCGCGGTCGCATCGGCCTGTTCCGCAACGCATTCGGCGACGACCCGGCGTTCTGGCACGCGGTCTCGCCGATGCACCAGCTCGCCGGCAAGACCGCACCGATCCTCGCCGTCTGCGCCAGCGGGCGCCGCGATTCCTGCCGCGCGAATCGCGCCTTCCTCGACAAGGCCGCCAGCTTCGGCACGCGCACGCAGCTGATGGAAAAGCCGCTATCGCACGCGGAGATCAACCGCCTGCTCGGCGAGGACAATGCCTACACCCGGGAGGTGGAGGCGTTCGTGCAAAGCGTTGGCGGAGCGCCACGCCGCGATTGAGGCGCAGCGGATCTGCGATCCGCTCTACAGAAGCGCAACCGACTTCTCCGTCAAGCTTGCCCGCACGGCTCTTGTAGAGCGGAGCGAAGCTCCGCTGTTTCCTCGGCGACGCGCACATCGCAACGGTGCGACGACAACTGGGCTGGCGCCGGAGACGCTGCAGCGGATCTGCGATCCGCTCTACAAATGCGCAACTGACTGCGCCGTCAAGGTTGCGCGCACGGCTCTTGTAGAGCGGAGCGAAGCTCCGCTGTTTCCTCGGCGAAGCGCACATCGCAACGGTGCGACGACGACTGGGCTGGCGCCGGAGACGCTGCAGCGGATCTGCGATCCGCTCTACAACAGCATCATCAAGCGCCTCGAAGCAGCGCCAGTGTTCACTGGCAGCCCCGCCCCGCCATCTCCAGCACCGCCGCGTATTCCGGCAGCTGCGCCATCGCGCCGGACTGCGCCTGCTGCTTCGCGTCCTGCAGGTAGATGCGCGGTTGCCCGCGCCCGTCGACGGGTGCCGTCGTGGTCGAAGGCTTGCGCCAGATGCGGATCACCGCGATGCGCGATGGGCAGCCCGCCTGCGGAATGCGCACTTCATCGTTGAGGATCCAGCCCTTCGCTGCGGACGGCATCGCCTTCGCCGGGTCGACCAGTCGCGCGCGCGGCTGGCAGCGGCCGGCGGTCTTCGACGCACCGTAGCGGTACGGCACGGCGGGATAGCTGGTGAACTGGCCGCGCAGGTACGCGCAGGTCTCGGGAATGACGCGGATGGTGTGCGTGCTGCCCACGGCCTGCGGCGGATACGGGTCGCGACGGATCTCCGGCGTCTGCGCGAGCGCAGGCAGGGCGGCCAGCGCCAGGCACAGTCCTGCGCAGCGCGCCCGCAGGGACATGAGGGTCATCGGCATGGGATCGGCCTCTGGCTCGCAAGGTGGGACCCGCAGGGTGACCGAACGCGCCTGAACACGCACGCATCCGCACCGCCCCGTATTGGTGCGGCGCGTCATCGCCCCGGTCCGCAGCACGGCGGCGCGGCGGATTCCAAGACGGGCGGAGCCTGTGCGATAGTCGGGAGGTTGCACGTGGCCGCGCTGGTCGCGGTCTGCTGCATCCTGCTTCCGCTGTCACATTTCATTCGACTCTGGGGAGGGTTTCATGCTTGAGCAACACGCAATCTGGATCGCGATCGGCGCCGCCGTCATCGCGATCCTGTACGGCATCCTGTCTGCGCGCTGGATCATGGCGCAGCCGGCCGGCAACGAACGCATGCAAGGCATCGCAGCGGCGATCCAGGAAGGCGCGGGCGCGTATCTGCGCCGGCAATACACCACCATCGCCGTCGTTGGCGTCGTGTTGTTCCTGGCGATCGGCCTGGTGCCCGGCCTGGGCTGGCCCACGGCGATCGGCTTCGCGATCGGCGCGGTGCTCTCGGGCCTGGCCGGCTTCATCGGCATGTTCGTCTCCGTGCGCGCCAACGTGCGCACCACGCAGGCCGCGACCAAGGGCCTCAACGACGCGCTGGCGGTGAGCTTCCGCGGCGGCGCC
This sequence comes from Lysobacter sp. BL-A-41-H3, assembly GCA_050632415.1. GTDB lineage: Bacteria > Pseudomonadota > Gammaproteobacteria > Xanthomonadales > Xanthomonadaceae > Lysobacter_I. The sequence continues at coordinate 4,429,886 of CP192602.1, read as the reverse complement.
ATCACCGGCATGCTGGTCGTCGGCCTGGGCCTGCTGGGCGTGGCCGGCTACTACTGGCTGGTCGGCAAGGGCGCCACGGACGAAGCCGGCATCAAGGCCGCGCTGCAGCCGATGATCGGCCTGGCCTTCGGTTCGTCGCTGATCTCGATCTTCGCGCGACTGGGCGGCGGCATCTTCACCAAGGGCGCCGACGTCGGCGCGGACCTGGTGGGCAAGGTCGAAGCCGGCATCCCCGAGGACGACCCGCGCAACCCGGCGGTGATCGCTGACAACGTGGGCGACAACGTCGGCGACTGCGCCGGCATGGCCGCCGACCTGTTCGAAACCTACGCGGTGACCATCGTGGCCGCGATGCTGATCGCCGGCATTTCCTTCGCCACTTACGGCAACAGCGGCGTGCTCTATCCGCTGGTTCTGGGCGCGGTGTCGATCGTGGCCTCGATCGTCGGCACCTTCTTCGTGAAGGTCGGCAACGACGGCAAGATCATGAAGGCGCTGTATCGCGGCCTGATCGTCGCCGGCGCGCTCTCGGCCGTCGGCTTCTGGTTCGTGACCGATGCGATGATCGCGACCAACGCCCGCGAGATCTTCTACTGCGCGATGGTCGGGCTGGTACTGACCGCCGCGATGGTGGTCATCACCGAGTACTACACCGCCACCGAGTACGCACCGGTGCGGCAGGTCGCGAAGGCCTCCGAAACCGGGCACGGCACCAACGTCATCGCCGGCCTCGCCGTGTCGATGAAGTCGACCGCGCTGCCCGTGCTGGCCGTGGCCTCGGCGATCTATGCGTGCTACGAACTGGCCGGGCTGTTCGGCATCGCGGTCGCTGCGGTGTCGATGCTGTCGATGGCCGGCGTGATCGTGGCGCTGGACGCGTACGGCCCGATCACCGACAACGCCGGCGGCATCGCCGAAATGTCCGAGCTGGGCCCGGAGATCCGCAAGACGACCGACGCACTCGACGCGGTGGGCAACACCACCAAGGCGGTCACCAAGGGCTACGCCATCGGTTCGGCCGGCCTGGCCGCGCTGGTGCTGTTCGCCGACTACGCGCACAAGCTCGACGACAAGTACGGCATCAACGCCGTCGATTTCTCGATCGACCGACCCGACGTGCTGATCGGCCTGTTGATCGGCGGCATGATCCCGTTCCTGTTCGGCGCCTACGCCATGCAGGCGGTGGGTCGCGCGGCCGGTGCGGTGGTGGAGGAAGTGCGCCGCCAGTTCCGCGAGATCAAGGGGATCATGGAAGGCACCGGCAAGCCGGAGTACGACAAGGCCGTGGACCTGCTGACCCGGGCCGCGATCAAGGAAATGATCCTGCCGTCGCTGCTGCCGCTGATCATCCCGGTGCTGGTCGGCATGTTCCTCGGCCCGGCCGCGCTGGGCGGCCTGCTGATGGGCACGATTGTCACTGGCCTGTTCGTCGCCATCTCCATGTGCACCGGCGGCGGCGCCTGGGACAACGCCAAGAAGTACATCGAGGAAGGCCACCACGGCGGCAAGGGCAGCGATGCCCACAAGGCCGCGGTGACCGGCGACACCGTCGGCGATCCCTACAAGGACACCGCCGGCCCGGCGATCAACCCGCTGATCAAGATCATCAACATCGTCGCCCTGCTCCTGGTGCCGCTGCTGCCGGCCGACCTGGCCCGCGGCGACACCCCGCCGGAACATGCCGCTCAGGTCGAAGCGGCGGCGGCGGCTGCGGAAGCCGCGGCCGATGCCGCCGCCGCTGCGGCGGAAGCGGCAGCGAAGCAGGCCCCGGCGATGCCCGAGACCTTGCCGGCGGAGGCCTCGGCACCCGCCGGTGACGCCCCAGCCGGCGAGGCCCCGCCCGCCGAGGCACCGGCGGCCAGCCCGCCCGGCTGACCTTCCAGCAACCGACGCGTGACCCCGAACGGCAGCCTCCGGGCTGCCGTTCGCATGTCCGGGCGCGGCTCCGGGCGACCCGGCTGCTGCAGCGCAGCAGCGGGCGGCGTAAAATGCGCGCCCCCTACCGTCTCGATTGGAATTCCCATGGGCCTGGACCTCGTCCCCACCGGCAAGAACCCGCCGGAAGAAGTGAACGTCATCATCGAAATCCCGAAGGATGCCGAACCGGTCAAGTACGAAGTCGACAAGGACACCGGTGCGATCTTCGTCGACCGCATCCTGTCCACGCCGATGCGCTACCCCTGCAACTACGGCTACATCCCGCACACCCTCTGCGGCGACGGCGACCCGGCCGACGTGCTGGTCATCCTGCCGCTGCCGCTGATCCCCGGTTCGGTGATCCGCGTGCGCCCGGTCGGCGTGCTGCGCATGAAGGACGAGGCCGGCAGCGACGAGAAGCTGCTCGCCGTTCCGGTGGACAAGGTCTTCGCCGGCTACAAGCACATCCACGACATCGGCCAGGTCAGCGAGCACTGGCTGGAGCGCATCGGCCACTTCTTCGAGCACTACAAGGACCTGGAGAAGGGCAAGTGGGTCAAGCTCGACGGCTGGGGCAACGCCGACGAGGCCAAGTCGATCATCCTTGAGTCGATCGAGCGCTACAACGCCACGCCGGAAGCCGAGAAGCCGCACTTCTGAGTGCCTCGCCACCACGGCGACTCCCCGAAAGCCCGCGGCCTGCCGCGGGCTTTCTCGTTCGCGCCCCCCTATGCCAGGCCGGTTGCAGCGAAGTTCGAGGACACCAGGAATTGAGCGAGCCTGCACCCGCGCGGCTCTCTGCCGCCGCACGCTGAAACAGCTCTGGGGACGCAATCCTTGCGCAGCCGCCGCGTGCTCGCCACACTCTTCGAAAAGGACCTTTGAGCTTCCCATACGCGGCCCCATGCCGCTCTTCCTCGCCGGCATCCACCTGGCGCGAGCGAAGCTGGCTGCGAGGTTCAAGGAAAAAGGGGAAAGGATGAATGTCGATGCAAAAGCCGAAAGCGCCCAAGCCGCCACCCTCACCCTCGGCTAAGGCCGTCGCCACGAAGAATTCGCCGATGCCGAAGCGACGTCGGGAACGAACGGACCACGGAAGTGACGCGTCATTTGGCGGCAACGCGTGCCGAAGGCGACTCAGGATTGAAGAACGGAACCAACCCCTTCGAGCCCTCCCATGACTGACCAGTCGCCACTCAGGGTTTTCATCAGCTACAGCCATGACTCCGACGAACATCGGGAGCGGGTCCTGCAACTTTCCGAGCGCCTGCGGGCCGATGGCATCGAAACGATCCTAGACCGCTATGTCGAAAGGGGATCGCCGCCCGAGGGTTGGCCGCGATGGATGCTGAACGGTCTGGACAAGGCGACGCACGTCTTGTGCGTGTGCACGGAAATGTACTACCGCCGGTTTCGCGGACGGGAGGTGCCGGGCAAAGGCAAGGGCGTGGACTGGGAAGGCGCACTGATGACCCAGTCGCTGTATGACGCCCGCAGCGTTTCGACCAAGTTCGTTCCCGTGCTCTTCGCACCCACCGACGAGCCTTGTGTTCCCGAACCGCTGCGGGGTCAGACGTTTTACGTCGTGGATTCCGATGCGAACTACGATGCCTTGTACGACGCACTGCTGAACCAGAGCGGTGTGGAACCGGGGCCAGTTGGAACCCCGAAACGCAAGCCCCGGGCGACGGGCCAGCCGCTGTCCTTCACGTCAGCTGCCGAAGCCAAAGACAGCACGTCCGATGTTACCCGCAAGATCGCGAGGACGCAGTTGGACAAACACGCGCCGCGCGTGCTGTTCGGCCGCGAAACGGAGTTGGAAGCACTCGACGCGGCGTGGGCGAAGGGGACGCTGAATGTCTACACGCTGGTGGCCTGGGGCGGGGCGGGCAAGACCTCGCTGGTGTTCCACTGGGTACAGACACGCTTCGCCGAGAAGGACTGGCCCGACATCAAGCGCTACTTCGACTGGAGCTTCTACAGCCAGGGGACCGGCGAAAGCCGGCAGACTTCCGCCGACCTGTTCATCGCGAAGGCACTTGAGTTCTTCGGCGACCCCGATCCGACCAAAGGCAGCCCGCATGAACGCGGCGAACGGCTGGCCGGGTTGATTCGCCGGCACCGCACGCTGCTGATCCTCGACGGCATCGAACCGCTGCAATACCCACCGAACGATCCGCAGGCCGGTCGGCTGAAGGACCAGGCGCTCGACGCGCTGCTGCGCGAACTCGCCGCCGACAACCCCGGTCTGGTCGTGATCACCAGCCGCGAACACCTGACGGACATCGACAAACTCGCCAACACCGAAGCGCAGAAGCTCGACAAGTTGAGCAAGGAAGCGGCAGTCGCCCTGCTGCAGAACCTGAACATCGTCGGCACGGACGAGGAGTTGCACGATGCGTGGAAGGCCGCCGGCGGCCACGCGCTGACCCTCAGCCTGCTGGGGCGCTTCATCGCCGACGCCTATGAAGATCGCGACATCCGCCACTACCGCGAGGTGAAGTTCGAATCGGCCGACCGGGAGCACCAGGGCCGTTCGGCGTTCAAGGTGATGGTCGCCTACGAGCGCTGGCTGCACAGCGCTGGTCCCGAGCGCCAGCGGGAGCTGGCCGTGCTGCGGCTGACCGGCCTCTTCGACCGGCCGATGGCGAAAGGTTGCCTGCAGGCCCTGCGGGCGGAGCCGGCGATTCCGGGGCTGACCGACGCGCTGGTGACGCTGACGGAACAGCAGTGGAACATCGCGGTGACATGGCTGAGCAAGGTGGAACTGCTCTCGGTCTCGGCCGACGCGATCGACGCCCACCCGCTGATCCGCGAGTACTTCGCGGCCCAGTTGAAGCAGGACCAGCCGGCGGCGTTCGAAGCGGCCCACTCGCGGCTGTTCGATTATCTGTGCGAGAACACGCCGCACCGTCCGGACGGCCTCGACGGACTGGCCCCGCTCTACGAAGCCGTCACCCACGGCTGCCTCGCCGGACGACATCAGGAGGCGTGCGACAAGGTCTACATCGACCGCATCCTCCGGGGTGGCGGCAGCGACGGCTTTTACACCACGAGGAAACTCGGGGCAATCGGGGCCGACCTCGCGGCGGTGGCGGCCTTCTTCGACGAGCCGTGGCGCCAGGTGTCGCCGAACCTGATCGAAGGCGCTCAGGCCTGGGTACTTGCCGTGGCGGCATTCAACCTCCGTGCCCTCGGCCGCTTGACCGATGCGCTGCAACCGATGCGTGCCGGGTTGGAGATGCGGGTTCAACAGAAGAACTGGCAAGAGGCGGCGATCAGTGCCAACAACCTGAGCGAGTTGGAGGTAACGCTGGGCCGGTTGTCGGACGCCGTGACCGACGCCCGTCGGTCGATCACCTACGCCGACCAGAGCGGCGATGCGTTTGATCGAATGGATCATCGCACCACGGCGGCGGATGCCTTGCACCAATCCGGCCAGCGGATGGAGGCCCGCACCCTCTTCGCCGAGGCCGAACGGATGCAACAGGAAAGGCAACCGCAGTTCGAACTGCTCTATTCGCAGGCAGGCGTCCGCTACTGCGACTGGCTGCTGGCCCCCGCCGAACAGGCCGCGTGGCAGCAACTTCTCAATCAGCCCATCTCAAATTTGGAATCTCAAATCTCGGATGGCCTTACCGAGGTCGAACGGCGGGCGACGATCACGTTGCAATGGATGATCGACTACGAAGCGAACCTGCTCAGCATCGCCCTCGATCACCTGACCCTCGCCCGCGTCGGGCTGATCCGGGCGATCCTGGCGAACCCGCTCCCGCAACCGACGCTCGACCTGCCGCACGTCGCCGACGCCGTCAACGGCCTCCGCGCCGCAGGGCAGATGGATTACCTTCCCCGCGGCCTGCTCACCGCCGCGCTCTACCACTTCGTCCGCGGCGAGCACGCCCTCGCCCTGAAGCACCTGGCCGAAGCCCAGCAGATCGCCGAGCGCGGCCCCATGCCGCTCTTCCTCGCCGACATCCACCTGCACCGCGCTCGCCTCTTCCACGACCACGACGAGCTTGCGAAAGCGGACAAACTCATCCGCACCCACGGCTACGGCCGCCGCTACCAGGAACTCGCCGATGCCGAAAAGGCAATCGCAACAAGGCCGGCTCAGCGGCCTGGCCATGCGGAAGGATCACTGACCAGGACAAGTCATCAATCCCCACCTGCAGAACGGAAGGCATCCATGTCAACAACGAAGACCGTGCTGGAACTCGACCTGGTCGGCTACAGCGACAAGGCCCGTGAACTGGAAGAGCATCTGGGCGTGGAACTGGTCATGCGGTTCAACGACCAGATCAAAGAGTTCATCTCGAACGGGCTGACGAGTGCGGGAGTGGCCGAACAGGACGCGATCGTGCAGTCGACCGGTGACGGAGCCATCGTCGTGCTCGACACTCCCGAGCAGGCGCATCGTCTGGCGGAAGCCGTCAACACTGCAGTCACGAAGCACAATCTGACACGCACTGTCGAATCCGCCCGACGCTGGTTCCGCATCGCAGCCGCCACCGGAGAGATCGAGATTCGCGGCAAAGACCTGGCTGGAACCACGATCGCGAATTCTGTCCGGCTGGAATCGGCGGGCGAGGCCGGGCATTTTCTCGTCGACCTGCCCACATGGAACGCGCTGCCCGCCGAGCTGCAGTCGAAGTACCTTCCTGTCGAAGAGATTCGCGGTAAACGAGACGAATTGATCCCGGCTCGCCGCTGTGTCTTCAATTCCGCACCGCGCCCGGACCATGTTGAGCTCACGCTGAAACTGTCCCGAGCCGAATTCACTGACCTGGCGGCGAAGTCGTTCCTGCGTGAGCTGACTCGTTTGCTGGAAGTGGATCCGACGTCGATCAGCCTGGAAGGCATCCGCGAAGGCAGCATCGAACTCCGTCTGCGGTTCCGCGACTCTGGAGCGCTGGCCGACTTCATCACACGGCACATCAGCGGCGATCCTGACCTGCAGGCGATCTTCGACGAGTGGCATGTCGAGTCCGTCCGGTACCACGCCCGCGTCAAGGCGCTTGGCCATCAGCAGCCAGACAAGAAGAAGCAGGATGGCCACATCAACGAAGACGACTTTCTCGCCCAATTGACGAACCTGCCGGAGCCGTGGTTCAGGCAGTTGGTTTTCAAGTTTGACAAGCACAATGCCGTCCCCAATTCAGGCGCTCAGTCCGATCGGGCAATCGACATGCTGAAAGTCCTTCGTGTCGTCGATCCGGGACTGCATCGGGCAGCGGCTGAAATCAAACGACTGAAAGGCCAGCGGTGATGAACATCGATCGCCAGGAACTGCTTGATCGGTTGAAGGCACTGCCGGAGGCGCGGCTCACCGAGCTGATCTTTGTCTTCAAACTCGACGACATCATTGCCACAAAGGCCGCCCCGACGGAACGGGCGATCGAACTGATCAAGGCCGTCGAGTCTCTAGGGCCGGAGGCGTACGCGCGATTGGCCGCGCGCGTGATGCCGGAAGACACGACGGGATCGCGTTCAGACCTCGGCGTTCCGGTCGTGCCGAAGCTCACCCGCAAGATCGCGAGGACGCAGTTGGACAAACACGCGCCGCGTGTGCTGTTCGGCCGCGAGACGGAGTTGAAAGCACTCGACGCGGCGTGGGCGAAGGGGACACTGAATATCTACACGCTGGTGGCCTGGGGCGGGGCCGGCAAGACTTCGCTGGTGTTCCACTGGGTGCAGACACGCTTCGCGGCGACAGGCTGGCCCGACGTCGAGCGCTACTTCGACTGGAGTTTCTACAGCCAGGGGACCGGTGAAAGCCGGCAGACCTCCGCCGACCTGTTCATCGCCAAGGCACTCGACTTCTTCGGCGACCCCGATCCGACCGTCGGCAGCCCTCATGAACGCGGGGAAAGGCTGGCCGGGTTGATTCGCCAGCACCGCACGCTGCTGATCCTCGACGGCATCGAACCGCAGCAGTACCCGCCGAACGATCCGCAGGCCGGGCGACTCAAGGACCAGGCGCTCGACGCGCTGCTGCGCGAACTCGCCGCCGACAACCCCGGCCTGGTCGTGATCACCACCCGCGAACACCTGACAGACATCGGCAAACTCGCCAACACCGAAGCGCAGAAGCTCGACAAGTTGAGCAAGGAAGCGGCGGTCGCCCTGCTGCAGGACTTGCAGATCGTCGGTACGGACGAGGAGTTGCACGCGGCGTGGCAGGACGCCGGCGGCCACGCGCTGACCCTCAGTCTGTTGGGGCGCTTCATCGCCGACGCCTATGAAGACCGCGACATCCGCCACTACCGCGAGGTGAAGTTCGAAGCGGCCGACCGGGAGCACCAGGGCCGTTCGGCGTTCAAGGTGATGGTCGCCTACGAGCGCTGGCTGCACAGCGCCGGACCCGAGCGCCAGCGGGAGCTGGCTGTGCTGCGGCTGACCGGCCTGTTCGACCGGCCGATGGCGAAGGGGTGCCTGCAGGCCCTGCGGGCGGAGCCGGCGATTCCGGGGCTGACCGACGCGCTGGTGACACTGACGGAGCCGCAGTGGAACATCGCAGTGACACGGCTGAGCAAGGTGGAACTGCTGTCGGTATCGGCCGATGTGATCGACGCCCACCCGCTGATCCGCGAATACTTCGCGCTGCAGTTGAAGCGGGAGCAGCCGGAGGCGTTCCAGGCGGCCCACTCGCGGCTGTTCGATGATCTGTGCGCGAACACGCCGCACCGCCCGGACGGCCTCGACGGCCTGGCCCCGCTCTACGAAGCCGTCACCCACGGCTGCCTCGCCGGGCGACAGCAGGAGGCGTGCGACAAGGTCTACATCGACCGCATCCTCCGCGGCACGGGGAGCAGCGGCAACTACAGCACCTTCAAACTCGGTGCGATCGGGGCCGACCTCGCGGCGGTGGCGGCCTTCTTCGACGAGCCGTGGGGCCGCGTGTCGCCGAACCTGACCGCAGCCGATCAGGGCTGGCTGCTGAACGAGGCCGCATACAGCCTTCGTTCCCTCGGCCGCTTGAGCGAAGCGCTGCAACCGATGCGTGCCGGGTTGGAGATGGCCGTTCGTCTGAAAGTCTGGAAGAACGCGGCGATAGGCGCGAGCAGTCTGAGCGAGTTGGAGGTAACGCTGGGCCGGTTGTCGGACGCCGTGACCGACGCCCGTCAGTCGATCACCCACGCCGACCAGAGCGAAGATGCGTTCTGGCAAATGGCCACACGCACAACGGCGGCGGATGCCTTGCATCAGTTCGGCCAGCGGATGGAGGCCGGCACCCTCTTCGCCGAGGCCGAACGGATGCAGCAGGAAGATCAGCCGCAGTTCGACCTGCTCTATTCGCTGCAAGGCTTCCGCTACTGCGACTGGCTGCTGGCCCCTGCCGAACAGGCCGCCTGGCAGCACTTGCTCAATCAGCCCCTCTCCAATTCCAAATCTGAAATCTCAGACTGCCTGCCAGAGGTCGAACGCCGGGCGACAATCACGCTGAAATGGATGATCGACAACGAATTAGGCCTGCTCAGCATCGCCCTCGATCACCTGACCCTCGCCCATATCGGGCTGATCCGGGCGATCCTGGCGAACCCGCTCCCGCAACCGACGCTCGACCTGCCGCACGTCGCCGCCACCGTCAGCGGCCTTCGCGCCGCAGGATCGATGAATCATCTTCCCCGCAGCCTGCTCACCGCCTCGCTCTACCACTTCGTCCGCGGCGAGCACGCCCTCACCCTGAAGCACCTGGCCGAAGCCCAGCAGATCGCCGAACGCGGCCCCATGCCGCTCTTCCTTGCCGATATCCACCTGACGCGGGCCAGACTCTTCCGCGACCGCGACGAGCTCGCGAAAGCGGCCAAACTCATCCGTACCCACGGCTACGGCCGCCGCTACGACGAGCTCGCCGATGCCGAAGCGGCGATCGGGGGCAGCCGATGAAACTGCCTTCATCAACCACTGCCGCCGAAACAAGGAAGACGTTTCGGACACCCACTTTCCCAGTCCACGTTCGGGAGCCGTGGCAACAGTCCTCACCCCAGCCATATCTGCCTGCCGGGGACGGAACCGGGACACCCACTCACCTCGCGTCTTCATGAGACGACGAAGTTCAAGGACACCCACTCCACAAGACGTTTGGGACACCCACTTTCCCAGTCCGCGTTCGGGAGCCGTGGGAACAGCCCTCATCCCAGCCATATCTGCATGCCGGGGACGGAACCGGGACACCCACTCACCTCGCGTCTTCATGAGACGACGAAGTTCGAGGACACCCACTCCACACCAAGCAGTCGCCCCCGATGGGGCAACGCCGACGAGGCCAAGTCGATCATCTTGGCGTCGATCGAGCGCTACAACGCCACGCCGGAAGCAGAGAAGCCGCACTTCTGACCGCACTCCCGGCGGCGATCGCCGACACGAGAGACCCGCGCGATACGCCGGTCTCTCGCTTGCGCGACGCCTGCAGACTCAACTCTGGCGGAACGCCTGCGGCGCATTAGGCACCGTCGCCAGATCCAGCTCCAGCCGTGTCTTTTCACCATCGATCTCGACTCCGACCGTGAACGCACCGGCAGCCAGCAGACGCAGTTCTGCAACGCCGGACTTCGAGGGCATCACCGACATCGTCGGCTGCGAGAAGGTCGGATGCAGGTGGAAAACCACCCTGCCCGTCACCGGCAACGCATCCGCCTCCGGACGCACGCGGAGCACCACGGTGCAGACCTTGCCGTCCGCTCCCAGCGGCGCGATGTCTGCCTCCAGTCGTCGTCCCGCGACTGCGGCGGATCCGCCGAATTGGCCCTTGTTGGGATCGCTCTCCCAGACATCCTCGACGACATCGGCCGTCCGCTCGGCTACCAGATCGGGGAGCGCCCGGCGCACTGCAGCCTTCAATGGTGACTCGGTCGCGAGGTCGCTCGGCTGCGGTTTCGACACCGGGCCGCCGCCCATGAACTGGACAGCATGGTCGAGCTGTGCCTCGGCCTCTTGCCGCCCCTGGCGTTCGGCGGCCACCAGACGATCACTGTAGACCAGCAATTGCAGGAAGGTCGTGCGCGTCCAGATGTAGCAGGCCAGAAAGCCCGTCACCGCGCTCGCCAGCAGCAATGCACCGGCCGTGACCGCCCCACCGGCCACCTGCCAGGACGCTGCAGCACTCTGGGCCAGTGTGTTGAACTGGGTTGCCAAGTCCTGCGCTTCCACGAGGCCAACGCCCACCACGATCTTGGTCAGCCAATCACTGATCTGTTCGAGATTGGTGTTCTGGGCATATCCCGACCGTCCACCGGCGCTTCCTTCGACAGTGTCTTCGGTGTTGCCTCGTTCGGACAGCGACCTGGGAATGCCGAACAGGAACCCGAGAATCGCGCCTACGAGGGTGGCCGCCAGCGTCGCCGCCACGATCGCGGCGCCGTGTCCCGGCTTTTCCGCCGTCAATACGACTGCGCAGACCAGCAGGGCGCTGGCCACCAGCAATGCAACGACCTTGCTTTCGGCGAACGGCGGCTTGGGCGGCAGCGCGCCCTGGGTGGCTGGAGTCGCCATGGCCTCACTCCCTGTGCTGGCGGAATCGCCGGTGCGTTCGATTATGCGACGGGAATGCCGGCCTGACACCCGGCACGACGCATGGACGGGCGCAGAGGTTGCAGCGGATACACCCGTCCTGCCGCAGCCCCGCCTTCCCTGTACGACGGGGCTGCGGCTAGAGTCGCGCGCATGCCGCCAGCCCGATCCCTGCACGCCTCCCCGCGCCCCGCCCTCGCCCGCCTGCTGCGCCAGGCCACGGTCCTGATCGTCGGCATCGCGCTGCTGGCCGGCTGTGACGGCAGCGCCACGCGGCCCAGCCCCGAACAGACCCGGCGCACCCTCGAACGCCTGATGCCGCGCCACGTGAAGGAACGCGCGGCCTGGGCGCAGGACATCCAGGCCGCATTCGCCGCGCTGGACCTGGAACCGTCGACGTCGAACCTCTGCGCGGTGATCGCGGTGACCGATCAGGAATCCAACTTCAGCCCGCAGCCGAAAGTCCCCGGTCTCGGCCGGATCGCGCGGAAGGAAATCGAAGCGCGCGCCGAACGCAAGCATGTGCCGCTGTTCCTCGTGCGCGCCGCGCTGCAGCTGGAGTCGCCCGACGGCCGCACCTGGGACCAGCGCATCGCCGCCGTCGAAACCGAAAAGGAACTCAGCGATCTCTACGAGGAACTGATCGCGAAGGTGCCGATGGGCCGGCGGCTGCTCGCCGACGCCAACCCGGTGCGCACCGGCGGGCCGATGCAGGTCAGCATCGCCTTCGCCGAAGCGCATGCCGACGACCGCGCCTATCCGTTCGCGCATGCCGGCTCGAACCGCCACGAAGTCTTCACCCGGCGCGGCGGCATGTACTTCGGCATCGCCCACCTGCTGGACTATCCGGCCTCCTACGAGAAACCCATCCACCGTTTCGCGGACTTCAACGCCGGGCGCTACGCCAGCCGGAATGCGGCGTTCCAGAATGCGGTGTCGGTGGCGACCGGCATGCCGCTCGACCTGGATGGCGACCTGATCCGCCATCGCCGCATCAAGGCCGGCGACGGCCTCGGCGACACCGAACGCGCCGTGCGCACGCTGGCGCCGAAGCTCGGCATGGACCACGCGCAGATCCGCCGCGCGCTGTCGAATGCGCATCGCCACGACTTCGAGGACAGCGCGCTGTACACGCGCGTCTTCGAGATCGCGGAGAAGCGCAAGGGCAAGCCCCTGCCGCGCGCGATGCTGCCGCGCATCCGCCTGGAGAGCCCGAAGATCACCCGCCGGCTGACCACGGCCTGGTTCGCGAATCGCGTCGACAAGCGGTATCGCGACTGCATGGCGCGCGCGTCGCGCTGACCGCGATCGACCGATCGAGGCTCCACATGACGGGAGCTGTCCCGGGACATTCGCGCAACGAAACAATGTAACGCGCGCGCAACATCGCCGTGCTCCGTGACGGAAATCGCAACAGCGCACGCAAATCATCAACGTTTTGATTCATTCGGACGCAAACGATGCGCGCACGTCGGCGCGCCGTTGACCATCGCGATGCAGCACGGCTAGCGTCGATGCGCCGCACAGCTCTGCGGCAGATCACTGCAGTGGACACCGGATACGGCCACCCGCGGATGCGGGATGCATCGCCGTGCCGGGGCATGCCGCAACGCGGCGTTTGGACAACATCCATTTCGATCACAGGGAGAGTCACGCAATGAATCGTCGTACCGCTTACCGCATCCTCAGCGCCAGCCTGCTGCTGGCCATGACCGGCGCCGCTTCGGCCGCGCAGTTCGTCGACCTGCACCAGGCCAACGTCGCGCAGGTCGCGCAGAAGAACGCCACGCTGGCACGCGCCAACGTCGGCGGCATGGTCCACGCCCGCCACGCCGGCGCGCTGGGCCTCGATCGCCAGTCGCGACTGCTCATGCTCGATCGCGACACCAGCCTCGGCGCACGTACCTATCGCTACCAGCAGACCTTCCAGGGCCTGCCGGTGTTCGGCGAACAGGTCGTCGTCAGCGAAGACGGCAACGGCAACGTGCGCGCACTGTTCGGCCGCACCGTCGCGGGCCTGGCCTCGGAAATCTCCGCCGCCGCGCCGCGCGTGAACAAGGCACGCGCCTTCTCGATCGCGCGCAGCGCCGGCCTCGGCCTGCGCCAGGGCTTCATGCAGATCAGCGATGCGAAGACCGAGCTGATGATCCACGTCGACGATTTCGGCACCGCGCGCAAGGCCTACGTGGTCAGCTATTTCGCCGACTCCGCCGAGGGCGGGTCGCCGACCCGTCCGTTCGTGGTCGTCGATGCGAACACCGGCCGCGTCATCACCCAGTGGGAGAACCTGCAGCATGCCCTGATCGGCACCGGCCCCGGCGGCAACCAGAAGACCGGCCAGTACGAGTACGGCACCACCTACGGCAAGCTGGACGTCACCCAGAGCGGCACCACCTGCTCGATGAACAGCACCAACGTGAAGACCGTGAACCTCAACGGCGGCACCAGCGGTTCCACGGCGTTCTCGTACACCTGCCCGCGCAACACCGTGAAGGCGATCAACGGCGCGTACTCTCCGCTGAACGACGCGCATTACTTCGGCGCCGTCGTCTTCAACATGTACAACGCCTACATCGGCAAGCGTCCGCTCACCTTCCAACTGCTGATGCGCGTGCACTACAGCAGCAACTACGAGAACGCGTTCTGGAACGGTTCGTCGATGACCTTCGGCGACGGCGCCACGAAGTTCTACCCGCTGGTGAGCCTGGACGTGTCCGCGCACGAGGTCTCGCACGGCTTCACCTCGCAGAACTCGAACCTGACCTACTCCAACCAGTCGGGCGGCATCAACGAAGCGTATTCGGACATCGCCGGCGAAGCCGCCGAGTTCTACATGAAGGGCTCGAACGACTTCCTGGTGGGCGCGCAGATCTTCAAGGGCACGGGCGCGCTGCGCTACATGGCCAATCCGCCGCAGGACGGCAAGTCGATCGACCACGCCTCGAAGTTCGTCACCGGCATGAACGTGCACTACTCGTCGGGCGTGTACAACAAGGCGTTCTACCTGCTGGCCACCAAGGCCGGCTGGGACGTGCCGAAGGCGTTCAAGGTCTTCGCACGCGCGAACGACCTGTACTGGACGTCGAGCACGAACTACAACCAGGGTGCCTGCGGCATGCGTACCGCCGCGACGGACCTGGGCTACTCGACGGCCGACGTGGCCTCGGCGTTCAGCGCAGTGGGCGTCGCCTGCGCGAACTGATCCCGCAAGTCGAAGCACGCATGAAGCACTCCGGCGGCGACGCGATGTCGCCGCCGGAGGTTCACATCTCGGGCGTGCTGTCCTCGATCAGGCGCATCGCTTCCTCGCTGCGCCTGTCGCCATCGACGGTCGCGGCATCCGGCACCCGGCGCGGTGCGGGGACACGCACCGGCGCGATGTCGATCACCGGCGCATGTCGATCGCTGACGGGAGGCGACGAGGGAGCCGGCGGCACGGCGGTATCCGCCGTCCGCGCCAGCAGTGCACGCACCAGCAGCACGAACACCACGAGGCAGCCCAGCGCGACCAGCCACCACACCGCATTGCCCCGCCTGGCCGGGCGCACGGCGCGTGGACGCGGACGAGCGAGCTCCGGCACGGA
This sequence comes from Lysobacter sp. BL-A-41-H3, assembly GCA_050632415.1. GTDB lineage: Bacteria > Pseudomonadota > Gammaproteobacteria > Xanthomonadales > Xanthomonadaceae > Lysobacter_I. The sequence continues at coordinate 4,414,872 of CP192602.1, read as the reverse complement.
CAAGGGCGGGACGAAGGGATCGGCCTGGCCGCGCTGTTCGGGCAGCTCGCCCAGCATGCCGTCGAGATCGTGCGTATCGATCAGCCTGACATGGCCATGCCGGTTCGCCGCCTCGTGGTCCGCGCGCGTGAACGGCCTGCGATCGACGAGGATCCCGCCGGTCGCACCGACCCGTTCGAGGTCGCGGACCAGGCACGACACCGCATCCTGCGGCCGCTGCGTGCAGCCCCAATGACGGTAGTCGAGCAGGAGGACGTCGCGATCGCGCTTCAGCACCCAGGCCGCATCATCGAAGCCGGCGTCGCCGACCGCACGCTCCACCCACCAGCCCAGGTCGCGGTAATAGGCCACCAGCAAGTCCTGCAACCTCGCCCGATCCGCGTGGCGCAGCGCGTCGCCTGGGTGATGCTCCATTCCGCTCATGTGCGCCTGTCGACTTGGTCTGCCTGCGCGCCAGCATACGCCCGCAGGCAAGCACGCCCAATCCTGCCATCCCGCGCGCAGTCGCGCGGAGACGCGTCTGTACGCGATCCGGAAACGGACAGGGCGGCCGAAGCCGCCCTGTCGCGATGACACCAATGCGGCGGGAATCAGCGCGCGCGCAGGAACCCGAACACTTCGCCGGCCGCGCGCAGGCCCGACAGCGCCGCGCCTTCCATGCAGCCCTGCCACTCGTAGAAGCTGCTGGTGTGATCGCCGGCGAACATCAGGTTGCCGATGGCCTTGGCCTCATGGTGCGCGGCGGTGGTGAAGTAGCCCGGGCGCGTGCTGGCATACGAGCCCCTCGACAGCGGGTTCGCCGACCAGTTGGCGCCAGCGGTGACGAGATGGCCATTGCCGTCCCGGCGTGCCGCGTTCAGCGCACCCGGCAGCACGGCTTCGAGATCGCGCAGGAAACGGTTCGCGTTCGACTGCTGGCGGCGGTCGTCCTGGGTGCGCGCCGCTTGCCCGCCGAGGTAGCGGGTGAGGATGCCGCCTTCCGCGCCACCCTTGATCGCATTGGTTTCCCAGGTGGCCTGCAGGCCCGGGCGATCGCTGTAGCCGCTGCCGTTGAGGCCGTGCTGCGTGTACCAGAACGATTGCTTGAAACCGACCATCAGCTTGCTGTTGTCGCCGGCGACGGCGCTGTTGATCGCGAAGCGCTTCCACGCCGGCAGGCCGAGGCTGCTGTCCAGGTGGATGCGGCGCAGCACCGTGAACGGCAGGGTCATCACTACCGCATCATGATCGCTCTGCACGCTCTTGCCGGCGACATCGAAGGTGAGGCGGATCTTGCCGTTGGCGCGCTTGTGGATGGCGATCAGGCGATGCCCCAGGGTCGGCGGTACCGGCAGGCGCTCGGCCAGGCCGGTCGCGATGCGATCGGTGCCCTCGACCACGTGCAGGTGCACGTCGGCCTGCGCGCCGAACGCAGCGAACTTGCTGCGCTTGTCCGCATGGGCGAAGCGCAGGAAGCTCAACGCGCTGGTCTGGTCGATGCCGGTGCCGTACTCGGTGGCATAGGCCGCGCCGACCAGCTTGCGCAGCCTGTCGCCGGCGCCGTGCAGGATCAGGTAATCGTCGAGGCTCATGTAGTCGTACAGGCTTTCCGCCTCGGTGAAGCGGTCGGCCGTCGGCGTGCCCAGCGTGCCGAGGTCCTGGCGCATCGAAGCCGCGAAACCGCGGAACTCCTCGACCATCTGCGCTTCGGTGTAGCGCTGGCCGCCGAAATCGAAGTAGCGGCTGCCCGGGAACAGCGACGCGTCCTCCAGCGTCAGCCCCAGCATGCGGGCGTAGCCGAGCATCATGTGGTGCGAGGTGCCGATGAACTCGCCACCGAGTTCGGCCACCTGGCCCGGGAAGACACCGCGCACGCTGTGGACACGGCCGCCGACCCGGTTGTCGGCCTCGAAGACCCGGGCGCTGATCCCGCGCCGCGCCAGCTCGGTGGCAGCGGACAGGCCGGCGAGGCCGGCGCCGACCACGGCCACATTCTCGGTGGTGGTGGCCCGCTTCCAGGCGGTGCGGATAGCCCCGACCTTGGCGAACGCACCCGGCGCCATGGCCCCGGTCGCCGCGACCGCCGCCGCAGCGGTGGCCCCCTGCGCGAACCGGCGGCGCCCGGCATCGCCGAGGCCCTCCCCCTGCTCGGCATCCCGTTCGATCGCTTCCTGCGCGCTCTGTCCCGTGGTCTCGCAATGCGCGGACAAGCGCGCAAGACGCATCAATTGCGCCATCAACGTGGTGCGACTCATTCCCCTGCTCCCGTACTGGTTACCCGCCCGATGACCCGGGTCGCCCGATGGCGACAACACATCCGTGGACCGGCCCCTGAATTCGATGCGCCGCACGCCGTCCCCCGGCTGCGCGGTCGCACGGGCAGTGTGCCACAGGCAGGGGGCGAGCGGCAGGGCAACCGGGCCCCGGCAGGCCGCCGTGTCCGGTAGCACACGCGGTGCTAGGCAATGCAGGAGACCGCACCGAATGTCAGCTTTGTTGCCACCCGCCGGGTCGGTGCGCATGCGCGTGCACACGAGCCGCCTGGTGCGGATCAGGCGGAACGTCGGACTGGACGTCGGATTGACCAAGTTTGTTCGATGCGGCGAGGCTGTCCGCTGCTGACCGCAATCAGCGAGCTATGTCTTAAGTCACGACCTGCAAGCCCGTGGTACCCATTAAAAACATGTTAAAATCGAACGGATGCCCTTTCCGGGCCATCGCAACATCCACTAGACCAGTTATCCATTCAGGAAACTCCATGACCACTCGCAGCACTTACTCCCTGCGCCGTCAGCCGCTGACCGCGGCCATTCTGACGACGCTGCTGTTCTCGGGCGGCGCGTTCGCCCAGGAAACCACCGATGCCGGCGCGCAGGAAGCTCCGGCCCAGTCCGAGCCGCAGGAAAGCCTCGACCGCATCGTCGTCACCGGTTCGCGCATCAAGCGCGCCGAGGTCGAAGGTCCGACGCCGGTCACCATCGTGACTGCGGATGAAATCGAGAAGGAAGGTTTCGCCACCGTCTACGACGCCCTGAACTCGCTGTCGCAGTTCACCGGCACGGTCCAGAACGAACTGAACCAGAACGGCTTCACCCCGAACGCCAGCTTCCTCAACCTGCGCGGCCTCGGCCCGGGTTACCAGCTGGTGCTGATCAACGGCCGCCGCACTGCCGACTATCCGCTGCCCTACAACAGCCAGTCCAACGCAGTGAACCTGGCCAACATCCCGGCCGCCGCCATTTCCCGCATCGAAGTGCTGTCGGGCGGCGCCTCGGCGATCTACGGCTCCGACGCCGTCGCCGGCGTGGTCAACATCATCCTGAAGACCAACTACGAAGGCGACGAAGTGAGCCTGCGCGTGGGCACCACCACTCAGGGCGGCGGCGACTCGTCCCGCCTGCAGTGGGTCGGCGGCAAGACCGGCGACCAGTGGAGCGCCACCTACGCCGTCGAATACCTCGAGCGCGAAGAGATCTTCGCCTCGCAGCGCGACTTCATGGACTCCTTCCGCGACGACCCTTCGGTCAATTCCGCCGATGCGCTGCCCGTCGAGGGCATCCGTCTGCGCAATCGCAGCGCCGGTGGCGCCCGCATCTGGCCGAACGGCGTCAACGCCAACTGCGGCGGCACCTTCCCGGAATTCGAAACCTTCCGCGTGCCGACCAACCCGGCCCTGGGCCAGCTGTGCGGTTACTACGGCTTCCCGGCGACCCAGCAGATCCGTAACGCCGACAGCAACCTGAGCGGCTACTTCTACGGCACGTACGACTTCACCGACGGCCTGCAGGCCTTCGCGCAGGTCAGCCTGTCGCAGGCCAATGCCAAGGTCGCCTCGAGCACGCAGTTCTGGTCGTCCTCGCTGGAAAGCTCCTTCCGCAATCCGCTGAACGGCGCGCAGGGCATCTTCTTCGCGCAGAATCTCGGCGTCTTCGTCGACGCCCAGCGCATCTTCACGCCGTCCGAAGTCGGCGGCCTTGGCTCGCAGCAGACCAAGTACGACGAACGTTCGATCGACATCGCCACCGGTCTGCGCGGTTCGATGTTCGACAACCGTTTCGACTGGGAAGCCTACATCTCGCACGCCCGCTACAACCTGGACAGCGAGCAGCCGCGCTTCCTCGCCAACAACATCCGCGACTACTTCGTCGGCCCGCGCCTGGGCACCACGGCCAGCGGTTACGGCATCTACAACCTGAACGTGCAGCGCTACTTCAGCCCGCTCGGCGTCGATGCGTTCAACTCGATGATCACCAAGGTCAAGACCGAGGCGGAGTCGCAGGTCACCCAGGGCGGCTTCACCCTGACCGGCGATCTGTTCGAGCTGCCGGCCGGCGCGGTCGGCATGGCGGCGACCATCGAATTCGCCTCCCAGGAATACGACCTGCAGCCCGACGCCCGCATCCTGCCGACCTACACCGGCACCGAGCGCGTGTACAACCTGACCGGCACCGGCGGCGGCGGCGAACGTGATCGCTACGCGCTCGGCGTCGAGTTCAGCGTGCCGGTCCTGGAGACGCTGAAGCTCAACGTCGCGGGCCGTTACGACAAGTACGACGACATCACCCAGGTGGACGGTGCCGCAACCTGGTCGGCCGGCCTCGAATGGCGTCCCTTCAGCAACCTGCTGCTGCGCGCCAACCACTCGACCAGCTTCCGCGCGCCCGACATGCACTACATCTTCGCGCGCGAATCCGGCTTCTTCGTCGGCATCTTCGACGAATACCGCTGCCGTCGCGACGGTGGCAACCCGACCGGCGCCTGCCGTACCGATCCCGACTACGTCTACACCGTCAGCGGCACCCGTCGCGGCAACCCGGAACTCGAAGAGGAAACCGGCAAGTCGACGACCGTCGGCTTCGTGTGGGACATCGTCGACAACCTGTCGATCAGCGTCGACTGGTACAAGATCAAGCTCGAAGGTGCGGTCAGCGACATCAGCACCGACTACCTGCTCCGCAACGAAGCCGACTGCCGCCTGGGCCAGCGCCGCGACGGCACGCCGGTCAACGGCTCTTCGAGCGACTGCGCGTACTTCCTGAGCCTGGTCAACCGCGTCGGCACCGGTCCGTTCACCGACGACCAGGTCGGCTCCTATCGCTCGATCCCGATCAACCAGGCGATGATCGAGACCTCGGGCATCGATGCCACCGCGCGCTACCGTCTCGACACCGACCGCTTCGGCAACTTCAACTTCAACCTGGGCTGGACCCACGTGCTGAAGCTGGATGAGCAGGAGTTCCCGGGTTCAGAAATCCGCAACATCCGCGACAACCCGCAGTACTTCAACCAGCGCAGCCGCCTCAACTGGGGCGTGGACTGGGAACGCGGCGACTGGCAGGTGAACCTGAACGGCTTCCGCAACGGTTCGCTGCCGAACTGGGCGGAAACGGGCCGCATCGCGCCGTACATCATCTGGAACGCCGGTCTGCAGAAGAAGATCACGGACAAGATGACCATCGGCTTCGCCGTGCAGAACCTGCTGGACAAGGGTGCCCCGCGCGACGATACCTACAACTCGTATCCGTTCTTCTGGCGCTCGTACAGCCCGATCGGCCGCGAAGTCTTTGCGAACATCAACTACAAGTTCAACTAAGACATCCGGTTGTTGCGACACGAAGAGGGCGGCCATTGGCCGCCCTCTTTCTTTTCTGCGCCCCTTCCTGCGCTGCGCGCACATGCCAACCTGCGCAGAGCTGAACTCGCATGGAACGGAAGGCCCAGATCACGAATGTAACACCCGTAACATCAGGCGGGACTTCGTTAAGGACGCATTAAAATCGCGGGGCTGCCTGCCGCGCAGGCATCGCAACCTCCACGCAAGACCCCCCACAGGATATTCATGACCTCTCGCAATACTTCCGTATTGCGTCGTCAGCCGCTGTCTGCGGCCATTTTGACGACGCTTCTGTTCTCCGGCACCAGCTTTGCCCAGGACACCAACACGACCCAGGCACAGGACGAGCAGGCCCCGTCCGGCGAGCAACAGCATCTGGACAAGATCATCGTCACCGGCTCGCGCATCAAGCGTGCCGAAGTCGAGGGCCCGACCCCGGTCACGATCGTCACCGCCGCCGAAATCGAGAAGCAGGGCTTCGGGACCGTCTACGACGCCCTGAACTCGCTGTCGCAGTTCACCGGCTCGGTCCAGAACGAACTGAACCAGAACGGCTTCACCCCGAACGCCAGCTTCCTCAACCTGCGCGGCCTCGGCCCGGGTTACCAGCTGGTGCTGATCAATGGCCGCCGCACCGCCGACTATCCGCTGCCCTACAACAGCCAGTCGAACGCAGTGAACCTGGCCAACATTCCCGCTGCCGCCATTTCGCGCATCGAAGTGCTGTCGGGCGGCGCCTCGGCGATCTACGGTTCCGACGCCGTCGCCGGCGTGGTCAACGTCATCCTGAAGACCAATTTCGAAGGCGACGAATTCGACCTGCGCGCGGGTACCACCACCCAGAGCGGCGGCGATTCGGTGCGCCTGCAGTGGGTCGGCGGCAAGACCGGCGACCAGTGGAGCGCCACCTACGCCGTCGAATACCTCGAACGCGAAGAGATCTTCGCTTCGCAGCGCGACTTCATGGACTCCTACCGCGACGATCCCACCCGCACGCCGAACAGCGACCTGCCGGTGGAAGCGATCGCGCTGCGCAATCTCAGCGCCGGCGGCACCCGCATCTGGCCGAACGGCGTCGCCGCGAACTGCGAAGGCACGTTCAGCGATTTCGAATCCTTCACCGTTCCGTCGGCACCGTCGCTGGGTGAGCTTTGCGGTTACTACGGCTATCCGGCGACCCAGCAGATCCGCAACGCCGACAGCAACCTCAACGGCTATTTCTACGGCACCTACGACTTCGCCAATGGCATGCAGGCCTTCGCGCAGGTGAGCCTGTCGCAGGCCGACGCGAAGATCGCTTCGGGCACGCAGTTCTGGTCCTCGGCGTTCGACAGCACCTTCGACAACGCAGCCTTCGGCACCCGGGGCGTGTTCTTCGCGCAGAACCTGGGCGCCTATGTCGACGCGCAGCGCTTCTTCACACCGTCGGAAGTCGGCGGCGTCGGCTCGCAGCAGACCCGCATCCGCGAGCGTTCGATCGACGTGGCGACCGGCCTGCGCGGCACCCTGTTCGACAACCGCTTCGACTGGGAAGCCTCGCTGTCGCACGCGCGCTACGACCTGGAAAGCCGCCAGCCGCGCTTCCTGGCCAACGGCATCCGCGACTACTTCACCGGCCCGCGCCTGGGCACGGATGCGAACGGCTTCGGCGTCTACAACCTGAACCTGCAGCGCTACTTCAGCCCGCTGGGCGTCGATGCCTTCCGCTCGATGAGCACCCAGGTGAAAACCTCCGCCGACTCGTCCGTCACCCAGGGCGGTTTCACGCTCTCGGGCGATCTGTTCGAACTGCCGGCCGGCGCCGTGGGCATGGCCGCCGTGGTCGAGTTCGCGTCGCAGCAGTACGACCTGGATCCCGATGCGCGCATCCTGCCGGGCTATGCCGGCAGTGAACGCATCCTCAACCTGAGCGGTGGCGGCGGCGGCGGCGAGCGCGATCGCTACGCCGTGGGCGTCGAATTCAGCATTCCGGTGCTGTCGACCCTGAACCTCAATCTCGCCGGCCGCTACGACCGCTACGACGACGTCACCAACGTCGACGGCGCGGCGACCTGGTCGGCCGGCGTGGAATGGCGCCCGGTCAGCAACCTCCTGCTGCGCGCCAACCATGCCACCAGCTTCCGTGCGCCGGACATGCACTACGTGTTCGCGACCGATTCTGGCTTCTTCACCAACGTCTTCGACGAATATCGCTGCCGTCGCGACGGCGGCAATCCGACCTCGACCGCCTGCACGAGCAACGCGAACTACGCCTACGAGATCGCGGGTACGCGCAGCGGCAGCCGCGACCTGGAAGAGGAGAAGGGCGAATCGACGACGGTGGGCGTGGTCTGGGACATCGTCGACAACCTGTCGGTGAGCGTGGACTGGTACCGCATCAAGCTCGAAGGCGGCGTCAGCGACATCAACACCGGCTACCTGCTGCGCAACGAAGCGGACTGCCTGCTCGGCCAGCGCCGCGACGGCACGCCGGTCAACGGCGCCTCGGCCGAATGCCTGTACTTCACCGGCCTGGTGAACCGCATCGGCACCGGCCCGCTGACCGACAACCAGATCGGTTCGTACCGTTCGTTCCCGATCAACCAGGCGATGACCCGCACCTCCGGCATCGATGCCACCGCGCGCTACCGCCTGGACACGGATCGCCTCGGCAACTTCGACTTCAACCTGAGCTGGACCCACGTGCTCAAGCTGGAAGACGAACTGTTCAGCGGCTCGGGCGTGCGTGACCTGCGCGACAACCGCCAGTTCACCAACCAGCGCAGCCGCCTGAACTGGGGCGCGAACTGGGAACGCGGCGACTGGCTGGTCAACGTGAACGGCTACCGCTACGGTTCGCTGCCGAACTGGGCGGAAACCGGCCGCATCGCGCCGTACATCGTCTGGAACGCCGGCGTGCAGAAGCGGATCACCAGCAAGGCCACGATCGGCCTGGCCGTGCAGAACCTGCTCGACAAGACGGCACCGAGGGACAATTCGTTCAACGCGTATCCGTACTTCTGGAACAGCTACAGCCCGATCGGCCGCGAGGTCTTCGTCAACTTCAGCTACAAATTCGACTGAGGCATCCGGTTGTTGCGTTGAGAGAAGGGCGGCCATGGGCCGCCCTTCTTCTTTTCCGCGTCGGATCGCGATGCATCACGCCGGAAGCGCGGGCACGCGACCGCGATGCGGATCACGCCCCGCCAGGCCTGGCCTTCGCCTTGCGCAGCGTGCGCTCGAACAGGGCGAGCGTGCGCGACCACGCTTCGCGCGCGGCGGCTTCGTCATAGCGCGGCGTGGTGTCGTTGTTGAAGCCGTGCTGGGTATTCGCCGGCTGGTACAGCGCGTAGCGGGTGCCGGCCTGCTTGAGCGCGGCTTCGTACGCGGGCCAGGTCGCGTTGACGCGTTCGTCGTTGCTGGCCAGCACGACCAGCAGTTCGGCCTTGATGTTCGGCACGTCCTCCGGCTTCGGGGCGCCGCCGTAGAACGGCACGGCAGCATCGAGGTCCGGCAGCTGCGTGGCGAGGAAATTGGCCATCGCACCGCCGTAGCAGAAGCCGACCACGCCCAGGCGGCCATTGCCGCCCTTGATGCTGCGGAGCATGCGCGCGGCGGCGAGGAAATCCTGCCGGCTTTTCGCCTGGTCCAGCGTCTGGAACGTGGCGCGCGCCTTGTCCTCGTCGCCCGGATAGCCGCCGAGCGGGAACAGCGCATCGGGCGCGAAGGCGATGTAGTTCTCCAGCGCGAGCCGGCGGGTGATGTCCTCGATGTGCGGATTGAGTCCGCGGTTCTCGTGCACGACCAGCACGACCGGCAGCGGCTTGCGCGCCTTGGCGGGCCTGACCAGATAGCCGCGCGCGGTGCCGTAGCCGTCGGGCGACGGGAATTCGAGATATTCGGCCTTCAGGCGCTTGTCGTCGGGCTTGACCTGCTGCGCCATCGCGAACTGCGGCGTGAGCGCGGCGAGCAGGCCGGCGGCAGTGGTCGCGCCGGCGGCGAAGCGCGCGGCGCCGAGCAGGAATCCACGGCGGTCGATGTCGCCGTGCACGTACTTGTCGAACAACCGGAGCACTTCCGGATCGAAATCGTCGGCCGTCTTCCGGGGCGGAGTCGTCATGGCGCTGCCTCGCTGGTTCGGGAATCCGGACTCTACTCCAGTCGCGAGGCAGTCGTCCGGGCTCGCCGCAGCCGCCAAGCGCGGCCAAGCCGGTCCGGATGGCGCGATCAGCGCCTCGACGGGGCGTTCACCGCGCCAGCACGAACTCGACGGCAGCCTTGACCGCCACTGCCTGCGCCTCGTTGCACTGCTCGGGCGTCGCGCGCGGGCTGTCGGGATAGACCTCGGTGGTCGTGGTGTAGCGCGCGCCGGTGATGCCCGCGCACAGGCCCAGCGCCTTCAGCGGATAGCGGATCACGCCGTGCGCGACCACTTCGGAACCGATGATCTCGCCCTGCTCGTCCGGCGGCGCGATGTGGGTCACGCGGGCCACGGCGTCGATGATCGCCTGCTGGAATTCGGGCTGCGGGTTCTCGGTATCGTCGACCAGGTAGAAGCCGTCGGGAATCAGGCCGGGTTCGAACGGCTTGCCGTCGCGGGCGGCGAGCGCCGGGCGGAATTCGGACTCGTCGGTGTCGGTGGTCTCGTGCAGGTCGACATGCGCGACGAAGCGCCCGAGCAGCGGTGCGACCAGGCGCATCAGCGCCGCCGACTCCTGCGCCGGGCTGGGCTCGCGGAACGAGCGGTTGGGATCGACGCCGTCGTGGTTCCAGCGGTGGATGCGCTCGTAGGCCCAGGGGCTGACGCAGGGCGCGACCAGCAGGTTGACCTTGCCCGCATACGCGTCCGCGTACAGATCGACGAAGCGGAGCGCGCCGTGCACGCCGCTGGTTTCGTAACCATGCACGCCGCCGGTCACCAGCACGCAGGGCAAGGCGTCGTCCCAGTCGCGATTGCGGATCGCGAGCAGGGGATGACGCTCATCACCGTAGACGACCTCGCCGTACTGCTCGACATGGAATCGGTCGCGCAGGCGGTCGATCACGCTCATCACCTCGTCCGCATAGCTGCGATGGCGGACCTGGCGCGCGCGCCAGGCGTCGAAGTCAGCGGATTCCCAGGCGCGACCGGGCGTGCCGATCGGATAGAAGGCGGTCTCGGTCATGGGCGCGGCGCTCGCAAGGACAGGCGCACAGTGTAGGACAAGCCGATCTGGCGGTCTGCCGACAGGCGCAGGTCTTTGCGCATCCACGTTCGTACGGCGCGGACCGGCGCATGGATTCACCCATGCGCGCAACGATGCCTTCCCCAGGCCATGCGCCCGCTGCGCGCAGGCGGACCTATGCTGTGCGCAGTCCCTGCAGGAGGAACGCCGATGCGCGTACTCATCACCGGCGCCACCGGTCTGGTCGGCCAGGGCGTCGTCCACGAGATCCTGGCGGATGCCGGTGTGTCGCGTGTCGCACTGCTCAGCCGACGCACCAGCGGGCGAGACGAAGCGCGCCTGCGCGAGCTGATCGTGCCCGGGCTGGACGCCCTGGACACGGTCGAGGACGCGCTGTCGCCGTTCGACGCCTGCTTCCATTGCGCCGGCGCACTGCCGCTGGGCACGCCCGAGGCGCAGTACCGCCACGTCACCTTCGACCTGACCCTGCACGTGGCGCGGACCTTCGCCCGGCTCAACCCGCAGGGCCGTTTTCTCTACATCTCCGGCGCGCATGCGAATGCGCGCAGCCGGATCATGCCGCTGCGCGTGAAGGGCGAAACCGAAGCGGCCCTGCAGGCCTTGCCGATCCGCACCGTGATGCTGCGCCCGGGCGGCGTGCAGCCGGTGCACGGCGAACGCTCGCCGCACGCCGCGATGCGGCCGCTCTACGCCATCGCCGGGCCGTTGATGGGCATCGGCGTCCGCCTCACCCCGAGCCTCATGACCAGCACGGCGGCGATCGGCCGCGCCCTGCTCGCGCTGGCCCGCATGCCGGACCCGCCGGCGATCGTCGAGAACGCAGCGATCAACCAGTTCCTTACCCGGACCTCGGAAAGGGGATAATCGCGGCTCGCCCATCGGGAGCCCGCGCTTGCCACATTGCCCAGGTCCACTGCTCGTCCGCGCGCACGCCGATGCGCTGTCCGCCGCGCGCGCCGCCGGGGACGCCACCTGGAGCGGTTCCTTCGATCTCGGCCGGTCGCAGGAGACCGTCGTGCTCGACAGCGATGCATGGACCTGGCGCGGACAGGCCTATCCCTACCCCGACAAGCTCAAGGACCGGACGATCCACCACTGGGACGGCGAGGATTTCGTCGCGGTATCGCGCTACAACGGCGCGCTCATCAAGCTGGTGCCGACCGAATGGGGCGCGCCGACCTTCGAGATCGACGGCATCAAGATGCTGCCGACATCGAAGACCTCGCCCGTCGACGATGCGCGACGCAAGGTCGCGCTGGTGCAGCCGCAGGGCAAGGCCGTGCTCGACACCTGCGGCGGCCTCGGCTATTTCGCGGCCTGCTGCCTCGACGCGGGTGCGGCGCGGATCGTGTCCTTCGAGAAGAACGAGGACGTGCTGTGGCTGCGCACGCTGAATCCATGGTCGCCCGATCCCGATGCGCCGGCCAGCGGCGGCCGGCTGCAGCTCACGCACGCCGATGTCTCGCAGGCGATCACCTCGATCGGCGATGCCTCGATCGATGCCCTGCTCCACGATCCGCCGCGTTTCGGCATCGCCGGCGAACTGTATTCGCAGGCGTTCTACGACCAGCTCGCACGCGTGCTGCGTCGCGGCGGCCGCCTGTTCCACTACACCGGCACGCCGAACGCGCTGACCAGCGGTCGCGACGTGCCGCGTGAAGTCGCCAAACGCCTGGAGAAGGCGGGATTCAAGGCCGAACCGGCGCTCGACGGAGTGCTCGCGGTCCGCCGCTGAGCCGGCGACCGAGACCTGCGGCATTGTCGATCGGGCATGCGCGTCCGGTCATCGTTCGCATGGATGGGACACGTTTCGGCCCCGCTCCGACCCCGCGACAAGACCGCGTGCGTCGCGCATGACCCGCCCCACGACCGACGGCACTGCCTCCCCTGCCCCGGCAAGGCATCGCATAAGACGCGCGCGATGCGATCCCGGGTCATGCCGGACAACACGCATGAAGACATCCCGCGACATCGGCGGACAGGATTCATGTCATTGAAAATAAAGGATTTTCAAGGTCTTTCCATGTCGTAGCATCGACTGCGGCGGCGCATCCGCCCGCCCCGCTCACGTCCAAGGAGACGACCGATGAGATGCCTGCGAAACGGAATGCTGTGGCTGTCATTGCTGTTGCTGTCGACCCTCGTCCCTGCCGCGCACGCCCAGAGCGTGTCGTGCAGCGGCGTGCCTGCCTGGGCCGCCTCCGCGATCTACAAGCCGGGCGACCGCATGGTCTACCAGAACCGGCTGTACGAAGCCCGGGTGCAGATCTGGAACACCGCGCCCACCTACTGTTCGAGCTGCGGCTGGTACAGCGACCTCGGCGCCTGCGGCACTACACCGCCGCCCCCGCCGCCGCCGACCGGCCTCGTCTGCTTCTACGAGAACGAGAACTACGGCGGCCAGAGCTTCTGCGCGAACGCGTCCAGCAGCACCGTCGACACCGCCTGGAACGATCGCGTCAGCTCGGTGAAGGTCACCAGCGGCTACATCGTCGATCTGTTCGCGGACGCCAATTACGGTGGACGCACGGTTTCGCTGACGGCGAACACGCCCAGCCTCGCCGCATCCAGCCTCGACAACGCACTGTCCTCATTCCGCGTCCGCGTGCCGGATGGCGGCGGCTCGGGCAACCTGCCGAAGCATGCGCTGATCGGCTACTGGCACAACTTCACCAATCCCTCGGGCCCGACCATCCCGATCCGCGAGATTTCCAACGATTACGACGTGATCATGATCGCCTTCGGCGACGACGCCGGTAACGGGCGCATCAGCTTCACCGTCGATCCCGGTGCGGGGACCGAAGCGCAGTTCATCGCCGATGTCGCCGCTGCGCGCGCCAAGGGCAAGAAGGTGGTCCTGTCGCTCGGCGGCCAGAACGGCACGGTCACGCTGAACACCGCCACGCACGTCGCCAACTTCGTCGACAGCGCGGAACAGCTCATGCGCCGCTACGGCTTCGACGGCCTCGACATCGACCTGGAAAGCGGCGCCGGCGTCATCCACGGCGCGCCGGTGCAGGCCAACCTGGTCACCGCGATCAAGCAGCTCAAGGCGCGCATCGGTCCGTCGTTCTACCTGTCGATGGCGCCGGAACACCCGTACGTGCAGGGCGGCTACGTCGCCTACAGCTCCATCTGGGGCGCCTACCTGCCGATCATCGACGGCCTGCGCGACGACCTGAACCTCCTGCACGTGCAGTACTACAACAACGGCGGCCTGTACTCGCCTTACAGCGCCAACGCGCTGCCGGAAGGTTCGGTGGACATCCTGGTCGGCGCCAGCCTGATGCTGATCGAAGGCTTCCGCACCAATGGCGGCACCGGCGTGATGTTCCGCGGCCTGCGTCCCGACCAGGTCGCATTCGGCCTGCCCTCCGGGCCCTCGTCGGCGAACAGCGGCCAGGCCTCGCAGGCCACGATCGCCAACGCGCTGAACTGCCTGACGCGGCTGCAGAACTGCGGCAGCATTCGCCCGCAGCAGGCCTACCCCACGTATCGCGGCGTGATGACCTGGTCGATCAACTGGGATCGCCGCGACGGCTTCAACTTCTCGCGCCCGGTGCGCGCCACGCTCAATTCGCTGCCCTGAGGGCTGCGGCGACGGCACGGAGACCGGCGCCGACGGGCGCCGGTGTCCTTCACGCCTTCAGCCGCTCGATCTCCGTGTCCTTGGCGTCCCACAGCCCGTTCATCCACTGCTGGAACCGGGCGCGGTACGCACGGTCCTCCTGGTAGCTACCGCCGATCAGTTCGTCCGGAATCGCACGTTCCCGCACCGACACGCGCACCTCCGGGATGCGACCGCCGAGCAGGTCGACCATCGTCGGCCGCCCGCCCGGATACACGATCGTCACGTCGAGCACCGCGCGCAGGGTGTCGCCCATCGCATCGATCACGAAGGCCACGCCACCGGACTTCGGCTTGAGCAGATGGCGATAGGGCGACTGCTGCCCCGCGTGCTTCCCGGACGTGAAACGCGTGCCCTCGACGAAATTCATCACCGACACCGGGATGCTGCGGAACTTCTCGCAGGCGCGCCGCGTCACTTCCATGTCGCGCCGCCCCAGTTCGGGGTTCTTCGCGATCTCCTTGCGCGAGTAGCGGCCCATGAACGGGAAATCCAGCGCCCACCACGCCAGTCCCAGCACCGGCACCCAGAACAGCTGGCGCTTGAGGAAGAAGCGCATGAACGGCACGCGCCGGTTGAAGATTTTCTGCAGCACCACGATGTCCACCCAGCTCTGGTGGTTGGCCAGCACCAGGTAATGGCCCTCGGGCTGCAGCGACGCCGGCAGCTCGACCTGGAAACGGGTGCGCGTGAACCGGTCGATCATTCCGCTGTTCACCGCGATCCAGCGCTCGGCCAGATCGGTCAGCACCCGGTTCGAGGCATGGCGCAGCCGCTCGAAAGGCAACAGGGCCTTGAACAGCGCCACCAGCAGCAACGGCAGGGCGTGGACCAGGGTGTTGAGCACGATCAACAGGAACAGCGAGGCCACGCGGAGCCAGAGCATGGGGTACGGCCGGAGGAGGAAGACGGGCCATTTTCCTACATCTGCCCGTTGCGTGCCCTGTCGACGCCCTGCCCAGGCTGGAGATGCACCGCCAGCGCTTAAGATGAACGCAATGCGTGCACCACTGCAGCACCCGCCCCCACCGAGCCCACGATGTCCACCACCACCCGATTGTCCAGACGCGTTTCAGAACTGCTCGGCTGCTCGCGCGCCGATGCCGAGGCCTACATCGAGGGCGGCTGGGTGTCGGTGGACGGCCAGGTCGTCGAATCGCCGCAGCATCCGGTGACGGAGGAGCGCGTCGAACTCCACCCGGACGCGGTGCTGGAAACGCCGGAGCCGGCGACGCTGCTGCTGCACAAGCCGGCCGGTTTCGACGCCTTCCGCCCGGGCAGCCCCGTCGCTTCGCTGGCGACCGCCCACACGCGCTGGGACGCCGATCCGACCGGCCTGCGCCTGCTGCAGCGGCATTTCCACCGGCTCACGCCGCTGGTGCCGCTGGACGCGGAGGCCAGCGGCCTGATCGTGCTGAGCCAGGACGGCCGCGTCTGGCGTCGCCTGACCGAGGATGCGGACCAGATCGAGCAGGAGTACGTCGTCGAAATCGCGGGCGAGATCGCGCCGTACGGCCTGCTCCGCCTCAACCATGGCCTGAGCTACCGGGGGCGCGAACTGCCGCCGTGCAAGGTGAGCTGGCAGAACGAATTCCGCCTGCGCTTCGCGATCAAGCGCGTGGAGCCGGGACAGATCCGCGACATGTGCGCGCAGGTCGGCCTGCAGGTCGTGGCGATGCGGCGGCTGCGCATCGGCCGGATCGGGCTGGCGAAGATGCCGGAAGGCGCATGGCGCTACCTGCCGGTGGGCGAGAAGTTCTGAGCCCGCGCGACGCTTCCCGGCTCAGCCGCCGCGCACGCGCAGCGTGAGCCCCTTGAGGAAATTGCGCAGCAGCTGGTCGCCGCAGGGGCGGTAGTTGTGATGGCCGGGCTGGCGGAACAGCGCGCTCATCTCGGGCTTGGAGAGCGGGAAACCCGCAGCGGCGAAGACCTCGTGCAGGTCGACATCCTTCAGCTCGAACGCGACACGCAGCTTCTTGAGCACGAGGTTGTTGGTGATGCGCTTCTCCAACGGGCGGGGCGGCTGATCGCCGTTGCGGCCCCGGCGGTGGATCACCAGTCCGTCGAGGACATGCGCCAGCACGGCATCGCTGCAGGCCACGTACTCGGGATCGTCCTCCCTGCGCAGGAAGGCCTGCACCGTGGCCTTGTCGAGCGGGAAGGCCGGATCGACCAGCCTGGCGATGTCGACGACCTTGCCGTCGCTCAGGTCGAGCATGTAGCGGATGCTTCGCAGGACGTCGTTGGTGATCATGGGGTCCGGATCTCGGCCTGGCGCATCGGGTGTCACAGCTTAGCCGCGATCGGCCGACCCAGCCGAAACCACGGTCAATCGTCCTGCGCCGCCGCTTCGCGCCCCTGCTGGCGGATCAGGGCTTCCTGGCGCGCCTCCTCGATGGCCTCGCGGACGCCCGCGACATCCGCCCGGCGCTCGTCGTGCGCGAACACGCCGGTCAACGCGGTGTCCGGCCGCAGCTCGCCGGCTTCGAACAGGGCCCACATCTCCTCCCCGAACCAGGTGTCGAGCAGTTCGGGCGCCCAGCGCCCGAGGCTGGCGGTGAGGTTGTTCACGTCGCGCAGGAGCATCTGCCGGGCCGCGTTGTTGCCGGCGGCGCTGACCACCTGCGGGAAATCGATCACGATCGGGCCATCCGGCCCGACCAGCACGTTGTACGCCGACAGATCGCCGTGGATCAGCCCGCAGCACAGCATGCGCACGACCTGGCGCATCAGCACCGCGTGGAAGTCGCGTGCCTGGTCCGGGTCCAGCTCGACCTCGCCCAGCCTCGGCGCCGAGAAGCCGTCGGCATCGGTCACCAGCGCCATCACCAGCACGCCGTGGTAGTAGCCATGCGGCTCGGGCACGCGCACGCCGGCATCGCGCAGCAGGTAGAGCGCATCCACTTCGGCATTCTTCCAGGCGGTTTCCTGCTGCTTGCGCCCGTACTTCGTGGCCTTGCCGATCGCACGCGCCTCGCGGCTGCCGCGCACCTTGCGCCCTTCCTGGTACTGCACGCGCTGCTGGAAGCTGCGCTGCGCCATGTCCTTGTAGACCTTGGCGCAGCGGATGTCGTCGCCGGAACGGACCACGTACACCGCCGCTTCCTTGCCGCTCTTGAGCGGACGCAGCACCTCGTCGATCACGCCATCGTCTATCAGCGCCTGCAGCGCAGCGGGGGTTTTCATGCGGCATTCTAACCGGGCGGCCGGAAGGCGCGGGCGACCGAGGATCCGCCGACGGCTGTCGATCCGGCGTCTCCCCGTTCGTCATGTCATGCAGGCGGGCCCTCCGGTCCGCATGATCCCGCCCCCTGGAGCATCGTCATGATCCCGAAGAACACCCTCTGCCTGTGGTACGACGGCACCGCGCTCGACGCCGCGACCTTCTACGCCGCCACCTTCCCCGACAGCGAGGTCAAGGCGGTGCATCGCGCACCCGCCGACTACCCGGCCGGCAAGGCCGGTGACGTGCTGACCGTCGAGTTCACCGTGCTCGGCATTCCCTGCATCGGCATGAACGGCGGCCCGGGCGTGCCGCACACGATGGCGTTCTCCTTCCAGGTCGCCACCGACGACCAGACCGAAACCGATCGTCTGTGGAACGCCATCGTCGACAACGGCGGCGAAGCCAGTGCCTGCGGCTGGTGCAGGGACAGGTGGGGGCTGTGGTGGCAGATCACCCCGCGCGCCCTCACCGAGGCCTACACCAGCACGGACCGCGCAGCGGCCAGGCGCGCGTTCGAGGCGATGATGACGATGGGCAGGATCGACATCGCCGCGATCGAGGCAGCCGTGCGCGGCTGAGCCCCAACTGCGCGGCAACGCCGGCGACGACAGGTCGACCGGCGCCCGGGGCCGGAAGCGCCGGCGATGCATCACCTGCGCACCCTGCATCCGCTGCCGTGGGCCCCGCGTATGCACTGGGCGTGGCACGCACGGCGGGGTCGACCGGATCCTGCGCCACGGACACGCACGCATCCATCCATCGAAGGAGAACACCGTGTCGGACCTGGTCCAGATCGTTTACGTCAGTCGCTCGACCTTCACGACGATGCCTGCCGAGCTCGGCATCGAACCCAGCGTCGCGCGCATCCTGGCGCAGTCGCGGGTCAACAACGCGCGGCGCGGCCTGGTCGGGGCGCTCTATTTCGGCGACGGCTGCTTCTTCCAGTGCCTGGAAGGCCGTACCGCGGACGTGGACCGCCTCTACGCCGCGCTGCTTCGCGATCCTCGCCACACCGACCTGAAAGTGCTGTCGCGGCGCAGCATCGATCGCACCCGTTTTTCGACCTGGACGATGAAGTACGTGCCGCTGGACGCGGAAATGAAGGCGCTGCTGCGCGATCTCGGCCTCGAGACCTTCGACCCTTATCGCTTCGATCCGGATGCGGTGGCCCGGGTGCTGGACATGCTGGCCAGCGGCAGCGACTTCGCCCCCGCAGCCGCCGGCGGCATGCAGCCTCCCGCGCCCGTCGCCACGCCCGTGGCCGGCCCACGCGTGTCGGGCATGGTCTGGGCAGGTGTCGGTGCGGTCGTGCTGGCCATCGCCGGCTTCGTGACCATGCGCGTATTCGGCTGAGCGGACGCCCTGGCCCCGCGCCGGGCCGCACCGCCCAGCCATTGATGAGCCGCAACGGCAGCGCGCGCAGCGGCCGACCTCAAGCCATGACCGCCGGCACGGGTCATCGCGCGGGTCGGCTGCTAGCGTGCGCGCGTCCTCATCCGCCATGGAGCGCCTCATGCAACACTGGTATTTCCACGCCGCCAGCGGCAGCCGCATCGGCCCGCTGAACGACGACGCCGCGCGACAGTACGCGCAGCAGCACCCGACCGAGCTGTGCTGGCGCGAAGGCTTCGCCGGCTGGCGCGTCGCGAACGAAGTCGCCGAACTGAACGCCACGGCCCCGCGCGGCCCGGCGCCGCCGCCGGTGCCGGCGTCCGGCCTGCGCGGCGCGCCGCGCAACGACGACATCGATTACCGCATCGTCGGCAACGACATGCAGTTCGTCGAAGTCGAACTGGATCCCGGCGAAAGCGCGATCGCCGAAGCCGGCGCACTGATGTACAAGGACGCCTCGGTCGAGATGACCACCGTCTTCGGCAACGGCACGCACTCCGGCAGCGGCGGCGGCTTCCTGGACAAGCTGATGTCTGCCGGCAAGCGCGTGGTCACCGGCGAGAGCCTGTTCACCACCGTCTACACCCACACCGGCGGCGGCAAGGCCCGCGTCGCCTTCGCCGCGCCCTACCCCGGTACCGTGCTGGCGATGAAGCTGGACGAACACAACGGCCGCCTGATCTGCCAGAAGGACAGCTTCCTGGCCGGCGCGCGCGGCGTGCAGGTCGGCATCTTCTTCCAGCGCAAGATCCTCACCGGCCTGTTCGGCGGCGAGGGCTTCATCATGCAGAAGCTCGAAGGCGACGGCTGGGTGTTCGTGCATGCCGGCGGCACCGTGGTCGAACGCGAGCTGCGCGCGGGCGAGCGGATCGACGTGGACACCGGCTGCGTCATGGCCTTCCACGACACGGTGAGCATGGACGTGCGCCCGGTCGGCGGCATCAAGAGCATGCTGTTCGGCGGCGAAGGCGTGTTCCTCGCCACGCTGACCGGCCCGGGCAAGGTCTGGCTGCAGTCGCTGCCCTTCTCGCGCATGGCCGGGCGCATGCTTGCCGCTGCCCCGCAGAACGGCGGCAGTCGCGGTGAAGGCTCGGTGCTCGGCGGCCTCGGCCGCATCCTCGACGGCGACAACGGGTTCTGAGTCGCGGGTTCCCTGTCGCAGGCGACGCCTTCATCCGAAGGCGTCGTTCCGCGGTCACTTCCGGATCAACAACACCGGCAGCACCACCAGCGCCAGCGCGAACAGGATGCCGAGCACCGCCAGCAGCACGCGCAGCGGTTGCGTGCGCAGGACCGTGCCGAACGTCTCCGCAGTGCCGTCGCGACGGGCCGCTTCGTTCTCGGCGCGAACCCGTGCGCCGCGCTGAGCCTGGTACTCGGCCATCAGGCGCTTGGCTTCCGGGAAATCCCCGTCCTCGCGGACCCAGATCCCCGCCAGCGAGATGTTCCAGAACCCCTGCGCGGTCTCGTACCAGGCGATGCCGTGTTCGTCGAGGAAGGCGCGCACGTCGTCGGCTTCGTCGTCGGGCACGTTGCGCAGGTTGAGGAGGAGCTTGGCCATCCGGCGATGATAGCAATGCGACCGATGCCGAACCGTCCTTCACCTCCGGCCATGCCGCCAGCCCACCCGTCACCCTGACTTGCGACACCCCCTGGCGCCCCTGTCCCGAATGCGCCGCTTCAGCCGTTATAGTCCTCGGCATGGCAGGGCATCGCGCCCGGCCACGAATCTCGGAGATGGGTCATGGGTCTTGTCAAAGCGGTGGCGGGTGCGGTCGGCGGCATGCTCGCGGACCAGTGGAAGGACTTCTACACGGTGCCGGCAGGCCTGCCCTCGACGGCGGCGCTGTTCGCGGCGGTGCCGCAGGGCACCAATGCAGGTCGCGGCTCCAACACCAGCGGCTCCTCCAACATCATCAGCAACGGCTCGAAGATCGTCGTGCCCGAGGGCTACGGCCTGCTGCTGTTCCAGGACGGCAAGATCACCGGCTTCGTCGCCGAACCCGGCGGCTACGAGTGGCGCTCGGACGATCTCAATTCGCAGTCGATCTTCGCCGGCGACGGCATCGTCAGCCCGCTGATCCTGCAGAGCTGGGAGCGCTTCAAGTTCGGCGGCCAGCCCGGCTCGCAGCAGGCGGCCTTCTTCGTCTCGCTGAAGGAACTGCCGGACAATCGCTTCGGCACCCAGTCGGAGATCTACTGGGACGACGGCTTCCTCAACACCCAGGTCGGCGCGGTCACGCGTGGTTCGTACACCCTGAAGATCGTCGACCCGATCCTGTTCGTGAAGAACTTCATGCCGGCCACCTACCTGCGCCCGGGTGCGGTCTTCGATTTCACCGACCTCGACAACGCCGCCGCCAGCCAGCTGTTCAACGAAGTGGTCGGCTCGCTCGCGCCCGCGTTCAGCATGTACACGAACGACCCGAGCAAGGGCAACCGCATCACCAAGATCCAGCAGGACTCGGTCGGCTTCGCCAAGAGCCTGTCCGATGCGGTCGAACAGGCCTACCAGTGGAAGTCCGATCGCGGCCTGGCCATCGTCAAGACCGCCATCGTCTCGATCGAGTACGACGCCAACACCCGCGAACTGCTCAAGACCGTGCAGCGCGCCGACGCGCTGTCCGGCGCGCGCGGCAATTCCAACCTGCAGGCCAGCGTCGCCCAGGGCATCCAGTCGGCCGGCGAGAATGGCGGCGCGGCCGGCCTGATGGGCATCGGCATGGCGACCGGCATGATGGGCGTCGGTGGACTGCAGCAACCGACGGCGCCGGCCGCGCCTGCGGCGGACGACCCGGTGGCCAAGCTGAAGAAGGCCAAGGAGATGCTCGACCTCGGCCTGATCACGCAGCAGGACTACGACGCGCTGAAGGCCAAGGCGCTGGGCCTGTAAGCCTCGGGCGCCGACACCATGTCCGACCAGAAGCTGCCGCCACCGCTGCCGCCGAGGACCGTGGACGGCCCGGGTTCGCCCCGGGACGTCCCGCCCCTGCCCGGCACGCATCCGATCGATACCTCGAAGCTGCCCGACGCGATCCGCGAGGAGCTCGAAGCGCCCGACCCGGTCGCCATCGACACCGCGTCGCCGGAACTCGCCGACGGCATGAACCGCTGCCCGAAGTGCGGCGCGACCGACATCCGCCACAAGCCGGGCACCGAGCTGCTGGTCTGCCTGTATTGCCGCCACGAGTGGCAGGGCGAGCGGGTCGAGGAGCTGTTCGGCTTCGGCGAAGGCATCGACCAGCTCAGGGGCACCGTCGTCGCCTCGGGCGCGCGCGACATCGCCGCCGATGCCGCCGTGCTGATGAGCTTCAAGTGCAGCGGCTGCGGCGCGGAAGTCACGGTGAACACCGAAAGCGCGATGACCGCGCGCTGCCACTGGTGCCGCCACGTCTTCGGCGTGAACGAACAGGTGGAGAATGGCGCGGTGCCCGACGCGGTGCTGCCCTTCCGCATCAAGAAGGACGACGCGGTCGCGCGCATCCGCCAGTTCGTCGACAAGCGCCGCCTGTTCGCGCTGAAGGAATTCAAGGAACAGTTCACGCCCGAGAACGTCGTCGGCGTGTACCTGCCGTACATGATCGTCGACGGCAACGCCAGCGCCAGTGTCGCCGGCTACGGCGAAATCAAGACCCGCGAATACACGCGCGGCACCGACAACAACAAGAAGACCTACTACGACGCCGACATCTACGAGGTGGAGCGGCAGGTGGACTTCACCGTCGACGACCTGCCGCTGGAATCCTCCACCGAGCGCGGCAACCTCGACACCCGGGTCAACACCAACAACATCATCAACACGATCCTGCCGTTCGACACCAAGAACGCGGTGAAGTGGAACGCGTCCTACCTGTCGGGCTTCACCTCGGAGAAGCGCAACAGCAATGTCGCGCAGCTCCAGCCGCGACTGGAAGATCAGCTGCTGTCGATCGCTCGCGCCCAGGTGCACACCTCGGTGCGGCGCTACGATCGCGGCGTGCGCTGGGAGCAGGAAAGCCTCGACGTCCACGGCACGCGCTGGGTGTCGATGTACCTGCCGGTCTGGCTGTACTCGTACCACCAGCCCGGTCCGAAGGGCGGCATGCTGCATTACATCGCGGTGAACGGCCGCACCGGCGAAACCATGGGCAGCGTGCCCGTGCAGCAATGGAAGCTGCTGCTCGCCGCGCTGACCACCGGCACCATCATCGAAGCCATCGCGATCGCGATCCTGGCAGGTTCCTCATGAGCGACGACGGCGGACTCTGGCTGTTGCTGTCCGGCCCGGCCGGCGCGACCGCGCTGTACTGGGCCCTGTACCGGTACTACCGCAACACCGACAAATCGCACGCCTTCGAGCGCGAGACGAAGGTCGACGCGAAGCCGGTCACCGGCCGCGACCAGAAGGTCGACGAGATCGAGGGCACGCAGCGCACGCGCATTGAGGGCGACAACGTGTCGGACTACCGCGAGCGCGTGCACCGGGTCCGGGGCGATTCGTCCTGACGCAGCCCGGCACGCGCCGGGCAGGATGCGTGGTTTCGGGCGACAATGACCACCCGGCACGCTCGGTGCCTGGCGGATCATGCAACGGACACCACGGACATGCGGACTTTCGTACTCAGGGCGCGCGCGGCGCCGACCGACAGCCAGGCCTTGCTGGCCGGGGTCGGCGGCGATGCGCATACCGAGATCCTCGCGCACACGCTGATGAACGCGCTGTTCGTCGCGCAATCGCATCGCCCCGATGTCGTCGTCTACCTGGTGCTGGAAAGCACCCGGGATTTCTCGCGCACGATCCGCTTCGACATCAATGCGATGCACGACATCGGCGGCTTCGACGAGCGCTCCCTGCTCGCCAAGGTGGCGAAGGCGCTGGACGCATCGCGCGGCATGGCCAAGGAAGAGACCCGCCCGGTGGAATCGGGCGTGACCGTGCAGACGCTGAGCTTCGAGCGGCTGGTGCAGACGCTGGCGCAGGACCACCAGCTGTTCCTGATGGACCGCAAGGGCACACCGATCGGCGAACAGGCCTTCGCGGACAAGCCCTGCTTCCTGCTCACCGACCACATCCCGATGCCGAAGAAGACCATTCCCGGCCTGGAACGCATGGGCGCGAAGAAGATCTCGCTGGGGCCGACCATGCTGTTCGCATCGCAATGCGTGGTGCTGATCCATCATGCATTGGATCAGGGCCCGCGCCAGCCGATGGCCGAGGGCTGAACCTCTCTCCCTGTTTCGTCAGGGGCCCGCACGCAGCCAGCGCAGCAGCCGGTCTGCGACATCGGGGTGATCGAGCAGGTCGAGATGGTGCATGCCATGGCCGACCCACTGCCGGCGTTTCGCGAATCCGATGGCGCGCGCCGGGTCCGGGTGATGGCCCAGCGCACTGGCGACCGGCACAAGACCGTCGCCGATCCAGCGGTCGTGCAGCGCGCTGCGCCGGCTGGCCGTCGTGGCGGCCATGGCGTAGCAGCGCACGCCGCGTGGCAGCGGTGCCACCTGCTCGTCTGGCGCCCAGACGATGCCATGACGCAGGTCGGTGATGCCGGCGCTGCGCAATTGACCCACGCGCGCAAGCGGTGAAGCGAACGGCGTCGCACCGAGCAGCACATCGATCCAGCGTCCGCCACGCTCGAGCGGCGCGCCCTGGTGCGGCGAGCCCATGCAGACCAGATGACGCAGTGAACCCAGCCAGCGCTGTTGCCCGCGTGCGGCATGCTGGCAGGCACTGCGCGCCACCAGCCCGCCCATGCTGTGGCCGATCAGCGTGATGTCGTCGATCGGCACAGGCCACGCCGCGTGCAGCGATTCCAGCAAGGCGTCGAAGCGCAGGCCGTTGTCCGCGATCGACAGGCCGGTGTTGTAATGCAGGTACAGCGGCGTGTAACCGAGCGCCTCGGCCAGCATGACGCCGTGATCGTGGCCGCCGCGCGTCCACTGCAGATCGTTCATGCACAGCCCATGCACGAGCACGAGGAGCTTGCCGCCGGCCGCCGGACACGCCTGCGACAACGCCGCAGTCTCCAGCAACAGCGGCTGGCCTGCGTGATGCAGGCGCATGGGAATGGCGAGCGGGTTGGCCGTGGCCGCCAGGTGGTCGCCCAGCACGCCGTTCAAGGCGGCGATGATCGCCTCGCGCCCCGCTGAGGTGCGTTCATGTTCCAACGGCTGCCGTGCCAGCACCGCATCGAGCCCGGCGCCGGTCAGACGGGTCACCCCGCGGACGCTGCGATAGACCAGTCCGGTGATTCCGTCGGTGCGCGTTGCGGCTGCGCCGCGCAGGCCCAGATCCGGACGCGCGATGGCCGCATGCATCGCCTCGACCACATCGGCCAGGCCGGACGTCGCGTCCACGCCCAGCCGCGCGGCGCCGTGCAGGTCGGACAAGCGCAGCGAGCGCAGATCGATCATGCGGCGAGCCTTCCCGGACAGGGGCGATACCGCAGTATGCATCAAGCCATGCCTCGCGATGCCATGGACGATCGCGTCGCGGCGCAACCCATCGTCGACGGGAACTGCACCTATCGCGAGCGCATCGCCTCGACCCGGGGCGGCGCCTGCCGTTCCCTCCTCCATCGTCCTCCCCGGACTGTGGCTGCCCGAACGAGGGGCCGGCGATGCGGGCGACGATGGGCGTGATCCTCTTTTCCCGCGTCCTGCGCTGTAGAGGGTGCACGCGCCATGAACCACGATGTCCAGCGCGCGTCGCCAACCCAAGCAGCTCCATTTGTCCAATACGATTCCGAAGGATCAGCCATGAAGCACAAGACCACCCGCATCCTCGCCGCCACCGCCCTGATCGTCGGCATGTCCATGCCGTTCCTCGCCTCCGCTGCCGACCTCACTGCCTACCTGAAGTGCCTCCGCACCTGCGCGGGCAGCTGCACCTTCACGGGCCAATGCTTCCAGATCGAGAAGTAAGCCTCGGCCGCGGTCGGGCCAGGGACCGGGCCACGGCAGGATGTCGACGTGCATCGACATCCTGCCTTTTTCCCCTACAGCAGAACGCCATCCCATGTCGAAGCTTCCACAATTCATCCTCCCCGCGCTGCTCGTCTGCGGGCTGGGCATCAGCGGCTACTTTGCATCCAGCGCCTTGCGCAGCACGATCCAGACGCCCGCCCCCCAGGTCGAACTCGGCGACCATTCCGCCGTCATCCAGCGCTACGGCGCGCGCACCGTGCTGTTCACTTCTTCGACCTGCACCTACTGCGCGTCGATGAAGGACATGCTGGATGAACGCAATGTCGTGTATCGCGAGATCCAGGTCGACAAGCGCCCCGAGGACATGACCTATCTGGTGAAGACACTCAAGGTGCAATCAGTGCCGACGCTCGTTCGCGACGACCGCCGCCTGACCGGCTTCAACAAGAGCCAGGTGGAGCGCTTCCTGACACCCTGACGGCATGGGTGTCACCACCGCGCCGGACACCTGCGCCCGACGCGGCGTGGATTCATCGATCAGTACGCGCCCATGAAGTCCTTCTTGCCGATCTCGACGCCGTTGTGACGGAGCAGGTCGTAGGCCGTGGTGACATGGAAGAAGAACTGCGGCAGGCCGTACGACAGCAGGTAAGCCTGGCCGCCGATCTTGCGTTCCTTCGGCGTGCCGGGACGCAGCACGATCTCGCGCGCCTCGCTGCCATCGAACCGCGCGGCATCCAGGCCACCGATGAAGGCCAGCGTCGCCGCGATCCGCTGCTGCAGCTCGGCGAAGCTCTGGTCGCCGATCTCGTAGGCCGGGACATCCTCACCGGCAAGCCGCGCCGAAACGCTGGTGGCGAAGTCGCAGGCGATCTGCACTTGCCGCGTCAGCGGGAACATGTCCGGGAACAAACGCGCCTGCAGCAGCGCCACGGGCTCGATCTTGCGCTCGGTGGCATGGGCCTCGGCCTTGGCCAGCACGCCGGACAGCGCAGTCAGCAGCTGCTGGAACACGGGAACGGACGCGGTGTACATCGAGATGGGCATGAACGGCTTCCATGAGTGGGAGGAAGCGCATGGTAGCCGGCAAAGCAGATCGGCGCGATGTCGCTACTGCGCCCGTGCCTCCTTCGTCGCCCTGGCCTCCAGCCGCGCATCGATTTCGCGCTTCTGCCGTTCGGAGAGCTTGCCCGCGCAGTAGGCCTGCATCGACGGCGCTTTCGGGTAACGGCCCGGATCGAGCTGGCGCGCCCAGAAATAGCACTCGCCCGGATCTTCCGGGACGCCATGCCCACGGGCGTACATGTTCGCGATGCCCCAGATGCCGTTCTGGCTGCCCAACTCCGCAGCCTTCCGATACCAGCCGCTCGACACCACGTCATCTCGGGCCACGCCATCACCGCGACCGTACATCGCGCCCAGGTTCGCCATCGCACTCACATCGCCAAGCCCGGCCGCCTCTTCCAGCAAAGTCCGCGCCTTGGCCAGATCGGGCGCGACGCCTAGAGCGTGTTATGCACTTTTTCG
Source organism: Lysobacter sp. BL-A-41-H3 (assembly GCA_050632415.1). Classification (GTDB taxonomy): domain Bacteria; phylum Pseudomonadota; class Gammaproteobacteria; order Xanthomonadales; family Xanthomonadaceae; genus Lysobacter_I. The sequence continues at coordinate 4,387,435 of CP192602.1, read as the reverse complement.
TGTGCCGCGAAGGTCGTCCGGGGGCGTGAGCCAAGGCGCGCGCCGCCGCCAAGGCTGGCCGCCTTGGCAAGGTGTGCAACGCCGGATCGCGCCCCCGGACGGCCTTCCCTCCGGGTTGCGCCCCTGTGGCACCGAGACTGCGGCCCGTGGCTTGCCTTGGCCACCAGCCAAGGACTGCGCCACGGAACCTTGCCTCGGTGCCACAGGCTGCGCAACGCGGCATACGAAAAAGTGCATAACACGCTCTAGCCCATGGAGATAGGCGAACGCCAGTTTCATGATCGCTTCGGGATGCTTCTGCGCCGCAGCCTTCTCCGCCCAGCGGAAGGACGCCTTGCTGTCCTGCTCCACGAAGAGGCCGGCACCGTAGAGCGTCGACAGATAGGCCTGCGCCTCCGCACTGCCCTTGTCCGCCGCCGCGCGGATCAGCGCCACGCCCTCGGCATCGTTGCTGCGATCGAGATCATCCCAGAGCAGGGACTGTCCACGCTTGTAGTCCGCAGCGGGGTCGCTGGGCGCTTGCGCCGGCTCCTGCGCAGCCGCGATGACGCTGGCCATGCACAGCGCGGACGCAGACAGCAGTCTGATGATGTTCATGCGTGTCATGTTGCCAATCCCCACTGCGTGCTTGCCAGTCGTCGAGCCACAATATCGTCCACATGCCACATTGCAGCAAGCAGGCTGCGGCGGATAAAGCACCCAGGCCTGCTGCCGGGACATGGCCCTGCCCCTGCTCGACACCTCCGGGTTTGGTGCAGCGCGACATGCAACCGTCACCGGGAGAAGGTACGTTGGGCTCGTGACCGATCGGGACAGATCGGTCCAGCGCAGAATCGCCAAGGAAAGGCTCAAGCATGACCTGCCATCGCCCCATGGCTGCGGCACATGACCGCACCTCGAACGTCGCCTCGCGTCCACTGGCTCCGGCCTGTGGCGCAACAGCACCGTCATCGCGACGCTGCGCCGACCTGAACTCCCGACTCGTGGCGCCATCCGCATGGCGCCGCGCGGCATCCCGATGTCGTCGCGCCATCCGCCGCACACGCGACGCCTTCGCAAGACCAGCATCGATGCGGCGACACAACGGCATTGGCACGAAGAGGACGACACCTTGAACCAGAATACGGAAGAAACCGAAACCGCCGCCTACTACGACTGCAACCTCAAGGCCGGCTACTACAACCTGGCTGGCGTCGACCTGGCCCATCACACCTATGCGGTGGCCGAGAAGAACGGTGTCGCGCACGTCATGCCGTGCTTCGGCTCGTTCGCGCTTGGCGAAGGCGATCGAGGTCACACGGGCGTGCGTTACGAGGCGGACCTGTGGTCGCCTTCGCTGATCTGGTCGCGCAACCAGGGCAAGTCGCTCCCGGCAAACCTCTCGGTGGCGCTGGGCATGGCGCAGTTCACGCTCACGCCCTACCTCGGCTGGACCGTCGACGAGTGGAACCGGCACTGGGGCGGGTCTCCGGAGTACGGTCTGGCCTCATGGTCCGGGCTCCTCTACGGCGTGACCGGCGTGTGTCATCAGGCCTGCAATCGCATCCTGTTCTCGACCCTGCAGGGCGGCTTCCTCTACAGCCCGGTCAACTGGCCACCCAGTCTGTCCGCCAGTTATTGGGTCTACGGCTTCTATGGCAAGGATTACGGCTCCGCCATGATCCTGGCGGCGGCACTGGTCGCGAAGGCGGTCGCAGGCGAGAAAGCGGACCAGAGCGAACTGTTCAGGGCGCACGAACTTGCGCACAACCTGCGGCGGCATCACATCGAAGGCGTGATCAACGACCAGACCAACGGCGGAGCCCGCGCGCATGAAGTCCGCGGCCTGCTGGCGTATCTTCCGGACGAATTGAAGATCTCGGACCCGGCCGCAATCGAGGAGATCATCAATCTCGACAGGCGATTCTCGACACAGAAGTCCGACATGGACAGGCTGTTGATCAAGACCTCGACGCCTTCGAACCATGACGAGTACGCCGGCAAGGTCAACGACGATTTCCGGACGATGCTCAACGGTTTCCGGAACACGATGCCACCGGAGACCTTTGCGCGCCTGTTCCCGGATGCCGGCGAGAACAGGAACTACACCCTGATCAATCGCGGGATGATGCCTGCGAACTACCTCCGCCATCGCGAAGGCCACCACACCTGATTCGCGGGCCCACACCGATCGACGTCCTCAGGACGGGGCCTGTCGGGCAAATCCCGCAGGTCCCGCACATCACACGATCGAACCTCGCAAGGCGATTGCGATGACCACGGGATTCGCGACTGCGACCGGAAACCGCCGGATCAATTGCCGATGCAGACCCGCGCGACGGCACGATCGAGCGCCGCACGATGCTCAGTGTCGAATGCGGCATCCCGGGCCACGCGCTTGACCGCACCGGCCACCCGGGCCTCGCAGTCGGCGGCCTTGCGCTCGGGCGCCAGATGCTGCAGGTCCTGCATGATCTCGATCTGCAGCATGTCGAGCCGCGGGCGAATCTCGTCCGACAGACTCTGCCGCTCCCACGCAGGCGCGCGGCCTTGCCGCTTCCATGCATCGAGCCGCGCGTATTGCACCTGCTTGCTGGCTTCGATCTGGTCCGTGAACAGCGCTTCCACGTCCTGTGCCGCAAGCCCGTACGTCGGCGCCGCCGCCACCGCTTTCGCGATGACCTCCGCTTCCCGCTGCGGATCGTGCACGGGGCGACCCGCGTCCCATTTGCTCAGCGCGACCTGATCCGCGATCTTCACGCGATCCGCCATGCTCCGCACCAGCGGCACGAACGCATTGTCCCGTGCCGCAGGAACAGATGAACAGCCCGACGTGAGCCACGCCGCCAGCGCAAGCGATGCCAGGAGCCGAAGGCCAGGCCCGCGAACGTTCTTCCTGCTTTGAAAGGCAGGAACCGTGGTCATGACCGTCAAGAGAAGCCGATCAATTCGTCCAGGCATCGCAGATGTTGACGTTCGGACTGCACTGCCCCCAGGTCTTGCAACTGCCGTTGGCCGCGATTTCCTCGCAGGGCGCACAGCATGTCGTGCCCATGCTGGTGGTGTGCTGATAGAGCTTGCGCGCAGCGGGCGTCCCCGGTTGCGTGACGATCGGCAGGCCAACCGCACGCTGCGGCTTGGGCTTCGCGGGTTGCGCAGGCTGTGCAGGTTGCGCGACACGGGCTTTCTGACCATCAACGGCAGCACCGCGCGTTTCGCTCGCATGGACCGCAGCCACCGCCAGTGCCGACAACAGGACGCATACCATCATCGAGTACGATGCATGCTTGATCATGCCAGTCCCCTTCAGTGTCGATAGACCGGGCAAGCGCGACATGCGCCGCCGTGGGCATCATGGCACAACTTTCGCCATGGCCAGCCCCCCTCTCCGCCCCAGCGCCAGGCCCGCGAAAACAATGTTGCAGCGCAAGAAAACAGCGGTCATGCAATGCAAGACATACTATCCCAGGCCGCGCAGCACGCACCCGGCAGGAAGGAAGGCATTCCTCGCCGGAGATCCCGGACGCGGCTTTGGGTCATGGCCGGGCGACTTTCCAGCCACTCACTTTTCGGATGCCGAGATCTCCAGCTTGTCTGAAAACCAATAAGGAATGAAGGCATCCTGGCGATCCGAACACGAGGTTTCGATTTCATAGACCCATTGATGCCGATGCCTGTGCCAGGCGACAGAGCGCACTCTTCGCCTGCGCTCGGGAAAATCGACAAGCATCACGAAGTCGCCGACGCGAAAAACAGGCGGCGGCCCGAAAGGCTCAACGATCATCTTCCTGCTTTCGATCTTCGGGAACGACATCCACCATCTTTCACGACGCGGTACGCGCGCAGAGCCATCCGATTCGCGAGTCATGCGTTTGCAGCCCTCATTCCCATCTTGCCTGCCTCCCCGTCCAGATGGCCTCGAGCCCAAAGGTATGGCTCTGATACCGCTTGCGCCCGGGTGAAGATTACGTAGTGGATTCGTCTTCAGGGCGCTGTTGACCCCGGGGCACCAAGGCGAGTTGCAGCTTGCGATGCTGCACATCGACCTCCATCACCACCAGAACAGCACTGTTGCGGCGCCTGAACAGCAGCCGCTGAGGTACCGCGAGCGAAAACGCGTACTGACCGTGCCACTTGTGCCCTTCCTCGATCCATGCCGCCCCCCGCACCTCTACACCGTCTTTCGTGTTGTGCGCCGAACGGGGTATGAATCCATCGCACCAGTAGCCGCGCAGCGCGCGGTCCCCGCAGGTTCGGAACCAGCCGGAAAGCTCGAATTCCAGTCTGGACCAGAAATCAACGTCCGAGAGAATCTGGTGGCGGTCGCTCATGTCATCGTCGAATTGAACAAGTCCCAGGCAAGAACGTGGTGGGTCAGTCGAAAATCCAGACACAGACACCGCCTGCGCCCAGGTGAAGCTTACGCGGTGGGGCCGTCGAGGGGCACCAAGCGGTTGTCGGCATCGTAGCGTTTGCATAGGGTGCGATTCATCGCACCAGCTTTTCGTTCCGCTTCGACCAAAGCGGTGCGCCGAGGCACACCCTATTAGGAAATCCGGGCGCAGGCACCGCCTGCGCCCGGGTGAAGCTTACGTGGTGGAGCCGTTGAGCGGCACCAGGCAGTTGCCAGCGACTGAATCCCACCTGCCCCGCAGCAATGATGCTCGTCGTCCCGGCGCAGGCCGGGACCCAGCCCTTGACGTGATTAAAGCCCTTGAAGCAGGATCCCGGCCTACGCCGGGATGGCGAGGGGAGGATGCATGACGACGGGTTGATCGGCGCATCGCGCGCAGGCGCGTCAAGGCCTGGTCGCCCGGGCAAACGCTGCGCGCGGACATGGGATGAATGCACGCGCACCTATCCCAAAGGCTCGGATGCGGCCCTTGGCTTCATCCTGGTGACTTGCTGCCTTGAACAAGGCCACGACCGCCATTAGCGAGAATCGCTTTCTTGTAATCCATGCTGTTCATTGGCGGACACGCATTGACTGCATGAATAAAGATGTCGGGAGGCTTGTACCAATGCGATGCGATGTAGTGCGTGATCGCGACTGGCGCAACATAGATGAGCCCATCGAATGGCACGAAAACGTTCGCATTGAAACGAGGACCTTCGAACTGGCACAGATCGCATTCATGGAAGCCAGCGGACACAACAGGCTGCCAAGGCTCACGACACAGATGATTGAGCTTCTCGAAGAATGCAGGACTCACCTCGCCCGTCTCGAACTTGCAGCCGCGCGATAGCCAACCGACGGAGATCAGCCTGTCGCTCGGGAGCGGCAAGTAGCGACATGGCTCGAGGTCGTTCGAGTGCGTCATCAGCCCTGGTCCAATCTTTCACACATGAGAGAACAACCCGGGCGCAGACACCACCTGCGCTCGGGTGAAGCTTACGCGGTGTGGCCGTCGAGGGGCACCAGGCGGTTGTCGGCATCGTAGCGCAGGCCGCAGAGCATGGCGGCGATGCCGCGCAGGGCGGCTTGCGGGCTGGCGCCGCTGGCTTCGCACAGGGCGATGAACTGGGGCGGGACTTCGACTACGAACACGTTTGAAACCGGGACGTTGGACGGCTGGAACTGCGGCTTGGGCTTGGACATGACGGACCTCCGTTTCGCCCGACGCCCGGAGTGGACGCCGTTGGCGAATCCACACCGCATCGCGCGCAGGCGCGTCAAGGTTTGCGCAGCAACTCGCCTCGACCTTGACGCGCCGAGCACGGTGCGATGCTGGGACGACAACGGTGGGCACCTCCCGATACACCATCCAAGCCGGCTTTTGCTTTTGTAGGGCGCATAAGCCGAAGGCGCGTAAGCTTCCCCGTCAAGCAGACACTTCAAAAGTAGAACTTCCGGCTACTTTCTGACGGTACTCCGCGGGCGTGAGATCGCCCAGGGAGTCGTGGGGTCGTTGCTCGTTGTACTCGACCATCCACCACCAGGTCGCCTCGCGGACATCGTCGATGCAGGCGAACAGGTGCTGGTCCAGGACTTCGTCCCGGAACGTGCGGTTGAAGCGTTCGACGAAGGCGTTCTGGTTGGGCTTGCCCGGCTGGATGTACTGGATAGCCATGCTATTGACCTTGGCCCACTGCACGAAGGCTTCACCCAGGAATTCCGGACCGTTGTCAGTGCGCAGCACCTGAGGCAGGCCATGATCGCGTTGAAGCTGCTCGAAGACACGCACCAGGCGCGTCGACGAGATCGAGGTGTCGACTTCGATGTGCAGCACCTCGCGATTGAAGTCATCCACGACGTTGAAGGTCCGGAAGCGACGGCCGCAGGCCAGCGCATCCGACATAAAGTCGGCCGACCACACCGTATCCGGCAGGCGCGGCACGTAAAGCGCCACCCGCTCGCGTTTGGGAAGCCGGCGCCTTGCCGCCCGTCTCAAGTTCAATCGCATCGCCTTGTACACCCGGTAGATCCGCTTGTGGTTCCACTCCGGCCGCGTGCGGCGTAGCAACTTGCGGCACTTCCAGAAGCCACGCGCTGGCCGCGCTTCGACCAGACCGGCCAAGGCCGCAATCACCTCCGCGTCCCGGACCGTCCAATCCAAGGGCGGCCGGTACCACGCCGCCCGAGACAACCCCACGCACTCGCAGGACCGGCGCAGGGGCCGCGCATGCACCTGCACCAGATACCGCGCGGCCTCGCGCTTCTGGACCGGCCCTACAGTTTTTTTGCGATCAGATCTTTCATTGCCGCGTTATCCAGCGCCATCTCCGCATACATGCGCTTGAGCTTCGCGTTCTCGGCTTCGAGCTCCTTGACCCGACGCAACTCCGATGCCTCCAGGCCACCGTACTTCGACTTCCATTGGTAGTAGGTCGCGACGCTGATGCCGGCTTGCCGGCAAATGTCTTTCACCGGCACACCGGCGTCGGCCTGCTTGAGGATTGAGACGATCTGGGTCTCGGTGAAACGGGACTTCTTCATGGAACCTCCTGGCTGGGGAAACATGCCAGAAAGTTCTACTTATCGGGTGTCTACCTGAAGGGGAAGCTTACGCCGCAGAGCATGGCGGCCATGCCGCACAGGGCGGCTTGCGGGCTGGCGCCGCTGGCTTCGCACAGGGCGATGAACTGGGGCGGGACTTCGACCAGCAGGACGTTGGACGGCTGGAACTGCGGCTTGGACATGACGGACCTCCGTTTCGCCCGGCAGCCCCTGTGGCTGCCGTTGGCGAGCCCAATCCGCATCGCGCGCAGGCGCGTCAAGGTTTGCGCAGCAACTTGCCTCGACCTTGACGCGCCGAGCACGGTGCGATGCTGGGACGACAACGGTGGGCATATTCAAGGAAGGGTGCAGGCCGCGCTTTTCCTTTTCGATCAGATTCAAGAAATTAACCTAACCCGTAATCGCTTCGACCCGTTATCGCTTCCAACGCGCCTCAACCTCATCTTCTTTCCAAGGAATTGGTTCTCTTTCCGCGATCACATTCAACTCAATTCCTTTCCTGAACCCACCAGGCCTCTCGGCCCTAGCGACTAAGGCATTGCTTTCATCTCCACGAGTGCATCGTGGAAGCCATTTCCCGAGATAAGTACCCAGCGCGATGAGACGATGAGATTCAGACAATGGCTTTCGTGAACTAGAGTCAGAATAGCGAACAGCGTCTACAACATAAATTCCAGACCTTGTGTAAAAAATGGCAACGGACTCACTGCTCTGATTCAGCATATGACCGCACTGCTCACTCAATCTTTGAGCCTCACGAGAATCCATAGATAGGTCACGAACTGGGAGTTCACCTTTGAGCAACTTCGCTTGGAAAAGCGCAGCTTTCTTCACGGATCTACCCGGGACTTTAACTCTCACCAAAAAGGCACCATCCGCACCAGCAAAAGGCTCCTCATTAATTTTGTTGAGCTGACGATAATTGAATTCGACCTTTAAACCGGGCTGACGGAAGGACTGGCGCATCAGCGCATGCCCAAGCACGGGAGTAATCCCTTCTTCACTGCCATGGTTCATCGCCTCTGACATCACTTCTGCAACAGCCCGGTCAATAGCATTGGCAATCTGGCGCTGCGCATCCTCATCAATAAGATAGTCCGTCATCCCGCCTCCAATTGATCTTCGAATTCTTCCTTAAAAAAAAAGCGAAATATATGCGATATGCGAGCACGTCAAACTTCGCTAAACAACCTTCCTCGACCCTGACGCGCCGAGCACGGTGCGATGCTGGGACGACAACGGCGGGCACATATCAGGAAAGCCATCAGGACTCGTAGGATGGGTGCTCCGCACCCAGCAATTGGCGATCAAGTAAATCGCTGGGTCAATGATCCAGTCTACTGCCCTATACGCTTACCAGTTACACATCAAGGATCAATCAGCAGACTCCTGGCAAATCAACCTGGCACTTCCACGCAATTGGTTGTACCGCTCATATCGGCAGCTAGTGCGTGTACCGAGATCTCTAAGTTGCAGGCCGACACGCATGTTGTCTGGTGAAATCATGTGTTCCACGACATAGGTATGACTGGCTTCTACCGTCATAGACAAGTCCATGTAGGCATACCGATTATCACGATTCTTGAAATAAACATGTGCATTGTAGGTGCCGGGAAGGAGGGCAAGCGATATCGGACGTCCGCCACCACCCCTGGAACGCAGCGTCTTCCCGTCAAGCTCGATGAACATCAGCTCTGTCCCATCGTAAAAACCCCAGATTACTGCGGTTTCAGCCGGGTTAGCCTTGGCAGCTCCTTTGTACGCATAAGGAGTTACAACTGGATTCCACGCGCATGCGGTGAGTGAAAGCAAGGCCAATGCCGCCATTTTTTTCAACACTTTTGTTCCCCCTTGGCTCAATGTAGTTCGATCAATAGCGCGAGACTTCTATCGCGCTGAATGATGCCATTTCATTCAGCGGAGGCAAGTGAACGCGCACCATTCTTCAAGCGTATCCCGGGCGCAGACATCGCCTGCGCCCGGGTGAAGCTTACGCGGTGGGGCCGTCGATGGGCACCAGACGGTTCTCGGCATCGTAGCGAAGGCCGCAGAGCATGGCGGCCATGCCGCGCAGGGCGGCTTGCGGGCTGGCGCCGCTGGCGTCGCACAGGGCGATGAAATGGGGCGGGACTTCGACGAGCAGGACGTTGGACGGCTGGTACTGCGGCTTGGGCTTGGACATGACGGAACTCCGTTTCGCCCGGCAGCCACTGTGGCCGCCGTTGGCGAATCCAAACCGCATCGCGCGCAGGCGCGTCAAGGTTTGCGCCGCAACTCGCCTCGACCTTGACGCGCCGAGCACGGTGCGATGCTGGCACGGCAACGGTGGGCACCTCGAAACCCTGCTCTGACGTCTGCTTTGCGTTTTTGACTGACGATTTCGCATTACTCCGTTATCGAAAAATCATTATGAAAAACAGCGTCAGCAAACTCGAAACCGAAACTAGAGCTCCAATAATGAATATGAAACTCACGATCCACATCAACACGCCACGCTCCCGCCCCATCCTTGGCACGCACTCTCTGCTTAGAATTCCCCCCCGAACTAACGCGCAACACATGCGTGTCTCGCTCACTTGTCCGCGAAACAACATTAATGCATGTCCTTAGAAGCGCATCAAATCTACCGTGATTGTTCTGAAAACCACAATCCCGAACACTATTTAGAAAGTTGGGCCCAAAACTCCAACCATCCGGCTTGAACGGCGAATTTCCATTCTGATGGATCTGCCAAATACCTAAGGCAACGGCCTTTTCCAAATAACCACTTAATGCCAAATCAAGAGGATTTATAGATAAAAAGAATGACTTAAAGCTGCAATGCACCCCAACAACCCCCTCATAAACTCCTTCACGACACGGGCCAATTCCATTCGCCGTCTGAACTGTCAAAACATCAGACTCAACCTGGAATTTTTGGCTCGCAGAAACCAAATCAGAAAAAATATCGTCATTCACTCCTATAGCCTCTCTCTCTATCAGAGAAAGAGTCAGAAGCTCGCTGAAATTCTGCTGCCGATAACTACAGTGTATATCTATTGACGGAAGGAAATTGACCGAGCTTGCAAGAAGATCTTCAACACCCAAATCCTCTGATCTCGGCGACTTTTCAAGGATCGAAGAGACAATTCGATATACATCTTCTCGGCGGGGCCAAAGAACACTTGGAACATCAGTAGATAAAGGAAAAACACCAGCCTGTTCAAGTAACTCAGCAGCATTCGCCCTGACGCGAAGCTGACAAGATGTAGACCTAGAAAACTCAAAAATAGATGTGATACGCTCCACATAATCATCAGCAGAATCAATATCAGTAGTATCGACCCAAGTCAAAACCCACGGATCAAGAAGCAAGTTCGTCATTTTTTTACCCCCGCTCGCTCTCGCCGCTTTTGTAAACTCCTCCTCAACAATCGCGCAGTTGCTTCTTCACTCTCGTCAAAAAATCCATCCGGCCAAGAATCAAATCCACCAAAATCATCAAGCGATATTTGACGATAATTTGATCTAACGCCTTCCTTGGTAACAAAATAGATAACAGTTGACTTTGAAACGAAATCCCCGGGATCTGCAGCTGAACGAAATCGAAGGCGATTTATAAAATACTCGCTGTGCGTCTCAACAATGCACTGCTTCCCTAGCTGAGCCATAGAAACAAAGAAGTCAGCTAATCTCGACTGAACCCGTGGATGAAGGTGCAGCTCCGGCTGTTCGAAAACAAGAGTAGTTCCTTCATCGGCCAGCAACGCAAGTACAAGAATAGGCAATACTTGACTTACTCCTACACCGACCTGAGTCAAGTCATGCTTAAGCGTTGACCCCTCAGTCATGACCTTAAGTTCATGCCCCAACTTACCGAGGTCAGATGTGACAAAGTCACGACCCACCCCCATATAACAAAGCCAATCCTGCACTGCAGATGCCAAGTGCGCCTGCACGATTCCAACTTTATCTGCCCCCTCCGCAAAGTCAGAACTGGGGACATAGCTTATTTGTGTATTTTTATGTACATGGAGAACGGCCGCCGTATGTTCTCCTTTAAAACCAACGTCTGCCGGATCCGATGAGCCTACCAAAGGGTAGACTGGCTTTGGCTCGTCGCGCAATGGCCCTAAATACTTAACACCACGCAAAAAGTACGAATGCACATAATCGATCGCTGATGCCACATGCTCTGTTGGATATATAGCATCTAATGCAGTTCTCGCAGTCCGACCGGCTCGAAATAATTTTTCAATCTGAGCTTTTTCATTCCCAAGCACACTAAAAATCAGGGAAACATCACGCCCCGGCAGTTTTTTATACAACCGCAACATGTCATCCAGTTCACAAGAAGAAGTAAATCTGCCCAAATACTCTTCCAAAAGCCTACTGCCCAGACCACTAAATCCATGACTTCCAACTGCCTCTTCATTCATTTTCATTGCATTCTTTATAACAGAGACAATGAAAGTGACGGCCTCACTTGGAATCGTGCTCTGCCAAGAGTCATTGGAATGCGCACGGTAGGCATTAGGTTCAAGCAGCAAAGACAGCTTCCAATTTACTTCGGCCGACAACTCGTCAAACCGAGAAGTAATGACTCTAGGCAAAAAATGGTGCAGATGCGCGCCGACAACATCCGTCTTCACCTTCACCCCATTTAGTCGGCCGCTATAAAATTTCTTGGGCGACTTAGTTACCACATATCGAAGCGATTCAATATCAGACGAATCAATATCGACATCGGTTAGCCGCAAAGATCTAGCCCTCTCCGCAATCGATTCTCTTGCTCTTTGTACATTCACGCCATCCTTCCCAACCCGATCATCTTCGCGAAATACTACAGAAATAGATGACTCCAGCAGGCTGGGCTGAAGACGCAGTAAATCAATCTCTTCAAAATCGTTAGGGCCTGGAACCGCACAAAAGGCATAGTCGACGGAGACCCTCTCCAATTGAGAGCCTCGCCTATGGAATAAATACTGCCTCCAAGAGCGCTGAGAATTTGACAAATTAACCCCGGGCGCTTTGTCAAACTCAAGATCAAACCCAAGCGATATACATCCGTTTTCATCGCCGCCGGATACCAGATCCGTAAACGAACCTAAACGTGCAATATGGCCATTCAGAACGACGGGTCTTCCAATAACCGGAGACTGCACGGTTTGCACCGTCAATAACATGCTTTGAATTACGGTGCTTTTCCCCGCGCTGTTAGCGCCGGTGAAAACTGTCAGGGGCGCAATCTTGAGATCCGTTGCTGCAGTTACAGACTTAAATTTGCTCAAACGCCACTGCGTCAACATTTTAATGACCCTTTAAAATAATGAGGCCAGCTCATGCTACTAATCTAAAAAAATCACATATTCCGCCGATACTCCCCACCCACATCGTAAAGAGCATGTGAAATCTGTCCCAAGCTGTAAGATTTGACAGCTTCCATCAGCGCCGCGAACACATTCGCGCGATCCCGGGCGGTCTTCTGCAGGTAGCCCAAGCCTTCCGGCGTGTTGCGCAGGGTCTGGTAGTTCGCCACATTCTCGATCTGCTGCCCCTTCTCCCCCTCGGTGGAGCGGATCAGCTCGATTTCGGTGACGATGTCGCCGCCGTGGTCCTTCGGCAGGAAGGTGTTGACGCCGATCAGCGGCAGGCTGCCGTCGTGCTTCTTGTGTTCGTAGTAGAGGCTTTCTTCCTGGATCTTGCCGCGCTGGTACATGGTGTCCATGGCGCCGAGCACGCCGCCGCGTTCGCTGATGGCTTCGAATTCGCGGTAGACGGCTTCCTCGACGATGTCGGTGAGCTTGTCGACGATGAAGCTGCCCTGCCAGGGGTTCTCGCAGAAGTTGAGGCCCAGTTCCTTGTTGATGATCATCTGGATGGCTACGGCGCGGCGCACGGACTCTTCGGTCGGTGTGGTGATGGCTTCGTCGTAGGCGTTGGTGTGCAGGCTGTTGCAGTTGTCGAACAGCGCGTACAGGGCCTGCAGCGTGGTGCGGATGTCGTTGAACTGGATTTCCTGGGCGTGCAGCGAGCGGCCCGAGGTCTGGATGTGGTACTTCATCATCTGGCTGCGGGCGCTGGCGCCGTAGCGTTCGCGCATGGCGCGTGCCCAGATGCGGCGGGCGACGCGGCCGATGACGGTGTATTCCGGGTCCATGCCGTTGCTGAAGAAGAACGACAGGTTGGGCGCGAAGTCGTCGATCTTCATGCCGCGCGCGAGGTAGTACTCGACGATGGTGAAGCCGTTCGACAGGGTGAAGGCGAGCTGGCTGATCGGGTTGGCGCCGGCTTCGGCGATGTGGTAGCCGCTGATCGACACCGAGTAGAAGTTGCGCACGTTCTTCTCGACGAAGAACTGCTGGATGTCGCCCATCATCCGCATCGCGAATTCGGTGCTGAAGATGCAGGTGTTCTGGGCCTGGTCTTCCTTGAGGATGTCGGCCTGCACCGTGCCGCGCACGGTGGCGAGCGTCTGCGCCTTGATGTTGGCGTAGGTCTCGGCGTCGACCACCTGGTCGCCGGTGACGCCGAGCAGGCCGAGGCCGAGGCCGTCGTTGGTCTCGGGCAGTTCGCCGCTGTATTCGGGGCGGCGGCGGCCTTCGAACAGCTTCTCGATGGTGGCGTGGGCGGCGTCCCAGCGCGACTGGTCGGCGCGCAGGTACTTCTCGACCTGCTGGTCGATCGCGGTGTTCATGAACATCGCGAGGATGATCGGCGCGGGGCCGTTGATGGTCATCGACACCGAGGTGCTGGGCGCGCAGAGGTCGAAGCCGGAGTACAGCTTCTTCATGTCGTCGAGCGTGGCGATGTTGACGCCGGAGTTGCCGATCTTGCCGTAGATGTCGGGGCGGATGGCCGGGTCTTCGCCGTACAGGGTGACGCTGTCGAAGGCGGTGGACAGGCGCGCGGCGGGCAGGCCGACGCTGAGGTAATGGAAGCGGCGGTTGGTGCGCTCGGGCGTGCCCTCGCCCGCGAACATGCGGATGGGGTCTTCGCCGGTGCGGCGGTAGGGGTAGACGCCGCCGGTGTACGGGTAGTAACCGGGCAGGTTTTCCTTCTGCAGGAAGGTCAGCAGTTCGCCCCAGCTCTTGTAGGTGGGCGCGGCGATCTTCGGGATCTGCTGGTGCGACAGGGATTCGCGGTAGTTCTCGACGCGGATGGTCTTGTCGCGGACCTGGTATTCGTTGACGTCGTCGACGATGGATTTCAGGCGCGCGGGCCATTCGCGCAGGAGCTTGAGGGCTTCGCTGTCGAGGGACTGGATGGCGTCGTTGTAGCGTTGGCGGAGCGTCAGCAGGGTCTTGTCCACGCCCTGCTGTTGTAGAGCGGAGCTTGCTCCGCTGCTCTGGGCATCAGACGTTGCGGCGTCTTCGGAGCGGAGCAAGCTCCGCTCTACGAGGGCGTCGGGGCTGTACAGGTCCAGCATCTTCGGCAGCGCGGTGTCGCCGAGGCTTTCGAGCGACTGCCAGTAGGCCTGGGCGCGGTCGGCGATCTCGGCCTGGCTTTCGATGCGCTTGTTGATGCTGCGGCCCTGCTCGGCGATCTCGGCGAGATAGCGGACGCGGTTGCCGGGGATGAGGACGGTGGCGCGGGGTTCCTTGAGGCTGGTGTCGATGGCGGGATGCCAATCGATGCGAGAAGCAAACCCATCCCCACCCTGCCCTCCCCTTGAAGGGGAGGGTTCAAGATTGAGCTTCTCGCGCAGCAGGCGGCAGAGGTTGGCGAACATCCAGCTGATGCCGGGGTCGTTGAACTGCGAGGCGATGGTCGGGTAGACCGGGACGTCCTCGTCCTTCATGGTGAAGGCGGTGCGGTTGCGCTTCCACTGCTTGCGCACGTCGCGCAGGGCATCCTCGGCGCCGCGCTTGTCGAACTTGTTGAGCACGACCAGCTCGGCGAAGTCGAGCATGTCGATCTTTTCGAGCTGGCTGGGCGCGCCGAAGTCGCTGGTCATCACGTACATCGGGAAGTCGACGAGGTCGACGATCTCCGAGTCGCTCTGGCCGATGCCGGCGGTTTCGACGATGACGAGGTCGTAGCCGAGCGACTTGAGGAAGGCGATGCAGTCCTTCAGCACGACATTGGTCGCGGCGTGCTGGCGGCGGGTGGCCATGGAGCGCATGAAGACGCGCTGGCTGCGCAGCGAGTTCATGCGGATGCGGTCGCCGAGCAGCGCACCGCCGGTGCGGCGGCGGGTGGGGTCGACGGAGACGACGGCGATGCGCATCTCGGGGAAGTTGGCGAGGAAGCGGTTGAGCAGTTCGTCGGTGACCGAGGACTTGCCGGCGCCGCCGGTGCCGGTGATGCCGACGACGGGCGTCTTGCCGCCAGCGAGCTGCCATTCCTTGCGCAGGTGGGCGAGTTCGGATTCGTCCAGCGCGCTCTCTTCGATGGCGCTGAGCATCTGGCCGATGGCGATTTCGTCGCTGAAATCGACGCGCTTGGGCGTGATCACCGGCTGGCGCGCGGCACCGGCGCGGCGGATGACGTCCTCGATCATCGCGACGAGGCCCATGTGCATGCCGTCGTTGGGATGGTAGATGCGCTCGACGCCGTAGGCCTGCAGTTCGCGGATCTCTTCCGGGGTGATGGTGCCGCCGCCGCCGCCGAAGACGCGGATGTGGCCGGCGCCGCGTTCCTTCAGCATGTCGACCATGTACTTGAAGTACTCGACGTGGCCGCCCTGGTAGCTGGAGAGCGCGATGGCGTCGGCGTCTTCCTGCAGCGCGGCGCGGACGACGTCCTCGACGCTGCGGTTGTGGCCGAGGTGGATGACCTCGGCGCCCTGCCCCTGGATCAGCCGGCGCATGATGTTGATGGCGGCATCGTGGCCGTCGAACAGGCTGGCGGCGGTGACGAAGCGGAGCGGCGAGGCGTCCGGCTGCTGGGCGGGGGCGTGGCCTTCGAAGGTGTTGGCGACTGGCGTGCTCATGGCGCGCGCTCCATGCTGAAAACGGTGATGGCGTATTGTAACCGCGCCGCCCCACCCTTGCCCGCATGACCATACGGCAGGGATACTCGACCGCACGGCCTATTGCAGCAGAATCGTATACATGACCCGTTTCCAGCGCATCCTCGCATGGGGCTGCTTCTCGCTCGCCTCGCTGATCGGCACCGGGCTGCTGTTCGCCGACCACCTGACGCCGCCGGCCACGGGCGCGCCGGGCGTGGTTTTGCCGGTGACGCCGGGCGAGACCGAGCTGGACCGGGAGATCGAGCCGCTGCTTGCCGCCAATCCCGGCAAGACCGGCGCACTGCTGGTGGAGGATGGCGTGGATGCCTTCGCGGCGCGGGCGATCACCGCGCAGAAGGCGGGGCGCAGCCTGGACCTGCAGTACTACATCTGGCACGACGACCTGACCGGCCGCCTGCTGGGTCGCGAGGTGTGGCGGGCGGCGGAGCGCGGCGTGCGCGTGCGCATGCTGCTGGACGACATGAACGCGCAGGGCATGGACTCGAAGCTGCTGCTGCTCGACGCGCATCCGAACATCGAGATCCGCCTGTACAACCCCTTCCGCAACCGCGAGGGCATGGGCCGGCTGCTGGAGATGGTGCAGCGCATCTTCAGCGTGAACCACCGCATGCACAACAAGGCGTGGATCGCCGACAACCGCGTGGCGGTGGTGGGTGGGCGCAACATCGGCGAGGAGTACTTCGGCGCCAGCGAAGAGGTGAATTTCCGCGACCTGGACGTGGTGCTGTTCGGCCCGGCGGTGGCCGAGACCAGCACGATGTTCGACCACTACTGGAACAGCCAGGCGGTGGTGCCGCTGAAGGCGCTGGCGCGGGTCCCGCGCGGCGGATTCGACGCGATCGGCGAGGCGATCGAAACGGAAGCGAAGGGCCCGGCGGCGCAGCGCTACCTGCAGCGCGTGGCCGCATCGCCGCGCGTGCAGGACTACGCCCGCGAGCGGCTGACGCCGTTCTGGAGCGACCGCATCCACCTGGTGTCGGACCCACCTCTGAAGTGGGAGGACGACAAGCGCGACGAGTGGATCGTCAACCGCATCGAGCAGGACCTGGCCTCGGCGACGCGAAAGATCCTGCTGATTTCGCCCTACTTCGTGCCGGGCCCGGACGTGACCGAGCGCATGACCGGGCTGGTGAACCACGGCGTGACCGTGGGCGTGGTGACCAATTCACTGGCGGCGAACGATGTGTTCGCGGTCTACGGCGCGTACCGGCACTATCGCGACATGCTGGTGCGCGGCGGGGTGTCGGTGTACGAGCTGCGCGCGCAGGGCCATCCGGACAGCAGCCTGTTCGGCAGCAGCGGCGCGAGCCTGCACACCAAGGCCTACAGCGTGGACGACACGCGCGGCTTCATCGGCTCGTTCAACCTCGATGCGCGCTCGGCCTACCTCAACACCGAGATGGGCGTGATGTTCGACGACGCGGCGCTGGCCAAGGCGGTGCGCGAGGAATACCTGCGCCTGGCCAATCCCGAGCTGAGCTACTGGATGCATATCGGCAAGGACGGCGCGCCGCGCTGGCTGGATCGCGCGACGAAGCCGCCGACGCTGCACACGAAGGAACCGGACACCACGACGATGCAGCGCTTCAGCGCGCATGCCATCGGCTGGCTGCCGCTGGAATCGCAGCTGTGAGCGCGATGCAGCAGGATCCGGCGGCGCTGCGCGCTGCAGCGGAGCGCGGATCGGTCGAGCACGCCTTCGCACTGGCGCAGGCGCTGGTCGCACAGGAACGCATGGACGAGGCGCTGCAGTGGCATCTGCGCGCGGCGCAGGCCGGGCACCCGGGAGCGCAGGTCGAATACGCACGGATGCGGCTGTACGGCATCGTCGGCGCGCCCGCACCGCAGGAGGCGCTGGCGTGGTTCGAACGAGCGGAGCGCGCGGGGCATCCGACGGCGTCGGAATACCTGGTGAAGCTCGCCATCGGCGGCGTCGCCCTGCCCCGCGACATGCGCATGAACGAACGCGTCCTCCGCGGCGTGCAGGCCGACCATGCGCCGTCGCTGCTCGCGGCGGCGGTGCACTTCGGGCGCAAGCCGCATGCGGACGACCAGGCACTGTGCCTGCAACTGCTGGAACGCGGCGCCGGACGCGGCGACATCGCCGCTGCCGTGCTGCTGGCCGAGCGCCTGGCCCATGGCGAAGGCTGCGAAGCGCAGCCGGATGCGGCGCGCGACCTGTGGACGCAGCTGGAGGCAGCAGGCGTCGAGCGCGTGCCCGCGTTCACGCTGCCGCCGCCCGGCCCTACGAATGCGCCGCCGCGACAGCTGGCGCTGGAAGACGCCATGCAGGCGCCGACCGCGCGCGCGCTGTCTGCACAACCTCGGGTGTCGGTGATCGATCGCCTGCTGTCGGCGGACGAATGCCGGCTGCTGATCGTCAGCGCGCGCCCGCACCTGCATGCCTCGCGCACGCTCGATCCGGCCTCGGGCCAGGCGCTGAACGTGGACCTGCGCACCAGCCACGACGCGCAGTTCGATCCGCTGCTGGAAAGCCTCGCCGTGCGCCTGGTGCAGTGGCGCATGGCCGCAGCGGCCGGGCTGGAACTGGTCGAGGCCGAGCCGCTGATCGTGCTGCGCTACGCGCCGGGACAGGAATACAAGCCGCATCGCGACTACCTGCCGCCGGCGTCGATCGCCCATGACGGTCCGCAGGCCGGCAACCGCCGACGCACGATCTGCGCCTACCTGAACCCGGTCGCGGCCGGCGGTGCCACGGCCTTCCCCGTCGCCGGTCTGCAGGTGGAACCGCTACCGGGACGCGCGGTGGTGTTCGACAACATGCTGTATGAGGACGCGTCGCCGCAGGGCCGGCCGGACCCCGACTCGCTGCACGCCGGGATGCCGGTCGAAGCCGGCGAGAAATGGCTGGCGACGCTGTGGATCCGGCAGGGGCGGTATCGGGCGTTCTGAACGCCCGAGCGCAGCGATCAGCGATTGATGACCTCGCGGTGCATCGGCGCGAGCACCGCCAGCAGCTTGTTCTGCGCGCGGAACGGAATACCGCGCCGGTTCATCGCGATCTGCAGGTCTTCCACCAGGGCATTGAAATCGGCGCGATCGATGCGGTGCGCGCCATGGGCCTCGACCATGTCGCGCCCGGTGTAGACGCAGCCGCCGCCGAGGATCGCGCAGAACTGCTCGGCGAGCTGGCGCTTCACGCGGTCGTGCTCGACCTTCTCGAAGAAGGGGCGCATGCGCGGATCGGCGAGCAGGATGGTCATGAACTCGTCCATGAGGGCATCGAGGCCGGGACGTCCGCCGAAATCCTCGAAGACGCCCGCCAGTTCAGCGTGGGCCGGTGCGGGATCCGCCGCGCCGGGTGTGCGTTCGACGGGCTGCGGCGTGGACTGGGCAGCGGCCAGCGAGGATGCGGCCATGAAGACCGTGCCTGCGATGAGCACGGCGACGGAACGGAGGGATGTGGGGATGGTGTGGCGCATGGGAAGCCTCCGGAGGCGATCAGAAACCGACCTGGAGCGAGGCATAGAGGCCACGCTGCCGGTCGCGGATGACGATGTTGCCGAGATCGACGTAGGCGACCGTCAGGGCGACATGGCGATTGGGTGTCCAGGCGAGGAAGACGTCCCAGGCATCGTCTTCGGTCGCGATGTTCAGGTTGTCGGGCTTGGTGCGGTATTCGGCACCGACCGCGAGCGTACGATTGAGCAGGTAGGCGACCGAGCCCTCGAACTGCAGCGAGTGTCCATCTCGACGATCGCCACCGAAGCCGAGGATGCCGAACTGGTTCGCTTCGGTGTAACGCAGGGTGCCGTTCAACAGCACGCTCTGCGAGAGATACAGCTTGGTCGCGCTGAGGTAGACATCGGTGCCCGTGTCGCTCTCGGCGCCGATCGCGCGGACCAGCGCGCCGCGATCATTGCGCTTGCGCTGGACTCCGAGCGAGACCTGCGGCAGCCAGCGGTCCTGTTCGAGGATGGCATCGCCGAACAGCTTCACCTTGACGCCCAGCGTGTCCTGGCGGATCTCGAAACCGCGCCCGAGGCCGAGCGCCGCGCCGACCGCCTCGGTGTCGAACACCTGGCGGGACACGCTCAGCTCCACGCGGTCGTGGATGCCGACCAGCGCGCCGTAGCTGTCGAGGCTGTAGTCGTCGACATCGACGCGGGTGTAGTAGGCGCTCGCGCCGAACTGGCCGGATTCGCCGTAGCCACCGATCAGCGCCCAGGGCGTGAGGCCACCGCCACCGGCGCCTTCGATCTGGCTCACGCCGGCGGTGAGCAGCAGCTTCCCGCCGGTGACGCGATTGTCGGGTTCGACCGTTTCGACGGGCTCGTCGGCCTGCAGATCGGACAGTTCCTGCGCGGCGACCTGCGAGGCGGAACACGCGAATGTCGCGAGGCAGGCAGCAGCGAGGAGACGGCGCGCCGGGGGCGGCCGGACGAAGGATTTCGATGACATGCGGAACTCCGGGAATGGAAATGCGATACGGGGATCAATCGCGCGCCGAGATGGAGGCGCGGGCGCAAATGCGGTTGAAGGCAGCGGAGAGGCGTTTCATCTGCGGGATGCCGATGTCCTGCATCCTCAGGTGGAGGTCGCCGGTGTCGGCGGCGTATTCGGCGACGCGCAGCACGTCGTCGAGCGGCACGAAGATGCGACGCATGACCCACCAGATCGCCAGCGCCAGCGCCAGCAACGCGAGCAATGCCCCGGCGATCACGGGCCAGCGCGCAGCGTCGCGTACCTGGGCGTCGCCGTTCGCCGGGACAAGCAGAACCGCGTAGGCCTGTGCATTGCCGGACATCGGCAGCATGGTCGCGCGCCTGCGGTCGCCCGAGGCGAGTTCGACTGTTGCGCCGTCCTCGTCCGACGCGCGCAGGACCGTCCATTGCGCAACCAGATTCCCGTTCGCCTCCGCCGGCAGGGAGGACACGAGCGAGCGGGTTCCGGTCGTGTCGGATGCGAGCAGCAGCACATCCAGTCCGGTCGCTTTTCCCGAGGTTTCGAGCACCGTCTGCGTGAACGTGGGCGTCAGGGCTTCGCCCAGCATCAGGAAGACGTCGCTGAAGCCGTAGCTGGCCAGGGGCATCACCACCACCCGCGTCGCACGATCGCCTTCGACCAGCAGCCCGTGCTCAGGGGTCTGCCTGCGCTTCGCCGCAAGGAAGGCAGGCATGCCGCCATGGTCGCGCACGCCGGAAAGCCG
This sequence comes from Lysobacter sp. BL-A-41-H3, assembly GCA_050632415.1. GTDB lineage: Bacteria > Pseudomonadota > Gammaproteobacteria > Xanthomonadales > Xanthomonadaceae > Lysobacter_I. The sequence continues at coordinate 4,366,372 of CP192602.1, read as the reverse complement.
ATCGGTCGTGGCGAGCACGCGCCCCTCGCCATCGAGCATCGCCACCATGGCGAGCCCCATCTGCGTGCGCCGTTCTTCGAGCAGATCGACAACGGACGTGTAGTCCGGCTCGATGCCGGGCAAGGTGTTGTCCAGCGCCTGCCCGATGTAGCCGGTGACGGCCTGGTTGCGCGCGATGGTCTCGCCGCGCTGGGTGAGCTCGCGCGCGAATTGCGCCTCCGTCGCGCGGAGCGCTGCGCGCGCGCCCTGGAGATCGTGCGAGGCCAGTGCGCGGGCCAGGGACCATTCGTGCCACGCGAGCACGGCCGCGCAGATGGCGATGCCCGCGACCAGGCATGCGGCGGCGATGAGCGGTCGTTTGCTGTTCGTGCGCATGCTCAGTGCCTCCCTGCTGCATGTGCGTCGATCGGTGGCTTGCTGGCGATCAGTCGTTGCGGGGCGATGGCCTCCGACGGCACCGTGACCTGCACGCTTGTGGGCGCCGAGCGCGAATGCCAGAAGACCAGTGAACCCGATCCGGACGGCAGGCCTTCGAGGCGATAGCGTCCGCTGCGGTCGGGACGCGCGAAGTACGGCGTCGACAGCACGAGGATGTTGGCGCGCATCGACTGGTGCACGCTGCAGTTCACCACCACCAGGCCGGCCCGCCTGAACGTATGCTCCCGCGATACGCCTGCGCCGTAGAACCCGAGATCGAATCCGTTCGCGCCGCTGCGGGAGAACACGTTGTGGAGGATCGTGTCGCCGTTGGGGAAACTCACCGTGCTGCCCTGGGGCACCACCAGCAGCGAAGGCGAAAAACCCTTGCTGCGCGTATCCACCTTGAAGCGGCCTGGCGCAGGGCGCAGTTCGACGCCTTTCGGCAGGTAGTAGACGACCGTTTCGGCAACCTCGCCTGCGTGGACGTCCTGCCGGCCGTCGCCGACCAGTTCGACGCGACCACGCAGCGTGGCCCCGTCGCGCGCCTGCGCAAATCCGGCAGACATCAGCACCAGGGCCAGCAGGACCCGGCGCAGCAATACGATATGCATGCGACCCCCGTATACGATCTCGCTTCACGGAGCGATTTCCGTGGGCGGCATGCAGGACTACGGGATGGGGCGCGGTACGGATGCGAGGCATGCGGATGACGCGCCTCGCGCAGCCGACCGGAGGCATGCGAACGCGAGGAGCGATTCCATTAGACTACGGCGCCTGCGGCCCCCACGGGCCGTTTCACCAAGCCGCTGATCCAAACGAATTCAACGACTTGCCACATACCCCGGCGTATCCACCAGCCTGTGCGCCGGCGCACTGGAGCTTCCGATGATCTTCGAACACGTCGAAAACTACGGCCACGAGCAGGTCGTGTTCTGCCACAACAAGGATGCCGGCCTCAAGGCCATCATCGCCATCCACAACACCGTGCTCGGCCCCGCGCTGGGCGGTCTGCGGATGTGGCCGTACAAGACCGAGCAGGATGCGCTGAACGACGTGCTGCGCCTGTCCCGCGGCATGACCTACAAGAACGCGGTGGCCGGCCTGAACATCGGCGGCGGCAAGGCCGTCATCATCGGCGACCCGTCGAAGGACAAGTCCGAAGCCCTGTTCCGCGCGTTCGGCAAGTTCGTCGACTCGCTGAGCGGCCGCTACATCACCGCCGAGGACGTCGGCATCGACGTCAACGACATGGAATACGTGTACCGCGAGACCGAATACGTGACCGGCGTGCACCAGGTCCACGGCGGTTCGGGCGATCCGTCGCCGTTCACCGCCTACGGCACCCTGCAGGGCCTGATGGCCACGCTGAACCGCAAGTTCGGCGACGAGGAAGTGGGCCGCCGCAGCTACGCGGTGCAGGGCCTCGGCCACGTCGGCATGGAGTTCGTGAAGCTGCTCAAGGAGCGCGGCGCGAAGATCTTCGTCACCGACATCAACAAGAAGCTGGTCGAGGAAGCCGTGGACGAGTACGGCGCCGAAGCCGTGTCGCCCGACGAGATCTACGACGTGAACTGCGACGTGTACTCGCCCTGCGCCCTGGGCGGCACCGTCAACGAGCAGACCCTGCCGCGCCTGAAGGCCAAGATCATCTGCGGCGCCGCCAACAACCAGCTGGCGAACAACGCGATCGGCGACGAAGTCACCAAGCGCGGCATCCTGTACGCCCCGGACTACGCGGTGAACGCCGGCGGCGTGATGAACGTGTCGCTGGAGATCGACGGCTACAACCGCGAGCGCGCGATGCGCATGATGCGCACCATCTACCACAACCTCGGCCGCATCTACGAGATCTCCGACCGCGACGGCATCCCGACCTACCTGGCCGCCGACCGCCTCGCCGAGGAGCGCATCTCCGCGATCGGCAAGCTGAAGCTTCCGATGGGCCGCACCGCGCCGCGTTTCCTTGGGCGCATGCGCGGTCATTGATCCATTTCGGTGACGGGGCTTCGGCCCCGTTTTCCGTTTCGACGCCGGCCCCCGGCGTCATTCGACAGCAAACCAGACGAGCACGAGAAAGACCATGCGTCCATTCCCCCTGGGTGAAGACATCGATGCGCTGCGCGAAGCGGTCCGCCGCTTCGCCGAGACCGAGATCGCGCCGCGCGCGGCGAAGATCGACGAAGAGAACGCCTTTCCGCAGGACCTGTGGGCCAAGCTCGGCGAGATGGGCCTGCTCGGCATCACCGTGCCGGGCGAGTTCGGCGGCAGCGAGATGGGCTACCTGGCCCACCTGATCGCGATGGAGGAAATCTCCCGCGCCTCCGGTTCGGTCGGCCTGAGCTACGGCGCGCACTCGAACCTGTGCGTGAGCAACCTCTACGCCAACGGCAACCAGGCGCAGCGCGAGAAATACCTGCCGAAGCTGTGCACCGGCGAGTGGAAGGGCGCGCTGGCGATGAGCGAGCCGGGCGCGGGTTCGGACGTGGTGGGTTCGATGAGCTGCCGCGCGACGCTGAAGGGCGACGTGTGGGTGGCCAACGGCAACAAGATGTGGATCACCAACGGCCCCGAGGCCGACGTGCTGATCGTGTACATGCGCACCGCGAGCCGCGAGCTGGGCAGCAAGTGCATGACCGCGTTCCTCGTCGAGAAGGGCATGCCGGGCTTCCGCACCGCGCAGAAGCTGGACAAGCTGGGCATGCGCGGCAGCAACACCTGCGAGCTGGTGTTCGAGAACTGCGAGATCCCTGCCGAGAACGTGCTGGGCGAGGTCAACAACGGCGTGAAGGTGCTGATGAGCGGCCTGAACACCGAGCGCCTGGTGCTGAGCGGCGGCCCGCTGGGCTTGATGCAGGCGGCGCTGGACATCGCCCTGCCCTACGTGCGCGACCGTCGCCAGTTCGGCCAGGCCATCGGCACCTTCGGCATCATGCAGGCGAAGATCGCCGACATGTACACCGCGCTGCAGTCCAGCCGTGCCTTCGCCTACCAGGTGGCGCGCGACTACGACAGCGGCTACAAGTCGCGCATCGACGCCGCAAGCTGCCTGATGCATGCATCGGAGTCGGCGGTGAAGGTGGCGCTGGAAGCGATCCAGACCCTCGGCGGCAACGGCTACATCAACGAGTACCCGACCGGCCGCATCCTGCGCGACGCCAAGCTGTACGAGATCGGCGCCGGCACCAACGAGATCCGCCGCATGCTGATCGGCCGCGAGCTGTTCAACGGCAATTTCTGATCGGTGGGTTCGCTGCGAACGACGAAGGCCGCGACGCAAGTCGCGGCCTTTTCATTTGGTAATGCCGAACCCATCCCCACCCCGGCCCTCCCCTTGAAGGGGAGGGAGCAAGCGCGGCGCTTTCAAGCCCTCCCCTTCAAGGGGAGGGTTGGGTGGGGATGGGTTTACACACTCGTCCGCCTGTTCAAGGCTCGAACACCACCTCACGCCCGCGCGGGCATCGCGCTGGCCGGCACCGTCTTCGGCATGTACTTGCGGTTCAACCAGGCCATGACCACGAACGACAGCGACAGCGGCAGGAACCAGGCGATCAGGTGGTACCAGCCCGGCGGGTCGATGCCGACCATGCGGATGATTCGGTCGAAGCCGATGGCGAGGAAGGCGATGTGCGTCGCGACGCCGCAGCCGACCATCGCCGCGTAGTGCTCCTTCATCCACCAGCGCGTCGCGGTCATCGGCCGTGCGCGGCGCACCAGCATCTGCACGCCGGTGATCAGACCCACCGCGCTGAACCCCATCAGCAGGACCTGCGACATCTTGAGGCCGACCGCGAAGACCACCACCGACGCGGCGAGGTTGAGCATCGCGACCCACAGGTAGGCGCCGCCGCGGAATGCGCCCTGGTCGCGCTTGCGCTTGACCGCGCGCCAGCCCATCCAGATGCCGCTTGCGGTGATCACCACCAGGTAGGCGAGGAAGGTGGCGATGCCGGGTTTTCCCTGCATGCCGATGATCACGACCATCGGCAGCGCCGTGGCGATGATGCCGAGCATCGCGATCATGTAGGCCTTGCCCACGCGCAGGTGCCAGGGCGCGCCCTTCTTCGCGAAGGCCGCCATCCAGAAGGTGACCAGGGCGACCAGGCCGCAGAGGCCGTGCGCGGCGAGCAGGATCTTGTAGAGCGTGTCCATGGCATGACTCCATCGGGAAGGGGCATCGGGAATGAGGACAGTCTCCGGATCCGCGCATCGACGCGGCACCTGCCCGTGGTCACCGCACGGGGGTGAGAAAAGTCACCTCGTGCGTGCGGCGGCTTCCGTGCGCGGGTACGGGCTGCCATGCTGGCGTCATGACCACGCCCGCCCAGCACCGCGAAACAGCGACGTCCGCCGACGGCCCGCTCTCCACAGGACTGTTCTCGACGCACCTGCTGTCCGCGCTGAACATCGCCGCCTACGTCACCTGGCTGGCGATCGCATTCGCCGTGCTGGAAACGCAGAAGCTGGCCGCAGGCGACCCGCGCGAGTGGCTCGGCGCCGCCTGCCTGCTCGGCATCCTCGCGCTGTACATGGCCTGCGCGCTGGCCGGGCGCGACGGCCGTGGCGGACTCGCCCGCGTCCTCGGCCAGGGCGTGCTGATCCTCGCCGCCGAAGCCCTGCTCGGCAGCGGCCAGAACTCGGTGCTGCTGATCATCGTCGCGGGCCAGCTGGTGCTGATGCTGCCGCTGCGCGCCTTCGTCGCGGTGATGCTGGCATTCAACGTCGGCCTGGCGCTGATCTGGATCGAACGCGGCGTGCCGCCCGGCGGAGCGCTGGTGTCCCTCCTGCAGATCGGCGCATTCCAGGCCTTCTCCGCCCTCACCGGCCATTACGCCGGCAGCCGCGAGCAGGCGCGCGAGCACCTGGCGCAGGTCAACGCCGAACTGATGGCGACGCGACGCCTGCTGGAGGAATCCGCGCGCGCCGGCGAGCGCCTGAAACTCTCGCGCGAGCTGCACGACGTGGCCGGACACAGTCTGACCGCGCTCAAGCTCAACCTCGCCCGGCTGGCGCGCGATCCGGCGCTGGCCGCTCGCGAGGAGATCGTGCTGTCCGCCCAACTCGCCGACGACCTGCTGGCGCAGATCCGCCAAGTGGTCGGGGCGCTGCGCGCGCACGACGGCCTGGACCTGCGCGCGGCCCTGCAGGCCCTGGGCCGGCCGGTGCCGGGCGTGCGCATCGACATGGACATCGAGGACGGCCTGCGCGTGGACGACATCGACCAGGCCGAGGCCCTGCTGCGCTGCGCGCAGGAAGCGATCACCAATGCCCTGCGCCACGGTCGCGCGCGCCACATCCGCCTCCGCCTGCAGCGCGACGGCGCCGGGCTCGCGCTGACGATCGACAACGACGGCCTGGCGCCGGCGCGGGTGGACGAAGGCAACGGCCTGACCGGCATGCGCGAGCGTCTGGCCGCGATCGGCGGCCGGCTGGACATCGAAGCGACGCCGCCGCGCGGCCTGCGCGTCGTCGCGCGCATCCTGGAGGCACAGGCATGAGCCCGACGCCCGACCGTGCCATCCGGATCGCCCTGTGCGACGACCAGGCCCTCGTGCTGCGCGGGCTGTCCAGCCTGCTGTCCGACATCGGCATCGATGTGGCGCTGGAGGCACCCGACGCGGAACGCCTGCTCGCCGCCCTGCCGCAGCGCCCGGTGGACCTGATCGTCAGCGACATCCGCATGCCCGGCCTGGGCGGCATCGGCCTGATCGGCGCCCTGCGCGAACGCGGCGACGCCACCCCGGTGATCCTGCTGACCACCTTCGACGACCCCGACCTGATGATGCGCGCCGTGGACGCCGGGGCGCAGGGCTTCCTGCTCAAGGATGCCTCGCCCGAGGACCTCAAGGCAGCGATCCAGCGCGTGGCCGGCGGCGAAACCCTGCTCCAGCCGGTCAGCCTGGGGCCGGTGCGCGCCGCCTGGAACGAATCGGCCGGCACCGACACCGGGGCGAAGCTCACCGACCGCGAACGCTCGATCCTGCGTCTGGTCGCGGGCGGCTACTCCAACAAGGAGATCGCGCGCAGCCTGCACCTGTCCGAGGGCACGGTGAAGAACTACATGTCCGACCTGCTGGTGAAGCTGGACTGCCGCGACCGCACCCACGCCGTGCTCAAGGCGATCACCCTGCGCCTGCTCTGAGGCGCTGGCCGGGCGGGCGATGCCATGCCGGGTTTGGCGGAGACCGGGATCCGGCAAGGCGTGGCCGATCCGGCATCTTTCCTGTCCGAAGGTCCATTTGCCGCACTGCAGCACGGCGTCGCATAATCGGACCGTCGCCGCGCCGCCCCACGCCCGCGCCGGCCCAGATACGACCGACTAGCGCCCCCCGGCGCACCCGCCACGGAGTCCACATGTCCGACATCGTCATCGTCGGTGCCAAGCGCACCGCCATCGGTTCCTTCCTCGGCCAGTTCACCGGCGTTCCCACCCCCACCCTCGGCGCCGCGGCCATCGCCGGCGCACTCGACCAGGCCGGCGTCGCGCCGGACCAGGTCGACGAGGTCATCATGGGCTGCGTGCTGCCCGCCGGCCTCGGCCAGGCCCCGGCCCGCCAGGCCGCCCTCGCCGCCAAGCTGCCGACCTCGGCCGGCTGCACCACCATCAACAAGGTCTGCGGCTCCGGCATGAAGGCGATCATGCTCGCCCACGACCTGATCAAGGCCGGCTCGGCCTCGGTCGTCGTCGCCGGCGGCATGGAGTCCATGACCAACGCCCCGCACCTGCTGAACGGCTCGCGCACCGGCCTGCGCTACGGCAGCGGCGAGTTCCTCGACCACATGGCCTGGGACGGTCTCACCAACCCGTACGACAAGCAGGCCATGGGTGTCTTCGGCGATGCGGCCTGCGCCAGCTACGGCTTCGACCGCGCCGCCCTCGACGCCTACTCGGCCGAAAGCGTCACCCGCGCCCAGAAGGCCATCGCCGAGGGTGCGTTCAAGGACGAAATCGCCCCGGTTACGGTTGTTACGCGCAAGGGTGAAACGGTGGTCGACACCGACGAAGAGCCCGCCAAGATCGACCCGTCGAAGATCCCCGGCCTGCGCGCCGCGTTCGGCAAGGACGGCGTGCTCACCGCCGCATCGTCGTCGAAGATCTCCGATGGCGCCGCCGCCACGCTGGTGATGTCGGCCGACGAAGCGCAGCGTCGCGGCGTGACCCCGCTCGCGCGCATCGTCGCGCATGCGACGCATGCGCAGGCACCGGAATGGTTCACCACCGCGCCGGTCGATGCGATTCGCAAAGTGCTTGAAAAAGCGGGCTGGAGCGTGGGCGACGTCGATCTGTTCGAAATCAACGAAGCCTTCGCCTGCGTCGCGATGGCGCCGATGAAGGATCTCGGCATCGCGCACGAGAAGCTCAACATCCGCGGCGGTGCATGTGCGCTCGGCCACCCGATCGGCGCCAGCGGCGCGCGCCTGGTGGTCACCCTGATCGCCGCGCTGCGCGCCACCGGCGGCAAACGCGGCGTGGCCTCGCTGTGCATCGGCGGCGGCGAAGCCACCGCGATCGCGATCGAGCTTCCATAAGCCCTTTACACGTACGAACCGGGAGACACCGGCCACGGTCGCTTGACAGCCGAAACGGGCTTGTCATGATGACGACCAAGCGCCGCGACACCCCGCGCCAATCCACACCATCGAGGAATCCTCACATGACCCTGAACAAGGCACTGCTCGCTCTCGCCCTCGGCTTCGCCCTGACCGCCTGCGGCGGCAAGGGTGAGGAAGCCGCTGCCGAAGCCGAAGCCGCCGCGACCGAAACCGCCGACTCCGCCGCCCAGGCCGTCGACTCGGCTGCCGCCGCCACCGGCGAAGCCGCCAACGCCGCCGCCGAACAGGCTGCCGCCGCTGCCGATGCCGCCGCCGCTGCTGCTCCGGGCGCCGCTGCCGACGCCGCTGCCAGCACCGAAGCTGCTGCCGACGCCGCTGCCGACGCTGCCGAGAAGGCTGCGGAAGCCGCCGAAAAGGCCGCCGACGCGACCAAGACCAACTGATCGACCCCCGCCGACCGGCTCGCCCGGTCGGCACCTTCGGTCGCCCTGTTGCAGACAATCAGTTCAGTCGGGCTTCACAACGCTGAATTGGTTGCTACAATTGAAAGAGCCGCACGTTCCACCCGCGGCTTTTTCATGGTGCTGGCAAGCACCAAGTAAGTCAGTGAACGAACACATGCCGGCGAAAGCCGGACTGCCACGCGCACTGGCGTTGCCTGACCCCTAAGCAATCTCAGACAACTCCTACGGAGAGAAGTATGAACACCAAGCTTTACGTCCTCCTGGCCGCCGGCGTCCTGGCCCTGTCGGCTTGCAACAAGGCTGAAGAAGCTCCGGCTGCTGACGCTGCTGCCACCGAAGAAGCCGCTCCGGCCGCCGACGCTGCCGCTCCGGCCGCCGACGCCGCTGCTCCGGCCGCTGACGCCGCTGCTCCGGCCGCCGACGCCGCTGCTCCGGCCGCCGACGCTGCCGCTCCGGCCGCCGACGCTGCTGCTCCGGCCGCCGACGCTGCCGCTCCGGCCGCCGACGCTGCTGCTCCGGCCGCCGAGCCGGCGAAGCAGTAATCTGCTTCCGCGGAGCGCAAGCTCCGTTGCAGTACAAGGGAAGGCCCGCTTCGGCGGGTCTTCCTTTTTTTGTGCCTGAATCGAGGCCCGGAAGGCCCGGGCATCGGGCACATTGCCCGAAGACATGCTGCTAGAATCCGGCGGCTTGCCGTGCGATACCACGCGGCATCGCACGCGGGGATGCCGGACTCGCCACCGGCGAGAGGACACCGTACGCCGCCATCCCCGGCCGCACGTTGCGAGCGCAGGCACCCTATCGACGTACGACCCCTACCTTCCCATGGGAGATTCCAAATGAACCACAAGCTTCTGGTCCTGCTGGCCGCCAGCGTGTTCGCCCTGTCCGCCTGCAAGAACGAAACCGAAACCGCACAGACCGAAGCCGCCGAAGCGGCCCAGGCTGCCGACGCTGCCGTCGACGCTGCCGGCGATGCCGCTGCCGCCGCTGGTGATGCCGCCACCCAGAGCGTCGATGCCGCTGCCGCCGCCACCGGCGAGGCCGTGACCGAAGCCGCCGGTGCCGTCGAGAATGCTGCCGACACGGCTGCCGCCGCCACCGCCGGCGCCGCTGCCGATGCCGCCAACGCCACCGCCGACGCCGCGAACAAGATGGCCGACAAGGCCGATGCCGTCGCCGACAAGGCCCAGGCCGCTGCCGAAGAAGCCAAGAAGCAGTAATCGGCTTCGCGCGCTGCGCATCGCGGGCTCCTGGAAGCCCGCTCCGAAAGGCCCGCCTCGGCGGGCCTTTCCTTTTTGCGCAGTCGACCCGCTCAGGCGGGTCTTTCCTTTTGTGGCGCCGAACGCTTGCAGGGATCACGCTTGCCCGGACGGCAGGACATGGGCGCGACGCGGCGCCAGCGACAGGCGCAGCGGTTATCCTTGTCGTCCTTTGCCCCGCTGCCACGACAAGACGCCATGCCCGTCCTGAGCTCCCGCCTCGACCCGCAGTCCCAGGAATTCCGCGACACCGTGTCCTACCACCGCGAACTGGTGGCCGAACTGGATGCGCGTCTCGCGCGTGCGGCGGAAGGCGGCGGCGAGAAAGCCCGCGCCAAGCACACCGAACGCGGCAAGCTGCTCGCGCGCGATCGCATCACCGCACTGCTCGACCCGGGCTCGCCCTTCCTCGAAGTCGCGCCGCTGGCCGCCGAGGGCATGTACGACGACGCGGCACCTGCCGCCGGCATGGTCTGCGGCATCGGCCGCGTGATGGGCCTCGAAGTTATGATCGTGGCCAACGACGCCACGGTGAAGGGCGGCACCTACTTCCCGATGACGGTGAAGAAGCACCTGCGCGCGCAGCAGATCGCGCAGGAGAACAAGCTGCCGTGCATCTACCTCGTCGACTCCGGCGGCGCCTTCCTGCCGCTGCAGGACGAAGTCTTCCCGGATCGCGAGCATTTCGGCCGCATCTTCTACAACCAGGCGCGGATGAGCGGCGAAGGCATCCCGCAGATCGCCGTGGTGATGGGCAGTTGCACCGCCGGCGGCGCCTACGTGCCGGCGATGAGCGACGAAAGCATCATCGTCAAGGAACAGGGCACGATCTTCCTCGGTGGTCCGCCGCTGGTGAAGGCCGCGACCGGCGAGGTGGTCGATGCCGAATCGCTCGGCGGCGCCGAAGTGCACACCACTGTCTCGGGCGTCGCCGACCATTTCGCCGAGGACGACCGCCATGCGCTGCAGATCGCGCGCAACCTGGTCGGCAACCTCAACCGCCGCAAGGTGCTGCCGGTCGCGGTGCGCCCGTCGGTCGAGCCGGCGTATCCGGCCGAGGAGCTGTACGGCATCGTCCCGAAGGACACGCGTCGCCCGTTCGACATCCGCGAAGTGATCGCGCGCATCGTCGACGGCTCGGATTTCGACGAATTCAAGGCGCGCTACGCCAAGACCCTCGTCACCGGCTTCGCGCACCTGCACGGCTACCCGGTGGGCATCGTCGCCAACAACGGCATCCTGTTCGCCGAGAGCGCGCTCAAGGGCGCGCACTTCATCGAGCTGTGCAACCAGCGCGGCATTCCGCTGGTGTTCCTGCAGAACATCACCGGCTTCATGGTCGGCAAGAAGTACGAGAACGCCGGCATCGCGAAGGACGGCGCGAAGATGGTCACCGCCGTCGCCTGCTCCAGCGTGCCGAAGTTCACCGTCGTCGTCGGCGGCAGCTTCGGCGCCGGCAACTATGCGATGTGCGGCCGTGCCTACGGCGCGCGCTTCCTGTGGATGTGGCCGAACGCGCGCATCAGCGTGATGGGCGGCGAGCAGGCTGCGGGCGTGCTCGCCACCGTGCGCCGCGACGGCATCGAGGCCGCGGGCAAGGTGTGGACGCCCGAGGAAGAGGACGCCTTCAAGGCGCCGATCCGCGAACAGTACGAAACCCAGGGCAATCCCTACTACGCCACCGCGCGGCTGTGGGACGACGGCGTGATCGATCCCGCCGACACCCGGCGCGTGCTGGGCCTGGGCATCTCCGCCTCGCTCAACGCGCCGATCGAACCGGCGAAGTTCGGCGTCTTCCGGATGTGATCCAACTTTCCTACCCCGAAGCAGAAGCATGATCGTCGGCATCGACCTCGGCACCACCCATTCCCTCATCGGCGCGTATGGCGCCGACGGTCCCACCCTCTTCCCGAACGCACTGGGCGAACTGCTGACGCCGTCGGTGATCAGCGTCGACGGCGACAAGGTCCTCGTCGGCCAGGCCGCGCGCGACCGGCTCATCTCGCATCCGGAGCACACCGTCGCCGCGTTCAAGCGCTGGATGGGCACCGCGCGCGAAACCCGCCTGGGCGGACGCGCCTTCCGGCCGGAGGAACTGTCCGCGCTGGTGCTGCGCTCGCTGCTGGCCGATGCCGAAGCCGCGCTGGGCGAGAAGATCACCGAAGCGGTGATCAGCGTGCCGGCCTATTTTTCCGATGCGCAGCGCAAGGCCACGCGCGCCGCCGGCGAGCTGGCCGGCGTGAAGGTCGAGCGCCTGATCAACGAACCCACCGCTGCCGCACTGGCCTACGGCCTGCAGGACCGCAGCGGCGAAGGCCGCTTCCTGGTCTTCGACCTCGGCGGCGGCACCTTCGACGTATCGATCCTCGAATGCTTCGACAGCGTGTTCGAAGTCCATGCCAGCGCGGGCGACAACTTCCTGGGCGGCGAAGACTTCCTCGACATGATGGTCGACGCCTTCTGCCGCGACAACGAACTGCGCCAGCAGGCCCTGAAGACCCAGGAACTGGGACAGCTGCGCCGTCGCCTGGAACAGCTCAAGCGCGAACTCAGCGCGCGCACGCCCGCGCCGCTGCAGATGAGCATCGATGGCCGCGACTACAGCTGGAGCATCGACGAAGACCGCTTTGCGCAGATCTGCGAGCCGCTGGTGCAGCGCATGCGCGCGCCGATCGAGCGCGCGATGCGCGACGCCAAGCTGCAGCCGTCGCAGCTGGACGAGATCGTGCTGGTCGGCGGCGCCAGCCGCATGCCGCTGGTCGCGCGGCTGGTGTCGCGCATGTTCGGCCGACTGCCGCTGCGCCACGTCAATCCGGACCAGGCCATCGGCCTCGGCGCCTGCGTGGCCTCGGGCCTGAAGTCGCGCAACGCGAAGCTGGAGGAAATCATCCTCACCGACGTGTGCCCATTCACCCTGGGCACGCAGATCGCGCGGCGCGACGACAACGGCCAGGTCCACAGCGGCTTCTTCCACCCGATCATCCTGCGCAACAGCACGGTGCCGGTGAGTCGCGAGGACCAGTTCTACCCGATGCACGAGAAGCAGGAAAAGCTGACGATCGACATCTACCAGGGCGAGAACCCGCTGGTCGCCAACAACATCAAGCTCGGCGAGATCACCGTGCAGCTCGACAAGCGCCGCGGCACCGACGACAACGGCGTGACCGTGCGCTTCACCTACGACATCAACGGCCTGCTGCAGGTCGAAGTGACCGAGCACGCGACCAAGCGCCGCCACGAGCTGCTGCTGGAACAGAACCCCGGCCTGCTGTCGCCCGAGGAAATCCGCGCACGCCTGGCTGCACTGGAAACACTGAAGATCCACCCGCGCGACCAGCAGGAGAACATCGCCGTACTCGCCCGCGCCGAGCGTCTGTACGAGGAGTTCATCCACGAACGCGACCGGCTGCAGGAATGGATCATGCATTTCCGCTCCCTGCTGGACACGCAGGACAGCGACCTGATCGCGCGCAACCGCGAGAAGTTCAGCGAGGCCCTGGACATGCTGGAAGCCCAGGGCTGAGCAGCGGTGAGCTGGGCGCACGAGCACCTCGGCATCGCCATCGACGCCGACGAACGCGCGATCAAGCGCGCGTATGCGGCGAAGCTGCGGACGACGCGCCCGGACGAGGATCCGGCGGGCTTCCAGCGCTTGAACGAGGCGTATCAGCAGGCGCTGCGCATCGCCGCATGGCGAGACGCGAACGACGAAGACATGGGTGAGGTGGACACGGTCGAAGATGAGGACCGGCACGATGCAGGCCAATCCCGCATCGACCGCGATGCCGCATCCTGGCGACCGATCGCGGGCCCGCCCGCTGCGAGAACGCCCCCGCCTCTCCCTCAGCCCAATGCAAGCGCGCTGCCACCTCCGGTGCCGATCGATGCACGCCACAGCCGCAGCGACTTGGACGACATCGATGACAACCGATTCGATGCGAACGAATCGGATGCGCCATTCTTCGACTTCGATGCGTTCTTCGAGTCGGTGGAGATCCGCATCCACGGCACGTACCCGCCTGATTTCGCACAGTGGCTCGACCGGCATCCGGTGCTGCGCGATGCGCACCTGAAACGGCGCATCGGCATGCGCCTGCCGCAATTCCTGAAGGCTCGACCGACGCTGCCGACCGGCCATGTCGAAGCGCTGATCCACTGCTTCGGATTCAGCGCCAGCAACGCAGGCACGACGGGTGCGGACGATGCCGGCTTCGACCCCGGCACCTTCTTCGACCTGCTGGAGATCGAGGTCCATCGCAGTTCGCCTGCGGAATTCAGGCGCTGGTTGGAGAGCCACCCGGACCTCTACGACATCGCGCTGAAACAGCGCCTGGCGATGCCGCTGCTGCGCTTCGTCGAGTGCAGGCCGAACCTTCCGACCGGCCATGTCCATGCGCTGGTGGCGTTCTTCAACCTGGACAAGGTCGACGCGCATTTCGTCCACGAGCGTGTCCAGTCGATCCTCACGCGCTCCGATCCCGCACTGGAATTCCGGCAGTCCGCCCCGGAACGAAACCAGGGTGGATACTTTCCGATCTGGCCGATCATATTCCTTGTGATCGTGCTCAGCCGATGCGCCAGCGGCAACTTCTGACGATGGACACCTCCTGGTACACCCAACTCGACCTCCCGCCTGACGCCGACGAACGCGCGATCAAGCGCGCGTATGCGGCGAAGCTGCGGACCACGCGACCGGACGAGGATCCGGAGGGCTTCCAGCGCTTGAACGAGGCGTACCAGACGGCACTGGAAATGCTTCGGCACCGGCTGGCGCAGGATGCGATCGCCGTGGAAGCAGGCGCTGCGGATGCCGGACCGGAAGCACCGGCAGAGACGGAAGCCGTGGGCGAAACCGAAGCGCCTGCCTCGGAGGCGCAGGCCGCATCGGAGGGCGCCGAGGAAGAAGCCGGCGACGATGTCGATACCGCGCCGCAGGGCGAGGCGATCACGCTGGACCAGTTCCTCGACGAATGCCTGGGCGCGGCCGGCGACGGCGACCCGCGCGTGCTCGAGCATTGGCTGCGCTCGCAGCCGGTGCTGTGGTCGCTGGAACACAAGGCGATGATCGGGCACTGGCTGCTGCGCCTGATGGATGCGCGGCAACCGCCGATGACCGATCGCAACTTCGACATGCTTGCGGAGTTCTTTGGCTACAACGACCTCCACTCGGGCTACGACCCGCTGGCGCTGCAGCGGCTGCGCGCGCGGCTGGTCGAGGCCTGGAGAGCGCTGCAGGCGGAACGTCGCTCGCGAAAACCTACCCGCAGACCGGGGCCCTCCCCGGCGCATTCGTTTGCCTGGCTTGCAGAGCAGCGAAAGCAACGACAGCAGGAGCCGCCGAAGATCGACGAAGAGCGGGAGAAAGCTGCATACATGCATCGTCTGCTCCGCTTGCACGGTTATCTGACGCGCCCTGCATCGACCTGGCGAAACCTCTGGACCAGCCTCAACATCGGCCGCGTATCGTCCGTACGCGGAATGCTGCTGGAGAATCCCTTCGGCGGATGGGACAAACTCCCGGACAGGATCCGGCGTGACCAGATCGCCTACTGGCTGGCAGCGACAGAAGGCAATCGGTGGACGTCGCAACGAATCCAGATCGCGCTCTTCCGCTGCCTGATGCTCGCGTTGCCCGCATCCCCCCTTCTGGCAGCACTCCAGATGCTGGAGGTCGGTCAAACGGAATTGCCCCTGTCCGTGGTGCTGTCGTCGATTGCGTGGCCCTGGGCCATCCTGATGGCCGGCTGGGCACTGCAGGCAGGCTTCCGCAGCCTGCTCCATTGGCAAGGTGGCACTGAACCATCCAGCCGTGGCTTGAGGCGTATCCACGTCGCATTGGTGCCCGTGCTTTCCCTCATCTGTCTGGCGTCGCTCATGATCGGCACGTTGTGGCCGATCACTTTTGCGAGCGGCATGCTGGGCTGCTGGCTGGCGACAGCCAAGTACTATGGCCAGCTCCGTCAACACGGCGAATCCCCCAGCCCCTGGCTGACACCTCATCGTGCAGCGCTCCTGCTGATCACCACGACCCTGATCTTCCCCTTCTTCATGGCAGAGCCGCTCTGGATTGCAGTGCCTGCGGCAGGATTCGCGCTCGGGCTCTGGTCCTTTGTCCGAATCAAGACGAGACGGCAGCGATGATCCAAGCCCTCCGCCTGCTCGGCCTTGCCGACGACGCCGACGAACGCGCGATCAAGCGCGCGTATGCGACAAAGCTGAAGACCACGCGTCCGGACGAGGATCCGGAGGGCTTCCAGCGCCTGCATGAGGCCTACCAGGCGGCGCTGGCATGGGTGCGCTCCGGGCCGCACGATGGCGATGCCTGGGACGAGGACTGGGACGACGAATCCGATGCACCGGAGGACGACGCGGAACAAGGCCTCGGCGATGCGACCTCGGTCGCGCGCGAGCCTGCGCATGCGCAGATGCATGCCGCTGCACACGAGGACACGGCTCCGCCGGCGACGCAGACGGCGGCCCCGCCCGTCGAAGACGACGCGCACGAGGCGCCACCGGAGGGCGCGGTCGTCTTCGACCATGACGCGTTCTTCGACACCTGCTTCCGGCTCGCGCTCGATGGCGTGGAGGGCGACCTGCGCCGCTGGCTCGATGCCCAGCCGATCCTGTGGTCGCTCGCGCACAAGGCGCAGATCGGCCACTGGCTGCTGCATGCCATGCATCATCGGCAGCCGCCGATGGCGCCATCGCGCTTCGACCTGCTGATGGATTACTTCAGCCTGATCGACCTGCGCAACGGTTACGACACGTATTACCTCCACCGCCTGCGCCATCGTCTGCAGATCGCCTGGGAATTGAAGACCTCGCAACTGCACGCGCTCGCCGGGCGCACCGCCGACGAGGGCACCAGCGTGACCTCGGCGGTGCGGCAGGTGCGGCGCATCGTGCGCGACCTCTCGCGACCCTTCGACTGGCCGCGTGCCCTGCTCTCGGCGCTGATGCCGATGTACCCCTCGGCGGTACGCCGCTTCCTGTACCGACTCGATCTCGGACGCCTGGACGACCTGCCGCCGCCGATCGATCCGGCGCAGGTCGCGTTCTGGGATGCGGCCTCGGACCGATCGCGGCTGACGCGGCAACGCCTGGCGGTGGTGGGCTCGCGCGTGGCGGCCTATGCGGCACTGGTCACGCTGCTGTACTTCGGCCTGTCTGTGCTGATCGGACAGGGCGATCCCTCGGTCGGTGCCGTCTCCCTCGGTTCGATTCCGCTGGCGAACGTCGCGCTGGTCTCGGCGCTGGCGATGGGCACGGCCTGGGGCCTGTGGACCGGCTACGCCCTCTTCTCCGCATGGCAGGCGCGCGAGGATGACCCCGACGAACGCCGGCCGATGCTGCGTCGCTTCACGATTCCCGTGCTGCTGGTCATCGCACTGGCGACCGTGTGGATCCAGCCCGGCGGCTGGACCGGCGCTGCGGGCGGCCTGCTGCTGATGTCGGCGGCGCTGGCCGCGTGGGCGCGGCACCGCGAGCGCAGCGGCCCACCGCTGGGCCGCCACCTCGGCTACTGGCGCGTCTTCGTCCTGTTCGTCATTGTGCGCGCGATCGGCGACGAAGCGGGCTGGATGGACGATGCAGGGATGTTCGGTGCCATCGCAGGCCTGGCCCTGTTCATCTGGGCGAAGGACCTGTGGCACCAGAGGCGCCTTGCACGAGTCGACTGAACTCCGCCCGCACGGCGCGTCGAAGGCGTAGGATGGCCCTGCCCGTTCTGCTGCGCGGATCACACCGGTCGTCATGAGGCGACGCTAAGGTGCATGATCTTCCCGCATGCCCCCCGATGACCCGGAGACCCTCATGGCCATCTTCCAGTCCAGCCCGAGCAAGAAAGACCCGCCACCGGCCCCGACGCCCGAACCCGCGCGTCCCGCCCCGCCGCAACAGGCCAACACCGATTTCTCGCCGGCCACCTTCCCGCGCGCCGATGCCGCACCCGCCGCGAAGGAGTCCGTCATCGCCGCAGACCTCACCATCGAAGGCAAGATCGAAGGCGCCGGCAGCGTGCGCATCGCCGGTCGCTTCAAGGGCGACGTCAACGTGCAGGGCGACCTCACCCTGGAGCGCGGCGCCAAGCTCAAGGGCGTGATCCGCGCCAAGAAGGTCGTGATGTCCGGCGAACTCGAAGGCAACATCGAAGCCGCCGCACGCGTCGAACTGATGGAGAGCGCCGCGCTGATCGGCGACATCAAGGCCGGCACGCTCACCGTCGCCGCCGGCTGCAAGATCCGCGGCCACATCGACTGCGGCTGGGAAAGCGCGGCACCGAAAGCCGCCGCACCCAAGGTCGAGCCGCCCGCCGAATGAGCACGCGCCCGGGCACCGCGGGCGCCACCCGCGCGTGCCCGCACTGCAAGGCGACCATCCTCGAAAGCGCGGCGATCTGTCCCGCGTGCAAGCATTACCTGCGCTTCGACGGCGACACCCATGCGGCGACGCCGCTGCAGGTGCCCTTGCAGGTGGAAGGCACGATCCGCCATCCCGCCGACGGCGAGCCCTGGGAATATTCGGTGGTGATCGCGATCCGCGACGAACGCGGCCAGGAGATCGCGCGCCAGGTGGTCGGCGTCGGCGCGCTCCACGCCGGCGACGAGCGCACCGTCAGCCTGTCGGTGGAAGTGTTCGAGGCCAGGGGCGCGAAGTCGCGCAAGCACTGAGCCTTTGGCCGCATGACTTGACCCCGGATCGCGGGAATGTTGCGATCACGCCATGAATCCGCTCGTTCTCGATCGCAGGATCGACACACCACCCGGCTACGCCGAGCGCGACTGCCGGCTCGTCTCGTACCGCATGCCGTTCTGCCGGCATTGCTTCGTACTCTGCCACGACCCGTCCGGCGAGCATCCCGCCATCGACTACACCGTGATGGATTTCTTCATGGGCGAGACCCATGCCCTGTCGCGCAGGATCACCGGCAACCCGCATTCCTTCGTCGCGATCCACAGTGGCGGTTTCGTGCGCAAACGACCGAACCTGCACATGCATGTGTTCGTGATCGAACGGCGCTGGCAGAAGGCGTGGCTGTATCTGCTGCTGGCGGCGATCCATACGACATCGGCGGCCTTCCGGGTCGCCAGGCGTCTGCTTCGTGTCGCGCCTCCGCGTCAGCGCGCTGCGGATTGAAGTGCGACACGCTTTGTAGGAGGGGCTTCAGCCCCGAGCTTTTTTGCTCCTTTGATGTTCCGAGATAGAAGATCAAGAGCTCGGGCCTGAAGGCCCTCCTACAAAGCGCTCCTA
Source organism: Lysobacter sp. BL-A-41-H3 (assembly GCA_050632415.1). GTDB lineage: Bacteria > Pseudomonadota > Gammaproteobacteria > Xanthomonadales > Xanthomonadaceae > Lysobacter_I. The sequence goes on along the minus strand of CP192602.1, from coordinate 4,347,429 downwards.
CAACCGAGGAAGGCCTACGGCGATCGTCTTCCGCTGCCGTCATCGCAGCCGGAACATCCACCACACCCATCCACTGCCTTCGACGGCGGCGCGATCCACCTGCCAATGGCACGCATCCAGCCCGGCCGCCCTTCCCGCACCAGCGGCAGCGCGATGGCGATGCGCAGGCGGCGGGCGGCGTTCGGGGCCTGCTTGCGGAACACTACCCAGGCGCTGACCAGCACCGCGACCGCGATCACCGCGTACTGCAGGGTGAGCGAGAGCGAGGCGTCCATGTCAGCCGGCGCCGAGTGCGACCGCGACCTGGTAGGTCAGCAGCGAAGCGAGGTAGGCCAGCGCGAACAGGTAGAACGTGGCGAAACCCATCTGCTTCCAGGAATTGGTTTCGCGCTTGATCGTGGCCAGCGTGGAGATGCACATCGGCGCGTAGATGTACCAGACCAGCAGCGACAGCGCTGTGGCCAGCGACCAGTCCTGGGCGAGCAGCGGCGTCAGCGCATCGGCGGCGGCGGCATCGTCGGCAGCGGACAGCGCATACACGGTCGCCAGCGAGGACACCGCGACCTCGCGCGCGGCCAGGCCCGGGATCAGCGCGATGCAGATCTGCCAGTTGAAGCCCAGCGGCGCGAACACGGCGGTCATGGCATGGCCGATGCGGCCGGCGAAGCTGTAGTCGATGGCCGGACCCAGTGCGCCGGCCGGCGGCGCGGGGAAATTCAGCAGGAACCACAGCAGGATGGTCAGGGCGAGGATGATGCCGCCGACGCGCTTGAGGAAGATCACCGCGCGTTCCCAGAGGCCAATCAGCAGGTCGCGCGGATGCGGCACGCGGTACGAAGGCAGCTCCAGCAGCAATGCGTGCTCGCCGCCCTCGCCGGACGCCTTCCAGCGGCGCCAGCGCTTCATCACCGTGGCCACCAGCAGCGCGCTGAGGATCGCCGCGACGTACAGGCCGAACAGCACCAGGCCCTGCAGGTTGAACAGGCCACCGACCTCGCGGTTCGGGATGAAGGCCGCGATCAGCAATGCGTACACCGGCAGGCGCGCCGAGCAGGTCATCAGCGGCGCGACCAGGATCGTCGCGATGCGGTCGCGCGGGTCCTGGATGCTGCGCGTGGCCATGATGCCGGGCACCGCGCAGGCGAAGGAGGACAGCAGCGGGATGAAGCTGCGCCCGGACAGGCCGGCCTTGAACATCAGCCGGTCGAGCAGGAAGGCCGCGCGCGGCAGGTAGCCCGACTCCTCGAGCGCGAGGATGAAGGCGAACAGGATGAGGATCTGCGGCAGGAACACGATGATGCCGCCGAGCCCGGCGATGATGCCATCGGTAACCAGGCTCTTCAGCGGTCCCTCCGGCATGGCATTGCCGACGACTCCGCCGAGCCAGCCGGTGCCGGCTTCGATCGCATCCATCAGCGGCGTCGCCCAGGCGTACACGGCCTGGAAGATCAGGAACATCACCACGGCCAGGGTCAGCAGGCCGGCCACCGGATGCAGCAGCCAGCGGTCGAGCGCATCGTCGACGCGCGCGGTGCGCTCGGGCATGCGCACCGCCAGTTCGAGCAGGCGCCGGGTTTCGGCGTGCAGCGTGTCCTCGATGCGCACTGCGGCATCAGCATGGTCGGGCATGCGCCGCTCCGGCGGATGCAGGCGCTCGGCCATCGCATCGAGCTGGGCCATCAGCGCGCGGCCGCCATCGCGGCGCACGGCCACGGTTTCGACCACCGGCACGCCGAGCTCGCGCTGGAGAGCCTCGAGGTCGATCGCGATGCCGCGGCGCTTCGCGGCATCCATCATGTTCACGGCCAGCACCATCGGCTTGCCGAGTTCGCGCACTTCCAGCGCGAAGCGCAGGTGCAGGCGCAGGTTGGTGGCATCGACCACGCAGACCAGCAGGTCCGGGGCCGGCTCGCCGGGATAGAAGCCCCGGCAGATGTCGCGGGTGACCGCTTCGTCCAGGCTCGCCGCCTGGAAGCTGTACGCACCCGGCAGGTCGAGCAGGGTCAGCCGGCGTCCGGCCGGGGTCTGCAGGCGGCCTTCCTTGCGCTCGACGGTCACGCCGGCGTAGTTCGCGACCTTCTGCCGGCTGCCGGTCAGCAGGTTGAACAGCGCGGTCTTGCCGCAGTTGGGATTGCCGACCAGGGCGAGGCGCAGCGGTTTGGCGGTGGCGGCGCTCATGCGGCGGCCCCTGCGCGCAGGCGCACCCGGTCGGCTTCGGCACGGCGCAGGGCGAAGCGGGTGAAACCGACCTGGACCAGCAGCGGCTCGGCGCCGAACGGCCCGGCGGCGACGATCTCCACGCGCTCGCCGGCGATGAATCCCAGTTCGCGCAGGCGGCGGGCGATGGCGTCGTTGGCCGAGAGGTCGAGCACCTCGTCGACGACGGCGGCAGTGCGATGCGGCAGATCGGTCAACTTCACGCCCGGGTCCAGTGCGCTTGCCAAATGGGAATAGTTCTCAATTGTATACCAGCTCCGGCGGCACCGGACCGATCCGGATCAATTTCCCGGGCATCGCGCCGGCCTCGTACGGAATCGAATGGCCGGGGCGACCGGATATCATTCACGCCTGTCGATTGAATCAGGACCCGGGCATGACCGATTCGCTGCAGCACCATCGCCATGGACCCGTGGTCCACCTCCGGCTGCACCGCCCCGACCTGCACAACGCGTTCGACGCCGACCTGATCGAGACCCTGACCTCCGCCCTCGTCGCGATCGGCGACGACCCGGCGGTGCGCGTGGTGGTGCTGGAAGGCGCGGGACCGAGCTTTTCCGCCGGGGCCGACCTGAACTGGATGCGCGGCATGGCAGGCGCCAGCGAGGCCGAGAACCGCACCGACGCCCTCGCCCTCGCCCGTCTGATGCGCACGCTGGACGAACTGCCGCGCCCGACCATCGCCCGCGTCCACGGCGCGGCCTTCGGCGGCGGCGTCGGCCTCGTGGCCTGCTGCGACATCGCCATCGGCTCCCCCGAGGCGAAGTTCGGCCTGACCGAGAGCAAGCTGGGCCTGCTGCCGGCGGTGATCTCGCCCTACGTCATCGAAGCCATCGGCGCCCGCCAGGCGCGGCGCTGGTTCGCCACCGCCGAGATCTTCGACGCCGCCGAAGCGCTGCGCATCGGCCTGCTGCATGCCGTGGTGCCGGCCGAGGAGCTCGACGCGGCGGTGAAGCGCCAGGTCGACCTGCTGCTCAAGGCAGGGCCGGTGGCCTCCCGCGAAGCCAAGGCCCTGGTGCGCCGGGTCGCCGCCGAGCACGACCGCAACCGCCTCGACCACGACAACGCCGACCTCATCGCCCGCCTGCGCGTCTCGGCCGAGGGCCAGGAAGGACTCGGCGCCTTCCTCGACAAGCGCAAGCCAGGCTGGATCGGCTGACCCACGCGCATCGCAAGGAGACGCCCATGCTCGACCACCTCGGATTCACCGTCGCCGACTACCCGCGCAGCCGGGACTTCTATGCCCAGGTGCTCGCACCGCTGGGCTACGGCATCGTCATGGACGTGACCAAGGAGATGAGCGGCGGCTACGAAGGCTGCGGCTTCGGCCCGCCGGGCAAACCGGCGTTCTGGGTCGGCAGCGGGACCGGGGTGCCTGGACGCGGCATGCACATCGCTTTCGTCGCCAGGACACGGGCCGAGGTCGATGCCTTCCATGCCGCCGCGCTGGCGGCAGGCGCGACCGACAATGGCGCGCCGGGCCTGCGTCCGCAGTATCACCCGCACTACTACGGCGCGTTCGTGATCGATCCGGACGGCCACAACATCGAAGCGGTCTGCCACACACCGGAATGACGCCATGACGCACCCGATCCTCAACCTCGACGCCGTCGAACTGGTCGACCTGGCCGAACGCGCCCGGCAGCGCGGCACGACCATGCCCGAAGACCGCTTCGGCGGCAGCATCGGCCCGATCTCGCCGCGCATCGGCGCGCGCAAGCTCGGCTACAACCTGACCGTGATCGCCCCGGGCAAGGCCGCATTCCCGAAGCACAGCCATCGCGCCAACGAGGAGATGTTCTTCGTCATCGAAGGCAGCGGCGAGCTGCGCCTCGGCGATGCGGTGCATCCGGTGCGCGCCGGCGACGTGATCGCCTGCCCGCCCGGCGGCCCCGACACCGCGCACCAGCTCGTCAACACCGGCGACACCCCGCTGCGCGTACTCGCGGTGAGCACGATGGAATATCCCGAGATCTGCGAATACCCCGACTCCGGCAAGTTCCTCGCCAGCACCGGCATGCAACCCGGCGACTTCCGCCACATCGGACGCCCCGGCGATGGACTCGACTACTGGGATGGCGAGGGCGACGACTGCAATGATTCGGCCACGGATCAACGCGGATGAACGCGGAAAAGACAGGCTTGATGCATGAAATCCAACTGCTGAATTACGTTGAAGCGACAGGCATGCCTGTCGGCCTGCTGCTGAATTTCGGTCCGAAACCGCAATTCAAACGCAGAGTGTTGACCACTTCGAATTCTCTCCCCATCCGCGTTGATCCGCGCCAATCCGTGGCAGACCATGTTCAATAAAATCCTCATCGCCAACCGCGGCGAAATCGCCTGCCGCGTCATCCGCACCTGCCGCCGGCTGGGCATCCGCACGGTGGCGGTGTATTCCGACGCCGATGCCGATGCGCAGCACGTGCGCCAGGCCGACGAGGCGTACCGCATCGGCGGTGCGCGTCCGCAGGAGAGCTACCTGCTCGGCGACGTCATCCTCGAGGTCGCGAAGCGGAGCGGCGCGCAGGCGATCCACCCCGGCTACGGCTTCCTCAGCGAAAACGCGGACTTCGCCGATGCGGTGGAAGCGGCGGGCATTGTCTTCATCGGCCCGAAGGCGGCATCGATGCGCAAGATGGGCAGCAAGGCCGGCGCCAAGCAGCTGATGCAGGCGGCGGGCGTGCCGGTGGTGCCGGGCTACACCGGCGAGGACCAGTCGCCCGACCTGCTGCAGCGCGAGGCCGACGCGATCGGCTACCCGCTGATGATCAAGGCCGCGCACGGCGGCGGCGGCAAGGGCATGCGCATCGTGCGCAGCAGCGCCGAATTCCTGCCGAACCTCGAAAGCTGCCAGCGCGAGGCGCGCAACGCCTTCGGCCGCGACCGCGTGCTGCTGGAGCGCTACGTCGAGCAGCCGCGCCACATCGAGATCCAGATCTTCGGCGACGGCCACGGCAACGTGATCCACCTCAACGAACGCGAATGCTCGGCGCAGCGCCGCTACCAGAAGGTGCTGGAGGAGTCACCGTCGGCCTTCCTGACGCAGGCGCTGCGCGAGGCGATGGGCGCGGCGGCGGTGCAGGCCGGCCACGCGATCGACTACCAGAACGCCGGCACGGTCGAGTTCATCGTCGGCCAGGACGGTGGTTTCTACTTCATGGAGATCAACACCCGCCTGCAGGTGGAGCATCCGGTCACCGAGTACGTCACCGGACTCGACCTCGTCGAATGGCAGCTGCGCGTCGCCGCCGGCGAGCGCCTGCCGAAGGCGCAGCACGAGATCGCGCAGCGCGGCCACGCCATCGAAGTGCGCCTGTATGCCGAAGACCCGGAAGCCGGCTTCCTGCCGGGCTCGGGCAAGCTCACCCGCCTGCGCCTGCCCGTGCCCGACGCGCACACGCGCATCGATGGCGGCGTGATCGAAGGCGACACCGTCACCATCTTCTACGACCCGATGATCGCCAAGCTGATCGTCTGGGACGAGGATCGCCCGCGCGCCCTCGCCCGCCTGCGCGGTGCGCTGGCGCAGTGCACGATCGACGGGCCGAAGTCGAACGTCGCCTTCCTCGAACGCCTGTGCCGCCATCCCACCGTCGTCGACGCGACCATCGACACCGGCACGCTCGACCGCGACCTCGAAGACTTCATGCCCAAGCCGGCCGACCCGGCGCAGGTGCGCCTGGCGCGCGCGGCAGCGGCCACGGTCGCGCTGCTGCAGGAAGAAGCGCGCACCCGCGCCCGCGCCGCCGCGAGCAGCGACCCGACCTCGCCCTGGGCCAGCGCCGACGGCTGGCGCCTCGGCCACGCAGGACAGCGCCGGCTGGTGCTGGACGACGGCCAGCAGCGGCACACGATCCTCGCCCAGGGCAGCGGCGGCGACTATCGCCTGGAAGAGGCCGACGGCGCCTGCGAGGTCCGCGGCGCGCGCCTGACCGACACCCACCTCGACGCGCGCTTCGATGGCGCCAGCCGCCGGGTCCGTGTCGACGCGCATGCCGACGCCGTGCAGCGCTCCGGATCCGGCAGCGTGCAGCCGGTCGACATCCACGACGGCGAGCGCCGCTGGCGCTTCATGCGCGTGCCCGCCTACCAGCCGGCCAGCGAACAGGGCAGCGCCGCAGGCGATCGCGCGCTGGCGCCGATGCCCGGCCGCATCGTGCTGATCAAGGCGCAGGTCGGCGACACGGTCGAACAGGGCCAGGAACTGCTGGTGATGGAAGCGATGAAGATGGAGTTGTCGCTGAAGGCGCCCTGCGCGGGCGTGGTGAAGGAAGTGCGCGTCGCCGCCGGGGATTTCGTCGAAGCCGATGCGGCCCTGGTGCTGCTCGGGAGCGAGGCATGAACGCCTGCCTGCGTGGCCTCGCCGCCATCGCGCTGGCCGCCGGACTGCTCGGCGGCTGTGTGACCTTCGAACACGCGCCGGTCTCGCGCTACGACTGCGATCCCGCCCTCGCCGGCCAATGGCAGACCGTCAAGACCGAACGCCTGCCGCGCCCGATCGAAGTCGCGCCCGGCTGTCGCATGCGCTGGCCGCTCGACGACGGCAGCACCTACGAGACGACGTTGCGGAGTTTCGCGCTCGACGACCACCGCTATCTCGCGTTCACGCCCGAGGAAGCCGACCGCCTGATGGACATGGGCGGCGACCTGCGCCAGCGCGCGCCCGCCGGCAGCGTGCTGCTCGCGCGCTACCGGATCGACGGCGACGAGGTGAAGCTGTGGCTGGCCGATCCGGAAGTCGCACTCGCGCCGACGCAGGGTGGCACCGCCCCGGCCCGTCGCCTCGAAGACCGGCTCGCCCATGTCGAAGGCAGCCGACGCGCAACGGCGAAACTGCTGCGCGCGCAGGGCGATGCCCTCTTCCGCGCCAGCCAGGCCGAAGGCATGACCCGCCTGAAGCGCGTCCCGGCGGAGGCCGCCCCATGAGCGACTTCGTCCGCATCGTCGAAGTCGGGCCGCGCGACGGCCTGCAGAACGAGAAGACCCTCGTCCCGGCGGCCGACAAGATCGCCCTGATCGACCGGCTGTCCGCCACCGGCCTGCGCAGCATCGAGGCCACCAGCTTCGTCAGCCCGAAATGGGTACCGCAGCTGGCCGACGCCACCGAGGTCTACACCGGCATCACGAAAGCACCCGGCGTGCGCTATCCGGTGCTGGTGCCGAACGAACAGGGCTACGAGCGCGCACGCGCCGTGGGCGTGGAGGAGATCGCGGTGTTCACCGCCGCCTCGCAAGCGTTCAACCGGAAGAACATCAACGCCTCGATCGAGGAATCGCTGCAGCGTTTCGCGCCGGTGATCGAGCGCGCCCGGGCCGACGGAGTCGCGGTGCGCGGCTACGTCTCGACCGTGCTCGGCTGCCCCTACCAGGGCGAGGTGGCGGTGGCCGAGGTGGTGCGGGTGGCCAAGGCGCTGCATGCCATGGGCTGCTACGAAGTCTCGCTGGGCGACACGATCGGCATCGGCACCCCGGCGAAGGCTGCGGCCATGCTGCGTGCAGTCGCGACCGAAGTGCCGATGGCGGCGCTGGCCATCCATTTCCACGACACCTACGGCCAGGCGCTGGCCAACATCCACGCCTGCCTGGACGAAGGCGTGCGGGTGGTCGATGCGGCCGTGTCCGGCACCGGCGGCTGCCCGTACGCGAAAGGCGCGAGCGGGAATGTCGCAAGCGAGGATGTCGTGTATATGCTGCACGGCATGGGCATCGACACCGGCATCGACCTCGACGCACTCAGCGCCACCGGGCGCTGGCTGGCCGAACGGCTGGGCCGGCCCAGTGGCAGCAAATTCACATTGGCAAGGACCGCCGCCCCATGACCGAACGCTGGCCCGACCCCGCGCAATCCCCCGCCGCCGACCTCCTGCGGACGCTGGACGCGCTGGAACGGGCCAGCGACGACACGGCCCTGCCGGAGGCGACGCGCACCCTGCTCGGCCAGGCGCGCGACGCCCTGCTCGCCGCGCTGGAGGAAACCGAGTCCGAGCGGCAACGCTACCGCGCGCTGCTCGATGCCGTGCCCGACCCGGTCAGCATCATCGCCTGGGACGGCACCGTGCTCGACCTCAACACCGCCGGCATGGCCGCCTACCGCCGGCCGCGCGAGGAAGTCGTCGGCAAGCCGATCGAGGTGCTGAACCCTGACCTGCCCAAGGACCACATGGGTCCGGTCCTGGCTGCGTTGAACCGCGGCGAGACCTATGTCGTCGAAGTCACCAACATGCGTGCCGACGGCAGCCGTTTCCCGGTGGAGGTGCACACCGCCGGCTTCGAGTACCGGGGCGAGAAGCGCATGGTGGCGGTCGCGCGCGACCTCAGCCAGCGTTGGCAGGCCGAGTCGCGCTATCGCCTGCTGCTCGAATCGATCGACGTCGGCGTGATCCTGTTCGACCGCAAGATGCACGTGATCTCGGCCAACCCCGCCGCCTATCGCGCGATCGGCGCCGAACCCGGGCAGAGCGTGCAGAACCTCCTGCGCCCCGGCGACTGGAAGGTGGTGGATGCGCGCGGACGGCCGCTGTCGTTCCACGACTGGCCCACCACCCAGGCGCTGGATCGCGGCCAGGTGATCAGCAACACCGTCATCGGCCTGTACTACATCCCCGACCAGCGCATGTCCTGGATCTCGGTGACCAACGTGCCGGTGTTCGAAGCCGACGGCGTCACGCCCGAGTACGTGTTCGCGATGTTCAGCGACGTCACCACGCTCAAGCGCGACAACGTGCTGTTCGACCGCGCACAGGGCCTGGCGCACATCGGCGGCTGGGAATGGGATCGCGGCCGGCAGCGCCTGTACCTCACCCACGAAGCGCAGCGCATCCTCGGCCGCGAGCCCTCGCCGCAGTCGGTCGACGCACTGATCGCCGGCGCGCCCGCGGCCGATCGCGCGCGCCTGCGCACCGCGATCGACCGCCTGATCGAATCCGGCGGCAGCTTCGACCTGGAACTGCAGTACCTGCGCGACGACCAGCAGCCCTGCTGGGTGCGCATGATCGGCGAAGCCGACACCGCCGACCCCGGCGTGTCGCGCATCGTCGGCACGCTGCAGGACATCACCGAACGCAAGCACGCCGAGGAGTCTCTGCGCATCCAGGCGCGCACCGATCCGCTCACCGGCCTGCTCAACCGCGACGCCATCCTGGTCGAGCTCGACAAGCGCATGCAGGACCCGGCCAGCGCCGACGTCGCGGTGCTCTACATCGATCTCGACCGCTTCAAGGTCATCAATGACGTACTGGGCCATGCCGCAGGCGACGAACTGCTGGCCTCGGCGGCGCAGCGCATCTCCGCCGCGGTGGACGGCGAAGGCCTGATCGCGCGCTTCGGCGGCGACGAATTCCTGGTCGCCTGCCAGTACGCCGATGCCCCCGAGCGCCCGGAGCGCATCGCCGCCGCGATTCTGCAGGCCCTGTCGGACGCCTTCCGCTTCGACAACGAGGAGTTCACCATCACCGCGAGCATCGGCATCGCGCGCTCGCCCGACGACGGCGTGCGCCCGCAGTCGCTGATCCAGAACGCCGATGCCGCGATGTACGACAGCAAGCGCCGCTCGCGCAACGCCTGGCAGGCATTCACGCCGGCGCTGGCGCAGACCCAGGCCGATCGCCTGTGGATGGAAACCCACCTGCGCCGCGCCGCCGACAACGGCGAGTTCCATCTCGTCTACCAGCCGCAGGTCGACCTGCAGAGCGGCCGCATCGTCTCGGCCGAGGCGCTGATCCGCTGGCAGAACCATCTGCTCGGCGAACTGCGCCCGGACCGCTTCATCAGCCACGCCGAGACCACCGGCGACATCGTGCGCATCGGCGGTTGGGTGCTGCGCGAGGCCTGCCGCCAGGCGGCCGACTGGCGCAATGCCGGGCTGGGCATCGTCCGCGTCGCGGTGAACGTGTCCTACCGCCAGTTCGTCGGCGAGGACCTCGCCGACACCGTGCGTCGCCTGCTCGGCGAGTTCGGCCTGCCGGGCGAGGCGCTGGAGCTGGAATTCACCGAACGCGTGCTGATCGAGGACGCGCCCGACACCCTGCGCAATTTCGCCGAGCTGCGCGAGATGGGCGTACTGCTGACCATCGACGACTTCGGCGAAGGCTACAGCGCGCTGAACTACCTGCGCCGCCTGCCGATCCATGGCCTGAAGCTCAGCCAGCTGTTCGTCGAAGGCGTGCCGCACAACCACTCCGACGTCGCCGTGTGCCAGGCGGTCAGCGGCATCGCGCGCAGCCTCGGCCTGGGCCTGGTCGCCGAAGGCGTGGAATCGGAAGCGCAGCGCCAGTTCCTCTTGAAACTGGGCGTACCGGTCGGCCAGGGCTTCCTGTTCGCCCCGGGCCTCAAGCCCGACGAATTCGCGCGCCGCCTGCTGCAGGAAGGCCACCGGCCGGCGGCGGCGGCGCATTGATCTGTCGCATCGCCCGCCCCCACCCCAACCCTCCCCCGCATGCGGGGGAGGGAGATTCGTGCACAGCGCGAATGGGAGGGGGCAACCCTCGCCCCCCGCATGCGGGGGAGGGAGATTCGTGCACAGCGCGAATGGGAGGGGGCAACCCTCGCCCCCCGCATGCGGGGGAGGGAGATTCGCGCACAGCGCGAATGGGAGGGGGGATCACCGTATTGCAAGCACACACACATGACCACGCCTGACACCCTCCGCATCCGCCCCATCGAAGCCCGCGACGACGCGGCCATCGCCACGATCATCCGCACGGTGATGCCCGAATTCGGCGCCTGCGGATCCGGCTTCGCGATCAACGACCCCGAGGTCGACTGGATGCATCGCGCCTATGCCGAACCGCGTTCCGCCTACTTCGTGGTCGAGCGCGACCACGGCGACGGCCAGTGGGTGGTCGAAGGCGGCGGCGGTGTCGCCCCGTTGGCAGGTGGCGACGCAGGCACCTGCGAACTGCGCAAGATGTATTTCCTGCCTTCGCTGCGCGGCCTCGGCGCCGGCGGCGCGCTGATGGCGCGCTGCCTCGACGCCGCGCGCGGCTTCGGCTTCGCGCGCTGCTACCTCGAAACGCTCACCGGCATGGACGCAGCCATGCGCCTGTACGAACGCAGCGGCTTCCGCCGCATCGACCACGCCATGGGCGACACCGGCCACGGCGGCTGCAACACGTTCTATCTGCGCGAGCTGGGCGACGCCTGAGCGCGTGCCTGCGGCTCGTCGCGACTTGCGTCGCTCCCACAAGAGCCGGTGTCCTGTGGGAGCGACGCAAGTCGCGATGCTTTCCAGCACGCGCATCACCCAAGGAAAAACCCCGCCGAAGCGGGGTTTTTCGTGTGTCGCGAATGCGCTGCGATCAGAAGTGGTACTGACCGGAGACGCCGAACAGGTTCACGTCGCTGCTGTATTCGCCGAACAGCACGTGGCGCTGGGTATCGACCACACCAATCTTCGGCTTGTCCGTTTGAATGCGGGTATACGCGGCGTTCACTTCGAGATTGTCGCTCACGTTCCAGGTCAGGCCCAGCGAGAACCAGCGGCGGTCTTCGTCGGGCAGGCGCGTGGTGCGGGTGTGGAAGGACGTCGGGGTTTCGTCGTACGCGTAGCCGCCGCGCACGGTGAACTTGTCCGACAGCGCGTACTCGGCGCCCACCGACCAGAAGGTCGTGTCGGTCCAGCGGAATTCTTCCGAGGAGATCGGCTGGAAGGCGTTGTCGAAATAGATGGTGACGGCCTGGACCGAGTGCCAGTCGGTCTGCGAGTAGTCGGCCATCAGGGCCAGCTTGTCGTTGAGCTGCCAGGCCATGCTCAGCGTGGTGACGCTGGGCAGGGTCAGCGGCGCAGTGGCGCCGGTGTCGCGGAAGCCGTTGCCGAGCACGGTCAGCTGGGCACGCTGGGCAGGCGTCAGCGGCGCCAGCGGGTTGGCGGCCAGCGCGGCGAAGCCCGGCTGGGCACCGGCGAAGGAAGCCGGCAGGGTGAAGTCGGCGCGACCACGCAGCTCATGGTCGATTTCCGAACGGTGCGTGAAACCGAAGGCCAGGCTGTCGGTCGGACGCCAGTTCAGGCCGAGGATCCAGCCCAGGCCGTGATCGTCACCCTGCACGCTGACCGAACCGTCGGCCGACTGCGGGCGGGCGCCCGGGACGCCGGCGCCGAGCATGATCGTGCCGAAGTCGATGCTGTTGTCGAGAGTGGCTTCGGCCTGCTCGTAGACCAGGCCCACGCCGACCGAGAAACGGTCCGGCACGATCTCGTAGGCGGCGGAGAGGGTCACGTCGACCGTCTTCACGTCCGACTTGGTGGACGAGTAGCGGCCCACCCAGTTCTTGTCGTATTCGGTCTTGAGGCCGAACGGCGCGCTGACCATGGCGCCGAAGGTCAGGCCGTTGTCGAACTTGTGGATGAAGGACATCGCCGGCACCGGGGTCGGCTCGCCGATGTCGCCGCCCTGGCCGCCGGTCAGCGGCGCGGCAGCCGGGCCGAGGCCCACGCCGGCATAACCGCTGCCTTCGAATTCGGCGTTGAGATCGATCACCGTCATGTCGACCTGGACTGTGGTCTCGTCGAACTGGGTCATGGTCGCCGGGTTGTTCACGACGACCGAAGCATCGCCCTTGGCGACGCCGGAACCGGCAAAAGCGCGGCCCATGGCCTTGGCGCTGTTTTCCTTCAGCTGGAAGCCCGAGGCATGGGCCTGGCCGCAGGCCAGTGCACCGGCAATGCCGAGGGCCAGCGCGGTGAGGGGAACGAAACGGTGATAGGTCTGCATGATGCTTGCGTCTCCGTGGACAGGTGGTGTGTCGCGCCGCGCGGACGGGGTGCGTTCCTTCCCCCATTCCGCTCCTGCCGGAAGCCCCCTCCCGACGTACGACGGCGTATGTACTATACGCGCCATGTTAACCGAACGCTAACAAGCGTTATCCTGCCTGCGGTCCCACCTCGGACATCAGGTTCCGCACGCCGCATGTTCGTTCAGCTCCCGTCACGCACGAAGTCAGGCCTGCGCTGGGCCACGCCGCTGGTCTTCGCGACGCTGTGGTGCGCCTTCCTGTGGATCAGCACGCGGATGCCGACCACCCAGCGCATGCTGCTGGAAGACTGGGGCGCGCTGACCGGCGGCCCGGGCCTGCCCGAGACCTGGCAGGCGCTGTGGTCGAGCCTGCGCTGGAAGACCCTGTTCACCGCGATCTTCCTGCATGCGGACTGGGCCCATCTCCTCGGCAACCTCGTCTTCCTGCTGATCTTCGGCCTGCCTGCGGAGCGCGCGATGGGTCCGTGGAGATTCCTCGCGCTCTTCCTGATCGGCGGTGCCGTGGCCAACCTGGCGACGGTGCTGATGATCGGCACCCCGGAGCGACTGGTGATCGGCGCCAGCGGCGCGGTCGCGGCGGTGATCGGCGCCTATCTCGCCCTGTTCCCGCGCGCCAAGCTCGGCGTGGTGGTGCCACTGGGCCTGTTCCTGGAATTCATCCGCGCCCCTGCCTCGCTGCTGATCGGGGTCTGGGCGGTGCTGCAGGTGGTGTTCGCCTACATCGGCCCGGCGTTCGGCGCGGTGGCCTGGAACGCGCACATCGCCGGCTTCCTGTTCGGCGTGATGTTCGCGGTGCTGGCGCGGGCCGGCATCGAACGCCGACTGCGCCACGCCAAGGGCTGGTGAGTCCGGGCTGTTGAGTCCGGGCTGTTGAGTCCGGGCTGTTAAGTCCGGGCTGGTGCGTCGGGCGGGTGATCGCAGCGCCGCGCCCCGGCTATCATTCCGCCATGAACAAGACGCTCTACAAGATCACCTTCCTGAACCACGGCAAGATCTACGAGGTCTTCGCCGGCCGCGTGGGCAGCAGCAGCCTCTGGGGCTTCACCGAAGTCGCCGACCTGGTGTTCGACGTGCACGAGGGCCTGGTCGTCGATCCCACCGAGGAACGCCTGCGCGACGAATTCGGCGGCACCAAGGTGCTGCACCTGCCGATGCAGAGCATCGTCCGCATCGAGGAAGTCGAGAAGAAGGGCCAGTCCGCGATCCGCGACGCGGCCAGCGGCGAGAAGGTCGTCACCCCGTTCCCCATGCCGGCGAAGCCGCGCTGAGAACCCGTCCGGGACATTCCTGTCATCCCGAGCGCAAGCTCGGGATGACAGGAGCTTTCATTATGCTTCCGGGACATTTCAAACACGCGCCGAGTCGCCATTCGAATGCGATGGCGGCGATGCGCATTCCCTGCGCATCGCCGCATCGCTCATCGACCTGGATTACTGCAGCGTCACCCGCTTGCGGTTGTCGGACGATACCCGGTCGATCAGCTTGTTGTACGGATCAAAACCGGCCTCGTAGGGTTCCGCATCGACGACCACGGTGAGTTTCGGCGTTTCGGTCGTGATCCGATGGCGCTTGAGGTACAGCGGCTTCTCGTCCTCTTCCTTGCCCGACGGGCCGCGCGCGAACACGCCGACCTCGATCCAGTCGTCGAGCTTGCCCGGGGTTTCCTTGCCCTTGCCATCCGCATAGCGCTTGGCGGCATGCAGGTCGAGCACGACCTCGTACTTGCCGTCGGCGCGCTTCTTCGCGGTCGCCTCTTCCACGCGGTTGTCGTAGAAGCTGATCTTCTCGAACAGGTCGGCGATCAGCGCCTCGTGCTGCGGACCGGCTTCGGCGCGGATGTAGTCGAGCAGTTCCTTCGAAGTGGTGTACGGCGGCTGCTGGTAGCCCTTGTCCTGCAGGAACTTCTTCAGCGCGCGGTTCAAGGCGGCCTCGCCCATCTCCTCGCGCAGGCGGTAGAACACCACGGAACCCTTGCGGTAATGGACGTACGGCTGGTTCTCGACGCGGTACAGCGGCAGTTCCTCGACGATTTCGCCGCCGCGGCCGGACAGGTAGCCGTCCAGCTCGTTCTTGAGGAAGCGGCGCATCTTCTGCCGGCCGTATTCCTTCTCCATCACCATCAGCGCGGAATACTGCGACAGCGATTCCGACAGCACGGTCGCGCCCTGCATGTTCGCGCCGATCACCTGGTGCGCCCACCACTGGTGCGCGATTTCGTGCGCGGTGACGTAGAACACATAGTCGATCGCATCCTTGTCGCGGATGTCGGCGATGAAGCCGATCGACTCGGAGTACGGGATGGTGTTGGCGAAGGCCTGTGCGAACGAGGCGTATCCCGGGAACTCGATGATCCGGACCTGGCGATGCTGGTACGGCGTGAAATTCGCCTCGTAATACGCCAGCGACTTCTGCACCGCCTCGATCATGCGGTCGACGTTGAACGGATGCTTGGCGTCGTAGTACACCTCGATCGGGATGTCCTTGTACTTGCCCTTCTTCACCTGCCAGCGCGCGGACAGGTAGGAATAGAAGTTCAGCATCGGACGGTCCATCGCATAGCTGAAGCAGCGGCGTCCGTCGCGGGTGAATTCCTTCTGCAGGTAGCCCGGGGACAGTGCGATCTGGTCGGGTGCGGTGCAGATGGTCGTCCTGAAGTCGATCCAGTCGGCATCGTCGCTGATGTAGGTGTTCGCGCGCGCGGCCTCGTCCTCCAGCTTCGGCATGCGACGCGGCTCGCCGAGGCCGCGCTTGCGGCGCTCGTTCCTGTCCGCGATCTCGGCGTTGTCGTTGTAGCCGAACGACGGGAACAGCTGGTTGTTGAAGAACGAACCGTTGCCGACGATCGCGGTCTGTGCGGTGCCATTGGTGATGCCGTTCGGCGCCAGGCGCACCTCGAACGCGATCCTGCGCTCGCCGCCCGGGGCGATGGGCTGCTTCAGGCGATAGATGCGGTAGCCCATGTCCTGGTCATGCTTCACCAGTTCGGCGTCGCCGACATCGATCGACGCAAGGGTCTCGTCGTCCTGCATGGCGACATGCAGTTCGGCGATCGGGGTCGCATGCGGGTTGCGCACGACGTAGCGCCCCTTGGCGGTCATCGTCTGCGTTTCCGGCCGGAGGTCGACGTCGACGTCGGCCGAGACGATCTTCGGCTGGGGAAGCCCCTGGTAACGCTTGTATTCGCGCTCGTAGCGGGCCTGCAGGTCCAGGGTGTCGTCCGGCGACAGGAAATCGTTGCGGATGTTGGTGTTCCAGTACAGCCAGCCGCCGGTCGCGGCGAAAGCCAGTGTGGCCAGCGCCGTCGCGACACCGAGCGGGCCGCGCAGGCGTGCACGCGCCACGCGCAGGCGCTCGCCGAAGCCGCCCACAGAACCGCGCGCCCACATCGCTGCGGACAGCAGCAGCAGGATCGCCAGGAACAGGCCCCAGTAGCCCTGGAACCAGAGCTTGGCCCCGAGGAAATGGCCATGGCCGTTCATGTCCGAATACGGTGCGCCGGGCGAACCGCCGTAGCTGTAGAGGTTGTGAGTGAAGTCGAGCGCGCCCATCACCGTCTGCAGGATCAGCACCAGGATCAGCAGGCCGTAACCGGCGTACTTGTTGCCGGTGAAGACCTGCAGGCACAGCGCCAACCCCGCCATCAGCACGAAGCCGATGCTGTCCAGCAGCAGGGTCTGCGCGTACACCGCCAGCTCGAGCTGCGTGTGTCCCTTGAGCAGCTGGATGACGATCGCGGCCACGCAACCCAGCAGCTGGAAGCTGAAGATGACGGCGATCAGGGCGGAGAACTTCGCTGACAGCGGTACCCAGTTGGGCACGGGCATGGCATCGGTGACTTCGTGGATCTTCGCCGCGCGCTCCTTGCCGACCAGCTCGCCGGCGTAGAACAGCACGATGATGACCAGCATGAAGTTGTAGGCGCCCTGCAGCGCCTGGAGTATCTGCGAGGTGACCGGATGGATCGGCGTTTCGTACAGCGTCTCGGCGAAGATCGCGCTGGGGATGAAGTTCGCCAGCGCGAACAGCAGCATCACGATGAACGGCACGCCGCGGAACACGCCGAAGGTGTCGAAGCGCATCTGCCGCAGGAACTGCGCGAACGCGGTGCCCGTGCCGAATGCCGGCGTTGCGCGCGGAAGGTTCAGCGCACGCAGCGTCGGCGCGACTTCGGCCACGGGCGTCTGCGTCGATCTGGCGCGACGCAGGCCACGGCCGGTGCCGGTGCGTTCGGTGCGGAACAGCGCGAAGCATGCACCCATCAGCACCAGGCCGATGCCCAGCCACAGCGCGCGGTTGGCCAGGATGTAGCCCGCGATGGCCGGCACGTCGGTATTGCGCTGTTCGGCGGCCCAGTAGCGGATCGTGCGGCTGAACGCGCGGATGCCGAGCGGCTCGGCGAGCACGGCGGCCCAGACGTTGTCGAGGTCGCGCATCAGCACGCCGCTGATGATGTAGAGGATGATGAAGCCGAGCACGCCGACGTAGACCCAGAGCACGCTGCGCGTGAGGATCGCCAGCAGCGACAGCAGCGCGGCCATGAACACCAGGTTCGGCAGCACGATCACGCCCAGGGCCCACAGATGCGGCACGGCGGTGGCCGGGCCGAGTCGCTGGGGCTCCAGCCAGGGCATGAACTGCGCGACGAACAGGCCGAGCGCGATCACGCCGTAGACGCACAGGCTGGCGAAGATCGCCGCCGCCATGCGTCCGCCGACGTAGTCGCGGCGACGGATCGGGCTGGCGAAGATCAGGTCGGCCATGCCCTGCTCGTGGTCGCGCAGCAGCGCGCCGTTGACCGCCATCGCCACGAACAGCATGCCGAACAGCGAGAAGATGCTGAGGTACTGGACGATCACCACGGGCGCGTTGCGGTGGACGTTGCCGATGGCGCCGCCGATCTGCACCGCATCGGTGGTCAGGCCGAAGAACCCCAGCGCGGCGAACAGCCCGCCCATCAGCCACAGCAGCGGCGACCGGAGCTGCTGGCGCAGCTCGAACCGGAAGAATTCGAACATGGCGGACTCCTCAGGCGGCCTTGGCGTGCTGGCGCAGACGCTGGAAGTACACGTCTTCCAGATCCGGGGCCACGCGCTCGAAGCCGTCGCCCGGCGGGAAGTCGCTGTGGATGTGAATCACCGGCAGGCCGCCGACCAGTCGCGTCGACAGCAGGGTGAAGTTCTGTTCGTACTGCGGCAGCGCATCCTTGGCGACGACCTTGCGCCACACGCGGCCGTCGAGGGCGTCGATGGCATCGGCCGGCTTGCCGGTCAGCAGCACCTTGCCCTTGTTCATGATGGCCATGTTCGGGCAGAGGTCGGTCACGTCCTCGACGATGTGCGTGGACAGGATGACCGCGACGTTCTCGCCGATCTCGGCGAGCAGGTTGAGGAAGCGGTTGCGCTCTTCCGGGTCGAGGCCGGCGGTGGGCTCGTCGACGATCACCAGGCGCGGGCTGCCCAGCAGCGCCTGGGCGATGCCGAAGCGCTGGCGCATGCCGCCGGAGAAGCCGCCGAGATGGCGCTTGCGCGCGTCCCACAGGTTCACCTGCTGCAGCAGGCCGTCGACGACTTCGCGGCGCTGCTTGCGGTCGGCCAGGCCCTTGAGCACGGCGAAGTGTTCGAGCAGGTCCAGCGCGCTGACCTTGGGATACACGCCGAAATCCTGCGGCAGGTAGCCGAGCTGGCGGCGCACCGCGTCCTTGTCGCGCAGCACGTCGATGCTGCCGCCCTTGCCGTCCTCGAAGCTCACGCTGCCGCTGTCGGCTTCCTGCAGGGTCGCGAGGGTGCGCATCAGCGAGGACTTGCCGGCGCCGTTCGGGCCGAGCAGACCGAACATCCCGCGGGGGATGTCGAGCGTGACGTTGTCGAGCGCGCGCACGCCGTTGGCGTAGGTCTTGCTCAGTTCGCGAATGGACAGCATGGGGCCCCCGAGGTCATGGGGGCGCGACATGCACCCCTCTCATGCAGGGATGCTAGCCGACGCACAACGGTCGCCGCACAGGCCGATGGTCATCGGGCCGAAAGTCATGCGTGACTTGCGGCACAAGGCGGCAGCAGGGTCCATGTAGAGCGGAGCGCAGCTCCGCAGCTTCTGTAGGAGGGCCTTCAGGCCCGAGCTCTTTGTTTTGGCGCCGGCTTTGCCAGCGTGATTGTTGCTGAAGAAAAGCTCGGGCCTGGTTTTCAACAGCCGAATGGCTGGTCAGGCCCTCCTACAAAAAGCGCCGACGCTCAGGGCTTCGCGCTGGCGGCCAGCGGCTTGCTGCCCTGCGTCTTGAGCACGCCCAGGGCGGCGGTGATCGGGGCGTCGCCGTCGAGCACGTCGCCGACGCCCTGCCCTGCGGTTTCCAGGTCGCCGCGCAGGTGGCCGGGCAGCGCCGATTCCGAATAGTTGCCGGCGCTGCGCGCGCCCTCGGGCTTGAGCACGACATCGGGCTCGATGCCGCGCGCCTGGATCGAACGGCCGCTGGGCGTGTAGTAGCGCGCGGTGGTGAGCTTCACCGCGTCGCCGTTGTCCAGCGGCAGCACGGTCTGCACCGAGCCCTTGCCGAAGGTGCGGCTGCCGACCACGCGCGCGCGGCCGTTGTCGCGCAGCGCGGCGGCGAGCACTTCCGAGGCGCTGGCCGACCCCGCGTCGACCAGCACGACCACGGGCGTGCCCTGCAGGCGATCGCCCGAGGTGGCGTTGAACACGGTGTCCACGACCGGATTGCGGCCGCGCGTGCTGACGATGCCGCCCTTGTCGAGCAGTTCGTCGGCGATCTGCACGGCGGCGGTGAGCAGGCCGCCGGGATTGCTGCGCAGGTCCAGCACCAGGCCGCGCAGGCGCTTGTCGGCGGCCTGCGCGGACAGCTCGTCGAGCTGGCGCACGAAATCGTTGGCGGTATCGGCCTGGAAGGTGCTGATGCGGATGTAGCCGTAGCCGGGTTCGAGCATGCGTCCACGCACGCTGCTGATGCGGATGGTCTCGCGCTTGACCGTGATGTCCAGGGGCTTGGCCTGGCCTTCGCGCTGCACGGTCAGCACGGTGCTGCTGCCGGGCTCGCCGCGCAGCGGGTTCTCGCCGAGCGAATCGGGGGTGAGCGGCTTGCCGTCGATGGCGACGATCAGGTCGCCGGGCTTCACGCCCGCGCGCGCGGCCGGGGTGTCGTCGATCGGCGCGATCACCAGGATGGTGCCGTCGGGCTGCACCTGCACGTCCACGCCGATGCCGTCGTAGGCACCGCTGCTGTCCTCTTCCAGCGACTGCGCATCGCTGCGCACGAGATAGGCACTGTGCGGGTCGAGGTCGAGCAGCAGGCCGCGGATCGCCGACTGCATCAGCTTGCGGTCGTCGACCGGCTCGACGTAGGCCTGCTTGACCGTGTTGTAGACGGTGACGTAGCGGCGGATTTCCTCCAGCGGCACCTGGCTCTCCGGCTTGCCGTCGGACTTGCCCGCGTCCGGCTTCGCGGCGGGGGCCGGCGCACCGCTCTGGGCGAAGGCCGGCAGGACGGCGGCGGCAAGCGCGAGCATCAGCGTCAGGCGAGGGGGGAATCGCATCGAACACTCCAGCGGAAAAGCGGACCGGGATTGGACCGCCGGACGGGCCGCGGGTTCACCGTGGCGGGCCCGCCCCTTCAGGCAAGGCTACCGTATCGGTTTACTGGCGGCGGAGCCAGCTGTTGGGGTCGACCGGCTGGCCGTCGCGACGCAGCTCGAAATACAGCGCCGGCTGGGCCAGGCCTCCGGAGTTGCCGACCCGGGCGACGGCCTCGCCGCGCTTGACCGTCGCGCCGACGTCCTTGAGCAGGGATTCGTTGTGCGCGTACAGGCTGAGATAGCCGTTGCCATGGTCGACGATGATGATCAGGCCGTAGCCGGTCATCCATTCGGCGAACACCACGCTGCCGTCGGCCACCGCGCGCACCGGGCTGCCCAGGCCGGCGGCGATCAGCAGGCCGTGGCTGGCGCGGCCATCGGGCATGCGTCCGCCATAGCCGGCGAGCAGGCCGCCCGACAGCGGCCAGCCGGCGCCGCCGACGCGCACCGGCGCGGCGCTGGCGACCTGGCGCGGCGGCTTGCGTTCGCCCGACGTGCGCGTGCCCGGCTTCGCACCGCCGGCCTGGCGGGCCTTCTCGGCCCGCGCCTTCTCGGCACGCTCCGCGGCCAGGCGCTCGGCTGCGGCCTTCGCGGCGGCGGCGCGCAGGCGCGCGACCACCGCCTGCAGGGCCTTCGCATCGCTGCCCAGCGCCTGCTCGCGTGCCTGACGGTCGCGGTAGCGCTGTTCGAGCTCGGTCAGCGTCACCGCGTGCGCCTTGCGGTCGCGATCGAGGTTGGCCAGCTGCACGCGCTGCTGCGCGCGGGCCGTGTCCAGTGCGGTGCGACGGGCGAGGATCTGCGTTTCCACGCGATCGAGTTCCTGCAGCTCGGCGGTCAGCGCCGCCGCTCGCTGCACGCGCTGGCGCTGCAGGTAGCCGTAGTACGCAAGCTGGCGCTGGCTGTCGGCGACGCGATCCTGCGCCAGGGCCAGCTTCAGCGGCGCGTGCCCGCCCTGCGCATAGGCGGCGCGCAGCAGGGTGGCCAGTTCGCGGCGCTGCGCGGCGTGCTGGCTGCGCAGTTCGTCGCGGCGCTTGAGCAGTTGTTCGTAGGCCGCCTGCTCGCGCGCGAGCTGCGTTTCGGCCTCGTGCAGGGCGCGGCTGGAGCGGGCGACGCGCTCGTCCACCGCGCGCAGTTCGCGGCTGGCCGCACCCCGCTGGCCTTCCAGGCGGCGGCGTTCGGCGGCGACTTCGTCCAGCTCGCGCCGCACCTTCTCGAGCTGGCGCTGCGCCTCCGGGCCGGACTGGCGCGCGGCCAGCGGCGTCGCCAGCGCCAGCAGCAGTGCGACGACGAGCCAGCGGGCGAAGGGAACGGTCATCCGGCGTCCGTCAGCCAGCGACCAGCAGCGAGCGGCCGGTCATGTCGCCCGGCGGATCGATGCCGAGCAGGTCGAGGATGGTCGGCGCCACGTCGCGCAGCGCGCCGCCCGTGCGCAGGCTCGCCGCGCGCGTGCCCACATAGACGAACGGCACCGGGCCGACGGTGTGCGCGGTGTGCGGCTGCCCGGTCTCGGGGTCGCGCATCATTTCCAGGTTGCCGTGGTCCGCGGTGATCAGCAGCGCACCGCCGGCCGCGCGCACGGCCGCTTCGACCGCGCCGATCGCCACGTCCACCGCCTCGGCGGCCTTGATCGCCGCCTGCAGGTCGCCGGTGTGGCCGACCATGTCCGGGTTGGCGATGTTGCAGATCGCCACGTCGATGCGGCCCGAGGCGATCGCCTCCACCAGCTTCGCGGTGACTTCCGGACAGCTCATCTCCGGCTGCAGGTCGTAGGTCGCGACCTTCGGGCTGGGCACGAGGATGCGCTCCTCGCCCGTGTACAGGTCCTCGCGCCCGCCGCTGAAGAAGAAGGTGACGTGCGCGTACTTCTCGGTCTCGGCGATGCGCAGCTGGGTCAGCCCGCGTTCGGCCAGCACCTCGCCGAGCGTGTTGCGCAGGTCCTCGGGCGGATAGGCCACCGCCGCCGGCAGCTTGGCGTCGTACTCGCTCAGGCAGACGAAACGCGACAGCGCCGGACGACGCGCCGCGAAACCGTCGAAACCGGGATCGACGAAGGCCGCGGTGAGCTGGCGCGCGCGGTCGGCGCGGAAATTCATGAACACGATGGCATCGCCGTCGGCCATCGGTTGAGCACCATCGAGGACGGTCGGTGCGACGAATTCGTCGTTCTCGCCGCGTGCATAGGCCTCGGCCAGCGCGGACAGCGCATCGGCGGCATGGTGGTCCGCCTTCGCCTCGACGATGGCGCCCCAGGCGCGCTGCATGCGGTCCCAGCGCTTGTCGCGATCCATCGCGAAATAGCGGCCGCCGACGCTGGCGACATGGGCGTTGCCCAGCGCATCGCACTTCGCCTGCAGCGCGCGCAGGCTGGGCTCGGCGGACTTCGGCGGCATGTCGCGGCCGTCGAGGAAGGCATGCACCGCGACCCGGGCCACGCCCTCGCGCGCGGCGAGGTCGAGCATCGCGAAGATGTGCTGCTCGTGGCTGTGCACGCCGCCGGGCGACATCAGGCCCATCACATGCAGCGTGCCGCCGGCCGCCTTCGCGGCAGCGCAGGCCGCGCGCAGCTCGTCATTGGCGAAGAAGCTGCCGTCCTCGATCGCCGCGTCGATGCGTGTCAGGTCCTGGTAGACGATCCGGCCGGCGCCGAGGTTCATGTGGCCGACCTCGGAATTGCCCATCTGCCCGTCCGGCAGGCCGACGTGGCGGCCCTCGGTGTGGATCAGGGTGCGCGGCGCGCCGTCCCACAGGCGCCGCCAGTTCGGCAGCTCGGCCAGGGCCAGGGCGTTGTCGCTCGGGTCCTCGCGATACCCCCACCCGTCCAGGATCATCAGCACGACAGGCCTGGGGCGCGGGGACTCGGGGCGGGCGGCAACGGACATGTGACCTTCGGGGCAGTGACTTCGGACAGATGCGATTGTAGCGAAGCCCCCGCATCCTAGGTCCCGAGACGCAACGCCCGCCCATTCGAGAGGTCCCCCATGTTCAAGCTCCGTGCCCCGTCCGCCCGCGCCGCCACGCGCGCCACCGCCCTGGCCGTCGCGCTCGCCGCCCTGGTCCCGGCCGCCGCCATGGCCGGCAAGAACGATGTCGACAAGGTCATGGGCAGCATCACCGCGCACGCCGGCCAGACCTACGGCGACCTGACCACCGTCAACGGCAGCATCCGTGTCGAAGCCGGCGCCAAGGCCAGCGACGCCACCACCGTAAACGGCAGCATCCACCTCGAAACCGGCGCCAGCATCGGCAACGCCGAGACCGTGAACGGCAGCGTGCGCGGCGACGACCGCATCCGCGCCGCCAGCGTGCAGACCGTGAACGGCAGCATCCGCCTCGGCAGCGGCAGCCAGGTCGGCGACATCGAGACCGTGAACGGCAGCGTCTTCGTCGACCGCGGCAGCAGCGTCGGCAAGGACGTGGAAACCGTGAACGGCGCCATCGGCCTGGTCGACACCGACGTCGCCGGCGGCATCAGCACCGTCAACGGCGACATCACCGTCGGCGTCGGCTCCCATGTCCGCGGCGGCATCACCGTCGAAAAGCCCACCAGCAACTGGATGCCGGTCAGCACCAACCGCCGCAAGCTCCGCATCATCGTCGGCCCCAACGCCATCGTCGAAGGCCCCCTGGTGTTCAAGCGCGACGTGAACCTCTACGTCCACAACACCGCCCGCATCGGCCAGGTCACCGGCGCCACCGCCGTCCGCTACGACGGCGCCACCGCACCGAAGGATTGATCGCAGGCAGCACGATCGCCCCACATCGCGACGCCCTCCCCCAACGCCGCGTCCTCACGGAGCGGCGTTTTTTTCGCCTTTCCGCTTTTGCAGGAGCGGCGCAAGTCGCGACCGCATCTACGCCCTCTCCCCCGCAAGCGGGGGAGAGGGTTGGGGTGAGGGGGGCTTTGACGCCTGACCTCACCCGCCAGGTCATCCGCAGCCAAACACCCCCTCACCCTGCCCTCTCCCCCTCGCGTGGGGGAGAGGGTTCAAACCGCATGCGCATCTACGCCCTCTCCCCCGCAAGCGGGGGAGAGGGTTGGGGTGAGGGGGGCTTTGACGCCTGACCTCACCCGCCAAATCACCCGCAGCCAAACACCCCCTCACCCTGCCCTCTCCCCCACGCATGGGGGAGAGGGTTCAAGCGCTGCGCCGGGGAGCGAGTTCAAATCGCACGAGCGCACCCACCACTCAGGGCAGGTTGCCGCAACCGTTGTTGAGGATGCACTGGTCCAGCATCGCGATGCAGTCCGCCTGCGGGTTGCCGTCCGCCATGCACGCGTAATAGATCGGCATGCAGAACTGGTACGCGAAATTGCAGTTGTTGGCCGAGATGCCCGAGGACATGCCCAGCATCGACACCAGGACGAAAGACTGGAACAGCTTGCGGGTACGCGAAGCACGCATGATCGACTCCTTCCGAAAGAAACGAGGCCCCCTGCGCGCCCACCCTAGCGCCAACCGCCGATCCCGGCTGTGACCGGCAGCAGCGAAACAACCCATCGCGCGGACCAAAGATCCACGACCGCTCTGTGGGAGCGACGCAAGTCGCGACCAAGCCCCGCATCACCCACCTTGTAGAGCGGGTCGAAGACCCGCTGCACCGCCTCCGTCAGCCATGTCGCACACAGCGCAGCGGATCGCCGATCCGCTCGACATGCAGGACCGCCGGATCGATGAATGACGTCGCTCTCACCCGATGAAACAGGAAACACTGAAACATCGTGTTGTTCCCAACACCTCAGCGCATTGATTTCGTGAGGCTTTCACGACCAATGAAACCTGGCGCCAAACGCAAACCCGCCGCGCGCGGCGCGTCCGCCTCCGGCGGCCGTGCCGGACTAGCCCTCCTGGCCAGTTGGAGGCCTCAGGGCGAACCGGAATCCTCGGCTCAGGAACGCGAACCTGCGGGGCCAGCCGCCACGGAAGGCGGCACGCGCGAAACCGGGATGGTCGAACCACGACCCACCGCGCACAACGCGCGCGCCCTCATCCAGCCGGGCCTGCGGTGCACCACGACGCGGATGCCAGGGATCGCAGCACCATTCCCACACATTGCCGTGCATGTCATACAAGCCCCAAGGGTTGGGGGCATACCGGAGCACAGGCGTAGTACCTCCATTTTTTTGATCCCTGCGGCGTTCTCCAATGAAATTCGCATTCCCCCGCGCCGGGTCCCAACCATCACCCCACCAATACGCGCTGCGGGCACCAGCACGGGCGGCATATTCCCACTGCATCTCGGTAGGCAAGCAGAGGCGGTCGTTGGTGCCCCACTCCGGGGTTTGTGCGAAGCGCGGGATGAATTGCTCCATCAGATCCTCCCAGTCCACACTCTCTACCGGATGCTCCGGCGCCTTGTGCCCCTTTACGGAATTTCTGGGATTGTTGCCCGTCACCGCCTCCCAGAACGCCTGTGTGCAGGGCGTATCGGCCAGCCAGAAGCCCTGTTCGATCACGACGCGCTTGGGTTCATGCTCGAACTGGTTCGCCCAATCACGAACCTCCTTGTTCTTGATCGCAGCCCGTTCCTCCTTCGTCGACCCCATCCAGAACCCCTCCGTCCCACTCGGCTCGATCCACCGCATTCGCTGTGTCACGCCGTTGACGGTGAGGTCCGCCCAAAGCCCGAAAACATCATCGCCCCAGGCGGAAGCCCAAGGGGGCGGAAAGTCGCTGAGGGGGGCGCGCCATTCGTCTTCGGCCGGCCACAAGCCGCTGGCGCCAATCAATGGCCGGGAAATCTGCCTTCCTTGATCTGCTGCAGCGGTTGTAACGGCTGCTGCGGCTACCTCGTGTTCGACTTCAGTCGTGGGCGGAGTAACGCCAGGGACCATGACGCCACTCGCTTCAAAAGCGAGCGACATCTCTCTGACGTAGGTGTCAGTCGCATCTTTCACTACACCGGCTAAAGCATCCAATTCGATGGCCAAGCTGGAGGAAAACTCCTCTGAGGTAGAAGCATGCGTATCCATGCGATCAGGGTAGTGCAATCCGTCGAGGATCAGATCATCCGACAGCCCAGCTGAAAACTCACGCCCCGCATCTTCATTGCTTGTGGCATGCAGAGGAATTTGCCTGTCCAAAATCCAGGACAGGAGTTTGATCCGGTCAATGGGCCACTCGAAGCTCAAAGAATAGGCGAGGTCTGTCGGGACCGAGCTGGAGTCGATGCCTTTCGGTCGAATTGTGACCAATCGACCGCGAGCATTCTTCCTATTTCCATTTACTTCACTGATTATTGAAATGGCCTGAAGAGCCATTCCATCTACTGTTTCAGAGGCTCTATTTTTCCATGCATTTTCATAGCGCGGCGAAACCAGACAAAAAATATGACTTGCACCGATGACGGACTCTTCCACCCACGCGCGCCATGCGCTTATGGATTGAAACCTTGCCCCTGCTGGCTGCGCCCACAAATCCATGTGCACGACAATTCCAGCATCCCGGAGAACTTCTGCTACGGCATTGACTTGCGCAGACGACCAATGCGGGTCGTCAGGCAAGTAACTGATGAAAACATGCCCTGTCATCGCCTTACTTGTCACGGCGATCTCATTCACGAGAACCGAGCCTCATGAAATTCAGCGCGCCCTCGGCCCGCTGCACTGTATAAGAGTCAGGACCATACACGATCATGTTGAGTCCTCGTTCGGATTGATTCCGGAACGAAAACCATCTGAAGGCAAGCCGCTTGCTGGTACAGCTCTCACCGTGAAATTGCTCGGCAAGGCATCCGCCCCGTCGATGCGGCCTCCGGCCGCCCCCCCCCGGCGCGATGCGCCTGGCCCTCCGGGCCGGGCCTCCGGCCCGACTGGAGACCTCAGGGCGAAACGGAACCCCAGGTCCTGGTACGCGTCCCTGCGGTGCCACCCGTTGCGGGAGGCGGCACGCGCGAAGCCGGGGTGGGAGATCCACGACCCGCCGCGCACCACGCGCGAGTCGCCTGCGCCGGGCCCCTCCGGGTCCCGCGCCGGCTCGGCGGCATACTCGCGGCTCCAGTCGGCACACCATTCCCAGACGTTGCCGTGCATGTCGTACAGCCCCCAGGGGTTGGGTAGGTAGCGGTCCACGGGGGTGCCGTCCTGGTCGTTCCACGTCCGGTTGCCCTCCGTGTCGAGATTGGCCTTACTTGCATCGGGTTCATCACCCCACCAGTACTCGGTCTGCGTGCCGGCACGACAGGCGTATTCCCACTGGCTCTCGGTCGGCAGCACCGCCTCGCAACCGGGCGGCAGCAGCGGCTGCAGCTTTTGCAGGAATGACGTCACATCGTCCCATGTCACGTTCTCCACCGCCCGCCGGGGCGCGTCCTCGCCGTCTTTGAAATGACTCGGGTTCTTGCCCATCACCGCCTGCCACAACGCCTGGGTGCAGGGGGTTTCGGCCAGCCAGAGGCCCCGGGTGAGAGTGACTGGATGTTGAGGGCGCTCATCGCCGTCGCCAGTGCCTTGGGGGGAGCCTTGGAGAAAGGTGGCGGGTTCGAGGTAGCGGAAGCGGATGAACGCATCACGCTTCAGAAATGCACCGACAAGCGCCTCGGGTCTGAGACCAAGAACGACGCCATACCTGTCACGGTCGACCGCGACGAATACATTGTTGCCAAGCACATCACGAACAACCGCTTCAAAGGAGGATGAGTCGTTCGCAGGAAGGCTCCACTCATTTGACCAAGGCAGATCAATGATCTCCTTCAAGCCTTGATCGCTCTGCCGCCAACCCCAAATCCCACGCGTCCGCCTGCGACGATGAAGCCGCGTTTCGACGCCCCCCAGTACGACGGCACTACCGTGCTCCATATGCGGTAGCGCCAACAAGCCCTGTTGCGGCAAACGCAGATACTCGGCAGCTTTCCGAGGCAGGGAAACGCGCATCAGTTCACCAGGCGACGCTTGCCCGATGTCGCTGCACAGCACGACACCTGGCCCCGAGGCACCCGCCTCCACCTCAGGGGCAACGTAAAGCCGTTCACCGCGCTGCAACAGGGACCAACGCAGGCGCGTACCGAGGGGCTGGCCAGCGGCTTGCGCCAGGGTGTCGAGCGCGGAGGCCAGATGGGTGCGCGCTTCGTAAGAAGCTCGGCGCAGGACATAGTCGGCAGTGCTTTTGAGCGCATCGCGCTCAGCGTCTTCGCTGCGCAGACTATACGCCAGACGCAACAGGTCATGATGCAGTCGGCTCACCAACGCAGCGTCCTGTCGAGGCGCAGCCGTCAGCTGCTGCATCTCGTCCACCACGCGCATGCCCAGCGGCCAATGGGCATGATCAGAAGCGCAGGCGTTTCGCAATGCGTTCCAGTGATTATCGGATCGCCGACGAAATTCGGCTTGATGGAACTCGACGCGCTCCGGCCGCAGACAGGCATAGGTCGTACTGCGCACGTCGGCGTGTGCCCATAGCCTGCCTTCCAGCGATGCGTCCCGAGGGTTTCGGCTGTTCTGCCTGAGCGTGCGCAACATCGGCGGATCCATGCGCAAGGTCGCCGATAGACAGGCCAGCAGTTCGCGCAGCGCATCGCAATCGTCATGGCTCGATCCTTCGATGTCGGTTTGCGGCCGACCGCGCTCCAGCTGGAGCCGGCTATCGGGCGACCATCGCAGCAGGCGCACACATCCCGCCAAATCCAAATCGACATCTTCGGCGGCAACGGGGGCGAGCGCGACACACGCGCACTGCCGGACTTGCGCGTGTGCCAGCCAAGCCATCCAGGCGCGAGAGATTTCCGATGCAGGCCGCAGCAGACCCAGATCGGACAGCAACAGATAAGTGGCTGCCGGCTGCGGACGGATGCCGTCGTCGCTGTCTTCCGCCAAGTGTTCGGCGTGCAAACCTCTCCAGGGTCCAAACGGGCCATCTGCGCCCATCCTCACCTGTAGCTGTGCGCGCGGCACCAGCGCCTGCAACAAGGCCACGACGCGGAACATGTCATAGCGATAAGGAAACAGATCGGTGCTGGCGTCAATCATCACGACCAAGGTCGCCGGCCATGCCTGTCTGTCGAGGCGCGGCAACCGACGCGGCCATTGGCGGCGCGCACTCGCCCGCATCAATGCGTCTAGGTCGATGCCACCGGGCTGTGTACGGCGTAAGTGCGCCGCCAGCGGTCTTGCCAACCTCGGCAACGGGAGCAGGTCTTGGCACCGGCCCTGGGGTTCATCGGCTGGCTGGAGTTCCAGCGCTTCGAATGCGGCGAGACGCACGGGCGCCTCAGGCTGTTCGTTGCGACGATCCGGGAGCCGTTCCGCCTCCCAGACTTCGGGCATGCGAAGCGCGCTACGCGCGCGGGTCGTACCCGTTTGTGGCGCGTGTGGACGTTCATTGGGAGGAAGGCGCAACTCCAACGACTCGCCGATCTCTTCTGTCCGAGGCAATTCCGGTTCGGGCGGCACATAGCCCCACCACAGCGTGTCGGTATGGTCCAGCGCCATGGCGCCTGCGCGCCCCAGAGCGAGCGCACGCAACAGATCCGCACGGCCGACTTGCGCAGGCATCGACGACTCAGGCGCCGTCGGACGCGTTGCGGGCGTCAGGCTCAGGCTTGACTGGCGGCCTGGACTGCCCCGGATCAGTGCCCGCATGTTTGACCAGCGCATATGCGCTGATCCGCCCCAGCCACTCTTCCTGCGCGACCTTGCGCTGGGCATCGGGCACATCGCGGGTAATGTCAGCCAAGGCCGTCAGTAGGTCGAGTGCTTCGGCAAGTCCGACTTTCGGATAGCCCAGCCGCTCGGCCTCGCGGCGGTCGGTCAGCACCTGGGTCAGCGCAAGCTGCACGACTTCCGGCGCCAGCGGCTGCATCGTCGAGAAATGCGCTTCGACGCGATCATGCAACCACTTGCGCAATTCGGGCTCGCGTACGGGCGGATTGAGGTTGAGAACGACGCAGCGGCGAACGAACGCGGCGGGCAGTTCGCGCTCCTCGTTGGTGGTGATCACCACCAGAGGCATCGCGCCGGGAGGCAACGCGGGCGTGGCCATGCCGGGAACTTCATCCACGCGGAAGCTGCGCTGCCCAAGCACTTCCAACAAACTGTTGGGGACATCAGCATCGCCCTTGTCGATCTCGTCCACCAGCACCACCGCAGGCCGCGACTGCGCTGCATCAGCCCAAGCCAGCCAAAGCACGCCCGGCTGCACGTAGTTCTTGTCATCCACATTGGCACCGGGGGCATTGGCGTCCGCGAGTCGGCGGATGGTGTCGTAGCGATACAACAGATCGCGCGGTTCGAAACGCGGATGGATGACCTGCACCCGAGGTGCGGCGGCGCGCATCAGCACCGCCGCAGCCCGCGCCAACTGACTCTTGCCGCTGCCCGGCTCGCCCCGCACCAGCAAGGGCCGACGAGCAGCATAGGCCAGGGCGAGCGCATCCAACTCGCGTCCGCTCCAACGATGATGTGCGGCCTCGAATCGGTCGCAGGCGGGCAGAAGGGCGGAGGTGTTCGCAAGTGCCTGGGTAAATGGGTTGGACGACGTCGTCATGTTCGGGACTCGGCAGAATATCAGAGAGTAAAAGACGTCTCAGGAATGGACAGACGAGCAATCACATCAGATCAGATCACTCAGGCGACGCGTCATCAGCATCAGGGGCATGGTAGGCGCACACATCCTTCCACAGGTACTTCAGATGCCACACGATGTCCGCCTCGTGCACGCCGAATATGATGCTCGCAACCTCAGCACTGGCATGAAATACGGGCACGCCGATGGTGTAAGCCACATCGACGCCTACGACCGAGGATGCGCCCCCATCGATGATGAAGCACATGGCTCGGGTACGAACGCCCCGCCCACGCAGGTTATCGAGGGCGACCGACAGCTCCCTGCGCTCGCCAGGGGACAGCGGGCCGATTTTTTGGCTCTGAGCGAGATTACGACGATCCCCAAGAAGCTGGAAATAAAGCTGACGCTCGAAGTCGAACTGTTCATCGACCGCAGTGCTTTGGAGGTAATACGTGCCACTGCCTCGCGGCAGAAAACCAACACCATGGCGCAATTCGAGACGCCCACCAGCCATGACCAACGCAATCAGGCTCGCCAACAGATGCGCGCCCTCACGCTCATTCACTGCAGGCAAAGCAATCACTGCACCGCAGGCTTCCACCGTGATCAACGAACACGCGCAGTATAAAAAACAGGCAACCGTCGCGGCGGCAGAGTCCACCGCCTCCTGCCCGACGAAATCCGGCTTCGCTTCTTTGAACACTTCCCGCAACTCAAGCATCGTCCCGGTCTTTAGCTCGGGCGATAGACCATGCAAGGCTTCAATGAATGCGGTCGGCGAAGCCATGCCTGCCGGCGTCAGCCAATTGTTGAGATTTTCCGATGCTTGCAACGCCGCCCAATATCCTTTTGCCCGTTCGAGGCTCTTGATGGCATGTCCAGCCTGATGACGGAGCATGTTGTCGTCGATGGGCGACGGGCGCTCACCTTGTCCACCTGAATTGAAACCTGCGCCCTGCGTCTGCCCATATCCAGGATTGCCGTCGTCAGCGGCTGAAGATTCGCTTTCTCGACCCTCCGGGGAGTCATTCACACTTTTCTTTTTTGACAAGTGCGTACGCAACAATCGATCGTCATTCTCATCGCCCCAAACGTACTGCGGACATGCATCCCGCAGCGCGGGCGGAATCACATCCGATCGGTTCGCGATCATCAAAGCGAGTACACGCCCCTTATTGTTCTGCTTCTTGTCGTACAAATACCGCTCGATTCTTGAAGATTCGAATGCGACACCGCACCCACCCGACAGAGATTCTTCTCTTTCCCATGCCTGCGAGTAACGCTCCGAACACAGGCAGACAATATTCGTCGCAACGTCCAATGACTCCTGCATCCAACGCCGCCAATCCGCAGGCGCAAGCTTCTCGCCTGTAGACTCCTGGAATCGCACATCCAGACGCACAAGAACCGGCAACGCGTCCAATTCTTCCGCAAATCGCATGACTCGCTCCTGCGTCCAGTCGGGGTCGTTTGCGGCGTAGCTGATAAACACCTGTGGCCCCAAGTCTCCCGCACCCATCCTGGATGCCGAGTTGGCATCTGACTTTTCAGCACTCGGAGCCGGACGCTCCCTCTTGACAGCCCCACCGTTCGCAGTGCCGCTTGGCGAAACCACGGCATCACCAGAGCCGCCCTCGCCGAAGGACTTCTTCGCACTCGAATCGAGAGTCATCAATGGGGCGACAAGACCTGGAAGTCGCACGCCGGCCGAGGAAACCGCCATCTCTCGACGCTCTGTTCCGCCAGACAAACCACTCTCGCCACGCGCATTGACGGAAGCCTCTAACGCCGTGCGCAGCAGATCGTTCAGCGCGAGACAGACTTGCGCACTCCGATCACGTGGCTTGGCAATAGACAGATGGTCCTCGTCCAACATCACCGCATCCGTCCCCACTCCCGGCTGCGAGCTGGTTTCGTCGACAATACGGAAACCGAGTACTTCGCGCCCCTCATAATAGGCCTGCGTCGAGATGCCAAGCTTGGGGGCGTAATTTCTGTACCAGTTGTATAGATTTCGCAAATGCGGATCATGCGCACTTAGTGCTCTTAGACTTGCAGATGGGCCGAAGATGGCAGAGAAATGATTCGCTAATGAGGCAAGATTCGCTCCATGATGCGGCGTTGCCAGAAACAGAATTGCTGCGGTACGACTGCTTATGGGCAGGACGTTTCCGCTGACGGCATTGTCGTTATCTTGGCGAATAATCTGCTTGGCCAACAACCCGCCAAGGCTATGACAAACGAAGACAATGGGGCGTCTACCACGGAAGCGTTCGTCGAGACGCAAGAGATCAAGCACCTGCGCGGCGCGATCCGGCAGCGACATGCCATCAGCCGCAGTTCGCTTTCCAAGACGAAAGAGATTGGCCAAGGCACCCAAGGAATTGCTCGGCCCGGCCTCGTAGCCTAGCGACCATACCCCAACCTCCGGGAACGCTTCCGCCACCCAGTGCGGCCATGAGGTCTCGTCGCCATCACCATACCGCCAGGTCTTGAAAGCATCCCCGCCCAAGCCGTGGATGAACACCACGTCCGCTTTCCGCTGCGGGTCCTCGCAGCCCCCCGATATTGGGTGCAACTTCGCCATCCTTCGCCCCTCTGCGCCTTCTTGGCGTCACAAGCATGCCGCGCCTGAGCGGCGATGTGTAGGGGGCCTAACTGCATGGGCGGCCTGAAGCAGCACCTGATCTTGGCAGGCCTCGCCCCCATCCCAACCTTCCCCCGCAGGCGGGGGAAGGAGAGAGCGTTTGCACCCTTCGCGACCCCGTATCAAGTACGGGGCAGGCTCTTCCCCCGCGCGCGGGGGAGAGGGTTGGGGTGAGGGGGCTTTGACGCCCGACCCCACCCGCCAGGTCATCCGCAGCCAAACACCCCCTCACCCTGCCCTCTCCCCCACGCGTGGGGGAGAGGGTTCAAGCCCGCCTCCGGCATTCCCCGCACACCCGCCGCCGGTCCGGGCGTCGTACACTCCGGCTTCCGTTCGTCAGGAAATACCGAGACCGTACGATGAGCCGTTCATTGCCCAAGACCCTGTTGTTGTCCCTCGCTGCCGCTGCTGCGCTGAGCGCGTGCAAGGGCGAGGATGCGCCGGCTGCGAAGCCGGAGGCGGAAGCCGCGAAGCCGGCTGCGTTCGCGTTCAAGGATGCGCTGGATCCCGCGGATTTCGCCGAGCATGTGCGCGTGCTGGCGTCGGATGAGTTCGAAGGTCGCGCGCCGGGGACGCCGGGCGAGGAGAAGACGGTCCAGTACCTGAAGGCGCAGTTCGAGCGCATGGGCCTGAAGCCGGGCAATGGCGACAGCTATTTCCAGGTCGTGCCGATGATGGAAACCACGGCCGACGAATCGACGACGATGACCATCGACGTGAAGGGCACGCCGCGCACGCTGAAGTTCGGCACCGACATGGTGGTCGGCACGCGCACGGGCCAGCCGGAAGTGAAGATCGAGGGCAGCGATCTGGTGTTCGTCGGCTACGGCGTGGATGCGCCGGAGCAGAAGTGGAACGACTACGCGGGCGTCGACGTGAAGGGCAAGACCGTGGTCATGTTCGTCAACGACCCGGGCTTCCACAGCAAGGACGCGACGCTGTTCGACGGCAACCGCATGACCTACTACGGCCGCTGGACCTACAAGTTCGAGGAAGCCGGCCGCAAGGGCGCGGCCGCGGCGCTGATCATCCACGACACCGAAGGCGCGTCGTACGGCTGGGACGTGGTGAAGAATTCCTGGTCCGGCGCGCAGTACGACCTGCGTGCGGCGGACGACCCGGCGCCGCGCGTGCCGCTGCAGGGCTGGATCACCGGCGAGCAGGCGAAGGCGCTGTTCGCCAACGCCGGACTCGATCTCGATGCGATGCGCACTGCGGCGGGCAAGCGCGGCTTCAAGCCGGTGACCCTGCCGGCCAAGGCCAGCGTGACCCTGAAGAGCACGATCGCCGAGAAGGAATCGCGCAACGTGATGGCCCTGCTGCCGGGCAGCGAGCGTCCCGAGGAAGCCGTGGTCTACATGGCGCACTGGGATCACCTGGGCAAGCACGACGGCGAGCCGGGCGACAACATCTACAACGGCGCGGTGGACAACGCGACCGGCGTGGCCGGCATCCTGGAGATCGCCGAAGCGATGGCCAAGGGGCCGAAACCGAAGCGTTCCGCGCTGTTCATGGCGGTGACGCTGGAGGAATCCGGCCTGCTCGGTTCGAAGTACTACGTCGCGCATCCGAGCATCCCGCTGGACCGCACTGTCGGCGTGATCAACATCGATGCGATGAGCGTGTCCGGTCGCACCCGCGACCTGACCGTGGTCGGCAAGGGCAATTCGGAAATGGAGGACATCCTCAAGCCGATCGCCGAGCGTCAGGGCCGCACGCTGGTCGAGGAATCCAACCCGGCCGGCGGCTACTACTTCCGCTCCGATCACTTCAACTTCGCCAAGGCCGGCGTGCCCGCGCTCTACGCCGATGGCGGCACCGACCTGTTCGAAGGCGGCACCGCTGCGGGCGAAGCGGCCGGCAAGGATTACAACGAGCATCGCTACCACAAGCCGGACGACGAGTACGACCCGGCGACGTGGAAGCTCGACGGCACGATGCAGGACCTCGCGACGCTGTTCGAGGTGGGCCTCGCGCTGGTG
Source organism: Lysobacter sp. BL-A-41-H3 (assembly GCA_050632415.1). Lineage (GTDB taxonomy): Bacteria > Pseudomonadota > Gammaproteobacteria > Xanthomonadales > Xanthomonadaceae > Lysobacter_I. Next base: position 4,311,753 of record CP192602.1, on the reverse strand, counting down.
CACGACACCAGCCTCTGGCCGAACTGGTATGCGGGCAATCCGTTCCGCGCCGCGCGCGACAGGATGATGGCGGCGAATCCGCCGGCAGTGCCGAAGGCCGCGCCAGCCGCGCCGGCCACGGATGTGGCGGCGCCGGCGAAGCAGTAACCGGCAGGTCGCAGGCAGACACGACAACGGCGCCCTCGGGCGCCGTTGTCGTATGCAGCATGTGCTGCATGAAGCATGGTCTGTTCTGCGCCCCCTCACCCTGCCCTCTCCCCCACGCGTGGGGGAGAGGGTTCAAGGTGCGGCCTCTCCGCCACGCATGCGGGGAAGTGTCGTGATGCGACCTCATCCTCCACGCCTGGAGGAAAGTGTTCGTGGTGCGCCCTCTCCCCCGCATGCGGGGGAGAGGGTTGGGATGAGGGGGGCCTTGGCGTTGGGTATCGGCATCAAAGCTGATTTCACCCGAACCGCGCCCCCTCACCCTGCCCTCTCCCCCACGCGTGGGGGAGAGGGTTCAAAGTGCGGCCTTTCCTCCACGCCTGGAGGAAAGTGTTCGTGGTGCGCCCTCTCCCCCGCATGCGGGGGAGAGGGTTGGGATGAGGGGGGCCTTGGCGTTGGGTCTCGGCATCAAAGCCGATTTCACCCGAACCGCCCCCCCCTCACCCTGCCCTCTCCCCCACGCGTGGGGGAGAGGGTTCAAGATGCGCCCTCTCCTCCAAGCGTGGGGAGAGGGTTCAAGATGCGAGATCCTCCCCCGCACGCGGGGGAAGGAGAAATCATCAGATCGAACGCGAGAACGTGAAACTGTTGGTGACGCGATCCTCGACGGCCTGGGCCAGCGGCTTGGCCTCGCGCTCGGCGTCGCGAGCCTGGCGTTCCTGCACCACGCGCTCGTGCTGGTCGACCTTCGCGGTCACCTGCTGCTCGCTCTGCGCCTTCGACTGCTCGATGTTCACGTAGCCGCTGAAGATCGGCTCCTTGTCGATCTTCTGCGCGAGCATGACGTGGCCGTTGCGCACGTCCATGTATTCGGGCTTTTCCGACAGGCCGGGCGTGGTGCGCGCGGTGAGCACGACATCGGTGGCGACCTTGCGCGCTTCGTCCTCACTGAGGCCGGCCTTGTTCTGCACCAGATGCACGGCGCGGACGAACAGTTCGCGTTCGCCTGCGCTCATCTCCAGTTCGCGCGGCTTCTGCGGCGCCTGCAGCATGGGACCTTCGCGCTCGGGCGGGGCCAGGGCGACACCATGGGCACCTCGCGTGTCCTGCGGTTCCGGTGACTGCCCTTCGAACGATTCACGCATGTCGCGGCCTCCTGCGGGTCTTCCTTCATCGAACGGCGCCGCTCGGGACGCCGTCGGCCTGCCCCGAGGGTAGGCCCGGCCATCACGCCAGGCAAGCCTCGGGCTCTGCCCGGGCGAACGACAGGCGGGGGCGGTTCAGGACATGCCGCCCGCCCGCGGGAGGACTCAGGACGCCGCGCGCTCCGGCCAGACCGTCTTCGCCAGCAGTTCGTCGTTCCAGTCGAACTGCAATGCGCCCTGCTTGTCGAGCAGCAGCGAGACGAAATTGAAGACGTTGCGCGCGAACATGTCGCTGGCGTGCATGGCGCCGCTGCTGGCGAGGTTGAGCGGCCCGGCGATGGTGACGCCTTCATGGTCGATCGTCTCGCCCGGACGGGTCAGTTCGCAGTTGCCGCCGGTCTCGGCGGCGAGGTCGACGATCACGCTGCCGGGCTTCATGCCCGCGACCATCGCAGCACTGACGATCTTCGGCGCGGGGCGGCCGGGCACGGCGGCGGTCGAGACGATCACGTCGACGCCCTTGAGGTGGTCGGCGAGGCGCTGCTGCTGCAGGGCGCGCTCCTCGTCGGTGAGCTGGCGCGCATAGCCGCCTTCACCGGCGGCGCTGACGCCGAGGTCGAGGAACTTGCCGCCGAGCGATTCGATCTGCTCGCGGGTTTCCGGGCGCACGTCGAAGCCTTCGACCTGCGCGCCGAGGCGCTTGGCGGTGGCGACGGCCTGCAGGCCGGCGACGCCGGCGCCGATGATCAGCACCTTCGACGGGCGGATGGTGCCGGCGGCGGTGGTCAGCATCGGGAAGAACTTGGGCGCCAGCTGGGCGGCGATCAGCACGGCCTTGTAGCCGGCCATGCCCGCCTGCGAGCTGAGGATGTCCATGGCCTGGGCGCGCGTGGTGCGCGGCAGGCGTTCGAGCGGGAAGGCGACGAGGCTGCGGGCCTGGATGGCTTCGCCGCGCGCGGCATCGGCCTGCGGCTGGAGCATGCCGACCAGCACGGCGCCGGACTTGATCGAGGCGATGGCGGCGGCCGGCGGCGGCTGCACGCAGACCACGATGTCGGCCTGGGCGAGCACGGCGTCGGCACTGTCGACCACGTCCGCGCCGGCATCGGCGTAGGCACTGTCGGGCTGGTGGGCGGCCTTGCCGAGGCCGCGTTCGACGCGAACCGTGGCGCCCGCTGCGACAAGCTTCTTGCAGGTCTCGGGCGTCAGCGCGACGCGCCGTTCGCCGGGTGCGGTTTCACGCACCGAACCGATGACCACCTTCGCCGCCGCACCTGCACTCGCTTCCGCCATTGCCCGCACTCCTAGCGCCTTCGTTGGGTGACCGGCATCCTATCAGGTTGCGATGACCGCTCTCCTGCAGCGGCGATATTGCGCCACAACGAAAACGCATAACCGGCTGCGGTCGCGGGCCGGGGGTGCGGGTCCGACACCCTCCCGGCAACGCGCGCGACGGCCGGGTGCAAGGCATGGCATCCGCAAACGAACGGGCCGCCGGCAGTGATGCCGACTGCCCGGGGTCGCGCCTGCGCTGGCTTCGGGTCAGCCCGCTCAGGCAATCCCGCTGACGGCGCTGCGCGACTGGTTGAGGGTCTGCCACATCTGGCGCATGGCCTCGTCGAACGGCGCTTCCGAGGAGCGCAGGATCACGCGGTTCTTCGCGACCAGAGCGGCCAGCTCTTCCGGCGTCACCACCAGCTTGCGCATGCCGCGGCGGTTGACGATCAGGAAGCGCGAGGTCAGCGGGCTGACCCAGGCGATGCGGCCGGCGGTTTCCTGGCCATCTTCCTCGATCAGGCGCAGGTTCTGGCCCACGCGCAGGCGGCGCAGGCGCGCGGCGAGCGCGGGATCGAAATCCAGCGAGTCCGTCCCGCCGACCACGCGCAGCCCGCCCCAGTTGGCGGCATCGTTCGGCTCGACCGCGGCAGCGACGTCTTCCTCGACCGGCAGCGTGTGGCGCATGCGCGCGCGATCCGGGAAGGCCAGCGCGGAGACGATCTTCGACAGCGAGTCGCGCGCGGCGACGGCGTCAAGGCCGCAGCTGGCGTAGCAGCGTCCGAGCGGCGCCTGCAGTTCGAGGATCTTGTCGGCGACGCGGCCACCCTCGGCACGCATGGCGTAGGCATCGGCCTGCACCAGGCTTTCGCCGATGGACACGGCCGAGATGTACTGCGCCGAACTCGGGCCTTCGCGCAGCCAGGTCTGGACCAGGTGATGGCGCCAGTGCCCGGTGAGGAATTCGGCGATGCCGTCGGTGAGCGGGCGCTCGGCCAGGCGCGAGGCGACGAGTTCGTCCACCGCGCGACGGGCGTGCTGCAGGCGCTCGCGGCCACCCACGGCCTCGGCGGCGCGCTGCTCGGCGACTTCGCGCATGCGCTTCTGGTTGTCCAGGTGATCGCGCAGCTCGGATGCGGCGAGTTCGAAGATCGCCTTGTCGTCGCGGTATTCCTCGACCACGCGATCCACCGCCAGTTCGGCGTGGGTCAGGGTCTGCTGATCCTGCGGCGATTCGCCGGTGTTGCCGTCGCAGGCTTCGCTCAGCGCTTCCAGCAGCTTGCGGCCGGGATGGGCGCGCTGGTCGAACAGGCTGTCGTCGGCCAGGGCGAGCTTGAGGTAGGGACCGACCAGGCGGCCGTACAAGGCGCGCGAGCGGGTCAGCGCGGCATGGCTGCGGGCCAGGGTCTGCAGGAGGATGCCGACGAGGTCGATCGCGTCCTCGTCCAGCTCGCTGAAACGGGTCTGGGTGGGGTCGTAGCCGAGCTGGCGCGAGCCGCTGACGATCTGGTCGCGGATCACCGCCGACAGCGGGCGCTGGTCGTCGCCGGCGATCGCGCGCACGTAGGGCGCCGGGTCGTCGCCCTGCAGCATCGAGGCGATGCCGAGCAGTTCCTGCGGACCCAGCACGCGCACGCCGACCATCGACGAGGGCGGCGGCGGCATCGAGCCGGGACGCAGCACGGTCTGGCGCCAGGCGCGCAGCTGCTGGTGGACGGATTCGCGGTAGCGCAGCGGACGGCCGGTGCCGTCGCCCAGCATCGGGGAAGCCGACGGCGCGCCATACGGCTGGCCGGGCATCGGCGCGCCCTGCATGGGCATGCCCTGCATCGGTGCGCCCTGCATCGGCTGGCCGTGCATGTTCTGCATCTGCTGGCCGTAGCCCCAGCCGGGGTTCGGGCCGGGCTGGCCATAACCGGCGGGTGCCTGGCCGTAGCCGGGCTGCGGCTGGCCATAGCCCTGCGGAGCCTGGGCATGACCCTGGCCGGGATACGGGGGCTGCTGCGGACGGCCCTCGACCAGACCGCCGTCGGGCGTCCAGCCGGCCTGCGGCGACTGCGCCTGCGGGATGTCCGGCTGCACCTGCTCGCGCGGCGCGAAACCGACGTCCAGGATCTCGTTGACCTTGGCGTACAGCTCGACGAGCACCTTCGACAGGCGCTTCTCGAGCTGGAGGAAGATCAACCGGCGCAGCTCGGGCGTGAGGTCGTCTTCGGAAAAGAGTTTCACGAAGGCCGTGACCGGCACTTCGGGACGCAGCGGATTGACCTCGGGCGACTGACGCGGCAGGCCCAGCGCGGTGGCCAGCGCGTCGAGACGCTCGTGCATCATCTGCAGCGGGTGCATCAGCTGGTGTTCGAGCAGCTCGATGATCTGCTGGCCGGACAGGTGCGATTCGAGCTGGGCCTCGGACATCAGGCTCATGCTCTTGTTCTCGACCGGGCGCGGGCGCGGGTTGCGCCAGGCGTCGAACGCGGATTCGAGGGAGTCGCGATAGCGGTTGGCCAGCTCCAGCGCACGCTGGTTGAGCAGGCGGATGGCGAGACGGTCGTCGTAGATCGCGCGGCTGTCGTGGCTGGCGATCGCAGCCAGTCGCACCTGCTCCTCGATGTCGCCCCAGAAGCCGGCAAGCACGCCCGACAACGCCGTCACCGTATCGCGGCGCAGCGTTTCGTAGACCTTGTCGGAACTAGGGCGGGGTGGAGCGGGCGATCGGCCAGGGTAATACCGGCTGTTGTCGTCCATGGTGTCGTCTCGGGGGGATTCGGGGGAGAATGAGGCGTCTGGACACCCAGACGATACGATCCTTCAAACCGTACTGAGGCGTCTGTGACCCGACTCGCAAATCATCAGCAGCAACGATTGCAATTGCTCGACGGCCGACGGTCGGTACCCAGTCGACTGCTGGGCGGTCCGGGACCGAACCGTGACGAGCTGCTCCGAATACTGCAGTCCGCGGTCCGGATCCCCGACCATGGCAAGCGGGTGCCGTTCCGCTTCCTCAGGATCGAAGGCGACGCCCGTCACGCTCTGGGCGACATTCTCGCCCGACGCAGCCGCGAGCGCGACCCCGCAGCTTCGGACGCCGTGGTCGACAAGGACCGCAAGCGCTTCTCCTTCGCCCCGGTCATCGTCGCGGTGATCGCCAAGCAGGGCCCGGACGAGAAGATCCCGACCCAGGAACGCCTGCTCACCGCCGGCTGCGTCTGCTTCGCCCTGCTCCAGGCCGCGCACGCGATGGACTTCGGCGCGCAATGGCTGACCGGCTGGGCCGCCTACGACCCGGTGATCCGCGCCACGCTGGGCGTGGCCGACGACGAAGTGGTCGCCGGCTTCATCCACATCGGCACGCCCCAGGTCGAGGCGCCGGAGCGCGAACGCCCCGATCCGGCGGCGCTGCTGACCGACTGGACGCCTGCATGAGCGCTGCCGATGCGCAGGCCGCGCCGGTCTACCTGATCGACGCCAGCATCTACGTCTTCCGCGCCTGGCACACGATGCCGGACGAATTCCGCGACAGCGATGGCTGGCCGACCAACGCCGTGCAGGGCTTCGCGCGCTTCCTGTTCGACGTGCTCGAGCGCGAGCGGCCGCAGCACATCGCGGTGGCCTTCGACGAAGCGCTGGACGCCTGTTTCCGCAATCGCCTGTACCCGGCCTACAAGGCCAACCGCGATCCCGCGCCGGAGGAACTGAAGCGCCAGTTCGCGCACTGCAAGGCGCTGTGCGCGGCGCTGGGACTGAGCGTGCTGCGCCACGACGACTACGAGGCCGACGATCTGATCGGCAGCGCGCTGACGCGCGCCCGCGCCGACGGCCATCGCGGCATCATCCTGTCCGCCGACAAGGACCTGTCGCAGCTGCTGCACATCGGCGACGAACAATGGGACTACGCGCGCAACCAGCGCTGGGGCGCGCACGGCGTGAAGGCGCGGCACGGCGTGGAGGCGCACCAGATCGCCGACTACCTCGCGCTGTGCGGCGATGCGGTCGACAACATTCCCGGCGTGCCCGGCGTCGGCGCGAAGACGGCGGCGGTGCTGCTCGCGCATTTCGGCGACCTCGACAGCCTGCTGCGCCGCGTCGACGAAGTGCCCTTCCTGCGCTTTCGCGGCGCCGCGCAGGCCGCCGCGAAGCTGCGCGAACACCGCGACAACGCCCTGCTCTTCCGCCAGCTCACCACGATCGCCTGCGACGCGCCGCTGGACGGCGCGCATCCGCGCTTCGCGCGGCAGTCGGCCGATGCCGACGCGCTCGGCACCGTATGCGAGACGCTGCGCTTCGGTCCGATGACCCGGCGCCGCGCGTACACGCTCGGCGGGCTGGAATTCGCCGCGCACGCACCTTCCCTTCCCGACGACTTCTGAGGCCCGCATGACCGATCGCGACGAGACCCTGTACGAAGGCAAGTGGCTGCGCATGAAGCGCCGCGGCCAGTGGGAATACGCCGAACGCACCCATGGCAAGAACGGCATGGCGGTCATCATCGTTGCGGTCACGCCACAGGATGAAGTGCTGTTCGTCGAGCAGTTCCGCGTGCCGCTGGGCGCGCGCACCATCGAGATGCCCGCCGGACTGGTCGGCGACCTGAGCCACGGCGACGGCCTCGAAGACACCCTCGAAAATGCCGCACGCCGCGAGCTGGCCGAGGAAACCGGCTGGGAACCGCAGAAGGTCGAAGTGCTGCTGGTCGGCCCCACCTCCTCGGGGATGAGCAACGAACGCATCGCCTTCGTGCGCGCCACCGAGCTGGTGAAGGTCGGCGATGGCGGCGGTGTCGACGGCGAGGACATCATCGTCCACACCGTGCCGCGCGCGCAGGCCCCCGCCTGGCTGGTCGCAAAGCAACGAGACGGCTACGAACTGGACCTCAAGCTCTGGGGCGGCCTGTGGATGATCGAGCGCAATCCGGACGGCACGCCGGTCGGCTGAAACCGCCATGCGCTTCGAGACGTTGCTCGCAAGCCTCGACTGGACGCCGATCCCGAACTGCCCCGGGCGATACGTGCTCAAGACAGATCGCGCAGCGACCCCGCCGGCAATGCTCGTCGGCGATGACGCGACGATGCAGCAGTGCCGCTCGCCCCATGCGGCGGATCCGATCGAACTCGTCCTGCTCGAAGATGGCGCCGTCCTGTCCTATCGCAAACCCGACGGCCGCTATGTGCACACGCTCAACACGCCCGAAGGATTGGCGCGAAAGCTGGCGCAGCTGGCACTGACGCAGGCTCCGATCGAAGACATGATCGACGACACGGAGGCATCATGATCCTCGCCGTCGACGTCCACTACACCGAACCCGGCGCGGTCGCGGCGGGCGTGTGTTTCGAGGACTGGCGCGATGAGCGGCCGTCGCGCATCTGCATCAGCCGCTTCGAGGCGGTCGCGCCCTACGAACCCGGCGCGTTCTATCGCCGCGAACTGCCCTGCCTGCTCGGCCTGCTGCGCGAGCACGCCCTGCAGCCGGCCCTCATCGTCGTCGATGGCCATGTCTTCCTCGACGACCACGGCCGCCCCGGCCTGGGCAAGCACCTGTTCGATGCGCTCGACGGCCGCGTGCCGGTGATCGGCGTGGCGAAGACGGCCTTCGTCGGCATCGGCGCGGACCACGAGGTGCTGCGCGGCGACAGCGCTCGACCGCTGTATGCCAGCGCCGTCGGGCTGCCGCTGGCCGACGCCAAGGCACACCTCCTCGCCATGCACGGCGCGCATCGCCTGCCGACCCTGCTCAAGGCCGTCGACCGCGCCTGCCGCGACGCGGCGTCCCGAGCGCCCCACGGATCGTCGCGACCGGGATCAGTTCCGGATCAGTGACGCATCGGACCGCGCGCCCTGCAGCGTCGTCGATCGCCACGGAAACGCTGGTTTCAAGCGGGATTCCCGCCGCCACTCCTGTGCTGGCGAGGCCGCGACATCGACCAGGCCAGCTTGACTTCCCTGCCTGCGAGGACGACCTTGGCCTCGTCAACGCGCACGGGGGATGCGCGCACTGCCGGAGAAGGGACTCCCGCGATGAACGCACGACGCCACGCCGACCACACCCACGACACCGCTCGTCCACGCATGGATGCCTGGCGCGTCCCCGCGCGGCCGTCGCAGCCTGCCTTCCGGAGATCGCCATGACCCGCAGCCCACGCCGCCGCAGCGGACGCGCCGCCGCGCCGCAGCCCTTCACCGTCGCCGACTACCTACTCACCCGCCTCAAGCAGCTCGACGTCACCGACGTCTTCCAGATCCCCGGCGACTACGTGAAGCACTTCACCCAGGCGCTGGAGCATTTCGACGGCATCCGCACCATCGGCGCGATCAACGAACTCGACGCCGCGTACGCCGCCGACGCCTATGCCCGCACGCGCGGCCTCGCGGCGGTGTCGCTGCAGTTCGGCGTGAGCACCTTCAGTGCGCTCAACGCGGTCGCAGGCGCCTGGGTGGAGCGCAGCCCGATCGTGGTCATCAGCGCCACGCCCGGCGCCGACGCGCGCAACATCACCGATATGTACGACGTGCTGTTCCACCACTCCACCGGCGACCTCGACGCCGACCGCAAGGTCTACGAGAACGTCACGGTGAAGGCGATCACGCTGTCGACGAACGTCGGTGCGCCGGAGCAGATCGACAACCTGCTGGTCGAAGCCATCACGCACAGGCGTCCGGTCTACATCGCCTGCTACAAGGAAGTGTGGGGCCAGCCCTGTCCGAAACCGCCGAAGACACCGCTGAAGCCGCGCGTGACCCGCAGCCCCGAAGCGGCGCTGCGCAATGCCGTGGATCAAGCCTGGACGCAGATTGCCAAGGCGAAGAGTCCGCTCATCCTTGCCGGCGTCGAAGTGCTGCGCTTCGGCCTGTCCGACCTGCTGAAGAAGATCATCGACGCCAGCGGCGCCCTCTACACCACGACCACGCTCGGCAAGACCGTGCTGGACGAGAAGGGCGACAAGTTCATCGGCACGTATTCCGACGCCGCGTCGATCGACAGCGTGCGCCAGGTCGTCGATGCCTCGGACTGCGTGATCGCGCTGGGCACGATCATCACCGACGACTACCTGGCGCTGATCGAAGGCAAGTACGCGCAGATGGTGCTGGCCGACACCGCAGGCGTGCGCGCCGGCTACTTCAAGTACGGCGACGTGACCATGCGCGACTTCATGGAAGCCCTGCTCGCCCGCTTCAAGGCGACGAAGGGCTATCCGCTCAAGGTCAAGGCGCCGCCGCAGCCGAAGTATCCCGAGCCGTGGACGTCGAACTCGGACCCGGTCTACGACGACAGGCCCGAGGTCATCACCTACAACCGCTTCTTCCAGCATTCGATGAAGTTCCTGCATGACCACGACATGCTGAAGGACATCGTGATGACCTACGGCGTCAGTTCCGCGATGTACGTGGCCACGAACGCCTACGGCCTGAAACAGGGCAGCTACGTCTCCTCGGCGGCATGGCAGTGCATCGGCTTCGAGACCGGCGCGGCCTGCGGCGCGCAGCTGGGCAGCGGGAAACGCGCCTGGACCGTGGCAGGCGACGGAGGCTTCATGATGGTCTGCCAGTCGCTGTCGACGCTGGCGCGCAACAATCTCAACGCGGTGATCTTCGTGATGAGCAACCATGTGTATGCCATCGAACAGGTCTACGTGGACATGGATGCCTTCCTGCCCGGCCCGCAGCACACCTTCGACGCCTTCGACATCCTGCCGAAGTGGGATTACCTCGCCCTCGCCAAGGCCTTCGGCGCCGAAGGCATCCGCGTCGAGACCGTAAGCGAACTCAATGCAGCGCTGAAGCGCATCAAGGGCATCCGCGACCGCCCCACCCTCGTCGAAGTCGTCATTCCGCAGAAGGACCTGCCGGGCCAGATGCGACGCCTCGGCAGCGAATGAACGCAAGTCCCGTCCCTTCCACCATCACGAGCAACCAGACCATGACACGGAAGACCTACTCGATCTTCGGCGCCGGCGCCGCCGGCCTCTACACCGCCTGGCGCCTGCTCGCCGGCAAGGCCACCAAGGCCGGGCAGTCGAAGCAGCTGCGCAAGGGCGACGTGCTCGAACTCTACGACTGGGGGCGCTACGACTTCTCCAGGCGCCATCGCGGCACCCGTGCGGCGGGCGCGCGCATCTGCACCTGGCACTACCGCAACGACCCGGGCCAGTCCTTCGTCGAACTGGGCGGCATGCGCTATTCCTTCTGGAACCAGCATCCCGGCAAGGGCGCGCCCGAGCCGAACAGCGGCCTCGCACCCGGCCATCGCGTCGTGACCAAGACCATCGAACTGCTCGGGCTGGAGAAGTATTCCGTTCCGTTCAACGTCACCAGCGATCAGCTGTTCTACCTGCGCTCGCGCAACTTCTACCTCAACGACATCACCTCGAACAACGCGGCGCCCTATGCCGCGAACAACTTCCTGTCCTCGACCACGCCCGACCAGGGCTTCACGACCGTGCAGGATCTGGCAACGACGAAACCCTGGGACCAGTTCACCCGCCGCGACTGGTGCGATTTCTACCAGAAGGGAGAGATCACCGCCGAGCTGCCCTCGTCCAGCGTGTTCCAGAAGGGCGACCAGCTCAAGGACATCGGCTACTGGAACCTGCTCTACGATCAGCTGGGTCAGGAAGGCTTCGAGTACACCGCCGACGGCAACGGCTACAGCTCGAACGTGATCAACACCCATGCCGGCGTGTCGTTCAACATCAACAACGAGTTCACGCCCGGCAGCCAGTACCGCACGCTGTCGATCGGCTACTCGGGCATGTTCAACGCCCTGTTCGACGAGATCGAGAAGCTCGCCAAGGCCAAGGGCATCGAATTCCGCTACCACCCCGACACCCGCCTGCATTCGATCCTGTGGAAGGACGGCAAGGCCGTCTTCACCTATGCCGAACGCAGCGATCCCAACATCGCCGCCGGCACCCGCGAGGCCGATGCGGCGTGGATGGCGATGCCGCGCGCCGCGATCGACCTGGTCGCGCAGGCCACGCGTTTCCGCGAGCCGCCCAAGGGCGCGGTGGACGTGCTCAACCACGACAAGGTGCAGTTGTACCTCGAAGCGACGATCATGCAGCCCTCGTACAAGGTCGGCATGTTCTTCGATTCGCCGTGGTGGGCGCCCAACGTGGCCAATCCGGCACCGTATCCGGCGCAGATCATCGGCTACACGATCACGCCTGCGGACATCGCCGCACTGAAGAAGCAGAAGTTCCCCGCCAACGCGCTGAAGGCGATGGCCACGCTGGTCGACGTGCCCTACGCCTCCGTGGCGGACATGGTCGCGGCGATCGAGAACATCACCGAACAGCCGCTGAGCATCGCGCAGACCAAGGCACTGGCCGCCGCCACGCGCAACGACACCATCGGCCCCAGCGTCAGCAACTCGCCGATCCGCATGGTGGTGTACTTCGGCGACAACGCGCCGCAGCCGCAGAAGAAGCCGGTCTACGGCATCCTGGCCAGCTACGACGACGAGGACAACACCGCGTTCTGGCGCGAGCTGGAACTGGGCCCGGACCGCAACCGCACCATTCCGTGGTCGCAGGACACCCAGCCGCTGGACGGCCCGCGCGCGGTGCCGGCGCGCATGGTGAAGATGCTGCGCAAGATGCTGGCGGAACTGCATTTCGGCCCGAACGCGGACTACAGCGCGGTGCCGGAACCGCTCGACGCGGCCTACATGGACTGGTCGCTGCCGCCGTTCAACGCCGGCTACCACGAATGGGCGCCGCACTACGACATCGGCGACGTGCAGCGGAAGATCCGCAAGCCCTCGCAGCTCGTCGGCGGCGGCGCGGACGCGGACATCTTCATCGTCGGCGAGGCCTACTCGAACGACCAGGCCTGGGTGGAAGGCGCGTACTGCACGGCGGAATCGGTGCTCAACGATTTCTTCGGCATCACGCCGATCATCGACGACTGCGAGTACCCGTTCATCTGCCCGGAATCGAGCACGGTCTGAGTGGACGATGCTTCACGTAGAGCGGAGCTTGCCCCGCTCGATCGCGCCGGGAAATCATGAGCGGAGCAAGCTCCGCTCTACAGGAACCGCGCTTTGTAGGAGGGCCTTCAGGCCCGAGCTCTTCCGGTTTTTGCGCGAGTCACAAAGCTCGGGCCTGAAGGCCCTCCTACAACAACAAAGGCTTCGTTGCATGCCACTGTTCACCTTCCCCCGCGAGCGGGGGAAGGTGAAAAGGGCAGCAGGCGGTGGAGTTCACCGCTCCGCCATCAACGCCTCGATCTCGTCGGCGCTGCGCGCCAGCGCATCCGTCAGCACCTGGTGGCCATTCTTCGTGACCAGCACATCGTCCTCGGTGCGGATGCCGATGCCGCGCCACTTCTCGTGCACGCTGGTGTCGTCGGCGCCGATGTACAGGCCGGGCTCGATCGTGAACACCATGTCCGGTTCGAGCAGGCGCGATTCCCCTTCGATCCGGTATTCGCCGACATCGTGCACGTCCAGGCCCAGCCAGTGGCCGGTCTTGTGCCGGTAGAAGCGCTTGTAGTCGCCGCTGGCGATGTTCTTCTCCAGCGTGCCCTTGAGCAAACCCAGGCGCAGCAAACCCTCGGTCAGCGTTTCCACGGCGGCGTTGTGCCCGGCCTCGTAGGGCACGCCCGGGCGCGCCTGCGCCAGCGCGGCGCGCTGCGCATCGCCGACCAGGTCGTGCAGCGCGCGCTGTTCCTTCGTGAAGCGGCCGTTGGCCGGGAAAGTGCGGGTGATGTCGGCGGCATAGCCGCGGAACTCGACGCCGGCGTCGATCAGCACCAGGTCGCCGTCCTTCGCCTGCGCGCGGTTGTCGCGGTAGTGCAGCACGCAGGCGTTGCTGCCGGCGCCGACGATGCTGCAGTAGGCCGGCACGCCGTCGTGGCGGCGGAACACGCGTTCCAGCTCGGCCTGCAGCTCGTATTCGTGGATGCCCGGCCGCGATGCGCGCATCGCGGCGACGTGCGCCTCGACGCTGATGTCGGCCGCGCGCTGCATCAGCACCAGCTCCTCGCGGTCCTTGAACAGGCGCATCTCGTCGAGCAGGTGGCCCAGTTCGAGGAACTCGTGCGGCGGCTGCGCGCCGAGGCGCACCTGCGCGCGCACGCGGTTGAGCCAGCCGATCAGCTTGAGGTCGAACTCGGTGTCGCGACCGAAGTGGTAGTAGACGCGGCTGCGGCCTTCGAGCAGGCCCGGCAGGATCTCGTCGAGGTCGTCGATCGGATAGGCATCGTCCATGCCGAGGGCATCGACCGCGCCTTCGGGGCCGATGCGCGGGCCGTCCCAGCCCTCGCGCTCGGGATCACGCTCGCGGCAGAACAGCAGGGTCTCGCCATGCTTGCGGCCGGGGATCAGCACCAGCACCGCATCGGGTTCGGCGAACCCGGTGAGGTACCACAGGTCGGAATCCTGGCGGTACGGGAAATGGGTGTCGCGGCTGCGGATGCGCTCGGGCGCGGACGGCACGATGACGATGGCGTCATCGCCGGCCATGCGCATCAGCTGGCGGCGGCGGCGGGCATAGGTGCGGGCGGAAATACCGGTGTGCGTGCTCATCGGCGAATGCGGGCGGTGCAGGTCGGGCGGACGTGTCGGTGCGGCTCGTCAGTGCAGCTTGCGGCGGTGCTGCGCGGCCATGGCGCAGTCGCCGTGCAGCAGCAGGGCGGCGACGCGGACGAATTCCTCGATCTCGACCAGCGCGGCCTCGTCCTCCTCGTCGCCCTCTTCCTGGGGCGCGGCGGCGGCCAGTTTGGCCAGGTCGCCCAGGGCCTCCCGGCTTTCCTCGGAGAGCGGGGGTTCGCGGCCGGCGGCCAGGCCGAAGCCGCCGAGGAAGCCCCGGCACCAGTCGAACAGGGCGCTGCTGCGCTCGACCAGCGGCGCGTCGGGCTCGGGCACCAGCAGGTCGAAGCCGAAATCCCGGTCGGACATCTGCACGACGCTGGCCGCGCGCAAGCGGTCCAGGGCGCTGTCCGCCACGGGTGCGGCCAGGCTGTCGTCGGCCATGACCTGGGCCAGCCAGCGCGGGGAGTCGCTGCCGCCGCCGGCCAGCCAGCCGCAGAGCGCGCCGTGCAGTTCGGAGGCCCCGACCCCCAGGCCCAGGGCGCGCGTCGCGTCCTCGATCTCGTACAGGCCCGGCAGGAGGGGACTGGGCTGGGAAACGGACATCGCGGGCTCACGCAAGGGGAAAGCAGCAGTCTATCAGGGCCCCGGCAGGGCATCCCGACCGGCCGGGACCGACCGTGCCCTGATAGACTGCCGCCTTCGTCGTTGACCGGATCCCGAGCGCGTGCTGCTTCCCGCGGAACTGCAAGTCATCGCTCCGCTTGCGCTGGCGGCCGCGCTCGGCCTGGTGCTGCTCGTCGTCTGGAGTCGGCGGCAGCGCGCCGAAAAGCACCACCTCCGGCAGATCCGCGAGCGCGAGGAGCGGCTGAAGCTGGCCCTGTGGGCCTCCTCGGAGCAGTACTGGGACTACGACCTGCGCACCGGCCACATGCACCGGATGTGGGTCGACACCCGCAGCGTCGCCCCGGAACTGCGGGTGCTGACGATGAGCGAGAGCGACCATCGCATCCATCCGGACGACCGCACCCAGGTCGAGGACCGAATGCGCCGCCACCTGCGCGGCGAGAACGAGATCTTCCTGTCCGAGCACCGCGTGCTCGATTCCCACGGCGAGTGGCTGTGGGTCCGCGCCCGCGGCCGGGTGGTCGAGGTCGGCGCCGACGGTCGCGCCCGGCGCGTCGCCGGCACCGCGCGCGACATCACCCGCATCCGCCAGGCCGAGCGCGAGCGACGCATCGCCATCGCCGTGCTGCACAGCATGAACGAGGCCGTGGCGGTGCTCGACCGCGACTTCAATTTCGTCTCGATCAACCCCGCCTTCACCCGCACCACCGGCTACACCGAGCGCGAGGTGCTGGGCCACGGCGCCAACCTGCTCGACAGCACCCGCCACGACGTCGTGTTCTACGGCAAGGTGCGCCAGAAGCTGGCGAACGAGGGCCACTGGACCGGCGAGATGTGGCAGCGGCGCAAGAACGGCCAGGAATTCCTCTGCCAGGTCGAATCCAACGCGACCGAGGGCATCACCGGCGAACAGCGCCTGTACGTGGTGGTGATCGCCGACATCACCCAGCAGAAGCGCGCCGAGCAGGAACTGCGCTACCTCGCCAACTTCGACACCCTGACCAACCTGCCCAACCGGGCGATGCTGTCGGAGCGGCTGTCGCGCGCGATCGTGCGTGCGCGCCGGCAGAACCACCACATCGCCGTGCTGTTCCTCGACCTGGACCGGTTCAAGGACATCAACGATTCGCTCGGCCACACCGCCGGCGACCGCATCCTGCGCGCCACCGCGATGCGCCTGCAGGACACCGTGGGCGAGCAGCAGACCGTCGCGCGCCTGGGCGGCGACGAGTTCACCGTGGTGCTGGAGAACCTCGCCGACGCCTCCGAAGCGGACCGCGTCGCGCGCGAGATCATCATGGCCTTCGAGGCGCCGCTGGTGCTGGACGATCGCCAGGAAGTGGTCATTTCCCCTTCCATCGGCATCAGCCTCTACCCCGACCACGGCCAGGTGCCGACCGAACTGCTCAAGCAGGCCGACACCGCGATGTACCAGGCCAAGGCCGCCGGTCGCCGCACCTTCGTGCGCTACGACGACAGCATGGACGTGGCCAACCGCCGCCGCGCGCAGCTGTCGGGCGCGCTGCACAAGGTGCTGGATCGCGGCGAACTGCGCCTGGTGTTCCAGCCGCGCCTGTCGCTGGCCGCGCAGCGCATCACCGGCGTCGAAGCGCTGCTGCGCTGGACCAGCGAGGAGTACGGCGAGATCCCGCCGAACCAGTTCATTCCGCTGGCCGAGGAAAGCGGCCTGATCCTCGGCATCGGCGAATGGGTGCTGCGCGAGGCCTGCCGCACCCTGCGTCAGTGGCACGACGCGGGCATGACCTCGCTCAACGTCGCGGTGAACGTGTCCGTGGTCCAGCTGCTGCGCGGCGACTTCTCCGAGATCGTGCGCCGCGTGCTGGCCGACACCGGCGTGCCGCCGCACGCGCTCGAACTGGAAGTCACCGAAAGCGTGCTGATGGCCAACGCCGAGCAGGCCGCCGCCAAGCTGCAGGCGCTGCGCGAGATGGGCGTGTCGCTGGCGATCGACGACTTCGGCACCGGCTACTCGTCGCTGGCCTACCTCAAGCGCCTGCCGATCACCACGCTGAAGATCGACAAGACCTTCATCACCGACCTGAACCGGGACCCGGACGACACCGCGATCACCACCACGGTCATCACCATGGCCCACTCGCTGGGCCTGACCGTGGTCGCCGAGGGCGTGGAGAGCGAGACCCAGATGCGCTTCCTCGACCATTTCCGCTGCGACGAGATCCAGGGCCACTGGCTGTCGCGCCCGGTGCCGCCGGCCGACTGCCTGGCCTTCATCCGGGCCTGGGTGCCGGGCACCTCCACCGGCGCCGCCGGGGACGCCCCGGCGCCCCCGCTGGCGAACGACCCGGCGAGCGCCGCCGGGCGCGCTTGACCCCCGGCGAACGGCTGCCTATCGTGCCGACATGGAAACCGGTCCCGACATGATCGCCGAACTGCGCGCCCTCGCCGCCAAGGTCGAGACCCTCGCGCAGCGCGTCCAGCGCCTTGCCGAGGAAAACCGCAGCCTGCGCCTTCAGCAGGAGCAGCTGGCCAACGACCGGTCGCAACTGCTGGCGAAGAACGAGCAGGCCCGCTCCCGCGTCGAAGCGATGATCGCGCGCCTGAAGTCCCTCGAACAGCACACCTGAGCCCGTCTCCATGAGCGAAGCGGTCAACATCCGCATTCTCGACCGCGAGTACACCGTCGGCGTCGATCCCGAGCAGCGCGACAGCCTGCTGGCGGCGGCGCGGATGCTCGAAGGCAAGATGCGCGAAGTGCGCGGCAGCAACCGCATGGCCGCCGTCGACCGCGTCGCGGTGCTGGCGGCGCTGAACCTGGCGCACGAGCTGGAACTGATGCGCAACGAACAGTCGGCGCGCGAACGCGAGATCGTGCGCACGCTCGCCGAGATGAACCGCAAGCTCGACGCGCTCGGCGCCGAATAAGCGCGATACGCCACACCGCGCACAGCGTTCCATGCGTGGAACCGCGCATTCCGCAACGCATCGATGAATGCAGCCGATCGCCGGCCTTGCGCTTCGTCCTCGCGCACCTATACTGCACCTGCGTCCTCTGCCGTGAACGACGGCGCGCGCAAAACATTCGCCTTGGCCCTTAAATACGACCACGGGGGCGCAGCGGAATCCGGGTGTGCATGTCCGCCTTCGCAGCGGAAAGCCCGATGGAAGCCAAGCGTCCCCACTTGAACCCCGGGTTCAAGGTCGTTTTCGCGAGCATCGGCATGGCGGAGGATGCATTTCTTCCCGCAACGCGCGGCCCGCCGCGTGTCGCAGACAAGCCCGCGCCCAGTCGCGGGCTTTGTCTTTTGTGAGCTGCATGGTTTGACCTCCTCCCCCGCCTGCGGGGGAGGATTGAGGTGGGGGCGCGCCACGCGAGGCCCCCATCCCGACCTTCCCCCGCACGCGGGGGAAGGAGAAAAAGCGTTTTGTCGATCATTCGCGAGCTGCTCGAAAAGCTCGGGCCTGGTGTTCAACAGCCGAATGGCTGGTCAGGCCCTCCTACAACGCAAAAGCAAGAGCTCGGGCCTGAAGGCCCTCCTACAAAGCCATGGGCCTGATGACGCATCGTGTTTTGGAATCGATGTCCTGAATGTCGCACAATGCGCGTCCTCTTTCCGCCTGCGGCGCCATGACCTCCAGTTCCGCCACCGACCAGCGCCGGGCCCTGCGCCCGCTGCTGCGCGAACGCCGCCGGCAACTGCCCGCCGCCGCGCGCATCGCCGGCGCCGAGGCCCTGTCCGCGCGCCTGCTGGCCCTGCCCTTCGCGCCGCAGGCCGGACATGTCGCCGGCTACTGGGCCAGCGACGGCGAGATCGCCCTGCACGTCTGGCAGCTGCGCCTGCCGCCTGCCGTGACCTACTGCCTGCCGGTGCTCCACGACGACGGCCGCCTGCGCTTCGCGCCTTGGCGCGCGGGCGAGCCGCTGGTGACCAACCGCTACGGCATCCCCGAGCCCGACACCGCCGAACTGCTGCCCGCCGAAGCCATGGCCCTGGTCGTGACCCCGCTGGTGGGCTTCGACGACCACGGCCAGCGGCTGGGCATGGGCGGCGGCTGGTACGATCGCAGCTTCGCCTTCCGCCGCGACACCGCCGCACCGCCATGGCTGGTCGGCGCCGGTTTCGCCCTGCAGCACACCGAGCCCCTGATCGCCGAGCCGTGGGATGTCGCGCTCGACGCGGTCTGTACCGAGGCCGGCACCCGTCTCTTCGCACCGAACGCCGCATGAGCAAACGCACCCGCTACTGGCTGATGAAGTCGGAACCCGACGACTTCTCGATCGACGACCTCGCCCGCGTCCAGGTCGAGCCCTGGACCGGCGTCCGCAACTACCAGGCGCGCAACTTCATGCGCGAGATGCAGGTCGGCGACGGGGTGCTGTTCTACCACTCCAACGCCGACGTGCCCGGCGTCTACGGCATCGCCGAAGTCGCCTGCACCGCCTACCCCGACCCGAGCCAGTTCGACCGCAAGTCGAAGTACTTCGACGACAAGGCCACGCGCGAACAGCCGCGCTGGGAACTGGTCGACGTGCGCTACGTGCGCACCCTCAAGCGTCCGATCGCGCTGGACGACATCCGCGCCCATGCCGACGCGCTGGGCGAGGACTTCGCGCTGATCCGCAAGGGCAACCGCCTCTCCGTGCTGCCGGTGACCGCCGCGCAGTGGAAAACCCTTCTCTCACTCGAATGACCCACCCATGTCCGAAATGAAACGCCTGGCCGCGGAAAAGGCCCTCGAATACGTCGAAGACGGGATGATCGTCGGCGTCGGCACCGGCTCCACCGTGGCCTACTTCATCGACGGCCTCGCCCGCATCAAGGACCGCATCAAGGGCACGGTCTCCAGCTCCGAGCAGAGCACCGAACGCCTGCGCAGCCACGGCATCGAGGTCATGGACCTCAACGCCACCGGCCCGCTGTCGCTGTACGTGGACGGCGCCGACGAATGCGACGGCAACCGCCGCCTGATCAAGGGCGGCGGCGCCGCGCTGACCCGCGAGAAGATCATCGCCGAGGCCAGCAAGACCTTCGTCTGCATCGTCGACCCGAGCAAGCAGGTCGGCATCCTCGGCCGCTTCCCGCTGCCGGTGGAGGTCATCCCGATGGCGCGCAGCCTGGTCGCCCGCGAGATCGTCCGCATCACCGGCGGCCAGCCGGTGTGGCGCGACGACGTGGTCACCGACAACGGCAACTGGATCCTCGATGTCCACGGCCTGGCGATCACCGACCCGGTCGGCATGGAGCGCGACCTGAACCAGATCCCGGGCGTGGTCAGCGTCGGCCTGTTCGCCCGCCGCCCCGCCGACGTGGTGATCGTCGGCGGCGAGCCGCCGGTGGTGCTGTAACCCGTTGATTCAAAATGCAGGAGGGCCTTCAGGCCCGAGCTTTTCGACGGATTCGTCCGCTCATCGAAAGCTCGGGCCTGAAGGCCCTCCTACAAAAGCCGCGGTGCCATAATCTCCCTCAGGCCCGTTCCGGCGAGCGGGCCCGCCAGACCCCCGCTCCAAACAAACACGTTCGAACACCCGCATGCCCGTTGGGGCGGACATGCCGCAGATCTGTCGTACTCCTGCGAGCCGCCCCGTGACCCTGCACTGCCTCTTCGTCGACTTCAATTCGTATTTCGCCTCGGTCGAACAGGAAGACGACCCGAGCCTGCGCGGCCGACCGGTCGGCGTGGTGCCGGTGATGGCCGAAAGCACCTGCTGCATCGCCGCCAGCTACGAGGCCAAGGCCTTCGGCGTGAAGACCGGCACGCCGGTCTGGGAAGCGCGCGAGAAATGCCCCGACATCGTGCTCATCCAGGCCCGCCCGGCGCGCTACGTCGAAGTGCACCACCAGCTGATGGACGCGATCGGCGACTGCATTCCGCACGACAAGGCCGGTTCGATCGACGAAGTGCCGTGCTGGCTGATCGGTCGCGAGCGCAGGCGCGAGAACGCCGAAGCCATCGCGCGCAACATCAAGCGCACGCTCGTCGAACGCGGCTTCGAGGCGATCAAGTGCTCGATCGGCATCGCGCCGAACCAGTTCCTCGCCAAGACCGCCTCCGACATGCAGAAGCCCGACGGGCTGACGGTGCTGGAGCTGTCCGACCTGCCGCACAAGCTGCATGCGCTGGAACTGCGCGATTTCTGCGGCATCGGCCCGTCGATGGAACGGCGCCTGCATCGCGCCGGCATCCGCACCGTCGCACAGCTGTGCAACGCCACCCGCGACCACCTGCGCGCGGCCTGGGGCAGCGTCGAGGGCGATCGCTACTGGCTGCAGCTGCGCGGCCATCACCTGCCACGCCGCGAGAGCCCGCGCGGCTCGGTCGGGCATTCGCACGTCCTCGGCCCGGAACTGCGCACCTATGCCGGCGCGCGCTCGGTGCTGTTCAAGCTGCTCGCGAAAGCGGCGATGCGCCTGCGCAACGAGCAATTCCTCGCCGGCGGCCTGGCGATCCGCATGCGCTTCGTCGGCATGGACAAGCGCTTCGAACGCGACCTCAGCTTCGCCCCGCTCGACGACACGCCCACGTTCCTGAAGCTGCTCGGCCACGAACTCGAAGCCCTCGAACGCGCCCTCGCCTCCGGTCGCTGGAACCCCAGGCGCCACCCGCCGCTGTCGGTGTCGGTCACGCTGGTGAACCTGCAACCACGCGGCAGCGTCACCGCCGAGCTCATCCCCGAATGCCGGCGCAGCCAGGAGATGAGCGCTGTCCTCGACCAGATCAACAAACGCTACGGCAACAACGCCCTGTACTTCGGCGCCATGCAGAACGCGGTCTCGCAGCACGCCGCACCGATGCGCATCGCCTTCGGCCAGATCCCCGAGACCGCGCTGGAAGACGAAGCCACCGAAAGCGCCGCGCACGAGCTGTGGCTCAAGCGCGAACGCCAGTTCAAGGTCATGGCCGAAACCGCGCATCGCGAATCGCGCGACAAGCGCAAGCCGCAAGCCAGGTAGGGCAGCGGCGAGCGCAGCGAACCACACCATCGCACCGCATCCGATCGCATCGCAGCCGGGCGAACCGGAGCCTTACGCCCCAAGCAACCTCGCCATCAGATGCGCATCCACATAGCGGCCATCGCGGAACGCGTAGCGCCTGCAGGTGCCTTCGACGACGAAGCCATGCTTCCGGTAAAGCCGGATCGCCGCATCGTTCTCGGTGTAGACCTCCAGCTCGATGCGCGACACGTTCATCCATTTCTCGCAGACATCGATCGCTGCCGCGACCAACGCGGAACCGACACCGCGCCCTCGCGCCGACGCCTTGACGCCCATGCCGAACGTCGCCGCATGACGCCGACGCGGCGACTGGAAGGCCTCAAGCCCCAATTGCCCCACCAGCTCGCTGCCCTGGACCGCCACCAGGCAGACCGCCCCGGGATGCGAACACGCCAGCTTCTTCTCCCACGCCGCCACGGGCTGGAACGGAAGCTGCAGCGTGTCCGCATACGCGTGCTCGGACGCGTACAGGGCATGGACCTCGGGAATATCAGCGGGTTCGAGATGTCGGATGGTGATCGGGTGCATCGTCTTGTGCCGTGGTGAATAGGCCCTCTGGCCGCCGGGGGCGGGAAGGCGATTGCCGTCGAAGGCGACGGACCAAGCCTAGCAGATTCATTCCGGACACCACGAAGCAGGACCGCGCCACGCAGATGGAAAGCGCACAGCGACATCTGCACGAAGAAAACAACCGGCCCGGCCCATCGATCCGGCAGAAAAATGGGAGGGATGATTCGTCCGACCTGCATGCCGCAGGCCATCAGGCTTCCGTGTAGGCACCCAGCACGCGCGCCTCGTCACCCTGCAATGCGATATGCAGCAGCAACACCCGAGGCAATTCCACCACCGGATGCCTCGCATGCCGCTTGCAGAAGTCGAAGACCTCGCCCAGCGGCCAGTCGTTGTGCCACGTGGTCCATACATCGCGATCACCTGGAATGTCGCCGTAGTCGAAGGCTTCGAGATTTGCGATGTCCACCGAATCGTCCCAGGTCGTGCAGTCGTGCCCCCAGGCCATCATGTAGAGGCAACCCGACTGCACCAGCCAGCCGCTGACCTTTTCTTGCCACTCGGCCCCGACCTGCGCCTCGATGATGACCACGGCACGAAACGGCGACAGGTGGCCGATGTCGGGCAACGGGCCATCGGGTGGGAGATGGAGGTAGAGGAGTGATTCGCTCATGGGGTGCGATGCAGGAATCGAGTCGCGACGCGAGCGGCAAGCGCACCGCGACGCATGTCTTCAGGCAGCGCCTCTCCGGGATTTCCCATACCTTCTGCCGGGAATCCCGACGTACTGGTCCACCGATCTGCGCCCATCCGACGTTTCCACGGTCACCACGAAATGGCGGCCTGCAACGGGATCCGTGCCGAACCTCGCGGACAAGGCCTTGATCTCCGACGCGTCGAGGCCATGCCTGCGGGCAAACTGCGGGAGCATCTCCGAATAACGCCGGATCGCCTGCGCGAGGCCCGGCGTCACGGGCGCGCCAGAGGTCGATCCCGTCAGGAAATCGACGACGACATGACCTTCCGGCGACGCGGCTGCCTCGCCGTGGATATCCACGGAGTAGGTGCCGACCATGAAGCAGATCCCGCTCGCCAACGAATCGGCGAGATTGTGTCCGAACGATGCCAGCTCACCGATTTTCACGCCCTGCCCCACGGCGGCCGGAAGGATGTCGTCGCCACGACGGAATACCGAGCCGCACCGCATGCCACTGTTCGGCATCCAATTGCGGACCCTTCGTTCCGCAGCTGTCATCGACATCCAGAATGATCGAGCGAAGCCACCTCAACATACCGTGTACTCCAGCGCCCAGAAGTACTGCCACTCGCGATATCGCATGGCTTCCGCCTGCCCTTCGATCGACGCAAGCAAGGCATCAGGAGATGGAAAGTTCTTGAGTATCCGATGCGTCGAACCATCGGCCAGCGCCCGTAACTGGTACGTATTGCCTTCTGCATCGGTGTCCGAGATCGGAGCGCTGCTTCCGGGAACGAAACAATTGTCGATGAGCACCACCTTCGCACCGGGCGTGAGGCCTGCGTTGAAACCTCGCAAGAATTGTCCCATGCGCGATCTTGGAACGTGCGACCACCAGAACCCGGCAAATCCACCATCGAATCCTCCCGGAACAATGGGAAGGGCATAAGCGTCGCCGACGAGGAACTGCACTCTGCCCGATGGTACGCGGGACTGCGCCACACGCAGCGTCTCGGGGGAAGCATCCACCGCAACCACGCGCGTGCACACGGGCGCCAGGTGCCGGGTCCAGTACCCCGTTCCGCAGGCGACATCGAGCACGGACCTGCCCGCAAGCGCCTCGGGGAGCCAGCGCTCGATCTCGCGCAGATCCGACTGACGCTCCGGCTTCAGGTAGACCCGGTCGTACTCGTTTGCGCGTGCAGCGTAGTACTCGTGCATGTCGACTCTCTACAGTGGAAAGTGAGCGTGCCTCGAACGAAGGATCAAGGCTCGACCAACGACTGCGAAGCCCCGTTGCTGGCGCCGATCGGGCCGATGGTCGCCAGGTCGATGCCTTCGATGCAGGCGAGATTGTAGCCGTACTCGGTCGGGACGCTGCGACGCTGATGATGCGTGTAGATGGCGCAGATGCTGCAAAAGTAGTGCTTTGCGATCCCGGTGTTCCACTGGTACAGGCTCAGCTTGTCCGCACCCCGCGTGACGCGAAGGCGGTCCAGCGTCACCCCGGCCATGATCGCGCCCTTGCGGCTGCAGATGGAGCAGTTGCACCGCCTGATGTTCTCGTGACCGTCGATCAGATCGACTTCGAATTCAACCCCACCGCAATGGCAGGACCCCTTGACCGTCTGCATGGCACTTCTCTCAGCCCGATACGCGAACCGGGCATCACCGGGAGTGGCGATGCCTTGGCGCAAGCTTAGCGCAGCCTCATGAGCGTCGCCACGCATCTGCGCCGGAACGACGGTGAAGGATTGCGATGGCGATGAATTGTTCGCACATCGCGCACAAACGGAAAATCCGTGCAATAGGGTGCGGTTCACCGCACCGGCTTTTGCTTTTGCAGGGCGGGCTCAAGCCCACCTTACGAGTTGCTTGCTACTTCGGTTGCATGAGCCACGCGTGGCAGAATGCGCATGATTGCTCCGCTTCCGGATGCGAAATCGTGAAGCCATGTGGCCCAAACCAGCCTGTTACCACTTCGTTGCACTTGGGACAGCGAGGCCGCCCGACAAGGATGTTGTTCCAGATCGCGGCCAACACGAGCAGAACCAAGCTGACACCAATGGCATGCAACAACCAGCCGCTATTCTTGACGGTGTCAGACCCGATGGCCGCAAAGCAAATGGCAATAAAGCAGAGACCAGCCACCCGATGGGTAATCCGGAGGACGCGGCGCAGCCTTTCATGCGACTGACAGGTCTTCCGCCAAGCATCAATGACGATCGGGTCGACGTCAGCGCTCAGGCTCATGGTCCAATACCCGAATTGTGTCTCGCCGCAACGCCATGTCGAATTGCGAAGACGAACGCGATTGAACGGAATGCTGACACAACGCGCTAGTCGTCGAGATCCACCCGATCGTCCCAACGGCTGCTCGAACTGCGAGCCCCCGTCCTCGACAGGTGAGCGCCTTCTTCCGCTGCTTCGTCGCGCTCGTCACTTTTCAGCTGGAACGCGGACACCATGGCCAGGAAGCCCGAGCCGAGCGCGAGCCAATAGGTCCACGACGGAACGGATCCGAATGTGTATCCCGCGATGATCACGACCACGCAGCAAACGAGCACGGTGGCGCTGATGGTATAGAGGAACTTCCAGAACTTCCTTTGGCCCGGCGTGAGCTCATCAGGAGGGGATGAAAGGTCTGTCATTCATGGACTCCAAGTCGATGCAGGCAATGGACAACGGCAGCATGCCAGATGGCCGGCAGCACACTCCACTGCATACCGCCACGTCGATGCAGGCTGGACTGCGCGGCCCAAGGAAGCGGGTCATGGCGATCCAACCCTCGTCACCCCGGCGCACGCCGGGATCCCGCCTTGAAAGCTTTGAAAGCGGGGTCCCGGCCTGCGCCGGGACGACGGTGAAGGATTGCAGATGGCGGTGAATTGATCGTGCGTCATGCGCAGGCGAGCCAATACCTGCAATAGGGTGCGGTTCACCACACCGGTTTTTCGTACCGCCGCGACCAGAGCGGTGCGCCGAGGCATATCCACGCGAAATCCGGGCGCGGAAATGACCCGCGCCCGGTGAACATTCACGCGGCGGCGGCGCCCTTCGGCACCAGCCGATTGTCTTGGTCGTATTGCAGGTCGCAGACCATCGCGGCCATGCCGCGCAACGCCGCCTGCGGGCTGGCGCCGCTGGCTTCGCAGAGCGCGATGAACTGGGGCGGGACTTCGACCAGCAGGGCGTTGGGCGGCTGGAACTTCTGCTTCGGCTTGGACATGACGGACCTCCGTTTCGCCCGACGCCCGGAGTGGGCGCCGTTGGCGAATCCACACCGCATCGCGCGCAGGCGCGTCAAGGTTTGCGCAGCAACTCGCCTCGACCTTGACGCGCCGAGCACGGTGCGAGGATGGGACGGCAACGGGGAACACCTTCAGACAATCAAGCTACGATGTTTTGCAGGATGGGTTGAGCGCAGCGATACCCATCATCGACGTCACGGAGAGCGATGGGTTCCGCTCGCAGAACCCATCCTACTGCGCCTACGCGTTTTCTGCGGCATAGATGTTTGCCCAATATGCGACAGCGCGCAGCAGAATGGGCGACGCACCTTCGGTCTGTCTTTCAGCAAGTTCGACGGCCTTGCTACACACCGCATCTGCTCCAAATTGCTTTGCCAGATAGAACACCACCTCTTCGATGCTGATGTCCCAATCTGGAAGCAACGCCTCAACAGCGACATCAAGGGAAAGCGGGCATGGAGGATTCAACTCATTGAGCGCAAATGCGCTAAACGCGACAGGCTTCCCAACTGCTTGCTTCTGAACACTGAGCGGGAACAAGACCTCGAAAAGGTCCGAGGGCGAAAAAGCCCCGAGGTCACTGACTGCACGAGGGAGATCACGCCTGCTCTTGCAACTGCGCAACACCTCGATGATACGTTCATGCATATGCGATCCAATTCCAGAATTAAGCTGCGCCATGATGCGCCTTCAGTTTTCAGGATAGGTGCAGCGCCGCGATTCCCATCATTGCCTCCATGAAAGTGATTGACTCAACTTGTGCGGAATCATCCCACCTCGCTCACGACACACCTTCCGCGCTCACAGCCTTTGATCTTGATCTACCGGGGCCCCTGGTTGCGACGGGTTTCGCGGATCAGGCCCGCAGGGCGCGCGGCAGGACGCCGCGCGTTATTCGACAAGACATGGACGTCTTGTCGAAAAACCCCGCGAAGCCCGTGGACCCGGCGCATAGCGCCGGGCGCAACCGACGGGGTGTGCTTTCTTTTGGTTACCTTTTCTTTGCACAAGCAAAGAAAAGTAACTCGCTCGCGGCAGCGAGCGAAACACCAGGCCGCAAGGGAATTTTTCAGACTGACTCTCAATATCCCCGCGAGGACAAGCTGGCTTAGGGCGGATTCAAGCCGCCTTACGACTTCACATTCAGGCGAAGCTCCAGCTCCAGCAGCACAGCATCGAATGCGGCATCATGTTCATCGTACGGCGCATCGAAGTAGTCGATCCTGACCCACTGCGACTCCTGCCCCGGATGCACATAGATCTCGTAATCGTCGACAAGCAAGACCTGGTCAGGCGTCGCATCTTCGATGAAAGAAAGATCTTTAGTATGGCCTTGCCAGCGGATGTACTCGACATCCGCGAACCATGCCGGCGCGAACCCCTCATCGACCAGAAGCCGGGCGATATCCCGAAAGCGGTCTTCCTTGACCGTCGTGAAGGCGACGATGCGAGGAAACATCTCCCGGCACCGTTGCAGAAACGCAAAAAGGCCCGGCCTGGGGATCTGACTCATCGCGTTAGAGATTAAAGTGCCTTCCAGATCCAGTGCGAGAATTTCAGGGATCGACATAATTCAGAGTGGGCCAAAGTGACAAGGCGCATCGCAACTCATCAAGATGCAGGCGAACAGGACGGGGCAAGACCGACTTGCGAATTGATCTTCGAGGGTACGGTGTGAGTTCAAGCCCGCCTTAGGAGCTCTTAAACGCTAACAGCATTTGGCGAATTCCTTTTTCTGGGCGCAGTGTAGTTGTGCCGCCATTTGACGTATGGACACGAATACGCCAAGTGAAAACCGACCACCGAGTGACTGGGAACTTATCTGCCAAATCTTTAAGCCAACTGTTCCCTTGACCCAATGGAACCATCCAGGTGCCAGTTTCGCCATCAGAAAGGGGCTTGGGTATTCCCTGACTATACTGATCCTGCACAAACGTAATTATCCCATGCCGCTTCCATCGCCAAACACCAAAAGTGAACCCGATATTGGTAATCACCGTGGGACGCTGCGAGATATTGGTAACAGAAACAGAAAAAACGTCTATCTGGGGATAACCCCGAACAATTATCAATCTATGTCCAGCATAACC
Organism: Lysobacter sp. BL-A-41-H3; assembly: GCA_050632415.1. GTDB lineage: Bacteria > Pseudomonadota > Gammaproteobacteria > Xanthomonadales > Xanthomonadaceae > Lysobacter_I. Next base: position 4,283,516 of record CP192602.1, on the reverse strand, counting down.
ACGCAACCTTATCTTCTGCGCGGAATTGGCGACATAAAGTGCAACAACCGCTGCCGCTAGTGAACCGATGCCCGACACCCATTCTGCGATTGATCCCCAGTCAATCTTTGTCACGGCCTCTCCTAAAAGTGGCTAAATGCAATTAGATCCTGCCTTTGGACATAACACCGACCATAGTCTCGATGCAACCCTGCATCAACACGATCAGCAAAAAAACTGGACTTATGACGAACACAAACCCGTCTTTGGAACTGATGTCATCGCCTGTAGGTGGGGTTCGCTCCGCTCAGCACACCCTACAAAATCACGCCTCTGCAAACCCATCCCGCGAAAGATTCTCCGGCGCACCGTCCGTACACACCACATCGTCCTCGATGCGAATCCCGCCGTAGGGCTTGAAGCGTGCGACGGCGTCCCAGTTCACGCTGTCGCCCTGCCCCTTCGCCTTGAGTTCGTCGAGCAGCATGTCGATGAAGTAGAGACCCGGCTCGATGGTGACGACCATGCCCGGCGCGAGGACGCGGGTAAGGCGGAGGTAGGGGTGGCCGTCGGGCTTGGCGATGATGCCGCCTGCGTCGGAGGCGGCGAAGCCGGCGACGTCGTGGACCTGCAGGCCGATGCCGTGGCCGATGCCGTGCGGGAAGAAGGCGCTGCTGACGCCGGTGGCGACGGCGGCTTCCGGCGACACGGTGATGACGCCGAAATCACGGAGGATGCCGGCGAGCGCGAGGTGCGCGTCGAGGTGGATCTGCTTGTAGTCGGTGCCGTCGCGGACCTGGTCGCACATGCGCAGCTGCGCGGCGTCGACAGCGTCGATCATGGCCTGGAATTCATCGTGGCCGGCGGCGGCGTAGGTGCGGGTGATGTCGGCGGCGTAGCCGCGATGGCTGCCGCCGGCGTCGATGAGGAAGCTGCGCGATTGCGCGGGCGGGCGGCGGTCGCGATCGGTGTAGTGCAGCACCGCGCCGTGTTCGTTGAGGCAGACGATGTTGTTGTACGGCAGGTCGTTGGCATCCTGGCGCGCGGCCTGGCAGTAGGCCAGGTGGATGCCGAATTCGCTGGCGCCTGCACGGAAGGCGCGCTCGGCGGCGCGGTGGCCGCGCACGGCGACGCGCGTGGCTTCGCGCATCATCGCGATATCGTACGGCGTCTTGAACGCGCGGTGGTAGTGCAGGTAGTCGAGCACCGGCTGCGGGTTGTTCGGCGCGAACGCGGCGTACTGGCCGAGCGCGCTCTGCGCTTCGCCGAGGATGGCGCAGCGCGCGGCGTTGCGCGGCAGGTGCTGCTTGGCGTCGTCGGCGTTGCGGATGATCTGGATGTCGAAGTGCTCGACCCAGTCGCCGTTCGGCGCTTCCGGCACCACGTGCCAGTAGTCGTGCGGCTGCAGGAAGATCAGCTTCGGGCGCTCGCCGGGGGTATACACCAGCCAGCTGCCCGGCGTGTTCGTGAGCGGCAGCCAGGCCTTGAAGTGCGGGTTCACCGCATACGGGTAATCGCGGTCGTCGAAGACCTGGTAATGCAGGGTGCCGCTGGGCACGACGAGGTGGTCGAAACCGCCGCGGGCGAGCGCGGCGTCGGCGCGCGCGCGCACGGTGTCGAGATGGGCGGCGTACAGGCGGCTGGAAAGGTCGGCGGACATGTGGGTGGGGTGCTTGTGTCGTGTGGGTATCGTGGAGATGGCCGCCTGGCGGCGGACGCATGGGACAGGACCGTCGACGCGCCGTCAGTCGTAGGCGGCGCCGGGGGCGTCGACCCAGTCGCGCAGGCGATCGCGGTGTTCGTCGGTCATCGAAATGAAGCGGAAACCGGCCCAGAACTGGCCGGGCGTGCTGGCGCGGTCGCACCACAGCAGGTGCGCGCCGACTTCCAGCTCGGCGCCTTCCAGGCCCGGCAGGCGGAAGCGGAACTGGTACAGGGCGTCGTCGTTAAGCGCCAGGTTCGCCATCAGCAGCATGCCGCCGTCGGAGAGGTTGCCGATGCGGCCGACCACTTCCTCGGTCATGGTGTCGCTGACCGGGATGGTGTCGGTGACCTTGCGGCGGGGAGAGCGCCGGTGTTCGCGCGTGCTCATGCAGCGGGGTCCCTGGAGGCAGGAGTGGAACGGATGGCGGTATCGTCATGGCCGCTTTCGTCGAGCGGCGCGGCAGGCGCGGAGCGCACGGCGATGTCGTCGTGGTCTGCGCCGTCGCTGTCGTCGCGGCGACCGGCCAGGCTGCGCAGGGCGCTGAGCGCGGCGTGCCAGGCGCGGTCGAGCAGGCGCGCGCGCTGCGCGGTGACCACGCGGATCTGGTCGCGCGCCATCATCCGCGCGAGGCTGTCGAGCGAGTGCTCGCCGACGCGCTGGCCGCGCTGGTTGACGAACAGCGCGTTGCCGGTGACCGAGCTGTGCCAGGACATGCGGCGACGGACCACGTCGCCCTGCTGGTTGGTCACGAATTCGATCCAGGTGCCGAACGGCAGCAGGCGGAGCTGTTCGTGGCAGGCCTCTTCATGCGGCGTGCGCGGCGGCAGGTCGGGCTTGCGCGTCTTCTGCGAATCCTCGCCCAGGCGCACGCGCGCGCGCAGCTTCATCGTCAGCTCGGTGCGCGACTCGCCGTCCTCGTCCTCGCGCACGCTGCTGGACAGCCGCTGCGCGATCGCGTCGGCTTCCTCGTCGTGGTAACCGACCTGCTTGAGCGCGGCTTCGACATGGGTCTTGAGCGCGGCGTTCTCGCCGGCCGGCGCCTGGCCGTCACAGGCGTCCACGATCTGCCGCGTGGCATCCAGCTGGCGGTTCCACTCTTCCGAACCTTCGCCATGGCGCAGGCAGGTGAGCGTGAGCACGTCGGCCCAGGCCTGGTTGAGCAGGGCGCGGCTGAACTTGGGCAGGCGACGTTCGCCGATCTGCGCGGCCAGCGTCTGCTCGACGCGCAGCTTGGCGGCTTCGAGCTTTTCCTTGCCGCGCGCGGCCTCGACGTGGCGGCGTTCGAGGGTTTCGGCGCGATGCACCTGCGCGTCGATGTGCGCCTGCAGCTGCTTGTTGCTCTGCTCGAAGGCATCGAGCTTCGTGCCGTCGTAGTGCTTGACCGCGTGGGTCACCGCGTCCTGCAGCGGCTTGAGCAGCGCGGGATCGAAGTCGTCGTCGGCCAGCCACTTCGCGGCGGTATCGGAGACGCTGCTCAGCAGTTGCCGGGCCGGGTGGTTCGGGCGGACGAAGAACGCGCGGTCCTGCAGCGCGACGCGCAGCAGGGTGACCTGCAGGCGCTTGATCAGCGCCGCGGCCGGCGCATCGGCGCGCATTTCGTGCTGCAGGTGGTTGTAGAGCAGGCCGACCAGGTCGAAGGTGTCGTTGTCGGCGGGGCTGAGCGCGACCGCCTTGCCGTAGCGCTGCCGCGCCTGGGCCAGCAGCGAATTCTTGACGTCGGCGACCGACATCGCCGGGCCACCGGCGGCGGCCTCGGCGTCCAGCCTGCCCAGGCCCTGCAGCAGGTCGGCCGTGGGCATCGGCTGGTCGGTGCGCTGGCCCGGCGGCACCGGGTTGACGCGTTCGTGCTCGGCGCGGCGCTGGGCCAGGAGCTTCTGCAGTTCGTTGAACGCCTTCTGCTCGTCGACCGGAACGGCGCCCATCGGCTGGCCGATCCAGGTGGTGTGCGGGCGGTGGGGATCATGGGCACCGTGCTCGTGGCTGCCGTCCTCGCCGAAGGCCGTCGCGGGGTCGGCGGCGTCGTCGCCCCATGCGCCGACCAGTCCGCCCCCGGCTGCGCCCTGGCCGGAACGACCCGGCTCCTGGCGGCCCGGCGATGGCCTGCCCGGTCCATGACCGCCATGACCCTGACCGGCATGACCCTGACCGGCATGGCCCGCACCCGCATGGCCCTGGGCCTCACCGGAACCGGACTGGCGGCCGGCATCGGCCGCGCCCGCCATCCGGCCACCGGCGGCACCGCCCGGGTGCCCACCCGCTCCGCCATGACCACCACCTCCCTGCCCGGCGCCGACACTGGCCATGGCCGGGACATCGCGTCCGACCGGCGCACCGGCACCGAACGGGGCCTCCGCGCGATGGAAGCGGGCGGGATCGGCAGGCATGGGCTCGCTGGCGGCGGACGATGGCTCGTCGCTGGCGGCGCTGGCGGCGCGCGTGCGCATCGGCACGTAGCTCAGGCCGGGCAGCACGCCTTCATCGATCAGCAGCGCGTCGAGCTTCTCGAACAGCGCCTGGCAATGCCCCATCACCCGGCGATCGAAGGTCCGGTAGAACAGCAGCCGCGCATCGTGTTCGAGCTGCAGCACCTCGCTGGCGTGGCGGATGGCGCGGCACAGCGCCTGCGGCCCGACCGGGTTGCGCTCGCTGTCGAACGCGGGCATCGCGCCGAGCACGCCGAAGCGCTGGCCCAGCAGGTGCAGGGTGAGGTTGGTGCGCGATTCCTGGCGCGAGGCGATGGCGTGCAGAACCGCGCCCTCGTCCATCACCGACTCGTCGACCAGGCTGAGGTTGCGGAAATTCAGCGGCGTCGCGCTCGGCACCACCGTGCGCACCGGCATCAGGTGCTGCGGGGTACGGATCGAGGCCAGCCCGCTTTCCAGGGCCAGCATGAAGCGCGGCACCAGGTCGTGGCGGTTCAGGCGCACCACGCGCAGCATCTGCATGTGGTCGAACATCGAGCCGCCGCCGGTGGTGCCCGAGCGTTCGGCGAGCCGGAACAGCTCCTCCTCGAACTCGCTCACCGCCGCGACGAGGTTGCGCTCCAGCTCTTCGCTGTACAGCGCAAGCGTGCGCTCGAGGATGCGGCGCACGCGGCGCGGCAACCCGGCTGAGGCCAGAGTCCTTGGCACGACGAAATCCTGGGGATCGTTGGGCGAAGCCATCGGGGCCTGTCGAAGTGCGACGTTATGCGCGTTTCTTAACATGCCGGGCCCCGCGCGCCAACCGCTGGCAGCGGAACGGCGGGTCGGCCGAGGGATCCGGCGAGGGATCCGGCATGGAAACGTCAGGCATCGTCGGTGGGAAGGAACAACGAGATCGCGTCGTTGGCGAAACGCTGGCCGGCGTCGGTCGGGGACACAAGATCGCCCTCGATCCGCAGCCAGTCGCGCGCCTGCGCCTCGGCCAGCGGCGCTGCGATGGCGTCGCGGGACAGGCCGGTGCGCGCCTCGAAGCGGTCCAGCGGGAAGGTCTCGCGCAGGCGCAGCTGGTTCAGCATGAACTCGAACGGCAGCTGCGAGGCCGGGATGACCTCGTCGCCGCCGATCGCCGCCGGCATGCCGGCCTGGGCCAGATACGCCGCCGGATGTTTGAGCTTCCAGCGCCGCAGGATGCGGTCGTCGGCATGCGCGCTGTCGGCCTCGGCCTCGTCGCTGCGCGGCAGGCTGATCTTGCCGTGCGCACCGGCGCCGATGCCAAGGTAGTCGCCGAAGCGCCAGTAGTTGAGGTTGTGCGCGCACTGCCGGCCGGGCCGCGCATAGGCGCTGATCTCGTACTGCGCGTAGCCGGCCTCGGCGAGCAGGGCCTGGCCGCGCTCCTGGATGTCCCAGGCCGCGTCCTCGTCCGGGAGGCCCTGCGGCGGGCGCGCGGCGAAGACGGTGTTCGGTTCGAGGGTCAGCTGGTAGTGGCTGATGTGCGCCGGCGACAGCGCGAACGCGCGCTGCAGGTCGTGCTCGGCCATCGCCAGGGTCTGCCCGGGCAGCGCGTACATCAGGTCGAGGTTGAGGTTGTCCAGGCCGGCGTCCTGCGCCAGCTTCACCGCCGCGTCGGCCTGGCCGCTGTCGTGGATGCGGCCCAGGCGCTTGAGCACCTCGTCGTCGAAGGTCTGGATGCCGAAGGAGATGCGGTTCACCCCAGCCCTGCGGTAGTCCTCGAAGCGCCCGTGCTCGGCGGTGCCCGGGTTGGTTTCCAGGGTGATCTCGCAACCCGGCGCGAAACGCAGGCGCGCGGCGGCGCCCTGCAGGAAGCGGTCGATGGCCTCGGCCGGGAACAGGCTGGGCGTGCCGCCGCCGAAGAACACGCTGTGCACGGTGCGCCCCCAGACCAGCGGCAGATCGTGGTCCAGGTCGGCCAGCAGCGCATCGACATACGCCGCGAACGGCGGCGGGCCGCCGCGGTGCTCATGCGAGTTGAAGTCGCAGTACGGGCATTTGCGCACGCACCAGGGCATGTGCACGTACAGCGACAGGGGCGGCAGGCTCAGCATGGGCGGTCGGCGCGGATCAACGCAGCACTTCGTGCAGGCGGCCGCGCAGCTGCGCCAGCGCGAGGCCGCGATGGCTGACGCGGTTCTTCAGCGCGGGATCGAGTTCGGCCGCGCCCATGCCGCGCGAGGGATCGAAGAACACCGGGTCGTAGCCGAAACCGCCGGTGCCGCGCGGCGCGTGCAGGATGCGGCCTCCCCAGGTGCCTTCGGCGACCAGCGGCTGCGGGTCCTCGGCGTGGCGCAGCAGGGCGAGCACGCTGACGAAACGCGCGGTGCGGCGTTCGTCGGGCACGTCGCGGATCGCGTCGAGCAACTTGGCGATGTTCGCAGCGTTGTCGCCGTGCACGCCGGCATAGCGCGCGCTGTACAGGCCCGGCGCACCGCCGAGCACGTCGACGCACAGGCCGGAGTCGTCGGCGAGCGCGGGCAGCCCGGTGGCGCGCGCGGCATGGCGAGCCTTGAGGATCGCGTTCTCGACGAAGGTGAGGCCGGTTTCTTCGGCATCCTCGACACCGAATTCCGACTGCGGGTGCAGGTCGATGCCGGCATCGCCGAGCAGGTCGCGCAGTTCGGCAAGCTTGCCGGCATTGCTGCTGGCGAGGACGAGTTTCATGGCGCGGCAGGCTCCAGCAGATCCCACTTGTTGCCGTACGGGTCGGCGAACACGGCGACGGTGCCATAGGCCTCGACGCGCGGCGTTTCGAGGAAACGCACGCCAGCGGCGGTCATGGCCGCGTGGTCGCGGCGGAAGTCGTCGGTCTGCAGGAAAAACCCGACCCGCCCGCCGGTCTGGTCGCCGATGCGGGCACGCTGGGCGTCGCCGTCGGCACGCGCGAGCAGGATGCCGGTCTCGGCGCCCGGCGGCGCAACCACCACCCAGCGCTTGCCTTCGCCGCGAGGCGTGTCTTCGCGCAGCTCGAAATCGAGGGTGTCGACGTAGAACGCGATCGCGGCGTCGTAGTCGTCGACCACCAGGGTGAACAAGGCGATGCGACGGGCACTCATGACAGTCGCGATCAACCGCCCAGCGCCGCGCGCTGTGCGTCGAACAGTTCGCGGATGCCCTTCTCCGCCAGGCCGAGCAAGGCGTCGAGCTCGTCGCGACGGAAGGCGTGGCCTTCGGCCGTGCCCTGCAGCTCGATGAAGCCGCCGCCGTCGTTCATCACCACGTTCATGTCGGTATCGCAGTCGCTGTCCTCGGCGTAGTCGAGATCCAGCACCGGCACGCCGCGATACACGCCGACCGAGACCGCCGCGACCGCGCCGTGGATCGGGTCGCGCGAGATGTCCTTGCGGCCCTGCAGCCAGCGCACGGCGTCGACCAGGGCCACGTAGGCGCCGGTGATCGCAGCGGTGCGGGTGCCGCCGTCGGCCTGCAGGACGTCGCAGTCGAGGGTGATGGTGCGTTCGCCCAGCGCATTGCGGTCGACGCAGGCCCGCAGCGCGCGGCCGATGAGGCGCTGGATCTCCAGCGTGCGCCCGCCCTGCTTGCCGCGCGCGGCCTCGCGGTCGCTGCGCGAGTGGGTGGCGCGCGGGAGCATGCCGTATTCGGCGGTGACCCAGCCTTCGCCCTTGCCGCGCAGGAACGCCGGCACCTTGTTGTCGACGCTGGCGGTGCACAGCACCCGGGTCTCGCCGAAGCTGACGAGAACCGAGCCCTCGGCATGGCGGGTGTAGCCGCGCTCGATGCGGACCGGCCGCATCTGGTCGGCCACGCGGCCACTGGGTCGGACGATGCTCATGCGAAGGGCCTGACTGTCGGGAAGCGCGGGAGTTTACCCTGTCGGACGACCGGGCCGTGAACCGGCCGGCTGGCCCCCTGCCACGGGATGCCGGAGAATACCCGGCCCCCGCCGATCACCGGCGGCGCCACGAGGACAGCCGATGATCCGCAGCATGACCGCTTTCGCCGCCGCCGAGCGCAACACCCCCTGGGGCACCCTCGGCTGCGAGTTGCGCGCGGTGAACCATCGGTTCCTGGAGCTGGGCGTGCGCCTGGCCGACGACCTGCGCGCGGTGGAGCCTGCGCTGCGCGAGAAGGTGGCCAACCGGATCTCGCGCGGCAAGCTCGAACTGAACCTGCGCCTGCGCTCGACGGCCGACGATGGCTCGCTGCAGGTCAATCCGGCCCGCGTGGCCCAGCTCGCCGCGATCGGCCGCAACCTGCAGGAACATTTCCCGGCGATGCGCGTGGAAATGACCGACCTGCTGCAGTTCCCCGGCGTGCTGCAGAGCCAGGCCGGCGATCCTGCCGCGCTGCACGCCGAAGCGATGTCGCTGCTGGACGAGGTGCTGGCCCAGTTCGTCGAGGCCCGCGAGCGCGAAGGCGGCAAGCTGGCGACGGTCATCCTCGAACGCGTCGACGCCATCGCCCGCCACGCCGCCGATGCGCGCGCGCTGATGCCGGCGATCCGCGCCGGCCAGAAGCAGAAACTCGAGAACCGCCTCGCCGACCTGCCGCAGCCGCTGGATCCGGGCCGCTTCGAGCAGGAACTGGTGATCGCGCTGCAGAAGCTCGACGTGGACGAGGAACTGGACCGCCTCGACAGCCACATCGCCGAACTGCGCCGCGTGCTCAAGCAGAAGGACGCCGTGGGCCGCCGCCTGGACTTCCTGCTGCAGGAGTTCAACCGCGAAGCCAACACCTTCGGCTCGAAGTCGGTCGACGCGCGCACCTCCGCCCTGGCGGTCGAACTGAAGGTGCTGATCGACCAGATCCGCGAGCAGGCGCAGAACATCGAGTAAGGTCGACGCTGACTCGCTCGACGTCGAACCGCCACTTCACGCCACACGAACCCGAACCCCAGCACATGCGCGGAACCCTCTTCATCGTCGCGGCGCCCTCCGGCGCGGGCAAATCCAGCATCGTCAACGCCTGCCTGGCGCGCGATCCGAACATCGCCCTGTCGATCTCGTTCACCTCGCGCGCGCCGCGCCCGGGCGAGCGCCATGCGCAGCACTACCACTTCGTCGGCGCCGAGGAATTCCAGCGGATGATCGACGCCGGCGACTTCTTCGAATGGGCGAACGTCCACGGCGACCTCAAGGGCACCGCGCGGCAGTCGGTGGAGCCGCAGCTCGCCGCCGGTCGCGACGTGCTGCTGGAAATCGACTGGCAGGGCGCGCAGCAGGTGCGATCGAAGGTACCGGACGCGGTGGGCATCTTCATCCTGCCGCCCTCGCGCGAGGCGCTGGAGGAACGGATGCGCAAGCGCGGACAGGACAGCGAGGACGTGATCGCGCGCCGCCTCGCCGCCGCGCGCGAGGAGATGTCGCACTTCGGCGAATTCGACTACGTCATCGTCAACGAAGTCTTCGACACCGCCGTCGACGAGATGTGCGCGATCTTCACCGCCAGCCGCCTGCGCCGCAACCAGCAGATCCAGCGCCACCACGAGATGATCCAGCAGTTGCTGAAGTAATCGAACTTCTGCGCTGCGACGCATGAAAAAAGGGCCGTCCTGCGACGGCCCTTTTTGTTGCCCGAGAGGACGGGAGCGGTCAGCGCCCGCCCACCGCCACGCGGTTCTGCTCCTGCTGCTGCGCCGGCGACGGCTGCTCCTGCACGGGCCTGTTGGTCTCGGCCATGCGACTGCTCTGCTCGACGGTCTGGTTCACCGCCTGGTTGTAGTCGATGTACGAATTCCTGGAGGCCGGGTTGGTCGGATCGCCCTGCACCGCCACCAGGAAGCCCTGCCCGTTCGGCGCCTGCGTGCGGCTGACATGGGTGATGTCGCTGAGGCCCGACGCCTTCGCATCGGCAGCCACTGCGGCTGCAGCCTTCTCCAGCGCTTCGCGCGACGCGAAGCCACCGCTCGGCCCGAGCTGCTCAAGGTTCGACACCGCCTGCTGGTAGAGCCGGTGATCCGGATGGCTCGGGTTCGAGATCAACGGACGCTCGCTCTGGCTGGGCTGCGGCTGTGCAGGGGACTGTTCCGTCGGAGCCTGCTGCGTCGGAGCCTGCTGCGTCGGCGCCTGCTGCGTCGGTGCCTGCTGCGTCGGGGCCTGCTGCGTCGGGGCCTGCTGCGTCGGGGCCTGCTGGGTCTGACGCTGGTCGGGATGGATACCGAGCGCCGTCAGCGTGTCACGTCCCGCCTTGCCATCGACTTCGAGCCCCTGGCGTTCCTGGTACTGGCGCACCGCCGCTTCGGTCTTGTCGCCGAAGTAGCCGGTCGTCGGCAGCGGCTGCCCGGCGGCATCACGGATGCCGGCCGCGTTCAGCGCTTCCTGCAGGCGACGCACGCCTTCGCCGCGTTCGCCGTGGATCAGCAGGCGATCGTCCAGGCCACCGTTCTGCGCCTGGGTCTGGCCCGGCGCGACCGCACCGGCATCGCGCGAGAAGTTGTTCGGGTCGCCGCTCAGCGCGCGATAGGCCTGCTCCGGCTGCATGCCGGCCTGCAGGTTGCGCTGGTACTGGTCGCGCATGTGGTTGAGCGCGGTCGCGGTCTCCGCCGTGGTGATCGACGCCTGGTTGCCGGCGGAATCGCCGTCGTAGGCGCCACGCCCGCCATTGCGCGGCGTGCCGACGCTGGCGAACTCCAGCGCCAGCGCGTGCTGCGCGCGCTCCAGCGCCTGCGGACCGGTCGCTTCGCCCGTGATGTAGGCACGCACCGACGGCCGCTTCTCGTCGATCAGGTAATCGGCGAACAGCTTTTCCTGCAACTGCGGAGTGAAGCGCGCGTTGCGGTCGACGCCGGTCTGGTTGATCGCTTCCTCCAGCGTGTTCGGCGTGAACTGGTACTTGCCGACCGCGAACAGGCGGTTGGGATCGCCGGCAGGCAGGTCCTGGCGACGCATGATCTCGGCCACGGTCATTTGCGAGAAATCGATCTGCGCACCGCGCGCATCGCCGGCCACGCCCCGGTTGTACGAGTTGTAGCCGCCCTCGCCGCTGCCGATCAGCCTGCCCAGCTCGTTGCTCGGACCGAAGCCGTAGGGATTGGTCTGTGCGGGCTGCTGCGGCGCGGGTTGCTGGGTCGGTTGCTGCTGCGTCGGCTGCTGTTGCGTGGGCTGCTGCTGCGTTGGCTGCTGCGTCGGCTGGATGACACCCAGCGCGGTCAGCATCTGCTGGTCGGCCACGCCGGTCACTGGCTGGTTGTGCTGGCGCTGGTAGTTCTCGACCGCTTCGCGCGTGCGACGGCCGTAGTCCTGGTCGGGATTGAGCGGCTGTCCGGCTGCATCACGCACGTTCGCCGCGATCAGCGCGCGCTGCAGGCGCTCGACCTCCGGCCCCTTCTCGCCAAAGCTCAGCTTGCCGTCCGCCAGCGGCGGATCGGCCGGGCGCGGGAAGTTGCCGGAGATCGGCACGAAGCTCGGACGTTCGGTGACCGTGTTCTGCGCCTGCGCCGGGCGGGTGTCGGTGGTCAGCGCGCCGCTGTGCATGTCGCGGATCCACTTGTCGGCCTGCGCGATGTAGCGCGTGTTGACGTCGAAGTGGACGTGGTCCGGGAACGCATTCGGATTGCCGTTGTTGTAGCCATCCTGGTGGCCGATCGGCTGGCCGTAGGCCACGTTGTCGCCGGGCTTGAGATTGGGATCGATGCGCGCATGGCGGATCTGGAACATCGTGTCGCCGGTGGCGGGATCGTTGATCGTGATCACCCCGTCGTCGCGGTCGATGCGACCGATCACGCCCGCCGCCGGCGACGGGATCGCCACCTGGTTGTTGGCGAGACCGGGGGCGGTCAGCACCATGTCCTTGCTGACCATGTAGTTGCCGCCCGGCGTGAGCACGGCCGTGCCCTGGTAATTGCCGAGGATTTCCTCGTTTTCGCCGCCGACGCGGGCATAGACGCGCCCACTCTCCTGCAGCTGGCGGCTGGGATGATGGTTCTCCAGGTCACGATAGTTGGTGACGAGCTGGCTGGTGCTTCCGACGCTTTCGTAGATGGTGATCTTCGGCATGACGAGACACTCCTTGCTGACACGGCCTGTGTGGTGCGGAAGCGACGGGCGAACCGCGCCTCCCCCTGTTGGAATTCGCTCTTGAAACCCGGCGCGGCCGATTGGCCACGCCCCTGCATCACGGGCTCGGCGGTTCCGGATCCTCGGTGAGGGCCCAGCAGCCGTTGCGCTGTTCGAATCGATACGAGTTGCCTTCGGACATCCCGTAGCCGTAACGCACGATCCGCGCGGCATCGCCTTGCGGCTCGACCTGCAGTTCCAGCGGCGCCTTGTCGACGCTGCCGTCCGGTCCTGCGAAGTGGTAGGCGCCATCGCGCCAGACGACATTGAAGCCCGCGTAGTCGCGTGCTGCGTCGTAGCGCAGGACGCTGTCCGTGCCGTCGATGCCCGCGCCCAGGTCGGCCACCTTCACCAGCGGCGCGGTGAACGCACGCTCGATCTTTTCGTCCGATGCGAAGGCCTTGAGGAAGGCGTCGAAATCGGTCGACGGGCAGGCTGGCGCGGCGGCTTCGGGCGCGGGCAGCGCGGCGGTCTTCCACGAACGCACCGCGAGCGCGGATTCCTGGCCGGGCACGTCCCACTTGTCGTAGGGGCCGTAGGTCGTCACCGAGATGCGGCGGTTCTCGGCGGCGCTGGCGTAGTGCATGTTGCAGTAGCCATCGCCGCTGCAGCTCTCGACCTCGGGCAGCGCGAAACAGACCTCGGCGGTGCCGCCCACGTTCTCGCGGCACATCGGATCGCGCAGCGGCAGCCAGCCGGCGGCGATCAGCTGCTTGCGCAGTTCGGCGAACGGCATGCCTTCGCGGAACGCGGCTTCGATGGCCGGCCTGGCTTCGGGCGCGGGCGTCGCCGCAGGTGGCGCGGCGGCCGGCGCCTGCGCGGCCGGTGCCTGCGGGACGGCGGCCGAATCCTGCGGGCTGCATGCGGTGGCGAACAGGGCGGCGATCATCAGGGGAAGGAGCGGTTGACGCATGGGGTGATGTCCTTGGTGGAATGAAAATCCGGGGCTCACCGGCCCGGCGATGCGGGTCGGCCCGGGTCCGGGCGGGTCTGGGTCTGGTCCTGCGTTTCGGCGGCAGCGGTTGCGGCGGGCGCGGCGACCGGCACGCGCGCCGGGTCCAGGGCCTGCGCCTCGGGCAGGTAGGCGCTCTTCGATGCGGGATTGGCGGGGTCGCCCTGCACCGCGACCAGGAAGACGCGGCCGTCCGGCGCGGTGCTGCGGCCGAGGAAGGCGATCTCGTCGAGGTCGGACGCGCGGGCATGCGCGGCCATCGCGACCGCGGCGCGCTCGCGCACGACGGCGTCGGGATACGCACCGGCGCTGTCGAGATGGCCCAGCGCCTGGCGGAACAGGGCGTGGTCGGGATGCGCGGCATCGCGGGCCGAGGACGCAAGCGGCTGTGCGGCCGTCCGTGCATCCGGCGCGATGGCCAGGAAGGCGTTCAGGCCGTCGCGGTTGCGGGTGATGTCGTGCATCAGCTCGTAATTGCTCGGGCCGTGGCCGTCGCGATGCACGCGCCCGCCGGTCGCGGCGGCGCGCGCCTGGCCGAAGCCGGAGAAATGGCAGGCCTTGAGGAAACCGGCGACGCGCAGCGGGCTGTCGTCGCCGCCCAGCACGCGTTCATCGACCGCACGCTGGTGGAAGCGTTCGCTCTGCACGCGGAAGGCGCGATCCTGCAGACCCGGGGCATCGCGGAACGCCTGCAGGTCCAGGCCTGCGGACCAGTTCGAGGATTCCTGGAGGAAGGCGCGCATGCCGCCGGCGCGCGCCCAGGCCTTCTCGCCCGGCGCGCCATCGGCGGTCATCGCCGCGCGCATGCGTTCGCCATCGACGCAGCCCGCTTCGGCCAGCCAGACCGCGCCGACCTGGTAGCGCCCGACATGGCCGAAGCGGCCGATCGCGCCGGGATCGCCGCCGACGCAGGCGGTGAGCACGGTCGAGGCGACCAGCCGCCGCGTGGTGGCGTCGTCGAGGGTGGCGATATCGCCCTGGGCGTAGGCGCGGGCGACATCGGCCGCCTGCTGGCGCGGATCGGCCATCGTCAGGCGTCCGCGGTGCGCATGGTGTGCAAGGTCCGCCCCCGATCACACCCGTCGACACGGGCGGAAGGCCGGCCGGGTGACCCGGCAGGGCGGAGAAGCCGCACGGCGCGGGCAAGGCACGCCCGCCCGTGGGCGATGTCGGCAGTGGCCACTGCCGTCAGTCTCGTATCAGCCACAACGCTGTTCCTGGAATTGGATACGACTGGGGTATTCGGATTGTGATGCCGTCGGCAAGGCCGACCGGCACGGGCTGTATACCACGCGTCCATGGCCGCCGTGAGCCCGACCGGACGGGCGGTCATCGTGCCGGGACGAGGTCTCGCCGACCGAGACCAGCCATCGGCTGGGCTAAAATGTCCGTTTTCCGCGCTCAGGACAGCCTCATGCAACTTTCTTCGGCTCGCGCCATCGTCACCGGCGGCGTCTCCGGCCTCGGCTTCGCCGTCGCCAAACACCTCGTGGCCCACGGCGGCAAGGTCGCCCTCTTCGATGTGAACGACGACAAGGGCGCCGCCGCCGTCGCCGAACTGGGCGAAGCCAACGCCCGCTACTTCCGCACCGATGTCAGCGACGAAAGCGGCGTGACCGCGAACGTCGCGGCCGCCAGTGAGTTCCTCGGCGGCCTCAATGCCGCGATCAACTGCGCCGGCATCCTCGGCGCCGGCCGCGTGCTCGGCAAGGACGGCCCGATGCCGCTGTCGCAATTCCAGACCACGGTGATGGTGAACCTGGTCGGCAGCTTCAACGTCGCCAAGGCCGCCGCGCAGCTGATGCAGGCCAACGAGGCCGGCGTCGACGGCGAGCGCGGCGTGATCGTCAACACCGCCTCGGTCGCGGCCTACGAAGGCCAGATCGGCCAGGCGGCCTACTCCGCGTCGAAGGGCGGCGTGGTCGGCATGACCCTGCCGATGGCGCGCGAACTGGCCCGCTTCGGCATCCGCGTGATGACCATCGCCCCGGGCATCTTCTGGACACCGATGGTCGACGGCATGCCCGAATCCGTGCAGCAGTCGCTGTCGGCCTCGATCCCGTTCCCGTCGCGCCTGGGCAAGCCGGAGGAATTCGCCGACCTCGTCGCCTACATCCTCGGCAACACCTACCTCAACGGCGAAACCATCCGCCTCGACGGCGCCACGCGCCTGGCGCCGAAGTGAGCGGCAACCAGTCGCAACGCACGCAGCGCTGGATCCTCCAGCGCTGGCCGGCGATCCGCGCGCAGGGCTTCACCCGCTTCCTGCTGCTGCGCGGCCTCGTGACCTGGGGCGGGCTGATGTTCGTGGCCATGGCGATCATGGTCACGTAC
Organism: Lysobacter sp. BL-A-41-H3; assembly: GCA_050632415.1. Taxonomy (GTDB): domain Bacteria; phylum Pseudomonadota; class Gammaproteobacteria; order Xanthomonadales; family Xanthomonadaceae; genus Lysobacter_I. Next base: position 4,268,096 of record CP192602.1, on the reverse strand, counting down.
AAGCTCGGCACCGATCACCCGCGTCTGCCGATGCTGATCGGCATCGCCGCCGCGCTCTGCGCCTTCGGCGGGATGCTGTGGGGCGCGGCGACCTGGTGGATCAACGAACGGCTCTACCGCACGATGCACGGCGCGCGCGACGCGTGACCGCAATACACACCCACAACGTCCTCCCGGATTGAAGACATGAAGGCTTACGACATCAAGAAAGGCAACGTCGTCGAATACAACGGCGGCGCCTACCAGATCCGCGACATCGAGCGCAGCTCGCCGCAGGGTCGCGGCGGCAACGTGAAGTACCGCTTCACCATGTACAGCGTGCCCGGCGGCACCAAGCTCGACATCAGCGTCGGCGGCGACGACGACCTGAAGGAAGTCGATCTGGCCCGTCGCCAGGCGACGTTCTCTTACAAGGACGGCGATGCGTTCGTGTTCATGGACGACGAGGACTTCACGCCGTACACGCTCGACCCCGCCGCGATCGGCGACGCCGCTGGCTACATCACCGACGGCCTGACCGGCTGCTACGTGCAGGTGATCGACGACGCCCCGGTCGGCCTGCAGCTGCCGCAGAGCGTGATCCTCGAAGTGGTCGAGACCCCGCCGGAACTCAAGGGCGGCACCGCGACCAAGCGCCCGAAGCCGGCGAAGCTCAACACCGGCATCGAGATCCAGGTGCCGGAATACATCGGCAACGGCGAGAAGGTGTGGGTCAACACCGTCACCGGCGAATTCGCGGGTCGCGCGGAATAACGAAGATCGCATCGGGCAATCCGCACCTTCGCCTCGCGCGGTGCGTGCGCGGCGTTCGCAAAAACAGCCGATGCCGATAGGGCATCGGCTGACCGCCATGCCATCCATGGCGCAACTTAAGCTGCTCTTCGGAAAGCCCGGCCCGGCCATCCATGGCCGGGCGTTCGCCGACGCAGCCGATGCCGATAGGGCATCGGCTAGACGCGTCGGCTCACCCACTTCCCCGCCATGCGGCGGATCGACGGCTCGGTCGTCGGGTCGTCCAGCATGGGCGCGATCTCGCGCCAGGCGAGCGCGTGCGATTCGTCGCTGACCGCGAAGGCTTCGCTGCCGGTGGCGCGCACCACGTAACGCACATCATGGTGCCAGTGCCCGGGCACGTCCTTGCGTTCGGGAATCCAGTGTCGATCGATGTCGAAGATCCCGCCCTCGACGACGAGCGCGGTCAGGCCCGACTCCTCTTCCGCTTCCTTCAACGCCACCGCCGCCAGGTCGCGATCGCCGTCGGCATGCCCGCCCAGCTGCAGCCATCGATCGAGCTTGCGGTGGTGGGTCATCAGCAGATGCGTGCCGGCCGCGTTCACCAGCCACGCTGAACCGGTGAAGTGACCGTCGAGGCGTTCGCGCACGAAGGGATCGGCAGGATCCGCGGCCAGTGCGAGGAACTGCGCCACGACCTCGGCCTCCATCGGCCATACGGCGGCGTAGCGTTCAAGATCCGCAACGAGCGATGCGCGATCGTCATACGAAAAAGTCATGTTGCAATGCACCATCAAGCGATTCGGGAGGGTTCGCGCATTATCCGGCGCGGGCGTGTCTTGCGCCTCATCGCGGACAAAGGGTAAGGTGCCGGGCTGCTTCCGCGCCCGTGGATTGGGCAGGGGCATCCTGTTCTTTCCGGCGACACCAACCAGTATCAAGTGAGGGGAATCCACAATGGCGAGCGCTCCTAAGCCTGCTCTTCTCCAGCGCATCCTGATGCGCAAGAGCGTCGAGCAGGTGCAACGGGAATCCGAAACCAGTCAGCTCAAGCGCACGCTTGGTCCCTGGAACCTGGTCTTCCTCGGCATCGGCTGCATCATCGGTGCCGGTATCTTCGTCCGCACCGGCAACGCCGCAGCGCTCCACGCCGGCCCGGCAGTGCTGATCTCGTTCCTGATCGCCGGCGTCGTCTGCGCGCTCGCCGGCCTGTGCTACGCCGAACTCTCGTCGACCCTGCCCGTCTCGGGCTCGGCCTACACCTACAGCTACACCACGATCGGCGAGTTCGCCGCCTGGATCATGGGTGGCCTGCTGCTCCTGGAGTACGGCCTGGCCGCATCGGTGGTCGCCGTCGGGTGGTCGGGCTACATGGTCAGCCTGCTGGCGGACCTGAGCATCGTGATACCACCCGAACTCACGGGCCCCTACGGGCATGCGCTGATCCGCGACGGCCAGCCGGTGCTCGATGCCGCAGGCAATCCGGTGACCACCCTCTTCAACCTGCCGGCCTTCCTGATCTGCATCGCACTGGCCGCGCTGCTGGTGATCGGCGTCTCGGAGAGCGCGAAGGTCAACAACATCATCGTCGCCATCAAGACCAGCGTGATCATCGCCTTCATCGTGATCGTGGGCTGGTACGTGATCCAGCACTTCGACACCCTCAAGGCCAACTGGGATCCCTTCATCCCGGAAGCCACCGGTGAAAAGGGCGAGTTCGGCTGGGGCGGCATCCTCCGCGCGGCATCGATCGTCTTCTTCGCCTACATCGGCTTCGAAGCGGTGTCGACGGCGGGCCAGGAAGCGAAGAACCCGAAGCGCGACATGCCGATCGGCATCATCGGCTCGCTGCTGGTCTGCACCATCCTGTACATCCTGGTGTCGATCGTCCTGACCCTGATGGTCAACTACAAGATGCTGAACGTCCCCGACCCGGTCGCGGTCGCGGTCGACGCCCTCGGCCCGGAATGGAGCTGGTTCGCCAAGACGATCAAGATCGGCGCGATCATCGGCCTGACCTCGGTCATCCTGGTGCTGATGTACGGCCAGACCCGCATCTTCTACACCATGGCGCGCGACGGCCTGCTGCCCCGCGTGTTCTCGACGGTGCATCCGAAGTTCAAGACGCCGTGGGTCAACACGATCCTCGTCGGCCTGATCACGGCCTCCGCCGCCGCCTTCTTCGACATCAACACCCTCGGCGACATGACCTCCGTCGGCACCCTCGCCGCCTTCGGCATCGTCTGCCTGTCCGTGATCTGGCTGCGCACCACGCACCCGGAAATCCCGCGCGGCTTCCGCGTGCCGCTGTATCCGGTGCTGCCGGCGATCGGCATCATCGCCTGCTTCGCGCTGATCTTCACGGTCGAAACCCGCGTGCTGATCTTCTTCGCCTGGTACGCCATCGCCGCGATCGTGCTGTACTTCGTCTACGGCATGCGCAATTCGCAGTTGCAGAAGGGCGAAGCGCAGCTGGATTGATGGCGCGGTCCCGCATCGGCAACGCAAACAGGAAGCCCCGCGAAAGCGGGGCTTCCTGCATTCCGGCGGGCGGAAAACGTCAGGGCTTCTTCGCCCAGGCGCTGCACCAGCCCTTGGCGGCCACGGTGTTCTTCGGGAACAGCGTGCACGGGCCGTAGGCCTGGCCCTTCGCGCCCTTGAAGAAGTTGCAGTTGGCGCAGCTGCTGCCAGCCTTGAACGCGGCGTGCTTCACGGCTGTGGCGTTCTCGGTGTAGGCCAGCGCCTTGGCGGCGGCATCGGTGGCCGGGAGCTTGGGCAGCGCCGCCGGGGCGGCGGCGGTGGCGTCGGCCATGCGCAGGGCGACCGGCGCGGTGGCGGCGGTGACCAGGGCGATGGTCAGGAAACGGCGGCGGGAGGCATCGTGGCTCATGTGGCTGGGATCCTGTGGGGAGACGGGCGCCAGTCTGCAGCGGGGCCCCGTCGACGACCTTGAGCCCGATCAAACCCCGGCGCGGTATCCTTGCGCCCCCTCGAAACGTCATCAGGTGCAGTCCGCATGCAGGACCACGAACGGGCCGCCCGCCAATCCCTCATCGACCACTGCTGCGCGATGAACGCCAGCGGCCTGTCGCTCGGCAAGTCCGGCAACGCCAGCCTGCGCTGGGGCGACGGCCTGCTGATCACCCCCACCGGCCGCGCCTACGACCGCCTGCAGCCCGAGGACATCGTCTTCCTCGACGCCGACGGCGGCTGCGCCCCGGGCCAGCTGATCCCGTCCAGCGAGTGGCGTTTCCACTGCGACATCCTGCGCGCCTACCCCAAGGCCAACGCGGTCGTCCACGTCCACTCGACCTACGCCACCGCCCTCGCCTGCCTGGGCGAAGGCATCCCGGCCTTCCACTACATGGTCGCGGTGGCGGGTGGCGCGGAGATTCCCTGCGCCGACTACGCCACCTTCGGCAGCGCCGAGCTGTCCGACAACGTGCTGCGCGTGCTCCATGGCGAGTTCAAGGCCTGCCTGATGGCGAACCACGGCCAGGTGGCGATCGGCAAGACCCTCGCCGATGCCTACGCGCTGGCCCAGGAGGTCGAGAACCTGGCCCGCCAGTACATGCTCGCGCGCAGCCTCGGCCCGACCCGCAACCTCCCGGCCGAGGAAATGGCCCGGGTGGTCGAGAAGTTCAGGTCCTACGGCCAGCAGCGCTCGGACGACTGAGTCGCCGCCGTCGTTCCGGCTCACCCCGGAATCATCTGGGCACGAAGGTCTGTTCGCGGCATGACGACGGAAAGCATCGTCATCCTCGCTTGCGCGAGGATGACGTGTTCTTCATTCCATTCAGGAATAAGAGGCGCCCGAGGGTCCATATTGCGCCGGGAACGGGTCCGCTACACTGCGCGCCATGAACGCTCCCACCTCCGCCCCCGCCTTCGACCACAACCTGTACGCCGGTTGTGCCGCCCAGATCGTCTCGCACACCCGCGAACTCGCCGCCAAGGGCTGGACGCCAGCCACCGCCGGCAATTTCTCGATCCGGATGAGCGCCGACCTGGCCGCGATCACCATCTCCGGCAAGGACAAGGGCCGCCTCAGCGAGGCCGACATCATGGTCGTCGACATGGACAACCAGCCGGTCGCCACGCACCACCGGCCCTCGGCCGAGACCGCCCTGCACACCCATCTCTACCGCCGCTATCCCGACGTCGGCGCCGTCCTGCACACCCACTCGCCCACCCAGACCATCGCCGGCCTGCTCTACGCGCCCGAGGGCCGGGTACGCCTGCAGGGCTACGAGCTGTTCAAGGCCCTGCGCGGCCACACCACGCACGAGAAGACCTTCGACCTGCCGGTGGTGCCGAACTCGCAGGACATGGACGAACTCACCGCCAGCGTCGACGCCGTGCTGACCGAGCCCAACACCTGGGGCTACCTGATCGCCGGCCACGGCCTGTATGCCTGGGGCAAGGACATCTCGGAAGCCCGCCGCCACCTGGACGCCTTCGAATTCATGCTCGGCTGCGAGCTGGAAATGCGCCGGCTGCGGGGTTGAACCCGAAGCCAGACGTCTTTGTAGGAGGGCCTTCAGGCCCGAGCTCTTTGATTGTTGAAAATGCCAGATCAAGAGCTCGGGCCTGAAGGCCCTCCTACAGTGCAGAACCCTGCGTTTCATGCATTGAACCACCCCCTCCCCTGCCCCATGATCGGCAGGCCCCACGCCATTCACGGATCACCGCCATGAGCCGCCTGCGCATCTTCGCCGACGACCGCCCCGACACCCCGCTGTCGGTCAGCCACGACCATGCCGACATCGCCGCCAGCCTGAAGACCATCGGCGTCGACTTCGAGCAGTGGCAGGCCGCGCAGCCGATCCAGCCCGGCGACGCGCCGGAGACCATCATCGCCGCCTACCAGGCCGACATCGACCGGATCAGCGCCGCGCGCGGCTTCACCACGATCGACGTGGTCAGCATCGCGCCGGACAACCCGAACCGCGAGGCGATGCGCAGCAAGTTCCTCGACGAGCACTACCACGTCGAGGACGAAGTCCGCTTCTTCGTCGCAGGCTCCGGCCTGTTCAGCCTGCACGTCGACGGCAAGGTCTACGAAGTGCTGTGCGAAGCCGGCGACCTGATCTCAGTGCCCGACAAGACCACGCACTGGTTCGACATGGGCCCGGAACCGAGCTTCGTCGCGATCCGCTTCTTCCAGCAGGCCGACGGCTGGGTCGGCCATCTCACCGGCACCGACATCGCGCAGCGGTTTCCGCGGTACGAGGTCGGGCAGGCGGCTTGATGCACGTCGAATTCGTAGGCTGGGTCATCGCCCCAGCATCTGCATGGATTCGGCTGGGTCGATGACCCAGCCTACGGACTGCGGGCTGTCGCCCCCTTTGCAAAAGGGGGCGGGCGTCCGCGAAGCGGGCGACGGGGGATTTGCTTTTGCCCGACGCCTGTATCCCGAACCTCGCAAACGAGCGTATCGCACACTGTCCACAATGCGACAGCACGCCTGATGAACATCATTGATGGCAATCTTCTGGACTTGGCCGTCGCAGGAAGATTCGACGTCATCGTGCACGGCTGCAACTGCCAGTGCACGATGGGCGCAGGCATCGCCCGGACCATCAAGCAGCGCTTCCAGGAAGCGTACGCCGCAGACAAGGCGACGCCCAAGGGGCTGCGCGAAAAACTGGGCACGATCTCATTCGCCAGAATCCAGCGACCGGAAGCGGAATTCGTGATCGTGAACGCCTACACCCAGTTCCACTGGCAAGGCAGCGGCCTCAAGGCCGATTACGCTGCGATCCAGCAGGCGATGCGCGAGGTCAAGGCCCGCTTTTCGGGCCTGCGGATCGGCTATCCGCTGATCGGCGCGGGCCTGGCAGGCGGCGACTGGAGCATCATTGCGCCGCTGATCGACGAAGCACTCGCGGGGGAAGACCACACCCTCGTACGATACGTCCCGTAACCGCCCAGAACCGAACCATGCTCATCCTCACCGACATCGAAGGCACCACCTCCTCCATCTCGTTCGTGAAGGACGTGCTGTTCCCGTACGCGCGGCGCGCGCTGCCCGGATTCGTGCGCGAGCGCGGGCAGGAACCGGAGGTGCGGCGCTGGCTGGACGCGGTGGCGACCGAGCACGCTGTTTCGGAGCCGGGCGCGGTGTGCAGCGACGACACGATCGTCGAGATCCTGCAGGGCTGGATCGACGAGGACCGCAAGCACACGGCGCTGAAGGCGCTGCAGGGCATGATCTGGAGCGACGGCTATCGCGGCGCGGACTTCACCGCGCACATCTATCCCGATGCCGCCGCGACACTGCGCGACTGGCACGCGGCGGGGCTGCCGCTGGCGGTGTATTCCTCGGGCTCGGTGCCGGCGCAGAAGCTGTTCTTCGGCCACACCGATGCCGGCGACCTGACCGGCCTGTTCGAGGGCTGGTTCGACACCGAGGTCGGGCACAAGCGCGAGGCGGGCAGCTACGCCGAGATCGCGCGCCGCCTCGGCCGCCTGCCGGACGACATCCTGTTCCTGTCCGACGTGGTCGAGGAACTCGATGCCGCGCGCGAGGCCGGCCTGCGCACCGTGCTGATCGACCGCCTGGACGACTACCCGCAGCCGCGCCTCGGCGATGCCGCGCACGGCCATGCGCGCGTCGAGCGCTTCGACCAGATCGCACTGGATTGACCGGACCGGGACCCCACGCCATGCGCGCCCTCCACGCCCTCTCGCTGCTGATCGGCCTGCTGCTCTGCAGCGCCGCGGGCGCCGTGGGCACGGAGCGGCAGGTCATCACCGATCCCGCCCTGCGCGCACGCGAAGCGCGGCTGCTCGACGAAGCCATCCAGTCCCTCGTCCCGAGCCGCCCGGGCGTGCCGGACCTGTATGTGGTCGGCTTCGGCGGCGACAGCACCGAGGACGTGTTCCGCAACGAGATCGTGCATCTCGACAGCCTGATGACCCAGCGCTTCGGCGCGCGCGGCCGCGTGCTGACCCTGGTCAACCACAGCGACAGCCTGATCCGCACGCCGCGCCCGCTGGCGAACCTGGAAAGCCTGCGCACTGCGCTGCGCGGCGTCGCGTCGAAGATGGGCGAAGAGGACGTGCTGCTGCTGTTCATGACCATGCACGGCACGCCGGAACATCGGCTGGTCGCGCTGATGCCGCCCGCATTCCTCGACATGATCGATCCGGGCGAGCTGCGCGAGGCGCTGGACGACGCCGGCATCCGCCATCGCGTGCTGGCGATCTCGGCCTGCTACTCCGGCGGCTTCGTCCCCGCGCTGGAAAGCCCGCGCACCGTGGTCATCACCGCCGCCCACCGCAAACGGCCGTCCTTCGGCTGCGGGCCGGATTCCGATGCGACCTTCTTCGGTCGCGCCTGGATGATCGATGCACTGAACGAAACCACCGATTTCGTCGAAGCCTTCGAGATCGCGAAGCGCAGCATCGACGCGCGCGAGAAGGCCGAGGGCTATCGGCCGTCGAGGCCGCAGATCGCGGTCGGCAAGGACATCCTGCCCGTACTGCAGGCGTGGCAGGCACAGCTGCAACCGGGACCGAAGGTGCCGTATGCGTTCAATGCGCCGGCTGCCGATGCGGGCAGCGCAGCGGCGGAAGTGGCCCCGGTCGCGAATCCGAAAGTGAAGCGCTGAGCGGCGCCGGGAACCCAAAAAAGTCATCGCCCGTGAGCGCACAGCTCTCCGGGGTGATTCCACGCATCGTCTCTCGAAGTCTTGCACTCCCCTTGGCGACTTGGGCAGCCCCCGTTGCCGATTGAAATCCGACGGTGATCCGCAGGGTGTCAACCGGCAGCCGTGCGTGTGTTCAGATCGGCGCGCCCGGCGGGATCGTCGGCAGCGGGCGCAGCTTCACCGAGGCGGGGTTGTCGAGATAGCGGCGCACGTGCGCGGCGGCGGCTTGCCTGTCCACATCTTTCGAACCCGCATTCGCATCGGCGAAGGCACGCAGCGACGCACGCCACTGGGCGGCGACGCCGGGATGCAGTTCGCCGCCGTCGAGCGCGAGCAGCGCGGCATCGAGCATCGTCCAGTTGCGCGAGGACTGCAGCAACGCGCCCTGCCCCGCTGCCGGCGCTTCGCGCCATGGTCGCGCGACCAGCCCGTCGAACACCTCCGCAGGCGACGGTACGACGGCGTCCTGGCCGTGCTGCCACGCGAGCCGGTTGAGCCGCGCGGGATGGAAGCCCTGCTGCGCGACCAGCGCGGAGGCCACCGCGGCGGCCTGCACGGGATCGAACACCGGCGCCATCCGCGTGTCGATGTATTCGACGCTGCGCGCGTATTCGTTCGACGGCGGCGAAAGCACGGCGAGCACGGACGGCGGCAGCGCGAGCACGTCGAGCGACAGCAATGAGGACGCAGCATCGAGCGCCTTCGCCTGGCGTGCGCCATCGGTGACGCGCACGCCACCTGTCTTGTCGCCGAGCAGGCCGTAGCGGTACTCGCCGCCGCCGAGCAGGCGCATCGCGGCTTCGGTCTGGTAGCGATGCAGCAGGTAGATCGGCACCAGACGGCGTTCGGCGTCGCCGGCCTGGCGATCCGGCGGCAGCGCGCCCTCGGCGAAGCGCGCGAGCGCGGCCTTGCGCACGCGCAGCAGGTGGTCGAGACCGTCGAGCGGATCGCCGGGGATGTCCCACAGCACGCCCTCGGCATGCACGTCGCCGCCGACGCGCGCATCGGGATCGGACACGTAGGCATAGCCCTTCGCCGCGATGCCGGCGCGCAGCCGCGCCAGCTCCGCCGCTTCACGGTCCGCCGGGAAATCGCCGTAACCGTGCGCGACGAGGAAATGGTCCCAGTCGCTGGTGCCGGTGCGATAGGCCGAGGCGAGACGCGGTTGGCCATCGGCGCCGAGCGCGATCATCGGATGCGGATAATCCAGCACCGAGCCCTCGCCCGTGCGGCTGGCGGCGAAATTGTGCGCGAAGCCGAGCGCATGGCCGACTTCATGCGCCGAGAGCTGCTTCAGGCGATCGAGCGCCATGCGCTTCGCTTCCTCCATCAGCGCAGGATCGGCGCCTGGACGATGCGGCGCGAGCAGGCCTTCGGCGATCAGCAGGTCGTGGCGCACGCGCTGCGAGCCGAGGTTCACGTAGCCCTTGATGATCTCGCCGGTGCGCGGATCGACGAGGCCGCCGCCGTAGGACCAGCCGCGCGTGGCGCGATGCGTCCAGGTGATGGTGTTGTAGCGCACGTCGCTCATCGACATGCCTTCGGGCGCGAGTTCGGCGCGGAACGCGTCGATGAAGCCGGCAGACTCGAACGCGGCCTTCCACCAGTTCGCGCCTTCGAGCAGGGCGCTGCGGATCGGCTCGGGCGTGCCGCGATCGAGGTAGAACACGATCGGCTTCTTCACCCGGCTGCGCGCGGCGGCCGGGTCGATCTTTTCGAGACGGAAGCGCGGCTGCAGGCGGACTTCGAGGTTGCGGTCGATCGGCTGCGCGAAGTCGAAGAAAGCATGGCTGTAGGCGCCGGAACCGGGATGGTAGGCGCGAGGCGTGTAACCGGCCTCGGGCAGGCGCACGAAGCTCACGCGCTGCTTGACGGTGATGCGCCGGGCATCGGCGGCGGCCTGGCGCGCGAAGGTGCCCTGCCCGTCGCCGGCGAAGGTGAGCAGCGCGGCGAATTCGGCATTGTCGGGGAACACGCGGGTGTCTTCAGCGAGCACGGCGCTGCGCTCGGCGGACAGCGCATGCTTGCCCTGCTTCGTCGCGTCGAGGCGATCGGCGACGCCGACCAGGTCGCTGGCGAGCAGGCCACCGATGTCGAGCCACTGCCGACCGGCCGCATCGGTCGCGATCTCGCCGGACCAGATGACCGATTCGGCGAAGGCGTCGCGCGTGGCGGCGGCTTCGTCGGCATCGGCCGAACGCGCGACGAAGCGCATGTTCTTCTGCACCAGCAGCGCGCGCTTGCCGGCGCGACGGAATTCGGCCAGCACCGGGTCGACGTTCTGCGCGCGATCCAGGCCGATGTCGTTGGAACCGATGGCGCGCTCGAGCGTGGCGACCATCAGGAATTCGCCGGGCAGGCTGGCGAGATCGATGCGCACGCGACCGGTGGTGCGATCGACGTCGGTGGCGACGAAGGCGTTCGCGCGCTGCGACATGGCGGCGGCGGGCGATGTAGGTGCCGCGGCGAGGATCGGCGTCGCGGCGAGGAAGCCGGCGGCACAGCACAGGGCAAGGGTCAGGCGGCGCATCAGGTTCTCGTTCTTCCGGGGCAACCCGTCGCACCGTAGCGCGGGGGTGTTCGACAAATCAAGGCGACGGGGCATGGCGGGCCATCCCGGCACCTTTGCTTCAAGGGGTGTCGCGACTTGCGTCGCTCCCACGAGTGGGATGTGCGCTCTTGTGGGAGCGACGCAAGTCGCGAGCGCTTTCAACTCCATGTGCAGGCACGCAAAAACGGGGCGGACGCGTCATGCGCATCCGCCCCGGCCGCGAATCCGGCGCCCCGGGGGCGGTTAGCCGGCACCACATGGCGGCAAGACCGGCGGGCGTTGCCCGCCGGCGGAGTGAGTACTGCAGGAGGATCAGTACTCGGCACTCACCTTCACGCCGCTGAAGTTGGTAGCGGCATGCAGCGACACGTACAGGTAGCCCGCAGGCGGATTGGCGATCACGATCGACTCGCCATTACCCGCATTGCGCGACACGTAGCTCGACGAGGTGGTCGCCCACGACACCGTGCTCGCGTAGAGGTCGGCATTGCCGGTGCCACCCGACGAGGTCAGGCGGATCTGCGCGGTGCCCGGCGGGAGATAGGTGTACATGTAGACGTAGTTGCCCTGCGTGGCCGACAGGTTGCTGCGGCTGCAGTTCCTGCCCAGCTCGTCCGCGCGCGTTGTCGTGCATTCCGGCAGCGCGGTGCTCGCGGTGTAACTGCCGGTGAGGCTCACGCCCGAGAAGCCGCTGTAGGCATTGACCATCACGTGGTAACGGCCCGCCTGCACGTTGGCGATGGTGCAGGTTTCGCCGTTGCCGCTCAGGTACGGACGGCAGTCGTAGGCCGTGGTGGTCGGTGCCGAACCGAAGCGCACGTAGAGGTCCGCATCGCCGGTGCCGCCGGCCATCGTGAACTTCAGGTTGGTCGCACCTGCCGGCACGTCCATCACGAAGGCGAGCTGCTGCCCCGTCGCTGCGGCCAGTCCGGTCCGGGCCACGCCGTTGGCGAGCACGTTGCTGGCCGGCGGAGTGACGCTGGTGACCGTGACCGACTGCGTACGCGTGGCGGTGGCGCCGTTGTTGTCGGTGACCATCAGCACGACGGTGTAGGTGCCGGCCGTGGCGTAGGTCTTGCTCGGGCTGGTCGCGGTGGACGTGGTGCCGTCACCGAAGTTCCAGGAACGCGAGGCGATGCTGCCGTCGGGATCGCTGGAACTGTCGGTGAAGGTGGCCACCAGGCCGCTGGTGGTGACGCTGAAGTTCGCGGTCGGCGGGGTGTTGACCGTACCGCCGCAGCCGCTGGCGTTCGGGTTCGCCACGCAGGGCAGCCAGGCCTTGAAGTCGGCGTCGTACTGCGTGCCGATGCCGTTCATGAAGCTCTCGTAGCCGTTGTAGTTGCCCGGACGCACGTTGCCCAGGATCGTCGTCACCTGCGGACGGCGCTTCTCGAACATGTAGCGCACCGCCAGGTAGCCCCAGTTGTAGACCCGGGTCTGGCCGCTGTTGTAGTCGTTCTGGAAGATCGTGCTGAGCGAGTACGTCCCGTTCGCCGCCTGCTGCTGCGCGGCGGTGTAGGCGAGGTTGCGGTACGAGTAGGACATGTACTCGGCCAGGCCCTCGATCCACCACACGGTCTTCTTGGCGATGGACGCGCCGAAGTCGCCGTAGAGGTTGAAACGACCGTCGAGGTAATGCACGTACTCGTGGGTCAGGTTCCAGATCTCGAAGCTCGGCAGCACCCACTCGGCCTCGTAGGCGATGAAGCGCGCCTGGTTGCCGACCGTGGCGGGATTGCCTTCCAGGTACATGCCGCCGTTGTTGGTGTCGATGCCGAAGATCGCGCCGGCATAGGTGCCGTAGTCGGTGCTGCTGTTGAAGACCACCATTTCCAGCGCGGTGTTGTTGTCGTTCGCCACCGGGGTACGGCCCGTGGCCAGCTGGTTGTGGAAATAGGTCTCCTGTCCGGCGACGATGGTGCAGGTGCTGGACAGTTCGGAAGCGGTCATCGCCTGCGCGCGGATCTTCAGGGTCGAGCTGCAGGTATGGGTGATCGGCAGGGCCGCCGCCTCCACGCGCGCCTTGAAGTTGCACATGTTGTAGTAGGCGCAGTTGGCGCTGTCGTAATAGTCGACCATGTCGCCGAGCCCGACCCACAGCGGCGCCGTGACGCCGGTGACGGAAGAGCGATCGCCCAGGGCCTTCACGCGCGAGCTGGCCAGCGACTTCAGGCTGCCGGTGTACTGCAGGAAGCGCGCGGTTTCGCGGCCTGCGTTCACCACCATGTAGTCCTCGGCGGTACCGAGCCGCGAGAAGTTGGCGTTGGCGAAGTTGTACAGGCTGTCGACGATCGAGGTGTCGCTCTGCACCAGCGTGCGGAAGTCCGCGTTCTGGTGGCCGCGGAACATCACCGTGAAGGTGTTGTTCACCGCGACCTTCATCCAGTAGTACGCATTGTGGCCACTGCCGTAGGACGACAGCAGGCGCTTGACCGCCGGAAGCATCCGCGCATTCTCGGTCGAGCTGTCGATCAGGGTCACGTATTCGGCGAGGATTTCACCGTGGGTGTCGTTGACCAGGCCGAAGTTCGCGTTGTTGTAGAAGGCATCCAGCGCAGGGCCGATGGCGCTCTTCAGCGGCTGGCCATAGCTGCCGACCGCCGGATCGTAGAACTGCACGTAGTAGCCCGCGCGCAGGAACACGACCAGCTGCAGCGTGCTGTCGGCATTGGTGCCGTTGTAGGCGCTGGCCGAGGTACGCAGCGCATTGGCGATCGTCACCATCTGCGACTCGCGGAAGGTATTGAACGCAGTGCTGCCCGAGAGGCTGAAGAGTTCGTTGATGCAGCTGACGTCCGCTGACTTCACCGCCGACACCAGCGCCGAGCCGGTGACGCTCTGGAACGAATTCGGATTGCAGACCGCAGCGGTCGACACCGCCCGCCCCGTCCGCAGCCGATAGGCGTGGGGCGTGCGGAACGACGGCCGGCGCAGCATGTCCTTGCGCGAATGGCCGTGGTCGTAGCTGGTGTGCTCGCGCGCGACCGCCGGCTGGCGGGGCAGGCGCACGTTCGGACTCAGCGGCGAGGTCTGGATGTGGCCGCCGACGATCTGGTCTTCAAGGCTGGGCATGCGCCGCGACGCCGACGAGACGAACGGCGAGCCCGGAATGCGTGCGCGTTCGCCGGCCCGTGCTGCGGACGTGCCCTGCTGCGCGCCGTCGTGCTGTGCGCTGGCCTGCATCGATCCGGCGTGGCTCGCGCGGGTTTCACCCGCGAACCACTGTCCCGTGGTCGCGGCATAACTCAGTACCGCCACTGCGGCGGCCGAAGCCCCCAGCAGCAGCGCCTTGCGTTTGTTCTGTGCGAAAGACATCTGTCTCCCCTCTTTTCTGTCGAGAAATTGGAACAACGAGAGAGACGTCGGCGCACCCGATGCGCCCGGAGCTGCGCCTGGGGCGCGCCCTCTTGTAGTGTCGTCCGGCGCGTGGCGCGCCGTCGCGGTGTGTGGCACGGGTTGTCGACGTCGATGAACGGAGCCCGTGACGGCGCTCCGCGACTGCCGCACCGGCCCATGCGTCTTCGCACGGCCCGATGCATCGGCACGAGGCAGTGATGCCCCATTCCGGCGGTCGTCAACGCAACGGCTGCCCCCAGCCCCGTGCGACGGCCTGATCCTTGTCCGTGCCGTGCGATCCGCGCTTGCTCTTCGGCATTGGCGCGCGTCCCCGGCATCGGTGCATCAGTTCATGCTGCGCATCACCCCCGCAGTCCGAAGGGATCGACGAACGAGGTCGCGGGTGGCGTGAACCACTGCGCGCCCTCGTCGGTGACGTGGAAATGGTCTTCGAGGCGGATGCCGAAGCGCTCCGGCACCACGATCATCGGTTCGTTGCTGAAGCACATGCCGCGCGCCAGCGGGCGCGTGTCGCCCTGCACGAGGTAGGCCGGCTCGTGGATCGACAGGCCGAGGCCATGCCCGGTGCGATGCGGCAGCCCCGGCAGCCGGTACGCGGGACCGTAGCCGTTGCGCGCCAGCGCGCGTCGCGCCACCGCGTCGATCTGCTCGCAGGGCACGCCCGGGCGCACCGCGTCGAACGCGGCCTGCTGCGCGTCGCGCTCGTGGGCCCAGGCTTCCGCATGCTCGGCATGCGGCCGGCCGAAGGCGTAGGTGCGGGTGATGTCGGAGTGGTAGCCATCGACGGTGCAGCCGGTGTCGATCAGCACGAGGTCGTCGGCCTGCAGCGCCTGTTCGCCAGGCAGGCCATGCGGATAGGCAGTGGCGACACCGAACTGCACCGCGCAGAAGGTGCTGCCGCCATCGGCGCCGAGCGCGCGATGCGCTTCGTCGATGAAGCGCTTCACCTCGCCGGTGGTGATGCCCGGGCGCAGCAGCATCGCCGCCTGGCGATGCACTTCGAGCGTCATCGCCATCGCCTGGCGGATCAGCGCCAGTTCGTTTTCGGACTTGTACATCCGGCAGCCATCGATCAGCGGTGCGCCATCGAGCAGGCGCGCCGTGGCCGCGTTGCGCTGCAGGCCCTGCACCAGTCGCCACGGCAACTCCGGATCGAGCGCCAGCGAGGCGACGCCCCGCTCGCGCAGCGCGGCGGCGAGGACCGCGCAGGGATCCTCGTGTTCCTCCCAGCCGAGCTGCGCCAGCGGCAGCTGGCTGGCCGCAACCAGCGAGCCACGTTCGAATTCCGGGCCGATCAGGAACGCCGCGCCGCTCTGCGGCACCAGCAATGCGACCAGGCGCTCGGTCGCGCCCCACGGGATTCCGGTGAAATAGCGCAGGCTGGCCCCGGCGTGGACGAGCAGCGCATCGACGCCCGCCCCCGCCATCGACGCCTGCACGCGGGCGATGCGCTCCTCGCGCTCCGCGGGACCGATGCGCTCGGCACGCTCGCGCCAGGGGCGGAGCGCCGCCAGCAGGCGCTGGCCGTCGGCATGGGACTGCGGCATCTCGGCTTTCATCAAACGGACCCTGAATTATCGTATACGATATATTTTCTATACGACGTACAGAGGCATTGCAAGCATCGGTTGCGGATTCAGCATCGTCAGTGACGGATTTCGCGCAATTGCAGGCTCCGGGCATCCATCGCCAAAGAATTCATGTCGCATCGCAACATGAACCCGCGACAGGAAACGGCGATGCGTCGCGACTTTCGATCCATGCGGCCTGCAGCGATCGAGGCCACGCTGGCGCAGGCGCACGACGCATCGGGATCGACCGCAACGAAGCAGCGAGAACTCATCAAGGACAACGCGGCGCGCGTGCGAGCGCCCGAGCGCTGCGCGCGAGGGCGGGAAATCCTTCCCGGGAAGCGATATGGGGGAGTGGTGGGCCGTGAAGGGCGAAGCGGCGCGCCTGCGAGGCACCGCCTCGCGCGCCGGTGAGCGCCCGAGCGCTGTGCGCGAGGGCGGGAAATCCTTCCCGGGAAGCGATATGGGGGAGTGGTGGGCCGTGAAGGGCGAACCGGCGCGCCTGCGAGGCATTGCCTCGCGCGCCGGTGAGCGCCCGAGCGCTGCGCGCGAGGGCGGGAAATCCTTCCCGGGAAGCGATATGGGGGAGTGGTGGGCCGTGAAGGATTCGAACCTTCGACCAAAAGATTAAAAGTCTTCTGCTCTACCGACTGAGCTAACGGCCCATTGTCCGGACATGCCGGCCCGGCCTTGCACCGGGGCGCGCATTCTAGCTCAAACCTGCGGGATGGTCAGCAGGCGCCATTCCATTCAGACATAACGCGTGGGATCGGCCACGCCGGCGGCGGCGAAACCTTCGGCGCGCAGGCGGCAGGCATCGCAATGACCGCAGGCCCGGCCATCGGCATCGGCCTGGTAGCAGGACACGGTCTGGCTGAAATCCACGCCCAGGCGCAGGCCCTCGCGGACGATGTCGGCCTTGCTCATGCGCAGCAGCGGCGCGTGCACGCGGAAGCCCGCGCCCTCGACGCCGGCCTTGGTCGCGAGGTTGGCCAGCGCCTGGAAGCCTTCGATGAATTCGGGCCGGCAGTCGGGATAGCCCGAATAGTCGACCGCGTTGACGCCGCAGAACAGGTCGGTCGCGCCCAGCACCTCGGCCCAGCCCAGCGCGACGGACAGCATGATCGTGTTGCGCGCCGGCACGTAGGTGACCGGGATGTCCGCGCCGATCACGTGGCCGTCGGAATCCACCGGCACGTCGATGTGCTCGTCGGTCAGCGCCGAGCCGCCGATGCTGCGCAGGTCGACGTGTACGGTCTTGTGCGCGGCGGCGCCGAGGGTCGCCGCGACGCGCGCGGCGGCATCCAGCTCGGAGGTGTGGCGCTGGCCGTAGCGCACGCTCAGCGCATGCGGCGCGAAGCCCAGCTCGCGGGCGATGGCGAGCACGACGGCGGAATCCATGCCTCCGGAGACGAGGACGACGGCGGGTTTCATGCGGGTGTTCCTTCTCTTTGTGCGTTCAGCGACCGGGCTCGTCGTTCCACAGGAGCTTGTGCAGCTGCATCTGGAACTTCACCGGCAGGCGATCTGCGACGATCCAGTCGGCGAGGTCGCGCGCGGAGACCTGGTCCTTGCTCGGCGAGAACAGCACGTCGCAGCGCTCGTGCAGGCGATGTTCGCGCAGCACGTCGCGCGACCATTCGTAGTCCTCGCGTCCGCAGATGACGAACTTGACCTGGTCGTGCGCGGTGAGCAGCGACAGGTTCTCCCAGCGGTTGCGCGCGACTTCGGCGGAGCCGGGCGTCTTGATGTCGAGCACGCGCGAAACGCGCGGATCCACGTCGGCGATGTCGATGGCGCCGGAGGTCTCCAGCGAGACGATGTAGCCGGCGTCGCAGAGGCGACGCAGCAGGTCGAGGCAGCGCTTCTGCGACAGCGGCTCGCCGCCGGTCACGCAGACGTGGCGCACGCCGTACGAGGCCACTTCGGCGAGCAGGTCGTCGATCGACCGCCATTCGCCGCCGAAGAAGGAATAGGTGGTGTCGCAGTACTGGCAGCGCAGCGGGCAGCCGGTGAGGCGGACGAAGACCGTCGGCCAGCCGGCATCGCGGGCCTCGCCCTGCAGCGAGAGGAAGACTTCGGTGATCTTGAGGCGGTCCGCCGGCACGGCGGGCGCGGCGGGCGCGTCGTTCATCGGCGCATTTTACCGTTCACCGCCGCATTGCGCCGGGTTTCGGCCCGGCGGCCCGGCTCAGCGCACCTTGAGGAGCTGGATCGCGCGCAGGCGGTCGTCGGCCACGCGGGCGGCCTCGGTGCCGGGATAGCGTCCGAGCACCTGGTTGTAGCTGGCTTCGGCGGCATCGAGCTGGCGCAGGCCCTGCTGGCACAGGCCGACCTTGAGCAGTGCGCCCGGGGCCTTGTCGTGGGTCGGGTAACGGTCGAGCAGGCCCTGGAACTGCTCCTGGGCCAGCGCGTAGTTCTGGGTGACGTAGTAGCTCTCGCCCAGCCAGTACATGGCATTCGGCGCATAGGTGCCGGCCGGATGGCGGTCGAGGAAGGCCTGGAACATGCGCGCCGCATCGGCGTAGCGGCCGGCCTTGAGGGTCTCGAAGGCCGCGCTGTAGGCATTGCGCTCGTCGACGCCGGTGCCGAGGGTCGCGGCATCGCCGTACACGCGCGGCGGCGTCTCCTGGTAGTTGGTAGCCGGCTGGACCGGCGCAGCCTGCGTTGCGGCAGGCCTCGCGGTGGCCGCCGGGGTCGCACCGGTCGCCGGGGATGACGCTGGCGCAGTGGCGGCGGGCGCAGCGCTTGCAGGCGCGGCAGCGGCCCCGCTCTCCAGCCGCTCCAGGCGACTGTCGAGATCCAGGTACTGCGACCGGCCGCTCTGGTTCTGCTGTTCGAGTTTCTGCTGCAGTTCCTCGATCTGCGCGCGCTGCGCCTGCACTTCGGACCGCAGTTCGCTGATCTGGTTGAGCAGGTCCAGGTTGCCCGAACGCATCGCGGACAGCTGCTGTTCGAGCGCGGCGAGGCGGTCGGCGGTGCTCACCCGCTGCGCATGCACGGGCGCGGCAAGCAGGCAGGCGAACACGAAGGCGGCGATCAGGGGAATGCGTCGGAGGTTCACGTCGGGCACGGCTCGTTGCAGTGGGAACGCGTGGTGGCGGCGTCACGGGGACATCGTCACCGATGCCCCCGTGCGATGCGCATCACTTCGCGGTGTAGACGATCTCGACGCGACGGTTGCGGCCCCAGCAGTCTTCGTTCGAGTCGGTGCAGGTCGGACGCTCTTCGCCGTAGCTGACCACGGTCATCTGGCTGCCCGAACCGCCATTGGCCTGCACGGCCGACGAGACGGCATTGCCGCGGCGCTCGCCGAGGCCGAGGTTGTATTCGCGGCTGCCACGCTCGTCGGCATTGCCTTCGAGGGTCATGCGCGCGCTCGGACGATCGCGCAGGTACTTGGCGTGGCAGGCGACGATGTTCTGGAATTCAGGCTTCAGCGCATCCTGGTCGAGGTCGAAGTAGACCACGCGCTGGCGCAGGCAGGCGTCGGTGTCGAGATCGCCCGGGCCGTAGGCGCCGCTGGCGGTCGGGCCGGTGTCGCGCACGGTGCCGGTGGAGGTCGACGGGCCGCTGCTCGGCGTGCCGCTGTCGGGGGTTTCCTTCACCTTCTTGGAACAGGCGGCGGCGGTGACACAGAGAATCGCGGTGAGCAGCAGTTTGGTCGTCGTGTTCATGGGGTCCTCTCTTCGGGCGTCGCAGGGGGAACTTGGATGGGAAGCGTGGAATGAGTGCTTGGAATGGGCAGCGCAGGTGTCGAACGGAACCGCGTCGCGCTCAGCGCGTCAGTCGGTAAGGGCCCCAGGCCGGTTCGCGCACATCGCCGCCGGACACCACCAGGCGCTGGCGCACGCGTGCGTCCGCAGACACCGCATACAGGACCCCGCGCCCGCCTTCGCTGGCAGCATACAGGACCATCGCAGCGTTCGGCGCGAAGCTCGGGGACTCGTCCTGGCTGCCCGGCGAGAGCATCGACCAGCGCGGCGAACCGAGGCTGCTGTCCATCAGCGCGATGCGGTAATTGTTGCCGCTGCCCTGTGCCATCGCGATCTTCTTGCCGTCGGAAGACACCGTCGGGCGCGCGTTGTAAGTGCCCTGGAAACTCACGCGCGTGGCAGAACCGCCGGTCGACGCGACCTGGTAGATCTGCGGGCGACCGCCACGGTCGGAGGTGAAATAGATGCGGCTGCCGTCGGCGCTCCAGGTCGGTTCGGTGTCGATGGCGAACTGGTTGGTCAGCTGGGTCAGCGCGCGGCTGCCGAGGTCCATCACGTAGATTTCGGGGTTGCCGCTGCGCGACAGCGCCATCGCCAGCTTGCGGCCATCCGGCGAGAAGCTCGGCGCACCGTTGATGCCCTTGAAGCTGGACACGGTCTCGCGCGCACCAGTGGCGATGTCCTGCACCACGATCGAGGAATTACCGCGCTCGAAGCTGACGTAGGCGAGCTTGCGGCCATCGGGGCTCCATGCCGGCGACATCAGCGGCTTGTCGGAGCGCACCACGGTCTGCGGGTTGTAGCCATCGGCATCCGCGACATAGAGCGCGTACTGCGCGTTCTTGCCGACACCGGTCTGCACGACATAGGCGATGCGCGTCCAGAATGCGCCGCGCACGCCGGTGATCTTCTCGTAGATCGCGTCGGCGATCTGGTGGGCGACATCGCGCATGGCGTTGGCGCGCGCGGTGAGCGCGAAGGCCAGCATGCGGTTCTTGGCGATGTCGTACAGCTCGTACTCGACGCGGTAGCCGCCGTCGGCGGCATCGAGCACGCGGCCGACGACGATGTAGCTCTGCCGGGCCTGCTGGAAGAAGCCGAAGTCGATCTCGCTGCCCCGGGTCGGCCGCTGCGTGCCCAGGCCGGTGCCGGTCAGCGTGCGGAACTGGCCGGAGCGCGCCAGGTCGGCGGCGACGACCTCGGCGACGTCGGCCTGCGGGGCCGCGGCGGCGCCCTGGTAGGGCATCGGCACCACGGCGATGGGCAGGGCCGCCGAATTGCCGCCGACGATGTCGATCTCCAGTCCCTTGTTCTGGGCGAAGGCGAACAGCGGCGCCAGGAGGCACAGCAGCGCCAGCAGGGCGGCCGGGAATGCGGGACGGGACGCAGCGGGGGATCGGGTCATCATGGGTCCAGGCGAAGCGGCGCGGTCATTGGAACGGTGATTCGGAGGACTCGCCCGTGGCCTTGCTTCGGCCATCCGGCGAGGGGACAGCTTGGCCGCGAACGCGGTCAGAAAGATGAACGAAAACGGACTTGTATGGACCGCCAAGGCACATCACGGGTCCTCGGCGCGGAAATTCAGGGTGATCGTGCGGCTGAAGACGCTCTCGAAGCCCTTGTACGGCAAGGGCTGGGCCAGCAGCACCGCGCGCTCGACCGAGCGCCGGCCGGGTTCGTCGAAGGGGCAACTCGGATCCACCTGGGCCTCGATCACCTGCCCACCCGGGATCTGCCGGATCACGATCTTGCAGCGCTGGCCGAGCGGCACGCTCTCGGGCCGGGTCCAGTTGCTGAGGATCGCCTGCTGCAGGGCGCGCTCGTAGGCGCCCAGCAGGTTCGGGGCCTGCCCGCCCTGCCCCGGTGGCGGGCTGGCGCTGCTGGCAGCAGACGAGGCCTGGCGCGCGCGCGCATCGGCGAGCTGCTGCAGCTTGGCTTCGGCGAGTTCGGCCTCGCGCTGTGCCAGCGCGCGCTGGCGGCGGATGTCCTCCAGCTGCTGCTCGCGCTGGCGCTGCATTTCGTTCTTCGCACGCTGCTCGGCCTGCTGCTGGCGCTCGCGCTCGGTCAGGTCGACCTGGCCCTGGCGCCGCTTCGCTTCCTGTTCGCGCTGCGCGGTCTCGGCGGAGGTCGCGTCGGGCTTCACTTCCTGCTGGTCGACGGTGTCCGGATCGACCAGTTGCTCCTGCGGCTTGAGCTGCTGTTCGACGACCGCTTCCGGCAGCGCATCGGGCAGCGGTTCCTCCGGCAACGGCTTCTCGACGGCTTCGGGCTCTGCCGGCTCGGGCAGCGGCACGGGGTCGGCACGCAGGGCGGCGCGCATGCGGGCCGAGAGCGCGTTCGGATCGATGACATCGGCGCTGATCGGCTCGCCGGCGGCGAGCGACGACGGTGGCCGGAACCACGAGCCCACGACCAGCAGCAACAGCAGCACGCCGTGCAGCAGCAGGGCGACGACGACGGCCAGGACGGTGTCGGCGCGGTTTTCCCGCATTTACTTGCCGTCCTTCGGCAGGCTGACCAGGCTGACCCTGGCGATGCCCGCGTCCTTGATGAGGTCGATGCCGGACATCACGGTCTGGTAGCTGGCGTCGCTGGCGCCGTTGACCAGCACCACGGCGTCCTTGTTCTGCGCGTGGATCGCCTTGAGCTCGGCGACCACGTCGGCGGCGGCCAGTTCGCGGTTCTTGCCGCGCTCGAGCATCAGCGCGTAGCGGCCGTCGGCGTAGATGCTGACGACGATCGGATCCTTCGGGGTTTCCAGCGACTTGGCGCGCGACTGCGGCAGGTTGATGTCGGTGCCGAGGTTGAGCAGCGGCGCGGTGACCATGAAGATGATCAGCAGCACCAGCATCACGTCGATGTAGGGCACGACGTTGATCTCGGCCTTCAGCTTGCGCTTGCGGTGGCGGCGCGCGGTGGTGAGTGCCATGGGAGGGTCTCAGAGCCTGTTCGTTTGCGGGCGTCAACGGATCTTCGGCGGCGACGGGGTCGCGGCGATCACGCGTCCTCGATGTGCGCCTGGCGCTGCAGGATCGAGGAGAACTCCTCGGCGAAGGTGTCGTAGCGCGAAGCGATGCGTTCGACGCGGGTGGCGAAACGGTTGTAGGCCCACACCGCCGGGATCGCGGCGAACAGGCCCATCGCGGTGGCCAGCAGGGCTTCGGAGATGCCCGGCGCGACGGTGGCGATGGTCGCTTCCTTCATGGTGGCCAGGCCATGGAACGACATCAGGATGCCGAGCACGGTGCCGAACAGGCCGACGTAGGGGCTGATCGAGCCGACGTTGGCGAGGAATTCGAGATTGTGTTCGAGACCGTCGAGTTCGCGCGAGGACGCGGCGCGCATCGCGCGCTGGGCACCTTCGAGCTGCGAGCGCGCATCGATGCCGCGACGCTGGCGGACGCGGTTGAATTCGCGCAGGCCGCCTTCGAAGATCGCCTCCAGGCCGCTGATCTCGCCCTTGCGCTGCGCGGCCTCGTTGTAGAGGCGGCCGAGGTCGCCGCCGGACCAGAAGCGTTCCTCGAACAGATCGGCTTCCTTCTGCGCCCGGTCGAGCACGCGCTTCTTGCGGTAGATGATGACCCAGGACGCGAACGAGGCCAGCAGCAGCAGCGCCATCACCACCTGCACCGGCAGGCTGGCCGCCGCGATCAGTTCCAGGTAGTTCAGGCCGCCGCCGTGGAGGGTGGTCTCGGCGGCCTGTGCGGCGACCGGTGCGGCCGCCGAGGCGGCATCCGCCGCTTCGGGCAGCGGTTCGATGGCGGTGGCCTGCAAGAGCATGCTGGGCAAGAGCGTGGGCAGAAGGGACATCCGGTGACTCCGCGTTCGATTCGAGATGGGACTATTCGGTGGGGGACGAAGGCGCGCGCGTTTCCAGCGCCTTCAGCCGGGCATGCATCGCGTCGGGCATCGGCCGGGGCCGGAAGTCGCTGGCGCGCAGCACCGCGCAACGGACTTCCGCATCCAGCAGACGCTCGCTGTCGCGCTCGATCGACTGCACCAGCACCAGGCTGGCGCCGCGACATGCGGTCAGGGCGACGGAGACGCGCAGCGCGTCGTCCAGTCGCGCAGGCCGGCGGAAATCGATCGACATCGCGCGCACCGCGAACACGAGGTCGTGCTCGCGGCGCAGCAGTTCCTGGTCGTAGCCGAGGTCGCGCAGCCATTCGGTGCGCGCGCGCTCGAGGAACGCCAGGTACTGCGCGTGGTAGACCACGCCGCCGGCGTCGGTATCTTCCCAGTAAACCCGGACGGGATGGGTGAACATGGCATTCATCTTGAGAGTGGGGCTCCGTGGTGCATGTCGGGGGCCATTCTGCGTGCCGGATCCGACGCGCCGGGCCCGGGCGCTATGCGCGTTCACGCATCCGGCGCATCCGCGAACAGGTCGGCCGGGCCGCTGGTGCCGGGTTTGGGCTTCAGGCCGAGGTGCAGGTAGGCCTTGCGCGTGGCCATGCGCCCGCGCGCGGTGCGCACGAGGTAGCCCTGCTGGATCAGGTAGGGCTCGATCACGTCCTCGAGCGTGCCGCGCTCCTCGCTCAGCGCGGCCGCGAGGGATTCCACGCCGACCGGGCCGCCGTCGAAGTTGTCGATGATCTGGTGCAGCAGGCGGCGGTCGAGGTCGTCGAAGCCTTCCGGATCGACCTTGAGCATCTTCATCGACGCGGCGGCGACATCGCGGTCGATGCGGCCGTCGGCCTTGACCTGGGCGAAGTCGCGCACGCGGCGCAGCAGGCGGTTGGCGATGCGCGGGGTGCCGCGCGCGCGGCGGGCGATCTCGCCGGCGCCCTCGGGCTCGCAGGCGATGCCGAGGATCTGCGCGGAACGGCGCACGATGCGGGTCAGCTCCTCGGCGCTGTAGAACTCCAGGCGCTGGACGATGCCGAAGCGGTCGCGCAGCGGCGCGGTGAGCAGGCCGGCGCGGGTGGTCGCGCCGATCAGGGTGAACGGCGGCAGGTCGAGCTTGATCGAGCGCGCGGCCGGGCCCTCGCCGATCATGATGTCGATCTGGAAATCCTCCATCGCCGGGTACAGCACTTCCTCGACCATCGGCGAAAGACGGTGGATCTCGTCGACGAACAGCACGTCGTGCGGCTGCAGGTTGGTCAGCAGCGCGGCCAGGTCGCCCGCCTTCTCGATCACCGGGCCCGAGGTGACGCGCAGGTTCACGCCCAGCTCGTTGGCGATGACGTGGCTGAGCGTGGTCTTGCCCAGGCCGGGCGGGCCGAAGATCAGCACATGGTCGAGGGCTTCGCCGCGACGCTTGGCGGCCTCGATGTAGATCGACATCTGCTCGCGGACCGGCACCTGGCCGAGGTATTCGTCGAGCCGCTTCGGGCGGATGCTGGCGTCGACGACGTCGTCTTCGCGGGTGGCGCCGGCGGCGATGATGCGGTCTGTGCTCATCCGCGCATTATGCATGGCCCGGCGGAGGAGCGGCCTGCGGCCGGTCCTCCGGGGCGCGATCGCGTCGGTGCTGTGGCGTCAGATCTGCACCTGCGCGCCCAGCTCGACCAGGCGGTTGCCCGGGATGCGGAAGAACCCGGTCGCCGGGGCGGCGTTGCGGTGCATCAGCGCGAACAGCTTGTCGCGCCAGATCGGCATGCCGCGATGGGCGCTGACGACGATGGTCTCGCGGCTGGCGAAATAGGTCGTGTCCATCGGGTCGAAATGGATGCCGCCCTTGTCGCAGCTGCGCATCAGCGCCAGCGGCACGTCGGGCGTCTCCATGAAGCCGAAGCGGATGATGACGCGATAGAAATCGTTGCCGATCGATTCGATCTTCAGGCGCTTGTCCTTCGGCGCGTACGGCACGTTGAGCGTGTCCACGGTCAGGAACACGTTGCGCTCGTGCAGCACCTTGTTGTGCTTGAGGTTGTGCATCAGCGCGTGCGGCACGACGGTCTTGTCGGCGGTCATGAACACCGCGGTGCCGGGCACGCGCACCGGCGGCGCCAGCATCAGGCCGGGCAGGAAGCTGTCGAGCTGGATGCCTTCCTTGCGGATCTCGGCGTGCAGCAGTTCGCGGCCGCGGCGCCAGGTGCGCATCATGGTGAATGCGCTGATGCCGATGAACAACGGCACCCAGGCGCCGATGCCGCTGAGCAGCTTGGCGCCGTTGGCGAACAGGAAGGCCAGGTCGATGAACAGGAACAGCGCGCACAGCGGCAGCACCCAGCGGCGCGTGTCCGGCCAGCGGGTGTAGGCGACGATCGCCAGCAGCAGGGTGTCGATCAGCATGGTGCCGGTGACCGACAGGCCGTAGGCCGTGGCCAGCGCGGTGGAGCTGCGGAAGCTGAAGACAAGCAGGATGACCGCGCCGAACAGCATCCAGTTGACCGACGGCACGTAGATCTGGCCGATGGCGTCCTTCGAGGTGTACTTGATCGCCAGGCGCGGCATGTAGCCAAGCTGGATGGCCTGGCGGGTGACCGAGAACGCGCCGGTGATCACCGCCTGCGAGGCCACCGCTGCCGCCGTGGTGGCCAGTACCAGCATCGGGATCTGCGCCCAGGCGGGGATCGACATGTAGAACGGATTGGCGACGGCGGCCGGGTTGGCCAGCAGCAATGCGCCCTGGCCGAAATAGTTCAGGGTCAGCGCGGGGAGCACGAAGCCGAACCAGCCCCAGCGGATCGGCGCCTTGCCGAAGTGGCCGAGGTCGGCATAGAGCGCCTCGCCGCCCGTCACGGTCAGCACCACCGCGCCGAGGATCAGGACCGCATGCCAATTGTGGGTGGCGAAGAAATGCCAGGCCCAGTAGGGATTCATCGCCTTCAGCACGATCGGGTTCTGCACGATGTTCCACAGGCCGAACGCGGCGATGACCACGAACCAGGTGATCATGATCGGGCCGAAGGCCTTGCCGACCTTCGCGGTGCCGAAACGCTGGAACGCGAACAGGCCGGTGAGGATGACCACGCTGATCGGCAGCACCCATTCCTTGAACACCGGCGAGATCACTTCCAGGCCCTCGACCGCGCCGAGCACGGTGATCGGCGGCGTGATCATGCCGTCGCCGAAGAACAGCGCGGCGCCGAAGATGCCGAGGATGCCGACCGTGTAGCTGAGCCGGGAACCGGACTTGAGGCTGCGCTGGGCCAGTGCGGTCAGTGCCATGATGCCGCCCTCGCCCTCGTTGTCGGCGCGCATGATGACGATGACGTACTTGAGCGTGACCACCAGCAGCAGCGACCAGAAGCCCAGGGAGAGCAGGCCCTTGACCGTTTCTGCATCGGGCGTGAGCCCGAAGTGCGGGTGGAACATTTCCTTGATGGTGTAGAGCGGGCTGGTGCCGATGTCGCCGAACACCACGCCGACCGCGCCGGCGACCAGTGCGGCCATGCCTGCCGCGCCGTGACCGCCATGACCATGGCCGGGATTGGCGGTTTCGTGGGAAGAGGAATTACTCATCGAAGAAAGCCGGAAGGCCCTCGGTCAGGATGGAATGCGGGAGGCGTCAGCGCAGTGCGGACTGCAGCGCCTTGCGGATGATGGTCGCGGTGTCGTCGCCGGCCAGGGTGGCGTCGCGCGCCATGCGCGCGGCCTCGGCGGGCTTGTAGCCCAGTTGCTGCAGGGCGATCACCGCTTCGGACTGCGCGTCGGCCGGCACGCCCGACATCGGCGTGCTGCTGCCGGTGGCGAAGTCGGTGGCGCGATCGCGAAGCTCCACGATGATGCGCTCGGCGGTCTTCTTGCCGATGCCGGGGATGCGGGTGAGCGCGGCGACGTCGCCGGTCTGCACGAGGCGCGCGAATTCGTCGACGCTGGCGCCGGAGAGCACCGCCAGCGCGATCTTCGCGCCGATCCCGCTGACCTTCTGCACCTCGCGGAACAGGCGGCGCTCGGATTCGCGCAGGAAGCCGTACAGCGACACGCTGTCCTCCTTCTGCGCGTAGTGCGTGAACAGCACGACCTCGCGGCCCACCTCGGGCAGGTCGAAGACGGTGCTCATCGGCGCTTCGAGTTCGTAGCCGACGCCGTGGACGTCCACCATCAGCCAGGGCGGCTGCTTGTGGACGAGGATGCCTTTCAGGCGGCCGATCATGGGTTCACTTCCTCCACGCCTGGCGCGCGCTGACGCCCAGGCGTTGCGCGGTCGCACGGACGTGCGCATGGGTAATGGCGACGGCGAGGGCGTCGGCGGCGTCGGACTGCAGCTTGCCCTTGAGGTTGAGCATCATCCCGACCATGTGCTGGATCTGGGATTTCTCGGCGCCGCCGGTGCCGACCACGGCCAGCTTGATTTCCTTGGCGGCGTATTCGTGCACCGGCAGGTCGCGCAGCACGACGGCGCACAGCGCGGCGCCGCGGGCCTGGCCGAGTTTCAGCGCGGAGTCTGGATTGCGCGCCATGAACACTTTCTCGATCGCCACTTCGTCGGGGCGGTGGGTGTCGAGGATATCCCCCAGCGCGTCGAGCAAACGCTTCAACCGCAGCGGGAACTGTTCCTTGGTCTCGTCGGCGGCCAGCAGGTTCAGCGGCGCATGGAAGACGTGGGTGGCGCGGCCGGCGGCATCCACGTCGATGATGCCCACGCCGGTGCGCTGCGACCCCGGGTCGATCCCGAGGATGCGCACGCGGCCCGTGCCGGCGCCTGGCCCATCGCCGGGTAGGGAGGATCGTGCTGCGAGCGTGGCCAAGGGCTGGGCTCAGGGATTCAGTGGCGGGAGGCGACCCGGGGGCGAGGCGGCGGGCGCATGGCGTCCGCATCCCTGCACCCGCATCCGGCCTCACGCATAAGCGTCCGCGCCGAGTTCGGCGTTCGAGTACACGTTCTGCACGTCGTCCAGGTCCTCCAGCCAGCGCAGCAGCTTGACCACCTGCTGCGCGGTGTCGCCGCTGACCGGGCTGTCGTTGTCGGCGCGATAGGTCACTTCGGCGATGTCGGCCTGCAGGCCGGCGGCGTCCATGGCGGCCTTCACCTCGGCGAAGGCCTCGGGCGCGGTCAGCACGTCGATGGCGCCGTCCTCGGGATAGACCACCACGTCGTCGGCGCCGGCCTCGATGGCCACTTCGGTCACCTTCTCCTCGTCGGCACCGCCGGCGAAGGACAGCACGCCGAGCTTGCGGAACATGAAGGACACCGAGCCTTCGGTGCCGAGGTTGCCGCCGAACTTGCTGAAGGCATGGCGCACGTCGGCGACGGTGCGGACCTTGTTGTCGGTGAGGCAGTCGACGATCACCGCGACGCCGCCGGGGGCGTAGCCCTCGTAGCGCACTTCCTCGTAGACCACGCCTTCCAGCTCGCCGGTCGCCTTCTTGATCGCGCGCTCGATCACGTCCTTGGACATGTTGACCGACAGCGCCTTGTCGATGGCGCTGCGCAGGCGGGGGTTGCCGGCGGGATCGCCGCCGCCGGCGCGCGCGGCGACGCCGATCTCGCGAATGATCTTGGTGAAGATCTTGCCGCGCTGCGCGTCGACCGCGTTCTTGCGGGCTTCGATGGAAGGACCTCTACCCATGCCGCACCTGTGGACCTGTTGCGAATGCCAAGCCCGGCATTTTACCCCAAGCGCCGGCGCCACCCGCCATCCCGTGTGCCGGCCGGCGGCTCAATCGGCGAACCGACCGTGGCGGAGGAACCGGGCCGCCCGGCGCGCGGCCTCGGCCGACAGCACCAGACCGGTGTGGCTGGCGGGCACGATGCAGTGGTCGGCAATGCCCGGCAGACGGGTTTCGGACACGGCCACGGTGCCGTCCGAGGGCCCGTCCAGCCGCGTGAACAGTCCGCCGACGCCCCGGGCATGGCCCCCGGCGACCACGCCGACCTCGGCCCGCCCGTCCCAGGGCGCGCAACCCCGCACCAGCAGGTCGCGGCTGCGCCCCAGCGCCCAGGCGAGCCCGGGACGCGCGCCGAGGGCGGCCGCCACCCCGCTGCCGTTCAGCGGCGAGCCCAGGCAGACCACCCGCTCCACCGGCAGGTCGGGCGCGCGGCGCAGGGCTTCGAGGATGACCAGCCCGCCCAGGCTGTGGCCGACCAGCCACGCCGTGGGCGTGCGCCGGAGATGCGCGACCAGGCGCTCGGCGCCTGTCTCCGCGCCGCCCACGATGCTGTCGTAGCCGAAGAGCCCGGGCGCCAGGCCCTCCCGGCGCAGGCGCAGGGCGAACGGCGCCAGCCAGTGCCGGGCATTCCAGATGCCGTGGACGAGGAGGACGTTCGGTGCGGCGGGAGGCGTGGGCATGCGGGAAGCCTGCGTCGCGTGGGCGGGGGCGACTGGAGATCGACATGGGCCCCGCTCACCCGGTTCCCAAGTCCATCAGGCACTCAGGGCTCGCGACGCAGGATGAACTCGTGGTCGTTGGTCTGGCCGACCGGGAACAGGTACTCGCCCGCCTTTTCGAAGCCGTAGCGTGCGTAGAAACGCTGTGCGCCGAAATTCTCGCTCCACACGCCCACCCACAGCATGCGCGGACCCTCGCGCAGCAGCCAGTCCATCGCGGACTGCATCAATTTCGTGCCCCAGCCAGCGTTGTGGGCCTGGCTGAGGATGTACAGGCGCTTGATCTCGCCGTGCGTCTCGTCCGCCTCCGGGTGCGGCAGGCCGCAGGGCCCGACGTAGACATGGCCGATGGCCTCGTCGCCATCTTCCAGCAGCCAGATCGCGCTGCTCGGATCCTCCAGCGCCTCGCGCTGGGTCTCCGGCGTGTAGCAGACGGCAAGGAAGTACGCGAGATCCTCCGGCGGATACATGTGGCCGAAGGCTTCGGTGAATCCGCGGCAGGCGATGTCGGCGACGCGCTCGGCATCGGCGGGGGTGGCGCGGCGGATGGAATACGGCATCGCGGATGGTCCTGCGTTTGTAGAGCGGAGCTTGCTCCGCTCCTTCTTGAACATGCATCAAACGGATGCTTGCTCCGCTGATTTTTCAACACGCATCGAGCGGAGCAAGCTCCGCTCTGCAACGGCACGGCGATCACGCCTCCGTCGGACGGACCTGCACATGCACCTCGGCCAGCTGCGCGTCCGGGATCGGCGACGGCGCGCCGGTCATCAGGCACTGCGCGGTGGTGGTCTTCGGGAAGGCGATGACGTCGCGGATCGATTCGCTGCCGGCCATCAGCGCGGCGATGCGATCGATGCCGAAGGCGATGCCGCCGTGCGGCGGCGCGCCGTACTTCAGCGCGTCGAGCAGGAAGCCGAACTTCAGCTCCGCTTCCTCCTTGCCGATGCCCAGCAGGTCGAATACCGCGCTCTGCATCGCCGAATTGTGGATGCGGATCGAACCGCCTCCGATCTCGTTGCCGTTGAGCACCATGTCGTAGCCGCGCGATACCGCGGTCTTGGCGTTCGCGCGCAGGTCGTCGATGTCGTCCACGGCCGGCGCGGTGAAGGGATGATGCAGGGCGACGTAGCGCTGCGCCTCGGCGTCCCACTCGAACATCGGGAAATCGACGACCCACAGCGGACGCCAGCCGTTCTCGACCAGGTCGAGGTCCTTGCCCAGCTTCAGGCGCAGCGCGCCCATGAAGTCGCTGGCGGTCTTGTAGTCGGCGGCGCCGAAGAAGATCGCATCTCCGGTCTGTGCGCCGGTGGCCTGGACGATGGCGGCGAGCGTGGCGTCGTCGAGGAACTTGGCGATCGGCGAGTTGATGCCGTCGCGGCCCTTGGCCGCGTCCTCGATCTTCATCCACGCCAGGCCCTTGGCGCCGTACTTGGCGGCATGCGCGCCGCACTCGTCGATCTGCTTGCGCGAGAACGCGGCGGCGCCCGGCGCGCGCAGCGCGACCACGCGGCCGTCTTCATGGTTCGCCCAGTCGGTGAACACCTTGAACTCGCAGGCCTTGACCAGGTCGGCGATGTCGACGAATTCCAGCGCGATGCGCAGGTCCGGCTTGTCCGAACCGTAGCGACGCATCGCCTCGGCGTAGGTCATGCGCGGGAATTCGCCGAGGTCCACGTCCATCACTTCCTGGAACACTTCGCGGATCATCGCTTCGGTGGTGTCCTGCACGTCGCGCTCGCCCACCCACGCGAACTCCATGTCGAGCTGGGTGAATTCCAGCTGGCGGTCGGCGCGCAGGGCCTCGTCGCGGAAGCAGCGGGCGATCTGGTAGTAGCGGTCGAAGCCCGCCATCATCAGGATCTGCTTGAACAGCTGCGGCGACTGCGGCAGCGCGTAGAACTCGCCCGGATGCATGCGCGCCGGCACCAGGAAGTCGCGCGCGCCCTCGGGCGTGGCCTTGGTCAGGATCGGCGTTTCGATGTCCTGGAAGCCGCGCGCGTCCAGCCAGCGGCGCAGCGCCTGCACCAGGCGGATGCGGGTGCGCATGGCCTGCTGCATCTCCGGGCGGCGCAGGTCGAGGTAGCGGTACTTCAGGCGTACGTCCTCGCCCGGGGTCTCGTGGGCGTGGAACGGCAGGGCCTCGGCCTTGTTGAGCACCTCGATGGCGGTCGGCACGATCTCGACCTTGCCGGTGCGGATCTTGTCGTTCGGCGCATAGCGCGCGCGGACGGTACCGGTCACGCGCACCGCATCCTCGGCGCCCAGCGACCCGGCGATCGCGAACAGGTCCGGCTGGTCGCTTTCCACCAGCACCTGCACGATGCCTTCATGGTCGCGCACGTCGACGAAGGCCTGGTGGCTCTGGACGCGGGCCTTGTTGACCCAGCCGCAAACGGTGACGGTCTGGCCGATGAGGGTCTCGTGAACGAGACCGCAGAAATGGGTGCGCATGGGGGAAGCTCCGGGGTAGGATCGCCCGGCAGAGGCCGGATGGACCCGACATTTTAGCGGTTGCGCCGGCCGCGTGCCTTGGCCTCGCCCGGCGGCGGGCCGCACGATCCCCCAACCCACCCAAGGATCCCGCCATGACCACCCTCTTCCGGACCCTCACCCTGTGTGCGATGGCCGCCCTGGCCTGGTCGCCCGCCCCCGAGGCGCAGGCCCAGTTCGGCAGCAAGGACAGCGTGCGCTGCGAGAGCAAGGACAACCGCCGCGAGACCTGCGACACCAAGTGGCCCGGCCAGTCCGAACTGACCCGCCAGCTGTCCGATACCCGATGCATCAAGGGCAGCACCTGGGGCGAGAGCCCGGGCAAGGTCTGGGTGTCCGGCGGCTGCCGCGCCGAGTTCGGCCCGCAGTACAGCGGCAAGGTCATCAAGTGCGAGAGCAACGACGGCAAGTACAAGACCTGCGGCAGCAACCTCTACGGCAACCCCGACCTGATCCGCCAGCTCTCGGGCACGTCCTGCCAGCAGGGGGTGAGCTGGGGCCTGCGCAACGGCTCGATCTGGGTCGACAAGGGCTGCCGCGGCGAATTCCGCGTCGGCGAGAGCAGCGGCCGGTACAGCGTGACCTGCGCCAGCGAGAACGGCCGCCGCGCCAGTTGCGCCTGGGATGCACGCAAGGGCCAGCCCAGCCTGCTCGAGACCCTGTCGAAGTCGCCCTGCGTCCAGGGTCGCAGCTGGGGCTACGACAAGCGCGGCGGCCTGTGGGTCGACGAAGGCTGCCGCGGCCGTTTCGGAGTACGCTGACCAACGATCGGCGTCCCGGCCGGGTGCAGGGACGCCGCCTTCCGACCCATCGATGGGAGACGCACGCATGACACGGTTCACGATCCCGTTGTTGCTGTCCGCAACCCTGGCCGGCGCCGTCGTCGCGGCCCTGCCGGCCACCGCCGTCCACGCCCAGGTCGGAACGCGCGCCTACGCGCCCGAGCGGCTCTGGGAGCTGTCGCCTTCCGAGCAGCGCCGGGTGATCGCGCTGGAATACAGCGAACAGTCCGGCGGTCGGCGCATCCCGGAAGACCAGATGCGCTTCTACCTGGACCAGGTGCGCCTGTCGCGCTGGACCTTCAGCCGCGTGAAGGCCGACATCGCCGAATCGCTGGGCTATCAGGGCGGTGGCGGCTACCCGCCCGGCCAGGGCAACGGCAACACCATCCGCTGCGAGAGCCGCGACAAGCGCCAGCAGACCTGCCCCACGCCGTGGCGCGGTCGCTCGGAGCTGGTGCGCCAGCTGTCGGGAACACCCTGCAACGAAGGCCAGACCTGGTCCAGCACCAATGGCCAGGTCTGGGTGCGCGGCGGCTGCCGTGCTGAATTCCGCGAAGCGCGCTGGGACAACGGCGGCGGCGGGATCGGGACAGACATCCGCTGCGAAAGCAGCGACGGCCGCTACCGGCAGTGCGGCAGCAATCTCTACGGCACGCCGCGCCTGGTCCGCCAACTGTCCGACACGGCCTGCCGCGAAGGCCAGAACTGGGGCCTGCGCAACGGCTCCCTGTGGGTCGACAACGGCTGCCGCGGCATCTTCCGCGTCGACCGCAACGGCGGTGGCTGGGGCGGCGACTACAGCGTGACCTGCACCAGCGAGAACAACCGCTACACGACCTGCGCCTGGGACCGGAATCGCGGCGTGCCGCGCCTGATCCAGCAGCTGTCGGACAGCCCCTGCATCGAAGGCAGCAGCTGGGGCTACGACTGGCGCAACGGCCTTTGGGTCAACCGCGGCTGCCGCGCCCGCTTCGGCGCGCGCTGACCGGCACCTTCCCCGTAAACGCACAAGCCCCGCTTCGGCGGGGCTTGTCGTTGATGCGGACCGTCAAGGCGCGGCGGAGTCGGCGCCCCAGGGCGGCGGTGGCGCGGAGACCGGTCGGTCGAGGTCGAAGACCACGCGGAACAGGCGACCGCCCGGCCGCGACAACTCGTAGACGAAGCGATTGCCGGACAGTTCCACCGCCCAGGTATTGGTCGTCGACACCGCGCGACCGCCGGCCTGGAACATCGCGATCGACTCCGCATCCACGGGGAAGGCGATCCGCAGCGACGACGGTACCGGCGCCCGGGCCACGGCCGCGTCGCCGCCGTACATCGTCAGCGCATCCGGACTGCCATCGGCGTGGCGGTGGTCGTGCTTGAACCGCAGTCCCGACGGCGTCCGCGTGAACACCCAGGTGCGCGAGCGATCGTCGCCGACATGGAAGGGCACCCGCACCGCGTCGCGCCCGCATTCGCGCACATGCATCACCAGCGGCTTGCCGGCGAAGGGCGAATCGGCTGTCTCGGGCACATCGATCTCGACCACGCCGGCAAAGGCCTGACCACAGCGGCCGGACAGCGCCGCGAGGAAGGCATCGATCGCCGGCTGCAGCGGGAGGTCCGCATTGCCGGCCGGGACCGGCGACGTGATCGCGGACTCGGGCATCGGCGCTGTTGCCGGCGTCGACGCGCAGGCCGCCAGCAGGACGGACAGCAGGCCCGCTGGCACCGCGCGGCCGATCCGGCGGTCGCTCATGTCGACGACGACGAAGAGGACGACGGCGCAGGCGCGGGAGCCGCGGCAGGTGCGGTCGAGGCTTCGGATTTCGCGCCGGCCGAAGGCGACTCGGCCAGGTTGCGCTTCTTGTCGCCGTCCTTCTTGAAATCGGTCTCGTACCAGCCACCGCCGGCCAGCCGGAACGACGGCGCGGTCAGCTGGCGCTTGACCCGCGGCGCACCGCAGGACGGGCACTCCGCCGGATCGGGGTCGGACATCTTCTGGAGGCGGTCGAAGGCGTGACCGCAGGCTTCGCATTCGAAGGCATAGATGGGCATGGGCAGGATCCTCAATTGCGACGGGCGGGTTCTGGGGATGCGCGCCCGGGTTTCAAGTTCAGGCGCCCTCGTACAGCGCCAGCAGCTCCGCTTCGGCCGATTCCAGCTCCGCGCGCAGGCGCTGCTGATCGCGGCCGAGGTCGTTGGCGCGCTTGCCGCCGTCGGCGTAGGCGGCGGGATCGGCCAGGGCCGTCTCGATGTCGGCCAGCTTCGCCTCGATCTCGGCGACGCGGGCTTCGGCCTTGGCCAGCTTGTGCGGGTTGATCTTCTTCGCCGGTGCGGCGGGCGCCGGTGCGGGTGCGGGCGGCGCTGCCGGCGCCTTCGCCTGCGCCTTGGCTTCGCCCTTCTTCTGCTCGCTGCCGCTGCGCGAGCGCAGCCAGGCGGCGTATTCGTCGAGGTCGCCGTCGAAGGGTTCGACCACGCCGTCGGCGACGCGCACGAACTTGTCGCAGACCAGACCGATCAGATGCCGGTCATGCGAGACCATGACGATCGCGCCGTCGAAGTCGCTCAGCGCTTCGGCGAGGGCCTCGCGCATGTCGAGGTCGAGGTGGTTGGTCGGTTCGTCGAGCAGCAGCACGTTGGGCTGGCGCCAGGCGATCAGGGCCAGCGCAAGGCGCGCCTTCTCGCCGCCGGAGAAGCCGTCGATCACCTCGAACGCGCGGTCGCCGGGGAAATACCACTTGCCGAGGAAGTCGCGGAACGCCTGCGTCGGCGCATCCGGCGACAGTTCGCGCAGATGGTCGATCGGCGAAGTGCCTTCGACCAGCGATTCCACGGTGTGCTGCGCGAAGTAGCCGATGCGCAGGTCGGGATGCGCGTAACGCTCGCCCGAGAGCAGCGGCAGTTCGCCGACCAGCGATTTGACCAGGGTCGACTTGCCCGCGCCGTTCGGGCCGAGCAGGCCGATGCGATCGCCGGCCTCCAGGCCGAAGCCGACGTTGTGCAGGATCGTTGTGGGAGCGACGCCAGTCGCGACTTGCGTCGCTCCCACAGAGGATGTGGCTTCGCTCGAAGCCCCGCCGTAACCGCAGTCGGCATCGTTCAGTCGCATCAGCGCGAACGGCATCTTCGCCGGCGCCGGGAAATCGATGCGGAACTCGCGCTCGGCGCGCACCGCCTCGGTGCCGGCCAGCTTCTCCAGACGCTTCATGCGCGACTGCGCCTGCTTGGCCTTGCTGGCCTTGGCCTTGAAGCGGTCGATGAACTTCTGCAGGTGCGCGCGCTCGGCCTGTTCCTTCTCGAACGCGATGTTCTGCTGGCGCAGGTGCTCGGCGCGCTGGCGCTCGAACTGGGTGTAGTTGCCGGTGTACAGCTTCGCCTTGCCGTCGTGCAGGTGCAGCGTATGCGTGGTGACGTTGTCGAGGAACTCGCGGTCGTGCGAGATCACCAGCAGCGTGCCGGGATAGCGGCGCAGCCACTCTTCCATCCACACCACCGCATCCAGGTCGAGATGGTTGGTCGGTTCGTCGAGCAGCAACAGGTCGCTGGGCGTCATCAGCGCGCGTGCGACATTGAGGCGCACGCGCCAGCCGCCGGAGAAATCCGACACGGCCTTGGGATGGGTCTCGGCGGGAAAGCCCAGGCCGTGCAGCAGGCGTCCTGCACGCGCGCTGGCGTCGTAGCCGTTGACTTCCTCCAGCCGCTGGTGTGCTTCGGCGACCGCTTCCCAGTCCTCGGCGGCGAAGGCGTTCGCCTCGGCCTGCACCGCCGCGTGCACCTCGGCGTCGCCGCTGAGCACGAAGTCCAGCGCCGGGTCGGGCAAGGACGGCGTTTCCTGCGCCACGCTGGCGACGCGCGCCTTGCCGGGCAGGTCCAGGTCGCCCTTGTCGGGTTCGATCTCGCGCATCAGCGCGGCGAACAGGGAGGACTTGCCGGTGCCGTTGCGGCCGACCACGCCCACGCGCCAGCCGGCATGCAGGGCCAGGTCGACGTCGGACAGGAGCAGGCGCTCGCCCCGGCGGAGGGCGAAATTGCGGAAGGAAATCATGGGGATGGCGAAATGCGCTGCCGGAAAGGCCGGCCGGTCGGCGATTTTACGCTGGTCGCCGCCCGGACGGGGCATCGGCCCGGATCAATGGGCATCTCTTCATGCGGATGATCGGATTGACCCCCTCCCGGGTGCGTGCTACACCCGGATCGTCAGGATCCTCCCCCCCACACACACATGGATGCATTGCCGATGAAACGACACCCCCTCTCGCTCGGTCTTCTCGTGGCCCTCGCGGCCGGCCCCGCCCTCGCCCAGTCGCCTCCGCCGTCCGAAGCCGACCCGGAGGCCGGTGCCCTCGACACCATCGTCGTGACCGGCACCCGCACCTCGAACCGCACGGTCGCCGAGTCCAGCTCGCCGATCGACGTGATCACCCCGCAGGCGCTGCAGGCCACCGGTACGAACGAACTGGCCACTGCCCTGTCCCGCGCCCTGCCCTCGCTGAACTTCCCGCGCCCGGCCATCACCGACGGCACCGACGCCGTCCGCCCGGCGCAGCTGCGCGGCCTCGCCCCGGACCAGGTGCTGGTGCTGGTCAACGGCAAGCGCCGCCACACCACGGCCCTGATCAACCTCAACGGCAGCCAGGGCCGCGGCGCCTCGCCGGTGGACCTCAACGCGATTCCCGTCTCCGCCATCCAGCGCGTCGAAGTGCTGCGCGACGGCGCCTCGGCGCAGTACGGCTCCGACGCCATCGCCGGCGTGATCAACATCGTGCTCAAGGGCAGCGACAGCGGCGGCTCGCTGGCGCTCAGCGGCGGCCAGTACAGCGCCGGCGACGGGCGCACGGTCCAGGCCTCGGGCGACGTCGGCCTGGCCCTGGGCGAACGCGGTGCGCTGCACCTGGCAGCCGAGGCCCGCGACCAGGACCAGACCGATCGCGCGCGGCCCTACCGGCTCGCGCCCGGCGTCACCGTGCGCCCGGCCACGGCACCGCCGCCGGGCCAGGTGGTGCAGCGCTACGGCGATCCGGAGATCCGCCAGTACGCGGTCTCGGCCAATGCCTCGTTCGAGGTCAACGAGTCCCTGAGCTTCTACGGCTTCGCCAACGCCGGCCGCCGCGACGCGCTGTCGAACGGCTTCTACCGCACCGCGCTCGACACCCGGAACATCCAGGCGATCTACCCGAACGGCTTCCTGCCGCAGATCCGCAACATCGCGGAAGACCGCGCGCTGGTCGCCGGCCTGCGCGGCCTGACCGTGCTCGGATGGGACGTCGACCTCAGCTACAACTTCGGCGCCAACGACCTGAGCTTCGATGTCGAGAACAGCCTCAACCGCAGCCTCGGCCCGACCTCGCAGCGCAATTTCCACGCCGGCGACCTCGAGATCTCGCAGCACCTGCTGAACGTCGACGTCACCCGCTCGTTCGATGTCGGCTGGCTGTCCTCGCCGCTCAACGTGGCCTGGGGCCTGGAATGGCGCGGCGAGAACTTCCGCCAGCGCGCCGGCGAAACCGCCTCGTGGATCAACGGCGGCGCACTGCTGCCGGGCGGCACGCCCGCGCCCTCGGGTTCGCAGGTCTTCCCGGGCTTTCGTCCCGCCGATGCGGGCGACTTCAATCGCGAGAGCTTCGCGGGCTACCTCGACCTGGAAGCCGATCTCACCGAGAAGTTCAACCTCGGCATCGCCCTGCGCAGCGAGGAATACAGCGATTTCGGCAGCACCACCTCGGGCAAGCTGTCCGCACGCTACGCCTTCAGCGACAAGGTCGCGCTGCGCGGCACCGTCGCCACCGGCTTCCGCGCGCCGTCGCTGCAGCAGCAGTTCTTCCGTTCCACCGCCACCAACTTCATCGGCGGCGTGCCGTTCGACATCCGCACCTTCCGCGTCAACGACCCGGCCGCGATCGCGCTCGGCGCCGAGCCGCTGAAGGCCGAGGAATCCACCAACCTCAGCCTCGGCCTGGTGCTGCAGCCGGTCGAGAACCTCTACGTCACGCTCGACGCCTACCGCATCGACATCGACGACCGGATCATGCTGTCGGAGAACCTCACGTCGACCGCGGTGCGCAACTTCCTCAACGCCACCGTCGATCCGGCGCTGGGCGGCGGCCGCTACTTCACCAACGCCATCGATACCCGCACGCGCGGCGTGGACCTGATCGGCACCTACCGCTGGGACATCGGCGACGGCAAGCTCGACATGACGCTCGGCTACAACTGGAACAAGACCACGGTCGAACGCATCGCGCCCAATCCCGCCGCCCTGTCCGCCATCGACCCGACAGCGGTGCGCATCGGCCGCGTCGAAGTGGGCCGCCTGACCGTGGGCGCGCCGCGCGACAAGTTCCAGCTGGGCGGCAACTACAGCCACGGCAACTGGCGGTTCGGCGCGAATGCCACGCGCTACGGCGAGTTCAGCGTGCTGTTCGGCAACAACCCGGCCGACACCTCGCGCGACCAGACCTTCGATGCGCAGTGGACGCTGGACCTGTCCGGCAGCTACGCGATGGGCAACTGGGACTTCACGCTGGGCGCGGACAACGTGCTGGATTCGTACCCGGACGAAGTGCTGTTCGCGAATTCGACCAATGGCCAGCTGCCCTACAGCGCCAGTTCGCCGAACGGCTTCAACGGCGCCTACGTCTACGCGCGCATCGGCTACGCCTGGTGATGCCGCAGTAACGACCCAGCGAGGCCCCGGCGATGCCGGGGCCTCGTTCGCGGAACCGCCGCCGTGACTGAACGCGCGGACAGGATGCGCGCCGTTCATCGCGTATATTCGCGGAATGCCGCATCACACCTCACTCATCGCCATGCTGTGCGTGGGCTTCGTGCTCGCGTTCGCGTTCGGACTGCTCGCCCACCGGCTGCGCCTGTCGCCGATCGTCGGCTACCTGTTCGCCGGCGTGCTGGTGGGCCCGCATACCCCGGGCTTCATCGGCGACCAGACCCTTGCGCCGCAACTCGCCGAGATCGGCGTGATCCTGCTGATGTTCGGCGTCGGCCTGCATTTCTCGATGCGCGACCTGATCTCGGTGCGCAAGCTCGCCGTGCCCGGCGCCCTGGTGCAGATGGGCGCGGCGACGGCGATGGGCTGGTTCCTCGGCACCCGGCTGGGCTGGTCCGATGCGGAAAGCCTGCTGTTCGGCCTGTCGCTGTCGGTGGCGAGCACGGTGGTGCTGCTGCGCGCGCTCGACAGCGCACGCCTGCTCGACAGCGAGCGCGGGCGCATCGCGGTCGGCTGGCTGGTGGTGGAGGATCTGGCGATGGTGCTGGCGCTGGTCCTGGTGCCTGCGATGGCGGCCAGTGCCGGCCCCGACACCGGCAGCCACCTCGGCGCCGCACTGCTGGCGACCCTGCTGAAAGTCGGCGGCTTCATCGCGCTCATGCTGATCGTCGGGCGCCGCGTGCTGCCGTGGATGCTCGAACGCGTGGCCGGCACCGGCTCGCGGGAACTGTTCACCCTGTTCGTGCTGGCCTGCGCCATGGGCGTGGCCTTCGGCGCGGCGAAGCTGTTCGGCGTGTCGTTCGCGCTCGGCGCGTTCTTCGCCGGCATGCTGCTCAACGAGTCGCCGTTCGGACACAAGGCCGCCGAGGATTCGCTGCCGCTGCGCGATGCGTTCGCGGTGCTGTTCTTCGTCTCGGTGGGCATGCTGTTCGACCCGATGATCCTGGTCGAACAGCCGCTCGAAGTGCTCGAAACCCTCGCGATCATCGTCGTCGGCAAGTCGCTGGCGGCCTGGGCCGTGGTCCGACTGCTGGGCAGGACCAACGAGATCGCCCTGACCATCGCCGCGAGCCTGGCGCAGATCGGCGAGTTCTCCTTCATCCTGATCGGCCTGGGCGTGTCCCTCGGCGTCATGAGCGAGGATGCGCGCGACCTCGTGCTGGCCGGCGCGATCCTCTCGATCATGCTCAACCCGCTGCTGTTCGCGCTGCTTGCGCGACGCCAGGCGCGGAAGGCCGCTCCGCCGCCGTCGATCATCGATGCGCCCCCGCCGCTCGAATACGTACTGCTGATCGGCTACGGCCGGGTCGGCATCAAGCTCGCCGAACTGCTGGCCCGCGACGGCGTGCCCTTCGTGGTCGTGGATACCGATGCCGATCGCATCGAGGCGGCCCGTACCGCCGGGCACCAGGCCGTGCGCGGCAACGCGGCGGACGACGACGTGCTGGCCGAGGCCTCGCCCGAACACGCGGCGCTGGCGGTGGTGACCGTGCCCGACGCGCTGGAGGCCGGCAAGGTGGTCCAGCGTCTCAAGTCCGGGCAGACGCCGATCCCGGTGCTGGCGCGGGCGCACAGCGACGCGGGCGTGAAGCACCTGCTGGAACGCGGCGCGGATGCCGCGATCCTCGCCGAGCATGCACTGGCGCATTCGCTCAGCGAGATGGTGATGTCGGCGCCGCCGTACCGGAAGATGCGGACGGCGCCGCACGGATGAGCACGGAACCTAGGCTCAGTTCGCTTCGATCGTGAACTTGCTGAAGGCCACGCCCAGCGACCAGCCCTTGCCCTTGCCCGACAGCGCCAGCGACACCTCGCCGTTGGTCATCGCCTGCGCCGAGGCGCTCTTCTCCGCGGAGGCATGGGCCTCGGCGGTGGCGTAGCTGCCGAGCACGTCGCGGATGTCGCCGACATTGGCGAACTCGCCGAAGCCGTTGACGATCTTGTACTTGCCGAAGGTGACGCCGCCGCCCTTGGTGCGGATCTTCACCGACAGGCTCTGGCCGTTGCTGCAGGTCACGGTGCCGGTGCCCGAGGCGGTCTTGTAGAACGCGGACCAGCCCGAGAGGCTGTAGTTCATCTTGCAGGTGAGGTTGCCGCCGGCCATCGCGGCCGGGCTGAGGATCAGGGCCGCGCACAGCGCGAGGCCGCGGGGAATCGCATGGCGCATGGGAACGCTCCTGTGAAGGCGGGCGTGGCCCGCAATGCCGGAAGCTTGCACCATCGGGCGTGAATCGTGCATCAAGCCCGCTAGAATCCCCGGCCAGTCTTCCGCCGAGCCCCGCATGGACACTTCCCCGGACACCGCCCAGGACACCACCCCCGCCGCCCCGGTGCTGACCGCCGTCGAGGCCCGCATCCTCGGCAGCCTGGCCGAGAAGGCCGCGACCACGCCCGACGTCTATCCGCTGACGCTCAACAACCTGGTCCTGGCCTGCAACCAGAAGACCGCGCGCGAGCCGGTGACGAATTTCTCCTCCGGCGAGATCGGGCATGCGCTGCGCCAGCTGGAACCGCGCGGCCTGGTGAAGTCGGAATACGGCGCGCGCGCCGAGCGCTACTACCACAGGATCGATCGCGTCTTCGACCTGACCCCGGCGCAGAGCAGCCTGATGGCCCTGCTCTTCCTGCGTGGGCCGCAGACCCTGCACGAACTGCTGGCGCGCAGCGAACGCATGCACCGCTTCGCCGATGCCGACGACGTGCGCCATGCCCTGGAACGGCTGGCCGAACGCGAGAAGCCGCTGGTCCGCCGCCTGCCGCGCGGCCCGGGCCAGCGCGAAGACCGCTACGCGCACCTGCTCTGCGGCGAGCCGACGATGCCCGAGCGCGACGACGACGCACCGTCCTCCCGCCACCACGACCACGCGGCCACGGACGCGCTGCTGGCGCGGATCGAGGCGCTGGAAGCGCGTGTGGCGGCGCTGGAAGCCGCAGCGGCAGGTCCATCCAGCGAGGCGTGACCGCCGCGCCGGTCAGGCGCCGTCGGTGCCCGGCCTCGACAGGCGCAGGAACAGCTGCCGCGTTTCCAGCAGGGTGTAGATGCGCATCAGCAGTTCGATCAGGTCGAAGGGCTTGGTGACGAAGTCCTTCGCGCCCAGCGCCAGCGCGCGCCTGCGCGCCGGCAGGGAGGCATCCGCCGTCAGGGCGACGATAGGCAGGTAGACATCGCGCGGGATCCGCCGGGCCAGGCTTTCGAGCACCGCGTAGCCATCGACGCCGGGCATGAGCAGGTCGAGCAGCACGATGTCCGGCTCGAATTCGACGAAGGCCGGCACCACGTCCTCGCCGCGCAGGACACTGCGGAACCGGTGGAAGCCTTCGTTCGCCAGCATGCGCTCGACCAGCTCGACGTTCGCCGGAAGATCGTCGACGATCAGGATCCGCGCCGAGTGAACGGACTCAGCGAAGCGCGCCATCGGCGGCCTCCCCTGCCGGTGCGGCGAGCGCAGGCCCGCCATGCAGGCCGTCGATGAGCGACAGGAATTCGTGCACGTCGATCGGCTTGGTCAGGTAGGCCACGGCGCCGGCAC
This sequence comes from Lysobacter sp. BL-A-41-H3, assembly GCA_050632415.1. GTDB lineage: Bacteria > Pseudomonadota > Gammaproteobacteria > Xanthomonadales > Xanthomonadaceae > Lysobacter_I. Next base: position 4,224,780 of record CP192602.1, on the reverse strand, counting down.
CGAGCATGCGCTGGCGCTGGTGCACGGTGGCATCGGCCGTGACCACCACCACGGGAATGCCCGAGGTCGCCGGGTCCTCGCGCAGTGCACGCAGGACCTCCATCCCGTTGATGCCAGGCAGGTGCAGATCGAGCAGGATCAGGTCCGGCAGCAGCGAGCGCGCCATCGCGAGCCCTGCCTCGCCGTTGGCGACGCCGTGCAGCTTCACCGAAGGACGATGGTGCAGGATCGCGGCGACGAGATCGAGGTTGGACGCGTTGTCCTCGATGTACAGCACGACGGTCGCCGGCATCGGTTCGGCCTCCCTTGCGACGATTTCCCGGGTTCGCCCGCGCGGGCTGGATCGTTCGTCCCCGGCATCAGGCAGATCGATCCAGAACGTGCAGCCGCTGCGGCAAGCGCTGTCGACGCCGATCTCGCCCCCCATCGCTTCGATCAGTCGTCTCGATACCGCCAGGCCCAGGCCAGTGCCTTCCACGTTGCCGCGCTCCGCCCCGAGTCGCTCGAACGGCGTGAACAACCGGTCCTGCAATTCCCGGGGAATACCGACCCCGGTATCGGAGATGGAAATCCTCAGCCTGCCTGCGCAGGTCGCGGCCACGACCACATCCACCCGTCCGTGATCGCGGTTGTACTTGATTGCGTTTCCGATGAGATTGAGCAGCACCTGTTTCAGGCGTTGCGCATCCGCACGGACCCGACAGCCATCCGGGACGCCGGTCCTCGTGTCGAGCACCACGCCCATCGGCGCCGCCAGCGGACCACTCAGGGAGGCGACCTCGTCGAGCAGCGGGCGCAGGTCCACGGCATCGAGCGACATCGCGACGTTGCCCGATTCGATTCGGGCGATGTCGAGCACCTCGTTGATCAGTCCCAGCAAGTGCCGCCCCGCATCGAGGATCTGGTCGGTACCGCGTACCACGCTCTCGCCGCGCTGTTCGAGCTGGATCAACTGCGCGTAGCCGATGATCGCATTCAGCGGCGTGCGCAGTTCATGGCTCATGCGCGACAGGAACTCGCTCTTGGCGTTGCTGGCGCGCTCGGATTCCTCGCGCGCACGCAGCAGTTGCTCCTCGATCAGCCTGCGCCGCGTGATATCGCGCGTCACCTTCGAAAAGCCGCGCAGGCGCCCGGTCTCGTCGCGCTGCGCAGTGATCACGACGTTCGCCCAGTAACGCGATCCATCCTTCCGGACACGCCAGTCCTCGTCCTCCACGCGTCCGGCGCGCGTCGCCTGCGCCAGCTCGACCATGGGCTTGGTGCCGGACGTTTCCTCGGGGTAGAACATCGAGAAATGCCTGCCGATCACCTCGTCAGCGGCATAGCCGGAGATGCGCTCGGCACCTGCATTCCAGCTGACCACGCGCCCCTCGGTATCCAGCGCGAAGATGCCGAAGTCGCGGACGCCGTCGATGACCAGGCGCAGGCGCTCCTCGCTTTCGCGCAGCGCTTCCTCGGCCCGGTTGCGCTGCCGGCTGGCCATGTCGAGCGCCTCGGCCAGGCGCCCGATCTCGTCCGCCGCGCGCGGCAGCGGCAGCAGCGGCAGGCCGTGGTGCAGCCGCCTGGCGTTCTCTTCGAGCTTCTGCGTCCGTCGCACGATGCCGGTCGAGAACAGCAGCATGCCGAGCAGGCTGCCGACGATGCCGATGCCGATGCCGACCAGGGTCACGGCGAGATTCCTGTCGCGGACCTGGTTGGCCTTGTGGATGCGCTGGGTCAGGAGGATGCCCTCGCGCTCGCGCATCTCTTCGATCTTCCTGCGCAACCTGTCGATGATGCCCTTGTTGAGCTTCAGCAGGCGGGTCTGCTCTTCCTTGGGCGCATCGGCACCGAGGACGCGCATCTGCTCCAGGCCTTCGAGCTTGCGTGCGACCAGCGGCTCGATATCGTCCAGGTGCCGCAATTGTTCCGCGTCGGTCATGCTTGCACGAAGACGGGAGAGCGTGGGCCCCAGTTCGTCGAGGGCACGGTCGTAGGGCGCGAGGAAATCGGTGCTTCGCGTGAGCAGGTAGCCGCGGACACCGGTGCCGGCGCTCTCGAGCAGGGTATGCACCTGCTGGATGTCGCCCTGGATCTGCAGGGTCAGGCGGACGTAGTCCTCGGCTTCGGCCGACTGGCGCTCGACGAGCGTCATCGACAACAGGACAGCGAGCATCGCCGACAGCGGCAGGACGACGACCACCAGCCCCTTGATCCTCAGCGGCTGGTCGGCCCAGCCCGGCCACCATCGCCGCACCTGCCGGATTCGCTTGCGGAGGGCGCCTGTCTGCGTCATGTGCGTCCCTGCGTGGAACGCGTCAGGCCCAGCGCTGCAGCGCGCACGGCGGCCTGGGTTCGATCGGCGACGCCGAGCTTGGACAGGATCCGCTCGATGTGGATCTTCACCGTGCCCGACGCGATGCCGAGCCTGTCGGCGATCCCGCGATTGGTCATGCCCTGCGCGACCAGCATCAGCACCTCGGATTCGCGCCGAGTCAAGGGTTGCTCGCAGGGCATCAGTCGCGGCAGGCGTGCGGCGTCGGGACGCCACGCGCGCAGGGCCGCATCGATCGAAGCGAGCAGTTCGTTGCGACTGGCATCCTTGAGCACGTACCCATGCGCGCCGGCCTCGCGGGCTTCACGCAGATATTCGATGTCGCTGTGCATCGTGACGATGACCACGCACGGCATCGGCGGGAATCGGGCCAGCCGCCGGATCACGCCGAACCCGTCCGTGCCGGGCATGCGCAGGTCGAGCAGCAGCAGTTCCGGACGCAGGCGCACCGCCATGTTCACGGCCTGCTCGCCATTGGCCGCCTCCGCGACCACCTCCAGCGCATCCAGCCCGCCCAGCAGCGCGCGCAGCCCGGCCCGCGCCATTTCGTGGTCATCCGCGATCAGGGCGCGGATCTGCGGCGGGTCACCATCACGCATCGGCAGGCCCTCTGCCAGGCATCGGCATCGGCGCCCACGCTTCGATCGTCGTGCCCTGTCCGGGGACGCTCTCGACCCGGCAGGATCCGCCGACACGCCGCATGCGTTCCTGCATGCCGAGCAAGCCCAGGCGCTCTCCCCTCGCCTGCATGCGCTCCGCCAGGTCGGCGACGAATCCCGGGCCGTCGTCGCTGACCACCAGCTTCACGTCGCCGGCCTGCACGCCCATCGAGAGCACGACGCGCGCGCCCGGCGCATGCCGGGCAGCATTGCGCAGCGCCTCCTGGGCCACGCGAAACAGGGCCGTTTCGACATCGGGAGACAAGCGGACCGCACCCAGCGTGTTGTCGACGCGACAATCGCGACAATCGCCGTACAAGTCCGTCATCAGATGCTCGATGGCCTTGCCGATGCCGAAATCGTCGAGCAGCGTCGGCCTCAGGTCCGCCATCATCATCCGGGTTTCGGAAGCCGCCCTGCGGATCAGGTTCAGGGCAGCATCGAGCAGGGGCAGGGCCTCCGCATCCATCGGCTCGCAGCGTTCGCTGAACGCCTGCAGATGCTGGTGCGCGCTGCTGATGACCTGCGCGAGGCCATCGTGCAGTTCGATCGAGAGACGCTTGCGTTCGTCTTCCTGCGTCGAGATCAGGCGCCCGACCAGATCGTCCAGATGCGCCTCGCGCGCCTTGAGCATGGCATGCAGGCGCGCGCGCTCGTCGTTCTGCCGGGCAATGCGCACCATGGCGGCGAAGTTCGCGAGCAACAGGCCGAGCGTCTCGCGATCTTCCTCGTCGAGCATGGGAATCGCATCCACTGCAGACAGCATGAGCACGCCCGACACGCCATCGCGATTGCCATCGCCGAACCACAGCAGGGCCTGCGCGGGATCGGCCGCCAGGCGAAGCAGCGCATCGCCGACGCAGCTTGCATCGAGCTGCACGCCCCCATGCCCGCTGGACGCGCGCAGACGCAATCGCCCGTCGTCCTCATCGCGCAGCAGCAAGTGGCCGGCCCGGAATCCGCTGAATTCGAGTGCATGCTGCAGCATCCGTTCGGCGGCCACGTCGATGGTATCGGCCATTGCCAGGTCGCGACCCGCGCGCAGGAGCAGGCGCATGCGTGCCGCACGCGATTCGGCGGCTCGATACAGGCCGATCAATTCGTGCGTATTCGCATGCAGCATCGATTCTTCGGCAACGCGCGACACCTGGCACCTCGGAGGCGGTTGATCATCGGCCCACAGGCCATTCGCAGGAAGCTTACGATCATTCCCCTGCGCAATACCGACGTACGCAGGCGCATGGCGCAAAAGCCCGTTCGCCACGATTGTCCTCCAGACCGGACGATCCGGTGATATGCCACCCGGCAGACAAGACAGCGGCCGCCCGGCAGACGGCGCCGCGCGGCCGCATCACTAGCATGGCATCGCCATCGCGGCATACACACCACACCACCTGCGCTGTTCCACGCACCGGATGATTCCAATGAACCTGTTCCGCGCCTTCCGCTTCGCGCCACTGTCCCTGGCGTTCGCCGTCGCTCTTCCCGCCACCGCCGCAGAAACCGCCCACTGGGGCTACGAACACGGCACCGAAGGCTGGGGAGCGCTCGACCCGTCCTTCGCCAAGTGCACGAGCGGCCTGCAGCAGTCGCCGATCGACGTGATTCCCGCCCTTGCGGCCACGGGCAATCTGCCCGCACTGACCTTCACCTACGGCACCGCCGCCGACTTCACGATGACCCACAACGGCCACACCATCGTGGCCACGCCGACCACCGCCGGCAACACGCTCAGGATCGGGACCAAGGTCTACACCCTCATCCAGTTCCACATGCATACGCCGAGCGAGAACTTCGCCAACGGCGAGATGTATCCGCTCGAATACCATTTCGTGCACAAGGCCAGCGATGGCACGCTGGCCGTGGTCGGCGTGTTCTTCGACGACGGACCGACGGCCAATACCCAGATCGGCCAGTTGATCGCGAAGATGCCGACCCAGCTCGCTTCGCAGTCGCTCACGGGTTTCAACCTGCGCAGCTTCGTGCCGACCGGCCGGACCTACCGCTTCCCGGGCTCCCTGACCACCCCGCCCTGCGGCGAAGGCGTTGCGTGGCACATCATGGGAACGGTGAGGACCGCGTCGGTCAACCAGATCGCCACCTTCCAGAGCCTCTTCTCCGGCCCGAAATTCCCGGGAGGCAATCGCCGACCGGTGCAGTCGCGCAACGGTCGACCAGTGCTCACCGAACAGTGATCTGCAAGCGGCCCCTTCACGCGTAGCAGGCCCCGCTCCTGGCTTCACATGCACGCGACTTCCGGCGCCTGCCCCGTTCGAGGCGCCGGCTTTTTCCCGGGCGATCGCCGGGCACGCACCATGGCGGCCGATGCCGATGCCGATGCCGATGCCGATGCCGATGCCGATCCCGCTGCCGCAACGCCTTCGCGTACCGGCGACCGAGCACCGCGACGAGCGTCATCGCTCGATTCGAGGCGATGTTCAACCCGCGTAGCCGTGCTCGCGCTCGAACGCCTCCTCGATCGGCACCGGCCGGCCGACGAGATAGCCCTGCACCCAGTCGACGCCGAGCTCGCGCAGGCAACGCAGGGTCGCATCGTCCTCGACGTATTCGGCGACCGTCATCGCGCCGAAGGCGCGCGCCACCACGACCGTGGCTTCGACCATCGCGTGGTCCTTGCCGCGCTGGGTGACGTTGCGGATGAACGAGCCGTCGATCTTGATCAGGTCGACCGGCAATTCCTTCAGGCGCCCGAAGCTCTGCATGCCCACGCCGAAGTCGTCGACCGCGATCTGGCAGCCGCGTGCGCGCAACGCGCCGAGGAAGGCATGGGTGTCTGCCGGGCTGGAGATCGCGGCGGTCTCGATGATCTCGAAGCACAGGCGCGACAGCGGCAGCGGCGGGCTCGCCAGCATGTCCAGCAGCTCGGCGCGGAAGCCCGACGAGGCCAGGCTCTGCCCGGTCAGGTTCACCGCGAGCTGCCCCACCCGCGCGGCTTCGGCCGGGTGCGCGCGCAGCCAGGCGAACAGGGCGCGGGTCACCGCGAGATCCAGCTCGACGCCACGGCCCGCGCCCTCGATCGCGCGCATGAAGCGATCGGGCATCAGCAGCGTGCCGTCGTGTCGCCGCAGCCGGCACAGGACCTCGCCATGCAGCCGGTCCGGCTCGACGCCATCGGCCGCGCACAGCCGGGCGATCGGCTGCACGTACAGCACCACGCGCTCGCCGCGCAGGCAGGACAGCGCTTCGGCGGCCTCGTGCAGCCGCTCGCTGACCTGGGGCGCTTCGTCGCTGGCGTAGAGCGGACACAGTTCGTTGCGACGCCGCGCTTCGTGCGCCAGGTGCGAGGCACGCATCAGCGCCGAGTCGATGGCTTCCTGGTCTTCGGGCAGGCAGTCGGCGACGCCGACGTAGGGCAGCAGCCGGATCGGCTGGCGATCGCTCTCCAGCTCGAGCTGTTCGACCCGGGTGATCACCCGCGCCCAGATCGTGCCGTCGGCATCGGGCTGGAGCGGCAGGAGGGCGAACTGGCCGGTGCCGATGCAATAACTCTCGACCAGGTCCGCCATGCCGCTGGCGACGAGGTTCATCAGCCGGGTCTGGCTGGCCAGGCCGATGCCGTGGATCAGTTCGTCCGCCTGGTCGAGCACCAGGCAGCCGATCTCGCAGCGCGTCGGCGCGCCGGACAGCAGACGGTGAGAGAGCGCGTTGAGGTTGGGCAGGCGGGTGGTGGCGTCGCGCCGCGACTCGGCGACCAGTTGCGCGGACAGGTCGCGGGCATCGCGTTCGACCACGTTGAAGTACAGCATCGCCACCAGCAGGATGTTCAGCTCGATCGCCAGGTGCAACAGGTTGAGGAAACCGAAGGGCGTGGCACCGGACACCGCGGTGCCGGCCAGCGAATACACCAGTGCGAACAGGGTCGCCGACAGCAGCGGCATCGCGAACAGCGGACGCAGGTGGAGCATGCACCAGGCCAGCGCCGCGAACAGCGTGAACCGGTAGTCCATCAGCACGACGCCGCGCTCGCCGGCATCGGGATGCAGGGCGCGCACGCTCACGCCGACCCACAGGCTGGCGATCAGGAAGATGCCGAACAGCATCGCCCAGCGGAGGTGGCGGGACGACAGGCGCTCGCTGGGACGATGACGCTCCGTCCAGGCCAGGACCAGCGGGAAGGTGATGATCGCAACGCCGAAATGCTTGGCGAACAGGATCTGCACCGCATTGAGCCACTGCCCCGGCGCGCTCTCGGTGATGTTGATCACCCACCACGACACCACCATGCCCGCCGGGAACAGCAGCAGGCCGACCACCAGCATGCGCGGCAGGTCCTCGCGACGCAGGCGCTGGCCCCAGGCGGGCCGGGGCCAGCCCATCCAGTGCGCGCAGAGCAGGGTCCAGAGATAGATCGCGAGCGAATTGACCGCCCCGAGCAGGTAGACGCCGCCCTGGTAGTCCATCCACCACGCGCGGACCAGCCAGCCGGCGAACGCGACCAGGCTGCAGCCCAGCAGCACGCGACGGTCGGGGTCGAGCAGCGCCACCGCGAGCAGCAGGCCGGCATGCAGGTGGACGAGGGAGGCGGAAACGGGCGGGTCGCCGGTGCCCGGCAGCGCAAGCAGGTAGGTCACCGGGACCTGCTGCAGCAGCAGCGCGAGGCCGCCGAGCCACAGCACCCGACCCTGCCAGTTGCGCCAGAACACGTGCATGCGTCCCCCGCGACAGGACCGCCTGGCGGCGGCCTGGCTCCATCCTGCCATGAAACCGCAGGCCGTGGCGCCCTGCGGCCACGGGAGGCGCCGGGCGCCGGCGGGTGGCGCCCGGCTCGGCCCCGATCAATCCTTGCCGAACACCAGCCGTCCGCCCTCGGCGCCGACGCGCACGGTATCGCCCTGGCCGTAGTCGCCGCCGAGGATCTTCTGCGCCAGCGGGTTCTCGATCTGCTGCTGGATCGCGCGCTTCAGCGGACGCGCGCCGTAGACCGGATCGAAGCCGACATTGCCGAGGAAATCCAGCGCCGATTCGGCCAGCGACAGGCGGATGCCGCGCTCGGCCAGGCGCTTCTCCAGTCCGCGCAGCTGGATCCGGGCGATCTCGCGGATCTGTGCCTTGTCCAAGGGATGGAAGACCACGATGTCGTCCAGGCGGTTGATGAATTCCGGGCGGAAATGCGCCTGCACCACGCCCATCACCATCGCCTTCATCTTGGTGTAGCCCTCGGGCGTGTCGTCGACGGAATGCTCCTGGATCATCTGCGAGCCGAGGTTCGAGGTCATCACGATCACGGTGTTGCGGAAGTCGACGGTGCGGCCCTGGCCGTCGGTCAGGCGACCGTCGTCCAGCACCTGCAGCAGGATGTTGAACACGTCCGGATGCGCCTTCTCGACCTCGTCGAGCAGGATCACGCTGTACGGCCGGCGGCGCACGGCTTCGGTGAGATAGCCGCCTTCCTCGTAGCCGACATAGCCCGGGGGCGCCCCGACCAGGCGGCTCACCGAATGCTTCTCCATGAATTCGCTCATGTCGATGCGCACCATGGCGTCCTGGCTGTCGAACAGGAATTCGGCGAGCGCCTTGCACAGCTCGGTCTTGCCCACGCCGGTCGGGCCGAGGAACAGGAACGAACCGCTCGGGCGATTCGGATCGCTCAGACCCGCGCGCGAGCGGCGCACGGCGTCGGAGACGACCTTGATCGCTTCCTCCTGCCCGACCACGCGGCCATGCAGCGCGCCTTCCATCTTCAGCAGCTTCTCGCGTTCGCCTTCGAGCATCTTGCTGACCGGGATGCCGGTCCAGCGCGACACGACCTCGGCGATCTCCTCGTCGGTGACCTTGTCCTGCAGCAGCTGGAAGCCCTGCGTCTCGGCCTGCTGCGCAGCCTGCAGCTGCTTTTCCAGCTCCGGAATGCGACCGTACTGGATCTCGCTCATCTTCGCGTAGTCCTGGCGGCGCTGCGCGGCCTCGAGTTCGAGCTTGGCGGCCTCGATCTGCTCCTTCACCTTGGTGGTGCCTTGCACCGCGGCCTTCTCGGCCTTCCAGATCTCCTCCAGGTCGTTGAACGCGCGCTCGAGCGTGGCGATCTCGGCTTCGAGGTCGGCCAGGCGCTGCTTCGAGGCCTCGTCCTTCTCTTTCTTCAGCGCCTCGCGCTGGATCTTGAGCTGGATGAGCCGGCGCTCCTTGCGGTCGAGCTCTTCGGGCTTGCTGTCGATCTCCATGCGGATGCGCGACGCGGCCTCGTCCATCAGGTCGATGGCCTTGTCGGGCAGCTGGCGGTCGGCGATGTAGCGGTGCGACAGCGTGGCCGCGGCGACGATCGCCGGATCGGTGATCTCCACGCCGTGGTGCACGGCGTACTTCTCCTTCAGGCCGCGCAGGATCGCGATGGTGTCCTCCACGCTGGGTTCGCCGACGAACACCTTCTGGAAGCGACGCTCCAGCGCGGCATCCTTCTCGACGTACTTGCGGTACTCATCGAGCGTGGTCGCGCCGATGCAGTGCAACTCGCCGCGCGCCAATGCCGGTTTCAGCATGTTGCCGGCGTCCATCGAACCTTCGGCCTTGCCCGCACCGACCATGGTGTGCAGCTCGTCGATGAACAGGATGATCTGGCCCTCGTTCTTGGACAGATCATTGAGCACCGCCTTCAGGCGTTCCTCGAATTCGCCGCGGAACTTCGCACCGGCGATCAGCGCGCCCATGTCGAGCGAGAGCACGCGCTTGCCGCGCAGCCCTTCGGGCACTTCGCCATTCACGATGCGCTGCGCCAGGCCTTCGACGATCGCGGTCTTGCCCACGCCCGGCTCGCCGATCAGCACGGGATTGTTCTTGGTGCGGCGCTGCAGCACCTGCACGGTGCGGCGGATCTCCTCGTCGCGGCCGATCACCGGGTCGAGCTTGCCGGACTCGGCGCGCGCGGTGAGGTCGATGCAGTATTTCTCCAGCGCCTGGCGCTGTTCCTCGGCGTTCTCGCTCTGCACCTTCTCGCCGCCGCGCACGGCGTCGATGGCGGCTTCGAGCTTGGCCTTGTTCGCGCCGGCGGCCTTGAACGCGCGGCCGGCGTCGCCGCCGTCCTCGAGCAGGGCGAGCAGGAACAGCTCGCTGGCGATGAAGGCATCGCCGCGCTGCTGCGACAGCTTGTCGGTGAGGTTGAGCATGCGCGCCAGGTCGTTGCCGACGCCGACGCTGCCGGCCTGGCCGGAGACCTTCGGCAGTTTCTCCAGCGCTTCGCCGACGCGTTCGCGCAGCACGGGTACGTTGACGCCGGCCTGCGCCAGCAGCGGGCGCGTGCCGCCGCCCTGCTGGTCGAGCAGGGCCGCGAGCAGGTGCACGGGTTCGATGACGTTGTGGTCGCGTCCCACGGCCAGCGACTGGGCGTCGGCGATGGCCTGCTGGAACCGCGAGGTGAGTTTGTCCATGCGCATGGCGGGACTCCACGAAAAGAGAGGGCGGCCGGGCCGCGATGCCCCTGACATAGGGGCCCGCGACACGATTCCAAGCCCTCTCCCGCCCGGCGGTCTTGACGCCGGTCAAACGGCCGATCAAACGGCCCGTCAAACGGTGCGCATGTCGCCGATGCTCACAGCTCGGCCAGCGCCGCCTTGGCTTCCTTGAACTTCGGATCGATCTTCAGCGCCGCCTGCAGGTTCGCGCGGGCTTCGTCCTTGCGTCCCGCCTTCGCCAGGATCAGGCCCAGGCGGTAGTAGGCGTGCTGGCTGGCCGGGTCCTCCTTGGCGCGCGGCAGCTTGAGATAGGCACGCAGCGCGGCCTCGCCCTCCTGCAGGTATTGCCCGGACAGCGAGGCCATGCGGCCGAGCTGGTATTTCGGCTTCACCGCATCGGGGCTCTCGGTGCTCCACTTGCGGATCGCACCATAGGCATCGGCCCAGCGCTTCTGCTCCTGGTACAGCAGGATGAGGCCAAGTCGCAGGCCGTCGTCGCCGGGCTTCAAGGCAGCGGCGGACTCGTAGGCCTTGATGGCCTGGTCGAATTTCTTCTCGTGCATGGCAATCTGCGCCTGCGCCAGATAGCCCTTGGCGCGGTCGTACTTCGTGATCGCTGCGGCCTGTGCACGCGCCTTGTCGATGCCGCCACCGATCGCGCTCGGTGCCTGCAGGTAGAACAGGACCAGCGCATTGCGCGCATCGACCAGCGTCGGATCGAGTGCGACCGCGCGCTCGAAGGCATCGCGCAGCTTGGGCGCCATGGCCATCTTCGACAGCATGCCGACCTCGCCGATGCGGTTGCCGTAGGCATTGCCCAGCCAGAGGAAGGCCTGCGCGTTCTTGGGGCCCGCTTCCGTCGCCCGCTCGCCGGACTCGATCGCCGCCTCGGCCTTGCCGGCCTGCAGGCGCGCCCGGGTCAGCGCGATCCATGCCCCCGCGTCCTTCGGCGTCGCCTTCGCCAGCGCTTCGGCCGCCTTCAGCGCCGAGGGATTCCGCGCCTCCAGCAGGGACTGGACATCGGACAGTGTGGCGGCCTCCGCGTCGGGAGCGGCGAAGGCGAGGAGCAGGGACAGGCTGAGCAGGACGGGGGCGATGCGCATTCGGAGGCAGACCGTTGGTGGCAGGAACACGGACTGTACCGGCCCTGCCGCCAAGCTCGGCAATACCAGAAGTCATCCGCACGAGATCGGTTCAGCCACGGGCGGCCCTCGTCCAGCGGCTACCATGGGGCCATGCGCATCCTCGTCCTCGGCGGCTACGGCCTGTTCGGCAGCCGCATTTCCCGCACGCTCGCCCGCGACGCCGGCCTGACCGTGATCGTCGCCGGTCGCGACCGCGCGCGCGCCGAGCGCCTGGTCGCCGGCATCGAGCATCCGCAGGCACGGGTCGAGACGGCCGCGATCGACACCGCCGCCCCCGACTTCGCCGAACGTATCGCCGCGCTGCGCCCGGACCTGGTGATCGACACCGCCGGGCCGTTCCAGGACCGCGACTACCGCGTGGCGGAGGCAACGCTGGCGGTCGGCGCGCACTGCGTCGACCTCGCCGACGGCCGTGCCTTCGTGGGCGGCATCGGCGTCCTCGACGAACGCGCGCGCGCGGCAGGGCGCTGGGTGGTCTCGGGCGCGAGCAGCGTGCCCGGCCTGCACGCGGCCATCATCGCCGCGCACCTGCACCGCTTCTCGCGCCTCGACCACATCGAGACCGCCATCGCCCCGGGCAACCGCACGCCGCGCGGCTGGGCGACGACGCTGTCGATCCTCGGCTATGTCGGCCATCCATTCCGGATCCTGCGCGACGGCGCCTGGCGCACCGCGCACGGCTGGCAGTCGCTGCGACGATTGAAGGTCGGCGGCGTCGGCGCGCGCTGGGTCGCCCGCTGCGAAGTCCCCGACCTCGACCTGCTGCCGGCGCGCCATCCGGACCTGCGCACGCTGGATTTCCGCGCCGGGCTGGAACTGAGGCGCATGCATTTCGGCCTGTGGCTGGCGAGCTGGGCGGTGCGCGCGCGCCTGCTGCGCAGCATGCTGCCGTTCGCGAAGCCGCTGTTCGCGATGAGCGAGTTCTGGCAGGACATCGGCAGCGACACCGGCTTCATGCAGGTGTCGATGCGCGGCGCTGGCCTCGACGGCGCGCCGCTGCGGCTGGACTGGACGCTGGTCGCGCGCGATGGCGACGGCCCGCAGATCCCCGCCACCGCCGCGATCGTGCTGGCGCGGAAGCTCGCGCGCGGCGCACTGCCCGGCGGCGGCGGTGCGCGGCCCTGCCTCGACCTGTTCACGCTGGAGGAGTTCATGGCCGCGCTGGAGGGGTTCGCGATGACGGCGACGCTGCGGGAAACTTGAAAGCAGCCGCAGGCCGTGGGAGCGGCGCGAGTCGCGACTGAAGCCTCGCCGAAACACCGGAAGGGAGCGACTTGCGTCGCTCCCACAGGAAAAGCAGATCTCAGAGAAATCTTTCGCGCTCTTCCGGCGTCGGCACCATGCACGCATCATGCCGGCCAAACCAGCGATAGCGGTTGCGCGCGAGGAGGCGATACAGCGGATCGCGCAGGAATGCCGGCAACAGCGCGGCGAGATGCGCGACGCGCCAGGCACCGCCGAGGCCGGCGAGCACGCGGCGGATCGCGGTGGTATCGGTCGAGACGCGCGGTGACGGGTCCTGGTCGTATTCGACCAGCAGGAACGAGACGGGATCGTCCGGGTCGAGGCCATGGCGCGCGAGCAAGGCGCGCCCGGCCTCGCCCTGCATCGCCGCGAAGCGGTAGCGACGCCGACGATCGTGGCGCAGCAGGAAGCGCACCCAGCCGTTGCACAGCACGCAGACGCCGTCGAAGACGATGACCGCGCCCGCGCCGGTATCCGTAACGGTGTCGTTCACTCGACCTCCAGCCAGCCCCGGTAATGCACCAGCGGCCCTGCGAGCGGCAGCGCAGCGACCACTTCGAAGCGGTAACGCGCGCCGTCCGCCGATTCCCTCGCGCGGACCTGCGAGAACCATGCGGCCGGCAGGGGCAGCAGGCCGAGCACGCGCACACCGGCGACGGTCCACACGATGTCGCGATCGACGCTGGCCAGGCGGAAGCGGAAATCGACCAAGCCCAGGCGCTCGTCGAGCAGGCCGTCGACGGCGCGCAGCCGCGAGCGCATCGCGTGGCCGGCGACATGGCGGGTCCATTGTTCGCGACCTTCGTCGGCGATGATCTCCACCTCGATCGGCCCGGTGCCCGCCGGCGGCAGGCGCGTGACCCACGCGCAGAAGCGCGACAGCAGGCTGCGCCCGCGGATCACCTCGACCTCGCCATGCCAGCGCGCGGTGCCGCTGCGCAGGTGCAGGATCCGCAGCGGCGCCGGCAATGCGTCGAAGGCATCGCCCAGCAGTCCGGCGAAGAGCGATGTGTGCGAAGTCGCGTGCGTCGACATGTCGGGCCCCTTGCGTGCGAGCCTGCATCTTCCACCATCGCGATGCATTCTGCACGACGGATCATGCAGGATGCCTTGCGCGAGGGCGCGGGAAACGGCCTTTTCGGCAGCGCGGCGTGCAGGCGTCACATCAGGCGCGCGACGCGTGCTTGCGTTGACGATTCCGTAACACGGCGCTGATTAGCCTCGCGACATGGATGCCCTGGACGCCACACGGCCACGCCCGCCCGCGCTGCACGTCGACTGCGCACTGTTCCTCGATGTCGACGGCAGCCTGGTCGAGTTCGCATCGCGACCGGAACGCGTGGTCGTTCCGGCAGCGCTTCGATCGACACTGTCGCAACTGAGCGCATCGCTGGATGGCGCGCTCGCGCTGGTCAGCGGGCGAGCGGTGCATGCGATCGACGCCTTGTTCGCACCGCTGCGATTGCCGGTCGCGGGACTTCACGGGCATGCCTTGCGCACCGCGGACGGTGTGCTGAGACAGGCCGCGCCGCTCGCTGCCATGCCTGCGGTGGTCGCCGATGCAGCCATGTTCTGCCGTCGGTACGCCGGAGCGCTGGTCGAGGACAAGGGTGTGTCGATCGCCCTGCATTGGCGCAATGCGCCCGCAGCCGAGATGCCGCTGCGCAGGTTCGCCGAGGACGCGTTGGCGCGCCTGCCGGGCTATCGACTGCAGCCGGGGCACTGCGTGATCGAGCTGCTGCCGGCCGGCGGCGACAAGGGCAGCGCCATCGCCGCGCTGCTCGAACAGCCGCCGTTCCGCGATCGTCGCCCGGTGTTCGTCGGCGACGATCTCACCGACGAGCCGGGGTTTCGCGAAGTCAACGCCCGTGGCGGCATCAGCGTGCTGGTCGGCGCGCGCGGCGACAGCGCCGCCCGGTATGCCCTGCCCGATCCGTCATCGGTCCGCGACTGGCTCGGTTCGCTCACGAACGGAGGAGCCGCATGACCGACGCCACGCCCGCAACGCCGGAACGCGCCACGCTCGACCTCGGCATCATCGGCAACTGCAGCATCAGCGCCCTGATCGATGCGCGCGGACGGGTGGTCTGGTCCTGCCTGCCGGCCTTCGACGGCGACCCGGTGTTCTGCGCGCTGCTGTCGCCGCGCATCGGCGGCGGCATGCATGCGGTCGAGCTCGACGGCTTCTCGCATGCGGAACAGGCCTATCTCGGCAACACGGCGGTGCTGCGCACGGTCCTGCACGACCACGACGGCGGCGCGCTGGAGATCGTCGATTTCGCGCCGCGCTGGCGCGAGCACGAGCGCTTCTATCGCCCGGTGATGCTGGTACGGCGCATCCGCCCGCTGCACGGACGGCCCAGGATCCGCATCCGCGTCGAGCCGCTGACCGGATGGGGCGAACGCGTGCCCGAACGCACCTGGGGCAGCAACCACCTGCGCTACCTGCTCGACGGCATGACGCTGCGCCTGACCAGCGATGCGCCCGTGCGCATGCTGCTGGATGCGCTGCCCTTCGTGCTGGACCGCGAACTGAACCTGATTCTCGGTCCCGACGAGACGCTGGCGCAGCCCGTCGCGCGCTTCGCACAGGATGCCGAACGGCGCACGCACGACTACTGGCACGAATGGGCGCGCACGCTGTCGATTCCCTTCGATTGGCAGGACGCGGTGATCCGCAGCGCGATCACGCTGAAGCTCTGCCAGTACGAGGACACCGGCGGCATCGTCGCCGCGATGACGACATCGATCCCCGAAGCGCCGGACAGCGGGCGCAACTGGGACTACCGCTACTGCTGGCTGCGCGATGCCGCGTTCGTGGTCCGCGCGCTGAACCGGCTGGGCGCGACGCGCACCATGGAGGACTACCTGCGCTACCTCTCCAACCTGACCGCCAGCGACGACGGCGACCTGCAGCCGGTGTTCGGCATCGCCTTCGAGCGCGAACTGCACGAGGACACGATCGACGCCCTGGCAGGCTATCGCGGCATGGGCCCGGTCCGGCGCGGCAACCTGGCCTGGATCCAGCCGCAGCACGACGCCTACGGCAGCGTGGCGATGACATCGACCCAGCTGTTCTTCGACCAGCGGCTGAGCGCGCCGGGCGACGAGGCCCTGTTCCACCGGCTGGAGCGCCTGGGCGAGCGCGCGTGGGCCCTGCACGACCAGCCGGACGCAGGCCTGTGGGAGTTCCGCGGGCGCGCCGAGGTGCACACCTATTCCACGGCGATGTGCTGGGCCGCCTGCGACCGCCTGGCGAAGATCGCGGGGCGACTCGGCCTCGACGCGCGCCAGGCGTTCTGGCGGACGCGCGCGGACGCGATCCGCGCGGTCGTGCTCTCGCGCGGCTGGAACGACGAACGCGGCCACTTCGTCGACGTGCTCGACGGCGAGCGACTCGATGCGAGCCTGCTCCTGCTCGAGGACATCGGCCTGGTGACCGGCGAGGACCCGCGCTACGTCGCCACCGTCGACGCCATCGGCCGTGCGCTCAAGCGCGGCGATGCGCTGTTCCGCTACGTCGCGCCCGACGACTTCGGCGCGCCGGAAACGAGCTTCACCATCTGCACGTTCTGGTACATCGACGCGCTCGCGGCGATCGGCCGCATGGACGAGGCGCGCGCGCTGTTCGAGCGCGTGCTGCAGCGGCGCAACCCGCTGGGCCTGCTGTCCGAGGACCAGTCCTTCGAGGATGGCGAAGCCTGGGGCAACTTCCCGCAGACCTATTCGCATGTCGGGCTGATCATCGCCGCGATGCGCCTGAGCCGACCCTGGCGGGAGATGGCATGAGCCGCCTCGTCATCGTGTCGAACCGGGTCGCGCTGCCGCAGGAAAGCCGCGCCGGAGGTCTCGCCGTGGCCCTGAACGCCGCGCTGCGCGAAAGCGGCGGACTGTGGTTCGGCTGGAGCGGCAAGCGCGTGCGCGAGGCGTCCGGCACGCTGCACGAGGTGCGCGACGGCGACCTGCGCTTCGTCACCATGGACCTCTCCAACGAGGACCACGACGCCTACTACAGCAACTTCGCCAACCGCAGCCTCTGGCCCATGCTGCATTTCCGCCCGGACCTGGTCGACTACACCCGCGAGACCCACGCCGGCTACCAGCGCGTCAACGCCCTGTTCGCCGAGCGGCTGGCGCCGCTGCTGCGCGAGGACGACACGCTCTGGGTGCACGACTACCACCTGATCCCGCTCGGCCGCTACCTGCGCGAACGCGGCATCGGCTGCCGCATGGGCTTCTTCCTGCACGTGCCGCTGCCCTCGTCCGACCTGGTGTCGGCGCTGCCCGGGCATCGCGACCTGTTCGGCGCGCTGGGCGCGTACGACCTCGTGGGTTTCCAGACCCGCCGCGACGTGGAACGCTTCCACTACTACGTGCGGCTGTTCGGCGAGGGACGCGCACTCGACGGCGACTGGCTGGCGAATGCGGACGGCCGGCGATTCCGCGCGCGGCACTTCCCGATCAGCATCGACACCGCGCGCATCGCGGCACAGGCCGCCAGCGGCGTGCGCCGCGGCAGCGTCAAACGGCTGCGCACGAGCCTCGGCGATCGCGCGCTGGCGATCGGCGTCGACCGCCTCGACTATTCGAAGGGCCTGCCCGACCGCTTCCGGGCCGTCTCCCGCCTGCTCGAACGCCACCCCCAGCATCGCGGACGCCTCACCTTCCTGCAGATCGCGCCGGCGTCGCGCAGCGACGTGCCGGAATACCAGACGCTGCGCCGCGAACTCGCGGAACTGACCGGGCACATCAACGGCCGGCATGCGGAGCCGGACTGGACGCCGGTGCGCTACGTCAACCGCAACTTCTCGCACGACGTACTGACCGGCTACTACCGCGTCGCGCGCCTGGGCCTGGTCACGCCGCTGCGCGACGGCATGAACCTGGTCGCGAAGGAGTTCGTCGCCGCGCAGGACCCCCAGGACCCCGGCGTGCTGGTGCTCTCGCGCTTCGCCGGCGCCGCCGGCGAGCTGGCGGACGCGCTGATCGTCAATCCCTACGATCTGGACGGCGTGGCCGATGCCATCGACGCCGGGCTGGGCATGCCGCTGGCGGAACGCATCCGGCGCTGGCGCGCGATGATGGACGTGCTCGAGCACCACGACATCACCCACTGGCGGCGCAGCTTCCTCGACGCACTGGCCGAGCCGGGCGGCTGAGCGCCGGCGTCAGCGCGGCGGATCGATCCAGGCCAGCGTCGCCATCCGCCCGGTGCGGGCATCGCGGCGATGCGAGAAGAAGCGCTGCGGGTCGGACAGCGTGCACACGCCGCCGCCGAACACCCGGGTCACGCCGGCGCGTGCGAGCCGCGTGCGGGCGATCGCGAACAGGTCCACGCGCCAGTGCCCCGGACGGGTCGGCACGAAGGCCGCATCGAGGCAGGTATCCCAGGCGAGGAAACGGTCGCGGACCTCGGCGCCGATCTCGTAGCGATCGGGTCCGGCGGCGGGACCGATCCAGGCCATCAGCCGTTGCGCGGGCGCGCGCATCGCCGCGACCGTGGCTTCGAGCATGCCGGCGGACAGGCCGGGCCAGCCGGCGTGCGCGGCGGCGATTTCGCTGCTGTCGTCGGCGACGAACACGACCGGCAGGCAGTCGGCAGTGAGGATGGCGAGCACGGTGCCCGGCGTCGAGGTCACCGAGGCATCGGCGGCGGGTTCCGTGCCCTGCCCCGGGCCGTCGACGCGGACCACGTCGATCCCGTGCACCTGCCGCAGCCAGTGCGGTTCGGCGGGCAGGCCCGCGAGCCGTACCAATTCGGCACGGTTGCGCTCGACCACGGCCGGGGCGTCGCCCTCGGCGGCGTAGCGGTTGCCGAGGTTGAAGGTATCGAACGGCGCCTGCGAGGCGCCCGCGCCGTGACGCAGCGTGGTGAAGGCATGCACGCCGGGTGGAGCCGGCCACTCGGCGTGCAGGAACGGCCCCGGTGTCGCCGGACCATTCACCGGGCGACTCACCGCGCGCGCTCCTCGGCCTCGGCGGTGTCCTGGCGCAGGGTCGCGACCAGGGCCTGCATGTCGGCCGGCATCGGCGCCGAGCAGCGGATCGGCTCGCCGCTGACCGGATGCGCGAACTCCAGGGTCTCCGCGTGCAGCGCCTGGCGCCGGAAGCCGCGCAGGGTCTCGACCAGCTCGGTGGTCGCGCCCTTGGGCAGCTTCAGCGGCCCGCCGTACAGCGGATCGCCGATGATCGGATGCTTGATGTGCGCCATGTGCACGCGGATCTGGTGCGTGCGCCCGGTCTCCAGCCGGCATTCCAGCAGGGTGTGGGCACGGAAGCGCTCGCGCAGGCGGTAGTGGGTGATCGCCTCGCGGCCATCCTCGCGCACCGCCTGGCGCAGGCGGTCGCGCGGGTGGCGGTCGATCGGCGCGTTGACCGTGCCGCCGGAGACCAGCGCGCCCAGCACCACGGCCAGGTACTGGCGGTGGACCTCGCGCGCCGACAGCTGCTCGACCAGCGCGGTGTGCGCCGGCAGGGTGCGGGCGACGACCATGACCCCGGAGGTGTCCTTGTCGAGGCGGTGGACGATGCCGGCGCGGGGCAGCGCGGCCAGGGCCGGATCGCGGTGCAGCAGCGCATTGACCAGGGTGCCGGCAGGATTGCCAGCGCCCGGATGCACCACCAGGCCGGCGGGCTTGTCGAGCACGAAGACGTCGGCGTCCTCGTGGAGGATGTCCAGGGCGATGTCCTCGGGCTCGGAGTGGGTCTGGATCTCCAGCACCACGGTCAGGGTGACGGTCTCGCCGCCGCGCACCGGGTCGCGGGGCCGGGCCTCGCGGCCGTCGAGCCGGGCGTCGCCGGACTTGATCCATTCGGCCAGCCGCGACCGCGAGTATTCGGGGAAGAGTTCCGCCAGGACGGCGTCGAAGCGGCGGCCGGACGCGCCGTCGGGCACGACGGCCGTGCGCGGTGCGGATTCCGGGGCGACGGCGGGGCGGGGGGAGGTGGTCATCGGGACTCCAGGCGAGCGGCGAGCAGGCGGCGGGCGAACAACAGGTGGGACGCCGCAGGCGGGTCGCGGCGGTCGGGACGGGGCCCGGGCGGCCGGTTGGGCCGGGTTAACGGGTCGCACCCGCCGGGGCTGGTATTATCGCCCGCTCACCCGTCCAGCAGCAGCCCGCATGCCCCACCTCCGCCTGTCCCTGTCCGCCCTCCTGCGTCCGTCCCTGCTGCTGGTCCTCGCCCTCGCCGTGGGCACCTCCGGTTGCGCCAAGCTCAAGGGCGCCTTCAAGGACGAGAAGGAAAACGAGGGTCTGCCGGTCACCGAGCTGTACACCAAGGCGCAGCGCTCCGTCGCCAACCGCAACTACGATGCCGCCGTACGCACCTTCAAGCGCCTGGTCGCGCAGTATCCGTACGGCGCGTACACCGAGCAGGCGCTGATCGA
Source organism: Lysobacter sp. BL-A-41-H3 (assembly GCA_050632415.1). GTDB lineage: Bacteria > Pseudomonadota > Gammaproteobacteria > Xanthomonadales > Xanthomonadaceae > Lysobacter_I. The sequence continues at coordinate 4,204,630 of CP192602.1, read as the reverse complement.
GACCGCCTATTCGCAGTACAAGATGGGCGCGAACGAAGACGCGATCTCCACGATCGACCGCTTCCTGCGCACCTACCCGACGCACCGCAACGCCGCGTACCTCTATTACCTGCGCGGCCTGGTCAACTCCAGTCGCGACACCGTGTTCCTGCAGCGCGTGTGGAAGCTCGACGCCAGCCGTCGCGACCTGGCCACGCCCCAGCAGGCCTACAACGACTTCAAGCTGGTCGTCGAACGCTATCCGAACTCTCGCTACGCCGCCGACGCAACCAAGCGCATGGGCGAGCTGCGCGACCTGTTCGCCCGCCACGAGATCGAGACCGCCCTGTACTACCTGCGCCGCGGCGCATGGGTCGCGGCGATCGAACGCGCCGAATACATGGCCGAAACCTACCCGCAGAGCACCTACGACGCCGACGGCATCGCGGTGAAGGGCGAGGCGTACGCGCGCCTGGGCAATACCGCCCTGTCCAACAGCGCGCGCGAGCAGCTCCGCCAGCGCGCGCCGCAGCACCCCTGGCTGTCGGCCGATGGCGATTGGCCCGACTACCCGTCGAACCTGCGCAAGCTCAATCCATTCGCCGGCGAGAAGTCGCCGCTCGACCGCGATCGCAAGCGCCGGGAAAAGCAGGAAGACTGATCCCGGCCGCTGCCGGCGTCGTCCGAACCTCATGCGAAAGCCGCCGGTGCAGACCGGCGGCTTTTTTCATGCCCGCATTCGTGACGTGGATGCGAGGGCTGGCGTCACAGCCGGTCGGCAGCGGCCAGCCATTGCGCCTCCTGCTCGACGACCTCGCCGACCAGCCACTGGCTGAAACCGGTCGATTCGAATTCCAGGCAACCCTCGGGCCAGCTCACATCGATGCGCCAGCGCCACGGCCCGGTGTCTTCGCGTTCGCCCTCGTCGTCTTCATCCTCGCGCAAGGAAACGCGGGTGATGCCGCCGATGGCGAACGCGCTCATGCCGGCACTGCAGGCGACGTAATCCAGGGCGAAACGCAGGCCGAACACCTCGTGGAACTGCAGCATCGCCTGCGCGAGGCGATACGGCCCGCCGCCCGGATCGGGATGGGCCACGATGAAGTCCACGTCCAGCTGCAGCTCGGCCGTGCCGTCGCCGTTGTCGAGCATGCGGAACCCGTGGACGTGCACGCCCTGCCAGGACAGCGCGTCGAAGTCGGCGGTGTGCCAGCGCACGGTCGTCGCGTTTACGCGATGTAGCCGTTGGTGATCGGGTAGCGCCGCTCGCGGCCGAACGCACGCCGCGACACCTTCGGCCCCGGCGCGGCCTGGTGGCGCTTCCACTCGGAAATGCGCACCAGCTTCAGCACGCGGTCGACGGTGGCGGCATCGAAGCCGGCGCGGACGATTTCGTCGCGCGACTGCTCCTGGTCGATGTGGCGCTGCAGGATCGCGTCGAGCACGTCGTAGGGCGGCAGCGAATCCTCGTCCTTCTGGTTCTCGCGCAGCTCCGCGGTCGGCGGACGCGAAATCACCGCCGGGGGAATGACCGGCGCGCCGCCCACGGTATTGCGCCATTTCGACAGCGCGAACACCTCGGTCTTGTACAGGTCCTTGATCGGCGCATAGCCGCCGCACATGTCGCCGTAGATCGTGGCGTAGCCGACCGCGTACTCGCTCTTGTTGCCGGTGGTCAGCAGCAGGCCGCCCAGCTTGTTGGCCAGCGCCATCAGGATCGCGCCGCGCGTGCGCGACTGCAGGTTCTCCTCGGTCACGTCGACGGCCAGGCCCTCGAACGCCTGCGACAGCGCATCGAGATAGCCCTGGAACGGCTTCTCGATCGGCACCGTGAGCATCTTCACGCCGAGCGCGCGGCACTGCTCGTCGGCCAGGTCGTTCGACAGCCCGGCGGTGTAGCGCGAGGGCAGGCGCACGGCGGTGACGTTGTCCGCGCCCAGCGCATCGACCGCCAGCGCCAGCACCATCGACGAATCGATGCCGCCGGACAGGCCCAGCCAGGTCTTCGTGAAGCCGTTCTTGCGGCAGTAATCCTGGATGCCGCGCACGATCGCGCGCCACGCCAGCGCGTCGCGACTCTCGTCGCCGTCGTCGATCCACTGCACGGGCAGGAAGCTGCGCGCCTCGCGGTCGTAATCGACCACCAGCCACTGGTCGGTGAACGCCGCCGCCGCCGGATGCACGCTGCCGTCGCCGTTGGCGACGACCGAAGCGCCATCGAACACCAGTGCGTCCTGGCCACCGACCACGTTGAGGTAAGCAATGGCCGCGCCGGTCTCCTGCGTGCGCTGCGCAAGCAAGGCATCGCGCTGCGCGTGCTTGTCGCGCTCGAAGGGCGACGCATTCGGCACCAGCACCAGTTCCGCGCCGTTGCGCACGGTGCTGGCGATGGGCTCGGCGAACCACAGGTCTTCGCAGATGATGAGGCCGATCGGCACGCCCTTGACCTCGAACACGCAATCCTCGCGGTCGGGATCGACATCGAAGTAGCGGCGCTCGTCGAACACCGCATAGTTCGGCAGTTCGCGCTTGCGATAGGTGCGTTCGATGCGGCCGTCGCGCAGCACGCTGGCCGCGTTGTAGACGACGCTGCCGGCGGCCTCGGGCCAGCCGACCACCGCCGTGATGCCGCCGGTCGCCGCCTTCGCCACTGCCTCGATGGCCTCCGCGCAATCGCGCAGGAACCCGGGGCGCATCAGCAGGTCTTCCGGCGGATAGCCGCACAGGGCCAGCTCGGGGAACAGCACGACATCCGCGCCGTACTCGTCGCGGGCCTCGGCGATCATGACGGCGATCCGCTCGGCATTGGCGCGCACCGCACCGACGGGGAAATCGAACTGGGCGAGGGCGATCCGGAGGGTCATGCGCGGCTCCACTGTGCGATGGCACAGTGTACCGCCCGTCGGCTCGCCCGCCGATGCTCAGCCGCCCACCGTGACCGGCCTGCCCTCCCCGTCCAGCGCGATCATCGTGAAGCGGCCGCACGTGCACAGGCGGCGCGTACCGGCGAGTGCATCCTCGGCCTGCAGTTCGACTTCGACCTGCATCGAGCTGCGACCGACCTCGATCACCCGCGCCACGAGTTCGACCAGCTGCCCCTGGCGGACCGGGACATGGAAATCGACCTGCTCCGAGCGCGCGGTGACCACGGTCCGGCGGGCGAAGCGGGTGGCGGCGACGAACGCGGCCTTGTCCATCCAGGCCAGGGCCTGGCCGCCGAACAGGGTGCCGAGGTGGTTGGTGTGGTCGGGGAACACGATCTCCCAGAACCGCGCCTCGCGGGGTGGATCGACGTGTTCAGAACGCATCATCGAACGCCACCGCACCGCTGACCCCCACCTGGTACGCCGAGACGCGGCGTTCGAAGAAATTGGTGAGTTCCTGCACGTCCTGCAGGTCGAGGAACGGGAAGGGATTGCGCGCGCCGAACTCCGGGGCCAGGCCGAGCGCGGCAAGGCGCTGGTCGGCGACGTAGCGCAGGTACTGCTTCATCTCGCCCGGCGACAGGCCATTCACACCACCCGACAGCACGTCCTCGGCGAACGCGGCCTCGACCTCGATGGCCTCGTGCAGCATCCGGCGCACGTCATGCTCCATCCCGGCGTCGAACAGGCCGGGATCCTCCTGCCGCGCGGTGCGGATGACCTCGAAGGCGAAGGCCATGTGCCCCGATTCGTCGCGGAACACCCAGTTGGTGCCGGCGGCGAGGCCGGGCAGCAGGCCGCGCGAGCGCAGGAACCAGACGTAGGCGAACGCGGCGAAGAAGAACAGGCCTTCGATGCAGCAGGCGAAGCAGATCAGGTTGAGCAGGAACTGCCGGCGCTGCTCGCGCGTCTCCAGTCGATCCAGCGACTGCACCGAATCCATCCAGCGGAAACAGAAGTCGGCCTTGGCGCGGATCGACGGGATGTTCTCGATCGCCGCGAAGGCCTCGTTGCGGCGCTGCGGATCCGGGATGTAGGCATCGAGCAGGGTCAGGTAGAACTGCACGTGCAGCGCTTCCTCGTAGAGCTGGCGCGACAGGTACATCCGCGCTTCCGGCGCATTGATGTGCTTGTACAAATTGAGCACGAGGTTGTTGGCGACGATGCTGTCGCCGGTGGCGAAGAACGCGACGAGGCGTTCGATCAGATGGCGATCGGCGGGCGCCAGCTTGTTCTGCAGGTCGTTGAGGTCGATGCCGAAATCGATCTCCTCCACGGTCCAGGTGTTGCGGATGGCATCGCGGTACATCTCGTAGAAGGCCGGATAGCGCATCGGCCGCAGGGTGAGCGCGAAGCCGGGATCGAGCAGGTGTTGGGTGGTCATGGTGTTCTCCCCCTCCCCCGCCGTGCGGGGAAGGGCTGAAGTGGGGGCGGTGTTGTAGAGCGGAGCTTGCTCCGCTCGCTTTTCCCGGAAAGGCACGAGCGGAGCAAGCTCCGCTCTACCGTGAAGATCGAAGCGTGGCGGGGGCGCGCCCGCTTACTGGCACGCCTCGCAGGCTTCCGGGTTTTCCAGCGAGCAGGCCAGCGCTTCCTGCGGCGTGTACGCGGGCTGCGCCGTGACCGTCGCCTTGGCGATGCGCGTCGCAGGGCGCGAGCGCAGGTAGTAGGTCGTCTTCAGGCCCGACTTCCAGGCATACATGTACATCGACGACAGCCGGCCGATGTTCGGGCTTTCCATGAACAGGTTCAGCGACTGCGACTGGTCGATGTAGGGGCCGCGCGCGGCGGCGAGGTCGATCAGCGCCTTCTGCGGCAGCTCCCAGGCTGTGCGATAGACCGATTTCAGCAGATCGGGGATGCCGTCGATGCCCTGCACCGAGCCTTCGGCGAGCTTGATCGCGTCGCGCGTCGCATCGGTCCACAGGCCGAGGCGCTTGAGTTCCCAGACCAGGTAGCGGTTGATCTGCAGGAAGTCGCCCGACAGCGTCTCGCGCTTGAACAGGTTGCTCACCTGCGGCTCGATGCACTCGTAGCAGCCGGCGATCGACGCGATGGTCGCGGTCGGTGCGATCGCGATCAGCAGCGAGTTGCGCAGGCCGTGCGCGGCGATGCGCGACTTCAGCGCGGCCCACGCCGCTTGCTCCGATGGCGTCACGCCCCACAGGTCGAACTGCAGTGCGCCGAGCGCGGCGCGGGTGTCGCGATAGGCCGGATGCGCGCTGTGGCGCTCGGCCAGTTCGCACGAGGTTTCCAGCGCATGCAGGTAGATCCGCTCGGCGATGCGCGTCGACAGCGCCAGCGCCTCGGCCGAGTCGAACGGCAGGCGCATGCGGAAGAACACGTCCTGCAGGCCCATCACGCCCAGCCCGACCGGACGCCAGCGCAGGTTGGAGCGACGCGTCGATTCGATCGGATAGAAGTTGAGGTCGATCACACGGTCGAGCTGGCGCACGGCCACGCGCACGGTCTCGGCGAGCTTGTCGAAGTCGAAGGCATACGCGCCTCGTTCATCCTCGACGAGGTGCTGCGCCAGGTTGACCGAACCGAGGTTGCAGACCGCGGTCTCCTCCGACGACGTGACTTCGATGATCTCGGTGCACAAGTTCGACAGATGCACGGTGCGCCCCGGGCCGACCTGGTTGCAGCTGCGGTTCGACGCGTCCTTGAAAGTCATCCAGCCGTTGCCGGTTTCGCCGAGGACTTTCATCATCCGTGCGTACAGATCCCGCGCCTTGACCGTGCGCGCCGCGAGTCCCTGCTGCTCGGCCTGCGCGTAGGCCCGGTCGAAGGCCTCGCCCCACAGGTCGACGAACTCGGGCACGGTGTTCGGATCGAACAGCGACCAGTCGCCGTCGGTTTCGACGCGGCGCATGAACAGGTCCGGCACCCAGTTGGCGAGATTGAGGTTGTGCGTGCGGCGCATCTCGTCGCCGGTGTTGTCGCGCAGTTCGAGGAATTCCTCGATGTCCGCGTGCCAGGTTTCGAGATAGATGCAGGCCGCGCCCTTGCGCTTGCCGCCCTGGTTCACCGCCGCGACCGAGGCGTCCAGGGTCTTCAGCCAGGGCACGATGCCGTTGCTGCGTCCGTTGGTCGAACGGATCAGCGCGCCGCGCGAACGGATGCGCGAGTAGGACTGGCCGATGCCGCCGGAGAACTTCGACAGCTGCGCCACGTCGCCGTAGCGCGCGTAGATGTCGGCCAGCGAATCCTGCGGCGAATCCAGCAGGAAGCACGAGGACAGCTGCTCGTGGCGCGTGCCCGAGTTGAACAGCGTCGGCGAGCTGGGGATGTAGTCCAGCGACGACATCAGCCGGTAGAGTTCCAGCGCCTCGCCCGGCGTCTCGGTCAGCGCCACCGCGATGCGCATGAAGAAGTGCTGCGGCGTCTCGATCACCGTGCGCCGCTGCGGATGCTTCAGCAGGTAGCGGTCGTACAGCGTGCGCAGGCCGAAGTATTCGAAGCGCCGGGTCTGCGCGATGTCGATGGCGTCGTTGAACTTGCGCGCATGGGTTTCGACGGCCTGGCGCACGCGGTCGTTGATCAGCCCGAGTTCCGCGCCCAGCGCGATCGACTGCGAGAACGAGTGCACGCCCTGCCCCGCGACTTCCTTGTCGATGTAGCCCGACAGCAGGCGTGCGGCGAGGCGCGCGTACTGCGGTTCGTCGGCGGTGAACGCGGCGGCGGTGCGGATCGACAGTTCGTCCAGTTCGCGCGTGGTCGCGCCGTCATAGATGCCGGCGATGGTCTTCAGCGCGACGCGCATCGGGTCGATGTCGTCCAGGCCTTCGCAGCAGCGCTGCACCGCGCGGACGATCTTGCCCACGTCGACCGGCTCGCGACGGCCGTCGCGCTTGGTGATGGTCATGGTGGTGGCCGCGTGCGGCGGGGTCAGGGCGAAATCGGCCTGCGCGGCGGCGGGCGCGACGCTCCGCGCGGACAGCGGGGCGTCGACGGAGGAATGGTGCGTGGTGTCGGTAGTCATGGTCTCTCCGGTGTCGAATGGAGAGAAAGCGAAAGCGGTACGACGCGAACACCGGTCCGGCACGCGACCGGACGACGGGACACCGCGACGGCACCGGCCCTCGCCCCCTCGGGCGAGCCTGCGTCGACGCGGATGAAAGGATCGACGGCGCACGACGCCCCCGACGGGCCGTCCTCGTGCTGCCTCGACCTGCGCTCCCCGCGGAGACGGTTGGCCAGACTTCGCCGGATGGCGAAGGTCGAGGCAGGTCTTCGGGCTCATGGGCACGCGACTGAGTCGCTCCTACTGCGCGTCGCTTCCCGGCCGGCCCGTTGCGGGCGAAGCCAGTGCCATTGACGCGGGTCGTTCCCAACTACCGCTGCGGGGCAGCTCCGGAATGGGTTCGCGACCGAAATCGCGCACCGCACCGGATTCCCATTTCAGTCGACTCCGGGCGGAGCCGACACCTTCGACGCGCACAACATAATGGGCTCGCCGGGATGGGTCAACACAAAATATCGGGGCAACGGCAGATCGCGGCCAAAACAAAGGCCGCCCGGAGGCGGCCTTCGTGGAACTGCGCGAAGCGCGAGCTGGCGCGGACTTACTTGGCCAGACGCTTGGCGATCGCGGCGCCGAGGTCGCCCGGCGAACGCACGGTGGTGACACCGGCCTTCTCCATCGCGGCGAACTTGCCTTCCGCCGTGCCCTGGCCGCCCGAAGCGATCGCACCGGCGTGGCCCATGCGCTTGCCGGCCGGAGCCGAGGCGCCGGCGATGAAGCCGACGACGGGCTTGGTCACGTGCTTGGCGATGAACTCGGCCGCTTCTTCCTCGGCCGAACCGCCGATTTCGCCGACCATGATGATGCCTTCGGTCTGCGGATCGTCCTGGAACAGCTTCAGTGCGTCGATGAAGTTGGTGCCGTTGATCGGGTCGCCGCCGATGCCGATGCAGGTCGACTGGCCGAGGCCGGCGTCGGTGGTCTGCTTCACGGCTTCATACGTCAGCGTGCCCGAGCGCGAGACGATGCCGATCTTGCCCGGCATGTGGATGTGGCCCGGCATGATGCCGATCTTGCACTCGCCCGGGGTGATCACGCCGGGGCAGTTCGGGCCGATGAGCACGACGCCCGGATAGCCCTTCAGCGTGTTCTTCACGCGGAGCATGTCGAGCACCGGGATGCCCTCGGTGATGGTGACGATGATCTTGATGCCGGCATCGGCCGCTTCGAGGATCGCGTCGGCCGCGAACGGCGGCGGGACGTAGATGACCGAGGCGTCGGCGCCGGTCGCCTTGACGGCGTCGCGCACGGTGTTGAAGACCGGCAGGCCGATGTGCTGCGTGCCGCCCTTGCCCGGGGTGACGCCGCCCACGACCTGGGTGCCGTAGTCGAGCATCTGCTGCGCGTGGAAGGTGCCCTGCTGGCCGGTGAAGCCCTGGACGATGACCTTGGTGTTCTTGTTGACGAGAACGGACATGTGTTTGGAATCCTGGGGTTGACCCCTTCCCCCGCATGCGGGGGAAGGTCGGGATGGGGGCGCTTTCCGTGGAAGGCCGCCCCCACCCTGGCCCTCCCCCGCTCGCGGGGGAGGGAATTCATGGAATCAGGCGGCGACTGCGGCGACGGCCTTCTTGGCGCCGTCGTTGATGTCGTCGGCCGGCGTGATGGCGAGGCCGGAATTCTTCAGCAGTTCCTTGCCGGCTTCGACGTTCGTGCCTTCGAGGCGCACGATCACCGGCACCTTCACGTCGACTTCCTTCACCGCGGCGATGATGCCCTCGGCGATCATGTCGCAGCGGACGATGCCGCCGAAGATGTTCACGAAGATCGCCTTGACCTTGTCGCTCGACAGGATGAGCTTGAAGGCTTCGGTCACGCGCTCCTTGGTGGCGCCGCCGCCGACGTCGAGGAAGTTCGCCGGCGAACCGCCGTTGAGCGAGATCACGTCCATGGTCGCCATCGCCAGGCCGGCGCCGTTGACCATGCAGCCGATGTTGCCGTCCATCGTGACGTAGTTGAGGTCGTGCTGGCTGGCCTTGACCTCGGTCTCGTCTTCCTGGCGGATGTCGCGCATCGCGGCCAGTTCCGGATGACGGAAGGTCGCGTTGTCGTCGGAGTTGATCTTGCCGTCGAGGACGGCGAGGTTGCCGTCGGTGAGGATCGCCAGCGGGTTCAGTTCGACCAGCGCCAGGTCCTTCTCGTTGAACAGCTTGTACAGGCCCAGCATGATCTTGCTCAGCTGGCCGACCTGCTTCGCATCCAGGCCCATCGCGAAGCCGAGGTCGCGGCACTGGTAGGGCTGCAGGCCCTGCACGTAGTTCACGTGCAGCGTCTGGATGGCTTCGGGCTTCTCGTGCGCGACCTGCTCGATGTCCATGCCGCCTTCGGCCGAGGCGATGAAGGTGATGGACTTGCTGCTGCGGTCGACGAGCACAGACAGGTAGAGTTCCTTGGCGATGTCGGTCGCCTGGGTCACCAGCACGCTGTCGACCGGCAGCTCGACGCCGGCGGTCTGGTAGGTGGCCATCTTGGTGCCGAGCATGCCCTTGGCATAGTCGCGCACTTCGTCATAGCTCCTGGCGAGCTTGACGCCGCCGGCCTTGCCGCGGCCGCCTGCGTGGATCTGGGCCTTGACGACCCAGAAATCGCCGCCGATGGCCTTGGCGGCATCGACCGCCTCTTCGGGGGTGCGTGCGACGCGCCCGGCCGGTACCGCAATGCCGTAGTCGGCAAACAACTGCTTCGCCTGGTATTCGTGGAAATTCATGTGGGTTCCATACGGGATGAAGACGTGCCGCACCCGGACGTGCTGCACCAGGCGCAGGGAGCCGCGCCGCCGGAAGGACCCGGATCGCCGCGGACAGACCGATATTGTCGCCCATGGATCGGCCGGGGGCTACCCCGGACCTTGGTCGGGGCCTCGGACCAAGCCCCGCACGCAGCACGGGCCGCCCGCCTATACTGCTCCCACGCCGCCCCGGACCCGCCATTTGAGCCGCAGCCCCCAGCCCAGCCCGGCCACACCCGATTACCAGCACAGGGAACTGTCCCTGTTCTCGCTCTATCGGGTCCTCCAGGCCGGCGTCCTGGTCACGCTGACATTCGGTCCGGTCGCCGCCCTGCCCCCGAAGCCGGGGCACGAGACGCAGCTGGCCGTCGTCGCGATTTTCTATCTGGTCGCTTCGATGGGCCTGTTCGTGATGGCCCGGCGCGCGCGCAATCTGACCCCACCCACGATCATCGGCATCTGCATCGACGTGCTGGTCGCCTCGCTGGTGGCGCATGCCGCGCCGTCGGCCACCGCCGGCGTCGCCCTGATGCTGCTGTTCCATGTCGGCGCGTCGTCGCTGCTGCTCTCGCTGCGCGCGGCGCTGGGCATCGCGGTGCTGGCCGGCGCCGGGCTGTCCGCCGCCTTCCTGTGGACGCTGCTGGTCGAACAACAGACGCCGCGCCCGTTCGCCGAGCTGATGATGTTCACCGTCAGCTATCTGGCGATCGCCGCGCTGACCCACCAGCTCCGCAACCAGATGCGCGCGACCGAGGCCCTGGCCGAGCAGCGCGGCGCCGATGCCGTCCGCCTCGCCGAAGTCAACGAGCTGATCATCCGCCGCATGCGCACCGGCGTGCTGCTGGTCGATCGCGAGGCGCAGATCAGCCTGGCGAACGAAGCGGCGATGCTCCTGCTCGGCGAAGGCGCGGCCGGCACCCGCAATCTCGCCGAAGCCGCGCCGGAACTGGCGCTGCGCCTGAGCGAATGGCTGCGCAACGGCCTGGCCAACGACACGCCGCTGCGCCTGGGCAGCGACCAGTTCGAGGTCGTCCCGCGCTTCGCCCGCCTGCTGGCCAACAGCGACAACACCCTGATCTTCCTCGACGACACCTCGCTGGTGTCGCGCCGCGCCGAATCGCTCACGCTGGCGGCGATGGGCCGCTTCTCGGCCAGCCTCGCGCACGAGATCCGCAATCCGCTGGCGGCGATCAGCTACGCCGCGCAGCTGCTGGAGGAATCGAAGGACCTGCCCGACGTCGACCGGCGCATGGTGCAGATCATCCTGCAGCAGTGCATGCGCACCAACACCATCGTCGAAAGCGTGCTCGGCCTCGCCCGCCGCGAGCGCGCCACCGCCGAGCACATCGAACTGGTCGCGTTCCTGCGCAACTTCATCGAAGAGTTCAGGCAGAGCGTGCCGGACGAGACCGACAACATCTCGCTGGCCGTGAGCCAGCCGCTGGTGTCCGCCCTTGTCGATTCGCGCCACCTGCACCAGGTGCTGACCGCGATGGTGCAGAATGCGCGTCGCCACGGGCACATGCCAGGGCAGCCGGCGCGCATCACCCTGCACGCCTACCGCCTCGACGACACCCCGGTGATCGACGTCATCGACCGCGGCCCGGGCATCCCGGAGTCGGTGGTGCCGCAGCTGTTCCGGCCGTTCTTCACCACGTCCGAACACGGCACCGGGCTCGGGCTGTACATCGCCCGGGAGCTGTGTCGCGCCAACGGCGCCTCGCTGGACTACGTGCCGCTGCCCGGTGGCGGCTGCTGCTTCCGGATCACGATGCCCGGCCAGCATTCCCTGTTGCCTGCCTGATGCCCCTCGCGCGCGAATCGCGGATGGGCGGCTGTCGCCCCTGCCGCAAATGGGCTAAAATTGACGCAGGAGGGCACCATGTCTGAACAACGCAGCGCGCTGATCGTCGACGATGAACACGACATCCGCGAGCTTCTGGTGGTGACGCTGGGCCGCATGGGATTGCGGACCGACACCGCCCCGAATCTCGCCGTGGCAAGGGAAATGCTGAGCACGGTCGCCTACGACCTGTGCCTGACCGACATGCGCCTGCCCGATGGCTCCGGCCTGGACCTGGTCTCGGAGATCGCGACCCGGTTCCCGACCACCCCGGTCGCGGTGATCACGGCCTACGGCAATGTCGAGGCCGCCGTGGAAGCGCTCAAGAGCGGCGCCTTCGACTTCGTCACCAAGCCGGTGGACCTCACGGTCCTGCGCGGCCTGGTCCGGCAGGCGCTCGACCTCAACACCCGCCGCCAGGCCAATCCCGAAGGCACGAGCCTGCTGCTGGGCGACTCGCCCGCCATGGTCGGCCTGCGCGACACCATCGCCAAGGTCGCGCGCAGCCAGGCGCCGGTGCACATCAGCGGCGAATCGGGTACCGGCAAGGAACTCGTCGCCCGCACCATCCACGCCCAGGGCTCGCGCGCGGCCGGGCCGTTCATCCCGGTCAACTGCGGCGCGATCCCGTCCGAACTCATGGAAAGCGAGTTCTTCGGCCACAAGAAGGGCAGCTTCACCGGTGCGCACACCGACAAGCTCGGCCTGTTCCAGGTGGCCGACGGCGGCACGCTGTTCCTCGACGAAGTGGCCGAACTGCCGCTGGCGATGCAGGTCAAGCTGCTGCGCGCCATCCAGGAGAAGACCGTGCGCCCGGTCGGCGCGAACGCCGAAGCTGCGGTCGACGTCCGCATCCTCTCCGCGACGCACAAGGATCTCGATGTGCTGGTCGCCGAGGGCAAGTTCCGCCACGACCTGTTCTACCGCATCAACGTGATCGAGCTGGACGTGCCGCCGCTGCGCGAACGCACCGGCGACCTGCCGCTGCTGTCGGATGCGATCCTCAAGCGCCTGGCCTACGCGATGAAGCGCCGCGCGCCCACCCTGTCGCGCGAAGCGCAGGCGGCGCTGGAGGTGTATCCGTTCCCGGGCAACGTGCGCGAACTGGAAAACATCCTCGAACGCGCCCTGGCCATGGCCGACGGCGACACGATCGACGCTCAGGACCTGCGCCTGCCCCAGGCCGCCACGCCGCCGGCCGCCGCAGCTGCCACGCCGCCCATCTCCCCCCCGTTGTCGGCGACAGCCGCGCCGCAGCCGGCTGCGCCCGCCGTGCCGGGCGCGCCGCCCCGCGACACCGGCACCGCCGCCCTGCCCTCGTTCATCGAGGAGATCGAGCGCAATGCGATCCAGCAGGCGCTGCAGGAGCACCGCTACAACAAGACCAAGACGGCCGCCGCGCTGGGCATCACCTTCCGAGCCCTGCGCTACAAGCTGAAGAAGCTGGGCATCGAGTAATCGCGGGCGGTTTGCTTGCGGCCGGGCGCATACCGTCTTGCCGCCGGCCCGGGGCTGCGCATAATCACGCGCAGCCCCTTGCCGTAACGCTGCCATGACCCGCTGGAAAGCCTCCGGATTCCACTTCGCGATCAGCTTCGCCGTCCTCGCCAGCCTGTTCACGATCATCCTGTTCCGCTGGTACCCCCCGGCCCTGTTCGGGATGGCCAAGGCCGGCCCCCTGCTCGCCGTCCTGGCGGGCGTGGATCTGGTCCTGGGCCCCCTGCTGACGCTGATCATCTACCGCCCCGGCAAGAAAGGCCTGAAATTCGATCTCGTGGTCATCGCCATCCTGCAGGTGGCGGCACTGGCCTTCGGCCTGCATACGGTCTGGCAGTCGCGACCGGCCTACATCGTGGCGACCACGGATCGCTTCCACCTGGTCTTCGCCAACGAGATCGACCCGGCCAGCGCCGCGAAGGCCGCACCCGAATATCGCGACGCGCCGTGGCTTGGACCGCGCCAGGTGGCCGCCCCCTTGCCGGAAGACCCCAAGGCCCGCATGGAAGCCATGATCGAGGCGATGACGGGGCTGGAGATCCAGTTCCAGCCATCGAAGTACCGCCCCTACCCGGGCCCGAACAGGGATCCGATGCCCGCAGCCATCACCCTCAAGGATGCGCTGGCGCTGGCTTCCGCTGACAGCCGGGCCACCCTGCAGCGCATGGCGGCGCGCCACGGCAATCCGGACACGCTGGCCCTGCTGCCGCTGAAATCAACGCGCGGCAGCGCGGGGGTGCTGGTCGAACTGCCCAACGGCGCGATCGTCGACTTCATCGGCATCGATCCCTGGCCGATCTTCGATGCCCACCACGCACGCAAGCAGGCGAAAGCCCCGGGAGCGGCGGAGACCACGCGCTGACGTAGTTCCCACCGGGGCACTGTGCCCCGACGGTCCGCCCGGAATGCAGATGCCTGGTGATGGCGCGGCACTCGGCCGCGCCACTTCGAGCGCAGGCTGGCTCAGCGAACAGCCTTGGCGCTCGCCCCGGCCTTGCCGTTGGCCTCCGCCCATGCCGACAGGTAGGCGCGGGCCAGTCCATAGAAGTTGTTGCTGACCTTCACGGATGCGCCATGCGCATCCTCCAGCTTGCGGACCCGTGCCAGGTCCCCTTCGCCGACCGCCCCCAGCATCGCGATGACCAGCAGGTGGTCGCGCAGGAGATTCGGCGCCACGCCCTGCGGCAGCGCCTTGAGGCCCGCGATGCCGGCCGTCGACATCGCTGCGGCATCGCGACGCGATGCGGCGGCATAGGCCGAGAGCAGCGCCGCGACCTTCGGATCCGAGGCGCGGTCGCCGACCCACACGGGATCGATCCAGACGCCCTGCAGATCTTCCGGAGTGAGGTAGCCCAGGCTGAAGTCGGCGACGACCGCCGCCGCATCGAGCCAGGCAGGAAGCGGCGTCGACGGGTCACGCAGCAGACGGAGCTTCTCGACCACGGCCGCATCCAGCCCCTTGCCCGATCCTGTGCCGAGCAGCACCTCGCGCACGCGGCGTGCATTGACGTGATCCTTCGCCGCCGGACTGGCCTCGGTCACCGCGACCTGCGCGGACACCGCCACCGGATACCGGCCGCCGGTCATTTCCAGCACCGGCATGCCCACGCCCATCAGCGTGCTCACGCTCAGCACCGATTCGCCCTTGAAGCGCGAGCGCGGCGCATGCAGCGCGACGCTGGGCAGGTAGTCCGTGTGCACCGGCGCATCGAACAATTCGATCAACCCCTTCAGCACGGCACGATCCGCGAATCGGCGCACCTGGTGGTCGCCCGCCGTGGCGAGCCCGGCTCGCTTGAGATCCGCGGCGATCGGCATTTCCTGCAGTCGCGCGGCGTCGTAGTCGCGGATCGGCGCATACGACGCGATGAAGATCACGTCGGCGGAATTCGTGAGGTACGCATGCACGTACGGATACTCTTCGATCAGGGCCGCGACCATCGAGTAGAAGAGCTTGTCGTTCAGCTCGTAGGTCTGGATCCACTGCACGAGGATGCCGCGGTCGCCCAGGTGCTTGCCGAGGAAACGGTAGAACTCGCGCGTGAACAGGCTGGACACGCCGCTGACCCACGGATTCGACGGCTCCGACACGATCACGTCGTAACCCTTGGCGCTGGCGGAGAAGTAGGTCCGCGCATCGTCCACGCGCAGGTGCCCGCGCGGATCGGTGTATGCACGCCGCACGCTGTCGCCGTACAGGCGCGCGCCCTCGACCATCGCCGGCTCGATCTCGATGGTGTCCACCAGCTTCGGCGCGCTGCTGCCGAGCATGGTGTGCGTGGTCAGGCCGGATCCCCAGCCGATGATGGCGATGCGTTCCGGCGCGGGATGCAGCGCCAGCGGCAGGCTGGCCGCCATCACCATCGTGTACTCGTCGTCCATCGGCTCGCCTTCGGCGAGGTTGATCGACGCGTCCGGCTTGCCATTGGTGGCGATCGTGCCCATCGCCCCCTGGGTATAGAACGACACTGTGGCGGTCTTGCCGTCGCGCAGGAACCGCACGTTCGCCATATCGCCCAGCCGTTCGTTGCCGTAGCGGAAGACGCCCGAGGCCTGCGCCTTCGGATCGGGCGCGCCGAACAGCAGGCTGACCGCACAGACGGCGAGCGTCGCGAACAGCGCGGCGAAATACGGCCGCTGCCTGTATTCGGCAACGAAGCCACGCAGCAGCACCAGCCCGAGGAGGATGTCCGCCAGGGCCGCCAGGGTGACCGCCAGGCGCAGGCCCATCAACGGGATCAGCACATGCACGGCGAGCATCACGCCGGCGATCGCGCCGAGCGTGTTGGCGGCATAGATGCGGCCGATGCTGCGCTCACCCGCGCCGCGCCGCAGCAGGGCCATGGTGAACAATGGCAGCGTCATGCCGGCGAAGAACGCGGCGGGGAACATGATGGCGAGGGAAATCGCCGCGCTGCCCAGCGCATACAGGTCGTAGCCCGTATCGGTGCGCGGCAGCACCTTCATCAGGGCCCCCACCCAGGCGAAGCTGTTGGCGAACAGCGGCAGCGACACCAGCGCCGCCAGGCCCATCAGCACCTGCGCCCAGCCTGCAGCCTTCACCGGATCGACGATGCGCGAACTGCGCTTGCGCACCCACAGGCCACCGAAGGCCAACCCCAGGATGAAGGCGGACAGCATCAGTTCGAACGAATGCACCGTGGCGCCGAGCGCCTGGTTGAGCATGCGGATCCAGCCGATCTCGTAGACGAACGAACTCGCGCCGGTGATGCCCGCGCCGAACAGCAGCAGGGTGGAAAATCTGCCGAGCGACTTGCGCTCGGACTGCTCGACGGGCGTTTCAGCCGCAACGATCGACGGCGCCTGCGATGCCGGGGCCGCCATTGCCTCGGCGCCGATCGACACCCGCCAGGCCAGCAGGCCGACCACGACATTGATGACGCCGGCGACCATGATCGCGCCGGGCATGCCGATCCAGGGCAGCAGCAGGAAGGTCGCGACCAGCGCACCCGCCGCCGCACCGATGCTGTTGGTGAAGTACAGGCCGCCGAGGATCTGGCCGTCCTGGCCGGGCGCCACGCGCAGGTAACCGCCGCTCATCAGCGGGAAGGTCATGCCCAGCATCACGCTCTGCGGGGCGATCATCAGCGCCGCCGTCCCCCACTGCCACAGCCGGATGGTCGACTCGCCCTCGAGGGCCGGCAGCACCGTCTCCTGGGACAGGGACATGTAGCCGACGAACATGGGATGGAAGACCAGCGCCGTGGCGCCGATCACCAGTTCGACGATCGCGTAGGCCCGGATCAGGCCCGCCCAGCGCCCACCCCGGGCACTGACCAGCCAGGCCCCGAGGGCCATGCCACCCATGAAGATCGCCAGCACCAGGGTCTGCGCATACGCCGCGTGCCCCAGCACCAGGCCCAGGTAGTGGGACCAGATCGCCTGATAGACGAGGCCCGCGAAGCCGGACGCGACAAACAGGAGAAGCAGCATCCGCTCAAGGCGGGCAGCAGGCATCGGCATGTACGGACTCCACTCATGTAATTGAATGCGAGGTGAAGAATAGCCGAAAGGTCGGAGCGAACTCCGTCCGTCGGTGCGCGTCGCTCATGCTGCGTCGCAACAAGCGCCAACCCCATCACACCCCATCGACAGACCGTCACAACAGGCTCAATATTGTGATCACGAGCACGCGAATGACTGTTGTGGTCAGCCCGACAGCAATCTGACGTTTTTTGTCAGATTCTGCCCCACGGAGAAATGTGAAGGGGTTCTCATACAAGAGTGCGCTCCGGGACGGGAGTCGCGTCACATCATTTGGCATGGCTTGTGCGTATGCTTTGCCTGCGCGTGCTCGGCAGCACGAGCGCCCAAGGACCCGGATCCGCCAGGCCAAGGGCACGTGAATGGTTCGCAACACAACACTCCCGAGGGATCTCCCATGAAGAAGCAGCAAGGTTTCACCCTGATCGAACTGATGATCGTCGTCGCGATCATCGCCATCCTGGCCGCCATCGCGCTGCCCGCCTACCAGAACTACGTCGCCAAGTCGCAGGCCACCTCCGGTCTGGCCGACATCCGCGGCGGCGTCACCGCCTATGAAGAAGGCGTCCAGGGCGGCGAGAAGACCGGCGCCATCGCTGGCCCGGCCGACATCGGCCTGGCTGCCGCCGGCACCCCGCGCTGCACCTTCACCGTCACCGGCAACTGGGACGCGGCCAGCGGCCAGAAGATCCAGTGCAAGCTCAAGGGCAACCCGAACGTGGTCAACAAGGTCATCAACCTGACCCGCAACACCACCGGCCAGTGGCCCTGCACCACCGACATCGCCGACACCAGCCACCGTCCGAACGGCTGCACGCCGTAATTCCGACTGGCGGTTTCTGCCCGGAAAAGGGGCTCCGGCCCCTTTTCCCCAATGAGTAGCGAGGACTCCCTCATGAAGAAGCAGCAAGGCTTCACCCTGATCGAACTGATGATCGTCGTCGCGATCATCGCCATCCTGGCCGCCATCGCGCTGCCCGCCTACCAGAACTACGTCGCCAAGTCGCAGGCCACCTCCGGTCTGGCCGACATCCGCGGCGGCGTCACCGCCTATGAAGAAGGCGTCCAGGGCGGCGAGAAGACCGGCGCCATCGCCGGCCCGGCCGACATCGGTCTGGATGCCGCGGGTACCCCGCGCTGCACCTTCACCGTCACCGGCAACTGGGACGCGGCCAGCGGCCAGAAGATCCAGTGCAAGCTCAAGGGCAACCCGAACGTGGTCAACAAGGTCATCAACCTGACCCGCAACACCACCGGCCAGTGGCCCTGCACCACCGACATCGCCGACACCAGCCACCGTCCGAACGGCTGCACGCCGTAATCGTCGACGACGCGACTGTCCGTGAATCGGGAAAGGGGTGCTTCGGCACCCCTTTTCCTTCCAGCCTTCCCCCAGCCCCTGCTCTGCTGCGACCTGCACCACGGAGAACCGCCATGTCCCGTCCGCGTCCGCGCCAGCAAGGCTTCACCCTCATCGAACTGATGATCGTGGTTGCGATCATCGCCATCCTCGCGTCGATCGCCCTCCCGGCCTACCAGATCTATGTCGCCAAGTCGCAGATGTCCGCCGGCCTGGCCGACCTGCGCGGCGGCGTCGTGATCTTCGAGGAAGGCATCCAGAACGGCGACAAGACCGGCAGCCCGGCAAGCGCCACCGAGATCGGCCTCAGCCCCAGCACCGCCCGCTGCAGCAGCATCACGCCCGGCGGAAGCTGGACCGCCACGAGCGGCCAGACCATCACCTGCGTGCTCGCCGGCAATCCGAACGTCGCAGGCCAGAACCTGGTGCTGACCCGCAACAGCGAAGGCAACTGGGGCTGCAGTTCGACCGTCGCATCGCTCTATCGCCCCAACGGCTGCACCGGGCCCTGAGCGCCTTCACCCCGGGGGTGTGCGCCAAGTCTCGAATGGCCATTCCGGGATGGCCGCCACTCTCCACCTGCAGCCTTTTCGATGTTATCGTCGTAAATGCATGATCCGACCGTGGATCGGCGGGCGAGGGGCCGTCAAAAGTGAACGTCGCGCACACTTCAAATCTGATCGGCATCACCGGCATTGCCCGGCGTCTGGTGCTGGACGGGGCGCTTGAAGAAGGCGCTGCACGCGAAGCCCTCGACACCGCGACGCGCGAACGCAAACCCATCGCCGTCTACCTGCGCGAACACAAACTGGTCACCCCGCAGCAGCTCGCGGCCGCCAACTCGATCGAGTTCGGCATGCCCCTGTTCGACCCCGGGGTGATGGATCCCAACCAGAGCGCCATCCGCCTGGTGAAGGACGAACTGCTGCACAAGCACCAGGTGCTGCCGCTGTTCAAGCGCGGCGGCCGGCTCTTCGTCGGCGTCGCGGACCCGACGAACACCGCAGCCCTCGACGAAGTCAAGTTCCACACCAATCTCGCGGTGGAACCCATCCTCGTCGACGAGGACACGCTCAAGCGGACCATGGAGTCGTGGCTGAGCGCCAACGACTCGATCGGCGACATGGACGATGCCGAAGGTCTCGACAACCTCGATGTTTCCGGCGGCGACGACGATGCCGGCGGCGACAGCGGCGTCGACGCCAAGGGCGACGACACGCCGGTCGTGAAGTTCGTCAACAAGGTGCTGGTGGATGCGATCAAGCGCGGCGCTTCCGACATCCATTTCGAGCCCTACGAAACCGATTACCGCGTCCGCCTGCGCATCGACGGCATCCTCCGCCAGGTCGCCAAGGCGCCGGTCAAGCTCAGCCAGCGCATCGCGGCGCGCCTGAAGGTGATGTCGCAGCTGGACATCGCCGAGAAGCGCGTGCCGCAGGACGGCCGCATCAAGCTCAACCTGTCCAAGACCAAGCAGATCGACTTCCGCGTCAGCACGCTGCCGACCCTGTTCGGCGAGAAGATCGTGCTGCGTATCCTCGACGGCAGCGCGGCGAAGCTGGGCATCGAAAAGCTCGGCTACGAGCCGGACCAGCAGGCGCTGTTCCTGGATGCGATCAAGAAGCCGTACGGCATGGTCCTGGTCACCGGCCCCACCGGTTCGGGCAAGACCGTGTCGCTGTACACCGCGCTGGGCATCCTCAACGAGGAGGAGCGCAACGTCTCCACCGTCGAGGATCCGGTCGAAATCCGCCTGCCCGGCATCAACCAGGTGCAGCAGAACGCCAAGCGCGGCATGACCTTCGCGGCGGCGCTGCGCAGCTTCCTGCGTCAGGATCCGGACGTGATCATGGTCGGCGAAATCCGCGACCTGGAAACCGCCGAGATCGCGGTCAAGGCCGCGCAGACCGGCCACATGGTGCTGTCGACCCTGCACACCAACGATGCGCCGCAGACGATTTCCCGACTGATGAACATGGGCATCGCGCCCTTCAACATCACCTCGTCGGTCTCGCTGGTCATCGCCCAGCGCCTCGCCCGCCGCCTGTGCCCGAACTGCAAGCGGGAACAGCACCTGCCCGAGCACGCCCTGCTCGCCGAGGGTTTCACCGCGGACGAAGTGCGCGCCGGCTTCACGCTCTACGAAGCGGTCGGCTGCAACGACTGCACGGGCGGCTACAAGGGCCGTACCGGCATCTACGAGGTCATGCCGATGACCGAACAGATCCAGGCGATCATCCTGCAGGGCGGCAACGCCATGCAGATCGCCGAGGCTGCGCGCGCCTCGGGCGTCAACAGCCTGCGCCAGTCCGCCCTGCTCAAGGTCCGCAGCGGCATCACCAGCCTCGCCGAAATCAACCGCGTCACCAAGGAATAAGCCATGGCCGCCTCCCGCACCGTCGCCAAGAACGCCCCCACCGAACGCGCCGGCAACACGATGCCCCTCTACGTCTGGGAGGGCACAGACAAGCGCGGCGTGAAGATGAAGGGCGAGCAGCAGGCCAAGAACACGAACATGCTGCGAGCCGAGCTGCGCCGGCTGGGCATCACGCCGACCGTGGTCAAACCCAAGCCCAAGCCAATGTTCGGCGCCGCGGGCAAGAAGATCGGCGCGCGCGACATCGCCATCTTCAGTCGCCAGATCGCCACGATGATGAAGTCGGGCGTGCCGCTGGTGCAGTCGCTGGAGATCATCGGCAACGGCCAGAAGAACGTGCGCATGAAGAACCTCGTCGAGGCCGTGCGCACCGACATCGAGGGCGGCTCTTCGATCTATGAAGCGATGTGCAAGCATCCGATCTACTTCGACGAGCTGTACCGCAACCTCGTGCGCGCCGGCGAATCCGCGGGCGTGCTCGAAACCGTGCTCGACACGATCGCGACCTACAAGGAAAACCTCGAGACCCTCAAGGGCAAGATCAAGAAGGCCTTGTTCTACCCGGCGATGACCATCGTGGTCGCGATCCTGGTCAGCTCGGTGATGCTGATCTACGTCGTGCCGCAGTTCGAGGATGTGTTCAAGAACTTCGGCGCCGAGCTCCCCGCCTTCACGCAGATGATCGTCAGCATGTCGAGGTTCCTGGTCGGATGGTGGTGGCTGATGCTCGGCGTCGTCGGCGCCGTGCTGGTCAGCTTCTTCTTCGCATACAAGCGCTCGGCCAACTTCCGCCACACGCTCGACAAGCTCATCCTCAAGGTGCCGGTGATCGGCCTGATCATGCACAACTCGGCGATCGCGCGCTTCTCGCGCACGCTGGCGGTGACGTTCCGCGCGGGTGTGCCGCTGGTCGAGGCGCTGGAAAGCGTGGCCGGCGCGACCGGCAATGCCGTCTACGAAAAGGCCGTGTGGCGCATCCGCGACGACGTGTCCGTGGGTTACCCGGTCAACATGGCGATGAAGCAGGCCAACCTGTTCCCGCACATGGTCATCCAGATGGCCGCGATCGGCGAAGAGGCCGGTGCGCTCGACACGATGCTGTTCAAGGTCGCCGAGTTCTACGAGCAGGAAGTGAACAACGCGGTCGATGCGCTGACCAGCCTGCTGGAACCCATGATCATGGTGATCATCGGCGTGCTCGTGGGCAGCATGGTCGTCGGCATGTACCTGCCGATCTTCAAGCTCGCCGCAACGATCGGCTGATCGAGCCAGAGACCGGATCCGCGCATCGATGGCATTCCTCGACCAGAACCCGGCCCTCGGTTATCCGATCGCGGCCGGGCTCGGCCTCCTCGTGGGCAGCTTCCTCAACGTCGTCATCCTGCGCCTGCCGCGCAAGCTCGAATGGCGATGGAAGCGCGACGCCCGCGACGAGCTGGAGCTGCCCAACGACATGTACGATCCGCCGCCGCCGGGGATCGTGGTCGAGCCCTCGCACTGCCCGCACTGCCAGCACAGGCTGTCGTGGTACGAGAACATCCCGGTGTTCAGCTGGCTGGCGCTGGGCGGCAAATGCCGCAAGTGCAGGACGCCGATCTCCATCCAGTACCCCGCCGTCGAACTGCTGACCATGCTGCTGGTCGTCGCGAGCGTCTGGCGCTTCGGCTTCGGCTGGCAGGGTTTTGGCGCCTCGCTGCTGAGCTGCTTCCTGGTGGCCGGCGCAGGGATCGATCTGCGCAAGCAGCTGCTGCCCGACGAGATCACCCTGCCGCTGCTCTGGCTCGGGCTGATCGCAAGCGTCGACAACCTGTTCGTGCCGGCGAAGGCCGCCGTGGCAGGCGCGGTCCTCGGCTATGTCTCGCTCTGGCTGGTCTACAAGGCGCACAAGTTCGTCACGAACAAGGACGGCATGGGCTACGGCGACTTCAAGCTGCTCGCCGCGCTGGGCGCCTGGGCCGGCTACAAGGCCCTGCTGCCCATCGTGCTGGTGGCGTCGCTGGCGGGCGCGATCATCGGCTCGATCTGGCTGTTCACGAAGGGCCGCGACCACAACATCCCGATTCCGTTCGGGCCCTACCTCGCCGCCGCCGGCTGGATCGTCTTCCTCTGGGGCGGCGACATCATGGCCCTCTACCAGCGCCTGCTGCCCTACTGATCCATCCATGGCGACGTACTGCATCGGGCTGACCGGCGGCATCGCCTCGGGCAAGACCGCAGTGACCCGCGCGTTCGAAAGCCTGGGCATCGTCATTGCCGACGCCGACATCGCCGCACGCGACGCCGTCGCGCCGGGCAGCCCGGGTCTGGCGGAGATCGTCGCCAGCTTCGGCCACGACGTGCTCGATGCGGAGGGCAAGCTCGACCGCGCCGCGATGCGTCGACGCGTGTTCGACGACGCCGATGCGCGTCGCCGCCTCGAAGGCATCATCCATCCCCGCGTGCGCGCGCTGCTCGTCGAACAGTGCCAAACCGCCACCAGCCCCTATGCCATCGCCGCGATCCCGCTGCTCGCCGAAGTCGGCGGGCGCGCGGCCTATCCCTGGCTGCAACGCATCCTGGTCGTCGATGTCCCGGTCGAAACGCAGCGACAGCGACTGATCCAGCGCGACGGCATCGACGACGCCCTCGCCGACCGCATGATCGCCGCGCAGGCCACGCGCGCGCAGCGCCTCGCCATCGCGGATGACGTGATCGTCAATGCGGGATCGCTGGAGGACCTGCAGCGGCATGTCGCCGTACTCGATCTGCAGTATCGGCGGCTGGCCCGCGAGGCATGATCGGTCGACGCATGATCAGCTGCCATCGGGACCCGCCATCGTTCACGCGTGCCAAACCAGAACGGCCCAGGCCGGGCAAAGGCATCACAGGCTGAATGCACTGAAAGCGGATCGAGTGTGGAAAGGCGACTGAACCCAATTCTCACGCGACGCCACACACAATCCTGCACTTCACGACCCAGACCCACAGGATGTTGAATGCGGCTATTTCTCCGACTGACTTCACTGCGCTCGATGCGCGTCCCGGTCCTTGTCCTTGCGTTGGCCTCAGGCGCAACTCACGTGTGGTCGCAGGCGCCGCAACATCCGCCGAAGACGGGGACAGCCGTCGAGCCTGAAAGGGCCCATTCCACGCCACGCTGGTGGGTGATCAACGACAAGGGCGGCTATCGCCTCGATGACGGCAGCGGCGGTGATGTCCTGTCGAAGACTGGCGCGGACGTTCGCGTGCGGCGCGACCAGGAGATCGGCGAAGGCTTCGGCGGCAGCGGACTGATGCTCGATGCCCGCCCCTATCTCGGCAAGCAGATCGTCCTGTCCGCCATGCTGGAGGCCGGCACGACGGCCCGCGACGGTGCCATCTGGCTGCGCGCGGATGATGCAGCAGGGAAACCGGTCGCCTTCATGAACTCCCAGAAATCGCCGGTGTCCTCCGGCGCCGCGCCTGCGTTGCGCGAAGTCCACATCACGGTACCGGACTCCGCCGTGAAACTGGCCCTGGGCATGTTCATGCGCGGCACCAGCACGCTGCATGCTCGGAACCTGCGGCTCGAAGTCCGCGCACCGATGCCGGGCGACGGCAAGGGCGCGGCACTGCTGAACGAAACAGCCGCGCTGATCAAGGCCCATGCGCTGTACAACCGCCGACTGGACTTGTCCGCGATCGAACCTGAGTTGAAACAGGTTGCTGCAGGCCTGCGTGACGGCAGCGACGCCCACGCACCGATTCGCGGCCTGCTGCATCAGCTTGGGGATCGGCACAGCCGACTGATCCCCGCCTCGCAAGTCCGTGAAGAAGGAGCGCGCGAATCCGTGACGCGGATCGAGGTCAAGGCACTGCCCGGCGAGATCGGCTACATCCAGGTCCCGGGCTTCGGCAGCGCAGACCCGGAGCAGGCACGCGTGTTCGCGCACACGGCGGCGAACGCCATCGCCGATGCGTCGCGCATCGCCCGCAAGGGATGGGTCGTCGATCTGCGCAAGAATTCCGGCGGCAACATGTATCCGATGATCGCCGCCCTGTCGGCATTGCTCGGCGATCAGCCCGTGGGTTACTTCGAAGACCGCGACGGCAAGCGGACCGCCTGGCAGATCACTGCCGGCCTGAAACCGCAGGCAATGATCGACCTTCGCGACGCCCCTGTCGCCGTCCTGATCGGCCCCGGCACCGCCAGCTCCGGTGAAGCGACCGCACTCGCCTTCCGCGGCCGGGCCAGCACACGCTTCTTCGGCCAGGCCAGCGCCGGCTTGTCCACGGGCAACCAGGTCTTTCCGCTCGCGGATCGCTCGCTGCTTGTCCTGACCGGCGCGCTGATGCTGGACCGCAATGGCCGGGGCGATGGCGACCGACTGTTGCCCGACGAACCGACAGCCGATGCCGCCGATGGCCAGGACCCGACGCTGGACGCCGCGATCCGCTGGTTGTCGTCAAGGCGCTGATTCGAGCCCGGCAGGCTTCAATCGGCAGGTTTCAATCCGCCACGCGGGACCCGCTGCCTCGCACCACCACCCCACCCTTCATCACGAACGCGACACGCTCCAGCGTCGTGACATCCGTCGACGGATCGCCGGGTACTGCGACGAGGTCCGCATGTCGACCGGCTTCGATCACGCCGAGGTCGTTGCGGCCGAGCGCGTCTGCAGCGTTCAGGGTGGCGCTCTGGATCGCCTGCACGGGGGTCATGCCGTAGCGGACCATCACCGCGAACTGCTTCGCATTGTCGCCGTGCGGGAAGATGCCGGCGTCGGTGCCGTAGACCATCTTCACGCCGGCCAGGTGCGCGCGGCGGAAGTTCTCGCGCTGGATCTCGGCGAGTTCGCGGTCCTTGCGCAGGTTGTCTTCGAGGACGCCGTTCTTCGCGCCTTCGGATTGCGTGTAGTCGGTGTTGTAGATGTCCATCGACAGATAGGTGCCGCGCTGCTTCGCGAGGCGGATGCCTTCGTCGTCGATCAGGCTGGCGTGCTCGATGGTGTCGATGCCGGCGCGGATGGCCTCGCGGATGCCGGCGGCGCCGTGCGCGTGCGCGGCGACCTTCAGGCCCCACATGCGCGCTTCGTCGGCGACCGCCTTCATCTCGTCGTAGGTCATCTGCTGCTGGCCGGGCTCGGTGTTGCGCGAGAACACGCCGCCGGTGGCGCAGATCTTGATGACCTGCGCGCCGTACTTGCGCACTTCGCGCACGGACCGGCGCGCTTCTTCGGGATTGTCGGCGTTGTATTCGTTGCGGTCGCGCATCGACGGCGGGAAATAGGTCGAGTCGCAATGCCCGCCGGTGGCGCCGAAGGCATAGGCGGCCGGGACGATGCGCGGGCCGACGACGCGCCCCTGGTCGATGGCCTGCTGCAGGCCGACGTCGTTCCAGTCGTCGGCGCCGAGGTTGCGGATGGTGGTGAAGCCGGCCATCAGCGTCTTCTGGGCGTGCGTCACCGACACGGCGGACCAGAATCGGTCGTTGAACTGCAGGTAGGAATAGCCGCTGAAGGTCGGATCGCTGTCGATGTGCACGTGCATGTCGATCAGCCCCGGCAGCACGGTCATGTCGCCGAGCGCATGGCGGGGCAGGCCCGCCCCACCCTCCACGGCACGGCCATCGCTGGCGACCTGCTTGATGCGGCCGTCCTGGACCAGGATCTGCACATCCTTCAGCATGCGGCCGCTGCGCACGTCGAGCATGCGCGCGGCAGTGACCACGCTGCCCCCCGCCTCGGGCGCGGGCGCGGCGGATGCCGCGAAACTCAGGGACAGGATGGCGGCAGACAGCAGCGACAGGCACGTGCGGCGCATGGAACGACCCTCGACATTGGATCGTCCAAGCGTAGCGTCGCGGCCGGGGCGGGTCGAGTGACTATCCGGGCACGGGCAAGCCCGATCAAACGACGGGCTTGAGCTCGAAGGCCGGCACGGGGGCCAGCAGGGGCATCAACCAGTGGTCGAGCAGCAGGAAGGCGAACAGCGCCATCAGGTACACGATCGAGTAATTGAAGGTACGCATGGCGAAGAAGTCGTCCGGCGGATCGAGCAGGCGCCACGCATACCAGAGGAAGACCGCGCCGAGCACGAGCGCGCCACCCAGGTAGAACGCGCCGCTCATCTTCACCGCGTAGGGCAGCACGGTCACCAGCACCAGCAGCACCGTGTACAGCAGGATCTGCCAGCGCGTGTACTGCACGCCGTGCGTCACCGGCAGCATCGGCACCAGCGCGCGCGCGTAGTCGTCGCGGCGGAAGATCGCCAGGGCCCAGAAATGCGGCGGGGTCCACACGAAGATGATCAGCACCAGCAGCAGCGCGTGCGCCCAGTCCCATTCGTTGCGCATGCCGGTGACCGCGGCCCAGCCCAGCAGCGGCGGCGCGGCACCGGCGATGCCGCCGATGACGATGTTCTGCGGCGTGGCGCGCTTGAGCCAGGCGGTGTAGACGATGGCGTAACCGATCAGCGAGGCGAAGGTGAGCGCGGCGGTCAGCGGATTGACCATCGAGATCAGCATCGCCATCGACAACGCGCCGAGGAACACCGCGAAGGCCAGCACCTGCGCCGGCTTGAGCGCACCCGTGGCCAGCGGTCGGTGCTGCGTGCGCGCCATCACCCGGTCGATGCGCTGGTCGATCAGGTGATTGATCGCAGCCGCGCTGGACGCCGCCAGCCAGATGCCGATGAAGCCGAACACGCTCTCGCGCAGCGGCGGCAGGCCCGGCACGGCGAGGAACATGCCGACGAAGGCGGTGAACACGATCAGCGCCACCACGCGCGGCTTGGTCAGCGCCCAGTACTCGCGCAACGGAAAGGTCATGTGAGGCCTTTACTCATCGGTGGGTCGGCGCAGCCGCGCGAGCAGGCTGACCAGCAGCAACAGCAGCAGCGCAGCGCCGGCGTTGTGCAGGGTGGCCACCGCGAGCGGCAGGCCCATCTTCACGTTGGCGATGCCCAGGCCGACCTGGACCAGCGTCAGCACGGTCAGGACCACACCGGTCAGCCACAGTCCCGGCGTGCGGATGAGCTTCACCGCGAGCGCGATCAGGTAGGCGAAGACCACGACCGCCATGATCCGGTGCGCGAGCTGGATGGCGATGCGCGATGCGCCGTCGAGCACGCCGCCTTCGTAGTCCACGCCGACGCCGCGCCACAGCACGAAGCCTTCGCGGAAGTCCGTCGGCGGCACCCACTTGCCGACGCAGGTCGGGAAATCGTTGCCGCAGGCCAGCGCCGCATAGTTGGCGCTGACCCAGCCGCCGAGCGCGATCTGCACGCCGACCACGAACACCGCGCCGATCAGCCACCAGCGCATCGCGGTGGCGCCGGCGATGCGGATAGGCCGGTCGGTGGCGCGCCAGGCCATCCAGGACAGCATCGCGAGCGTGCTCATGCCGCCAAGCAGGTGGCCCATGACGATGACCGGCTTGAGCAGCATCGTCACCGTCCATTTGCCGAGCAGCGCCTGGAACACGATCAGCATCAGCGTGAAGGCCGCCGCCCGCGCGAGGTCGTCGTTGCTCCATCGCAGCGCAGCGAGCAGCAGGATCAATTCGCCGATGCCCGCGGACACCAGCGCCGCGGCGATGTAGCCGTGCATGTACAGGGGAATGCCGGCGGCGACGAAGGCGGAGGCGATCAGGATCTGGGCGATGCCGAGCTTGCGCTTGCGCGCGGCCATCAGGCTCAGGAGCAGCACCAGCAGGCCGAGGATGGCGGCCGCATGGCGGTGGACCTGCTCGCGCCAGGCCTTGTGGGTCTCGAAGGGACGGATCTCGCTGGCCGCATGGGTCGCGGCTTCGGAGATTTCCTTGGGCCAGGCCGCGCGGCCGTAGCAGGTCGGCCAGTCGGGGCAGCTCAGGCCCGCGTCGGAGAGGCGCACGAAGGCGCCGAACACGATCACGCACAGCGTGAGCGCGACCGCGAGCCATGCGATCCGGTGGAAGTGTCGATGCACAGCGGGCTTATGGGCAGCAGGTCTATTCACGGCGGACCGATGATCAGGGGGGCGGGACGAAGGCGAGGTGTCGGTGGCGTCGGTCATTTCAGCTTGAGCAGCCTGGCCACGTCGGTACGCAGATGCCCGGGGTCGAAGCCGGGAGCGTAACGCAGAATCACGAAACCGTTGGGGTCGATGACATAGACGGGGACGCCTTTGGGGTCGTCCACGCGAGGCAGTCCGGCGCGCAGGGCCGGTGTGTCGCGCAGCAGGCGCAGGGCCGGGGAACGCAGGCCCTTGGCCGGGAATTCGCCGATCCACAGCAGGTGGACGTGATCGGCGCGCTGCGCGAACAGTTCGCGCACCAGTTCGAGGTCCTGGGTCAGCTTGACGCAGGGCGCGTCGCAGCCCGGCGGCGCGGCGACCACGATGCGCCACATGCGTTCGCCCGGGTTCCAGCGATATTCGCTGCCGTCGACCAGCGTCGGCACGACCTGGCGGAGGTCGCCGGGGGGATCGAGCAATTCACCGTAGTTCTTCATGCCCTCCGGGCGCCAGCCCGAGAAACGCAGCAGGCCGGCGACGATGAAGCCGCCGAAGAACATGGCGAAGATCGCGACAAGCGCGATGCGGTTGCGGTTGCGTCGGGACGGATCAGGCGTGGTCATTGCAGCATTCTCAGGGCGTGGATCCAGGCGTGGAGCGGAGGCGACGGACGCGGCGCACGCTCAGCAGCACGGCGGTCACCAGCACCGCCAGGGCGAGCGCGAACCACTGCACGGCATAGCCGAGGTGCTTTTCCGGCGGCAGGGTGTTGGGCAGGATGTCGAAATCGCGCTGGTAGCCGAAGCCGTCCTCGGCCTCGGGCCGGAGCACGCGCTGCGCCAGGCCGGGCAGGCGCAGGGCGCGGGCGATGGCATCGGGCTCGACCTGCGTCGCCAGCAGGCTGCCATCGGCCTGCGCCTGCGGCTCGCCCAAGCGCAGGCCACTGCCCGGCGGCGGCAGCAGCAGGCCGCGCAGCGCGGTGCGTGTCGCATCGCGCGGCACCTGCGGCAGGGTGCGATCGGGCGGCAGGGCGACCCAGCCAAGATCGACGAGCACGCGCAGGCCGGCGTCGGTCTCGAACACGCGATAGGCGCGCACGCCGACGCGACCGGCCTGCTGCTGGTTGTCGAGCAGCACCGCAGGCGCATCGACGAAACGCCCCCTGATTTCGACCCAGTCGTAGGCCTCGGCGCGGGCGGGGTCGGCGATCACGCCCACCGGCTGCGGCGTGCGCGCGGACAGGGCGCGCTGCGCGTCGGCGAGCATCTCGCGCTTGATGTCGGCACGGCCGAGCTGCCAGACGCCCAGCGACGCGAAGCCGGCCATCACCAGCAGCGCGAACGCCCACAGCAGCGCGGGATGTCGACGCAGTCCGGACATCACCTCCTCACCTCCATCGCCTGCGATAATGCGCGGAACAACGGGCGCAACCGCGCGCCTGCGGAGGTGGTCATGAGCGATTCGTTGAAGACCCTGCTCATCGTCGGGTTTCTGATCCTGATTCTGTGGAACCTGGGCGCCGGGCTCTATTACATGCTGGTGGACAAGGGGCAGACCAAACGCACGGTCAACGCCCTGACCAAGCGCATCGCCTTGTCCGTGGCGCTGATCCTGCTGCTGATCCTGGCCATCTACATGGGCTGGATCGAACCGCACGGCGTGGGTCGCAACCCGGCCGGATGAACCCCTCGACCGGATCCGCAGCCCACGACACCGATACGGATCGCGGGCAGTGATGGATTCGGATGCGACACGCTACCGATGACTCAGACACGAAGGCCGGCGCAATGCCGGCCTTCGCGTTTCCGCTGGATGAAGAGCGCCCCGGCATCAAACCGGGGTGGCTCGGGATCACAGCACGTAGACGAACAGGAACAGGCCCAGCCAGACCACGTCCACGAAGTGCCAGTACCAGGCCACCGCTTCGAAGGCGAAATGGTTTTCCTTGGTGAAATGGCCCTTGGCGCAGCGCAGCCACATGATCGCCAGCATCAGCGTGCCGAGGGTCACGTGTGCGCCGTGGAAGCCGGTGAGCATGAAAAAGGTGGAACCGTAGATGCCCGAGCCCAGGGTCAGGTTCAGGTCGTTGTAGGCGTGCATGTATTCCTCGACCTGCAGCACGAGGAACACGCAGCCCAGCAGCACGGTGGCGCCCAGCCAGAACAGCAGGGCCTTGCGCTGCGCGGCCTTCAGCGCATGGTGCGCCAGGGTCACGGTCACGCCCGAGGTCAGCAGGATCAGGGTGTTGATCAGCGGCAGGCCCCAGGCCGGGATGGTCTGGAAGGTACCGCCGACCTGGCCCGGGCCGCTGCTCGGCCACGCCGCCGTGAAGTTCGGCCAGAGGGTCGCATTGGTCATCGCGCCGTCGCCTTCGCCGCCGAGCCACGGCAGCGCGAACTGGCGGGCGTAGAACAGCGCGCCGAAGAAGGCCGCGAAGAACATCACTTCCGAGAAGATGAACCAGACCATGCCCATGCGGAAGGACACGTCGACCTGCTTGTTGTAGAAGCCGCTGACCGATTCCAGGATCACGTCGGCGAACCACTTGAACAGGATGCCGGCGAGGCCGAGCAGGCCGACGTAGAAAGCTGGCTTGCCCCAGCTGGCATGGTTCAGCCAGCTGGCGAGGCCGAGCATGGTGACGAACAGGAAGACCGAGGCGAAGACCGGCCACTTGCTGCTGTGCGGCACGAAGTAGATCGCGGAATCGTGGTGGTCGGCGTGAGCTTGGGCCATGGCGGTCGTCTCGCGTGGGGCTGTCGGAATCGGAATGGGTGGAGAACGGGTCAGGGCGCGCTGCGTGGCGCAGCCGCCGCCGCACCGGCCGTCGGCTCGGAAAGCCTCGCGGTCAGCACGTCGTTCTTGAAGAAGGTATAGGACAAGGTCACGGTCTTCACGTCGTCGGGCAGGCCCGGATCGACGATGAAGCGCACCGGCATGTCGCGCGATTCGCCGGCGGCGAGGGTCTGCGCGGTGAAGCAGAAGCATTCGGTCTTGTTGAAGTACTGCGACGCGCGCGCCGGAGCCACCGACGGCGTGGCGCTGCCGACGATGTCGCGGTCGCCGCGGTTGCGCGCGACATAGGTGGTCTCGTAGGGCTCGCCGGGACGCACCTGCATCGTCAGCACATGGGGCTGGAACTCCCACGGCAGCTTCGAATTGACGTTCGCATCGAACACCACGGTGACCATACGGTCGTCGCGCACGGCGGCGACGGCATCGCCCTCCGCCACGGGGCCACGCTCGAGGCGGATGCCGAACACCTTCTCGCAGGCGATGCGGTACAGCGGGACCAGCGAGAAGCTGAAGCCGAAGGCCAGCAGGGTCACGGCGACCATGCCGCCGATGCCGATGCGATGTCGCTTCGCGCTCATTTGGCCACCACGTTCAGCACGATGAAGCCGACATAGACCGCGAGCGCGACCAGCGCGAACACCAGCGCGGTCCGCCGCGCCGAAGCGCGACGGGCGGCGACCTGTTCCTGCGTAAGGGACGATTGCGTGCTCATGCCTGCTGCCGTTGGGCGCCGATCAGTGGGTGATGTCGCCGTGGGCGAGATCGCCGTCCTTGATCACCGGCGGCGTGGTGAAGGTGTGGTGCGGCGCCGGCGACGGCACAGTCCACTCCAGGCCCTTCGCGCCTTCCCACGAGCGGGCTTCCGCCTTGGCGCCGTGCTTGAGCGAGTGCCAGAGCACGACGGCCATGATGAACGGCGTGGCGAACATGCCGAAGGCGCCGATCGAGCTGATCAGGTTCCAGTCGGCGAACACGACGTTGTAGTCCGGGATGCGGCGCGGCATGCCGGCCAGGCCCAGGAAGTGCTGCGGGAAGAACAGCAGGTTGACGAAGATCATCGACCACCAGAAGTGGAACTTCGCCAGCTTCTCGCTGTACATGCGGCCGGTCCACTTCGGCCACCAGTAGTACACGGCGGCGATGATCGCGAACAGGGCGCCGGTCACCAGCACGTAGTGGAAGTGCGCGACCACGAAGTAGGTGTCGTGGTACTGGAAGTCCGCCGGCACGATCGCGAGCATCAGGCCCGAGAAGCCGCCGATGGTGAACAGGATCACGAAGGCGATCGCCCACAGCATCGGCGATTCGAAGCTGATCGAGCCGCGCCACATCGTGGTGACCCAGTTGAACACCTTCACGCCGGTCGGGACCGCGATCAGCATGGTCGCGAACATGAAGTAGATCTCGCCACCGAGCGGCATGCCGACGGTGAACATGTGGTGCGCCCACACGATGAACGAGAGGAAGGCGATCGAGGCGGTGGCGTAGACCATCGCCTGGTAACCGAACAGCGGCTTGCGGCTGAAGGTCGGGATGATTTCCGACACCACGCCGAAGGCCGGCAGGATCATGATGTAGACCTCGGGGTGGCCGAAGAACCAGAAGATGTGCTGGAACATCACCGGGTCGCCGCCGCCGGCCGCGTTGAAGAAGCTGGTCAGGAAGAACTTGTCGGTGAGCAGCATGGTCACCGCGCCGGCCAGCACCGGCATCACCGCGATCAGCAGGAAGGCGGTGATCAGCCAGGTCCAGCAGAAGATCGGCATCTTCAGCAGGTCGACGCCCGGGGCGCGCATGTTGAGGATGGTGGCGATGATGTTGATCGCGCCCATGATCGAGCTGATGCCCATCATGTGGATGGCGAAGATCGCGAACGAGAGGTTGTAGCCGCCCTGCAGCGACAGCGGCGGATACAGGGTCCAGCCGCCGGCAGGTGCGCCGCCCGGCAGGAAGAACGTCATCAGCAGCAGCGCGAAGGCGAACGGCATGATCCAGAAGGACCAGTTGTTCATGCGCGGCAGGGCCATGTCGGGCGCGCCGATCTGCAGCGGCACCATCCAGTTGGCCAGGCCGACGAAGGCCGGCATCACGCCGCCGAAGATCATCACCAGCGCGTGCATGGTGGTCATCTGGTTGAAGAACTCGGGGCTGACGTGCTGCAGGCCCGGGGTCATCAGCTCGGTGCGGATCACCACGGACATCGCGGCGCCGATGATGAACATCACGAAGCTGAACACGAGGTACAGCGTGCCGATGTCCTTGTGGTTGGTCGAGAAGAACCAACGGTCGATGAAGCCCTGCTTGTGGTCGTGACCGTGGTCTGCGGCGTGGTCGGCGTGAGTGGTGGCCATGGCTTACCTCGAATGTGGTGCGATCAGCCGGCCGTCTTGGCGGCGGCTGCGGGGGCGTTCTGTTCGGCGGCGGCGGTCACCGGCGCGGCGGCTTCGGCAGCCGGGGCGGCCTCGGTGGCCGGCGCTTCGGCGGGCGCTGCCGGCGCGGCGGGAGCCGGCGGCGCATTCTTCGCGCGCTGCTCGGCGGCCCACTGGGCGAACTCTTCCTTGCTCACGGCCTTGACCACGATCGGCATGAAGCCGTGGTCCTTGCCGCACAGCTCGGCGCACTGGCCACGATAGATGCCCGGGGTCTTGATCTCGGTCCAGGCTTCGTTCGTGATGCCCGGGATGGCGTCCTGCTTCCAGCCCAGCGCCGGCACCCACCACGCGTGGATCACGTCGTCGGCCTGGATCAGGAAGTGGATCTTGGTGTCGACCGGGACGACCAGCGGGTTGTCCACGTCGAGCAGGTAATGCGCATGGCCGGCGGTGCGGGCGTCGACCTTGCTCTGGCGGATCTGGTCGCTCTTGCGGTCGAGGCGGCTGGTGAAGCCGAAGGACTCGCCCGGCTTGGTGCCCGGATACTCGTACTTCCAGAGCCACTGGTAGCCGGTGACCTTGATCGTCATCTCCGCATTGCGGGTGTCGTACATCGCGATCAGCTTCTTGGTGGCCGGGAAGGCCATCGCCACCAGCAGCAGCACCGGCACCGCCGTCCAGACGATCTCGAGCTTCGTGCTGTGGGTGAAGTCCACGTCGGGCTTGGCGCCCTTGGACTTGCGGAACTTGAACATGGCGTAGGCCATGGCGCCGAACACGATCACGCCGATGACCACGCAGATCCAGAGCGCCAGCATGTGCGCTTCGTACGCGTGTTTCGACGATTCGGTGACACCCTGCCCCATGTTCAGCTGCCAGGGCTTGGGATCGGCCGCCTGGGCCATCGCCGCCACCGGCACCAGGAGCGAAGCCAGGGCGATCATCGCCCGACCCCACGTTGTCCAACACGCACGCGTTTGCACCATGGCCCAAAACCCCAAAAGTCTGACTGCCCGAGTCTTCATAGGTTGCGAGGGAGGCCGAAGGACGCTGGCGTGCCGACTGGACAGGCGCACGAGCGTCGATTCGACCCCGGGGAACCGAAGAATGGTATCCGTTCGCGCCCCGCACGGGCAAGCAAACTCCATCCTTCTGCCATACCGTCATAAGCCCGGGGGTACGGAAACGCGCGCGCCCACGATAGAATCCGCGGCTTCCTTCCGCACGCCAGGCGCCCGCCAACGTGACCGCCGATCCGATCCTGTCCCCCGAACTCCCGGCCCAGCCGGACCCGTTGCGCGTGGCGATCACCGCCGCCTGGGTCCGCGACGAGGCCGAACACGTCCGCGAGCTGCTCGCGGACGCCCGCCAGCCCCATCCCGACTGGAGCGCCGCCGATCGGGCCGCCGTCCAGGCCACCGCCGCCGACCTGGTCCGCCGGGTCCGCACCCGTGCGCAGGACCAGGGCGCCATCGAAGCCTTCATGCGCCAGTACGACCTCGGCAGCGAGGAAGGCGTGCTGCTGATGTGCGTGGCCGAGGCCCTGCTGCGCATCCCCGACCAGGACACCGCCGACAAGCTGATCCGCGACAAGCTGGGCGAGGCCGACTGGAAGCGCCACTTGGGCCAGTCCGACTCCGTGCTGGTGAACGCCTCGACCTGGGGCCTGATGCTGACCGGCACCCTGGTCAACCTGGCCGACGACACCAAGCGCGACGTGCACAACGCCTTCAAGCGCCTGATCGGCCGCGTCGGCGAACCCGTCATCCGCCTCGCGGTGCGCCAGGCGATGCGCATCATGGGCCACCAGTTCGTCATGGGCCGGACCATCGACGAGGCCCTGGCCCGCAGCCGCAAGGGCGACAACGCGAACTACCGCTACTCGTTCGACATGCTCGGCGAAGGCGCGCTGACCACCAGGGACGCGCAGCGCTACCTCGAGGCTTACCGCATGGCGATCCATGCCATCGGCAAGAGCGGCCCGAACGGGCATTTCCGCGATGCCGACGTGTTCGCCACGCCCAGCATCTCGGTCAAGCTCTCCGCCCTGCACCCGCGCTACGAGCACGCCAAGCGCGCCCGCGTCTTCGCCGAACTCGGCCCGGGCCTGCTCGAACTGTCGCAGCTGGCCAAGCAGTACGGCATCGGCCTGACCATCGACGCCGAGGAAACCGATCGCCTCGAACTGTCGCTCGACCTGATCTTCGGCGTGCTCGCCGATGCCTCGCTGCAGGGCTGGAACGGCTTCGGCATCGTGGTCCAGGCCTACCAGAAGCGCGCGCCGTTCGTGATCGATTTCATCGCCGACCAGGCCCGCAAGCTCGGCCGCGTGATCCCGGTGCGCCTGGTGAAGGGCGCCTACTGGGACAGCGAGGTCAAGCGCGCCCAGGTCGATGGCCAGAGCGGCTATCCGGTGTTCACGCGCAAGCCCAACACCGATGTGTCCTACCAGGCCTGCGCGTGCCGCCTGCTGAAGGCGACCGACGCCGTCTACCCGATGTTCGCCACGCACAACGCGCAGACCATCGCCGCGATCCACCGCATGGCCGCGACCGTGCTCGGCGCCGGCGCGGCGTCCGGCAACGCGACCTCGAAGTACGAATTCCAGAAGCTGCACGGCATGGGCGACGACCTCTATGCCGAGGTCATTCCCGCCGATCGCCTGAACGTGCCCTGCCGCGTGTACGCGCCGGTGGGCTCGCACGAAGACCTGCTGCCCTACCTGGTGCGCCGCCTGCTCGAGAACGGCGCCAACTCCAGCTTCGTGAACCGCATCACCGACGAGGCCGTTTCGATCGACGATCTGATCCGCGATCCGATCGAAGTCGTGTCCGCCTTCGACAGCATTCCGCATCCGCGCATTCCGCTGCCCGTGGATCTGTTCCGCAGCCAGGGCCATGAGAGAGACAATTCGATGGGTATCAACCTCGCCAACGACGCGCAGCTGCGCGCCCTCGCCGACCAGATCAACGCCGCCGTCACCGGCGACTGGACCGCCGCGCCGCTGGTGCCGGGCGCCACCGTCTCCGGCGAGAAGATCGCCGTGACCAACCCGGCCGACCGCCGCCAGACCGTCGGCCACTGGCAGGCCGCCGACAGCGCCACGGTCGAGAAGGCGCTGCAGAACGCGGTCGCCGCGCAGCCCGCGTGGGACGCCACGCCGGCCGCCAGCCGCGCCGCGATCCTCGAACACGCCGCGGCGCTGCTCGAAGCGCGCATGCCGGCCTACATCGCGATGTGCACCAAGGAAGCGGGCAAGACCATTCCCGACGGCGTCGCCGAAGTGCGCGAAGCGGTGGACTTCCTGCGCTACTACGCCGGCCAGGCGCGCAAGCATTTCGCACCCGAAGCCCTGCCCTCGCCGACCGGCGAATCCAACACCCTGCAGCTCGCCGGTCGCGGCGTCTTCGTCTGCATCTCGCCGTGGAACTTCCCGCTGGCGATCTTCATGGGCCAGGTCGCTGCGGCGCTCGCCGCCGGCAACAGCGTGATCGCCAAGCCCGCCGAACAGACCAACCTCGTCGGCTACGCGGCCGTGAAGCTGCTGCACGAGGCCGGCATCCCGCAGGACGTGCTGCAGTTCCTGCCCGGCGACGGCGCCACCGTCGGCGCCGCCCTGACCCGCGACCCGCGCGTGGCCGGCGTGGCCTTCACCGGTTCGACCGACACCGCCCGCGCGATCAACCGCGCCATGGCCGCGCGCGACGCTGCGATCGGCGTGCTGATCGCAGAAACCGGCGGCCAGAACGCACTGATCGCCGACTCCTCCTCGCTGCCGGAACAGCTGGTCAAGGACGCCGTGTCCTCGGCCTTCACCTCGGCCGGTCAGCGCTGCTCCGCCGCGCGCGTGCTGTTCGTGCAGGACGACATCGCCGACAAGGTCGTGCACATGCTCGCCGGCGCCATGGCCGAGCTGAAGGTCGGCGACCCCGGCCTGCTGTCGACCGACGTCGGCCCGGTGATCGACGCCGACGCCCTGGCGCTGCTCGAAGACCATGCTGCACGCATGGCGAAGGAAGCCAAGCAGATTGCCGTCGCCACCACTGACGACTCGGTCGCGCACGGCAGCTTCTTCGCGCCGCGCGCCTGGGAGCTGAGCTCGCTGTCGCAGCTGACGCGCGAGAATTTCGGCCCGGCCCTGCACGTGATCCGCTGGAAGGCCGACCAGCTCGACCAGGTCGTGGACACCATCAACGCCACCGGCTTCGGCCTGACCCTGGGCATCCACTCGCGCATCGACGAAACCATCGACCGCATCGTGCAGCGCGCCAAGGTCGGCAACATCTACGTCAACCGCAACCAGATCGGCGCGGTCGTCGGCGTGCAGCCCTTCGGCGGCCAGAACCTGTCCGGCACCGGCCCCAAGGCCGGCGGCCCGCACTACCTGCCGCGCTTCGCCACCGAGAAGACCGTCACCGTGAACACCACGGCCGCCGGCGGCAATGCCTCGCTGCTGACGCTGGGCGATTGATTCGCCTTCATACCGCGCCATGCGTCATCGACACGGGCCGCACATGCGGCCCGTGTCGTTTCTGTCATCCCGAGCGCAGCGAGGGAGCTGCTTTCGTCTTGAATGCACGGCTGTCCCGAACAAAAGCAGGTCCCTCGCTGCGCTCGGGATGACAGTGGAGATGGCGCTCCCATCCGGAGCTTGCACAACGCCCCCCCGGTCCCATGTGCCTGGCGATCTCCGGACCACGGCGACCATGGAGGCTGTCCGTTCGACAGGTCCGGAAATGCCTCTGCATCACGAACAGGACAGCGCGGATGCCCCCCATCATCGGAGACGACATCATGAACACACCCCTGCTCCTGCCCCTCGCGCTGCTGCTTTCCCCGGGCGCTCCCTCACAGGACCCGCCGCAGCAGATCGTGTACGTGCAGGACCGGTTGCTGTTGTCCGAGTCCGATCTGAACATCTGGTGCCAGCAGGAAGCCCGCGCGCACTTCGTCGCCAGGAACGTCACGCCTTACCAGTGGACATCGCGCTACTACAACCGCAGCAACGTGCTCTACGTCGAAGGGACGCTGCGCGCCGGCGGCAAGGATGTCGAGGTTCGCTGCCAAGCGCCGAACGGTGTGCGCGAGCGCGACGCCAGCATCGAGATCAAGGACTGATTCCACGCGGAGACCCGTGCGCGCCGCGCCACACCGCCGGACGGCGCGGCGCGTCATGACACATCCCCTGCCTCAGCGCCAGTCTGGTTCCGGGGGCGCCCGGCGGTGACAATCGGACCTCAGTCGTTCAACCGCGAAGTCCCGATGTCCAGCACCACCGCCGCGCCCGAAAGCCTCCCTGCCCCCACCCGCTCCGCCGCCAGCATCGCGGCCGTCATCGCGGAGACCATCGCCACCGAGATCGAGGCCAAGCCGGCGCAGGTGCGCGCGGCGGTCGAACTGCTCGACGAGGGCGCGACCGTGCCGTTCATCGCGCGCTACCGCAAGGAAGTCACCGGCGGGCTGGACGACACCCAGCTGCGCAACCTCGAAACGCGCCTGGTCTACCTGCGCGAGATGGAGGACCGCCGCGATGCGATCCTCGCGTCGATCGCGGAACAGGGCAAGCTTACGAAGGCGCTGCTCGGCGACCTGCTCGCCGCAGACAGCAAGTCGCGGCTCGAAGACCTCTACCTGCCCTACAAGCCCAAGCGCCGCACCAAGGCGCAGATCGCGCGCGAAGCCGGGCTGGAGCCGCTGGCCGACGCCATCCTCGCCGATCCCTCGGTCGATCCCGCGCAGCGCGCGGCGGGCTTCGTCGACGCCGACAAGGGCGTGGCCGATGCCGCCGCCGCGCTCGACGGCGCGCGCGCGATCCTGATCGAACGCTTCGGCGAAGACGCCGCGCTGGTCGGCGAGTTGCGCACCTGGCTGCAGCAGAAGGGCGTGCTGCGCGCGAAGGTCATGCCCGGCAAGGAACACGAGGGCGCGAAGTACCGCGACTACTTCGACCACAGCGAGCCGCTGTCGACGATTCCCTCGCACCGCATGCTCGCGCTGCTGCGCGGACGCCGCGAGGAGATGCTGTCGGTGGATCTCGAACCCACGACCGATGTCGAACAAGGCCATGCCTACGCCGAGGGCCGGGTCGCGCTGGCCGCCGGCATCGCCGCACAGGGCCGCCCCGCCGACAAGTGGCTCACCGACACCTGCCGCCTCGCCTGGCGCGGGCGCCTGCTGATGACGCTGTCGCTGGAGCTGGTCGCCGCCGCGCGCGAAAAGGCCGAAGCCGAAGCGATCGCGGTGTTCGGCGACAACCTCAAGGACCTGCTGCTCGCCGCGCCCGCCGGACCGCGTTCGGTGCTCGGCCTCGATCCCGGCCTGCGCACCGGCGTGAAGGTCGCGGTGGTGGATGCGACCGGCAAGCTGGTCGCCACCGACACCATCTATCCCCACGAACCCAAGCGCCAGTGGGACGCCTCGATCGCCACGCTGCGCAAGCTCTGCGCCGCGCACAACGTGGAACTGGTCGCGATCGGCAACGGCACCGCCTCGCGCGAAACCGACAAGCTCGCCGGCGAGCTGATGTCGAAGCATCCGGAACTCAGGCTCACCCGGATCATGGTCAGCGAAGCCGGTGCCTCGGTGTATTCCGCATCGGAACTGGCCGCGAAGGAATTCCCCAATCTCGACGTCAGCCTGCGCGGCGCGGTGTCGATCGCCCGCCGCCTGCAGGATCCGCTGGCGGAACTCGTGAAGATCGAGCCCAAGGCAATCGGCGTCGGCCAGTACCAGCACGATGTGAACCCGTACGCGCTTGCGCGCTCGCTCGACGCGAAGGTCGAGGACTGCGTGAACGCGGTCGGCGTGTTCGTGAACACCGCCTCGGCACCGCTGCTGGCGCGCGTGTCCGGCCTGTCGTCGACGGTCGCAGAGAACATCGTCGCCTACCGCGACCAGCACGGCGCGTTCAAATCACGCCGCGAACTGCTGAAGGTCCCCCGCCTGGGCGAGAAGACCTTCGAGCAGTGCGCCGGCTTCCTGCGCATCGCCGACGGCGACCAGCCGCTCGACGCCTCGGCCGTGCATCCGGAAGCCTATCCGGTGGTCGAACGCATCGTGAAGGCCTGCGGCCGCCCGGTCGCGCAGCTCATCGGCGATGCCTCGGCGCTGCGCAACCTGAAACTCGAAGACTTCACCGACGAGCGCTTCGGCCTGCCGACGGTGCGCGACATCGTCAAGGAACTCGAAAAGCCCGGCCGCGACCCGCGCCCCGAGTTCAAGGCCGCGCGCTTCGCCGACGGCATCGAGACCATCGCCGACCTGCAGCCGGGCATGGTGCTGGAAGGCGTGGTCACGAACGTGGCCGCGTTCGGCGCGTTCGTCGATGTCGGCGTGCACCAGGATGGACTCGTGCACATCTCCGCGCTGTCCGACAAGTTCGTGAAGGACCCGCGCAGCGTGGTGAAGGTCGGCGACGTGGTGAAGGTGAAGGTGATGGAGGTCGACGTGCCGCGCAAGCGCATCGGCCTGAGCTGCCGCCTCGACGATGTGCCCGGCGAAACCCGCAAGGACGCGCGCGGCGGGCAGCGCGACGATGCCCGCGGCAGCGGCTCCGGTCGTCCGCAGTCGCGCGATGCGCGCGGGGCAGCGCAGAAGCCGCGCCCCGGCCAGTCCGCGCCGCCCGCCAACACCGCGATGGCCGACGCGCTGCGCGCGCTCAAACGCTGATCGTCGCGTCCCCTGTAGAGGCGGGCGCCGCCTCTACACCCGCCTATCCCCCTTGTGTATGCTCGGCCGCAGGGGGATCGGGCGTCCCATGCATCCAGACGGCTCCATCCCCGACCGCCGCACGCACCGCCGGCTGCTCACAGGGAGGATGGCATGTCCGCAGGGTTCGATCTCGTCATCGCCGCCGACACGGCGAGCCGCACTGCGGAATTCAGGCTGTGCGACGCGAACGGCGTGCAGCTGGCCTACCGGCAGACCGATTTCAAGGCCATCGCAGCCAGCCGCCAGCAGGGCCTGTTCGATCTGCGCAACGCCTTGCAGCTGTATGTCGAAGACGAACAGGCCCACGCCGCCGCACTCGCCGAGATCGGGGTCTGCATTGCGCATGCGGTGCTGGGCGAGGACATCTTCCGACGCCTGTGGGAATCCAAGGCTCAGCGCACGCTGCGTATCCGCCTACCGGGCGCGGGCGACACCGGCAACCTGCT
Source organism: Lysobacter sp. BL-A-41-H3 (assembly GCA_050632415.1). Taxonomy (GTDB): domain Bacteria; phylum Pseudomonadota; class Gammaproteobacteria; order Xanthomonadales; family Xanthomonadaceae; genus Lysobacter_I. Next base: position 4,162,618 of record CP192602.1, on the reverse strand, counting down.
CGCTGCCGCCCTAGCCCGGGTGCCGTGGGAAATCGCCCGCCCCCGCATCGAGGAAGAAACCCTCGGCGAGCGTAATGTGCTGATCCGCGTCGTCCACGATGCCCGGCCGTCGGCCTCGCAGGCGCTGGCGCTCAAGACAGACGAGCCCCTGCGCGTGCTGTTCGTCTTCGCCGAGGCGCGCGGCTCGCGCCCACTGGGCGCGCGCGAGGAGCGTCTGGCCCTGCTGCGGATGCTGCACAAGGAGGTGTATCCGAATCGACGAGTGGTCGCACACTTCCTCAGCCACGGCGTCACCCGCGAACGGCTGCGCGCGCAGATCGTCGAACACGGCGGTTACCACATCGTCCACTGGAGCGGACACGGGCACCTGAATCTGCTGGAACTGTGCCGGCCGGGCGGCGGCAAGGACCAGCTCTCCGGCGACGAACTGCTCGCCCTGTTCACCGATACCGGCGGTTACCTGCCCCGGCTGTTCTTCCTCAGCGCCTGCCATTCCGGCGACATCCTGCCGATCCGCGACTGGCAGGATTTCATGGCGGTCGCGCAGGGTCGGCAGCCCGATACGAAAGGCACGCGCATCAACACGGACGCGGGCCCGGATGCGGGCCTGAAGGCGCCCGACCTGCAGCAGCAGGCCGGCTTCACCGGCACCGCGCACGCGCTGCTGCAGGGCGGCGTCCCCTCGGTGGTCGCGATGCGCTATGCGGTGGGCGACGACTACGCGCGGGAGTTGGCAGTGGCCTTCTATCGCGCCCTGCTCGCGCATGCCCAGCCGAAACCCGCCGCCGCCGCGCTCGCTATCGCACGCAAGGCCATGCTGGACAGCACCCTGCCACAGGCCATGCGCTTCGCCGCCTGCGATCACGCCACCCCGGTACTGTACGGCGAGGAAGACCCGCATCTGGCGCCGGTACGGGGCAGCAGCCCGGAACTGAATCCGCACAACCCGCGTCTGCACCGGATCGTCGAGCTGACCGCAGCAGGCCACGAACACTTCGTGGGCCGCACCTGGGAGCTCGCCGGCCTGGGCTCGGATGTCATCGGCGCCAGCACCAGCGACGAGGTCAAGCCCGTCGCCGTCGTCACCGGCCTGGGCGGCATGGGCAAGACCGCCCTGATCGCCGAGGCGCTGGCGCTCTGGGAATCGCGCTTCGAGTGGGTGCTGCTGTTTCAGGCCAAGCCGCATGCGCTGGGATTCGATGCCTTCCTGCGCGATACGCATCTCAAGCTTACGGGCGAACTGGGCCGCTATCACCATCACGTGAAAGCCCGCCCCGCCGACGCCATCTACCGCGACGCCGATGCGGCTTTCAACGGCACGGCACGGCAGGAGCGGCTGATCCGCAACCTCGTGCGCGCACTGGCGGACGAGCCGATCCTGCTGGTGCTGGACAACTTCGAAACCAACCTTAAGCCACACCGCGAGGGCGAGCCCGCCGACGCCTGCCAGGACCCGGCCTGGGACCAGTGCCTGGATGCGCTGGCCCGTGGACTGATCGGCACGCCCTCGCGCGTGCTGCTCACCTGCCGCCGCCCGCTGGCCGCCCTGCCCGCCGACCTCGCCCATCCGGTCGCACTCGGCCCACTGCCGTCGCGGGAAGCGGCGCTGTATCTGCGCACGCATCAAACCCTGAGCCGGATGATGTTCGGCGCCGACCAGGACGAATGCGCACTGGCGATGCGCCTGTTGAACGCCAGTCGTTTCCACCCGCTGCTGATGGACCGCCTGGCGCGGCTGGCGGCCGAACCGCAGCTCAGGCCGCAACTGCTGCAGGCGCTGGACACGCTGGAGACGACACGTGACTTCGCGCAACTCCCGGCACTGTTCGCCACCCGCTCCGCAGAGGCCACCGAACTGGCCTACCTGAACGACGCAATCACCGCGTCGCTCAACCAACTGATCCGCGACACTGGCCGGGACGCAAGACTCCTGCTGTGGATGATCGCTGTTGCGAACGATCCGGTCTCACTGGAATTACTCGCTGGGATCTGGAGTGGAGAAAGCTATGAACAACAGCAACTGCGAGAACTCAAGCAGTTGCTGGATATACTGCCATCCCTTCCACCTCGGATTCAGGCGGACTTACAAACGATGCCAGCTGAGCTACGCGCTGAACTGGAGTCGCTACCTTCCGCGCCATCGCCTGTATCGAGCCTCAAGCCATTATTGCGCCAACTCGTCAGCGTTGGCTTGGTAACCGAGGAACGCACTGGGTCGGACGACAACAATCCTGCGCTGAGTTGCCACGAACTGGTCCGCGAACGCATCTTTGGGTGGATGAAGCAGCAGCCACAGGCCCGAGGCACCCTGACCGAGAACATTATCCGCTTGGCCTATGCCGAACGGCTCCAGGCGTTTTTCGAGTCAATGCAACATCAAAATATGACTGCTGCACTGCAGGCAGGTAGTCGCGCCTTGGTGTACTGCGTCCAAGCGGAGGCTTGGGACAGACTGGGCCAATTCGCGAGCGCTCTCGTCACCGGGATGGAGGACCCTCAACTGTTGCAGGCATTAGCCCCCCATCTGCGAACCGCTGCCGAGGCGGCGCCTGAAGGAAGGTCGCGCTGGTGCTGCCTCTGCTTCCTCGCGGATGCACTCAAGAATAGCGGCCAAGCAAACATCAGTCTGCCAATCTTCGAGCAAGCCGCAGGACTTGCACGCGCTGTAGCAGAATCCGGGGATGACAATAGCAAACAAGCCTGGTCAGATCTCGCGGTGATCAACGCCAACTGGGCTGAAGCTCTTCTAACGACAGGAAAACTCAAAGCAGCGCGCATACGTCAAATCGATTCTGCGAAATCTTCCAAGAGCGCAGAAAAACCGGAAATCCATGTAATTGGCCGAGAGCTTGAGGCACTACGCATCGACATCATGGAGAACGAGACAGATTCGGCCATGCCTGAAATTGAGTTGCGACTGACCAAGTTAGACAAATGGTGGAAAACACACCTCGCAGGCCACACCGTTCCCGAAGCACCAAATATCGAAATCCTCGCGCGCGCATACATCGGCGCGCTCGATATTGCCCGCCAAGCTTACATGGCAAGAAATCAATGGGAATTTGCGCTTCGCCGAATTGAGAAAATACTGGAAGTCGAGCGCGCACTGAATCGCCCGGCAGAAGTTATTGGCACCACTCGAGTCAACCGAGCCATTGCGATGATTAACCTTCCAGACCACTTGGACGAAGCAAAGAATGAGCTGGAGGCGTGTCTATTGCTGTTTCAGAACAATCCTGAAAGGCGGGCCACGGTACTCAGCTCCCTTGCCACCCTGTTCAGCAAACGAGGGGGTGACAAACGTGATGACCTGGATCAATCCATAGCGCTGGAACGACGCGCACTAGTTTTGCGCGAGCAGTTGCTTGTCCCCGTTGATCGCGCCATCTCTCACGATAACTTGGCAATTCGCCTAGAACGACGTGATGCTGTCGCAGAGCGTGCTGAATCGAGGAGACATCAGCTTGCCGCCCTAATCTATCGCATCGTCGTAGGGCACGGGCAACATTTGAATACTTCATTTCGAAACTACAGCATCGACTTCCGCCGCGCCCAATCCACTGGCGCCGACTTCACCCCACCCCGCGTCGCCGACCTGCTCGCCGACCCCGCCTTCGCAGCCCTCGATCAATGGCTACGCCAACAGCAAGCGCCCGTGGACGCGCTGCAGGCCGCCGTCGACGACTTCCTCGAACAGGCCCGCGAGGTCGCCCTTTCCTCAGGGGAATCCGCATGAGCCTGTTCACGGATCAGCTCGCGCAACTCGAAGCCGCCGTACGCGCCGGCGACCGTGTCCGCGCGATGGAACTGGCGCGCGAGATCCAGCGGCGACTGGTCGAGGCCGAGCAGGAACGCGCCGAGGTGGAGCGTCAGGTGCGGGCCCTGCTGGCGGAACTCCAGGCTGCGCAAGGCCGGCGCAACGACATCGACCGGCTGAAATGGGACATCAAGGCCATCAGCGACGGCGTCGCGTCCCTGCCGCGCGATTCCGCGCCCTTGCGCAACACGGCGCAGAACGACGACATCGTCTATCCGGTGTGGTTCGGCACCAACCGCCGGCAGAATGCGGATGGCAGCTTCGGCGCGCAGCGCAGCGACCGGACCACCCGCGGGCGAGTCGACGTGTTCGTGCCGGAGGCGCATCGTTTCGGCGAGATCGGCACGCCGTTCTGGAAGAAGCTGCTGCGCCGCGACCTGCGCGACGACACCCTGCGGATCCAGCGCACCGCCACGCTGTCGCACCAGGCCTGGCTGGAGGAATTGCGACAGACCCTGCGCGATGCCGCCGCAGCGGGCGAGGCGTCGCATGCGCTGGTCTTCATCCACGGCTTCAACGTCACGTTCGAGGAGGCTGCGATCCGCGCGGCGCAGATCGGCGTGGACCTCGATGTGCCGGGCGCCACCGCCTTCTTCAGCTGGCCTTCGCGCGGCAACGTCATCGATTACCCGGTGGACGAGGCCTGCATCGAGGCCAGCGAACGCGCGATCACAGATTTCCTCGTGGACTTCGCCACGCAGGTCGGGGCGCAGAAGCTGCACCTGATCGCGCACAGCATGGGCAATCGCGGCCTGCTCCGCGCCCTGCAGCGCATCACGGCGAATGCGCAGACGCGCGGCAAGGTGAAGTTCGACCAGATCTTCCTGGCCGCGCCGGACGTGGACCGCGACCTGTTCCTCGACCTGGCCGCGCTCTACGGCGAACACGCCGCGCGCACCACGCTCTACGCCTCCGATGCCGACCTGCCCGTGCACGTGTCCTCGAAACTGCACCAGGCCGCGCGCGCCGGCTATTTCGAGCCCTACACCGTGACGCCGGGCGTGGACACCATCGCGGTGCCGGACTTCGATCTCGACCTGCTGGGCCACTCGTATTTCGCGCAGGCCGAATCGCTGCTGTACCACATGCGCGAACTGATGCTGCACGGCAAGGCCGAGGTCACGGCATCGCGACTGAAAGCCGCGACCGATGCGTCCGGCGCGAAATTCTGGAAACTCAGGCGCTGAGCTTCGACGGAATCGTCGATCGCGCGCTCATTCGAACACGCCCTCGCGCAGCCACTTGGTCGCCACCCACTTCTCGCCGGCCTGCACCGGAGCACCGCCGTGCAGGCTCTTCGACGAGGGATCAGGCACGGGATAACTGAAGAACAGCGCGCTGCCGCGCCTGGGCGCGAAACTCAGGCCGAGGTCGGGGAAGGTGGTGTCACCACCGCGCTCGGGTTCGCGCAGGTACATCAGGAAGGTCGCCACGCGCTGGCCGCCGCGCGCCAGCAGTGGCGCCGCGCCGGGCTGGGTGGGGTCGAAATAATCGTAATGCGGCTCGTAGCGGTCGCCGGGCCGGTAGTGCAGCACCTGCAGGTGTTCGCCGTGCGACACCGGCCACTGCAGCAGTTTCGCGATGCGCGCCTCGATCGTGCGCACCAGCGGCGTTTCGTCGCGATGGAAGAACATGCCGCGACTGGTCCGCACCGTGTCCACCATGGTCTCGCCGGTGCGCGGATCGGCGGTCATCGAGCGCTGCATGCGCGGCCGCGCCGCCTCGATCAAACGGTCGCATTCCTGCTTGCTGAGGAAGTCACCGAACAGCACGATCCTCGGCTGCGGCAGGTGCATCAGCACCGGGACGCGACGGTCGCCGACATCGACATACAGCGCGCCGTCGTCGATCGCGGGCACCGGCATCGGTTTCGCGGCCTCCTGCGCACCATGCGCCTCCGCCCGCTCCGGCAGTGTCGCCGTCGCAGGCGACGCCCCGGGATCCATCGGCTGCCCCATCGCCTGCGCGATCAGGCCCATGGCCACGTCGCGCCGCCAGCCGCGATCGCACATCGCCTGCAGCAGCACCTGCGAGGGCTGTCCCGCGCGGATCTGCTCGACCAGCCAAACCGTGATATTGCGATACTGGGTGTCGTTCATTCTCGATGCCGCTGCCTGCGTATACGGTCCACGCACGAATCGGGGTGCGGGTTGCCGGTTAGAATGCACGGATGCCCGTCCGCTCCGCCAGCATCGCCGCCGAACACCTGCGCCTGTCCGTGGCGCCGATGATGGACTGGACCGACACCCACTGCCGCAACTTCCATCGCCTGCTCGCGCCGCATGCGCGGCTGTACACCGAGATGGTGCACGCCAACGCGGTGATCCACGGCACCGCCACCGAGAAGGGCCGCGACAAGCTGCTCGGCAAGGACGACAGCCAGCACCCGGTCGCGCTGCAGCTGGGCGGCAGCGAGCCGGACCTGCTCGCGCAGGCCGCGCGCATCGGCGCGGACCACGGCTTCGACGAGATCAACCTCAACTGCGGCTGCCCGTCCGACCGCGTGCAGGCCGGGCGCTTCGGCGCCTGCCTGATGCGGGAGCCGAGCCTGGTCGCCGAGTGCGTCGCCGCCATGGTCGAAGCCGCGCCGGCCACGCCGATCACGGTGAAGTGCCGGCTCGGCGTCGACGACGACCACGAGTGGGAGCGTTTCCGCGCCTTCGTCGACGCCATCGCCGACGCCGGCTGCAACCTGTTCGTCGTCCACGCGCGCAACGCCTGGCTCAAGGGCCTGTCGCCGAAGGAAAACCGCGAGGTCCCGCCGCTGCGCTACGACTGGGCCTACCGGCTCAAGCGCGAACGCCCGGATCTGCAGGTGATCGTCAACGGCGGCATCGCCGACGCCGAGGAAGCCACCGCGCACCTCGACCATACCGACGGCGCGATGCTCGGCCGGGCGGCGTACCACGATCCGTATCTGCTGCACCGCCTCGACACCCGCTGGTTCGGCGGCGAAACGCGCTCGCGCGCCGACCTGCTGCGCGCGTGGAAGCCCTACGTCGAAGGCCAGCTCGCCCGCGGCGTCTACCTCAAACACATGGCCCGCCACATCCTCGGCCTGTTCCACGGCGAACGCGGTGGCCGCGCCTTCCGCCAGATCCTCAGCGAAGGCGCGCACCGCCCCGGCGCGGACTGGTCGCTGGTCGAGCAGGCGCTCGCGGCGACGGCCATGCACGACTTCGTCTTCTGCCCCCCCGCTGCCTGAGCCTCACGAATCCGCCATGCTGACCCGCGATTTCAACGCCTTCCTCGACTTCGCGCGGCGCTGCGCGCCCGACTTCGGTCCGTCCACCGCCAACGCCGCCTTCCTGGTCGCGCCTGACGGCTTCGGTCGCGCCATCGAATCGGCGTCCGACAACCACTACATGGCCGATGCCGGCGCCTTCGACGCCGTCCGCGCCTCCACCCAGCACCGCGAACTGCAGCGCGCGCTGTCCGACGTACTGCCGACGATCTGCTTCTCCGGCGATCCGGCGATGCCCGACGCGGTGTTCCCGAACAACGTCTTCGGCACCGCCGCCGGCCGCCTGGTCGTCGGTCGCATGCGCCACGCCGTGCGCCAGCGCGAGGCCGGCCGCTCCGACATCCGCCAGTTCTTCGGCGACACCCTAGGCTACGCCGAGGTCGACCTGTCGCACCAGGAACACCCCTGCGAGCTGACCGGCGCCCTGGTCATCGACCGCGCGCGCGGCCTGGGCTTCTGCGGGCTGTCCGAACGCTGCGACGAGACCGGCGCGGCGCTGATGCACGAGGCCTTCGGCCTGCGCGCGACGCTGATGTTCGACCTCGCGCCCAGCGAGTACCACACCAACGTGGTGCTCGCGATCCTCGCCGGCCGCGCCGCGCTGATCTGCCCCGACGGCTTCGCCGACCCGGCCGCCGTGGATGCCATCGCCGCCTGCTACGCACCGCACGCGATCCGGCTGACCGCCGCCGAGCGCGCGGCCTACGCCGGCAACGCCATCGCCCTGTCTTCGGACAGCGTCTGGATGAGCGCCACCGCCGCCGCGGGCCTGAGCGAGGCCTCGCGCGCCGCCCTCGCCGACGCCGGTTTCGCCATCCGCAGCGTCGAACTGGACGCCATCGAGGCCGCCGGCGGCTCGCTGCGCTGCTGCGTCGGCGAGATCTACTGAGTCTGCCCGGCGCCGCAATCTGAACCTGCGGCCGGGCGTAAAAAAAAGTTAAGGACGGATTCACCCCCCCCTGCCGAGAATGCCCATCCCAGAGCACGGCCAGCCCTCCGCCACGCCGTGCCTCCGCAGCAGAGCCTCCGATATGTCGCTTGTCCGTCGTTTCCCGTCGAATACCCTGGCCATCGCGATCGTCATCGCGCTCGGCACCGTCGCTGTCCCGGCCGCCCAGGCACAGCAGCGCGAGCGGAACCAGGACGAACGGCCCTCGCCGCAGGACCGCACGGATCGCACCCGTTCCGAGGACAGCCGCCACCTGTCCGACGCCGTGCGCCGCATCGAACGCGCCAACCGCGGCCAGGTGCTCAGCGCCGAGCGCATGCAGTACGACGGCCGCGACGTGAACCGGATCAAGGTCCTCGACGACGAAGGTCGCGTCCGCATCTACATGGACGAGCCGGCGCCCCCGCAGCGGCGCGGCGACGAGCGCCCCCCGCGACCGCGCGACGACGACTGACCTCGGCCTTTATCCCTTTTCCGACAGGCGAGCCCCCGGCTCGCCTGTCTTCGTTTGGCGGCTGCCTCACTGATGCCTGCCCTCGCCCTCCGCATTGCCCGAGCTTGCGGATGTCGCTGATCCGACAGCGATTAAGCGAAATATGAACGGGTCGGCCGGCGAATGCCCGGCACGGTGTCCCGCACGGCTATCCTGCAATCCTGAACAAGAAAGCCGGCCTCCTGCCGGCGATGGAGCGATCGATGCGAATCCTTCTGGTCGAAGACGAGGCCCCCCTGCGCGAAACCCTGGCCGCGCGCCTGAAGCGCGAAGGCTTCGCGGTGGATGCCGCCCAGGACGGCGAAGAGGGCCTCTATCTGGGCCGCGAAGTCCCGTTCGACATGGCGATCATCGACCTGGGCCTGCCGAAGATGTCCGGCATGGAACTGATCCAGGCCCTGCGCAACGAAGGCAAGCAGTTCCCGGTGCTGATCCTGACCGCGCGTTCGAGCTGGCAGGACAAGGTCGAGGGCCTCAAGCAGGGCGCCGACGACTACCTGGTCAAGCCCTTCCACGTCGAGGAACTGCTGGCGCGGATCAACGCGCTGGTCCGCCGCGCCGCCGGCTGGAGCAAGCCGGCGCTGGAATGCGGTCCGGTGACCCTGGACCTGGCCGCGCAGACGGTGAGCGTGCACGGCGCCAACGTCGACCTGACCAGCTACGAATACAAGGTGCTGGAATACCTGATGATGCACGCGGGCGAGCTGGTGTCGAAGGCCGACCTGACCGAGCACATCTACCAGCAGGATTTCGACCGCGACTCCAACGTGCTGGAGGTCTTCATCGGCCGCCTGCGCAAGAAGCTCGATCCGGAAGGCACGCTCAAGCCGATCGAGACCGTGCGCGGACGCGGCTACCGCTTCGCGATCGCACGCACCGGCGAAGCCTGATCGACGCATCGGCGAGCGCCCGCGAACGCCGGCCGCGGCTGCGGGCCGGCGTTCGCACTGCCGACACCCCTCGTTCCTGCAAGATGACCTGCACGACGCCTCGCCATGCCCTCGCGTGACCGACTTTCCCGCTGGCGTCCGCGATCGCTGCAGACCCGCCAGTTGCTCGCCGCCAGCCTCGGCCTCATCGCCTTCCTCGCGCTGGCGGGCTATGCACTGGATCGCGCGTTCCTCAGCACCGCCGAAAACGTCCTCAGCGACCGCCTGCGCGACTACGCGCTCGACTTCGCGCGCGAGACCGAGTTCAGCCGCGGCGGCGACCTGGTCCCGCCCTTCGACGACAAGCTGCCGGACCCGCGCCTGAAACGCCCGGGCAGCGGCCTGTACGCTCAGATCGTGCTGCCGTTCGTGCTGTGGGAATCAGACTCGGCGCAGGGCCCGGAGCTGCCGGAGGTGCGCATGCTCGGCGCCGGCGAACAGACCTTCGAGGGGCCGCTGACCCTGGTCCGCTCCAACGGCGAAGTGAGCCAGGCCTATCGCTACGGCTACGGCATGGTCTGGCCGGGCGACGACATGTCCGACGAAGTGCCGTACACGATCTACGTGCTGGAAGACACGGCGCGGCTGCAGAACCAGCTCACCGTGTTCCGGCGCGCGCTGTGGGGCTATCTCGGCGGCGCGGCCTCGATCCTGCTGCTGCTGCAGATGGTGATCCTGCGCTGGAGCCTGCATCCGCTGCGCAGGGTGATCGAGGAGCTCAAGCGCGTGCAGCGCGGCATCGCCACGCGCATGAGCGAACGCCATCCTCGCGAACTGGAACCGCTGACCGAAAGCATCAACGCTTTCATCGAGAGCGAGCGCGAGAACCTCGAACGCCAGCGCAACATCCTCGCCGACCTCGCGCACAGCCTGAAGACGCCGCTGGCGGTGCTGCGCACGCGCCTGGAGAACGGCGCGGATGGCCCCGAACTGCGCGCGGAGCTGGGCGAGCAGCTCAAGCGCATGAACGACCTGGTGGGCTACCAGCTCAGCCGCGCGGCGTCCGGCGGCCACAAGCTGTTCGCCGCGCCGCTGCCGATCGAGGAGAACGCCGAGGAGATCGTGCGCGGCCTGGAGAAGGTCTACGCATCGAAGGGCGTGCTCTGCGAGTTCGAGATCGACCCGGACGCGCGTTTCTACGGCGAAAAGGGCGACCTCCAGGAACTGCTCGGCAACCTGCTGGAGAACGCGTTCAAGTGGGCGCGTTCCCGCGTGCTGCTGACCGCACGCGCCGGCGCGCCCTCGCCCAACCGGCGACCGGGGCTGGTGCTGATGGTCGAGGACGACGGCCCGGGCATTCCCGCCGACCGCATCGCGCTGGTCCTGCAGCGCGGCGTGCGCGGCGATGAACGCGTGCAGGGCCATGGCATCGGCCTGGCGATCGTGCAGGACATCGTGCGCAGCTATCGCGGCGAACTGAACGTCGGCGATTCGGACGAACTGGGCGGCGCCAGTTTCGAAGTGGTACTGCCGCCGGGCCTGTGACCCGGCGATACGCGGCGTCGGGCGATCAGGCCAGCGGCGCGGGCCCGTAGAAGCGCGCGAGGTGCGCCGCGACCTCCGGAAAGGCGTCCTGCAGCAGGTCCGGCGCGCCGAAGTGGTATTCGGTGCAGACCGCGAAGAACTCCTCGGGCGATTCGGCGGCATAGGGATCGATGTCGGTCTCGTGCCCGGCATCGACCGTTTCGACGAAGGCGTCGTAGGCGCGCTGGAAATCGCGGGCCCAGCGGCGCTGCCAGTCGCGCGGCAGCGGCGGCGTGCCGTCCATCGCGCCATCGAGGATGTCGAGCTTGTGCGCCATCTCGTGCGCGGCGACGCAGAAACCGGCGGTCGGGTCGGCGATGTCGGACTGGACGTCGGCCCAGGACAGCACCAGGGGCCCGTGGTCCCAGGCTTCGCCGATCAGTTCGTCCTCGCCCTCGTGGACCACGTCCAGGGCTGCGATGTCGCTGGCATCGGTGTGGCGACGCTCGACGCGGAAGGCGGCGGGATAGACGATCAGTTCCGACCAGCCGTGCAGGCCCTCGGCGCCGAACTCCAGCAGCGGCAGGCAGCACACGGCGGCCAGCGCGCAGCGATCGTCCTCATCCAGCTGCAGGCCGTCGACCGGGGTGATCGCCTTGGTCGCCAGGAAGCGGGCCGTCAGGCTGGAGAGACGTGCATCGCGCTCGGGGTCGAGTGCGGCGACCCAGGGCAGGCCGGCCGCCACGCGGCGCCAGCATTCGGGATCGATCCGGGGTTCGGGTCGGGCGAACAGCCCGCGCAACCAGTTCAGCAAGGGCGACTCGACGCGAGCGGCGGGAGACTCAGCGGAGCATCTGCTCAGCGAGGAGCATGCTCAGCGGAACATGCCGGGCAGGAAGCGGTGCCAGCGCGGCGTGCCGCGCGACGGGGTGTCCGTGCTGCGGTAGGGCGTGGTCTGGCGGGATTTGCCGGTGTCACGGGACGCGCCGCGCTTGACCGCCGTCGATTTCTGCTGCGGTGCATTCTCGGCGTCCACGGTCTCGTCGGTCGAGTCCGGGCAGCCCGACGGCTCGGTGCTGGCGGATGCGGCCAGGGCCAGGGTCGGCGCACCGAGCAGTGCGAGGGCCGTGGCGATGGCGAACGGGGCGATCCGGGCGTGGCGGGAGGTGCGCATGGCGGCTTCCATCATGGAGTCGCGGACAAGACGGCGACTATAGCGCGGATGTGACGCGATCCGCGTGACATGATCGTTAACGGTCGATGCTGCGTCGCAGCATCACCCCGCGCCGAGTTTGCGGCAGACTCGGCGCGTGAACACGCCCGTTCCGGACCCATCAGCCTCCCTCCCGCCCCCCGGCGCCAGCGCCGACGGGCCCTTCGATCGCCACGCCCGGGCCTCTGCGGGTGCGCTGACCGCGCCCGCGCTGCGCCGCGCCCTGATCGCCGGCGCACGCCGGGTGATCGCCGCCCGTGACGGCCTGAACCGGATCAACGTCTTCCCGGTGGCCGACGGCGACACCGGCAACAACCTCGCCTTCACCCTCGGCAGCGTGCTCAACGGCGCGCTGAGCCGCCGCAGCCGGCACATCGGCGAGCTGCTGCGGCGGATCGGCGACGACGCCATCGACGGCGCGCGCGGCAATTCCGGCGCGATCCTCGCCCAGTTCCTGCACGGCGTGGCCGAGCATGCGCGCAGCCAGCCGGTGCTCGATGCCGCCACCCTGGCCGCCGCCGTGCGCCATGGCGCCGATGCCGCGCGCGGCGCGCTGGCGCAGCCGGTCGAAGGCACGATCCTGAGCGTGATCGACAGCTTCGCCGAAGCCATGCAGGAAGCCGCAGGCCAGATGCGCGACGATCCGCGCGGCAGTTTCTCGCGCGCGCTCGCGCAGGCCCGCGTCGCGCTGGCGCGGACGCCGCAGCAGATGGCCCTGCTGCAGAAGGCCGGCGTGGTCGATGCCGGCGCGCAGGGCTTCGTCGACCTGCTCGAAGGCATCGCCGAATTCGTCGATGGCGGGCCGCGCGCCATGCGCGTGCATGCGCCGCTGCAGGCGGCCAACGAAGGCGAGGACGAACACGGGAACGACGCGCATCCGCCGCACGACGCGGTCGATCCGGAGCGTCGCTGGTGCACCGAATGCCTGCTGATCGTCGATCGCGCGGCGATCGACAGCGGTGAGCGCCAGACGATCGATCGCGCCCGGGTGCGCGCTGCGCTGGAAGCCATCGGCGCCGATTCGATGGTGCTGGCCGGCGGCGGCACGCGGATGCGCGTGCATGCGCACGTCGGCGCGCCGCAGCAGCTGTTCGACGCCTGCGCGGGCTTCGCGACGGTCGAAGGCATGAAGGCCGACGACATGCTGCTGCAGTCGCGCAGCACCGATCGCGCGCACACGGTCGCGGTGGTCACCGACAGCGCCGCCGACGTGCCCGAGGCCATCGCCGAACGCCATGCCCTGCACGTGGTCCCGGTGCGCGTGAACCTGGATGGCCGCGACTACCTCGACAAGGTCGGCCTGAGCACGGCCGAGTTCTACCGGCGCATGGCCGCATCGCAGCAGCTGCCGCGCACCAGCCAGCCTCCGCCCGGCGATTTCAGGCGCAGCTTCGAGTTTCTCGCCGCGCATCATCCACAGGTGGTCTACGTCGGACTGTCGCGGGCGATGTCCGGCACGCTGCAATCGGCCGAGCACGCCGCCGCGCGCGGCGATTGCACGAAGGTGCATGTGTTCGACAGCACCAACGCCGCGACGGGCCAGGCGCTGCTGGCCTGGCGCGCGGCCGAACTGGCCGATGCCGGCGCGGATGTCGACGCGATCCTGCGCGAACTCGAGCGCCTGCGTCCGCTCACCCTGACCTGGGCGATGGCCAGGGACATCAGCCATGCCGTGCGCGGGGGACGCCTCCCGGCATGGGCCGAACCGGCGGTGCGCTTCACCGAGCTGACGCCGGTGGCGAAAGTGCAGGCCGACGGCCGCCTCGGGGTGGCCGGGGGCCTGTTCGCGAAGGCTCGCGCACCGGAAGCCTTCGCGGCCTATGTCGCGAGACGCGTGCGCAGGACGCTCGGCCCGTCGACCCAGCTCCGCGCGATCATCGGTCACTGCAATGCGCCACGCGATGGCGAACGCTTGCTCGCCGCGCTGCGCGACCGGCTGACCTTAGTCGAAGCGCACCTCGTCGAGACCGGCCCCGCCATCGGCGCGCATGCCGGCCTGGGCACACTGGTGGCGTCCGTGCAGCCGTTCGCGGGATGATGCAGCCCTCACGGGAACACGAAGGCAGCGCATGGGCTGGGCCAGCCACCACATCGAACGACTGAAACAGGGCGACACCGTGGTGTTCCGGCCGCGCGGCGGATCGATGACCGGCCGCATCGAATCCGGCCAGCAGTGCACCGTCGAACCCGTGGCCGACCACGCCACGCTGCAGGTCGGCGACATCGTGCTGTGCAAGGTCCACGGCGCCGAATACCTGCACCTGATCAAGGCGATCCAGGGGCAACGCTTCCAGATCGGCAACAACAAGGGCTACATCAACGGCTGGATCGGGCCGAACTCGATCTTCGGGCGGTGCGTGAAGGTGGAAGCGTGAGCGAACAGATCATCACCGCATCGATCCTCCTCGCCGCCTACCTCCTCGGCTCCCTCTCCGGCAGCCTGCTGCTCGGTCGGCTGCGCGGGGTGGACATCCGCACGATGGGCAGCGGCAACGCGGGCGGCACCAATGCCTTCCGCACACAGGGGCTGGCGTTCGCGCTGGGCGTGGTGGTCATCGACATCGGCAAGGGCGCGCTGGCGGCGTGGCTGGGACTGCGCTTCGCACCGGCATCCAGCGCGGCCTGGCTGGACCACGCTTGGCTGGGGCATGCCTGCGCGTTCGCGGCGGTGGTCGGGCATGTCTGGCCGGTGTGGCACGGCTTCCGCGGCGGCAAGGGCGCGGCGACGGCGGTGGGCGCGCTGGTCGTGCTGTGGCCGCAGTCGGTGCCGGTGATGCTCGCGGTATGGATCGGCACGATCATCCTGAGCGGCTATGTCGGCCTGGCGACCGTGCTGGCCGGGCTGTCGGCGGCGGCACTCGGCATGGCGCTGCGCGTGCCGATGCCGCTGCATCTGCTCACCGTCGCGATCGCGCTGCTGCTGGTGTACACGCATCGCACCAACCTCGCGCGGCTGCGCGCCGGCACCGAGTCGCGCTTCGACAAGGCGCGGCTGCTGCATCGCTGGTTCCTGCGCAAATGAGCGATGTCGACACCTTCGACGCGACGGCGATCCTGACGCGACTGGACGATGCCGCGCGCACGGCCTTCGCGTCGATCGAGGTCGTCGACGCCATCGATTCGACCAACAGCGAGCTGCTGCGCCGGCGCACGCCGGACAGCGGCCTGGTCGCGCTGTTCGCCGACCGTCAGCACGGCGGACGCGGACGCCAGGGCCGGCCGTGGGAGTCGCCGCCGGGCGCGAACCTGTACCTCTCCGTTTCGCGGCGTTTCTCGGGCGAACTGGCGCGACTGGGCGGGCTCAGCCTCGTCGCCGGCATCGCGGCCGCCGAAGCGATGCGCGCGATCGGCACCGTGACGGTCGGCGTGAAATGGCCGAACGACCTGGTGGTCGATGACGCGGGCACGCTGCGCAAGCTCGGCGGCATCCTGATCGAAGGCGGGCTGCAGGACGGCGCCGTGCGCGCGGTGATCGGCATCGGCCTGAACGTGCGCATGCCAGCCGAGGCTGCGACCGCGATCGACCAGCCCTGGACCGACCTGCAGGCGCAGATCGCGGGCGGCGCGCCGGCGCGCGACGTAGTCGCAGCCGCGCTGCTGGCCTCGCTGGCCGAAGCGCTGGCGCGTTTCGACGCCGATGGCCTGGCGCCGTTCCTGCCGCGCTTCGAGGCGCTCGACGTGCTGCGCGATGCGCAGGTCGATGCGCAGATCGCGGATCGCACCGTCACTGGCGTGGCTGCCGGCATCGCCGACGACGGCGCGTTGCGGCTGCGCACCGACGCCGGCCTGCTGCCGCTCCACGCAGGCGAGGTCCGCGTGCGCAGGCACGGCGTTCCGCAGGCCGGCGGTTCACGGGCATGATGCGCGCATGAGTCACGACACTTGGCTGTTCGACCTGGGCAACACCCGCCTCAAATGCGCGCCGCTGCATGGCGACATGCTCGGCGACGTCAGCGCGATCGCGCACGACGGCGCGCAGCTGCCCGAGGGCTGGGACGCCGCGCTGCCGCCGCGCATCGAAGCCGCGGCGCTGACAATGGTCGGCGCGCAGGCGCTGCGCACGCAGTTGCTCGATGCGCTGACCGCGCGCTGCGGGCGGCTGTCGATCGCGCGCACGGTCGCGCGGCTCGACGGGCTGCGCATCGCCTACCCGATTCCCGAACACCTCGGCGCAGACCGCTTCCTCGCCCTGCTCGGCGCCCGTCGGCGTGGCCCGGGGCCGTGGCTGGTGGTCGGCATCGGCACCGCGATCACCCTGGACCTGGTCGATGCCGACGGCCGGCACCACGGCGGCCGCATCGCGCCCTCGCCCGCGCTGATGCGCGAAGCCCTGCATAGCCGCGCCGCGCAGCTGCCCGAACGCGGCGGCGCCTTCGTCGCGTTCGCCGACGACACCCTCGATGCCCTGCGCAGCGGCTGCGATGGCGCCGCGCTGGCGCTGATCGAGCAGGGCCTGCGCGATGCAGAAGCGCGCATCGGCCGGCGGCCGGACCTGCTGCTGCACGGCGGCGGCGTCGATGCGCTCGACGGTCTGGATCCGGCGGCCGCACGCGCGCCGCACCTCGTCCTGGAGGGGCTGGCGGCATGGTCCCGTAGAATGACCGCATGACTCTGCGCGCTTCGCTCGTCCTGCTGGTGGTCCTCAACCTCGGCGTCGCCCTGTGGTGGGGCCTGCGTTCCGACGCGCCCCCGGCGCCGGCCGAGGAGGCGCCGTCGGGCATCGCCCGGCTGCAACTGCTGAGCGAGCGCCCGGACACGCGGCCGTCAACGCCCGCTGCCAGCGTCGCGGCGTCGCCGGACGCCTCGCCTGCTCCAGCGCCGACCGTCCCGCTCACCGCCGACGCGATAGTGGAGCGCTGCTTCAGCGCCGGCCCGTTCGCCGACACCGCCGCGCTGGACGCCGCGCGCGCCGCCCTGACGCCGACGGCCAGCCGCCTGCGCAGCCGCGAGATCCGCGAGAACGGCGGTCGCGGCTGGCGCGTCTACCTGCCCGCCGCTGCGGATCGCGCCACGGCCGACGCCAGTGCCCAGCGCCTGCGGGCCGCCGGCTTCACCGACCTGGTGGTCGTGGGCGATGGCGCCGAAGCCAACAGCGTCGCCCTTGGCCGGTTCAGTACCGAAGCGCGCGCCCGTGCCCATGCCGCCGCGCTGAATGCCGCGGGCTTCGCCGCCCGGGCCGAGGCCCTGGGCGAGACCCGCAGCCGCTACTGGCTGGACCTCGTGGCCGGCCCGGGATTCGACCAGGAGCAGGCGCGTCGCGCTGCCGGCATGGCCGTCCGTGCCACCGACTGCGCCACCGTACGCTGACGTCATGACGGGCCTGTCGTAGAATCGCCGCTCTCCCGGGCCGACGCGGCCCGCGCATTTCGCCGGCATAGCTCAGTTGGTAGAGCAACCGCCTTGTAAGCGGTAGGTCGTCCGTTCGAGTCGGACTGTCGGCACCACATTCCCTTTTTCCCTGCCCGGAGCGCCCCATGCAGCGCAGCTACCCGCCCGTGTCCCTGATCGGCGTGCCCACCGACATCGGTGCCGGCCACAAGGGGGCGCGGATGGGGCCGGACGCCCTGCGCATCGCGGGCCTGGGCGAAGCCCTCGCCGCACGCGGCGTGGACGTGGCCGATCGCGGCAACATCGCCGGCCCGGCCAACCCCTGGCTGCCGCCGGTCGACGGCTACCGCCACCTCGACGAAGTCGTGGCCTGGAACAAGGCGCTGATGGAGGCGGTGGATGCCGAACTGTCCCAGGGCCGCCTGCCGATCGTGCTCGGCGGCGACCATTGCCTCGGCCTGGGCTCGATCACCGCCGTCGCCCGCCACTGCCGGCGCACCAGCAAGAAGCTGCGGGTGCTGTGGCTGGACGCGCATGCCGACTTCAACACCAGCGACGTCACGCCCTCGGGCAATGTCCACGGCATGCCGGTGGCCTGCCTCTGCGGCCTCGGCCCGACCGCGCTCACCACGCTCGGCGGCAGCGCCCCGGCGATGCAGCCGGACGAGATCCGCCAGATCGGCATCCGCTCGGTCGATGCCGGCGAGAAGCGCCTGGTGAAGGACCATGGCCTCGACATCTACGACATGCGCTACATCGACGAAGTCGGGATGAAGCGCGCGATGGAGGAAGCGCTGGAAGGCGTCGACGAGCACACCCACCTGCACGTCAGCTTCGACGTGGATTTCCTCGACCCCAGCATCGCCCCCGGCGTCGGCACCACGGTTCCCGGCGGCCCGAACTACCGCGAAGCGCAGCTGGTGATGGAGATGATCGCCGACACCGGCCGCATGTGCTCGCTGGACATCGTCGAACTCAATCCCGCCCTCGACAACCACAACGCCACCGCCGAAC
Source organism: Lysobacter sp. BL-A-41-H3 (assembly GCA_050632415.1). GTDB lineage: Bacteria > Pseudomonadota > Gammaproteobacteria > Xanthomonadales > Xanthomonadaceae > Lysobacter_I. The sequence continues at coordinate 4,144,167 of CP192602.1, read as the reverse complement.
TCGCCGTGGACCTGGTGGAAAGCCTGTTCGGCAAATCGACGTTGATGCGGGATTGAGGCGGGCCTGAGCGATTCCGCTTTTGTAGGAGGGTCTTCAGGCCCGAGCTTTTGATGCCTGGCAACAGCTCATGAAGAGCTCGGGCCTGAAGGCCCTCCTACAACACAGCGCTTTACATCGCGATGCCTCAGCGACTCGCCTGCGTCTCATCGGGCAGGATCGGGTAGACCTGCTTGATGTCGCAGCCGGCCTGCACGGCCAGGCTGCCCGCGAAGCGGCTCGCCATGGTGTCCGGCGATGTTGCGCCGCCGCCATCGAACGAGAACATCACCCGGTCGCCGGGGTTGCCGCAGATCGCCGTGCCGCCGGTCGGGGACAGCAACTGCACGGCGGTCGCGCTGGTCGTCGTGCTGCAGGAGCCGGCCAGCTCGACGCGGTAGTAACGATGGCCACCGCTGCGCTTCGGCGCCACTTCCACGATGATGTCGCCGCCGTCCTCGCTCCAGCCGCGCATGTGGCGCGCGTCGAGGCAGAAGGCGGACGTCCCGCCGAAGCCGCGGCGTCGCTGGCCGCGCACCTCGATGGTCTCCAGGTCGCCGCCGTCCGCGGCCGGTCGCTGCGCGCGCAGCGCCAGTTCGGCGAATTCCCGGGCATCGATCTTCGCGAGGCCGGCCAGCGGGCACCCGCGACGACCGGAGATCACCACGTCGTCGTTGCTGCCGCAGACCCAGCCGTGATGGCTGGCGATCTTCACCTGGTCCCGTCGCAGCGCACCGGGACAGGCGTCGATGAGTTCGAGCCTGTAGCGCGACTCGTCGCCCAGGCGCACGGCGATGGTGCGCACGTCGCTCTGCACCGCCTCGCGAATCTCGCGCGCGTCGAAGCAGTACGCGGCCGGCGGGGGCGGCCGGTCCGCGGCGTCCGCGTCGCGAGCCGCAGCGGCGGCTCCGACACCCAGGGTGAGCACAACAGCGATCCATCGAGAAAACATGTGGTGTGTCCGGACTGGAGGGAAATGCGGAGAACGAAACGAATATCGCGCGATCTCAGGCGAACAGGACCTGTCCATCGACCACGGCCAGCGGCACCGCGCTCAGGGCCTGCCCCCGGCACGGCCCCGCTACGCATGCGCCCTGCCCCAGCTCGAAGCTGGCGCCATGCACGGCGCAGACCAGCAGGCCGTCCTTCGAGCGCAGGAACTTGCCCGGCGACCAGTCCAGCGGGCGCCCGGCGTGCGGGCAGATGTTGCGCCAGGCGCGGACCGCATCGCCTTCGCGGAACAGGATCAGCGACTCGGCTTCGCCGTCGAGCATGGTCTCGACCGCCACCGGCTCGCCTTCGGGCAGGTCGGACAGGCGGGCGAGGACGACGGGGGCGGCTTGGCTCATGGTGGCGGCTGGACGGAGGAGTGGCGGTCCGCATTATGGCTTAACGAACTTCTCACACGCCCGCCCGATCCGCGTCCGATACTGGGTCCGTCGGCCCCCCGGCCACCGTTCGCACGATCCAGACCCATGCGCATCCCCCGTTTCCTCCGCAAGTCCTTCTCCTCCAGCACGTTCTTCTCCAGCACCGGCGTGCACTTCGGCCGCCAGGCGTTCCGCGAGTTCATGACGCCGCGCAAGCCGCGCCACCGCGCCCTGCGCGTGCTGCTCACCCTCGTCGGCGTGGGCCTGCTCGCGGTGCTGCTGGTGTTCGGCCTGATCATCGGCGCGGCCATGCTGGGCTTCACCCTGGTCTCGCGCCTGCTGCGCCAGCGCGGCAAGCCGGTGGCGAAAGCCAGCGACGCGCGCACCCTCGACGGCGAGTACCGCGTGCTGCGCAAGCCGGTCCTGACCACCGGCCGCTGAGCCGATCCCGAGGGCGCGCCGCCAAGGCGCACCCTCGACGCGATGCCGGCCCGCACGCGATCATGCGGGCATGAACACGACACCCCATGACCTGATCCCCGCACCGGCCCCGGTGCGCCTGTCCGTTGCCGGCAAGACCGTCTCCGGCCTCTTCCCGGTCCGCCGCATCTACTGCGTCGGCCGCAACTTCGCCGACCACGCCCGCGAGATGGGCGCCGCCGCGCCTGCGTCCAAGGCCGAGCGCGGCACGCCGGTATTCTTCCTCAAGCCCACCGACAGCCTGGTGTTGGACGGCGTGGCGCATTACCCGCCGGGTACGCAGGACCTGCACCACGAGATCGAACTCGTCGTCGCGCTGGGCGAAGACGCCCCGCCGGGCGTGCTGGCCCCCGAAGACGCCGGCCGCCTCGTCTTCGCCTACGGCATCGGCCTGGACCTGACCCGCCGCGACCTGCAAGCCGCCGCCAAGGCCAAGGGCCTGCCCTGGGACACCGGCAAATCCTTCGACGAGGCCGCGCCGATCAGCGCCCTGGTCCCCGCCGCCGACCTCGGCGACCTCGCCCCGCGCACGCTGTCGCTGAAGGTCAACGGCGCGCTGCGCCAGCAGTCGACGCTCGACATGCTGATCTGGGACGTCCCGGAGATCCTGCACGAGCTGTCGAAGCTCTACGCACTGAAGGCCGGCGACCTGGTGTTCATGGGCACGCCCGCCGGCGTGGCCGCGCTGCAGCCGGGCGACGTCTGCGAAGGCGCGCTGGACGACGTGCTGCGCCTGGACTGCCGGATCGCCCCGCCCCGCTGAAAAAAAGTCGCCAGGCGGGTCCTGCCCGGCGGACGCGTCGCTACACTTTCTCCACCCCAACACAGCAGGAGAGAGCGGCATGGGCATGATGAGCGAGTTCAAGGAATTCGCGATGAAGGGCAACGTCGTCGACCTGGCAGTCGGCGTCGTGATCGGTGCGGCCTTCGGCAAGATCGTCAGCGCGCTGGTCGATGGCGTGATCATGCCGATCATCAGCTCGATCAGCGGCGGGGTCGATTTCAGCAAGGCCGCGTGGGTGCTGAAGGAGGCCGTGATCGGTCCCGACGGCAAGGAAGCGGCCGCGGCGGTGGCGATCAAGTACGGCGCCTTCATCCAGACCATCATCGATTTCACGATCATCGCGTTCGTGCTGTTCCTCGTCATCAAGGCGATGAACCGGCTGAAGAAGGCAGAAGAGGCCGCTCCAGCGGCGACGCCCGAAGACGTGCTGCTGCTGCGCGAGATCCGCGATTCGCTGAAGAAGTGAGCCTGCCTGCACGCGCACTCGGCGATACGCATGCCTGCATGATGACGTTCGCATGAGTACGGTGACTTGATCGTTCCCGGCGGGAAACGCCGTGTGCGATCCCGTCCTCATCCAGCGAAGCCGCGGGCTGCTACGCTCGCGGCTTCCTCTTTTCCGCACCGGGAATCGCCCATGCGTTCGAGCCTGTCGCTGGTCGCCGCCATCGCCCTGGCGGTGTCGTCCACCGCTTTCGCCGCCTCGCCTTCGGGCACCGCCGTTCCCGAGACGCGCATTCCCGACAAGGCCTTCGCCCAGGCCGGCCCGCTGCGCGACGCGACCCTGCAGGACGGCACTGCGTGGCGGGTGCTCGAATCGCTGACCACCGAGATCGGCCCGCGCCTGGCCGGCAGCGAGGCCGATGCCCGCGCCGTGCGCTGGGCCGAAGCCAAGTTCAAGGCACTCGGCTACGACAAGGTCTGGCTGCAGCCGGTGAGCTTCCCGAAATGGGTGCGGCGCAGCGAATCCGCCGCCGTCGTCGGCGACCACGCGCAGCCGCTCACGCTCACCGCGCTCGGCGGCAGCCCCGCCGGCACGGTCGAGGCCGAGGTCGTGCGCTTCGCCGATCTCGCCGCACTGGAAGCCGCGCCCGCCGGCTCGCTCGCCGGGAAGATCGCCTTCGTCGACTACCGCATGGAACGTTCGCGCGACGGCAGCGGCTACGGCCCGGGCAGCCGCGTGCGCAGTCGCGGCCCGTCGGCGGCGATCCGCGCCGGCGCGGCGGCCTTCGTGATGCGCTCGGCCGGCACCGACAGCCACCGCAACCCGCACACCGGCATTACCCGCTTCGACGACGGCCTCACGCCGATCCCGTCGGCGGCACTGTCGGTGCCGGACGCCGAGCAGTTGTCGCGACTGATCGCACTCGGCAAGCCGATCCGCATCCGCGTCGCGCTCGACTGCGGCTGGGACGGCACGGCCACGTCGCACAACGTCATCGGCGAAATCACCGGCAGCCATCGCACGCTGCGCAATGAAGTCGTGGTGATCGGCGGGCACCTGGATTCGTGGGACCTCGGCACCGGCGCGGTCGACGACGGCGCCGGCGTGGCCATCACCATGGCCGCCGGACACCGCATCGCGATGCTGCCGAAGGCGCAGCGCCCGGCGCGCACGATCCGCGTGATTGCCTTCGCCAACGAGGAACAGGGCCTCTACGGCGGCAAGGTCTATGCCGAGTCGCAGAAGGCCGCGATCGCCGCGCACCAGCTCGTCGCCGAAAGCGATTTCGGCGCCGGTCGCATCTACGGTTTCAACACCAGTGCCGCGCCGCATGCGCAGGCCGCCGCCGCGCGCATCGCCGAAGCGCTGAAGCCGCTGGGCATCGAAGCGCTGTCCAAGGGCGGCCCGGGCCCGGATGTCGGCCCGATCGCCGCGGTCGGCGCCGCCTGGGCCTGGCTGGGACAGGACGGCACCGACTATTTCGACCTGCACCACACGCCCGACGACACGCTGGACAAGGTCGACCCCGCCGCGCTGGCGCAGAACACCGCCGCGTACACCGTGTTCGCCTATCTCGCCGCCTCGGCGGAAGGCGGTTTCGGCAGTGCGCCGAAGGCCGAGGCAGCGAAGCCCTGAGTCGGGGCTTCGGCCCGGAGATGCAGAACTGATCCACGCCATCGCCGCGCGATGGCCTTACGATCCATTGGAAGACCGGTTCCGATGCGCATGACGCGATCGGAACCGACACGATCACGACAAGGAGCGAACGATGGCTTTCCCCACCGCAGTCAATTCCCAGGTCACCGACGCCGTTACCCAGAACAACACGAAGGTCGTCGGCGAATCGCCGGCCATCGCGATGGGCATGATCTACCAGACCATCGCGCATTCGACCGGCATCCTCTTCGAGAACGCGGTCGCCGCGCAGCAGCAGATGAACACGCTCGCGCAGGCTGCCGCCAACCAGGGCGTGATGCAGATCTACAGCATCGATACCGCAGCCGCTGCGGGCGCGACCGACAAGGTCGCGCAGACCGGCCTCGCCGACAATCTCGCCAGCCTGCTCACGGTGCTGAATGCGTTTCGGGGCGCGCCCGTGACCGCCAGGCCCGAAACCATGCAGGCAAGCGCGGCCGAAGTCGATGCGGACAGCGCCCGCGACCATAGGGAAGAGGAATCCGCCGGCCTCGCGGACGTGGTGAAGGATGCGGTGCGCTTTTCCAACGACACCGTGCTCGGCCATGCCGACGGTTTCAACGCGGCACTGCGCCAATGCACGGGCAGCTTCGTCGACACGCTGCAGCGGATCCAGCACGCCCAGGAAGAAGCACTGCGCCGCGTGCTGCTCGACGCCGCGATGGCCGCCGCGCTGAAGGCGATGCTGCAGGAACCGCAGCGCGCGAAGGAGTATGAAGAGGTGCTGCAGGCGATCAAGCGGATGACGTGAGCCGCAGGTCATGCTTCGCACAGGGTGCGGCTCGCTCTGAGGTCTCCCCACGTTTCCGGAAGAAATCTCGGGATATCCGCGCTCCCACACCATCCGTCAGCCAGCGTTGTTTTTGATCTTGATTTACCGGGGCCCCTGGTTGCGACGGGCTTCGCGGATCAGGCCCGCAGGGCGCGCGGCAGGACGCCGCGCGTTTTTCGACAAGACACGGACGTCTTGTCGAAAAACCCCGCGAAGCCCGTGGACCCGGCGCACAGCGCCGGGCGCAACCGACGGGGTGTGCTTTCTTTGGGCCACTCTTTCTTTGCACAAGCAAAGAAAGAGTGGCTCGCTCGCGACAGCGAGCGAAACACAGGACGGGCGGAAAATCCTTCCGACTGCTTTGAAGAAGCAACAAGCAGGTCCCTCGCCTTCGGCTCGGGATGACAGAGAAGGATTCGCTGACCTAACTCGATAATCCATCAAGAGAAAACGTGGGGAGACCTCAGGGCCAGCCGCACCCTATGCCTTGGACCGCGCCCACGCCGCCAGCAACACCGCCGTGGCGGCGGCGACGTTGAGACTTTCGACCGCGCCGCTGCCGGGGATCGACAGACGCATGTCGCAGGCCTTGGCCAGTTCCGCGTCCATGCCCTCGCCTTCGGCACCGAGCACGTAGACCAGGCGTTGCGGCAGTTTCGCCGAGAAGAGATCGGCACCGCCGCGCACCACCGTGGCGGCGAGCGAGAACCCGGCGCCGCGCAGCTGCGCCATGGCATTGTCCTCGCGGCCGAGGCGCACGAAGGGCACGGCCTCGGCGCCGCCTTCAGCGACACGCGCGGCGGCGCCGGACAGGGCGAGCGTCGAATGCTTGGGGATCAGCACGGCGCGCACGCCGAAATGCGCGGAGGAGCGCAGGATCGCGCCGAGGTTGTGCGGGTTGCCCACGCCGTCGAGCCACAAGGCGCAGCACGGGCCGGCCGGCAGGTCGCGCAGCCAGGCGGTGAGCGAGGCCGGTTCCTCGCGCAGCACGTCGGCGACCACGCCTTCGTGGTGCGCGCTGGCGGCGAGCTTCTGCAGATCGGCCGGATCGACCACGCGATAGCCGACGCGGTTGGCGACGCACCACTTCAGCAGCGGCTGCAGCTGCGGGATGCGCGCTTCGGCCAGGTACAGCTTGCGGATGGCCTGCGGCCGGTGCTCGAAGACGGCGCGGACCGCGTTCAGGCCGTGGATGCGCAGCTCGGCATCGCGCTGGCTGCGGGCACCGCCGCGCGGGCCGTCACCGGCGGACGCGGACTGGAATTTCTCGTACGGGGATCGATCGGACATGGCCGGCATTCTACGCGCTGCAGCCCCCGGGCCTGCGGATCGTCAGGGCGCGAAGAGGATCCAGGCCGCCGCCAGGGCCATCGCGATCACCAGCCAGATCAGCAGCCCGCGTCCGCCCCGGTCGCCGGGCATGACCGTCGGCGTGCGCTGGCCGGACAGGAAAGTCTCGGTGCGCTCCCGGTTCTCGCGCTGCCCTGCGGTCTCGGGCTGGTGGTGCGGGCCGCTGTGGGCGCCGCTGCGCTTGGCCGCCTGCACCTGTGCGGCGACCTGCTGCACCATCTCCATGGCGGACTTGAGGTCGCCACCGGTCGCTTCACGGAGCAGCTTGATCGCTTCCATCTTGTCGCCGCGCAGCAGGGCATCGATCACCGCCTGCGGCACGTCCGATTGAACGCCCATGTCTCTTCCCCGTTGGCCGGCCCGCATGCAGCATAGCGCGATCGCCCGCCATCGACGCCGCCCATGCCGACCGCCCCCATCCGGATCGAAATCCTCCAGGCCGACATCACCACGCTGGACCTGGACGCCATCGTCAACGCCGCGAACGCGGCGCTGTCCGGCGGTGGCGGCGTGGACGGCGCCATCCACCGCGCCGCCGGGCCGGACCTGTCGAAGGCCTGCAAGGCGATCCCGATGGTGCGGCCCTTCGTGCGCTGCCCGACCGGCGAGGCACGGATCACCCCCGGCTTCGACCTCCCGGCGCGCTGGATCATCCACACCGTCGGCCCGGTCTGGTCCGGCGGGCGCGAAGGCGAACCCGAGCTGCTGGCGTCCTGCTATCGCAACGCACTGCAGCTCGCAGACGCGCATGGGATCGATTCGATCGCCTTCCCCGCGATCAGCTGCGGCGTGTTCGGCTATCCGCCGGAGCAGGCCGCCGACATCGCGGTGCGCACGGTTCGTGCCCATGCACGCGAGAACCTGCGCGTGGTGTTCTGCCTGTTCGACGATGCGATGGCCGCGCGGTATCGCGCAGCGCTCGGATAGCTGCCCGGTTGCTCAGGACATCTGCCGGAATGCGAACCATGCCAACCACGCGCAAGTGAGCCCGATAAAGCCGAGCAACAACGTGCGGCGCCGATGCAGCGGCGGATGACGGAGAACGCGATAACCGGCGAACGTGAACGTGATCGGAAACAGCAGCATGAAAGGCAGGGCCAGCGGCAACCATTCGCCCTGACCATCCTCACCGTCGTGCGGCAACGGCCACCACAAGGGCGCCAACATTCCCGCGAGGAACAACGCACCGATTCCGAGGTAGATCCAGCCAATCACGCGCGCGAGGCGGACGCGCGCGGGACTGCGCGAGGTTGTCCCGCCGTCGTTCAATGCCCGCCCACCGGCGGCGTCTCCGATTCCAGCTTCTCCAGTCGATGCTTCACCGCTTCCGGCGAGCGCGTGTACGGCGCGAGGCGACGGTAGAACGCGGGCACCACGAACAGCGACAGCAGCGTGGAGAAGGTCACGCCGAAAATCACGACGATGCCGATGGTGAAGCGGCTGGCCGAGCCGGGGCCGCCGGCGACGACCAGCGGGATGGCGCCGACCACGGTGGCGACCGAGGTCATCAGGATCGGACGCAGGCGCACCGCGCAGGATTCGATGATCGCGTCGCGGACCTCGCGGCCTTCGTCGCGCAGCTGGTTGGCGAATTCGACGATGAGGATGCCGTTCTTCGCCGCCAGGCCGATCAGCATCACGATGCCGATCTGGCTGAAGAGATTGAGCGTGCTGCCCGCCATCCACAGGCCCAGCAAGGCGCCACCCACGCCCAACGGCACGGTCAGCATGATCACGATCGGATGGATGAAGCTCTCGAACTGCGCGGCCAGCACCAGATACACCACCAGCAGCGCCAGCGCGAAGGTGATCAGCACCGCGCTGCCGGCCTTCTGGAACTCGCGCGACTCGCCCTTCCAGTCGACCTGCGCGGTGCCCGGCAATTCCTCGCGCACCACCTGCTCGGCCCAGGCGATCGCGTCACCCATGCGGTAGCCCGGCGCGAGGCCGGCGGAAATGGTGATCGCGCGCAGGCGGTTGAAGCGGTTGAGGCTGCCGGCTTCGGCCAGCTCGGTCAGGCTGACCAGGTTCGACAGCGGGATCAGTTCGCCATTGCTGCCGCGCACCTGGATCGCGGCCAGGTCGGCAGGCTCGGCGCGCAGCGCGCGGTCGGCCTGCAGGATCACGTCGTACTCCTCGCCGTTGTCGACGAAGGTGGTGACGCGGCGGCTGCCCATCATCGTTTCGAGGGTGCGGCCGATCTCGGTGACCGACACACCGAGGTCCGCGGCGCGCGCGCGATCGATCACCACGCGCATCTGCGGCCGGGTTTCCTTGTAGTCGGAATCGGCGGCGAAGAAGTTCGGGTTCTTCTCCATCCGCGCCAGCACGCGGTCGCGCCACGCCGCAAGTTCACCGTACTCGGGTCCGCCGAGCACCAGCTGGAACGGCTGGCCACCGCCACGGGTGAGGCCGGAGCGCACCTGCGGATTCACGCGCACGCCGGGCAGCGCGCCCATCTCCTTGCGCACCTGCTGGACCACGTCGTCGGTGCTGAGATCGCGGTTGCGCCAGTCGTGCAGGAACACGATCGCCTGGCCGGTGTGCATTTCCTCGCTGGCGCCGAAGCCGCCGGGCACGCGCGTGTTCACGCGCTGCAGCGGCTTGCCCTCGCCCACCTGCTTGAGCAAGGCGCTTTCGACCTGCTGCACCTGGCCGACGGTGTAGTCGAAGCCCGCGCCTTCCGGGCCGACGATCGAGGCGAAGAACACGCCGCGATCCTCCGGCGGCGCCAGCTCGCTGGGCACCAGCTTGAACAGGAAGAACGTGGCCACGAGCGTGGCGACCATGAGGCCGCCGAACAGCCAGACGCGATCGACCGTGCGTTCGAGCAGGCGGCGGTAGGCATTCGAGACGCGGTCGAGGAAGCGGCCGATGCCGGCATGGAAGCGGTTCGGCTTCTCGGTGTCGTGCGGACGCACCAGCTTGGACGACATCATCGGCGTCAGCGTCAGCGCGACCAGCGCCGAGATCGCCACCGCTGCCGCGAGCGCCACCGCCAGTTCGCGGAACAGGCGCCCGGTATTGCCTTCGAGCAGGCCGATCGGCAGGAACACCGCGACCAGCACCGCGGTCGTGGAGATCACCGCGAACGCGACCTGCTTGGTGCCGCGCTTGGCCGCGACCAGCGCGGGTTCGCCGAGGTCGGCGCGTCGCTGGATGTTCTCCAGCACCACGATCGCGTCGTCGACCACCAAGCCGATGCACAGCACCAGCGCGAGCAGGGTCAGCAGGTTGATCGAGAAACCGAATGCGTAGAGCGCGATGAAGGCGGCGATCAGGCACACCGGCACGGTCACCGCCGGGATCAGCGCGGCGCGCGCGCTGCCGAGGAACAGCCAGATCACCAGCAGCACCAGCGCGATGGCCTCGAACAGCGTGGACCACACGCGTTCGACCGCCGATTCGATGAAGACCGTGCTGTCGAACGCGACGAAGATGCGCGTGCCCTGCGGCAGGCCGGCCTGGATGCGCTCGGCCTCGGCGCGCGCGGCGCGGGCCACGTCCAGGCTGTTGGCGGTGGAGGTCTTGACGATGCCCAGGCCGACGTTCGGCTGGCCGTTGCTGCGGAAATAGGCGCGGCGTTCGGACGAGGCCAGCTCGACCTTCGCCACGTCGCCCAGGCGCACGATGTAGCCGTCGTTGCCCTTGCCCAGCGGGATCTGCGCGAAGTCCTCGGGCTTGCGGTAGCTGCGTTCGACGCGCAGGGTGAAATCGCGGTCCTGCGATTCGATGCGCCCGGCCGGCAGTTCGATGTTCTCGCGGCGCAGCGCGCTCTCGGCATCCGCGGCGGTCAGGCCGCGCGCGGCGAGCGCATCGCGGTTGAGCCATACGCGCATCGCGTAGCGCTGCTGGCCGCCGACGCGGATCTGCGACACGCCATTGAGCGCGGACAGGCGATCGACGACGTAGCGCTCGGCGTAGTCGGTCAGCTGCAGGGTATCCATCGCGGTCGAACTCATGTTCAACCACAGGATCACTTCCGAATCGCTGTCGGCCTTCTCCACTTCCGGCGGATCGGCTTCCTGCGGCAGGCGATCGAGCACGCGACTGACCGCGTCGCGCACGTCGTTGGCAGCGGCCTCGATGTCGCGTTCCGGGGTGAACTCGATGGTCACCGCAGAACGCCCGTTGACGCTGCGCGACTGCAGGGTCTCGATGCCCTCGATGCCGGCCAGCGCATCCTCCAGCACCTGGGTGACGCGGGTCTCGACCACGCCGGCCGAGGCGCCTGGATAGGTCACGTCGACCGAGACCACCGGCGGATCGATCGCCGGCAGCTCGCGCAGCGTGAGTCGCGAGTACGACATCAGGCCGACCACGATCAGCATGAGGCTGAGCACGGTGGCGAAAACCGGCCGTTCGATCGAGACGTCGGAGAGGCGCATGGTCAGTTCCTCATCCCTGCTTCGCGGCGGGCGGCGCGGCTGAGGCCGGAGCCGCCGCGTCGGCAGGGGCCTTGCCATCGGCAGGCGCTTTCGCCGCAGCCTCGCTGATCCGGTCGCCGGGCTTGAGCTTGCCGGTGCCGTCGACCACGACGCGGTCGCCGGCGGCCAGGCCTTCGACGATCTCGGCCTTGCCCGCGCGACGCGCGGCCACGACCACCTTCACCTGCTCGACGGCATCGTCCTTGCCGACGCGGAACACGTAGCTGTCGCGGCCGATCTGGGTCACCGCGATCTCCGGCAGCAGCAGCGCGCTGCGCGTGGCCCCGGACATCTCGACGTTGATCAGCATGCCCGGACGCAGCAGGCGCTGCGGATTGGGCAGGTCGGCGCGCACCTGCACCGCGCGGGTGGCGGGATCGATGCGCGCATCGACCGTCTGCACCGTACCCTCGAACCTCTGGTCCGGATAGGCCACGGCGCGCGCATCGATGCGCTGGCCGGGCCCCACGCGCGACAGCTGCGACTCGGGCAGCGGGAAGTCGACGTACACCCGCGAGATGTCGTCGAGCGTGGCGATCGGCGTACCCGGCGTGACCAGCGCGCCGGGACTGACCTGGCGCAGACCGAGCACGCCGGAGAACGGCGCACGCACCACGCGGTCGGCGAGCTGCGCGCGGATCTGCGCGACGCGCGCCTGCGCGGCGTCGCGCGCGGCACGCTGGTTGTCGACCTGGGCGCGCGCGATCAGCTGCTGCTGCACCAGTTCGCTCTGCCGACGCAGCAGGCGGTCGGCTTCGCTGGCGTTGGCCTGCGCTTCGTTCAGCGCGGCCTGCTGCTGGCGATCGGACAGGGTAACGAGGGGCGCGCCCGCGCGCACCTCCTGCCCGCTGTCGAAATGCACGGTCTGCACGATCTCGCTGACCTTGGCGGTCACCGTCACCGACTCGCGCGCCTTGACGGTGCCGATGGCGATCAGGGTGTCGGTGAAGGATTCCGGCTGCAGGCGCACCGTGGTGACCGGAACCGGGCGATCGCCCCTGCCACCACCCGGGCCACCCTTGCCGGGGCCACCGGCCGCCTCCTTGTCGCCGCAGGCGGCGAGCGCGCAGATCAGCACCAGCGCGGTCGCGATGCGCGTCGCGCGTGCGCACGGCGCGGGGAACCGGGGAAAAGACACCGAGGAAGCGAGGCGTGGGGACATCGTGCGATCCGGAGGGCAATCCCGGCCGATTGTAGCGGCAGCGCATGGCCCGGACGGGGCATCGCGGGCGGTCGTGACCTTTGACCTATGCGATGGCAGGATCGGAAACGATGCGTTCCGGAGGGAGGGTCAACCGTGTCGTCCCCACAGCCTGCAAGCGTCTGGCGAGGTCCTTCCGCACGCCATCTGGTGATGGCCAATGCCCTGACCCTGGTCGCGGCGATCGTGCTGGACTGGTCGCCGGCCTGGCTGCTGTGGCCGTACTGGATCCAGAGCGTGGTCATCGGCTGGTACGCGCGCAAGCGCATGCTCAACCTCGACCGCTTCAGCACCAAGGGCTTCACCTCCGGCGGCAAGCCGGTACCCGAAGACGACAGCGGCAAGCGGTCCACCGCCAGCTTCTTCGCCTTCCATTACGGCTTCTTCCACGTCGGCTACCTCGTGTTCCTGCTCGACAGCCACTGGGTGGACGGCTTGTGGAACTGGCTGGCCCTGCTGGCCTGCGGCGTCTCGTTCGTGCTGTCGCAGCGTGCGACCTACGCCGTGCAGCACGCCGCCGACCTGCGCGGCGTGCCCAACCTCGGGCGGATGATGGCCACGCCCTACCTGCGGATCGTGCCGATGCACCTGATCCTGCTGTTCGGCACCAGCAGCGACGGCGAAGGCAATGCCGGCGTGCTGATCGTGTTCACCGTGCTGAAGACCGCCGCGGACCTGGCGCTGGACGCCATCGATCGACGCTGGGCGGAGAAGACCGCACTGCGTACCGGCGGCGCGGCCGAGACCGACACCGCCTGAGCCCCTGAAACGACAAACGCCGGCAACTCTGCCGGCGTCTGCGGTGTGCGCGGGGTCGATTCTCTGTGCCGAATCGGGCCAAACGACTTGTGGTTCGTTCAGCGAAACGAGCGCTGCCCGACCTGTCCGGCGGCACCCTGCGCGAGGGTCGTCAGCTCGTTCCGCGGCCTCTCGCAGGGCTCGCGGCGCTCGCTGAGGCCGCGCGGCAGTGCCGCGCAAGCGGCTTCAGCTCGCCCACTTGCCGAGTGCAGCGAGGCCGTTGTCGCGGGCGCGGGCGTAGACGGTTTCCTGCGCCTTGGCGACGTTGCCGACCAGGTCCTGCGACCAGATCTTCAGCGCGGCCGACTGCATGGCGCGGCCGTACGAGAACGACAGCGGCCACGGGTTCGGGCCGAGCTTGTTCATTGCGTCGAGGTGCGCGGTGGCCGCTTCGTCGCTCTGGCCACCCGACAGGAACACGATGCCCGGCAGGATCGCCGGCACCGCCGACTTCAGGCACATCAGGGTGCTTTCGGCGACTTCGTCGACCGAGGCCTGCTCGGCGCAGTCCTTGCCCGAGATGACCATCGAGGCCTTGAGGATGGTGCCTTCGAGCATGACGTTGTGCTGGTACAGCGCGTCGAACAGCGCGCGCAGGGTGACTTCGGTGACTTCGTAGCAGGTCTCGATGTCGTGGTCGCCGTCCATGATCACTTCCGGCTCGACCATCGGCACGATGCCGCATTCCTGGCACAGCGCGGCATAGCGCGCGAGCGCGTGGGCGTTGGCTTCGATGCAGGTGCCGGACGGGATGTCCTCGCCGATGTTGATGACCGCGCGCCACTTGGCGAAACGGGCGCCGAGCTGGGCGTATTCCTTCAGGCGGTCGCGCAGGCCGTCGAGGCCTTCGGTGACCACTTCGCCCGGGCAGCCGGCGAGCGGATGCGTGCCCTTGTCGACCTTGATGCCCGGGATGATGCCGTTGTCCATCATCACCTTGGTGAACGGCACGCCGTCCTTGGTGGACTGGCGGATGGTTTCGTCGAACAGGATCGCGCCGGAGATGTGCTCGCCGAGGTTCGGCGTGGTCAGCAGCATTTCGCGGTAGGCGCGACGGTTCTCTTCGCTGTTCGGAATGCCCACGCTCTCGAAACGCTTGGCGATGGTGGCATTGGATTCGTCGATGGCGATGATGCCCTTGCCCGGCGCGACCATGGCGCGGGCGATGTCGGCAAGCTGTTCGATGCTCATTGGGATTCCTGGAAGGGGCGGCGGGAAAGTCGGCCATTATACCCCGACGGACCGGACCCAAGAGCATGGAAAATCAATGACTTGACCCGGAAAAGCCGCCCTGCGGGGCCTCTCCGGGCCAGGGCCGGGACCCAGGCGTGTCCTGTCGGACAGCACGAGCCAGGACAAGGGTGCAAGGCGGGACCGGGCGCCGAAGCCCCCGGTCCCGCTGGCCATCCGAGCCCCGAGGATCAGATCGGGCAGCGCTGCTGCAGCTCGTAATACTGCAGTTCGCCGGGGACCACGCCCCAGCCCAGTCCCTGGGTGAGGCCGTTGGCGTCGACGTAGGACATCTTGATGCTCACGCCCGGGAACTGGCCGACCGAGATCGACGCATACAGGCTCTTGGCGCCTGCCGGCTGCGCGTTGTACGCATCCACGGCGGTCTTGAAGCGCGAATTGGCGGGCGCGTTGCTGACCAGGGTGCGCAGCGAACTGACGTTGCGATCGAAGACGAACTCGATGTTGTTCGTCCAGTACACGTTGACCGTGTCCGGGTAGTACACCGGCTTGGAACTCCAGTAGTGGTTGATGACGCGCTGCTCGCACTGCTGGGTGTCGGGCGTGGCGGTCAGCGCGTTGACGCGTCCGAGCGACTGCCAGCCGGCGGCGGAAGCGGAACCGGAGAACAGCAGGGCAGCGCACGCGACCAGGAGCGTTTTCTTCATGGAGGATCCTTTTCTCTTCGTTGTCTTGATGTCGCGTTTCTCGCGACGACGGAATGTCCCGTTGCATGAGTCAGTGCGGGACTCGCGCGGCCTCTCGCCGGGCGAACGTCATTATCCCCGGACGGCGTCTCAGGGTTCGCGACAACGAGGTTTCATCTGCGCGAAGCCGTGCGCGACCCGATGCCTGACGCCATCCGCGCCGTCAACTCAGGCATATGGTGCTGGACAGGGATGGACCGCAGGTCAATCCAGGCGCGGGAGTCCGCATGCCTCGGCCAAGGGCACATGCGCGATCACCGACCCAGGCGCCTGCAACCGCATCCGACGGCCATCATGCGCGCATCGGACTCCTGGCAGGATATCGGGTACGTCGCAGGATAGGCGGCTGCACGGCCACCGGTGGCATTCCGGAGCAGACGATGGAATGGCTCGACCAGGGCAATCCGGGTGCCGTTGATATGCTGAAGCTCGCCGCTCCAGGCACGCAGGTACAGCTCACGCAGGTCATGCAGATCGGCATCGGACAATTCGCTCAGATCGCCGTAATTCATGATCGTGAACTTGTTTTCAGCCCCGTATCGAGCCCATGGGAAATTCGTCTCGGACACATCCGCGAAGAAATGGCGAAGCCCGAAAATGTGCCCCATTTCGTGGATGAGCGTGTCGACCTGTTCCTTCTGCGACTGGACGAGCATTTTCGGATAGATGTCGAGGCTATGCCGCCCGCCATCCGGGAAGAAAGCGCTCGCAAGCACGCAGCTGGAGCCATCGCAATCATCGTTGCGGCGCATGACGATTTCGAAGTCCCATACGTCATCGGTCTCGGCGAAACCGATCGGAGCGCTTTTGCCCCATGCGGCCTGAGCCTGTGCGAAGAGGTCGCGGATCCGCTGCTTCATGACGTCCGCATCGGGAAATTTCGCGGCGAACGACGCGTCGTTGAAACGCCAGCGCAACACCACATCACGCGCCCACAACACGACGAAACCATTGGAAATATGCAGCTTGTGCTGCAACGGATTCACGTTTCCGGGCAGAGCATGGCCACGCGCATCGGTTCGGCAGACACGGCCGGCACCAAGGGAATGGACCTCATCGTCCACCTTCGGAATGGTCGCCCCCCCGCTGCCGACCGCCGGCGTCTTGATGGACTTCCGGGGAGAAGGCGCGACGGAACGCGAAGCGTGACGCTTCGTCTTGCTGGGTCGAGCTGTCATGGGATATGCCTCCGTTCGTCACGGGACACATGCCCCGTGGAGACATCACCCTAGAGGAAGCGCGCACCGTGGCCGGCATCACTGCGGCTCAGCATCGGCTTCAAATCGGCCTTCCTCACTCCCCGAACGGCATCGTCAGCAGCCCCGCGATCATGCGCACGCCGTCGAGATAATGGCCGATGCGGATGTTCTCGTCGAAGCTGTGCTGGTTGTTGTCGCCGTTGACCGGCGGCACGATCACGAACGGCACCTGCAGCGCATCGACCAGTTCGTCGGTCGGCAGCGAGCCGCCCATCATGCGGATGCGCACCGGACGCATGTCCGGCGCGTCGCCGAAACTGCGGCGCAGGGCAGCATGGGCCCAGACGCCGATCGGTGCGTCCATCGGCGTGCGCAGCGCGCGGCTGCCGCCGCCATAGCGCAGCGTGGCGAGGCGGTCGTAGGTGGCGCGATCGGCCTCGGTCGGCTCGCCGTCGACGAGGTGCCAGCCCTGGCGCTGGACATGGTCGCGAATGAGCGCGAACAGGCGCTCGGGGCCGGCCTCGGGCGTGGTGCGCAGATCCAGTTCGGCGACGGCCTTGTGCGGCACGATGTTCGCGGCCTTGTCGCCGACGGCGGCGGACTGCAGGCCGCGGACGTTCAGCGACGGATACTGCATCGCTTCCTGGTAACTGGACCCGACCGCATCGGTCTTCGCGATGCCGACGCGCCTGCGCATCGCCGCTTCGTCGTCGCCCGTTTCGGCCAGGATCGCGCGCTCGGCTTCGGTCAGCACGATGCCGTCGTAGTAGCCGGGAATGGTCACGCGCCCCTGCTCGTCCTTCATCGTCGCCAGCAGCGCGGCGAGGCGCTGCGCGGGATTGGGCGTGTAGTTGCCGTGATGTCCGCTGTGCAGCGGCGCGCGCGGACCGTGTACGGTCAGGGTCGCCATCGCCACGCCGCGATTGCCGAAGGCCAGCGTCGGGCGATTGCTCGCATGCCTGGGGCCATCGAACAGCAGCAGGCCATCGGCGCGCAGGAGGTCGGCATGCGCCTTCGCCACCGCGCCCAGCGTGGGCGAACCCTTCTCTTCCTCGCTGTCGAGCAGCACCTTGACGTGGATCGCCGGCTCGATGCCCGCCGCGCGCAACGCGTCGAACGCCGCGAGCAGCATCAGGATCGGGCCCTTGTCGTCGGATGCGGAGCGCGCGAACACGCGCAGTTCCGGGTCGAGCACGGCGTCCTGCAGCCGCGCCGTCGGCACCGGCACCCACGCACCCGCCGCATCGCGCTGCTTCACCACGGCCTGCCACGGACTCGGCTGCGACCATTGCTCCGGCAGCACCGGCTGGCCGTCGAAGTGCATGTAGAAGAGGATCGTCCTGCGACCCGGCACCGGCTTGCCGTACTCGGCGAACAGCATCGGCTTGCCGTCGTTCGGCAATTGCCGGGCGCTGAAGCCGCGACGTTCGAACGCGCGCTGCAGCCAGTCGGCATTGCGCCGGATGTCGGCGGGTTCGATCGCGTCGTTCGGCAACGCCAGCAGTTCGAAAAACTCGGGAAAGCTCGCCCGTGCAGCCGCCTGCAGCTGCGCGTCGGACGGCGCACGCGGCTGCGCGCTCGCGGTCATCGCGCACGTGGCGGCGAGCGCGAGGCAGGCTGCCCTCAGCAGCGCACGGAACCGATTCGACATCGCCCTCCTCCCGGCGTCGCACGCTGCAAGGGCGAGGACGCGATCGATGTGGTGACCGACAGGGTCGTTACAGCTCGCCCAGTCCCTCGGCACGGCCATCCTCGCCCACTTCGAGGAGGCGCAGCGTGTTGGTGGCGCCGTGGGTTTCCATGTGCTCGCCGCTGGTGAAGATCACCCGGTCACCGCTGCTCAGCAGCCCCGCCTGCACCAGCGCGGCGATGCTGCCGCGCGCGGCCTCGCGCGGGGTCTGACCGCGACTGTCGTAATCCATCGGGAACACGTCGCGCATCATGGCCATGCGCCTGCGCGACGAGCCATGGCGCGCGAAGGCGAAGATCGGCGCGCGGCCGCGGAAACGCGACAGGAAGCGCGCGGTGCCGCCGGATTCGGTCATCGCCACGATCGCGCCCACGCCGATGTGCTCGGTGAGGAACATCGAGGCCATCGCGATCGCCTGGTCGGCGCGCGCCAGGTTGCGCGGCGCGGCCTCGAAGTCGGTGTCGTGTTCGAACTGGCGCTCGGCGCCGAGGCAGATGCGCGCCATCGCCTCGACCGCCTTGACCGGATACGCACCGGCGGCGCTTTCCTGCGACAGCATCACCGCATCGGTACCGTCGATCACCGCGTTCGCCACGTCCAGCACTTCGGCGCGGGTCGGGATCGGGCTGCTGACCATCGACTGCAGCATCTGCGTGGCGGTGATGACCACCCTGTTGCGCTCCAGCGAGGTGCGGATGATCTTCTTCTGCAGGCCGGGCAGTTCGGCGTCGCCGATTTCCACGCCCAGGTCGCCGCGCGCGACCATCACCACGTCGCTGGCGTCGACGATCTCGACCAGATTCTCGATCGCCTCGGCGCGCTCGACCTTGGCGACCAGCGCGGCATCGCTGCCGGCGGCACGCGCGACGCGGCGCGCTTCGTTCATGTCCTCGGCGTTGCGGCAGAAACTCACGGCAATGAAGTCGGCGCCGAGTTCGGCCGCGACATGGATCAGCTCGCGGTCGCGCTCGGTGATCGCACCGAGCGACAGGCCGCCGCCGAGCTTGTTGAGGCCCTTGCGGTTGGACAGTTCGCTGTCGTTGAGCACGGTGGTGATGATGCGCGGCCCTTCCACGGCGGTGACCTGCAGTTGCACCACGCCGTCGTCGAGCAGCAGCACGTCGCCGGGCACGACGTCGTTCGGCAGGCCGAGGTAGCTGACGCCGACCTGGGTCTCGTCGCCGGGCGGCGCGTCGGCGCTCGCGAGCAGGTCGAAGCGTTCGCCGGCGCGCAGCTTGACCTTGTCGTTCGCGAACTTCTCGATGCGGATCTTCGGCCCGGGCAGGTCGGCGAGGATGCCGACCTCGCGGCCGACGCGCGCGGCGGCGGCGCGTACCGCTTCGGCGCGCGCGACCTGCCCGGACGGATCGCCGTGCGAGAAGTTGAGGCGGACGACATCCACGCCCGCGCGCAGCAGCGCGTCGAGGACGCCCGGAGCGTCGGTGGCGGGGCCGAGGGTGGCGAGGATCTTGGTGCGGCGGCGCTGTTCGGTCATCGTGGGGCTCTCTTCGGATCGCCCAACGCTACCACGGCCGATGGTGTTTTTCGCGATGGAAACGTCGTCATGCGCCGTGCGTCGCGCATGTCCGCGAGGACATGCACCGGACATCCCGGTGGCCGCGCGTCAGTCCGCGCGATTGACCCTGGGGGACATGGCGACGAGCTCGCCCGGCGCGCGCACCAGGAGATGCGCACCGGCGGCGCGCAGTTCGTCTTCGCCGCCGAAGCCCCAGAGCACGCCGATGCCGCGCATGCCGTGGTGGCGTGCGCCGTCGATGTCGAGGTGGCGGTCGCCGATCATCGTGCATTCGCCGGGACGCAGGTCGAGCCTGCGCAGGGCTTCGGCGATGAGTTCGGGCTTGTGGCTGAGGCGGCCGTCGGGCGTCGCGCCGATGATGTCGTCGAAGCAGTGGCCGAACGGCAGGGTTTCGACGATGCGCCGGGCATGCGGCTCGTTCTTGGCGGTCACCACCGCGAGCCGGTGGCCGGCCGCATGCAGGGTGGCGACGGTGTCGCCGATGCCGTCGTAGATCGTGTGCTCGGTCCAGCCGACGATCTCGAAGCGTTCGCGGTAGAGCGCGACCGCCCGTTCGACGTCGGCCGGATCGTCGAACAGCGCGCCGAAGCTGACGCGAAGCGCAGGGCCGATCCAGCGGCGCAGTTCGGATTCGGGGAGGCCGGGGTGGCCCATGCCGTCGAGGGCGTGGGCGACGCAGCGGGTGATGCCGACGGCGGAATCGATGAGGGTGCCGTCGAGGTCGAAGAAGAGTGTGTTCACGCGCGGCACGATGCCGATGCGGCTCCTCGAATGCAAGTCGATGGCCCGTGCGCGACGGGCCATCGACTCAGACCGGGCGCGATTACAGCCCGGCGTTGGTGCGCACCCAGGCGTTCAGGGTGCTGTTGGCCAGTCGGGTGTAGACGCCGGGCTTGTTCTTGCCGGCGCAGCCGCGGCCCCAGCTGACGATGCCGACCAGGGTGTTGCCCTGGGCGATCGGGCCGCCGGAGTCGCCCTGGCAGCTGTCGATGCCGCCGGCCAGGTAGCCCGCGCAGAACATGCGGTCGGTGATCGCGCCGCGATACACCTTGTTGCCGTTGCACACGGCCGTCGAGATGCGCGGGGTCACGGCCTTGTACAGTTCGGTCGGATAGCTGGTGCCCGAGATGCTGGTGTTGCCCCAGCCGGTGACCAGCAGGTTGGCGCCGTCGGCGACATCGGTGGTGCCGATCACCGTGGCGAGCGGCAGGCCGGTGGCCGAGGTCGACAGGGTCAGCACCGCGACGTCGTAGTCGAGCGTGCTGTTGTTGTAGCTCGGATGGATGCTGATGCTGGCGACCGCGTGGCGGGTGCCGCCGCTGGCCAGGCTGCGCGTGCCGGCGAGGATGTCGATCTGGCTGGCGCTGGCGCCGACCACGCAGTGCGCCGCGGTCACCACCACATTGGCCTTGACCAGCGAACCGCCGCAGAACTGGGCGTCGTAGTTGTTGGCGACGCTGCGGCTGAGCAGGGCGACCTGGAACGGATTGTCGCCCGCGCCCGCCAGCGAGCCACCGATGATCCGGGCGTTGAGCAGGCGGTCGGCTTCGGCAGCGGACAGGGGGCGGCCCGCGTGCTTCAGCGTCATCTGCATCTGGCGCAGGACGACCTGGTCACGGAGCGGGTTGTTGCTGGCAGTAACGACGGGCTTCGCCCCCGGCTTGGCGAGCGTCAACTGCGAGACCTTGCCGGGGCCCGCCGCGAACGCGGCACCGATCGCGAGCGTGGACAGGACGGCGACGGCAAGGCTGGAAAATGCGCTGGATTTCATTGTTCGACTCCATTGGAACGTGATGGGATGCGTGGCAGGCGCCGACCGTTGCGTTGGAAACCATCGCGCGGGACACCCGGCAGCATGCGTCGCTTCGCCCCGGGGAGGCGCGAGGCGGAAGGCCTCGCCTGCGAAGGCGCTTCATGCGCATGGACTTGGTAGCAGAACCGCAACGCAGCATTCAACTCCGCAGCGCCACGCCGCGGATTCCGCACAAAAGCGTCTCGATGCATTCGTCGAAACGACGATAACAGTCCGGAAAATCAGCAGAAATCACGATGCGCTGCAGCACGACGGTGACGGCACGGGCCAGGACGGTGGTGTCGTGGTCCAGCGCGGCCTCATCAATAGAAAAACCCCCGCCGGAGCGGGGGTCGGGTTCGCGCCGATGACCCGTGCAGCACGGGCCATCGGCTGCGACGACGCGGCGATCAGAGACCGGCGCGCGCGCGGATGAAGCTGTTGATCGAGCTGTTCGACACGCGTGCGTACACGCCCGGCTTGTTGCGCTGGGCGCAGCCCTGGCCCCAGCTGACCACGCCGACGAGGATGCTGCCGCGCGCGAGCGGGCCGCCCGAGTCGCCATCGCAGCTGTCGATGCCGCCGGCCAGGTAGCCCGCGCAGATCATCCGGGTGGTGATCTGTCCGTTGTACACGCTGGAGCCATTGCAGGTGGCGGTGGAAATCATCGGCACGGTCGCCTTGCGCAGCGCGGTCGGATAGCTGCCACCCGTGGCGCTGGTGTTGCCCCAGCCGGTCACGAGCAGATTCGTGCCTGCAGCGGGGTCCGAACTGGCCAGCGACGCCAGCGGAATGCCGGTGGCGGACGAGGACAAGGTCAGCACGGCAACATCGTAGTCCAGCGTGTTGTCGTTGTAGCTGGGATGGATCGAGATGCTGGTGACGTTGCGGCGGGTACCGCCGCTGGCCAGGCTGAGCGTGCCGGTCAGCACCTGGATCTGGCTGGCGGTCTTGCCGAACACGCAGTGGCCGGCGGTGACGACCACATTCGCCTTCACCAGGCTGCCGCCGCAGAACTGCGCGTCGTAATTGCTGGCGATGCTGCTGTTGAGCAGCGCGACCTGGAAGGGATTGTCGGCCGAGGTAGCCGTGGTGCCGCCGACGATGCGGGCGTTGAGCAGGCGATTGATCTCCGCCGAGGACATCGGCCGACCGGCATGGCGGATCATCATCTGCATCTGGCGCAGCACGACCTGGTCGCGCATCCAGTTGCCGCTGGACTTGTAGGACGACTGCGCGCCCGGCTTGGCGACGGCGAGCTGGGTGGCCTTGGTCGGACCGGCCGCGAAAGCGGCACCGATCGCGAGCGAGGTCAGGACGACGGAGGACAGTGCGGCGAACGACTTGAACTTCATGTATCGATTCTCCTGTGGACTGTTGTGTGTGCAATCGTGTGGCGCGCACGCGCGTCCGCGCATCGCGGCAACGCGATGCGTGCGACACCGGGTGGCGGCCGACTGACGCGTCCGGCTTCTTCCACGCGATGCAGCGTGTGCGCGGATCATTTGGTATCAGCATCGCGGCGCAGCAATCAATGCAGGGAAATCGAATTCGGCCGCTCATGAAAAACGCTCATGAACTGCTTCGTCGATCCGCCGAAAAATGCCTTCGCACACAGCAGAACGGCGACGCATTCCTGCGTCGCCGTCATTGTCCCGCAGGAGACAATCCGCGCTCGATCAGCCCGCGCGCGCCGCCAGCGCAGCCACCGCCGGCAGGGTCTTGCCTTCGAGGAATTCGAGGAACGCGCCACCGCCGGTGGAGATGTACGAGACCTCGTCCTCGATGCCGTACTTGTCGACGGCCGCGAGGGTGTCGCCGCCGCCGGCGATCGAGAACGCATTGCTCGCGGCGATCGCGCGGGCCAGCGTTTCCGTGCCCTTGCCGAAGGCGTCGAACTCGAACACGCCGACCGGGCCGTTCCACACCACCGTGCCGGCGGCCTTGATGAGTTCGGCATAGCGCGCGGCGGTGTCCGGACCGATGTCGAGGATCATGTCGTCGGCCTCGACCGCGTCGACCGCCTTCACCGTGGCCGGCGCATCGGCGGCGAAAGCCGGGGCGACGACCACGTCGGTCGGCACCGGGATGTCGGCGCCGCGCGCCTTCGCGTCGGCCATGATCTGCTTCGCGGTGTCGATCAGGTCGGTCTCGACCAGCGACTTGCCGACGCCGTGCCCCATCGCGGCGATGAAGGTGTTGGCGATGCCGCCGCCGACGATCAGCTGGTCGACCTTCGACACCAGCGACGACAGCAGTTCGAGCTTGGTGCTGACCTTGCTGCCGGCGACGATGGCCAGCAGCGGACGCGCCGGGTGCTCCAGCGCCTTCGCCAGCGCGTCGAGTTCGGCCATGAGCAGCGGACCACCCGCAGCCTGCGTCGCGAACTTGATGACGCCATGCGTCGACGCCTGCGCGCGGTGCGCGGTGCCGAAGGCGTCCATCACGAATACATCGCACAGCGCGGCATACTTCTGCGACAGGGCCTCGTCGTCCTTGCCTTCACCGACGTTCATGCGGCAGTTTTCGAGCAGGACCAGCTGGCCGGGTGCGACTTCGACGCCATCGACCCAGTCCTTCACCAGCGGCACGTCGCGGCCGAGCAGTTCGCCCAGGCGCGCGGCCACCGGCGCCAGCGAGTCGGCTTCGCTCCACACGCCTTCCTTCGGCCGGCCCAGGTGCGACATCACCATCACCGCCGCGCCCTTCTCCAAGGCAAGCTTCAGCGTGGGCAGCGAGGCGACGATGCGCTGGTCGGAAGTGACCTTGCCGTCCGAGACGGGCACGTTGAGATCCTGGCGGATCAGCACTCGCTTGCCGGCGAGGTCGAGGTCGGTCATGCGGACGATGGGCATTCGGGGCTCCGGAGGAACAGGTGCGCTGTCAGGGGGCGCGTATTGTCCCTGTTCCGGCGGGCCGGCATCAAACCGCGCCACCGGACGCGGCGCCGAGGCCGCCCGGATGGTCTCCGAGGCATCGGCCTCGTGGTCGTCGCCGCCGGCGCGCTGGCGCATCAGCACCAGGGCGAAGCCGCCCACGGCCGCCGCGCCGCCCACAAGCAGCGCCCACAGCAGCCAGCGCCGCCAGTCGACCGGCGGCTCCGGGACGACATAGGCCTGCTGCCCTGCGGATTCCGCGCGCGCGCCCAGCACGGCCAGCGGCGGTGCCCACTGCGCACCGAGGCGCTGGCGCAGCGGCGACAGCGCCTGCTCGACCGGCAGGTCGTCGCGGCGCGCGACCACGCTGCCGGCCGCCAGCGTGTACGGCCCCGGCCCCTGGGCGAGGAAGACGAAGCGGTCCGGCTGGTAGAAGACTTCCAGCAGCGGTGCGGGCGACAAGGCCACCGGGCTGCGCAGGCGCCATTCGCGCGCGGCATGCGGCACGCTGAGCACCAGCGGCTCGTTGTCGATGCGCATCCCGTCCTGACGCAGGCGGAACAGCAGGGTCTCGCCGACCGGCACCCAGCCCTGCGCATCCCCCGGCTGCTCGGTGGCGGTGCCGCGCTGCGCGTCGACCATGACCCGGGCCGTGGCGTTGTCGGCGCCGAGCAGGATGCCGACCCGCCCCACCGGCAGCTTGGCCGGCAGGCGGTAGCGGTACACCTGCCCGCTGCCGAAGGGGTCGGGCGTCGCATCGACGAACCGGGCGGTCTCGCGTCGCCACGCCGGCGCCACCGCACCCGCGCGGGTGCGTCGCGCGCTCACCTGCAATCCGGGCACCGGCGTGCCGTCGATCTGGCGCAGGCGCAGGTAGCGCAGCGCGCTCGGCGGAAATTCGACATCGCGACGCTGCAGCACCGCATCGCCGCGACGCAGCGACACCACCGCGACCTCCGGCACCACGGTCTGCCAGTACACCAGGTCCTCGCTGCCTTCCAGCACGAAGCGCGCGCGCACGTCGCCGCGCTCGGGCCAGGACAGGTCGAGCCGGTCCACGCTCGACGGCCGCCGTGGATCGCGGCGCATGTCGGCATCGATGATGTAATCGATCGCGAGCTGCGCCGGATCGGTCGCGGTCTCGACCTGCAGCACGCGCAGCCGGCCCTCGGCGTCGCGCTCGATGCGCAGCGCCAGGTCGTCGGGCGTCGCGGTCGCATCGGCAGCGCGCGGCAGCGCGTAGGCCGGCAGCGCCACCTGCGCGACGCCCGGCGTCGCCGCCGGGTCCACGGTCAGGCGCGCCACGGGCACCGGCTTGCCTTCGGCATTGAAGACCTCGAAATCGCGCAGCCCGGCATCCGCCAGGGTCGCGTACACCTCGGGCGTCAGCTCGAACTGCCACGCCGCGCTGTCGCCCTCGGCCTTCAGCGGCCAGCGGTACGCGTAATCGGCGGGTTGCCCTGCAGAGGCCTGGGGTGCGACGCCGACGGCGCACACGATGCCCAGGACGCCGCCGACCACGACGCTGCGGATTCGATTCATGCCTTGATCTCCGGGGATGCCGACCTCCGGGGAGGCGCCGGCGCGAAGTACCCTACCGCAGTGCAGAGCAGGCCGTATGCGAGGAAGGACACGATTCCGAACAGCGTGCCCAGGTGCTGGCGATCGATCAGCACCAGTTTCAGCAGCACCACGCCCATCAGCACCGCGCCGGCGGCCCACAGCAGGCGGTCGCCGCGACGCGAGCCGTAGATCCAGCCGAGCACGCCGAGCACGCTCCAGACCACGGTCAGCGCGGTCTGCACCTCGTTGTGGCCGAACATCGACGGCGACCAGGCGATGTCGCCGATCTGGTGGGTCGCGCGCAGCGTGGCGAAGGTGATCCACGCGAACGCGCACAGCGCGAACGCCGGCACGCGCCACGAGGTTGCGCTGGAGGTGTCCGCGCCATCTTCGTGCCAGGCCCAGTGCGCCAGCAGCGTCAGCACCGCCAACTGCCACAGCTCCAGCGGATTGAGCAGCGGCAGCCACGGCAGCGGCGCGCTTTCGCCCGGGAAGAACAGCGACACCGTCCACAGCACGCCCAGCACCAGCGCAGCGGACACGTCGAACAGGCCGCGATAATCGTCGAAGCCCTCCGCCAGCGGCGGCGCCAGCAGCGCCGGACGCAGGCGCAGCACCAGCGCGAACAGCAGTACCGGCAGGCCGAGCGCGAGGATGCGCCAGCCGTCGCCCATCGCCGCGGCAGTGCCGTCGTTGCGGTAGACCAGATGGAACGCGGTCAGCGCCAGCATCGTCACCCACGACCACCACCAGCCGGCATGCGCAAGCCCGCGCACGATCGATCCGCTCTCGCGCAGGCACACCAGCGCACGGAAGCCCAGGGCCGCGAACAGCAACCACGTCGCCCAGCCCCACTCGCCCAGCGGTTGTTGGTGCTCGCCCGTCTGGCCCAGCGCGAACAGCGGGCCCAGCGCCAGTACGACGGCGGCGATACCGCCCAGCGCATGCAGGTCCGCGAAGCGACGGCGCCCCTCGGCGGCCAGCCAGCCCGTGAAGACGACGAAGCCGAACAGCACATCCAGACGACGGTCATGAGGCACGAAGGCATCGATCTCGCCGATGCCAGCCACGCACCACCACCACGTCGTCCACAGCGTCGCCATGAGCGCGGGCGCGCCGCCCATTTTTCCGCGATACGCCAAGGCCGTGACGAAGCCGGCGATGGCGATCAGCAACGCACTCATGCACTGCGGATTCGCGATCGGCGTGCGCGCGACCTCGGCCACGGCCTCGAAGCCGCTCGACACGCCACCGACACCCGCAACGAACGCCACCGCCGCGCCAAGCTGCAGCAGCAACCCCGCGAGCTGCGGCAGGCGCTGCTGCTGGCGCAGGCCCAGCCACACCAGGCCCGCGCCTTCCAGCGCGAACACGCTGGCCGTGGCATGCGCCGACAGCGCCAGCGGCACCGCCAGCGTGGCGAAGCCGACCGCGAGCACGGCATACACCATCACCACGCCGTCGTAGCGGTCGCGGTTGCGCAGCAGGCCGGCCAGCGCCGCGTAGATCGCCGCAAGTCCCAGCGCAGAGAACGCCAGCGGCATGCGCTCGCCCTGCAGCAGTCCCGCCTGCAGCGCGAACGCGACCAAAGGCGTGCCGAACACCAGCGTGCCGTCGACCAGCCGCTGCGTCGCGTCGTCGCCATCGTCGCGGCGCGCGTGCAGGATGGGGATGAGCAGGTACAGCGCGAAGAACAGGATCAGGAAGGGCTCGGTGCTGGCGAATTTCGCCGGCTGGTAATCGAGCACGCCCCAGATCGTGCCGATGCCGAAGGTGAAGACGAAGCCCAGCAGGTTGAGCAGGCGCCACGAGCGATGCCAGGCGATGCCGAAGATGCCGAGGTTGAGCACGGCGTAGTAGGAGAACAACGCGACATGGTTGCCGCTGCCGGTGGACAGCCAGATCGGTGCGAGGAAGCCGGCGAGCAGGCCGAACACCGCCAGCGCCAGCGCGTTCTGCAGCACAGCGAGCACGCCCAACCCGGCGACCAGCAGGATGGTGATCGCGAACGCCGGCCCGGCCTCGATGAAGCCGTACAGCTTGAACGCCGCGAACGTCACCAGCATCAGCACGCCGATCGCACCGCCCTGCAGCGACAGCGCGAACGACCGTCGCGTCTCGCGCTGTCGCCATGCGAACACCAGGCCGGCGATGGCCGCTGCGGCGATACCGCCGAGGCGCAGTTCCATCGGCACGCTCACCCAGCCCTGGTCGCTGGCGTATTTCAGCAGCGAAGCAACGCCGGCCAGCAGCACCAGCATGCCGATCTTCACCGGGATGTTGCCCTCGGTGAACCAGGCCTTGACCTTGCCGAACAGGATCGACACCGGATCGGGCGTTTCGCGCTCCGGGCGCGGACGCGGCGCCTGCGGACGCGGCGCGGCCGGCGGCAGCGCGTCGGCGCGCGACGGTGCGGGCGGCATCGGCGGCGGCACTGCAGGGCCCGGCTTCGCAGCCGGCGCGGCAGGCGGCAGGGATGCATCGGGCACCTCGAAACGCGCGCGGCCCGTGATCGGGCGCTCGGCGGCGTCGGGGGACGGCGGTACGGGCGCTGGCGGCGCGGCGGCCGACGGCTCGGGCGTCGGCACGGACTCGGACAAGGGCGCGCTGACGGTCGCAGGCCGCGCCGCAGCCGCCTTCGCCGCCACGCTCGCCGCGAGGGCCGCGGCGCCCGCATCGGCACGCGCCTCCTCGACCCGCGCCAGCCGGTTCTCCAGCTGCGTCACGTCGCGCTCGAGCGTCTCGATCCGCAACTTCGCGTTGCCGATCTTCACCAGCGCCATCACCAGCAGCAGCGGAACGGCGAGAACCGCCAGCCCCAGCAGCAGCAACAACCCGACGATGCCATCGTCCATATCGAGCCGTCCTCGTACGGCGTTTCCCCGGCCGCGCAAGGCGGACATGACCGGAGCGTCGGCCATGCCCCCCGCTTTTGCAACCCGCAGCGGACCGGTTCAGCCCACCTGCCCCGGGGGTAGCGGGATCCGATACCCCGTGGGGCGGGTCAGGCGATGCGTCGTGCGGCAGAGCCTGCGCAGACCAGATCGCGGGCAGCGATCAGCGCACCGTCCGCCTTGGGGCTGGACGATCCCCAGGTCATGTGGAAAGCAGGATTTCAAGACATCGCTTGAACGTCGCGCCGCACAGCCATGATCAGAACTTGCAATACTTCCAATCATCCGGCGACCTGGACCTCCTGATGCATGTCATGTAGGTCGTCGTGAAGTTGCCGGTCTCGACGCAGAGCTGGGCGGACCTGGCAGCGATCGCCTTCCTCCCCTCCGGGATGACGCCTCGCATATTGCCTGCCTTGATGTTCTGCTCCATTTCGAGATCGGCCAGTTCGCGACATTCCGCAGCGGTCAGCGGCCGCCCCCTGGATTCCTCAGCGCAACCGGAAAGCGCGACGATCAAGGCACAGGGAATGAAGATGGCTTTCATGGGCAGACTGATGGGTAGCGACGGCGCAGTCTAGCGCACGCGAGCGCCTGCACCTCCAGCCCCCCCCGTGCCGGGGACGAAACCGTGCGAAAGCTCCCCACCAATTCCGCATCATCCGGATCGCATGCATCCGTGCGTCGATCATGCCGTGCCGGTGATTGCATTGACCACGATCTTCCGCGTCGATTCGAGCATCGCCTCCAGCGGCTTCGGTGCCTTCCGGGCCTCGGCATCCTTCCGGCGAGCACGAGGCTCGCCGGAAGGATGGCGTCATTGCTTGACCAGGGTCGCGACCGAGATGTGCGGCCAGTGGATGCCGTCGAAGTCGAGGATCACGCGCTGCACGTACTGCAGCTGCTGGAACGTGCTCTGCCCGGTGTTGACGGTCTCGATCCAGAAGATCGAATCCATCTGCACGGTGTCGGCGTTCTTCACCACGAACGGGATGTTCAGGATGCCGCCCTGGTTCGCGCTGGAGACTTCGATGACCACGGTGCGCTCGATCTGCTGGTTCGCGATGGCTTCCTGCAGCAACAGCACCGGGTTGGCGACGATCTCTGCTGCCGAATGCCGGGTGATCACGCTCGGCGGCAGCACGGGATTCAGATACGGATCGAGATAGCCGGGCACGTTGATCGGGTCGGGATTCGGCACCTGGTTCAGGCCCGGAATGGGCGTGCCCGGCACGATGAGGAACGGCAGGGCATCGACGGGCGCCAGCACCGGCCCGCCCGGCACCTCGGTCGCGAACACGCTCTGCGCCACCAGCGAATCGCCATGCGGGATGGTCGACAGGCGAACGTAGGAGTCGCCGGCGGGCGGCTCGGTCGTCGGCGGCACGTGCAGCCAGAAGCCCGGCTCGATGTGCAGCGGCGCGTAGGTGTCCAGGTCGCTGACACGCTGCAGGTAGCTCAGGCCATGGATGAAGATGTCGTCCTGCACCGATCCGCGATTGGGCACCGCGCCCCCGATCGGCGTGAACTCCAGCGTCTCGCTGGTGCCGTTGAGCATCAGGAAGAACACGCTGCCGCCCTGCTTGTTCGGGCGTGCGATCAGATTGAATCCCTTGCCGACCCAGGTCCCGGTGAATTCGGCCAGCAGGCCGAGGTTGTCGATGACCTGATCGCTCGCAGGCGCGATGCGCTGCAACAACTGGAATTGCCTGGACATGTCCGTCTCCTGTGCAATCGGACGCAGGGCGACACGATCGCGCCGACGTCGGTGATGGATGGGAACTGAGTGGGTCGAACGCGGAAAACCACCGCCGGACGACCCTCGTGGACACCGCATGCGTTCGGTCAGCGCGCGGCTCCTGCCGGGTCGGACGCGGCCGCCTTCATTGCGGCGAATCCGGAACGGGATTCAACGTACCTGTCTCCCTGCAAGCGGTTCTGCCTTGAACCGGATGACACCATGCTTCCATGGCCCCCAGCCGCCGACCAGCACACTTCGGGATCAATGCGGTATCAGAATCCGGCCAGCATGGACGTGTTGCGATCTCGCCACGCGGTCGTGACGCGTCCGGCAGGGACGGAAGCCGATCGCGAATTCGAAAGAGAAGCGCCTGTGCTTCGATCGCTTGCCCTGCAGGCGCGACGCAAGTCGCGTCAGGGCCAGCGCAGCATCTTCCGGTCGCGACTTGCGTCGCGCCCAGCGTCAAGTCGACGACACACCGACCTCAATGCAGCTTCTCGCCCCGCGCGAGCATCGCGACCAGGGTGTCGACGCGCTTCGCCTTCGTCTCGGGCTTCTTCGCGGTCTGCACGCGCCAGCACACGGCGTAGCGGTTGGTCGAATTGAGGGTCTCGAAGAAGGCCTTCGCCTTGCGGTTCTTGGCCAGCGCGGCGGCCAGCTCGGGCGGCACCTCCATCGCACGGGCGCCGTCGTAGGCGGCATCCCAGCGCCCGTCGGCCTTCGCGGCGTCGATCTCGCGCAGGCCGCCCTCGCGCATGCGGCCCGCAGCGATCAATCGCTCCACATGGCCGATGTTGATCTTCGACCACAGGCTCCTCGGGCGACGCGGGGTGAAGCGCTGCAGGAAGAAACGGTCGTCGAAGCTGCGTTTCTGTCCGTCGATCCAGCCATGGCAGAGCGCGACGTCCAGCGCCTCGGCGTAGTTCACCGTGGTCACGCCCGCGCCCTTCTTCGCGATCTTCAGCCACAGGCCCTTCGCATCGGCATGCGCAACGAGCCAGCCTTCCCAGGCCTCGGCATCGTCGAAGGCAATGACCGGCAGGTCGTCAGGCAGATCGGTCTTTTCGTTCATTCGCCCGTCCAGTCCTGCAGCCGGTATTCGCCCTGCGCGCGCAGTTCGCCGCGCCACGGGTCGAACGCGCGCACCTCGATGCGATGCGTGCCGGCGGGCAGGTCCGTCGGCAGGTCCGCGCGCCACAGGTGCGGCGAGGGCTTGGCTTCCGGCGAGCGGTCGTAGCCGCGCAGCGATTCGGCGTCGGCATCGAGCACGTTCTCGCGCAGCAGGCGCGGATCGGGCGCGCTCACCCGGCGCATCGGCTGCCATTCGCCCTCGCCGATGCGGAACTCGACGCGGCTGTCGGCCTCGCCCATGTAGACGTTCGCGAACACGCCGAACGCAGGATAGGCGCCGCGCCTGAGCACCTTCGGCGCGGACAGGCCGATGCCGGTGTCGTCGGGCGCGCGCGCGACGTGCCAGGCCAGGGCGTATCGGCCACCGCGCTCGATGCGCAGGCTGGCGTAGCCGTTCGGCGTGCCGTCGGCCATGGTGCTGTCGGGGATGCCGGCGGCATCCGGCGCGCCGGTCCAGAATGCGCCGCAGGCCGCGCCGACGTTGTATTCGTGCAGCGGGGTCGCGCCCTGCCAGCCGGTGCGCGCCTCGTGTCGCCAGTGGCGCTGGCCGTGGTTGTGGCCGCTCAGCAGCAGCACATTCGGGAAATCGCGGAGCAGCGCGAACAGGCGCGCGCGGTCGGCGTCACGGAAGGTGTCCTTGTCCTCGGGCTCGAACAGCGGGATGTGCACGGCGATCACCAGCAGCCGGTCCTTCGGCACGCGCGGCAGGTAGGCTTCGAGGAAGGCGAACTGGTCCTCGCGGAAGCCGCCGATGTAGGCCGGGCGCTGACCGGGCTGGTGGATCACGTCGTCCAGGCCGATGAAGACGGCCTCGTCTTCTTCCCAGGCGAAGGTGTCGGGGCCGTAGACCTCGCGGAAGCTGCGCAGCGCATCGTCGTCGTGCGCGGCATCCAGGTCCATGTCGTGGTTGCCGGCGACGTGCAGCCAGGGAATGCCGATCCGGCGGGTCTCGGCGTTGAGCGCGGGATACAGGTCCA
This sequence comes from Lysobacter sp. BL-A-41-H3, assembly GCA_050632415.1. GTDB lineage: Bacteria > Pseudomonadota > Gammaproteobacteria > Xanthomonadales > Xanthomonadaceae > Lysobacter_I. The sequence continues at coordinate 4,111,472 of CP192602.1, read as the reverse complement.
GCGCGTCGTCGACGATGTCGCCGAGGCTCAGGCCCAGCTCCGGAAGCGCATGTTCGGGACGGGGCTTCCGCGCCGGCTCGGCCAGCACGCTGTCGATGATGTCCCGTGCGTAGTAACCGACATCGGCGCGGGATTTCACCTGCGGGTCGGCGAAGACCCGGACCTCCAGCCGGCCATCGCCGCGCGGCTGGCGACGCAGGCCGATGTCGAACGGGCCGTCGGCTGCGGAGCGGATGCCGCCGTAGCGCAGTGCCGGGGCGGCGGCCTGCGGCACGTGCCGCCAGGCGCCCGGGGCGGCCGGGTCGCCCGTGGCGTGGCGCCAGCCGGCGGGCTTGATCGCGAACACGGTCTGCCCCGGCTCGACGGCGATCCGGTAGCCGCCGTCGGGTCCGCTGAGGACCAGCGCACGGCCGTTCGATACCGCGACACCGGGGAGGCCGGGTTCGCCGCGATCGCGGCGGCCGTCGCCGTCGCGATCGTCGTAGACCGTGCCGGTCACCAGGCCACCGGCGTCCGGGGCCACCGGCGCGGGCGGGGCCGCCGCGGCCATCGCCGGGAACAGGCAGGCGGGCAGCAACGCCGCCGACAGGAACCACCGTCCCCCGTGTGCGACACCCCTCATCCGCGCTCCTCCTGCCCTTACGAAGACCGGCCCATAGTATGCCGACCAGCCGAAGCGCCCAGACGCATGCCGGAACGGTGACGGCGGCACGAAATCCGACGCCCGGCATGGCACGGATGATGCTAAATCCGCTGTCAGGGACTACCATCGACCGAGACTCGGGGGTCAGGGGAAACGCATGCAGTTCCGATGCATCTGGCTGTGCGCCGTTGCCTGGCTGCTGGGCGCCCTGCTCGCGCCCGTCGCGCTGGCCCGGGACGCGGTGGTCCTGGCGCCGGGGCTGTCCGAGACCTCGCTCTCCGCGCATACCCGCTATCGCAACGACAGCACCGGCAGCGACACGCCGCAGGATGCCTTCCGCCGCGTGCAGGACGGCCAGTTCGCGCCCCTGCCCGGCGGCAAGTCGAACTTCGGCTTCGAACGCGGCGCCTTCTGGTTCCATGCCCGCCTGCTCAACGAGAACCGCGACGAACCGCGCTGGATGCTGGTGCAGCGCTATGCGCTGAGCGACCGCATCGATGTCTATGCGCGCTATCCCGACGGCCGCATCGTGCACCAGGCCAGCGGCGACTACCTGCCCTTCTCCTCGCGCAGCATTCCCTATCGCCATCCGAACTTCCGGCTGGAACTGCCGGTCGGCCAGTCCGTCGACCTGCTGGTCCGCGTGCAGAGCCAGAGCTCGATGCAGGTGCCGCTGGACCTGTACACGCCGGCCGCCTTCACGTCGCTGTCGCGCGACAACCAGTTCGTGATGGGCGTGTACTACGGCATCCTGCTGGCGCTGTTCGTCTACAACCTCGTGCTGTGGGTGAGCCTGCGCGACGCGAGCTATTCGTGGTACCTGATGCACATCACCGCGTTCGGCCTGGTGCTGTTCACCATGAACGGCTTCGCCTTCGAATACCTGTGGCCGAACTGGACCTGGATGGCGAACGTCGCGGTGCCGCTGACCATCTGCCTGGCGCTGGTCGCGATGCAGCAGTTCACGCGCATCTTCCTCGAACTGCCCCGGCGCTTCCCGCTGGGCAATCGCGGCAGCCTGGTGCTGATCGCCATCTTCTCGGCGCTCGCCATCGCATCGCTGGTGCTGCCCTATCGCGTGGTCACGCCCTGGGCGACCAGCGCGGTGCTGCTCAGCGTGCTGTGGGTGGCGATCTCCAGCATCGTCGTGCTGCGCCGGGGCTATGGCCCGGCCCGGTTGTTCCTGATCGCGTGGTCGCTGTTCCTGGCAGGTACCGCCGCGATCGCCGCGCTCGCGTTCGGCCTGGTGCCGAAGAACATGGTCACCGAATACGGCGTGCAGATCGGCTCGGCGCTGGAGATGCTGCTGCTGTCGATCGCGCTGAGCTACCGCTACGCCTCGCTGCGCAACGAGAACGAGCGCATCGCCGCCGAAGCGAACATGCAGCTCGAACGCAAGGTCGCGCAGCGCACCCAGGAAGTACGCAGCGCGCTGATGCAACTCGAGGATGCGCACCGTCGCCTGCGCGATTCCAGCCGCCGCGACGGCCTGACCGGCCTCTACAACCGCAGCCATTTCCACGAGACCTTCGAGCGCCTGCTCGAGGAAGGCCGCAACGACCGCCGCCCGGTGTCGCTGCTGATGATCGACCTGGACCACTTCAAGTCCATCAACGACAAGTACGGCCACCTGGTCGGCGACGACTGCCTGCGCTGGGCCGCGCAGCGCATCGGCCAGACCCTGCGCGCGCAGGAGTCCTCGCTGCTGGCGCGCTTCGGTGGCGAGGAGTTCGTGGTGGTGCTGCCCGACCACGACCTGCACGCGGCGGTGAACGTCGCCGAAGCCCTGCGCCGCAAACTGGTCGAGGAACCCTGCGTCAGCGGCGCCTACAAGCTGCGCGTGTCCGCCAGCATCGGCGTGCACACCATCGATCCCGGCAAGCACGTGGATTCGGACACCGCGCTGTCGGTCGCCGACCAGGCGCTGTACAGCGCGAAGGCCAACGGCCGCGACTGCGTCAGGACCTCGATCACGGCGGCGTGAGGGCTGTCGCGACTTGCGTCGCTCCCACAGGACGCATCGGGCCTTGTGGGAGCGACGCAAGTCGCGACACATTCCCCATCAATCCATGCAAAAAGCAGAAGGCCGGCGCGACAACATCGCACCGGCCTTCTTTCATGCACGCAACAACCTCAACGCATCACGCACCCGGCAGCGGCGGCGGCGCGCTGGTCGTGGTGATGTTGTGGATGTAGCGCTCGAACACGCGGGTGTAGTCGCGGGTGGTGTGGCGATCCAGCACGGCGGCATTGAGGTTGTCGAGCACCGCATTGAAGTGGCCGACCACGGCGGCTTCGCCGGACAGGTTGTTGAGCTTGAGCATGCCGCCCATCGCATCGAGGGTGCGCACCGCGTTCTCGCGCGAGACGTTGTCGCGGACCTGCTGGCGGCCGATCGCGATCAGCGCCTTGTAGATGTCCTTCAGCTGCTCGATGAAGTTCTTCTTGATGTCGATGCTGAAGGCGGATTCGCCGAGCGAGAACTTCAGCTCGACGTCCATGTCCAGGGTGCCGGCGGTTTCGATGGCGACATAGCCGACGCGCTGGTTGGCGTACTCGTAGCGCTTGATCATGCGCTTGCTGGACACCGCCGAATCGCCGTCGACGTGGATCAGCGCGAGGTTGGTGAAGCAGTACTCGTCCTTCTTCGACTTGATGAGGAAGAAGATCTTTTCGCCGTCTTCGTGGAACAGGTAGTCGTCGGCGTCGACCTTGTCGTAATCGGCCGGGGAGATGATGATGCCGATGTCGCTCATGCCGAGGGCTTCGGCAGCGAGTTTCTTGAACACGCGGAACTCCTTGAAGGGGGACGAATGCCGACGATGCGGCGGGCGAGCGGCAATCTAGCAAAGTCCGATGACGCCCGCCGCCATGACCGACGGCCTATTGGATCGCGCCGATCCGCCCCCATCTAGAAGCCTTGGCCGCCTGTCGAACACGGCAGAGTCGGCACAGTCCGACCTCCACGGACCGAACGGTCCCGCCCCGGCTCAGCGCTGGCGCTGTTCCAGCACCTTCAGGGCATCGGCCAGCGACAGGCCGCGCGCCTGCAGCAGCACGACCAGGTGGTACAGCAGGTCGGCGGCCTCGCCGAGCAGCGGACCATCCTCCTCGGCCACCGCCGCCAGGGCGGTTTCCAGCCCCTCCTCGCCCACCTTCTGCGCGATGCGCTTGATGCCGGCCTCGAACAGCTTCGTCGTGTAGCTGCCCGGCGGACGCTCGGCGTCGCGGGTGCGGATCAGCGCCTGCAGCGCGCCCAGCACGTCCCCGGGCGCGGACGGGAAACAGCTGGTCGTGCCGAGATGGCAGGTCGGGCCGTGCGGACGCGCCTGCACCAGCAGGGTATCGCGGTCGCAGTCGGCCTCGATGGCGGTCATCGCCAGCACATGGCCGCTGCTCTCGCCCTTGGTCCACAGGCGCTGCTTGCTGCGACTGAAGAAGGTGACCTTGCCGCTGTCGAGCGTGACCTGCAGGGCCTCGCGGTTCATGTAACCGAGCATCAGCACGCGACGCGTGTCCGCATCCTGCACCACCACCGGCAGCAGGCCGTCCTGCTTGTCCCAGGCCAGGGTGTCGGCATCCAGTGCCGCGTCGATCATGATTCCATGCGTGTGTGCGCTCACAGTCGTACCTCGATGCCGGCTTCGCGCAGTGCGCGCTTGAGTTCGGGAATGGCGATCGCCCCGGAATGGAACACGCTGGCGGCCAGCGCCGCGTCGACGTCGGCCTCGCGGAAGGCGTCGATGAAATGCTGCACGGTGCCCGCTCCGCCGGAGGCGACCAGCGGCACGTTGCAGATCGCGCGCACCGCCTTGAGCTGTTCGATGTCGTAACCCTTGCGCACGCCGTCGCTGTCCATGCAGTTGAGCACGAATTCGCCCGCACCCAGCGCCTGCGCCTCGCGCACCCAGTCCAGCGTGGCCTTGCCCGGCGCCTTCGTGCGGTTCGGGTCGCCGGTATGGCTGCGCACGCGCCACACGCCGTCGGCGTCGCGCACCGAATCGATGCCGACCACCACGCACTGGCTGCCGTAGGCTTCGGCGATCTCGGCGATCAGCGCCGGACGCTCCAGCGCGGGCGTGTTGATCGACACCTTGTCGGCGCCTGCCAGCAGCACCGCGCGTGCGACCTCGACGCTGCGGATGCCACCGGCGACGCAGAACGGAATGTCGATCTCCGAGGCCACGCGTTCGACCCAGCCGACGTCCACGGCACGCCCGTCCGGGCTGGCGCCGATGTCGTAGAACACCAGTTCGTCCGCGCCGTCGTCGCGATAGCGGCGCGCCAGTTCGACGATGTCGCCCATGTCGACGTGGTCGCGGAACCGCACACCCTTGACCACGCGGCCATCGCGCACGTCCAAGCAGGGCACGATGCGCACGCTCAGCATGCCAGCGCCTCCGCCAGGTCGAAGCGGCCTTCGAGCAGCGCGCGGCCGAGCACCGCGCCGGCGCAGCCGGCCTCGCGCGAGGCGACGATGTCGGCGACATCGCGCACGCCACCGCTGGCCTGGACGAGGAAGCCATCGTTGCGCGCCACGATCAGGCGATACAGGTCGAGGTTCGGTCCCTGCAGCATGCCGTCGCGGGCGATGTCGGTGCAGAGCAGATGGCGCGCGCCGGCATCGCGATAGCGATCGAGGCAGGCGACGAGGTCGAGCCCGGCGTTCTCGGTCCAGCCATGCACCGGCAGCTGCCAGACGCCCTCGGCATCCTGGCGGGTGTCGAGCGCGATGGTGATGCGTTCCACGCCGTAGCGCTGCAGCCAGCCCGCGACGAGCGCGGGTTCGCGCACCGCCAGCGAACCGACGACCACGCGGGTCGCGCCCTGCGACAGCATCGCCTCGACGGCGGCTTCGTTGCGCACGCCGCCGCCGGTCTGCACGCACAGGCGACCATCGGCGGCGATGCGGCGCAGCAGCGGCGCAAGGGTGTAGCCGCCATCGCGCGCGGCGTCGAGATCGACCAGGTGCAGCCAGCGCGCGCCGGCATCGGCATAACGCATCGCGACCGCGAACGGATCGTCGGCGTAGGTGGTTTCCTGCGCGTAGTCGCCCTGGCGCAGGCGCACCACGCGGCCGTTGCGCACGTCGATGGCGGGATAGGCGATGAAGGAGTCGGCGGTCATGCGGAAAGTTTCATGAAGTTGTCGAGCACGCGCAGGCCGGTGGCCGATGAGCGTTCGGGGTGGAACTGCGCGCCGTAGCGACGGCCGCGTCCGACCATGGCGACGATCCGCTCGCCGTGCGTCGTCGCGGCGAGGACGGCGGCGCCGTCGGTCTCGTCCACCGGCACGCCGAAGCTGTGCACGAAATAGGCATGCGCGCCTTCATCGATGCCGTCGAGCAGCGTCGCTGCGCCTTCGCTCGTCTCGCGCTGCAGTTCCAGCCGGTTCCAGCCCATGTGCGGGACGCGCAGGCCCGGACCGCCGCGCAGCCGGCGCACGCGCCCCGGCAGCAGGCCGAGGCAGGCAACATCGCCTTCGTCCGATCCTTCGAACAGCAGCTGCATGCCGACGCAGACGCCGAGCAGCGGCGCTTCGCTCGCGCGCAGCGCGACATCGAGCCCGCGCGACGTCAGCAGGGCCATCGACGGCGCGGCGGCGCCGACACCGGGCAGAATGATGCGTTCGGGATCGCCGAGTTCGTCGGCATCGCGCACCAGCCGCGGCGCGGCACCGATCCGGCGCAGCGCGTACATCACCGAACCGAGGTTGGCGCCGCCGGCATCGATCAGCGCGAGATCGCCACCATGGGGACGCAGGCTCACAGCGCCCCCTTGGTGCTCGGCAGCGCATCGCCTTCGCGCTTGATCGACTGGCGCAGCGCGCGCGCCACGACCTTGAAGCAGGCCTCGACCTTGTGGTGGTCGTTGTCGCCGCGCACCGACAGGTGCAGGTTCAGGCCGGCGGTCTCGCACAGCGAGCGGAAGAAGTGCGGCACCAGCTCGGTGGCGAGCTGGCCGACGGATTCGCGCCTGAACTCGCCTTCGAACACGAAGTACGGCCGGCCCGACCAGTCCAGCGCGGCGCTGGCCTGCGCCTCGTCCATCGGCAGGGTGAAGCCGTAACGCGCGATGCCCTTCTTGTCGCCCAGCGCCTGGCGCAGCGCCTGGCCCAGGGCCAGCGCGCAGTCCTCGACGGTGTGGTGCTCGTCGATGTGCAGGTCGCCGTCGCATTCCAGGCGCAGCGCGAAACCGCCGTGCTTGCCGATCTGCTCCAGCATGTGGTCGAAGAAGCCCAGCCCGGTCCTGACCTCGGGATCGGCCTCGCGGTCGAGATCGACCTCGACGCGGATGTTCGTTTCCTTGGTTTTCCGCACCACGCTCGCGGTGCGCGGCACGTCGACCAGCGCATGCGCGATGTCGGACCAGGCCACGCCGTCGCCGAACTGCGGCGACTTCAGCTTGAACGCGCGGATGCCGAGGTTCTCGGCGAACTGCACGTCGGTCTCGCGGTCGCCGATCATCGCCGAACGCGACCAGTCGATGCTGCGGTCGCGGAGCATCGGCTGCACCAGTCCGAGCTGCGGCTTGCGCGTCGGCGCGTTCTCGTGCGGGAAGCTCTTGTCGATGAGCACGTCGCGGAAGCGGATGCCCTGGCTCTCGAACACCTGCATCATCAGCGCGTGCGGCCCGTCGAAGGTCTCCTGCGGGTAGGACTCGGTGCCCAGCCCGTCCTGGTTGGTCACCATCACGAACTGGTAGCCGGCGTCGCGCAGTTTCAGCATCGCCGGGATCACGCCGTCGACGAACGCCAGCTTGGCGTAGCTGTCGATCTGGAAATCCTCGGGCTCGCGGATCAGGGTGCCGTCGCGGTCGACGAAGAGGATCGGCGTACCTGCACTCATGCTGCAGCCTCGGCCGATGCCTGCGTCGCGGGCGCCAGTGCAGCGAACACCGCGTCGTTCTCCTCCGGCTGGCCGACGGTGATGCGCAGCGCATCGCTCAGGCCCTGGGTCGCGCGCATGTCGCGCACCACCACGCCCGCGGCGAGCAGGTTGCGATACGCAGCCTCGGCGTTGTCGAAGCGGGCGAGCAGGAAATTGCCGGCGCTGCGATACACCCGGCGCACGCCGGGCAGCGCCTGCAGCGTGGCGAACATGCGCTCGCGCTCGACGCGAACGACCGCAGCGCGGCGTTCGGCTTCGGCGATGGCGTCCGGGGTCAGCGCACGCAAGGCCAGTTCCGCGCAGGGCGCAGGTACCGGATAAGGGGCCTGGCAGCGGCGCAGCACGTCGATCAGTGCCGGATCGGCGAGCAGGCAGCCGATGCGCGCACCGGCCAGCGCATGCAGCTTGGACAGCGTGCGCAGCACGGCGATGTTCGGATACTCCTCGATCAGGGTCGCCGCCGACGGCGCATCGGCATATTCGATGTAGGCCTCGTCGACGACCACCAGCGCACGACCGGCCAGGGCCTGCGCCAGTGCGCGCACGGCGGACAGCGTGATCAGCTCACCGGTCGGATTGCCCGGCGAACACAGGAACACCAGCTTCGCGCGCCGGGCGATGGCGAGGTCGCGGATCGCGGCCAGATCGGTCACCCAGGCGTCGTTGCGATCGATCAGCGGCGCTTCGACCAGCGGCGCGTTCTGCAGCCGCGCGGACACCGCGTACATGCCGAACACCGGCGGCGCGATCACCACCGCGTCGCGTTCGGCGCGGCACAGCGCGCGCACCAGCAGGTCGATGGCTTCGTCGCTGCCGCGACCGATCAGCAGCTGCTCGGGCTTCACGCCGTAGAGCCCGGCCAGCGCGGTGCGGAGCGCCTCCGGCTGCGGCTGCGGATAGCGGCGCACGTCGCCGTCGTCGTCGGCGGGGTTGTTCCAGGGCGACTCGTTGGCGTTGAGCCAGATCGAACCCTCGACCTTGTGGCTGCGCGCCGAGGAATAGCCGGCGAACGCACGCAGGTCCTCGCGGACGAGGTCGAGCACGCCCGGCTTGGGCAGGGTGGCGAAGGGCGAGGTCATGGCGCGGCGTCCGCCTGCAGCGCCGCGATGCGCAGGCTCACGGCGCTGGCATGCGCCTGCAGGCCTTCGGCCTCGGCGATGCGCACCGCGCTCGGGCCGATCCGGCGCAGGCCGGCGCGCGAGACGTTCTGCACGCTGATCGCGGTCTGGAAGCTCGACACCGACAGCCCGCTCCATGCGCGCGACGCGCCGCCGGTGGGCAGCACGTGGTTGGTGCCGCTGCAGTAGTCGCCCAGCGCTTCGGCGGCGTAATCGCCGAGGAACACCGAGCCGGCGGCCTGCACGCGGTCCAGCCAGGCCTCCGGTTCGCGCAGCGCGAGGATCAGGTGCTCCGGCGCATAGCGGTTGCTGACCTCGAAGGCCTGATCGATCGATTCGACGCGGATCAGGCGCGAGCGCGACAGCGCCTCGCGCGCGATCGCCTCGCGCGGCAGGCGCGCGAGCTGCGCGGCCAGCTCGGCGGCGGTGCGCGCGATCAGGGTCGGGCAGTCGCTGAGCAGGATGACCTGCGAATCCGGGCCGTGCTCGGCCTGCGACAGCAGGTCGGCGGCGACGAAGGCCGGGTTCGCGCCGCTGTCGGCGATCACCAGCACTTCCGACGGGCCGGCGGGCATGTCGATGGCGGGGCCGCCTTCGACCGTCGACACCTGGCGCTTGGCCTCGGTCACCCAGGCATTGCCCGGGCCGAACAGCTTGTCGCAGGCCGGCACGCTCTCGGTGCCCAGCGCCATCGCGGCGATCGCCTGCGCGCCGCCGAGCTTGAACACGCGCGTCACGCCGCAGCGGCGCGCGGCGAACAGCACGGTCGGGTCGGCGGTGCCGTCGGCACGCGGCGGCGTGCACACGACGACTTCGCGGCAGCCGGCGATGCGCGCGGGCACGCCGAGCATCAGCATCGTCGACGGCAGCGGCGCGCTGCCAGCCGGGATGTACAGGCCGACGCGCTCGATCGGGCGCACGATGCGCCGGCATTCGACGCCCTCGGCGGTCTCGACGGCGTACTCGCGCATACCGCTGTCGCGGTGGAAGGTTTCGATGCGTTCGGCCGCGTCGAGGATCGCCGCCTTCAGCGAGGGGTCGAGCGAGGCGTCGGCCGCCGCGAACTCGGCTTCGCCGACCGCGAAGACATCCAGCGCGGCGCGGTCGAGCAGGCGCGAATACTTGCGCAGCGCGGTGTCGCCTTCGATGCGCACGCGGGCGATGATCTTGCCCACCCCCAGGCGCACGGCGGCGGCGGAATCCTGGGTCGCGCGACGCAGCGCGGCGCGCTGGCCGTCCGCATCCAGCGCGTTCCAGCTCAACAGGTTCAGATCGATGCGGTTCGCGAGCGAAGCGTTCATGCGAGCAATCTCTCCACGGGCAGGACCATCAGACCGCGGGCACCGGCCCGCTTGAGTTCTTCGAGGCGTTGCCAGGTCATCGCGCCGTGGCACAGCGCCTGCAGCGCGACATCGCCGTCGGTACGCGTCTGGGTGCCGCCGTCCAGCGACATCACCGTCGGCGGTTCGGCATCGGGCAGCAGCTGCATCAGGTGCGGCAGCACCGCGCGCGGCGCCTGGAACATCAGCAGCTTGCTGTCGCGCAGCTTCAGCACGCCGTCGAGACGGCGCATCAGCAGCTCGGCGATGCCCGCGCGCGCATCGGCGATCGCGCCGGAGGGACCGGCCAGCACCGCTTCGCTGTCGAGCACCACTTCCACCGGCTTGAGGCGGTTCGAGGCGAGCGTGGCGCCGCTGGACACGAGGTCGCAGACCAGTTCGGCCTGGCCCAGGCGCGGCGCGAGCTCGACCGAGCCGGACATCGTCACCACGCTGGCGTCGATGTTGCGCTCGGCCAGCCAGCGCGAGAGCAGCGCGGGATAGCTGGTCGCGATCCGCGTGCCGGGCAGCTGCGCCTGCGGATCCCAGTCCCAGTCGTCGGGAATGCCGAACATCAGCTTGCAGCGACCGAAGCCGAGGCCGCGCAGCTCGCGGAAGGCCGGCGCTTCGCCGCGCGACTGGCGCTCGTAGTCCTGCTCGATCAGCACGTTGCGGCCGACGAAACCGAGGTCGCACACGCCGTCGGCGATCAGGCCGGGGATGTCGTCGTCGCGCACCAGCAGCAGGTCGATCGGCAGCGATTCGCCGTAGTAGAACAGCTTGTCGCGGCTTTCCTGCCAGCTCAGGCCGGCGGCGGCGAGCAGCGCGAGCGCGGGCTCGCTCAGGCGTCCGCTTTTCTGGATGGCGATGCGCAGGCGGTCGCGCAACTGGTCGCGAGCGCTCGCGGCAGCATGTCGTTGCATGGTGTGGATCCTCAGTGCGCGTCGACGGGACGCGTCAGGGTGTCGAGTGCGCGGCCATAGCCGCCGGTGCCGCGTTCGAGCGTGCGCGCGACGCGGCCGATGGTGGTCACGCTGACCAGGGTGCGGTCGTGGATCTCGCGGTAAGGCACGCCCTCGGCGATCAGGGGCACGACCTTCCAGCGATCGGACATGGCTTCCAGCTCGGCCGGGGTGCACAGGTCCTCGAGGAAGGCACGCACGTCCGCCGGCGACGCCAGCGCCGCGAACGCAGCCGCCAGCGCGTCGAGGCTGGCCTCGGCGTCGCTGTCGGGTACGGGCTGGGTGCGCTGTTTCATGGTCCTGCGGGGTCTGGGCGGCTTGAATGTATTAACGCGCTAGCACATTAACCCGTTCGACCCGGCCGGGTCAAGCCCGATGGCGGCGCGCCTTCGCAGGAGGCCTTGCCTTGCTTTGCTTTGTAGGAGGGCCTTCAGGCCCGAGCTCTTCGGCTTTCCGGGACACCCATGGAAAAGCTCGGGGCTGAAGCCCCTCCTACAAAGCCAAGCCCGGCCCGGAAAGCAGAACGCCCCGCCGGGCAAGCCGACGGGGCGTTTCGGACACACAAACAGTGGGCTCGGCCGATGGCTTCGACTCAAGGACCGAATGCCGTCCCCACCCGTGGGAGCGACGCAAGTCGCGACGGGCCATCGGAACGGCATCGCGACTTGCGTCGCTCCCACGAGCAGGCCTGAGCCCGATGGTCCGGGATCAGGACAGCGCGCGGAGCTGCTCGCGCTCGACCAGCAGGGTCCGGGCCAGCTCGGCCTCGGCGACCTCGAACTGCTCGCCGCGGCGCAGGTCCTTGACCGCGACCACGCCCTTCGCCGCCTCCTCCTCGCCGCGGATCACGACGAAACGGATGCCGGCCTTGTTCGCATACTCCATCTGCTTCTTGAACTTCCGCGCTTCGAGCTGGGTTTCGACGTTCAGGCCCGCCGCACGCAGGCGCTGCGACAGCGACAGGGCCGTGTCCAGACCGGCCTCATCCATCAGCGAAACCAGCACGTCGACCGAGCTCTCGGCGACGTCCACCAGGCCGGCCTCGCGCAGTTGCCAGAACAGGCGGGTCAGGCCGATCGAGATGCCCACGCCGGGCAGCTTCGACTTGGTGTAGTGGCTGGCCAGGTTCTCGTAGCGGCCGCCGGAGCAGATCGAGCCGATCTCGGGATTCGCGTTGAGCGTGGTCTCGTAGACGATGCCGGTGTAGTAGTCCAGGCCGCGCGCGATCGACAGGTTCAGCGCGAACCGGCTGTCGGCGACGCCGAGGGCACGGAGCTGGCGCAGCACCTCGCGCAGTTCGTCCCGGCCTTCCTCGAACAGCGGCGTGCCCGCGCCCAGCGCGTCCAGCGCGGCCTGCGCCGCGTCGTGGCCGACCGCGCGGACCCGCGAGAAGGCCAGCAGGGTGTCCGCGACCTCGCCCGACAGGCCGAAGCCCTCGCCCACCAGGGTCTCGCGCACCGCCGCCTCGCCGCGTTTGTCGAGCTTGTCGATCTCGCGCAGCACCGCGACCTGGCGCTCGCCCTCGCCGATGCCCTGCCCCTCGAAGAAGCCGCGCAACAGCTTGCGGTGGTTGAACTGGATGGTGAATTCGCCGATCGCCAGCCCTTCGAAGACTGAAGCAATCACGGCAGGGATTTCGGCATCGTGACGGGGAGACAGGGCATCCTTGCCGATCACGTCGATGTCGCACTGGTAGAACTCGCGGAAGCGACCACGACTGTTCCGCTCGCCACGATAGACGCGCTGCATCTGGTAGCGGCGGAACGGGAACACCAGGTCATGCTCGTGCTCGGCCACGTAGCGTGCCAGCGGCACGGTCAGGTCGAAGCGCAGCGCCAGTTCCGGCAGCCCTTCCTTGTCCTTCTCCAGGGTACCGGTGGACTGAACGAAATAGACCTGGCGCTCGGTTTCGCCACCGGTCTTGGTCAGCAGCACCTCGGTCAGCTCCATCACCGGCGTCTCCACCGGCAGGAAACCGTACCGTTCGAAGGTGCGGCGGATGGTGTCCAGCATGCGCTGGAAGGCAATCTGCTCGCGCGGCAGCAGTTCGAGGACGCCGGGCGGGGTACGCGGCTTGATCAAGGGTGACTCCGGGGCCTGAAGCGGATGCCATCAGTGTAGCCGGAGCCCGGCCGGCCCGGCTCCGTCCCGCCGGCCGACAACCCATTCCGCCGGGCCTCTTGCCTAACCCGGACACCCTCCTTACAATGCGCGGCTCGGCATCGGGGTGTAGCTCAGTCTGGTAGAGCGCTACGTTCGGGACGTAGAGGTCGCAGGTTCGAATCCTGTCTCCCCGACCAAATGATTCCGCGAAAAGGCCATCCGAAAGGGTGGCCTTTTTGTTTGTGCGGATTGGATGCGGGGGCCAGAAGCAGCAACAGTCTCGGAGACAGGCTCGATGCCTGCCCGGCTCCGGCCCCCGGATCCTGCCTGGAAGCGAAAAAAAGCATCGTCATCCTCGCGAAAGCGAGGACCCATGCATGATCGCGGCCTGAGCCTGGGTCCTCGCTTTCGCGAGGATGACGTGTCGTTGTGTGTCGTCGCATGCCTGACGGCACAGATGCCACTCAGCCCCCGAACACCAACACCACCAACACCGAGACCTCCACCAGCTCCGCCAGCGCACCGGCGGTGTCGCCGGTGAAACCACCGAGGCGGCGCAGGCAGGCACGGCGCCACAGCGCGAACACGACGAGCGCGGCAGCGAGTGCGCACGCGCCCGGAACACCGCAGGCGATGCAGATCGCGACGACGCCCAGCAGCGCCAGAACACAGGCGCCACGCGGCGCATCCTTCAGCGCGCTGCCGAGTCCGCCGCTACGCACATACGGCGTGGTGACGAACGCGGCGGTCAGCGCGCTGCGCGCGAGCAGCGGCGACAGCCACAGGAGCCAGGCGTTTTCGAGCGGGAGGCTCGCCAGCGCCGCGCACTTGAGCAGCAGCAGCGACACGATCGCGGTCACCCCGGCGGGGCCACTGCGCGGATCCTTCATGATCTCCAGCGTGCGCGCGCGGTCGCCGAAGCCGCCGACCCAGGCATCCGCGCTGTCGGCCAGTCCGTCCAGATGCAGGCCGCCGGTCAGCGCGACCCAGGCGATCAGCGTCAGCGCAGCCGACAGCAAGGCATGCTCGCGCGGCAGCAGGAGGAACAGGCCGGTCAGCAGCGCGCCGACCACGAGGCCGACCATCGGATACCAGGCCAGCGACGTGCGCTGCGCACGCGCATCGTCGAATACGCGCACGGGCACCGGTATGCGGGTCAGGAAGCCCAGCGCGACCAGCAGCCCGCGCATCAGGTCGCTGCCGTGGTTCGGGCAGGCCAAGGCAGGCGATGCAGCGAGGCATGCGACACGTCGATGCCGGCCATGTCGCCGAAATCGCGTCCTTCGGCCATGCAGCGCAGCAGACGGATCGCGCCGCCATGGGTCACGACCAGCACGCGCTTGCCGACGAAGCTCGTCGCGATGTCGTCGATCGCCGCGCACAGCCGCGCGCGGAAGGCCTCGAAGCGCTCGCCGCCCGGCGGCGGATGCGCGACCGGGTCGTGCCAGAAGCGGCCGAGTGCGTCGCCGTCGGTCTCCGCGAGCGTCTCCATCGGCACGCCCTGCCAGCGGCCGAAGTGGTATTCGACGAGCCGTGCATCCTCGTGCAGCGGCAGGCCGCGCTGCAACGCGACTTCCCGCGCGAACGCTGCGCAGCGCTGCAGCGTCGAGGCGACCACGACATCCCACGCAGCGCCGTCCACCGCAGCGCGCAGCTGCACCCAGCCAAGATCGGTGAGCGCATCGTCGAGCTGGCCGCGATAGCTGCGCTGGCCGGTGTCGCCATGGCGCAGCAGGTCGATGACGGTCGTGGTCACGGCACCACATCCATGCACGCATCCACAGAGATTTCCGTCTTCTCAGACACGCCGGCCTGTGCGAACGTGACCATGCCCGCGTGCAGGGCGCAGGCCGCACGCAGCAGCGGTACCGCGACGGCAGCGCCGCTGCCTTCGCCGAGACGCAGGCCGAGATCGAGCAGCGGCTCGGCGTCGAGCGCATCGAGCAGGCGCGCGTGTCCGCGCTCGTGCGAGCGATGCGCGAACAGCAGCCAGTCGCGCACCGAAGGATTCATGCGCACGGCGACCAGCGCGGCGGCGGTGACGATGAAACCGTCGACCAGCACCGGCAGGCGCGCCTGCGCGGCGGCGATGCAGGCACCGGCGAGCGCGGCGATCTCGAAGCCACCGAGGCAACGCAGGCGCTCGAACGGTTCGCCCGTGTCGGCATGCAGGCGCAGGGCGCGCTCGACCACCGCGATCTTGCGCGCGATGCCTGCGTCGTCCAGACCGGTGCCCGCGCCGGCCAGCACAGCGGGCGACTCATCGAGCAGCGCGCATGCGAGCGCGGTCGCGGAGGTCGTGTTCGCGATACCCATGTCGCCGCCGATGAAGAGGTCGGCGTCGGCTGCACACGCCTGCGCGACACGCTCGGCACCGATGCGCAGCGCGGCCTCGCACTGCTCGCGGGTCATCGCCGGCGCACGGCAGAGATTGGCGGTCGACGGCGCGATGATCGCGCGCAGCACGCCGTCGATGTTGCCGGGGTCGTTGACCGTGCCGAGGTTGACCACATCCAGCGTCGCGCCGAGCGTGCGTGCGAGCACGCTGATCGCGGCGCCACCGCTGGCGAAATTGCGCACCATCTCGCCGGTGACGGCCTGCGGAAACGCGGACACGCCCTCTTCGGCGACGCCGTGGTCCGCGGCGAACACGCTGATCCACACGCGGTCGATCTTCGGGCACATCACGCCCTGGCAGGCCGCGAGCTGCGCCGCAAGGGTTTCGAGCCGGCCGAGCGATCCGGGCGGCTTGGTCAGGGTCTGCTGCCGCGCATGCGCGGCTTCGGCAGCCTGTCGATCGGGCGTGGCAGCGGGCATGGCCCACCAGTGCGTGTTCATGGCGCAACTCCGTGAAGTGAACCCTTGAGCGCGATGGGCAGGCCGGCGGTGACGAACACCACCCGTTCGCAATGCGTCGCCAGCGCCTGGTGCAGGCGGCCGGCTTCGTCGACGAAGCGCCGGCTCAACGCCCCCATCGGCACGATGCCGAGGCCGACTTCGTTGCTGACCAGCAGCAGTTCGCCGGGCAGGCTCGGCAGCAGATCGAACAATGCATCGCGCTCGCGTTCGAAGCGCGTCGGCTGCGGATCGATGAGCAGGTTGCTCAGCCACAGGGTCAGGCAGTCGACGAGCAGGCAACGATCCTCGCGCGCATGCAGGCGCAGGGTCCCGGCGAGCGCCAGCGGTTCCTCGACGCTGCGCCAGTGCGCGGGTCGTCGTCCGCGATGGTGCGCGATGCGGTCTTGCATTTCGTCGTCATGAGCTTGCGCGGTGGCGACGTAGACCACCTCGCGCCCACTGTCGCCGGCCAGGCGTTCGGCCAGCGCGCTCTTGCCCGAGCGGGCGCCGCCGAGGATCAGGGTGCGCATGTGCCAGCCTCCAGTCCGAACCAGCCTTCGAGCAGATCGTGGCGCAGGTGCGCGTCGACGGTGTCGGCTAGCCGATCGATCGAGGCCTCGCGCAGGGCATGCACGTCGATGGCCTCGACATCGCGCAGGCCGGCCCAGCGCAGCAGCGCTGCCTGCGCCCGTGGGTCGTCGAACACGCCGTGCAGATAGGTGGCGAAGATCCGCCCGTCGTCGGAGATCGCGCCGTCGCCGCATCCGTCTTCGAGCAGGCTGGACGGCCGAGACAGTGCGGGTCCCTCGCTGACCCCGCAGTGGATCTCGTAGCCGCGCACGCGCGCGCCGCCCAGCGCATCGGCCAGACGAGCTTCGACATTGCGCAGCTGCTTGCGCGGCGCGAGCGTGGTCTCGAAGTCGAGCCAGCCGAATCCCTCGCTCGACCCCGCCGGACCTTCGATGCCGTCGGGATCGTGCACGGCGCGACCGAGCATCTGCAGGCCACCGCAGATGCCGATCACCCTGCCGCCGTAACGCAGGTGCCGCGCCAGCGCGTCTTCCCATCCGTTCGCGCGCAGCCAGGCGAGGTCGGCGCGGGTGGCCTTGCTGCCGGGTAGCACGATCAGATCGCAGGGCGGCGGCGTTTCGGCGGGACCGACATAGGTGCATTCGACCTGTGGATGCTGGCGCAGGGCGTCGAAATCGGTGTGGTTGCTGATGCGCGGCAGCGCCGGCACCACGACGCGCAGGCGCGCATCCGCCTTGCCATCGCGTGCGCGCGGCAGGGCATCCTCGGCTTCCAGGCACAGGCCGTGCAAATAGGGCAGCACGCCCAGCACCGGCTTGCCGGTCTGCGCTTCCAGCCAGTCGAGGCCCGGCTGCAGCAAGGCGATGTCGCCACGGAAGCGATTGATGACGAAACCGACCACGCGCGCCTGTTCGCTGTCCGACAGCAGGGCGAGCGTGCCGACCAGGTGCGCGAACGAGCCGCCGCGATCGATGTCGACCACGAGGATCACCGGGCAATCCACGGCTTCGGCATAGCCCATGTTCGCGATGTCGTTGGCGCGCAGGTTGATCTCGGCCGGGCTGCCCGCGCCTTCCACCACCACGACCTCGTACTGCGCGCACAGCCGTGCATGCGAGGCGAGCACGGCCTCCATCGCGATGCGCTTGTAGTCGTGGTAGGCGCTGGCGTCGAGCTGGGCGACGGGATGGCCGTGGACGATCACCTGCGCACCGATGTCGCTGCTCGGCTTGAGCAGGATCGGATTGAAGTCGGTATGCGGCGGCAACCCGCAGGCCTGCGCCTGCACCGCCTGCGCGCGGCCGATCTCGCCGCCGTCGATCGTCACCGCCGAGTTGAGCGCCATGTTCTGCGGCTTGAACGGCGCCACGCGCACA
Organism: Lysobacter sp. BL-A-41-H3; assembly: GCA_050632415.1. Taxonomy (GTDB): domain Bacteria; phylum Pseudomonadota; class Gammaproteobacteria; order Xanthomonadales; family Xanthomonadaceae; genus Lysobacter_I. The sequence goes on along the minus strand of CP192602.1, from coordinate 4,093,693 downwards.
CCGCGTCGCCGCAGCCAGCGGCACAGCGCAGCGACCAGGGTGCTCTTGCCGGCATCGGAGGTGCAGCCCTGCACCATCAGCACGCGCGCGTTCATCGCATCACCATCGTTTCACCATCGGCATTGCCTCGGTCAATGCGACATCGAGCCGCGCGAAACCCGCATCGTCCGGCGGCAGGCCGAAGCGCAGGCTCGTCGGGTCGTCGAAGCGGCGCACGAGGATGCCGCGCATCGCCAGCGCCTCGTGCAGCGCGTGCGCATCGGGATGCCGCCACCACTGGAAGAACGCGCTGCCGGTGGTCGGCGCGACGCCGTGCGCGGCCAGCAGGGTGCGCAGGCGTTCACCCGCCGCGAGCAGCCGGTCGCGCGCCCTCGCCTGCCAGTCGACATCGGCCAGCGCGGCGCGCAGCACATGACGCGTCGGCCCGGTCAGCGTCCACGGGCCGAGCCGTTCGCGCATCGCGTCGAGCAGCAACGGTGCGGCACAGACGAAGCCCGCGCGTGCGCCGGCCAGGCCGAAGAACTTGCCGACCGAGCGCAGCACGACCAGGCCTTCGCGCGCGGTATACGGGCACAGGCTGCGTGCCGGTTCGACATCGATGAAGGCTTCGTCCACGACCAGCCAGCCGCCGCGCGCGGCCAGCACGGCATGCAGTGCGAGCAGATCGGCCGGATCGAAACGCTCGCCACCGGGATTGTTCGGATGGATCAGCACGATCACGTCGAAGCGCGGCGCCGACGCCAGCAGTGCATCGGCCGGCAAGGTCTCGACCGCATGTCCCTCGCGCCGCCAGGCATGCGCATGTTCGGCGTAGCCGGGCGCGATCACGCCGACGCGCGAGCGCGGACGCAACTGCGGCAAGGCCTGGATCGCCGCCTGCGTACCGGCGACCGGCAGCAGCTGCGCTGCGCCGTAGTAGTCGCGGGCGACCTCGACCAGACCATCGTCATCCTCAGGCAGGCGATGCCAGGCCGATGCGGGAATCGCCGGCACGGGCCATGCAAACGGACTGATGCCGGTCGACAGATCCAGCCAGTCGCCTGCGGAAATGCCGTAGTGCCGCGCGGCACGCAGCAGGCGGCCACCGTGCTCAAGCATGCGATCGTCCTCCGATCCAGTACAGCGCGAGTGCCACTGCAGCCGTGACGCCGAGCCAGAGCCACACGCCATGGCGCACCAGCCGCAGCGCGGCAGCGATCGCATCGGCATTCGGCGCATCGCCCTCGCCCAGCACCGGCCGGTCTTCCCAGCGGCCGTGATACGGCGCAGGTCCACCCAGCCGCACACCGATCGCGCCCGCGCCGGCGGCCATCACCGGACCCGCGTTCGGGCTGTCCCACAGCGGCGCCTGCCTGCGCCAGCAGCGCAATGCGCGGCGTGTGTCTCCGAGCAGTGCGTAACTCAGCGCAGTGAGTCGCGCGGGAACGTAGTTCAGGCCATCGTCGATGCGCGCGGCCGCCCAGCCGAAGCGTTGATGGCGCGGCGTGCGATAGCCCCACATCGCGTCCATTGTGTTCGCCAGCCGGTACAGGACCGCGCCGGGCGCGCCGAGCACCGCGAACCAGAACAGCGCACCGAACACCGCGTCAGAGCCGTTCTCCAGCACCGATTCGGCCGCCGCTGCCGCGACCTGCGAGGCATCCAGCGCCTGCGTGTCGCGACTGACCATGCGTGCAACCGCCGAGCGCGCGGCATCGAGATCATCGGCACGCAGCGGCGCTTCGACCGCGCGGGCATGCTCGCCGAGGCTGCGATGGCCGATGGCGAGATAGAGCATCGCCGCCGAGAAGACCATGCTGGCCCACGCGGACCAGGTCGCCAGCAGATGCGCAACGACCGCTGTGAGCGCGACCGCCGGCAGCACCGCCAGGCACCAGGCCAGGACGCCGCGCAGGCGCGCATCGCGATGCAGGCCGCGTTCGATCGCCTGCGCCATGCGGCCGAAGCCGACCAGCGGATGCGCGCGACGCGGTTCGCCGAGCAGTGCGTCGAGGCCCATCCCTGCCAGCATGGCAGCGGCGATACTCACGGCAGGACGCCCATCACAGGAACAGCTGCAGCGCCGCGTCAGGCGCGGACGGAAAATAGAAGTGGATGAAACTCGCGGTCATCCGCCGGTCGCGATACACCGCTTCGGCGCTGCGGCCGCCGTTGGGATTGCGCGCGATGGCCAGCGGTTCGGCCTCCACCTGCGCCTCGCCGAAATGGAAGGTGTGGCCCCGCAGTCGGCCTTCGGGCAGGTCGACCTCCTGCAGACCCAGCGCCGCCAGACGCGTCTGCAGCGCCGCGTCGCCGCGCAGCAATCCGGCCATGGGCGCGCGATGGCCGTCGCGATCCGCCAGGGACTCCAGCGAGAACAGCAGGCCGCCGCACTCGGCGAGCAGCGGCTTGCCGGCGTCGCGGTGCGCGCGCAGCGCCGCATGCAGGTCGTGGCGATTCGACAATGCGTCGAGATGCAATTCCGGATAACCACCGGGCAGCCATGCCGCATCGCAGTCGGGCAACGCATCGCCGGCCAGCGGCGAGAAGAACCGCAGCTCGGCGCCTGCTTCGCACAGCAGGTCGAGGTTCGCCGGATACAGGAAGCAGAACGCGGCATCGCGCGCGATGGCGATGCGCCGTCCCTGCAGCAGCGCCGGCACCGGCAGGCGTTCGACGGGCGCGAAGGCGACCGGCGGCGGCAGTGCGGTCGAGGCATGCGCGGACCAGGCATCGGCCAGCGCATCGAGGCGCGCATCGAGATCCGACAGCTCGGCGGCGGCGACCAGACCGAGATGACGTTCGGGCAAGGCCAGCTGCGCATCGCGCGGCAAGGCGCCCAGCCAGTGCAGGTCGGCCGGCAGGCTGTCGCGCAGCAGGGTCGCGTGGTAATCGCCGCCGATGCGGTTCGCGGCCACGCCATGCACGACCAGGCCTTCGCGATACCGCGCCAGGCCGATCGCCAGCGCGCCGAAGGTCTGCGCCATGGCCGAACCGTCGATCACCGCGAGCACCGGCAGGCCCAGCGCCTGGGCGAGATCGGCGCTGGACGGCGCACCGTCGAACAGGCCCATCACGCCCTCGACGAGGATCAGGTCGGCCTCGCCCGCCGCGTCGTACAGCCGCGCGCGCACATCGTCCTCGCCGGTCATCCACAGATCGAGCTGGAAGACCGGCGCACCGCTGGCGCGTTCGAGGATCATCGGGTCGAGGAAGTCCGGCCCGGTCTTGAACACGCGCACGCGGCGCCCCTGCCGCGTGTGCCAGCGCGCAAGCGCGGCAGTGGCGCTGGTCTTGCCCTGCCCCGAGGCCGGCGCGGACACCAGCAGCGCCGGGCAATGGCGCATCGTCGCTGTCGTCGTGCTCACAGTTCGATCCCCTTCTGCGCCTGGATGCCGGCCTTGAAGGCATGCTTCACGAGGCGCATCTCGGTCACGGTATCGGCGGCCTCGACCAGCGCGTCCGGCGCGCCGCGTCCGGTGATGACCACGTGCTGGCGTTCCGGTCGTGCGGCGAGCGCGGCGACCACGGCGTCGACCGACACGTAATCCTTGTTCAGCGCGATGTTCAGTTCGTCGAGCAGCACGAAGTCGTAGCCTGGATCCGACAGCATGCGCACGGCCACATCCCATGCAGCCGAGGCCGCCGCGATGTCGCGCGCGCGATCCTGCGTCTCCCAGGTGAAGCCTTCGCCCATCACGTGGTAGTCGAGCACGGCGTCCTCGCCTTCGCTGAAACGACGGAAGAACGCCTCCTCGCCGGTCGAGAGGCTGCCCTTGATGAACTGCACGACGCCGCAACGGAAGCCGTGGCCGAGCGAACGCGCGAGCATGCCGAAGCCGGAGGAGCTCTTGCCCTTGCCGTTGCCGGTGTTCACCACCACGACGCCGCGATCGATCGTGGCCCGCGCGATCCGGCGATCGATCAGCGCCTTCTTGCGCTGCGCGCGCTCGCGGTAGTGCGCGTCCTCGGTCAGGCCGAGGCGTTCCGAACCGCGACTCATGCGCCGATGGCCCGGCGGGTCGCGCGCGCACGCTGCAGGTAGACGGCCAGCGCCTGCAGCGCCAGCGCGGCGACCACGTACACCATCGTCGTGCGCACGAACAGCGGCCCCCACTGCAGGAAACGCGCGGCGTACTCGGCGAAATGCGGATCTTCGTAACGGCCGCCGAACCAGTAGAACGCGCCGTTGGAGATCGCGAAGGACAGCGTGGCCACGGCCAGGGCCACGGCGACGGTCAGCAGGACTGGCTTGGGCTCGATCGCATGGCGCGACGCGATCATGCGCCCGCCGTACCAGAGCACGGCGTAGGCCGGCAGCAGCGCGGCATACGAGGGCGTGATGCAGTAGTCGCTCACCCCGGCGAAACCGACCGCCACCACATCGATGGCCACCGCGAGCGCCATGAGTGCCGCGAAGCGCAGGTGATCGCTGCGGGTCCGCTCGCCGAGGAACAGGCCGCCGAGGAAGAACAGCGCCATCGATGCGTCCGGCAGGTGCAGGACATCGCCGAAATGGTGGTAGCGCGTGGCGATCATGAACGCGGCGAAGACGGCGAACAGCGCATGGCGTGCGGGGCGTGGCAAGACGTTCATCGTTGACCTCGTGTCAGGAAGGGAAGTGGCGGGCACGCTCAGCGCGCCCCGGGGGTGTGACGCAGCGCGAGCAGCCAGTGGCGACCCGGCTGCTCGTAGAACTCGGCGGTTTCGTAGCGCCTGTCGAAGACGTTGCCGGCGGTGAGCTGCACCGACCAGTCGCTCTCGAACTCGAACCCGATGCGCAGGTCGATGAGGCCGTAGCCATCGAGGCGGCGCGTGTTGGCGAGGTTCTCGTAGCGATGGCCGGCGCCGGTCACGCTGGCGCCAAGACTGATGCGCGCGAATCTGCGATCGATGTCGAGCCGTCCGCTGCGCGTCGGACGACGCGGCAGGCGATGACCGCGACTGGCGTTGTCGCCGTCGGCGCGCGGATCCAGCCAGGTCGCGCTGGCGCGCAGGTCCCAGTCGGCGACGCGCAGATCGCCGACCGCTTCGACGCCGCGGATGCGCGCGCGGTCGATGTTGTTGGGTCCGGGCGCCGGGCGCAGGTCGGCGTCGTAGGCGATCAGGTCGTCGATGCGCGTCTCGAAGGCATTGAGCGACCAGCCGCCGGACGCGTGCTCGCCGCGCAGGCCGATTTCGACGCTGCGCGCATGCTCGGGTTGCAGCGCGGGATTGCCGTAGCCGGGGAAATACAGTTCGTTGAAGGTCGGTGCCTTGTAGGCCGTGCCGTAGCGCGCGCTGAGGCGCAGCGCATCGCCGATGCGCCAGCCCCACAATGCGCTGCCGGTGGTCACGCCGCCGAACTGGCTGTCCTCGTCGCGACGCAGGCTGGCCTGCAGCGACTGCGCGCCGAGATCCTGCTGCCACTGCACGAACAGGCCACGGTTGATGCGGCGGTCGCGGGCGTAGCGCGTGCTGCTCCCGACGCGATCCGCCTGCCAGTCGATGCCGAACGTGAGCAGCGCCTCGCCGAGCATGGCGTCGGCCTGCAGCGTGGCCATGCGGCGGCGGGTATCGAACGTCGACGCATACGCCTCGTTGCGATAGTTGTCGCTCAGGTCGTCGCTGCGCGCCAGATGCAACGCAATCCGCAGCGCATCGGTCGGCGCGTAACGCAGCCGACCGCCGACGGTCTGCTGCACGGTCTCGCTGAGGTTGCTGGTTGTGCCGTCGTATTCGTTGCGACCTTCGGCACGGAACACCCGCGCTTCGGCATCCCAGCGTTCGCTGAACCGCCAGCCGCCCTGCACCACCAGCGCGTCGTTGCGATAGCCATCGAGGTCGGGATCGAAACCACGCGGGCCGCGATAGGCGTTGATGCCGTCGGTGCGGTTGTGCGAGGCATTGATCGCGTACCAGCCGCCCTGCGCGGTGTCGCCGACGCGTCCACCGACGCCCAGCGTCGCGCGTCGCGTGCGCTCGCTGCCGGTGGCGAGCGTGAACGAGGGCATGGCGCCGCCCTGCGGACGACGCGTGAAGATCTGGATCACGCCGCCCAGGGCTTCCGAACCGTAGAGGCTGGAGAACGGGCCGCGCACGATCTCGATGCGTTCGACCTGCTCCGGCGGGATGTCCTGCAGCGAGGCGCCGCCGCTGGTCGCCGAACCCAGCTTGATACCGTCGACCAGCACCAGCACGTGGTCGGACTCCGTACCGCGCAGGAAGACCGAGGTCGCCTTGCCGGCGCCACCGTTGTTGGCAAGTGCGATGCCGGCGCGACCGGCCAGCAGGGCCTGCAGCGACGGCGGTTGCAGGCGGTCGATCTCGGCGCGATCGATCACGGTGATCGCGGCAAGCGTCTCATCCCGGGTGCGCGCGGTGCGCGAGGCGGTGACGACGACGCGGTCGAGCATGCTTTCGTCGGGCATGCTTTCGTCGAGCATGCGCTCGTCGTCAGGCACGGCATCGGCCGCCAGGACGGGGAGTGAAATGACAAGGAAGACGAACGACGACAGCAGGACCGCCGCCATGGCATGGCGGTTTCGGAAGATGGACAAACGCACTGGAGGGCTCCTTGCCCGCGCCGACCCGCGCGGACCCGTGGAAACAAACACACGGACAGGCGCATCGCTGGCCATCGCGCACGCGGCGCGACCACCATGACATCGCCCGCCGCATGTCACGTCGCACCAAGGCCGGTCTCCGGGCTTGCGAGCGAAGGCAGTCTCCTGCGCTTCCGGTGTCCGCGCCTTCCCGTGCACATGCACAGTGGCTGTTGCGGCACCTGTCTCGCCTACCGTTGCGGGGGCAGCTCCGGAATTGCAGCGCATGCAGGCAGGCTTTGCAGGCATGACGCGGCGCACCGGATTCCCGTTTCAACCACCGGCCAAGCCGGCGGTCACCTCAGGCGGACGTAGTGTAGCAGCATGTCGCGATGCCATCGTCGACCGTCAATCGTCGACCGTCGCCGCACACCGCATACGCACGCGCATGGCGTGCGCAGGCCTGTTCAGTTGCGCAGGTTGCGCGTCTGTCCCGTGCCGCGTACCACGAAGCGCTCGATGGTCAGCGACTCCGCACCCATCGGGCCGTAGGCATGCAGGCGCGTGGTCGAGATACCGATCTCGGCGCCGAGACCGAGTTCGCCGCCATCGGAGAAGCGCGACGAGGCATTGACCATCACCACCGCGCTGCGCAGGGCATGAACGAAGCGTGCAGCGGCGGTCTCGTCGCGCGTGGCGATGACTTCGGTGTGATCCGATCCGTGGCGACGGATATGCGCGATGGCGTCATCCAGCGTATCGACCACGCGCACCGCGAGGATGAGATCGAGGAACTCCGCATCCCAGTCGTCGTCGACTGCGGCCACGGCATCCGGCATGCGTGCGAGCGCGCGCGTGTCCGCACGCAGCTGCACGCCGCGCGCGGACAGCATCGCCGCCGCGCGCGGCAGGAAATCATCGGCGATGTCGGCATGCACCAGCAGCGTCTCCAATGCGTTGCACACGCCCGGGCGCGAGACCTTGCCGTCGAGCAGCAGGTCCAGCGCGAGATCGAGGTCGGCGTCGACATCCACGTAGAGATGGCAGACGCCCTTGTAGTGCTTGATGACCGGCACGCGCGCGTGCTCGGCGACGAAGCGGATCAGCCCTTCCCCGCCGCGCGGGATGGCGAGGTCGACGATGTCGTTCAGCTGCAGCAGCTCGACCATGGTCTCGCGGCGAAGGTCGTCCACCAGGGTGATCGCGGCCTCCGGAAGCCCGTGATCGCGCAGGGCGCGCTTGAGGGCAGCGGCGATCGCGACATTCGAGCGCACCGCCTCCGATCCGCCACGCAGGATCACGCCGTTGCCGGCCTTCAGGCAGAGCGCGGCGGCATCGGCGGTCACGTTCGGTCGCGCCTCGTAGATCATCGCCACCACGCCCAGCGGCACGCGCACGCGCGCGATCTCGATGCCGTTCGGCCGCGTCTCGCGGCGCGTGGCCATGCCGACCGGATCGGGCAGGTCGGCCACCTCGCGCAGGGCATTGGCGATGGCGGCGAGGCGAGGCAGATCGAGCTTCAGGCGGTCGAGCATCGCGCCGGCCGTGCCCTTCGCTTCCGCTGCGCGCAGGTCCTCGGCGTTGGCGGCGAGGATGGCCCCGGCATCGGCATCGAGCGCATCGCCCATCGCGCGCAGCACGGTGTTCTTGGCCTCGGTCGACAGCGTGGCGACGGCCTGCGCGGCCTCGCGGCAGGCCAGCGCCTGGCGGCGGATGTCGGAGGACGGTTCGTTGGCGAGATCAGACATCGGTGCCTTCCTGCGCAGGGGCGTCGAGCAGCGACAGATCGTCGCGGTGGAGGATGGTGTCGCCGTAGTTGTAGCCGAGCACGGCGTCGATCTCGTGCGAGCGCTTGCGCGCAAGGCGGCGGATGTCGGCGGAGGAATACTGGGTGACGCCGCGCGCGATCGCCTGCGCCGCGCCGTCCATGCGCACTTCGACCAGGTCGCCGCGGCGGAACTCGCCTTCCGCACCGACGACGCCGATCGGCAGCAGCGAGGCGCCCTTGTCGCGCAGCGCGGCGGCGGCGCCGGCATCGACCAGGATCGCACCCGGCTGCGCGGGCGCATGGCGCAGCCAGTGCTTGCGCGCGGCGATGCGGCTGCGGCCCGCGACCAGGCGGGTGCCGGTGAGCCGATCCTCGCCCAGCGCATGCGCGACCTGCGCGCGCGTGCCGTTGAACAGCACGGTGTCGATGCCTGCCGCACCGGCGCGCTGCGCGGCGAGGATCTTGGTGCGCATGCCACCGGTGCCGACGCTGGAACCGGCACCGCCGGCCATCGCGAGGATGTCGTCGCCGGGATCGACGACCAACGGCATGGGCTTCGCATCCGGATGGCTGCGCGGATCGCGGTCGTACAAACCATCGATGTCGGTGGCGAGGAACAGCACGTCGGCATCGATCAGCGCGGCGACGATCGCGCCGAGGGTGTCGTTGTCGCCGAGCTTGAGTTCGTCGACCGACACCGTGTCGTTCTCGTTGACGATCGGCAGCGCGCCGCAGCGCAGCAGTTCGTCGAGCGTGGCACGGGCGTTGAGATAGCGGCGACGGTCGCGCACGTCATCATGGGTCAGCAGCACCTGCGCCACCGGCCGCGCGAACAGGCCCTGCCAGAAGCCCATCAGCTTCGCCTGGCCCAGCGCGGCCAGGGCCTGGCGCTCCGCCATCGCCGCGCCGGGATGCGGCTTGGCGTGATCGCGCTTGCCGTACAGCAGGCCGCGTCCGGCGGCGACCGCGCCGGACGACACGATCACCACCTCGCGCCCCTGCGCATGGCAGGCATGCACGAATGCGGCGAGATGCACGGCATGGTGCGGCGACAGCCCGCCGGCACCGGACAGCAGGCTGCTGCCGACCTTGAGCACGGCGCGCTTCCAGGCGGGCAGGCGTTGTTCCTCGAACATGGCGCGCGTGCTCATCGCAATCACTCCCCGCGTAACCGCGCGCGCAGGGCGTCGAGCCGCAGGTCGGCGGCGGCACCGGGCGAGACGCGCGCGGCAAGACTCGCTTCCGGATCGCCTTCGGCCCAGCGCGCGGGATCGGCTGCCTGCCTGTAGGCCTCGCGGAACGGCAGGCCCTCGCGCGCGAGGTCGACCGCAAGATCGGTCGCGTACATCGACGGATCGAGTGCGGCGCGCATCGCGTCGGGCTTCCATTCGAGGTTGCGCAGCAGGTCGGGCAGCAGTTCCAGCGCGCCGAGCCCGCGACCGAAGGCGTGGACGATCGCGCCCTTGCTGAACTGCAGGTCGCGGTGATAGCCCGAGGGCAGCGACAGCAGTTGCTCGATCTCGGTGCGCGCGGCGGCGGCGCTGGCGTAGGTCGCGCGCATCAGCTCGATCACGTCCGGGTTGCGCTTGTTCGGCATGATCGAGCTGCCGGTGGTGTACTGCGACGGCAGCGCGACGAACGCGTATTCGGCACTGGTGAACAGGCTGAGGTCCCAGGCCAGCCGACGCAGGTCGAGCAGCGCCGAGGACAGCGCTTCGATCGCGGCCATCTCGAACTTGCCGCGCGACAGCTGCGCGTAGGTCGCGGACACCTGCAGCCGGCCGAAACCGAGCGCCTGCGTGGTGTGGTCGCGATCCAGCGGCAGGTTCACGCCGTAGCCGGCGGCGCTGCCGAGCGGGTTGGCATCGACCCAGGCCAGGGTGTCGCGCGCGCGCTGCGCGTCGTCGATGAAGCCTTCGGCCCAGGCCGCCCACCACATGCCCAGCGAGGACACCACCGCACGCTGCAGGTGGGTGTAGCCCGGCAGCGGCACGGATGCCTCGGCTTCGGCGCGCGCCAACGCGACCTCGGCGGCCTCGATGCACAGCGCCTGCAGGCGCGCGAGACGATCCTTCAGCCACAGCCGCGTCGCGACCAGGATCTGGTCGTTGCGGCTTCGGCCGGTATGGATCCTGCGCCCGGCATCGCCGAGGCGCTCGACCAGCCGCGACTCGATCGCGGAATGGCAGTCTTCGTAGCGCTCGTCGAGGACGAAGGCGCCGCTGCGCCACTCCTCGGCCAGCGCATCGAGTTCGACACGGATCCCGGCGAGCTCGTCGGCACCGAGGATGCCGACACGCAAGAGGCCTTCGGCATGGGCGAGGCTGGCCTGGATGTCGAACAGGAAGAATTCGCGATCGAGGATCACGTCTTCGCTGGCCAGGAAATGCTGGATGCGTGCATCGACCTTGACGCCGGGCTTCTGCCAGAGGAGTTCGGACATGGTGGTGCGCCTCATGAAAGTCTTTGTCGGTCCGCTGAAAACACCCCCTCACCCGCCCTGACGGGCACCCTCTCCCCCGCCGCGCGGGGGAGAGGGGAGGAGCGAGCGCAGCGAACGGAGGGGTGAGGGGGCGCTGCGCGTGATGAGCCGATCAGCACAGCGGAATCCCCGTCGTCTCGGCGAGGCCGAAGGCCAGGTTGAGGTTCTGCAGCGCCTGCGTGGCCGCGCCCTTGAGCAGGTTGTCCTCGGTCGCGACCACCACCAGCCGGCGGCCGTCGTCGGACAGCGCGAAACCGCCGAGTTCGACGTGATGACGACCGGCGATGCGGCTCACCCACGGCGCCTCGTCGAGCACGCGGACCAGCGGCTCATCGGCGTAGGCGTCGCGATAGATCGCCAGGACCTGCTCGCGCGTCATCGGCGCGGACAGGTGCAGGTTCGCGGTGATCGTCAGTCCACGGAAATGCGGCGCGACATGCGGCATGAACTCGACCGCATGGCCGAGGTGGCGGGTGACCTCGCGCTCGTGGATATGCCCGGTGAGCGCATACGGCATCAGGTTATCGCGCAGCTTGTCCGGATCGTTCTTGTCCGAGGGCGTGGTGCCTGCACCGGAATAGCCCGAGACGCCGAAGCATTGCGCAGGACCCGCGAGGTGACCGCGCATCGGCGCCACCGCCAGCTGCATCGCGGTCGCATAGCAGCCGGGATTGCTGATCCGGCGCTGGCCGGCATGGCGATCGCGGGTCAGTTCCGGCAGGCCGTAGTACCAGCCATCGTCGAAGCGGTAATCCGCAGACAGATCGATGATGACCGGGTCGGCGCCGGCCGCGTCGAACGCTGCCACGCAGTCGGCGGCCTTGCCGTTGGGCAGGGCCAGCACCACGGCATCGGCGCCCAGCGTCGGCAGTTCGGCGTTGGCGGGCGAGGTGTAGCGCAGCTCGCCGTCGTAGGCATCGCTGTGGTCCGCGACGCGCTGGCCGGCGAGTTCGCGCGAACCGACGTAGGCCAGCGCGAAACGCGGATGCGCCGCGACCAGGCGAATCAGTTCGGCGCCGACATGGCCGCGCGCACCGACGATGCCGATGCGGATGGGAGAGGATTCAGACATTCGCGTGACTCTCGAGTTTGCGCCGGAGGGCATCCGCCAGCGCCGGCCATTCGTGCCGCAGGATCGAAAAGACGTGGGTGTCGCGCAGGGTGCCGTCGCGATGACGCATGTGTGCGCGCAGCACGCCATCGCGCCGCGCACCGAGACGGAGGATCGCGGCCTGGGAACGCAGGTTCTCGTGGCTGGTTTCCAGCACCACCGCCTCGCACGCCAGGACATCGATGGCGTGCCCGATCAGCAGCAGCTTGGCCTCGGTGTTCAGCGCCGTGCGCTGCACGCGGGACGCATACCAGGTGTAACCGAGCTTGACGCGCGGCACGCTGCGGTCGATGTCGTAGAACCGCGTGCTGCCGACGATGTCGCCAGCCGCATCGCGGACCACGAACGGCAGCATCCTGGCCTCGTCGCGCTGCGCCATCGCTGTCGCGATGTAGGCCTCGGCTTCGCCTTCGCCCGGCCCCGGGACGCTGGTGTAGCGCAGCGTCCACAGTTCGCCATCGGCCGCCGCCGCGCGCAGGCCATCGGCATGCGTCGCGTCGAGCGGCGACAGCGACACGTGGCGTCCGTGCAGCACGGGTGTCTCCCAGCACGACATACTCAACCTTCCAGCGTGGCCGGACGCTGCCGGCAGTGTTCGAGGCAGGTGCGGATGAGATCGTTGCCCGCGCCATCCAGATCGCCCAGCCCGTACCAGTAGGCACGCCACATCGTCTGCTTCACGCTGCCCTCGGCTTCCGCGTCGTAGAAGGCGTTGATCGGATTGCCCAGGCGCGAGCGCCAGAACAGGCGCGGCTGCGCGTCGCGCATCAGCTGCCAGACCGCGCGGCCCAGGCCTTCGCCCTGCGCTTCGTCGAGCACCGCGAACTTGTCGAGGTACGGCACCCCGCCCTCTTCGGTCAGGATCACCGCCGCGCGATAGTTCTCGCTGACGTAGGCGCGATGCAGGCGCGTGCGTTCGAAATAGTCGTCGACCAGCTTCCGACCGAAGGCCGAGTCGATGAGGTCGCGCAGCCGCACCAGATCGAGCTGGTCCCACGACGCCGCCTGCAGCACGCGCTCGCCGCGCCGCACCAGCGTGCCCGAGCCCTTGTGGGTGAACAGTTCCTTCGCCAGCTCGTCGGGCCGGGTGATCGACACCGACGACGACAGCGGCAAGGCATCGAGCAGCTGCTTGATCTGCTCGATCTTCACGCGCATGCCGCCGTTGATCCATGGCTGGTCCATCAGGGTGTCGTATTCGGTCGACAGGTTGATCGAATCGATCACCTTGCCGTCGCCGTCGAGCAGGCCGCCGGTGCCGGTGAGGAACACGATCTTGTACGGCTGCAGCACCTGCACCAGCTCGTTCGCCGCGAAATCCGCGTTGACGTTGAGGATCTGGCCGCCGACGGTCTCGCCGAGGCTGGCGATCACCGGGATCGAACCGGCCTGCAGGCAGGCATGGATCGGCGCCAGATCGACGCGCTTGACCTCGCCGACCAGGCCGTAGGCATCGCGATCAAGATAGTTGGCCTCGAACACGCCGCTGACGATGGACGTGGCGCGCGCGTCCTGCGCCTGCAGCGCCTCCACCAGCTTGAGGTTCTGCGCATGGAACACGCGGCGCACGATCGCCAGCGCCTGCGGCGTGGTCACGCGCAGGCCGTTGATGGTCTGCTTGACGATGCCTGCGGCAGACAGCTCTTCGTCGAGCTGCGGGCCGGCGCCGTGGATGACGATCGGCGTCAGGCCGACATCCTGCAGGAAGGCCAGCGAGGAGGTCAGCGCATCGAGGTCGTCGCGCAGCACCGCACCGCCGACCTTCACCACGGCGAAGCGCGCAGCGTCGAGCTGCGAGAAGCGCTTGAGATACTGCGAGATCTCCTTCGCGCCGGCCATGCTCGACAGCAGGCGGACGATGGTCTGCCGGGTCTGGGGATCGTGGACCTTGTGGTCGAGCCCACCGCTCTTGAGGATCGGAGTCATTGCGCAGCGGTTCCGTCGAGGATGCGGACGATCGACGCGGTGTAGCGTTCGAGCTGGTCGAGCGCGACCCATTCGTCGGCGGTATGCGCCTGGGCGATGTCGCCCGGGCCGTAGACGAAGGCGGTGAGGCCGGCGGCCGAGAACAGCGAGGCTTCGGTCCAGAAATCCACGGCGTTGCCGATCGGCAGGCCGAGTTCGTCGGCGAGGTCGCGCGCCAGCAGGCGTCGGAATTCGGCATCGGCGACGTCGCCGGCCGGCAGCGGCGGACCACGGAAGGTTTCCTGGTACGACTCGACGGTACCGGCGGCTGCGCAGCCGCCGAAGCGGGCGTGCAGGTCATCGATGTCGTGCGAAGGCAGCGGCCGGAAGCCGAAGCGGACCTCGGCGCTCGGCGCGATGACGTTCGCCTTGATGCCGCCTTCGACCTTGCCGATGTTGAAGCGCAGGCCGGTGAGGCCGCCGAAGCGGCGATGCGATTCGCCTTCGACCAGTTCCAGCGCCTTCGCGCCCCAGCGCATCGCATGGTGCAGCGCGTTGCTCTGCAGCGCGTTGGCGCCGGAGGCATGGCCGGCCGCGCCGCGGAACTTCATCAGCACCGAGCCGATGCCGCGATGGGCGAGCACGGCTTCGCACTGCGTCGGCTCGGCGATGATCGCTTCGCTGAATCCATGATCGCTGGCGAGGAACGCGGCGATGCAGCGCGGGTCGTTCGCTTCCTCGTCGGTGGAGAACAGGAGGGCCGCATCGCCGGTCGTGCGCTGCGCGGCCACGATCAGACCCGCCGCGGCGCCCTTGATGTCGCAGGCGCCCAGGCCGATCGCCCTGCCGTCGGCGACGCGCAGGGTCAGCGGATCGGCGCTCCAGGCTTCCGACGACGGCACGGTGTCGAGGTGGACGTTGAACACGCGGGTGGGCGTGCCGCGCACGGCGAGCAGCGAGACCGCGCCGGCGCCATGGTCGGTCACGGTGCAGGCGAAGCCCGGCAGCTGCGCCTGCAGGTAATCGAAGATACCGCCCGACGGCGAGATCTCGCGCGGCGGGTTGCGGGTGTCGAAGGACACCAGGGCTTCGAGGTGCCTGAGGATCTCGTCGATCATGTCGGTCGCCATCACCTTACTTTCCGCCATTGACTTCGGCCCACAGCGTGCTGCTCATGCCGAACAGCTTGATGAAGCCCTCGGCCTCCTCCACGCCCCAGTCCGCAGACTGCGCGTAGGTCGCGCCCTTGGCGTTGAGGATGTGCGGCGAGCGCACGGCGACGGCATCGACACGCGCGCCGCGCGTTTCCAGCACCACTTCGCCGTTCACCGTCGACTGCGACGAGGCGAGGAAGGCTTCGAGATCGGTCTTCAGCGGATCGTGCCAGAAGCCTTCGTAGACCAGCTCGACCCACTTGCGCGCGACTTCGGGCTTGAAGCGGTTCTGCTGCTTGGTCAGCACCGCCTCCTCCAGCGCGCGATGCGCGGCGAGCAGCGCGACCAGGCCCGGCGCTTCGTACACGATCCGGCCCTTCAGGCCGATGGTGGTGTCGCCGGTGTACATGCCGCGACCGACGCCGTAGGGCGCGAACAGCGCGTTGAGCTTCGCGAGGATCTGCGCGCCCGGCAGTTCGACGCCATCGACCGCCACCGCCTCGCCTTCGACGAAGCGCACCGCGACCTGCAGCGCCTGTGCCGGCCACTCGGCGCGCGGCGCGCACCAGCCACGCGCGCCCTCGCCCGGGGCTTCCCACTTGTCGATCTCGCCGCCGGACAGGGTCACGCCCAGCAGGTTTTCGTTGATCGTGTAGGCCTTCTGCTTGGCGCGCACGCCGAAGCCGCGTTCCTCCAGGTAAGTCTGCTCGTAGGCGCGGGTCTGGGTGTGTTCCTTCTGGATTTCGCGGATCGGCGCGACGATGCGGTACTCGCCGCTGGCCTTCACCGCCAGATCGAAACGCACCTGGTCGTTGCCCATGCCGGTGCAGCCGTGGGCGATGGCGTTGGTGCCGAGTTCCTTCGCGCGCGCCAGCGTGGCATCGACGATCAGATAGCGGTCGGACACCAGCAGCGGATACTGGCCCTGGTAGGCCTCGCCCGCACGCACGAAGGGCTTGACGAAGCCGTCCCACAGCGCCGGACCACCATCGATGGTCACATGCGAAGCGACACCCAGCTCCTGCGCACGCGCTTCGATGTAGGCGCGCTCGTCGGCGTCGACGCCGCCGGTGTCGGCGAACACGGTGTGGACGTTCCAGCCCTTCTCCTTCAGGTAGGGGACGCAGAAGCTGGTGTCGAGGCCGCCGGAAAAGGCGAGGACGATGTCGTTGCTGGCAGAAGTCGTTGTCACGGCGGTCATTGCGCAGGTTCTCTGTTTTGCCCCCTCCCCCGCCACGCGGGGGAGGGTTGGGGTGGGGGCGGATTCATGTCATCGTCCGGAAGGAGGTGTTGCCCCCATCCCGGCCTTCCCCCTCTGGCGGGGAAGGAGAAACGCATCACTGGTTCGCGAGCGCGGCCATCACGGCCTTCTGCACATGCAGGCGGTTCTCGGCTTCGTTCACCGCGATGCAGTACGGGGCATCCATCACCGCGTCGGTGGCCTTGACGTTGCGGCGCAGCGGCAGGCAGTGCGAGAACACGCCGTTGTTGGTCAGCGCCATCTTGCGCTCGTCGACGATGAAGTGCTTGTACTGGTCGCGGATGGGCTTCTCCGGCTCCCAGTTGCCGAAGAACGGCAGCGCGCCCCAGCTCTTGGCATAGACGATGTCGGCGCCGGCATAGGCGCTGTCGATGTCGTGGCTCACGGTCAGCGAACCGCCGTTCTCGGCGACGTTCTGCTCGGCCCAGCCCATGTAGCGCTCGTCGAGGATGTAGTCCGGCGTCGGGCACAGCAGGGTCACGTCCATGCCCATGCGCGTGGCGATGGTCAGCGCGGAGTTCGCGACGGCGGTGTTCAGCGCCTTCGGGTGGTAGGTCCAGGTCAGCACGTACTTCTTGCCGCGCAGGTCGGACGTGCCGAAGTGTTCCTGCAGCGCCAGCGCATGCGCCAGCTCCTGGCAGGGATGGGTGATCGTCTCCATGTTGATCACCGGCACCGTCGCGTACTTCGCGAAGGCGGTCAGGACCTTGTCCTGGCGGTCGCTGGCCCAGTCGATGAACTTCGGGAAGGCACGGACGCCGATCAGGTCGACGTAGCGGCTGAGGACCTTCGCGACTTCGGCGATGTGCTCCTCGGTCTCGCCGTCCATCACCGTGCCCAGGTCGAACTCGATCGGCCAGGCGTCCTTGCCCGGGGCCAGTACCACAGCGTGGCCGCCCAGGTGGAACGCGCCCAGCTCGAAACTGGTGCGGGTGCGCATCGACGGATTGAAGAACACCAGGGCGATGCTCTTCCCCTTAAGCTGGTCACCCAGTTTCTGGCGCTTGAACCGGGCGGCCTCCACGAGTACGGCGTCGAGTTCGGCGCGGCTCCAGTCCTGGGTGTTCAAGAAGTGCTTCATGGGCGGTCTCGGTGGGGGGCGCGGTCAGCGCGAGGATGGCGGGGAGAGGTTGCGGAATATCGAGCGGGACGGGCGAAAGACGGCAAAAGAAAAGGCCCGGCGGGAGCCGGGCCTGATCGGTGGATTCTTGTGGTCGTTGCGGCAACGACGAAGCTCCGGATCACCCAGCTGGCGTGTGGGGTTCCGGTCGGCGCGCGCGCGAGGTCATGCCGGAGGCCATCCGGGCACTGGTCGTCGCAAGCGGCTGGGCGCCGAGGAAAGGACAGGTGTTCATAGGGCGCGCATGCTCGCACGGGTGGCCCGGCATCGCAAGCATCCAGCGACGGACGCGCATCCCGGCCCGATCACTGCGGTTTCGCGGCATTCATCGCAATTCCGCCGCGATGCGCACGCCCGGCAGCCCCGGCGCGATGCGCGGACGACACGGCCGGCGGCTCATGACGATCGCTCATGGCCCCATGCCGGACGATTCAGCGGCGCTCGCCGGGCGGGATGTCGGGGGTGACGGTGATCCGGACCCGCAGTCGCTTGCCGGGGTCGATCGGCAGGCGCGAGCGGTAGGTCACGCCGCGATGGATGTAGTCGACGTCGTAGGCCACCGGGCGCTGGAATTCCTTCGGCACCCGCGTCGGCCGGCACAGGCGCGCGGCGGCGCCGACTTCCGACGGCGGCTCGCAGCGCTGTTCGATCGCATAGGCGCGCAGCGTCTGAAAGACCGGCTGCACGCGCAGGACCTGGGCGTATTCGGTGCGGACGTTGGACGCCTGCTGGCCGCCCTTGTCCTCGGCATGCACGACCGCCGCCGCGATCAGCGTCGAGAGGCAGGCGCAACGGGCGATGGCGGACGGGATCGGACGCATGAGCGCGCCAGTGTAGAGGTTCGCGCTGGTCGATGTCGTCATTACGCTGAATGCGCGCTGTCGTGTCGGATCCTCCGGGCCCGTGTCGCCGGACGAAGAATCAATTGCTTACGCGCAAGGCTTTCGTCGCGATCGCAACCGCCCGACCCAGCCGCGCCGCCCGGCGCCTCGTCGTCCGCCTGCTAGAATCGGGTCAATCCCACGCAAGCGTTCACGATGAGCCTGCATCTGTACAACAGCCTGACCCGCCGGGTCGAAGCGTTCGAACCCCTCGACCCCGCCGCAGGCCCGACCCTGTATGTGTGCGGCCCGACGGTCTACAACTACGTGCACATCGGCAATGCCCGCGGCCCGGTGGTGTTCGGGGTGCTCGCGGCCCTGCTCCGCCGCCGCTACGGAAAGCTGCGCTACGCCCGCAACATCACCGACGTTGACGACAAGATCAACGCCGCCGCGATGGAACAGGGGGTGCCGATCTCGACGATCACCGACAAGTTCGCGGCGGCCTACCGCAACGACATGGCGATGCTGGGCGTCAGCGGCGACTTCGCCCCGGACATCGAGCCGGCCGCGACCGCGCACATTCCGCACATGATCGCGATGATCCAGCGCCTGATCGACCAGGGCCACGCCTACGCCGCCGAGGGCCACGTGCTGTTCGCGGTGGACAGCTTCCCGGAGTACGGCAAGCTCTCGCGCCGCGATCCGGAAGAGATGCTGGCCGGCGCGCGCGTGGAAGTGGCCCCGTACAAGCGCAACCCGGGCGACTTCGTGCTGTGGAAACCCTCGACCGAGGGCCTGCCCGGCTGGGAGTCGCCGTGGAGCGTCGGCCGCCCGGGCTGGCACATCGAATGCTCGGCGATGGCCGAGGCCCACCTGGGCGAGACCATCGACATCCATGCCGGCGGCGTCGACCTGCAGTTCCCGCACCACGAGAACGAGGTCGCGCAGAGCGAGTGCACGCACAAGCACGACGACGGCAGCCACAAGACCTTCGCACGCTGGTGGATGCACAACGGCATGCTGGTGCTGGACGGCACCAAGATCTCGAAATCGCTTGGCAACGCCGACAGCGTTCTGGTGCATGACCTGCTTGGCCGGCACCAGCCGGAAGCCCTGCGCTACGCCCTGCTCTCCGCGCATTACCGTCAGCCGCTGGAGTGGTCGAAAGGATTGATCGAGCAGTCGATCAAGACGCTGGATCGGCTCTATGGCACGCTGCGCGAACTCAGCGCGTATGAGGTAGAACCCAAGATTCCCGTCGCAGTGGAAGCTGCATTGGACGATGATCTGAATACGCCGGCAGCGCTGGCTGCGCTGGCTGCTGATGCAAGCTTTGCGCGCCACGTCATAGCAAACACGCCGGGTGGGCTGGGCCAAGCTGAACATTCTGATCTGGCGAACGCAAAGGCGAATATTCTCGGCGCCGGCCTCGCCCTCGGCCTGCTGCAGCAATCGCACGAAGCCTGGTTCGCGCGCGGCGCCTCCGGCGATGACGATGCCCGCATCCAGGCGCTGGTCGACGAACGCAACGCAGCGAAGAAGAACCGCGACTTCGCCCGTTCCGACGCCATCCGCAAGCAGCTCGCCGACGAAGGCGTGCTGCTGGAAGACACGCCGCAAGGGGTGCGCTGGAAGCGGGCCTGATCCGCGCGCCACGGACGGCAGCCCTCCGGCCGCACAGCGGACGGAACGCTCTCATGCAACCACGCCATGAGTCGCGGCTCGCGCCTCTCCTACAATAAGCGACCGATGACCACCTTCCCCCTCGAACCCACCGCCATCGCCTCCCAGGACGCCATCCGCGAGGAATTCGCGTTCTTCGGCGACTGGTCCGAGCGTTACCAGTACCTGATCGACCTCGGCCGCAAGCTGCCGCCGATGGACGAGGCGCTGAAGACCGAGGAGCACCGGCTGCACGGCTGCCAGTCGATGGTGTGGATCGTCGCCTCGGGCGATGCGGCGAAGCTCGACTTCACCGCCGCCAGCGATTCGGCCATCGTCTCCGGCCTGGTCTACCTCGCCCTGCGCGTCTACTCGGGGCGCAGCGCCCACGAAATCCTCGCCACCGAGACCACCTACATCGCCGACATCGGCCTGGCCAAGCACCTGTCGCCGACGCGCAGCAACGGCCTGACCGCGCTGCTGGCCTTCATCAAGGCCCGCGCCGCCGACGCGGCCGCCGCACGCGTCGCGCACTGAGCCGCCCCGCGCATGCACGCGAGCGCGGCCGACGACACCGCCAGTCCGTCACCACCCGGCGCATCGCCGCTGCGCCATCCCGCCTTCGTGCGGCTGATGGCCTACCGCCTGCTGACGGTGGTCTCGTACCAGATCGTCGCGGTGACCGTCGGCTGGCACGTCTACACCCTCACCGGCGACCCGTGGAGACTCGGCCTGCTCGGCCTGGCCGAAGTGCTGCCGTTCTTCTGCGTGGCGCCGTTCGCCGGCTATCTGGTCGACCACCTGCCGAAGCGGCGGCTGGGAGTGATCGCCTGCCTGGGCCTGGCGATCACGCCGCTGCTGCTGATCCCGGTCGCCGCCGGCTGGCTGTTCGCCGACGCCAACGACAGCGGGCCGCGCCTGGTGCTGATCTACGGCGCGATCGTGTTCACCGGCATGGTCCGCGCCTTCCTCGGCCCGGTCTACAACACCCTGTTCGCCTGCGTGCTGCCGCGCGACCAGTTCGCGCGCGCCTCCAGCGTCGGCGCGGTGGTGTTCCAGGGTGCGCTGGTACTCGGCCCGGTAATCGGTACCGGTGCGATCTGGCTGGCCAAGCACCTCGGCGGTTACGGCGAAGGCGCCGTGGGCCCCAACGCCTGGTCGTACGCGCTCGGTGCGATCGCGGCGCTGGCCGCAGCGGTGGCGCTGGCGACGCTGCGCACCACCGAGCCGGCGCTGTCGCACGAGCGCACGCCGATCTTCGCCAGCATCGGCGAGGGCCTGCGCTTCGTGTTCCGCACGCCGGTGATGCTCGGCGCGATGGCGCTGGACATGTTCGCGGTGCTGTTCGGCGGCGCGGTGTCGCTCGCGCCGGCCTTCAGCAAGGACATCCTCAACGCCGGCGAGATGGGCCTGGGCCTGCTGCGCAGCGCCCCCGCCGCCGGTGCGGTGCTGGTCGGCCTGTGGCTGGCGCGCAAACCGATCCAGCAGCACGCCGGGCGCTTCCTGCTCGGCTCGGTCGCCGGCTTCGGCCTGTGCATCATCGGCTTCGGCCTGTCGGAAACCCTGTGGCTGTCGGTGCTGCTGATGCTGCTCTCGGGCATGTTCGACGGCGTGTCGGTGGTGCTGCGCTCGACGATCATGCAACTCGCAACGCCCGACCACATGCGCGGCCGGGTGTCGTCGATCAACAGCATCTTCATCAGCTCGTCGAACGAACTCGGCGCCTTCTACGCCGGCTCGATGGCACGCCTGCTCGGCCTCGCGAACGCCGTGGTCCTGGGCGGCTGCGTCACCCTCGGCGTGGTCGCCTTCACCGCGCTGAAGGCGCCAACGCTGAGACGACTGAACCTGAAGGACCTGCAGTGACGCAATGAAAAACCCCGCGTTTCCTCGGGGTTTTTCGTGATCGCGACGATCGGGGCCGGGCTCAGTCGCCCTGCTGCTTCTGCAGGTGCTCCCAGCGTTCCTGTTCGTCGATGGTGCGCTCGGCGGTGAGGCGGGCCTCCAGGCGGTGCAGGCCGATTTCCTCGCCGGAGTCGACGCTGTAGCCGTATTCGCCGGAGTCGACGCGCTTGAGCGTGCTGTCGATCTTGCCGATCAGCTTGCGGTAGCGGTCGCGGGTGCGCAGTTCCAGCGAGTTCTCGGTTTCGCGGGTGGCGCGTTCGGCGTCGTCGCCGACGTCGCGCACTTCGTCCTTGAGGTTCTCGATGGTCTGCTTCGACTCCTCGATCAGCTCGGCGCGCCACTGCAGCAGGCGCTGGCGGAAGTACTCCAGCTGCAGCGGATTCATGTACTCCTCGTCCGCGCTGGGCTTGTAGCCCTGGGGGACGATCGGACGGCCGGTGGCCTCATCGGTCTTGTAGGGCACGACCTTGTACTCCGTCTTCGGCGTCGGCGAGACCGGGCGCGAGGCCACGGCCACGGCGACCTTGCCGGCAGCCGGACGGGGCGTCACGGCGGGAACGGCGGTCTGGGTCGGCTTGCTCGGGGCGGAGGCCTTGACCGCAGCCTTGGGCGCCTCGGCCTTGGCCGGGGCAGCCGGCTTGGCAGCGGCAGGCTTGGCGGCGGGCGCCGGGGCCTCGGCCTTCGGGGCCGCAGGCTTGGCTTCGACCTTGCTCGGCGGCTTGGGCGCGGGCGACTTCATCGCCGGGGCCTTGGCGGGCGCCGGGGCCGGGGCTTTCGCCGGGGCCTTGGCCTTGGGCTCGACCTTGGCCGGCGCCGGCTTGGCAGCCGGTGCGGGCTTCGGCGCGGGCGCCGGCTTGGCCGCAGGCTTGGCGACGGGCTTGGTCGCGGCCGGTTTCGCCACGGCCTTCGCGGCCGGCTTGGCGACGGGCTTCGCCGCAGGCTTGGCAGCAGCCTTCTTCGCCGCCGGCTTCGCGGCAGGCTTGGCGGCGGCCTTGGCCGGGGCCTTGGCGGGCGCCTTCGCCGCCGGCTTGGCGGCGGGCTTGGCCGCAGTCTTCTTCGCGGCCGCCTTGGCGGGTTGCTTGGTGGCCTTCGCGGCCTTCTTCACGGGTTTTTTCACTGCCACGTCGGAGAATCCTTCGTATCTTCCCTTGAGGCGGGAAAGCGGGCTGTTATACCCTGCCGGGACTGCAGCGGCAACCTCGTTTTCGTACGAGGATGATGCTCCGCTTGCCCCGCTCGCTTTACCGCCGGATCAAATCATTGATCGACCGTCTGCTGATCGTCACGCTCCGCTTCTACAAACGCTGGGTGAGTCCCATGCTGGGCCAGCGATGCCGCTTCGTTCCGACCTGTTCAGAGTACTCGATGACCGCCATCGAGCGCTTCGGTGCGGTTCACGGAAGCTGGCTCACGGTGCGACGGCTGGCCCGCTGCCACCCACTCTGCCCCGGCGGCCACGACCCGGTGCCCGAGCGCCCCGGCGCTGCCGATCCCTCCCGTCACGACCGCCCATCGAGCCACCCATGACCGCCCACGCTCCCACCCTGATCGTCAATGCCCGCCTCGTCAACGAAGGCCGCGAGTTCGACGGCGACCTGCGTTTCGCCGACGGACGGATCACCGAAATCGGCACCGGTCTGTCCGCCCGCGCGGGCGAGACCGTCATCGACGCCGCCGGCCGCCGGCTGCTGCCGGGCATGATCGACGACCAGGTGCACTTCCGCGAACCGGGCCTGGAGCACAAGGGCGACCTGGCCACCGAGTCGGCCGCCGCCGTGGCCGGGGGCCTGACCAGCTTCATGGAAATGCCCAACACCAGCCCGCCGACCCTGGACCGGGCGGCGCTGGACGACAAGTACCGCCGCGCCGCCGGCCGGGCCCGGGCGAACTACGCCTTCTACATGGGCACCAGCACCGGCAACATCGACGACATCCGCGCGATCGACCCGCTGACCACGCCCGGCGTGAAGATCTTCATGGGCGCCTCGACCGGCAACATGCTGGTGGACGATCCGGTGGTGCTGGACGCGGTGTTCCGCGACGCACCGGTGCCGATCATCACGCACTGCGAAGACACGCCGATGATCGACGCGGAGCTGGCGAAGTACCGCGAGAAGTACGGCGACGACGTGCCGGTCGAGTTCCACGGCGAGATCCGCAACCGCGCCGCCTGCATCAAGTCGACCGAGCTGGCGATCTCCCTGGCGCGCAAGCACGACGCGCGCCTGCACGTGCTGCATATCTCCACCGCCGACGAGCTGGCGCTGTTCGAGCGCGGCCCGCTGATCCGGCCGGACGGCAGCCGCAAGCGCATCACCGCCGAGACCTGCGTGCACTTCCTGCGCTTCGACAGCCGCGACTACGCCACGCACGGCAACTTCATCAAGTGCAATCCGGCGATCAAGGACCCGTCCGACCGGGAAGCGATCATCCGCGCCCTGGCCGACGACGTGCTCGACGTGCTCGCCACCGACCACGCGCCGCACACGCTGGAAGAGAAGCAGAACGGCTACCTGCGCGCGCCCAGCGGCCTGCCGCTGGTGCAGTTCGCGCTGAACGCGGCGCTGGAGTGCGTGCACGAAGGCCATTTCTCCACGGCGCACGTCGTGCAGAAGTTCGCCCACGCCCCGGCGCAGCTGTTCGACGTGAAGGAGCGTGGCTACCTGCGCGAGGGCTACTACGCGGACCTGGTGCTGATCGACGACACGCCGTTCACCGTCGAACGCGCGCAGGTGCTGTCCAAGTGCGGCTGGTCGCCGTTCGAGGGCCACACCTTCCGATCGCGCATCGCCTCGACCTGGGTGAACGGCCACCTCGCCTGGGACGGTGCGAACCTCGTCGGCGAACCGCGCGGCATGCGCCTGGCCTTCGACCGCTGATGCGTCGACTCCTCCTGCTGCTGGTGCCGCTCGCGCTCGCCGCCTGCGGCACCACCACGACCGTGCGCGAAGTCCCCACATCGTCGATGGCGGGCACCACCCAGCCGGTCGGCGTGCGCCTGCCGCAGCGCGCGCAGCAGGGCGCGCTGGTGATCGGCCAGACCGACCCCACCGCGATCGTCACCCATGCCGGCAGGACGCTGCGCGTGTCGCCGAACGGGCGCTTCGTGTTCGGCATCGGCCGCGATGCGACCGGCGAGGCAGTCGTGCAGATCGCCGCGCCCGGCTTCCAGTCGCGCGAACGGCGCATCGCCATCGATCCGCGCGACTGGCCGATCGAGCGGATCGACGGCGTGCCGCAGGAGACCGTGGAGCCGCCTCCGGCGATCGCCGCGCGCATCGAACGCGAACAGGCGTCCGTGGCGGCGGTGCGCAGCCGCGACGATGCGCGCGAGGATTTCGCGCAAGCGTTCATCTGGCCCGTCGAAGGGCGGATCAGTGGCCGCTTCGGCAACCAGCGCGTCTACAACGGCTCGCCGAAGGCCCCGCATTCGGGCATGGACATCGCCGCGGCGAACGGCACGCCGGTCAAGGCGCCCGCCGCGGGCATCGTCACCTTCGCCGCGCCGGATCTCTATCTCACCGGCGGCACGGTGCTGATCGACCACGGCGCAGGCGTCAGCTCGAACTTCCTGCACCTCTCGCGCATCGACGTGAAGGTCGGCGACCGTGTCGAGCAGGGCCAGGTGTTCGCCGCCGTCGGCGCCACCGGCCGCTCGACCGGGCCGCACCTGCACTGGGGCATGAACTGGTTTTCGACGCGGGTCGATCCGCTGCTGGTGCTGGAAGCCTCGGGCGCGACGGCGCCAGCCGCGCCCTGATATCTCGCGTCCGTCATCTCTCGCTGCGCTCGGGATGACAACAAGAAGCAGGCGTCATCGACGCATTCCGCGCCACGTCCCGACCTGCACGACGCACACCACCGCAGCACAGCCGAGTCCCGCCAGCAGCCACGGGCTGCCCAGCACACCCGCGATCGCCGGCGTCGCCAGCCATGCGGACAATTCCTCGCGGAACGCCAGCGCGGCCACGGCGATCGCGCCGCCGTAGCCCAGCGCGAACGCCCAGCGCAGCCTGCGGATGAACCGGGCGTCGGCGCGTCGGCGTTCCGCAACCAGCGATTCGATCCGCTGCGCCTGCACATAGGCGAAATTGCTCGGCAACGACATTTCCGGCGGACGGTCGAGCGCGCGCGCGATCAGCCGGTAGCGCAGGGCGCGGGCATCGCCCACCGGTGGATCGCCCTGCCGATGCGCCTCGCGGGCGTCTTCCTGCAGCCGCCATTCGCGTTCGCGCGCCGCGTCAGCATCGCGGGTGTCGGGGACATCGGGATTGGGATCGTCGGGCGATGCGTTCATCGGGAGGCTCCGGTTTCCAGCTGCGCGCGCAGCTTCAGGCGCGCGCGGAACAGATGGCTCTTGATGGTGCCGGCCGGCAGCCCGGTGATCTGCGCGATCTCCGGAATCGGCACGTCGTCGAGGTGGTGCAGGGTCAGCAGCATGCGCGGCAGCGGCGGCAGGGTCTCGATGGCGTCGTGCAGCCGTCGCGCGGCGGCCGCGTCGTCGCAGGCAGCGGCGTAGTCGAAGGTCTCGATCTCGTCCTCGGCGCTCAGCAGGGCTTCGTCGCTGCGCAGCTCCGCGTCCAGGCCGATCCTGCGCCGCTCCAGGTGGCGGAGCGCGATCGAATACGCCACCCGGCCGACCCAGTGCTTCAGCGGACAGTCGTGCCGGTACTGGTGCAGGTTCTGGTACACGCGCAGGAAGGTGTCCTGGCACAGGTCGCGGGCGTCGTCGGCATCGCGCACCAGGCGATGCACGATGTGCCAGCACAGGCCCTGGTACTCGCCCACGAGCCGCTCGAACGCACCCGGCGCTCCGGCGAGGACGGCTTCGACGAGGGCGCGATCGGGGTGCATGCGGATCCGGGCAGTGACTCCGACCTAGATACGCGAGCGGGGCGACCGGTTGCAAACCGATGGATCGCGACCTGGCAGCGCAATCCGACTGCAACCGCTTCGCCCCTTCGCGTGTCCTGTGTGGAAACGGGCCAGTCGCCCGACCCGGAACCGCCCATGGAACTCAAGCAGATCATCGTCCCGCTGGCCCTGTTCGTCTGCATCACCTACGCCTTCCGCGTGCTGGTCGACGCCGTCATGCGCTATCGCATGCTGCGCGAACCCGGCACCGAAGACCTGCTGCGCTCGATCCTGCAGGGCGAACAGGCCGAACGCCGGCTGTCCTCGCTGCGCTGGGGCCTGCTCGCGACCTTCCTCGCGACCGGCTTCGCAATCATCGATCTGATCGACCTGCGCGACGTGACGCCCGGCGCGATCGGCATCCTGCTCGCCGCCACCGGGCTGAGCCAGCTGCTCTACTTCGCCCTCACTCGCGATCGCCGCGACCCGCGCTGACGCATTGAATCCTCCGCATCGCAACGAACCGGCGCGCCCCGCGCCGGACGCCCCCGCCTTGCCGGACGATCCGTCCGCGTCATCACCGCGCCATCACCGGACTCCCCATGCAGATCAAGACCAGCTACCTGCCCACCCTGTTCGGCTTCGCCCTGGGCGCGCTCGCCATGCACGCCTGCGCCACGCCGCTTGCAGGACTTGCCGAAGCGACACCTGTCCGCGCCGAAGCCGCGCCCGACGCGTTGCGCCGTCTCGATGCCATCGTCCCGCGACTGCTCGCCGAGCAGCGCATCGCCAGCGTCTCG
Organism: Lysobacter sp. BL-A-41-H3; assembly: GCA_050632415.1. GTDB lineage: Bacteria > Pseudomonadota > Gammaproteobacteria > Xanthomonadales > Xanthomonadaceae > Lysobacter_I. The sequence goes on along the minus strand of CP192602.1, from coordinate 4,066,344 downwards.
GTCGCACGGATCGAGGACGGCCGGCTGTCGTTCGTCGCCGCTTGGGGCGAAGCGAGCCCGGGCGTCCCGGCGACCCCGGCCACGCTCTACAACATCGCATCGATGGCCAAGCCCCTGTCCGCCGAAGTCGTGCTGCGGCTGGTCGCGCGCGGCGAGGTGTCGCTGGACGAATCGATGGCGAAACACTGGGTGGATCCGGATCTCGCTAACGACCCGCGTCGCGACGCGCTGACCCCGCGCATCGCATTGAGCCACCGCACCGGCTTCCCGAACTGGCGCGATGGCTCGCTGCGTTTCGAACGCGCACCCGGCAAGGCCTTCGGCTATTCCGGCGAAGGCTTCGAATACATGGCGCGCTTCGTCGAGAAGAAGACTGGCACGCCCTTCGAAACCCTGGCCGAGCGGCTGGTCTTCGCGCCGAGTGGCATGACCGAGACCGCCTACACCCGTCGCCCGTGGTTCGAGGGCCGGATCGCCCTGCCGCACGACCGCGACGGCACGCCGCTGGCGCCGCAGATCGCCAGCCGCTACATCGCCTCGGACGACGTGTTCTCGACGCCGCGCGATTACGCGCGCTTCCTGATCGGGCTGATCGAACGACAGGGCATCGACGCCGCGACCGCCGGCGAACGCGTGCGCATCCAGACCGATCGACGCGCCGAACTGTGCGCGCCGCCGCGCGAGGCGACCTGCCCGGACGAGGTCGGGTTCGGCCTGGGCTGGGAATCGTTCCTGATCGAGGGTCGCCGATATCTGATGCACACCGGCATGGACGAGGGCACGTTCACGCTCGGCTACGTCTCGCCGGATGCGCGCGAAGGCACGGTGATCTTCACCAACAGTCGCAACGGCCCGCAGGCGGTGCTGCCGATCCTCGACGCGATCGGTCGGGATCCGGCGTTCGTGGACTGGCTGCGAAAGCTCGCAGGCTGAATCCGCCGGTTAACCCGCCGATTGAACCAGCGGGTTGAACGAGCAGGTTGAACCAGCGGGCTCAGCCGCCCGCGCGGCCCTTGCCCGAGACCTGCGCCACCGCGTCGTGCGGATGCAGGCTCTCGAAGTGCGAGACGCGGACATCGAAGCGCTGCACGCGCTCGTCGTCGGCCAGCGCGGCGGCGACGCGACGCGCGGCGTCCTCGCAGAACATCAGGTTTTCGGCGTTCAAGCGCGCGAAGGCCTGCTCGTCCTCGCGCTTCACCGCGGTCTGCACCGGCGTGCCCAGCGCGGCCTCGGCGCGATCGATCAGGTCGGCGAGCGGCAGTTCGTCGAAGGCCGGCTGCAGGTCGATGCGGATCTCGGCGGTGCTGCGCTGCGCGTGCGGCGTAGCGGCGAGGCCGCGCTCGGAGGCCAGCCAGTCGCGCACCACTTGCGTGGACAGCGGGTGCGCGGCGGCGAAATCCTCGGCGAAGCGCTGCGCGTTGAGCTGGCGCGACAGCGCGGCGGAGGCCGGGCAGGTGCTGGAGTAGTCGATCGCATACGACAGCGACAGGGTCATGTGGCCATCGGCCAGCAGCGCATCGATTTCCACCGGATAGCGCTTCCAGCCGGCGTTGTCGGTGGCCAGCGCGCGACGCCTGAGCATCTGGTCGAAGCGCAGCACCAGGCGCGCGGAGGAGGACAGCGCGCCCTGCGAATCGAGGCACTCCTGGAGCACGCGGCGCAGCCGCGCGGGCGTCAGCACCTCTTCGACCAGGCTGTCCTGCAGGCGCAGGTACAGGCGGGACATGTGGATGCCGCGCGCATCGGCATCGCGCAGGTCGACGAAGACATCGACGGATGCGGGCACCTGGAGACTGTCGCCGGCGTCGCCGCGGATGCGCAGCGGCAGCGCGATGCGGCGCATGCCGACCCAGTCGAGCGGGCGGGCGGCGGCGGCGGCGTCGCCGGCCACGTCGGGCAGAGGGTGGTGTTGCGGTCGCGGCGTCACGGGTGGGGTCCGGACTACGGAAAGGAGCGCCATTGTACCCATGCCCCTCCGGCCGGACCGGGAATCAGGACCGGAACGGTCTGTTTTGACGCAGATGCCTTCAGGCGACGGCGATCAGGCCGCCCGCCAGCTCCGCCACAGCGCGGCCAGCGGCGGCAGCGCCGTGATGTCGCCCGATCCGGCAAGGCGGCGGAGCCGGCCGGTCGTCAGCGCGTCGTGGATCCGGCGCGGGCGCGTCGCGGCCCGGGCGGCGGGCTGCGCGGCGAGCAGCGCGGCCCAGTCGCGGGCCCGACCGGCCGTGCCGTCGTCCTCGCGATGCCACAGCGCGTGCGCGGCGAGGATCGAGAACGCATCGCCCTGCCCGCCCTGGCTCGCGAACAGCACCGATTCGCAGGTGGCGACGGCATCGGCGAGCGGCTTGAGCGCGACGCGGGCTTCGTCCGGCGGCGACCACGCGCGCAGCGGTTCGCGCACGGAGGACAGCGCGGGCATGGCCTCGGCGAGCGTGGACCATGGCGCCGGCTGCTTCTGCAGCACGCGACCCAGCGGATGCCGGCGCACGCCCTTCGACCAGCCGCGCAGTTCCTCCTGCCACCAGCCGAGCTTGGCCGCGCCGGGCGTCGGGTCGTCGCCGGCCCAGGCGGCATCGGTCCACTCCTGCAGCAGGGCGAACCAGGCCTCGACCAGCGGCCGCTGCGGCTCGGGCACGAACACCTGGGCGATGCGCCATTCCGGCCAGCGCCCGCGCCACTTGTCGAGGAAATCGTCGAGATCGGTCGTATCGGTCATGCGGGCAGCGCGGCGGGCGCCAGCGGCCAGGCGGCCGGATCGATGAGCGTCTTCGGGTCTTCGATCATCACGTCGCCGTTCCATGCGACGGGATCGTCCTCGGCGAGGCGATAGCCCCACAGCGCGACGATCGAGGGCATACCGGCGGCGCGCGCGGCGACGATGTCGCGCTCGTCGTCGCCGACGTAGACGACCGATTCCGGCGGAATGCCGATCACCTCGGCGGAATGCAGCAGCGGCAGCGGATGCGGCTTGCGCTCGGCCAGCGAATCGCCGCCGATCAGCACGCCGCAGCGATCGGCCCAGCCGAGCATCGGGATCAGCGGCTCGGCGAGGTAAAAGGGTTTGTTGGTGACGATGCCCCAGCGCACGCCGTCGGCCTCCAGCGCATCGAGCATCTCGGCGATGCCGTCGAACAGCGTGCAGTGCTTGCCGAGTTCGCGTTCGTAGGTGTCGAGGAAGGGCTTGACCATCGCCTCGCGCGTCGCCTCGTCGAAGTGGCCCCACGAGGCGCGGATCATCGCTCGCGCGCCCTTGGAAACGTGCGGGCGCAGCTCGGCCAGCGGCATCGGCGCTTCGCCGCGTTCGGCGCGCATGAGGTTGATCGCCGCGACCATGTCCGGCGCGCTGTCGAGCAGGGTGCCGTCGAGGTCGAACAGCACGCCACGGGGAAAACGGGTCTGGGTCAAGCGAAATGCCTCATGGTTCGTTGTGTAGAGCGGAGCTTGCTCCGCTCGGCGTCCTGGCTCGTCATTCGCAGCGGAGCAAGCTCCGCTCTACAAGAGCACACGGCACGTTCACGGCTTCAACGCGCAGGCCAGGTAGTTCACGTCGGTGCGCTTGCCGACGCGGGCGCTGTGGCGCAGCGGGTCGTAGTACAGGCCGCTGACGTCCTCCAGCGTGAAACCCGCTTCGCGCAGCCACGCGGCGAGTTCCGACGGCTTGATGAAGTCGCGGTAGTGGTGCGTGCCGGTCGGCAGCATGCGCGCGATGTACTCGGCGCCGACGATCGCCAGCGCGAACGCGGCGGGCGTGCGGTTGAGCGTGGACACGAACAGGCGCCCGCCGGGCTTGAGCAGGGTCGCGCAGGCCGCGATGATCGAACCGGGATCCGGCACGTGCTCCAGCATCTCCATGCAGGTCACCACGTCGAAGCTACCCGGCGCTTCGGCCGCGAGCGTTTCGACCGAGGACAGGCGGTAATCGACCTTCACGCCGGATTCGAGCCCGTGCAGCTTCGCGACCTTGACCAGGTCCGGGGCCAGGTCGATCGCGGTCACGACCGCACCTTCACGCGCCAGCGCCTCGCTGAGCAGACCCGCGCCGCAGCCGACGTCGAGCGCGCGCGCGCCGCGCAGCGCCACGCGGTCGCGCACGTAGCCGAGGCGCGCCGGATTCAGCGCGTGCAGCGGCTTCTGCGGGCCTTCCGGGTCCCACCAGCGGTTGGCCAGCGCGTTGAACTTGTCGAGTTCGGGCTGGCTGAAGTTGTCGGTGTGTGTTGCGGTCGTCATGCGATCACCGTTGATCCTGCTTTTTGTCATCCCGAGCGCGGCGGGGAATGACAGGACTAATGCGAAATACCGCCGATCCGCGCCCGCCACTGCTTCGCATTGGCGAGGATCGCATCGAGATCCATGTCGACGAGGAGGCGCTCGCGCAGTTTGGGCTTGCCGGCGATCCACACGTCGGTGACCTGGTGGCGACCGGTGGCGTAGACCAGTTGCGACAGCACGTGGTGCAGCGGCTGGGTTTCCAGCGCGGCGAGATCGACGACCACGAGATCGGCCTGCTTGCCGACTTCGATCGAGCCGATGCGGTCGTCCAGGCCCATTGCCTTCGCGCCGCCCAGCGTGGCTGCGCGCAGCGCGCTGAACGCATCCAGCGCGGCGGCGTCTTCGGCCACGGCCTTGGCCAGCAGCGCGGCGGTGCGCGTCTCGCCGAACATGTCGAGGTCGTTGTTGCTGGCGCAGCCGTCGGTGCCGATGGCGACGTTCACGCCGGCCTTCTGCAGCTTGCCGACCGGGCAGAAACCCGAGGCGAGCTTGAGGTTCGATTCCGGGCAGTGCACCACGCTGACGCCACGCTCGGCGCACAGCGCGATCTCGGCATCGGTGAGCTGGGTCATGTGCACCGCGATCAGGCGGTCGTTGACCAGGCCGAGGCGATCGAGCCGCGCGATCGGGCGCTGGCCGTATTTCTTCTGCGACTCCACGACTTCCTGCGCGGTCTCGTGGGTATGCAGGTGTACCGGGATGTCGAGCTGGTCGGCGAGCATGCGGATGCGTTCGAAGCTGGCATCGGACACCGTGTAGGGCGCATGCGGCGCGAAGGTCGTCGACACCAGCGCGTCGTGGCGCCACTGGTCGAACACCTCGCAGGCGCGATCGAAGTATTCGTCGTCGCTCTTCGCCCAGGCGGTCGGGAAATCGATTACCGGCAGGCCGACGCGGGCGCGGAAGCCGAACCGCTTGTAGGTCGCGGCCTGCACGTCGGGGAAGAAGTAGTTCTCGTTGCAGCAGGTGGTGCCGCCCCGGAGCATCTCGGCGATGGCGAGCGTGATGCCGTCGGCGACGTACTCAGGCCCCATGATCGCGCCCTCGACCGGCCAGATGTGCTCCTGCAGCCAGCGCATCAGCGGCATGTCGTCGGCGACGCCGCGCATCAGGGCCATCGGGTTGTGGGTGTGGGCGTTGACCAGGCCGGGGATCAGCGCACCGTCCGGCCGGGACACGGTCTCCTTCGGCGCGAACCGGGCGCGGGCCTCGGCGATCGGCAGCACGGCAACGATCGCATCGTCGCGGATCGCCACCGCATGGTCCTGGAGCACGACACCGGGGCGGTCCATGGGGACCACGTGGCCGGCCTCGATCAGCAGGTGGCAGGGTTCGGGAGCGGAGGAATCGGTGGGCCGGGCCATCCCGGTCATGGTCTCGTCGGTCATGGCGACATTGTCGCATTCCCGGCGGGCCGGTGGGTTTCAGCCCGGGAGCGGCGGCGCCTCCTCCGCCCTGTCCCGGCCGCAGGCGGCGCAGAGCTGGGCGCGGGGCGTGCGCAGGGGTTTGCCGCAGTGGGTGCAGGGTGGGCCGTAGTCGGAGAGGCGGTGGTGCCAGAGAGCGACCGGATCGACAGGGGGCTCACCACAAAGCGACGCATGCATCTCGGATACCGCCCAGTACATCTGCGGAATCGGCACCAGGGAAAGCGCCACCCCGTGCTGCTGGCGGTATCGCTGGATATTCTCGATGGCGCCGTGGAGCAGCGGCTCCAACTGCGCCCACTCGTCCTCATCCAGCATCGGCAGGACCCTGTCGCAGCGCCAGCAATAGAGGTTCCGGGGCATGCGGCCTCCTGGCCGAAGCTCCATTGTAGGAGCGACGCGAGTCGCGACGATCTCGACGAGCAGCAAGCGCTCGCGGCTGAAGCCGCGCCTGCAAGAGCATGAAAGCAGAAGCCCGCCTGCGGCGGGCTTCCTGAGAGCTGGACCCTCGCCTTCGCGAGGGTGATTGATTCGCGACGAGCGCGGCTGCGCCGCGCTCTGCGAATCAATCACTTCACGCGCGAGACGTATTCGCCGGAGCGGGTGTCGACCTTGATGGTCTCTTCCTGGGCCACGAACAGCGGCACGCGGACCACAGCGCCGGTTTCGAGGGTCGCCGGCTTGCCGCCGGTGCCGGCGGTGTCGCCCTTCACGCCCGGATCGGTCTCGACGATCTTCAGTTCCACGAAGTTCGGCGGCTGGACGTTGATCGGGGAGCCGTTCCACAGGGTGACCACGCAGGCTTCCTCGCCCTTGAGCCACTTCTCGGCGCCGCCCATGCCGGCCTTGTCGGCCTGCACCTGCTCGAACGACTCCTGGTTCATGAAGTGCCAGTACTCGCCGTCGCTGTAGAGGTACTGCATGTCGGTGTCGACGACGTCGGCCACTTCGAGCGAGTCGGTCGCCTTCATCGTCAGTTCGACCACGCGGCCGGACTTGATGTTGCGGTATTTGATGCGGGTGAAGGCCTGGCCCTTGCCCGGCTTGACGTATTCGGTTTCGGTGATGACGCAGGGGTCGTTGTTGACCAGGATCTTCTGTCCGGTCTTGACGTCGTTCATGCCCAGGCTGGCCATGGGGTGCTCCTGATGAGGGTCTTCTGAGGGTCCGCCCGGAGCGGCAAGGCCACCGGACGCTAGACTATGGGGCTTGGCCCCGGGAACGCCGGTGCGTCCCAACGAACGGCCCGACTGAACTCCCTATGATACCCGCAGCCCCCCTCCCGACGCAGCCCGCCCCCGCGAACGGCGCCGACTGGAAGCGCCTCTGGCGCGACGCCGTCCGCGATCCGGCCGAACTCCTGGCCCTCCTCGGCCTCGACGGCCGGGTTCCCGGGGTCTCCTCCGAGGCCGCCGACCAGTTCGCCCTGCGCGTGCCGCGCGGCTTCGTGGCCCGGATGCGCCAGGGCGACCCGCACGACCCCCTGCTCCGCCAGGTGCTGCCGCTGGACGAGGAACTGCGGCCGATGCCGGGCTTCGGCCTGGACGCAGTCGGCGACGCCGCCGCGAAGGCCGGGCGCGGGGTGATCCACAAGTACCGGGGCCGGGCCCTGCTGATCGCCACCGGCAGCTGCGCGGTGAACTGCCGCTACTGCTTCCGCCGCCACTTTCCCTACGGCGAGGAAACCGCCGCCGCCGGGCAGTGGGCCGAGGCGGTCGAGGCGATCCGCGCCGATGCCAGCCTCGACGAGGTCATCCTCTCCGGCGGCGACCCGCTGTCGCTGTCGAACGAGAAGCTGGCCGAGCTGACCGACCGGCTGGCCGGCATCCCGCACCTGCGCCGCCTGCGCATCCACACCCGCCTGCCCGTGGTCCTGCACGAACGCGTCGACGCCGGCCTGACCGCCTGGCTGCGCGCCCTGCCCTGGCCGGTCGTGGTGGTCCTGCACGCGAACCACGCCAACGAATTCGATGCCTCGGTCGACGCCGCCCTCGCCCGGCTGCGCGCCGCCAGCGCCACCCTGCTCAACCAGGCCGTGCTGCTGCGCGGGGTCAACGACAGCGTCGAGGCCCTGGCCGCGCTGTCCGAACGCGGCTTCGCCGCCGGCGTGCTGCCGTACTACCTGCACCAGCTCGACCGCGTGCAGGGCGCCGCGCATTTCGAGGTGCCGGACGACGAGGCCATCCGCCTGCATGCAGCGTTAATGGGCCGCGTGTCAGGCTATCTGGTCCCGAAGCTGGTCCGCGAAGTGGCCGGCGACCCGGGCAAGCGACCGTTGTCGGGGACCCCGCCGTTGCCGCAAGCTTAGAGACCGACGCTGCGGCCATGGGGGGATGTCCGCCGCCGTCATGATGTTGCGTCATCCGTTCCGCCACCTTTGCCCTTCCCTGCCCCTCCGGAGACTCCCGCATGTCGAAACGCCAGGACCCCGCACTGCGTCTGATGCTGGTCGATGACAGTGCCGAGGAGGCGGAAGGCATCGTGAGCGGGCTGCGCAACGCGGGCATCGCCGTGCGACCGGTGAGGCCGCTGAACAAGGACGAGCTGGGCGCGGCCCTGATGGGCCAGCCGGTCGACCTGATCCTGGCGGGCCACCCCTGCCGGTCCGTGCCGCTGAAGGACGTGGAGCAGCAGGTCACCGCGAGCGGCAAGGACATCCCGCTGGTGGCGGTGGTCGAACAGGTCGACACCGACAGCTATTCCGAACTGCTCGACGGCGTCGTGCGCGCCCTCGCCCTGCGCCACAAGCCGCCGCAGATCCTGGCTACGGTCCGCCGCGAATGGGCCGACCTGGAAGCCCGCCGCGCCCAGCGCCGACTGGAAACGCAGGTCCGCGAAACCGAGCGCCGCTGCGACTCGCTGATCGAATCCTCGCGCGAACCCATCGCCTATGTGCACGAGGGCATGCACATCCGCGCCAACAGCGCCTACCTCGAGATGTTCGGCTACGACTCCTTCGAGGACATCGAAGGCATGTCCCTGCTCGACCTCGTGGCGCCCAGGCACGTCGACGGGTTCAAGCAACTGCTCAAGAGCATGAGCAAGGGCGAGCCGCCGCCGGCGCGCTACGAGCTGGAAGCGCGCGACATCGAAGGCAATGCTTTCCCCGCCGTCATGGAATTCACGCTGGCCCAGTACGAAGGCGAGCCCTGCCAGCAGGTGATCTTCCGCCGCCAGGAAAGCGCGGTGGACCCGGAGCTGGCGCGCAAGGTCGAGGAACTGCGCCAGCTCGACCAGGCGACCGGCCTGCTCAACCGCCCGACCTTCCTGCATGCGCTGGAAGACGCCGTGTCCGATGCCGCGCAGAACGGCACCCAGCACGGCCTGCTGATGATCGAGCCGGACCACTACCAGCGCCTGCTCAACGAGATCGGCCTGCACTCGGCCGACACCATCATGGCCGCCATCGCCGAGCGCCTGCGCAGCGAGATCGGCGACGCCGCGATCGCCGCGCGCTTCTCGGAACACACCCTCGCCGTGCTGGTGCGCAACAGCGACCACGCCGCGACCGAGACCCTGGCGACGCGCATCTGCAACACCTTCGCCGCCGAGGTGTTCGCCATCGGCGAACGCTCGGGCGTGATCACCGCCAGCATCGGCGGCGTGCAGATCAGCCAGAAGAATGCCAGCGTCAGCCAGATCCTCGCCAAGGCGACGTCCGGCGTGCAATCGGCGGCCGGCGTCGGCGGCAACCGCTTCGAACTGTTCGATCCCAACGCCATGGACCGCGCCGAGGCCGAGCGCATCCAGGCCTGGGTGGAGCGCCTGCGCGACGCGCTGGACCACAAGCGCTTCGTCCTGCATTTCCAGCCGGTCATCAACCTGCAGGGCGACAACCACCCGGTGTACGACACCTTCCTGCGCCTGGACGGCGGCGACGGCGAGCTGGTCTCGCCCACCGCCTTCATCCAGATCGCCGAAGAGCACGGCATGCTGGAGGAAATCGACCGCTACGTGGTCGCGCGCGCGATCGAGCTGATCGCCCAGCGCGAGCACGCGGGCAAGCCGGTGACCCTGCTGGTGAAGGTCTCGCAGGCCTCGCTGCAGAACGACGCGCTGACCACGATGATCGGCGAACAGCTGGCCATGCGCGGCGCCTCCGGCGAATACCTCGCGCTGCAGTTGCAGGAAGCCAAGGTCTTCACCCACCTGCACGCCGTGCAGCAGTTCGCCGCGACGGTCAACGGCTTCGGCTGCCGCCTAGGCCTGGAGCAGTTCGGCGCGGGCCTGGATTCCTTCCAGCTGCTCACCCACGTCCAGCCGCAGTTGGTCAAGATCGACCGCAGCTTCATCGAGGACATCCCGAAGAACAACGAGAGCCAGCAGCGCGTGCGCGAGATCGCGCAGAAGGCGCGCGACCTGGACATCCTCACCATCGCCGAGTTCGTGCAGGACGCGGCGAGCATGTCGATCCTGTTCTCGGCAGGGGTGGACTATGTCGAAGGCCACTTCCTGGCCACGGCCGGTCCGGAGATGAACTACGACTTCGAGTAAGCGCCGTCCGTATCGCGCCCAAACAAGAAGCCCGCCTTCCGGCGGGCTTCTTCGTTTCCGAGGATGGGCAGAATCAGAACATCTGCTGCGGCACGCCCTGCGGTGCCCCTTCCAGCCGGCGCAGGGCCTCGATGCGCTCTTCCAGCGGCGGGTGGCTGAGGAAGAGCTTGCGCAGGCCGTGGCCGACGCCGCCGGAGATGCCGAAGGCCTGCACCTGCTTGGGCAGCGTGCTCGCGCCGTAGGTATGCGACAGACGCTGCAGCGCGGCGATCATCTTGCCGCGACCGGCGAGCTGCGCACCACCGGCATCGGCGCGGAACTCGCGCCAGCGCGAGAACCACATCGCGATCATGCTCGCGAACAGGCCGAAGATCAGTTCCAGCACGAACACCGTGACGAAGTAGCCGATGCCGACGCTGCCTTCCTCGCGGTCGGGATTGAGGAAGCCATCGACCACGCGGCCGACGATGCGCGCCAGGATGATCACGAAGGTGTTCAGCACGCCCTGGATCAGCGCCATGGTCACCATGTCGCCGTTGGCGACGTGGCTGACCTCGTGCGCCAGCACGGCTTCGGCTTCGTCGCGGTCCATCGCGCGCAGCAGGCCGGTGGAGACCGCGACGAGGGCATTGTTGCGATTGGCGCCGGTGGCGAAGGCGTTGATCTCCGGCGCCTCGTAGATGGCGACCTCGGGCATGCCGATGCCGGCGGCCTGCGCCTGACGCTGCACGGTCGAGAGCAGCCAGCGCTCGACCTCGTTGCGCGGCTGGGTGATGACGTAGGCGCCGGTGGTCTTCTTCGCGATCCACTTGGACATCAGCAGCGAAATGATCGATCCGCCGAAGCCGAGGATGACGGCCATGACCAGCAGGCCGCCGTTGGTGCGGGGATCGATGCCGAACACGGACATGACCACGCTGAGCAGCAGCAGGACGGCGAGATTGGTGGCGAGGAACAGGGCGATGCGTTTGAACATGACGGAACCCGATGGATCGCGCACGGACGGCGCGGCTTCCCCAGTAAGCTATGGCGCGGCGCATCGCTTTCAAGACATCGACGCGATCACGCCAAAGCCTGCAGACGGACCATTCAGCCCACAGATATCTCGATGACAGCGCCTGCTCCCCGCTACCGCGGCCGCTTCGCCCCCTCGCCGACCGGGCCGCTGCACCTGGGCTCGCTGGTCGCCGCGCTGGGCAGCTGGCTGATGGCCCGCCATGCCGGCGGCGAGTGGTGGATCCGCATCGAAGACCTGGACCCGCCCCGCGAGGTTCCCGGCGCCGCGGACGTGCAGTTGCGCACGCTTTCGGCCTTCGGGCTGGTGTCCGATGCGCCGGTGGTGCGCCAGAGCGACCGCCACGCGCTCTACGGGGCGGCGCTGGCGCGCCTGCTCGACGGCGGACTGGCCTTCGCCTGCCATTGCAGCCGGACCGACCTGGCGGCGGTCGGCGGGATCCACCGCGCCTGCCGGCCCGACCGGCATCGCGACACCCCGGCGATCCGCCTGCGCGTGCCCGATGGAGCCCGGGTCGGCTTCGACGATGCGATCCAGGGTCGCTTCGAGCAGGACGTCGCGCGCGAGGTCGGCGACGTGGTCATGCGCCGCGCCGACGGCTACTGGGCCTACCAGCTCGCAGTGGTGGTCGACGACGCCGAGCAGGGCATCACCGACGTGGTGCGCGGCGCCGACCTGCTGGACTCCACCCCGCGACAGATCCTGCTCCAGCGCGCGCTGGGCCTGCCCACGCCGCGCTACGCCCACCTGCCGCTGGTCGTGGACGAGGCCGGGCACAAGCTGTCGAAGTCGCTGGACGCACTGCCGGTGGCTGCGGACGACCCGATGCCCGCGTTGCGCCTGGCCTGGTCCGCGCTCGGGCAGCCTGCGGGCGTCCTGCGCGGCATCGACGGCATCGACAAGGCCCTTGCGCATGCCCTCGCGGCATTCGAACCCGGCTTGATCCAGCGCAAGCCGAACGCGGTCGCCGCACTGCACAATTGCACTGTCACATCGACACCCTAGAATCGACTCGAACAGGTCACACCGTCGTCATGGACATCGGCTGGCCTGCCCTTCACCGGACGGAGAACCCTACATGACTTCACGCGTCGCACTCGTCACCGGCGGTACCGGCGGCATCGGCACCGCCATCTGCAAGCGCCTGGCCGACATGGGCCACAAGGTCGCCACCAACTACCGCAACGAGGAAAAGGCGAAGGCGTGGCAGGCCCAGCTCAAGTCGCAGGGCTACGACATCGCGCTGGCGAAAGGCGACGTGACCTCGGCCGAGGAAGCCGAGGCGATGGTGCGCGAAGTCGAGCGCATGCTCGGCCCGGTGGAGATCCTGGTGAACAACGCCGGCATCACCCGCGACGGCACCTTCCACAAGATGAGCGCCCAGCAGTGGCAGGACGTCATCAACACCAACCTCAACTCGGTGTTCAACGTCACCCGCCCGGTCATCGAAGGCATGCGCGACCGCAAGTGGGGCCGCGTCATCCAGATCAGCTCGATCAACGGCCTCAAGGGCCAGTACGGCCAGGCCAACTACGCCGCCGCGAAGGCCGGCATGCACGGCTTCACCATTTCGCTGGCCCGCGAGAACGCCAAGCTGGGCGTGACCGTCAACACCATCTCGCCCGGCTACATCGCCACCGACATGGTCATGGCCGTGCCCGAGGAAGTCCGCGCCAAGATCGTGGCCGACATCCCGACCGGCCGCCTCGGCACCCCGGAGGAGATCGCCTACGGCGTGGCCTTCCTCGCCGCCGAGGAAGCTGGCTGGATCACCGGTTCGAACCTGGACATCAACGGCGGCCACCACATGGGCTGGTGACCGGCCGGCCACGCCGCCCGGCCCGCGCGCCGGGCCCGGCCCGGGCCAGGACGCTTCACGACCGCACGGCCCGCCCCACGGCGGGCCGTGTCCTGTCCGGCCCAATTTCCGCGATATCAATCACTTGGATTCCGTGCGGCGATCACAACGCAGCCCGCCGAACGGCGCCCTCTGGCCGACGAGTTGCAAGTGGGCATCGGCTGGGCCATGCTCAGCCGACATAACTCCAATTAGAGCAAGGGCTCCATGGCAGCTTCGCGGATCATCAAGAAATACCCGAACCGCCGCCTTTACGACACCAAGATCTCCAGCTACATCACGATCGAAGACGTACGCCAACTGATCGTCGATGGCGAGGATTTCGAGGTTCGCGATGCAAAATCGGGGGAAGACCTGACGCGTCAGGTCCTGTTGCAGATCATCGCCGAGCACGAGCAGGACGGCGAACCCATGCTGTCGACGCAGCTCCTGAGCCAGATCATCCGGTTCTACGGGGATTCGCTGCAGGGCTTCATGGGCAACTATCTCGAGCGCTCGATGCAGGTGTTCCTGGATCAGCAGCAGCAGTTCCGCCAGCAGATGGGCGGACTCATCGGCCAGACGCCCTGGACGATGATGAACCAGCTGACCGAGCGCAACCTCGAGATGTGGCGGGAATTCCAGCACAACCTCACCGGCGGCGGCCTCGGCCGCAGCCCGACGACCCGCCCCCGCGACAAGACCGGTACCGGCGGGCAGGACGACTGAGTTTTCCATTCCATGATGTCGCGCGGCCTGTCCGCGCGGCATCGTCGTGCATGGCGCCCGCCAGGCCGGATCCCTCCGGCGATGGCGCGGGCGCAGGGGAATCGACATGAACCAACGCATCGCCGTCGTCACCGGCGGCATCGGCGGGCTGGGCACCGCCATCTGCATCGCCCTGGCCCGGGCCGGGCGCCGCGTCGTCGCCGCCGACCTGGGCGCGCGCACCGAACGCATCGCCGACTTCCAGCGCGAGACCGCAGGGCTGGACATCCGTTTCGAGCCCGTCGATGTCACCGACTTCGACGCCTGCGGCGCGCTGGCGCGCAAGATCGAAGCCGAGTTCGGATCGATCGACATCCTGGTGAATGCCGCCGGCATCACCCGCGACACCACCCTGCGCAAGATGGAACCGTCGCAATGGGACGCGGTGATGCGCGTGAACCTCGACAGCGTGTTCAACCTGTGCCGGCACGTCATCGACGGCATGACCACGCGCGGCTTCGGGCGCATCGTCAACATCAGCTCGGTGAACGGCCAGACCGGCCAGTTCGGCCAGGCCAATTACTCCGCCGCGAAGGCCGGCATGCACGGCTTCACGATGGCCTTGGCCCGCGAGGTCGCGCGCAAGGGCGTGACCGTGAATTCGGTGTCGCCCGGCTACTGCGAAACCGCGATGGTGATGGCCATTCCCGAGGACATCCGCGCCGGCATCGTCGACAAGGTGCCGGTGGGCCGCCTCGGCAAGCCCTCGGAAATCGCGCGCACCGTGGAGTTCCTGACCGCCGACGACGCCGGCTTCATCACCGGCGCCAACATCCCGGTCAATGGCGGGCTGTTCATCGGCTTCTGAACCGACGATCATTCCGCAGTCGTTCTGCGTACATCCGTCGTTCGCACCTCCGTTCTCCGCACGCACCAGGGCCGCCCGCATGAAACTCACGCCCCCCAGCTTTCCCTCCTGGCTGTTCGCCGTCCTCTTCGGCGCCGCCGGCATCGCCGGCAAGTACGGCTTCTTCGCCGCCGCCGCGCCGCACGCCTTCGTGCTGGTGATGATCGCGTTCCTGATCCTGCTCGCCGCGACGTTGTTTGCGGGGCTTTGAGTCACCCGCTGTCATCCCGAGCAACGCGAGGGACCTGCTTTTGGACATCCAACGACGAACAGCAGGTCCCTCGCGTTGCTCGGGATGACAAACGTTTTCCGGGTTACATCGGCACCGGCGTCAACTTCACCAGCCGTCCGCCGGCACCATCCTCCAGCAGCCAGATCGCGCCGTCCGGCCCCTGCTCCACTTCGCGGATGCGGCGGCCCATGGCATAGCGCCCCGCTTCGCGCGCGGTGTTGCCGTCGAAGCGCACGCGGATCAGCGCCTGCGAGGCGAGGCCGCCGATGAAACCGTCGCCCCGGAAATAGGGGAACAGGTTGCCCGAGTAGATGATGAACCCCGAAGGCGCGATGGTGGTGCGCCAGGCGACTTCCGGCGCGTTGAGATCCGGGCGCGTGACGTGGTCGGGGATGTCGACGCCGTCGTAGTGATTGCCGTCGGAGACCACCGGCCAGCCGTAGTTCGTGCCGCGCTCGATCAGGTTGAGTTCGTCGCCGCCGGCCGGGCCCATCTCGTGTACCCACAGCTTGCCAGCGCCGTCGAAGGCGATGCCGAGCATGTTGCGATGGCCCAGCGTCCAGGTCTGCGCGGCGGCACCGCCCTGCGCGAAGAACGGGTTGTCGCTGGGCGTGCTGCCGTCGTCGTTGAGACGCACCAGCTTGCCGAGACTGCTGGCCATGTCCTGCGCCGGCGTCATCTTCTGCCGGTCGCTCGACGTGATCCACAGCTTGCCGTCGGCGCCGAAGGCGATGCGATGGCCGTAGTGGCCCTCGCCGGTGACCTTGGGCGTCTGCCGCCAGATGACCTGCGGCGTGCCGAGGCTGCCGCCGCCGTTCGCGTCCAGCGTGAGCTGCGCGCGCACCACGGTCGCACCGCGCGTGCTGTTCGGCCCGGCCTCGGCATAGCTGAGATAGACATAGCGGTTGCTGGCGAACTGCGGATGCAGCACGACATCGCCGAAACCGCCCTGTCCGCCGTACTGCACGGTCGGCACGCCGGTGATGGTCCCGGTGGTCTTCGTCGCCGGATCGAACAGACGCAGCTGGCCCTGCTTCTCGGTCACCAGCAGGCGGCCATCGGGCAGGAAGGTCATCGCCCAGGGTTCGTTGAAGGTGCCGAACGCAGTGCTGACGAACGGCTGGCTCGGTAGCGCCTGGGGCCGGTTCGGACCACCGGTGATGCGCGGCTTGTCGGCCGCAGGCGCGGTCGGCGCCGGCGCGGTGGTCTGCGGACGGGTCTTGTCGGGACGGCGCTTCTCGGTCGAGAGCTTCGCGCCGTCGGCACCGACCGTGCCGCTGCAGGCAATGAGCACGAAGGACACGGACAGGACGAGGGCGCGCGGAATGGTGGTAGACGACATGACGGGCGAGGACGTGGGCATCGGGGGCTGCCTCCTGATCGAGTGGATGCGTTGTAACCGAACGCATGGGCGACTGCCGTGACCGGCTTGGCAAGCCACGAGCCCCATCCTGCCCCGGACAAGGCGTGCATACCTGAACACGGCGCCCGCCACCATGACGTCCGGGGCATTGAACCGCCGACCTGCAGCCCGCATTGCATGTATCCACCCTTCCCGACCGGAGCCCTCCGCATGAACACCCACGGCTTTCTCGACCAGCTGCTCAAGACCGCCCAGCAAAGCCTCGGCGGCGGCATGGAAAGCCTCACCGGCAGCAAGGACGTGAAGGGCGCCGTCGGCGGCCCGTTCGGCAAGGGCGCTCTGGTCGGCGGCGCGCTGGGCCTGCTGCTGGGCAACCGCAAGGCGCGCAAGATGGGCGGCAAGGTCGCGGTCTACGGCGGCCTGGCCGCGCTGGGCGTGATGGCCTACAAGGCCTATGGCGAGTACCAGAAGCAGAAAAGCGGGGTTTCAGCCGCCAGCGTACCGCCGCCCCCGCCGGTCGCCCTGCCCCCGCCCGATGCCGAAAGCCACAGCCAGGCCATCCTGAAGGCGCTGATCGCCGCCGCCAAGGCCGACGGCCACGTCGACGATCGCGAGCGCGAACTGATCGAAGGCGAGTTCCGCCGCATCGACGCCGATCCGCAGACCCAGCAGTGGCTGCATGCCGAACTGCAGAAGCCGCTCGATCCCGCCGAGATCGCCCGCGCCGCCACCACGCCCGCACTCGCTTCGGAGATGTACCTCGCCAGCCTGCTCGCCGCCGACGAACAGAACTTCATGGAACGCGCCTACCTCGACGAACTGGCCCGCCAGCTGAAGATCGACGACGCGCTGAAGGCCAGGCTGGAGCAGCAGCTGCGGGATGCGGAAGGCGTAGGCTGAGCGGCATTCCTCCCCGCTTCGACGAACAAAAAAAACCCGCTCGAAAGAGCGGGTTTTTCGTGTTGCGGGCCACAGGGCTTACCAGCAGTAATCGACCGTCTCGCTGCCAGAATCGGTCTTCACGCCCTGGTTGTTGATCGACATCGTGCCGCAGTAGGTATCCACGTAGGCCTGCCGGCCCTGCGGCACCGCGCGGAGACGATAGGCGGTCCGCGTGACGCCGCCATCGAACTCGACCTGATAGTGACGGGTGACATCCTGACCGGCCTGACAGGGGGGCAACGTCACCGCCACACCGGCCATGCTCTGGTCGTAGCGGAGGTTGGTCGTGTAGAAGCGCTCCATGAACTGCTGCATTTCCAGCAGGCAACCCTTGGCGGCTTCGCGACGGGTCTTGACCACGTGGTTCTGGTACGCGGGGTATGCGATCGCCGCCAGGACCGAGATGATCAGCACGACGATGATCATCTCGACGAGGGTGAAGCCCCGGGCGCGGCGCGAAGACGCGGGTGCATGTGAACGATGGGAAGTCATGGTCAGTTCCGTACGATTTCGCGCCAGGAGATGCGCCCGCTGAAGTATCCCTGCGGCACCGGCACGCTGGCCGGGCCGAGGGCGCCGTTGACGATGCATTGTCCATCCACGCACACCGGGTCCGTCAACAGGCCCACGCCGGGATCGAAGGATCCGACGAAAGTGCCGGCCCCGGGGCCGCCGCCGAGCAGGTCGTTGTTGAAGTTGCCGTCGAAGTTGGTGTCGAAGAAGCCCGCGCGGATCGAGGTGCCGGTGTAGGCATCGATCGCATTCAGGTAGCCGCGTCCCGGGGTGCAGGGATTGCTGGTGTTCGGGATCACGCTGGACGCGACCAGCACATCGCGGATGATCTGCGGTTCGCCGATCATGCGCTCGCCCTCGCGGGTGTTGCCCGGCGGGAGGTCGAGGTCGATGTACCAGCCCTTGCTGTTGGTCGGCAGCGCGGCATTCGGCTCGAACGCGCGACGCTTGGTCGCCTCGTCGTAGAGCGCGATGTTGCGCGAGGTCAGGTCGCTGCGGCGCAGGGAGCCGGTATTGCTGTCGGAATCCTTGATGCCGTACCAGGTCTGCAGGCTGTCGTCGAGCAGGTCGTTGGTGGTCAGCAGGCGACCCGTGCCGAAGAACACCCAGCGATCCTCGGAGACCGGATCGAAGGAGATGGTCACGCCGCCGGTGATGGGCTGGGTCATGCCGCTGGTCGGCGTGTACAGCGCGCGGTTGTTGGCGACACCCCACTGGCTGGGGTTGCTCCTGGACAGATCGAACTTCCAGACATTGCCGCGCATGTCGCCGGCATAGACGTAGTCGACCGTGCCATCGCCGTTCTCGTCCCAGCCGTTCGGCGCCGACAGGCCATTGTCGCCCGTGCCGCCTGCGGGGGCTTCGATCTCGCGGATCTTCGCGCCGGTGCGCACGTCGAACACGAACAGCACCGCCTTGTCGCTGGCGCTGTTGATGCCGTTGGCGACCACCAGGCCGACGCTGCCGTCATTGAGCTTGGTGATGAAGGGAGCGCCCAGCACCTGTCCGAGGTTCGGCTCGGTGGCTCCGGTCTTCTCCCACAGGACCTTGGTCTGGTCGAACGTGACCGGGTTGGTGATATCCAGCGCATACAGCCCGCGGCCACCGCGGCCCAGCGAGCCGACCAGCACCGTCTGCGACGGCAAGTGACGCGGCGTCGAGGCTACCAGGGGGCCGTCCACGTAGAACTTGTGGTTGTAGGACGGGTCCGCGTATTCCTTCAACTTGCTGAAATCCTGGCCGTTGGGCACGTAGGCGAAGCGCTCGACACCCGTGGAGGCATCGAAAGCGTGCAGCATGCCGTCGTTGGCGCCGATGTAGACCGTGTCCACGGTCGTCGAGGTCTTCACGTAGACCGGCGAGCTGTTGACGATGTCGCCCAGCAGGCTCTGCCGATTGCGCAGCGTCCCGCCGGCGTTGATGACTTCCTCGCGGCTGCGGTCGCCACGGATGTAGTCGGCGATGGCCGGCGTCAGGGTGCTCTGCTGTGCGCTGGTCGGGAACGTGGCGCCCGTCGTGCCGTTGTGGGTGAAGATGCGGCGCGTGGTCCAGGTCGGAATGGTGGCGTTCCAGCTGGCGGCATTGCTCACGCCGGCATTCGTCACCGGATAGGCGCTGAGTTCGCCATACCACTTGCCGGTGAAGTAGCGGGCGATGAAGACCTTCACGCCGGCGGTGGTCGAGCTGCCGGCCACGGAGGCATTCGAGCCGGTGCCGCGACGCGAGGCGATCGAACGCAGGGCGCTGCCCAGGCCGTCGGCGAACTGGTCGGGGTTGCTCGCGCTGACGAAGGCGCCACGGCCATTGACGGCGGCGTGGAACAGATCGTCGATGCGCTCGGCGTCCTCGGCATCGTTCGGATTCGGCCAGGCCACGTTCTGGTTGTTGCGCACCAGCGTCATGGTGTTTTCGACGTCCAGCGTGCCGCGCAGGCCGATCGAGATGCCGAAGGTCACCATGTGCTGCCAGAACGCCGGGTTGGACACCGAGGACGGCACGGTGTTGGTCAGGTCCGTACGCAGGTCGCGCTTCCAGTAATGCATCGCGACATCGGCGAGGGTGTTGCTCCAGGCATCGGTGAACGGCGCTGCGGCGGTGTAGGTGTAGGGCGGACCATCCGGGCGCGAGATCGCGGCGCCGTTGCTGCCGTCGGAATTGCCCATGCCCGCGACAGGCGCCTGGGTTTCGGTGTTCCAGAAGCCGTCGGTGGTGAGGATGGTGAAGTTCTGCCGGCATTCGTACTGGCTGGCCGTGGCCTGCGGGCCCCAGGGGCCGCCGGTGCCGGTTTCCTCGTAGTACTGACCGGCGCGGATCAGCGCCGCCTTCAGCGGCGTGCCGTTGCTGGCGGTCGCGGCGAACAGGCGATCGAACCAGGTGGTGCGGTTGGTATTGCGGAACAGGCCGTTGTCGGTGGCGACCGGAATCCGGAACTCGTTGCGCTGCCAGATCGTGGTGAAGCCGACGCGGTAGGCATTGTCCGCGTTGAAGATGCTGGTGTCGTTGAAGGCGTAGCTGACGCCGGCCTTCGCGACCTTGGTGCGGGTGCGATGGTAGGTGTACCAGTTCGCGAAGTTGGCCTTCTCCTGGGCCAGCGTGCGCGTTACGCCATTGGGCCAGGTGAAGCTGGTCACCAGCGTGCAGTTGCCCGTCGTGTCGAAATTGCGGTTCGTGTTGTTCCAGGTGCACCGCTGCGCGGTGTTGTTGGTCAGGAACGTGACGCGGGTGTACAGGCGGGCGTCGTTCAGGGCCCCGGTCGTCGGCGGCACATAGAAGGTCTGCACCTCGCCGTTGAGGTTGAGCGTGCCGGTCAGGTCCGTGTTGCTGGTGGACACCGAGTCGTAGCTGTCGTCGGCCATGAAGGTGCCGTCGGCACGCTGCCAGCCGCGATAGGTCTGGTTCGGGTTGTAGTAGATCGTGTTGGTGATGTAGTTCTGGTCGTACATCGCCAGCAGATTGGTGCTGTTCGATCCGTACGTGCTGTCCGTGCCGGTGTTGTTGCCGGTGCGGGTGGCGACGACGTTGCCGCCATCGCGAACCAGGCTGGTGATGGTCTGGCTGTACATGTAGCGCCAGGCCATCGAGCCCGAGTCGTCGAGGATGAACCAGATGTTCGGAGGCACGCCGTTGTTGGTCTGCATCGGCGTGTCGGGCAGGGTGATGCCGGCGTGTACGGGCAAACCGAGGAGGGTCGCCATGCAGGCGAACAGGGGCGTCAGCCACTTCGTGGCGGACGAGGTCCGGCGGACGCGGGACGGGGGGGTGCGGGAGGTCATCTCGGCATCTCTCGGTTATTTGCCGGCGTACATGCCCTGCAGGATGACCGAGGCTCGGCCGTCCTGCGCGCTGCGCGAGGTCACGCGGAAGCGTGGGGTCTCGCACTGCGGGCTGCGCTTGTTTTCGGGGAGGGCATCGCATTTGGGCCAGTTGACGCCGAGGCCCATGTTCTCGATGAAGAACTGGGGCGGATCCATGCTCGGGTCCACGACGGTACCCTGGCGCCAGGCCATTCCGGGGTCGAGCCAGCGCTCGGTCGCGGCCGGATCCGGCGTGCCGCAGAGGCCATTGACGCAGCCGGTGCCCGGGAAGGCGGGCTGCGGGTCGAGCAGCGCCTCGGCTTCGCGAAGCCCGGCTTCGGCGACCTGGAAGGCCATGCCGCGGTCGAGCAGGTTCGCAGTCATGCGCTCCTCGAGCACGGTGCCGCGCAGGCTCGCCAGGCCCAGCAGGGTCATCAGGAGCAGCAGGATGAGCACGACGACGAGCGTCGCGCCGCGCTGGCTGCTGGACGAGCGGGTGAACGGGGCATGGCGGCGGATCATGGCAGGCGATTCCGAAGCGTGGCGGTGTGGGCGATGGTGCGCTGCAGGCGGGTGTTGCCGACGCCGGCAGCATCGGTGCTGGCGATGTTCAGCGCGATGCGAACGGCGGTGACCTCGGCCCAGCGCGCGGGCGGGACCAGCGAAGCATCGACATAGGCGCCCGCGCCCGAGAGGAGATACTGCAACTGCATGTTCTCGACGCCCTCGGCGATTTCCTGGTCGGTCGTGACCGCCGCACCGGCGCCGTTGTTGCCCAGCGAGACGCGGAACAGCGAGTTGGTGCCGTTGCGGTTGCGGCCGATGTACCAGCGCACGGCATGCAGGCGGGCGATGGTGGCGTTGGAACCGTAGGTGTAGGGCGTGCCGAGCGCATCCGGGCACGACTTCGGCGGCGGATAGCCCAGGCCCTTGGTGCAGTTGCCGGGCGTCGCGGTGTTGCCGGTGTTGTGGACGATGACTTCGTTGGTACCCGGCTGCGCGTTGGTGACCTGGAACAGGGTCATCTGGCGGTTGTCGCAGACGATGGCGATGTCCGAATCGTCCAGGACATGGTTGGCGGTGTTGAGCTGGAACTGCGCGGCACTGGGATTGTGGTTGACCACGGTGACGCCGCTGGAGTTGTCGCCGGACATCACGTCGACGGCATCGGTCCCCGCGATGCGGCTGCCGTAGGCCGTACCGAACGCGGTGCCGGGCGAGGTCTCGCCGCCTTCGTAGCCGGTGATCCCGCGATTCCAGTTCGCCCACCAGTTGGCGGTGGGATTGAGCACGTTCACGAACAGCAGGTTCTTGCCGCAGGGATTGCCGCCGGCCTCGCGGATGTCGCGGGCCATCAGCTCGTAGGCCATGCGGCTGTTTTCCTGCACGCGGCCCAGGCCTTCGGTGGCGCGATAGGTCTGGCGGTTCGAGATGAAGATGGCGCCGGCACTGACGACCACGAGCAGGCCGAGCATCAGCGAGATCATCAGTTCGATCAGGCTGAAGCCGCGAACGCCCGGGGCCGCGCGGAAGCCCGCCCGGGATGTGCGCTGACGGCGATGGGAAGTCGTTCGGCTCATATGCGGGAGGTCGTCGAGAAGGAATAGGTCTGGGCGGAGGCGCCGCCCGCACGCGAGTCGTCCCAGCGCACCAGGATGGTGCAGGTGGGCCCGTCGCAGCGCACCTGGCCGCAGGCGGTGGGCCCGAGGTTGTCCTGGATGGTCTGGATCCACTGCCGCTGGTCGTTCGCGGTGATGGAGCCGCCACCGGGCACTGCGCAGGTGAGGGACATGTTGTAGGCACCGGCGCGCGCCGCATCGGCGTTCGCGCGCATGGCGTCGAGGATCGAATAGATGTGGATCACGCTCTGGCTGCGCTCCAGCGAGCTCTGGCTGTTGCGCAGGGCGGTCGCCTGCAGCGCGGCCACGCCGAGCAGGCCGATGGCCAGCACCAGCACGGCGACGAGCACCTCGATCAGGCCGACACCCCGGGCATGGGCGGCGGTACGCGGTGCGCGGCGGCGACCGGAAGCGATGCGGGACGGATTCGGTCGGGTACCCATCAGATGTTTCCTGGAGCGGGGCAGGTGTTGCCGGCGGCATCCACCGGCGCCTTCACGCCGACGCGGCCACCGATCGTGATGGCGACGTCGCGGGCGTTGGTCGTCGGCTGGTTCACCGGGAGGCAGATGCGCAGGTTCGCCTGGAGCAGCGCATTGTCGTTGTAGGCCAGGCCATCGGCGCGGAACACCACGCGGTTGTTGGCGATGTTGCTGCTGGTGAGGACCACCAGCGGGACCTCGAAGGTGCCGGTGCGCATGATCTCGCCGGCATCGGGAATGTTGTTGCGGTTGAAATCCGTGAACACGATCCAGCCGCGCCAGGGCGAGCCGTTCCGGCAGGTCGTGGAATCGTTGCTTTCGCACAGCACGGTGCGGACATTGCGGCGGATGGCCTCGCTGCGCGCGATCTGGAAGGCTGCCACCACTTCGTTCGCGGCCCCGGTCAGGCGATTGGCATTGGTCATGCTGCTGAACAGCGGGATACCGATGCCGATCACGACCGCCAGCACGCCCAGCGTGACCATCAGCTCGATCAGGGTGAAGCCATGGCTGGCGCGGTGCCCCCCGGGCGCGGGACGCTTTCGACGGATGATGCCCATCTGACCTCCGGACTTGATGCAGGCAGGATAGGCGTGGGCCCGGGTGGTCGCCAGCGCATCGCCGACCACCGCCGATGGGCGGCCGGCACCGTGGCATGAGCGGCACCGCTGCCGGACGCTCGCCCGTCCCTTGCGCCGAAGACCGTGACGCAGGGCATCATGGCGGCATGAAGCCGCCTGCAAGCCCCCCTGCCCCGGCCTCCGTGCCGACATCCGCCAAGACCACTGCCCCCGCCCCCTCGCCGCTCGATGCGCTGTGGCAAGGCGGCGTGGTGATCTGGGTCGTGCTGGCGGCGGAGGGGCTGGCCGCCATCCTCACCCTCGCCTCGGACGAGCCCGAGGGCCGCTGGATCCGCTTCGGCCTGCTGTCGCTGATGGTGCTCTGGGTCTGCCTGCTGACGCTCGGCGGGCTGTACCTGCTGCGTACGCGGCTGCGCAACGCGAAACCGCTGTTCATCGCCTATTTCACGGTCGCGCTGCTGGTCCTGAGCAGCATCGCGGTGATGGTGGCGAGCAACCTGGTGCTGGGCGAGCTGTGGCGGGTGCCGGAACACCAGCGCAGCGACACCTACCTGCGCACCGTGGGCATCACGCTCATCGTGAGCCTGCTGGCACTGGCCGCGTTCCAGAACCACTGGCGCGCACGCCAGTTCGCGGTGCGCGCCAAGCAGGCGGAACTGGCCGCCCTGCAGGCCCGCGTGCGCCCGCATTTCCTGTTCAACACCCTCAACACCGGCGCGGCGCTGGTGCACAACCGGCCGGACGATGCCGAGAAACTGCTGCTCGATCTCGCCGACCTGTTCCGCGCAGCCCTGGCCGGCCCCCGGGAAATCCCGCTGCGCGAGGAGATCGCCCTGATCGAGCGCTACCTGGAAATCGAAGCGCTGCGGTTCCGCGACCGCCTGCGGGTGCGCTGGCGCATGCCCGTGCCGATGCCGGACATCATGGTGCCATCGCTGTCGCTGCAGCCGCTGGTCGAGAACGCCATCAAGCACGGGATCGAACGCATCCCCGGGGGCGGCGACATCGACATCCAGGTCGAGGCGCGCGAGGACAGCGTCATCGTCGTGATCGACAACCCGATGCCGGACGGGCGCCAGATGACCGAAAACCGCGGCCACAACGTCGGCCTGCCCTCGTCGCTGGCCCAGATCGAAGCCTTCACCGAAGGCCGGGGCGGCGTGGACGTGCGATCCGCCGACGGCCGCTTCACGGTGACCGTGCGACTGCCGGCGGCGCGCTGAGCGCGACCGGCAGTCGAAACGGCATCCGGCTCAGGACACCACGTCGTAGCAGGGGCGGTACGCGCCCGAGATCTTCATGCGCCGCTGTTCGACGAACGCGCGCAGCAAGGCGTCGAGCGACTGCATCATGTCGGTATCGCCGTGGATCTTGAACGGCCCGAATTCCTCGATGCGGCGCATGCCGTCTTCCTTCACGTTGCCGGCGACGATGCCCGAGAACGCGCGGCGCAGGTCGGCGGCGAGGTCGGCGGGCTTGCGGCCGTGGTGCAGGTCCAGCGATGCCATCGCCTCGTGCGTCGGCACGAACGGCTGCTGGAACGCCAGCGGGATCTCCAGCGACCAGTTGAAGAAGAACGAATCCTTCTCGGCGATGCGGTTCTCGCGGACCTTGCGGATGCCGCTCGCCATCTTCTTCGCGACCTTGGCCGGATCGGCGATGATGATCTCGTAGCGCGAAGTCGCGGCCTCGCCGAGGGTCAGGCGCAGGAACTTGTCGATCTGCTCGAAATACGGCGCCGACGCCGCCGGGCCGGTGAGGATCAGCGGGAACGGCAGCTTCGCGTTCTCTTCCTGCAGCAGGATGCCGAGCAGGTAGAGGATTTCCTCGGCCGTACCGACGCCGCCCGGGAAGACGATGATGCCGTGGCCCATGCGCACGAAGGCTTCGAGTCGCTTCTCGATGTCCGGCATGATCACCAGATGGTTGACGATCGGGTTCGGCGATTCCGCCGCGATGATGCCCGGCTCGGTGATGCCGATGTAGCGCATGCGGCGATGGCGCTGCTTGGCGTGCGCGATCGTCGCGCCCTTCATCGGCCCCTTCATCGCGCCCGGGCCGCAGCCGGTGCAGATGTCCAGGCCGCGCAGGCCCAGCTCGTAGCCGACCTGCTTGGTGTAGAGATACTCGTCGCGATTGATCGAATGGCCGCCCCAGCAGACCACCAGGTTCGGGTCGATCGGGTGCAGGATCCGCGCATTGCGCAGCAGCCCGAACACTGCGTCGGTGATGCCTTCCGAGGTCACGAGGTTGCGCGGACCGCCCTCGCGCAGCTCGATCGCCGTGTACGCGAGGTCGCGCACCACCGCGAACAGCAGCTCGGCGACGCCGCGGATGATCTCGCCGTCGACGAAGGCCGTGGCCGGCGCCTTCACCAGCTCGATCCGCACGCCGCGATCCTGCTGCAGCACCTGGATGTCGAAATCGGGATACAGCTCGCGCGCCGCGCGCGGGTCGTCGGATGCGCTGCCGCTGGTCAGCACCGCCAGCGCGCAGCGGCGGAGCAGTTCGTGCATGCCGCCGCTCGACGCATCGCGCAACCGCGCGACCTCGTCGCGGGAGAGGACGTCGAGCGCACCACGCGGGTAGATGTGCGCGTCGACGGTGGGGAGGATGGAAACAGTGTCCTGGGTCATTGTTCTTGTCGTCGTCTTCGTTGTGTGCCCGTGGACTTTATCGCAGGAAAACGGCGATGGACAGCGCCGCGCGAGGCACGGAAACCCGTTGGCCGCAAACGGCGACGGCCGGGGAATCCCCGGCCGTCGCGCGTGTCGCATGGGATGCACCGGGCCGGCGCCTCCGATCAGAACATGTACTTCAGGGTCAGCTGCGCGGCCCACTGCGACTCGCCGCGCTGCTGGCGGGTCACGTAGTCTTCGACCTGACCATCGACGCCGTAGATGTAGCGGCCATTGGCGTCCAGGCCCTGGTAGTTGACGAAGCTGCGCGCCAGGCCACCCTGCGCCTGGAAGGCGATCTCGTCGATGCGGCCCCAATCCTTGTTCAGCAGGTTGCCGAAGTTGAGGATGTCGAGGGCGAGCAGGATCTTGTTGCCCTTGAAGAAGCCGGGGAATTCCTGGCTGATGCGCACGTCGAAGTTGTGGACCCAGTCGCCGTACGAGCTGTTGCGATCGACCACGCCGCCGGCATAGCGGTTCAGGCCGTTGGCGTTGGCGATCTGCCAGAACAGCGCCTCTTCGTCGGCACCGCTGCCGCTGCCGTTGACGTCGCGGAACACCACTTCGCCCGAACCGGCGCGGGTCGGGATGTACATCAGGTCGTTGGTGATGCCGTCGCCGTTGAGATCGTTGTTGTAGATCCAGCTGTAGGGCTTGCCCTTGCGGCCTTCATAGAACACGCCGACCGAGGTCTTGCTGTCGCCGAAGAACTTGTGTTCCCAGGTCAGCTGGCCGGTGAAGCGGTCGCGGATCATGTAGGCCGAATTCGCGGCGACTTCCTCGTTCGGGTTGTAGACCGCCACCGAGTTCCAGTTCGAGTTCGACACCGAGGAGGTCAGCGGGCTGACTTCCTTGGCGCGGGTGTAGGAGTAGCCCAGGCCCCAGCGCCAGTCGTCCATGAAGTGGCCCTGCAGCGACAGGGTCAGGTTGTCGCCGGAACCCTTGCCGGTGCGCTCGGCGACCAGCACGTTGGCGAAGCTGGCGTTGCTGAGCGCGCGGTTGCGGAAGCCGGTGCAGGTCGCGCCGCTGTTGATGCTCGAACCGTTGGTGTTCCAGCAGGCGCCGTTGTAACCCTGCGGCGTGTAGTACAGGTTGCGGCCGTCCGTACCCTGGCGCGTCGCATTACCGAGGTTCAGGTGCTTGTAGTAGATGGCGTCCTGCACTTCGGTGCGGATGTACTCGATGCCGGCGGTCATGTTCCACCACGGCAGTTCGTGTTCGAACGCGATGTTCGCCTTCCACACCGACGGCTGCGCCAGGTCGGGCGACAGGAAGTCGACGTTGGCCGCAGGCGTGGTGCCGGCGAAGCTGGTCGGCTGGGCATTGGTGTTCGGCGTGAACAGGCCGCCCGTGGTCGGGCAGGCCGCGAAACCGGCGATGCCGCAGCCGATGATGCGGGTCGCGATGCCGGTGTTCGAGTACGGGTTCGACAGCCACACGTTGGCGGCGGCGCCTTCGAACAGGCCGATGCCGCCACGCAGCTGCATCGCGCGCTCGGTCGAGAAGGTGTAGTTGAAGCCCAGGCGCGGCTGGATCAGGCTGTCGCCGTCGAGCGTGACGTCGTTGCGCAGGCCGAAACCACCGGTGGCGCGGGTGACCGTACCGTTCTGCGGGTTGGTCGAAGCGGTGAGGGCGCCCGGCACGACGGCTGCCGCAGCGGCGGCATTGAAGATCGGCTTCTCGCCCATGCCCTTGCGATCGACGCGGACGCCCGCGGTGATGGTCAGGTTCTCGTTGACCGCCCAGGTGTCCTGCAGGAACAGGCCGAGGTTCTGGTAATCCCACTCGGCCACGCCGTCGCCGAGGGTGAAGCCGGGGGCGCCGACCTGCACCTGGTAGCTGGTCGGACGACCGCGACGGAAGTTCTCGAGCACGGCCGCTTCGTTCTGCGCGCGGGTGGCGGTGTTGCAGGTGAGCGCACCGGGCTGGAACTGGTAGAAACCGGCCGCGCCGTTGATGCAGGCGAAGGTGTAGTTGCCCTTGGTGTCCTGCAGGAACGCGTTGTAGACGGTGTTGTCGTCGTAGTCGACACCGAACTTCACGGTGTGGTCGCCGAGGAACAGGGAGCCGGCGGCGTAGAAGTTCCAGGTCTCGGTGGACAGGTCGTTGAAGTGGCGGCTGCGCTCGGTGCCGAACACCAGGCCGGCCGAGGTGTTGGCGACCGCCGGCGAACCGGCCGGCAGCGCGCCCGCGAAGTTCAGGCGGATCTGCGGCAGGTCGGAATTGTTGATCGGCGTGCTGACGTAGTCGCGGTACGAGGCCTTGAACTCGGTGGAGAACGTGTCGTTCCAGTCGGAGAAGAATTCACCGACGTAGGTTTCGATCGTCTTTTCCTGGCTGTACCAGTGCGAGCTCAGCGAGATCGCATTGTTGAAGAAGGTCGGATAGATCGGATCGGACTGCTCGGTCTTGCTCCAGCGCAGGCTGGCGCGGTGGCGTTCGCCGATGTTGGCATCGAGCTTGAGCAGGGCGTCGGTGACTTCGAGTTCCGCGCCGGAGGCTTCGACCGAACCGATGTCGACGCTGTAGTTCGTGCTGGCGATGTTCTGCGCGCCGGTGATCGCGCTCTGCGTGATCGCCACGTTGGTGCGGGCGCTGCCCAGCGGGCCGAATTCCGGCGTGCTGCGCGTGCTGGTCAGCTCTTCGTAGGCGGCGAAGAAGAACAGGCGATCCTTCAGCAGCGGGCCGCCGAAGGTGAAGCCCTTGGTGTCTTCCTCGAACTCCGGCGCATCGAAATAGGTGCCGGTGGTGCGGTTGAAACGACGACCCGCGCCGCGGTCGTCGCGGTAGATGTAGTACACCGAACCCTTGAAATCATTGGTGCCGGACTTGGTCACGGCGTTGATGTTCGCGCCGGTGTAGCCCTTCTGGGTGACGTCGTAGTTCGAGATGTTGACCTGCACCGACTGGATGGCATCGATCGAGATCGGCTGCTTGGCGGTCGGCAGGTTGTTCGCTTCCAGGCCGAAGGTGTCGTTGGTCGCGACGCCGTCGATGGTGATCGAGTTGTAGCGCGAGTTCTGGCCGCCGGCGGAGATTTCGCCGCGCTCCTTGTCGGTCTGCGAGATGCGCGGATCGAAGCGCACGTAGTCCTGCAGGTTGCGCTGGACCGAAGCGTAAGTGTCGAGCTCGGCGCGGCTGATGGCGGTGCCTGCACCCATCTTGTCGGAGCTGAAGATCTGCGGGCCGGCGGTGCCGGTCACGCGGATGGCGTCGAGTTCGGCGCTGCCGATCGAGATGTCGATCTGCGAGGTCTGGTCGAGGGCGAGGTAGATGTCGCTCTCGGTCTGGGTACCGGCACCTTCCTTGTTCGCGGTGACCTTGTACGGACCGCCGACGCGCAGGCCGCGGGCGTTGTAGCGACCGCTGGCATCGGTGACCGCGCGGCTGACCGTACCCGACTCGGTGTGGACGATCGTGACTTCAGCGCCGGCGACGGGCTGGCCGTCGGATCCGAGCACCTGTCCGCCGATCGCGGCGGTGGTGTTCTGGGCGAAAGCAGGCGCTGCAGCAAGCGCGACGATCAGCCCGATCGACAGTTTGGAGAGTCGGAGACGGTTGGTGTGGTTCATTGTTCTTGGCCTCGGGGGGTAACGATTCGGATTGTCGTTGCGTACGAGCAGACCGCCGGCGCATGAAGCACCGCGATCACAGCGTGGGGAAGACCTGACCGGTTCCGGGTGGCACGGGCGACGACATGCGCACCGGTACGGGTTAAGGATAGGTTAACACGATAACGATCTGGAATGACAGGCAAATGACAGGGAATCCCACCGTAAGCCATTGAAATCATTGGCTGAACGGTGTTCAAGCATCACTTGAATGTCATGTCGCAATCATTTCTGCGGCCAATGCCGGGGCCGGGGCCGGGCCCGAAATCGGGCGCCGGCCGCTGCCCGGAACGGTCCTCAGGCCGCGAGGAAGGCGGCGACGCCGTCCATCAGCATCTGCACCGAGATCGCGACCAGCAGCATGCCCATCAGGCGCTCGAGGGCGGTGAGCACGCGGATGCCGAGCCACTTGTAGAGATAGGTGGCGGAAAACAGGATCGCGGCCGTCGCGGCCCAGGCGATCACCAGCGCGAGACTCCAGTCGCCCAGGCGCGCGGGGTCGTTGCTGCCCATCAGGATCACCGCCGCCATGCCCGACGGGCCGGCCACCAGCGGAATGGCCATCGGCACGATGAAGGGTTCCCCATCGGGAATCTCGCCCATCAGTCCTTCCGGCGGCGGGAAGATCATGCGGATGCCGATCAGGAACAGCACGATGCCACCGGCGATCGAGACCGATTCCTGGCGCAGGTGCATCAGTTCGAGTGCGTACTTGCCGCACCAGAGGAAGGCCATCAGCACGCCGAGCGCGATCAGGAGTTCGCGCGCCAGGACGATGCGCTGGCGGCGCGGCGGCAGGCCGCGCAGCATGCTGAGGAACACCGGGATGTTGCCCAGCGGATCGAGGATCAGGAACAGCAGCAGTGCAGCCGAGGCGATCGTCATCGATCCGCTCCCATGGCGAAGATCAGACGGTGGAAGGAGTCCAGACCTGGCCGCGGCGGCCGATGCCGGCAGCCGACAGCAGGTGGACGCATGCGGAGGCGACCTCGGCGGCGTCGCGCGCCTGCGGCTCGGCATCCTCGACGAACGCCTTCGAACGCAGGGTCGTGCGCATCGGCCCGGGGGCGAGGCCCGCGACGCGCACCGGCGAATTCGCCAGTTCGGCGTGCAGGGTGCCGACGAGCGTGGCGAGCGCCGACTGCGCGACGCCGTACGCGCCCCAGTAGGCACCACCCTGCCCCGCCGCGCCATCGATGGCGAACACCACGGACGCGTCGTCCGCGCCGCGCAGCAGCGGCAGGCAGGCCTGGGTCAGCCACCAGCGCGCGGTGAGGTTGACGTGGATCGAGCGTGCGAAATCGGCCGGATCGGTGTTCTCGAGCGGCGTGAGGCCGCCGAAATGCGCGGCGCAGTGCAACACCCCGTCGAGACGGCCCAGCCCGTCGCCGATGCGCTCGGCCATCTCGGCATAGTCGTCGGGCGTGGCGCCTTCGAGGTCGAGCGGATACAGCAGGGCCTCGCCGCCGGCGCACACGATGGCGTCGTGCACGCGGTTGAGCTTGGGCACCTTGCGACCGAGCAGGACCACGGTCGCGTCGGCGTCCGCGCAGGCAAGCGCGGCGGCGTGGCCCAGCGCGCCGTGCGCGCCGACCACCAGCACCACGCGGCCCGACAGCGCGCGCGGCGCGTTGGCATCGATGGCGAACGCCTGCGACATCAGGCCTTCTGCGCCTCGGCGATCATGCGCGCCAGTTCGCCGGATTCGTACAGCTCCAGCGTGATGTCGCAGCCGCCGATGAGTTCGCCGTTGATGAACAGCTGCGGGAAGGTCGGCCAGTTGGAGAAGCGCGGCAGGTTGGCGCGCACTTCGGGGTCTTCGAGTACGTTGACGCTGTGGAAGTCGTTCGCGCCGGCTAGCTTGAGCGCCTGCGAGGTCCGGCTGGAGAAGCCGCACATCGGGAACTGCGGCGTGCCCTTCATGAAGAGGACGATCGGGTGGGATTCGATCTCGGACTGGATGCGTTCCAAAACCGGCATGGTCTGTCTCCTGGGGCTGTTCCGGCGGTGGCGGGCTTCGCCCGGCCGCCGTGGGGTTAGAATGGCCGCCCATTGTAAGCCTTCGCGCGACCCGGGGCCTGCCCGGCGCGCCCACCCCACCGTCAAGGAGCCCGCCCCATGGCCATCGAGCTGCCAGCCCTGCCCTACGACCGCACCGCCCTGGAACCGCACATCTCGGCGGAAACCATCGATTTCCACTACGGCAAGCACCACCAGGCCTACGTCACCAACCTCAACAACATGATCGCCGGCACGGAGTTCGAGACCCTCTCGCTGGAGGAGATCGTCCGCAAGTCGCAGGGCGGCATGTTCAACAACGCCGCGCAGGTGTGGAACCACACGTTCTACTGGAACTGCCTCAAGCCCAATGGCGGCGGCGCCCCGACCGGCAAGCTGGCCGACGCCATCAACGCCGCGTTCGGCAGCTTCGACAAGTTCAAGGAAGAGTTCACCAAGACCTCGGTCGGCACCTTCGGTTCGGGCTGGGGCTGGCTGGTGCAGCGTCCGGACGGTTCGCTGGCCCTGGTGAGCACCTCCAATGCCGCCACGCCGCTGACCGGCGACGACACCCCGCTGCTGACCTGCGACGTGTGGGAACACGCCTACTACGTCGACTACCGCAACGCGCGTCCGAAGTACGTCGAAGCGTTCTGGAACCTGGTGAACTGGGACTTCGTCGCGTCGCAGATGAAGTAAGTTCTGCATCACTGCAAAGCATCACCGCGAACGGCCGGGGAAACCCGGCCGTTTTCGTTTGCGGCATTCAGTGAACCGACAGGCATCGCACCGCGGGATGAACGCGGCCGACGGAACCGTCAACGATTCCACACACCCGGGCATTCACCGGTGGCATTCCGCAACGGGAGCCCCCGATGAAACGCACGTTCTCCATTCTCGCCACCACCCTCCTCGCCTTCGCCGTCGCCGGCAGCGCCTCCGCGCGCGATCGCGACCACAATCCGCCCGGCCCGCGCGGCGGTCCAGGCACCAATTGGGAGAATCCCCCGGGCTGGCGCGGCGGACCCGGCGCATCGCCGGACCATCGCTACTACCGCCATCACGGCAAGCGCTACAGGTTCGTCGTGCGCGACGGCGGCTACTACTTCCACCCCGGCTACGGCTACTGGCATCCACGGCACGGTTTCTGGAACCAGGCGAGTCGCTGCTGGATCGACAACGACCGCAATCCGCCGGGTCCGGTCGGCGGTCGCGGCACGAACTGGGAAAACCCGCCGGGCTGGCGCGGCGGTCCGGGCGCATCGCCGGATCGTTACGGGCGGTGTCGCTGAAACTTCCGACGGGCATCGCGCCCAGCCGTCGCGAAACGAAAACGGCCGGGACATCCCGGCCGTTCTTCATCGCGGATCGACGTGCCGATCACGCCGCGATCAGGCGTTCAGCACCGCCACCACCGGCGCCACCTGCGCCTCGCGGCCGAGCGACGCGCCGACGCGCGTGAGAGCTTCGGCGAGTTCGGCGGGGGTCTCCGCGCGCAGCGTGGCGTGGCCGACCTTGCGGCCGGCGCGCGGCTCCTTGCCGTAGTCGTGCCAGTGGCCGCCGGGTTCGCGCAGCACGCCGTTGGCGTCGGGCATGGCGCCGATCCAGTTCAGCATGCAGGCATGGCCGACCATGCGCGTGTCGCCGAGCGGCAGGCCGAGCACGGCGCGCAGATGGTTCTGGAACTGCGAGGTCTCGCTGCCTTCGATGGTCCAGTGGCCGGAGTTGTGCACGCGCGGGGCGAGTTCGTTGGCGAGCAGCACGCCGTCGCGGCAGAACAGCTCCAGCGCGAACACGCCGACGTAGTCCAGCGCATCGGCCAGCGCGCGCGCATGTGCGTAGGCGCGCTCGGCCATGTCCGCGTCCACACGCGCGGGCGCGAGGCTGGCGGAAAGCACGCCGTCGACGTGCCAGTTCTCGGTCAGCGGCCAGGCGCGGAATTCACCGTCGCGGCCGCGCACGGCGACCACGCTCAGCTCGCGCTCGAAGGGGACGAAGCCTTCGAGGATCAGTCCGACCGTCGCGGCCTGCGCGCCGAGCGCGTCCCACGCGGCCTCGACATCGCCCGGCGACTTGATCCGGAACTGCCCCTTGCCGTCGTAGCCGAGGCGACGGGTCTTGAGGATGCAGGGCGTGCCGATCGCGGCGACCGCCGCGTCCAGCGCGGCACGATCGGGCACGTCGGCGAAATCGGGCACGGGAATGCCGAGTTCGCGGAACAGGGTCTTCTCGGCCAGCCTGTCCTGGGCGATGCCCAGCGCACGGGGATTCGGGAACACCGGGATGCGCGCGCTCAGCCACTGCGCGGACTCGGCCGGCACGTTCTCGAAGTCGAACGTGGCCACGTCCACCTGGGAAGCGAACTCCGTCAGCGCGGCCTCGTCGCGGTAGTCGCCCACGATCAGCGGCGCGAACTGGCCGGCGCAGGCATCGGCGACGGTGTCGAGGACGCGGAAACGCAGGCCGAGGGGGGCGCCGGAGAGCGCGAGCATGCGGGCCAGCTGCCCGCCTCCGAGAATGCCGACAGTGGTCATGTCAGGAGGTCTGTGGGGAATTCAGCAGCAGGAAGCATCAGAGACGCGGATCGTCGTTGTCGACGACATCCTGCGTCTGCTTGGCGCGGAAGGCATCGAGCGCAGCGCCGATCGCGGGATACTCGCAGGCGAGCATCGCGGCGGCGAACAGGCCCGCGTTGGCGGCGCCGGCATTGCCGATCGCGAAGGTGCCGACCGGGATGCCCGCGGGCATCTGCACGATCGACAGCAGCGAATCCATGCCGTTGAGCGCCTTGCTCTGCACCGGCACGCCCAGCACCGGGACGGCGGTCTTGGAGGCGAGCATGCCCGGCAGGTGCGCCGCGCCGCCGGCGCCGGCGATGATCGCGCGCAGGCCGCGCGCATGCGCGGTGGCTGCGTAGTCGAACAGCACGTCCGGCGTGCGGTGCGCGGAGACCACGCGGACTTCGTGCGGCACGCCCAGGGCTTCGAGCCTGGCGACCGCGTGCTGCATGGTGTCCCAGTCGGAACGGGAGCCCATCACGACGCCCACCAGCGGCGCCTGCGTACCCTCGGGCATGGTTGACATGGTCGTCCCCCGGTTAAAAACGTATTCTAGCGGTCCCCGGCATTCCCGCGAACCACCCTGTCTCCCATGGACCGCAAGCTGCTCGATCTCCTGGTCTGCCCCGCCTCCCGGCAACCGCTGGCCCTGCTGGAGGCCTCCGGTCTCGAACAGCTCAACCGGGCGATCGCCGCCGGGCAGGTGAAGCGCAACGACGACAGCCCGCAGTCCGAGGCCCTGCGCGAAGCGCTGGTCACCCGCGACCGCAAGACCGTGTACCGCGTCGACGACGGCATCCCGGTACTGCTGGTCGAGGAAGGCATCGCCTTCGCCCAGGCGGACGCCGCGTGACGGGCGCAACGGACCGCGTCGCGCCGCCGGCCGACGTGGTGGCGGCGAACGTCGCCGCGGCGCTGGCCGAGGACCTGGGCACGGGCGACGTCACCGCCGCACTGCTGCCCGACGCACCGGACGTCGCCTACCTGCTGTGCAAGGAAGACGCGGTGATCTGCGGCCGCCCGTGGTTCGATGCTTGCCATCGGGCCCTCGATCCGGAGGTCCGCATCGACTGGCGCGTCGCGGAAGGCGACCGCGTCGCGAAAGGCACGGTGATCGCCACGCTCTCGGGCCGCAGCCGCGCCCTGGTCAGTGCCGAACGCGCCTCGCTCAATTTCCTGCAGACCCTCAGCGGCACCGCCACGGTCACCGCGCAGTACGTCGATGCGGTGCGCGGCACTGGTGCGCGGATCCTCGACACCCGCAAGACCATCCCGGGTCTGCGCATTGCGCAGAAGTACGCGGTCCGCGTCGGCGGCGGCATGAACCACCGCATCGCCCTGTACGACACGGTGATGCTCAAGGAAAACCATATCCGCGCCTACGGTTCGCTGACCGGCGCGGTGAACGCCTCGCGCGCGCAGCATCCGGCGATGCCGCTGATCGTGGAAGTCGAAACGCTGGACCAGCTGCGCGAGGCACTGGAGGCCGGCTGCACGCGCATCCTGATCGACGACTTCGATGCCGGCACGCGGCGCGAGGCCGTGCGCATCGCGAAGTCCGCGCCCTACGACGGCCGCATCCCGCTGGAGGTGTCCGGCGGCGTCGACATGGGCACGCTGCGCGCGATCGCCGAAGACGGCGTGGACTGCATCTCCATCGGCGCACTGACCAAGCACGTGCGCGCTATCGATCTGTCGCTCAAGCTCGGCCCGCCGCCGGGCTGAGCATGGCGCGAAGCCGTGTCGATGGTCAGGCGCCGCTGAACCAGTAGGCGCGCATCCGGGCCAGGAACTCCTGCGTGACGGGATATCCCGACGCACAACCGATGACCGCATCGACGCCGCAACGCGGACACAGGGCTGTACCACCGAGCCCGTCCTCGCCCGCATCGACCCACTCGTGGATCTCGCGGGGCTCGAACTCGCCGCAACAGTAGAAACAGCCGCAGATGTTGCTGCGATGCAGTTCATCGCGATGCAGGGACGACCGGTCGTGAGCGCCCTTAAGTGACGGATCGTGGTGGCTCACGTCAGAGCAGCACCACCAGCACGACGGCGATCACGATCACCGCGGCGACCACCCAGATCCACGGCGCGGGCGACTTGCCGGCGGTCGCGGATTCGGAGGCGGACATGCCCTCCTGGCCGAGCTCGAACAGCTTGAAGCGCAGGGTGTCGAAACCGATCTCGTCGCCGGCCTTGGCCACGGTGCGCTGCACGCGCGTGCCGTTGACGAAGCTGCCGTTGGTCGACCCCAGGTCCTCGACGACCACGCCTTCGTTGGTCGGGATCAACTTGGCGTGCTTGCGCGACAGGCTGGAATCCTCGACGCGCAGCTGGCATTCGGCGGAGCGTCCGATCACGGTCGCGCCGGTGAGCGGAAAGGTGCGGCCGAGCATGCGGCCGTTCTGCGCACGCAGCGCGTATTTCGGCAGCGCGGCGCGCACGGTGGTCGTGCCGACATCGTCGATCATCGGCACCGTGGGGCGGGCGCCCGCCTGCGTGGTTTCCATCGCGACGATGCTGGCGGAGATCGGGCCGAAACCGATCACGTCATCCGGGCGCAGCGAGATCAGGCCATCCACCGGCCGCTGGTTCACCGTGGTCGGCGCATCGCGCATGACCTTGAGCATCACGCCGTTGGCGGTGACGTGCAGCTCGCCGTGCTGCGGCAGGATCCCCTCGCCACGCAGGACGATGTCGGCATCCGGCGCGGAGCCGACGCGCTTCACCCCCTGTTCGAGGAGATGCTGCGAGTGATCGGCGGCGAAAACGAGTTTCATCATGGGTGGCGCTCCGGGGGGCGGGGATTGCATCGGCAACCGCATGGCCGCAGATTAGGTTGAACCTGTGTCTCGCGTCTTCCCGTGCGCGTACCCAAACCCGGGCGTACGGACGGCTTGGCACAAAACCAACAGAATATGAATATCTCAAGATGCCGACTTTACTGATCCTGATGATTCTCGCTGCGATGTCGTTCGCATTCTGGAGCGCATCGAGAGCCGCCGCCGAACGCGCCATCCACCTCGGCGGAGAGGCCTGCCGCGCCGCCGGCGTGCAGCTGATCGACCAGACCGTGCACGCCACCGGACTGCGGGTGATCCGCCGCGAGGACGGCTGGCTGGGCTTCGAACGCAGCTTCCGCTTCGAGTACTCCGAGGACGGGATGGACCGCCACATCGCGCGCATGGTCCTGCGCGGCCATCGCCTCGTGTCCTTCAGCGGCCCGGTGCGCGCGACCGGCGTCGTCGACTTCCGCCCGCCGCACGACGAGATCTGAGCCCGCGTCCACGCTCACTTCACGATGCGCAGGTGGCCGCCGCGCCGGGGCGTCGGCGAGGTATCGCCGCCACCGTCGTCGTCGCCAGGCGGCTCGATCGCATCGTCCAGCTCGGATTCCACCCCTTCGGCATCCTCCGGCAGCGCCATCGCATGCCCGGTTTCGCGGGCATAGATCAGCAGCACGGCGGAGATCGGCACCCGGACCGGGTGGCTGACGCCACCGAAGCGTGCCGTGAAGGTGATCAGGTCGTTGCCCATCTCCAGCCCGGCGACCGCACGGTCGGCCACGTTCAGGACCACGCGGCCATCGCTGACCGCGAAGGGCGGCACCTGCACGCCGGGACGGGTGGCGTCGACCACGAGGTGCGGCGTCATGCCGTTGTCCGCGATCCACGCGTGCAGCGCCCGGAGCAGGTAGGGACGCTTGCTGGTCATGCGTGGCGGCTGGCCGTCGTTCATCGGATTCAGTCTACTCCCGGGGGCGGCGATGGGCCGCTCCCGGCATTTCAGGTCGGCAGGGCGCGCAGGTTCCGTTCCTGGTGGGTCAGGCTGCGGACGAAGCCGGGGTTGCGGAAAATGCGGTTGCCGTAGTCCTCGATCGCCTTGCCGTCCTTCGGCAGGGGCACGCCGAGCGAATCGAGGCGCCAGATGATCGGCGCCATGGCGCAGTCGGCGAGGCTCATCTCGTTGTTGAGGAAGAACTTGCTGGCGCGGAACAGCGGCACCGCGGCGGTGAGCAGTTCCTTCAGGCGCTTGCGGCCGGCCTCGGCCTGCGGCTTGTTGCCGAACTGCACGGCCTGCACCTGGGGCACCCAGTCGTGCTCGATCCGCAGCATCGCCAGGCGCAGGCGCGCGCGGGACAGCGGATCGATCGGCATCAGCGGCGGGTGCGGATAGCGCTCGTCGAGGTACTCGCTGACCACCGAAGCGGCGTACAGCACCAGGTCGCGTTCGACCAGGGTCGGCACCGAATGGTAGGGGTTCAGATCGATCAGGTCTTCGGGCGGATTCTGGGGGTCGACAGGCACCAGATCGTAGGACACGCCCTTCGCTGCGAGCACGAGGCGCACGCGATGGCACAGCACATCGTCGACGGAAGAAAACAGGGTCAGGGTATTGCGCATACGCGGACTCAGCCACCTTCAGAAAGACGAAGGGCGACCGGACGAACCGGCCGCCCCGCGTGAGATGTCGTAGAGCGAGGGATGCGCGGCGTCATCAATGCACGTCGCGCCAGTATTCCTTTTTCAGCAGCCACGCCAGCAGGGTGAAGAACGACAGGAACAGGATCACCCACACGCCGATGCTCTGGCGCTTGAGCGCCACCGGCTCTGCGGCGTACTCGAGGAATGCGGTGATGTCACGCGCGGTCTGCGCGAACTGCTCGGGATTCTGCGAGCCGGGCTGAGCGATCACCAGTTCCTTGATGCATGCGCTTTCGGCCTCGGCGGTGCCCTTCGGACAGCCCATGATCGGCTCGCCCTTGTCGTCCTTCTTGCCGGTCGGTTCCTTCTTGGTGAAGACCGGGCGCTGGTTGCCCTGCATCTCCCACAGCGGATTGGGCATCGACACGTTCGGGAACAGCTTGTTGTTCCAGCCGAGCGGGCGCGATTCGTCCAGGTAGAAGGACTTCAGGTAGGTGTAGACCCAGTCGCTGCCGCGCACGCGGGCGATCAGGGTCAGGTCCGGCGGTGCCTTGCCGAACCACTTCGCACCGCCCTCGGCCGGCATCGGCGAGATGACGTGCTCGCCGAACTTGGCGCCGGTGAAGTTCAGGTTGTTCATCACCTGCTCTTCGGTCAGCCCCAGGTCCTCGGCGATGCGCGAATAACGCATGTACTTCAGCGAGTGGCAGCCAACGCAGTTGTTCATGTACAGCTGCGCGCCGCGCTGCAGCGAAGCCCGGTCTTCGAGGTCGGTGCCGGCCTGCTCGGTGGGGCCGCCGCTGGCGGCATGGGCGGACACGGACAGCAGCACCGAAGCGGCGGCGAAGGCGAGACGCTTGAGCATGGAGATCTTCATCGTGGCTGGCTTAGTCATGCATCGTCACCCGTTCCGGGACCGGCTTGGTCTTGTCGATCTTGGTCCAGATCGGCATGGTGAGGAAGAACAGGAAGTAGAAGATGGTCAGGACGCGGCCGATGATGGTCTCGACCGGATTCGTGCCCGGGCCCGCACCGATCTTGCCCAGCCACACGAAGCTGATCGCCAGGCCGATGAGCATGGCCCACGAGAGCGCGCCGCGCGAGCGGTAGGAACGGACCTTGGCACGGTCGAGCCACGGCACCAGGAACAGGATCGCGATCGCCGAGAACATCACCATCACGCCGCCGAGCTTGTCGGGGACCACGCGCAGCATCGCGTAGTACGGCGTGTAGTACCACACCGGCTTGATGAGCGCCGGGGTCACCAGGCGATTGGCTTCGGTGAAGTTGTCGTGTTCGAGGAACCAGCCATCGAATGCCGGCGCGAAGAACACGATGAAGGCGCAGATGATGAGGAAGAAACCGACGCCGAACAGATCCTTCACCGTGTAGTACGGATGGAAGGGAATGCCGTCGGCCGGCTTGTTCGGATCCCAGCGGTTGCCCTTCGGGCCCTTCTTGATGTCGACGCCTTCGGGGTTGTTCGACCCGACTTCATGCAGCGCGCCCAGGTGCAGCACGACCAGCAGCAGCAGGACCAGCGGCAGCGCGATCACGTGCAGCGCGAAGAAGCGGTTCAGGGTGGCGTCGCTGGGCAGGTAGTCGCCCATGATCCACTCGGTCAGCGCGCCGCCGATGTAGGGGATGGCGCCGAACAGCGAGATGATCACCTTCGCGCCCCAGAACGACATCTGGCCCCACGGCAGCACGTAGCCCAGGAAGGCTTCGGCCATGAGCACGAGGTAGATCAGCATGCCGAGGATCCACACCAGTTCGCGGGGCTTCTGGTAGGAGCCGTACATCAGGCCGCGGAACATGTGCAGGTAGACCACGATGAAGAACATCGAGGCGCCGGTGCTGTGCATGTAGCGGATCAGCCAGCCCCACTCGACGTCGCGCATGATGTACTCGACCGACGCGAACGCTTCCGCGCCGCTCGGCTTGTAGTGCATCGTGAGGAAGATGCCGGTGACGATCTGGTTGACCAGCACCAGCAGCGCGAGCGAACCGAAGTAGTACCAGAGGTTGAAGTTCTTCGGCGCGTAGTATTCCGACATGTGCTTGCGGTACGCCGGCATGAGGGCCGGCGCGCGCTCGTTCACCCAGTCGATCACGCCGTTGGCGGTGCGCATCAGGACGTTGGACATGGATTACGCTCCCTGCGGATCGACGCCGATGACAAGGGTGTTGTCGTCGGCGAAATGGTGCGGCGGCACCGGGAGATTGGTCGGCGCCGGCACGCCCTGGTACACGCGTCCGGCCATGTCGAACTTCGACTTGTGGCAGGGGCAGAAGTAGCCGCCCTTCCACTCCGGATCGAACGGCTCGGGGCGGATCTCGGCCTTCATCTCCGGCGAGCAGCCCAGGTGGGTGCACAGGCCGACGAGGACCGAAATCTCCGGCTTGATCGAACGGAATTCGTTGACCGCGTACTTCGGCTGCTGGTCCGGATTCGTCGACTTGGGGTCGCGCAGGGTGCCGTCGAGGCCCGGCAGGGCTTCCAGCACGGCCTTGGAGCGCTTCACGATCCAGATCGGCTGGCCGCGCCACTCGGCGGTGATGCGCTGGCCTTCCGTGAGGCTGCTGATGTCGACGGTCACCGGCGCGCCGGCGAGCTTCGCACGGGCGCTGGGATTCCAGGACTTGATGAACGGTACGGCGGCACCGGCGACACCGACGGCACCCACCACGGCGGTGGACGCGGTCAGGAAGCGGCGACGCCCCGCATCAACCGGTTGCGCGCCGCCACCGTGGTGGTCGGACCCGCTCGAGACTTCTTTTGCCATCCGGCACTCCGCGAAACGTGGCTACGTGAATGTGGCTGCTTGCGATCGACCGGCCTCGTCCCCGAAGCCGACCTGCAAAGACCCCGAAGTGTAACGGAACGCTGAATCCGCCGACAATCGTTATGGACTTTTCGGCGGCTGCCCCGCCCCCGGCCGGGGCGCAAACGGGGACGCGGGTCTCAGCCGTTGCCCCCGAGGACCCCGCGGTAGCGGTCGGCGAGCACCCGGACGCGCTGCACGTAGAGGCGGGTCTCGCTGTAGGGCGGCACGCCCTTGTGCCGGTCGACGGCACCTTCGCCGGCGTTGTAGCCGGCGGCGGCGAGGGTCAGGTCGCCGTTGTAGCGCTTGAGCAGCCAGGCCAGGTACTGCACGCCGCCGCGGATGTTCTGGCTGGCGTCGAAGGCATTGGTCACGCCGAACCGGCGGGCGGTGGCGGGCATCAGCTGCATCAGGCCCTGCGCGCCCACGCGGGACAGCGCATTGGGGTTGAAGGAGGATTCGGCATGGATGATCGCGCGGACCACGGCCTCGTCGACGCCGTGCTGCTGGGCCGCCGCGCGGATCTCGGCCGCATACGCCACGGTATTCAGGCGCAGGGTGCCGAAGTTGACCCCCGGCAGCGGCGCGCAGGCGTAGCAGGTCTCGACGAAGCTGTAGGGGATGGTGCGCAGCGCGGTCGCGCCGACCACGCCCTTCGGCGGCTTGCTGGTGTAGTGGCGGACGCCGTCCTTGATGTACGAGTACACCTGCCCCTGGACGCGCCGGGTCGTGCCCTGGCGCGGCATCGCAGCCGGTGGCGGCGCGGCGGCGGCCGGGGCTGCGGGCGCGGCATCCGTGGCGGCCGTCGACGGGGCAGAGACCGGCACGGCGGTCGGCGCCGGGGCGGGTGCGGCGCGCACGGGAGCCGGAGACGGCGTATAGCTGGTGACGGCCCGGCATTTCGCGCCGGCCACGCGC
Source organism: Lysobacter sp. BL-A-41-H3 (assembly GCA_050632415.1). GTDB lineage: Bacteria > Pseudomonadota > Gammaproteobacteria > Xanthomonadales > Xanthomonadaceae > Lysobacter_I. Next base: position 4,023,650 of record CP192602.1, on the reverse strand, counting down.
TTGCTGGCGTAGGTCAGGCTGCCATCGGGGCTTTCGCAACGGTAGACGGTGCCGGCCTGCGCGGGCACGGCATGGGCCGCCGCCAGCAGGATGCCGAGTGCGAGTATCGACCGGACCGGATTCATGGCGCGGAGTGTCTCCGGATTCTGAACATTTGCCAAGTCCTTGATTGACAAAAGGACGATTGGTTCCCCGATGCCCTGCGAACGGCGTCGCGTAGACTATCCGGCCTTCCCGCCATCACCGGCCCGGCATCAGCGCCGTGCCCCGGAGACCGCCATGACCGACGTCCTTGCCGCCGATGCGGCCGCGCCCGCCGTTTCCCTGCCTTCGGCCAATGGCCCGAAGAAGCTCTACATCCAGACCCACGGCTGCCAGATGAACGAGTACGACTCGGCGAAGATGGCCGAGGTGCTGGGCGCCGAGGAAGGCATGGTGATGACGGAGAACGCCGAAGAAGCCGACGTGATCCTGATCAATACCTGCTCGATCCGCGAAAAAGCGCAGGAGAAGGTATTCAGCCAGCTCGGCCGCTGGCGCCAGCTCAAGGGCGGCGACCGGCCGGTGGTGATCGGCGTCGGCGGCTGCGTGGCCAGTCAGGAAGGCGAGGCGATCATCAAACGCGCGCCCTTCGTCGACCTGGTCTTCGGGCCGCAGACCCTGCACCGCCTGCCCGAGCTGCTCCGCGCCAAGCGCGAGACCGGCAAGCCGCAGGTCGACATCAGCTTCCCCGAGATCGAGAAGTTCGACCGCCTGCCCGAGCCCCGCGCCGAGGGCCCGACCGCCTTCGTCTCGATCATGGAAGGCTGCTCGAAGTACTGCTCGTTCTGCGTGGTGCCCTACACCCGCGGCGAGGAGGTCAGCCGGCCGTTCGAGGACGTGCTGGTCGAAGTGGCCCAGCTCGCCGCCCAGGGCGTGCGCGAGGTCACCCTGCTCGGACAGAACGTCAACGCCTACCGTGGTCCGTACGGAGACGGAGAGATCGCCGACCTCGGCCTGCTGATCCGCGCCGTCGCCGAGATCGAGGGCATCGAGCGCATCCGCTTCACCACCTCGCATCCGCTGGAGTTCAGCGACTCGCTGATCGAGGCCTACCGCGACGTGCCCAAGCTGGCCAATTTCCTGCACCTGCCGGTGCAGTCGGGCAGCGACCGCATCCTCAGCGCGATGAAGCGCGGCTACACCGCACTGGAATTCAAGCAGAAGATCCGCAAGCTGCGCGCGGTCCGCCCGGACATCTCGATCAGCTCGGACTTCATCGTCGGTTTCCCCGGCGAGACCGACGCGGACTTCGAGAAGACCATGAAGCTGATCGAGGACGTCGGCTTCGACCAGAGCTTCTCCTTCATCTATTCGCGCCGCCCGGGCACGCCCGCTGCCGACCTGGAAGACACGGTGAGCGATGCCGAAAAGCATGCGCGTCTCTCGCGCCTGCAGGCCGCGATCAACGACAACGCCAAGCGCATCGCTCAGGCCATGGTGGGCACCACCCAGACCGTGCTGGTGGAAGGTCCGTCGAAGAAGGATCCGAACGAACTCGCCGGTCGCACCGAGAACATGCGTTTCGTCAACTTCCCCGCGCCCGCCGGCGCGAAACTGGTCGGACAGTTCGTGGACGTGCTCATCACCGATGCGATGAGCAATTCGCTGCGCGGCCGTCTCGCGGGCTGACCCCGCTGCGCAGCGAAGCCTTCGCTGCACACACGCCGTAGCCACTACCGCAGCCACACGCCGGCGCGTGGGGTGCGCAGCGGCGGTGCGCATCCCGCGCTGTCCTTCGATGTCCTTCTGCAGCGCAGCAACGACACGCATCGGCCAGACATCGCAGGCGCCGTGTTTTCATCGGGAAAATCGGCTGGTCATGCTGCGCGGAAATATCGGTTTTCCGCACGTTTTCGCAATGTGCGCTCGCACATGCGGTACACGTTTGCGCGGCGATTCACGATTTCTGTGAGCGATTGTGCATTGTCGCGCAATCGCTGTTGACAACGTTGTCACCATCTTTCAGCCTGTCTTCGACACGAGCAGGGAATCGACAGCGGCGCATGGCCGCATGCAGGCGGCGCAACACGGCGGCACGCAAGAGACGGCACGAAGGCTCCACGCGGGACGATGTCGAGGGCGTCCGCGCGGACACGACGATTCCGAACGGCAGGACCAGGGAGTGATCGCGATGCACGAATCCGTTTCCGGGCACTGACCCCGGACAGACATGGCCGGTGCCGGCGTCGGAACAGGACGCGGGGCGGCATCCACATTCGATACGCAGCGACGGCACGCAAGAACGTGCTGCGGATGCGTTCGCCCAGCGCGGATCGATCGCCGCGCAGACCCATTCCGCGTCCACGCAACAGACGCGGTGCAGCAGGCTTTTTCGGTTTTCAGGGGGAATGGCGACCGGCCCCCGCCGGTCTTCGCATTCAATCGGCCCGGGACATGGGCCGTCACATCGGAGCAAGACGATGCTTTACCCGTCCACAGGAAAGAAACTCGCACTGTCGTGCCTGTTCGCGCTCGCGTGCAGTTCCAGCGCGTTCGCGCAGACCGTCAGCTGCACCGGCGTCCCCGAATGGAGCGCCAGCACGCAGTACAAGCCAGGCGACAAGCTGGTCTACCAGGGCCGCCTCTACGAAGCCCAGATCAACATCTGGAACGCACCGCCGACCTATTGCAGCAGCTGCAACTGGTACAAGGACCTCGGCAGCTGCGGCACCGGCGGCAACCAGTCGCCGAGCGTGTCGCTCACCGCGCCGACGGCCGGCAGCAGCTTCACCGCAGGCGCGAACATCGCCGTCAGCGCCAACGCCAGCGATGCCGACGGCAGCGTCGCGCGCGTCGAGTTCTTCCGCGGCGCCACTTCGCTCGGCATCGACACCAGCGCGCCGTACAGCGTGACCTGGAGCGGCGCCACCGCCGGCAGCTATTCGCTGACCGCCGTGGCCACCGACAATCTCGGCGCCACCGCCACCTCGGCCGCCGTGTCGATCACCGTGCAGCCGCAGTCCGGCGACACCACGCCGCCGAGCGTGCCCGCTGGCCTCGCCTCGCCCTCGCAGACGAACAACAGCATCGCGCTGAGCTGGAACGCGTCGACCGACAACGTCGGCGTGGCCGGTTACGACGTGTATCGCGGCGGCGCGCTCATCGCCTCGCCCTCCGGCACCAGCTATACCGCCACCGGACTGGCCGCCTCCACCGCGTACAGCTTCCAGGTCCGCGCACGCGATGCCGCCGGCAATGCGTCCGCGCTGAGCGCCGCCCTCTCGGTGAGCACCCGCGCGAACCCGACCGACACGGTCGCGCCGAGCGTGCCGAGTGGGCTGTCATCGCCCTCGCAGACCAGCAGCAGCATCGCGCTGAGCTGGAACGCGTCGACCGACAACGTCGGCGTGGCCGGCTACGACGTGTATCGCGGCGGCACGCTCATCGCTTCGCCGACCGGCACCAGCTACACCGCCACCGGGCTGTCGGCATCCACCGCGTACAGCTTCCAGGTCCGCGCGCGCGATGCCGCCGGCAATGCGTCCGCGCTGAGCACCGCGCTGTCGGTGAGCACGCAGGCCAATCCGCCGCCGGGCGGCAGCAAGCGCATCATCGGCTACTTCGCGCAGTGGGGCATCTACGGCCGCAACTACCGCGTGAAGAACATCGACACCAGCGGTTCGGCCGCCAAGCTGACCCACATCAACTACGCCTTCGGCAACGTGCGCAACAATCGTTGCGAAGTGGGCCTCACGATCGCCAGCGATCCCAACACCGGCGCCGGCGGCGATGCCTTCGCCGATTACGGCAAGTCGTTCAGCGCCGCCGAGAGCGTCAGCGGCGTCGCGGACCGCTGGGACCAGCCGCTGCGCGGCAACTGGAACCAGCTCAAGCAGCTGAAGGCCAAGTACCCGGGATTGAAGGTGCTGATCTCGCTCGGCGGCTGGACCTGGTCGCGCGGCTTCTCCAGCGCGGCGCGTCCGGAAAACCGCCAGGCTTTCGTCGCCTCGTGCATCGACGCCTACATCAAGGGCAACCTGCCGATGAGTGACGGCGCAGGTGGCCCGGGCGCCGCGGCCGGCGTGTTCGACGGCATCGACATCGACTGGGAATACCCCGTCGCCTGCGGCATCGAGTGCGGCAAGCCCGAGGACAACGCCAACTTCACGGCGCTGCTCGCCGAGTTCCGCCGCCAGCTCGACGCGGTCCGCCCCGGCCTGCTGCTGACCATCGCCTCCGGCGCCGGCATCGACAAGATCCGCGTCACCGATCCGGGCGCGTACCACCAGTACCTCGACTTCATCAACGTGATGACCTACGACTTCCACGGCGCGTGGGATCCGAAGACCAACCATCACTCCGCGCTGTTCGCGTCGCCGCGCGATCCGTCCACCGGCGACCAGAAGTTCTACAACAGCAACGATGCGATCGAGGCCTTCCGCGCGCGCGGCGTGCCCGCCAGCAAGCTCACCCTGGGCATCGGCTTCTACGGCCGCGGCTGGACCAACGTCCCGAACGGCGGCACGAACGGCCTGTACCAGAGCGGTTCCGCAGCCGCAGGCACGTACGAAGCCGGCATCGAGGACTGGAAGGTGCTGCGCAACCTCAACTGGCCGGTGTACACCGACAACGACGCCATGGCCACGTGGATCTACAACGGCACCACCTTCTGGACCTTCGACACGCCGTCGATGATCCAGACCAAGATGAACTACGTGAAGGCGCAGAACCTCGGCGGCGCGTTCTTCTGGGAGTTCAGCGGCGACGACGCCAACGGCACCCTGGTCAACGCGATCAAGACCGGGCTGCAGTAAGCCTCGCCCGCGACATCGCAACACCCGACGCCCCGGCACTGCCGGGGCGTTTCCTTTTGCACGATGCCTCACACGATCGCCGTGCAGGCTGCCCGCCTTCATGCCCGGGCGCACTGCGGGGTGCCCGCCGCGCCCGATCGGCGTATGATCCCGCCCCGACGCGGTCGGCCCTGCAGGCCCTGCCCCGCCTCGACAGGCGCCCCGGACATCGCATCCGGGCACCCGCCTTCCACCGCCTCCGGATGCCCGGTGCCTCGCCGCCGCTCCGGTCGCCCGGCCCGCCAGGGCCACCACCTCCGCGATGGCGCCCACCGGGCCCGCGCGCTACCCTGAGCCCCATCATGCAGACCCACGCTACAAGCCCCTACAGCCGCGATTTCGCGCTGGACCCGGCCGATCCGGAACGCCTCGCCAACCTCGCCGGCCCCTTCGACGCCCACCTGCGCCAGATCGAACTGCGGCGCGGCGTGCAGATCGCCAACCGCGGCAATCTGTTCCGGGTCAGCGGCGACGACGAAACGGCGGTCGCCGATGTCGAAAAGCTGCTGCGCGCGCTCTACGACGAGGCCGCCGGCATCACGTTCGACGCGCACGCCATCCACCTGCGTCTCGGCCCCGAGGACGCATCGCCCCGAACCTCCGCCAGTGCGGACTACCAGGCACAGGAAGTCGCGGTGAAGGTCAAGCGCGGCACCGTGCGCGGACGCGGCGCGAACCAGCAGAAATACCTGCACCTCATCGCCACCCACGACATCAACTTCGGCATCGGCCCGGCCGGCACCGGCAAGACCTTCCTCGCCGTGGCTATGGCGGTGGAAGCGCTGAACACCTCGCGCATCCAGCGCATCATCCTGGTGCGCCCGGCGGTGGAAGCCGGCGAGAAACTCGGCTTCCTGCCCGGCGACCTCACCCAGAAGGTCGATCCCTACCTGCGCCCGCTGTACGACGCGCTGTACGAGATGCTCGGCGTCGAAAAGGTCGCCAAACTGCTCGAAAAGAACGTCATCGAGATCGCGCCGCTGGCCTACATGCGCGGGCGCACGCTCAACGACGCGTTCGTGATCCTCGACGAGGCACAGAACACCACCGTCGAGCAGATGAAGATGTTCCTCACCCGCCTGGGCTTCGGCAGCACCGCCGTGGTCACCGGCGACCTCAGCCAGATCGACCTGCCCAAGCACGTGAAGTCCGGCCTGCGCGACGCGGTCGACGTGCTGCGCGAAGTCGAAGGCGTCAGCTTTACCTTCTTCGAAGCCCGCGACGTGGTCCGCCATCCGCTGGTGGCGAAGATCGTGCGGGCGTACGAGGCGCAGGCCGCCATCGCGAAGAACACGTTGGAGAGGATCACGCTGGAGAGAAGCACGCAGGAGCGGAATGTGCCGGCAGGCAAACCGGAAACACCTGGAGATGCCGCATGACCCAGGGCCCCACTCGCCTCGATGTCGCCGTCGGCTACGCCGCGCCGCGTGCGGGCGTGCCGGCGGCGACCAGTTTCCGCCGCTGGGTTTCGGTCGCGCTGAAGGGGCGCATCCGCGAGGCCGACCTGGCGATCCGCATCGTCGACGAAGAGGAAGGCCGCGCGCTGAACCGGCATTACCGGGGCAAGGATTACGCGACCAACGTGCTGAGTTTCCCCGGCGACCTGCCGGAAGGCGTGAAGCTGCCCAAGGGCGTGACCATGCCGCTGATGGGCGACCTGGTGCTGTGCGCGCCGGTGGTGGCGCGCGAGGCCGCCGAGCAGGGCAAGCCGGTGGCGCACCACTATGCCCACCTCACCGTCCACGGCGTGCTGCACCTGCTGGGCATGGACCATCAGGACGAGCGCGAGGCCGAATGCATGGAGCAGCTGGAGCGCGAGATCCTCGCCGAGCTGGGCATCGAAGACCCCTACCGGGTCCGCGACTGAAACCGATGCCACGCGCCCGCCGCCCCGTGCAGGACGCCAGCGGAATCAATGCGTTGGCGCCGCCCGACGCCCCGGAAGGACGCGCCGGCATGCGCCCTCCGCCGGCCTCCGCTACACTGTCGACCCCGCCCCACCGGGGCGATGAACCCACTGCAATGCCCGAGGACGACAGTACCCGCACGCAGGACGGCGCCGCCAAGGCCGCCGACCCGACCCGTACCGACAGGAAAGTCGACAACCGCCATCGCTCCTGGCTTTCGCGCCTGAGCGCGGCCATTTCAGGCGAGCCGGACAACCAGGAAGACCTGGTCGAGCTGCTGCGCGACGTGCAGGCGGACGGTGTGATCGATGCCGACACCCTGCGCATCATGGAAGGCGCCGTGTCCATTTCCGCCCTCACGGTCGGCGACATCATGGTGCCGCGCGCGCAGATGGTGGTGCTGCCGGTGGACGGCAAATTCCTCTCGCTGATGCAGCAGGTGGTCGAATCCGGCCACTCGCGCTTCCCGGTGCACGGCGAGGACAAGGACGAGATCCTCGGCATCCTGCTGGCCAAGGACCTGCTGCGCGGCGTGGTCGCCGACAACGGCCCGGGCACGATCCGCGAACTGCTGCGCCCGGCGGTGCTGGTGCCGGAAACCAAGCGCCTGGACATCCTGCTGCGCGAGTTCCGCCAGTCGCGCAACCACATGGCGATCGTGATCGACGAATACGGCGGCGTCGGCGGCCTGGTCACCATCGAGGACGTGCTGGAGCAGATCGTCGGCGAAATCGACGACGAACACGACGACGCCGAGGACCCGAACGCGCTGATCGCGGCGCAGGCCGACGGCCAGTACCTGGTCGATGCGCTCACCCCGATCTCCGACTTCAACTCGCGCTTCGGCGCCGACTTCACCGACGACGAGTACGACACCATCGGCGGGCTGATCACCGCCGCGATCGGCCACCTGCCCGAAGCGGGCGAGGAGCTGTCGCTGGGCCGCTTCGGCTTCCGCGTCGCGCGTGCCGACGCACGCCGCCTGCACACGCTGCACGTGAGCGTGCATGGCGCCTGAGCCCCGGGCGGCCGCCGCGTCCATGCGTGCGGCGGCCTTCGTCCGCGTCGCCGCGTTCGTCCTCGTCGTCCTGTCCTGCTGGCTGTGCGGCACGCTGGCCGCACAGGCCGCGCCGCGCATCGGCGTGGCGACGATGGCGCCGGGCGAGATCTTCTTCGAGCGCTTCGGCCACAACGCGATCGTCGTCGTGGACACAGCGCCCGACGGCAGCGTGCGCGGCGAGCCGCTGTCCTACAACTTCGGCTACTTCGACATGGAAGAGGCCGGTTTCATCGGCCGCTTCGTGAAGGGCGAGATGATGTATCGCCTGGTCGAACTGCCCTGGCGGCAGGACCTGCAGTACTACCTCGACAGCGGCCGCGGCGTGACGATCCAGTGGCTGGACCTGGACGATGCGCGGGCCACCGCGCTGGCGGTGGCCCTGGCCGAGAACGCCCGCCCGGAAAACGCGCGCTACCGCTACGACTATTTCGTCGACAACTGCGCCACGCGCGTGCGCGACGCCATCGACCGCGCGCTGGACGGCACGCTCAAGCCGCAGCTGTCGGTCCGCTCGCAGGGCAACACGTATCGCGGCGAAGCGGTGCGCCTGGCCTCGCCGGCGCCCTGGATGTGGCTGGGCTTCGACATCGCGCTGGGGCCGAGCTCGGACCATCCGCTGTCGCGCTGGGAAGACGCCTACGTGCCGATGCGCCTGGCCGACGGCCTGCGCGACGCACGCCTGCCCGATGGCCGGCCGCTGGTGCTGCGCGAGGAGCGCGTCGCGCCGCATCGCATCGCGCCCGAGCCGGTCGAGTTCCCCCTGGTGTGGTGGCGCTGGCTGCTCGCCGGGCTCGCCGTGGTGCTGGTGTGGTCATGGCTGGATGCCCGCGCGCAGCGGACATCGTCCGGCCTCGCGCTGGTGTTCTGGCTGGCCTGCGGCGTGCTGGGCGCGGTGATGCTGTTCGTCTGGCTCGGCACCGAGCACCGCTTCGGCTGGGCCAATCGCAACGTGCTGCTGTTCACGCCGCTGGCGCTGGCACTGCTGCCAGGCGCCTGGCGCCGGCTGCGCGGGCGGTCGCCCGGCGCGTTCTTCCGCTGGGTCGCCCTGGGCGTGGCGGCCGGCAGCGTGCTGGCCATGCTGCTGGGCTGGACCGAGCGCGTGCCGCAGGCGAATGCGCACTGGGTGGCGCTGCTGCTGCCGATCCACGCGATGTGGGCGTGGATCGCCTGGCGACCGACCCTCGCCCGGGATTGATCGGCCGTTTCAACGCATGCAGTTCGCACCGGAGAAGGGCGAACGCGCGACGTGCGACAGCGAGGCCTGCTTCTGGTGGGAGCGACGCAAGTCGCGACGCGCCGGCATCTCCGCGAATGAGGTCGCGACTTGCGTCGCTCCCACAAGCGCTGGCACCGTCGCTGCGCGCTTTCAGCCCGCCAGCCAGCGCAGGCTCATGCCGACGCCCATCCCGGCCATGAGCAACAGCGCGCCCCAGGTGAGCAAGGTGCCCCAGAAGCGCCCGAACGAGGTGCCGGCGCTGCGCGACAGACCGATGGCGTGCAGCACGCGCCCGAGCAGCAGGGCGCCGCCGCAGATCCACAGCCAGAGCGCGCCCAGTCCGGACAGTTCGAGCAGGCCAAGCAGGATCAGGGCCATCGGCACGTATTCGACGAAATTGGCGTGCGCCCGCATCTTCTTCATCAGCGGCTTGTCGCCGCCGTCGCCCAGGCCGATCTTCACGCTGCGGCGATGCGCGACCACGCGCACGGCGAGCAGCAGCATCAGCAGGGCATGGAGGGAAGCGAAGAGCAGGGTGATCTTGGGCATGGGGGATCCGTGAGCGGGGAAAGTGGCGCCCTCAGCATGCCATGCGCAGCAGGCCGCCCCAAGCCAGGATTTCGCCCAGCAGCGGCAGGCGGATGGCGACATCGAACCGGTATTGCCCGTCTTCGATCCGCTTGCCCGCATCCACTGCCGGCGACAACCATGCCGGCAGGGGCAGTCGCCACAACCGGCAACCGATCTGCCGCCAGCGCCAGCCACCGCCCTCGGTATCGACCGCAAGCCGCAGGGTCAGCGGCCCGGCATGTTCTTCCCAGCAACCGTCGGGCCAGCCGCCGATCGGCCGGAACCACGACACCGCCTCGGGCCCGTCGCCGAAGCGCCGTACCCAGCGCAGCGCGCCATCCGCATGGCGGATATCGACCACCAGCCGCTGTTCCGGCCGTGCAGGATCGATGCCCAACCGACGCAGCACGCGTCGTCCGACCACACCAGCAAGCCCGCGCCCGACGCGGAAGCGCACGCGCCCTTCGAGGCGTCCGCCCTGGCGATGCAGCGCCTGCAACAGCGGATCGAGCCGTGCGAATCCGTCGCCGAACCAGGCTTCGGCCGGCGATGCGCCGCTCAAGCGTGCAGCGCCCTCGCCTGCAGCGCCGGCACCTCGTGGTCGGTGCCGTAGCGCCCCTTGTCGTCGCGCACCACGCGCGCCAGGGCGCAGTCGGGATCGTGGGTGAAGAACAGGTGCACGCCGCGCGCCAGCTTGTCGTCGAGGAAGGCGCGCTTCTCGTCGATCAGCAGCTCGGGGTTGCGGTCGTAGCCCATGGTGATCGGTACATGGACCCACGGCCGGCCCGGGATGAGGTCGGCGCAGAACACCACGCCGCCATGGGCCTCGTCGCCGACGCGCTCGGGGCCGACGATCTCGGCCAGCATCAGCCCGGGCGTGTGCCCGTCGCTGTAGTGGAAGCGCACGCTGTCGCCGAGCGCCGCGCAGTGCGGGCCGTCGACGATCTCCAGCCGGCCGCTGGCTTCGAGCAGGCCGGGCAATTCAGGAATGAAGCTGGCGCGGTCGCGCGAATGCGGCGCCTGCGCGCGCTCCCAGCAATCGCGGCTGACCACGAAGGTCGCGTTCGGGAACAGCAGTGCCGGCGCGGCGCCCTCGCACCAGGGCGCGAGCAGCCCGCCGGCATGGTCGAAGTGCAGGTGCGAGAGCACGACGACGTCGATGTCCTCGTGCGAGAAGCCCGCCGCCGCCAGCGAATCGAGCAGCACGTGGCGGTCTTCGACCACGCCGTAGCGCTCGCGCAGCTTCGGTTCGAAGAACGCGCCGATGCCGGTCTCGAAGAGCACGGCCTTGCCGTTCAGCGGCGAGGCCAGCAGCGCGCGGCAGGCCAGCGCGATGCGGTTCTGCGCGTCCGGCGGCGACCACTTTTCCCACACCGCGCGCGGCGCGTTGCCGAACATCGCACCGCCGTCGAGCTTCTGCGAATTGCCGAGAAGTGACCAGAGTTTCATCGCGGATGCCTCCGTGGGTGTCGCAAGCGGATCATTGTGCAGCGGTCAGGGTGCCGGCGTGGCGTCCACCACGGCCTTGCCCACCGGATTGCGCGGATCGGTGCCGCCGCGCAGCACGTTCGCGCGACGATCCCATTCCACGGTCTGCAGGTTGCCCCAGGCATCGCTGGAACGGCGGCCGGCAGGCGCGTCCTTCGGCGAGTTGACGGTGTGGCCCATCGCGCGCAGCGCGGCGACCACGTCGTCCGGCAGCGCATCGCGCTCGATGCCGATCGCGTCGGGCATCCACTGGTGGTGGAAGCGCGGCAGCGCCGCGACCGCCTGCGCATCCAGGCCATCGGCGTAGCCGAGGATGCCCAGCAGCACCATGGTGATGATGCGGCTGCCGCCGGGCGTGCCGAGCACCGCGACGCGATCCTTCGAGACCATGAAGGTCGGGGTCATCGAGCTGAGCATGCGCTTGCCGGGCTTCGGCGCGTTGGCGGCGTAGCCCATCACGCCGAAGGCGTTCGGCGTGCCCGGCTTCAGCGCGAAATCGTCCATTTCGTTGTTGAGCAGCACGCCGGTGCCGGGCACCACCATGCCCGAGCCGAACAGCAGGTTCACCGTCTGCGTGGCCGCGACGCGATTGCCCTCGGCATCGATGATCGAGAAGTGCGTGGTGTCTTCGTCTTCCATCGGCGTCTGCTCGCCCGACAGCAGGTCGCTGGGCGTGGCCTTGCGCGGATTGATCGTCGAACGCTGGCCGGCGGCATAGTCGCGGCTCATCAGCTGGCGCACCGGAATCTTCACGAAGTCCGGATCGCCGAGGAAGAAGGTGCGGTCGCGGTAGGCGCGGCGCATCGCCTCGACGGTGAGGTGGACGCGCTCGGCCTGCGGCAGCTTCGCCAGGTCCCAGGGTTCGAGCATCTGCAGCATCTGCGCCAGCGCGATGCCGCCGGACGACGGCGGCGGTGCGGTGACGATCTCCCAGCCGTCGTATTCGAAGCGCAGCGGCGCGCGCTCCTTCACGCGGTAGCCGGCGAGTTCCTCGGCGGTCCAGCGCCCGCCCTCGGCCTTCACCCCGGCGAGCAGCTTCTTCGCCACCGGGCCGCGATAGAAGCCATCGAAGCCGCGCTCGGCCAGCAGCTCCAGCGTGCGCGCCAGGTCGGGCTGCTTCAGGATCTCGCCCTCTTCGGGCGCATCGCCATCGGCGAGGAACACCGCGCGCGAGCCCTTGTAGCGTTCCATCACCTCGCGGCGGCTTTCGTAGCCTTTCGCGAAACGCGCATAGACCGGAAAGCCGTCGCGCGCGATGCGGATCGCCGGCGCCAGCGATGCCTTCAGCGGCAGTCGGCCGTGGCGCGTGGCGAGGTGCACGAGGCCGGCGGGCAGACCGGGAATGCCGGCGGACCACGGGCCGTTCTCGGCGCGGTCGCGATCGAAGCTGCCGTCGGGCTTGAGATAGGCCTCCGGCGTGGCCGAAGCGGGCGCGATCTCGCGCGCGTCGATGAAATGATCCTGGCCGGTCTTCGCATCGTGCAGCAGGAAGAACCCGCCGCCGCCGATGCCCGAGGAGATCGGTTCGACCACCGACAGCACCGAGGACACCGCGACCGCGGCGTCGAAGGCATTGCCGCCCTGGCGCAGGATCTCCAGGCCGGCGTCGGTGGCCAGCGAATGGGCGCTGGCGATCGCGGCGCCCGGCGGGCGCGCGGCGGGCTGCGGGGATGCCTGCGCGGCCTGCGCATGCGAGGCCAGCAGCGGCGACAGCAGCAGCATCGAGGACAGCGCCGCATGCAGCGCCCAGCGAACGGTCTTCATGACTCTTCCTTCTGCAGGCGCGCGAGCTTGGCCAGCAAGGCCTCGTGCGACTCGGGAAATTCGGGATCCGGGTCGATGCATTCGACCGGACAGACGACGACGCACTGCGGTTCGTCGTAATGACCGACGCATTCCGTGCAGCGCGCCGGATCGATCACGTAGATGACCTCACCCTGCGAGATGGCGCGATTCGGACAGGCCGGCTCGCAGACATCGCAGTTGACGCAGAGTTCGTTGATCTTCAGCGACATGAGGGAATGGCAGGCTCGCCTGCGGTGGACTGCGTTCCAGTGGCGGGAAAGACGACGGGGACGCGCTGGCGCGTCCCCGTCGGGGCAGGATCACCGAAGTCCGATCACTTGGCTTCGACGAAGTGGTAGTCCACGCCGGACGCCGACACGGCGGCCTTCACGCGCTCGCTGTCCTCGGCCTTGCCGATGAAGACCAGCTTCACGCCCTTGAGCTTCTCGGGCTTGACGTCGGCGAAGGCGGCAACGATCAGGTCGGCGGTCTTCGCCGAGTTCGGCGAGGCGTAGGCCAGCATGTTGCCCTTGAGGATGCCGCGCGAGACATCGGACTTGGCCTTGTCGAGCAGGCGGTCATAGCTGCCCTGGAAGTCGGCGGACGTTTCGGACGGCAGCAGGTACACGAACGGCGGGTTGGTCACGCCGTCCATGTGCCGGCCGACCACGTCGGTGACATAGGCGCGCCAGGCGCTGGCATCGTCGTTGACCGGGGCGCTGACCGGGGCCTTCTCCGCTGCCTTCGGGGCTTCCTCGGGCTTCTTGCAGGCCGCGAGCGGCAGCGCGAGGACGGCGATCATCAGCAGGCGTGCGATGGTGTTCATGGGTCGATCTCCCCTCTGGAGTGGTTCGTGGTGTGGTGGGGTGGCAAGGCGCGCGACCGCGATGGGCCATGCATGCCGGTTCCGCACCGATTGTAGTGCACCGGGTCGGGCCCGGGGATGCGGGCTCACCCGCCCGGCACATCCGGCAATCCGGCTTCCGCAATCCGTGGTCCGGCCCCGGTCAGCGGCTCCACTCGGCCAGCAGCGCGCGGTTCACCGCCGGCGGCACGAAGCCCGACACGTCGCCGCCAAGGCGCGCGACCTCGCGGACCAGCGACGAGGAGATGAAGCCGTACTGTTCGGCCGGCGTCAGGAACAGGGTTTCGACGTTGGGGATCAGGTGGCGGTTCATGCTCGCCAGCTGGAACTCGTATTCGAAATCCGACACCGCACGCAGGCCGCGCAGGAGCACGCCGGCGCCGACATCGCGGACGAAGTGGGCCAGCAGGCAATCGAAACCGCGCACCTCGATGTTCGGGAAGCGCGACAGCGATTCGCGGGCCAGGTCCACGCGCTGCGCCAGCGGCAGCGCCGGGCGCTTGCCCGGGCTCTCGGCCACGCCGATCACCAGGCGCTCGAACAGCGGCGCGGCGCGCTCGACCAGGTCGAGATGGCCATTGGTGATCGGGTCGAAGGTGCCGGGATAGACCGCAATCCGGGCGGCGGGAATGGCGCTGGAATCCATGCTCATGGGGCGTGCGGGCATCGCTGGCGAGAGATGTCCGGAGTGTAGCAGTGCCCCCCGACCCGTCCGCGACCGTCTGGTTCAACCGTGTTGATCAGGCCCCGCGACGGTATACGGCATAACGCACGTCGCGCGTCCTGCCCTCGCGGTGCAGGCGCCAGTCGGCCCCGGGCTCGGCCTCGGCCTCGTGCGGGGCCTCGACGTACAACCAGGCATCGTCGGCCATCCGCGCCGCCACCGCGTCCAGCGCGGGGCGCCACAGGCCTGCGGCGAACGGCGGGTCGACGAAGGCCAGGTCGAAACCCCCGGGCGCGTCGCGCAGCCAGGCCAGGGCATCGGCGCAGACGACCTGGACGCGATCGCCGTCGGGCAGGCGCGCGGCGATCTGGCGCAGGTTCGCGGCCAGTGCCGGGTCGCGCTCGACCAGCACCGCCTCGCGCGCGCCGCGCGACACCGCCTCCAGGCCCAGCGCGCCGCTGCCGGCGAACAGGTCGAGCACCCGCGCGCCGGGGAGGATCGGCTGCAGCCAGTTGAACAGGGTCTCGCGCACCCGGTCCGAGGTCGGTCGCAGCCCGGCCACGTCCGCCACCGGCAGCTTCGTGCCGCGCCAGTGCCCGCCGATGATGCGCACCGTCCCGGGCGTGGCGCCGGCAGGCGCGGGGCGCCCGGGAGCGCGGGGCGGCGGAGCGGAACGTCGGTTCATCGAGGGGCCGGAAGGGCGGGTGGTAAGATTCGGCATTGTCCAACACCTGCAGCGGTTCGCGCGCACCCGCGCCCCGCCGCCTCCGAGGCCCCCTTCGCGATGATCTCCTTCTTCCGCCGCAAGAAGCCGGATGCGGCGTCCCCCACGGAATCCACGCCTCCCAGCCCCGCGCCGGCAGCAACGCCCGAAGCCGCGCCCCTCGACCCGGCCATCGCCGTCGCTGTGGACGTCCCGGCCATCGCCACGCCCGCAGCCGCGTCCGTCGACGCCCCCCTCGATCCCCCCGCCGCAGCACCCGCCGCCGCCCCCGGCAAGCCCGGCTGGCGCGAGCGCCTGCGCAACAGCAGCTTCGCTCGTGCCTTCGGTGGCCTGTTCTCCGGCAACCCGCGCCTCGACGACGACCTGCTCGACGAGATCGAAACCGCCCTGCTCACCGCCGATGTCGGCGTGACCGCGACCACGCAGCTGGTGGAGTCGCTGCGCAAGCGCATGAAGGCGCGCGAATTCGCCGACGCCAACGCACTGCTCGCGGCCCTGCGCGCCGATCTGATCGCGATGCTGCAGCCGGTGGCCAAACCACTGGTCATCGCCGACGACAAGCCTTTCGTGATCCTCACCGTCGGCGTGAACGGCGTCGGCAAGACCACCACCATCGGCAAGCTCGCGCACCGCTTCAAGGCCGAAGGCCGCAGCCTGATGCTCGCTGCCGGCGACACCTTCCGTGCCGCTGCGGTCGCGCAGCTGCAGGCCTGGGGCGAGCGCAACGGCGTCGCCGTGGTCGCGCAGGGCCAGAACGCCGATGCCGCCTCGGTCGCGTTCGACGCGCTGCAGGCGGCGAAGGCGCGCGGCACCGAGGTGCTGATCGCCGACACCGCCGGCCGTCTGCACACCCAGCAGGGCCTGATGGCCGAACTGGGCAAGATCAAGCGCGTGCTCGGCAAGATCGACGCCTCCGCGCCGCAGGAAGTGCTGATGGTGATCGACGGCACCACCGGCCAGAACGCGCTGTCGCAGCTGCGCCAGTTCCACGCCGCCGCTGGCGTGACCGGGCTGGTGGTGACCAAGCTCGACGGCACCGCGAAGGGCGGCGTGGTGTTCGCGCTGGCCCGCGAATTCGGCATCCCGATCCGCTTCGCCGGCATCGGCGAGCGTCAGGAAGACCTGCGCGTGTTCGACGCCGAAGCCTTCGTCGACGCCCTGCTACCGGACGCGCTCGGCACCGCGTGAGCGACGCCGGCACCGCATCATCCCCACCTCGGCGCCGCTGGCGGCGGCGCCTGCTCGTCCTCGGCGCTCTGCTCGCCGCGCTGTCGCTGCTCGCGACCTGGCTGCTGCAGCCCAAGCAGCTCGTCCCGCTGATCCTCGATCGCGCCGGCAAGGCGCTGGCGCTGGAGATCAGCGCATCGCCCGATGCCGAAGCCCGCCTGCGTGGCACGCCGCAGCTGGTCGTTCGCGACCTGGTCGTGCGCGAACCCGGTGACGACGCGGTGCTGCTGCGCGCGAAACGCGTGCTGCTGTCGCTGCCCTGGTCCAGCGTGCGCGGCGCCGGCAAGGACGTCGTGATCCGTCGTGTCGAACTCGACGCGCCCGAACTCGATCTCGGCGCCGTGCGCGCTTGGCTCGCGAAACGCCCGCCAAGCGAGGAAACGCCGGTCCCCGTGCTCACCGATGGCCTGCGCGTCACCGACGGCCGACTTGTCGACGGCACGCTGCGCATCGAAGGCCTCGCGATCGACCTACCCTCCCTGCATCCGCAACGCCCCGCGCACGCGCGCATCCGTGGCCGCGCGATCGACGATGCGCTGAACCTGCCGTTCGACCTCGTCGTGGCGATGAGTCGTCCCGCCAACGATGCGGGGATCGGCATCGTCGGCACGCTGGCGTTCGAGAGCGACGACTGGCGACTGCCCGCCACGGTGAAGCTCTCCGGCCTGCTGCACATCGGCGACGACGGCATCGCGATGACGCGCGCCACCCTCGGTGCGGCGGCGCGCTACGAATCCGGCGACACCCGCCTGCCCTTCACGCTCGGCCTGCACGGTCCGCTGCGCATCGCCGGGGGCACGACCACGCTGTCGCCCGCCGGCGTCGCGCTGCGCGGCGAGAGCACGACGCCGATTCCCACGCTCGATGCGCACGGCGCGCTGTCGCTGGGCAAGCAGCTGATCCTCCGCCTCGATGGCACGCTGCCACACTGGCCCGAAGCCTGGCCGGCGTTGCCGCCGCCGATCTCGACATCGACATCGCCGCTGCCGTTCGCGCTGCGCTACGACGGTGCGCCGGATCTCTCCGACACCACCGCGCTGTCGCTGCGACGCGATGCGATGGCGTTCGACAGCCGCTTCCGCCTGTACGCCGTGCTCGACTGGCTGGCTCAGGCCGGCGGTTCGCCGCTGCCGCCACTGGACGGCACGCTGCGCGCGCCGCAGCTGGAGATCTCCGGCGCGACGCTGGAAGCTGTGGATGTCGCGATCGACGATGAAGGTGTCGAATGAGCGAGAAGCCATCCAAGCGAAAAGCGCTTGCTGTGGGAGCGACGCAAGTCGCGACAGCATCCCGCAAGCGGAAGAGCGTCGCGACTGGCGTCGCTCCTACAAGAGCCACAACCGATGGCCTGGAAGCACACTACGCCGACCGCCTGCTCGCCTGGTTCGATGTATCAGGACGCCACGACCTGCCCTGGCAGCATCCGCGCACGCCGTATCGCGTGTGGCTGTCGGAGATCATGCTGCAGCAGACCCAGGTGCGCGTGGTGATCCCGTATTTCGAGCGTTTCGTCAGCGCCCTGCCCGACCTGCCCGCGCTGGCGGCGGCGTCGCAGGACGAGGTGATGGCACTGTGGTCGGGCCTCGGCTACTACGCCCGCGCGCGCAACCTGCATGCGGCGGCGAAACGCTGCGTCGAGCTGCACGGCGGCGACCTGCCGCGCGATCTCGATGCGCTGGTCGCGCTGCCCGGCATCGGCCGCAGCACCGCAGGCGCGATCCTCTCGCAGGCCTGGGGCGATCCGTTTCCGATCCTCGATGGCAACGTCAAGCGCGTGCTCAGCCGGGTGTTCGGCGTCGAAGGCTGGCCGGGCCTGCCGGCGAACGAGAAGCAGCTGTGGTCGATCGCCGAATCGCTGCTGCCCGACGCGCGACTCGCCGATTACACACAGGCGCAGATGGACTTCGGCGCGACGCTCTGCACGCGCCACGACCCGGCCTGCGTGCTGTGCCCGCTGCAGGACGATTGCATCGCGCGCCGCGAGGGGCGGACAGACGAACTGCCGACGCCCAAGCCCGGCAAGCCGCTGCCCGAACGCTGGGCCGTGGTGCTGCTGCTGCGCGATACCGAGGATCGCGTGCTGCTGCAACGCCGGCCATCGACGGGCATCTGGGCCGCGCTGTGGTCGCTGCCGGAAGCGCCCGACCACGACACCGCGCGCCACTGGTTCGATGCGCATGTCGACGGCGACTACGACGACGCCATCGCCCTGGACGACGTGCAGCACGGATTCACGCACTACCGCCTGCTGATGCATCCGCGCGCGTGGCGAGGCGTCGCCTTGCGCGAGGCGATCGCCGACAATGCCGACGCGGCGTCGCCGCTGCGCTGGGTGTCGCGCGCCGAATTCGATGCACTGGGCATTCCCGCCCCGATCCGCACCCTGATCACACGACCACCTTCCTGAGAGGCACGAGCCGATGGCCCGCACCGTATTCTGCGAACACGAACAACGCGAGACCGATGGACTGGATTTCCCGCCGTGGCCCGGCGAACTCGGCCAGCGCGTGTACACGCGCATCGGCAAGGGCGCCTGGCAGAAATGGCTGGTCCACCAGACGATGCTGATCAACGAAAACCGGCTCTCGCCCATGAATCCGGAGCACCGCAAATACCTGCAGGGCGAGATGGAGAAATTCCTGTTCGGCGATGGCGCCGAGAAGCCGGCCGGCTTCGTGCCCCAGGATCAGGCCACCTGACTCAGCCGCCGGACGCCTGCGCCGGCGCGGGTTCGTCGGTGGCGCGACGCATCTTGCGCTCCTCGCGCAGGCGCTTCTCGTCGGCGCGCAGCGCCTTCACGTTCAAGGGGCGGATTTCCCGGATCTGGCAGGTGCTGGGGCCACCCGCCGCGCCGCGCACATAGACCTGGTCGAAGCGCGCGCTGATCCGGCCACCGAAGCTGCGGATGCCGATGCTGTCGGCGAAATCCAGGCCGATGCACGGGCTGTGGACGTCGATCAGGTAGGCCTGGCTGGGGCGCGTCCACAGCGCGAAGGTCTTGTCGCCCAGGGGCGTCCATCCGCTGTAGCTGCCGAGATACTGGATGCTGTCGACCGCATCGCCGGCATGGCTGCGATAGAGCGCGAGACGCTCGGCCTCGCGGGCGGCGGGATCGGTGGCGCAGGCCGTGGACGATGCGGCTGCGATCAACACGAGCGAGAGGACGAGGGCGCGGGTCATGGCGGTCTCCGGGGGACGCGGACAGCGGATGTCGGTGGTGTTCGCCCAGATGATGCGCCTCCCCATCGGCAAGGCAAAGCACCCCCGCCCCGCGATTCAGCACGGAGCCGGCTTGCTCTCCCCCGGATCAGCCCGTATCATTGTCGGCTCAGCGTGGCCGGGTAGCTCAGTTGGTAGAGCAGGGGATTGAAAATCCCCGTGTCGGGGGTTCGATTCCCTCCCCGGCCACCACGCACTCCAAAGCCGCGCATCGCGCGGCTTTTTTCATGGCCGACATCCGGGCCGTCCCTGCGCATCGCGCCGACGAACGCGCGTCGCCGCTGTGGCACCATCTGCAGCCCTTCCCCCTGCAGGAACCGATGTCATGATCCAACGCTTCGACGTGGGCGCACGCCTGTCCGAAATGGCCGTGCACGGAAACACGGTGTATCTCGCCGGCCAGATCGCCGATGACGCGACCCAGGACATCCGGGACCAGACCCGCCAGGTGCTCGACGCGATCGACGCCCTGCTCGCCCGCGCCGGCACCGACCGCAGCAAAATCCTCATGGCGCAGATCTACCTCGCCGACCTCGCCGATTTCGCCGGCATGAACGAGGTCTGGGACGCCTGGGTGCCCGCCGGCAACGCCCCGCCGCGCGCGACCGTGCAGGCCGCGCTGGCGAAGCCGGAGTGGAAGGTCGAGATCGTCGTCACCGCTGCGGTCTGAAGGCGATCAGACGAACGCGCAAAAAAAGCCCCGTGATCGCCACGGGGCTTTTTCGTTGTAGACACGGGATCCGCGCATCGCCGCGCGGGAGCGGCCCTCACATCGTATGCGTCGGCTTGTCCGAGTTGAGGATGCCGGCGAGGATGGCTTCGATCTTGCCCTTGATGACTTCGCCTTCGGGCGTCTCGGCGAACTGCACGCCGATGCCGGCGACGCGGTTGCCCTGTGCGCCCGCAGGCGTGACCCAGGAGACCTTGCCGGCGACGGGCAGGCGCTCGGTGGATTCGGGCAGGGTCAGCAGCAGGAAGACTTCGTCGCCGATGAAGTAGCGCTTGGGCGTGGGGACGAACACGCCGCCGCCCTTGAGGAAGGGCATGTAGGCCTGGAAGAGCGCGTTCTTGTCCTTCACCGCGAGCGAGAGGATGCCCTGGCGGGCACCGCCGGCGGCCGTGGGCTTCATGTTCATCGTCTGCCTCCAGAAGTCGTCTGCGATGCCCCGGCGCGCCACTGCGCGAGCAGTTCCACCAGCGCGAGGTCCGCGCGCACCGTGGTCCGCAGCAGGTCGCGGGTGCGGTTGGCGGCATCGAACCAGGTTGCGAGCGTGCGGATTCTCGACGGATCGGTCAAGCGCCCCGCCTCGGCCACGGCGAGGTCGGCGGCGTGGCGCAGGCGCAGGTCGAGGTCGCCGGCATCGACCCAGCGCTTGGCGGTCTCCATCGTCGAACGTTCGTTGCGCGCCACCGCCTGCAGGTCGGCGGTGACTTCGCGACGCAGGGTCAGGCCGCCGTCGCGCAGCCAGGCATCGGCCAGGCCGGGATGGCCGCGCGCGGCGTCGAGGGCCTCGCGCACGGCAGCATCGGCATGTCCCTGCGCGCGCAGCCAGGCCTGCGCTTCGTCGAGCGGCGGCAGGCGGAATTCGAGGCGCTGGCAGCGGCTGCGGATGGTCGCCGGCAGGCGCGCGGGGTTGGCGCTGACCAGCCACAGGTAGCGGCCGGGCTGCGGCTCTTCCAGGGTCTTCAGCAGCGCGTTGCAGGCGGCGTGGTTGATCGCGTCGGCCGGGTCGATGATGGTGACCTGCGACCGGCCGTACTGCGCGGTCAAGGCGAGCTTTTCCGAGAGCTTGCGGATCTGTTCGATCACGATCTCGGTGCGCGGCTTGTCGGTCTTGTCGTTGATCTCGTGGCCGACCAGCAGCAGGTCGGGATGGCCGGCATGGCCGAACGGATGCGAAGGCGAACCGTCGGGCCGCACTTCCAGCGGATCGCGCTGCACGCGGTGCGCGAACAGCAGGCAGCCGCGACAGCGACCGCAGGCATCGTCGCCGGGCGCGCGGGCCTCGCACAGCAGGCGACGCGCCAGGCGTTCGGCGAGCGCGCGCTTGCCCAGGTGCGCGGGACCGCAGAACAGCAGGCCATGGCCGAGGCGACCGCTGTCGAGCGCGGCGACGGCCTGGTCGTGGATACGCTGCTGCCAGGGCGCGAGCGGTGGGAGTTCGAAGCTCATGCAAACCCGCCGCGATCGATGAACATGCGCAGGATGGCGACGGCGTCACCGGCGACGACCGAGGCCGGCTGCGAGGCATCGATCACGCGCACGCGGGCGGGTTCGGCACGGGCGCGGGCGAGGAAGCCGGCGCGGACGCGCTCGAAGAAGTCGTCGCGTTCGCGTTCGATGCGATCCGGATACAAATCACGGCCGAGCGTGCGCTCGCGGCCCTGCGACACGCCCAGGTCGAGCAGCAGGGTCAGACCGGGCTTGATGCCGACCACGCGGCGTTCGAGTTCGGCGATGAACGCGAGGTCGAGTCCGCGCCCACCGCCCTGGTAGGCGTAGCTGGAATCGGTGAAACGGTCGCTGATCACCCACGCACCGCGCGCCAGCGCGGGCTGCACGGTCTCGCGCACGTGCTGCGCGCGCGAGGCGAACATCAGCAGCAGTTCGGTCTCGGCGGCGATGCGCTCGCCGTCGGGGTTGAGCAGGAGTTCGCGGATGCGTTCGGCCAGCGGCGTGCCGCCGGGCTCGCGGGTGCTGACCACTTCGCGACCATCGCGCAGCAAGGCGTCGCGCAGCGCATTGAGCACGGTGGTCTTGCCCGCGCCCTCCCCGCCTTCGAGCGAGACGAAGCGCGGATGCGTGGCGATGTCGTCGGCGACGTCGGTCATTGCGTCTGCGCCTGCTGCTGGCGGTAGCGCTGGATGTACTCGGCCACGGCGGACCGATGCTCGGCGTAGGTCTTCGAGAACACATGGCGGCCGCTGCCGTCGCCCACGGCGACGAAGAACAGCGCGTCGCCGGGCGCGGGATTGGCCGTGGCCTGCAGCGCGTCGCGGCCGGGCATGGCGATCGGCGTCGGCGGCAGGCCGTCGCGGGTGTAGGTGTTGTACGGCGTGTCGGTGCGCAGGTCGGTCTTGCGGATATTGCCGGTGTAACTGCTGCCCATGCCGTAGATCACGGTGGGATCGGTTTCCAGGCGCATCGGCACCTTCAGGCGACGGACGAACACGCCGGCGATCTGCGGGCGCTCGCTGGCGACGCCGGTTTCCTTCTCGACGATCGAGGCCAGCGTCTGCAGTTCGTACGGCGTGCGCAGCGGCAGGCCCTCGACGCGGCCTTCCCAGGCTTCGGCCACGGCCTTGTCCATTGCGACCGCAGCGCGCTTGAGCACGTCCAGGTCGGTGTCGCTGCGCGTGTAGAGATAGGTTTCGGGCAGGAAGCGGCCTTCCGGATGCTGGCCGCCGCGGCCCAGCGCGCGCATCAGCGCGGCATCGTCCATGTCGGCGGTGGTCTGCTTCAGCGGCGAGGCCTTGGCCAGCGCGGCGCGCACGTCGCGGATGTTCCAGCCTTCGACGATGGTGAAGCGATAGCTCAGCACCTTGCCGTCGCGCATGCGCTCCAGCAGCGTGCGCGGCGTCATGCCCGGCTCCAGCGCGTATTCGCCGACCTGGATCTTCCCGGCAGCGCCGGTGGATTTCGCGAGCAGCCGCCAGTGCAGCGCATCGACCTCGACGCCGCGTTCGCGCAGGCTGCGCAGCACCTTCGGCAGCGAGTCGCCGGGTTCGACCATGAGCGTCTCGCCCGCTTCGATCCCGGTCATCGGCGCATCGGCGAAGCCTTCGTAGCGCTGCCAGGCGAAGAACGCGATCGCGCCGACGCCCACTGCGAACACCAGCGCGATGAGCAGCACGATCTTGATCAGCCGCTTCAGGATGTGCTTCAAGCCCACGGGGAACCTCGATCGATGACGGGAAAGGCGGGATGCGCATCGGCGAGGCGGCGCAGGGCCTCGCCGACGGCCGGATGCGGCGACCACGCATGGTCGCCGAGCCGGGCCACGGGCAGGATACCGCGCGCCGCGTTGCACAGGACCACGGCCTGCGCGGACAGCAGGTCCTCGGGCGCCAGCCGGCGTTCCGTGGCGTCGAGCGCGGGCAGCGCCCAGGCGCGGCAGACCCCGGCCACGCCGCAGCGGTCCACCGGGGGCGTCCACCAGCGGTCGTCGCGCAGGACGAAGACATTGGCGGCGGTGGCGCAGACGACATCGCCGTCAGCATCGCGCATCAGGCCCTCGTCGATGCCGGAGTCGCGCCATTCCGCGCGCGCCAGCACCTGTTCGAGCCGGTTGCAGTGCTTGATCCCGGCCAGCGCCGGCTGCGTCGCCAGGCGCAGCTCGCACCAGCGCAGCACCAGGCCGCCGTCGCGCGGCGCGAGCGGCTGCGCCGAGGCCGACACCAGCCAGACCGGCGGCGCATCGAGCGGCGGCGCATAGCCGCGTCCGCCGCTGCCACGGGTGAGCACGAGCTTGATCACGGCATCGGGATGCGCGTGCAGCGTGTCGCGCAACGCGGCATCGAGCGCATCGTCCGAGGGCATCGCGAGGCCCAGCCGCGCGGCGCCGCGCTGCAGGCGTTCGCGGTGCGCGGGCCACCACGGGATCGCGCCACCGGTCGCGCGCATCGTCTCGAACACGCCATCGCCGTAGGCCAGGCCACGACCGGCGGCGAGCACGGTGTCGATGCCGTCGTCGAGCGGCGCATCGCCCACGAACACGCGCGGAGCCGACGGATTCGTCAGCGACGGGTGCATCAGCGATGGATTCGTCACGCGCCTGCTCCCAGCGCCTTGAGCAGGCCGCGCGCCTTGGCCCGGGTTTCGTCCAGTTCGCGCTGCGGATCGGAGTCGGCGACGATGCCGGCGCCGGTGCGGAAACGCAGGGTGTCGCCTTCCACTTCCGCGCTGCGGATCAGGATGTTGAGGTCGAGGTCGCCGTCGCGGTTCAACCAGCCGAAGGCGCCGGTGTAGGCGCCGCGACCGACGCCTTCCAGCTCGGCGATGATCTGCATGCAGCGCACCTTCGGGCAGCCGGTGATCGTGCCGCCGGGGAACACCGCGCGGATCACGCCGCCGGGCGTGACCTCGGGGCGCAGGTGGCCGCGCACGTTGCTGACGATGTGGTGCACGTGCGAATAGCTCTCGACCGTCATCAGTTCGTCGACCTCGACGCTGCCCGGCGTGCAGACGCGGCCGAGGTCGTTGCGTTCCAGGTCGATCAGCATCACGTGCTCGGCGCGCTCCTTCGGATTGCCGACCAGTTCGCGGATGCGCGCGGCATCGTCGTCGCCCGGGAAACGCGGGCGCGTGCCGGCGATGGGCCGGGTCTCGACCACGTCGCCGCGCACCGACACCAGGCGCTCGGGCGAGGAGCTGACCACGGCCCACGGCGCGCCATCGGTTTCACCGGCCAGCAGGCCGGCGAACGGCGCCGGGCTCGCCACGCGCAGGCGGTCGTACAGCGCAGCGGGGTCCAATGTGTCGTCGAAGCGCGCGCGCCAGGCGCGGGACAGGTTGACCTGGAAGATGTCGCCCGCCGCGAGGTAGTCGAGGATGCGACGCACGCCATCGGTGAAGGCCTCGGGCGCGTCGTCCTCGATCGCGAGCGGCGCGTGCCACGCCGGCAGCGGCGCGGGCGCCGACGCGGCGAGATCGGCGACGATGGCATCGAGCAGGGCCTCGTGGCCGACCTCGGCCACCGCGAAGCATTCGCCGGTGACGTGGTCGCGCAGCACCGCCGCCGGGCAGCGCATGGCAAGCGCGACGGGCAGCGCGCCCGGGGCCTGCGGCAGCCGCAGCACCGGCTCGACCTGTGCCGCGAGTTCGTAGGCCAGGAACAGCGCCCAGCCGCCACGGAACGGCCAGCGCGGTTCCTCGCGCGGCACGCGCAGCGCCTGCCATTCGCGATCGAGCGCGGCGAGGAAGTCATGGCCGACGACATCGCCATCGGCATCGCGCACGCAGCCGTCGCGATCGAGGCGCAGCGATGCACCATCGGCGACCAGCAGCATGTCCCAGCGGCCGAGCGCATGCCCGGCCACCAGCGACGACGACGTCGATTGCAGCAGCAGCGGATGGCGCGTCGGCGCCTGCCGGTGCAGGCGCAGCAGATCGCAATCCGCAGGCAAGGCGCGGGTGACGATCATGCGCGGGACCCTCGAAACGTGGGGAAGGCGGGTGTCGCGATCAGATGCGGCCGAACACGAGCGTGCCGTTGGTGCCGCCGAAGCCGAAGCCGTTCGAGACCACCACGTCGACCTTGGCCTCGCGCGCCGCGTTCGGCACGTAGTCGAGGTCGCAGCCTTCGCTGGGATTCTCGAGGTTGATCGTCGGCGGGATGATGCCGGTGTGCAGCGCCATCACCGAGAAGATCGCCTCCACGCCGCCGGCGGCACCGAGCAGGTGGCCGGTCATCGACTTGGTCGAGGACACCATGGTCTTGTACGCGTGGTCGCCGAGCGTGCGCTTGATCGCCATCGTCTCGGCCAGGTCGCCCAGCGGCGTGGACGTGCCGTGCGCGTTGAGGTAGCCGATGCGGTCGATGCTGACGCCGGCATCGCGGATGGCGGCGGTCATGCAGCGCGCCGCGCCTTCGCCGTCTTCGCTGGGCGCGGTCATGTGGTACGCATCGGAGCTGGCGCCGAAGCCGATCAGCTCGCAGTAGATGCGCGCGCCGCGCGCCTTCGCGTATTCGTATTCCTCCAGCACGAGGATGCCGGCGCCGTCGCCGAGGACGAAGCCGTCGCGCCCGGCGTCCCACGGACGCGAGGCGCGCTCGGGATCGTCGTTGCGGGTGGACATCGCCTTCATCGCGCTGAAGCCGCCCATCGCGCTGGGCGTGGAGCCGCGCTCGGCGCCACCGGCGATCATCACGTCGGCATCGCCGTACTGGATCAGCCGCATCGCCACGCCGATCGAATGGTTCGAGGTCGCGCAGGCGGAGACGGCGGAAAAATTGGGGCCCTTGGCGCCGGTCATCAGCGAGACCTGGCCGGGCAGCATGTTGATGATGGTGCTGGGCACGTAGAACGGCGACACCTTGCGCGGGCCGCCTTCGTGCAGCTTGATGGTCTGCTGCTCGATGCCGAGCAGGCCGCCGATGCCCGAGCCGATCAGCGCGCCGATGCGGTCGGCATTGCTGTCGTCGATGGTCAGGCCGGCGTCGCGGATGGCCATGAAACTCGCGGCGACGCCGTAATGGATGAACTCATCCATCTTCTTGGCGTCCTTGGCCGAGATCCACGGCGACGAGTCGAAATCCTTGACCTGGCCCGCGATGCGGGTGGTCATCGCGGAGGCATCGAAATGGGTGACCGGACCGATGCCGGAGCGCCCGTTGACGATGCCGTCCCAGCTGCTGGCGAGGTCATTGCCCAGCGGCGACACGATGCCCATACCGGTGACGACGACTCGACGCTTCGACATGCTCTGATCCTCACTGCTCGCCCAACGACGACGGCACGCGCCGCCGCGCACGGGACGTTTGTTGACGTCTGGCCAAAACGCGCAGGGCCGCGATGCGGCCCCGGCGTGCGCCCGGGCACGCGGCCCGGGCCTGGGTACGAGACCCGATTACTTGACGTGGGCCTTGATGTAGTCGATGGCCTGCTGCACCGAGGTGATCTTCTCGGCTTCTTCGTCCGGAATCTCGCACTCGAACTCTTCTTCGAGGGCCATCACCAGCTCGACGGTGTCGAGCGAGTCCGCGCCGAGATCGTCGACGAACGATGCGCTGTTGGTGACTTCGTCTTCCTTGACGCCAAGCTGTTCGACCACGATTTTCTTGACGCGTTCTTCGATGCTGCTCATGAGTGTTGTACTCCGGAAGGATTGTTGCGGTGGATAGTGTAAGGGAAAGCCGGCCCCGAGGTGGGGGGCGGCCGTTCTTTTCGATTCAATGACTTAGCGTCGAGCCCCCTGATCGACCGGCACACGCCGGGCTCAAGGCATGTACATGCCGCCGTTGACGTGGAGGGTCTCGCCGGTGATGTAGGCGCCGGTGGGACCCGCCAGGAATGCGACCGCGTTGGCGATGTCGGCGGCGTCGCCGAGGCGGCCGAGCGCGATCTGGCCCAGGAGGGCTTCGCGCGCTGCGTCCGGCAGCGCACGGGTCATGTCGGTGTCGATGAAACCCGGCGCCACGACATTCACGGTGATGCCGCGCGAACCGATTTCCTTCGCCAGCGACTTGCTGAAGGCGATGATCCCGGCCTTGGCGGCAGCGTAGTTGGTCTGCCCCGGGTTGCCGGTGACGCCGACGACCGAGGCGATGCTGATGATGCGGCCCTTGCGCGCCTTCATCATGCCGCGCATCACCGCCTTGCTGGTGCGGTAGACGCTGGTGAGGTTGGTCTGCAGGATCGAATCCCACTCCTCGTCCTTCATCCGCATCAGCAGGTTGTCGCGGGTGATGCCGGCGTTGTTGACGAGGATGGAGATCGCGCCGAATTCCTTCGCGATCGCATCGACCAGCGCCTCGACCTCGGCGCCGTTGGCCACGTCGAGCTTGCGGCCGTGGCCGCCCAGCGGCGCCAGGCGCTCGCCGATGGCCTGCGCGCCGGCGTCGGAGGTCGCGGTGCCGATGACGGTCGCGCCCTGCGCGGCCAGCAGGTCGGCGATCGCGGCGCCGATGCCGCGGCTGGCGCCGGTCACGAGTGCGATGTCGCCTTGCAGCGGCTTGGTGTTCATGGGGTCGATGCTCATGTCGGGAACAGTGATGTGCGCGGTGATGTGCGCGTGGCGGGCACGGACTGGTTCATGACCAGCACGTTCATCGCCAGGCGTCGAGTGCGGCCTCGAAATCGCCGACGGCGCCCAGCGCGCGGTTCTCGATCGTCTTGTCGATGCGCTTGTTCAGGCCGCCCAGCACCTTGCCCGGACCGCACTCGGCGATGCGGGCCACGCCGCGCGCGGCCAACGCCTGCACGCAGCCGGTCCACTGCACCGGCAGGTACAGTTGGCGCACGAGGGCGTCGCGGATGGCCTGGATGCCGTCGTGCACTTCGGCATCGACGTTCTGCACGACCGGGATCGACGGCGCGCGCCAGTCCAGGCCATGCATGGCCTCGGCGAGGCGGTTGGCGGCATCACGCATCAGTGGCGTGTGCGAGGGCACGCTGACCGCGAGGCGGGTGACCATGCGCGCGCCGCGCGCCTTGAGCAGCTCGCTGGCGCGGTCGACGGCCTCGGCATGGCCGCCGATGACGATCTGGCCGGGGGAATTGAAATTGGCGGGCACCACGATCCCGGTACCCGAGGCTTCTGCGCAGGCTTCGGCGACGACCGCGTCGTCCAGGCCGATCACCGCGGCCATCGCGCCGCTGCCTTCAGGCGAGGCGTCCTGCATCAGCTGGCCACGGATGCGCACCAGGTGCGCGGCCTCGCGCAGCGACAGCGCGCCCGCGGCGACCAGGGCGCTGTACTCGCCCAGGCTGTGCCCGGCCAGCACGACCGGCGTGGCGCCGCCCTGCGACTGCCACAGGCGCCAGACCGCGACGCCAGCGGCGAGCAGCGCCGGCTGGGTGAATTCGGTGCGGTTGAGCAGTTCGACCGGGCCGCCCTGCGACAGCGCCCAGAGGTCGGTGCCGGCGCCGTCGGAGGCTTCCTCGAAGGCTTCGCGGACCAGTCCGTGGCGTTCGGACAGCTCGGCCAGCATCCCGACGGACTGGGAACCCTGTCCGGGAAACACGAAGGCCAGTGTCGGATCGGTCGGGGCGACTGCGGTCACGCGGGGGTCCAGCTCGAAACGGGACGGCGATGATACGGTCGAAAGCCCCGGTCTGTCTGTACGAGGGCGTATGCCGGCACGCGACGATCGGCGCCTGCGAACCGGCCGACGGGACACGGAAACGACCGCGCAGACGACAAGGGCCCGCCGGTCGGCGAGCCCCTGTGGGTCGTATCGAAGGCATGCGCCGCGCGGACGCGGCCCGGGATCAGTAGCGCAGCAGCGCCGATCCCCAGGTGAAACCGCCGCCGAAGGCCTCCAGCAGCAGCAGCTGGCCGCGCTGCACCTTGCCCGAACGCACGGCCAGGTCGAGCGCCAGCGGCACCGAGCCGGCCGAGGTGTTGCCGTGCTTGTCGACGGTGACGATCACGCGCTCCATCGGCATGTCCAGGCGCTTGGCCGTGGCCTCGATGATGCGCAGGTTGGCCTGGTGCGGGATCAGCCAGTCGATGTCGTGGCGGTCGA
The DNA here is from genome assembly GCA_050632415.1 of Lysobacter sp. BL-A-41-H3. GTDB lineage: Bacteria > Pseudomonadota > Gammaproteobacteria > Xanthomonadales > Xanthomonadaceae > Lysobacter_I. The sequence continues at coordinate 3,993,900 of CP192602.1, read as the reverse complement.
GGTTGTTGGCTTCGAGCGTCTCTTCGACGACCGAGTCCAGCGCCTTGACCGCATGCTTGAACACTTCGTTGCCGGTCATCAGCACGCGCACGCCGGCGTTGGGCTCGTCGGGCTTGAACCCGACGGAGACGCCGACCGGATTCCAGAGCAGCTCCTTCTTGCCGCCGTCGGCGTGCAGGTGGGTGCTGAGCACGCCGGTCTCTTCGTCGGCCTTCAGCACCACCGCGCCCGCGCCGTCGCCGAACAGCACGCAGGTGCCGCGGTCGTTCCAGTCGAGCATGCGCGTCAGGGTTTCCGCGCCGATCACCAGCGCCGTCTTCACCGCGCCGGAGCGGATGAACTTGTCGGCGACGGTGAGTGCGTAGATGAAGCCCGAGCAGGCGGCATTCACGTCGAACGCGGCGCAGCCTTCGGCACCGAGGCGGTGCTGGATGAGGCAGGCGGTGGACGGGAAGATCAGGTCCGGCGTGGTCGTGCCGACGACGATCAGCTCGATCTCGGACGGCTGCACGCCGGCGGACTCGAGTGCGCGCAAGGCGGCCTGGTAGCCCAGCTCGGAGGTGGTTTCCTCCGCGGAGGCGACATGCCGCTGGCGGATGCCGGTGCGGGTCGCGATCCATTCGTCGCTGGTGTCGACGATCTTGGCGAGGTCGTCGTTGGTGACCACCTTGGCCGGCAGGTGGCTGCCCGTGCCCGCGATGCGCGCGTAGACCTGCTTGCTGGAAACCGGTGTGCTCATCATGTCCGCCCTGTCACGACTGCCGATTCAATGCACCGACGCCTCGCGCGGTGCAGCGCTCAGACGGTGACGCCCCGGTCCGAAGCGCCGGATCCGGACGCACGAACCACAAAAAAACCACGCCGCGCGACGCAAGTCGCGCGGCACGGATATCGCAGCCGGCGCCGAAGCGCCGAGCTCGATCACTCTTCGTCGACGACCTTGACCTTCGGCGCGATGACCTGGCGGCCGCGGTAGTAGCCATCCTTGGTGATGTGGTGGCGCAGGTGGATCTCGCCCGAGGTCGGATCGGTGGCGAGCTGCTTGGCGGTCAGCGCGTCATGCGAACGACGCTGGCCACGACGGGACGGGGTGACGCGGGATTTCTGCACAGCCATGGAAATTGCTCCAACGTGATACGCAATCGTGTGAAAAGTGGCGGAACGCGGCGCGAACGCGCGTTCCCGTGACTTCGGTTCAACTCAGGTTTTCTTGAGCGCCGCCAGCGCCGCGAACGGGTTGGCGACCGCTTCTTCTTCCGCCGTCGCGGCCCAGTCGTGCTCGACCGCTTCGCTGCCCGGCATGGCCGGTACCAGCGGCACGGCGAGGATCAACTCGTCCTCGACCAGATCCGCCGGTCGCATCGCGCCGTCGGCGTCGACTTCCAGCGCTTCGTAGCCTTCCGGCAGCGACGCGTCGACGGTGTCGTCGCTGGCGTCGCGCACGAGGGCGAAGCGCTGGTCGATCACGACCGGGTACACGAATCGCTGCAGCGTGCGCTGGCAGACCAGCGGCAAGCCGGCATCGACCCGCAACGCCACGAACGGCACCTGCAGCACGTCGTGACCGAATTCGAGGGCGAAGCGAGCTTCCCCTTCGGTATCGGCCAGCAGATCGCGGAGGCGGGGCATCGCGGCCAGCGGCAGGCGTCCGTCGAAACAGCGCCGCGCTGCCACCATGCGCCAAGCGTCCAGTACGTCGGGCACTTCAGCGGACATAAGACGCGAAATGGTAGGGGCCGGGGGTGCCCCTGTCAAACCGTGGGGACCGCCGGACGGACGATTTGCCCCCGGCGGCGGCTGGCGGCAGACTGTCCTCCCCGTCTACGGGCCAGTCGCGTGACCGCCTTCTCTTTTCCCGTCGTCAGCGCCGTGTTCACGATCGTGATCGTGGCCGGTCTCGGCCTGGCCTGGTGGATCTCCCGCCGCACCGATCCGCGCCAGCGGGCGGTGACCGAGCTGCTGGACGCCGCCGACGCGCTCGAATCCCGCCTGCGCACCGCCCGTGCCGAGATCGAATCGATCACCGGGGGGGAGGACGATACCGTCCGCACCGCCCTGCAGGAAATGCTGCGCCAGCGCCTGTGGCTGCAGCAGCACGGGTCGACCGCCTCGCTGCGCAAGCTCAAGGACATGCGCGCGTCGCTGGACCAGGCCCGGAACCGGATCGACCAGCAGCTCACCCTGGTGCAGCAGGCCCGCGGCCCGCAGGCCTGACCGGACCTCCCGCCCGCACCCCGTCCGCACCCGCCCCATGCCACGACTGATCCTCGCCTCCACCTCGACCTACCGCCGGGCCCTGCTCGAACGCCTGGCCCTGCCCTTCGACACCGCGCGCCCCGACGTCGACGAGACGCCGCTCTCCGACGAGACGCCGCAGGCCCTCGCCGTGCGCCTGGCCCGCGCCAAGGCCGAGGCGGTGCTCGATCCCGGCCAGCCCGACCTGTGGGTGATCGGCTCGGACCAGGTCGCCGAACTCGACGAGGAACCGCTGGGCAAGCCCGGCAGCGCGGCGCGCGCCGAGGCGCAGCTGCGCGCGATGTCCGGGCGCGAAGTGCGCTTCCTGACTGCCGTGTGCCTGGCCGGCCCGGGCGGCCGCCGGCTGGAGGCGCTGGACGTGACCACCGTGCACTTCCGGCCCCTGTCCAACGGCGAGATCGCCCGCTATGTCGACCGCGAGCGCCCGCTAGACTGCGCCGGCAGCTTCAAGTCCGAGGGCCTGGGCATCACCCTGTTCGAGGCGATCGAGAACCGGGACCCGACCGCCCTGGTCGGCCTGCCCCTGATCGCCACCGCCCGACTGCTGCGCGAGGCGGGGTTCGTGGCGCCTTGATCCCTCGCGGCGCTTGACTTCAGGCCCGTTCGCTTCGCGGACATCGCCCCTCAAGAAACAGCGGGCCCGATTTTGTAGGAGGGCCTTCAGGCCCGAGCTCTTTTGGGTTTTTGCCGGCCACCCAAAAGCTCGGGCCTGAAGGCCCTCCTACAAAGCTGGGCTTGCGCTGCCCTCCTGACGCCGGGAACGCGGCAGCGGATCTTCGATCCGCTCTACAGGGACGCATCACCGCAACGGGCGTCAGCGCAGCTCGATCACCTGCGACGGCCAGTCCTCGACGCTGCCGTCGCGGCCGTGCAGGCGCAGGCCGAGGCGGTAGCGGCCGGGCGGGCGGTTGCGGAGGTCGATCCAGACATCGAAGCCGACGTTCGGCTGCTGCGGGTCGGTGGAGCCGCCCTCGCGCCATTTCGACCAGAAACCGACGACCTCCGGCCGGGCGATGCCGTAGACCGCCTTCGAGACGACCTCGCCGTCGACCAGCGCCTCGACCTTCGACAAGCCGACGCCGTCCTTGAAGGCCCAGCCGCGCAGTTCGAAGCGGCGCGACACGGGGCCATCACCGGCGGGCAGGTCGATCCAGGCCATCGCCGGGGTCGTGCACGGGCCTGCGGCGCGGCGCGGCGCCAGACGGAACAGCAGGAAGCGCTGGCGGCCGTGGTCGATGTGCAGCACCCGCGGCGGCGGCAGCGGACCGACCATGGCGCAGAGGTCGTGGTAGCGGCGCAGCAGCTGGCGGTATTCGACGTCGCTGGCGCCGACGACCAGCAGCACCGGTGCTTCGCCGAGCGTGGCGCGGTCGCGCACGAGCAGCGTCCACAGCGCAAGCTGCGGCGCGCGGCCATGGTGGGCGTTGAGCGGGTGGTCCAGCACCGGGATGCGCGCGTCCTCGAGCGCGAAACCCAGCTCGGACCCGATCTTGAAATTGTCGGCGAGCAGGCGCGTGCCCGGCGGCATCGCCGCACGCTCGGCCTGCACCGCCTCGGCCAGCACGTCCCAGCCGGCGAAGTTCGACGGGTAGGCCTTGCCGTCGGCCAGACGCTCGCGCAGCGACGGCGTGGCAGCGACGGCGTAGTAGCCCAGGCCGACCACCAGCCCCGCTACGGCCAGCGCCCAGGTCAGGCGACGCCACGCCGGCCGCCAGCCTGCGAGCACCGGCGCGGCCAGCGGCAGCAGGGCGAGATAGGCCGGCAGCGGCCAGTGGAAGCTCACCCGCTCGCTGTCGGCGAAGAAACCGAGCAGGAAGAAGCCGGCGAATACCGCGATGCCGGACAGCGCGAGATAGCGCACGGCGGCCGTGCGCCCCGCGTCCAGCCCGGCGATACCGCCGCGCAGCAGCGCGAGCAGCAGCAGCGGGCTGGTGAACGCGGCCTGCACCAGCAGGAAGCGGATGCCGTCGGGATGGAAGGCCCAGGGATGGCGCTCGACCAGCTGGAAGCGCAGGCCGGCATCGGCATTGGCGAGGTTCCAGGACAGCAGCGGCCACCAGGCCAGCGCACCGATGACCACGGCGCCCCAGACGCGGAGGTCGCGCAGCGCCAGGCGGCCTTCGCGCAGCCACAGCAGGGCGAGGAAGCCGACGCCGATCACCGCAGCGAAGCGGTAGTGGGTCAGGCCGCCGATCGCCAGGCCGGCGGCGAGCAGGCCGGCCGAGGTCCAGTCGACGCCGCGCATCAGGCGGGTGCCGGCGTCGAGGCAGAGCACCGTCGCCAGCGCCAGCGGCACGTCGGGCAGGCCCAGCACGCCCAGCGTGCCGAGCAGCGGCAGCAGCACGGCGAGCGAGCCGGCCTGCCAGGCCAGATCGGGCGAGATCCGGGACGCGTCGAACTCGCGGCGGGCGATCCACACGATCCACCACGGCAGCAGCGCGGCGATCAGCAGGAACGGCAGGCGCAGCGCGAACTCCGAATGCCCGGCGACGGTCTGACCGATGCGCACCAGCCAGGCGGTGAAACCCGGCAGGTCGGAGTAGGCCCAGGCCGGATGCCGGCTTTCCTGCCAGTAGAAGGCTTCGTCGACGAACAGCGGCAGGCGCGCGGCGAGCGCGCATTTGGCGAGCAGCGCGCAGGTCCAGAGTGCGATGAAGGTCCGCCGGCCGTGCGTGCCGACCGAATCCGCCTGCTGCGTCATCCCGTAGTCTCGCTACACTGCCAGACGACCCTGTTCATTCCGTCTCTCCTTCCAGACATTGCCGGAGCACGCCTTGTCGACAGCCCTCGAGTGCCGCACATGCTAAACGACGACCTGCACGACGCCCTCAAGCGCGCCCAGGCGCAGGTCAACCAGTGGGTGCTGGGCAAGCCCCACGAAGTGCGGCTGGCGTTCGTGGCCCTGCTCTCCGACGGCCACGTGCTGATCGAGGACCTGCCGGGCCTGGGCAAGACGACCCTGGCGCATGCGCTCGCGGCCAGCCTGGGCCTGGGCTTCCAGCGCGTGCAGTTCACCTCGGACCTGCTGCCGTCTGACATCGTCGGCGTGTCGGTGTACGACGCGCAGGCGCGCCAGTTCCAGTTCCATGCCGGCCCGGTGTTCACCCAGGTGCTGCTGGCCGACGAGATCAACCGCGCGCCGCCGCGCACGCAGAGCGCGCTGCTGGAGGCGATGGCCGAACACCAGGTCACCATCGACGGCGTGACCCGCGCCCTGCCCGATCCCTTCTTCGTGATCGCGACCCAGAACCCGGTGGACCTGTCGGGCACCTACCCGCTGCCGGATTCGCAGCTCGACCGCTTCCTGCTGCGCCTGCACCTGGGCTATCCGCCGGAGGATGCGGAACGCGCCCTGCTCGCCGGCAGCGACCGCCGCGACCTGATCGCCAACAGCGAGGCCGTGCTCGACCCCGATCGCGTGCGCGCGCTGCGCCGTGCGGTGAACGACGTGCACGCCAGCGAAGCGCTGGTCGGCTACGTGCAGCGGCTGCTCGCACGCAGCCGCCATCACCCGGGCGTGCGCGTCGGGCTGTCGCCGCGCGCGGGCATCGCGCTGCTGCGTGCGGCGCGCGCGCACGCGCTGCTGCTGGGCCGCACGCACGCGCTGCCGGACGACGTGCAGGCGCTCTTCATCCAGGTCGCCGCGCACCGGCTGGTGGCCGACGCCGATGGCGGCGACGGCGCGACGCTGGCGAAGTCGATCCTGCACGCGGTGGCGGTGGATTGAGCCGCCCACGGTCGCCGCGCCGATGAGCCGCCTCCTCGCCCGCCTCCGCAGCCGCATCGAAGCCCGCACCGCGACCTGGGCCAGGCCGCGCGCGCCGGAGGTGCTGCCGGTGCGCTTCAACCGCCGGCGCATCTACGTGCTGCCCACCGGCTTCGGCCTGTTCTTCGCCGCCCTGCTCGGCGCGATGCTGCTGGGCGCGCTGAACTACAACAACAATCCGGCGCTGCTGCTGGCGCTGCTGCTGGCCGGCGCTGCGCACACCGGGCTGTTCGCCGCGCACCTGCAGCTGTCGGGCCTGAGCATCACCGCGATCGGCGCCGAGCCGGTGAGCGCCGGCAAGCCGCTGCAGCTGCGCGTGCACGCGCGCGCCGAGCCCGGGCGCGAGCGCCGTGGCCTGCGCCTGGCCTGCGGCGAGCATCGTGCATCGCTGTCGCTGGACCAGGGCAGCGGCGAAGCGGTCATCGAACTGCCGACCCAGCGCCGCGGCTGGCTGGAACCCGGCCGCCTGCGCATCTGGACGACGCGTCCGCTTGGCCTGGTCGTGGCCTGGGGCTATGTCTGGCCCGACGCGCCGCTGCTGGTCTACCCGGCGCCGGAAGCGCACGGCCCGCCATTGCCCGAAGGCGGCGGCGACCGTGCCGTTGCCCGCGTGCACCCCAGCGGCGACGACGTGCACCACCTGCGCACCTACCGACGCGGCGATTCGCGGCGCGCGATCGCGTGGAAGCCGTCGGCGCGCCGCAACGAACTGCTGGTGCGCGAATACGAACAGCCGATGGGTGCCGACATCGACCTGGACTGGAGCACGCTGGGCCACTTGCCTTACGAGCAACGCATCCGCCGGCTCGCTCGCTGGGTCGACGATGCCGAGCGCGGCGGTCGCCGCTACCGGCTGATGCTGCCGGGGCAGCCCGCGCTGGGCCCGGCGCAGGGCGCGACCCACCGCCACGCCTGCCTCAAGGCGCTGGCGCTGCTGCCCGAAGGCGGTGGCCATGGCTGAGACCGCCGCCGCGTCTCCCCTCGCGCGCGCCGCTGTCGCGCCGTCCCCGGCCGTGCCCGCACTGACCGTGCCCGCACTGGATCCGCTGTCGCGCCGCTGGGCGCTGGCCGCCGCGCTGCTGTGCCTGCTGCCGCTGCTGCTGCAGATGCCGGACGCCCTGACCTTCGGCATCGGCGCGGTCGCACTGGCGGTGCCCTTGCTGGCCCGCGACGGGCATGCGCCGGGCTGGCTGCGCTTCGTGCTGATCGTGGCCCTGCTCGGCACGGTGATGACGCTGTACGGCTTCCGCTTCGGCCGCGACACCGGCTGCGCGATGCTGGCGACGATGCTCGCGCTGAAGCCGGTGGAGATGCGCTCGCTGCGCGACGCGCGCAGCCTGCTGGGATTCGCGCTGTTCGCGCCGTTCGCGACCTTCCTGCTCGACCAGGGCCCGCTGTCGCTGTCGCTGGGCCTGGCCGGCGCGGTGGCCGCGCTGACCGCGCTGCATACGCTGTCGGAGATCGAAAGCGATGCGCGCGCGCCGGCACGGCGTCCGTGGTCGCGGCTGGCGATGGTCGCGCGCATGATCGCGATCGGCCTGCCGCTGGCGATGGTGGTGTTCTGGCTGTTCCCGCGCTTCACCTCGCCGCTGTGGGGCGTGCCCGAGCGCGCGCTGGCCAAGCCCGGGCTGTCCGACCGCATGTCGCCGGGCGACTGGATCGACCTGATCGCCGACGACACCCCGGCGCTGCGCGTGACCTTCTTCGGCGAAGCGCCGGCGCAGTCGCAGATGTACTGGCGCGGCCACGTGCTGTGGGATTTCGACGGCCGCACCTGGACCTCGGTGGGCTGGTCGCGGGCGATCAGCCGCGCACGTACCCGCCCCGGTCCGCCGCCGGTGGTCTACGACTACGAAATGGAGATCGAGCCGACCGACCGCACCCAGCTGGTTTCGCTGGAGATGCCGCTGTCCGCGCCGGAAGGCGCGTATCTCTACGGCGACTATTCGCTGGTCAGCCGGCAGACGCTGAGCGCGCTCACCCGCTGGCGCCTGCGTTCCGCGCCGCAGACCGCCCTGGCCGAAGCGGACCTGCACCCGATGCTGCGCAGCCTCGCGCTGCGCCTGCCACCGGGCTACAACCCGCGGACGCTGGACCTGGCCGCGCGCTGGCGTCGCGAGGCCGGGCCGGCCAGCCCGACGACCGACGACGCCATCGTGCGGCGCGCGCTCGACTGGATCCGCGCGGAGTTCGTCTACACCCTCGACACCCCGCTGCTGGGCCGCAACAGCGTCGACGAATTCCTGTTCGACCAGAAGGCCGGTTTCTGCGAGCACTACAGCAGCGCCTTCGTCGTGCTGATGCGCGGCGCCGGCATTCCGGCGCGGGTGGTCACCGGCTACGTCGGCGGCTACCGCAACCCGGTGGGCGGCTACTGGCTCGTCCGCCGCTCGGATGCACACGCCTGGGCCGAAGTGTGGATCGAAGGCCGCGGCTGGGTGCGCGTGGACCCCACCGCCGCGATCGCGCCGGAACGCATCTACGACACGATCGACGACCGCCGCCCCGGCGTGCTCGGCGGCTTCTCCGGGCTCAGCCCGGTCTTCGACGTCGGCGACTGGCTGCGGCGCAGCTGGAACGACTTCGTGCTCGGCTACGACGCGCGCCGGCAGCGCAACCTGCTGAGCAACCTCGGCATGCCCGAGCTCGACACCGCCGCGCTGATCCGCCTGTTCGTGATCGCCACGGTGCTGGCGATGGCCGGCATGCTCTGGCTGACCACCCGGCAGGAACGCGAGCGCGACCCGCTGCTGCGCGCCTGGCGGCGGATGGAGCGCCGCTACCGCCGGCTCGGACTGGGACGGCCGTCGCACGAACCGGTCGGAGCCTGGGTCGAGCGCATCGCCGGGGCGCGTCCGGACGCCACCGAACTGAAAGAACTCAGCGCACGTTTCGTGGAATGGCGGTACGCTCGCGACCATGGCGGCGCCGCCAACCTGCGGGCCCTGCTCCGCGACCTGCGCAGACACCGCCCTTGACGCATTCCTTCAGGAGATCCGCCATGTCCGCCCGCAGTACCGCCGTCGCCGCCGCAGTCCTCGCCCTGGCCCTGTCCGGGTGCGTCACCGTCTCCAAACCGCTGCAGGGCGAATTCACCGCCATCAGCCCCCACCAGGCCATCGAACAGGACAGCACCGGCACCGCCGTGCGCTGGGGCGGCCGCATCGTCCGCACCGAACCGCTGGCCGACCGCACCTGCTTCGAAGTGCTGTCCTCGCGCCTGGACGCCAGCGGCCGTCCCGCCTGGGCCGGCGCCGACGACACCCACGGCCGCTTCATCGCCTGCCGCACCGGTTTCTACGATCCGGCGCTGTTCACCGACAAGCGCGAGGTCACCTTCACCGGGCGCATCGAGGGCTACGAGAACCGCCGAATCGGCGAGTATTCCTACCGGTTCCCGCGCGTCGCCGCCGACGTGGTCTACCTGTGGCCCGAGGAAAACCGCACCCGCGTGATCGCCACGCCGGCGCCGTGGCCGTGGTGGGGCTGGTGGTGATCCGGTTCGCCGGAACCGGCACATGAAAAAAGCGGGCCTCGGCCCGCTTTTTTCATCCCGGACAACGCAATGCGTCAGCCCTTGGGCGTGTGCTTGTCGCGGTAGCGGAAGGTCAGCCACAGGCCGACCGCGATCGCGTACGACAGGTTCGGCACGAAGGCCTTGTCCAGCGTGGTGACCTTGGACTGCAGGGCGATGTAGTTGGTGTACGCGGCCTGAGACAGCGTGAACGCGGCGATCATCAGCACCAGGCGGATCGGCACCGGCATGCCCATCCGCAACGCGATGATGGTGCCTTCGGAGATCAGCACGCCGACCAGGAACGGGAACACCGCGCCGATCACGATCAGCGCCACCGGGCTGTCGGCGGCATGCGTGGCCAGCATCATGTCGGCGAAGGTGACGCCCAGGGCACGCGTGATCAGGAACGCGAGGAAGCCCGTCGAGAACGACATGATGCGCACGTACTGCTCGGCGCCCTCGGATTTCAGGATCACGGTGATCGCGATCCAGATCTGGCTCGCGATGGTGAGCAGGATCAGGATCTGCTCGAGGATGGTGAAGGCGTCCCACTTCATGCGCGATCGTTCGTCCAGGCCCGCCCGGGGACGGGCACCGGGCGGGAACATAGCACAGCCGCCGCGCCGGCCATCCCGGCGATCATTTGACGATGCGCAGGTGCGTGCGCTTGCGGTCGCCCTGCGACGGTGGACGCGGCCTGGAAGAGCGGCGCCAGTAGAGGATGGTCAACCAGCCGAACACCATCCCGCCGAGGTGCGCGAAGTGCGCGACGCCCGGCTGCAGGCCGGTGAATCCCATCAACAGGGTGATGGCGCCGAACAGCAGCACGAGGGTGCGCGCCTTCATCGGCACCGGCGGGATCAGCAGCATCACGCGCTGGTTCGGAAACAGCATGCCGTAGCCCAGCAGCAGGCCGAACACGCCGCCGGACGCGCCCACGGTCGGATAGGGAGGCTCGCCCGTCGACACCGACCAGCTCGCCAACGCCAGCTGGATCAGGCCGGCGCCCGCGACGCAGATGAGGAAATAGGCGGTGAAACGGCGCGTGCCCCAGGTGTGCTCGAGCTGCGCGCCGAACATCACCAGCGCCAGCATGTTCATCAACACGTGCGCCAGATCGGCGTGCAGAAAGCCGTAGGTCAGCAGCTGCCACGGCATGAAGCCGGGCACCCCGGCATCGACCCAGGCCTGCGGCAGCCAGGGCCACAGCGCGAAGTGTTCGTCGAAGAAGGGGCGGAACAGGACGTGTTGCGCAACGAACACCAGCACGTTGGCGATCAACAGCACCTTGGTGGCCTGGGGAAGCCTGGACAACATCCTTGATCCTGCGGGGGGAGAAATGGGGGAGACGCAGGACGGAACGCGCGTCGTGCGTGGCGCCTATGATACCGGGATGCACTGGCTTCCTTCCCTGAATGCGCACAATGTCGCGGCCGATGCGGGACACCTGGCCGACGCCCTGCGCGACCACGGCGCCTGCTGGATCGCCGACTGGCCGCCCCCCGCCTTCCGCGATGCGCTGCGCGACGACCTGCGTCGCCTGCAGGGCGACGACGGACTCGCGCCGGCCGCGGTCGGCCGCGCCGAAGGCCGTGCGCGGCGCGAGGACATCCGCGCCGACAGCACCTGCTGGCTCGACGACCCGCGCTGCGGAGAACCCGCGCGTCGCTTCCTCGCCGATCTGGCCGAGGTGCGCACGCAGCTCAATCGATGGCTGTTCCTCGGGCTGCGCAGCGTCGAGGCGCATTACGCCGCCTATCCGCCCGGCGGCGGCTATGCGCGGCACCGCGACCGCTTCCGCGACAGCGACGCACGCATCGTGTCGTGGGTGACCTACCTGAATGCGGACTGGGGCGAGGAGGACGGCGGCGCGCTGCGCCTGTGGCGCGAGGACGGCGCCATCGTCGAACTGCCGCCGGTGGGCGGCAGCGTCTGCTTCCTCAGCGAGCTGGAGCACGAAGTCCTGCCGGCGCGGCGCGAGCGGCTGTCGATCGCCGGCTGGATGCGCCGCGACTGACGCCGCGTCGACCGTCCCGGCCAGCGACTCAGCGTCGCCGGGTGTAGGTCACTTCCACCGCGCGGGCCTCGCGCCCGTCCGGGGCGATGTTGGTCATCACGATGACCAGGGCATCGTCGTCGGGCTGGGTGATCTCGGTCCGCCAGCCCCAGCGCGGGCCCGGCGGGGTCTGGCCGTCGCCGTAGCTGCCCAGCACCGAGAAGTGCGGCTCGGCCTCGGACCCGGACGACGTCGAGAACATGATCGCGCTGCCGTTGTGGAAGCTGTCGATCCAGGCGCATTCCCAGCGCCGCTCGTCGACGTGGTAGCCGTACAGCGCCACGCCGGCATGGCTGCGACCATCGAAGTCCCAGGTGTATTCGTGCAGAAGGAAACGCCCGCCCAGCACCGCGCGCAGGCTGCCCCGCTGCGTCGACTCGGCGGCCAGCATGTCCGGCTCGAACCACAGGCGGTAGGTGCCTTCCCAGTCCCCGGCCATCCGCGCCAGGCGCTGGTGCGGCCCCGGCGCGGCCTGCGCGCCGCCGTGCTGCGCAGCCGCGTCCTGGTCCATGCCATCCCCCGCACCCTCGTGTTCCGTTCCCATGACGCGCCCTCCCCTGCGGTTTCGGCCAGCCTACTCCACGCGTCCCGCCCGGGGCAGTGTCGCCAGTGTCTCCCTGCGCCCGCGTACGGGCCTCGCGAGGGCGGAACCGGGGCACCGGCCCGGGCCCGGCCGCTAAAAAAATGTTATGAATGCGCCCGGATCGTCTGTCAGCACACGGCGTCCGGGGCGTCGCAGGGGAGACGCCCCTCCGCGGAACACCCATTACAGCTCATTCACGGAAAAGAAACCGGAGGCTCCATGTCCCAATCCAACCTGTCCGCCCGGCGCCCGCGCGTCGGTCCGGCCCCGCGCGTGACCGCGCTCGCCATCGCCCTGGCCCTGACGTTTCCGGCCTTCGCCCAGGACGCGCCGCCGGCCGGGGAATCCTCCGGCGAGCTCGACACCATCACCGTGCTCGGCAGCCGCGCCAAGAACCGCACCGCCGCCGAAACCGCCGCACCGGTCGACGTGATCGACAGCGAGCAGTTGGAACGCACCGGCGCCCGCGAACTCGGCCAGCTCCTGCAGATGCTCGAGCCCAGCTTCAACTTCTCGCGCACCACCATCAGCGACGGCACCGACATCCTGCGCCCGGCCACCCTGCGCGCGCTCGGTCCCGACCAGGTGCTGGTGCTGGTCAACGGCAAGCGCCGCCACCAGCAGGCGCTGGTCAACGTGCAGCAGACCATCGCACGCGGCTCGGCCGGTACCGACATCAACGCGATCCCGATCACCGCGATCCAGCGCATCGAAGTGCTGCGCGACGGCGCCGCGGCCCAGTACGGCTCCGACGCCATCGCCGGCGTGATCAACGTCGTGCTGAAGAAGCAGACCAAGGAAACCCAGCTCTTCTTCGAAGCCGGCCAGACCCGCGAAGGCGACGGCCAGGTGCTGCATGGCGGCCTCAACCACGGCTTCGAACTCGGCGACGACGGCTACATCAACCTCAGCGTCGAATACCGCGACCGCGAAGCGACCAACCGCGCCGGCCCCGACAGCCTGCGCGTCAGCCCGGCCCGCGTCACCCAGCGCATCGGCGACGCCGACGCCACGGACGCCTACGTCTGGGCGAACGGCGCCGTCGGCGCCGGCAACGGCGAGCTGTACTTCTTCGGTGGCCTGTCGCGCCGCGAAGGCAGCTCGTACGGCTTCTTCCGCAGCGCCGGCGACGGCCGCACCGTGCCCGCGCTGTATCCGAACGGCTTCCTGCCGAACATCGTCACCACGGTCGAGGACGGCTCGCTGGCGGTGGGCTTCAAGGCGCCGTTCAACGACACCTGGGACTGGGACCTGTCGATCAACCACGGCCGCAGCCGCTTCGGCTTCCACGAACGCAACTCGGTCAACGTCAGCTGGTGGTACGAGCCGCTGAACCCGGCCAACCCCGCCGGCCCGCGCTACAACGCCTCGCCCACCTCGGCCGACACCGGCACCCTGAAGTTCCAGCAGACCACGCTGAACTTCGACGTGCGCGGCAGCGTCGACATCGGCGCGAGCGAACCGCTGAGCCTGGCCACCGGCCTGGAATACCGCCGCGAGGACTATGCGATCGAAGCCGGCGACCCGGTGTCCTACACCTATGGCCGCACCAACAACCCGGCGATCCAGATCCTCAACCAGAACGGCGGTTTCGCCGCGCCGGGCATCCAGGGCTTCCCGGGCTTCTCGCCGAACGAGGAAGTCGACGACGGCCGCAGCAACTACGCGCTCTACGTCGACGCCGAAACCCGCTTCGGCGGCAAGTTCCTGCTCGGCGGCGCGCTGCGCTTCGAGGACTATTCGGACTTCGGCAACACCCTGACCGGCAAGCTGTCGGCGCGCTGGGACATCACCGACACCTTCGCGCTGCGCGGCACGATCGCTACCGGCTTCCGCGCGCCGGGCGTGCAGCAGCTGTTCTACAGCCAGCGCTCGACCAACATCGATCCGACGACGGGCCTGCTCGCCGACACCCTGACCGCACGCCAGGACAGCGCCGTCACCCGCGCCTTCGGCATCGACCCGCTGAAGGAAGAGGAATCGCTGAGCAAGACGATCGGCTTCTCCTGGAAGCCCAGCGACAACTTCACGCTGACGATGGATGCGTTCTGGATCGACATCGACGACCGCATCATCTTCTCCAGCAACATCGCGCCCGAAAGCATCGGCACCAACGGCCTGCCGTGCACGCCGACGAACACCAACTGCCCGATCCGCGCGATCCTGGCCCCGTTCGGCGTGGCCCAGGCGCAGTTCTTCACCAACGCCATCGACACCAAGACCCGCGGCATCGACATCGTCGCCGAGTACAGCACCGAGGCCGCCGGCGGTACGCTGGACCTGACCGCGCTGCTGCACTGGAACAAGACCGAAGTCACTGCGCGTCGTTCGCAGTCGGCGATCCTCTCGCCGTCGCAGCTGTTCGACGACAGCCAGGTCACGCTGGTCGAGGAAGGACAGCCCGGCGCACGCCACGTGCTGCAGGCGGTGTGGACCCGCGGCTTCTTCGACGGCACCCTGCGCGCGAACTACTTCGGTTCGGTCGCGGGCGAAGGCTTCACCCCGGGCTTCAAGCAGACCTGGGACGGCGCCACGCTGTTCGACTTCGCGCTGGGCTTCCAGGTCGGCGAAAAGGTCCGCCTGACCCTGGGCAGCAACAACTTCCTCGACACCTACCCGGACAAGTGGGACCGGAACCAGGCGTTCCCGTTCCCGCAGCTGGGCTTCACCTACGGCTGGGAAACGCTGCCGTTCGGCATCAACGGCGCGTACTACTACGCCAAGATCGACTGGAAGTTCTGACCTGCGTGGTTTCGATCCGGACGGATCGAAGCAGGCGTGTCACTGGAACGGGCGGCGCAAGCCGCCCGTTCCTTTTCTGCGGGAGGACGCTGCGACGACAACCTCCATGCGCACCCGCATCGTTGCGCCCGGATGCGTGAGCCGCATCGATCGAATTGACTGCAATTGGCCGTCGATGCGCTGCGTTCGTCGCACATTGCGAGGAAAATCCAGCTGTTTCGACACGTGGTCACGGTTTGCATCGCCCCGGGATATTGCCGATGATCGGGGCCCGATAGCGCCAGAGCGCCCATGCATGGGCCCGGCTATGCGCGGCAGGCATGAGGGATGCCTGACATCCATCCAACGACACGAGGTCACGAAGTTGATGAATCCGAAGAAGAAGGAGCGACGCCAGTTCGCGCAATTGCCGCTGGCGATCGGAGTGAAATGGGGGCTGGTGCTGACGGCACTGTCGATGACAGGCCTGGCTGCAGCGCAGGACCAGGCGCCCGCAGCGCAGAGCGCGGAGAGCGGCGAACTGGAAACCGTTTCGGTGCTGGGCTCGCGCGCGAAGCCGCGCACCGAGGCCAGTTCGGCGGCGCCGATCGACATCCTCGGCGGCGAGGACTTCCACAACCAGCCGTCCACCGACGTGCTCGACAAGCTGCGCGTGATGCTGCCGTCGTTCAACGTCAGCACGATTCCGATCGACGACGCCGCGAGCCTGGTGCGCCCGGCCAACCTGCGCGGCCTGCCGCCGGACAACGTGCTGGTGCTGGTGAACGGCAAGCGTCGCCACCGCTCGGCGGTCATCACCTTCCTCGGCCACGGCCTGTCCGATGGCGCACAGGGCGCCGATCTGTCGGTGTTCCCGTCGCTGGCCCTCGAACAGGTGGAAGTGCTGCGTGACGGCGCTGCGGCGCAGTACGGTTCCGACGCCATCGCCGGCGTGATCAACTTCGGCCTGAAGCGCCTCAGGAAGGGCGGCGCCGCCGAAGCCTTCTTCGGCGAGCATTTCGAAGGCGACGGCTTCGCCCAGCAATACAGCGCGCAGGTCGGCCTGCCGCTGTCGGACGACGGTTTCGCCACCTTCACGGCCGAATGGCGCAAGGCCGACCCGACCTCGCGCAGCGTGCAGCGCGACGATGCCGCCGCCGTGGCGGCGGCCGGTTATCCGGGCGTGCCCAATCCCGCGCAGATCTGGGGTTCGCCCGAGGTCAAGAACGACTTCAAGTTCGTCGGCAATCTCGGCCTCACGGTCGGCAACACCGAGCTGTATGCGTTCGGCAACTTCGCCAAGCGCGAAGTGGACGGCGGCTTCTACTACCGCAATCCGACCACGCGCGCCGGCGTGTTCTCGAACGACGGCGGCAACACCCTGCTGATCGGCGACCTCAACCCGACCAACGCGGTGACCTGCCCGAGCATCGCACTGCGCACGGCGGGCGGCGCACTGCTGCCCTACTCCACCGTCAGCGCTGCGGTGGGCGCGCTGCCGTCGGAATGCTTCACCTTCCTCCGCCTGTTCCCGGGCGGCTTCACGCCGCGCTTCGGCGGCGAGATGAAGGACACCTCGATCACCGCCGGCGCCAAGGGCGTCTGGGGCGGCGACTGGTACTGGGACGTGAGCGCGTCCCACGGTCGCAACGAGATCGACTTCTTCATGTACAACACGGTCAACGCCTCGCTCGGTCCGAACCAGCCTGCCGGCCTGCAGTTCAATCCGGGCGGCAACGTGCAGACCGAAACCAACGTCAACTTCGACCTGAGCCGCGAATTCGAGACCGGCTTCACCGCCCGTCCGCTGAGCTTCGCGACCGGTGCGGAATGGCGCAAGGAAACCTTCGAGATCCGCGCCGGCGACGCCGGGTCCACCGGCATCGGGCCGCTGAACAACCAGGGCTTCAGCATCGGCTCGAACGGCTTCCCGGGCTTCAACGCCCGCACCGCCGGCAGCCACAGCCGCGCGAACTGGGCCGTGTATGGCGACCTCACCGCCTATTTCACCGACAAGTGGATGCTGGCCGGCGCGGTGCGCCACGAGAACTACGACGACTTCGGCGGCACCACCAACTGGAAGCTGACCACACGCATCGACTTCACCGAGTCGTTCGCGCTGCGTGGCGCGTTCAGCACGGGCTTCCGCGCGCCGACGCCGGGCCAGGCCAACGTCAGCCAGATCACCACCGCCTTCATCGACGGCCAGCTGCGCGACACCGCCACGCTGCCGCCGACCAATCCGATCGCGGCGTACTACGGCGCCAAGGCCCTGGAGCCGGAGAAGTCCCGCAATGCCTCGCTGGGCTTCGTCTTCAACAGCGGCGATTGGCTGGTCACCGGTGACTGGTACCGCATCCAGGTCCGCGACCGCATCGCGCGCAGCGCCGATTTCGACCTGACCCCGGCCGACATCGCGGCGCTGGTCGCCGCAGGCTATCCGGAAGCCGCATCGCTGTCCCGCGTCGGCTTCTTCGTCAACGATTTCGACACCACCACCACCGGCTTCGACCTGGTCGGCAGCTACAACAGCGACCATTTCGGCGGGAAGACCGCCTATTCGCTGGCGGTCAACTGGAACAGCACGCGCGTCGACGACTACACGCCGGGCATCATCTCGCAGGCGCGGGTGAAGAAGCTGGAAGACTCCCTGCCGCGCGTGAAGGGATACGCCAGCATCAGCCACCAGCGCCAGGTGTTCCACGCCAACCTTCGCCTGAACTACTACGGTTCGTTCTACGAGGATCACCTGGACAGCGACGTGATCCGCGCAGAAGACGGCGGCCTACCGATCTACGGCGACAGCGCTTTCACCGTGGATGCCGAGATCGGCTGGAAGTTCGACAACGGCCTGTTCGTCAACGTCGGTGCGCAGAACCTGTTCGACAAGGTGCCGGACAAGAACCCGTGGGGCGCGCCGGTCGCGGGCGCCGAGTACCCCGTCCACACCCCGTACGGCTTCACCGGCGGCTTCGCCTACGTGCGCGTGGGCTGGACGTTCTGACCGAAGGCAGGCATGCGGCCTCCGGGCCGCAGCTGACACCGGAACGGGCGGCGCAAGCCGCCCGTTCCCGTTTGCGGGTTTCGCGTCACGCCGACACCGGCACGACCAGCGGCAACCCCACCGCCGGGCATGGCCCGTTCGACCGTGCGCCCACCACGGAGACCGCCCCATGCGCCGTACCGCCCGCCCGACACCCCGGCTGCTCGCCGCCGCCATCCTCGCCACGCTCGCACTGTCGGCCTGCGGCGGACGCCAGGTCTCCGAAGCGCCCCCGGCCGGGCCTCGTGCGGGCCAGTCCGCCGAAGCCGAGGCGGACGAGGCGCTCGACCGCATCGAAGTGACCGGCTCCCGCGTGAAAAGCGACAGACAGAACGCGATTGCGAATCACGCCTTCGTGATCCCGCCGCCTGCACTGGCCCCTCCTCCTCCTCCTCCTCCGCCGCCGCCGGCGCCGCCGCCCCCGGCGGTGATGGCCATGCGCAGCCCGATGGCGTCGCCGACCATGGTCTTGCCGAAGATGGGCCCTGCAGTCGAAGGCGCCAACACCGAAACCTACGCCGAACGCGCGGACAACCCGGTCAGGCGCGCGAGCGAGGAACCGGTCTCCACCTTCTCGATCGATGTCGACACCGGCAGCTACAGCAACGTGCGGCGGATGCTGCGCAACGGCACGCGTCCGCCCGCCGACGCGGTGCGCGCCGAGGAAATGATCAACTACTTCGACCATGGCCATCCCGGCCCGGACTCGCTGGCGACGCCGTTCCGCGTCACCACCGAACTGGCCGCCGCGCCGTGGAACGGCAAGCGCCAGCTGCTGATGGTCGGCATCAAGGGCTACGACGTGCCGAAGGCCGAACTGCCGCCGGCGAACCTGGTGTTCCTGATCGACACCTCCGGTTCGATGAGCTCGGAAGACAAGCTGCCGCTGCTCAAGCGCTCGTTCGCGCAGCTGGTCGAACAGCTGCGCCCGCAGGACCGCGTGAGCATGGTGGTCTACGCCGGCTCCGCGGGCGTGGTGCTCGAACCCACGCCGGGCAGCGACAAGGACGCGATCCTCGCCGCGCTGGACCGCCTGCAGGCCGGCGGCAGCACCAACGGCGGCCAGGGCATCGAACTGGCCTACGCGATGGCGAAGCAGGCTTTCGTGAAGGACGGCGTGAATCGCGTAATCCTCGCCACCGACGGCGATTTCAACGTCGGCATCACCGATCGCAAGGCGCTGGAAACGCTGGTCGGCGACCAGCGCAGGCACGGCATCGCGCTGACCACGCTCGGCTTCGGCCAGGGCAACTACAACGACGCCATGGCCGAACGCCTCGCCGATGTCGGCGATGGCAACCACGCCTACATCGACACCCTGCAGGAAGCGCGCAAGGTGCTGGTGCAGGAAATGCAGTCCACGCTGCTGACCATCGCGAAGGACGTGAAGATCCAGATCGAGTTCAACCCGGCGGTGGTCGCGGAATACCGCCTGATCGGCTACGAGAACCGCATGCTGCGCCGCGAGGACTTCGCCAACGATCGCGTCGACGCCGGCGACATCGGCGCCGGCCACGAAGTCACCGCGCTGTACGAACTCACCCTGGTCGGCTCCGACGCCACCCGCCTGCCGGCGCTGCGCTATGCCGATGCACCGGCGACGAAAGCCGCAACCGCCGGCGAACTGGGCCACCTGCGCCTGCGCTACAAGCGCCCCGGCGAGGACACCAGCCGGCTGATCGAACGTCCGGTGTCGCGCCGCGACCTGCGCGCCACGCCCAGCCCCGCGCTGCGCTTCGCCGCCACCGTGGCCGCCTATGCCGATGCCCTGCGCGGCGGGAAGCACATCGACGGCTGGACCTGGGACGACATCGCCCGCAGTGCGCGCCAGAGCGTCGGCGACGACCCATGGGCGCTGCGCCGTGAATTCGTCGAGCTGGTCGACGCCGCGCGCCGCGTCACCGCCGGCGACACGCCGCAGGTCGGCATGATCGCCGACTGACGCGCACCGACTGACCAGACCGCCCGAGCATCGCCATGTCCGCCGTCGCCGCTGCCATCGCTCCCGCCGCCCGTCGCCACCTACGCAGCGCGACGGGCGGCTGCGCGGGCAATGGTGCGAATGGCTTCACGAATGCCGCCGCAGCCCTTAACCTGACCGGCATGAACGATGTCGGGGTCGAAATCAGCGACGAACAGCTCATGCTCGCGTATGGCGCGGGCGACGTCGCTGCCTTCGAACAGCTCTACCAGCGTCATCGCGGCAAGCTCTACCGCTTCCTGGCGCGGCAACTGCACGGCAACGGCGCGCTGGCCGACGAGATGTTCCAGGACGTCTGGCAGCGCGTGGTGTCGGCGCGGCAGAGCTGGAAACCGGAAGCGCTGTTCACCACCTGGCTGTACCGGATCGCGCACAACCGCCTGGCCGACCACTGGCGGGCGCTGCAGCACCGGCCGCCGGCCCCGGACGACGCCGACGAACGCACCGAACGCGTGCCCGACCACGACACACCGGAACGGCACTTGTCGGAGTTCGAGGAAAGGCGAAGGCTTCACCTCGCACTGGAAGAATTGCCGGCGGAACAGCGCGAAGTCGTGCTGCTCCGCCTCGAACAGGACCTGAGTCTGGAGGAGATCGGCGAAGTGACCGGCGTCGGCCGGGAAACGGTCAAATCGCGGTTGCGCTACGCGATGGACAAACTGCGCGCGAGACTGAACCCATGAACCGCCCGAGCGAACCCTTCACCGCGGAAGAACGCGATCTTGCCGAGCGCCTCGCGCGCCTGGGCGGTCCGCGCGAGCCCGCGCCTGCGCTCGACGCGAGGATCCTGGCGATGGCGCGCGCGGCGGTCGATGAACCCACCGCGGCGCCCGTCGTCGAGCCCATGGTCGCCACGACAGCGACGACCGGAACCAGCGGCGATGCGCCCGTCGCTCCTGCCACGAGCGACCCCAAGGTCACGCCGCTGCGCCCGCGCAAGCAGACCCCGCGCTGGCCGCTGGGGCTGAGCCTCGCCGCCTCGCTGGTGCTGGCCGCCGGCATCGGCTGGAAGCTGCACGACAACGGCGCCGGCATCGGCGAAGGCGCGGCCGAGACGGCTGTGGCCGCTGCCGCAAGCGAGGATGCGACCCAGGTCATCATGGTCGAGCCGCCGCTGCAGCGCGAACCGCCGCCCCCGCCTCCGCCCGTGCAGAGCCCGACCGAAAGCCCGCTGATGGCCGATGCCGCCGTCGCGCCGGCCGCACCGCCGGCCCCGGCCGCCAAGCCGGCGCGCGCGCGGGAGGCCACGGAGAACATGGTCTATTCCGCCGAAGCGGCCATGGACGCCCCACCGCCCGCCGCCATGTCCGCGCCGGCACCCGTCGCCCAGGCGAAGGAAGAGGCGGAGCAGGACAGCTACGACCGCATCGACGTCAGCGGCTCGCGCATCCGTCGCACCGAACGCGAGGTCGGCGCCGCCGAGTACACGCGTCGCGAACAGGAAGTGCGCCGTCGCCAGGCCGTGGCGGAACGCGCCGCGGGCGTCGCCGCGCCGGTCGCGGCCCCACCGCCGCCGCCCGCGCCCCCGCCGCCACCCGCCGCGTCCGCGCGCAGCCGCCAGGGCTTCGTCGGCGAAACCGCCACCCGCGATACGCCGAAGACGAGCGCCGACTACGACGACCGCCCGCCGGTGTCGGCCGATTCGCCGGAATTCCGCGAGGCCTGGCTGCAGCGCATCCGCGAGCTGCTGGCCAAGGGCGAGCAGGCGTGGGCACGCGAAAGCCTGCGCGAGTTCAAGCGCCGCTATCCCGATGCGGAACTGCCGGAAGACCTCAAGCCGCTGGCGGCGACGCTGACCACGCCCTGAGCCGCGCACGACGTCCGGACCCCCGATGCCGCTCGATACCCTGTCCGGCCCGGCCTCGCACCTGCTGGAGGTCAAGCACAGCCGGTTCCTCGCCCAGGCCGTGCCGATGACCTCGGCCGACGACGCGCAGGCCGTTCTGGCCGCGCTGGGCGACCCGGACGCCACCCACAACTGCTGGGCGTGGCGGGTCGGCGGGCAGTACCGCTCCAGCGACGACGGCGAACCCGCCGGCACCGCCGGACGCCCGATCCTCGCCGCGATCGACGGCCAGGGCTGCGACCAGGTGCTGGTCGTGGTCACGCGCTGGTACGGCGGCATCAAGCTCGGCGCCGGCGGCCTGGTCCGGGCCTACGGCGGCGCAGCGGCGGAGTGCCTGCGCCGCGCCGGGCGCCGTCCGCTGATCCTCCTGTCCGAGTTCGACATCGCCTGCCCCTTCGCCGACCTCGGCGCCGTGCACGCCGCGCTGATCGCGACCGAAGCCGCCAGGCTGGACGAACGCTTCGACGCCGACGGCGCGGTGCTTCGCGTGCGCCTGCCGGCGGAACATGCGGACGCCCTCGCCCTGCGGCTGCGCGACGCCACGCGCGATCGCGCACGCCTGTCGCCGGTCATGCCGGCGGCGTAGCATCATTCGCTGCCCCGTCTCCCCGAGGATTCGACGATGAAGCCGTCTTCGCTGCTGCCGCTCGCGCTCCTGCTCGGCCTGACCGCCTGCCAGCAGGCCGAGGAAGCCCAGTCCACCGACGCCGACGCGACCGCCCCCGCGAAAGCCCCCGCCGCCCCGGCTGCGCCCGCCACGGCACCGGCACCCGCGAAGGCCGCCGCGGACGTCAAACCCTCGTTCGACTGCGCCGCAGCCGCCAGCGAGGCCGAGAAGCTCGTCTGCAAGGACCCGGAACTCGCCGTCCTCGATCGCCGCCTCGCCGAGGTCTTCGCCCGGGTCAAGGCCGCACCGGGCGCCGACCTGGCCCGCCTCACCGCCGAGCAGCGCGGCTGGGTCAAGGGCCGCGACGACTGCTGGAAGTCCGTCGAGCGCAGCCGCTGCGTGTCCGAGGCCTACATGACCCGTACCGTCCAGCTGCAGCTCGACAACGGCGAAACCACCGTGCCGGAGGCGATCGCCTACGACTGCGACGACAAGAGCAAGCCCTTCACCGTCGTCTACTACAACGACCTCGATCCGAAATCCGCCGTCGTCACCTGGGGCGACGACCAGGCCATCGCCTTCCCGATGATGGCCGCCAGCGGCGCGCGCTACGGCCGCGAGGGCATGGAGATCTGGGAGCACCAGGGCGAGCTGTCGGTCGACTTCTACGGCAATCGCTTCACCTGCCGTGCCGCCGGCACCACCGCGCCCTGAGCGCCTGTCCTCCGCCTGCCCGCTTGAAACGCGGTCCCCGCGTCGCCATCCCCGGTCCGGAGGACAGGGCGTCGCGATGAACGAGGAACAGCCGATGGACCGGATCGACCCGGCGGCCACCGCTGCCGGGGAGGCCTGGTGCGTGATGCGCCAGGACGACAACGGCCATGTCGCCATGATCGTCGGCGGCCTCGATCGCGAGGCAGCCCAGGTCATGGCCGAAGCATTCGAAGCACGCGGGCACAAGCAGACGTACTGGATTCGTCGACAATAGTCCGCCCCGCCTTCCCCCACCCACCGCAAGCGTCAAAGGACGCCGGCCCGATCATGTCCGAACCCGTTCCGTCCTCCGCCAAGGCCCCCATCGGCAGCCTGCGCGCGCTGTGGCCCTTCGTCCTCCGCCATCGCGGCCTGTTCCTCGGCTGGCTGTGCGCACTGGCGGTCTCCTCGACGGCGGCCCTGAGCCTGCCGGTGGCCTTCCGGACGATGATCGACGACGGCTTCGTCAAGGGCGCGGCCTCGGACATCGACCGCAGCTTCCTGCTGCTGTTCCTGGTCGCGGTGGCGCTCGCCATCGGCACGGCGTCGCGGTTCTTCTTCGTCTCGCTGCTGGGCGAGCGCGTGGTCGCCGACCTGCGCACCAAGCTGTACGGCCACCTGATCGGCCTCGACGCCGGCTTCCACGAGCGCAACCGCAGCGGCGAACTGGTCTCGCGCCTGACCGCGGACGTCGAACTGATCCGCAACCTCGTCGGCAGCGCGATGTCGGTCGCCCTGCGCAGCTCGATCACGGTGCTCGGCTCGCTGGTGATGCTGTTCGTCACCAGCCCGCGACTGGCGACCTGGGCGCTGGTCGGCATTCCCGCCACCGTGCTGCCGGTGATGTTCGCCGCGCGCTGGGTGCAGAACGCCTCGCGCGGCAGCCAGGACCGCGTCGCCGACGCCAACGCGCTGGCCACCGAAACCCTGGGCGCGGTGCGCACGGTGCAGGCCCACGGCCGCGAAGCCTACGAACGCGACCGCTTCGGCGACGCGGTGATGCGCGCCATCGACGCCGCGCGGCGCCGCATCGGCCTGCAGGCCGGCATCACCGCCGTGATCATCGTGCTGTTCTTCGCCGCGATCACCGTCGTGCTGTGGATGGGCGCGCATGACGTCAACGCCGGGCGGATGAGCCTGGGCACGCTCGCGCAGTTCGTGCTGTACGCGATGTTCGCCGGCGGTTCGGTCGCCGCGCTGGCCGAGACCTGGAACGAGCTGCAGCGCGCGGCCGGCGGCATGAGCCGCATCGACGAGCTGCTGGCCGAACGCAACGGCATCCCGGCCCCCGCCTCGCCGGTGGCGCTGCCGCCGGCGCTGCGCGGCGACATCCAGCTCGATGCCGTGTCCTTCCGCTACCCGCAGCGACCGGACAAGGCCGCGCTGCACGACTTCACCCTGCATGTGAAGCCCGGCGAAACCGTGGCCCTGGTCGGGCCGTCCGGCGCGGGCAAGAGCACGGTGTTCTCGCTGCTGCTGCGCTTCCACGACCCGCAGGACGGCCGCGTCTCGGTCGATGGCATCGACGTGCGCGACTGCGATCCGGTTGCCCTGCGCGAACACATCGCACTCGTCCCGCAGCAACCCACGCTGTTCGCGACCAGCGCGCGCGAGAACATCCGCTACGGCCGCCTCGACGCCAGCGATGCGGAGATCGAGGCCGCCGCGCGTTCGGCCGAAGCCCACGAGTTCATCGCCGCCCTGCCCAAGGGCTACGACGAACAGCTCGGCGAGCGCGGCACCACTCTTTCGGGCGGCCAGCAGCAGCGCCTCGCGATCGCCCGCGCGCTGATCAAGGACGCGCCGGTGCTGCTGCTCGACGAAGCCACCTCCGCGCTCGACGCGCAGAGCGAACGCGCCGTGCAGCACGCACTGGAAAACCTGATGCGCGGCCGCACCACGCTGGTGATCGCGCACCGTCTCGCCACCATCCTCAAGGCCGACCGCATCGTCGTCATGGACCACGGCCGCATCGTCGCCGAAGGCACGCATGAAGAACTCCTCGCGCAGGACGGCCTGTACGCGGAACTGGCGCGGCTGCAGTTCCTGGACTGAGGCACGGCGCGATGCGGCGGGAGGGGTATCCTCCCCGCATCGCGCACGCCCCGCCCACGCACGGAGACCACCCATGACGCCGGACGACGACAGCACCCGCTACCAGGTCGTGGTGAACCACGAGGAGCAGTATTCGATCTGGCCCGCCGACCGCGCCCTGCCGCTCGGCTGGCAGGCCGAGGGTTTCAGCGGCTCCAAGGCGGAATGCCTCGCGCACATCGAAGCCGTATGGACCGACATGCGCCCGCTGTCGCTGCGTCGGCGCATGGAAGAGGACGCCGGGCGTTCCTGAGCGCCCGTTCGCAGGCTTCCCATCAGCGAATTGCGCAGCGGCCGGCAAACCGGGGACGCGCAAACAAAAGCCAACCCGCGAAGGTTGGCTTTTGTTTGAAATGAAGCGCGCCGGAAGGGTGAGGCCCCGCCGCTTGCGAAGCGCAGCTTCGCGCGGGGAGGAACGCCCGCCGCGCTGCGGCGGGCCGGGAATCCGAGGGCGCGCAAAGAAAAAAGCCAGCCTGTGAAGGCTGGCTTTTTTCGGAAGAGTGGCGCGCCCGGAAGGATTCGAACCTCCGACCCCCAAGTTCGTAGCCTGGTGCTCTATCCAACTGAGCTACGGGCGCGCGGTGAAGAAGCGGAATTGTGCCAACTCGATGCGAATCGGTCAACTCCATCCGAACGTTTTCAGTATCGAATTTCCCGTCCGGGAAGCACCTCGCTGCAGGTGCGTCATCGATGCTGACCGTGCGCATGCGCCTGGACGCCTGACGCGGGTTCGGGTGAAACAGGGTGGCGGAGAGTGAGGGATTCGAACCCTCGATGCAGCTTTTGACCGCATACTCCCTTAGCAGGGGAGCCCCTTCGGCCTCTCGGGCAACTCTCCGTCGGCGCGCGATCAACTGCGCGCAGGGTGCACAGGATACCGGCTCAATCGTCCTGCGGCAAACCCGAATGCGGGCCGTGGCTCGGATGACCTTCACCGCGCTGGATGCGCTGGTAGATTTCCTCGCGATGGACCGCGACGTCCTTCGGCGCCGTGATCCCGATACGCACCTGGTTGCCTTTGACGCCGAGCACGGTCACCGTGACGGTGTCGCCGATCATCAATGTTTCGCCAACCCGGCGAGTCAAAATGAGCATTGCAATTCTCCATGGGCCGGCTTCCCCCTCGCCGACACGCTGTCGTTGTTCCGCGACCGATTCTTGTGGGGATGGAATTCCGGAGGCGGACGCAATTGTTTTAAGAATACCCGGACAGACGCGCTAGCGAGAAGCGCCGATCGTCATGTCGAGCAGGCCAGACGGCCCTTGACCCAATCCTGAACGCCCTCCAGAGCTCCGCGCAGATTCGGGCCATCCTCGCCCCCTCCTTGAGCCATGTCGGGGCGGCCACCGCCTTTGCCCCCGATCTGGCCGGCAACGTGCGCCAGCAACTCCCCAGCCTTGACAGGCCCAAGTGCCGTGCCGCTCACCCCCGCAACGAGGGCCACTTTACCATCCGCCGCGCCGGCCAACACGACGACGGCATCACGAAGTTGCTGTTTCAGATGGTCGACGGCGTCGCGCAGGCCCTTGGCGTCCAGGCCCTCGACCCGGGCCGCCAGGACCTTCACGCCACCGACATCGGCGGCGGTCGCGGCCAGGTCGGCCACGGTGGCGGTCGCGGCCTTGGCCTTGAGGGCCTCGATCTCGCGCTCCAGCTTCTTCTGGCGATCGAGCAGTGCGCGCAGCTTGTCGCCGATGTCGGCCGGGTTGCCGCCGAGCAGGTCGGCGGCCTCGTCGAGGCGGCGCTCTTCGTCGGCTATGTAGTCCAGGGCACCCTGACCGGTGACGGCCTCGATCCGGCGCACGCCGGCCTGGATGCCGCCTTCGGACACGATCTTGAACAGGCCGATGTCGCCGGTGCGGCGCACGTGGGTGCCGCCGCACAGTTCGGTCGACGTGTCGCCCATGCGCAGCACGCGCACGTGCTCGCCGTACTTCTCGCCGAACAGCGCCATCGCGCCGAAATCCAGCGCTTCCTGCATACCCATGTGGTGCACTTCGGCTTCGCTGTTGGCGCGGATCTCGGCGTTGACGCGGCGCTCGATCTCGGCCAGCTCGTCGGCGGTGACCGCCTGGAAATGGCTGAAGTCGAAACGCAGGCGGTCCGGGGCGACCAGCGAGCCCTTCTGGGTCACGTGGGTACCGAGCACGCTGCGCAGTGCGGCATGCAGCAGGTGGGTCGCACTGTGGTTGAGGATGGTGGCGCCACGCCGCGCACCGTCGACCTGGCCCGACAGGCGGTCGCCGCGCTTGAGGCTGCCCGCGTTGAGCGTGCCGACATGACCGAAGAACTGGCCGGCGAACTTCTGGGTGTCGCTGACCGCGAACTCGGCACCCTCGCCCGCCAGCGTGCCGGTGTCGCCGACCTGGCCGCCGGATTCGGCGTAGAACGGGGTGCGCGCCAGGAGGACGATTGCCTCGTCGCCCGCAACGATGCTTTCCACGGGTGCGCCGTCCTTGAGCAGCGCGACGACTTCGAGGTCATCGGCATCGAGGCGGTCGTAGCCGAGGAAATCGGTGGGGCTGAGCTGGGCGATGAGTTCGGCGGACAGGACCGTCTTTCCAGTGAAACCACCGCCTTCCTTGCTCTTGCGCTTCTGTTCTTCCATCCGCCGGTCGTATTCGGCGACCACCTCCGGCGTCAGCTCTCCCAGGCCCTTCTCGCGAAGAATGTCCGCGATGAGGTCCGGCGGGCAGCCATAGGTGTCGTGCAGCAGGAACATCTGTTCGCCGGTGACCGTGCCACCGCTCTGCGCGAGGTAGCCTTCAAGCCTCGCCATGCCGGCGTCGAGCGTCTGCGAGAACGCGGCCTCTTCGGCCTTCAGGGCGCGCTCGATCAGCACACGCTTCTCGGCAAGTTCGGGATACGCTTCGCCCATCACGTCGATCAGCGGCTGCAGCATTCGCCAGAAGTTGCCTTCCGCATTGAGTGCGCCGAGCTTCCAGAAATGACGCACGGCTCGGCGAATGATCCGGCGCAGGACATAGCCGCGGCCGAGGTTGCTCGGCAACACGCCATCGACGATCAGGAAGCTGCAGGCACGGGTATGGTCAGCGATGACGCGCAGCGACTTGTGCTCGAGGTCGGACGTGTTCGTGATCGCGGCGGCGGCCTTGATCAGGTGCTGGAACAGGTCGATCTCGTAGTTGCTGTGCACGTGCTGCAGCACGGCAGCGATGCGCTCCAGGCCCATGCCGGTGTCGACGCAGGGCGCCGGCAGCGGCAGCAGGCTGCCGTCGGGCTGGCGATCGAACTGCATGAAAACGTTGTTCCAGATCTCGATGTAGCGATCGCCGTCCTCGTCCGGGCTGCCCGGCGGGCCACCGGCGATATGGTCGCCATGATCGTAGAAGATCTCGGTGCAGGGACCGCAGGGGCCGGTGTCGGCCATCTGCCAGAAGTTGTCCGACGCGTAGGGCGCGCCCTTGTTGTCGCCGATGCGGATGATGCGCTCCGGCGGCAGGCCGATGTCCTTGTTCCAGATCTCGAAGGCTTCGTCATCGGTGTGGTAGATCGTGACGAGCAGGCGCTCCTTCGGCAGCTTCCAGACTTCGGTCAGCAGCTCCCAGGCGTAGGCGATGGCGTCCTTCTTGAAGTAATCGCCGAAGCTGAAGTTGCCCAGCATCTCGAAGAAGGTGTGGTGGCGGGCGGTGTAGCCGACCTGGTCGAGGTCGTTGTGCTTGCCGCCGGCGCGCACGCAGCGCTGGCTGGAGACGGCCCGGGTGTAGCTGCGCTTCTCGGCGCCCAGGAACACGTCCTTGAACTGGACCATGCCCGCATTGGTGAACAGCAGGGTCGGATCGTTGCCCGGGACGAGGGGGCTCGACGGCACCACGGTGTGGCCCTTCGAGCGGAAGAATTCGAGGAAATCGCGGCGGATGTCGGCTGTGGTTTTCATGGCGGGCGGCGAAGATGAGGGGGCAGTGTCCCCACCCGCGAAGCCGGCACCGTGCCGACGCGGATACGAGCGGACAACCCAAGACCGCCTAGGTTAGCAGGCCGGACAGCCCGATTGACCGTCCAGCGGGGCTTTCGCCGGGAACCACCCGGACCAGCGGCCCCGGAGCGGGCTCAGCAGGCGCCCCGGCGGAAATGGTAATAACCCCCCAGCGGCCCCTTCACCAGCATCGTGCCACCGCTCTGGCGAACGATGCGCCAAGTCCGGCCGGCACCGCCGAACAGAGCATGGTCGACTGCGAAGCCGCCCTCGACCCGCTTCAAGGGCATCCAGGGGCCCGCCATCGGTGCCGCCTTGAGCTTGTACTTGACCTGATTCCCGTTGAAGGTCCATTGCGCGGCGGACGTGGCGTCCTTCTCGCTGTTCTCGTCGATCGACACCGCGTACTCGCACCAGTCGCCGCTCAGGCCACCACCGGCGCTGGCAGCAGCGCCGCCCTTGACCTGGATGGCCCCGCCCTTGCCGGGCGAGCACGGCTGGTCGCGGTACTCGCTCCCGCCACCGGGAAGACTGCACTTGTAGACCTCGGCACGGGCCTCACTGGCCATTGAGGTCGCTACGAGCAGAAGACCTGCAAGCATCCGGAACTGTTGCATGTGACGCACCCCTGTGGACTTGGAAGGCGTACATGCTGCCCCAGGGAATGACCAAGGCAACCCGTTGAAATGTCAGGAGACGTCATCCTCGTCAGGATCGTAGCGGGTCGCCGCGCGGACCTGATCGCCCGTGAAGCCGCGTCGAACCAGGAATTCCGCAGCCTTGCGCTGGACGGCACGGTCGTCGTGCGCGCCGGGGAAGCGACGCCTGACCAGATCGCGGGCGTTCTCGGTCCAGTCGCCGTCGTAGGCCTCGAAGACGGCGGCGACCGCATCCCGGTCCAGTCCATGGGTCGAGAGCTCGGCGCGGATGCGCAGCGGCCCCTGGCCAGTGTTCGCCCGACTGCGGACCAGTTGCTCGGCGAAACGGTCGTTGCTCTGCCAACCCTCGGCGGTCATGCGGTCGACCGCCGC
Organism: Lysobacter sp. BL-A-41-H3; assembly: GCA_050632415.1. Classification (GTDB taxonomy): domain Bacteria; phylum Pseudomonadota; class Gammaproteobacteria; order Xanthomonadales; family Xanthomonadaceae; genus Lysobacter_I. Next base: position 3,963,708 of record CP192602.1, on the reverse strand, counting down.
CTGCGCCTCGTCCCTGTCGACACCTCGCGCGGTCAGCTTGCGCGCCAGCTCCTTGCGCGAGTGCTCCCGACGGACCAGCAGCGACAGTGCGCGCTGGCCGGGGGTCGGCTCGGGACCGCGGCGCTTGCGCGGGGCCGGCGCCTTGGCTTCATCGGGTGGATCGATCGATGACATCGCGGTTCGCTCAACGGGCGGCGTGCGCACGGCGGAAGGCAGGCCAGGAGGTGGTCACGCCATGCACGAGAAGGACCTCGGTTCGGCCCGGGTCGACCATGATGCGATCGGCTTGCACGAAAAGGCCAGGCAACCCCATCCCTGGAGCGGCCCGGCGAACGACGCCGCCGGCGAGCGGCGCCGCGATGCGGTGCGGGTTTGGGGCCCCGCACCGCCGATACGCCGTCCGTGACGCATCGCTGGGGATGGCATGCAGCCTGTCGGGCTGCATGGTGCGTCGGGGGCGGGCCGTCCACTGACGAGGTATTCGGGCCCGCCCCCTCTGCATTCGGACTCAGTCGTCCTTATCGTCCTCGGCTTCGTTGCGCGGGACGTCGGCTGCGACGAACTGCGAGCGCAGGGCCGCTTCGAGCTTGATGGCGACCGCCGGGTTGTCCTTCATGTACTGGCGGGCGTTTTCCTTGCCCTGGCCGATGCGTTCGCCGTCGTAGCTGTACCAGGCGCCCGACTTCTCGACGAGCTTGGCGTCCACGCCCATGTCGATGAGCTCGCCCTCGCGGCTGATGCCTTCGCCATAGAGGATTTCGGTGACGACCTGCTTGAACGGCGGGGCGAGCTTGTTCTTGACGACCTTGATCTTGGTCTGGTTGCCGATGATCTCCTCGCCCTTCTTGATGCTGCCGATGCGGCGGATGTCCAGGCGGACGGAGGCATAGAACTTCAGGGCGTTGCCGCCGGTGGTGGTTTCCGGGCTCTGGCCGGGCATCATCACGCCGATCTTCATGCGCAGCTGGTTGATGAAGATGACCAGGCAGTTGCTGCGCTTGATGTTGCCGGTGAGCTTGCGCAGGGCCTGGCTCATCAGGCGGGCCTGCAGGCCGGGCAGCTGGTCGCCCATTTCGCCTTCGATTTCGGCCTTCGGGGTCAGCGCGGCAACCGAGTCGATGACGACCACGTCGACGGCATTGGAACGCACCAGCATGTCGGCGATTTCCAGCGCCTGTTCGCCGGTGTCGGGCTGCGAGAGCAGCAGGTCGTCGATGTTGACGCCCAGCTTCTGCGCATAGGTCGGGTCGAGCGCGTGCTCGGCGTCGATGAAGGCTGCGGTGCCGCCGGCCTTCTGGCATTCGGCGATGGCCTGCAGGGTGAGCGTGGTCTTGCCGGAGGATTCCGGACCGTAGATCTCGACGACGCGCCCCTTGGGCAGGCCACCGATGCCCAGCGCGATGTCCAGCATCAGCGAGCCGGTGCCGATGGTCTCGACCACCTCGACCGGGCGGTCGCCCATGCGCATGACCGAGCCCTTGCCGAACTGCTTGTCGATCTGGCTCAGTGCGGCGGAAAGGGCGCGCTTCTTGTTCTCGTCCATCGTGGAATCCTCGTCAGTGATTGGGTGAATGCTTGGAGTGGGCGCAGGTTAGGGACTGCCCGTCGCAAAACCTGCGACGCCCTGAAATCTAGTTGGATGAACGATGGCGAGACATCGGGGGACCGCCCGGTGCGCTGTAGGAATTCCCCGCATCGCGCTCAGCCCGGCATCACACTCAACGATTGGGCCGCACGAGACCGCAGTACAGGCCCTCGATGCTGAAGTCCTGGTCGGGCAGGACTTCGATCGGGGCATGGCTGGGATTGCGCGGCAGCAGGCGGATGCGGTCCTTGCCGATCTTCAGCAGCTTGACGGTGATCGCGTCGTCGACGCGGGCGACCACGATCTGGCCGGAGCGCGCCTCGCTGGTGCGGTACACGCCGATCAGGTCGCCCTCGAAGATGCCTTCGTCGATCATCGAGTCGCCCTGCACCTTGAGCAGGTAGTTCGGCGCCGGCGAGAACAGGGCGCGGTCGAGCAGGATGTAGTCGTCGGAGCGCAGGTCGGCGCCGATCGGCAGGCCGGCGGCGACGCGGCCGAGCACCGGCAGGCGCAGGGCCTCGTCGGGCAGCGCCGGGGCCGGCGGCTGGTCCATGGCGTCGTTGGCGGCCTCGTGGACGAGGCGAATGCCGCGTGCCTGGCCCGGGATGCGGCGGATGTAGCCGGCCTGCTCCAGGGCTTCGAGGTGGTACTGCGCGGCGCGGACGCCCTTGAAGCCCATGGCATGGGCGATCTCGGTCTGCGAGGGCGAGCCGCCATCGGCGGCGAGGCGCTCGGCGATCAGGGCAAGGATGGCTTGCTGGGTATCGGTCAGGTCCATGATTAGTAGTAATACTACTAACACCCTGCCCCGTCAATGAGGGGCCGCATCCGCTGGCAAAAAAGCGTGCTGTTCAGCCAAGGCCCGGTGGATGAGTCGTCCCAGGGACAGGATCAGCAGCAGCTCGACACCGAGCACAGGCAGATGCCACCACGCGCGATCCATGATCTGCCTGACCACGATGGTCAGCATGTCGTAGCCGGGCGACATGGCGACGGTGCCTGCCGCCTGCCATGCCTCGTATTGCGGAGCGACATAGGTCGCGAACATCGACATCAGCATGACGGGGACGGCGGCGGCCAGCACAAGCACGCCCATCAGCAGGTCGAATCCCACATAGAGACGCAACACCCGTCGATCGAACAGGCGTGCGACGACTGCCCTCGCGTTCTCACCAGATGCACGGGAAAACCACCACGCAAATGCGACGAGATCGCATGCCGTGAGGATCACGTAGTCGATCGCCTGCACCACCAACCACCCTGCAGGTGGAAGCGAAGCGAACACGCTCCCCTGGAGAAGGCCTGTGAGCAGCGGCACGACCTGCCAGCACAGCAGAGCGACGGCCACTGCAGCAACACCCGGCCAGAAGGGCTGCCACCAGCGCTCGAGTCGATCGCGCGCAAGCGTGCGGGGATTGAGCAGACACAGCGAGGCCCAGATCGACAGGAGGATGAGTGCGCCCCCGAGCAGCAACCATCCCCATTTCGTGATGAAGACGATCAGCCCGGAGAATGCGATCGAAGGCACCGGCCACCCAGTCTCCGTCATCAGGATCAGCGACGCGATCAACACGGTCATTGCCGCCAGCGTGAGATTCAGGCTGCGCGAAGACAGCGCCCAGCGGATCGCGCCCAGCGACTGGCCATCCGGGTCCAGCCAGCGGCGCAGCCGCAGCAGTGCCCACATCGCCGCGAAGGACACCACGCCCCATGCGGACAAGGCAGTGCCGTACGACAAGGGCAGGAAGACGGTGACCATCTCACGCAGTCCGTCGTCGCCACGCAGGCTGAAGAATCCGGGCGTCGTGCCTCCGGCCAGCACGATTCCCGAAGGCCAAGCGACGCACCACAGCGTGAACGCGAGCGCCCATGCGGCATCGCGGATTTCGCCGCGCTGCCAGAGCCGCGTCATCAGGGTTTCCCGATCAGCGTCTCCAGCCCGCGCAGCGCGGCGGCGACGGTCTGGCGGCGGACGGCGTCGCGGTCGCCGTCGAACTGGAACAGCTGGGCGTGGGCGTAGCCGCCGCGGCGTTTCCAGCCGATCCAGACGGTGCCTACGGGCTTGTCGGGGGCGCCGCCGCCGGGGCCGGCGATGCCGGTGACCGCGACCGCGATGTTGGCGCCCGCATGGGTCAGCGCGCCGGAGACCATCTCGACCACGGTCTCGCGGCTGACCGCGCCATGGTGTTCGAGGGTCTCGGGACGGACGCCGAGCATGGCCTGCTTGGCTTCGTAGCTGTAAGCGACCATGCCGCAGTCGAACCAGTCGGACGAGCCGGCGATGTCGGTGACGGTCTTGGCGATCCAGCCGCCAGTGCAGCTCTCGGCAGTGACCAGGCTGAGCCGGGCGGCGCGGAAGCGTTGGCCGAGGGCTTCGGCGTGTTCGCGAAGCTCGGCGTCGGTGGGGAAACTCATGCGGCTGTCCAACCCGGTCTGCACGGGCCAGCGCCCGGTGCCGGCATCATACCGATGGCGCGGGCCGGACAGGCAACGGCCCGCACGAGGCGGGCCGTTGCGGCAGGCTGTCGATGGACCGACGCAGCTGCGCTTACTGCTTCGCGGGCGCCTCCGGGGCGGGGGCGGTCGGGGTCTTCGGCGGGATCACGCAGTTCTTGCCGCTGTCGTCGCTGCTGAACAGGCTGGTGCAGATGTGGCTCACGTTCAGCGGCTTGGCAGTGTCGAAGTTGTGGCAGCCGAAGCAGTTGGGAACGAACGATCCGTCGCCCTGCTGGAAGGTCTCCATGCTCATGTTGGCCAGTTCCAGCGACCCGCGTTGCGGGCTGCTCGGGTCGCCTGGGGCTGGCCCGTTGCCGGTCATGTGCGGTACCGGCGGATTGCCGGACGAGGCGCCGCCCTTGGTCCAGATGCCGCCGATCATTTCGTAGTTCTTCCAGATCGCCATCGGGTCGGTATCGGGCAGCACGGTCAGCATGCCCTTGGGGCCGACCAGTTGCTCGTTGAGCTGCACGATCGCCTGCACATTGGCCTGATTGTTGTTGCCGTTGACCGAATCGCCCTGCTGGTTGCCCCAGGCGTACTGCCGGCAGACGTTGTTCGGCGTGCTGGTCAGCGGCTGCGGATCCTGCTTCTGGTTCGCCGTGTTGAAGGCGAAGCTGCTGCAGTTGGCGCTCGGCGCACCGGAGGTCTTCTGCGGATTCTGCGTGAGGCAGTTGGCCGCGTCGGCACTGGCGAAGGACCAGCCGGAGGCCGGCATCGCGCTGGAGCCATCGCACAGCGGTGCGTTGGTCTTGTGCTCGAAGGTGGCCCAGATCATTTCCGGATGGTTCGCGGTCCAGTTGGCGATGTGGAAGCCGACCATGCCCAGGGTGACCTGCTGCTTCGTGCCCGGCAGCGTGGCCTGCATCGAGTAGTAGGTCGGATCGGGCTGCGGCAGGACCTTCCAGGCGACCTTGATCTCGAACGTGCCCGAGGCGAAGCCTGCCTGGGTGGATTCGCACATCGCCTTCGAGTACCAGGTGTTGTAGAGCAGGATGTTGCCGTTCTGGTCGTACAGCGCATTGCCATCGGCCTGCACGTCTTCGAAGCCCTGCGGCTTGTCGTCGCGGATGTCGAGCATCAGCGCGGCCTTGGCCTGGCCCATCAGCGCCGGCAGCGAGCACTGGCCGCGCTTGACCTTCGGGTCGTGCAGGCGGTTGGTCTCGAACACCCGGTTGGCGCCGGTGGCGGGATCGCTGGCGGGCGACACCTGGGCGAGGAACCACTGCCAGGAGAACTGGTAGAAATCGCAGAAGCTTTCGGCGGCCGGGACTTCCGCCGGCGGGTTCGGGCTGGTGATCCAGCTCTGGCTGGCCTGGCAGACGGCGGGCGGTGCCGGTGGCGTGGCCGCGGCGACTTCGGGCTTGGCGGCGGGCGCCTCTTCCTGCTTGGCGCCGCAACCGGTCAGCGCCAGTGCCAGCGCGACGGTGGTGGCGAGGGCATGCGGTGCGTAGCGGATACGCGCGGACGACGGCATGGACTGCGACGGCGTGGACATCGAACGTTCTCCCTGGCTGAAAACCTGACGTTGCGGAACGCCGGTCGACGGCGATTCCTCCTCATCGAGTGCACGCGGCGCCATGCGCGGCGACACCGGATCCCTGCGATGGCCGCATCCGGCGGCGCATCCCCGCAGCGAGGATGCGCGCGTCGCCGGCCTCGCGCAACCTGCAAAAACAGACGGCCCGCCGAAGCGGGCCGTCCAAGATGCGAAACAGGATCGTTGGCGAATCAGTGCGGAGCCTCTCCGGCATCGATCCGGGATCGACACCGGATCGACGCGGGATCAGATCCGCATCACTGCCGGATCAGTAGCGCACGCGCATGGTCACGCCGTAGGTGCGCGGCGCGCCGAGGAAGGCGTTCCACGAACCGGTCTGCAGCGGGGCATCGAACGCGACCTGCATGTACTCGGCATTGGTCAGGTTCTGGCCCCACAGCTCGACATCCCAGCGGCCGTCCTGGCGACCCAGCACGAAGCGGGCGTTGACCAGGGTGTAGCCGTCCTGCTCCTTCTCCGGATCCAGGTCGGAGCCGGTGTTGTAGTCCGACATGTACTTGGCACCGAGGGTCGCGCGGGCTTCGAGGTTGCTGCCCAGCTCCCACTCGTAGCCGACCGAGCCGGTGAGCGACCACTTCGGCGCGAAGCTGGCGCGGCTGCCCGGCAGCAGGGCGAGATCGGTGTCGGGCAGCGGGTCGTCGCCGTACTTGGTGTCGGCATAGGTCAGGCCGGACTGCACCATCCAGCCACCGGTCTTCCACAGCAGTTCGGCGTCAAGACCCTGCGAAGTCACCTTCGGGATCGAGCGGACCACGAAGCTGGTGCCGAGGAAGCTGTTGAGCTGGAAGTCGGTGTATTCCTGGTGGAACAGCGTCGCGTTCAGCAGCAGGTTGCCGCCGAGCCAGGTGGTCTTGGTGCCCAGCTCGTAGCTGTCGACGAACTCGCCCGGGAACGAGGTGTCGTTGACCGGCACGATACCCGAGGTGCCGCTGGACAGGCCATTGTTGGACTGCACGCGGTCGAGGTTGAAGCCGCCCGCCTTGTAGCCACGTGCGGCCGAGAAATAGCCCATCACGTGCTCGTTGAAGCGGTAGGCCGCCTTGATCGTGCCGGACCATTCGGTCTCGTCGCGATCCTGATCGGTGGCCCGGCCGTTGTGGCGGACGTTGGTCCAGGGCAGGCAGGCGAAGCCGACCACCTGCGGCGCCGCCGCCGAGGCCTGGGCGACGGTCAGGCCGCGCGCGACGAGGGCCGCGACGACCTGTGCCGGGTTGGTCAGCATCGCACCGCAGCCGAGGCCGCCGTTCGGATTGCTGTAGCGCGACTCCAGCTCCTTGCTCTCGCGGGTGTAGCGCAGGCCGAAGGTCAGGTCGAACGCGTCGGTGACGCGCCAGGTGTTGTTGGTGAACAGCGCGAGGCTCTTCGAGTCCTGCTGGTACTGGTCGGACGCGGCATGGCCGGCGAACACGGTGCCGAACGGGCGGCCCGAGGCCTGCGACAGGAACAGCGGCGCGGTCGGGCTGAGACCCAGCGCCGGGTTGATGCGCGACAGCAGCGCGACCGACAGGTAGGGCTCGTAGGCCGCGCCGACGCGGTAGGCCTCGTTGCGCTTGAGCGACTCGTCCGCGTAGAACAGGCCGACCAGCCAGTCCAGCTTGTCGGTCGAACCGGCCAGGCGCAGTTCCTGGCTGAAGGTGTCGAACTTCGAGTAGTTGTCGGACTTCTTCGGATCACGGAAGAGCAGGTCGGCGGTGCTGAAGTCGAAGTCCAGGCCGTTGACCGAATCCCACTGGCGCTGCGCGGTGATCGAGGTCAGGGTCGCATTGCTGAACCAGCCGGTATCCCAGTCGATCTGCAGCGAGCCACCCTTGTCGCCGATGGACTGCGCGGTGCTGCGGTTGCTCCAGGCGCGGCGCGCGAAGGGGTTGGCGACCGTGGCGACGCCGGTGTCGCCCGGGGCGGGCGTCAGCGCATCGAGGATCGCCGCCGTCGGGCCGCGGATGATCGTGGCGGCGGTGCAGCAGTTCTCGTCGCGATCCGATTCGTCGTAGGTGAAGAGGATGTCGAGCGTATCGGTCGGCTCGAGCAGGAACTGCGCACGGAAGGTGTGATAGTTCTGGTCGTAGTCTTCGCGGTCGAAGCGCGGGCCACTGCCGGTGACCACATCCATGAAGCCGTCGCGCTTGCGCTTGGCGGCGAACACGCGGAACGCGGCGATGTCGCCGCCCTGGCTGTAGGAACCGGACGCGCCCAGCGCGCCGTAATTGCCGATGGTCAGCTCGGCTTCGGCGGTCTGCTGGTAGGTCGGGCGCTTGGTGACGACGTTGATGACGCCGGCCGAGGTGTTCTTGCCGAACAGGGTGCCCTGCGGGCCCTTCAGCACTTCGATGCGATCGAGTTCGCCGAGATCGCCGAAGCCGACGCCGTTGCGCGGACGGTAGACGCCGTCGATGACGATGCCGACCGAGGATTCCAGGCCGGCGTTGTCGCCGACGGTACCGATGCCGCGGATGCGCGCGGTGGTCAGTGCTTCGCTCTGCGTGCTGGTGACGGTGAGGCCGGGCACCAGGGTCTGCAGGTCCTTCACATCGCGGACGCCGGCGTCATTGAGCGCCTGCCCCGAGAGTGCAGTGACGACGACGGGCACGTCCTGCAGCGCTTCCTCGCGCTTCTGCGCGGTCACGACGATCTTGTCGAGCGTGTCTGCTTCGGGATCCTCGGCTGCGCCGGCGTCCTGCGCCAGCACGATGGGTGCGTGAGCGATGCCCACCAGCGCGATGAAAAGCGCCCGGGCGAGTCGATTGAGTTGCGGTGCACGGTCTGCCATGTGATCCCCTCTTGCCATGTCGTTATTGGTTTGGTGTGGTGTCGTCTGTTTCCGGCCTCGCCCGCGTCCCGGAGGCTTTGGTCGGCCTGGGCGCCCCCGCCCCGGACCGTCCTGGCCACATGGGGCCGGCGCCTCGTCGTGCCGCCCCTCTGAGGTATAGCGAACGCAGCCGTATGGCGACGGTAGCACAGGAAACGTGACCTGTGACCATGGCCTCCGGCACGTCCGGATACGCTGCAGTGCAGCACGGAATCCGGGGCGCACTGGCATACTAGCCGGCCGTCTCCGGCGCCCTGCCGGACCGCTCGAGCCGACCTTGTCCCAGCCGCCTCCCGTGTCCGAATCCACGTCTTCCCCGCGCGCGTCCGCCGAGCAGCATACCCCCCTGATGCGACAGTTCTTCGCCGCCAAGGCGGAGCATCCGGACGTGCTGCTGTTCTTCCGGATGGGCGACTTCTACGAGCTGTTCTACGACGACGCCCGCAAGGCGGCGCGGCTGCTCGACATCACCCTGACCCAGCGCGGCAGCTCGGCCGGCCAGCCCATCCCCATGGCCGGCGTGCCGGCGCACGCCTACGAGGGTTACCTGGCCCGGCTGGTGGCGCTGGGCGAGTCGGTGGCGATCTGCGAGCAGATCGGCGATCCGGCGCTGGCCAAGGGCCTGGTCGAACGCAAGGTCGTCCGCATCGTCACCCCGGGCACGGTCACCGACGAGGCCCTGCTGCAGGACCGCCGCGACACCCTGCTGATGGCGGTCGCCCGGGGCAAGGCGGGCTACGGCCTGGCCTGGGCGGATCTGGCCGGCGGCCGGTTCCTGGTCAACGAAGTCGCCAATGACGATCAACTCGAAGCCGAGCTGGCCCGGCTGGATCCCGCCGAACTGCTGGTCCCCGACGAGGAGGGCTGGCCCGCCGGCCTGACCGGCCGGGGCGGCATCCGCCGCCGCGCACCCTGGCTGTTCGATGCCGACAGCGGCCGGCGCCAGCTGCTGCAGTTCTTCAACCTGCACGACCTCACCGGCTTCGGCATCGAAGGCCGCCACCTCGCCATCGCCGCTGCGGGCGCCCTGCTCGGCTATGTCGAGGAGACCCAGAAGCAGCGCCTGCCGCACCTGACCTCGATCCGCGTCGAGACCAGCGACGGCGCGATCGCGATGAATGCGGCCACGCGGCGCCACCTCGAACTCGACACCCGCGTCGACGGCGACACCCGCCACACCCTGCTCGGCGTACTCGACACCACGGTCACGCCGATGGGCGGGCGCCTGCTGCGGCGCTGGCTGCACCGGCCGCTGCGCGACCGGCAGGTGGTGACGGAACGCCACGATGCGGTCGAACGCCTGGTCGACACGCGTGCCGATGGCGACGTGCGCGACGCCTTCCGCGGCCTGGGCGACATCGAGCGCATCCTCTCGCGCGTGGCCCTGCGCAGCGCGCGCCCGCGCGACCTGTCGACCCTGCGCGACGCACTGCTGCTGCTGCCGAAGGTGCGCGCGGCGCTGGACGGCATCGATTCGCCGCGCCTGCTCGCGCTGTGCGCCGAACTCGGCGAGCACGACGCGCAGGCGGCGTGGATGGCGCGGGCGATCGTGGCGCAGCCGCCGCTGCTGGCCCGCGACGGCGGCGTGATCGCCGAAGGTTTCGACGCCGAACTCGACGAACTGCGCCTGCTCAGCACCAACGCCGACCAGTTCCTGATCGACCTCGAAGCCCGCGAACGCGAAAGCAGCGGCATCCCGACGCTGAAGGTCGGCTACAACCGCGTCCACGGTTACTACATCGAGATCAGCAAGGGCCAGGCCGACAAGGCGCCGGTGCACTACACCCGCCGCCAGACCCTGACCGGCGCCGAACGCTACATCACCGAGGAACTCAAGCAGTTCGAGGACAAGGTGCTGTCCGCGCGCGAGCGCGCGCTGTCGCGCGAGAAGCTGCTGTACGAACAGATCCTCGACGAACTCAACCGCGACCTCGAACCGCTCAAGCGCGCCGCCGCCGCGCTGAGCGAGCTGGACGTGCTCGCCTGCTTCGCCGAACGCGCCCGCGAACTGGACTGGTCGCGACCGACGCTGGTCGACGACGCGGTGATCCGCATCGAACGCGGCCGGCATCCGGTAGTGGAAGCCGTGCGCGATGCACCGTTCGAGCCGAACGACCTGATCCTCGACGGCGACGATCGCGAGACATCGCGCCGCATGCTGGTCATCACCGGCCCGAACATGGGCGGCAAGTCGACCTACATGCGCCAGAACGCGCTGATCGTCCTGCTCGCGCATATCGGCAGCTTCGTGCCGGCGTCGAAGGCCGAACTGGGCCCGATCGACCGCATCCTCACCCGCATCGGCGCAGGCGACGACCTCGCGCGCGGCCAGTCGACCTTCATGGTCGAGATGAGCGAGACCAGCTACATCCTCCACCACGCCACGCCGCAGTCGCTGGTGCTGATGGACGAGATCGGACGCGGCACCTCGACCTACGACGGCCTGGCGCTCGCCGAAGCCTGCGCCAAGCACCTCGCGAACGCGAACCGCTGCTACACCCTGTTCGCCACGCACTACTTCGAACTCACCTCACTGGCGCAGCCCGGCAGCGGCATCGCCAACGTGCATCTGGACGCCGTGGAGCACGGGGACACGCTCGTGTTCATGCACGCCGTGAAGGACGGCCCGGCCGACCGCAGCTTCGGCCTGCAGGTCGCGGCCCTGGCCGGCCTGCCGAAATCGGTGGTCCGCGAAGCCCGCGGCCGGCTCGCCGAACTGGAACAGCGCCGCAGCGATCCCGCCCCGGTGCTCAGCGCGCAGGCCCTGGACGCACCGCAGCAGTTCGGCCTGTTCGCACCGAACTCCGCAGCGCTGGACGCCCTCGCCGCCATCGACCCCGACGAACTCACGCCGAAGCAGGCACTGGAAGCCTTGTATCGGTTGAAGGCGCTGGAGTGAGCTGAAACCGCCGCTTTTCGCCTTCCCCCGTTCGCGGGGGAAGGTCGGGATGGGGGCAACACTCGAGCATCCTCACTCGCCCCCACCTCGATCCTCCCGCGCGCGCGGGGAGTGAAGACAAGCACGCCGCCTATACTGCTCTCCCCCTGACGCACCCCGGCGGATTCGCCTGCCCAACGGAGATGGACGTGACGGTTGCGATCTTCATCCTCGGCCTGTTCATCGGCATCGGCCTGGCGCTGTGGCTGCGCCGGCCGGGCACGCCCGTTGCGCTTCCCTCGCCCGTCGAGACGCCCGCCCTGCCTGCAGCGGTGGCGACAGACGCCGAGGCCGTCGACGAGGCGAAGCCTGAAGCGCCTGCGGACGCGCCCGTTGCTCCCGAAGCATCCCCGGTCGCCGAGGAAACCCCGGCCGACAGGCTCTACCGCCTGCGCCGCGAGATCGAGGCCGAGGACGAACGCATCCAGCGACCCGAGGACCTGCTGCGATTCCCGCAGTTCCGCGAAGGCGTGGCCGTGCTGTCGGGATTGGCGCCGGCCGACCTGCTCGCGCAGCTCGAAGGCGACGGCTACGTGCTCGCCAGCATGGTCTACGTCGCACTGCAGGGCCGCGATGACATCCCCGCATCGGATGCCCTGGCGGCGACGCGCATGCCCGGCCGCTACCCCGCCTGGTACATGGTCGATTACATGCGTTCGCGCCCGGATGCGAGCGCCCTCCCCGACTTCCTTCGCCTGGTGCGGCAATGGTGGTGGGATGCGCTGCCGCTGCGCCAGCGCATGCGCGAGTACCTGCAGTGGGCGGACGCGAATGCGCCGGGCACGGCATCCATGGCGCTGGATTTGCTCGAAGAGCACGAGCTGGAACAGTTGATCGAAGGCCTGAAGTCGCTGCAGATGCCGATGCTCGCCCCCTACGTGGCGCAGGCGGAAGGCGAACGATCGCGCCGTCGCGAACAGCGCACGCTGGGCAGCGTCGGCCGGTTGTGGACGCCCGCCGGCGACGAGACCCGCGACGTCATCGTCGACCATCCCGAGCTCGACGCGCAGGTGGCGCGGCTGCACGAGATGCTGCACGCCACGCCTGCGGTGTCGATCCTGGTGTCGGGCGAACACGGCAGCGGCAAGACCACGCTGGTCGACCGCCTGCTCGCGCGCCTGCACGGCGAAGGCTGGCTCCTGTTCGACGCCTCCGCCGCCGAGGTGCTGTCCGGGCAGAAATACATCGGCGAACTGGAGGAACGCATCGGCGAGATGCTCGCCGCGCTGAACCGTCCACGCGCACTGTGGCGCGTGCAGGATTTCCTCGACCTGCTGCAGAAGGGCAGCCACAGCCAGGATCCGCGCGGCATTCTCGACATGCTGCTGCCGGCGATCGAACGCGGGCAGCTGCGCCTGATCGGCGAGCTTCAGCCGGCGCAGCTCGCGCAGCTGCTGATCGCGCGGCCGACGCTGCGCCATCTCACGAAGACCGTGACGCTGTCGGCGCCGACCGATGCCGGGTTGCGCGACCTGCTCTCGCGCTGGCGCGAGGTGCGCAGCGCCGCGCTCGGCCGCGAGGTGCTGGACGCACGCGCGCTCGACGAGGCGCGGCGCATGGCCACGCAGTATTTCCCCGAACAGCACGAACCCGGACGCACGCTGCGCCTGCTCGAAGACACCCTGCAGGCCGCCATCGCCAGCGAACCGCTCGCCCTGCCGATCACGCCCGACGCGCTGCTGCAGACCATCGCGCGCCGCAGCGGCCTGCCGCTGGACGTGATCGACGACCGCAAGAGCCTCGACCTCGACGCCCTGCGCGCGTTCTTCCGCAAGCGCGTGATCGGCCAGGACGAAGCGGTCGAAGGCCTCGTCGACCGCATCGCGATGCTCAAGGCCGGCCTGGTGGACCCGGCGCGGCCGGTCGGCGTGTTCCTGTTCGCCGGCCCCACCGGCACGGGCAAGACCGAGCTGGCCAAGGCGCTGGGCGAACTGCTGTTCGGCAGCAGCGAACGCCTGCTGCGCCTGGACATGAGCGAATACCAGTCCGACGACAGCGCGTGGCGGCTCACCGATGTCACGCAAGACGGCAGCGCGCGCTCGCTGGTCTCGCGCATCCGCGAGCAGCCGTTCTCGGTGGTGCTGCTCGACGAATTCGAGAAGGCGCACCCGAAGGTCTGGGACCTGTTCCTGCAGGTCTTCGACGATGGCCGCCTCGGCGACCGCAACGGCAACGTCGCCGACTTCCGGCACAGCATCGTCATCCTGACCAGCAACGTCGGCTCCACCCTGGGTCGCGGCGCCGGCCCTGGCTTCACCTCGGTGGCCGGCGGCTATTCGCGCGGCGTGGTCGAGAAGGCGCTGTTCGAGACTTTCCGCCGCGAATTCCTCAACCGCCTCGATCGCATCGTGCTGTTCAACCCGCTCGACCGCAGCCTGATGCGCGAGATCCTGCACAAGGAACTGCAGCGCGCGATGGGCCGTCGCGGCCTGCGCAACCGGGACTGGGCGGTGGAATGGGAGCCATCGGCGATCGAATTCCTGCTCGATCGCGGCTTCACGCCCGACCTCGGCGCGCGCCCGCTGCGCCGCGCCATCGAACAGCACCTGCTCGCGCCGCTGGCGCGCAGCATCGTCGAGCACCGCACGCCGCAGGGCGACCAGTTCCTGTTCGTGCGCAGCGCCGGCGAACGACTGGAAGTGGAGTTCGTCGATCCCAACGCGCCCGCCGGCGGCAGCGCGCAGATCGCGGCATCGCCGACCGCATCAACGCCCCGTGTCGGCGACTTGCGTACGCTGCTGTGGTCGCCGGACGCCTCGCGCAGCAGTCTCGACACGCTGCACGCCACGCTCGACGACCTGCTCGACACCGTCGCCGGCGACACCTGGCGCGACGCGCGTGATGCCGACTTCGCTGCGATGCACGCGAACGACTTCTGGTCGCGCCCCGAACGCTTCGACACCCTCGACCGCATCGAACGCCGCAACCGCATCGAAAGCGCGCTCGACACCGTGCAGCGCCTCGACGAGCGCCTCGCCCGCGACGGCGGCAACGCGCTCTTCGTCGCGCGGACCGCACAGACGCTGTGGCTGATCGGCCTCGCCATCGACGCCCTCGCCGAACGCCGTCCGCAGGACGCGCTGCTCGCGCTGTCCGCCAGCGACACCGAACTGCGCCGCGACCCCGCACGCACCCGCCTGTGGTGGCAGCAGTTGCTCGCGATGTACATGGCCTGGGCCGAACGCCGCAACATGCGCGTCGACGTGCTCGAACAGAACCCTGACGCCTGCCGCGCCCGCCTCGCCATCAGCGGCTTCGGCGCTCACGACCTGCTGCAGCCCGAGCACGGTCTCCACGTCTTCGAATACCCACACGGCGGCGATCACGACAGCGACGACGCCCCGCGCCGCTCCACCCTCGCCGTCCGCATCGCCCCCGACCTCCCCGGCCGCACCCGCATCGACCCGCTCAAGACCGACGACGACCTCCGCATCTGCCGCCGCTACCGCGCCGAACCCTCGCCACTGGTCCGCGACAGTGTCCGCAGTTGGCGCACCGGGCGGCTGGATCGGGTGCTGGGTGGTGAGTTCGATGTGATCGTGGGGGAGTGATGAGCCCACAGGGCGGGCACCGGCCCGCCGCACGGGTTCACCCAGGATCGACGGACACGGCCATCTCGAGCACGGATTCCAAATAGTTGACGCCACCGTCTCGACCGGGCTGATGCTTCAATTCGTCCAGCGCATAGGCAATGCAGACCATCCCGCCGATCACGAACAATCCGCGATCGGACTTCCGGTGCATGTAGATCGATTCTTCGATCACGCTTCCATCCTGAATTTTCAGGCGAAAGCTGTTGACCTGATCTCCCCAGCGGGAGTCCTGCCCCGCGAAGAACAATTCGGTGATGGTGCCTGACACGACCCTGGACTCGATTCGTCCACAAGCGATGCTCTCCCACCATGCATCCGATCCATAGAGGCCATGCCTGCCCTTGAGACCAAGAAGCGGCCTCTCATGATCAAGTGTCAATGCCTGGACCTGCGCGACGCGCTCTGGCTTGCGACGAAGTTCTTCCCGCAGCGCGTACACGACCTTCATCGGCCTGCCCATGTCTTCAAGGTTCAGATGCATCGGTAGTCTGCGATTTCAACGACCTGAACAGGGCGCAATTCATCGTTCCGGCTCTTCGTTACGACGATCAAGACAACTGCCTCCGACAAATTCATGCCTACCAAGATGATCGATGCGAATGCTTCTTCGAGCGTTCTCATCAGGGCGCATCGTAGACGATGATTTCATAATCCTGTCGCGGCACACCGGGCACTTTCAGGCTGAAATCATAACGACAGAGACAGGCGGCAAGCACCCCACTCGGCGACGCGTAGGTGGTTCGAACAAAGAGCCTTCTGCCGATTCTCTGCACGGCGACGGACTGTCGAGCCAGGCCACAGGTCTTGGCTTCGGACACCTCGACGAACAATGCGCCCTCCGCCCATGTGGAAGTGACGCGCCTTTTGCCATCAATCTGATCATCACAACTGGGTTTTGAACTCACGACCACACCCTCAATCGCGAACGGGGGTGAACATGAAGTACACGAGCAGCAACAACGCTGCCGCTCCCAATGCAAGCAGAAAAAGGAGAAATCGCTTCACGGCACACGTCCCGATGGATGAATCACGCCGCGCCTGAAACCGGCATCGGTCTGAAGGATGAATTGGATGCCTTGCTACCGGCGCCCATCCCGGATGCTACTACCGCAACAGCGCCCCCTGCAAAGCGTGATGACACCTTCGGGAGGGCCTTGTACAACTCCCGACAGACCGGGTTCCGCGATGCACATTCGTGCACCATCGCCCCCTCTGCTTCACAGAGAGGCCAATCCTTACAAGACAGTGCGCCGAAATTTGGCCCGGAAAGGAAAGCGGGACACCCACAATTCGGACTTCCCCTACACCAATCCCAGCAGTTCCCCGACACCCTGCCAGCCGCGCCCCAGCAACACTGAGGCATGACCCGGCCCCGCTCACACATCGCACCGCTGCACAGCCCCGGTGCCTTCCATTGCGTCCAGCGTTGCGTGCGGCGGGCCTTCCTCTGCGGCGTCGACGACTACAGCGGCCAGTCCTTCGAGCATCGCCGGGGCTGGATCGAACAGCGCATCCGGCTCGTCGCGGAGTGTTTCGCCGTCGCGATCGATGCCTATGCGGTGATGAGCAACCACCTGCATCTGGTGCTGCGCATCGACCCGACCGAGACACTGCGCTGGAGTGATGACGAGGTCGCGGCGCGCTGGGTCCGCCTGTTTCCACCCCGCGAGGACAGCGATGAAGCGATCGAGGCCAAGTGCCTGCGCTTGCTGGCGGACCCTGCACACATCGAGACGCTGCGCGACCGCCTCGGCAATCTCTCCTGGCTGATGCGCTGTCTGGTCGAGCCGATCGCCCGTCGTGCCAATCGCGAGGACGGCTGCAAGGGGCGGTTCTGGGAGGGCCGCTACAAATGCCAGGCCCTGTGCGACGAACGCGCGATCCTCGCCGCCATGGCCTATGTCGACCTCAATCCGATCCGGGCCGGCATGGCGGATCGACTTGAGAACTCGGCATATACGAGTGTGGCGACACGTGTCGCGGAGGCGACGACGAACTCTGCGCTGCTCACGGCACAACTCAAACCCGTTGCCGGCAGCTTGCGTCCCGCCGTCAACATCACCACCGCAGATTATCTCCACATCCTCGACTGGACCGGCCGACAGCTGGCGCCCGGCAAGCGCGGGCGGATTTCAGCGGATGCACCCGCCATTCTGGCGACTATCGATCGCGACGGGACGCGCTGGACCACCCGCGTCGCGGCATTCGGCAGCGGCTGGCATCGCGCAATCGGCTCGGCTCAGGATCTGCTCGCCATCGCCGAACGGCTGGGGCAACAGTGGCTGAAGGGTGTTCGGCTTGCGTTGGCACTTGGATGAAACATCGCGAGGAGGAGTATGGCCCGGCCGGGAGGATGGCGCTTGGGCAATGGCAGGCTCTCTCCATTGGTTACTGCTTGGGAATACAGTGCTGTGCTTGCCGTGTCAGTCGTGTCGCATAAAGACCAATGAAAGTGGGTGTCCCGGCCCTCCTCGGTTACTGCCTGGGAATACAGCGCTGTGCTTGCCGTGTCAGCCGTGTCGCATAAAGACCAATGAAAGTGGGTGTCCCGGCCCTCCTCGGGTGTCCCGACCCTCCTCGTCCCGGCCCTCCCCGATGAAAGTGGGTGTCCCGGCCCTCCGCACTTCGCATGTGCACCCTGCAACCACGACGGCGTCACCGCCGGCCTGCGCGTGAACCCCGGCGTGCATGCATCCATGCGCAGTCCAGCATCAACGACGCCAGGCAGGCGGCGCCTCTGCATCCAGTTCGTACCGCGCCACTGCTTCGGCGCAGCGTTCCGGGGCCACGGCCTGCAATGCGGCGAGCACGATGTGGGCGGCGTCGATGCCGAAGAAGCGGCGCAGTGCGCTGCGGGTATCGCTCCGTCCGAAACCATCGGTACCGAGGACGGTCATCGGCGCATCGAGGTGCACGGCGATCGTCGACGGCCAGTCGCGTACCCAGTCGCTGACCGCGATCACCGGCCGCGTGCCGGGCAGGCAGCGGGCGAGGTGCGTCTGCACCTGCGGCGCCGCCGGTTGCAGGCGACGCAGGTGCTCGGCCTCGCGCGCCTCGCGGGCCAGTTCGCTGTAGCTGGTGGCGCTCCACACTTCGCTGTCGATGCCCCAGTCTTCGCGCAGCATGCGCGCGGCTGCGAGCGCCTCGTGCAGCAGCGTGCCGGAACCGAGCAGGCGCACGGCGGCATCGGCATCGCCCTGCACCCGGTACAGGCCGCGCAGCACGTCGGCGGCCACGCCTTCTGGCAGCGAGGGCTGCGGCTGCGATTCGTTCATCAGCGTGAGGTAGTAGAAGACGTCGCGCTGTTCCTCCAGCATCTCGCGCATGCCGGCATCGAGGATCACCGCCAGTTCCCCGGCCGTCGCCGGATCGTAGACGCGACAGTTCGGTACCTGCGCGGCTACCAGCAGGCTGCTGCCATCCTGATGCTGCAGCCCTTCGCCGCCGAGCGTGGTGCGGCCGGCCGTCGCGCCGAGCAGGAAGCCGCGCGCGCGCTGGTCGGCCGCGGCCCAGATCAGGTCGCCGACGCGCTGGAAGCCGAACATCGAGTAGTAGATGTAGAACGGCAGCATCGCCACGCCGTGCGCCGAGTAGCTGGTGGCCGCCGCCACCCAGGAACTGAGCGCGCCGGCTTCGCTGATGCCTTCCTCCAGGATCTGCCCATCCTGCGCTTCGCGATAGCTGAGCATCGAGCCGATGTCTTCCGGCTCGTAGGTCTGGCCGACGTTGCTGTAGATGCCGATCTGGCGAAACAGGTTGGCCATGCCGAAGGTGCGCGCTTCGTCGGCGACGATCGGCACCACGCGCCGACCCAGTTCCGGCGCCTTCAGCAACGCCGAGAGCATGCGCACGAAGGCCATCGTCGTGCTCATGTCCTTGCCGTCGCTGTCCAGCGCGAAGCGGGCGTAGGTATCGATCGCGGGCACCGCGACCACAGGCACCTGCGTGCGCCTCGCGGGCAGACTGCCGCCGAGCGCGCGGCGACGCGCGTGCAGGTAGCGGATTTCCGGCGAATCCTCGGCAGGCCGATGGAAGGCCAGCGCACGCACCTCGTCGTCGCCCAGCGGCAGCGCGAAGCGGTCGCGGAACGCGAGCAGGTCCGCTTCGTCCAGCTTCTTCTGCTGGTGCGTGGTCATGCGCCCCTGCCCGGCTTCGCCCATGCCGAAGCCCTTCTTGGTGTGGGCGAGGATCACCGTCGGACGCCCCGTCGTCGCCGCGGCTTCGGCATAGGCGGCATGGATCTTCGCCAGATCGTGGCCGCCACGCTTGAGGCGGTCGATCTGTGCATCGCTCATGTCGGCGACCAGCGCCGCGAGCCGGGCGTTCTGTCCGAAGAAATGCGTGCGGTTGTAGGCGCCATCTTTCGCCGCGAACGTCTGGAACTGGCCGTCGACCGTGCGCGAGAACGCTTCCGCCAGCGCGCCGTCACGATCGCGCGCGAACAGGGCATCCCAATCCGAGCCCCAGAGCAGCTTGATCACCCGCCAGCCGGCGCCGGTGAACAGCGCTTCCAGTTCGTCGATGATGCGGCCGTTGCCGCGCACCGGCCCGTCGAGACGCTGCAGGTTGCAGTTGATGACCCAGGTGAGATTGTCCAGCCCTTCGCGCGCGGCCAGCGTGAGCGCGCTGAGACTCTCGGGCTCGTCCATCTCGCCATCGCCGAACACGCCCCACACGCGTCGCCCGCGATTGTCGAGCAAGCCTCGATGCTGCAGATAGCGCATGAAGCGCGCCTGGTAGATGGAACTGATCGGCCCGATGCCCATGGAACCGGTCGGGAACTGCCAGAAATCGGCCATCAGCCACGGATGCGGATAACTGGAAAGGCCGCGCGCGCCCTGCGTCGGGCCGGTGATCTCCTGGCGGTAGTGGGCCAGGTCCTGTTCGCTCAATCGGCCTTCGAGAAAGGCGCGCGCGTAGACGCCGGGTGCCGAGTGCGGCTGGAAGAACACCAGGTCGCCTGCGAAATCCCCGGTGCGTGCGCGGAAGTGATGATTGAAGCCGACTTCGAACAGATCCGCCGCGCTGGCATAGCTGGCGATATGGCCACCGAGTTCGCCATACGCGCGATTGGCGCGCACCACCATCGCCAGCGCGTTCCAGCGCATCAGCGATGCGATGCGCTCCTCCATCGCCAGGTCGCCGGGAAATGTCGCCTGGCGTTCGAGTGGAATGGAGTTGAGGTAGGGGGTGATCAGCGTCGGCGACCAACCGATGTCCGGCCGACGCGCGCGCTCGGCAAGCCGATCCAGCAGATAGGCCGCACGCTCCGGTCCCTGCGCGCGCAGCACGGCCGCAAGCGCATCCAGCCATTCGCTGGTTTCCTGGGGATCGCAGTCACCCCGCCTGTCGCAGTTCGACTGCAGATCTGGAAGATCCATGCCGGGAGCATCCTCTGGGAACGGGTTGGCGTTCATGTGAGACAGCAATCTGGGGGACGGGAATGTTCGCATGCGCGGTCTCCGATGCCACGCAGGACCCGCGATCCACTGCAGACACGGACAGGCCGCATGCGCGAGGTCAGTCGCCGCAGTTCAGGCCATGGATGCGCAGGCTGCAGTCGAGCATGCGATAGCAGGCGCATGCCCGTGCAGAACCCTGCACCTGGAAAATCATGCCGCGCGCCGTGCGTCGCTGCTCGCGTGTTCGAGGGCGTGCGAAAGATCCGCCCACAGGTCGTCGACGTGCTCGATGCCGACGGAGAGTCGCAGCAGGCCGGGGGTGATGCCGCAGCGCGTGCGCGTGGCGTCGTCGAGAACGCGATGGGTGAGGCCGGCGGGATGCTGGATGAGGGTGTCGACGGAGCCGAGGCTCACGGCGGGCGTCATGAGTGCAACGCGCTGCATGGCGCGCGCGGCGGCGGTGTAGCCATCACGCAGTTCGAAGGCGATGAGGCAGCCGGGGCCGCGCATCTGCGTGGTGGCGAGATGCGCGTTGCGCACGGTGCCGTGGCCGGGGAAGAACACCTTCGCCACGGCGGGATGCGCGGCGAGGCGGCGGGCGAGTTCGATCGCGTTGGCCTGTGCGCGTTCGACGCGCAGCGCGAGCGTGGGCAGGCCGCGATGCAGGAGATAGGCCGCGAGCGGGTGCAGCAATCCGCCCGTCGCGGCGCGCACCTGGCGCAAGGGTTTCGCGTTCGCTTCCGAACAGCAGACGATGCCGGCGATGACGTCGCCGTGGCCGCCGAGGAACTTGGTCGCGCTGTGGACGACGTAGGTGGCGCCGAGTTCGAACGGCCGCTGCAGGATGGGCGTGGCGAAGGTGGAATCGACCGCGACCGGCACGTCGCCGGCGGCCTCGACCACGGCGCGGATGTCGACGAGGTCGAGCGTGGGATTGGCCGGGGTCTCGATGAAGATCAATGCCGTGTCCGGGCGGCGGCGCGCGGCGACTTCATGCGCGGCGACGAATTCTGCTTCGAGCCCGGCGAGGCCGCTGGCGAACAGGTGGTCCGAGGTGCCGTACAGCGGGCGCACGACCAGCATGTGCGCGCCGCGCGCGCGGCTGGCGAGCAGCAGTGCGGTGATCGCGGCCATGCCCGAGGCGTAGGCGACGCAGGCCTCCGTGCCTTCCAGCGTGGCCAGCGCGCGCTCGACGCGGGCGACGGTCGGGTTGTGCAGGCGGGCGTAGATGGGATTGGCGGCGCTGGCATCGCCGCCGACCAGGGCATCGAAGCTGGCGGTGCCGGCGTCGAGGTCGGCGACGGGATAGGTGGTCGACAGGTCGATCGGCGGCGCATGGATGCCCAGCGCGGTGAAGTCTTCGCGGCCGGCGTGGACGGCCCTGGTTTCGGGATGGGTCGAATCGGGGCGGGTCGAATCGATGTCGGTCATGGCGGGGTCCCGTCGGCGTTCCATTCGGAGGATACGGTCGATTCTGGAACCAGATACGACTGCTAGACTGCTGGCCGAACACTATTTCGCGAACGGGGCCGAAACATGCTGCTCGACCGAATCGACTTCGACCTGCTGCGGCTGCTGCGGAAGAACGCGCGGATGCCGAACAAGGACCTGGCGGAGAAAGTCGGCGTCGCGCCGTCCACGGCGCTGGAGCGGATCCGGCGCATGCGCGAGACCAAGGCGCTGCTGGGCTTCCACGCTGAGATCGCGCCGGAGGCAATCGGCATCGGCCTGCAGGCGCTGGTGGCGGTGCGGCTGCAGCAGCATTCGCGGACCTTCGTCGAGAGCTTCCAGGCCCACCTGCGCGCCCTGCCCGAGGTGCTGGCCTTCTACCACGTGGCCGGCGCCGACGATTTCCTGGTCCACGTCGGCGTGCGCGACAGCGCGCACCTGCGCGAATTCGCCCTTGCCGCCTTCACCGAACGGCCCGAGGTGGTGCACATCCAGACCCACCTGATCTTCGACTTCCACCGCAACACCGAGCTGCCGGCGCAGCCCTGAAAAAAAGCCGGCGCGACCGCCCGGGCGTCATCGCCCCGGCGCTACAGTAGGCGTCCACACGCGGCCGGGCCGCCTACGCACAGGAACCGCAACATGAGCACGATGACCCAGGATCTCCTCGCCCAGCTCCAGGGCGCGCCGCTGCAGCAGATTTCCCAGCAACTCGGCATCGACCAGAACCAGGCTTCCTCGGCCGTCGGCGCGGCGCTGCCGCTGCTGATGGGCGCGCTGGGCAAGAACGCGAGCCAGCCGCAGGGCGCGGAGGCGCTGTTCGGCGCATTGCAGAAGGACCATGCCGGCGGTGGCGGCATCGGCGACCTGCTCGGCGCGGTGCTCGGCGGTGCGCAGAGCCGGCAGACCAATGGCGCCGGCATGCTCGGGCACATCTTCGGCGGCCAGCAGGCGCGCGCGGAGCAGAGCCTCGGCGCAGCGACCGGCCTCGGCGGCGACCGCGCCGGCCAGCTGATGAAGATCCTCGCCCCGATCGTGATGGGCTACCTCGCCAAGCGCATGTTCTCCGGCAATGCCAGCGGCGGCGGCAACCCGACCGCCGACATCCTCGGCGCCGTGCTCGGCCAGGAACAGCAGCAGGTGCGCCAGCAGGGCGGCATCGGCGGCGGCCTGCTCGGCGCGGTGCTCGACAAGGACGGCGACGGCGATGTCGACCTGAGCGACGTGCTGAAGCTGGGCGGCGGCTTGTTCGGCGGCTCGCGCTGAGGCTGGGGTGCGGAGAGTCATTGCACTGATTGCTTTTCAGCGGGCGAAACTGTGCGTCTTGTCGTTAGTACACGCAAACCCATCCCCACCCCGGCCCTCCCCTTGAAGGGGAGGGAGACAAGCGCGGCGCTTTGAAGCCCTCCCCTTCAAGGGGAGGGTTTGGGTGGGGATGGGTTCGATTCTGTGCTGCGTTTCCAGCCATCAATATGTCCATGAAACTCCTCATCCTCGGCAACTCCGGCTCCGGCAAGAGCACACTCGCGAAGGCGGTGGCCGAACGCCACGGCCTGCCGCATCTCGACCTGGACATCATCGTCTGGGAACCGGAACAGGTCGCGGTGCCGCGCTCACCCGAGGCGGTGCGCGCGGATCTCGATGCCTTCATCGCCGCACATCCGGCGTGGGTGATCGAAGGCTGCTATGGCGAACTGATCGAGGCAGCCGCGCCGGCCAGCACCGAACTGGTGTTCCTCAACCCGGGGCTGGAGGCCTGCCTGGCGAACAATCGGCGGCGCCCGTGGGAACCGCATAAATATGCGTCGGCCGAGGCGCAGGACGCGATGCTCGGCAACCTGCAGGCCTGGGTGGCGGGCTACTATGCCCGGGACGATGCCTGGTCGCTGGCCGCGCATCGCCGGGTATTCGACCGGCACCCGGGCCGGAAGCGGGAAGCGACCCTGCCGCTGTCCCCCGCCGACCTGGACTGAGCCGGCCGGGCCTTCGATCGCATCAATCGTTCCGTGCAACGTGATAGACGATTGCGATAGTCATTTCCTATCGAAATCGTCCAAACAATCGAATTCTCTTTGAAATCCGCCAGGCGTACGTTGTCTCCACCCCGCCACCCGCGCGGAACGGGATCGCCGCCGGCTGCAAGGGATCGCAGCCCAGGGGATCGCACCACCGGGTGCCACCGACCCACAAGGAGAACACCATGTCCAACGAATCGAAGTGCCCGTTTTCGGGCGGCGCCCGCCATTACACGATGGCCAGCGCCGGTCGCGGCAACCGCGACTGGTGGCCCAACCAGCTCAACCTCGACATCCTCCACCAGCACACCGACAAGTCCGACCCGATGGGCCGGGACTTCGACTACGCAGCCGAATTCAAGACGCTGGATCTCGACGCGGTGGTCGCGGACCTGAAGGCGCTGATGACCGATTCGCAGGACTGGTGGCCGGCCGACTGGGGCCATTACGGCGGCCTGTTCATCCGCATGACCTGGCACGCGGCCGGCACCTACCGCATCGCCGACGGTCGCGGCGGCGCCGGCAACGGTTCGCAGCGCTTCGCGCCGCTCAACAGCTGGCCGGACAACGGCAACCTCGACAAGGCGCGCCGCCTGCTGTGGCCGATCAAGCAGAAGTACGGGCGCAAGCTCAGCTGGGCCGACCTGCTGGTGCTCGCCGGCAACGTCGCCCTCGAATCGATGGGCTTCAAGACCTTCGGCTTCGGCGGCGGTCGCGCCGACATCTGGGAGCCGGAGAAGGACATCAACTGGGGCCTCGAAGCCGAATGGCTGGCCACCAGCGACAAACCGAACAGCCGCTACTCCGGCGAGCGCGACCTCGCCAACCCGCTGGCGGCGGTGCAGATGGGCCTGATCTACGTGAACCCGCAGGGCCCGGACGGCAATCCCGACCCGGTGGCCTCGGGGCGCGACGTGCGCGAGACCTTCGCGCGCATGGCGATGAACGACGAAGAGACCGTGGCGCTGGTCGCCGGCGGCCACACCTTCGGCAAGGCGCATGGCGCCGGTGACGCCGCACTGGTCGGCGCCGAGCCCGAGGGCGGCGCGCTGGAAGACCAGGGTTTCGGCTGGCTGAGCAAGCACGGCAGCGGGCGCGGCGGCGACACCATCACCAGCGGCATCGAAGGCGCCTGGAAACCCAATCCCACCCGCTGGGACAACGGCTATTTCGACGTGCTGTTCGGCAACGAATGGGTGCTGACCAAGAGCCCGGCCGGCGCGCACCAGTGGACGCCGAAGGATCCGAAGCCGGAGCAGATGATCCCGGACGCGCACGATCCGTCGAAGTCGCATCCGCCGATGATGACCACCGCCGATCTGTCGCTGCGCTTCGACCCGATCTACGAAAAGATCTCGCGCCGCTTCCATGCCGATCCGCAGGCCTTCGCCGATGCCTTCGCCCGCGCCTGGTACAAGCTGACCCACCGCGACATGGGTCCGCGTGCGCGCTACCTCGGCAAGCTCGTCCCCGATGAAGTGCTGATCTGGCAGGACCCGGTGCCGGCCGTGGACCACGCGCTGGTCGACGACGCCGACATCGCTGCGCTGAAGGCGAAGGTGCTGGCTTCCGGGCTGACCGTGCAGCAGCTGGTGTCGACGGCCTGGGCCTCGGCCTCCAGCTTCCGTGGCAGCGACAAGCGCGGCGGCGCCAACGGCGCGCGCATCCGCCTCGCACCGCAGAAGGACTGGGCGGCCAACCAGCCGGCAGAACTGGCGAAGGTGCTGTCCACGCTGGAAGGCATCCAGGCCGGGTTCAATGCCGGTGCGACCGGCGGCAAGCGGGTCTCGCTGGCTGACCTGATCGTGCTGGCCGGCGGCGCGGCGATCGAGGCCGCTGCGAAGCATGCGGGCCACGACATCAGCGTGCCCTTCAGCCCGGGTCGCACCGACGCCCGCCAGGACCAGACCGATGTCGAGTCGTTCGCGGTGCTGGAACCGCAGGCCGACGGCTTCCGCAACTACGTGAAGGCCGGGCTGGAAGACGTGGCCGCGGAACTGCTGGTCGACAAGGCGCAGCTGCTCACGCTGACCGCGCCCGAGATGACCGTGCTGGTGGGCGGCCTGCGCGCGCTGGGCATCAGCCACGGCGGCAAGCACGGCGTGTTCACCGATCGCCCGGGCACGCTGAGCAACGATGTGTTCGTGAACCTGCTCGACATGCGCACGGCCTGGTCGCGTTCGGCCAGCGAGCCGGGCGTGCTCGAAGGCCGCGACCGCGCCACCGGCGCACTGCGCTGGACCGGCACGGTGTCGGACCTGGTGTTCGGTTCGAACTCGGTGCTGCGCTCGCTGTGCGAGGTCTACGCCGCGAGCGACGCCAGCGACAAGTTCGTGAAGGACTTCGTCGCGGCGTGGACCAAGGTGATGAACCTCGATCGCTTCGACCTGGCCTGATCAACCCGGCTTGATCAACCGGGCCTGATCAACCAGACCTGGTCGCCCTGCACCACGGCAGGGCGACGGGATCCGGCGGGCATGCCGGGATTGGCCTGTCGGATCCTGCAGGGTGCCGCGCGGGAACTCCGCGCCACGAACGCGATCTGACCACGCGATCGGCCTCCGACTGAGTCCCGGAGGCCGATCGGCGCGACCGCTGGAAGCCGGTGCGCCGGCCCTTGATGGGCACGCTTGGAGATGGTCAGCGTGTGCTCCCGATATCCCACGTCCATGTACTCCGCGCCGGTCCCCCGCCGGCGTTTTTTTATGGGACCTCACCAGCGCTGGCGAACTGCCGACTGGAATTCTTCAAGCAGAGAGATCCCCCTTGCGTTCGGCCAATGCCCGTTTTCGTTCGCGGCAGCATCTGCAAGGCTCTGGATTGGATTGCGAAGAATGATGGCGGGCAGTGGTGCGTGCAGGCGAAGTCGACGGCAGATCCTTGGCTTGCTGCCCCGTGCCGTCACGACATCAAGGCCACACACGGAAAAACCCCGCATGCGGGCGCGCGCGGATGCCATCGACGACGCTCAGCGCGGCCACAGCCCCCGGATCGCGGCGACGCCCTGCGCGCCCTGCGCGCGAGCACGATCGACATCCCCGGCGGCGAGCCCGCCGATGGCATAGATCGGCAGCGCGACCTGTTCGCGCAGGTTCACGAATGCATCCCAGCCGATGCCGGCCTGCCCGGGATGCGATGCGGTCGGCTGGACCGGGCCGAGCACGGCGGCATCGCAGCCGCAGGCCTGGGCGCGCACGAGTTCGTCGAGCGTGTGGCAGGAGGCGATCACGCTGCCCGACACGGCGGGCCGGGCCGACAGCTCCGCCACCTGCGCGGCACGCAGGTGCAGGCCGATGTCGAACCGCTTGGCGAGCGCGAGGTCGCCGTTGACGAGCACGTCGGCGCCGGCTTCGCGGGCGATGATCGCCGCGCGTTCGACAAGCGACGCCCAGCGTGCGGGATCGGTGATCGACAGCATCGGCGCGCGCAGCTGCAGGCGCGCGATGCCCGCATCGCAGGCCGCGCGCAGGCGATCGAGCCAGGACGCGTCGTCGTCGGGTTCGGGGGTGATGAGGTACAGCGGCGGATCGCGCAGCGCGGCGACCACCGGGCGGTCGGCATCGGGCATCGCGTAGCTCGCCAGGCGATGCGGCGGCACCCAGGCCAGCGCCTGGCCATCGAGCCCCTTCACGGTGCCGCTCCACGCGGCGATGCGCCGCACGTCGAGGCGCAGCCGCTTGTGGGGATACTGCTGCGGCACCACGATCACCGGTTCGCCGACGCGGGCCTCGATGCCGAGTTCCTCGCGCAATTCGCGCACCAGCGCCTGTTCGGGGGTTTCGCCGGGATCGACCTTGCCGCCGGGGAATTCCCACAGGCCAGCGAGGTCGCGGCCTTCGGTGCGTCGCGCCAGCAGGATGCGGTCGCGGGCGTCTGTGATGACACCCGCGACGACATGGATGCTGCGTCCGGAGGCGGCCCCGGCCCGGGATTCGGTCATCGCTTCCTCTGCGCGACGGGCGAACTCAGCGTTCCCGCGTCATGGCTCCCGCGTCAGACCAGCTGCCCGTGGCAATGCTTGAACTTCTTGCCGCTGCCGCAGGGGCACGGGTCGTTGCGACCGACGCCCGCGAACTGTTCGGGATGCTGGTAGTCCGGCGTGGCGGCTTCCTCGTCTGCGCCGAAACCGCCGATGTCCGGATGCTGGAACTGCATCTGGCGCGCCAGCGCCTGGGCACGGGCGCGCTCGGCGGCCTCGGCCTGGGCGATCTCTTCCTCGCTGCGCACGCGCACGCGCGCCAGCAGCGAGATCACTTCGCGCTTGACCTTCTCCAGCATCTCGCTGAACAGCTCGAACGCTTCCTTCTTGTACTCCTGCTTCGGCTGCTTCTGCGCGTAGCCGCGCAGGTGGATGCCCTGGCGCAGGTAGTCCATGCGGCCGAGGTGCTCCTTCCAGCTCTGGTCGAGCACGGTCAGCATCAGGTGCTTCTCGAGCATGCGCATGTTCTCGGCGCCCATCGACGCTTCCTTGTCCTCGAACAGCTTCAAGACCTGGGCCTGCACGTAGCGGGCGATACCCTCGGCGTCGATTTCCTGCTGCGAGCGCACGTGCTCGACCAGCGGCAGCTGCAGGTTGAATTCGGCGGCCAGCTCGGCCTCCAGGCCCGGCAGGTCCCACTGGTCGTCGATCGAGTTCGGCGGCACGAAGCGGTCGACCATGTCGGCGACCACGTCGTTGCGGATGCCGTCGACGTTGTCCTTCACGCTGTCGGCTTCCAACAGCTCGTCGCGCTGGCGGTAGATGACCTTGCGCTGGTCGTTGTTGACGTCGTCGAAATCGAGCAGGTTCTTGCGGATGTCGAAGTTGTGGGCTTCGACCTTGCGCTGCGCGCCGGCGATCTGCTTGGTCACCAGCGGGCTTTCGATGATGTCGTCTTCCTTCAGCCCCATCCGCGCCATCATGCGCTGCACCCAGTCGGCGGCGAAGATGCGCATCAGGTTGTCTTCGAGCGACAGGTAAAAGCGCGACGAACCCGGGTCGCCCTGGCGACCCGAACGACCGCGCAGCTGGTTGTCGATGCGGCGCGATTCGTGGCGTTCGGTACCGATGATGTGCAGGCCGCCGCTCGCCTTGACCGCGTCGTGGCGCTGCTGCCATTCGTTCTTGATGCGCTGGCGTTCGATGTCGTTGAGCTCGCCGCCGGCCTCGGCCTCGCGCGCCTGCAGTTCGGCTTCCAGCGAACCGCCGAGCACGATGTCGGTGCCGCGGCCGGCCATGTTGGTGGCGATGGTCACCGCGCCCGGTCGACCGGCCTGGGCGACGATGTGCGCTTCGCGCTCGTGCTGCTTGGCGTTGAGCACCTCGTGGGCGACGCCGGCGGTCTTGAGCTGATCGGAGAGCATTTCCGAGACCTCGATCGAGGTCGTGCCGACCAGCACGGGCTGGCCCTTGGCGTTGCATTCCTTGATCTCGTTGAGCACCGCGCGGTACTTGCCGGCCTTGTTGAGGAACACGGCATCCGGATGGTCCTTGCGCACCATCGGGCGGTGGGTCGGGATCACCACCACTTCCAGGCCGTAGATGCTCTGGAATTCGAAGGCTTCGGTATCCGCGGTGCCGGTCATGCCCGCGAGCTTGCCGTACATGCGGAACAGGTTCTGGAAGGTGATGCTGGCCAGCGTCTGGTTCTCGTGCTGGACCGGCACGCCTTCCTTCGCTTCGACCGCCTGGTGCAGGCCGTCGGACCAGCGACGGCCCGGCAGGGTGCGGCCCGTGAATTCGTCGACGATCACCACTTCGCCGTCGCGCACGATGTAGTCGACGTCGCGCTGGAACAGCGCATGCGCGCGCATCGCGGCGTTGAGGTGGTGCACGACGTGGATGTTGTGCGCAGCGTAGAGGGTGTCCTCGCCTTCGAGGATGCCGGCGCGGCGCAGCAGTTCCTCGGCGTGCTCCTGGCCAGCTTCGGACAGATGCACCTGCTTGCTCTTCTCGTCGACCCAGTAATCGCCGACGCCGTCTTCCACGTCCTGGCGCTTGAGCTGCGGGACGATGCGGTTGACCTTGACGTACAGCTCGGGCGATTCGTCGGCGCGACCGGAGATGATCAGCGGCGTGCGCGCCTCGTCGATCAGGATCGAGTCCACTTCGTCGACGATCGCGTAATGCAGGCCGCGCTGGTGGCGGTCTTCCTTCGCCAGCGCCATGTTGTCGCGCAGGTAGTCGAAGCCGAATTCGTTGTTGGTGCCGTAGGTGATGTCGGCGCCGTAGGCCGAAGCCTTGTCGGAATGCGGCATGCCCGGGTACACGACGCCGACGCTGAGGCCGAGCCAGTTGTACAGGCGGCCCATCCAGGCCGAGTCGCGGCGGGCGAGGTAGTCGTTCACGGTGATGACGTGGACGCCCTTGCCTTCCAGCGCGTTGAGGTAGGTGGGCAGCGTGCCGACGAGGGTCTTGCCTTCGCCGGTGCGCATTTCGGCGATCTTGCCCAGGTGCAGGACCATGCCGCCGATCAGCTGGACGTCGTAGTGGCGCATGCCCAGCACGCGCTTCGACGCCTCGCGGCAGACCGCGAAGGCCTCCGGCAGGATCTTGTCGAGCGATTCGCCCTTGGCGATGCGGTCCTTGAACTCGGGCGTCTTCGCCTGGAGTTCGGCATCCGACAGCGCTTCCATCTGCGCTTCGAGTGCGTTGATCTTCTTGACGATGCCGCTGAGCTGCTTGATCAGGCGATCGTTGCGGCTACCGAAGATGCTGGTCAACAGGCGATTGAGCATGGGCGGAAAGGGTCCGGGCTGGTTGGGCCGCACAGGCCGTCCGACGGCCATCCACGGCAATAAAAAAAGGGCGCAGAGCGCCCTGCAACGTTCCATTGTACTTGGTGCCGCCGCCCCGAGGTATCAAGCCCCCCGGGGTGGCCTGTGTCAGCCCCGCGTCGCGGCCTTGCCGCCGGTCACGGGCGCACCGGTCTGGCCCAGGAACTGCGCGGGGTTCACCACCACGCCGTTTTCCCAGACCTCGAAGTGGACATGGGCGCCGGTCGAGCGCCCGGTGGAACCGGCCTTGGCCACTTCCTCGCCGCGGCGGACGAGGTCGCCGACCTGGCGGGTCAGGCGCGAATTATGGGCGTAGCGGGTCACGTAGCCGTTGCCGTGGTCGACCTCGATCACGTAGCCGTAGCCCGAGCGCATGCCGGAGTAGGTGACGACGCCATCGGCGACGGTCAGCACCGGATCGCCGGTGTTCGCCTCGAAATCGACGCCCTTGTGGAACTGGCTGCCGCCGCCCAGGGGGTCCGCGCGATAGCCGAACCCCGAGGTGATGTAGCTCTGGTGGATCGGCAGGCCGGTCGGCAGGCTGCTCCTGTCCAGCTCGCGGTTGAACAGCAGGGCCTCCAGCACGGACAGTTGGTTGCCGGAATGGCGCAGCTGCGCGTCCAGACCGGCCATGCCGTTGCGCAGTTCGCGGGCCTGCATGTCGCGGACCGGGCCGGCGCCACCGACGCCCACCGGCTTGTCGAAGTCGAATTCGCCATCGCCGAGCTGGGCGGCGCGGGTCAGCCGTTCGCCGAGCGCGTTCAGGCGGTTGGCTTCGGCCTGCAGTTCGGCCATGCGCGCGGCGAGCGCGTTCACTTCGCGCTGCGCCTCGCGGCGGGTGGCGTCGAGGGTGCGCTCCTGCTCCCGCACCGCCACTTTCAGGCGGTCGTGGTGCAAGTCGCGGACGAGGCCGTCGCCGATCGCCCCCAGGCCCACGCCGATGGTCACCAGCGCGACTGCGGCCATGCCCGGCCGGGCCTGCATGGCGACGCGGCCGCGATGGCCGGTGGCGATGAGGAAGGACCAGGTGCCGCGCGCAGCGCTGGCGCAGACCCGGGCGAGCGTATGCGCGGCGACGCGCATGTGGTGCTGGGCGAGCAGCAGCACCGGCGGACGGCGCGGATGCGCGACATCATGCGCCTGCGACTGATCGTCGGCGCCTGTCCGGTGCTGCGTATTTTCGTCGAAGCTGTGTACAGTCATGCGGCCAATGTCCCGTTCTCGATACAACCCTCCTCCCCCGTCCCGCCCTGCGGGCCCGAAGATCGCCGCCGATGCCTTGCTCGAGGGCGACGCCAATGACCCGGGCAAACTGTTCCTGCGGCGGGCGATGTGGCTCGAAGCGTTGGATCTGCAACTGCGTCCGGGTCTTCCGCCTGGCGTCGCCGCGCATGCGCGCCTGGCGAACATCAACCGCGGACGACTCGTCTACCTGGTGGATGCGCCGGTCTGGCATGCCAAGCTGCGGCTTGCGGCGACCGACGTCCTCGAAGTGGCCCGGTCCATCGGACTGGAGGTGACCGAACTGGTGGTCAAGGTCGCGAGCGGACCGCACGCGATGCGCGCACCCGCCGTCGGGACGTCGACCAGCCACTCGGCTCCCCCACTCTCGGCCGCCGCGCGTGAAGCGTTCGCGGCCGCGCTCGCTGGCCGCGACGAGGATCCGTCGAAGCCGGACTCGTCCTGAGTCCATCCGTCGACCACCCCGAACCGGGGCGCCCGACGGACGCGAAGGACGCATCCTACTGGCCGGACGCCGGCCGGGGGTTAAGAAGCCGGGGCCTTTTCGTTTGGATTTCGTTAAAAATGCCGCGCAAGTTCACGGATCAGGCAAGTTGCCTGACTCTGGCGGGCGAAATGCACGGCTGGACTGGCAGGTGCGGCGCGGGAGACCGGAGGGTCAGACCCGGGGTCAGGCCGGCTGCAGGGCGCCGTAGACCACCGGCACCGGCGTCCGGTCGTCGAAGGTGACGATGTCCCAGGCCGAGGTGGCCGCCAGGAGGGCGCGAACCAGCTTGTTGTTGAGGGCGTGGCCGGACTTGAAGCCTTCGTAGGCGCCGAGGATGGGATGGCCGGCCAGGTACAGGTCGCCGACGGCATCGAGGATCTTGTGGCGGACGAACTCGTCGGCATAACGCAGGCCGTCGTCGTTCAGCACGCGGAATTCGTCGAGCACGATCGCGTTGTCCATCGAGCCGCCGAGGCCGAGGTTGCGCTCGCGCATGAACTCGAGGTCGCGCATGAAGCCGAAGGTACGGGCGCGACTGACTTCGCGGATGTAGTTCTCGGTCGAGAACTCGACCTCCGCGCGCGAGCGCGACGCGGGAATGGCCGGATGGTTGAATTCGACGGTGAAACCGAGGCGGAAGCCGTCGTAGGGCTCGAAGCGGGCGACCTTGTCGCCATCGCGCACTTCCACGGTGTCGAGGATGCGGATGAAGCGCTTCGGGGCGTTCTGCTCGACGATGCCGGCCGACTGCAGCAGGAACACGAACGGGCCGGAGGAGCCGTCCATGATCGGCACTTCCGGTGCCGACAGCTCGACGTAGAGATTGTCGACGCCCAGGCCCGCGAGCGCGGACATCAGGTGTTCGACGGTCATCGCCTTGCCACCCTCGCGGCTGAGGCCGGTGCAGAGCATGGTCTCGGTGACCAGGTCGGCGCGGGCGGGAATTTCGACGACGGGATCCAGGTCGACGCGACGGAACACGATGCCGGTATCGACCGGGGCCGGGCGCAGGGTCAGGAAGACCTTGTCGCCGCTGTGCAGGCCCACGCCGGTGGCGCGGATCATGTTCTGCAGGGTGCGTTGCTGGGCCATGGGCGGTGTCGTGGAGGCGTCGTCGCGTCGGCGGTTTCGCGTGGAAAAGCCTGCATCCGCAGGACATCGGCTGAGGAGATTAGCACGCGGCAGGCTGAACCTGAACGAAAGCGGCGGCACGTATCGTTTCCGTGCCGCAACGCCCGCGCCCCCGAGCTCAGCCGAAGTAGGGACGCTCCACCGGAAGCAGCAGACGCTGCGCGAGCAGTCGCCAGTTCGACGGGCAACGGGGCCCGGACAGCACGACGGCCATCGCGTAGGCGGTTCCCCGGCCGATCGGACTGATCTCGCCCAGTGCAGCTTCGGCCGCCTGGGGAGAAGCGCCTGCGCGCCAGGCGTCGATGAAACGCAGGAGCGCGGCCGCCTCTTCGGGATCCCGCCGCTCGGCCGCGATCCGCGCGGCGTCCACATCGCCGCCGTCGCGCAAGGCCAGGGCATAGCGGATCCAGATCGAGGCGCCCTGGGGGGACGCCGGCGGCGACATCGCCAGCGCACGCTGCGACCAGGCCTTGGACGCGCCATCGGAGCCCGCGATCAGCGGCAACAGCTGCGCCAGCGCATCCTCGTCGCTGCCGGCCTGCTGGACGGCGGTCTCCAGATCGCCTCGGGCCAGATGCCGGTAGGCCTCGGCCCAGGTGCCTTGGGTTTCCGTTCCGGCCTCGAGTGCACGCATCATGGCCAGATAGGCCGACGCATCGGCGAGCGTCTCGTGCGCCTTGTCCTCGCCCTGGGCGCGACGGATGCGCGCCAGATCGGGCACCACCGTTTCGGCCATCCCGGGGATGCGCATCGCGCGCTCCAGCAGCGGACGCGCCTGTGCCCATTCTGCGCGGTTGGCGTGCGCGTAGCCGGCGGCGAAGATCAGCCACGGCTCCTGCGGCCACTTCGCGTGCGCCGCCAGCGCCGCGTCGTTGCGCCGCGCGGTATCGTCGATGCAGCGCAGCGCGAGATAATGCAGCGCGGGTTTCGCGCCGGGCGCTTCGGCGAGCGAACGATGACGCGCGCAGACGGCATCGTGCGCGGCGCCTTCGGTGATGTCCTGTTCGACGCGCATCGCGGCGATGTCGGCCGGATCGCGGGCCAGGCGCGCGGCGATGATCGAAGGCAGCTTGCCGCCGTCCCTGGCGCGCATCAGCCACTCCGTCAGGTGCGGGCTGGAGGAAGAATCCCAGCGGGCATGCGCTTCGGCAATCGTGCGGATCGCCGCGTCATCGTCGTCGAGCAAGGACACGATCCGCATCGGCGGCGCATCGGAAAAGGCGGTGAGGACGCTGCGCGTGCCGCCTTCGCCCTTGGTGGAGATCGACTGCGGCGGTTCCTCGAAGACGAAGTCCGCATCGGTTTCCGTCCAGCGCACGGCACCCAACGACTGCTGCGGCACTTCGGTCTCGGATCCGTAGACGGCGGTCCAGCTCACCAGCGCGGCGGCGCCAGCGACGTTGTAGACCAGGTGCGGCGCGCCTGCCGCAGCCTCGCCTTCGAACGACTCCACGGTTTCGCTGCTGGACGCGATCCGGGTTTCGACCTGGTGACGTTCGAGATTCGGGATGCTCAGCGTCTCGTGGCCATTCGCAGGCACGTTGACCGTCTCTCCGTCGACGCTCACCGCGACCTCCCGGTCGAGGCCGTTGTAGATGCTGATCGTGGTCAGGCCGACGCTGCCGCCGAAGGCGAACACCGCACCGACAATGCCGCCGGCAACCGCGACGCGCGCTGTTCCGGGAATCCAGCCGTCCGCGGTCTGGAACCTGTCCCACCAGCCGAGCTTCCTCTGCAGCTTCCGGCCTTGCCCAGGCAATTGCACGATGTAGCCTTCCGGGACCCGGGTGCGGTCCATCGGCTGAGGATCGGCATCGCCCTCGCGCAGGCGCCGCGCCACGTCGTCCTCGGTTTTCAGCAGGGCCTCCAGCGCAGCGCGACGCAGCGCGCCAAGGGGTCCGAGCACGGTCTGCAGCCAGCCGTCGCAGACGTTCAGCCAGGTGTTGATGTTCTCCTCGGTGGCGCGGGACATGCCGAACCCGTCCCTGAACAGCACGGTGCCGGGCGGCACGTCCAGTTCCGCCGCCAGCCGGCTGTCGAGAACGACGCCGGCACCGACCTGGTGCGCGTTGTCCATCGCCGTGTGCAACTGGTTGCAGGCCGCGACCAGGCGGCGCAATTCCGATTCGGACACCTTCCGGTCCGCAGTGACCACTTCATAGGTGTTCTGGAACAACCCCCTGGCGTCATGGATATCGGCAATGGCGTGCTCGGCGTAGTGCAGTGCCGCCAGCTGGCCACGCAACAGTTCCGCCCAGGCCGGCCCCAGTCGCTCGGCGGCAGCAAGATGCGCACCGCGGCAGCGGCGATCGTGCGCATCCACGGCATCGCGCAAAGGCGCGATTTCAGCGTCCAGTTCAGCCAGCACGCCGGGCAAGGCCTTGCGCGACACCTGCGTACCCCGCCACTGCA
This sequence comes from Lysobacter sp. BL-A-41-H3, assembly GCA_050632415.1. GTDB lineage: Bacteria > Pseudomonadota > Gammaproteobacteria > Xanthomonadales > Xanthomonadaceae > Lysobacter_I. The sequence goes on along the minus strand of CP192602.1, from coordinate 3,927,835 downwards.
CCATGCCGCCGGTGGCCTGCAGGTCGCCCTCGACGATCGCGTGGAGCAATCCGCGCTGCTGCTCCATCTCGCGCAGGCTTTCGATGCGTTCGCCATCGTCTTCCGAATACAGCGCATCGATCGCGGTGAGCGGGTCGCCGATCTCGCTGGCGGCCGCATACAGCTCGCTCGCGCGCGACGCACGGCGCACGACCGATCGACCGAGGTAGGCGCCGCGATAGCGTCGGGACATGGACGGACGCTCGTACTCGGCATCGAGGCGACGCAGGGACGCCTCGATCGGCGCGGGCTCGGCCTGTTCTCCGCGATGCAGGTCGCGGGTGATGCGCGCCTTCAGCGCATCCGCATCGCGGAACAGCACGATCGCGGGGCGATCGTCGATCTCGCAGGGAATGTACGTGCGCTTGACGTTCGCTTCGCGCGCTTCGTTCGACGGGTGCGTCGACCACATCTGCGGCGGCTGGGCGATCTCGGCACGGAAAATCCGGTGGGCGCCATCGCGTTCGGCCGGACGGTCGGGCGACGCACCGTATCCCGGATCGGCCAGCACTTCGCGCATCCGGTCGATGACGCGTGCCTGCACGGCGAACAGGTCGGCGACAGGGCGCTCGTTCCCGGCTTCGCTGCTGCCGAAACCCAGGGCGGTGTTCCACGCCTCGTCCGCCGCACCCAGCCGGTGCAGCGCGTGGACAAGGGCGTCGCTGCCGGTCAGCGAAACCGCCACCAGGTCGGCCTGGTATTCCATCTCGCGGGACAGCGCCCGCTGCGCGAGCACCACACCGCGGAAGAGCACTTCCACCAGCGACCGGATCGACCAGACGATCAGCGACAGCAACCATCCGACCCAGGCGATGCGGAAATCGATGCGCGACAAGCCCTTGAGGAAGTCGTCCAGCGCATCGCGCTTGGCGACGATGTGCGCGGCGACCTGCTGCGCGACATAGACCCAGCGGCCGACGGCCATGGAGCGCTGGGCGAAGTGGCCGAATTCGTGGGCCAGCACGGCCTTGAATTCGCCCAGATTCAGGACGTTGACCAGCCCCATGCCGATCTCGAGATTCTTCTTCGACGGAAAGATCAGGTTCAGCGGCGACAGGTCGTAGAAGACGCAGGCGTTGACGTGCGCCGAGAGGAACACGCGACGCGGCCTCGGCGCGCCGGCCTCGTCGGCCAGCCGGTACAGGAAGGCAAACAGTTCCGGCTGGTCGGCGGGCTTGAGTTCGATGTCGTCGCGCGTATCGCGGGCGCGCTTGTTGAACAGCAGCGCCTTGGCCATGAAGATCGCGAGGAACAGCGCGCAGGCGCCAGCGATGAAGGAAACCAGGCCATCGCCGTTGCCGGCGGCCAGCGCGGAGAAGAGGCGGAGCGCGGTCCGCACGAACCAGACCAGCAATCCGACATAGACGACGATGAACAGCAGCAGGCCGCCCATCGCGAGCCATGCATGACGACGATAGGTCGCGCTGGCTTCGGTCAGGCGCGGAGGTACGGACGACGGTCCTTCGGGATAGGTCGAGTGCATGGACAGGCCTGCGTGAACGGTGGCGGTCGGACATCCAGTCGGAATGGACGGGGAGTCGTTCCCATCCGTCCATTGACGGCCTCCCCGGGACGCACGTTACCGAGCGTTCAGGATTCGTTCAAGCATTGAACATCGCGCCGAAGTGCTGCACGCCGGCATCGTCACGGCGGCATCGCGGCAGGCACCCGAAACAGGAGAAAAACCCGCCGGGCCGGACGACCCGGCGGGTAAAGGGACACGGCGCGGGGAGGTGCCGGGCCATGGCGGACCCGGCATTCCCCGTTGGATCAACCGGCGATCAGTCCGCCTGGCGGCGGAGGAACGCCGGGATGTCCAGGTAGCTGCTGTCGCTGCCGAAATCGGCGGCGGCCGGGGTCGAGGCATCGCTGCCGCGACCACGCAGGTTGGCGGCGATGCCCGCGCCCGGGGTGAACGCCGCCGGCTCGTCGATCATCATCCCGGTGGTGCCGTCGCGACGGCCCTGGGTGTTGATCAGCTGCACCTGCGGACGACGCGCCGGCACGTGGCCTTCGTCGCGATCACGCACGGCCTGGCGCGAGACGGCGCGGTTCAGGCCGGTGGCGACCACGGTGACCTTCACCTCGTCCTGCATGTCCGGATCGAGCACGGTGCCGATCACGACGGTCGCGTCTTCCGATGCGAAGTTCTCGATCGTGCGGCCCACTTCGTCGAACTCGGCCATGGTGAAGTCCGGGCCGGCGGTGATGTTGACCAGGATGCCGTTGGCGCCGGCCAGGTTGACGTCGTCGAGCAGCGGGTTGTTGATCGCGCCCTCGGCCGCAGCCTGCGCACGGTCGTCGCCGCGCGCGGTGCCGGTGCCCATCATCGCCAGGCCCATTTCGGACATGACGGTACGCACGTCGGCGAAGTCGACGTTGATCAGGCCCGGACGCACGATCAGGTCGGCGATGCCCTGCACCGCGCCCTGCAGCACGTCGTTGGCGGCGCGGAACGCCTGGATCATCGTGGCGTTGCGGCCGAGCACGGTGATCAGCTTCTCGTTCGGGATCGTGATCAGCGAGTCGCAGTGCTGCGACAGCTCCTCGATGCCCTTGAGCGCCACCTGCATGCGGCGGCGGCCCTCGAACGGGAACGGCTTGGTGACCACGGCCACGGTGAGGATGCCCATCTCCTTGGCCAGCTGCGCGACGACCGGCGCGGCGCCGGTGCCGGTGCCGCCGCCCATGCCGGCGGTGATGAACACCATGTCCGCGCCCTGCAGGGCGTCCATGATGCGCTCGCGGTCTTCCAGCGCGGCCTGGCGGCCGACCTCCGGGTTCGCGCCGGCGCCCAGGCCCTTGGTGACGTTGCTGCCCAGCTGCAGCTGGAGCTTGGCGCCGCAGTTCTTGATCGCCTGCGAATCGGTGTTCGCGGTGATGAACTCCACGCCTTCGATGCAGCCGTTGACCATGTGCGCCACGGCGTTGCCGCCGCCGCCGCCCACGCCAACGACCTTGATGACCGCATTCGGGGCCATCTTTTCGACCAGTTCGAAATATGCCATGTCCGTGTCCTCGTCTATTTATAGGTATCGCTGTTGTTGTCTGTCGGATCGCTGTCGCGTTTCACTTGCACCCATCCCGGGCTTCTGCCGTCGTCCATGGATCGCATCGTCAAAACTCGCCCTTGAACCAGTTCCGCAGCTTGTTGAACACGCCGAGCGCGCGACCGGCGGGAATCACCGGGCGGCGCGGATGCTCGATCTGGCTGCCCATCAGGAGCAGGCCGACGCCGGTGGCGTGCACCGGGTTGCCGACCACTTCGCCCAGCCCGCTGACGTGCTGCGGGATGCCCACGCGCACCGGCATCTGCAGCATTTCCTCGGCCAGTTCGACCACGCCTTCCATCTTCGAGGCGCCGCCGGTGAGCACCATGCCGGCGCGCACCAGTTCCTCGAAGCCCGAGCGGCGCAGTTCGGCCTGCACCATCTCGAAGATTTCCTCGTAGCGGCCCTGCACCGCCTGCGCCAGCGCGTGGCGCGGCAGGCGGCGCGGCGGGCGATCGCCGACGCTGGGCACCTGGATGCTCTCCTCCGCCGTCGCCAGCTGGGCCAGCGCGCAGGCGTAGCGGACCTTGATCTGCTCGGCTTCCGGCGTCGGCGTGCGCAGCATGTGCGCGATGTCGTTGGTGACGTGGTCGCCGGCGATCGGCAGCGACGCGGTGTGGCAGATCGCGCCGTGCACGAACACCGCGATGTCGGTCGTACCCGCGCCGATGTCGACCAGCACCACGCCCAGTTCGCGCTCGTCGCTGGTCAGCACCGCAGTGCTGGAGGCCAGCGAGGAGAAGATCAGGTCGTCCACCTGCAGGCCGCAGCGCTGCACGCACTTGCTGATGTTCGCCGCCGCCGACTGCGCGCACACCACTAGGTGCGCGTGCACCTCCAGGCGCACGCCGGTCATGCCGACCGGGTTGCGGATGCCTTCCTGCGAATCGTCGAGCACGTAGTCGCGCGGGATCGCGTGCAGGATCTTCTGGTCGGCCGGGATCGCCACCGCCTTGGCCGCTTCCAGTACGCGGTCGAGGTCCATGTAGCTGACTTCGCCGTCGCGGATCGGCACGATGCCGGGCGAGTTGCGGCACTGCACGTGGTTGCCTGAGATCGACGCGTAGACCGAGCGGATCTCGCAGCCGGCCATCAGCTCGGCTTCCTCGATCGCGCGCTGGATCGACTGCACGGTCGACTCGATGTCGACGACCACGCCGCGCTTGAGTCCGCGCGATTCGTGCGTGCCGATGCCGATCACTTCGATCGGGTTGCCCGGCGCGTACTCGCCCACCAGCGCCACCACTTTCGAGGTGCCGATGTCGAGGCCGACGATGAGCGATTTGTCGCCTTTGCGGTTCATGTGGGCAGGGCCGTGGATCGGAAGTGGAACATCGGGAAATTCTTGAGGTGAGCGACCCGAGCGGTGGTGCCGGCCGGATTCGCCTGTTGGGGTGTTGCGTTCGGCGCGACGCCGGGTGCGGCCGATGCGGGCGCGCCGATCGTCTTGCCTGGCGCTTCGGCCTCGCGCCAGGTCAGCGCGAAACCGTTGGTGTAGCGCAGGTCGGCGCGCGCGAGCGTGCGCGGGTCCTGCGCCTGCAGCTGCGGCAGCAGCCGCGCGAACCGCGCCAGGCGCAGGCGCGCATCGTCGCGGCCGAGCAGCAGTTCGGCGCCGTTGGACAGGGTCATCGACCAACTGCCGCGCGCATCGAGGCGCAGCGCCTGCACATCGATGCCCATCGGCGCGAACAGCGCGCGCGCCTCGTTGTACAGGGCCACGAGGTCGCTGCTGCGCGACACCGGACCTTCGAAACGCGGCAAGCCCTTCGGCACGGCCACGTCGGCGGCGGGAAAGAAACGACCGCGCTCCGACAGCAGCTGGTCATCGCCCCACCACGCGAACGGCCGATGCTCCTCGACGCGCACGATCAGCACGTCGGGCCACTGCTTGCGCACTTCCGCCGACTCGACCCACGGCAGCTTCGCCACCGCCGCCTGCGCATCCTCCAGGCGCACCGCGAAGAAGCCGCGATGCGCGTAGGGCATGACGGTCGCGCGCAGCCGCGCGGCGTCGACGCGCTCGAGGTCGCCGACCACGCGCAGCGTGCGCAGCGGCCAGCGCTCGGCGCCGACCCAGCCCTGGATGACCGCCACAACGGGCAGCGTCACCAGTGCCAGGGCCAGCAGCCACGCGACGAGTCGCAGGAAGGCGTTCATCGGCCGCCCACCTCCGGACCTGCAGCAGCGTCGATCGATGTCTCGAGCACCATCCAGCAGAGGGTCTCGAAATCGATGCCGATCTGGCCCGCGGCCTTGGGCACCAGCGAGTGGCTGGTCATGCCCGGTGCGGTGTTGATCTCCATCAACATGAAACGGCCATCGGCGTGCCGCATCACATCGACGCGACTCCAACCGCTGCACCCGGCTGCGCGGAAACCCGCGAGCGCCAATGCGCGAATCTGCGCCTCGTCATCGCCTTCGAGCCCGGGACACAGGTATTGCGTGTCCTCGGCGATGTATTTCGCGTGATAGTCGTACCAACCGCTGGCCGGCACGATGCGCACCGACGGCAGCGCGACATCGCCGAGAACGCCGACGGTGAACTCGCCGCCGGTGAGCATTTGTTCGGCCAGCAATTCGCCTTCGTACTTCGCCGCGAATTCGAGCGCGGGCTTGAGATCGTCCTCGCTCATGATGCGGAACACGCCGACACTGGAGCCTTCGGTCGACGGCTTGACGAATACGGGCAAACCGAGTTCTCGCGCGGCGGCGGCCAAGTCGCCACCTGCTGGCACGCGCACGAAGCGCGCGGTCGGCAGACCAGCCGACATCCACACTTGTTTGGTGCGGATCTTGTCGAGCGTGAGCGCCGAGGCGAGCACGCCCGGTCCAGTGTAAGGCACGCCCAGCGCTTGCAACAAGCCTTGCAGCACACCGTTCTCGCCATCGCCGCCGTGCAGAATATTGAAAACGCGGTCGTACTTGTTCGCGACCAAGGCCTCGGTCAAAGCCGGAATGCCGTCAACGGCGTGCGCGTCGACGCCGCGCGCGCGCAGCGCGTCCAGCACGTTACGGCCGGAGTCGAGCGAGACCTCGCGTTCGGCGCTGGTGCCGCCCATGAGCACGGCGACGCGGCCGAAGACGCTCGGATCAGTGAAACGCGGCGATGGCGTGGCGATGCTCACGACCGGTGTCCCTCATTGTTTTCGTGGTGGAAGCCGTGGGTGGCGATCTGCTGCGCGGCATGGCCGATGTCGCCCGCGCCCATCATCAGCAGCAGGTCGCCGTCGCGGAGCACGTCGGGCAGCACCTGGGCGAGATCGGCGGCACCGCCGACGACCACGGGATCGATGCGGCCGCGCGCGCGGATGCTGCGCGCCAGCGACTTGGCGTCGGCGCCGGCGATCGGCGCTTCGCCGGCCGGATAGACCTCGGTCAGCACCAGCGCATCGACGTTCGACAGCACGGCGGCGAAGTCGTCGAAGAGATCCCGCGTGCGGCTGTAGCGATGCGGCTGGAACGCGACCACCAGCCGGCGATCCGGCCAGCCACCGCGCGCGGCCTCGAACACCGCTTCCAGTTCCTTCGGGTGATGGCCGTAGTCGTCGACCAGCTGCACCTTCGCGCCCTGCGCGGTGGTGAGTTCGGCAAGCAGGTTGAAGCGGCGACCGATGCCGGCGAACTTTTCCAGCGCCCGCGCGATGGTCGTCGGCGCGACGCCGAGCTGCCAGCCGATCGTGGCGGCGGCCAGGGCGTTCTGCACGTTGTGGCGACCGGGCAGCGCCAGGGTCGTCGGGGTGCGCGTGCCGTCGGGCAGGCACAGCGTGAAGCGCATCGCCGGACCGGCCTGCTCGACATCCTCGGCGCGCACGTCGGCCTCGGGTGCGAAACCGTAGCTGATCACGTGTCGCGGCATGTCGGCGGCGAGCATGGCGACTTCCGGGTCGTCGATGCACAGCACGGCCAGGCCGTAGAACGGCAGGCGATGCAGGAATTCGGAGAACGCAGCCTGCACGCGGGCGAAGTCGCCGCCGTAGTTTTCCAGGTGGTCGGCGTCGATGTTGGTGACGACCGCGATCGACGGATTCAGGCGCAGGAAGCTGCCGTCGCTTTCGTCGGCCTCGGCCACCAGCCAGTCGCCGCTGCCGAGGCGCGCATTGGCGCCGGCCGCGAGCAGCTGGCCGCCGATCACGAAGGTCGGATCCAGCCCGCCCTCGGCGAGCACGCTGGCGGTGAGCGAAGTGGTGGTGGTCTTGCCGTGCGTGCCGGCGATCGCGATACCGCGACGGAAGCGCATCAGTTCGGCCAGCATCTCGGCGCGCGGCACCACCGGGATGCGCTGCGCCCGCGCTTCCATCCACTCCGGGTTCTCGCGCTTGATCGCGCTGGACACGACCACGCAATCGGCGCCGAGCACGTTGGCGGCGGCGTGGCCACGGCAGACGGTGATGCCCAGCGACGCGAGGCGCCGCGTGGTCGCATTGTCGGCGTTGTCGGAACCGGACACCTGGTAGCCCAGCGTGCACAGCACTTCGGCAATCCCGCTCATGCCGGCGCCGCCGATGCCGACGAAGTGGACGCGGGGGAAGGCCTTGGACAGGTCCTGGGTATCGAGCAGTCGGCGGATCATGGGCGTGCCTCCTGCAGCACAGCATCGGCGACGCGGTCTGCCGCGTCGTTCCTGGCGAGCGATCGTGCGGCTTCGGCCATGAACAGCCGCTTCGCAGGATCGAGGATGAAATTGCGCAGCTCCATCGCCAGCTTCGACGCGAGTTCGTCGTCCTGCCTGAGCAGCACGGCGGCGCGACGCTGGGCGAGGTATTGCGCGTTCTTGGTCTGGTGGTCGTCGACCGCGGTCGGCAGCGGCACCAGCACGCTGCCGACGCCGGCCGAGCACAGTTCGGCGAGGGTCAGCGCGCCGGCGCGGCACACCACCACGTCGGCCCAGGCGTAGGCCGCGGCCATGTCGGCGATGAAGGGTTCGACCGAGGCGACGACGCCGGCCTCGGCATAGGCTTTTTCCGCTTCCTCGCGCATGCGCTCGCCGCACTGGTGGCGGACGATCACGCCCGCGCCTTCCAGCTGGCGCAGCGCGGACGGCATCGCCGCGTTGAGCGCGCGCGCCCCCTGGCTGCCGCCGAGCACGAGCACGCGCATGTCGTCGTCGCCGCGACCGGCGAAGCGTTCGCGCGGCGGTGGTACCTGCGCGATCACCTCGCGCACCGGATTGCCGACCACGGTTTCCCTGCCCGGGAAGGCATCCGGGAAGCCGGTCAGCACGCGGCGCGCGAAACGCGCGAGCACGCGATTGGTCATGCCCGGCGCGCGGTTCTGTTCGTGCACCAGCAGCGGGATGCCGGCGAGCACCGAGGCGATGCCACCCGGGCCGGCCGCGAAGCCGCCGAAGCTGACCACGGCGCGCGGCTGGTGCTTGCGCAGCAGGTCGCGCGCGCTGCGGATCGCCGAGAGCACGCGCAGCGGTGCGCGCAGCAGCGTGCCCAGGCCCTTGCCGCGCACGCCGGAGATCGCGATGGTCTCGATCTCGATGCCGTGCTGCGGCACCAGACGGGTTTCCATGCCGCCTTCCGCGCCCAGCCACAGCACCGGGATGCCGCGCGCGCGCAGCACGGCCGCGAGCGCGAGGCCGGGGAAGATGTGCCCGCCGGTGCCACCGGCGAGGATCATCACGGGTGCGCCATGACCTGCGGTCGAGGTGCTCATGCGCCCCTCCCGAAACTCGGCTCGACGCGATCGCGCAGGCGGCTGGTGCCGCGCGGCCCGCTTCCGAGCGACACGCTGCCGATCGCCGATGCGGTGGTCGAAGGCAGTGGCTGCGCGGTCTGCGGCGGCGTGCCCGGCTCGATGCCCGCCGACACCTGCGCGGCCTCGCCGCGCAGGCGCGCGACCTGGCGCTCGGCGCGGTCCAGTTCGTAGGAAATGCGCAGCAGCAGGCCGATCGCGGCGCAGGTGCCGAGCACGCTGGAGCCACCGGAGGAAATCAGCGGCAGGGTCAGGCCCTTGGTCGGCAGCAGGCCGAGGTTCACGCCGATCGACACGAAGCTCTGCAGCGCCATCCACAGCGCGATGCCGAACGCGCAATAGCCGGCGAAATGGCGGCGCATCTCGACGCACTTCAGGCCGATCCAGAAGGCGCGGCCGACGAGCACGGCATAGAGCGCGATCACCAGGCAGACACCGACGAACCCCAGCTCCTCGGCGATGACCGCGAGGATGAAGTCGGTATGCGCTTCCGGCAGGTAGGACAGCTTCTGCACCGAACCGCCGAGGCCGACGCCGAACCATTCGCCGCGACCGATGGCCATCAGTGCGTTCGACAGCTGGTAGCCGCTGCCGAAGGGATCTGCGAACGGATCCCAGAACGAGGTGAATCGGCGCCAGCGGTACGGTTCGGCGATCGCGATCAGCGCCAGCACCGGCAGGCCGACCAGCACCGGGCCGAACATGCGCGGCATGTGCACGCCGCCGAGCACCAGCATGCCGGCGGTGATGGCGAGGATCAGCGACAGCGAACCGAAATCCGGCTGGAGGATCAGCAGCGCGACCAGCGCCACCGCCACGCCCAGCGGCTTGAACATCGCGCTCCAGGTCGCGTTGACCTCGTCGCGGAAGCGCACCAGGTAGCTGGCGAGCCAGACGATGTACATCAGCTTCACCGCTTCCACCGCCTGGAAGCCCATGATCCCGAAGTTGAGCCAGCGCTTGGCGCCATTCACCGTCTTGCCGATGCCGGGCACGAACACCAGCAGCAGCAGCACGAAGCACAGCACCAGCAGCAGCCGGTCCTTCTGCTCGATGGACTTCAGCTCGGTGCGCATGAGGAAGCCGGCGACGCAGGCGCCGAGCACGAGGAACATCAGGTGCTTGGTCAGGAAGTAGTACGGACCGACGTCCAGGCCCTCGCCGATCGCGATCGAGCTGGACGCGACCATCACCACGCCCATGCCGGCGAGCGCGAACGCCACGCCGAGCAGCCACGGGTCGAAGCGGCCGGGCAACGCGTCGAGACGCGTGGCCTGCTGGCCGAGACCGAAACGCGACAGGGGCGGGAACCAGTGGCTCATCAACGGATCTTCAGGGTGGCGAGGCCGACGAGGACGAGGATCACCGAGATGATCCAGAAGCGGACGATGACGCGCGGCTCCGGCCAGCCCTTCTTCTCGAAGTGGTGGTGGATCGGCGCCATCAGGAACACGCGTTTTCCGGTGAGCTTGAACGAGGCGACCTGGATCATCACCGACAGAGTCTCGATGACGAAGATGCCGCCCATCAGCACCAGCACCAGCTCCTGGCGGACGATCACCGCGATGGCGCCGAGCACCGCGCCCAGCGCCAGCGCGCCGAGGTCGCCCATGAACACCATCGCCGGATAGGTGTTGAACCACAGGAAGCCCAGGCCCGCGCCGGCGATCGCCGCGCAGATGATCACCAGCTCGCCCGCGCCGGGCACGATGGGGATCTGCAGGTAGGTGGCGAACTTGACGTTGCCGGTGGCGTAGGCGAACACGCCCAGCGCGCAGGCGACCAGCACGGTGGGCATGATCGCCAAGCCGTCGAGGCCGTCGGTCAGGTTCACCGCATTGGAGAAACCGACGATCCAGAAGTACGCGACCGCGACGAAGAAGATCGTGCCGCCGATGCCGACCAGCGGCAGCGCCACGTTCTTGAAGAACGGGATGTACAGCGTGGTCGCGGACTGCACGTCGGCGGTGAAGTACAGGAACAGGCCAGCGGCGAGGCCGAACACCGACTGCAGCGCGTACTTGGTGCGCGACTTCATGCCGTTCGGATCGCGCTTGACGATCTTGATCCAGTCGTCCCACCAGCCGATCCAGCCGAACGCGACCATCACCGCCAGCACCAGCCAGACGTAGCGGTTGCGCAGGTCGCCCCACAGCAGCACCGACGCGAGCACGGTGAGCAGGATCAGCGCACCGCCCATGGTCGGCGTGCCGGCCTTGGAGAAGTGCGACTGCGGGCCGTCGGTGCGGATCGGCTGGCCGCCCTTGAGCAGCTTCAGTCGATCGATCACGTACGGTCCCCACCACAGCGACAGGCCGAGCGCGGTCAGCGCCGCAAGGATGCCGCGGAAGGTCAGGTAGCCGAACAGGCCGAACAGGCTTTGCAGTTGTTCGAGCCAGCGCGTCAGTTCAAGCAGCATGTGTGTCTCCCCCGTGCGCGCCGCCGGCCTGCGGGCCGGTCGCGAGCATGTCTTTCACGATCCTGTCCATCGCGCTGCCGCGCGACCCCTTCACCAGCACGCGCAGCGGCTGCGCAGCGCCGTCGCCCGACGCTGCGCGCGCGGCGATGTCCGCGCGCAGCGCGGCGGCCAGTGCGGCATGGTCTTCGAAATGCGTCGCGCCCTCGCCGAAGGCCTCGGCGGTCGCAGCGCTGAGCGCGCCCAGCGTGTACAGCCGGGCGACGCCGGACGCCTTCGCGCGGCGACCGACCTCGGCATGCAGCGCGACCGCGTCCTCGCCCAGCTCGCGCATGTCGCCCAGCACCAGCCAGCGCGCACCGCCGGCCGTGGCCAGGGTGTCGATGGCCGCATGCAGCGAGCCCGGGTTGGCGTTGTAGCTGTCGTCGATCAGGGTGATGCCTTCGCCGAGCGCATGCGTGTTCAGCCGGCCGTGCACCGGACGCGTGGCGTCGATGCCGGCGGCGATGATCGCCAGCGGCACGCCCGCGCCCATCGCCAGCGCGGCGGCGGCCAGCGCGTTGAGCACGTTGTGGCGGCCCGGCATCGCCAGCGACACCTCGGCCTCGCCTTCGGGCGTGACCAGCACGAAGCGCGAGCCCTCGGCCAGCAGGCGGATGTCGCGCGCGGTGATGTCGGCATTGGCCTCCAGCCCGTAGCGGATCAGGCGGTGGCCGTGCGCGCGTTCGGCGAAATACGGGGCGAACGCGTCATCGGCGTTGATCGCGGCCACGCCGCCGTCGCGCAGGTCGTCGTAGACCGCCGACTTGGTGTTGGCGATCTCCAGCAGGCTGCCCATGCGCTCCAGGTGCGCCGGCGCCACGTTGTTGACCAGGGCCACGTCCGGCGGCGCGATCGCGGTGAGATAGGCGATGTCGCCGGGCTTGCCGGTGCCCATCTCGTAGACCGCGAACTCGGCGTCTTCCGGCGCGTCGATCACCGCCAACGGCAGGCCGATCTCGTTGTTGCGGTTGCCCGGCGTCGCGTAGGTGCGGCCGGCGCCGGCGAGGATCGTCGCGATCAGCGTCTTCACGCTGGTCTTGCCGTTGCTGCCGGTGACCGCGACCACCTTGACGCTGCGCTCGCGCTGCATGGCGGTGGCCAGCTGCGCCAGCGCCAGTTCGGTGTTGGCGACCACGACCTGCGGCATCGCCAGGCCCGGGGCCTCGCGCGAGACCAGCGCGGCGCGCGCACCGAGCTCGGCGGCGCGTGCCACGTAGTCGTTGCCGTCGAAATTCTCGCCCTTGATGGCGACGAACAGGGCCGGCGCGGCGGAGGCGGCGTCCAGGCGACGGGTGTCGGTCACCAGGGCCTCGACGACGAGATCGTCGCCGACGAGACGGCCATTCACGGCACGCGCGATGGACGAGAGCGTCATCGGCTTCATGCCCGCACCTCCAGCGCCGCGCGCGCGGTCTCGGTGTCGTCGAACGGATGCTGCACGCCGTCGATCTCCTGGTATGGCTCGTGTCCCTTGCCCGCGATCAGCACGATGTCCTGTGCGCCGGCGGTGGCGACGGCGCGCGCGATGGCTGCGGCGCGGTCGCGCTCGACGATGGCGGCGGACGGATTCGCGAACCCGGCCATGATGTCGGCGACGATCGCATCGCCGCTTTCGGTGCGGGGATTGTCGTCGGTCACCACCACCACGTCGGCCAGACGCTCGGCGATCGCCGCCATCTGCGGACGCTTGCCGGTGTCGCGGTCGCCGCCGCAGCCGAACACGCAGACCAGCTTCGCGGCGGCGTGCGCGCGCAGGCTGGTCAGCGCCTGTTCCAGCGCATCGGGCGTATGCGCGTAGTCGATCACCACCAGCGGCAGGCGGCCGTCGCCGCCGAGGCGGTTCATGCGGCCGTGCACCGGCTGCAGGCGCGACAGCAGGTCGGCGATGCCGGCCGGCGATTCGCCCAGCGCATGCAGCGCGCCGCCGACCGCCAGCAGGTTGTCGACGTTGAAGCGGCCGAGCAGCGGCGAACGCACCGGATGGGCCTCGCCGTCCACGCGCAGGGTGAAATTCAGGCCGGACAGGTCCGGCACGATGTCCTCGGCGCGCAGCGTCGCGTCGGCCTCGCCGCGCGAGCTGACGCCGATCGCGCGTGCGGCGCCATGCGCACGCACACCGGCATGCAGGGCGCGTCCGAAGGCGTCGTCGAGGTTGATCACTGCCGATTCGAGGCCCGGCCAGACGAAGAGCCGGGCCTTCGCGGCGCCGTAATGCTCCATCGTGCCGTGGTAGTCGAGATGGTCGCGGGTGAGATTGGTGAACAGGCCCACTCGGAAATGCACGCCGTCGACGCGCCCCTGGTCCAGCGCGTGCGAACTGACTTCCATCGCCACCGCCTCCGCGCCCTGGTCGCGCAGGTCGGCGAGCAGCGCATGCAGCTGCAGCACCAGCGGCGTGGTGAAACCGGTCGGCACGACATGGCCGTAGAGGCCGGCGCCGAGCGTGCCGATGGTGCCGGCGCGACGCCCCTGCAGGGTCCAGGCCTGCGCCAGCAGTTGCACGGTCGAGGTCTTGCCGTTGGTGCCGGTGGCGCCGACGGTGGTCATCGCCACCGTGGCCTCGCCATGGAAGCGGTCGGCCATCGCGCCGAGCCGCGCGCGCAGGCCCGGCACCGCAAGCATCGGAATGCCGAGGTCGGTGGACGAGGCGAATTCTTCCGGCATCGGCGGCTCGAACAGCACGACGGCCGCGCCGGCGGCCTTCGCCTGCGCGACGAACTTCAGGCCATGCGCACCGAAGCCTGCGATCGCCACGAAGGCGTCGCCGGGACGGATCGCGCGGCTGTCCTGCACCAGGCCGGAGATCTCCAGCGCCGGCACGTCGGCGATGTCCGGCAGCAGGGCGGCGAGCGACATGCGGCGCGTCATTGCGCACCTCCGTCGATGGCCTGCGGCAGCGCGGGACGCGCCGGCGTGACCGGAACGACACGCGATGCCGGCGCGGGCACTGCAGCGGGCGGCGCGACGGGCGCAAGCGCAGGCGCCAGCGTGGCCAGCTTCGCCGCCGGGCGCGCGGACGCGGACTTCTGCTGCGCGGCGATCCAGGTGTCGATGTCGTCCGGCGGCACGTCCATCAGGCGCAGCGCGCCTTCCATGACGTTCTTGAACACCGGGGCCGACACCACACCGCCGTAGTAGCCGCGCGCAGGATCGGGATCGTTGATGACCACGGCCATCGAGAAGCGCGGATTGTCGACCGGCACCAGGCCGGCGAAGAACGACACGTAGCGACGCGAATAGCCGCCATTCTCGGACTTGCGCGCGGTACCGGTCTTGCCGGCGACGTGGTAGCCGAGGATCGCGGCCTGCGTCGCGGTGCCGCCGGGCTCGGTGACGGTCTGCATCATCCGCACCACTTCGTCGGCGATCTTCGGATCGAGCACCTGCTCGGCTTCGCCGACTTCGCCCTTGACGAAGGTCGGCGCGATCGCGCGGCCATGGTTGCCCAGCATCGCGTAGGCATGCGCGATCTGCAGCGGCGTCGCGCTCAGCCCGTAGCCGTACGACATCGTCTGCTTGCTGGTGCCGCTCCAGCGCGACGGCGGAAGCAGCAAACCCGGACTTTCACCCGGGAAGCCGCTGCCGGTGCTGCGCCCGTAGCCCACGCGGCGCATGAAGGCGTAGTACGCCTCGTTCGGCAGCAGGTGCACGATCTTCGACACGCCCACGTTCGAACTCTTGGTGATCACGCCCGTGGTGTCGAGCACGCCGTAGTTGTGGGTGTCGGTGGTGCGGTAGCGTCCGTTCGGGATCCAGCCGGGATTGGTGTTGAACACGGTCTTCGGCGTGATCACGCCCGCTTCCAGGCCGGCGGCCACGGTCAGCGGCTTCACCGTCGAACCCGGTTCGATCAGGTCGGTCACGGCACGGTTGCGGTGCGCATCGCGGTTGCCGCCGCTCACCGCGTTCGGGTTGAACGACGGCAGGTTCGCCATCGCCAGCACTTCGCCGGTGGCGACGTCCAGCACCACCGCCGAGCCGCTGACCGCACCGGTTTCGGCCAGCGCGCGCTTGAGCTCGCGATAGGCCAGGTACTGGATGCGGCGATCGATCGTCAGCGTCAGGCTCTTGCCCGGCATGGCGGCGCGCACCAGGTCGACCTCCTCCACGGTGCGGCCGTGGCGGTCGCGGATCACCCGCTTCATGCCGGCGGTGCCGCGCAGCCATTCGTCGAAGGCCAGCTCCAGACCTTCCTGGCCACGGTCGTCGATGTTGGTGAAGCCCAGCACGTGCGCGATCGCCTCGCCCTGCGGGTAGAAGCGGCGGTATTCGCGCTGCGAGAACACGCCCGGCAGGTTGTGCGCGAGGATGCGGCGCGCCTCGGCCGGGTTGATACGGCGCTTGAGGTAGACGAACTCGCGGTCCGCGCGCTGGGTCAGCTTGCGGGTCAGGCTCTCGGCGTCCACGCCCAGCGCCGCCGCGAGCGTCGGCAGGTGCTGCGGGGTCTTCAGCAGTTCCTGCGGATTGGCCCAGATCGATTCGACCGGCGTCGACACCGCCAGCGGCTCGCCATTGCGATCGGTGATCATGCCGCGCGAGGTGGCGATCTCGATCTCGCGCAGGAAGCGCTCGTCGCCCTGCTTCTGGTAGAACTCGTTGCGTACCAGTTGCAGGTCGACCGCGCGCGCCACCAGGGCCAGCGCGCAGGCGCCCAGCGCACCGGTCACCAGCATGAGGCGGCCGCGCAGGTCGAACTGCGCACGGCCGCGCGGTGCCGGACGGCGTTCGCCACGACGACGCCAGGCGTCGCGCATGGCGCCGATCCGCGAGGTGAGCCCGCGCATGCCCGCGCTCATGGACGCACCACCACGATGTCGGCCGGTTCCGGCGTCTTCATGCCCAGGCGCAGGCGCGCCACCTGGTCGATGCGGTTGCTTTCCGCCCAGGTCGCCTGCTCCAGCTGCAGCCGGCTGAATTCGATGTTCAGATCGTCGCGCGCCTTCTCCAGGCGCGACAGCTCGATGAACAGCTGGCGATGGCGGTAGCGCGCGTGCACGACGCCGATCGCGGAGACCACGCAGGCCAGGGACAGGACCGCGATGATGAAGCGCAGGCTCATGCGGCGCCTCCGATCTTCTCGGCCACGCGCAGCACGGCGCTGCGCGCGCGCGGATTGGTCGCGGTCTCGGCCTCGGTGGCCTTCTGCGCGTCGCCGATCAGCCTGAGCGTCGGCGTGAAGGCGATTTCGACGGGCATGCGGCGATTGGCCGGCGGCGCCTTGGCGTACCGGTTCATGAACTGCTTGACGATGCGGTCTTCCAGCGAGTGGAAGCTGATGATGGCCAGGCGTCCGCCCGGGCGCAGCGCGGCCAGCGCGGCGTCGAGGCCGCGCTCGAGGTCGTCGAGTTCGCGATTGATGTAGATGCGGATGGCCTGGAAGCTGCGCGTGGCCGGGTGGATCTTCTGCGCGCCGCGCGGCACGACCGAGGCGATCAGTTCGGCCAGCTGCGCGGTCCTCAGCAGCGGCGTGCCGGCGCGGCGGGCGACGATGGCGCGGGCGATGCGGCGGCTCTGCTTCTCCTCGCCGTAGGTCCACAGCACGTCGGCGATCTCGCGCTCGTCAGCGCGCGCCAGCCATTCGGCCGCACTCTCGCCGGACTCGCAGTCCATGCGCATGTCCAGCGGACCGTCCTTGCCGAAGCTGAAACCGCGCTCGGCCACGTCCAGCTGCGGCGAGGACACGCCCAGGTCGAACAGCACGCCATCGAGGCCACGCTGGGCTTCGCTCCAGGTCGCGAGGTCGATGAAGCTGCCGCGATGGATCGCGACGCGCGGATCCGCACCGAACTCGCGTTCGGCGACACGGATCGCTTCGGGATCCTTGTCCATCAACAGCAACCGACCTCCGGCACCCAGACGTTGCAGCACGCCGCGGGCGTGACCGCCACGGCCGAACGTGCCATCGAGATACGCTCCTTCCTGCAGAACCCGCAGCCCGTCCATGACCTGCTCGAACATCACGGGCAGATGCAGCACTTGCCCGCTCGGCGCCGTGAGGTGGGCGGGCACCGAACCCGCGCCACCCGCGGTCACAGCTGCAGATCGAGCATCGCCTCGCCCAGGTCCGCATCGCTCAGCGTCATGCGGATCTGTTCGTGGTGCGCCTGCTCGCTCCACAGTTCGAACTTGTCGCCCATGCCCAAGAGCACGGCGCGCCTCTCGATGCCCACCGCGCTGCGGTGGCTCGCCGGGATGCCGATGCGCCCGTTGGCGTCCGGCTCGACGAAGGTCGCCGCACCCACCAGCTTCAGCTGCAGACTGCGGCTGACGCTCTTGGTGCGCGGCAAGGCGTTGACCTGGTCCCGCACGCGCTCCCACACCGGCATCGGGTAGAGGTAGAGCGAACCGGCCTCGAACGGGTTGTAGGTGATGACCAGCCGGCCCTCGCAGGCCCGCGCGATGACGTCCCGGTAGCTGGTCGGAATCGCCAGCCGGCCCTTGTCGTCGATCGTGATGGCGGTCTCACCTTGGAACACGTTACCTCTGGGCGGCTTGGCCCGCGCTGGGCGGGAGGTCAACACCGGAAAACCACGAAACACCCGGTTTTCCCACAAGTCGCCACATTAGGAGTGCCCCACAGGGTTGTCAACAACTTTGTGAGCGCAAATTCATCAAGCAGGTCAATGACTTGCAGCAATGTTCAGAGACTGGTTCAAGGTTTATCCACAAGCCCCTGTTTCGTCTCAAATTTTGAGATTCTGTGACGTAGAACGCCTCCGCAGTCGGGCGTGACCTGCCTCACGCTTGCCGATGGACGGCCCGCCAAGATCAACCGGATGGTTGACAGTTCGGCCCGGACACGGAGATATTCAGCCACATGGTTGAACTTCATGCCACCCGCCTCGACCAGGTCTTCCATGCCCTGGCTGACCCGACCCGACGCGCGATGCTCGCGAGCCTGCGCGAGGGCGAGCGCAGCGTCGGGGAACTGGCGGCGCCGCACCGGATCAGCCTCGCCGCCGCTTCCAAGCACATCAAGACGCTGGAGCGCGCCGGCCTGCTGAAGCGCACGATCGCCGGCCGCACGCACCGCTGCGCGCTGGATCCCGCGCCGCTGGCCGACGCCGACGCCTGGCTGCGCCGCTATTCGGCGTTCTGGAGCGAACGCCTTGACGCCCTCGACGCCCTGCTGCGGGCCGATGCATCGCCGCCCGCCCCCACCGACTCCGCGAACGACATCCCATGAACCACGATCACGGCACCCTCGTCGCCCCCGACACGATCCGCTTCGAACGCCTGCTGCCCGGGCCGATCGAACGGGTCTGGGCCCATCTCGTCGATCCCGGCAAGCGCGCGCTGTGGCTGGCCGGCGGCCCGATGCCGCTGGCACCGGGCGGCGAGGTCGAACTGCATTTCCGCAACGCCGAGCTGTCGCGCGACGACGACCCGGCGCCGGAGAAGTACCGGGACTACGAGAACAGCGGCGAGGTGTTCGGCCAGATCGTCGCCTGCGACCCGCCGCGCCTGCTGGTCTTCACCTGGAGCGACATGCCGGGCGAGCCGGAGGCGGAGGACTCGGAAGTGCGCTTCACGCTGGAAGCCCGGGGCGAACAGGTGCTGCTCACCCTGACCCACGCGCGCCTGTGGTCGAACGAACTGCTCAGCGTCGCCGGCGGCTGGCACACCCACCTGGGCATCCTCGACGACACCCTGTCCGGACGCGAGGCGCGTCCGTTCTGGCGGACGCACACGCAGCTGGAGGCGGAGTACGCGGAAAGGCTGGGGATCGCCGTGGGCTGAGCCGGGCCGGGAATCTTCTTTGCAGGCGGGGACGCGTGCAAACGCAACCGGCCCGGGACAAGCCCGGGCCGGAATGCGCGAATCAAGGGCAGAGTCGATCGATAAGCCGGGTTCTGTCGTGGACAGTCATTCCTCTGGGCGCATCGTCACCGATACGCTCAAGCAGCCTACCCGGAGACGTCGCGGGCCACGACACCGTCTCCCTATTTGGCCTTGCTCCCGGTGGGGTTTGCCGTGCCGGTCCGTTGCCGGACTCGCGGTGCGCTCTTACCGCACCATTTCACCCTTGCCACGCATTCCGGAGAACCGTTCGGCGGTATCTTTCTGTTGCACTTTCCGTCGGCTCGCGCCGCCCAGGCGTTACCTGGCACCGTGCCCTGCGGAGCCCGGACTTTCCTCGGCATGCTTGCGCATGACGCGACTGCCTGATCGACTCTGCCGCGCGCATTGTCGCACGGTCATCACACTTCCGTCCCGCATGCGCTACGCTGGACATGTCCAAGCCGACAGGATGTCGTCCACGAGCCG
Source organism: Lysobacter sp. BL-A-41-H3 (assembly GCA_050632415.1). Taxonomy (GTDB): domain Bacteria; phylum Pseudomonadota; class Gammaproteobacteria; order Xanthomonadales; family Xanthomonadaceae; genus Lysobacter_I. Next base: position 3,908,320 of record CP192602.1, on the reverse strand, counting down.
GCGCCGCCGATGCGACGCCGGGCCTGCCCACGTCTTCTGCGAGAAGCCTGCTTGCCTTCACCCCGGGACCACACCCGACACGCCGCCCGGTCGATCCAGCTGGTCGCCCTCGCCCTGCTCGCCTGCCTCGCCGCGTGGATCGGCACGCCCGCCTTCGCCCAGGACGCCGCACCCGCGCAGGGCACGGCGGACCCGCGGCATCCGCTCGAAATCGAAGCCCTGACCTCGCCGCAGGAAGTACTGCGCAAGCTGCCGGCGGCGCGCGCGGCGCTGGACGTGGAGGATCACGAGGGGCGCGCGAAGCTCGCGCTCGCCGAAGCCAACGCCTGCCGCGTCACCGCCGACTGGAGCTGCCAGCGCCGCGCCGGCTCGACCGCGATGGAGGCCGCCGATCGCACGAAGAGCGTGTACCTGCAGGTGCGCTCGCGCATCGCGCTGGGCCGCGCGCTGTCGCGCCTGGGCGACTTCAGCAATGCATCGCGCCTGCTCACCGAAGCCCGCCAGCGGCTGGGCGCGGAGAAGAACGATGCGCTGATGGCCGACGTGCTGCTGGCCTATTCGTCGATCAGCGCGCGCCTGGGCAAGCTGGACGAATCGTATCGCTATGCGCGCGAGGGCCTGGCCTACGCACCGCCGGCCACGCAGCCGGAAATGCACATCCGCCTGCTGCGCAACATGGCGAAGGTGGCCTCGGAGACCGGCCGTGCGCGCGAGGCGCAGGCGCTGCTGCGCCAGGCCGAACCGCTGCTGCCGGCAGTGGAGGATCCCAAGCTCACCGCCGAGATCCTGCTGGAGGAAGCCAACGCCGCACGCGTGCTCGGCGATGCCGACACCGTCGAGGAACGCGGCCGGCGCATCGGCGCGATCGGCGGCGGGCTGGAGAACACCCAGATCCGCGGGCTCGGCTTCGAGACCATCGGCCATGCGCAGCGCATGCGCGGCGCGCGCGAACTGGCCTACGCCGAGTACGTCAAGGCGCGCGACGCCTTCGCCGGCCTGCGCCTGTATCGCGACGAACTGCGTGCGGTGCGCGAGATCGTCGACCTGCAGCTGGCCGGCGTGCGCGCGGACCAGTTGCCGGAGACCACGGCGCGGCTGATGATGCTGACCGACGAGGTCGCGCGGATCGAACGCGAATCGGCGGCCGCGGATTTCGAGGAACGCCTGCGCTTCGTGCAGAGCGAGGCGGCGCTGGCCGCCGCGAAGACCCTGGTCGAGAACGAGCGGCTGCGCGCGACGGTCAGCGAAAACCGCTTCCGCTACTCCCTGATCGGCAGCGCCCTGGTCTTCCTCCTCCTCGCCGGCGTGGTCGGCCTGTACTGGCAGCAGCGCCGCTACACCGGCGTGATGCGCGAGCGCGGCAAGGAAATGGAAATCGCCATCGCCACCGACTTCCTGACCGCCGTGCACAGCCGCCGGCACATCACCGAGGCCGGGCATGCGGCGGTGGCGAACGCGCTCGCGCATGGCCACCACTTCGCCATCGCCGTGGTCGACATCGACCACTTCAAGCGCATCAACGACCGTTTCGGCCACGCCATCGGCGACGAGGTGCTGAAAGCCGTGGCGGCCGCGATGCGCGAGGTCTGCCGCGACAGCGACACCCTGGGGCGCTACGGCGGCGAGGAGTTCGCGGTGCTGCTGCAGGGCATCGGCAACGAACACGCGCTGATCGCGGCCGAGCGTCTGCGCAAGGCGGTCGCCGACGTGCGCGTGCGCGCAGGCGACCAGCTCATCGTCCCGACCGCCTCGGTCGGCGTGGCCTGCCTGTCGCCCGGGGACACCGGCTTCGACACGCTGCTGATCCGCGCCGATCGCGCGCTGTACAAGGCGAAGGCCGAAGGGCGGAACCGGGTGGTGCTGGCGGATGGCAGCGACGACGGCGCATCGGGCCACGACCCGTTCTGAGCAGTCGCGCCCCTCCGGGCGCGTCAGCTGCCGTACAACGCCTTCCTCGGCGCGCCGGTGATCTCCGCCGCCAGCTTCGCGGCGGTGGACGGCGGCAGGTGCGCATTGAGCAAGGCGTAGACGCGGCGGCCCTCGGCGGTCTTCGCCTCGGTGTCGTCGGCCACGCCCTGCACCAGCAGCACGAACTCGCCCTTGCGCTGGTCGGCATCGGTGGCGACGCGGGCGTGAAGCTCGCCCAGGCCGCCGGACAGCACGGTCTCGAACAGCTTGGTCAGCTCGCGGGCGACCGCGGCGGGGCGCTCCGCGCCGAAGGCGGCGACGGCATCGGCCAGGGTCTCCTCGATGCGGTGCGAGGACTCGTAGAAGATCAGCGTGCGGGTTTCGCCGGCCAGCTGCGCCAGGCGCTCGCGGCGCGCACCGGCCTTGGCGGGCAGGAAGCCCTCGAAAGCGAAACGGTCGCTGGGCAGGCCGGCGACGCTCAGTGCGGCGACCAGTGCGCAGGGGCCGGGCACCGGGCTGACCCGGATGCCGGCGGCGCGCGCGGCGGCGACCAGGCGGAAGCCGGGGTCGCTGACCAGCGGCGTGCCGGCGTCGGAGACCAGGGCCAGCGACTCGCCGGCCTGCAGCCGGGCGACGATGCGCTCGGCGATACCGGACTCGTTGTGCTCGTGCAGCGCGACCAGGGACTGCTCGATGCCGAAATGCGACAGCAGCTGGCGGGTGTGGCGGGTGTCCTCGGCGCAGATCGCGGCGACGCCGCGCAGGGTCTCCAGCGCCCGAGGCGAGAGGTCGTTCAGGTTGCCGATCGGGGTGGCGACGACATGGAGCGTGCCTGCGGGGCTGGGACGTGACATCGGATGCGGGTCGCTCGGGCTGGGGACGGACGGTAGAATCCTAGCCGTTCCCCACGAGGTGTAGCGGCATGCGAACGAATGCGAAGCGTCTGGCCTGGCTCTGCGCCGGCCTGATGGTGCTGGGCCTGTCGGCCTGCGCCCCGACCAAGCCCGGCGGCACGCGGCCGACCGTGACCCGCACGCACCCCGTGGTGGTCGAAGCCTCGGCGCTGGCGCGCAACCACGACACGCTGACCGGCCAGGCGCGGCGCGACAACGCCACCGCCATCGAGCGCCTGATCGCGGGCCTCGACAACGCCACGCTCGGCATCGAAGCGGGCAAGCTCGCCGAAGGCGACCCGCTCTACAACTTCATGGGCCGCGAACTGCAGCGTCGCGGGCTCGCCCTGCCGCGACCGTTCGATCGCGAAGGCCAGTGGCGCTTCAACGCCGGCAACCGCCCCGCCGCGGACCGCGACGGCTACCGCCCGCCGCGCAAGCTTGCGGTGCTGCTGCCGCTGACCGGCAGCCTGGCCACCGCCGCGTCGCCGGTGCGCGACGGCCTGCTGGCCGGCTACTACGGCGAACACCGCACGCGTCCGCAGATCGCCTTCTACGACACCGCCGGCACGCCGAGCGGCGCGGTCGAGGCCTACCGCAAGGCCGCCGCCGACGGCGCCGACTACGTGCTCGGCCCGCTCGGCCGCGACGAAGTCGGCACCCTGTTCCAGCAGGACGCGCTGGACGTGCCGGTGCTGGCGCTCAACCGCGGCCCGCAGCCGCCGCCGTCGGGCAACGCCAGCTTCGCGCTGGCGCCCGAGGACGACGGCATCGCCGCCGCCGAATACCTGCTCTCGCGCAAGGCGCGCCGGGTGCTGGTGCTGCAGGGCAGCGACGACACCCTGCGCCGCAGCACGACCGCGTTCCGCGACCACCTGGCCAGCCGGGGCGGCAGCGTGGTCGAGACGCTGGTGATCGCCGAGAAGCCGGTCGACAGCATCGCCGCGCTGCAGGCCGCCACGCAGAAGGACGGCGGCGTCGATGCGGTGTTCATCGCGCTGAAGGCACCGCAGGCGCGCGCGCTGGCGCCGCAGCTGCTGATGGCGGGCCTGGGCGACAAGCTGCGCGTGGGCACGTCGCAGCTGCTGTCCGGCACCGGCAAGCCGGAGCAGGACAAGGCGCTGGACGGCATCGCCTTCCCGACCGAAACCTGGACCGTGCAGGGCCTCAACGGCCTGCCGCCGGCGGAAGCCACCGGCAAGAGCCTGATGACCGCGCGCGGCCCGGCGGCCAAGCTGTTCGCCTTCGGCTACGACGCCTGGCTGCTCACCGCCTACCTGGAAAAGCTGGCGAACGACGCCAACGGCAAGCTCGACGGCGCCACCGGCGACCTGCGCCTGGACGGCTTCGGCAACGTGCTGCGCACGCCGGCCTGGTCGACCTTCAGCAACGGCCAGATCGTCGCGCTGGGCCGCAGTGGCGGCTGACCCCACCACATCACGACGCAGCGCGTCGCGGCGCAGCGACGGCGCGCGCATCGAAGCACTGGCGCGCGATTTCCTGCAGCGCCAGGGGCTGCTGCCGGTCGCCGCGAACGCGAACTATCGAGGCGGCGAACTCGACCTGGTGATGCGCGACGGCGACAGCCTGGTGTTCGTCGAAGTCCGCTACCGGAAAAGCGCCGCATTCGGCGGCGCGGCGGCCTCGGTCGATGCCGGCAAGCGTCGCAAGCTGGTGCTCGCGGCCGAACTCTTCCTCGCCGCGCATCGCGACCTCGCCCGCCTGCCCTGCCGCTTCGATGTGGTCGCCGCGCATGGCGATCCCGAGGCACCGACCTTCGACTGGCTGCGCGATGCCTTCCGAGCGGACGACTGCGGATGACCACGCCAGACACGCCTGCGGTCGACATCGTCCACCGCCAGCTCGACGCCTACAACGCGCACGACCTCGACGCCTTCTGCGCCTGCTTCGCCGACGACGTGCGCACCTGGCGCATGCCCGACACCTCGTCGCCGGCCCTCGAAGGCCAGGCCGCGCTGCGCGCCTTCTACGCGGAGCAGCGCTTCGCGATCCCGTCGCTGCGCGCAGAACTCGTGGCGCGCATCGCGCTCGGCGACAAGGTGATCGACCACGAGCGCATCCACGGCCTGCGGTCCGAGCCCTACGACATGGCGGCGGTCTACCGCGTCGTCGACGGCCTGATCGTCGAAGCCTGGTTCTTCCCGGCCTGACGCCGCGCGCGACGCCTGCATGCCGACCATCTTCACCCACGCCGTGATCCCGCTCGCCGCCGGGCTCGCGCTCGGGCGCAGGACGCTGTCGCCGCGCCTCGTCGCCGCCGGCATGCTCGCGGCGATCGCGCCGGACTTCGATGCGATCGCCTTCAAGCTCGGCATCGCCTACGCCGACCAGTTCGGGCATCGCGGCGCGAGCCATTCCATCGCGTTCGCGCTGGCGCTCGGCCTGCTCGCCGCAATCGTCGCGCCCTGGCTGCGCACGACGCGGATGAAGGCTTTCCTGTTCATCGCCGCCTGCACCGCCTCGCATCCGCTGCTCGACGCCTTCACCGACGGCGGCCTCGGCGTGGCCCTGCTCTGGCCGTGGTCGCACGACCGGATCTTCGCACCGTGGCGGCCGATCGAAGTCTCGCCCATCGGCGCCGGCTTCTTCAGCCTGCGCGGGCTCGAAGTGCTGTGGTCGGAACTGAAGTGGGTGGTGCTGCCGACGCTGCTGCTGGCGATGCCGGCCTGGGGATGGCGGGCCAAGGCTCGCAATGGAATTGCGGAATGAGCGCCCTCCCCGCCGACCTGCTCCGCACCCTTGCCGATGCGCTGGGCGATGGTCTGCGCACCGATCCCGGCGACCGCCTGACCTACGGCTACGACAACTCGAAGCGACAGGCGATGCCGGATGCGGTGGCGCTGCCGACCACGCTCGAACAGGTCGTCACCATCGTGCGTGCCTGCCGCGCGCATCGCGTGCCGGTGATCGCGCGCGGACGCGGCACGAACACCACCGGCGCGTCGGTGCCGATCACGGGCGGCGTGGTGGTGTCGCTGGAACGGATGAACAGGATCCTCGACATCCGTCCCGGCGACCGCTGCGCGATCGTGCAGCCGGGCGTGCTCAACGGCGAACTGCAGCGCGCGCTGGCGCCGCACGGCCTGTTCTGGCCGCCGGATCCGACCAGCGCGGATTTCTCGAGCATCGGCGGCAACCTCGCATGCAATGCCGGCGGGCCGCGCGCGGTGAAGTACGGCGCGAGCCGCGACAACGTGCTGGCGCTGGTCGCGGTCACCGGCGCCGGCGAGGTGATCCGCTGCGGCAGCGCGACCACCAAGGGCGCGACCGGCTACGACCTGCAGCGCCTGCTGGTCGGCAGCGAGGGCACGCTCGCGCTGATCGTGGAAGCGACGTTGCGGCTGACGCCGATGCCGGCGGCGCGGCGCGCGATCCGCGCGCTGTATCGCGATGTCGATGCCGCCGCGGCGGCGGTCGCGCGGCTGATGGCGCAGCCGGTGACGCCGTCGATGCTGGAATTCATGGACGGCGACGCGGTGCGGCTGGCCCGCGACATCGGCGGCGCCGACCTGCCGCACGAGGCCGGTGCGCTGCTGATGATCGAAGCCGACGGCGACACGCAGACCCTGCCGCATGCGGTGGAGGCGCTGCTCGCCGCCGCACGCGGCGAGGGCTGCCTCGCGGCCGAACCCGCTGCCGACGAGGCCGCACGCGAACGCCTGTGGGCCGCGCGCAAGGCACTGTCGCCGGCGCTGCGCAGCCTCGCGCCGGGCAAGATCAACGAAGACGTGGTGGTGCCGGTCTCGCGCATTCCCGACCTCGTCGCCGGCGTGCAGGCACTGTCGCGCCGACATGCACTGCCGATCGTCTGCTTCGGCCACGCCGGCAACGGCAACCTGCACGTGAACCTGATGTACGACCCCGCAGACGCCGATCAGTCCGCGCGCGCGCAGGCGGCGATGGCCGAAGTGTTCGCGCTCGCGCTCTCGCTCGGCGGCACGCTGTCCGGCGAACACGGCATCGGCCTGGCCAAGCGCGACTTCATGCCGCAGGCGATCGACGCCGCGACGCTGGCGCTGATGCGGCAGGTGAAGGCGGTGTTCGATCCCGACGGCATCCTCAACCCGGGCAAGCTGCTGCCGCCCTGAATCTCCCCGCTTTTGTAGAGCGGAGCGAAGCTCCGCTGCACAGGCTCCGGAGACGATCCAGCGGAGCTGCGCTCCGCTCTACAAGGGCGGGGATGCCGCTTCAGCCGCCGAAATGCTCGTAGCCGCGACGCGGCGGCGACCATTCGGCACCGTCGGCATCGTGCAGGACGACGAGGCCCGCGTCCGCCGTGATCCGGCCGATCCGCGTCGCCGGCACATCGCAGGCGAACAATGCGGATTCCACCGCGAGGCGCGCGGTCTTCGGCGCGGTGAAGCACAGCTCGTAGTCGTCGCCGCCGGCCGACTGCAGCGCGCACACCGTCTGGCGATCGAAGGCGCGGCGCAGCGGCTCGGAGGCCGGCAAGGCATCGACATCGAGCGCGGCGCCGACACGGCTGGCGCGGCAGACATGGCCGAGATCGGCGAGCAGGCCGTCGGAGACATCGATGCAGGCGCTGGCGATGCCGGCGAGCGCGTGGCCTGCGGCGACGCGCGGCGTCGGGCGGTCGAGACGCGCACGCAGCGCGGGGTCGATCGCGTCGCCAGCCTGCCACTGGCGCAATGCAGCGGCTGCATCGCCGAGCGTGCCGGTCACCCAGACATCGTCGCCGACGCGCGCGCCCTTGCGCCGCAGTGCGCCGCGCGGCTCGACCAGTCCGTGCACGGTCACGCACACCGACAGCGGACCGCGCGTGGTGTCGCCGCCGACCAGCGCGACCTGATGCCGCGCGGCGAGTTCGAGGAAGCCGTCGAGGAAGCCGTCGACCCACGCGGCATCGGACTGCAGCAGGGACAGCGACAGCGTGCACCACGCGGGCGTCGCCGCCATCGCGGCCAGGTCGGAGAGGTTCACCGCCAGCGCCTTCCAGCCGATGTCGGCAGGCGTGGTGTCTTCGGGAAAATGCACGCCGCTGTTGAGCGTGTCCATCGCCACGACGAGGTCGTGGCCCGGTGGCACGCGCAGGATCGCCGCGTCGTCGCCGATGCCCAGCACCACGTCATCGCGCGACGCGGCGCGGGCATGGATGCGGGCGATGAGGTCGAATTCAGGCATGCGCGACGGGCATGCGGGATCAGGCGGGCGGCAGCGCGGCGTTCGCGCTGTCCGCCGCAGCGGCGCGCCACTGCTCTTCCGGATAGCCGTCGACCAGCACGAACTTCGCGAAACCGGCGCCATCGCGGAGCGTCTTGATCCGTGCGTATTCGTCCGAGCGATAGAAGCCGCGCGCCGCATCCATCGACGGGAATTCGATCAACACCAGGCGCAGGGCTTCCTCGGGACCTTCCAGGGTTTCCATGGCGCCGCCGCGCACGATGAACCGGCCGCCGAAGCGTTCGATCACGCGCGGGGTGTGCCGCATGTACTCGCGGTAGGCGTCCCAGTCATCGACCTGGACGTGGGCAACGATGTAGGCAGGCATGCTGGCCTCCAGTCCGCGGGCTTACCTGGCCCTGCCCGACTGTACTTCGACGCTGCGCAGCGCGGCGGCGGCATGGTCGAGCACACCGTTGACGTAGGTGTGGCCGTGCTCGGAGCCGAAGCGCTTCACCGATTCCAGCGCCTCGTTGATAACGACGCGATAAGGCACGTCCTGGCGATGCATGAACTCGTAGGCGGCGATGCGCAGCGCGGCGCGTTCGATCGGATCGACTTCTTCGATGGTGCGGTCGAGGAACGGGGCGAGCGCGGCGTCGAGCGCATCGCGGTGGGTGTCGACGCCGTGGACGATATCTTCGAAGTAGGCCAGGTCGGCGATCTCGCGGGCCTGCTCGTGGGCGAACTGGGTGACGATGTCGCGCGCGGTGGCGCCGGACAGCTGCCACGCGTACACGGCCTGCAGCGCGCGGCGGCGCGCGCGGGTGCGCAGGACCGGATCCACGCCATCGGAACGGCGGTGCTTGTTCATGCCAGTTTCTCCATCAGGTGCGCCATTTCGATCACGACCAGCGCGGCTTCCTCGCCCTTGTTGCCATGGCTGCCGCCGGCACGGGCTTCGGCATCCTGGTAGCTGTCGACCGCGAGCACGCCGTTGGCGACCGGCAGGCGGAAGTCGAGCGCGACGCGCATCAGGGCATCGGAACAGCCATCGGCGACCTGTTCGTAGTGGCGGGTATCGCCGCGCACGACGCAACCCAGGGCGACGATGCCGGCATGGCGACCGTTCTCGGCCAGGCGCGCGGCCGCCAGCGGGACTTCCCAGGCGCCCGGCACGCGGACCACGTCGACCGCGTCCTCGGCGACGCCGTGGGCCGCGAAGGCCTCGCGTGCGCCGGCGACCAGGCGGTCGGTGATGCGGGGATTCCAGCGACTGGCGATGATCGCGAAACGGGCGCCTTCGGGGGCGCGCAGGTCGCCTTCGTAGTGGGACATGTGGGGTCTGGGCAGCGGACTGGAGGCGGCTATTGTAGCCGGCCGGGGACGCGCGCCCTCGGGCGGCTGCTTTTCTTCCCCCGCGATCGGGGAAAAGCCCCCACCTCACTCCTCCCCCGCATGCGGGGGAGGAGGAAACACGGGGCTCAGAGCCCCACGTACTCCACCACTTCGAGGCCGAAGCCGGCCAGGCCGATCTGCTTCCTGGGCGTGCCGAGCACGCGCAGCTTGCCCAGGCCGAGGTCGGCGAGGATCTGGCTGCCAGCGCCGTTGCGGCGCCATTCGGCCATGGCGCCGCCGCGCGCGGCCGGCTCGGGCTGCTCGCGGATCCGGGCCAGCAGGGCATCGGCGCCCTGCGGCTCGCCGAGCAGCACCAGGGCGCCACGGCCCTCGGCGGCGATCTTGGCGAGCACGTCGCCGACCGCCGGGCCGAAGTCGGGGCGGCGCCAGTGCAGGGCGTCGGCCAGCGGGTTCTGCATGTGCACGCGGACCAGGGTCGGGGTCGCGGCGTCGGCCTCGCCCCGCAGCAGGGCGAAATGCAGGCCGTGGCCGATGCGGTCGCGGTAGGTGTGCAGGCGGAACGGGCCGTGCTCGGTCTCGATCTCGCGCACGTCCACGCGCTCGATGGTGTGCTCGTTGTGCAGGCGGTAGCGGATCAGCTCCTCGATCGAGCCCATCTTCAGGCCGTGCTCGCGGGCGAACACCTCCAGCTGCGGCCGGCGCGCCATGCTGCCGTCGGCATTGAGGATCTCGACCAGCACGCCGGCCGGCTCGAAACCGGCCAGCAGTGCGAGGTCGCTCGCCGCCTCGGTGTGGCCGGCGCGGTTGAGCACGCCGCCGGGCTGGGCCATCAGCGGGAAGATGTGGCCGGGCTGCGACAGGTCCTCGGCGGAGGCGTCGGGGCGCACGGCGGTGCGCACGGTGTGGGCGCGGTCGTAGGCGCTGATGCCGGTGGTCACGCCCTCCGCGGCCTCGATGCTGACCGTGAAGTTGGTGCCGTGCGGCGAGGTGTTGTCGCGCACCATCGGCGGCAGGCCGAGCTGGCGGCAACGCTCGCGCGTCAGCGACAGGCAGACAAGGCCGCGCGCATGCGTGACCATGAAGTTGATGTCCTGCGGGCGCACCATCTCGGCGGCCATGATCAGGTCGCCTTCGTTCTCGCGGTCCTCGTCGTCGACGATGACCACCATGCGACCGGCGCGAATCTCTTCCAGCAGTTCGGGGATGCTCGCGAAACTCATGCTCGTTCTTCCTCGGATGCCGCTTTCGCGGCCAGCAGCCGCTCGACGTAACGCGCGACCAGGTCGACTTCCAGGTTGACCGCGTCGCCGATCCGCGTGGATGCGAACGCGGTGTGGGACACGGTATGCGGGATCAGCGCGACCTCGAAGCCTTCGCCGTCGACCGCGTTCACGGTGAGGCTGACGCCATCGACGCAGATCGAGCCCTTGGTCGCGATGTATCTCAGCAGCGCGGCCGGCGCGGCGAAGCGCCAGCGCTGCGCGCGCGCGTCCTCGTGCACCGAGAGCACGCGGCCGACGCCGTCGACGTGGCCGCTGACCAGATGGCCGCCGAGGCGGTCAGTCGGGCGCATCGCGCGTTCGAGGTTGACCGCGTGGCCGACCGCGAGTCCGCCCAGCGTGGTCAGCGCCAGGGTCTCGGTGGAGGCGTCGGCGGCGAAGGACGTGGCGTCGAATTCGATGACGGTCAGGCACACGCCGCTGACCGCGATGCTTTCGCCCAGCGCGACGCCCTCGAACGGCAGGCTGCCGACCTCGATGCGCAGGCGGACGTCGCCGCCCACGGGCTCGAGCGCCAGGACGCGGCCGACGCCTTCGATCAATCCGGTAAACATGGGGATGCGGTTCCTCGGTGGGGGTGCGGCGTTCGTTGCGCCATGCGTCGCGGCGACCGGGCGCCGGTCACGACGCCTGCCTCGGCTGCAGCAGCAGGCGCAGATCATCGCCGAGCATGCGGGTTTCGACGAGCCTCAGTTCGAAACGCTGCGTCATGTCGTCGATGTGCAGGCCGTCGAACAGCGGGCGCGCCTCCGCGCCCAGCAGCAGCGGCGCCATGTACAGCAGCACTTCGTCGACCAGGCCGTCGCGCAGCAGGGCGCCGGCCAGGGTGGCGCCGGCCTCGACCTGCACCTCGTTCACGCCAAGCTCGGCCAATCGCTTGAGCACGGCCGCCAGGTCGAGCTGGCCGTTGCGCATCGGCGCGACCGCGTGCGACGCGGCGAAGCCGCGCGGCGGCTTGGCATCGGGCGCGTGGAAATACAGGGTCGGGGCGTCGCCGGCACGGACGTGGTCGCGGGCGACGGTCGCCAGCCCGGGATCGAGCACCACGCGCATCGGCGGGACGAAGGGCGTGTCATCGTCCAGGCGCACCGTCAGGCGCGGATCGTCGGCCAGCACGGTGCCGGCGCCGGTGAGGATGGCACCGGCGCGGGCGCGCCAGTGCATCACGTCGCGGCGCGAGGCCTCGCCGCTGATCCACTTGGAATCCTTGTTCGCCAGCGCGGTGCGGCCGTCGAGGCTGGTCGCCAGCTTCACCCGGACCCAGGGCCGGCCGCGCTCCAGGCGCGAGAGGTAGCCGCGATTGAGCCGGCGCGCATCGGCCTCCATCAGGCCGTGCGCGACCGCCACGCCGGCCGCGCGCAGGCGCTCGAACCCGGCGCCGTCGACCTGCGGGAACGGGTCGCGCATGGCCGCGACCACCCGCGTCACGCCGGCCGCGACCAGGGCGTCGCAGCACGGCGGCGTGCGCCCGTGGTGGGCGCAGGGCTCCAGGGTGACGTAGGCGGTGGCGCCGCGCGCGCGTTCGCCTGCAGCCTGCAGCGCGAACACTTCGGCATGCGGCTCGCCGGCGCGCTGGTGCCAGCCCTCGCCGACCACCTCGTCGCCGTGCGCGATCACGCAGCCGACCATCGGATTGGGTTTGGTGGTGTAGGCGCCGCGCTCGGCCAGACGCAGCGCGCGCGCCATCAGCGCGTGGTCGGTGGCGGTGAACGCCGCCGTGTCATTCAGGGACATATCGTCACTCGCTCTTGGCCGTCAGTCCGGCCGGCATGCGCGCATCGCGAAAGCGTGTTCACGATTTCTTCTTGCCGTCCTTGCCGCGCGCGCCGCGCTCGGCATGCAGGTCGAACGGCACCACGTCGCCGCCCAGCAGCGGCAGCTGGCTTTCGCCGGGGATGTCGCGTTCGAGGCGGTCGAGTTCCTCGCGGAAGTCGGCCACGTCCTCGAAGGCGCGATAGACCGAAGCGAAGCGCACGAAGGCGACATGGTCGAGCTTGCGCAGTTCGGCCATCACGAATTCGCCGACGCGCCGCGACTGCAGTTCGCGTTCGGTGGTCATGCGCAGCTGGTGCACGACCGCGCGCACCGCCGATTCGATCTGTTCCTCGGACACCGGGCGCTTGTGCAGCGCGCGGTCGAAGCTCTGGCGCAGCTTGCGCGCATCGAAATGCTCGCGGCGACCATCGCTCTTGATGATCGCCGGGAGCTTCAGCTCGACGGTTTCCAGCGTGGAGAAGCGCTCGCCGCAGGCCTCGCACTCGCGCCGACGCCGGATCGTCGCGCCGTCTTCGCTGACGCGCGAATCGATGACGCGGGTGTCCTGGTGCTGGCAGTAGGGGCAGTGCATGCCGGGTGCGGGGGCGAAGGCGAAAGAGCAGGCGGGCCTGCGCCCACCCTACTCCAAACGCGGGCTCAGCCGTAGACCGGGTACTTGCGGCACTGCGCCGTGACCGCGTCGCGGACGCGGGCGATCACCGCCTCGTCGGCCGGCGCGTCCAGCACGTCGCAGATCCAGTTCGCCAGGTCCACGCAGTCCTGTTCGACATAGCCGCGGGTGGTGATCGCCGGGGTGCCCAGGCGCAGGCCCGAGGTGACGAAGGGCTTCTGCGGGTCGTTCGGCACGGCGTTCTTGTTCACCGTGATGTGGGCGCGACCGAGGGCTTCCTCGGCGGCCTTGCCGGTGATGCCCTTGCCGATCATGTCGACCAGCATCAGGTGGTTCTGCGTGCCGCCGGAGACGATCTTGTAGCCGCGCTGGATGATCGTGTTGGCCATCGCCTGGGCGTTCTTCACGACCTGCTGCTGGTAGGCCTTGAATTCCGGCTGCAGCGCTTCCTTGAAGGCCACGGCCTTGGCGGCGATGACGTGCATCAGCGGACCGCCCTGGATGCCCGGGAAGACGATGCTCTGCAGCTTCTTCTCGATCTCCTCGTTGGCCTTCGCCACGATGATGCCGCCGCGCGGGCCGCGCAGGGTCTTGTGCGTGGTCGAGGTGACGATGTCGGCATACGGCACCGGGTTCGGGTAGACGCCCGCGGCGATCAGGCCGGCGACGTGGGCCATGTCGACGAAGAGGTAGGCGCCGACCTTGTCGGCGATGGCGCGGAAGCGCGCCCAGTCGACGACCTGCGAGTAGGCGGAGAAGCCGGCGATGACCATCTTCGGCTTGTGTTCGAGGGCGAGGCGCTCGACTTCGTCGTAGTCGATCAGGCCCTGGTCGTTCACGCCGTACTGCACGGCGTTGAACAGCTTGCCCGAGGCATTGACCTTGGCGCCGTGGGTCAGGTGGCCGCCGTGGGCCAGCGACATGCCGAGGATGGTGTCGCCCGGTTGCAGCAGGGCGAAGAACACCGCCTGGTTGGCCTGCGAGCCCGAATGCGGCTGCACGTTCGCGTAGTCGGCGCCGAACAGCTGCTTGACGCGGTCGATCGCCAGCTGCTCGGCGATGTCGACGTATTCGCAGCCACCGTAGTAGCGCTTGCCCGGGTAGCCCTCGGCGTACTTGTTGGTGAGCTGGGAGCCCTGCGCTTCCATCACCCGCGGGCTGGCGTAGTTTTCCGAGGCGATCAGTTCGACGTGGTCTTCCTGGCGGCGGTTCTCGGCGGCGATCGCCTGGGCCAGTTCGGGGTCGAAACCTTCAATGCGGGCATCGCGGGGGAACATCGGGGCTCCAAGGGGCGGCGTGGGGAGCCCGGAATTGTAGCCGCCCCCCCGCCCCCGGGCCACCGGAGGCCTTATGAAAACTGGCGATGCCGGGGTGGTTCCGGCGATAATCCCGCCATTCCCCTGTCTCCGCGCCCTGCCCTGCCGGCAGGACGCCACCGTACGCCCATCGATGTCCGCCCCCGCCGGGGGCGGGCGCCAGAACGACCCGGAGCCCCCATGCAATACATCTACACCATGAACGGCGTCAGCAAGGTCGTGCCGCCGAAACGCCAGATCATCAAGGACATCTCGCTGTCCTTCTTCCCCGGCGCGAAGATCGGCCTGCTCGGCCTGAACGGCGCCGGCAAGTCGACCGTGCTGAAGATCATGGCCGGCGTCGACAAGGACTTCCAGGGCGAGGCCCGCCCACAGCCGGGCATCAAGGTCGGCTACCTGGCGCAGGAACCCGAGCTCGACCCGAACAAGACCGTGCGCGAGGCCGTCGAAGAAGGCGTGGGCGAAGTGCTGCAGGCACAGGCCGCGCTGGAAGCCGTCTACGCCGCCTACGCCGAGGAAGGCGCCGATTTCGACGCGCTGGCCAAGGAGCAGGAGCGCCTCGAAGCGATCCTCGCCTCCGGCGACGCGCACATGCTGGAACAGCAGCTGGAAGTGGCGGCCGACGCCCTGCGCCTGCCGCCGTGGGACGCGGTGATCGGCAAGCTGTCGGGCGGCGAGAAGCGCCGCGTCGCGCTGTGCCGCCTGCTGCTGAGCAAGCCGGACATGCTGCTGCTCGACGAACCGACCAACCATCTCGACGCCGAATCGGTCGAGTGGCTGGAACAGTTCCTCGCCCGCTACACCGGCACCGTGGTCGCGGTCACCCATGATCGCTACTTCCTCGACAACGCCGCCGAGTGGATCCTCGAACTGGACCGCGGCCGCGGCATCCCGTGGAAGGGCAACTACACCGAGTGGCTGGTCCAGAAGGACGAGCGCCTCAAGCAGGAAGAGAACCAGGAAAAGGCCCGCCAGAAGGCGATCCAGAAGGAACTGGAGTGGGCGCGCCAGAACGCCAAGGGCGGCCGCTCCAAGGGCAAGGCCCGCCTCGCGCGCCTGGACGAACTGCAGTCGCAGGAATACCAGCGCCGCAACGAGACCAACGAAATCTTCATCCCGCCGGGCGAGCGCCTGGGCAACAAGGTGATGGAGTTCAAGAACGTCTCGAAGAAGTTCGGCGACCGCCTGCTGATCGACGACCTGAGCTTCGTGGTGCCGCCGGGCGCCATCGTCGGCATCATCGGCCCGAACGGCGCCGGCAAGTCGACGCTGTTCCGCATGATCACCGGCCAGGAGAAGCCGGATTCGGGCACGATCGAGATGGGCCCGACCGTCAAGCTCGCCTACGTCGACCAGAGCCGCGACGCGCTCACCGGCAACCACAACGTGTTCCAGGAAGTCTCCGGCGGCCTGGACATCCTCAACATCAACGGCGTCGAGATCCAGTCCCGCGCCTACATCGGCCGCTTCAACTTCAAGGGCCAGGACCAGCAGAAGATGGTCGGCTCGCTGTCCGGCGGCGAGCGTGGCCGCCTGCACATGGCCAAGACCCTGCTGCAGGGCGGCAACGTGCTGCTGCTCGACGAACCCTCGAACGACCTCGACATCGAAACCCTGCGCGCGCTGGAAGACGCCCTGCTCGAATTCCCGGGCAACACCTTCGTCATCTCGCATGACCGCTGGTTCCTGGACCGCATCGCGACCCACATCCTGGCCTTCGAAGGCGACTCGCACGTCGAATTCTTCCAGGGCAACTACCGCGAATACGAAGAGGACAAGAAGCGCCGCCTGGGCGAGGAAGGCGCCAAGCCGCACCGCCTGAAGTTCAAGGCACTGAAGTGACGGCAAAGGACGGGATCCCTGCGCCCCGTCCAGCCTGCCTCGGGACCCATTGAGCACCCCCAACGCCCGCCTCCCCGGCGGGCGTTGCGCATCGGCCGGGGCAATCTCCGGATTTGCGCACCAGTTCACCCGGATCGGTCCCAGCCACCCGTCCGGCGACCTTCCGCAAGACACACGAGTTTGGAATGATGAACACCACTCCGGGCAGCACGACGACCGAACCGATGCGCAGCTTCATGGATCGCCTCCGCGACCGCTGGCACGATGCCGACACCCTCGTCTGCGTGGGACTGGACCCGGAGCCGGCGAAGTTCCCGGCGCGCTTCGCCGGGCAGCCGAACGCGATCTTCGAGTTCTGCCGCGACATCGTCGACGCGACCGCGCCCTACGCCTGCGCGTTCAAGCCGCAGATCGCGCACTTCGCCGCCGCCGAGGCCGAGGAAGCGCTGCGCATGCTGATCCTGCACATCCGCCTGCGTCATCCGCAGGTGCCGGTGATCCTCGACAGCAAGCGCGGCGACATCGGCAGCACCGCGCAGCACTACGCCCGCGAGGCCTTCGAGCGCTACCTCGCCGATGCGGTGACCGTGAACCCGTACATGGGCCGCGATTCGGCACAGCCCTTCCTCGACCACGCCGACAAGGGCGTGGTGATCCTGTGCCGGACCTCCAACCCCGGCGCGGGCGACCTGCAGGACCTGCTGGTCGACGGCAAGCCGCTGTACCAGCACGTGGCCGCGAAAGTCGCGCGCGAGTGGAACACGCACGGCAACTGCGCGCTGGTCGTCGGCGCGACCTGGCCGGAACAGCTGCGCGAGGTGCGCGCCATCGTCGGCGACCAGGTGCCCTTCCTCGTGCCGGGCGTCGGCGCGCAGGGCGGCGACGTGCGCGCGGTGGTGTCGAATGCCCGCAACCGCGACGGCGACGGGCTGGTGATCAGTTCCTCGCGCGCGATCCTCTATGCCTCGACCGGCGACGACTACGCCGAAGCGGCGGCGAACGCCGCGCGCGCGCTGCGCGACGAGATCAACCTCTACCGCTGAGCGTCGCCCGCCCTCCGGCAGGGACGCGCACGACCGCCGCGCTCACGCCTTGCGCGCGAGGATGCGCTGCCACGGCATCGCCCAGGACAGCACCGGCGCCGCCCAGCCGACCCGGCGCAAGCGCGGGTGGCGGCGCAGGCGGTCGGCGGAAAGCGATTCGACCGTGCAACCATCGAACATCGCCCGCAGCGAGGACGGGCGGCTGGACCAGGGGTAGCCGCGACGCTGGCGCCAGTCGCCGAGCAGGCGTCGCGAATGGTATTCGCGCAGGCGGAGCGGACTGGGCGTGGCCAGGTAGACATGGCCGCCGCGCCGCGTGACGCGCAGCATCTCGGCGATGAAGGCGCGACGCGCCTCGATGCTGCCGATGAATTCGAGCACCGACACGCAGGTCACCAGATCGAAATGGCCGTCGGGAAAAGGCAGCGGTGCACCGGCTTCGACATGCATGAAGCGCGCACGCGCCGGATCGAGGTCGTGGCCGAGCGCGCGCACGGCGGCGGCATCGATCGCTTCGCGACTGGCGTCGATGCCGACGACCTCGTCGGCCGCCAGCGCCGACATCGCCAGCGCCACCGTGGTGCCACCGGTGCCGCAGCCCACGTCGAGGATGCGCGGCGCGCGGCCCAGGCGCGCGGCCAGCGGCGCGCACAGGCTCTGCGCATGCATCGCGACGCGGCCGATCTCGCGTTCGAGGAAGCGTTCCGAAACCCGGCCGTCGAAACGGCTGTCGTAATCGCCGACACCATCGGAATCGTGGATGTCGCGCGCGGCGGCGCCGCGGCGGATCAGCTCGATGAAGCGTGTTCGATGCGGTTCGCGCATCGTGTCATCGTGCACCGGACCCGATGGCCGGACGACGTCCCTGGCTGTTGCCGACATGCTGTTCCGGCGCCGCTCCGCGGCCCGCCTCGTCTCGTGAAGGCCCGCATTCTACGTCAGGGCACGGGCTCGCGACGGCACGATTGCCAGCGCTGGCGGATCGCACGCATCGCCGGCCGCTCGACCCAGCGGTTGAGCAGCGTGGCCAGGCCCAGCGCCAGCGCGAGTGCGAGCGTGATCGCCGCGAGGCTGGGCAGGCCCAGGCGTTCGAGCCGGTGGATCACCGCGAAACCGATCGCCTGGTGCAGCAGGTAGAGCGAATAGGAAATGCCGCCGAGGAACAGGAAGACCCGGTGGCGCAGCCAGCGCAGGCCGCCTGCGAGGAACAGTGCGAACACCGCCGTGCAGCACAGCGCGACCGCGAAGTAGACCGGCTCGTAGGCCACCGCGATCGTGGCCAGCGACGCCAGGATCAGTGCGATGCTGACCCGGCGCGAGCCGCGCGCGACATGCAGCCGGTAGAACAGGATGCCGAGCGCGAAGTACGGGATGTGCAGCAGGTTGAGCAGCACGCGGGAGGTGTAGGAGAAGTGCCAGCCCTGGCGCTGCGCGAGCGCATACGCGAGAACCAGCAGCAGCCAGCCGGCGATGATCCACGGGATCCGGTGCAGCTGGCGCAGTGCGAACCACAGCAGCATCTGCGCGTAGAAGAACAGTTCGACCTGCAGCGTCCAGTACGAGCCGTCGACATCCTCGAAGCCCAGGATTTCCTGCAGCATCGTCGTGTTGGCGACGAGCGTCGCGACGTCGGGACGCTGTTGCGGCATGCCGATCGCATGGACCACCAACGTCGTGAGCAGCAGTGCGGCCCAGTACGCAGGGAACAGGCGCGAGAAGCGCGAGACCACGAAGTCGGCCGCGCTGCGCGTCCGGTCCAGGGTCATGAAGATCACGAAGCCGCTGATCAGGAAGAACAGGTGCACGCCGTAGTTGCCGGCAGGGAAGCCGAAGCCCAGCGGCTGCAGGTGGCCGTGCTGCCACTGGTAGAACGTGGTGTAGTGAAAGATCACCACCCCCAGCGCGGCCAGGCCACGCAGGGCATCCAGTTCCTCCAGGCGTCCACGATCGCCGGCGCGCACGGCCGGCGCAGCGACAACGCGATCGGAACCCTCCGTCTGCACGGGACCGGCCAGTTCGGACATCAACGACTTCACCCCATTCCCCACGCCGTACGGTACGGCGACTGGCTATTATGAACGGAGTGGAGCGGCGTCAGGGGACAGCCGCCCGCGCATCGAGCCTGTCCTGCCGCCGCGCCCGTTGGCGTTTGGAGCGTGTCATGCACTTCGCCCCCGCCCGACACGCCCCTCGCCGCCCTTCGAACGCATGCGCATCCTGATCGTCACCTCGCAATTCCCGATCGCCGGCGAACCCAATCGCGGACGCCCGATCCACCAGACGGTCCGGGCCCTGTCGACGCTGGCCGAGGTCCGCGTGCTCAGCCCGGTGGCGCGCTATCCGCGCTGGGCGCAGCCGCGCAGCTACCTCTACCGGGCGTCCGAGCCGGACTTCACCGTTCCCGGCTGCGACGTGCGTTATGTCGACTACCCCGCGCTGCCCGCCGTCAGCCGGCCGTTCAACGGCTGGCTGTGCGCGCGCACCCTGCACGCCCCCTTGCGCGAATTCGCGCCGGACGTGGTGCTGTCCTACTGGCTGTACCCCGATGCCTTCGGTGCGATGCACGCCGCGTGCCGCGCCGGGCTGCCGCTGGTGGTGGGCTCGCGCGGCTCGGACCTGCGCGTGCGCGACGCCATCAGCCGGCGCCTCACCCGGCCCGTGCTGGAGGCCGCAGAGCGCATCCTGGTGGTGAGCGAGGATCTGGGCCGGGTCGCGGTGCGCGACTACGACGCCGATCCGGCGAAGATCCGCGCGATCCCCAACGGCTGCGACGCCTCGATCTTCCACCCGCAGCCGAAGGGCGACGCGCGCGCCGCGCTCGGCCTGGACAGCGGCGTGCCGCTGATCGCCTATGTCGGCCGCCTCGTCCCGGAAAAGGGCCTGCGCGAACTGCTCGACGCGACGGCCGCGCTCGCGCCGCGCCTGCCCGGGCTGCAGCTGGCGCTGGTCGGCGAAGGCCCGATGCGCGGCGAGCTGGAGGCGCGGATCGCCGCGATGCCGGGCGTGCGCGTGCACCTGCCCGGGGCGCAGGGGCCGCAGGCGGTCGCGCGCTGGATGGCCGCTTCGGACGTGGTCACCCTGCCCAGCTATTCCGAAGGCCATCCCAACGTGCTGGTCGAGGCCCTGGCCTGCGGTCGCCCGGTGGTCGCGACCCCGGTCGGCGGCATCCCGGAGGTGGTCGATGCCGACTGCGGCCTGCTGGTCGCGGTGCGCGATCCCGCCGCGCTGGCCAGCGGCCTGGCGGCCGCGCTGGCGCGCAGCTGGGACGAAGGCGCGCTGTCGCGGCGCTTCTCGCGCGGCTGGGACGCGGTGGCCGCCGACACCCTGCGGGCCTGCGAGGAAGCGAAGGCGGCATCGACGCGCTGAAGGCGCGACGCGACGTGGCACGAGTCCGGCGTTTTCGACGTTGGATACCGACCGAACAGGCAACGACAGAACAGGGGCCGTACCCAGTGTGTGGAATTGCGGGATTCAGCGGGGCCGACGTGCGCCCGGACGAGGCGTACCCGCTGCTGCAGCGGATGATCCACACCCTGGCGCATCGCGGACCGGACGGCTTCGGCTTCCACGCCGATGACGGCATCGGCCTGGCGCATGCGCGGCTGTCGATCATCGACCTGAGTACCGGCGACCAGCCGATCCACAACCCGTCGCGCACGGTCTGGACGGTCTTCAACGGCGAGATCTTCAACTACGTCGAACTGCGCCGCGAACTCGAAGCCGAGGGCCGCGTCTTCTACACGCAGTCCGACACCGAAGTGATCGTGCACCTGTACGACCGCGACGGCGACGACTTCATGCAGCACCTCAACGGCCAGTTCGCGATCGCGCTGTGGGACGCGACCCGGCACCGCCTGGTACTGGCCCGCGACCGCGCCGGGATCCGTCCGCTGTACCTCGCCCGAGAGGCCGGCCGGCTGTGGTTCGCGTCCGAGCCCAAGGCGCTGCTGGCGGCCCTGCCGCAGTGCGCGGTGCTGGACCCGCGCGGACTGGCCGAAACCTTGGCCACCTGGTCGCCGATCGAGCCGCACACGATCTATCGCGGCATCGAGAGCCTGCCGCCCGGGCACCTGCTGGTGCGCGAGGCCGACGGCCGCGAAACCCTGCGCCGCTGGTGGGACTGGACCTTCCCCGACGAGGCCGACACGTCGCCATCGCGCTTCCCGATGGATGTCGAGACGGCGACCGCCGAGCTGCGCGCGCTGCTGATCGATGCCGTGCGCCTGCAGCTGCGCGCCGATGTGCCGGTCGGCGCGTACCTGAGCGGTGGCCTGGATTCGTCGGGCATCGTCGCCATGATCCGCGGCTTCACCGACACCCCGGTGCGCACGTTCTCGGTGGCGTTCGAGGATGGCGAGTTCGACGAAAGCGAACACCAGATGGCGATGGTGCGCCACCTCGGCACCGACCACACCACGCTGCGCTGCACGCGCCGCGACATCGGCGAAGCCTTCCCGCGCCTGATCCGCCACACCGAGACCCCGGTGCTGCGCACCGCGCCGGTGCCGCTGATGCTGCTCGCCGGCAGCGTGCGCGAACACGGCTACAAGGTCGTGCTGACCGGCGAAGGCGCCGACGAGGTCTTCGGCGGCTACGACCTCTTCAAGGAAGCGAAGATCCGCCGCTTCTGGGCGCGGCAGCCGGACTCGCGCTTCCGGCCGCGCCTGCTCGAACGCCTGTACGGCTACCTGCCGAATTCGCCGGTGCGCAACCCGGCGTTCGCGCAGGGATTCTTCGGCCAGGGGATGCAGCACCTGCACCGCCCGGTGTTCGCGCACGTGCCGCGCTGGACCACGTCACAGCGCGCGCTCGGCCTGCTGTCGCCCGACATGCGCGCAGAAGTGGGTGCCTTCGATCCACTCGACGCCTTCGAAGCGACGCTGCCTGCGGACATCGCGCGCTGGTCGCCGCTGGCGCGCGACCAGTACGTCGAGGCCAAGTCGCTGCTCTCGGGCTATCTGCTGTCCTCGCAGGGCGACCGCGTGGCGATGGCGAACTCGATCGAAGGCCGCGTGCCCTACCTCGACCATCGCGTCATCGAATTCGCCAACCGCCTGCCGCCCAGCTACAAGATCCGCGGCATGACCGAGAAATGGCTGCTGCGCCGCGCGCTGCGCGACCTCCTGCCGGACGACATCCTGCAGCGCACCAAGCAGCCCTACCGCGCGCCGGACAGCGCCAGCTTCTTCTTCGACGGCCAGCCGCTGGATTACGTCGCCGACCTGATGAGCGAAGCCAGCCTGCGCGAGGCCGGCTACTTCGACGCCGCCGCCGTCGGCCGGCTGTTCGACAAGTGCCGCGCCGGCCGCGCCACCGGCTTCGCCGACAACCAGGCCTTCGTCGGCGTGCTGTCGACGATGCTGGTCCACCGCAACCTGCGCGACGCGTCCAGCGCCGCCGCGCCCCACTGATCCGACGGATACGCTGCCTCCATGCACTGGAAACTGAAAGGACTGATGCAGAAGACCCTGGGCGTGCTGCCCGCCGGCGAAACCCTGCACTACCGACTGCAACGCCATCTCGGCGGCATGCGCAACCCGCGCCGCGAGATCGGCCTGAAGATCGACGACTGGGAAGGCATGGTGAAGCAGCTGCACGGCGTCGGCGCGCGCATTCCCGGCGCGCGGCTGATGGAGATCGGCAGCGGCTGGTATCCGGCGCTGCCGCTGGCCTGCCACCTGGTCGGCGCCGCGCGCGTGCACACGGTCGACCTGAACCGCCTGCTCAAGCCCGACCTGATGCGCCTGTGCATCGCGATGCTCGGCGAACAGCTGCCGCGTCTGGCGAGCACCTGCGAGATCGATCTGGCCGAGGTCGAGGCGCGCTACGCCCGCCTGCGCGAGGCCGCGAATCGCAGCGACGATCCCGGCACGATCAGCGACGGCGTCATCGACTACCGCGCGCCGGCCGACGCCGCCGCGTCCGGGCTGCCCGACGGCGCGATCGACATCGTGTTCTCCAACAGCGTGCTCGAACACGTGCCGCCGGACGCCATCGCGCGCATCCACCGCGCCACCCGCAGCCTCGTCCGGCCGGGCGGCTGGATCTTCCACTCGGTGAACTGCGGCGACCACTACGCCTACGCCGACCGCAGCATCCACCAGCTCAACTACCTGCAGTTCTCCGATGCGCAGTGGGCGTTCTGGAACAACCGCTTCCTCTACCAGAACCGCCTGCGCGCGCACCAGCTCGTCGACGGCGCCCGCGACGCCGGCTTCGATATTGTCCTCGACACCTCGCACGCACGCCCGCAGCGCCTGCAGCAGTTGCAGGCGATGGCCATCGCCGAGCAGTTCCGGCACATCGCCCCGGAAAAGCTGTGCATCACCACGGTGGACTTCATCGGCCGCAACCCGGGGGCGTGACCCGCAGCCCCCGTTCGCATCGGCCCGCGCCTCAGCGCGCCGGGCGGATCCGCAGCAGCTTGCCCTGTTCCGCATCCACCAGCAGGTAGATCGCGCCGTCCGGGCCTTCGCGCACGTCGCGGATGCGGTCCTGGCGCGCGGCGAGCAGGCGTTCCTCGTGGACGACGCGGTCGCCGTCGAGTTCCAGACGGATCAGCGAGGTCTTCGCCATCGATCCCAGCAGCAGGTTGCCCTTCCATTCGGGAATCGCCTTGCCGCTGTAGAACAGCATGCCGCTGAGCGCGGGCGAGACCTCCCAGACGTGGTGCGGCTGCTCCATGCCCGGCGCCTCGCGGCCGGTGGAACCCTTGATCGGTTCGCCGCTGTAGTCGACGCCATGCGTGATCACCGGCCAGCCGTAGTTGCGGCCGGCCTCGGGGATGTTCAGTTCGTCGCCACCCATCGGCCCGTGCTCGCTGGTCCACACCTTGCGCGTGACCGGATGCAGCGCGGCGCCCTGCATGTTGCGATGGCCGAGCGACCAGATCTCGGGCCGCGCGCCCTCGCGCTTCACGAACGGGTTGTCCTCGGGGATGCGTCCGTCCGGCCAGATCCGCACCAGCTTGCCCTGCAGGGTGTCCAGCGACTGCACCGCGCTGTCGACGCGGTTGTCGCCCTGGGTGACGAACAGATGGCCCTGGTCGTCGAACACCAGCCGCGAGCCGACGTGGGTGCCGCTGGAGAGCTTGGGTTCCTGCCGGTAGACCACTTCGACATCCTTGAGGGCATCGCCTTCGAGCCTGCCGCGCGCCACCGCCGTGCCGCACTTGTTGCCGCGCAGGTTCGGTTCGGCGAACGACACGTAGACCAGCTTGTCCTCGGCGAAGGTCGGCGAGAGCACGACATCCAGCAGGCCGGCCTGGCCATCCACGTAGATCTTCGGCAGCCCGCCGATGGGGGCGGAGACCGTGCCGTCGGCCGCGATCCGGCGCAGGCGGCCGGGCCGCTCGGTCACCAGCATGTCGCCGTCGGGCAGGATCGCCAGTCCCCACGGATGCTCCAGGCCCGTCACCAGTTCGCTGACCTCGATGCGCGTCTTCTCCGTGGCCTCGGCGACAGGCGCCGCATCCGGCACGGCCCTGGGCGGCTCGCTCGGCGGCGGCGGCGCATCGGGCGCGCCGCAGGCCGACAGCCCGAGGGCCAGCGCGAGGGCGGGCGCGAGGATGGACAGGGGGCGTCGCGGTGCGCCACGGAAGCGCGGGATGGCGTCGGATTTCGAGGTCATGGGCTGTGCTATCGATGTGACGGACGGCACGTTATGCTACCCGACGGTTCGCGGCATCGTCCCGCGCCGCCTCCGCTTCGCCGCATCCCGCACACCTCCGCACACGCTCGGCCCCTACGCCATCGACGCGCCCCGGATTGGCCGTCGCCGGGCCTTTATTGCGTACAGAACCATCGACCAGGGGACTCCGCATGTCGCATCGCCAGACCATCAAACGCTACATCCTCAAGAATTTCCTCTTTTCGGACGACGACACCGCCATCGGCGACCAGGATTCCCTGGTCCGCGGCGGCGTGCTCGATTCCACCGGCATCTACGAACTGATCCTGTTCGTCGAGGAAGAATTCAAGCTCTCCATCGCACCGGAGGAAATGGTGCCCGAGAACTTCGACACCCTCGAATCGATGGACGCCTTCATCCAGCGCAAGCTCGCTGGCTGATCCCGCCGCCATGACGTCGGTTCCCGCCCGCGTCGCCCAGGTCGCTGCTCGCCATCCCGGCCGGACCGCGATCGTCGGCGACGACCGCCGCATCGATTACGCCGGCTTCTGGCGCGAGGCGCAGGGCTTCGCGCATGCGCTGCGCGCGCGCGGCCTGCAGGCGGGCGAGCGCGTGGCGATCCTGCTGCCGAACCGCATCGAGGCGGCCGTGGCCTGCTATGGCGCGTGGCTGGCCGGCGGCATCGCGGTACCGCTGAACGCGCAGGCCCGGGAACGCGATTTCCAGGCCTGGCTGGCGCACTGCGACGCGCGCCACGTGGTCTTCGAGATGCGTCACGGCGATGCGCTCGCAGCGATCGACGCCACCGATGCGACGCGCACGCAGCCGATCGAACGCTGGGCCATCGACGGCGACCATCCGCTGGCCGATGCCAGCGCATCGAATGCCGATGCGCCCGGATTCGATGCCACGGGCATCGCCGACGACGACATCGCCGTGATCCTCTACACCTCCGGCACCACCGGCGCGCCGAAGGGCGTCACGCTCACCCACGGCAACCTGCTCGCGAATGCCGACGCGGTGGTGCGCTACCTGGCGCTGGACGAACGCGACAGCGTGCTGTCGATCCTCGCCTTCTACTACGCCTACGGCGCCTCGGTGCTGCACACGCACCTGATGTCCGGCGGCTGCGTGGTGCTCGCGCAGAACCTGCTGTTCCCGCACCTGCTGATGGACACCATCGCCCGCGAGCGCATCACCGGATTCTCCGGCGTGCCCTCGACCTTCGCGCTGCTGCTCGAACGGGTGAAGCTGGCCGACTACGACCTGTCCTCGCTGCGCTACCTCACCCAGGCCGGCGGCGCGATGAGCCCGGTGCTGACCCGCCGCCTGCGCGCCGCGCTGCCGCACGCGCGCCTGTTCGTGATGTACGGCCAGACCGAGGCGACCTCGCGCCTGACGTACCTGCCGCCGGAGCGCCTCGATGAGAAGCTCGGCGCGGTCGGCATCCCCGTCGACGGCGTCGAACTGCGCATCGTCCGCGAGGACGGCCGCGACGCCGACCTCGGCGAAACCGGCGAAGTCCGCGTGCGCGGCCCGAACGTGATGCGCGGCTACTGGAAGAACGCCGACGCCACCGCCACCGTGCTCGTCGACGGCTGGCTGCGCACCGGCGACCTGGGCCATCTCGATGCCGACGGCGTGCTGTGGCTCGCCGGCCGCCGCAGCGACATGATCAAGACCGGCGCGCACCGCGTGCATCCGGGCGACATCGAGGACGTGATCGCCGAGATCCCGGGCGTGAGCGAAGTCGCGGTGGTCGGCATCGACGACACCGTGCTCGGCCAGGTCATCAAGGCGTTCGTGGTCGCACCGGGCCTGCCGCCCAACAGCGGCAACCACATCAAGGCGCACTGCCGCGAGCGCCTGGCCACCTACAAGATCCCGCGCGACATCGCCTTCGTCAACGCGCTGCCACGCACCGCCTCCGGCAAGGTCCGCCGCGCCGCCCTCCTGGAACCTGATACCGCCTCATGAACGCCTCCGCACACGCGCCACTGGACTGGACCGTCCTCGACCTCGACTACGCCTCAGAAGCCGAGCGCATCGCCGCGCGGCTGCGCGACATCACCGCGCGCCAGCTGCGCCGACGCGGCCTGGTGGTCGCGATCTCCGGCGGCATCGACAGCTCGGCCAGCGTCGCGCTCGCCGTGCGCGCCCTGGGCCCGGAACGCGTGTTCGGCCTGATCCTGCCCGAGCGCGATTCCTCCGACGACAGCGCCGCGCGCGCGACGATCCTCGCGCAGCACCTCGGCATCCGCACCGAGACCGTCGACATCGCGCCCGCACTGGAAGCCATCGGCTGCTACCGCGCCCGCGACGCCGCGGTGCGCAACACGATTCCCGAATATGGCGACGGCTGGAAGTTCAAGATCGTCATCGACGGCGGCCTGCAGGGCCGCTTCAACCGCTTCCGCCTGATCGCCGAAGCGCCCGACGGCACGCCGCACGACCGCGACCTGGCCCTGGCCGATTACCTCACCATCGTCGCCGCGACCAACTTCAAGCAGCGCATCCGCAAGACGCTCGAATACTTCCACGCCGATCGCCTGAACTACGGCGTGGTCGGCACGCCGAACCGGCTGGAGTACGACCAGGGCTTCTTCGTGAAGAACGGCGACGGCTCGGCCGACGTCAAGCCGATCGCGCACCTGTACAAGTCGCAGGTCTACGGCATGGCGCGTTTCCTCGGCCTGCCCGAGCGCGTGTGCGCGGCGGTGCCGACCACCGACACCTACAGCCTCGCGCAGGGCCAGGACGAGTTCTACTTCGCCCTGCCCTACCGGCAGATGGATCTGGCGCTGTACGCGCTGAACCACGACTACCCGGCGTCGGAGCTGGCGCGCGTACTGGAGCTCGACGAAACGCAGGCGAACGCGATCTACGAGGACATCCGCAACAAGCGCCGCACCACCCAGTACATGCACCTCGCGCCCGTCCTCGCGGTCGACGTCCCCGAAATCCACGCGTGAGCGACGCGACGACGCCCGCGCAACAGCCCGTGGCCCCGCAATACGCGGCGCGCGATGGCGACGCCGCGCGCGACCGCGATGCGGTACTGGCCGTCTGGCGCGGCAATCTCGGCCAGGACGCGCGGATGGCCGCGAAGTACGACTGGTTCTACCTGGGCGCGCCGGCCGGCAGGCCGGTGATGCAGCTGCTGGCGCACGCCGGCAGCGACGCGCCGGTGGGCGTGTGCTCGGCCGGCCGTCGGCGCATGCTGCGCGAGGGTCGCGACATCCGCGCCGGGGTGCTGGTCGATCTCGCGGTGACGCCGCAACACCGCAGCCTGGGGCCAGCGCTGATCCTGCAGCAGGGCCTGTTCGCCGCCGGTCGTCGCGAACTCGACCAGCTCTACGGTTTTCCGAATCCGAAGGCGGCGCCTGTCTTCAAGCGCATCGGCTACCGCAAGCTCGGCGACATGGTGCGCCATGCCCGCGTCGTGCGTCATGCGCCCTACGTGCAGCGTCGCGCACCGACCCTGCCCGCACCGCTGGCGGAAGCCCTGGGATCCTTCTTCGACCTCGGCACGGCGCTCCGCGACCGCCTGCGCATCCGCGGCGCCGGCGCACTGCGCGCGACCTGGTGCGATCGCGCGCCAGACATCGATGCGCTGTGGTCGGCCTCGCCGAAGCCCGCCGCGCTCACCGCGATCCGCGACGCCGCGCACCTGCGCTGGCGGTTCGACGAAGCCCCGACCGATGCCGGGCTGCCGCCGTTCCGCCACCTGCTGCTGCGCGATGGGCGCGGCGATGCCGCCTGGTTCGCCACGCGCGCGGACACGCACACGCTGCACGTGCACGACGCCTGGGCCCGCGACGGCGGCGCAACGCCCTCGCCCGCGATCCTGCTGGCCCTGCTGCAGGCCGCGCGCAAGGCCGGGTTCGCGGTGGTCTCCGTCGAGCTGGCGACCAGCGAAGAACGCCTGCAGCCATGGCGCGACCTCGGGTTCGAAGCGCGCAGCCGGCGCCCGGTGTTCGGCACCGATTTCCGCGAAGGCGCGGACGGCGACGCCGACCTGCACCTGACCTCGGCCGACGAGGACGAGTGAGAAACGGGGTCAGGTTCACTTCTGCGCATGACAGAAGTGAACCTGACCCCGTTTCTCGCAACCCCGTTTCGCGTCAGGCGAGACGCCGGGCTTCTCGGCGGAACAGGTACCAGGCGAGACGCTCGGGGCGGAAACGCCCATCGGGACCGGCGACCGTGTCGGTTTCGTAACCCGTGCGCCCGAGCAGCCAAGACGGCTGCGATCCCACGCGGTTGAGCACCGGCACGCTGGTGAACAGCAGTTCGTAGCCGGACTCCCGCGCGCGCGCCGCGATCGCCTCGTCGAAGGAGCCATGCGGGAACGACATCGTCGCGCAGGGCGTCGATGCCAGGCCTTCGGGCAGATCCAGCATGTGCGCCATGGCCTCGCGCGCACCGGCCAGCTCGCTGTCGAGATCGTCGGCGCGCTTCATCGCGACATGACTCTTGCCGTGCAGGCCCAGTTCGACGCCGCCCGCACGCAGGCGATGCAGGTCGGCGACATCGACCATGTGCTGCAGCCCGTCGTCGAGCGCGGACGCATGCGCCGCGACCACCGACTGGCGCGTCGACGTCGGCATGCGTTCGATCTGCGCGATCAGCTCGCGCAGGCCGGCGATGCCGTCGCGCGCCGGCCGCTCCCCGCCGTGCGCGACCACCGTCTCGGCGAAGGCGTCGACCGCGAGCCTGCCCACGCGCCACGCGGCGATCGTCCGCTCCTGCCAGAACGGCTGGCGCGCGCCCACGGCGTCGGCGGCGACGAACATCACCGCCGGCAGGCCTGACCGCTGCAGGGCCGGCAATGCGTAATCGACATTGTCCAGCCAGCCGTCGTCGAAGGTGATGAGCAGGGCGCGGGGCGGCAGGCGCATGCCTTCGCGGCGAGCGCGCAGGACCTGGTCCAGCGAGACGACTCGGTAGTGGCGGGCGAAGAAGGCGAGCGATTCGACGAACAGCGATTCGTCGAGCGTATAGTCGGGATCGCAGGTCGCCCAGCGCGGATCGCTTGGGCACAGCGTGCGGTGGAACATCACCACCGTTAGACTATCGGCGTTGCGCAGGCGGTGGTACAACCCCAGCGCACCGCTGGCGTACAAGCCGGTGAACAAGCGGTTTGACAAGTATTTCCTGGCGAATCCCCTGAGCATGCGCGCGACCGAAATTTCCGCCGGAGTCTCGGCGATTATACCGACATACAACCGGCGCGAGCTGGTGCAGCGCGCCATCGACTCGGTGCTGGCGCAGACACGGCCCGTGGGCGAGGTCATCATCGTCGACGACGGCTCCACCGACGGCACCGGCGAAGCGCTGCAGGCGCGCTACGGCGACCGGATCCGCTACCACTGGCAGCCCAACGCGGGCGTGTCCGCCGCGCGCAACACCGGCATGTCGATCGCCACCGGCCGCTATTTCGCCCTGCTCGACAGCGACGACCTCTGGCGCCCCGAAAAGACAGCGCACCAGGTCGAATGGCTCGACGCGCACCCCGATTTCGGCATGGTCCTCTGCGACGTGGTGCGCGTGGACGACGCCGGCCAGCCCTACGACGTGTTCGTGCGCCGCGAGGTGCTGCCCGAAGATGGCTGGGTGCTGCGCTGGCTCCTGCGCAACCCCTCGCTGGTGCCCGCCTCGGCGATGTTCCGCCGCGAGGTGTTCGAAACCTGCGGCGGCTTCGACGTCAGCCTGCGCACCGCCGAGGACATCGATTTCCACCTGCGCGTCGCGCGGCAATGGAAGATCGGCGTGGTCGAAGCGTCGCTGGTCGACGCGCTCCGCGGCCAGGACACCGGCCTGTCGGCCGAAGCGACGACCTACGACGATTACGTCAAGGTGGTCGAGCGCGCGGTGGCCGATGCGGCGGGCAACGTCGACGAGGGCATCCGTCGCGAAGCACTGGCGGTGACCTATGCGCGCAATGCGCGCGGCATGCTGATCCGCAGCCGCTGGCGCGACGCACTGCGACTGTGGCGCGCGGCCCGCGCGCACGCGACGATGGACGAATCCCGGCGCATGGTGCGCGAACTGGTGCCGTTCGCGGCACGGCGACTGCTGCACAGCGCGCTGCGCCGAAGCTGAGCAGACCCACGCACCGCACCCGCGATGCGCGCCGGCACGAACGCGATCAGCGCGCGCCGCGCCCGAACAGCACCACTTCCACGGTCTGCAGCATGATCATCAGGTCGAAGACCAGGCCGTGGTTCTTGACGTAGAACAGGTCGAATTTCAACTTCTCGTTCGCGTCGCGCACCGATGCGCCATACGGATAGCGCAGCTGCGCCCAGCCGGTGAGGCCGGGCTTCACCGAATGGCGCACGTCGTAGTAGCGGATCTCGCTGGCCAGCATCTCGACGAACTGCGGGCGCTCCGGGCGCGGCCCGACGAAACTCATCTCGCCCTTGAGCACCAGCAGCAGCTGCGGCAGCTCGTCCAGCCGGGTCTTGCGGATGAACTTCCCCACCCGCGTGCTGCGGTCGTCGTTCTGCGTGGCCCAGCGCGCCACGCCGTCGCCTTCGGCGTCGACGCGCATGCTGCGGAACTTGATCATCTCGAAATGGCGACCGTGCTCACCGACGCGCACCTGGCGGTAGATCACCGGGCCCTTCGACTCCAGCTTCACCGCCAGGGCGGTGAGCAGCATGACCGGCCAGGCGACCAGCAGCAGCACGCCGGCCGCGAGCAGGTCGAAGAAACGCTTGGTCAGGCGGCGCGGCGTGGAGTAGTCGAAGCCGCCGGAGAACACCAGCCACGAGGGATCGACGATGTTGAGCTGGACCATGCCGGCCTCGCGCTCGAAGAAGGTCGACAGGTCGGTGACCTTCACGCCCAGCTGCACGCAGGCCAGCATCTGCGCCATCGGCATGCCGCCGCGGCGCTCGTCCGGCGCGATCACGATCTCGTCGACGTCGAGTCGGTCCGACAGCGCGCACAGCGGCTCGTCGGTCTGGATCAGCGTCGACGCGTCCACCACCACCGGCTGGCCGGGTGCCGGCACGAATCCCAGCACGTTGAAGGACTGGCGATCGCTCTTGCGGCGCAGCCGGGTGTTGATGAGGTTGGCGTTGTTGCCCGCGCCGTAGACCAGCACCCGTTTCTTCAGGGCCTGCGCGCTGGACAGCTGCGCCACGATCCAGCGCACCAGGAAGATGCCGACCACGCCCATCGCCAGCGCGATGGCGAGCACGCCGCGGCCGATGTAGGTCATCGGCGCCAGGTAGTAGACGACCAGCAGGGCCACGCCGCCGAGCGCGAACGACAGCAGCACGCGCAGGATCAGGTCGAGCAGGCTGTGGCGGACGTAGGACTGGTACAGCCCGAACGCGAGCATCGCGCCGGTGATGCTGAGGGCCACGAGCAGCGCGCGCAGCGCGATGCCTTCGATGAAGTGCGCCAGCCCCGCCGGATCGGCATGGAATCGCAGGCGCGCGGCCAGCATCACCGCCAGCATCAGCACGCCCAGCTCGACCGCCCAGAGGGCGCGTATTGCGACTTTCCTGCGACTAGATCGAACCGTCCTCACGCATCCCCCGAACATCCACGACCCGGCGATGCCGGCACTGGCGCGCAAAAAAACGCCCGCATCCCATGGCGCGCATTGCGCCGGGATGATCAGGCTGTCCCGCACTCGCCCCCTGTGCCGACTTCACCCGCTTCACCGGACGCTGGCGTCATGCCTTCGGCATGAACCATGCTCCCTTGTCCGGCTCTCCCTTGAATAACGTCACATTTTCCGGAACCCGGTCAGGGTTTCAAGCCAGCACGGCCCGGAAACTGATACCGAAGTGTGAAGTATGCATGTTTCAGGGCGTGATGTTGGTCTGCATCGCCTTCTGTTGAATATGTGCAACACGACGCATCGATTCGTCGATCGCACCAAGTGTTCAGCTGCGGACCGCGCGATCCCGCCCCTCGCCCTTCGCGCGGTACAGCGCGGCATCGGCCCTGCGCAGCAGGGCCTCGACATCGTCGCCGGGCACGCCTTCGCTCACGCCCAGGCTGATGGTGACCCGTTCGTCGGTCGCGAAGCCGTCGAAGCGGGCCTCGGCGACCCGCGCGCGCAGGCGTTCGGCCAGGGCGAAGGCCGCGTCCGCGCCGCAGGCGGGCAGCACGATCAGGAATTCCTCGCCCCCCATCCGGCCGAGGCGCGCATTCGCCGGGAGCGCCTGGCCGATGATGTCGGCGATCGACCGCAGCACGCGATCGCCGCCGTGGTGGCCATGGACGTCGTTGATCCGCTTGAAGTGGTCGACGTCGAATGCGACCACGGACAGCGCACGCCCGTCGCGCAGGGCGGCGACCTCGCGCTCCAGGCGTTCGAGGATGCTGCGCCGGTTCGGCATGCCGGTGAGTTCGTCGGTCATGGCCAGCCGGCGCAGGTGGTATCCGCGGCGGATCTGCAGGATCGCCATCGCCGCGAGCAGCACCACCAGCGCCGTGCCCAGCAGGATGGTCAGCCGCTGCAGCGCGCGCATGCGCTCGGCGTTGCGCAGAGCTTCGCCACGATGCGCGTTCTCGATCAGCAGCTCGCGGTTTTCCTGCTCCTTCTTCGCCGTATCGAACTGCACCCGCAGTCGCGAGCCCTGTTCCTCGCGCGCACGGGCTTCCAGCATTTCCTGGGTCTCGCGATAGGACTTGAGCGCGGCGTAGGCCTTGCGCCAGTCGCCGGCATCGGCATGGATGTCGGCCTGCGATTCGTAGACCTGGGCGAGCAGGCGCGGATTGTTCCGCTCGTGGAAATAGCGCTCGGCGACCGCGAGGTCGGCAAGCGCATCGCGCGAGCGCCCCAGTGCATGCAGCGTGCGCGCACGCGTGATCTGCACGCGCGCGACGCCTTCGCTGTCGCCTGCGGCGCGATACCGGGCGATGGCGCTGTCGATCAGCGGCAGCGCTTCCTCCTCCCGCCCCTGCTTCGCCAGCACCGCGCCGATGGAACGCTCGCTCTCGGCCACGCCCGCCGGGTTGCCCAGCTCCAGATCGATGGCCATGGCGCGGCGGAAATCGGGCAGGGCTTCGTCCAGCCGGCCCTTCTGCACGTTCGCGCTGGCGATGTTGAACAGCATCGTCGCCACTTCGCTGCGGTGTCCGGCGGCCTCGTTCTGCTTGAGCAACTGCCGGTAGTAGCCGATGGCCTTGTCGAACTCGGCGACGTTGCTGTCGCTGTAGACGTTGGCCATGGCGTTGAGGGCGTACTGCTGGCCGTCTTCCCGGCCCAGGTCGCGATTGAGCGCGTAGGCGCGGTTGAGGTCGGCGATCGCCTCGTCGTAGCGCCCGTGGTAGTGCCGGCTTTCGCCGCGCATCGCCAGCGCATCGGCCAGCGCGGCCTTGTCGCTCGCCCGCTCCGCCGCCGCGACCGCGTTCTCGTGCACCAGCGCCGCTTCGTGGCTCTTGCCCAGCCGCTCCAGCGCGTAGCCGCGACAGCCGAGGAAGCGGGCCACGCCGCGCATGTCGCCGACTGCGCGCGAGGCCTGCTCGCCATCCTCCGCCAGGGGCAGGGCCGCCTGCGGGTCGATGTCGGCGGTGATCTCGCAGACGGCCGACTGCGCCCGGCGCACGAGCGCATGGGCGCCGGCGCGATCCGCCACGGTCACCGCACGCTGGGCCAGGGACAGGGCCTGCTGCGGATTCCTGAGCTGCAGCGATTCGGCGCGCGACAGCAGGGTCTGCACTTCACTGTTCGCGCGAGCATGCTGGGCCTGCGCCGGCACGGCGAGGACGGCGCCCAGGCACGCGACAAGGCACAGCGCGATCCTGCGAACGCGCCTGGCTACCTCGCGACGATGGGATGCCGGCCGGACAGCCGCGCCCGGGCGCGGCGAGCGTCCAGGCGCCTGTTGACGGGTCATCGGTTCCGCCCCCCTGCGGAATATGTGATCCAGCCGGGCTGCCATGGCGAGGCAGACCCGGACGGGCGCGCATTGTAGGGGCAGGCCCTCGGGAAATGCGGACCGTCCATCGCGCTGCCATCCCGCACGTCTCAAGCGTTCAGCCATCGACAAGCCCCCTGCCGCGACATCCCGTGCCCATCTTGCACCCGTCCGGGGCGCGCGCACAGGGTCGGCCGCGGACATCGGACGGCCGGCGGCCGCCAGGGCCGAGGGCACTTTCCGACGAGCGGTCGGCCCATCGAGGAAGTTCGAGACCCTGCGTTCCAGCCACCCCGACCGCAAGGCCGGCCTTGCGCGACACCCGTGCCGTCGCTTGCCGCCGGGACCCGGTCGGCAGCTCCGGCGGCGCGCTAGCGCGTGCCGTGCGCCACGCGCACCCGGCGCCTGCCGTGGTCGGTGTCGCGGTCGAACGCATCCTCGCGCGCCTGCAGCGCCTGCCGGACTTCACGGCGGGCCGCATCGAAGGACGCCTTCAAGCTCTGGCAATCGGGGGCCGTGCGAAGCTCGCGCAGCCTGGCCCCGAGGGTGTGCGCAGCCTCGACGCCATTGTCGCGATGGCCGAGCTCATGGATGCGAAGACCGTGTTCGAGCGCTTCCCACTGCTCGGCGAGCCCCGGCTCCGGCGCCTGTCTCGGCCGCCAGCGCGGCAGGCGCATGGTGATCTCCATCTCGACGCGAATGCCGTAGGCCTCGCAGACGTCGCCAGTCTGGCGCCGCCAGTACTGCACGCTGAGCGCATGCCGGGTGATCGCCGCGACCGAACCCCCTCGGCCGATCGGGCCTCGCTGCGCGAGTTGGCGCCGCAGTTCAAGCGGGGTCGCGCCATCCAGCAGGTAGTACTCGGTCCGCTCGCTCACCCGCACCTCGGCGGCGCCCTGCGCCGGGCACGCCAGCGCGCAGGCCGCGAAGGCCAGCGACCAGAAAAACGACCCGGCAGGGGATGTCGACATGCTGCACCTCGGTTCCGCGACGCAGTGGCGGGCGAGCGACCCGCTTGCCACAAGCATCGCGCATTCGCGCAGCGACCGGACGCCACCCTCGGGTGGCGTCCGGCAATCGCTCAGCGCAGCCACATCCTCGCGCTGCGCGCCGGCAGGCTGAAGGTGTAGCTGCTGCTGCCGATGTTCACCACGCTGCCCGAGCCGAGGGTATCGGTGTAGTTGGCGTACCACCACAGCACGCTGTTGTTCATGTTCACCGTCGCATTGACCGTGCTGCCGCACTTGTTGATGCCGACGATGCCCAGGCTGCCGCGACGGAACACGATGTGGCAGCTGCCGTGCGAGAGCACCTGCATGTCGTTGCCCTGCACCGCATTGTGGAAGCGGATCATGCCCTTGATGTCGCTGCGGTTGTACGCATTCACCCAGCGGTTGTCGCCGCTTTCGTTGTTGTCCGAATACACCATCGGCTTGCCGCCGTTGCGCCCGAAGATGTAGGCGTAGGCCAGGGTTTCGTCGACCGGATCCATGATCGCGTAGCGGAAGCCGCTGTTGTTCGGGATGTCGTGGGTGACGGTGAAGGTCAGCGCGCGATTGCCCTGCAGGGCCTGGCCGTAGGCGGCCGGGTCGACCAGGCTGCTCATGCTGCCGCCGAAGCCGAAGGCATTGCGCAGGCTGGTGTGCAGCGGGAAGTCGTAGGCAGCATGGTCGGTGCCCTGCAGGTAGGGCTGCAGGAAGCGGTCGTATTCGAGGCTGCCGGCGCCGCCGCCGGTGATGATTTCGCCGAAGACGTACGTGCCGCTCTTGATGTCGGCGGTGAGCACGCTGTTGAGATGCGACATCTGCATGTGCTTGGCGGCGTCGATGCGGAAGCCCTTCACGCCGATCGCTTTGAGCTGGCGCAGGTACTCCTGCTGCTGGCCGATGACCCAGCTGTTCGCCTTCAGGTCCGGCAGGCCGACATCGCCGTTGCCGCCGCACAGGCGCCAGTTCTGCACTTGCCAGACATCGTTGTAGTCGGCGATGCAGCGCTGCTCGCCGAAATCCAGCGCGCTCAGGAAGTTCGACGACAGCGTGCCGAACAGGCGGATGCCGTTGTAGTAGGTCGGATTGCCTGCGTAGAGGTTGAGGATGCGCGTCCCCGGGTAGTTGAGGTCGGGACGCTGCGCCGATTCGTTCGCCATGTGGTTCATCAGCACGTCGGCATAGACGTCGATGTTGCGCGCGCGCAGCGCCGAGACCATGCGCTTGAACGACGCGGTGTCGCCGAGCGGGTGATGGATCACCCGGTAATCCTGCGGCTGGTAGCGCGCCCACCAGG
Source organism: Lysobacter sp. BL-A-41-H3 (assembly GCA_050632415.1). Lineage (GTDB taxonomy): Bacteria > Pseudomonadota > Gammaproteobacteria > Xanthomonadales > Xanthomonadaceae > Lysobacter_I. The sequence continues at coordinate 3,871,349 of CP192602.1, read as the reverse complement.
CACTGCCTTCCGACTTGTAGGCCGGCGCGACCAGCACGGCGCGATAGCCGGCGGACTGGATCTGCGCGGCGCGCGCTTCGACATCGGCATAGCGCCAGTTGAAGGCATGCAGCACGGCATCGGCGCGCGCGTTCCCGGACAGCAGGGACGCGCCGGCGAAGGCGCACAGCAGCAAGGCGGGTGACGCAATGGATCTCGACGGCTTGCGATCGAACGACATCTGGCTTCTCCTGATGCATTGGCGTCCCGAAACGGGACGAAGGTTCCCTGGGCACGGCGCGAACGCGCCGCACGATGGCGACAGACGATGGGTCGACCGGCCCCTGCTCCGGACGTTGGTCATCGCGACACGCACGACATGCGCGACGCGTGAGCATGCTAGGAGCGCATCGCGGTGCAGCATGGATCGCTGCATACGTATTCAGATCGAGGCTCGTCGACAGCCGTCACGCCCGCACGGATTCGAACGGATTCCGCATGCACGCATGCGATTCCGGCGCGCTTCGCGGAAGCAGTTCAAGCGGTGGCGCGGGGCCTCAGCGCGATGGCGCGGCGCGACCTCGCGGCGTGCCCTTGCGGCACGCATCGGAGCAGTACTTCACGTTGTCCCAGTCGCGCGCCCACTTCCTGCGCCATGCGAACGGACGTCCGCACACGGGGCAGGTCTTGGTCGGCAGGTCGCGCTTGTCGGGCATGTGGGCGAGCGTGTGCGGCGGGGCGTACGGGGGCGCTCAGGCCTTGCGAAGGAAGCAGGTCTTCAGCACCAGTCCCTTGATCTTGTCCGAGTGGCCTTCGATGTGCTCGGCATCGCCATCGACCAGGCGGATGTGCTTGATCACCGTGCCCTGCTTGAGGGGGATCGACGAGCCCTTGACCTTGAGATCCTTGATCACGACCACCGTATCGCCGTCAGCGAGCCGATTGCCGTTGCTGTCGCGAACGACCAGGTCATCGCCGGCAGGCACTTCGCCCGAGGCCGGCCACTCGAAACCGCAGTCGGCGCAGACGAACTGCTCGCCGTCGCGCCAGGTGTTGGCCAGGGTGCATTGCGGACAGGCAGGAACGGCGCTCATCGGGATTCCGGGGGTTCGACAGTGGGGCATTGTCCCGCAGCGGCGACGCGGGCCACAAGCGCATGACCTTCGGGACTGGCCGCCCGGCGCGGGGCGCCGCAGGCTGCGCGCATCGCCAACGCAGGGATCGCCATGCGCGCCATCGTCCTGAGCCTCCTGCTGATCTTCGCCGCATCGACGACGCAGCCGCAGGACGCCTTCGAGCGGATCACGCCGGAACAGGCCGGCTATTCCCCCGAAGGGCTCGAACGGCTGCGCCAGGCCCTGCGCGACGCCGGCTCGGACAGCCTGCTCCTGCTCCACGACGGCAAGGTGTTCTTCGAATACGGCGACATCCATCGCAAGCTGCTGCTGCATTCGATGCGCAAGCCGCTGCTCAATGCCCTGTACGGCATTCATGCAGCGCGCGGCGAAGTCGACCTCGATGCCAGCCTGGCACAGCTGGGTATCGACGACCTGCCGCCTGCGCTGACCGACGAGGAACGACGGGCACGACTCGAAGACGTGCTGAAATCCCGCTCCGGCGTCTACCATCCGGCCGCCGCCGAATCCGAAGGCATGGCCGCCTCGCGCCCGCCGCGCGGCGCGCATGCGCCGGGCACGCACTACTACTACAACAACTGGGATTTCAACGTCGCCGGCCGCATCCTGGAGCGCGCGACGGGCGAACGCCTGTACGACCTGTTCGACCGCGAGATCGCGCGGCCGCTGGGGATGCGCGACTACCGCAACCGCATCGTCGTCGCGGCGGATGACGGCAAGCTTGCGGATCCCGACGCCGATGGCTACTACCAGTACGAACGCGACAAGTCGCGGTATCCCGCGTGGCATTTCCGGATGAGCGCGCACGATCTGGCCCTGTTCGGCCAGCTCTACCTGCAGCGCGGGCAGTGGCGCGGACGACAGCTCGTGCCGGCCGACTGGATCGCGCGCAGCACGCAGCCCTATTCGATCGAGGATGCCGAGTACGGCCTGGCCTACGGCATGCTGTGGAACGTGCTGGTACCCGCGACCCCGGAGGAAACGCCGTCGTTCTACCACACCGGCGTCGGCGTCCACATGCTCGGCGTGTATCCGAAGCACCGGCTGGTGATGGTGCATCGCGTCGACACCGAGCGCGCCTACCGGTTCAACGACGGCGACCTGTATCGCATCATCCGCCTCATGCACGCCGCCCGCCTACCGCAGGCAACGCAGGCTCAGTCCAGCGCGGGCCAGCCGGAAGGATCCAGCGTCTCGCGATAGGCATGCCACGCGGCATAGGCGAGCCAGGGCATCAGCAGACCCAGCCCGAGCAGGCCGGTCGCGAATCCGATCGCGGTCATCACGATGATGATGGCGGCCCACAGCGCCATCACCGCCTTGTTGCGCAGGACCGCGTTCACGCTGGAGATACCCGCGGTGATCATGTCGACATCGCGGTCGGCGATCATCGGCAGCGAGAACGCGGCCATCGCGAAGGTCAGCGCCGCGAACACCGAGCCGACCAGCGAGCCGATCGCCAGGAACTCCCACAGCGCATTCGCATTGCTTTCGTCGATCGGGAAGAAGGCGCCGACCATCATCCCCGCGCGCGACCACAGCAGCACGACCACGCCCTGCACGATCGCGAACACGCCGGCCTGGCCGATGACGCGCCGCGCCAGCACGAAGGAATCGGCCAGGGTCGGTCGCCGTCCCTGCTGCAGCGCGCGGCTGACGCAATACAGGCCGACGCAGATCAGCGGCGCGACGAACACGAAGCCCGACAGCAGCGTCGCCAGCAGCGCGAAGCGACCGAGCTTCCACGCCAGCAGCGAAATGGCCGCGCTGACCAGCACGATGACCGCGCCGAACAGCAGCGACAGCCCCGGCGCCGCACGCAGGTCGCGCCAGCCGGCGCGCAGCCAGCGCCACGGCGCGCCCATGTCGAGCGTGGCGCAGGGCACGACGAAGGGGCGGGCGTCCTCGGGACTCTGTTCGGTCGGGGTCACGGCATCGTTTCTCTGGCGCTGCGGACCCCCACAGCATAGCCAAGGCCAAGGGGCCTGGCGCACCCCGGCACGGCGATGCTGCAGCGCAGCTTGCCCCAACGGCCAATGTCGAGCCGGGCACGGGTATGGCCCACTGCGCGCACCATCCGCAGGAGGCCCCGCCCATGTCCGTCATGTCGCGCGCCACGCACGTCCACCAGCTCGCATTCGCCCTGCTCTGCGCGCTCGCCGCGCCTGCGACCTGGGCGCAGGTCGAAGTCACCGGCTTCGGCAGCAATCCCGGGAACCTGCGCATGTTCAAGCATGTGCCCAGCGGGCTGCCCTCCGGCGCACCGCTCGTCGTCGCGCTGCACGGCTGCGCGCAGTCGGCGTCGAGCTACGACAACGAAAGCGGCTGGCAGCTGTTCGCCGACCGTTTCCGCTTCGCCCTGCTGCTGCCCCAGCAGCAGTCGGCGAACAACAGCAGCAGCTGCTTCAACTGGTTCGAGAGCGGCGACACCGCGCGCGGCCAGGGCGAAGCCCTGTCGATCAAGCAGATGGTCGATCGCATGATCGCAGACCACGGCAGCGCGCCGTCGCGCGTCTACATCTCCGGGCTGTCGGCCGGTGGCGCGATGACCGCCGTGATGCTCGCGACCTATCCCGACGTGTTCGCTGGCGGCGCGATCATCGCCGGCCTGCCCTACCGCTGCGCGACGACGCAGAGCGCCGCGTTCTCGTGCATGAACCCGGGCAGCGACCTCACGCCCGCGCAGTGGGGCGACCGGGTGCGCGCAGCCTCGTCATGGACCGGGCCGTGGCCGATCGTCTCGATCTGGCATGGCGACGCCGACTACACCGTGCGTCCGATGAACCTGACCGAAAGTCTCGAGCAGTGGACGAACGTGCACGGCATCGACCAGGTCGCGGACGTCACCGAGACCATCGCCGGCTATCCGCATCGCGTCTACCGCGATGCCGCCGGCACCGCGCGCGTCGAGACCTGGACGATCACCGGCATGGGCCACGGCACGCCCGTCGACCCGGGCACCGGCGAAACGCAGTGCGGCACCTCCGGCGCCTACCTGCTCGACGTGAACCTGTGTTCGAGTTACCGCATCGCGCGCTTCTTCGGCCTGGACAACCTCGACGGGGTGCCGCCGACCGCGACGATCACCGCGCCTGCCAATGGCGCGAGCGTGAGCGGCACCGTGAACATCACCGCCAACGCCAGCGACGACATCGGCGTCGAACGCGTCGAATTCCTGCTCGACGGCAGCCTGCTCGGCAGCGACGCCAGCACGCCCTACGCCTTCGCCTGGAACAGCGCGACCGCGAGCAACGGCCCGCATGTGCTCGCCGCACGCGCCGTCGACCTCGCCGGCAACACCGGCGTCTCGCCGCAGATCAACGTGACCGTCAGCGGCGGCAGCAGCGGCGGATCGACCACCGTCGACTTCGCGAACGAGGATGCCAACGACGGCTACGTGAAGGCCACCGCGACCGGCGGCGCGCCGGCAGTCGGCACGCTGGAATCCAGCCTCGGCCTGGCGATCGGGCGCGGCACCGACGGCAAGTTCAACCGCGCGGTGCTGTCGTTCGACACCTCGTCGCTGCCGGACACCGCGACCATCCTCTCGGCCACGCTGACCGTGACCTACCGCAGCGCCTCCGGCGACCCGTGGAACAACCCGGCGGGCAACAGCCTCGCGGTCGACGCGAACGGCGGCTGTTACGGCGCCTGCACGATCGAGACCGGCGACTGGAGCGCGGCATCGACCGCCACCGCGGTCGCGCAAGTGCTGCCCTTCTCCGGCGGCACGCAGGCCAGCACGCCGTTCTCGGCCCCGGGACTCGCCGCGATCAACCGCAGCGGCCGCACCCAGCTGAAGCTGCGCTTCGCGAACCCGCAGACCGCCACCCACTACCTGTGGATCGGCAACGGCGCCACGGCGACGCTCAGGGTGATGTACCAACCCTGAGCTTCGATCCGCTTCAGGGCGCCGATGCCGATGCCTGCCCGGCCAGCGGATCGCCGAGGTGCTGGCGGAGAAACCCTGCGATGCCGGTCCAGACGCGGGTGCGATTCGCATCGTCCTCGATGCCGTGACCTTCGTTGTCCAGGACGATCAGGACCGGCGGCCGTCCGGCCAGGTTGAGCATGCGAACCAGTCGCCGCGTGTGCTCGTAATCGACGCGCAGATCTTCGCGGCCATGGACCAGCATCACCGGAGACACCAATTCCTTGTACCGGTAGAGCGGCGAATACCGAATCATTTCGTCCATTTCAGTGTTCGGGTCGCCGATCATCTGCTCCATCAGCTTCCGGGTCTTTTCGACAAGCGCGGAATCGCTGGCGGTAAAGAACAGCGCACGATCGCTGATGCCTGCGATCGACACCATACAACGAAAACGTCCCGGCCAGCGAATCGCCGAGACCATCGCCGAGTAGCCGCCATAGCTCCCGCCCAGGGCGCACATCCGGTCAGCATCGACCGGATGCTCCGCCAGCGCCTTCGCGAGCGCAGCATCGATATCGTCCTCGATGGCGCTGCCGTAGCTGCGCTCGCCCGCCTTGCGGAAGGCGGTGCCGAAGCCTTCCGAGCCGCGGAAGTTCACCTGCAGCACGGCATAGCCCAGCGAGGCCAGGAATTGCACTTCGGGATCGAAATAGCGGGTATCCCGTACGCCGATCGGACCGCCATGCGGAAACAACACCAGCGGCAGCTTGCCGCGCGCACCGAGCGGCATGGTCAGGTAGGCCTCGATGGTCAGGCCATCCGCAGTCTTCGCGTGCAACACGGTTGCGGGTGCGAAGCGCCGTTTCGAAAGCCAGGGCGCGATTTCGCTGACCGACGAGAGGGTCCCGGCATCGATGTCGTGGAAGTAGACCTGGGATGGCTTGTCGGACCCTCCTGCAAGGACGAGCATCTTCCTGCCGTTGGCATTCCGCTGGATGACATTGACTTCCATCCCGGGAAACGCATCGCGAAGCTTCGCGTAGACACTGCCGTCGGTTTGCTGGAAGTAATCGCTGACTTCGAGTCCATTCTCGCGATAGGTCGCACCGATGAGCGTGCCGTCAGCTGCGTACAGCGCGCGCACAACGTCACGCCCCGGCTTCGAAAACAACGTTCGAGTGATGTTTCCCGTCGCAGGATCGATCTCGACCAGATCCCGCTGCCCACGGTCCTGTTCCGCGACGCCATAGATCATCGCGCCGTCGGGCGACAGCCCGATGGGCCTGATGTCGCCATCCTCATCCAGCACCATCACTTCGCGGAAGAGGCCGTCGCCACCATGCATGAGCACCAGCTGGCGATCCTTGTTCCGGCGCAGGACCAGACGGATGCGTCCCGCAACGTCCGCGATGAACCACAGTCCGTCCTTGACCCCTTCGTTGAAGTTCCTGGACGTGGTGAAGTCGAAACGGTCGACCGCCCGCTGGTCACGAAGATCGATCTCGTGGACCTCGGCGCCCTCGGTTCCGCCGGTCGCGAACAGGATGCGACCCGGGCGATCCCGCAGGACCTGGACCAGATATCCCTGCCGGGACAGCACCACCTTTTCGTAGCGACGGCCGGAAGCGCCTTCCACGACATGCGTCGCAATCAGGATATCGAGGCCCGAGTCGGCGCCGACACTCATGATCAGAGAGCGATCTCCCGACCAGTCAAGCCTGGACAGTGGCTTGAGCGAATCATAGAGCCTGGTCACGTCACCGCTGGCGATGTCGACAAGGTTGACGCCCCAGCGCCACTCCTTCTGCATCTTGGTTTCCTTGGGCGTTCCCTTCGCGGCGGCTCTGGACGCCCCCTTCTTGTCCAACACCACATCGACTTCATAGCGCACAACCTCGGCGAACATGTCGCCGCTCGGGTTCAACTCGATCGACAGCAGCCGACTGGGCCGCCACAATTCGTTCAAGGGCAGCGGCAGTGCTTCTGTCGCAGGCGGCTCCAAGGTCTTGTCCTGCATGCCTTCGCGCCCTGCAATGGCATCTCGATACATCTCAGGGAACGGATCCGGATAGCGCCCGGTGTACTGGAATGACCATCGCCTCAGCACAGCGCCATGCGTTTTGCCGAGCCAATCCAGAGAAGCAAGCCCTCGATTGCTCACATGCACGACACTCAACCAGCGGTGATTGCTCAATCGCACATCGCCGGCATAGTTGATGACGCCTGGCTTGACCTCGAACGACAACCCCGCTTCCTTCGATACGGCGGATGTACCGAATCCGTAATACCCGATCCTCGACCAGCGATAACGCCCGGCCGGCAAGGTCAGCAGTGCGAAACTGTATCCGGCGCCCTTTCCCCGCACCGTGCGCGCATCGAGATTGAGACCTTCGCGCTCGACACGTATCGCCGGATCTTCGCGCTGCGAATCGATCGCCACCACCAGCAGCCCCTCGTCGGGCTTCAAGTCCGGCATGTCACCGGGATCGACCTCGCGGATGATCGCGTGCGCGGACAGCGTACAGCAGAGCAGAAGCAGTGCCAGGCCGCAGGCCTGCCAGAGGAGGGCATGGGGACGCATCATCGAAGTATTCCGGTCGTCTTCGTTTCGATCCCGGCGCAGCGCCGGGTCGCCAGCATAGCCGAGGGGCCATGGCGCCCGCACCGCGTCGCATCGGCTATGCTCCCCCGGCATACACCCGCCGGGGGACGGAAACGATGCCTGCAACGATACGACGTGCCGCGATCGCGGGGCTGCTCGCGCTCGGGCTGCCCGGCTGCGGCGCGGACGGGCCGCCGGGCAACGGCGATGTCCATGGTGCACTGCGCGATTTCTTCGAGCACCAGAACGATCGCGGCGGCGTCCGCATCCACATGGGCTCGGCGGGCGCCTTCAAGGACATCCGCTTCAAGGTGCGCCTGCACGGCACCATCGTGCATGGCTGCACCGGCAAGGACCGCGTCTACGTCTGCGACATCACCTACCGCGCCAGCTTCCCGCCGGTGAAGGACGAACCCGAGCGCATCCGCACGAAAGCCACCTTGTTCGATGGCCCGGGCGGCTGGCGATTGATCGAATGACACTGCACCAGACCTTTTTGCCCACGAAGACCGAACGATGACCCTTTGCGCCGCGCGTCTCCTGCTCGCCCTCGTCCTGCTGCCCGTCGCATCCGTGGCGCTGGCGCAATCGAACGCCCTGCCCATGCCGCTGGAAAGCGAGGATCCCGACAAGCCGCTGCAGATCGTCGCCGACCAGACCTGGACCGGTCCGGAGATCCAGATCCAGTCGAAGGACATGCGCGGACTGGGCACCCTGGAATTCAAGCACGATGCCAGCAAGGGCCCGGTGACGCTGGTGATCGATTACGCCGCCACGCGACCGGATCCGGATGCCGACAGCGAGGCGCTGATCGACATCGGCATCGAATGCTACGACACGCCGCAGCCGTGCAAGATCCCGGTCAATCTTGGCGTGGTCAGCATCCGCTCCGCGTACATGGGCGAAAGCGTGGCGAACGTGGGTTCGGCGCCGCAGGCGGTGTGGGTCGGGCGCGAAGGCCACAGCTACACCTTCGCGGATGGCGCCACGGTGTCGGTCAGCCTCGACCTGCAGGATCGCGTGAACCTCGAACCGAAGGCGATCCGCGCACGGCTCTACTACGGCAACCGCGATGACAAGCCGCTGCCCGGCCAGACCACGCGCTTCGGCATCCTGACGAAGATCGCGCTGGCGGTCGGCCTGCTGTTCGCGCTGTTCCTGTGGTGGATGCGCCGGGGTTGAGCCCGGTCGTAACCGGGCACGACCGGGGCGGAAACGACGCCCGGCATTTCGCCGGGCATCGCCTTCCAGCATCAGGCCGGCATCACGGCCCCACGCCGCAGCACAGCGTCTGCGACTGCACGAGCGATCGCGTCGGCAGCGGCTGCTGCACGGCATCCTTCGGGGTCACGGTGACGCCATAGGTCAGGCTGGAGAGCGCCAGGGTGACCGAGGGCGGCTGCCAGTCGACTGCACAGTTGGTCTTCAGCGCATTGACCGAGGCGCGCGCGGTGAGCGCGTGCTGCGGATCGCCGTTCGCCAGCCAGTTGGTGGTCGACAGCCCGGCGAAGTACGCACCGTTGTTCGCGGACGAGAGCGTCAGCGCCTTCTCGGCCAGCGCGCCCTGGGTGCCGTAGCGCTTGCCGAGCCCGCCGGCCAGCGGCAGCAGCGTCTGCGGGTCGGCCAGGTGCAGGAACGCATCCTGGCTGAAGACGCCGTTGTAGGTGCCGTTCACCTCGCCGCCGAACAGCAGCACGCCCGCACCGACGCCACCGACCGTGGTCGCCGTGGTGAGGTCGCCGGCCCAGCCGATCTCGCGGTCCGCCGTCGCGCCCCAGTGCGTATGCACGCGCAGCAGGCAGTTGGGCACGAAACGGGAGAGGTAGACCTGCGAGGCCGCGCCGGCCGCGCTGGTTTCGCCCACGGCGAGGAATTCCGGCGTGCCCGCCGTGGTCTTCACCGGCACCACGTCGTGGTACTGCGCCGTGCCCAGGCCACGCATCCGCGCGGTGCAGACCACCGCACCGGTGTTGCCGTTGACCTGCAGCACCGCCGCCTCGCCGGCGATGCGACCGACGGCGACCAGGTCGCCGGTGGTGCTGGGCGCCACCGGCACCAGTTCGGCGATCGCGTGCAGCTCGAAGTCGCCCGCGATCGAGGCCTGGTAGTCGCGCACCCAGATCGGCGTGCCGTTGACGCGGGTGCGGGCGATGCGCGCGCGATACACCGCCGGCGTGGCGGCCGTGGCCGGCCTGTAATAGCGCCCCAGCGCGACCAGGTCGCCGGCCGCGGTGCCCGAAGCGGCCGTCCCCGAGCCCGCCTGCAGGATGTCCCAGCCGGTGTTGATCTCGGTGGTGTCGCCGTAGGAGAACCGCCACAGCGGCTGGCCGTTGCAATCGACCTTGGTGACGATGAAGCGCGACTGCGGCGCGGCAGGATTGAGCGGATCGAGGCTGCCGACCACCGCGAAGCCGGTGCCGTCGCGGAATTCGGTCACCTGCGCCGCCTGTTCGGGCTGCTGGCCGGTGTCGTACTGGAAGCGGAAGACCAGCCCTGCGCCGGCGGTCAGGCGCTCGATCAGCATGTTCGTGTTCGGATTCACGCCTCCGGGCGTGGTGGTGCCCACGCTGAGCACACCGCCGGGATTGAGGCAGTTGCGGATTTCCTTGGTGCCGCGATGCACATCGCGCTGGGCCGGCAGCCCGGAGGCCATCTCCCAGCTCTGCGCGTGCGCGGCGCCGGGGGCGAGCGTCGCCAGCGAGGACAGGGCCAGCGACAGCGGCGCCAGGGCCGTCCACGTACGTCTGTATGCGTTCATGCGTCTTTTCCTTCGACTCTTGATCCATGAAAGCGATCCATGGCCGGCGTCCCGCCCCGCGCGTCCCGATCGGCGCCGCATGCGCGACGCCCGTGCCGGCGCGGCAGCGCCCGTTCCCTGCACCGCTGGCGATCGGCGATCGCCACTGCCGTCAACGCGCCGCGCGCGCGTCGCCGGCCAGCCCGATGGCGACTTCAGTCGCGAAACGTGATGGCAGGCAGCGCTTCGCCGACCGGCGGCATCATTCGCTGCGCGGCGCCGATACGGCCTCCTGCGCGGCCGGCAGCGGCGAGGCCGCGACCTGGGCGCCGGGCCCGAGGTGTCGACGCAGGAAACCCGCCACGCCGGTCCAGACAGCTTCGACATCGTCCAGCGTCTCGAAGGCGTGGCCCGCGTCGCGCACCGTCAGCAGGGTCGGCCTGGTCCCGGCGATGTTGAGCATGCGCACGAGGCGGCGGGTGTGCTCGAAATCCACGCGCAGGTCGTCGTCGCCATGCACCAGCATCAGCGGCACGCCCAGTTCGCGGAAACGGTAGGCCGGCGATCGATGCAGGAGGGCGTCGGCCTCGGTGTCGGGATCGCCGAACGCGCGGACCAGCGCGTCGCGTCCGCTCGCCGTGCTGCCGCTGTCGCTGGCGGTGAAGAACAGCAACATATCGGTCAGCCCGGACATCGAGACCACGCAGCGGAACCGCCCGGGCCAGCGCATCGCGGACACCATCGACGAGTAGCCGCCGTAGCTGGCGCCGACCGCGCAGACGCGCGCGCGATCGATGCCGGGATCGTCGAGCACGGTCGCGAGCACCGCGTCGATGTCGTCCTCGATCAGCGTGCCCTGCGCGCGCAGCGCGGCGCTGCGGAACGCGGTGCCGAACCCGTCGGAGCCCCGGAAGTTCACCTGCAGCACCGCATAGCCCAGCGAGGCCAGGAACTGCACCTCGCGATCGAAGCCGCGCGCATCGCGCACGCCGACCGGCCCGCCATGCAGCAGCAGGACCAGCGGATGCGGGCCGACGCCGGGCGGGCGCGTCAGGTAAGCCTCGATCGGCGTGCCATCGCGCGCGACCGCGCGCAGCAGCGTCGACGGCGCGAACGCGCGACCCTCCAGCCAGGGCGCTTCGGCTTCGATGCGCGTGGCGCGCGGCGCACCGGCATCGCCCCGGGTATCGACATGATGGAGATCGGCATGATGGAGATCGATATGGAACAGGCCACCCGGGTCGTCCGCCGCCTCCACCCATGCGAGCAGGTCGCCGTTGGCGGCGCGGTCGGACGCGACGACGCTGCGCCCGGGGAACATCGACTGCAGCAGCGCGTTGGTCGCCGGCGCGGCGGCATCGAAGTATTCGCTGACCAGATGGCCGTCCTGGTGGTACATCGCGCCGACCGGCTCGCGCGCACCGTCGAGGATCGGCGCGACCACATCGACGCCCGGCCGGCTGAACAGCGTGGACAGGCGACCGGTCGCGGTGTCGAACACCAGCAGGTCGCGCTGCCCGCCATGCTCGCCGACGTGCTCGCCGAGACCGTAGATGCGCGCGCCGTCGAACGACAGGCTGACCGGCGTGAAGGCATCGGCGGCGTGGCGCAGCACTTCGACGTAGTCGCCATCGGCACCGTGCAGCAGCCGTCGCAGGCCGCGCGATGCATGCGCGCCGACGTCCTCGCCCTGCCCGTCCTTCCGGCCCTCGCCCTCGCCCTCGCCCTCGCCCTCGCCCTCGCCCTCGCCCTCGCCCTCGCCCTCGCCCTCGCCCTCGCGATCGTCTTCGTCGACGGCGGCGACGGCCACGCGCAGGCGGCCGCGGCCGTCGGCGAACCAGGCCAGGTCGCCGTCGACGCCCCGGTTGAGCTTCGTCGAAGGATCGAAGGCTTCGCGGGTCATCGCATGGGTGTTGTCGATGCGCAGGCGATGCACCATCAGACGGCCGTGCCGGTCGCGCGAGGAGACGAGCACGATGTCGTCGCGCTCGGGCAGGATCTCGATCGCCTGCGCGTTCACCCAGCGCTCCAGCATGTCGAAGGCCGGCTCGCCTTCGCCCGGCGTGCGGAAGCGGAACACGCGCAGGTGGGCGATGCTGGTGCCGGGCGCGCGGGTCGCGACCACGAAGACATCGCTGCCCGCCCAACCCATCGCATCGACCGGGCAGCACATGCGCATCAGCGGCGTCGCCTGCCCGCCGGGCAGCGATACCAGTTCCAGGTGGTCGCCCTGCGCGTCGTGGAGCACCTTCACCAGCCGATCGCCACGCGGATTGAGGTCGGCGCGGCTGATGCGTTCGCGGCGCCACAGTTCGCGCACCGGCAGCGGCAACGGGCCCGCTGCCGGTGGGCGGCGCACGTCGCTGAGCGCGGTATGCGGCAGGCCGACCCGCGCCTGCTCGGCGCGGTAGAACGCGGGAAAGGGATCGGGATAGCGACCGGTGTAGCGCAGGGGAAAGCGCTCGCCCAGTCCGGGATGGGCTTCGTCCAGCCAGTCGATCGCCTGCAGCGCGCGGTTCGACAGCTGCACGCGCGGCAGGTCCGAGATCACGTCGCGGACGATCAGGTCGCCGGGATAGTTCAGCACGCCCGCCTCGACCCGGAAGCGATGCTCGGGCCGGTCGTGCAGCAGGTAGCGCAGGCCGTAGAGCGTCGTCAGCCGATGCCAGCGATACTCGCCCGCAGGCAGCGCATACAGTCGCGCCGTCGCCCCCGCCGGCAGGTTGCGGATCGTCGCCGACTGCACGACCACCGCATCCTCGACCTCATCGCGGAAATGCACCTCGCGCAGCGGCGTGCGCGTATCGACGACGATCGCGACCAGGCCCTCGTCCGGTCCCAGCCGGGGCGTCTCGCCGGGCGGGATTTCGCGGACTTTCGCGAACGTCGCAAAGGACATCGCCAGCCCGAGCCACGTGCACAGCAGGCGTGCCGTTGCCGCCATCCGTCTCGAAGCCCTCACCGCAACTGGCTGTCCTTGCTGCCGCGCCGGTTGTAGCCGCTGAAGGCGCCGGCTTCGCGATCCTGCGCCTCCTGGCAGCTCACGCACAAGCGCACGCCGGGCACGGCCTTGCGCCGTGCCTCCGGGATGGCGGCGTCGCATTCCTCGCAGCGCTCCAGGCCTGGGCCCTGGGCGAGCTGCCGCCGCACCCGTTCGATGCCGTCCTTGATGGTCGCGTCGATCTGGTCCTGCACCGCGCCGTCGCCGGCCCATCCGGTCGCCATGGTCGCCTCCGCCGAGTGTTCACGTACCGGCCGATGATACGCCGGCCGCAGGCGCGGCTCAGCCCCGCGCGCGCATCCGCACCCGGGGGCGCAGGGTCACGCTCAGGCTGTCGCTCATCAGCTGTACTTCCTCGTCCTGGATCATCGCGGTCAGGCGCATGCCGCGCTGGACGTGGGCCAGCATCTCGTCGATCGCCTTCGGGTCGAGGTCGAGCACGGTCAGGTTCTCGAAACGCGACAGGCCGGCCGCGTTCTTGCTCCACCAGACGTCGGCGGCGTTGCCGCCGTAGTTGACCACCACCACCTTGCGGGCGCGGGCGCAGGCCTTGCGGATGCGGCTTTCGTCGGGCTGGCCGAGGTCGATCCACAGGAGGATGTCGCCGACGTAATCGCGCTGCCAGAGGTCGGGCTCGCTCTCGTCGCTCAGCCCGCGGCCGAATTCCAGGCGTTCGTCGGCATGCAGCGCGAACGCCAGGAGCCGCACCAGCAACCGGATGTCGGTTTCCGACGGGTGCTGGGCCATCGTCAGGTTGTGCTGCGCGTAGTAGTGCCGGTCCATGTCGCTGACCTGCAGCTCGACCTTGACCACGGTGGATTTGGGCGACATGCCGGCGACTCGGGAAAAGGGCGCCGAGTGTAGCCCCGGGGGCTGCCGCTGTGGGACTTTGCTACCCTGCCGCGATGTCGCAGCCCCCCGAACAGCCCCGTCTCGACACCCGTCGCCTGGACCCCGCGCGCGCCGAAGACCTCGACGCCGCCGTCGCCCTGCTCCGCGCCGGCAGGCTGGTCGCCGTGCCCACCGAAACCGTGTACGGCCTGGCCGCCGACGCCCGCAACCCCGAGGCCGTGCGCGGCATCTTCGCGGCCAAGGGGCGGCCCCCGAACCACCCGCTGATCGTCCACCTGCCGGATGCCGCGCACCTGTCGCGCTGGGCCGTGGACATCCCCGACACCGCCTGGCGGCTGGCCGAGGCGTTCTGGCCCGGCCCGCTCACCCTGCTCCTGCCCAAGGCGGCAGACGTGCCCGGCGAAGTGACCGGCGGTCGCCCCAGCATCGGCCTGCGCGTGCCCGCGCACCCGGTGATGCATGCCCTGCTGGTGCGCCTCGACGGCGGCCTGGCCGCGCCGTCGGCCAATCCCTACCAGCGCCTGAGCCCGACCACCGCCGACCAGGTGCTGGCCGGGCTCGACGGCCGCATCGATGCGGTGCTCGACGGCGGCCCCTGCGAGGTCGGCCTGGAATCGACCATCGTCGACCTGACCGGCCACGCCGTCGGCGAGCCGCCGCGCATCGTGCGCGCCGGGCCGATCACCCGCGTGCAGCTCGAAGCCGCGCTCGGCATGCCGGTCGACTTCCCCGGGCAACACACCGTCGCCGTGCCCGGCAATGTCGCGGTGCATTACCGCCCCGGCACGCCGCTGCGCATGTTCGACACCGCGACGCTGCGCACGCAGCTCGATGCGCTGACCGACGACGCACGCATCGCGCTGGCGCATACCAGCGACGACCTGCCGACCTCACGCGGCGTGATCGCCACCCTGCGCCTGCCCGCCGACAAGCCCGGTTTCGCACGCGCGCTCTACGCCGCGCTGCACACCCTGGACCGCGCCGACGCCGACGCGATCTGGCTGGAACGCCCGCCCGAGGGCGAGGACTGGCGCGACGTGCACGACCGGCTGTCGCGCGCCGTCAGCGGCTGAGCGCAACGGCACATCGCGCTCACCCCTGCAGCGCGCGCATCACGTTCGGCATGATCCAGCCACTGCCGAATCCCGGCGGCTGCTTCAGGCGACGGCGCAGGTTCTCACTGACCCGATGGCGGATCAGCGGCGTGATCCGGAACTGGCGCGGCACCTGTCGCGACTGCAGCTCGGCGCGCTGCGCGGCCAGCGACTTCGCCGCAGTCGGGAAGCCCTGGTCGATGAAGGGTGCGGCGAAGATCTCGGTGCGGTTCGCCGTGTCGCCCGCACTGGTGCGTCCGTAGAAAGGCAGGAAGCGGCCGGCCACGCTGGTCAGCCCCTGGTAGTCGCCGACGAACAGGCCATTGGCCACCGGCGCCAGCGTCATCTCGAACGGCTCGGCGACGCGGGCCTCGGTCCAGGTCGCGCCACGATCGAACGAGCGCGCCAGCCAGTAGTCCGTGGGCAGGCCGGTCGCCACGGTATTGCTGCGGAAGTCGTAGTAACTCACGCCGAGCACGCCGTCGCGGGTGACATGCACGCTCGGCGTGAATGCGGAAACGTTCGGCGCGGCGTTCACCCGGGTCGGCGCCGACCAGCTCACGCCGCCGTCGCTGGAACGCGAGATCGCGATGGCGTCGATGGCACCGCCGCTGAAGCGCGAATCCTGCCAGACGATGTAGACATCGCCGTTCGGCGCTGCGGCGATCGACGGCACGATCGAGCCGTCGCGGATCGCCGCGCCGGTTTCCGGATGACGCGTGCCGACGGCGAGCAGGTCGGCCACGTAGATCGGTCCCGACCAGCTGGCGCCGCGATCGAGCGAACGGAGCACGCCGACGCGTGCGCGCTGCGGCGCGCCCAGCGGGTAATCGATCTGCGTGAACAGGTTGAGCAGGATGCCGTTCGACAGCACCACGACCTGGTTGGCGATGGTCTGCGCGCGCGTGCCCGGATCGAAGATCACCCGCGCGCCTTCCCAGCTGGCGCCGCCGTCGGTGGTGCGCGTGAACACGGTCGGCCCGGTGTCGTTGGCGTCGACCAGGCGATCCCACACTGCATAGACGTAGTTCGCATCGAACGGGTCGGCGGTCATCGCGTTCTTGTCGTTGAACGCACCCGCGCCGTCGATGATCAGCGCGATCGGTTGGGTCCAGCTCAGGCCGTGGTCGAAGGACCGGCTGGCGAGCATCGCACTGGTCGCGCCGCTGACCGACAGCGACATCGCGTGGACCACGCCGTCGGGCGCATACGACACCCAGGGATCGGAGGCGCGCTCGTAGTTGCCGCCGTTCATCACCGTGCCGCCGCCGCAGCGCGAAAACGGCAGCGCGGTGCGCCGCCAGGAGCGACCGCCGTCGAAGCTGGTGGCGGCGACCAGGCCGCGGGCCGCGCCGTTCGACCAGCGGTCCTGCTGCCAGGCGCCGACGAGGATGTTCGGGTTCGCGGGATTCACCGTGACGAAGGGTTCGACTTCGGCGTTGACGTAGAGCGTGCCGCTGGGCGTGACGCCGTCGCAGCCGGCCGCGAACGGCGTGAACCCGGAGGCGAGGCTCTGCGCGGACGTCACCCCGAGCGCAGGCTGCGGACCGCCGGTGATGCGCGGACGCTCGGCCTGCGCGGCGACGATCGATGCCGTGATCGCAAGCGAGAAGGCCAGCGCCGCGCGCACGCGCAACGAAGGGCAGGTTGCCGAGGGTGCCGCCGACTCGATCGCCATATCGCCTCCGGAAATTCGCATCGAACCCTGTCCGCATGGCCCCGCGCCACGCTGCGCGGCACAGGAGCACCGACCGGATCACCCGCTGCGGATCACTCCCGGTCGAAGTTGATCCGCACGTCCTTGACCGTGCTGGACACCAGCACGATGGTGAAGCCGCGGAAGAAGTGCCGCTTCACCAGCACGTCCTCGCCGTCGTCCAGCTCGGCGTCCACCCACTTGCCCGCCTGGCGGTCGATGGCCCTCTTCACCTTGCGCGCGACCCGGTTCTCGCCATCGTTGCGCTCGATCACCGCGACCACCCGCACCGGCGGCTCGCCCTCGGGGACGATCTCGAACACCATCTCGCCCGCAGACTCCGCCGCGCCGCTGAACTCAAGGCGCCACTTGTTCGAATTCGCGACCTGGGCGGACACGGACGACGCCAAGAGCAGGGACAGCAGGACGAGCGGCAGCGCCGACAACCTCAGCTTGTTCATTCGGGCACCTGGGGGAAGAGCGGACAAGGCGTCAGTCTGCCGCAAAGCGGCCGGCGCTCCCTGAATCGGGCATCCATGTTCAGCCCCCTGGCGCCGCCGGCACGGCGACGGGCGCGGGCGACGCAGCGCCGGAGGCCGTGGCCGCCGGAGGCGCGTCGTCCAGGTGCTTGCGCAGGAAGCCGGCGATGCCGGTCCACACGATCGCCATCGACTTCAGTTTGTTGAAGCCGTGGCCTTCGCCCGCGATGGCCAGCACGACCGGCGGCCGGCCATCGAGGTTCAGCATGCGCACCAGGCGCCGGGTATGCTCGAAGTCGACGCGGAAGTCCTCGCGGCCGTGGACCAGCATCAGCGGCGTGGTCAGCTTGCGGTACTGGTACAGCGGCGAGGTGGCGATCATGTCCTCGCGGTCGGCGACCGGGTCGCCGATGACCTTCACCATCTCCTTGCGCACCTCTTCGCTGCGCGCGCTGTCGCTGGCGGTGAAGAACAGCAGCCGGTCGGCGACGCCCGCGATGGAGACCACGCAGCGGAAGCGGTCGGGCCAGCGGATCGACGAAATCATGGCCGAGTAGCCACCGTAGCTTGCACCGACGATGCACATCCGCCGCTCGTCCACGGGATGGCGCGCGAGCACCTCCCGGATCGCCGCATCGATGTCGTCCTCGATGCCCTTGCCGTACTGGCCGTGACCCGCTTCGGAGAACTTGCGGCCATATCCTGCAGAACCTCGGAAATTCACCCGCAGCACCGCGTAGCCCAGCGAGGCGATGAACTGCGCATCGTGGTTGAAATGCAGCGCATCCGCCACGCCGATCGGTCCGCCGTGCGGCATCACCACCAGCGGGCGCTTGCCTTCGCCGGGCGGCAGCGTGAGGAAGGCATCGATCATCGTGCCATCCGTCGCCCGGACCTTCAGCGCCTGGCTGGGTGCCATGTTCCGCCCCGACAGGTGCGGATAGAACTCGTCGAGCAGCTCGGCGCGCTTCCTGTCGAGATCGAGGAAATAGATCTGCGGCGGCACGTCGCTGTCGTCCACCCACAGCAGGAACTTGCGCGCGTCGCGACTGCGGTACAGCGTGGCCACCGTGCGGCCCGGGAAGGCCTTCTGCAGCAGCGCGACCAGTCGCGCGTTCTGCGCATCGAAGTATTCGCTGACCAGGCGCCCGGATTCGTAGTAGCGCACGCCGATCGGATTGCGCCGGTCGTCGAACAGGGCATCGACCAGATCGACGCCCGGACGCGAATGGACCGTGCGCACGATCCTGCCCTGCACCGGATCGAATTCGACCAGGTCGCGCTGGGCACGATCCTTCTCGCTGAAGCCGTAGATGCGATCGCCCTCGTACGACAGGCGCACCGGCGAGAATTCGCGATCGTTCTCCACGCGCATGACTTCGCGGTACTGGCCATCCTGGCCGTACATCATCACCGCCTCCTCGTCGCGCCATGCGCCAGCGAGGCGCAGGCGGCCATGGCCGTCGGTGAGCCAGACGTAGTCGCTGTCCACGCCCTTGTTCAGGCGTTCGCGCGCATTGGTGCGCGGCAGCTGGTCGAGCGCGGCCTGGTCGTCGAGCTTCAGCGGAAAGACCAGGACGTCGCGGAAATTGCCGTTGCGCTGGAACAGGATGTGGTCGGGCGTCGAAGGCGTGAGATCGACGATCCTGCCCAGGGGCCCGCGCAGGCGCACGAACGCGCGCTCGCCCCCGGTCGCTTCGCCGATCCTCAGCACGTTCAGCCGTTGCTGCCACGATTCGGGCACGCCGACCAGCAAGGTTCGATCGCTTTCCCACTCGACCACGCCGAACCCCTGTTCGTCGGTCGTGATCAGGCGCTGCACGGTGGCCTTGTCGATGTCGACCAGGTCGAGGCCGACCCGCTTGTCCTGGTCGCGCACTTCGAAGACCGCGAGCGCACCGTCCGGACTCAGGCTGTAATCGCGGATCCGCTCGATCTTCCACAGCAGCGCCGGCGGCAGGGGCAAGGTGCCGGCAGGCGGCGGCGCCAGGCCTGCATTCGGGTCTTCCGGCAGCCTCCCCCTGGACAGGGCCTCCTCGTAGAAGGCGGGGAACGGATCCGGGAAATGGCCGTTGTAGGTCAGCGGGTACTGCGCGATGACCTGCGGGTGCGTCGCCTTCAGCCAGTCGATCACCCGCAGCGAGCGATTCGCCATGTGCAGGTAGAGGTTGCGGTTGTCGTCGGAACCGAACACGCCGTCGCCGGCGTAGTTGAGCTTGCCCGCGACGACGTCGAATTCGAACTCCTTGTCGTTGCGGACGCTGTAGGAGAAGTTCCACAGATCCGTCTGCGCATAGACCACCCGGACCCAGCGATAGCGACCGGCCTTGGTCGCATACAGCGCCACGGTGCGGCCGGCTGGCAGGTCCTTCAGCAGCGGCGCCGCCGCCACGCGACCGACCCGTTCGATGCGCACGTTCTCCACGCGGATCTCGGTCTCGAAGGAAATGACCACCAGTCCTTCGTCGGGATCGAGGCGCAGCGGCTCGCCGGGCTTGATCTCCCGCAGCGCCAAGGCATCGAAGGCCATCGCCCACAGCAGCAGCGCCGCGATCAGACGCCATGCGCGCGACGCGCGCGGCATCGCCTTGTTCTCCACACCCATGCCCCGCCCTCTGGTTGCCGGCGCGCGGTTGGTCGGTGCCGCGCGGCTCGGCGGACATGATGACATCCCGGCGGCGGTCCGCCGCCGGGCGGGCGCCGTCAGCCCCGGGCGTGGCGCTCTGCGCGGACGGATTCGCGGTAGGCGCTGGCGGTGATGCGGAAGCGGGCACGGAAGGCGCGAGCGAAGCTGCAGCTGTTGTCGAAGCCGCAGGCGGCGCCGACTTCGCCGATGGCGCAGTCCGACTGGGCCAGCAGTTCGCAGGCGCGCTCCAGGCGCAGGCGCACCGAGGCGGCCTGGGGGCTTTCGTCGTAGATGCAGTGATAGGTCTTCGACAGGTACCAGCTGGAGAAGCTGGTCAGCTCGGCCAGCTCGGTCAGGCGCACCACGCGGTGGCGGTTGCCCTCCAGGAACAGGCGCGCGCGCTGCATGCGACCGAAGACCTGGCGCTTGCGGCGGATCGAGCGGCCGGGGCAGCGGGCGATGGCCGCTTCCATGCCGCGCTGCTGGGCCGCGAGGTGCACCAGCAGGGATTGCAGGGCGCGCTGCGCCTGCAGGGGGTCGCGCCCGGCCAAGGTCGCGAGGCGCTGGCCGTTGCGCCACAGCCGCAGTGCGATGCGCAGATCGCGCGGGGTCATCCGCCCGTGCCCGGGCAGCAGGTCGGGACGACTGCGACTGGCGGCGTCGCCCGGCAGGACCAGGCCGAGGGTCGCGCCCTGCGCGCCCGCCTGCAGGTCGGGGGCCGAGTCCCGCTCCAGGGCCAGCCACTCGCCGGGGCCGAGGTCGAACGCACCCTCGCGGGCGGTCAGGCGGGTCCGCCCGCGCAGCTGGAACCAGATCGAGAAGCCGCGTTCGGCCGGCCGCAGCTGGCCGGACCGGCCGACCGCGCACCAGCGCGCCAGCGGTTCGGCGACCGGCGCCGACAGCTCGATGCCGGGCGGGCGCCTGGTCATCGAGGGGGGCAGCGGGATCACGCCCCGGGGGGCGAGCCCAGGGGTGACGAGCGAGGGGTTGGCGAAGGGTGCGCTGGAAGGGTTCGCGTACATGGGGGTCCGCTCCGTGCCGAATGAGGCCTCACGGTTTGGGCCAAAGACGGCACAGCGGCAGGAAATCCCCCTGAGATTTCTCCTAAATCGACACGAAACCGATCCGAAATCGTTACGAAACCTTTCAGATCAAGGCGTTACGGCGGAGACGGCAGTACCATCGGCCGGCGGCGCATCGAACGCGGACAGGCGCAGCATGCCGATGTCGGCCTGCATTTCCTCGACCACGGACAGGTACAGCGCGTTCGAGGCGGGGTCGTGGGTGACCCCTTCCAGGAACCATTCGACCTTGCCGAGGCAGACCGCACCGGCGGCCTTGTCCCCGCCCACCGCGCGCCAGCGCCAGAGGCAGTCCGGGTCGGAGTCGAGCACGCGCACGCCGTCCTCGGTGGCCACCATCGAACGGGCACGACGCGGGATGCTGACGGTATCCACCGGGCGCACGTCTCCCAGTTGCAGGTCGGCGCTGCGGATTTCGGGGCTGGCGGACATGGACATCACGATCCGCCCGCGTCGGGCGTCGACCACGGTCGAGGCCACGTCGGACAGCTGGGCCAGCGGGCGCCACGGCGACTGGCTGCGGTCATACAGGGTCAGGCCCAGGCGACCCTCGCCGCGATCGGCGACCACCAGCAGGCGGTTGGGGTCGGGATGCCAGGCGACGTGGACCGGCTGGCGGTCGGGTGCGGGCAGGCGCGTGATCCGGCCGCGCGCGGGATCGACCTCGTAGATACCGTAGGGCCTGCCGCGCTCCTTGCCGATGACCAGGGCCGTGCCCGAAGACGGATGCCACATCGCCGGATACCGGGGCACGGGCACGAAGCCATCGAAGGAACGCAGGCTGTCGGGGTCGCGCTTGTCCTGCCACCACAGGCGCTGGTCACCGGTGCGGCTGGAGTAGAACAGGACCTGGTGGCCGTCCGGGGCGATCGCCGGCATCAGGTTGGAGCCGCTGCTCTCGAACAGCCGGCTCGACCCCGTCATCGCCGACTCGCCATCGGCCAGCGCGACCCGGCGGATGCGCGACTGCCGGCTGTCGACCTCGAAGGCGATGGCATCGCCCGAACGCGCGACCGAGGGATAGGTGGTGTTGTCGTTGCCGGCGACGGCTTCGACGATGCGCCCGGTCTCGGTATCGAGGCGGCTGAGGTAGATCCGGCCCTCGCGATAGCGCGCGAAGACCAGGTGGCGGTTGTCGCGCGTCCACGCCAGGCCGTAGAGGTTGGTGCGCAGGTTGGTCAGTCGCTCCGGCGTGCCGCCTTCGGCGGGCATCCGCCAGATGTCGGCGATCGACAGGTTGCGATGGAAGGCGATCCAGCGGCCATCCGGCGAGACCACCGGGGACATGTCTTCGTCGGAGGGCGAGCGCACGTAGTCGATGCGCCGCCAGCGCCCTTCGTCCAGGGCCATGCGGTGCAGCGCGCGCTCGACCGACCGGGACTTGCCGCCCGGGCGCTGCGCGCCGATCAGGGCGCGTCCGTCGGGATACCAGGACACCGGATGGATGCTGTCGGCCAGGCAATCGCCGATCTCCTGGGCCGGCCCGCCGCTCGCCGGCACGATCATGATCCGGCACCGCGAGCCGACGACCCGGGAAAAGGCGATGCGCTGGCCATCGGGAGACCACGCGGGCATCACGTCCATCTGCCCCGCCTGCGGCTCGGTCAGGACGCGCGGCGCGGTGGCGGATGCGGTCTGCAGCACCAGCGACGCGCCGCCGTCGGCATTGACCCGGCTGTAGACGACCAGGGCACCGTCGGGCGAGAGGCTCGGCGAATCTTCCGACTGCGGCAGCGATGCGATGCGCACGAAACTGGCGAGGACCCGGGAGATGGCCGGCGCCGTCGCAGCGGTGGCGGAGACGACGGGGACCGTCGCCGCCGGGCGACGCGTCCACCACAACCCGGCGACGACCAGCACGACCAGGGCCGCCGCCGCCCCGGCGAGCCACCAGGACTGGCGCGGCCGCAGCGCCTGCGGACCGGGCGCGGCGAGATCGGCCCGGGGCGCCTCGACCTGCGGGTCCGCGGCCGGCTCGTCCAGCACCCAGCTCACCGGCGCGACCAGGCGATAGCCCTGCTTGGCGATGGTCTCGATGTAGCGCGGACGCTCGCGGTCGTCGCCGAAGGCCTTGCGCAACTGGGTGACCGCCTGGGTCAGCACGTCGTCGGTCGGCAGGGTGTCCGGCCAGACCCACTCGAACAGGGCCTCGCGGCTGACCGGCTTGCCCGCATGCGCCACCAGCGCCAGCAGGACACCGAGCGCCTTCAGCGTGATCCGCACCGGCTCGCCCCCGTCCGCCGGCGCGATCTCGCGCAGCGGGATATCGACGACACGGTCGCCGATGCGCACGCGGTCGGACGGCCGCGGCTGGAGGAGGTTCTGATGGGACTTGAGCATGGCCGTATCGAGAGGCGTGGCCCAAGCTTATCAGGCGCGGCCGGCGGTACCGATGCCGGAAGTCACGGCCGCGCGCCGGCGCAGGCGCCGATGCCGCGTCGCGGACAGGTCAGGGCGGGGGCTCAGCCGGCCCGGGCGCGCAGCGCCGACAGGCCGACCAGCCGGGACACCACGATCGCGATGTACATCACGCCCGCGAACATCTCCAGCATCACCAGCGCGCGCGCCGGCGCGGTCACCGGCGTGATGTCGCTCAGTCCCACGCCGGACAGCACGCTGAAGCTCATGAACAGCAGTTCCATCCAGGTGCGCGGCGTGTCCAGGCCGGCAGGGCCGGTGAAGCTGCCCGGGTACCAGGACTGGCAGACCGAGTAGGCGAAGGCCCAGGCCCAGGCCAGCAGGGTGAAGGTCGCGCCCACCGCCAGCAGTTCGTCCAGGGTCACGCGCTGGTCGCCGAACATGTAGATGATCAGGCCGATCGCCGCATAGAAGTACAGCGCCGCCTCCAGCATGTGCGCGACCACGAGCAGCTGCGGCGCTTCCACGACATCGGCCAGCAGCAAGAGCAGCACCGCCGGCACCGCCAGCAGCCACGCGATCCAGTTGATCGTCGGGCTGCGGTTGACCACCCATAGCACCAGCGCGAGCACGGCGATGCCGAAGGTGCCGAAGACCAGCCGCCCGGCGCCCGAGTCGTCCAGCACCGGATACAGCACCACCGCGCAGAGCTGCGCGGCGAGCAGCAGGCCCGCCGGATGGCGACGCAGGTGCACGAGCGATCTGAGCAGGGTCTTGTCCATGCATCCTCTTCCGCAGGCCTTCGACGGCATCGACGCGCATGCTGCCATGGATCGCGACCGCTGTCCGTCGTCCGCGCGATTCTGCGTAGAGCGTGTTCTGCACTTTTTCGTATGCCGCGTTGCGCAGCCTGTGGCACCGAGGCAAGGTTCCGTGGCGCAGCCTTGGCTGGTGGCCAAGGCAAGCCACGGGCCGCAGTCTCGGCGCCACAGGGGCGCAGCCGGAGGGAAGGCCGTCCGGGGGCGCGATCCGGCGTTGCGCACCTTGCCAAGGCGGCCAGCCTTGGCGGCGGCGCGCGCCTTGGCTCACGCCACCGGACGACCTTCGCGGCACACGAAAAAGTGCAGAACACGCTCTAGACAGGAAGGACCGAAAACAGGAAGGTACAGGTAAGCAGCACGGCCCGGCGCAGTGCAACCGAAGCGACTAGACGTTCGCATTTTGTTGCATCGCACCGACAGCCACGCTTGAAAAAGTGGCGTTGGCTTGATAACCATGATGTTTGCGGGAAGCACGCCGTGCACGCGGCGCGCGACAGGAGGCCCGCGCACCGTGCGGAGCATCGGAGGTTTCGATGCTTCGCGCACCGAATGGACTCGAACGGCCCGCCGGGCCGTCGCCTTGCCGCGACTTCCGTCCACCGACGGATCGCAAAGGACATGCATGGAAGCGATTCCCCTCCGCCAATCGCAGGACCAGGACGACCTGGTCTGCCTCTGCGCCGGCGTCAGCCGCGCGCGCATCAAGGCCGCCATCGCCACCGCGCCGGCCTCCACGCTCGAATCGCTCGGCGCGCAGCTTGGCTGCGGCCTGCACTGCGGCTGCTGTCGTCCCCTCGTGCAGGAAATGCTGGGCCAGTCGCCCTGGTACGAAGTCGCCAACGCGACCCGCACCACGCTGACCGACGACCGCGATCCGCAGCGACGTATCGTGCAGATCGACATGCAGCTCGCCGGCTGGCCGCCCTACCCGCAGGCGCTGCCGGCCCAGCACGTGGTGGTGCAGGCCTGGCTGGACGACACCTGGGTCACGCGGACCTACACCGTGGTCAGGCAATCGGAGGACGGCAACACGGTCAGCATCGCGATGCGCCGGATCCCCGACGGCCAGCTCAGCGCGCGGCTGCTCGACGCCGACGACGCCACGTTCGCCGACATCCCGATGCGCATCGCCGTGCCCGCCGGCGAAGCCGATGCCGACGACGGCCGCGCCGTGGTCTGCTTCTCCGCCGGCGTCGGCGTCACCCTCGCGCTGTCGCTGCTGCACGGCCTGCGCCCCGGGCGCAGCCTGCACATCGACTACAGCGCCGCGCATCGCGGCGACATGGTCTATGCCGACCACATCGAGGCCTCGGCCGCGAGCAGCAGCGACATCAGCTGCCACCTGCGCGCGGACGACGCCGACGGCTTCATCGACAACGAGGACATCCTCGAAACGGTCCGCCAGTTCCCCGGCGCGCGCTTCTACGTCTGCGGCCCGCCCGGCTACACCCGACGGCTGCTCGAAGGCCTGCACAAGGCCGAGGTGCCCGAGGCCGACGTGCGCGTGGAAGCCTTCTTCCTCAGGACCAATGCGCGCCCGCGCCCGAGCATCCGCAAGCTGGCCTACGCCGCAGGGCTGGCGGTCGCCTTCGTGCCACTCGTGCTGCTGGCCCCGGCGCTGGCGAAGTTCGTGCCCAACGCAGCGCACGCCCCCGGGCATGAGGACCTGGCCTGCATCGACTGCCATCGCGAAGCCCCGGGCACCATGCGCCAGCAGTTGCAGGCGAAGGTCAGGCACCTGGTCGGCCTGCGCGACGACGACGCCGACTTCGGCATGCGCGATGTCGACAACGCCACCTGCGCCGGCTGCCACGACAACCCCGACGATCGCCATGCGCCGCACCGCTTCCTCGAACCGCGCTTCGAGCAGGCACGACGCGAACTGGCGCCGCAGACCTGCGTCAGCTGCCATCGCGAGCACACCGGCGCGCGCCTGAGCCAGACCAACGCGGGCTTCTGCGCCGCCTGCCACAGCGACATGAAGGTCCAGGACGATCCGGCCCGCCCCACACACGCGGCCCTGGTGCGCGAGCAACGCTGGGACACCTGCCTCGCCTGCCACGATTTCCACGGCAACCATCCGCATACCCCGCCGCACGAGCTGAAGGACGCGATCACGCCCGCAGCCGTCACCGCCTACCTGCGCCGCGCCGATTCGCCCTACGGCGAGCGCATCCTCAAAGCCAAGTCGCCGGAGACCTCGCCATGACCCTGCCGAAGATCCCCCGCTCCGTGCTGGCCCTCGCCGCGCTGTCGGTGCTCGGCATCTACCTGTTCGCCACCGCGCCCGCCGACCTCGACGCCACCGCCGGCGGCGGTCGCGACGTGCCGGTCGACGTGATGTTCCGCATGCTCGATGCCGAGAACGCCTCGGTGCGCGCGATCTACACCGCCGAGATCGTCACGCCCGGGCTGAAGAACGGCCTGAAGTACCGCGAGGACTGGAAGCAGAAGCACGTCGAGGCCGGCCCGCTGCCGGCGCTGCTGCTGCGCGAGACCGCCAACCGCCTGCAGCAGCGCGTGCCGGAGCTGAGCCTGTTCCTCGGCTCGAACTTCCCGATCGAAGCCTCCAACGCGTTCAAGGGCGCGCAGACCGAATACTTCGCGAAGATCGACCGCACCGGCGAGCCGCAGTTCTTCCGCGATGCCAGCACCGGTCGCTACACGGCCATGTTTGCCGACATCGCCAGCGCGCCGGCCTGCGTCACCTGCCACAACGAGCATCCGAAGAGCCCGCGCAAGGACTGGAAGCTCAAGGACACGATGGGCGCCACCACCTGGTCGTTCGCGCGCGACAAGGTGTCGACGCAGGAGCTGGTCGAGATCCTCGCGGCCTACCGCGCCGCGGCCATCGACACCTATGCGTCCTATCTGAAGAAGACGGAAGGTTTCGCCGATGCCGGGCGCCCGACCCTCGGCGCGCGCTGGCCCAGCGATGGCCGCTACCTGCCGGACCTGGACACCTTCCGCCAGCGCGTGGAAGAACGCAATTCGATCGCGACGCTCAACCTTCTGATACAGGCGCGCGGGGATGGCGCGCGCGCGATGGCGCGGACCTCGCCAGGCGCCACGCGCAGCGGCAGCCCGCAGAAGGACGAGGGCAATGGCGGCAGCGATCGCCCGCTCAGCGGCACGGCGGGGCTGTCGCCATGAGTGCGCAGGCACCGCAGTTGGCCCGGCCGAAATCCGCGTACCAGACCGCGCTGATGGCCGCATCGTGGTGCGCGCTGGTCGGCGTGATCATCGCCTGCATCGCCTGGCTGTGGCCGCCGCGCCTCAACGCGCTGGTGCCGCTGCAGCGCATGGACGCCTACAAGCAGCTCACCGGCTACATCCTCGTCGGCCTGCTCGCCTTCGACTTGTCGCTGGCGCTGATCAAGCGCCGCCTGGTGCATGCGGTGTGGCTGCGCACCCTGCAGCTGGCGCACCGCATCCTCGGCCTGGCCATGCTGGTCATGCTGGTGCTGCATGCCGGTTTCGCCCATGCCGGCTTCCTGCACGCCACCTTCGCCGTCACCATGCTGGTCGTGGTCGCCGGCGCCGTGCTGAACCTGCTGCCCGGCGACAAGCTCGCCTCGTGGGGCCAATGGACCACCGCCCTGCACATCGCCGCCGGCTGCCTGCTCGCGGCGCTGGCGCTGATGCATCTGTACTTCGTCTATACCTACGCGTCGTGAGGATTCTTGAAGTTGCCGCTGATGTGAAAAACAAGTGACCTCATGAGAACGTCAACCTGTCATTAGTTACAGGCTCATTCACATTGACACTGCCGCATGGAGGATGCCAGCGTTGACCGAATGGAATGGACAGGGGGAAAGCCGTGATCGCAGATCACGATTGGAATAACAGTCACTGCGTTCTCACCGCAATCGTTAATGGGGACAGCTCCAGGCGCTGGTTTGTTTCTAGCTCCGGTGGACTAAAAATCGACGACACAACATGGTCCTCGGAATTCGGCGCCTTTCAGCAACTACTGAACAGCATCAGTCCTGGCAATGCTGCAAACGATGAGCTGATCATCGACTTCTCAGAACTGGTCGTGATCGATCCGATTCCGGCTATGGCAATTTTTACGGAAGCGAAGAATTATTG
The DNA here is from genome assembly GCA_050632415.1 of Lysobacter sp. BL-A-41-H3. Classification (GTDB taxonomy): domain Bacteria; phylum Pseudomonadota; class Gammaproteobacteria; order Xanthomonadales; family Xanthomonadaceae; genus Lysobacter_I. Next base: position 3,842,923 of record CP192602.1, on the reverse strand, counting down.
CACAAGGACGGGGAGCCGACTGACGCTGAATCTCGGAAAGCGGACAGCGAAAAACACTGCACGGAACAGACAGCGAGAAGAATGCCTGAATCTTCTAGCCGGCCATGGATTTATCGATGCACTCGCATCAGAATCATTCGACGCACAAATAAGATTTGACAACAAGCTGCACAGCTTGCGCCCCGGAAAGGCACTTACAGAAACCGTACTTGGAAGCGCCGCATACTCCGACTCCCGCTGTTTGCTCGCGAAGATCATCCCGATTTCACAATTGAAACTGACGAACGACTCAGACTCTGAGGTCGTGGAACAATGGCTAAACGAAATCGTCCAGTACGGAATCAATGCGCATTTCAACGACGAACTGGAGCTTATTGAAGACTTTTGCCACCGGACACGGGTATTGCTGACGGAAATCGTACTGAATGCGCGTGAACATGCATACCGAGATTTCCTGCCAAACGAGCATGCTCATTTCGGCATCGTCGGCCGAATCCACAACGACGACGGCGATGCGAACCAATCATTTTCATCAGGAATCGGGGCATATACCGATGGCAAACGGCGAACGAATCGCAATGCAGTCAATTCCGCGAACAAATCGCCTGGAATGAGTCAATTTGTAACCGGACAGAAAAAATCGTTTCTTGAGATCTTCTATGTCGATAACGGGCGGGGGCTTCTGGCCGATATAAGGCAATGGGCCATCTGCAAAAACAAGGAAATCAGCGCGTTCATTACCCCGATCGTGCAGAAGCCGAACAGCAACACCCTGCACGAAATCGGAAAAAAACTATTCAGATCACCGATCAGTCGACACAACCGCGACAATCGAAGCAGCCGAACTGGCCTGCAACATATTGGCTACATCTTGTCGACGAAGGCCGAAGACCATGTCAGGACATATACCGACGGACAGTGGCTTGGCGCGATGTACCCTTGGCCGGAAGATACATCCGGCGGATACAAGAACCTCAAGAAGAATGACAAGAAGGCGATTCCTGCACAGGGAACCGCATGGCACTACATCCTGCAGCTCGAAAAGAAGTCGAATTGGCTGGAAGATCCACTGTTCAATGGATGGAAGAAAATCGATGGGCACGAAGTAGAAAAACAGCAATCAACAGAAGTTGAAATCGAGAATTGGCAATTCCTCGACGAACGCCTCCCGGATTCTGAAATCACCAACTTCAGCACAATCAGGCGCTACGGCAAGGAACGGTGTGCATGGCTACCTCGCGCCGTCACAAAGCAACGCGTCTATCAACTTATCCAGTCGATAAGAAGGCACTTCGAAGATGGAAAATCAGCCTCCATGACTTGGCTGATCGCCGATATAAGCTGGGAACAGGCGAACACAATCCTCCGCGTACTTCTCGACGAGATAATCGGACTCCCAGAGAATCCCGTCGAAATCATCATGATAACGACGGAATGGCATATAGGATGCTATCGCGCCTGCGGCTCACGGGCAGAGCTCGACGAACCACTTACCATCGGCACACACGGGGAGAATGCAGGAGAGCTTGTCGAACTACTGAAAATTCGCGATTCCATACTCTTCTGGAAAGACATCGACCTAAGTCGCTCCCTATCCCTATTGAGCACGCCCAACGAAGACTACAGCAAAGAGCATATAGAATCCCCGTTCATCAATGAAAAGGTGATCTGGGAGAGAGAGCCCGCTGACAATAAGAGAATAAAAGTCGAGCTTGACGGCTACTTGGATCTGACCCATGCCCTGATTGACTCAAAGCGCAGACATATCGCGATGCGCGCCCTGCGCAGAACATGGCACTTGCATGCAGACGGCGCTGATTGCGAGGCATCTGACGATCTCGTCGCCACCCTGCTTCCAAGAGAGGCGCGGCTTTCACTCAAACTCCGTGCAAAACAGAACGACCCACCCGCGCGAAAGAACATCTCTGTAGGGTCCGTCTACGTAACCGGCGGCACCGTTGACGCTCATCGCCGGAAGGAAAACGTTTCGGAAAGCATCCATCTTCTTCGCCACAGCAGGCACACCCACAGCAGCAGCAGCCCGCATTCCAGCCGATTTGCATTGCGATGGACGGACGCGAACTACACATGCAGGTATCCGAAAGAGGAATTGCCCTACGAGCGCATCCGGGACACACCCTACATCGGGAGAGGCGGCATCAAGCCTCTTTCTATACGCCGATTTGATCGCCCCATAGAAGATACGGACGAAGCCGCGTTTGCATCTTCAATGTACGGGCAAGCGCCTAACGAAATGTATGAGCATTTCAAGAGGCTCGGCATCCTAAAGATAGGCCATTGGTCGTACAGCAAGCACCATGATCTGATCACGCTAAACCTGAGGATCGCAATTGATCGGGATGCGTTGCAACACGGCCCAATTACGGAATGGCTGATAGAACGACTAGAAGTATTCAAAAAGGAGATGGGCGCGGACTTCGTGATCTATCCGATGCACAACACCATCGGAAAGATTGTCGAAACAATCCAGAGCTACTTACATCATGCAGACCGTCCGATCAAGATACCAAAGCATTTCATCCCAGTCCATTTCCTGAGCACGCACACCCAAACCGCAATACGCATTCCTTCAACAACATATGATCGAATCAGGCAATTATTCGGCAAGGAGAAAAAATCTCTTAGACGAATGCGCGGCGAAGAAGTGGAATCTCGTGAGTGGATGAAGGAACCCTTGACAGCCATTCTTCTGGACGATGCTGCCATCACAGGAAAGGTGCAATACGAACTCGAACAACTGATACGCAATGCCGGCGCGACAACCGTACTACATCTTGGTCTAGTCAATAGAACAGGGCTTCCGCTCTATCGGCAGTACACACTGGATTACTACAGAAAGACGAACGAGTATTACTGGCGATGGGACGTGCCCAGGCTGGGGAGCGCACGCACATGTCCACTATGCCATGGAATCGAACAAGCCAAGGAATTGTCAAAAATTGTTTTCAGACAAGCGGCAGTCAAGGAACTGCAGACTTGGATCGCAACATGGCAATCGCGCTCGGTAACCACGGATTGGTGGAGACATGGCCTAGTACCGGCCAACCTACCCATGCCTCGCCCGGTCACCTTCGGCATGGAATGGTTCAAGAACGATCTCAAGAAGAATCCGGACGCCCCTCCGTACAGAACCCGCAAGTATAAGATTCCGCACACGACAACCACTGGACTGGCGTCGACAGCAATCGAAATCATGCGAACGACCTCATACAAAGCAGTGGGCACGAAATTCATTTCAAACCCAACCGGAAAGTACGGCACATCGAAGGAGCGATCTGACGGAACATGGCGGCGAGCAAAGCTCGAACTGGCGATCACACAAACCTTGCTTTTTTTTGACGACCTGAACGAAAAAGAGCTACTGCAACGCCTGAGCTTTCTAGTTTCCGCACTGATCGAGCCCTGCGCAGGCGAATCGGATCTTGCGCTGGAGCGCCTGGCCTGCCTAATCCTCCTGCTCACGACAGAAAGCCAGGCCAGATTGCTTCTAGAAAGAATCCTCCCGGACACGAGCAAGCATTCCCAGCAGCTCACCGAGCACGCAAACCTCGCAATTGGCAACCTGCTTCTCAAAGCATCAATCAATCCGGTTTACCTGAAAGAATCCCTTTACTCCCAGCCAAGCTCAGAGCGCGACGCAATCTACTCCAAACTTTCCATTGCCTACGCATCGGTTGCAGAGAGATTTCCATCCAACACGAGCGACGCCATCATCAACCTGATCGTTCTTCTTGGAGAAAGCAAGAACAGCGCGCACACCGGTTTTTTCCGTAAAAAACTACAGAGACAAATCCCGACTTCACATGCCGAAATTCGCGAACTGCTCAAGCTAATGGAAAAATTCCTAAGAGAGATGGAGTTCAAGATCGGCCTTGACATGAGCAAAGAACTTTTCGTGCCAAGCAAGCATGCGGACAATTTGGCCAAGATTGCAGAAGAACCCGACGACCTCCTATTCAGCAAGGCTGACGACGCGATATTCATAGAAAGCAACTGCCTTACCACCAATTTCACCAAAGAGTTCTTCTACAGCCCAAAGCAAATTGAGGATTTCATATACCAATGCCTACAACGTGACTTCTGGACAGGCATCGTAGGAGATATTGTCGACGAAGCTACAGATAGAAATGATAAATCACGAGCAAATGCATACAGAAAACGCTGGGAATACAACGATCAAAAGACGCCAAAGCCTGCAATCATCCATGTAGACAATCAAGCCCCTCATGACCTGATTGCAGTTTTTCCTCCCTTTTACAGAATGATGCTTAGGGAATTCATATCCAACGTAGCCCACAGCTCTGAAAGATTTCTTTACGAAGGCGACGAGATAGACATGCTTTGCTCAATGTCGCTAGCGGAAGACTCCACCATTCACCTGCGACTTTTCAACCGCTGCACCAGTTCTTCCACCTCGCAACCCAAACATTCTGAAATGACAATTTCGACGCACGTCCTGCCGAATCCCGTCATACGACACGATTACGAACAAAGCACAAACACATTCAGCGTCACCATCCGCATTCCTTTGATCGCTGAGCTTGCGAGGAGAACACAATGAGGAACATCCGCATTCTCGTTGCCGACGACCGCGCCATGGTTGGAAATATAGCCGGAGAACGGTACTCCGCCTATCTGGAATACGAAAATGTATCCTTGGCTGGCGTCCCCGTATCAATCGAGTTCGCATCCGGAATTGAAGATGCCAAACAAAAAATTGCGGCGAACGATTATGACCTGGTCCTCTTGGATGTACTGCTGGAACTCTGGGGTGACGATCCGCGCTTTGGCAAGAACTTCAAGCAACTACTGATTCAAGCCGATGCTCGATGCGCGGTCGGCTTGGTCAGCGCCGGCTGGGACGAAACATCCATTCCTCTCGTCCGATCGATACTCGACGAAAACCCACAGATCAACGTCCCCTTGATGTTCACTTTGAATGACATCGAATCAAAAGCCTACACTGCGATAGGCACTCAGATCATCAGCCACATCAAAAGACGACGCGGCGCGCACGGACTAGAAGTAGACGAAAACCACCCCATTCACATATTGCACATGTCGGATCTGCACTTCGGCAGCCGGTATGCGGACGAAGTATTCACGAAGAATTTCGCTACAACATTGTCTTCTCTGATCATGAGACAATGCGAAGAAGGCCTGCATCTGGTAGCAATTACTGGCGACATCGGCAACTTCGGGCATCCGTCCGATTATCAAAAAGCAATCGAATGGCTACATTTTTTCTGCAGCAAGCTGGGCATCGATCTTCCGAGCCCACGAATCCTGATCGTGCCGGGAAATCATGACTTTTGTATCCCGATGGCCTCTGCTGCAGCCGTTGACCTAAAATCGCAGAATGCGCGCCCCATAATGAACAAAACAAAAAATGACAAGTCGCTCAGCAACTTCGCAATGCAGCCATTCTTCGAGTTCGCGAGGCTGGTGACCCCGATATACGGCATCGACCTCCCCCTCCACCAGACCGGCTGGGTATCTACAGCTTTCGCTCAGTATGGCCTTGTCTTTTCAGGACTCAACACCGCATATACGTGTAATGATAGTTTCTGGCCAGCACGCAAGTTCAATCCAGAGGCGCTCTATCGCAATAGGGAAGCCCTGATGCCACTGTCCGACAAGATACAACGCGGCGAATTACTGCACATTGCACTAAGCCATCACAGCCCTATTTCATATGGCGAAGTGCACGAACCTGTGGACGAGGATGTGCGCCAGATTTTCCTGGAAAACTATCTCAACGACCAGCACGCACCGTATGCCCCGAAAGTTATCCTGCATGGGCATCAGCACTTGCGTATCGGGAAGTGGGAACACGAAAAGCGCTGCCTTATCATCTGTGCGCCCACACCATCGGAGACTGATGGTCACCGTGCACCAGACTCCTTGAGGGGCGTCAATCTGCTCACACTGCGTCGCCAAGGGTCGATCGTGCATGAGCTCGTCACGGATACGATCTACAAGGAGCAAAGCGAGTGGAAAGCCGGCCCATTGCTTGGCACAAGGGGATGCCGGCTCGTTCCCAAAATTGAAGCGATCAAATGAGCGGCGTGACTGAATACCGCTCCCGCAACACGTTCTTCTGCACCTTGCCCATGGCGTTGCGCGGCAGGGCATCGACGATCTCGATGCCCTTGGGCTGCTTGTAGCGCGCCAGGCGTTCGCGCAGCGCCGCGTCGATGGCATCGCGGTCGATGGCCTGCCCGGCCTTCGGTACCAGCACGGCGAAGACCGCTTCGCCGAAGTCCGGGTGCGGCACGCCGATCACCGCGGATTCCAGCACGCCGGGCTGTTCGTCGAGCAGCAGTTCGACTTCCTTCGGATACACGTTGAAGCCGCCGGTGATGATGAGGTCCTTCTGACGGCCGACCAGGGCGAGATAGCCGTCGTCGTCGAAGCGGCCGAGGTCGCCGGTGATGAAGAAACCGCTGTCGCGCAGCTCCTCGCGGGTCTTCTCCGGCATGCCCCAGTAGCCGGAGAACACGTTCAGCCCGCGCACCTCGACCATGCCGGTCTCGCCGACCGGGAGCGGCGCGCCGGTGGCGGGATCGGTGACCACCACCTCCACGCCCGGCAGCGGCCGGCCGACCGTGCCGGCGCGGCGCTCGCCGTCGTAGGGATTCGAGGTGTTCATGTTGGTCTCGGTCATGCCATAGCGTTCGAGGATGCGATGCCCGGTGCGCGCCTCGAACGCGACATGGGTCTCGGCCAGCAGCGGCGCCGATCCGGACACGAACAGGCGCATGTGCGCGACGAGGTCGCGGTCGAATCGCGCGTCGTCGAGCAGGCGCGTGTAGAACGTCGGCACGCCCATCAGCACGGTCGCCTGCGGCAGGGCGCGCAGGATCGCATCGAGATCGAAGCCCGGCTGGAAGATCATCGCGGCCCCGCTGGCCAGCGACACGTTGCAGGCGACGAACAGGCCATGGGTGTGGAAGATCGGCAGCGCGTGCAGCAGCACGTCCGACGGCCCGAAGCGCCATGCGTCCGCCAGCGTCGTCGCGTTCGACAGCAGGTTGCCCTGGCTGAGCATCGCGCCCTTGGAACGCCCGGTGGTACCCGAGGTGTAGAGCAGCGCCGCCAGGTCGGCCGCGTCGCGTGCCTCGACCACCGACTCGGACGACTGTGCATCGCACAGCGCGCGGAAGCTGCCGCGACCGGAGGCATCCAGGGTCGCCAGCGTCGCGCCCTGGCGCGCGGCCACCGGCGACAGCGCCTCCGCACGCGCGGGGTCGACCAGCAGCACGCGCGGTGTCGCATCGGCGACGAAGGCCTCGACCTCGCTCGGCGTGTACGCGGTGTTCAGCGGCAGCAGCACCGCGCCGGTCGCCGCCGTCGCGCCGTACAGCGCCAGGGCCTCCGGTGTCTTCGCCACCTGCAACGCCACGCGGTCGCCCGCGCGCACGCCGAGGCTGCGCAGCGCGGCGGCGGCGCGATGCACCATCGCCAGGAAGTCGGGGCCGGACAACGCGACCGCATTGTCGAGATGGAGGAAAGCACCCGGCCGATCGGCGAGCGGCGCGAAGAGGCGGTCATACAGGGGATTGGGCACGCGGATTCCCTCAGGCACTGATGTCGGCACGGCGTCACGTTCGACGCGGGATGTCCCGGGCGGGACAGACGAACGGCGGCCACAGTCTACCGTGCGGCGATGGCCGCGCTTGAAGGATGAGACGGCGAGCGGGCACGCTGTCGAGGACGGCGCGGCGCTCGCTTCCCGATTGGGCCGACCGCAAGGACGACCGTCATCGCTCCCGGCGCAGGCCGGGCCCGGAAAGGATGCCGACAGGAGACCCCTCGCACATCTCGGTGACGCCGCAGGGCAGCGCATCGCGCACGCCCCGCTCGATCCGTATTCACCGCACTCGCCCCATTCCCCATCCCGCATTCCCCGACACGTCGACGGACAGGCCATCGTCCGCCGATGTCGTGTGCGCCGCGATCCGGCATGCGGCGTGCATTGTCATTTCGCCCGCCGGATTTCCCCCGAAGAGAACAAGGAGTTTTCGATGCAATCCAACTGGATCCAGGCCCGCGCGAGGCGCGCGGGCGCCGCGCTCGCCGCCATGGCGCTCGTCGCCTGCATGTGGCTGCCGGGCACCGCGTCCGCCCAGGGCGTGCTGATGGGCAGCGCCGACCTCGACGGCGACAACGTCGCCGAGTCGGTCTTCAACAACGGTTCCTTCATCACCGTCAGGAGCAGCAACGGCAGCAGCTACAACTACCAGGTCAGCGGCGGCTCGTGGGCCCTGCTCTACGGCAACTTCAGCAGCGTGCAGGACCTCGACGGCTCGCCCGGCGCCGAGATCCCGATCAACATCGGCGGCGCGCTGATGGTGATCAACCACAACACGCGCAGCAGCTACAACTACCAGATCAGCAGCGGCTCGTGGGCCGCGTCGCCCAACGGCATCACCGACCTCAACGGCATCGCCGGCAACGAGATCGTCATCGTGGTGTTTGATTCGCTGCGGATCGTCGACCATCGCGCGCGCAGCACCAGTTCGCAGCCGATGTCCGGCACCTACGCCATCGCGGTGTACGGTATCCGCGACCTCGATGGCCAGCCCGGCGCCGAGATCCCGATCGCCAATGGCTCCGCGCTGCGCATCTACAACTACCGCACGCGCAGCCTCAGCAGCACGCCGGTCAGCGGCGGCAGCTGGGCCATCTGCAACGACCCGGGCATTCCCAACTGCGTCAGCGACATGAACGGCACCGCAGGCGCCGAACTGGTGCTGATCCTGCCCAACGCCATCAGCGTCTACAGCTACGTCACCGGGTCGATGAGCACCTACAACATCAACGCCCAGTACGCGATCCTGTCCGACGGCGTGCGTCAGTTCGACGGCACCACCGGCAACGAGATCGCGGTCGCCCGCAACGACGGCCACATCAACATCATCTACCCGCGCACTGGCACCGTGCAGTTCATCAACGGCACCAACACCTTCGGCTCCTGGTGGTCGCTGCTGAACTACGCCAACCTCGACGGCGTGGCCGGCGACGAAATCCGCGTGCGCAACAACGGCATCGGCCGCAACTACCGGATCTTCCCGCGCAGCGGGACGGTCACGGCCGAGTGACGGCACCGGCGCGGCCACCCGGCGTGGCCGCGCCAACCCGCCCGGCTTCATGCCAAGATGGGGCCATGGACAGACCCTACGACCTCATCGTCTTCGGCGCCACCGGCTTCACCGGCCGGCTGGTCGCCGAGTATCTCCAGGCCGCCCACGGCAGCGACACCTCGCTGCGCTGGGCCATCGCCGGCCGCAGCGCGGCGAAGCTGGCCGAAGTGCGCGACGCGCTCGGCCTGCCCGCCGACCTGCCGCTGCTGGTCGCCGACGCCAGCGATGCCGAGGCCCTGCGCGGGCTCGTCGCCAGCGCGCGTGCCGTCATCACCACCGTCGGCCCCTACCAGCTGTATGGCGAAGCGCTGATCCGCGCCTGCGCCGAGGCCGGGACCGACTACGTCGATCTCTGCGGCGAACCGGGCTGGATGGCGAAGATGATCCCGCTGCTGCAGGACACCGCCCGGGCCAGCGGCGCGCGCATCGTGTTTTCCTGCGGCTTCGACTCGATCCCGTTCGACCTCGGCGTCGTCCACGCCCAGCACGAGGCGCAGTCGCGCTACGGCGCGCCCCTGGTCCGCGTGCACGGCCGCGTGAAGACGATGAAGGGCACCTTCTCCGGCGGCACCATCGCCAGCATGCTGGCGACGATCGAAGCGGTGAAGCGCGACTCCGGGCTGCGTCGCTCGCTCGTCGATCCCTTCGCGCTGACGCCGGGCTTCAAGGGCGCGCGCCAGCCGGCGGACCATGTCGCTGCCTACGACGAACTCGCGAACCAGTGGACCGCGCCGTTCGTGATGGCGACGATCAATACCAAGAACGTGCATCGCACCCACGCCCTGCTCGGCCACCCCTGGGGCACGGATTTCGTCTACAGCGAACGCATGCTCACCGGCGAAGGCGCGGCGGGCGAGAAGCGTGCGAAGAAGATGCAGCGGCAGACGAATCTGCAGAACCTGCTGCTCGCCTTCGCGCCCACCCGCGCCCTGCTCAAGCGCTTCGCCCTGCCCAAGCCCGGCGACGGCCCGAACCGCGAGCAGCGCGAGAAGGGCCGCTACGAACTGCTGTTCTTCGGCGAGACCGGCGATGGCCGGCGCCTCGCGACCCGCGTCACCGGCGACCGCGACCCCGGCTACGGCTCGACCTCGAAGATGATCGCCGAATCCGCGCTGTGCCTGCTGCGCGACGTCGACCGCACGCGCACGCCCGGCGGCGTGTGGACACCCGGCGCGGCGATGGGGATGACGCTGGTGGAGCGTTTGCGTGCAAAGGCGGGACTGACGTTCGGCGCCGTCGACTGACCGACAGCGCACAGCCCCCCGCAGAACGAAGAAGGCCGCCCGAGGGCGGCCTTCTTGCACGAGGAACCGGATGCATCACTCCTTGTGATACACCTGCGCACCCTTCTCGCGGAATTCCTGGGACTTCTCGGCCATGCCCGCTTCCAGCGCCTTCGCTTCGTCGACGCCGTGCTCGGCGGCGTAGTCGCGGACGTCCTGGGTGATCTTCATCGAGCAGAAGTGCGGGCCGCACATCGAGCAGAAGTGCGCGACCTTGTGCGCGTCCTTCGGCAGGGTTTCGTCGTGGAATTCCTTGGCCTTCTCCGGATCCAGGCCGAGGTGGAACTGGTCTTCCCAGCGGAACTCGAAGCGCGCCTTGCTCAGTGCGTTGTCGCGGATCTGCGCGCCGGGATGGCCCTTGGCGAGGTCGGCGGCATGCGCAGCGATCTTGTACGCCATGATGCCGTCGCGCACGTCCTGGCGGTTCGGCAGGCCGAGGTGCTCCTTCGGCGTGACGTAGCAGAGCATCGCGGTGCCGTACCAGCCGATCATCGCCGCACCAATCGCGGAAGTGATGTGGTCGTAGCCCGGTGCGATGTCGGTGGTCAGCGGGCCGAGCGTGTAGAACGGGGCTTCGCCGCACTCGCGCAGCTGCTTGTCCATGTTCTCCTTGATCAGCTGCATCGGCACGTGGCCGGGGCCTTCGATCATGGTCTGCACGTCGTGCTTCCACGCGATCTTGGTCAGCTCGCCCAGCGTCTCCAGCTCGCCGAACTGCGCGGCGTCGTTGGCGTCGGCGAGGCAGCCCGGGCGCAGGCCGTCGCCTAGCGAGAAGGCCACGTCGTAGGCCTTCATGATCTCGCAGATCTCCTCGAAGTGCGTGTAGAGGAAATTCTCCTTGTGGTGCGCCAGGCACCACTTCGCCATGATCGAACCGCCGCGCGAGACGATGCCCGTGGTGCGCTTCGCGGTCAGCGGCACATAGCGCAGCAGCACGCCGGCGTGGATGGTGAAGTAGTCGACGCCCTGCTCCGCCTGTTCGATCAGCGTGTCGCGGAACATCTCCCAGGTCAGTTCCTCGGCGCGGCCGTCGACCTTCTCCAGCGCCTGATAGATCGGCACGGTACCGATCGGCACCGGCGAGTTGCGGATGATCCACTCGCGGGTTTCGTGGATGTGCTTGCCGGTGCTGAGGTCCATCACCGTGTCGCCGCCCCAGCGGATCGACCAGACCAGCTTCTCCACTTCCTCGGCGATGCCCGAGGACACCGCGCTGTTGCCGATGTTGGCGTTGATCTTGGTCAGGAAGTTGCGGCCGATGATCATCGGCTCGCTTTCCGGATGATTGATGTTGTTCGGCAGGATCGCGCGGCCGCGTGCGATCTCGTCGCGCACGAATTCAGGGGTGATGATCTTCTGGATGTTCGCGCCGAAGTTCTCGCCCGGATGCTGCATCAGCAGGTGCGCCTCGCGCACGGCTTCGAGGCGCTGGTTCTCGCGGATCGCGACGAACTCCATCTCCGGGGTGATGATGCCCTGCTTCGCGTAGTGCATCTGCGACACGTTCCTGCCGGCCTTGGCGCGACGCGGCAGGGCGCGGTTCGGGAAGCGCACGCTGTCGAGCTTCGCGTTCGATTCGCGGGCGCGGCCGAATTCGGAGGTCAGCGCGGGCAGCACTTCGGTATCGCCGCGCTCCTCGATCCAGCGTGCGCGCAGCGCCGGCAGGCCGACGGCCAGGTCGATGCGGGCATCGGGATCGGTGTACGGGCCGGAGGTGTCGTAGACGGTGACCGGCGGGTTGTCCTCGCCGCCGAACAGGGTCGGCGTGCGGCTCAGCGCGATCTCGCGCATCGGCACGCGCAGGTCGGGGCGCGAGCCTTCGACGTGGATCTTGCGCGAACCGGGGATGGGCCGGGTCACCGACTCGGACAACTGCTCGGTCTGCTGCAGGAGGGTGGAAGGTACGGCATTCATCGACATCGTCCTGTGGAATGTGCCTCCGCGTGGGCGGTGGCGGGGTCGGGACGAAGCGGCGGCGCGGGCGGCCGGACGGAAGGTCCGGCGCGCTTGCGAAGCTTCCCTACGCCGGTCTCAACCGGATCAGGTTCGAAGGGTGTGTCTCAATCGCCGGAAGGACCGGCGATACCCCCGCTTCCGGCGTCATTAGACCTCACCGGGGCCGGTCGCGCCAATGCGGCACGGCCGGGCGGCATTCAGTCGATGCGATCCAGCCAGGCCTGCAGGACCGCCTCATCGGGCGCGACCAGGGCGTCAGCGTCGCCGAACTCGGGCCAGCCGGCGCGCAATCCGGCCATGAGCGCCGGTGGCAGCCCGGCGCTGTCGAGCAGGATCGCGGCCAGGGCGGCGCAGTCGGTCGTCGGCGAGGGACGGCAGAGCAGCGGCCCGGGCGGGATCGGCGTCGAACGCCACAGCACCCGGCTGCCCGGCGGCGGCGCGGCGTCGTATACGTCGGCCGCCAGCCCCGCGATGTCCGCCCGTCCTTCGGCCAGGGCCTGGAGGGCTGCGGCGTGCGAACCGGCATGGGCGACCGAGGCGAAGTGGCCTTCGGGCGGGGCCAGGCCCAGCGCGGCCAGCTGCGCGACCGGCACGAAGCCGCCCGAGGCCGAATCCCGTCCGACCAGGACGAGATCCAGCGACGAGGCCCGCCCGGGCAGCGCGGCAGCATCGAGGTCCGACGACCGTGCGACCAGGACGGACCGGTAGCGGTCGGCCTGGGCCGGCGGGACCGCAGGCACCGGCAGCCCGGCCAGGCCCGCGCGCCGTCCGCGCAGGTAGCCATGCAGGTTGGGCACGCCGACATCGACCTCGCCTGCGCGCATCGCCTCGACCAGCGCGGTGGGGGTCGGGAGCACGCGCACCTCGACCGCACGGCCGAGCCGGGCGCCGAGGTGGTCGGCCAGCGGCTCGATCGCCGCAGCGCGGTCCCGCTGCGGATAGGCATAGGTACCGACCACCAGGGATGCCGCGGCTTCGGCGCGTGCACCGACCAGCACCAGGCAGAACCACAGGAATGCGCGCATCGCAGGTCACCATCCGCAGGGGGACGGGCATCTTATCGAGGCGGCCGTTTTCGCGCAGACACGCTGCATACGCGACCGCATGCCGCACCGATCGGCGCATCGAACGGCGCGGCCGGGCCGCGCGCGGATCGCCGTCCATGCGCCGCAAACCATTGAAGAGACAGGCCTCCATGCCATGGGCGGGCAGGCATGCATCGCTCATTACGAATGGTTACGAGAACAACTGTTGACATCCCGGAAAACCGCGTGCTTACCTACGGCACATGACGCAGCGCAACATCCACCGCAACGAGAACGCCAACGCCCGCAACGCGGCGCGTGCGATCCCGCGCACGCAGGTGGAGCGCGTCAACCTACTCATTGCGAACGTCGCCATCGCGGCGCTCATTCTTGTCGTCGTCGTTCTTATTACCACGCCACAAGGTGCGGGATAGGGTTGCGCGACTGACAACCCGGGTTCAACAAAACCCCCGCACCTGACGAAGGTGCGGGGGTTTTCGCTTTCCGGGGCCTGGATTTTTTTCTCCACGAGGATTTCGAAACCGATGCACAGCAACGCGATCAAAGCAGGACCCGCACGCGCCCCGGCGCGCGCCATGCTGCGCGCCACCGGCCTGGACGATGCCGCTATCGCCAAGCCCTTCGTCGGCGTGATCCACACCTGGTCCGACGTCTCGCCCTGCAACATCACCCTGCGCGACCTGGCCCAGGACGTGCGTCGCGGCGTGATCGCCGCCGGCGGCACGCCGATCGAGTTCAACACCATCGCGGTGACCGACGGCATCGCGATGGGCAGCGACGGCATGCGTGCGTCGCTGGCTTCGCGCGAGACCATCGCCGATTCGATCGAACTGGCCGTGACCGGCCACTGCCTCGACGCGATGGTGCTGCTGGTCGGCTGCGACAAGACCATCCCCGCCGCCGCGATGGCCGCCGCGCGCCTGGACGTGCCGACGGTGATCCTCTACGGCGGCACGATCATGCCGGGCAAGTGCAAGTCGAAGGACGGGCATGAGCGCGCGCTGACCGTGCAGGACGTGTTCGAGGCCGTGGGCGCGCATTCGGCAGGCAGGATCGACGATGCCGAGCTGGACGAGATCGAGCGCAAGGCCTGCCCCGGTGCGGGCGCCTGCGGTGGCCAGTTCACCGCGAACACGATGGCGATGGTGCTGACCTTCCTCGGCCTGTCGCCGCTGGGCGAGAACGACATCCCGGCCACGCATCCCGACAAGCCGAAGTCGGCCGAACGCTGCGGCGAACGCGTGATGCAGCTGCTGCGCGACGGCGGTCCGACGCCGCGCCAGCTGCTGAGCCTGGCCGCGCTGCGCAACGCGACGCGCGCGGTGTCGGCGACGGCAGGTTCGACCAACGCCGCGCTGCACCTGCTGGCGATCGCGCACGAGGCCGGGGTGAAGTTCGACCTGGAGGAATTCGAAGCGGCGAGCGCCAATACACCGGTGATCGCCGACCTGAAGCCGGGCGGCCGCTACACGGCGGCGGAAATGTTCGACTTCGGCGGCACCGCACTGGTGGCGCAGGCGCTGATGGCGGCCGGCTTGATCGAGGATATCCCTACGGTCGCCGGCCGCAGCTTTTTCGAGGACACGAAAGCCGCGCAGGTCTCGCCGACGCAGGACGTGGTGCGCGGCGTGGACAACCCGATCAAGCCGCGCGGCGGCTACTCGATCCTCTACGGCGACCTCGCGCCGGAAGGCTGCATCGTGAAGCTGGCCGGCCACGGCCGCGAGAAGCACGTCGGCCCGGCGCGCGTGTTCGACAGCGAGGAAGCCGCGTTCGCCGCCGTGCAGGCGCGGCAGATCCAGGCCGGCGACGTGGTGGTGATCCGCTTCGAAGGCCCGGCCGGCGGCCCCGGCATGCGCGAGATGCTCGCCGTCACCGCCGCGCTGGTCGGCCAGGGCCTGGGCAACGACGTGGCGCTGATCACCGACGGCCGCTTCAGCGGCGCGACCCACGGCTTCATGGTCGGCCACGTGTCGCCGGAAGCCGCGCACGGCGGCCCGATCGCGAAGCTGCGCGACGGCGACGTGGTGACGATCGATGTCGCCTCGCGTCGCCTCGACGTCGCCGCCGACCTGTCGACGCGCAACGCGGCGCGCATCACGCCGCGCGTGCGCCACGGCGTGCTGGCCAAGTTCGCGCGCGACGTCAGCTCCGCCTCGCGCGGCGCGGTGACCTCGCCGGGCCCGCTCGACGACACGCGGCGCATCGACGCCACCGTCACCACCGCACCGCGCGGAGACGCCGTTCCCGCATGAATCCCGGGCGTCCCGTCCAGGGGCGCCACGCAAGACGCAGTACCCATCTCCCTCTCTCGAAACTTCCCCAAGGATCCTGAAATGAACAGTGTCGCCAAGCCCCAGATCGCAGTCATCGGTTATGGCAGCCAGGGACGCGCGCATGCGCTGAACCTGCGCGATTCCGGCTTCGATGTCGTCGTCGGCCTGCGCCCGGGTGGCCCGACCGAAGCCAAGGCCGAGGCCGATGGCTTCACCGTGAAGACGCCCGCCGAAGCCGTCGCCAATGCCGACCTCGTGGCCGTGCTCACCCCGGACATGGTGCAGAAGAAGCTGTACAACGAGGTGCTGGCGCCGAACCTCAAGCAGGGCGCCTGCCTGTTGTTCGCACACGGCCTGAACGTGCATTTCGGCATGATCTCGCCGCGCGAGGACCTCGACGTGGTGCTGGTCGCGCCCAAGGGCCCGGGTGCGCTGGTGCGCCGCGAGTACGAGATCGGCCGCGGCGTGCCCTGCATCTACGCCGTGCACCAGGACCGCAGCGGTCGCGCCGAGGAGTTCGCGAAGACCTATGCCGGCGGCCTCGGCGGCGCGCGCGCCAACCTGATCAAGACCACGTTCAAGGAAGAAACCGAAACCGACCTGTTCGGCGAGCAGGCCGTGCTGTGCGGCGGCGCAAGCGCGCTGGTGCAGGCCGGTTTCGAAACGCTGGTCGAAGCCGGCTACCAGCCGGAGATCGCCTACTACGAAGTCCTGCACGAGCTGAAGCTGATCGTCGACCTGTTCTACGAAGGCGGCATCACCCGCATGCTCGAATTCGTGTCGGAGACCGCGCAGTACGGCGACTTCGTCAGCGGCCCGCGCGTGATCAACGCCGACACCAAGGCGCGCATGAAGGACATCCTGACCGAGATCCAGGACGGCACCTTCGTGCAGAAGTGGGTGGCCGAATACGACGCCGGTCTGCCGAACTACAAGAAGTACCAGCAGGCCGACAAGGACCATCCGATCGAGCAGGTCGGCCGTCAGCTGCGCGCCAAGATGCAGTGGCTGCAGCAGGGCGCCGCGCCGCAGGCCGCTGCGCAGGCCGCGCAGAAGCCATCCACCCATCCCATTGCCGAGACTGCGTGATGAACGGTGCCCGCTGGCTGGTGGAAGCGCTGCGCGCGGAAGGCGTGGACACGCTGTTCGGTTATCCGGGCGGCGCGATCATGCCCTTCTACGACGCGCTGCATGGATCCGCGCTCAAACACGTGCTGGTCCGGCACGAACAGGGCGCCGCGTTCGCCGCGAACGGCTACGCGCGCGCCAGCGGTCGCGTCGGCGTCTGCGTCGCGACCTCCGGCCCGGGGGCGTCGAACCTGGTCACCGGCATCGCCGACGCGATGCTGGACTCGGTGCCGATGGTCTGCATCACCGGTCAGGTCGCCACCGGCCTGATGGGTACGGATGCGTTCCAGGAGCTGGACGTGTTCGGCATGACCATGCCGATCGTGAAGCACAACTTCCTGCCGCGCACGATCGACGAGCTGCCCGAAGTGGTGCGCGAAGCGTTCCGTCTGGCCCGCGAGGGCCGGCCGGGGCCGGTGCTGATCGACCTGCCGAAGGACGTGCAGATCGCCGATGCCTCGCACCTGCCCGCGCACGTGCCGGCGCCGGTGTCGCCGGTGCCCGGCGCCAGCGACGCGGCCCTGCATGCGGCGCTGGCGCAGCTGGCGCTGGCGCAGAAGCCGGTGATCTACGGCGGCGGCGGCATCGCGCTGGGCAATGCGATCGACGCCTTCCGTGCGTTCGTCGACGCCACGCAGATCCCGACGGTGCTGACCCTGAAGGCCCTGGGCGCATTGCCGGCCGCGCATCCGCTGAACCTGGGCATGCTCGGCATGCATGGCGGCCGCGCGGCGAACCTGGCGGTGCAGGAATGCGACCTGCTGTTCGTGGTCGGTGCGCGCTTCGATGACCGCGCCACCGGCAAGCTGGCCGCATTCGCGCCGCATGCGCGCGTCGTGCACCTGGACGTGGACGCCTGCGAACTGGGCAAGCTGCGTTTCGCCGACGCGCCGGTGCAGGGCGACATCGCGATCAGCCTGCAGCGGATGATGCCTGCCGCCGCCGCGCACCTGCGCGGTCGCCACGGCGTGACCCGCCATGCCTGGCGCGATGCCTGCCTGCACGCGAAGCAGACCACCGCGCCGCGCTACGACGCGCCCGGCGACCTGGTGTACGCGCCCTCGCTGCTCAAGCGCCTGTCGGAACTGGCGCCGCAGGCGATCGTCAGTTGCGACGTGGGCCAGCACCAGATGTGGGTGGCGCAGCACTGGCGCTTCGACCACCCGCGCAACCACCTGACCAGCGGCGCGCTCGGCGCGATGGGCTTCGGCCTGCCGGCGGCGATCGGCGCGCAGATGGAAAGCGCTGACGCACAGGTGATCTGCGTCAGCGGCGACGGCTCGTTCCTGATGAACGTGCAGGAGCTGGCCACGGTCGCGCGCTACCGGCTGCCGGTGAAGATCGTGCTGCTCGACAACCAGGCCCTGGGCATGGTGCGGCAGTGGCAGGAACTGTTCTTCGAACGTCGCTACTCCGAGATCGACCTGTCCGACAACCCGGATTTCTGCGCGCTGGCGCAGGCCTTCGGGGTGAAGACGCTGAAGCTCGATCGCGCCACCGACATGGAAGCGACGCTGCAGGCCCTGCTCGCCGAACCCGGCCCGGTGCTGCTGCACGTGGCGATCGACCAGGCCGCGAACGTGTGGCCGCTGGTCCCGCCGAACCGCAGCAACACCGAAATGATGCATGCCGATGCCGACGAACCGGTCGCGCTGGAATGCATCGGCAGCCTGATGCCGGATGCGCTGCAGCAGATCGGCACGCCGCAGACCGACACGCCCGCGCTCTCCAACGCCACGCTCACCACCCCCGCATCGTCCTGAGGAGCTCCCCCATGCGCTACCGATTGGATCTGACCCTGCGCCATTCCGAAGGCGCGCTGACCCGGGTGCTCGGCACCGCCGAACGACGCGGCTTCAAGCCCGTCGCGGTGGAAGGCGAGACCCGGCCCGAAGGCGATCGCTGGCATCTGCAGATGACCGTCGAAGGCGATCGCGCCGCCGACGGCCTGCACCAGCAGCTCGCCAAGCTCTACGACTGCCTCGACGTGCAGGTGCAGCCATGTCCATGAACGAATCCGCCACGCTCGAACGTCCGCGCGCCGGCACCGCCGCGCCGGCCGCGAGCAGCCCGGCGACCGCGCAGCAGGTGCTGTGGTACGACGGCCAGCTGGCCGACCCCCGCGCCCTGCAAGCCACGCTGGGCACGCATGCCATGCACTACGGCAGCGGCGTGTTCGAAGGCATCCGCGCCTACGCGACCAAACGCGGCGCCGCCGTGTTCCGCCTGCCGGAGCACATGGAACGCATGCGCAAGGGCGCCGAAGCCCTGGGCATGCGCTTCGACCCGGCAGAAGCCACCGAGGCCGTTCTGGCCACGATGCGCGCGAACCGCCACGGCGATGCCTACATCCGCCCACTGGCCTGGTACGGCGACGGCGGCTTCGGACTGGATGTCGAAGGCAAGCCCGAACACCTGATGGTCGCCACCACCGCGACCAACGTGCACCTGGGCGGCAACCGCACCCGCGTGTCGGTGTCGAAATGGCGGCGCAATCCCGCCGATTCGCTGCCGCCGCTGAAGCTGTGCGGCGCCTACGTGAACTCGATCCTCGCCAAGCGCGACGCCAAGGGCCGCGGTTTCGATGAGGCCATGTTCACCGACGCCGACGGCTTCGTCGTCGAATGCACCGGCGCCAACCTGTTCATGGTGCAGGGCGGCAAGGTCACCGCGGTCGAGCATCGCGATGCCCTCGCGGGCATCACCCGCGACACCCTGATCCAGCTGACCGGCGCCGAATCGCGCCCGGTGCGCTTCGAGGAATTCGTCGAGGCCGACGAAGTCTTCGCCTGCGGCACCGCCGCGGAGGTGGCGCCGATCGCCGAGATCGACGGCCATCGCTTCCGCGACAGCGTGGTGACCCGCGAGATCGCCGCCGCCTATGCGGCCGCCGTGCGTGGCGAAAGCCGCACCGGCGCGCACTGGCTGACGGAGGTCTGAGCATGGACAGCGACGTCGTCGGAGACGTTACCCGCGCCGCAACCGGCGGCGCGGCCGCGTCCATCGCATCGGTCGGTGCGATGGACGTCCTGGCCGCGCAGGCCCGGTTGCGGCGTTACCTGCCGCCGACGCCGCTGCACCATGCCGAACGCTTCGGCTGCTGGCTGAAGCTCGAGAACCTGCAGCGCACCGGTTCCTACAAGGTGCGCGGCGCATTGAACGCCCTGCTGGCCGCGCGCGAACGCGGCGACGACCGCCCGGTCATCGCCGCCTCCGCCGGCAACCATGCCCAGGGCCTGGCCTGGGCGGCCTATCGCCTCAACGTGCCGGCCATCGCGGTGATGCCGCACGGCGCGCCGCAGACCAAGATCGCCGGCGTCTCGCACTGGGGCGCTACCGTGCGCCTGCACGGCGACACCTTCGACGAAGCGCGCGCCTTCGCGCTGCAGCTGGCCGAACGCAACGGCTACCGTTTCCTGTCCGCGTTCGACGATCCCGACGTGATTGCCGGCCAGGGCACGGTGGGCCTGGAAATCGCTTCGCTGGCGCCCGACGTGGTGCTGGTGCCGATCGGCGGCGGCGGCCTCGCCGCCGGCGTCGCGCTGGCGCTCAAGGCGCAGGGCGTGCGCATCATCGGCGCACAGGTCGAAGGCGTCGACGCGATGGCGCGCGCGCTGCGCGGCGACGCCCCGGGCGCGCCGCCGGTCGCCACGCTGGCCGACGGCGTGCGCGTGAAGGAGCCCGGCCTGCTGACCCGCCAGGTGCTGTCCGAACTGATCGACGACATCGTGATCGTGCGCGAGGCGGAACTGCGCGAGACCCTGGTGCGGCTCGCGCTGGAAGAACACCTGATCGCCGAAGGCGCCGGCGCGCTGGCGCTGGCCGCCGGCCGCCGCGTCGCTGGCAAGCGCAAGTGCGCCGTGCTCTCCGGCGGCAACATCGACGCGATGGTGCTGGCCGGCCTGCTGTCCGACGTGCGCACGCGCGCGCCGCGCAAACCGCGCCGCCGCGCGCACGATCCCGCGCCCGCTTCCGACACGCGCGCTGCGCTGCCCCGCACCTCCGATGCACGCCCATCGGAACCCCGAAATCGCGTCGCCCGACTGCCGGCCCGTCCGGCGGTGGTCGCGTCGACCTCGACACCCCCCGGATCACTCAGCTGTACATCCCCCGCATCACCCGACACCCCCGTGACCGTTTTGGAGGCAATCGCCTGATGGACACCGACCCCAACATCGTCGACGCGGCGCGCAGCGACAGCGCGCGCGTCGCGATCTTCGACACCACCCTGCGCGACGGCGAGCAATCGCCCGGCTGCAGCATGACCGCGAAACAGAAACTGCGCTTCGCGCATGCGCTATCTGAGCTCGGCGTGGACATGATCGAGGCCGGATTCCCCGCCAGCTCCGACAGCGACCTCCAGGGCTGCGCCGAGATCGCCCGCGAGGTGCGCGGCGCCGGCATCGCCACCCTCGCGCGCTGCCACACCGGCGACATCGAGGCCTGCGCACGCGCGCTGGAGGACGCCGAGCGTCCGCGCATCCACGTCTTCATCTCCACCAGCCCGCTGCATCGCGAGCACAAGCTGCAGATGAGCAAGGAACAGGTGATCGAGCGCGCGATCATGGGCGTGACCCTGGCGCGACGCTACGTCGAGGACGTGGAGTTTTCCGCGGAAGACGCGCTGCGCACCGAACCCGAGTTCCTGGCCGAGATCTGCAGCGCCGCGATCGCCGCCGGCGCGCGCACGCTGAACATCCCCGACACCGTCGGCTACACCACGCCGGGCGAGATCAGCGCGCTGTTCGAATACCTGCGCGCGAACGTGAAGGACGCGCACAAGGCGGTGTTCAGCGCGCACTGCCACGACGACCTGGGCCTGGCCGTGGCCAACAGCCTGGCCGCGATCGAAGGCGGCGCGCGCCAGGTCGAATGCACCATCAACGGCATCGGCGAGCGCGCCGGCAACTGCGCGCTGGAAGAGATCGTGATGGCGCTGGACGTGCGTCGCGCCTATTTCGACGCGACCACTGGCATCGACACCACGCGCCTGGTGCCGACCTCGCGCCTGCTGACCCGCATCACC
This sequence comes from Lysobacter sp. BL-A-41-H3, assembly GCA_050632415.1. Classification (GTDB taxonomy): domain Bacteria; phylum Pseudomonadota; class Gammaproteobacteria; order Xanthomonadales; family Xanthomonadaceae; genus Lysobacter_I. The sequence goes on along the minus strand of CP192602.1, from coordinate 3,821,041 downwards.
GGCATGAACGTGCAGCGCAACAAGGCCGTCGTCGGCGCCAATGCCTTCGCGCACGAATCCGGCATCCACCAGCACGGCATGCTCAAGCATCGCGGCACCTACGAGATCCTGCGTCCGGAAGCCGTGGGCTGGGCGAAGTCGCAGATGATCATGGGCCGGCACAGCGGTCGCGCCGCGCTGGCCGACCGCCTGAAGGAACTGGGCTTCGCGCTGGACGAGGCGCAGCTCAACCAGGTCTTCGGCCGCTTCAAGGCGCTGACCGAGAAGAAGCGCGAAGTGTTCGACGCCGACCTCGAAGCGCTGGCGCTGGGCTCCGACGCGCGCAACGTCGGCGGCTGGCGCCTGAACCGCCTGCACGTCAGCACCGGCGTCGGCGACGGCATCCTGCCCACGGCCAGCGTCGACCTGTGTTCGCCCGAGGGCGAGCGCATCACCGAAGCCGCCACCGGCGACGGCCCCGTGCACGCGCTGTTCGCCGCGCTGGGCCGCGCGACCGCGCTGCACCTGGAAGTCGAGAGCTACCAGGTCTCCAACGTCACCACCGGCGACGACGCCCAGGGCCAGGCCAGCCTGACCACGCGCGTGCGCTGCGCCGACGGCAGCAGCGACGAGGTCACCGGCTCGGGCACCAGCACCGACATCCTCGAAGCCAGCGCGCTGGCCTGGCTGGACGTCGCCAACCGTCTGCACCGCCGCCAGGGCAAGACGACCGGCGATGTCGCGCCGCGCGCCGCCAGCGCGCTGCCGCGCGACATCGCGGTCGGCGTCTGACGACACACCTTCCGATCTTCCATCGCATCCAACGCCATCGATACCACTCATGTCCACCCAACCGAAAACCCTGTTCGACAAACTGTGGGAATCCCACCTGGTCGTGCCCGAGAGCGCAGACGCGCCGGGCGTGCTGTACATCGACCTGCACCTAATCCATGAAGTCACTTCACCGCAGGCCTTCGCCGAACTCGAATCGCGCGGCCTGTCGCCGCGCCGCCCGGACCGCACCAAGGGCACGCTCGACCATTCCACGCCCACCCTGCCCGCCGGTGCCGACGGCGTGCTGCCGTACTACACCGACCAGGCCCGTGCCCAGGTCGACACCCTGCGCGCCAACTGCGCGCGCCACGGCGTCGAACTGTTCGATTTCGGCAGCGACCATCGCGGCATCGTCCACGTCATCGGTCCGGAGCTGGGCCTGACCCAGCCGGGCATGACCATCGTCTGCGGCGACAGCCACACCGCCACGCACGGCGCGTTCGGCGCGCTGGCCTTCGGCATCGGCACCAGCGAGGTCGGCCACGTGCTGGCCACGCAGTGCCTGCTGCAGCGCAAGCCGAAGACGCTGGCGATCGAAGTCGACGGCGCGCTCGGTGCCGGCATCACCGCGAAGGACCTGATCCTGCATGTCATCGGCGTGATCGGCGTCGACGGCGGCACCGGCCACGTCATCGAGTACCGCGGCAGCGCGATCCGCGCGCTGTCGATGGAAGAGCGCATGACCGTGTGCAACATGTCGATCGAAGCCGGCGCGCGCGCCGGGCTGATCGCACCGGACGAGGCCACCTTCGAATTCCTCGCCAACACGCCGCGCGCCCCCCAGGGCGACGACTTCGCCAAGGCGGTCGCGCACTGGCGCAGCCTGCGCAGCGACGAGGGCGCGGTGTTCGACCGCGTCGTGCGCATCGATGCGCGCGACATCCAGCCGACCGTCACCTGGGGCACGCATCCGGGCCAGGTCGCCGCGATCGACGCCCGCATCCCCGTCGCCAACGACGACGACACCCGCCGCGCCCAGGACTACATGAAGTTCCCGGGCGGCCAGTCGCTGCTCGGCCAATCGGTCGACGTGGTGTTCGTTGGCAGCTGCACCAACGGCCGGCTCAGCGACATGCGCCAGGTCGCGGACATCCTGGTCGACCGCAAGGTGCACCCGCGCGTGCGCATGCTCGTCGTGCCGGGTTCCGAGCAGGTCAAGCGCGCGGCCGAGGCCGAAGGCATCGACCGCATCGTCCGCGCCGCCGGCGCCGAATGGCGCGAGCCGGGCTGCTCGATGTGCATCGCGATGAACGGCGACCTGGTCGCGCCGGGCCAGCTCGCGGTGTCCACCAGCAACCGCAATTTCGAGGGCCGGCAGGGCCGCGACGCACGCACCGTGCTCGCCTCGCCGTACACCGCCGCCGCCTGCGCCATCGCCGGCGAAGTCGTGGATCCGCGTACCTACCTGCAGGAGGTCGCCGCATGAGCGCCGCAGCCAACCCGAATGCCGTGACCCGGGTGCGTTCGCGCACCGTCTGCCTGCCGGACGCCAACATCGACACCGACCGGATCATCCCGGCGCGCTTCCTCACCACGACCACCCGCACCGGCCTGGGCAAGGTCGCGTTCAACGACTGGCGCTACCGCGAGGACGGCACGCCCGACCCCGAGTTCGCGCTCAACAGGCCCGAAGCGCAGGGCGCACAGATCCTCGTCGCCGGCCGCAACTTCGGCTGCGGCTCCTCGCGCGAGCATGCGCCGTGGGCGCTGCTCGACTTCGGCCTGCGCGCCGTCGTCAGCGCCGAGATCGCCGATATCTTCCGCAGCAATGCGCTGAAGAACGGCCTGCTGCCGATCGTGCTGGACGCCACCGTGGTCGACGAACTGCTGGCGAGCCCCGGCATCGAACTCGACATCGACGTCGCCGCGAGCACCGTCACCCTGCCCGACGGCCGCCGCTTCGCCTTCCCGATCGACGGCTTCGCGCGCACCTGCCTGCTCGAAGGCGTCGACCAGCTCGGCTACCTGTTGAAACAGTCTTCCGCCATCCAGTCGTTCGAGGAGTCCCGTGGTCATGCGTGCTGAAATCGTCGTTCTGCCGGGTGACGGCATCGGTCCCGAAGTCACCGCCGCCGCGGTGTCCGTGCTCGAAGCCGTGGGCCGTCGCTATGGCCACGCCTTCACCTTCACCCAGCGCCTGATCGGCGGCGCCGCCATCGATGCCGAAGGCACGCCGCTGTCCGATGCGACGCTGGACGCCTGCCGCAAGGCCGACGCGATCCTGCTCGGCGCGGTCGGCGGCCCCAAGTGGTCCGACGGCGAGATCCGCCCGGAACAGGGCCTGCTGAAACTGCGCAAGGCACTGGGCCTGTACGCGAACCTGCGCCCGGTGAAGACCCATCCGGTCGCGCTGACCGCGTCGCCGATCAAGTCGCACCTGCTCACCGGCGTCGACATGATCGTGGTGCGCGAGCTCACCGGCGGCGTGTACTTCGGCGAGAAGACCCGCACCGACACCACCGCCAGCGACCTGTGCGAATACTCGGTCGCCGAGATCGAGCGCGTGGTCCGCCGCGCCTGCGAACTCGCACGCGGCCGCCGCAAGTACGTCGTCTCGGTCGACAAGGCCAACGTGCTGGAAACCTCGCGCCTGTGGCGCCAGGTCGCCTCGCGCGTCGCCGCCGAGGAATTCCCCGACGTGCGCCTGGAGCACCAGTTGGTCGACAGCATGGCGATGCACCTGATCGCCCGCCCGCGCGAGTACGACGTGATCGTCACCGAGAACATGTTCGGCGACATCCTCACCGACGAAGCCTCGATGCTGGCCGGCTCGATGGGCCTGCTGCCGTCGGCTTCGCTCGGCGAAGGCAATTACGGCCTGTACGAGCCGATCCACGGCTCCGCGCCCGACATCGCCGGACGCGGCATCGCCAACCCCTGCGGCACGATCCTCAGCGCGGCGATGCTGCTGCGTCATTCGCTGGGCCTGGAGCAGGAAGCGCGCTGCGTCGAGAAGGCCGTGGCCCAGGCGATCGACGACGGCTGCCTCACCGCCGACCTCGCGCCGCAGGGCACCGCGCTCGACACCCAGGCGATGGCGAAGGCCGTGCTGCAGCGCCTGGAAACGGAGTGCGAAGCGGTGGTGATGCGCGACTGAGCGCGTCTTGCACCCTCTCCCCCACGCGTGGGGGAGAGGGCAGGGTGAGGGGGTGCGGCCTGGACACCGGCTGCCTCGGCGCCGCGGAACACCGCCCCCTCACCCCAACCCTCTCCCCCGCATGCGGGGGAGAGGGCGCAGGGGCGCATCCGCGCGCCGCGACGAGCCCGCCCGCCGCTTCCATACCCCACCGTCGATCCGACCCAACCAGAAACCATTTGACGCCACGCCTTTCCTTCGTTTAAACCTTGTCCCATGCCGAACACGACCGCCCTCGCCGACATCGCCTTCCGCGCCACGCGCGGAACCGTCGTCGCGGGCGTCACCGTCATTACCACCACCATGACCTTCACCGGTACCGGTACCACCGGCGGTGCGGGCTGCGACGGCGAAACGGTGTAAACCTTCCCCTTCCGCCCCGCACCCGAACAGGGTCGCGGGGGGAAGACGCCCGCACTCTCTCGGCACGGGGCTCCAACCAGGAGCTTCACATGGATTCGTTCGACCCACAGCCAGCCGCGGCGCACGCGATGGACCGCGATGCCGCCGAGCCTGCCCTTCCCGCCTGTCGTGCGCACAAGTTCGGCGGCAGCAGCGTCGCCGACGCGGAACGCTACAAGCATGTCGCATCGCTGGTGCAGGACTCGCCCGCGCCGCGCGCGGTCGTCGTCTCCGCGATGCAGGGCGTCACCGATGCGCTGACCGCACTGGCGCGCATCGCCGGTGAGGGCGGCGAATGGCAGGATGCGTGGTCGAAGCTGCGCGACCGTCATTTCAGCGAAGCGCTGCGCCTCGACCCGGAAGCGAAGCACGGCCTCATCGGCTGGCTCGACGGCGAATTCTCCGCGTTTTCCGCCGTGCTCGACGCCGTCGCTTCGCGCGCCGCGCTGCAGCCGCACGAGTTCGCGCACATCCAGGGCATGGGCGAAGTGTGGTCGTCGCGGCTGATGCAGGCCGCACTCGGCGGCGAAGCCGCAGGCTGGGCACGACTGGATGCCCGCGAGGTGCTGGTGGTGCATCCGGGCGAACTCGGCGTCGCGGTCGACTGGCACGAGACCCGAAAACGTTTCGCCGCGTGGCGCCTCGCGCATCCGCAGCGCGACGTGGTCGTCACCGGCTTCGTCGCGCGCGATGCCGAAGGCCGCTGCGCCACCCTCGGCCGCAACGGCAGCGACTATTCCGGCGCGATCTTCGCGGTCCTGTTCGAAGCCGAGGACCTGACGATCTGGACCGACGTCGACGGCGTGCTCAGCGCCGATCCGCGCCTGGTGCCCGATGCGGTCTGCCTGCCCTCCATGTCCTACGCCGAAGCCTGCGAACTGGCGTACTTCGGCGCGAAGGTGCTGCATCCGCAGACGATGGCCCCGGCGATGCAGGCCGGCCTGCCGATCCTGATCCGCAATTCGCGCAATCCCGCCGCGCCGGGCACGCGCATCGCAGAGAAGAGCGAAAGCGATCCGGCGCATTCGCCGGTGAAGGGCCTGAGCCTCGTCGGCGACATGGCCCTGCTCGAACTCAGCGGCGCCGGCCTGATCGGCGTGCCCGGTACTGCCGAGCGCATGTTCGCCGCGCTGCGCGAGGCCGGCGTCTCCGTCACCATGATCTCGCAGGGCTCCAGCGAACATTCGATCTGCTGCGTCGTGCCCTCCGCGCATGCCGAACGCGGCCGCGAAGCGGTGGAAGCCGCGTTCGCCGAAGCGATCGGCGATGGCCAGGTGGAAGGCGTCGACACCACCCACGGCATCGCCGTGCTCGCTGCGGTCGGCGACGGCATGGTCGGCCAGCCGGGCATCTCCGCACGGCTGTTCGAGGGCCTGGCGCGCGCGCGGGTGAACATCCGCGCGATCGCGCAGGGCGCCAGCGAACGCAACATCTCGGTCGCGATCGCCGCCGAGCACGCGGTGCGCGGCCTGCGCGCGGCGCACAGCGCCTTCTGGCTGTCGCCGGCGACGCTGTCGGTCGGCGTGATCGGACCCGGCAATGTCGGTCGCGCCCTGCTCGCGCAGTTCGCCGACGCGCTGCCGCGCTTCGCCAACGCGAGCAAGCGCGAACACCGCCTCGACCTGCGCCTGCGCGCGGTCGCGAGCAGCCAGCGCATGCTGCTGTCGAACATGGCGCTGGATCCGGCCTCGGCCGCAGGCACGCTGGCGAGCTCGGGCGAAGCGCTCGACCTCGACCGCTTCGTCGCGCACGTGCGTTCCGAACATCTGCCGCACGCGCTGATCGTCGACTGCAGCGGCAGCGACGCAGTCGCCGCGCGCTATCCGGAATGGCTGGCGATGGGCATCCACGTCGTCACCCCGAGCAAGCACGCCGGCAGCGGCGACTGGTCGCGCTACCGTGCGATCCGCGAGGCCGAGCAGCGCGGCGGCCTGTTCCGCTACGAGGCCACGGTCGGCGCCGGCCTGCCGGTGATCCAGACCCTGCGCTCGCTGCTCGATACCGGCGACACGCTGACCGGCATCGAAGGCGTGCTCTCCGGCACGCTGGCCTGGCTGTTCAACCGCTACGACGGCAGCGTGCCGTTCTCGCAGCTGGTCGCGGAGGCGAAAGCGCTGGGCTACACCGAACCCGATCCGCGCGACGACCTCAGCGGCACCGATGTCGCGCGCAAGCTGGTGATCCTGGCGCGCGAAGCCGGCGCGACGCTGTCGCTGGCCGATGTCGAGATCGAAAGCCTGGTGCCGGCGCATCTGCAGCAGGTCTCGCGCGACGAGTTCCTCGATCGCCTGCACGAACTCGATGCGCCGATGCAGGCGCGCCTCGACGCCGCCCGCGCCCTGGGCGGCAGCCTGCGCTACCTCGCGCGGCTCGACAGCGAAGGCGTGGCCCGCGTCGGCCTGGCCACGCCCGAGGCCGGCCATGCCAGCCTGAGCAGCCGGCTCACCGACAACCTCATCCAGTTCCGGACCCGCCGCTACGCCCACAACCCGCTGGTGGTCCAGGGCCCGGGCGCCGGCGCCGACGTCACCGCCGCAGGCGTGTTCGGCGATATCCTCGCCATCGCCAGCACCCTCGGCGCCCGCCACCCGGGAGCCCTCGCATGAATTCGCCTCTTGCCATGAATGCACCGCCTTCTCCAGCCGCCGGCGTCGCCGTGCGCGCGTTCGCCCCCGCCAGCGTCGGCAACATCGGTGTCGGCTTCGACCTGCTCGGCCACGCCATCGACGGTCCGCGCGACATCGCGACTGTCCGTCGCATCGACGAACCCGTCGTGCGCTTCCGCGCGATCCGCGGCGACGTGCCCGGCGCCGACAGCCTGCCGCTGGAGGCCGAACGCAACACCGCCGGCCGCGCCCTGATCGCCCTGCGCGAGGCGCTGTCGCTGCCGTTCGGCTTCGAGGTCGAACTGGAGAAAGGCATCCCGCTGGGCTCGGGCCTCGGCGGTTCCGCAGCTTCGTGCGTGGCCGCGCTGGTCGCCGCCAATGCCCTGCTCGATGCGCCACTGTCGCGCGAGGCGCTCTATCCCTTCGCGCTGCAGGGCGAATCGGTCGCCAGCGGCAGCGTCCACGGCGACAACGTCGCGCCGATGCTGCTCGGCGGCGTGGTGCTGGCGCCGCCGCATCGCATGATCGCCCTGGACGTGCCCGACTGGCTGCACTGCGTGGTCGTGCATCCAGACCAGGTGCTGGAGACCCGCCGCGCGCGCGCCGCGCTGGCCGAGCCCTATCCGCTGTCGCAGCTGGTCCACCAGACCTCGCACCTCGCCCTGTTCCTCACCGGCCTGCAGCGCGGTGATGCGCAGCTGATCCGCGATGGCCTGATCGACGTGCTGGTCGAACCGCGCCGCGCACCGCTGATCCCGGGCTTCGCCGCGGTGAAGCAGGCCGCGCTCGACCACGACGCGCTGGGCGCCAGCATTTCCGGCGCCGGCCCCAGCGTGTTCGCCTGGTTCGCCTCGAAGGCGCAGGCCGAAGCGGCTGCGCCCGCGATGCGCGAAGCCTTCATTTCTGCGGGCTACGACGCCCGCGCCTATGTCTCGCCGGTCGCCGGTCCGCGCGCGGAGGTGCTGCCGTGAGTCCGCAATCCCCGTCCGAGCCGCTGTCCCAGTCCCAGTCGCTGTCGTTCGTCAGCACGCGCCACGGCACCGCGCCGACGCCGATCGACGACGCGCTGATCGCCGGCCTTGCGCCCGATGGCGGCCTGTACGTGCCCGAGCGCCTCCTGCAGCTCACGCTCCCGGCGAAACCGCCGGCCACGCTGGCCGAGACGGCGGCGTGGGTGCTGGCGCCGTATTTCGGCGGATCGGTGCTGCGCGACGCGCTGCCCGCGCTGTGCGCGCGCGCCTACGATTTCGACGCGCCGCTGGTGCCGCTTAAGAACGGCCGCGATCACGTGCTGGAGCTGTTCCACGGCCCCACCGCCGCATTCAAGGACTATGCCGCGCGCTTCCTCGCCGAGGCGCTGGGCGCGCTGCGCACCGCGCGCGGCGACACCGAGACGACGACCATTCTCGTCGCCACCTCGGGCGATACCGGCGCGGCGGTCGCGGGCGCCTTCCACAGGCGCCCGGGCTTCGACGTGGTGATCCTCTATCCCGACGGCCGCGTGTCGCCGCGCCAGGCGCACGGCCTGGAGTGCTGGGGCGACAACGTGCGCACCTTCCGCGTCGCCGGCACCTTCGACGACTGCCAGCGCATGGCCAAGGCCGCGCTGGCCGACCGCGACCTGCGCGAAAAGCGCGCGCTGACCTCGGCCAACAGCATCAGCCTCGGCCGTCTGCTGCCGCAGGTGGCCTACTACGCGCACACCGCGCTGCAGCACATGCAGGCGCACGGCGAAGCGCTGAACCTGATCGTGCCGACCGGCAACCTCGGCAACGCCGCCGCCGCATGGCTGGCACGGCGCATGGGCCTGCCGATCGGCGAGATCGTGCTGGCCACCAACGCCAACGACGTGCTGCCGCGCTATTTCGCCGGCGCGCCCTATTCGCCGCAGGCCACGCGCGCCACGCTGGCCAATGCCATGGACGTGGGCGCACCGAGCAATTTCGAGCGCCTGACCTGCTGGCTGGGCGATGACAAATCGCTGCGCGCCAGCCTGCGCGCCTTCGCGGTGGACGACGACGTGATCCGCAGGACGATTGCCGCCGCGCCCGAGCGCCACGGCATCGTCGCCTGCCCGCATACCGCCTGCGGACTACATGTGCTGGACATCCTGCGCACGAAGGGCGACCAGCGCGCCTGGAGCGTGGTCGCGACCGCACACCCGGCGAAGTTCGACACCATCGTCGAACCGCTGGTCGGCCATGCGGTACCGCCACCGCCGGCCCTCGCCGCCTGTCTGGCGCGGCCCGCGCACGGCGAAGCGCTGCCGGCGGATGACGAGGCACTCAAGGCCCGGCTGCTGCCTGCGCGCGCGCCTGCGCAGCCTTCTGCACGACAAGCCGCCGCCGTCCACGACTGAAACCTCCGCAACGCAGCGATACCGACGCCCGCACCCGCCGACGCGCGTGCGGGCGTCGCGCATCCGGGCCAGGCGATTTCGCGCGGCGCACGCACCACGCCCGTCTTTTTTTCGATGTCCACAGGGACATTTTGCGTCATCGCGATCACGGACGTCGATCACGGTTCACGTCCTGCCGCGACCTTCGCGCAGCGTGCACGCTGCAGGACAGCATCTTCTCCATATCGCTGTTTTCACGGCGAATTCCGTGGACAGAAACGCGCTCGCACGCCGACGACATTCGTTCAGGCATTCGCTCCGCAGCGCTCTCGCAGGGTCCACGCTTGTTGCAGCGCAAATTGACACCGGTAGTCATTTTCCCGTGAATGGCCCCGCCGCGACGATGCCACGCAGAGACCCGGTGCAGACAGACGCGGCAGCGGAACAGGGCCCTTTCCATCCTTTCTTTCCATCCGCACCTGCAAGGAGATCGACATGCAACTGGAACTGAAGAAAATCCTCGCCACCGCGCTGCTGATCGGCATGCCCTTCGCCGCAAGCGCCACGATCACGGTCACCGGCACCCGCGACTTCGGCGGCGCCACCGTCGGCACCTCGTGCAATGGCGGCAGCGAATCGCAACAGCCGGTGATCCTGGTCAAGGACGGCGGCGTCGTGCGCAACGTGACGCTGCAGGCCGGGGCGGCCGCCGACGGCATCCATTGCGAAGGCAACTGCCGGCTCGAGAACGTGACCTGGGCCGACGTCTGCGAGGACGCCGCCACGATGAAGGGCGGCTCGGGCAAGACCATGACCGTCACCGGCGGCAGCGCGGCCGGCGCCAGCGACAAGATCTTCCAGCACAACGGCGTGGGCAGCACGGTCACGATCAGCAACTTCACGACCAATGGCACCAACGGCAAGCTGTATCGCGCCTGCGGCAACTGCAGCACGCAGGGCAAGCGCACGGTGAACATCAGCAACGTCACCGTCAATGGCAAGCTCAATGCGGGCATGGCCGGCATCAACACCAACTACGGCGATGTCGCCACCATCCGCAGCATCCGCTGGAAAGGATGGAGCTCCACCAGCACCAGCGATTCCAACGCCGCCTGCATCGCCTTCAAGGGCGTGAAGAAGGGCGAGGGCGAGTCGCCGAAGATCGGCCCACAGTGGGGCACCGCGAACTGCAACGTCAGGAAGTCCGACATCACGGCCTTCTGAGCCCGACCCACGAGAGCCTGCGATGCGCACGGACCGCACCATCGCCTGCGTTCGCCGTGCAGCGATGGTGGCCTTCCTGGCCACCATCGCGCAGGGCACGATCTCCGCGGCGGCGGACCTGGAGAGGCCCGCCGCCGCAACCGTCCTCAATCCCGATCTGGCCGGCCTCACGATGGCCGCCGACGGCACGCTGCTGGCCTGGGGCAGCGACGCCAGTCTCTGGCGGCACGAGGCGTCCCCGCCCGACACGCCGGGCACCGATGCCTGGCAGCCGGCGCAGACACCCCACGACCGGCGCATCCGCGCCGTGGCCGAAGCGCCGGGCCGCGCTCCCGGGTCCACGCTCGTGGCCGTGGGCGACGGTGGATTGCTGCTGCACAGCGTCGACGGCGGCCGGCGCTGGACCCACGCCCTCGTCCGCAGCGCCTCCGGCGATCGTCCGCTGGATCCCGAGCTTGATCTGGCCGCCGTCGCCTGCAATGCCCGGCGCTGTCTCGCGGTGGGGCCGCAGGACACCCTGCTGCACAGCGTCGACGGCGGCGCGCGCTGGCACGAGGTCACGTCCGAGGCCAGCGATCTCCCACGTCGGCGCGGGGCGTTCACGACCGTGGTGCTCACCGTGGATGGGGCGGCCTGGGTGGGCGGCGCGGACGGCCGGCTCTGGCAGGACACTGGCCCGGGCAGCGCCTGGCGCGAGCATCGACTGCCTGCCGCTGCCAAAGACAACGCCGCCATGCCCGCCATCGATGCGCTGGCCGCCGACGGTGACGGCGTGCTGCTCGCGACGGCGGATGGACGCCTGATCGCACTGTCCGGCGCGGGATCGCGCGGATCGCGTTCCCATCGCAGCCCGCGCGGCAGCTACACGCGCCTGTCGGCCCTGCCCACGCCGGGCGGCTGGATCGCCATCGGCAGCGAGGGCGCCTGCGTCTGGCGCGAAACGGCCGGCACGCCCTGGCGCGACTGCGGCGCGCGGCCGCAGCGTTTCCTGCGCGATGCGGCGAGCAGTCCCGATGGCCAGCACTGGGTGGTGGCCGGCGAAGGCGGGCTGCTGCTCCACGGTCGCCCGCCCGCACGGCCCTGGCGGCCGATCGACCTGCCCGTACTGGAGACCCGCCCCGATCTCGAAGCCGTGGCCTGGAGCGACGCGCTGCGCGGCTTCGTCGCGGTCGGCCCGGGCGGCCTGATCCTGCACGGCAGCGCGGATGGCGGCACCTGGACGGTGGCCCACGAGGCGCCACGGCAGTACGTGCACGATGTCGTCGCACCGAAGGGCGATTCCGCGCTGCTGGCCGCTTTGAGCCATCGCACGCTGGCGCGCTCCGACGACGGCGGCCGGCGCTGGCGCAGCCACCGCTTCACCCAGTTGCACGAACCGGCCTTCCTGTTCGCCCTGCATGCCGACCGCCGGATCGGCAGCGTGGTGGTCGGCGGCGGCCAGGGCGCCGTGATGGTCGCGCCCGACGGCGTGCACTGGCAGACGCACAGCACCGGCCATGGCCGGGAACACCTCGGCCTGCTGCCCCTGCCCGACACGCCGGTGGTGCTGCTGTACGGCAGCGGCGGGCAGTTGATGCGGGTGCACGGCGGACTGGCCGAATGGCACGACGTGCCGCTGCCTTCGCCCGATCCGGTGTACGGCGGCTTCACCGGTCCCGATGGCCACCCCTGGCTGGTCGGCGGCGGGCTGGGCGACCGGGCCGAAGCCACGGTGCAGCGCGGCAGCCGCGACGGCACGCAGTGGGCGCTGCAGTCGCTCGGGCCGGGCGTGCTGCGCACCGGCGGGCCGACGCCCGACGGACGTGCGCTGCTGGTGGCCGGGGATCGCGGCGCGCTGTTCCGTGCCGAACGACCGGCGGACGACGCCCTGCCGGTCGATGAAGAGACACCCCCGCCCGCCCCCGACTGGGTGCCGGTGGCCCAGCCCCTGCCCGAGGCCGCCTGGTCCTGGCTGCAGCGTGATGCCGCTGGCCAGGCCCTGTGGCTGGGCGGCTCGGCCGGCGCGCTGATCCGCTCCACGGATGGCGGCCGGCATTGGCAGGTGATCGACGTGCCCACCATCGCGTCGCTGCGGCGGCCGACCTGGGATCCCGGGCGCCGCGCCTGGTGGATGCCCGGCCGCGAAGGCACGCTGCTGCGCAGCGACGACGATGGCCTGAGCTGGCGCGCCGTGTTCACGCATACCCGCGAGCACCTGAAGGGCGTCTGGGTCGACCCGGCCGACGGCGCGCTGCTGCTGTACGGCGCACGGCTCGTGCGGCTGATGCCGGCGGACGCGCCATGACGCCCCGTGCACGCGGCAGCGCGCTGGCGCTGGCCATCGCCATCGCCGTCGCGACACTGGTCGCCTGGACCGGATCCGGCCCCGTCGAGGTGCCAGCGCATGGCGCGGACGATGGCGACAGCGTGGCCGATGCGCGCACGGACCCGATCGAACAGGACGAAACGCAGCACGAACGGCCTGCAACGCACATCGCCGGCACCGACATGCACGCGCTGCAGCCGGTGGAGATCTGCGGGCTGCGCGATGCACCGCTGCCGGCCGATGCGTCGGCCGGTGCGGGCGGACTGGCGGCCCTGCCCGCCTCGGCAGGCAGCGACCCGCTGGCGCAGGCCCGCGAACGGCTGCTGGCGACCCTGCGCCAGGACGGCCGGGCGCGCGCCCGTGTCGCGGCCCAACTGCTCGATCGACCCGATAGCGAGGACCCGCTGGTCTGGCACGACTGGGCGCAGACCACGCTGCAGCATGCGATGGCCGAACCCGACGCGGTCGCCCTCGGCTGGGCCGAGGAGGCCTGCGGTCGGCTGGTCGGCGCCGGCGATGGCGATCTGGGCAGCGCCTGTCGTCGCAGGCTGATCCGCGCGCGCCTGCGCCTGGAACCCGACAATGCCCGCCACTGGGCCGCGCTGGCCGAAGAAGACCCTGCGGCCGTCGACGAGGCCTGGCAGGGCCTGCTCCATGCACGCCGCTGGCACGATGTCCCGCAGGCGCTGGCGCTGCTCACCCAGCAGGCCCTGCCCGCCGACCTGCCCGGCTACCTGCGGCTGGCCCTGGCCGCCGAGGTCGACGTGCTGGCTGCCGCCCTACCCTCGCCCGGGGAAGGCGCCCTGCTCGCGCGCTGCGCCGAGCCCGTGCCCGGCCGCCAGGCGGAGTGCCGGGCGCTGGCCGAGAGGATGGTCGCGCACGGCGACACTACGCAGACCCTGGCGCTGGCGCTGGCGGTGGGGCAGGCATCGGGCTGGCCCCCGGCCCGCGTGCAGGCCGTGCAGGACGAGCTGCAGGTCCTGGCCAGCGATCGCGTGCGCTGGCGGCCCGAGGCCTCGCAGCCGCTGTCCTGCCGCAGCGTCGACACGTGGCTGGCGCAGTTGCAGGACATGGCCTCGATCGGCGAACTGCCGGCATTGCGCCGACGCCTGGCCGCGCGCGCGGGCGAGGCGCCGAGCGGTCGACCGATGACGCCCTGAGCGACGCAGACCTGCGTCCACGATGCCCGCAGAAGACACGCCGCCGGCGCGGATGGCGACGCGAAACGCCTTGTTTTCAGGCTGTCCCTGCGGACATGACGAATCGCCATGATGGCGGGCATCAATCACAGTTCGCGATGCATTGCCGCATTGGACCGACGCGCGCGCTGCAGGACAGCAATGCGCGCAATCGGCTGTTTCGCCTGCGGATTCCGTGGACAGGCAGCCACGTGCGGCACGCATCGCGCGACCCGTCGCCGCGACACCCCCGGCGCAGCACGGCGGGTTTCCTGTTGCGGCGCAAATTGACACCGGTGGTCATTCGACGGTGAATGCCGCCTGCCGCGACGACGCACACGGGCCCGGCGCAGCGCGGACAACGGAACAGGCATCCCCCCATCCACCTCCAGCAAGGAGACGCTCATGCACACCCTTCGCAACGCCTTCGTCCATCGCCGCCCCGGCCTCCTGGCCGGCCTCGCCATGCTCGGCCTCGCTTTCGCCGGCCACGCCAGCGCCCAGGCCATGGGTTATGCCGCAGGCACCACCGGCGGCGGCAGCCGCACGCCCCTGAACGTCAGCACCCCCGACCAGATGCGCGCCGCGATCAACGCCTACAGCGGCAGCGGCGGCCTCGTGCTGAACTACACCGGCCGCTTCAGCTACAGCAGCATCACCGACGTCTGCGCGCAGTGGCAGAAGGCGCCGAACGTCGTCGAGATCAAGGACAAGAGCGACATCACCATCCTCGGCGCGGCCGGCTCATCGGCGAACTTCGGCATCTTCATCGTCGGCAACTCGAAGAACATCATCGTCCGCAACATGACCATCGGCCTGCTGCCCGGCGGCGAAGGCGCGGATTCGATCACCGTCGAAGGCCGCGGCACGGGGCGCATCCCGTCGAAGATCTGGATCGACCACAACACAATCTTCGCCTCGCTGACCAAGTGCCCCGGCGCCGGCGACGCCAGCTTCGACGGCGGCATCGACATCAAGCGCGGCGCGTTCAACGTGACCCTGTCGTACAACCACATCCACACCTACCAGAAGGTCTCGCTCAACGGCCACAGCGACAGCTCGACCGAACACAGCGCCGCGCGCACGACCTACTACCGCAACCGCTTCGAGAACGTGCAGTCGCGCCTGCCGCTGCAGCGCTTCGGCCTGACCCACATGGCCAACAACTACTTCGGCAACGTCTCGACTTCGGGCATCAACGTGCGCATGGGCGGCGTGTCGCTGATCCAGGCGAACTACTTCGAGAACGTCGCCAACCCGGTGACCTCGCGCGACAGCTCGCAGATCGGCTACTGGGACCTGCGCAACAACTTCGTCGGCAGCGGCATCACCTGGACCTCGCCCGGCAGCGGTGGCGTGAACGCGACCAACTGGCAGACCACGCGCGCCTATCCGGAAGCCCTGCCCTACAGCCTGCAGATCGCCCCGGCCGCGCAGGTGAAGTGCATCGTGTTCAACACCGCCGGCGCCAACACCAACCTAGCGACCACCGCGCCGCAGTGCGGCTGATGCCGGCATGCGGAAAAGCAGACACCCCGCTCGCGCGGGGTGTCTGCATGCTCAGGCGGAACGGGTCCAGGTGAGGCCGTCCTCACGAGGCATTCACGCGTCGCGGTCTGCCGACTTCGCCCGTGTCGTCGCCTTCGCGCCTGCAGGCTTTCGCGCCCTGGCCTTCGCGGCCTTGCCGCTGGCATGCGCATCGCCTGCGTCGTCGTGATCAACCACACGATCGGCCGTGCGATCAGCGGTGCGATGCACGGCGAGCTTCACCGGGTTCGCCTGCGCCTTCGCCTCAGCGCGCCTGCGATGGAAGCGATAGGCCAGCACGCCGGCACCGACCACGCCCAGGGTGATGGCCAGCGCGGGATTGCGCCGGGCCAGCGTCGTGGCCGCACGCAGGCCGGTCTTCGCCACGCTGAGGATCGCACCGGCCTCCAGCAGTTTCGGCAGATGAGAGGCTCCGGATTCCAGTGTCTGGCGTGCGTGGCCGACGAGGCGCGTGCCGCGCCCGGAAAGACGATCGATGGTGCTCATGGCGATCTCCTGCGATGGATGGGCGAGCTGTGTCGCGTGATCGCGACGACAACGGGTGTCCGCATCGATTGTCGACGCCGTCCGCCGCGGCTCAAGTGCATCCCGCGTCGCGAACACACCGGCATTCAGTTTCGCTGCGCGGCACGCATGACGTGCCGCGCGTTTCGTGCAGGCTGCACGGGGATCGTGAAACCTGCATCGCCATCACGGTGACTGGTCCGTCCCGATCAGCCCGCGAATTTGTCCGTCGCGCGCACCAGCGCGTCGATGTTCTCGGCTTCGAACGCGGAGTGGCCGGACGCGGGAGTGATGACCAGTTCGCCGGCCGGCCAGACCTTGTGCAGGTCCCAGGCGTTCTGGATCGGGCAGACCACGTCGTAGCGACCGTGCACGGTGACGCCGGGGATGTGCGCGATCCTGTGGGCGTCGCGCAGCAGTTGGTCCTCGACCTCGAAGAAGCCGCCGTTGACGAAGTAGTGGTTCTCGATGCGCGCGAAGGCGAGCGCGAAGTGCGCGTCTTCATGACCGGCGACGAAGTCCTGGTCGACGTGCAGGAAGCTGGTGGCGCCTTCCCACACGCTCCAGGCGCGAGCGGCGGCGAGGCGCGTGGCCTCGTCCTCGCTGGTCAGGCGGCGATGGAAGGCGGAGATCAGGTCGTGGCGTTCGACCGGCGGAATCGCGTTGACGTAGTGCTCCCACGCATCCGGGAACAGGCGCGAGGCGCCTTCCTGATAGAACCATTCCAGCTCCCAGCGACGCAGCATGAAGATGCCGCGCAGGACCAGTTCGGTGACGCGCTCGGGATGCGTTTCCGCATACGCCAAGGCGAGCGTCGAGCCCCACGAACCGCCGAAGACCTGCCAGCGTTCGATGCCCAGGTGCGCGCGCAGCTTCTCGATGTCGGCGACCAGGTCCCAGGTCGTGTTGTCGACAAGGTCGGCATGCGGCGTCGAGCGGCCGGCGCCGCGCTGGTCGAACAGGACGATGCGGTACTTCGAGGCATCGTGGAACCGGCGCATCTTCGGGCTGCAACCGCCACCGGGACCGCCGTGCAGCAGGACGACCGGCTTGCCGTCCGGGTTGCCGCACTGCTCGTAGTACAGGACGTGGCGGTCGTCGACCCGCAGGGTGCCGGTGTCGAAGGGTTCGATCTCGGGATAGAGCGTGCGCATGGGCGATCTCGGAAGTCGGGGGATGCGAAACGAGCGCGCAGTGTAGCGGAGGGGTCAGCCGGGCCAGAGGCCGGACGTGACCCGATCGCGCGCTTCGAGATCACGATCCGTCATGACATCGACGAACCCGGCGGCGACGAGGATGCCGCGCACGGCCTCGCCCTGGTCCCAGCCGTGTTCGAGCAGCAGCCAGCCGCCCGGCAACAGATGGGCAGGCGCCTCGCGGGCGATGGTGCGGATGGCATCGAGACCGTCATGGCCCGAGGAGAGGGCCGGCGCGGGCTCGTGGCGCAGGTCGTCCAGGTGCGGGTCGCCCTCGGCGATGTACGGCGGGTTGCTGGCGATCAGGTCGAAGCGTTCGCCGGCCAGCGGCGCCAGCCAGTCGCCCTGGCGGAATTCGACGTTGGACAGCCCCAGTTCGACGGCGTTGGCCCGGGCGACCTCGAGCGCGCCGGAGCTGAGATCCACCGCGACCACCCGGGCACGGGGGCGCTCGTGCGCCAGCGCCAGCGCGATCGCGCCGCTGCCGGTGCCGAGGTCGGCCAGGCGCAGGTCGGCCGTGGCCGGCAGGCGAGCCAGCGCCAGCTCGACGAGCAGTTCGGTCTCGGGCCGGGGGATCAGGGTATCGGGCGTGACCCGGAGGTCGAACGACCAGAAGCCGCGCCGGCCGGTCAGGTAGGCGACCGGCTCGCCCGCCTCACGCCGCGCCAGCAGGGCACGGTAGCGCTCGGCATCGGCGGGGCCGACCGGATCGTCGCGGTGGGCGTACAGCCAGGATCGCGACCGGTCCAGAACGTGGGCGAGCAGCAGCTCGGCCTCGGCAGGCTCGAGCCCGGCACCGGGGAGCTCGCGCAGCAGCGATTGCACGGTGGCGACGGGCATCTCGATTCCGGAACTGGGGACGGGGCCCGCCCTTGATCCAGGCCGGGCGCGGAAGCATATCGGAAAGGCCGCGACGGACTGCAGACCCGAACGATAGGCAACGACTATTGATTCAATTGCACCAATTCATTGGATGCATCAATAGAGCCTGCCTAAACTAGCCACCGTTGCGATTGACGCACCCTTTCTTCCCACCCATCACCCACCACCATCGAGGAACATGATGTCCCTGATCAACACCCAGGTCGTCCCCTTCAAGGCCACTGCCTTCCACAACGGCGAATTCGTCCAGGTCTCCGACGAGACCCTGAAGGGCAAGTGGTCGGTCCTGATCTTCATGCCGGCGGCCTTCACCTTCAACTGCCCGACCGAAGTCGAGGACGCGGCCAACAACTACGCCGAATTCCAGAAGCTGGGCGCCGAGGTCTACATCGTCACCACCGACACGCACTTCTCGCACAAGGTGTGGCACGAAACCTCCCCGGCGGTGGGCAAGGCCCAGTTCCCGCTGGTCGGCGACCCGACCCACCAGCTCAGCCGCGCCTTCGGCGTGCACATCGAAGAGGAAGGCCTGTCGCTGCGCGGCACCTTCGTGATCAACCCGGAAGGCGTGATCAAGACCCTCGAAATCCACGACAACGCCATCGCCCGCGACGTCTCCGAGACCCTGCGCAAGCTGAAGGCCGCCCAGTTCGTCGCCGCCAACCCGGGCCAGGTCTGCCCGGCCAAGTGGAACGAAGGCGCCAAGACCCTGAAGCCGTCGCTGGACCTGGTCGGCAAGATCTGATCGCCCGCACCGCATCAACGCCCGGGCGGATCGTGCAGTCCGTCCGGTGCGTCGCAAGACCGTTCCACAGCTCCACTTCAGTTCTACGTCTGTTCCACCCCGCAAGACCTCCGTCACGCAACCTCCAGGGCCTCCCGGCGAAGTCCGCTTCGCCGGGAACGTCCAGTCCCAGACGTCCTGCGTCGTTCGCACCAGTGGCCTGCGTCCCACCGGACGACCCGCCGCTTCGCCCTCTTCCGGCATCGCGAGCCCCTCCCTCTCGCGAAAGCGCCTCCTCCGGCACCTGGCCACAGGCCGCTGCTGCGAACGCCGTCTTCCCCCTTTCTCCTGAATTCCGCGAGACCCGGCCATGCTCGATTCTGATCTGAAAGACCAGTTGCAGGCCTACCTGCAGAAGCTCACCCGACCGGTCGAACTGGTCGCCGCGCTCGGCGACGGCGAAGGCTCGCGCGAGCTGCGCGAGCTGCTGGTCGAGCTGACCCAGCTGTCCGACCAGGTGTCGCTGCGCGAGGCGCGCGAACCCGGCGACCGCGTGCCTTCCTTCGCCATCGCCAGCCCCGGCGCAGGCCACGATATCTCGCTGCGCTTCGCCGGCACGCCGCTGGGCCATGAGTTCACTTCGCTGGTGCTGGCGCTGCTGCAGGTCGGCGGGCATCCGCCGAAGCTCGATGCGGCGACGATCGACCGCATCCGCGCGCTGGACGGTGATTACCGCTTCGAAACGTTCTTCTCGCTCGACTGCCACAACTGCCCAGACGTGGTGCAGGCGCTGAACCTGATGGCGGTGCTGAATCCGCGCATCCGCCACGTCGCGATCGACGGCGCGCGGTTCCAGGACGAAGTCGCCGCGCGCGAAGTGATGTCGGTGCCGGCCGTGTTCCTCAACGGCGAAGTCTTCGCCTATGGCCGCATGGGCATCGACGAGATCCTCGCCAAGCTCGACACCGGCGGCGGCGCGCGCGAAGCCGCGTCGCTGTCGCAGAAGGCGCCGTACGACGTGCTGATCGTCGGCGGCGGCCCGGCCGGCGCGGCGGCGGGCATCTACGCCGCGCGCAAGGGCATCCGCACCGGCATCGTCGCCGAGCGTTTCGGTGGCCAGGTGCTGGACACCATGGCGATCGAGAACTTCATCTCCGTGCCCGAGACCGACGGTCCGAAGCTGGCGGCCGCGATGGAGCGCCACGTGCGCGACTACGAGGTCGACATCATGAACCTGCAGCGCGCCGAGCGCCTGCTGCCGGCCGGCGACGATGGCCTGGTCCAAGTGCAACTGGCCAATGGCGCGTCGCTGAAGTCGAAGACGGTGATCCTGTCCACCGGCGCGCGCTGGCGGCAGATGAACGTGCCCGGCGAAGAGCAGTACCGCAACAAGGGCGTGGCCTATTGCCCGCACTGCGACGGCCCGCTGTTCAAGGGCAAGCGCGTGGCGGTGGTCGGCGGCGGCAACTCTGGCGTGGAGGCAGCGATCGACCTGGCCGGCATCGTCGAGCACGTCACCCTGATCGAATTCGACGGCAAGCTGCGCGCCGATGAAGTGCTGCAGCGCAAGCTGCGCAGCCTGCCGAACGTGCGCGTGATCGTGTCCGGCCAGACCACCGAGGTGCTGGGCGACGGCCGCCGGGTCACCGCGCTGGCCTACGTCGACCGCACCACCCACGAGGCGCACGTCGTGCCGCTGGAAGGCGTGTTCGTGCAGATCGGCCTGCTGCCCAACACCGAATGGCTGAAGGGCACGATCGAACTCACGCCGCGCGGCGAGATCATCATTGACGACCGAGGCCAGACCTCGCTGCCGGGCGTGTTCGCGGCCGGCGATGCGACCACGGTGCCGTACAAGCAGATCGTGATCGCGATGAGCGAGGGCTCGAAGGCGGCCTTGTCCGCGTTCGACCACCTGATCCGGCACAGCGCGCCGGCCGAAGCCGCTGTGGCGCAGGCGGGCTGAGCCCGGCGGCCCTGTCTCGATGGTCCGATCGGCGACTCGCGGTGCCAACCTGTCAGAAGGGACAGTTCCCGGCATGCGCGTGCGTCGTCGAAAGTCGGAGGCGGATCGCGCCCGCTCTCGCAGCGCATGCGACAGGCCGGTGCGCACTGCATGCATGACGTACTGAACATCGCACCGGTCCCTGGCGGGACCGGTCCCCGATACGATGGCGAGCGCGTTCGTCGTATCGATGCGGCCCGCAAGGCCGCGCCATCGGACCGCCACGCGGCGGCCCGCACGTCGAGGAGACTGCGCCGATGAACCTGCGCGACTTGAAGTACCTGGTGGCCCTGGCCGATCACAAGCACTTCGGTCGCGCGGCGGCGGCCTGCTTCATCAGCCAGCCCACGCTGTCGACCCAGATCAAGAAGCTCGAGGACGAGCTGGGCATCTCGCTGGTCGAGCGCGCGCCGCGACGCATCATGCTCACGCCCGCCGGACGCGACGCCGCCGAGCGCGCTCGCCGCATCGTCGCCGACGTGGAGGAAATGAAGGAAGCCGCGCGTCGCAGCCGCAACCCCGAGGCCGGCACGGTGCGCCTGGGCATCTTCCCGACCCTGGGGCCCTACCTGCTCCCGCACGTGGTGCCGCAGGTGCGCAGCCGCTTCCCGGAACTGGAGCTGCTGCTCGTCGAGGAAAAGACCGAGGTCATCCTGCGCCAGCTGCGCGAGGGCCGCCTCGACGCCGGCGTGCTCGCGCTGCCGCTGCACGATGACCAGCTGCATGTCGAATTCCTGTTCGAGGAGCCCTTCGTGCTGGCGGTGCCCGAAGCGCACGTCCTGGCCGGCGACCTCCGGCCGCTGACGATGCAGGACCTCAGCCACGAAAGCCTGCTGCTGCTCGAAGACGGCCACTGCCTGCGCGACCAGGCCCTGGACGTGTGCCACATGGCCGGCGCCGGGGAGAAATCCGGGTTCCGCGCGACCTCGCTGGAAACCCTGCGGCAGATGGTCGCGGCCAACGTCGGCATCACCCTGCTGCCGGCGCTGGCGGTGAAGCCGCCGGTGGCGCCGGCCCAGCACATCCGGCTGCTGCCCTTCCGCGACCCGGCCCCGAGCCGACGCATCGCGATGGTCTGGCGGCGCAGCTCGGCGATGGCCGAGTTCCTGTCGCGCCTGGCCGAGGTCTTCCGCGAGCTGCCGCCGGGCCTGCTCGACACCGACCACCTGCAGGCCACTGCGCCGACGCCGTTCGTGCGCGCGCAGCGCTGAACGCCCGCCTGTCGCGCTATCCTCGGCGTCGGGCATCATTGCCCGGACAGTCGCTCGCTGGACATCGCCCCCCATGGATCCCGAAGGCATGCGTCTCAAAGGTTCGCAGACCGAAGCCAACCTGAAACTCGCGTTCTCCAGCGAGGCCCAGGCCAACCGCCGCTACCTGTACTTCGCGCAGAAGGCCGACATCGAAGGCCTCGCCGACGTGTCCATGGTGTTCCGCTCCACGGCGGAAGGCGAAACCGGTCACGCCCACGGCCACCTCGAATACCTCGAAGCCTGCGGCGACCCGGTCACCGGCCTGCCCTTCGGCGATACCGCCAGCAACCTGCGCAGCGCGATCGCCGGCGAAACCCACGAATACACCGACCTGTACCCGGGCATGGCGAAGGTGGCGCGCGACGAAGGCTTCGACGAGATCGCCGACTGGTTCGAGACCCTGGCGAAGGCCGAGCGTTCGCATGCCAACCGTTTCCAGAAGGCCCTCAACGAGCTCGGCTGAGCCTGGCTGAGCGCGCCGCGACAGACACCTGCCCGACCGTCCGCTCCGCATCGCACCATGCAGCCGCTCACCCGCGCCGACCTGATGCCGCTGGAAACCTACGCCGTCGAACGCCCGGCGTTCCGCGCGCGCGCGATGGCGCACAAGCAGGCGCGCCGGCTGTCGCTTGGGGCGCACGTCACGCTGCTGTTCGAGGACCGGCTGACGGTGCAGTACCAGGTCCAGGAGATGCTGCGGATCGAGCGCATCTTCGAGCCGGACGCGATCCAGGCCGAACTCGACGTCTACAACCCGCTGGTACCCGGCGGCAGCGACCTGCGCGCGACGATGCTCATCGAGTATCCGGACGCCGCGCAGCGTCGCGCCGCGCTGGCGGCGCTGGGCGGCATCGAGCATCGGGTGTTCGCGGAGGTCGAAGGGCATGGCCGTGCCGCAACGCGGGCCGACGAGGACCTGCCGCGCAGCGAAGGCGGGCGCACCGCTGCGGTGCATTTCCTGCGCTTCGCGTTCGCGCCGGACGCGATCGCCGCGCTGCGCGCCGGGGCCGGGCTGGCCTTCGGCATCGACGATGCGCGCATGCCGCTGCGCGTCGACGCCGCGCCTGCGCTGCGCGCGGCGCTGCTGCGCGATTTCGAATGAACCAGATGCCGATGCCGGCCGCACACCACGTCCCCGACCGGAGGTCCCGATGCCCGCGCCGATGCGCTTCTGGCTGCTGATCTTCGTCGCCATCGCCGCCGGCGCGTGGTGGCTGGCCGCGCCCGACCCCGTGGCCAGCGCGCCCGCCGGCACCGTCCTGCGCGCCACGGGCTGCCCGCTGCCGGCGCAGCGCGTGGGCGACGACGGCACCCTGCAGAGCGAGGCGCCCGGCGACATGGCCGGCTTTGCCCTCGGCGACGCGCGCGTCGAGCCGCTGGCCGGGTTCAGCGTCGCCGCGCGCGTGCTGGCCCGCGAGGACTACCGCCACGACCGCGAAGCGCGCTACGCACCCCTGGACCTGGCCCTGGCCTGGGGCCGCATGCGCGACGACCACGTGCTGTCGCAGCTGGACATCTCGCAGTCCGGACGCTTCTACCGCTACCGCTGGCAGGGCGAGCCGCCGCTGCCGCCGGACGAACTCGTCCGCAGCAGCGCGAACATGCACCTGATTCCCGCCGACGACACCGTGCGCGCCGCGCTGGACCGCATCGACGCGGACGACCGCGTGCGCATCGACGGCTGGCTGGTGCAGGTGCGCGCCAGCGACGGCTGGCAATGGCGCAGTTCGCTCACCCGCGAGGACAGCGGCGCCGGCGCCTGCGAACTGGTCTACGTCTGCGCGGTGACGCGCCTCTAGCGCGTGCCATTCCCGAACGAAAACGCCCCCCGCGCGGCTGCGCGGAGGGCGTCGATGTGCCGGATGCGGCAGCGCTTACTGGCGCGCGATGCTCGCGGCGGTCGGCTCGGGCATCGCCGAGCTGTGGTGGTTCATGATCTTCCACTCGCCGTCGATCTTCTCGTACAGGTAGGTGTAGCGGGCCTGGACCTTGACCGGCTTGCCGTCCTTGGTGAGCGTGAAGGTGTAGACGCCGGCGTCCAGCGCGGTGTCCGCGTCGAGCATGCGGATCTCGCGATCGTCGATGACGCCCTGCGGCTTGGCCTTGAGGAAGTCGACGAAATAGCGCTCGATCGCGGCCGGACCGACGCGCACCTGGTTGGAGACGGTCGGCTGCAGCACGCCGTTCGGCGCGTACAGCGACGCGACCTGCTTCGGCTTGCCGGTCGCGAGGGCGGCGTTCCAGCGGTCGAACAGCGCCGCGATCTCGCGGGTCTGGGCGTCGTTGTGGGCCTTGCCCTTGTGGTCCTTGGCGACGGCCGTACCGGCGGCGAGGGACAGGCTGAGGCACAGGGTGGTGGCAAGCATGCGCATGCGGGTTTTCCTTCGGTGGGAGGGTCGTGGGACAGGCCGCCAGTGTCCCGTCGCCACCCTTGGCAGCCATCCGCCGACCGGCGTACATTGGGCTATGCCGAACAGCAGACAGGATCCCGCCCCCAGAATCGCCGGTGAATGGCGCGCCGGCCTGCGCCGCGACGCCGGCGATGCCTCCCGCCTGCGCTGCCTGCTCGCGGTCGCCGAGGCGCTGCCGTCGCTCGCGGATCCCGCGCAGGCCCGCCAGCGCCTGCTCGCGGCGGCGCTGGCGCTGCATGCGGCGCGCGATGGCGTGGTGCTGGGCCTGCGCGGCGACCGCTGGCAGGTGCTCGCCGCCGAAGGCCGCGCGCTGCCGCCCGGTGCCAGCCTGCCCGGTGGCTGGCCCGGCGCCCCCGCCGACGTGATCGCCGCGCGCGCGACGCGCAGCATCGACTGGTGGATGGGCGCCCGCACGCCGATGCGCATGATCGAAGCGCCCATCGCCGCCGGTGGCGAGACCCTGGGCGTGGTGTCGATCGCGATCGCACCCGAAGCGCCCTGCCTCGACGACGACCGCCGCGCACTCGGCGTGCTGGCGGCGATGCTGGCAGCCCATGTCGTCGCGACGGCCCCTGCACCACGCCGCACGCGGCGCAGCGCCGACCCGCGCCTGGCTCGCCTGACCCGGCGCGAACGCCAGGTACTGGCCCTGCTGCCGCGCGGACTGACCAACGCCGCACTCGCCGAGGAACTGGGCATCGCACCGGGCACGGCGAAGGTCCACGTCGAGCGCATCCTGCACAAGCTCGCGCTGGCCGACCGCACACAGGCGGCCGTGTTCGCGATGCGCCACGGGGTGGCGACGTGAGCGCGGACATGCGTGCGAGGATCGGCCCGCTGGCCTCCGCCCGCCGCTGGCTGGCCGGTTCGATGCTGCGCAAGAGCGTGGCAGCGGTGGCGCTGCCGATGCTGCTGCTGGTGGTCGCGGTGGTGGCGATCGGCCGCCTGGAGCAGCAGACCGCGCGCGCCGAGCAGGACGTGCGCCGCACCCTGCAGGTGCTGAGCGACCTGCACGAGGCACACAGCCTGCTGGCGGAGACCGCTGCCGCCGTGCGCGGCTACCGGCTGGTGCGCCGCGACGCCTTCCTGGACCCCTACCGCCTGGCCGAACCGCGCCTGCGCGAACTGCTCGACCGGCTGGAGCGCGAGATCACCGATCCCGAGCAGGCCGCGCGGATGGCGCGGGTGAGCCCGCTGTTCGAGGAAAAGATGCTGGGCTGGCGCGAGCTGCTGGCGCCGGACCTGCAGCCGGACGCCGAGCGCCGCCAGCTGATCCAGGGCAAGGCCAAGCTCGACATCCTGCGCGCGGAACTGCGTGCGATGCGCGAGTACGAGACCAGCCAGCTCGAACGGCGTACGCGCACGGCGCAGCTGCTGCGCCAGCGCAACCTGGTGATCACCCAGATCGCGACCGTGCTGGCCGGCCTGGGCGCGGTGGCGGCAGTGGTCTGGTTCACCTCCGGCCTGGCGCGGCGCGCGCGGCGTCTGGCGATGGACGCCTCACGCCTGGGCGAAGGCGAAGCGCTCGCCCGCGACGCGCATGGCAACGACGAACTCGCCCAGGTCGCGAACCGCCTGGCCGAAGCCAGCCGGTTGCTGGCGGAACGCGCCGCCGAAACCCGCCGCGCCCGCGAGGATGCCGAGGCTGCCAACCAGGCGAAGACCGAATTCCTCTCGCGCAGCAGCCACGAACTGCGCACGCCGCTGAACGCGATCCTCGGCTATGCGCAGGTGCTGGAAGAGGACCTTGCTGGCCGCGACGGCCACCGCTACGCCCAGCGCATCGCCTCCGCCGGCCGCCACCTGCTCGGGCTGATCAGCGAACTGCTCGACATCGCGCGGATCGAGGCCGGCCGGCTGGATCTGGCGACGGAGGCCGTGGACATGCCGACGGTGCTCGGCGAAGCGGTGGCGCTGGTGCAGCCCAACGCCGATGCACGCGGCGTGTCGATCGCGGTGCATGCCGATGCGGCCACGGTGGAAGCCGATCCGCAGCGGCTGCGCCAGGTGCTGGTGAACCTGCTGTCGAACGCGATCAAGTTCAACCGGGAACAGGGGCGCGTCGACGTGGTGTCGCAGGTGGCGGACGGACGGGTGCGGATCGAGGTGCGCGACGAAGGCCCCGGCGTGCCGCCGGAGCGGCGCGCGCGGCTGTTCGTGCCCTTCGAACGCCTCGGCGCGGAACGCTCCGCCGTCGAAGGCACCGGCCTGGGCCTGGCGGTGAGCAAGCATCTCGTCGAGGCGATGGGCGGCGAGATCGGTTTCGACGACGCCCCGGGCGGCGGCGCCTGTGTCTGGCTGGCGCTGCCGGCGTCCTCGCGCGCCCTGAGCGCCGCGCACGAGGCCATCCCGATGCGGGATCGCACCGCGCAGGCACCCCGGCGCGTGCTGAGCGTGGAGGACAACCCGTCCAACCAGGCCCTGATCGAGACCCTGCTCTCGCGGCGCGCGGGCTGGGACCTGCGCCACGCCGACACCCTGGCCGCCGCGCGCGACGCGCTGGCGACGGATGCGCCCGACCTGGTCCTGCTGGACCTGCACCTGCCCGACGGGCGCGGCGAGCAGCTGATCGCGCACATGCGCGCCTCGCCGCGCTGGGCCGGCATTCCCGTGGTCGCGGTCACCGCCGACGCCACCGACGCCACGCTCGCCGCCGCGCGCGCGGCGGGCGCCGACGAGGTGATCACCAAACCCATCGACGTGGCGCGCTTCCACGCCACCCTGGCGCGGTTGCTGGCATGAATCGCGACGACGTCCTCGCCTCCCGCATCCTGCTCGTCGACGACGAGGACGCGAACCTGCGCCTGCTCGAAGACCTGCTCGCACGCGAAGGCTTCCACCAGGTGGTCGCCACGACCGACGCGACCCGGGTCACCGACCTGGTGCGCGCGTTCTCGCCGGACCTGGTCCTGCTGGACCTGAAGATGCCGGAGATGGACGGCTACGCCGTGCTGGACGCGCTGGGCCGCACGCTGGATCCGCGCGACTTCCTGCCGGTGATCGTGCTGACCGCCGATCCCAGCCGCTCGGCCCGGCATCGCGCGCTGGGCCTGGGCGCGAAGGATTACCTGACCAAGCCCTTCGACCCCTTCGAAGTCGCGCTGCGGGTGTGGAACGCCCTCGAAACACGCCTGCTGTTCAAGGAATTGCGCGCCCTGCTCCCCGAACACGCCGCCCCGCCGCGCTGGACCGGCGGCTGAGCCAGGTCTGCCGCGCATGACGCGGCCGTATCGATGCATTCGTATCGATGCATTCGCCCCCTTTGAAAAAGGGGGCCGACGCGCACGGCGCGGCGGGGGGATTTCCGAACGAAGCGACGCAAGCTGGATGCAACGCAACAGGGGAAGGCCGCAAATCCCCAGCAGACGCTGCGCGCCCGCCGCCCCCTCGCAAAGGGGGCTTGAACCATCGCTGCGATCAGCCGGCCAGCCCCACCGGACAGCTCACACCCGTGCCACCGAGGCCGCAGTAGCCGCCGGGATGCTTCGACAGGTACTGCTGGTGCTCGTCCTCGGCGTAGTAGAACGTCGGCGCCGGATGCACGATCTCGGTGGTGATCGCACCATAGCCCGCTGTGGCGAGCCCGGTCTGGAAGGCATCGCGACTGGCCAGCGCCGCTGCATGCTGCGCCTCGGTGCTGCAGTAGATCGCGGAGCGGTACTGGGTGCCTGTGTCGTTGCCCTGGCGCATGCCCTGGGTGGGATCGTGGCTTTCCCAGAAGGTCTTCAGCAGCGTCTCGAAGGCGATCTGCGCGGGGTCGTAGACCACCAGCACCACTTCGGTGTGGCCGGTCTCGCCGCTGCAGACCTCGCGATAGGTCGGATTCGGCGTGTAGCCGCCGGCATAGCCCACCGCCGTGGTGAACACGCCCGGCAGCGACCAGAACTTGCGCTCGGCGCCCCAGAAGCAGCCCATGCCGAACTGCGCCTGCGACAGGCCGTCGAAGGCATCGCGCAGCGGGCGACCGTGGACGTGGTGGACGTTGTGCAGGCGCATCGCCTCGCTGCGGCCCGGCAGGGCACGCTCCGGCGAGGGCATGCGCTGCTTCCAGGCACCGATTCCCAGCAGCGATTCGAACATGCTCGATCTCCTTCGTTCGTTGGGGGCGACGCTCAGGCCGTGCTGGCGCGCGGCGCGAACACCGCCGGCGCCACGTTGACCCGGTTGCGGCCGGCGCGCTTGGCGGCGTACAGCGCCTTGTCGGCGCGCTCGACCGCCGCCTGCGGCAGCTGTTCGCCCGGCGACTGCGAGGCCACGCCGATGCTGACCGTCAGTCCCAGCGACAGTTCCTGGTGCTCGATCAGGGTCGATTCAAGCGCGGCGCGGATGTTCTCGGCGATGGCGCGCGCCATCTCCGACTGCCGGCCCGGGAGGATCACCAGGAACTCCTCGCCGCCGTAGCGCCCGAAGACGTCTTCCTCGTTCAGCTGTTCGTTGATGATCCGTGCCACTTCGCGCAGGCAGTGGTCGCCGCAGGCATGGCCGTGCTGGTCGTTGATCGACTTGAAACGGTCGATGTCGACGAACAGCACCGACAGCGGCGTCGCCTTGCGACTGGCCTCCTGGAAGGTGCGCAGCAGTGCCTGGTCGAGGCTGCGCCGGTTGAGCGCACCGGTCAGCGAATCGACCTCGGCGGTGTAGCGCAGGTGCAGCGCGGCGATGGCCTCGTCGGCCTGCAGCAGGGCCAGGCGCGCCAGTTCGCGCACCACGGTCAGCTCGTCGGGATGGAACACGGTCGCGCCGGCGCGTTCCAGCACGATCAGCCCCCAGCCCGGCGGTCGCACCGGCAGGGCCACCAGCGCTTCGATCGCCACCGGCACCGTGGCGCCGATCTTGGTGACCGGACGCTGCAGTTCGAGGCTGCCGGCCATCTGCCGGCGCAGGGTCTGCAGGCGCTGGCCGATGGTGCCCTCGATCTCCGCCAGGTACGACGCCGGCTGCACCACCAGGGTGTCGCGTCCGTGGTAGCCGCGCGCAGCCGCCACCGCCGTGGTGGTCGGCACCACCCGGCGGAGGTGCTCCAGCAGCAGCCGGAACACGATCGGCTGGATGGCGTCCTCCTGCGCGCCGCGCAGCGAGGTCTGCAGCGCGGTCAGCAATTCGGTGCGCACCGCCTCGCGGTACATGCGCCGCTCGGAGTCGGCGCGGGCGCGCTGCTCGCGGTCGCGCTGCTCGCGATAGCGGCTGATGCGGCTGATCAGGCCCACGCCCAGCATCGCCGCGCACAGCATCAGCCCCGCCTGGTACCCGTACAGCGTCCACAGCGTGGCGCCGAGCAGGCCACGCGCGGCCAGCTCCCACGCGACCATGCCCGCGCCCAGCGCCAGCACCGAGAGCAGCACCGGCGCGGCCATCGGCACCCGGCGGCGCCAGGCGTCCACGGTGACCACCACGCCGGCGACGCAGCCGCCCAGCCAGGCCAGCGGCATGAACCAGGCGGAGAACCCGTCCAGCGTCTGGCGCCAGGCCAGCAGCACCCCGGCCACCAGCAGCAGGAACACGCAGGCATGGTTGAGCGCCGATTCCAGCAGCGGTCGCGACTGCCGGGTCTCGGCGTAATCGAGCAGCACCCACAGCGCGGCCACCTCGAACACCAGCGACATCGCATGCATGCCCGCGCCGCCCAGCACCAGGGTCACGCCGAAGGGATCGAACAGGTAGGCATGGCCATCGAAGGCCGCCATCAGCAGGCCCGCCGACAGGCAGAACACGAAGTACCAGAGGAAGCTCTGGTCGCGAGAGGCGAAGAACAGCGCCAGCCCGACCACCCCCAGCGTGAACACGCTTGCGTAGCCGAAAGCGTTGAGCAGGGTCGTGCGCTGCACCTCGCGGTCGTAGCGCGCCTCGGTCATCACGTGCGGCTGCAGCGCGGTGGTGCGCAGCGCGGTGGCGGACAGCTGCAGGCGGATCTCGCCCTCCCAGGTCGAGGGCAGCCGGTAGGCATAGCCGACCGGCAGGGGCACGTGCTCGGCATCGGGCGTCAGGAAGCTGCGCTCGCCGCCCTGCCAGACGCCATCGACCCCCACCTTCACCGATTCCACCGGCACCCGGCGCATCCACAGCACCCACTGCGGCGATTCCGGCGTGCGCGGCGGGATCTCGAAGCGCAGCTCGGCGCGCGCGGTGCGGGTGGCCTCGTCCACGCCCAGCAGCAGGGCGCGACCCTCGTGGCCCAGCGCGGGCAGGCGGCCGAGGGCGTCGGGCTGCGGCACCACCGACAGCGGCAGCGATGCGAGGCTCTCGTCCGGCAACTGCACGCCCGGCATGAACGCCTTCGCCAGCACGAGCAGCGCCAGCACCGCCAGACCGACGGCGCGGAACCAGCCGAGAGGCATGTCGAAGCGGGCCATGGTCGTGCTCATCCGCGCGCGCCGGATCTCCGGGCCAGGCGGTTGCCCGGTGCGACGGCCGGGCGGCCGCGCGCGCATCCGCATACCGCGGAAACGTCGCCCGCCGGCAGATGGTCGATGTCGATCATCGCGCGCCCCCCTTCGTTCAACCCTGCCCCGCTGCGGTCGGCATGCCGCCGGCATGCCTGCCTCGGGAGCCCCCGGATCCGATGACGACAAGATCCGATCAAAGCGTTCCACCCTACCACCGCCCGGCGACCGCTGGCAGCGCGCGCGCCCAATCTCGATCCCAAAGTGAGACCGGATGCCGATGGCCGGCGCGGACGCCATCGCGGCCCGCGCCGGGCCGGCAGACACACCGCGCCTGATAAACTGCGGGTTTTCGCAGCCCCACCGCCGATGACCCTGGACGCCACCCCGGACACCGCCGCCGACCACGCCCCCGAGCGTCGGCAGGACTTCATTCGCCAGATCGTCCGCGAGGACCTGGCCAGCGGCAAGCACGCCGCCATCCGCACCCGGTTCCCGCCCGAACCCAACGGCTACCTGCACATCGGCCACACCCGGGCGATCTGGACCGACTTCGGCATCGCCCTGGAGTTCGGCGGCCGCTGCAACCTGCGCCTGGACGACACCAACCCGGCCAAGGAAGACCCCGAGTACGTCCGCGCCATCCAGGACGACGTGCGCTGGCTGGGCTTCGAATGGGCCGAGCTGCGCCACGCCTCCGACTACTTCGAGGTGTTCTACCTCGCCGCCGAGAAGCTCATCCGCCAGGGCGACGCCTTCGTCTGCGACCTCAACGCCGACGAGGTCCGCGCCTATCGCGGCAGCCTGACCGAGCCGGGCCGCGAGTCGCCGTTCCGCAACCGCAGCATCGAGGAGAACCTCGACCTGTTCCGGCGCATGCGCGCGGGCGAATTCCCGGACGGCGCGCGCACCCTGCGCGCGAAGATCGACATGGGCAGCGGCAACATCAACCTGCGCGACCCGGCGCTGTACCGCATCAAGCACGTCGAGCACCAGAACACCGGCAACGACTGGCCGATCTACCCGATGTACGACTACGCACACTCGCTGAGCGATTCGATCGAGGGCATCACCCACTCGCTGTGCACGCTGGAGTTCGAAGACCATCGCCCGCTGTACGACTGGTGCGTGGACAGGGTCGACCTGCCGAACCATCCGGAACTGATCGCGCCACTCGTCGCGAAGGGCCTGCCGTTCGAGGCCGCGAAGCCGCGCCAGATCGAATTCTCGCGGCTCAACATCAATTACACGGTGATGAGCAAGCGCAAGCTGATGACCCTGGTCGACGAAGGCCTGGTCGACGGCTGGGGCGACCCGCGCATGCCGACCCTGCAGGGCATCCGCCGTCGTGGCTACACGCCGGACGCGCTGAAGCTGTTCGTCTCGCGCCTCGGCCTGTCGAAGCAGAATTCGCTGATCGACTTCTCGGTGCTCGAGAACACCCTGCGCGAGGATCTCGATTCGCGCGCGCCGCGACGCATGGCCGTGCTCGATCCGCTGAAGTTCGTGCTCACGAACCTGCCGGAAGGGCACGAGGAAACGCTGACCTTCTCCAACCATCCCAAGGACGAATCCTTTGGCCAGCGCAGCGTGCCGTTCTCGCGCGCGCTGTGGATCGAGCGCGAGGATTTCGCCGAAGTGCCGCCGAAGGGCTGGAAGCGACTGATCCCGGGCGGCGAAGTGCGCCTGCGCGGCGCTGGCATCGTCCGCTGCGACGAGGTGGTGAAGAACGAGGCCGGCGAGATCGTCGAACTGCGCGGCACGCTCGATCTCGAATCGCGTCCGGGCATGCCCGGCGCGGATCGCAAGATCAAGGGCACGATCCACTGGGTCAGCGCGGCGCATGCCGTCGAAGCCGAAGTGCGCCTGTACGACCGCCTGTTCACGGTGCCCAATCCGGACACCGACGAAGACGGCAAGACCTATCGCGACTACCTGAATCCCGAATCGCGGCGCAGCGTGCGCGGCTACGTCGAACCGGCCGCCGCGAACGCCGCCCCCGAGCAGGGCTTCCAGTTCGAGCGCATGGGCTATTTCGTCGCGGATCGTTTCGACCATCGCGCCGACGCGCCCGTGTTCAATCGCAGCGTCACCCTGCGCGACACCTGGGCGGCGGGCGGCTGACGCCGCACGCCACAAGGTTCGAATCCCCCTCTCTCCGCCAGACCCGTCCAGGAGATCACCGCATGCGCACGACCATCGCCCTCGCCACCCTGGTGTTCGCACTGTCGCTGATCGGCTGCACCGCGCCCTCGGCCACGCCCGATGCGCCTGCCGCGCCGGACGCACCGGTGGCAGCGCAACCGCAGCAACCGGCCCAGCCTGCGCAGCCCGCGGCACCGGAACCTGCCACGCCGCCGGCAGTGGCCGAACCGGCGCCGGTCGACACGCCTGCCGCATCGCCGATCGCTGGCTCGCCCCTCAATCCGAGCCGCAGCTGCAAGACCGACGCGGACTGCGCGGTGAAGAATGTCGGCAACTGCTGCGGTGCGTTCCCGATGTGCGTGAACAAGGACGCGAAGACCGACCCGGCCGCCGTGCAGGCGCAGTGCGCGAAGGACGGCATGGCCTCGGTCTGCGGCTTCAAGGAAATCAGCGGCTGCCAGTGCGTGCAGGGCACCTGCCAGGACATCGCCGACGGCGGACAGGTGATGTGATGCTGTACGCGCAGGTCCATCTCACCCTGCCCGCGTGGGTGCACGACGCCGTCGACACCGCGCGCCACTACGCCAGCGATGCCGACAAGGTCGCGCTGGCGGTGACGCTGTCGCGCGGCAATGTCGAACACGCCAGCGGCGGCCCGTTCGGCGCGGTGGTCTTCGGCCCGGACGACCGCATCGTCGCCGTCGGCGTGAACCGCGTGCTGCCGCACAGCTGCTCGGTCGCGCATGCGGAGATGATGGCGTACATGCTCGCGCAGCAACGCACCCAGCGCGCGCGCCTCAACCGCGACGCGGACGATCGCGCCGTCGGCCCGATCACCCTCGCGACATCCTCGCAGCCCTGCTGCCAGTGCTATGGCGCGACGATCTGGGCCGGCATCGACCGCCTGCTGATCGGCGCCCGCGCCGAGGACGTGATGGCGCTGACGCCCTTCGACGAAGGCCCGCTGCCCGCCGACTGGATCGGCGAGCTGGAAAAGCGCGGCATCGCCGTCACGCGGGACATCGAACGCGACGCGGCCTGCGACGTGCTGCGGATGTACGGTGAGGACGGCGGTTCGCGCTATTGATGCAGGGCCTTCTCTGCTACTGCCGCGCCGGCTTCGAACCCGAACTCGCCGCCGAACTCACCGAGCGCGCCGCCGAGGCCGGTCACGGCGGCTATGCGCGCACCGAACGCAACAGCGGCCATGTGCTGTTCCTTGCCGATGACGGCGATGCGCTGTCGCAGGCGCTGCCCTTCGCCGAGCTGATCTTCGCGCGGCAGAAGCTGGTGCTGATCGCCGAACTGCGCGACCTCGATCCGAAGGACCGCATCGCGCCGATGCTCGACGCGCTCACCGCTTCGTGTAGGAGCGACGCAAGTCGCGACCCGGGCGCCGGACAATCTTCCGAAGAGCAGTCGCGACTTGCGTCGCTCCTACAGAAACCCGGGTTCGGCACGCTTGTTGTCGAACACCCCGATTCCGACGAAGCCAAGCCGCTCGCCGGTCTCGCGCGCAGCTTCGGCAACGCGCTGCGCCCGGCCCTGCGCAAGGCCGGGCTGCTCAGCGCGCAGGACAACGCGCGTCTGCCGCGCCTGCACGTCTGCTTCGTCGACGGCGACCACGCCTTCCTCGCGTCCAGCGATCCGCGCGACAGCGCGCCGTGGCCGATGGGCGTGCCGCGCCTGAAGATGCACGCGGACGCGCCGTCGCGCTCTGCGCTGAAGCTGGAGGAAGCCATCCTCACCCTGCTCACCGCCGACGAACGCGCGACGCTGCTGCGCGAAGGCATGCGCGCCGCCGACCTCGGCGCCGCACCCGGCGGCTGGACGTGGGTGCTGACCCGGCACAAGCTGCAGGTCACCGCGATCGACAACGGCCCGCTGCGCCCGCACGTGATGGACACCGGGCTGGTGCAGCACCTGCGCGCCGACGGTTTCGCCTGGCATCCGGCGAAGCCGCTGGACTGGATGGTCTGCGACATGGTCGAACAGCCCTCGCGCGTCGCCGCGCGCATGGCCGAATGGTTCCGCGAAGGCTGGTGCCGGCACGCGATCTTCAACCTCAAGCTGCCGATGAAGAAGCGCTGGCAGGAAACCCGGCTGTGCCTCGCACGCTTCGAAGCCGAGGCCGGCAAACCGCTGACGATCCGCGCGAAGCAGCTCTACCACGACCGCGAAGAGATCACGGTGTTCGCGACGCCGAAGCGCTGAACGGATCATTCCGAATCCTGATGCGCATGCCGACAACGGGCATGGAAACGGGAGAGAAGACCTTGAACCCATCCCCACCCCGGCCCTCCCCTTGAAGGGGAGGGAGACAAGCGCGGCGCTTTGAAGCCCTCCCCTTCAAGGGGGCGAAGCGGCGCGCTGGCGAGGCATTG
The DNA here is from genome assembly GCA_050632415.1 of Lysobacter sp. BL-A-41-H3. GTDB lineage: Bacteria > Pseudomonadota > Gammaproteobacteria > Xanthomonadales > Xanthomonadaceae > Lysobacter_I. The sequence goes on along the minus strand of CP192602.1, from coordinate 3,785,607 downwards.
CCTCGCGCGCCTCTGAGCGCCCGAGCGCAAGGCGCGAGGGCCGGGCGGGTTTGGGTGGGGATGGGTTTGACTACTAGAGTTTCGACGGAGCTGAAGCCCCCGACGCATCACTTCGCTTCCTGCTGCAGCACCCATATCATCACGGCATGACCGAACACCTCCCGCCCCATCCCGCCATCCCCGCCGACGTCCATGCCGACATCCTGCGCCGCCTGCTGCGCGCCGAGGAGGAGCACGGCGTGCGCATCCTGCTCGCGGTGGAATCCGGCAGCCGCGCCTGGGGCTTCGCCTCGCCGAATTCCGACTACGACGTGCGCTTCATCTACGCGCATCCGCCGGCCTGGTACCAGGCCGTGGACCTGGAGGAGAAGCGCGACGTCATCGAATACCCGATCGTCGACGACATCGATCTGAATGGCTGGGATGTGCGCAAGGCCCTGCGTCTGCTGTGGAAGTCGAACCCCGCCTTCGTCGAATGGGCGCAGTCGCCGATCCGCTACATCGTGCGGGGTGGTTTCGCCGACGCCGCGCGCGCATTGCTGCCGCAGGTCTATTCGGTGGAAAGCGGGATGTATCACTACCGCAGCATGGCGAAGAACACCGAGCGCGCCTACCTGCGCGAGTCGCAGGTGTCGCTGAAGAAGTATTTCTACGCGCTGCGTCCGCTGCTGGCGGTGCGCTGGCTGGAACGCTACGGCACGCCTGCGCCGATCGAGTTCGACAAGCTGCTGCACCTCATCGAGGATCGGCCGGACCTGTGCGTCGCGATCGACGACCTGCTGGCGCGCAAGCGCCAGGCACCCGAGACCTGGGTTGGCGACGCGGTGCCCCCGATCGGCGCGTTCGTGGTCGAGGAACTGGCGCGGCTGGAATCGATGCAGCCATCGGTGGAGCGCCGGCCCTCGGCGCTGCCTGCGCTGAACGCTCTGTTCCACGCCGTCCTGTCGGAATGACGGGCTTCCGGGCTGTCACGTCCGTCTGTTAAGTTGGCGGCATGGCCGTCGGCATCCTCCTCATCACCCATCCCGGCATCGGCAGTGCCCTGGTCGACGTTGCGACCCGGATCCTGCGCCAGCTGCCGCTGAAGACCGAAGCGTTCGAACTCGCGTTCGACGCCGACGTCTCGCTCGCCCTGCCCCAGGCCAGCGCCGCCCTGCGTCGCGTCGATGCGGGCGAAGGCGTGCTGGTCCTCACCGACCTGTACGGCGGGTCGCCGAGCAATCTCGCCGCGCAGGTTGCGCGGCTGGGCACGCCGGTGCGACGGGTCTCCTCGCTCAACCTGCCGATGCTGCTGCGGGTGATGAACTACGCCGACCTGCCGCTCGACGAACTGCCTGCGATCGCTGCCGCCGGCGCCCGCAACGGCGTACGCCTGGACGACGCCTGACCGTGCCACATCCCACCCCCTCCCGTTTCGCCGCCACCGGACCTTCGCCATGATCGAACGCGAACTGCCCATCCAGAACCGCCTCGGCCTGCATGCGCGCGCCACCGCGAAACTGGTGCAGACCGTGTCCGGCTTCCGCTGCGCCGCCACCGTCTCGGCCAAGGGCCGCGAAGTGAACGCCAAGAGCATCATGGGCGTGATGCTGCTCGCGGCGGGCCACGGCAGCACGGTCGTGGTGCGCACCGACGGCGAGGACGAAGTCGCGGCGATGGATGCGATCGTCTCGCTGTTCGAACGCCGCTTCGACGAGGACAGCTAAGAGCCTGCCCATGACCCCGCCATACTTCGCGTTGTACCGCAGAGGTTCACTGGTGTTCGCGCGTCGCGCGGCGCCAGACTGGCCGTCTGGTCAAGCGACGCGCGGGCGCCAGCGGAGCTCTGCGGCACAACCCGAAGGGCTGTCCCGGACAGGGCATGGCGCAGCGTCCTCGCTCGGTCGTGGATCGACATCCACTCCCTCTCTCCTCCTTGCTCCATGCCCTGTCCGGGGCAGCGCGAAGCATGGCGGGGTCATGGGCAGGCTCTAATGCGTCGAATCCTCTCCGGCCATGGGGCATCGCGCGGTAGCGCACTCGGACGCGCACGCGTCCGCCTGCCGCACGTGCTGGACGTGGCCGAGGAGCGGCTCGAAGCCGAACTGGTCGAGGACGAGATCGAACGCCTGCACGCGGCCATCACCGTGGTGCGCGAGGAGATGCGAGCCCTGCACGAGCGCCTGCACGGCGCGATGGCGCACGAGGTCGGCGAGTTCCTCGACCTGCATGCGCTGCTGCTCGACGATCCGGAGCTGATCGCCGGCCTCGATGACCTGATCCGCACCGGCCGCTACACCGCAGATTACGCGCTGCGCCTGCAGCGCGACCGCATCGCGGCCGTGTTCGCCGGGATGGACGATGCCTACCTGCGCACGCGCATCGACGACATCGACCAGATCGTCGGACGCATCCACGCCGCGCTGCACAAGCGCGATGCCGACCTGCAGGGCATCGCCGGCGACATCCTGGTCACCGACAACGTCTCGCCGTCAGAACTGGTGCAGCTGCACAGCCAGGGCGTGATGGCCGTGGTCACCGCTGCCGGCAGCCCGCTGTCGCACACCGCCATCCTCGCCCGCAGCCTGCACGTGCCGCTGGTGATCGGCGCGGCGCAGGCGCTGCAGAAGGTCAACGACGGCGACGTGCTCGCGGTCGATGGCGGCAGCGGCCTGGTGATCCTCGAACCGAATGCCGACGACCTGCGCGCGCATCGCACCCGGGTGCAGGAGCACGCCCGCGAACGCAAGCAGCTGCACCGCCTGCGCCGCGAGCCCACGCGCACCCTCGACGGTGTCGACATCAAGCTGTGGGCGAATGCCGAATCCCGCGAGGACGTGGCCGAAGCGCATGCGCTCGGCGCGGCCGGCGTCGGCCTGTACCGCACCGAATTCCTGTTCATGCAGCGCCCCGCCGACGCGCGCATGACCCTGCCCGACGAGGACGAACAGTTCCGCGCCTATCGCGACCTGGTGCTGGGCATGACCGGGCGCACGGTGACCATCCGCACGCTCGACATCGGCGCGGACAAGGCCGACGGCACCGCGCTGGCGCTGCCCGGCGAGCCGAACCCGGCGATGGGCCTGCGCGGCGTGCGCCTGTCGCTGGCCCGCGACGCGCTGTTCCGCACCCAGCTGCGCGCGATCCTGCGCGCCAGCGCCTACGGGCCGGTGCGCGTGCTGATCCCGATGGTCAGCGGCCGCGAGGAAGTGATCGCGGTGCGCGCGCGGATCCAGGACGTGCAGCGCGAACTGCGCGCCGAAGGCCACGCCATCGCCGAAACCCTGCCCGTCGGCGCGATGATCGAAGTGCCCTCGGCCGCGATCGGGCTGCAGACCTTCATCGGTGCCGTCGACTTCCTCTCGATCGGCACCAACGACCTGGTGCAGTACCTGCTCGCCGCCGATCGCAACAACGACGCGCTGGGCGAGCTGTATTCGCCGCTGCATCCTGCGGTGCTGCGCCTGATCCACGGCGTGATCCGCGCCGCGCGCACGCACGACAAGCCCGTGGCCGTCTGCGGCGAAATGGCAGGCGATCCGCTGTTCGCGCCCGTCCTGCTGGCCCTGGGCCTGGAGGAATTCAGCCTGCACCCCGGCACGCTGCTGGAGCTGCGCCGCGCGATCCGCAGCTTCGACCTGGGCTGGCTGCGCGCGCGCAGCGCGAGCCTGCTGCGCGCGCGCGACCGCAGTGCGATCGAACGCTGGCTGGCGCAGGCAGCGGGCTGATCCCCAGGAACGCGACGCGGGTCCGGAATCGCCTGGCGGACGCGCCTAGAATCCCGCTCGCGCACCCAGTCGATCCCCCACGATGACAGAACACGCAGACCTGAACGCCCCGCAGTTTTCCGAGAACTGGTTCGAGCACAACATTCCGCACTGGGAACGGTGGCTGGGCGATTTCCGCGGCCGGCCGGGCCTGCGCGCGCTGGAGATCGGCAGCTTCGAAGGCCGGTCGACGCTGTGGCTGTGCGAGCACATCCTCACTGCGGACGACAGCCGGATCGATTGCCTGGACCTGTTCGCGACGGATCCGGTCTACGGCGATTACCACGCCCGCTTCCGCGCCAACACCGCCGCGCACGCGCACAAGATCCGCGAATTCCCCGGCGACAGCTTCACCGGCCTGCGCCGGGTCGAGGGCGAATACGACATCGTCTACATCGACGGCTGGCATTCGGCCTTCGGCGCGCTGGCCGACGGCGTGATGAGCTGGCCGCTGCTGAAGGTCGGCGGCGTGATGATCTTCGACGACTACCTGTGGGTGCCGCCGAAGTACAAGCTGAAGAAGCCGAACCGCCTCGTCCGCCTGTGGGCCAAGCTGCGCGGCAGCCACTGGCGCCAGGAGGCGCTGCTGCGGCAGATCGATTCGGTCGCCACGGAGACGCCGAAACTCGGCGTCGACAGCCTGCTCGCCACGCTGGCCGGCCAGTACGCCCTGCTCGGCACCAGCAACCAGCTGGCGGTACGCAAGACGCGGGGATTCGACCAGGGGCAGGTCGGGCACGACACCTGATGGCTTGACGCCCGGGGCAGCTCCGCTCGCCCCGTAGAGCGGAGCGCAGCTCCGCTGCTCCCTTTTCCCTCGCCCGAAGCCTTGCAGCCACAGGCGCTGAGCGGGCTCAGGCCTGCGGAGGCGAAGCAGCGAATCTTCGATCCGCTCTACATTGCACCTGCCGCGCTTCAGTCCATCGCCACACGCACGTTGCGGAACATGCGCAGCCACGGCGAGGCCTCCGGCCAGTCGGACGGGGCCCAGCTCATGTTGACCGTGCGCGGCGTGCGTTCCGGATGCGGCATCAGGATCGTGGCGCGGCCGTCGCGGCTGGTGACGCCGGCGATGGCGTGCTCCGAACCGTTGGGATTGGCCGGGTAGCTGGTCGCCGGGCCGCCGTCGTTGGCGACGTAGCGCAGCGCCATCGTCACGCTGTTGCGGTCGAGCTCGTCGTCGAAGGTCGCGCGGCCTTCGCCATGCGCGATCGCCACCGGGATGCGCGAACCGGCCATGCCCTGGAAGAACAGCGACGGCGACGCCGCGACTTCGAGCAGGCCGAAGCGGGCCTCGAACTGCTCGCTGCGGTTGCGCAGGAAGCGCGGCCAGTGTTCGGCGCCGGGGATGATGTCCTTGAGCTGCGACAGCATCTGGCAGCCGTTGCACACGCCGAGCGAGAAGGTATCGGGCCGGGCGAAGAACGCCGCGAACGCATCGCGCAGCGCGGCGCGTTCGAGGATCGACGTGGCCCAGCCGCGACCGGCGCCGAGCACGTCGCCGTAGCTGAAACCGCCGCAGGCGGCGAAGCCGCTGAAGCCGTCGAGCGCGACGCGACCCGCGATGAGATCGCTCATGTGCACGTCGACCGCCGCGAAGCCGGCGCGGTCGAACGCAGCCGCCATCTCGATCTGGCCGTTGACGCCCTGCTCGCGCAGGATCGCCACGCGCGGACGCTTGCCGGTCGCGATGTACGGCGCCGCGACATCCTCGGCGGCATCGAAGCTCAGCTTCGGCTGCAGGCCCGGGGCATCGAAGCGGCGCACCGCGGCGCGCTCCTCGTCGGCGGATTCGGGATTGTCGCGCAGGCGCTGCATGGCGTGGCTGACCGACCACCATGCGTCGAACAGCGCGTCCCAGCGCCACTCGGCGACGACTTCGCCGTCCTGGTGGACGCGGATCGCACCGGCGGTAGTCGGCCGCGCGATGCGCTGCGCGCATTCGATCAGGCCGTGCTGGGCCACGAGGTCGGCGAATTCCGCGCGGTCCTCGATCGCGATCTGCACGATCGCGCCGAGTTCTTCGCAGAACAGCGTGCGCAGGGCATCGTCGCCCCAGTCGTCGAGCGTGATGTCGAGGCCGAGGTGCGAGCAGAAGGCCATTTCGGCCAGCGCTGCGAACGCGCCGCCATCGGAGCGGTCGTGGTAGGCGCGGACCAGGCCGCGCTCGCGCGCGTCGCGCATGAGTTCGTACAGGCCGCGCAGGCGCTCGGGATCGTCGAGATCCGGCACCGAATCGTCGCCGTGACGACCGCCGAAGCCGTCGTAGACCTGCGACAGGATCGAACCGCCGAGGCGCTGCTTGCCGGCGCCCAGACCGATCAGCCACAGCTCGGTGTCGGCCTCGCGCGACAGCAGCGGGGTGAGCTGCAGGCGGGCGTCCTCGACCGGCGCGAACGCGCTGACGATCAGCGACACCGGCGACACCGACTTGTGCGCCTGGCCGTCCTGCTGCCACTGCGCCTGCATCGACAGCGAGTCCTTGCCCACCGGGATGCTGAGGTCGAGCGACGGGCACAGCGCCATGCCGACCGCCTTCACCGCGTCGAACAGGCGCGCGTCCTCGCCGGGGTGGCCGGCGGCGGCCATCCAGTTCGCGGACAGCTTCACCTGCGCCAGCGACGGCACCGGCGCGGCGATGAGGTTGGTGATCGCCTCGCCCACGGCCATGCGCGCGGCGGCGGCGGCATCGATCAGCGCCAGCGGCGTGCGCTCGCCCACGGCCATCGCTTCACCGGCATTCGTGTCGAAACCGGCGAGCGTGATCGCGCAGTCGGCCACCGGCATCTGCCACGGGCCGACAAACTGGTCGCGCGCGGTCAGGCCGCCGACGGAGCGGTCGCCGATCGTGATGAGGAAGTTCTTCGCCGCGACGGTCGGATGCGCGAGCACGCGCAGGCCGGCTTCGTGCAGGTCGATGGCGCGGCCGTCGAGCGCGCGCCAGCGCATCGGTGCCGGACGGCGGGTGTCGCGATGCATCTTCGGCGGCTTGCCGAACAGCACGTCCATCGGCAGGTCGATCACCGGCGTATGCGGACGCGCGTCCACGGTCGCGCCGTAGCCGACGACCAGGCGTTCTTCCGCCGTCGCCACGCCCACCGCCGCGAACGGGCAGCGCTCGCGCGCGCACAGGTCCGCGAATTCGGCCAGGCGATCCTGCGGCACGCCGAGCACGTAACGCTCCTGCGACTCGTTGCACCACAGCTGCATCGGCGACAGCGACGGGTCGTCGGTGGGCACCTTGCCCAGGTCGATCACGCCGCCCACGCCGCTGTCGTGCAGCAGTTCGGGAATGGCGTTGGACAGGCCGCCCGCGCCCACGTCGTGGAACCACAGGATCGGGTTGCGCTCGCCGAGCGCGACGCAGCGGTCGATCACTTCCTGGCAGCGCCGCTCCATTTCCGGGTTGTCGCGCTGCACGCTGGCGAAATCGAGGTCTTCGGCGCTTTCGCCCGAGGCCACCGAACTGGCGGCACCGCCGCCGAGGCCGATGAGCATCGCCGGGCCGCCGAGCACGATCACCGCGTCGCCGGGCGACAGGGTCTTCTTCGCGACCATCGGCCGATCGATCGCGCCGAGGCCACCGGCGAGCATGATCGGCTTGTCGTAGGCGCGGACCAGGCCCTCGCCGTCGCGCAGCTCGAAGCTGCGGAAGTAGCCGGTGAGGTTCGGGCGGCCGAATTCGTTGTTGAACGCTGCGGCGCCGATCGGGCCGTCGAGCATGATCTCCAGCGCCGGCGCCATGCGCGGATTGAGCGCGCGTTCGGCTTCCCACGGCTGCGGCAGGGTCGGAATGCGCAGGTGCGAGACGCTGAAGCCGCACAGGCCGGCCTTGGGCTTGCCGCCGCGACCGGTCGCGCCTTCGTCGCGGATCTCGCCGCCGTTGCCGGTGGAGGCGCCGGGGAAGGGCGAGATCGCGGTGGGATGGTTGTGGGTCTCGACCTTGATGCAGAACGCGCTGGGCGTCTCGGCTTCGGCGCGGTACTCGGCCGTCACCGGATCGGGACGGAAGCGTTTCGCGGGATAGCCCTCGACCACCGCCGCGTTGTCGCTGTACGCCGACAGGGTGTGGTCGGGCGTCTGCTGGTGGGTGTGCTTGATCATCCGGAACAGCGACAGCGGCTGCTCCCGGCCGTCGATGGTCCAGCTGGCGTTGAAGATCTTGTGCCGGCAGTGCTCGGAGTTCGCCTGCGCGAACATCATCAGCTCGACGTCGTGCGGGTCGCGGCCCAGCTCGGCGTAGCGCGCGCGCAGGTATTCGATCTCGTCGTCGGCCAGGGCCAGGCCCAGGCGCGCGTTGGCGGCTTCGAGCTGCGCCAGCGGGATGACTTCAAGCTCGCCGCGCGCCGGCACCGCGAACAGCGCGGCAGCGTCGTTCGCATCGGCGAGCAGCGACTGGGTCATCGGGTCGTGCAGCACCTTGGCCACGGCGGCCTGGCTGGCGGCATCGGACGGCCACCCGGCCACGTCGATCCGGGTCCCGCGCTCGACGCGGCGGACCGGCTGGCCGGCGCCGCGCAGCAGCTCGCCGGCCTTGCTCGCCCAGGGCGAGATCGTGCCCAGGCGCGGCGCGACGAAGCGCGAGACGGCGCCTGCGGCCAGGGGCTCGCGATGGCCGTGCGCTTCGAGGATGCGCTGGAGGGTGTCGGCGTCGGGGGTGTGGCCCGGTTCGGGCTCGACCCAGTAGGTGAACCAGGCGCCGACGATACGGAGACCGGGAACGAGGGCCTGGAGGCGTGTTTCGAGGCGGTCGCGGCGGAACGGCGATAGGGCCGGCAGGCCCTCGAGGACGATCATGTCCGGTGTGGTGTTGTGCGCGGGCCGCAGATTGTACCGGATGCGCCCTGCCCGGGACGGATGGAATGCGCCCGGGCGGCCTTGCGCCTTGAAGTCCTCCCCCGCAGGCGGGGAGGATCGAGGTGGGGCGACACGTCAAACGCAGGAAACACGAGCACCCCCATCCCGGCCTTCCCCCGCCTTGCGGGGGAAGGAGGCAAAGATCAGGGGGCGCCGGCGGCGCTGCCGCCTGCGGCGCGCGCGGCCTCGCCCTGGGTGGCCAGCTTGTCCAGCGATTCCAGCATCTTGTCCGGCGGCAGGTAGCCCGGGAGCATCAGGCCGTCTTCGTTGATGATCATCGGCGTGCCGGTCAGGCCCATGCGGCGGCCGGACTCGTACTGGTCCGCGACCGGGTTCCTGCAGGCCATCGGCGGCACCGGGCGGCCGGCCTTGGCGTCGGTGAGCGCCTTGCGGCGGTCGCTGGCACACCAGACCGACTGCATCGCGAGGCCGTCCGGGCTCTCCAGGCCCGAACGCGGGAAGGCCAGGTATTCGATGGCGATGCCGCGCTTGTTGTACTCGGCGATGTCCTCGTGGAGCTTGCGGCAGAAGCCGCATTCGATGTCGGTGAAGATCGCGACGCGATGCTTGGCCGGGCCGACCGGGGCGAAGACGATGCGGTCGCTGGCCGGGATCTTGGCCATTTCGGCGCGGCGGACCACGCTCAGGCCCAGCTGGCTGACGTCTTCCTTCTTGTCGATGTCGAACAGCGCGCCCTGGATCAGGTAGCGGCCGTCGTTGCTGACGTAGAGGGCCTGGCCTTCGGTGATGACTTCGGTGAACCCGGGGACGGCGGCCGGCGCGACCCGGTCCAGTTCGGCTTTCGGCGCGAGCTTGGCCAGCGCGGAACGGACCCGCTTCTCGACCTCGGCCGGCGACTTGGCGGCGGGTGCTGCGGCGGCCTTGTCGGCGCCGGCGGGTGCAGTCTGCGCGCAGGCGGACAGGCTGAGGGCGCACAGCAGCGCGAAGACCGGATATTTCATGCGAGCGGGTTCCATCGTCTGAAGAAGGTATCTGGGCAACATGGGGACCATCCTGGCCCGGGAAAGTTCATCGATTGTCGCACGGCCCCAAACGGGCCGGGGCGCCGCCGGATGTGACGGCGATTGCAGCTGCGCGGGCCAACCGCACTCCGCGCTCATCCCCTGGGGTGGTGCTGCGCGTGCAGGCGCTTGAGCTGCTCGCGGGCGACGAGGGTGTAGATCTGGGTGGTCGACAGGCTGGCATGGCCGAGCAGCATCTGCAGCACGCGCAGGTCCGCGCCGTGGTTCAGCAGGTGGGTGGCGAAGCTGTGGCGCAGGCCGTGCGGGCTGATCCGGGCGGGGTCGATGCCCGCCGCCGCCGCGTGCCGCTTCACCAGCGACCAGAACGCCTGGCGGCTGGGCGGTTCCGCGCCGGCGTCGAGGAACAGCGTCGCCGGCGCACGCCGCCCGGCCAGCACCGGCCGGGACTCGGCCAGGTAGCGCTGCAGCCAGTGCTGCGCCTCCTCGCCCAGCGGCACCAGCCGGTCCTTGCCGCCCTTGCCGGTCACCCGCAGCACGCCCTGGCGCAGGTTCACCGCCGTCGCCGGCAGGCCGACCAGTTCGCTCACGCGCAGGCCGGCGGCGTACATCAGCTCCAGCATCGCGCGGTCGCGCAGGCCGAGGGGCGTGGACACGTCCGGGGCCGCCAGCAGGGCTTCGATCTCGCGTTCGCCCAGCGCCTTGGGCAGCGAGCGCGGCAGCTTCGGCGGATCGAGCAGCGCGGTCGGGTCGTCCGTCCGCTGGCCGCGCCGCACGCGCAGGGCGAAGAACGCGCGCAGCGTCGACAGCAGCCGCGCATTGCTGCGCGGCGAGTAGCCCTGCCGCGTGCGCCAGGCGAAGTAGTCGAACAGGGCCGTGCGATCCGCACCGGCCAGTCCGCCGCCCGCCCCGTCGCGCCAGCGCGCGAAGCCCTCCAGGTCGCGGCGGTAGCTGGCCTGGGTCTGCTTCGCCAGCCCCGCCTCGGCCCAGATCGCCTCGACGAAGTCGTGGATCGCGGCGGCGTCGGCATCGCGCAGCGGCGGCAGGGCCTGCGCGCGCATGCGGCGCTCGGCGGGCGTGGTCGCGGTCGAAGGCGTGCTCATGGCCACAGCGTACCGCGAGCGCTGCGGCGGCCGGTTATCCTGTCGCGATGACCGGAACCACCGACACCCCTGCCGCCTCCGTGCAGACATCGAAACCCTACCTCCTGCTGCGCCTGCTCGCCCTGTTCTACGACCTGTGGCCAGTGGTCGCGGTGTGGATGCTGATCTCGGCGCTGTTCAACGCCGGCTACTACTTCGCCGGCCACGGCGAACGCGAGATCCTCGAAACCGCGAGCCCGCTCGGCGTGCTGCTCTGGCTGTGCTGCATCCTCGCCACCGGCGCCTACGCCGTGGCCAGCTGGGCGCGCGGCGGCCAGACCCTCGGCATGCGCCCCTGGCGCCTGCGCGTCACCGGCATCGACGGCGCCACGCCCACCCGCGCGCAGCTGGTCCGCCGTTTCCTGGTCGGCATCCCCTCGCTGCTGCTCGGCGGCCTCGGCTTCTGGTGGGCCTGGATCGACCGCGACCGCCTGACCTGGCACGACCGCGCCAGCGGGACGCGGATGGTGCGGGTGGAAAAGCGCTGATGCGCACGGCATCGCCGTGGAGATCATCCAGATTGATCGATCAGCCCGATCGCCGCTTGAACATCCACAGCGAGAAGCCGACCATCGCCAGCGCGGGGATCAGGTAGGCGATGCGGTAGTCGAACTTGAAGACGCCGGCGAGGCGCACGAACTGGGTCTGCACCAGCCAGAAGCCCAGCGAGAACACGATGCCCATGAACAGCCGCTTGCCCAGGCCGCCGCTGCGCAGCGAGCCGAAGGCGAACGGGATGGCCAGCAGGCACAGCACCAGCACGTTCGCCGGGTAGAACCAGCGCCCCCAGTAGTGTTCCTGGAATTCGCTGGGATCGAGGTCGTTGCGCAGGCGGTAGTCGATGCCGTCCTTCAGCGCGGCGGCGGTCATGTAGCGCGGGCGCCAGATGTTGCGCGTGTTCGCGGCCAGCGCGGCGGCGTCGAGCTTCGAGGCCCAGCGCTCTTCCTTCGCGGTCGTGCGCACGGCGGATTTGGCGTCGAAGCGCGTGCGCACCACGTCGCGGAGGATCCATTCGCCGGCATGGTGCTCGGCGACGCCGACGCGGGTGATCGAGGCCAGGCGGCCGTCGGCGGCCAGTTCGAACAGGCGCACGTCGTTGAGCTGCAGCCACTGGCGGCCGTTCTCGTTGCGCTCGAGCCCGGTCTGCGCATTGAGGAACACGTCGCCCTCGCGCGCCCACAGGCCGGAGTACTGGGCGATGATCACGTCCTTCGACTTGGCCGAGGCCTTCAGCGTGTCGGCGCGGCGCTGCGCCCATGGCGCCAGGGTTTCGGCGTTGACCACCATCAGCCCGGTCAGCACGGTCAGCGACAGGATCACCGACAGGCTGATGCGCCGGCGCGACAGGCCCAGCGCGCGCAGCACGGTCAGCTCGGAACTGGCCGACAGCTGGCCCAGGCCGATCACCGCGCCGATCACCGCCGCGTACGGGAACAGCATGTAGGCGCGGCGCGGCAGGGTCAGCACGACGTTGGTGAGCGCGGCCATCAGGTCGTAGTTGCCGGTGCCGACGTCGCTGATTTCGGTCATCAGGCCGCCGATCAGCGTGTCCAGCCCGACCAGCACCGCCCAGGCCAGCAGCACCGAGCCCAGCACGACGCGGCCGATGTACAGATCGTGCAGCTTCGGGAACGGCTTCATGCGCGCGCCTCGCGACGGGCCACGCGCGGCCGGCGGATCGCGCCGTCATTGGCATACATCCAGACCGCCAGCGCCAGCAGCGGCAGCAGCAGCCACCACAGGCCGAGCTGCGCCGGCAGCTTGCCGGCTTCGATCCATTCGGTGCCGAGCATCATCAGCAGCAGGCCGAACAGGTAGATCAGGAAACCGACCGCCAGGTTGCCGTAGCGCGCCTGTCGCGGCGCGCTGCGCGCCAGCGGCACGGCCAGCAGGGCGAAGGCCAGGGTCAGCAGCGGCGGCGCGAGGCGGCCATGGAGCTGCGCGATCGCCTCCAGGCGCGGATCGCCCAGCAGCGCCAGGGTCGGCTGCAGCTCGACCGCATCGCTCTTGCGCTTCGGGGCGATGCTGTCGGGCAGGCGCACCTCGTTGCCGGCGTAGCGCATCAGGCGGAAATCGCGGCCATCGCCCATCGGGCCTTCGACCTCGAAGCCCTGTTCGAGCATCAGGTAGCGGTCGCGTTCGTTGTGGACCGACAGCACGCCGGTCTGCGAGGTGGTGACGTGGAAGCGGTCGTCCTTCTGCCGGTAGACGAAGACCTTCTGCAGTTGCCGGTTGCTGTCGGTCATGCCGCCGACGTAGATCACCCCGCCGCCGCCGGGCAGTTCGGTGAAGCGGCCCGGCTCCATGCCCGCGATCAGCAGGTTGCGGCTGGCGCTCTCGATCATCCGCGCCGATGTTCGGTCGGCCCAGGGACCCAGCCACAGCGAGCACAGCGCCACGGCGGCCACCACCGGCAGCGCCATCCAGGCCAGCGGGCGGAGCATCCGGCCCGGGCCGACCCCGATCGAGACCAGCACCGGCATTTCGGCGTCGCGGTACAGCCGGCCCACGGCGAGCATCAGCCCCAGCATCACCGCCAGCGGCAGGATCATCGGCAGCCACTTCAGGAAGACCAGGCCCAGCTGGGCCAGCAGCATCGCCGCCGGCACCTTGCCCCGGGCCACGTCCTGCAGGACGTCGGCGAAGGCCCCACCCACCAGCACGATGAGGACCACCACCAGGACGGCGAAGGTGCTCTGCGCGAATTCGCGGATGAGGTAACGATCGAGCTTGAGCATCAGGCGGGGCTGGGTCCGGGGCCGGGCATCCCACCCGGGCTTTGCTTTAAACTTCAAGGTTCTGCGTGTTCGCGGCGCCTGCCCGGCGCCGGATCCGGCACGGGCAGTCCCGTCCGGCACCGTCTTCCGGGCCCGCAGGGCGTCGGGGGATTGTACGGAATGCCGTGATCGGAAAGGCGCCGGACCTGAACGCCGTCGTCCCGGCCGGTTCAGGCACCCGTCGCCGCTCGCCCGCACCGCCGCCCCGCGCCACGCCCCTTCTCCCGCTCGTACGGAACCCGACCGATGGCCCTCGATTTCGCCCTCCACACCGCCCCGGCCGCCGAGGCCGCCACCCTCGCCAGCGACTGCATCGTGGTCGGCGCCTTCGCCGACAAGACGCTGACCGCCAGCGGCCAGGCCCTCGACGCCGCCAGCGGTGGCCGCATCGCCGCCCTCATCGCCCGGGGCGACGTGTCCGGCAAGACCGGCAAGACCGCCCTGCTCCACGACCTGCCCGGCATCGCCGCGCCGCGCGTGCTGGTGGTCGGCCTGGGCGATGCCGCCAAGTTCGGCGTGCCGCAGTACATCAAGGCCGCCAGCGACGCCGCCCGCGCGCTGAAGGACGGCGCCGCGACCAACGCCACGTTCACGATCAGCGAAGTCGTCGTGACCGGCCGCGATGCCGCCTGGAACATCCGCCAGGCCGTGATCGCGTTCGGCCATGCGCTGTACCGCTACCACGCCACCCTGGGAGAGAAGAACAAGGACAAGGGCAAGAGCGCGCTGGTCGCCGTGTCGGTGGCCGGCAGCGACGCCACCGCGCTGGCGCAGGGCGCCGCGATCGCCGCCGGCGTCGAAGTCACCCGCGAGCTGGGCAACCTGCCGCCGAACATCTGCAACCCGTCCTACCTGGCAGACCAGGCGACGGCGTTCGCCGCGCAGCACGACAAGGCCGCGTGCGAGGTGCTCGACCGCGCGCAGATGGAAGCCCTGGGTATGGGCTCGCTGCTGGCCGTGGCGCGCGGCTCGGCCAATCCGCCGAAGCTCATCGTGCTGAAGTGGAACAACGGCGGCGACGCCAAGCCCTTCGTGCTGGTCGGCAAGGGCATCACCTTCGACACCGGCGGCATCAACCTCAAGACCCAGGGCGGCATCGAGGAGATGAAGTACGACATGTGCGGCGCCGCCACGGTGATCGGCACCTTCGTCGCCGCGGTGAAGATGGGCCTGCCGATCAACCTGATCAGCATCGTGCCGGCCGTCGAGAACATGCCCGACGCCGACAGCTACCGCCCGTCCGACGTGCTGACCAGCATGTCCGGCAAGACGATCGAAGTCGGCAACACCGATGCCGAGGGTCGCCTGATCCTGTGCGACGCGCTGACCTACGCTGAACGCTTCGAGCCGCAGGCGCTGGTCGACGTGGCCACCCTCACCGGCGCCTGCATCATCGCCCTGGGCAAATACGCGACGGGCCTGATGAGCAAGCACGACGACCTGGCCGTCGAACTCACCCAGGCCGGCGAGCACGTGTTCGACCGCGCCTGGCGCCTGCCGCTGTGGGACGAATACCAGACCCAGCTCAACTCCAACTTCGCCGACGTCTACAACATCGGTGGACGCAACGCGGGCGCGATCACCGCCGGCTGCTTCCTCGCCCGCTTCGCCGAGGGCCAGCGCTGGGCGCACCTGGACATCGCCGGCGTCGCCAACGACGAGGGCAAGATGGGCATGGCCACCGGCCGCCCGGTCGGCCTGCTGACGCAGTGGCTGCTCGATCGCGCGCAGGGCTGATCGCTTCGTGCCCCGCGCCGATTTCTACCTGATCCAGAAGCCGCGGTTCCGCGAGGAGCCGCTGCGCCTGGTGTGCGAACTCGCGCGCAAGGCCTACGACGCGAATCTGTGGACCCTGGTGCTGGCGCGCGACGCGGCACAGGCCGAGGCGCTGGACGACCTGCTGTGGGCGTTCGACGAGAACGCCTACATCCCGCACCAGATCGCCGGTACCGACGACGAGGACGAACTGACGCCGGTGCTGATCGCCGCGCCCGACGCCGACGTGCCGCTGCGCGCGCTGGTCATCAACCTGCGCGATGCACCCGTGGACGGCAGCTTCGAGCGCGTGCTGGAAGTGGTGCCCGCCGACGAGTCCGCGCGCGGCCCGCTGCGCGAGCGCTGGAAGCAGTACCAGGCGCGCGGGCTGGAACTGAAGAAATACGATATGTAGCGCCCCCTCACCCCACCCTCTCCCCCGCGTTGCGGGGGAGAGGGCAGAGCGAGCGCAGCGAGGAACCTGCTTTTCTGCAACGAAAAGCGATGCAGCAGGTCCCTCGCTGCGCTCGGGATGACAATCCAAAGCACACAGAGTCCCGAATCATGACCACCCTCGCTTCCGGCTACGAACCCAAAGATTTCGAATCCCGTCTCTACGCCGAGTGGGAAGCGAGCGGCGTCTTCGCGCCGCAGGGCGACGGCCCCGCGTACACCATCCTGCTGCCGCCGCCGAACGTCACCGGCACGCTGCACATGGGCCACGCCTTCCAGCACACCCTGCAGGACGCGCTGATCCGCTACCACCGCATGCGCGGCTACCGCACGCTGTGGCAGATGGGCACCGACCACGCCGGCATCGCGACCGAGATGGTGGTCTCGCGCAACCTGCAGGTCGCCGGCCAGGGCGAGACCCGCGATTCGCTGGGCCGCGAGAAATTCATCGACCGCGTGTGGGAGTGGAAGCAGCAGTCCGGCGGCACCATCGAGCGCCAGATGCGTCGCCTCGGCACGTCGGGCGACTGGACGCGCAGCGTCTTCACCATGGACCCGATGGCCTCCGACGCGGTGATCGAAGCCTTCGTGAAGCTGTACGAACAGGGCCTGATCTATCGCGGCCAGAAACTGGTGAACTGGGACCCGGTGCTGAAGACCGCGATCTCCGACCTCGAAGTGGTCAGCGAGGAAGAGAACGGCTTCCTGTGGTCGATCGCCTACCCGCTGGCGAACGGCGAAACCTACGAGCACGTCGAGCACGATGCCGACGGCAACGAGACCCTGCGCGAGACGCGCGGTTACCTGATCGTGGCGACCACGCGCCCGGAAACCATGCTCGGCGACACCGCGGTGATGGTGCATCCGGAAGATCCGCGCTACACGCACCTGATCGGCAAGACCGTGATCCTGCCGCTGTGCGACCGCGAACTGCCGATCATCGCCGACGATTACGTCGACCGCGCCTTCGGCACCGGCGTGGTGAAGGTGACGCCCGCGCACGATTTCAACGACAACGCGGTGGGCCATCGCCACAACCTGCCGATGATCAACATCTTCACCGATGAGGCGAAGGTCAACGACAACGCGCCGGAACAGTATCGCGGCCTCGATCGCTTCGAGGCGCGCAAGCTGATCGTGTCGCAGCTCGAAGAAGCCGGCCTGCTGATCGAAACCAAACCGCACAAGCTGCAGGTGCCGCGTGGCGACCGCACAGGCCAGGTGATCGAACCCTACCTGACCGACCAGTGGTTCGTGAAGATGGACGGCTTCGCGCGTCGCGGCATGGAACTCGCCGAGAACGGCAGCGTGAAGTTCGTGCCGCCGAACTGGATCAACACCTATCGTCACTGGATGGAGAACATCCAGGACTGGTGCATCAGCCGCCAGCTCTGGTGGGGCCACCGCATCCCGGCGTGGTACGACGAGGCCGGCAACGTGCACGTGGGCCGCAACGAGGCCGAAGTGCGCGCGAAGGTCGGCGACATCCCGCTGCGCCGGGACAACGACGTCCTCGAAACCTGGTTCTCCTCCGGCCTGTGGCCGATCAGCACGATGGGCTGGCCGAATGCGGAAGCGATGCAGGAGCGCGGCTTCGACCAGTGCGTGCCGTCCTCGGTGCTGGTGACCGGTTTCGACATCATCTTCTTCTGGGTCGCCCGCATGATCGTGATGACCGATCACTTCATGCCGAAGGACACGCCGGACGTGGATCGCGTGCCGTTCCGCGACGTGTACATCACCGGCCTCGTCCGCGACAAGGACGGCAACAAGATGTCGAAGGCGAAGGGCAACATCATTGACCCGCTGGACATCATCGACGGCATCGACATCGAAACCCTGGTCGCCAAGCGCACCACGGGCCTGATGAATCCGAAGATGGCCGCGAACATCGAAAAGGGACTGCGCAAGGACTACCCGCAAGGCTTCGCCGCCCACGGCGCCGACGCACTGCGCTTCACCATGACCGCGCTCGCCGGCCCGGGCCGCGACATCAAGTTCGACATGGCCCGCTGCGAGGGCTACAAGAACTTCTGCAACAAGCTGTGGAACGCCACGCGCTTCGCGCTGATGAACACCGAGGGCTTCTCGGCCAGCGGAGCGCCGCAGCCGAAGACCGACGCCGAGCGCTGGATCCTCTCGCGCCTGGCGAAGGTCAGTGCCGAAGCCGGCGAGCATTTCGCCAGCTACCGTTTCGACCTGCTGTCGCAGGCGCTGTACGAATTCGCCTGGAACGAGTTCTGCGACTGGTTCGTGGAACTGGCCAAGCCGGCGCTCGCCGGCGGCGATGCCGAAGCCGCGAACAGCACCCGCCACACCCTGCTGCACGTGCTGGAATCGCTGCTGCGCCTGCTGCACCCGCTGACCCCGTTCGTGACCGAGGAACTGTGGCGCCACGTCGCGCCGAAGCTGGGCATCGCCGACGCCAGCATCTGCGTGCGCCGCTACCCGCAGGCCACCGACTTCGGCGCCGAGGGCTACGCCTCGGCCGAAGCCGACATCGAATGGTTCAAGGCCGTGGTGTCCGCCGTGCGCAGCATCCGCAGCACGCTCGGCATCTCGCCGTCGAAGCAGGTCTCGCTGCTGTTCCGTGGCGGCAACGCCGACGACGCCGGTCGCATCGCGAAGTTCTCGGCGCAGCTGACGTTCCTGCTCAAGCTCGACCGCATCGACACCATCGACGGCGAACCGCCGGCCGCCGCGCCGGCCGTGGTCGGCGACCTGCAGCTGTTCGTGCCGCTGGAAGGCCTGGTCGACCTCGACGCCGAGCGCGCGCGCCTGGACAAGGAAATCGCCAAGGTCGCGGGCGAGAAGGACAAGAGCGAAGCCAAGCTCGCGAAGTTCGGCGGCAACGTCCCGCCGGCGGTGGTCGAGCAGGAACGCGTCCGTCTCGCCGAGTGGACCGCCAAGCTCGACGCCCTGCAGGCGCAGCGCGCGCGCCTGGGCTGAGCCATGCCCCGTAGAGCGGACCTTGGTCCGCTCGGCTTTCCTCACGTGGCAAACACGGCGTCTGGTCCGCTGGCACGGGGCGGCAGGCATGAGCGGACCAGAGGTCCGCTCTACGAAAGCAGCGACGCGGTCACGCGTCGGGCAGCAGCTCCATCGCCATCACGATCGCGTCCTCGCGGCCCATGTTCGCCGGGTAGTAGCGCGGGCGGCGGCCGATCTCGTTGAAACCTTCCGCGAAGTACAGCCCGATCGCGCGGGGATTCGACGGACGCACTTCCAGGAAGATGCGCTCGGCGCGATGCATGCGCGCCACCTGCACCAGGCTGCGCAGCAGTCGCCGGCCGTGGCCTCGCCCCTGCTCCAGCGGGTCGATGCAGATGTTGAGGATATGGCCCTCGCCGGCGGCGATGCTGATGATGCCGTAGCCGATGATGACCTCGCCGCGGACCAGCAGCCACGACGGATACGCCGCGCGCAGGCAGTCGCGGAAGATGCCGGCGGTCCACGGGAAGGGATAGGCGCGGACCTCGATGGCCATCACCGCGTCGACGTCGTCTTCGCGCATCGCGCGCAGTGCGGCCGGCGCGAGGCTGTCCGCGAAGTCGTCCGGCGGCGGCAACGGCGCCGCGCTCATCTCTCGCGACGCCTCAATCCGCGCAGGCGCGGCCACAGCGCGCGCTTGGCGCGCGGGTCGGCGCGCAGCGCCTGCGGCGACGGCCAGGCCGGCGCATCGCGCAGCGCATCCGGATCGTCGCGATGCCGGGCGGCGGCGCGCAGCAGCGCGTCGACGAGCGGGTCGTCCGGCCATTCGAACGGGATCGCATGCGCGGTGCCCGGCAGGGCGATCGCCAGCCGGTCGAGCGAATGCCCCAGCGCCGCGAGCACCTCGCGCTGCACCGGGTCCCACTGCGGCGCGGCGCTCATTCGGCCGCCACCGGGCGTCGCGCCTGCCGGCGCGCGAGCAGCGGGCCGAAGATCGCGAAGCCCGCCGTGGCCACCAGCAGCACCTTCGCGGCGTCGATGACGAGGCCGATGATGACGGCCAGGAGCAGCAGCAGGGCCAGGAACGGCACCTTCTCACCCTGCGGACCGGGCTTGCCGCCCTTGAAACTGGGGTAGCGGAAGCGGCTGACCATCAGCAGGCCGGCGGCCACGGTCACGACCAGCGCGGCATACCGCACGTCCTCGCCCGCCCAGCCTAGGTCGTGCAGCACCCAGACGAAGCTGGCCATCAGCCCGGCCGCAGCCGGGCTGGGCAGGCCGATGAACCAGCGCTTGTCCACCGTGCCGACCTGGCTGTTGAAACGCGCCAGGCGCAGCGCGGCGCAGGCGGCATACAGGAAGGCGCCCAGCCAGCCGATCCGGCCCAGGGTCGCGCTGTCGAGCTTCAGCGCCTCCAGCGCCCAGTGGTACATCACCAGCGACGGCGCCATGCCGAAGCTGATGAGGTCCGACAGCGAGTCGTACTGCACCCCGAATTCGCTCTGGGTATTGGTCATCCGCGCGACGCGGCCGTCCAGGCCGTCCAGCACGGCGGCCACGAAGATCGCGATGCAGGCCGCCTCGTAGCGGCCCTGGGAGGCGGCGATGATGGCGAAGAAGCCGGAGAAGAGCGCCGCCGTGGTGAACAGGTTCGGCAGCAGGTAGATGCCGCGGGGACGGCGGGGCGGCGGGGGCGCGTGTTCGGGTTCCATGGCCGCAGTGTATCCGGCGGCGGGCGGCATGGCATTGCGTGAGCGGCGTCACGCCGCAGACGGGGGCCGGCCGCTGCCGGGGCCTGGTTCGACGCGAAAAGTGACGGGGGACACGCTCGATGCTTGCACCCGCCCCCGGCGGAGTGCTGCAATCCCCGGGCCCCTACCGGTTGCCTGCAGGTATCGCCATGAACCGCGCCATCATTCCCGCCCTCGCCGCCTCGGCACTTGCCCTGGCCTTGGCTGCACCGGCGAGCGCCTGGCAGCAGGTCTACAAGTGGAAGGACGCCAACGGCGTCACCCACTACTCGCAGGATCCGCCGCCGGCCGGCAAGTTCGAGTCCCGGACGATCGTCAACCGCCCGGCGTCGCCCACCCAGGGCGCCCAGCCCGGCGACAAGCCCGCCGAATCGCCGCAGTGCGCCCGCGCGCGCAGCAACATCGACCTGATCAACAGCGGCGTGGCCCTGAAGGTCGACAGCGACAACGACGGCAAGCCCGACCGCGACATCAACGAAGCCGAGCGCAAGCGCCAGCTCGATCTCAACCAGATCGTCCTGCGCGCCAACTGCAGCGCCCCGGCCAGCGGCGGCCAGAAGGGCGGCAAGTCCGAGACCCCGCCGCCGGCGTCGAACACCAACGCGTTCTGAGCCGGCGCCGCCGGACCCGCGCGCGCCCGGCAGGGCCGGCGGGCCCCGGGCTGGCCGACATCGGGCACAATGGGGGCTTCGTGTCCGCTCCCCATCGACCCCCATGCGCCTTTCGCAGTTCCATCTCCGCACCGAAAAGGAAACGCCCGCAGATGCCGAGGTCGTCAGCCACCAGCTGATGCTCCGCGCCGGCATGCTGCGCAAGCTCGCCGCCGGCCTGTACACCTGGAGCCCGCTGGGCCTGCGCGTGCTGCGCAAGGTGGAAACCGTCGTCCGCGAGGAAATGAACCGCGCCGGCGCGGTCGAGCTGCTGATGCCGACGATCCAGCCGCGCGAGCTGTGGGAAGAGACCGGCCGCTGGCAGAAATTCGGCGGCCAGCTGCTGAAGATCAAGGACCGCAAGGAGGCCGAGTACTGCTACGGCCCCACCGCCGAGGAAGTGGTCACCGATTTCGCGCGCCAGGAAATCAGCAGCTACAAGCAGCTGCCGATCAACTTCTACAACATCCAGTGGAAGTTCCGCGACGAGATCCGCCCGCGATTCGGCGTGATGCGCGCGCGCGAATTCCTGATGAAGGATGCGTATTCGTTCCACATCGACGATGCGTCGCTGGATGCCGAATACCGCAACATGTACGACACCTACGCGCGCATCTTCACCCGCCTGGGCCTGAAGTTCCGCGCGGTGTTCGCCGACACCGGCGCGATCGGCGGCAGCGCGTCGCACGAATTCCACGTGATCGCGGATTCGGGCGAGGACGCGATCGCCTATTCCGATGCGTCCGAGTACGCGGCGAACGTCGAACTGGCCGAAGCCGTGTCGCCGGGCGAGCGCGCGGCGGCCACCGAAACGATGCGCAAGGTCGACACGCCGACACAGAAGACCTGCGAGGACGTCGCCGCGCTGCTGGGCATTCCGCTGACGCGCACGGTCAAGTCGGTCGCCGTGGTCGGTACCGACGCCGACGGCAATCCGCAGTTCGTGCTCGCGCTGGTGCGCGGCGACCACCTGGTCAACGAGATCAAGCTGTCGAAGGTGCCCGGCCTCGCCGAATACCGCATGGCCACCGAAGCCGAAATCCTCGAACACCTCGGCAGCGAGCCGGGCTTCCTCGGTCCGGTCAAGCCCGCCAAGGCCATCCGCATCGTCGCCGACCGCAGCGTCGCGGCGATGCACGATTTCGTGGTCGGCGCCAACGAAGCCGGCTTCCACCTCGCCGGTGTGAACTGGGGCCGCGACCTGCCGGAACCCGACCTGGTCGCGGACATCCGCAACGTCGTCGCCGGCGATCCCTCGCCCTGCGGCAACGGCACGCTCGGCCTGGCGCGCGGCATCGAGGTCGGCCATGTCTTCGCACTGGGCCGCAAGTATTCCGAAGCGATGAAGTGCACCGTGCTGGACGCGAACGGCAAGGCCGTCACCCCGGCGATGGGCTGCTACGGCATCGGCGTCAGCCGCATCGTCGCCGCCGCGATCGAGCAGAACCACGACGCCAACGGCATCGTCTGGCCGGAAGCGATGGCGCCGTGGCAGGTCGCGGTGTGCGTGATCAATCCGAAGAACGACGCCAACGTCGCCGCTGCGGCGCAGGCCCTGTACGACGACCTCAACGCCGCCGGCCTCGACGCGCTGCTCGACGACCGCGGCCTGCGCCCGGGCGCGATGTTCGCCGACATCGAACTGATCGGCATCCCGCATCGCGTGGTGGTGTCCGAGCGCGGCCTCGCCGCCGGCACGTTCGAATATCGCGCGCGCGTCGCCGCCGAAGCGGATCAGCTCGACCGCGCCACGCTGTTCGAGCGTCTGTCGCGTCGCTGAAACAGTCTTTTGCAGCGATTTTCGCGATTGCACGGGGCGATGCGGGTATCCGCACCCATCGCCCCGGATCATGCGTCGCCATCCGCAAAACCCCGATGCCGGCATTTTTTGATTATCATCCCCGCGCCGCGTGGATGCGCGGTACCCCCTGATTTTCCGGAGTGTTTATGGCATTCGATTTGAAAGACCTGACCGAGAAGGACCTCAAGGCGTTGATCACGCAAGCCAAGAAGCAGCAGTCCGCACTGAGCAAGCGCAAGCCGATCGCCCAGATCCGCAAGAAGCTGGTCGCGCTCGCGAAAGCCGAGGGCTACACGATCGCCGAACTGTTCGGCGGCAAGGCCCCGGCGGCGAAGAAGGCCGCGAAACAGGCAGGCACCGCGACGCGCAAGGTCGCGCCGAAGTACCGCAACCCGGCCAATCCCAAGGAAACCTGGAGCGGTCGCGGCAAGCAGCCGCGCTGGCTCGCCGACCAGGTCAAGAAGGGCAAGAAGCCCGAGGATTTCCTGATCAGGAAGTGAGGTCGCCTCGCTTCGACGCGTTCGGAACGCCGGCCTTCGCGCCGGCGTTCTTCGTTTCGAACGTTCCATTTCCCGGGCATTCGTCGCGGAGCGCTCAGAGGTTGCGCCGCGTGGGAATCAGGATGTTGCCGAACAGCAGTCCCGCGACCAGCGCGAGCAGGATGTTCAGCGCCGCCAGCGCCGCCGCCTGGCCCGCGCCCATGCTCTGTTCCTGCACGACCGCGAGCAGGCCGCGCAGGCTGGCGCTGCCGGGCACCAGCATCACGATGCCGGGCAGGCGCACCAGCGCGCCCGGCAGGTTGAACCAGCGCGCATAGGCATTGCCGGCGGCGGTCATCGCCAGCGCGGCGACGAACACGCCGGCCGTGCTGCCCCAGGCACCACCGACGAATTTCGAGATCAGGTAACCGCTGGCGGCGGACAGCATCACTAGCGGGTAATGCCGGCGGTCCGCACGGAACAGCACCGCGAAGGCGTAGGTCCCGAGCAGCAGCGCCACCCATTCGACCCAGTCGGGCTGGGGGCGCAGCGCGCGGATCTGCGGCTGCAGGCCGATCATCTCGGCAGCGGTCAGCGCCACCATCATGCCGATCGCCAGCTTGAGGATCGTGCTCATCGCGCCGGCGAAACGCGCGGTGCCCGACACCAGGTTCTGGTTGGTCAGTTCGTTCACCGCATTGGTCAACGCCATGCCCGGCATCAGCACGATCAGCGAGGAAATGATGACGGTGTTGAGGTTGAGCGGGCCGATGAAGCTCGCCACCAGCACCGCGATGCCGCCGGCGAACATCGCGGCCAGCGCGTCGCTGGCTTCCTTCAGGCGCGGCCGGTTCTGGGTGGCCAGGTCGAGCAGGCCCAGCAGCACGCCGGTGAGCCCGGCCGTCGCGATGTCCAGCCAGGGCAGGCGCCACAGGCCGGCCACCGCCGCCGCCGTGAGGCCGAAGGCGAACACGGCCATGGCCCGCCCCCGCCAGCTGCCCGGCCGGTCCAGCGCCTGCAGCGCGCGATGGCCTTCCTCCAGGCCCAGCGCCCCGTTCACCACGTCGTCGGCGATGCGGTCGGCCTCGCACAGCTTGTAGAGATCGGTCTCGCCCGGCGACAGGCGCACCACGCGCACGGTGTCGTGCGGGGCGCGGCCGCTCTGGCCGAAGGACAGGATCATGCCGGTGGGGTTCGACCAGGCCCCGCACTCCAGGCCGAGCTTCGCGGCGACCGCCGTGACCGCGCCTTCCAGGCGATGCGCCGTGGTGCCGTAGGCGTGCAGCCGGCTGGCCAGTTCGACCACGAAATCGACGCGGGTCACGAAGTCGTGCTGTGCGAACTGCTGCGCCATGTCGACGGACTGCAAAGGGGTGCGACACGATAGCGCACGGGGCCGGCGCGCTGCGACCCGCCGGACCCGGCAGGACGGCTCGCTCGCCGTGCCGGGAACGAAAAGAGCCGGGTTTCCCCGGCTCTTTTCATGTCCAGCGATGGAAACGCCGATGACGGCCGTGCTTACAGCGCCGCCTGCAGCTCCGGCAGCACCTTGAACAGGTCGCCGACCAGGCCGATGTCGGCGATCTCGAAGATCGGCGCATCGGCGTCCTTGTTGATCGCGACGATCGTGCCGGCGTCCTTGATGCCGGTCAGGTGCTGGATCGCGCCGCTGATGCCGACCGCGACGTACAGCTCCGGGGCGATGATCTTGCCGGTCTGGCCGACCTGCAGTTCGTTCGGCACGTAGCCGGCGTCGACCGCCGCGCGCGAGGCGCCGACGGCGGCGCCGAGCTTGTCGGCGAGGTCGTACACGATCCTGAAGTTCTCGGCGGAACCGACACCACGGCCACCGGACACCACGCGACCGGCGCTCTGCAGGTCCGGGCGATCCGACTTGCCGGCGGCGAGGCCGACGTACCGGGTGTGGGTCGGCAGCGCAGCGTCGACCGACACCGCTTCGACGGCGGCGCTGCCGCCGCGCGCGGCTTCCGCCCAGGAGGCGGTGCGCACGGTGGCGACCACGACGCGGTCGGCGGCGGCTTCGACGGTGATGATCGCGTTGCCGGCGTAGATCGGGCGCTTGAAGGTGTGGCTGCCTTCGACGGCCATGATGTCGGAGACCTGCGACACGCCCAGCAGCGCGGCGACGCAGGGCATCAGGTCCTTGCCGAAGGTGGTGCTGGGGCCGAAGACATGGCTGTAGCCGGCGGCGGCCTTCGCGACCTGCGGCGCCTGCACCTGGGCGATGGCGTTGGCATTGGCGGCGTTGGCGACCGCGAGCACCTTCGTCACGCCGTCGATGGTGGCGGCTTCGGCGGCGACGCCGGCCGGGTCGGCGGCGAGCACCAGTACGTCGATGGCGGCGGGATTCAGCGCCTTCGCCGCGGTGACGCACTTGGCGGTGGACGCATTGAGCTTGCCGTCGTGGTGTTCGGCAATGATGAGAACCGTGGTCATTACAGGAGCCCCTTCGCCTTGAGTGCGGCGACTAGTTCGGCCGCGTCCTTCACCATTACGCCCTTGCTGCGCTTGGCCGGCGGGGCGTAGTGGGTGGTCTTGTTGGTATCGCCCGATTCGACGCCGAGGTCGGCGAACGCGATGGTTTCGAGCGGCTTGCTCTTGGCCTTCATGATGTCCGGCAGCTTGATGAAGCGCGGCTCGTTGAGGCGCAGGTCGGTGGTGACGACGGCGGGCAGGTCCACGTCGAGGGTTTCAAGGCCGGCGTCGACCTCGCGGACCACGGTGGCCTTGCCGTCGGCGATGTCGAGCTTGCCGGCGAACGTGGCCTGCGGGCGGCCCCACAGCGTGGCCAGCATCTGGCCGGTCTGGTTGGCGTCGTCGTCGATCGCCTGCTTGCCGAGGATGACCAGGTCGGGCTGTTCGCGCTCGACCAGCTTCAGCAGCGCGCGCGCGGCGGTCAGCGATTCGATCGGCTGGTCGTTGACGACATGGATGGCGCGGTTCGCGCCCATCGCGAGGCCGTTGCGCAAGTGCGGCTGGGCGTCGGCCGGGGCGATGGTGACCACCACCACTTCGGTGGCGATGCCCTTGTCGCGCAGGCGCAGGGCTTCTTCCAGCGCGATGTCGTCGAAGGGATTGGGCGACAGCTTGACGCCGTCGGTGATCACGCCGGAACCGTCCGGCTTGACCTGGATGCGGACGTTGTAGTCCACCACGCGCTTGTAGCCGACGAGAATCTTCATCGTTCGGGGGGTCCTGGGTACGGAAACTGGTGAGGAGAGCCGAGGCCGGGCGAACGGACGGGCCGCGCCCGGCGAAGGCCCGGAATTTTACCTGATCGGCCGGACCTTATCGGTCTTCGCCCGAGTGGTTGCTCGGTTCCTGCGGCGGTATACGGCATGCGCGCTGCGGTGGATGCGCAGTGCGCAGGCCCTCAGCCCGCGAGGCGCCGCAACAGCGCTGCGACGAAGCGATCCGCCGCGCCCGGCGACTCGACGAAGAACAGCGACGGCTCGGTCAGCTCCAGCTCCAGCAGGGTCGGCCGGCCGGCGGCATCGTGGATCAGGTCGACCCGGGCGTACAGCGGGTCGGCGCCGGTGCGGGCGCGCAGCGCGGCGAGCACGGCCTCACCCGTGGCCAGCTCGTCGGGGTCCGGCGCGCGCGGGGCGATGGCATCGGGGAGGTCGACGTGGTCCACGCCTCCCTGGCCGGGCCGCAGCAGGGCCGCCTTGCGGATCGCATGGCTGAAGGCGCCGTCGAAATAGAGCAGCGCGGACTCGCCCCGGCTGTCGACGGCGTCGAGGTAGGGCTGGAGCATGGCCGCGCGCCCGGCGGCGAGCAGCCGACCGACGTGGTTGGCGGCGACCAGAGCCTCGTCGCGGCGATACCGCTGGGTGTCGGCCGACCCGGCGCTGACGGTAGGCTTGACCACCAGCTCGGCGGCATCGGCGAAGGCCGCCAGTGCGGCGTCCAGCGCCGGCAGCGGTTCGGCATCGGGTTCGACGAAACGGGTCGGCACCACCGGCACCCCGGCCTCGATCAGATCGGCGAGATAGTGCTTGTCGGTGTTCCAGCGGACCATGCCGAGCGGGTTGAGCAGGCGGGTCGCGGCATCGGCACGCGCGCACCAAGCCAGGAAATCCGGCAGGCGCGCATAGTAATCCCAGGGCGAGCGCAGCACGGCGAGGTCGTAGCGCGACCAGGCCACCGTGGGGTCGTCCCAGGCCCGGATCTCGGCGTCGAGGCCCGCCCGCGCGCAGGCCTCGAGCAGCAGCGGCATGTCCGCGTCGCGGTGGAGCGTGGCGATGGCAGTGACGAAGGCGATGCGCGGCATGGCGGTCCCAGGACCCGGGCGGGGCTGCCAGTCTAGAGCGAGGAGGCGACCCGCCACAGGGCGCAAGGACATGCCCCAAAGTACGGTGTGTCCCGGTCAGCGGCAGCCGGTAGAATCGCGGCTTTCACGGACCCCCCGGTCCCGACAGGAGCCAGCCCCCCATGCGCCGCACGGTGTCGGAATGAGCAATCACAAGGTGTTTCCCAATGCAGCCGAAGCGCTGCGCGGCCTCGTCGCCGACAACCAGACCCTCGCGGTCGGCGGTTTCGGCCTCTGCGGCATCCCCGAAGCCCTGATCGAAGCCCTGCGCGATTCCGGCGTGAAGGGCCTGACCGCGATCTCCAACAATGCGGGCGTCGACGGCTTCGGCCTGGGCATGCTGCTCGCGACGCGGCAGATCCGGAAGATGATTTCGTCCTACGTGGGCGAGAACAAGGAATTCGAGCGCCAGTACCTGTCGGGCGAGCTCGAACTGGAATTCAACCCGCAGGGCACGCTGGCCGAGCGCCTGCGCGCCGGCGGCGCGGGCATCCCCGCCTTCTTCACCGCCACCGGCTACGGCACGGTGGTCGCCGAGGGCAAGGAAACCCGCGAATTCGACGGCAAGCACTACGTCATGGAAACCGCGCTGAAGGCCGATGTGTCGCTGGTCAAGGCGTGGAAGGCCGACGCCGCCGGCAACCTGGTCTTCCGCAAGACCGCGCGCAACTTCAACCCCGCCTGCGCGATGGCCGGCAAGGTCTGCGTGGCCGAGGTCGAGGAACTGGTCGAGGTCGGCGCGCTCGATCCGGACCACATCCACCTGCCGGGCATCTACGTCGACCGCATCGTCGTGAACCCGACCCCCGAGAAGCGCATCGAGCAGCGCACCGTGCGCGCAGGAGACAAGTGATGGCCTGGACCCGCGACCAGATGGCGCAGCGCGCCGCACAGGAACTGCGCGACGGCGCCTACGTGAACCTCGGCATCGGCCTGCCGACGCTCGTCGCCAACTTCATCCCCGAGGGCATGGACGTGTGGCTGCAGAGCGAGAACGGCCTGCTCGGCATCGGCCCGTTCCCGACCGAGGACGAAGTCGACGCCGACCTGATCAACGCCGGCAAGCAGACCGTCACCGCGCGTGCCGGCGCCAGCTATTTCGGCAGCCACGACTCGTTCGCGATGATCCGCGGCGGGCACATCGACCTGGCGATCCTCGGCGCGATGCAGGTCACCCACCAGGGCGACCTGGCGAACTGGATGGTCCCCGGCAAGATGGTCAAGGGCATGGGCGGCGCGATGGACCTGGTGGCCGGCGTGCAGCGCGTGGTGGTGCTGATGGAGCACACCGCGAAGAACGGCGAGCACAAGATCCTGCCCGAATGCACCCTGCCGCTGACCGGCGTGGGCGTGGTCGACCGCATCATCACCGAACTGGCGGTGATGGACGTCACCCCCGAGGGCCTGAAGCTGGTCGAGATGGCCCCGGGCGTCACCGAGGCCGAGCTGCGCGAGAAGACCGGCGTGCCGTTCGCGGCCTGAACCGCCCTGCATGCCCCCCCGCTCCCGCTCGCGGCAGCGGGGTGGGGCCTGCCGGCGCATGGCCTTACAATGGCGCCATGCTGCCCGAGACACTTCCCCTCGCCAATCAGTTGCTGATCGCCCTGCCCTCGCTGGCGGACCCCAATTTCTCGCGCGGCGTGGCGCTGGTCTGCCAGCACGATGCCGACGGCGCCATGGGCCTGCTCATCAACCGCCCGTCCGAGTACACCCTGGGCGAGGTCTTCGAGCAGATGGGCATCGCCACCGACGATCTCCGCCTGCGCGAACGCCAGGTGCTGGCCGGCGGCCCGGTCCATCCCGAGCGCGGCTTCGTGCTGCACGACGGCACGCGCACCTGGGACTCGACGCTGAAGGTCGTCGACGGCCTGTACGTCACCACCTCACGCGACATCCTCGAAGCCATCGCCCACGGCGACGGCCCGCCGCGCGCGACGGTGATGCTCGGCTGCGCCGGCTGGGGTGCCGGCCAGCTCGAACAGGAGCTGTCCGAGAACACCTGGCTCACCGCCGAAAGCGATGCCGAACTGCTGTTCAGCCTGCCGCTGGAAGCCCGCTGGCAGGCCGCCGCCGGCCGGATCGGCGTGGACCTCGCCCGCGTGACCGACTACAGCGGGCATGCCTGAGCCGATGTCCGAAACGACGTTCGCGCACTATCTCGTCATCGATTTCGAAGCAACCTGCTGCGACCGCGGCACGGTCCCGCGCCATGCGATGGAAATCATCGAATTCGGCGTGGTGATGGCGGATGGGGACTTCAGCGACGCCAGGGTGCGCGCATGAGCATCCCCGCCGACAGCCCGGTGCTCGCCTTCGATGTCGGCGCGCGCCGCATCGGCGTGGCCGTGGGCAGCGGCTTCGGCCTGAGCGCGCGTCCGCTGGCGGTGATCGACGTGCACGACGGCGCGATCGACTGGACGCGCATCGACAAGCTGCAGCGCGAGTGGCGACCGGCCGGTTTCATCGTCGGCGACCCGATGACCCTCGACGGCGGCGACCAGCCGATCCGCGAGCGCGCCCGCGCCTTCGCCCATGCACTGCGCGAGCGCTTCAAGCTGCCCGTCGCGATGATGGACGAACGCAACACCTCGCAGGAAGCCGCGCGCCGCTTCGCCGCCGGTCGCGCCGAGGGCCAGCGCCGCCGCCGCGATGCCGACCTGCTCGACGCGATGGCCGCCGCGATCATCCTCGATCGCTGGATGGCGATGCCGCAGGACGCGGTGATGATCGACGAACCGACTTCCGATTAGCCCAAGGCTGACACCGCCATGCACACCTCTTCGCAATACGACGCCCAGGGCCGCCTGCGCCACCTGCTCACCCTGCAGGACATGCCGCGCGACATGCTCAGCGCCCTGCTCGACCGCGCGCAGCACTTCGCCGACGGCCACGACGCGCGCCACGTGCTCGCCGGCACCGCGATCTGCACCCTGTTCTTCGAACCGTCGACGCGCACGCGCCTGAGCTTCCAGCGCGCGGCGCAGCGCCTCGGCGCCGACGTGCTGGCCTTCGACGCATCGACCTCGTCGACGACCAAGGGCGAGACCGCGCTGGACACCCTGAAGAACATCGAGGCGATGGGCGTGCGCGGCTTCGTGATCCGCCACAGGGAGGACGGCGCGGTCGCCGAACTCGCCGACGCCGCGAATCCCGGCACCGCCCTGCTCAACGCCGGCGACGGTCGCAGCGCGCATCCCACGCAGGGCCTGCTCGACATGCTGACCCTGCGCCAGGCGAAGGGCACGGATTTCTCTGCACTGAAGGTCGCGATCATCGGCGACATCAAGCATTCGCGCGTCGCCCGCTCGGACCTGCACGCGTTGCGCGTGCTCGGCGCCACGCACATCCGCGCCTGCGGCCCCGCCTCGCTGCTGCCCGACGACGGCACGCTCGACGGTTGCCATGTCACCCACGATTTCGACGAAGCGCTGGACGGCGCGGACGTGGTGATGATGCTGCGCCTGCAGCGCGAGCGCATGGAGCAGGGCCTGGTGTCCTCGCTGGAGGACTACCACCGCGACTACGGCCTGACCGTGCAGCGCCTCAAACGCGCCGCGCCCGACGCGGTGGTGATGCATCCTGGCCCGATGAACCGCGGCGTGGAGATCGACGACGCCGTCGCCGACGGCCCCCAGTCGCTGATCCTCAAACAGGTCAGCAACGGCGTCGCCGCGCGCATGGCGGTGCTGGAGGCGCTGCTGGGCTGATTACTGGGGGTCAGGTTGAGCACTGGGGTCAGGTTCACTTCATGCGAAGTGAACCTGACCCCAGTGCTCAACCCAGTAATCGTCTCAGCGCTTCGCCTCGGCGTGCAGGGCTTCCATCCGCGCCCGGATCTCGTCGTAGCGCGCACCGAAGTCGGCGGGGTTGATCAGGAGGTCGGCCGGGCCGTCTGTCTGCGCCGCGTAGAGCTGGCCGCCGAGCCGCACCAGCGCGCCGAGCATCGGGTTGTAGCGTGCGCTGTATTTCGACGGATCGCGCAGGCCGACCGCGAGGACGCGTTCGAGCTGCGGACTGCGTCGGCCACGGCCCGACACGATCTCGGTCTCGCGCAGTTCGGTCACGTCCTCCCAGCGCACGAACCCCGGGGACATGCCGCCGGGCGCGTACAGGAAGCCGCGCGGCGTCAGCACGAACCACGGCGCCCTGCGCAGGGTCATCGACAGGAAGCCCAGCAGCAGCACCGTCCAGATCAGCACGAACAGGCCGGCCATCACCTGGAACTGCAGTTCCCACTCGGAGATCGGTGTGAAGTCGGGGTCGATTTCGGGCCAGGCGGCGTACCCCCATGCGGCGGCGATACCCATCGCAACCACGATCAGCACGACCACCCATTGCCCCGCGCGCGACGCGTGCAGGGCGATCTCCACCGGGCCGGTGACGCCTTCGGTGGGGCTGCGCGAGAGGTCGGAGAGGGCCTGCCAGCCCAGGCCGAGGACGCCGAACCCCACCACGCCCACCACGAGCAGCATGAAGCCGCGCTCGACGATTGCGAAGACGTCGGGAAAGCGATCCTGGAACAGGAAATCCGCGACGATCGCGCCGACCACGATCGCGAGTGCCCCGTACTGGATCCAGCGTATCCACTTGCGTGCATTCGACATCGCTTACCCCCGGTTGGCGAAGTCTCGATGCTGCCAGTGCGGCCGAGGGGCCGCAACGGGGATCAGCCGGGGGCGGTGGCCAGGGCGGCGTCGCGGCGCAGGCGCGGCCGGCTCGGGAAGGCGTGGCGCAGGATCCGCCAGATCACCTGGCCGAACTGCTTCGGCAGCGAGCCGGTGTCGTAATGCTGGCCGTAGCGCGCGCAGATCTCGCGCACCTCGACCGCGATCGCGGCGTAGCGGTTGGCGGGCAGGTCGGGATAGAAATGATGCTCGATCTGGTGGCTGAGGTTGCCCGACATCAGGTCCATCCAGCGCCCGCCGGAAATGTTCGACGAACCGCGCAGCTGGCGCAGGTACCAGTGGCCGCGCGACTCGCCGATGGCCGAGTCCTTCGAGAAGGTCTCGGCATCGGCGGTGAAATGACCGCAGAAGATGATCACGTAGGTCCAGACGTTGCGGATCACGTTGGCGATGGCGTTGGCCACCAGCACGGTGAGCCACCACGGCCCGGCGAGCAGCGGGAAGACGATGTAGTCACGCAGCACCTGGCGCGCGGCCTTGCGGCCGACCGGGCGGGCCTGGGCGCGCAGCTGCGCGAACGTCACCTTGCCGGCGAACCAGCGGCCCAGGCGCAGGTCCTGGATGGCGATGCCCCATTCGAACAGGATCGCGAACACCACCGCGACCACCGGCTGGGCCAGGTAGAAGGGCTTCCAGCGCTGTTCCGGGAACAGGCGCAGCAGGCCGTAGCCGATGTCGTCGTCCATGCCGCGCACGTTGGTCCAGGTGTGGTGGCGCCAGTTGTGCGTCTTCCGCCAGTTGTCGGCGGTGCCGACGATGTCCCACTCGTAGCTGCGTCCGTCGAAGCGCGGGTCCTGCATCCAGTCGTACTGGCCGTGGATGACGTTGTGGCCCAGCTCCATGTTTTCGAGGATCTTCGACAACGCGAGCAGCAGCGTGCCGATCACGAGCATCGCGAGCGCCGCCGGATGCAGCACCGCACCGAGCAGGCCACCGGCGATGGCGCCGGCGCCGATCAGCACGCGACCGGCAATGCCGGTCCAGCGCACCGACGCGTGGATGCGGCGGATGTAGTCGGCGTCGGCCTGGCCGATCGTTGCGACGACGCGTTCGCGCAGCGCATCGAGTTCGGCGCCGAAACGCTCGAGTTCGTCGGCACCGAGGGGGCGGTTGCGGGGCGTGGCCATGCGTTCAGAGGTCCAGGACGAGGTCGCCCGCCGCAGCGTTCACGCACAGGCGCAACGCGGTGGCGGGCTCGGGATCGCGCGCGCCGCTGAGCACGTCGCGGGTGGTGCCGGCGGACTTGCCGCAGGCGCAGGTATTGCAGATGCCCATGCGGCAGCCGTGCGCGGGGCGCAGGCCGGCGGCTTCCAGCGCGACGAGCAGCGGCTGGTTGCGCGGCACGCGCAGTGTCGTGCCGCTGCGTGCGAGGCGCACTTCGGCATCGCCCGTTTCGCCGGGCAGTACGTCGGGCGGACTGAAGGCCTCGGCCTGGAACGATGCGGCACGCGGCGCGCACAGTGCGCGCGCATGCGCCACGAAGCCGGCGCCGCCGCAGGCGATGACGTGCGGCGCACTGCCCTCGGCCGCCAGCATCGCGAGCGTGTCCGCATCGAGCCGACCCTGCGCGAAGCGCGGATCGGCCGCGCGCGTCGTGGCGATGTGCACGCGCAGCGCAAGATGCGCATCGGCCAGCGTGCGCAGTTCCTCGACGAAACAGGCCTCGCCCGGGGTGCGCACCCAGTAGGCCAGCGTGATCGGACGCGTCGAAGCGCGCGCGGCTTCAGCGCGCAGCAGCGCGATCAGCGGGGTGATCCCGCTGCCGCCAGCGAGCAGCAGCACCGGGGCCTCGCTGCCGGGCAGCGCGAGCGTGCCGAAGGGTTCGCCGATCGCCAGCACGTCGCCGACGCGGGCACGTTGGACGAGGTGTTCGCTCAGACGCCCGCCGGGCACGGCCTTCACGGTGATCGCGAAGCGCCCGCCGGGCAGCGGGCTCGGGCTGTAGCTGCGGCGCACCAGGCGGCCGTCGACCTCGGCGCCGACCATCAGGTGCTGGCCCGGCGCGGGCCTGCGGACGTGGCGGTTGGGGGCCAGGACCAGGGTGACGGTGTCGTCCGCCGCGATCTCCCGGGCCACGACGCGGGCCAGCGGCCGGCGGCGCGACCAGGTCGGGGAGACGCGCTCGGCCCAGAAATCGAAGACGTGGTCGGGGACCAGGGCGGTCCAGGCGCGGTCCAGCAAGGACGTGTCGGGCAGCGGGGCGGGAGACGGGGGCATGCCGCCCACTATACGCATGCGAATACAGATGTCTATACAGTTGTATATACATTTCCGGGGCTATGATGCCGGCTCGCCTGGAGCCGCCCCGTGACCGACGCCCTGCCCCCCGATACCGAGGTCGCCCATGCCCGCAAGGCCGGCATCTCCCGCGACGACCTGCTCGCGGCGGCGCTGCGCCTGATCGGCCCGCACCGCTCGGTGTCCACGCTGAGCCTGCGCGAGGTCGCCCGCGAGGCCGGGATCGCCCCGAACAGCTTCTATCGCCAGTTCCGCGACATGGACGAGCTGGCGGTGGCGCTGATCGCGCTGGCCGGCCAGTCGCTGCGCCGGATCGTCGGCGCCGCGCGCCACCGCGCCGACAAGAGCAATCGCGGCATCGTCCGCGGCTCGCTGCAGACCTTCTTCGAGCAGATGCGCGCCGACGACCGCCTGCTGCATGTGCTGCTGCGCGAAGGCACGGTCGGCTCGGACGCGTTCAAGCGCGCCGTGGATCGCGAGCTGACCACGTTCGAGGACGAACTGCGCCACGACCTGGTACGACTGGCGTCGAAGGACGGCGTGGTGCTGCACGAGCCCGCCCTGGTCGCCCGGGCGATCACCCGCCTGGTGTTCGCGATGGGCGCGAGCGCGCTGGATTCCCCGCCCGAACGCGACGCCGAGCTGATCGACCAGCTCGGCACGATGGTGACGATGATCCTGGCCGGTGCGCGGCTGATGGAAAGCCGCAGGGCATCCGGTCCGTGAGCGGTGGCCGGCGCTGACCGGCCACCGCGCATGGATCAAGGCGTGCGGGTCGCCTTCATGTTCACGCCCGAGTAGCTGCTGTAGGCGCGGACAGCAATGTAGTACGTGCTGCCGGCGGCCGGATTGTCGATCGTGCAGGTCTCGGTGTTGCCGTTGAGGTACGGACGGCAGGTGTAGCTCGTGGTGCTCGGCACAGCGCCCGCGCGGACATAGAGATCGGCATCACCGGTGCCGCCGGAGGTGTTGACGACCAGCTTGGTGGTGCCTGTCGGGATGTTCACGGTATAGGTCGACGACCAGTTGCCGGTCGAGACCGACGGCAGGTTGATGTTGTGGACGAGCGTGCCCGTGCCGCCACCGGATCCTTTTGCGTTGCAGGTGCCGCTGAAGAACTCCGCACGCGTCGATTGACCGAAGTCCGACCCCGTCGGCGAGTGCGAAGGCAGAAACTCCCCGGCATAGCCCGTCGGGTTGAGGGTCAGCTTCACGACACCGAACACGCTGCCGGAAGCGGCCTTGCTGCCGCTGGTGCTGCTGCCGCGAACCGCCAGGATCGACTGGTTGGCCGCCTGGCTCGACATCGGATACAGGTTGCGGCCACCCGTGCCCACGATGAGTTGCACGAAGCCTTTCGGATCCGGCTGCAGACTCGGATTCATCTTCACGTAACGCTGATAATTGTGATCGTGCCCGGTCAGGACGAGATCGACGCCGGCCGCGTAGGCGGCATCGTAGAGCGGCTTGACGTTCGGATGGGAATAACCGCTCGAACCCGGACTGTAGTTGCCCCAGGAGATCAGCGGATGGTGGAGCATCATCGCGAGGCAGGGCCTGGTGTTCGCCGCCAGCTCCGCCTTGAGCCATTCCAGCTGGCCGGGCGCATCGGACGAATCCCCGTACTCGCCGCTGTTCAGGGCGATGACTCTCCAATGATCACCGGCGTCGAACGAATAGTAGCCGCGGCCTTTCGTGCCTGTCTGCACACCTGCGTTGCCGAAATAGGCGTAGTAACCATCCGCCGATTTCGTTGCGTAGTAATCGTGATTGCCGAGAATCGGCTTGGTGATCGACAGGAAACGTCCCCAATTCGGATGATATCGCTCCTGGTACTCCGCCAGCGTACCGTCGTCGTAGGCACCATCGCCAAGCATCCAGACCTGGGAGGGCCTGATCGACTCGACCACGCGCGCGGTCTTGTCGCAGTCCGCCGGCGTGCTGTCGCACGAGTCGCCACCGACGGCGACGACGAACTGCGCGGTGGCGTCGGCCGGATGCATCAGCGCCATGACCGCAGCCGCCAGTGCGCACCAGCCCACCATTGTTCTTGATTGCATTCCTTGTCTCCTTGATCAAATCAGGTGAAATCGTTCATTGATGCGAAATTCGCCGCAGCCGGAATCGCAATGATGCGGATGTCCGTCATCCAGCATCCGCATCCCGTGCGATGCCACCCGCAGCGACTGATTGCCCCCGGCGCACATTGCCGTCGACATCAGCAGCAAAAATGAGAAACAAGTCGTTTTTTCATGTCTTTTTAGATTTTCGACACTTCACAATCGCCTGACGCTTCGCTGCGCCACGCCGAACGCCATTCACCGATCTCGCAACGACGGCACTGCCATGCACGAGGCACTGCCACGCGACCCGCTGCGGTGGCCGGCATGACCCGGCCACCGCGCATGGATCAAGGCGTGCGGGTCGCCTTCATGTTCACTCCGGAGTAGCTGCTGTAGGCACGCACGCCGATGTAGTACGTGGTGCCGGCGACCGGGTTGTTGATCGTGCAGGTTTCGGTGTTGCCGCTGAGGTACGGACGGCAGGTGTAGCTGGTGGTGGTCGGCGCAGCGCCGGCGCGGACGTAGAGGTCGGCATCGCCGGTGCCGCCGGAGGTGTTGACGACCAGCTTGGTGGTGCCCGCCGGGATGGCGACCGTATAGATCGACGACCAGTTCCCGGTCGAGACCGACGGCAGGTTGACGTTGTGCACGACCGTGCCGGTGCCGGTGCCGCCGCCGGTGTAGCTGTTGATCCAGGCGAGGAAGGCCGCGGTTTCGGCATACACGCCATACCTGTTCGGTTGGGCGCAACCTTCACCCCAGCTGACGACACCGACGCTGTAGATCGAACCGTTGTAGGGCACGATCAGCGGGCCGCCGCTGTCGCCCTGGCAGGAGTCCTTGCCGCCTTCCGGCAGGCCGGCGCAGATCTCGACGGCCGGGGTGAGATCGAGGGGACTGACTGTGCCGTTGTAGACGGCTCCACAGGTCGCGTCGGACACCACCGGGATGGTGACTTCGCGCAGGCTGGTCGAGCCGCTGCCACCCTGCGAGGTTGCGCCCCAGCCCAGCACGGTCACCGGATCGC
The DNA here is from genome assembly GCA_050632415.1 of Lysobacter sp. BL-A-41-H3. Taxonomy (GTDB): domain Bacteria; phylum Pseudomonadota; class Gammaproteobacteria; order Xanthomonadales; family Xanthomonadaceae; genus Lysobacter_I. The sequence continues at coordinate 3,747,939 of CP192602.1, read as the reverse complement.
CCGGCCTGGCCACGGCCTGCATCACCGTGGCATCCGCCAGCTTCGCGCGGATGAGACTGGTCGGGAAGGTGCCGCGGACCTTGATCAGCGCGATGTCGTACGGGTCATCGCCCGTGGCCTCCCTGTAGTTCGGATGCGCGTAGTACTCGATGACATCGTACGACGTGGCCTGGGTGTGGTTGGTCGACCCCGCCTTGACGATGTTCGGCCGACCGCAGTGCGCGGCCGTCAGCACCCAGCTGTCGCCGATGATGGTGCCGCCGCACCAGTACTGGCCCTGGGTATGGACCGCGAACGAGCGATCGCCCTGCGCCAGCGTCCCGCCGACGATCCGGCCGCTGGTCGTGCCGGCACCGGGCTTTGCGATCATCGTGCTCGGCTTCCAGACCCCCAGGCCGGCGGGCGTCGTGGCACGACGCGTTTCGCCTGCGGTTGCAAGGGACGCCCCCAGCACGGCCGTCATCGCGAGCATCGTCACCGCCAGTGTCTTGCGCCTCGTGTTGCTGATTCCGATCTTCATCATTTCTCTCCGTTCAATGTGTGTAGGTGTTCATCAGTTCGGCGAGACGGCGCGCGCGAGCCTTGCATGTGCATGCACGCCATCCGTTCGGTAGAACACGGGAATCGACATTCCGGCGCCAAAGCGTGACGCATGACCAAATCAATAACCGGATGGAATGAGCAGGCACCCAGGGGAGCGCGGCTTCTGGAGGCGCATTCGATCTCGGAGAACCCGGAGCCTGGTCCGGACGAAATCCCTGTCTTCGCCGTGCCGGCCTGGATCCGGTGCCCGCGAGGAACCGGCTTGCGCTTCATGCCGAGTTGATGCACAAATCGTGGCCTCGCCGATGCGGTGCCCGGGCATGGCGCCCGGCGAAACGGCCCCCACGCGTCGCGCGCGATCGCTTCGCGCCATCGCGACGAGGTCGATCGATGCTGTACGGAACGCCCCTCGATCGGTCTTGCACCCGCACAAACGAACCGAGCCGGATCGCAATGACGAACGAAATCACCTTGTTGCTGGAAAAAGCCAGGGAGGGCGATGCGTCGGCGTGGGACCGTGTCGTCCACCTGTTGTACGAAGATCTCAGGGAACTCGCACGCAGGGCGTCGCCCGGCGTCGCCCGGCAGGACGCGACCGCGCTCGTGCACGAGTGCTACATGAAGCTGTCCCGTTCAGGCGCGGAAGGCATCGTCGATCGCGCCCACTTCCTGTCGCTGGCATCGATGGCGATGCGCCGGCTGATCATCAACCACGCGCGCGACCGGGTCGCGACGAAGCGCGGGGGCGGCCGCACGCACACCACGCTCGGCAAGGTCGACATCGAGGCTTCCGCCTGCGTGCAATCCGATGCGGAGGATCTCCTGGAAATCGATGATGCGCTGCGCCGGCTCGGCGAGATCGATCCGCGGCTCGTGAAGATCGTCGAGCTGCGCTTCTTCGCAGGACTGAGCGCGGAGGAAACCGCCATCGCGATGGGCGATCCGCTGCGCACGTCGCAGCGCCTGTGGCAGGAAGCCCGCACGCAGCTGCGTTCGCTGCTCGACCAGCCCGCCTGAGTCGCACGCGATGCGCCTGCGCGACCAGTTCCTGGAAGCGGACGCACTGTTCGGCGGCGAGTTCTTCCGCGACCTGCTGCGCAGCCACTTCGATGACGCGCGCCTGGCGCCGGGCGTGCGTGTCGGCGCATACCGCATCGTGCGGGAACTCGGCAGAGGCGGCATGGGCGTGGTGTACCTCGCCGAACGCGCCGATGGCGAATTCCAGCAGCAGGTTGCGCTGAAATGCCTGGAGGACGCTGGCCCATCGCCCGAGAGGAACGCGCTGCTGCGCAGAGAGCGCCAATTCCTCGCCGAGTTGTCGCACCCGAGCATCGCGCGCCTGATCGACGGCGGCTGCACCGACGCCGGACAGCCCTGGTTCGCGATGGAATACGTCGAAGGCCTGCCGATCGACCAGCATGCCGATGCGCATGCGCTCGACGCACGCCAGCGCGTGATGCTCGTGCTGCCGGTGCTGCAGGCCATCGAGTTCGCGCACGGGCGGCTGCTGATCCATCGCGACATCAAACCGGGAAACGTGCTGGTCGATGCGCAAGGGCGGGCACGCCTGCTCGACTTCGGCATCGCCGGGCTGGTGCAGGAGCACGACCAGGCCACGGCTTTCACGCCCGGATACGCCAGCCCCGAGCAGCGCGCGATGGCCCACGTCGGCGTCGCATCGGACATCTGGCAGGCCGGTCGCCTGCTCGACGAACTCCTGCAGCCGGTGAGGAGCACGCGCCGGTCGGATCTCGACGCCATCCTCGCCAAGGCGCAGGCAATCCGCCCGGAGGATCGCTACCGCACGATGTCGGCGCTGATCTCGGACCTGCAGTGCTGGCTCGAACGGCGGCCGGTCAGCGCGCATCCGGGCGGCATGCCCTACCGCCTGCGCAAGCTGTTCTCGCGCCATCCCGTCCCGTTCACCGGCGGCCTCGTCTCGGTGGCGACGATCGTGGCACTGGTCTGCGCATTCACGCTCCACACCGTCCGGGAACGCGATCGCCTGCGCCTCGCCCAGGCGGAATCGTCGCAGATCCAGCGCTTCCTCAAGGAAGACGTGCTGATGGCCAGCGACCCCTTCCTCGGCGATCCGCAGTCAACGACGCTGGTGGCTTCGCTCGTGAAGGGCGCCGACCGCATCCAGTCGCGATTCGCCGGCCAGCCGGCCGTGGCGGGCGAACTCGATCTGATCTTCGGCGACGCACTGGTCAGCCACGGGCGCTACGGAGAGGCCAGCGTCGCGATCGACCGCGCGATCGCGCGCCTGATGGCCACCAAGGGCGCGACGTCGCCTTCGACCCTCTACGCCCAGCTGCTGCGCGCCGACCTCGACAACCACATGGGCAACCCGGAAGCCGCGATGGCGCGGCTGAAGACGGTCGATCTGCGCCGCGCGCCGCAGGATGCGCGGACGCACGAATTGCGCTGGTACCGCGACGATTCGCTGGCCTGGAGCGCTTACCTGTCCGGTGACTTCCGGCGCTGCCACCAGATCTACCGATCGATGCTCGCAGACCGGCGAGGTGTGCAGCCGGTCGCGCTGGGCGTGACCTTCACCGGCGATTCCATCTGCCGGAGCTACCTGGGCGATGGCCTCGGCGGCCTGGAAGCGGCCAGGGCCGCACAGGCCATCGCCGTCGCCGAGTCCGGCGAAGACAGCGGCTTCGCCAGCATCGCCCGCACACGCAGCGCCTTGCCGTTGCTCGTGCTGGGACGCCGGGAAGAAGCCCGGCAGCTGCTTTCGGAGGAAGTCGCGCATCTGGGCCGCATCGTGGGCCCGGGGCATGCGACGACCGTGACCTCACGCCATCGCCTGGGCGCGATCGAACTGTGCATGGGGCGGGCCGACGAAGCCGAACGCCATCTGCGGCAATCGGTGGACGGCCTGGTCGCCACCTACGGCCGCGACCATCCGTGGATCATCGGCAGCCGCACGATGCTCGCAAGGGCGAGGATGGGGCAGCGGGATTTCGATGGCGCACGCGCGGCGCTGTCCGGGCTGGAAGCGCATCCGCGCAGGTCGTTCGACTGGGAGGCCGCCCTCTCGATCGATCGTGCCTTCGCCGAACTGCGCCTGCGCACCGGCGACAGTGCCGAAGCGCTCCGCCTGTTCCACACAGCGCGCACCCTGGCCGCCGAACCGGACAGGGCGCTCCGCGGCAACCTCGCGGCGATCGACCGCGGCATCGCCCTGACGCGCACCTACGCAGTGAACGCAGGCCGGACCCTGCCGGAACGCGACCAGCGGATCATCGATGGCGCGCTGTCGGGCAATTGCATGGATTGATGCATGTTGGACGTTGCCACCGACGGCAGTCGGCGCAGCAGCAGGATGGGCTGAACAGGGCCGACCCGAGAAGATCGGCCCGGAAAGGTCAGCGCAGCAGGATCAGCGTCGCCAGGCCGAGGAAGGCGAGGAAGCCCATCACGTCGGTGACCGTGGTCAGGATCACGCCGCCGGCCAGCGCCGGATCGAAGCCCATGCGCTTGAGGCCCAGCGGCACCAGCACGCCGGCGGTGGCGGCGAAACACAGGTTGATGGTGAGCGCGGAGCCGATCACCAGCGACAGCATCGGGTCGCGGAACCAGACGAAGACCACCACCGCGAGCAGCAGGCCGAGGCTGAGGCGGTTCAGCAGCGCCACGCGCAGCTCCTTCCACAGGAGCGTGCGCACGTTCGACGCGCCGACCTGGCCCAGGGCCAGGCCGCGCACCATCAGCGCGAGCACCTGGGTGCCGGCGTTGCCGCCCATGCCGGCGACGATCGGCATCAGCACGGCGAGCGCGACGATCTTCTCGATGGTGCCTTCGAAACGGCCGACCACGCTGGCGGCGAGGAAGGCGGTGCCGAGGTTGATCGACAGCCACAGCAGGCGGCGGCGGAACGCGCGCGGCACCGGGCTGAACAGGTCTTCCTCCTCGTCCAGGCCGGCGGCGCCGAGCGCCTGGTGCTCGGCCTGGTAGCGGATGATGTCGACCACGTCGTCGCGATCCCGTAACCGCTGCCGAACATCTGGCCGTCCCATGCGGCGGCATCATTCGCGTGCGTCCAACCGGAACGAATCGCCCACGACACCTGCATGCCCGGAGACAGGAAACATCTTTTGCAGCCGCACCATGACATGGCAGACTGCCAAGGCCGGTCTGCAAGGGATGGCCGGGGCGTTGGTGCGCGCGGCCTGCCCCTTCCGCCGCGGGCCTTCGCCCTACAATTATTATGCGTCGGAGTAGAACGAATGGAGTATCGCTGGGAGGAGGGCTACTGCCTCGATCGCACAGGCACGCTGCTGACGCATCATGGGCAACAGATCCATGTCTCGCGCAAACTGCTGGACTGTATCGCCCATCTGATCGAACAACGCCACCGCGTGGTGGGTTACGACGAACTGATCCGCGTCGTCTGGGGTCACGAAAACGTCACCAATCATCAGCTGTCGCAATTGGTGCTGACCGCACGACGCGCCCTCGGCGACGACGGACGCGCGCAGCGAGTCATACGCACCATGCCCGGCCTGGGATATCGATGGACGGCACCTGTTCAACCAGGCCCGATGACCCACACTGCGGCGGAGCCGACCGCCGAGCCCGCGGGCGATCCGGGGCAGGACGAGGTCGATCTCCGCGACGCGCCCTCTCCGATCGCGATCCATGGCACGCCTTCTGAGGAGAATCTCCCCGGCAAGGTGGGTTCTATGACCGAGGGAGCCGTAGCCCCATCTGCGGATTCGACCCCGACACCGCTTTCGCCGGCACTGGCGACGGAGCGCATGCCGGCACCGCCACGATCCACGCGAACACGACTGCGATCGTGGACGGCTGGCGGACTGACGCTGTTGGCGATCACCATGGCCGGATGGTGGTTTCAGGACAGGCCCGGGCTTCCGCCCGCAACCGCAGCGACATCGGTCGATCCGCTGGCCGCAGTCGAGGATCGACTATGGCGCGCGGACAGGGAGGGCGTACGCGCCGGGCTACTGAACCTGCCTCCGGCACTGGCGGCTTCGCCCGAAGCCAGGATGCTGGAGATCCGACTCTACATCGACAAGCGCCGCTACGATCAGGCCACGGAAAAGCTCGAGGTCGAACTGACGAAGAGCCGGGCCGCGGCGGATGTGGTCTGGCAGGCCAGGTTGCTCACGCTGCAGAGCAGGATCAACCGCGAAATGTCGAAATCGGCCCCCGAGGTCTTCGACCCCGCCCAACAGGCGCTCAAGTTGCTTGAGTCGATCGGGGACAAGGCGCCACAGTTGGCGATCGGCGAAGCGCTGTCCGCACGGGGCACCGGTTACATGTTTCACGGTCGACTCCGCCCCGCCGTCCAGGATTTCGTCCGCGCACGCGACATTCTGTTGAAGGACGGAGATCAACGGCGCGCCACCGAAACGCGACACATGCTGGCGCACGTCTGGATGCGGATGGGGCGAATGTCAGACGCCCTCGAAGAATTCAAGGAGATCGCCGCGTTATCCCAACGACAGCACGACCCGGCCGCCGAAATGCGCGCACGCGACAGCGCGACCAGGATCCAGATCGAATTGCTGCGATGGGACGAAGCGCTCGCAAACAGTCAACGCAGCATGCGGGCAGCCAGTCGATTGCCGGACGAATCCCATCGCATCTACACGATCAGACTCCATGCGTTGGTTCTGATGAACACCGGACGCCTTCGCGAAGCAGCTTCACTGCTGGACGACACCGCGAAAGCCACCGAAACCGGCAGCGCGTCCTTGTCGATGTACAGGATCATGACCGGCGATACGGATGGCGCTCTCGCCAACAGCGCCACGATGTTCGACTATTACGATCCATCCTCCAATGTGAATCTGATCCTGAGCAGCCAGGAGGGCGCATTGATGCTGTGGATGATCGCCGCGCAGGATCGGGCTGCAGCAGGTCGCGCCATGCCCTCGCCCTCGTCTGCCCAGATGGAAGTGCTGCAGCGGCCCCAATCGATCCCGGGCCGGATCGCCAGGGGTAGATGGTTGTGGTCGACGCGCATGACGCGACAGGCGGAGGAGGAGCTTCGTGATGCATTCGAGGAATCCACGAGAAACAACCGATTCTTTTACATGACACTGGCGGCCGAACCGCTGATTGGCCTGCTGCTGGAACGGAAGGACATCCCGGCGGCCGATGCGGTGCTGGCTTCGCTGCGAGGCAGCGACCCCGACCGGATGGATCGCGACTATCGCGTGAATGTGCTGCGTCTGCGCGTCGCATTGGCGAAGGGCGACGCCATCGAAATCCAAGACGCCCACCGAAAGGCGCTCGCCGTGGCCGGAGAAAGGTCACTGCAGATCAAGCCTCCGCCTTCGATGGCCATCACGACGGAACACAACATGCGCGTCGCAGGAAGTTCGGAATGAATGCAGGGCATGGTCCGGAGTGCCTTCCCCGGTCCTGGATGCCCCCGATCTCCGGATGGCATCACGAAGCGCGCCCGTTCTCGATGCGGATCACACGGTCGCCGAACCTGATGGTCTGCGGTCGATGCGCTATGTAGATCCGATGCAGATCGAGACCGGAAAGATTGATATTGAGCCGCTCTTCGGTCGCGACATCCAAATCGCTGGTGGATTCATCCAAAAGAAGAATCCCTGGTTTCCTGTACAGGGCACGGGCGATCAATATGCGCTGCTTCTGGCCCGCCGACAATGTCGAACCCATATCGCCGACAGGCGTGTGATAACCCATCATCATCGCCTCGATATCGTCGTGGACGCACGCGGTTTTCGCGCATTTCACCAGCCATTCCTGATCGATTTCAGGATCGAAGAACGCGATATTGTCGCGGATCGATCCGGCAAAAAGAGAATCCCCCTGCAACACGCTCGCGATATGCAGCCTCAACGATTCGACGTCGATGTCCTCAATCGATTTGCCGTTGATCAGAATCAGCCCCGAAGCCGGCTTATAGACGCCAAGCACCATTTTGGCGATCGTGGTCTTGCCGATACCCGACCGACCCGTGATGACTGTGCATTTCGAACCCTCGCTTGAAAAGCTCAAACCATCGATCACATTTCTCGCGAAATCGGAATACTTGAAAGTCACATCCCTGAATTCGACGGATGCGGGGCCGGGCGGGATTTCGCCTGCCCGCGCGGCGGGCGATCTGGCGCTGTCGATGCTTTCATCCGAGTCGCTCGTGCCGAAACAGATCAGCCCCTCGGTTGGCGTCAGCACGATATCCGACAAGCGTTCGAAATGCAGACGCAACATTCTCACTTCGAAAAAGTATTTCACCAGATTGCCTGCTCGACCGATGAATTGGTCCTGGTAGCTGAGATACGCGAACAGCATGCCCACCGTGAATTCGCCATCGTAGATCAGACTCGCGGCGAGATAGATCGCCAGAATCCGCTGCGCTCCCGATATCAACGAAGCTGCAGAGGCAAGTGCGATTGCCAGCCATTGCCCCCTGATTTTGAGGTTGATCGCCTCGATCGAGAGATTCTGCCAGGCCACGAGTCGATTACTGGTGCGCCCGTACAGCTTGATGGCACGAACGCCACGAACGCTTTCCATGAAATTCGTTGACGCCCTTGCATCGGCGACCAGCGCCTCCTTTGCGTTCTGCTTGAGCGTTTGGAAACTCAGCAACTGAAGCAATGTCAATGCCGCCAAAGTCGCGATCGCGGTCAACGCAAGTTTCGGGCTGTAAAGCCAGATCATCACCAGAGTCGCAATGCTCATCAGCCCATCCAGAACTCCTTCGATCAAGCCCGTGGTCACCGTCCTCTGAATTGCCGAAACCGATCCGCTACGAGACATGATGTCGCCAAGATGGCGGCGCTCGAAGAAATCAACCGGGAGATGAAGCAGATGAGTGAAGACACGGGACGACCATTGGAACCCGATGCTGGTGGAAAGGTAAGTCACCATCCACGTGCGGACAAGACCAACGATCAAATTGACCATCATCAGCAATGCCATGCCGGCCACCACGGTGAGTATCAGAGTCCTGTCAGCGGAGCTGAACGCATTGTCGATCATCCACTGCATTGCCGCAGGGGATGCGAGGCCCACGATCTGAAGCAACAACGCCAGCGCGAACACATGGGCGAATGCCCTGTACAGACCATCGGTACGACCGACAATCGATTTCAGCGTCGGAACCTTACGCTCATCCCGCACCACGAAATCCTGATTCGGCTCGAACTCGACGGCGAATCCCGTGAAATGTTCCGAGGCCTTCGCGTATGTCATCTTGACCACACCGACCGCAGGGTCGTGAATGACCACTTTCCGGCGCCCCGCCTTTCTCAAAACCACGAAATGACTCAAATCCCAATGCAGGACACAGGGCGTCCTGATATGTTTCAGGGAATCGATTTCGCATTTCACCACCCGGGCGGACAAGCCTATGCGATTGGCCTGGAGGATGAGCTGTTTCAAGTTCATGCCATCCTGCGCCGTCCCCAGACGGCTTCTCAGTCCGGCCAAGTCCACCCTGAGTCCAAAATAGCTGCTGACCATGGCCAAGCAAGCCAATCCGCATTCCGAGATTTCGGTCTGCAGGATCGCCGGGAGCCGGAACATCGCGTCCCAGGGTCTGAAATTGAGAGGTCGCAGATCCGTTGCATCTGCCGTCGTCAGTGAATTCGTGCGCACGCTAACCTCGCGAATGATGGATGACATCGTGTCGGCCACTTCCGGCGATACGGAGCAGCCACGAAAAACCGGGGATCGACCGTTCTCAGTCGTTTCCGAAAATCGCGTTGAGCGGATCGAAAAGCCATTGGTAGATTTTTCGCTTGCGTACCGGAACTCTTATTTCGACGTCCTTACCCAGAAGGTCTTCAGTGTCGAATGTGGTCGAAGCGATATCGATCGCGATGACGATCTTGTACTTCATGACGGTCGTCCGGGTCTTTGGGTTCCAGTCTTCCGACGGCGTCATCGCGATCGAGGCGACTCGTCCGAGCACCCTCGCGTCGCGGGTTCCCTTGAATGCCTTCAACCGGATTTCGACCGCGTCATCGACATCCAACAGACCATGAGTTTCAGCGGAAACGCGCGTCGTGACGACCAGATCGCCATCGCCCGCAAGCTTGAACACGCTCATGTAGCCGTTGTAGTTGTTTCCGATATCCAGAGGAAGCTGATAGACGATGGCATCCATCGGGGACCTCACCGTCGTGATCCCGGCTTGCGCTTTCGCCTTTTCTTCGTCGCCGTCTTCGTTCTCTTTACTGACTTCTTCCCGCGAATGTTCTTCCGTCGTGTTTTCGGGCCCCGTCGCGCCCCCATCTTCCCCTGACGCTCCGGACGAGCCGCCCTCGCCGTCCGTGCCATCGCCCCCTCCTGCCCGCTCGTTGCCCTCCGAGGATTGATCGGCCGATAGTTCTTCAGTCTCGATCCGCCTCAGATCGACAATCTTCTGCCCTTTCCGCACTCTTTCACCTTCCCGAACGTACAGCTTGGCGACGACTCCCTGGCCTTCGCCCTTGACTTCGAAAATTCCCGCCTGCGTCTGGATCACAGCCTCCGATGTTTCTGTCGTCGTGTAGCTTCCCAGGGCAAGAAAGGCAACGATCATCGCGGTCAACGATATGGCCGCGGTCGAGTACCACGAGAACGGCAACGGCACCGCCAGGGACATTTCCCCGAACGAACGGCTGGCATGCCGCCGCATCGATTCCGGGCGAAACATCAGCTTCGAATTCGATGCGCCTGATCCGGCGTCTTTCGCAGGCGCGTCATTCCCGGACATGCCTTGCCTTGCGCCGTCGTTGTTTTCCATGTCGCCTCCCGTAGAATTTCACGCATTTGATCGTGTCGACTTCGAAATGCAATCAGAGATATCGTGCTCGTCCTTTCGGGATTCGGCATTCCGAATAATGAGCCGGTCCGTCCATCCGGAGTATTTATTTCTCAGGTACCGATAACGACTCGAATCCATCATTCCTGGCGTCAGGATGCGAGCCAGCGATGCTTTCGTCCTGTCAGCCTCGGCTTCTTCGAGCACACCTGCCTCCAGAAGCGCACCGCCCAGCGCGACAGCGGCCAGCAGATCCGCCGCACCGTCGTTGTACACGCTTCCGTTCGGAAGCCGCCCTGAAAGATGGACCTCGTAAAGCGCCCGCATCGCGTTCACGTTCCCTGCTGACGCACTGCGCTCGAGCATCTCGATGGCATGCGTGCGATAGAGATATGCGAGCGGCCCCTCTTTGCCCTGCCCCTTTCTCGGCGGGCCGGAACGCAAAGCGAAATCGGTCATCGCATCGGCATCTCCCAACCGCGCGGCCTGGTACATCCGCTCGCCAGCCTGCTCCAATTGAAGACTCGAGAGTCCTTCGCACAGCGGTGCGTAGCGCTTCACTTCCGAATCCAGGGTTTCGATCACCTTGAGCAGTTGATATTCCTGATCCGATCCGCTCTCGGCGCGTGCGGCCTCGTCGATGCGTTCCGATGCGTCGATCTTCGCCGTTTCGATTTCCCTGCAACGCGACAACCCTCTGGACAGCAGACATGCCGATATGACGTCGCCGGCATCCGCACCTGCCGCGAGACGATCGAAAGCGACGGCCAGTTTTTCCGGTGGGGCCGATGGGCCTGCGCCATTTCCAGCATTGCCCATGCGAACGCCGACATTCGACCGCTCGACCGATCTGCCACCTTCGTCGAAGATTCGATTTTCTGCCGATCGATGGGATCCGCGCATCTCCTCGCTCCCGGATTGAGGATCGCCCATGGTTCTTTCGCAGGCCGAACCGGTGAAAACCAATATCGCGGCCACAATCATTCCGCCGCAGCGCAGGCACATCCGTTTGCGCGTCACTTTTCGATCTCCTGTCATATTGTCCGCCGGATCGACGTTTCTGCGATTTTCACCATCATCGGCGCCTGCATGATCCTTGGCTCCATACGGAGAAGTTCCGTTGCCGCGGAACTGTCACGGCACACAGGATGCCGTGACAGGGATTTCGGATATATCGTGCGGATTCCTGCCGAATCAAGGCGCTGGCGACTCGGTATCGACCGTTTGCTGAGACGTGGCGAAGGCCGCAGTATTGGTCATGCCGTTCGCCGGATCGACATCGGCAGCAAGATTTGCAAACAAAGTCCTGAAAGAAGCACTGATACCAGTCAACGCGTCTCTGGTAAGAATGAAAATTTTATATGTATCCCCTCGATTGTTGTTTCCCATGACGTTGTTAATCGTCGCGCTTTGCTGCGCTTGAGTCTGAGTACGGCAGTAATTGAAGATGCATGTCGAAATGAGCCCGAGCACACCCACTGCGAGACCGCCATAGCCCACGAAGACTGAATGGTCCCAACCGCCCACGACCCGCTCTCCGATCTGGTCGATTTCGTCGGCACTAAGAGCGACGATCCCGTTGTGTTCATTGTTGTTCTTCATGATTCGATCCTCATCTATTTATGTTGATACGTTGCGCTTTCATGTCGATCTGGGGGCTGTAATCAGGTTCCGCCGTCGGGGCGATAAGAACCGAAATTGATGTCCCGGCATTCCGATGTGACGAACTTCTGCCCTGCTCGCCAGGTGCTGGAGGTGGGTCGGGTATCCAGGCTGACATTCAGGCCGTCCTCCACCAGATTGCCGGAGCCGCTGAAGTACAGGCCCATGTTGCTTTTCAGCCTGAGGCTGAATTCCGTGGAACTGATGCTGTCGACTCTCACGATTCTGGCGCCCAGATCGCTGTTGGCGCTGGTGCTGATCAAACAGCTCCAATTGCTCTCAAGCTTCGTGTACCGAGTCGCATCGGCGTCGTCTCCCAGACCGACGCAAAGATTCCTCGCAATCATGTAGTAGCTCGTCCCGTCCGCTCCGTGATACCAGTTCGTATCCCTGACGAAGCTGAAGACCGACGCAGCGCTCGCGTCGCTCGTGAAGACGAGCTTGCCCAAACTATTGCTCCTGAGGTAGTAATCATTGCCGCCATAACTCGTGCGTACTTTGCAGTCAAGCACGACGTCTTGCGGATCCGGCGTAGCGCTGGCCTGCATCGACGTAAGACACAGCACTGCAAGCGCGGTCAAGACACCGATCCGCTTTTTTTTGCTTTTCATGGCTCTTTCCTTCCCGTTGATTGAAGACGACTTCATTCGGACGCTGTCTTTTGTCCGGATCGCGGTCTCGGTGAATGCGCACGCACCACCGCAGCCGCACGGAATCCCGGCTTGCTCTTCGCCTCATCCGTCTGAAGCCGCTGGCTGAGGAGGGCGTGGCGCGCCGCAGGTGCTGCGGCCACGACGCTCCGGGGATCGGGGTCGATTCGCTCCAGTAAAGCCGACCTGGATGCGTTTCCTTACCCCGCTGGTCGCGGTTGGGCCCACTGTTCCCATGGATCAATCGGCACCACCCACGGCTCGATCCTGCTCGCAGCTTCGGGCGAGCGCATGGACAAATCTCAGCGAGGCATCATGAAGCCTCAGCAGATCGATCAACCCATGATCAACAGTTGATCAAGGGTTGATCAGCGACCGATCAAATCGATGAAGAATCAAGGGCTTGCGCATCTGGAATTCGCCCGCCACTGCCGGGAGCGCGTGCTGCCGGAGATGGGCGACAGGGCTCAGACGACCGCGCACAGGGCGCGTCTGCAGTTGTTGTCCCGGCGCAGCCCGTCCGCCGCTTCGAGCGACGACAAGCTTCATCGACGAATGCCGGGCAGCGCGGAGGCCGTCGTGCCGACCTTTCGGCGACGCCTTGCCCCTGGTGCAGCGTCTTGCAGCCCATGGAGCTACGGCGATCGTGCGCCGGCGCACGGACCGTCAGCGCAGGAGAATCAGCGTCGCCAGGCCGAGGAAGGCGAGGAAGCCCATCACGTCGGTGACCGTGGTCAGGATCACGCCGCCGGCCAGCGCCGGATCGAAGCCCATGCGCTTGAGGCCCAGCGGCACCAGCACGCCGGCGGTGGCGGCGAAGCACAGGTTGATGGTGAGCGCGGAACCGATCACCAGCGACAGCATCGGGTCGCGGAACCAGGCGAAGACCACCACCGCGAGCAGCAGGCCGAGGCTGAGGCCGTTCATCAGCGCCACGCGCAGCTCCTTCCACAGCAGCGTGCGCACGTTCGACGCGCCGACCTGGCCCAGGGCGAGGCCGCGCACCATCAGCGCGAGCACCTGGGTGCCGGCGTTGCCGCCCATGCCGGCGACGATCGGCATCAGCACGGCGAGCGCGACGATCTTCTCGATGGTGCCTTCGAAGCGGCCGACCACGCTCGCGGCGAGGAAGGCGGTGCCGAGGTTGATCGACAGCCACAGCAGGCGGCGGCGGAACGCGCGCGGCACCGGGCTGAACAGGTCTTCCTCCTCGTCCAGGCCGGCGGCGCCGAGCGCCTGGTGCTCGGCCTGGTAGCGGATGATGTCGACCACGTCGTCGATGGTGATGCGGCCGAGCAGCACGTTGTTGTCGTCGACCACCGGGGCGCTGATCCAGTCGTGGTCAGAGAACATGCGCGCGACCTCGTCGGCGCTTTCCTCCACGCCGATCGCCGGCTGCTCGTCGTCGACGAGCTGGTTGATCGGCGTGCTGGCGTCGCAGGTCAGCAGCGACTGCAGCGCGATCCGGCCGAGGTACTGGTGGCGGCGGCTGACGACGTAGAGGTGGTCGGTGTGCTCGGGCAGCTCGCCGCGCAGGCGCAGGTAGCGCAGCACCACGTCGACGGTAGTGTCGGCGCGCACGGTGACCACGTCCGGGTTCATCAGGCGGCCGGCGGTGTCCTCGTCGTAGGACAGCACCTGCTCCAGGCGCTCGCGGTTCTCGCGATCCATCGACTTGAGGATCTCGTCGATCACCGTATCGGGCAGGTCCTCGACCAGGTCCGCGAGGTCGTCGATGTCGAGGTCCTCGACCGCCGCGACCAGCTCGTCCGGGTCCATGTCCGCGATCAGGCTCTCGCGCACGTCCTCGCCGACGTGAACCAGCACCTCGCCGTCGTCCTCGGGGTCGACCAGGCCCCAGACCACGCTGCGCTTGGCCGGGGGAAGGGATTCGAGGAGGTTGCCGATCTCGGCCGGCGACAGGGTGTTGACCAGCCGGCGCACGGGACCCAGGCGACCGCTGTCGAGCGCGTCGGAGAGCAGACGCAGCTGGCGCGCGGTCTTGTCGTGGCGGATGGTCTCGGCCATGCAGTGCGTCCGGTGGCGTGGGGCGCACCCTTCGAGGCGAAGCCACGACGGCGCACGGGGTCAGGTGTCCATCCGCTTATTATCGCCTGTCATGAGGGGGATGCCCAGCCCGTGCCGCGCCGGGAAAGCGGCCGCGCAACGGGGGCGCGCACGCAACCCGCTCGATCTTCGCGCGGGCGGAGCGGACCGACCCCCGATTGCCGCCCGGGGCAGCGGCACGCTTCATGCTTCGCGATGGCCTGAATCCACCGGAAGCGGGGGCGCGACCATGCCGCATCGCACCATTGCACCATCCTATGCGCGAGGTCTGCCTGCCGCGGTGGTCTCGCGACGGACAGGACGCGCCACGCGCCCCGTCGGCCACCTGTGTGCGAACCATCGGAACAAGGCGCGATCGCCATGAGCGAAATCACCGTATTGCTGGGACAGGCCCGGGAAGGCGATCCATTGGCGTGGGACCGCGTGGTGCAACTGCTGTACGCCGACCTCAAGCGTCTGGCGCGCAGCGCCTCGTCCATGGACGGCGGGCAGGATGTGACCGCCCTGGTCCATGACTGCTACCTGCGCATGTGCCGCTCCGGGGCCGATGCCGTCGCCAACCGCGCCCATTTCCTGTCCCTTGCGGCCGTGGCGATGCGCCAGCTGGTCATCAACCATGCCCGCGACCGCGTGGCGCAGAAGCGCGGCGGCGGCCAGGCGCACACCACGCTGGGCAAGGCCGACCTCGACCTGTCCGCCAGCGCGCACGCGGAAGCGGAGGAGCTGCTCGAAATCGATGCGGCGCTCCGGCACCTGGCGGACACCGACAAGCGCCTGGTGCAGGTGGTGGAGTGCCGGCTGTTCGCGGGCCTGAGCGAAGAGGAGACCGCCACCGCGATGGGCGTCTCCCTGCGCACCTCGCAACGCCTCTGGCAGGAGGCCAGGACGCACCTGCGGATGCTGCTCGACGACGCGGCCTGAGGCACCACGATGTCCCTGCGCGACCGCCTGCTCGAACCACGCGGCCTGTTCAAGGGCGCCCTGTTCAAGGACATGCTGCGCACGCACTTCGATGCCGGCTGCCTGCAAGCGGGCACCCGCGTCGGCGCGTTCCGCATCGTCCGCGAACTCGGACGCGGCGGCATGGGCGTGGTCTACCTCGCCGAGCGCGCGGACGGCGAATTCGAGCAGAACGTCGCGCTGAAATGGCTGCACGACGCCAGGCTGTCGCCGGAAAGCGCCGCGCTGTTCCGTCGCGAGCGCCAGTTCCTCGCAGAACTGTCGCATCCGAACATCGCGCGCCTGATCGACGGCGGCCGCACCGACGAAGGCCACCTGTGGTTCGCGATGGAATACATCGAAGGCCTGCCGATCGATCGCCATGCCGACACGCATCGCCTGGACGAGCGCCAGCGCGTCGAACTGATGCTGCCGGTGCTGCAGGCCGTGGAATTCGCGCACGGCCGGCTGCTGATCCACCGCGACATCAAGCCCGGCAACGTGATGATCGATGCCGGGGGCCGCGCGAAACTGCTGGATTTCGGCATTGCGGGACTTGCGCAGGAAAGCGATCACGCCACCGCGTTCACCCCGGAATACGCCAGCCCGGAACAGCGCGCGCTGGCTCCGGTCGGCACCGCCTCGGATGTCTGGCAGCTCGGCCGCCTGCTGCAGGCGGTGCTCGCCGCAGGCGCCGCGCAGCCCCCTTCGCGCGACCTGCAGGCGATCATCGCCAGGGCCACGGCCGATGCGCCGAGCCAGCGCTACGTCACCGCGACCGCGCTGAAGTACGACCTCGAACGCTATCTCGCGCGCAGGCCGGTGCAGGCGCGCCAGGGCGGCCTGCTGTACCGCTGGACACGGCTCGTGCAGCGCCATCCCATCGGCAGCCTGAGCGCGGCGGTGGTCACGCTGGGCGTGGTCACGCTGGTCGCCGGCTTCCTCTACTACGCCGCCGTGGAACGCACGCGCCTGCGCGAAGCCCGCGACGAAACGCTCGCGGTGAACCGCTTCCTCAACGAGGACCTGCTCGGCGCGGGCGACCCCTTCCTCGGCAACGCCAGCGACGCACCGGTCTCCGACATCCTGGAAGCGGGCCTGGAGAAGGCCGGGAAACGTTTCCCCGACCATCCCGCGATCGCAGGGAAGATCATGATCGCCATCGGCCACACGCTGAACAGTCGCGGGCAGTACGCCTCGGCACGACGCGCAGCCGAACGCGCCACGCGGCTGCTCGCGCAGGGCGACGGTGCAGACGCGCCCTCGGTCGGCGAAGCGCGCCTGCTGCACGCGATGGTCGACATCCATGCCGGCGAGCCCAGGGCCGCGCAGCAACGACTGGCCGCGCTGGCCCGGGATTTCCCCTTCGATGCCGACGAGGAGACGCCGGACGTGCTGGCCTGGCGCATCCACAGTTCGCTGGCATGGAACGAGCAACAGCTCAATCGCGCCGATCGCTGCGTCGAGCTCTACGAACGCATCCTCGCGCACACGCGCGGCATTCCCGACAACGAACTGAGCGATGCCTACAACGGCCTGAGCCTGTGCCAGAGCCAGATGGCCCGGTTCGAGGACGCCGTGCGCAGCGGGCGACGCTCGGAGGCCTATGCGGTGAAGTTCAGCGGCACGGACAGCGGCGTCGCATCGCTGGCGCGGATCCGCGTCGCCACCGCCCTCAGCGGGCTGGGGCGGCACAGCGAGGCCACCGCGATGCTGCAGCGGGAGGTCGTGAACCTGCATCGCCTGCTCGGCCCGGACCACGGCACGACCGCCACCTATGTCAACCTGCTCGGATCGATGCACCTGTGCGCGAACGACAATGCCGTTGCCGCGGCCTGGCTGGCACAGGCGCTGGAAGGCCGGCGCCGCACCATCGGACCGAACCACGCCTGGACACTGGGCGCGACCGCACAGTACGTGGTCGCGCTGCTGCGCAGCGGACGCGGCCAGGACGCCCTGCCCTATCTCGAACGCCTGGAATCGATCCGCCAGCCGGTGGACGATGTCGCCACGCAGATGTGGATCGATCGCGCCCTGGGCGAATGGCAACTGCGCCACGGCAACGGCGAGGAAGCGCTGGCGCACTATCGCAGCGCACGCGAGATGGCGCTGGCCTCCAGCGATCGATTCCGCTCGAACATGCACGCGATCGAAGCCGGCTACGGCCTCAGCCTCGCGCAGGCCGGGCGCACGCAGGAAGCGCTGGCCGCCTACGAACGCTCGATCGCGGCGATTCCCGATGCCAGCCGCTGCTCCAGCCCGCTGACCATCGACGCGGAACGGGATCGCCAGCGCCTGCTCGCAGCGGCACAATCGCGCTGAACATTCACACCGAGTCCGAAAGCCGAGCCCCCGCATGTCGCTCATCATCGCGCCCTCTTCCGCCGAATGGCCGCGCCTGTTCCTGGCCCAGCGCGGCGCACTGCGCGACGCATTCGCACCGGTGGCGGTCGACATCGAACACATCGGCAGCACCTCGGTCCCCGGGCTCGCCGCGAAACCGGTGATCGACATCCTGGTCGGCGCGGCATCGCTGGCCGACATCGAATCGCGCATCCCCGCCCTCGTCGCCGCCGGTTTCGCCTACCGGCCTGAACACGAAAGCGCACTGCCGATGCGGCGCTACTTCACCCTGACCCCGCCCGGCGGCCTGCGCGTGCACGTGCATGCCGTGGTCCGGGGCGACGCGCTCTGGCGCGAACACCTCGCGTTTCGCGACGCACTGCGCAGCGACGACGCGCTGCGCGACCGCTACCAGGCACTGAAGCTGGCGCTGGCGCAGCGCCATGCGCACGACAAGTCCGCCTATACCGAGGCCAAGGGCCCCTTCATCCGCGAGGTGATCGCCCTGTCGGGCGGGTGACCACACCGTTGTGAGCGAACTGACCCTGGCACGGCTCGTGTCGATGGGCGATACCGAACCCGTGCTGGATATTGCCGTTGCATTCTTCGTCAGTGCCGGCGGATCGATGTGCTTCAGACGGATCGGGACTCACTTCGAACCAGACAGGTCGATAGAGGCGCCTGTGCCGTTGGACGCGACGTATTCAACGACGCGCAATGAACGCACATCGTTGCTCGGGCGAAAGGTACCGATCGTCCTGCGTGCCCTCGCCTGCTGCTGCGGCTCCGGTCACGGCAAGCGCCTGCCTGTACTCACGCACCAGGACCGCCATCTCGCGGCGCTGGTCTGCCGTCATGCCCGCCATGGTCGAGCGCAAGGTCTTCTCGATCTCGATCCGTTCATCCCCGTGGGCGACACCGGACAGCGCCAGCCCCGCGGCGGCGGATTTCACCGGATCCCGAGGGACTTCGATGTCTCCCACCGTGGTTTCGATCGCACCGGCGGCATACGCCCGATGGATGCCACGCAGGGCGTCGGGAACGCCGGCCTTCGCTGCACGATCGAGCATCGAAGGGGCCATTTCCCGGTACTTGAGCAAACGATCGAGGTCCTTGAGGTTCACGCTGCCCGTCGAGACCGGGTTCAGCGCAAAACGGGCCATCGACGCCGGATGCCCCATCATCGCCGAGCGGTACAGTCGCTCGTCCCGCTCCAGCATGGCGGGTTGGCCGAGTTCTGCGCAGAGCACTTCCGTCTTGTCGTAGAACGAAAGCTCGCGCGAGACGCGCTCGACCTCGCCAGGCGTTCCCTTTTCGATGACATCGGCCGACGCCAGCGAAAGAGGATTGTCGTCCCCACGATTCATCTGGTTGACACAGGCATCGAGCGCCATCGCGATGATGCAGGTGGCATAGGCATCGCCGCGATCGGCACCTGCCTTCAACTGATCCAGTTGGGAAGACAGCGGACGAGCAGGATCGTAGGCCACTGGACGGCTTATCGCCGCGCCACCGCCTTGCAGCGAATCGGGCACGGCGCTTGTTGCCGCAGCCTGCACCCGACCCTGGGCCGACGCATCGAGCTCGGCTTCCGTCCCGGCTTCCAGGTGGGGCGCCCCCGCCGAATTCGCCTGCAGCATGAGCCCTCCGAGACCGCAGGCAAACAGGATCGCCGCTGCGGCCGGCCAGACGTTCCCGAAGCGGCCATGCCTGTGCGGCAGAAAACGCGAGATTCCCATTGTCATCTTCACCCTCTCCAGAACAACAGCGCTCGTCACGATCCAGAAGTCGGCAGCTGCTCGTCGGACCGACAGTCCCGAGCGTGCAGCGGGCGCATCCCGCATCGGACCACCGTCCGCACATGGCAACCGGCTCGAATGGCATTGCCTGCATGTGCCGACTGCATGCGGCTCATGCCGAACTGCCCGCCAGCCCCCGAAGGAACTGGCGGGCAGGTGATCGACGCGTCGGGCGCGCGATCAGCGTCACTCGTCGATCAGTACGAGGTCGAAGCGAACCACTTGCCCACGCCCACGGCCGTGGACGAGGAGGCCACCTTCACGGTGATCGACACGCGCTCCCTCGGCTGCGGCCCGGCGACCGAACCGACCAGGGTGTTGTTCGGGATGTAGCAATTCTTCGAGTACCGGACGACCTGGCGGAACTCGGCCAGGGTGCTGCCGCCGGACCAGCCCTGCGACTTGCAGAGGTTGTAGGCTTCCGTCCACTTGGTGCTGCTGTCCGCCAGCGCGAGGAAGTTCGGGCTGAAATAGATCTTGGTGCCCTTGAAACCCGCAGTGGCGTTCCAGTAGGAGGTCGCGATCACCGGATAGAGCTTGTAGCCGGCCGGGAAGGTGGTGGCGGTGATCGACGCGGTGGTCGACGTGCTCTGGCTGGAACAGGCCTTGGTCTCGTACAGCGACTGGTAGCTCAAGGTCACGCCGGTCAGGGCCGGCAGCGAGGTGCTGGCCTCCAGACCATAGGTCGTCTGCTGGATCGTGCAGCTCCCAGACGTCACGGAGACCTCGCTGGAACAGGTTCCCGCCGCGCAGCTGGTGATCGCGTTGCCGACATTCAGCGGAATGAAGCCCGCCTTGGTGCTCCCGAAGGTCAGGCTGGTGCGGCCGCCCAGCAACCAGTCGGTACCGTACTTGATGTTCGGCGCGTTGGTCGTGTAGTTCGTGGCGCCGGTCGAGGGCACGAGCGACGTTCCGGCGGTGTTCGTCCCCGACGTGATCTTGTAGGTATGCGTGCCCGGCGCGTCGAAATTCTGTGCCTGTGCATTGGCGCCATACAGAGCCAGCGCGGACAGGACAGCCACGCACATCGTCTTGGTCTTGCGTTCCATGTTGTTTCCCCTAAGTGTTCTGTGGATTTCCATGCCGACCGGATGTCGCGTGACCCGTGTGCTTCGCAGCCATGCTCGACATCCCGGTGACGCCACGATCATCTGCCCCGACGTCCCGAGGCACATTCCGGTTCGTTCAAGACATGCTTACGAATCGATGAGACCGATGCCTTCGCGCGTGGCTCGATCGCCACCCAGCCATCGGAGGACGAGAGCGCCCGGAGCACGACAGCCTGTCCAGACCGGGATTGCCCACTGACCACGGGGACAGAACGGCCAGGAAACGAGGAGCAGATCACGGATACAAGGGGGGATGGCGCTCTTGCGGACGTCAGTAGGGCCGTATCTCCCATCCACGAAACGGACAACCAGGCCTGGCCGCTGCCCGCACGTCCCCGCACCCTCAGCGCGCTTCGAGCCCGATTTCGGCGCCACCCCGATGATGAAACGATGATGAAACGATTGAGATTCGATTCAAAAGGCATGATTCGCGGGTAGATCCGGCGCCGGGCCGGCCTCCGCGCGCACCCGGCAGCGCGCCGACGGGGCCCTGCCGCAGGGACGGGCTCGCCGCCCCTCCTCCGGCGGGTGGTCGTCAAGTTGCCCGGCCACGGTTCGCCCCCATGCATCCGGACGCCACCACGATGCGTATATGCGCCTCCGGGAACGTTGGCATCGGAGCTTGCGGCATGGCATATGACTGGGACGACTGGCGCCTGGATCCCGATGGCGACCTGCTGACGCGGCAGGGACACCAGGTCGTTGCTTCGCGCAAGGTCCTGCGATGCATCGCCCATCTGTTGGCGCAACGGCACCGGGTGGTCGGTTACGACGAACTGAGCCGAGTCGTGTGGGGGCATGGCGGCGTTTCCCTGAACCAACTGTGGCAAGTCATCCTGGCCACACGTCGCACGCTGGGGGACGACGGCCAATCGCAGCGACTGATCCGTACCCTGCCCGGCCTCGGGTATCGATGGGTCGGGCCGCTCCGGGAGACCTCGGAGGGCAACGCGGCCCAGGCAACGGATCCGGCCGCCACGCCCCAGGAACCAGGCACCGCTCCGACGACGGCACGTGCCCCCGCCCCACGCTCCCCCGGAGAGATCCACTCCGCGCCCGGAGAGCGGGCACGCAACCGGCGGCTGGCCACCTGGACGGGAGGGGCGCTCGCACTGGGGCTGGCCGCCATTGCGATCACCTTCGGCCTCGTCCGCGAATCGAGGGATGGCAAGCAGTCGCCGACGCCCCCCCTGTCCCCCGGAAAAGCCACGAATGGCTCACTGCCGGAACTGTGGCGGGCACTGGAGCAGGCCCGCTTCGACGATGTCGCCCGGGGGCTCTCCATCTTGCCGCCAGCGCTTGCGGGTTCGCCCGACGCCCAACTGCTGGAGATTCATCTGGACATACAACGCGGACGATTCGACCAGGCCGAAAGAAAAATCGCCCTGGCGCAGATCCGGGCCGCCGAAAGCACCGATCCCGTCCGCCAGGCGCGCTTGTTCAGCGCGCAGGCGCTCCTGAACGGCGTCCGCGGACGGCCGGGGCGGGACGTCCTGGCGCCGGCCCGGGCGGCCGTGCAACTGCTGGAATCGGCCGGCCTGGCCGACCAGCCCTCGCTGGCCATGGGTGAAGCGCTTTCCTCGCGCGGCTACGGCTACATGAAGACCCTCGACCTGGAGCCCGCCATCCAGGATCTGATCGCGGCACGAAAGATGCTGCTCGCGGTTGGCGATCTCGCCGGTGCTGCGAACGCCGCGGATACGCTGGCGCGAATCCACATGCGTACGGGACGCTTCCACGAAGCCCTGGAGCTCATGGACGGGATCGCTTCGTACGCACGCAGGGCGAACAACCCGATCAGCGAACTGTACGCACGCAACGCAGCGACCAAGATCCAGATCGAACTGCTGCGCTGGGACGACGCGCTGGCCAACAGCGATCGCTGCATGCAGATCCTGCAATCGACACCGGCGACGGAGCGGAAAACCCGGGTGCTGCAACTGCGCGCACTGTTGTTCACCGGCGTCGGCCGCATGCGCGAAGCCGACTCTCTGATCCAGGAGATCGATTCCCTGCAGGATCAGCGTTATTCGCCGATCATGATCGCAACGCATCGCCTGGCTGCCGGCGACATGCATGGCGCGCTGCAGGCCGCGTCCGATGCCGATCGCTTCGATCGTTACAGCGCCAACGACATGCTCAACCTGGAAAGCCGGGAAGGGGCACTGCTGCTGTGGCTAACTGCGGCACGCGCGCTGGCGAAGTCGGGCGAAGCGGGGCCACCTCTGACGACGCGGCAACGGACGATCCTGCAGAGTCCCGGTTCCAGCATCGGCCAGCTTGCACGAGGGCATTGGCTATGGGCGCAGGCCCAGCAGGAAGAAGCCGAAGCCGCGTTCCGCGAAGCGTACTCGCAGGCACGACGCCAAGGGCATCTCGGGCGGATGCTCGCCGCCACCGAAGCCCTGGTCGAGCTGCGGCTGGAGCGCGGGGATCGGGCGGCGGCGGAACAGGCGCTGGCCGAGTTGTGGGGATACGCACCGCAGGACCTCGCGAAGGATTACCGGGCGAATGTGCTCACGCTGCGGTTGGCACTGGCAACGGGCAACCGTTCGAAGGCCGCATGGGTCCATCAGACGCTCGCCGGGATCGCTGGCGAACGCCGGCTGCCGGCAGAGCTGCAAGCTGCCTACGTGACCTTGACCGCCCTCCGCAACGCAGGGGGCGCCGGGAGCGACTGAAACCGTCCTCATCCACGGCGCCGTGGTGATCGCTTGCGTTCGCGCCTGCGCATGGCAGACTCTCGGGGCCGACCGTCGGGACAACGACCGACGCACGGGCGGTGAGCGGACCGGAATCGCTCACGGCAGGAGAACACAGCGGAGGCTGCTGCATGGAATATGCCTGGGACGACTATCGCCTGAACCGGGAAGGCGCGCTCCTGACCCGGGGAGGAGCGCAGGTCGACGTGTCGCGCAAGGTGCTCGTTTGCATCACCCACCTCATCGAACAGCGCCATCGGGTGGTCGCATACGACGATCTCTCCCGCACGATCTGGGGCCATGACGACGTCAGCCATGCGCAGTTGGCGCAGATTGTCCTCGCCGCACGCCGGGCACTGGGCGACGACGGCAAACACCAGCGGCTGATCCGGACACTCCCCGGGCTGGGATACCGCTGGGTCGGCGTCCTGAACGCAGACCATGCAGCGTCCTCATCATCGTCCCCGCGGATGATGGATCGTCCAGCCATCGAGCCAGCGGACGATCGCTCGACACACGCCGCAACGTCCGTGGACATCGTCCCTCCCGGCGACGATCCGCTGCCGACCCTCGCGCATCTGCGCACCGAAAGGCGCGGCCGTCAGACGATCCTGATGTCGATCACGGCGCTGGCGATCTTCGTTTTCCTGTTCGCCGTGTCGCGTCGCGCCACGGAAACGCCACCGTCCGCATCGGCGCAAGGCAACGACCCGATCACCGCACTGTATCCGGCGCTGCACGCCGGGGATTTCGAACAGGTCCGCATGGGCATCGCCGCATTGCCGCCGGACATCGCGGAGGCCCCGGACACGCGCATCCTCGACATCCGGCTGGACATGGCGCGCGGACGCAATGCACGGGCGCTGCAGAAAGTCGAGTCGATGCTGGCGCAACCGGGGATGGCCAACGATCCGGCCCTGCACGCACGATTGCTGGTGCTCAAGAGCAAGACCATCGCGCGGCGCGACGGATCGCCGGCGGATCGGTTGACCCTGCTCGGCAAGGCACTCGATCGATTCGATGCGGCCGGATCGTCCGCGCCCGCCGAGATCCACGCGGAAATCCTGGAAACACGCGGGCTGACGCAGATGGACTTGAACCGATTCGATATCGCACTGCGCGATCTCGCCAACGCCATCGATCTCTACGAGCAGGCCGGCGACACCATCGGAGCACGGAGGGCCCGTTCCAACCAGGCGCGCGTCTGGATGCGACAAGGCAAGCTGCTGGCCGCGCTCGACGCCATGAAGACGCTCGCCGATGAGCATCGACGCGCCTCCGATTTCATCGGCGAGATGTTCGCGCGCAACACCCTCGCGCGCATGCAGATGGAACGACTGCGCTGGGACGACGCGTTGGCCAGCAGCGATCGCACGATGCAATTGCTGCAATCCGCGCCCGATGCCGGACGGCGCTACCGTGCGCTGCAACTGCGCGCACAAGTGCTGATCGGAACGGGGCGACTGCGACTCGCGGCATCGCAGCTGGAAGAAGCCGAAGCACTGGGCGCCGAAGGCGACAAGGGCCTGATCATTCCCGCGCTGCATCGCCTGGAGTCCGGCGACCTGACTACCGCGATGGCCTACGCCGCGCGGATCCTGGAGCAGGATGGCCATCGGGAACGCAACGACATCCTGCTCGACGGTGACCAGGGCGCCCTGCTGATCTGGGTCATCGCGGCGCAACGACAGGCAAAGGACGGCCGGATATTGCCGGCATTGCCCGCAGGCGCCGAAGGCCTCCTGAGCGTGCCGGGAGGCGCGCTCGCCAGGATCGCGCGCGGGCGCTGGCTATGGTCGCAGGGGCGCCTGCCCGAAGCCGAGATCGAACTGCGCGCGGCGCTCGATGACGCTCGCAGCAAGGAACAGCTCTACCGCATGACCCTGGCGTCCGAACCACTTGTCGGCGTCCTCCTGCAGCGCAACCAGCCCGCCGCCGCCCAAGCGGTACTCGACGCGCTGCGCGCCGTCGATCCGCAGCACATCGACCAGGACTATCGACACGGATTGCTGCGACTGCACATCGCGATCCATCTCGGTAATCCGCGACGGATCGAAGATGCCCATCGCCAGCTGCGGGCGATCGCGGGCGAGCGTCCGGCATCGAAGGAGATCGAACGTCTGTTCGCCGCAGGCGGCCTCCGCCATGGATCCACGCGGGCTGCGGGGCCGAGCTCCGGCGCCCGCTGAACGGCAGTGAGCACATCCGTCACCCAGCCGCGCGTTCCGTGACGCAGTCGCGGCGCAAAGCATTTCCGGACGTGCTTCCGAGTGGCAGACTAACGCAGCCGACGACCGGGGGGACGCGGCAACGCTTCGAGCCCGAGCGCCCCCGTCCTGCCGGACACCGGGACGACACAGCATCGGAGATGCACAGGATGATCTATCGTTGGGCAGATTTCAGCCTGGACCCGGATGCCATGCTGATGACCTGCGCAGGCAGGCACGTGGACATGCCGCGCAAGCAGCTCAGATGCATCGGATATCTGCTTGCGCACCGTGATCGCGCGATCACGTTCGACGAACTGATCCAGGCGATCTGGGACCATGGCGATGCCAGCAACCAGCAACTGGCGCAGATCGTGCTCGCGACCCGGCGCACAATCGGCGACAACGGCCAGAGTCAGCACAGCATCCGCACCGTCTCCGGCATCGGCTATCGCTGGGTCGCACCGCTCCACGACGAGGACGCAGATCCCGGATGCGTGGACGCAGCCCCCCGGGAAGCCGAGATCGCACCGCCGCTGGACCCGTCGCCGCCCTCTGCGCCCCACCCGGACGCGCCATCGTCCGTACCCGATGCCGGCACGCAATCCGATATCGGCGGCATCCGGCACCCAACCCGGTTGGCAAGGGCATGGCGGGTCGGCGTGATGGCCACGTTGTCTCTCGTCCTTCTCGGCGTCGGCCCACGGCAACCGCAGGATGTCGCTGCCACTGAAGACATCGCCGGATGGCCCGGCAACGATGCGCGCGCCCCCCATCCCGAGGATCCGATCCGCGCGTTGCGCCAGGCACTGTTCCTGGGGCATTTCGAGGTCGTTCGCGAAGGACTGGCCACGCTCCCGCCCGATATCGCGGACGGCCTGGAAGCGCGACTGATCGACATCGAACTCGACATCCGGCGCGGCCGCTTCTCGCGCGCTGCGGAGAAACTCGCAGCGCAGAACGCGCAGACAGCCGCAACGGACGACACGATCCGGCGCGCGCGCCTGCTGTTGCTGCAGAGCGAGCTGAACAACCGCATGCAACTGCCCGGCGAAGACATCCTGGCACCCGCGCAATCCGCGATCGAACTGCTCGAAGCCGCGGACGAAGCGCCGCCCCCCGACGTGCTCGCCCTGGCGTTGTGGTTTCGCGCGCACGGATCCGCGCTCAGCGATCGCTTCGAAGACGCGCAGCGCGACCTGCTCCGCGCTGGCGACCTCTACCAGCGTATCGGTGAAGCCCATCGCAGGGCGGAGGTGCGGGCCAGCCTGGCCCGGGTCTGGATGCGCACGGGCCGACTGTCCGACGCACTGGAGGAACTGCGGACCGTCGCGGACGAGTTCGGGCGCTTCGACGACAAGGTCCGCGAGATCTTCGCGCGCAACACCATGACCAAGATCGAGATCGAACTGCTGCGCTGGGACGAGGCACTGGCAAGCAACGACCGCAGCATGGCCCTGTTGCGCGAGGTCCCGGATTCGGAAAGGCGCTATCCCACCCTGCAACTGCGCGCCATGGCACTCATCGGTCTCGGTCGCCTGCGGGAAGCAGGCATGATGCTCGACGAAGCAGACAGTCTTCGCAGCGAACGCCATGACAACATCGCCCCCGCGATCCATCATCTGGAAGCCGGTCGTCCGCACGAAGCGCTCAAGGCCGCCGCACAGGAATTCGAAGACAGCCGAATCGATAATCGCAGCAACCTGCTCCTGGAAAACCGGGACGGCGCGCTGCTCGTCTGGATGGCAGCAGCGCGACAACTCTCGTCCTCAGGCGAAGCGCTGCCGAGCCCGTCCGCGCAACAGCTGGAACGCCTGCGCACTCCTGGCTCGCTCACCGCGCGCATCGCAAGGGGATATTGGCTCGCGGTGCTTGGCGACGACGCCAAGGCAACGACCGAGCTACGCGCCGCATTCGACGAAGCGAAGCGGACCAACCAGCCTTATCGCATGCGATGGGCCGCAGAGCCTTTGATCGAACTGCTGCTGGAACGCGGCGAGATCGCCTCGGCGCGCGACCTGCTCGTCAGACTGCGCAGCCAGGACCCCGTGCGCATCGACAGCGATTACCGCGTCAACAAGATGCGCCTCAGGGTCGCCCTGCGCGAACAAGGCCGGGAGGCGATCGAAGAAGCTTACCGAGGCACCGTCCTGACCGCGGGAGAACGAAAACTACCCGACGAACTCGCCGCCGACTATCTCGAAAAACGCAGCTCGGCTTCGCTGGTCGCGCAATGAGCCTTCCCTGCCAGTCCCGGAGAGGATTTCGCTCCAATTGATGAGGTCATCTACGAATCAGTATCGTCCAAGACGACCCATGGATCGATCCCAGTTCAGCCTGAATCCGCACGTTGGCCTGCATGTCCGCGCCATTGCCCGGGCAACGCTCTCTGGCACTGATCCGGCATGTTCATGGCGCGCCGAACAACGGACAAGCACCGCGAGACCGCTGCCACGCGCTGAACGATGCGCTGGCGCGGCGTCAAGCACCCGACAAGTCTGCCTGCACCGATGCCAAGGGACCGTTCATCCGCGAGGTGATCGCCTTGTCGGGCGGGTGATGTCCCGGCCGGGGCGCGATGCGGGACTCGGGTCGCCCTCCATCCCCTCGCACTGATCCCGGCAGCGTTCCCGCCATTCCGTGCATGCAGGGCAGGTGTCACCACACGGGCCCGCATGGCAGACTAGGCTGGAAATCGGGGGGCTAATGGAAGGCCCCCTGCGCGGCGATTCGCGCAGCGCTCCTCGCGCGATCAGGCATCCTCAGGGAAGGCGACAGGATCATGCGATACCGATGGGACGGCTTCAGCCTGGATCGCGAAGCGATGCTTCTGGTCCATGACGGGCGTCAGGTGGATGTCACCCGCAAGACGCTCGCGTGCATCCACTACCTCGTCGAAAATCGCCATCGCGTCGTCGGCTACGACGAACTGATCCGCACGCTGTGGGGGCACGACAACGTCACCAATCACCAGTTGTCGCAGGTCATCCTGTCGGCGCGGCGCGCGGTCGGCGACGACGGCCATGCCCAGCGGCTGATCCGCACGGCCCCGGGCCTGGGCTACCGCTGGATCGGCGCGATCAGCGAGGGCGACGCCACGGCGTTGCAGGCGACCGAACCAGCCAGTGAAGCGATTTCGCCGATCCAGCAGGTCCCTGCGGAATCCGTGCATGTCGAGATCGCGCCGCTGTCGACGCCGCAGACCTCCGATGCATCCTCCTCAGGCGAGAGGGCCACCGACGGCCCGCCCACCGACATCGGCAGAAAACGCAAGTCGCATTGGCTCGGCTGGATCGCAGCCTCGGTCATCGTCCTGTCCGGCGCCACCATGTATGGGACGATGCGTGGCGCCCCTGCGCCGCCGATGGCATCGGCCGCTGCAGCGCCTGCCGCGGATCCGGTCGCCGCGCTCGAAACAGCACTCGAAGCCGGCAGGTACGAGGATGTCCGCGAAGGCCTTGCACAGTTGCCACCGGAGATCGCGAACAGCCCGCAGGCCAAGCTGCTGGAAGTGCGGCTCGACATGGTGCGGGGCAGGACGGAGATCGCCCTGCAGAAGCTCGAACGACAGCAGGCGCGCGCGGACGCCGCCGGGGATCCGCTGTGGCGTGCAAGGGTGCTGACGATGAAGAGCATGATCTTCGCCAAGGGCGAAGGCCCCCCTTCGGCGATCACGGCCGCAGCGGGCGAGGCCTTGGCGCTGCTCGCGTCCATGGGCGATGCTGCGCCCGCAGAGGATGTCGGCGACGCAGTCTTCGGCCACGGCGTGGGATTGATGCGCGAGGGACGACCGGACGAGGCCATGCGCGATTTCGTCCGGGCCAAGGACATCCGCATCGCGATCGGCGACCTCGGCGGTGCCGCGCAGGTACAGGGCAACCTGGCGCGCGCCTGGATGCGCACTGGTCGCATGCGCGAAGCACTGGAGGAGTTGCAGGCCCTGCTGGTCTCGAACAGGCGATCGAAGGACCCGGTCAACCAGATCTACACGCTCAACACGATCTCGCGCATCCAATCGGAGCTCCTGCGCTGGGAGCATGCGCTGTCCGCGAACGACGAAGCCTTGCGCCTGCTGCGGCAGGCACCGGAGTCGGACCGTCGCCAGCGCGCGCTGCTGCTGCGCGCGTTCATCCTGAGCGAAACGGGACGCCTGCACGAAGCCGCCGCGCAGTTGGAAGAAGCCAGGCAACTGGAGAGCGGCGATGACACCGGCAGCCCATCGATCGAGGCCATGCACCACCTCGCATCCGGCAATCCCGCCGGCGCGATCGCGCGGCTGCAGCAGGGCTTCGGCACGAAGTCCTACACCTACGATTTCAATCCGATGCTGGAGGACGCCGAAGGGCCGCTATTGCTCTGGATGCTTGCTGCACGGGATCTGGCCATGCAGGGCAAGCCGTTTCCGGCGCTGCCGGCGCAGCAGAAGGCGATGATCCAGAACCCGAAGACCGCAACGGGTCGCATCGCACGCGGCCGATGGCTGTGGATGCAGGGGGACGCGGTGGCAGCGGAAACGGACTTCAGGCGGGCGGTGCAGGAAACGCGGCGCATGGGCCAGACGTATCGCATGACGCTGGCCGGAGAGGCGCTGATCGAATTGTTGCTGCAGCGCGGCGATGCGGGTAGCGCACGGATCGTGCTGGAGGATCTGCGCGCACATCAACCGGCCCACATCGACAGCGACTACCGCAGCAGCGTGATGGACCTGCGCGTGATGCTTGCGCTGGGCGACACTGCACGGATACGGGCGGCCCATGCGCGAGTACAGGCACTGGCCGGCGAGCGGCGGCTGCCTGCGGACGTGGCGCGCATGCTCAGGGACGCAAGGGGCTAGAACGCGTCATTCGTGGCATATCACGCGGTGGGCGCACTCGGCAGGGCCAGCGCGGCAGGATGGCCGGAATCCATCGTGCAGGCATCAACCCTGGATGCCTGCGCACGCCACTTCCGGGAAGTCCTTCATGACATCCTCCCCGCCCCGCCAGCGCGTTTCACGCCCGGGCGCCGGGCGATCGTATGCTGATCTCAGGCGCGAAAAGCGCTCGACTTCCGCAGGCGTCATCGCCTCAACGGCTCTTTCGACGGCGCTTTCCATCGCGGACGCATCCTCGGGTTGCGCATGCCGCGCCATGGCAAGCAGCGATGCATTGACCTTGGCTGCATCCTTCTCCACCGGCAACTCACCGAACGCACTGGTGATGTAGCCCATCGCATAAGCGTAGTGGACGCCACGCACCGCCTCGGGATCACCTGCCTCTGCGGCCGCGTTGAGCATGGCCTCGGCATGCCGCCTGTGGGCCCGAGCGAATTCCGAATCCGGATCCTCCACGCCGCGTCCGGGGCGGGAGGCCAGCAACGCAAACATCCTCATCGACGGCGCATGCCCCGCGAGCGCCGACGCGAGCAGCCTTCGATCGATGTCCTCATAGCGCTCGCCTTCCAGGCCAGCGCATTGCAGGGCATGCCTTTCTTCCAGGGCCATGCCGGCCGCCATCCTGTCGACGGCCTCCTCGGCAATCGCCTCGGTCATCGCTTGGGCATAGTCGTCGGTGATGATGCGGTCTGCACCGCGAGCACACAGATCCAACGCGAATGCCAGGATGCACGTGGCATATCGGTCACCCAGGTCGGCATGCTGTCTCAGCGCACGCAATTGCGAAGACAAAGGGGCATCGGGATCGTAGGTGATGGCTCGCACACGCGGAGAGCGCATCATGCCCGGGATGGTCGGCGCCGTCGACGCAGACTGCACGACGAAAGCCCCGGGAGCCGCTGCGCTCACCGATGACGCCTCTGCATCTCCGCTTTGCCTGGAGGAATCCTCGGACCAGCCCTGCCATGCCAGGGCAGCGACAACGACGACCAGCGCCGCAAGGACGGACATGAACAAGCGTCGATATCGGGTGCGGACGTGTTCGGCTTTCATTTCGGCATGTCGCTCCATCAACCCATCGCCCACACTTGTCGAGTGACGAATCCCCGAAGACGCGGATGGTCCAGCGCAGGAGGGTCACCAGCATGCAGTGATGGTGAACGATTGCGGGCCCAGGTTTCCCTGAGCCCGCCATAACCGGAATGGTCGACATGTGTCTTCGACCATTCCGCCAGACGCCATTCATCGATGGCGTCGCCCGCAAAGATCAGCGGCAGATCGGCTCGATGCCGATGATGTTCGCGTTGGCTTCCGTGGCGCCATCCATCTGCATCTTGGCACCCACGAGATTGGTGCCCGAAGCGCAGACGCGGTCCTGGCGCGTGCCGCCGGTGCCGCCCCAGGTGCCATTCACATAGGTCGTCAGATCGCTGGTGGACACCCTTCTGCAGACGCCGCCGAGCGCATCGATCTCCTGACCCGCACGAATGAGGAAGCCGGCTTGCAGGCGACCCGAGCTGCAGGTGTAGGTGTTGGAGCCGGTGCCGCCCGCATGACCGAAGACCAGCGTCGACGTGGTCCCAGCGGAATTGGCGTTGCAACGCAGCGTGACCCTCGAGACACGACCGTTGCTGGCTGCACCGTTGATGAGGAACCACTCGACCTTCACCTGGTCGACGAAACGCGGATAAGCGCAGGTGCGCTCGACGAAGTAGTCCTCAGGCACATCGTCGACCATGTCGGCGACGGGACTCAGGCGACGGTTGGCGGGCGTGCCGCTACCCGTGCATTCGCCGGCTGCAACGGCACAGGATCCGCCCACTGCGGCGAAGGCAGCCGCGCATTCGGGCGTCAACGTGCCGAAGGAGGCGTACACGGCCGCGCCGCAGCCGAGGACAAATCCGACCGCGCCAAACCCGCAGAGTGTCGCGGCCGAAGCACACTCCGCAGCGCCTCGCGTCATCAGCTGCGAGCTGATCGGCCGCTGCAGCTTGCCCCTGGCCATCATGCTCTGGAACGCCGGATCGACGCCCTGGGTGGTCGCTGCAGTGCCGAAGTTTCCATTCTGGTCGGCGGCGGATGCGTTCACTCCGCCGGCAAGCACCGTGATCATCGCTGCGGCCAGTGCAATTCTTTTCGTATTCATCGCGCATGTTCCTTATGTGTCATGAATGAGGGAGTCCCGGACTCCCGATGATTTCGATCTCACCCGCAAGGCTGAACTCTGGTCGGACAGTCGCGTTGCGCCCCGAGGCAGGACGAGCATCCATTGCGCAAGAAACATGGTCATGCCATTCCGATCACGGCTTCTTCATGAAGCCATCATCCGATCCATTCAGGACATATGCGCTACCCATGCCCGTTCACCACGGAACGACATCACGGAACCGAGGCCAGGACTGGACCGTTTCGCCTGCGCGAAGTGAATCCGGCCGCTCTCAGCGCGGCCAGGTCAGAAAAATTGATCTTTCCATGATCGATTCATGACACCCGAAACTGGGTCACCCGAAACGGGGTCAGGTTCACTTCCCGGGAAGTGAACCTGACCCCGTTTCGGGGAGAATCCCTACTTGTCCATCAGGCATTGCCCGACAGACCAGCCCTCCTCGCTCATCGATGCTGGGCACATGGCCAGACTGCCCCGCTTCGACATCCCCGGAGTCCCGCTGCACATCGTCCAGCGGGGCAACAACCGGCTTCCCTGCTTCCTGGGCAATCACGACAGGCGGCGCTACCTGTCCCAGCTTGCGGATGCCCTGGCAGCAACCGACTGCCAACTGCATGCCTACGTGCTGATGGACAACCACGTCCATCTCCTGGTCACGTCATCGCGTGCCGGCGGGGCCTCGAAGATGATGCAGCGGCTGGGACGACGCTACGTCGCCGAGTTCAATCGCCGCCACGGGCGTACCGGGACGCTGTGGGAAGGCCGGTTCAAGTCATCGATCATCGAGAGCGATCAGCATGTGCTGGTCTGTTGCCGCTACATCGAGCTCAACCCGGTCAGGGCGGGGATGGTGGTGGAAGCGGAGGCCTTCCGGTGGTCCAGCCATGCCGGGAACGCGCTCGGTCACTGGGATCCTCTGCTGACGCCACATCCATGCTATCTGGCCCTTGCCGGAGAGCCCCGCGCACGCGCAGAGGCCTACCGAGCGATCGTGCGCGAAGGATCGGACGGCGCAGAGATCGACTCCATCCGCCAGCACTTGCAACAGCAGCGGGCCCTGGGCAGTGAAGGTTTCAGGCAGATGATCGAAGCGAAGACCCGGCGATTCGCCGGCGTCCGACCGGCACATCGTCCACGGAAACCCGAAACGGGGTCAGGTTCACTTCCCGGGAAGTGAACCTGACCCCGTTTCGGGCTTAAGGCAGATCCCCACCCCGCCCCGGACATCCCCAATTGAGGATCGGGGTGCCGGGCGGCAGCACCTTGCGGAACATCTCGACGCGCGAATGCTTGGGATTGACGACGACGGGCCTGCGCGCGGCGTGGAGCAGCGGCAGGTCGGCGCTGCTGTCGGTATAGGCGGCCTCTATCGGATCGCCGTAGCCGGCGTCGGCGAGCATGCGCATCTTCATGCGGTAGTGGCAGTGGCGCACGGCGACGATCGAGCCGTACTTCGGGCCGAGCCGGGTGCCGATCACCGGCAGGTCGCCGTGCCCGGCGAAGGCGAGGATCGCGCGGGCCAGTTCGGGCGGCGCACCGGTGGCGACGATCACCCGGTCGCCGGCCTCGCGATGACGGCGCAGCACGTCGAGGGCCACCGGCAGCAGGCGAGGCTTGATCGCATCCGCATGCGCGTCGACGTAGCGCGCGGTCATCGCATCGAACTCGGCCTCGCTGCGCATGCCGAGGGTGCCGACCCAGACGAAGCCGGAGATGCCGCGGCGCCGCGTGGGCAGGAAGGCGATCATCGGGCCGAACACCGGCGCGATCAGCAGGGCCAGCGCGCGGCGCCACCAGGCGCGTTCGATCAGCCACTTGAACAGGTGGCTGCCGGAATCGCCGTCGTACAGGGTGTGGTCGAAATCGAACACCACCAGCGGTGCGTCGGCCGCCGGGGCCGGGTACTGCGCGTGGCTCATGACGGGAAGAACAACCGCCGCAGGGCCGCGCCCGGATCGGGATCGCGCATGAAGGATTCTCCGACCAGGAACAGGTCGATGCCGGCATCGCGCATGCGCTGCACGTCGTCACGGGTGGCGATGCCGCTTTCGGTGACCAGCGGGCGACCAGCCGGCATCGCATCCTTGAGATCAAGCGTGGTGTCGAGCGACACCTCGAAGGTGCGCAGGTTGCGGTTGTTGACGCCGATCAGCGCCTCGCGGCCATCGATGGCCGGCAGGCGCAGCGCACGCTGCAACTCATCGCCATCGTGGACTTCAACCAGCACGTCGAGGCCGAGCGCCATCGCTTCCTGATACAGCGACAGCAGCTGGTCGTCGTCCAGCGCGGACACGATCAGCAGGATGCAATCGGCGCCGAGCGCGCGCGCTTCGACGACCTGGTAGGCGTCGACGGTGAAATCCTTGCGCAGCACCGGCAGCGCGCAGGCAGCGCGGGCCTGCTGCAGGTAGGCATCGGCGCCCTGGAAGAAATCGACATCGGTCAGCACCGACAGGCAGGCCGCGCCTGCGGCCTCGTAGCTGCGCGCGATCGCGGCCGGATCGAAGTCCGCGCGGATCACGCCCTTCGAGGGGCTGGCCTTCTTCACTTCGGAAATCACGCCCGGCAGGCCGGCGGCGCGCTTCGCATCCAGGGCGGCGATGAAGCCGCGCACCGGCGATGCGGCGGCGGCACGTTCGCGCAGTTCGGCCAGCGGCACGCGCGCGCTACGCTCGGCGATCTCCTCGTGCTTGCGGTCGAGGATGCGCTGCAGGATGTCGGCGCGGCCAGTGGGAGATGCGGCAGTATTCATGGGGCTTTCGAAAACCAGTCGTAGGCGCGTTCGACTTTCGCGACGCGCGTGATGTAGCGGGTGTACCAGTCGCGCCGGCCGCGCGCACGGATCGCGGCGTGCTCGACGTGGTGCTTCCACGCGAGGATGTCCTGTTCGCTGCGCCAGTAGCTGACGGTGATGCCGACGCCGTCGGCGCCGCGCACCGATTCGACGCCGAGATAGCCCGGCTGCTGCGCGGCCAGCGCCACCATGGCCTCGGCGGCCTCGGCATAGCCTTCGGCATCCGCTTCGCTGCGCTGCGAGGTGAAGATCACCGCGTGGTACGGCGGCTCGGGCGTGCTGGCGAAACCGGTGGCACTCATGATGCGGCGAGCTTCTGCGTGGTATCGATGAAGTGCTCGAGCGTGGCGCGGGCGTCGCCGCTGGCGATCGCCGCACGCGCG
Source organism: Lysobacter sp. BL-A-41-H3 (assembly GCA_050632415.1). Classification (GTDB taxonomy): domain Bacteria; phylum Pseudomonadota; class Gammaproteobacteria; order Xanthomonadales; family Xanthomonadaceae; genus Lysobacter_I. The sequence goes on along the minus strand of CP192602.1, from coordinate 3,711,935 downwards.
GCCTCGATGCCGTGGGCGATGGTGTCGGCCACGCCGGACACGAACAGCGCCGCGCCCGCGTTGAGGCAGACGATGTCGCGCGGCAGGCCCGGCGTGTTGTCCAGGGCCTCGATCAGCATGACCTTCGACTCTTCGGCATCGGCGACGCGCAGGTTGCGGCTGGCGGCCATGCCGATGCCGAAATCCTCGGGATGCACTTCGTATTCGCGGACCTTGCCGTCGCGCAGCTCGCCGACCAGCGATGCGGCGCCGAGCGAGAGTTCGTCCATGCCGTCGCGCCCCCAGACCACCAGCGCGCGCTCGGCGCCGAGCTTCTGCAGCACGCGCGTCTGGATGCCGACCAGGTCGGGATGGAACACGCCCATCAGGATGTTCGGCGCACTGGCGGGATTGGTCAGCGGGCCGAGGATGTTGAACATCGTGCGCACGCCCATCTCGCGGCGCACCGGCGCGACCACCTTCATCGCCGGATGGTGCACCGGCGCGAACATGAAGCCGATGCCGGTCTGCGCGATGCACTGCGCCACCTGCGCCGGCTGCAATTCGATGTTCGCGCCCAGGGCTTCGAGCACGTCGGCGCTGCCGGACTTCGACGACACGCTGCGGTTGCCGTGCTTGGCGACCTTGGCGCCGGCGGCGGCGACCACGAACATGCTGGCGGTGGAGATGTTGAAGGTATGCGCACCGTCGCCGCCGGTGCCGACGATGTCGACCATGTGCTCGCGTTCGCGCACATCGACCTTGTTGGAGAATTCGCGCAGCACGGACGCGGCTGCGGCGATTTCGCCGACGGTTTCCTTCTTCACGCGCAGGCCGGTCAGGATCGCGGCGGTCATCGACGGCGACACCTCGCCGCGCATGATCTGGCGCATCAGATCGACCATTTCGTCATGGAAGATCTCGCGGTGCTCGATCGTGCGCTGCAGGGCTTCCTGGGGAGTGATGGGCATGCCTGTGGGATCCGTGTGCGGGCCGCCGTCGGCGGGTGCCCATGATCGCCGCTGCCGCCGCGCCGGACAACCGGAGGCAAGCGGCCGGCACCGGGCGCCGGGCTCAGGCGGCGCGGGCGAGGAAATTCTTGAGCAGGGCGTGGCCGTGCTCGGTGAGGATCGACTCGGGGTGGAACTGCACGCCTTCCACGGGATGCTCGCGGTGGCGCAGGCCCATGATCTCCTCGACCGAGCCGTCGTCGTTCTCGGTCCAGGCGGTGATTTCGAGGGCCTCGGGCAGGGTCTGCCGGTCGACCACCAGCGAGTGGTAGCGGGTGGCCTCGTAGCGGTCGGGCAGGCCGGCGAACACGCCCTTGCCCTCGTGGCGGATGTGCGAGGTCTTGCCGTGCATGATGCGCCCGGCGCGGACCACGTCGCCGCCGTAGGCCTGGCCGATGCTCTGGTGGCCGAGGCAGACGCCGAGGATCGGGATGCGGTCACCCAGCTGGCGGATCACGTCCACCGACACCCCGGCTTCGTTCGGGGTGCAGGGGCCGGGCGAGATCACGATGCCGGACGGGTTCAGCGCCTCGATTTCGGCGACCGTCAGCTCGTCGTTGCGCACCACCTTCACGTCCGCGCCCAGTGCCTGCAGGTATTGCACCAGGTTGTAGGTGAAGCTGTCGTAGTTATCGAGCATCAGGATCACGACAGCGGTCTCGCGAAAGTGGGCCGGCCAATTTATCGACGGGCGTCGGGCTTGGCAATCGCATGCGGCGCCGTACGCCGGGGCGACTGGCCCGCCGGCGCCGCCGCGCCGATCGCGCTGGCGGTCTGCTGCACGCCGCCCGGCCGGCCGGTGATCTGGCAGCGGCTGCCGATGTCGAGCACGAACCCGTCGGTGGTCTCGAACTTCACCGCGACGCAGAACTGGCGGTCCGCCGATACCCAGCGTTCGCCGACCTTGAACATGCTGCCCTCGTTGTTGGCGCGGTTCGCCGCCGGCTTGTCCGCGTCCATGCTCCAGGCGGGCTCGCTGCGACCGGTCTGCACCTCGTGGATGATCACCGCGTTGCCGGCCAGGTTGGCTTCGTAGTTGCCGGTGCGCTTGCGCACTTCGACGGTGAAGTAGCGGGTGGTCTGGCCGGGGTAGTTCAGCGTGACCATCTGCACGTTGGAGGAACCGGCGAGGCTGGCGCGGTCGACGGTCACCGTCGTGGTGCCGCCGCCGGCGTTGATCGCCAGCTTGCGCGCGGCGGCGACCCAGCCCAGGCGATTGCGGGAGTAGATGTTGATGTGCTTCGGCAGCGTGCCGTAGGTGGCGTTGGACACGCCGTTGTTCCAGGCATCGCTCATCACGTCCCACGGATTGTCGTACGGGTCGCTGTCGGCGTCGGAATTGTTGGCGTGCGGCAGGCCGTAGGCGTGGCCCATCTCGTGCGACAGCGGCGCGAGGTTGTTGAACGACCACGGCGGGTTCCAGGTGGTGCTCCAGCACTTGTTGATGCCGTCCAGCGTCGAGCAGCGCCCGCCGCCCCAGGCATAGCCGTCCAGGTCGCCGTTGAACATCATGTTGATGCCCTGCACGCCGCCGTTCACGGCGAAGTTCACGTCGGGATCGAAGACCGTGGTGCAGTCGGTGTAGAGCTTGCCCAGGTCGGCCTTGTCCTTGCCGTTGGCGTCCTTGGTGACGTAGTAGCTGCGCGGCTGCGGCAGCGAGCGCCAGCCGTAGGCCTGGCTGCCGGCGAGGTTGATCTGGCCGTAGGACACTTCCTGCCAGTAGTGGTCGAGCTGGCCGATGGCGGTGCCGTACTGGCCCTGGAAGAACGACTGCGGCTTCTGTTCGGTGGCGATGTCGCTGAACTTGCACATCAGCGTCACCCAGGTGGTGACGCCGGCGATCTTCTCGCCGCCGGCCAGCGCATGGGCGAGCGGGCGGCCGCCCGCGGTGCGCGAGGACACGAGGTCGCCGACCGGCACGATCGCGTCGATCCGACGCGACGGCGCGCCGCCGGCCTTGGCGGCCACCGGCACGGTCGAGACCGCGACCCGGCGGCCGTAGAGCGCGTACAGGTCATCGGCGGCGCGCAGGGCTTCGGTGGTGTCGAGGGCGCGGCGCACGCCGGCGTCGTCGACCAGCGCGGCCTTGAAGAGGGTGCGCTCGCGGCCGTCGGCGGGGGTGCCGGGACGCAGGTCGCCCCAGGCAAGCTCCAGGCGGCCGATCATCAGCTGCGGCTGGTCGGCGGCCAGGGCATCGGCCCCGGGCGTGGCGCGACGGGCGGCATCGGCCTGCAGGCCGCAGGCCAGCGCAAGGGAGACGACGAGGAAAACGCGCAGGGGTCGCATGGGAACTCCGGGAACGGGCAGGCGTTGCGGGGGGATCGGCGGGATCGTACACCGCGCCCGGCGCCGGGTACGCGACCGAGGTCCGGTTCGACCGCCCGCCGGCACCCCGGGAGGGCGCGCAGGGTAATCTGTTGCGCCCAGCGCCCAGGCCCGTCGACCTCCATGCCCTACCTCGAACTCTCCCTGCGCTGCCGCGAAGCCGAACAACCGCGCTACGAGAACGCGCTGGAGGACGTCGGCGCGCTGGCCGTGACCCTGCTGGACGCCGATGCCGAGACCCCGAACGAGCGGGCAATCCTCGAACCGGGCGTCGGCGAGATGCCGATCTGGGGCGAAGTGGCGCTGTCGGCGCTGTTCGATGCCGAGGCCGACCCGCTGCTGCTGCTCGCCGCGCTGGAGGCCTTCGACCCGGACCTGGACTGGTCCGGCGCCGGCTTCCGCAAGGTCGAGGACCAGGACTGGGAACGCGCCTGGATGGACCAGTACGTGCCGCTGCGCTTCGGCGCGCGCACCTGGATCGTGCCCTGGAACCAGGACCTGCCCGAGGGCGCGGACGCGGCCGATGCCGCCGTCGTGCGCCTCGACCCCGGCCTGGCCTTCGGCTCGGGCACGCATCCGACCACCTCGCTGTGCCTGCAGTGGCTCGACGGCTTGGCCGCACAGGGCGAGCTGCAGGGCCGGCAGGTCCTGGATTTCGGCTGCGGCAGCGGCATCCTCGCCCTGGCGGCGCTGAAGCTGGGCGCGGCCCAGGCCATCGGCGTCGACAACGACCCGCAGGCCATCGTCGCCACCCGCGACAACGCCGAGCGCAACGGCGTGGGCGAGCATCTGCAGGTCTTCCTGCCGCAGGACGAGCCGGCGACGCGCTACCCGGTGGTGGTCGCCAACATCCTGGCCTCGGCGCTGGACGCGCTGGCCGACCTGCTCGCCGCGCGGGTCGCGCCGGGCGGACGCATCGCGCTGTCGGGCATCCTCGCCGGGCAGGAAGACGAACTCCTGGTCCGCTACGGCGCCTGGTTCGACGACCTGCGCGTCGCGCGCGAGGACGATTGGGTGAGGATCGACGGCGTTCGCAGATAAGCATCGCCGAACCTGATGGAATAGGCCGCATGTTCATCAACTGCCCCTACTGCAAGGCGCTGGTCTCGACCGATCCGGTCACCGACCTGCCGCCCCCGCACTGTCCGCATTGCGACAGCCTGCTGCGTCGCGATCCGCAGACCGCGGACGACGTGGCCGAGGTCGCGCCGATCGACCTGGGCACCCTGCTGGATGCGCGCGCCATCGCGGAAGCGGCCGCCGAGGCGGAAGCCGATGCCGCTGCCCGCGCAGCGGCGTCAGCGGAAGCAGCGCGCGTCGAAGCGCCACGCGCCGAAGCGACGGACTTCGCGTCCATCTTCGAATCGGTGCGGATCGACGCGGCGCGGCAGGACGTGGCCCGGCAGGAGCACGCTCCCGGCGACACCGTCGTTGCCGACCCATCCGCGGACGAGGACGCGACCGGCGCGCGTGTGCCGCCTGCCTCGGTGGCCATCGCGCCGGCTGCCGCCGCGACGATGCGACGCCTGCCCAGCTTCGCGCGCAACGCAGATGGCAGCGCGCGGCCCGCGCGCGAGCGCTGGTTGATCGTCGCGGTCATCGCGCTGGCGGTGCTGCTGGTGCTGCAGCTGCTGCTCGCCGATCGCGCCCGCCTCGCCGCGAACGCGCAATGGCGCCCGATGCTGGCCACGCTCTGCAGCGCGCTGCGCTGCGAACTGCCGCCGTGGCGCGAACCCGCCGCCTTCACGCTGCTGCAGCGCGACGTACGCCAGCATCCGACCCTGCCGGGCGTGCTGCGCGTGTCCGCGACGTTCCGCAACGACGCGCGCTGGCCGCAACCCTGGCCTCGCCTGCAGCTGACGCTCTCCGACGTCAACGGCCGTCCCGCCGGCCAGCGTCGCTTCGAGGCGCAGGAATACCTCGGCGGCATGCCCGGACAGACGGAACTGGCCAGCGGCGAGAGCGCGACCGTGGCGATGGACATCCTCGAACCCGCACCGCAGATCGTCGCCTACGACTTCAGGTTCCGCTGAACGCGGCGCGATGATCCTGGTCCTGCTTGTGTGCCGGGGGCACAAACGGGGTCAGGTTCACTTTCCCGCGAGCGTCGCATCCGGGTTCAGCCCTGCGTGTCGAGAAAGCGAACCTGACCCCGTTTGCTGCTGACCCCGTTTGCTGACCCCGTGTGCTGCGGGAGCATTGTCCCGCCCGGGACAACGCCGCTCATCGGACTGGACGGCGCGACACGCGCTTCGACTGCACCGCGCCGTGGCAGCCGGCCCGCGCCCACGCTAGACTCGCTCCCCCGCCATGCGCGGCCACGGATGGATCCGTCGTCCCACCTCCCCCGAGAGCCCGTCCTTGAACGTCGAACGCCACGACTCCGCCGCCCGTTCCGCCACGCGCACACCGCTGCGCGAACATGTCGCGAATTCGGTGCGACGCTACCTCGGCGACCTCAACGGCTCCGATGCGAACAACCTCTACGAAGTCGCGCTGCGCGAACTGGAAATCCCGCTGTTCGCCGAAGTGCTGAAGCACTGCGACGGCAACCAGAGCCGCGCCGCGACCATGCTGGGCATCCATCGCGCCACGCTGCGCAAGAAGCTCAAGGACTACGGGCTGTCGACCTGAGGGCCCGGCTGGCGGTGCGACCGCCCCGCACGGCCCCGCCCGCACATACCCCACCGTTCTGAGCCGCGGGGCCGGCCGGACCGACCCGGGCGGCTATAATTGCGGTTTCCCCGCCTCCGCACGCCCCACCTCCCCATGACCAGCCACCTGCCCAGCGCCCCGGTGACGATCCGCCGCGCGCTGCTGTCCGTGTCCGACAAGACCGGCCTGCTCGAACTCGCCCGCGCCCTCGCCGCCCGCAACGTCGAACTGCTCTCCACCGGCGGCACCGCCAGGGCCATCCGCGACGCCGGCCTGCCGGTGCGCGACGTCAGCGACGTCACCGGTTTCCCGGAAATGATGGACGGCCGGGTGAAGACCCTGCATCCGATGGTGCACGGCGGTCTGCTCGGCCGCGCCGGGATCGACGATGCGGTGATGGCCGAACACGGCATCGGCGCGATCGACCTGCTGGTGCTCAACCTGTACCCATTCGCTGCGGTCTCCAGCAATCCCGACAGCAGCTTCGAGGACGTGATCGAGAACATCGACATCGGCGGTCCGGCGATGCTGCGGTCCGCCGCCAAGAATTTCGCGCGCGTGACCGTCGCCACCGATCCGGCGCAGTATCCCGCGCTGCTCGCCGAACTCGACGCGAACGACGGCGCGGTCAGCGGCAAGACCCGCTTCGCGCTGGCGGTCGCCGCCTTCAACAATGTCGCGCAGTACGACGCCTTCATCAGCAACCACCTGTCCGCGCTGCAGGACGACGGCAGCCGCGCGCTGTTCCCGGCGCAGAACAACAGCAATTTCGTGAAGGTGATGGACCTGCGCTACGGCGAGAACCCGCACCAGCAGGGCGCGTTCTACCGCGACCTGTGGCCGGTGCCCGGCACGCTGGCGACCTTCACCCAGCTGCAGGGCAAGGAGCTGAGCTACAACAACCTCGCCGACGCCGACGCCGCATGGGAATGCGTGCGCCAGTTCGACGCGCCGGCCTGCGTGATCGTCAAGCACGCCAACCCCTGCGGCGTGGCCCAGGGCACCGGCTGCGCCGACACCTACGAGCGCGCCTACGCCACCGACCCGACTTCGGCCTTCGGCGGCATCATCGCCTTCAACACCGCGCTCGACGGCGCCACCGCGAAGACCATCCTCGACCGCCAGTTCGTCGAGGTGCTGATCGCGCCGGACTACGACGACGAGGCGCTGGCCTACGCGAAGAAGAAGGCGAATGTCCGCGTGCTGCGCATTCCGCACGGCGACGGCCGCAACAACATCGACATCAAGCGCGTCGGCTCGGGCCTGCTGATGCAGACCGCCGACATCCGCGAAGTCACCGCCGACGAGCTGAAGGTCGTCACCAACCTCGCGCCGACCGCCGAACAGCTCGCCGACCTGCTGTTCGCCTGGCGCGTGGCCAAGTTCGTGAAATCCAACGCGATCGTCTACGCCAAGGACCTGTGCACGATCGGCGTCGGCGCCGGCCAGATGAGCCGCGTCTACTCCGCGCGCATCGCCGGCATCAAGGCCGGCGACGCCGGCCTGGTCGTCCCCGGCTCGGTGATGGCCTCCGACGCCTTCTTCCCGTTCCGCGACGGCATCGACGCCGCCGCCGAAGCCGGCATCAAGGCCGTCATCCAGCCCGGCGGCTCGATGCGCGACCAGGAAGTGATCGACGCCGCGAACGAACACGGTCTGGCCATGGTGTTCACCGGCGTGCGGCATTTCCGTCACTGATGCTGTTCTCCTTCCCCCGCCTGCGGGGGAAGGTCGGGATGGGGGCGGTGCGCTGGACGGTTCGACGCCCCCACCCCAGCCCTCCCCCGCCTGCGGGGGGGAGGGGGCGGATTGGCCATGCGATGAAGATGTAAGCAGCGCATTTACATGTTCACTCGCTTGCGTCTGGACGTTCGTTGCATATCGTGGGTCACCGGCCTCGCCGGAAACACGACATGACCACGAACCGCAAGCTCATCAAGACCAACCTCAGAGGCTTCCGCTCCGAAACCACCGAACGGAACGAACGCCTGAAGATCTGGCTCGGATTCATCAGCACGACACTCGGCACCCTCCTCGCCGCCATTTCATTGAATTGAGCCAGACGCCCGCCGCATGCCCCAGGCCAACACGCACATCGCCGGACTGCTGCTCGCCTCCGCATTCGGCCTCGCCGCCTGCCACCAGGCCGCGCCGCCGCCGCCCACGCCACCTGCCCCCCCTCGGGCCGAGGTCGCGGCGCCACCGGCACCCGTGCCCGCAGCGGTCGAGGACACCAGCCTGATCGCCTTCCTCGCCGATGCCCTTGGCGAGGAACCGCGCGACATCCGCCTGGACGGCTGGTGGAAGATCACCGCCGGTTTCCCGGCGGATACCCAGACCCTGATCCCCGTGCAGCAGCGCATCTGCGCCGACACCGGCCCCTCGCCGGGCATCCGCGAGGTCGCGCTGTGCACGCGCTATGCGGGTGCGGAAGCCGACGACCCCGGCTCGGTCAGCCTGTGGCGCATCGCACCCGATGCCAGCGATACCGGCGCGCGCGGCGTGGCCTATCTCGACGGCGTCGACAGCGGCACGCATGGCGAACCCGGCAAGGTCGAGGTCATCGCCATCGGCCCCGCGCAGCGCGCCTTCCTGGTGCATTCGCCCGGCGTCGAAAGCGGCCGGGTCACCACCGCGCGCATGGCGCTGTACGCAGCGCGGGACGACAGCTTCGTCGAACTGCTCGAGGTCGCGTCCCTGTGGAGCAACGTCGGCGGCTGCGATGCAGACGTTGCAGGCGACTGCGTGTCGCGCACCTGCTCGCTGAAGGTGGGCGACGGCGTGGATGCCGACGGCTTCCATCCCCTGGTCCTGCACGTGGTGCGCGAAGGCGACACCGGCAGTACCCTGCAACTCCCGATCCCGCGCGTCGATGGCGCCTACCGGCTGCCCGAGGAGGCGCGCGGAGACACCGTGTGCGAGGCACCATGAACACATCCGCGTCGGCGTCTGCCTGGCTCCTGCTCGGCCTGTGCGCACTGAGCGGCTGTGAACCATCGGTGCCGCCTCCGACTCAGGCCGCCGTCGTGCCCGACACCGCACCGGCGGACAAGCCCGTCATCGACGATGCGCAGGCTCTGGCGCTGCTGGCCGCCCGTCTCGGCCCTGCCGTGCGCCTGCAGGGCGCCTGGGCGGGGTCGGCGCCGGGGGCATCCGCATCCGTCTGCGCGGACGACAGCATCGGCACGGCCGACCAGCCCCTGCGCATGCTCGCCGTCTGCACCACGCTGCGCGTGGACGATGTCACTGCCGGCGGACAGGTCGACCTGTTCGCGTTCGGCCTGCGCGACGGCAGGCCCGTCGTCGTCGCCGAATCGCGCGGGCTGCGCCACGGCATCAAGGGCGATCCGGGACAGGTGAAGCTCGTGCGCATCGGTCGGGTGCGCTACGCCTTCGACGTGTTGCATGCGCGTTTCGACGACGAAGGCGAACTGCAACCGCGCACGTGGTACGTGCTCCACGGCGACAGGTTCGTTGCGACGATGACGGTGCCGGCGCACTACGCTTCCGACGGCCGCGCGTGGTGCCGTTACGCGGAAACGACTACCTGCGAGGGTGCGAGCACCGACCTCGCCTACGATCTTCGGGTCGATGCGCGCGACGCCGACGCCGATGCTTATCCCGTGACCGTCACCGTGCGCGGCATGCGCTGCGACCAGACCATCGCCGAGACCACGCACGCGCTCGCCTTCGATCCCGCCACGTCCACCCATGTCGTGCCGCAGGCGCTGCGGATCCCCGCAGGCGATTGCCGCAGCGACCCGCCACCCGCTCCGGAGGGGGCTGATCCGGTGCGCCCCCGAGAGATGCGCGCAGCCGCAAGGACGGCCCGGTAGCCCGGCGCGCGCGGCATAATGCTCGCTGACCTGGACAAGACGCGCCCCCATGACCGCACGCCGCCGTATCGACCGCGAACTCGACCGCCCCATGCTCAAGTACGTGATGTGGTTCGTCGCGGCGCTGTTCATCGTCGGCATCCCGGTGGGCCTGCTGCAGATGATCCTCCCCAACTGGATGCCGCTGCAGGTCGTGCTCGGGCTCGGCCTGATCTTCGGTGCGGCCGAGTTCGTGCGCTGGCGATTCAATGCCGACCACGACCGCGGATTCGCGCAGGACGAGCGGATGCGCTTGTTCATCGGCAGCGAAATCGTGCTGTTCCTGCTGATTCTGCTCACCGTGACCGTCTCGATCCAGGCGCACAACAGCGGACTGTTCGTGCGCAAGATTCCGCTCTCATTCGCCCTGCTCGCGGCCATTGGCGCAACCGTGGTCTATGCATTGCCGCTGTGGGCGTCGTACTGGCTGCGCAACGGCAGCGCTGCGGCCGAGGCTGCAACGGTCACGCCTACCGCTGCGCTGCGCAAGGCACCGGCGCGGGTGATGGTCATCGGCTCGGGCGGCCGGGAGCATGCACTGGCCTGGAAACTCGCACAGTCGCCGCAGGTGAGCGAAGTGATCGTCGCTCCGGGCAATGCAGGCACCGCCCGCGAGCGCAAGTGCCGCAACGTGCCCGTCGACATCAAGGACATCGACGCCCTGCTGCAACTGGCGCGACGCGAGCACGTCGCGGTCACCGTGGTCGGCCCCGAAGGCCCGCTGGTCGCGGGCGTGGTCGACCGTTTCCGCGCCGAGGGCCTGCGCATCTTCGGCCCGACCGCCGCCGCCGCGCAGCTGGAAGGCAGCAAGGCGTTCGCGAAGGACTTCCTCGCCCGCCACGGCATCCCGACCGCGTACTACGCGGTGCATACCGATGTCGACGCCGCACTCGCCTACATCCGCGAGAAGGGCGCGCCGATCGTGGTCAAGGCCGACGGCCTGGCCGCCGGCAAGGGCGTGATCGTGGCAATGACGCTGGAGGAAGCCGAGAACGCGGTGCGCGACATGCTCAGCGGCAACGCCTTCGGCGCGGCCGGTTCGCGCGTGGTGATCGAGGAATTCCTCGACGGCGAGGAGGCCAGCTTCATCTCGATGGTCGATGGCGTCACCGCGCTGCCGATGGCGACCTCGCAGGACCACAAGCGCGTCGGCGACGGCGACACCGGCCCGAACACCGGCGGCATGGGCGCGTACTCGCCCGCGCCGGTGGTCACGCCCGAAGTGCATGCGCGGGTGATGCGCGAAGTCGTCGAGCCGACCGTGCGCGGCATGGCCGCCGACGGCGTGCCCTTCACCGGTTTCCTCTACGCCGGCCTGATGATCGATGCCAGCGGCGCGCCGAAGGTGATCGAGTTCAACGTGCGCTTCGGCGATCCGGAAACCCAGCCGGTGATGCTGCGCCTGCAGTCCGATCTGCTCGACCTGGTCGATGCCGCGATCAACCGCCAGCTGGAGCTGGTGGATGCGCGCTGGAATCCGCGTCCGTCCCTGGGCGTGGTGATGGCGGCGCAGAACTACCCCGACACACCGAAGACCGGCGATGTCATTTCCGGCCTCGACATCACCCCGCCGATGGGCACCAAGGTCTTCCACGCCGGGACCCGACTGGACGACGCCGGGCGCGCGATCACCACCGGGGGCCGCGTGCTCTGTGTCTGTGCCCTGGGCGATACCGTCGCAGAGGCGCAGCGAGAAGCCTATGCCACTGTGGCGACGATCGGCTGGGACGGCGAGTTCCATCGCACCGACATCGGCTGGCGGGCGATCGAACGCGAGCGCGGTTGACGCGCCCGCATACGTTGCGCATGACGAAGGGCCGGCAGCGATGCCGGCCCTTCTGCATTGTGGATGCCGTGGCCCGGGCGCTGCCGACGCCGGCTCAGCGCGGCTTCTTCGCCGCCTTGCCGGGCGCCACGTGCCGGGCGAGTTCCTCGATCAGGTTGCGCACCAGCTTGCGCTGCGCGGCGGGCAGCTTGAGGAAGGCTTCGATGGCGAGCTGGTCGTGCGGATTGACCTTCCACTCGCCGCGGGCTTCGCGGACCCGCTTGTCGTCGCCGAACTGCAGTTGCTGCGGTTCGATCGACAGCATCCGCGCCAGGGCGCGCAGGTTGGCCTGTCGCGGCATCGCGCGGCCGTTGAGCCAGCCGGACACCGCCTGCTGGGACACCGGCTCGCCGCCGAAGCGGGCGAGCAGCCGGACCAGTTCGGCGGGACTTTCGCTCATCCCGGCCTGGCGCAGACCTGCGCGCAGTCGTTCGCTGAAAGCGTCTTGTTCGGTTTTCATGGCGCGACGTTAGGCCGGCGCCACGCCCGATGTGAAAATCGCTGTTGTCGACAACAGCCAATGTATGTTTCGCGACAACAGACTCCTGCATCGCATTCATGCAGATTTCACAACCTGTCAGATGGATCAGGGTCGCAGGCGTGACGGTCGTCCTGATCGCGATGGCGACACCGCAGGACACCTGCAGACCACCATACCGCAGCGTGCTGTCGCCGCGAACCATCCGGCCCGGATCACGGCTTGCGTCCGCTCGCTGCGGATTTCACGAATTCGTCGATCAGGTGACGCAGCAGCTTGCGCTGTGCGGTCGGCAACTGCAGGAAGGCCTCGATCGCCAGCTGGTCGCGAGGATCCAGCCGCCATTCGCCCTTCGCCTCGCGCACGCGCCTGGCGTCGTCGCCGTACTGGAGCTGCTGCGGCTCCATCGACAGCATCTTCGCCAGCGCCCTCAGATTGGCCTGCCTTGGCATCGCGCGCCCCTTCAGCCAGCCGGAGACGGCTTGCTGCGAGACCGGCTCCCCGCCGAATCGGGCCAGCAGTCGCACCAGTTCGACGGGACTCTCCCCGAGGCCCGCCCGTTGCAGGGCAGCGCGCAGCCGTTCGCTGAACGCGACTTGTTCATTCCTCATCACCTGACGTTAGGCCGGTGCACGCCGGCATTGGCAATTTGTGATTTGTACAGTATCAAACTTTTTGTTACGGTGCATGCCCTCATCGAGCACGGAGAGCAGGCGATGGCAGGTGGGCATGGACGCGGGCGGACGGGCAGGACGGCGGGCAGGACGGGACGCACCGACGATGGGCGCGCGGCGCGGACACCGGCACGGGACGGCCTGCAGGGCGGACCGACGCGCTGCTCGCCCCTGTCCGACGTCCACGCATCACAACTCCAGGCCGTGCTGGGCTATCGCGCGAAGGGCCTGCTGGCCGAGCTCGAACAGCCCCACCGACATCGCAACGCCAACGCCCGCCCCGCCCTCTCCGACCGCCTGACCCCGACCAGCGCCGCACTGCTGCGCTGGTGGTTCTCCGCCACGGTCTCGCGCACGCGCGAGGACAACTTCCACCCGGGGCAGCGCGAAGCGATCCTCCACGTGGTGCTGGCGCACGAAGTCTTCGGCGACTGCGATCCGCAGCGGCTGTCGCAGCTGGCGGGCATGGCCGACCCGGTCGTCGCAGCGCCATCCGCCGCGCCGCTATCGCGCGACATGCGCCTGGTCCTGCGCAGCGCGCCGGCCTGCGGCCAGCGCTGGGTGCTGCAGGCGCTGCTGGTCTGGCAGTGGGCCAACCACATGGCCGCGCGTGCCGCCGGCCGCGAGGACGCGCGCTTCAGCGACCGGTTCTCCGTGCTGGTGCCGGCGGCGCACCGGGCGCACTGGGAGGCAGCCCTGCTCGGACCGGTCGCCCTGGCCAGGCTGCGCACCGTCGGCGACACCAGCGTGCTGCGGCGGATGCGGCTGTTCCTGCCGCCGGCCCTGCGCGCGCCGTTCCGGTTCTGGCTGCTGATGCAGGCCTGCGCGGGCGATGCCCTGCGCGTGCTGGCCGACGATACGGCCGGCGCGACCGCGACGCTGGTCGCCGGACGCGGCCCGCGCCTGGCCTGCGGGCGGCCTGCCCCCGTGTTCAGCGGCACCGGTGCGGTCCCCCTGCTGGCGCCACCGAGCCTGCGCGTGACCTGGCGGGATGCGGACGTGCCGCAGACCGCGACGGAGGACGCACAGCACGGCGCGTGCGTCGCCGAGTTCGGCCACGCGCGCGCGATCCGCTACGGCGTGGCGAAACTACCGGTGCTCGCCTGCGCGCCCGCGCGCCTGCCCCTGCGCGATCCGGCCACGCCGGGTATCGACGGTCGACGCGGCGCGCGTCCCGCACTGCGTCGCGACCACACCGCGCAGCTGCGCCTGGGCCTGCGCGCCCTCGCGCAGCGTGAAACCGGCTTTGCGTCGATCGATCCCACCCGCATTCCGCGCATGCGCGTGCTCTGCGACAACCCTGGGCTGCTGCGTGCGGCCCGCGCGCGCCTTCGCGGTCTGGGCGTGCCCGCGCGCGACATCGCATCGGCCGGCACAGGCGCGCACCGCACGCGCATCGACCTCGCCCTGTTGTCGCCTGCCACCGGGTCGACCCGCCTGCCGCCCGATCCGCAGGTCTGCGTGCTGGTGATCCTGCGCAGCCGGGCGCCCGGTGCGACGGAGCGCGCACCCGCGCAGGCCCTGGGCATGCCGGCGCTCTGGCCGGAACCGGAGCTGGCCCGCCTGCGCGCGGGCAATCGCGAACGCGCGGCCTTCGGCCAGCCGCCGGACACCCTGCTCGATGTGCTGACGGTGGTCGAGCATCGCGACGCCCTGCCCCTGTATGCCCCGTGGCGCCAGCTCGGTCTGGCGGCGCTGGACCCGCGCGCGCCGGAGGCGGTGCCGGCGGTCGGCGATATCGTGGTGACGACGCTGCGCCCGGACGCCGCGCGCTTCGAAATCACGCTGCCGCCCACCTGCGCGGACATCGCCGCGCTGGAGACGCCCGAGCGCCTGTCGTCGCTGCCGCGTCGCCTGCTGCGCGCGAGCCGCTCGCTGCCGGTGCGCAAGTCGATCCACCTGCGCGCCGGCTGGGACGAGGACGACAACGGCCTGCGGCGCGGCTTCATCGAAGCGGCGGAACGCGACCCGCGCATCGACAGCCACTGCCTGCTCGATCCGCGACGTCAGGCCTGCCGCCATCGCGACACCCTGCTCGCGCTGGGCATGGACGGACGCGGCCGCGTCGATGCGCTGGCCAGGACCGCCACGCACGTGTTCCTCATCGAATTCATGGCGGATCGGCCCGGCGGCACCGCGCACGACGATGGCGGCGAGCGCGCGCTGCGCCTGTGGCGACGGCGCACCAACACGCTGCCCGCCGAGCAGCGCGACCAGCGGCTGTGGCGCCGGGTGAGGCTGCAGACGCCCCTGTTCTGGTCGTGCAAGCGCCACGGCGTGCCGCTGAGTGCGCTGCTCGAAGCCCTGGCCGACACCCGCAGCCTGGTCGCGCCCGTCGCCGCAGCGGCCACGGCGCCCGGCACGGCATCGCCCGCGCCGGCAGGGTAAGCACCGCCACGACACCGCTCTGACAGCCTGCGCCGGCGTCTGCTAGGCTGCGGCGGTCGATGGAAAGCTCGGGGCGCGCATGGCGTACAACCAGTTCGAACTGCTGCGGCAACGCCGGTTCCTGCCGTTCTTCGTGGTCCAGTCGCTGGGCGCCTTCAACGACAACGTCTACCGCCAGGCCATCATCGGCCTGCTCGCGTCGATCGGGCTGTCGGCCAGCCAGCAGTCGATGTACACCAACCTCGCGCCGGCGCTGTTCATCCTGCCGTTCTTCCTGTTCTCGGCCACCGCCGGGCAGATCGCCGAGAAGCTGGAGAAGTCGCGGCTGATCCGCATCACCACCACGATGGAAATCGTGATCATGTCGGTGGCGGCGGTCGGCTTCCTGCTGCAGAACATGCCGCTGCTGCTGGTGGCGCTGTTCGGCACCGGCCTGCAGTCGGCGCTGTTCGGGCCGGTGAAGTATTCGATCCTGCCCTCGGTGCTCAAGCCCGAGGAACTGACCGGCGGCAATGGTCTGGTCGAGATGGGCACCTCGATCTCCATCCTCATCGGCATGTTCGCCGGTGGCCTGATCTTCGAGCTGGCCGGCAGTCACGGCCCGGAAACCGCCGCCGCCGCGATCGTCGCGCTGGCGATCACCGGCAACCTGGTCAGCCGCATGATCCCGCCGGTGGATGCCGGCATGCCGGACCTGAAGGTCAACATCAACCCGATCCCGGAATCGCGCCGGGTGATGGCGATGGCCAAGAAGCAGCTGGCCGTGCGCAATTCGATGCTCGGCGTGTCCTGGTTCTGGTTCTTCGGGACCATGCTCACCGCGCAGATGCTGACCTACGCGCAGGTCAACCTCGGCGGCACCGCATCCCTGTACCTGCTGCCGCTGGCGCTGTTCTCGATCGGCACCGGCATCGGCTCGCTGCTGTGCGAGAAACTGTCGGCGCGCACGGTCGAGATCGGCCTGGTGCCGCTGGGCGCCTTCGGCATGAGCGCGTTCCTGCTCGACCTGTACTTCGCGCGACCCGAGGCGGCCGTCGCCACCGGACTGACGCTCGCCGAGTTCGTGCGCGCACCGGGCAGCCTGCGGATCATGATCGACTTCACCGGCATCGGCCTGTTCGCCGGCATCTTCATCGTCCCGCTGTTCGCGCTGATCCAGAGCCGCACGCCGAAGCAGGAGATCTCGCGGGTGATCTCGGCGGTGAACATCCAGAATGCGATGTTCATCGTGCTGGCCGCGGTCGCCGGCATCGCCCTGCAGATGCAGTCGTTCAAGGTCGGCGACACCGTCGTGCCGATGCCCGGCCTGAGCATCCCGCAGCTGTTCCTGTGCCTGGCGATCGCCAACACCCTGGTCGCGATCTGGATCTTCACGCTCGTGCCGGAATTCCTGATGCGCTTCCTCAGCTGGGTGCTGGTGCGCGCGCTGTACCGGCTGGAGCTGCACGGCATCGAGAAACACGTGCCCGACGAAGGCCCGGCGCTGATCGTCTGCAACCATGTCACCTACATGGATGCGCTGATCCTCTCGGCCAGCATTCCTCGCCCGGTGCGCTTCGTGATGTATTACAAGATCTTCAACATCCCGGTGATGCGCTGGATCTTCCGCACCGGCAAGGCCATCCCGATCGCCGGCGCGAAGGAAGATCCCGAGATCATGCGCCGCGCCTTCGATGCCGTGGACGCCGCGCTGGCCGAGGGCGAGATCGTGTGCATCTTCCCCGAAGGCGCGCTGACGAAGGACGGCAACATCGCCCCGTTCAAGGGCGGCGTGGAAAAGATCCTCGAACGTCGCCCGGTGCCGGTGGTGCCGATGGCCCTGCGCAACATGTGGACGAGCATGTGGAGCAAGCGCGACGGGCGTCTCGCCCGGATGCGCGTGCCGCGCCGCTTCCGCGCGCACATCGAAGTGATGGCCGGCGAGCCGGTGCCGGGCCGGGACGCCAGCGCCGCCGGGCTCGAAGCCCGCGTCCGCGCGCTGCGCGGCGACGCAGCCTGAGCGCCTGCCCGTACGCAGGCGTTTGCGCCACGGCGCGGATTCGGCACAATGCAGGCTGAACCGCCGCCCCCGGGCGCCCCGCGTCTTCCTCCCTACAGGCCACCGTCATGAGCTCATTCCCGCCCTCCGACATCACGCGCGCGCCCCAGAACCACATGGTCTGGTCGATCATCAGCCTGGTGGTCACCTTCGCCACCTGCTGCCTGTGCTACACGATTCCCGCGCTCGGCACGGCGATCGTGGCACTGGTGTTCTCGATCAAGGTCAACAGCGCCCTGAACGCGGGCGATGCGCAGGGCGCACAGGGTGCCTCGAAGAACGCCAAGCTGTGGAACCTGATCACGCTGGGCCTGTTCGGACTCGGCGTGGTGATCTGGGTGATCGCGTTCTTCGCGATGGGCGGCATGGAAGGCCAGCAGGAGCAGATGGAAATGCTGCAGAAGATCCTGGAACAGCAGAAGACCCAGTAATCGAACCGCAGGCCGTGACGGAACATGTCGTGACGGAACGTACGTTCGCCACCTGGCTGCTCGTCGCCGGTGCCCTCGCGGCAGCGGCGGCGGCAGTCCTGTTCCGGCATGTCGACCCGAACGCCGCGGACAGCCCCCTGCCGGGCTGCATCTTCT
Source organism: Lysobacter sp. BL-A-41-H3 (assembly GCA_050632415.1). GTDB lineage: Bacteria > Pseudomonadota > Gammaproteobacteria > Xanthomonadales > Xanthomonadaceae > Lysobacter_I. The sequence continues at coordinate 3,694,101 of CP192602.1, read as the reverse complement.
ACGCAGTCACCGATCTGTACTGCGCGGGCTGCGGCATCACCCGCGCACTGCATGCCCTCGCCCATGGCGACGTGCTGCGCGCGCTGCACATGAACCCGCTGGCGGTGTTCATGCTGGTCGCCGCCCCGCTGATGCTGCTGCATGTCCGGGGCTGGCGGCCGGACGCATTGCAGCCGGTGATGCGCGTGCTGCTGTCCGGCGCCTTCTGGCTGGTCCTGCTCCCCGCCTACATGCTGCTGCGCAACCTGCCGTGGTGGCCGTTCACGCTGCTTGCGCCCGGCTGACGCGGCTGCGTTCATCGACCAGCGATCAACATGCCGGACATGCCTGTCGTCCTCCGCCTGTCATTCGCCGCGTGCCTGCTGTCCGCCGCGTTCGCCCTGCCCGCCCCGTCTGCCACCGCGCAGGCGCCGACGCTCAACCGCTGCGTCGGCGCCAATGGCGACACCATCCATACCGACCGACGCTGCGACGAGATCGGCGCGCAATCGCGCAGTCTCCGTTCGCCGACCGGCGCCACCCTGTCGACGCGGCGCATGGCCTGCGCGCGCTCCCTGCGCGACCTGGTCCACGAGATCTCCGCCGCGATCGACAACCGCGACGTGAACCGCCTGGGCGCGGTCTACCACTGGGTCGGCCACGACGACGCCAGCGGCGCCAGGGTCTACGACCGCCTGCAGGCCATCGTCGATCGGCCGCTGGTCGACATCGCCCCGCTGCGTGCGACTGCGCCGGCGGAGGAGGTCCCGCCCATCGCGACACCATCGCCAGGGGCAACCGTCGCAGCCGTGCCATCGCCGCCGTCGCCGTCGGCCGCGACATCCGGCGACGCGAACGAAACCGCCGGCACCGACCCCATGGCGCCGCCGCGCCCGGTGCGCCGCGCGCCCTATGGCCTGCGCCTGCAGCAGACGCTGCGCAACAGCGCGACGCCGTCACGCACCGACCTGCGCCTGCAGCGCCATTTCGACTGCTGGTGGATCACGTTCTGAGACGTTGATCGCGGCCCCGGCGGCGATGCTGCGCTGCAGCTTGCGCCGGTCAGGCCGGCGTGAAAACCATGGCGCCGGGCAAGGGGTCCGGGCCTGCATCCACACCACCACCATCCGCTTCGGCAGCGCACCCTTCGGCCTGGACGCCGCGGTGCCGGGGATCAGGGAGAGATCGACCGATGAAGCGTTCCATTCTGTTCACCGCGCTCGGCGCGGTGGCGCTGCTTGGCCTTGCCGCAACCGCCACCCAGGCCGCACGCACCCCGCTGTTCACCGCCGCGAAGGCCACTGCCGGCATCACCGGCGATGTCAGCTACCGCGCGCTGTCCGACAACCGCGCCACCGAATCGCTGCAGATCGTGCGCGCCGATGCCGGCATGATCAACGCGAACACCGACCGCCTGCCGCTGGGGCTGGGCGACATGGGCACGGCGTATCGCCAGTACAGCAAGCGCAATGCCGATGGCACCGAAGTGTGGTACGGCACGCTGGGCAAGAACTTCGGCCTGGTCGACGCGCTGCGCCACAAGGCCACCGGCGAAATCGCCGACGACCCGAACAACTCGGTGATGATCGTGCGCAACGGCGACAAGCTGACCGGCACGATCCGCGCGAAGGGCCAGCTCTACAGCCTGCGCCCGCTGCGTTCCGGTGGCCACGCCATCGTGCGCGTGAACGAAGCGAAGATGCCGGCCGATCATCCGGCCGCCTACGGCTTCCTGCCGCGCATCGAGATGGGCAGCGCCGCGAAGACCAACGGTCGCGCCAGCATCGCCGCCAGCACGATCCGCGTGCTCGTGGCCTACACGCCGTCGGCCGCCACCGCCAGCGGCGACATCACCGGCCTGATCAACCTCGCCATCGCCGAGACCAACCAGGGCTACGCGAACAGCGGCGTCGACATCAGCGTCCAGCTGGCTTCGTCGGTGCGCGTGACCTACACCGAATCCGGCAGCTTCAGCACCGACCTGTCGCGCTTCCGCGGCACGACCGACGGCTACATGGATTCGATCCACACCACGCGCAACAGCACGGCCGCCGACGTGGGCGTGCTGATCATCAACAACAGCTCGTCCTGCGGCCTGGCCTCGGGCATCGGCTCGTCGGCATCGACCGCGTTCGCGGCGGTGCATTACAGCTGCGCGACCGGCTACTACTCCTTCGGCCACGAGATCGGCCACCTGCAGTCCGCGCGCCATGACATCGCCACCGACGGTTCGCTGACCCCGTACGCCTACGGCCACGGCTATCGTTCGCCGACCAACGCCTGGCGCACGATCATGGCCTACAACTGCTCGCCGAGCTGCCCGCGCATCAACTACTGGTCCAACCCCGCCAAGACCTACGGCGGCCAGGCCATGGGCAACACGACGCGCGCGCACAACCAGCGCGTGCTCAACACCACGGCCGCGACCATCGCTGCCTTCCGCTGAGCCGCTGCTGCGCGTCGTGATCGCGTGATCCTGTGATCACACGCTCGAATCCGCGATGGAAAACGGGGCCGCAAGGCCCCGTTTTTTCGGGCGATCGTGCGTCCGCATACGCTGAAAACACGCAGCACAGGACACGACGACCCATCTGACGAACGGTGCTTGCGGGCCTGCATCGGCGCGCGCAGGATCGACGCGGGCAAGGCGGACCGGGCCATCCTCAATCACGGATCGCGCACCTGGAACTGCCCATCGCACCATGGCCCGGACGCCGCAGTTCCTGGTTGCAGGGAGAGCAATGCATGAAACGTTCCATCCTGTTCATCGGCATCGCAGGCATCGTCGCGCTCGGCCTCGGCGCCGCAGCGACGCAGGCCGCACGCAATCCGCTGTTTTCCGCATCGCCGACCTCGGCCAGGTCCGCGAACGTCGTCGGCGATGCCGGCTACCGCGCACTGTCGAGCAATCGCGCCACCACCTCGCTGCGCGTGGTGCAGGCCGACGCGAGCCTGATCAGCGAACAGACCGACGTGCTGCCGCTGGGCCTGGGCGACCTCGGCACCGCGTTCAAGCAGTACAGCCGCCGCAACCCGGACGGCACGCAGGTGTGGTACGGCACGCTGGGCAAGCGCTTCGGCCTCGTCGACACGCTGCGCTACAAGGCCACCGGCGAGATCGCCGACGACCCGAACAACTCGGTGATGATCGTCCGCCAGGGCAACCAGATGTCCGGCACGATCCGCGCCAACGGCCAGCTCTACACCCTGCAGCCGCTGGCGAAGGGCGGCCACGTCATCGCGCGCATCGACGAGTCGCGCATGCCCGCCGACCATCCGGCCGCGTACAGCGACTTCTGGCGTGCGGCGATCGCGCAGAACCCGCAGGTGAAGGCCGCCGCCGCGCGCGCCACTGCCCTCGCGCCGGTGACCGTGCGCGTGATGGTGGTCTTCAGCAATGCCGCCGCGACCGCCGTGGGCAACACCACGACCAAGGCCAACCTGGCGATCTCCGAGAGCAACCAGGGCTTCGCCAACAGCGGCGCGAACGTGACCTTCCAGCTGGCCGGCGTCTATACCGCCAATTACACCAACTCCAGCTTCGACACGGACCTGAGCCGCTTCCGCGGCACCACCGACGGCTACCTCGACAGCTACCACACCACGCGCAACACGATCGCCGCCGACGTGAACGTGCTGATCACCACGAACACCACGTACTGCGGGCTCGGCTACGTCAACTCCAACGCAGCCAGCGCCTTCAGCGTGACCAGCTATTCGTGCATGACCGGCTACTACAGCTTCGCGCACGAGATCGGCCACAACTTCGGCGCGCTGCACGACCCGCAGACCGATCCGAGCACCACGCCCTACGCCTACGGCCACGGTTACCGCTCGCCGACCAACGCCTGGCGCACGATCATGGCCTACAACTGCTCGCCGAGCTGCCCGCGCATCAACTACTGGTCCAACCCGGCCAAGACCTACAACGGCCAGGCCATGGGTACCACCGCCACCAGCAACAACACCCGCGTGCTCAACGAGCGCGTGGCCACGGTCGCGGCCTTCCGCTGATCCGGCAACGCCGATGCGTATACGAAACGGGGCCGCAAGGCCCCGTTTTCGTCATCCGGACCGGCGGCGCACTGTGTGCCGGGCGGCCGTTCGCCTAAAATTGCGGTTTCCCTCGACCCGCGGACAACGACATGGCGCAGCAATACCCTGAATGGATCTGGCACAACGGCAGGATCAAGCCCTGGGCCGAGGCCACCACCCACGTCATGTCGCACGCGCTGCACTACGGCTCGTCGGTGTTCGAAGGCATCCGCTGCTACGACACCCCCGACGGCCCGGTGATCTTCCGCCTCAACGACCACAACAAGCGCCTGTTCGCCTCGGCGAAGATCTACGACATGGCCATGCCCTACGGCCTGGACGAGATCAATGCCGCCTGCCGCGAAGTCATCAAGGCCAACGACTACACCACCGACTACCTGCGCCCGGTCGCCTATCGCGGCCTCGGCGGCTTCGGCCTGTCGGCCGACACCCCGACCGACGTCGCCGTCGCGACCTGGAAGATGGGCCAGTACCTCGGCGCCGAAGTGCTGGAAGCCGGCATCGACGCCTGCGTCTCCAGCTGGCAGCGCTTCGCCCCGAACACCATCCCGGCCGGCGCCAAGGCCGGCGGGAACTACCTCTCCGGCCAGCTGGTCGCGCGCGAAGCGCGTCGCCTCGGCTTCGGCGAAGGCATCGCCCTGGCCTCCACCGGCCTGCTCAGCGAAGGCGCGGGCGAGAACCTGTTCCTGGTCTTCGATGGCGCCCTGCATACCACGCCGGTCAGCGCCGCCCTGCTCAACGGCCTGACCCGCAACACCATCATCACCCTCGCCCGCGACAACGGCATCGAGGTGATCGAACGCGACCTGCCGCGCGAATACCTCTACCTCTGCGACGAGCTGTTCATGTGCGGCACCGCCGCCGAGCTCACCCCGATCCGCTCGGTCGACGCCCGCCAGGTCGGCACCGGCAAGCCCGGCCCGGTCACCCGCCGCCTGCAGGACCTGTTCTTCGGCCTGTTCAACGGCAAGACCCCGGACAAGTACGGGTGGCTGGAGCGGGTGTAAGCCTGCACGTCTCCGCAACAAAAAGGCCGCGCATTGCGCGGCCTTTTTTGTTCTCAAGCGCCGAACTCCAGCGTCGCCACCACGCCTTTCTCCTCGCCCGGCACCACGCGCACGCGCCAGCCGTAGAGCGCGCAGAGGCGGCGCACGATGGACAGGCCGATGCCGCCGCCCTGGGTGTGCTCGGCATGGCTGCCGCGATAGCCGCGCTCGAACAGGCGCGCGGCGTCCTCTGCGCTGAGGCCGGGACCGCTGTCGATCACATCGACGGCGTTCGCGCGCAGACGCACGATCACATCGCCCTGCAGCGTGTACTTCACCGCGTTGCCGATCAGGTTGCTCAGTGCCACCGTCACTGCCGCGTCGGGTGCATCGACGATCACCGGGCCCTGGGTGTCGTCCACGCGCAGCAGCAGCGGCTTGCCCGCGAGCTGGCCGCGATGGGCGTCGAGCAATTGTTCGGCCAGCTTGCCGACATCGGCGGCGCCATGGCCGCGCTCGTTGCGCGACAGCAGCAGCAGCGCGCCGATCAGGTCGGTGCACTGCTGCTCGGCGCGCTGGATGCGCTGCAGGCGCGCGCGGGTCTTGTCGTCGAGGTCGGGCCTCGCCAGCAGCAGCTCCGCCGCGCCGCGGATCACCGCCAGCGGCGTGCGCAATTCGTGGCTGACGTCGGCGTTGAACTCGCGGTCGCGCTTGACCACATCGGTCAGGCGTTCGGCGTAGTCGTCCAGTGCCTTGGCCAGCTCGCCGACCTCGTCCTCGGCGAAGTGCGAGGCCAGCGCTTCGGGTTCGCTGCTGCGACCGGAGCGACGCAGGCGTCGCGCCAGTTCGGTGACCGGACTCATCACGCGCGAGGCCGCCCACCAGCCGACCAGCAGCGAGAACACGGTGAACAGGATCACCGAGCCGAAGATCGCACGGTTGAACTGCGCCTCGCCGCGACTGGCGCGGGTCATGTCGTAGGCGAGGAAGAACCACGCGTCCGGCGTCTTGCGCACCGCGAGCTTGTAGGAGAACGGGCTGCCGTCGGGATTCTGCCCGCTGAGGCGATGGATGCCGTCGCCCAGCACGGACCACTCCGGATATTCCTGGCGCACGCGATCGAACTTGTCGGCGCTGAACGCGTAGGCACGCATCTGCTGCACGGGAAGATCGGGATTGCCTTCCGGGTTCGCGTAATAGCGCCGCGCGAACTCGTTGATGTTCTGGTTCATCACGTCTTCGACCAGCGCGTTCTCGACCCGGTTGCGGGTCCATTGCGTGGCGAAGGCGAACAGGCTGGTCAGCCCGAACCCCAGCAGCAGGAAGGAGAGGATGATGCGGCTGCGCAGCCGCCGACGGTACGTGGGACGCACGCGCCTCGGCGCGGGTCGATCAGCCGGCATCGGGGACCGCGATGCGATAGCCGATGCCGTGGCGGGTCTGGATCAGCGGCGCGCCGAACGGCTTGTCGACCACGGCGCGCAGGCCGTGGATATGCACGCGCAGGCTGTCGGAATCCGGCAGCTCCTCGCCCCACACGCGGGTTTCCAGCTCCTGGCGGGTGACCACCGCCGGCGAGGCTTCCATCAGCGCCTGCAGGATCTTCAGCGCGGTCGGGTTGAGCTGCAGCAGCTTGCCCTGGCGACGCACCTCGAGGGTGTCGAGGTTGTATTCGAGGTCGCCGACGCTCAGCTCCCGCGCCTGCGTGCCCTTGCCGCGTCGCGCCAGGGCATTGAGGCGGACTTCCACCTCCTGCAGCGCGAAGGGCTTGATGAGGTAGTCGTCGGCGCCGGAATCGAAGCCGGCGATCTTGTTGTCCAGGCTGTCGCGCGCGGTGAGCATCAGCACCGGGGTCTGCTTGCGGGCCTCGCCGCGCAGCTTGCGGCAGACCTCCAGGCCATCCATGCCCGGCAGGTTCAGGTCCAGCACGATCGCGTCGAAGTCGTGGACCACCGCGAGGTGCAGGCCGGTGATGCCGTCTGCGGCGAAATCGATGGTGTGGCCACGGTCCTCCAGGTAGTCGCCCAGGTTGGCGGCGATGTCCTGGTTGTCTTCGATCACGAGAATGCGCATGGGGGGTGAAGTCCTCTTGGATGATGCTGAGACCGACCGCGCCACGATCGGTTCCGGCGCGGGCACGCCCGCAACCGCCGCAGCATTCTGGCACAGCACGCGAAGGGCGGGACGCGTGCGGGCGACGCAGCCCTCGCATGAAAAAAACGGCCCGACGATGTGCATCGCCGGGCCGAACATTCGGTTGTTGTCCCGATTACCGGTTCTGCATCTGGCACCTGACGAGGATGGCGGGATGGACAGACATCGGTCCGCACACGCTACGCCCGGTTCGATTAAAGCCCTGTTAAAGGCTCGTGACAGCCAGGAAATCCCCGACGGACGCCCTGGCCTTCACCGCGAGGCGGCCGAGCTGCGACTCGTATTTTTGGCGCCGTTCGCCAGAAGTTCGACGATCTTGCCGGCAATGTCGACCCCGGTCGCGGCCTCGATCCCCTCCAGCCCGGGCGAGGCGTTGACCTCCAGCACCAGCGGCCCGCGGTGGGCGCGGATCAGGTCCACCCCGGCCACGCCCAGGCCCAGCACCTTCGCGGCGCGGATCGCCACCCGGCACTCGTCTTCGCTGGGCTCGACCGGCTCGGCGGTCCCGCCCCGGTGCAGGTTCGAGCGGAAGTCGCCCTTCGGCGCCTGCCGGCGCATGCCCGCCACCACCGCGTCGCCGACCACGAAGCAGCGCAGGTCCGCGCCCTCGGCCTCGGCGATGAACTCCTGCACCAGGAAGTTGGCGTACAGCCCGCGCAGGGTCTCGACCACGCTGCGCGAGGCCGACGGCTTCTCGGTCAGGATCACGCCCGCGCCCTGCGAGCTCTCGTTGAGCTTCACCACGTGCGGCGGCGGCCCCAGCATCGACAGCAGGTCGACGGTGTCGTCCGGGTTGTCGCCGAACACCGTCGCCGGCATGCCGATGCCCTGCGCCGCCAGCAGCTGGTGCGCGCGCAGCTTGTCGCGCGCCCGGGCGATCGCATCGGCCCGGTTCGGCGTGTAGCTGCCCATCAGCTCGAACTGGTGCAGCACCGCAGTGCCATAGCGGGTGATCGACGCCCCGATGCGCGGCAGCACCGCGTCGTAGCCCGAGATCGACCGCCCCTTGTAGTGCATGTCGAAGCCATCCGACGCGATGCGCATGTAGCAGCGCAGCGGATCGAGGACCCGCGCGCTGTGCCCGCGCTCCCGCGCGGCCTCCACCAGGCGGCGGGTCGAATACAGCTTGCTGTTGCGGGACAGGATGGCGAGTTTCATGCACGGGATCCGCTGCGGCGACGGCCGCAGCTTGCAGCGGGAATGATGACAGTTCCTGCGCGGCGATGGGTCCGGCCGCACGGCGGAAACGCCCGTCGACGGCAATGCCGCCGGCCGCCGGAGTTCTCGCGGAAACCCAGGATCCTGGCCGACCCGCCGACACGACAGCTGCACGCATGATGTTCGACTGGCTCGCAGGAACATCGCCCGTGCGGCCGGCAACACCTCGCGCCTCAGGAGGTGCGCAGGCGCCTCGCGTTGGCGGTTGCCATCCGGTGATACGGGGCAAGCGCCGCGCTCATCAGGCCCGTACTCGGATTCGAACCGCTGTTGTCGCGCCTGGCCTGGATGCCGAGCCATGGAAACATGGCGGCCTGCCAGAAGAACTGCGCGGCCTCGATCTGCAGCTTGCAGAGGAACAGGGTGCTCGCCATCGCCGATTGCGATGCCGCCTGCCATTTCTCGCTCGACATGCGTACGAACTCATCGCGATCGGAACGCGATGGATGCATCCCGGTCCATGCGAACCGCATCAGGCGGCTGGCAACGATGCCGGGCACGACCGTGTTGATCTCGGCGATCTGGCGGGCCAATCGCAGTGTTTCGTCAGTGCGCATGCGCAAGCATCCATGATGTGGGGAGCGCTGCAGTCTGCGCGCGGATCGATGAACCCCATGCATGCATCGACAATGAAACGTTCGCCCGGAAATTCGTCCGGATATCTATTCCGGCATGCACCGCGACTGCGCCCATGCGCATTGCACGGGCGAAGGGGCTTATGCAACGCGTGTTGCGCACGAATGCGACTGTCGGCATTCGATGGCGATGATCGCGTTCTCGCTTGCCATTGCGCGTGATCGCCCATGAAAGACGGCGCCATCCGCCCCGAGCGTCCGTTCTTCGCCGGCATGATGAAGCCATCCAATGCGATCGGAAGCGTCTGGCACGCTAATTGCGCCTTTCCCGGTACCGACATCCGTCGGCATCCCCCAAGGAATCACGCAATGGCACAGCATCAGACCAACCCGAACAGCACCGACCAGAACCAGAAGAACGGGCAGAAGTCCGACGACCAGAAGGATCCGAAGGTTGGCCAGAAGCCGCAGGGCGGCATGGATGATCGCAAGGACGGCCAGAAGCCCATCGGCGACGACAAGCAAGGTCGCCAGGATCAGGCCGACCAGTCCAAGTCCGGTCGCTGATTGATCGAATGGCGCGCCCCGGGCAACCGGGGCGCGCTTTGCACAGTGAATGCTGTCCCGCACGTGTCTCCGATCGATGACACGGAAGATGACGTCGGGGTCTGGCGAGGCCGCTCTGCATCCAGGGCCATGTTTGCGCCAAGCCGAACAGAACCGTGCTGCCCACGCACCCCACGAACGAAAACGGCGACCCCGGAAGGTCGCCGTTTCTTTCTGATCTGGAGCGGGTGATGGGAATCGAACCCACGTTAGCAGCTTGGGAAGCTGCAGTTCTACCATTGAACTACACCCGCGTCGGCGTGCAGTTTAGCCGGTGCGGCGCCCTTCGCAAACCGTGTGGCGTGCGAAGGGCGGCGCGGGTCGATCAGAACTTCTTGCCGAAGGTGGCGTACAGGGTGGCGTCGTTGCCGCGCCCCTGCGAGGTGGTGGCGGTCATGCCGATGTCGGCGTCCAGGCCGAACAGTTCGGTGCGGGCGCCGAGCTGCAGGGTGGCATAGGTGTCGTCGAACTCCAGGCCCGGGACGGCATAGGGCAGCGAGCCGGCGATGGACTGGGCGCGGGCGAAGGCTTCCTTCGGCTGCTCTTCGGTTTCGTGGTCCCAGGTCAGGCGGGCGTACGGCTGCAGGCGGTCATTGACGCGGTAGCTGGCCTGCCAGCCGGCGCTGACCAGCAGCGAGTCGTATTCCTGGTCCGGGTAGGCCAGCGAGGTGGACAGGGCAGCGTCGTTTTCGGCATAGCCGTCGACGTCGATCTGCTGGGCCAGCACGCCGATGACCGGGCCGTGGGTCAGGGCTTCGCCCTTGAACTGGAAGCCGGCCTGCACGCCGAAGGTCAGGTTGCTGCCGTCCGGCGAGCCGGTGTGGCTGCGCTTGGACGGGCCGAGCCAGATTTCACGGTCGACGTCGTAGCTGATGTGGGTGTAGCTCAGCTGGGCGTTGACCCAGGCGCGCTCGCCGTACCAGCCGGCGAAGCCGCCGAGGGTGGAGTCGATGTGGTCGAAGTCGCCGCGACGCTGGCCCCAGGTCTGGGCGTTGCGGCCGATGCCGGCGAACGCGCCGTAGACGAAGTTGCCGTTGGTCCAGTCGACACCACCGGTGATGGCCGGGCCGACGCCGTCGTACAACAGGCCTTCGGCGGCGTTGCCGCCCTTGTAGCGCTGGAAGTCGCCACGGGTGTCCACCCACCAGCGCATGCCGTCGCCATCGGGCCTGCCCGCGAGGTGGCCGGCGACGCGTTCGGCACGGGCGCGACCGACCACGGCTTCGGCGTGCGGCAGCACGGCGATCTGGCGCGGGGCTTCCAGCACCGAGAGGGTGTGCTGCGCCAGGATCTGGTGGGCGCGGCTGGTCGGATGCACGCCGTCGGCGAACAGGTAGGAGCTGGGGGCGTCCGGGCTGACGTAGCTGGTCGGGTTGCAGGTCAGCGAGTTGGCGGTGATCTGCGGCTGGCAGGCGGTGCCGGTGACGTTGGCGAAGCCGTAGGCAGCCGGCGAGGCCATGATCTCGCGCAGCAGGTTGAAGGTGTCGATCGGGATCACGCGCAGGCCGGCCGAGGCCAGGCCGCCGAACAGGGCGTTGTTGTAGGTGACCGTGAGCTGGGTGCCGGCGGCCTGGGCAGCCGGACCCTGCGCGCGGAAGGCCGGCGAAGCGCCGAGGTCGGGAATGGTGGGCACCAGGATGTAGCGCGCGCCGGCATTCTGCAGCTGGCCGACGAGGCCGATCTGCGCGGTCACGGCGGCGGGGATGACCACGGTCGGGTTGGCGCCGGCATTCGTGATGGTGAACAGGTCGTTCGCGCCGCCCCAGACGGTGTAGAGCGCGCGGCTGTCGGCGCGGCCGCCGTTGGCGGTGAGGTAGGTGTTGACCTGGGTGGCGAGCGAGGGGATCGGGCCGAGGGCACCGGTGCTGTTCACGCCGACGCGGGCGCCGCCGGCGGCGTAGTTGGTGCCGGTCTGGCCGTTGCCGTTGGCGTCGGCGCGGGTGCCGTAGAACTCGGCGAGGTACTGGGCCCAGACCTGGCCGGGATTGGTGGTGAACTGGCCGGTCACCGGGCGCACGCTCAGCGGCAGCAGCGGGCGGAAGAAGCCGGCATCCGTCAGGCTGTCGCCGAAGAAGATGGTCTGCGAATACGGGCCGGCGGCGAAGGCCGGCGTGGCCGCAGCCGCGGTGGCGGCGAGGACGGCGGTGGCGAGCAGGCTGCGGATGGGCCGCTTGGCCCCGCGATGGTTGGACATGGATCCCTCTCCCGGTATGGGTCGTTCTAGTTGGAATGACGGGCCAATACGGCCCCGGATGGTGACGGAATCGTTTCAGAAAGCCCCTGTCGACTCAAGTGCAGGAAGACCCGGCCGCCGGACATCGCTGGGCAGCCGCCTCGCCCGCGCGCGACAATGCTGCCATGGACATCCGACTCAACGGCGAATCGCTCGCCCTGCCCGCCCCCTGCACCCTCACCGAACTGCTCGCCGCCCAGGGCCTGGCCGAACGCCGGGTCGCCGTGGAAGTGAACGGCGAGATCATCCCGCGCGGCCGTCACGCCGACCACCTGCTCGCCGACGGCGACGTGGTCGAGATCGTCCACGCGCTGGGAGGTGGGTGAGCGCCAGCGCTTAGCCGATGCCCTATCGGCATCGGCTGCTGGCGCGAACGCCCGGCCACGGATGGCCGGGCCGGACGATCCGAAGCCCATGCCGTCGCGCCATGGATGGCATCGATGACCTCAGAAGCACGGCACGCCCTATCGCCATCGGCTGCCAGCGCAAACACCCGGCCTGAAATACCTCGATTGCGGCCACCTTTGTAGAGCGGAGCGCAGCTCCGCTGCTTCTTTCCCGAAGCGGGCATCGCGAACGAATGCCCGGTGGCTGACTGGCGGGAGGCGGGCAGCGGAGCTGCGCTCCGCTCTACAAGAGCTTCCTCACCGCGATGCCGGCTTCTGAACAGGGGCAGCGGAGCTGCGCTCCGCTCTACATGGGCCATGCCCCGCCCTTCCGTCGGCGCAGCGCCAGGTCGAAAGCATGCTTGACGACATTTACCTTGCGACATAAAGTAATCGACATATGGCTAACGACACGACCGACGAACAGATCCTCAAGGGCCTGCTGGACACCCTGGTGATGCACGTCCTGCGGGACGGGCCCAACTACGGGTTCGGCATCCGCGAACGGCTCGACCAGTTGCTCGGCGCGGACGCGGGCATCGTCAAGGAGGCCACGCTCTACCCGCTGCTGCACCGGCTGGAGCGCAACGGCCTGCTGGCCTCGCACCACGAGCCCGGCGAGCGCGGCAGCCCGCGCAAGTACTACCGCCTCACGCCCGACGGCGATGCCTTCCTCGCCCGCCGCGTCGCCGAATGGCGCCGCGTCGCGGCCCTGTTGCACCGGACCATCCTCGACTGACCAGGAGCAGGACCATGACGCGCTCACTCCGCTTTCCCACGCCCGGTTTCCCGACCGATCTCGCCACCGGCGATGCCCGCATCGACGCCCACCTCGTCGCCCTGGACGCCGCCTTGGTCGGCGCGGCCGCGGTGCGTCGGCAGACGGTGATGGAGGCGCGCGATTTCCTGCTCGAAGCGCGCGACCATGCCCGCGATGCCGGTCGCGACGACGCGGCCGCCGTGGAGGACGCCATCGCGGCGCTGGGGCCGATCGAGGCCATCGCCCGCGAGCAGCGCGCCGGTCGGCTGGCGCTGTTCCGTCGCGCCATGCTCGGCATGGGCCTGGGCTATGCCGGGCTGATGCTGCTGTTCTCGCTGCTGCGCACCGGGCTGGCCGGGGCCGACTGGATCGCGCTTGCCGGCGCATTCGCGGTGCATGCCGGCCTGTTCGGCATCACGATGGGCTATCTGGTGGCCTATGTCTTCAAGCGCGCAGAACCGTCGGCGAAGGATGCCCCCGCAGCCGGCACGTTCCTCGTCCATTTCGCGCCGACCAGCATCACGCTGTCGTGGGGGCTGGCGGTGGCCTTCGGGCTCAGTGCGGCGCTGCTGATCGCCGGGCTGGCCGGCGTCGGCCTGTTCTCGACGTGGGCGCCGGCAGCGACGATCGGGTTGCTGCTGCTCAACCTCCGCCTGATCGTCGGCGCGCTGCGCGCCGCGCGCTTCCGCGCCCGGGTCGATGACGAAAGCCTGCGCATCGATGGCCTGTTCGGACATGCACGCATCCCGCGCGCCGCCATCACCGGCACGTCCCGCGCCTCGATCCCGATGCAGCTGCTGATCCCGGCGATGGGCCTGTCGCACTGGATCGAATGGCAGGATGCCGAGGGCCGCACGCGGCGGACCTGCGTGTCGATCAGCCAGGAACTGGTGCACGGCGATCGCCTGATCGCGTGGCTCGAATCCGCCGCGCGCGCCAACACGACACGCCACGGTACGGCCAGCCAGCGCGCGTGACCCCGCCCTCGCGCGGATGCGGTCGCGCCCCGGCGGCATCCGCGCGCGGAATCGGGCGGTGAATTGGGCGATAATCCCGCGATGACCTCGCCCTCCTCTTCCGCATCCGTGCCGGCCGACGACAGCTTCGTCATCGCCGGCAAGACCTATCACTCGCGCCTGCTCACCGGCACCGGCAAGTTCAGGGACCTCGACGAGACCCGTCGCGCCACCGAGGCGGCCGGCGCCGAGATCGTCACCGTCGCGATCCGCCGCACGAACATCGGCCAGAACCCCGGCGAGCCCAACCTGCTCGACGTGCTGCCGCCGGACCGCTACACCATCCTGCCGAACACCGCCGGCTGCTACACCGCCGAGGACGCGGTGCGCACCTGTCGCCTCGCCCGCGAGCTGCTCGACGGCCACAACCTGACCAAGCTCGAAGTGCTGGGCGACCAGCGCACGCTGTTCCCCGACGTGGTGCAGACACTGAAGGCCGCCGAGCAGCTGGTCGCCGATGGCTTCGACGTGATGGTCTACACCAGCGACGACCCGATCCTGGCCAAGCGCCTGGAAGAGATCGGCTGCTGCGCGGTGATGCCGCTGGCCGCGCCGATCGGTTCGGGCCTGGGCATCCAGAACCGCTACAACCTGATGGAAATCATCGAGAACGCGAAGGTGCCGATCCTGGTCGACGCCGGCGTCGGCACCGCGTCCGATGCGGCCATCGCGATGGAACTGGGCTGCGACGGCGTGCTGATGAACACCGCGATTGCCGGCGCGAAGGACCCGGTGCGCATGGCGCTGGCGATGAAGCTGGCGATCGAGGCCGGCCGCCACGCCTTCCTCGCCGGGCGCATCCCGCGCAAGCGCTTCGCCTCGGCCTCGTCGCCGGTGGACGGGCTGATCGGATGACGGGCACGATGCGCCCGCCCCGCGACGACGCGAACGCCGCCACCGACGGTCGCGAGCTGGACCAGCCGTTCACCGTCGAACCCGGCCAGCGCAAGATCCGCAGCTTCGTGCTGCGCCAGGGGCGCTTCAGCCCCGCGCAGCAGCGCGCGTTCGACGAACTGTGGCCGCGCTTCGGGCTGGACTACGCCGGCACGGTCCGCGACTACGACGCCGCGTTCGGCCGCGCCGCGCCGCTGGTGTTCGAGATCGGCTTCGGCAACGGCGAGGCGCTGCGCTTCGCCGCGAAGCAGGATCCCTCGCGCAACTACGTGGGCCTGGAAGTGCATGCGCCGGGCGTCGGCCGCCTGCTCAATGCGCTGGGCGACGACGGCAGCGACCACGTCCGCGTCTATCGCCACGATGCCGTCGAGGTGCTGGAGCGCGAGGTCGCAGACGGCACGCTCGACGAGATCCGCATCTACTTCCCCGACCCCTGGCACAAGAAGCGCCACAACAAGCGCCGGCTCGTGCAACCCGAGTTCGCCGCGCTGCTGGTGCGCAAGCTGCGCGACGGCGGCCGCCTGCACTTGGCGACCGACTGGGAAGCCTATGCCGAGCACATGTGGGACGTGCTGGACGCGACGCCCGGCCTGCGCAATGTCGCCGGCCCGCGCGGCGCGGTGCCGCGCCCCGAATGGCGGCCGCAGACGCATTTCGAGACCCGCGGCCAGAAGCTCGGCCATGGCGTGTGGGACCTGCTGTACGCGAAAGCCGACGCCACGGGGGACGCGGGGTGATCGCGTCAGGCGCCAGGCACACGGCAGCGAACCGCGTGTCCGCACGGCCACGCCTCGCGCCCCTGCCCCGCCCGCAACCCGACCCACCGATGAGCGACAGGAGCCGGCCTTGAATCCTCCCACGACACGCAGGCGCCGGGCACTGGACATCGCACTGGGCGCGTTCCTCTTCGCCGCCGTGGGTCCGGCCATCGGCGCGGCGGTCACCCTCACGACGCTCGTGGCCACCCAGGGCGGAATGGACAAGCCGACCCTCGAGACGGCCGGCGGCCTGGTCGTGCTGTTCTTCATCTCGCTGCTGTTCGCCTATCCGCTGGGGTTCCTGCCGGCCGCGATGACCGGCGCCTGCGCCGGCTGGCTGCGGCACCGGCTGCGCAGCCCCGCCGCGTGGCTGGGCATCGGCGGACTGGGCGCAGTGCTGTCGGTCGGCTGGATGGCGCTGGCGCGCAATGCCGAGCAATTCGAGAGCGAGGCCTGGACCCATGCCCTGGCGGGCTTCGTCGCCGGCGCGGTCTGCGCCTGGCTGCTGGGCCGCTTCCGCCGGCGTCCGTCTGCCGGCGAAGCGCCGGCCACGCCCCCCACGACCGCTCCCTGATCGCCGCGCATGGAGAACCAGCTCACCCTCACCAGCGACATGCAGCTCGTCCTCGGGCTGACGGTGCTGACGATGGTGCTGTTCCTGTTCGAGCGCCTGCGCGCCGACGTGGTGGCGCTGGTGGTGCTGGTGCTGCTGGGCCTGACCGGGCTGGTGGCGCCGGAAGACCTGTTCAACGGCTTCTCGGGCAACGCGGTCATCAGCGTGATCGCGACCATGATCCTCGGCGCGGGCCTGGACCGCACCGGCGCGCTGAACCGCCTCGCGGTGTGGCTGCTGCGCCGCGCCGACGGCGTCGAGAAACGGCTGATTCTCTACACCTCGGCGATCTCCGGCCTGAACTCGGCGGTGATGCAGAACCCCTCGGTGATGGCGCTGTACCTGCCGGTGGCTTCGCGTCTGTCGTCGCGCACCGGCATGCCGCTGTCGCGGTTGCTGCTGCCGATCGCGGTGGCGATCGTGATGGGCGGCGGCCTGACCATGGTCGGCAACTCGCCGCTGATCCTGCTCAACGACCTGCTGGTTTCGGCCAACGCCAACCTGCCCTCGGGCCTGACCACGCTCAAGCCGCTGCCGATGTTCGCGCCGCTGCCGATCGGCCTGGCGCTGCTGCTCGCGGGACTGGCCTACTTCCATTTCTACGGCGGCCAGCGCCTGCACGAGAACGATGCCGACACCGGCGTCACCCCGGCGCGCACGCAGAGCTATTTCGCCAGCGCCTACGGCATCGACGGCGACGTGTACGAACTCACCGTCACCGCCGACAGCCCGCTGGTGGGCATGTCGATGCGCGAGGCCGAAGCGCTGCACGACGCGCCGCTGACCCTGGCGCTGAAGACCGGCAACGAATCGCGCCTGACCCCGCCGGGCGACGCGCGCATCTGGGTGGGCAGCGTGCTCGGCGTGATGGGCCCGCGCCAGGAGATCGCCGACTTCGCGCAGAACCGCTTCCTGCGCATGAGCGCGCGGCTGCGCGAGTTCGCCGACCTGTTCAATCCGGCGCGCGCGGGCATTTCCGAAGCGGTGATCCCGCCGACCTCGACCTGGATCGGCAAGACCGCCACGCAGCTCAAGCTGCGCAAGCAGTACAACCTGCGCCTGCTCGCGATCAACCGCGACAAGCAGGTGCTGCGCGAGGAAGTCCGCGAAGTGCCGCTGCGCGCCGGCGACCTGCTGGTGCTGCACAGCATCTGGACCGACCTGGCGCAGGCGGCCGGCAACCGCGACTTCGTGCCGGTCACCGATTTCCCGAAGGCCGAACAGCGCCCGCACAAGTTCAAGATCGCGATGACGATCTTCGCGATCACCATGCTGATCGCGCTGTCCTCGCGGATCCCGGCCTCGGTGGCGCTGATGACCGGCGTGGCCGGCATGCTGATCACCGGCGTGCTGAAGATGGACGAGGCCTACGCCGCCATCAACTGGAAGACCGTGTTCCTGATGGCCTGCCTGATTCCGCTGGGCTGGGCGATGGATTCCAGCGGCGCCGCGGCCTGGGTGGCCGCGCACACGCTCGACCGCCTGCCCGAAGGCACGCCGACCTGGCTGCTGGAAATCGCGGTCGGCCTGCTCACGACCGCATTTTCGCTGGTGATCAGCCATGTCGGCGCGACCATCGTGATGGTGCCGATCGCGATCAACCTGGCCCTGGCCGCCGGCAGCGACCCGACCGCGTTCGCATTGATCGTCGCGCTGTCGGCCTCGAACAACTTCATGACCGCTTCCAATCCGGTGATGTCGATGATCACCGGCCCCGCCGGCTACAGCGCGAAGGAGCTGTGGAAGGTCGGCGGCCCGCTGAGCCTGATCTACACCGGCATCGTCGTGCTGGTCGCCAACCTGCTGTTCTGAGCGCGGCGCCGGCTGGCCGGTCCCGGTCGCCGCCCCCGTTCGCTCCATCACGGCCCGGCCTGCGCCCTGCATGCCTGTACACGCCGGCCCTCCCCCGACTGCATGCGAATGGATCTCGAATGCCCGCCGCGTTCGACCGCCTTCGCCGGCAGGCAACCCCGCCAGACCTGCACGGAAACGCCATGACCACGCCATCCCCCGCCCCCGCGAATGCCGCCGAGATCGGCCGGCGCGTCCTCCAGCTGATCGACAGCATCCACGGCCCCGACCAGGTCGATGCCGCGCACATCGAGCGCGTCACCGGCATGAAGGTCGAATTCAACGACGCCAACCCGCAGCAGTACGGCTTCGGCGGACAGCTGTCGCAGGACTGGGCCTACAACCTGGTCTCGCTGACCGAGCTGGACGGCAGCCGCCCGCATCGCCTGGTGTTCTCGCTGGACGACCTCAGCGCGGGCGCGAACGCCGACATGGCGCCGATCGCGCCGCTGGGCTTCCAGGACTGCGACCAGGCGCTGGCGTCCGCCGGCTACAGCGGCGCGCCCAACCGCGGCCGCTACGGCCAGGTGGAATTCTGGGAGTACCAGCGCGGCGACGTGTCGCTGCAGGTGCACGTGCGCGGCGAGAGCGACGCGAAAGCCGAGCACGCCTGCGTGTCCATGATCGTCATCAACGCCTGAGGTGCCGACCATGTCCGTCGCTCCCGAACACATGCAGAAGAAGACGCCGGCCGAGCAGCTCGAAGCGCTGGTCGACACCTTCCAGAAAGCCAACAAGACCGCCACCGATGATCCCGGCAAGGTCCTGCGCGAACTGATCGCCTCCTCGCCGGCGCTCAAGCAGCAACTGGAGGATGCGGTCTCCAAGGGCGAGCTGACCGAGTTCAAGGGCCTGCCTCCGGGCACGAATGCCGGAGGCCAGTACTCCGGCACGACCATGGAGATTCCGGTCGCCAAGTTGAACAAGGCCGCCACCGACAAGGCCGCCGCGAACGAAGTGGTGTTCGTGCTCGGCCACGAGACGCGGCACGGCCTGAACAATCCGACGGAGAAGGTCGCGCTCGCCACGTTCACGAAGTCGCTCGACGACGTCGCCAAGGTCAAGGGCGGCAAGCACGACCACACCGCTGCGGTCGAAGGCTACATCCAGCATTACCGCGAGAACGAAGCGCAGGCGCACCTCAGCGGCTGGAACGCGCTGTCGTCCAAGCTCGCCAAGGACAAGGGCTCGGCGCCGACACTGCAGGAGATGTACGACGCCAACCCCGGCCGCATGCAGGACTTCATCGATCGCACCGGCACCGCGCCGAAGTTCGCCTACACGATGAAGGCCGGGCTCACGGTCGACAAGGACATGCAGCTGCCGCTGGACGCCGCCAACGTGAAGGCGATGGGCGGCTACTACTTCGACAAGCCGCTGAGCAAGGGTTCGCTGGGCACCAACGGCAACCAGAACTATCCGAACTACTACGGCGACGGTGCGCTGGCCAACGTGAAGGCCTACGAAGACCACTACACCGCGCAGCACAAGAAGACCGATCCGGCCTACACCGGCGCCGAGGTGCAGGTGGACCTGGGCAAGCTCGGCCTGAGCAAATCGGTGCTGACCACCACGCTGACCTACACCGACATCACCGCGCCGAAGAAGCCCGTCGAACAGGCTGTCGGCGGCACGGAACCCGCGCTCTACACCCAGGCCGCCAGCGCGCTGCAGAAGCTCGACGGCGCGCCGCAGGGCACCGAACTGCGCAATGTCGCCGCCGCGATGGCGCTGCAGGCGCAGAAGGACGGCATCACCGAGATCAGCGGCGTCGTGCGCGGCAACAACGGCAACCTGATCGCCTACCAGGGCGACCCGACGCAGGATCACGCCAAGCGTTCGACGATCGACCAGGCGCAGGCGAAGGACGCGCCCGCCGACAAGTCGCTGAGCGACCTCGGCCAGCTGCAGCAGCAGGCACCGCAGCGCCAGGAACAGGCGCAGCCGCAGCGCGCGGTGGGGATGTAAACGCTCGCGCGACCGGACCGGCCGCCGCTCCAACGCAAACGCCCCGCATCACTGCGGGGCGTTTGTTTTTCCGGAAGCCGGGCGTTTACAGGCCCTGCGCCGCCTGCTCCACCGCGCGGAACAGCGCGCGGCCCTTGTTCATCGTCTCTTCCCATTCCTTCTGCGGATCGGAGTCGTAGACGATGCCGGCGCCGGCCTGCACGTGCAGCTTGCCGTCCTGGATCACGGCGGTGCGGATCGCGATGGCGGTGTCGGCGTCGCCGTGCCAGCTGATGTAGCCGATGCTGCCGGCATAGACGTTGCGCTTGATCGGTTCCAGTTCGCGGATCACTTCCAGCGCGCGGATCTTCGGCGCGCCGCTGACCGTGCCGGCCGGGAAGGTCGCGCGCAGCACGTCGGCGTAGCTCAGGCCGTCCTTCAGCTTGCCGGTGACTTCGCTGACGATGTGCATGACGTGGCTGTAGCGTTCGATCACGAAGCGATCGCCCACTTCGACCGTGCCCGGTTCGCTGACCCGGCCCACGTCGTTGCGGCCGAGGTCGATCAGCATCACGTGCTCGGCGCGTTCCTTCGGATCGGCGAGCAGTTCGGCTTCCAGCGCGATGTCCTCTTCATGCGTCCTGCCGCGCGGGCGGGTGCCGGCGATCGGGCGCACGGTGACGTTGCCCTCTTCCAGCCTGACCAGGATTTCCGGCGACGAACCGACCACCTGCGTGCCGCCGACATCGAGGAAGTACATGTAGGGCGACGGATTGAGCGCACGCAACGCGCGGTACACGTCGACCGGGCGCGCATTGAACGGCACGGTGAGCCGCTGGCTCAGCACGACCTGGAAGATGTCGCCGGAACGGATGTATTCCTTCGACTTCTCCACCGCCGCGATGAAGCCTTCGCGGGTGAAGCCGGAGACGAAATCGCCTTCGTTGAGACCGGGGCTGTGGCGCGGCTCGGGATAGCCCGGGCCGCCCTGGCGCAGGCGATGGGTCAGCTCGTCGAGACGGCGGTTCGCGCGTGCCCAGGCCTGCGGTTCGCGCGGGTCGGCATGCACGATCAGGTACAGGCGGCCCTTGAGGTTGTCGAACACCGCCACGTCGCGGCTGTCCATGAGCAGGATGTCGGGCGTGCCCAGCTCATCGGGCTTGCCGCCGCCGCGCAGGCGCGGCTCGATGTATTCGATGCACTCGAAACCGAACCAGCCGACCAGGCCGCCGGTGAAACCCGGCAGGCCCGGCAGGCGCGGGATCTTCTGCGCGCTGCGCAGGCGTTCGACTTCTTCCAGCGGATCCTCGACCACGCGGCTGTCGACGAGCTCGCCCAGTTCGCTGACGAAGAGCGTGTGCCCGGCGAAGGCATACACCCGGTGCGCGGGCAGGCCGATGATCGAGTAGCGGCCGAAGCGTTCGCCGCCCTCGACCGATTCGAAGAGATAGGTGTTGTGGCCGTCGGCGAGCTTGAGATAGACCGACAGCGGCGTATCGAGGTCGGACAGCACCTCGCGCACGACGGGAATCAGGGTGTGGCCGTCGGCGGCATGCTGCTGGAATTGTTCGAACGAAATCACGCGGAAATCCTTGAAGGGCGATCAGGGCGGAAAGCGAAGCGTCGGATCAGGCCGGGCGCCGCCATCGCCGGTTCGCATTCGGGATCGCATTCGGGGGGGCCGTCATGGCCGCCGGGCAGGGGGTGGGGGCGTCGTTCATGGCCGCCCATGCTAGCGGCTCGCGCCGCGCATCGCACCCGTGACCCATCACGGTCATCAGGCTGTCACCGTTCACCCGGACCATGGGAGTCCATCGCAGGGACGACTGACGGAAGCGGGATTGCTTCCAATCTCACCGGGGCGGCGCCGACAGGCGTCGCCCTTTCTCTTGCGGGCACCCGCACCGCCCGGCGCATCCGCCTCGGTTCGATGGACATGACGGATCGTCATCTCAGCAACGGACGATCAGCCACGGCACGTCGATCCTGCCGTCGTAGTGGGCATCCACGAGCGGCCCGACGACGACATCGGTGACGTCGGCACGGGCCAGCAGCCAGTCGCGAACGCGCGCACGATGCGCCTCCGTGGCCGAGCCCTGCTCGGGCACGATGAACGCGTGTTCGTTACCCCCGCCCATCGTCAGCGCGTGCGCTTCGATGCCCTCCGAAAGAAGCGCGTTCCAAACGTCGTCGTACGCTTGCGTGCCTGGTGCAGGCAGGATCTCGAAGCTGAGGGCAAAACCGAGGAGACGGAATTCATCGATCCGCAGTTTCTTGCGCAGGCGACGGCTGCGGTGTGGCGAGGGACGCGGTTCGATGGCCATCACACCCCCGACAACAGCGGACACCCCGCCGGCAGATGCATGCGCAGCCGCGCGGGCTCGCAGGCGATGTCGAAGCAGGTCGCTTGCAGCGGCTCGCCGTCGAGATTCAGCACCAGCGGCTGTTCCGCCACGATCCGCAAGGTCGTCAGCCGCGCGCGCACCGAGGCCTGGTCGAGCGCGGCTTCGCGGCCTTCGGCGATCAGCGTGCCCAGCGTGGCCGCGACCTCGCCTTCCAGCGGCGGCACGAGGGTCAGGTCGAGCAGGCCGTCGTCGATGCAGGCCTCCGGGCACAGCGGCTGCCCGCCCCCGGCCTGGCGTCCGTTGCCGATGGCCAGGGCGATGAAATCGCCCTCCCGGGCGAACCCCTCGCCTGCGGCATCCAGGCCTTCGAAGCGCGCGCGCAGCGGTTCGATGCGCCCCAGGCTCAGCAGGCCCTGCAGCACGTAGGCGAGGCCGCCGAACGTCTTCTTGAGTCCTTCGCCGGTGTCGCGGGTGATCGACGTGCCGAAGCCGCCGCTGGCGAGGTTGATGCAATGGCGCGTCTGGCCATCGGCGTCGATGCGCAGCAGGTCGATCGCGACCGGCACGCCCCGGCACAGGGCCAGGGCCGCAGTGGCGTCCACGGGCACGCCGGCCGCGGCAGCGAAATCGTTGGCGGTCCCCAGCGGCACTACCGCCAGCGCCGGCAGGGTGTCCGCACTGCGCCGCAGCGCGGCGAGCGCGGACGCCACTTCGCCCAGCGTGCCGTCGCCGCCGGCGGCGACCAGCGTGGTCACGCCGAGCGCGATCAGTTCGTCGATGCAGCGCGCGGCGTCCCCGGCCTCCCAGGTCACCCTGACATCGACCGCGATGCCCTCGCCGCGCAGGTCGGCCACGGCCTGGCGCAGCGACTCGTCCGCGACGGCCTTGCCATTGAGGACAAGGCCGAGATGCATCGTCAGCGCACCGCCGCCACGGCAGCCTTCATCGCCGAGACGATCGCCGGGTAGTCCGGCTGGCCGAAGATCGCCGATCCGGCGACGAAGGTGTCCGCGCCTGCCTTCGCGATCTCGGCGATGTTGTCGACCTTCACGCCGCCGTCGATTTCCAGGCGGATCGCCTTGCCCGTGCGCGCGGTCACCGCGTCGATGCGCTGGCGCACCACGCGCAGCTTGTCCAGCGCGGAGGGAATGAAGCCCTGCCCGCCGAAGCCGGGGTTCACCGACATCAGCAGCACCAGGTCGAGTTCTTCCAGCACGTAGTCCAGCACCTCGACCGGCGTGGCCGGGTTCAGCACCAGACCGGCCTGGCAGCCGGAGGCCTTGATCAGCTGGATCGTGCGATGCACGTGGCGGCTGGCCTCGGGATGGAAGCTGATCAGCGAGGCCCCGGCCTTCGCGAAGTCCGGGACGATGCGGTCCACCGGCTCCACCATCAGGTGCACGTCGATCGGCGCGGTCACGCCATGCTTGCGCAACGCCTCGCAGACCAGCGGGCCGATGGTGAGGTTGGGCACGTAATGGTTGTCCATCACGTCGAAATGCACCCAGTCCGCCCCCGCGGCGAGGACGTTGTCGACCTCCTCCCCGAGCTTGGCGAAATTGGCGGAGAGGATGGACGGTGCGATGACGGTGGGTTGCATGGCGATGCGCGCGCTGATGGGGCCTCGGGGCCGACCGCGACATTATCCCCGGTCCGGCCGCCGGCCACACGCATGGCGCGTCCGCATCGACTACCCGCGCTTGCGCAGCGTCTTGATCCGATCGTAGGCGGCGTTGATCTCGCGGGCCTTGTCCTCGGCCTGGCGGCGGAGTTCCTCGGCGACGCCCGACAGCTTGTCGGGGTGGTACTGGCTGATCAGCCGGCGGTAGGCCTGGTCGACCTCGGCGTCGGTGGCGTCCTCGGCGAGGCCGAGCACCCGGTAGGGGGTGTCGCGCTTGCTGCGGAACCAGTCGGCATCGAAGGCGTGGCCGAGCAGCAGGCCCAGCAGCGCGCCGGCGGGGTGCCGGGTGAGCAGCCAGCCCGCGATGAAACCGAAGACTTTTCCGTACCAGCGCTTGTTCATGGCGGGAGTGTAGCGTGCGGGGCAGGATGCCCGGCCGGCTCAGTCCAGGAACATCCGGCAGGTGACGCCCATGCAGGCGCCCGTGGACATGTCCAAGATCACCGAATGGCCGGGACTGCCGCGCGGATGGGGCACCCGGGTGTCGAGCAGGAAGATCACCGCATGCGCGCCGGTGAGGCCGTCGGGGATCGTGAAGTCCTTCTGGATCACGTACGAAGACATGAACCCGGTGCGCTCCTGGAAGCTCGCCGGCAGGCCGCGGCCGTTGACCTCGGACCAGCGCATGGCCCAGCGCGAGAGATCGCTGCCCGAGGCGGGACGGAGCTGGCCGAGGCGGATCGCTTCGACCAGCGCGGCTTCGCCGCTGAGCGCAGGCGGCGCCGGGGACACGGGCTGCGCGGGCGCAGGCTCGCTGGGCATCAGGACCAGCACCTGCTCGACCCGCACCGGCGGCTCGGCTTCCGTCACCGGTGGCGCAGTGGCCGGCGCGGGCGGCGTGGCGACCACAGGAGAAGCCGGTGCGCCCGGCAAGGTGGCGATCCCCGGGTTCGCCTGCGGGGCCGGGCTCGGCACCTGCGCCGGGACCCACAGGTCGCGCATCGGCCCGAGCCACGCGAGGATCACCACGGCGATCAGCGCCAGGGCCAGCCAGACCAGCGCGGCAGGCATGGCACGCTCGTCCGACCTCGCCACGGCGGTCTGCGCCGAGACGGCGCGCCTGCGCATCGCCCGGATCCGGGCGTAGGCGGTGTCGATCTCGACGGCCTTTTTCTGGGCACGCCGCCGGAGCGATCCGGCGAGGCCGGCGAGGCGTTCGGGCTGGTACTGAGCCATCAGGTGCAGGTAGGCCTGCTCGATCTCGGCGTCGTCGGCCGCCTCGGACACGCCGAGCGTGCGGTAGGGGAGATCGTCGCGCCTGGCGAAGCGCACCCAGTCCCCGATGAAACCGAGGAAATGTCCGTATCCACGTGTCATGGCCGGCAGTTTACCGTCCCGGGGGGCCCGGGTCGCTTCACCGGCACGCCCGGGGGCTTACACTAGGCGGCCCGAACGCTTCCCCCAGGACTGCGCGTGGCGACGACCCTGCTTCAATCCGACCTTCCCGGCCTCACCCTGCGCCATCGCGGCAAGGTCCGCGACGTGTTCGACCTTCCGGCCGACGCCCTGCCGGCCGAGGCGCGCGAGCACGGCCCGCTGATGCTGATGGTCGCCACCGACCGCCTGAGCGCCTTCGACGTGGTGCTGCCCGACCCGATTCCGGGCAAGGGCGAAATGCTCTGCCAGATCAGCAATTTCTGGTTCGACAAGACCGCGCACATCCTGCGCAACCACCTGACCGGGATCGATGTCGCCCGCGTGCTGCCGGCCGGCGTCGACGCCGCCCTGTACGCGAAGCGCGCGGTTGTGACGAAGAAGCTCAAGCCGGTGCCGGTGGAAGCCATCGCCCGCGGCTACCTCATCGGCAGCGGCTGGAAGGACTACCAGCGCACCGGCCGGGTCAGCGGCATCACCCTGCCGAACGGCCTGCGCCAGGCCGAACAGCTGGCCGAACCGATCTTCACGCCCTCGACCAAGGCCGCCGTGGGCGACCACGACGAGAACATCGATTTCGACACGATGGTGAAGACCGTCGGCGCCGACCTCGCCGAGCAGGTGCGCGACGCGACCCTGCGCATCTACCGCTACGCCGCCGACTACGCCGCCGAACGCGGCATCCTGCTGGCCGACACCAAGTTCGAATTCGGCACCGACGCCGACGGCCGCCTGTACGTGATGGACGAGATGCTGACTCCGGACTCGTCGCGCTACTGGCCCGCGGACGAATACCAGGTCGGCATCAGCCCGCCGAGCTACGACAAGCAGTTCGTCCGCGACTATCTCGAAACCCTCGACTGGAACAAGACCGCGCCCGGCCCCGCCCTGCCCGCCGACGTGATCGAACGCACCCGCGCCAAGTACGCCGAAGCGCTGCAGCGGCTGGCGGGGATTTCGGTGGATTGACTTGCGTCCATGCGCGCACGGCTGATCTCGACCGACGGCGAATATCTCGAAGCCAGAATCGACATCGACGGCACCGTGCTGCATGTCATGGACCAATTCAGCCCGGCCGCATGCGGGGACATGCTGGACATCGAACTCTTCCCGATGCTGGACGAGCACGAATCCAACAACGACATGCTGGATGGCAATCCCGAACGGAAACGGGGGCTCGAACGAATCGAGGGCTGGTCCTACCGCGCCTTCGGCATCATCTGCTCGCTGTCGCCCGTCACGGTCGATTGCGGGCTGGTGCAACTCGAAGACGACATCGATGCAACAGGCATCGGCATCGGCCAGCCCGTCGCCTTCACGATCAGCAGGCTGTCTGCACGACATTGCACGCAGGCCGCGCCTGCGATGGCTGCGCCAAGCCTCCCCGCCGGAATCGATGATGCCACTGCAGCTGCATATCACTACTTCGGCCTCAGAATTCGCGTCCTCATCGAAGACACAGTTAAAAACTGGGCCTGCGACATCATTCGGGAACGGGATACCCCTCCGATTCCGATCATCGAAATTGCGACGGCATCCCATCGAGATGCACTGTTCGAGGCACTCCGCATCGCCGCGAGTGGCGGCGATGCGGTCATCGCAACGCGACTGTTGCTCGGTCATCTCCATCAGGAATTATCGGCCGATCGCATCTCGACAGCTTCGGCAGTGACCGCGGCCTTGACGCTGTGCCGTCGAAATCCCTCATTGGAAGAAGAATCCTTTGACTTTCTGGTTCTCGATGAAGATATCTACCTCAGCGAGGATGCCACGGAAGGGTTCCACGGGGATTTGAAAGCACAGGCGTTGTCATATCTCGCAACACACGGACTGCTTCCCGGCGCCTTCTCTCGATACGACAAGACTGAGATCAGTCCGATCATGCCCCCTGTGGATCTGCCTGGCGGCTGCTCCGTTCGTGCCGCCACTTGGATTGCAGCGAAGTGCGTACGCGCCCATGCCATGCGACTTGGACTTGAAGACCCATCGCTGGATGCATTCTGCGATTACCTCGAAGCAGTGATGACGACCGATGACCTGGTCGCATGGGACAACCACGGCATGACGCTGGCGATCACCGGCCTCGGTGATGCGCTGCCCGCCCTGCTGGACCGGGCACCGGAACTTGCCGTACTCCTGCAGCACGCCCGGGAAATCTCCGCGACCCAGATCTACGGCGCTTGGGAACCCGACGTCGTCGCCCGTCACCTGAAGTCGTGTCTCGAGATTGCCGGGCGGGAAGTCCTCGGCGATGTCCCCGACCGGATCCTCTCTCACCGTCCACTGCATCACGGTTGGGGCGACCCGCTACCCCGGCAGCCGCGCCCGGAGCACGGGCCGGAGTAAGATCAAGGCAGCGCCCAACCTCCCGCAGAACCCCGGTCATCGACGAAGAGACCCGCATGAACACCACCGCCGATCCGCAAGCCTTCACCCGCCCCATCGACCGCTGGTTCGCGAGCTATTCCGCCGACCACCAGAATCCGACGAACAAGAAGATCCACTACGTCGCGGTACCACTGATCCTGTGGACGGTGACGGCGCTGCTGTGGTGCATCCCGGTGCCGGGCACCTGGTTCCAGGCGGGCTTCTGGTGCGCGCTGGCGATGTTCGCGGCGTGGAGCTTCTACTACCGGGCGTCGCGGCCGCTGGGCTTCGGCATGCTGGCGGTGTTCATCGCGATGGCCTGGTTCAACCGCTGGCTGTACGGCGAGATCGGCGGCGCGATGCTGCTCAAGGTCGCGATCGCGGTGTTCGTGGTCGCGTGGATCGCGCAGTTCGTCGGCCACAAGATCGAAGGCAAGAAGCCGAGCTTCCTCACCGACCTGGTCTATCTGCTGATCGGCCCGGCCTGGATCCTCGGCAAGAGCTTCCGCGCGTTCGGCCTGAAGTTCTGATGCGACAACGCAAGCCGATCGGCGGCAGCCGATGAGCGAACAACGCTTCGGCGGGCGCGACTTCACGCTCGCACTGGTCGTCTGCATCGTCTGGG
This sequence comes from Lysobacter sp. BL-A-41-H3, assembly GCA_050632415.1. Lineage (GTDB taxonomy): Bacteria > Pseudomonadota > Gammaproteobacteria > Xanthomonadales > Xanthomonadaceae > Lysobacter_I. Next base: position 3,665,677 of record CP192602.1, on the reverse strand, counting down.
CCGGCAACTTCCTCACCTCCGCGCACGCTCTGCAGGAAATCCCGCCCTTCCTGTTCAGCGCGCTGCGCATGACCCTGCTCGCGCTGCTGCTGGTCGCATTCCTGAAACCACCGCCGCGCGCGCAGTGGCCGCGATTGATCGCGGTCGCGCTGCTCAACGGCGCGCTGCATTTCGGCACCAGCCTGTGGGCGCTGCGCATGGCCGGCGATCTGTCCTCGCCGGCCATCGTCATGCAGAGCTACATCCCGATGTCGGTATTGCTGGCCTGGGCGATCCTCGGCGAACGCTTCGCGTGGCGCACCGGCTCGGCCATCGCGCTGAGCTTCGCCGGCGTGCTGGTGCTGGGCTTCGATCCGCTGGTGCTGGACCATCCGGCCTCGCTGGCGATGATGCTGTTCTCGGCCTTCCTGATCGCGCTGGGCACGGTGCTGATGCGCGGCCTCAGCGGCATCGACGGCGTCAGCCTGCAGGGCTGGACGGCGGTGATCGGCATCGTGCCGCTGCTGGCGATCAGCGCGGCGATCGAACCCGGCGGCTTCGCCGCGCTGCGCGACGCGCACTGGTCGAGCTGGGGCTCGGCGCTGTATTCGGCGGTGTTCGCCTCGCTGATCGGCCACACCCTGTTCTTCAAGCTCGTGCAGCGCCATCCGGTGGCGCAAGTGATGCCCTACCTGCTGCTGACGCCGGTGTTCGCGGTGGCGCTGGGCATCCTCGTCTGGGGCGATCGCCCCGGCGCGAACCTGTGGATCGGCGGCGCGATGGTGCTGGGCGGCGTGCTCGCCATCGCGCTGCGCGCCCGCGCGAAGGCGCTGCACAAGGTCTGAAAACGCAGGCGCGTACGGCAGGAGGACATCGCGCCTCCGACGCCGGACCGCTGTCCGTTCTTCGAAACGCTTCGCGTGAACTCCCGACAGAGCCCGCGCCGCAGGTGCGCGGGCGATCCGTCACGCAGGAGGCCACGAACGCAATGCCGACTCTTCCCGCACTCTGCCGCACGATCCTGGCCATTCTGGCCGCCGGCACCCTGCTGACCCAGGGCTGCACCATCGTGCCGCGACGCTACAACTTCGGCGGCCAGGTCTCGCCCGCGCTGTACTGCCCGGGCGACACGCTGGTCTATCGCTACGACATCGAAGGCGACCAGCCCTGCGTCTCGCGCTCGGGTTTCCTGTGCGCGGACCTCGCGCCGACGGTGAACGTGACGACCAGTTCGGCGTCGTGGCCATCGGGCAGCTTCCGCGCATTCTCGGGTGCGCAGGCGTTTTCGCCCACCGAAGTGCTGGTCACCGGCACCACGACGGTGACGCCGCGCGACATGATCTACCCGATCCTCGATCGCGACGGACGCCCGGGCTTCGCGTCGCGCGAGCTGTACCCGAGGACTTTCGAGGCGCGCAGGCTGGAAGGCGAGATCTCGGAAGCGATCCAGCATCCCGGCAGCTGCAGCGGCGGCTCGCCGACGACATTGCCAGGCACGCTCGCGGGCTATGCGCGCTATTCGTCGAGCATGGTCGCCGACCGGGTCTGCAACGACGAGGCGCAGCCCATGACCGTCTCGGCCGGCGGACGCACGGAATGGCTGTCCCCGGGCGAATGCATGCCGCTGGGCGTGCAGCCGGCAGGACTGGTGGTCCAGGCCACGCCCGGCATGATCGATCCCGCCGCGCGCTGCGAGGCCACGCAGCAGCGCGTCCCGCCGCGCACGCTGCGCACCCGCGTCTTCCTGCGCTGCGGCAACTGACACTCGGTTCCAGGAAAGGACACGCGCATGACGCACCTCGTTCCCAGGCTCGCACTCGCTTCCGCAATCGCCCTCATGCTCACGCTCGGCGGCGCATGGTCGGTCCATGCGCAATCCGCCACCGACCAGCTGCAGCTGATCGACCAGACCACCTACAGCGGACGGCTGCAGGTGTTCGTCGACCGCTACGCACCACCGGGCAAGGACGGCAAGACCGCGAATGCCGAGCGCTACCCCGCCGAACTGCTGTTCGAACGCCCCGATCGCTACCGGCTGACGCTGCGCCCCGGCACCAAGACCGAACTCCGCGCCGTGGCCGAAGCCGGCATCCTGCGCTGGCAGGACCTCGGCTCGGGCCTCAGCGGCAAGGCATCGGTCGACGAGGTGACCGATCCGCTCGCGCTGGCGCTGCTCGGCACCGCCGGTGAACTCAAGCGATTCGTGGCCAGCCACGACCTGCCGGTCGCGAAGGACAGCGCGGTCATCGGCGCGCGGATCAAGCCGAACCCGATGGGCAACGGGATCATCGATGGCGCGGCCTGGTTCAATCGCCAGGGCGACCCGCTGGGTTTCGAGTTCCACTTCGACGACGGCAGCCGGGTGTTCGTCTCGGTCATGCAGTTCGAACAGAACGTGCAGACCTCGCCCGAGGATTTCAGGCTCTGATCGCTCGCGTCACTCCGGCGACGGGAACATCGACGCAACCGGACGGAAGTTGCGCGGCGCATAGCCGAAATCGCGCTGCGCGTCGGCGGGATCGAACACCAGGTCGCTCCGCATGCGCGCGACGGCGGCTTCGTTGAAATCCAGCGCGAAGCCCGCCGCGTGGGCCAGGGCGAGCAGGAGATTGAACACCGGCGACGGCACTTCGTGCAGGCGCGGCGGCGGCTGCAGCGCGGCGAGCACGCGCGCGACCATGTCGCGGTACGACAGCGTCTCGCCGCCGGGCAGCGCATAGGTCCGGCCGAAGCTCGCCGCGATGTCGATGCAGCGGAACGCGGCATCGGCCAGGTCGTGCGCATGCACCGGCTGGCGCAGGCCGGTCGCGTCGCGCGGCAGCACGATGCGACCGAAGCGCTGCGCGAACTGGACGATGCGGCTGAGGTTGCGATCGCGCGCACTGCCGTAGACCAGAGTCGGGCGCAGCACGGTGACGGCCGCGCCGCGCGCGGCGGCGGTCTCGAACAGCGCGCGCTCGGCCTCGCGCAGGCGGGCGACGAGATCGCGTTCCTCGGCATCCGCCGATCCGCGCTTGACCTCGATGCTGGTGGAGCCGAAAGCGATCACGCGCGGCGCGGCGACGCCGCTGCGCGCATACCACTGCGCGAACAGGTCCAGCGGGCCGCAGCTGAGGATCACGTCCACCTGCAGTGCAGGCAATTCGAAACCCGGCAACTCGCCCGGCCACCAGACCAGGCCCGGCTGCTCCGCCCGCGGATCGCGCGAGACGGCATAGACGCGCCAGCCATCATCGCGCAGCCGGTCCAGCAGCGGTATGCCGATCTGGCCGCTGGCGCCGAACACGAGCGCGGTCTTCATGCGTCGCCGCGCGCGGTCATGCGCGTCATGCCTGGGCCGGCGCCTGTTCGTCGCGCTTCGCGGGCAGCACGGCGCGCAGCCACAGGTAGCCGACCACCGCCGACACCACCGATGCGCAGAGCACGCCGAGCACGCTGGCTTCGGCCTGATGGGGCGAGGACACGAATGCGAGCGACGCGATGAACAGGCTCATCGTGAAGCCGATGCCGCAGAGCATGCCCAGCCCGAGCACGGCCTTGAAATTCATGCCCTCGCCGAAACGCGCCAGGCCGGTGACATGCGCCAGCACGGCGGCGCCGACGATGCCGATCGGCTTGCCCAGCACCAGGCCCAGGGCGATGCCCAGCGGCACCGGCGCCAGCAGGTCGGATGCGGACATGCCGGCCAGCGACAGCCCCGCATTGACGAAGGCGAACAGCGGCAGGATCGCGTAAGCCACCCACTTGTGCAGCGCATGCTCCAGCCATTCCAGCGGCGAGTATTCGACCTCGTCGTCGATCTGGTTGTCCTTGTCGACGTGCGGGATCAGCAGGCCGGTGGCGACGCCGGCCAGCGTGGCATGCACGCCGGACTTCAGCACGAACACCCACATCACCGCGCCCAGCACCAGGTAGGGCGTGAGTGCGCGGACGCGCATGCGGTTCATCGCGATCATCACGCCCAGCACCACGAAGGCGCCGGTCAGCGCGCTCGTCGACAGTTCGCTGGTGTAGAACACCGCGATGATGATGATCGCGATCAGGTCATCGATCACCGCGATCGTCGACAGCAGCAGCTTCATCGACAGCGGCACGCGCGAGCCGAGCAGCGACAGCACGCCGAGCGCGAACGCGATGTCGGTCGCGGTCGGAATCGCCCAGCCGCGCATGGCCTGCGCATCGCCCATGTTCACCCAGGCGTAGATCGCGCCAGGCACGGCCACGCCGGCGGCGGCGCAGACCAGCGGCTGGATCAGCTGCGCGCGACTCGACAATTGTCCGCTCAGCACCTCGCGCTTGATCTCCAGCGCCACCAGCAGGAAGAAGATCGCCATCAGGCCGTCGTTGATCCACAGCAGCAGCGGCTTGGCCAGGTTCAGCTCGCCGACGCGCACCTGCACCGGCAGGTCGCGGAAGGCCTCGTACCAGGTCGACAGCGGCGAATTGGCCAGCACCATCGCCAGCGCGGCGGCGATGATCAGCAGGATGCCGCCAGCGGCCTCCATCTGGAAGAAGTCCTGGAGCGCGCGCGCGGCGCGCCCGGGCAGGACACGGATGATGACGGACTCTTTCCCGCTGCCGGACATGATGCGATCAACCTCCCGCGCGTCAGCGCGTCAACACGATTTCGAACACGACCCAGAGCACGAAGGCCAGGGTCAGCACCCAGCCTTCGGCACGGCTGATCTGCAGGTCCTTGCGCAGCATCGGATACAGCAGCAGCGACACGGCCAGCGCCGCCGGCAGCTCGAAGCCGACGAAGGACGCGGGGATCGGCTGCGGCCGCAGCGCGGCCATGCCGCCGACCACGATCAGCAGGTTGAACAGGCTGGAACCGATGACGTGGCCGACGACGATGTCGCCCTGGCCGCGTCGCGCCGCGACCACGGCGGCGACCGCCTCGGGCAGCGCGGTGGCGATGGCAACGACGATGAGGCCGGTGAGCAGCGGCGTGAGCCCCCAGCCCGCGCCGACGATCGGCGCATGCGCCACCAGCCACTTCGCGCCGAAGAACAGCAGCGTGCCGCCGAGCGCGAAACGCAGCAGGTTGAGGCCGAGGTCGTCGCCGGTGCGCAGGTAGTCGGCGATCTCCGTGTGCAGTTCAGCGGGTTCGCGACGTCCGCGCATCCAGGCCCAGGCCAGCACCGCGACGAATGCGGCGACGAACAGCAGGCCCTCGCCGCGCGTGAGCACGCCGTCGTAGCCGAACGCGGCCAGCGCGATCGTCGCCACGACCAGGCACAGCAGCAGGGGGGCAAGCGCGCGCCAGCGGACCACCAGCGGCGCCGCGATCGCGGCCACGCCGAGGGTGAGCCCGAAGTTCACGATGTTGCTGCCGATGGCGTTGCCGAGCGCCAGGCTCTGGCTGCCGACGACGAACGCGCGCAGGTTGACCGCGAGTTCGGGAATCGAGGTCCCGAAGCCCACCAGCAGCAGGCCGGTCGCGAACGGCGGCAGGCCGAATCGTCGCGACAGTCCGGAGGCACCCTTCAGCACCGAATCGCCGCCCAGCGCCAGCAGCAGCAGGGCCAGCACGCACCAGCCGATCGCCATGCCCATCGCGTGTCTCCGTCGTGCAGGTCAGGCTCGATTCTATGCCATGGGGCCGGGGCTGTCGCCCGCGAGCGTACGCGTGCGAATGTCACGGCGCTTTCATCGCACGCCGATAGATTGCGCACATCCGCCTCCCCCATCGGACATCGCCATGCTGCTGCACAAGACCGAACGGGCGCGCACCGCGCTGTCCGACACCCGATCCGGCGATCTCTCGCTGCACCATCGCCGCATCCTGATCCTCACCGACGGCAAGCGCAGCATCAACGACCTGATGGCGATGCTCGGCAACGACATCCTCGGCGACATCGACGCGCTCATGCGCGCCGGCTATCTCGCCACCGCCGATGCGCAAAGCACGCGCGGTGCCGGCGGCGCAAGCGGGCTTGGCCAGCGCCTGCGCGAGGCGGCGTCGCGCCTGCGGCCCTCGGGCGAAACCGCCGCATCGCCCGCACAGCCCGGCGTCGCGTCGCCCGCAACGCCATCGACGCCCGCCTCCACTGCCGCGCCCCTGCCTGCGGAACCCTCGATCACGACAGGTGCATCCACGGCGTCCGCCGCCACGCGCCGCTCGCTGGCGGCATCGAAGATGTATGTCATGGACCTGCTGCAGATGCAGCGCGACCTGCGCATCGCCGAATGCCGCACCGAAATCCAGTGCGCACAGGACGAGACCGCCACCGTGGTCGCGCTGCTGGACGGCGTGCGCCACCTGATGCCGCTGGTGTCCGCCAGCATGGCGGCGCGCATCCTCGCCCGCCTGGACGAAGTGCTGCCGGAGCCCTGGCTGCCCGCGCTGCGCGCGCTGCAGTCCGAACTGACCGGAAAGCCCGTGCTCGCGGTGAACAATCCCGGTTCGGCAGCCTCGGCCGCAGCCTGAGCGCCCCGGCCCGCTGCCGCCGGGCCAGTCGGCCAGGCAGGCGCTGGCGCATGCCTTGCGCTACCATCCCGCCCCCGCGACCGACGCCATGACGGCGCGGGGCCGGCCGCATCCGCGCGCCGGACGTGACCGTTGGCGCAGAGCGTGCGCCGCGACTTGGCCACAATGGACTGCGGCAGGCAATGCGGATCGATCAGATGCGACCGGAAGACGTCCGGCTGGAAAAGACCGAGAAGGCGCGCGGGGTGCTGGCCAGCACGCGCGCCTCTGGTCTGGGCGCGGCCGAGCGACGCATCCTGATCCTCGCCGACGGCCGCCGCAGCCTGGCCGACATCGTCGGGGTGCTCGGCGCCGAGATCCTGCCGACCGTGCAGGCGCTGGTCGAACAGGACTATCTCGTCCGCGCCCGACCGGCCGCCGAACCCGATGCCCCGCCGCCGCGCACCGAGCCCTTGGGCGAGCGCCTGGGCCACCTGCTGCGCGGCGCGTCGCTGATCCGCCAGGCTCGCCCGCGCGAAGAAGACGCGGCCGCACAGGCGCCGGCACCGCGCAGCGACGACATCGTGGTGCTTTCAGGCCGCAGTTCCCGCGCGTCGCCGCTGCCGAAGGAAGTCGCGCCGCGCTCGATCATCTCGGCCAAGACCCATGCCGTCGACCTGCTGGCGCTGCACAGCGATCCCCGCCTGATCGCCGCCGTGGACGCCATCCGCGCGGCGCGCGGCGAAGCCGACGTCGCCCGCGCCATCCTCGATGCGGTCGCGATGCTGCGCGACCTGGGCGAGCCGCAGCTGCTGTCCGGCGCGGTGGCCCTGCTCGATCCGCTGATGCCCGAGCCCTGGCTGCCCGAGCTGCAGGCCCTCGATCTCGCTGGTGCCGCGCACGGAACTGAGTAGGGCTTCACTGAACCGGGCGACGGCAACCGCTAGGATTCGCGCGCGTTCGCCGAGGTACGGTGGATGCTCTGGATGTACTTGACCATCACGCCCCACGGACCCGGGGTGTTTCGCGGCGAATCGCCGCATCTATGCGAGGAAGGACCCATGCCGTTGAGCACGCTCAAGCCCCACCGTGTCCTGCTGGACAAGACCGACAAGGCGCACGCGATCCTGTCGAAGACCTGCGCCGAGAAGATCAGCCTGGCCGAGCGCCGGATCCTGATCCTCACCAACGGCGAGCGCAGCCTGAAGGACCTGGTCGACGCGCTGGGCGAAACGATCATGCCGTCGGTGCACCATCTCGTCGAACAGGGCTACCTCGTCGCGCGCCCGCGCGACAAGGCCATCGATCGCTTCGTGCTGACGCCGGCCGACCGCATCGGCGGACTGCTGCGCGGCAGGTGATGCCTGCGTTGCGGATGCGCGGCATCCCAGCCGCGCTCCGCTGATGCCTGCGCGCGCCCTCAGCCCTTGAAATGCTTCGCCAGACCGGACCAGCACTGCTGGTAGTCGGCCTGGCGATGGCGCGCGTACAGCGCCTGCCGCGTGGGGCGGATCACCGCACGCGCCTCGAACATGAAGGCCATGGTGTCGCGGATGTAGTGCGGCTTCGAGGTGTCGGCGTTGCTCGCCGTCTCGAACGTCGTCGCATCCGGGCCGTGGCCGGTCATGCAGTTGTGCAGCGAGCAGCCGCCGGGCGCGAAGCCCTCCGCCTTGGCATCGTAGGCGCCGTGGATCAGGCCCATGAACTCGCTGGCGACGTTGCGGTGGAACCACGGCGGACGGAAGGTGTCCTCCATCGCCAGGATGCGCGGCGGGAAGATCACGAAATCCATGTTGCCCACGCCGGGCGTGTCGCTGGGCGAGGTCAGCACCAGGAAGATGCTCGGATCCGGGTGGTCGAAGCTGATCGAACCGATGGTGTTGAAACGGCGCAGATCGTACTTGTACGGCACGTGGTTGCCGTGCCAGCCGACCACATCGAGCGGCGAGTGGCCGATGCTGGCGCGCCACAGGTGGCCCTGGAACTTCGCGATCAGCTCGAACTCGCCTTCGACATCCTCGAACGCCGCATGCGGGGTCAGGAAATCGCGCGGATTGGCCAGGCCGTTGCTGCCGATCGGGCCGAGGTCGGGAATGCGCAGGAAGGCGCCGAAGTTCTCGCAGACATAGCCGCGCGCCACGCCGTCCGGCAGCGACACGCGGAAGCGGATGCCGCGCGGGATCACCGCGATCTCCTGCGGCGCCAGCTCGATCACGCCGAGCTCGGTGTCGATCTTCAGCCGGCCCTGCTGCGGCACGATCAGCAGCTCGCCATCGGCGTCGTAGAAGAAGCGTCCCTGCATGTCGGCGTTCGCCGCGTACAGGTGGATGCCGATGCCGTGCATCGCCGCCGGCGACCCGTTGCCGGCCATGGTGAACAGGCCATCGACGAAATCCACGCGCGGGGCGATTTCGTCGCTGCCAGGCAGCGGCAGCGGGCTCCAGCGCAGCTGGTCGGGCGTCACCGGGCCGTCGCCGAAGTCGTTGTGGAAGCGCGGCTGCGAATAGCTCGCGAAGCTGCCGTGCATCGCCGCCGGACGGATGCGGTACAGCCAGCTGCGGCGATTCTCGTGGCGCGGCGCGGTGAACGCGGTCCCGCTGATCTGCTCGGCGTAGAGACCATGCGCCACGCGCTGCGGCGAGTTGCGCCCCACCGGCAGCGTGCCGGGCAGCGCCTCGGTCGCGAACTCGTTGCCGAAACCGGATTGGTAACCGTTGGATTTCATGCTTCGTTACTCGTTCGTGAGCCCCTCTCCCGAGCGGAGAGGGGAAAGCGATTCACCTTACAGCACGCCGCGCTTCATCTGGTCGCGCTCGATGCTCTCGAACAGCGCCTGGAAATTGCCTTCGCCGAAGCCTTCGTTGCCCTTGCGCTGGATGATCTCGAAGAAGATCGGGCCGATCGCGTTCTGGGTGAAGATCTGCAGCAGCTTGCGCTGCTTCGTTTCGGAGTCCGCGTCGATCAGGATCTTGTTCTTCTGCAGGCGCGCCACGTCCTCGCCGTGGTCGGGCACGCGCTGGTCGATCACTTCGAAGTAGGTGTCCGGCGTGTCGAGGAACTCGACGCCCTGCGCGCGCATCGCCTCGACCGTGGTGTAGATGTCGTCGGTGAAGCAGGCGATGTGCTGGATGCCCTCGCCGTTGTAGGCGTCGAGGTATTCGTTGATCTGCGACTTCGGATCCGACGATTCGTTCAGCGGGATGCGCACGATGCCGTCCGGCGCGGTCATCGCCTTCGACACCAGGCCGGTCTTGGCGCCCTTGATGTCGAAATAGCGGATCTCGCGGAAGTTGAACAGCTTCTCGTAGTAGTTCGACCACTTCTCCATGTTGCCGAAATAGAGGTTGTGGGTGAGGTGGTCGATGAAGGTCAGGCCGAAGCCGACCGGGTTCTGGTCGACGCCGTCGATCGGCGTGAAGTCGGCGTAGACGTTGCTGCCGCTGCCGTAGTCGTCGACCAGGTAGAGCATGGCGCCGCCGATGCCCATCACCACCGGGCGATCGATCGCGCGGGTGTCCTCGCGGGTGGCGCGCTCGCCGCCGCGGGCCAGCACCTCGGCCTGCACCTCGGCGGCCGGCTTGCGGAAGCGGATCGCGAAACCGCAGGCGCAGGGGCCGTGGGCGGCGGCGAAGTCGGCGGCGAAGGAGTCGGGATCCTCGTTGACGAGGAAGTTCACGCCGCCCTGCCGGTAGACGGTGATCGCGCGCGTCCTGTGGCGCAGCACGGCGGTGAAGCCCATGCGGCGGAAGTAGTCGTGCAGGGCGGCGGCGCGATCGGCCGGCGCGGCGTATTCGACGAATTCGAACCCGTCGATCCCCATCGGGTTCTCGAAGGTGGTGACCTGCATGCCGAGATTGGGCTGGGCGCTCATGGACGTGCTTCCTGGGATGGGAGGGAGGCGGACCGTGGAACCCGCGACGGGCGTCCGCACAGGGGACGCCACGCCACGTACACTGCCGGGTTCCACGCCCGCGACGAGCGGCGCCGACACCGGACAACCGGGCGGCAGGCGCGGACAGGCCCCGTGCATTCGACGGACCGAGCACGGGAATATAGTTTCAATTGAAACTACAGACAAGACAGTTCCGACCGATGACCGTGCCTGCGATGACCGTGCCTCCAATGACCGATCCCGCGATGGACGCCCCCGCGACCACCGATGCCGCACCTGCGGCCCGCCCCGCGACCCATGCCGCGCTGGACCTCGAGCACTTCCTGCCCTACCGGCTGAGCGTGCTGTCGAACCGGATCAGCCAGACCATCGCCCAGACCTATGCGGACCGGTTCAACCTGGTCATCACCGAATGGCGGGTCATCGCGGTGCTGGGCAGGCACCCCGGGCTGTCGGCGAACGGCGTGGCCGAACGCACGGCGATGGACAAGGTCGCGGTGAGCCGCACGATCGCGAAGCTGCTGGAACGCGGGCTGGTGCAGCGCGACATCCACGGCGACGACCGCCGCCGTTCGGTGCTGGAACTGAGCGAAGCCGGCTACGCGATCTACGACGAAGTGGCGCCGCTGGCCCAGGCCTGCGAACAGGCCCTGCTCGCCCATTTCAGCGACGAGGACCGCCGCCAGCTCGACGGCCTGCTGTCGAAGCTCGGCAAGGGCCTGGAGCGGCTGACCGGGCTGGGCCTGCCGGAAGACTGAACCCCGGCCTCAGCGCAACCAGCCCTTGGCCCGCGCATGGCGGGCGAACCACACCAGGAACAGCGCACCGGCCAGCACCAGGGCCGGGAGCACCGTGCCCGCGGGGCCGACGAGGCGGAAGGCATCCGCGAGCAGGAAGGCGTGCCCCATCTGCACGATCACGCCCAGCAGCGACAGCGCCAGCACCGGGATCGCCGAACGCCGGCGGATCAGCAGCAGCAGGCAGCCGGCGACTCCGCCGAACACCGCCACGGCGTAGGCCGCCGTCGCCCAGGCCGGGCGGCCGAGGATGAGCGCGCGCTGGTCCTCGGGCAGCGCCTGCATCGCGGTGGCCGACATCGTCGCCTCGCCGACATAGGCCATCACGCCCACGCCGTTCCACAGCAGCATCAGCACGCCGACGATCCAGAACCAGACGGGTGGTTTCGCGCGCGGAGCCATGTGCCCTCCCCGGGACGGATGTGTGGGTACGAAAGGGGACCGAAACGACGACGGGCCCGCTTTCGCGGACCCGTCGAGCCATCCGGATGCCCGGATGGTACGCCGCGACACGGGGTCGCGGCATGTGCGGCGCTTGCAGGATTACTTCACGCCGTGCATCAGGCGGTTGACCAGCGGCGCGACCAGGAAGAGCAGCACGCCCGAACCCACCAGTGCCCAGAAGCCGAAGGTGTAACCGGACAGTGCCGACGCAGCGGTCATGCCGCCTTCGCCACTGACGTGGCCAGCGAAGATGCCGGCGAGGTTGTTGCCGATCGCGATCGACAGGAACCAGCAGCCCATCGCCATGCCGGCCAGGCGGGCGGGGGCAAGCTTGGTCGTCATCGACAGGCCGATCGGCGACAGGCAGAGTTCGCCGACCGACTGGATCACGTAGACCATGAAGAGCGTCCAGAACGGGATCTTGCCGTTGCCGTCGACCATGCTGTTCAGCGCGATCATCAGCAGCAGGAAGGCCAGGCCGTTGAAGATCAGGCCGAGGCCGAACTTGCGCGGGATCGACGGGTTGTTGCGGCCCATCTTGACCCACATCCAGGCCATGATCGGCGCGAGGGTGATGATCGCGATCGAGTTCACCGACTGGAACCACTCCAGCGGGAAGGTCCAGTCGCCGAAGTCGCGGTTGACGATCTTGTCGGCGAGGAAGGTGAACGAACTGCCGGCCTGCTCGAAGAACATCCAGAACAGCACGTTGAACACGAAGATGATCAGCATCGCCACGACCATGTCGCGCGCGACCTGGCCATTGCGGGCGCCTTCGACCAGCAGCATCACCGCAGGCACGATGAACAGGCCCATCAGGATGGCCTGCAGCGCAGTGGCGTTGATCGTCAGCAGGAAGTAGAACAGCGGGATGCCGATCACGCCACCGAGCACGGCGACCAGGCCCAGGCGGCCGAGGCCTTCCTGGCCGGGTGCCGGCAGGCCGATGCCCTTGAGCTGGCCACGGCCGGCCCAGAACCAGATCAGGCTGATCACCATGCCGATGCCGGCGGCGATGAACACCCACTGGTAGTGCGGGTCGGTGTCGGTGCCGAAGATCTTGCGGGCGAGCCAGCCGGTGATGACCGGCGCGATCATCGCGCCGATGTTGATGCCCATGTAGAAGATGGTGAAGCCGGCATCACGGCGCGCGTCGCCCTGCAGGTAGAGCTTGCCGACCATGGTCGAGATGATCGGCTTGAACAGGCCGTTGCCGACGATGATCGTCGCCAGGCCCAGCTTGAACAGGGTCTCGGTGGGCGAGGCCAGCATGAACAGGCCGACGGCCATGAACACCGCGCCGAGCAGGATCGAGCGCTGGAAGCCGATCAGCTTGTCCGCGACGTAGCCGCCGAAGATCGCACCCGCGTACACCAGCGCCAGGTAGGCGCCGTACAGCTCGCTGGCCGGCTTCTCGCCGGACGCTTCGCCGCCATGGAACTGCGCGACGATGTAGAGCACCATCGCCCAGCGGATGCCGTAGAACGCGAAGCGTTCCCAGAATTCCGACATGAACAACATCCACAGGGGCTTGGGATGGCCCAGTACCTGTGAGAACTCGGGGATGGGCTGCTGCCCGTCGGTGGTCGTGGCTCCGCTCATGCGGGTTCCCTCTCAAGGTGGAAACGAAGTGAACCCGCACGGTCGCGGGGCCGGCGGAGAATGACCGACCGGCCACGGCGCGTCAAACCGCATGCGTATTGATGCGGCGCAACATGAACTGCTGTCCGGTCAGCCTCCCGTCGGGTAGCTGTAGGACGATTGCACGCCCAGCGGCAGGCCCAGCGCCCAGAACACCATGAGCAGCAGGGTCCAGGTGAGCAGCAGGGTCACGGTGTAGGGCAGCATCATCGCCACCAGCGTGCCGATGCCGGTGCCCTTCACGTAACGCTGGCAGAAGACGACGATCAGCGGGAAATACGGCATCAGCGGCGTGATGATGTTGGTGGTCGAGTCGCCGACCCGGTAGGCCGCCTGGGTGAGGTCCGGCGACACGCCCAACTGCATCAGCATCGGCACCATCACCGGGCCGATCAGGCCCCACTTCGCCGAGGCCGAGCCCACGAACAGGTTCACCAGCGCGGTGAGCAGGATGATGCCGCACAGGGTCACGCCCATCGGCAGGCCCAGGGCCTTCAGCCCTTCGGCGCCTTCCAGCGCGAGCAGCGCGCCGAGGTTGCTCTGGCCGAAGGCGTACACGAACTGGGCGCAGAAGAACGCCATCACGATGTAGTAGCCCATGCCGTTCATGGCCTTGCTCATGCCGGCGATGACGTCGCGATGGGTCTTCACCGTGCCGGCGACCATGCCGTAGACCATGCCGGGCACGAGGAAGAAGACGAGGATCAGCGGCACGATCGACTGCATCAGCGGGGCCGAGGCCACGGCGAGCTTGCCGACCTCCTCGGGCTTGGCGGTCGCCGGGGCGCGCCACGCCGAGGTTTCCGGCAGCGTGCTCAGCCACAGCAGCACCAGCATGCCGAGCATCGAGGCCGCCGCCCAGGCCAGGCCGCGCTTCTCCTGTGCGGTCATCGCTTCCATCTGCTTCGGCAGCTGCGCCGGGTCGCCGTCGATCGGCGTGCCGCGCAGGCGGGGTTCGATCACGCGGTCGGTCAGGAACCAGCCCACCGCCATGATCAGCAGGGTCGAGGCGCAGGTGAAGTAGTAGTTGTTGAGCGGATTGACGGTGTGCGCCGGGTCGATCAGCTGCGCGGCCTGCTGGGTGAAGCCGGCCAGCATCGGATCCAGGCTGGACGGCACGAAGAAGGTCGCCGAGAAGCCGCCGGACACGCCGGCGAACGCCGCGGCGATGCCGGCCAGCGGATGCCGGCCTGCCGCATAGAAGATGACCGCGCCCAGCGGGATCACCAGCACGTAGCCCGCATCCACGGCCACGTGGCTGAGCACGCCGACGCCGATCAGCACCGGGGTCAGGAGCTGCTTCGGGGTGACCCCGAGCATGGCGCGCAGGGCCGCATTGATGAAGCCGGTGTGTTCGGCGACGCCCAGGCCGAGCATGGCCACCAGCACCACGCCCAGCGGCGGGAAGTTGACGAAGGTCTTGACCATCTCCGAGGCGAACCCGGTCAGGCTGGCGCCAGCGAGCAGGTTCTTGATCTTGATCGGCTCGCCGCTGCGCGGATCGATCGCCTCGAACTGGACGTTGGCCAGCAGCGCCGACAGCACCCAGACGAGCAGCATCAACCCCAGGAACAGCACGGCCGGGTCCGGCAGCTTGTTGCCGACCCGCTCGACACCGTCCAGGAAACGGGTCAGCAGGCCGCGCGGCGCGGCAGGTTGGGTCGGTGTCGGTGCAGCTTGCGACATCGCGGAAGACCTCGGTCGTTCAGGAATCCCGCATCCTAGAGGACGCCCTGCCCTTTTTCATCGGCCCGCAGCGCCTGGCGATGTGCCGGATCCGCCCTGTGCGTTCAGCGATCCGGGCCGATCGAGGTGCGGACGTCGAACAATTCGGGGAAGAACGTCAGGTCCAGCGCCTGCCTGAGGAAGCCCGCGCCGCTGGAGCCGCCGGTGCCGCGCTTGAAACCGATCACGCGCATCACCGTGCGCAGGTGGCGGAACCGCCAGATCTGGAACTGGTTCTCCAGGTCGACCAGGTCCTCGCACAGCGCGTATTCGCGCCAGTAGGTGCCGGTGTCCTCGTAGATGCGCTCGAAGACCGGGACCAGCGCCGGGTCGTGCACGTGCGCCTTGGTCCAGTCGCGCTCCAGGTGCGCGACCGGGACCGCATGGCCCCAGCGTGCGAGGTAACGCAGGAATTCGTCGTACAGGCTCGGCGCTTCGAGCACCGCGCGCAGCCCGGCCTGGGCCTGCGGGTCGTAGTCGAACACCTTCAGCATCGCCGCATTCTTGTTGCCCATCAGGAACTCGATGGTCCGGTACTGCAGCGACTGGAACCCCGACGAAGGCCCGAGCGTCTCGCGGAATTCCATGTATTCGGACGGCGTCAGCGTCTCCAGCACCGACCACATGCCGGTCAGCTGCTCCTGCACGCGCTTGCAGCGCGCGGTGACCTTGCCGAACTGCCAGACGCGATCGTTGCGCAGGTGCTCCACCGCGGCCGTCAGCTCGTGGATCAGCAGTTTCATCCACAGCTCGGCGACCTGGTGCTGGATGACGAACAGCATCTCGTCATGCTGCGGGGGCGCGGACAGCGGGTGCTGGGCGGACAGCAGGCGGTCCAGGTGCAGGTAGCCGCCGTAGGTGATGCGGCCGGCCAGGTCGGTGTGGATGCCCGATTCGAGCGGGCGCTCGTTGCGTTCGATGCTCATCCGTACAGGATAGCGCAGGAGCGTATGGATCGCCGCCCGCAGAACCGTATACATCGGCCGGGATCGGCCCCGGTCATCGGGCTGCAACGCACAGCGCGCACGATTTCCGTCACAATCCGGCGTCGCCCCGGACGGGGGCGAATGGTACGGGCCCTGCGTCCGGGACCAATGTCATGCGGGGAATGTGGGCATGGATGGCCACATCGGCGATGCGAACGCACGCGCGCTCGGATCGCCGGAAGACTTCCGACCCGGGGGGCCGGAAGGGCGATCCGGGTCGCAGGCATGATGCCGGCGCCCCATCCAATCAAGCCGAGGGGAATCCAATGCAACGAATTGTCGCCCGCGCACTTGCGGCGGGGCTTCTACTGATTGGCGCTGCCGGAGCGGCGCATGCACAGGTCGTGATCAGCCAGGTCTATGGCGCCGGCGGCAACACCGGTGCGACCTACAACCGCGATTTCGTCGAACTCTTCAACCGGGGATCGACGCCCGTCTCGCTGAGCGGGCTCACGGTGCAGTACGCCAGCGCGACCGGCACCGGCAACTTCACCGTCGGCGCGACGCTGCCGAACGTGAACCTGCCGCCCGGCCAGTACCACCTGGTCGGCATGTCCAGTGGCGCCAACGGTGCGGCGCTGCCCATCGTGGACACCAGCGGCACCTCGTCGATGGCCACCGCGGCCGGCAAGGTCGTTCTCGTCAACGGCACGGCCGCACTCGCCTGCAACGGCGGTTCGACGCCCTGCTCCGCCGCGCAGCTCGCGCAGATCGTCGACCTGGTCGGCTATGGCACGTCGAACTTCTTCGAAGGCACGGCCCCCACGCCTGCGCTGAGCGCCACCCTGTCGGCGCAGCGCTCGGGCAACGGCTGCAACGACACCAACCAGAACGGCACCGACTTCACCGCCGGCACGCCGAACGCACGCAACAGCGCGTCGCCGGCCTCGGTCTGCGGTGGCGGCGGCACGCCGTTCGTCTCGATCAACGACGTCGCCGCGGTGGAAACCGACAGCGGCACGACCGCGTTCTTCTTCGCCTTCGGCCTGAGCCAGCCGGCCGGCCCAGGCGGCGTAACCATCACCTACAGCACCGCTGATGGCACCGCGACGGCAGGCAGCGACTATGTCGCGACCGGCGGCACCCTGGTCATTCCCGAAGGCGACAACGCGATCGCTTTCAGCGTGGTCGTCAACGGCGACACCACGACCGAGGCGGACGAGACCTTCTTCGTCAACATCGGCTCGGTCACCGGCGCCAACATCGCCGATGGCCAGGGCCAGGGCACGATCCAGAACGACGACGTCAGCGTCGTGCAGATCCACGACATCCAGGGCAGCGGCCTGACCTCGCCGATCGTCGGGGCCACGGTCGTGACCGAAGGCATCGTCACCGCACAGAAGTTCAACAACGGCTTCTTCCTGCAGACGCCCGACGCCAGCGTGGATGCCGATCCGAACAGCTCGCAGGGCATCTTCGTCTTCACCTCGACCGCGCCGCCGGCCACCGCCGCCGTCGGCAACCGCGTCCGCGTCAGCGGCACGGTCGCCGAGTTCACGCCCAGCACCAACCTCAACCAGCTGTCGATCACCCAGATCGCGTCGGTGACCTCGATCCAGGTGCTGTCGACCGGCAACGCGCTGCCGGCGCCGGTGGAACTGACCGCGACCGACTTCGGCACGCGCTCGAATCCGGGCACCGCCGAGAAGTTCGAAGGCATGCGCGTCAGCGTGCCGCGCGCGTTCTCGGTCTCCGCCTCGGACGGCAACATCACCGAGTCCAGCGCCAGCTCGTCGAGCACCGGCGTGTTCCACGTGACCCTGCCGGGCGTGGACCGTCCGTTCCGCGAGCCGGGCATCAGCGTGCTCGACGTGTTCCCGGTCCCGGGCGGCAAGACCCCGCCGCGCTTCGACACCAACCAGGAACGCCTGATGGTGCGCAGCCGTGGCCAGGTCGGCGCCACCGCGGTCGCAATCGACGCCGGCACCGACGTCAACGGCATGGTCGGCGTGCTCGACTACTTCTCCGGCACCTGGGCGCTGCTGCCCGACGCCGGCACGGTCTCGGTCAGCGGCGGCAAGACGCCGACCGCGGTCGCCGACGCGCGCTACGAAGACGTCACCATCGGCGGTTTCAACCTGCTGCGCTTCTTCGACGAAGTGAACGACAGCAACGGCGCGCCGACGCTGCAGGCCGCCGCGCTGGACAAGCGCCTGACCAAGACCTCGCTGGCGATCTGCGACTACATGAAGGCGCCCGACATCCTGGGCGTGGTCGAAGTCGAGAACCTGCGCGTGCTCGGCCTGCTGGCCGATCGCATCAACAGCACCTGCGCGCGCGCGCCGCAGTACGTGCCCTACCTGGTGCAGGGCAACGACCAGGGCGGCATCAACGTCGGCTTCCTGGTCAGCACCCGCAACCTGGGCGCGAACAGCCGCGTCGAAGTGCTCGAAGTGACCCAGTTCGGCAAGGACACGCTGCTCACCAACCCGGACAGCAGCACCTCGCTGCTCAACGACCGTCCGCCGCTGATGCTGCGCGCACGCGTCCACCAGGACAACGGCGCGAACTATCCCATCACGGTGTTCGTCAACCACCTGCGCTCGCTCAACGGCGTCGACGACACCGGTCCGGGCAGCGGCGGCTGGGCCAGCGAAGGCCACCGCGTCCGCGCCAAGCGCGCGCAGCAGGCGCTGTACCTCGCGAACCTGGTGCATGCGCGCCAGCAGGCCAACCCGTCCGAGCACATCGTGCTGCTGGGCGACTTCAACGCGTTCGAGTTCAACGACGGCTACGTCGACGTGATGGGCATCGTGCGCGGCAACGAAGTGCCGGCGAGCGAGGTGATCAACGACGTCGACAGCCCGATCACCACGCCGCTGGTCGACGGTTCGGAGCTGATCGCCGATCCCGCCGAGAAGTACTCGTACGTGTTCGAAGGCAATGCGCAGACGCTCGACCACGTGGTCGTGAACGAGGCGATGGTGATGAACGTGGCCGGCCTGTCGGTCGACCACGCGCGCATCAACGCCGACTTCGGCGTACACAACTACGGCGTGGCCGGCAACGCGATCCGCGTGTCCGACCACGACCCGGTGCGCGTGACCATCGGCGTGGCCGACTTCCGCACCGCCGACCTGTCGCTCGCGGCCACCACGCCGTCGGCCAGCGTCGCTGCCGGCGCCTCGGTGCCGTTCACCATCACCGTCAACAACGCCGGCCCGAACAAGGCCTCGTTCCCGGCGGTGGCGCTGGTGTTCAACGCGCTGGTGCCGGTGAGCGTCTCCGCGCCTGCCGGCTGGACCTGCGACGCGCCCGTGCAGGCCGGCGGCACGACCACGGTCACCTGCACCGCCGGCTCGCTGGACGAAACCGGCCAGGCCGTGTTCACCGCGACCGCCACCGCACCGTCGCTGCCCACCGCCAGCACGCTGGAGATGGCCGCGTCGGTGCAGTCGCAGACCCGCGACCGCGCCAATGCCGACAACTCGGCGACGGTGAGCGTCTCCGTCGCGGCGGTCGCGCTGCCGTCCACCGATCTGCAGATGCGCATGATCGGCGGCCCGGCAGGCACCGTGCGCGGCGGTTCCGCGCTGGTGTTCTCGGCGATCGCACGCAACGGCGGAACCAATGCCGCCCCGGCGCCCGTCGCGACCTTCAGCGGCAACGTGCCGCTGGCCAACGCCAGCGTCGCCGCACCGGCAGGCTGGAGCTGCACCAGCAACGGCACGACCGTCAGCTTCACGATCCAGTGCACCGCCTCCGGTGCGATGGCGCCCGGCGCGCGCGCGACTTTCGCGCTCTCGGTGCGTACGCCGGCCGCAGGCGTGCAGCCGACCCTGTCGGTGTCGAGCAACATCAACGCCAGCGGCATCACCGACACCGTGCCGGTGAACAACACCGCCAGCTACAGCGCCACGATCGTGCCCTGATCCGGCACATCCGACGCGAAAGGCGACCCCAGGGAGCGCGGCTACGGCCGCGCTCCTTTTTTTTGCAGGACGCTTTGTTGCGCAGGTCACGCTGCACCGCACCATACCGCTGCGCACGTCGTATACGTTTCGTTCACGATCGCCGCGCCGCGAGCGCTGTCAAGTGCGTTCGTGCACCCCGGTCGTTGCGCAATGCGCAAACGCCATCATGCCGACAGCGGCTATCATTCGCGTTCGCCCCTCGGAACGACCGAACACGATGACCGTCGCCGCCCGATTCGAAATCGAATACCTGCAGTACCTCGGACCCGACGGCACGCTCGTCGCGGAACCGCCGGCGGCCTTCGCCGATCCGGCCACGCTGCTGCCGCTGTTCAAGCAGATGCTGTTCGTGCGCACCTTCGACAGCAAGGCCATCGCCCTGCAGCGCACCGGCAAGCTCGGCACCTACGCCGCCTGCCTCGGCCACGAGGCCACGCACGTCGGCATCGGCGCGTCGATGCGCCCGGAAGACGTGTTCGCGCCGAGCTACCGCGAATACGGCGCCCAGCTGGTGCGCGGCGTGCGTCCGCGCGAGATCCTGCTCTACTGGGGCGGCGACGAACGCGGCAACGACTTCGCCGAAGCGCCGAAGCACGACTACGCCTGGTGCGTGCCGATCTCCACGCAGTGCCTGCACGCCGCCGGCGCCGCGCTCGCCTTCAAGCTGCGCAAGGAGCCGCGCGTCGCGGTCGCCTGCTGCGGCGACGGCGGCAGCTCGAAGACCGACACCTACGCCGCGATCAACTCCGCCGGCGCCTACGCCCTGCCCTTCGTGCAGTGCATCATCAACAACGGCTGGGCGATCTCGGTGCCTCGCGCCGCGCAGACCGGCGCGCCGACCCTGGCGCAGAAGGGCCTGGCCGGCGGCCTGCACTGCCTGCAGGTCGACGGCAACGACCTGATCGCGGTGCTCGAAGGCATGCGCCGCGCGCTCGAACGCGCACGCAGCGGCGAAGGCGGCAGCGTGATCGAATTCATGACCTACCGCCTGCACGACCACACCACCGCCGACGACGCCCGTCGCTATCGCGGCGAAGAGGAAGTGAAGGCCGCGTGGACGCGCGACCCGATGACCCGCCTGCGCACCTACCTCACGAAGGCAGGCCTGTGGGACGAAGCGCAGGAGAACGCGTGGGCCGACGACTGCGGCAAGCGCATCGACGTCGAAATCAATGCCTACCTGGAAACGCCCGTGCAGCCCGTGAGCGCGATGTTCGATTACCTCTACGCCGACATGCCGCCGGACGTGCGCGCGCAGCGCGACGAAGCCGTCGCCGCGGAGGGCCGCAAGCATGGCTGACATCGCACCCATCACCCTCATCGAGGCGATCACTCAGGCGCTCGCCCACGAAATGCGCAAGGACGAGCGCGTGCTCGTGCTCGGCGAGGACGTCGGCGTCAACGGCGGCGTGTTCCGCGCCACCGCCGGCCTGCAGTCGATCTTCGGTTCCGAACGCGTGCTCGACACGCCGCTGGACGAGACCACCATCGCCGGCCTCACCGTCGGTCTCGCCGCACAGGGCATGCGCCCCGTCGCCGAAGCGCAGTTCGACGGCTTCGTCTACCCGATGGTGGACCACATCATCTGCCACGCCGCACGCTTCCGGTATCGCACACGCGGTCGCCTGACCTGTCCGATGGTGCTGCGCGTACCGTGGGGCGGCGGCATCCGCGCGCCGGAACACCACAGCGAAGCCAACGAGTCGATCTTCACCAACGTGCCGGGCCTGCGCGTGGTGATGCCGTCCTCGCCCGCGCGCGCCTACGGCCTGCTGCTGGCCGCGATCCGCGACGAGGATCCGGTCATCTACATGGAACCCAAGCGCATCTATCGCCAGTACAAGGAACTCGTGCCCGACGACGGCGAAGCGCTGCCGCTGGACGTGTGCTACGTGCTGCGCGACGGCACCGACGTGACCCTGGTGACCTGGGGCGCGCAGGTGAAGGAATGCCTGGAAGCCGCTGACGCATTGGCGAAGGACGGCATCAGCGCGGAAGTCATCGACGTCGCCACGCTCAAGCCGCTGGACTTCGACACGATCGCCGAGTCGGTGTGCAAGACCGGCCGCTGCGTGATCGTGCACGAAGCGCCGAAGACCGCGGGGTTCGGCGCCGAGATCGCCGCGCGACTGGCCGAGGAATCGATGTACGACCTCCTCGCGCCGGTCGAGCGCGTCACCGGCTACGACACGCACATCCCGCTGTTCCGCCTCGAAATGAAGTACCTGCCGAGCGTCGAGAAGATCGTCGCCGCAGCGAAGCGGACGCTGGCGGCGGGCTGACGCGCATGCAGCGCGCCCGCGTCGTCGAGACCTATCGCACCCAGTACGCGAACCCGATCGGGTTCGCGTCCGGCGAGATCGTGACGCTCGGCGAGCGCGACACCGAATGGCCCGCCTTCATCTGGACGATCACCGCCGATGGCAATGCCGGCTGGGCGCCGTTCGACTGGCTCAAGCCGCTTGACGACGGCCGCGCCGAAGCCCTGCGCGACTACTCGGCGCAGGAGCTGGATGCCGATGCGGGCGACGAGATCGCACTGCTGCACGAACTCGGCGGATGGTGGTGGTGCGAACGCGCGGACGGGCGCTGTGGCTGGGTGCCGGAAGCACATCTGATGCCCTTTCCACCTCATGCAGCGCAACCTTCGGGAATCTCCCCGTGATACGACTCATCCTCATCGTTCTGTTGGCGACCCTCCCGGCATTCGCAATTGCGAAACGACCGCCGGAACATCTCGACGGTATTGAGAAGCTGTCGGCTGAAGGCAGCCCGTCTCCGGGAATGGCGACCGTGTACCTGCTGCGCGGTCGCAGCAAGGCCGGCGTGATGATGAAACACAACGTGGTGATCGATGGCCAGAGGGTTGGCTCCATCCGCAGGATGAACTATCTGGTCGTTCCACTGACGCCGGGCCGTCATACCATCCTCATCGACTGCCCGTCCCTGTGCAGCGTGCCGAGCGTGCACGTCACCGCCGATTTCAAGGGTGATCGCACCTACTATTTCATCAATGATCCAGCCATGTGGGGCGACGGTTACCAGCTCCGCTTCAGCAACGACTTCAGCCAGCTAGACAAGGCCACAGCGGAAATCGAGATGCGCGGCTACCTGCCTGGAAAGGCGGAAAGCGAATGATCCATTCTCCGTGCCACCCTGACCTCGAACACGACACGCGAAACGACATCGAAGGATTCGCCCCATGAGCCAGACCAAGACCTTCTTCCTCCCCGACCTCGGCGAAGGCCTGCCGGACGCCACCATCGTCGAGTGGTTCGTGAAACCCGGCGACGTCATCAAGCTCGATGCGCCGCTGGTGTCGATGGAGACCGCGAAGGCCGTGGTCGAAGTGCCGTCGCCGGTGTCGGGCAAGGTGCTCAAGCTGGCCGGCGGCGCGGGCGACGTGATCGTCACCGGCACGATGCTCGCCGAATTCGAGATCGATCCGTCGATGCCGCAGCGCGCCGAAGGCCAGGACACCGGGCATCACCATGGCGGCGGCCATGCCGCGCCGGCATCGCCCCCACCCCAGCCCTCCCCCGCCAGCGGGGGAGGGAGCGAAAAGCCCGCCGACACCAAGCGCGACGACGCCGGCACCGTGGTCGGCGCGATGCAGTCCTCCGATGCCGTGCACACCGAAGCCGCGCTCGCGGTCGGCGGCGTGAAGGCGATGCCGGCGGTGCGCGCGATGGCGCGCAAGCTCGGCGTCGACATCGCCCGCGTCCGCGCCACCGGCGCCGACGGCGTGGTGACCATGGACGACGTGAAGCGCGCCGCCGCCGATGGCTCGGCCAAGCCCGGTGCGTCCGCACCGGCACCGCGCGCGGCTGCGGCGCCTGTGGGAGCGACGCAAGTCGCGACTGGCGTCGCTCCCACAAGTGCGCCGGCAACCAGCCCGCGCACCCAGCTCTCCGCCACCGGCAAGCCGATGCGCACCCAGCCGCCGTCGGTGTCGGTCACCGGCCAGCCGGAACAGCTCAAGGGCGTGCGCCGCAACATGGCGCGCGTGATGGCCGATGCGCACAGCAAGGTCGTGCCGACCACGCTCAGCGATGACGCCGACATCCATGCCTGGGCGCAAGGCAACGACGTCACCGTGCGCCTGATCCGCGCGATCTGCGTCGCCGCGAAGACGGTGCCGGCGATGAACGCGTGGTTCGACGGCGAGAAGCTCGTGCGCACCCTGCACCCGCAGGTCGACATCGGCATCGCGGTCGACACCGACGATGGCCTGTTCGTGCCCGCGCTGCGCAACGCCGACGTGCTCGATGCGCGCGGCGTGCGCGAAGGCATCAACCGCCTGCGCGCGCAGGTCGAGGATCGCAGCATCCCGGCGAGCGAACTCACCGGCTACACGATCTCGCTGTCGAACTTCGGCATGTTCGCCGGCCGCTACGCCACCCCGGTGGTGGTGCCGCCGTGCGTCGCCATCGTCGCCGCCGGCCGCGCCCGCCACCAGATCACGCCGGTGATCGGCGGCTTCGAATCGCACAAGGTCATCCCGCTGTCGGTCACCTTCGACCACCGCGCCTGCACCGGCGGCGAAGCCGCGCGCTTCCTCCGCGCGATGCTGGATGATCTGGCGCTGGCGAATTGAGGCGACCGTTTCATATCGAATTCGGTCCTGTCGACGGGCAGATGGTCGAAGTCCGTCTGTTCGTCGACCATCGTCAACTAAATACATTCGATACAACTGACTGGATTCCGCACCTGTCCTCACGTATCGCAGATACCATCAGAAGGCTGGAGCGAATCCTGACCTTCCGTGAAGGCGAAAGCACATTCCTTGAGTGCAGCGTCGAGTCCGCCCTTGATCGACTCGTCTCATGTGGCAGAGAAGAGGACGAAGAGCTTCGTTGGAAGCTCCGTATCTTCGATTGGGGGCCGATCACGGATGATGCGCGGTGTTTTCTCATACCGATCTGGGGCACGCTGTATCTGGCATGCCGCAGGCTCGAAGATGGAAAAATGATCGCCACCCCAATTCTCCCGATCGAACTGATCGACGAATTGCGGGAAGCACAATCCAGGCTGGCGCTTGCCTGTGCTCAAGCTGAGCGAAGTCAGGCAGGACAGGCCGAGAGCTGACCCCGTCAGGCAACACTTCTCTTGCCGGGCCATTCATCCATCCGCAGCAGCATCCACGAGACAACACCCGCCGGAGGTGACTTCATGACCACTCGCATCCGCGGCCTCTTGCAATGCCTTGCCGGTGGCGCCGTCTTCGCCATGGCGCTGTGGTGGTTCATGGACCGGCAGCAGACGAATCCCTCGGGCTCGCTGCCCGGTGGTCCGTTCGGCCTCATCGTGTTGGCGGCACCCGGCGGACTGATGTTCGCCGGATTGCTCCAGGCAATCACAGGCCTGCCGTTTTCCGGAATGTCCGAGAAATGGAATGCGCTCGCCGGTTGGCAGCGAGGCGTGATCGGCACGCTGGTGTTCGTGGCTGGACTCTGCGTGCTGTTCGGCGGGCTGGCGTTATACGGGTTTCTGACGGCGAGCTGACCACACGCGGCACCCACCATGGCTGACATCGATGACGAAACACTGTCCCAATTCGCCTATCTGTGGGACGGATCTGATCCGGGCTGGGTGGTGCATGGCCATTACCAGCATCAGTCCGCCGTGCGCATCCTGCTGCCGGAGCACGGTATCGACCTGCATTTCCTGAAGACGCTGCGCAAGCTCTTCCCGGACATCGCCCATGAATCGCCAGGCGAACTTCACGCTCGACTCGACATGGCGGGATGCTTCGACTGCGGCATCATGGAAAGCCGCGATGTTCACGCGCTTCAACGGAAATGCGCAGAGGCCGGCATCATCATGGCCTCGGAAGATCGCAGCCTGATCACCCATCGACTCGTCAATGAGCGGCGCAACACAGCGCTTCCCATCGAGGACGCAGCGCTTGCCTTCCTGCTCGGGGAAGAGGCCCTGCGTCGAGGCCTGCCTTCACGTCACTCGACGAACTGAACGCCTCTCTGCAGCGCACATTCCGCAGAGCGGATCGCATATCCGCTGTCACGTTTTCGGAGAAGGCCCAGCGGATCTTCGATCCGCTCTACAAGGACGAAGGCATCGGCGCCTCTCAACACCGCCTTGCTCCGCTTTGTAGGAGGACCTTCAGGCCCGAGCTCTTCATGGATCGTCATTGTCCATGCGAAAAGCTCGGGCCTGAAGGCCCTCCTACATGCGCGCATCCCGCGACAGGGCAGCGGATCTTCGATCCGCTCTACAAGGGCGAGGATATCGACGCCGGTTCGATCAATACCTCGGCACGGCCGGATCCACTTCCAGGCTCCACGCGTCGATGCCACCGACGACGTTGTAGACGTCGCTGAAGCCCTGCTGGGCGAAGTACATCGCGGCCTGGGCGCTGCGTCCGCCGTGGTGGCAGAGGAAGGCCAACGGGGCGTCCTTGGGCAGGGCGAGCAGGCGTTCGAGGCCGCCGTCCTCCAGACCCTGGAATGGAACGGTCACCGCGGCGATGTCGCGCTCGGCGGGCGGGCGCACGTCGACGAGGGTCACGCTGCCGTCGCGGGCACGGGCGTCGGCATCGGCGACGGACAGGTTGCGGAAGGCCATGGTCGACTCCGGGGCAAGGGACAAAGGGGCTTGAAGCGAAGCGTGGCATCATGCCGCGATGACCGACCGCTCCGCCAGTCCGCCCGCCGCGCTCGACGATACCGTGCTCGATGACGCCATCCTCGACAGGATCCATCGCGTGCCGCGCCGGCCGCATGCCTGGCTGGTGCTGCTGGTGCTGTCGCAGGTCGTGGTGGCGCTGGTCTGGTGGCGCTGGGGCTGGACGCTGGGCCTGCCGGCGATGGCCGCGAGCCATGCGCCGTTCTGGTGGGGCACGCTCTGGCCGCATTCGCGCGTCTTCGGACCCGTGCTCAACCGCCTGCCGATCGACGACAGGCGCGTGTGGCTGACCATCGACGACGGGCCGTCGGACGAGACCCGGCCGATCCTCGATGCGCTGGACGCGCACGGCGCGAAGGCGACCTTCTTCCTGGTCGGCGAGCGTGCCGCGCAGCGCCCCGAACTCGTTCGCGAGATCCTGCGGCGCGGGCACCAGATCGGCAACCACAGCCATTCTCATCCCGCACGCTGGTTCTGGGCCCTCGGGCCGTCGCGCATGCGCCGCGAGATCGCGCAGACGCAGCGGATCCTGACCGACATCGCGGGCGCGCCGCCGCGCTGGTTCCGCGCCGTGGTCGGCATGAGCAATCCCTTCGTGCAGGCGCCGCTCAAGGCGCATGGCCTGGCGCGCGCGGCGTGGAGCGCGCGCGGCTTCGACGGCGTCGCCGCCGATCCCGATGTCGTGGTGTCGCGCATCGAACGCAGTCTTTCGCCCGGCGCGATCGTGCTGCTGCACGAAGGCGCCGCGCACGGCGGCAACGTCCAGACGATCCGCCGGCTGCTGCAGCGGCTGGATGCGCTGGGCTACCGCACCCTCCTCCCCTGATGCAGCACCCACTTGCGAGGCACGCCATGGACTGGGAATACAGAACGCTCACGCTGGACAGCGGATTTCCCGGAGACCTGGGCATCGAGGTCTCCAACAGCCTCCATCGCGAATCCATCGAAGGCTGGGAGTTCGTCGGCGCCTTTCCGCTGCGCATCAACGCCAGCGACGGCCATGTGATGCGCCTGGGCGTGGTCTATCGACGCAGGCGTCCTGCCTGACGCGGCCCGGTCGCCTCCCTCAGCGGGAGGCGACCTCCACCGCCCGCATCACCGCGTCTTGCGGATCTGCGCTTCCACGGCGGCGATCGCGGTCATGTTGACCACGCGGCGCGGGCTCGATGCCGGCGTGAGCACGTGCGCCGGGCGGTTCAGGCCCATCAGGATCGGGCCGATCGCCACGCCGTCGGTCATCACCCGCACCATGTTGTAGGTGATGTTCGCCGCGTCGAGGTTGGGCATCACGAACAGGTTGGCGCGACCGCTGAGCGTGGTGTTCGGGAACATGCGCTTGCGCAGGCCCTCGTCCCAGGCGGTGTCGGCCATCATTTCGCCGTCGATCTCCAGCTTCGGCGCGCGCGCACGGATGATCTCGTAGGCGCGACGCATCTTCGCCGCGCTCGGGTTGTCGTGGCTGCCGAAGTTCGAATGCGACAGCAACGCGACCTTGGGCTCGATGCCGAACAGCTTGAGCCGGAAGCTGGCCATCAGCGTGGCCTCGGCGATCTGCTCGGCGGACGGATCCACCTGCACGTGGGTGTCGAGGAAGAACCACACGCCCTGGTTGTTGATCACGCCGGTCATCGCGGCGGTGCCGGTGACGCCCTTGTCGAAGTTGAAGACGCTGCGCAGGTAGCCGAGCTTCTTGTGGAAGCGGCCGACCAGGCCGCAGATCATCGCGTCCGCTTCGCCGCGTTCGACCATGATCGCGGCGATCAGCGCCGGACGCGAACGCAGCAGGTTCTTCGCCGCGGCGGGCGTCACGCCGCGACGCTCGGTCAGCGCGTGGTAGTGCTGCCAGTAGTCGTTGAAACGCGGGTCGTCGTGGATGTTGGTCAGGTCGAAATCGACGCCGGCCTTCATGCGCAGGCCCAGGCGCTGGATGCGCGTCTCGATCACGTCCGGGCGACCGATCAGGATCGGCCGCGCCAGGCCCTCGTCGATCACGGTCTGCACCGCCTGCAGCACGGTCTCCTCTTCGCCCTCGGCATAGACCACGCGCTTGCGGTCGCTGCGCGCGCGGTCGTAGATCGGCTTCATCAGCAGGCCGGTGCGGTAGATGAACTGGCCGAGCTTCTCGCGGTAGGCGTCCATCGACGCCAGCGGACGCTGGGCGATGCCCGAGTCCATCGCTGCCTGCGCCACGGCCGGGGCCAGCACGGTGAGCAGGCGCGGATCGAACGGACGCGGAATGATGTAGTCCGCGCCGAACTTCGGCACTTCGCCGCCGTAGGCGCTGCCCAGGTCGGAGGCTTCCATCCGCGCGAGCTTGGCGATCGCGCGCACGCAGGCGAGCTTCATCGCTTCGTTGATCTCGGTGGCGCCGACATCCAGCGCGCCGCGGAAGATGTAGGGGAAGCACAGCGCGTTGTTGACCTGGTTCGGGTAGTCCGAACGGCCGGTGGCGATGATGCAGTCCGGGCGTACCTTCTTCGCGTCTTCCGGCAGGATTTCCGGGTTCGGATTGGCCAGCGCCAGGATGACCGGGCGCTCGGCCATGGTCGCGACCATCTCCGGCTTGAGCACGCCGCCGGCGGACAGGCCGAGGAAGACGTCGGCGCCGGCGACGATGTCGGCCAGCGTGCGCTTGTCGGTGTCGCGCGCGTAGCGCTCCTTGTCCGGGTCCATCTTGCCGCGACCGGTGTACAGCACACCGTCGCGGTCCACCGCGAGGATGTTCTCCGGCTTCATGCCCAGCGCGACCAGCATGTCGAGGCAGGCGATGCCGGCGGCACCGGCGCCGGACGTGGCCAGCTTCACGTCTTCGATCTTCTTGCCGACGATCTCCAGCGCGTTGAGCACCGCCGAACCGACGATGATCGCGGTGCCGTGCTGGTCGTCGTGGAACACCGGGATCTTCATGCGCTCGCGCAGCTTGCGCTCGACGATGAAGCATTCCGGCGCCTTGATGTCTTCGAGGTTGATGCCGCCGAAGGTCGGCTCCATCGACGCGATGATGTCGACCAGCTTGTCCGGGTCGCGTTCGTCCAGTTCGATGTCGAACACGTCGATGCCGGCGAACTTCTGGAACAGCACGCCCTTGCCTTCCATCACCGGCTTGCCGGCCAGCGGGCCGATGTCGCCCAGGCCGAGCACGGCGGTGCCGTTGGTGATGACGGCGACCAGGTTGCCGCGTGCGGTCATCTGGCTGGCGGCGTTCGGGTCTTCGACGATGGCCTCGCAGGCGTAGGCCACGCCGGGCGAGTACGCGAGGGCCAGATCGCGCTGGGTGACCAGCGGCTTGGTCGGGGCGACCTTGATCTTGCCGGGGGGATCCTGACGGTGGTAGTCGAGGGCGGACTGCTTCAGATCGTTGGCGTTGTCGGACATTCGAGGTCTGGGAGGCCGTGCGCCGGCCGTGCACGTTGGGCCCCCGATTCTAGCCTCAAAGCCTGACCGGAACCGTGCGGTGACGGATGGTCGACCGGACACGCGATTGGCATCGCCGGCACCGCTTCCCCCAGAATCGTCGCTTCGCCCGCCTGCCATGCCCATGACGACGCCCACCGTGACCGCAAGGCCCTCCGTCTCCGCTCGCTTCGCATGGCTGGTGCTGGTCGCCGCCGTGCTGGCGCAGTCGCCGCTGGTCTTCAATCCGGGCTATTTCAGCCACGATGAACTGCAGTGGGCGGCCACCGCCAACGCCGCCCCGGGACTGCCGCCGCCGTGGTTCTCCTGGGCAGCCATCGATACCTACCAGTACCGTCCGCTGACGTTCAATCTCTGGCTGTGGCTCTCGCGCCACCTGTTCGACGTTCCGTACGCGTTCCATGCGGTCTGCGTGGCCTGGGGCAGCGCGAACGCGGCGCTGCTGTGCGTGCTGGCGCAACGTCTCGGCGTGCCGGCGCGGCAAGCGGGCATCGCCGCGCTGGTGTTCGCACTCGGGCCGTATGCCGCCCTGACCCATGGCTGGGTGGGCACGCTGGGCGACCTGATCTGGCTGAGCGCTGCGCTGGGCGCGGGCCTGCTGGGCACCAGTCGGCTGCCGCTGGCCCTGGTCGCGGCCGGCGCCGCGATCGCGACCGCAGCAGGACTTGCCGGCAAGGAAGCGGCCCTGGCCATCCCCGGCATGCTGGCGGTGGCCTGGTGGTTCGACCGACGCCCGCGATGGGCAATGGCGATGCTGGGCGCCGCCGCGACCGCAGCGCTGTACCTCGTGCTGCGCTTCGATGCGCTGATGCAGCCCGCGCCGCAGGGCACGCAATACATGCTCAGCATCGCCCACGCGCCGCTGCGCTGGCTGGAATACCCGCTGTTCGCACCGCTGCTGCATGTACCGGAAACCTTCGCGACCTTCACCCAGGGCGGGCGCGGGCCGCTGGCGATCTCCGCCTTGCTGTGGCTGGCCGGCCTGGCCGCACTGTTCCGGGCCGATCGCAGGCTGTTCGCGCTGGCGCTGCTCGGCGGCACCGCCAGCCTGCTGCCGGTGCTGCCGCTCGGCGCCAGCTTCAATCATTACGGCTATGCCTGGTCGGCATGGATGGCGCTGTGTTTCGGCGCCGCATGGCCGAGGCTGTCCGCGCGCTGGCGGCTGGCGGTCGCGCTGCTGGCCGTGCTCACGGTGGCGCATGGCGCGATGGTGATGCGCCTGGTGCATCGCGTCGGCACGATCCAGGCGACGTTCTCGCCGGCACTGGCGGATACGCTGTCCACCCGCCCGGCGGATGCGCCCCCGCTGCGCCTGCGCCCCGCGCAGCCGGACACGCGCTGGATCTTCCAGCGCCTGACACACGAGATTCCGCACTACCGCGGCGTGCAGATCGGCGACCGCGTGCAGCTGGTCGGAGACGATGCGCCCGCGGACCGCGTGATCCAGCCGGATGGCCGTCTGGGGCCGGCGCCCCTGTAGAGCGGAGCTTGCTCCGCTCGCTTTTCCCGGGAAAGCATCAGCGGAGCAAGCTCCGCTCTACAACAGCAGGATCGCCGATCCGCGTGCAGTTGGTCGGAGACGATGCAGCAGCGGACCGCGTGATCCAGCCGGATGGCCGTCTGGTGCCAGCGCCCCTGTAGAGCGGAGCTTGCTCCGCTCGCTTTTCCCGGGAAAGCATCAGCGGAGCAAGCTCCGCTCTACGACAGCAGGGTCGCCTTCAGACCCCGAGTCCCAGCACCAGGTCGTCGGCCTCGACGCGGTCCAGGCGGATCTTGTTGGCGAACAGCGAGAACGCGAGCATCCCCGCCAGCCCGTTCGCGCGCTGCATCCACGGCGGCAGGTAGTGCGGCTGCGCGATCGCGCCGCTGTCGAACATCGGCTGCAGCGCGAACACGTCCTCCAGCGCGAGCTTGCCGGCGAACAGCTGCCGCGCCACAGACAGCTTGCGGTGGCGCAGGCACCAGCGGAAGAAGGTGTGCACGCTGAGCAGGCCGTGCAGGTACACCGTGTCCTTGGTGAAGGCCGCGCCGCCGCCCAGCGGCGCGCCGCGGAACACGCGCTGCGCCGACGAGAAGCTGTCCTCGGGGCTCTGCCCGGCATCGAGGAAGAAGCGGAAGACCTGCACGAAATCCGCGCCGCCGATGGCCATGTCGATGGCGACGATGCGCAGGCTGATGCGCTTCATCCGCTCGATGTCCATCGAACCGGAGATCAGTTCGGCGAAGGTCGCCAGCCCTTCCTGCGTCGCGGTGGTGCGCGGCGCGCTGCGCGCCATCGACTTCAGGTGCGGCTGCTCGCGGCCGTTGATCCCGGTAAGCGTGTGCACGAAGGCCTCGTGCACGAGCAGCTGGTGGCGGTCGTATTCGCTGAAACCGGTGTTGGTGCGCACGCGGATGCGGGTCGGGCTGGCGGCGGCCTTGGCGATCAGCGCCGGGTCCAGCTCGACCGCGACCTTGTGGTCGGTGAAGAAGGCATCGACCGCCGCCTGCAGCTCGTCGCGCACGGTCTCGGCAGCGATCACCGCATCGGGCTCGATGACGCGCAGCTCCTGGTCCATGTCGTCGGCCAGGGTGACGAAATGCTGCGCCGCTTCGAGATTGGTCGGGCCGTCGCCGGGCAGCAGTTCGACCGGGCGGCCGTAGAGGCGCGTCGAGTACGCGGTGACCCGGTAGCTGCCGGCGGCATCGAGCAGGCGCGTGGCGATGCGCCAGCTGTCCGCGGTCTGGATGAGGTAATGGCCGAGCGGATGATCCGGGTCCGCCGCCTTCGTCACCGCATCCAGTTCTGCGCGGATGTGGGTGTAGTCGTCCTTCGGATACACGATCGTCGGCAAGTGGATGCGGCCGATCTTCCACGCGCCGAGGAAGGTCTCCTGCGCGCTCGCCGGCCAGCTGAGCGTGTCCAGCAGGCGGATGCCGCGCACCGCCGAGGCCAGGCGCGCATCGAGCGCGGCGTGTCGGGCGATGTCGCGGGGCACGCTCATCGCAACTGCACCGATTTTTTGTAGGAGCGACGCAAGTCGCGACCGGAGCGGATGAGGATGCTTCCGAGCGTCGCGACTTGCGTCGCTCCTACAAAAGCCATGGGCTCAACGCTTCCCATACTTGTCGTCCAGCCGCTTGTTCAGCGCCTTGTTCTGCACGCGGGCATCGGACTTCTGCGCCAGCCGCGTCGCCAGCACGTTCGCGGCGCCGGCAACCTCGTCGCGCAGCTTCAGGTAGTTGGCGAAACGGGCGCGATCCAGCGTGCCGGCGTCGATCGCGGCGCGGATCGCGCAGCCCGGCTCCTTCGCATGCCGGCAGTCGCGGAACTTGCACGCGCCGGCGAGCGTCTCGATGTCGGCGAAACCGCCGTCGGCCAGGTCTTCCTCGCCGGTCGGCTTCAGCTCGCGCATGCCGGGCGTGTCGATCAGGCAGGCGCCCGAGGGCAGCGGGATGAGCGTGCGGTAGGTGGTGGTGTGCCGTCCGCGCGCGTCGCTCTCGCGCACCTCGCCGGTCTTCATCTTCTCGGTGCCCAGCAGGGTGTTGGTCAGCGTGGACTTGCCCGCGCCCGACGAGCCCACCAGCACCGCCGTTCGCCCCGGGCCCAGCCACGGATCCAGCGCGGCCACGCTGTCGCGATCACGGGCGTTCACGGCCACGGCCACGATGCCCTGCGCGGCCAGTTCGGCCAGCGCGGCCAGCGAGGCCTCGGCGTCGCTGCCCTCCTTGTCGGCCTTGGTCAGCACCACCACCGGCTCGGCGCCGCCGCCGCGCACCAGCAGCAGGTAGCGCTCGATCCGGCGCGGATTGAAGTCGGCGTCCAGGCCACAGACCACGAACACCGTGTCGATGTTCGCGGCGATCATCTGCTGCTGGTAGTGCTCACCGGCGGCGGCGCGCTTGATCGTGCTCCGCCGCGGCAGCAGGGCCGCGATCTGCGGTCGCGGGCTCGCCTCGCGGATCAGCACCCAGTCGCCGACGGCGGCGCGGTCCTGGGCCGGGAAGCGGCGGCGCATCCATTCCGGCGGGGATTCCACGGGCAGGGCGTGCCCGGCGGCCTCGGCGACCACGTAGCCGGTGCGGTGCTGCTCGATCACCCGCGCCGGGCGGGCGTCGGGGTGGGCCGCGACCAGGCCGGACCACGCAGGATCGTCGATCTCGCCGGCCGCCGTGCCGGGCCAGGGCCAGCCGATCGCCGCCAGTACGGCGACGGACGGAGCGGAGGGAGCGGAACTCAAGCGGATCGGGCGATGGCGTGCATGCGGGGATTCTAGAGCGTGTCATGTCCATTTTTCCGGATGCAGGGAAGGTCGCCCCGAAGCCGGGGCCCGGGCGCGCGTCGCCGCCAGGCCCGGCCACCCCGGCAAGCCAGGCAACGCCGGAGCACGGCCTTCGCTTCGGATTGCGGCCCCGTCGAGCCACCCGACATACGAAAAAGTCATGGCTCGCCCCTGCCGGACCTGCCGATGCGTACCAGCAGGCCCAGCGGTTTTCCGCTAGGCTGGCGGCTCTTTTTTCCCACCCCAACCCCTGTCGCCGCGATGTCCTCCTCCAGCCCGAAACCCGCCCTCAAGACCCGTGAACGCCTGTCCGAAGTCCGCTACGAGATCCGCGGAGAACTGGCCCGGCGAGCTCGCGAGCTGGAAGGCCAGGGCCGGACGCTGATCAAGCTCAACATCGGCAACCCGGGCGCGTTCGGGTTCCGCGCGCCGGAACACCTGCAGCGCGCCATCGCCGACCACATCGCCGACACCGATCCCTACACCCACCAGCAGGGCCTGCCGGCCGCGCGTGAAGCCATCGCAGCCTTCCACAAGCAGCGCGGCACGCCGAATGCGTCGCCCGAGCGCGTGTTCGTCGGCAACGGCGTCAGCGAACTGATCGACCTGTCGCTGCGCGCGCTGCTCAATCCCGGCGACGAAGTGCTGCTGCCCTCGCCCGACTACCCGCTGTGGTCGGCCGCGACCATCCTCAACGACGGCCGCCCGGTCTACTACCGCTGCAAGGCCGAAAATGGTTTTCTGCCGGATCCGGACGAGATCGCGCAGCTGGTGTCCTCGCGCACCCGCGCGATCGTGCTGATCAACCCGAACAACCCGACCGGCGCGAACTACAGCCGCGAGATCCTCGAACGCATCGTCGCCATCGCCGCGAAGCACCACCTGCTGCTGATGGCCGACGAGATCTACGACCACATCCTCTACGACGAAGCGCAGTTCCAGCCGCTCGCGCCGCTGGCCGGCGACCTGCCCTGCCTGTCGTTCGGCGGCCTGTCGAAGGTGCATCGCGCCTGCGGCTGGCGCGTGGGCTGGGCCGTGCTCAGCGGCGATCCGCTGCGCAGCGGCGACCTGCACCACGCGATGGACCTGCTCGGCGCACTGCGCCTGTGCGCCAACGTGCCCGGCCAGTTCGCGATCGAAGCCGCGCTGCACGGCGACGACACCATCAGCGCGCTCACCGCGCCCGGCGGACGCTTGTACGAAACCCGCCGCGCGCTCATCGAATGCTGCGAAGCCAGCGAGCACCTGTCGCTGGTCGCCCCGGCCGGCGCGCTGTACGGCTTCCCGGCCGTCGTCGGCGATGCCGCGAAGGGCTTCGACGACCACGGCTTCGCGCTGGAGATGCTGGAACACGAGGACGTGCTGATCGTCCCCGGCTCCAGCTTCAACGTGCCCGAACGCAACCACTTCCGCGTCACCCTGCTGCCCGAAGCGCACATGCTGCGCGAAGTGTTCGCGCGCATCGACCGCGTGCTCGGCCGCCGCGCCGAACGCAGCCGCGCCCAGCACGTCGCGGTGGCCTGATGAGCCCGGGTGGGACGATTGCCCCGGTCGTCGCCGCCATGATCGCCGCGCACGAGGCGCAGGCGAAGCGCGACGCGCACAGCGCCTACCTCGCGCTCGGCGACAGCTACACCATCGGCGAAGGCGTCGACGATGCCGACCGCTGGCCGATGCAGCTCGCGCGGCGCCTGCGCGAAGCCGGCATCGCCCTCGACGACCCGCGCATCATCGCCACCACCGGCTGGACCACCGACGAACTGTCCGCCGCGCTCGACGCCGTCGAGCCGCTGGGCAGCGACTGGGCGCTGGTCAGCCTGCTGATCGGCGTGAACAACCAGTATCGCGGTCGCCCGGTCGACGACTACGTGCCCGAATTCGCCGCCCTGCTCGACCGCGCGATCGCGTATGCCGGTGGCGAGGCGGGACGCGTGCTGGTGTTGAGCATCCCCGACTGGGGCGTCACCCCGTTCGCGTTCGCCGGCAGCTTCGATCCCGAGGTCATCGCCGAGGCACTGGACGCCTACAACGCCGCTGCCGCGCAGGTCTGCGCCGAACGCGGCGTCGCCTTCGTCGACATCACCCCGGTCAGCCGCGCGCGCGGCGCCGAGCCGGAGATGCTGGTCGAGGACGCCCTGCATCCCTCCGCTGCGATGTACGCCGAGTGGACCGCGCTCGCGCTCCCGGTCGCACGACGCCTGCTTTCCGAGCCTCGAACCGAAGCCAGTACCGAATGACCGACGCCGCAGTCCCGGGCCGCCCGCTGTCCGCCTCCCACGCCCGGGCCATCGCCCGCGTCTTCCTGCCGACCATGCCGCTCGGCAATCGCTACGACTACTACTACGTCGGCGCCAAGCTGCGCAGCGACCCGCTCTACCCCGGCGTGCTCGACGCCCTGCGCGGCAGCACCGCGCCGGTGCTCGACCTCGGCTGCGGCCTCGGCCTGCTCGCCCACACCCTGCGCCAGGACGGCCAGGCGCAGGTCTATCGCGGCGTCGACAACGACCGCGCCAAGATCGAACGCGCCACCCGCGTCGCCGCCAAGGCCGGCCTGCGCGACGCCACGTTCGAGGTCGTCGATCTGGCGAACACGCTGCCCACGCACACCGGCTCGGTCGCCATCCTCGACGTGCTGCAGTACCTCGACGCCGAATCCCAGCGCGGCCTGCTCCACGCGGTCGCGCGCATGCTCGACGGCGACGCCCGCCTGGTGATGCGCGCCGCCCTCGACGGCGGCGACCGCCGCTCGCGCACCACCCGCATCACCGACCGCCTCGCCAACATCGTCGGCTGGATGGGCTCGCGCCCGCGCCACTACCCCACCCGCGACGGCCTCGAAGCCATCCTCGCCGACGCCGGCCTGCGCACCGAATTCCGCCCGCTCTACGGCAACACCCCGTTCAACCATTGGCTGATCGTCGCGCAACGCTGACGACCCCACGGAACCGCCCTTGTAGAGCGGAGCGAAGCTCCGCTGCCCCGACCCGTAGAGCGGAGCGAAGCTCCGCTGCCCGACCTGTAGAGCGGAGCTTGCTCCGCTCAAGCCACCCGCCATCGATCGACTGCCCGGAGAGCACGCATCGATGCGTCTCTCCGGAGAGGGCGAGCGGAGCAAGCTCCGCTCTACAAGAGCGCCCCCCGCGCCGCGTTCCGCGTGTCATTCCGGATGTCCCGCGACATCCCGCGCCGTATGGAATCGTTTTCGCCCGACAGGGCACGCTCGCCATGCCCGCATGCCATCAGGGGGCCCGGGATCGCCTGTTAGAATCTCTGCTCCAGATTTCGTATACCCCCACACAATCGCGGCCAGGTGGCCGCAGCGGAGCCCACGGCATGAGCTGGTTGAACGAACTGCTGCAGAACGACCCCGACCCCACCGAGACCCGCGAATGGGTCGAGTCGCTCAAGGCGGTCATCGACGCCGACGGCCCCGAACGCGCGCACCAGCTGCTCACCGGCATGGTCGAACTGACCCGCCGCGCCGGCGCCCACCTGCCCTTCGCGCCCACCACCGAATACATCAACACCATCCCGGCGCACCTGGAACCCCGCATGCCGGGCGACCAGCACATGGAATGGCGGATCCGCTCGATCATCCGCTGGAACGCGATGGCCATGGTGGTCCGCGCCAACCGCAAGCCCGGCGACCTCGGCGGCCACATCGCCTCGTTCGCCTCCTCGGCGACCCTCTACGACGTCGGCTTCAACCACTTCTGGCGCGGCCCCGAGGGCGACCACCCCGGCGACCTCATCGCCGTGCAGGGCCACAGCTCCCCAGGCATCTACGCCCGCGCCTTCCTCGAAGGCCGCCTCACCGAATCGCAGATCGACCACTTCCGCATGGAAGTCGACGGCAAGGGCGTCAGCTCCTACCCACACCCCTGGCTGATGCCCGACTTCTGGCAGCTGCCCACGGTGTCGATGGGCCTGGGCCCGATCAGCGCCATCTACCAGGCGCGCAACTGGAAGTACCTCGAAGCCCGCGGCCTCATCCCGAAGTCCGACCGCAAGGTGTGGTGCTTCATGGGCGACGGCGAGTGCGACGAACCCGAATCCCTCGGCGCCATCTCGGTCGCCGGCCGCGAAGGCCTCGACAACCTGGTCTTCGTCATCAACTGCAACCTGCAGCGCCTCGACGGCCCGGTGCGCGGCAACGGCAAGATCATCCAGGAACTGGAAGGCAACTTCCGCGGCGCCGGCTGGAACGTGGTCAAGACCGTCTGGGGCAGCTACTGGGATCCGCTGCTGGCCAAGGACAGCACCGGCCAGCTCAAGCGCCTGATGATGGAAACCGTCGACGGCGAATACCAGAACTGCAAGGCCTTCGGCGGCGCGTACACCCGCGAGCATTTCTTCGGCAAGTACCCGGAAACCGCCGCGCTGGTCGCCAACCTCAGCGACGACGACATCTGGCGCCTCAACCGTGGCGGCCACGACCCGCACAAGGTCTACGCCGCCTACGACAACGCCCGCCAGACCAAGGGCATGCCCACCGTCATCCTCGCCAAGACGGTGAAGGGCTACGGCATGGGCGCCTCGGGCGAATCGCTCAATCCCACGCACCAGACCAAGAAGCTCGACGACGACGCCGTGCGCGCCTTCCGCGACCGCTTCAAGATCCCGGTCAGCGACGAACAGCTCAAGGACGGCGCCGTGCCGTTCTACCACCCCGGCCCGAAGTCGCCGGAAGTGGAATACATGATCGAACGCCGCCGCGCGCTCGGCGGCTTCCTGCCGCAGCGCCGCCGCAAGGCCAGCCAGAACCTCGAAGCGCCGAAGCTCGACGTGTTCGATCGCCTGCTCAAGAGCAGCGGCGACCGCGAGATCAGCACCACCATGGCCTTCGTGCAGGCGCTGAACGTGATCCTGCGCGACAAGCAGGTCGGCCCGCGCTGCGTGCCCATCGTCGCCGACGAAGCCCGCACCTTCGGCATGGAAGGCCTGTTCCGCCAGATCGGCATCTACGCCCCGCACGGCCAGAAGTACAAGCCGGTCGACCGCGACCAGCTCATGTACTACCGCGAAGACGCGGCCGGCCAGGTGCTGGAGGAAGGCATCACCGAGGCCGGCGCCTTCGCCTCGTGGATGGCCGCCGCCACCAGCTACAGCACCAACGACGTGCAGATGCTGCCGTTCTACATCTACTACTCGATGTTCGGCTTCCAGCGCATCGGCGACAGCGCCTGGCAGGCCGCCGACATGCGCGCGCGCGGCTTCCTGCTCGGCGCCACCGCCGGCCGCACCACGCTCAACGGTGAAGGCCTGCAGCACGAAGACGGCCACTCGCACCTGCTCGCCGGCGCCATTCCCAACTGCCGCGCCTACGACCCCACCTTCGGCTTCGAAGTCGCGGTCATCCTGCAGTACGGCATGCAGCGCATGCTCGCCGAGCAGCAGGACGAGTACTACTACATCACCCTGATGAACGAGAACTACACCCACCCGGACATGCCGGAAGGTGCAGCCGACGGCATCATCAAGGGCATGTACCTGCTCAAGGACGCCGGCAAGCCGAAGAAGGGCGAACTGCGCGTGCAGCTGCTCGGCAGCGGCACCATCCTCCGCGAAGCCATCGCCGCCGCCGAACTGCTCGACAAGGACTTCGGCGTCACCAGCGACATCTGGTCCTGCCCCAGCTTCACCGAGCTGCGCCGCGACGGCTATGACGTCGAACGCTGGAACCGCCTCAACCCCGAAGCGAAGACCGCGCGCAAGGCCTACGTCACCGAACTGCTCGAAGGCCGCCAGGGCCCCGCGATCGCCGCCACCGACTACGTGCGCGGTTTCGCCGACCAGATCCGCGCCTTCGTCCCGATGCGCTACACCGTCCTCGGCACCGACGGCTTCGGCCGCTCCGACACCCGCGCCAACCTCCGCCGCCACTTCGAAGTCGACCGCTACTACATCGCGCATGCCGCGATCGACGCGCTCGCCAAGGAAGGGAAGATGACGGCGAAGGACGCGGCCCGCGCGATCAAGTTGTACAAGATCGATGTGGACCGGGGGAATCCGGTGGGGGTTTGAGGGAAACACTAAAAAGGCGGCCGAATGGCCGCCTTTTTCTTTCAACTTTCTTACCCAAGAAACAGAGTCGAATATGATTGGAGCTTAGATATGGCGTTTATCTTTTCGGTTCCTACTGCGATTGGCGAGCAAGAGGTTGCTTTAGAGCCCGGCACCTCAGTGATATTTGTTGGCGCGAACGGTAGCGGAAAAACACGACTTGCCGTCCACATTGAATCCTCGCTTAGCTTGAATGCTCATCGAATTTCCGCACACAGAGCCCTCAGCCTCAACCCATCTGTTCCAAAGATTACTGAAAAAGAAGCACTGACTGGACTACGGACTGGGTATACCAAGGGCGATGTTCACCACCGGAATGGCCACCGCTGGCTTGGCAGCAATGCCGTGTCATTACTGAATGATTTTGAATATCTAGTGCAGGCCCTATTCGCTGATCAAGCCAGAACAGCATTAGCCACGCACCAAAGAGTTAGATCTGGCGACTTTGGACCGGCAACACCAACAAAGCTTGAGTCACTTGTTGAAATTTGGCACCGCCTCCTGCCAAATCGGCAGCTCAAGATATCAGGCGACGACATTGAAGCAATTGCCCCAGCAACAGGCACAACTTACTCGGCCTCAGAGTTGAGCGACGGAGAACGCGCGATCTTCTACGTGATTGGCCAAACTCTCGTGGCTGCCAAGGACTCTCTTCTTATATTCGACGAACCAGAACTACATATTCACCGTTCAATCATGGGGAAGCTATGGGACGAACTAGAAGCATCCAGGCCCGATTGCGCCTTTGTACTTATCACTCATGATCTCGAATTTACCGCCACGCGCGCAGCAAAGAAGATAGTCATTAGCGATTACGATCCCACGCGCGGCTGGGCAATGGAAGAAGTCCCAGAAAGCACAGGATTTAGTGACGAAACTACGGCGCTTATTCTAGGCAGTCGCCGACCAATTCTATTCGTCGAAGGAACTGAGCTCAGCCTCGACACTGCAATCTACCGATGCTGCTATCCCGAATGGACCATCATCGCCAGAGGATCATGCGAAGAGGTCATCCACTCTGTTGTAACGCTAAGGAGAAACAGCGCTCTGACTCGAATCACTTGCTCTGGGATCGTCGATGCCGATGACCACCACGCAGATGACATTGAGCATTTGAATAACCTGGGAATCGCCGTTCTTCCAGTGTCGGAAATTGAAAATGTCATTCTCTTGCCGCAAGTTAGTAGAGCGATCGCAGAAACAGAGGGTTATGAAGGTAACGAACTCGCTGAACGATTGGATTCGTTAAAGCAGGCCATCTATAGCTCATTGAATTCCGATGCAGCCATCAATGCTGTCACAACAAGATACTGCCGTCGCCG
Organism: Lysobacter sp. BL-A-41-H3; assembly: GCA_050632415.1. Classification (GTDB taxonomy): domain Bacteria; phylum Pseudomonadota; class Gammaproteobacteria; order Xanthomonadales; family Xanthomonadaceae; genus Lysobacter_I. The sequence goes on along the minus strand of CP192602.1, from coordinate 3,624,181 downwards.
CATAGATCGAATACTGAAGAAAATTGACCTAAGTGACGCCGGAAACGTAAACGAACTCGCCGAGAACTACGGCATTCAGACAAAAAGTCTAGATGTAGAAAGAATTGCCGCAGAATTCAGAGCCCAGATCCTCACAGCGATTCAGAATGACCAGCTGCAAGACCTTCTAGCGCGATACGACAACAAGGCACTGATCGCCCAAGCGGCAACACATCTCAAAAGAACCAGACTGACTGATTTTGAAGGCTGGCTCACCCGAGTACTGAGGAACAACAAAGCACCAGCAGTTGTTGCTGCAATCCAAGGGGCTCTCCCCCGTGTTCAACCAACATGAATAACTCGCAAGCAAGGGACGTAGCAAGTAGCCCGGGTAAGCGCACAACTCGTAAGGCGGGCTTGAGCCACGATGACTGACGTAGGGCGGGCGCTCGGCCCGCCGCGAACGGAGCGATGATTCGCACGCGGCAAGGCGAAGACCGGGACACCCACGCTCTCCCTCAATCCAAGCCAAGACTGGGACACCCACCCTCTTCTCCATGGCGATCAAAACATCCATCACTCATCAGCTACTCGATGCCTATGGCGTAACTCGACTGCTGAGAAGCAAAGCCGCCATCATTCTCGAAAGAATCGCTCGCGGTGGAGGCGCGGTGTCCTGGTACGTGTGCGACTGCGAGGCGGCCCTCGATGCCATCAGCACCCGTTTCAAGCCTGGTAGTGTCGTCAGCTTCTATTTCGATGACCGCATCAAGTCCTGTCGCGCCGAGGACCTGCCGCTCGACGACATCGACGCGATCATCAGTCGCACCGGAGACTGTGTTGTCGGCCGAGTTGCAGACAATGGCATCGACATCGATGCATTCGACTTCTGCTCCTCCTCCGAAATCCGCACGGAGTTCGCGGGCCTGCATGCCGACACGATGATGATCTACGGCCCATTCCCTGCCCGCGACTACTCACCGGACTCGGCCATCACCTTCATCCTGCCCGACGACGACGGCGTGTTTCGCGCGCACCCGCATTGAACGCCCGACAAAACGCGCAGGGTGCACTCGTAGGGTGTATATGGACTCCTCCCCGTTGCCAAGCGCTTCTGATCCAAGGTGAGATTGCGAGCGTATATCCGGCCTGTGAACGAAGCCCTTGGCTTCTGGCCATGATGGAGCACAGTCGCATGCGGGTGCCTCATTGGCGGATCGGCCTGTATGGCCGTCACCCTACTCAGGCTCTTCCCGCACTGGTCTTCCCTGGGATCGCCATCGGCGATTGGCAAACTCGGTGATGGGTTGGTTTCAGGATCAGGTGGGGCGGTAACGCTGCTCCGTGGTCAGGATCGCCCAGGCGATGCGAGCGGTCTTGTTCGCCTGGGCGACGGTGGCGATGTTCCGGTGGCGTCGCGTCGCCAGGCTCATCAACCACCGGCTTCGATCGTCGGATTTGTTGGCGGCGTTGCGCAGCACGCTGCGTGCGCCATGCGTGAGCAGGCTGCGCAGATAGCTGTCGCCACGCTTGTGGATGCCGAACAACCGGGCCTTGCCTCCGCTGGAATGCTGCTTTGGCACCAGGCCCAGAAATGCGGCCATTTGCCGACCACTGCGGAATTGCCTTGCATCGCCGACGGCGGCAATCAGCGCACTGGCGGTCAGCGGGCCAACGCCCGGGACTTCCAGCAGTCGACGGCCATCGGCATCCTGCCGAACCTGTCGCTCGATTCGCTCGCTCAGCGCGTCGATACTCGCCTGCAGTTGCTTGAGTTCCTCGTACAGCTCGGACAGCAGTTCGCGGAAGCCAAAGCTCAGGCCGTTGTCGGCATCTTCCAGTAGTTCGGGGATCGCCTTGCGCAGCGCGCCCGGTCCTTGGGCGATGGCGATGCCGTATTCGGCCATGAGCCCGCGCATCTGGTTGATCAGTGCGGTGCGATGCTTCATCCGCAGCTGACGCACGCGATGCAAAGCCTGCTGATCCTGCTGCGCTACCGTCTTGACCGGCACGCGCAGAATATCCGGACGCGCCATCGCCGCACAGATCGCGGCGGCATCGTTGGCGTCGTTCTTCTGGCCGAGGACGAAGGCCTTCACGTACTGGGGCGGCAGCAGCTCGACCTGATGACCGATCGCCTGCAGTCGCCGGCCCCAGTCATGGGCGCTGGCGCAGGCTTCCATGCCAACCCTGCAGGGCGACAGGTCGCGGAAGAACGGCAGGATCTGGCTGCGCTTCAAGGACTTGCGCAGGACCGGCTTGCCGGCACGATCGACGGCGTGGACCTGGATGACGTTCTTTGCCAGATCAAGGGCGATACGGGTAATCTGCATGGCGGACTCCTCCTGCTTCGCGACTGGTGGTTCAACGTCCTTCCAGTCTGGCACCTAGATGCCGAAGAAGTGGGAGGAGTCCATTCCATTGGCGGTGAGCGCAGCGAACCCCACCAGAACGAAGCGACGAGACATCCGCCGACGTGAGCTTCAATGCGCATGCCATGACGATTCGACATCGCCGCTCCGGGGCCAATGATGGGGTTCGCTACGCTCACCGCCACCCTACTTGCCTGCAACTCGTAAGGCGGGCTTGAGCCACGATGACTGACGTAGGGCGGGCCCTAGGCCCGCCGCGAACGGAGCGATGATCCGCACGCGGCAAGGCCACCGATCAGGCCGCGACGCTCACGTCACCGGCTCGATGACGATCCGCTTCCTGCCTCCCCCCATGCGCGCGCACGTGCTGCCCGACCGGGACGGCAACCTGTGCCAACCGCTCACCCAAGAAGCCCGTGCACCGCCCACGGGCTGGCCATCAGAGCGGGCTGGCCGTACCCATCCACGCCCTGCGTTTTCGGTTTGGAGCAGGCGTAAGCTTCCCCGTCAAGCAGACACTTCAAAAGTAGAACTTCCGGCTACTTTCTGACGGTACTCCGCGGGCGTGAGATCGCCCAGGGAGTCGTGGGGTCGTTGCTCGTTGTACTCGACCATCCACCACCAGGTCGCCTCGCGGACATCGTCTATGCAGGCGAACAGGTGCTGGTCCAGGACTTCGTCCCGGAACGTGCGGTTGAAGCGTTCGACGAAGGCGTTCTGGTTGGGCTTGCCAGGCTGGATGTACTGGATAGCCATGCTATTGACCTTGGCCCACTGCACGAAGGCTTCACCCAGGAATTCCGGACCGTTGTCGGTGCGCAGCACCTGAGGCAGGCCATGATCGCGTTGAAGCTGCTCGAAGACACGCACCAGGCGCGTCGACGAGATCGAGGTGTCGACTTCGATGTGCAGCACCTCGCGATTGAAGTCATCCACGACGTTGAAGGTCCGGAAGCGACGGCCGCAGGCCAGCGCATCCGACATAAAGTCGGCCGACCACACCGTATCCGGCAGGCGCGGCACGTAAAGCGCCACCCGCTCGCGTTTGGGAAGCCGGCGCCTTGCCGCCCGTCTCAAGTTCAATCGCATCGCCTTGTACACCCGGTAGATCCGCTTGTGGTTCCACTCCGGCCGCGTGCGGCGTAGCAACTTGCGGCACTTCCAGAAGCCACGCGCTGGCCGCGCTTCGACCAGACCGGCCAAGGCCGCAATCACCTCCGCGTCCCGGACCGTCCAATCCAAGGGCGGCCGGTACCACGCCGCCCGAGACAACCCCACGCACTCGCAGGACCGGCGCAGGGGCCGCGCATGCACCTGCACCAGGTACCGCGCGGCCTCGCGCTTCTGGACCGGCCCTACAGTTTTTTTGCGATCAGATCTTTCATTGCCGCGTTATCCAGCGCCATCTCCGCATACATGCGCTTGAGCTTCGCGTTCTCGGCTTCGAGCTCCTTGACCCGACGCAACTCCGATGCCTCCAGGCCACCGTACTTCGACTTCCATTGGTAGTAGGTCGCGACGCTGATGCCGGCTTGCCGGCAAATGTCTTTCACCGGCACACCGGCGTCGGCCTGCTTGAGGATTGAGACGATCTGGGTCTCGGTGAAACGGGACTTCTTCATGGAACCTCCTGGCTGGGGAAACATGCCAGAAAGTTCTACTTATCGGGTGTCTACCTGAAGGGGAAGCTTACGCAGGCAACAACTCGAGCGATTCGCTTGCCGTGACTGCAAGCGACCACTCGAACCAAAACGACATGTCACATTGAAGGGGATGACAGATGGCCGAGCAAGGGGTGGTGAAGTGGTTCAACGATGCCAAGGGGTTCGGGTTCATCGTCCGCGAGCATGGCCCGGACGTCTTCGTGCACCACGCATCGCTCATCGCCGAAGGGTTCCGCACGCTCGCCGAGGGCGATCGGGTGTCCTTCGAGGTCGTCGAAGGGCCCAAAGGGCTGCAAGCCAGGAACGTTGTCAAGATTTCATGACGCAATCTGGCCGTGCAGGCAGGCAATTTTTCATGCGGGCTGAACGCCCAAGGCAGGCTTGAGCCCCCATTTGGACTGCGAATGATGACTGACGTAGCAAGTTCCGGGGTTAAGCGCGCCGCGCGCACTCGGCAGGACGAGACGCATGTCTTTCCGAAAGCCACTGGTCCAGGCTTAATGCTTCTACTCATCGCCCTTGTGCTGGGACTGCTACCCAGCGGCTGCTCGAATGCGCATGCACGCTGCCCGCCCACATCACCGGACACAATTCGCCTACTGAAGAAGGGAGGATTCACCGGAGACCTTGGCGCCGACATCACATTCGCGGCAAGAGTTCCGGGCTATTGCTTCTTTCGCTACGAGTACGTCTTCGGTCAGTCAGGCCGCATAGCTTCCAGGCTGATCGTGTTCTCCGATACGGGGTATGCCGGTTCCTATGCGTTCGCGTTCGAGAAGCTGACGCTGGAACGCGACCATCTTGTCATCAGCCTGCACTCGGGCGCCAATGCATCGATCCTGTTGCGGGACATCGGGTCGGAGCTCCTGATCGATGGCGAGCCATTGACGTTCTACAAGTGACGACATCGGCGAGCGCGCAGCAAGGACCGTAGGCTGGATCATTGACCCAGCGTCTTTTTGACCCCGGCTGGGTCAATGACCAAGCCTACGAGCTGACCCGCTTCGAATGGCTTTCTTCCATACGTCCTGTCTCGCCTACTTGCGTTGATACTGCGCCACGACCACCTTCCAGCGCTTGTCCTCCAAATCCTCGCCGCGGTCGACCGCATAGCCCACGCTCGAACGATCATGGGTATCGAGGCGGAAGTGGAAGACGTTGCCTTCGTCGTATTTCTCGACGGAGGCCTTGGCCTTGCTTTCGATGAACGAATCGACGGTGATGTTCGCCCAGCTGAAGGCGTTGACGGTGCGGGTGCTGTTGGTTTCCACGCCAGCCAGGTTGAACGGCGTGGTATGCGCGCGATGGCTTTCGCCGGTGCCGCTGTAGGGATTCGGGCTGCGCGGTTCGCCGATCTCCTTGAGCTGCGAGTCGAACGTGTCGTTCAGGACCCGCGTCGAGCTGAACATGTAGCCCTGGTAGCTGCCGCCCTTCTGCGGATCGACGCGCTTGTCGTCCTGCATGACGGTGAACCCGGACTTGCGGTGTTCGTGGATGTGATTGGCCAGGTCCGGCCCGAGGATTTTCTGCAGGTCCGGCGCGAAATACTTGTTGCGGGCGATGTCGCCCTTCATCTTCCGGCGCGGCTCCTCTTCGAGCTTGCCGCCGCTGTCCATCGCCGTCTTCACGGTCTTGGTGACGTCGAAACCGAGATGCTCGCTCTTGCGGTTCTTCAGGTCATCGACCAGTTGCTTCCGCTTCTTGTCGGATCGGGTTTCCATTCCGCGCTCCTGCGGTTACTTGATCGGCGTGGAGGTGTATTGCGTGAACACGCCGCCATACCGGTCTGCGGCGTCCTGCTTCGCGATCGGCTGACCGGCGTCGGGCCGCATGGGATCGATGTGATAGTGCACGCGCTGGGTCCGTTGGTTGGTGTTCGGGTCGTAGATGCCGACAGACAGCGAACGTGCGCGAGCGAATCCCTGGGGCACGTAGACGGCATTGAACTGCTGCTGCGCGACCGTCTCGAATTCACGGACGTACTGTTCGCGCGGCGGCTTCGGCATCGGCGTGAATTCCTTCGCATTCGGATTGAGCTTGGACGGCGGCTTGTCGCCGCCGCCCCCGCCGGTGGACTGGATGCGCTTCGCGGTGTGATCTTCCATGGCGAGGTCTCGTGGCTGGGATGCACGTCCTGACGCAATGCCCGTGCCAGTGCCCGCCCTTCGATCCGACCGAGTCGATCGACCATGAATCAAGCACTTCCATGATCCATGACCTTGCAGCTGGGTGGGTTTTCACCCGGTTGCGGCCGGGTGACGCGGTCGGATCACACCCGGCACGCGACCCTGCATCCACTGGCGAGGCACCGCACGCCCCCGACCGCCCGGCCGCCCGGCATCACGGGCATCCCAGGCCGGGCCGCCCGCCCGTTTTACTGCCCGGCAAGGATCTGTGCCGGGCGTCGTTTTTTGCGGGGCAACAGGCCGGCGATTGCCCAATGTCCGCAATCTATCCGCCACGGGGCCTGGGTTAGTCTGCAGAGGCCAGCGGCATGAGGCCGCGCGGCGCTTTCAGGACTCCTGCAGCCGGCGGCTTGCGGCTGCACATCGCACAAAGGGAATTCCACCATGACATGTTCCGCATCCACCACGGCGGTCCGTCGGCGGGGCGCGTTCGCGCGCGTCGCTGCGGCCTTCGCCCTTGCGTTCTGCTTCGTGTCACCGGCCTTCGCCCAGCAATCCATCGAACCGATCGAGATCGCGCCACCGGGCGATCCGATCATCCTGCCACCGCCGCCAGATCCCGAGCCCACCGATGGCGGCTGGACGGTGATGCCGATCAGCGGCACCGACGAATCCGGCAGACCGGTGCAGTCCGAGGTCATCCAGATCGAGGGCGCGCGCGGCGTGGCCTATGCGCCGATCCCCGAGGAAATCCGCACCCAGCTGATCGACGAGCTGGCGATGGCCGCGCCCGACGAGAGCGTGGTGTTCGCGCTGAACGCGCCGATCGTCGAGGAAATCCAGCGCTCGCTGGCGCTGGGCGAGCCCACCCAGGCGCTGATCGACTACGCCAACCAGGACACCGAGATGCTGCCCTACTCGGCCGCGCGCGGTCCGTTCGGTTCGTGCAGCGACAGCCACGTCACCCGCAACAAGCGGCTGCAGTTCACGCCGAACTTCTCGCGCACCGAGAACCTGGGCAACGGCTTCAGCGGCACGCTGGCCGTGCAGGGCGGCGGCAACCTCGACGCCAACGGCGAGGTCAAGATCCGCGTCAAGCGCACCAAGATCTTCTGGGTGTGCGTGCCGTACGGCGTGCGCTTCCAGCACGTGCGCGCGGTGGGCACGGTGAGCCTGCAGAACACGATCAGCCTCACCGGCACGATCGCCTATGCGAACCCGAACCCGATCGAGTTCGAGATCGCCAAGCCCTCGCTGGGCGGCGTGTTCTTCATGGCCGGCCCGCTGCCGGTGTACATCGGCTTCAACCTGCCGATCACCTTCGGCATCGAGATCTCGGCCAGCGTGAGCGGACAGGTGCAATACCGGGGCGGGCAAAGCCTCAACGGCAGTTTCGACTACCTGTGCACAGCCAGCGACTGCACCGGCTACAACAACATCCAGAGCCAGCTGCAGAACTACGACAACCCATGGGGCGGCAGCATCTCGGGACGGATCAAGCCATCGCTCTATGCCGACATCGGCGTGCGCGGCTTCCTCTATGCCGAAGCGGTGGCCTATGCCCAGGTGGGCGTGCGCGGCTATCTGCACGGTGATCTCTGGGGCTATTACGGCAACACCTGCGGCGACGCCGACCAGAACAACCACTTCGAGACGGTCAGCGCACTGACCTTCGGCCTCGACTGGCAGGTCGCGATCACTGCGAAGGCGGACACCTTCTTCACCAATACGTGGAAGAAGACGCTCTGGAAGTCGAAGCAGTGGTACATCGGCTTCTGGGACCTGCAGAGCGGCGGATCGAGCGCGCTGACGCCGATGATCGACGGCCCGTCCACGGTGGCCGCCGGCAACACCGCGACCTACAAGATCCGCATGCGTCCGTGCTGGCCGTACGGCGACAACGTCGACTACACCATGCAGTGGGGCGACAGCACCAGCGACAACTACACCGGTCCGGCGGCGCCGCCGAGCTGGCAGCCGCTGTACGCAACGCACGCCTGGCCGAGCGTCGGCCCTAGGACGATCACCCTCACCGCCTGGCGCGATGCGCACGGCCGCACCTTCGGCAGCGGCCGCTCCACCTCGCGCACGGTGCAGGTCACCACGGCGGCACCGGTGAACATCGCGCCGAGCGCGCTGGCGGTCGCATCCAGCACCTTCTGCTCCGGCACCGGCACGATCCACTGCTATTCGCCGGCCCGGATCAATGACGGCAACCGCAGCACCACGCTGGGCGGCTTCACCAGTTGGAGCAACAACGGCGGCGTCGCGATGCCGCAGTGGGTGGAACTGCAATGGGGCCAGGTGCACACCGTGTCGCGCGTCGACCTGTACACCAGCGACGGCTATCCGATCCGCGACTACGACATCCAGTCCTGGAACGGCACGAGCTGGGTGACGATCAACGTGGTGCGCGGCAACACCGCGCTGTTCCGCACGCACACGTTCACGCCTGTGCAGACCTTCCGGCTGCGCGTGCTGGCCTACTCGGGTCCGTCGCACCAGACCGGCTATGCGCGCGTGAACGAGCTCGAAGTGTACTGAGCCGCGCCGCGCGGATCGTGCAACAAGACGGGGCCGGGCCGGATTGGCCCGGCCCCGCATCGAGCGGGAGTCCCGATGCTCGCTGCCGCCCCTGGACCAGGCGGCCAACGCTTTCGTTCCCCCGAAAAGCAGAAACCCGGCCGAAGCCGGGTTTCCGTTGGTGCGTGCAGCGGTCGCGCTTTAGATCACTTCGACCTGGTCAGCCTGCATGCCCTTCTGGCCCTGCGTGGCGACGAACGAGACGCGCTGACCTTCCTGGAGGGACTTGAAGCCCGAACCCTGGATCGAGCGGAAGTGCACGAACAGGTCGGGGCCGCTTTCCGGGGTGATGAAGCCGAAGCCCTTGGCGTCGTTGAACCACTTCACGGTGCCGGTCTGTTTCTGGGACATGGTGTTATTTCCTTGAGCTGGAGTTGTGGAATGCCGCGTGAGCGGCGGTGGCTGGCTGCAAGGAAGGAAACGGGAAACGGTGTAGGTGTACGTGTACTTGATCTACAGCGGCAGGCCACGATTCGATGGTGACCCTTGACATTCAGCGGGGGCCACTTTAGGCCCTCTGGCCGCACAAAGCAAATGCCGGGACGGAATGCCGGAGCGCCAGGTTCCGACGGACGGTCGACGGCCCCCGCCCCCTGCCCCGGCAAGGCCGAAGCCGTGGGCGCCCCCGCGCAGGTCCCCGATCACTCCTCGGCCACGGCCTCGACCTGGATGCGCAGGGTCACGGCCATGTCGAAGCCCCAGTCCTTGCCGGCGCTGATGCCGTAGTCGTCGCGCTGGATCGTGGCCAGGGCATCGGCGCCGCACAGCTCGCGCTTGTGCATCGGATGCGGGATGCACTTGAAGCTGTTGATCTTCAGGTCGACCGGCTTGCTGATGCCGCGCAGGGTCAGCGTGCCGGCGACACGGGTCGGCTTGCCGTCGACGAAATCGACCAGCGTGCCGGCGTAGCGCGCCTGAGGATGCTTCCCGGTGTCGAAGTAGTCGGGCGCGCGCGCGTGCTCGTTCATCGCATCGTGGCCGAAGTCGATGCTGGCGGTGTCGATGACGATGTCGACGCTGCCGGTGCCGGCCGCCTTGTCGAGCGTGACCTTGCCGCTGCTGCTGTTGAACTTGCCGCGCCACAGCGACACGCCGCCCATGTGGTCGGCCTCGAAGCTGGGATAGGTGTGCGAGGGATCGATGATGTAGGTCGTCGACGCGGCCTGTGCGCTGCACGCGGCGAGAGCGAGGAAGGCGGCGAGGGACAGGGCGAACGGCGTGCGGCTCATCTGGAACTCCTTGTGAGGGGATGGCTCGCCCGATGCGGGGCGATCACGGTGAATGACGAACGAGAAGGGACGGGATCGACACGCGCCCGCGGCTTGCGGGCGAGCACTGACCCCCCTTTTGCAGAAGGGACGGCAACAGCGGGGGATGTTCAGACCGATCGATGCCGGTGAAATCCACGGTCCACCGCTTGCGTTCGCAAATCCCCCCGCCGCGCGGCACGCGTCGGCCCCCTTTGCAAAGGGGGCGAAGGCCGGGCGCTCACGCCACCCACCGCGTCTCCCCGTCGAACCGCGCACCGGGACCGAAGCGGCGTTCGACGATGCGGGCGTGGTCGTCGGCGATCAGGACGATGGTGCTGGCGCGGGTGCCGTAGGTGTCGCCGTGGATGAAGGCGGAGGAGAGGAAGCGCTCGCGCTCGAGGCCGACGCCGGTGTCGGGCAGCGCCTCGTCCGGGGCCTGCGTCGGGTCGGCGAGCGCGGCGAACAGCGGTTCGAGGTCGGGCCAGCCCTCGTCGTCGGGCTGCGCGGCGGACGAGGACAGCCAGGCGTCGAGGCGCGTCATCGCGGCGGCGGTCTTCGGCCAGGGCGCATCGAGCGCGCCGTTGGACATGCCGTGCACGCCGGGCGCGAGCGGGCGCATGGCGAAGCGGCGGCCGTCCTCGCCGTCCGGCGGCGCGTCGGGCAGGTTGCTGGCGTACGCGAGGGTGTCGCCGTCGTGCATGAGCAAGTTGAAGGGGCGATAGCCCGGGGCGACGGGGGCCAGCGAGGCCAGCGCCTGCGCCGCAGGCGCGTCGTGGCGGACCAGGTGGGCGACGAGTTCGCCGCGCGACAGGCCCTCGCGCTCGGGCGGACGACGCACGTTGGTCACCGCGACCAGCCGGCGGCCACGCAGCGCGAGCCAGCTGCCGCCGTGCAGCTCGTCGCGACCGCCGACGACATCGGGCGCGTCGTCCCAAGCGGCGAGCGGGCGCGTCGGGCGCGCGTGGAATTCGTCGCGGTTGGTCGCGAGAACCAGGCGGTAGCGCGGATGCGCGCGCCAGGCGAGGGCGATCAGGCACATGGGGTTCGCAGCGATCGGGGGCCCTGCAGATTACGCGAGCGCGATGACGGGCTTGACGCGTCCGGCGCAACGCTGCGGTGCGCCGGACGCGACCGGATCAGATCTCGACCGGCGAACCCAGTTCGACGAGCCGCGTCGCCGGAATCCTGAAGAAGTCCGAGGCCGATGCCGCGTTGCGATGCATCCATGCGAACAAACGGTCGCGCCACACCGGCATGCCACGTCCGCGCCGGGCGATGATCGTCTCGCGGCTGGCGAAATAGGTCGTCTCCATCGGATCGAAGCAGAACGTGCCATGGTCCGAGGCGCGCATCAAAGCCAGCGGGATGTCCGGCGTCTCCATGAAGCCGTAGCGCACGGTGGCGCGATAGACATCGTCGGCGATGGCGTCGATGCGCAGGCGCTCGCGATCGGACACGAACGGCACCGCCTCGGACTGCACGGTCAGCATCACGTTGCGCGCGTGCAGCACCTTGTTGTGCTTGAGGTTGTGCAGGAAGGCCTTCGGCACCAGGCCCGGCTGCGAGGTGAGGAACACCGCCGTGCCCGGTACGCGCACCGGCGGCGCCAGCATCAGGCTCGGCAGGAAGGTGGCGAGCGGGGTGCCGTCCTTGCCGATCTCGTCGCGCAGCAGCTGCCGGCCGCGCCCCCAGGTGCGGAGCACGGCGAAGACGACGATGCCGAGCAGGATCGGGAACCAGGCGCCGTCCATGAACTTGGCGAGGTTGGCCGACAGGAAGGCCAGGTCGATCAACACGAACGCGATCGCGACCGGCCAGAACACGATGGCCGGGATCCGCCGGCTGCGGCGCATGGCCACGATCAGCACGAGGCTGGTGATGAGCATGGTGCCGGTGACCGACACGCCGTAGGCGGTGGCCAATGCGCTGGAGCTGCCGAAGCCGATCACGGTGGCGATGGTGACGATCATCAGCAGCCAATTGATCGTGGGCATGTAGATCTGCCCGATGGTGTCGCGCGAGGTATGGCGGATGGTCATGCGCGGCAGGTAACCGAGCTGGATGGCCTGGCGCGCGGCCGAATAGCCGCCGCTGATCACCGCCTGGGATGCGATCACCGTGGCCGCCGTGGACAGCGCGATCATCGGGTACAGGGCCCACGACGGCACGCCGAGGTAGAACGGGTTGCTCACCGCCGTCGGATCGTCCAGCAGCAGTGCGCCCTGGCCCAGGTAGTTGAGCGTCAGCGCCGGCAGCACCAGCCCGTTCCACGCCCACTGGATCGGACGTCGCCCGAAATGGCCCATGTCGGCGTACAGCGCCTCGCCGCCGGTGACGCACAGCACCACCGCGCCGAGGATGAACAGCCCGTGCCCGCCGTGGTCGACGAAGAAGCGCACGGCCCACACCGGGTTCAGCGCATGCAGGACCTCGAGGTTGCCGGCGATGTTGCGCACGCCGATCGTGGCCAGGGCGAGGAACCAGACGATGATGATCGGCCCGAACGCCTTGCCGACGCGATCGGTACCGAAGCGCTGGGTCGCGAACAGCACCAGCAGGACCGCGATCGTGATCGGCAGCACCCAGCGCTGCAGCGACGGCGCCGCCACGCCGAGTCCTTCGACCGCCGACAGCACCGAAATCGCCGGCGTCAGCACGCCGTCGCCGAAGAACAGCGCCGCGCCGAATACGCCGAGGATGCCGACGACGTACGCACCCTTCGAGGCTGCGGGAAGGGTGCGCTGCGCCAGCGCGGTCAGCGCCATGATCCCGCCCTCGCCGTCGTTGTCGGCGCGCAGGATCACGAGGACGTACTTGATGGTGATGACCAGCATCAGCGACCAGAACACCAGCGACAGGATGCCGAGCACGCTGGCGTGATCGGGTACGAGGCCGTAGTGCGGCGAGAAGGCTTCCTTGATGGTGTACAGCGGGCTGGTGCCGATATCGCCGTAGACCACGCCGATGGCGCCGAGCAGGAGCGCGCCGAAGCCGGCGCGTGATGCGCCCTGAGAGGATGTGCCTGGAGAGGATGTGCCGGGGCGATCCGGCGATGTCGCGTTGGCGTGCATGATGCGAGGGGCCGTGCCCCGGTGATGGAGACGGCGCGCAGTGTCCGCCCGTGCCGCGTAAAGGCGACAGCCACGGCGGCGCGATACACGTAAATTCCGCGTAAATTCTGCATGGAACGCTGGCTCCGCCACGCCGGCCACCCGCACGCGGCGGCGCGCTCGCGCGACAATGCCCTGCCTGCCACCCCGGAGCCCGCGTGACGCAACGTCCGCCGCCATCCCCGCCCCCGCCGCCTGCCCGTGCCGCCCGGCACGGCGCCGGCGGCTACCTGCTGGCCTTGCTCGGCACCGCGCTCGCGACGGCGGTCGCCGCTCTGGCTGAACGCGTGGCGGGCGTGGACGACCTGTCGCTGGTGTTCATGCTCGCCGTGCTGATGGTGGCCGCGCGCACCCGCACCGGGCCGGCCGTGCTGACCGCCGTGCTGTGCTTCCTCGCCTACAACTTCTTCTTCATCGCGCCCCGCTACACGTTCTACATCAGCGCGTCGCACGGCGTGGCCACGGTGACCATGTTCCTCGCCGCCGCGCTGCTGGCCGGGCGCCTGGCCGCGCGCCTGGCGATGCAGGTCGAAGCGCTGCGCGCAGCCGCGGTCCTGGCCCATGCGCGACAGGCGCTCGCGCAGCGCCTGACCGTCGCCGTGGACGACGTGGCCATCGGCGACGCGGTACGCGCAGTCTTTCGCGATCACCTCGATGCCGAGGTCTGGCTGCGACTCGACGACGGCGATGCGATGCCGGCCGGCGCACAGGGCGCATCGCCCGCGCAGCATGGCTGGTGGTGGCTGCCGCTGCGCGGGCCGGGCCGCGCGCTCGGCACGATCGGGCTGAAGCTGCACGGCATCGACGATGCGCCCGACGACGCACGGCGCGCGCTGGCGCGCACGATGGCCGAAGACATCGCCCAGGCGCTGATCCGCACGCGGCTGGCCGCCGAACTCGAAGCGCAGCGCATGGCCGGCGAAACCGAGCGCCTGCGCAATGCGCTGCTGTCGTCGGTCTCGCACGACCTGCGCTCGCCGCTGGCCGGCATCATCGGCTCGGCATCGAGCCTGGAGCATTACGGAGCACAGATGCCCGAGGAAGATCGTCATGTACTGCTGCACACCATCCGCAGCGAAGGCGAACGTCTCGACCGCTACATCCAGAACCTGCTCGACATGACCCGGCTCGGCCATGGCGGACTGACCCTGCATCGCGACTGGGTGGGCATCGACGAACTGATCGGCGCCGCGGCGTCGCGCATCGCCGCCTGCCTGCCCGACGCGCGCATCCGCACCGACGTCGCCCCCGCGCTGGCGCCGCTGTGGGTGCATCCGGCGCTGGTCGAGCAGGCACTGTTCAACATCGTCGAGAACGCGGTGAAGTTCTCGCCGCCGGACGGCGCCGTGCGCATCCTCGCCCACGACGACGGCGATGATGCGGTCATCGACATCGACGACGCCGGCACGGGCATTCCGGAAGCCGACCGCGTCCGCATCTTCGACATGTTCCACTCGGTCGAACGCGGCGATCGCGGCCGCAACGGCACCGGGCTTGGCCTGACCATCGCGCGCGGCATGGTCGGCGCGCACGGCGGCACGGTCGAGGCGCTGCCCGGTCCGCAGGGTCGCGGCACGCGCATGCGCATCCGCCTGCCGCGCATGGCACCGACGGAGCACGGCACATGACGACGACATCGGTTCAGCCGGCGCGCATCCTGGTGATCGACGACGAGCCGCAGATCCGTCGCTTCCTCGACATCAGCCTGCGCGCCCAGGGCCATGCGGTCCGGATGGCCGACAACGGGCGCGACGGACTGGCGCTGCTGGCGACGCAGGGTGCGGACCTGGTGGTGCTGGACCTGGGCCTGCCCGACATGGACGGCCACGCCGTGCTGCGCGAACTGCGCGCATGGTCCAGCGTCCCGGTGCTGGTGCTGTCGGTCCGCGCGGACGAAACCGGCAAGGTCGCAGCGCTGGACGCCGGCGCGAACGATTACGTGACCAAGCCGTTCGGCACGCCCGAACTGATGGCGCGCGTGCGCGCACTGCTGCGCGACGCGGCCGGAGGCACGCAGGCGACTGCCCCGGTGTACGACGACGGCCGGCTGCGCGTGGACCCGGCACTGCGCGAAGTCACCCTGGATGGGCATCCACTGGCGCTCACGCGCAAGGAATACGCGTTGCTGGCCTTGCTGGCGCGTCATGCGGGCCGTGTGGTCACGCAGCCACAGCTATTGCGCGAAGTGTGGGGACCGACGCACCAGGAAGACACGCACTATCTGCGCATCCTCGCAGGCAAGCTGCGCCAGAAGCTCGGCGACGACGCGGCCTCGCCACGCTGGATCGTGACCGAGCCCGGCGTCGGCCTGCGCCTGCGCGCGGCGGAGTGAGCGGAGTGAGGGGCCTGCGATCGGCGGCGCCCTCGGCAGGCGCCGTCAGCGCCGCTCCGGCACCGTGTCGGTCGGCGTGACGGGTGCTGCGGGCTTCGGCGCATCGGTCGCCTTGCGCACGTCGCCGCGGGCGACGGTGCGTGCGGCGCGACCGGTGGCGCGGTCGGTATCGAGTCCGCTGCCGCGCGCGACGTAGGTCGAGTAGGTGAGGAACGAGGTCTCGTCGCGCGTCAGCCATTCGCGCAGGGTGGGATCGATCTCCTGCGGCTGCGCCTCGGCCATCGCGCCATCGAGCAGCAGCGCGCCGCTGTCCTGGACGCGCAAGCCCACCGGGCCATCGGTCCGCACCAGCAGCTGCGAGAGCGTCTGCCGCTCGCCGAGGCGGATCATCCGCGCCAGGTCCTCGTCGACGACCGTGGACGGCAGGGGCAAGGCTTCCTCGGCGCGCCGACCGACCACGCGGATCGTGGCCATCAGCGGCGGCAGCGCGTCGCCGCCGGCAACGCCGCCGCGCACCACGAACATCGGCTGCTCGACGCCGAGCGAGGCCAGCCCCTGGCCGCCGTGTTCGGCAAGCGTGCGGCGGCCGAGGATCGAGCGGGCGAGGTCGTAGGCGATGCGCGTGCGCCGCGCGTCGTGGCGGCAGTGGTACCAGGACTTGCTGATCGTCGCCCAGGCCAGGCCGGTTTCCGGATGGGTCTGGCCGAAGACGCGGAGGCTGGTGACCAGGGATTCGGCAGCGATGCGGTGCGCATCGCCCTTGCAGCCGTTGTGCACCAGGGTCGCCGACAGCAGCCGGCGCACGTGGTTGCGCATCGCC
Source organism: Lysobacter sp. BL-A-41-H3 (assembly GCA_050632415.1). GTDB lineage: Bacteria > Pseudomonadota > Gammaproteobacteria > Xanthomonadales > Xanthomonadaceae > Lysobacter_I. The sequence continues at coordinate 3,607,945 of CP192602.1, read as the reverse complement.
GGGCCATGGCCGTCCAGGTGGGTCAGCGCGCGGCGCAGGTCGCGCTCGGCGGCATCGGCGCGACGCAGGCGGAAATAGGTCTCGCCGCGCAGCGCGAGCAGTTCGGCCAGCGCCTGCGAGCCCTCCTCGCCCAGGTCGGTGGCGTCGGACACCGCACGGTTGAGGATCGCGACCGCATCCTCGCTGTCGCCCTGCTCCCAGCGCGCGCGCGCGAGCTGGCCGCGCAGTTCGAGGCGGAGCAGCGCGGTTTCGACGCCGGGCTCGGCCAGGCGCGCGGCATCCAGGCCGGACTGGGCCATGCGCTCGGCGCTCGGCGCATCGCCGCGCAGGTTGTACAGATGCGCCTGCACCGCATCGGCGCGCGCGTCCTGCAGCGCGCTGCCGCCGCCGAGGGACTTGGATTCGGTGAGCAGGCGGCGCACGCGCTCGTCGTCGCCGCGCACGAGGTAGGCGCGCGCCAGCGAGGACAGGCCGCGCGCGAGCAGGCGCGGGTTGTCGCCGCCGGCGGCGATGCGCAGCTGGCGCTCGGCGTTCTCGAGCAGGGCGTTGGAATCGAAGGGCGCGCCGTCGAGCGACGACAGCGTGGCCGCGCCCAGCGATTTCTCGAACAGGCCGTTGAGGATCTCGGCGTTGCGCGCTTCCATGCGGACGCGGTGCTGCTGGTACAGCGCGATCGTGCCGCCCGCGACGGAGGCGACCAGCAGCATCGCGGCGGCGGCCGACGCGAAGCCGTTGCGGCGCACGAAGCGCGACGCGCGATAGAGCAGGCCGCCGTTGCGCGCGACCACCGGACGGCGGTCGAGCCAGGCCTGCAGGTCGGCACGCAGGTCGGCGGCCGAGGCGTAGCGTTCGTACGGCGCCTGGCGCACGCAGCGCAGGGCGATGGCGTCGAGGTCGCCGTGCAGCGCGCGCGACAGCGCCTGCGCACCGGCCGCGCCGCGCGTGCGGGCGCACAGCAGGTCCGCATGCAGTGCCAGCTGCGAAGGTGCGCGCGCATCGATCGCCTCGGGCGGCGCGCCGGCCACGCCGGGCTGGCGCGGCCAGCCGTCGCAGAGCAGGCGGTAGAGGACCACGCCGAGCGCGTAGACGTCGATCGCCACGCTCGGCGACGCGCCCTGGAAGACTTCCGGCGCGGCATAGCCGGCGCTGACGCCGATGCGCGAGAAACCGCCGTCGTTCTGCGGCGAGAGCATCGCCGACAGGCCGAAGTCGAGCAGCTTCACGCGGCCGTCGTCGGTGACCAGCAGGTTCGAGGGCTTGATGTCCTGGTGCAGGATGCCGTGGGCGTGCGCGTAGCTGATCGCGTCGCAGGCATCGACCAGCAGCTTCACGCGGGTGCGCAGGTCGGCCTGGTGCACGTCGCACCACTGGTCGATCGCCAGGCCGTTCACGCGCTGCATCGCCAGCCACGGCTGGCCGTCGTCGCTGATGCCGGCGTCGAACAGGCTGACGATGGCGGGATGTTCGAGTTTGGCGAGGTGGCTGCGTTCCTTGCCGAAGGCCTGCATCAGCGTCGGCGAAGCCAGTTCGGAGCGGATGGTCTTGAGCGCGGCCTCGCGTTCGTACAGGCCATCGGCGCGATGCGCGGCGTAGATCACGCCCATGCCGCCGAGGCCGATGATGCCGTCGATGCACCACGCACCGAGGCGGGTGCCGTCCGACCAGATCGCGCGACGCGCGCCGGTCTCGGCTTCACGGCCGCGCTCGGCGTACCAGCGCAGCGGCGATTCGAAGGAATAGGTCTGTTCGTCCGCGGCCAGCAGGGCCATCAGTTCGACGCATGCATCCGGGTCGCGCACCTGCAGTTCGGCCAACGCCAGCGACAGCTCCGCGCGCGACAGTTCGGCGTAGTGATCGAACAGCGTCAACGCCCGGGCGGTAGGATCGATGGCGTCTTGCAGCGTCATGGCGGCATGTGGTGGCGATGGGTCTGGCGGTCGAAGCGGCGACGGGTTGATCCGCGCCGGAGGCATGGGGGGTTGCCATACCATGCCGCAAAAGTGCTAACACGACCAGCGGGATCGATGCTGCGCCGCAACATCGATCTGCGCCGCCGGTGCGCGTCCCGGCCCGCCAAGCCTAGCCAATACAAGCCAGGCCGGGCCGGGCCAGTCCAGCCCGGCGGTCGCGGCCTCAGCCGTCGCCGTCGCGCAGCAGGCCGGGCGTGAGGTCGCCGAGCTGGGTCAGCAGGAAGGCGCGCGCCTTGCGCCAGTCGCGACGCACGGTGCGGTCGGTGATGCCCAGGGCCTCGGCGATCTCCATCTCGTCCAGACCGCCGAAATAGCGCATCTCGACCAGTTGCCCCAGGCGCGGGTCGATCGCCGACAGCCGGGTCAGCGCCGCGTCGAGGGCGATCATCTCCTCCAGCACGAAGTCGTCGCCGGCATCGATGCCCTCGTCCAGCGGCACGTCGGCCTGGCCCTGGCCGCGCTTGACGGCCATGCCCTTGCGCACTTCGTCCATCAGCACGTAGCGCATCGCCCGCGCGACGAGCGCGACGTAGTGCTTGCGGCTTTCCACGTCGACCTGCGCGCCGACCAGGCGCAGCCAGCCTTCGCTGACCAGCGAGGTCGCGGAGATCTGGCCGAAGGTGCGCTGGCGGATCTGCGAACGCGCGATGCGGTGCAGGTCGTCGTAGAGCAGCGAATAGACGCGATCCCAGGCCGCGCCCTGCCCGGATCGCGCATCGGCGATCAGGCGCGTGACCGACTCAGGCGAATCGAGCCCGAGCGAATCGAGCATGGCGGGATCGAGCGGAGGGAGCATGCGTCGCATGCCCTCGACGGCGCCGCTGTCGTCGGATGCGCTGTCGTCGGACGCGCTGTCGTCGGACGCGCTGTCGTCGGACGCGCCTTCGGCGGACACGTCGTCAGCGGACACGTCATCGTGCGGCTCTTCCCCTGGGAAGCCGTGGCTGAAAGTCTTGTTGTGCATGTCCGGAAACCTCCCTCCTGCGCGAATGAGACCGTGCCGACGATCGATTCCGCAACCCCGGGGGAAGCAACAGGTACCGCAGCGCGGCAAGGCGACGATACCGCATTCCGCGCCATCCGCGCACGCTGCGCCAACAGGCTCCTGGGCGCGCCTCAGCCGCCGAACGATGCGAGGACTTCAGCCCACGGCGCCGGGCGCGCGAGGTGGTAGCCCTGCGCGTACTCGATGCCCAGCCCGACGAGGGTGCGCAACTCCGCTTCGGTCTCCACGCCTTCGACCACGATGGTCGCGTTGGTGCCGGCGGCGAAGGCGCGGATCGCGGACACCATCGTCTGCCGGCGGATGTCGGCGTCGATGCCGCTGGTGAGCGAGATGTCGAGCTTGATGACATCGGGATCGAGATGGAGGATGTGGCGCAGCGAGGCGAAACCTGCCCCGGCGTCGTCGATGGCGACCAGCACGCCCTTCATGCGCAGCGCGCGCAGGCGTTCGGACAGGCGCCGGTAATCGCCGACCGTGGTGTGCTCGGTGATCTCCACCATCAATCGCGCGGTGTCGTGCCGGGCCAGCAGCGCGTCGAACCCGGGCGCGACCAGCGTTTCCGGCGAGGCATTGATCGACAGCCGGTACGGATGCGGCAGCACATGCAGGCAGGCCAGCGCCCGCTCGGCCGCCTCCAGCTCCAGTTCCAGGCCCAGGCCGACCTCCGCCGCGCGTGCGAACCACGCATCCGGCGCGAGCGTGCCGTCGGGAAAGCGCGCCAGCGCTTCGTAGGCGAAGATGCGTCGGCTATGCAGGGACACGATCGGCTGGAACACCATCTCGATCGCGTGCTCGCGGATCAGCGCCCGGATCGACTGGATGCTTTCCTCGCGGCGCCGCGCCTCGCAGCGATCGGCCTCGACGCGATGGTTGTACTCGTCGAGCAGGTCGGAATACTGGATCGCATGGCCGAGCACCGCGCCGACCAGGGTCGCCATCATGCCCATGCTGCGCACGTCGGATTCGCGGTATGCGAACGGAAACGGCGACAGGACCTTGAGCACACCGAACGGCCTGCCCTCGTGCTGCAGCGGGATCACCAGCATCGAACGCAGGCCGACGCGGCGACAGGCTTCGCGGTTGACGCGCGCGTCGTGTTCGGCGTCGTCGCAGCGCAGCACGCGATTCTCGGTGATGCACAGGCCGGACAGGCTGCCGCGCAATGGCATTCGCAGGCCGACCTGGCCGCTGGCGCTGCCCGACGCGGCCCAGTAGACGATGTGGTCGCCGTCGAGGATCTCGACCACCGCCCCGGCCGAGCGCGTGAGTTCCTGCGCGCGGTGGATGACCGCTTCGATCACCCGGTTGGGATCGTGCGCGAGCGTGGCGATCTCGGTCTGTGCGGCGATGATGCGCGCGTACAGGTCGGCATGCTCGACATCGGCAGGTCCGGCATCCGCGCTCGCGCCAGGCGCATGCCCTGCAGCCGCGCCCGGCGCATCCGTCTCCGCTTCGGAAGCTTGCTGCGATAAGTCCTTGGCCATGTCGCACCCACTCGCCGGTTGGTCGCGCGTGCCTGTCGCGTTCGAGCGCTTTCGCCACTCATACGCCGGCCCCGAGGGCACGTCAAGCGATGCCATCGACGACACAAGGCACCATCAATCGCAATCATCGAAGCGATCGATGGCGGCCCGCGCGCAGCGGATGCCGTGCGCTCAATCCTTCGCCGACATCCGCATCGCCTGTGCCGCCTTCGCCTCGTTCAGCATCGCGCGCTGCGCCTCGGTCGGCACGCGCTCGGCGCTCTCGGCATCGGTGGCGATGGCCGAGAGGATCTCCATCCAGGCATTCAGGCCGCGCGTGCCGGCGTCGCCGTCGAGCCGCGCCTGCAGCTGCGCCGCGCGCTGCGTCTTCGCCTCGGATGCGGGCGCCTTGCCCAATGCATCGAGCGCCGCCTTCGCTTCGCCGATCTCGCCGACCAGGCCCTTCAGCACGCCGGCCAGTTCGAGGTTGAAGGCGAGGATGTCGCGCAGCTGCGCATCGCTCAGCGACAGGCGCGGGTCGAGGCGGATGCGCAGCGGCGAGGTCATGCGCTCGCCGTCGACCACCAGCTCGACGCGGTAATCGCCCGGCAGCGCCAACGGGCCTTCCGGCAGCGCGGAGGTTTCGATGCCGGCGGTCGCGGCGATCGAGTATTCGTAGGACGTGGCCAGCGGACGCGGATGGCGCAGGTTCCACAGCCAGCGATGCGTGCCGGCGGTCTTCGCCAGCGGACCGGCGGGGTTGCGGTACAGGTCGGAGAAGTACTGCTCCGCCGGCAGGTTCGCATCGGCGTCGCGTTCGCTGTCGAAGGCGCGGACGAGTTTGCCGTCGCCGTCGAGGATGCGCAGTTCCACGCGCTTGGCGTCGCGCGGCAGCACGTATTCGATCATCGCCCCTGCGGGCGGGTTCTCGCCCAGCGGAATCTCCGCCGCCAGCGGCGTGTCCTTGTTCATGTTCTTGCGCAGGCGCACGGCGTCGGCGACCGGGAAGAGCCTTGGTCGCGCATCGTTCGGCTGCTGCGCCAGCGCGCGCAGGCGCGAGACGTTGTCGAGGATCCACAGGCCGCGTCCCTGCGTCGCGATCGCGAGGTCGTCGCCGACCACGCGCATGTCGCGCACCCAGGCGACCGGCAGGCCGGGCGAGAACGGCTGCCAGTGTTCGCCGTCGTCCAGCGAGACGTGCACGCCGCGATCGGTGCCGGCGAACAGCAGCCCGGTGCGGCTGCGATCCGCGCGCACGACCGTGGTGAATTCGCCCTCCGGCAATCCGCTGACGATGCGTTGCCAGGTGCGGCCGCCGTCGCGGGTGCGATACAGCAGCGGCGCGAACACGTTGCGGCGATGCTGGTCGACCGCGAGATACGCGCGCTGCGGATCGGTCGCGGACAGTTCGATGCGCGCCACCGTCGACCAGGCCGGCAGGTCCGGCGGCGTCACGTTCTCCCAGCGGCGGCCACCATCGCGGGTGCGCTGCACCAGGCCGCTGTCGGTGCCGACCCACACCTCGTCGGCGCTGTGCGGCGACGGCGCGATGCTGAAGATCACCCCGAAACCGCAGGCCTTCGCCTCGGATTCCTGCACGTCGCCCGGGCAGGCCTCGGCGGTCTTCGTGCGCCCGGTGAGGTCGCCGCTGATCGCCTGCCAGGTCGCGCCGCGATCCTCGCTGCGATACAGCTGCTGCGAGGCGAGATACAGCGCGCGCGGCGTCGACGGCGTGCGCGGCACCTCGGCGATGGTCAGCGGCGTGATCCAGCTCCAGCGCTGGTCGATGCTGCGCGGATCGCGGCCGTAGGTATTCACCTGCACCGGCGTGACGTTCTGCACGTCGCCGGTGCGGTCGTCGTAGCGGCTGACGCGACCGCCGAGGCCGCTGCCGTACGAGACATGCGGGTCGTCGGGATCGGGCACGATGCAGTCGCGCTCGTCGGCGCCGACCGGCTGCCAGTCGCGGAAGCTGATCGCGCCATAGTCCGAACGACTGACGATGCGTACCGAGCCGTTGTCCTGCTGCCCGCCGTAGAGTCGATACGGAAACTGGTTGTCGACATGCAGGCAGTAGAACTGGCCAGTCGGCTGGTTGTACCAGTCGCTCCAGCTCGCACCGCCGTTGAGGGTGACGATCGCGCCCTGGTCCGCCGAGGCGATCATGCGCTCCGGATGCTGCGGATCGATCCACAGGTGGTGGTAGTCGTCGCCGCCGGGCGAGCCGCGCAGGAACGACAGCGTGCGCCCGCCGTCGCGCGAGACCTGCATCGACCGCCCCATCACGAACACCGTGTCCGGATCGGTCGGATGCGCGACGACGCGCGCGAAATAGCGCGTGGTCAGCGCGGGATTCTTCTGCATGACCTGCCAGGTCGCGCCGCCGTCGTCCGAGCGATACAGGCCGGCATGCTCGCGATGATCGATGATCGCGTACACCCGTGTGCCGCCCCGGTACGCGGTCGCCGCGATGCCGATGCGGCCCAGCTCGCCCGAGGGCCAGCCGCCGCCTGCGATGCGCGTCCACGTCGCGCCGCCATCCTCCGAACGGAACAGCCCGCCCGCAGCACCGACCATCGGCTTGAAATAGCTCATCCACGGGTAGTTGCGCGCCTGCCACGCCGCGGCGAACAACCGCTGCGGCCGTGCCGGATCGGCGGCGAGATCGACCACGCCCGTCGCGTCGTCGATGGCCAGCGTGCGCGTCCAGCGCCGGCCGCCATCGCTGGTGCGGAACACGCCGCGATCCGGCAACTCCGCGTACAGCGGGCCGAGCGCGGCCACGACCGCGATGTCGGGATTGCGCGGATCGACGTGGATCGCCCCGATGTGCCGCGTCTTCGCCAGCCCCGCATGCGTCCAGCTGCGCCCGCCATCGCGGCTCACGTACACGCCATCCCCCGCCGCCGTGTCGTAGCGCGGCTGCGGCTGCCCGGTGCCCACGTAGATCACGTCAGGATTCGACGGCGCCACCGCCAGCGCACCGATCGACGCCGCCTGGCGATCGAACACCGAAGTCCAGTTGTGCCCGGCATCGGTGGTCTTCCACACCCCGCCCCCCGCCGCACCGAAGTAGTAATGGTTCGGCCGCGACGGCACCCCCGCCCCCACCGTCGCCCACCCCGCCCGATACGGCCCCACGAACCGCCAGCGCAAGCCATCGAAATCGGCAGCCGGCACCGGCGCAGCAGCGCACAGCGCCAGCAGCAGGCACCACGGGATGAGCTTGCGCATGGGGAGACCTGGGATCGGGGCGGAACGCGGATCGTATACGATTTTGGGGGCGATGCGAGGGGCCAGTAGCCCGGGTAGAGCCGAAGGCGAAACCCGGGGTGACGAGATGCATGTCTCTACGAAGAGCCGCCGGGTGCGCGTTTCGCGCATACCCGGGCTTTGGCACTGCACCTCAATCCAAGCTACAGCGCTGCATACCAAGCACCCATCATCCCGACAGAGACAATCCAAGGGCTGGATCGACCAGCACGCCCTGTCCCTGGTCTCCTAGGTTCCGCATTGGCCATTCGCGGTACTCCACCAACGATGGCGTACGCTCTATGGCGCCGAGAGGTTCAATACCCATGCTACGCATACGCTCGATCAGTTCTTCCAGCACGTCGTTCTTGCGGAGAGACCAAGTCGAGGCAAAGCAGCGCCAGAATACCCAGCCGGCGCGTTCGAGGATTCGCTGCCGCTGCATGTCGGCCTGCCAACGATCGGGGCCGTGGAACTCATCACCGTCGCATTCGATCGCCAAGCGCACGTCGTCCGCACCTTCGACCACCATGTCAATTCGGAAAGCGCCGACCTTGACCTGCGGTATGACTCGGTAGCCACGATTGAACAGTTCGGTGTAGACATGGCGCTCAAAGCCGGACTCACATAGGTCGATCAGACTCGAGTGCTCGTCGTTACTCTCCATCGGCTTACTGAAATGCTGCAGCAGCGTGCGACGAATGTCAGCCGTCGACAACTCGTCGAGCCGCACCGATCGCACCAAGTACATTCGGTCGCGCGCGCGGCTGGCAGCGACGTTGAAACGCTGCTCAAACATGTTGCCGGAGAGCGCGTGGTGATTGCGACTGTCCGCGACCATCGATAGGAACATGATGTCGCGCTCACTGCCTTGGAACACCCGTGCGTCGCCGCACTCGAAGCGGCGACGCAACAGTTCAGCGGCGTCACACCGGCTGCGGACCAACGTATCGACCAATTGAGCCTGGTCTGGGCCAAGTAGCGACACAACTCCAAGCGTTCGGTGCCGCAGCTTTGGATTACGTAAGATAGCCTCAATCTCCGCGGCGATCACCTCGGCTTCTTCCCGGTTCGCGTCCTTTTTGCTGCGCTCGCCAGTAGTGACGTAGATGTCGATCAGCGGCGGATCCAGACGCTCCGAGGCCTTTGGTAACCGCAGCGGTTTGATTTGATCCTTGTAAAATGTCCGATTGCTATAGGCGATGATGGGATGTACGCACCGGAAGTGCTCCGCAAGCATCACCTTTTGGGCCGCGAAAACCGTGGAAGCAATATCGTATAGCGACTTCTCCGGTGTCAGGTCCGCAGCGTATGCTTGGTCGGCCAGAAAGCGCTCGCGGAGTGATTGGATCTTCGCCGCTGAAATGAAACCGCCCTCCGGCGAAACCTGCTTGTCATCGCCCACTACCAATATCTGTTTGCCGCGCAGTACGGCTGGCAACGCCCACAGGTTTGACTGGCTAGCCTCGTCGACGATCACCAAGTCGAAGGCTCCCAAGTGGGCGGGCATACTTTCCGAGACCTTAGCATGGCTCATGATCCAGCACGGGATCGCGCCCTGGGCTTCCTGCATAGCCTGCTGCGCATCCCGACGGTAGCGCGTTGCATTGGGGCCGGTGCCCTGCCCGATCCTGCGAATAGCGGTACGGTAGGTTTCGAGTGCCGAAAGCACCCTGGCCGATGCTTGGCACTTCGCTTCCAACCATGCGGCGCGTGCCACCAGCCGCTCGTACTGCTGCGCAAGCAACCTCTCCAGATCGCGGCGCCGGGCAGACAACGCCAACAATTCGTCTCGCGCGTCGATGCTGTCCAGATGATGTCGGATTCGCGCCCAGTTCCAGGCGTCACGCCAAGCGATGGGCAGTACCTCGTCTTCGCCGGAAGCTGGTAATGCCTGCGTGCGCAGACGTGCAGCTAGCTTCTGCCCGCCCGCAGACTCTACCCGGCGGCAAAGCTCGCTAACAGTGGCGATAGGGTGTGCCAGAGCTTCGATGCGCTTGATCTCGCCAATCAGTTCTGCATAACGGGCGACGGCACGTTCGGTCTTCACATCCGGATTGCCCAGTTCCGTGGCGATGAATGCACGTAGGTCTTCGGTGACAGGCCCGTTCGTCCCGGCCAGCTTCTCTTGAAGGATCGCCAGTTGGGTCGCGGCCGCAGCCAGTTCCGCGCGCGTCAGGTGCTGCAGCAGTTGGGTCCGGATAATCGCCAGCTCATCGGCTCCCCCTGCGAGCTCTTGCGCAGGCGGTGTCTCGAACACGCGCCCCGCCATCAGAGGCAACTGCACATCATGCACGGTGGCCAGTGCATGGACTTTCATCGCAGCCTGCGCTGTCAGCTCGGTGGAACGCAAAGCCTCTACGTTCCCGACCACCTTAGGTACCGACAGCAACTCGGCGAACTGGTTCCAGCGCACGCTGAAAGAATGCACCCGAGCATGCAACTCCAGATAGCGCTTCACATGTTCCCAGTCGTCCTGGCCGGCCGGTGGCTGGCCCGAGACGCGGATTGCGGAGACCTGCGACTTGACGTCGCCAGCGCCGAGCGTGAACAGTCCGAACGGCTTGCCCGTCTCGCTCGCTTTCTCGACGGCCTCCCGCACCTTCGGATGGCTGATAGCTTCCGCCTGTATTTGAACCGGCCGCTGCAGGAATACAGCTCGCGCCTTGGATAATTCTTCGATCTCGCCAAACAGTGCTTCGAGGGCAGCCCGTTCGCTGGCGAACTCAGGTCGTCGACACTTACCGCGTAGTTCGAAGACCCAGGCGATGTCCAGCGCTTCCAATTCGCGGACGATGCCGATCACAATCTCGACGGACGCGAGTAGGCGCCGCGCTTCCTCAAAAACTTCCGGAGTCGTGGCACGCAGAGCGCCTAGTTTTCCGCTGCTCTGCGCGTCATCGATCTGGCGCATTCCCAAGAGCGCGTTATGCAAGCGCTCAACGGTCTGGATGGGCAACAGCGACTGGCTCGACGGCAAGCGGGAGTCAACATAGTGCAGATCAGATCCGAGGCGCCGACGTGCGTCACGAAGGGTCTGCGCGTCCGCAGCTGTGAGTGGTGGGGCATGCTCGGTCCCAAGCGTTAGCGCATCGTCGAACCAGCCGTACAAGGCTTGGCCTTCGATCACCATCTCAGCCATCTTTTGCGCGCGCATCAACACGCCATCGACCTCAATGTTGGCCAGCTGCTGCTCGGCGATAGCATTCACCCGACGATCGATGACGGACACCTCGCCATGTGCAGCGTCAATCTGCTGCTTGCAGCGCTCGATCTCCTCTTGGGTGATGCGCGGATTGAGCTGGGACAGGTTGTGGATGATGGCTTCAATCGAATTCTGGAACTGCCGCATACCTTCCTTATCACCTGAAAGAAGGGCCACGCTAAGCGGGCGCACCTCTTCGGGTATCTTCGATTGCAGCACCTCCAGGGCATGCTCACCCTTGGAAGTGACCAGAACCTTGCGGCCGGTCGCGAGGTAATGGCAAATGATATTAGCGATGGTGTGAGTCTTGCCGGTGCCCGGTGGCCCCTGAACGGCCACACCCGGAGCGCGCTCCAGCATCTCCACGATCGTTTCCTGCTCTTGGTTATAGGGCAAGGGGAAGTACAGTTCCCGCGGCTCGCCTTGCCGGCGACCTCCGCCGCACATGCCTCGGAACGAGATGGCCTCATAGCGGATCACCTCATCAGAGGGAGGCGTTACCAAGGCCAAAGGGCCCGCTGGAATCGGGTCGCCGACCTGCAACCGAGCCTTGAGCCGGCGGATGTCCTCGACAAGGTAGTTGCTCGACCGCTCCCGGACCAGCAGCACCCAGCGAGGGGTGACCACCAGCTCTGGACCCGGCATGGGTAGCCCCCGGAGGACCGGGTCATAGCGACCCTCCCCGCTGAGATTGCCCGCGGCCAGTTTGAGGATAGGCTCGAAACTGCCGATGTCGAAGGGCGTGACCGGGTGTTCATCATTCCGGGCAAGCAGATACCGGGCTTGCTTCTCAACCTCTGCGGCGCCCATGACTTGGCAGGCACCGAACGCATCGAACTCAAGACGCGGCGAAACCGATCGGGGGCGGACAGCGATGCGGTGGGTCTGTGGATCGAGTTCGATCTCAACCACTTGTGTGAGCAGCGGGTATTGGAAGTCAATGGTGTCGGGGGCGCCGGCCCCGCTTTCCGTCACTTGCCGTTGAAACTGCCAGGCAGAAATGCCGATACCCCAGACCAGTTCTGAGGGCTTCGAGGTCTCCTCGGCTTCCAGCCGTCCTTTGAGCATGAATAGATCGCCGTAGAGCGCGATCGACCGGCGTCGCGGCGTCTCACCTTCGGCCCAAGCCTGCCACAGTTGTCGGAGTTGGCGTAGCGCCTCTGCAACTGCGCCCCGACGTTCCGCGTCAGCTTGGGTTGCACGCTCGGCCCCCAGTGTGCGGACCTCGGTCGCATAGCGGTGCTTCAGAGCTGTTTCGTTGGGTTGCGGCGCTGGACCGCTTGGGTCATCAGAGATCGCGATTAGCTCGCGCAGCGTCGGGTCGCCGGAGCGTGGTGCGGGACGTGCCTCCAGCCGCTGCACCTGGAGCCAGATGTGGTCGCCCTCGAGCTTGATATCCAAGTCGACACCTGGCAACGCGGCAAGATCGTCCTGAAAGCGCCTGAACACTGTGGTACCCGACAACGTGTAGGCTCTCGGGTCAATGTCCTTGCTTTGTTCGACTACGTAGTCCAGTAGCCTGCTAAGCAGTCCGTGTTGTGGCGTTACGAGCATGAGCTCCCCCCTCATATACCGGGCAGCATACCCTTATCCCAGCCCAAAATAATCTTTGCGCTGCATACAGTAAAACGGCAAGCACATACCTGACGTCGCTTCGCTTAAAAGTCCGAGGCCCTATTGACCAAGGAACAGTTTTTGCCCGGCGCATTCTTCGACCCTGCTTTCACAACGGAAAGGGCGCACGCCCCTCGTGGGGCGACCGGCAACATTCTCGGCAATCAGACAACACCAGCACGCGGCATACCAGAAATTCCTCTAAAAAGACCGTTCAGATTGATTTTTCCGGACAACAGCTTTGGATCGAAAGCAGCCATATCAGCAAATCTTCTAGCAATCCGGATCCCATCCCACCCTGCAAGAACTGACAGCACCCCCACACCCCAGCCAAAAACACCCGACAACCCGCCGGGTGTTCCGTGCAGTAAGGTCAGAGTGATCCGGTGCGGATCCAGTTGCGTCCGTCGCAGTAATAGACGTTGTAGCCGTCGTCGGCGATCGTGCCGGCGTTGCCTTCGTCGCAGACCATGCCGACGACGTCGTCGCTGACGATGTCGCGCGCATGCGCGGCGCTGGCGAAGACGAGCCCGAGGGCGAAGACGGTGGCGGCGAGGCCGGTGGTGATGCGGTGCTTCATGCGTTGCGTCCTTTGCTGTGTGCATGCGGGCCATGTCGTGGGGATGCGCCGCGACCCGCGTCCGTCGCGTCCCTGCCGCACGCCGCGTTGCGTGGCGGCGGGTCGAGATTACGACGGCGGGGGGCGGGTTGTCGTGTTGCGGTGCGTGGGGAGGGTGTCGATCCTGTCGGAGCCCCCATCCCGACCTTCCCCCGCTCGCGGGGGAAGGAGACAAGCGCGGCGAGGTGCATGCTTCGTCACCCTCGCTTACGCGAGGGACAGTGCGTGGTCGCGGCGGTGAGTTGGGTCCTCGCTTGCGCGAGGATGACGTTGTTTTGTCGTTGCGTTCTCCCACCGGGAGAAGGTGACCTGTCGGAGCCCCCATCCCGACCTTCCCCCGCTCGCGGGGGAAGGAGACAAGCGCGGCGAGGTGCATGCTTCGTCACCCTCGCTTGCGCGAGGGACCGTGCGTGGTCGCGGCGGTGAGTTGGGTCCTCGGTTGCGCGAGGATGACGTTGTTTTGTCGTTGCGTTCTCCCACCGGGAGAAGGCGACCTGTCGGAGCCCCCATCCCGACCTTCCCCCGCATGCGGGGGAAGGAGAAGAGCGCAGCGGCGCGCGTGTGCAAAGAAAAACGGCGCGCCCCGTGGGACGCGCCGTCGTGGTGCTGCCTTCGCGCGTTGCGCGCGGTGTCGGCTTACTTGCCTGCGGCAGCCGGCTTGGCCGGTGCGGCGGCGGGCTTTGCCGGTTCGGCGGCGGGCTTGGGGTTCTTCACGAATTCCTCCAGCCAGGCGTCCGTTTCGGCGAGCATGTGCAGGATGGATTCGCGGGCGCGGTAGCCGTGCGATTCCTTGGGCAGCATGACCAGGCGGGCGGTGCCGCCGAGGCCCTTGACCGCGGCGAACATGCGTTCGCTCTGGATCGGGAAGGTGCCGGAGTTGTTGTCTTCCTCGCCGTGGATGAACAGCAGGGCGTCCTTGATCTTCTCGGCGTAGTTGAACGGGGACATCGTCTGGTACGTGTCCTTCGCGGCCCAGTAGTTGCGCTCTTCGGCCTGGAAACCGAACGGGGTGAGCGTGCGGTTGTATGCGCCGCTGCGGGCGATGCCGGCCTTGAACAGGCGGGTGTGCGCGAGCAGGTTGCCGGTCATGAAGGCGCCGTACGAATGGCCGCCGACGGCCATGCGGTTGCGGTCGCCCACGCCGCGGCGTTCGAGTTCGTCGACGGCGGCTTCGGCGCTGGCGATCAGCTGCGGCAGGTAGGTGTCGTTGGGTTCCTTGTCGCCTTCGCCGACGATCGGCATCGACGGGTCGTCGAGCACCGCGAAACCGCGCGCGAGGAAGGGATGCGGGCCCCAGTAGCTGATCGCGTTGAAGCGGTACGGCGAACCGGTGACCTGCGACGCGGCCTCGGCGGATTTGAACTCGCCCGGGTAGGCCCACATCAGCACCGGCAGCGGCTTGTCGCGACCCGGCTGGAAGCCCGGCGGCAGGAACAGGTTGGCGGTGAGTTCGACGCCGTCCTTGCGCTTGTAGCGGATCTGTTCCTTCTTCACGTCCTTGAGCTGCGGCGTGGGATGCGGGAACGCGGTGAGCGCGACCGGTGCCGCCTTGGCCGCGAGATCGAGGCGATAGAGGTTGCTCGGTTCGGTCGGCGATTCGCGCGAGATCAGCAGCTTGTCGGCGTTGGCGTCGAGCACGGCGACCACGTCGCTGTAGTACGGCGCTTCCGAGCGGAACAGGCGCTGCTTGCTGTTGTCGGCGAGGTTCCAGCGATCGAGGAAGGGGCGGTCGCCTTCGGACGAGGCGCCTTCGCCGATGAGGTAGATGCTCTTGCCGTCGGGCGCGAACTTCAGGCGCGCAAAGCCATTCTCGTCGCGCTCCATGACCGGGTTGCCGGGGGCGTTGTAGCGGTCTTCGCTGGAGCCGTCGAACACCAGCGTCGGCGCGGTCTGCGGCGCATCCGGGGCGATCTTCCAGCTCTTGACCTTGCGCGTCTTCCACCAGAACTCGCCGAGCAGCGCGACATCGCCGCGTCCCCACTCGATGCCGGCGTAACGCGTGCCGAGCTTGGCCAGCAGCACCGGCGACTTGTCGAACGGCGCGGCCTGCAGGTAGACGTGGTCGCGGATCTCGACCTGCTTCGACGGGTCGCCGCCGTCCTGCGCCTCGGCCCAGACCAGGCTGGCCGGGGCGTCGCTGCGCCACGAAATGCTGCGCACGCCGGTGGTGGTGGCGTCGTTGCCGCTGGGCAGGCCTTCGAACAGCGGCAGCTTCGCGACTTCGTGCAGCACCTTGCCGTCGAGGTCGGTGACTTCGATGCGGCGCGGAAAGAAGTTCATCGGCACGACGTACGAATACGGGCGTTCGATGCGCTGCGACAGCAGGTGCCTGCCGTCGGGCGAGGGGCCGAGGCCGACGTAGAGGCCGGGCTTGCCGACGTTGCGCACCTTGCCGTCCAGCGACACCAGCGCCGGCTGCACGTGCAGGTAGTGTTCGAAGATGCGCTCGTCGCTGGCATTGCGCAGCATGTCCTGGTAGGTGCGCAGCTGGCGCACCGTGCCGCCGCCGCGCGCTTCCTGCACGTTCGGGCCGGACGGAATGATGTCGGCCGCGGGCGCGCCGCCCTGCCCCGTGCGCAGGTGGACCAGCAGGCGCTTGCTGTCGGGCATCCAGCGGATGCCGGCGGTGACGGTGTTGAGCGGCTGGTCCAGCAGCTTGCGCGCCTTGCGCGCGCCGACGTCGACCAGCCACAGCTCGTTGCCGCCGGTGTTCGGATCCTGCTGGTTGAGCGCGATGTGCTTCTGGTCGGGCGACCAGGACATGCCGGCGATCGACAGCGGCTTGGGCAGGCCGTCGATGCGGTGCTCCTTGCCGGTGGCGACCTCCATCAGCCACAAGTCGGTGCCGAAGGTGAAGCGGCTGGGCGAATAGCTGCGCGGGTTGAGGCGCAGGCCGGCCAGCTTGAGTTCGGGCTGCGCGACCAGGGCGATCGACGGCAGCGTGGGGATCTGCTGCAGCGCGAGCAGGTCGCCGCGCGGGCTGAGCGAGGGCTGCGGCGCGCGCGGGGCATCGACGATGGCCTTGAGTTCGGCGACGGGCTCGCGATAGCCATTGGCGGGCGCGGCGGGCGCGGTCTGCCGGGCGGCGGTCGGGGCGGCCTGCTGGGCCAGGGCCGGCGGCAGGGCCAGTGCGGCGCCGAGCAGCAGCGGCAGGAGCAGCGGGCGCAGGACGCGCGACCGGGACGGGGCGGAACGGAGGGACATGCGCAGGGACTCCTCGCGACGGGTTCGACGGCGGACGGTCGTTGGATCGACCAGCCCGCCATCGTTCGGGGCCCCGTCGCGGGGCGTCAACCGCCACAGGTCATGGTCGGCTCACGGCCCCGCCTTCGCGCCAATCCTGGCCTGTGCATCCTGTGGCGGCCACCACAGTTCGATCACACCCGGGCGACCGGTGTAGCCCCTGGGCAGGGCGCGGATGCGGAATTCCAGCGGCGCATCGCGCACCGGCCATTGCGTCGCGATCCATTCGGTGAGCGCGGCGGCGCAATCGCCATCGCGGCCGATGTTGTGGACGACCAGCGTCGGCACCGGATGCGGGTTCGGCGCGTCGCGGCCCTGCGCGGCCGAGGTGATGCTGACGTTCTCGATGCCCTGCATGCGGAAGGTGGCTGCGATGGCGTCCCAGGCCAGCCCGGACAGCGGCGCGCGCGCGGACTCCTCGTGGATGTGGACGAACAGCTGCTTGCCCGGCCCGGTGCAGCGGCTCGCGAGCTTGGCCGGCCAGGGATCGGCGGGCGCTGCCGCGATGGCGGCGACGGGAAGCGGCATGGACCGCAGCACGGCCAGCCGCTTCGGATCCAGCCGGCGCGCATCGATGCGGCCCGCTTCGGTCGTCGCGACAACGGGTTTCGATGCCGCCGCGTCGGCATCGACATCGGTCGTCTTCGGCGGCTCGATGTTCGGCGGTTCGATCTTCAATGCCGCGAGCGGCATGTCCGGATCAGCCGGCTGCCACGCATCGGCGTCGCGCGCGTCGTCCTTGCCCGGCGTCGCCACGGCGGCGGACAGTGGCGTGGCGACCGGCCCGGCCATGGCATAGCGCAGGGTCGGACCGGCATCGCGGCGCTCATCCTCGCGCAGGCGCACCCAGTACGCGCTCGCATCCAGCTCGCGGGTGTCGTTGCCGCGGATCTCGCCGCAGAGCATCTCGGGCCGGACGCGCGCGCGCTCGGGGTTGTCGCAGGCCTCGGCGGCCATGGCCAGGAAGGCTTTCGCGATGCGCACGTCGCCGGCATCGCCGCGCACGGTGTCGCTGAGCTGGCGGAAGCGCGCGATCGCCATGCGGTCGCTGTAGCTGGCGGGATCGGGCAAGGCGTGGCGGCGCTGGCGCAGCACGTTCGCCAGTGCGTCGACGCGCTGCGCGAAGGCGGCGGCATCGATCGTCTCGCCCTGCAGCGCCGCGCGCATCGGGTCGAGGGTGGTGGCGAGATCCTTCAGCAGCCGCCCGGCGACCGGATCGCCGCCGACATACGCATCGAAGGCACGGAAGCGCGCCACTGCGGTATCGGCGGCAGCGCCCGCGCCCATGCCCGGCGGCGACAGCGCATCGATCATCGCTTCGTACGCGCGCAGCTCCAGGGTGCGCTGCGAGGCGACGCGGAAGATGCCTTCCGCCTTGTCCAGCAGCGTCGCCAGGCTGTCGCGGTTGCGCGCCTGTTCGCTGCGCCAGTCGTCGAAGGCCTGCCAGACCGGCATCAGCACGGCGACCAGCGCGCCCAGCGACAGCGCACCAACCGCGGCCTGCTGCGTCTGCAGCTTCCAGAACGGGCGCGGTTCGTCGTGCGGCTTGCTCAGGCTGGACGTGGCGATGCGCGACTGACGGTCCGGCGCCAGCAGCACCGCACGCGACCAGCCGGGCAGGCGTTCCAGCATCGCCGGGCTCAGCTCGCTGCCGAAATCCTCGCCGAGGCGGTGGTAGCTCTCCCACTGCGCTTCGTCGAAGAACTGGTCGCCGGTGCCCTGCTGCGGGAAATCGCGGCGACGCCGGGCGTAGGCGAGGATGTCCACGTCCAGCAGCGCATGCAGGTTCGGCTTGAACACCAGCAGCGTGCCTTCGCGGCGCCGGCCCTGCGCATCGGCGCGATAGAGGATGCGCGCGAGCAGCACGCCGCGCGCCGTGTGGTTGTCGACCAGTTCCTGCGGCGACAGGTAGACCAGGCGCGCGCCGGCTTCGTCGCCGGCGGGCGGGCCGAAGCGGCGGTTGGCGTCGTCGGCGCGGTAGAACTCGATCTCGGCGCCGTAGTCGATGCGCGCCTTGCGCACCAGGTTTTCCAGGTCCGCATATTCGAACTTCGGGTCCGCGCCGCAATCGGCGAGCACGATCAGGTCGAGCTGCCGCTGCAGCAGCGGATGCACGCCGGTGTTGTCGAAATGACCGCCATCGGACAGGTACCAGTCCGGCGCCAGCGGCCCGACGTAGGCGGCGCGGAATTCGGCGTACAGGCGCAGCATCTTGGCGAAGCGCCGTTCCCACCAGTGCGGCGCGCGCGCGGCCATGCCGCGCTCCAGCGCCGTCCAGGCATCACCGAGGTTGAGCCAGTACCCGAGGCGCGCGCCGGCGAGGAACAGCAGCGCCGCCCAGCCGGGCGTGGTGTTGACGCCGGCGCCGGGCGAGGCCGCCGCGCCCGAGATGCCGACCCAGCGCGCGAGGCCGCCGATGTCGTCGAGCGTGTCGGTCGGCAGCGGCTTGTGGCCGACATCGATGCCGTAGCCGCTGAGCACCATCGGCACGCCCTTGCGATCGGCGTTGTACAGCCGGGTCTGGTGGCCGCGGGTCTGGTTGAGGCAGACGTTGATCAGGTGGATCGGCCCGCCCCGCTCCGCCGGACGATGCGCGCGCAGCGGCACGTCGTCGGAGTCGTCGACGGCGGTGACGTCGGACAGCGCCTCGGGCGAGGTGTCGACGGCGCTGGCCTGCAGCGCGTCCTCGCCGCCGAAGCGCTCGGGATTGGCCGCGCCCAGGTAGGCGCGCGCCAGACGCGCGGCGTACATGTTGTGCAGGGACGAAGCATTGGCGTTGTCGGCGTTCCAGCCGGTGGCGAAGAACCATGCCAGCGGCAGCAGCGCGACGAAGGCCCAGCGCCAGCCGGCGCTCGACACCAGGGCATCGCAGGCCGCGGCGGGCAGGCTGGGCTGGCAGTCGCCGAGCGAAAAGCCGCCGTAGATCAGGTGCTGCACGAGCGTGGTCCACAGCAGCACCAGGCCGAACGCGAGCGTGTAGCCGGCGATGTTCACCAGTCGGGGCAGCAGGTCGGCGCTGGCGCCGCGGCTGGACTGGATCATGCGCTGCAGCGGCTCCGACAACGCGCGGATCGCGAGCAGGAACGCACCGCCCAGGCCCAGGCCGCCGAACAGGCCGGCATACGACGCGGACAGCACCTTGTGCAGCTCCCAGCTCAGCCAGTCGAGCAGGCCCAGCGCGGCGAGCACGACCGCCAGCAGGTTGATGCCGCGCAGCCATGCGGTGAGGATCCTGCGCGCCGACGGCAAGGACACCGGATGGCCCGCGCGCCGGGCGAGGCTCAGGCGCAGCATCGCGACCAGGCCGGCCGCGCCGATGCTGGCCAGGCCGATGCCCAGGCCCAGCGACCAGGTCGGCCCCGGCAGCGCCGGCCAGCGACCGTTCGCGCCAACGGAGAACCACGCGCCGACGGCCTGTCCCCACGCCTCGCCCCAGCCCCCGACGAGGCTGATGCCCAGCGCGCCCGAGCCGACGATCAGCAGCGCATCCACGGCACCGATGCGCGCGGCCTGGTCCATGCGCAGGGCGGGCGATCGCGCCGTGCGCGCATCGGCACGGATCATCCAGTACAGAACGAGCAGGCCCGGCGCGACCGCCAGCCAGCTGGCCACCGCCAGCGGCCACCACGTACTGCCCCAGCCGGACCACGCGCCGGCATCGAGCGCGCCGACCTGCGCATCGAGCGTGTAGGCGGAGGTGGCCAGCAGGCCGACCACCATCGCCATCATCGCGAACTCCATGTGCACGGCGATGATCGCGCGCAGGTAGGTGGCGATGCCGATGCCGAAATCGCGCGCGCCCATCGGCGCGAGGTAGCGGCCATAGCGGCGCAGCCACGACAACGGGATGGCGTCGCTGCGCGCCAGCAGCGCCTGCGCGCGATCGATGTCGAGCACGCAGATCAGGCGCGCGAACATCGCGCCGATGTAGCCGCCGCCGGAGACGGTGGACAGGTAGTCGAAGCGCTTGAGGATGCCGCGCTGCGCCAGGCCTCGCAGCAGGCCGAGGCAGAAGGTCGCGCTGCGGATGCCGCCGCCGGACAGCGCCAGGCCGATGATCGGCGCGCCTCCGTCGTCGTTGTCGTTCCCGTCGTCGCCGGTCGGGCCGGCGGTGCCGTTGCGCGCACGTCGCGCGCGCAGCGCCGCCTGTTCGGCTTCGGACATGCGACCGGCATGCGGGTGTTGCGCGGCGGCCGGGTCGGGTGTCGTGTCGTCGAGCGTCTTCATGGGTCCCTCCTGTCGCGATGACGGGTCCGGATCAGCGGATGTCGATTCCTCGTGGCCGACTGTACTCCCCCGGTGGCGCGACGCCATGCCCGGCGTCGCGTCGCGCAACGGCAGCGGCTGCCCTGCCGCTACACCAGCGGCTCCAGCTTCGGCATCCAGAAATGGTCGATGAGATGCTCGAACCCCGGGCCCAGCGGATGGATCTCGTTGTCCCACGACGCGGTGTCGGCCAGTTGCAGGCGGGTGTCGAGCACGATGAAGCGATCGGGATCGGCGCTGTTCGCGCCGATGTGCAGCAGCAGGGCATGGAAGCTCTCCAGCAGCCAGCGCACGAGGGTCTTCTGTTCCGCCGGCGTCAGGCCGAGCGGCGACACGTACTTCCAGATCCAGGGCCCGACGCGCATGCCGGGCAGGCCGAAGGTGTAGGGCTTGTCCATCGGCGTCACGTCCGCGTAGGTGTGCGTGACGACCGTGGCATCGGGCGCGAACGCGTCTCGCACCTCGAGGATGCGCCGGTAACTGGCGGCGATCTCGTCGAAGGTCTCGCCGAGCGTGCCCAGCTTCACCCAGCGGCGCGCCACATCGGGCACCTGCGCGGTCCAGGGCCAGGGCGACGGATCGGGCAGATCACCCTGGCTGAGATGCCTGCTGAAATCCTTGCCGATCACGTCGTTCCCGCCGAGCGACAGCAGGATCGCCGCGAACGGTTTGTGCTGGGCCTGCAGCTCGGCCGCGATGCGCCGCCACTTGCCGATCTTCGACTTCACCTCGCCGGCATCGCGCCCCGGGTAACTGTCGTCGAGGATGTTCGCGCGTCGGCCGAGCCGGCTGTGCGCGGCGATCCCGCTCTGCAGATCGAAGTAGGTGCGCAGCGGGTACTGGAACCAGGAATCGCCGATGGTCAGCATGTTCTTCCGGTCCGGAAAGCGCGCGATGCGCTCGAAGTAATCCTTGAGATGGACGATGTGGGTCGAGGGCATGGGCCGATCCTCCTGGCGGACGGTAGCGGGACGCCCGGCCGCTCATCCGTGGGCCGGGGTGCGCAGGCACTGGCCTGCGCACCTCGATCTTGCGCCCCCCCTGTCGCATCCAACGGGATCGAAGCGACATCGCGGCAACCTCCCATCGGCCTCATATCGGTCCGCCCGGGCCGGAGCCGTTCAGGTAGATGGCCATCCGTCGCCCGCCAAACACAATCCATCGCTTCATCGCGAGGAGGCGATATAATGCCCTTCTCCCCGCCGAGGGGCGCTGCAAGCCCGGCCTAGTCCGGGATCAGGCTCGGCGGAGGTCTCCAACCGTCCCAACCGCGCCCGTTCACTGCCCAGCCCCCCACGGGCCGGGCACACAACGGAGAACCGACCGCATGAACGCTGTCGCAAAGACCTTCTCGACCGAAGGTGATTACAAGGTCGCCGACATCTCGCTGGCCGACTGGGGCCGCAAGGAAATCGAAATCGCCGAGCACGAGATGCCGGGCCTGATGTCGATCCGCCGCAAGCACGCCGCCACCAAGCCGCTCAAGGGCGTGCGCGTGACCGGCTCGCTGCACATGACCATCCAGACCGCGGTGCTGATCGAGACCCTGAAGGACATCGGCGCCGACGTGCGCTGGGCGTCCTGCAACATCTTCTCGACCCAGGACCACGCCGCCGCCGCCATCGCCGCCACCGGCACCCCGGTGTTCGCGTGGAAGGGCGAGACCCTGGAGGAATACTGGGACTGCACCCTCGACGCCGTGACCTTCCCGGGCGGCAAGGGCCCGGAGCTGGTCGTCGACGACGGCGGCGACGTGACCCTGCTGATCCACAAGGGCTATGAACTCGAACAGGGTTCGGACTGGGTGAACACCCCGTCGGGCTCGCACGAGGAGCAGGTCATCAAGAACCTCCTCAAGCGCGTCGCCAAGGAACGCCCCGGCTTCTGGACCAACGTGGTCAAGGACTGGAAGGGCGTCTCCGAAGAGACCACCACCGGCGTGCACCGCCTGTACCAGATCGCCGAAGCCGGCAAGCTGCTGGTCCCCGCGATCAACGTCAACGACTCGGTCACCAAGTCGAAGTTCGACAACCTGTACGGCTGCCGCGAATCGCTGGCCGACGGCCTCAAGCGCGCGATGGACGTGATGCTGGCCGGCAAGGTCGCGGTGGTCTGCGGTTACGGCGACGTCGGCAAGGGTTCGGCGCACTCGCTGCGCGCCTACGGCTGCCGCGTCATCGTCACCGAGATCGACCCGATCTGCGCCCTGCAGGCCGCGATGGAAGGCTTCGAGGTCAACACCGTCGAAGACACCCTCGGCCTCGCCGACATCTACGTGACCACGACCGGCAACAAGGACGTGATCACCCTGTCGCACATGCAGCAGATGAAGAACCAGGCCATCGTCTGCAACATCGGCCACTTCGACAACGAGATCCAGGTCGACGCGCTCAACGAATCCGGCGCCAAGCGCATCAACATCAAGCCGCAGGTCGACAAGTACGTCATCGGCCCGGGCAAGGAGATCTTCCTGCTCGCCGAAGGCCGCCTGGTCAACCTCGGCTGCGCCACCGGCCACCCGAGCTTCGTGATGTCGAACTCGTTCGCCAACCAGACCCTCGCCCAGATCGACCTGTGGGCGAACAAGGACAAGTACGAGAAGACCGTCTACCGCCTGCCGAAGGCGCTGGACGAGGAAGTCGCCCGCCTGCACCTGGAGAAGATCGGCGTGAAGCTGACCACGCTCACCAAGGAACAGGCCGACTACCTCGGCGTCGACGTGGCCGGCCCGTACAAGCCCGACCACTACCGCTACTGATCGCGACGCGTCATCCGCGATGCTTCACCACGACGGGCGCTTCGGCGCCCGTCGTCGTTTGCGGGCACGATGCCCCGGCCCCTTGTAGAGCGGGTCGAAGACCCGCTGATCCACCAATCCTGCGTGATGCGCATCGCGTCGATCAGCCTGAAGCGATGACCCGATCTGCAGATGTTCGATTCATTCCTCGTCGTCCGGCCCACGCCACCAGACGTGACCCATCGATTGCGCCGGCACCTCGCATTCCCGGCTCTCGATGGCGTCCACCTCCCTGTCGTCGCCGCCTTGCAGCCACGCGTTCAAGAGATGATCCACGGTCTGCCGGCTCTGCGCTGCGATGCCAAGCGTGCGCTCCTGTACCCAGCCCTGCGCCTCGTCATCACCCTCATGCGCGCCATCGTGCACAGCCGCGTCGCGGTGCGGCGTACCGTAGCTGCAGCGCATGCAGTAATTCACCATGTTGGAGGTCCAGTCCTCCAGATGACCCAGCCCGGGCGCGGTCGCCTCACTGAGCGCCGCGATGTCGGCTTCGTCGCCACAGCGGACGAAGACCACGAACGTGCGGAAATCCGAGGGAATCACGCGTTCCAGCGCGTTGAACACAGGGTATTCGTGCCCTTCGCTGCGCCGATAGCCGGTCGCTGCGCCATCGTGCAGCACGATGTCGCCGAAGCGATGACCACTGTCGGGCAGGGGGACGTTGAGCAGGCGGCCGCGGACCGGATCGATGCGCCGGATCCACACGGTTTCGCCGCCGTGCCACGGGTGCAGCCTCGCGACAGCCAGGCCATAGTCGTGGACGATCGCGCCTTCGCCTTCCGGCACCCGGATGCCGCACGCCGCCCACAACCTGCGCGCCGTAGCCCAGTCCTGCACGGCAGTCGCCGCGATCGCGGCATTCCAGTGCGCAGCCTCATCGATCTTCTTGGACAGCGCGATCGCATCGAGATTGTGACGCAGGCTGGCCGGCCAGTCCCGGAGGTATTTGCTGGCCAGGCCAGCCATGTAGCGGTAAGCGATGTTCTTCGGGGAACCTTCGATCAACGCATCGAACAATCGTGAGGCCTCTTTCAGGTCGCCGCGATCGATGGCGTCATAAGCACGGTTCTGCAGAGGTTTCCTGAACATGTAAAGGATCCGGTGTTCGACTCGGCCATTATGTCGTAGCGGGTCTTCGACCTGCCTGCATCAGGCGTTCTTCGCTTGCACGCGCTCGCTCACCCCTTCCAGTTCGCGTGCCTGTCCCAGAACGCGACGCTGCGCCGATACGCCTCGCGGTCGATCGGCACGCCGGAGCCGCCTTCTTCCACGCCCAGCGCATTGCGCATCATCGTGATCGGGGCCAGCGGGGTTTCCTCGGGGGCCATCGTGTACAGGCAACCGACGATGCCCCAGTCGGCGTCGATCGGCGTGCCTTCCTTCGCCATCTGTTCGCGGTCGTAGAGGATCGGGATCAGGTAGTTCGCGACCGGCGGGTCGATGCCTTCGAACCAGCGCACCAGCACCGGCAGTTCCTCGCGGCTGCGTGCGTCGTAGCCGCTGCGCAGCAGGTGGCGGTTGGCGTCGTCGATCGGAATGGCCATGCAGCGCGTGGAGGTCCAGTTGCGATGCACGTGCAGCTTGCAGAACGGCGCATACCCGTCGAGCACCGCCAGCGGCGGTTCCTCGTTGAGGCGCTGCACGAACTGTTCGGCGGTGCAGTCCTGGATGGTGTTGCGGCGCGGTTCGGCGGGGAACAGGCGGGGTCGGGCGAACGGGGTGAGGACGATGGACATCGGCGGTGGTCGCGACGGGGACGGAATGGAACGAAGGGCCGACAGCCTACCGGTTCGCCCTTCGCCTGGCGCGCCGCTGTCCGCTCGGGCCGCCGGGCTGCGTATACCTTTTTACTTTCATCGCGATAAAGAGATAGAATTTCGCCCGACCCGCCCGGACGCCCGTCATGACCCCGATTTCCTTCGAGTTCTATCCGCCCAAGACCGACGACCAGCGCGCCCTGCTCGACCGCACCGCGGCGAAGCTGAGGAGCTACGCGCCGGAGTACGTGTCCTGCACCTTCGGCGCCGGCGGTTCCACGCTGAGCTACACCTCCGAGACCGTGCGCCACCTGCACCAGGAGCACGGCTTCGACGCCGCGCCGCACATCTCCTGCATGGGCGGCAGCCGCGAGGAACTCCGCGAACTGCTGCGCCTGTACCGCGCGCTCGGCTGCACCCGCCTCGTCGCACTGCGCGGCGACCTGCCCTCGGGCATGGCGCGCATGGGCGACCTGCGCTACGGCTCGGACCTGGTGAAGTTCATCCGCGACGAGCACGGCGACCACTTCCACATCGAGGTCGGCGCGTATCCGGAAGTGCATCCGCAGGCCGACGACGCCTTCGCCGACCTGCGCAACTTCAAGACCAAGGTCGACGCCGGCGCGGACGCCGCGATCACCCAGTATTTCTACAACCCGGACGCATATTTCCGCTTCGTCGACGACGTGCGCAGGCTCGGCGTCGAGGTGCCGATCGTGCCGGGTATCATGCCGATCTCGAACTTCAGCCAGCTCAAGCGCTTCTCCGACGCCTGCGGCGCCGAGATCCCGCGCTGGATCAGCAAGCGCATGCAGGCCCTGGGCGACGACGCCGAGGGCATCCGCGAGTTCGCCGCCGACCTCGTCGCCGACATGTGCCGCAAGCTCGTCGCCGGCGGCGCCCCGTCGCTGCATTTCTACACGCTCAACCTCGCCAAGCCCACGCAATCGGTGCTGGCACGGCTGTAAGCGCGACGACCCTGCTCTTGTGGGAGCGACGCAAGTCGCGACCCCCATGGGCCCCAACGCTTTTGTAGGAGGGCCTTCAGGCCCGAGCTTTTCGTTGGCTTCGCGAAATGCTCGAAGAGCTCGGGCCTGGTTTTCAACAGCCGTATGGCTGGTCAGGCCCTCCTGCAGAGCGCGGCAATGCTGCACAGACGTGCGTCGTTCGATTTGTCGTGATGCCATCCATGGCGGCGCATTACGGGCTTCGGGTCGTCCGGCCCGCACATCCGTGTGCGGGCGTTCGCTGACGCGCGCGGCAGTGCCGCGCAAGCGCGTCAGCTCACCCAGCCGGCAACGACGAACAACGCCAGGATCGCCAGCCACAGCAGCAGCACGCGCCAGACCAGGCTCATGGCGTCGCGCAGTTCCGGCAGTTCGCCGAGCTGCACCCAGGCATTGCCCGGGGCCACGCCTTCCTCGATGAGCTCCGAGGTCTCTTCCGCGATTTCGCTGCGCACGCTGGCGCGGCCGGCGGCGCCCAGGAAGGCGTTGTCGAGCCGCAGCGACGCACCACCGGCGTCCCGCCATGCGGCGAGCACGGTGTCGAAGTTGCCGACCAACGCCAGGGCCAGCGACATCGCCTGCGCGACGGGCCAGTCGAGCAGCGCATGCAGCCGCTTCGCGCCATGGCGGGCCGCAGGCGGCAGGGCATCGCCGGCGTCGTCCTGCGCGCTCAGCGCCACCAGGCGATACAGCAGGGCACCGGTCGCGCCCAGCAGCAGGAACCAGAACAGCACGCCGAACCAGCGCCGCAGCGCGCTGGCGAACACCGCCTCGACCATCGAGGCGCCTTCGCCGCCGCGCGCGGGATCCGCGCCGAGGCGGACGATGGCCTCGCGGCGCGCGTCGGCGTGTTCGGCATCGATGACGGCGGCGACATCCGCGTCCAGGTCGCGCGGACCCCATGCGAAGAACAGCACGGCCAGGCCGAACAGCAGGCCGAGGATGCCGAACAGCGGCGAATGCAGGGCGTACTGCACCAGCGCGACGACCAGCAGCGGCGGGAGCAGCGCGATCAGGACGCCGGCGCGGCCATGCCAGGCGCCGCCGGGCCCCGGAAAGACACCGGCCAGCCAGCGCAGCCAGTGCGCGTAGAGATCATGGCGTCGCACCACGCCGGCGAGCCCCGGCGCGAGGTGGCCGAGCGCGAGGGCGAAGATCACGGCGATGAGCGTGGCGGCCATGCCCGAGTCTACTCCGCGACCACGGCCCCGGCGTGCCAGGCTTCGATCAGCCAGCGCGAGATCGAGACCGACGGCGACAGCAGCAGGCCGTCGTCCTTCGTCTCGCCGCGCAGCGCGGCGCCGACCTCGTCGCGGGTGAACCAGCGCGCGTCCTCCAGTTCGTCGGCGGCCTGCGGCGGATCGGGCTCGGCGTCGGCGACGAAGCCCAGCATCAGCGACGACGGGAACGGCCACGGCTGCGAACCGAGGTAGCGCGACGCGCGCACGCGCACGCCCGATTCCTCCATCACTTCGCGGGCCACGGTCTGTTCGAGGGTTTCGCCGGGCTCGACGAAACCGGCGAGCGTGGAATAGCGACGCGCCGGCCAGCTGGCCTGGCGGCCGAGGAGCAGGCGCTCGCCGTCGGTGACCGCAACAATCACCGCCGGATCGGTGCGCGGATAGTGATCCAGGCCGCAGGCATCGCAATGGCCCTGCCAGCCGCCGCGCGTCGGGCGCAGGGCGCCGCCGCAGGCGCCGCAGAAACGGTGCCGGCGGCGCCAGTGCAGCACTGCGCGAGCCTGCGCGAAGGCGGTGGCGTCGAATGCGGGCCAGTGCGCGGCGGCGCTGCGCAGGTCGATGCGGCCATCGCGCGGCAGTCGGGTCTCGAACGGCGCGGACTCGGGACCTGACGCGGCGTCGCCGATGTCCAGCGCGAACCAGGCCTCGTCGCCGCGCAGGCCGAGGAAGACGGCATCGGCCGGCCATTCGCCGAGGGTCATGCCGATCGGCGCGTCCAGGCCGCCCTGCGCATCCACGCAGGTGCGCCCCTCCGCGTCGACGCGCAGCACGCGCCCGTTGCGCCACAGCGTGCGCAGGGCTTCATCCTGGTCGCGGAGATGGTCGGCGCGCTCCAGCGCGTCCTCGACGAAGGCGAAACGCGGCGCCGGGGTCACGGGCTGGCCTCAGGCGCTGAAGCTGCTGCCGCAGCCGCAGGTGGTCTTGGCGTTGGGATTGCGGATGACGAACTGCGAACCGTGGAGGCTCTCGGTGTAGTCGACCTGGGCGCCGACCAGGTACTGCAGGCTCAGCGGATCGACCAGCAGGGTGACCTCGTCGGTCGCGACCGCGAAGTCGTCCTCGTTCTGCTGCTCGTCGAACTCGAAGCCGTACTGGAAGCCGGAGCAACCGCCGCCCTGGATGTACACCCGCAGCTTCAGCGAGGGATTGCCTTCCTCGGCGATCAGTTCGCGCACCTTGGCGGCGGCGGCGGCGGTGAAGTCGATCAGGGGCGCCGCGGCGTCGGGCGCGGAGGGTGTGGCGGTCTGGATATCCATGCGCACAGGATGGGGCCCGGGCGATGACGGTTCAAGCACGTTGTCGCAACGGTCCGGCGCGCCCGCCAATGATCGACAAGGCGCGATCAGTTGCTCGCGCCGGTGCGGACCGTGTCCGGCCACGGGAAGGACTGCTCCACCGCGCTGCCGCCCGAGGGCACCAGGCGCACGGTCACGCGCAGCGGCTTGAAGCCAGGCGGCAGCATGACCTCGCCTTCGACCTGCTGGAAATACTTGAAGGAGTATTCCAGGCCCGGCGCGTTGTTCAGCTTGCGCAGGCCCGACCAGGCGAGCTTCTCCAGGCGATCGTTGCGCGTGCCCTCGATGCCCAGGGTCAGCCGGCCGGTGTTCACCGCGCCGCGATTGAGGTTCTGGGTGAGCGTCGCGGTGAACTGCCAGACGTCGCCGCTCTGCAGGCGCATGTCCAGGTCGTGCACGCTCAGGCCGCGTCGCTGCCCGGTGGCGCCGACGAAGCGCTCGTAGAAGGCGATGTCGGCGCGCAGGCCGGCGATCTCCTCGTCGCGCTCGGCGAGGGTGCGCTCGAGGTCGCGGTTGGCTTCGCGGCTGATCTGGTCGGAGCGGCGCAGGGTCGACACCTCCTGGGTCAGCCGGTCGTTGCGCGCGCGCAGCGCGGAGAGGCTGCGGTCGTCGGCATCGCCGGCGAAGAAGGTCCTCCACGCGCCCCACAGCCCGAAGCCCAGCGCCAGCAGGAACACCGCCAGCGCGACATAGACCCAGTGGTGGCTGCCGCCATGCAGGTGCGGATCGAACCCATGGCCGCCCGGTCCGCCCCCGGTTCCGCCGCCGTGGCCGCGGGTGCGCGGCGCGGCGGCGCCGGGCGCCTCGGGCTCGGCGCCGTCGACGGGCGGCGCGTCGCCCCCCTGGCCGCTGCCGTCCCACTGGCCGCCGGAGGCGCCGACCACGGTCCAGGTGTCGTAGATCGAGGGCACCGGAGGCGAGGGCGGGGCTGGAGGCGTGACATCGACGACGATCGGGGCATCGAAGTCGATGCGGGCTTCGGATCCGGTGTCCGTCACGGCGACCGGCGTCTCGACGGCTTCCGCCGTGCCTTCGGGCACGTGTTCGACGGAGGCGTCGCGGCGCTCGGCCTGCCCGCCGCGACGGTTGCGCCGGCGCTTGCCGGCCTTGCCGCGCCCCTGGCCTGCGGCCTCGCCGTCCGACAAGGCACGGTCCAGCAGTGCGCGCACCGCGGGCGCGGCCTCGGGCGTGTCGGTGGGCGCGGGCGCCGGGCCGACGCTGTCGGGGGTCTCGGTCATGCCCACATCCTACCGTCTGTCCGCCGGCGGCTGGGTGACGGACGGCCGGATTGGCGGCATCGACCCGATGGGCCGCCCCGGAAGCCAGGCCCGCTCGTCGTCGCAGGCCGCCGTCCTTAAGCGATCAGCCAGCTTCCTGACCGATACTGTGCCGGCTGCGGCCGCACCGGCCGCAGCCACGCCTTTTCCGGGGGAAACGCGTCATGACCGAAGCCCATGTGTTCGTCATCGGCATCCTGCTGGCCTGGCTCGCCGGTGTGCGCGTCTACCTCACCGTCTTCGGGGTCGGCATCGCCGGAGCGATGGGCTGGCTGGACCTGCCCCCCGCGCTGGAAGCCACGACCTCGCCCTGGGTGCTCGGCACCTCCGGGGCGCTGGCCCTGGCCGAGTTCTTCGCCGACAAGATCCCCGGGGTCGATTCCGGCTGGGACCTGCTGCACACCCTGCTGCGCGTGCCCGCCGGCGCCTTCCTCGCCGCTGCCGCGATCTCGCCCGACGGCGAACTGGGCGCCGGCATGCTGGCCGCGGGTGCGGGTGCCGCGCTGGTCAGCCACACGCTGAAATCGGGCACCCGGGCCATGATCAACACCTCACCGGAACCGCTCAGCAACTGGACCGCCTCGGTCGCCGAGGACACCGCCGTGGTCGGCGGCCTGGCCCTGGCCTGGAGCTATCCGTGGATCGCGCTGGGCGTGGTCGTGCTGGTCGGCGTGAGCGTGGCGCTGGTGGTCTGGTGGGTGTGCCGCAAGGTCTATCGCGGCGTGTCGCGGCTGCTCTCGACCTGAGCCCGGACCTCCCGCCGGCCCACTGCCGCCGGGACCGCCCGCATCCCGCGCGGCCCGGCCGCTTCCCATCGCGGAACGAACCCGCATAATGCGGGGATTCGCAGGGAGTCACGATGTCCTTCGCAGCCAACGAGCGCCCCTCTTCCGGTTCCGCAGCGCGCAGCGGCGCGCAGGCCCGCGCCGAGTATCCGCCGAGCGGCTACTGGCGGCGCTGGTGCGCCGACGCGCCGCCGCCGACCGAGGCCCAGGCCACCGTCCAGCCCGAAGCCGAGGCGGCGGTCGCCGCGCCGCCCAAGGTGGTGCCGACCGAACAGGGCGAACCGCCCTACCGCGTGCTGATCGTCGAGGACGACCGCAGCCAGGCGTTGTTCGCGCAGGGCGTGCTGCGCGGCGCCGGCATGGAGGCGGAAGTGGTGCCGCTGGCCAGCGACACGATGTCGATGCTGGCCCGCCTGCAGCCCGACCTGGTGCTGATGGACCTGCACATGCCCGGCATGAGCGGCACCGAGCTGACCGCGCAGATCCGCAGCGATGTCGCCTACGCGCACATCCCGGTGGTCTTCCTCACCGGCGACACCGATCCGGAAAGCCACCTGGAAGTGCTCGACAGCGGCGCCGACGACTACCTCAGCAAGCCGGTGCGCCCGCGCCACCTGATCGCCGCCGTGCAGAACCGCGTCCGCCGCGCGCGCGCGCTCAAGCAGCAGCGCGAACAGGAAGTGCGCCGGCACCCGACCACCGGCCTGCTGACCCGCACCTTCATGCTGCAGCAGCTGACCCAGGCCTTCCCGACGCAGACCGTCGGCGCGGTGCATTTCGTCGTGATCGAAGGCACCTCGGCGCTGCGCGACCACTACGGCTACGCCGCGCTGGACGCCGTGCTGTCCGAAGCCGGCCGCCTGATCGGCGAAGTCTCCGGCGAACACCCGGCTGCGCGCCTCAACGACAACACCTTCGTCGTCTACTGGCCCGGCCTGCCGCCCGACCGCCACATGCTGTGGGCGCGCCAGCTGCGCGACACCTTCACCGGCCGCCAGCTGCAGATCGGCAGCGACACCCTGCGCCTGCGCGCCTGCGTCGGTTACGTCGACCTGGCCCACGGCTTCAGCGATGCCGGCGCCGCGCTGGGCGCCGCCGAAGAGGCGCTGCGCGCCGCGCGCAACGATCCGATCGGCATCGCCGCCTACCGGCCGCCGTCCGAGGCGGTGTCCGAGCATGCCGCGAACCTGCTGTCGCAACTGCAGGAAGCGCTCAAGAACGAGCGCCTGGAGCTGGCCTTCCAGCCGATCGTGTCCGTGGTCGGCGGCGACCACGAGCAGTACCAGACGCTGGTCCGCCTGCGCGACGGCAGCGGCCAGCTGCACACCGCCGCAGAGATCGTGCCGCTGGCCGAACGCGCCGGCCTGGTGCACGAGATCGACCGCCGGGTGATGAGCCGCGCCATTGCGATCCTCGGCGAGCAGCCGGTCGGCGGCAGGCGCGCGCGCCTGTTCGTGCCGCAGTCGGCGCGCAGCCTGGGCCAGGAGGGCTACGCGCACTGGCTGCTGGATTCGCTCAAGAAGCTCGACATCGCGGGCGACTTGCTGGTCGTGGACGTGCGCCTGAGCGAGGCCCAGCTGCACTCGATGATCGTGCGCGAGTTCTGCCAGCAGATGATGGCCGCGGGCGTGCGCCTGTGCCTGAGCCAGTTCCAGTCCAATCCCGAGGCGGACGCCCTGCTCTCCCAGCTGCCGCTGAGCTACGTGCGCCTGTCGTCGCACTATGCGCACAAGATCGACCAGCAGGCCGTGCAGGACGAGATGAAGCTGCTGATCGAGCGTGCGCACCAGCTCGGCCTGCAGGTCATCGGCCAGCACGTCGAGGACCCGCAGACCGCCGCGACCCTCTGGCTGAGCGGGATCGACTTCATCCAGGGCGACCTGGTGCAGCGCGCCAACCAGTCCATGGATTTCGACTTCCAGCACTCGCTGCTGTAAGCGCGGACGCGCCGGCAGGCACCGCCTGCGGGCCTTGTCGCTGGTCAAGCCGGGTCGGGCTGGGGCATCATCCCCGTTCCGGCGTGCCGATCCTGGCGCGCCGGGCCGGCGTGCCGCGGTCCAGGGGGGGCCACGGCGCAGTACTCCGTACGCAACGCAGGTACCCCGATCTTGAACCAGCCGAAACCCTCGCTGCTGATCTTCCGGTGGATGGCCATCGCCACCGCCACGGGCGCGTTTCTCGCGCTGATCGCCGACATCCTCAACGGCACCGACACCTTCCGGGTGACCAGCCTCGCCCTCGCCGCCGCCACCGCCGTCATCGTCGGCTACCTGGCCTACGCATCGCGCAACTACGAGCGCCACATGCGCGAGGCCTCCGAGATCGCCGAGCGCAACGACGCCGAGCGCAGCGAGCTGCAGCTCGAACTGCAGCGCCGCAACCAATTGGAACAGCAGCTGCGCCAGGCCAAGCAGGACGCCGAATCGGCGGTGATGGCCAAGGGCGAGTTCCTGGCCACGATGAGCCACGAGATCCGCACCCCGCTCAACGGCATCATCCCGATGCTCGACCTGCTGATGAGCAACCGCCTGGCCGTCGACCAGGCCGAGATGGTGCACACCGCCTACCTGTCGGCGCAGCAGATGCTGCGCATCGTCGACGACATCCTCGACTACTCCAAGCTCGAAGCCTCCAAGCTCCAGCTCGAATCCACCACCTTCAACCTGCGCGAGACCCTGGAATCGGTCATCCAGCTGATGGAGCGCCCGGCCCAGGGCAAGGGCCTGCGCCTCACCCTGCAGATCGACCCCTCGGTGCGCCTGCCGGTGCGCGGCGACTCGGTGCGCCTGCGCCAGGTGCTGACCAACCTGATCAGCAATGCGGTGAAATTCACCGAACGCGGCAGCGTCAGCCTGAGCGTGCGCAAGATCGGCGAGACCAGCGCGCAGCACCAGCTGCGCTTCGAGGTCCGCGACACCGGCATCGGCATTCCGCTCGCCGCGCAGGAACGCCTGTTCCAGGCCTTCAGCCAGGCCGACGCATCCACCACGCGCTTGTACGGCGGCACCGGCCTGGGCCTGGCGATCTCCAAGCGCATCGTCGACCTCATGGGCGGACGCATCGGCGTGGAATCCGACGCCGGCCAGGGCGCGCTGTTCTGGTTCGAAGTGCCGATGCTCAAGGTGCAGGGCGACATCATCGCCCACAAGCCCGTGGAGAACACCGGCGGCCGCGTGCTGCTGCTCACCGGCGACCAGCGCCTGCGCCTGCGCCTGAGCATGCTCCTGCCGAACTGGGGCCTGCGCATCACCACGGTCGAAACCACCCAGGAAGCGCTGGAACGCCTGCGTTCGGCGGCCAATCAGGGCGGCGAATGGGCCTACACGGCGGTCATCGCCGATCTCGCCAGCGTGCGCAGCACCGCCGTTGCCCTGCAGCGCAACCTCGAACGCCAGAACACCTACGGCCAGGTCCAGCTGATCGGCCTGCTCGGCGACGAGCCGGCCCCCGAAGAATTGCTGATGAACGCGACCCTGCTGCAGCGGCAGTCGCCCGATGCCGACCTGCGCGCCGCGCTGCTGGGCACGATCGACACCGCGCCGCAGCCGACGGTCGGCGAATTCGCGGTCGAGACGCCGCTCGCCGGATCCCCGGAGCAGGCCCCCGAGGGCACGGTGGCCGCGCCCGTGGCTGCGGCCGTCGAGGCCGCGCCGCCGGCACCGGCCGAACCCGAGCCGGCGCGGCCGATGCGCGTGCTGCTGGTCGAGGACAATCCGGTCAACCTGATGGTCGGCCAGCGCCTGCTCAGCGTGCTCGGCACCCACTGCGACAGCGCCACCAACGGCGAGGCCGCGCTGCTGCGGATGTCCGCATCGCGCTACGACCTGGTGCTGATGGACTGCCAGATGCCGGTGATGGACGGCTACACCGCCACCCGCCGCTGGCGCGAGCACGAGGCCGTGACCGGCGGCCGTCGCCTGCCGATCGTGGCGATGACCGCGAACGCGATGGCCGGCGACCGCCAGAAATGCCTGGATGCCGGCATGGACGACTACCTGGCCAAGCCGGTGACGCGCGGCGAACTCGAACGCTGCCTGTTCCACTGGCAGCAGATTTCGGCCCAGCATCCCGCGGAACACGCGGCGGCGCCGTCGCCCGAGCCCGTCCCGGCCCCCGAAGCCGTCGCAGCGCCCGCCCCGCCGCCGGCACCTGCGCCTGTTGCAGCTCCGGCTCCGGCAGCGGCACCAGCCCCTTCTCCGGTCCCCGCGCCGCCCGCCATTGCAGCCGTGCAGGCGCCTCCCGCGGCGCCACAGCAGCCCGCGCCGCTGCGCCCGGCCCCGCCGCCGGCCGTGGCCGCGCCTGCCGTTGCACCGGCACCGGTCATCGCACCCGCCGTGTCCGCGGCCCCCCCGACGCCCGCCTACGCGCCGGCGCCCGCATCGCCGGTGGCGGCGCAGCCACCGGCTGCGGCATCATCGCCCGACGCCACGCTCCAGGCGGCGGCCACCCGTTCGCATCTGCCGGCCAATCCCTTCGTGAATACCACGCCATCCGCCAAGCCCGCCGCCGCCCCGGCCGAACCACCCGCACCGGTCCTCGACGCGTCCGTGCTCGACGAACTGCGCAGCATCCTCGGCGGCGAAGTCGATCGACTGATCGAGGTCTTCCTCGACGACACGCCGACGATCATCGCCGCGCTGGAAACCGCCGCCGCCGGTCCGGACATGGAAGGCCTGCGCAACGCCGCACACACCCTCAAGTCGTCCAGCGCCAACCTC
The DNA here is from genome assembly GCA_050632415.1 of Lysobacter sp. BL-A-41-H3. GTDB lineage: Bacteria > Pseudomonadota > Gammaproteobacteria > Xanthomonadales > Xanthomonadaceae > Lysobacter_I. Next base: position 3,572,430 of record CP192602.1, on the reverse strand, counting down.
GGCGCGATGTCGCTGTCCAACGCCGCCAAGCGCGTCGAACTCGGCGCGCGCATGGGCACGCTGGAACGCCCAGCCGTGGCGGTCGCGATGATCGCCAACGAGTTCGCCCGCGCCCGCGCGGCGCTGCGCGCGGCCATGTCGCAGGCATCCACCGGTTGAGGCTGCGGCCCAAGGCAGGCGTATGAACGGAATCGCTTCGGTCTTCCTCGGCCCTTTGCAGAATCTGCTGAACTATCTGCAGAAGGATCGCCACCACCGCGACGCACAAAAGGACGCAGCCCTGCACGCGATCGAGCAGGCGATCATCGAGACAGAACGCTATCTTGAGAAGAGCGGCGGTCAAAAGTGCCATGACCGCGAGCAGGAATTCGAGTTGTCCAAGCTCTGGTCGGATGCCTCGATCAAGGCCCGCCACGTCAGCAGCGAGATCGCCATCCGGCTCAACGACAAATCGAGCTACTGGTCAGACAGATTCGAGTGGTCTGCGGATGAGGTGATAGGCCGCGGCGTCGATCTTGCATCGATCAGGCTGCAGGTCAGGAACCTGCTCTCGGGCTGAGCGAGGCCCCCAACGAAGAGCGCCGGGAAATCCCGGCGCTTTTCACTTCACAGCGGATCAGCTCTCGATCTTGGTCAACAGGTAGTTCTGCTCACCCAGGCGCTCGATGAGCGACAGCTGGGTCTCGATCCAGTCGATGTGCTCTTCCTCGGAATCGAGGATGTCGGCGAACAGCTGGCGGCTGACGTAATCGCCGACCTGCTCGCAGTGCGCGATGGCTTCGCGCAGCAGCGGCACCGCTTCGTATTCGAGCGCCAGGTCGCACTCCAGCAGTTCCTTGGGGTTCTCGCCGATGCGCAGCTTGCCCAGCGCCTGGAAGTTCGGCAGGCCGTCGAGGAAGAGGATGCGGTCCGACAGCTTGTCGGCGTGCTTCATCTCGTCGATCGACTCGTGGTACTCGTGTTCGGCGAGTTCCTTCAGGCCCCAGTTCTTCAGCATCTTTGCATGCAGGAAATACTGGTTGATCGCGGTCAGCTCGTTGAAGAGCGCCTTGTTGAGGAATTCGATGGTCTTGGGGTTGCCCTTCATGTCCGGCCTCCGTTGCAAACAGGCCGGTACTGTAGCCGCGATCGGGAAACGATGAAGGAATGCGAATCGTGTGCGATTGCGCGACGACGCCCGCGCGGCGCGCGGATCGGAGGGATCAGGCCGCGTTCGCGACCGCAGCGGCCTCGGCGCTGCCGTGCACCTCGTCCAGGATGCCGGTGGCCATGCACACGCAGCTGCCGCAGCCCGCACCGCAGCCGGTGCGCATCGTCAGCTCCGACATGGTGCGGCAGCCGTTGTGGGCGGTCTGGCGGATCTCGCGTTCGGTGACACCGTTGCAGAGGCAGACATACATGGCGGAAGGACCGGTCCGGTGGGAACGGTTCTCATTTCGCCACGGATGAGAATGATTGTCAATTCTGGCCGACGTCGGATCCGCTGCCCGGTCCGGAACCGGTGCCAGCCCCGGGGCCACCTGCGCTGCGGGGTGCCGCCGGCGGGCGGCGACGGCCACCGAAGCGCGACCAGCGCCGGGGCTCCAGGCTGATCGGCGGGATGGCCTGGGCGCCGGCCACCTGCCGGGCGAACGGCGCCAGGTGGCGCAGGGCGTCGGCATAGACCGATCGCTTGAAGTTGACCACGTGCTCCAGCGGGTACCAGAAGTCCACCCAGCGCCAATGGTCGAACTCGGGGGAATCGGTCAGGTCCAGCTTCAGGTCGCTGTCCTCGCCGGTGAAGCGCAGCAGGAACCAGACCTGCTTCTGACCGATGCAGACCATCCGCTCGTGGCGGCGCACGGCCCGGGGCGGCAGGCGGTAGCGCAGCCAGCCCGGCGTCGAGCCCAGCACGTCGACATGCTCGGGCAGCAGCCCGGTCTCCTCGCGCAGCTCGCGATACATCGCCTCGGTGGGCGTCTCGTCGCTGTTCATCCCGCCCTGCGGGAACTGCCAGCCGTCGCGGCGGATACGGCGCGCCCAGAACACCCGGCCATCCGGGTGCATGAGGACTATCGCGACATTCGGTCGATAACCGTCCGGATCGATCACGATGCGGACTCCTGCTCTGTTGGCCACGGGGGCCGCTGGGATCGACTCTGCCACGGCTTTCCGGCGACGACAAGCCGAGGCCCGCCGCTGCGGTTCAGGTGCGAGCGGCGATGCGGATTCAGCCCGGCAGCGTGTCCGCCGGCACCCGCACCGCGCCTTCCATCAGCACCCGGGCGCTGCGGCTCATCACCGCCTTGCGCACCACCCACTGGCCGTCGACCTGTGCGGCCTCCGCGCCCACGCGCAACGTCCCCGAGGGATGCCCGAAACGCACCGCCGTGCGTGCGCCGCCGCCGGCCGCGTCGCTGACCAGGGTGCCGGGGATCGCCGCGGCGGTACCGATCGCCACCGCCGCCGTGCCCATCATCGCGTGGTGCAGCTTGCCCATCGACAGCGCGCGCACCAGCAGGTCGATCTCGCCGGCGGCGATGCGCTTGCCGCTGGAGGCGGTGTAGTCGGCCGGCGGCGCGACGAAGGCGACCTTGGGCGTGTGCTGGCGCTTCGGCGCCTCGGACACGTCGCGGATCAGCCCCATGCGCACCGCGCCATGCGCGCGGATCGCCTCGAACATCGCCAGCTCGTCGGGATTGCCGTTGATCGCATCCTGCAGCTCGGTGCCGGTGTAGCCGATGTCGGCGGCGTTGACGAACACGGTCGGGATCCCGGCGTTGATCATCGTCGCCTTCAGCGTGCCGACGCCCGGCACGTCGAGATCGTCGACGAGGTTGCCGGTGGGGAACATCGATCCTCCGCCCTCGCCTTCGCCCTCGTCCGCCGGATCGATGAACTCCAGCACGATCTCCGCCGCCGGGAAGGTCACGCCGTCCAGCTCGAAATCGCCGGTCTCCTGCACCTCGCCGCTCGCGATCGGCACGTGGCAGACGATGGTCTTGCCGATGTTCGCCTGCCACACCCTGACCGGGAACGTGCCGTTCTCCGGCAGCCGCGCCGGATCGATGAAGCCGTTCGCGATCGCGAACGGCCCCACCGCCGTCGACAGATTGCCGCAGTTGCCGCTCCAGTCGACGAACGCGGTGTCGATCGCAATCTGTCCGTACAGATAGTCGACATCATGATCCGGCTGCGTGCTCTTCGAGATGATCACGCACTTGCTGGTGCTCGACGTCGCCCCGCCCATGCCGTCGGTGTGCTTCGCGTAGGGGTCCGGGCTGCCGATGACGCGCATCAGCAACGCATCGCGCGCCGCGCCCGGCACCTGCGCCGCTACCGGCAGGTCTTCGAGCCGGAAGAACACGCCCTTCGACGTGCCGCCGCGCAGGTAGGTGGCGGGGATTCTCAGTTGAGGCGCGTGGATCTGCGGACGATGGGTCATGGCGTCAATGTCGAGTCGAGGGGAATGGAAGAATGTCGGCGGCCGGCATCAGGCGCTGGCGGACCAGATCGACCGGCGTGTGGTATTCCATATTGTGGCGCGTGTTCCAACCGAGTGCGGGATGCTTGAACAAGCCCTCCCACTCGCGTGCAGCCAGATCCGGCAACACATGGTCGCCGTGCTCAAGATGCAGCCACACGCCGTACTTGCGTTGATTGAGCGACGTCAGCAGGCTGCGGTCGCGCGTGGCTCCGAACGCGAAGCCGGCATCGAAACCGTGCAGCTCCGCATCGACACCCGCACCCCGCACCCCGAAATGCTCGGCCAGCATCGCGAACTGCAGCAAGGCCCGCTCATGCAGCCGGCGAAGATTGGCCGCATCGCCCGGCAGCACCAGCATCGCACCGGTCGCGGCATTGAGCATCACCACGAACGGCTGCCGTCGCCAGACCTCGACATCGGCGTACCACTCGCCCAGCGGATTGCCCTGCGACGCGGGCTCGACGGGTTTGGCCGGCTGTTTCAGGCGCTTGAGCAGCTTGGCGGTGCAGCGGAGGATGGTCATGGGGTGCGACCTGTAACCAGACGGCGGGGAGCGACTGTGGCGACGTGTTTCATTCGCGACGCCGCTTGCGCGCGCCAACCTGTGGCGATTGATTCGACGACCTGTTCGACGACGCTTTGTCCAACGTCTCCGCCGCCTCCCGCAAATCCTCCAGATACCGCGACTCAGCCACCTGCTCCGCCTCCAGCCGCCGCCGCTCGGCGAAGGCGTCGTACTGGCGCTCGGCCCAGTCCAGCGCGTCGCGATGCGCGACCTTGCCGGCACCCTGCAGGACCGGCAGCTCGGTATCGCGCAGGAACTTGTCGAGGAAGCCGTCCCAGTCGGCCAACCGGATGTCCTGGCGGCGCATGGCGCGGAATTCGGCCTGGTCGAGGAACATCACGGTGATGCGGTTGAGGGTGTCGACTTCGCGCGCGTCCAGATAGTTCTTGGCGACACCCACATCCTGCTTGAGCACGCGGCTACCCTTCCATGTCGTCGCGCCCATGTTGGGCTTGCCCGCATCCGCGCGGGCGCGCACGATCTCCGCCGCCGTGAGCCCCGTCGCCGCGTAGTGCATCTTGTTCTGCATGATCGCGAAGAAGCGCTGCGTGGCCTCGTCGCCTTCGCGGTAGTCCATGGCCATCGCGAAGATCTCGCGGATACGCTGGTACACCCGCGCCTCGCTGGCACGGATCTCGCGGATGCGCGCGAGCAGTTCGTCGAAATGATCCGCCGGTCCGCGCCCGCCCTTCAGCCGCTCGTCGTCGAGGGCGAAGCCCTTGACCAGGTATTCGCCCAGACGCGCCGTGGCCCACTGCCTGAAGGCCGTGCCCTGCACGGAACGCACCCGGTAGCCGACGGCCAGAATGGCCTCCAGGCTGTAGTGGTCGAGCTGGCGGCGGACCTCGCGCCCGCCTTCGGTTTGAACTGTCCGGAATTTCCGGATAGTTCGTTCAGGTTCGAGCTCATGCTCGTCGTAGACGTTCTGCAGGTGCTCATTGGCCGTCTTGACCGAGACACCATACAACTCGGCGATCTGGCGCTGGGTGAGCCAGACCGTCTCGCCGACCAGCAGCACGCGGATGCCTGCCTCGCTGCCCGAAGCCGGGTAGATCAGGAGGTCGCCTGCGGCGGGCACAGGATCGCGAGTCATGCCGGCATGATGTCATTTACACGAAGCGACGCGGGGCTCATCCACTTCATCGTTCCCGACATCGGCGTCAGGCCACCTTGCTCGCTTCGAGGAAATCCTGCGCGAACCGCTGCAGGACGCCGCCAGCGTCGTAGATCGAGACTTCCTCGGCGGTGTCGAGGCGGCAGGTGACCGGGACTTCGAGGCGTTCGCCGTTGCGGCGATGCACGACGAGGGTGAGGTCGGCGCGCGGGGTGCGGGCGCCGATCACGTCGTAGGTTTCGGTGCCGTCGAGGCCGAGGGTGAGGCGCGTGGTGCCGGGCTTGAACTCCAGCGGCAGCACGCCCATGCCGATGAGGTTGGTGCGGTGGATGCGTTCGAAGCCTTCGGCGACGATCGCCTCCACGCCGGCGAGGCGCACGCCCTTGGCCGCCCAGTCGCGCGAACTGCCCTGGCCGTAGTCGGCACCGGCGATGATGATCAGCGGCTGGCCGCGGTCCATGTAGGTTTCGATCGCTTCCCACATGCGCATGACCTGGCCTTCCGGCTCGACGCGGGCGAGCGAGCCCTTCTTCACCGTGCCGTCGGCGTTGCGCACCATCTCGTTGAGCAGGGTCGGATTGGCGAACGTGGCGCGCTGCGCGGTGAGGTGGTCGCCGCGATGCGTGGCGTAGGAATTGAAGTCCTCTTCCGGCAGGCCCATCTTCGCGAGGTATTCGCCGGCGGCGCTGTCGAGCAGGATCGCGTTCGACGGCGACAGATGGTCTGTCGTGATGTTGTCGCCGAGCACGGCGAGCGGACGCAGGCCCTGCAGCGTGCGCGGCTTGGCGAGCGCGCCTTCCCAGTACGGCGGACGACGGATGTAGGTGCTCATCGGGCGCCAGTCGTACAGCGGCGTCACGCGCTCGCCGTGTTCGACCACGACCTTGAACATCGGCTCGTAGACCTTGCGGAACTGTTCCGGCTTCACGCTCGCCTTCACGATCGCGTCGATCTCGGCATCGCTCGGCCACAGGTCCTTGAGCGTGATCGGATGGCCCGATGCGTCATGGCCCAGCGCATCCTTCTCGATGTCGAAGCGGATGGTGCCGGCGATGGCGTAGGCGACGACCAGCGGCGGCGAGGCGAGGAAGGCCTGCTTGGCATAGGGATGGATGCGGCCATCGAAGTTGCGGTTGCCGCTGAGCACGGCCGTCGCGTACAGGTCGCGGTCGATGATCTCCTGCTGGATCTTGGGATCCAGCGCGCCGCTCATGCCGTTGCAGGTGGTGCAGGCGAAGGCGACGATGCCGAAGCCGAGCGCTTCGAGGTCGTCCTTCAGGCCGGCCTCTTCGAGATACAGCGCGACGGCCTTCGAGCCGGGCGCGAGCGAACTCTTCACCCACGGCTTGCGCACCAGCCCGGCGCGGCGCGCGTTGCGCGCGAGCAGGCCGGCGGCGATGACGTTGCGCGGGTTCGAGGTATTGGTGCAACTGGTGATCGCGGCGATGATCACCGCGCCGTCGGGCATCAGGCCTTCGGCTTCCTGCGCCTTGCCCGCCTGCAGCTTGGCCTCATCGGCGATGCCCTTCGCAGCGAGGTCGCTGACCGCGACGCGGGCATGCGGATTCGACGGTCCGGCCATGTTGCGCACGACCGTGGAGAGATCGAAGCTGAGCGTGCGTTCGTACTGCGCGCTGGCGAGATCGTCGGCCCACAAGCCCAGGGTCTTCGCGTAGGTCTCGACCAGCGCCACCTGCTCGTCGCTGCGGCCGGTGAGGCGCAGGTAGTCGAGCGTGTTGCCGTCGATGAAGAACATCGCCGCGGTCGCGCCGTACTCCGGCGCCATGTTCGAGATCGTCGCGCGATCGCCCAGGGTCAGCGCTGCCGCGCCTTCGCCACGGAATTCGAGGTACGCACCGACGACCTTCTGCTTGCGCAGGAATTCGGTCAGGGCGAGCACGATGTCGGTCGCGGTGATGCCCGGCTGCGGCTTGCCGGTGAGTTCGACGCCGATGATGTCGGGCAGGCGCATCCACGACGCGCGGCCGAGCATCACGTTCTCGGCTTCGAGGCCGCCGACGCCGATCGCGATCACGCCCAGCGCATCGACATGCGGCGTGTGGCTGTCGGTGCCGACGCAGGTGTCGGGATAGGCCACACCATCGATGACACCGATCACCGGCGACATCCGCTCCAGGTTGATCTGATGCATGATCCCGTTGCCCGGCGGGATCACATCGACGTTGCGGAAGGCCTTCTTCGTCCAGTCGATGAAGTGGAAGCGGTCCTCGTTGCGGCGGTCCTCGATCGCGCGGTTCTTCGCGAACGCATCCGGATCGTAGCCACCGCACTCCACCGCCAGCGAGTGGTCGACGATGAGCTGCACCGGCACGACCGGATTGACCTGCGCCGGGTCGCCGCCCTGGTCGGCGATGGCGTCGCGCAGGCCGGCGAGATCGACCAGCGCGGTCTGGCCGAGGATGTCGTGGCAGACCACGCGCGCCGGGAACCAGGGAAAGTCGAGGTCGCGCCTGCGTTCGATCAGCTGCGACAGGAAGGCGTCGATCCGCGCGGGATCGGCGCGGCGCACCAGGTTCTCGGCCAGCACGCGCGAGGTGTACGGCAGGCCCGACCAAGCCCCCGGCTGCAGCGCCTCCACCGCCGCGCGGGCGTCGAAATAGTCGAGGGCGGTGCCCGGCAGGGGCTTGCGGTGGGTGCTGTTCATGGGCGGCGGCGTCCGGATGCGGATCCGGCGCGCAGCTCGGGCCGGGAGGCTCCGTCAACACTGCGGCCGGATCGGGGGGAAAGGCGGTGCGTGAAGCCGCCATTATCCCGGACGGTCGAAGCCAGCGTCATCCGCATTTGGTGCCGGTTGACGCTGGCCGGCGCAGCGTGGACAATGCCCGCCCCCAAGGCTATGTAGCTCAGCCGGTTAGAGCACAGCACTCATAATGCTGGGGTCGGTGGTTCGAGTCCACCCATAGCCACCAGAATCAATTTGAAAATCAATCAGATAGCCCGCCGATTGCGCGGGCTATCTTTTTATCTGCCGGTGCCTCCCGACGCGGTGCCCCCGTGCCGGCTAAAGGCCCAGCCCGGCTCGAAGGTGCAGCATGCGGTCCCCTTGCGGATCACCCTGTGGCGCGCATGGCCGCCGGGCGCACGGACGCGAAGGCCACGCTTCCGGACAGGACGCCGGCCTCGACGCAGGATCTGCTGAACCGTCAGGCGGACCATGCAGCCGAAACGGCCGAATGCGTCACGGGTGAACGACTTCAGCGGGCTGCGTGATCGGCATGGTCACGCGTCGAATCGTGGACGGAGAATGTCGCCTCTCGAAGACACACCGGGCTTCGGATGCGCTGGAGCCTGCCCTCGACCAGGCCGATCGACGCGAGACGAACTGCTTCGATCACACGCATTCGCCATCAGAGGCCGAAGCGGCCCGTGATCGGCAATAATTCAAGCTCACAGAGACCACGCGATGCACCCCGATGCCCTCCAGGGTGTCCGGCGCGATTCAGGCAGGACGGAACGGATAGATGAATACATCCCCTGGGGACGATCGGAAGACAGGCGCGACGATTCCGGGCTGCATACGAAGGATGTCCCGGCTTGAAAGGCTCTTTTTCATGAGCCCCGCCAGTACGGTGATGATGGTTGCCCGAATCGCAGGCGCAGTGGACGAACAACGGCTCCAGCAGGCGCTCTCCGCAGTCTGCAGCATGCATCCGCTGCTGATGGCGAAAGTCATCTTCGACCAACGGCATGAAGCGTACTTCAGCGCCGAGGGCGTCTCGCCCGCAGGGATCCAGGTCGTTCCCAGGGTGAGCGAATCGCAGTGGCTGGATCTGCTGGCGGACGAGGCCCGCATACCCTTCGATCTGGAACGCGGCCCGCTGATCCGCTGCCTGCTCCTGCAATCCGAGAACATCTCCGAGCTGCTCGTACTCTGCAACCACAGCATATGCGACGGCATGGCGCTGGCAGGCCTGATCAGGGACCTGCTCTCACGATATGCGGACATGGATCAGGAAAGCCGCTCACTGCCCCCGCCCGATCTGATGGATTTCCTCCATCCACGCACCACCCTCAGAGGACTTGTGGCGCGAGGCCTGACGGCTCTTGCGAACCGGAAATGGAGAAGGCGCCCCTACCATTTCGGGTCGGATGACTATGCCGCCCTTTACCGCGCGTACTGGAGGGACCGGCGCGCTGGCGTTGTTCTCTTCGAATTCGACACGGAGGCGTCCGGCCGCCTGCTTGCGTCCTGCAGGGAGCACTCGGTGACCGTGGGTTCCGCGGTATCGACCGCGTGCCTGCTGGCGCATGCGGACGTCACCGGAGGATTTGCGAAGCCACAGAGGAAGATCTTCGTCCCCTTCGATCTGAGGCGACGCGCAGTTCCTCCCACGGGAGACGTCTTCTGCTTCTGCAACGGCGGAATCACCTTTCCGATCAAGTATTCCAGCAAGCGCACGTTCTGGGAAAACGCTCGGGAGATGAACGGGACGATCCAGACATTGGTGGACAGACACGCCATGATCCGCCCGGATATCCCGTCGATCGAACCATCGCTCATCGATGCGCTGTCGGCATTCGCTCCCTTCGCCAAGCGGGTTCCGGCCGCATTCGACGCCACGGCAACCCTGCAACGATTCATCGGCGACACGCAGAACGTGTCGTTTTCATGGATTCGCAGCCTTGAGAAGAAGACTCCGGGCCTTGCTTCGTCCAACCTCGGCCGGATCGAAATGCCGGCGTCCACAGACGGCCTGAGGGTGGAGAGGCTGGTCTTCCTGCCCTCGGCAAGCGAGGGCGGCCCCCTGGTTCTCGGCGGTGTCAGTGCAGGGGACAGGATCGTCTTTGCGCTGCCGTTCGTCTCATCGTCACAGCAAGGCCTGTCACCTGAAGAAGTTCTGATCAGGATCCGCAACCGCGCGCTGGAGTATCTTGGATTCCCGGAACACATGCATGACAGGGCCATGGAATCGTCCGGAAACGCTTAGAGCGTGTGATGCACTTTTTCGTATGCCGCGTTGCGCAGCCTGTGGCACCGAGGCAAGGTTCCGTGGCGCAGTCCTTGGCTGGTGGCCAAGGCAAGCCACGGGCCGCAGTCTCGGCGCCACAGGGGCGCAACCCGGAGGGAAGGTCGTCCGGGGGCGCGATCCGGCGTTGCGCACCTTGCCAAGGCGGCCAGCCTTGGCGGCGGCGCGCGCCTTGGCTCACGCCCCCGGACGACCTTCGCGGCACACGAAAAAGTGCATCACACGCTCCAGCCCTCACGACTGGCCGATCCGCACGGGGCCTTCCACCGCAGGAATCCAGTCCATGACCACAGGACAACGAAGCGCCTGGCCCGAGGCATGAACGCCTTGGGCCGGCGCGAATCGCGATGGAAACACGTGCACGGCGTGAAGATCGATCAGCCCCGGGCAGCCCAGGTCATTGCACAACGTCTCGCGAGGCATCGGCCCTGCTGCGCGCAACCATCCCGGACAGGTTGGCCTGAAGCACCTCAGCGGCACCATGCATGAGCCGCTGGGCAATGTCGGCGACCCGCCTGTTCCGCCACGACTCCAGGGCGGTGCCTTTCACCCACAGATTGAATGCGCCCATCGCGGGCCCGCACTGGATCTGGTAATTCACCCGTTGCTCCTGGATCCCCTGGACTGCGAGCCGGGTGGAGTGGACGAAATACCAGCGGAAGACGAGCAGCATCTTCTTTCGATGATTCTGGTCGATATCCGCGATCCGATCGGGATTGGACCGCATGTAGTACGCCCGCGTTTCCTCCCAGACATCCTCGAACGACCGCTGGAAATACTTGGATTCCAACTGGTGGCGGGTCTCCCTGTCGATTTCGTCAAGCGATGCATGCCGCTGGTACAGTTCGTACAACTTGTTCGCCCTCGCAGGAAAGAAGACGCCACGCTTGACGACCTGCACCTTCGCACCAAGCTCGAACATGTCACCCGCTGGCGCATAGGCGGTGTCGTTGACGCCGACTCCCTGCAGCAAATCCTTTGCCGAATCGCTGGTGCCCGCTTCGACGGTGCACTGATTGATCGATCCGGTCAGCACGAAATCGGCACCCATTGCGAAGGCGGCCGCTGCCGCATGGGGCGAACCGATGCCACCTGCGGCACCCACCAGGATGGGCTTGTCATAGGAGAACCTGCCCTGCACTTCATCGCGCAGGCCGAATATCGCCGGCATGAGCGCATAAGCGACCCCCTGGTCGGTGTGGCCACCTGAATCGGCCTCGACGCAGATTTCATGCGCGACCGGCACGGTGCGGCCCAGTCGCGCTTCTTCAGGGGTCAGTTGGCCTGCCGCTACCAGTTGGTCCACGATCGCAGCTGGCGCCGGCTCCATGAATACCCTGGCCACTTCGGGGCGCGAGACTTTCGCGAGGACGCGATTCGGGACCACCACCTCCCCCCGGTCATTTCGCCTGATTCCGTGGAGCCTGTAGCGGACCACGCTCGGCGTCAGCTGGATGAACGCCGCTGCCTCGACGAAGCGGACGCCGTACTTGAGGCACAGGTCCACGACCTCTTCCTCGAGCTCCGGTCTGTCGAGGTTGCAGAGGAGATTCAAGCCATACCCCTGGCCGCGGTCGAGTTCCCGCTGGATGTAACGGATGGAGGCCTCGACCTCGCTGCGATTCATCCCGCCAGTACCCAGATACCCGAGCAGGCCCGCTTTGCCGAGCGCCACGACGAGCTCTTTCGAGGCGATGCCCTTGTACATCGCCCCGGCAAGGTATGCGTACTTGACGCCATATTCCTTGAGGAACCTTGCACTGCCCAGCGACTCCGGTGCGATACGAATCATCCGAGACTTCCCCTCGCAAGCGACCTGCGGGCCATGCTGTTGCGCTGACTAAGAAAAAGCGGGCCGACGATGCGGCAACGATGCGCTCGCAGACGCGCCGCGGACGAATCCACGTTCATGCCTGCGACGCCTTCGAAATGCGGCCCTGCTCCGTGATGCGCCGCCCCAGCGCCGTCACCGCAGGGATTTCCTCATCCTTGAGCGGGTCGGTGCGCTGCTTGCGTTCCAGGGCCGCATCGATGAACGGAGCAAGCTCTGTCGCCTTCTGCTTCTCGCGGGCCTCATGCCGATCACGGAATTCGGGCATGACCGCGGACGCAAACAGCATCAGCGACTCGCACACGTGCTCGTGGGTCACGCGACCGCACTGGGGAATGAATGCAATCTGATCGACGCCTGCCGCTTCGAACCTTCGCAAGTACTTGCGAAGGTCGCTTGGCGAACCGATGCCGCGCTCCGGGCCGGCCATGGGAATCTTTTCGCGTGCGGCTTCGTATTCCTTCCACAGATCCGTCCGCCCGGGCTTGTAGCTGCCGAACGCATAGAAATGATGCAGCGCATAATTGAAGAAATTGAATCCATCGCCGCCGCGGCGCACCGCTTCCGCCGGATCGTTGTGGACGGACAGGCCGGTGACCATCATGATGTTGGCGTTCACCGCACCCCCGATCGGGACGCATTCTTCCTTGATGATCCTGTAGTAGTCATCGACCCATTCCCTTGCATCGTCCGGATCGACGAACGCGAACGTCATCGCACCCATGCCGAGGCGGGCGGCGCGCTTGATCGACTCCCGGTTGGAACAGGCGAGCCAAAGCGGGGGATGCGGCTTCTGCAGGGGCTTGGGAACGACATTCCTGCAGGGCATCGTGAACGAGGTGCCCTGAAACCCCGGATAGGGATCCAGCGCCAGCATCCTCGCGCATTCAATCACCGACTCCTCCCACTGCGTCCGCTTGCTGGCAAGCGCTATGTTGAAGCCTTCCAGCTCCATTGCCGACGAGCCTTCGCCCGTGCCCCACTCTACGCGCCCGTTCGAGATGACATCCAGCGCCGCCAGCTTCTCGGCCACACGCGCCGGATGGTTGTAGCCGGACGGCATCAGCACGACGCCGTGGCCGAGTCGTATCTGCCGGGTGATCTGCGAACAGGCCGCCAGGAAGATTTCGGGCGCGGACGAGTGCGAATACTCCTCCAGGAAATGGTGTTCCATCGCCCATGCGTGGCTGAATCCGAGCCGGTCGCAAAGTTCGACCTGCGCGAGTGCGTTGCGGTAAGCCTCGACCTCTGAGCCTTCATCCCAGGGGCGTGGAATCTGGAGCGGATAGAACGTGCCGAATTGCATTGGATTACCTCAGAGTAGTTTGTGCCGCTGCATCGTTGGCCTTGGCGACCATCCACACGTGACGCAGCTTCCCGCGCCCCGTCGCCGCGAGCAGCTGCCGCTGCCCGGGATGGCCTTCCGGCCATTACGCAGAAAATTTCTCCAGAACATCGAGAAGCCTGACATTCAGCGCATGAACATCGCGCCCGTCGAAATATTCGTCGTCGTACTGGACGCAAACGTTGATGGCATCGTTCGATCGATCGACCGAGAACGCATGGTTCAAAGGGTAATGAAATTTGTCGTGACCGTACACCCTTGCGAGTTCGATGCCTTCGTCGGCCGGAAGCGAAACCGCATTGTGGAAATCGAGATAGTTGAAAGTCGCAAAGAACAGACCCGACGCCCCCTGCAACGCTTCGATGCTGTCGTGCGGAAACGCCGCGTGGCGCTCCATGTCGAGCAGCCCTCGCTGGATGGCCTGCACGTTCTGGCCGTGGTCGGCGATCCACTCGTCGTGACCGAAAGGCAGCATGTTCCAGAAGAGCCCCAACGACCCCAGCGGATCGGAAAGCCTTTCGGAGCGTCCGTTGACGATGACACCGACCGTGGGCGACGCGACGCATGACCACGACCGGATCGTTTCCAGATAGGCACCGAGCAATACGGACTTCAGCGACACGCCCAGGCGCCTGGCCAGCGTCCGGAGCCTGCCGGTCGTGCTCGCATCGATCGTCATGACCGAGCCGTACCGGTTCTGCGTTCGGCCAGGATGGCGCTGCAGCGTGTCGATGCCGCAGGGGTGGAAGCGCCTGGATGACCAGAACGACCGCGCCTCCTTCGAATCGGCCAACTCGAGCTGGAGCGCAACGTATTCCCGGAATACATTGCCGGCAGGCTCGACATCCGGCGTTTCACCGTTGCGCAGGCGGATGTAGGCCTGGAAGAGCTGGCCGAGGAAATGCTGGTTGCCCCAGCCGTCGTCGATCGCGTGATGGATGGAATGGACGAGCACGAACATGTCGTCCGCCGTCCGGAACCAGGCGAACCGGAGCAGTGCCTCGTCCGGGAAGACGCGTCCTCGATCGCGGATGACATGGTCGCGCAAGCGCATGTCCCTTTCGGCCTCGGTGCATGCGCGCAGGTCTTCCTCGATGAATTCGAAAGCGAATGCGTCTTCCGGTGTGATCGCCTGAACCGTCGTCTCGCCGACCTGGATCAAGGCCGTGCGGAAAACGGGATGCGCTGCAACCAGCAGCTTGAGTGCCTGGCGCATCGCCTCTGCCGAGGGACGCACGTCCCTGAACTCGAAGCATTGCTGGACATGATAGATCCCCAGGCCGTGCTCGCGGTTCTTCCTGTACTCGGCGACCATCCGCGCCTGCATGGCCGTCAGCGGGTAGGCATCCGCCCGGGCTTCCGGCAACGCCAGCCTCAGGTCTTCGGCAAGGCGCAAGGCGTCGATGTCGATGCGCCTGTCATCGGGGAGATGCCCCGCTGCCTGGGCCAGGCCGGCAACCGTCTGGTATGCGAATACATCGCTGACGCTGATCGACAGGCCGCGCGCCTTGGCGCGCTGGACGACCTTCAAGGACAGGATTGAATCCCCGCCGATCTCGAAGAAATTGTCGTTCACGCCGACCCGTTCGACCTGCATCACCTCCGACCAGATGTCACAGAGAACTTCTTCCTCGACAGTGCGCGGCGCTTCGTACTGCCTTCTCGCAAAGGCGCTGCCATCGGGCAAGGGCAAGGCCTTTGTGTTCAGCTTGCCGTGGGCGGTCAGCGGAATCTCGGGAATCGACACATACGCGGCCGGCACCATGTAATCAGGAAGATGATGGACGAGATAGTCGCGAAGGCCGTTCACCGACTCGCTGGCATCCACGCCCTCCTCCAGCACGAGATACGCCGTGAGACGCTTTTCGACGGCATCGTCGCCGACTGCACGCACCACGGCATCCTTGACCCAGGCGTGCTCCACCAGCCGGGCCTCGATCTCCCCGAGTTCGATGCGGAAACCGCGGATCTTGACCTGATGATCGTTGCGGCCGATGAACTCCAGGCGCCCGTCGGGCAGGTAGCGCGCAAGATCACCGGATCGATACATCCGTGCACCGGCAACCGTACTGAATGGATCATCGACGAAACGCGCTGCGGTCAACTCCGGACGGTTGAGGTAGCCGCGCGCCACGCCCAGGCCACCCACGTGGATCTCGCCGACCGCCCCGAGCGGCACGGGCTGGCCGAGCGGGTCCAGCAGATAGATGCGCAGGCTCGGAATCGGCCGGCCGATCGGGCTGCCACGCTGCATGCAGCTCGCCTCTTCCAGCGCGTGGAAGGTGACGTGGACGGTCGTCTCCGTGATCCCGTACATGTTGACCAGCTGCGGCGAGGAATCCGGATGATGGGCGAACCACGCCTTCAGCATCGCCGGCTCCAGCGCCTCGCCACCGAAGATCACGTAGCGCAGCGTGTCCTTCAGGCCAGCTCGGCTGCTGGCTTCGATGAAACCGCGAAACGCGCTGGGGGTCTGATTCAGGACGGTGACGCCAGCAGCGCACGCCAGCCGGTGGAAGTCGTCGGCGGATCGGGCGACATCGCGGGGCACGATCACCAGCTTGCCGCCGTACGACCAGGCGCCCCACATTTCCCACACGGAGAAATCGAACGCGAACGAATGGAAGACGCACCAGGTGTCTTTTTCGCTGAAGTCGTACAAGTCGCGGGTCGCCTCGAACAAGCTGACGACTTGGGCGTGCTCGACCATGACGCCCTTGGGCGTGCCCGTCGAACCGGAGGTGTAGATGATGTACGCCAGGTGCCGCGGCGTCAGCCCGCGCGCGCGCGCATCGGGATCGTCCGAAGCATAGCCCGCGCAGTCTGCGGACGCCCGGTCCAGGTCGATCCAGCCCGATGCGTCCGACACCGCCGCGTCGCCGAGCGCTCGCCGACCCGCCGCATCGCACAGCAGCAGTCGCGGTGCACAGTCGTCCAGCAGCTGCGTCAGCCGCTCCACCGGATAGCTCGGGTCCAGCGGCACATAGGCACCACCGGCCTTCAGGATCGCCAGCAGCCCGACCACCATCCCCACGCTGCGCTCGACGCAGATCGCCACGCGATCGTCCGGCTTCACGCCTCGCTCGATCAGGCAGTGCGCCAGCCGATTCGCCCGGGCATTGAGTTCGGCATACGTGAGCGACTGCCCGTCGTGCACCACGGCCTCCGCCTCCGGACGCTCCCGCACCTGCTGCTCGAACAACTGGTGGATGCACTGATCCGCAGGGTACGCGACCTCGGTGCGGTTCCAGCCCTCCAGCAGCAGCGACCTCTCCTGCGCAGGCAGCAGGTCGATCCGCGCAACCGGCTGGTCCACGTCGGCGACCAGCGCCTGCAACGCCGCCAGCAGGTAGGCGCGGTGCCGCTCCATCGTGGCAGCGTCGAACAGCGCGCAGGCATAGCTCAACGTACCGACGATGGCGCCATCCGCCTCGCCCAGGTTCAGCTCCAGGTCGAACTTGACCCTGTCGAACGGCATCTCCGCTGCTTCGATGCGCAGGCCGGGCAGCTCGGCAACCGTCGCCTCGTTGTTCTGCCAGGCGAACATCACCTGGAACAGCGGCGTGTGATCCAGCTGGCGCGGGGGCTGCACGATCTCCACCACCTGCTCGAACGGCAGATCCTGATGGTCCTGTGCCGCCAGCGCCGTGCGGCGCACCCGGGCCAGCAGCTCCGACCCGCTGGGCGCGCCCGACAGGTCGATGCGCAACGCCAGCGTATTGACGAAGAAGCCGATCAGCGGCTCGAGCTCCCGACGTCCACGGTTCGCCGTGGGCGAACCGATGATCAGATCGTCCTGGCCGGACAGGCGCGCGAGTACCGTCGCCCATGCCGCGAGCACCGTCATGAACAGCGTGACCCCGTGTGCCTGGCTCAGCTGCTTCAGGTCCCGGGTCAGTGCCGCGTCCAGATGCACGGGAACGCTCGCACCGGCAAACGACTGCTGCGCAGGACGCGGCCGGTCGGTCGGCAACTCCAGCCGCACCGGCGCATCGGACAGGGCCTGTCGCCAGTAGTCCGCCTGCACCTGCAGGCGTTCGCCGGCCAGCCACTGGCGCTGCCACGCCGCGAAATCGGGGTACTGCACCACCAGCGGCGGCAGCGGATCCGGACGGCCCTCGACGAAGGCCGTGTACAGCGCGGACAGTTCCCGCGCCATCACGCCCAGCGACCAGCCATCCGAAACGATGTGGTGCTGCGTGAGCAGGAACACATGCGCATCCTCCGCCACGCGCACCAGGCGGCCACGGATCAACGGACCGCGCGCCAGGTCGAAGGCCGCGACGACCTCCTCGCGACACAGGACTTCCAGGTGTTCGGCGGCATCGGCCCGATCCCGCAGGTCGTGCTGCACCAGCGGCAGGCCACCGTCGGCAGGCAGCAACTCGACCCGCGCCGCGCCATCGTCGCAGACGAACACCGTGCGCAGCGCCTCGTGGCGCGCGTACAGCGCGTCCAGGCTGCGAACCCAGGCCCCGACGTCCAGCGCGCCATGCAGGCGCAGGGCAAGCGGGATGTGGTACGCCGCACTCCCGCCGTCGAACTGCGCCAGGAACCACAGCCGCTGCTGCGCATGCGACAACGGCAGGGGATGCGCGCGGGAGACCACTTCGATCGGCGACAGCATCGGCGCGCCCGCTTCCGCGACGGCTGCGGACACGACACCGGCCAGCGATTCCAGCGTCGCGTGCGCGAACAGCGTGGCCAGTGGCAACTCCACGCCGAATGCATGCGGCAGGCGACTGAGCAGGCGTATCGCCAGCAATGAGTGACCGCCCAGCTCGAAGAAATTGTCATGCCGCCCGATGCGTTCCACACCGAGCAGATCACTCCAGATCTGCGCAAGCGCGATCTCGATCTCGCCCTGCGGTGCCGCAAAGCCCTGGCGGATGAAGGCATCGCCGCCCGGCGCCGGCAACACCTTCCGGTCGACCTTGCCGTTGGGCGTCAGCGGCAGCGCATCCAGGCGCACGTAGGCTGCAGGCACCATGTAATCGGGCAGGCACGCGGCCAAGTGCGCACGCAGCGATCCGGCCAGTTCGTCGGCGTCGGCATCGTCCCAGGCCACGACGTACGCAACAAGGCGTCGCTCGCCCGGGCTGTCCTCGCGGGCCACGACCACCGCATTGCGCACCGCAGGATGCTCGGCCAGGCGCGCTTCCACTTCGCCGGGCTCGATGCGGAAACCGCGGATCTTCACCTGCTGGTCGTTGCGGCCGAGAAACTCCAGGCTGCCGTCCGGCCGATACCGGCCCAGGTCGCCGGTACGGTACATCCGCGCGCCGGGAACGCGACTGAACGGATCGGGCAGGAAACGCTCGTCCGTCAGCGCCGGGCGATTGAGGTAGCCGCGCGCGACACCGGCGCCGCCAATGTAGATCTCGCCGATCGCACCGAGCGGGACGGGCTGGCCCAGGCGGTCAAGGAGATAGATGCGGACATTGGTGATCGGGCGACCGATCGAAACGACAGCTTCGTTGACCGACACGCGGGACGATGTGGCGAACACCGTCGTCTCCGTTGGCCCGTAGTTGTTGCTCAGCTCCAGCCCATCGGGCAGCCACGTCGGGGCATTCTGCAGGCGATCGCCACCCACCAGCAGGTATTTCAGATCGGGATTGATCAGGCCTTCGTTCAGCGCGATGACCGCCAATGGCGTCGTCAGGAAGCATGCTTCCATCGGCTGGCTCACCCACCATCGCAGTATCGACATCACGTCCGCTGCCGGCGCTGGCGGCAGCAACAGAATCCCGCCATGAGACAATGTCGACCAGATCTCCCACACGCTCGCATCAAACGCGATGCTTGCCATCTGCACGCAACGGCTGCCCGGCTTCATCTCGAATCGGCCAGCATGCCATGCCGTCAGATTGACCAGTTGGCGATGCTCGACCATGACGCCCTTGGGCGTGCCCGTCGAACCGGAGGTGTAGATGATGTACGCCAGGTGCCGCGGCGTCAGCCCGCGCGCGCGCGCATCGGGATCGTCCGAAGCATAGCCCGCGCAGTCTGCGGACGCCCGGTCCAGGTCGATCCAGCCCGATGCGTCCGACACCGCCGCGTCGCCGAGCGCTCGCCGACCCGCCGCATCGCACAGCAGCAGTCGCGGTGCACAGTCGTCCAGCAGCTGCGTCAGCCGCTCCACCGGATAGCTCGGGTCCAGCGGCACATAGGCACCACCGGCCTTCAGGATCGCCAGCAGCCCGACCACCATCCCCACGCTGCGCTCGACGCAGATCGCCACGCGATCGTCCGGCTTCACGCCTCGCTCGATCAGGCAGTGCGCCAGCCGATTCGCCCGGGCATTGAGTTCGGCATACGTGAGCGACTGCCCGTCGTGCACCACGGCCTCCGCCTCCGGACGCTCCCGCACCTGCTGCTCGAACAACTGGTGGATGCACTGATCCGCAGGGCACGCGCCCTCGGTGCGGTTCCAGCCCTCCAGCAGCAGCGACCTCTCCTGCGCAGGCAGCAGGTCGATCCGCGCAACCGGCTGGTCCACGTCGGCGACCAGCGCCTGCAACGCCGCCAGCAGGTAGGCGCGGTGCCGCTCCATCGTGGCAGCGTCGAACAGCGCGCAGGCATAGCTCAACGTACCGACGATGGCGCCATCCGCCTCGCCCAGGTTCAGCTCCAGGTCGAACTTGACCCTGTCGAACGGCATCTCCGCTGCTTCGATGCGCAGGCCAGGCAGTTCGGCAACCGTCGCCTCGTTGTTCTGCCAGGCGAACATCACCTGGAACAGCGGCGTGTGATCCAGCTGGCGCGGGGGCTGCACGATCTCCACCACCTGCTCGAACGGCAGATCCTGATGGTCCTGTGCCGCCAGCGCCGTGCGGCGCACCCGGGCCAGCAGCTCCGACCCGCTGGGCGCGCCCGACAGGTCGATGCGCAACGCCAGCGTATTGACGAAGAAGCCGATCAGCGGCTCGAGCTCCCGACGTCCACGGTTCGCCGTGGGCGAACCGATGATCAGATCGTCCTGGCCCGACAGGCGCGCGAGTACCGTCGCCCATGCCGCGAGCACCGTCATGAACAGCGTGACCCCGTGTGCCTGGCTCAGCTGCTTCAGGTCCCGGGTCAGTGCCGCGTCCAGATGCACGGGAACGCTCGCACCGGCAAACGACTGCTGCGCAGGACGCGGCCGGTCGGTCGGCAACTCCAGCCGCACCGGCGCATCGGACAGGGCCTGTCGCCAGTAGTCCGCCTGCACCTGCAGGCGTTCGCCGGCCAGCCACTGGCGCTGCCACGCCGCGAAATCGGGGTACTGCACCACCAGCGGCGGCAGCGGATCCGGACGGCCCTCGACGAAGGCCGTGTACAGCGCGGACAGCTCCCGCGCCATCACGCCCAGCGACCAGCCATCCGAAACGATGTGGTGCTGCGTGAGCAGGAACACATGCGCATCCTCCGCCACGCGCACCAGGCGGCCACGGATCAACGGACCGCGCGCCAGGTCGAAGGCCGCGACGACCTCCTCGCGGCACAGGACTTCCAGGTGTTCCGCGGCATCGGCCCGATCCCGCAGGTCGTGCTGCACCAGCGGCAGGCCACCGTCGGCAGGCAGCAACTCGACCCGCGCCGCGCCATCGTCGCAGACGAACACCGTGCGCAGCGCCTCATGGCGCGCGTACAGCGCGTCCAGGCTGCGAACCCAGGCCCCGACGTCCAGCGCGCCATGCAGGCGCAGGGCAAGCGGGATGTGGTACGCCGCACTCCCGCCGTCGAACTGCGCCAGGAACCACAGCCGCTGCTGCGCATGCGACAACGGCAGGGGATGCGCGCGGGAGACCACTTCGATCGGCGACAGCATGGGCGCGCCCGCTTCCGCGACGGCTGCGGACACGACACCGGCCAGCGATTCCAGCGTCGCGTGCGCGAACAGCGTGGCCAGTGGCAACTCCACGCCGAATGCATGCGGCAGGCGACTGAGCAGGCGTATCGCCAGCAAGGAGTGACCGCCCAGCTCGAAG
The DNA here is from genome assembly GCA_050632415.1 of Lysobacter sp. BL-A-41-H3. Taxonomy (GTDB): domain Bacteria; phylum Pseudomonadota; class Gammaproteobacteria; order Xanthomonadales; family Xanthomonadaceae; genus Lysobacter_I. The sequence continues at coordinate 3,551,148 of CP192602.1, read as the reverse complement.
AAATTGTCATGCCGCCCGATGCGTTCCACACCGAGCAGATCACCCCAGACCTGCGCAAGCGCGATCTCGATCTCGCCCTGCGGCGCCGCAAAGCCCTGGCGCATGAAGGCATCGCCGCCCGGCGCCGGCAACACCTTCCGGTCGACCTTGCCGTTGGGCGTCAGCGGCAGCGCATCCAGGCGCACGTAGGCTGCAGGCACCATGTAATCGGGCAGGCACGCGGCCAGGTGCGCGCGCAGCGATCCGGCCAGTTCGTCGGCGTCGGCATCGTCCCAGGCCACGACGTACGCAACAAGGCGCCGTTCGCCCGGGCTGTCCTCGCGGGCCACGACCACCGCATTGCGCACCGCAGGATGCTCGGCCAGGCGCGCTTCCACTTCGCCGGGCTCGATGCGGAAACCGCGGATCTTCACCTGCTGGTCGTTGCGGCCGAGAAACTCCAGGCTGCCGTCCGGCCGATACCGGCCCAGGTCGCCGGTACGGTACATCCGCGCGCCGGGAACGCGACTGAACGGATCGGGCAGGAAGCGCTCGTCCGTCAGCGCCGGGCGATTGAGGTAGCCGCGCGCGACACCGGCGCCGCCAATGTAGATCTCGCCGATCGCACCGAGCGGGACGAGGTGACCATGCCGGTCCAACAGGTAACCGCGCATGTTGTCCAGCCAACCGCCGATGACTTCATCCGGATTGTTTCGATCGATGCGGCAGGACGTGGCGTCGACGCAGGTTTCGGACGGCCCATAGACGTTGTAGGCGACCTGTCCTCGGCGATTGCTTGATTCGACGAGTTTTTCCCACAGCGGCTTGCCCAGCGCCTCGCCCCCGACCAGCAGCATCGGCAGCCTGTCCTCGCCTGCCGCCTCCAGCAGCACGTCCAGTTGCACCGGCGTGCAGTCGAGCACATCGATGGCATGCTCACGCAGATGCTCAAGCATCGCCATCGGCGACTGGCGGATCGATTCGCCGACCAGATGGATCGTGGCGCCGAAGCCGAGCTGGCTGAAAGCCTGCAGGGATGCATCAAACGAAAACGACGCATTCCATGTCCAGCGAACACGTGCATGCCCGTGTTCCGCTTCCACCATCGATGCGATGTTGCGCGCCAGGCAGGCCAGGTTGCGATGCTCGACCATGACGCCCTTGGGCGTGCCCGTCGAACCGGAGGTGTAGATGATGTACGCCAGGTGCCGAGGCGTCAGCCCGCGCGCGCGCGCATCGGGATCGTCCGAAGCATAGCCCGCGCAGTCTGCGGACACCCGGTCCAGGTCGATCCAGCCCGATGCGTCCGACACCGCCGCGTCCCCGAGCGCTCGCCGACCCGCCGCATCGCACAGCAGCAGTCGCGGTGCACAGTCGTCCAGCAGCTGCGTCAGCCGCTCCACCGGATAGCTCGGGTCCAGCGGCACATAGGCACCACCGGCCTTCAGGATCGCCAGCAGCCCGACCACCATCCCCACGCTGCGCTCGACGCAGATCGCCACGCGATCGTCCGGCTTCACGCCCCGCTCGATCAGACAGTGCGCCAGCCGATTCGCCCGGGCATTGAGTTCGGCATACGTGAGCGACTGCCCGTCGTGCACCACGGCCTCCGCCTCCGGACGCTCCCGCACCTGCTGCTCGAACAACTGGTGGATGCACTGATCCGCAGGGCACGCGCCCTCGGTGCGGTTCCAGCCCTCCAGCAGCAGCGACCTCTCCTGCGCAGGCAGCAGGTCGATGGCCAGGGCTTCCTGGTCCGCATCGACCATCATCGCGGACAGCGTCCTGACGAAATACTCGCTGAACCGCGCGATCGTCGACGGGAGGAAGAGATCGACGGGATATTCGAACGTGCCCTGCAGCGCCGAGCCCGCCTCGCTCATCGTGAGGCTCAAGTCGAACTTGCTGTCCGGCACGGCATGCGGGTCCATCGATTCGATTTCGATGTTGTGCATCGAAATCGAATCGACCGGAATGTTCAACATCGAGAACATGACCTGGAATATCGGCGTCCTGGAAAGGTCGCGATTGGCATACAGCGCCTCGACCAGCTTCTCGAACGGGACATCCTGGTTGGCATAGTTGCCGACGGCGTTGGCCTTCGTCATGCGCAGGAGTTCGCGTATCGACTGTCCTGCCGGGAAGCAGCCGCGGAATACCAGCGTGTTGGCGAAGAAACCGACGAGTCCGACGGTCTGATGATCCCGGCGACCGGAGATCGTCGAACCGACGACGATATCGTCCCGGTCGGCCCAGCGTGCCAGGACCACCTGGAACGCGGCGATCAGGACCATGAACAGGCTTGCCTGCTCGGATCTCGCCAGGTCGCGCACACCCTCGACCACGGCTTCGGGAATCGTGAAGCGATGCACCGCCCCCTTGCGGATGCCGGACACCGGCCGGGGCATGTCGGTCGGCAGATCCAGGACGTCTGGTGCGCCTTCGAGCAGCTGGCGCCAGTAATCCACCTGCCTTGCGAGCAGATCCCCCTTCAACCATCTGCGTTGCCAGAGCGCGAAATCGGCGTACTGGATCGGCAGGTCCGGGAGCGGCGACGGCTTCGACTGGATGTAGGCGGAATAGAGCTTGGCCAGGTCGGAAAGCATCACGCCGATCGACCACGCATCCGAGATGACGTGGTGATGCGGCATCACAAGGACATGCTCGTCCCGGCTCAGGCGGAGCAGCAAGGCACGCACCAGCGGGCCTTGCTCGAGATCGAATACGCGGGACAGTTCCGCTTCGGATTCTTCGCTGGCGCGCTGCTCGCGGACAGCCTCCGGCAAGCTGCCGAGGTCGATGAAGCGAAGATCGACGGGACGAGGCGGATCGACCACCTGGCTGGGCTTGCCATCCGCGCTGACGATTCGCGTTCGAAGTGTCTCGTGCCGCGCGACGATGTCCGAGAGGCAACGCCGGAGCACCGAAATGTCGAGCGGCCCGCGCAGACGCACCATCAGCATGACGTTGTAGGTCGTGCTCCTCCCCAGCAGCCTGTCGTGCGCCCAGAGGCGCTCCTGGGCGAACGACAGCGGGATCGCCTCCGGACGCGCCTGTCGCGCGAGCGCGGGAATCCGCGCCCCCTCTTCCTCGGCCTGCTGCTGCAGCCACGCCGTGATCGGCAGCTTCAACGAACGAAGCGCCTCCTTCAACTCGGGCGTGAGTTTCCCGGCCGGAGCACGATAACGAATGCTCCCTTCGTCGAGCCAGAGAGAAATGCCTTCCCTCTTCAACCGTGAAACGAGATCTTCTATTGCGACCAAGATGAACAACCTCCGAGGAAAGAACCAGATGCAACGGAATTCAACAACGGACAGCGACGAACAGCGATTGCCATCGGCAGGGCTGCGGGCGGCAACGGCAGGAATGCCGCTGCGCCGGCGTGCCTGGCGACTGCAGGCTAGATGACCCCCTCCTCCTCCGTCTCGCCTTCACCCTCCGGCTGCCGCTCACGCATCGCCATGCCGACCAATTCGATCCGTTCGGCCAGCTCCGCGAAGCTGGCGACGTCGAACAGTGCTTCCATCGGGATGTCGATCTCGTAGGTTTCCTTTATCCGGAAGATCAGCTTGGTGAAAATCAGCGAATCGAAACCGTAGTCCATCAACGGGGCATTGAGGTCGATCCTGTCCTTCGGCAGCTTGAGCAGTGCCGCACTCTCTTCGATCAAGGTGATCTCGATGCGGCGCAGCAGGCTGTCGGCCTCCGCGCGCATCACGGCCGGGGATGCCACACCGCCGTCGCCCGCCGATTCGATCAGCGGATCGCGCGCAACCCGTGTCGTGGCTGGCATGGCCTCCATGCGTTCATTCGACATCCCGTCGCTCATCGATGGACCCTCCGTCGACGACTGGGGAATCCATGCCTCGCGTGCAATCGACGGAGCGCCGGCGACGTCGGGCGGCAACGCCAACCAGTGACGCTCCCGGGCGAACGGATAGGCAGGCAGGCTGATGCGCCGGCGGCGTTCCGACACATGCAGCCGCTCCCAGTCGAAAACCAGCCCCTGCACCCACAATGCGAGCAGCTTGTCGTACTTGCCCTTGGCCACCCAGGCATCGACCGCGCCCAGCAAGTCGTCGTCCGCAGCAAACATCGCGAGCGCGTCGGCGTCCCGCTTGACCTGGCCGTGGAAAAGCCCGTCGAGGCCCGGCACGCCATCGAGATAGGCCCGGAGCTTTTTCACGAGGTCGCTGACGTCGGTCGCCACGACGGCAAGACGTGCGTCCATCGGCACGCGCCCCACCTGCAGCGTGTAGGCGATATCCGCCAGGTCCGCGTCGCTGAAATGATGCTTTTCGATGCTGGCAAGCAGTTGCTCGACCCTTGCACGCAGCCGCTCCCCATCCCGGGCAGACAGGACCACGAGTGCAGGCAATCGCACGAGTGGCGTCGAAGGGCTGCGCGCCGGGGCGACGTACTCTTCCACCACGACATGTGCATTGGCACCGCCCGCACCGAACGACGAGACCCCGGCGATGCGCGGACACTCGACCAGCTGTCCATCGGCGCCCTCGATGACCGGTCGGCGCCAGGGCGCAAGCTCCCGCTGGACGAAGAACGGACTGTTCGCAAAGTCGATTCGTCCATTGAGGACCTCCGCGTGCAGCGATGGAACCAGCTGGCGGTGACGCATCTGCAGCAGCACCTTGGTCATGCCGGCGATACCGGCGGCGCTCTCGCAATGGCCGATGTTCGTCTTCACGGAACCGATCGCGCAGAACTGCCTGGCCTCTCCGGTGGCGTCGAAGCTGCGCGAGAGACCGGCGATTTCGATCGGGTCCCCGAGCGCAGTCCCGGTGCCGTGCGCTTCCACGTAGCTGATCGAGCGCGGATCGACTGCAGCCTTCTGCAGCGCACGCCTGATCGACGCCGCCTGCGCCGCCGGGCTGGGAACCATGTAACCGTTGGTCCGACCACCGTGATTGATCGCGCTGCCCCTGAGGATGCCGTGGATCTGGTCACCATCCGCCTCGGCCTTGGCCAATGGCTTCAGGAGCAATGCACCGACTCCCTCTGCGTCGATGAATCCGTCGGCACCCTCTCCGAATGCGCGGCATTCCCGGCCCGTCGACAGCATCGCCGCGCCGCACAGGGACTGGTAGTGCCTTGCATGGAGGATCAGGTTCACGCCGCCGACGATGGCGCAGTCGCTGGCGCCCGACCGCAGGCTTTCGATCGCCAGGTGGATGGCGGTCAGCGACGAGGAGCAGGCGGTATCGATCGCCAGGCTCGGTCCGGTGAAGTCCAGCAGGTAGGAGACTCGGTTCGCGATCGACCAGTACTGCGGACCGGTGGGATAACCGCTATTCATGACGCCGACGAATACACCGACCTGTTGACCGAGCTTGTCGGGTCGGTAGCCTGCGTCTTCGATGCACGCGTAGGCCTGCTCCAGGAACAGTCGCTCCTGCGGGTCCATGAGTTCGGCTTCGCGCGGCGAGATCCGGAAGAACAACGGATCGAACTTGTCGACATCCGTCAGGAAACCACCCCAGCGCGTGTAGATCGACCCGGCCTCGGCCTTCTGGTCCGAGTGGTAAGCGCGCCAATCCCAGCGATCCGCAGGAATTTCGCCAATGCAGTTCCTTCCGGCCTTCAGGTTCTCCCACAGTTCATCGATGTTCTGCGCGCCGGGGTAACGCCCGGACATGCCGACGACTGCCACGTCCTGGCATGCTGCGCTCCCCGGCATCTCGCCCGAAGTCCGCTGCGGCCTGCTCGAATGCGCGGCATCCGCTTGTGTCGAATGCATTGGCAGGCCGGCTGCTGCAGGTGTCGTCGTCCGACTTCCTGCGGCAGGGGCGAGCAGTGCGACCACCACGGGACGTTCGGTGCGCAGCAGGTGGCTCGCCAGTGCCGCGACGCTGTGATGTTCGAACAGCACGGTGCTGTTGACGCCACGGAAGGTCTCGGCCAGCCGCGCGGTGACATGCGTGACGAGGATCGAATCCAGCCCGTAGCGTTCCAGCCGCTCATCCGGATCGATCTGGTGCGGGGCGAGCTTCATCGTCTGCGCAACGAGCCCGCGCAGATGCGCCACGAGCCGGGCATGAAGTGTCGCGTCATCGCTTCCACCGGTCACCGGCACCTCGCTGGACGCGGCCTCCGCGCGCGCAAGGGTCGTGGCTGCCGCCGCGACATGCTGTTCCCGCAAGGCTCGCAGCCGTCGCACCAGACCATCGCTTTCGGCGGTGACGATCTGCAGGCCCAGTGGCTGCAGGCGCTCGGCGGGGAAGCGTACCGTTCGGAAGCCTTCCGTTTCCAATGCGCGCCTCCAGCCCTGCGCGTCGAGCAACGGGCTCCCGGGCAGGCGGATCCCGCTGTCCTCGTGTCGCCACCAGCCATCGAGCAGGCCGAAGGACAGATGCAGGGCCAGTTTGTTGGCGATGCACTCATTGAGCAGCAACAGCCCGTTCTCGCGCAGCGCCTGCTTGGCATGGCGCAGCGCCCTGCGCACGTCCCGCGTCGCGTGGATGACGTTCGCCGCGATGACGATGTCGTACGTTCCAGCATCGATGCCCTGTTCAGGCAGCGGCTTCTCCACGTCGAGCAGGCTGCAGCGCAGGTAGGGGGCTGCGTCGCCGTAGCGCGATTCCGCGTGCATCAGGAAGACGCGGGACATGTCGGTGTAGCGATACTCGTCGACATGGGACTGCAGCGCCTTCAGCCGCGCGAAGACCGGCTCGCTGGTTCCGCCCGTGCCCGCACCGATCTCGAGAATGCGCACCCGTGCCGATCGATCGCGTGCGACCTGCGCACGCACGAAGGCTTCGACCGTGTCCGCAACGAGATTGTTGAAGTGCTCCGCCACCGGTGAGTCGCGGTAGGCGGGTTCCACCAGTTCCACCGAGGACCCCGGGAACATCACCGAGGTGGCCGAAATCGTGCCGCGCACGATGTCGCACAGGGCCGGCAGCGTCTGCGCAAGCAGCCTGACCTGGGCGCGAAGGAGGCGGGTGTCGAACCACTCGGACTTGCGCGTTTCCCATTCCTCCCACGTCGCAGCGACATCGATCTCGCCCTGCAGTTCGAAGGTTTCGCCTTCCCGCACCAGCAACCCATGCCGCGCGAGGGCGCAGAGGCTTTCCTCGAACCAGCGGCGATAGCCCGCCGCAACGCCGAGCCGATCGGCAAGCGAGTCGGTCTCCAGGCGCTCATTGGCAGGCAAGCCCATGCTCACCAATTGCGCGAGCAGGAGGCGCCCGAGGAGGTGCTGCAGCGCATCGACCGACGCGGCGTCTTCCGGGCGAACCACCCCATCGATCTTCACCGGCATCGGGCCGAGGTCGCGCACGGAGGGCGTGGCACTGCGGGAGCGAACCAGTTCCTCATCGTCGACCCCCACCTGCGCCATGCGCGATGCCTCGCCCTTCATCAGCACGAGCTGTTCGACCGGGCTTGCAAGCAAACCGTCGAGGGCCGCCATTCCCTCGGCCGCCTCCAGCGAAACGACGCCGGCCTGGGCCATGCGTGCTCGATATTCCGGGGTCGCGACGACGCCCTGCCCGCCCCAGTAGCCCCAGTTCATCACCTTCACCGGGCACGACCAGCTGCGAGCGAGCGCCTGCGCGAACGCATCCTTGAACGTGCAGGCCGCCGCATAGTTGCCCTGGCCCGGCGCCCTCACGAAGCTCTGGGCCGACGAGAAGAACAGGACGAAATCGAGCGGCTGGTCGCCGAATACCTGAGCGAGCCTCACGCTCGTGTCCACTTTCGACGTCAGCGCCTGGCGCAGGCGTCCCTCGTCCATGCGTGCCAGGCTCTGGTCGGCCAGCACGATGGCCGAATGCACGACGCCGTGCACGCGGCCCAGGCGTTGCCGGATTTCGTTGCGTGCCGCCTGCATCGCCGCACGGTCGGACGCATCCGCGGCGATATAGACCGGGCGCGGGCCGAACTGGGCGAGGCGGTCGATCCTGGAGCGGATCTCCGCATCTTCCTCGCGGCGCCCCAGCCAGACCAGCTGCGCGTTGTGCCGCCGGATCATGTGCTCGCTCCAGATCTCGCCGAGGCCGCCGGCTCCCCCGACGACGACGTAGACCCCGTTTGTCCTGACGAGGGTCGAGGGCGTTTCCGGCAGCTCGCAGGCCAACAGCTTCTGCCGATACCACTGACCGTTCCTCCAGGCCCAGCCATTGCCTTGCGCGTCCGCCGGGAGGCCCAGCAACGGGTCCAGCGGGCATCCTTCATCGGCAGACGAATCCACCAGACGCACGGACCATTGCGGGTATTCCTTCGCCAGCGAGCCGGTCAGGCCGTGCACGGTCGCATGCGCCGGATGCACCGGATCGTGGCCATGCATCGCCTGGCATTGCGTCGTCACCACCGTCCAGCCCAGGCTGCGCGTGTCATACCCGAGCCCGAGCAGCGCCTTGACCAGCCGGAACAGCGCGACAACGCCGCACGCCTGGGCATCCAGCAGGCGCTCGTCGGATATGGAGTGTTCCATCGCCGCAGCCGGCGCGATCCAGAACACATGCTCGAACGGCGTGCCGTCCAGTTGTCCGGCCAGATCCTCGATCGACCGACCGGCATCCGGCACGAGCACGCGCGCGCCGGGGTAGCGTGTGCACAGCGCATCGGCCATGGCACCTTCGCCGACGACGAGCACGCGCTGCGAGACGACAGGCCAGGCTGCCGCTTCGACGCTCGGCACCGTGTCCCACACCGGAACCGCGCTCAGGATCCGCACATCGCGGCACACGTCGTCGGCCATCGGCGACGCGACATCCGCTGCGCCATCGCGCTGCAGCTCGCGCATCACGAAGCCGCGCAGTGCCACGCACACCTGTCCCTGCTCGTCGCCGATGTCGATGTCCAGTTTCTGCACGGGCATGCCCGGCCCGCTGCCGGGGCTGTAGCGCACCCAGGCAAGCGCGTGCTCGGGACAGCGCGCATGCACCGTCAGTTCTTCCACGCCGTAGGGAAGCAGCAACCGGGCCGCGTGCTCTGCGTCGGTCCGCATTGCCGCTGTGGCTTGCAGCGCGGCATCCATCACGCTCGGATGCAGGACGTAGCGCGTTGCATCCGCCCGCATTCCCTCGGGCAGCACCAGCTCCGCCAGCACCTGGCGTTCCGCGCCCTCTCCGCCGATATGCACCGCCGCAAGCGCCTGATGGGCAGGCCCGTACTGCAGGCCTGCGGCCTCGAACTGCGCATAGCAGGTCGATCCGGACTCGGTGTGTCCGCAGCGCGCACGGATGGCGGTGAGATCCATCGCCGGCGCCACGGCCGTCGTCCACGACGCGGTGCCCTGGCCATGCACCCCGCAGGCGTCGGTCTGCACGACGTAGGCGATGCGATCTTCATTGCCGGCCGACAGCGTCACGTGAACGGTTTCCGCCTCGGCATCGATACCCAGCGGTCGCAGCCAGACGACATCCTGCAGTCGCATCCCGACCGCAGCGATGCCGCGTCCGGTCGACGCCCCGACGGCGGCACGGGCCATCTCGAGGTAGGCGACGCCGGGCAGCACGCCGATACCCTGTACGCGGTGATCGGCGATGAAGGCGTCGTCCGGCGAGAGGAGGGTCGTGAAACGCTGGACGCCCAGCTGGGACGTGTTTCGATGCAGCAGCGGATGCAGCATGTCGTGCTGGCGGTTCCCTTCCATCGCCGGACGCGTGCCGCCCGGGCCTTCGGGCACCCAATAGCGCTCTCGCGCAAACGGATAGGTCGGCAGGCGGGCTCGCCTCGGCCGGTTCGATCCGTAGAGCCGCCCCCAGTCGAACGAACGTCCATTGACCCAGTGTTCGAGCAGTTCCCGATAACGGCGATCGACAGTGTCGGCATCGGCCGTTGGGCCGAAGTCCTCGTGCGCAGCGAACTCCATCAGCGCATCCTGATCGCGCCGGGCCTGCCCCTGGACGATGTCGTCGCCTGTTCCCGTGCCGGCGAGATGATCCCGCAGCCGGCGCGCCAGCTCCGGGATGTCGTTGACGACCAACCCAAGGCGGCATGCCATCGCTTCCCGCCCAAGCTGCAGGGTGTAGGCAATGCTGGCCAGGTCGGCCTCCCGCGACGCGCTGGACTCCAGATAGGCGAGCAAGGCCTCGCACTGCTCCCGCAACCGCTCCTTGCTGCGTGCCGACAGAACGATCACGGCGGCGCGATCCTGGACAGCCGGGGCCGCCATGGCGAGTCCGTCGTCGACATGTTCCTCGATGATCACGTGGGCATTCGTGCCTCCGAAACCGAAGGAGCTGACGCCTGCGCGCCTGGGCAGGTGGCGACCGGAACGATCCTGCGGCGCGACCCAGGGCTGGGTCTCCTTCACCACGTAGAACGGGCTACCCTGCAACTGGACATGCGGGCTCAGTTCGTCGCAATGCAGGCTGCTGGCCAGTGTCCGGTGCTTCATCTGCAGCAGCACCTTGATCACGCCGGCGATGCCGGCCGCGAGTTCGAGATGCCCGATGTTCGTCTTGACCGAGCCGAGGCCGCAGCGAGCCTGCACTGCGTCGTCGGACGGCATTTCGTCGAGCATGTCGGAGAACGCGCTCTTGAGCCCGTTCACTTCGATCGGATCACCGAGGGGCGTGCCGGTTCCATGCACTTCCACATAGGACACGGTGCGTGGATCGACCTTCGCGTCGCGACAGGCCGACTTGATCAGTTCCGCCTGCGCCCTCGGATTGGGCGACGTCAGCGAGTTCGCCTTGCCGCCATGGTTTTCGGCCGTGCCACGGATCAGTCCGTGGATGCGGTCGCCATCGCGCACGGCAGAGGAGAGCCGTTTCAGGAACAGCATCCCGACGCCTTCGCCGCGTCCATAGCCGTCCGCATTCTTCGAAAACGTCTTGCAACGTCCGTCTTCCGACAGCATCCCGGCCTGGCTGAAACTGATGTGTCCCCAAGGGGCGACAATCGTGTTGATGCCGCCGACCAGCGCCATGTCGCAGTCACCGCATCGGATGGCGCGCACGGCACGGTGTATCGCGACGAGGGAACTCGAGCACGCGGTCTCGATCGGCTCGCTCGGGCCATGCAGGTTCAGCAGATAGCTGACCCGGTTCGGTCCGAGCGAAGCGACCGCGCCGGTCGAGCTGTAGGCTTCGATCGGCGCGCCGGACTGGGCGACGAGCTGCGCATAGCCGCTCCCGCTGGTTCCGACGAAGACGCCGGTGCGGCTTCCTGACAGCGATTTCGGCGAGTAGCCGGCGTCCTCGATCACCTTCCATGCGTAAGTGAGCAGGAGCCTCTGCTGCGGGTCCATGAGCTCCGCTTCGCGCGGCGTGATGCCGAAGAAGGTCGGATCGAATTCGTCCACCCCGTCGATGAAGCCGCCCCACTTCACGTTGGTCTTGTTGGCTTCGCGGGTCGGATCTCCGTAGAAGGACTGCCAGCTCCAGCGTTCCTTCGGAATCTCCACGATGCAGTCGCGCCCGTCCCTGAGGTTCTCCCAGAAGGCATCCAGGTCCGGGGCCTGCGGAAAACGGCCGCTCATGCCGATCACGGCGATGGGATCGTCCTGTGGCGCCGGCGACGACGGTCGCGGCACGTGCTGCGCCATGGACGCGGATTGCACGCCCAGGTCACGTGGCGGCACGACGGCCGGAGGCGCAAGGTCGGGCTGCGCAGGCCTGTCCGGCTCGGCATCGCGCAGCGCGGCGGCGACCTCGGCCGGGTGCGCCTTCATCAGATAGCCGACGAAACCGTCGATGGACGGATGGTCGAAGAAGATCGTCGGGCTCAGCTGCAGTCCGTAGGTCTTGTTCAGTTCGTTGGCAAGGTTGGTGAACGTGATCGAATCGAATCCCAGCTCGCTCAGCTCGGATGCGGCGTCGATGTCTTCGGCAGTGACGCCGACCACCGTGGAGATCGACGCCAGCAGCTTGTTCCTGACCCTGGCGAAGGTGTCCCTGGCATCCGTGTCCGGAATGCGCTGCGCCACGGAAACGGGAGTGGCCTTGGCGGCCACGGCGCGCGTCGGCACGGCCGGAGCCACGATCACGGCACCCATAATCTGCCGGAGCTGCCCGGGATTGCCGGCGAACACGACGACCTGCGACTCTCCGCTGGTCCAGGCGCGCCCAAGCGCATCGATGCCGGCTCGCGTCGAGAGCACATCCATGCCCTGGCGCTGCGCGCGAAGGCGTATCGCATCATCCACGGTCATGCCGCCTTCGGACCACATCGGCCAGTTGATCGACAACGTCCGGCCACGCCGCATGCCCAGCGCAACCTGCGCATTGCGATAGTGCGCATAGCGGTCCATGAAGCCGTTGGCAAGCGCGTAGTCGCTCTGGCCGAGATTGCCGACCACGCCGGACAACGAGGAGAAACAGATGAAGAAATCGAGGTCGACCGCCGACGTGGCGCGGTCGAGGAAGACCGTCCCGCGCACCTTCGGATCCAGCACATCGCGGAATTCTGCGTCGCTCTTGCGGATGACATAGTTGTCGCGGATCAGGCCGGCACTGTGGATCACACCATCGAGCCGTCCGTATTCGCCGAGGATGTCCGCCACGCATCCACGCACGGCGTGCTCGTCGGTCACGTCGAGCACGCGATGGATGACGCGGACATCGGCACCATGCGCTTCGAGGGCCTTCTGCCGCGCCCGCTGCGTGTCGCCGGGCGCCGAGCGCCCCGCAAGGACGATCGTTGCAGCGCCGACACGCTGCACGATGTCCTCGGCGAAGATCATTCCGAGGCCACCGGCACCGCCGGTGATCAGATACACGCCACCGGACTTCCATGGCCAGACGACCGGTCCCGGCACGGCATCGAGTTCCCGCAGCCTGGCGATCCGGCGCACCCCCTCCAGGTAATGGACCGCGCTCTCCGTCGCGGCGCCCTTCCCGGCGTTTTCCTGCAGCACCCGGCCTGCGTCTTCCCAGCGGCTGTCCGGGGCGAGTGCGATGAACTGGCCCCTGAGCCTGGGATTCTCCTGGGCAGCGCTGCGAAGCAGGCTGCCGAGCGCGCCAGCAACGTCCGCCCATTCGCCATCGTTGCCCGCCAGGATCTGCAGCAGAACCGGCTCGCGCGGTTTGTCGCCCAGGATCGCGCGAACCCTCGCGAACACCTGTTCTGCCGCATCCACCATGCGCCGCTCGACCGGCGATGCGTCGCTGCCGCCGAGGATGTCCCATTGAAACGAGGGGTAGCGCGCCTGCAGTGGACCAAGCAGGTGGGCGAAGGCGGCGTCGAGCATCACCCAGCGCTGTCCTTGCCAGTCGTCGCCGGCGCTGTCGGCCGGCAGGGCCTCCCAGCACGGCGCCAACAGCAGCGTCGCTGCGTCATCCGCAGCACGCGTCGATGCCGCATCCTGCTCTCGCCTCTGCACGCCTTGCACGACGCGCAGGGTCAGGCCCTGCACCTGCACGCAGATCCGCCCCTCGTCGTCGGCGATGTCGATGTCGCACTTGCGGATTTCGCGGCGAGCATCGTCGGCGCGCGGACGGACGTGGACCCACGCGAGCCGTGGCGTGGGTGCATGCACGTGGATCGACTCCACCGCGAACGGCAGGGCCGCGGCGGCCGATCCCGCATCCGATGCGCGCGGCGCGGCATCCAGGACCAGTCCGATCGTTGCCTGCAATGCGCCGTCCATCATGCTGGGATGGAGCAGATAGTCCGCTGCATCATGTTCCACGCAGGCCGGCAACGCCACCATGGCCAGTACGCCGCCGCCCTGCGCCGCTGGCGTCCCGATGCACAGGCTCGACAGGCTGCGGTGCGCGGGACCGTAGACGAGGCCGACGGCTTGAAACGCTTCGTACAGCTGCGGAATCTCGACCGAGTGTCCGCACTGCTCGGCAAGTCGGTCGACGTCCATGCGCGGAGCCGGCACTGGCGCGGACTGCAGGGCCACGCGTCCCTGCGCGTGCACGACACGCTGGCCTTGACGGCCCACATCGACGCAGGTGTACACCTCGAAACCGATGTCCGTCCCATCGCGGCCAGCGATCTCGATGTGTACCTCGGTATCCGCACTGACCACGATCGGACGCGCCCATACGATCTGCGTCAGGCGCACCGGTGTGGACAAATCCGCATCCAGCGAACGGAGCGCGGCAATGCGCGCCATTTCCAGGCATACGACACCGGGCAGCACAGGGGCGCCGTTCACCACATGATCGCGCAGGAAGAGCTCGCGGCCGGTCAGCGTCGTGCTGAACCGCTGGCCCGAGAGCGTCGATGTATTGCGCTGCAGGATCGGGTGCAGCGACGCAGGGCTGCGGGCGGCCGCCGTTTCGCGCATGACGGTGGGTGCCGGCACCCAATATCTGTCCTCGGCGAACGGATACACCGGCAGGCTGGTTCGCCGTGGAGCCACTGCGCCGTAGGGCGAATCGGCGCGATACAGACGGGACCAGTCGATCGACAGGCCCTTGGACCAGAGTCCGAGCAGTTTCGCGAACTTGCCCTTGCCGATCCACACATCGATCAGCCCATCGAGATCCTCGTCGCCATTGAAGCCGACCAGAATTTCCTTGTTGCGCCGGACTTCTCCGCGATAGACGCCCGAAGCGCCATCCGGATTCGCAATGAACGCCGAAAGCTTCTCGCGCAACTGCGCCGTGGACTCCGCAAGCACGCCGAGCCGCTGGTCCAGCGCCTCGCGGCCGACCTGCAGCGTGTAGGCCATGCGATGCAGGTCCACCTCGCCGGTCGCATCCAGGTACGACAGCAACCGCTTCGCCACCTCCAGCAGCCTGTCGCCCGTCCGCGCCGAAAGCACGATCAGCGCAGGCGCGTCGACGCCCGCAGCATCGACCGCCTCCTCCGCCACCCCGCGGTATTCCTCGACGACGATGTGCGCATTGGCACCGCCGGCGCCGAACGACGAGATGCCCGCGATCCGCGGGTATTCCGTCTCCACCCCGTCCACCAGCAGCCGCGGCCGCTCCCACGCCTGCAATGCCTGCTGCACGCGGAACGGCGTACGGGCAAAGTCGATGTGCGGATTGAGCTGCTTCGAGTGCAGCGACGGCACCAGCTGGCCGTGCTTCATCTGCAGCAGCACCTTCGCGAGCCCTGCGATCCCCGCCGCGCTCTCCAGGTGCCCGATGTTCGATTTCACCGAACCCAGCGCGCAGAACTGCAGGTCCGGCGTGAATCGCCCGAACGCCTTGCTCAACCCGCTGACCTCGATCGGATCGCCGAGCGCAGTGCCCGTGCCGTGCGCCTCGATGTAGCTCACCGCGCGCGCGTCGACGCCGGCCTTCGCCAGCACCGACTCGATCAACTCTGCCTGCGCGGTCGGATTGGGTACCGTGTATCCGTTGGTCTTGCCGCCATGGTTCACGCCCGTGCCGCGGATCACGCCATGGATCTGGTCGCCGTCCTCCAGCGCCCGCCACAGCGGCTTCAGGAGCACCGCTCCGACGCCTTCGCCGGGAACATACCCGTCACCGCCCTGTCCGAAGCTCTCGCAGCGCCCGGTGCTCGAAGCGAACTGCCCTTGCGCGAGCCCGATGTACTTGTTCGGGTGCACCGAAATGTTGACGCCGCCGGCGATCGCGATCTCGCACTCGCCGGACTGCAGGCTTTGGCACGCAAGGTGTATCGCGGTCAGGGAGCTGGAGCACATGGTATCGACAGCCACGCTGGGGCCGTTGAAGTTGCACCAGTACGACACGCGATTGGCGATGGACGACGGGTTGCCGCCGAGCGCATACCCCTCGCCCAGCATCTGCGCCTGCGCGCCGTACAACTGGTATTCCTCATACATCACGCCCACGAACACACCGACGACCGCGCGCACGCCGTCGATGCGCTTCCGCAGCGATTCCGGCGTGTATCCCGCGTCCTCGATGGTGTGATATGCGCACTGCAGGAACAGGCGCTCCTGCGGGTCCTGCGCCACCGCCTCGCGCGGGGAAATACCGAAGAACAGCGGATCGAACTGGTCGACCCCGCGGATGAATCCGCCCCACTTGCAGTAGGTCTTTCCAGGCTGGCCCTTTTCCGGATGGAAGTAGTCATCGTGGTCCCATCGTTCGCGCGGGATTTCGGTGATGCAGTTCCTGCCGGACTTGAGCGCCTCCCAGAACTCGCCGATGTCGTCGGCCTGCGGGAACCGACCGCTCAGGCCGATGATCGCCACTGCCGTTTCGTCGTCCGGGCGGCGTCGCTGCGCCTGCATGGCGGCATCGCCGCGCGCACGCGTCGCCGGTGCGCGCATGGCAGGCCCGGCCAAGGCCACGCCGGCAGGCTGTTCGGCACGCATCCGTGCAACGCCGTGAACCGACGGCCGGGTCCTTGCGGCGAGCGCGTCGCGATGATTCTCGACGAAATACTGCGCCAGATCGTTCATCGTCTGGTATTCGAACAGCAAGGTCTTCGGCAACGGTCCGAACACCAGCTCCAGCTCGGCGACCATGTCCAGCGCCGTGATCGAATCGATTCCGTAGACACCCAGCGCTGCCGCCGGCTCCAACCGCGCGACGGGAACCTTCAGGGTCCTCGCGACGATGTCGGCAACAAGCGTCACAGCGGGTTCGTGCAGGCGATCGGCAGTCATCGCCATCTCGGCACCCCTGGTCTCCATGCGTGGCTCCACTTCATCTGCTCCGGTTCCTGTGTGCCGCTTCGGGTCAAGCGGCGTTCCGCCATCCGGAGATCGCGACGTGAATCCGATCAAGCGGACGCAGACATTGCCAGACGCGTCGGCGAGATCGATGTCCAGCTTGTGGATTCCCCGTTCCCGCGCTTCCGGTCGTGGGCGAACGTGCACCCAGACCTGATCTGGCACGGGCATGTACAACTGCATGTGCTCCAGCGCGTATGGAAGCGCTGCACGCGGCGGCGTTCCTTCTTGCCCGATCGCACCAGAGCCGTCCCCGAGCAGCAATCCCAGCGACGCCTGGAGAGCGCCATCCAGGACACCGGGATGCAGCAGGAATCCCTCGGCATCGGTGCCAGCACCGTCGCGACGAGTCACCTGCGCCAGCACCTGCGCGTGGCCATCCTCCGCCGTGCCGACGCGGACATCCGTGAGCGTGCGGAACGAAGGGCCGTAACGGAGCCCCAATGCCGCCAACACGTCATAGCAGCGTCCCGCATCGACCACGACGCCGCAGCGACTGCGCAGTGCATCCAGGTCCATGCGAGCGGGCTGCTCGGCGGTGTCATCCAGCAGCACGATGCCTGCTGCGCACACGACGGCGTCGTCGAGTGCAGGCGTTGCCGCGGCCGCATGCACCTCGAAGCGGAAGCCGCCGGCATCCCGCGGCTGCAGGGTGATATGCACGTCCTGCGGCCCTGCCACGACGATCGGGCGCATCCATACCAGTTCCCTGATCGACATCGTCGAGGACCGCACGGCATCCGGGCCGCCGATCGATTGCAGCATCGCCACGACGGCCATCTCCAGGCAGGCGGTGCCTGGAAGCACGGACACGCCATTCACGACATGGTCGCGCAGGAACCACTCCGTCGCGTCGAAGGTGCTGCTGAACCGCTGCACGTCGGACGTCGACGTGTTTCGCTGTACAAGTGGATGCAAGACGCCGGCCTCGATGCGGTTGCTTTGTGGAGTGCGCGCGCCGACCGGGCGGACCCAGTAGGTTTCGCGGGCGAAAGGATAGGTGGGCAGACGCACGCGACCGGGCAACGCCCCGGGCCACAGCTGTCGCCAGTCGATCGCGTGGCCGTCGCAGAACGCGCGGCCCAGCGAAAGGAGCTGTCGAACACCCTCGTCGTGGCCGGCCGGCTGCGCATGCGGCGCGGCGCCGGGCTGGACGGCAAGGGCGCGAGCAACGTATCCGGTCATCACCGGAGGCGCTTCCTGCTTTTCCATGATCGGACTTTCGAGGGCCGGCTCCTCGAAGGCCGGTTCCTCGAAGGCCGGTTCCTCGACCTGCGCCCCGGCGTCCTGCCCGTCGATGAAGCGATCCAACGCGGCCAGGGCTTCCCTGCGATCTGCGGCGACGAACGCACAACGCCAGGCGAAATGGTGGCGGTGGCGCATGAGCGTATAGCTGATGCCCTGCAGGGTTGTCAGCGCTGACAGTGGACCACCATCCATGAGGGCCTGGCGCAAGTCCGACGCACGCTGCCGCAGGCTCTCCGCGGTCTTCGCCGAAAGCAGCAACAGGCAGGGCGCTGTCTCCTGGACCGCAATCGCCGCGTGGTCGTCGTGGCTTGCGACCGCAACGTGCGCATTGGTGCCGCTCATGCCGAATGCACTGACCGCGCCAATGCGCCTGCGACCCGCATCATGCCTCCATGGCCGCGCCGCTCGGTTCACCTGTACCGGACTGTTCGACCAGTCGATGAAGCTGCTCGGCGTATCGCAGTTGAGGCTCGCAGGGATCATCGAATGCTTCATCGCCTGCAGCAGGCTGACAAGACTGACCAGCCCGGAGGCGGCGAACGTATGGCCGACCGTGTCCTTCACGGATGTGACCAGACAGGGGGGGCGTGATCCATCCGTCGCGCCGAACACCTCGCCGAGCGCCTCGATTTCCACCGGATCGCCGAGCCGGGTCCCGGTTCCGTGCGCGATCACGTAATCCACGTCGCGCGGCGAGATCGCTGCACGGCGATACACGCTGGAGATCAGCTCCGCCTGTGCCTTGCCGCTCGGTGCGGTCAGGCCATTGGTCTTGCCGTCGTAGTTGACCCCGCTGCCGAGGATGACGCCGTGGATCAGGTCGCCGTCGGCCCGTGCCTGCGCGAGGCGCTTGAGCACGACGGCAACCACGGCCTCTCCGGGCACCAGGCCGTTGGCACGCTCGTCGAATGCACGGCAGCGTCCATCGGGCGACAGCATGCCCGCCTGGCTCATCGCGATGTAGGTCTGCGGCGCGAGGATCAGGTTCACGCCCGCAGCGATCGCGGCTTCGCAGTCTCCGGCGCGCAGGCTCAGGCAGGCCTGGTGCAGTGCGACCAGTCCCGACGAACACGCCGTATTGATGGCCATCACCGGGCCATGCAGGTTCAGGAAGTACGCCAGGCGCGCCGCGAGAACCGCGTCGTGATTGCCGGTGATCAGGCCCGGCAGGCCCGCGTTCGACAGCAGCCACTGGTACTCGCCCTGCTCCACGCCGACGAACATTCCCACGCGCTCGGCATGCAACTGCTCGGGACCGTATCCGGCATCCTCGAGCGCATTGAACGCTTCCTGCAGGAGCAGCCGCTGTCGCGGGTCCATCGTCTCCGCTTCCCTGGGAGAGATCTCGAAGAACAGTGGATCGAACTCTTCTGCACCGGGCAGAACGCCAAGCCAGCGGCTGCTGATCTTCCCGCCGAGCGACGCGGCACTGGCCAATCCCGCGCCGGCATCCACGAAGAATTCGCGCCAGTCGAATCGATGCGTCGGTATCTCTTCGATCGCATCGCGACCTTCGGCGAGCAAGGTCCACAGCTCCGCTACGTTCCTCGCCTGCGGGAATCGACCGCTCATGCCGACGACCGCAATGGCGGGATCCGGCGATTCGCGCGCATCCAGGGCTCCGGCATCACGCGTCGTGCTGATGGCTTCGGGGAGCAGCGTCGGTCCGGCGGCATCCGCCGGAGACACCGATGACCCGCCGCGCGCGCGCTCGATCGACAGCCCGTGCGTCCGCAGCAGATGGGCAGCCAGGCCATCGAGTGCAGGATGGTTGAAGAACACGCTCGGGGAGATGTCGACGCCGTAATGCGCGCTCAGCTGCTTGGCGAATTCCAGCAATCCGATCGAGTCGAAGCCGAAATCGGCCAGGCTTGCCGCAGGATCGATGCGTTCTGGCGCGAGCTGGAGAATTCCTCCGGCGATCTCACGAAGATCCGCCAGCACCCGTTCGGCCGTATCGATGCGCGACGACGACTCCCGAGGCGACAACGTTGCTCGATGTGCATCCCGCCGCACGGGATCGTGCGATCCCAGGCCGACGAGGCGGTCCAGGCGTTCGCGCTCGCCTGCCAGCACCAGCGTACGGCGACATCCCTCGTCGTCGAAGCGGGAGAGCAGCGCTTCGAACACCTCGAAGCCCTCCTGGCGCTCCAGCACCCGCTGCCCGCTGGAGCGCAGGTACAGGCGCGCCGCCTCTTCCGTCGCGAAGCGCATGCCACCATCGCGCCAGTAGGGCCAGCAGATCGCGAACGCGTTGCTGTCCGGTCGGCCCGCGTGGGCGGCCTGGAAGCGGTTTGCAAACGAATAGCTGCAGACGCCGAAGTCGCCGAACAGCGCGGCCGACGACGAAAAATGGCAGATGAAATCGACGGACTGCTCCTGCAGCAGCGCATCGAGGACGAGGGTGCCGTCCAGCTTGGGTCGCAGGATGGCGTCGAATGAAGCGGGATCGACGGTCGACACCGGATCATCGGTGTTGGTGCCGGCGGCGTGGATGACGCCGTGCAGTGCGCCCAGCTGCGCGAGGCCGCGATCGAGCGCGTTCCGCATCTGAACCCGGTCGGCCACGTCGGCCACCTCGTACACAACCCGGCCACCGTGCACGGAAAGTTCGGCAAGCCGTGCCTCGATCGCGGAATCCGGCTGCGTTCGACCGATGAGCAGCAGGTTCGCTCGATAGGTCCTGGCGAGGTAACCGGCAAACAGGTAGCCCAGGCCACCCAGGCCGCCGGTGATGAGATAGGTGCCGCCGGCACGCAGCTTCGACCCGGCGCACCGGTCCGTGGGCGGCAGTGGCACGATGCGTTCGACCTGGCGCACACCGTCGCGGTACAGCGTACTCTCGAGCGTCACGGTGCGTTGTTCGTCCCACAGCCGCTGCACCCAGGCCTCGGCGCGTGCGGGCGCCAGCGACATCTCCTGCGCATCGCCGGCCGTCGCCTGCATCTGCACGATTGCGATGTCGACACCCGTCCACACTTGCTTCAGCGAGCGCTCGAACGCGATCCACGCATCCAGGTGGCAGCGCTGCGACTCCGAGCGATACTCGCCGGCCAGCAGGACCCTGGAGGCGGTCACGCCGGCCCTCAGGCAACACTGGATCGTTCGGAGCACGGGGCCCGGCTGTGTCAGCGCCGGATCGTCCTCCAGTCCCTGCAGGTACCAGATCGCATCGATCTGGCCATGCTGATCGATGATGCCGCGCACCCCGGATTCAAGCGCCTGCGCTGTGTCGATTGGCGAGAGGAAGACCAGGCGAGCCTGCGGGCTGCGCCGGGCCATGGCCTCAGCCACGAGCGCCTGCAGTCCGGCATCGGCAAGCACAACCAGAACCGTTCGCAAGGTGGTATCGCGGATTTCGAGCGGCGAGGTCACCCACACCGGGGAATACAGCAGCGGCGCAGCCTGCAGCGGCTCGCCGAGGGGCTCGGCGCTCGCGCCGACGCCCGCTGCCGCGACAAGACCAGGGGAATCGATCCAGTAGCGTTCCTTCTCGAACGGATATGTCGGCAGACTCATGCGCTGCGGCACCGGCTTGCCGCAGCGCGATCCCGGCCCGTACAGGCACGACCAGTCCAACGCAACGCCCTTCGTCCAGAACTCAAGCAGCTTCCCGAACTTGCCCTTGTCGAGCCATTGCTGGACCAGATTCGCCACATCCTCGTCACCGCTGAGGCCTGCCAGCGATTCCTTGTTGCGGCGGACTTCTCCGCGATAGACGCCCGGAGCGCCATCCGGATTCGCAATGAACGCCGAAAGCTTCTCGCGCAACTGCGCCGTGGACTCCGCAAGCACGCCGAGCCGCTGGTCCAGCGCCTCGCGGCCGACCTGCAGCGTGTAGGCCATGCGATGCAGGTCCACCTCGCCGGTCGCATCCAGGTACGACAGCAACCGCTTCGCCACCTCCAGCAGCCTGTCGCCCGTCCGCGCCGAAAGCACGATCAGCGCAGGCGCGTCGACGCCCGCAGCATCGACCGCCTCCTCCGCCACCCCGCGGTATTCCTCGACGACGATGTGCGCATTGGCACCGCCGGCGCCGAACGACGAGATGCCCGCGATCCGCGGGTATTCCGTCTCCACCCCGTCCACCAGCAGCCGCGGCCGCTCCCACGCCTGCAATGCCTGCTGCACGCGGAACGGCGTACGGGCAAAGTCGATGTGCGGATTGAGCTGCTTCGAGTGCAGCGACGGCACCAGCTGGCCGTGCTTCATCTGCAGCAGCACCTTCGCGAGCCCTGCGATCCCCGCCGCGCTCTCCAGGTGCCCGATGTTCGATTTCACCGAACCCAGCGCGCAGAACTGCAGGTCCGGCGTGAATCGCCCGAACGCCTTGCTCAACCCGCTGACCTCGATCGGATCGCCGAGCGCGGTGCCCGTGCCGTGCGCCTCGATGTAGCTCACCGCGCGCGCGTCGACGCCGGCCTTCGCCAGCACCGACTCGATCAACTCTGCCTGCGCGGTCGGATTGGGTACCGTGTATCCGTTGGTCTTGCCGCCATGGTTCACGCCCGTGCCGCGGATCACGCCATGGATCTGGTCGCCGTCCTCCAGCGCCCGCCACAGCGGCTTCAGGAGCACCGCTCCGACGCCTTCGCCGGGAACGAACCCGGCGCCACCCGCGCCGAAGCTCCTGCATCTGCCATCGACGGCAAGCATGCGCTGCGCCGACAGCATCACGTAATTCGACGGGTGCAGGTACAGGTTCACGCCACCGGCGATCGCGGCATCACACTCGCCTCGCAGCAGGCTTTCGCAGGCCTCGTGTATCGCCGTGAGCGACGCGGAACACATCGTGTCGATCGGGATGCTCGGGCCGCGCAGGTCCAGCGCATACGACACACGGTTCGCAATCGAGCCGAAGCTCGTGTAGAGCTGCGCATTGCCGCCGCGCCGGGATATCTCCGGACCATACAGCGCGAATCCGGACTTGGTGATGCCGACGAATACACCAACCCGGCCATTGCACTGCCTTGACAGGCTTTCGCGCGAATATCCGGCGTCCTCGATCACCTCCCAGGAGGTCTGCAGGAACAGGCGCTCCTGCGGATCCATGCACGACGCTTCGCGTGGCGAGATGCCGAAGAACAGCGGATCGAAGTCGGCAAACCCATCGATGAAACCGCCCCATTTCGAATAGCTCTTGCCCTGGGCAACCGCCGTGTCCACGTCTGCATGGAAAAAGCCGTCGAGTCCCCATCGCTCGGGCGGCAGGGTCGTGACGCAATCCGCACCGGCCTGCAGATTCTCCCAATATGCGGCGAGCGTCGGGGCCTGCGGATAGCGACCGGCCATGCCGATGATGGCGATCCTTTGCGCATCGTCGCGAACCGGGGATCCCGGCAGGGCGCGCGGCCGTTCCTGCAAGATCGGCTGCGTCCTGGCAGGCTTGCCATGTGCCGCCGCAACGGGCCGCACGGGCATGGCCGGCGGTCCACCCGCCCATGCCTCGCATTCATCGCGCCGCTCCGCCAGCAGGAAGTCACACAGCTGCGAGAGCGTGGGGTACTCGTACAGCAGCGTCATCGGCAGCGCGCCGAAGGCCTCCGACAAGCGATCGTTCAACTGCATGACGACGATCGAATCGACGCCATAGTGTTCGATGAGTTCGCTCGGATCGACGTCGCTCCCGCCGAGTTTCGTGACGTCGCTGAAGAGACCCACCAGGCGTTCAAGCGTCCTCTCCCGCAACCATTCCGGATCGACCGGCGATCGCGCCGCGCCAGCGGAGATGGATACTCCCGCGAATTCGGGCACCGGGGCCGCCCCTCCCAGGGCACGATGCAGCGCGGAAGGCGTGCCGTAGAAGACGATGGCATTCGCTGCACCGCTCGCCCATGCCTGGTACAGGCCGTCGAACGCGTCGCGCGTGCCCATCGCAGCCATCCCCGACTGCAGCATCCGGCTGCGCACCTGCGCATTCACGCGCATCCCGCCATCGAGCCACAGCGGCCAGGCGATCGACAGCGAGTGCCCCTTGCGGAGTCCCTGGTGCTCGAGCACGCGCCGCTGCTCGGCGAACCGATCCAGGAAGGCATTGCCGACGGCGTAGTCGCCCTGGCCAGGGTTGCCGAACACGCCCGCCAGCGCGGACATGAGCAGGAACACGTCGAGATCGAGATCCGCCGTCGCCGCATCGAGATTCACGGCACCCGCGATCTTGGCGGCCATCACGGCGGAAAACTCCTCCGCCGGCTTCCTGGTCAGGAAATTGTCGCGAATGATCCCCGCGGCGTGAATGACGCCGTCGAGCCCGCCATGCCGCTGCAGCACGTCGGCGATGCAGGCATCGACCGCCGGCCTGCTCGTCACGTCGGTGGCGACGTATTCGACTGTCGCTGTCGCGTATTCGCGGCGCAGCACGTCGATCGCACGTTCCTTCTCGTCGCCCGGCGACGCCCGTCCTGCAAGGATGAGCGTCGCGTGTTCGGTCTTCGACAGGATCTCGCGCACGAGCAACATGCCGATCCCACCGGCGCCGCCCGTGATCAGGTAGACGCCACCGTTCTTCCAGAGCGACCGGCGCGACGCCGGCGAGCCGCCCGGGGACGTCAGCGGCGAGAACCTGGGTACGCGGCGCTCCCCGGCCACATACTTCACTTCCGCATCGATCGCACCCGCGCGCCCGGCCTCGTCCTGGAGGATTCGCGCCAGGTCCACCGCGCACACCGCCGTGTCGACTTCGACGACCTGGCCGCTGAAGGCAGGATGCTCCAGGGACGCAACACGCAACAGCCCGGCCAGCGCCATGGCGGTCGAGCCGTGGGCCCCATCGTCGGCAACGGCGATCTGCAGCAGCACCTTGCCGGCTGGACGACCGGACAGCAGGGCCTGGACCCGCGTGAACACCTGTTCGGCAAGCGTCGCGACGCTCTCCGCGCTTGCATCCGGGGCATGCATGACCTGCAGATGGGCGCCGAGCGCCTGCATGTCCGGCAGACGGGCGCAGTCGGCCAATGCTGGCGAGAGCAGGACCCAGCGCTCCTGAAACGCAGCATCGCCGCTGCGATGGACGTCGCTGCCGAGCGCCATGCCTTCGAGCCTGCGTCCGAGGACGTGCAGCGCATGCCCGGTCTCCTCGCGCCCTGGCCCACCGTCTGCGGGCACACCGTCTGCGGATCCGCGGCCTGCAAGCGCACTGCCTGCTGACCCACTGCGACCCGGCGGATGGGGATCGGGCGCAACCGGCGGCGGGTCGACCCAGTATCGATCACGCCGGAACGGATAGGTCGGAAGGCTGATGGCACGAACCAATGTCCCGGCGTTCAATGCCGCCCAGTCGATCGCAGCGCCTCGGTGCCACGCCTGGGCGAGCTTCAGCAGCTTGCGCTTGGCAATCCATGTCTGCAGCAGTTGCCTGCCATCATCGTCGCCATCGAGGATGTCGGCCGTGTCGCCGGTTCGCCGCACGTGACCGACGAACAGCGACCGCGTCTTCACGCCGTCGAGGAACCTGGACAACGCGTCGGCCACCTCGCCGCGCTTTCCTGCGACGAACGCGAGCCTGTGCTCAAGCGCGCTGCGGCCGACCTGCAGCGTGTAGGCCACGTCGGCAAGCCCGTTGTCATCGCCCAAGGCATTGACGTAATCGAGGAACTGCTCCGCCTGCGCGCGCAAGCTGGCCGCATCCTTCGCCGACAGGACGAACAGCAGATCACTGCCGTCATGGACATGCCTCCTGTCCGGACCGACGGCTTCCTCGATCACGACGTGCGCGTTCGTACCGCTGAATCCGAACGCGCTTACGGCGGCACGGCGCAGGCCCGCCGAGGCGCATTCCCATTCGCGCAGGGTCGGGTTCAGATAGAACGGGCTGTCCGTCAGCACGACGCGCTCGTTCAGCGACTGGAACGGTGCGGTAGGCGGCAGGCACCGGTGGCGCAGCGCCAGAAGCACCTTGATCACACCGGCAATGCCTGCGGCGGCCAGCGCATGGCCGATAGTGCTCTTGACCGAGCCCAGCGCACAGAAGGCCCGCTGGTTCGTGTATGCACCGAATGCCGTGTTGAGGGCCTCGACCTCGATCGGATCACCGAGCGGCGTCCCCGTACCGTGGGCCTCCATCAGCGAAATCGTCGCCGGATCGATGCCGAACTGGTCGTAGACACGACGGTGCAGTGCGATCTGGGACGCCACGCTCGGCGCGGTGATGCCGTTGGTTCGGCCATCCTGGTTGATGCCCCAGCCACGCACGACGGCATGTATCGGATTCCTGTCGCGGACCGCATCGGCGAGCCGCTTGAGCAGGACCACGCCGACACCCTCCGCCGGCACGAACCCGTCGGCGCGCGCATCGAACGCATGGCATCGGCCGCTTGGCGACAGCATCCCCGCCTTGCTCGCCATGATGTGGAAAGCCGGCCCCGTGAGTACGCCGACACCGCCGGCGAGCGCCATGTCGCTGCGCCCCAGCACGAGACTGTCGCAGGCCATGGCAAGGGCCACGAGCGAAGAGGAACACGCCGTATCGACCGATACGCAAGGGCCGCGGAGGTTCAGGTGATATGCCACCCGGCCGCTGAGGATCGCGGACGAGGCACCCATCAGCCCCTTCGCCGACAGCGCATCGGCATGCGCACCGCTGCGACCATAGTCGCCGGTCGCGCAGCCTGCGAAAACACCGCAGGCGCTGCCGGACAGGCTCGACGGGTCGATGCCCGCATCCTCGATGCATGCCCACGCATGCTGCAGGAACATGCGCTGCTGCGGGTCCATCCACTCGGCTTCCGCCGGCGTGATGCCGAAGAACAGCGGGTCGAATTCATCCGCCCACGCGATGCATCCAAACCAACGGCTGTAGGTCTTGCCTTCCGCGCCGGGATCGCTCGAGTAGTAATCATCCAGCGTCCATCGCGAGGCGGGGACTTCCTCGATGCAATCTGCACCGGCGGCGATGTGCTTCCAGTACTCGCCCAGTGTCCTGGACTTCGGAAAGGCACCCGAGACGCCGATGATGGCGATCGCCGTTTCCTCCACCTGCGGCTGCTGCGGCTGCGGCGACGGCGCGCGCGAAACCGGGGAAGGCGCTTGATCGACGCGCGCCGGAAGGCTGCGGGTGTTGCGTGCAGCAGACGATGCGTCGCCATGCTGCAGGATCACGCCATCGCTTTCGGCGACGATGACCTGCTGGCCCAGACCATGGCCTGCGCTTGCGGGAAAGGCAACGGCCCGGAACCCCTGTTCCGCCAGGAGCCTGCCCCAGGTCTCCGGCAGCAGCGCCGGCGTTCCGGGGATCCGCAACCCGGCATCGTCGTAGGCCCACCAGCCGTCGAGCAGCCCGAAGGTGAGGTGGGAGAACAGGTTGTGTCCGCTGAGCTCGCCCAGCAGCAGCAAGCCGTTGCGCTTCAGGACGGTCTTGGCGTGGCGCAGGCTCGTGCGGACGCTCCGCGTCGCGTGCAGCACGTTCGCGGCGATCACGAGATCATAGGAACCTGTTTCGATTCCCTGCGCCGAGGGCTCCTGCTCGATGTCCAGCAACTGGTACGAGACATAGGGCATCTCGCCCGAGTACGCGCGTCGCGCACGCGCCAGGAACGCCTTCGAGACGTCGGTATAGCAGTAGCTGTCGATGTGCGCTGCCAATGACCTGGTTCTGTGCAGAACCGCGCTGCTGGTGGCACCCGTGCCGGCGCCGATCTCGAGAATCCGGAACCGCCCTGCAGGATTGCGCTGCAGCTGCTCGCGGAGGAATGCGTCGACGACTTCGGCAATGACGGCATTGAAGTAGTTGGCGACGACATTGTCGGCATAGACGCCCTCGAGCAGCGTCATCGAGGCGTTCGGGAACAGGACTTCGGTCGCGAGCGATGTGCCCGTGAGAATCCGAGGCAGCGCCCGCAGGGCAGTGTCCAGGACGCGAACCTGCGCGTGCAGTCCCGCGACATCCTTCAAGGCATCGGCGTTGCGATCCCATTCGGCCCAGAGGGCCGTGCGTTCAGCCGCATCGCCGGCTGGCGCGACCAGCCGACCGCCCTCGCTCGCAATCAAGCCCTGCTCGCCCAGGAGGCGCAAGCTTTCGCGAAGCCAGGGCGCGTAAGCAGGCAGGAGGCCCGCTCGAGCCTGCCACGCAACCAGATCCTCGGTTTCGCCGTCGAGCATGCCCAGTGACTGCAGTTGGCTCAACAGCACGCGGCAACACAGGCGCTGAAGCTCGTCGGGCGCGCCGCCGTGGCGGATGGCGGCTTCGTCGGGCAAAACGACACCCATGCCGTCATGCACGATGCCTGCCGCAACGGGCGCGAGGGATTGCCCAAGCTGCGTGACGACACCTGGTTGTCCGACAAGACGAGACAGCAAGCCGGCATCGGTGATCTTCAGCACGGCCACGCGGTCGATGGCGCTATCCATCAGCTGCTCGACGACGGCGACGCCTTCTGCAGGTTCGATCGAACCGATGCCCTGCCGGGCCATCCGCGACCGATAGGCGGGTGACGCGACGGTGCCGACGCTTCCCCAATATCCCCAATCGATGGTTTTCACCGGACACGGCCATGCCTGCGCCAGCATCTGCGCGAATGCGTCCTTGAACGCGCAGCCTGCGGCGTAATTGCTCTGCCCTGCCTGCGGAGAAATACTCTGGAACGACGAAAAGAACAGCATGAAATCCGGTTTTCGCGTGGCGACGGCCTGCGCCAGCCGCACGCAGACGTCCACCTTCGCGCGCAGCGTGCCCAGGAATCGGGCTTCATCCATCTGGGCGATGCTGCCATCCGCCAGCACGATCGCCGCGTGGACGATACCGTGACATCGGCCATGCTCCGCTTCGATCACGTCGAAGGCTTGCCGGAGCGACGCCGGATCGGACGCATCGGCGCTCAGGTAGGTCGGCGCCGGGCCGATCCTGGAAAGGCGGTCGATCCTGGACTGGATGGCCGCGTCGAGCCCGCGCCGCCCCAGCCAGACCACCTTGGCCTGATAGGTTGCGATCAAATGCTCGCTGAAGGCTTCGCCAAGTCCACCCGCACCGCCGATGAGCACGTAGACGCCGCCGTGGCGGAACGCGATATCGCCGGGCATCGGGAGTCGGCAGGGCGCCAGATGCTGTCGATGCCAGTCATGTTCACGAAAAGCCCAGGCCTCGCCGTCTACTGCCGCAGGCAAACGCAGCACGTCGTGGATACGCAGATCCGCATCGGACGTGTCGCAATCACGGGGAAGATCGACCAGGCGGATCTTCCAATGCCGATATTCCTTCGCCAGCGACCCGGCGAATCCGTGGACACTCGCATGCGCTGGATCGACCGGTTCGCCCGTGCGCACGAGCTGGCTCTGCCGGGTAAGCAGGGTCAGGCCCAGCTGCGTATCGGCGTAATCCGCTGCCAGCAATGCCTTCACCAGGCGGAACAGCGATACCACACCGAGGGCCTGCGCATCGATCAGACGGTCGTCGTCGGCGGATTGCGCGTGCTCGCACGGCGCCACCCACACGACATGGTCGATTCGCTCCGCGCCCGACAACCTTGCCGCCAAAGATTCGACGCTGTCGGCCGCATCGACGGCAAGCGCGATGATGCGCGGGAACGCTGCAGACCACGCGCGTCGCTGTTCCGCCGAGCCACCGACCATCAACACGGCACTGTTCCTTGCAGGCCATGCATCCACCCAGCCGGGAACGACCGGCTGCCAGAACGGGACGAAGGTCAGTGCATCCGCAGGCGACACCATCGCGGTCGTCGCGTCAGCCTCGAGAGTGGCTGGCGGCATGCTCGCCGCCGATGGGCGCACAGCGCTTCGCCTGGCGACGGCCATGCCACCCAGATGGGCAGCCAACGCCCGCACGTTCGGGTAGTCGTAAAGGCGGGCCACCTCGATGCTGCAACCGAATCGCTCGTTCAGCGCCTGCACCCAGGCCACGCCCGTGATCGAATCGAGACCGAGTTCCCTGAAGGCCAGTTCTCGATCGATCGCGTCGACGTCCAGCGCCAACGCTTCGCCGAGGCTCGTGCACAGCGCATCTTCCAGCTCGCGCACACGTTCCAGACGCAGGTCGCTGGCTTCGGACACGCCGCCGACGAGTGCCCCATCCCGCTGAGCCGCATGCGCCACGACGGTGGCATGACGGCGTGGATCGACAGGCATGGCTTCGTTTGCGTCGTGAACGGCCACAAGGACCGCATCAGGCTGCGGCTTGCGCGGCCCGACCCAGCAGCGCGTCCTCGCGAACGGATAGGTCGGCATGCTGATGCGCCGCGGCGCGTTCGTCTGCCCCGCCGAACGGGCTTCCCGCAACGCCTGCCAATCGACTTGCGCGCCGTTGACCCATCGTGCGAGTACGTCCGCAACCTCACCGTTCACGATCACATCCCGCAGCGGGCCCGTGTCCTGTTCGGCGGATGGCGCATCGTCCGCCATCTCCTGGCCTCGCCTTGCGCAGCCTTCGAAGCAATCGGACAGGCCCGGTGTGCCTGCCAGGTACTGCGACAGTTTCCCTTCCAGCTCCGTCATCGACGTGACAGCCAGTGCCAGTCGGAATTTCATCGGGTCCCTGCCGACTTGCAGCGTATGGGCCATGTCGTGGAGCATCCGCTCGCGTTCGTCACCGAGCGCGCGGACGTGATCGAGCAGCTGGCGGGCGCGTTCGCGCAGCGCGGTTTCGGTCTTGGCCGACAGCACCATCAGCGCAGGCCCTGTCGCAGCAACAGACGTTTCGCGAGGGAGCAGATACTCCTGAAGGACGACATGTGCGTTGACGCCGCCGAAACCGAACGAGCTGACTCCCGCACGCCTGGGCAGCGTGTTCCCCGCCGCGTCCTGCAGCGCGACCCAGGGCTGCGATTCCTGCAGGATGTGGAAAGGACTGCCGTGCAGATCGATCAGGGGATTCAGATGCTCGCAATGCAGGCTCTTCACCAGCATCCGGTGCTTCATCTGCAGGACCACCTTGATCACGCCCGCGATCCCCGCAGCGAGTTCCAGGTGCCCGATGTTGGATTTCACGGATCCGATCGCACAGCGATGGGGCCCGATCAGGCCGCTGGCGCCGCTTTCCGCGCCCACGGATGAGAAGGCGCTCTTCAGGCCATTGATCTCGATCGGATCACCCAGCGGCGTTCCCGTGCCGTGCGCTTCGATGTAGGTGATCGTTCGCGGATCGATGCCGGCATCGAGATGTGCGGCCTTCACCAGCTCGGCCTGGGCCCTGGGATTGGGCGAAGTCAGCGACTGGGCGCGACCTCCGTGGTTCTCCGCGCTGCCGAGAATCACCGCATGGATGTTGTCCCGGTCGCACTCGGCCCGGGCCAGGGTCTTCAGGACCAGGATGCCGACGCCTTCACCGCGCACGTAGCCGTTGGCCCCGCTCGAGAATGCCCGGCAGCGTCCGTCATCGCTGAGCATCCCGGCACGGCTGAAACTGATGTGTCCCCAAGGCACGACGATCGTGTTGACGCCGCCGACGATCGCCATGTCGCAGTCGCCGGCCCGCATCGCGGTTGCCGCGCGATGTATCGCCACCAGCGAGCTCGAGCACGCCGTTTCGATCGGCTCGCTGGGCCCGCGCAGATCAAGCAGGTAGCTGAGCCGATTCGGACCCATCGACGGCGCCGCGCCGGTCGAGCTGTAGCCTTCGATCGGAATGCCTGAATCCGCGACCAGTTGGCTGTAACCGCTGCTGCCCGTGCCGATGAACACCCCTGTCTTCGTTCCCGCCAGGCTGCGCGTGGCATAACCGGCATCCTCGACGGCTTTCCAGGCATGCGTCATCAGCAATCGCTGCTGCGGGTCCATCAGCGCCGCTTCCTTCGGCGAAATCCCGAAGAACATCGAGTCGAAGTCCGCCACGCCGTCGATGAACCCGCCCCACTTGGCATTGGTCCTGTTCGCCTCGACGCGCGGGTCGCCGAAAATGGCGCGCCAGTCCCAGCGCTCTGCGGGAATCTCGGAAATGCAGTCCTTTCCCGATTGCAGGTTATCCCAGAATGCATCCAGATCCGGAGCCTCGGGAAAGCAGCCGCTCATCCCGATGATCGCGATCGGCCTGGTGTCGTCCGCTGGCGCTTGCCCGGCCGGACGCTCGCGGCTGCCGTCCCGTTGCTCCTGCAGCACTGGCGACGGCACCATCATCGGCGCGCTGGGCGCGGTCGTCGAAACCTGCGCCGGAACCTGCACCGGAGCCGGCGAGGAAGACTGCTTCGAAGGCTGCGTCGACGCTGCCGGCGATGCGACGGCACCGAGCACCTCACCGATGCTCGCGCCGTGGGCGCTCACGAGATAGCCTGCGAAAGCACGTATCGTCGGATACTCGAAAAAGATCGTCGGACTGACGTCCAGTCGCATTGACCCCTTGAGTCCACTGCTGAAGGCCGTGAGACTGATCGAATCGAATCCGAACTCGCTGAATTCGGAATCTGGATCGATTTCCTCGACCCTCACTTTCTGCTGCAGAGAGATGGCCTCGATCAGGGCACGCTCGATCCTGCGCTGGAGTGCATTGCGATCACCCGCTTCGACGACCGGCTCGGGCCTGGACGGCTCCGGAGTGGGTGACTCGACCGCCTCCCCGGCGAAATAGGCCGGGTCCCCGGCCGCCACGACGACCTGTGCCTCACCGCTGCGCCATGCGGCGTAGAGGGCGGCAATGCCCTGCTCTCGGCTCAGTTCACGGACGCCCCTGGCACGCAGCTGCTCGATCAGGCCGGCAGGCAATCCCATGCCGCCATCGCTCCAGAGCGGCCAGTTGATCGACAGCGTGGCGCCTCGTCGTTCACCGCGTTCGACCAGCGCGTTGCGGAAGTGGGCGAAGCGATCGAGAAATGCATTCGCCGACGCGTAGTCCGCCTGGCCGATATTGCCGACGGCGCCGGCCAGCGACGAAAAGAGAATGAAGAAATCGAGATCGAGGTGCTGCGTCGCCAGGTCCAGATTCACGGTTCCGGACACCTTCGGCGCCAGAACCGCGCGGAAATCATCGGGATCCTTCTTCAGTATGAAGCTGTCCCTGAGGATGCCCGCAGCATGCACGACCCCATCGAGGCGCCCGCAACGATCGACGATGTCGGCAACACATGCGTCCACGGCCGCCTGGTCGCTCACGTCCAGCACGCGGTATTCGATCGATGCCCCCTGCCCCTGCAGCGTCGCAACGGCCGCCTGCCTGTCTTCGTCCAGGCGCGAGCGCCCTGCCAGAATGATGGTCGCCCGCCGGGCCTGGCGGCAGATCTCGGCGGCAATGATCAGTCCCAACGCACCGGCGCCGCCGGTGATGAGGTATACCCCATCGTCCTTCCATAGCCCGGCGCGCGCGGCTGCAGGCGCCTGCAGCTGTCGCAGGCGCCGCACCTCGCGAACACCCTGGACATAGCGGACCTCCCCCTCGACGCCCGTTCCCGCTGCGTTCTCGAGCACCCTGCGCGCCAACTCGGCGGCCGTCGCCCGACCGTCGATGCCGATGACCCCGCCAGTGAAGTTCCGGTTCTCCTGGCGGGCGGTGAGAAACAGCGCGCTCAGCGCAGCCGTGACTTCGCTCCTGCGCGAGTCCAGCACGATCTGCACTGAAACCGGCTTGCTCGACATCGCCCCCAGTATGGATCGCACCCGGCCGAACACGTATCCGGCATCGACATCGAAATGCATCGCCGCATCGAAGTCTGAACCGTTTCGTTCCGGCAACATCTGCCACGTGATCCCGGGCTGTTGCAGGGAAAGGGCCTGGAGCGAATCCCGATAGGCATCGTCGAGGAAGACCCAATGTCCGCCCGCCCAGTGTCCGCCCGTTGCATTGGCCGATGGCGCGGGATCGGCACCGGGCAACGCAGGTTCCCATCGCGGGACCAACAGCTCGACGTGCCGATCGTCGGCATCCAGTGCATGGGCAGCCAAGGGTTCTCGCCGCACCGTGTCGCCATCCGGCAGCGTCCTGACGGCGAGCCCTGTCAGCCGTGCGAGTACACGGCCATCGTCATCGCAGACATCGATATCGAGCTTTCTGATCCCGCTCCGAGCGACGTCATCGCCCGGCGACGATGACCGGACATACGCCCAGCCCGAATCGCCGGTAGGTCCGAACACCTCCAGTCTGTCGAGCGCAAACGGCACTGCAGGCGTCAAGGTGCCGCGACTGCCGTCCTCGGTACGCATCTGCGTCAGTGAGAGCCCCAGGCAGGCCTGCAGCGCGCCGTCCATGAACCCGGGATGCAGGACGCACTGGGTCGAGCCCGGCCGGTGATCCGGCGCAAGTCGGAGACGGGCGAGAACGAATCGCCTGCCGGCGCTGTCGATGCCCGCTTCGAGGCTTTGGACAGACCGATAGGCCGGGCCGTACGCGAGCCCCATGGACTCGAACGTCGAGTAGAACTCGGCGACATCGAGCGGGCTTTGACAGCGACTGCGCAGATCCTCGATGCCGCACGTCTCGTGGCGCGCGGGGGCTGCGGCCAGGAACACGGCGCCCTGCGCGCAGGCCGTCGGATCCGCCGGCCCATCGCCGACGGGGAATACGCGGAAGTCCGCCACGCAGTCGGCATCCACGGACAGTTCGATGGCCACATCCCGTGGCTCGGCCATGACGAGCGAACGCGGCCAGACGACGTGCTTCAGCACGATGATCGACGCACTTGCCTCGGCCCTGGGCGCCGA
Organism: Lysobacter sp. BL-A-41-H3; assembly: GCA_050632415.1. Lineage (GTDB taxonomy): Bacteria > Pseudomonadota > Gammaproteobacteria > Xanthomonadales > Xanthomonadaceae > Lysobacter_I. The sequence continues at coordinate 3,516,812 of CP192602.1, read as the reverse complement.
AAGCAGCGACCAGGCTGCACGCGCCATCTCCAGATAGGCGACGCCCGGCACCACAGGATTGCCGTTCAGGACATGGTCGGCCATCAGTGCATCCTCGCGACCGAGCGAGGAAACGAATCGCAATGCGGTCGACGTCGATGCGTGACGCTGCAGCAGTGGGTGCGAGTGGTCCGCTGCCACCTGCCCGCCTGCCGAGAGCTGCCGCAGAAGATTCAGAGCGTCGGCTTCCGCGACGGAATTGCAGCTGACGCTCTTCAGGAGATATTCGATGAACTTGATCACGGCGGGAGATTCAGCCCAGTAAAGGCCACCATGGCAGGCCGCTCGGGAACAGCGGCAGCCCATGAGTGCGGGAATTGCAGTGTTGCGGGGATCTTGCAGGGTGTCGCCACGTGCGCGGGTGCGGGCTCGGGCATCGGCGTACCGCCAGGATCCTTCGCGCCGCGCATGTCCGTGCGCGCCCGGCGCGCTGAACGCGGGGGTCGAAATCCATGCGAGGGCCTGCCTGCCCGCAAGACTTACGGTCCTTCGACATCGTCATTGGCGCCGCGTGAATCGCACGCGCAGCGTGCTCTTCGGCTTCAACGCCACGTCCACGGTCGGTTCTGGCAGCACTGTGCCGGCTTCCAGGGACAGGTCGAAATTCTGCACGATGTATGCAGCGACCAATGCCATTTCGACGCTGGCGAAATGCTGGCCGAGGCAGAAATGCGGCCCTGCTCCGAAAGGCAGGTATGCCCCGCGCGGAATGTCCGGAGCGCCGGGCATGAAGCGCTCTGGACGGAATTCGCCAGGGTCAGCAAACGACCTCGGGTCGTGATGCAGGCTCCAGATCGGCACCACGACGAGCGTGCCTTTCGAAACAGGGGTTCCGCAAATCACGACATCGCGCAGCGCAACGCGGGTCAGCAACGCCGTGGATGGCGGATAGAGCCGCATTGCCTCCTTGATCGTCGCGTTCAGATAGGGCAGGCGCGCAATGCTGTCCATCGACGACGGGTCTGCGCCATCGCGCTCCAACTCTTCGCGGAGCCGACCCACGATCGACGGCCTCTCCGCCATCAGGCCGATCCACCAGATCAACGCGGAAGAAGCGGTGTCGAAACCCGCGCTGAAGAGCACGAAGCAGTTGTCGTGGATTTCCCGAGAGGTGAGTGATGCGACGCCGGCAGTGACGCTGTCGTCACGGGCAGCCAGCATCATGTCGAGCACGTCGTCGCCCGCCGCTCGGGCATGGGCCGGTTCACCAGTTCGCGCGCCGATCTGTGCCGCAATCAAGGCATTGATGGTCCGCCGCGACTTCAGTTTTGCGGCGCGCCCCGGATACGGCAGCCAGTTCGGGGGAACAAAGGGCCAGAACAGCTCGCGCATGCTCTGCCTGGTCAGCGTGCGGATAGCCGTTGAAACCATTGCCGCTTCCTCTCGCGTCGTCACGTGAGAGAAAAGCGTGCGCAGGATCACGTCCATGGTGATGCGCGTCGTGAGGAAATCGACATCGACCACAGCATTGTGGCCCACCTGAGCAGGAAGCTCCTCCGCGACACTGGCGTCGATTGCAGCGCGCATCAGCGCCATGTAGCCGGAGATGCGCTTGGGCGAAAAACCTGGGGCAAGGATGCGGCGCTGGCGCTCCCAGTCCTGACCGTCGGACGTCAGCACGTTCCTGCCCTGGAACGATTCCAGGATTTTCAAGAGGCGGGGCTCCCGGACGAAGTCCGCCTGGTGGCCGACAAGGATCTCTCGGGCGGCGTCCGGCTTGAAGAAGTAGTAGATCCGGCGAAAGAGGATATCCAGCCGCGCCACGTCGCCGAAGCAATCCTGGAGGCTGCTGGCCGCGCCCAATGGATTCCTTTGGATCTGGATGAGCTGCGGCAGCCCCAGCGGGGCACTCCTCATTGCGGCTGCATCGACCTTCTTAATGGTGGCCACTGGTTCTGCTCCGAAACTGCGTGGTCTTCCTTCTTCGCCCAGCGAGCGCAGCGCAATGCGTCCGGGCCGCCCGCCCGCCATGCCTGATCTCCTGAAGCCGCACAGAAGCTATCGCTAGACTTTACGTGCCAAATGATGGAGATAGCGGGTGAATTTCACTGGTTTCAGCGATCCGGAACGCCGCAGCACGCGCACGAACATCGCTTGCATGTAGCGCTCCCAGTGACTGTACCGATGACCAGCGAAGTCGGCGCCGAAATTGGCGAGGAGCGATGGACCCGAGAGCATCCGCAGCAGTAGCGGCGCATCGCGCTGCTGCTTCCTCAAGGACTCCCGGAGGAAACTGTCGGGTTTCATGCGCGCGCGAATCGCCTGTTTTACCTTCTCGGTGATGTCCGTCTCCGCAAGCCACTCGAAACCACTCTCGGGCTTCAATGCTGCGAACTGGCCATATCTTTCATCGGTAAAGAGATCGACGTGCGAAAAATAGCCTCCGGGTCGCAATACGCGCGAAACCTCCTTGAGGAATCTCGACAGATCGGGATAGTTGTGCGAGCTCTCGACGTTGACCACGATGTCCATCTCGCCGTCCTCGAACGGCAGCTCTTCGGCGTCGCCGCATATGAACGCCATGCCGGGCCGTGACAAGCGCGCATTGGCGCGATCCACGGCATTCCTGCACAGATCAAGGCCGACGGCACTTCGGAAATGGAAGACGCGCGATGCGAAGTTGAGCCCTTCACCGAAACCGCAACCTACGTCCAGCACGCGCTTGTCGGACAGGTCGTCGATGCCAATTGCATTGAGGGCGAAGCAGTACAACTGCTCGGAGAAGCCGTCGCTGGTGACGGCGTCGTACATCGGCACTGCCTTCCTGATGCGTGCATCCACCGCCTCGTCGCTGCAGCCCCAGTTCCACACCATGCCATCGTGAAGATTCCTGCTGCCGAAGTCGTACAGCAACCGGATGGCTTCCTTGCACTCCCGCTTCGCTTCGTCGGTTTCGGCGACATGGCCATTGTTGATCAGGGAAATGCTGTGCCAAAACCTGTGGATATCATCTATTGCCAATGCCTGTGACTTCTTCATTCCAGTAGTACTCCATAATCGTCAGTCAAAAATTCAGCCTAAAACCTGCGCGCCATGGACCAATCACAGGCAATGATCCCGGTAAATGGTACCTCAGCATGCGATCAGCCGCCTACCGCCTTTCCCCACCGCATTCCTTCCGTCAAATGATCCGATGCGCACAGCACACCGCATGCTGATCGCGACCAGGCCACATGCCGCGGCATATCGCCATGGACGCGCAGGACACGGGCAGCAATCGCTTCGCGATACTGCACGTGAGATGCATCAATCGAATAGCAACTGGCTGACTTCCGCCGCAGCCGACGAAATGTCCGCCTGGTCGGCTGCCACCTTTCTCAGCACCTCCTGGACGGACTCCCTGTCGAACGCCTTGGCTGGACCGGTGCCGGCATCGTGCACCGTACCCGCCGCCTGCCCTGTCTGGGAAAACCAGTACCTGTCGCGCACGAACGGATAGGTGGGCAGCTGCAGGCGTCGAGGAATCGAGGTCCGGTACCTGGACTGCGCCCCATAGAAGCGCGACCAATCCAGGTTCAGCCCCTTGACCCAGAAATCAAGCACTTTTCCGTACTTGCCCTTTTCGGCCCACAGATCGACCAGCGCATCGGTATCCGGATCGTGATTGAGGCCGTCCAGCGCCTCGCGGTTCCTGCGCACCTCGCCCCGGTAGCAGCCTTCCACGTCCGGCTCGCCGTCCAGGTACCCCTGCAGCTTCCCGCGCAGCTCCTCCAGCGTCGATGCCAGCACGCCCAGGCGGTGGTCCATCGCCTCTCGGCCCACCTGCAGCGTGTACGCAAGGTCGCCCAGCGACCCCTCCTCCAGCATCGCCGCATGCGCCAGCAGCTGCTCCACCCGTGCACGCAGACGGTCCTCCGTCCGCGCGGACAACACCACCAGCGCAGGACGATCGGGCGTGTGCACGAAGCACTCCTCAACGGCCGGCTCCACGTACTCCTCCACGATCACGTGCGCATTCGAGCCGCCCGCGCCGAACGAGGAGATCCCTGCTCGGCGCGGATACTCCCGCGTGCGGCCATCCACCGTCAGCACCGGACGCGCCCAGGCCTCCAGGCTCCGCTGCACGCGGAACGGCGTCTGCTCGAACCCGATGTGCGGGTTGAGTTCCTCCGCATGCAGCGACGGCGCCAGCTGGCCGTGCTTCATCTGCAGCAGCACCTTCGACAGACCCGCGATCCCCGCCGCGCTCTCCAGATGCCCCACGTTCGACTTCGCCGACCCGATCGCGCAGTACTGCACGTCCCGCGTGTGCGACGCATACGCCTGCGACAGGCCCGCAATCTCGATCGGATCCCCCAGCGATGTCCCCGTGCCGTGCGCCTCCACGTAGCTGATCGTCCGGGCATCCACGCCCGCGCGCGACAGCGCCTCCGACACCACCTGCGCCTGCGCATGCGGGTTCGGCACCGTGTAACCGTTCGTCTTCCCGCCGTGGTTGATGCTCGTCCCCAGGATCACTCCCTGGATCCGGTCCCCGCACGCGATCGCCTCCGACAGCGGCTTGAGCAGCACCGCGCCCACCCCCTCTCCCGGCACGTAACCGTCTCCGCCCTTGCCGAAGCTCTCGCAACGACCCGTGCTCGACGCAAACTGGCCCTGCGACAGCACCAGGTACTTGTTCGGGTGCACGGACACGTTCACCCCTCCGGCCAGCGCCACCTCGCACTCTCCGTTGTGCAGGCTCCTGCAGGCCAGGTGCAGCGCCGTCAGCGAACTCGAGCACATCGTGTCCACCGCCAGGCTCGGACCATGCCAGTTGAAGCAGTACGACACACGGTTGGCGATCGACGACGCGCTGCCGCCCAGCGCGAACCCGGCACCGGTCACCTGCGACTGCGCGCCATACAGCTGGTACTCCTCGTACATCACCCCCACGAACACGCCCACGCGCGCTCCGCCGGAACCCGCGCCGCGCAGCCGCTCACGCGTGTAACCGGCATCCTCCAGCGTCGCGTACGCGCACTCCAGGAACAGGCGTTCCTGCGGATCCATGTACTCCGCCTCGCGCGGCGCGATGTTGAAGAACAGCGGGTCGAACTCGTCCACGCCATCGATGAAGCCGCCCCACTTGCTGTAGCTCTTCCCGGGCTGGCCCTTCCGCGGATCGAAGTAGCGGCCATGGTCCCAGCGATCGGCAGGAATCTCCGTCACGCAGTCCTTGCCCTGGCTGAGGTTCCTCCAGTACGCCTCCAGCGTCCGCGCCTGCGGGTAGCGACCGCTGTGGCCCACGATCGCGATCGCCTCGACCGCGCCCTCCGGGCCACCCCGGCGCGCCGCGCCCACGCCCGTCGCGCCGACCCGTTCCGACCGCACCTCGCCCAGGCGCGCAGGGCGCCGTGCGGCCACTGCCCGGACCGGCGACTGCGCCGGCACCGGCGACTGCGCCGGCACGGCCGCGCCCGACACCGGCCGCAGCTGCCCCAGCAGCGCATCGCGATGACGGTCCAGGAAGTAGCCCGTCAGCGCCGCAATCGTCTGGTACTCGAACAGCAAGGTCTTCGGCAGCGGACCGAACACCGTCTCGAACTCGTCCACCAGCTTCAGCGCAAGGATCGAGTCGATCCCGTAGCGCTCCAGACCGTCCTCCGCGGACATCCGCTCCGGCGACAGCTTCAGCGTGCCCGCCACTCGACGCGTCACGTAGCGCAACGCCTGCTCGCGCAGCCACTGCGCATCCGCCATGCCCGCATCGACCGCCGCGTCGGCTACCGCATCCACCACCGCAACCGACTCGGGCACGCGCACCACGTCCGACGCCACGACCGTGCGCACCTCCCGGCCCACCAGCACGGCCACGTGCGACTCACCGCTCCTCCACGCCGCGTACAGCGCGGCCATCCCCGCCTCGCTCTCCAGCGACTCCAGGCCCTCCCGCGCCATCCAGTCCTGCGTCGACGACGGCGCCTGCATCCCGCCAGAGCGCCACAGCGGCCAGCTCACCGACAGCGTCCGGCCGCTCGCCTCGCCTCGATCCACGCGCGCCTGCCGATCCTGCGCATATCCGTCCAGGTACGCGTTCGCCAGCGCATAGTCCGACTGCCCCACGTTACCCAGCTGGCCCGATATCGAAGAGAACACCACGAAGCTCTCCAGCGGCAGGCCCGACACCGCGCGCTCCAGGTTCAACACGCCCGACACCTTCGGCAACAGCACCGCGTCCAGCTCCTCCGGCGTCTTCTTCAGCACGAAGCTGTCCCGCAGCACGCCCGCCGCGTGCACCACCCCGTTCAAACCGCCGTACTCGGACACCACCGAGGCAATGCACCTCGACAACGCCGCTCCATCGCCCACGTCCACTTCCCGGTACTCGATCAGGCGGCCTTCGCGCGCCCACGTCGACAGCCGTTCAGCGCGCCACGCGCCCAGCCCGCTGCGACCCAGCAGCACCACGCGCGACCCCGCCGCCCGGCCCGTGATCTCCTCCGCCAGCAGCAGGCCCAGACCGCCGCCGCCGCCCGTCACCACGTACACACCGCCCGCCTTCCACGGCAGCGCCTCCTCCGGCGATCCTTCCGATCCCGCCGCCAGCGCCTCCAGCACGCACACGCGACGCGCGCCCGACTCGTACCGGATCTCCGCGTCGCCACGGACATCCGAACGGCTGTTCTCCTCCACCGCTCGCCACAGCAACCCCGCATCCGCCGACGCAGGCAGCCCGATCACCTGGCCCACGAAGCCCGAGTTCTCCCAGTGCGCGCTCTTGAGCAGCCCCGACAGCGCGAACGACGACTCGCCACCATCCGCCACCAGCACCTGCAGCAGCGCATGACGCGGACGGCCCGACAGCAGCTGCTGCACCTGCAGCAACACCTGGGCGCCGCGCGCATGCACCCGCGACGCCTCGTCCGACGCTTCGGCCAGCACCAACCAGCGCACCTGCGGGCTGCGCTGCGACAGCGACTCGAGCGCACCGGCGTACACCGCGTCCAGCAGCACCACGTGCGACTCGGGCCCTGCCCCGCCAGGCCCTGCTTCGCACGGCTGCGCCTGCCAGCGCCGCGCCAGCAGCTGCGGGCGTGCCGCCGTCGCAGGCTCCAGGCGACGCAGCACCAGGCCGAACAGGCGCACGCACACCCGTCCATCGACATCGCAGATGTCCGCGTCCAGCGTCTGCACGCTGCCGCCGGCCTCCGTCACGTCGCGCACCTGCACCCACGCCTCCGCGGGCACCGGACCCAGCACCTCCAGCCGACCCAGCGCGAACGGCAGCGCAGCCCCGCCTGCCTCCCCGGACCACAGGCCCAGCGAGGCCTGCAGCGCACTGTCGAGCAGGCTCGGGTGCAGCACGTAACCGTCCGCCGTCGCACCCAGGCCCTCCGGCAGGCACACCTGCGCCAGCACGTATCCACGGCCCGCAGCGTCCAGACCCCGGCCCAGCCAGGCCAGCCCCTGGTGGCCCGGGCCGTAGTCCAGGCCCATCGCCTCGAACTGCGCATAGCACCACGCACGATCCAGCACCTGGCCGCAGGCCGAACGCAGCGCCGCCAGGTCCAGCGAACCCGCAGGCCCCGCCGCATCCACCTGCCACGACACCCGGCCCTGCGCATGCAGCCCTGCCTCGGCGTCTGCGCAGAACACCGCGAACTCCGCCTCGTCCGCACCGGACGGGTACACCTCCACCTGCACCTCGCAGCGGCCGGACACCCGCAGCGGACGCAGCCACACCACGTCCCTGAGCACCCCCACGCGATGGCCCGCGCTGCGTTCCACCGCCTCCCGCGCCATCTCCAGGTAGCACACCCCCGGCAGCACCCGCGACCCCTGCACCACGTGGTCGCGCAGGAAGAACTCCTCCCCGGTGAACACCGTCGTGAATCGCTGCGCCTGCAGGTCCGAACTGTTCCAGTGCACCAGCGGATGCAGCTGCGGCGACGCGACCGCGACCGGCACCGAACCCGGCTCCGCCTGCACCCAGTAGCGCTCGCGCGCGAACGGATACGTCGGCAGCGACACCCGGCGAGGACGCGCCGCCTGCCCCGCGTACAGCGTCTCCCAGTCGATCGTCAGGCCTCTTGTCCACAGCTCCAGGAGCTTCGTGTACTTGCCCTTCGCCACCCAGCCGGCCACCGCCGCGCGCAGATCCTCGTCGGCCTCGAACACCGACACCGCATCGCGGCCCCGCTTCACCTCGCCCAGGAAGCAACCGGCGATGCCGGTGTCTCCCGCCACGAAGCGCGACAGCTTCTCGCGCAGCTCCGCCAGCGTCTCCACCAGCAGGCCGAACCGATGATCCATCGCCTCGCGCCCCACCTGCAGCGTGTAGGCGAGGTCGCACAGCGCCACCTGCCCCTCGTCCTCCAGCGCAGACAGCAACTGCAACGCCTGTTGCCGCAACTGCCCGGAAGTCCTCGCGGAAAGCACGACGATGGCGCGTTCGCCGTTCCGGAATGGCAGGTCTCTCGATGATCGTCGATCGACGGCCCTCTGTTCGACGACGGCGTGCGCGTTCGTACCGCTGAATCCGAACGAACTGATCGCCGCCAACCTCGAACCGTTCGCGTGTTCGGGCCATGCCTTCAGCTCCGCGTTCACGTAGACCGGACCGGCGGAAAAATCGATGTGCTCGTTCGCCGCCTGCCAATTGATGCTCGGGGGCATCTGCCCCTTCTGCATGCTCAGGCACACCTTGATGAGGCTCAGCACGCCGGCTGCGGCAGCCGTATGGCCGATATTGGCCTTCAGGGAACCGATGCCGCAGAACTGCTTCTTGTCGGTGAATTCCGCGAACGCCTGGCTGATGGCATGCACCTCCACAGGATCGCCAAGCTTGGTCGCGGTGCCGTGTGCCTCGATGTACTGGATCGCCTCGACGTCGATACGATGCTTTCTGTACACCTCGATCTCGAGGTCGGCCTGGGCCATGAAACTGGGCACGGTGATGCCCGAGGTTCGCCCGTCCTGGTTGGTGCCGCTGCCGCGAATCACGCAATACACGTGGTCGTTGTCGCGCTCCGCGTCGGCGAGCCGCTTGAGTACGACGACGCCGACGCCATCACCGACGATGATGCCATCCGCCTCGCGATCGAACGGGCGGCAGCGGCCGGTGGGCGAGAGCATCCCCGCGTTGTACATGGACACGAAGGAGCCCGGATGGTTGAACACCGCCACGCCGCCGGCGAGCGCGACATCGACCTCGCGCGATTTCAGTTTCCGGCAGGCCAGGTCCACCGCGACGAGCGACGACGAACAGGCCGTGTTGATCGCCAGCGAAGGCCCCTTGAGATCGAGGAAATAGGACAGCCTGGCCGCAAGGATGCTGTTGTCCTGGCCAAGCATCGAGAAATGAGAGCAGTCCTGGTGAACGGGGGCGGACTGCATGGCCCCCATGATCACGCCCACGCGGCGGCCTGCAAGCGAGTTCGGCGCGTATCCTGCGTCCTCGATCGCGTGATAGCACTCCTCCAGCGCAATACGCTGCACGACATCCATGGCCTGCGCTTCAAGCGGCGAGATGCTGAAGAATGCCGCATCGAAACAGTCCACTTCAGCCATCTCGCCACGACAGATCCGTGCATTGACGGCGTGGCTGTCGAACACCTCGATCCACGATGAGTCGCGCACCTCGCTGATGCAGTCGCGGGCGTTCGCGACCAATGCCCAGAGTGCCCGCGGGTCGTTCGCACCTGCACAACGGCAGGAGAGCCCGATGATCGCGATGTCCTCCTCATGGCGGCCCGACGACGTGGCGATCCGATCGCTCGTGGCGGCCGGCGCAGAATTGGATGGAGCGGCAGGGGGTTCCGCAAGCGCCGCAAGCGGAGCCGGTGCGGCGCCGTCGGCGAGGGCGTTCCCGGACATCGAAAGCGGCAGCATTTCCGCCTTGCTTTCGACATAGGCTGCCAGGGCATCGAGATTGCCGAACTCGAACATCACGCTGGTTGGCAAGTGCAGATTGAAACGCACGTTGATCGCCTCAAGCAATTCAACGGCATTCACCGAATCGACCCCGAGGTCCTGAAAGCCTGTCTTTCCAGAGAAGTCATCCATGCGCAGCCGGAGGACATCGCAGACAATGCACTTGAGTACGTGCAAAACATCGGCGCTGGCGTCCCGATGACTCGCCTGCACCGGCGGCGCATTGATCTGGCGCTGAATGCGCTGGCGCACGACGACCCCGCCATCCACCGACTTGCTGCCGACATGTGCCGCCAATGCGTCGAGGTTGCCGAACTCGAACATCACGCTCGTTGGCAAGTGCAGATCGAAACGCGCGTTGATCGCTTCAAGCAGCTCAACGGCATTGATCGAATCGATGCCGAGATCATGAAATCCTGTCTTTCCAGAGAAGTCGTCCATGCGCAGCCCGAGAACATCGCAGGCAATCCCCTTGAGTACGTGCAATACGTCGACATCCGTGTCCCGTCGACCGTTCTGCACTTGCGGCACATCGACCGGAGCTTGATTGCGCTGACGCGCGACGGATCCACCCTCGATCGGGATGCCGAGCAGGCGTTCGACAGCATCCCGACGGCCAGCCATGACGACATGCTGCACGCGGGACTGAGACAACAGGCGTTCAAGCAGATCGAAACCTTCGTCGACGCCCAGTCCACGCTGCCCGGTCGTCGCGAGATAACGGTCCAGGAACTGGCCACCGCGCTGCGCCATGCCATCCGCGTCCCACACCGGCCAGTTCACCACAATGGCACGCAGGCCATCCGGCTGTGCAGATCGCCAAAGGCAGTAGGCCGACTGGAAACGGTTCGCCACGGCATAGTCGCAGGAACCGAAGTCGCCAAGGATCGCAGCCGTGGAGGAAAAACAGCAGATGAAGTCGAGCGGCTCGCCCTGCAGCGCTTCCGTCAAGGCCACGGTTCCGCGCACTTTGGCGGCGAGCACGGCTCCAAACCGTTCGGCGTCGTTGTCCAGCAAGCTGCGGGAACTCTCGATGCCCGCCGCATGAAACACCCCGTCAAGGCGACCGAACTGCGCGGTGATTGCTCGCACCGCCTCGCGCGTTGCACGCGCGTCGCTGATGTCCACGGCGAGATAGCGGACCTCTGCGCCGAGCTCCTGCAACAAGCGAAGCCTGGCTTCAGACTGATCGTCGGGCAAGGAACGACCGGACAGCACCAGCTTCACCATCCCCAGTCGGGCCAGGCGCTGGGCGAGTGCGAATCCCAGCCCGCCCAGGCCGCCAACCACCCAATAGGTTCCCTCGCTCCTCAAGACGCGGGAGCCCTGCTGCAGCGCAACGTGACGAACTCGCAGCACGTACCGCTCCCCGTGCCGATAGGCCACGCTCTCGATTCGCCCGCTCCGCGATTCGGCATGCAGCCTCCGGGCCCACGCCTGGAGATCAACGCGCCTGTCCAGCAAGGGCACGGATTCATGCACGATGGCCATCCGGGTCCGCGGCAGCGACTGGCCGACGGAGCGCGCGAAACCGATCCAGGATTGCACATGGCAGGAGGCAAGACCTTCCTGTGGCTCCGCCGCGATCAATACGGCGCCGCAGCCGCCCGCACTCGACACGATCGCCTGCAGCAGGTGAAGGACGACGGTACCGTCTTCAACCAGGCCTGGTTGCTCCAGTGGCCACATGCAGAAAACCGCATCGATGGGGCCATGTCGCTGAGTGATGTGCGCGAACGCAGATTCGATGCTTTCTCTGCTCGTGTCGGCCACCCGATGATGGGCCGGATCGCGGCTCGCTTCCGACGTCGTGCCACGCGAGACGAAGACCACCTGCATGGCGGGCGCTACCTGCCGCAGGGCCTGCCTGACGAGATCCTGATGCTCCTGGCCGTCCAGCAGGCAGACGATGGTCCGAAGGTCAACAGCGGCGGGCGGCGTGGGGCCGGCCGGTACCCATGTCTCTTCGAATGTCCACGGCCCACCACGATCTTCGCGCGATTCAGCTGCAGAGGACGGAGCAGACGCCGGCGAATGTGTTCCGGCAGCGCGACTCAAGTGAGTGCGTATGCCGGACCGGTTCATCCGATCGAGCGCGTCCGGATAAGCGACCCTGGCCTCCCAGGCGGACACGTTGCGCGCGAGGCGTTCTTCGCGCGTCAGCGCCTCGTCCTTGCGGATCTTGAACAGGCAGTAGCTGATCCAGCCCCGGTCCAGGGCGATGGACTGATTCGCATAGACACGGAACTGGTCGCGCACGACCTGGGGCATATCGACGGTATTGGCCTCGAAGGCCGGATCATGGGTGTAGTTGGCGATCTGCGGGGAAACATCGATGACCTCGTCGAAGACAAGGCCACAGGTCGCCAGCACCTCCATGAACTCTCGCGTGGTCGGAATACTGACCTCGACGCTCTTGTCCTGTATCCCGCCCCGCAGGTTGACGACGAAATCGGCCATGAGCAGCCGTCCACCCGGTCTGAGCGCTGCGGAGATATTGCCGAACAGCGCATGCTTCTCGTGGATGTGGCACGTCACCTCGACGCCGATGGCAAGGTCGTATGTCTCCGGGAAGGGATCCCTGGCGCTGTCCTTGTTGAAGATTCGCACCCGTTCCGACAGGCCGAGCGCCGAAGCACGACTGTTTCCGAGGATCGCCTGTTCGCGCGTGATGGTGAATCCATCGAGCCTCAGGTGATCATAGAATCCAGCCATCTGGATCAGGTCAGTTCCGTGCCCGCAGCCGATGTCCAGTACACGACGAATCTGCGCGAAGGGCTCCTGGTAGAACAACACGCTGCGCATCTGACGCTGCCGCTCCTTCAGGTACGCGACTTCCTGCGGAAACCGATCCGGATTCAACAGCACCCGCGTCATCGAGAACGACGGGATTCTTTCCTCGAAGGGGCAGAACGTGAGGAATTCCTCGTCGAAACTCTCATCGAACGTTTCAGCCACCGATGCGTAGAACTCTGCGGCCTTGTTCGACATCGTGTCGACCGCGGCTTCAGCGGCTTCATCGGCTGCGGCGGCGACGGCAACTGCATCGACGGCGATAGCAGGGGCCGGCGCGTCTCCCCAGCAATGCCGCTTTTCGAAAGGATAGGTGGGCAGGCTGACGCGCGCGAAACGGTCCGCTTCGAACAGCTTCGCATATTCCAGTTCGCATCCGGTCACGTAGAACCTTGCGAGTCGGTTCAAGTCGGCGCGATAGTCTCCGGCATTTCGACGGATGCAGTCGGTGAGGCAACGCAAGCCTTCCTCGCGCGCCAGACCATGGCCGGGATCCTTGTCCGCTTCGGCGACATGGACGTCTGCCCCGGAACCGACCGTCAGCCAGTCGCGCAATGAGGCCGCCGCTTCCGCAGCCGTGCTTGCGACACACGCAAGCCGATGACCGAGGTGCCTGCGCCCGACGATGAGCGTATAGGCGACATCCCCGCAATCGACATCGCCTTCCTTCTCCAGGAAACGGAGGTACGCCTTGGCAAGCGCTCGAAGCTGCGCGCCGGTACGTGCGGACAGGGCAAGCAGATACGCCGGATGCGTCACTTCTTCCGCCCGGGGCCTTACCGGTGCTTCTTCGATCACGACATGCCCGTTCGTGCCGCTGAAGCCGAACGAGCTGACCACGGCGGTACGGCGCTTTCCGGCCCTCGCCGGCCATTCGCGCAGATCGGCATTGACGAAGAACGGGCTGTCGTCCAGGTCGATGTGGGTATTGGGCGTGCGAAAATGCAGCGATGGCGGAATCTGTGCATGCTTGAGCGACAGCAGCGCCTTGTGCACACCGGCGATGCCGGCTGCCGTGATGGCGTGGCCGATGTTGGTCTTGATCGAACCGAGCGCACAGAACTGACGTCGGTCGGTCACTGATCGGAATGCATTGGTGAGCGCCCGCCATTCAATGGGATCGCCGAGTTTCGTGCCGGTTCCGTGCGCCTCCACCATCCCGATGTCCTCGGGATCGATCCGGAAGTCCCGGTACACGCCAGTCTCCAGTCGCTCCTGGGAAAGTGCGCTCGGCGCAGTGATCCCGTTCGTGGTGCCGTCCTGGTTGATGCCGCTGCCTCGAATGACCCCGTGGATGTTGTCGCGGTCGGCGAGCGCATCACGCAATCGCTTGAGCACGACAACGCCGACGCCTTCTCCCGGCACGAAACCGTCCGCCCGATCATCGAACGCGTGGCAGCGTCCGTGAGGCGACAACATGCCGGCACGCGCCGCCATCCGGTAGAACCGCGGAGTGCACTGCACGTAGACACCACCCGCGATGGCCATCTCCGTTTCGCATCGCCAGAGTCCCTGGCAGGCCAGATGCACCGCGACGAGCGAGCTCGAACAGGCGGTATCCACCGCGATGGCCGGCCCCTGCAGATTGAGGTGGTAGGAAACCCGCGCGGGGACGACAGACCCGACATTGCCCCAGAAAGCGTGCGCCGGCACCTCATCGCCGAACAGCTGCAGGTAGTCGCCCGTACCGCATCCGACATAGACCCCACAGCGCATGCCTTCGACAGAAGCGCCTGCGTAGCCTGCGTCCTCCAGACCCTTCCACGCCTCCTCCAGCAGCAACCGCTGCTGCGGGTCCATGTAGGCGGCTTCGGCCCCGGAAATGCCGAAAAACACCGGGTCGAACTGATCGATACCGTCGAGAAAACCACCTCGCCGGCACGCAATCTGTCGGTCTTCGGGCAAATCCCAGCGACTGATTTCCCCGGTCAGTTCGCGCCCGTCCGCAAGGTGCCTCCACAGCTCATCGAGTGTTTCCGACCCGGGATAGCGCCCGCTCATCCCGATGACAGCGATGGCTTCCGGAAGTCCCCTCGCCTCATCGGCGACTTCGGTTCCGCTCGAAGCGGGATTCAGGATGGGGTCTGGCTCCTTCACCGTCTGCGGCACACGCGGCCGACGAAGGCGGGATTGCATAGCGGATCGTGGCTCCTCGTGTCCGAGCGGCGCCGCAGTGGCGGCTGCGTTGCCCTTGTCCGCAGCAGCGAAGCTTGCGACCGGACGATGGCTTCCGAGGATGTGGGAAACGAGCTTGTTGATGCTCGGATAATCGAACAGCGTCGTCGTCTGCAAGCGGATGGACAAGGCCTTGTTGATCGCATCGACGGTACGGACGCCGCTGATGGAATCGATGCCATAGTCGGAAAACGACGCCTCGACATCGAATTCATCCACGCCGATGCTCAATGCGTCAGACAGTTGCCGGATGACCGTGCCGCGCACGTGGTCGGCAAGGCCAACCGACGACATGTCCGCGCTCGCCTGGGAAACGGAGGCCTCGGGGATGCCATTCGTCGCCGGGGCACGCGAATGGCGCACGCGCGCAATCGCTGCCTGCGGACGCGTTTCGCGCTCCTGCCTGACCTGCCCGTCGCTCTCGGCAACGATGATATGCTGCCCGAGCGCAACCGAGCGCTCTGTCGGCAGAAGCACCTTGGAATAACCCTCCGCTTCGAGAATTCCCTTCCAAGTTTCCGCAGTCAGCGCGGGTGTGCCCGGTATGCGTTCGCTGCCATCCTCGTACCGCCACCAGCCTTCGAGCAGGCCGAAAGTCAGGTGTGCGAACACGCTGTGGGCCGTGATTTCGTTGATGAGCAGCAGCCCGTTGCGCTTGAGGGCGGCCTTCGCATTGCGTACCGTCGCGCGGATGTTGCGTGTCGCATGCAGCACATTGGCCGCAATCACCACATCGTAGGCGCCGATCTCGATGCCCTGCGTAGCCAGCGGCTGCTCGACATCGAAGATCCGGTACGTCAGATAGGGCACCTCGGGGCCGAAGGTCTTTCGCGCATGGCCGAGAAACGCCGGTGAAACGTCCGTATAGCAATAGCTTTCAATCGAAGACGCGTAGGGCTTGAGTCGTTCGAACACCGCGGCACTCGTACCACCGGTGCCGGCCCCGATCTCCAGGATCCGCAGCCGGGCGTCGGCATGATGCCCTCGTCGGGCCTTGACATAGGCCACCAGCGTGGATGCAAGAGCCGAATTGAAGTAATCGGCCGTTGGATTATCGCGATAGAGCCCTTGCACGAGCGTCATCGACGATTCCGGAAACAGCACGTCCGTTGCCAGCACTCGGCCTGAAAGGATCTCCGGCAGCGCGCGCAATGTTGCGTCGAGCACCTCAAGCTGAGCATCGAATTCCGGATTGGACCGCAGTGCGGCTTTCGTCGCGCTCCATTCGCGCCAGACGGCCTCGCCGCTCTGGCCGGCACCTTCCGCGAATTCGTACGCCTCGCCGGTCTCCACCAGGAAGCCGTTCGACACGAGTATCCGCAGGCTTTCGTCCATCCAGCGCAGATAGCTCGGCGGCATCGCGACATCGTGCTGCCATTGCGCGATGGCAGCACGGGTGAATCGAGTTCCGGACACACCGATCGATACGCGCAGTTGCTCACGAAGCACCGCTAATGAAACGCCGTCAATCTTGTCTTTCATTGTCACTGCCTTTGATTCCGTATACCTGCAACTGCGCCATGTCGGGTTGTAGCCGGCCATCTCTATGACCGGCAGGTCCACGCCCTATAGGTAACGCAGCCTTGCAGATGCTGATTTCACTGTCGTTTCCGACAGCGGACCCGGCGATACACCGGACCCGCGATCCGCAACGCGTTCAACGGGCACGAATGGCCACACTAGATGGGCTCCGCGAGTTCGATGCGTTCATCGATGCCGCTCAAGTCCAGCATGTCCAGCACCGACGGGACCTCGTGTGCATGAACGATGACGGCTTCCCGACCCAGGCCGAGTTCCTCGAACCGCTCCTGGCTCAGTTTGACCAGGGCAACCTGATCGAGGGGACCGGCAAGGAGTTCTTCCAGTGCCAACATGCCTTCGGCCGGCTCGATCGAGCCCACGCCCTGCAGGGCCATGCGAGCCCGGTAGCCCTCACTGGCCACGACGCCCACGCTTCCCCAGTATCCCCAATTCATCGTCTTGACCTGGCAGGGCCAACTGCGTCCCAATTGCTTGGCAAATGCATCCTTGAACGTGCAACCCGCCGCGTAGTTGCCCTGCCCCCCAAGCTTGTAGAAACTCTGCAGCGAGGAGAAGAACAGCACGAAGTCCAGTGGTTCCATCGCGAACACCTGCGACAGCCGGACGCTCACGTCGATCTTCGCACGCAGGCTCGCCCGGAAGCGGCTCTGATCCATCTGCGCCAGCCCCTGGTCCTGCAGGTCGATCGCCGCGTGCACCACGCCGTGGATCTGCGCATGGCGGGCTTTCACCGTCTCGTAGGCGCGCTGCAGCGAGGCCCGATCGGCCGCATCCGCCTGCAGGTACAGCGGCGCTGGGCCGTACGCCGAGAGCCGCTCGATCTTGGCGGCAATGCTCGCATCCGCTGCGCGCCGGCCGATCCAGATCACCTGGGCCACGTAGCGCCGGATCAGGTACTCGCTCAAGGCTTCGCCGATTCCGCCCGCCCCACCGATCACCACGTACACGCCCCCGTGGCGGTAGACGCTCGGCTCTGCTGCCGGCTGGCCACACAACAGCAATTGCTGTCGATACCATTCTCCGCAGCGATAGGCCCACGCGTCTCCCTGCGAGTCCGCCGGCAACGGCAACCACGCGGCCAGGCATAGATCCGCTTCTGCGTCGCCCTCTTCCACCGGCAAGTCCACGAGACGGATTTTCCAGTGCGGGTATTCCTTGGCCAGCGAGCCCACAAGGCCATGCACGCTGCTGTGCGCTGGATCCAGGCGGTCGTCGCCACGAACCGCCTGCGCCTGCCACGTCACCACGCTCATTTCCAGCCCGGACGTACCGTAGCCCAGCGAGAACAGCGCCTTCAACAGGCGGAACAGGCCGATCACGCCAATCGATTGGGCGTCGATCAGAGCCTCGCCTGCCAGCGGCTCCTCTCCATTCTGCGGCGCGATCCACACCACGTGATCGATACCATCGAGCTTCGACAGTTGCTCGATCAACATTTCCACCGTGCTCTCCGCGTCGACGTTCACGTCATGCACATGTGCGTAGCGCGCTGCCCACGTCTGTCGCTGACGCTCGGTTGCTCCGACCAGCAGCACCCGCCGATCGGGCGACGGCCACGGCGCGCCCACCGGCGACGCCTGAGGTTCCCAGCTCGGCATCAGCGTCAGCACATCGCGCATCACCGGTTCGTCGAGAGGCTCGACAGCCGCCGGGGCCGACGGCCTCTCCAGGGTTCGCGCGCTCAGGCCCTGCATGCGCACGCACACCCGTCCATCGACATCGCAGATGTCCGCGTCCAGCGTCTGCACGCTGCCGCCGGCCTCCGTCACGTCGCGCACCTGCACCCACGCCTCCGCGGGCACCGGACCCAGCACCTCCAGCCGACCCAGCGCGAACGGCAGCGCAGCCCCGCCTGCCTCCCCGGACCACAGGCCCAGCGAGGCCTGCAGCGCACTGTCGAGCAGGCTCGGGTGCAGCACGTAACCGTCCGCCGTCGCAGCCAGGCCCTCCGGCAGGCACACCTGCGCCAGCACGTATCCACGGCCCGCAGCGTCCAGACCCCGGCCCAGCCAGGCCAGCCCCTGGTGGCCCGGGCCGTAGTCCAGGCCCATCGCCTCGAACTGCGCATAGCACCACGCACGATCCAGCACCTGGCCGCAGGCCGAACGCAGCGCCGCCAGGTCCAGCGAACCCGCAGGCCCCGCCGCATCCACCTGCCACGACACCCGGCCCTGCGCATGCAGCCCTGCCTCGGCGTCTGCGCAGAACACCGCGAACTCCGCCTCGTCCGCACCGGACGGGTACACCTCCACCTGCACCTCGCAGCGGCCGGACACCCGCAGCGGACGCAGCCACACCACGTCCCTGAGCACCCCCACGCGATGGCCCGCGCTGCGTTCCACCGCCTCCCGCGCCATCTCCAGGTAGCACACCCCCGGCAGCACCCGCGACCCCTGCACCACGTGGTCGCGCAGGAAGAACTCCTCCCCGGTGAACACCGTCGTGAATCGCTGCGCCTGCAGGTCCGAACTGTTCCAGTGCACCAGCGGATGCAGCTGCGGCGACGCGACCGCGACCGGCGCCGAACCCGGCTCCGCCTGCACCCAGTAGCGCTCGCGCGCGAACGGATACGTGGGCAGAGACAGGATCCGCGGACGCAGCGTCGATCCGGCGTACAGCGTGTTCCAGTCCACCGGCACGCCCTTCACCCACACGTCCAGCAGCTTGTCGTACTTGCCCTTCGCCGCCCAGCCATCCACCGTCGTGCGCAGGTCCGCGTCGATCGTGAACAGCGCCAGCGCCTCGCGGTTCCTGCGCACCTCGCCCCGGTAGCAGCCTTCCACGTCCGGCTCGCCGTCCAGGTACCCCTGCAGCTTCACGCGCACCTCCTCCAGCGTCGATGCCAGCACGCCCAGGCGGTGGTCCATCGCCTCTCGGCCCACCTGCAGCGTGTACGCAAGGTCGCCCAGCGATCCCTCCTCCAGCATCGCCGCATGCGCCAGCAGCTGCTCCACCCGTGCACGCAGACGGTCCTCCGTCCGCGCGGACAACACCACCAGCGCAGGACGATCGGGCGTGTGCACGAAGCCCTCACCAACGGCCGGCTCCACGTACTCCTCCACGATCACGTGCGCATTCGAGCCGCCCGCGCCGAACGAGGAGATCCCTGCTCGGCGCGGATACTCCCGCGTGCGGCCATCCACCGTCAGCACCGGACGCGCCCAGGCCTCCAGGCTCCGCTGCACGCGGAACGGCGTCTGCTCGAACCCGATGTGCGGGTTGAGTTCCTCCGCATGCAGCGACGGCGCCAGCTGGCCGTGCTTCATCTGCAGCAGCACCTTCGACAGACCCGCGATCCCCGCCGCGCTCTCCAGATGCCCCACGTTCGACTTCGCCGACCCGATCGCGCAGTACTGCACGTCCCGCGTGTGCGACGCATACGCCTGCGACAGGCCCGCAATCTCGATCGGATCGCCCAGCGATGTCCCCGTGCCGTGCGCCTCCACGTAGCTGATCGTCCGGGCATCCACGCCCGCGCGCGACAGCGCCTCCGACACCACCTGCGCCTGCGCATGCGGGTTCGGCACCGTGTAACCGTTCGTCTTCCCGCCGTGGTTGATGCTCGTCCCCAGGATCACTCCCTGGATCCGGTCCCCGCACGCGATCGCCTCCGACAGCGGCTTGAGCAGCACCGCGCCCACCCCCTCTCCCGGCACGTAACCGTCTCCGCCCTTGCCGAAGCTCTCGCAACGACCCGTGCTCGACGCAAACTGGCCCTGCGACAGCACCAGGTACTTGTTCGGGTGCACGGACACGTTCACCCCTCCGGCCAGCGCCACCTCGCACTCTCCGTTGTGCAGGCTCCTGCAGGCCAGGTGCAGCGCCGTCAGCGAACTCGAGCACATCGTGTCCACCGCCAGGCTCGGACCATGCCAGTTGAAGCAGTACGACACACGGTTGGCGATCGACGACGCGCTGCCGCCCAGCGCGAACCCGGCACCGGTCACCTGCGACTGCGCGCCATACAGCTGGTACTCCTCGTACATCACCCCCACGAACACGCCCACGCGCGCTCCGCCGGAACCCGCGCCGCGCAGCCGCTCACGCGTGTAACCGGCATCCTCCAGCGTCGCGTACGCGCACTCCAGGAACAGGCGTTCCTGCGGATCCATGTACTCCGCCTCGCGCGGCGCGATGTTGAAGAACAGCGGGTCGAACTCGTCCACGCCATCGATGAAGCCGCCCCACTTGCTGTAGCTCTTCCCGGGCTGGCCCTTCCGCGGATCGAAGTAGCGGCCATGGTCCCAGCGATCGGCAGGAATCTCCGTCACGCAGTCCTTGCCCTGGCTGAGGTTCCTCCAGTACGCCTCCAGCGTCCGCGCCTGCGGGTAGCGACCGCTGTGGCCCACGATCGCGATCGCCTCGACCGCGCCCTCCGGGCCACCCCGGCGCGCCGCGCCCACGCCCGTCGCGCCGACCCGTTCCGACCGCACCTCGCCCAGGCGCGCAGGGCGCCGTGCGGCCACTGCCCGGACCGGCGACTGCGCCGGCACCGGCGACTGCGCCGGCACGGCCGCGCCCGACACCGGCCGCAGCTGCCCCAGCAGCGCATCGCGATGACGGTCCAGGAAGTAGCCCGTCAGCGCCGCAATCGTCTGGTACTCGAACAGCAAGGTCTTCGGCAGCGGACCGAACACCGTCTCGAACTCGTCCACCAGCTTCAGCGCAAGGATCGAGTCGATCCCGTAGCGCTCCAGACCGTCCTCCGCGGACATCCGCTCCGGCGACAGCTTCAGCGTGCCCGCCACTCGACGCGTCACGTAGCGCAACGCCTGCTCGCGCAGCCACTGCGCATCCGCCATGCCCGCATCGACCGCCGCGTCGGCTACCGCATCCACCACCGCAACCGACTCGGGCACGCGCACCACGTCCGACGCCACGACCGTGCGCACCTCCCGGCCCACCAGCACGGCCACGTGCGACTCACCGCTCCTCCACGCCGCGTACAGCGCGGCCATCCCCGCCTCGCTCTCCAGCGACTCCAGGCCCTCCCGCGCCATCCAGTCCTGCGTCGACGACGGCGCCTGCATCCCGCCAGAGCGCCACAGCGGCCAGCTCACCGACAGCGTCCGGCCGCTCGCCTCGCCTCGATCCACGCGCGCCTGCCGATCCTGCGCATATCCGTCCAGGTACGCGTTCGCCAGCGCATAGTCCGACTGCCCCACGTTACCCAGCTGGCCCGATATCGAAGAGAACACCACGAAGCTCTCCAGCGGCAGGCCCGACACCGCGCGCTCCAGGTTCAACACGCCCGACACCTTCGGCAACAGCACCGCGTCCAGCTCCTCCGGCGTCTTCTTCAGCACGAAGCTGTCCCGCAGCACGCCCGCCGCGTGCACCACCCCGTTCAAACCGCCGTACTCGGACACCACCGAGGCAATGCACCTCGACAACGCCGCTCCATCGCCCACGTCCACTTCCCGGTACTCGATCAGGCGGCCTTCGCGCGCCCACGTCGACAGCCGTTCAGCGCGCCACGCGCCCAGCCCGCTGCGACCCAGCAGCACCACGCGCGACCCCGCCGCCCGGCCCGTGATCTCCTCCGCCAGCAGCAGGCCCAGACCGCCGCCGCCGCCCGTCACCACGTACACACCGCCCGCCTTCCACGGCAGCGCCTCCTCCGGCGATCCTTCCGATCCCGCCGCCAGCGCCTCCAGCACGCACACGCGACGCGCGCCCGACTCGTACCGGATCTCCGCGTCGCCACGGACATCCGAACGGCTGTTCTCCTCCACCGCTCGCCACAGCAACCCCGCATCCGCCGACGCAGGCAGCCCGATCACCTGGCCCACGAAGCCCGAGTTCTCCCAGTGCGCGCTCTTGAGCAGCCCCGACAGCGCGAACGACGACTCGCCACCATCCGCCACCAGCACCTGCAGCAGCGCATGACGCGGACGGCCCGACAGCAGCTGCTGCACCTGCAGCAACACCTGGGCGCCGCGCGCATGCACCCGCGACGCCTCGTCCGACGCTTCGGCCAGCACCAACCAGCGCACCTGCGGGCTGCGCTGCGACAGCGACTCGAGCGCACCGGCGTACACCGCGTCCAGCAGCACCACGTGCGACTCGGGCCCTGCCCCGCCAGGCCCTGCTTCGCACGGCTGCGCCTGCCAGCGCCGCGCCAGCAGCTGCGGGCGTGCCGCCGTCGCAGGCTCCAGGCGACGCAGCACCAGGCCGAACAGGCGCACGCACACCCGTCCATCGACATCGCAGATGTCCGCGTCCAGCGTCTGCACGCTGCCGCCGGCCTCCGTCACGTCGCGCACCTGCACCCACGCCTCCGCGGGCACCGGACCCAGCACCTCCAGCCGACCCAGCGCGAACGGCAGCGCAGCCCCGCCTGCCTCCCCGGACCACAGGCCCAGCGAGGCCTGCAGCGCACTGTCGAGCAGGCTCGGGTGCAGCACGTAACCGTCCGCCGTCGCACCCAGGCCCTCCGGCAGGCACACCTGCGCCAGCACGTATCCACGGCCCGCAGCGTCCAGACCCCGGCCCAGCCAGGCCAGCCCCTGGTGGCCCGGGCCGTAGTCCAGGCCCATCGCCTCGAACTGCGCATAGCACCACGCACGATCCAGCACCTGGCCGCAGGCCGAACGCAGCGCCGCCAGGTCCAGCGAACCCGCAGGCCCCGCCGCATCCACCTGCCACGACACCCGGCCCTGCGCATGCAGCCCTGCCTCGGCGTCTGCGCAGAACACCGCGAACTCCGCCTCGTCCGCACCGGACGGGTACACCTCCACCTGCACCTCGCAGCGGCCGGACACCCGCAGCGGACGCAGCCACACCACGTCCCTGAGCACCCCCACGCGATGGCCCGCGCTGCGTTCCACCGCCTCCCGCGCCATCTCCAGGTAGCACACCCCCGGCAGCACCCGCGACCCCTGCACCACGTGGTCGCGCAGGAAGAACTCCTCCCCGGTGAACACCGTCGTGAATCGCTGCGCCTGCAGGTCCGAACTGTTCCAGTGCACCAGCGGATGCAGCTGCGGCGACGCGACCGCGACCGGCACCGAACCCGGCTCCGCCTGCACCCAGTAGCGCTCGCGCGCGAACGGATACGTCGGCAGCGACACCCGGCGAGGACGCGCCGCCTGCCCCGCGTACAGCGTCTCCCAGTCGATCGTCAGGCCTCTTGTCCACAGCTCCAGGAGCTTCGTGTACTTGCCCTTCGCCACCCAGCCGGCCACCGCCGCGCGCAGATCCTCGTCGGCCTCGAACACCGACACCGCATCGCGGCCCCGCTTCACCTCGCCCAGGAAGCAACCGGCGATGCCGGTGTCTCCCGCCACGAAGCGCGACAGCTTCTCGCGCAGCTCCGCCAGCGTCTCCACCAGCAGGCCGAACCGATGATCCATCGCCTCGCGCCCCACCTGCAGCGTGTACGCCAGGTCGCACAGCGCCACCTGCCCCTCGTCCTCCAGCGCAGACAGCAACTGCAACGCCTGTTGCCGCAACTGCCCGGAAGTCCTTGCGGAAAGCACGACCAGTGCAGGGCACGCATCAGCGGCGACGATCCGATCCGCAGCTGCATCCTGGCGATATGACTCCAGAACGATGTGCGCATTCGAGCCGCCCACGCCGAAGCTGCTCACTCCCGCGCGCAGGGGAACAGGTTGGCGCCGGTCATCCAGCCGCTCCTCCCAGGAATGCGTATCGGCAGCGAGATAGAAAGACGAGTCGTCCAGTTCCAGGAAACGGTTCGGCCGCTTGAGGTGCACGTTCCCGGGAATCGTGCGGTGCCTCATCATCATCAGGACCTTGATGAACCCCGCGATGCCGGATGCGGATTCCAGATGGGCGATATTCGTCTTGATCGATCCGATCGCACAACGCGACTGCGGATCAGCCGTGCCGCCCCGCTTCGAGCGCAGCTCGGTGAACGCCGTTGCGAGCGCGCCCAGTTCGACCGGGTCGCCCAGCAGCGTTCCGGTGCCGTGCGCTTCGATGTAACCGATCGTGGAGACATCCACGCCAGCCTCGGTATGCGCCGCGACGATCACATCCTTCTGCGCCAGCGCATTGGGTGCAGTGGGGGACGTCGCCTTGCCACCATGATTCTCGGCGCTGCCGAGGATGAGCCCGTAGATGTGATCACCGTCGCGGCGAGCCTTCGAGAGCGGCTTGAGAAGCACGGCCGCGACACCTTCGCCACGGCCATAACCATCGGCCGACTCGTCGAAAGTCTTGCATCGACCATCGCCGCTGAGCATGCCGGCGAGGCTGAGGCTGATCGTCACGCTGGGGCTGGCAATGATGTTGACGCCACCGGCCAAGGCAAGGTCGCATTCGCCGGAACGCAGGCTGCGTACGGCGCGATGAATCGCGACCAGCGAGCTGGAGCATGCCGTGTCGATCGCCTCGCTCGGGCCATGCCAGTCGAGAAGATAGGACACCCGATTCGCAATCATGAACGGGAACGACATCTCGCTGTCCGCGCTGCGCTGCGACCGCAGCAGCTGGCACAGCTCGGCGTACCCGGAGGTCGACACACCGGCATAGACGCCGGTACGGGATCCTGCAAGGGCACTCGCCCGGTAGCCCGCATCCTCGACGCAGGCCCAGGCGGTTTCGATGAACAGTCGCTGCGCGGGGTCCATCATTTCGGCTTCGCGCGGCGAAATGCCGAAGAACAGCGGATCGAAACGATCCACATCGCTCATGTATCCACCGGCCTTCACGTGCTCCCGGCAGGCAGCGGCATCGGCGCCGTCATCGGACGCACGCGACCATACATCCCAGCGCTCAAGCGGCGCTGGACTCACCAGGTCGTCCATCGCCGCGACGTGCGCCCACAACTCGGCCACGTTCGAGGAGCCGGGAAAGCGCCCGCTCATGCCGATGATCGCGATCGGCATTGCAGCATCCACATCTGCCACGTTGCCGTCGCTCACGGTCGCGGAACCAGAATCCGTCCGGGCGATGGCGTCGGGAGGCGTCGACATGCGTTTCGGCACGATGCGCAGCTGGAACGAGGACGGCGCGGCGAAGCTCTGCCGCTTTTCCTGTCCGAAGCGATGCCCCAGGGACACGGCATGGTGTTTCAGCAGATGGCGGCCGAGGCTGGCCACGTTCGGGTTCTCGAAAAACACCGTCGGACTCAGCTCGATCGACAGCTCGCGACTCAGCAGGTTCGTGAATTCGAGCATGGCGATCGAGTCGAATCCGTACCGGGACAGCTCCACGTTCGGATTCAACGCATGCGTATCGATCTTCAACAATCCCGCCAGCAGTTCCGTCACTGCCTCGACAACACGTCCTTCGATATTGTCCACGTCGTCTGTATTCCTCGTCGAAACCCGCGATCCACTCAGCGATGCTCGGCTCCCGTGCTGCCCGGCATCGGGCTCAGGCATGCCGATTGAGGTTTTCGAGCCAAGCACGCGACGCCGGATCGTGCCGACATCGCCGAAGGCGACAAGCACCTGGGCGCTGCGTTGCTCGATTGCCATCGCCAGCGCGTCCATGCCCGATTCGGCATCCATGGCGCGCAGCCCCCCCTGGCGCAGCATCGCGTCGGCAGCAGGCGCACTGACCGCCATGCCACCGTCCTTCCACAACGGCCAATTGATCGACACCGTGCGACCATGGCGTTCGCCACGCCGCACGCGTTCGTCCCGATCGCGAGCAAACGCATCCAGGAAGGCATTCGCCCCCGCATAGGACGCCTGCCCGGCATTTCCCGCCATCGCGGACAGCGACGAAAACAGGACGAAACACTGCAGCGGAACGTGCCGCGTGACCTCGTCGAGGGCAACTGTTCCGCGAATCTTCGGCGCCATCACCTTGAGCGTATCGTCGCGCCGCGCATCCGCGAGATAGGCATCATGGATGACGCCTGCGCAATGGAATACGCCTACAAGGCCACCTGGCATCGCCTGCGCCTGCGCCACGACACCGGCGAGACTGATCGCATCCGCCACATCGCACTGGAGGTACACAACATCGAGTCCCTCGCGCAGAAGGGCATCCAGGGCATCGCGCCCGGCTCCGAGCGGATCGGAACGCCCCACCAGGACGAGCCGGATGCCGCGTGCTCCCTTGAAACTTCGCGCGACGATGAGTCCGAGCGCACCAAGTCCGCCGGTAATCAATACGGCGCCGCCGCTCAAGCCGAATCCCGGCTTGCGGACGGCATGGGCCGACGCGATCTCGCGCCAGCGGATGACCTCGCGTCGTCCCTCGGCATAGCGAACCTCCACATCGTCCATCGTGGAGTACATCTCGGCCCGCATCGTTTCCAGCAGTCGCGCAGGATCCGCACGTCCTTCAGCTCCGCAGCGAATGATCCTGCAAGCAAGTTCCGGGCGTTCCTTCTTCGCGCTCCGCAGGATGCCGGCAAGCGGCGCATGAACCTGCGACGGCTGATCGTCGCCGACCAGTACGCACAGGCCGCGGGCGCTGGCTGCCGGTTGGCGCATCAGTTCACCCAGCGCATCGAGCAATACGAGCGCCGCTTCCTCGGCCATAGCGCCCGGACGCCCGTCGCTCACGGGAAGCAGCAACATCCCGTCACCCTCGGCGCTACCGGCCAGTGCATCGCGCAGCGCCGGAGTATCTTCCGCAAGAACGAGGATCGATCGTTCGACAGTTGCCGCATCGCGTTCCCGCCGCAATGGCTCCTGGGCCCAGAACGGTGTCGCCAGAACGAGTCCACCGCCCGGCCCGCCCGTCGGCAAGGCCAGCGAAAGACCGCGGAATGCCACCAGGCAACGGCCGTGTTCGTCGAGCACGTCGATGTCGCAGATGCGCAATGATGCGGTCGACGCATCGCGCATGCGGACATGCGCATGGCAGGTCGGTGTCAACGCAGCGTAGATCCACAAGGCATCGAGCGCGACGGGAACGCGCGGCGCGGCCTGTTCCTGATCCAGTGCGACACCAAGCCCGACGGCCGCCATGACGGCACCGTGCGCGATGCTCGGATGCAGCAGATGGTCCGTGCAGGACCCGGCGTCTTGCGGCAGTCGCAGGCGCGCCAACGCTTCCGTCCGGTTGTGCACGAGATGTTCGATCGCACGCATGCGCGCCCCGTGCGCCTGCATGAGCGGACGACCGCCGCAGTCGTCGCCATCGATGTGGAACATGCATCGGGACCTGATCTCGTCCAGATCCACGGCAGGTACGTTCGGTCTTTGCGCGGCATCGCCGACAAGCAGTCGGCCACGCACGTGGACCCGTGCTGCGGTTGCATCCGGCGCAGCCGACTCGACGGAGATCTCGAAGAGCGGTTCGTCCTTTTCGCCTGACAACCGAATGTCCAACGTACGCGAGCCCGCTGGCAACGTGATGGGCTCCGCCCAGAGCACGTGCGTGATGCCGACGACATCGGCACCTGCCTGTGCCATGGCCGCGCCCCTCGCCATCTCGAGAGACACCACTGCCGGAAGCACACCGCCATGATCCTCCAGGAAGAACTGCGAGCTCGACAGCGTGCAGGCAAACACCTGGGACAGGTGGGCATCCTGGTCAGCACTCGCGGCGGGTACGGATGCACGCGAGCGTTCGGCAGACACGGCGCCAGCATCACTGGCAACAAACGTGATGCGCCTGAATGTGGCACAGACCATGCCGTCGCCGTTGCAGATATCGATGTCCAGCCACTTGATCCTGCCGCCGGGCACGGGCGGCCCCGCATGACGCACCCATGCCCATGCCTCGCGGGGGCAGGCCGCATGCACCTGGAACTCATCGAATCCGTACGGCAGCATCGGCACCGGCGATGCCTCGGCATCGACTCCAACCGTCTCGTCCATGGCCAGTGCAACACCCGCCTGCAGTGCGCTGTCGAGCACGGCGGGATGCAGCACGTCGTCCACATCGGACCATCCGGCTTCCGCGGGCAGGCACAATCGCGCCAGCACCTCGCCCGCACCGCGTTGCACGGACACGATGCCCTGATAGGCCGGGCCATGCTGCACGCCGGTCCTGCGCAGCGCGTCGTAGCACTGGGCAGCCGTGGCCGTGCCCGCCTGCATGCGGGCACGAAGCGCATCGAGATCCAGCGTATGCGCAACTTCATGCACGACGAGTCGTACGCGCCCCTGCGCATGCAGCACCTGTGCATCATCGGCACACTCGTCGACGATGCTGAAGACGGCGCCATCCCGCAACTCGCCGTCCAGCTCGACACGGACCGTGCCGCAGGCGTCGCCGATCACCGGGCGTATCCAGGACACCTGCTGCAGACACAGCGGGACCGGATTGGCACGGAGCATCCGCGCGATGGCTGCACGCACCATCTCGAGCTGTGCGACGGCCGGTAGAACCTCGATGCCATTCACCCTGTGGTCGGCGCTCAGGAACGGATTGCCACCGACCCTCATCATGCCCGATGGCCCATCGACGCCCGCACTGCGAGTTCGCTGCGCCACTTCGGGCCAATGCCGCACGCGGTCGAAGGGATACCCAGGCAGCGCCAGCCGGCGCTGCTGCCGGCCGGCCAGTGCCGCTCCCGGCTCGTACAGCCGCTGCCAATCCAGCGATACGCCGTGAACCCACAACTTCAGCACATCGGCGCCGCGGCCACTCCGGATCCAGGTCTCGATCAGCGCATGCGTCGAATCGTCATGCCCCAGCAGCGCCGTCAGTTCGCGATTCCTCTCGGCCTCGCTGCGGAAGATGGCATCGTCACCTGTCGAGTCCGCTTCCAGCGTCCGCGCCAGCATGGCGCGCACCTCGGCCATCGATGCGGCGATGAACGCGAGCCGGTGATCCATGGCATCGCGCCCCACCTGCAGCGTGTAGGCGAGCGCATCGAGATCCCGGTCCGCATGACCATGCTCTTCGATGTGGCGCAACAACTGTCGCACCCGCGCTGCAAGCGCGCTTGCGCTGCGGGCCGACAGCAGAATCATTGCCGGCGCTGGCGTGCCGGCATCCTCCAGACGGCGATCTGGCAGCGCACGACGGTACTCCTCCAGGATCACGTGCGCATTCACGCCACCGAACCCGAACGAGCTGACGCCTGCGATCCGAGGCAGCGGATTGCCCCGTTCATCCGTTCCCGTCACCCACGGCCTGCGCTCGTCCACAAAGTAGAACGGACTGCCGTCGAGCTGGATATGCGGGTTGATGGCGTCGAAATGCA
Source organism: Lysobacter sp. BL-A-41-H3 (assembly GCA_050632415.1). Lineage (GTDB taxonomy): Bacteria > Pseudomonadota > Gammaproteobacteria > Xanthomonadales > Xanthomonadaceae > Lysobacter_I. The sequence continues at coordinate 3,487,321 of CP192602.1, read as the reverse complement.
GGCTCCTGGCCAGTGTTCCATGCCGGAGTTGCAGCAGCACCTTGATCACGCCGGCAACACCGGCCGCCAGCTCGGCATGGCCGATATTGGTCTTCACCGTGCCGATGCCGCAGGCAATCCGTCCATGCGAGGAAGATCCCCTGCCCGCTTCCTCGAAGGCTGTCTTCAACGCACGGACTTCGACCGGATCGCCGAGCGGCGTCCCGGTCCCGTGCGCCTCGATGTAGCTGATCTGCCCGGGTTCAACACCGGCATCGAGGAGCGCGGCCTTGACCACGTCGGCCTGCGCACGCGGATTCGGCGCGGTCAGCGAGCCCGATCGCCCACCGTGGTTCACAGCGCCTCCCCGGATCACCGCGTGGATGTGATCACCGCTGCGCTCGGCCGCCGAAAGTGTTTTCAACACCAGCATGCCGACACCTTCGGCACGCACATAGCCGTCTGCATCGTGCGAGAAGGCCTTGCATCGGCCGTCGCCCGCAAGCATGCCGGCCTTGCTGAAACTGATGTGCGCCCATGGCGTCACGATCGTGTTGACGCCACCGGCAAGGGCAAGCTCTGCATCTCCGCGGCGCAATGCGTCCACCGCCCGCTGTATCGCCACGAGGGAACTCGAGCACGCGGTTTCGACAGGCTCGCTGGGACCATGCCAGTCGAAGAGGAAGCTGAGCCTCGCAGGCCCGATGGACGAGACTGCGCCGGTCGCGCTGTACGATTCGACGGCCACACCGGTTTCCGCGAGCAGCCTGCCGTATCCGGTATCGTCAGTCCCGACGAACACACCAGCGCGCAAGCCACGCAGGCTTCGCGACGAGTAACCCGCATCCTCGATCGCATTCCAGGCGTGCGCCAGGAAAAGCCTCTGCTGAGGATCCATCAATTCCGCTTCGCGCGGCGATATGCCGAAGAACAGCGAATCGAATTCGTCCACACCATCCAGGAAACCACCCCATTTGATGTTCGTCCGGTTCGACTCGGCCATGGGGTCGCCCCACAATGCCCGCCAGTCCCAGCGGGACGGCGGAATCTCGGTGATGCAATCCGTTCCTGTCTCGAGGACGTTCCAGAATGCGTCGAGATCGGCGGCACCCGGAAAAGCGCAACTGACGCCGATGATCGCAATCGGTTCGTTGCCGCGCGCTGGCGCCACCGCGTCAGGCACGACGATCGCCGCGCGTTCGCGCAAGGCACGATGGCCGGCCACGCCCTCGCTCGGCGCCGGAGGCGCTGCCGGCGCACTGGCCACGACTGGCGCCGCATCAGCCATCAGCTGCCCGGACAACACGGGACCGTACTCGCGAACCAGGTAGTCGACGTATGTCGCCACCGTCGTGAACTCGAAGAATGCGGTCGGACTCAGCGCGAGGCCGAAACGCTCGTTCAGCGCGTTGCACAGGTTGACGAAGCTGATCGAATCGAAGCCGAGCTCCTGGAACCCGGCATCCGTATCGATGTCGGCGATGTTCAATCGCAGGTACTTCGCAATCGCAGCACGCACGGCGCCCTGGACCTTCGCAGCCAGAGCATTCGCGTCGACGACCGATTCGCGACCATCGGCCTCGATCCCGACGCGTCGTTCCGGCTCGAACGAGAGTCGGGCAGGCTTGCCGATGTCGATCGACCCGGCCGAAATTTCCGCTCTCGACGCTTGCTGGCGCAGCCGGCTCACCACCTCCCGGCCCACCAGCACGGCCACGTGCGACTCACCGCTCCTCCACGCCGCGTACAGCGCGGCCATCCCCGCCTCGCTCTCCAGCGACTCCAGGCCCTCCCGCGCCATCCAGTCCTGCGTCGACGACGGCGCCTGCATCCCGCCAGAGCGCCACAGCGGCCAGCTCACCGACAGCGTCCGGCCGCTCGCCTCGCCTCGATCCACGCGCGCCTGCCGGTCCTGCGCATATCCGTCCAGGTACGCGTTCGCCAGCGCATAGTCCGACTGCCCCACGTTACCCAGCTGGCCCGATATCGAAGAGAACACCACGAAGCTCTCCAGCGGCAGGCCCGACACCGCGCGCTCCAGGTTCAACACGCCCGACACCTTCGGCAACAGCACCGCGTCCAGCTCCTCCGGCGTCTTCTTCAGCACGAAGCTGTCACGCAGCACGCCCGCCGCGTGCACCACTCCGTTCAAACCGCCGTACTCGGACACCACCGAGGCAATGCACCTCGACAACGCCGCACCATCGCCCACGTCCACTTCCCGGTACTCGATCAGGCGGCCTTCGCGCGCCCACGTCGACAGCCGTTCACCGCGCCACGCGCCCAGCCCGCTGCGACCCAGCAGCACCACGCGCGACCCCGCCGCCCGGCCCGTGATCTCCTCCGCCAGCAGCAGGCCCAGACCGCCGCCGCCGCCCGTCACCACGTACACACCGCCCGCCTTCCACGGCAGCGCCTCCTCCGGCGATCCTTCCGACCCCGCCGCCAGCGCCTCCAGCACGCACACGCGACGCGCGCCCGACTCGTACCGGATCTCCGCGTCGCCACGGACATCCGAACGGCTGTTCTCCTCCACCGCTCGCCACAGCAACCCCGCATCCGCCGACGCAGGCAGCCCGATCACCTGGCCCACGAAGCCCGGGTTCTCCCAGTGCGCGCTCTTGAGCAGCCCCGACAGCGCGAACGACGACTCGCCACCATCCGCCACCAGCACCTGCAGCAGCGCATGACGCGGATGGCCCGACAGCAGCTGCTGCACCTGCAGCAACACCTGGGCGCCGCGCGCATGCACCCGCGACGCCTCGTCCGACGCTTCGGCCAGCACCAACCAGCGCACCTGCGGGCTGCGCTGCGACAGCGACTCGAGCGCACCGGCGTACACCGCGTCCAGCAGCACCACGTGCGACTCGGGCCCTGCCCCGCCAGGCCCTGCTTCGCACGGCTGCGCCTGCCAGCGCCGCGCCAGCAGCTGCGGGCGTGCCGCCGTCGCAGGCTCCAGGCGACGCAGCACCAGGCCGAACAGGCGCACGCACACCCGTCCTCCGGCATCGCAGATGTCCGCGTCCAGCGTCTGCACGCTGCCGCCGGCCTCCGTCACGTCGCGCACCTGCACCCACGCCTCCGCGGGCACCGGACCCAGCACCTCCAGCCGACCCAGCGCGAACGGCAGCGCCGCCCCGCCTGCCTCCCCGGACCACAGGCCCAGCGAGGCCTGCAGCGCACTGTCGAGCAGGCTCGGGTGCAGCACGTAACCGTCCGCCGTCGCAGCCAGGCCCTCCGGCAGGCACACCTGCGCCAGCACGTATCCACGGCCCGCAGCGTCCAGACCCCGGCCCAGCCAGGCCAGCCCCTGGTGGCCCGGGCCGTAGTCCAGGCCCATCGCCTCGAACTGCGCATAGCACCACGCACGATCCAGCACCTGGCCGCAGGCCGAACGCAGCGCCGCCAGGTCCAGCGAACCCGCGGCCCCCGCCGCATCGGCCTGCCACGACACCCGGCCCTGCGCATGCAGCCCTGCCTCGGCGTCTGCGCAGAACACCGCGAACTCCGCCTCGTCCGCACCGGACGGATACACCTCCACCTGCACCTCGCAGCGACCGGACACCCGCAGCGGACGCAGCCACACCACGTCCCTGAGCACCCCGACGCGATGGCCCGCGCTGCGTTCCACCGCCTCCCGCGCCATCTCCAGGTAGCACACCCCCGGCAGCACCCGCGACCCCTGCACCACGTGGTCGCGCAGGAAGAACTCCTCCCCGGTGAACACCGTCGTGAATCGCTGCGCCTGCAGGTCCGAACTGTTCCAGTGCACCAGCGGATGCAGCTGCGGCGACGCGGCCGCTCCCGGCACCGCACCCGGCTCCGCCTGCACCCAGTAGCGCTCGCGCGCGAACGGATACGTCGGCAGCGACAGCACGCGCTTCGGGCCCGAAGCGAACAACACATGCGCCATCGCATGCAGATCGAGGCCTTCGCAATACAGGCGCGCCAGTTCCTCCAATGCCGCATGAAGCGTCCGCACATCGTCGGTCCCGGACGACAGCGTTTCGGCACATCGTTCGGCGCGCTCCGCCACTGCGCTGTCCAGCCGGTCCCTCGGCGCCTTTCCGCGCTGCACCGAATGCGGTGGATTGCCGGCGATGATTGCCGCAAGCGCGTCGATCGCCTGCGACACATCGCCAGCGACGAACGCAAGCCGGATCGGGAAGTGCTGCCTGCGCGCCAGCAGCGTATGACTCAGTGCCGCCATCTGTTCCGGCGTCCAGTCATCGCGCTGCTGCTGCAACATCGCGAGCAGGTCCGCCGCCCGCCGCTGCAGGGCTGACTCGGTCCTTGCACTCAGCGGCAGGAGGAAACCCGGGCCTGCGTCCTGTCGCATCGGCGCCGGAGCCTCCTGCGCGAACGCGCGGAGAACGACGTGCGCATTGGTACCGCTCATCCCGAAGGCGCTGACCGCGGCGAATCGATGCTGGCCGGCCGCATCCGGCCACGCCGATGCCTGTCGATTGACGTAGAACGGGCTCCTGGCCCAATCGATATAGTCGCTGAGCTGCTCGCAGTTGAGGCTGGCAGGGATCACCCCGTGCCTGAGCGCGAGCACCGCGTTCACCAGGCTCACCAGTCCCGATGCGGCGAATGTGTGCCCGACATTGGTCTTCGTCGACGTCACCGCACAGAACTGCCCCTCTTTCCGGCCGTGGGCGAACACCTGGTTCAACGCATCGATTTCGACCGGATCGCCGAGCCGCGTCGCCGTGCCGTGCGCAACCACATAACCGATCTCATCGGGGGACACGCCGGCCCGCCGGTACACATCCTCGATCAACCGGGCCTGTGCGGCGCCATTCGGCGCAGTGAGACCGTTCGTTCGGCCATCGCTGTTGATGCCACTGCCTTCGATCAGTGCGTGGATCCGGTCCTGGTCTGCGAGCGCGCTCGACAGCGGCTTCAGCACGATCGCGACGACCGCTTCACCCGGGACGATGCCGTTCGCGCGGCGGTCGAATGCACGACACTGGCCGTCCGGCGAAAGCATGCCGGCGTGGCTCATGGCGATATAGCTCTTCGGCGTCAGCAGCAGGTTCACCGCGGCGGCGATCGCCGTGTCGCAGCCGCCGTCGCGCAGGCTCATGCAGGCCTGGTGCAGCGCCACGAGGCCCGAGGAACAAGCCGTGTTGATGGCCATCGCCGGGCCGGACAGGTTCAGGAAATAGGACAGCCTGGCCGAAAGGATTCCGTCGTGGATGCCGCTGAAGTTCTCGCTGTTCCCGGTGATCTGCCCGTACTCACCCTGCTCCACCCCGACGAAGACACCGACGCTGCGCTTGTCGGAACCGAAGTTGGTGTACCCGGCATCCTCCAGGGCGGAATACGCTTCCTGCAGCAGCAAGCGCTGGCGCGGGTCCATCAGCTCGGCATCGGGCCTGGATATCTCGAAGAACGCCGGGTCGAACTCATCGATGCCGGACAGCGCACCCAGCCATTTCCCGTTGATCGCGCCCGCCGGCAACGGTTGGCCGGCGTGGTAGCAATGACGCCAGTCGAACCGCTCAAGGGGGATCTCGCCGACCGCGTTCCTGCCCTCGACAAGCAGGTTCCAGAACTCTGCGATGTTGCCGGCCCCGGGGAACCTGCCGCTCATCCCGACGATGGCGATCGGCTCGTGCCTGGCGGAACGAGCAGCGCCCTCCGCCACCAGGGTCGCGGCAGCGTGCGACGGGACATCGTCGCCGTGAAAGACGTCATGGCGACAGGCGCGCTCGACCGCTTCCCGATGCTGGGACAGCAGCGCATCGGAAAGCGTGTTCACGCTCGGGTGACTGAAGAAGACCGACGGCAAGAGTTCCAGGCCGAAATGCTTCGACAGCAGACTGGCGAACGACACCAGTCGGATCGAGTCGAAGCCGAGATCGGCGAAGCTGTCGTCGGCGTGCAATCGATCGAGCGGCAGCTTGAGCAGTTCACCCGCGATCGTCGCCACATCGTGTCGCACCCGTTCGCCCAGTGTCGGCTCGGCGCGCGCATCGGCGGGCACCGCTGCAGCCCTTGCGGCACGGAATGCACGTCCCTCGCCAATCGGCGCCGCAGGGGTCGCATGTGGCAGCATGACCAGCGCATGCGAAGCACCGCCATCACTGCGCTCGTCGAGCAGGCGTTCGCACAGCGCGATGCCCTCATCGAGCGACAGCGCGCGCTGCCCGGTCAGCTGCAGATACATCCGGGTACCCGCGTCAGCCCCGAGATTCATCCCGCCCTCGCTCCACAGCGGCCAGCAGATCGCCATCGCGTTCCGGCCTGCATACTTCGCAAACGCAAGCTCGAAGCGATTCGCGACCGCATAGTCGCAGGAGCCGAAATCACCGAGCACCGCGGCGATCGAGGAGAAGAAGCAAAGGAAGTCGACGTTGCGGCTCTCCAGCAGATCGGACAGCACGCGCGTACCGGCGACTTTCGCGGACAGCACCTGTGCAAAGACCGCCGGATCTGCATCGAGGAAATTCACGCCCGCCTTGCTGCCTGCGGCATGGATGACCCCGTGCAGGCCACCGAATTCACGCTCGGCTGCCGACAGCGCCGATGCCATCCCCACCGGACAACTCGCGTCGGCGCTGACGTACGAGGCGAGACCGCCGAGCGCACGAAGCGCATCGAGTCGATCGCGCTTCTCCGCATCGATGGTCGAACGCCCGACAAGGACGAGACGAGCCTGGTATCGGCCTGCGAGATGCTTCGCCAGCGCGAATCCAATCCCGCCCATGCCGCCGGTGATCAGGTAGGTTCCGCAATGCCGGAAGGCCGGGCGCGTCGAACTGCGCCGTGTCGCGCCAGGATATGTGCCGAGCGTCTGGCGCTGGCTACCGACGTAATGCGCGCTCTCGACGAGGACAGCCTGTTGCTCGTTCTGCAGTCGCGTCGCCCACGTGGCGATGCGACTGCAGGCAACATCGGGGTCGCGCGCCTGCAACGCCTGCGACTCGTTCGAGGCGGCATGAATCACAGCGATCCGGAGTTCGGGCTGGGTGCGGCGTATCGAGGGGACGTAACCGATCCAGGACTCGATGCTGCAGCGCTGCAGCGGCGATGCATATTCCGCAGCGATCAGCAGCGCGGCCTTGTCGATGCCCGCGCGCACCATGCCCTGCAGCAGCCTGAGAATGGCCGTATCGTCCTCGATGACGTTCTCGTCTTCGAGTGGCCACAGGTACCACACGGCGTCGATCACCGGATGACTGTCAAGGGCCGATGCAAACACCTCGGCAAACCGATCCGCTGAAACCTCGGCACGCCATGGACGCGGACGCCCGCTGTCGTCTGGCCGCTCGAGTGATCCCGTTTCGAGAAAGAGGATGCGCATGGCGGAGTCCTGGCTCGACACGGTCTCGGCCAGGGCCTGACGGAGCAGCGGATCGGACAGGAGCACCGCAACCGTCTGCGGCGATCGACCGCCCTTCTCGATCTGGCGATCGCGCCACTCTTCGACGAGCAGGCGGCAAGGATCGCCTGTTGCGCCCTGCACGGAAGCCGAGGCGTGAACGGGACGCGCATCGACCGCCAGTGCTTGCACGCCGGAGCCCGGCATCTCGGCCCAGTACCGCTCGCGCGCGAACGGATACGTGGGCAGCGACAGGATCCGCGGGCGCAGCATCGATCCGGCGTACAGCGTGTTCCAGTCCACCGGCACGCCCTTCACCCACACGTCCAGCAGCTTGTCGTACTTGCCCTTCGCCGCCCAGCCATCCACCGTCGTGCGCAGGTCCGCGTCGATCGTGAACAGCGCCAGCGCCTCGCGGTTCCTGCGCACCTCGCCCCGGTAGCAGCCTTCCACGTCCGGCTCGCCGTCCAGGTACCCCTGCAGCTTCCCGCGCAGCTCCTCCAGCGTCGATGCCAGCACCCCCAGGCGGTGGTCCATCGCCTCTCGGCCCACCTGCAGCGTGTACGCCAGGTCGCCCAGCGATCCCTCCTCCAGCATCGCCGCATGCGCCAGCAGCTGCTCCACCCGTGCACGCAGACGGTCCTCCGTCCGCGCGGACAACACCACCAGCGCAGGACGATCGGGCGTGTGCACGAAGCCCTCACCAACGGCCGGCTCCACGTACTCCTCCACGATCACGTGCGCATTCGAGCCGCCCGCGCCGAACGAGGAGATCCCTGCTCGGCGCGGATACTCCCGCGTGCGGCCATCCACCGTCAGCACCGGACGCGCCCAGGCCTCCAGGCTCCGCTGCACGCGGAACGGCGTCTGCTCGAACCCGATGTGCGGGTTGAGTTCCTCCGCATGCAGCGACGGCGCCAGCTGGCCGTGCTTCATCTGCAGCAGCACCTTCGACAGACCCGCGATCCCCGCCGCGCTCTCCAGATGCCCCACGTTCGACTTCGCCGACCCGATCGCGCAGTACTGCACGTCCCGCGTGTGCGACGCATACGCCTGCGACAGGCCCGCAATCTCGATCGGATCGCCCAGCGATGTCCCCGTGCCGTGCGCCTCCACGTAGCTGATCGTCCGGGCATCCACGCCCGCGCGCGACAGCGCCTCCGACACCACCTGCGCCTGCGCATGCGGGTTCGGCACCGTGTAACCGTTCGTCTTCCCGCCGTGGTTGATGCTCGTCCCCAGGATCACTCCCTGGATCCGGTCCCCGCACGCGATCGCCTCCGACAGCGGCTTGAGCAGCACCGCGCCCACCCCCTCTCCCGGCACGTAACCGTCTCCGCCCTTGCCGAAGCTCTCGCAACGACCCGTGCTCGACGCAAACTGGCCCTGCGACAGCACCAGGTACTTGTTCGGGTGCACGGACACGTTCACCCCTCCGGCCAGCGCCACCTCGCACTCTCCGTTGTGCAGGCTCCTGCAGGCCAGGTGCAGCGCCGTCAGCGAACTCGAGCACATCGTGTCCACCGCCAGGCTCGGACCATGCCAGTTGAAGCAGTACGACACACGGTTGGCGATCGACGACGCGCTGCCGCCCAGCGCGAACCCGGCACCGGTCACCTGCGACTGCGCGCCATACAGCTGGTACTCCTCGTACATCACCCCCACGAACACGCCCACGCGCGCTCCGCCGGAACCCGCGCCGCGCAGCCGCTCACGCGTGTAACCGGCATCCTCCAGCGTCGCGTACGCGCACTCCAGGAACAGGCGTTCCTGCGGATCCATGTACTCCGCCTCGCGCGGCGCGATGTTGAAGAACAGCGGGTCGAACTCGTCCACGCCATCGATGAAGCCGCCCCACTTGCTGTAGCTCTTCCCGGGCTGGCCCTTCCGCGGATCGAAGTAGCGGCCATGGTCCCAGCGATCGGCTGGGATCTCCGTCACGCAGTCCTTGCCCTGGCTGAGGTTCCTCCAGTACGCCTCCAGCGTCCGCGCCTGCGGGTAGCGACCGCTGTGGCCCACGATCGCGATCGCCTCGACCGCGCCCTCCGGGCCACCCCGGCGCGCCGCGCCCACGCCCGTCGCGCCGACCCGCTCCGACCGCACCTCGCCCAGGCGCGCAGGGCGCCGTGCGGCCACTGCCCGGACCGGCGACTGCGCCGGCACCGGCGACTGCGCCGGCACCGCCGCGCCCGACACCGGCCGCAGCTGCCCCAGCAGCGCATCGCGATGACGGTCCAGGAAGTAGCCCGTCAGCGCCGCAATCGTCTGGTACTCGAACAGCAAGGTCTTCGGCAGCGGACCGAACACCGTCTCGAACTCGTCCACCAGCTTCAGCGCAAGGATCGAGTCGATCCCGTAGCGCTCCAGACCGTCCTCCGCGGACATCCGCTCCGGCGACAGCTTCAGCGTGCCCGCCACTCGACGCGTCACGTAGCGCAACGCCTGCTCGCGCAGCCACTGCGCATCCGCCATGTCCGCATCGACCGCCGCGTCGGCTACCGCATCCACCACCGCAACCGACTCGGGCACGCGCACCACGTCCGACGCCACGACCGTGCGCACCTCCCGGCCCACCAGCACGGCCACGTGCGACTCACCGCTCCTCCACGCCGCGTACAGCGCGGCCATCCCCGCCTCGCTCTCCAGCGACTCCAGGCCCTCCCGCGCCATCCAGTCCTGCGTCGACGACGGCGCCTGCATCCCGCCAGAGCGCCACAGCGGCCAGCTCACCGACAGCGTCCGGCCGCTCGCCTCGCCTCGATCCACGCGCGCCTGCCGATCCTGCGCATATCCGTCCAGGTACGCGTTCGCCAGCGCATAGTCCGACTGCCCCACGTTACCCAGCTGGCCCGATATCGAAGAGAACACCACGAAGCTCTCCAGCGGCAGGCCCGACACCGCGCGCTCCAGGTTCAACACGCCCGACACCTTCGGCAACAGCACCGCGTCCAGCTCCTCCGGCGTCTTCTTCAGCACGAAGCTGTCCCGCAGCACGCCCGCCGCGTGCACCACCCCGTTCAAACCGCCGTACTCGGACACCACCGAGGCAATGCACCTCGACAACGCCGCTCCATCGCCCACGTCCACTTCCCGGTACTCGATCAGGCGGCCTTCGCGCGCCCACGTCGACAGCCGTTCAGCGCGCCACGCGCCCAGCCCGCTGCGACCCAGCAGCACCACGCGCGACCCCGCCGCCCGGCCCGTGATCTCCTCCGCCAGCAGCAGGCCCAGACCGCCGCCGCCGCCCGTCACCACGTACACACCGCCCGCCTTCCACGGCAGCGCCTCCTCCGGCGATCCTTCCGATCCCGCCGCCAGCGCCTCCAGCACGCACACGCGACGCGCGCCCGACTCGTACCGGATCTCCGCGTCGCCACGGACATCCGAACGGCTGTTCTCCTCCACCGCTCGCCACAGCAACCCCGCATCCGCCGACGCAGGCAGCCCGATCACCTGGCCCACGAAGCCCGAGTTCTCCCAGTGCGCGCTCTTGAGCAGCCCCGACAGCGCGAACGACGACTCGCCACCATCCGCCACCAGCACCTGCAGCAGCGCATGACGCGGACGGCCCGACAGCAGCTGCTGCACCTGCAGCAACACCTGGGCGCCGCGCGCATGCACCCGCGACGCCTCGTCCGACGCTTCGGCCAGCACCAACCAGCGCACCTGCGGGCTGCGCTGCGACAGCGACTCGAGCGCACCGGCGTACACCGCGTCCAGCAGCACCACGTGCGACTCGGGCCCTGCCCCGCCAGGCCCTGCTTCGCACGGCTGCGCCTGCCAGCGCCGCGCCAGCAGCTGCGGGCGTGCCGCCGTCGCAGGCTCCAGGCGACGCAGCACCAGGCCGAACAGGCGCACGCACACCCGTCCATCGACATCGCAGATGTCCGCGTCCAGCGTCTGCACGCTGCCGCCGGCCTCCGTCACGTCGCGCACCTGCACCCACGCCTCCGCGGGCACCGGACCCAGCACCTCCAGCCGACCCAGCGCGAACGGCAGCGCAGCCCCGCCTGCCTCCCCGGACCACAGGCCCAGCGAGGCCTGCAGCGCACTGTCGAGCAGGCTCGGGTGCAGCACGTAACCGTCCGCCGTCGCACCCAGGCCCTCCGGCAGGCACACCTGCGCCAGCACGTATCCACGGCCCGCAGCGTCCAGACCCCGGCCCAGCCAGGCCAGCCCCTGGTGGCCCGGGCCGTAGTCCAGGCCCATCGCCTCGAACTGCGCATAGCACCACGCACGATCCAGCACCTGGCCGCAGGCCGAACGCAGCGCCGCCAGGTCCAGCGAACCCGCAGGCCCCGCCGCATCCACCTGCCACGACACCCGGCCCTGCGCATGCAGCCCTGCCTCGGCGTCTGCGCAGAACACCGCGAACTCCGCCTCGTCCGCACCGGACGGGTACACCTCCACCTGCACCTCGCAGCGGCCGGACACCCGCAGCGGACGCAGCCACACCACGTCCCTGAGCACCCCCACGCGATGGCCCGCGCTGCGTTCCACCGCCTCCCGCGCCATCTCCAGGTAGCACACCCCCGGCAGCACCCGCGACCCCTGCACCACGTGGTCGCGCAGGAAGAACTCCTCCCCGGTGAACACCGTCGTGAATCGCTGCGCCTGCAGGTCCGAACTGTTCCAGTGCACCAGCGGATGCAGCTGCGGCGACGCGACCGCGACCGGCACCGAACCCGGCTCCGCCTGCACCCAGTAGCGCTCGCGCGCGAACGGATACGTCGGCAGCGACACCCGGCGAGGACGCGCCGCCTGCCCCGCGTACAGCGTCTCCCAGTCGATCGTCAGGCCTCTTGTCCACAGCTCCAGGAGCTTCGTGTACTTGCCCTCGACGATGGCCGCAGCAATCGCTCGCCCAAGGTTCGGGTCGTCGTTGAGAAGCGCGACGAAATCGCGATTCTCCTTCAGGTTGCCGACGAAAAGGCCGAATCGCCGGGAAGCCCCAGGTCCGTGTTCGACGAAATCCGTCAATTTCCGGACGACTTCGTTGATGCTGCTCGCAGAAAACGCGAGCCGGTGCTCCATCGATTCCCGGCCAACCTGCAAGGTATAGGCGATGTCGGGCAATTGCGGATCCGTGAAGCGACCCGACGCGAGGCTGGCGAGGAGCCTGTCCGCCTGCTTGTCCAATCCCCCAGGCGTTCTGGCGGACAGGAGGATGAGCGACGCCAGGGGGGAACCGGCCATGGACCGGACCTGCATGGCCGGCTGGCAATATTCCTCGACCACGACGTGCGCGTTCATTCCACCCGAGCCGAAACTGCTGACGCCTGCGCGACGCGGAACACATGCACCGCTTTCGTCGTTCAGCGAAGGCCAAAACGCGTTGTCGCGAAGGATATGGAACGGCGTCCCGGCAAGTTCGATCCGGGGATTGAGCTGATTGAATCTCAGCGTCTTCGGCATCAGCCGATGGCGCATTGCAAGGAGCACCTTGATCAAGCCGGCAAGACCGGCCGCGGCCTCCAGGTGACCGATGCCCGGCTTCACCGTGCCGATGCAACAGCTGAAGGTCCCCCACTGCGCGCTGCCATTCAATCGCTCGAAGGCATCGACAAGCCCTGCAATCTCGATCGGATCGCCCAGCGTCGTTCCGGTGCCATGTGCCTCGATATACTGCACCGTGCGCACGTCGATGCCCGCCTTGCGGACGGCGCGCTCGATCACGGTTGCTTGCGACGCCGGCTTGGGTGCGGTCAATGACGCCGCCTGTCCTCCGTGACCCACGGCGGAACCCACGACGAGTCCGTAGATCGCATCTCCCTCTTCCACCGCCATGTCCAGCGGCTTGAGAAGCAGCATTGCGCCACCTTCACCGCGAACGAAGCCATTCGCGGACGCGTCGAATGCGCTGCACGCGCCCGTTCGCGAAAGCATGCCGGCCGAGTAGTAGGCCACGCTGTTCGTGGCGGAGCAGATCAGATTCGCCGAACCGACCAGGGCTTGCCGGCATTCGCCGCTGTTGATCGATTCCACCGCGTAGTGCAGCGCCACCAGTGAACTCGAGCAAGCGGTGTCGATGGAAATGCTGGGGCCGTGGATATCGTAGATATGCGACAGGCGATTGGCGATCGCCGCACGCGCACTGCCTGAGCCGACGTAGGCATCGAACGTCTGCGACTGCTTCGTCAGCACGTCGCGATAGTCGTCGTGGCACAGTCCGATGAATACGCCAATGCTTTCGCCTCTGAGGCTCGACGGCGCATGGCCGGCATCCTCTAGGACCTCCCAGCTCAGCTCCAGAAGCAATCGCTGCTGCGGGTCCATGAGCTCGGCTTCGCGCGGGGAGATGCTGAAGAATTGCGCGTCGAATTCGTCGATGCTCCACATCTCGCCGACGTGATCGATCGCGCTGTGCTTGCCCAGCGGATCGACCTGCGTCGGCCACTGCCAGCGGCCCTTCACCGGCCTCACTGCATCACTGCCGCTGCGGAGGAAGTCCCAGAACTCTTCGGGTGAACTTACACCGCCAGGAAATCTGCAAGAGACACCGACCACGGCGACCGCCGTCGAGCGCGAACGAGGCGGGCGGCCAGTCGCAACAGGGAACATCGCGGCAGGAACATCGGCCGTCGGCACAACCGTTTCGATGACGGGAATGGCCTGTCCTGCTGGCTGGACATGCCTTTTTTCGGCGCCCTGCAGGCGCGAATGCAGCGCTGCGACAAGCTTGTCGGTCGTTTCGCATTCAAAGAGGAATGCAGGTGGAAGCACGATGTCGAAGTGGGCGCCGAGGAGGCTCTTCAGTTCGACAAGCTCGACCGAATCGAGGCCCATGTCCATCAGCGGCCTGGACGAGGAATAGTGATGCATGCGGCCGGTTCCGAGCAGGGAACGCACCTGCTCCTCCACGACCATGGCCAGTTCGTGCGTGTTCTGCCCGAACACCGCGGCCGCGCCTGGTGCCGCATCTCCACCATCGGCAGCCGCCGGTGCCGGCACCGTTTCGCGTGCCCCTGCCGTCACCGGCATCGACAACACCGCGTCGATTGTCTCCGTCTGTGATGCGGCCGGCGCTTCGCCCACAATCACGCTTTGACCACACCTCCCGACAATCGATTGCGAGGGCAGCGCCAGGGCATCCAGAGGAATGAGCCCGGCCCTGGACATGGCGAGCCGCCACTGCGCAACGCCGAGCAGGCAGAACTGGTCCAGCCGCATTTCGGGATCGTCGAACAGCCACATGCCGTGCAGCAGGGCGCCGCCGGCAAAATGCCATTCCTTGATTTCGGTGTACTCGTTGGCCACGAGCAGTCCGCCCGGCTTCAACAGTCGTCGCGTCTGTTCGAGCGTGAACACGATGCTGCGCGTGTCGTGAAGAACGTTTCCGGCAACGATCACGTCCCAGGAATGCGCTTGCATGCCCTGGCTGAGCACGTCATTGCCGATATCCAGCACCTGGTAGGTGACCCAGGGATACGCGGCGGAGAAGCGCCTTTGCACATGCCGCAGGAAGGCCGGCGAAATGTCGGACAGGCAAAGATCGATCGCATCGGACTGTTCGCCCAGCGCCCTCAGCAGCGCATTCGACGTCGCACCTGACCCGGTGCCAACCTCGAGAATGCGGATCTTTCCGGACCTGCCGGAACCTGCCGATCGGGAACGCAATTGCCTGACGTGGCTGGCGACAGTCTCGACGACGAGGCTGTTGAAGTACTCGGAAGCGGGCTCTCCCTGGAAAATGCCTCCGAAGCGATCGATGCTTCCGTCGGCGAACATCACTGCGGCCGCATCGATCTGGCCACCGATGATCCGGGCATACTCGCGCAGGAACGGCAGAACGAAATTCAGTGCTTCGGCAAAATCGGGATGACGCTTCCGATACGCATCCTCGAAGGCCAGCGCCTCCGACTCCGTCTGGTGCAACCCAAACTGCTCGATGGACGCGAGGGTGACGATTCGTTCGCCATCGATGGAAAGAAGTCCTCGAAGACGCAGGCGATTCAACAGCGAACCGACATAGCGGTGGTACTTTTCCGGTACGTTCAACAGCGCACGGAGCGAACCGAGCTCGTACGATTCACCGCCCGAGCGGAACACGCCCTGTTTCTGCAGGGTCGAAACGATCCGGCGCAGCACGAAATCCGCAAGCTCGGCTTCCGCAACACTCGGATCGATGCCTGACGCGTTTGCGATGGACGCTGCGAATCGCCGCACGTCACGGACCACGCGGCGTCCGTCCTCCGAATTCAGTCCCGAACCGAAGACGATGCGCGACCGGCACTCGTCGAGTCCGGCCTTGTCGATGGCATAGCCATCGCATGAAAAATACTGTTCGACGAAGTCGACCAATGTCGTCCCGACATCGAATCCCGCGCAGCCATGCATCGACGAGAACCGCAACATCCCGGTCGCAGCCGTGCGGGACCGGGACGAGGATGCCCCCGCGATGCCCTGGTCGAACCCCGGATCACGCGAGCAGAACATGGCTGCCACGATCCGGCCATCGGCGACGACGACGAACTGGCCATCCGGGAATTCCGACAGGGCGTACGCCAGCGCCGCCGCATCGGCACGTCCTTCGGGCATGCCTTCGGCAGTCCAGCAATGGTCCAGGAGGAGAATCTGCGGGATGTCCTCCACGCAGGCATATCGCACGAGGAACGGCCGCGGCTTGAAAAGATTCAGCCCGATGCGCGTGAACGACAGCCTTTGCGGATAACGCCGCCACGATCCCGCGTCGCAGAACAGCCCTGCCTGCGCAGCGCACATGAGAAACGTCTTCGCTTCCAGCAGCAACTGCCGCGACATCGCGTGGTATGCATCGAAATGCAGGCTCTCGGACTCGTCGAGGCATCGTGCCGTGGCCCGCGCCGAGAGGGAGTGCACTTCCAGCATCACCAACCCGTGGCCATTGGCGGCGTCAGACCACCGCCGCAAATGCTCGACGGTGCTCTGCGCCACCATCGCCGGCGGGATCAGCTTGCCGTCGGCATCGATGTGAACGCCCTCGACCGCAATCCGTTCCCAGCGGGCTGCGCCGGCCATGTCGGTCGGCGGCCGATAGGTGCGGTCGTGATCGAGGAAGGAGCGCACATGCAGCACGCTTTCCACGTCGATTCCTGCCTCGGCGAGTGCCGCGACCATGCCCGCGGGATCGGCGATGTCCCCGACGAGCGTGAAATGTTCGTATTGCTGCAATGTCCTTTCCGTCGCTTCGAGCGCCTTGGCGTTGGCGTCGATGCCGATCAGCACGAGCGGATAGCGGTCCAGGAAACGACCGCGCAGCGTCTTGTGCTTGACCGTTTCATAGATCTCCCTCAGCAGCGTGCCATCCCCGCAACCAGTATCGGCGATGTACTTCGGCTGTTCGGCCAGTTCGGTCGAATCAAACGTGGAGACGATGAGCGCACTCAGGTCGATGAAATATTTCTCGTGCTGGAAGCCACTGCCGATCACGTTCAGCGTGCGGTCGAGATGCTGTTCGTGCCCGTCATCGCCATGCGTGAAAACGATCTTCGGGTCGCCGAACAGCAATTCCTCAGCGCGCAGGAACATGGGGCGATAGGAAGCGAAGGCTGCGGTGACGTGGATCCGTCCCCAGACGTAATCGCCTGCCACCGTCAGCGCGAGGGTTCCGTCGTCAGCGATCCGTGCCCACTTCCTGGAACAGAACAACGACTCGATCTCGGCCCTGGTCCGTGGACCCAGCCCCAGGTGCAGGAACGATGTCCTGCGATCGTCCTGCTCCCGCTCCTGCAGACGCACATTCGCGTTCTTCTTGAGGGCGAGCAGCAAGGGAATGATGAACGTACCGTCGAGATAGTCGGGCAGATACTCATGCCCACTCCCCCATCGCATTGCAGAACGGTCGATCCACGGCCCGAGCAACGCCGGCTCATCCGTGAGCGCGTATTGCTCGAACGGAAGGCAATAGAGCGACATTGCGTCATCGGGAACGAGATCCACCTCCCGGAACGCCGGAGTGGTCCTGTAGGTGCCGTCGCCGACAGCGTCGAGCCAGCCCATCGACTCGAACATGCGCAGCGCGACCGCCAGATAGCCTTCATTCACGCGGAATGTCTCAGCCACCAGAGTCGGCCGAACCACGACGGAGTCCGCAATGAACTGCAGGCAGCCCCGCTTTCTGAGGGCATCAACCAGCGGCACGACGGCCAGTCCATGCGAGTACCTGTTCAGCAGCTCCAACATCTTCACTTCCCTTGCAAACATTCAAATCATCGACACAAACCCGCGGCCGGAGCGCGCGATGGCGCCGCGACTACACGCGCCATCCCGCGTGCCCGGCGACGACACGCCCCACGACGCACGGACCGTGCGCCGGGTGCCACGCGGCATGCGCCTTCACGGCTCCACGATGGCGGACAACCGCCGGGATCGACTCACGCTGATCCACCGAGGCGATCCAGTATCGGCGGATTCAATGACACGCTGGAACGCCCCCGCCGCTGTCGGCGAAGCCTGCGGCCCTGCAGGCGCAACAGGCACGGGACAGCGCGCAGCACCAGCACACAACTTCCGACAGGCAAGGCAAACCTCATGTCATGTGTCACTTCGAGAGACCCGCCTGACGAGACCTCGGTTTGCATCGACCTCCAGGCAATCACCGCTCTGCAACGCCTGCATGATGCCCGGGACGTTCGCGACGGCCGGAATCCCCAATTCGCGGGCAACAATCGCACCATGAGACAGATACCCGCCCGTTTCCGTCACGATGGCGCTTGCCTTGAAGAAGGCCGGAGTCCAGGAAGGATCGGTTGCAGGTGCCACGAGAACCGAGCCAGCGGCCAGATTCAATGCTTCGCTCGGGTGCCGGGCAAGCATTGCCGCGCCTGTTGCACACCCGCTCGCCACGACGACGCCCTGCCATTGGTCGATGCCCGGCGTCGATGTCGAAGCAACCGTCTGCGACGACGTTGCATTGCCTGATTCAATGATCACATCAGGCGCCTGCTCGGAAACGAATGCCTCGAACTGGCGACGACGCAGCGCAATGCGTTTCCTGGCGTGATGCGCAGCCAGGCGGCCTTCGGCCATCGACAGCAACTCGAACCAGGTCAGATGAAAGACGTCATCCACTGATGAGAGCCGTTGCTGGTCAACCCAGCGTCCGGCCAGGGCGAGGACCAATCGCCGGATCACTCCCGACCGGGCTGTCAACGCACTGCGAGCGCCCTCACGCATATTGCGCTCGGCCACCGTGAGCTTCACGAGCAGCGAAACACCCGGGCGATGCCAGACAGGCAGCCGCCTGCGAACATGCTCGCGAGTCGCGTCGCCCGCCTCGCCCTGCGCTTGTTCCGCCCCCGCACGGTACCCGGCCAGGGAAACGACGGCATCGAGGATGAAACCCGGGTCCTCCCTCCATCGGGGTTGATGGAGGTAGCTTTCGTAGACCGCACGATGGCCGTATCGCTGCAGGAAGGAGTCAAGCGCAAGGCCAAAGCCGCTGCCCGGATCCAGGTGTCGACGCCATTCGCGTCCGTCGCGCTGTGGCGATCGCAGCCACTCGAAAGCCCGGGGATCGTCGGCCGCCGTTCGGGCAAGTCGCAACAACGCGTGCCCCTGGGCCGCTGTCGCGCTGGGCTCGCCTCCACTCATGAGGGATGCCGCAAGTGCACTGCCCTCTCCCGGGAAATGCTGTTCGAGCAGATCGAGCAGGACCAGCAATGCGCTGCCTGAGGACTGCAGCAACAACAGGTCTTCCTGGGTGCGGGTCTCGATCATCTGCTTGTGCAGCAGTTGCGCAAGCGCGATGTCGTCACCAGGCAAAGGGCGGTCAAGACCGCTCGCAGCCGACTCGTGGGCTTGCGCAAGGATCGATTTTGCGCGCAGTCGCGGGCCCACGCAGGCCCGCAGAAAGCGCATGCCAAGCCAGACGCGGCGAACGCGATCACCCAGCGCAGGCGCTGGAACAGGGATTTCGGGCTGATGGCCGCCCAGAAGGCGGTTGTAGACGCTCGGCTGCACGCCAAAACCATCGAACGACTCCCATTGGAGTATCGACGTCTCGAAATAGGCGCGACCATGATGCATCGCCGTCCGCTGCACGCCGGAAAGGCTCGCATATCCAGCAACGGCTGCGTTGCGGGTCAGCATGTGGTTCACGAGCGGCATGGACACGCTGCGATCCAGCGCCGGCAGGGGGTCCGGCATGACGTCGGCGGAGTTGGCACGCGACCAGACCGTGGGCTGGTTCTCGAGCGCAGCGTATGTTCTCCGGTTGCGCGCCGTGATCGGCCGGGCCTGCACGATCCAGAAGGCAGTGCCGTCCCAGACCCACTCCACATCGTAGAACGGCCTGGTGTACTCAAGCGCGTTGGCCACATCGCGGACGAGATCGCCCAGCGCGACGACCTGTGCCGGGGCCAGTACCGAACGCGAGACCAGGCTGCCTGGCGTATCCGCAAGCTCGGTGCCGCCACCTGCACCAGGAAGGCTCATCCGGGTTTTCGTACCGCAGGCCTGGTGCACCAGCACAAGGTCTTCTCGGGGATAGTCCACCTGCAGGCGATATTCGTCGGCTTCGACGAGGCCTCCCACCAGGCTGTCGCCCAGCCCCCAGTTGGCATGAATGATCACCTGGTCCTCGCGGCCCACGACGGGATCGCAGGTGAACGCAACCCCGGATGCCACGGCGGGAAGCATCGGCATCACGATGACCGCCATCCCCGCGCCTTCGCCCGTCAGCCCCAGCCGTTCGCGATAAGCGACGGCGGTCGGCTCCCAGTAGGAATCCAGAACGTGTTGCACTGCATCAACCAACCCGGCGAGGCCTCGCACGTTCAGGCAGGTCCTGTAGATTCCCGCGAACGAGGCACGAATCGAATCTTCGCTCGACGCCGAGGATCTGACCGCAAGCGGCACGTCGCCCCAACCACGCGACTGCAATGCATCGGCAAGCGAGGAGACCACCGACGCGTCCAGCATGTCACCGGGTCCACGCCCGGCAGACGCCGCCGCGTCGATGACGAAGCCCGGAGGCACGGGGATGCCCAGTTCGGCCATCAGACCGAGATGCGAGCCCTTGCCGCCGGCGCCGGTGGTGCCGCTGGCGGCAGCGGCGGCCCACTCAAGTATCCAATTCATCATGCTCTCGTCGCGTGGGCAGGAAATCCCGAGCCTGCAGCGACGACATGAAGCCGCGCCAACGATTCACTCCGGTGGTGAGCCGCACCGCAATCGCCCTCGTCGCCCCTCCCTCCCGGGACCCACGTGCGGATTCCGCGCACGGATCGCTTCCGGGGCATGCCGCGAGAACGAGACGACATGTGCTCACGATTCGGCCGTGTCCTGTCGAATCTGCTGCACAAGGCGGGTCAGCACGCTGCCAGGTCCGATTTCACGGATATCCGTGACGCCATGGGCGAGCAACCAGCGGATGCTGCGCGTCCACTCGACCGACTGCGTGATCTGCCGCACGAGCAAGGACTTGATCGATTCGCTGTCCGCCGGGTACGGCTCCGCGGTCACGTTCGAGATGACCGGAATCTTCGGTGCCGCGAACGAGAAGGGACGCAGGAACTCCGCGAACCGATCCGCGCATTCGCGCATGTAGCGCGAATGGAATGCCGCGCTGACCGGCAGGGGGATGTACATCCGCGCGCCTGCCTGCTCGAGCAGCCGGCCCGCGCGGGCAATCTCGGTGACCGGGCCGGAAATGACCGTTTGCGTCGGCGAATTGAAGTTGGCGATGTCGACGCCGCCAAGGCTGCTCTCATGCAGGACCGCCGCGATCCGGTCGCGATCCAGTCCGATGACAGCACCCATGCCTCCGTCCCTGGCCTGGGCCATCAGCTCGCCGCGCTTCCTGACCAGGCGCAGGCCGGTCATGAAATCGAAGACGCCGGCAGCCGCCAATGCGTTGTACTCACCGAGACTGTGGCCGGCAACGTGGGTCGGCCGGGCTCCGTCGATGACGGCCTTGAACACGTGGAGGGAATTGACGACGTACAGGCTCGGCTGCGTGTATTGCGTCTGCTTGAGCAGATTGTCCGGATCCTCCAGGCACAATCGCCGCAGCGGATAACCCACCAGGCTGTCGACTTCGCTTTCGACTGCGCGGTATTCCTTGAGGTCGAAAAGTTCCCTTCCCATGCCGCGCGACTGCGACCCCTGGCCGGGAAATACGAACGCCGCCACCAGAACGCCTCCTGACAAGCCGACGGCGATGGAGATCGCCGCGCGTGGAACCTCGAATCCAAAAATGGCGTTGCCTTGTCCGCGAACTTCCACTCCACGTCCACGCGGCCACACAGGCCTGAGGAATGAACTGCACGCAGATCCCGCGTAGCGCGGGAGAGGCCACTGCGCATCCACCCACCCTCGAGAGCGCCGCATCATTGCCCATTTTCCCGGGCCCCGCAAGCATCTGCCTCCTGCAAGGAAACATATGTCTGAAGACGCTGCGGATCATCAGGATGAGATGGCCTCAGGGACAATGGAGTCCTCCCCTCGAATTCATCATCTGTAATGCCCGAGCACAGGCAACATGATTCGTCAGACAACCCACGCTGCGAGCAGCGCTGCAGCCAGGCGGACCTGGCCGCGATACCCAACCGTCACAGCGACGACACCCGCCATACCACCAAGAATGCCGGAGCCTCCAGAAAGCATTCGGTAGCCATCGACCCACGCTCGCAGTAGAGTCACGCACGGACGGCTGCCGCATGCCACTGCCCTCCGACAGGGGACGGTGTCCTGGCTGCATCAGCGCCGGTCATCCCGGCCCCGCCCCCCCTTCCTCCAACCCGATGCCTCTGCCATGGGCATGGGCGACAATGACGTTGTCGGACGCCGCCCTGCTGCCGCAGGCCGAAGCCTTGCAGACCCACCACAAGATCCAGCGCCCGCCACCCGAGGCTCAACGCCCACAACATTCGCGCGAGAATGCCGTCCATGGACATCTTCAAGATCTTCACCCTCGAAGCGGCGCATCGGCTGCCGAACGTGCCGCCGGGCCACAAATGCGCGCGCCTGCACGGCCATTCCTTCCGGGTGGAGATCCATATCTCCGGCGAGATCGACCCGCACACCGGCTGGGTGATGGACTTCGCCGACATCAAGGCCGCGTTCAAGCCGCTGTACGACCAGCTCGACCACCACTACCTCAACGACATCGAGGGCCTGGAGAACCCGACCAGCGAGCAGCTGGCCCGGTGGATCTGGGACCGGCTCAAGCCAGCGCTGCCCCTGCTGAGCGAAGTGGTGGTCCACGAGACCTGCACCTCGGGCAGCCGCTACCGCGGCTGATCGCCGGACGCGGCGATCGCGGCGGGAGACCGCCAGCAAGTCATTGATCTGCATGGAACCGGGCCTCCCGGAGCGACCGCTCGTCGGCTTTTTGTTGCGCTGCAACAAAAACCGGGTATGTTGCACCGCACCAAACACCGGCATCCCCCTCGGCCGGCCAACAGCCCCAGGAGCCCGTCATGTACCAGCAGTTCAACGAACAGTTCGCCAAGTCGACCCGTCAGTTCGCCGACACCACCGCCCAGGTCGGTCGTCTGGCCCTCGCCAACACCGAAGCCGTGTTCGGCCTGCAGCTGAACGCGATCGAAGAGAACATGAACGCGACCTTCGCCTTCTTCGGCGAGCTGGCCGACGTCCGCGACATCGACGGCCTCAAGACCGTGTGGCCGAAGGGCGTGCAGGTTGCCCGCGAGAACGTCGAGCGCACCATCGGCGCCGGCCAGGAAGTCTTCGGCCGCACGCTGAAGACCAACGAAGCCATCGCGCAGATCGCCAAGACCCAGTACGAAACCGTTGCCAAGGCTGTCGAGACCGACGCCGAAGCCGTGGCCAAGGCCGCTGGCCGCAAGGCTTCGCGTTGATCTGATCAGGCAACACCGGTCGGCGGCCCCACGGCTTCCGACCTGGGCACCGCCCTCCCGGGCGATGCCGCTTCACCTCTCCCCCATGGGCTTGCAGGCACCCCCCGGCCTGCAACACCCGTCATTCGCAAGTCGCTTCATTTCTCTCCAGCCCGACGGCCCCCACCGTCGGGCTTTTTCTTTGTCCGCCGCCCGGGCGCGGACCGCCACGACCGGCAAGGCGCGGCACGAGAATCATTCTTGATCAAATTCTGAATTGGATTCAAAATACGAGCCCGTATTGGATTTGCCCTCCCATGACCACCAAGGATCGACGCCTGCGCGAGCGCGCGGAACGCGAGCAGCGCTTCCTGGACAAGGCCCAGGAGCTGATCCAGCGCGACGGCCTGCTGTCGCTGCAGATGTCGCGGATCGCCGAGGAATGCGATTACGCGATCGGCACCCTGTACCAGCACTTCGCCAGCAAGGAGGACCTGCTGGTCACCCTGGCCACGCGCAACTGCCTGAGCCGCGTGGACCTGTTCGAGCGCGCCGCGCGCTGGTCGGGCCCGACCCGGGAACGCATGGTGTGCATCGCCCTGGCCGACCTGATGGTGATCCGCGCGCAGCCCGAGCATTTCCGGCTGGCCCAGTTCGTCTGGACCGAGGTGATCTGGGGCGCCGCTTCGGCCGAGACCCGCCGGCGCTCGCTGGAGGCCAGTGCGCCGCTGGGTGCGCTGGTCGACGGCATCGTCGAGAGCGCGCAGGCCTGCGGCGACCTGCCCACCGGCCTCGGCCTGTCGCCCCAGGCCCTGACCCTTGGCCCATGGACCCTGTGCCTGGGCATGCATACCCTGACCCATACCGAAGGCCTGCTCGAAGCGCATGCGCTGAGCGACCCCTATCGGTTGCTGATGAAGCACCTGCACTGCCTGCTCAACGGCTACGGATGGCAGCCGCTGTTCGACCCATCCGACGACGACGCCCTGGACGCGCTCAACGCGCGCCTGTGCCGCGACGTGTTCGACACGCATTGCCCGAACGCCTGCCGCCCCCCGACCGCCCGCGTGGCCACCGTTTCGTCATTCCCCGAGGTCTCCCCACATGACTGACCGTACCGACACCTCCCGCAAGGGTTTCCTCCGCAGGCAACCGCCCAACGTGCTGATGGGGACCGTGCTGTTCGCCGCGGTGCTGCTGTTCGGCGCCGTGTTCGGCATGAAGGCGATGATCGCGAAAGGCACGAACGACTTCTTCGACAACATGGCGCAACCCGCGGTCGCGGTGACAGCCTCGACCGCGAAGGGCGAGCGCTGGCGCGAGAACGGCGAAGCGGTCGGCACCTTCGTTGCGGTGAACGGCACCGACGTCACCGCCGAAGCCGGCGGCGTGATCCGCGAGATCCTGTTCCAGCCGGGCCAGCGGGTGAAGGCCGGTACCGTGCTGGTGCGGCTGAACACCGCGAACGAGGAAGCCACGCTCCGCGCGCTGGAAGCCTCTGCGAAGCAGGCGGTGCAGCAGCGCGACCGCTGGCGCGAACTGGGCAAGCAGAAGCTCGTCTCCCTGGCCGAAGTCGAAGAGCGCGCCACGCAGGCCGCGACCACGCTCGCGCAGGTCGAAGCGCAGCGCGCGGTGATCGCGCTCAAGACCGTGCGCGCACCGTTCGACGGCGTGCTCGGCATCCGCAAGATCAACCTCGGCCAGTACGTCGCACCGGGCGATCCGCTGGTGAACCTGCAGGCGCTCGACCCGATCCTGCTCGACTTCACCCTGCCGCAACAGCGGCTGGCGCAGGTCGCCGAGGGCTCGGTCGTGCGGGCGACGCTCGACGGCATGCCCGGGAAAGCCTTCGATGGCACCATCGTCGCGATCGAGCCGCAGATCGATCCGCAGACGCGCAACTTCAAGGTGCAGGCGCGCTTCAGCAACGAAGACCTCGCGTTGCGCCCGGGCATGTTCGCCAGGATCGCCTTCGATCTGGGCAGCGACCGCAGCGTGGTGGTGATCCCGCAGACCGCGATCACCTTCAATCCCTACGGCAACGCGGTGTTCGTCATCGAGGAGGTCAAGCGCGGTCCGGACGAGAAGGACGCGAAGGGCCAGCCGCTGACCGGCAACAAGCTGCTGGTCCGCCAGCGCTTCGTGAAGACCGGCGCCACGCGCGGCGACCTGATCGCGGTGACAGAGGGCCTCAAGCCCGGCGAGCGCGTGGTCACGAGCGGCCTGCTGAAGCTGCGCAACGACGCCGAGGTCACCGTCAACAACAAGGTGCAGCCGGCCGCCGACGCCGCACCCAAGCCCGGCAACAGCTGAGGCACGGAGGCACGCCATGAAATTCACCGACATCTTCATCCGCAAGCCCGTCCTTGCGGTCGTCGTCAACCTGTTCATCCTGCTGTTCGGCCTGCGCGCGTACTCGGAACTCAACGTCCGCCAGTACCCGGAGATGCGCAACGCGGTGATCAACATCAGCACGGTGTACTTCGGCGCCGACGCCGACCTGATCCAGGGCTTCATCACCACGCCGCTGGAGCGCGAGATCGCCAGCGCCGAGGGCATCGAGTACATGAGCTCGACCAGCGCGGCCGGCGTCAGCACCATCCAGGCCTTCATCCGCCTGGACCAGGACCCGAACGAAGCGCTCACCCAGATCGCGGCGAAGGTCAACAAGATGCGCGGCCAGCTGCCGCCGGAATCGGAAGATCCGGTGATCGACCTGCAGCAGGGCCAGCAGATCGCGGCCATGTACCTGTCGTTCGCGAGCGATACGCTGGACAACAACCAGATCACCGACTACCTCAACCGCGTGATCCAGCCCAAGCTGGTCACCGTGCCGGGCGTGCAGCGCGCGGACATCCTCGGCGCCGGCACCTTCGCGATGCGCGTCTGGCTCAAGCCCGAGCGCATGACCGCGCTGAAGGTGACCGCCAGCGACGTGTCGGCCGCGCTGCAGTCGAACAACGTGCTGTCGGCCGTCGGCTCGACCAAGGGCCAGATGGTCGCGATCGACATGACCGCGCGCACCGACCTGCGCACGCCGGAGGAGTTCCGCCAGTTGGTCATCCGCGAGCAGGACGGCGCCATCGTCCGCCTGGGCGACGTCGCTGACGTGGTGCTGGGCTCGGAGTCGTATGGCACCTCGGTGCGCATGAACGGCGAGGCCGCGACCTTCGTCGGCGTGTACGTCGCGCCGGACGCCAACTCGCTGGACGTGATCCGCGAAGTACGCAAGCTGTGGGACGCCGAAATCGTCCCGCAGCTGCCGCAGGGCATCAAGGGCACGATCCCCTACGACAGCACGAAATCGATCCAGGAAGCCATCGACGAGGTGGTCAGCACGATCATCGAAGCCGTGATCATCGTGAT
This sequence comes from Lysobacter sp. BL-A-41-H3, assembly GCA_050632415.1. Taxonomy (GTDB): domain Bacteria; phylum Pseudomonadota; class Gammaproteobacteria; order Xanthomonadales; family Xanthomonadaceae; genus Lysobacter_I. The sequence continues at coordinate 3,460,861 of CP192602.1, read as the reverse complement.
CGTGGTGATCTACCTGTTCCTGGGCTCGCTGCGCAGCGTGATCATCCCGGCGGTCACGGTGCCGCTGTCGCTGGTCGGCACGCTGTTCCTCATGCTGCTGATGGGCTTCACCATCAACCTGCTGACCCTGCTGGCGATGGTGCTCGCCATCGGCATCGTGGTCGATGACGCGATCATCGTGCTGGAGAACATCCACCGGCACATCGAGGAAGGGATGAAACCCTTCGACGCCGCGTTGCGCGGCGCGCGCGAGCTGGCGTGGCCGGTGGTGGCGATGACCACCACGCTGGTCGCGGTGTACCTGCCGATCGGTTTCCAGGGCGGGCTCACCGGCGTGCTGTTCACCGAATTCGCGTTCACGCTGGCGGGATCGGTGCTGCTGTCGGGCGTGATCGCGCTGACCCTGTCGCCGATGATGAGCGCGAAGATGCTCAAGGCCCACGGCCCCGACCACGCCAAGGGCAAGCTCGAATCGTGGCTGGACGAGAAGTTCGACCGCCTGCGCCGCGCCTACCAGCGCCTGCTGCACGGCGCGCTGCATGCCCGCCACATGATCGGCGCGTTCGGCGCGGTCGTATTCGTGTCCTGTGTGCTGCTGTACATGCAGTCGCCGAAGGAACCGGCGCCGATGGAGGACGAAGGCTTCATCTTCTCGATCGCCAGCGCCGACCCGTATTCCACGCTCGACTACGTGGAGCGCTATACCGAAGAAATCACCAAGATCGCGAAGGCCACGCCGGAAGTGGACGGCTACTTCCTCTTCAACGGCGGGTTCGGCGGCAGCGGCGGCGGCGCCAGCCCGATGGCGATGGCCGGCTTCGTGCTCAAGCCGTGGAGCGAGCGCGAGCGCTCGACCAAACAGGTCCTGGAAAAGTCGCTCCAGCCGCAGATCAGCCAGGTCACCGGCCTGAACGTGTTCGCGCTGGTGCCGCCCTCGCTGCCCAGTGCGGGTGGCGACGGTGGCGGCGGCGAGTTCATCATCGGCGGCGTCGGCGAACTGAGCCAGCTGTCCGAACTGGCCGACGCGATCCTCGGCAAGGCCTATGCGAGCAAGCGCTTCATCTTCCTCGACAAGGACCTGAAGATCGACAAGCCGCGCATCGAGGTGAACATCGACCGCGACAAGGCGGCTTCGCTGGGCATTGACATGCGCACGCTCGCGGCCGACATGGCGGCGCTGCTGTCGGGCGGCTACACCAACCGCTTCGCGATGCAGAACCGCTCGTATCGCGTGATCCCGCAGGTGCAGCGCGAGGACCGTCTCAACGCCAGCGCGCTGGAGAACTACTACACGCGCACCCGCACCGGCGAGCTGATCCCGCTGTCGACCGTGGTCACGCTGAAGGAAAGCGCGCAGCCGCAGTCGCTCAAGCGCTTCCAGCAGCTCAACGCGGTGTCGATCACCTTCGCGCCGCGCCCCGGCGTGACCAAGGGCGAGGCGCTGGCGATCCTGGAGCAGGCGGCGAAGGAAGTGCTGCCGCAGGGCTACAGCGTCGACTACGCCGGCGAGTCGCGGCAGTTCAAGCAGGAAGGCACGACGATGCTGGTCACGCTGCTGTTCGCGCTGATCATCATCTTCCTCGTCCTCGCCGCGCAGTTCGAGAGCTTCCGCGACGCGATCATCATGCTGATCACGGTGCCGATGGCGATCTGCGGTGCGCTGCTGGTGCTCAACATCCTGTCCATCGCCAGCGGCATCCTGGGCATGAGCGGGATCGAGGCGTTCCCGGGCATGAGCATCAACATCTACACCCAGGTCGGCCTGGTGACGCTGGTGGGCGTGATCTCCAAGCACGGCATCCTGATCGTGGAGTTCGCGAACAAGTTGCAGATCGAACGCGGCCTGAGCAAGCGCGAAGCGATCGAGGAAGCCACCGCGATCCGCCTGCGCCCGGTGCTGATGACCACCGCCGCGCTGGTGTTCGCGATGATCCCGCTGCTGCTGGCCAGCGGCCCCGGCGCCGCCGCGCGCTTCTCGATGGGCACGGTGATCGCCTCGGGCATGACCATCGGCACGCTGTTCACCCTGTTCGTGCTGCCGGCGTTCTACATCTACCTCGCCCGCGACCACGCGCACGACCCGAAGGCGGCGCAGGCCGCATCGGGCGACGCCGACGACGCGCAGCCGCAGCTGGGCTGATCACGCAGCAAAGGCTCCACGGAAAAGCGCGCTTCGGCGCGCTTTTCTTTTTGTGATGGTCAAGCGGTGGGAGCGACGCATGTCGCGACACTGGCCAGAAAAAGCGTCGCGACTTGCGTCGCTCACACAATCACCTCAGGGCAATGCGAGCGATTGCGCCATCCGCGCCGGATCGGCACCCGGTGCGAACGGCAGCACGCCGAGGCACGGGGCCGGCAGGGCATCGCGCAGCAGGTCGAGGTAGGCGTCGCGCTCGGCGAAGGCGGGATCGATGGTGCTGCCGATCCAGCCGATCAGGGAAAAACCATCGGCAAGGATCGCGCGGGCACTGAGCCGCGCATGGCTGAGGCAGCCCAGGCGCAGGCCGACGACCAGCACCACCGGCGCATCGAGGGCGCGGGCGAAATCGCCCTGGTCGAGGCCGTCGTCCATCGGTGCCAGCCAGCCGCCGGCGCCTTCGACGATCACGACATCGGCGCGTGCGGCGAGCCGGCCGTGGGCCGCGTTCAGCACCGCAGGATCGACCCGCACCCCGGCCGCGCGCGCGGCGAGCTGCGGCGCGGTGGGGATCTCCAGCGCGTACGGATTCACGTCGGCATAGTCCGGCCGCGGATCGCTCGCGGCCTGCAGCGCCAGCGCGTCCTCGTTGCGCAGGCCGTCGGGCGTGTGGTCGCAGCCGCTGGCGACCGGCTTCATCCCCGCCACGCGCAGGCCCTCGCGGCGCAGGCGATGGACCAGGGCGGTCGCGGCGACGGTCTTGCCGACGCCGGTGTCGGTGCCGGTGACGAACAGGCTGCGGTACGGGACGGTGGCGGGCATGGACACTCCTGGGATCTCCGGCACGACGCGAGCGGATCGTCGTCGCTGCTACACTCGGCGCATGAGTTTCGCATCGATCCCGCTCACCGGCAGCAAGCCGGAACAGTACGCCCAACTGCTCGCCCAGGCCGAGGCCATCCTCGACGGCGAGACCGACCGCATCGCCAACGCGGCGAACCTGTCGGCGCTGGTCTACCACGCCCTGCCCGACCTCAACTGGGTCGGCTTCTACTTCTACGACGGCACCGAACTGGTGGTCGGCCCCTTCCAGGGCCTGCCGGCCTGCGTGCGCATCCCGCTGGACAAGGGCGTCTGCGGCGCCGCCGCGCGCACCCGCACCACGCAGCGCGTGGCCGACGTGCACGCCTTCCCGGGGCACATCGCCTGCGACTCGGCTTCGCGCTCGGAGCTGGTGGTCCCGCTTGTCGTGCCGCTGGCCGAGGGCGACGCCCTGGTCGGCGTGTTCGACCTCGACAGTCCGGTCCCCGACCGTTTCGACGTTGAAGATCAGGCAGGGCTGGAAGCCATCGCGGCCGCCTTCCTGCGTTCGCTGCGACCGGCCTGACGGCACGCGGCCCGGCCCACCTTCCTCGACGACGCCGCATGACCACTCCGCTCAAACTGCGCAACATCGGTCCGAAAAGCGCTGCCTGGCTACGCCAGGTAGGCCTCCGCACCGAGGACGACCTGCGCGCGATCGGCGCGCTCGAAGCCTTCATGCGCGTCAAGCGCGCCGGCTTCAAGCCCAGCCTCAACCTGCTCTACGCGCTCGAAGGCGCGCTGGTCGGCTGCCACTGGCAGGAAGTCCCGCAGGAACGCCGCGCCGAGCTGCTGACCGCCGCCGAGGCCGCCATCGCCCTGCTGCCGCCGCCGCGCGGCCGCCCCGCCGCCGCGCCGGTGACGACCACGCACCACGCCCGCGAAGAGGCCGCACCGGTCTTCAGCCTGTTCGACGAGCCCGACGGCGGGCATCACGGCGACAGCAGCGACTGAGCCCGACCGCCCTCGCCGCCTGCCGGCGGTGGCCGACCCGATCCGCTACAATGCCGGCCGCTTCGCGGTGATCCGGCAACAGGTTCCTGTGCCGGATTGAAACGGGAAGCCGGTGCGTGCCGTCGTCGACGGCATCATTCCGGCGCTGCCCCCGCAACGGTAAGCACGTGAACCCTTCGCATCATCCGCCACTGCAGCATGCGCTGCGGGAAGGCGCGAAGGCCCCGGCCACGCCCTCGGGCGGCGACCGGACGCGCAAGCCCGGAGACCGGCCACGAAGCCCTATGGTTGCGATGCGGAGGGCGTCGCGGCGATGTCGCCGTCCGCCCGTGCCGGCCCTTCGCTCTTTCCTGCCTTCCCCATCGCGACTCCCTGCCTGTTCAGCGCGCGGGTGCGCGCGATGGAGTCCCTGCATGTCGTTCCGAATTGTTTCCGCCAGCCGTTCCGCGAGCCGTTCCGCGAATGTCCCCCGTCTTTCCCGCCTGCTGCCGCTCGGCCTGGCCATCGCCGCCGCGCTGCCCGGCGCCGCCCTCGCCGCCAATGCCGACGCCGGCGATGAACTGGACGAAGTGGTCGTCACCGCCACCCGTACCGCGATCACCACCGACGCCGCGCTGGCGCCGGTCGAAGTCATTGGCCGGGACGAGATCCTTCGCGCGCAGGCGACCTCCCTGGCCGACCTGCTGCGCGGCCGCGCCGGCATCAACATCAGCAATCAGGGTGGCGAAGGCAAGCTCACCACGATGTTCGTGCGCGGCAGCGAGTCCGACCACGTGCTGGTGCTGATCGACGGCGTGCGCGTGGGCTCGGCCACGTCCGGCCTGGTGTCGTTCCAGGACCTGCCGGTCGCGCTGATCGACCGCATCGAGATCGTGCGCGGCCCGCGTTCGAGCCTGTACGGCTCGGAAGCGATCGGCGGCGTGATCCAGATCTTCACCCGCCGCGATCGCGGCGACGCGACGTTCCGTTTCCATGCCGGCGCCGGCAGCCACGGCCGCCGCGAAGGCGGCATCGGCGTCGGCGGCGGCAGCGAGCGCGGCTGGTTCGGCCTCGATGCGGGCTTCAAGCAGACCGACGGCATCGATGCCTGCCGCGGCGCGGGCTTCCCGGTGTTCGCCGGCTGTTTCGTCGATGGCCAGACCGATCGCGACGGCTACACCCAGCATGCGTTTTCGCTGCGCGGCGGCGTGAACATCGGCGAATCGGTGACGCTGCAGGGCCATGCGCTGCGCGTGAGCGGCGAGAACGAGTACGACGGCAGCTTCGTCGACAACTCCGACATCGTGCAGCAGGTCGTCGGCGCGCAGCTGAAGTGGCAGGCCGGCGAACGCGTCGCCGTGCAGTTCGCCGCCGGCAGCAACAAGGACGAATCCGACAACTTCCTCGGCACCACGCCGACCGGCGGATTCGCCACCCGGCGCGACAGCGCCTCGGTGCAGTCCGACATCACCCTCGCCGAGCGCCAGATGCTGACCGTCGGCCTCGACTGGCTGCGCGACCGCGTCGACAGCGACACCGCGTACGACGACACCCGCCGCGGCAACCGCGCCGTGTTCGCGCAGTACCAGGGTGGGTTCGGTGCGCAGGACCTGCAGCTCGCCCTGCGCCGCGACGACAACGACCAGTTCGGCGGCAAGACCACCGGCTCCGTCGCCTGGGGCATGGGTTTCGCCGAGCACTGGCGCATCACCGCCAGCTACGGCACCGCGTTCAAGGCGCCGACCTTCAACGAACTCTACTTCCCGTTCTTCGGCAATCCGGCCCTGCGCCCGGAATCCTCGAAGACGTTCGACCTCGGCCTGGCCTGGCGCGGCGAGCGCAGCCGCGTGGCGCTGAACGCCTTCGAGACCCGCGTCGACGACCTGATCGCCTACGACGGTTCGATCTTCCTGCCCAACAACATTGAAAAGACCCGACTGCGCGGCGCCGAGCTGCAGGTGGAGACCGTGGTGTTCGGCTGGAACGTCAACGGCGCCGCCAGCTGGCTGGACCCGGAGAACCGTGTCCGCGGCGCCAACGAGGGCAACGACCTGCCGCGTCGCGCCCGCGAGACCGCGCGCATCGATGTCGATCGCGCCTTCGGCGACTTCAGCCTCGGCCTGACCGGCGTCGCCGAGGGCGAGCGCTACGACAATGTCGCCAACACCCGCCGCGTCGATGGCTTCGCCACCCTCGACCTGCGTGCCGAGTACCGCTTCGCGCGGCACTGGACCCTGCAGGCCCGGGTCGCGAACCTGTTCGACGAGCGCTACGAGACCTCGTCGTTCTACAACCAGCCCGGCCGCACCTGGTCGCTGATGCTGCGTTTCCAGCCGGCCGGCTGAGCCACCTGCCGCACCGGCGGCGACGCGCCGGTGCGGGCCCGTCCTGCTTTGCCCTCCCGGCCATCGGGAGGGCTTGTCGCAGGCGCGAAACGGCCCCATCTGTGCGCTTGCGCACGCTCTCCGGCGTGTGATACCACATGCGCACCCGCGCACAGTTTCGCGTCCCTGCCGTACCGAAGGACGGACATGTCGTCCAGCTCCGAACAGCTCAGCCCCGGCCTCTTCGTCGTCCGGCCCGCAACCGCCCAGGTCGAGGCCGCGGGATTGGCACGCCTGGAGGGCAAGGCCAGCGTCAGCCCGCTGGGCGGTCGCCTGCCGGGCTGGGTGGTCAAGCTGAACAAGCTGCCGCGCAGCGCCCGCGAGGGCTGGCGCAGCCTGCACAAGCTGCTGGGCAACGATTTCCTGGTGATGCCGGCGCTGGTCGACGAACGCGGCGAGTGCCGCTACCCGACCGGCCTGCTGTCGCTGCGCCTGGAGGACGAGGCCAGCGAGCAGGACCTGCAGGCGCTGGCCCGCACCTACGGCCTGGAATTCGTCGCGCGCGCCAAGTTCACCCGGCAGCAGGCGCTGTTCCGGCCGACCGAAGGCAGCGAGGTCTTCCTGCCCGATGTGAGTGGCCGCATCGAGAACGACGCGCACGTCGAGGCCGTCTGGTACGACGCGGAAAGCGCGTTCCATCGATCGTAGGGACTTGCCCGCGCCGCGCGGCCCGACGGGCGGCGCGCCAGTCTCACGCCATGACGCGATTCTGGCGATAATCGAACCTCCCTTACAGGAAGTGAGGCTGCCATGTCCCCCAAGTCCCCCGCCCACGCGCGTGCGGATGCCATCGCCGTCGATCTTCCCGCCGAGTCGGCCACGCGCACCGACCTGGGCCTGCGCATGGGCTCCGGCGAATGGGTCGACCTCCAGCCCCTGCCGCTCACCCTGGAATCGGTCGCCGGCGAGACCGTCGCCCGGCTGTCCGGCACCCCGGTCGCCGCGATGGCCACCGCACGGGTGATGCGCGCCGCGCAGGCCTTCTTCGAATTACCCGAACGCAGCCGCGTCGGTGGCGAAGTGCTGGACACCGCGAGCACCGCCGCCGCGCGTCGCGCCCATGGCCAGTCGCTGCAGCGCAAGACGATCACCGCGTGGCTGGATCGCGACACCCGGCTGATGCGCATCCTCTACAAGGAAATCGTGCTGCGCTTCCATCCCGAAGTCGCGCAGAAGACCCGCACCGCGATCCTGCGCGACAGCGGCCTGACGGTCCGCCTGCGCAATCCACTGGTCACCGACCAGTACATCCTCAGCGACGATGCGCATCGCCATCCCGGCGAGGCGCTGGTGAAGCTGGCCGCGCAGCTGTCGACGCTCGACGAGGTCGCGTTCGCCGCGCCGAACTTCGTCTCGCAGTTCCGCCGCAGCCTGCCGGCCACGGCATCGACGCCGCCGGCGAAGCAGTGGCACCTGCGCACGATCGGCGCGGCCAAGGCGTGGAAGCTCACGCGCGGCAAGCGCGGCGTGGTCATCGCCGTGCTCGACGACGGCGTCGACGTGGAGCATCCCGAACTGCGCGCCAACGTGCTGCGCAATCCCGATCCCGACGAAGCCCGCGACCTGTGCGGACGCGACTTCTTCCTGCCCGACGACGACGCCGACCATTTCAACCCGCGTCCAAAGCGCTTCCGCGCGCCGTTCGACCAGATGGGCGGCAACGATGTGCACGGCACGCCCTGCGCCGGCGTCGCCGTCGGTCGCGGCCCGCGCGCGTTCGGCATCGCGCCGAACTGCCGGCTGCTGCCGGTGAAGATCTTCCATGCCGACGATTTCGCCGCAGAAAGCCAGGTCGCTGATGCGATCCGCTATGCCGCGACCTTCGCGGACGTGATCTCGTGCTCGTGGGGCGGCGCGAAAAGTCCGGACATCGAATTCGCGCTGCAGGATGCGCGCCGCTTCGGGCGCAAGGGCAAGGGCGCGGTCGTGGTGTGCGCCGCCGGCAACGACGGCGCCAACGAGGTCGACTATCCCGCCACCGATCCGAACGTGATCGCGGTCGGCGCCTCGACCGACAAGGACGAACTCGCCGGCTATTCCAATCGCGGCCCGCAGATCTGCGTCGTCGCGCCGTCCAACGGCGGCACGCGCGGCATCTTCACCACCGACGTGTCGATTCCCGGTCGCGGCTTCAACCCGGGCAAGGCCGGCGATGCGAACGGTCTGTACTGCGACGATTTCGGCGGCACCTCGTCGGCGACGCCGCTGGTCGCCGGCCTGTGCGGACTGATGCTCTCGCTCAAGCCGCAGCTGTCGCCGGCAGACGTCCGCAAGCTGCTCACCGCAACCGCGAAGAAGATCGGGCCCGCGTCCGCGTACAAGAGCAACGGCCATTCCAACCGCTATGGCTTCGGGCGCATCGACGCCGCGAAAGCCGTAGCGGCGGCGAAGGCGTGGAAGGCGAAGAAGCCCTGAACACCGCGATTACACCATCGCGCAGGGCGGGCATTTTGCCCACCATTGCAACAACGACGCGGCGGCTAACAATGATCGAAACCGATTGTTACCGCCGCATCGTTGACAAAGTGGTGGGCTTGAAGCCTACCCTACGGCGCTGATGTCCACCGCAAAGAAGATCGGTCCCGCCTCTGCCTACAAAGCCAATGGCTACTCCAACCGCTACGGCCACGGCCGCATCGATGCCGCGAAAGCCGTCGCAGCGGCAAAGCCGTGGAAAGCAAAGAAGGCGTGAACGCCGCGATTACACCACCGCGCAGGGTGGGCATCTTGCCCACCATTGCAACAACGACGCGGCGGCTAACAATGATCGAAACCGATTGTTACCGCCGCATCGTTGACAGAGCGGTGGGCTTGAAGCCCACCCTACGGCGCTGTGAAAACCGAGGTTACACAGTTCGTTTGACAGCCCCCGTCATGGAATCAAGGCCGCCGCAGATTAGTTTTCCACAATAAAGTCGTGGCCCCTCAATTCTGCCGAGGCCCTCTGCGCCCAGAATATAGTATGGTTTTCCACAAATCGTCGTTTCCCTTCAATTTTGGCGGATCGCTCCACAAATTCGTACTACGCTCTACTTTAAATAATTCTCTAAAGTTATGGTTCGCATTACCATCGCTGATCGGAGTGTATGCATTCTTTTGCTGCATCGTCGTCAACGGCGGCGGCGCCCCCTTCGTCAGATAGGGGATTCTCATTCGGCCATTATCGTACTTCTTCAGGCCCGGGCTTCCTTCAATGTAATTTGCAAACGTCGTCCTGTCGTTAGATTTAATAGCATCCAACAGTTTCGCATTTGAAATTTTGAAGGCTCCCTGATACTTCATATCCACAACCACACTCCGTATTTTCGAATCCAATTTGTCCCAGGCAACACCACCGTTCTTCTTTACATCAGCATCATACAATTTCTTGACTATTGACTTTTCATCAGCATAAGCAATTTCGAAAAGTTTCTTCTGCTGCGCCCTAGTGATCAACAACTCGCTGTTATTTTTGATGAATACTTCCGCCTTCGCCCCTTTCAATCCAGCACCTTTGGCGATCGCCGATGCCGTTTCTTTATCTACTCCGGCAGCGACCAGATCGCCATACGCTTTATTGAACGATTTCCCACCCATGTCATAACCGCGACCAATGGTCACTCCGGAACTATCATCTTTTGGCCGATGCAAATGCCTTGAAAAATATGGGCTTTTGCTATACTCAGAACCTTCCGCATTAAAAGTAAACTGACCTTCGCTCACCTTGAAATCGACAAATTTATTTCTGAGCGCATCCTTAGTGGCTTCGGTATAAACCCCCGTAGGTTCCAACCCAAGCGCAGATTGAATTCCCTTGATCAACTCAACTTGCTTCTTCGAATACCACTTCTCCTTCCCTTCATATTGAACCGGAAGCTCATCTAGCTTCGACGCCAAATCCTGGTCGAGAAGGTGCAATTTCGCAGACGAAAGTTCATCCTTACTCAATAAGCCAACCCTATCCATGTCTACGTCGTATCCTGCCACAGCCAATGCAAACCTCGCCATAGATGTGTCCGAAGAGAACATGGAAATTGAGAAGGAGTTGTTTTGCGATTGGTCAATTGCTCTTTTGATAGCCTGCAGAAACGGATCTTCGCCTTCAGGATAATCAGCTGCGCCTACGGAAGAAGCATCGAGAACGACATCGTCAGAGTATGGCATCGGCCCCTTCCCAAAATCCTTCGAACGATACCTGGAAATTTGCGCTGAGGACGCATCATCGGCAGATGCGAGATCCTGCAAATCGTTCGATGGCGTCTCCTGCCTCGGATTACCCCAAATATCCTCATTCGGATCGAAGAGATTCTGTGCATCCTTGAAGAACTGCTTGTACTGCGCGGCGCGCGCCTTCTTTGCTTCTCGCGCAGTGCCGATTGCCGTCAATCCACGCACGGCCGATTGCGCCAACGCATTGCCGAAAGAATCAAGTGCCATCTGGCCGTAGTCGGGCCGGCCCTCTTCGCCGAGTGCACTCGCGATGTTGTGGGTCAGTGCGCTGTCGACGAAGCCTACAGCCGTGTCCGTCAGAATCTGACGCGACTCATAGCCGATGGCCTGCAGCGTAGTGGGATCCTTGACCTTGTCGAACTTGAGCAATCCACCGAGCTCCGAGGTGATCGCGCCAGAGACCGCTTGTCCGGCCAATTTCGCCCAGCTGAATTTTTCACCATCACGGGGACGTGAAGGATCGATGCGGTTGAGCGCCCACGTGCCGCCGTAATTGATGAGATTCTTGCCTACCGCCATCGCTGCGCCCTTCGCCCAGGCATTGGCGTTGAAGAAGCCGACCAACGATGTCGTGAGAGTCTCGCCCTTCTTGGCAAGCTCTGCAGCCTTGGCTGCTCCTTGAGCGCCGCCCGACAGCACACTGCCAAGACCCGCAGACAACGCGGAGGTGAGTCCACCCAGCGCCACCGCACCCCAGTCGAACTTGTAATCCTTGTCGCCCGCCATCATGACCAGCTGACTGGCGAGCGCGCCAGCCACGCCGGCGACAGCCGCGATTCCCATCATCGCGATCGTTCCGCCAGCCACTGCAGCAGTACCAGCAAGAACTGCCGCACCCGTGCTCATGATCGCCGCCAGTCCTGCACCTGCCGGCGCGGCCATCGCTCCTGCAGTAAAGACGGTCACCACAACCGCCACCACGACCGCGACGATCATCAATACGATCTGACCGCAGTTCTTCTCCGGCGGCGGCGGTGGCACATAGTCCACCTGCGGCGTCGTGCTGCCGATGATTTCGCCCGGGTTGTACGGCTTGAAGGTGCTGGCATCGTTGCTGTTGACCTTCACGTCGGGCACGCGCAGGGTCATGCCCGGCGTCAGCGATGCCGACTCCTCCATGCCATTGGCCGACGCCAGGACGTACCACAAGCCTTCGTTGCCGTACATGCGCTGCGCAATGCTGCGCAAGGTGTCGCCCGCCACCACCGTCGCACTACTGACGCCGTTATCGCCGGATTGATAGGCGGTCATGCGGCTGGTCAGATCGATGTACCCCGAATTGGTGGCCGCCACCTGCTGCCCGTTCACGTAGGCATAACGAGTCGTTCTGTAATAGCTGCTGGTGTCCGTGCGCTGCAGGATGCCGCCCGACATATCGTAGGCAAACAGTCGCTGTTTCCCATCATGGACTGCCGTCCGGCGCCCCCACTGGTCGTAGGTGCTGGTCGTGGCGGCAGGCGTGAAATGCCCGTCGTCTATCCTGCCCCAACCATTGACACGGGTTTCCAGGTAACTTTCCTGCGCCTTGTATTCGTAGGAATACATGAGCTGATAGGAAGTCCCGTCGTAATTCTCATAGGCGTTCGATGCCAGAATGCCATCCATGCCGTAATGGTAGGCGTACGTTGTCTTCGACTTTCCGGTGACACGGTATTCCAGCCTCAGATTTCCATTGAAAATACTCCCTGTCCATTCGAGTTTGGCAGTGAAATTGGTCTGGGTAAGCACTCTACCGTCACCATCGTACACATAGTTCTCGCCACGCGACGCTCTTCCTGCCAGCCGATAGTCTTCCCCGGCACCGTAGATATCGGCGCGCTCGATCAAACGCCCAGCCTTGTCGTAGGTCAGCTGTTCGTTGTACGTGCTGCCTCCGACCGTAGCGGCCGAATATCCGCGCCAGCGCTGGCCGCGCAGGTTGTAGTCCACCCGCTGCTGCATCACGTTGCCGTTCTGCATGAAATAGCGGGCGTATTCGTAGCCCGAATCGTCATACTCGAACCTGAGACTGAGATCCTTTTCGTATTGCCCGTTTACCCCGATCATGATCTGGCCGCCTACAAGTCGACCATGCGAGATGACGACGCGATTCTCCGCATCGTAGTCGTACCAGAACGACCGCGCCTGACCCGGAAGATAGACGTAGCCCGCACCCGGCGTCGTGGGCGTTGATACGCCGCCGCCACCACCACCACCGCCATAGCTGCCGTCTCCGCCGTCGTCGTAGATGTTGTCGATTGGCAACACCGTACTGGTCGTCGTCGGTGCGGCAAGCGTGGCGTCCGAGCGGACATTCAACACGGGAGACGACGTTGGAGGCGCGATTCGATTGATTTCCAGTTCATCGCCACCGCCACCCGAGCTGAGGACCTGCACGCTGACACGCCTGCTCGCAGTGCTGCCATCAGGGAATGTGCCGGAGATTTCGACGTGGAAGGTGAGATACCAGGACGGCGCGGTCCCGACCAGCACGGGCGTGCCGGACTGGTTCTCGAGCGTCAACCAACCGGCATAGGCACCATTGGGGTACAGGATCCTCCATTGCGTCGGCGGCGAGCCTGCGCGAGTACCCAGGATGCCATCGAGATGGAAGTTCGCATCCTGACCCGCATTCATCATGAAGCCCCAGGGCATGGACTCCACATCGAGGAACAAGATCTTCGATACGCTCTGCTGATGCACGTCCGTGGCCGTCACTTCGATCTGATAGCTGCCGATCGGCGGAAGCCCGGTGATGACACCCGTCTGCGGATCGATCGACATCCCGGAAGGCAATGGCGCGAAGCCTGCGCCGACACGCAGTCTCGCGCTGTAGACGAGCGGCTGACCTTCAGGATCCATGAACGCCGAGGCCGCCTGGAATGTCCAGTCCGGGGTTGCGAAGTCGAGCGACTGTGTCCACGGAGTCGTGTCGGTATACGTCAATTGCGGAGGACGGCTCGGCAGCACATTGAGGCGGAACTTCTTCGTCACCACCATCTGGTCATCGGGCGACACCGCCTTGAACAACAGTTCGATGCTCTGCGCGCTCGGCGGCGTGCCCTGCAGGGTGCGAGCGACCGGATCCCAGATCAGCCATGAGGGCAACGGACTGCCGTCGGCCAGCGTCAGCGTCACGTCGAATGTGGTTTCAGGCGCCAGGCGCTGTATCGAATCGGCGTAGTGCCTCACCGGCATAGACTGCCCTGCATAAGCCTCGATATCAGAAGCGATTCCGCCGAAAGTGAGGTGCTGCTGGGAATTCAACGTCGTCACACGCCGACGATTTCCATTCGCGTCATAGCTGTAGCGAACCGTCATCTGCTCGTGTCCGCTCGCCACATCGTACTGCCTGACCAGGCTCACGCGATTGTTCGAATCGTAAGTCGTGATCGTGCGCATGTGGACGAGATTGCCGCCACCATCGCGCGTATAGGTCTCCTCCATCGTACGGTTGCCATTCGCATCGTAGGCGTATCGCGTCCAGTTCGCGCCCTCGCGGATTTCCTTCAGCAATCCACTGGCATAGTAGATGTGCGCCCGCTGCAAAGCCTGCAGATTGCCGGAGATCGAGCCGGTCGTACTCGCAGCGCCGTCGACACTGTCCAGCACCACGCTTGCAGGCGTCGGCGATGTCCCCTGCACATTCCTGACCGTGATTGACTGGGTCGAGGCCTCGTCGCGCGTCATCAACAGCAACTGGCCGGTTTCTGCGTGGTAGTAGTAATCGTAATCCGCGCCGCCCAGATCATTGTGATCGATCAGGCGTCCGAAGTAGTCGTAGTCCCACGTCTGCTCGTTCAAGAAGACGAGCTCGCCTTCACGGTCCTTGCGCACTCCAGGCCCGGCATAGGGATCGATGGGCCGCATCTGGTAGCTGCCTGGTTCGTGGGGTATCGTCGATGGCACCCAGGTCATTTGCCATGGCCCCGGAACCGAGATGACCCCATTGACGTCCTGCATCCCCAGGACGAACCGCCAGCGGTCCGCATTGCCATTGGTCTCGCGCGTCTTGCGCCCGCCGAGGTCGTAGTCGTAGGTCTTCGTCACGCCGGCCGCACTGCGGCTGGCGAGCAATTGACGTCGACTGTCGTAGTCGTAGCGGGCCGTGTTGCCTTCGCCATTGGTCGTCGACCAGCGATCTCCCGCGCCGTGCACACCGATGGTTTCGAGCGTTGTCCACGCACGCTGCGTACTGGTGGTCGCCAGGAAGTCGCCATGCGACGTGACACGCCCCGCCCGATCATACCGCTTGCCGGTGAGATAGCCTCGCGGATCCTGCCTGAAACGCTCGTTGTCGAAGATGTCGTACGCGAAACGCGTCACCTTGCCGAGCGCGTCCGTGCTCGAGACGAGACGTCCCGCATGGTCGTAGGTGTAGCGATCGACATTGCCATTGGCGTCTTTCGTCGCGACAACCCGGCCATGCGCATCGTACTCGTTCGTGATGGTCGGCCTCATCCTGACTTCCGTTCCATCCCGATTGACGACCTTCACTTCCGGGCGGATTTCCTGAACCAGCTTGTTCTGGTCGTTGTAGCGATACTGCGTCTCGAAGCCGCGCGCATCGACCAGACGAATCGTATTGCCCCATCGGTCATATTCGCGTTGCAGCTCCGGGCGCTGCGAGACATCATCCGAATTCGATGCCAGCCTCTGGAACACGACGCGGCCAAGTGCATCGACGCGACTGTCGGATACGGCGTCGACCACCCGCTGCACGCCTGCCGCATCGGTGACGAAGCTCTTCTGCGTCACGCGAATACCACGCCCCGCAAGGTCATGACCGTATTCGCGCCACACACCGCCTTGCGCATTGCTGCGCAGCACTCGACCAGCCTGGTCGTAGACATACTGCGCATATGGTGTGCCTGCCGCGAAGGCAGTGTCGAGCCTGTCGTCATTCGCGACGATTTCGCCGAAGGCGTTGTATCGCGTCGCTTCGGCGGAATCCGTGAAGGTTCCGACCGCCGTGCGGGTGCCGTTGCTTGCGATCACGAAACGTTCACGCAGCGTCTGGGTACTGAGCTGACGTCCGACCGCATCGTATGCGTACGTCGTCCTGATGTTCGATTCGACTTGACGCGTGGCATCCGTCGGATCACTGCCGCCTTTGAGCTGGGTACGCACCTCGATCAACCTGTCCTTGGCGTCATACTGCCTTGTGACCGTGATTCCCATCGACATGTCGCGCTCTTCGATGACACGTCCACGACGGTCGTAGCGGGTTTCGCTGATGCGATCATTCACCGCATCCGTGCCGCCCTCCATGCCGTTGGCATACTGGCGCGCCTGACTGACGTTGCCGAAGGCATCGTAGGCCAACACCGTGTAGGGCGAGCGCTGGGTATAGAGCGCAGCGGTTCCGAGATGATTCGCCTGCTGCAGCAGCAGGGTGTCCGCGTCGGACACCACGACGTCTCGCCCGGGGCGCTTGACACTCGTCACTCGGCCGAGCGCGTCGTAGGTTGTCCGCGTGGTCCCAAGCGCGTCCTGCGTGGAGGTCACGCGCCCCTCCGCGTCGTATCCGAAGAGCGCATTGACCGCGTGGACCTGGAGGGTCCCATCCACTGCCAACAGCGTACGCTGGAAGGATTCCTTGCCGATCCGCCCAAGTGCGTCGAATTCGTACGTCCACGTGCGGTCGTGACCGATCGTCAGATCACCTGGCGACGGCATCGCAGGCGGCACGTCGCTGCCCAGCGACGCGAGGACCGCGGGGCTCAGTCGACGCGCATATTCCGTCTTTCGATCGATTTCGCCGTAGACGTTGTAGGACTGTTCGCTCACATAGCCTTCGGCATCGATCGAGACCGTCTCACGACCCAGGGCATCGAAGAAATGGCGGGTCTCGGCCCAGATCGCACCGACCTGACCCGGATCGCCTTCGACCAGGACGGATGTCCTGATGACTTCGCCATACGTGTTGTAGGTGCTGCGCATGGTCGGGCGACCGATGCCTGACGTCCCATCACGCCTGACGTATGCCACCGCCTCCTGCATGACTTGCGTCTTTCGCCCCAACAGGTCGTACTGGCTCTCAATGGCGCGATCCTGGGCGCTCAGGGTCAATCCGGCCTGGATCTGGGCGATGGACAATCCGTTTCCATGCGACCAGCCCGCCTGCTGGAGCCCGGCAACATTCAGCGCATTCGCGTGCCGGATCGTCCTGATTTCGCCACCCAGCGCGTCGTATTCGTGCGTGGTGACCTGCATGGCCTGGTCGACGTCGTAGACGACTCGTCCCTGGTTGTCGTACACCTTGTACTGCCATTGCCCCAAGGCATCCTTTTCAGCGACCGCCAGTCCCAAGGCGTCGTAGATGACTTCGATCGTGTCCGTGCCGGGCCCTCCGGTGACCGGGTTCGGCAGGATCGTCCTGACCTGCCGCCCACGCGCGTCATACACGTACGTGGTGACGCGCGGCTCGGGACCCGTCGCATCGTCGGTCCTGGCGATCACGTTGCGTGCGCCATCGTACTGGTAGCGCGTCTCGATCGAGCGAACCGTCGTGGTGATCGATCCGCCGGAAGCGGCTGTCGCATTCGCGACACTGACCGATACGGAGGGGCTGATCTCGGCGATGCGCCGCCCTGCCAGGTCATACCGATACCGCCACATCGCGCCACTGCGATCGATATGGGCGACCTGATTGCCGGCCGCATCGTATTCGAAGCGCTCGTTCTGGCCCAGGCTGTCCGTTCGCAGGATCACATTGCCCGACAAGTCGTAGGCGTTTGTCGTCCGACGCAACGAGGAACCCGGCTGCGCCTGGGCCCACGCCACCAACGAAGCCGTATCGGTCGCGGCCGACGCAGGAGGACGCACACCGTAGACAATGGTCTCCACCAGCCGGCCGATCGCATCGTAACGCTGTTCGCTCAATGCCCCGGATACATCCATGACGAAACGCGGCTTTCCTTCCGCGTCATGGAACGTCTTCGTGGTTCGCATCTGCAGCGCACGCTGGGCCGGATTGGCACTGAGTGCCGCATTGACAGCGGATTCGATGGTGGTCGCGTGCGCACCCGGCTGGTACGCGATCTCGACACCATACTGCGTGCTGGCCACGACACGGCCAAGACCGTCGTAGGCCGTTTCGCTGACCTGCACAGACCCTGAGGCCGTCCGCGTCGTCGTGTAACGAATGCGTCCAGCTTCGTCGTAGTGCTGCGACTGGACTCTGGCCCCGTTCTCGTTCGCTGCGACAAAGGTCGAGAAATTCGACTCCGTCGCGCTGCCGGATGCGACAACCGACATCTGCGAAGCGTCCAGCCTGGCGCTGTATTGCAAAGTCGCCATGACACGACCCATGCCGTCGTAGCGCGTTTCTTCGACTGCGCCATCGCCGAGCACCCGGAATTTCAGACGCCCCGCGGCGTCGTACACGGCGTGCTCGACCACATCGCGATTCGAAGCACTGAGCGCGGAGGCAATGCTGGCCGCCGTCATCTGCACATTCGTGGCGAGTGCGCTGGCATGGCGACGTGTCGCGGACACCAGGCCCTGCGTCGTGTAGGTGGTCGCCAGTACGCCGTTCGCGCCGTCGATCTTGTAGACCTCACGCCCGGCGGCGTCGTACACCATGCGTTGGACCTGCGCTGTCGGGCGCGTGATCGCAAGACGGCTGGCGAAATCGGCTTCGACAGCTGTCCCCTGATACATCCTGTCGCGCAAGCCGGCGACGAAGTTCGAACTGAACTGCTGGGTATGCACGTGGATCGCTTCAACACGTCCGGCCGCGTCGTATGTCCGCTCCAGCATGGACGCACTGACGATATCGAGGCCGTGCGTGTTGCTGGTGCCAATCCTCGTCAATTGAAGGCGCAAGCGCCCTGCCTGATCGTAGACATTGAACGCAGCGGCGGCATGGCGTTCGTTCGCGGCAACGAAGGCTGCCAGATCGCTCGCGAAAACCGTGTCGCCAGTCGAGGAGGGCGTATTCGACGCCGCCTGCGTGTCCAGAAGCGGGTCGACTTGATCCCATCCGGGGAGCGCACGCTTCAGGTAGCGGAGGCTGACCACGACCTGACCCGATGCGTCGTATCGCGTTTCCTGCAGCACACCGTCGGCACTGAGCTGGAATTTCACGCGGCCGACGGCGTCGTAGATCCGGCTCTCGCCCTCATACCCTGCCGCCCAGTCGATCTGGGCATCCAGGCTGGCGATGGTCGCCGTCGACAGGCTCGCGGTGTTCGCCGGTTTCGCGAATGTGCGTACCTTTTCGACACGGCCTGCCGCGTCGTACCACATCCGCGTCATGCCACCGACGCTGTTCACGGTGTAGATCAACCGCGCCATCGCGTCGTGGAAATATCGCGTGATCGACACGTCGCCTGTCGCCGGCAGATGCGCGAGCACATCGCTCGCGAGCAGCGTACCTTCGGTCAATCCCTGACGAAGCACGGGCGTCAGAACGAGGCGCTGGCCGTACGCCTTGTCTGCGACCTTGCGGCCGGCGGTGTCGTAGACCGCTTCGACCATTTCCCCCTTGCCGTTGATGCTCAATCGCACACGACCATCGCGGTCATGGACGGTATAGCCGACAATGTCCCGAGCATCGTCACGCAAGCCCTGCGCCGCGATCAGATCGGCGACTTCCATGCCGACGATCGACGTCGCTCCGTATGCGCCCAGATCCAGCGCGCGCGCATAGGCGCGCTGCGCCACGGCGCGCCCGTTGCTGTCGTACAGGGTTTCGCGGATGCCGCCCATGGCATCGATGCTGTAGCGCAGTCGATTGAGTGCATCGTACGCATAACGCATGTCGCCGCCGTAGCCGCGGCGCATGAGGACATTGCCCGATTGGTCGTAACTGTAGTCCGTGCGCAGCGCCAGGCCGTTCGGATCGATGATTTCGGCCAGACGACGACCTTCGCCATCGTATTCATACGCCACGGTGCGCGCCGCCGGGGTACCCGCGCCTTGCGTCACGGTCAATTCGCGTCCCAGAACGGTCCACGCATAGGTCGTGCGCAGGTTCAGGCCATTCGGGTCGACGGACAACTCGACCAGTTGCCCCTTCCGATCGTACTGCATGCGAGACAGTCGACCCGCCGCATCGGTCACTTCAAGCGTCCGCCCCTGTCCATCGTAGGCGTAGCGCGTGGTCAGGCGCAGGCCATCCGGATCCTCGATCCGGCTCAGCGTGCGACCTGCCGCATCATACGCATAGGCGACGGCACGTCCGGTTGCGTCTGTCGTGCGCAGCAGTTGTCCGCGCGCATCGTAGGCATGCGTCGTGACATTGCCCAGCGCATCGGTGGATTGCACGAGCAGGCCACGGTTGTCGTAGGTCGATCTCGAGACGGCCACCGTGCCATCGGCAAGCGGCTGCCTCACTTCGATGGTCTGCCCATGCGCGTTTCGCACGCTGGTCAGGATCACGCCCTCCGGCGTGGTCACGGTGGTGCTGCGCGCGCTGTCGCTGTGGCTGTATTGCGTCACATTGCCGAGCGCGTCGGTTTGCGACAGCACCCGGTCGAATGCATCGTATCGGGTCGAAGTGACGATATCCGATCCGTCGGCATGCGAGGTCGTGACGCTGATCTGGCGGCCGAGCCTGTCATAGGCACTGGATCTCGTGACGCCACGCGCATCGACGGTCTGAACCGCCCGACCGAAGGCATCGTAGACGATGCTGGCGTACCGGTCCTGCGCATTGTTCGCGTATTCTGATGTCGCGACCAGCAGGCCGCGCTTGTCATAGCGATATTCCGCCTGGCTCAACCATTCGCCCTGGAGGCTCTGTCGATAGACACCCTGACGTTCGCCATAGCGACTGTAGCTGTAGGACGTTTCCAGCCCGCCGATGTCGACCTGGCTGGTCAGGCGCCCGCCCGTGTCGTAGCTGAAGCGCGTGTGGTTGCTGCGACCTTCCATGGCCACCAATTGCCCCAGTGCATTCACCGCACTCGTGCGATCACCCGGTTGCGCCAGGACGATGCGTCCATCGTAGGCAAGCGTGTCGATCGTCTCGCCGAAAGCATTGAGGCGAATTTCGCTGACCTCGCCCAGGGCGTTCCTGATGCCCTGCGCGTCCTCGACGCCGCGCACCACGAACTTCCGGTTGCCCACGGTATCGTGGATGGTCCAGGTCTTGTTTCCGAGCGCATCGACGGACTCGATCCGGCGACCCAGGGCATCGTAGCGATGGCGCACACCGGATTGCGCATACAGTGCGTCAAGCGCCGATTCGGTCATGTCGACCTGCAACTGGGCCGCAGCGTCGCCGTCGAGTTCGCCGATCAGATTGCCGAAGACATCGTATCGCTGGCCATTGGCGCGGACTTCGCTGGTGCCGAATGCCGCCTCGGTCTTCACCAGTTGCCCGGCTTCGTTGTAGCTGAAGCGGCTGACGGTGCCTTCATGGTTCCGCGTGAGGACCAGCTGGCCCAGAGCGTTGAAGCTGCTCTGGCTCTCGCGGTACGCTTCGGCAGGCGCGCCCGTCAACGCCATCGCACGCAGGCTGGAGAAGCTCTCCGCACCATTGAGCCCGGTCAACTGTTTCGCGTATTCGCGACCGGCACGCTGGTTGTTCTGTTCGTCGTGAATCTGTTCGCTCAGATAGCCTTCTGCATCCAGCATGCCGATCTGGCGCCCACGCGCATCGTGGAAGTAGCGGGTCACCTGGTCTTTCGCCGCCAGTTCCGGCGTGGTGGTCGTCACCGTCTGAAGAAGCGTCGCCAGCGCGCCGTTCGCGCGGTCATTACGACTGGTCTGGGTCGCGTAACGGATGGTCTTCACGACGCGGCCACCGGCGTCGTACACCGATCGACTCAGATAGCCTTCCGCGTCGAGCGTCGCCTCCAGACGGCCGGCATCGTCGTAGAACATGCGGTTGACGCGACTGTCCCGCGTCGGGCGCGGACGCCCGATCGACTTGGACATGGTCTCAAAGCCGAAGCCGCCACCATAGATCCAGTCACCCCATTGCGTGGTGCGTACCAGGCGATTCGCGCCATCGTACTCATAGCTCACTTCCGAACCAGCGTTGTCGCTGGCCAGGATCAAGCGACCGGCGGCGTCGTAGCTCATCTGCGCCACGCGGTCTTCACCCGTGAGAGCCACCCATGCCTGCTGACCGGTCAGCGAAACAGGCTGTGTCGACGCGAACACCAGCTCGCGCTTGCCCACTGCCGCTGTCTGCAGCAGCGGATCCTGCCCTCCAGGCGCGGTGTTCACCGTCAGCCAGTCCTGCGTGCTCACGCGTGTTGCGTAGCGCGTGGTCCGCATGACCCGGCCGGCAGCGTCGTACTCGGTACGTGCCACGGCGCCGGTCGAGTCCACCGTCGCGACCAGACGGCCCGCTTCGTCGTAGAAGAAGTAACTGCGGCCGCCGGCCGCATCTTCACTGGCGCGCAAGCGACCATGCTCGTCGAAGTAGTTGCGACTGATGCGGTTCTCGGTCTGGCCATCGACGACGCCCGCAAGGCTCACTGCCAGCAGATCGCCCGCGCGATTGCGCGCTTCGATGCGGGTCAGACCGTTGTCCTGGCTCACCTGGATCCTGTTCGACGCATCCAGGTAGCTGTAGGTCGTCTGCAGGGTCTTCGCATCATTGTCGATCGCCGTCGATGCATCGCGCTTGAGCAAGCTGAGCAAGCGTCCCATGCCGTCGTAGACGTAGTCGGTCACTTCGCTGCCGGCCAGCGCACCATTGGTCTCCCGGCCCGCGCCGCGCGAGACCACGCTCTGCCGCAACAGGCCCTGCGCATCGTGCGAGTAATGCGTGATCGTCATGGCGGCATCGGGAACGCCTGCGCCGCTCGCATTCACGCTGGCATAGTCGATGCGCTTCTGCAATTGACCCTTGGCATCGTACGCATAGGTGGTCAGGCTGCTGTTGGCACGCCGCTGCGTCGTGGCATCGGTGCCCCAGGCCTCCAGCGCCGCGCGCGTGAAGACCGTTCCCGTGTAGCGTTCCCCCAGATATCGGCGCTCGGATACGAGCACACCCCATAGCGCACCATTGCCGCCGTAATTGAATTCCTGGACCTCGCCTGCAGCGTTGACGACATAGAGCAGGCGATCGGACCAATCATGTTCGTACACGTAGCGGGTGACCAGCGCCCCACCGGGCGAAGTCCAATTCCCGGCCTGGTCCGCATCCAACCCGTCCGTATCCGCCACGGTGTAGCGGGTTTCGCTGGTCACCTGGTTGGCCTGGTTGTAGGTCCAGGCCACGATGTTGCCGATCAGGTCGCGCTGCTGGATCCGGTTGCCGTTGCTGTCGTAACGGAAACGCTGCTCTTCGATGTCGACAAGCGCACCGGAATCAACCGTGAGCGCGCTGGTCGTGATCCGGGTGACGTTGCCGGCGGCGTCATAGGCATAGCGGGTCGACTGTCGCTGGCCGTTCACGGCCGGCGCGAGCACTTCGGTCAACTGCTTCTCCGCATCGTAGCGGTAGGTCCAGGTCCGGCCTGATGCGTCGACCACGTCCGTGACGCCCGCACCATAGAGGAAGGTCAGCGTGCGCGCCGAACCATCCGCGGCGCTGCCCTCGGTGACCGTCTTGACCCGCCAGCCACCAGCGCCGTCGCTTTCGTAGGTATACGAGACTACCGCGCCGTCGCCAGTGGTCACGCTGGCGATGCGCAGGTCCGACGCACTTTCGCTGACATAGGTGTAACGGGTGCGGTAGAGGCGGCCGTTGTTCGCGGCGGCGTTCGCCTCGTCCCAGATGTTGTCGCCGGCGTTGCCCGGGGTCAGGTCGGTCTGGACCCAGCTCAGTCGGCCGACACTGTCGTAACCATAGGTGACCTGGGTACGCACGACGCCGTTCTCGCGGGTTGCGATGCCCGCGAGCTGCGTGGTATTGCCGACGTAGCTGTACAGGATCGCATCGCCGTTCGGGTATCCGATCGTCGAGACCACCTCGGACACCCGCCCCTGCGCATCGTGGCGAACAAGCCATTGCTGTCCGTCTTCGATGAATCCATCCATCCGCAGACGCTCGGCCGGGTTGGACGTCTCGCTGTAGTAGGTTTCCATGCGGCGCGTGCTGCCGTCGATGAGCACCCAGCCATCGCCATCCCAAGCGATGGTGTCGTGGGCCCCGTCGCCGGCCGTGCTCAGGTAGTAGCCGCGGGTGGCATCGAAGGCGAAGACGCGCTCCTCGCCGTCTCCACGGAACAGTCGGACCACGCTACCGACCGAGTCCAGGGCACCCTCCAACTGCACCGAGCGCTCGTATCCGGTCGCCCAGCCGTCCTGACCTACGCCGGACAGCTGCCCACGGCTGTTGTAGGTACGCAATGCCGTCGCGGCGAGGCCCTTGTTGATCAGGCTCTCGTCGAGCGTCTGGATAACCAGGTTGCCGGTCGCGGCATTGATCGCGTAGGTCTCGCGGCTCTGGCCGAGCCTGCCGCCGCCTGCGCCAGACTGCGCCCAGGTGGCGCCGAAAGTACCGAAACCGTGACCGGTGAAAATTGCAACCATGACCCTGCTCCATTCAGATGACATGCGATCTCGACACGGAGACCGCCCAGTACCATCTCTGTCCGGGGCAGCAAAAAAAAGTTTAGGGCCAATTTCGTTTTTTCTTTTCTATTTCATGGCCTTGCGCCTGAATTCAGACGCGAATTGCCATAGTCGCAGAAACCGAAGCAGTCCGGACATGCCGTCGCTGCACAGCAGGCATCGCATGCCTCTCTCATTGGGAGAACAGTGCCGGCTGCTCGATTATCGAGATCCCGTCCCTGAATCCGGACAGGCCGACGCCGACCAGACGGTACAAGGTCGATGGCGGCAGATCGACTCGGTCGCGCAATGCCAGCGCGATCGCGGTGAACTGCTCCAGGCTGGCGGGCGGCGCGTCGGGCGTGTGGCTGCGGGTGAGGATGCGGAACTGCGCGGTCTTGAGCTTGAGCACGACGGTGCGACCGATCCGTTCGGTCTTGCGCGTGGCGGTCCAGGTGCGTTCGGCGAGCTGGCGGATCATCGGTTCGATCTCCGACAGCGGCACATCGCGCGCGAAGGTGTCTTCCGACGAGATCGACTGCACCGGCTGGTCGGGTTCGACCGGTCGCTCGTCGATGCCCTGCGCGCGCTGGTGCAGGCGCAGGCCAAAACTGCCGAACTCGCGCTGCAGGCGTTCCGCGCCCAGGGCGCGCAGGTCGCCGACGGTGGCGATGCCCAGCGTCTCCAGCTTCTGCTGCATCACCTTGCCGACGCCGGGGATGCAGCCCACCGGCAGCGGGGTGAGGAAATCGAACACCTGCGCGGGCTTGATCACGAACTGGCCGTCCGGCTTGCGCCAGTCGGAGGCGATCTTGGCGAGGAACTTGTTCGGCGCCACGCCGGCCGATGCGGTGAGCGCGGTCTCCTCGCGGATCTGCGCGCGGATGATCCCGGCGATGGCGGTCGCGCTGGGCACGCTGCCGTCGTCCAGCCGCGTCATCGGATCGGTGACGTCGAGGTAGGCCTCGTCCAGCGACAGCGGCTCGATCAGCTCGGTGTGCCTGGCGAAGATCGCGCGCACCTGTTTAGACACCGCCTTGTAGCGCGCGAAGTCCGGCGGCACGAAGATCGCCTGCGGGCACAAGCGCTCCGCACGCACCGCTGGCATCGCCGAACGCACGCCGAACTTGCGCGCCTCGTACGAGGCCGCGCAGACCACCGAGCGCGCGCCGCGCCAGGCGACCACCACCGGCTTGCCGCGCAGCGAGGGGTCGTCGCGCTGCTCCACCGAGGCGTAGAACGCATCCATGTCGATGTGGATGATCTTGCGCATCGATGCAGTCTACGCCGGCGGCTGCCTCGTACCGGCGCGCTACTGCGCGATCCAGCCCGCGTCGGGCACCGTCTCGCCGGCGACCGCACGCGCGATCGCGGCATCGGCCTCGGCGGTGTCGATCCCCTGTTCGAGATACCACGCGGGGTTGTAGTAGCTGTGCGAATAGCGCTCGCCGCCGTCGCAGAGGATGGTGACGATCGAGCCCTCGCGGCCTTCGCGGCGCATGCGTTCGGCGGCGGCGAGGACGCCAACGAAGTTGGTGCCGGTGGAGCCGCCGACGCGGCGACCGAGGGTCTCGCTGACGTGGCGCATCGCCGCAAGGCTGAGCGCGTCTGGGACCTTGACCATCGCGTCGATGCAGGCGGCGATGAAGCTGCGCTCCACCTTCGGGCGGCCGATGCCTTCGATGCCCGAGCCGCGCGGCAGCGTCATCTCGTGGCAAGGCGTGCCGCGCAGCACGCTGGCGTAGTGGTCGTAGAACACCGAATGCTCGGGATCCGCGCAGAGGGTGCGGGTGTCGTAGCGGCGGTAGCGCACGTAGCGGCCGAGCGTGGCGCCGGTGCCGCCGGTGCCGGGGCTACACACGATCCACTCGGGGATCGGATGCGGCTCGTGCGACATCTGCAGGAAGATCGACTCCGCGATGTTGTTGTTCGCGCGCCAGTCGGTCGCGCGTTCGGCGTAGGTGAACTGGTCCATGAAATGCCCGCCGGTCTCGCGCGCCAGGCGTTCGGACTCGGCGTTGATCGCTGCCGGATCGTCGACGAGATGGCAGCGTCCACCGTGGAACTCGATGGCGCGCAGCTTGTCGGGCGAGGTGCAGGTCGGCATCACCGCGATGAACGGCAGGTCGAGCAGGCGCGCGAAGTAGGCTTCCGACACCGCCGTCGAACCGCTCGAGGCCTCGATCACCGGCCGGCCCTCGCGCAGCCAGCCGTTGGCCAGCGCGAACAGGAACAGCGAACGCGCGAGGCGATGCTTGAGGCTGCCGGTCGGGTGACTGGACTCGTCCTTGAAGTACGCCTCGATGCCGGGAAAGCCCGGCAGGCGCATCGGGATCAGGTGGGTGTCGGCCGAGCGGTTGAAGTCGGCTTCGATGCGGCGGATGGCCGAAGCCGTCCAGGAGCGTGAGGTCATGGTCTGGGTGCCCGGGTCGTGCGGATCGGTGGCGCGCAGCGCTCAGCCACCGATGTAGAGGCGCGGAATGCGTTCGTTGAGGCCGGTGAGGACTTCGTAGGCGATGGTGCCGATGGTCGCGGCCACGCTGTCGACGGTGATGCGTTCGCCGCCCTGTTCGCCGATCAGCACCACGTCGTCCTCGTTGTACGCGGTGTCGCGTTCGATGTTGACCATGAACTGGTCCATGCACACGCGGCCGACGATCGGATAGCGCCGGCCGCGGATCAGCACTTCGCCGCGCGAGGACAGCGCCCGCGAGTACCCATCGCCGTAGCCGATGGGAATGGTGACCACGCGGCAGTCGTGGTCGGACGACCAGGTCGCGCCATAGCTGACGGGGTTGCCGGCCTTCACGACCTTGAAATAGACCACCTGCGACTTCAGCGACAGCACCGGCGCCACCGGCACGGTCATGCGCGACGCGGGATCGGGCGCGACGCCGTAGAGCAGGATGCCGGGACGCACCATGTCCAGCCAGGTCTCGGGGAAATGCAGCACGCCGCCCGAATTCGCCAGATGGCGCAGCGGCATCGGCGCGCCGAGGCGATCGAAATGCGCACAGGCCTCGGCGAAGCGCTCGACCTGGCGCGCGGTCATCGGCGAGGCCGGATCGTCCGAGCAGGCCAGGTGCGAATACACGCCCTTGATCTCGCACCACCGCGATGCCACCGCCGCCTCGATGAACGCCGCACAGGAATAGCTGTGCACGCCGATGCGTTCCATGCCGGTGTCGATCTTCAGGTGCACCACCGCCTTGCGGCCCTTGGCCTCGGCGGCGGCCTCGACCTGGCGCAGCTTGTCGAGCGAGGAGACGGTGATCTCCAGGTCGTGATCGATGAATTCGGCGATCTGCGGGCCGAAGATGCCGCCGAGCACCAGGATCGGCACGCGGATGCCGGCGCGGCGCAGGGCGATGCCTTCCTCCAGGAAGGCCACGCCGAGCTGGTCGACGCCCGAGCGCACCAGGTGCCGCGCGACCGGCACGAGCCCGTGGCCGTAGGCGTTCGCCTTGACGATGCCCATCACCGGCACGCGGACGTGGTCGCGGATCGCGCGGAGATTGCCCGCGAGACGGTCGAGATCGACCTCGACGCGGGTCGGGCGCTGGACGACGATGCTGTCACTCATTCGGTACATCCCGGCGCGCGACGCGGAGGCCACGCCCCCGGCCCGTCGCGGGCAGGCGGCCATTATATAGAGTGCGCGCGGTTCAGCCCGTGGACATCTTCGCGCGGCCGAGGCCCTGCAGTCATGCGGTTTTCACGACGATTCGTGCAAGACGCGCGTAACCGTGCGGTAACTGCGGATGAAGGTTCGGCATCGCAGACTGTGCCCATGACGACCTCCCCCATCCGTCCCGCCATGCCCAAGCCCGTGCCCACCCTGACCTTCGGCATCGAGGAAGAATTTTTCCTGGTCGACCCCGAGACCCGCGACCTCTGCGGCGATCGCACGCCGGCGCTGCTTTCCGCCTGCCGCGCGCGCCTGGGCGACCGTGTGCACGAGGAACTGCATCGCGCCCAGATCGAGATCGCCACGCCGGTGCTGCACACCGCATCGATGGCCTACGAGAACCTGCACGAACTGCGCCACGCGGTGACGCGCATCGCCAACAAGCTCGACCTGCAGCCGCTCGCCGCGGGCACGCACCCGTTCGCATCCTGGCGCGCACAGGCAGCGACCGACAAGGCGCGCTACGAGCGCCTGATGAGCGATTACGCCGCGATCGGCCGACGCAGCCTGGTCTGCGGCCTGCACGTGCACGTCAGCGTGCCGGATGGCATCGACCGCGTCGCGTTGATGAACCGCCTGCTGCCGTGGCTGCCGCTGTTCCTGGCGCTGTCCTGTTCCTCGCCGTTCTGGCGCGGCCAGCCGACCGGCCTGGCCAGCTACCGGCAGGCCGCCTACGACGAGTGGCCGCGCGCCGGCCTGCCCGATGCCTTCGCCGACGATGCCGAGTACGCGCGCTTCCTCGATACGCTGCGCGTCGCCGGTGCCGCGCGCGACGGCAGCGAGGTGTGGTGGGCGATCCGGCCCTCGTCGCGTTTCCCGACCCTGGAACTGCGCATCTGCGACGCCTGCACGCGGATCGAGGACACGCTGGCGCTGGCCTCCGCGTTCCGCTGCCTGGTGCGTGCTCACGTTCGCGACCCGCGCCTGGGCGCGCCCGTCGCCGACGCCCCCGGCGACGCCGCGACGCGGCGCATCGTCGACGAGAACCGCTGGCGCGCGAAGCGCCACGGACTGGCTGCGGAGTTCATCGACCCGGCGACCGGCGCCACCGAGCGCGTGGCCGAAGCCCTGGCGCGGCTGTGCGCGCTGATCGCGCCGGACGTGGCCAGCCTGCGCTGCGAACGCGAGATCGGTCACCTGCAGCACATCGTCGATACCGGCACCAGCGCCGACGCGCAGCTGGCGATCTACCGGCAGCAGCGCGACGCGCTGCAGAGCCGCGAGATCGCCACCGCACGCGTGACCGACTGGCTGGTCGAAACCACCGCAGGCGCTGGCGACGGCATGCGCATGCCGCTCCGGGTCGGCTGATCGTCGATGGCGATGCGGTGATGCCCCTGGCGCTCAGCCCGAGCCCTGCGTCGTGACCGCATAACCCACGTTCGGCACGTACTCGATCCAGTTCGCCGATCCGCCTGCCGCCGCCAGCTTGCGGCGCAGGCGATGCACCACCTGCTTGAGCGATTCGCGATCTGCCGCTTCGCGGTCGGACCAGACGAAACCGATCAGCTTGTCGGCATCCACCGGCCGCCCGCGCTGGCTCAGCAGCAGGCGCAGCAGGCGCAGTTCGAGCATCGAGACGCGGAAGCTCTCGCCGCCTTCGACCTGGGCTTCGCTGCGCTCCACGTTGAGCGTCAGCGCGCCGTGCGACAGCACCGCATCCTCCAGCTGCTCGTTGCCTCGGCGCAGCAGCGAGCGCACGCGCGCCAGCAGGGTGCGCGGGCTGAAGGGCTTCTTGAGGTAGTCGTCGGCGCCGAGGTTCAGGCCATGGACCTCGTCCTCCTCGGCCGCGCGCACGGTCAGCATCATCACCGGCACCTGGCTGTGGCGACGGATCAGGTCGAGCACCTCGAAGCCGTTGCGGATCGGCAGGTTCACGTCGAGGATCACCAGGTCCGGCTTGTGCTCGCGGAAGCGCGCGACCGCCTGCTCGCCATCGAAGGCACTGATGACGTCGTAGCCGGCACCGTTGAGGGCGAAGCGGAGCAGGCCCGCCAGTTCGACGTCGTCGTCGACGACCAGGATTCTCACGAGCGGTCCCTCATGCATTCGACTCCAGCGGCAGGACGATGCCGATGCGCGTGCCGTGCGCGCGCAGCGGCTCCACCACCTTCACCACGCCGCCATGCGCGAGCACGATCGCGTGGACGATGGTCAGGCCCAGGCCGGTGCCGCGCTGGCTGGGCTCCTCGTGCGGCGAGCGCTTGAACGGCGCGAAGAGGTCGCTGACGGTGTGCGACACCGGCAGGCCCGGGCCTTCGTCCTCGACCCACACGGTGACGCGGTCCGTCGCCCATTCGGCCTCGATCCAGATCCGCGTCTGGTCCGGCGCGAACTTGTTGGCGTTGGCCACCAGGTTCACGATCACCGAGAACAGGCGCTGCGCATCGCCGACCAGCAGCGGCCCCACCGGCAGCGACGACACCACGCGCTGGTCGCGCTGTTCGATCAGCGGCTGCATCAGCTCGATGGCTTCGGCGATGACCGAGATGAGGTCGAGCGGCGCGCGGCGCAGGCGCATCTCGCCGCTTTCGATGCGCACGCTGTCGAGCAGGTTGTTGACCAGCTGCGACAGGCGGATGCTGCCGCGATACTGCGCATCGGCCAGGCGCATCGCGATCTCGTCGCCGTGGTCGCGCAGGTGGTCGCGCAGCAGTTCGATCGACGCGATCTGCGCCGACAGCGGCGTCTGGAACTCGTGCGAGAGGTTGGCGAGGATGCGGTCGCGCATGCCGCGCGCGGCCTCGATGGCGTTCTCCTCGCGCACCACCATCACGTGGCGGTCCTCGGCGGCGCGCAGCCGGCGTGCGATCACCGGGCGCATCATGTCGGTGGCGAAATAGCGTTCCGGCGCGGGCAGGCCGGGGATCGCGCCCTCGCCCGCCGCAGCCGAGGACGGCACCGGCTTGAGGGTGTCCTGCAGCGGCCGGCCGATCACGTCGCTGCGCTCGCGTCCGACCAGTTCGAGGAACTGTCGGTTGGCGTAGTGCACCAGGTCGTGGTCGTCGATGCCGACGATGCCTTCGTCGACGCCGTCGAGGATCACGTCGAGTTCCTGGCGCTGCTCGCGTTCGCTCTCGGTCAGCGCGCTGACCCGCGCACGCATGTTCTCGAGGTTCTCGGCCAGCGCCACCGGTTCGGACAGGAAGGTGCCCGGCGGCGCCACCGGCGTCGACAGGTCGCCGGATCCGAGGCGTCGCGCCACGCTGGTCAGGCGCGCGAACGGCAGCGCGATGCGCGCAGCGAGCAGGTAGGCCAGCGCGAACGCGATGCCGCCGGTCACCAGGCTGGACAGGCCGAAGATGCCGAGCCATTCGAGGATGCGCCGCGTCATCCACTGCTCGTGCACGCTGGCGACCAGCAGCGCACCGATGCGTCCGTCGGCGTCGCGGATGGCGACGATGCGCACGGCGGCGGTGCCGCGGATGTCCTCGTAGGTGTCCGCTTCGCCGGTGAACGACACTTCCTGCAACGCCGCGGTCCAGGCATCGGGTTTCGCGGTGCGCTGGCGCATCACCGGGCGCAGGCGCACGTCGACGTATTCGACGTCCGACCGCTCGGATAGCCGGTCGCCCAGCCGCTGCGCGACGACGATGAACACGTCCTGCACGTAGGGCACCGGGCGGCGCACGATGCGCCAGGCTTCGGAGCGCTTGCCGAAGGCCATGCCGGCCACCGCGGTGGGCGGACGCAGGCCCACCTGACCGATCATCTGTCCCTGGCGTTCCAGGCCGATGTAGTCGATGCCGCTGGTCTTGCCGACGTCGGCGATCAGGGTGCGCGCCTTGGTGAACTGGCCGCGCTGCAGGTAGAACGGCAGCGAGGGCTGCTTGACCAGCAGGTCGGCGACCACCGCCGGTTCGCGCTGCCACTCGATCAGCCGGCGCCGCGCTTCCGAGGCGCTGCGCTCGGCCTCGTTGCGCGCCTGCGCCTGCGCCGCCGCGCGGATGGTGCCGACGCTGGCGCCCAGCAGGAAGACGGCGAAGAACAGCACCAGCCCGATGTAGCTCAACAGCAGGACGTGCGACAGCTGTCGGCGTTTCGACGTGGCGGGGGCGGTCATGCGGGGGAGACGGAAGCGGATCATGAGCCCGCGATCATACGGGCGGGCGGCGACGCGGGCGAAACGGACGTCCCGGGGCGGAGGATCGACCGGGACGGCGCCCGGCGCCGGGGTCGTTCTGCCTGGAAGGGATATCCGGACCCGGAAAAATCGACGGCAGGCATGGCGCCCTGGAACGCCGATGCCTGCCGTTGACCCCTAGGGGTTGCGAGGCGGCGCTGGATGCGCCTGTCGGGTGGGTCTGGAGCTGGCCCGACGTACCTCCTTGCATGGGCTGCAAATTACGCCCGTGCCCCGGGGCTGTCAGTTATGGAGCCGTTACGACCTGCAAGTCCCGCGAAACCCGGTTCATCCGGGCGTTCGGACAGGGGCGGGCAGGGCCTGCGAGCGGGGATCCCGGGCCGACGCTCGGCCCGGAACGCATCACTCCACCGTCACCGACTTCGCCAGGTTGCGCGGCTTGTCGACATCGGTGCCGCGCGCCAGCGCGGCGTGGTAGGCGAGCATCTGCACCGGGATCGCATGCACGATCGGCGACAGGATGCCGACGTGGCGCGGGGTGCGGATCACGTGCACGCCCTCGGATTCGCTGAAGTGGCTGTCGGCGTCGGTGAACACGTACATCTCGCCGCCGCGCGCACGCACTTCCTGGATGTTGGACTTCACCTTCTCCAGCAGGCTGTCGTTGGGCGCGATCACCACCACCGGCATGTCCGCGTCGACCAGCGCGAGCGGGCCATGCTTCAGCTCGCCGGCCGGATAGGCCTCGGCGTGGATGTAGGAGATTTCCTTGAGCTTGAGCGCGCCTTCGAGTGCGATCGGGTAGTGGATGCCGCGGCCGAGGAACAGCGCGTGCTGCTTCGGTGCGAAACGCTCCGACCACACCGCGACCTGCGGCTCCAGGTTCAGCGCATGCTGCACGCTCCCCGGCAGGTGGCGCAGCGCATCCAGGAGTTCGGCTTCCTGTTCGGGCTTGAGCTTGCCCTGTGCCTTGGCCACGGTGGCGGTGAGCGCGAACAAGGCGACCAGCTGCGTGGTGAAGGCCTTGGTCGATGCGACGCCGATTTCGGCGCCGGCGCGGGTGTAGAACACGAGCTTGCTGGCGCGCGGGATGGCGCTTTCGGGCACGTTGCAGATCGACAGGGTCTTGTCGTGACCCAGCGACTTGGCGTACTTCAGCGCCTCCATCGTGTCGAGCGTTTCGCCGGACTGCGAGATGGTGACGATCAGCTGGTTCGGATTGGCGACGACCTTGCGGTAGCGGTATTCGCTGGCGATCTCGACCGTGCACGGCAGGCCGGTCATGGCCTCGAACCAGTAGCGCGCGGTCAGGCCGGCGTAGTAGCTCGTGCCGCAGGCGAGGATCTGCAGGCCGTCGATGCTGCGCAGCACGTGCGCCGCGTCGGGACCGAACAGCTCGGGCGTGAAGCCGCCGCGATCGACGATGGCCTCGATGGTGTCGGCGATCGCGCGCGGCTGCTCGTGGATTTCCTTCTGCATGAAGTGGCGGTACGGGCCCAGCTCCAGCGAGGCCAGCGACACGTCGGACACATGCACTTCGCGCTTGACCTCGGCATCGTCGGCGGCGAACACGCGCACGCCTTCGCGGGTCACTTCGGCGGTGTCGCCTTCCTCGAGGAAGATCACCCGGCGCGTGGCCTGGATGATCGCCGACACGTCGGAAGCGACGAAATTCTCGCCCTCGCCCAGGCCGACCAGCAGCGGGCAGCCCATGCGCGCGCAGACCATGCGGTCCGGTTCCTTGCGGCTGACCACGGCCAGCGCATAGGCGCCTTCCAGCTCCTTCACCGCACGCTGCAATGCCTGCAGCAGGTCGTCGCCCTGGGTGAGGTAGTGGTGGATGAGGTGGGCGATGACTTCGGTGTCGGTCTGCGATTCGAAGCTGTAGCCGAGCTCGCGCAGGCGTTCGCGCTGCGCTTCGTGGTTCTCGATGATGCCGTTGTGCACGAGCGCCACGCCGTGGCTGATGTGCGGGTGCGCGTTGTGCTCGGTCACGCCGCCATGGGTGGCCCAGCGGGTGTGGCCGATGCCGAGGCCGGCACTGAAGGCTTCGCTGGCGGCGGCGCTTTCCATTTCCGCGACACGACCGGTGCGGCGCACGCGGCGAACGTCGGCGGGCGCTTCGGCTCCTTGGTCGACAATGGCGATGCCGGCGGAGTCGTAACCGCGATATTCGAGGCGCTTGAGACCCTCGATGAGTACTGGAACCACATCGCGATCCGCGATCGCGCCAACGATGCCGCACATGTCCTGCCGCCCCTCAGATTTGGTGTGCGTAGTGTAACGGCGAAACCGCGCCGGACCGTCCGCGCGGACGCGTCCGGACACGGTGCGGACACCCGAGGACAGCGACAATTCCCTTTTATTTCAAACAGTTGAAGTTGGCACGCGGTTTGCTGAGCACTGGGCAGACATTCAGCACCACGGCCCCCATGAGCATTCGCGACACCTCCGCACAGGACCGCCCCCTCGCCGCCAGCGCCGGACGCGCGCCGCGCCGTCGCCTGATCGCCATCGGCACCGCCGTCGCGATCGTCGCCCTAGGCGCCGCGCTGGTCACCGCCTGGCGCGACGGCGGCCAGTCGATCGACGCCGAGCGCGTGCGCATCGCCGAAGTCACGCGCGGCGACCTGGTCCGCGACCTCTCGGCCGAGGGCCGGGTGATCTCGGCCAACAGTCCGACGCTGTACACCATCGCCGCAGGCACGGTCACGCTGTCGGTAGTGGCCGGCGACGCGGTGAAGCGCGGCCAGGTGCTGGCGACCATCGACAGCCCGGAGCTGCGCAGCCGCCTGGCCCAGGAGGAAGCGACGCTGGCCAGCCTGGAAGCTGGGGCCGACCGCGCCGAGCTGGACGCCGCGCTGACCCGCGCCAACGCCCGCAAGACGCTGGACCAGGCGACCATCGACCGCCTCGCCGCGCAGCGCGACCTCGAACGCAACCAGCGCGCCTTCGAAGGCGGCGCCGTCGCGCAGATCGACGTGGCTCGCGCGCAGGATTCGCTGAAGAAGGCCGACCTGAGCCTCGCCGCCGCGCGCCAGGAGCATGCGTTGCAGGGCCGCGGCGCGGGCCTGGACACGCGCAACCGCCGCCTGCAGGCGGACCGCCAGCGTTCGGTCGTCGCCGAGCTGCAGCGCCAGGTCGACGCGCTGACCCTGCGCGCGCCGTTCGACGGCCAGGTCGGCCAGCTGATGATCGCGCAGCGCGCCAACGTCGCCGCCAACGCCCCGGTGCTCAGCCTGGTCGACCTGTCGGTGTTCGAAGTCGAGATCAAGGTGCCGGAAAGCTTCGCCCGCGACCTGGGCATCGGCATCCCGGCCGAAGTCAGCGGCAATACCGGCACGTTCGCAGCGGCGATCTCGGCGGTGTCGCCGGAAGTGGTGAACGGCGAGGTCGCCGCGCGCCTGCGCTTCACCGGCAAGCAGCCGCCCGCGCTGCGCCAGAACCAGCGGCTGAGCGCGCGCATCGTGCTGGACACGCGCCGCGACGTGCTGATGGTGGAGCGCGGCCCCTTCGTCGACCAGGGCGGCGGCAACAGCGCCTACGTCATGGAGGGTTCCATCGCCGTGAAGCGCGCCCTGCGCACCGGTGCCAGCAGCCTCGGCGCGGTCGAGATCCTCGACGGCGCCAAACCCGGAGACCGCATCGTGGTCTCCGGCAGCGACCTGTTCGGCGACGCCGAACGCATCCGCATCTCCGGAGAATGACCATGCACGCCCAGCCCCCCCTGTCCTGCCGCTCCGCAGACCCGTCCCCGTCCTGCGACGCCCCGCTCGACACCGCGCACGACCCGTTCCCCTGCGGCCCCTTCTCGCCGCGCATGGTCTGGTCGGCCGACGACCTGGTCGAAGCCGTGCGCCTGCCGCTGCACTGCGAAGCCTTCGCGCCGTCGGCCAACGATGCGCGCCTGCACCGCCCGCGGCGCACGCTGCGCTTTGCCGCAACGCCCGCCCTCGCCCCGCGTTTCCGGGTCGGCGGCTGAGGCGTCGTCGCGTCCGCGCAGGCCCTCTCTCCCCTGCGCGCGACGCGGCGCCCCCGGTCCGCCGCGCCCTCCCTCCTCTCTCTGCCCATCGCTTCCGGAGTTCCCCATGCTGCACATGCAAGGCGTCACCAAGGTCTACCGCACCGAACTGGTCGAAACCCACGCGCTGCGCTCGCTCGACCTGCATGTGCGCGAAGGCGAATTCGTCGCGGTCACCGGCCCCTCCGGCTCGGGCAAGACCACCTTCCTCAACATCGCCGGCCTGCTGGAGGAATTCACCGGCGGCACCTACCTGCTCGACGGCGAGGACGTGAGCAAGCTCGGCGATGATGCGCGCTCGAAGCTGCGCAACCGCAAGATCGGCTTCATCTTCCAGAGCTTCAATCTCATCCCCGACCTGAACCTGTTCGACAACGTCGACGCGCCGCTGCGCTACCGCGGCATGGCCGCCGCCGAGCGCCGCCAGCGCATCGAGCACGCGTTGTCGCGCGTCGGCCTGGGTTCTCGGATGAAGCACTACCCGTCCGAACTGTCCGGCGGCCAGCAGCAGCGCGCGGCGATCGCGCGCGCGCTCGCAGGCAGCCCGCGCCTGCTGCTCGCCGACGAACCCACCGGCAACCTCGATTCGCAGATGGCCCGCAGCGTCATGGAGCTGCTGGAAGAGATCAACGGCCAGGGCACCACCATCGTGATGGTCACCCACGACCCGGAGCTGGCCGCGCGCGCGCAGCGCAACGTGCACATCGTCGACGGCATGGCGACCGACCTGCAGCGCGAGGCCGGGCTGGTGCGCGGCGCCGCGACCACGCAGACCTCGGCCCTCTGAGGAGACCACCATGTTCGGCTATTACCTCTCGCTCGCGCTGCGCAGCTTCCGGCGCAACAAGGTGCTGACCGCGCTGATGGTGCTGGCGATTGCGCTGGGCATCGGCGCCAGCATGACCACGCTGACCGTCTTCCACGTGCTGTCGGGCGACCCGATCCCGCACAAGAGCGACAAGCTGTTCTACCCGCAGATGGATCCGCGCAGCCTGCGCGGACAGGAAGAAGACGACGGTCCGGCGCGGCAGATGGCGCGCTACGACGCCGAGGCCCTGCTGCGCGACAAGCGCGGCGACCGCCAGGCGTTCATGACCGCCGGCAGCGCCGCGATCGAACCCGACAAGGCCGGCATCGATCCGTTCTACGCCGATGCGCGCTTCACTACCGCCGACTTCTTCGCGATGTTCGATGCGCCCATCGCCCACGGCCGCGGCTGGACCGCCGAGGAGGACCAGGCTCGTGCACGCGTCGTGGTGATCGCCAAGCCGCTCAACGACCGCCTGTTCGGCGGCGGCAACAGCGTCGGCAAGACGATCCGCCTCGACGGCAGCGAGTTCAAGGTCATCGGCGTCCTCGGCGAGTGGAACATGGCGCCGCGCTTCTACGACCTGACCATGCGTTCGTTCGGCGGCGACGAGCAACTCTACGTACCATTCTGGACCTCGCGCGCGCTGAAGATGGACACCAGCGGCGACATGACCTGCTGGGATGCCAACACGAACGATCCCGAAGGCGAAGGCAGCCAGGGCCTGAACGCACCCTGCACCTGGCTGCAGTACTGGGTGGAACTGGGCACGCCGGAGAAGGTCGCGGCGTACGAGCGCTACCTGAAGGCGTATTCCGACCAGCAGCGCGCCGCCGGCCGCTTCGAGCGCCCGACCAACGTGCGCCTGCACGACGTGATGGGCTGGCTGGACGAAAACAACATCGTGCCGCCCGACGTGCGCCTGCAGAGCTGGCTGGCCTTCGGCTTCCTGTTCGTCTGCCTGCTCAACACCGTCGGCCTGCTGCTGGCGAAGTTCATGCGCCGTTCCGCCGAAATCGGCGTACGCCGCGCGCTCGGCGCCACGCGTCGCGCGATCTTCGCCCAGTACCTGGTCGAGGCCGGCGCGATCGGTGTCGCCGGCGGCCTGTTCGGCCTCCTGCTCACCTTCCTCGGCCTGTGGGCCGTGCGGCAGCAACCGACGCACTACGCCGAGTTCGTGCGCTTCGACGGCACGATGCTGCTGACCACCATCCTCCTGACCCTGGTGGCCAGCATCCTCGCGGGCGTACTGCCTGCCCTGCGCGCCTGCCAGATCACGCCCGCCATCCAGCTCAAGTCGCAATGATCGCGCCCTCCCCCGCCGGGGGAGGCACCCGCACCGAGGTTACCCATGGACATCCGCCCCATCCTTTCCGCACTGCGCCGCCACAAGACGGCGGCCAGCCTCATCGTCCTGCAGATCGCGCTCAGCTGCGCGATCATCTGCAACGCGCTGTTCCTCATCAGCGGGCGCATCGAACGCATGGATCGTCCCACCGGCCTGGCCGACGAGGAACTGGTGCGCGTGCGCGCCACCAGCATCGGTCCGAACGAAAACCGGGACGCGCAGGCCAAGGTCGATCTGGACGCACTTCGCGCCATCCCCGGCGTGAAGTCGGTCGCCATCACCAACCAGATCCCGTTCGACGGCTCCTCCTGGAATACCTCGGTCAGCACGAAGCCCGACCAGCCGTCGCCCAGCCTCAGCGCCGGCGCCTATCTCGGCACCGACGACCTGCTGGAGACCTACGGCGTGAAGCTGGTTGCCGGCCGCGACTTCCTGCCCGGCGAATACCTGGATTTCAGCGCGATCGAGACGTCCAACGATTTCTCGGTGCCCGCAGTGATCATCACCCGCGAGATGGCGGAAGCGCTGTTCCCCGGCCAGAACCCGATCGGCAAGCGCATCCACGACGGCTGGGGCAGCACGCCGATCCCCGTGGTCGGTGTCGTCGAGCGCATGATCCGCGCCAGCGACAATGGCCCGAACAATTTCGGCTACTCGATGATCCTGCCGATCCGCCCGGCCGGCGGTCGCTACCTGCTGCGCACGGAACCCTCGCGCCGCGCCGAAGTGCTGAAGGCTGCGGTCGCCGCGCTCGAGCGCACCAAGCGCAGCCGCATCATCCTCGACCAGGACACGTTCGCCGACATCGCGTCCGAGTACTACCGCCAGGACAAGTCGATGGTGTGGCTGCTGGCCTCGGTCTGCGCCGCGCTGCTGGTGGTGACCGCACTGGGCATCGTCGGCCTGGCCAGCTTCTGGGTACAGCAGCGCACCAAGCAGATCGGCGTGCGCCGCGCCCTCGGCGCGACCCGGGCGCAGATCCTGCGCTACTTCCAGACCGAGAACTTCCTGCTGACCAGCATCGGCATCGTCCTGGGCATGCTCGGCGCCTTCGGCCTGAACCAGTTGCTGATGGCGCACTACGAACTGCCGCGACTGCCCGCGCTGTACCTGCCCGTCGGCGCGCTGGTGCTCTGGCTGCTCGGGCAGGTCGCGGTCTTCGGTCCGGCGCGGCGCGCGGCGGCGGTGCCCCCGGCGATCGCCACGCGCAGCGTATGACGTGCATGACCTCCGGCCGCATCGACGCCTCCGTGGACTGAGTTAACCTGACGCCATGCCCACCATCCTCGTCATCGACGACAACCCGGCGGTCGCGACCGCGCTCGAAACCCTGTTCGCGCTGCACGACATCGACACCCGCACCGCCGACGGCCCGCAGAGCGGACTGGCGGCGCTGGAGGACGCGGGCATCGATCTCGTCGTCCAGGACATGAACTTCGAGGCCGACACGACCTCGGGCGAGGAAGGCGAAGCGCTGTTCCGGCAGATCCGCGCGCGGCATCCGGACCTGCCGGTGATCCTGCTCACCGCGTGGACGCACCTCGAAGCGGCGGTCGACCTGGTCAAGGCCGGCGCGGCGGATTACCTCGCCAAGCCGTGGGACGACCGCAAGCTGATGGCCACGGTCAACAACCTGCTGGAACTCTCGCAGACGCGCCAGCAACTCGCGCGCCGCGATGCCGGCGAACGGCGGCGACGCGCGGCGCTCGGCGAATTCGACCTGCGCGGCTTCGTCCACGCCGACCCGATGACCGCCGCCGCGCTGACCCTGGCCTGCCAGGTCGCGCGCTCGGACCTGCCTGTGCTCATCACCGGTCCCAACGGCGCGGGCAAGGAACGCATGGCCGAGATCGTGCACGCC
This sequence comes from Lysobacter sp. BL-A-41-H3, assembly GCA_050632415.1. Lineage (GTDB taxonomy): Bacteria > Pseudomonadota > Gammaproteobacteria > Xanthomonadales > Xanthomonadaceae > Lysobacter_I. Next base: position 3,421,084 of record CP192602.1, on the reverse strand, counting down.
AACTCGCCGGTCGCCGCCGGCCCCTTCATCGCGCTCAACTGCGGCGCGCTGCCGGCGGACCTGATCGAAGCCGAACTGTTCGGCGCCGAACAGGGCGCGTACACCGGCGCGAACCGCGCACGCGAGGGCAAGTTCGAGGCCGCCGACGGCGGCACGCTCTTCCTCGACGAGATCGGCACACTGCCGCTGGCCGGGCAGATCAAGCTGCTGCGCGTGCTGGAAACCGGGCGCTTCCAGCGCCTGGGCGGCAATCGCGAGCGAGAGGTGAAGGTGCGCGTGGTCAGCGCGACGAATGCCGACCTGCCGGCGATGATCGCCGCCGGGCAGTTCCGCGAGGATCTCTACTACCGGCTCAACGCCATCGAAGTGCGCCTGCCCGCCCTCGCCGAGCGTCCGGACGACATCCTGCCGCTGGCGCGGCATTTCCTGCCCGCCGACAAGTCGCTGGATGCGTCCGCCGAGCGCGCGCTGCTCGCGCATCGCTGGCCCGGCAATGTCCGCGAGCTGCGCAACACGCTGCAGCGCGCGGCCCTGCTCGCGCGCGGGCCGCGCATCGCCGCAAGCGACCTGGGCCTGCCCGCGCCCGCCAGCGTCGCGCCCGTCGCCGCCGGCAACGGCGATGCGCAGGAGCCGGACCGCGCGACGATCGAAGCCGCCATCGCCCGTGCGGGCGGCGTGCTCGCACAGGCCGCGAGCGAGCTGGGCATGTCGCGACAGGCGCTGTACCGGCGCATCGACCGCCTCGGCATCGCACGCGACTGAACGGGCCCGGGACGATGCACATCCTCCGCCTGCTCCCGCTCACCCTGCGCCTGATCGTCCTCGGCGTGCTGTGCATCGTGCTCGCATCGCTGTCGGCGGTGCTGCTGATGCGCTGGCTGCCGGAATGGGCCGCCGCGCTGCTGCCCGCGCTGCTGGTGTCCTCGCTGTTCGGCTGGAAGCTGTGGCGCACGGTCACGCCGATGCGCGCGCTGTTCCGCGCGCTGGCCGGCACGGTCGCCAGCTATCGCGACGGCGACTTCGGCTTCGGCATCACCTGGGACAAGTACAGCGAGCTGGTCGAACTGGTCGATGCGCACAACGCGCTCGGCGACGCGCTTCGCGAGCAGCGCGTGTCGCTGGTGCAGCGCGAACTGCTGCTCGACACGATGGTGCAGAACACGCCGGTGTCGATGGTGCTGGTCGACGAATCCGGACGCATCGTGCTGGGCAACCTCGCAGCTCGCAAGCTGCTCGGCGACGGCCGCCGGCTCGAAGGCCGCGCGTTCGCCGAGATCCTCTCCGCCGCGCCGCAGCCACTGCGCGACGCCATCGATCGCGGCGGCGACGGCATCTTCGCGGTCGGCGACGAGGACAACGAAGAGATCTACCACCTCTCGCGACGCACGTTCCGCCTCAATGGCCGCAAGCACGAGCTGGTGCTGCTGCGCCAGCTCACCGCGGAGCTGCGCCGCCAGGAAGTGCAGACCTGGAAGAAGGTGATCCGGGTCATCAGCCACGAGCTCAACAATTCGCTGGCGCCGATCGCCTCGCTGGCGCATTCCAGCGCCGAATTCCTCAAGCGCGGCCAACTCGAACGCCTGCCGACCGCGCTGTCCACCATCGAAGACCGCGCGCGCCACCTCGAAGGCTTCATCCGCGACTACGCGCGCTTCGCCAAGCTGCCGGCGCCGCGCCTCGAACCGCTCGCCTGGGGTCGCTTCCTCGCCCAGCTGCGCAGCCAGGTGGAATTCGCCTGGGACGGTGCGCATGCCGACGACGTGGTGCACGTGGACATTCCCCAGTTCGAGCAGACCCTGCTCAACCTGATCAAGAACGCGCACGAGTCCGGTTCGCCGCCGGGCGACGTGCAGCTGCACCTGCGCCGCCTGCCCGAGCAGTGGCGCATCGACATCCTCGATCGCGGCAGCGGCATGAGCGACGCGGTGCTCGCGCAGGCCCTGCTGCCGTTCTATTCCACCAAGCGCCACGGCACCGGCCTCGGCCTGGCGCTGTGCCGCGACATCATCGAAGCCCACGGCGGCCGCATCGCCCTGCAGAACCGCGAGGGCGGCGGCTTGCTGGTCAGCCTGAGCCTGCCGGCGCGCTGAGGGAATTCCCTGCAGCATCGAACGCGATCAACGCGCTATCCTGCGGCGGACGACGCCGGGGAGGGCGCAAGGCTGGACATGTCTGTCGATCGCACCACGGACCACACGCCTGCCGATTACTACGAGCGCATCGCGGCGGCGTACCGCGAAGACCGCTTCGGCAACAGCTACGGTCGCTTCATCGACGCAGCCGAACGACGCTGGCTGGAGGCCTGCCTCGCCCGACGCCCCGACGGCCCCGTGCTCGACCTGGCCTGCGGCGACGGCCGCTTCAGCGATCGCGCGGACCTCGGCATCGATCTCGCCGCCGGCATGCTGCGCATCGCGCGCGACGCGCAGCCGGGCACGACGTTCGCCCGCGCCGATGCCACCGCATGGCCGCTCGCGGACGGCACGCTGGGCGCGGCGTTCTGCTTCCATCTCGCGATGCATCTGCACGACGCACAGCTGCGCACGCTGTTCGCCGAGGCCGCGCGCTGCCTGAAGCCCGGCGGCCTGCTGCTGATCGACGTGCCCGGGCGCCTGCGTCGCCGCCTGCGTCCGCATCGCTCCGACATCGCGCAGTGGCATGGGCATTCGGCCCATGACGTCGCCGACATCCTGGCGATGGCGCAGGGCTTCACCCTCGACCGCGCCGACGGCCTGCTGATGCTGCCGCTGCATCGCGTGCCCACACGCTGGCGCCCGCTGTGTGCAAGCCTCGATCGCCTGCTCTGCCGTCTGCTGCGACCGCTGGCGTCTTACCAGCTGATCGCGCTGCGGCGGAGCTGAGGGCCCGACGATGCTGCGCCGGCTGTTCCGTGCATTGCCCGACGCGCCGCGCGCACGCCTGCTGCAGGCGCGCCTGCACGCCCGCGACCTGCTGCATAGCGAGCGACGCTTCGCGCGCCCCGATGCGCCACACGGACTGTCGCCGTGCCATGCCTGGACCCAGGTGATCCACGAGACGCCGACCGCCGAGGCCAAGCGCCACAACCTGCGCCTCGCCGCCGATGCGCTGCAGCGCACGTGCATAGCGCCGGGCGAAGTCTTCTCGTTCGCGCGCGTCGTCGGCCCGCCGATCGCCTCGCGCGGCTATCGCGCGGGGCGGACGCTCGTCGGCGGCGAAGTCGCCGCCAGCATCGGCGGCGGCCTGTGCCAGCTCAGCGGCCTGCTCTACCTCGCCGCACTGGAATGCGGGCTGGAGATCCTCGAACGCCACCCGCACAGCCTCGACATCTACACCGACGCCACCCGCTTCGCCCCGCTCGGCGCCGACGCCACCGTGGTCTACGGCCATCGCGACCTCCGCTTCCGCAACACGCTGGACCAACCGATCGGATTCGCCTGCGAGATCGATCCCGGCCAGGTGACGCTGTCACTCTGCGCGTCGCAGCCACCAACCAAACGCTCCGTTGACTTTATTGCGGAATCGCATGCGTCGCATACCGTCATCACGACGGTGGTCGATGGCGAAGCGATTCTTCAGCAATGCTATCGGACAACTGGTGAAGGGTGATTGCCGGCATAGGCGGGATCAGCCAGAAGCGACGGAATGAAGGCCTGGCACCGGTTCGCGAGTTTCATGAGGGCACGGGCGCTGGGCGCCCATCGAAAAGCCGGACAGGCGAATGCAACCGTTCCGCGCTGCCGATGATCACGATCGCTCAAAGAACCGACGAGCAGTGCGTGCGCGGGGAATTCATAGGTGAATTGTTAGCGGCGAGTTCAGTGCTCATCACCTTTTTGGATGTCCAATTAGAAGCATTTAGACCCAAGTGACAAGCCTTTCTCCGTCACCGGATATTTCGAGAAACACATTTGAGTATGGGCTGACATCTGGAAATTCATCGCCCGGATCGCAGCGAACAATCGCGAAAAGTTCATTTGCAAGATATCGCCCGAGCGCAGCGCATGAGGTCCACGCGGAGCTTCCTCTCACCCAAACGCTTAGAAAACCATTCTCGCTCGGCTGCAGAACAGCGAAAACTCCTTCTGCCTGATAGATGTATATCTCGCCCTCGGGCTGCCCTTCAAGATTTAGAAGGCCGACGCACTTTGAGAGCGCCGATACCACTGCCGTGCGATCTGTGGTTTGAACGTAGGCCTCGATATCCGCTTGCTCAGTGCCCATGATTTTCAACGCCTGATATGCCTCGCCGCGAAGCGGCTTCGGCTTGAACGAACTGCTAGCACTCACCTTACGCGAATGTTCTTTTGAATGCAGCCAAGCAAAAGTTTCTTTGTCGGCTTCTTATGGAAGTACGCAATATTGAAGGAAGATTTCCTGTGATTGCCCTTACCCAGGGAGGGCCAGTCGCGGAAGCGGCTTATGTCCGCGTCGGCCGCTGGTGAATCAGAGAAGTCAAGAAGGACCAGCACCGAAAGGCCTGGATGCTTCATGAGTTTCTTCACTTCTGCGGAGTTAACTGAGGATGAAATTCCGGACTTGGGCTTACCCTTGTTCCGAACTGCTAACTCAACTGCGACGTTGCCAATCATGTAGTCGATGCGCCCGGAGCCACTGAGAGCGCCCGGAAGTTTCGCTTTGGCCTCCGGCACAAGCGACTCACCGAAGTAGCCGAGCAAGAATGTTCTCACCAAGGGCTGGAGATCGCGCTCTGTGAATTCCTTCAGCTTTAGGGTCTTGCAGAATCTCTTTCGGTGCATCGACGTAAACAGAAGGTCGAATGCTTCTACGACTTCCTTGACGGTGACTGGCATCGACTGCGTCCGTGAGTGCTAACTTTCAACATGAGGTGCGGACTGCGGCTCGCCGCAGGGCGTCCCCTTGGCGGAGGGGTTAGACAACAGCTTGAACTCCTGCACTACTTGTTTGACTAGTTGGGTCAATTCGTTCCATTCAGGTGGCCCCTCTTCCCACCACGAAACAGCAACAGAGGCAAATCCGCTACGGAACTCAACGAAGGTTGTTGTTCCGTCGAGCCCGATGTTGCCACTGGCAGGCAGACAAGAAGTCATCTTGGTCGAGGCCAATGCAGACAATAGACAGTCGAGGTGCTGAGGGTCAACATCGAGCTGCCTGTATCCAGGATTGAGATAGCCCGGCTTCTCTGGATTGAGTTCACTAACGTATAGCTTAAACTCTTCGGCAACACGTCGAATATCCCAAACAGAACCTTGCATAAAGCTAGAAATTTCTCGAATCTGAAGCACTCGCTCGCCGATACCGCGCCACGACAGATCTTCGCCCACCCGGCGCTCGCGCTGGAGTTCGGAGGCTACGTGAGCATCATGCTCACGGGTGCGAAGTAAATGTTTTCGCTGACTCTTGGAGTGGTTGCTCATGGTGTCTAACATTCGACATGAACGGCGGCCGCAAGCGGGCGAAGGACGCTTGTGGACGTCCGCTCGATGGAGGGGCTAGGCGTCTCTCGACGCATAGAGTGGAGAAGCCCAGTTGTTTTCTTCCAGCCACCGACGAAAGCCCTCGTTCTCCCTACCGCCCAAGTTGATGACCATCTCAACCCCAAAGATCGAAATAGCGAGGTACGCCTCTGAGGAACGGGTGAGCAAAATGTCGAACTCGTGCAGCAGTTCGAAGGACTGGTCGCCGTCCTCAAATGTGGCATTCACCGGGTGGAGCGTTCGAACCGTGAACGGCCAATCCGGGCCTTCGTTGTAGCGTGCAAACCTACGTAGCTCGTCGAGGGCTGTCTGATCCACAAGCTCATCATTCCAACCAGGCACGGATAGCGTCTTGAACGCCAGCACTTCGAGGCCGACTTTGGCCAAGAACCTGCCCATTTGTCGGTAGTCGGGTCGCTCTATCCCATCCGTGGGGAGCCAAGCAGGAATGCGACCCCGCTTGTTTGGAACTCCCATGTCTGACCTCAGGAGCCGAAACATAGGCGAGTCAAGGAGCTGACGTTCTACCTTCCGTGCGAAGTACTGGTTGCAGACGTCACACACTGCCCCCACGGGGAGCACGTGTCCGATGTTGCCCAGAGACTCTGGAACGATATGCTCCACGGACCTGCTGGCCGAGGAGTCTTGCTTGCAGAAGATGCAGCGCATTGTGCCCCGAGACGCCTAACTACGATTAGACCCCAAACCGGGGCATCACACCGAGGCTGCCACACGATTTCCGGACGGTCAATCCAGAAAAACGCACTCAAAACAAGAGGAACCGGACGCGCCCCAGCAGCACAAGCGAGATGCGCTGCCCACATAGGCTGCACCTGCACCCCGAGATGTCTTATCACGGCGAGCAGGCTGTGATATCGAAACCAATCATCCACGCTGCATCAGCGGTAGAGCGATGGACTGAAAGCCCACCCTACAACGCTCCCCGACACTGAGTCATGATCCGACCGCTCTGGCACGGCGCAACGCAGCACGCACCGCCTTTCACCACTTCGATCGCTGCGTCAGATGGCATTCTGACGTGACGTTGATGGCTGCAGCTGCCGGTCCTTTCTGCATCCAAGGAACTGGATCGAACAACATCATCGAGGAAATGGTGGGCTGGAAGCCCCCTTACAGCGCTGCCTGCCGCACGTCGAAGGTGCGCTTTGTTCCGCGAATGTAATCGACCTGCTCCAGGATGACTTTTCGATCGAGCACTTCACAGAAGTAGACCTGCGCTCGGTCAGCAGCGAACAAAAGACGCATGCCGTACTTCTGCTTGAATCGCGCAACTTCTTTCCATTGCGAGTTCGGTTTCTCGAATCGATGGACTACGTACTCAGCCTCTTCCCCCAGCAGAACGCCAGCCTGCTCCCACAGGAGGCTCTCAGTGCCGGAATCGATCGAAACAGCTGCGATATCCAACCCCTTCTGCTCTTCAACATGAATAATCTTCGACCTTCCGTCGCCAACATCCCGAACGATCAAGAGATGACCATCGGCATCCCTCTTCCCTGAAGCCACCATCACGTAAACGCCAGGATCGGCAATTGACGAAGAGGCGACAACAGGCGTCATCCAGTGATCATTATCATAGCCATTCGTTTCAATTTCCGATCGCAGATCATTCTCGTCGAAGAGCCTGACCCACCCTGTCCCAGTCGACCGCTGCACGAGGTACACGGCATCGCCGGGGCGCCCCGCAGAGCATGTGGCGATTACTTGTCCGGAAGGTATCCCGGCACTATTACATTCGGCCTCTTTCATTCGCCAGAGCTGCCTCGGCGCAATGGCCAACCCGTTATCGACGAGCAGCGGGTCATATTCGTATCCTTTCGATTGCAACGACTTTTCATGCATGCCATCGACGCTCTGAGACAGAGCCGCATAGCGCTTGCCAAAATCGTATCTTATTACCTCATAAACAATCCTTTTCGGCACATATTTCGGGGACGAGTGCCTGCCCCTGAAGTAATCCACACCATCCGTTTTCACCCGGACGAGCGCGATTCCGCGGGCATCCCTCACCATGTGACTCCCAATCACGTCAAACCCTCCGCGCACGTGATATCCACAGGAAGCCAGAGAAACAATTGCCGACAAAACCAAGGAAATTAGCGCGCGAGAAAACATGGCATTCCTCACTCTTGCGTTGTATTCAATGCGCTTCTGATCCAATGGACCCAGATACCTTTTTGCCCCGTGCTGGGCAGGCCGACAGCTTGTGGCCGGCAAGCACGGACGCGTTACCACACCCCGGAGCGGCGGTGTAGATGGTGGGCGATCGATTGTTTTGGCTTGCCATGAAGAAAAGTGAGTGCTCTGCGCCTTGGCAAGTACGGACGATGGAGTGAGTCAAACCGATCCTGGGATCTGCCCTGTCCTTGGCGCCTTCACACTCCGATGCGGCTTCGGCGGTTTGCGCGCGCCGTTATCCGCCTTCAGAATGGCTGCGCATTCCGCATCCGTCGGAAGAATGCGGTCTTCCAGAATCGTGTGCCAGCCACCGCAACCGGGATCAGGACAGCCACACGTAGTGAAACGGACTGCGCGATCGGAAAGACCAGCGCGTTTCTGAAGCGCATTGGTACGCTCCTGACTCTTGATGACGTCGATAATCGCGCCGCGTTTCAGGAATTTGCCTGCCATGAACTATCTGCTCCCCTGGGCGTCGATCCGAACACTCACCCCTTCGGCTTCTTCACCGGCCGCTTCCAGCCGTCGACGGTGATCTGCTTCGCGCGGGCGACGGTGAGCTTGCCCGGGGCGGCGTCCTTGTTGATCACGGAGCCGGCAGCGATGGTGGCGCCTTCGCCGATGGTGACCGGGGCGACCAGTGCGCTGTTGGACCCGATGAAGGCGCCATCGCCGATCGTGGTGGTGGACTTGTTTGCGCCGTCGTAGTTGCAGGTGATGGTGCCGGCGCCGACGTTGACGCCCGCGCCGATCACGGCGTCGCCGAGATAGGTCAGGTGGTTGGCCTTGCTGCCGGTGCCGAGCGTGGCGTTCTTGGTCTCGACGAAATTACCGATATGCACGCCGTCGGCGAGCACCGTGCCCGGGCGCAGGCGCGCGAACGGGCCGATGTGCACGGCGCCTTCGGTCTTCGCGCCTTCCAGGTCGCAATGCGCGCGCACCTCGGTGCCGGCGGCCAGTTCCACGTCCTTCAGCCGGCAGAACGGGCCGATGCGCACGTTGTCGCCGAGCACGACGCGACCTTCGAACACGACATTGGCGTCGATCTCGACATCGCGGCCGACGATCACCTCGCCGCGCACGTCGACGCGATGCACGTCGGCGAAGCGCGCGCCGTCGACGCAGAGCTTGCGCACCGCGCGCAGCTGGAACGCACGTTCGAGCTGGGCGAGCTGCCACGGATCGTTGGCGCCTTCGGTTTCCTGCGGGTCCTCGGCGATGACGATCTGTGCCGGGGTGAACTCGTGCGCGGCGGCGGCGAACACGTCGGTGAGGTAGTACTCGCCCTGCGCGTTGTCGTTCTTCAGCCCGGCCAGCCAGCGCTTGAGCGCAGCGGCCTGGGCGACGATCACGCCGGTGTAGACCAGGTGGATGCGGCGCTGCTCCTCGTCGGCATCCTTTTCCTCGACGATGGCCGCGACATGGCCCTGCGCGTCGCGCACAACGCGGCCGTAGCCGAAGGGGTTCTGCATTTCGGTGGTGAGTCCGACCAGCGGCGCGTCGATCGCGAGCATGCTGCGCAGGGTCTCGGCGCGGTTCAGCGGTGCGTCGCCGTAGAGCACGATCACGCGCGCATCGTCGGGCACGCCGTCCATCGCCTGCTGCACCGCATGGCCGGTGCCCTTGCGCTCGGTCTGCTCGGCCCAGTGCAGGTCGGGCTGGTCGGCGAACGCGGCGCGCACCTGGTCGCCGCCGTGGCCGTAGACCACGTGGATGCCGGCCGGCGCCAGTGCGCGCGCGGTGGCGATGACGTGGCCGAGCATCGGCACGCCAGCGACCTTCTGCAGCACCTTGGGCAAGGCGGACTTCATGCGCTTGCCCTCGCCTGCGGCGAGGACGACGACGTGGAGGGACGCGGCCATGGGAACTCCTGAGCAGTGATCGAGGCATTCTACCGGCGGCGCCCCGCCCGGCTGCTACGATGCCCGCGCCCCCGCTTCCCTGGTCCGCATGGACGTCGCCGCCGACACCCGCCCGCCCTCGCCCTTCCGTCGTCCAGGCCCCGTGCTGGCCCTCGCCGGCGCGCTGGCGACCGTGGCCGGACTGGTCGGCCACGAGGTGTGGCGGGACCTGCCTGCCGAACGCCTGCTGCTGTCGCTGGTGCTGATGGCCATCGCCTGGCTGCTCGCCTGGCCGCTGCGCCGCGCCTTGCGCTGGCCTGCGGCCACGGCCTTCGCCGCCGCGTGGCTGCTGGCGCTGGTGGCGTACTGCGGGCCGCTGCCGGTCCTCGCCGTGGCACTGCTCGGCACCGCCGCCTGGGCGGTGGGCGACGCGCTGCTGTCGACGACATCGCCCGCACGTCCGGCGCTCGCCCTCACCGTGGGCCTGATTCTCATCGGGATGCTCACCGGCTGGACCCTGACCTGGCCGATCCACCATCCCGCCGTCTGGGCGCTGGTGCTGCTCGCGCCGATCGCGCTGCGTCGTCGCGCGCTGGCCGCCGCCGCGCGCGATGCCGCCGCCCGCTGGCGCGACACCGTGGCCGCCGCGCCGCACACCGCTGCCTGGGCGACGGTGCTGCTCGGCGTCGCCTCGGTGGCTTGCTGGATCCCGACACTGCAGTCGGACGACCTCGGCTATCACCTCAACCTGCCGATGCAGCTGATGCTCCACGGCCGCTATGCGCCCGATGCCGAATACCAGGTCTGGTCGTACGCGCCCTGGGCCGGCGACGCACTGCACGGCATCACCTTCGTGCTGGCGCGACAGGACGCTCACGGCGCGCTGAATGCGCTCTGGCTCGCGCTCATCGCGGCCTTGATCGGCGGGCCGCTGGCGACCGCCGTCCGCGCCACGCCGCTGGAACGCTGGGTCGCCGTCGCCCTGTTCGCGACCTTCCCGCCCGTGGTGTGGATGGCGGCCGGGATGCAGACCGAACTGGCCTCGACCGCCGTGCTGCTCGCGCTCGTCGCGCTGATCCTCGGCCCCGACAGCGATGCACGCATCCCGCGTGGCCTGTTCGCGGGAATCATCCTGTTCGCCGGCCTGTTCGCGCTCAAGCTGGTGCATGCGCTCGCCGCACTGCCGCTGCTGCTCTTCGCGCTGTGGCGGCATCGCACCTGGCTGCCCTGGCGCTGGCTGCCGCTGGCGGCCGTGCTGTGCATCGCGCTGGCGACATCGAGCCACGTCCATGCGTGGCTGGCGACCGGCAACCCGGTGCTGCCGATGTTCAACCACGTGTTCGAGTCGCCGTTCTTTCCACGCGAGCAGTTCCATGATCCGCGCTGGCACGCCGGCTTCGGCCCCGACATCCTCTGGCGCATCACTTTCGACACCGCGCGCTACATCGAAGGCTGGCCCGGCGGCCTCGGCTTCGGGCTGATCGCGCTCGCCGGCCTCTGGCTGCTGCGCCTGCTGCGTCCGGCGCCCGGCGGCGCGCATCCCGCCCTCTTCCTCGCCTTGACCGCCTGCGTGCTGTTGCCGCTGCTGCCGATGCAGTACGCGCGCTACGCCTGGCCGGGCATGCTCCTGCTGCTGGCGCTGCTGTGCTTCGGTGCGGAAGCGACGCTCGGTCGCCGCCTGTTCGTCTGCCTGTTCTCCGTGCTGTGCGCGCTCAACCTCGCCTACCAGGCGAATGCGAGCTGGCTGCACCATTCCGCTGCGGTGAAGCGCACGATCCGCAGTCTCGCCGCGCAGGACGCGGTCGTCGTCGAGTACATCCCCGAGCGCGTGCTGATCCGCCGCATCCCGGCCGACGACACGCGCGCCGTGCTCGCCACCGATCCCGCGCGGAATGTCGTCGCGGAACTCGCCGGTCGCGGCCGCACCACGTCGCTGCACGACCCCTCGCTCGCTGCGGACGCGAAGACGGCGGAGGGCGATGCCAGCGGCGCGGCCTGGGCAGCCCTGCTCGCGCGCGAGCGGATCGGCTGGACGCTGGTCAATCGTGCGACCGCATCGCATGCGCTCGACGCCGGACTGCGTCGCGTCGGCGCGCGACGCATCGACACGCTGCACGATGTCGAACTCTGGCAGCTGCCGCGCGCAGCGGAGGTCGCGCCATGAGCCTGCCGCGCCAGGGCGGCCACTACCTGATGATCGGCGGCGTGCAGTGGCTGGTCGACTGGGGCGTGATGGTGCTGCTCAGCCATCTCGGCTTGCCGGTGGAAGCCGCGAACATCTGCGGCCGGATCAGCGGGGCAAGCCTGGGGTTCTGGCTCAACGGCCGCATCACCTTCGCCGGCAACGACACCCGCATCGGTCGTACGCAGCTGCGTCGTTTCGTCACGATGTGGCTGTGTACCACCGCCGCCAGCACCCTCGCGCTCGGTCACATCGATGATGTCTTCGGCCTGCAGTGGGCGTGGATCGCAAAGCCGATGGTAGAGCTGAGTCTCGGCGTCATCGGCTTCCTGCTCTCGCGGCATTGGGTGTACAAGGCATAGGGCGCGGCTGGCCGCGCCGGCTTCGGGATCGTGGCAATGGAAAGCGGTGCGGCCAGCCGCACCCTATTGCCGGATGAGGATTCGGCAACGAAAAACGCCGGCTTTCGCCGGCGTCTTCGGGTGTCGCGGATGCGATGTTGACGCTCAGTGCTTGAGGTTCTTGCGCAGGCGTTCCAGCGCGCTCAGCTGGGCGAGGCTCATCGCCAGCTGTGCCTGGGCTTCCTCGGCGCTCATCTTCGGGTCCTTGTGCGCCAGGGCGCGCTTGGCTTCCTCGATCGCCGACTTCACCGCAGCCTCGTCGATGTCCTGCGCGCGCACGGCTGTATCGGCCAGCACGGTGACGACCTGCGGCTGCACTTCGAGGATGCCGCCGGAGATCGCGAAATCGAGGACTTCGCCGTTCGGCTGGGTCACGATGACCTTGCCGGGCTTCAGGCGGGTGATGAGCGGCGCATGGCGCGGCGCGATGCCGAGTTCGCCTTCTTCGCCGGTGGCGACGACCAGCGTGGCCTCGCCGTGGAAGATCTCGGCTTCGGCGCTGACGATGTCGCAACGAATGGTGGCCATAGATAAACGCTCTTGTTCGTTGTCCCCCTCTCCCGCATGCGAAAGAGGGCTGGGGTGAGGGCAGGAAGCGGCGAGGCCCCCCACCCTAACCCTCCCCCGCTTGCGGGGGAGGGAACAGGATTACGCGGCGAGCTTCTTCGCCTTCTCGACGGCTTCTTCGATCGAGCCGACCATGTAGAAGGCCTGCTCCGGCAGGTGGTCGTATTCGCCGTCGACGATGCCCTTGAAGCCGCGGATGGTGTCCTTCAGCGACACGTACTTGCCCGGCGAACCGGTGAACACCTGCGCGACGGTGAAGGGCTGCGAGAAGAAGCGTTCGATCTTGCGCGCGCGGGCCACGGACAGCTTGTCTTCTTCCGACAGTTCGTCCATGCCCAGAATCGCGATGATGTCCTTCAGCTCCTTGTACTTCTGGAGCGTGGCCTGCACGCGACGGGCGGTGTCGTAGTGCTCGTTGCCGATCACGTTCGGGTCGAGCTGGCGCGAGGTCGAGTCCAGCGGGTCCACGGCCGGGTAGATACCGAGCGAGGCGATGTTGCGCGACAGCACGACGGTGGCGTCGAGATGCGCGAAGGTGGTCGCCGGCGACGGGTCGGTCAGGTCGTCCGCGGGCACGTACACGGCCTGGATCGAGGTGATCGAACCGGTCTTGGTCGAGGTGATGCGCTCCTGCAGGACGCCCATTTCCTCGGCGAGGGTCGGCTGGTAACCCACCGCCGACGGCATGCGGCCCAGCAGCGCCGACACTTCGGTACCGGCCAGCGTGTAGCGGTAGATGTTGTCGACGAACAGCAGCACGTCGCGGCCTTCGTCGCGGAAGTATTCGGCCATGGTCAGGCCGGTCAGCGCGACGCGCAGGCGGTTGCCCGGCGGCTCGTTCATCTGGCCGTACACCATCGCCACCTTCGACTTGGCGTGCTCTTCGACGTTGACGACGCCCGACTCCTGCATTTCATGGTAGAAGTCGTTACCTTCGCGGGTACGCTCGCCCACGCCGGCGAACACCGACAGACCCGAGTGCTCGGTCGCGATGTTGTTGATGAGTTCCATCATGTTCACGGTCTTGCCCACGCCGGCGCCGCCGAACAGGCCGACCTTGCCGCCCTTGGCGAACGGGCACATCAGGTCGATCACCTTGATGCCGGTTTCCAGCAGCTCGGTGGTCGAGGCCTGGTCTTCGTACGACGGCGCCGCACGATGGATTTCCCAGGTGGTGTCGGTCTTGACCGGACCGCACTCGTCGATCGGGTTGCCGAGCACGTCCATGATGCGGCCGAGCGTGCCGATGCCGACCGGCACCGAGATGGCCTTGCCGGTGTTCTCGGCGATCAGGTTGCGCTTCAGGCCGTCGGTCGAGCCGAGGGCGATGGTGCGCACCACGCCGTCGCCCAGCTGCTGCTGGACTTCGAGGGTGATGTCGGTGTTCTGCACCTTGAGCGCGTCGTACACGCGCGGCACGTGCTCGCGCGGGAATTCGACGTCGACGACGGCGCCGATGATCTGGACGATCTTGCCTTGCGTGTTGGCAGCGGTATTCATGGAGGTTCCCGATTCGAAAATGTCTTGTTGCATGAGGTCGAGGCCGTGTCGTCGCGTCGCGGTGCCGGGTCGTCAGACCGCGGCCGCGCCGCCGACGATTTCGGAGATTTCCTGGGTGATCGCGGCCTGGCGCGCCTTGTTGTAGACGAGGTTCAGGGTGCCGATCAGCTTGGTCGCGTTGTCGCTGGCGGCCTTCATCGCCACCATGCGCGCCGCGTGCTCGGACGCCACGTTCTCCATCACCGCCTGGTAGACGAGCGACTCGATGTAGCGGGTCAGCACGTGCTCCAGCACGGCCTGTGCGCTCGGTTCGTAGATGTAGTCCCAGTCGTGCTCGGCGACCGCGGTTTCCGACGGCGGCAGCGGCAGCAGCTGGTCGAACGCCGCGCGCTGGGTCATCGTGTTCACGAAGTCGTTGTAGACGAGGAAGACCTTGTCGACGCTGCCGGCGGTGTAGGCATCCAGCATGACCTTGATCACGCCGATCAGCTGGTCCACGTGCGGCGTGTCGCCCAGGTGGGTGACCGACGCCAGCATGCCGACCTTGATGCGGCGGAAGAACACCGTCGCCTTCTGGCCGATGGTGACCACGTCGACTTCGACGCCCTTGGCCTGCCAGTCGCGGATCTCGACCAGCAGCTTGCGGAACAGGTTGTTGTTCAGGCCACCGGCGAGGCCGCGGTCGGACGAGACGATCACGTAGCCGATGCGCTTGATCTCCTTGCGTTCCTCCAGGTACGGATGGTGGAACTCGGAGTTGGCCTGGGCCAGGTGGCCGACGACCTGCTTCATCGCGCGCGCATACGGACGCGAGGCCTTCATGCGGTCCTGCGCCTTGCGGATCTTGGAAGCCGAGACCATTTCCAGTGCGCGCGTCACCTTGCGGGTGTTCTGCACCGACTTGATCTTGGTTTTGATTTCTCTGCCGCCTGCCATCTTCGTTTCCCGTAGGGTGGGCTTCAGCCCACCGTCATGAGGTCAAACCTGCCTGGGCAATCACATTGCCGCGAGGGTGGGCCGGAGGCCCACCCGACGCATTACCAGGTGCCCGTCTTGACGAACTCTTCGATGCCCTTCTTGAAGGTGGCTTCGATGTCGTCGTTCCAGGCGCCGGTGCTGTCGATGTTGCCGATCAGCTCGCCGTAGTTGTTGGCGAAGTGGGCCTGCAGGCCGGCTTCGAAGGCGAGGATCTTGTTGACCGGCACGGCGTCCATGTAGCCCTTGTCGACCGCGTAGATCGACAACGACTGCTGGGCCACCGACATCGGGGCGTACTGCTTCTGCTTCATCAGCTCGGTGACGCGCTGGCCGCGCTCGAGCTGCTTGCGGGTGGCCTCGTCGAGGTCCGAAGCGAACTGGGCGAACGCGGCGAGTTCGCGGTACTGGGCGAGCGCGATGCGGATGCCGCCCGACAGCTTCTTCATGATCTTGGTCTGGGCGGCGCCACCGACGCGCGACACCGAGATGCCGGCGTTCACGGCCGGGCGGATGCCGGCGTTGAACAGGTCGGTTTCGAGGAAGATCTGGCCGTCGGTGATCGAGATCACGTTGGTCGGCACGAACGCCGAGACGTCGCCCGCCTGGGTTTCGATGATCGGCAGCGCGGTCAGCGAACCGGTCTTGCCCTTCACGGCGCCGTTGGTGAACTTCTCGACGTACTCTTCCGACACGCGCGCGGCGCGCTCGAGCAGGCGGCTGTGCAGGTAGAACACGTCGCCCGGGTAGGCTTCGCGGCCCGGCGGGCGGCGCAGCAGCAGCGAGATCTGGCGGTAGGCCACGGCCTGCTTGGACAGGTCGTCGTAGATGATCAGCGCGTCTTCGCCGCGATCACGGAAGTACTCGCCCATGGTGCAGCCCGAGTAGGCGGCGATGTACTGCATCGCGGCCGATTCGGACGCCGAGGCGGCGACGACGGTCGTGTAGGCCATCGCACCGTTCTCTTCCAGCTTGCGCACGATGTTCGCGATGGTCGAGTTCTTCTGGCCGATCGCGACGTAGATGCACTTGATGCCGGAATTCTTCTGGTTGATGATCGCGTCGATCGCCAGCGCAGTCTTGCCGGTCTGGCGGTCGCCGATGATCAGCTCGCGCTGGCCGCGGCCGATCGGGATCATCGAGTCGACCGACTTGTAACCGGTCTGCACCGGCTGGTCGACCGACTTGCGCCAGATCACGCCGGGCGCGATGGTTTCGACCGGGGCCGAGACCTTGGCGTCGATCGGACCCTTGCCGTCGATCGCTTCGCCGAGCGCGTTCACGACGCGGCCGAGCAGTTCCGGACCGGTCGGCACTTCGAGGATGCGGCCGGTGGTCTTCGCGGTGTCGCCTTCGCGCAGGTGCTCGTAGTCGCCGAGGACCACGGCGCCGACCGAGTCGCGCTCCAGGTTCAGGGCGAGCGCGGTGGTGTTGCCCGGCAGCTCGATCATTTCGCCCTGCATCACGTCGGCGAGGCCGTGGATGCGCACGATGCCGTCGGACACCGAGGTCACGGTGCCTTCGTTGCGCGCTTCGGCGGCGAGCTTGACCTTCTCGATGCGGGTCTTGATCAGTTCGCTGATTTCGGACGGGTTGAGCTGGGAGGTAGCCATGGTTGTTTCCTGGTTTGAAAGCGGACCGGGGCCCGCCTCTTCAAGTGTGTGTTATTGCGCCAGCGCGGTCTGCAGCCGGGCGAGCTTGCTGCGCAGCGAACCGTCGATCACCACGTCGCCGGCGTCGATCACCGCGCCGCCGATCAGGCTCTCGTCGACCGCCGTCTGCAGCTCGACCTCGCGGCCGAAGCGGCGCTTGAGCGCGGCCTTGATGCCGTCGAGTTCCGAGGCCTGCAGCGCGGTCGCGGAGGTGACCTTCGCCTTGACGATGCGTTCGGCGTCGGCGCGCAGTTCCTCGAACAGCCCGGCGATTTCCGGCAGCAGCGGCAGGCGGCGGTTGTCCGCGAGCAGCGCGAGGAAATCGCCGAAGGTGTCGGAAGACTGTTCCGGCGACAGCAGGGCGACCGCGTCGGCGCGACCCAGGTGCGGGTGGCCGAGCAGCGCCTGCACGCGCGGATCGGCGGCGACCTGGGCTGCGAACGCGAGCGCAGCCGACCATTGCGGGGCGGCATTGGCGTCGCGCGCGAGCGCATAGGCGGCGCGGGCGTAGGGGCGTGCGAGAGTGAGGGCCTGGCTCATCGGTGGTTGCGTCCCGTCAGAGCTGGGCGGCGAGGTCGTCGATCAGCGCCTTGTGGGCGTTGGCGTCGATTTCGCGCTTCAGCAGCTTCTCGGCGCCGGACACGGCCAGGGCGGACACCTGCTTGCGCAGGTCTTCCTTGGCGCGGTTGGCGGCGGCGGCGATTTCGGCCTCGGCCAGCGCCTTCTGCCGGTGGGCTTCGGCGACGGCTTCGTTCTTGGCCTGGTCGATGATCTGGTTCGCGCGCTGGTGGGCCTGCTCGATGATCTCGTTGGCCTTGCCGCGGGCCAGCTTGAGCTCTTCGTTGACCTTCTCTTCCGCCTGCTCCAGCAACACCTTGCTGTTGTCGGCGGCGGCGAGGCCTTCGGCGATCTTCTGCTGGCGCTCTTCGATGGCCTTCAGCAGCGGCGGCCAGATCTTGGTCGCGATGATCCAGATCAGACCAGCGAACGCGAGCGCCTGGGCAAATAGAGTGAGATTGATGTTCATGCGTAGGGCTCTGCCTGAAGTGACGGGAAAGGGCGCCGCAAGGCGCCCGTCCTTTCAGTCACGACGCGCGCGGACGGGCCGTGCGCGTCGTCGATCCGCTGGAGACTGGATCAGCCGGCCAGACGCGCGGCTTCGGCCAGCAGGGCCGAGGCGAGCGGGTTGGCGAAGGCGAGCAGCAGGGCCACGGCGACCGTGATGATGAACGCGGCGTCGATCAGGCCGGCGGTGATGAACATGCGGACCTGCAGGACCGGGATCAGTTCCGGCTGGCGGGCGGCCGATTCCAGGAACTTGCCGGCCATGATGGCGAGGCCGATACCGGCGCCGAGCGCGGCGAGGCCGATCATGATGCCGACGGCGAGAACGGTCGAAGCCTGAACCGAAGCGAGGTGGGCGAGGATTTCCATGGTGATCTCCGAAACGAGTGCGTAAGGGTGGAAGGGTGAGACGAAATGAAGTGGGGTTCGCGCGGCGAAGCGATCAGTGCGCTTCTTCCGAGAGGCTGAGGTAGACGATCGACAGCATCATGAAGATGAAGGCCTGCAGCGGAATCACGAGCAGGTGGAACAGCATCCAGCCGAGGCCGAACGCGCCGCCCGCGAGGGCACCGAGGAGGCCGGCGCCGCCGAGCACCCAGATGAGCAGGAAGACGATCTCGCCGCCGAACATGTTGCCGAACAGTCGCATGGCCAGCGACACCGGCTTGCTCAGCCATTCGACGATGTTGAGGAGGAGGTTGAAGGGCATCATCCACTTGCCGAACGGCGCGGTCAGGAACTCGTGCGTGAAGCCGCCGAGGCCCTTCGAGCGGAAGGCGAAGATGAGCATCAGGAAAAACACGCTGATCGACATGCCGAGGGTGGCATTGACGTCGGCGGTCGGCACCGGCTTCCAGTACGGGACGCCGAGCATTTCGAGGGGTTTCGCGATGAAGTCCGCCGGAATCATCTTCAGCAGGTTCATCAGCAGGATCCAGAAGAACAGGGTGATCGCGATCGGCGTCACCAGCTTGCTCGGACCGTGGTAGGTGTCGCGCACCTGCTTGTCGACGAACTCGAGCATGATCTCGACGAACGCCTGCCACTTGCCGGGCACGCCGGCGGTGGCCTTGCGGGTGCCCGCCCAGAACGCGAACACGATGACCAGGCCCAGCGTGAAGGACGTGATCAGGGTGTCGACATGCAGCGTCCAGAAGCTCCCCTCGCCGACCGAGGCCGTGAGGTTCTGCAGGTGGTGCTGGATGTAACTCGTGGGAGTGAGTTCGTGGTGCTCGCCCGCCGCCATAGGTACAGACCTTTCAAGTTGAATTGGGGTTTCAGCGCCGGACCATCGCAACGAACTGCGCGGCCAGCGCGACCAGGACTCCAGCCAGAAGAGGCAGCGCAGGGAGGCGCCAGAGGAGGAGACCCAGGGAAAACACGGTGAAGACCAGCAACCACTTGAGGACCACGCCGCCGAACATGCGGGCCAGCGCGACCCCGGAGGGAACCACGTCGCGTCGCAGCGACCAACCGGCCGACAGCGCCGCACCCAACGTGACCGCCCCGCCCCCCGCGAGCACGGCCAGTGCGCTCTCGACACCCAGCGCGAGGCAGACCAGCGAGGCTGCGCACACCGCGACCACTTGGTAGGCGATCGCGCGTCGCGCCAGCCGGCGACCCGCAGCGACAGAATTCAGCACGCGCGGCACCCGGTAAATGGCGAAAAGCGGCGGGATGGCGATCCGACGCCAGGAATGGAGCCGGCAACGAAAAGCGCCCCGCGAAGCCGCAAAAGTATAGCAGTGGGCGGATTTGAGGGGCAACCGCGCATGTCCCCGGACACCGGGGCCGCGCCGGAAGCGCCCCGCCGATAGCCGGCACCTAGCGATGAATTCCAAGCCATTGATTTGCAATGACTTTAGGTCCGCAGCACTCTGCGAATCCGTCCATTCCGCAGTTCCGCCATGGCCTAGACCTCGGTTTCACCGGCCTGCACGTGGGCACGGCCTTCGGCATCGGCGACCTCATGACCCGCAGCCCGTGGGTCGGCGGGCCCGTGGCCGTGGTCGAGCCGGCCTGCAACACCGTCGCGCTCCTGCCGGAGCATTCCACCTGCACGAGAAGGCCTGGAAGCGGATCGAGTCGCGACGCCGCGCCGGAAGCCTGATCGGTGCCTGAATCCGGCACCGCGCCTGCCGGAACTCGCTGCAATCCGGGCGGTCGCACCTTTCGCCTGCAAACATCTCCCTCGGTCGTAACAGGCAGCGAAGCCCCGGCATGTCCGGGGCTTCGTCTTTCCGGGCGATCAGGCGTCGAGCGCCCAGTCCGCCGCGGCCTCGGCATGGATGCGCGCGGTGTCGAACAGCGGCACCGAAGCATCGCCCTCGCCCACCAGCAAACCGATCTCGGTGCAGCCGAGGATCACGCCCTGCGCACCGCGCGCGACGAGGTCGTCGATGATGGCGCGATACGCATCGCGCGAGGCGTCGAGGATGCGCCCCAGGCACAGCTCGTCGTAGATCACGCGATGGATGACCTCGCGCTGCGACGCCTCGGGCACGATCACGTCGATGCCGGCGCCCTCGATGCGCTGCCGGTAGAAATCGCGCTCCATGGTGAAGCGCGTGCCCAGCAGGGCGACGCGCGACAGGCCAGCGGCGCGAATCCGCGCGGCGGTGGCGTCGGCGATGTGCAGCAGAGGGAGGTCGACGGCGGCTTCGATCGCGGGCGCGACCAAGTGCATGGTGTTGGTGCACACGACGATCGCATCGGCGCCCGCCGTGCGCAGGCCACGCGCGGCCTCGACGAGGATCGCGGCCGCCGCATCCCAGTCGTCCGCGCGCTGCATGGCCTCGATCCCAGCGAAGTCGACGCTGTGCAGCACCAACTTCGCCGAATGCAGGCCGCCAAGCCGCTGCCGCACCCGCTCGTTGACGATGCGGTAGTAGGGAATCGTCGATTCCCAGCTCATGCCGCCGATGAGGCCGAGGGTCTTCATGCTGCTTGCTCTCCCGGCGGATCGGCACAGGCCGATCCGCAGCTCGATTGAAGCGACAGCGGGTCTTCGACCCGCTCTACAAGCACGCAGGCGTCACTTCTTCTTCGGGATGTACAGGTCGGTGATCGTGCCGTCGAACACTTCCGCCGCCATGCCCACCGACTCGCTGAGCGTGGGATGCGGATGGATGGTGTGGCCGATGTCGGCGACCTCGCAGCCCATCTCGATGGCGAGCGCGGCTTCGGCGATCAGGTCGCCGGCGTGCACGCCGACGATACCCGCGCCGATGATGCGGTGCGTGGCTTCGTCGAAGATCAGCTTGGTGAAGCCCTCGGTGCGGCCGATGCCGATCGCGCGGCCGGAGGCGGCCCACGGGAACTTGCCGACGCCGACCTTGAGGCCCTTGGCCTTCGCCTCGGTCTCGGTGACGCCGACCCAGGCGATTTCCGGATCGGTGTAGGCCACCGACGGAATCACGCGCGCGACCCACTCCTTCTTCTCGCCTGCAGCGACTTCCGCCGCGAGCTTGCCTTCATGCGTGGCTTTGTGGGCGAGCATCGGCTGGCCGATGATGTCGCCGATCGCGAAGATGTGCGGCACGTTGGTGCGCATCTGCCGGTCGACCTCGATGAAGCCGCGATCGGTGACCGCGACACCGGCCTTCTCCGCATCGATCTTCTTGCCGTTCGGCGCACGGCCGACGGCGACCAGCACGCGGTCGTAGGTGTCCTTCGCGGGAATGCTCGCGCCTTCGAAGCCGCAGACGATGCCGGCCTTCGTGGCCTTCGCCTCGACGACCTTGGTCTTCAGGTGGATCGCGATGCCCTGCTTCTTCAGGCGATCGGCCAGCGGCTTGATCAGGTCGGTATCCGCGCCGGGCATGATCTGGTCCATGAACTCGACGACGGTGACTTCGGCGCCGAGCGCACGATAGACCGTCGCCATTTCCAGGCCGATGATGCCGCCGCCCACGACGAGCAGCGACTTCGGGATGTCCTTGAGTTCCAGCGCGTCGGTCGAATCCATGACGCGCGGGTCATCCCACGGGAACGCCGGCAGCTTCACCGGCTGCGATCCGGCGGCGATGATGCACTGCTCGAAACGCACGAGCTGCGTGCCGCCATCGCCCGTGACTTCGATCTCGTTCGGCGACACGAACTTGCCGACGCCCTGCAGCGTGCGCACCTTGCGCTGCTTGGCCATGCCGGCGAGGCCCTTGGTGAGCTGGCCGACGACCTTCTCCTTGTAGCCGCGCAGCGCGTCGAGCGCGATCTTCGGCGCGCCGAAGTCGATGCCGTAGTCCTTCGCATGCGCGGCCTCGTCGATCACGTTCGCCGCATGCAGCAGCGCCTTCGACGGGATGCAGCCGACGTTGAGGCAGACGCCGCCGAGCGAGGGATAGCGCTCGACCAGCACGGTGTCGAGGCCGAGGTCGGCGCTGCGGAACGCGGCGGTGTAGCCGCCGGGACCGGCGCCGAGCACGAGCATGCGGCATTCGACGTCGGCCTTGCGGCCGCTGGATGCGGCGGCGGTAGGTGCGATCTTCGCCCCCTCTCCCCCGCTCGCCGGGGGAGAGGGCTGGGGTGAGGGGGCAGCAGGTGCAGTCGACTTTGAAGAGCCCCCCTCACCCTGCCCCTCTCCCCCGCGCTGCGGGGGAGAGGGAACAACAGCCCCTGCCTCGGCACTTTCGAGGATCGCGATCACGCTGCCTTCCGACACCGTGTCGCCGAGTTTCACTTTGAGTTCCTTCACCACGCCGGCGGCGGACGAGGGCACTTCCATCGTCGCCTTGTCCGATTCCAGCGTGACCAGGCCCTGGTCCTTCGCCACGGTGTCGCCGGGCTGCACCAGGATCTCGATCACCGGGATGGCATCGAAATCGCCGATGTCGGGGACCTTCACTTCGATCGTGTTCGTCATGATCAGGCCCCCGTCACAGCAGCACGCGGCGCATGTCGGCCAGGACCTGCGCCAGGTATGCGGTGAAGCGCGCGGCGGCGGCGCCGTCGATCACTCGGTGGTCGTAGCTCAGCGACAGCGGCAGGATCAGGCGCGGCGCGAACTGCTGGCCGTCCCAGACCGGCTTGATCGCCGACTTGGAGACGCCGAGGATCGCGACTTCCGGCGCGTTGACGATCGGCGTGAAGCTGGTGCCGCCGATGCCGCCGAGCGAGCTGATCGAGAAGCAGCCGCCGCTCATGTCGGCCGGGCCGAGCTTGCCGTCGCGGGCCTTCTTCGCCAGTTCGCCGGTTTCCTGGGCGATCTCGATGACGCCCTTTTTGTCGACGTCGCGCACCACCGGGACGACGAGGCCGCCGGGGGTGTCGGCGGCGAAGCCGATGTGGAAATACTTCTTGAGGACGTGGTTGCCGTCGGCGTCGAGCGACGAATTGAAATCCGGGTACTTCTTGAGCGCGGACACCGCGGCCTTCATCAGGAAGGCGAGCATGGTCAGCTTGATGCCGGCCTTCTCGTTTTCCTTGTTGAGCGCGACGCGCAGCGCTTCGAGATCGGTGATGTCGGCATCGTCGTGCTGGGTGACGTGCGGGATCATCGCCCAGTTGCGGGCGAGGTTGGCGCCGGAGATCTTCTTGATGCGCGACAGTTCGC
Organism: Lysobacter sp. BL-A-41-H3; assembly: GCA_050632415.1. Lineage (GTDB taxonomy): Bacteria > Pseudomonadota > Gammaproteobacteria > Xanthomonadales > Xanthomonadaceae > Lysobacter_I. The sequence continues at coordinate 3,397,716 of CP192602.1, read as the reverse complement.
GGACTTCGATTTCGCCGAACTTGCTGAAATCGACCTTCGGCCACGGCAGCAGGTTCAGGCCGCCACCACCACCGGCGGCGACCGGCGCGGCGGATGCGCCGCCACCCTGCATCACCGACTTCACGAAGTTCTGCACGTCTTCCTTGCTGATGCGACCGCCGCGCGCACTGCCGGCGACGCGGGCCAGGTCAACGCCGAGTTCGCGCGCAAACAGGCGCACGGCGGGACTGGCATACGGCACCTTGTCGGGGAGCACGGCGGCAGCTTCGAAACGCACCGGCGGCAGGCCGGCGCCCATCGGGTTCGCGGCGGGCGCGGGCGGCGCGACAGGCGCAGGCGCGGGTGCAGGCGCGGCGACGGGCTTGGGCACTTCCACCGCTGGCGCCGGTGCGGCGGCGGGGGCAGCAGGCGCGGCTGCGCCTTCGGCAGGTTCGATCATCGCGACCAGGGCGCCTTCGGAGAGGGTGTCGCCGAGCTTGACCTTGATCTCGCGCACGACACCGGCGAAGGGCGCGGGCACTTCCATCGTCGCCTTGTCCGACTCCAGCGTCACCAGTCCCTGGTCCTTGGCGACCGTGTCGCCCACGGCGACCAGGATCTCGATCACCGGGATGTCGGAGAAATCGCCGATGTCGGGGACGTGCGCTTCCTTCAGTGCTGTCATGTCGGGGCCTTGTGCAATGGGGGATCACGGTGGGGGTGCCGGGCGCGGCGTCAGCTGTGCAGGCGCACGGCGTATACGGTCGCTATTGTGGACGCGGACCGCCCGCCCGCCAACCAGACGGCGGCGTATTGAAATCGAAAACCTGCGCCCGGGCGCTCAGCGGGCGGCGGCGCGCGCGGCTTCGTACTGTTCGATGAAACGTTCGACGGACGTGCTGGCGATGGCGGCGGCCACGGGCGCGGCCAGCAGGTCGTCGAGGCGCTTGAAGCGCAGGCAGCACTTGCCCATGTCCAGGCGGCGGCCGGCGGCGGCGTAGGCCTCGCGCAGGGCGCGCTCCTGCTCGGAGTCGGCATAGGCCATGTTGAGGTAGATCGCGAAGTACTGCTTCTGCGCGGCGAAGGCCGCATAGGCCAGCGGCTTCCTGTTGTAGGTCTTCGGATAGCGCGCCAGCGGCACTTCGTAGGAGGGCATGCCCCAGGTCATGCTCTCCTCGTAGCCCGGCGGCAGGTGCTCGCGCACCAGCGCGCGGATGGCGGTCGCCGCCGCGCGCCGCTCCGGCGGCAGTTCGAGCAGGTAGGCGTCGACCGTGGGCGCTGCGCTGGTCACCATGCGTCAGCGTCCTCCGCGGATCGCAGGGGCAGGAAACCCGGTGGTTCGCGTCCTGGTCATGGTCGTACCCTCCACCGTTCTGACGATGTCCCGAAGGTACACGCCGGGCGTGTCGGCGTCACGGCGCGATGCAGCGGGCCGATGCCCGGGCGCGCTGTCCGCCGGACAAAGCAAAGCCCGGACGAGCCGGGCTTCGCTTCATGCGCTGACGCGGGAGGTCGAACTCAGCGTTCGTCGCCCATCACGCGCAGGCCGAACACCATCGAGGCGAAGCCGACGTTCTGGGCATTGCCCGAGACGTTGAGGCGAATGGTGGTTTCCTTCTTGAAGAATTCCGTCGCCTGCGCCTCGGTCAGGCCGTAGTTGTCGACCAGGGCCTTCTTCGAGATGAAGCCGGCCATGCAGACGTTGGAATCGCGGGTGCGTTCGGTGAAGTTCACGCCCGGGACCAGCGACTCGACGAAGCTCTCGCTGGAGGTCATGCTGGTCAGCAGCTTGCCGCCGAACGGCGCGCCGGTGGTCGGATCGATCAGCGCCGGATCGGCCAGCACCGGATTCTCGACGGTGAGCGTCGGGCTGTAGCGCAGGCGACCATAGGCCAGCGAAGCCCCGCTGTTGCGGTAGTTGACCGTCACCACCGGCGAGAACCAGTAGCACAGCAGCGAATGCGTCGACTTCGCCGGCAGCTTGATGCGCGCGGCATCGGGGAAGTTGAAACTGGTGAAGGCCGGCGCGGGGGCGAGCACCTGGCACAGCTCGTCCGGATTGGCCGGATCGGTCGGGCAGGTGTCGCTGAGGTTGATGAAGGCGCTGGCCAGGCCGAGGTAGGTGACGCTGCGCTTGAACGAATCGACGTCGTACACGTCCTCGACGGTCGGTGCGGCCGGCGCGCGCGCGGCGATCTTCGGCGCGGATGCGCGCGCGGCGGCGATCGCCTTCTGGCTCTGGATGCGCTGCTGCTGGCGTGCACCGCTCGGCAGGTCGGGCGACACGGCCTCGATGATGTCGTCGCGGCTCAGGCCGCCCTGCTGGGCGAACACGGCGATGGAAGCGAACGCGGCGGCGGCGATACCGAGGGACAACAGGGTCTTGCGTGACATGAAGACGCTCCGGAGGTGGGCAGGTACCCGTCTTGAACGCGGGCACCCGGAGCGGACGGCCACCGTTCGTCCGGCGCCGCGCGGGCGGCCGGACGAACGGCGCGGTGCGTCAGTCGCCGACCACGCGCAGGCCGAACACCATCGAGGCGTTGCTGACGTGCTGCACGCTGCCGCTCACGTTGAGGCGGATGGTCATCGGGCTGGCGAAGAAATCGTCCGCCTGGGCCGGGGTCAGGCCGTAGTTCTGGATCAGCGACTTGTGGCTGAGGAAACCGGCCATGCACACGGTGGAATCGCGGCTGCGTTCGCTCAGCGTGACGCCCGGCTCCAGCGACTCCTGGAAGCTCTCGCTGGAACTCATGCCGGTCAGCAGCTGGCCGCCGAACGGCGCACCGGTGGTGGGATCGATCAGCGCCGGGTCGGCCAGCACCGGGCTTTCGATGGTGAGCGTCGGGCTGTAGCGGAAACGCGCGATCACGCGGCTGGCGGTGGCGTTGCTGTAGGTCACGTTGAGCACCGGCGAGAACCAGTAGCACAGCAGCGAGTTCGATGCGTACTTGGGCAGCTTGATGCGCGCGGCGTCGCTGAACGTGAAGCTGGTGGACGCGCCCGGGGTCGGGTTGAGTTCCTGGCAGAACTCGTCGGGCGTGGTCGGCTTGGGGCAACCGCTCTGCACGTTGATGAAGGCGCTGGTCAGGCCCAGCCAGCGCACGTTGCGGCCGAAGGAATCGACGTCGTACACCTCGTCCTCGGTGACGGAATAGAGCGGGTCGGCCAGCCGCGCCATCACCGGCGCGCGACGCGCGGCGGGCTTCGCGACGGTGCCGGCACGCTGCGAGAGCAGGCGCTGCTTCGGCGTGGCGACGAGATCGGCCGCGCGGCCGCGCACGAATTCGTCGCGCAGCACGGTGCCCTTCTGGGCGAAAGCGGCGATGGACACGGTGGCCACGGCGGCGAGGCCGAGGGCGATGACATGCTTGCGTTGCATGGGTGGAACTCCGTTTGCGTGGGTGGCAACCGGAGCAGAACGCGGGCCCGACGCCCGACAGGACAGCTCGGCAGGGGCCGGCACGGAAGCGATGCCCCGTGCCGGCCCGACGCGTCCGTGATGCGGCTCAGTCGCCGACCACCCGGGTGCCCATCGTCAGGTACGCGGACTGCACGTTCTGGGCCAGGCCGGTGACGCCGAACTGCAGACGCATCGGCTGGCGGAAGAGTTCGTCGGCCATGTCTTCGCTCATGCCATAGGCTTCGATCAGCGTACGGCGGTTCACGATGCCGCTGAGGCAGAGCTGGCTGTTGCGCGAACTTTCGTTGTAGAGCACGCCCGGTTCGAGCGGGCGGGTCATGTTGTTGTAATGGGAGGCCATCTGGATCACCCATTTGCCGCCGCCCCAGGGCACGGCGGGCGTGATCCCGGCCGACGGGCCGGACGTGCTGGGGTCGTTGTTCAGCACGTCGCTGTAGATCGCGACCATGGGGGTGGTGCGGAAGATGCCGTAGCGGCGGACGCCGGTGCTGTTCTGGAAGGTCACGCCCTGCACCGGCGACACCCACTGGCAGAGCAGCGACTGGGCAGCCTGCGGCGGCAGTTCGATCGAAGTGGACGACCACAGGGTGAAGGACGTGGGTGCGTTGACATCGACGATCGGCTGGCAGAGTTCGCCGGGGCGCGCATTGGCCCGGGGGCAGCTGCCCTGGAAGGCGACCTGCATGAAATGGATGCCCAGCCACTTGAGCGGCCGGCCGAAGGAGTCGGCGTCGCCGACCTGGTCGTGGGTCACGCCATAGTCGTTGGGCAGGTTGGGCACGGTCTCGACCCGCAGGCCGGGCTCGGCGACGGACACCGGTACGGCAACCAGATCCGGCGACGGCGCGGGCGGCGCGGGTGGCGTGCCAGGTCCGAGCAGGTCGAATTGCTGGGCATAGACGACGGCCGAAGCCAGGGCGATGGCGGCGGCGATAGCGGCGAGTCGGGTGGTCTTGGTCATGGGGCTGGATCGATCCTGTGCGGGAGACGGAGGGACTCGAGCGCCCGGGGAAAGTCACCGCCGCGTTCGAGCCGGGGCATCTTTCCTAATCGATTCAATGATTTGTAGCGAAAACCGGGATTTGTGCCCGGCTTGTGCCCGCGATCCGGGGATCGCGGGCAGCGCATGTCCGGAAGCACGCCCGGACGCGGGGTCAGTCGCCGATCAGGCGCGTCCCGAACTGGATGTAGCCCTGGCGGATGTTCCGCGCCACGCCCTTGAGGCCGATGCTGATCTGCATGGGCGAGGCGAAGACCTGATCGGCGGTGGCCTCGTCCAGGCCATAGCGTTCGATGAGCGCCCGCCGCGACACCATGCCGGACAGGCACACCTGGCTGTCGCGCGAACGCTGGCCGAACACCACGCCGGGCTCCAGGGCCATGTTCACGAAACTGCCGTGGCTGGTGAGCGGCATGACGACCTTGCCGTCGAAGGGCTGGCCGGTGATGGGGTTGATGCGCCCGGCAAGGACCTCGCTGCGCACGGTCACCACCGGCCAGTAACTCAGATAGCTGTAGGCGCGCGTCGTGCCGCTGTTCTGGTGGGTCAGGCCGATCTGCGGCGAGAACCACTGGCAGATCTGCGAGGTGCTGGCGCGTGCGGGCAGGTCGATCTTCGCCACCTCGGGGACATCGAACGGGGTTTCGTTGGCCATGTTCGGGATGCGCACGCAGGGCGTCGTCGCCGGCAGGTCCGCGCGCGGGCAGCCGATGTCGAGCCACATCACGCCCTGGGTCAGGCCCAGCCAGCGCAGGTTGCGGCCGAAGGAATCGGCATCGCCGACCTGGGCGTGGTCGACCCCGTAGTCGTTCGGCAGGTTGGGCGCGATCTCGGGCAGTGCGGCGACCATCGACGTGGATGGGGACACCACCGGTTCGCGCTCGATCTCGTAGCGCGGATCGACCGGGGGCGGCAGCGGCCCGCCGGCGTCGAACAGGGCATCGCGCTGGGCGTACACCGCCGCAGCGGCGGCGAACAGGGTCGTGGTGAACAGGACGCAGGAGGTGCGGGAAAGTGTCTTCATCGGATCGACTCGTCGGGTCACGGCGCGGTGGCAACCGAAGGACACCTGCGCCGGGACCGCGCCCTTCGGAGGCGCGGATCTTTCCCAATCGATTCAATGATTTGTAGCGAAAACCGGGATTTGTGCCCGGCTTGTGCCCGGGATCTGGGCGTGGGACGCCAGCCAGCCGTCAGGGATGCTCGGCCTCGACGTGGACCCGCTCCCGGTGCAGCAGGTACAGGCCGCTGAAGACGATGATCGCGGCGCCGACCCAGGTCATGCCGTCGGGCAGCACGCGCCACAGGCTGAAGTCGAGCAGCACGCCCCACAGCAGGGCGGTGTATTCCAGCGGCGCGATCGACGAGGCCTCGCCCTGGCGGAAGGCTTCGGTGACGGCGTACTGCGCCAGGGCACCCGCGAGGCCGATCCCGGCGATCAGCCAGCCATGGCCGCCGGCCACCGGCATCCAGTCCGGCCAGGCCAGCGCCCCGGCGCCGAGGGCGATGCTGGTCATCAGCCAGACCACCATCGACTGCGTGCTGTCGGTCCGCGCCAACACGCGCACGGTGATCGCCGACACCGCATAGCCCAGGGCCGAGAGCAGCACCGCCAGGCCGGCGAAAGTCAGCACGCCCTCGCCCGTGGGCCGCAGCACCACCATCACCCCGGCGAAACCGATGACGATCGCCGTCCAGCGGCGCGGGCCGACCCGCTCGCCCAGCACCGGCACCGACAGCGCGGTGATCAGCAGCGGCGCGACGAAGAAGATGGTGTAAGCCGTCGACAGCGGCAGGGTGCGCAGCGCCGAGACGAAGGTCGCCATCATCAGCACACCCATGACCCCGCGGAACAGGTGCAGCCGCCAGCGGACCCGGAACAGCGGGGTCACGCCGACCGTGGCCAGCGCCCAGACCAGCACGAAGGGCAGAGACGAGGCACCGCGGATGGCCGCGACCTGGAAGGGCGGATAGTGCGCCGACAGGGTCTTGAGCCCGGCGTCCATGAGGGCGAACAGGGCGACCGCGACCAGCATGAGGGCAGCGGCACGCCAGCGCAGGCGCGCATGAGGAGTGGGGGGCGTCATCGCGCAAGGATACCGGCCGGGCCGGATTCGGCCACCCCGGACGGCGGGACACTGCGTGCGCCTGACCCGGATGCGGCGGTTTCGACGTTTGTCCGTGCGTCGTCCGCACCGCTTCCCATCGCGCTTCCCCATCCTGCTTCCCGAGACCGCACATGACGCCGAACATCGCCCGCGCATTGCCCCTGCTCTGCCTGCTGTCCTCCACCCTGTGGCTGTCGGCCTGCAATCGCGAGGCGCCCGCCGAGCCCGCACCGGCCGCGCCCGTGGCCGCGCCCGCCCCGGCCCAGCCGGCGGCGCCTGCGCCCGAAGCGCCGGCAGCCGCGCCGGTCGCGGACTTCGATCCGGCCAGCGTGCCAGAGAGCACCGCCGCGCTGCCGCCGTTCCCGTTCTTCGCCATTCCCGACGGGCTGACCAGCACCTTCGACGAGAAGGACAAGCTCGTGAACTTCGATCGCCACTATTTCATCGCCGGCAACAAGGCCGTGGCGGTCGAGGGCCGGATCTTCCACGACCGCTTCAACCTCGCCGGCGACGGCCGCAAGTACAGCGACATCGAATTCCGCCGCAACTACGAGAACGCCATCCAGGCGCTGGGCGGCAGGAAGATCAACACCACCGGCTACACCTACGAGGTGATGGAGGCCGCCGGCGGTCGCGACGTGCTGGAGAAGGTCAACCACGCCGCGCCGATGAATCCCGACGCGCCGCACGACATCTACCTGCTCCGCCAGGGCGGCAAGGAATGGTGGATCGACGTCAGCACCGGCTCGTTCCCGCTGCACGGCTACGTGGTGGTGCTGGAGAAGGCAGGCATGAAGCAGTCGCTGGGCTTCCTCGATGCCGCAGCGATGAAGCAGGCCATCGACAAGGACGGCCGCGTCGCGCTGTACATCAACTTCGACACCGACAAGGCGACCCTGCGCCCCGACGCCCAGCCGGTGATCGACGAAATCGGCAAGCTGCTCGACGGCGACGCCACGCTGAAGCTGTCGATCGAAGGGCATACCGACAACACCGGTGCCGCCGCGCACAACCTGCAGCTGTCCACCGCCCGCGCCCGCAGCGTGCTCGGCGCGCTGGTCGGCCTGGGCATCGACCCGGCGCGGCTGAGCTCGAAGGGCTACGGGCAGGACAAGCCCATCGCCGACAACGGCACCGACGAGGGCCGGGCGAAGAACCGCCGCGTGGAGTTGGTGAAGCGCTGAGCCCGGTGCTTTGAAGTCCTCTCCTTCAAGGGGGCGAAGGGCCGCGCTTGCGAGGCATTGCCTCGCGTGCCGATGAGCGCCCGAGCGTAATGCGCGAGGGCCGGGCGGGTTTGGGTGGGGATGGGTTGGATGGTGGTCTCTCGCGGAAACCCATCCCCACCCCAGCCCTCCCCTTGAAGGGGAGGGAGAAGAGCGATCGGTTACCCTGTGCACCCCAGATCACCACGCTGCCGCCATGCCCTCCTTCGACATCGTCTCCGAAGTCAACGTCCACGAACTGACCAACGCCGTCGACCAGGCCAACCGCGAGTTGTCCAACCGCTTCGACTTCAAGAACGTCGACGCCAAGTTCGTGCTGGAAGACAAGCTGATCAACCAGTCCGCGCCCAGCGAGTTCCAGCTGCAGCAGATGACCGAGATCCTGCGCGCGCGACTGATCGCACGCGGCATCGACGCGCGCTGCCTCGACTTCGGCGATGTCGAGACCAACCTCGCCGGCGCGCGCCAGAAGGTCACGGTCAAGCAGGGCATCGAACGCGAGCTGGCGAAGAAGATCCAGGCCGCGATCAAGGACGCCAAGCTCAAGGTCGATTCGCAGATCAACGGCGACAAGCTGCGCGTCACCGGCAAGAAGCGCGACGACCTGCAGGCCACCATGGCCCTGCTGCGCGCCCAGACCTTCGAGCAGCCGCTGCAGTTCGACAATTTCCGCGACTGATCGACCTGTGATGAGCGAATCCAATCCGGACGACGCCCCCGAACTCGCCGCCACCCGCCGCTGGCTGGAACGCGCGGTGATCGGGCTGAACCTGTGCCCGTTCGCCAAGGCGGTGCATGTGAAGCAGCAGGTGCGCTTCGTGCTCAGCGATGCCGAGTTGGAAGACGACCTGCTGGAGGAACTCGCCGAGGAACTGCTGCGCCTGCGCGATACGCCGGCCGAGGAGATCGACACCACCCTGCTGGTGCATCCGCGCGTGCTGGGCGATTTCCTCGACTACAACGACTTCCTCGACCGCGTCGACGCGTTGATCGAGGCGCTGGCTCTCGACGGCGTGCTGCAGGTCGCCAGTTTCCATCCGCAGTACCAGTTCGCCGACACCGACCCGGACGACCCCGGCAACGGCACCAACCGCGCGCCGTACCCGACCCTGCACCTGCTGCGCGAGGACAGCCTCGACCGCGCGGTCGCCGCGTATCCCGATCCGGACGCGATCGTGCAGCGCAATCTGGAGACGATGGAGAAACTCGGGCTGGACGGCCTGCGGCGACTGCTGGAGGACGACGCGTCATGACGCGACGACTCGCGTCGATCGCCATCCTGCTCGCGCTCGCCTGCAGCGACGCCGCGGCCTGCAGCCCGAATGCGCCGCCCGTGCCGCGCCCCGGCGAAAGCGGCCTGGATTACCGCACACGCAGCTGGTCGGAACGCCTGGCCTTTCCGGTCTACACGAACATCTTCACGGCACGGATCGCGGCCACGATTCGCGACGAATCCGACACCCGCTCGCAGCCGCCGTATCACGTGGTCGTCCATGTCGCCGATGTGCGCGTGCATCGCGGCAAGGCGCCGCCGGACGGCGTGCTCGTCGTCGACACCTGCGGCGGCGTTCCGCAGGGCAACGGCCGCATCCTGGTCGCGACCCACGACGGCTACACCATCAACGGCGCGAATGTCTGGACCGACGAACGCGAGTTCCAGGCGCTCGAACGAGCCTTGCGCCAGCAGCCATTGGATACGCCGTAGGGTGCGCGACATCGCACCGTTCGAATTCACGGCGTGAACGAAAGCGGTGCGTTGCCGCGCACCCTATCGAATCAACGCATACCCCTGGGCCAGATCCTTCACGATGCGATGGCCCAGCGCACGCGTGGCCTCATCGGGTTCGATCAGGTCCGGCACCTGGATCGGGGTCATGCCGGCGGCGAGCGCGGCGCGCACGCCGAACGCGGAGTCCTCGAACACCACGCAGCGCGCTGGATCGACGCCGAGCGCGGCGGCAGCCTTGAGGTAGCCTTCCGGCGCGGGCTTGGGTTCGATCACGTCGCTGCCGGTGACCACGATCTCGAAGAAGGACGCGATGCCGCTGGTGGCGAGTTTGCGGTCCGCGCGCAGGCGCTGCGTGGACGTGACCACGGCACGCGGCATCGCGCGCGCCTGCAGGTCGACGAGCACGTCGCGCACGTGCGCGTGCAGCGGGATGCCGTCCTCGATCCTCTGGTGGTAACGCAGATAGCAGGCCTCGCGCAGGGTACGCACCTGCGTCTCGTCCATCGTGCGCAGCATCAGCGGCACGTAATCCTTTTCGTGCATGCCGATCATGCGGAACCACAGGTCGTCGTCGACCTCGACCTGCAGGTCGATGGCGGCCTCGCGCCAGCAATCGATGATCGCGCGCTCGCTGTCGAGCATCAGCCCGTCCATGTCGAACAGCACCGCTTCGGGGACGAAACCGACCGGGCTCATGCCATCGCTCCGGCGAACAGCGCGGCGCGGTCCGCGTCGTCGAGGATGCGCCACTGCCCGTCCGCCAGGTCGCCCAGCGCGAGTCCGCCGACCTGCGGCCGATGCAGGGCCTCGACATGGTTGCCGACCGCCGCGAACATCCGCCGCACCTGGTGGTAGCGACCTTCGTGCAGGGTGAGCCGCACGCGCTGCGCATCGAGCATGTCGAGCTCGGCAGGCAGCAGCGGCGTCTGCTCGGATTCCAGCATCAGCGTGCCGCTGGCGAAGATCGCGGCCTCGTCGCCGTTCAAGGGACGCGCCAGGGTCGCCTCGTAGACCTTCGGCACCTTCGCCTTCGGCGAGATGATCCGGTGCAGCAACGCGCCGTCGTCGGTCAGCAGCAGCAGGCCGCTGGTCTCGCGATCGAGCCGGCCCACCGTGGACAGCACCGGATCGCGCAGCTTGAAGCGCGGCGGCAGCAGGTCGTAGACCAGGCGGCCCTGGTCCTTGCTCGAACAGGTCACGCCGACCGGCTTGTGCAGCATCAGCAGCAGGCCGGGCGCGGGATCGAGCGGTTCGCCGTCGAGGCGGATCGCGTCGTGCGCGGCGTGCACGTCGAGTTCGTCGTCGGCATACAGCACCTCGCCATCGGCGTCGGTGATGCGGCCTTCGCGGAACAGCGCCATCACCTGCTTGCGGCTGCCGTAGCCGAGGTTGGCGATGCGCTTGAGGATCTTCACGGCCATGGGGTCCTCATTGCTTGATGGCTTCGATGATCTTGAAACCATCGGCCTGGGCCACGGTGCGCACACTGGCGAAGCGCACGTCGAGGACCTGTTCGTAGGGAAGATGGCGGTTCGCGACCAGCCACAGCCGGCCGCGCGGATTCAGCGCATCGGCGGCAGCGGCGATGAAGGCGCGACCGATGTCGGGACGATCGGCGCGGCCCTGCGCGTGGAACGGCGGATTGCTCACGATCACGTCGTAGCGCTGCGCCAGGCCCGTGGTCACGTCGTGCCAGTGGAAGGCGACCGGTACGCGCGCATCGGCGAGGTTGGTGCGCGCCAGGTCGAGCGCGCGCGCCTCGGCTTCGTACAGATCGAGCGAGGCGATGCCCGGGCAGCGCCGCAGCAACGCGCGCGACAGATAGCCCCAGCCCGCGCCGAGGTCCGCCGCGCGGCCGGCAAGGTCATCGGGCAGGTGCGCGGCCAGCAATGCGGAGGCGGCATCGATGCGATCCCAGGCGAACACGCCCGGCCGCGAAACGAAGGCATCTTCGGTACCGGACATCAGCGTGCGCGGCGCATCCAGCGAGGCCCAGCGCGACAGCAGGTCGGTGTCGATGCGCGCGGGATCGGGCGTCGACCAGAACACACGGCAATGCTGCTTCGACAGATTGCCGGAGAGGCCGCACAGCGCCTTCATGTCAGCCTCGCCGGACTTCGCGCCTTCGTCGTTGGCCATGCAGGCGACGACGGTGCCGCCCGGCGCGCACTGCGCGACCGCACGCGCGAACAGGGCGCGGGCCTCGTCGCGCTGGCGCGGCGGCAGGACGAGTACCAGCGGATGGCGCGTGCCGTCGTCGTCCTGCGCATCGCGCACGCGCCAGCCGTCGCGCTCCAGCGCATCCGCCGCCGGCCGGAACGACTGCTCGCAGACCAGCCCCGGCCGGGCCGCCGCGCGCAGGGCCACGCCAGCGCGTGCCCGAAGGAACAGGACACCACCGGTCTGCGGCCACGCCAGCGCGCCGGTGTCGAACGGCAGGCAGAGGACGTCGAGGGCGGGATCGCCGTGGTCAGCGGCCATGGCGGGGGCGGGTGGAGATCGGCATTCGCGAATTGTACGGGGCCGGCTGTGAGGTTTCCCGCCCCGCTGCGAATCATGTGAGCATCCCGCCACGACACTCCGACGCCCCGTGATCGCCACCGCCCACGCCATGGATGCCGCCCGCCAGCGTTTCGCCGACCTGCTCGATGCCCATCGCGGCATCGTGTTCAAGGTCGCGAACACCTACTGCCGGCACCCCGACGACCGACAGGACCTGGTCCAGGAGATCGCCGCGCAGCTGTGGCGGGCCTGGCCCGGCTACGACCCGGAGCGCACGTTCTCCACATGGATGTACCGGATCGCGCTGAACGTGGCGATCTCGCACGTGCGCAGCGCCGGACAGCGCGCGCCGCACGTACCGCTCGACGCACCACACGACACACACCCGGCGCTTGCCGTCGACGACGGCAGCGCGGCGCACGAGCAGGACCAACGCATCGCAGCGCTGCATGCAGTGATCGATCGCCAGGCGCCGATGGACCGCGCGCTGCTGATGCTGTGGCTGGACGAGCGCAGCCAGCGCGAGATCGCCGACGTGCTGGGCATCAGCGAAAGCAATGTCTCCACCAAGCTCAACCGTCTCAAGCAACGCATCCGCGAACAGCTGTCCGATCCAACGCCGGCAGCCACCGACCTTCCCTGACCTCCCCCACGAGGCGACACACGACACGATGGACACGACCATGGAACTCGACGATCTCAAGCAGGCCTGGCAAGCGCTGGGCCACCAGCTGCAGCAGCAGAACGCGCTGCAGCTGCAGCAGTACCGCGAATCGAAACTGCGCGGCATCGGCAGGACGCTGCGCCCGCTGTTCTGGGGCCAGTTGGTGCAGATGGCCTTCGGCCTCGGCTTCGTACTGCTCGGCGTATGGATGTGGCGCATCGGCCATGGCGTCGCGATGCCGCTGTTCGTCGCCGGCCTCATCGCACACGCCTACGGCATCGCCACGATCATCGCGTCCGGCGTGATGCTCGGCCATATCGCCAAGGTCAACGCCAGCCTGCCGGTGGTCGAGGTGCAGCACCGCCTGCTGCGCATGCGCAAGGCCTACATCATCAGCGGCATGGTGGTCGGATTGCCGTGGTGGGTGTTGTGGGTGGTCCCGCTGTTCGTCATCGCCACGCTGCAGGCCATGCACAACGGCGGTGGCGCCAGCGATATCCCGATGTGGCTGTGGCTCTGCCTCGCCGGCGGCACGACCGGCCTGGTCGCCACCCTGATCTTTCACCACTGGCTGCACCGCCCCGGTCGCGAGGCGCTCGCCAAGCGCATGGACGACGGCGCCGCCGGTGGCAGCCTGCGTCGCGCACAGGCGCAGCTCGACGAGCTGAAGCGGTTCATGGCGGAGTGATCCACGCTGCAGACACCCGAGCTGCGCAGGCTCATCTGCGCGGCAACGGCCTCGCGCCCTGCGCGCCCCCCACCGGCCGCTGCAGTGGTGGCAGCGGACGGCTGACGATGCGTGGCCTGCGCGGGCCGTACTCCGGCAGGTCGCTGCCGGCCTCGTAGGCGCCGATGTCCGGGGCCACGTCGAGGAAGCCGTCGTTGATGTTCGGCAGCACCTGCCCGGCATCGAGCAGGCTGCCGCGCGCGGGGCGCAGGTCCTGCGGCGCGTAGCGGGTCAGCGGCGACGAAGGTGCGGCAATGGCCTTCGCGAACACGCCGCGCGTGGCCTGCACGGCATTCGCTTCGGTGGTCAACCCGCGCAGCGAGGCCAGCGAACTGAAGCTGGTCGTGGCGAAGCGGCCCTCGAAGCGGCCGGTCTCGGAACCGAATGCGTCGAAATCCAGGCTCGATCCGTCGACCACGAGGTCGGCGATGGCCAGCACCGCGCCGGTGCCGTTGCCGAAGCCGTTGTACGTGCCGGCAAAACCGCCGAGGAACAGGTTGTTGCGCGTGAACAGGCGCGATACGCCGACGCCGGGATACAGGCCGAAGGCATCGCCGGCCTTGACGATGGTGTTGTGCAGCAGCACGTCGCCGCTGCTGCCGCGATACAACTTGAACGCGACATGCGGCACGTTGTACGCGACGTTGCGGACGAAATAGGTCGGGCCGCCGAGGCCGGGCTGCGAGGAGAACGCGATGAAGGCGTTGGTGACGCGATTGCGCAGGATGCGGCAGTTGTGGAAGCAGAAGTCGGCCTCGATGGCATCGTCGGCGGCCTCGCCCAGTTCGTTGCCGATGATGTCGATGCTGAACTGCTCGCGCGCCTCGCCGTCTTCGAGCAGCGAGATGTTGTCGCGGAAGCCGCTGACGCGATTGTGCGCGATCACGTGGCCGGGCCCGGTGACCAGGATGCCTTCGCCGCGATTGGCGCCGCTGGCGCCGAAGGCGTCTTCCCGCCACGGCGTGGTGCCGTTCACCACGTTGTCGGCGATGTAGGCGTTCTCCGAACGCAGGTAGCTGACGATGCCGTCGCCGTTGAACTGCGTGGCGCTCGCGTTCACCGTGCAGCGGGTGATGCTGATGTGGTTCGACGCATTGAAGCGGATGCGGCCGTTGACCGTCAGCGATTCGAGATGCACGTGGCTGCGGCTGAACATGCCCAGCTCGCCTTCGATGACCGCGCCGGGCTGGCCGCGGATGACGATCGGCCGCGCGGCGGTGCCGTCGCGACCGAAGACGAAGCCCGGATAAGTGCCGGGACCGAGCAGCAGGATGTCGCCCGGCTGCGCGTTGGCGATCGCGACCGACAGATCACCGGGTGTGACCGGCCTGATCACCGCATCGCTCGCCGGCCGGGGCACGCTGCGCGTGGTCGCGCTGATGACGCGGGTCTCCTGTCCACCGTCGGGATCGGACAGCGACAGTTCGATCTCGTAGGCCGTGCCCGGGCGCAGGTCGAACAGGCTGCCGGAATGCCGGTTCGCCCACTGCACGCCCTGGTTCAGCCCCGCCGGGATCCGTCGCAGCGGCATCGCCGCGCGCCATGGCGTCTCGCCCTGCGCGCGGTAGCGCACGTTGACCACGCCGTTGCGATTGCTGTCACCGCCGATCGCCCATTCCAGGGTGAGCGACTGCACGGTCGGATACGGCGCGGTCGTGGCGCCGGGGGTGGTGGCGTTCTGGGTCTGTGCATGGGCGGGCGACCAGGCGCCCGCGATCAACAGCAAGGCCGTCAGCAGCACGGCGCACGATGGACGAACCCGCGACATCTCCGATCTCCCTTCACGACATGGCGAATCCCCCGCGCGGCAACTTAGCAGCCCGGGAGCCGTCTCGACAGTGAATCGCGGCACGGAGCGAAGGACGGGCGCCACGCGCGGCGCCCGGGTTCAGTGCGGGCTCATCCCCGCATCGCCTGAACGATCAGGCGTCGAGCTCGCGCAGGGTGATCGACGGCGGCGCGTCCAGCACGCGGCGCGTGGCGAACAGGCCGGCGACCAGCGCAGCGGCAATGCCGATCGCGGCACCGGTGGCGGCCATGCCCCAGTCCGCTTCCCAGGGCAGGTCGAACACCTGGGTCGCGACCACACCGGCAAGCACCGACGCGGCCACTGCCGCGACCACGCCGGACAGCAGGCCGATCGCCGCGAATTCCGAGGCCTGCGCCAGTCGCAGCTGGCGGCGGCTGCCGCCGAGCGCGCGCATCACGCCGCCTTCGCGCAGACGCTCGTCCTGGCTGGCGCTCACCGCCGCCAGCAGCACCAGCACGCCGGCCGCCAGCGAGAACCAGAACACCACCTGCACCACGCGCGCGACCTGGTCGCCGATGCTGCGCACCTGGGTCAGGATCGCGTCGACATCGATCACGGTGAGGTTGGGATAGCGTTCGACCAGTTCGGCGGTGAAGCGCGGGCGCGTGGGCGGCACCTTCACCGCGGTGATGTAACTGGCCGAATAGCCCTCGAGCGCGCCCGGCGAGGCGACGACGAAGAAGTTCGGCTTGAAGCTTTCCCATTCGACCTTGCGGAAGCTGGTGATGGTCGCTTCGAAGCGCTGCCCGGCGATGTCGAAGGCGACGCGGTCGCCGATCTTCCACTTCAGGCGCGCGGCGAACTCCTCCTCGACCGACAGCTCCGGCTTCGCCAGCCGCTTGGCCGGCCACAGCTTGCCTGCGGTGACCTGGTTGTCCTTGCCCAGGCTCTCGGCGGTGGACAGGTTGAACTCGCGTTCGGCGAGGCGACGCGCACGTTCGCCATCCTCCGCGTACTGCGCGCCGGTCACCGGCTTGCCGTTGTGCTCGACCAGGCGGCCGCGGATCATCGGATACAGCGTCGGCTCGGCGATGCCCTGCCCGGAAAGGAAATCGCGCACGCCGGCCATCTGGTCCGGCTGCACGTTGACGATGAAGCGGTTCGGCGCATCGTCGGACAGCGACAGCCGCCAGCGATCGATCAGGTCGGTGCGCACGAAGGTGAGCAGCAGCAGGGCCATCAGGCCGAGGCCGAGCGCGGACACCTGCGCGATGCTGGTGCCGGCGCGGCGGCTCACGTTCGCCAGGCCGTAGCGCAGGCTGCCGCGCAAGCGCGAGCGCACGCGTCGCACGACGAGGATCAGCACCCAGGCGATCGACGCCAGCGCGGCCAGTGTGGCGACGATGCCCAGCAGCATCACGCCGCCGAGCGTGGGGGAGCCGGCCTGCCACCACAGCAGCGCGCCGAGGCCGGAGAAGCCCGCCAGCGCGACCAGCCAGGCGCTGGGTTCGGCGACGTCGAGGTCGCGGCGCAGCACGCGCAGCGCGGGCACGCGACGCAGGGCCAGCACCGGCGGCGCGCCGAAGGACAGCAGCACGACGAGACCGACACCGAGGCCCTGCAGGGCGGGCGCGAGGCCGGCCGGCGGGATCGATACCTTGAGCAGGTCGGCCAGCCACAGGCCGATGCCCCACTGCAGGGCGTAGGCGATGGCGACGCCGACCGCGCTGGCGATCACGCCGAGGATCAGCAGTTCACCGATGTGGATGGCGGCCAGCGTGCGCTGGCTCGCACCGAGGCAGCGCATCACCGCCGCGCCCGAAAGATGGCGCTCGCTGTGCCGGCGCGCGGCCATCGCGACCGCGACCGCGGCCAGCACCACCGACACCAGCGCGGCGAGACCGAGGAAGCGACTGGCGCGATCGAGCGCGGAACGGATTTCCGGTCGCGCATCGGCGATCGTTTCCAGACGCTGGCCGCGACCAATCGCGGCTTTCGCGGTCTTCACGAAGGATTCGACCGCCGCGGCTTCGCCGGCGATCACCAGCTTGTAGCCTGCACGGCTGCCGGGCTGGATCAGGCCGGTCGACGGCAGGTCGGCCAGCGGGAGGAACACCTTGGGCGCGACGTTGAAGTAATCGATGGCGCCATCGGGCTCCTGCAGCACCACCGCCGCGAGCGTGAACTCGCGTTCGCCGATGCCGATGCGGTCGCCGGGCTTCGCGTCGAGCTGGTCGGCGCCGGCGCGGCTGAGCCACAGGGTGCCGGCGGCCGGACCGCCGGCCACGTCACGTTCGCCGCGCGCATCGCGGATGCGGAAACCGCCGCGCAGCGGGAAGCCTTCGCCGAGCGCGCGCAGCTCGCCGAGCTTGAGACGCGCGGTCTCGCCCCTGCCGACGCGCACCATCGTCGGCATCTCCACGGTTTCGGTGCGCTTGAGGCCGCCGAGGTTCGCGGCCTCGCGGATGCGCCCGGCGATCGGCGCGTCGCCGCGCA
This sequence comes from Lysobacter sp. BL-A-41-H3, assembly GCA_050632415.1. Classification (GTDB taxonomy): domain Bacteria; phylum Pseudomonadota; class Gammaproteobacteria; order Xanthomonadales; family Xanthomonadaceae; genus Lysobacter_I. The sequence goes on along the minus strand of CP192602.1, from coordinate 3,380,114 downwards.
CCACCGCATCGCCGCCGAGCAGACGATTGGCTTCGCTGGCGAGCATGCGCTCGGCGCGATCGGTGACGAACCCGACCGCGCTGACCGCGACCACCGCCAGCACCAGCGCCGCGACGAGGATGCGGATGTCGCCAGCCGCGAGGTCGCGCCGCAGCTGGCGCCAGGCGAGGGAGAAGAGCCTCATGCGCGGCCTCCGGTCACATCAATCGCGAAAGGCAAATCCCCCCTGCCCCCCTTTTGCAAAGGGGGGAAAGCAACGGCGCTGATTCGCGACGAGGCGGATTGGTCGGCGCCGAATCGCGAATGCATCGCCCTCGCGGATCGCACTCTTTCACGCCCTCGGCACAGAGGCGCTCGCCCCCTTTGCAAAAGGGGGCCGACGTCCGCGCAGCGGGCGACGGGGGGATTTGCTTTTGCGCTGGAAACGATGCTCATGCCGACACCAGCCGCCCGCCGTCCAGGCGCAGCACGCGGTCGCAGCGCTCGGCGAGATGGTCATCGTGGGTCACCAGCACCAGGGTGGTGCCGGCATCGGCGTTCAGGCCGAACAGCAGTTCGATGATCGCCTGGCCGGTGCGGGTATCGAGGTTGCCGGTGGGCTCGTCCGCGAACAGCAGGGACGGCCGGGTGACGAAGGCGCGGGCCAGGGCCACGCGCTGCTGCTCGCCGCCGGACAGCTGGCGCGGGTAGTGGTTCAGGCGCTCGCCGAGGCCGACGCGACGGAGGATCTCGCGGGCCGGGCCCTCGACATCGGCGTCGCCGCGCAGTTCCAGCGGCAGCATCACGTTCTCCAGCGCGGTCAGCGACGGCAGCAGCTGGAAGCTCTGGAACACGAAGCCGACCTTCTCGCCGCGCACCTTCGCCCGGCCGTCCTCATCGAGGGTCGACAGCGCCGCGCCGTCGAGCAGCACGCGGCCGTCACTGGGGGTGTCGAGCCCGGCCATCAGCGCCAGCAGGGTGCTCTTGCCCGAGCCCGAGGCACCGACGATGGCCACGCTCTCGCCCCGGGCGATGTCGAAGCCGACCCCGTCGAGGATGGTCAGCTCGCCCGAAGGCAGCCGGACCCGCTTGCCCAGCCCCTCCACCCGCAGCGCGGGGGGCACGGACCCCGTGGCTGCCGCAGGCTTGGCCCCGGCGGGGGTGGCGTCGTCGGACGGCGGCGTGGCGGCCTCGGGGGTCAGGGTCATGGGGGCTTCCGGGTGCAGGGGTCGAAATGGGGATATTGGGCGAAGGGGCCGGCGACGCAAGCCCGCCGGGACCCAACTGATGGCATGGACGGTCGGGAGGGGGTGGTGGATGCAGCGGCGGCGCGCGACCATCCGGACCTCCCCCGCCGGATGTCCGCCATGGACGACATCACCCCCTTCCGCATCGAGCGCCTGACCCCCGGCGATGCCGGCACGTTCGCCGACCTCAACACCCTCTTCGGCGAAGTCTTCGAGGACAGGGAGACGTACACCGCGCAGCGGCCCGATCCCGACTACCTGCGCGACCTGCTCGCCGACGACGGCGTCTACGCGCTGGTCGCGACCGAAGGCGGTGCGGTAGTCGGCGGGCTCGTCGCCTACACCCTGCGCAAGTTCGAGCGAGAGCGCAGCGAGGTCTACCTCTACGACCTCGCCGTGTCCGCCGCGCATCGACGCAGGGGCATCGCCACTGCGTTGATCCGCACGCTGCAGCGCCTCGCCGCCGAACGCGGTGCCTGGGTGGTCTTCGTCCAGGCCGACCACGGCGACGACCCGGCGATCGCGCTGTACACCAAACTGGGCACCCGCGAAGAGGTGCTGCATTTCGACATCGCGGTGGACGACGGTCCACTAGGCTGACGATGGTGGCGATGCATCGAACGACGCATGCCATCGCTGGAATACGACCGATCAGGCCTCGACCCGGTCCCGAACGGGCCTGACTGACCCGTTCGAGCCCCGGACCGATCGATGGGAGGACTCAATAGGCGGTCCAGCCGCCATCGGTGGCCCAGACCGCGCCGGTGATGTTGGAGGCTTCCTGCGACAACAGGAACAGGATGACGGCCGCCTGCTCGGCAGGCGTGGCCTGGCGATGCTTGCTGTCGGCGAACATCAGCAGGCTCTGGGTCTTGAGCATGCCCATGTTCGGCATGCCGGCGAGCGAGGGATCGGCCGCACGCTCCTGCTGCACGGCGCGCACCTTGCTGAAGGCGGCTTCGGTCATCGGCGTCTCCGTCGCGGCCATGTTCACCGAATTCACGCGGATGCCGTAGGGCGCGTAATCGATCGCGGCGTTGCGCGTGATGCCGGTGACCGCATGCTTGCTGGCGACATAGGCGGGGTTGCCGGACAGGCCGGTGAGGCCGGCGATCGAACCGATGTTGACGATCGCGCCGCCCTGCCCCTGCTTGAGCATCTGCCGCAATTGGGAGCGCATGGACTTGAAGACGCCGGTCGCGTTGACGTCGAGCGTCGTCTGCCAGTACTCGTCGGTGGCCTCGTGGATCGAGGCGAAGATCTGGTTGCGCTGCCGTTTCACGTCCACCGCGTCGGCGGGCGGCACGGCATCCATCACGCCGGCCGCGTTGAGCGCGACGTCCAGGCGCCCGAACGCCTTCACGGTTTCCTCGACCATGCGGTCGCAGTCCGCCGTGCTGCGCACATCGGTCCTGACGAAGATCGCCTTGCCGCCGAATGCCCGTATCTCGGCGACCGTGGCCGTGCCTTCCTTTTCGAGGACATCGGCGACGACGACATTGGCGCCCTCGCGTGCGGCGCGGATCGAGGACATCCGGCCGATGCCCCGGGCGCCGCCCGTCACCAGCACGGTCTTGCCCTGCATGCGTCCTGGGACGAAGTAATCGTCCGGAATGGGCGCGATGTCGCGCTGGGCCGTGGCACCAGGACCTGCGGCGACCGCTTGCGTCGCCGGTATTGCGGAAAGCGCGAACATGGCCAGCGCAGTGGCCAGCATCTGTCGGAACGTGGACATCGGACTCTCCTTTGCGTCGGTTCAGAAGGCGTATCGAACGAAGCAGGCGAAACTCCACCAGGTGTCGGCATCGCCGCCCAGGGCATCCTCGACGGCATCGCCCGGGAACGTGGCCGCGACATGGCCGTGCACATAGAGATTGCGCGAGGGGAAGTACTTGACCGTGAGATTGAGCTCGGAGCCGTAGTCCCGCGAAGAGAGGAAGGTCAACGCGGGATTGCCGCCGATGTTGGTGAGGCTGTCCGCGCGGAACAGCCAGGCCTGCGGCACCAGCTCGATCTGGCGCGTGGGCCGGAGCCGCAGCTGCAGGCGGTGCGTGCGGAGATTCGAATCCTGCACGACCTTGAAGTGGTTGATGCCCTGCACCCACTGCTCGCCGTTGCCGCCGGACAGCAGCGGGTCCCAGCGCTCGAAGCGCTCGGTGTCGGCGTCGTCGCCCGAGAAGGCTGCGTATCGGTAGGAGATCGAAGGCGACCAGCGCGCCTCAGGGAACTGGTACTGCGCTTCCGCGCTCCAGCCGACGGCACGCATGTCGAAACGGCGGTTGTCCTGCACGGCGTATTCGGCGGACAGGATCGGCCCCGCCTTGTCCGCCCTGCGGGGCTGCCAGCGCAGGCGCAGATCGTTCACGCGCAGGCCTTCGCGACCCAGCTGGCCCGTCGGCGTGAAGTACGCGGCGTCGGAACGCGGCACGCGGAGATGGGCGCCACCGATTTCCCAGCCGCCGCGCAGCCGGGTCTGCACGTTCACGCCATCGATGAGCGTGCGCCCGTCGATCGAGGGCAATTCGTCCGGGTCGACGCGGAACACCTCGAAACGCGTGTTGTTGTAGGTGAACTGCGCCAGTGCGACGAAGTCGGCCGCCCAGCGCGCATTCGACTGCAGCGCGGCGCGGTTGCTGCCGTTGGACGCGGTGTTGACCAGCAGGAACCCGTCGCCGAGCGTGAACCGCTGCCGGCCCGCCGAGATGTTGTAGACGAAGCGATCGCCGGATTCGCCGGTGCGCCCGCCCACGACACCGACATAGGCATCCTCGACGGCGGTATGGCCACGCGGTGTGTCCGTGAACAACTCCTGCCCCACCGAAGCGCTCGAGATCACGCTGGCGCCGCCATACAGGCTGGCCGTCTCCCCGAGCGGCACCATGCCGTACAGGCCGAGATGCGCATACCCTTCGAACCACTGCGAGAAACCGTCGCCAGCGGCTTCGCCGTCGACCAGCGGATTGCCCGCCAGCATCAGGTCGGGCCGGCCGTACCACGCACCGTGATTGCTGTAATACATGGCCAGGCCTTCCAGCTTCATGCGCAGGAAGCGGCCTTCGCGATCGACCAGCACCGGAAATGCGGCGGATTTCGCAGCGGCACCGTTCGCGGCCTGCAGCTGGACATCGACAACGAGATCCAGGCCGCCGCTTTCGGCGAACCCCAGGTCGAAATCGAGCCTGGCGACGCCGGGCACCCGCATCGCCCGCGACAGCGCGAACCGGAAGGCATCGTTCTGGAATCGATCGCCCGGGAACACCGCGATGGCGCGCCGCACGCCATCCTCGATGCGACGATTCAACGCGCTGTCTTCGCCGGGATTGCGGATCTCGACGCGGATCGCGTCGATGCGCATGCCATCCTCGGTTTCGATCGACGATTGCGCATTCGCCTGCTGCGGCAGGCACAGGCCGGAGAGGGACAACAGGACGGAGAGGCACGCAGCTGCTGCGGTGCCCTGGACGAGGCGTTCCTTGTCAGGTGCCTTCTGGATCACGGCGCAGCCTCCTCTGAGACACGCTTCATGACGGAAAGGTCGGGCCCTTGCTCCAAGCAAGACCTCATCGACTCTAGGCCCGCCCCCGGACGCATGTCAATCGGACTTCGTCCGTGCGCGCGGACGGCCGCAGGCCGCGGGACGGTGCGCTAACCTGCGCGCAGTCTCACTGGGCAACTGCCATGATCCGACGCCGATCCACCACCCTCGCCACACTCGCGCTCCTGGCCCTGCCCGGGCTCGCGCTCGCCGACACCTATCCCTGCCCCAACGGCCCCGCGCCCGGCGACGCACAGGTCGGCAGCACGGGCGGTTCGCACGGGGTGGCGGCCATCCCGATCTGCAGCAAGGTCGGTTATGGCCCGGACGACGTGAACGGCCCGGCGGCAGGCCCGCCGCCGCCGGACCCGATCCATTCGAAGATCGACGCCGCGTTCAACGTCCTCGAGGCGCTGTCGGGCAATCTCGACCGCCAGGCCGCCCTGGAGAAGGACCCGAAGTTCCGGCGCTACCGCGAAGGTTTCTGGGATCACTTCCGCGCCCGCGCAGGCGCCACGGCCGGCGAGTACTGCATGGCGATGTTCGCGAACCTCGACGGCATGGTCGCCATCAGCGGCCCGGGCGGCGACTATCGCGGCGCGATGCTGACCTTCTGGGGCCCCGATGTCCCGAAGCCGCGCGACATGGCGACCGTGCAGGTCAAGCTCGACCAGTTCGACGGACCGGCGCAGACCGTCAAGGCTTTCAACTACACGCAACCCGGCACCGACAGCGGCGTGATCGCCTTCGCCGTCCCCACCATCGAAGCCGCCCTCGACACCATGGTCGACCGCCAGCCCTTCGAACTGTCGATCAAGGGCAAGCCGGTGCTGAAGATCGAATGGCACGGCGGCCACGCCGCACGCGACCGGCTGCGCGCCTGCGTGAAGGGCAAGTGACGGGCAGGTCGCAAACGCGATGAGCGACGAGACGCCGGCTGAGCGACCGCAACCCACCGGCCTCGGCGGCTGGCTGTGGCCGGTCACGTGGGCGACGGCGGTGTTGCCGGTGTTCCTGACGGCGTCGGTTGCGGCATCCGTGCCTGACTTCATTGAATACCTGCGACAAAACGAAGCCTCGACGTATCCGATGGACCACGTATGGGTCTATCGGGCCTATGGCTTCAATGTGCTGCTGGTGCTTGTCTCGTGGTGGTGGGCAACCCGATGGTTCGCGCGCGACTCGAACCTGCCGCGACGGGGGCCGCTCGTGCTGCTGATGCTCGGCATCCTGTGCGCCACGCTCGTGGCAATCGATCGCCATCCTGCGGACTATCGAATCCTCGCCGCGAGCATTCTGGGCTTCGCGATCACTGCCTTCATTTGCGTTCGCCTTTCGAAACGCATCCGCAACACTTTCGCCGAAAGCACCATCCCCCCGCACGCCAACCTCTTCGACACTACACTGTTCAACGGACCGATCGATTGGTCGCGCGGATACTGGCTGCTGCCTGGCGCCTTGGCTTATGCCGTCTTCGGACTCTTCTCCGAATGGATGGTCTTCGCCGATGTTGCATCGCAAACGATTCCGTCACCGCACCCCGCCGACCCTGCGAACGATGGTTGCGGATACGGCATGGCGGTGGTCGGAAGCGGATATTCATTGCGCCAGATCGAAGCGTATCGAGAAGCCCTGACGATCTCGTATGCAGCAGGCCTGTTGATCCTCGCCGCCGTGGTTGGTTTCGTTCGTGGCGCACGGTGGATCGCCTGGGTCGCCATACCCGCGCTTGCGTTGGCGATGGCTGCACCACTGCGGATTACCCAGCAAGACTGGTGCAGCCCCCTGCTCGACCACACCGATTTCAGGGGCATGTGGCATGAATGGGGCATCGTGCTGATTCTCGTGATCGTCACCACGGCCTACCGGCGCTGGTCGATCTCGACGAAGCGGACATGAACGAGCAAGCCGCCACGACCTCAGCCTCGTATTCGCCGGGCCCCCACGGCCTCGGTGGCTGGCTGTGGCTGTTCGGAGTGCCGCTGATGCTGTGGGGCGCGGCGGTATCGGCGCTGCTGCCCTTGCTGCTGTGGAGCTTGACGCCGGCCGAACTGGACGCTGCGCGCGCCATGGCGATGCAGCATGGCATCCCGCCATCGGAATTCAGCGTCATTCCCGCTGATGAGCTGCCATGGCTCATCGTTGCGTTTTCGGGTCTGTTCGTCGCAGAAGCCTTTTTCCGCAAAGCGTCATACTTCCGCTGGCTCGCGACGACATGGCTGCTCGCCCTGTGCCTGCTGCGCTGGCACGATGGATCGCTCGTCTTCCCTCCGATCGTCGGCCTGCAGGGAGAACCGGATCGCTTGCTCGACGTAGTCACGGGCATCGCATTCATCGTGCCGGTCCTGTACCTGTGGCTGTCGGACAGGGCCCGAAACTCGTTCTCATCGACCGCGCCGCCACCGCATCGTGCCGGCCTGCTGCACGCGATCCTCGACGGCCCGCGTGACTGGGGCGGCGGTGTCTGGTGCGTGGCAGGCGCGATCGTGATGCTGGCGTGCATCCATGCCAGTCTGAGCATGGCGCACTGGTCCTACATCGTCCCGCCGGAACTCACGCCCAGGATCGCCGCGATGCTGAACGCACCTGCCGCCCCCGCCATCGAGGGACGCGGCAACGCGGCGAGCGCGCTGATCACCGCCTCGTACACGGCCGAAGTCGCACAGGTGCCATATGCACGGATGTTCCTGGCACTGCATTTCGCCGGATTGCTACTTGCGCTGTGGAGCGTTCGATTGTTCATCCAGCGTGCATCGAGGCTGCGCTGGACCATCATCGCAAGCGCGATGGTACTGGTCGCGGCGCACGCGCTCTACTGGTGGATGCAGGGACGGATTCCGGTGTTCTGTGTCTATTGCGGACACTACGATGCGCCGCGCGACCATCTCGCCAAATCACTGTCCCTGCTCATCATGGTCGTGGCACTCCTGTTGCTTCCCGCCGTACGGCGACGCTTCCGCAGCAACTAGCGGAGAACGACGTCTCTGTGGGAGCGACGCCAGTCGCGACCTGTGATTTCCCAGCGATTCCGGTCGCGACTCGCGTCGCTCCCACAGAAACGACCACATTGCCGGCCCTTGCAAGCCCCCTTTGCAAAGTAGGCGGCGATCGCGAAGCGGTCGCGGGGGATTTCCGGCCAGCCCGGCATCATCGATGCGCCAGGTTCAAGGCTTGCGCCAGCAAATCCCCCCGCCGCGCTGCGCGCGTCGCCCCCCTTTTGCAAAGGGGGCAAGCGCAAGCGCCCTGCACAATCTCTGCACCCTCACTCGATCCGCACGTCATCCAGCACGAAGGCGAACGCGCCCACGGGGTTGCCGGCGGTGAAGGCGAGGCCGCGGACGCGGGCGAGGTCGGCGCCGGGGAAGTTCTTCAGCGGCACGCGGACTTCGGTCCAGTCGGCGGTGGTCTCGAACATCTGCATGCTCGGCATCTGCTGGTTGCCGTGGAACAGCATCAGCGCGTAGCGGCGGCCGTCGCCGCGCACGCGGAAGACCAGGTCCTTGCGCGAGGAGAGATCGGCGAGCTGCATCGGCACCTTCGACGGGAACACCATCGCGCCGGACCACGGGAAGGCGAAGCCGGGCTTGATCTCGCCGCTGACTTCCAGCGCACCGGCGCTGCCGTTGGCGCCACCGGCGATGCGGCGGATCTGCCCGATCGATGCGCCGCCGGCCATCTGGTCGGTGGTCGACATCCAGCCGGCGCCGAAATTCGCCGGCACCACGCCCGGGGCATTGCCTGCAGCGTCAGCATCGAAATCCGAGAGCACGGTCTGCTCGGGCAGCGCTTCGCCGACCGGGCTCGCGGTCTCGCCGGCAGCAGGCCGCTTGCGTTCAACCGCATAGCCGTTCTTCCACACCGTCACGATCGCGCGGCTGGCGCGGATATCGGTGGTCGGATCACCGTCGACCAGCACCAGGTCGGCGCGCAGGCCGGGCGCGATGCGGCCGCGATCGGCGAGCCTGAAGCGGCGCGCGGGCACCGAGGTCGCGGCGGCCAGGGCTTCGCTCGGCGACAGGCCGGCGCGGGTCAGCAGTTCGAGTTCGCCATGCATGCTCGCACCGTGCGCGGTGCCGGGGTTGCCGGCATCGGTGCCGGCGAGCACGTCGACGCCCGCCGCGTGCAGCGCGCGCACGTTGGCGATGGCATCGGCGAGGACGGCCGGGTGCGGATCGCCCGCGCCGAAGGTGGCCTTGAGGCTGTCGCGCTGTTCCTTGGTCAGCCACGGCGACAGCGTCGCGTCGTCGACGAGCTTGGCGCCTTCGCCGGCCTGCGCCATGGTGCCGAGCACCGAGAGCGTGGGAATGACGAAGGCCTTGCGGCGCTTCGCTGCGTCGACGAAGGCCGCATCGGCGGGTTCGCCGAAGATATGCACGAGACCATCGGCACCGGCCTCGATCGCGGCAGTGCCGTCGCGCAGGCGCGAGACGTGGACCACGGCGAGGCGCTTGCCGGCATGCGCGGCGTCGATCGCCTGCTTCGCCTGCGCATGGGTGATCGTCGGGATGCGCCGCGTTTCGCTGTGCGCGCTGAAGTCCTCGAGGATGATCTTGATGTAGTCCGAACCTTCGGCGATGCGGCCGGCGACGAAGGCCGCCGGGTCGCCATCCTTGTCGAGTGTCGGCACCTTCATGCCGTACTGCGTGCCGTGGCCGCCCGGCGCGGTGACCGCCGCGCCCGCGCTCCACAGGTCGGCCTGCTGCGTGCGCGCCATCGATTCGCGCTCGCGCCTGAGCTGCGGCAGGCGGTTCCAGTCGCCGAGCATGTCGAGCTCGGCGGTGACACCGAAGCGCAGCGCATCGCTCTGGGCCTCGCCCCAGCTGTGCGCATGCGCGTCGATCAGGCCCGGATACAGGGTCTTGCCGCTGCCGTCGACGCGGCTCACGCCTGCCGGCGTTGCCGCCTTGGATCCGATCGCAGCGATGCGGCCGTCGATGACCAGCACACGGGTGTTCGCCAGCACGCGGCTGCCGTCGAACACGCGGACGTTGTCGATCAGCACATCGTTGCCGGGGTCGTTGTCGCGCGCGGACGGCGCAGCGCCGTGGGCGCTGGACATCGAAGCCGCGATGGCGACGGCGATCGCCATGGCGAAGGGCAGGCGTCGGGAGGGGGCGCAGGGGGACATGGGTGGACTCCTTGGTGAATGGATCGCAGGTGGGCGATGGAGGGACAGGACGATCCAGTGCGGCCGATGTGACCGGCCACGGGATGCGGGGATGCAGCGGGACGGAGGCGCGATGCGCCCGGGACTTATCCGCTGTCGGCGGGCGGCGGCGCGCTCACAGCCAGCCCTTCTGCCGGGCCAGCCGATACGCTTCGATGCGGTTGCCGACGCCGAGCTTGCCGATGGCCTCGGACAGGTAGTTGCGCACCGTGCCCTGCGACAGGCTGAGCTGCGTCGCGATCTCGCCGGCGGACAGGCCCTCGCCGGCCAGGCGCAGCACCTGGCGTTCGCGGTCGTTGAGCGGGTCGGGTTCCGACCAGGCTTCGAGCGCGAGCTGCGCATCGATCGCGCGGCCGCCGCGATGCACCTTGCGCAGGGCTTCGGCGAGGTCTTCGGCCGGCGCATCCTTGAGCAGGTAGCCGGACACGCCGGCATCCAGCGCGCGGCGCAGGAAACCGGCGCGCGCGAAGGTGGTCACGATCACCACCTTCGTCGGCAGTTCGTGGCGCTGGATGCGCTGCGCGAGTTCCAGCCCGCTGAGGCCGGGCATCTCGATGTCGGTGACCAGCAGGTCGGGCTTGAGGCGCTGCACCTCGCGCCAGGCGCTTTCGCCGTCGGGCGCGGCGCCGAGCACCTCGATGTCGGTTTCCAGCGACAGCAGCGCGGTCAGCGCGCCGCGCACCATCGCCTGGTCTTCCGCGAGCAGGATGCGGATCATGCGTTCACCGCCATGGCCACGTCATGGCCGGCCTGCAGCGGCAACCGCGCCTCGATGCGCGTGCCTTCGCCGCGTCGCGAATCGATGCGCAGGCGTCCGCCCAGCGCCTCGATGCGCTCGCGCATGCCGTCCAGGCCATTGCCCGGGACGATGTCGCTGCCGCGGCCATCGTCGACGATGCGCAACACCGCGTCGCCGCCGATGGTTTCGAGTTCGACGCTCGCCTTGCGCGCGCGGGCATGGCGCTGGATGTTGGTCACCGCCTCGCGCACGGTCATCGCCAGCGCGGTCTCGACCTCGGCCCGCAGCGCGCCGCCTTCCAGCCAGCGCGGATCGACCTGCGAAGCGAAGGCCACGCCGTCGGTCTCCAGCAGCAATCTCGCCGACACCAGCTCCGCGGCGATGCCGGCGGCGCGGATGCCGGTCACCGCCGAACGCACCTGGGCCAGGGCTTCGCGCGCGACGCGGCTGACCTCGGCGATCTCGCGCTGCGCGGCGGCGCGGGCTTCGGCGGCGCGGGCATCGTCGCCTTCGCCGCGCGCCAGCAGCTTGCCGGCCAGGTCGCTCTTGAGCGCGACCAGCGACAGCGTGTGGCCGAGCAGGTCGTGCAGGTCGCGGCCGATGCGCTCGCGTTCGGCGACCGTGGCCAGGCGGCGCACCTCGTCGTGGCTGAGCTTGAGTTCGACGCGCTTGCGCAGGTTCTCGATGAACTGGTAGTTGCCGAAGAACACGCCGACCGAAACGATGGCGGTGATCAGGTACACGAAGATCGGCGTGGACAGCAGCAGCACCACCGCGAGGAAGCCGAGCAGGATCAGCAACGCCCACGCCACGCGCGGCCACAGCGTCCGTCCGGCCCCGCTTGCGAACGCCACGGCATAGATGATGTAGGCGTTGGCGAACGGGTTGACCCACATCAGCGCATAGCCGAGCCCGGCGATCAGCAGCATGCAGGCCACCCGGGCCATCCCCTCGACCCGATAGGCAAGGAAATACACCGGCAGGAACACCGCGACCGAGGCCAGGGTCGGCCAGAGCATGAGTTCCGCGGCACCGAACCAGTCGCCGCGCGGCTTGCCCAATCCGCTGAGCACGAAAGGCATGAACAGGAACAGCAGGTAGCCGAGCGTGAACACCGGCATCCAGCCCAGCCCCAGCGAATCGGGCACCAGGCGGTTGCGCCAGCGCAGCAGCAGGGGCATCAAGGAGGAGGACATGGTGGGTTCGTGGCGTGGTGGCAATGAGAGGACGTTAGGGTAATGCAGGCGGCAGAAGGCAGGTTCGAGACATGAAACCCATCCCCACCCCGGCCCTCCCCTTGAAGGGGAGGGAGCAGAGCACCGCGCTTTCAAGCCCTCCCCTTCAAGGGGGCGAAGCGGCGCGCCTGCGAGGCATTGCCTCGCGCGCCGATGAGCGCCCGAGTGCAAGGCGCGAGGGCTGGACGGGTTGGGTGGGGATGGGTTGCTTCATGCATACAACCGGCATCAACCCGCGAGCCTGCGTCGCGCCAGCGCGGCGAACAGCACGGTGATGCCGACCAGCACGCCGATGTGCACCGCGAGCAGGCCGCCGCCGTCCAGGCCGATCACCTTCAGCGCGATCTGCGCGTGGTGGTAGGCCGGCCACACCGGGGCCATGCCGGCGATCCACGACGGCAGCAGCTTCAGCGGCAGCCACAGCCCGGACAGGAACGCCATCGGCAGGAAAAGCATGTTCACCACGGCAGGCGCGCCCTGGCCACCGACCAGCGTGCCGATGAACAGGCCGATCGCGCAGAACGGCAGCACACCCAGCGCGCAGACCAGGGCGAGCAGCGCCCACTGCGCCGCCGGCAGCGATACGCCGCCCAGCGTCGCGGCGAGCACCGCGAGCAGGGCGAAGATCGCCGAAGCGAACAGCACGGCGGTGACCATCTTCGCGGCCAGGTAGGCGCCCGGCGGCATCGGCAGCGCGCGCTTGTAGGTCAGCAGGCCCTGTTCGCGCTCCATCGCCACGGTCACGCCGAAACCGAACAGGCCGGCGCCCATCGCGCCGAAGACGCCGTAGGTGGCGAGCAGATAGTGCGCGGCGTCGCCCTTGCCCTTGTTGAGCAGCACGCCGAACAGCACGTAGAACAGCGCCGGGAACAGCAGGGTCGGAATGACGTAGGACGGCGTGCGCAGCAGGCGGCGCCATTCGTACCAGGCTTCGAGCGCGTAGCTGCGCAGCGGCGCATGCGGGGAAGGATCGGCGGACATGGCGGTAGCGGTATTCATCAGGCGGCCTCGCGGTCGGTGTCGCGGGTGAGTTCGAGGAAGGCGTCGGCGAGGCCGGCGCGGCGGATGTCCAGCTCGGTGAGCGCGGCGTCCTCCGCCAGCAGGCGGCGCACCACGTCCTCGGCGGCGTCGGCGACGACTTCGATGCGCGCGCCGTCGCGGCTGGCGGCGCGCACGCCGGGCCAGGTGCCGACACGTGCCACGTCGAGCGCCGACAGGCAGCGGATGCGCCGCTGCGAGACGCGCGCGCGGACCTCGTCCATCGCGCCATCGGCGACTACGCGGCCACGGTCGAGCACCACCACGCGATCGGCCAGGGCTTCGGCCTCCTCCAGGTAATGCGTGGTCAGCAGCACGCCGGTGCCGCCGGCGACCAGTTCGCGGATCGTCGCCCACATGCGCTGGCGCGCATCGATGTCCAGGCCGGTGGTCGGTTCGTCGAGGAACAGCAGCTCGGGGTTGCCGCAGATCGCCAGCGCGAACTGCACGCGGCGCTGCTGGCCGCCGGACAACCGGCCGTAGCGGCGGTCCATCAGGCCGTCCAGGCCGGCCATGGCCACGCAATCGGCCACGCTGCGCGGATTCGGGTAGTAGCTGCGGGTGAGATCGAGCAGTTCGGCGACCTTCGCGTTCTCGGGAATGCCGGCCGACTGCAGCATCACCCCGATGCGACGCCGCGCGGCGATGTCGCCCGGCGCCAGGCCGAGCACCTCGGCCTCGCCGGCATCGGCGGCGACCAGGCCCAGCAGCACCGCGATCGAGGTGCTCTTGCCGGCGCCGTTGGCGCCGAGCACCGACAGCACCTCGCCGCGGCGGATCGAGAAGCCCACGCCATCGAGCGCGGTGAGGGTCCGGTAGGCCTTGCACACGCCGTGCAGGCGGGCCAGCGGGGTGGTCGCTGGGGTCGGGAAGGGTTGGGATGACATGACCGGTCCTGGTGTCGGGATGGGCACAGTCTCGGCATCCCCCGGTCCGGGCGGCAGTCGCGGGCGTCAGCCATCGGAGGTGACAAACGTCACCTGACGCAGGCAACGCCGGCCCGATATGCTGGTCTGCCCTGCATCCGGCGCGGCGTCGGCTTCGTCACACTCCGACCGCGCCCCACCCTTCCCGCCTTGCCACGGATCGCCATGAGCACCCCCACCCCCACCGACCCGCTGTCCCAGCTCCGCATCGATCGCAGCCATGGCGCGCGCAAGCCGCGCCGCAAGCGCTGGCCCTGGGTGGTGGGCGGCCTGGTCGTCGTCGTCGCCGGCCTGGTGGTGATGTCGATGAACCGCCCGGTCGAGGTGCAGGCTGCCGTCGCGCGCGACGCCGCCGACCCGGCCAACGCCTCGCTGCTCGACGCCTCGGGCTTCATCGTCGCGCGGCGCATCGCCACGGTGTCCAGCAAGACCACCGGCCGCGTGCGCGAGGTGCTGATCGAGGAAGGCCAGCGCGTCGAGGCCGGCCAGGTGCTGGCCACGCTCGATCCGATCGACGCCGACGCCCAGCGCGCGCTCGCCGATGCCCAGCTGGCGGCCTCGCAGAGCCAGATCGCCCAGGTCGAGGCGCAGCTGGTCGAAGCCGAAGCCAGCGCCCGCCGGCTGTCGTCGCTGGTGAAGGACAAGCTGGTCTCGCGCCAGCAGTACGACCAGGCCATCGCCCAGCGCGACGCCCTGCGCGCCTCGCTGGTCAGCGCCCGTCGCGGCGCCGACGTCGCCGGCCGCCAGCGCGACGTTGCCGCGATCGGCGTCGACAACACCATCGTCCGCGCACCTTTTGCTGGCGTCATCACCGCCAAGGCCGCGCAGCCGGGCGAAATCGTCTCGCCGATCTCAGCCGGCGGCGGCTTCACCCGCACCGGCATCGGCACCATCGTCGACATGGACTCGCTGGAGATCGAGGTCGACGTCAACGAGGCCTACATCGGCCGCGTGAAGCCGGGCATGCCGGTCGAAGCCGTGCTCAACGCCTATCCGGACTGGAAGATCCCGGCCGAGGTCATCGCGATCATCCCCGCCGCCGACCGCAGCAAGGCCACGGTGAAGGTGCGCATCGCGCTGAAGCTGCGCGACGCGAAGATCGTGCCGGACATGGGCGTGCGCGTGAGCTTCCTCGAAAAGGCCGCGCCGGGCGCACCGAAGCCGACCGGCGTGTGGGTGCCCTCGCGCTCGATCCGCCTGGCCGACGGCGAAACCGCCACCAAGGCCACGCGCGGCACGGTGTTCGTGATCGCCGGCGACAAGGCCCAGGCCCGCGAAGTCGCACTGGGCGAAGCCCGCGACAGCGACCGCCGCATCACCTCCGGCCTCAAGGCCGACGAGCGCATCGTCGACGATGCCTCGAAGATCCAGGACGGGCAACGCGTGGTCGTCGCCGATCCCAAGGCCAAGGCCGCGAAGTGACCGCCATGGACGATGCGACCCGACCGCTGGTCGAAATCCGCGCGCTGACCAAGGTCTACGCGCGCGGCAAGCAGCAGGTGCCGGTGCTGCACGGCATCGACCTGGACATCCCGCGCGGCGATTTCGTCGCGCTGATGGGCCCGTCCGGCTCGGGCAAGACCACCCTGCTGAACATCATCGGCGGCCTCGACACACCCAGCGACGGGCGCCTGCTGGTGAACGGCGTGGCGATCGAGGATCTGCCCGCCGATGCGCTGGCCGCGTGGCGCGCCGACACCGTCGGCTTCATCTTCCAGAGCTACAACCTGATGCCGGTGCTGACCGCGCAGAAGAACGTGGAGCTGCCGCTGCTGCTCACCGACATGGGCGCGGGCGAACGCGCGAAGCGGGCGAAGATCGCGCTGGACCTGGTCGGCCTGGGCGACCGCGCGCGGCACAAGCCGAACGAACTGTCCGGCGGCCAGCAGCAGCGCGTCGCGATTGCCAGGGCACTGGTCTCCGACCCGCTGCTGCTGATCTGCGACGAGCCCACCGGCGACCTCGACCGCAAGACCGCCGACGAGGTGCTGCGCCTGCTGCAGACGCTCAACCGCGACTACGGCAAGACCATCGTCATGGTCACCCACGACCCGAAGGCGGCCGAGTACGCGCAGCGCACCGTGCACCTCGACAAGGGCCGCCTGGTCGACGACCCGGGGCATCACTGAAGTGAATCCCACGCCTGCGCATTGTTTTGCCCCCACCCCGCCCCTCCCCCGCCATGCGGGGGAGGGAGATTCGTGCGCAGCACGAATGGGAGAGGGAAACCTGTTCCCCCGCCATGCGGGGGAGGGAGATTCGTGCACAGCACGAATGGGAGGGGAAGGCACGTTCCCCCGCCATGCGGGGGAGGGAGAGAAGCACGCATGAAATACGTCGGACTGGTGCTTTCCGGGCTGCTGCGCAGGAAGCTGCGCACCGGGCTCACGCTGCTGTCGCTGATCGCCGCGTTCACCCTGCTCGGCCTGCTGCAGGCCGTGAACTCGCTGTTCGGCGGCGCGGCGGACTTCCTCGGTGCCAACCGCCTGATCACCCAGGCCTCGACCTCGTTCACCCAGCCGCTGCCGATGCGCCTGATGCCGCAGATCGAGGCCGTGCCCGGCGTCGAGTCGGTGATGCACTCGCAGTTCTTCGGCGGCGTCTACCAGGACGGCCGCGGCTTCTTCCCGCAGTTCGCCGTGAATCCGCAGCGCCTGCGCGACACCTATCCCGAATGGGTCATGAGCGAGGACGGCTGGCGCCAGTTCATCTCCACCCGCGACGGCGCCATCGTCGGCCGCAACCTGGCCGAGACCAACGGCTGGAAGGTCGGCGACATCGTGCCGCTCAACTCCTTCATCTGGACCAAGGCCGACGGCTCGCGCACCTGGGAATGGCGCGTGGTCGGCATCTTCGACGGCCGCGACGAGGAATGGAGCGAGCGCGCCAATGTCATGTACCTCAACTACGGCCAGTTCGACGAAGGCCGCAGCCCGGCCGCGCGCGGCCTCGCCGGGGTGTTCGCGGTGCGCATCGCCGATCCGAACGAAGCCGGGCGCATCGCCGCCGAGATCGACGCGAAGTTCGACAATTCCTCGGACGAGACCAAGACCCAGAGCGAGCAGGAATTCCAGCTCGGTTTCGCGCGCCAGTTCGGCGACATCGGCACCATCGTCAACCTGATCACCGCCGCGGTGTTCTTCTCGATCCTCTTCCTCACCGGCGTGTCGATGTCGCAGGCGGTGCGCGAACGCATCCCCGAACTGGCCGTGCTCAAGTGCCTGGGCTTCACCGACCGCCAGGTGATGTGGCTGGTGCTGGCCGAAGCCTTCGCGCTGTGCCTGCTCGGCGCCCTGGCCGGCATGCTGATGGCCAGCGTGGCCACCCTCGGCCTGCCGCCGGAATTCCCGATCACCACCGACCTGCGCGTGTGGGTCATCGCCGGCATCAGCGTGCTGGTGCTGACGGTGATGGTCGGCCTGCCGCCGGCCATGACCGCGAAGCGCCTGAAGATCGTCGATGCGCTCGCCGGGCGCGGCGACGATTCGCCGCTGGAGCGCCTGCTGCATCGCGGCCTGGACGCGCTGGGCCGGCTGTTCGGCGCCAGGCGCGAGGACGACGAAGACGACGCCGAAGCCAAGAACAGGGAGCAACGCGCATGAGCACGCTGACGCAGACGCGCGAGATCGTGATGATGAACCTGCGCTCGATCCCCGATCGCCTCGCCCCCTCGCTGGTGATCGTGATCGGCATCGCCGGCGTGGTCGGCGTGCTGGTCGCGCTGCTGTCGATGTCCAGCGGGCTCAAGCAGACCCTGGGCGGCAACGGCCGCGACGACCAGGCGGTGATCACGCGCGGCGGTTCGCAGGGCGAACTGTCGAGCTTCCTCACCATCGCCTCGATGACCCTGATCAAGCAGGACCGCGCCATCGCGCGCGGCACCGACGGCCTGCCGCTGGCCAGCGGCGAGCTGATCGTGATCACCGAAGTGCCGCGTCCCGGGCAGAGCACCGGCGCCAACGTCACCCTGCGCGGCATCGAATCGGTCGGTTTCAGGCTGCGCCCCGAGTTCACAATGGTGGAAGGCCGCCGCTTCCGCCCCGGCGTGCAGGAAATCATCGTCGGCGACGGCGCGGCCAGGCAGTTCGAGGGCCTGGCCGTCGGCAACCAGCTGCGCTTCCGTGGCGCCACCTGGACGATCGTCGGCCACTTCCGCAGCGGCGACGCCTACGACTCGGAGCTGTGGACCGATCGCGAGACCCTGCAGGGCGCGTTCGGCCGCGCCGGCGTGTCCTCGCTGCTCGCCCAGCTGCGCAGCGTCGACGACCTGGAATCGATGAAGGCGCGCCTCGTCGAGGATCCGCAGCTCGACGTCGACGTGCGCAGCCAGCGCGACTACTACAGCGGCCAGTCCGAAGGGCTGACCAGCACCATCGGCGTGCTCGCCGGCATCGTCGCCACCATCATGGCCTTCGGCGCCACCTTCGGCGCGCTGAACACGATGTACTCCGCCGTCTCCGCGCGCACCCGGGAAATCGGCACGCTGCGCGCGCTCGGCTTCGGCGCCCTCCCGGTCGTCGCCTCGGTCATGGCCGAGTCGCTGCTGCTGTCGCTGTGCGGCGGCCTGCTCGGCGCGATCATCGCCTACCTCGCCTTCAACGGGTATGCCGTGTCCACCCTCGGCGGCGGCTTCACCCAGGTCGCGTTCCAGTTCGCGGTCACGCCCGGGCTGGTACTGCTCGGGGTCACCCTCGCACTGGGCATCGGCTTCATCGGCGGCCTCGCCCCCGCGATCCGCGCCGCACGGATTCCGGTCACGGACGCCTTGCGAGCGGGGTGATGCCAGCCATGACCGCCTGTCGGCGGAACGACAACCGGGGATGAAGGCCTGCCACGACGGTCTTCATCCCGCTCGCGACACCGTGCTACGTTCGGCCGCAATCCCCCACTTCCCGCGTGAGCCATGGATATGGAACCGTCCGCGCCCCCGCCCGGCCCCGGGCCACGCCTGCATGCACCGGCATGCGCCCTGCTCCTCGCCCTCACCTTCTCACTCTCGGCCTGCGCCATGGAACATTCTTCTGCATTCGACTCGGACGCCTGGAAATCGCAGCGCGGCGTCGACGCCAACGACAACCGACGCGGCGGGATGCTCCCGGCGCTGGACAAGGTCCTCCACGCCGGCATGAGCCGCGACGAGGTCGTCAAGCTGCTCGGCGAGCCCGACCACAGCGACGCACAGGCCGGCATCGACGAGTACGAACTCGGCATCGCCGGCTACGGCGTCGACGAGGAGTACTACGAGCTGCGCTATCGCGACGGCAAGCTCGAATCGCACCGCATGGGCCGCCGCTGACCGCACGGTCGGCCCAGCGCAACCGCCCTCCCCCAGGATCGCGCCCCCCCAAGGAACCCAGGAGCCCGTCATGTCCAGACCCGACCTCGGCAGGGTCCGCACCGATTACCAAGTCGCGGACGACACGATGATCGACTACCGCCCGCGTGCGTTCGGCGCGTTCAACATCCCGTTCACCGACTCGGTCAGGATGACCCGCACCGAAGGCGCCCTGCTCGACGAGCTGACCTTCCATCGCGGCCTGGTCGGACTGAGCGAATTCCGCGACACCGCCCGGCTCGCCGGCACCGAGGCGATCAGCCGCTTCCCGAACAACCCCGTGCCGTCCAACATCCCGGCCGATCGCGCCGGCGAATGGCAGGGCAACGACGGCCACCGCGACGCGTTCCGCCACGCCTACTGGAATGCGCTGATGACGCAGAAGTACGGCGAAAGCTGGACCGCCGCCTTCGCGACCGCGCACGAAGGCATTCCCGGCAACACCGCCAATCGCGAAGCGATGGATCTGTACAACAACCAGATCGGTCGCTCGATCGGCGCGGCAAATCCCAACGCAACGCCGCAGGAACTGGCCAACCAGGTCGAGCAGGCGCTCAACCAGGGCCGGCTGGTCACGATCGACCGCAACGGCAACCTGGAATGGAGCGACCGCGTCGCACGCGGCCAGCACGGCCTCGCACCCAACGACGTGATCGGCCCGAACCTGCGTACCCCCGGCGTGGTCTCGCCGGACATCGTCGGCCACAACATGACCGACCCCACGCGTCCCGAGACGCGCATGGCCGCCGCCGACCCCGCCGTCGAGCGCATGCGCCAGGACCCGATGTTCGGCCAGGTCGTCAACGCGATGGCCGCCAAGGGGCTGCAGGACGACACCATGGCCGCGAACGTCTACGCCGCCGCCACGCGCGCCAACCTCACCGGCGTCACCAACATCGAGATCGGCAACCGAATCGAAGGCGCCAACGGCCAGCCGGACCGCACCCTGTTCGTCTTCGACGGCCGCAACGGCGTCGAGGGCCCGATCCACGCCCGGCTCAGCGAGAACGACGCCCGCACCACACCGATGCAGGTCGCCGCGAACCTCGCCGAGACCTCACGCACGCAGCAGCCTGCACAGCAGGAACAGGAAACGCGCAGGACGATGCAGGTCTGATTGCATCGGAAAACCCGGACACATCCGCGCTGCATCGAAACGCCCGGCCTCGGCCGGGCGTTTTCGTTTCCGGGATCACGACGCGTACCGACGCTGCAATGGCAGCGGTATCAGTTCGGCATCTGATCGGGATCAGTTCAATTCCTGTCATCCCGAGCCGAAGGCGAGGGATCTGCTTTTCAGTGAAACTCTCTGGCGAACAAGTACCTGTCATTTTTGACAGGAATGGCATTTGACCTGGGATTGAAAGACGAAGGGTGGCGGGCTGCCGCATATCCGTATTGCCATTTGGTTTGCCCCCAGAAGGGAATCAGGATTTTCGTAGTTCCCGGTCAACGGCAGCACGAGGATGCAGCGTTGCGACGGAATCGCAACGCTGCGAGACGGCACCCTGTTCTCGCCGATTATCGTCCGCCTCTGGAGGGAGCGTGTCGCTCCAAGAGCTCGTTCACAAGCTCGTCGACAGGCTGATGGACAACAACCTGCTCAGACGCCCTATGTGCCTTTACTTCGTCATGCGCAACGATATGAAAAGGACCACCCTGCTGGTGAACCAGCTGCAATCTCGAAATCGTTTCGAGGCCGTCGCGGTTCGCCTGACTTGCAATGTTGCGCGCTGACTCTTGCATCGATTTTTCGTCCTTGAAACTCAGATTACCGTTAAACACGTGACCGTAAAGACACCCTAATGCCTGATCGTACAGAGTATTCCTTTCGCGCTTTTGAAAATCCCCTGGACTCAAGTCGCACAAACTATCACGCATCGGCGTGTTGAGCGCCAATTTGATATCGACTTCGGTCTGCTTCACCAGTTTTTTGTGCGTATCGTGACGATCGGTCAGAATGAGCTTCGTCCCGTCTTCGTTGAATGCGACATCACCGATACGATCCATGCCATGCCGCATTGCGGCAAGCGCGACTGCAGCAGAAAGTCTGCCACGAGCACTGTCGCCATACGCCTCTAGAGACCTGCTGACATTTTGATCATTCAAATGTTCATGCAAGGCTTCGCGCAAGAGCTGAGGTGCTCTCTGGCTCAAACCGGACTCGACGAGGTTCGTGACCGCAGTTGAACTCTCGAGAAGCATTCTGATCGGATTGACAGGATCTTGCAGTTGAGAAACCGGTCGCTGGGCGTCTTTCGGAACAGGTGTGTGCTTGTCGTCCTGCCTAGGATGGAGGCGCGTCTGCGCTTCGCGCTGCCCTGTACTTGGAAGATCGTCTTTCGTGTTGCCATTGTCGACACTGACGTAAGGCATTTCCTTATTCTTCGAGCCATGCAATTCTGTTTTGATGCCTGGTGCGATTTTATTGCCATCTGGTGTTCGACCCTCGTCGACCAGCGTACGATCGGCGTACCAGGCGCCGGTATTCACATAGCCAATCTTTTGCAGTGCGCCAGTATTGGAATTGTGGACGATGCATTGTTCGGGCTCTACCGGGTGTGCCGTGTTGCAAACATCGCGACCGAGGACTGTATTGAAATACAACCCCATGATGTTGTTCGACCAGTTTCCAAGTCCGGGCGCGTCGGCATAGCCGCCGCCGATGTCGGAGTGGCAGCCGGCAACCTGGAGGTTGGCAAAACGTTGCGGATCAATATCCTGGTGATTCCGTCTCGCGATTTCCGCTGGATCGACAATCTTGTCCACTGGAAAAAAAACACGGTGCTCGTCTCGCGCAGTAATCTGCAACGCACCGGAGATGCCTCTAGGCAATTCGCGGTCATGGCGCTCTTCGGCGACGCCGGTCGACACCGGATCGAACAGACCTGCGACGATCGGCACATCGCCCTGCTTGACGAGTTCTCCAGATAAGACTACATACTCGGCCTTTGCCTTGATTGTCCCGGGCCGGCCGCTCAAAGTCTCCGCCCATGTCCTGGTGTTGTTGCGAACGTCATCATCATCACGCGTCCGGTACTGCACATCGGTCTGGATGCCGTATTTTCCGATCATCGAAGCGAATTCGGCGCTTTCTACTGCGCCCCTGCTGAATCCGAAGGTGATCACGCTGATTTCGGCATTCGGATTCTGTTGCCTCCATTTTTGAGCTTGATCGCCAAGCTCCTTGTACATTTCCACCACACGATCGCGCACGGTACTGCCATCCATCCCATCAAGAGGATGATCCTTGACTGAACCCTGAGTCCCTGGGCCTTCAATATAGCGTGCATGCATGCGGCTGAAACCATCACCGCTCTTGCTGAAGTTGTCGAAGTCTTGAAACAGACGATGGACGTTGGTCGCATTTCTGTCGGTCTGGGTTGCGTCGTTGCTGGTGCCGTCGAAGGCTGCCACGAATATATAGCGGTTCGGATTTTTCAGCTCGAATTCCGGGAGATTTTGTTGCATTCCTTCGACGACTTGTTTTGCCAGCGCATAGGTTTCGATGTCCTGATCTGTAGCGAGATATGCGTTGGCGATGTCGGCCGGTTGTCGTCCATCTCTTGCTTCATGTGGCATGTTGCTCTCCATTAGCTTTGGTCTAGAGGTCCGATGTTCAATGCATGATGTTCGTTCTGCGTGTTTTCTGACCGTATCGGCCTTGGATAGGCGGCCAGTCATTCGCGATCGGGGGCGTAACCTGGGCGAACACTGTCATCACACCTGCGATCCGCGCCTCGTGCTCTGCCCTAATGATGGCTTGGTCAAAGTAGTCATGAGAATGTGGGGAGGACGAATGCTTACCTCCTAGGTAACGGCACGAACTCTACATCGCCTCGGAGATTAGGATCCGCTGGTCTATTTAAAGTTAGTTCATTAGCTCTTTGAGTGCTCAGGCACATATCTGGACAAAGGTCCCATTCTTTTTTCTCGACCACATTCAACCCGCCCATATTGTTCCCCTTTGCCATAATGCCAATCGTCCCTACCTCTGGATTACTCCAAACGCGATCTGGAATTATTCCTCGCTCCAAAGCCATACACGTCAACTCGGCCGCAATTTCTCCGGTGGTACCTCTCTTGATATTTTCCACCTTTGAGCTAATTATCCCATCATGAATTTTTTGGTATATATCATTGTCTGGATTTGTGTAATGAGATAACAGCCCCCCTCTGCGAAGTTCAGTTACATGCTCAAGAGCACTCTGGCGTCCTTTATTTAGCCCGAAATACACATTCATCGCATCGCATGTGCGATCAACAAGGTGCGTCCTGAATTCGTGCGCAGCCTCCATGAGCGGAATATACGATTGCAATGTAGTCAACGGATTTGGATCACTGAGTCTAATAACCGTTCCCCAGTGCTCCGGCATCAGCCCTTTTTCTTGAAATGTGTTGACATAATCACCGGCAACAACGTAATTCCTAATTAATTCCGTCCCAGCCACTGCCTGGCGCAGAGCATCCACATCAAACTCTTCGCCATCCCGTGGAGCGGGCATGACTTTTTTCAACATATTTTCATGCACGCTGGCAGGGGCAAAAACAACTGCCGGCGAGCCGGAATTAAACGCTGCAACCACAGACAGCGCTCCACCCAATGAGTGCCCGGTGAACACAATGTCCTCGCCGAAAGCTTGCGACGCTATTTTCGCTAGCTCCGTCGCTTTGTTGAACTGCGATACGTCATCCTTTCCGAAGACTTGGGACAAAGCGTTATAGGTCCCAACTTGAGTTATTGCGCCTCTGAATGCAAGAACATATCGATCTTCCTGGTCGCAATAAAATTTCGCCCGGAACCCCGAATAAGCATCGACGCACAGAGCGGGATCAATACCCTTATCCTCTAACTGTCCAATAGTCATCGGTATCCAATTGGAAAATCCCAAGGCTCGATTGTCATCGAGATATACATTTCTTGACAAATAAGCCAACTCAAGATCAATTTCTCTTTTGAATGATCCCTTTACATCATCCGCGAATGTCCTCAGCTTTGGTTGATTCGTTTGGATGCGCGGATCGCCATTACCTGGCCGACCAAACATTTCATTTAACATAGCAATCCCTCCTCAATATTCGAGTGTTTATCTCATTTCTACAGGCAAATTTGCAGTTTTACTCGGCTTCATTCTTCCTGTGAAATACCGCGCTCAGTCAGCCATGAGTCAACAGCGCCGAGATCAGTCCGTATGGCTGTACCAGTCGAGGCGCCCCTTGGCATGCGCATATAGCGCTGAAACGTAACTCCTTGCGTATTGCGCACCGTTGGATCAGCGCCCGCATTCAACAAATCCATGATTCGATCAGGCTCGTTAATCAGGGCGGCCACATGCAGCGGAGTATTTCCAACACGGTCTGCGGCATTTACGTCTGCGCCAGCCGCCAATAGATCGTGAAATTGCTGGTCGCGATCTGCGATCAGCGCAGATCGCAAAGGGCCAGATCGTGTTTCTTCATTGACCACACGCATGCTGGCCCCACGGAAAATAATCTCGGCAAGATACGCGGGATCAAGAACGCTTGATGCCGTATGTATGGCCGTATTCCCTTCCAGCCCATGCTGCGTCGGATCAGCGCCTGCATCCAGCAAGGCTTTCATGGATTCTAGGCTCTGGCTGATTATTGCCCATTGAAGAAAGGTGACCCCATCATTCCCGCGAGCTGAAACGTCGACTAGCGGCACAAGATCCGCGACACGAGTGACATTTTTTTCGAATATCGCCCTCGCCAACTCGACTTGAAGCGACTCTGTAAAATATGAGCGTGCAATCGCATCCGCATCAATTTCCTGGGCCGTCATGAATTTCGCTCCTCTGTTATGGTTGATGTTTGACTTGCAAACGCGGCGTTAAACCTGAACACCCATCCTTTGGTTTTTGACTGATTTCACTAGGAATTCTCGGTTCTGCAGCAACAAGCCCCTCGACATTCTGAAACTCACTGACGCTGCGCATGTCAGCCATTAGGGCGGCACTTCGACATGAGGCTCTGAATCGGTCCACGGCCGAAAGCAGAGATGATTCGAAGGAATGCCTACGCCCCTCTCCGCCCCCTGCAACGCAGCCAAAGCGGCGTTGCAGGGGAGGGGGGGCGTGGTCAAGGTCCGTTCGAGGCCGCTGACTTGCCGATGATGGTCAATGTGCGCACCGCGCTGTTGTTGCCCGCATTCGCGTCCGTGCTGGTGGAGCCGGTCTGCGCGGACAGGGTCAGCGTGTCGGTATTGCCCCTGCCCTGGCGCAGCGGCGCGAGCACCGTCACATCGAACAAGGCGCTGCTTCCCACCGTCAGGCTCGTGGCCCGGCACTGCGCCTGGAAGTGCGTTGTATTGCCGCCCACCGTGCAGGTCCAGCCCGCGGGTGCGCCCACGGTGACGTTCGCCGCCGGCGCATCGCCGGTGATCGTGACCGTCGGGTTGTGCGCCGTTTGCGGTCCTGCGTTGATCAACCTCAGTCCGAAGGTCTCGGTGGTCGTGGCCCGGATCTTGCCGATCGGACCGCTGATCCAGGCGACGGCCTGATCCGACACCGCTTGCACGACCACGCTGGCGCTGGCCTGATTGTCGACCATCGCCGGATCGTAGGCGCTGGAGGCGATGCTCGCTTCCAGGCGAACCGTGCGATTGCTCAATGCGGCGCCGGCAGTGAAGCCGAGGCCGAACTGCGCGGTGGCGGCGTTGGCCAGTGACGCGGTGTCGCACGCGACGCTGGTGCTGGTCGGTGTTTGCACCGGTGCGGCGCAGGTCCAACCCGCAGGTGCAGTCACGTTCGGCGTCACCGGCGCATCCAGCACCAGCGTCACCTGCACGCCCGAGGCCGTGCCGGGGCCCAGGTTCGTGGCATCGACGGTGAAGGCCGCGTTCTGACCGCCCTGGATCGAGGACTGCGCGGCGCTGGCGGTGATGGCCAGACCGGCGACGGCCTGCACGGTCACGCTGGCGACCGCCTGATTGTCGGCGCTGGCCGAGTCGGTCGTGACCGAGGAGATCGCAGTCTCCAACCGCACATTGCGTTCGCTCAACGCGGCGTCGGCGACGAAGCTGGCGATGAACTGCGCGCTCGCCCCGTTCGCGAAGGTCGCCCGTGTGCAGGTCACGGTGGTGTTGCCACTGGCCTGCGTCGGTGCATTGCAGTTCCAACCGCTGGGCGCGGCCACCGTCGGCGAGACCAGGGCATCGAAGACCAACGCCACTGCGGTGGCTTCCGCATCGCTGGGACCTGCGTTGGCGGCGATGGCCGTGAACGACGCGGTCTGTCCGACATCGACCGTGTTCGACGCGGCGGTGACGTTGATGCTGAGGTCCGCACGCGGCTGGATGGCCACATTGGCGTAGGCACCGTTGTTGCCCGCGTTCGGGTCCTGGTTCTGGCTGTCGGCGGCGACATCCATGCGCACGCTGCTTCCGCCGAAAGACGCATCCGCGACGAAGGCCATGCTGAAGGACGCATTGCCGCCGGCAGCGAACGCGTCGATGCTGCAGGTCACCGTGGTCCGGCCTGCGGTCTGGGTCGGCGTCGTGCAGGTCCAGAACTCCGGCGCGGCCACCGTCGGTACGACCAGGGCATCCAGAGTCAGTGCGACCGCTGTATAGCGCGCGGCGCCCGGTCCGGCATTGTCGAGCGTGGCGGTGTACTGCGCGCTCTGGCCGACGAAGATCGTGGCCGGTGCGGCGCTGGCGACGATCTGCAGGTCCGCGAGGCCGTGGATCGCCACGCCGGCCTGGGCCGCGTTGTTGCCTGCGACCGGGTCGGCGGTGGTCGAGTCGATCGCTGCGCCCATCTGCACACTGCGATTGGCCAGGGCGGCACCGGCGGTGAAGCTGGCGCCGAACGACGCGCTCGCCCCGTTGGCGAACGAGGCCGTGGTACAGGTCACCGTGGTGCTGGTGGCGTTCTGTGTGGCCGCATTGCAGGTCCAGCCACCGGGGGCGCTGATGCTGGGCGAGACCAAGGCATCGAACACCAGGGCGACACCGGCGGAAACCGCATCCGGGCCGGCATTGCTGGCGGTGGCGGTGTACTGCGCGCTATCGCCGACCGTGATCGACGGCGTCGTGGTGCCGGCGGTGAGGCGCAGATCCGCCGAAGGCACATAGACCGCGCCGATCGCCACACTCGCATTGGCCGCGTTGTTGCCTGCGGCCGGATCGGCGGTGGTCGAGTCGATCGCGGCGACCATCTGCACGCTGCGATTGGCCAGGGTGGCACCGGCGCTGAAGCTGGCGCCGAAGGACGCACTCGCCCCATTGGCGAACGAGGCCGTGTTGCAGGTCACCGTGGTGCTGGTGGCGTTCTGCGTCGGCGCATTGCAGGTCCAACCACCGGGTGCGGCGATGCTGGGCGAGACCAGGGCATCGAACACCAGGGCAACACCGGCGGAAACCGCATCCGGGCCGGCATTGCTGGCGGTGGCAGTGTACTGCGCGCTATCGCCGACCGTGATCGACGGCGTCGTGGTGCCGGCGGTGAGGCGCAGATCCGCCGAAGGCACATAGACCGCGCCGATCGCCACACTCGCATTGGCCGCGTTGTTGCCTGCGACCGGATCGGCGGTGGTCGAGTCGATCGCGGCGACCATCTGCACGCTGCGATTGGCCAGGGCTGCACCGGCGCTGAAGCTGGCGCCGAAGGACGCACTCGCCCCATTGGCGAACGAGGCCGTGGTACAGGTCACCGTGGTGCTGGTGGCGTTCTGCGTCGGTGCATTGCAGGTCCAGCCACCGGGGGCGCTGATGCTGGGCGAGACCAGCGCATCGAACACCAGGGCGACACCGGCGGAAACCGCATCCGGGCCGGCGTTGCTGGCCGTGGCGGTGTACTGCGCGCTATCGCCGACCGTGATCGACGGCGTCGTGGTGCCGGCGGCGATGCGTAGATCCGCCGCAGGCACGTAGACCGTACCGATCGCGACGCTGGCGCTGGCCGCGTTGTTGCCTGCGACCGGGTCGGCCGTCGTCGAGTCGATGGCGGCATTCATCTGCACGCTGCGATTGGCCAGGGCTGCACCGGCGCTGAAGCTGGCGCCGAACGACGCGCTCGCCCCGTTGGCGAACGAGGCCGTGGTGCAGGTCACCGTGGTGCTGGTGGCGTTCTGCGTGGCCGCATTGCAGGTCCAGCCGCCGGGGGCGCTGATGCTGGGCGAGACCAGGGCATCGAACACCAGGGCGACCCCGGCGGAGGCCGCATCCGGGCCGGCATTGCTGGCCGTGGCGGTGTACTGCGCACTCTGGCCGACCGTGATCGACGGCGTCGACGTGGCGGCGGTCATGCTCAGATTCGCACTCGGACCCGTCGGGCATTCCGAGGGCGCACACACCAGCGTGGTGGCGACCGCCGTATTGTTGGCTTGGTTCGCGTCGTATTGGAAGGACTCTTCTGGCTCAATCGTATTTGGGTCTGTATTCCAGTGAAAAATAGGGTCCGCAATTTTGTCCGGGTAATCGCCATAATCCCATCGGGAATCAACATCAAACGTGCTCCACGAAGGGCGAGAGGTAGCCCCGTTTGGAAAAATAGCCGGCATTCGCGTATCCGCCCGCGCAGTCACATTGACGGGCCGGCCGGCCATGGACGCATCGACGACATAGCTGAGTCTGAACCCGACATCATCTGCGGGAAGGGGATAAGGGAGCAAGCGCACATCGAAGGCTCCGTCAAAAATTCCGCAACGTACTTCGGTTTTTCCATCGTATGGATCTACGTTTATCGGTAGACATTGATAAATTGGCTGTCCCAAGAAATGCACGAACGCAGACTCAGTAACCACTGGTACTGGTGTGGTGTAGTCGACCCGAATCGTCGCGTCGACCTCGGCATCGACGGTAAACACAACATTGTGACCGGGTGGCGCCATCGCGCCCTGCTGATGCCAGACGAAATGGTGGGTCGCCGCATCGCCGACACTGGCTGTCTGCGGAGACGGCGTGGTCCGTAGGATGCTGACATCGTTGGCCGTGTTCAATTCGATCTCGACAGCGGAGAGATCCCACTCGAGATCAGGCACGGCATCGCTCGTGAAACCATGCGCGACCGTCACGCGCAAGCGATCCGTATGGAATTGCGACCACGAGGCTGTTGGTAGATCGATGACAAAACGCGCAGGCGTGTCATCGGGATAGGATGCTAGTCCCGCAAGCGCAAAAATACCCGGCATTTCATACGGGAAATTGCTGCTAAAATAATAGTCAGAAATTAATATATCGTTTGTTACAAAAGTAATAAATGGCTGAGGCGAAAAAGCTGGATCTGCCTGCAGGGGAAACGTTCCAGTTTCTAGAGTCCATTGGTAATCGCCAAGGTGATCGAGCTTCCATGGGGGCACTTCCACCCATGCAATAACCGCATGGGCACCCGGCTCGCCTCCCGGCGGCACCGAAATCGTCAGATGGATCGGATCGCCCGGGTTGATGGGCGCGGAGGGGACGCCGCTGATGATCGGTTTGAGACTCGAGCCGGACTTGGCCAGCACGCCCGATCTTTGGCGGGCGCTGGCGCCGCCCTGCACGGCGACCCGTAGGCCGCTGGGGTTGTTGCCATCGTCCGGGTCGAAGGTCTGCGCACGGATCGCCGCCGCCATCTCCAGCATGCCGTTGGGGAAGGCCGCACCCACACGCACCTGCGCGGTGAAGCGCGCATTGGCGGCACTGGCGAACAGCGACGTCGTGCAGGTGACCGTGGTCATCCCGCCGCGTTGCGCGGGGGCGGCGCAATGCCAGCCGGCCGGCGCGAACATCGCGGGTTCGACCAGACCATCGAAGACCAGTGCCACCGCCGCGTATTGCGCGGCATCGGGGCCGCGGTTGGATGCGACGATGGTGTAAGTGATGGTGTCGCCGACGTCGACGCTGCCGGTGTTCGCACTGGATTTCACGCTCAGGTCGGCGTGACGCATTGCATCCGCACCGCCCCTCGACAGTCGTACGTTGCCACTCATGCCAGGATGGCCGCGGACCTGTCCTGCCCGGGTAATGGTGGCGCCCGATGTTTGCGCCCCGGGCGGCAGCATCCCCCATGTGCTGTGTGAGTTGCGCCAGACAGCACCCACTGAGGTTTCCAACTGCCTGTCGAACAGCAGCGATTGCTGGCGGACAAGCGGTAGGCTGGCGTCAACCGACGACGCTTGCGTTGCGCCCGCAAATAGCACCAGACATGTCGCGAGAATGCGACTGGTGAATCCGAACATATCCCCTCCTTACTTTTAAGTTGAGCGAGCGCCGAGTGCGTTCTGCAAAGAGATCTTTCGTTTCGAGACGAGTACAGAACACTCCTTTTTCCAGACTCAGGAAAAGCACTCGGATCAGGACGAGCTCTGCATCGTTGATGGAGGCACAGAGCGCGTATGTTTGTGACGCAAGATGGTTATTTCGTCGGGCGCGAACGTCCGATCCAGAATGCTCTGGAGCCTACGATTGGCGAGTCTTATAGCCACTGGTGACACTGGACCAAACCTACCCCCGCAGTCCTTGCGCATTCTTCTTCTCCCCGATGAACCAGGCTCAGGCTTCTCCCATGCACTGGTTTGCAGGAATACAGGCGCAGCAACAGCACGCACGTCGCTGAGGACATGAACGGAGTGTTCCCTGTGATTCCACGGCGCATCAAGACCGCACGCAGCCAGAATGCCGGCAGCGTGGCACGGGCTTGGACGCGATTCAGTGCTTGAGGGGTGGGCGCACCAACGTACTACCCATATTCCTTGCGCATCTTGCCTCTCCCCGGAGGATGGAGTTCAGATTTACGCCTTCGATCATGCGTGCCGCAGACGAGCCGCGCCGGTCCGAATCCGCACCGGCGCCCAAGGATTCTGCACTTGTCTCACTGGCATGCCCGTACCGTCACCCAATGCCATTCGTTTTGGAATGGACTGAGAGCTTCGCGATCAGTGAAGGCGCTTTTCAACGCATGTGCCACAGATGCAACTGCGTACTACCCGTATTCCTTGCGCATATTTCCTCTCCCCAGAGGATGTCGTCGCAGGCTTTTTTTGACCTACCTGGTCTTTTTTTGTCCTGCTTGACGACAAGGTATATCAAAATTTTAATCGGAATTGAAGTCATTCTTGACACCTTTTTTTGTCCTGAGGCGCCCGGGAATGCGCCCTACCAAGACAAGGCACCGAATCGAGAGGCTGATTGCAATTCAGACGCATACAGGGGGCTGGATGCGGTCAACACTTCCATGGCTGCTTGCACTGGCGCTGCCGGCCCAGGCCATCGCGCACGGTGGCGGCCTCGACAGGAACGGTTGCCATACCAACCGGAAGACGGGCGAGTACCACTGCCATGGTGGTTCGCCTGCGCCACCACGCAGTTCTTTCATGCCCGAACGCAGGCGCGCACCTGCCGGGTCCGGATACAGAAGCGGTGCGTTCGCCAACTGCGCGG
This sequence comes from Lysobacter sp. BL-A-41-H3, assembly GCA_050632415.1. Classification (GTDB taxonomy): domain Bacteria; phylum Pseudomonadota; class Gammaproteobacteria; order Xanthomonadales; family Xanthomonadaceae; genus Lysobacter_I. The sequence goes on along the minus strand of CP192602.1, from coordinate 3,348,531 downwards.
AAGCGCGCGCGGCGGGTGCGGCGCCGGTGCGTCGCGGAGACCCGGGCTATTCGCCACGGCTCGATCGCGACAACGACGGCATCGCCTGCGAGTGATGGCGCACGCGGGACTTCCGACAGCGTCGCTCCCAGCCCGGCGCATGACAGCGACCGGGCGTCTCCATTACGCTGCCCGCGACGACGGCCGCCAACGATGGGCGGCCGGCATGCAGGCCGAATGCGCGAGGGGGCGTGATGGCGAAGTCAGTGGCGTGTCTTTTGATGACCTTGATCGCGGCGCAGGCGCTTGCCGCGGAACCGAAGCCGACGCCGAAGGGCGGAACGCTGGACAGGGCCGGCGCGCAGGCCTGCGCGGATCTGAACAGCCAGATCGGTCGCGACATCGATGCGTTCAACCGCGAGGTGAAGAAGGAGAACGCGCTGGTCGACGAGATGAACACACTGCGCAAGGAGCTGCCCGAGCTGGAAAAGCTGGTCGACCCCGACAACAAGGACCAGATGGCGCTGTACCAGGGCAAGGTCGACCGCCACAACGGACTGGTCACGGAGATCAACGCGATCCGCAATGACCTCAAGGCCCGCGAGGACGCGACCAACGCACTGAAGACCCGCTTCAATGCCCGATGCGCCGGCCGCCTGTTCAGGCAGGACGACGTGAAGCGGCCGAAGACAGGACGCTAGCACTCCCAGCCCTGACGAAACTCCGGCCGCACGAGGCGGCCGGAGCAAGTACGCACGCTCTGTAGAACGCGATCAGTAGATCTCGATCTCGTTGACGCGCGCGTGGATGACCTGGTGGCTCGGACCCGACAGCGCCAGGATGCGCATGCGGAAGGTCTGCACCGGGGTGATGCGGTGGGTGAGATGCAGCGCGGTGTTGCCGCGGATGCTGACGGCCTTCGCCCAGGCGGTGCCGGTCCAGTATTCGACGTCGTAATCGCGGATCGGGAATCCTTCGCTGGTGTACAGCTCGATCCGCGAGAAGGTGACCATGCGGCCCCACTGCAGCTCCACCCATTGCGGCATCGACACGCCGTTGTTGTTCGACCAGCTGTCGAAGCCGCCGAGCGTGGTGCTGTTGCTGCCGTCGTTCACGCGCGCCGGGGAGTAGCAATCGATGGTGCCCGCGCCTGCGCAGTAGGTGGTGGACGCGACCGCGAGCGCTTCGCGGGCGAGGTTCACCGGCGGCGGCGGGCCGACCTGGATCGTGCGCGAGGTGCTGCGGCCATCGCCGAAGCGGCGACCGTGCGCATCGCGCCACGCGGTGAGCCGCATGGGCTTGGCGCCGGGCTGGTCCCACACGTGCGCGGCGACCACCGGCTGCCACGACGGCGGTGCGGGCGGGCCGCTGTGGTTGCTGGCGGTGCCATCGCCCCAGTTCATCGTGTAGTCGATGTTGTCGGCATACGGCCAGCACGGACGCATGCGCAGCTTGTAGGCCGTCGTGTTGCCGGTGACGGCGAAGGAGGGGCCATCGATCATCGGCGTCAGCGCGCTGGAGCCGATCAGGTCCCAGAAGCCGATGTACCAGCGCTTCGACTCCCACAGCGTCTTCTTCCACGGCCGGGTCAGGAAGGTGTCGGCCTTCGCGGTGACGGCCACCTGCCAGTCCAGCCCGAAGGTCAGCGCCTTGACGGTCTCGAAATTGCCGTCCTGGTCGGCATCGCCGCAGGTGTTGCCGTAGTAGCCCCAGAGGTCGCCGTGCAGGTAGCCGCGCACGCCGACCTGGGCGTAGGCCACGGCATCGTGGTACAGGAAGCCGCGCACCGCGAGGTCGGCGTACAGCGAAGGCTGGATGCGCCCGGCGACGCCGGCACCGAACGGGTTGTCGATGTTCTGCACGGTGTTCTGGATGTCGTTGTAGCCGGTGCAGCGGCTGGCCGTGCAGAGGTAGTCGAAGCTGCCGGTGATGCGATTGCCGCCGCGATACTGCAGCTGCCCGGTCACGCTGGCCTTGATCTCCACGCCGATGACGATCGGCAGGTTGAAGCCGATGTAGACCGGCAGCGGGCCGGCCATGAAGGCGAAGCCGCCGAGGAAGGGCTTGGCCACTTCATGCTCGAACGGGCTGGGATTCGCGTAGCTGATCGATCCGTTCAAGGTCAGCGTGCTTTCCAGCGACACGCTGCCGACCGTGCGCACGTGCTCGAAGCGCACGCCGTACGGCACGCACAGGAACCACACCTTCGCGCGCTTGACCCGCAGCTTCATCTCGCCGTTGGCATCCAGGTTGCCGCCGCCCTCGACCTGCAGCGTGCCGGTGAAACCGCCGCCCATGGGCTCCGAGGTCGAGAAGTTCGGGGTGTACTGCAGGCGCTTGCTGCGGGTGATGAAGGTGTCGGCGCAGCCGCGCGCGGCGGCCATCTCCAGGTCCTGTTCGGCATACGCCACCAGGGCCTTGGTCGGTTCGCCGAGTTCCAGCGAGCGCTGGATTTCGTCGACGATCGGCGCGTTGAGGGTGAAGACCACGTTCTCGCCCTTGGGCACCGACGCCAGCTCCTCGATCAGCTGGTCGCGGATCAGCTCGGGGATGGGCGCCAGGGCCACGCCCTTCTCGCCCACGATCTGGTAGATCTCGGACTGGATGAGCCGACCGGAATCGTCGGTCGCGCTGAACGGCACGCGGGTCCAGCCACCGTCGGTGCTGCCGTCGCCGGGATCCAGGGTGACCAGGGCGGGTTTGGCGAGGCGCCCCGAGGTCTGGGCGTGGGCTGCGGTCACCAGGGAGAGCGCAAGCGCGACGCCGAACAGGGCGCGCGCGAACAGGCCTCGTCGCAGGGAAGAGTCCCTCTGTGCAGGTTGGTTCATGGTGCAAGTCCTTTGGGAGATGGTGCGGGTCTGCCCGATCGATCCCGTCACCGGCGTTCGACGACGCGCCGCGCCGCCTATCGGGCCGGCGCATCTTTCCCTGTCGAATCAATGATTTGTGGAGGAAATCCGGATTTCTGCCCGGTTTGTGCCCGGCATCGCGCGGGGATGAACCGGGCACAACGGCCTGTGTGTGCCGGCACGGATGGCCGGTGCCCTGAAGACGCAGGTGCTCCTCGGGCCCTCAGCGCAAGGGCAGTCGCCTGCAGCAGGTGCGGATGTCCTCGGCGCCCTTCGCCGGATCGACCTCGCGGGCCACCGATCCCGCCGTGTATTCGTAACCGTTCCGGGTGAAGCTGCCGCTGATCTCAACGTACCTGGTCTCGCCGGGCCGGATCTCGACCTCGAAGCCGAGGTCCGGCCAGCCAGTGTCCATGGCCCAATCGACGACGATGCGATGGCGCCCCGGCGGCAGGTCCATCTCGGCATAGGTCTTCTGTTTCGGGCGGAACATCAGCCGGTCGTTGACCATCACCTTCGGGGTGCGCAGGGTCGGATAGGCATTGATGCGATACACCACCAGGGTCGAGACCGCATCGACCGTGGTCATCACGGTCGTGTCCGCAGGTTCGGGCGCGGCGGGCGGCGCAGGCGGCTCGTGCGCGTGCGCGCTGCCCAGCGCCAGCACGATGGCGAATGCACAGACCCAACACAGACCTTTCGAAACGGTTCTCTTCATCGCGTTCCCCCAAAGCATCCCGCCATCGTCGGGATGCACCGAATCCAGCGACCTCGGCCGGGTTTACTGACCCGCCGGCTGCAGCAGCACGCCATCGGCGAGGATGCGGTACTCCTCGGACGCCACGGCCAGCCCCTTGCCGTCCTCCTCCAGATGCTTCGCCTGCGCCGGGGTCAGCGCCTTCCGCGACAGCACGCCATGCACCTGCGCCCGGCCGCTGCTGTCCTTCGGGATCGCGAAGGCATGATCGCCGAACATCACCCGTGCGCTGCGGCCCTCGTCCTCCAGGATCATCCAGCAGCCCTTCGCCTGGCAGACCTGGGTGATGCGCCCGCTGAACAGCCCCGGCTTGCCCGCATGCGCATCGAAGTCGCCGATCGCCTGCGACACCGGGGTCGCCGTGCCTGCCGGCACGGGCTTGCCGTAGGCGGCGGGGCCGGCGGCGTGCGCCAGCGCGAGCAGGGACAACAGCGGGATCGACAACAGGGCGAGGGACGTGCGCATGGCGGGCTCCGTTCGGATTCGGGACGAGGACGATAGCGCAGACGGGGCATCGCCATCACGTCCAGCGGGCCCATCAGGCCCGTTCCCCGCGCCCCTCAACGCAGCGGCAGCCGCCTGCAGCAGGTCCGCACGTCCTCGGCGCCCTTCACCGGATCGACTTCACGGGCCATCGAGCCCGCCGTGTACTCGTACCCGTTCAGCTGGAAGGTGCCGCTGATCTCGATGTACTTCGTCTCACCGGGCGCGATGTCGACGGCGAAGTCGAGGTCGGGAAAGCCCGTGTCCATGGACCAGTTGATCACGATGCGATGGCGACCCGGCGGCAGGTCCATCTCGGCGTAGGTCTTCTGCTTCGGGCGGAACATCAGCCGGTCGTTGACCATCACCTTCGGCGTGCGCAGCGTCGGATACGCATGGATGCGATAGACCACGAGCGTCGACACCGCATCGGCCGTGGTCATCACGGTCGTCTCCGCGCTTTCCGGCCTGTCAGGCACTGACGCAGGCGCGGGCGCTTCCTGCGCGTGCGCGCAGCCGATCGCCAGCGCGAGGACGAGGCCGCACCATGTCACCCTGTCGAATGTTCCGCGCCCCATCCTGCCCCCGATCGAGGCCCCGCCGCAGGGCCTCACGATACTGCGTGCTCGGTCGCCGGGCCAGCGGGTAACGCACCACGAACCGCGTCCGGGGAAGCAGCGCACGCATGCTATGGTGCGCGCACATCGCGCACCCCGACCGTTGGAGCCTCTCGTGACGAAGATCCGTGCCTGCCTGCTGGCGATGATGCTGATGATGCCCACCGAATACGCGGGTGCGGCCGAGCCCGCCAGCCTGCCCGAGCCGGAAGGCTATCTCGCACTGCAGCGGGAAAGCAGCGAACTGTTCCTCGCCGGGGACCATGCCGGCCTCGATGCGCGCATGGCGCACTACGTCAAGCAGGGCACGCGCAGCAGCAGCGGTCGCTGGGCCAGCGGACTCTTCGCGGAGAACGTGCTGTACGGACACGGCACGCCATTCGCCAGTCATCCCGAGTCGATGCCATGGTGGCAGGACCTGGAGAAACAGGTGCAGGGCTGGGTCGACGCGAGCCCGGACTCACCGCTCGCGCATCTCACCATGGCGCGCGTGATGATGAACCATGCATGGCATATCCGTGGCGGCGGCTACGCGTCCAGCGTGCCGACATGGGCCTGGAAGCCGTTCCGCGAAGAGATGGCGCGCGCCCGGCGTTATCTCCTGGCGCACTCGAAGGTCGCGTCGCGCTATCCCGAGTTCTACGAGATGCGGATCCACCTGGAAACCGCGCTCGGCAGCGAGCGCGAGGCGGTCGATGCGATCTACGACGAAGCGACGCGCCGGTTCCCGGATTACTATCCGGTGTACTTCGCGATGACGAACTACCTGCTGCCGAAATGGCATGGCGACATCGACGCGGTGGAAGCCTTCGCCCGCGACGCCGTCAAGCGCTCCCGCAAGACCGAGGGACAGGGCATGTATGCGCGGATCTACTGGGTCGTTGCGCAGGCGCAGTTCCGCGATGCGCTGTTCGAGGAATCCAGCGTCCACTGGACGCACATGCGCGCCGGCTTCGACGACGTGATCGAGCGCTATCCGGACCAGTGGAACATCCAGAACTACGCGCACTTCGCCTGCCTCGCCGGGGACCATGCCACGTTCCGCAAGCTCTCGCCCCGGATCAGGACCGCCATCCCCTCGGGAATCTGGATGTCGCCGCACACCCTGCAGGCTTGCCGCAGCGCGGCCAGCTCGCGATAGCGGCGACATCGGCGCGCCACGCATCCGCCAATGCTCGCAGTGCGCGCCACCCGGCGGCGTTGAACGCAGGGATCGATGCGCGCGAGCGCCGACCGCAACCGGGCATGCCACGACATCAGTTCGGTATCAGTTCGCGCATGCGACATCGCGCGCAACGCAGCACCAGGCCGCATGCATGCGCACTGCATGCCCATTGCACGGATCAACCTGGCGCCTCACGAAGCCAAGCAGCGCGACAAGCTGCATCGCGAACGCTGGCAGCCCGGCGCAAGGGGTGATAGTGTGCCGTCCGCAACAGAAAGTGATGCCCGGGCGATGGCGGGGCCAGTCCGGGCATGGCACGCGCCACGACACGAATGGAGGCAGCGCATGGGCAAGCACAGGCTGAAGAGCGGCAACGACCTCGAGCTGGTCGACAACTGGAACGGCATCGAGCGTCCGGAACACGGCAAGAAGCTGCTCGGCCGGGACTGGGATCCGTCGGCCAAGCGCACCGGTCTGTCCTTCTACGAGTCCACCGACGAGTACATGCGCAACAACTGGGCGTACGCGAACATGCATCCGCGCAGCGGTACGATCGAGGGCAAGACGGTCACGCTGTTCTTCCACGAGAAGACCTCCAGCTGGCACAGCGCCGATGCGCTCGACATCGACCACATCAAGCCCTGGAAGCAGCACCTGATGGATCTCGGCGTCGCCAACATGGGCGAGGCCAACATGGCGTACAACGACATCTCGAACCTGCGCCTGCTGCCGTCATCGCTGAACCGCGCGCGCGATTCCGCCGACACCATCGTCGACACCCACGGCGTGGATTCGCAGCAGTGGCAGCAGTGGTGCCAGGAGCGGTTCGGCTTCAATCCCGACGCACCGGTGCCCCAGTACGACCCGGTCGGCGACCTGGCGAACCGCCAGAAGCGGACCATCGAAAGCGAGTGGACCGATAAGAACAAGCGCAGCGAGCTGTCCTTCGACAAGGCGGTGAAGGAGAAGTGGTTCGAGCAGGCGCTCGCCAGCAGCTACGTCACCACGGTCAAGCTGGAGAACCCGGTCAAACCCGGCGAGTTCACCGACGTACCGCTGTTCCGCTGCGCCGCCACCCAGCAGTTGCTCACCCGCGATGCGTTCGACATCGACCACCAGGTCGCCTTCGAGTCGCTGCTGAAGGTCCTGCCGGACCACACCAACGGCGAAACCCTCACCAAGGCCAACGTGCTGGACGCCTACAACGACACCAGCAACCTGCGCCTGATCAGCCGGTCGGCCAATTCCTCGCACGACTTCGAACTCAACGAGTTCAACGACTACAAGGATTCGACGAGGATCAAGCGCGAGCGCAGCGGCGAGTTCGACGAGCTGATGGCCGAGTCCGACGACGACGTGGAATCGATCGACGACGACACCCGGGGCGAACTGCAGCGGGCGATGGTCGACATCAACGAGAGCAAGCGCCGGATGGTGAACGAATACTGGGCGCAGCAGGGTGGCCCGCAGATCAACCAGAACAACGGCCACAACAATGCCCCGCTGCTGCCGCCGCTGAACGACCCGTCCCATCCGTACAATCCGCAGTTCCAGCACGTGCTCGCACAGATCAACAACCTCAATCCATCCAGCCAGGCGCTTGCGACGCAGACCCAGCGCGAGAACATGGCGTCCTCGCTGATGGTGCAGGCCAAGCACGAAGGCCTGCGCGGCATCGACCACGTGGTCTGGAACAACGACCACAGCCTGCTGGTCGCGGTGTCAGGGCCGCTGCAGTCCGAACACAGCCGCATCTCCTTCATGCGCCCCGACGAAGGCAACGGCCGGTCGGTCGCACAGAACACCCAGGCCCTGGCCGAGGTGGAACAGCGGCAGCTCGCCCAGGCGCAGTTCGGGCCGCAGCCACAGAAGCCGTTCACGCTCTAGCGCTGGAAACAGACGGGCCTCGCGCATCGTGCGCGAGACCCGTCGTCATGGACGATCACGCACCATGGACGTGACCCATGCGTTGGGCATCGACCGCATGCGTCCTGCAGGGCACGCTCAACTCCGCCGTTCCAGGGCACATGACTCCGCGCAATGCCGAAGACGCACGCCGGAGACATGCCGCTTCCTGTTGTTCGGAGATGCTCCTCGGCGGGCTTGAGTCCGCCTGACGGGCTAAACCAGCAGCATCAGCGATCGGGATTGTCCTGTGCAGGATCCCTGTCCCGGGCAGACGCGCGGAGAAGCCTATCAACACGCGACATGTCACGCGCAGCCTTGTCAGTATCGCCATTGAGGCGATGCGCTTCGGCACGCACTTCGTAGAGCTGCGGGTCGTTGGGCTTTAGGCGGATCGCTTCATCCAGGTCGGCCACCGCGCCCTTGAAGTCCCTCGCCTTGATCTTGTGGTTGCCACGGGCCGCGAACCACGCGTAGCGATCAAACTCGAAAGGGGTGGGGTTATCGATCAGCCGGGTGCAGGCATCGATCGCCGCCTGCACATCCTTGGGGTACATCACGCAGACCTTGATATCCACATCGGGGCTCGAGCATGCCGCGTTGGCCGCGACCACCACCAGCAGCATGACCAGGCGCAGGGTATTTCGCGTCTTGCTCATTTCCGTTCTCGCAGGTTGTCCAGGACAGTGCGGCACCGGCGGCCGCACCTGCTCTCTTGCGAAGAATACGGGGAAACAGGATCACATGGCCTCCATTTCTGCGCCGATCCCTACCCCGGCGGGCCTGCCACGCGGCCCAGATCGCCCGTGCCCGGAGGAGATCATGCGACCGGGTGTCGCGGGGACCGTGGGTGTCCTGATCACATGCCGCTTCCTGCCCGCAGATGGTTCTCGGCGGGCAGGTGTCCGCCCTGCGGCATTCAAGCACGCTGCTTCGCGCTTCCGATGGCATTGCTTCAACCGCTCAGCCATTCGTTACGACGATTCGCTCATACGCGACTTCAATCATGTCCATCGCCACTCGCTGGCCATCGAGCGTCGAATCAGCGCCAATGATCCTGGTTGGCCACGCATCATTCAGCGCCCACTGCATCACGACGCTGCCGGCTTCATCCAGAAGCTTGATCGTCACCGTGCGCCGCTTGACGGCGTTCGCCCTGACGTCCTTCATCCAGGCCCGGAACGCATCGTCGTTCGCGAAGAGGCCGCGCTTCATCGTGACGTTGCCGTGCCTGGCGAGACCCGGCATCTTGACGGGCGAGAACACCTTGCTGTCGCCGTCCCTGAACTCGGTGATCAGGGCCTCGGCATCCAGACCTGAAACCTCCTGAAACACGACGCCTTTCAAGTCCGCCCCGAAGTCGACTTCGAAGCGGGTGGTCGGCGAAGGCCACACGACGTCTGCGTTGCGAAAGGACTCTTCAGGCATGGCGATTCTCCGAGTCGATATCGTTTCCACGCGATCGCGCAGGGTGGGCATCATGCCCACCATTGCGATCATCAAGCGATGGCAGGCAATGACCGTAGCGAAGATTTCATCACTTCACCCGAATCGGCGGGCAGAATGCCCGCCCTGCGGCGCTGGAATGCCGATGGCGGGATCGCCCCGCCGATGCGGATTCAGCCCGGGTACTTCGGGAATTTCTCGTTCGGGTGCTTGGCCTTCCATTCGCGGTGGGAGACGGTGCCCTCCCATGCGGTGAACGAGCGCGGCGGCCGGCCACGACCCGACCAGGTCTCGCCGGTGTGCGGCAGCCAGTACTTCGGCTGGACTTCCGCCTTGGCGGCGGCGGCCTGCCTGGGCTGCCTGGGGGCCTGGGTTTTCGGTGCGACCAGCGCCGCGATCTCGGCGCGCTGCTTGGCGTCGAAGGTCGCGCCGAACTGTCCGAGCAGCTCGATCACGGTCGAAAATGCGCTCGCAGCCTGTTCCTTGCGCAGTTCTTCTTCCTGCTTTTCCAGCTGGCGCAGTTCCTCGGCCAGTTTGGCCTTGGCAGAAGCGATGGTGTCGAGCGTGGGCTTCATCTTCAAACCTCTGTTGCGGTGATTCCCAAGTATAGCCTTGCGGCCTTTCCGGGTGAGTTCCATCTGCGGCGGGGTGGCCGGGCACGGTGCGGCGCCGGCGCGACAATGAGACTGATTTCTCGATATTGCCCCAGGCGCAGTCTTTGTCTTGTCCTGGGGGCACCAGCCGGAGGCATCATGCGCCGCGATGCATTGCCGATGGCAAGCGTACGAAAGAAGTCTCATGTCTCTTCGCTCATGCGCTTTCCAGCCGATGCAGGCATGGCGGCCTCCGGCCAGAACGTTCATCCTTCCCAGGTGGATGCAGGCGATCTGCGCGTTTGCATATACTTGCCCCCGACACCCAACGGGCAGGGACGCATGGTGATGAAAGACGTGAATCGCTTCTTTTCGCCTGGACCAGGCAATCATTCACTCGTACGGAAGACTGGAATGAAAAGCAGGCACTGGCCATGCCTCGGCGTTGGGATCTTTCTCGCCATTTCCGTGATATCCGCAACCGGCTGTGCGAAGTCCCCGCCACAGGTAGCGACATCGCCAGCGCCCATGCCGGGCCCGAGCGAGGCGAAATCGGAGCTCCCGGCATCGACACCGTTCGCAGGCGTTTGGGAATCCTGCGCAGGCACCGACGCCCCAGAGCAGTGCGGCCGCTACGTGCTGCTGCAGCGCGGTAAACGCATTTGCGGCATATGGTCGTATTTCGCTTCAGGAGACAGCTACGAAGGCCGGGTCATCGCGGAAGCAATGTCTCCTCTGGAGGCGCGACGTACCCGGATTTGCGGCCGACCCGGCAGCGAGACCCGGAGCGAGTGCAATACCGGCTGGGAGACCATCGATCGACCCTTGCGCCTGTGCAGCGGCAAGCTCGGCGATCTGGACAGCAAGGATGGCCGTTGCTTCGCTGATTTCGAAAGCGTCGAGGATGCGACCACCTCGCTACAGGAACTCGCCTCCCAGCCATGGGTGCAGGCCTGTCTCTCGGGCAAGGAAGAGCAAAGCAGATGACCAGAGATGAACTCAGGGCGGCCGCTTATTTCGCAGTGGGCGTCACCTCCGAAGGCAGCAACGCAGGACGCGACGTTTCCTATCGACTGAGCTTCGCGGGCAATGTCCGCGACGGCGTCATGGACCCGGTGGGCAACAGCGGATACTCGTTCGGCACGCTGCAGATCGACCTGGGTCAGCACCCCGATGTCGCGCGCCAGATGCTCGACAGCTACCAGCGGTGGGCGGCGGCGCAGCCCGACCGCGCCACGGTGGAGCTCACACAGACTGCATACGGCAGCACGCTCGAAGCGCTGCAGCGCACGGGGCGAGAGATGAGGGCTGCGGGCGCGCACGACATCGATCGAACGAACATCAATCGCTTCCTCGCGTCCAACCAGGGCAAGGCGTTCGTACATGGCCTGGACACCCAGCATGTCGACGGCGTGACAACAGAGGATGCGGTTCGCGGCAATGCCGATTCCGCGCTTGAAAGACTGAGGCGCACGGACACATACCGCAACGCGTCCGAAGAAGATCAGGCGAAGTTGGCGGGCATGTTCATGAAACTGCAGAACCAGGCCGGCAACGGCCACTGGCCCGGCATCATGCGTCGTGTCGAAGCCGGAACGCTGACCTCCCCAGACGAGGTCAAGACGGCGATTGACGCCCTGCTCCCCAACCAGAGGAATGGCGATCCGGATTACATCCAGAGCGGGGCCGACAACACCTTGCGTGGCATTGCAGTCTTCAACGCACTGCGCAATGCGTCGCCGGACAACCCGCTGTCGCAAGCCTGGACGAACGTCGTGGCCAATCCGCTTGTCGGGCCAGTCGCCGCACACCAGCCGAATCCAGCGAATCCCGACCTCGGATTCCAGTACGACACGGTGCGTTCGTTGTTTCTCAGCCCGGAAGCATCGCAGCGCTTCATTGCTGCCCTGGATCGCGGTGGCACGATGTCCGAAGGTCATCCGCAGCCGCGCAACGGAAGGCCACAGGCCGGCTTCTACGTAGCGGGCGACAATTTCGTTCACTGGAATCGTGACGGCCAGGGCGTGGCCTACATCGGTGGCCAATGGAGCGAAATCGAGCGAAGCCAGATCACCCGCGTGGACCGCGGAAACGGGGTGATCGATCTGAATATCAACCGCAACGGCGTGGTCACGCCTCTGCTTCACGTTGATCCTCGCGCACCCGCCTTGCGGCCGGAGCAGGCGCAGCCGGCCGCACCAGACCCCCATCCGGCAACGCCAGGGGCGCAAGCCCCGGCCGGTCGTCCCGATGCGCCCGGCATACCGCCAGATCAGCCGCATGCGCCGCCAGGACGACACGAGCCCTTGCGTGGGCGCAGGGCAGATGCGGAGGACCTGGCTGACCCGGCACAGGGCCAGCAAGCCGCGCCGCAGCGCCATGCCAGCCTCCTGCTCGACGACCCCGCACACCAGAACCACGCCATGTATCTCGCTGCGTTGCGTGTGGTGAACGAGCGCGACGCACAGATGGGCCGCCAGCCGGACGAGATCAGCCGGCAACTCGCAGCGGGACTGGTGGAGAAGGCTCGCGAGCGCGGGCTGGACACCATCGGCGCCGCGCGCTTTACCCCGGACGGCACCAAGGTCGGCATCACCGACACCGTCGATCTCTCCGCACCCTGGGCGAAGACCGCTGTCGGTGATGTCGGACAACTGGCCGGTCAGCGGTTATCGCAGAGCAGCGACAACGTCGCGGACATCAACCAGAAACAAGCCCTGGCACAGAGCCTGCAACCACCACCGCCCACACAGGGATTGGACGGGCCGGATGGGCCTGTCCCGAAAGGGCCTCGCCTGGCCTGAAGTGCAGCGCGTTTGCTGCCGATGCAGATCTCATTGCGAAATCCGGGCGAGGGAATGACCCGCGCCCGCGCACACCTCACGCGGCTTCACCCTCCAACGGCACCAGCCGGTCGTCGGCGTCGTATCGCAGGCCGCAGATCATCGCGGCCATGCCGCGCAGCGTCGTGATGCGTTGTCGATCACGAGGCCCCCGAAGAAAGTGCATGACGCTTCGCTTATGCACCATGCAACCGCGCATGAGCTTGACGGGTTGCCGAGACCCGGGTGCCGGACAATCACCCAACTTGTACAACCGCATATACGCCTTGCGGCCTTGACACTCTCGTTTCGTACAAGTGCCCCGTTGACCAGAGATTCGCCGGAATGCACCCTGCGTAACCATTATCCTGTGTATCAATAGCCGCACAGGGCGCATTCCGACCGACCGTCATGCGCGGATTACGGCATGATCGATCTTGCATGCAGACACGACCTGGTTTCAATCATGCGGCAGGCAGATAACCGATTCGAACCGAAACTTGAAACTGCAGAACATTCGAATCAAAACCGCCCCGGATTTCGGCCAACTCAAGCCACTCCAGCGTGGCTCCAGGCAATTCACTCGTAGCTGCATTCACAGCGCACTGGATCGCCTCTGACACAGACACAGGCGACTGCCCGAAGAAGAGCCCCATTGGCCCACCGACATTGTTACCACCCGATGACTTGATGTGCACTTGAAACTCCTTTTCATATTTTGCCTACTCTCTTCCGGGTTTTCGGCAGCCCCCATTATTGATCATCACCAAACGAACAAGATTCATAGTGCCCATGACGCGACCACCGCGTCGGAGCGAATATGTTGTCGATCACGTTCGGCCATGGGGATCCATAAGGACTCGGAATCCCATGCATCATCATTTTTCATCGAACGCGTCACTTTCAAGATCTGATACTACTGACAGGATGATTGTCGTATTGCAGACCAAAGACTTGGGCGACCTGGGGGGCTGGCGCCGGTAGATTTGCACAGGGCGATGAGCTGCTCGAAAAAACAGTTCCAGAAAAGAATATTGCAGCGATTGTGGCGAATCTGAAGATATATCTCGTCGCACACGCCCATCAATTGTTTACCAGATCACTTGTTTACCAGATCGAATGCGCGCATCCAGCGTAAGGAATCCAACGCAGCACATGGGATCAGTTTGGGATCATTTCGGCAGCAGCGGTGCCTTAAGCCTGAAAAGTCGAGTGTACTCGCGATGCGCCGCCAGAGAATATCAGGCTGAAATCATGATAATCATCTTCTTTAGTCGAAGAGAATGGTGCCAGATTCTGCCGCGATAGCCGCCGAGTGAGTTCGGCATGTGCATTGAAACTGGGGCGCGGGGAGATCCGCGCCCCGGCACACCTCACGCGGCTTCACCCGCCAGCGGCACCAGCCGGTCGTCGGCGTCGTATCGCAGGCCGCAGACCATCGCGGCCATGCCGTGCACGGCAGCCTGAGCATGACGGCATTCCTCGATTCGCCAGACGCACACCGTGGGCGCCGTTGGCGATTCAACACCGCATCTTGCTCGAAACGCTGTCAGAAGCAGTGATTGCCATAGGACGGAACCGCCGAAGACGATTCCGCCTTTGCGTGAGTCGTGGTAGCGGGCAATCACGACCGTGAGGATGCAGCTGCGGAATCCGCTGCCCCCTATGGGTTACGCCTTACGGCCTTTCCATAAGATTTGCGAATTTCCATTCGTCAATCAGCGAAATAGATCTTGACCTTGCCATATGGGCCAAAAGGCACGGGAATCAGCTGGCGACCGGCGATGACATTGATTTTTTCGGTCAGGCTATCCGGGTCGATGTAGACGACCGCATAGCGCGCATCGGGCTGAGCCTCTCCCAAGGTCAGCACTCCTTTTACACCGATCGATGCCAAGCCATTGCTGTCAGGGAGATAACTCGGCACCCTCAGATCGAACACGGCCTTGTAATCCTCGCCCAGCAGAAGAACGGATGGACGGATGGAGGTGATCTGGTGAAACGAAGGCCCGACACCGCCATTGCTGCTGATACGCATCTCCTGGGTGCCCTGTGGAATCGGCATGCAGTACGCGGCTGCGCTCAAGCCAGAGGGCAGACGGTAAGGCTTCGTGCCTGGAGCAAACTCCAACTCCACCCGCGCCTTCGACAATGCCGCGGTGCCACAAAGGGCCGCAGCATCGAAATCGCCAGCGGTTGCGATGGCAGAACGGTAAGCGGATGACTGCTCGGCATGTATCGCGTCACGCTTGACCTGCATTTCCGCGCATGAAGAGAGCAGGATGCTGATGCATATGCAGAACGACCACAGGCAATGATTTCTCTTCATCGATGATGACCTAGACAAGGGGCACAGTTCCGAGCCGATGATGTGTTGAGGCACTCGGCGTCCGCCTGCATGTCCGCAGACGTCTCACCGATCCAGAATCCCGGGTGCGAACCCCGCTCGCACCCGGGAGTAGCTTACGCGGCTTCACCCTCCAGTGGCACCAGCCGGTCGTCGGGGTCGTATCGCAGTCCGCAGACCATCGCGGCCATGCCGCGCAGGGCGGCCTGGGGGCTGACGCCGGTGGTTTCGCACAGGGCGATGAACTGCGGGGGGACTTCGACGAGCAGGACGTTGGGCGGCTTGAGCATGACGGCGTTCCTTGATTCGCCCGACGCCCGCCGTGGGCGCCGTTGGCGAGTAAGCAACGCATCGCGCGCAGGCGCGTCAAGGTTTGCACCGCAACTCGCCCCGACCTTGACGCGCCGAGCACGGTGCGACACTGGGAACGACAACGGGGTACACCTCTGGATACTGTCTCCGCGTCATCGCGTAGGGTGGGCATTCTGCCCACCATTGCGATGATGAAGCGGTGGCACGCAATGATCGAAGCGAAGATTTCCGTCACCTCACCGTAAGCGGTGCGCAGGATGCCCGCCCTACGGCGCTTGACCAGTTCTGCCACTTACCCCAACGTATTAGGCAATACCTGCACAGCACACCAAACTGCCACCAACCACGCAAAGAGACATGGAATGGACAAAATTACATTTTCGGTTTGGGATATCTTTAATTTCATGATGAGCGGCCTTCTTGCCTTCATAGGCTTGTGCGCACACCTATCATTCAACGCATCCATTGACCTTATAGGAGCTGTAAAAGGATTGCAGGGAACGGAAGTCGCATCGCTAGCTGTTGCCATACCGGTAGTTTCTATACTGATAGGCATGACAATCGAGCCATTATCCAATTACTTCGACAAGTATTTTCTTTCGCCCCTATTTAAGCTTGCTAGAGGCAACAAGACAAATCAGATCGATGAAGAACTAGCTGTGCTTGTTGGTCTTGCCAAGAAAGAAATGCCCGATCCACTGGCAGCATCTTTTGAAAATCCATTCTTTCTATGCAAGGAGTACCTAGACAGGAAGAAAATCAACAACACATATGAGATATTTCTCGCACGATTCGGATTTTATAGAAACTGCTCATTAATTTTCATTGCACTAGCCGTTGGCACTGCGTACTCGCAAAAAATATCGGAAAGCTCTTTTATAGCGACATGCACACTCGTTGTAGCAGCTCTCATTTTCAAGGTTCGCTCAATTCAATTCTACGAATATCAAGGACCAGCCGTGCTCAGAGCCTTTTTGATTGACCGCCAGATGATCAAGGAAAGCCAATAAAAGGAGTCGCTTTGTGATGCTGCGCAGTTACAACTGTCGTCTGCTTTGCCTATGGCAAAGATAAAACTACATATTAGGATTACAGATGCGCCCCTAGGGCGCTCCCCCTCCCAGCAATGGGCGAAGGCCTGCGCAGCATCACGAAACAACCCCAACATCCTGATCCAGCCCCATCAGCCTAACGGAGACCTTTCTGGAAAATTCAAGATCAATTTTTTCTGGCGACATTCTTTCGACATGCTGCCTTTCAAAATATCCTTTCCTCCACAAAAATTCGGCTTTTTGCCAATTGGCTTTTATGAGTTCATAGTTAAATATATATCCAGATGTCTTGCTGTGCTTAGACTCCCAGTATGCTCTAAGCGTCGACTTGATCATTCTTCTTTGCGCATTAGTCAACAAGTCGGTATTTCTCGCCATTTTTTTGACAACTGCATCGATTTGGCCAAAAACCGAAAGATCGGTTGACTCGTTGTAATAGAAAACCCATCCGTACTGTTTGTTCCCGCTGATCGCGCCAGTTATTTTTTCATTGAGCTCTTCGACGAACATATTCGCGAAATCCTCGTCAGACCATGTGGCCGGCCGCACCCTTCTTGGAAGCTTCTCTTGCTTCAGCATAGAAAAAAGGGATGCGATAGACCGTATGAACCTTTCAACGCTTTTTTGCCTAGGCCTTGCTTTGCCGTCACGCACCTGATAGCCCAAAAAATCAAAAGCACCTTGAGCCTCAATAATCTGCGTTTTTTTATCATTAAAACTGAGACCTAAAGGCCTCAATTTCCTTGACAAGGACTTAAGCGAGTCCTTACCCGTGCCAGTCGGAACAATAGTTACGATGTCATCAACATACCGATGGTATGAAAGGCTTTCGGCCTTCATTTTCTGATCTAAGTTTTTTAGATAGAAATTTGCCAGATAGTTAGAGATTGGCAGCCCCTGCGGAACCCCCCGCCGATTAACGAGATTGTTCAAGTCTTCTTTGCGGTGAAAGGGAGGCACAACAGCCACCTTTATCGACTGTAGCAACAGCGAAAGCATGGCAGGGTTAGGAGCAATCTTTGCCAGCGACTTTCCGAGCCTTGAGTGCGGGATGCTGTCATAAAATGACTTTATATCAACGCGGACAATTTCACAGTCCCCATGCGTTGCAAGTGAATTGAGAACCTCTCGGACAACTTGATTGGGGAGATCGCGAGGAACATGCGCAGGAAAGCTGTCGTGCAGAATCTCTTTTAGCGCGATCAAGACCAGCTTGTCTCGAATCGTAGGCCTAACAACAACCCGAGGAAAACTCGTTTTTCCTTTAGATATTAGAAGTTCCAAGTAAGGAGAAAGCTTGAATTTATCTTCATGCAATTTTCTAACGGTCACTTCTAAAACTGCGTCTATATTTTTCTCGAATGCCTCAACATTCACCCTGTCAACACCAGGGGTAAGGCTTGCTTTTCTTCGAAAAAAAATCTCCTTGAGCGCAGACTTATCCATATGTCTGCGCCATGACTCAGCCACTACATCTGATACTTTTTTATTTGTCATTCACCCGCACTTCGAATACCCACAATTCAGACAAGTCGCGCACCCGTCCATGATCACTACGGCCTTGGTGCTGCACTTGTGGCACATGGTGGCGGAGGGCGGGAAGGACACGCCCTCGCCGGTGACGGCGATGTCTTCCTGGTGCGGGGCGCCGTCGGCCTGGGCGAGGGCGTCGCTCAGCTCAGGCTTTTTTTTTGAGCGGTTCTCTTCGTAGGCGCGGCGCTTCTCGGCGATGAGGGCGCGCTGGTGCTCGCTCATCTCGGGGTCGTGCATCAGGCCGATGGTCTTGAGGTGGTCTTCGACGATCATGCCCAGTTCGGCGACGAGGGACGGCATGTAGACGCCGCCGGCCTTGTAGTAGCCGCCCTTGGGGTCGAACACGGCCTTCATTTCCTCGACGAGGAAGGTGACGTCGCCGCCCTTGCGGAACACGGCGGACATGATGCGGGTGAGCGCGACGATCCACTGGAAATGCTCCATCGACTTGGAGTTGATGAAGATCTCGAAGGGGCGGCGCTGTTCGTGCTCGGAGCCGGCGTTGAGCACGATGTCGTTGATCGTCACGTACATGGCGTGTTCGACCAGCGGGGACTTGATCTTGTAGGTGCTGCCGATCAGCACGTCGGGGCGCTCGATGCGCTCGTGCATCTGGATGACGTCGGCCACGGGCAATTCGGCCTCGATGGCGGCGCGGGGGACCGACGCGGCCTGGGCGGCCTCCTTCGCCTTGTCTTCCGGCTTGAGGACGGCGTAACCCTTGATTTTCTTGTCGATCTTGACGGCCATGAGACGTGTTTCCGGATGCGTGTGATGTGGTGTCGGGTGCGGACGGGAGCCGGGCTCCGGTCCATCCCGCTCCCCGTGCGGGGAGCGGGCGGGTGATGCGTCTTACTTCTTCGCGGCCTTGCGGGCGGCCTTCTTCGGGGCGGCCTTCCTGGCGACCTTCTTGACGGCTTTCTTCACGGCCTTCTTCGCCGGTGCCTTTTTGGCGGCGGCTTTCTTCGCGGGCGCCTTCTTCGCCGGGGCCTTGGCGGCGGCCTTCTTCGGCGCGGCCTTCTTCACGGCTTTCCTGGCGGCCTTCTTTGCCGGGGCGGCTTTCTTCGCGGCCTTCTTGGCCGCCTTCTTCGCCGGCTTGCCGGAGACCTTGGCCTTCACGGTTTCGACGGCGGCGGCGGCCTTGGCCTTGGCTTCGCCCACGGCCTTGCCGGCCTGTTTGCGTGCCTTGGCGGCTGCCTTCTTCGCCTTGCCGACGGCCTTGGTGACGGCCTTGCCGGCGCGGGTGTTGGCGGCGGCTTCGCCGACTTCCTTCGCTTTGTCGGCCACTGCTTCGGCGGCGTCGGAAATCGCGTCCGTAATCACATTGCCATTGCTCATGGTGGTTCCTCGTCAGGGACAACGGGCGGGGTGCCCGTCAATGAAAATGTAGCGCGATCTTCGATGCGTGGCGCGGGTCGGCGAGCGAAGGACGACGGACGGAAAGTCTTGCGGGACTGCCCCCTCACCCTGCCCTCTCCCCCGCAGGCGGGGGAGAGGGTTCGAGCGGATGCGGCGGGGGATCAGAGCCTGCCTTGTGCCTTCCTTCCATGACGGCAAGTTCGTCAGAACTTGCCGTAGTAGCCTTCTTTCAGCGCGTCGAAGAGGTTGGCGGCGGTGTGCATTTCGCCGTCGTATTCGATCTCTTCGTTGCCCTTCA
The DNA here is from genome assembly GCA_050632415.1 of Lysobacter sp. BL-A-41-H3. GTDB lineage: Bacteria > Pseudomonadota > Gammaproteobacteria > Xanthomonadales > Xanthomonadaceae > Lysobacter_I. Next base: position 3,329,014 of record CP192602.1, on the reverse strand, counting down.
CTTCGATGAAGCTGCCGTCTTCCAGCTCGAAGCGGTACAGGGTGTTCTCCAGGTCCGTTTCCTTCACCAGCACGCCCTGGAAGGCGGCGGGGTTGAAGCGGAAGGTGGTGCAGCCCTTGAGGCCCTGCTGGTAGGCGTAACGGTAGATGTCCTTGAAGTCTTCGTACGGGTAGTCGGTCGGGACGTTCGCGGTCTTGGAGATGGAGCTGTCCACCCACTTCTGCGCGGCGGCCTGGACGTCGACGTGTTCCTTCGGGGTGATGTCGTCGGCGGAGATGAAGTAGTCCGGCAGCTTGGCGGCCGGGTCATCGCTGAACGGCATGGCCTTGGGGTTCACCAGTTCGCGGTAGGCCAGCAGCTCGAAGCTGTAGACGTCGACCTTTTCCTTCGACTTCTTGCCTTCGCGGATGACGTTGCGGCTGTAGTGGTGGGCGAACGAGGGCTCGATGCCGTTGGAGGCGTTGTTGGCCAGCGACAGCGAGATGGTGCCGGTGGGCGCGATCGAGCTGTGGTGGGTGAAGCGCGCGCCGGTCTCGGCGAGCTGCTCGACCAGTTCGGGGGCGACGCTGGCGACACGCTGCATGTAGCGGCTGTAGCGGGCGTGCAGCACCTTGCCGGGGATCTCCTGGCCGACCTTCCAGCCGTCCTTCGCCATTTCCGGGCGCTTGCGCAGCATTTCGGCGGTGACGGCGAAGCGCTCTTCCATGATCGGGGCCGGGCCCTTCTCCTGGGCGAGCGACAGGCCCATTTCCCAGCCGGCGACGGCCATGTCGCGGGCGATGCGGTCGGTGAAGTCCAGCGATTCCTTGCAGCCGTACTTCATGCCGAGCATGGTCATGGTGCTGCCCAGGCCGAGGAAGCCCATGCCGTGGCGGCGCTTGCGCATGATCTCGGCGCGCTGCTGTTCCAGCGGCAGGCCGTTCACTTCGACCACGTTGTCGAGCATGCGGGTGAACACGCGCACGACTTCCTTGTATTCCTCCCAGTCGAACGTGGCCTGGTCGGTGAAGGCGTTGCGCACGAAGTTGGTGAGGTTGACCGAGCCCAGCAGGCAGGCGCCGTACGGGGGCAGGGGCTGCTCGCCGCAGGGGTTGGTGGCGCGGATGTTCTCGCACCACCAGTTGTTGTTCATCTCGTTGACCTTGTCGATCAGGATGAAGCCCGGCTCGGCGTAGTCGTACGTCGAGACCATGATCATGTCCCACAGGTGACGGGCGCGGATGTGGCCGTAGATCTTGCAGGCCACCATGCCGTCGTCGCGGGTGATGTAGTTGCGGGTGGTCGGCCAGTCGCGCCAGACGACCTGCTCGGCGTTGGCCAGGTCGATGTCGCCGACTTCCTTCTCGTTGATCGGGAACACCAGCGGCCAGTCGGCGTCGGTCTCGACGGCCTGCATGAAGCCGTCGGTGATCAGCAGCGACAGGTTGAACTGGCGCAGGCGGCCATCCTCGCGCTTGGCGCGGATGAAGTCGCGCACGTCCGGGTGGGCGACATCGAAGGTGCCCATCTGCGCGCCGCGACGGCCGCCGGCCGAGGACACGGTGAAGCACATCTTGTCGTAGATATCCATGAAGGACATCGGGCCGGACGTGTAGGCGCCGGCGCCGGCGACGAACGCGCCGCGCGGACGCAGGGTGCTGAATTCGTAGCCGATGCCGCAGCCGGCCTTCAAGGTCAGGCCCGCTTCGTGGACCTTCTCCAGGATGCCGTCCATCGAGTCGGTGATGGTGCCGGACACGGTGCAGTTGATGGTCGAGGTGGCCGGCTTGTGCTCCAGGGCACCGGCGTTCGAGGTGATGCGGCCGGCCGGGATCGCGCCGCGGCGCAGCGCCCACAGGAACCGGTCGTACCAGTACTTCTGCTTCTCGGCGGTGGGCTCGGCATCGGCCAGGGCCCGGGCGACGCGCTGGTAGGTGCCGTCGATGTCGGCATCGACCGCATCGCCCTGCTTGGTCTTGAGTCGGTATTTCTTGTCCCAGATGTCCCAGGACGCCGGCTGCATCGGGATCTCGGCTGCGGCGGCTGCCTTGGCGACTGCCTCAAGACGCACTGTGCTCATCCAAATTATTCCTCGTCGTTTGTGACCACGGTCATGCCGCAGTCTTCGTTGTAGGTGATGCCGACGACGGAGCCCCCTGCTCTACCTCTTCGGCGCAATTTCGTGTGACGCGGTTCCGGGATCTGACGCGAGATACCGCTCCATTCGCGATCCGGAAAGTTCGCCTGCCTCCTGCGCTGATGACTTGGCGACGCCCGCTTGCCCTTCTTTACTTCCGTGGAACAGAGATTCCGTGGAACACCATTGGTAGGGCCGCCTGCCACTCCCACCCCAAGATGTAGTGGCGGCGCGGGTTGCCAAGCTACGCCCCCGCCGGGGGCAAGTCAACGGCTTGACGGGCCCGGATTTGCGCGTCAGGCGGCTTGATCGGGGCACGGGCGCGGCCTCGATGGCAGGCCCAGCAAGATGTGAACGGCATCGCAACCCGGGGCGGGCCACAGGAACCTTTGGAGCCGACGAACGGTCCTGAGAGCCTGTTCAGTGCCTCCGCATCCACCGCGTTGCGCCCAGCAGCGGCGCAACCCGAAGGGCTGGGCCTCCGGGCGCACGGTGCGGCGTCCTCGCTCGGTCGTGGATCGACATCCACTTCCTCGCTCCTCCTTGCTCCGTGCGCCCGGAGGCCCAGCGCGATGCATGCGGAGGCACTGAACAGACTCTTGACACTTGATTCGGGGGCCGTTCGCCGCGATGTTGGCCCCGACCGCCGCGCCGGGCAGCGACCCGCGTGCACCCCTTTCGTCGACCGAGCCGTGCCGCCCACGATGACCACCGACCGCCGCCCCGCCAGACGCCGCGCCAAGACCTCCCTCCTGCTCGCCCTGACCGCCGCCGCGGCCTTCGGCGGCTTCGCCGCGACCTGGATCCGCGAGACCTTCCAGACCCCGGCGCTGGCCGCGCCGGCCAGCACGGCGGTGGCGCCGACCGTGGCCGCGCTGCCGGCGGTGGTCGACGGCCAGCCGCTGCCGTCGCTGGCGCCGATGCTGCGCAAGGTCACCCCGGCGGTGGTCAGCGTGCACAGCAAGCAACGCGTGCGGGTCAGCCCGTTCGGCAACGATCCGTTCTTCCGGCGCATGTTCCCGGACATGACCCAGGAGCGGATCAACGAGTCGCTGGGCTCGGGCGTGATCGTCGATGCCGCGCGCGGCCTGGTGCTGACCAACCACCACGTGATCGAAGGCGCGGACGACGTGTCGGTGACCCTGTACGACGGCCGCGAGCTGCGCGCCGAGTTCATCGGCTCCGATCCCGACACCGACGTGGCGCTGATGCGGATCAAGGCCGACAAGCTGACCGCGCTGGCGCTGGCCAATTCCGACCAGCTGCAGGTGGGCGATTTCGTGGTCGCGGTGGGCAACCCGTTCGGCGTGGGCCAGACCGTCACCTCGGGCATCGTGTCCGCCGTGGGCCGCAGCAACCTGCCGGGCCTGGGCTTCCAGAACTTCATCCAGACCGACGCGTCGATCAACCCGGGCAATTCCGGCGGCGCGCTGGTCAACCTGCGCGGCGAGCTGGTCGGCATCAACACCGCCAGCTTCAATCCGCGCGGCAGCGCGGCGGGCAACATCGGCCTGGGCTTCGCGATCCCGGCGAACCTGGCGGCCAGCATCATGCGCCAGCTCAACGAGGGCGGCACCGTGCGCCGCGGCGCGCTGGGCATCGAGACCCAGGACGTGACGCCGCAGATCGCCCAGGGCCTGGGGCTGGACCAGTCGTACGGCGCGGCGATCACCCGCGTCTATCCGGGCTCGGCCGCTGCCGCAGCCGGCCTGCGCGTGGGCGACGTGGTGGTGGCCGCCAACGGCCAGCGCGTGGACAACAGCGCCGCGCTGCGCAATTTCCAGGGCCTGCAGCCGGTGAATTCGAAGGTGACGCTGGACATCCGCCGCGACGGCAAGCCGCTGCAGCTGTCGGCGACGCTGCGCGAGCAGCCGCGCGAGACCGCCGGCAGCGAGCTCGACCCGCGCCTGGCCGGCGCGAAGTTCGCCGAGCTGCCCGAATCGCTGCGCCGCCAGGGCGTGTCCGGCGTGCTGGTCGAAGAGGTGGAGCGCAACAGCCGCGCGGCCCGCAACGGCCTGCGCAAGGGCGACGTGGTGCTGGCCGGCACGATGGGCGAGTTCGGCGATCTGGGCGGCTTCCGCGCCAGCTTCGGCGACCGTCCGCAGGAACTGTGGCTGCGGGTCTGGCGCAACGGGCAGCAGGGCGACCTGCCGATGCGCTGATCGGCCGGCACAGGCGGCGGGCAGGTCGGCGTAAGCTGGCGGTCCACGCCTCCCGGCCCTGCGCCCCCCCCGAATGAGCAGCACGCCCGAGCCGACGCCCGTCGACCACGACCTTCCTTCGGTCGCCTCCCCGTCAGAGGAAGTCCCCGGCGTCGCCTCGCCGCGCCCGCGCTCGTCCACGGCGGCCGTGGTCCTCGCCACGCTGGCGGTCGGCTACACGCTGTGGGCGATGCAGTCGCTGCTGCTGCCGATCCTGCTGGCGATGTTCTTCGCCCTGATCGGCAATCCCATCCTGCGCGTGCTGCAGAAGCTGCACGTGCCGCGCTTCCTCGGCGCGCTGGCGGTGCTGTCGGCGGGCATCGCCTCGGCGGTGCTGATGGGCAGCCTGCTGGCCGCGCCGGCCGGCGACCTGATGCGCCAGCTGCCGCGCGAGATGCGCCAGGTCGCACCGAAGCTGCGCGAGGTGATCAAGCCCGTGCAGGACGCGCGCAAGGGCGCCGAGAACATCGCCCGCGTCGCCGGTGGCGGCGATGCCGCGCCGGTCCGCGTGGTGCGCACCGAGGACGATCCCTACCGCGCGCTGGTCACCACACCGCGGATGGCGGCCACGGTGCTGGCCGTGGTGCTGCTGACCTTCTTCTTCATGGTCTACGGCGACGACCTGCAGCGGAAAGCGCTGGCCCTGCTGCCCGGGCGGCAGCAGAAACGCTTCACCCGCGACCTGCTGCAGTCGATCGAGCGCGAGGTCTCGCGCTATGTACTGACCATCACCCTGATCAACACCGGCCTGGGCCTGGCGTTCGCCGGGATGCTCGCCGCGCTGGGTCTGCCGCTGCCCGAGGCGCTGATGTGGGGCACGCTGGCGGCGCTGCTGAACTACATGCCCTACATCGGCCCGCTGATCGGGGTGACGATGACCCTGCTGATGGGCTTCGTGCACTTCGACACGCCGCTGGAGGCGATGCTGCCGGCCGGCGGCTACCTGCTGCTGCACACGCTGGAGGGGCAACTGCTCACGCCGATTGTGCTGGGCAGGCGCATGGCGATCTCGCCGCTGGTGCTGATCCTCGGCCTGATGACCTTCGGCTGGCTGTGGGGCGTGGTGGGCCTGCTGCTCGCGGTGCCGCTGCTGGCCTGCGTGAAGCTGGCGCTGGAACGCCTGCAGGGCATGGAAGCCTGGGCGCGGTTGATGGAATGAGCGCATTGCCCTTCCCCGCAGCGATGCCGCCACCTGCCCCGCGCTACACTGGCGCGGTGAACTTCCGCATCCGCGCCATCACCCTCGACCTGGACGACACCCTCTGGCCGTTCGCGCCGATCGGCGCACGCATCGAACGCGTCCTCGACGACTGGCTGCGCGCGCACAGCCCGCGCACCGCCGAACGCTTCCCGATCCCGGTCATGCGCGAGCTGCGCGACCGCATCTTCGCCGAACGCACCGACCTGGCCCACGACATGAGCGAACTGCGCCGGCTGACGCTGCGCACCGCCTTCGAGGCCAGCGGCGAGGCGGATCCGCACGTGCTCGCCGAAACGGCCTACGCCGTGTTCTTCGCCGAACGCAACCGCGTCGAGTGCTATCCCGACGCGATCGACGCGCTGGCCAGGATCAGCGCGTCGCTGCCGGTGGCCGCGCTGAGCAACGGCAACGCCGACCTGGTCGCGATCGGCCTGGACCACCATTTCGCCTTCCAGCTCGGCGCGCGCGAACACGGCGCGGCGAAACCCGAGGCCAGCATCTTCCTCGCCGCCTGCGACCGCCTCGGCTGCGCACCGGAGGAGGTGCTGCACGTCGGCGACCACATCGAGATGGACGTGCTCGGCGCCGCGCGCGCCGGCCTGCGCACCGCATGGGTGCATCGCGACGACGCCCGCGAACGTCATCCCGCCTGGCCGCACGACGACATCGCGCCGGACCTGATCGTCCCCGACCTCGCCGCGCTGGCCGACCTCATCGAGCGCATGCCCGGCATCGGCACGCGCCACGCACCGCACTCCCAGGAACACCACCCATGACCTCGCTGCCCGGACTCGCCGAGACCACCGACCACGCACTGCCGCTGCACGCCGCCACCCCCGCGACCTACGCCGCATGGCGCGACCAGCAGACGCCCGCCGTGCAGGCCTGGCTGCAGGCGCAGGGCTTCACCGCGGCTGCGGGCACGCATGCCCTGCTGCCGGGCAGCGACGGCCTGGCCGGGGCGGTGCTGGGCGTGGCCGACCTGCACGACCCGTTCGCCTGGGCCCATGCGCCGTACGCGCTGCCGGCCAGCGACTGGCGGATGGCCGATGCGATCGACGACCAGGCACAGGCCGCGATGCAGCTGGGCTGGGGCCTGGGCAGCTACAGGTTCACCCGGTACCGCGCCGCAACCCGCGCACCGGCCCGGCTGGTCGGCACGATCGACGCCGACATCGCCGCGCAGATCGCTGCCTGCATCCGCGTGCGCGACCTGGTGAACACGCCGACCGAGGACATGGGACCGGCCGACCTGGAAGCGGTGACGCGCGAGATCGCGCAGGCGCACGGCGCCGACATCGACGTGCTGGTCGGCGACGACCTGCTGCTGCACAACTTCCCCGCGATCCACGCCGTCGGCCGCGCCTCGCACCGCGATCCGCGCCTGATCGTGCTGCACTGGGGCGACGCATCGCACCCGCACATCGCCATCGTCGGCAAGGGCGTGTGCTTCGATACCGGCGGCCTGGACGTGAAGGCCGCCGCCGGCATGCGCAACATGAAGAAGGACATGGGCGGCGCCGCGCACGCGATCGCGCTGGCCGAACTGATCATGGCGCGACGGCTGCCGGTGCGGATCACCCTGCTGGTGCCGGCGGTGGAGAACGCGCTGGGCCCGAACGCCTACCGACCCGGCGAAGTCATCGCCACGCGCAAGGGCATCAGCGTCGAGATCGACAACACCGATGCCGAGGGCCGCATCGTGCTGTGCGACGCGCTGGCCTACGCCGCCGAGCAGAAGCCGCAGCTCATCCTCGACTTCGCCACGCTCACCGGCGCCGCGCGCGTCGCGCTCGGCCCCGACCTGCCGGCGCTGTTCGGCAACGACGACGCCGTCGCCAACGACTGGCTCGACGCCGGCCTGCGCACGCACGACCCGCTGTGGCGCATGCCGCTGCACCGCCCGTACCTGCGCTACCTCAGCAGCGGCATCGCCGACATCGCCAATGGCAGCAACACGACGATGGCCGGCTGCATCACCGCCGCGCTCTACCTCGACCGTTTCGTGCCGAACGACCAGCCCTGGGCGCATCTCGACGTCTACAGCTGGAACGACAGCGACCGCCCGGGCCGCCCCGCCGGCGGCGAAGCGCAGGCGCTGCGCGCGTGCTGGGCGATGCTGAAGGGCCGGTTCGGCTGAAGCCTTGCCTGTCATCCCGAGCGCATGCGAGGGACCTGTTTTCCGACGATCGCTTCGAGCGACAGAGACCGAACACGCCATGCGCAGACACCTCACCGCCGTCATCCTCGCGCTATCACTGCTGGCATTGACCTGCGCGTCGACGCACGCGCAGGCGCAGCCCGCGCGCAAGCCCGCCGCATCCACGCCCGCACCGACGCCGAAGGCGCAGCGCACCGTGCTGGTGATGGGCGACTCGCTGTCGGCCGCATACGGCCTGTCGGCCTCGCAGGGCTGGGTCGCGCTGACCGCGCAGAAGATCGCGAAGGACAAACCCGGCTGGCGCGTGGTCAATGCCAGCATCAGCGGCGAAACCACCGCCGGCGGCGCGGCGCGCATCGCCGCCGAACTGTCGCGGCACAAGCCCGCAGTCGTGGTGATCGAACTCGGCGCCAACGACGGCCTGCGCGGCCTGCCCGTCGCGCAGACGCGCGCGAACCTCGCGAAGATGATCACCGCAGCGAAGGCCGCGAACGCACGCGTGCTGCTGATCGGCATGCGCATGCCGCCGAACTACGGCCCCGACTACACGCGCAGCTTCGAACAGGCGTTCGCGAATCTCGCGCGCGAACACAGGACCGCATTCCTGCCATTCCTGCTCGAACCGATCGCGCTCGACGACCGCGCATACCAGGCCGATCGCCTGCACCCGACCGCAGCCGCACAGCCGAAGCTGCGCGACCACGTCTGGACCGCGCTGGCGCCGTTGCTGAACTGATCCCGCGCCCGGTCGAAGCCGGGTGCATCCGCGCGCCGCCTTCTCGCGTATGCGCCGATTTTTCACGAAATCGCTGGTTTCCAGCACTTTTCTGCATTCCCGTGCATCCGTCCCTGACGGGTGCGCGTAATCGACTCCGTACCGGCCATGCGGACTTCCCCCGCGCCGGACACCCCCAACCAACGGAGTTCGCCCGATGAACACGAAACTGCTGTCCGCCACGCTGTTCGCCACCCTCGCCGCCGCCACCCTCACCGTGCAGGCCGGCAAATCCGCCAACCCGATGGTCGGCGGCGCCCCGATGTACGCCAGCAAGGACATCGTCGACAACGCAGTCAACTCGAAGGATCACACCACGCTCGTCGCCGCGGTCAAGGCCGCCGGCCTCGTCGACACACTGAAGGGCCCCGGCCCGTTCACCGTCTTCGCACCGACCAACGCCGCGTTCGCCGCGCTGCCCGCCGGCACCGTCGACACGCTGCTCAAGCCCGAGAACAAGGCCGCGCTCACCGGCGTGCTGACCTATCACGTCGTGCCGGGCAACGTCGATGCGAAGTCGCTGCTCGCGAAGATCAAGGCCGGCAAGGGCAGCGCGACGCTGACCACCGTACAGGGCGACGCGCTCGTCGCGCGCACCGCAAACGGCGGCGTGACCATCACCGACGCCAAGGGCAACACCGCGAAGGTCAGCATCGCCGACGTGCGCCAGAAGAACGGCGTGATCCACGTCGTCGATCGCGTGCTGCTGCCCTGATCGCATCCCGCGCCTCCCTCGCATCACCCGACGAAGCGGCTCCGGCCGCTTCGTCGTTTTCGCGTCACGGCATGCGCCGGACGACGCAGACCATTCGTCGCCGGATGTAAAAAAAGTGTTTGCATTCGAAAAAAGACGGGTGTAATGTGCGCGCCCATCGCAGCACGAATGCGATGCATCCCTTCCACATCACGACGACAGCCCGCCGAATGAAGCCCGCCAACCACCAGCAAAACAAGCCGATGTCGCGCGATTGCCGCGAACACGGTCTGTGCCTTGCCGGGTATGGCGCGGCACGATTTGACATCGGCTTCACAGCGGACTGATCACCCTTCCGGGAGATCGGTCGCCCCGATCTCCGAGGAACGCGAACGCCCTCGGATGCCCTCCGGGGGCGTTTCGTTTCCAGCGTCCGAACCGCTGGTCGACCCGCTGTCCACACCCTGCGCGTTCGCGCCCATGCAGGCATTCCTGCGTGGTTTCCCTTCACTTTCCGCTTCGCCCTGAAGCACCCGGCGCCAATCCCCACGCTGAGGCCAAGGGCACGCTGCCAGACGCATTCGCGTGCGTTGTGGTGCTTCGACGCGGGCGGCGTTCGAAGCGGAACCCCGACATGGTCGATGCACGCGCATCGATCGCACGAATTGCCGATGCGCGAGCGTCGGCAATGCGAAGCATCGCTCGAACGTCTCCAGCGGCGTGGTGTCAACGACGAGCCGGTGCGCGCGGCCCTGCCGTGGCGTATGCCGGAGGCGCAAGACGGTGTTTCGAAAGGACGAGTGCCCGATGGTCGGGCAGCGACTGAACATCGCCGGCACACGCCACCACCGGTTCGATTCCGGTTCGTCACTTCTTTGGAAGCTCAATGGTCGAGCACTGAATTCAGATTTCAGCCTTGCGGGTTCGATTCCCGCTCCGAAACCAAAACTGGTGATTCGAAAGAAACACCCCACCGGGCGAAAGCCCAGGGACACCGCCCCGCGCGGCGCGTCCATCGCAGGCGGAACAGTGCACGCGATCGACGCACCGCAACGGCGACGCCGCCGGGCTCGCGTCCTCCGGTCGTGCGGATCGCATCACCGATGCTGCGTGGCTCCTCGTCCGCAGCATCGATCGTGCGACTCCCCACGCCCGGCGCACGCAGGCTCCGCGACATCGCCGCCGGGGCGATCCCCTTCCTTCCAGGCGAGACACGATCCCTCGCCCATCGCACGGATCGCACCACCAGAGCCACATCCATACATACACATACCAACTGGAGAATTCCGATGTTCTGGAAAAAGAGGGTCGTGATCGGCGACGGCGAGCGCGGCCTGGTGTTTCGTAACCGCAGGTTCGAGCAGGTGCTCGTCCCCGGTGTCTACCGTTTCTCCGACCCGCTGGGCCGCATGGAGATCCGGGTGCACAACGTCGCGAAGCCGGAATACACCGGCACCGACGTCGACACCCTGGTCGCCTCGCTCGGCGACACGCTCGGCGCGCACTTCGTGCTCGGCGACATCGGCACCGACGAGGTCGGGCTGGTGTCGAAGAACGGCAAGCTCGAGGACGTGCTCCTGCCCGGCACGCGCAAGCTGTACTGGCGTGCGCCCGTGCAGGTCGAGATCGAGCGCATCGCGCTGCAGGACGGCCTGGACGTGCGACCGGATGTCGCGCGGCGCCTGCGCCAGCTCGGCGTGCTGGCCCGCGTGGCCGCCGTCGCCGACGTGCCGACCGAGTTCGTCGCCCTGCTGTTCATCGAGGGCCGCTTCGAGCGCATGTTGCCGCCGGGCAGCTACGCCTTCTGGAACCTCCAGAAGAACGTGGTGATCGAGACCGTCGACCTGCGCGTGCAGGCGGTCGACGTGGCCGGCCAGGAGCTGTTGACGCGCGACAAGGTCTCGCTGCGCGTGAACCTCGCGACCAGCATCCGCGTCGTCGATGCCGTGGCCTCGCGCACCCGGGTGGCGAAGTTCGCCGACCAGGTCTACCGCGAACTGCAGTACGGCCTGCGCAAGGCGGTCTCGGCCAAGACCCTGGACGAGCTGCTCGGCGACAAGGCCTCGCTCGACGGCGACATCTTCGAGCACGTGCGCGGCAAGGTCGATGCCTTCGGTGTCGAGGTGCTGAGCGTCGGCGTGAAGGACGTGATCCTGCCGGGCGAGATGCGCGAGATCCTCAACAGCGTCGCGCAGGCGGAGAAGGCGGCCCAGGCCAACGTGATCCGTCGTCGCGAGGAGTCGAACGCGACGCGTTCGCTGCTCAACACCGCGAAGCTGATCGAGGACAACCCGACCCTGATGCGCCTCAAGGAGCTGGAGGCGCTGGAGAAGGTAACCGAGAAGATCGACAAGCTCACCGTGTTCGGCGGCCTGGATGGCGTGCTGAAGCAGCTGGTGACCCTGAAGCAGTAACCCGTGCGGCCGGAGGGAACCGGCCGCATGTTCCGTGAAGCATTTCGGGTACGTGCCATGACCGAATACCACAAGATCCAGAGCCTCTTCAAACGCGACATGTCGAAGCCGCGCAAGCCGCTGATCGAAGGCGACTGGACGTTGCCCGAGTTCGAATTCCTCGCGGACAACACCTGGACGTTCACCGAGAAGGTGGACGGCACCAATATCCGCGTGATCTTCGAGAATGGCGTGGTCAGCTTCGGCGGACGCACGGACGCGGCGGAGATTCCGTCCTTCCTGCTCGCGCGCCTGGAGCGCCGCTTCCTGCCGATGGCGGTGGCGTTCGCCGAACTGTTCGGCAGCGGGCCGGTCGTGCTCTACGGCGAAGGCTACGGCGCGCGGATCCAGAAGGTCGGCCGGCTGTATCGCCCGGATGCGGACTTCGTGCTGTTCGACGTGCGCGTCGACCGGTGGTGGCTGCAGCGGGACGATGTCGAGGACGTGGCTGCGAAGCTCGGCCTGGATGTCGTGCCGGTGATCGGCGAGGGCACGCTGCACGAGGCGGTCGCCCGGGCCAAGACCGGCATCCGCTCCGCATGGGGCGATTTCGAGGCCGAAGGCATCGTCGCCCGGCCGAAGATCGAACTGTGCACCCGCAGCGGCAAGCGCCTGATCGCCAAGATCAAGTGCCGCGACTTCGCCATCTGACATCCAACCCGCGTGGCCGCGAGGACGGCCACGCGATTTCGAGAGAACGCATCATGCGCAAGGACATGTACAAGGTGATCGTGGAGCGTCCGCGACGCGGTGGCAGTTATCGGAGTGAAATGTCGATGCCGGTCGACCTCGACGACTCGCCGAAGCAGGAAGGCCTGAAACGCCGACATCGCAGTCGCAAATGGTTGAACGAGAACCTGCGCCCGCTGGAACGCTATCTCGCCTCGCAGGTGGGACGCCCGTGGGACAAGGTGTACTCCGAGATCTGCGCCGGCATCGATCGCCGCAACACCGTGCAGCAGCATATCCACCAGCATCTGGAGGATTTCGTTGCGGTGAAGGTCGTCCGCAGGGATGGCATGCTGCTGAGCCGGCGACGCTGGGGTGGCCTTGAACCGATCGTGTCCGAATGGGGTCCGCGATTCTTCGTCGATCCCGACAATGGACTGTTGCGCGCCAATGAGGGCCGCAAGGCCGCGCGGCAGGCGTCACGGAAACGGCGGCAACGCGAGGCTGCGCTTCGCGACGGCCTCCATCGCGAGGATCTGCGGCGCATCGACGCGCAGTGGCAGCTCCATCGCATCGGCGGCGTGTGGTACCGCGTGGATGTCGCCGACATCCGGGATATCGATCCGAACGGACCGATGCCGATCGATGCCCTCCGCAGGATCCCGCTGGACCAATGCCCCACCCACACCGCCCGCAAGGGCATCGAAAGCAACCTCTGGCTGTTCGGCGCACCCGATCTGTACGCTGTCCGCAAACGACAGCTGGATGCGAAGGAACTCCGCCACCATCGACTGCAGAACGACGCGCCGCGCGAACAATGAGGCGCCCGCTTCGCCTGCCGTCAGGACCATTCGACATGAGCAGTTCATCCTTCCAACTCCTGCACGCCGAAAGCACGCCCACCCCGATCAAGGGCTGGGTCGACGGCGTGCCGCTCGAGCCCGAGGCGCACCGGCAGCTGCAGAACATCGCGATGATCCCCTTCGTGGGTCCGTGGGTGGCGGTGATGCCGGACGTGCACCTGGGCAAGGGCGCCACCGTGGGTTCGGTCATCCCGACCCGCGGCGCCATCATCCCGGCGGCGGTCGGGGTGGACATCGGCTGCGGCATGGCCGCCGTCCGGACCACGCTGCGGGCGAAGGATCTGCCCGAGTCCCTGGCGCACCTGCGTTCGTCGATCGAACGCAGCGTGCCGGTGGGCAACGGCGCCGGCGGCGAACACCGACGACTCCCCGACAGCATCGAAACGCAACTCTCCCAATCCGGACTCTTCGCGCGGCTGGAAGCGATCAAACGCAAGCACCGCCAGGTCCGGATCGACAAGGTCGACCGGCAGCTCGGTACCCTCGGCGGCGGCAACCACTTCATCGAGATCTGTCTCGACGAATCGGACGCCGTCTGGGTGATGCTGCATTCCGGGTCGCGCGGCACCGGCAACCTCATCGGCACGTACTTCATCGAACGCGCCCGCGAGAAGCTGATGACCCGCACGCTCGGCTTCCATGTTCCAGACAGGGATCTGGCCTTCTTCATGGAGGGGGAACCGCTTTTCGACGATTACGTGGAAGCGGTGTCGTGGGCGCAGGATTACGCCCGGGCCAACCGGGAGGCGATGATGGCGCGGGTGTTACACGAAATGCGCCGGCAGCTTCCCAGGTTCCAGCTGGAGAAAATGGCGGTCAACTGCCACCACAACTATGTCCAGCGCGAAGAGCACTTCGGCGAGTCGCTGCTGGTCACCCGCAAGGGCGCGGTCAGCGCCCGCGCGGGTGAGCTGGGCATCATACCGGGCAGCATGGGCGCGAAGAGTTTCATTGTTCGCGGCAAGGGCAACCCGGACAGCTTCTGCAGTTGCAGCCACGGCGCAGGACGCGCGATGAGCCGCAGCGCCGCGAAGCAGCGCATCACCCTCAAGCAGCACCGCGAAGCCACCGCCCATGTCGAGTGCCGCAAGGACCAGGGTGTGATCGACGAGTCGCCCGCCGCGTACAAGGACATCGACGCGGTCATGGCGGCGCAGCGCGACCTGGTCGAAGTGGTGCATACCCTTCGACAGGTCGTGTGCATCAAGGGGTGAGGGCCCGCGCTTGCGTGCCACTGGCACGCGCGGGCGCGAACGCCCGCACAAGGAGGTGCGGGCCGGGCGATCCGGAGCCAAGCATGCATCGCCACGGACGGCATGCCGGTACACATTGAAGCAATCACCCGCACCACCAAGCCTTCCTCGTCCCCGGGGAAGGCTTTTTTCATGCGTCCTCGGTCGAATCCTGCTGCTGCAACGCCCACATCTGCGCATAGTGTCCGCCGTGGGCGAGCAGTTCGCCGTGGCGGCCGCGTTCGACGATGCGGCCCTGGTCCATGACCAGGATCTCGTCGGCGTTCATGATCGTGGACAGGCGGTGGGCGATGACGATCGTGGTGCGGCCTTCGGCGATGCGGTCCAGCTCGGCCTGGATCGCCTGTTCGGACTTCGAGTCCAGCGCGGAGGTGGCTTCGTCGAAGATCAGGATGGCGGGGTTCTTGAGCAGCGCACGGGCGATGGCCACGCGCTGCTTCTCGCCGCCGGATAGCTTGAGGCCGCGTTCGCCGACCTCGGTGTCGTAGCCGTCGGGGAAGGCAAGGATGCGGTCGTGGATGTGCGCGGCCTTCGCGGCGGCCTCGACCTCCTCGCGGCTGGCGTCGGGACGGCCGTAGAGGATGTTGTAGTGGATCGTGTCGTTGAACAGCACGGTGTCCTGCGGGACGATCGCGATGGCCTGGCGCAGCGACGCTTGGGTGACGTCGCGAATGTCGCGCACCGCGCCGTCGGCATCCTCGATCGCGATGCGGCCGGCGTCGACGTCGTAGAAGCGATACAGCAGCCGCGCCAGCGTGGACTTGCCGGAACCGGAATGGCCGACCACGGCGACGGTGCCGCCGCGCGATACCTCGAAGCTGATGCCGCGCAGAATCTCCCGGCGCGGATCGTAGCCGAAGCGCACGTCCTCGAAACGCAGGCTCGGGCGATCCGCACGCAGCGGCACGGCGTCGCTGCGATCCTGCACGTCCATGCGTTCATCGAGCAGGCCGAAGAGTCGTTCGAGATTGGTGAAGGCCTGCTTGATCTCGCGGTACATCATGCCCAGCAGGTTCAGCGGCGCGGACAGCTGCAGCAGCAGGGTGTTGACCAGGACGAGGTCGCCGATGCTCATGCGCCCCTCGACCACGCCGTCGGCGGCGCGCCACATCATCGCGCTCACGCCGAGGGCGACGATCGCCGCCTGGCCGAGGTTGAGCACGCCGAGGGTCTTGCGCGACATCACCTGCGCTTCTTCCAGATGCACGAGGGTCTCGTCGTAGCGCCGCGCTTCGTGCTCCTCGTTGCCGAAATACTTCACGGTCTCGTAGTTGAGCAACGAGTCCACCGCGCGCTCGTTGGCGCGGGTGTCGGCCTCGACAGAGGCGCGGTAGTAGCGTGTGCGCCATTCGGTGACGACGAAGGTGTAGGCGATGTACGCCGCCAAGGTCAGCAGCACGATCAGCGCGAAGCTCCAGTCGTACATCCAGACCAGGACGATGGTGGCCAGCGCGACTTCGAACAGGGTCGGCAGGATGGTGTAGATCACCCAGTCGAGCAGGTCGGAAATCGCCTCGCCGCCGCGCTCGACGTCGCGCGCGACGCCGCCGGTGCGGCGCGCGAGATGGAAGCGCAGCGAGAGCGCGTGCAGATGGCGGAACACCTGCAGCGTGACCCGGCGCGAGACCCGGGCCATGACCCGCGCGAACACGACCTGGCGCAGTTCGGCGAACAGCGTGGTGGCGATGCGCGAGGCGCCGTAGGCGATGAGCAGGCCGACCGGGAGCACCAGCGCCGTCGGCTGGCCGCGGAGGTCCAGCGCATCGACCAGTTCCTTCAGGGTCAGCGGCACCGCGAGGTTTGCGAGCTTGCCGATCACGACGAGGGCCAGCGCGAACAGGATGCGGCCCAGGAACGGGCGCAGGTAGGGCGCGAGTTCGCGGAGGACCTGCCATTCGGTCCGCGAGGTCGCGCGCACGGCGGAAGGCACGACGGTGGGCGCCGGCGTTTCGGGCGCGGTGGTCTGGGAAGTCATCCATGGATGATGAGGCCCGCGCCCCCGCTTTCAAAGCCCGCAGTCGATGCATCCATGGTGCGCCAGCGTTCCATTGCGCGACGCGCGGCCTGTCCAGCCTCCCTGGTGCTTGCGGACTGCCGTGCAAATTGCCGAGCCCGGCGCTGCGTGCTTCACTGGGCCATGGCGGTCTATGTCGACAAGGCGATCTTTCCGTGGCGCGGCCGGCGCTGGGCGCACCTGATGGCCGACGAGCTGGAGGAACTGCATGCCTTCGCCGCGCGGCTGGGCATCCCGCGCCGCAAGTTCCAGGACAGGCGCAGCGGCGCGCACTACGACATCGACGAGGCCATGCGCACGCGGGCGCTCGAACTGGGCGCGATCGCGGTGTCGCGGACCGGGGACCGGGCGCGGATGCGTGCGATCATCGCCAACGCCCGCCGGCAATGGAGCGGGCATGTCGAGGACACGACGCCTGTCGCGACGAGCGGGGCGACGATGGGCGCAACCGCCGGTACCGATGGCGCCTCCGTTCGACATCCCGCCCCGTCTCCCGGAGATTCCCCGATGCCCACGTTCGACCTGAGCCCGCCCACCGATGCCCAGCGCGCCGCGCTGGCCGCGACCCTGTCGCCCGAGGAGCGCCGCGTGCTGCTCTCGCACGGCACCGAGGCGCCGTTCTGCGGCGTGTTCCTCGACAACAAGCGCGACGGCGCCTATGTCTGCCGCTTCTGCGGGCTGCCGCTGTTCCGGTCGTCCACGAAGTTCGATTCCGGCACCGGCTGGCCGAGCTTCTTCGCGCCGTATGCAACCGAGCACGTGCGCAACCTGCGCGACGACAGCCACGGCATGGTGCGGATCGAGATCGTCTGCGCGCGCTGCGAATCGCACCTGGGCCACGTCTTTCCCGACGGCCCGAAGCCGACCGGGCTGCGCTACTGCCTGAACTCGGTGGCGCTGGGCTTCGTCGGGAATGGCGAGGCCCTGCCCGATCCGCTGGGGCGCGGCGAAGGGCTCGACGGTCCCGGGTGAGGGGCGGCCCGGCACCGGTGCACACCCGGCCCCGGCGGGGCGATAATGCCGCCCCTCGCACTCCATCCAGCAACCCAGGCCGCACTCCGATGACCGATACCCTGCCCGACCGCCTCTGCAACGACCCGCGCAGCCCGTACTACGACGCCGACCTGCTGGAACGCGGCATCGGCATCCGCTTCAACGGCGTGGAGCGCACGAACGTCGAGGAATACTGCGTCAGCGAAGGCTGGGTGCGGGTGATCGCCGGCAAGGCGCTGGACCGCCGGGGCCAGCCGATGACGATGAAGATCAAGGGCACGGTCGAGCCGTTCTTCCGCAGCAACGACTGATCGCGACCGACCGCCGGTCCCCGCGACGCCGCTGCCCCGGGCAGCGGCGTCTTCGTTTTCGCGGACGGGACCTTGCAGGCGGGGCCGGGCCGGCTCAATGGATGCCGGTGGTCTCGTCCTCCGGCAGCAGCGCACGCGCCATGTCGGCGATCGTCGGCGCCTCGAAGAAGGTCTTCAGCGGCAGGCTGAAGCCGAAGGTGTCCTGCACCGCGGCGAGCAGGCGCATCGCCATCAGCGAATGGCCGCCGAGGTCGAAGAAGCGGTCGTGGACGCCGATGCGCTCGATGCCCAGCAGCTCGCTCCAGACGACGGCCAGCACTTCCTCCATCGGCGTCGACGGCGCGACATGCTCGCTGCCACCGCCGAGCGACGAGGCCTCCGGCAGCGGCAGCGCCGAACGGTCCAGCTTGCCGTTGCGCGTCGACGGCCACGTAGTCATCGCCACGTACGCCGTCGGCACCATGTATTCCGGCAGCTGCGACTGCAGGGCCGTGCGCAGGGCCGCGACATCCAGCGACGCACCCTCCGCCGCCTCGCAGTACGCCACCAGCCGCGGCAGGCCGTCCGCGCCCGGCACCGCCTGCACCACCGCCTCCTTCACGCCCGGCAGCGACGACAGCCGCGACTCGATCTCGCCCAGCTCGATCCGGTAGCCGCGGATCTTCACCTGGAAGTCGTTACGGCCCAGGTACTCGATCAGCCCGTCCGCCCGCCAGCGACCCAGGTCGCCGGTGCGGTACAGGCGCTCGCCGGCCGCGAACGGGCTCTCGACGAAGCGCTCGGCGGTCAGCTCCGGACGGTGCAGGTAACCCCGCGCCACGCCCGCGCCGCCGATGTACAGCTCGCCGGTCACCCCCACCGGCACCGGCTGGCGATGGCGATCGAGGATGTACACCTGCTCGTTCGCCAGCGGACGGCCGATCGGCAGGCGCTCGCCCGCCGCCAGCGCCGGCGTGCAGTGCTGCACGATGCTCAGCGCGGTCGTCTCCGTCGGGCCGTAGGCGTTGAAGAACCGGCGACCCACATGCCACTTGCGGTACACCGCCGATGGCACCGCCTCGCCGCCGCAGCTCAGCAGCCGGATCGTCTCCAGCCGCGCCGTCTCCGGCAGCGACGACAGCAGCGTCGGGGTCAGGAAGCAATGCGTCAGCCCCCGCTTCGCCACGAAGGCCTCCAGCCCCTCGCCCAGCAGCGAATCCTCCGCGCCGGCCAGGTGCAGCGAACCGCCGAAGCCGTAGGCCATCACCCACTCCAGCACGAACGCGTCGAAGCTGAACGAGGCGAACTGCAGCACACGCGTCGTCTCGTCCAGGCCGAACGGCTCGCGCAGCGCGTGCATCAGCGCGCTCGGGCCGCCGTGCCGCGAGGCCACGCCCTTGGGCTTGCCGGTCGAGCCGGAGGTGTAGATCACGTAGGCCAGCGAGTCGGCATGCACGCCGGTCTCGTCCAGCGGCAGGTCGCTCGACGATGCGTCCGCCCACTGCCCGCGATCGGCATCCACCGCGACCCGACGCGACGCCGCGCCCACCGACGCCAGCGCGGCGTCGACGTCCGCGCGGCTCGCCGCGTCGGTCAGCACCAGCAGCGGCGCGGCATCGGCCAGCATCTCGGCCACGCGCTCCTTCGGGTAGTTCGGATCCACCGGCACGTAGGCGCCGCCGGACTTCATGACCGCCAGCACCGCTTCGATCGCGTATTCCGAGCGCTGCATGCACACTGCGACCAGCGACTCGGCGACCACGCCCTGCGCGCGCAGCCAGTGCGCGAGGCGGTTGGCGCGGGCGTTCAACTCGGCGTAACTCAATTCGACCACGCCGCAGCTCAGCGCCTGCGCCTGCGGATGCGCGGCCGCATGCGCCTCGAAGCAGGCGTGCACCGGGCGCCACGGGCCGAAGTCGCGCGCGGTGGCGTTGAAGGCCTGCGTCACTTCGCGCAGCTGCGCGTCGTCGAGCAGCGGCAGACGGTCCACGGGCTGCGCCGGGTCGCCGGCCAGGCCTTCGAGCAGGCGCAGGAAGGCACCGGCGAAGCGCGCCACCGTCGAGGCGTCGAACAGCGCCGTGGCGTACTCGATCGAACCGCTCACCGCGCCGTCGCCGTCTTCGCCCAGGCTCAAGCCGAGATCGAATTTCGACGTGCCGCCCGGCGGATCGATGCCCGCGGCTTCGATCCCGGGCAGGCGCAGGTCGCCGGACTCGTTGTTCTGCCACGCGAACACGCTCTGGAACAGCGGCGAGTACGACAGGCTGCGCGCCGGATTCACCTGCTCGACCACCTGCTCGAACGGCAGGTCCTGGTGGTCCTGCGCCGACAGCGCGGCGGCGCGCACGCGATCGAGCAGGGTCTGGACATCGGGCGCATCGTCCAGCATCACCCGGACGGCGAGCATGTTCACGAAGAAGCCGATCAGGCCTTCGATCTCGCTGCGCCCGCGATTGGCGACCGGCGTGCCGACGACCACGTCGTCCTGGCCCGACAGCCGCGCCATCAGCAGCGCCCAGGCCGCCATCAGCGGCATGTACAGAGTCATGCTGCGCCCGCTCGCCACGGCCTTCAATCGCGCCACCAGCGCCGGCTCGATGCGCAGCGACAGGCTGGCGCCACGGAAGTCCTGCTCGGCCGGGCGCGGGCGATCGGTCGGCAGTTCCAGCAATGCCGGCGCGCCGCGCAGGGCGTCGCGCCAGTACGCGCCTTCCTGCGCGAGGCGCTCGCCGGTCAGGCGCTCGCGCTGCCAGGCGGCGTAATCGGCGTACTGCACCGGCAGCGCCGGCAGCGGGTCGTCTTCGCCGCGCAACCGCGCCGCGTACAGCGCTTCCAGCTCCGCGGCCAGCACGCCGAGCGACCAGCCGTCGGAGACGATGTGGTGCATGGTCAGCAGCAGCACGTGGCGGGCGGCCCCGAGGCGCAGCAGGCGCCCCCGGAACAGCGGGCCGCGCTCGAGGTCGAACGGCGCCTCGGCTTCCGCCCGGACCGCCGCGTCCCGCGCCGCCTCGATGGCATCGGCCGGCAGGCCCGACAGGTCCTGCAGCGGCAGCGCGAACGGCGCGGGCGGATCGATCCGCTGGCAGGGCGCGCCATCGACGACTTCGAACCGCGTGCGCAGGGCTTCGTGGCGCGCGACGATGCGATCCAGGGCCCAGCGCAGGGCGTCGTGGTCGAGGTCGCCGCGCAGTTCGGTGGCGAGGGGGACGTGGTAGGCGTCGATCGATCCGGACATGCGCGACAGGAACCACAGCCGCTGCTGCGCGAACGATGCCGGCAGGCTGCGGCCGTCGCGCGGCAGGGCCGGGATGCCCTGGCGCCTGCGCCGCAAGGCGCGCAACTGTTCGGGGGTGAGGCGGTCGAGGTGTTCGCGGGCTGAGGTCATGTCGTGATCGGTATCGCCTGGGTCGCCGATGTCCCTGGCGGCCAGCGACTCGATCATCCGTTCGATGGTGGGTGTGGCAAACAACGCATTGTGCGGCAATTCCAGGCCGAGCCGGTCGCGGATGCGCGCCACCAGGCGCACGCCGAGCAGCGAATGCCCGCCGAGCGCGAAGAAGTCGTCGCGCAGGCCGATCTCCGGCACGCACAGCACTTCGCGCCAGATCGCGGCCAGCACGATCTCGAGCGGTGTCTTCGGCGCGACATGCTCGCTGCCACCGCCGAGCGACGAGGCCTCCGGCAGCGGCAGCGCCGAACGGTCCAGCTTGCCGTTGCGCGTCGACGGCCACGCCGTCATCGCCACGTACGCCGTCGGCACCATGTATTCCGGCAGCTGCGACTGCAGGGCCGTGCGCAGGGCCGCGACATCCAGCGACGCACCTTCCGCCGCCTCGCAGTACGCCACCAGCCGCGGCAGGCCGTCCGCGCCCGGTACCGCCTGCACCACCGCTTCCTTCACGCCCGGCAGCGACGACAGCCGCGACTCGATCTCGCCCAGCTCGATCCGGTAGCCGCGGATCTTCACCTGGAAGTCGTTACGGCCCAGGTACTCGATCAGCCCGTCCGCCCGCCAGCGACCCAGGTCGCCGGTGCGGTACAGGCGCTCGCCGGCCGCGAACGGACTCTCGACGAAGCGCTCGGCGGTCAGCTCCGGACGGTGCAGGTAACCCCGCGCCACGCCCGCGCCGCCGATGTACAGCTCGCCGGTCACCCCCACCGGCACCGGCTGGCGATGGCGGTCCAGGATGTACACCTGCTCGTTCGCCAGCGGACGGCCGATCGGCAGGCGCTCGCCCGCCGCCAATTCATCCGTGCAGTGCTGCACGATGCTCAGCGCGGTCGTCTCCGTCGGGCCGTAGGCGTTGAAGAACCGCCGACCCACGTGCCACTTGCGGTACACCGCCGATGGCACCGCCTCGCCGCCGCAGCTCAGCAGCCGGATCGTCTCCAGCCGCGCCGTCTCCGGCAGCGACGACAGCAGCGTCGGGGTCAGGAAGCAATGCGTCAGCCGCCGCTTCGCCACGAAGGCCTCCAGTCCCTCGCCCAGCAGCGAATCCTCCGGACCGGCCAGGTGCAGCGAACCGCCGAAGCCGTAGGCCATCACCCACTCCAGCACGAACGCGTCGAAGCTGAACGAGGCGAACTGCAGCACCCGCGTCGTCTCGTCCAGGCCGAACGGCTCGCGCAGCGCGTGCATCAGCGCGCTCGGGCCGCCGTGCCGCGAGGCCACGCCCTTGGGCTTGCCGGTCGAGCCGGAGGTGTAGATCACGTAGGCCAGCGAATCGGCGTGCACGCCGGTCTGTTCGACGGGCAGGTCGCTCGACGATGCGTCCGCCCACTGCCCGCGATCGGCATCCACCGCGACCCGACGCGAAGCCGCGCCCACCGACGCCAGCGCGGCATCGACGTCCGCGCGGCTCGCCGCGTCGGTCAGCACCAGCCGCGGCGCGGCATCGGCCAGCATCTCGGCCACGCGCTCCTTCGGGTAGTTCGGATCCACCGGCACGTAGGCGCCGCCGGACTTCATCACCGCCAGCACCGCTTCGATCGCGTATTCCGAGCGCTGCATGCACACCGCGACCAGCGACTCGGCGACCACGCCCTGCGCGCGCAGCCAGTGCGCGAGGCGGTTGGCGCGGGCGTTCAACTCGGCGTAACTCAATTCGACCGCGCCGCAGCTCAGCGCCTGCGCCTGCGGATGCGCGGCCGCATGCGCCTCGAAGCAGGCGTGCACCGGACGCCACGGGCCGAAGTCGCGCGCGGTGGCGTTGAAGGCCTGCGTCACTTCGCGCAGCTGCGCGGCGTCGAGCAGCGGCAGGCGGTCCACAGGCTGCGCCGGGTCGGCGACGAATGCGTGCAGTACCTGCATGAAGCAGTCGAAATAGCGGCGCACGGTGTCGACATCGAACAACGCGGTCGCGAATTCGATCAGGCCGGCGATGGTGCCATCCTCGCGTTCGCCCAGGCTCAGGGTCAGGTCGAACTTCGATGCGGCATACGGCTGCTGGATCTGCGAAGACTCGATGCCAGGCAGGCGCAGCTCGCCGGATTCGTTGTTCTGCCAGGCGAACACGGTCTGGAACAGCGGCGAGTACGACAGGCTGCGCGGCGGATTCGCCTGCTCGACCACCTGCTCGAACGGCAGGTCCTGGTGGTCCTGCGCCGACAGCACCGCCGATTTCACCCGATCGAGCAGTGCCGCCACCGACGAGCCACCGTCCACGCCGACGCGGATCGCCAGCGTGTTGACGAAGAAGCCGATCAGGCCCTGGAATTCGCTGTGCGTGCGGTTCGCCACGGGCGTGCCCACGACGAGATCATCCTGCCCCGACAGACGCGACAGGGTCGCGACCCACGCCGCAAGCACCGCCATGTACAGCGTGCTGCGCTCGCGCAGGGCGAACGCCTTCAGCGAAGCGGACAGCGCCGGATCCAGGCGGACTTCGACCCAGTCGCCGCGATGGTCCTGCACCGCAGGACGCGGACGGTCGGCAGGCAGTTCCAGCAACGCCGGGGCGCCGCGCAGGGTCTCCCGCCAGAACGTCGCTTCGCGCACCAGGCGCTCGCCGGACAGGCGTTCGCGCTGCCAGGCGGCGTAGTCGGCATACTGCACCGGCAAGGGCGGCAGCGGATCGCCTTCGCCACGCAGGCGGGCCGCGTACAGCGCCTCCAGCTCTGTCGCGAACACACCCAGCGACCAGCCATCGGAGACGATGTGGTGCATCGTCAGCAGCAGCACATGGCGCGTCGTCGCCATGCGCACCAGGACTGCGCGCAGCAGGGGGCCGCGCACGAGGTCGAACGGCGTGGACATGTCCTCGTTCTGCAGATCCTCCAGCGCGGCCTGCGCCGCGTCGGGATCGAGTGCGGAGAGGTCGCGCCAGGCCAGCGGGCACACGGGCGGCAGGTCGATACGCTGCATCGGCATGCCGTCGACCGCCTCGAAACGCGTCCGCAGCGCCTGGTGGCGTTCGACGATGCGATCCAGCGACCACTGCAGGGCGTCGCGATCCAGCGCGCCGCGCAGTTCGGTGGCGCACGTGAGCAGATAGGCGTCGAATCCCGCGGAATGCCCGCAGAGGAACCACAGCCGCTGCTGCGCGAACGAGGCCGGCACGTCGCCGCCCTTCTGCGGGCGCGGCGCGACGGCGTTCATCCCGCGCTGCATCGCCTTGAATTGTTCCGGCGTCATCCTGTCGATCGCATCGCGCGTCGGGGCCGGGACGTCTTCATCCTGGTCGCGCCGGCATGCCTCGACCAGGGCCAGCAGGGTCTCGATGGTCGGCGCGGAAAACAATGCGGTGTGCGGCATCTCGACCGCGAACGCGCTGCGCACGCGCGCGATCAGCCGTGCGCCGAGCAGCGAATGGCCGCCGAGCGCGAAGAAGTCGTCATGCAGGCCCACCTCCGGCACGCGCAGCACCTCGCGCCAGATCGCGGCCATGGCCTGCGCCTGCGGCGTCTCGGGCAGCGCGCGATCGGCTGCGGACACCGCCTCCGCGACCGGTGCGGGCAAGGCGCTGCGATCGAGCTTGCCGTTCGGGGTGAGCGGCCACTGCGCCATCGGGACGAACGCCGACGGCACCATGTGCGCGGGCAGCACCCGGGCCAGTGCGGCGCGCACGGCGGCGGCATCGAACGCGCCTTCGCCCGCCGTGGCGTCGACCAGGCAATACGCCAACAGACTGCGCACGCCCTGCGCGTCCTCGCGGGCGACGACCACCGCCTCGCGCACGCCCGGGCAGGTGGCGAGATGCGCCTCGATCTCGCCCGGTTCGACGCGGAAGCCGCGGATCTTCACCTGGAAGTCGTTGCGCCCCAGGTAGTCGATGGTGCCGTCGTCGCGCCAGCGCGCGAGGTCGCCGGTGCGGTACATGCGCGGCGTGCGACCGTCCAGGCAGGCGTCATCGCCGTCGGCGAAGGGATCGTCGAGGAAGCGTTCGACCGTCAGGTCGTCGCGACCGAGGTAGCCGCGCGCGACGCCCGCGCCGCCGATGTACAGCTCGCCGATCGCACCGGTGGGCAGCAGCCTGCGCTGCGCATCGAGGATGTACAGGCGGGTGTTGCCCACCGGCCGTCCGATGTGGGTGGCGAAGCCGTCCTGCGGCCGCATCGACACCCAGGTCGAATAGGTCGTGGTTTCCGACGGGCCGTAGAGGTTGCACAGCCGCTGCAGGTGCGGCAGCGCGAGCAGGCGTTCGCCGAGTTCGCGGCGCAGCGCCTCGCCGGCGAGGTTGATGGTGCGCACGCTCGGCGGGATCGCGCCGGCCTCGGCCAACTCGGCGATCGCGGACGGCACGGTGTTGACCAGCGTGATCCCGGAGGCGGCGGCGGGCGTCGCATCGAGCAGCGACAGCGCGTTCTCCACCACCGTCGCGCGCCCGCCCGCGGACAGCGGCGCGAAGCATTCGAAGATCGACAGGTCGAAGTTGATCGAGGTCGCGAACAGCACGTTGGCCAGTTCGTCGGCATCGAAGGACCGCAGGGCCCAGGCGATGAAGTTCGAGGCCTGGCGATGCTCGATCGCCACGCCCTTGGGCTTGCCGGTCGAGCCCGAGGTGTAGATGAGATAGGCCAGGTGCGACGGCGACAGGCCGATGGCCTCGCGCGGCGGCGGCGTCGACGGCAGCGACGGGAGTTCCGCATCGCTGCGCGGGTCGATGCACGGCGGCAGGGGCGTGGCGCGCGTGTCGGCGATGCGGCGCAGCACCTCGACGCCGGCGCCCGTGGCGACCACGGCGACCGGCGTCGCGTCGTCGAGGATGCCGGCCAGGCGCTCGGGCGGATAGGCCGGGTCCAGCGGCACGTAGGCACCGCCGGCCTTGAGCACCGCGAGCATCGCGATCACCAGGTCGATGCCGCGCGGCATGGCGATGCCCACGCGCGCATCGGGCGCGACGCCGAGCGCGCGCAGGCGATGCGCCAGTCGGTTGGCGCGTGCGTCGAGCCCGGCGTAGGACAGCGTTGCGTCGCCATGCGCGAGGGCGACGGCCTCCGGCGTGCGTCGCGCCTGCGCCTCGAACCCGTCCTGCAGCAGTCCCGGCGTCCATGCGACCTGGCTGCGGTTCCAGTCGCGCAGCTGGCGGGTCCGTTCGGCGTCGTCGAGCATCGGCAGGTCGGCCAGCGCCACGCCGGGCGTCGCGACCATGCCGCGCAGCAATCGTTCGAAGTAGCCGATGAAGCGGCGCACCGTCGCCGCGTCGAACAGCGCGGTGGCGTACTCGATCTCGCCCTCCAGCCCGCCGTCCGCGCTTTCGCCCAGGCTGAGCATGAGGTCGTACTTGGACACCAGGTGCGGCTGCAGCAGCGGCACGGCGCGCAGGCCGTGCAGGCGCAGGTCGCCCGGATCGTTGTTCTGCCATGCGAAGACGGTCTGGAACAGCGGCGCGTGCGCAGCGCTCCGCGGCGGGTTGACCCGCTCGACCACGCGCTCGAACGGCGCCTCCTGGTGCTCGTGCGCGGCCAGCACGGCCTCGCGGACGCGCCCGGCCAGCGCACGGGTGTCGCCATCGACGGCGATGCGGATCGCGAGCATGTTGACGAAGAAGCCGACGAGGCCCTGCAGTTCCTGGCGATCGCGCCCGGCGACCGGCGTGCCGACCACGATGTCGGTCTGCCCGCTCAGCCTGGACAGGAGCGCGCCCCACGCCGAGATCGCCAGCATGTACAGGGTGACGCCTTCGCGCTGCGCGAGCGCCTTCAAGCCCGACGCGAGCGCCGCATCGAAACGCAGCGGCATCCAGTCGCCGCAGAAATCCTGGCGCGGCGGGCGGGGACGGTCGGTGGGCAGCTCCAGCAGCACCGGCGCATCGCGCAGGGCGTCGCGCCAGTAGGCCAGCGCTGCGTCCATGCGCGCATCGTCGGTGCGCGACTGCTGCCAGACGGCATAGTCGGCGTACTGCAGCGCAGGCGGCGGCAGCGGATCGTCCTCGCCGCGCAGCCGCGCGGCGTACAGCGCATCGAGCTCGCGCATGAACACGGCCATCGACCAGCCGTCGAACACGATGTGGTGCACGGTCAGCAGCAGCACGTGGTGCGCCTCGCCCATGCGGACCAGGCGCGCGCGCAGCAGCGGCGCGCGGCCGAGGTCGAAGCCCTGCGCGGCTTCGGCGTGCTGCAGCATCGCCAGCGCCGCGCCCGCGGCTTCAGCTGACAACGCGGACAGATCGTCCTCGGCCAGGACGAAGCATCCCGGATCCTCGATGCGCTGCATCGGTGCGCCGTCCACCAGCTCGAACCGGGTGCGCAGGCTCTCGTGGCGCACGATCAGGCGATCCATCGCCCAGGCCAGCGCCTCGCGGTCGAGCGGACCGTGCAGTTCGGTCGCGCGCGAGATCGGATAGGCATCCGAGGGGCCCTGCGCCATGAACCACAGCCGCTGCTGGGCGAACGATGCCGGCAGCGCCCGGCCATCCCGGGGCTGGCGCGGGATCGCATCCGTCTTTCGCTGACGCATCGCCCGCAACTGTTCGGGCGTCATCGCGCTCAGCATGTCCTTCGTGACCATCCAACTGCTCCCATCGATCCGATCGCCGCCGGCCTGCACGGCCGGCGGTGTACTGCACCACGCCGTCTCAGCCGACGGCGTCTTCCATTTCCACCCGCGCGAACACGGTCTGCAGCATCCGCTCCACCGTCGGCCCGTCGAACAGGTCGCGCAGTCGCAACTCCACCCCGAGCAGCGTGTGCGTCTCCATCAGCAGGCGCGTCGCCATCAGCGAATGCCCGCCCAGCGCGAAGAAATTGTCATGCACGCCAACGCGCGGCACGCCGAGCAGCCGCGCCCACAGCGCGCACATCGCCTCCTCCATCGGCGTGCGCGGCGCGACGTAGCCCTTGCCGGATGCGGCTTCGACGACATCCGGCGCCGGCAGCGCGCGCCGGTCGACCTTGCCGTTCGCGGTCAGCGGCCAGGCCGTGAGGCCGACGAATGCCGACGGCACCATGTGCTCGGGCAGTTGCGCGCGCAGCGCAGTGCGCAGAGCTTCCGGCGACGGCGCGGCATCCTCCGCGCACAGGTAGTACGCGACGAGATGCCGCGCCGCGCCATCGCCGCGCGCGAGCACCAGCGCCTCGCGCACGCCGGGCAGCGTCGCCAGCCGGGTTTCGATCTCGCCCGGCTCGATGCGATGGCCACGGACCTTTAGCTGCGCGTCGTTGCGGCCGAGGTGCTCGATCACGCCATCCTCGCGCTGCCGCGCGAGATCGCCGGTGCGATACAGGCGTTCGCCGGGTGCGTACGGGTTGTCGATGAAGCGTTCGGCGGTCAGGTCGTCGCGGTGCAGATAGCCACGCGCCACGCCGGCACCGCCGATGTACAGCTCGCCGATGGCGCCCTCGGGCACCGGGCGCAGCTGCGCGTCGAGCAGGAGCGCGCGCACCCCGGGCAGCGGCCGGCCGATCGGCACGCGCGCGCGGCGCAGCTCGTCGTCGGCGGCGAGCACGTGGCAGGTCGCATCGACTGCCGTCTCGGTCAGGCCGTAGGCATTGATCATCCGTACCGACGGCCCGCAGGCCGCGCGCGCGCGGCGCGCGGCGTCCGGCGACCAGGCATCGGAGCCGCAGACCAGCGTGGACAGGAAACGCAGGTCGCCACCGATCGCCTCGACATGCTGGACCAGCGCATCCAGCACCGCCGGCACGAAGTCGGCCACGGCGATGCGCGCATCGCGCAGCATGCGGTACAACGCCTGCGGATCCAGCACCGTGTCCATCGGGCACAGCACCAGCGTGCCGCCGTAGGCCAGCGCGCGCAGCAGGTCGGCGGTGAACACGTCGAAGGCCGGACCGGCCATCTGCAGGTGGCGCAGGCCCGGACGCAGCGCATACGTCTCTTCCCATGCGGCGCAGAGCGCGGCGATCTGGCGATGTTCGACCATCACGCCCTTCGGTTCGCCGGTGGAGCCGGAGGTGTGGATCACGTAGGCCAGCGACTCCGGCGCAGCACCGACCACCGAAGGGTCCGGCGCGTGCGCAGGGGCATCGGCCCAGGCGCCGGCATCGGCGTCCACGCGCACCACGCGCGGCGCGGCATCGCCCAGTTGCGCGACCGCCTGTGCCACCGTCGCGTGCGCGGCGGCGGTCAGGACGATCATCGGCGCGGCATCGCGCAGCACCCGCGCGAGACGCTCCGGCGGTGTCGCGGCATCCAGCGGCAGATAGGCGCCGCCGGACTTGAGCGTGGCGAGGACCGATTCGACCAGCGCGATGGACTTGTCCTGCACGATCGCGACGCGCTGCTCCGGCGCCACGCCCTGGGCGCGCAGCCAGTGCGCGAGGCGGTTGGCACGCGCGTCGAGTTCGCCGTAGGTCACGCGGACATCGCCGCATTGCACGGCCTCGGCTTCAGGCATGCGCGCGGCGAAGGCCTCGAAGCGCGCCTGCACCGGCACCACGGCCGGCGCCGCCAACGGGCGCAGGCCGCCCGCGATCGCGCGGGCATGCATGTCCGGCAGCGGTTCGACCTGCGACAGACGCTGTCCCGGCTGCGCGATGCACGCCGCCAGCGCCGCCATGTACCAGGCGTGCAGGCGCTCGATCGTCTCGCGTCGGTACAGGTCGACGCTGTATTCCCAGAACATCGTGATGCCGTCGGCATCGTCGGTGCTGCGCGGGATCATCACCACGTCGAAGTCGAACTTGGAGGTGTTGTTGCTGTACACCTCGTGGATGCGCATCCGGAAGTCCGGCCAGTCCAGGCGCGGACCCAGCGAGTTGTGGGTGCTGAACGCGGTCTGGAACAGCGGATTGCGCGAGAAGTCGCGCTCGGGCTGCACTTCGCGCACCACCCACTCGAACGGCACTTCCTGGTGCTCGTAGTCCTGGGCCAGATCGGTCATCACCCGCAGGATCAGTTCGCGCCAGGTCGGGTCGCCGGACACGTTGCAGCGTGCCGGGATCATGTTGACGAACATGCCGACCAGGCCCTCGCACTTCTGCGAGGTGCGGTTGGCGACCGCCGAACCGATCACGAAGTCCTCCGCGCCGATGTGGCGGGCGATGGTCATGCGGTACACCGCCTGCATCGTCGCGAACAGGGTCACGCCTTCGCGGCAGCAGAACTCGCGCAGCGCGCGTGCGAACGCGATCGGCAGCACCACGCGCACCTGGTCGCCGCGATAGCTCTGCACCGGCGGCCTCGGGAAATCGGTGGGCATCGCCAGCTGCAGCGGCGCACCGTCGAGCTTGCGCTTCCAGTAGGCGGCCTGCGCCTGCAACCGCGTGCGCGCGTCGGCGCCGTGCTGCCACAGGGCATAGTCGCGGAACTGCGCGACCATCGGCGGCAGGTCGGGCGCTTCGCCGCGCCCCAGCGCGTCGTGGATGGCCAGCAGCTCGCGCAGGATCATGTTCATGCTCCAGCCGTCGTGCACGTAGTGCTGCTCGACCTGGATCAGCAGGAATGCCTCCGGCGCCAGGCGGAACAGGCTGAAACGGATCAGCGGCAGCTGCGCCAGGTCGAAGCGATGGTGCACGTGCGCATCGACCAGACCGGCGATCACGTCGTCGCCCACCGGGCCGTCGGCATCGAGTGCGCGATACTCGAAGATGCCCGGCGCAGCGTCGTGCACCTGCTGGTAGGGCTCGCCATCGGGACCGGCATGGAAGGTCGTGCGCAGGATCTCGTGGCGCTCGGCCAGCAGCGCGACGGCGCGACCGAAGCGTTCGGGATCGAAGCGTCCGTGGATGCGGATCACGTTCTGCGCGTTGTACGCCGTCGAAGTCGACGACAACTGCTCCAGCAGCCACAGGCCCTGTTGCTGGTACGACAGCGGCGCACGCTCGGGCAATCCATCCGCCGGCCGGACCCAGGCATCGAACGATGCGCCGGGCAGGGTGTCGGCACCACCATCGGGCGCCGTCTCCGCCGCCGCGACCATCGCGGCCATGTCCGCCAGGGTCATCGGCCGGAACAGCGCGTGGATCGCGAGCGACACGCCGAAGCGTTGCCGGATCCGCGACGACAGCTGGATCAGCCGCAGCGAGTCGCCGCCGAGCAGCAGGAAGCGGTCGTCGCGACCCACCTGCTCACGCCTGAGCAGCTCGCACCACAGCGACGCCAGCCCGACCTCCACTTCGCCCTCCGGCGCCCGATACGCTTCCGAGGGATAGTCGGCCGGCGACGGCGCGCGCAGCGCAGCGCGATCGAGCTTGCCGTTCACCGTCTGCGGCCACGCCTCCACCCGCACGTACGCCGACGGCACCATGAAGTCCGGCAGCCGCGTCGACAGCGCCTCGCGCAGCGTCGACGGCACCGTCGCATCGGACTCGCCGCGCACGTACGCCACCAGTTGCTTCTCGCCCGCCTCCTCGCACGCCAGCACCACTGCCTCGCGCACACCCGGCAAGCCCGACAGCACCGACTCGATCTCGCCCAGCTCGATGCGGAAACCGCGCACCTTCACCTGGAAGTCGTTGCGGCCCTGGTACTCGATCGTGCCGTCCGCCAGCACCCGGCCCAGATCGCCGGTGCGATACCAGCGCACGCCGTCGATCGTCACGAAGCGTTCCGCCGTCAGCTCCTGGCGCGCCAGGTAGCCGCGCGCCAGGCCGGCACCGGCGATCAGCAGCTCGCCGCTGTCGCCGTCAGCGACCGGACGCAACGCCTCGTCGAAGAAGCCGATCCGCACACCGGGCAGCGCCACGCCGATCCGCGGCGCGTCGCCCGCACCGTTGATCGCCATCGCCGTCGCGTACACCGTCGCCTCGGTCGGGCCGTAGGCGTTGAAGAACCGCTGCGTCGTGCTCGACGCCATCGCCCGCCACATCGCGGCGGGAATGGCTTCGCCCGCCACGACCACCGTCAGCCCGGACAGTGCCTCGCGGCGCTGCAGGCCCGCGTCCAGCAGGCCGCCCAGCTGCGAGGGCGTGCAGTCGAACAGGTCGACCCGCTCGGCCTCCAGCAGCGACAGCATCGCTTCGGGATCCTGCTTCGCCGACTGCGGCACCATCACCACGCAGTCGCCGCTCAGCAGGCGGCTCCAGCCCTGCACCGACACGTCGAACGACAGCGAGGCGTTCATCGCCGCGCGCAGCGGTCGCGTCGCATCGCGACCGTCCGGATGCAGCACCGCATCGAGCGAACGCCACAGATGCAGCACGGCCGCATGCTCGACCTCCACGCCCTTCGGACGCCCGGTCGAGCCGGAGGTGTAGATCACGTACGCCCGGCGCGAGGACACCGTCGCTTCGTCGGCGTCGTCGAAGTTCTCCGCCGACTCGCCCGCCCAGTCACCCGGGTCCTCCAGCGACACGCATGCCGGTGCGTCGCGCAGGCCCGACAGCGCCGCGGCCATCGCCGCGCGTCCCGCCGCATCGGTCAACACCACCGCAGGCGCCGCGTCTTCGACCATCGCGCGCAGGCGCTCGGCCGGATACTCCGGATCCATCGGCACGTAGGCGCCGCCGGCCTTCAGCGTCGCCAGCAGGCCTTCGAGCATGCCCACGCCGCGCGCCATGCACAGCCCGACGTTGCGCTCCGGTGCCACGCCCAGCGCGCGCAGGCGCCGCGCCAGCCGGTTCGCCTGCGCGTTCAAGGTCGCGTAATCGCGGCGATCCTCGCCGCATACCGCCGCCAACCGCGACGGCGCGCGCGCCGCCCAGGCCTCCACCCTGCGGTGGAGGGCCACGACCTGCGAATTCTCCATCGGTGACGCTCCGGTCCCGACGGCATCCTGCCCTGCTGCATCCATCGTACTGCTCCGTTTCCTTGGTCTGCATTGCGCGCAGCGCGCGCTGGCCGCCGGGGCGCGCATGCGCGCCCCGGTCCGGCAACGCCTACGGCGTACCGCGCCGCGTCATGCCATCTCCGTCATTTCCGACGCCATCCTCGCGAAGATCACGTCGAGCAGGCGCGCGATCGTCGGCCCTTCGAACAGGTCGCGCAGGCTGACGTCGACGCCCAGCGCGTCCTGGGTCGCCATCGCCAGCCGAGTGGCCAGCAGCGAATGACCGCCCAGCGCGAAGAAGTTGTCGTGCACGCCGACCTGCGCCACGCCGAGCAGTTGCGACCAGATCCTGGCCATTTCCGCCTCGATCGGCGTGCGGGGCGCCACGTAGGTCGCGCGTCCGCCGAAATCGCCGGCATCCGGTGCGGGCAGTGCGCGACGATCCAGCTTGCCGTTCGCGTTGAGCGGCCAGGCCTCCACCTGCACGTAGGCGGACGGCAGCATGTACTCGGGCAACTGCCGCTGCAGCGCGGTGCGCACCGCATCCAGCGCGACCTCGCCTTCGGCGCGGTAGTACGCGACCAGCCGCGCGGCGCGGTCGCCGGCATCCTGCCGCGCCAGCACCACGGCATCCTGCACGCCCGGCAGCGCCGCCAGTCTCGATTCGATCTCGCCCAGCTCGATGCGATAGCCGCGCACCTTCACCTGGAAATCGTTGCGGCCGACGTATTCGAGGCTGCCGTCCGCGCGCATCCGCGCGAGGTCGCCGGAACGGTAGATGCGCTCGCCCGGCCGGAACGGATCGGGGATGAAGCGTTCGGCGGTCAACGCATCGCGGTCGAGATAGCCGCGCGTCACGCCACCGCCGCCGATGTGGATCTCGCCCACCACGCCGAACGGGCACAGCTGCCCCTGCGGATCGAGCACGTACAGGCTGACGTCGTCGTAGCGCACGCCGATCGGGTTCGGGCCTTCGTGGTCGGTGTCGGCGACGGTCATCTCGCGCCAGGTCGAGATGACCGTGGTTTCGGTGATGCCGTACACCTGCACGAGCCGCGTCGAGGCGTTGCGCGGATCGGCGAACCACGGCTTGAGCATCTTCGCGTCCAGCGCTTCGCCGCCGAAGATCAGCGTGCGCAGCGCATGCCGCCCCTCGCTGCGCGCCTGCGCTTCCAGCAGCGCGCGCAGCGCGCCCGGCGTCTGGTCGATCAGGGTCACGCGCTCGCGGCACAGCAGCTCGTGGAACGCATCGGCCGAGCGCGCCACGTCGCGCGGCACCACCACGAGGCGACCGCCGTGGCGCAGCGCGCCCCAGATTTCCCAGACCGAGAAGTCGAAGGCGTAGGAGTGGAACAGCGCGACCACGTCGTCCGCACTGAAGCCGGACCACGCGGCCGTGGTCGCGAACAGGCGGTCGATCTGCCGGTGCTCGACCATCACGCCCTTGGGCGCGCCCGTGGAGCCGGAGGTGTAGATCACGTAGGCCAGGTGCTCGGGGCGCAGGCCGATCGCCGCCGGATCGGGATTGGCGTCGGGCATCTGCGCCCACAGGCCGGCATCGGCCTCGATGTCGACGATGCGTGGCCGCGCCTCGGGCGCGACATCCGCCAGCGCCTCGCTGAGCAGGGGGCGCGCGGCGGCATCGGCCAGGACCAGCACCGGCCGCGCATCCGCCAGCACGTAGGCCAGGCGATCCGCCGGATAGGACAGATCCATCGGCACGTAGCCGCCGCCGGACTTGAGCACGGCGACCACCGACTCGATCACGCCGATGCCACGCTCCATGCAGATCGCGACGCGGCTTTCCGGCACCACGCCCTGCGCGCGCAGCCAGTGCGCGAGGCGATTGGCGCGGGCGTTGAGCGCGCCGTAGCCCAGCGCGACGTCGCCGCAGCTCACCGCCACGGCCTCCGGTGCGCGCGCGGCCTGCGCCTCGAAGCGGGCATGGACCGGAATGGACCGGTCGTATTCGCGCACGTCCGCGCCGAGCGCGAGCAGGCGCGCGCGCGCATCGGGATCGCAGGCCTCGAATGCCGCCAGCGGCCGGTGCGGGTCGGCGATGCAGGCAGCCAGCAGGTGCTGGTAGGTCCGCGTGATGCCCTCGATCGTGGCGTGGTCGTACAGGTCGGCCGCATAGCTCCACAGCATCGTCACGCCATCGGGGTCGTGGCGTGCGCGCGGGATCATGATCACGTCGAAATCGAACTTCGAGGTGTTGTTGCTGTAGACCTCGTGGATGTCGAACTCGAACTCCGGCCATTTCAGGCGCGGACCGGTGGAATTGTGCGAACTGAACGCCACCTGGAACAGCGGATTGCGGCCGGCGTCGCGCTCGGGCTGCACCTCGCGCACCACCCATTCGAACGGTGCTTCCTGGTGGTCGTAGGCCTCGGCGAGATCCGCCATCACCCGATCGAGCAGGGACCGGTAGCTGGGATCGCCGGAAAGATTGCAGCGCACCGGCACCATGTTGACGAACATCCCGACCAGGCCCTCGATCCCGCGCGCGACCCGGTTGGCGACGGCCGAACCGATCACGAAATCGTCGCAGCCGGCATAGCGCGAGATCGTCAGCTGGAACACCGACTGCATCGCGGCGTACAGGGTCACGCCCTCCCGGCGACAGAACTCGCGCAGCTCGCAGACCAGCGCCTTCGGCAGCTCCACGCGCACCTGTCCGCCGCGATAGCTGGGCACGGCGGGGCGCGGACGATCGGTGATCATCGGCAGCTGCAGCGCGGCACCGGCCAGCTTGTCCTTCCAGTAGCGCGCCTGGCGGCGGAACCGCGCAGTGGCGGCCTCGCTGCGCTGCCAGATCGCGTAATCGCCGAACTGCGCGGTCATCGGCGGCAGGTCGGGCGCTTCGCCACGTCCCAGCGCGTCGTAGATGGCCAGCAGCTCGCGCAGGATCAGGTTCATGCTCCAGCCGTCGTGCACGTAGTGCTGCTCGACCTGGATCAGCAGGTGTTCGTCCGCCGACAGGCGCACCAGCGTGAACTTGGCCAGCGGCAGCTGCGCGAGGTCGAACCTGCGGAACACCTGGGATTCGATCAGGGCCGCGATCCCGGCATCGTCCAGCCCGCCCTCCGGCGCGCGGTATTCGAACATCCCCGGCGCGGTGTCGTGCACCTGCTGGTAGGGCTCGCCGTCGGGACCGGCATGGAAGGTGGTGCGCAGGATCTCGTGGCGCTCCGCCAGCAGCTCGATCGCCCGGCCGAAGCGTTCCGCGACGAAGTGCCCGCGGATGCGGATCACGTTCTGCGCGTTGTACGCCGTCGAGGTCGACGTCAGCTGCTCCAGCACCCACAGGCCGTACTGCTGGTAGGACAGCGGCGCACGGTCGCCCGGCGCGCGCTGGATCGCCACCTCGTCGAAACCGCCTTCGTCCACGACATCGACCGCATCGCCCCCGGCCTGCGCGACCATCGCGGCCATGTCCGCCAGGGTCATCGGCCGGAACAGCGCGTGGATCGCGAGCGACACGCCGAAGCGTTGCCGGATCCGCGACGACAGCTGGATCAGCCGCAGCGAGTCGCCGCCGAGCAGCAGGAAGCGGTCGTCGCGACCCACCTGCTCACGCTTGAGCAGCTCGCACCACAGCGACGCCAGCCCGACCTCCACTTCGCCCTCCGGCGCCCGATACGCTTCCGAGGGATAGTCGGCAGGCGACGGCGCGCGCAGCGCAGCGCGATCGAGCTTGCCGTTCACCGTCTGCGGCCACGACTCCACCCGCACGTACGCCGACGGCACCATGAACCCCGGCAGCCGCGTCGACAGCGCCTCGCGCAGCGTCGACGGCACCGTCGCATCGGCATCGCCGCGCACGTACGCCACCAGCTGCTTCCCGCCCGCCTCCTCGCGCGCCAGCACCACTGCCTCGCGCACACCCGGCAGGCCAGACAGCACCGACTCGATCTCCCCCAGCTCGATGCGGAAACCGCGCACCTTCACCTGGAAGTCGTTGCGGCCCTGGTACTCGATCGTGCCGTCCGCCAGCACCCGGCCGAGATCGCCGGTGCGATACCAGCGCACGTCGTCGATCGTCACGAAGCGCTCCGCCGTCAGCTCCGGCCGCGCCAGGTAACCGCGCGCCAGGCCCGCACCGGCGATCAGCAGCTCGCCGCTGTCGCCATCGGCGACCGGACGCAGCGCCTCGTCGAAGAAGCCGATCCGCACACCGGGCAGCGCCACGCCGATCCGCGGCGCATCACCCGCGCCGTTGATCGCCATCGCCGTCGCGTACACCGTCGCCTCGGTCGGGCCGTAGGCGTTGAAGAACCGCTGCGTCGTGCTCGACGCCATCGCGCCCCACATCGCCGCCGGAATGGCTTCGCCGGCCACGACCACCGTCAGCCCGGACAGCGCCTCGCGGCGCTGCAGGCCCGCGTCCAGCAACCCGCCCAGCTGCGACGGCGTGCAGTCGAACAGGTCGACCCGCTCGGCCTCCAGCAGCGACAGCATCGCTTCGGGATCCTGCTTCGCCGACTGCGGCACCATCACCACGCAGTCGCCGCTCAGCAGCCGGCTCCAGCCCTGCACCGACACGTCGAACGACAGCGAGGCGTTCATCGCCGCGCGCAGCGGTCGCGTCGCATCGCGACCGTCCGGATGCAGCACCGCATCCAGCGAACGCCACAGATTCAGCACGGCCGCATGCTCGACCTCCACGCCCTTCGGACGCCCGGTCGAGCCGGAGGTGTAGATCACGTAAGCCCGGCGCGTGGACACCGTCGCTTCGTCGGCGTCGTCGAGGTTCTCCGCCGACTCGCCCGCCCAGTCACCCGCGTCCTCCAGCGACACGCACGCCGGTGCGTCGCGCAGGCCCGACAGCGCCGCGGCCATCGCCGCGCGGCCCGCCGCATCGGTCAGCACCACCGCAGGCGCCGCGTCTTCGACCATCGCGCGCAGGCGCTCGGCCGGATATTCCGGATCCATCGGCACGTAGGCGCCGCCGGCCTTCAGCGTCGCCAGCAGGCCTTCGAGCATGCCCACGCCGCGCGCCATGCACAGCCCGACGTTGCGCTCCGGTGCCACGCCCAGCGCGCGCAGGCGCCGCGCCAGGCGGTTCGCCTGCGCGTTCAAGGTCGC
The DNA here is from genome assembly GCA_050632415.1 of Lysobacter sp. BL-A-41-H3. Lineage (GTDB taxonomy): Bacteria > Pseudomonadota > Gammaproteobacteria > Xanthomonadales > Xanthomonadaceae > Lysobacter_I. The sequence continues at coordinate 3,291,136 of CP192602.1, read as the reverse complement.
GTAATCGCGGCGATCCTCGCCGCATACCGCCGCCAGCCGCGACGGCTCGCGCGCCGCCCACGCTTCCACACCGCGGTGGAGAGCGACGATGGATCCATTCCGAGTGTCCTGCATGTCCTTGCTCCTTCCTGTATTCAAGCTCGATCAAGCCCGTTCAAGCGGTGGCCGCTCCGGCTGCACCGTGTCCCCTGTTGATTCCCGACCGATCCACGAGGATCGATCCAATGCCCCCGGACGCAGTACCGCGCAGCACGACCGCATCCGCGATCGCAGCCTGGCGGCATCGATGCGCCGTCATTCGACTCGATGGTGTGACTGTCCATTGGTGTCGCGCATGCACGACGGGCTGGCGACGGACTGCCCCCGCCCCCTGCGACCGTCGTCGCGACGGTCGTTCCCCGCACCTCTTCCGGCAACTCTGGCCATGACACATCTCCTTGCTTCGGCGGAAATCCGTCCCGCCGCCCCTCCCGATCATGACGCACGTCGTCGTCATTGTGTGATCGATGCAGGCGCAAATACTGGCACAACCCGCGGCGCATGGGGCCCCGAACGACGACGGGCCGGCATGGCCGGCCCGTCTGGGGAACAGGGGGGTTGAATCGTGACGGATTACCAGCGACGCGGCGGATCTGCAGCAAAACCGCCCGGGAAAGCCTGCGGGCCGGCCGGCCGGCGATGGCGGCGATCCCATTCGTACGGGCGGGGCATCACCCCCATTGCCACCAGATTCGGCACATCGTCGTAGCGCACCTGGGCGACCTGGGCGGGCGTGCGGCTGGCGCGGACGAACTCGGTGCGGTTCACCGGCGACCACTCACGTTCGCCGTGGCCGGTGCCGATGCTCTGGCCGACGCCGCCGTAAGAATCGGCCGAGGACGCCTCACGGGCACCGCGTGCCGACGGGGCGGCCGGGGCGGCCTTCTCGGCACGCGCGGCCTGATCACGGCCGCGATCGTAGCCATCCTGTTCGCGGGCGATCGGTGCCGGTTCGTAGTACGGGCGCGGATAGCTGCGCTCGCGGAACACGGCCACGCCGATCACGCCGACGTTGTCCGGGCGACCGGTCCGGGCGGCATAGCTGTCGGGCAGGTCGGTGAAATAGAACTGGGCCACGTCCTGCAGCGACTTGCGCCAGCCGGCGATCTCGGTGCTCTGCCAGGGGCCGAGCACGTAGCCGGCCTGGCCGGTGCCGGCGGTTTCGCCGCTGATCGCGTTCACGCCGTCGACCGACAGGACCACCAGCACGCGCTCGCCGGTGGTGTTGGTCAGGCGCACGCTGTAGCGGTGGCCGGGGACGCCGGGCACCCAGGTCTGGCTGCGGTGGCGGTATTCGGGCAGCCACTCCCCGGTGTCGCGGTCGATGAGGTCGATGTCCACCAGCGACTGCGCGGACGACGGCCCGCAGGCGGTGGTGGCGAGGAGCGCGGTGAGCAGGACGGCAGTGGCGCGCAGCATGGGAGGACTCCGGCGGTGGGTGGATGTCCGGGATGGACATCGACATTCAACGCCCGCGTGCATGGATGGGGTTTGACCGGGCAGCGGACCGCAGGCGGCGATGTTCAGCCACGGGTAAACTGCCCGGCCTGCTTCCGCTTCCCCCGTGCTGGCCCATGACCGTCACCCGCATCCTCACCGGCATCACCACCTCCGGCACCCCGCACCTGGGCAACTACGTCGGCGCGATCCGCCCGGCCGTGGCCGCCAGCCGCACGCCCGGCACGCAGAACTTCTACTTCCTCGCCGACCTGCACGCGCTGATCAAGGTGCAGGACCCGGCCAAGGTGCAGCGCTCGACCCTGGAGATCGCCGCCAGCTGGCTGGCCTGCGGTCTGCAGCCGGACAACGACCGGGTGTGGTTCTACCGGCAGAGCGACATCCACGAGATCCCGGAGCTGACCTGGTTCCTCACCTGCGTCGCCAGCAAGGGCCTGCTCAACCGCGCCCACGCCTACAAGGCCGCCGTCGACCGCAACCGCGCCGAAGGCATGGAAGAGCAGGAAGACCACGGCATCACCGCGGGCCTGTTCATGTACCCGGTGCTGATGGCTGCGGACATCATGATCTTCAACGCGCACAAGGTTCCGGTGGGCCGCGACCAGATCCAGCACATCGAAATGGCGCGCGATTTCGCGCAGCGCTTCAACCATCTGTACGGGGAACACTTCGTGCTGCCCGAAGCGATGATCGAGGAACACGTCGCCACCCTGCCCGGCCTCGACGGCCGCAAGATGTCGAAGAGCTACGACAACACCATCCCGCTGTTCGCGCCGCGCGAGCAGCTGAAGAAGCTGATCTTCTCGATCGTCACCGACTCGCGCGCGCCCGGCGAAGCCAAGGACACCGAAGGTTCCGCGCTGTTCCAGCTCTACCAGGCCTTCGCCAGCGCCGAGGAGACCGCCGGGATGCGCACGGCCTTCGCCGACGGCATCGGCTGGGGCGATGCCAAGCAGCGCCTGTTCGAGCGCGTCGACGCCGAGATCGCGCCGCTGCGCGAACGCTACGAAGACCTGATGGCGAAACCGGCGGTGATCGAACAGCAATTGCTCGACGGCGCACGCACCGCGCGCGAACGCCTCGGCACGCCGTTCATCCGCCAACTGCGCGAAGCGGTCGGCCTGCGCGACCTCTCGAAGATGCCGGCCGAGGTCGCCGCCGACACGCACAAGGCCGCCACGCCGCCGCAGATCAAGCAGTACCGCGAGAAGGACGGGAAATTCCACTTCAAGCTCACCGACGGCGACGACGTGCTGCTGCAGAGCCTGGGCTTCGACAACCCGAAGGACGCCGGCGCCTGGGTCGCGCGCTTCAAGCGCGAAGGCGCCACGGCACTGGCCGAGGCGAACGCCGCGCTCGAACCCGTCGCCGATGCGGCGCGCGCCAGCGAAGCGCTCGACGCGCTCAAGCGCGCCGAGGATGCGCGCGAACAGGCGAAGGCCGGCTGAGGTCGTCCGCGATGAACGCCTTCGCCGAACTCAACCTCGCGCTGATCCTGTTCCTGCCGTGGTTCCTGATCCTCGGCGTGCTGTACTGGGTCTATCCGCGCCAGCCGCGCCACGCCGCGCGCGTGCTGTTCGACATCGCCGCGCTGGTCCTGTCGACCGCCGCCTTCGTGTGGTGCATCCACTGGTCGCAGGACATCGCCGACCGCTCCTACGGCCGCATGTGGCCGCAGGTGCTCGCCACCTCGCTGGGCTACGGCGTGTTCCTCGCCGCGATGACCACCGCGTTCTTCGTTCGCAGGGCGTGGCTGCGCCGCCGCGCCGAACGCTGACCCCGCCTCACCACGCGTTCGGCGTGGCGCCGCGCTCCGGGTGCTTCATCCGCACCACGCAGAAGCGCTGGCCGGTGGGCGCTTCCATCACCACCCAGGTGTGGACTGCCTTGATGCGCTTCGCGCCGAGGGCTTCGAGGCGGCGAACTTCCGCTTCGATATCGTCGGTCTCGATGTCCAGATGCACGCGCGACGGGTGGGAGACCGTCTGCACTTCGACGTGCAGCCCGCCGGGGGCGTCATCGAGCTTGGCGTAGGTGGCGGATTCCTCCGGCGACAGTTCGCCGACCGGCAGGCCGAGCGCGTCGCTCCAGAAGCGCGCGGCGGCGTCGAGGTCGTCGGTCTGGCAGTCGATGATGAAGCCGGCGAGGCGGCTGCGATGGGCCATGGCGGCGCTCCGTGACGGGGATGGCGGCAGCTTACGCCCGATGCCGCCTGGCCATGTCAGCAGTCACGCCACCAGCATCGCGCTTCAGCGCACGCGCCTGCGACGCGGCGGTGCCTGGTCCTGTTCCTGGCGCTCGGCCTCGCCTTCCTGCAGCGCGCGGAGGCGTTCGCGCTCTTGCTCGCGTTCGTGCTCGATCTCTTCGAGCACGCGCTGGTGCAGGGCCTGGGTCAGCAGGTTGCGATAGAACGGGTGCAGGCCGGCGCGGCCCAGCGCGTCCCAGAGCATCGCCTTGTCGGCGTCGTGGGCGAAGGCGGCGACGCGTTCGAACTGCTGCAGTTCGGGCGTCTCCGGCGCGACGATCAGCGCGAGGAATTCACCGTGGTCCATGGTCGCGTCCTCGTCGGTGCGTCGCGCCGGTCGGTCACACCCGGCTCAGACCGAGTCCCACCACATCAGGAATTCGTGCCACAGGCGCTTGAAGAAGCCGGCCTCGGGCACGCCCTCGACCGCGACCAGCGGCGCCTGCACCACGACCTGGCCATCGAGCATCACGCGCACGGTGCCGATCACGCTGCCGGCCTTGATCGGCGCTTCCAGCACCTTGGGCACGTCCATCTGCGGCTTGAGGTCGCCGTAGCGGCCGCGCGGGGTGCTGACCAGCAGCGGCACGGCGACGCCGAGCTTCACTTCGTCGGCCTTGCCCTTCCACACCTTGTGCGTGGCGATGGCGGTGTCGGCCTGGTAGAGGCGGTGGGTTTCGTGGAAGCGGAAGCCCCAGTTGAGCAGCGCCAGCGAATCGACCGCGCGCTCTTCCTCGCTCGCCGCGCCCATGACCACGGCGATCAGGCGCTGGTCGCCGCGCTTGGCCGAAGACAGCAGGCAGTAGCCGGCGCCGGAGTGGTGGCCGGTCTTGATGCCGTCCACGGTGTCGTCGCGCCACAGCAGCCGATTGCGGTTGAGCTGGGTGATCGGGCCGACGGTGAATTCGCGGATCTTGTTGTAGGCGTACTCTTCCGGGTAGTCGCGGATCAGCGCGCGGCCGAGCAGCGCGAGATCGCGGGCGGTGGAGTAGTGGTTGGGCGCCGAGAGGCCGGTGGCGTTGGCGAAACGGGTGTTCTTCAGGCCGATGCGCGCGGCGTACTGGTTCATCAGGTCGGCGAAGGCGGCCTCGCTGCCGGCGGTGTGCTCGGCCAGGGCGATGGCGGCATCGTTGCCGGACTGGACGGCCATGCCCTTGACCATTTCGGTCAGCGGCGCGGACTTGTTGACCTCGAAGCCGCTGTAGCTGCCGTCGGTGCCGGCGCCGCCGGTGCGCCAGGCGTTCTCGGTCATGGTGACGCTGTCGCTGGCCTTGATCCGGCCGGCGGCCAGTTCGGCGCCGAGCACGTAGGAGGTCATGACCTTGGTGATGCTCGCCGGTTCGAGGCGCGCGTCGACGTTCTCGCCGGCGAGGATCTTGCCGGTGGCGTCGTCCATCAGCAGCCAGGCCTTGGCGCTGACCGGCTTCGGTGCCGGCGGCGCGACCAGCGGCGGAGGCGCGACGGCGGGCTTCGGGGACGCGGGTGCGGCCTGCTGGGCGGGCGCGGTCTGGGCGAGCGCGGCGCCGACGAGCAGCGTGGCGCACAGGCCGGCGATCAGGAGTTTCGCCTGTCTGCGCATCGCAAGCGGATGTTTCATCGATTCGTTACTCCAGCGGAACGGCGCGGGGCCGTTCGATCATCAAGGTCGGACGATCATTCTGTCGGATTGTCCGGCGAAAATCAGCGCGATGCCGACAGCCGCATCACTCGCGCGTTGCATCCGCCGGCACGACATGCACGGCCTCGAAGCCGAGATCGGCCGCGCGCGCGGAAAGTTCCGCGACGCGCGCCTTCGGCACCGGGCCGACGCGCAGGCGCCAGACCGGCTGGCCGTTGGCCTGGCCTTCGTCGATGCGCAGCGATTCGACGCCGGCATCGCGCAGGCGCCCATGCGCGCGCTCGGCGTTGTCGCGCGCGGAGAACGATGCCAGCTGCAGCAGCACGCCGTCGGCGACGACCGGCGCAGCTGCGGCAACGGGCGCAGCGACGGCCGGCAGCGATGCGGACGGGACGACGGGCGTCTCGGCGGCGGCGGCATTGGGGCCGCCGCCGACCGGGCGCGAGGCGACGGCGACGCGGGTGTCCGCGTCGGCCGAACCGCCGGATGCGGAAGCGCCGGAGGCAAAGCGGATGCCCTTCTCCTGCATCCAGCGCTCGAATTCGCCGGCGCGCACCGAGGTGTCCGGCACGGCAGGCGGCGACGCCTCGGCTTCGCTGCGTTTCTCCCCGGCGTCGCGGCCGGCGAGTTCGGGGCCGTCGCTGCCGTCGGGCATCAGCGCGCGCACTTCCACCCGCGCGGTGCCCTGCTTGACGAAGCCCAGCTTCACGGCGGCGGCGTAGCTCAGGTCGATCACGCGCCCGGCGTGGAACGGGCCACGGTCGTTCACGCGCACCACCACCGACTTGCCGTTGTCGAGGTTGGTCACCCGCACGTAGCTGGGCAGCGGCAGGGTCTTGTGCGCGGCGGTGAACGCGTACATGTCGTACACCTCCTGGTTGGAGGTGCGGCGGCCATGGAACTTGTTGCCGTAGTACGAGGCGCGGCCTTCCTCGACGTAGCCATGGGCCGAGTCGCGCACGCGATAGGTCTTGCCGAGCACCGAATAGGTGCGGTTGCCGAAGCGCGAGGGCGGTTCGCGCTTCACCTCGGGCTCGGGGATGGCGTCGACGTCGGGCACGTAGTCGGGAATGCTGTCCTTGACGTGCGGCGCGTACAGGCCGCCGGCGACGTAATCGCCGCGCTTGGACGGGTCTTCCTGCGCCGGTGCATAGGGCGATCGCTTCGGGCCGTGCGCAGGACGCTCGTGCGTGGAGGCGTGCGGCTTCGGCGACGGTTCGGCCGGGGGCGGCGCGGACTTCTTCGGCGCGGTGCCGCAGGCGGCGAGGGCCAGCATCAGCCCGGCGGCCGTCAGGAGGCGGGGGGCGCTCATGGCGCGGCGCCCTGGCCTGTTCCGGCATCCGTGCCGGGCGATGGGGCTGCGATGGCGCCATCGACGCGGGCGCGGATCGCCTGCGCCAGCTGATGCACGGCGAGGGCGTACATCGGCGAGCGGTTGTAGCGGGTGATGACGTAGAAGTTGCGGTAGCCCAGCCAGTATTCGCGGCCGGCCTCGCCATCGAAGTTCACGACCGTGGCGCCTTCGGCGACCGGTTCGCCGGTGCGCGGGCGGTAGCCGCGTTCGGCCAGCGCGGCCAGCGGATGCACCGGGTCGACGGTCTCCGGCACGAACTCGGCCTTCGCGGGGTCGAGATCGGCGCGGGCCACCACCGGGCCGCCGCGCTGCCAGCCGTGGATCACGAAATAGTTGGCGATCGAGGCGAACACGTCCGGCTTGTGGGTCAGCAGGTCGCGGCGGCCGTCGGCGTCGCCGTCCTTGGCCCACAGGCGGTAGCTCGACGGCATGAACTGGCCCATGCCCATCGCGCCGGCGTAGCTGCCCTTCAGGCCGACAAGGTCGAGCTGCGGCTCGGCCTTGACCAGCGCGAACAGCTGCGCCAGCTCGCCGGCGAAGAAGGGCGCGCGCTTGGGATGGTCGAAGGCCAGCGTGTACAGCGCATCGAGCACGCGGAAGCTGCCGGTGATCCGGCCGTAGCTGGTCTCCACGCCGATGATCGCGACGATGTACTCGGCCGGCACGCCGGTCTCGGCGGACACGCGCTCCAGGGCCTCGCGGTTGGCCAGGTAGAAGTCGCGCCCGCCGTCGATGCGGGCCGGGGTCATGAAGATGAGGCGGTAGTCGCGCCAGGGTTTCACCGCCTCGGCCGGGCGGGTGATGGCGTCGATGATGCTCTGCTTGTACTCGGCCTGGGCCAGCACGTCGCGGATCTGCTGCGGCTCGATGCCGTAGGTGCGCGCGGTGTAGTCGACGAAGGCGGCGATGCGCTGCTCGCGCGGAATGGCCGGGTCGGTGACCTCGGGCGGCGCCACCGGACGCTCCGGCGGCTGCGGGACTTTCGGCAGCAGGGGCGTCGCCACGACCGGGGCCGGTTCGGGCGGGGCCACGGCGACGGCAGGCTTGGGCGGGGGCGTCTGGGTGGCGCAGCCGGCGACCGAAGCCGCCAATGCCGACGCCAGCACGATCGTCACGAGACGGGGCATGGCACTACGAATCAATGGGTTACGCCTCATCCGGCGGGTCAACGCCGAGAGGGTAGCACGGGCGCCCGGGCAGGCCGATGGGCCGGCGATCGCCGAGCGGACCGGATTCAGCCACGGCCAGGCCCCGGCGGCAGCGATGCCGGCGATCGTGCAGGCACGCGAAAAGTGCTTATGAAACAAGGCGCTGGCGCAATATTCCCCGGTTTGTGCCCGCGAAACCCTTTGCCCGGACCCTGCTGCGCTCCCTAGCGTGCCGACACGACCGGCATACGCCGGCCGCCACCCGCCCTGTCGAGCACACTGCCGAGGACCACCATGCTCCGTACCCTGCTGATCGCCCTGTCCCTGTTCGCGGCCTCGCCCGCCTTCGCCCAGACGCCTGCCCTGGAACAGTTCGGCAAGCGCCTGAGCGCCGCCGAGATCGCGACCTACCGGGTCAGCCCGGTGGCCGAAGGCGACACCCGCGCCGTCGCCTTCCCCGCCCAGAGCTACCTGCACCTGCTGGCCCAGCCGGGCGTGGCCGGGATCGTCGCCGAGTTCTCGGTCGACCCGGCCAGTGGCGCCAACACCCTGATGCTCTACGCGGTCGACGGCAGCCATACGGCCCGCAGCGACGTGATGAACCTCGCCCTGCCCTGCCCGCCGATCTGCCCGGAGGATCCTGCCGGAGACATGGGCAAGCTGCTCGCGAAACTGCTGCTCGGCGGCACCGCCGGCCGCGTCCTCAGCGCCGCCGAGGTCCAGGCCCATCGCGATGCCACCGCCAGCAAGCTCGCCCAGCGCGGCGGCCGCTGGTTCAACACCCGCTCGGTCGCCTTCCCGACCTGGGTCTTCCTGCACCTGCTGTCCCAGCCGGACGTGATCGGCATCAGCAGCCACTTCGTGCGCGACCGCAACGGCCGCGACACCCTGCTGCTGCGCGCCATCGACAGCCAGGGCCGGCTGGTCGGCGACACCATGAACCTCTCCAGTCCGTGTCCGCCCACCTGCGCCGGTACGGGCGGCTGAGCCGGAGGCAGCCGCCCCCCTCCCCCTCCGCGGGCCAGCCCGCACCAAATTGCAACATCGACGACTATGATGTGCGGCTCTATTCACGCACGGACGCCACGATGCCGAACGCCATCCCGACAACCGAGCTGTACCTGATCGCGATGGCGATCATCTTCTGCGTGCCCTACCTGATCTGGCGCCTGGGCCGCACCGATTACTTCGCGCCGCTGGTGGTGGTGCAGATCGTCACCGGCATCCTGCTCGGCCCGGGCGTGCTGGGCGCGATCTTCCCCGACTACTACCAGTTCATCTTCACCAAGGACGTGATCCAGTCGCTCAACGGCCTGGCCTGGTGGGCGGTGATGCTGTTCGTCTGGCTGGCCGGCATCGAGCTGGACCTCGGCGAAGCCTGGAAGCAGCGTCGGGAAAGCGCGGTCACCGCCGGCATGGCCCTGGGCATGCCGCTGGTGTTCGGCAGCCTCGCCGCGCTGGCGCTGATCCAGTTCCCCGGCTGGATCGGCGAGAAGGCGCAGTCCTGGCAGTTCGTGCTCGGCATCGGCATGGCCGCGGCGGTGACCGCGCTGCCGATCCTGGTGCTGCTGATGGAGAAGATGCAGATCCTGCGCACGCCGCTGGGCCAGCGGATCCTGCGCTACGCCAGCCTGGACGACATCGCGATCTGGGCGGTGCTGGCCGTCGTGGTGATGGACTGGGCGCGACTGGAGCGCCAGGCGATCTTCATCGCCGCGTTCGTGCCGGCCTGCTTCCTGTTCCGTCGCTTCATGGGCCGGCTGCCGGAAGGGGATCGCTGGTACATCGCGCTGATCTGGCTGGCGGTGGTGTCCTTCGGCGCGGACTGGTGCGGCCTGCACTACATGGTCGGCGCGTTCCTCGCCGGCGTGGTCATGGACCACCACTGGTTCGACCGCGACAAGCTCGACACCCTGCGCCACAACGTGCTGCTGGTGATGATGCCGGTGTTCTTCCTCAGCACCGGCCTGCGCACCAGCTGGGAAGTGGGCGGCGCCGTGGTGTTCCTGGCCGCCGGGTTCCTGCTCGTGATGCAGATCGCCGGCAAGCAGGCCGGCGTGCACCTGGCCGGCCGCATGCTGGGCTGGAAACCGGGCGAGGCCTCGGTCATCGGCTGGCTGCTGCAGACCAAGGCACTGATCGAGATCATCTTCGCCACGGTGCTGCTGGACAAGGGCATCATCACCAGTGCGACCTTTACCGCATTGCTGTTGATGGCGCTGACCAGCACCATGCTGACCGTGCCGATCGTGACCCCGAAGCTGCAACGGATGCGCGACATGATCTCGCGCGACGCCTGAGGCGCGCCCGCCTCGCCCGACCGGGAATGCTGCCCATGCCCTACGTCACCCGCTTGCCCCGCCTGCCCAGGCCCCTGCTCGCCGCGCTGCTGCTGGCCACGCTGCCAGCCGCACTGCCGGCCCTGGCGCAGGAGCGCATCCGCTGGCCGGTCGCCTGGCAGGCCGGGCAGACCCTGACCTACGAGTCGGAATCGCTGGAGCGCGAACTGGACGAGGGCGAGACCCGCGTGTCGCGCAGCACCGATGTCAGCGAGGTGCGCATCGTCGAGGCCGGTGCGGACGGCATCCTGCAGCACTGGACCACCCGCGACAGCCGGATCGAGACCGTCGAGGGCGATCGCGCGACGACCGACGCGGTGGCGCCGCTGCTGGACCAGTTCGAAGGCTTCGTGGTGCAGATCGAGCTGGGGCCCGACGGCCGCTACCGCAAGCTGCGCAACCTCGACGAGACCGCCGCGAAGATCCGCCAGGTGATGCTGCCGATCGGGGGCGCCAGCCTGGAGGAGATCAGCGCGCGCATCGATCCGGACATGGCGCCCGCCGAGCGCGAGATGATCCTGGCCATCGCCAGGCGCAACATGGAGTCGATGATGGCGAAGTTCTTCACCGACGAGATGGTCGAGGCCATGACCACCGGCGGCGTGAAGGGCATCACCCAGTTCGCGGGCGGCGAATACCAGGCCGGCAAGCGCTACCGCGACGCCGAGCCGATCGAATCGCCGCTGCTCGGCCGCAAGCTGCCGGCACGGCGCGAATTCACCTTCACCGTCGACAAGAACGACCCGGCGCTGGCGCGCGTGGAATGGACGCACACGCTCGACACCTCCGGCGACCCCGCGCCGCTGTGGGGCCTGGTGTCGGAACTGACCACCGGCGGCCTGGAGACCGCGCGCGGCGAAGGCCGGCCGAAGGACCTGGCCCTGCGCGAGGAAGGCATGATGCTGTTCCGTCGCGACACCGGCGTGGTCGAAGCGCTCGAATCCACCATCACCAGCCGCTACGGCAAGGAACACGACGAGCACGACCGCAACCGCATGCGCCTGCGCGGCAGCGCGCACGTCTGGCCGCGTGATCCGTCGCCCTCGCGTTGAACGCGGGCGACATGGCCGGGGACCGCAGTGACGGCGACACGCAGGCGCGCGCGCAACGCCTGCTCCCGGCCATGCTCGCCACCTGCATGTCCGCCTTCGTCGCAGCCGTGGTGACTGCGGTCAACACCGGGGTCGATGCCGCGTTCGCGCTGCGCTGGCTGAAGGCCTGGGCGATCGCCCTGCCCGCCGCCATCGTCGCGGCCTACCTGTTCCGCCCGCTGGCCTGGCGCATGGCGCGCCTGCTGGCCGGCGCGCGCTGACCGCGACACGGCGCGCTCAGGGCAGGCCGACGCTCACCGCATCCCCCGCGGTAGCCACCACCGACACCTCGGCGCGGATGCCGCGCGCGCCCAGCCACGCCGCCACTGCATCGCCGCGCGCGCGGTCGGCGGCGCTGACCCGCACCTCGGCCACGTTCCAGCGCGCGAGGGCCCAGGCCAGCGAGGCCAAGGCGTCGTTCGCCGCCGCGCCCTCGACGATCGCGCCGCTGTCGTCGATCTCGTCCGCAGCCAGCGACAGGGGCGGCAGCGCCTGCAGCGCCGGCACCACTTCGACGGCGATGTCGCCGCCCTCGACGCGCATCGCCGACTCCAGCGCGCGCGATGCGGCCAGGTCCAGGCCCGCGCGCTGATGCAGGCGCCAGCGCACGGCCTTGCCGCCAGCGCTCACATCGAACGCACCCAGATGCGCGATGGCCTTCGCGCGCACCGCGTCGACCGCATCGCGCGCCGCCGAACGCCGCTGCGCATCGCTCTGCAGCGCGGCCACGCTCTCGCGCAGGCGCGCCAGCGAATCGGCCTGCGCGGCCACGGCACCCTCGTCGGTGGTCAGCACCTCGCGCAGTTGCAGGCGCAACGGCTGCCCCAGCGCCGACTCCACCTGCGATTCGATCCGCTTCGCCATGCCCGGGTGATGCCGCGATGCCAGCAGCACCGCATCGACGACATGGACCTCGCCATCGCGCTCGATGCGCAGGGCGCTGATCCGCCCGCCGGCGTCCGCCGCCGCGGCGTCCAGCGCAGTGCGGATGGTGCGCTCGGCCAGGCCGCGCGCGGCGATGTCGCGCAAGGCCAGGCCCAGCGGCACCGACAGCAGCACGAAGCCGGCGACGATCAGGCCGGCCTGCCAGGCCGACTGCTTCGGCGAATCGGCCGTGCCGAAGCGATACCAGCGGGCCACGATCGTCGCCGAGAACGCGATCGCCAGCAGGTTGGTCATGAACAGGAAGGCGGCGCCACCGGCGATCTCCGCGCTGCCGGTGGCGATGCCGAAGCCGACCACCGCCAGCGGCGGCATCAGCGCCGTCGCGATCGCCACGCCGACGATGGTCTCGCCCTTGCGCGTGATCGTCGCGTAGGCGCCGGCGATGCCCGACAGCACCGCGACCAGGAGGTCGAACAGGGTCGGCTCGGTGCGGCCGAGGATCTCCGGCGTGGCCTCCTGCAGCGGCGACACCAGCACGATGCCGATCGCGATCGCCAGGGCCAGCGCGACGCCTACCGCCAGGGCCTTCAGCGCGCGGCGCATGGCGATGAAGTCGAAGGTCGCCAGCGACATGCCCAGGGCGATGATCGGCCCCATCAGCGGCGAGATCAGCATCGCGCCGATGATCACCGCCACCGAGTTCTGCAGCAGGCCCAGCAGGGCGATGCCGCAGGCCAGGGTGACCATCAGCGCATAGCGCGCATCCAGCCGCGCGCCCTCCTCGATGTGCGCCAGCACCGCCGCCCTGTCGATGTGCTGGCCGCGGATCCGCCACAGGCCGATCCTGCGCCATGTCGCCGGCATGTCGATCATCGTCGTTCCCTCGGGTCCCCGTGGCTGCCGTCGATCTTAGGGCCTGTCTGGACGCTCCGCATGCCGACCGGCATGCGGCGATCCGGCGACCGCCCGATAGAATCCCCGGGCCATGCCCCGCCCGACCACCGCCATCGCCTCGACCCTCGCGCTCTGCGCTGCGCTCGCCTGCATGCCCGCCGAGGCGCGCACCGTCTATCGCTGCGTGCGCAACAACACGGTCAGCCTGTCGACGGCCCCGGAGCCGGGCTCGAAGTGCGAGGCGAAGCAGATCGAAGACAACGCCGTGCAGACGCCGAACCTGTGGGGCGAGATGGGCGTGTTCAGCGGCACGCTCTACGAACGCGAGCAGGACGGCAAGCTGGTCTACGGCACCCGCAACCTGCCCGGTTCGCGGGTGTTCCTGCGCTTCACCGTGGCCACGCCGCCGGGCGAACCCGCGCACGAAGGCCTGGGCCGGGTCGGCAAGCCGCAGCTCGACCGCCATGCGCGGCTGTTCAAGGCCGCCGCGAAGAAGCACAAGGTCGAGGACGCCTGGCTGCGCGCGATCGCGCACGCCGAAAGCCTGTTCGACGAGAAGGCGGTCTCGCCCAAGGGCGCGCAGGGCGTGATGCAGCTGATGCCCGACACCGCGAAGGAGCTGGGCGTGGTCGATCCGTTCTCGCCGGCCGAATCGATCGACGCCGGCGCGCGCTATTTCACATCGCTGCTCAAGCGTTTCAAGGGCGATGCGACCCTGGCCATCGCCGCGTACAACGCCGGCCCCGGCGTGGTGACGCGCTACGACGGCGTGCCGCCGTACGCCGAGACCAAGGCGTACCTGGAGAAGGTCCAGGCCCTGTACCACGCCTACAAGGCCGCGCTTTCGCCACCGCCGCAGCGTCCGGCCGACGCGGTGGCGCGCCCTGCCCCGGCGCAGCCGCCCGCGCAGGTTCCGCCGAAGGCGTCGCAGAACGCATCCGGCAAGACGCCTGCGACGAGCGCGAAACCCGCGTGACGCGACATCGATGCGGCATACTGCCCGCATGACACGCGATTTCAGGATGGTCGGCTTCGACGCCGACGACACGCTCTGGCGCAGCGAGGATTATTTCCGCGACGCGCAGATCGAATTCGAACGCATCGTCGGCACCTACGTCGACCTCGACGATGCCCACGACCGGCTGTACGCGGTCGAGAAACGCAACATCGCGCTGTTCGGCTACGGCGCCAAGGGCATGACGTTGTCGATGATCGAGGCCGCGATCGAGATTACGGACGCGCGCATCGGCGCCGCCGACATCCACCGCATCGTCGAGATCGGCAAGTCCGTGCTGCAGCATCCGGTGGAACTGCTGCCGGGCATCCGCGAGGCGGTCGAGGACATCGCCCGCGACTGGCCGGTGGTGCTGATCACCAAGGGCGACCTCTTCCACCAGGAAGCGAAGGTGCGCGACTCCGGGCTGTCCGACCTGTTCCGGCGCATCGAGATCGTCAGCGAGAAGGACGAGGCGACCTACGCACGGCTGATGCGCGAGTTCGACATCGCGCCCGCGCAGTTCGCGATGGTCGGCAATTCGCTGCGCTCGGACATCGTGCCGGTGGTCGCGCTGGGCGGCTGCGGCGTGCACATGCCCTATCACGTGACCTGGGCGCACGAGAACGAGACCACGCCGCCGATCGCGCCCGAGCGCATCCGCACCGTCGACGGCCCTGCCGGGCTGCCGGCGGCGATCCGGGCGCTCGCGGAAGGCTGAGCGGGCCGGCCGAGCGGCCAAACTGAACGGGAATGCGGGCCGATCGCCCTTCCGGGAAGAATTAAAAAACGGTTCACGCGCACGGCCGCATCGTCTGCCCCACGTCGCACCGTCCCGCGACCCGCCGGAGAACCCACCATGACGATCCTCGCCCGCTGGATTGCCCCTGCCGCCCTCGCCGCCGCCCTCGGCGCCGGCGCCCTGATGCCCGCCCCGGCCCAGGCCCGCGACGAGCTGATCCGCGTCATCGTCGACCTGCCGGACATCGTGTTCCGCGCCGGGCATCCGTACTACCGCCACGGCAGCTACGGTTACAACGACCGCCTGATCGTCGAGCGCGACCGCCGCGGCCGGCCGGTCTACTACCGCCAGGTGCCGCGCGGCTATTACGACGGCCGCCCGCCGTACGGCAACGCCTACGGCTACCACCGCACCCGCGACCATCGCGATTACCGCTACAGCCGCCAGCGCTGCGACAGCCGGGGCCGCTGCCGTGTGGAGTACTACGATCCGCGCTACGACCGCCGCGACGAGTGGCGCGACGACCGCCGCTACCGGCACGACCACGACTGATCCGTCCCGCCTTCCCTGAACGCCGCGCACAGCGCGGCGTTCGTCTTTCCCGCATGCAGCGTTCCGCGTCCCGAACTGCGACACCATGGCTGGACGCCGACCCACACGCGCCGGAAGATGCCCTTCCCGATCCACCCGGAGTCCCCCGCCATGCGCCGCCTCATCGCTGCCTCGCTGCTCGCGCTCGGCCTCGCCGCCGGCACTGCCCACGCCCAGGACTTCAGCATCGGCTGGAACCCCCGCAGCGGCGACGTCTGGGTGGATACCTGGCTGGGCGACATGAACCGCTACGGCAGCCGCTACCGCGATCCCTTCATCGACGAGCTCGTGCGCCACCACAGCGCGCCGCGCGAACTGGTGGTCGACCTGCTCACGCGCCGCCGCTGGGCCCCGGGCGACGTCTACTTCGCCTGCGCGCTGGCCAAGCTGGTCGGCCGGCCTTGCCGCTACGTCGTCGACATCTGGGAGCGCGACCACGGCCAGGGCTGGGGCGCGATCGCCAAGCGAATGGGCATCAAGCCCGGCTCGCCGGAATTCCATCGCCTCAAGCGCGGCATGGTGCCCAGCTACGACCGCTGGGGCCGGCCGATCACCCTCGACGTCCAGCTCGAACGCGACTTCCCCGGACGCGGCAAGGGCCCGAAGCATCACTCGGGCGGTCCCGACCACGGCCCGGGGCATTCCGGCAAGGGCAAGGGCAGCGACCACGGTCCCGGCCACGGCGGCGGCAAGGGACAGGGCAAGGGCAACGGCAAGGGCAAAGGGAAGGACTGAGCCCCGATGACGGCCGCACCCGAGCCGCGCATCACCCACCACGGCGGCTGTCATTGCCGCCGTGTGCGTTTCGAGGTCGACGCGCCGGCCGCCGTCGACGCGCTCGACTGCAACTGCTCGATGTGCCGGATGACCGGCTTCCTGCACCTGATCGTGCCCGCCTCGCGCTTCCGCCTGCTCTGCGGCGAGGACGCGCTGGCCGAATACCGCTTCAACACCGGCACCGCACGCCATCTCTTCTGCCGCCACTGCGGCGTGAAATCCTTCTACGTCCCGCGCAGCCATCCCGACGGCTTCAGCGTCAACGTGCGCTGCCTCGACCCGGACGAGGCGCGCAGCGTCCGGGTCCTGCCCTTCGACGACGACGACCGCGAAGCCGCGACCGCCGCGCTGGCGCACCTGTCGCGGGACTGAGCCGGACCGACGGGGCCGCGGCCCGGGGAGGGTCGCGGCACTGCGCACCGGGCGGTCGATCCGGGCCGGTCCGGCGTTGCGCACCTTGCCAAGGCCGCCAGCCTCGGCGGCGGCACACGAAAAGGGCATGACAGGCTCCAGGCAACCCCGGACACGCCCCCGGGGCGTTTCGATCCGCGCCCCGCCCCTGCCGATCGGCACGGGAAACCCCGGCCGGGACGCGCGCTATGATCGCGACGCGCCCGGCCTGGCCGGGTGAACGCACTCCAGGGAACGGGGTCGTCCCGACAATCGTCGCGCTTCCGCGGATGCGGGCCAGGCGCGGCGACCGGAGTCCTTCCTCATGTCCGTGGTGCCGCCCGCCAACCTGACCGAGCTGATCAACCGGCGCGAGGCTGCCGACAAGCCGGCGCTGGAGTCGCTGGCCGCCGAACTGTGGCCCCGCCTGGAGCGGCTGGCCGCGCACCAGCTGCAGGGCCGCAGCGGGCTGACGCTGCAGGCCTCGGACCTGGCGCAGGACGCGTGGATCTCGCTGATGCACGACTTCCCGGGACGCTTCAACAATCGCGAGCATTTCTACGCGCTGGCCGCGCGGATCGTGCGCAACATCGTGGTCGACTACCTGCGCCGCCGCAGCGCCGAGAAGCGCGGGAGCGGCCTGCCGTTCGAGAAGCTGGAGCGGATCGAGCACGAAGCCGCCGCGCCGCTGAACGACACCGTGGACTGGATCGCGGTGGATGCGGCGCTCACCGAACTGGCGAAGCACCACGCAGCCGCCGCGCAGGTGGTGGAGCTGAAGTTCTTCGCCGGCCTGACCAACGAACAGATCGCCGAGGCGATGGACCTGTCCCGCGCGACGGTGATCCGTCATTACCGCTATGCGCGGGCCTGGCTGATCGATCACTTCGGGGTGGAGCCGGTCGGGGATGGCTGAGCAGGGACGCGGCATCGACGAAGCCCAGCTGTTCGAAAGCCTCTGCGAACTGACGCCCGACGCGCAGGCGCGCGCGCTGGCGGAACTGGCCGCGCGGGAACCGGCGATCGCGGCGCGGCTGCGCAGGCTGCTGGCCATCGACGATGCCTACGGCGCGCACACCGCGCGCAGCGTGCGGCCGCAGGAACTGCCCGACCCGGTGGACGGCATCAGCGACATCGGCGCGTTCCGCCTGGTCGAGCGCATCGGCCACGGCGGCATGGGCGTGGTCTACCTGGCCGAACGACGCAGCGGGTTCGCGCAGCGCGTCGCCCTGAAGATCATGCCGCGCTTCGTCGGCGACGACGCCGGGCGCGAGCGTTTCGCTCGCGAACGCGCGCTGCTGGCGCAGCTGCGCCATCCCAACATCTGCACCATCCTCGACGGCGGCGAACTGCCCGACGGCACGCCGTGGCTGGCGATGGAATACGTGCCCGGGGACACGCTGTGCGCCTGGTGCGCGCAGCGCAACGCCAGCCTGCCCGAACGCATCGCGCTGTTCCTGCAGCTGTGCGACGCGGTGCAGTACGCGCACCGCAACCTCGTGGTGCACCGCGACCTCAAGGACAGCAACGTACTGGTGGACGACAGCGGCCATCTGAAGCTGCTGGATTTCGGCATCGCCCGCTCGCTGGTGCCGAACGGCGATGGCCAGACCCTGGCGCAGGATGCCTTCTTCTCGCCGATGACCGCCGCGCCCGAACAGGTGCGCGGCGAGCGGGTCGCGGTCGGCGCGGATGTCTACGCGCTCGGCGCACTGCTGCACCAGCTGCTGTGCGGCCAGCTGCCCTTCGAGGAGCCGAAGCGTTCGCCGGTGGAGCTGCAGCGCGCGATCCTGGAGCTGGTGCCACCGCGCATGAGCGATGTGGCTGCGGGTCTGGCGCAGGGACGCGCGCCCGTGCCTGCGGCGGCGCTGCGCGGCGACCTTGATGCGATCGTCGCGCAGTGCCTGCGCAAGGACGCCGCCGAGCGCTATGCCGAAGTCGGCGAACTCGCCCGCGACCTGCGCGCCTGGCTCGGCGGCCATCCCATCTCGATCGCGCGCGGCGACCGGCTGTACCGCACGCGCAAGTTCCTGCAGCGGCACCGGCTGACCGCCACCCTGGCATCGGTCGCACTCGCGGGCCTGCTGGTCGCGCTGGGCGTGACCCTGTGGCAGGCATCGGCGCTGCGCACGCAGCGCGATGCCGCCGAAGCCGCGCGCCGGCAGTCGGAGATCGACCGCGACCGCGCGCGCACGGTCGCCACCTTCGTCCGCGACACCTTCGAGGAGGCCGATCCGGGACGGGCCACGCGCGGCGACCTGCTCGCGCGCGAGCTGATCGAGCGCGGCCGCCGACGCCTGGACGGGCTCGAAAGCCAGCAGGACGTGCAGGCCGACCTCGCCCTGCTGCTGGCGGAAAGCTACGCGGGCATGGGTCTGCTGCGCGAAAGCGAAGACCTGCTGCGCCGCTACGACACGGTCATCGAGCGACTGGCGACGAGCGACCCCGATGCGCGCTGGCGCGCCCGGCGACTCTCGCTCGGCCATCACATCCGCCTGGACGAGGACGGTCCGGCGCTGGACCAGGCGCTGGCGCAGCTGGAGGCCATCGCCACGACGCCGTGGATGCGGGTCGAGGCGGCGAGCCTGCGCGCGCGCCTGCTGGCGCGGCGCTCGCAGTTCGGCGCAGCGGCGCGGACCCTGGAAGCGGCCCAGCGCGACCACGGCGCCGGCCTGTCTCCGGCGCAATCCCTGGAACTGCGCGTGGACCTGGGCAATGCGCTGCTGAGCGCGAACCGCATCGACGACAGCCGGCGGATCTGCGAGCGAATCGCGCGCGAACCGCTGGACGGCTTCACGCCCGCGCTGCAGGTCCGCGCGCTGCGCCTGATCGTGCGCGAACGACAAGCGGATCGTCCCGCCGACGCCTCGCTCACCGCCGCGATCCATCGCTGGCGGGACACGGCCGTCCGGCTCTACGGCGAGGAATCGCTGGAAGCGGCGAAGGCCTACGAATACATGGTGGACACCACCGACGACCGCGCCGAACAGGACGCCCTGGTTGCCCGGGCCTATGCGATCCACCGCGCCAAGGTGCCCGGGATCTCGATGGAACGGGCGCATTCGGAGTTCAACACCGGGTATTTCCTGGTCGAATACCGGCAGGATCACGCCCGCGCCGAGCCCTACTTCGCGCGATCGGTGGACATCGGGCGCCGACTCAACGGGCGGGGCCATGCCGACGTCCTGCGCTTCGAACTGGGGTGGGCGCGGGCGCTCAATGCGCTGGGACAGCACGCCAGGTGCCTGGAAGCCTTGTCCGATCCACCGGAACTGCCCGAGGACGACTCGGACGCCGCCCGGCTCGGCAACCTCAGGCTGGCGCTGGCCGAAGCGGCGGCGGCGCAGGGGCTCCACGCCCGGGCCACCGCAGAAGTCGCCGCCATCCAGCGCATGTGGACACGACTGGGCCAGGCGATCCCGGACAAGCAGGCCGCCGGAATGCGTCGCTTCGCTTCCCCCGCGCCGGCCGCCGCTGCACCCGTTCCTGCGCCCGTGCGGACGCCCTGATCTTCCCGTCTGATCCTCCCCGGATCGGATTTCCGCTCGTACAGACACATCAACCTCCGACACGCCCAGACCATGTCCAGACGCACCCTGTCCCTTGCCCTGCTCTCGCTGTGCGCTCCCGTCGCATTCGCCCATCCGCCCTGCCCGAGGGAGCCGGTCGAGATCGACCCCGTCCTGTCCAGGCCGGAGAGCACGGCCGTGCCCTACCTCACCGCGTCCAGCAGCTTCATCGGCGACTCGACGGTTCTCTCGGCACTGCGCCGGCATTCGAAGGACATCATCAACACCGGCAACTGCCGGACGGGCGACAGCCACATCGAATTTCCCGGCCCGAGCAGCGCGGGGCCGGCGCTCGGCATCCAGCCGCCGTACGCCACCCGCGCGGGTTTCGGCATGCTCGGTCTGCCCGACCCGCACACCGCGCCGCTGGACACGACGCTGATCTACCGCCTGGATTTCAAGCTGGCGCAACGGCCACTGCCAAGGGACGGCGACTGGGTCGACGTGATGCAATTCGAGTTCCGCCCGAGCAATGCGCTGGCCCCGGACAACACACTGCCGTCCACGCTGTACCGCATGCGCGTGCGCTACATCGCCGACCTGGACATCCCGACCGTGGCCGAATTCATCGAGGTCCGCCGGGTGACCGGCGGTTCCACCCCGTCGACGGAACGGGTCGTGGCGCGCCTGCCGCTGAACTATCCCGACAAGGCCATGCCCCTGGCCGTGCAGTGGCATCAACGCAACCGCGCGCCGGTCGATGCCGTGATCATCGATCCGCCGGTGGATGACGACCAGATCATGAGCGTTCCGCAGGAGGGCACCAACGACGTCGGCATCATCGGCATCATCGGTGATGGGTCCATCGCCATCGGCAGCGTGGTCGACTCGGCGTTCGAAATCATCGGCCCCGGCGGCACCGTGCTCTATCGCGCCGACCTGCCCGAGCAGTGGGCGGAGAGCCTGCAGCTCGGCCTGCTGAACTACCACAGCCCGTCGATCCCGGCATCCGTGCTCACGCCCGCCGCATACACCTCGGAGGAAACGCTGGGCGTCAAGATCGTCCCGTGACGGACACCGGCGCCGGGCGCCCGGATGCGATGCACGACCCGTGATCCTGTTCCCGTGCGATTTCCGCTGATGCAGGAAACCGGCCCATCGAAGCGCGATCGGGCCGGTTCTCCCCGGCCCAGCCGCCGCATCGCAGAAAAGGAATCCGACAACCATGCATCGCACGCTCTCCCTCGCCGTCGCAGCCCTGCTGTTCGCCGGCCACGCCTCCGCCGCCGAGACGCTGCGCGTCGAAAGCGAAGACCAGTTCAATCGTGATTACGGCCATCTGGTCGAACGACACGCTGCCGGCGTCTACCAGTTCGTCGAAGGACCGCTGGCGGGCAAGACCGTCACCATGGGCAAGGCCGGCCTGACCCACGATCTGGCGGCCCTGCGCGCGCTCACGCCCGCAAACGCGCGCGAGCGCGCGTTCCTGAAGCAGCGCATCCTGCGTCTCGAACGCTCGCTGGCGCGCCACGCGAAGTTCGAAGCCAGGGTCGGCGGCGACAGCGCGCGGAAGACCGGCTCGGCGACCTTTCCGTGCGCCTACGTGAGCCCGACGACCAACCGCACCATCCGCTACAGCGCCGCGGCCACCGTCGTCGCCACCACCGAGTACTACCTGAGCAACGGCGGCGGCGGCCTCAACACCTACTACGCACGCGCCAGCGCCACCGCCGCCGGCAGCGTCGCCCGACCGAGCGGCGTGCCGCTGGGCTCCGGCGTGGTGTCCACCTTCGCCCTGGCCTGGAACCACATCACCGGCCTGCTCGTGCAGCGCAGCGGTTACGGTGCATCGAGCAGCGTCGGCACCGGCTACGTCTACAGCGGGCCGGAGTTCTCGCACAACCTCGACGCATCGGCGACCGTGGAAGGCGAAGGCGACTGCGTCGGCTATCTCTCGATCGACGATCACCTGAACTGATCGCCCCTGTACAAGCCAAGGGCGCCGGAAGCTTCCGGCGCCCTTGCGGATATCGTGCCCCGACGGGCATGGAAAGATCGATGCCCGTGCGCCGCATCGCCGCGCGCGACATCGCGACATCGTGGTGATGCAGCAAGCTGTGCTCGCGATGATCAACGATCGAACAGGCGACGCAGGCGTCCGCGCTTGGGTTCCACAGGCTTGGGCGCCGGCACCGGGGGCGCGGGTGGCGGCGGCGGGTCCTTCAGCAGCTTCCGCGCGAGCGCATAGAATTTCTTGCGCTCCGCCATCCCGTTGTAGCCGCCGTTGATGGTGATGCCGATGTATTCCACCGGCGACACCTGGATCACCTTGCCCCGGTACTTCTTCGAGAGCTTGCTCGTGTCGGGATGGTTCGCCGGGTCGTTGAGATTGCGCGTGCGCCAGTACTCGCAGGCGCTCCAGACCGCGTACTGCGGCGTTTCGAGCAATTCCGGCGCGTTGACGAACTGGTCGCGACGACCGATGCGGATGCCGAGCTGCAGGTAATTCGCGCGCCCGGTGGTCTGGAAGATGCCGCGTCCCTTGAACCGCGGCCCGTCACCCGGACGCGTGTTGCCCAGGTCGGCGCGGCCCTCGTAGGCCTTGCCCGAGGCGTATTCGCGCAGCACGCGGAAGTGATCGGTCTCGTGGCAGGCCTGCGCGAGGAAATGCGCGTACTCCTGCGCGGTGTCGATCGCGTATTCCGGGCAATAGTGATTCATCCACTTCGCCAGTTCGGGCATCCAGCGCGTCGGTGCGCCCGCGATGCTGGCCAGATCTTCCGCTGTCACGACGAATGCCATGCGCGCTGCTCCCTGTGCGACTGCCTATCCGGTTGTGACGGCAACGCCTCGCGGCGACGGACACCCCTGGGCGACCGTTCGTCGGAACGCGCCCGGAGCGACGCAGGGTGGCCGCTCGATGCAGTGCGACGCGTTGCATGAAAGCGGACCGGCAGACGCGAGCGTGCTGCCGACATGGAAATCCTGCGGTGCGGACGCACCGCGTGCCCACGGAGACACGGCATGCCCAACGGACGACTCTTCGATCTCCAGCACGTGGTGCTGGCGCCGCACCTTCGCGTCGCTGAAGCCGTGGTCGCGCCGCCGGCCGCGCCGGCCGCACCCGATGCGCCCGCCGTGGCGTCCACCGCAACGCTCAGCGCGGTCGCGCTGCATGCGCAGCCGTTGGCCATCCAGCCCGCAAGAGCCGAACTGCTTCGCATCCGCCCGGCGCTCGAGCTGATGCGGCCGGACCTGTTCCAGGTCGCCACCACCTTCCCGCGCGAATCGTCGTCGCATCCCATCGCCGCGAGCGCGCAGCCGGACGACACGCAGCTGTTCGAATCGGCCGACGGCACCACGCGCTACTGGCTGCCGCGATATCGACTGCGCGCTGCGGCGCAGGGCCGCTATCAGGTGGGCACGTTCGCGGACGCGGATGGTCGCTGGGTGCTGAGCCTCGGGCTGGAACGCTACCCAGCGCCGGAGGTCGCGACGGCAGCGCAGACCGCCGCGCGCCTGCCGCATACGATCGCGGCGACGCTGCGCTTCATGCTGCCCGGCACCACGGTGGAACGACGCCTGGCCGTCGACGAGATCGTCGAGGATGCGGGCGGGCCGGTGGCGATCCTGCGGCTGTCGCTCGCCGACCGCGACGATGTCCTCGGTGCGTTCATGACCCGGGATTCGAAGGCCTCGCTCGACGTGGCGCGGCAATACACCGTCGCGATACCGACCGGCGAAGAAGCCCCGGCCGACGCCACGCCCATGGATCCGGGCGCGTCGATCCCGGTCGATGTGATCGAACCGGAGCGACCTTTCCTCCGCGTGCGCAGGCCGATCCCGCGCGGACGCGTAACGCCCGTCGATCCACGACCCGAGCCGCTGGCGCTGGAGGAAGGCGTGGATGCGCCGATTCGCATGCGGCACCTCGACATCGCGAGCATCCGCGCCACGCCCACGCTCCATGCACGGCCTGAGATCCTCGAACATCCCCGCTTCGAACCGGCGCCGGTCACCGCCGCGAAGCCGCTGTACCGGGAAGCGCCGCAACACCAGCCCATCGCGATCCCGCTGTGGTTCGACCGCAACCTGCATCCCTATGTCTATCCCAGCGGCGCGCCCGATGCCGCGGCCGGCAGTGCGCTGGTCCTGCACACGGTGGCCTGGACGGCACCGGGGCAGGCCACGCGCAACCATGCCTACTTCCAGAGCGTGTCCGATCCGTCGCGATTCTGGTACCTGCCCGATGCCTTCCGCCTCGCGCGCACCAGCACGGCGCCGTTCCGCCCGGCGCTCGCGTTCGTGGTCGACCAGGGCGAGAGCCAGAACGCGACGGAAGTGCAACTGATCGCCGACGTGCAGCCGGTGACCGACGGCAAACGCCTGCTGGCCGCACGCACCGCGCTGGCCGCGAAGATCCCTGCGACCGGCGTCGCACCGCGCCCCATCACGCTCGAACCGCTGCTCGCGCGCTCGGTGCTGCGCCTGGGCCTGCCGCGCGGCGGGCGCATGCAGCAGGTCACGCTGGACATCCCGGTCGACCTGGCCAACGGATTCCAGCTCAGCGACCGTTTCCCGATGGACGCGTTCCAGGACGTGTTCGCCGCCTTGACTTCGGAGCAGCCCGGCACGCTGCTGCGGGGCAGCGTCGCGGTGTCCACGGGCATGGGCGGCGATGCGTTGATCCCGGTGGAGATCGACGTCTGCCGCATGCAGGGCGAGCTCTTCGAGTACATCGAGGCCTTCGACCCCGCCAGCGGCGGCATGTCGGTGCGGCTGCGCAATCTCACCGAAGGCGCATTGTCCATTCCCGCGCTGCCGACATGGCT
This sequence comes from Lysobacter sp. BL-A-41-H3, assembly GCA_050632415.1. Lineage (GTDB taxonomy): Bacteria > Pseudomonadota > Gammaproteobacteria > Xanthomonadales > Xanthomonadaceae > Lysobacter_I. The sequence goes on along the minus strand of CP192602.1, from coordinate 3,266,230 downwards.
CGCCCGCGGCGGCACCATGCTGCCCGCGAGCGTGCGCGGCATCGACCTCTCGCAGCCCCTGCGCCTGGAAGCCGATGGCGAGCTGGTGTTCGAGGTGGTGCCGGACGCGCCCTGGCCGCAGGATGCGCAGGGCGCGACCGATGCGATCTTCGACACGTCGGCGATCGTCGCGCTGCCCGATCCGGAACAGGTGTTCGCGCAGACCTTCGACAACAGCATCGAGCAGGACACGCTGCGCGAGATCACGGTCATGACCGATCCATCGGTGCTGGCCGGCGACGGCTCGCCGGGCAGCGCGCTGCGCATGATCATCATCGAGTTCGCCGGCAATCGATCGGTACGCCTGAGCGCCACGCAGACCGAACAGACCGTGCAGGTACCGGTGCCGCTGATGGACATCCTGCTGCGACGCGATACCGAAGGCCGCTATCGCTTCCGGCAGACCCTGATCCCGGTCTCCGGTCCGCAGCGCACGGATCTGCAATGGCGCGAATCCGATCTCGCCGTGCTGTTCGCCCCGATGTCCTGACCCCCGGGACCGGTGCCGTCGGCAAACGCCTGCGTCGCACCCGCATCTCCCGTGGCAGGCCGGAATTCATCCCACCGATCGCTCGACAGGCGCCGCAATGCTCGCAGGATCCCCCGACTGGAATGCGTCCACCGCCTTCGACGGCCATGCGGCGTTCGCCGCCTGGGAACGACCCGCGATGTTCGTCGTGCCGCCGACCGCGCTGGTGGCGCGCACGCACGACGGAAGCCCCGCACTCAGGCTGGACCGCTATCGCCAGGACCGCGATTCTGCCGGGCTCGCCGAATTCTCGATCCTGTCGCTGGCCTTCGCGGTGGACACCCACCTGCCCGCGACGGACCCTGCGCAGGGAACGGATGCGCTGGGCTTCCAACCGATGCGCATCGAACGGGGCTGGATCCGCCTGGATCCGGTCGGCGCACTGGACCTGCCCGATGCCGTACGCGCGCTGCAGCCGCTCGACGTCGCCGGCGGCGGCTCGATGGCGATGGGCATCCGGCTGGACTCGGCGGCGACCGAACTGTTCATCGGCGCGCTGCGCCACGGCATGGCCATCGTCAACGCCAACGCCTGGTGTCGTGTCCGCGGCATCGCGGCGCGCCATCCGCTCTCGCTGTCCATCGATCCGCCCGCACTGCTCGCTGGCCTGCAGGCGATCGGATCCGCTGCCACCCCATCGACGGATCCGCTGGAGATCCCGATCGACGTGCTTCGTGAGGTGCTGCTCGCGGATCCCGCGCGCCTCGGCCTCGCGGCGCTGGGCCTGGTGCCCGATCGCGATCGCACCCAGGCCGTGCAGGCCGTCCTCGATCGGTGCGCTGCGCGCTTCGCCGAGCCGGTGCCAGTCGAGCGCGACGACCGCGTCCATCTGCGCTTCGATCCGGCACGGATGGGACCGGCGCAATTGCGCTGGTCGCTGGACGAAGTGCTGCTGGTACCACGCGTGTTCGCGCTCGCCGCCGATCCGCTCGGCCCGCTGCGCGAGCTCGACGCCGCAGCACTGGAGCGCGACGTGCTGCGCGAACACATCGCGCCCGCGCTCGACAGCGGCTGGCATGCCATCGCGGTCCATGCCAACGTGCCGCAGCGCCGCGTCGGCCTGCTGCGCACGCAGGTGGACATGGTCGCCGCCGCCCGGCCTCCGGCGCGTCCGTTCGCGAGCAAGGCCGCCGTGCCGCTGCCCGACGACCGTTCGCCCGTCGTCACGACATTGCGCCTGGCGCCGTCCGAACCGCTCGCCTACCGCTGGCGCACCCAGGCCTTCATCGTCGACGCCGGGCGCGTGGCGACGCTGCCGGGCCCCGAGCGCGAATCCACCCGCGAACTGCTGGTCGTCGGGCCCCGGGATTTCGGCCTTTCGCTGGTGAGCATCGACTGCGAACGGTCGTTCCTCAACGAAGCCAGCGTCATCGTTCGCGTCGAGGGGACGCGCCTGGGGCGCGCATGGTCGCTTTCGGCGAAGCTCGACCGCGATGCGCCCGAGGTCGCATTCGCGGTGCCGCACGACGTGGCCGGCGCGACCCTGTCCGCGACCGCGGAGGCGCTCGCGGGCGACGCGCGCGCGACGATGACCCCGGTCCCGCTCGAAGCGATGACCCTCGACGCCTTCAGTTTCGAGGGCAGCGGCGCGCGCGCGCTGGATGTCATGGGCGTCTTCGACGACGCGAGTGCGCAGATCCTGGTCGATGTGGTGCCCGAAGGCCGCGAGCGCGAACCGGCACGGATCCGCCTGCTGCGCCTCACGCCTGCGGCACCACGCGAGCGATGGACGTGGACGGCGACTTCGCCCTTGCGCCCCGGCTATCTATGGCGCCGCCACGGCCAATCCGAGTGGTCGCCGGTGATGTCGCCCGAATCGGCACTGACCGTGCACAGCAGCAACGCGCCGGGGACGGCGCAGGGAGCCAACATGGAACGAGTGATCGAAGACGCGGTGTTCTCGCCGGTCCCGGGAGCAACGCACGCCTGGCATTACCGCGCGCGACAGCCCGGCATCGCCGCAGACGGAGGAACGCCGCAGATCTCGCTGATCTCGGCCGGCGGCATCCACATGCTGTCGCTGACCGCGATCTGGGGCGTGCCCTCGCCGCAGCTGGAAGCCGCGCGCAGCCTGCTCGCAGCGGAAGCGGGCGTCGATGCCGCGCACATCGAGTTGCGCCCCTCTCCCCATGCGGTCGGCGAGGTGGTGCTGCGCTTCGGCGATGGCGCAGGCGCGTGGGAGGAGGCGGCGCGCACGCAATCCTCGGGCATGCCGCCGTACCACGCGGTCTTCTCGCTGATGCTGGACGATGCACGCGCCGACAAGGTCCGGCGCGCGCTCGCCGGCGAAGCGGGACTGTTCGGCGTCGCGTATGCATGGACGCTGCCCGGAGGCGCGCGCACGACGAGCGCATCGTTCGACACCGCCTCGGCGCGCGTCGAGGCATCGGTACGCGTCGACGGCGATCAGGCGAGCGCATCGTTCGACACGGCGGAGACGCTCGCCACGGACACCACGAGCGGCGGCGGTGCGGCCTCGGGCGAAGCGTTCGCGGACGCGACGAGCTGGCGAATCCGTCCGCCCTGATCCCGGCGCATCGAGCGGCCGCGCATCGCCGGGCCGCGTGCGCCCGCCAAGCGGGATCTCCATCCGGGATCGCGCAGGGCGAGCGCACGCGCGCGAACGCAGCTTCGCCATCGTTTTCTTCGAAAGACAGGCATCGCCCGCTGTCCGCATCGATCCACGCAACGCGTTGACGAAGCAGCAGGCATCACACACGGCACGATCCGCGTCATCGCCCCGCACCGCATGGATCGGCCATCGCACACGTCAAGGAGTACGACCATGATGCAATTGGACAACGTCCGCCAGCTCCACGGTTACCAGGTGCACGGCGACCACGCCAGCGACCACACCTTCTACGTCTACCCCAAGGAGCCGACCATCAAGCGCCTGGAGAGCGGCGGCCTTGCCCTGCGCTTCGTCGAATACGGCCAGCTCCGCGAGGAGGGCGACAAGAAGTTCGGCGGCTTCATCGCATTCGACGCCGAGCTCTGCGTGCCGGAAGACGCGATGAAGAAGATCGTCACCGACCTCCAGAAGGAAGTCGATGCGAAGTACCAGCGCACCGGCAGGCAAGCACCCAAGGTGCAGGTGGGCACCGTCGGCTGGACCGACGGCACCGTGGAACTGCTGCTCACCGAAGGCGGCGCCCTGGTCGAGAAGATCCGCTCCGCCGGCAAGCCGTCCCTGTTCGGCAGCAACGTCGCCTCGTTCCAGATGGAACTGAGCGAGCTGGGCACCGCCGTCTTCAAGGAAACGCTGAGCACCGGCTCGGGCAGCGCGATCTCGGTCGTCTACAAGCTCAACCACTACATCCGGCTGCCCGAGATGAAGGCCTGGGGTCGCTGGAACGCGTCCGAGTTCTATTCGTTCTTCCAGGACATCGACACCGAGGACAACCTCTGGAGCGAGGACAGCTACACCGAGGTGGTGAGCTCTTCGCGCTACAAGAACGACGTGACCGAAACCCACTTCGAATTCGTGCAGGCGCCGAACCTCAGCCCGGAAGAGAACACGAAGCTGGAAGCCGAGATCCGCGCGATCATCACCAAGCAGCTCGAAGCGGCCGTGCAGCGCAACCTGCTGAAGGAAATCGCCGAAGTCGACCCGAACACCAAGGAACTGCGCGAAGGCCAGGACATCGAGGACATCCGTCGCAGCATCAGCAAGACCCAGATGGCGAACGTCGAAGTCAAGTGGAGCGAAGCCAAGACGATCCTGGTGCCGAGGAACCCGCAGGGCATGCTGCCTTCGATCCCCTCGATGAAGGGCAAGGACAACAAGCCGCTGAAGTGGGAGGACTACTACAGCAAGGTCAGCGTCGACGAGTTCCTGAAGACCCTGCAGGTCAACATGCGGGTCAACGCCGACTTCGCGAAGCTGCCGATCCACAGCGTCGAGGTGAAGATCTGGTATCCGCACGGACCGCTCGCCAAGACCAAGGAGTTCACCTTCGATTCGCCCGACGACATCGCCAGGTTCGAGTGCTTCGTCCACAACGGGATCCGCAAGTTCAAGTACCAGTACACGGTCAACTATCGCGGAAGCGCCTTCGTCTTCCGCTCCGAGGAGCAGGAGACCGACGACACCAACCTGACCATCAACGTCGACGACCTGGGCATCCTGGCGCTGGACATCGCGCCCGGCGACATCAACTTCGGCCAGGTCGACCGGGCGATGATCACCGTGCGCTACGACGGCGGCGTGCGCCCGTTCGAGAAGAAGTTCAACATGACCAAGGACGCGAACACCTTCTCGGTGCGCGAGGTCATCGAGCGGCCGAGGACCGGCCCGATCCTGTACCAGGTCACCTACCAGATGGCCGACGGCCGCGAGATCAAGCGACCCGAACAGGAACAGCGGGCATCCGAGCTCTACATCGACGACCCGTTCAGCGCCATCAAGACCGTCGCCTTCCGCGCGGTCGGCGACCTGGAGAACGACATCCAGGCGATCACGGTCGACGCGGTCTACGAGGACCCGGGAAACAACTACCGGCAGACCATTCGCAAGAACCTCTCGTCGGACAACCCGGCCGAGGACTGGTCGTTCCCCGTAATCGACGACGCGCTCGGCGAAGTGCGCTGGTCGGCGACGATCACCTTCCGCAACGGCACCATGCGCGAACTGCCCGAGAAGCCCGCGAAGCGGCCGACGATCACCATCGGCAGCGGCACCGTCGACTTCCTCGAAGTCGCGGTGGTGCCGGACCTCATGGACTGGGACAAGGTCAAGCTGGTGAACGTGGCGCTGAAGTACGTCGATGCCGACAACGGCGTCAACGAACGCGTCGAAATGCGTTTCAAGTCCGGCGATGCCGAGAAGACCTGGAAGGTGCCGATCAAGGACGCCGCGAAGACCGGCTACGAAGCGACCATCACCTACTTCATGGTCGATGGCGGTCGCAGGGTCACCGACGGCCCGAAGCCGATGACAGACCTGTCGCTGTTCCTTGAAGTCCCCGCCTGAGGAACGCAGCCATGCTCCTACTCGACAGTCGCACGCGCGAGATCGACGGCATCACGGTCTTCCCGGACCATGCCGATCCCGAGCAGTGGTACTACATGCCGCTGGCCCCGCACCTGACCACCGTACGCGATCGCGCCGCGGGCGTGGACGTACCGCAGTTCCTGCTGCTCGGCTTCCGCGGCGACGCGGGCAACGGCGGCTTCCTCAATTTCGACGTGAACGTGGGCGCCAGCCAGTCGCAGATCGACCGGCTGGCGCAGGCCATCGCCAACGACGAGAACCTGCGCAATGCGCCGCGCCTGGCGCCGGTGCCGCTGGAGGACGGCACCGTCCGCCTGATGATGCTCGGCAAGGCCAGCGACAGCGCGACCGCACCGACCGGCACCCAGGACTTCGTCCTCAAGATCGATCATCACGCCAAACCCGCCCTGTACGGCGACAACCAGGCGGCGTTTTCCGTGCGCCTGGACCAGGACGGCTTCAGCCTGATGCGCAGCTGCCTGGACGGCGAGATCCTGCCGGTCGCGGTGATCTATTCGCTGGACTTCCTCGGCCTGCGTCCGGCCTACAACATCCGCCTGAAGGTCGATTGGGACCGCGTGCAGAAGCACATGGACGAGAGCTTTTCGGTCGGCTTCGTGTTCGGGTCGTCGGAGATCGGCAAGGCGGTCGACGAACTGGTCGACAGCCGGGCCATCGTGCTGGAGTCCGACACCTTCGTCGTGGAAAGCGACGAGACCAAGGGCATCATCGACCGTCGCGACGCCGCGCTGGCCCAGGTGCGGGCGATGATCACCGAAGCCTTCTTCAACGTCAGCCTGCCGCCATGGACACCGGAGAAGAAGCCGGACTGGGAGCGTGCGATGGATGCCGTGGGCCGCTTCGCCGGCCAGCAGGCGGCGCATGCGGCGGGCGGGCCGGCGATGGGGCTGATGCCGAGCTTCTCCTACAAGCGCATGGACTACACGCGCATGGACCGCAAGTCGCTCAACGTGAATTTCTCCGAGCGCGTCGCGGTGAAGAAGTCGATCCATCCGCAGGGCCACCTGGCGGCGCTGACGAAGACGCTGCGCGATGGCGGCCTGCCGCTGGACCGCTTCGTCAAGCAGGTGAGTCTCGACAACGACTGGTTCCAGAAGCGGCGGATCAAGGGCGTGGTGCGCGCCGACATGGCGGCGGACGATATCGCCAGCATCAACCTGCGCGCGCGCTATGCGGGCAAGCCCAAGAACGCGCTGCTGACCCCGGCCGCCCCGGAAGCAAACTTCGAGTGGCTGAGCGAACTGCGCAACGGCGCGATGGTGCGCGAGGTCGAGGTCGAGTACGAGGTCACGTTCAAGGCGGTCGACACCTCCGAGCGGCCGGCGATCCTCAAGTCCGAACCGCGCATGGTCGACGTGGACAACCTGGAAATCATGCCCAGGGAGCTGTACGCGCTCGTCACCGTGCCGGTACTCGCCGAGAACTTCCCCTGGGACCGCTACACCTCGGTGGAAGTGCACCTGCGCTACATCGACGAAGCCAACGGCATCGCGCAGCGCGACGTGTTCCGGCTCACCGCCGAGGCGACTTCGGCCAGCTGGAAGATGTTCATGCTCGACCCCGCGCACACGGGATTCGAGGTGCGCAAGGTGTTCCGCGCCAAGGACAACCGCGACGTGGAACACGCCTGGACGCCCTGCGACGACACCCAGGTGGTGGTGCGCAATCCGTTCCCGACGCGGCGCGTGGTGCAGGTGGTGCCGAGCGTGAACTGGAGCGAGGTGTCCGAAGCCTTCGTCGACTTCCGCTACGAGGACGCAGCGAACGACCTGCTCGTGGAGGAGTCGCTCACGTTCAGCGAGGGCGCGTCGTCGAAGGCGTTCGCGGTCGACCTGCGCGACCCCTCGCGCAAGTCGGTGTTCTACCGGGTGGGCCTGCACTACAAGGACGGTCGCTTCGTCGAGCTGCCCGAGTCGATGACCAACGCCACTCGCATCGCGCTGCGCGCCGACGCGAAGGGCCGCCGCATCGTCACCGTGCGTCCGCCCGCCGACTTCGAACGCAGGAAGCTGCGCAAGTGCACGATGCGCCTGCGCTTCGAGGATTTCGCCGCGGGCCTTGCGTTCGAGGACGAGTTCGTCTTCGAGAACGGCAGCAGTCTGGCCGAATTCGAGTACGACTACGTCGATCCGGCGCGCATGCGCTACGAGTACAAGGCGTCGTTCCTGTTCGAGAACGGCCTGTCCAAGACCGGCAACTGGATCGCGACCGCGGCGACCGACCTGGCCGCGAAGATTCCATGAGGAGGACATCATGCTGCAGCTCGATTCGCGCACGCTGACGATCGAAGGCGTCACCGTGTTCCGCGATCACGCGGATCCTTCGCAGTTCTGGTACCTGCCGGGGCCGGTGTCCCTGGCCCGGCGCGAGGCCGACCAGCGCGCGAAGTTCACCTTCCTGAAGTACAAGAACCGCCCCGGCGCCGCGCGACGCGGCGGCGGCTACCTGATGATCGAAACCGAACTGGCGCTCGACCGCGACCTCGAGCGCCGGGTGACCGAACGTCTGGCGTCGATCAGCCGCGGCCGGCCGAAGCTGGCGCCGGTGCCGTTCGACGAGGGCACCGTGGCCTGCGTCGCGCTGAACCTGCAGGGCGCGGGCGGCACGCGCGCCACGCCCGCGCCGGAAGGCGCGTTCAACGCCGTCGAGACCATCCTCGGCGCGGGCAAGCCTTCGCTGGCCGGCAGCAACACGGCGGTGTTCAGCCTCGAACTGTCGGCCGAGGGCGCGACCCTGCTGGAGAAGGCCCTGCAGGAGGGCACGACCCCGATCGGCGTGATCTACGACCTCAAGTACACCGGCCTGCGCCCGGCCTTCAACGTCAAGATCACGGCCGACTTCAACCAGGTCTTCACCCATTTCAGCACCTCGGCCAACGGCCAGCGCGGCTTCGTCCGCGCCGGCATCGATGCCGGTTTCGAACGCCTCGTCCGCGATGGCGCGATCCGGATCGAAGTCGCCGACATGACCAACAGCGCCGAGAATGAAACGCGGATCAAGGATGCGCTGGATTTCTTCAAGGGACAGGTGCTCAACACCTGGTTCACCCCGGTGCTCACGCCCGGCACCCTCGCCGCAGCGGCCGCGCAGGCGGACAGCCTGGACCAGGTGCGCGCGCTCGGCGCGCAGATGCGCCCGCCGCAGCCGCCCGCACCCGAACGCCCGCCGGAAACGCCGGCGCCGGTCGACCCCGTCGACCACGGCCCGAGTCCGACCGCAGGCAGCGGCCACGGCGATGCGCCGGCCGGCATGGCGCTGCCCACCGGCGGCGGCGGCGCGGATGCCAGCCCCACCGAAGGCACCGGCGAGCCGGCGACGACCGGGCCGGCCCCGGCCTCCGGCGCGGCCGGCGTCGCGGTCCGTCGCGATCGCGGCGCGGCCGTGGATGCGGTGGCGGACAACGCCGGTGCAGGTGGCGCGGCCCGGCGCAGCGGCGACGAGACCGTCGCGGCGTTCAGGCTCAAGACGATTCGCCAGGAGGAACGGCGCAAGGTCACGTTCGAGTACAACCGCGCCGAAGCGCAGCAGCGCACCTATGCACCGCAGGGCTTCATCGGCCTGCTCGCGCGCGACCTGCGCCGCCCGCCGTATTTCCTCGAGATCGACATCGACGATCCGTTCTTCCGCAGCATCGAGATCGAAGCCAAGGCGCCGTTCGATTTCGAGGGCGTCGGCCTGCGCGAGATCCACCTGCAGATCGACTACGGCCCGGTCAACGATCCGAACAACCACCGGCGCAAGGACTTCGTGTTCACCGCCGAGGATCGCGGGCCGAAGACCGTGGAATTCATGACCAACCTGCGCAAGGACCGGACGTATGCCTACCAGGCGCAGTATCACTTCGACCCGGCCAGCGGCTGGGACGGCGCGCGCAGCTCCTACGACGGCCCGCGCGTGGCCTCGACCGACGACCGCACGCTGGTGCTGAACCCGGCCGAGGCGGTGGGCTTCCTCTCCGTGCGGCTGGAGCCGGGGCGGATCGACGCCGGCGTGGTGGACGCGATCGAGATCGACCTGGAGTACGCCGATCCCGCCGGGTGGCGACGCGAACACACCGTGCGCATCGATGCCGATGCGCCGGAAGCGCAGACCTGGAAGCTGCGCACATCGCCCAACGCGCCGCGCGACTGGTCCTACACCGTGCGTCACAAGCTCAAGGACGGCACGCAGAAGACGCTGCCGAAGGCCACCACGCGCGCGACATCGGTGGTGATCGACGACCCGTTCCCGGGTTCGCTCGACATCACGATCTTCCCGAGCCTGGACTTCGGCAGCCTGCGCGCCGCGATGCTGGACGTGACCTACGAGGACGCGACGCATCACTACGTGCGCCAGCAGCGCCTGCGCCTGGAGCCGGACGCGACCGAATTGAGCGTGCGCTTCTCCACCCCGGATCCCAGGCGCCGCACCTGGCGCCACCAGCTCACGCTGGTCCACGCCGACGGCCGCACCGAGCGCCGCGCGGCCGTGGAGACCGAAGACGACATCCTCGGCATCGTCGCCTGACGCCGACGCCGCACGACACCACAAGGAGTCCATCATGACCAAGCGAGCCGTCATCGTCGGCGTCAACGACTACTCGGTGCAGGGCTACAACAACCTGCGCTTCTGCGTCGCCGACGCCGCATCCATGTACCACCTGCTGCGCGACGCCTTCGGCTTCGATCCGCAGGACATGTTCTACCTCACCGATGCCCAGGCCACCTCCAGCCGCATCCGGCAGACGCTGCGCTACTGCGTCAGCCAGTCGCAGCCGGGCGACGTGATCTGCTTCTACTACTCCGGTCATGGCGGGCGCACGCCGCATCCGTCCAACCCGGCGCAGATGTTCGAGACCATCATCCCGTACTCGGGCCAGCACATCAGCGACCACGAACTCTTCACGCTGGCCGACACGCTGGAGCACTCGGTCGCCAACTTCACGATGATCCTCGACAGCTGCCATTCCGGCGGCATGCACGACGAGGCCGAGCGGGCGCGCCGCGCACGATCGCCCGCGTTCTCCGCAGAACTCGTGCAGGCGCTGACCCAATGCAGGACGATGGTGCCCTGCGGCATCTGCCTGCCGCCGGCGCAGCGCAACGCCCTCGACGGCAACATCCGCCGGGTGACCGCGCGCAACGCCGGCGTGGTCGTCGAGGAAGACACCTCGCGGCGCCTGGTGCAGAGCGCGAAGTCGACCCTGATCGCGGCCAGTTCCGCGGCGCAGGTGGCGATGGAGCACGAGACGATCGGGCACGGGCTGCTGACGAAATCCTTCCTCGACCTCATCGACACCTGCCCGTACACCATCACCCACGACACCCTGATCGCCCAGCTCACCTCGCGGGTCAATGCGTTGATGTCCACGCATTTTCCCGGCGAGAGCCAGACGCCGCAGCTGCGCGGCCAGGCCAACCGGATGGAGGAAGACTTCCTCAACGGCTGGCGGGACTGCCGCTGACCGCCGCGCCGCGCATCCGCGCGCGGCGCCGCCCCGAACGCAACGCGCACCGGCGCAAGGATCCTTCCCATGCTCAGTCTCGAGAAACCGATCACCATCGACGGCTTGACCGTCTTCCGCGATCACGCCGACCCGAACCAGTTCTGGTACCTGCCCGGTCCGGTGTCGCTCGCGCGTCGTGCCGGCGACAACCTGGCGGAATTCACGTTCCTCAAGTACAAGGCCGCCAGCGTCGACGTGGCCCGCAAGGGCGGCGGCTTCGTCACCTTCAAGACGTCGCTGCGCCTGAACCCGTCGACCGAGTCGCGGATCATCGGTCGGCTGAACGCCGAGCCGGGCGTCACGCCGCCGGTGCGGCTCGCGGCGGCGCCGTTCGAGGAAGGCACCGTGCAATGCATCGCGCTCAACCTGCAGGGCAGCGGCGGCACATCGGCGACGCCGCCGCCCGAAGGCGCGTTCAACGCGGTCGAGCACATCCTCGGCGCATCGATTCCCACGATGGACAGCGAGAACGGCGCGGCCTTCAGCCTGAGCCTGTCGCAGGAAGGCGCGACGATCCTCGAACAGGCGATGTCCAACGGCATGACCCCGATCGGCGTGCTGTACGACATGAAGTACCTGGCGATGCGCCCGGCGATCGACGTGGAGATCACCGCGGATTTCGAGCGGATCTTCACCCACTTCAGCGCCAGCCTCGAAGCGCAGTACATGTTCCTGCGCGGCGGGATCGACGCCGCCTTCGAATCGCTGGTGCAGTCGGGCGCGATCAAGATCAAGGTGCTGAATTTCACCGACCAGGAGGACGAGCGCGAACAGGAGCGCTGGGCGCTGGAGTTCTTCAAGGACGACCTGCTGTCGAAGTGGTTCGAGCCCACCCTCACGCCCGGACAGACCGCCGCCGACGTCGCCGACGCCGACCCGCTGTCGGAGGTGATCGCGACCGGTCGCGACCTGCTGCGCGATGTCACCGGGAACAACGCCAGCAATGGCGGCACCACGACCAATCCTCCGACGAACACGCCCGCGAACACGCCTGCGAACACACCGGCCGCCCCGGGCGCCGAGCAGGTCCAGCCCGCGACGCTGACGCACGACGCACATTCGCCGGATCCGTTGCCGGCAGGACTGTCCGTCACGCATTCGCCGGCCGCCAGCGGCCTGGAGGAAACCATCACCGTCAGCGGCACGGGCGCGACGATCCGCATCGATGGCCAGCCGGTCGCCGCCGACAGCGCCGGTCGCGTGCGCACCACCGTATCGCCGGACACGCAGAGGCGCATCGAGGTGGAATGGCCCGCGCAGCGCACGGAGGAAACCTTCGGCCTGTTCTTCGACTTCGACAAACCCGCCGAAGCCGGCTGGCGGGTGAACCCGCCGTCGACCGAATATCGCGCCTACGTCGAAAACACCACCACCGATCCCCGCTTCCGCGACGCGTCCGGCACGCTCCGCATCGAGGGCGACGGCAACTGGAGCGGCAGCGAGCGCGGCGCGGACCGCCTGCGCGCCTGGATCCAGTCCCTGCCGACGCCGCGCAACGTGCGCGTCGAGGCCTATGCCAGCCACGAGCACGTGAGCGGCGCGGGCGATACCGCGCGCGCGCAGCACAACATGCGCCTGGCCCAGCGCAGGCGCGACGTGGCGCTGGCCATCGTGCAGCGCGCCGGGGGCACCGTCTCCGGTGGCGGCGCGCACGGCGACTCGCCGGCCTCCAGCCGTCCGGGCAGTCATTCGGCGATGGGCGGCGATCCGGACAACCGCGTGGTGCACGTGATCGGCCAGCGTGCCGCGAGCGCGCCTTCGCGCTGGTCCGGGACGCTGCGTCGACCCGCGTCGATCCGGCCGGAGCCGCAACCCCAGCCCCAGCCGCAACCCCAGCCGCAACCCCAGCCCAGGCCACAGCCGCAACCCCAGCCGCGCCCGCCGGCCGCAGGCGGCGGCAATGCGCCGGTGGCGGTGTCGCTGAAGCTGAAGTTCGTGCGCCAGGAGGAACGCAAGACCCTCACCCTGCGCTACAACCGTGCGGAGGCGACCCGCCGCACCTATGCCCCGCAGGGCTTCTTCGGCCTGCTGCTGGGCGACCTGCGCGACAAGGACAAGTATTTCCGCGAGATCGACCTGGACGACCCCTTCTTCCGCGAGTTCAAGGTCGAAGCCAGCTGTCCGATCGACTTCTCGCGGATCGGCATGCTGTCGGCCCAGGTCGCACTGGATTACGGCGATGCCGCGCGCCCGCAGGACCATCGTCACGCCGATTTCACCTTCCTGCCCGGCGATGCCTCCACGCAGACCTTCAAGGTCTTCATGAACTCGACCCGCGACGTCGACTACACGGCAGGCTTCCAGTACCACTTCGATCCGCAGTCGGACTGGGCGGCCGACCGCCACAGCTACGAGGTGCCGCCGAAGGAATCCCTGGATCGCACGCTGTTCGTCAATCCCTACGAACACGTGGAGTTCCGCGAGATCACCGCGACGCCCGGCGACGTGGACTGGGAGATCGTCGAAGCGATCGAAGTGCGCCTGCAGGCCCGCGGCTACGCGTCGCCGGAACCGCGCGCCGCCCTGATGCTCACCGCGGATGGCGGAGCGCAGACCTGGAAGCTGCGTGGCGCCAAGCCCGCGCCGGCGAACCGCGGCGTCACCGTGCAGTACGTGCAGCGGCTCAAGGATGGCACCTCCGAGCGCACCGCCCCGGTGGAGGTCGACATCCCGCAGCTGGTGGTGCACGACCTGTTCGCGGCTGCGCTGCGGCTGGAGTTCATTCCGCTGTTCGATGCCGCCTCGGTCAGCCGCGTGTTCATCGACGTGGAGTACCGCGATCCGGACAACGGCTACGAGCGGAGCGAGCGCCTGGAACTGCGCGGCGACGCCACCGATCCCGTGAAGCTTCGCATCGCCCTGCGCGACGGCACCCTGCGCCGCTATCGCCGCCGATTCACCTTCGTCGGCACTGCGGGCACGTTCGACCAGCGCGCATGGGAAGAGAGCGAGGAAGAACTGGTTCCGGTGCGATGAACGCGCAAGCCCGCCCGACCGCCGATGCACGGCCGTCCCTGTCGCCCCTGCCCGCCGGCGTCGACGCCACGCTGGCGCGCCTGGCGGGCCCGCTGCCGCAGGCCGCGAGCATCGCGGAGGCGTGGCTGCGCCGCGTGCTGTCGCCGATCGGCGACAGCCTGTGGCCGGAGATGGCGTGGCGCTTCAGCCGGCTCACCTCGTCGGGCATGCCGATGGAGTTCGCCTGGTCGTCGCGCGAGACCGCCGTGCGCTGGACCGCCGAGGTCGCGCCGCCGGAATCCGATGAGCGCGCGCGGCTGGCCATCGCCGCTGCGCACCTGCCCGACCGGGACCGCATCGACCTGGCGCCGTGGCATCGACTCCAGCGCGACGCACGACTGAAGTACGGGGCCTGGCTCGGCATGCGCCATGCCCACGACACGGTCGGCAAGCTCTACGTGGAGCTGCCCGCGGGCATCGCCCTGCCCGACCGCCATCGCCACCCGCTGCTGCGCGCCGACGGCATGGCCTGGCGCATGGTCGGCCTGAACGCCGATGGCAGCCGCGAGTACTACGGCCAGGGCACGTCGCTCGATCGCGCGACGGTGGGCCGGCTCGCCGATGCCGTGACCGGCAATGGCGCGGCACTGGAGACGCTGCTTGCCGCCCTCACCCGCCGGCAGGAGCTGCCCAGGCCTTCGGGACTGAGCCTCACGCTCGATGCCGAAGGCCGCGCACTCGCGCTGACCTGGTTCATCTTCGCCAAGGCGCTGTTCCGCGACGACGCCGAAGCCGCCGCCATGCTGGGCGCGCTCTGCGATGGCGCGCCACGCGCGGTCCATGCCGCGCTCGTCGCCGGCCGCGCCGACGGCGCCTGGCGACACGGCATGGTCGGCGCGGGCATCGACGTGAAGGGCAGGACATGGCTGCAATGCGGCCTGCGCCCGACCTGAACAACGCGTCGGCGTGGCCGGCGGGCGTCGATGCCGACGGCATCGTGCCCAGCGTGTTCGAGCATCGCGGCCTGCGGCGCGAGGACCGCAATGGCTTCGTCGGCGCGCTCGCCGTGCGCACATTGCGCCGCCAGGGCCGCACCGTGCCTGCCGCGATGCTCGACGCGCTGGAACGTTGTCGAACCGGCGAAGGCGGCTTCGGTTTCTGGCCCGTGCACGCACGCCCGGCCTGGGCGCCGGTGCTGCCGGGCGATGCCGACGACACCGCGATCATGCTTTTCGAACTCCTGCGCGCAGGCCGCATCGACATCGATGCGGCACGACGCACGGCCTGCCGCACCATCGGCCGGCACCGCATCGCCACGCTGCCGCTGCTGCGTCCGCCGTGGCTGCGCACCGGCGTCTTCTCGACCTGGCATCGCACCGGGCGCACGCACGACGTGATCGACTGCACGGCGACCGCGAACGTGCTCGCGTTGCTGGCCGCGCTCTCGCTCGACCATCTTCCGGGCGCGTCCGCCGCGACCGCGATGCTCGCCGATGCCGTGGCCTGGGCCGGCGATGCGCCGGCGCGCGCGGCAAGCCTGTCGCCGTTCTATCCGGATCCGGCCGAACTCGTGCTGGCGCTGACGCACGCCGTGGAGGCGGGCGCGCAGGCATTGCGCCCGGTGCGCGATGCGGCCGCCTGCAGCGCGTGGGGCCGCGATGCCGAGGCGCGCACGCACGACGGCGCGCACCCGGTCTGCGGCAGTGCCTACGGCATTGCCGTGTGGCGCGCGCCGGTCCTGGCGCGCATCCGCGCGGGCGACGCCTGAAGCCTCGATCACATGCATCGACGGCGCCGGATCGCTCCGGCGCCGTCGGTCACGCTGGCATCGATCGCACCTGCGGCGCCCGGGCCTGCGTCGCCCGGATTTCAGGACCGCAGGTCGATCGCCTCAGTGCTCGTACGCTGCTTCGCCGTGCGAGGCGATGTCCAGGCCCTCGCGTTCGGCATCCTCGTTCACGCGCAGGCCGACCGTGTACTTCACGATCGTGAAGGCGACCAGCGACACCACGCCGGACAGCGCGACGGTGACCAGCACGCCCTGCAGCTGCACCCAGACCTGCGAGGCGATGCTGTAGTCGGCAAGCGCGGTCTCGGTGACGTAGTCCCACAGGCCCGCGCCGCCCAGCGACGGCGCCGCGAACACGCCGGTGAGCAGCGCACCGGCGATGCCGCCGACGCCGTGCACGCCGAACACGTCCAGCGAATCGTCGGCGCGGAGCAGCTTCTTCAGGCCGGTGACGCCCCAGAAGCAGACCACGCCGGCGATGGCACCCATCGCGATCGCGCCCATCAGGCCGACCAGGCCGGCCGCCGGGGTGATCGCCACCAGGCCGGCGACCGCGCCCGAGGCGCCGCCGAGCATCGACGGCTTGCCGCGCGCGATCCACTCCACCGCGCTCCAGCTCAGCACCGCCGCCGCAGTGGCGAGGAAGGTGTTGACGAAGGCCAGCGCGGCCACGCCGTTGGCTTCCAGCGCGGAGCCGGCGTTGAAGCCGAACCAGCCGAACCACAGGATCGAGGCGCCGACCATGGTCTGGGTGAGGTTGTGCGGCTTGATCGCCTCGCGCTTGTAGCCGATGCGCGGGCCGATCACGTAGGCGCCGACGAGGCCGGCGATCGCGGCGTTGATGTGCACCACGGTGCCGCCCGCGAAATCCAGCGCGCCCTTGGCCCAGAGGAAACCGGAAGCGGCGGTCGCGGCCTTCGCGGCCTCGGCGTCGGTGAACGCGTCCGGACCGGGGAAGAACCACACCATGTGCGCCATCGGCGCGTAGGCGAAGGTGAACCAGATCACCGTGAACAGCAGCACGCCGGCGAACTTCACGCGTTCGGCGAACGCACCGACGATCAGCGCGCAGGTGATGCAGGCGAACGCGCCCTGGAACACGAAGAACACCAGCTCGGGGATGTACACGCCCTTGGTGAAGGTCGCGGCCATCGCGCCGTTGAGGCCCGCGCCGAACAGGCGGTCGCCGCCGCCGATGAAGGCGTTGCCGGCGGTGAACGCGAGGCTGTAGCCATACACCGCCCACAGCACCGCGACCAGCGAGAACACCACCAGGCACTGCATCAGGATCGACAGCACGTTCTTGCTGCGCACCAGACCGCCGTAGAACAGCGCGAGGCCCGGCAGCGCCATGAAGATCACCAGCGCGGCGCAGATCATGATCCACGCGGTGTCGCCCTTGTTGGCGGTGGGTGCGGGCGCGGCTGCAGGCGCGGCGTCCGCAGGCGCTTCCGGCGCCGGTGCGGCGACGGCGGGCTCGGCCGTGGCGGCTGCGGCATCAGCCGGCGCTGCGTCTGCAGGCGCAGCGTCCGCAGGCGCAGCGTCCGCAGGTGCCGCTGCGATGGACTCGCTCGCGGCGGGTGCATCCGCTGCGGTCTGCGCGGCGGCGAGGAAGGTCGAACAGAAGGTGGTCGCGGCGAACAGCATCGCGAAGGCGAATGCACGGGCGCGCGACCCGGACAGGGCAGTCGTCATGGGACGGTCTCCGAGGTGTGGGTTAGAGCGCGTCCGCGCCGACTTCGCCGGTGCGGATGCGGATGACCTGTTCCAGCGCGACGACGAAGATCTTGCCGTCGCCGATCTTGCCGGTGCCGGCGGATTGCTGGATGGCCTCGATCGCGGCATCGAGCTGGTCCGTGGAGACCGCGACCTCGACCTTGATCTTGGGCAGGAAATCCACGACGTACTCGGCGCCGCGATACAACTCGGTATGACCCTTCTGTCGCCCGAAGCCTTTCACTTCGGTGACGGTGATGCCGGACACGCCGATCTCGGACAGGGCTTCGCGCACCTCGTCGAGTTTGAACGGCCGGATGATGGCGGTGATCAGTTTCATGCGCTCTCCCCGTGTGGACGGAGCGAGGGATGCCTGCGCAAGCGCACCACGCGCTCCAGGATGAACGCCGGTCGTGGCGGATCGATGCACGCAGGCGTCGATCCGCCTCGCCGGCTCCCGTCCGGGACACCGCACCGCATTCCGACGTGGGGAAGGAAGCTGCGATGCGTCTCCCGCGACCTCGTCGCCGTCCGCGCCTTCGATCGAAGCGCGCGCACGGCCTTGAACTGATGGGCCGGCGCAGGGCGCCCGGCCACGTACCGCACTCTCGTTCGCCCCACCCCGGGGCGTCTGCCTCGTTCCTCTCGTCAGGCCCGAACCATCACAGTTCGAGCGTCATGAACACGCTCCACGGGTCCTCGGCGTAGTCCGCGAACGGACCGCAGGCCGCGAACCCGAACCGCTCGTACAGCGCACGCGCCGGTGCGAACACCTCGGGCGAGCCGGTTTCCAGGCTCAGCCTGCGGTAGCCGCGCTCGCGCGCCGTCGCCACGATGTGGCGCAGCAGTGTCGCCGCCACGCCCTTGTTGCGATGCGCCGGCGCGGTGCGCATCGACTTGATCTCGCCGTGCGCGCCGTCCAGCGCCTTCAACGCGCCGCATCCCAGCAGCGCCTCGCCATCCCACGCCGTCCAGAAGGTGATGTCCGGACGACGCAGCTTGTCCAGGTCCAGCGCATGCACGCTCTCCGGCGGCGAGTGCCGGTGCATGTCGTCGAGATGGTCCTGCAGGAACCGCGCGATCGCGGCGCCCCGCAGGTCGTCGATGCGGATGTCCATGCTGCCGATATCCACCTGTCATCCCGAACGCACGTGAGGGACCTGCTTGTTGCCGGTGGCGAAACGGCCCCCACCCCAACCCTCCCCCGCATGCGGGGGAGGGAGATGAAGCATCAGATCGTGTAGTACATCTGGTATTCGAGCGGATGCGTCGCGGCGCGGAAGCGCGTGACTTCCTGCATCTTCAGCGCGATGTAGCCGTCGATGAAGTCGTCGGTGAACACGCCGCCGGCCTTGAGGAACTCGCGGTCCTTGTCGAGGGCTTCCAGCGCCTGGTCCAGCGAGTGGCAGACGGTCGGGATCGCCTTCTCTTCTTCCGGCGGCAGGTCGTAGAGGTCCTTGTTGCTCGGCTCGCCCGGATCGATCTGGTTCTTGATGCCGTCGAGGCCGGCCATCATCAGCGCGGCGAAGGTGAGGTAGCCGGAGTTCATCGGATCGGGGAAGCGGATCTCGATGCGGCGGGCCTTCGGGTTGGCCACGTACGGGATGCGGCACGAGGCCGAGCGGTTGCTCGCCGAGTAGGCCAGCATCACCGGCGCTTCGAAGCCCGGGACCAGGCGCTTGTAGCTGTTGGTGGTGGAGTTGGCGAAGGCGTTGATCGCGCGGGCGTGCTTGAAGATGCCGCCGATGTACCACAGCGCCATCTGCGACAGGCCGCCGTAGCCGTCGCCGGAGAACAGGTTCACGCCGCCCTTGGCCAGCGACTGATGCACGTGCATGCCGCTGCCGTTGTCGCCGACGATCGGCTTGGGCATGAAGGTCGCGGTCTTGCCGTTGCGGTGCGCGACGTTCTTGATGACGTACTTCATCGTCAGCAGGTCGTCGGCCTTCTTCACCAGCGTGCTGAACTTGGTGCCGATCTCGCACTGGCCGGCGTTGGCGACTTCGTGGTGGTGCACTTCGACTTCGATGCCCAGCGAGGTGAGCGTCTTGCACATCTCGGCGCGCAGGTCGTGCAGCGAGTCGAGCGGGGCGACCGGGAAGTAGCCGCCCTTCACCATCGGGCGGTAGCCGGTGTTGCCGCCGGCGTATTCGCGGCCCGAGTTCCAGTGCGCTTCTTCCGAATCGATGTGGAAGAAGGTGTGGCCCATTTCATTGGCGAAACGGACGCTGTCGAAGATGAAGAATTCCGGCTCCGGGCCGAAGAAGGCCTGGTCGGCGATGCCGCTGGCCTTGAGGAAGGCCTCGGCGCGCTTGGCCACGCCGCGCGGATCGCGCGAATAGGCCTGCATGGTCGCCGGGTCGAGGATGTCGCAGGTCAGGACCAGGGTCGGGTCGGCGGTGAACGGGTCGAGGAAGGCAGTCGACGGGTCGGGCAGCAGGACCATGTCGGATTCGTTGATGCCCTTCCAGCCGGCGATCGACGAGCCGTCGAACATCTTGCCGTCCTCGAACAGGCCGGGTTCGACGATCGAGGCCGGGAAGGTCACGTGGTGCTGCACGCCGCGCATGTCGGCGAAGCGCAGGTCGACGAATTCGACCTTGTGGTCCTTGATCAGTTTTTCGACGTGTTCGAGGGACATCTCGGAAACTCCGGCAGGGTGAGGAATGCCTCTCCCATTGCAAGGGGCGTGCCAGCCTCCCGCGCAACGCAAGCCATTGATTCCATGAGCGCCGGTCGATCTTCTCGACCACGAATGCACCAATTCGGTGCAAGCAAGCCAGGATTGCACCATCTGCGTGCCGGCCACGACTGGTGGCACACCATGGTCACCTCAACCCTGGCCCAGGATCCTCGCCATGACGTCGGTGGCGCGCGCGGCGGAAGCGCCGGTCGATGGATGCGAGGCCTCGCCGCGCAGGTGCCGGGCGATAGCGACGACGTGCGGCAGCTGGATGTGGGGCGGATGGGCGATGACCCGCTCGGTCGCGACACCGCCGCATTCCAGGACCAGCGGCGCTTCGTCGAAGACGGAGAAACGCAGGGTCCCGTCGCGGCCGACGATCTCGACGCTGTCGCGGCGCTGGTCCGCGGCGAAATTCCAGAACCCGCTGCCCAGCGCGCGGCTGCCATCGGCCTGCGGCGCGAAGCGCCAGTGGGCCGCGACCGCGTCCTCGGCCGGATACAGGCCCTGCTGGTTGAGCGCCGTGCCGGCGACGTCTTCGATGTCGCCGAGCAGATGCATCAGCAGGTCGAGGCCGTGGCTGGCGAGATCGACGAAGTAGCCGCCGCCGGCCTGCGCGGGATCCGTGCGCCAGCCACTGCGGCCCGCGAGATCGTCGGGCGTCGGCGGCCGCGAGAAGGCCCAGTGCGCGTGACGCACCGGGCCGATCCGGCCTTCGCGCAGCCAGTCGGCCACCTGCGCGAACCGCGGCAGCGAACGCCGGTAGTAGGCGACGAACAGCGGCACGCCGGCCTCGCGGAAGGCCGCATTCATCCGGGCGCATTCCTCCGGCGTACGTGCCATCGGCTTTTCGACGCAGCACGGCTTGCCGGCGGCGGCGACCTGCAGCGCGTAATGCAGGTGCGTGTCCGGTGGCGTGGCGATGTAGACCGCGTCGATGTCGTCGGCGCGGATGATCGCGTCGGCATCGTCGGTCCAGCGCGGCACGCCGTGGCGGCGCGCATAGTCCTCGGCAAGGGCGGCATTGCGGCGCATCACCGCCTGCAGCGCGAAACCCGGCACCTGCCGGTAGGCCGGGCCACTCTTCACCTCGGTGACCGCACCGCAGCCGATGATGCCCCACCGGACCACCGCCGCCGCTCCACTCGTGCCCGCCATCGTGCCCCCGGCCTGTGCGCAACGCTGCGCCGACCGATGATAGCCAGCAACGGGCGATGCGCGACGGCGCGCTAGAGCGTGTTATGCACTTTTTCGTATGCCGCGTTGCGCAGCCTGTGGCACCGAGGCAAGGTTCGGTGGCGCAGTCCTTGGCTGGTGGCCAAGGCAAGCCACGGGCCGCAGTCTCGGTGCCACAGGGGCGCAGCCGGAGGGAAGGTCGTCCGGGGGCGCGATCCGGCGTTGCGCACCTTGCCAAGGCGGCCAGCCTTGGCGGCGGCGCGCGCCTTGGCTCACGCCCCCGGACGACCTTCGCGGCACACGAAAAAGTGCATAACACGCTCTAGACTGCGCGGCACACCCTCCCGGCCGCCCCGCCCACCATGCGCCTGTCGTCCCCGCTCCTGCTGGTCTGCACGCTCCTCGCTTCCGCGCTGTTCGCCGCCCCCGCACGCGCCGCGGACTTCGACACCTGCCTGGTGCTCAGCGGCGGCGGTGCGCGCGGCATGGCGCACATCGGCGTGATCAAGGTGCTCGAACGCGAGCGCATCCCGGTGGACTGCATCGTCGGCACCAGCATGGGCGCGGTGGTCGGCAGCCTGTACGCCAGCGGCCTGAGCGCGACCGAGATCGAGGCGCAGATGCGGGCGCTGGACTGGAACACGATGTTCGTCGATCGCATCGACCGCAGCGTGTTCCCGGCGCGGCGCAAGGCCGAGGATCGCAGCTTCCTGGCCAAGGGCGGTTTCGGCCTGCGCGACGGCAAGGTCGGCGTGCCGCCATCGCTGTTCGAGGGCCAGCGCCTGGCGGTCGCGCTGCGCGCCGCGCTGCTGCCCAGCGCGACGATTCCGCGCTTCGACGACCTGCCGATTCCCTATCGCGCGGTCGGCACGGACCTGGAAACCGGCGATGCGGTATCGATGGACAGTGGCGACCTGGTCAACGCGGTGCGCGCGAGCATGGCCGTGCCCGGCGCGTTCTCGCCGGTGAGCTACGGCGAGCGCTCGCTGATCGACGGCGGCGTGGCGATGAATCTCCCCGTGGAAATCGCGCAGAAGTGGGGCGCGCGACGGATCATCGCCGTGGACATCGCAGCCCGGCTGAAGACCCGCGACCAGCTGCTCGACCCCTTCAGCATCGCCGACCAGATGATCACCGCGCTGATGCAGAAGGAAAGCCAGCGCCAGCGCGACCGGCTCGGTCCGCGCGACGTGCTGATCGTGCCCGACCTGGCCGACCTGGGCTCGGCCGATTTCACCGGCGGCATGGACAAGGGCGTGGCCCTGGGCGAAGCCGCGACCGTGGCCGCGCTGCCGCAGCTGCAGGCGATGCGCGTGTCCGAGGCCGACTATGCCGCCTGGCGCGCGGCGCGCGCGGCGAAACTCGAGCCGATGGGCACCATCGACCGCGTCGAGCTGGTCAATACCTCCGGCGTCGACGACGAAGCCATCCTCGCGCGCATGTCGGCCAAGCCCGGCGAGGCCGTCGACGCGAAGAAGATCGAGCAGGACCTCGGCCGCCTCTACGGCCTGGGCGAGTTCTCGCGCGTCTACTACACCGTCGAAGCCGACGACCGCGACGACACCGTGCTGACCTACGTCGCGCGCAGCCGTCGCTGGGAGGAGGACGGCACGCTCAAGCTCGGCCTGCTGATGCAGGACGATTTCGAAGGCCAGGGCGAGTACCAGCTCGGCGCGCGCTACGGCAGGCGCGAGCTCAACCGCTTCGGCGGCGAGCTGCTGCTCGAAGCGCGGATCGGCGACCGCAACCGCGCCTTCGCCGAACTGCACCAGCCCTTGAACCTGCGGCGCACCGCGTTCTTCCGGCCCTCGCTGGAATGGCGCGGCGAGAACGAGACCCTGCTCGACGGCGGCAATGCCACCGGCGAGTACCGCTACAGCTTCTGGCAGGCGCGCACCGGCGTCGGCGCCAGCTTCGGCGACTGGGGCGAAGCCTCGGTCGCGCCGTTCGCGCGTCGCAACCACTTCGACCTGCGCCGCGACTCGGTGAGCACCGCGATCCCGCGCACCAGCACCAGCGCGGGCGTGGACCTGAATTTCGTGGTCGACACCCAGGACGACGCCGAATTCCCGTCGAAGGGCTGGTACGTGCAGGCGCGGCACACGCGCTACCTGCCGATCCTTGACGCGGATACCCGCGGGTTCACCTCGCGGTTCAACGCGAACCTCGCATTCACCGGACTGGGCGGGCGCTGGCAGCTGGGACTGCGCAGCCACGACCGGCGCGGCAACGCCTTCGAGGACGTGGCCACGCTCGGCGGCCCGTTCCGCCTGTCCGGCTACGGCATCGACACCCTGCGCGGCAACGGCGCGGCCCTGGGCACGCTGCAGTTCAACTACCCGCTGGCGCAGGTGATGCAGTACCCGCTGTTCGTCGGCGGCTCGCTGGAAGCCGGCCAGCTGTGGGGGCGCGGACAGGAACCGTCGCTGGAACGCACGATCTTCGGCGGCAGCGTCTACACCGCGCTGGACACGCCGCTGGGCCCGATCTATTTCGGCCTGGGCCTGGCCGAAGAGGGTCAGGAAACAGTGTTCTTCCGCCTGGGACAACCGGACTGAGTCCATCGGCGACACTCGCGCTCCCGCCGCCGCAGGTGCACCGCGCATGACGCCCGACCACATCACCCTGCTCGTCTCCTCGCTCGAGGCGAGCATGCCCTACTACGACCGACTGCTGCCGATGCTGGGCATGACCAGGCTGCGCGACCACGTCTGGCGCAACGAGGCCGGCTTCCACATCCAGTTCCTGCAGGCACGCGCCGGCACCGCGCCCTACGAACGCTACGGCGCGGGGATGAACCATCTCGGCTTCGGTGCCGCCTCGCCCGAACAGGTTCATGCCGTCCGCGAAGGCATGCTCGCCGCCGGCTTCCCCGCGCCGGACACGCAGTCGCTCGGCGGCGCCATCGCCCTGTTCATGAAGGATCCCGATGGCATCCGCTTCGAGGTGACGTGGTATCCGCCCGGTCAGTCGGTGGTCGACTGACCGCGCGTCGCGGCACGCGGCGCCGGCCAGTACACTGACCGTTTTCCCGCAGCCGCTTCCCCAATGAACGATCTGCTCGCCGCGCTGGTGCTCGGCATCATCGAAGGCATCACCGAGTTCCTGCCGATTTCCAGCACCGGCCACCTGCTCATCGCGCAGCACTGGCTGGGCGCGCGCAGCGACCTGTTCAACGTGGCCATCCAGGCCGGCGCGATCCTCGCCGTGGTGGCGATCTACCGGCAGCGGCTGTGGACGCTGACCCAGGGCTTCGTGCGACCGGGCTCGGGCGACGGGACGCATTCGCGCGACTACGGCCTGAAACTGGGCGTCGCCTTCGGCGTGACCGCGGTCGGCGGCCTGCTGGTCAAGGCGCTGGGCTGGGAGCTGCCCGAGACCGTCACGCCAGTCGCCTGGGCGCTGATCATCGGCGGCGTGTGGATGATCGCCGCCGAGCATTTCGCGGCCAAGCGCGCGGCCGTGCTCGGCGAGCGCGAGACGATCACCTGGACGGTCGCGATCCTGGTCGGCATCGCCCAGGTCGTGGCCGGGGTCTTCCCGGGCACCTCGCGCTCGGGCGCGACCATCTTCGTCGCCCTGCTCGCCGGCACCACCAGCCGCATGGCGGCGACCGAATTCGCCTTCCTCGTCGGCATCCCGACGATGTTCGCCGCCACCGGCTACGAGCTGCTCGACCTCTACCGGGACGGGGGGATCGGCCAGGAGGACTGGTCGGCGCTGGCGGTGGCCTTCGTGGCCTCGGCGGTGACCGCGTTTATCTCGGTGAAATGGCTGCTGCGCTACATCCAGACCCATCGCTTCACTGCGTTCGCGGTGTATCGTTTCGCGCTCGGCGCCGCCCTGCTGCTCTGGCTGCCGGCCGGGGAGTGACCCGGGCCCGCGAAGCGCCCCGCGCGCTCCGACCCGGCCGCCAACCCCGAATCCCGCAACGACCCGTTCACGACTCCGTTCCAAGAAGACCCTCCCCCCCCGGCCCACCCGCATCTCATCCCGTCAGGAATCCCGATGAAGCGTCGTCTCCCGGTTGTGTCACTCGTGATCGTTCCCCTGCTGCTCGCCGCGTGCTCCAAGCCCCCGGCCGAGGCGGATACCCAAGACCCGGCGGCGGCAGCGCCGGACAACAGCGCCCTGTCCGACACCACGCCGGCGTCCAGCCCGACGGCCGCGCCCTATGTCGACGACAGCCTGCTCACCCGCCACCAGTGGTCGCTGAAGGAAGCCGTCGACGCCAAGGGCCGCACCATCGGCGCCCTGCTGATGCGCCCCGACAAGCCGGTCCAGATCAGCTTCGTCGACGGCAACATCCGCGTCCAGAACACCTGCAACGGCCTCAGCGGCCTCTTCCGCCGGCTCGGCGACGAGATCCGCGTGGAAGAATTGACCGGCACCAAGATGCAGTGCCCCGAGCCGGAGGTCGCCGCGCTCGACGGCGAAATGACCCTGCGCATCCAGGGCTCCTCGCGTTTCACGGCCGCGCCGGGCACGCCGCAGACGAAGAACAAGCCGACGCTGGAATGGCGCGCCGGCAACGGCGACATCCTCCGCTTCGTCGGCGATCTGACCCCGGAAGCGCGCTACGGCAACGAGGGCGAAACCGCCTTCGTCGAGGTCGCGGCCCAGACCAAGCCCTGCCAGCCGCCGATGGCGACCGCGCCGCAGACCTGCCTGGAAGTGCGCGAACTTCGCTACGACGACCAGGGTCTGAAGACCGACTTCGGCCCGTGGCGCCTGTTCTACGACAAGATCGAAGGCTTCACCCACGAGCCGGGCACCCGCAACGTGCTGCGGGTGAAGCGCTACCGTCGCGACAACCGCCCGGATGACGGCACCAACATCGCCTACGTGATGGAGATGGCGGTCGAATCCGAAATCGTCCAGCAGGGCGCACCCAGACAGTAAGCGGTACCGACCGCATCCTCCGGAGATCCGCCATGCCTTCGTCGACATCCCTCCGCGCCACCCTGTCCCTCGCGGCGCTGCTGTCCGCTTCGATCGCCGTCGCCGCGCCCGCCGATGCCGGCGACAAGGCGCGCAGCCTGCGCGTGGACCGCAACGAACTGGTCAACACCGGCGGCTGGAAGCTGGCTTCCGCCACCGGCGCGCAGGCCGACGCGCTGCGCGCGCCGGGCGTGGCCTTCGAGGTGAGCTTCACCGGCAAGGACGTGCGCGCCAACGGCGGCTGCAACGACCTGCGCGGCACCTACACGGTGTCGGGCAAGCGCATGACGTTCCAGATCGCCATCACCACGCGCATGTCCTGCGAGGACGAGAAGAACCGCGCCGACCAGGCCTTCAGCGAACTGATGAACCGCTCGTTCAAGGCCGAGCTGCTCGAACCCCTGCCCTATCGCCTGCGCCTGACCAGCGACGACGGCCAGGTGCTGGAGTTCGAGCAGTTGCCGATCAGGATCTGAGGCAGGTCGACGACACCGCCGCCTCCCCGGCCCTCCCCCGCTCGCGGGGGAGGGCGAACCGCAAGGTTCAGCCCTTCACGTCCGGGTTCAGCGAGTAGGTGCCGTAGATCGCGGTTTCGGCGAGCACGTGGCCGCGCATCGCGCGGAAGACATCGGCGGCGGTGAAGCGCGCCGACAGGTCGAGGCGTTCGACGTCGAGCGCGAACAGCCGGAAGAAGTAGCGGTGCAGGCGAGCGTCGTGCCCGGGCGGGTACGGGCCGTCGTAGCCCAGGTAGTCGCCGGCCATGTCGGCATTGCCGGCGAACCAGCCGGTGTAGTCGTTCACGCCCTGGCGGGCGCCGGCGGGGCCGGCCGGTGCGGCCTTGCCGCGCGCGGTGAAGCCTTCGCTGCAGGCGCCGGCTTCGATCGCGTCGACGCCGGCCGGGATGTCGGTCATCACCCAGTGCACGAAATCGCCGCGCGGATGTTCGACCGGGATCGGTCGCGACGCATCCTGCACCAGGGCCGGATCGGTCGGCACGTCCGGATCGATGCACAGCAGCGCGAAGCTGCGCGTGCCGGCCGGCGCATCGTGCCAGCGCAGCTGCGGGTTGCGGTTGCCGCCGAAGCCGTCGGGCGCGCCCGCAGCGAATTCGGCGGGGATGCGCTGGCCGTGTTCGAAACTGTCGCTCGCGATCTTCATGGCGATTTCCTCCTTGCTGTCGAATCAGTTCGCCGGATAACCGAAGGCCTGCGCCACGTCGGACAGCAGCGCGAACGGCTCGGCCAGCGGCTCGGCGTAATGCCGCCAATGCCCGGCCGGGAAACCGATGCGTCCGAAGAGCTCGGGCGGCGGGATCAGGATCTGCTCCAGGCCCAGGCCACCGCCGACTTCGCCGGCGAAGGCGTCCAGGTCGCCCAGCACGTCGTCGGTGCGGATGACCTTGTGCGAGACCAGCAGGTCGCGGGTGATGACCAGCACGTGCTGCAGCTGGCGCGCGATCCACAGCGCGGCTTCGTTGGGTGACGGCAGGGCGTACTGCATGGCGCTGCCGAAGGCCAGCCATTCGAGCAGCATGTCGCGCGGATCGCGCAGCGCGATCAGCACGATCGCCTCCGGCTGCAGCGGGCGGATCATGTGCAGCAGCGCGTTGTCCCAGTAGGGCAGCCAGTCGATGATCGCGCCGTTGGGCACGCCGCGCAGCGCCAGCGCGCTGCGCCATTGCGCCAGCGCCTGCTCGCCGGTGAGCGTGCCGTCGTTGAACGCGGCGATGCAGGCGGGATCCTGGAGGGCGTCGCGCGGCGGGTTCGGGCCGAGGCGATCGGCGCGCAGCGGGTAGCCGGCATGGCCGATGACCGCGGCGACCTTCTCCACGCCCGAGCCCGGCACGCCCCAGAGATAGGCCAGCGGCGGTGCGCCCGCCGCCACCTCGGCCAGCTCCGGCCAGCTGCCGCTGGCCCTGCCCGGCACGGTCAGCGGACGGCGGACCATGGCCTCGGCGCTGTTCATCGCCTGCCAGGTCTGCACGGCCTCGGCATGGCGGCCGGCCTTGTCCTGGGCGATGCCCAGCCAGGCCATCAGGCCGCGCTTGACGCCGTCGTCCTGGGTCTTCGCGATCAGCGCCTGCACGTGGTCGATCGCGACGTCGGGCGACTGGCGGACCAGGCGGTCGAACACGCGGGTCTCGGCGCTGCTGCGGCCCGGCTCCAGTTCGACGATGCGCTGCGCCAGCGCGTCGCGCGCTTCCAGGTCGCCGCGCACTTCCATCATCAGCATCTGCGCTTCCAGCGCGTTCACGTCATCGGCGTCCAGCGCCAGCCAGCGGTCGACGACGGCCTTGGCCTCGTCGCTGCCGGTCGGCTCCAGGGTGATGCGCAGGCGCCACAGCGGCGCGGCCTCGGGATGCTTCGCCAGCGCGGCGTCGGTGACCTCGCGGCCTTCGTCGAAACGCCCGCTGCGGCGCCACACGTCCGCCGCCATCGCCCAGGTCTCGGGGTCGCGGGGCTCCTGCGCGATCGAGGCGCGCAGCAGGGCCAGGGCTTCGTCCAGGCGGCCCAGGCGCAGCTCCAGGCCGGCGGTCAGGCGCTTGAGCGAGTGCGTCGAGGTCTCCGGGTTGTCGAGCAGCGGCTGCACGATCTGGCGTGCTTCGTCGGGACGCCCCTGGCGCATCACCACGTCGGCCAGCACGCCGCGCAGGCCGTGCTGGTTCGGCGAGGCATCGACGATGCGGCGGAAGGCCGACTCGGCGAAGGCCAGGTGGCCCTGCTCCATGTGCGCGAAACCCAGCGCGTACAGCACCTGCAGGTCGTCCGGCACCAGCTTGGCGGCCTCGGTGAGCAGCGACAGCGCGCGCATCGAGTCGCCGCGGCGCAGCGCGATCATGCCTTCGATGGTGCGCACCCACGGATGATCGGGGGCGACGCGCGCGGCATAGCGCTGGAGGCGCTCGGCTTCGTCCATGTCGCCGCGGCCGAAGGCCATCTGCGCCTGCAGGATGTAGGCCGGGAACTGGTTCGGATCGAGGTCGAGGGTGCGCGACAGCGCCGCCTGCGCCTCGTCCAGCTTGTACTCCGCCAGCAGCAGGCCCGCGCGCTGGAAGTGGAGGTCGGCGTTGTCCGGCGCCAGCAGGACCGCGCGGTTGATCGCGTGCATGGCGGCAGGCAGGTTGCCGTTCGCGCGCTCGGCGAGCGCCAGCAGCGCGTGGTTGTCCGCGTCGTGCGGGGTGGCGGCGACGGCTTCGCGGGCGAGGCCCAGGGCGTCGGCATTGGCGCCGGAGCGCAGTGCCTCGATGATTCGATCTTGCATGGACGTTGGATCTGCACGGCAGGGCCCGGGGCCCGGAGCCGCCTAGTGTACCCGGGCAGGCTGCGGGGGCCGGCGGACCGCGCCCATGCCTCCGGCGCAGGAAACGGCATAGGGTGCGGTTCGCCGCACCGCTTTTTCATCATGTCCTTCCCGGAACCGGTGCGGTGAACCGCACCCTATTCAATGACTTGCGACAGCCGGGCGGTGACCCAGCGCTCGGCGTAGCCGTCGAGGCGGAGGGTCTCCAGGAACGCGCAGTGGCCGCCATGGGCGGCGATCTCGATCCGCCCGGTCGGCGGCAGAGTCAGGGCATGGAATTCCTCGACCGGGATCACCGGGTCGTCGGCGGCGGTGAGGATGTCGGCGGGCACCGCCAGGTTCGCCAGCCGATCCCCGGCGATCGAATAGCCATTGAAGTAGGCATCGAGGCTGTCGAAGTCGGTGTGGCGCTCGACCATCCAGCGGGTGAGGTCGCGCATGCCCAGCTTGAGCACGCTGTCGTCGAAGTCGTAGTACTGCGGGAAGGTGTCGCGCTTGCGGCGCAGCGACTCGCGCCACTTGCGCTCGAAATAGCGCAGGTAGAACGGGATGCCCTGCTCCATCCGGTTCATGGTCACGCCGGGGTCGAGCACCGGGCAGACCGCGGCCACGCGCGCCAGCGGCAGCCCGGCGCGCTGCGCATGCAGGGCCACGCGCAGCGCGAAGTTGCCGCCGAGCGAATACCCGGCCAGCACCATCGGCCGGCCTCTGTCGCCGAGGAAGCGGGCGGCGACATCGCGCGCGGCGTTGACCACCTCGTCGATGCGGTTGGAGTGGAACAGCGCCTGGTTGAGATGGTGGGTGTCGCCGTGGTCGCGGAAGTTGAGGCGGAACACCTCGAAGCCCGCGCGCAGCAGCTTCACCGCGGTCATGCGCATGTAGCTGGATTCGACGCTGCCCTCCCAGCCGTGCAGCAGGAGGGCCAGGCCGCGCGGCGCGACGCCGGGCAGGCGGCTGTGCACGCCTTCCAGGCGGATGCCGTCGCCGCCATCGACCAGGTAGGGCGTGTTGACCGCGCCGGTCCGGCGCAGCAGCCAGGCCCCGCGGCTGCGCCGCAGCGGACTGGTCGACAGCAGAGACTGCAGGTGCGGGCTGCGCAGCGGCAGCGGCGACTGGTAGGGGGAGGCGGCGAGTGTCATCCGTGGCGTGGGGTCCGACGGTCGGAGGTCCATCCTATCCCGCCACGGGATCACCATGCGCGACGCGATCGCGCATGCGCCGCCGCGATGGCTCAGCCCTGCCCCATCGCCTCGACGATGCGCGCCCGCGCGGTCTCGGCGAGGCGGCGCCGGCCTTCGGCGTCGCCGGGCAGGATGGGTTCGAGGAAGATGATGTCGGCGTCGCGCGACGGCTCGCCGAGCAGGCGCAGGAAGTTGGCGGCGAAGCTTTCCGTCGGGCCGAAGGCGACGATGGTCTGCGCGCTGCCGCGTGCGCCATAGCGCAGCGCGACCGGCTGCACCGGGACGTTGGCCTCGACCGCGGCGAGGAAGATGCGCGCGTGGAACGGGCCGACCTCATCGCCGCCCCGCGTGCGGCCTTCGGGGAACACGCCGACCGCGCGGCCGTCGCGCAGGCGGGCGAGCATTTCGTGCAGCACCCCGCCCAGCGATTCCTGGCTGCCGCGCTGGTGGTAGATGGTCTCGCCCATCGTCGCCAGCCAGCCCACCAGCGGCCACGAGGCGATCTCGCGCTTGGCGACGAAGCCCATCATCCGGTACGCGTGCAGGGCGACGATGTCGATCCAGCTGACGTGGTTGGCGACGAACATCACCGCGCCCGGCAGCGGCGTGCCGATGCAGCGCATCCGGAAACCGAAGACGCGCATCAGGCTGCGCTGCCACCAGCGCACGACGCGGTGCTTGAGCGGGTCGCCGCCGATGCGCAGGCCACCGAACGGCGGCGACATCAGGATCAGGATGATCGGCAGGTCGACGAGGATGTGCCACGCCAGCAGCGGCGTGCGGCAGGCATAGCGGAGCAGCCGGGCGACCGGCGAAGACGTGGGGGAAACGGTCATGCGGGCACGATACCGAACCCGGGCGCGGCTGTGCATCCCGGTCGCGACGACGACCCGGGCTCAGCCCGCGGCGGACGCAGGCGTACGGTGCGGCACGGCGGCCAGGGTCAGGCGCGAGACGCAGGCCAGGCGGCCGAGGTCGTCCTCGATGCGCACTTCCCAGACCTGGGTGCGGCGACCGACATGCAGCGGCCGGGCGGTGCCGGTGACCGTGCCGTCGCGCACCGCGACCAGATGGTTGGCGTTGATCTCGACGCCCACGCAGATCTCGCCGGGCGCGGTGCACAGGTTGGCCGCGACGCTGCCCAGGGTCTCGGCCAGCAGCACCGAGGCGCCGCCGTGGAGCAGGCCGTAGGGCTGCTTCGTCCGGCCGTCCACGGGCATGGTGCCGCGCAGGAAATCGGGGCCGATCTCGGTGAAGACGATGCCCAGCGGCTCCATCGCGGTGTCGCGGGAGCTGGCATTGAGCTGTTCGAGGCTGGTCTGGGCGCGGAACAGGGACGGCGCCGGGGGAAGGATGTCGGTCACCGCGCAAGGATAACGGAGCGCGGGGGCCGGGTGATGACGAAAAGAGCCGGCCCGGTGCATCGATCCGCTGGGGACGAGCGTGTCGACGACGCCGGGCCGGGTCCGGGGAAAGAGCCTCCGCGACGCGGGAGAGAGCATGCGCTGGGGAAACAGCCTGCGCGGAGGGTGATGGCATCCGCCATCGAAAGCGGAGGGGCTCAGCCGCAGCGGAAGCGGGCCTGGCCCCAGTCGGAGGTGTAGCGACGCTCGGCGGCGTAACCGCTGGAGCGGCCGTAGCCGGTGCCGAAGTCGCGCGCGCGGTAGCGCGGGCTGGCGAGGTGGGCGGGTCCGCTGGCCGGCAACACGGGAGCCGGCGTGCGCGGGGCGAGCGGGGCGTGGGAGTGCATGGCGTTCATGGCGTGACCTTGGCGAGACGGAGGTTGTGCGGGGGAGGTGGTGAGGTGGGTCGTGTTGCGGGGGAGCGTGTTGCGGGGAGAGGATCCGATCAGGAGGGCCCGATCAGGAGGGCTTGGTCAGGCGCAGCGGAAGCGCGGCTGGCCCCAGTCCGAGGTGTAGCGCTTGTTCGAGGCGTAGCCGCTGGAGCGGCCGTAGCCGGTGCCGGCGGTGCGTTCGAGGTAGCGGCGGGCCGAAGACAGCGGGACGACGGTGTCGCTGGCCGGGTCGGCGGGGGTGTGGGTGGTGGTCGGGGTGGAGGCGTTCATGGCGGTGTCCTGAAGTGGCTGCGTCTTGGTGTGCTGGTAAAGTACAACACCATCCCGGCATGACACATATGCCGGAAGTCACCCCGCTTCCGTCATGGCTGCAAGTGCTTGATCTGCAATGGGTCGATCGCGAAAACGACGATGCCCGCGTCGGGCGCGGGCATCGAGGGGGCGCCCATGGGGGCGGCCGACGGGCTTCAGGTGGTCAGAGGATCGGCGCCAGCCCCGCGCCGAAGGCGGTGAAGATGCGGGTGAGCGGGCGGATCAGCATGTCGACCTCGGGGAAGTCGCCCACCGGCTCGTGGCAGGCGCGGAACTTCGGGTCGCGCGGCGACAGCGGTTTCGGACAATCCGGGCCGGGCTTGAACTCGTAGCTGGTCGCGTAGCGCACCGGCCAGAAGTCGAAGACCGGCAGGTGCTCGGAGATCTTCGCCAGCGAGTACTCCAGCCCCGAGAACACCGGCGGCTTGTCGCGCGGCGCGATCACCCAGGCGTTCGCCGGGCGCATGTCGCGCTCGATGCTGTCGGCGAGCTGGCGCGCGAACACGGGGTCGTCGATCACCACCACCGCCTCGGTGTTGTAGTGGTCGCCGCGCGGATCGAAGTTGTGCGTGCCGATCACGCCGACGCGGTCGTCGATCACCAGCGACTTGGCATGCAGGCCGAAGCGCACGCCGCCGCGCTTGAGCGGCACCGGTTCGTTGCTGCCGCGCTTGGAATAGCGCAGCGCCGAATACTCGCGGGCGAGCGGCGTCGGCCGGTCCGGGGAGCGGCTGCCGCCGAACGCGGAAGCCCCCGAGGAGCCCGAGGAACCCGCGCCGCCCGACGAGCCGGAGCCGAGCGGCCCCACGTTCGGCGACATGTCCAGCGAGGGACGCACCGGCACGCCCTGCACCACCGGCGTGCCGTCCTCCAGCCATTCGACGTCGACCGTGCCGGTGGCCTCGACGTCGATCGGCGCGTCCTGCGGGAACGGCTTGAACTCGTGGATCTCGAACTTGTAGTCGCGCAGGTAGCGGCGCTTGTACTTGTACGACAGCGCGTACGGGATGAAGGCATCGGTCGCGGCCAGGCTGTTGGTCGACACCTGCACGCGCGGCGGCTTCGGGCGGTCCTGCATCTGCAGGAACATGCGCTGCGCCGGCCTCGACATCACCAGGTAGGGGGTCTGCAGCAAGACGCGGTCCTGCGCGGACACGATCAGGTCGCGCAGCAGGCGCGAGGACGCCATGGCATCGATCGCGTCCTCCTCGTCGTGCTTCTCCGGCGGATCGCCGATGTAGCGCAGGTGGCGCACCGGCAGCGCGGCATCGACCAGGCGCTCGCGCACCAGCGCGGCGTCGTCGGCATCGCGGCCGATCGCCTCCAGGCGGCGCGGATGCTCGGGCTCGGGATATTTCAGCGCCGGCACGCCCTGCTTCAGCACCAGGCGGCCGACGTCGGAGAGCTTGGTCAGCGGCGTGCTCAGCGGTGCGTTCCAGAACGCCTCGAAGTGCGCGGCCATGTCCGGCAGCGACGGCCCGGCGACGAGGATGTCGCGGTCGCGGAAGTTGTAGCGCGCGTCCCAGTCGAAGTAGTCGTTCTGGTAGTTGCGTCCGCCGGTGATCGCGACCAGGCCGTCGACCACCATCAGCTTGTTGTGCATGCGCTGGTTGAGGCGGCGGAAACAGCACAGCGTGGCGACGGCGTACATCGGGTAGCCGAAGCGCGCGCGGCCCAGCACCGGGTTGTACACGCGCATCTCGAAATTGCGGTGCGCGCCGGCCAGCGCGGCGACGGTGTCGACCCGTTTGAGCGCGGCCAGCTGGTCGGCGAGCAGGCGCACCTTCACCCCGCGCCGCGCCGCCGCGAGCAGTTCGTCGAGGATCAGGTGGCCGGCGTCGTCCTCGTCGAAGATGTAGGTCTGGATGTCGATGCTGCGCTGCGCGCCGCGGATCAGGTCCAGGCGCGCGAGCAGCGCATCCTGTCCGTAGTCGAGGATGAGCGCGTAGTGCTGCGGCGCGGACGCCGGCTGCCCGGAAGCGTGCTGTGCGGAAGCAGGCTGTGCGGAAGCGGCCTCGGGCGCCTGGGCGGGCGCGGTCGAGGCGGGGGCCGAGTGCTGCGGTGCAGGCGCATCGGCCGCCGCCGTGGCGGCGTGCTGCGAGGGGGAGGAAACCTCGGCGGCTGCGCCTCGCGCGCGTTCGCCGAGCTCGCGCAGCGGCGACGGGCGCGCGCAGGCGTCGGCGCGGTCGCAGGTCGACTCGGTGCCACGGGCAGCCTCCACCACCGCCACGACGCGCGCATGCTCGCGCTCGGACAGCGTGCTGCAGGCGGTCTGCGCGAAGGCCAGCACGGCCAGCGCGCACAGGGTCCAGCGCTTCATTCCGCAGCCTCCCGCACGCGCAGGCGGAGCAGGAAGCGGACGTTGTCCGACACCGCGAACATCCAGCGATCGACGCCGTAGTCGCTGCGCCGCACGCTGCCGCTGGCGACCACGTCGCAATCGACCGCCACGCGCTCGCAGGCGCTCGGCTCGATGAGGAAGACCTCGCGGCGGTTGACGTCGCGGATGCGCAGGCGTCCGGCCAGCTTGCCGCCGGCGCGGATCAGCGCATCGTCGTAGGGCTCGGACACGAATTCGATCTCGGGAAAGCGGTCGGCGTCGAAGAAGCCGTCGCCGCGGGTGATGGCGGTGTAGCTGGGATGGCCCACGATCTCGATGTCGCGCGCGGACATGCGCAGGTGCACGCGCTCGCGGCCATCCTCGAGGGCTTCGATGCGGCCTTCGTAGGTCGGGAAACGACCGCGAAGGCTCTGTCCCCAGCGGGTCTTCAGGCTGAAGCCGATGCGGGTGTGCTGGGAATCGATCTCGGCCGCCGAGGCGGGACGTCCCGTGGCCAGTGCGGCCGTAGCCAGTGCAGCCGTAACCAGTGCAGCAGCGACGACGGGCAGGACAAGAAAGGTTGCGACTGACTTCACGGCCACCAGAACGCGGAGAGACGGGCCACGCCGGGCTCGACCGAGGCCTCGACGGGGAAATCCAGCACCACGATGCCGGCGGGGGGCATGCCCCGGTAATCGCCGGACTGTCCGCTGTGCATCAGGGCCGCCAGCCGCTCCAGGCCGGGGTTGTGGCCGACCAGCAGCAGGCGCTCGGCTTCGCGGTGTTCGTCCACCAGCGCCGCCAGGGTGCCCGGGGTGGCTTCGTAGATCTGCTCGACCAGCCGCTGTTCGACAAAACCGATCGCGCCCATCACCGACTCCAGGGTCTCGCGCGTGCGTCGTGCCGGCGAGCACAGCACCCGGTCCGGCACCAGCCCCTGCGCCGACAGCCAGCGCCCGGCGGCCTCGGCTTCGGCCAGACCCTCCGCGGACAGCGGGCGGTCGAGGTCGGCCTGGTCGGAGGACGCGGGTTCGGCATGGGCGTGGCGGAGCAGGATCAGGGTTCGCATGGGCGCACGGTCCTTGGCCGGAATGGTCGGGTCAGCTTAGAGCGTGTCATGGACTTTTCATATGCTGCATCGCGTCCCGGTGCCGCCGGGTAGAAGAAAAGTCCACGACACGCGCTCAGCGAGATCGGCGGAGCGGCGATCCGCTCGGCTTCACCCCTCCGGCAGCTTGCGGATGGCCTCGCGGAAGAACAGGCGGTCCGAGGGCGTCAGCTCGCGCAGGCGGCGACGCAGGCGCGCCAGCGCATCGGTGCTGCGCTGCGCGTCGCCGGCATGGGCCTCGTACCACGCGACTTCGTACAGCAGGTTGGCGCGTTGCAGGGCATCGACCTGGACGCGGCCGGCATCGACGTCGGCGAGCAGGGCCACGGCCAGCGCACGCCAGTCCGGCCAGTCGGTCGACAGCACGATCGGCGCGGTCAGCTCGCGGAAGCTCGCGGGCGAAATCACCGGCCAGCGCTGGAAGGCGTCCAGGCGCGGATGCACGGCATCGGGGCCGTTGGCGCGCACCATGCGCAGCAGGTAGATGGTGTTCCAGAAGCCCACGCCGAGGCCGTGGCGCTCGTTCAGCCATGCCGCCAGCGCGATCCACGCCAGCGGGTGGCCGTCGTCCCGGGGCACGTCCAGGCCGCAGCGCTCGAACAGCCACAGCGACCAGCCGAGATTGCTGGCGGTGGACGCGGCGGCGTCGAACATCTCGGCCTCGTTGGCCAGCGCCAGGGCCAGGCGGTAGTGGTCCAGCGCGGTGCGCGCGGCGGCGGTGCGCTCGAGGATGTCCACGCTTTCGTCCAGCGCCAGCGCGCGATGGATCAGCGCCTGCAGGTTGGCGTGTTCGCTGCGCACGCGCGGGTGGTACTGGAACAGGCCGACCCAGCGCGGGTCCTCGGTGGCCTGGCGGAGGATCTGCTTGGCGCCGAGCGGGTCGCGGCCGGCATAGGCGCACCAGGCCTGCACGATCGCCGCCATCGCGCCGAGCCAGGCATGCTCGGGCGCCTGCTCGTCGTGCCAGTGTTTGTCGAGTTCGGCGAGCACCGCACGTGCGGCGTCCGCATTGCCGGCGCGGCGCCAGACCATCGCCTGCTGCAGCAGGGACAGCGCCTGCAGCCACGGGTCCGGCGCCAGGGTCTGCGCGCGCCGGTAGCCGGCCAGCGCGCCGCGCTCGCGGTCGAGGATCAGCCGGCCATCGAGCATGTCGCGACGCGCCCCGGCCCAGGCATGCCAGTAGGCGGGGCTGGCGCGGCTGGCGCGGGCCACTGCGGTCGCCGAGGCCTGCTGCACCGGCTTGCCCAGCCACGCGGCCACGGCATCGGCGCCGGCCGGCTCGCCGTGCAGGAGGATGCGCAGGCGCGCGGCCTCGCCATCGACCAGCCAGTACGGGCCGCGGTTGCGTCCGGCCAGCGGCAGCAGATCGGGATCGCGCATGCGGTCCTTGCCCCAGCCCACGCGCAGGCCCCAGCGCGCGAAGTCGCCATAGGCCCGGCTGATCACCATGCGCAGGTTGCGCGCGCTGGCGAACTGCTCGCGCAGCTGCGCCTCGCGCACCCAGCCCTCGCCGGCCTGCGCCGCCAGCCACAGGCGCAGCAGGATCCACAGCGACTGGTGCCGGACCGGCTTGCCGAGCACCCGGGCGGGCGCCTCCAGTTCGATCTCGATCGGGGCGAGGGCCTTGCCGTCTTTGCGTGCGTCGATGCGTGCGTCGTTCATGCGCCGAGTCTGTCACGCGCGTCGGCGCGGGGTGACAAAAGTTACAGCAGTGACGACCGCGACGACAGCCGGCATTGGGAAGCGCGGCCAGCGGGTCGACACTGCGGGCATCCCAACCGCTGCCGGAGTCGCCGATGTCGCTGTCCCCGTTCCGTACCGCCACGCTGGCCGCATTCCTCTGCATGGGCATCGCGCTCGTCGTCGCTCCGGCGGCGCAGGCGAAACCGCCCGCGAAGACCGCTGCAGCCCCCTCCCCCGCCGCGCGCTTCGCCGCCTACGGCCACCCGGGCAGCTTCCTGCTCCAGCGCGACGGCAAGGCGGTGCAGGTGGTGCATGGCAGCGACCGGGTCGATGCCGCACTGCGCCCGGCCTCGACCTTCAAGGTGCTGGTGGCCCTGGTCGCGCTGCAGACCGGTACCCTGCGCGATGGCGACGAGGTGGTGCCGTGGAACGGCAAGCGCTACCCGAACCAGCCGCAGTGGGAGCGCGACATGGCCCTGCGCGAGGCGATGCAGACCTCCAGCGAGAGCTTCTTCGGCGTGCTCGCCAACCGCATCGGCCGCGAACGGCTGGCGACCTGGGTGCAGCGCCTGCAGTACGGCAACGGCCGCATCGGCGAGGTCCCGGCGCAGGCCTGGCACGACGGCGTGCTGACCGTGACCGCGCGCCAGCAGCTGGACTTCATCGATCGCCTGCGTCGCGGCGCGCTGCCGGTGTCGCCCGCGCACATCGCGACGGTGAAGGCGGCCATGGCCGACGGCGAAATCGATGGCCGGCGCATCTACGGCAAGACCGGCACGCATCCGGGCCGCGACGGCACGGGCAATGCGTGGTGGATCGGCTGGGTGGAAGGCGACGGCAAGCCTGCAGCGAGCTTCGTGCTCGGCATCGACCTGACGTCGATGGACGACCGCGCGAAGCGGATCGCACTCGGGAAGCAGCTGCTGCGCGACGCCGGGGCGCTGCCGCTGCGGTGAGCATGCGGACGGCCTGACGCATACTCCCGGGATTGCGCCCACCGCAGCCCGCGAACGTCAGGCCACGCCCCGATGCACGAGACCGAGATCGAGACCAACCGCCGCGCCTGGGATGTGCGCACGCGGGAACATGTCGCCTCCCGCTTCTACGATGTGGAAGGCTTCCTCGCCGGCAACAGCAGCCTCAATGCGATCGAACGCGCCGAGCTCGGCGATGTCGCCGGGCTGCGGCTGCTGCATCTGCAATGCCATTTCGGCCTGGACACCCTGTCGCTGGCGCGGCTGGGTGCGCACGCGACGGGCGTGGACTTCTCCCCGGAAGCCATCGCACAGGCCAGGGATCTGGCACGGCGCACACAACTGGCCGCCGAGTTCGCGCTCTGCGACGTGTACGCCACGCCCGAGACGGTCGGCGGCGGCTTCGACCGGGTCTTCACCTCCTACGGCGCCATCGAGTGGCTGCCGGACATCGGCCGATGGGCGCGCGTCGTGGCCGATTGCCTGTGCCCCGGCGGGCGCTTCCACATGGTCGAGTTCCATCCCTGCGGCTACGCGCTGCAGGGCGATCCCTACTTCCATTCGCCGACCCCGATGCGCATCGAGGAGCGCAGCTATACCGAAAACGCCACCGCCGTCGTGCCGTTGCACGTGTGGACGCACCCGGTCGGCGATGTCGTCAACGCCCTGATCCGCGCAGGGCTGCGGATCGACGCCCTCAACGAATTCCCCTGGTCGCCCTACGACTGCTTTCCCGGCCTGGTCGAGCGCGAACCGGGACGGTTCCATCGCGATGCGGGCCAGCCGGATCTGCCGATGCTCTATTCGATCGCCGCCAGCAAGGGCTGAAAAACGGGGTCAGCCGCAGTAGCCGAGGCCCGCGCGCAGCAGCGGCATGTCCGGACGATCCGGCTGCAACGGATGCTCGCGCAGGTGCTGCGCGATCGACCTCACGGTCTCGCGCTCGGCGTCGGTGCAGGCTGCGCGCGGCTGGCCACCCTGCGCGATCCCGCCCAGCGTGTGCAGCGCGATGAGCAGCTGCGTTCGATCCGCGGCGGACGCCACCGCAGGAGGATGCGACAGATCGCGCAGCGCCAGCCGGGCCTGCGAGAACGCCTGGCGGGCGTCGTTGACATCGTGCATCGCGGCGCTGATCTCCGCGCCCTTGCCCACGCCGCGGAAGTAGCCCGCGCCGTAGCCGGCACCACCGGCCAGCAGGGCGGTCGCTGACAGGGTCAACCAGAATCGTGTGTTCATCGCGTGGGATCTCCAGGACATCGGGCCGATGTCATTGTGAGCGCGAAAGTGGCGTCGACAGGCTCACGCCGCAGTGCGGGCAGAAGCGGATCGCAGGCTGCGGCACCATGAAGTCGGTCGGTACGACGTGACCTCGCGACAGGCGGAACCGGCAGGCGGGGCAACGAAAGGCCACCCACGTCGCAATGGTGGCGACGAACAGGAGCAGCACGCCGCCTGCGAAAAGCAGGTTCCACCACCATGCAGCGCACCAAGCGACGAACGTTGCGTCGCGATCCGAGGCCAGCAGTGCGACCGCCCCGGTGACCATGCCCGGGAGCAATGACAGGAACATCAAGCGGGCGACCCATCGCGCCTGCCGGCGCATGCGCTCCAGCGCCGTCTCGCTCATCCCGCGCGACTCACCCCTTCTTCACCCACTTCAGCAGCGGCGCCCAGTCTTCCTGGTGCTCGCGCACGTGCTGCGAGTGGTAGTCGAACAGGCTGCGGCCCAGGCCGACCAGCATCACGTAGGCCTGGCTGTCGCGCAGCTCGGCGACGACCGGGTAGGGCCACTGCTTGAGCAGGTCCACCGCCTGCTGGGAGGCGTTGGTCCATGGCCGCAGGCGGTTGCCGACCAGGGCGACCTTCAGCTGGCCGCGACGCACGCGCGGGTGCTTGGCGATGCCGTTGAGGAAGGGCACGGTGGCGTCGATGTCCAGCGTGGACGGCAGCACCGGGACTACCAGGCCGTCGGCCACCTCGAGGAAGGCGTCGAGGCTGTCGGCGGTGGAACCGGCGGGGGCGTCGATGATGATGCGCTGCGCGTCGTCGGGCACGTGCCTGGCCCAGCTGCGGCGCGTGCCGTCCACCGGCAGCACCGCGCTCTCCAGGTCGGCGCGGCGTTCGGCCCAGCGCGTCGAGGAATGCTGCGGGTCGGCGTCGACCAGCACGGTGCGATGCCCGTCCAGCGCCGCCTGCGCGGCGAGGTGGGTGGCGAGGGTGGTCTTGCCGACCCCGCCCTTCGAACTGGCGACCAGAACCGTTTTCATCGGCACCTCCCGCAGTGAAGATGCCGCAGCTTACCACCCGCATCGCCGCACGATTCAAGCACTTGCCGCCGCCGGGCCCGGGAATCCGGGCGATGCCGGCCCCGCTTTGCTATCGTCTGCGACGTTTTCGGGCATCCCGCCCCCCGGCTGCACGCCGGTACGACCAGGACAGCATGAACGGACTGCAGGACCTCGTGGCGCTCATCCGCGCCGACACCCCCCTCATCGTGATCGAGACCCCGGACGAGCCCCGGGTGGTGGAACTGTTCCGCCAGTCGCTGATGCACGTCTGGCGCACCCTGTTCCGCTGGTCGATCACCGAGGGCATGCGCCGCATCGACATGGACCGCGAGGACGAGGCCGATGTCGCCCCGGACGCCGGCGCCACCCTGCAGGCGATCTACCGCCACGACCAGCGCGGCGTGTTCCTGCTGCTCGACTTCGCCCCCTACCTGAAATACGCCGGCACCCTGCGCCAGGTCCGCGACATCCTGCAGCGCCGCAACTGCCTGCCGCACGTGCTGGTGCTGGTCGGCAACAAGGTCGAGCTGCCCGAGGACCTGGAGGCGCACGCGGTGCGCTACCGGCCGAAGCTGCCCGCCAGCGAGGCGCTGCTGAAGATGGTCAAGGACGAGGCCGCCGCCTACGCCCGCGAACACGGCGGCAAGCGCGTCGAAGTCGACCCCGACGCGGTGAAGCAGATCGTGCGCAACCTGCGCGGCCTGAGCGAGACCGACGCGCGCCGGATCGCCCGCCACCTGATCTTCCGCGACGGCGTGCTCGGCGCCGACGACCTGCCGGAGCTGGCCAAGCTCAAGTTCGAGCTGATCAACCGCAGCGGCCACCTGCACTACGAATTCGACCCGGTGAAGCTGGAGCACGTGATCGGCGCGAAGCGCGTGAAGCGCTGGATCGAGCTGCGCCGCGCCGCCTTCGTCGACGGCAACGTGCCGCCGGGGCTGGATCCGCCGAAGGGCGTGCTGCTGCTCGGCGTGCAGGGCTGCGGCAAGTCGATGCTGGCCAAGGCGATCGCCGCCGGTTTCGGCGTGCCGCTGCTGCGCCTGGATTTCGGCGCGCTGTACAACAAGTACCACGGCGAGACCGAGAAGAACCTGCGCGACGCCCTCGCCTCCTCCGAACAGCTGTCGCCCTGCGTGCTGTGGATCGACGAGTTGGAAAAGGGCCTCGCCAGCTCCGGCGGCGAGGATGGCGGCGTCTCGCGTCGCGTGCTCGGCACCTTCCTCACCTGGATGGCCGAACGCAAGTCGCCGGTGTTCATGGTCGCCACCGCCAACCAGGTGCACGAACTGCCCGCCGAACTGCTGCGCAAGGGCCGCTTCGACGAGATCTTCTTCGTCGACCTGCCCAGCGCCGAGTCGCGCGCCGAACTGTTCGCCCTGCACCTGCGCCGCCGCCAGGTCGAATGCGACGCCTTCGACTTCGCCGCGCTCGCCGGCGCCTCCGACGGCTTCTCCGGCGCGGAAATCGAACAGGCCATCGTCGCCGCCCTCTACTCGGCCCACGCCAGCGGCCTGCCGCTCAGCGAATTCCAGCTCCGCGCCGAACTGAAGAACACCCGCCCGCTCTCGGTGCTGATGGCCGAACAGGTGCAGGAACTGCGCGAGTGGGCGGGGCCGCGGACGGTGCCGGCGGATTGAGGGCTTGCACTAACCCCATTCACATCGGGCACCGTCATGGCATATGACCTTCTCGTCAGACCAAATGGAATATCCGAGATAAAACCCGAATTCGTCGCTCAGTTCGAATTCAAGGAAGTCGCCTCGATCTGCCGCCTACTGAAACGCGTAGACAGCGACTTCCTGCACCGGATCGCCGGATACTACGAAGATCATGTCTTCGATCTCGCTGCGATCGACACCGCTTTGAGCCAGCTGTTTCCGCTCATCACGCTAAAGTTGCAGGCCGACGAGGAGGCGATGCTCCACAAATTGCTCGCGGCACTATCCTTCGCCAAATGGCGCGGATTGGATCTGCACGGACTCGCGGACTGAGAACGATGCATGCCGACAGTGGCACCTGCCATGCAGAAGAGCCATTTACGAACTCTTCGTCCGCCGTTGATCATCCTCGAGCTGTATTTCCTGGC
The DNA here is from genome assembly GCA_050632415.1 of Lysobacter sp. BL-A-41-H3. Lineage (GTDB taxonomy): Bacteria > Pseudomonadota > Gammaproteobacteria > Xanthomonadales > Xanthomonadaceae > Lysobacter_I. Next base: position 3,222,856 of record CP192602.1, on the reverse strand, counting down.
CGCAGTCGCAATCCTCTACGACGGACTGGCGCGCTGACTGCGCGAAATCCCGCTTCGACACTGAACCTGCCATGCGCATCGACCTCTTTCCGAACGGCATGATCGACGATCTCGTCGTCGAAGATTGCGCGCTGCGCATCGAACGCACGGGAGATGCCAAGTACACGTTGCATATCACCGGTGTGTCGACGCTGACCATTGCCGTGTGGGGGACGCGCCGCGTTCCTCTGACGCTGGACTCGATCGACCTGATGGACTGGATCCGCATAGACCCATCGGCGCCTGTCGGTGGCTGCGTCCTCGAAACCGCCGCCTGTCACCTGCATCTCGAATCGATGACGCGTCGCCATTACTGGCTTGGACTGCACCGCGACGACAACCTCAGTCACATCCATTTCACCTCGCCCGGATACGTCAAGGCGCGCCTCCTCACAGTCCCATGACGCAATAGGGTGCGGCTGGCCGCACCGTTTTTCATCGCGACGATCCGAAACCCGGTGCGGTGAACCGCACCCTATGAGGTTTGTGGCGACGTGGCGGGCAGCGGAGCGGCCCAGTCCGCTGGATAGAGACCGGATGCGACCCAGCGATGGAAAGAGGAGTATGGCCAGTCGATGGCCCGTGCTGCGAGGCCGTGCTTGACCGGGTTGTAGTGGATGTATTCCACATGGGTGCGCAGGTCGTGCTCGTCGAGGAGGCTGCGCTCCCAGAATCGACGCTGCCAGATGCCGCGCTCCCCTCGCGCGATCTGGCTTGGACGCAGCACGCCCTCATGGGGAACCCCCCTTGAGAATCGGGCCTTCAGGCGCGCCCATCGCCGCGCATTGTCCGCATCGCCTTCGGGCAAGGTCCAGATGCAATGGAGATGGTTCGGCAGCACCACGATCGCGACGAGATCGAATGGCAGTGCCGCCCGGGTTTCGCGAAAGGCAGTACGGAGGGCGTCGATGTTCGCAGTCAGGATGCGCTCACGGCGACGTTCGAGGTTGACGGTGAAGAAACAGGTGCGACCAGGCACCCAGAGGCGACGATAGTTCGACATGCCTGTGACGATGCCCCGCAGGCATCGTCACGTCTGTCGGAAAACACCGCATCGAACTGTCAGGAAAACCCGCTCGACGCAGCGGCTTTTTCGATGAACTGATCAAAAGCGGTGCGGTGAACCGCACCCTACGGCACCCGCTTGAACTCGATGGTCTGCCCGCCCTGGCGCAGCGTCAGCGATGCGGCGGGGCCGTCGCCGTCGGCGAAGGTGAGTTCAGCGGCGACCTCGGGGACCGAGAACTGCACGGGCGACGAGGCCTGCAGCGTGAAGGCGGGCTGGCCGACCAGTTGTACCTTCAGTGCCTCGCCTTCGATGAACAGCTTCATGAGCATGCCCGGGACGCTGTAGGTGCCGGTCAGGCGCTCCAGCACGGGGCGCGGGAGCACGATGCCCTTGGGTTCGGCCGGCAGCGGTTCATCGCTGCGCGCGCCGACCACGCCCTCGCCTTCGCCGTTGGCGAAGAAGCGCATGCCGGTGATGCGTCCGGCCTGGTCGCGCTGCAGGGTCATCCGGTTGAAGCCGTCCTCGTACAGGAACTCGTCCTTCGCGATCGGGATCAACGACGAGCGGTTGCTGCCGGTGCGCTGCGCGGTGAGCCGGCCGTCGACGACGCGCAGGGTGCGCACGACGTCGGACGGGAAGCGATACACGCCTTCCGCGGCCTGCAGCGCGGGGGCCTCGACCGGGATCGCGACGGGTGCGGGATACGGCTGGCCCAGCGCGATCGCCGCCAGCCTGCGCGCCAGCGCATCGGGCCGTTCACGGCCGGGATAGGTGTCGTCGTTCTCCAGCACGACCACGCTGATGTCGGGGCCGGGCAGATAAGCGAGGAAGGTCGAGAAGCCGAAGATGCCGCCGCCATGCTGCAACTGCGGCTGGCCGCGCACGGTGTCGGCGGTGAGGCCGAAGCCGTAGCCGACGCCCGGATCGGCGGCCTTGCCTTCGGGCGTGATCATCCGCCGGTAGGTCTCCGACTTGAGCACGCGGCCTTCGTGCAGCGCGCGGTTCCAGCGCAGCAGGTCGTCGACGTTGGACACCAGCGCACCGGCGGCATGCGGCTGGGTCATGCTCAGCTGCATCGCCGGCGCGGGCTTGCCGCCGTCGAAGGTATAGCCCTTCACCTGCTTCGCGACGATGGCCGGGTCGTGCCCGTAGCCGGTGTCGCGCATGCCCAGCGGCTCGAAGAACGTGGTGCGCAGGTAGTCGTGCCACAGCTGGCCGCTCGCCGCCTCGATCACCGCCCCCGCCAGCACGTAGCCGGAGTTGTTGTAGGCCCACTGCGCGCCCGGCGCGAAATCCACCGGATGGTCCTTGAACACGTCGATCAGTTGCGCGGTGGTGAGGTCGTTGCGGATCGGCCCGGCCATGTGGCCGGGGATGCCGGTGTAGCTCTTCACGCCCGAGGTGTGGTTGAGCAGCTGCAGCACGGTGATGTTGTCGCCGTTCGGATAGCCGGGCACGTATTTCGACAGCGGATCGTCGAGCTTCACCTTGCCCGCCTCGACCAGCTTGAGCACACCCGCCGCGGCGAACTGCTTGGTGACCGAGCCGATTCGGAAGCGGTCGCCGGGCTTGAGCGGCGTGCCCGCTTCGACATCGGCACGGCCGTGCGCACCGCGATACAGCACGGTGTCGCCGCGTGCGACCAGCACCGCCACGCCCGGGGCGTCCTGCGGGAAGTCGCGCCTGAGGAGGGTCTCGACCTGGCGCGCCACCGCATCGGCGGCCGGCACCGTCACCGCCGGCTCGCTGGCGTGCGCGGCGGAGATCTGCAACGGCAGGCAGAGGGACAGGGACAGGGACAGGGCAAGCAGGTGGCGGGTCATGGGAAGTCCAGTGCGGTATGCCGGGGGATGGGCGGCACGGGCGCCGCACGAACGGCAGGCCCGCCACCCTGTTGGTGTCCCCTGCAGTATCCACCGGATGGGCGCGAGGCCCACCTGTCGCAAGTCACGCGCCGCCCTGCCCGCCCGCACGGGCATCGGGAAGGCCTGCGGGCGGCCCCGGCGACTCAGCGCGACGTGATCCTGATCGCGACTTCCCGGCCCAGCAGGCAACCGGCGACGACTTCCCAGCCGACACCCCGTTCACGCACGAATTCCTCGAAGGCGCGCAGTTCGTGCCCCTCGTAGCCGGGATAGCCGAGGAAATCGTCGAACAGCAGGACGCTGCCCGGCACCAGCCGATCGTCCGCGCACTGCAGCACGGTGCGCGTGGAGCTGTAGAGGTCGCAGTCGATGTGCAGCAGGCGGATGTCGCCGGGCGTGGACGCGAAGAAGCGCGGCAGCGTGTCCTCGAACCAGCCGCGATGCAGCGCGACGTTCGCGGGCAGCCCGGACGGCAGGCGTCCGGCGGTGCTGTAGGCGCCGGCCGGTTCGTTCGCGCTCCAGGCTTCGGGCAGGCCTTCGAAGCTGTCGAAACCGTGGACCGTCGCATCGCTGCGCGCGGCGATCAGCCGCAGCGAGCGGCCGAAGTACACGCCGCACTCCAGGGTCAGGCCCCCGGCCGGCGCGGCCGACAGGGCGCGCGTCATCACGTCCACCGGCAGGCCGGCGAAAGCCTCCGGCGCGGCATGCCGGTGCATCCAGCGGAAACTGTCCCAGCAAGCGTCGAGATCCGGCGCGCCCAGGCGCGATTCGGCAGGCGCCTCGCCGGTCTGCAGCGACACCAGCGCGCGGTGGAACACGTCGGCCTGCGGATGCGCGACGAACGGCGCGAGCAGGGCCGAGGCGCCGGCCAGGTCGTCGGGGCAGCGCCGCAATGCGGCATGCAGGGCGAGTTCGAACGCATGCGGATGCCGCGCGCGTGCCGCCTGCAGGGTCGCATCCTCCAGGTCGCGCAGGCCCAGCATCGAGGCCGCGCGCACCAGGGCAAGCGCGTGTTCGACCTGGTCGGGTGCGCGACGCGCGGCCTCCTCGAACGCGGCGATCGCCGCGTCGTACTCGCCGCACATCCAGCAGCCGCGCGCGAACGCGAGTGCCGTGTCTGCGCTCGGCGCACCGTGGTAGGCGGCTTCCAGTCCGGACAGCCAGCGCCGGCGTGCGGCATCGAGGGGATGGGTCATCGGCGTCATCGCGGAAAGAGGGAGTGATGCGAATCGCTGCAGATCATGCGCTCACCGGGCCAGCCACCAGCCGGTGATCGCGTGCCGTGGCTGCGCGGCCCAGGGCGACACCAGGGTCACCTGGTGGGTCTGCGGCACGCGGAACAGGCTCAGCGAGTTCCAGCGCGGCAGGAAGGTGTCGGTGATGGCGCCGGTGGCGTCGTCGATGAACTGCAGCTGCCCGCCCCAGTCCGGCTTCCATTCGCGGCTGAGGTTGATCACGAAGGCGTAGCGCCGGCCTTCGTTGACGTCGAGGTCCTGGTGCGGCATCAGGTACTGTCCCGGCCGGTAGCGCGTGCACTGCGCGCTGGCGTGGGTGATGGCCGGATCGCCGCCTAGGTAGCGGGCGAATTCGAGGAACATCGGGGTGTTGAGGAAGCGCAGCACGTGATGCGCCAGCAGCTCCGGATCCCAGCCTTCCTTCGCCGCGCGGATCAGCATGTAGCTGTCGTACGAGAACTGGTACTGCGTGCGCGCCAGGGCATAACCCCGCTGCAGCAGCGTGTCGAAGGCGGCATCGTCGGGATAGGCGCCGCGCGGCGTGGTCCGCGACTCGCCGCCGCTGCGCTCGGCCAGCTGCCAGGGCGTGCGCGTCGACAGTTCATCGGCGAGCGCGTCGGCGGCATCGGCCTGCAGGAAGTCCGGGATCTGCACCCGGGACCGCAGCGCGAGCTGGCGTCGCCAGTGGTCGATGTCGATGTCGTTGCTGATCATGCCCGGGGGTCGGATCGAGGTCCGCGCATCCTACCGCGCCGGGCGCCGCAGGGTCAGCCGCAGGCCCGTGGCCGGCAGCGCGTGCGACGGGCAGCGCCGCGCGCCGGCGAGCCTGGCCTGCGGCACGTCGGCGCACCGTGGCGCCGATCGGCGTTCAGCGCGTGGTCGCAGGCGCGCCCCAGAACCGCATCGTGCCGTACTCCCAGCGCCAGGGTGCGCCGGTCTCGCCCAGCGCGAACGCGACGAGGCGCGGGAAGGCAGGCTCGGCACGAACATCGTTGGCAAGAATGACGACGCAACGTCGGCGACGCTCGATGCAGACCAGCGTGTTTCCTGTCGAATCGTTGTGGCCGCCTTTCATGAAGCCGCGCCCCTGCGGGCCCTCGAAGACGATCACGCCCAAGCCCGCCGCCAGGTCCGGGCGACGCTGTTCTCGCGGCAATTCCGGCTGCAGCGAAGGGAACTGCGTCGCAGTGTCGATGGCGAGCTGCGGCGAGACCAACGCCGCGCGCGATGCGGGCGACAAGCCTTCGCCACGCATGTAGCCCGACGCGAAGCGGGCGATGTCGGCGATGCTGGTATCCATCGACCCGGCCGCACGCACCTTGCTGCGCTCGTCGTGGGGTTCGACGCTGCCGTCCGCGCGCCAGCCGTCGGCCAGGTTCGCGGCGAAGTCCGCGCGCCACAGCATGCTGGTGTTCTTCATGTCGAAGCGATCGAAGACCCGGCGCTGCATTTCCTCGCCGACATCCAGGCCGAGCCCGCGCTCGATCGCGAACTGCAGCAGGATCAGGCCCTCGCCGGAGTAGGCGTAGCGCGTGCCCGGATCGAAGTGCATGCGCAGCTTGCCGTCGGGTTCGACGAAGGCGAAATTCGCGAAACCGATGCTGTGCGTCAGCGCGTGGCGCGCCGTGATCGCACGCCAGCGCGGATCGTCGGCGAGGTCGACCCAGGGCGCGTACTTGCGCTCGGTCGGATAGTCGGGCAGCGGTTTGTCGAGATAGCCCGCCAGCGGCGCGTCGAGATCGAGCCGGCCTTCATCCACGAGTTGCATGACCATGTAGGCGAAGGCCGCCTTGGTCAGTGACGCGCCGTACATGATCGTGTCCGGCTGCAGCGGCTGGCCGACCGCGTTGCGCTCGCCGTACGCGCGGGCGTGGATCACGCGGCCATCGTCGATCACCGCGATGGCCAGTCCGCGCGCGCCGGTCGCCGCCATGGCGCGCTGGACTTCGGCGTCCAGCGCAGCGGCGGACGGCAGCCGGTGCTGCGGCGGCGGGCGGGACGGGATGTCGCGAGCGATGGCGGCAGCGAGCGTCGACAGGATCAAGGTGGATGCAACGACCAGCAGCGCCATCAGGCGACGGCACGGCACAGGCAGGGACACGCGCAACGGGGATGGCGACATGACGGTTTCTCCTTGGGCTTGCCTGACTTGACGCCCCGGGGCAGCGAAACTTACAGCTCCCCGTCACGGCGCCGGTACCGGGCCAGGAGCGACAGGCACAGGTCGGATGTAAGAATCGTCTCGCTGGCGCGTCTCATGGGCATGCCATCCCCGCTGGAGGCGCTTGCGCCATGCCACGACCGTTCGACAGGAGTCTCGCCGTGATCGAAACAGCGTCGCAGGACGCGCCCGAACAACTGGCCCGGCTCTACGGGTCGCTGGTGTTCCGCACGGCCTACCGCGTGCTGGGCGACGCCGCAGCGGCCGAAGACGTGCAGCAGGACGTGTTCCTGCGCCTGCTCGAAACCCGCCCGGAGGCGGTGGACGCATGGCCCGCCTACCTGGCGACCGTCGCGAACCGCGCCGCGATCGACCAGTTGCGCAAGCGGCACCGCTGGTGGCGCGTGCGGCCGCTGTGGCGCGCGGAGCAGCCGGACGCGGCGGCTTCCGCCGAGCAGGCGAGCATCGAGCACGAACGCGCGAACCGCCTGCGCACCGCGCTGGCCTCGCTGCCGCGACGCGAGGCGCAGTGCTTCGGCCTGCGCTACCTGCAAGGCATGGACATCGCGGACATCGCGGCCGCGCTGTCGCTCAGCGAGAACAACGTCAATGTCGTCCTGCATCGCGCGCGCCGCCGGCTCGAATCGCAGCTTGGCGATGCCGCAACGGAGATCCGTCCATGAACCGCCGTTTCGACCATGAGCTCTCCGGCGCGCTCGCTGCATCGGTCCGCGCCATCGAGGACCCGTCCATCCCTGCCGAACACCTGGCACAGCAGCGGCTGGACGCGCGGCTGTCGGCCGTCGCGCGTGCGCCGCGGGCACGCCCGCGTGCCTTGTGGATGGCTGCGACCGCCACCCTGGCCTTCGCCGTGCTGTTCATGGGGACGCTGCCGATGCTTCCGGGCAACGGCACCGCATTCGCCGCCGTGCAGGCGCGCTTCCGGGATTTCGCGACCCTGGCAATGACCGTCACGCAGCGCTTCGACGGCAAGCCCCTGCAGACCTCGCGCATCGTCGTCGACGCGCGCGGCGTGCTGCGTACGGATGTCGGCGATCAGCTCAGCATCATCGTCGATCGACCGCGCGGACGCGTGCTGACGCTGCTGCACACGCCACGCGAGGCGGTGATCACGCCCCTCCCCGTGCGTCCGGCGGATGGACAGGACGAGGATCCGCTGGCCTGGCTGGAGGCGCTGCGCACATTCAAGGGCCAGGCCACGGCACTGCCCGGCCGGCGCATCATCGATGGTCGTGAAGCGCGCGGCTGGCGACTGTCGATGCAGGGCGCGACCTTCGAATTGTGGGCCGACGCGGACGGACTGCCGCTCGCGATGCGCCAGATCGACGGCGGCCGGCTCGAGATCGACTACCGCTTCGCGTTCGACACACCGCTACCGCCCGGTCACCTCGACAGCGATCCGCCCCCGGGCTATGCGTTGGTCGCCTCGGGTGGCGACTGAGGTCGATGTCGTCGACGGGATGGGAACGCATCGGGCCGTGGTCCGCGCATCCTAGCGGGCCCAGAACGGCAGGGTCAGCAGCGACAGCAGCAGGCCGTAGCCGACCATCGCGGCGGCCAGGCGCGGCGCGAGCTTGTGCGAGATCGCCAGCGCACCGGCGGTGACCATCGACGGCATCGCCGATTCCAGCACCGTCACCCGGGCCATGTCGCCACCCATGCCCATCGCCCGCACCAGCAGCCAGGCCAGCGCGGGCATCGCCAGGAGCTTCAGCAGCAGGCCGGTGGCCAGCGGCTTGAGCTCGTCGCGCGGCAGGGCCAGCTTCACCGACAGGCCGATGGTCAGCATCGCCAGCGGCAGCAGCGCGTCGGACAACCGCTGCAGCGCGCCCGCGATCCAGGCCGGCGGCTCGGCGGGCATCACCGTGAAGCCGAGGACCAGGGCCCAGAACGGCGGAAACGTGGCGATGCGGCGGGTGATGTCGCCGACGGTCGGCGTGCGGTCCCCGCCGTAGCGCGCCAGCACCCACAGTCCGAAGGTCGAGAGGATGAGGAAGGCGCCGAACTGGTCGTAGATCACCGCGTAGGGCAGCGCGTGCTCGCCGATCAGCGCCTTCGTCAGCGGGTAGCCGAGGAAGCTGGTGTTGCCCAGCGCCACCGTCAGCAGCAGCACCGCACGCTCGTCCTCGCGGAAGCGCAGCAGGCGCGCGGCCAGCGTCACCAGCACCACCGAGGCGATCAGCAGCACCCACGGCACCAGGGCCACGCCGAACAGGGCGGGCTCCAGGTGCAGGCGCGGCGCATGGCGCAGCACCGCCGCCGGCAGGCAGACGTACAGCACGACGAGGTTCAGCGTCTGCGCCGCGTCTTCGGGCAACACGCGCAGGCGCTGGAAGGCGTAGCCCAGCGCGAGCATCAGCAGGATCAGGGCGAAAGCGTCGTGGGCCATGGCGATGCGGCGTGCGCGCGGGACGCGTCAGTGCGACCCGCGTCGCTCGCCGGCCGGCGGCGCGGGCGGGAAGCCTGCTTCGATCACGAGCTGGCGCATCACCATGCGCTCGGTGGTGTGCAGGCCGCCGCGGATCAGTTGCGCGAAGCGGCGAGCGAAGGCGCGCGGGTTGCGCTCGTAGGCCTGGTTCATGCCGAGCATGAGCCACTCCCCTTCGCGCCGGGAGGCTTCGGCTTCGCGCTTCTCTGCATCCGTACCTGGACCGCGCAGGAAGATGCCCCCACCGATCGCCTCGGCGATCAGCACATCGCTGCGACGCAGCAGCACCTCGGCGACATGGCGGCAGGCCTGACGGCGTGCCGCAGTGAGATCCGCAGCGCGGCATGGTGCGGATATCCGGTGGAACGGCGGCGATCCCAGGGAGGCCCAGAACACCAGCGCCATCGCCGCAGCCTGCTCGTCCCGCGTCATGCCCGGCGATGCAGCGCTCACGCGCGCCAAAGCCGAGGATGAAGCGCGCGACAACGTGTCGATGATCAATCGCAGCACATCGTCGTAATGGCTGTCGTAGACAGACGCGGACAATGCGGCCTCGAACAGTTCCGCCTCGGGCAACGTCGCATGCAAGAGCGGCGCAAGATTCTGCGGTTCGAGCACACGCCAGCGCGCAAGCAGAGCCTCCCTGCGCGCGAGATCCTGCCGCTCGACGTAGACCGCGAACACCAGCACCGTGATCTCATCGGGTGCGCGCCGCTGCGCCTCGTCGATCCACTCGCGCACCTTGGTATCCATCCGTTTCGGCTGCGCAGCCGGAGCGCCGGTGCCCTGCGCCCCCGCGCCGAGCAGCGCGCCATCCCGCAGCAGCGCCGCCAGGGCCAGCGCCTGCGCATCGCCGAAGCGGGCGACCTCATCGGCCAGCGCGAGCATGTCGGCACGCCCGGCGTGGTTGCGCGCCTCCTGGACGGCCGGCGAAAGCACCGGCGCTGCGGGCCTCGCGTCGCGCTGCGCGATCGATGGCGCCTGGGTGCGCACGCTGGCGACGGCAGCTTGCGCATCCGGCTGCGGCGGCGCATCGGCCGATTCACAGGCAGCGATGCCGCAGGCCGCGATCAGAAGGAGAAGCATTGCTCGGCGAATCATGCGGACACCTTCACGGATGACGGACGCGCGAGGCGATCCAACTGTGCCGACATTCGACCCGCTTCCGGATGCGGCGTCAAACGCCGGAAAGGATGCCGCAAAGGCGAAGTGCGTCACACCTTTTGCACGCAACGCTCGGGAGTCCCCACGACACCTGCGCTAGCATCGACATCGCCCCGCTCCGGGGCCGACGCATAGGACATGCCATGAAGACACGACGCCTGCTCGCTCATCCGTTCCTGCTCGCCATCGCGCTGACCCTGGGCAGCGCGGGTTACGCGAACGCCGCCTGCACCCCGTCCACCTACGCCTACTGCTGGCAGCAGTACGAAGCCTGCATCGTCAACGCTGGCGACCCTGATGAATGCAGCGCCGAGTACTTCGATTGCCTCTCGCGTCGCGGTTGCGGCTGACGCCAGTCACGCCGTCGACAATGTCCGCGCCTCTCCGCGAGGCGCGGACACAGGCCGGCATCCCGCTCAATACCCCGCCGCCATGCCGTCCTTGCGCGATTCGCTGGCGCCGACGTAGCCGCCGTCGGGATTGACCATGATCGCCTGGTAGCCGCCGTACGGGCCGTCGGCGAAACGCACCGAGTGGCCCTTGCGCATCAGCGCGCGGATGGTCTCGATGGCATAGCCGGTTTCCAGGTCGACCTCGCCGCCGTCGGTCATCGCGGTGTTCTGCCCCGCCGGTTCGGTGCTGCCGTCGTGCTGGATGCGCGGCGCGTCGCCGGCTTCCTGCAGGTTCATGCCGAAGTCGATCATGTTCAGCAGGATCTGCACGTGGCCCTGCGGCTGCATCGCGCCGCCCATCACGCCGTAGCTCAGCCACGGCTTGCCGTCCTTCGTGACGAAGGCGGGAATGATGGTGTGGAAGGGACGCTTGCCCGGTTCGAATGCATTCGGATGCCCGCGCTTGAGCACGAACTGTTCGCCGCGATCCTGGAAGATGAAGCCGAGCCCCGGCGGCGCCATGCCGCTGCCCATGCCGCGATAGTTCGACTGGATGAGCGAGACCATCATGCCGTCCTTGTCGGCGGTGGTGAGGTAGATGGTGTCGCCCTCGTTGAGCTCGGGGATGATGCCCGGCTCGGCGGCCTTCATCGCGCGATCCATCGAGATCAGCTTGCCGCGTTCGCGCGCGTAGTCCTTCGAAATCAGGCGTGCGGTCGGCGTCCTGTAGAAGTCCGGATCGGCATAAGAGGCGGCACGATCGGCGAAGGCGAGTTTCTTGGCTTCGACGAACAGATGGATATGTTCGGGGCTGCCGAAGCCGTAGGACTTCAGGTCGTAGGGTTCGAGCAGGTTGAGGATCTGCAGCGCGGCGATGCCCTGCCCGTTCGGCGGCAGCTCCCACACGTCGTAGCCGCGATAGTTCGTGCTCACCGGATCGACCCACTCGCCGCGATGCGCGGCCAGGTCCTCGTAGCGCAGGAAGCCGTCGTTCGCCTTGAAATACGCATCGATGGTGCGCGCGATGTCGCCCTTGTAGAACGCATCGCGTCCGCCCTCGGCGATCTTCTGCAGCGTGTTCGCCAGATGCGGGTTACGCCAGGTCTCGCCCCTGCGCGGCGCGCGTCCGTCGATGGTGAACTGCTCCTTGAAGCCCGGCCATTTCGACAGCACCGGCACGCTGCGCCCCCAGTAGTAGGCGATGACTTCGTGCACCGGATGACCGTTGCGCGCGTAGGCAATCGTCGGCGCGAGGTTCTGCGCCATCGTGCGCCGGCCGAACTTCGCGTGCAGCGCGAACCAGGCATCGACGGTGCCCGGCACGGTCACCGGCAGCGGCCCGTGCGGCGGGATGTCCTTCAGTCCGCGTCGTTCGAATTCTTCCAGCGTCAGCGCCTTCGGCGAACGCCCGGAGCCGTTGTAGCCATGCAGCTTCTTCGTCTTCGGGTCCCAGACGATCGCGAACAGGTCGCCGCCGATGCCGTTGCCGGTCGGCTCCATCAGGCCGAGCGCGGCATTGGCGGCGATCGCGGCGTCCATCGCGCTGCCGCCGTCGCGCATGGTCTGCAGGGCGATCTGCGTCGCCAGCGGATGCGAGGTCGCGGCCATGGCCTGCGGTGCGTAGACCTCGCTGCGCGTGGCGAAGGGCTTGCCGGTGACGCGATCGGCGGCGACGGCGCCCACCGCGCAGGCCAGCGATGCGGCCAGCAGGGCGACGCGCGCCACGGCGCGGACGGAAGACGGTCGGTTCGGACGGACAGGCATCGGTACGCTCCGGAAGACAAGACCGACAGGGTAGCGCGCCCGCGCCGGACGGAAAGGACCCGGATTGGCGCCTTGCGAGGCCTGCCCGGCCAGGACGGAGTCACTGCGGCGTGGCGAACGCCGCGATCAGCGCTTCGTTGTCGATCGCCGGGGAGTACAGCCAGCCCTGCACGCCCTGCACGCCGCAGTCGCGCAGGCAGTCGGCCTGCGCCTGCGTCTCGACGCCCTCGGCGACGACATCGATGCCCAAGCTGTTGGCCAGCTGCGACACGGCACGGACGATGGCGAGGTCGGCCTGGTCCTGCGGCAGGCCGGCGACGAAGCCGCGATCGATCTTCAGCGTGTCGATCGGCAGGCGCTTGAGATAGCTGAGCGAGCAGTAGCCGCTGCCGAAATCGTCCAGGGCCACGCGCACGCCCAGCGCGCGGATGCGTGCGAGCGTCTTCGCGGCGGCGTCCTGCTCGCGCAGCAGCATGGTCTCGGTCAGCTCCAGGCACAGGCGTTCCGGCGGCAGGTGCGATTCGGCCAGGGCCATTTGCACGTCGTTGATCAGGCCGGCCTGCTCGAACTGGCGCGCGGACACGTTCACGCGCAGCATCGGCGCGACGCCGTCGCGCGCGGGCCAGCGCATCGCCGCGCAGCAGGCTTCCAGCAGCACCCAGCGGCCGAGGCGCACGATCAGGCCGGAAGCCTCGGCGACTTCGATGAACTCGCCGGCTGGAATGATGCGGCCCTCCTCGTCGCGCCAGCGCAGCAGCGCCTCGGCGGAGCGCCAGCGTCCATCGCGCAGGTCGATCTCGGGCATGTAGTGCAGCAGCAGGTGGCCGTTGGCGAAGGCCTCGCGCAGCGCCTGTTCGGTGCGCAGGCGTTCGAGCAGGCCGCGATGGCGGTCGGCGTCGAACACCTCGCAGCGATTGAAGCCGGTTTCACGCGCGCGATGGCAGGCATTCTCGGCGTTGCGCAGCAGCGCGTCGGCGGAGGGCGCCACCAGGTCGCGCGAGAACGCGATGCCCGCCGACACCACCACCGGATGCGCGGCGTCGCCGAGCGGCTCGAAGCCGATCTGCAGCAGGTCGATGCAGCGTTCGGCCAGGGCCAGCGCCTCCACTTCCTGCAGTTGCCGATGCGGGATCACCGCGAAGGCGTCCTCGCGCACGCGCGCCAGCGTCGCCGTGTGGGAGAGCGCGTCGCGGAGGCGTTCGGCGGCATCGGCGACCAGCCGCTGGCGATCCGCGTCGTCGCTCGCCACTTCGGGCGGGATCTCCAGCTGCACGTGGACCACGACCAGGCCATTGTCCTGCTCGTGCATCGGCCGCAGCGCGGTGTGCGCGACCTCCAGCAGGTGGTCGCGGTTGGGCAGATTGGTCTCGGGGTCGTGGCGTTCGATGTAGCGCAGCCGGCTTTCCACCTCGCGCCGGCGGCTGATCTCGTACGCGGCGGCGATGTAGTCGCCGATGCTGCCGGCGAAGGCCTGGTCCTCGGGCGTCCACATCCGGGCGCAGCCGACATGTTCGTGGCAGACCACGCCGAGCAGTTCGCCCTGGCTGCGGATCGGCGCGTCGAGCAGCGACTGCACCTGGTGGCGTTCGAAATAGGCCTGGAAGCCGTCGGCGGCGGCGGGATTGTCGCCGACGTGCACATCGGCGACATCGATCACGCGCACGTCGTCGAGCTGGTCGGCGTATGCGCCGACCAGCGGCAGCTCTTCCTCGAACCCCGGCGGGTTGTGGCGGCGCAGGCTGCGTTCGTAGGAATGGATGCACAGGATCCGGCCGGCCGCGTGGTCGCAGCGCCAGACGTTGACGCGTTCGATCTCCAGGGTATCGGCAGCGATCTCGCAGATCAGCGCGATCGCGCTCTCCAGCGTGCAGTCCTCGCTCCAGACCCGTCGCCCCATGGCGACCAGGGCATGGTTGTGCCGGCGCGCCAGTGCGCCGCGATCCAGTTGCCTCGGGCTCCCCGCTCCTGCCGCCATGGTCCCGTCCTCGGTCGCGCGGCCACGGCCGCACCGCGCAGCCATAGGCGTGAATGATCGGACAGCTTAACGCGGAATCCGGCGTCGATCGGACAGCCCGCCGCCCGGCGGCGGCGGGCGCGACTCAGTTGACCGTGCAGTTCAGCGTGATGACCACCGCGCCGCCGTTGGGCAGGGTCGGCACCGTGGCCCCTGCGCCCTGCAGCGCGGCCACGAGGGCGGCCCCGGTGGGCACCGGGCAGGCCGCACCGCCGGATGCGGCGCAGGTGGCGGTGCTGCAGGTCAGGTTGGTCGGCGCCGGGTCGGTGATGACCGCGCCATCGGCGCCATCCGGGCCCAGGTTGGTGACCGTGATCGTGTAGGTGGTCGCGGTGCCCGACACCACGGTGTCCGCGGCCTGGTCGACCTCGCCGTTGACGCCCGTCGTGTTGGTCTTGGTGAGGCGCAGGTCGGCCTGGGCGTTGCGCGTGTTGGCGAAGGTGCAGGTCAGGTCGTCGCCGGCCACGGCGGTCACGTTGAAGGTGGTGCCGCTTCCCGAGGGCGTCTGCCCGCCCGCCAGCGCGTTGGAGCAGGTGTAGGCCGTGACGTAGTTGGCGAGGTTCGCGCCCGAGGCCCCGGCTTCGCTGAAGGTGTAGGTGGCGCCAACCGCCCCCGGGTTGAGCGTGGCCACGCCGGTCGCGGTGTTGCCCGCGCCCGTGGTGGTCACCGAGGCCGGCCCGCCGGTGCCGGCGATGCTCAGCGCGAACTGGTCGCCCGCATTGAAGCGGCCGCTCGGCAGCGTCTTCTGCAGGCGCAGGATCGGCAGCTTCGTGTTGGTGAAGGTGCAGGTGAAGCTGATGCTGGCCGCGACCTCGGCACCGGTGATGGTGTAGGTGCTGCCGCTGAGGCTGCCGACGGTGGCGCTGGCGGCATTGACGCAGGTCGCACCGGTCAGTGACCAGCCGGCAGGCAGGCTGTTCTCGTTGATGGTCACCGCCGTGGTCGGCGCGGTGATCGTGAAGACCTGGGTGCCGGCGGTGCCGGTATCGCCATCGACCTGGGTCGGGGTGCTGGCGGCAGCGGTGGTCACGGTGCCGGTGGCCTGCACGGTGTTGGTGAGCGCGAAGCCGAAGGGGCCGCCGGCGCCGCCGATCGTGGTCTTGCGCAGGGTCAGCGTGCGGCCGACCTGGAACTGGTAGTCCTCGACTTCGCCGCTCTGCACGGTGCTGCTGGGGGTGTTGCAGTTGTCGAGCGGTGCGGTGGCCGCGCTGCTGGTGCAGACGCGGAAGCGGGCGAAGGTCGGGCCGACGACGGCACCGGCCGGTACGACGATGTTGAGGTTGGTGGTGCCGACCGCGACCGCCTGGTCGGACACCATCTGCTCACCGGCATCGTTGAAGTCGCCATCAGCGTTCCAGTCGAACCAGGCGTTCAGCACGCCGGCGGCGTTCTGGATGCTGACCGGCACCACCGTGGTCTGCCCGATCGGCAGCAGGGGCGTGAGGGTCACGCCGTCTTCGTCATCGGTGTTGTTGACGTCGTCGCCGGTGGCGGTGGCGTTGTTCAGCAGCGAAGCGTCCGCATCGACGGTCGCGCCCATGCGGATGCCAACGATGGTGTGGGTCGGGTTGGCGTAGCTGATCGGCGCATCGCCGACGTCTGCGTTGTCGGATTCCAGGAGGAAGGAGGCGTTGGTGGCACCGTAGACGAGTGTCGCGGCCGCCCCCCCCAGCTGCAGGGTGTAGAGGCTGCCCGGTGTGGCGCCGCCATTGCGGAAGTACACGCCACCGGTGAATCCGTTCGGTTCGTTGTTGATGTTGCCGAAGGGTGTGTCGAAGTTGCCGCCGGCGTTGGCAATGGATGGCGTCACCAGGGCGACGTGGCCAGCCGGCAGGTTGAATCCCTCGGTACTCGAGTTGCTGCCGGTCACCAGCTTGCCGTCGTCGGCCTCGTCCGCCGCCTGGCCTGCATCGTAGGCAGCGGGTGCGAGGTTCGAGTTGCCTGGCGTACCCGTCGTGACCTGCGCGGTCGCCGTCGCATTGCGCACGAAACCGGTGACGGTCTGCTCGACGTTCTGGAACACGGACGCCACCAGCATGGCGTCGTCGCCGGCATTCGACGGGGTGCTGGTATCGGGCAGCGTGATCGTCACCGTGCCCGAGGCCGCGCCACCCAGCAAGGTATTGATCTCGTTCTCGAACAGCACGATGTGGAAGGTATCGACCGAGAAGGAGGCCGTGCCGGCAGGCGAGCCACTGGGTGATGAGCTGATGCGGATGAAGCGGGTGTCGCCGCTGGGCGTGCCACCGATGACCAGCGCGTTCTGCTTGTTGATGGTGCCGCCGGGGCCGACGACGCGCGCGGTCAGCTGGTTGTTGGAGGTCGTCGCCGGTGGTGTGCCGACGCGCGGTTCAGGGTAGTTGTCGCCCAGGCCGGTGCCGGCGGTGTTGCCGTTGGTGCACAGGCCGCCGGTGTTGTCCGCGTTCGAGCAGTGGTCGCGCTCGAACGAGGCCCAGATGAAGAGCGCGCGGTTCTTGCCGCTCGGAATGTTGAAGGACGCAATGGTGGGCGTGCCTGTGGCGCCGGCGCCGCTCGCTGTCGCGGATTGGGTGTTGAGGTGCTGCACCTGGGCAGCGTGCGCCAGCGGCATGCCGAGCAGCATGGCTGCGGCCAGCAGCAGGGCTTGCCAGCCAGACGCCTGCGAGGGCGGGAATGCATGACTCCGCGAATCGCGAACGGATGCTGCATCACGTGCATTCACTTGCATCGAGACACCTCTGTAACGTTGACGTGACCACCGCATGGGCCGGCAGGCCCTCGCGTGTCCGGAAAATCCCCTCCTGGAACCCGAGACAAATCCCCGGGAACACCGGATTCGGCGTTCGCCGGGCAGCATCTGCACCATACGGCGCAAGTGCCATCGCGATCATGCTGTTACGTCTGACAGGATAGACCTTCCGCAGTCGAGTGATGTCCGCGCGCCGGAAGAGCGGATGTGCATTGCAAATTGCACGATCCATCGTTCCCGGGACCATGCCCGGTGACCGGCCGCAAAGGAATGCCACAAAAGAAACGGGGCCCCGAAGGGCCCCGTGGTCAGCGCGTGATGATCGCAACCGTGCTCATTGCACGGTGCAGTTCAGGCTGAATGTCACGGAACCGCCGTTGGGCAGCGTCGGCACGGTGGCGCCAGCGCCCTGCAGCGCGGTCACCAGCGCGGCGCCGGTCTGCGCCGGGCAGACGGCACCGCCCGCGGCGCTGCAGGTCGCGGTGGCGCAGTTGAGGTTGGTCGGCACCGGGTCGGTGATGACCGCGCCGTTGGCGCCATCCGGGCCCTGGTTGGCGACCGTGATGGTGTAGGTGGTCGCGGTGCCCGACACCACGGTGTCCGCGGCTTGGTCGACCTCGCCGTTGACGCCCGTCGTGTTGGTCTTGGTCAGGCGCAGGTCGGCCTGGGCGTTGCGCGTGTTGGCGAAGGTGCAGGTCAGGTCATCGCCGGCCACGGCCGTCACGTTGAAGGTGATACCGCTTCCCGAGGGCGTCTGGCCGCCGCTCAGGGCATTGGTGCAGGTGTAGGTGGTGGTGTAGTTGGCGAGATTCGCGCCGGAGGCACCGGCTTCACTGAGGGTGTAGACCGCGCCCACCGCACCGGGATTCAAGGTGGCCGTCCCATTGGCGACTGCGGCACCGCCCGTGGTCGTCACCGAGGCCGGCCCGCCGGTACCGGCGATGCTCAGCGCGAACTGGTCGCCCGCATTGAAACGGCCGCTCGGCAGCGTCTTCTGCAGGCGCAGGATCGGCAGTTTGGTGTTGGTGAAGGTGCAGGTGAAGCTGATGCTGGCCCCGACCTCGGCACCGGTGATGGTGTAGGTGCTGCCGCTGAGGCTGCCGACGGTGGCGCTGGCGGCATTGACGCAGGTCGCACCGGTCAGGGACCAGCCGGCAGGCAGGCTGTTCTCGTTGATGGTCACCGCCGTGGTCGGCGCGGTGATCGTGAAGACCTGGGTGCCGGCGGTGCCGGTATCGCCATCGACCTGGGTCGGGGTGCTGGCGGCAGCGGTGGTCACGGTGCCGGTGGCCTGCACGGTGTTGGTGAGCGCGAAGCCGAAGGGGCCGCCTGCGCCGCCGATCGTGGTCTTGCGCAGGGTCAGCGTGCGGCCGACCTGGAACTGGTAGTCCTCGACTTCGCCGCTCTGCACGGTGCCCGTCGGCGTGTTGCAGTTGTCCAGCGCGGTGTTGTTGGTGCAGACGCGGAAGCGGGCGAAGGTCGGTCCCACCACCGCGCCCACCGGCACCACGATGTTGAGGTTCACCGTGCCTACGGCCACGGCCTGGGCGGTGACCATCTGCTCGCCGGCGTCGTTGAAGTCGCCGTCGACGTTCCAGTCGAACCAGGCGCTGAGGAAACCGGCTGCATTCTGGATGCTCACCGGCACCACCGTGGTCTGCCCGATCGGCAGCAGTGGCGTCAGCGTGACGCCGTCTTCGTCGTCGGTGTTGTTGACGTCGTCGCCTGTGGCGGTGGCGTTGTTGAGCAACGAGGCATCGGCATCGACGCTGGCGCCGAGCCGGATACCCGCGATGGTATGGGTCGGGTTGCCGTAGCTGATCGGCGCATCGGGCACGTCGGCGTTGTCGGATTCGAGCAGGAACGAAGCGTTGGTCGCACCATACGTCAACGTCGCGGCCGCGCCGCCCATCTGCAGCGTGTACAGGCTGCCCGGCGTCGCGCCGCCGTTGCGGAAATACACGCCACCGGTCAGGCCGTTCGGTTCGTTGTTGGTGTTGCCGAAAGGCGTGTCGAAATTGCCGGCTGCGTTGGTGACGGAGGTGGTCACGAGGGCAACATGCCCAGCAGGCAGGACGAAACCTTCCGTGCTGGCGTTGGTGCCGGTCACCAGCTTGCCGTCGTCGGCTTCGTCCGGCGCCTGGCCGGCATCGTAGGCAGCCGGCGCAAGATTGGAATTGCCCGGTGTGCCGGTGGTGACCTGCGCGGTCGCCGTGGCGTTGCGCACGAAGGCGGTGACGGTCTGTTCGACGTTCTGGAACACCGACGCCACCAGCATGGCATCGTCGCCGGCGTTGGTCGGTGCGACGGCGTCCGGCAGGGTGATGGTGACCGTGCCGGAGGCGGCACCGCCGAGCAGAGTGTTGATCTCGTTCTCGAACAGCGCGATGTGGAAGGTATCCACCGAGAAGGACGCCGTGCCCGCCGGCGAACCGGTTGGCGACGTGCTGATCCGGATGAAGCGGGTGTCGCCACTGGGCGTGCCGCCGATCACCAGCGCATTCTGCTTGTTGATGGTGCCGCCCGGACCCACGACGCGGGCGGTCAGCTGGTTGTTGGTGGTGGTGGCCGGCGGCGTGCCCACACGCGGCTCGGGATAGTTGTCGCCCAGGCCGGTGCCGGCGGTGTTGCCGTTGGTGCACAGGCCGCCGGTGTTGTCCGCGTTGGAGCAGTGGTCGCGCTCGAACGACGCCCAGATGAAGAGCGCGCGGTTCTTGCCGCTGGGGATGTTGAAACTGGCGATGCTGGGCGTGCCGGTGGCGCCGGCGCCGCTCGCTGTCGCGGACTGGGTGTTGAGATGCTGCACCTGCGCGGCCTGCGCGAGCGGCATGCCCAGCAGCAGTCCCGCCGCAAGCATGAGGGCGCGCCAGGCAGGTGATCGCGATGCAGCCGACGAGCGCTGTTCTGGGCAACGGGCGAATACGGCTGGTGCATTCAGTTGCATGGAGCCCCCGGTAACGTTGACGTTCCCAACATCAGGACCTTTCGGCCCACATGAGTCTGCCGAATTGCGCAACCCCGAAGACCGAGGACACGGTTCCGGGACACTGCCAGCATGCGCCCCCTCTCGACCACGCGCCTTGCTGGTGCAGGCAGTACTGCATTCATGCTGTTACGTCTTACAGGATAGACCATCCGCAGTGGAATGGCGGCCATTCATCGGAAGAATGGATCTGCAACGCGGGTTGCACGGCCCTCCGCCCCCTGGGCCATGGTTCGAAGATCGAGCGCAACGGAATGCCGCAAAAGAAACGGGGCCCCGAAGGGCCCCGTGCTCATCGCGGGATCGTCGCAACCATGCTTACTGCACGGTGCAGCTCAGGGTGAAGGTCACGGAGCCACCGTTGGGCAGGGTCGGCACGGTGGCGCCTGCGCCCTGCAGCGCGGTGACCAGCGCGGCACCGGTCTGCGCCGGGCAGACGGCACCGCCGGCGGCGCTGCAGGTGGCGGTGGCACAGTTGAGGTTGGTGGGTGCGGGATCGGTGACGACGGTGCCGTTCGCGCCGTCCGGGCCATTGTTGACCACGCGGATGGCGTAGTTGCTGGCCGCACCGGAGACCACGCCGTCCGCCGGCTGGTCCAGATCGCCGTTCACGCCCGGGGTGTTGGTCTTGGTCAGCACCACGTCCGCGGTGAGCTTGTGGTTGGCGAAGGTGCAGGTGTAGTCGTAGCCACGGGTCAGGGGTACGGTCACGGCCGGCAGGGTCACGCTGCCCACCGATCCAGTCGTGCCGTTGGGCGCAAGGAAGGTGCAGGCGATGCTGTCCAGGCGCCAGCCGGCCGGCACGGTTTCGGTGACGGTTTCGGTGCTGCCCAGCGGGTCCGGGTAGATGCGCTGCAGCGCGAGCGCGGTCGTGCCGGTCCCGGCGACGGTGGTGATGTTGAAGTTCGCCACGCGGTTGCCGGTGGCGGCGAAAGCGAAGGTGCCGTCGCCCAGCGTGGTGTTCTTGACCATCACGATGCGCGCCGTCTGGTTGACGAAGTCGCAGGTGATGTTCTGCTGGCGTCCGTTGGCGGCGCCGCCGGTGGCCGACAGCGGAATGGTCAGCGCGGCGCTGGTGCCGGGGTCGGCACTGGCGACGGTGGCGCCGGCGCCGTTCACGCAGGTGTAGGCCGATGTGTAATCGGCCAGGCTGGTGCCCGTGCCACCGGTTTCGGTCAGGTTGAAGTTCAGGGCGTTCGTGCTGACGTTGAGCACGACGACCACGCTCGGCGCGACGCCGGTCATGCCGTTGTAGTTGTTGATCTGCTTGTGGTACAGCGTTCGCGGCGTGGCCGACTGGTCGTCGCCGAGATCGGTGGCGATGGTGGTGGCGTCGACGGCGAAGTTGAAGACGCCGGTATCCGAGTCCGGCCAGACCTGCTTGTTGACGGTGATCGTCGGCACGATGTCCATCTGGAAATCCTCGGCCTCGCCTGTCGCCGCATTGCCGGTGGGATTGGCCACTTCCGAAGCCACGCGCCCGATGCGCAGTCTCAGATAGCTCGGCCCGGCCACGATCTGGGTCGGCGCGATCGTCCAGGTGAGATTGACGGTACTCGCGGCCGACGGACAGGTGGTCTGCGCGCGCTCGGTGTTGTCGAACGCGCCGTCGCGGTTGAAGTCGATCCAGGCGGAGATCAGACCGGTCACCGGCGTGACGCCATCGGTGCCGCCCGCACAGGCGGTGCTGATGGTGTAGGTGGTCGCCGCGACGGTGAGCAGCGGCAGCGCGGTGACGCCACCTTCGTCGTCGCTCGTCGTGGTGTCATCGAGGTTGGCGTCGGCGCTGGCGAGCGCGGCGTCCTCGAAATCGAGTCCTGCGCCCAGGCGCGATGCGGTATCGCTGATGTC
This sequence comes from Lysobacter sp. BL-A-41-H3, assembly GCA_050632415.1. Lineage (GTDB taxonomy): Bacteria > Pseudomonadota > Gammaproteobacteria > Xanthomonadales > Xanthomonadaceae > Lysobacter_I. The sequence continues at coordinate 3,201,202 of CP192602.1, read as the reverse complement.
GGCGGGCGAGTGGCGCGCGACACCGTAACTCGCGGGCGCATCGCCGTAATCGGAGCGGATGTCCCAGCTCAGGGCCAGGACCGACGGCATGATCATGTCCTGGCCACTGGTCAGGGTGTAACTCAACGCAGTGGTGCCGCCCGGGATGACCAGGGTCGGCGCACTGATGCTGTCGAGCTCCCAGGAATTGCCGTTGCCTCCAGCTCCCGGGGTGTTCTGATCGCCCGCATCCCAGTTGACAGAGGCGTCGTAGCTGGTCGTGCTGGCGCCGATGGTCAACGAGAACGATTCGGCCTGGGTCAAGGCGGCATCGCCTTCGATCGTGGCCACGCTCATGCGGCCGTTCGATGGCGTCGCGGCAGCGGCGACACCGGTGATGTTTCCCGTATAACTGGCAGGCGTCCCGTTGCTGCCATTCATCAGCACGGTCATGTCATCGATGACGACAGCGCGGGGCGTGACCGCAGGATTGTTGATGTTGGTGTTGTAGACGATCACCAGGGTCGCGCCGCCGGCTGCGGCGCAAACGTCCGCCCAGAAATCCGGGCTCTGCGCCTTGAACAGCACGCCACCGACGGTCACGTTCACCGTACCGAGCCCACCAGCGTTCGCGGACACATGCGAAGTGACGTCCGCGACCGTTTCGTAGTAACGGTACGGCAGCCCGGTAGTGCCGTTCGTGATCGCACTGGAGGCCGTCTTCACCGTGCCGGTGACGTTGGCGGTCGAACCGTTGATGGTGAGCGCGGCCGTGTTGTCCGTGACGTCCGAGCTACCGCCCCAGACCAGGTAAGCACGGTCGATGCCGGTCGCGGTGGCGGGCAGCGTCACGGTGAACGTGCGCGTCGCAGCCCAATAGCTGCCCTCGGCCGTAGTCGGACAGGTCCCGGTCGCACTCGAGTTCTGCAGGCGGAAGCCGCTGCCGTTGACGGCGTAGTCGACATAACCCTGGGTCGCGTAGATCTGGTCGGCGTGGGCCGGCAGCGTGGCGCCCAGCATCAGCGCCGCGAGGGACGCCGTCGCGGCCAGTCGCTTGCGGAAGGAAGTGCAGGTATCGGCGATCGTCTTGTGCATGTTCACTTCGTGTTCTTGAGGCTGAGCGGTTCCGCGCCGTGCGCATCCATGCGCACGGCTCCGTAGCGTCGGGAAAAGGGGATCAATACCAGCCGACGAGGTTCACGAACCATCCCTTGTGGTCGTAATCGAAGTCGGTGAGGTCGTCGCTGAACTCGGTTAAGTTGTAGCCCACGCCGAGGCGCAGGTTCTTGCCGAGGTTGCGATCGATGCCGATGAGGAAACCCTGGCGGTCGCCGCCGTCCTTCACGCCCAGCCAGCGGTACTCGGCCAGCGTGTGCCAGTTGTCGGCGAAGGCGTAGCGGCCCTGGATCGCGGCGAAGGTGGCGGAGGAATCCGCCCACTGCCCGGCCAGGCGACCGAAGCGCACCTCGCCTTCGCGACGCAGCAGCTTGCCGGCGAATTCCCACTTGATGCTGGGGTGGTAGATGCCTTCGAGCGAGAGCACCTGGCTGCGCTGGTCGTACTTCGCCGCATTGGGACCGTCCTGCGGCAAGGCCGAGACGTCGTACAGGTAGGTGTAGCGGCCGAGCAGCGCCCAACGGCCGGAATCGAACGGCCGGTAGGCGAAGCCGAAGTTGCCTTCGATGAACTTCGCGCCGGCGGTGGCCAGCAAGTCGTCGGTGGTCTTCGAGTAGTTGAAGCGCGCCGCGATCCGCCAGCTGTCGTTGAGCTTGTGCGTGAAGTTGTTGGTCGTCACCCACTGCGTGCGCTCTTCGGCACCGCTGTCGTCGCGCCACTCCAGCTTGCTCTGCCACTGGGTGTCGTTGGAGCTGCGGCCGGCGCTGACGCTGATCGCGCGGCGGTCGACGTTGCCGATCTCGCGGTCGAGGTTGGCGTTCTGCAGGGTGAAGCCCAGGGTCCAGCCCACGCCCGGATAGAAATCCATGCCGAAGGTGTGCGCCAGGCCGGACTCGTTCGGCGCCTTGAGGAACTGGCTCTCGTTGAACAGGTTGACCTGGTTCGACAGGCGCCAGCGCTGGCCCAGCGTCCAGCCCGAGTTGAGCCGGTCGTTGAACAAGGGGTCGTAGTCGGTCTTGTCGGTCGAATAGGTGTAGCGGCCGTAGATCGTGTGCTCGGGACTGATCCGGTATTCGCCGTTGATCTGCGCCGCGTCGCCGCGATCGCCGCTGGTCACTTCCGCGCCGATGCTCGACAGGTCGCCGAACAGGTACTTGGCGCCGAGGGTCAGCGCGTCGTTGTCGGCGTAGCGGCCGTCGTCGTCGTCCACCGTGAACTGCGCGGTGCCGTAGACATCGAGGCTGCTGCCGAAGCGATGCGTGTACTGCAGCGCGGCGAGCAGGCCGGCGGCCTCGCCCAGCAGGCGCTGCTCCTCGACCCGGCGCAGCTCGGCGGACAGGCGGTTGTGGTCGTTGATCCGCCACTCGCCGGTCACCTGCGCCTGGGTCAGCGCATCGGCGCCGCGTTCGGCGCGGCTGTAGCGGCCGCGGATGTTCACGTTCGGCGCGAACTGGCCCAGCACTTCGGCGCCGTGTTCGCGGATCTCCTGACCACGGTCGAAGCGACCGACCGAGAAGCCGGCATCGACCTTGCGCCACCAGGCGCCGACCGACCAGTCGAGGTCGGTCCAGCCCAGTTCCTGGAAGTTGGCGCGGGCTTCGACCGCACGCGCATCGCCTTCGCGCGGACCGGTGACCGGATTGAGCTCGGTGAAGCTCAGGCCGCCGTTGTCGGAGAAGAAGATCGGCGCGCTGGTCGCTTCGGTGCGGCTCTGCTCCAGCTTGAGGTAGGTGCCGCGACCGGCCTGCAGCGTGAGGTCCAGGCCCTTGAGCGAGTAGTCCTCGCCGGCGCGGTTCTCGTCGATCCAGGTAGCACCGACGGCGACGTGGTTGCCAAACCAGTGCTTGCCGCGGAAACCCATCGTGGTGTCGTCGGCGTCGAAGCCGTTGGGCACGAATTCGTAGTCGACCAGCAGCACCTGCGCGAAGCCGTCGAGCGGCGCGTCGCGGGTGAGCGTGGGGATGTTCTCGCGGGTGATCTGCGCCAGCGGACGGGTCAGCAGCAGGCGGCCCTGGAACTCGTCGATCTCGTAGTCGGCGCCGCGAGCGAGGTCGATCCGGCGCTCGACGCGGCCGGTCGTGTTGTCGCGCACTTCCAGCACGACCTTGTCCGAACCGGGCAGCACGTCGGTGTGCTTGAGGTAATACAGGCTGCCGCCGGTGCCGAGGAATTCGCTGTGGCCCGGTGCGGTCTGCGCCTCGGAACCGAAGGCCTTGACCTGCGTGCCGGCCTCGCCGAGGTCGGTGGTGCGGCGCGAACGCCAGCTGAGCGCGGCGCCGTACAGCGAACGCGAGTACTGGCCGTATTCGGTGCCGGTGACGCCTGTGTTGAAGTTGCCCCACAGCGCCTGGTTCTTGTCCCAGTCGACACGGACGTACAGGCGGCCCATGGTGTCGACGTCGCGATAGGTGGTGGAATCGTCGCCGTAGACCGGATAGTAGGCATCCGGGTCGAGGCGGCGGAACACGTCCTGCGGATCGGCGTCCCAGAAGCCGTCGAACAGGTCGCGCAGCTCGCGCTCCTGGGTATCGGCCTGCGCGGTGATGAGGTATTTGCCCTTGACCTTGCCCTTCAGGTAGAAGGCCAGGCGGCCATCGATCAGGAAGCTGTCGTCGTAGCGGTCGTCGCCGGCCAGCGGTTCGATCGAACCGGACACGCTGTTGCCGGACGCGGTGAAGTCGGCGATCGCGACGGCGAACATGTACTTGCCGCTGACGTCGATGTCGAGGCGTTCGCGCACGGCCTGCTGGTCGGGCCCGCTGGCGTCGATGTCGAACTGGTGGCGGCCCACGGGCACCAGGTATTCGGCGACGAGCTTGCGCTGCAGGTCGACCGGATGGCTCTGGCCGTTGATGCGCACGCTCATGCCGTCGGGAATGTCGCGTCCCTGGATGCGGATGCGCGAGCCGTAGATCGGGATGTTCTGCTGGCGCAGCGAGTTCTCGCCGAACACGCCTTCGACCAGGCTGCGCTGCTCGGCTTCCTCGGCGCTCATCGCCGCGCCGGTCCTGCGCTCGACCGAGTTGCGCAGCACCTGGTTGCCGCGTTCGACTTCCTCCGGGCGCACCAGCTGCAGGCGGCGCGGGAAGGTTTCGTCGTAGCTGCCGTCGGCACCGTAGGCGCGCACCAGGTACAGCAGTTCGTCGCCGGCCTGCGGCTGGTAGCCGCTCGGCAGCGTGCCATCCCACTGCACTTCGCTCACGCCCGCAACCGGCAGGTCCACCTTGGCCAGCGGCGACACCAGGTCGGCGTCGGTGGCGCGGTAGATCAGCACTTCGGCGCGCTGGATGAAGGCCGGATAGTTGTTGTAGGCATAGAAGCGCACCGGCTTGGTGATGCGGCTGCCGTCGAACGGCACCAGCGACGGCGCGGACACGTTGAACTGCGGCTGGCCGAGGTTGGGATCCTCGGTCGCCCAGATCACGCCACCGCCAGGCAGGTCGGTCGACCAGCGGCCGATCGCCATCGCCTGGCCAGGCTTGAGGTCGTATTCCCACTTCGAATCGATGCGCTCGGCCTCGACCGTCACGCGACGGTCGGGCTGCAGCGTGGCCGAATCGGCGCGGTCGCTGGTCGCATTCGTCACCGGCCGCTGTTCGCCGCGGGTACGCACCTTGAACAGCACGCCCTCGCTGGAGGCACAGCCGGACTCGCCGCACTGCGTGGCATCAGCCGGCGCATCCTGGGGCGTGTCCTGTGCGCTCGCACCGGTGGCCATGCCGCCGGCGAGGATGCAGATCAGGGTGTAGTCGAGCAGTTTCATCTTCATGTCGGCGCCCCTCACAGACCGTTCATGCCGGCAGGGGCTGCCGGATCCACGTTGAAATCGACCTTCACACCGTTGCGCATCTCTGCCGGCAACGCTTCCGCGATGGCCTCCTGGACTGCCTTGGCGCGCCGGATGCCGAGCGCCACGTTGTGCTCTTCGGAGCCGCGCTTGTCGGCATGGCCGACCACCGCGACGCGCGTGGTGCCGATCTCCGCCATGTACTCGGCGATGCGGCGGACCAGCGGCAGGTACTCCGGCTTGATCTCGGCGCTGTCCGTCTCGAACAGGAACGTGCCGATCAGCGGCCAGTCCATCACGCCCACCACCGTGCTCGCCGGTTCCTGCGGATTGGCGCGCACGCTGATCCGCAGGGCCGAGGCGACGGCCGGCGGCAGCTTCGCCACCAGCGCGTCGCGCACCGCGACCGCGCGCTCGAAGGCGAGCAGGTCGCTGTCGCCCTCGGCGGCGACGATCACCTCGCCGCCCCCGAACTTCTGCGTGGTCTCGGCCATCCTGTCGATCGCCTCGCGGTACTCGGCGCGGATCTCGGCGCTGCCCGGCGCGAACATCACCGAACCCAGCTCCATCTCCACCGCCTTCGTGCCGCCCTCGAACGTGCCCTGGACCAGCTTCACGCCGAAGTCGAAGCGCGCCGGCAGGCCCGGGGTCACGCGCTTCACCAGCGGGTTGTCCGTGGTGAAGGTGGTGCCCGGCGGCAGCGTGGCCGGATCGACCTTGAGGATGATGTTGCGACCGCGTTCCCAGCGTCCGCCGTTCATGCCGGTCAGGTGGTAGCGGCCGTGCTGGTCGGTCTCGACCAGGATGCCTTCCACCGTCGCGATGCGCACGCCCGGAACACCGCGTTCGCCTTCGTCCTGCAGGCCGTTGCCGTTGGTGTCGTTGAACACGGTACCGACGATCAGCGATTCCTCCAGCATCGGGTCACCGGTCAGCTGCACATCGGCCGTGGCCACGTTGGAGACCACCGAACCGTTGTCCTCGACCACCGCGCTGTTGGTGTGGATGCCCGGACGGACGCCCGCGCCCACGCGCAGCAGGTAGGTGATCGTGGCGCGGCCGGTGGGCGCGATGTCGATGCGGTCGACGCGGATCGGATACGTCCCGACCAGGCGACCGCTGTTGTCGGCATCGGCGACCGTCAGCGAACCCTCGACGTAGGTGAAGCCCGCCGGCGGCGTGTCGATCATCGTGCCGTCGACCACCGGGGTCTGGCTCGTGTTCTGCATCGTCACCGTGTAGCGCACGAGGTCGCCCACCTTCACGTCGCGCGGCGAGGCCACCTTGGTCACGCGGACCGTCGCCGGCACGCCATTGATCGTCACGACCGCAGTGCTGGACGAGCTGACCGACTGCGCCGAACCAACCGACGTGCCCGTGGCCGTGACCACGTTGTCGAGGGTCGGGCCGACCGTCGTGATGTCGCTGTCGAGCACGGTGTAGGTATAGCTGTTGCAGGTCGCGCTCTGGCCCGGGGCCAGGGTCATCGGCGTGCAGGTCAGCGCGACCGGCGTACGGCCTTCCAAGCTGTCCATCACCGAGGTCAGCGTCATCGTCACGTTGCCGGTGTTGGTCACCGTCACCGCGTAGGTGATCACGTCGCCGACATCCGCCGAGCCCGCCACGCCACCATCGCTGGTCAGCGCCGCCGTCTTGGTGGTGCTGAGCGCCGGATTGCGCGCGATCGGCGTGCTCGTCGTCGACGGCGGCGAAGTCGTGCTGCCACCGCCCGGCGTCGAACCGGTCACCGTCGCGCTGTTGTTCACCACGCCCGCATCCACTTCCGCCTGCGTGATCGTGTGCACGCCCGTGCAGGTCGTGCTCGCGCCCGGCGCCAGCGTCGTCACCGGGCAGGTCGCACCCGGCGCATCCAGCTGCGCATCGTTCACCACCAGACCCGTGATCGTCACGTTACCGGTGTTCGTCGCCAGGAAGCTGTACGCGATCGTCGAACCGGCCGTGTTGCCCGACGGCGTGCCCGCCGTCTTCACCACGGTCAGCGCAGGCGCCGCCGCGATCGGCGTGCTCGTCGTCGACGGCGGCGAAGTCGTGCTGCCACCGCCCGGCGTCGAACCGGTCACCGTCGCGCTGTTGTTCACCACGCCCGCATCCACTTCCGCCTGCGTGATCGTGTGCACGCCCGTGCAGGTCGTGCTCGCGCCCGGCGCCAGCGTCGTCACCGGGCAGGTCGCACCCGGCGCATCCAGCTGCGCGTCGTTCACCACCAGACCCGTGATCGTCACGTTGCCGGTGTTGGTCACCAGGAAGCTGTACGCGATCGTCGAACCGGCCGTGTTGCCCGACGGCGTGCCCGCCGTCTTCACCACGGTCAGTGCAGGCGCCGCCGCGATCGGCGTGCTCGTCGTCGACGGCGGCGAAGTCGTGCTGCCACCGCCCGGCGTCGAACCGGTCACCGTCGCACTGTTGTTCACCACGCCCGCATCCACTTCCGCCTGCGTGATCGTGTGCACGCCCGTGCAGGTCGTGCTCGCGCCCGGCGCCAGCGTCGTCACCGGGCAGGTCGCACCCGGCGCATCCAGCTGCGCATCGTTCACCACCAGACCCGTGATCGTCACGTTGCCGGTGTTCGTCGCCAGGAAGCTGTACGCGATCGTGCTGCCCGCCGTGTTGCCCGACGGCGTACCCGCCGTCTTCACCACGGTCAGTGCAGGCGCCGCCGCGATCGGCGTGCTCGTCGTCGACGGCGGCGAAGTCGTGCTGCCAGCGCCCGGCGTCGAACCGGTCACCGTCGCGCTGTTATTCACCACGCCCGCATCCACTTCCGCCTGCGTGATCGTGTGCACGCCCGTACAGGTCGTGCTCGCGCCCGGCGCCAGCGTCGTCACCGGGCAGGTCGCACCCGGCGCATCCAGCTGCGCATCGTTCACCACCAGACCCGTGATCGTCACGTTGCCGGTGTTCGTCGCCAGGAAGCTGTACGCGATCGTCGAACCGGCCGTGTTGCCCGACGGCGTGCCCGCCGTCTTCACCACGGTCAGTGCAGGCGCCGCCGCGATCGGCGTGCTCGTCGTCGACGGCGGCGAAGTCGTGCTGCCACCGCCCGGCGTCGAACCGGTCACCGTCGCGCTGTTGTTCACCACGCCCGCATCCACTTCCGCCTGCGTGATCGTGTGCACGCCCGTACAGGTCGTGCTCGCGCCCGGCGCCAGCGTCGTCACCGGGCAGGTCGCACCCGGCGCATCCAGCTGCGCGTCGTTCACCACCAGACCCGTGATCGTCACGTTACCGGTGTTCGTCGCTAGGAAGCTGTACGCGATCGTCGAGCCGGCCGTGTTGCCCGACGGCGTACCCGCCGTCTTCACCACGGTCAGTGCAGGCGCCGCCGCGATCGGCGTGCTCGTCGTCGACGGCGGCGAAGTCGTGCTGCCACCGCCCGGCGTCGAACCGGTCGCCGTCGCGCTGTTGTTCACCACGCCCGCATCCACTTCCGCCTGCGTGATCGTGTGCACGCCCGTACAGGTCGTGCTCGCGCCCGGCGCCAGCGTCGTCACCGGGCAGGTCGCACCCGGCGCATCCAGCTGCGCGTCGTTCACCACCAGACCCGTGATCGTCACGTTACCGGTGTTCGTCGCCAGGAAGCTGTACGCGATCGTCGAGCCGGCCGTGTTGCCCGACGGCGTACCCGCCGTCTTCACCACGGTCAGTGCAGGCGCCGCCGCGATCGGCGTGCTCGTCGTCGACGGCGGCGAAGTCGTGCTGCCACCGCCCGGCGTCGAACCGGTCGCCGTCGCGCTGTTGTTCACCACGCCCGCATCCACTTCCGCCTGCGTGATCGTGTGCGCGCCCGTACAGGTCGTGCTCGCGCCCGGCGCCAGCGTCGTCACCGGGCAGGTCGCACCCGGCGCATCCAGCTGCGCGTCGTTCACCACCAGACCCGTGATCGTCACGTTGCCGGTGTTCGTCGCCAGGAAGCTGTACGCGATCGTCGAACCGGCCGTGTTGCCCGACGGCGTGCCCGCCGTCTTCACCACGGTCAGTGCAGGCGCCGCCGCGATCGGCGTGCTCGTCGTCGACGGCGGCGAAGTCGTGCTGCCACCGCCCGGCGTCGAACCGGTCACCGTCGCACTGTTGTTCACCACGCCCGCATCCACTTCCGCCTGCGTGATCGTGTGCACGCCCGTGCAGGTCGTGCTCGCGCCCGGCGCCAGCGTCGTCACCGGGCAGGTCGCACCCGGCGCATCCAGCTGCGCGTCGTTCACCACCAGACCCGTGATCGTCACGTTGCCGGTGTTGGTCACCAGGAAGCTGTACGCGATCGTGCTGCCCGCCGTGTTGCCCGACGGCGTGCCCGCCGTCTTCAGCACGGTGAGGCTCGGCTGGGCGGTCACCACGATCGTCGCCGTCGCCGTGTCGCAGTTCGTCGTCCCGTTCAGCACTTCACAGATCGTGTACGGGTAGGTGTAGGTGCCCGCCTCGGTGTTCGGCGCGATCGTGATCGTGCCGTCCGGGTTCATCACGATGCTGCCCGAAGTCGGCGTCGGCGCCGCACCCGGAGTCAGCGTCACGTTGCCGCCCACGCCCACCGTCACCGGACCGCCGTTCAGCGTGTCATTGACCAGCACCGTCGGGGTGGTCGTACCCACCAGGCCATCGACAGCCGGATAGTTGTCATCCTCCGCCACGATCGGCGCCGCACCCACCGTCACCGTCACCGTCGTCGTGCTGCAGTTCAACGGACCATTGAGCACGTCGCAGATCTGGTACGTCACCGTGTACGTGCCCGCAGGCGTGCCAGGCGCCACGTTCACCGCGCCCGTCGCCGGGTTCAGCGTCACGTTCGGGTTCGTCGTCGCCGTCTGCGTCAGCACCACATTGCCGCCCACGCCCACCGTCACAGGTCCCACACCATTCAAGGTGTCGTTCACCAGAACGTTCGGCACCGCAACGCCGCCATTGGCGCCGTTCGCCACCGTGCCACTGTCCGGGTTCGCCACGATCGGCGGCGCAGCCACCGTCACCGTCGCCGTCGCCGTCGCGCAGTTGTTCGTCCCATTGATCAGGTCGCAGATCTGGTACGTCACCGCGTACGTGCCCGCAGGCGTACCCGGCGCGACATTCACCGCGCCCGTCGCCGGGTTCAGCGTCACGTTCGGGTTCGTCGTCGACACCTGCGTCAGCACCACATTGCCGCCCACGCCCACCGTCACAGGTCCCACACCATTCAAGGTGTCGTTCACCAGAACGTTCGGCACACCCACGCCACCGCTCGCACCGTTCACCGGGCCGCCCGTGTCGTCGTTCGCCACGATCGGCGCCGCCTCCACCACGATCGTCGCCGTCGCCGTGTCGCAGTTCGTCGTCCCGTTCAGCACTTCGCAGATCGTGTACGCATACGTGTACACGCCCGCCGTCGTGCCAGGCGCGATCGTGATCGTGCCATCCGCATTCATCGTGATGCTGCCCGACGCAGGCGTCGGCGCAGCACCCGGGGTCAGCGTCACGTTGCCGCCGCCGCCCACCGTCGCCTGCGCACCATTCAGGGTGTCGATGCCGTTGCCGTTGTTGCCCAGCACGCTCGGCAGGCTGCCGCCCGAGCCGCCGTTCACCGGCGTCGCCGTGTAGTCGTCATCCTCCGCCACGATCGGCGCCGCACCCACCGTCACCGTCACCGTCGTCGTGCTGCAGTTCAACGGACCATTGAGCACGTCGCAGATCTGGTACGTCACCGTGTACGTGCCCGCAGGCGTGCCAGGCGCCACGTTCACCGCGCCCGTCGCCGGGTTCAGCGTCACGTTCGGGTTCGTCGTCGCCGTCTGCGTCAGCACCACATTGCCGCCCACGCCCACCGTCACAGGTCCCACACCATTCAAGGTGTCGTTCACCAGAACGTTCGGCACCGCAACGCCGCCATTGGCGCCGTTCGCCACCGTGCCACTGTCCGGGTTCGCCACGATCGGCGGCGCAGCCACCGTCACCGTCGCCGTCGCCGTCGCGCAGTTGTTCGTCCCATTGATCAGGTCGCAGATCTGGTACGTCACCGCGTACGTGCCCGCAGGCGTACCCGGCGCGACATTCACCGCGCCCGTCGCCGGGTTCAGCGTCACGTTCGGGTTCGTCGTCGACACCTGCGTCAGCACCACATTGCCGCCCACGCCCACCGTCACAGGTCCCACACCATTCAAGGTGTCGTTCACCAGAACGTTCGGCACACCCACGCCACCGCTCGCACCGTTCACCGGGCCGCCCGTGTCGTCGTTCGCCACGATCGGCGCCGCCTCCACCACGATCGTCGCCGTCGCCGTGTCGCAGTTCGTCGTCCCGTTCAGCACTTCGCAGATCGTGTACGTGTACGTGTACACGCCCGCCGTCGTGCCAGGCGCGATCGTGATCGTGCCATCCGCATTCATCGTGATGCTGCCCGACGCAGGCGTCGGCGCCGCGCCCGGGGTCAGCGTCACGTTGCCGCCGCCGCCCACCGTCGCCTGCGCACCATTCAGGGTGTCGATGCCGTTGCCGTTGTTGCCCAGCACGCTCGGCAGGCTGCCGCCCGAGCCGCCGTTCACCGGCGTCGCCGTGTAGTCGTCATCCTCCGCCACGATCGGCGCCGCACCCACCGTCACCGTCACCGTCGTCGTGCTGCAGTTCAACGGACCATTGAGCACGTCGCAGATCTGGTACGTCACCGTGTACGTGCCCGCAGGCGTGCCAGGCGCCACGTTCACCGCGCCCGTCGCCGGGTTCAGCGTCACGTTCGGGTTCGTCGTCGCCGTCTGCGTCAGCACCACATTGCCGCCCACGCCCACCGTCACAGGTCCCACACCATTCAAGGTGTCGTTCACCAGAACGTTCGGCACCGCAACGCCGCCATTGGCGCCGTTCGCCACCGTGCCACTGTCCGGGTTCGCCACGATCGGCGGCGCAGCCACCGTCACCGTCGCCGTCGCCGTCGCGCAGTTGTTCGTCCCATTGATCAGGTCGCAGATCTGGTACGTCACCGCGTACGTGCCCGCAGGCGTACCCGGCGCGACATTCACCGCGCCCGTCGCCGGGTTCAGCGTCACGTTCGGGTTCGTCGTCGACACCTGCGTCAGCACCACATTGCCGCCCACGCCCACCGTCACAGGTCCCACACCATTCAAGGTGTCGTTCACCAGAACGTTCGGCACACCCACGCCACCGCTCGCACCGTTCACCGGGCCGCCCGTGTCGTCGTTCGCCACGATCGGCGCCGCCTCCACCACGATCGTCGCCGTCGCCGTGTCGCAGTTCGTCGTCCCGTTCAGCACTTCGCAGATCGTGTACGCATACGTGTACACGCCCGCCGTCGTGCCAGGCGCGATCGTGATCGTGCCATCCGCATTCATCGTGATGCTGCCCGACGCAGGCGTCGGCGCAGCACCCGGGGTCAGCGTCACGTTGCCGCCGCCGCCCACCGTCGCCTGCGCACCATTCAGGGTGTCGATGCCGTTGCCGTTGTTGCCCAGCACGCTCGGCAGGCTGCCGCCCGAGCCGCCGTTCACCGGCGTCGCCGTGTAGTCGTCATCCTCCGCCACGATCGGCGCCGCACCCACCGTCACCGTCACCGTCGTCGTGCTGCAGTTCAACGGACCATTGAGCACGTCGCAGATCTGGTACGTCACCGTGTACGTGCCCGCAGGCGTGCCAGGCGCCACGTTCACCGCGCCCGTCGCCGGGTTCAGCGTCACGTTCGGGTTCGTCGTCGCCGTCTGCGTCAGCACCACATTGCCGCCCACGCCCACCGTCACAGGTCCCACACCATTCAAGGTGTCGTTCACCAGAACGTTCGGCACCGCAACGCCGCCATTGGCGCCGTTCGCCACCGTGCCACTGTCCGGGTTCGCCACGATCGGCGGCGCAGCCACCGTCACCGTCGCCGTCGCCGTCGCGCAGTTGTTCGTCCCATTGATCAGGTCGCAGATCTGGTACGTCACCGCGTACGTGCCCGCAGGCGTACCCGGCGCGACATTCACCGCGCCCGTCGCCGGGTTCAGCGTCACGTTCGGGTTCGTCGTCGACACCTGCGTCAGCACCACATTGCCGCCCACGCCCACCGTCACAGGTCCCACACCATTCAAGGTGTCGTTCACCAGAACGTTCGGCACACCCACGCCACCGCTCGCACCGTTCACCGGGCCGCCCGTGTCGTCGTTCGCCACGATCGGCGCCGCCTCCACCACGATCGTCGCCGTCGCCGTGTCGCAGTTCGTCGTCCCGTTCAGCACTTCGCAGATCGTGTACGCATACGTGTACACGCCCGCCGTCGTGCCAGGCGCGATCGTGATCGTGCCATCCGCATTCATCGTGATGCTGCCCGACGCAGGCGTCGGCGCAGCACCCGGGGTCAGCGTCACGTTGCCGCCGCCGCCCACCGTCGCCTGCGCACCATTCAGGGTGTCGATGCCGTTGCCGTTGTTGCCCAGCACGCTCGGCAGGCTGCCGCCCGAGCCGCCGTTCACCGGCGTCGCCGTGTAGTCGTCATCCTCCGCCACGATCGGCGCAGCACCCACCGTCACCGTCACCGTCGTCGTGCTGCAGTTCAACGGACCATTGAGCACGTCGCAGATCTGGTACGTCACCGTGTACGTGCCCGCAGGCGTGCCAGGCGCCACGTTCACCGCGCCCGTCGCCGGGTTCAGCGTCACGTTCGGGTTCGTCGTCGCCGTCTGCGTCAGCACCACATTGCCGCCCACGCCCACCGTCACAGGTCCCACACCATTCAAGGTGTCGTTCACCAGAACGTTCGGCACCGCCACACCGCCATTGGCGCCGTTCGCCACCGTGCCACTGTCCGGGTTCGCCACGATCGGCGGCGCAGCCACCGTCACCGTCGCCGTCGCCGTCGCGCAGTTGTTCGTCCCATTGATCAGGTCGCAGATCTGGTACGTCACCGCGTACGTGCCCGCAGGCGTACCCGGCGCGACATTCACCGCGCCCGTCGCCGGGTTCAGCGTCACGTTCGGGTTCGTCGTCGACACCTGCGTCAGCACCACATTGCCGCCCACGCCCACCGTCACAGGTCCCACACCATTCAAGGTGTCGTTCACCAGAACGTTCGGCACACCCACGCCACCGCTCGCACCGTTCACCGGGCCGCCCGTGTCGTCGTTCGCCACGATCGGCGCCGCGTCCACCACGATCGTCGCCGTCGCCGTGTCGCAGTTCGTCGGGTTCAGCACTTCGCAGATCGTGTACGTGTACGTGTACACGCCCGCCGTCGTGCCAGGCGCGATCGTGATCGTGCCATCCGCATTCATCGTGATGCTGCCCGCAGCCGGCGTCGGCGCCGCACCCGGGGTCAGCGTCACGTTGCCGCCGCCGCCCACCGTCGCCTGCGCACCATTCAGGGTGTCGATGCCGTTGCCGTTGTTGCCCAGCACGCTCGGCAGACTGCCACCCGACGCGCCGTTCACCGGCGTGCCCGTGTAGTCGTCGTCAAACGCGTCGATCACCAGCGCCGTGACCGGGATCGCCGGCACGGTCGAGCTGTTGTTGCCCGGGTTCGGGTCGGTGGTGCCGCCGGGCGTCGTGACAGTCGCGGTGTTGGCCGCGATCGTGCTGGGCGTGGTGACCGGCGCGGTGCCGGTGACCACGATGGTGATCGAGTTGCCGCCGCCGGCCGCGATGTCGACCGTGGTGGCGACGTTGCCGGCACCATTGGCGGTACCGCAGCTGGCGCTGCCGGTCGCGGTGCAGGTCCAGGTCGCGCCCGTGAGCTGCGCCGGGAGGGTGTCGGCCACGCTGGCACCGACCAGGTTCGACGGACCGGCATTGGTCACGACGATCTGGTACGACACCGTGCCGCCTGCCTGGACCGGCGAAGCGGTCAGCAGGGTCTTGGCGATCGCGGCGTCCGCAGTGGGCGCGCTCGGCGTGCTCGAGGTCGAGCTGTTGTTGCCCGGGGTCGGGTCATTCGTGGTGCTGCTCACCGTCGCCGTGTTGGCGAGGTTGCCGGTGAAGTTCGCGGCGAGCGTGCCGGTGATCGTGAACGTACGGCTGGCGCCATTGGCGACCGTGCCGAAGGCGCAGTTCACGTCCTGGCCGGTGACGGTGCACGACGCACCATCCGCGCCACCGACACTCAGGCCGCTGACCGAAGCCGACACGGTGTCGGTCGTGGTCACGGCGGCAGCATCCGACGGACCGTTGTTAGTGACGGTCACCGTCCAGGTCACCGTCTGACCAGGCACGGCCGGATTCGGGGTGCTCTGGGTCTTGACGATGGACAGGTCGGCGCTGGCGTTGACCGGCGTCGGGCCGGCGGTGCTGGTGCAGCGGGCATCGGCCGGGCAGGTCGGATCGCCACCGCCATTGACGGTCGCGGTATTGGTTACGCTCGGCGCCGCTGCGGCGGTCGGCGTCACCGGGATCACGAACGAGGTGCTGGCACTGGCCGCCAGGCCGGCCGCCACGGTGCAGGTCACCGTCTGACCCGCCGCCGAGCAGCCCGCCGGCAGCGTGCCGATGGTCAGGCTGGCCGGAATGGTGTCGGTGATCGTCGCGACTGCCGTGGTCGCGGCACTACCGGTATTGGACAACTGCAGTGTGTACGAAGCGGGCACACCGACCGTCCACGGCGATGCGCTCGCGGTCTTGAGGAGGGTGAGCTGGGCGCCCCCGATCGGCGTCGGGCCGGCGGTGCTGCTGCAGCGCGCGTCGCCCGGGCAGGTCGGATCGCCACCGCCATTCACGGTCGCCGTGTTGGTCACGCTCGCGCCGGCCGCCACAGTCGGCGTCACCGGGATCACGAACGAGGTGCTGCCGCCGGCCGCCAGGCCGGCGGGAATCAGGCAGCTCACCGTCTGACCGGCGGAGGTGCAACCCGCCGGCAGCGTGCCGATGGTCAGACCGGCCGGGATCGGGTCGGTGATCGCGGCATTCGCGGTCGTCGCCGCCGTGCCGGTGTTGCTCACCTGCAGGGTGTACGAGGCCGGGACACCCACGGTCCACGGCGAGGCCGAAGCCATCTTCGTCAGCGTCAGCTGCGGCGCATTCACCGGCGTCGGGCCGGCAGTGCTGGTGCAGCGCGCGTCGCCCGGGCAGGTCGGATCGCCGCCGCCGGTCACGCTCGCCGTATTGGTCACGCTCGCGCCGGCCGCCAGGGTCGGCGTCACCGGGATCACGAAGCTCGTGCTGCCCCCAGCGGCCAGGCCGGCCGCCACGGTGCAGGTCACCGTCTGACCCGCCGCCGAGCAGCCCGCCGGCAACGTGCCGATGGTCAGGCCGGCCGGGATGGTGTCGGTGATCGTCGAGACGGCGGTCGTCGCGGCGGTGCCGGTGTTCGACAGCTGCAGCGTGTAGCTCGCCGGCACGCCGACGGTCCACGGCGAAGCCGAAGCCGTCTTGGCCAGCGTCAGCTGCGGCGCATTCACCGGCGTCGGGCCGGCGGTGCTGGTGCAGCGTGCATCGGCCGGGCAGGTCGGATCACCGCCGCCATTCACGGTCGCCGTATTGGTCACGCTCGCGCCGGCCGCCAGGGTCGGCGTCACCGGGATCACGAACGAGGTGCTGCCACCGGCCGCCAGGCCGGCGGGAATCAGGCAGCTCACGGTCTGGCCTGCGGAGGTGCAACCCGCCGGCAGCGTGCCGATGGTCAGACCGGCCGGGATCGGGTCGGTGATCGCGGCATTCGCGGTCGTCGCCGCCGTGCCGGTGTTGCTCACCTGCAGGGTGTACGAGGCCGGGACACCCACGGTCCACGGCGAGGCCGAAGCCGTCTTCGTCAGCGTCAGCTGCGGCGCATTCACCGGCGTCGGGCCGGCAGTGCTGGTGCAGCGCGCGTCGCCCGGGCAGGTCGGATCGCCGCCGCCGGTCACGCTCGCCGTATTGGTCACGCTCGCGCCGGCCGCCAGGGTCGGCGTCACCGGGATCACGAAGCTCGTGCTGCCCCCAGCGGCCAGGCCGGCCGCCACGGTGCAGGTCACCGTCTGACCCGCCGCCGAGCAGCCCGCCGGCAACGTGCCGATGGTCAGGCCGGCCGGGATGGTGTCGGTGATCGTCGAGACGGCGGTCGTCGCGGCGGTGCCGGTGTTCGACAGCTGCAGCGTGTAGCTCGCCGGCACGCCGACGGTCCACGGCGAAGCCGAAGCCGTCTTGGCCAGCGTCAGCTGCGGCGCATTCACCGGCGTCGGGCCGGCGGTGCTGGTGCAGCGTGCATCGGCCGGGCAGGTCGGATCACCGCCGCCATTCACGGTCGCCGTATTGGTCACGCTCGCGCCGGCCGCCAGGGTCGGCGTCACCGGAATCACGAACGAGGTGCTGCCGCCGGCCGCCAGGCCGGCGGGAATCAGGCAGCTCACGGTCTGGCCTGCGGAGGTGCAACCCGCCGGCAGCGTGCCGATGGTCAGACCGGCCGGGATCGGGTCGGTGATCGCAGCATTCGCGGTCGTCGCCGCCGTGCCGGTGTTGCTCACCTGCAGGGTGTAGCTCGCCGGCACGCCGATGGTCCACGGCGAAGCGGAAGCCGTCTTGGTCAGCGTCAGCTGCGGCGCGTTGATCGTCGTCGGACCGACCGAGCTGGTGCAGCGCGCGTTCGCCGGACAGGTCGGATCACCGCCACCGGTCACGCTCGCCGTATTGGTCACGCTCGCGCCGGCCGCCAGGGTCGGCGTCACCGGGATCACGAACGAAGTGCTGCCGCCGGCCGCCAGACCGGCCGCCACGGTGCAGGTCACCGTCTGGCCCGCCGCCGAGCAGCCCGCCGGCAACGTGCCGATGGTCAGGCCGGCCGGGATGGTGTCGGTGATCGTCGAGACGGCGGTCGTCGCGGCGGTGCCGGTGTTCGACAGCTGCAGCGTGTAGCTCGCCGGCACGCCGACGGTCCACGGCGAAGCCGAAGCCGTCTTGGCCAGCGTCAGCTGCGGCGCATTGATCGTCGTCGGGCCGACCGAGCTGGTGCAGCGCGGCTGGGCGCCGCAGCCCGGGTCACCACCGCCGCTGACGGTCGCGGTATTGGTCACGCTGGTGCCGGCGGCCAGGGTCGGGGTCACCGGGATCACGAACGAGGCGCTGCCGCTCACCGCCAGACCGGCCGCGATGGTGCAGGTCACCGTCTGACCCGCCGCCGAGCAGCCTGCCGGCAGCGTGCCGATGGTCAGGCCGGTCGGAATGGTGTCGGTGATGGTCGCGGCCGCCGTGGTGGCCACGCCGCCGGTGTTGGTGACCTGGAGCGTGTAGCTCGCCGGGACGCCGATCGTCCACGGGCTCGCGCTCGCGGTCTTGGTCATCGTCAGGAACGGCGGCGGCGGCGGGGTGTTCACGCACGCGGCGTTGTCGGTGGCGGCGCCACCTTCCTGCCCGCCGGGCAGCGAGACCGCGTTGTACAGGCCGCTGCCCGGGGTGGGCACGCCGGCGCACACGGTCACCGGCGCGTTCGAGGCGTAGGTATAGGTGATCGTGAGGTTGTAGGTGTGGGTGACGCCTGCGGCGATCGTGGTGCCGGCCGGTGCCAGGGCGTAGGCGCCGCCGGTGGCCGAGGAACCGCCTGCGGGCGCACCTGCGCCACTGGTGGTCCAGGTGGCACCGGAGATGTTGATGCCGGCCGGGAAGACCGGCGCGTCGCTCAGCGGACCATAGGTGCCGGAGGCGGTGCCGGAATTGGTCACGGTGACGGTGTACGTCACTGTGTAGGTGCCGGCCACGGACGGACCCGTGGCGACGCCCGCCGTCTTGGCGGCATTGAGGTTCGGCCGATCCACGGCCGTGATCACGCTGCTGGTGCAGCGGCCGGCGGCCGGGCAGGTCGTATCACCGCCGCCACTGACCGTGGCGGTGTTGGTGACGCTGGCGGCCGCAGCTGCGGTCGGCGTCACCGGGATCACGAACGAGGTGCTGCCGCCGGCCGCAAGGCCGGCCGCCACAGTACAGGTCACCGTCTGGCCCGCCGCCGAGCAACCCGCCGGCAGCGTGCCGATGGTCAGACCGGTCGGAATGGTGTCGGTGATCGTCGAGACCGCAGTCGTCGCAGCGGTACCGGTGTTCGACAACTGCAGCGTGTAGCTCGCCGGGACGCCAACGGTGAACGACGCCGTGCTCGCGGTCTTCGTCATCGTCAGCTGCGGACGATTGACCGTGGTGCCGACGGTGGATGTGTTGTTGCCCGCGCAGGTGACCGGCGCGCCGGAGCAGTCCGGATCGGTCACGCCGGTGGGCGGAACGATGGTGGCGGTGTTGGTGATGCTGGCGGCCGCGGACGCGGTGACGCTGCAGGTGATGGTGAGGGTGATGCTGCCGCCGCTCGCGATGGCAGCGTTGGTCCAGGTGCCGGTGCCGGTCGCGCCGGGCGCGATCGTGCCGACGTTGAAGGTGCCGGTCGACGGGGTGTAGCTGCAGCCACTCAGGCCGGCAGGCAGGGATTCGACGAGGGAGAAGGTGTCGGAGGCGAGGATGGCGCTCGGGCCGCCATTGCTCACGGTGAGCGTGTAGGTCAGGGTCTGACCGACGACGACCGGATTCGGGCTGGCCGTCTTGACGAGACTGAGGTTGGTGGTCCGGGTGATGGCGTCGCTGTCCGTCGCGGTGTTGTTCGCCGCATTCGGATCGGTGACGGTGGCCGGGGTCGTGACCGACGCGGTATTGACCGCGTTCTGGGCCAGGACGGCCGGACTGGCGACGAACGCAGCGGCACCGAAGACGAAGGCTGCGGCGATGGCACGACGCGCGCGGTCGACGAAACAGGTCAGATTCGCAAGCACTGAAACTCCCCCAGGCCGTGCCGCCCCGATGCGACACCGACCGATTCCCGGATCGAAGCTCCCGGCAAACACCGGAAGCGCAATGGTTGTGTTTCCCCCGTTCCCCTACCGAGCGGACCGGGTTGTTGCTGGTTTGTTGCCACCTCGAACCCCGGATTCCCGACCCCCGGGCAATCCGACCCACGCACGCAATCAGACGCAGCCGTCCGCCTTGCGGGCGCAACTACTGTGACTGCCATTGCAATTTCCGTGCCAAGCGCCGCCGTTGTCGATCGCAAAACCAGTATGTCCCTGATTGGGCTGGCGATCCGGCGTGTACGAAGTCCAGCCCTTAAGCCATGACCTGTCTGCGCCCAGCGTCACATTTTAGCCCTTTGCGCTCAGCAGTTTCGATGGCTTTGATGTGAATTTCCTTCATATGGCTTTCGGGAATGGCTCGCCCCGGCGGCCCGGGGGTACCGCCCGATTTCGTGACAAGCGCCCGTCCCTGCTAGAATTTTCGCTCTAGCCCCACTTTTCCGCGCAAGCGTCGGCCCCCGGGCCAGACGCGCTGTCGGGCTGCGCGAATCGCCTTCAGGACCCCCCGCCATGGCCAGTTCCACCGACCTCCGCTCGCCGGCAGCCGGCACGCCCGCCGTCGATCGCGACTACACCCTGGACCACAAGTTCACCCGGACCGAAGGCCGCATCTACCTCTCGGGCGTGCAGGCCCTGGTCCGCCTGCCGATCATGCAGCGCCTGCGCGACCAGGCCGCCGGGCTGAACACCGCCGGCTTCGTCTCCGGCTATCGCGGCAGCCCGCTGGGCGGCTTCGACCTCGAACTGTGGAAGGCCAAGAAGCATCTCGCCAGCGCCGGCGTGAAGTTCACCCCGGGCCTCAACGAGGACCTCGGCGCGACCATGGTCTGGGGTACGCAGCAGACCAACCTGTTCCCGGGCGCGAAGGTCGATGGCGTGTTCGGCATGTGGTACGGCAAGGGCCCCGGCGTGGACCGCTGCGGCGACGTGTTCAAGCACGCCAACGCCGCCGGCACCTCGAAGTTCGGCGGCGTGCTCGCGCTCGCGGCCGACGACCATGCCTGCCGCAGCTCCACCCTGCCGCACGGCAGCGAAGGCGAATTCCAGTCCGCGCTGATGCCGGTGCTCAACCCGGCCGGCGTGCAGGACATCCTCGACATGGGCCTGATCGGCTTCGCCATGTCGCGTTACACCGGCCGCTGGGTCGGCTTCAAGACGATCGCCGAAACCGTGGAGTCCTCGGCTTCGGTCGACGTCAATCCGCTGGCGCTGGACATCATCACGCCGGACGACTTCGAGATGCCGCTCGGCGGCCTCAACATCCGCTGGCCGGACCCGCCGCTCGACCAGGAAATGCGCCTGCATCGCTATGCGGTGAAGGCCGCGCAGGCGTTCGCGCGCGCCAACCGCATCGACCGCGTGGTGATCGATTCGCCGAACGCGCGCCTGGGCATCGTCACCACCGGCAAGAGCTATCTCGACGTGCTGCAGGCGCTGGAATACCTGGGCCTCGACGCGCGCGCCTGCGCCGACCTCGGCATCCGCGTCTACAAGGTCGGCATGACCTGGCCGCTGGAGCCGATGGGCATCCGCGCCTTCGCGCGCGGCCTGCAGGACATCCTGGTGGTCGAGGAGAAACTCAGCTTCATCGAAAGCCAGATGAAGGAGCTGTTCTACAACTTCGACGGCATCAACCTCGACAACAGCCGCCCCAGCATCGTCGGCAAGTTCGACGAGAGCGGCGACTGGATCCTGCCCTCGACCGGCGAGCTGACCCCGGCGCGCATCGCGATGGTCATCGCGCGCCGCATCCAGAAGTTCCACGACAGCGAGCAGATCCGCGGCGTGCTGGCGTGGATCGAGCAGAAGGAAGGCGAACTCGCCCTGCCCCGCGCCAGCTTCCCGCGCGTGCCGCACTACTGCAGCGGCTGCCCGCACAACACCTCGACCAAGGTGCCGGAAGGTTCGCGCGCGCTCGGCGGCATCGGCTGTCACTACATGGTCACGTGGATGGACCGCAGCACCGACACCTTCACCCACATGGGCGGCGAAGGCGTCACGTGGTGCGGCCAAGCCGCGTTCACCGAGACCGAACACGTCTTCCAGAACCTCGGCGACGGCACCTACTTCCACTCCGGCTCGCTGGCGATCCGCCAGTCGATCGCCGCCGGCGTGAACATCACCTACAAGATCCTCTACAACGACGCGGTCGCGATGACCGGCGGCCAGCCGGTCGACGGCACGCTGACCGTACCGCAGATCGCGCAGCAGATGCGTGCCGAGGGCGTGTACACCATCTATGTCGTCAGCGACGACATCACCAAGTGGACGCGCCAGCGCCACCTGTTCCCGTCGGACATCGAGTACTACGACCGCCGCGACCTGGACGAAGTGCAGAAGAAGCTGCGCAAAGCCAAGGGCGTCAGCGTGATGATCTACGACCAGACCTGCGCGACCGAGAAGCGCCGCCGCCGCAAGCGCGGCAAGCTGCCGGATCCGCAGAAGCGCGTCGCGATCAACTCGCTGGTCTGCGAAGGCTGCGGCGACTGCGGCGTGAAGAGTTTCTGCGTGTCGGTGCTGCCGAAGGAAACCGAGTTCGGCCGCAAGCGCGACATCGACCAGAGCAACTGCAACAAGGACTACAGCTGCGTCGAAGGCTTCTGCCCGAGCTTCGTCACCGTGCACGGCGGCCAGCTGAAGAAGGGCAAGAAGGCCAACGCGGCCGACCGCCTGAACGACCTGCCGATGCCGACGTTCGCCAGCGGCCTCGACAAGCCCTGGAACATCCTCATCACCGGCGTCGGCGGCACCGGCGTGGTCACCATCGGCGCGCTGCTCGGCATGGCCGGCCACCTCGAAGGCAAGGGCGCGACCGTGCTCGACCAGACCGGCCTGGCCCAGAAGGGCGGCGCGGTCACCACCCACATCCGCATCGCGAAGGCACCGGACGACATCCACGCCGTGCGCATCGCCGCAGGCGAGGCCGACCTGGTGCTCGGCTGCGACATGGTCGTCGTCAACGACTACTGGGCGCTGTCGAAGATCCGCGAAGGCCGCAGCCGCGTCGTGCTCAACAGCTACGAAGCCATGCCCGGCACCTTCACCACGCGTCCGGACATGCAGTTCCCGGCCGCCGACATCGTGTCCGCCGTGCGCACCGCGCTGGGTGGGCAGGATCCCGACCTCGTCGACGCCACTCAGCTCGCCACCGCGCTGATGGGCGACGCGATCGCGGCCAATCTGTTCATGCTCGGCTACGCCTGGCAGCAGGGCCTGGTGCCGATCTCCTTCGACGCAATCATGCGCGCGGTCGAGCTCAACGGCGCCGCCGTGCAGATGAACAAGACCGCGTTCGCCTGGGGCCGCCTCGCCGCCATCGACCTGCCGGCCGTGGTCGAGGCCGCCGGCATCGTGCGCAACGCGCCGACCGCCGCCGAAGCCACGCCGCACGCGCTGCCGCTGCTCGCGCCCACCGCCTCGGAAGGCCGCGAATCGGGCCTGATGCCGCAGAACGCGGACCTGCGCAGCGCCGACGAACTGCGCCACGTGCCGGCCAACGGCAGCGGCGACATGTTCCAGCCGCTCGACGACGCGCGCCTGTCGCGTTCGCTCGACGAGATCATCGCCCGCCGCGTCGCCTTCCTCACCGACTACCAGGATGCTGCGTACGCGAAGCGTTACGCCGACCTCGTCGGCAAGGTGCGCAGTGCCGAGCAGGCGAAGGTGCCGGGCTCGACCGACCTGTCGGAAGCGGTCGCGCGCTACGCCTTCAAGCTGATGGCCTACAAGGACGAGTACGAAGTGGCGCGCCTCTACACCAGCGGCGAGTTCAAGCGCCGGATCGAGCAGCAGTTCGAGGGCGACTTCAAGGTCCACTTCCACCTCGCCCCGCCGCTGCTCGCGAAGAAGAACGCGCAGGGCCAGCTGATGAAGCGCGAGTACGGCCCCTGGGTGTTCACCGCATTCAGATTCCTCGCGAAGCTGCGCGGCCTGCGCGGCGGCACCTTCGACATCTTCGGCTACACCGAGGAGCGGAAGATGGAGCGCCAGCTCATCGCCGACTACTTCGCCACCGTCGACGTGCTGCTCGGCAAGCTCGGCAGCGACAACGTCGCGCTCGCCGCCGAGATCGCCGCGATCCCCGAGCACATCCGCGGCTACGGCCACGTGAAGGAAGCGCACCTGCACAAGGCCAAGGCGCGCGAAGCGGAGCTGCTGAAGAAGTGGAATGCGCCGAAGGAACAGGCGGCGGAAGCGGCGTAAGGCCGGCAGACAGTATCGTTGCGGTTGAGGAAAAGCCCGGCGCGAGAGCGACCGGGCTTTTTCTTTGGCTCCCGGCTCGGCGTCCGCAGCCATGAACAGCCGTGCAATCAATGACTTGAGGCATCGCACGGCATCCGGATGATGGCCAGCCAAACGAGAGCGCTGCAGAAATCGTTACACGGATCATCGGTCGACAATTGGAAGCCTTTGATTTTATTGAACAGATGTGCTGAAAATAAACGGACCCAGCTTTTCATGTACCCGCCGCATGCCGCAGATCGACCGAGACTTGATCGAGCAACTCCACTTCTTCGGACCGGAGAGTGCCACCGCGCTCGCACGCCGGCTGGCGGTCAGCACGCCCACCGTGACTCGCGCACTCAAGCGTCTGGGCGATGCTGTGGTCGCCGTAGGCAAGGGCCGCGCCAGTGCCTATGCCCTGCGCCGCAATGTGCGCGACTTGGGCCACAGCTGGCCGCTGTACAAGATCGGCCCCGACGCCGAGCCGGTGCTGCTCGGCAAGCTACAGGCCCTGCAGGGGCGCTATCGCTGGCGACTAGCACCTGTGCATCCGCTGCCGTTGTTCATGCGCGGCGAGTTCGCGGAGGGGTTGTATGAGGATTTACCTTGGTTCTTGCAGGTATTGAGACCGCAGGGGTATTTGGGGAGGATCAATGCCAAGAGACTCATGCACGGCAGCGACTTCCCGCAGGACATTCGGTTTTGGCAAGCCGAACACATCATCGAAAGCCACGTCCGCGTTATGCAGGATGTACCGGGCAATCTCGCCCTTGAAGGAGAGAAGCCGATCTCCTGGAATCTTGGTGCTCTACGGGTAATGGCGAAGTTGCACTATCTACCCAATGCATCAAACAAACGCGAACGATACGAGAAGCTGGCATTGAATCTCGAAAGCGAGCCTGCCGAACCCTCCTCGGCAGCTGGTGAAAGGCCAAAATTCATTACTGCGATCGTACAACCTGATGACGAGATCAAACCCGTTATCGTCAAATTCGCCAGCATAGCTGAAGGAAATCCAACCGTAGAACGGTGGGCAGATTTGCTTCTGTGCGAGGAAATTGCGCTACAGACGCTTGATAGGTTCGACCTGCCTGCAGTCAACTGCGAGATCATCGACTACAAGAAATTCCGCTTTCTCGAATCCGTGCGCTTCGACCGCACTCCGTTGGGCGGCCGCGTCGGCGTATTCGCACTCGACGCCCTCGACATGGCCTACGTCGGCAGCGACCAGCGCGGCTGGCTGGCCGGCGCCCTGCCGCTGCATGCGCAAGGCATGATCGACACCGACGACATCGAGACCATCCGCCTGCTCGATGCATTCGGCCGGCTGATCGGCAACGACGACATGCACCACGGCAATCTGAGCTTTTTCGCTGAACCCGAAAGCGAACGCCTGAAACTGACGCCGGTGTACGACATGCTGCCAATGCACTACCGGCCCTCGCCGACCGGACTGACCCACGACCGCCCATTCACGCTGCCGCAGCTCGACAGTACGCATGCCGCTGTGTGGGAGAAGGCTGGGGCAATGGCATCTGCCTTCTGGACGACTGCCGCTGCGGACTCACGGCTTTCCTCCGACTTCACGGCGATCTGCAACGGCAATGCTCAACGCATCGCGGCCTGGCGCACAGAGAACGGACTTTGACGGACGGTCGAATGCTG
Organism: Lysobacter sp. BL-A-41-H3; assembly: GCA_050632415.1. Lineage (GTDB taxonomy): Bacteria > Pseudomonadota > Gammaproteobacteria > Xanthomonadales > Xanthomonadaceae > Lysobacter_I. The sequence goes on along the minus strand of CP192602.1, from coordinate 3,175,681 downwards.
CTCGTCCTCCCCATCCGCGCATAGGAAAGCCGGCCCATCCCGTGCCCGACCAAATCCGTGCCGCGATCCCCGAGCACATCCGCGGCTACGGCCACGTGAAGGAAGCACACCTGCACAAGGCCAAGGCGCGCGAAGCGGAGCTGCTGAAGAAGTACGCCGGCTGATCATCGATCCACCGCAGCTGGTAAGCGAAGGCCCCGGTCATGCCGGGGCCTTCGTGTTTCCGCAGGATGCCTTCGACGCTCAGCTGCGATAGAACCGATCCAGCGCCTGCTCGGCTTCGCCGCGCTCGTGCTGGCTGGCCATGCCGCGGGTGGCGGCGCGATAGGCTTCGATCAGGGCGGGATCGTTCGGCATGACCTCCGCGAGGGCTTTCAGCACTTCGCCGCGCTCGAAGTCGCTGCCCATGCCGCGCAGGCTGTCGAGCACTCGCCGGCTGCGCGCCGCATCCGGCGCGGCGGCCTTCACCAGCGCAAGCAGCGCTTCGCGACGCTCGAAATCGGAGTCGATGGCCTCGACGACCGCAAAGTAGTCGGCGTCGGCGACCACGGCATGCGATTTCGCCGCCGTCTCAAGCAGGGAACGCAGCTCGAAGTCGCTGCCCATCCCTTTCGACGACGACAGCGCGAGGCACACGGCGGCGACGCGCGACTGGCCGTGCTCGATCAACGCCTGCAATGTGCGGCGACGCTCGAAATCGCTGTCCACGCCGGCCAGCGCGGTCTGCCAGGGCGCGACGTTGGCGCCATCGACGGGCAGCTTTCCTGCGGCCTCGATGAGCCACTCGCTGCGCTCGAAGTCGGAGTCGATGCCGTCCGCTGCCGCCAGCAGTGCGGCCTGGTTGGCAGGCGCGATGCGCTTCTGCGCCAGCAGGCCGTCCATGGCCTGGCGCTTCTCGTAATCCGAGTCGATCTTCGCGAGCGACGCGATCACGACAGCCAGGTCCGCATCGCTCAGTGCAGCGGCGCGGGACAGCGTGGCGATGTAGGCCGCGCGCACGTGGTCGCTGCGGAGCTGGCCGATTTCACCGAGCACGCGCGGCACGCCGCCGCTGGCGATCATGCGCTGGATGCGCGCCTCGGCATCGATCCCGGACAAGCGGTAGATCTCAGGGATGGCCGTGGCCAGCCACGCCTTCGCATCGGCGTCGAAGGCCTGCGCCTTGCCATTCACGCGGTACGTGCGCTTGAGCCCGTTCGCAGCGGGCACGACATCGAGTTCGCGGGTGACGCCGCCGCGACGCTGCAGCAGCGTGAAGCTCGCATCCGGCGCCATGCGCGCGATGTCGTCTTCGCTGGCGGTGAAGGCGACCTCGCCATCCATCCGCAGCCGGAAGCGTTCGCCGGCTTCCGGCAGGCCGGCGCGCACCGTGTAGGTGTCGCCATCGCGACGGATGGTGACCGACAGGTCGTGGTTGCCGAAGCCGGGCAAGGCGCCGGGTCGGGCGATGACCAGCACTCCGGGCAGTGCGACCAGGGCGAGCAGGGCCAGGCCTGCGGCGGTCCAGCGCCAGCGCGCCGGGATCGATGACATCTTCATGTGCGGGGTCTCCAGGAGGTCCTTGACGCGCGACACGATGCCGGCGTCGTGTTCGGCCATCGCCAGCGCCCATCCGGCGCTGCGTGGTGCGTGTGTCGATGAGGCTGCGCGCGCAAGGCATTCGGCCAGGCACTCGGCGAGCGGGCGACCGCCGCCGCTGCGTTCGGCCGCAGCGCGATCGCACAGGGTTTCTGCCAGCGATTCGAGGCGGCGCACCGCCAGCCAGGCCAGCGGGTGGAAGAACAGCGGCACGCAGGCCAGGCGCTGCAGCGGGCGCCACAGCGGATCGCGCCTGCGCAGGTGCGCCAGTTCGTGCGCGAGCATGGCGCGCTGCTGGCGCGGATCGAGCCCTTCCGCCCAGAGCGGCAGGAGGATCGCGCCGGGCAGAACCAGCGGTCCCGCCAGCCCGGGCAGGATGCGCGTCAGCGGCGCACGCACGCCCATCTCGCGGGCGAGGTCCCGCAGGGTGTCGAGCAAGGCATCGTCGGGCGTCTCGCCATCACGCAGCAGGCGCTCGCGCAGGCGTAGCACGCCGCGCGATTGGCGCAGCACGCGCAGCGAGAGCAGCGCGCTGCCCAGGGCCCACAGCAGGAGCAATGCCACGATCAGCGCATCGGGTACGCGCACGGCGAACGGCGCGGCGATCGCAGGCGTACGCGTCACTCCGGTTTCGGCACGCAATGCGGCGGGCGGCTGCGGCGCCTCGACGCCCGTCGCCGCCGGCACGGCGGACTGCTCGACCGCTCGTGTCGGCAGGAGGGTTTCGGGCGCTTCCACGGCCGCGATGGCGTCTTGCCGCTGCGCGGAGGACATCTCCGGGGCCGCGCGCGGAATGGCTTCGACCGCCACCGACACGAAGGCCCCGAACAGCGCGACGCGCCAGGCCCATTCCGCCCAGGCGGGCTCCTTCAGCCAGCCCAGGCGCTCGATCGCCCAGACCGCCAGCAGCAGCACCGTGGCATGGATCAGGAAGGTCAGTCCGAGGCCGGCGATCGACGCGAGCGCATCGCCGAATCCGGGCCAGATCGACGCGAACAGGCTCATGGCTCGCCCCTCCCCGCCTCGTCGCGTTCGAGCAGTGCACGGACCTGCTCCAGATCGCCGCCGGCCACCTCGCGTTCGCTGACCAGATGGGCCAGCAGCGCCTTGGGATCGCCCCGGAACACCTGGGCGATCAGGCTGGAGACCATGCTCCGCCGGACCTGGTCCTCGCTGATGCAGGGGCGGTAGACCAGCATGCGGCCGTCGCGGCGCGAGGCCACCACCCCGCGCTTCTCCAGCCGCGTCAGCAGCGTCGCCACCGTGGTGTGGGCCAGGTCACGGTCGGCCAGCGCCGCCGTGGCATCCGCCACGCTCAGCTCCCCCGCCCGCCACAGCACCCGCATCAGATCCAGCTGCAGGTCGCTCAATGCGATGTCTTCGGCCATTCCGGCATCTCTTCTACACCTGTCGTACTACAGTTGTAGAACCAGAAGCCCGGCACGTCAACCGGGCCGGAAGTCATGGGGGGAGGGGCGCAGTCCCGCGCGGCGGTGCAGGAGAGTTCGGAGCGCGAGCCGCAGGCCGCCCCTTCGTCTCATGTACGTCGATCGGCATAGCCGCGAGCGCGCGACCATGCACCAGTGAAATGACGGGCTATATGCGCCCATTTTGCGTGCCGCAATCCAAGCCATGCATCGACACACGATCGCGTGACCTCACATTCGAGCACAAGGAATACCTGCGAACTCCACCGTCGTCGAAATGCATCGAACCATGCCTTCGCGGCTATTCCATGCTGCGGTCCGCCCAATCAAACGCCAGTCGACAACAGCGAGACCGCGCAGTCGCACATGCCGCTCAGAAGGCAGACAACCAGCGCCTCATGCCTGTCCCGCCGCAGGCGATAACAGAGCACCGATCGTTCAAGGCGTTGCGCTCGAATCGTGTTTGACGGAATCCAGAGCTGACGTGAATGGGATTGTGTCATCGAGCGGAGATGATCCCGGTCGATCACAGGCGACGATGAGCTTGTCGAGCGTACTGGCAAGACGATGGGTCTCGACCGCATGCCCAAGGGCCTTGGCCGAGGCCACCAGCACGAGAGTCAGGACGGCCAGGATGGAGCCGGCAGCCAGTGACGGCGCTCCGACCAATGCGAAGTGCGCAATCCAGGCAGCGCTGGCCATGGCCAGTGCTGCCGAGCCCCAAGCGCAGCCGCAAGGATGCAGGTTGGCGTTCAATCGGCGTTCTGCCCGGGTCTGAACGGACGGGTCAAGCCCGAGATCCAAGGTAACGCGGCGCACCTGCAGGCATGTCGCTGGGTTCCGCAGCGCCTCCAGTTCGCGCGCAGTCCGAATCACGAGCGGCCGGCTCACGGCAACATCCTTCGCCCGGCTTCAGTGATCCAGCGCCACACCGTGCGGACGTCAGTGAGCATGAAGCGGGGCTCGCTGCCGCCCAGAAGAAACTCGAAGAGTGCGCCGCCAGCCAGCACCTTGCCGTCGGATGGCGAAAACATGATTTCGTCGAGTTGGCGCGGGTTGCCGTCCGGCCTGTCGTGGTCGGCGCCAAGATAGTGACCGATCTCGTGCGCCAGCACCCAACGGAATACCAACTCCGGAGATTCGCTGCGGTAGGTGACACCCGAGTATGAAACGTATTCATCCGCGTTTTCTGGTGTGGGGCGATACCATGACGCGAGGCCATGAAGCTTGTTCGTCGACGTGCTGAGCTGACCCCATTGCGGGGGCTCCGATGCAGGCGGATCGGTGTAGAAGAAATGGGCGAGCGCCGGGATGATCGACAGGTCGTCAGTGCGGCCGTTACGTCCGAGATCCTTGAAGATCCGTTGTTGTGTCCGCTGGCCGGGACCTGTTGGATCAGATCCATCGGCGCCCTTCAGCGGGACATGATCGTTCGATGTGGCGCGATACTCGACGATCTGGCGCCATGCCAGACGAATCCCGATGCTCCTCAACTTGCGTTGCGCAACCCGCAGGTGTCGGACAAAAACATCCTTCCGAATCGCCACGGCCCAAAACTCCGGAACATCATCCGACTCACCAGCAAGGAAGGCCGCGATATGGTTCACGGACACGCGCACGGAGGATCCTGCATAAACGACCTCACCCAATGGCTGTCCGACCAAACGCGGACAGGTCGATGGGTAACCGGCAAGCGCATAGAGGTCGAGGACACCGCGATGGTGCAGTTCGCGCAGGTCGGGAATGCGATTTGTGGTGCTCACGTACATTCGGTAAGGCGCGACCGTGAACGACAGTCCGTCGTTCGCTGTGTCGATACCGACCTTGTTCAGCGCTCGCGTTATCCGAGGCGGATCATCGGCAAATGCAGCCTCGATGGACGACCGTACGATCTTCCAGAGCTCGCCCTGCTCGATGCCGTCGCGTATCGCGGCGATTGTCATTCCGACCGCCTTCATGGGCGCCAGCACACCGAAGCCGACAGCCATGCCCGCTTCGACGACCGCTGAGCCGATGTTGGCCAAACCGCGGAGGGTCGCGCAGCCATTGAGCAGCAGGACGCCCTTCACCAATTCCTTGGCCCCCTCTACCGCAGCCTCCCCGGCATACAGGAGAAGGTGGGCGAGCTTTGCCGCCGCACGCCAAGGCGCGAGCAGCAAGTTTGCCCAACCGAGCGGCTTGCCGACCTCATCGAGCATGCGGCAGAAGTCGTCGACGACGCCTCGGCCTACATCGAGTACACCCATACCCACATCGAGGGCGTAGGTGAGGGCGTCAACCAGGATTCGCCAACCGTCGAGGGCCTTACCCAGAAGCTGGCCAGGATCCGTCACGACACAGATGGTCGTCGTGGCCAGCCAGCCAATCACCTGAACGATGAAATCGAGCACATATCCGATGATCTTCCAGATGACGTTGCAGATCGTATCGGTCACCAGATTCCATATTGTCCTCGGCACATAGGTCACAAGGTGCTGGATCGAAACAACAACATTGCAGATGAAGTCCAGTGGCCACGGGAGGTCTCGGCAGAATTTCCGCTCGCTTCGAATCCACTGCTCGATCTTGTCAAAAACCGTTTCCTTCACCCATCGACTGACGTCCTGGCAATGGGTCTGGGAGCCCCAGACGGCCCGATTGACCGGCACCATGACTTTGGTCGTGAACCAGAGATCGATGTCCCTGCAGGCACGCATATGAACCCCCGACTCATACAAAGGCTGGGCGTTCCGCGGACACTGACGAGATGGCTTGCCGTGACCTCGCAAGCGTCCACTCGGTTACGGCCCTCCTTTACCAGCATTTTCTTCACGATCAACCCGTCCGTTCTGACAGGGCAGTGCATCGCAGCGAACCCGGCGGCGGCTGGGGTCGACCGGGGATGATCCCGCCCCGGCCTGCGAGCTTCGGATTCAGACAAGCCGAGGGAGGATTGCGAAGCGAACATCCGTCTTTCCTGACGCTACACTTCCAAGGGCTCAGGGGCCCGCTCAGGCCAAACATCCGGCCACGATATCGCCGGGGCTCGCCGCATAGACACCGCGGCGCTGGAGGAGGAGGCGGTGACCCGAGTGAGCCACCAAGCCAGCAAGAGATAGGGAGCAAGACCATAGTGAATCCAATCCTGGCGCCGGGTGCGCGGATCGTCGTCCGCGATGAAGAGTGGCTGATCAGGCGCGTCGATCCCTCCCGGGACGGCGGCGAAATGCTGACCTGTGACGGGATCTCCGACCTCGTCCGGGGTGTCTCGACCCAGTTCCTGACCCGACTTGAGTCGGCTATCGAAGTATTGGACCCGGCTGAGACCCGACTGGTCCCGGACACCTCAAGTCATTTCAACGCCTCGATGCTCTATATCGAGAGCGTGCTTCGCCGCAATCTGCCGGACGACAACAGAATCCGGATGGGCCACCGGGCAGTGATGAACGTGGTCCCGTACCAGCTGGATCCGGCGCTCCAGGCACTGAAGCAGCCCCGCCAACGCATCCTCATCGCGGACGCCACGGGCCTCGGAAAGACCCTGGAAGCCGGCATCCTGGCCACCGAGCTCATCCAGCGCGGTCGTGGCAACCGAATCCTCGTGATCACGCTCAAGAGCATGCTCACCCAGTTCCAGAAGGAGTTCTGGAGCCGTTTCTCCATTCCGTTGGTGCGCCTGGACTCTGCGGGTCTGGCGGCGGTTCGCAACCGGATTCCGGCCAACCACAACCCTTTCAACTATTTCGACCGTTCGATCATCTCGATCGACACGCTCAAGACGAACCTCGAGTACCGCAACTATCTCGAGAACGCGTGGTGGGACCTGATCATCATCGACGAGTGCCACAACGTGGCGGCTCGAGCGCGGGAGACCGGGCTTTCCCGCCGGGCACGCCTCGCAAGGTTGCTGGCCACCCGGTCCGATTCGCTGATTCTGCTCTCGGCAACGCCGCATGACGGCTCGGCCCGATCCTTTGCCTCGCTCATGACCCTGCTCGACCCGACGGCAATCAGCGACCCGGACGATTACACGCCCGAGGATTTCCGCGACAAGGGCCTGGTGATCCGCCGATTCAAGAAGGACATCGCCACCCAGGTAGCGGGTGACTTCCAGGAGCGGGTGACGGAGATGCTTCGGGCCAAGGCGTCGCCGGCCGAGGAAGCTGCCTTCGAAGCCCTGCTCACCATTCCCTTCACGCAGGGGGGCAACTGCCTGAGTGGACGCCAGCATGAGCTTCAGCGCATCGGCATGCAGAAGGGCGCCTTCTCCAGCCCGGCGGCGGCCCTGCAGTCGGTGAAGAATCGCCGCGATCAGCTTCTACGCAAGACAGCACCGACCGATGATGAGTTGGCCGAGCTGGAAGCGCTTGGCGCCCTGGCGGACAGGCTTCAGGCCATCACCCCTTCGGCCTTCAGCAAGTACCAGCGGCTGCTGTCACTGCTTCGCGATCATGACGACGGCTGGTCGCCCAAAGCCGCCGATGACCGCCTCGTGATCTTCTCCGAGCGCATTGAAACCCTCGCCTGGCTGCAGGAGCGCCTGAGCGCCGACCTCAACCTCAGATCAGAACAGCTGACCGTCCTGCATGGCGGCCTTGGCGATACCGAACAGCAGGCCATCGTTGAGCGTTTCGGTCGCCAGGAAGACCCGCTGCGGGTTCTGCTTTGCTCCGACGTCGCCTCGGAAGGCCTGAACCTCCACTATTTCTGCCATCGCCTGGTGCATTTCGACCTGCCCTGGTCGCTGATGGTTTTCCAGCAGCGGAACGGCCGCATCGATCGCTATGGCCAGACTCGCCGCCCCCGTATCACCTACCTGATGACGGAATCGGGGATCGAGACCATCCGCGGCGACCTGCGCATCCTTGAGGTTCTGCAGGAGAAGGACGAACGCGCCAACCGGGACCTGGGCGACCCCAGCGCCTTCCTGAATCTGCATGATCCGGATCTCGAAGCCGCCGAGGTGGCCAACCGAATGGCCGATGGCGTTACGCCGGAAGCCTTCTCGCAGGCTCTGGAGCGGGAGGCGAGCGAGGCGACCGAAGGGGAAGGCGACTGGCTGATGCAGTTGTTCCAGCCTGAGCAGGAGACGCCGAGCGCCCTCAAGCACATCGCCAACCCACCCTCCCTGTTTCCCGATGACTTGGTGTTCACCAGGACCGCACTGGAAGAATTGGACCGTGGCGGCAAGGTTGCCCAGTGGACGATGGATCATCAGGCACGGGCGATCACGCTCACAGCCCCGTCAGACCTCAAGCACCGCCTGCGCCAGATCCCCCGCGAAGCACGGGACCCGGATGATCGCTACGTGCTCTCTGACAATCCGCACCAGGTCGCCGCCGCCATCGAACGCGCTCGCCAGGCCCGGCAAGAAGAGGAGAGCTGGCCGCGGCTGCATTACCTCTGGCCACAGCACCCCATCAGTGAATGGCTGCGGGACCGCGTGCTTTCTCGCTTTGGGCGCCACACCGCACCCGTGATCCGGTCGGCAGCGCTGGCTGAAGACGAGCGGGCCTTCCTGCTTCTCGGCCTGGTCCCCAACCGCAAGGGTCAACCGCTGCTGGTGGAATGGCAGGTGGCCGTACTGCGGGGCAAGGCGCCGGTCACGTTCGAGCCGTTCGAGGAGTTCTGCCTGCGTGCGGGCATCAAGGCGGGCCAGCTGCCCAACCCTGCAACGCCCCTCGACACCTCGCCGCTTCAGGAGGATCTCCGCAAGGCTGTGGAGGCGATGATCGGCCATGTGGCGGGACGCCAGGCCGAATTCGCTGCCGACCTTGAAACGCGGCTTGAAAGCACACTGCGCTCGCTCAAGGCCCTTCAGGCACGTCAGCTGCAGCAACTGGAACTGCGCCTCGAGAAAAACGGAGGCCCCGAGGCTCTGCGCGCCGGGCGCCGCGAACGCCGCGTGGACCAGATCCGCCGAGTGTTCGACGAATACGAGACGTGGGTGCGCGACACCCTTCAAACCGAGCCCCACCCGCATATCCAGGTGCTCGCGGCCGTCCGCCGCTGAGCCTGAGGACGTACCGATGGCGACAGACAACGCCGGCTCGAACTTTGCCGGAATCACGAACGAAAACGAGTTCTATGGCCACCATTACCTGGCTGAGGTCTTCAGCGGCGATATCCGGGAACGCCTCGCTGCCTGGGAGTCCGCCGAAGTCGCCCTGGAGGCAGGCCCGGATGAACCCACTGCCCAACGCGCCCCGCACCGGCAGCTCGCCGGCCTGGGCGCGCGCTGGCTGCGCGACAGGGAGCGGCTGCGACATGTTCGTGATGCCGCCGCCTGGACCGAAGGCTTCATCGCGCTGCAAACGCCGCTGCTCCATGCCCTGGGCTATCGGGTCGAGCCATCGATCGCCACGATGGTGGATGGCCATCCGCTGCGGGTTTGGCAGCGCCTGGACCGGGGCTCGTCCGGGCCCCTGCTGCTTGTCATCCCTGCCGGCCGGTTTGGTCATGATGCCGACGACCTGCTGGACCAGGCGCCCGACACGAGTGTCTATCCAGGGGAGCCGCCCCGGGACGCCAGGGACGCCACATGGGCCGAGTGGCTGGGTGAAGCCGTGTTCGCCGGCGATCATCCGCCTCGTTTCGTGCTGCTTCTCGGCACCGACGAGTGGTTGCTCGTCGATCGCTACAAGTGGCCCAACAACCGGGCACTGAGGTTCAACTGGGCCGAGATCCTCGACCGCAAGGATGGGCCGACACTGGGCGCCGTGGCCGCGCTGCTCCACCGTGACCACGTGGCGCCGGACTCTGGCCTTCCCCTGCTCGACGGCCTGGACGAAAACGCGCACAAGCATGCGTTCGGCGTCAGCGAGGACCTGAAGTACGCCCTGCGTGAAGCCATCGAACTGCTGGGCAACGAGGCCGTCCGACAGCTGGGCGCACTGGCGGAAGACCAGAAGAAATCGATCTTCTCGGGCCGCCATGAGCTGGACCCCGAACAGCTCAGCCTCGAGTGCCTGCGGCTGATGTATCGGCTGCTGTTCGTTTTCTACATCGAAGCGCGCCCGGAACTGGGCTATGTGCCCATCCAGCGCAGCGAGGTCTACCTCAAGGGCTACAGCCTGGAGTCGCTGCGAGACCTGGAACTGGTGGAACTCACCACCGAAGCCTCGCGCGAAGGCACCTATTTCCACGAGACACTCACCCGCCTCTTCCGCCTCATCCATGAGGGCACCGGCGAGGCTGGCGCCCAGCCGCTCCGCGCCCATGCGGCCGCCGTGCGCGACGGCTTCACCCTGGCACCGCTCGACAGCCGGCTCTTCGATCCGGATGCAACGCCGCTGCTCAACCGCGTGCGTTTCCCGAATCATCTCTGGCAGCAGATCATCCGCCAGATGTCGCTGACGCGGCCGAAGAAGAAGGGCCAGCGCCGCGGACGAGTGAGCTACCAGCTGCTGTCCATCAACCAGCTCGGCGCGGTCTACGAGGCGCTGCTGTCCTATCGCGGCTTCTTCGCCAAGGAAACCCTGGTGGAGGTGAAGCCTGCACCGAAGGCCCAGCGCGCAGAGAGCGATGAGGATGAGGAAGGCTCGGACGAGGACGCAGGCACCGTCGCCAGGGCCGACGATGACCTCGAGAACGCCTGGTTCGTGCCCGAGAGCCGCATCGGCGACTACAAGGAGTCCGAGCGGGTCTACGACCTGGACGAAGACGGCCACCGCCGGCTGCGCCGCTACCCCAAAGGCACGTTCATCTACCGGCTGGCGGGACGCGACCGCGAGAAATCCGCCAGCTACTACACCCCGCAGGTCCTCACCCGCTGCCTGGTGAAGTACGCGCTGAAGGAGCTTCTGCAGGACAAGCGCGCCGACGACATCCTGAAGCTCACCGTCTGCGAGCCGGCCATGGGCAGCGCGGCCTTCCTCAACGAGGCCGTGAACCAGCTGGCCGAGGCCTATCTGGAACGCAAGCAGGACGAGGAAGGCCGCCGCATCCCGCATGAGACCTATCCGCGCGAGCTGCAGAAGGTCCGGATGTACATCGCCGACCGCAACGTCTACGGCGTGGACCTCAACCCGGTGGCCGTCGAGCTGGCCGAGGTGTCGCTGTGGCTGAATGCGATCTATGGCGAGCCTTCGGAAGACGCCGATGGCCGTCCCCTGCCGCCCCGACCGGCCCGCGTGCCCTGGTTCGGCTACCAGCTGTTCGACGGCAACAGCCTGATCGGTGCGCGCAATGAGGTGTACGACGCCTCGTGTCTGGTGGCGAAGGCCAAGCCGGCCTGGCACGAACAGGCGCCCCGTCGCCTCGACCCCAGGACGCCCGATCGCAAAGCCTCCGAGGTCTACCACTTCCTGCTGCCCGATCCGGGCATGGCCCACTACACGGACAAGGTCGCCAGGAGCCTGTATCCCGGCGACTTCGCGCGGCTGAAGGCGTGGCGAAAGGAGTTCTGCAAGCCGCTGGAATCGCACGAGCTGGCCCGGCTCCAGCAGCTCAGCGCGAAGATCGATGCACTGTGGGACGAGCACGCCGCCTGGTTGGCCCGTGATCGCGCCCGCACCGAGGATCCGCTGGCCGTCTGGCCAACGTCTCGCGCCGAAGGTCAAGGCCACAGCCGGCAAGAGAAGGAACAGATTCGCAAAGACGGTCTGTTCAACGAAGACCAGAACGAAGCGACACCCTATCGCCGCCTCAAGCTGGTGATGGACTACTGGTGTGCCCTGTGGTTCTGGCCGATCCGAAACAGCGCCAACCTGCCGTCTCGCGCCCAGTGGTGGACCGAGATCGGCGCGATCCTGGAAGGAAGCATCGTCGACCTGGAGCCTCAAGGCACGCTGGACCTGGTCGCGAACGCGGTACCGCAGGCGATTGCATCCGTGCCTCAGACCACGCTGGCAGGATTCGGGACGCAGTCCGGGCTCACGGGGGCGGCACAGCCTGCCCTGCAGGATCGGTTCGGCCGCCTGCGCATCAACCGCTTGCGCGACGCCTTGCCGCGCATCCGCGATGTCGAATCCATCGCACGCACGCGTCGCTTCCTGCATTGGGAGCTGACGTTCGCCGATGTATTCCGCAACCGGGGCGGCTTCGACCTGATTCTCGGCAATCCGCCGTGGCTCAGGGTCGAGTGGAACGAGGCCGGCATCCTGGGCGAGGCCAATCCGCTGTTCGCGATTCGCAAGGTCAGCGCCAGTGAATTGACCAAGCTACGGGCCGAGGCGTTCGTGCGCTTTCCCGGCCTGCAGGACGACTGGACCACAGAGCTGGAAGAAGCCGTAGGCAGCCAGAATCTGCTCAATGCAGTCCAGAACTACTCGCTACTCGAAGGGCAGAAGGCCAATCTGTACAAGTGCTTCCTGCCTGTGGCGTGGCGCCTGTCCAGCGCGCAGGGCGTCACGGGTCTTCTGCATCCGGAAGGCCCCTATGACGACCCCAACGGCGGTGGATTGCGCGAGGCGATCTACGCTCGCCTGCGATCACATTTTCAATTCGTTAACGAAGCGCACCTTTTTGCGGAGGTTCACAACCTCACAAAATTCAGCATCAATATCTACGGCCCGCCACAACCGTCCGCACGCTTTGATCAAATTGCAAACCTATTTGTACCCGCCACGATTGATGCCTGCTACGCTCACGACGGTAACGATGATGTTCCCGGCTACAAGACAGCGCATGGCAAGTGGAATTTCGCTGGCCATCGCGACCGCATCGTGCGCGTGGACGATGCCACGCTGGCGGTGTTCGCCCAGCTCTACGATGAACCCGGCACCCCGCCACGCCGTGCCCGCCTGCCAGCCCTGCACGCCGGCACCCTGAACAGCGTGCTGCGCAAGCTGGCGGATTATCCGCGCCGGCTGGGTGATCTTGGCGTGGATTTGTATTCCACCCAGATGTGGAACGAAACCATTGACCAAGATGAAGGCACCATCGTCCGCAGGAAAGTCGGCGACAACGTCTTCCCCAAAGTGCCTGCTGACTGGGTTCTTTCCGGGCCACACTTCTATCTCGCCAATCCCTACAACAAGACGCCCAAGCGTGTCTGCACGGCGAACAAACACTACGACGCCATCGATCTGGAAGTCCTTCCCGACGACTATCTGCCGCGTAGCAATTACCACCCCATGACGGATTGCGCCGAGTACGCGAGGCGAGTGCCTAGGGTCAGCTGGGTGGATGAGGAAGAATCAAGTCCTAAGGCGGTGACGGACTACTATCGGATGGTCAACCGCGAGATGATCGGTCCATCGTCCGAGCGAACGTTGATGACCGCCATCGTTCCTCCCGGCATCGCCCATGTGAACACGGCACTTGGACATGCATTCGTTAGGCCAAGAGATCTGGTTTCGTTCACGGCCGCAACCTACTCGGTAATCGCAGACTTCCGGGTCAAGTCAACGGGGATGGGGCACGCAAACACCACGCTGATGAATCAGCTTCCCCTTCCGCTCGAGTGGCGCGCCGATCTCACTTCGCGTGCGCTTGTGCTTTCCTGCCTGACAACGCATTACGCTGATTTGTGGCAACAAGTCTTCGATCTCGCCTTCACAGATCAGCGCTGGAGCCAACCCGACAACCCGCGCCTGCCGCAGGACTTCTGGCAGAACCTGACCAGCGACTGGACACGCGACTGCGCCCTTCGCACCGACTACGCCCGCCGCATGGCGCTGGTGGAAATCGACGTGCTGGTCGCACAGGCGCTCGGCCTGACCCTGGACGAACTGCTGCTGATCTACCGCGTGCAGTTCCCGGTGATGCAGCAATACGAGCGCGACACCTGGTACGACATCCACGGCCGCATCGTGTTCACCATTTCCAAGGGCCTGGTGGGCGTCGGCCTGCCGCGCAAGGGCGCGCGCAAGGAGCCACCGACCGTGGTCACCCTGCCCGATGGCAAGGTCCTGCGCGGCACGCATGGCTGGGAGGATGTGCGCGACCTGCCCGACGGCACCGTCATCGAGCAGACCATCCAGGACGACACCCTGCCCGGCGGTCCGCACACGCGCGTGCGCCGATACGAGGCCCCGTTCGCGCGCGCGGATCGCGAGGAGGACTATCGCATCGCCTGGGCCTGCTTCGAACAGGCGCGCAGCGCATGATCCAGCGGATGCCCGGCCTGGCTTGGCGACGGCGCGGGGAGGCTGCCATCCTGTCCGGGTCCACGGCTGTCGGCCACCGGGTGAGGGTGGCCACCCGGACCTGGTGGCTCGGCCGATCGGTGGCGTCGCAACCGCAGGCTGGCACCCGGGGACGCAGCAGGCGTGAACCGCTGGTGTGCCTGGACGGCCTGATCGACGCGCTCAAGGCCCTGCAGGCGCGCCAGACGCTGTTGCTGCGGCTTACTTGAGGTTTCGCTCAATGCTTCCCTCCATTCTGGCGGCCGAAATACAGGCCAGCACACGCCACTTCCTGGTCTCGGCCTACGAGGCCTCGGACCCGTTCTTCCATGGGCTCATGAGGCGCTTCGTCGAGCAGCCCGAGAGCCTGGACAAGGGCCCCTGGTTGCAGCTCGGCTTGCCGTTCCGTCCTGGCACGGAAGGCCACCTGTTCTTCGGTGACTTCGCGCTCCCCCACGCCGGCTATGCCCACCAGGAAGCGGCCTGGCGTCGACTGGCCTCCAATCGGGACGGCGCCAATACGCTGGTTGCCACCGGAACGGGGAGCGGCAAGACCGAGTGTTTCCTGTACCCGGTGCTCGATCATTGCCGGCGTGCGCACGCAGAAGGCAAGGGTGCCGGCATCAAGGCGCTGGTGATCTATCCCATGAATGCGCTGGCCACCGACCAGGCGCGGCGCTTCGCCGAGGTGGTGGCATCCACCCCGGCATTCGAAGGTGTGCGGGTCGGCTTGTACGTCGGTGGCGGTGGCAAGGCCGGCGGCGAGAAGACGATGAGCGCCACGTCGGTGATCACCGACCGGGACACCCTGCGAAAGTCGCCGCCGGATGTGCTGCTCACGAACTACAAGATGCTCGACTACCTGCTGATCCGGCCCAGGGATCGTCCGCTGTGGGCCGGCAATGGGCCCGAGACGCTGCGATACGTGGTGGTCGACGAGCTTCACACCTTCGATGGCGCCCAGGGCACCGACCTGGCCTTGCTGCTGCGCCGTTTGCGGGCGAGGCTGCGGACACCGGAGGGCGGCCTGATCTGTGCCGGCACGTCCGCCACGCTGGGCGATGGCGATACGCAGCCGCTGCGCGACTACGCCACCCAGATCTTCGGCTCGGCCTTCCCCGAGGCCTCGGTGATCACCGAGCATCGCGACAGCGCGGCCGAGTTCCTCGGCGACCAGCCCATCGTCCACTTCCTCAGTGCCGGGGACGATCTGGAAGAACAGCTCAACCCCGCCACCCATGCGAATCCGGAGGCGGCCATCGCGGCCTGGTTCCGCCTGTTCTTCCCGGGCGAGCCCGAGCCGGCGGACGCAACCGACCCGGCCTGGCGGCGGGGGCTTGGCCAGGCGCTCAAGCAGCACCTGCTCCTGCACAACCTGTTGCGGCTGCTGAAAGGCGGGTTGGCGCATGTGCCCACCCTCCAGGAACGACTGGCGGCGTCTCTGCCGCAGGCGACTCGCCCACAGGCAGGTCAAGTACTGAACGCCTTTGTCGCCCTTGTCGCGTGGGCGCGGGACCCCGACGGGCGACCGCTGGTGACCGTGCGGGTGCAGTCCTGGCTGCGCGAGCTGCGTCGATTGGTGGCTGACGTAGGCCCGACGCCCGAAGCGGTGCAGCTGCGGGCAGCCTCGGACCTCAAGGCGCAGAAGGACCGCCTCTACCTGCCGCTGGTCCAGTGTGCCGAATGCCGGACCACAGGCTGGCTGTCGGCACGCCAAAGCACCTCGCAACGGGTCATGGACGACCTCGACCTGTTGTATGGCGCCTGGTTCCGCGCTGCGCCGGATGTGATCCGCCTGTATCCCGTTGCGTCGTTCAACAAAGGGCCGGAGCGGCTCCGGAAGGTCTGTCTGTGTGGCAGATGCGGCAATCAGCAGGATGCCGGCGGGGCCTGTACGACATGCGGCCACCCCGAGACCGTGGAGGTCTGGGAGTGCAAGGACATCGTCCAGAGCGAACACGAAGGCGTTGCCTACAGCTGGCACGACAAGCGCTGCCCGGCCTGCGGTTCGAAGGATCGGCTGCTCCTGCTGGGTGCCCGCAGCGCGACGCTGGGCGCGCAGATCATCGAACAGGCCTGGGCATCGCCCTACAACGACGACAAGAAGCTGATCGCCTTCTCGGACTCCGTCCAGGATGCGGCTCACCGGGCAGGCTTCTTTGGCGGCAGGACGTATCGCAACAACGTTCGCATGGCGATGGCGCGGGTTCTGGGTCACCTCGAAGGTCCGGCCATCCCCTGGACCGACTTCCTGAGGCGGCTGCCGCACTACTGGCGTCATGAGGCCGGCCTGAGCCCTGAAGCCTTCGCCACGGAATTCATCGGGCCGAACATGCAGTGGCAGTACGACTGGGTGCACATGCTCGAGTCCGGCCGCCTCGAACCGGACAACCCGCTGCTGGAACGTGTCGCGAAGCGCCTCTCATGGCAGGCCGTGGAAGAATTCACGTATCTCAGCACCCGAGGACGCACCCTCGAACGGGTCGGCCTGGCCACGCTGGCGCCCGACCCGGAGGTCATCGAACCTCTGCTCGAACCGCTCAGGACCACCCTGGCCGAGCAGTTTGGTCTTCGCGACGTACCGATCGAACACATTCGCCAGTG
Organism: Lysobacter sp. BL-A-41-H3; assembly: GCA_050632415.1. GTDB lineage: Bacteria > Pseudomonadota > Gammaproteobacteria > Xanthomonadales > Xanthomonadaceae > Lysobacter_I. The sequence goes on along the minus strand of CP192602.1, from coordinate 3,159,024 downwards.
GATCTGGGGATTCCTGCTGCACTTGAAGCGGCGGGGCGCTGTGACGCATCCCGAGATGGCGAGCTACTTCCAGGAGGGCGGCCTGTTTTTGTTCAGCGGCCGTGGCGGCCGGGAACTCTGGCTCCCCGGCATGACGCAGTGGGGGCCTCATCCCGTGTTCCTGACGCTTGGAAAGCACCGGGATGCGGACCGCTTGACGCACCAGGTCGGCCAGTCCTGGTACCAGCGCTGGTTGGCGGCAGCGCTCGGACAGCAGGCGTTCCTGAGGCAGACGGGTGCGGATGAGGACGTCTATCGAATGGCGATTCAGCGGTTGGCCGAGGCAGGCATCCTGTCCTTGACCGAGGGGGCACCGGACACCGCGGTTGGACTCAATGCCGAAGCGCTGAAGCTGCACCTGGCTCCGACCATGCTTCGCTCGGGCAAGGGCCGGCGTCGATTGGCTGTTCCGGTCGCGTTGGCCGGGCGATTGAACGGGATGCCCTGCCTGGATGCCATGCAGGAAACGTACGAGTTCCAGGAAGCGCCCGGTCAAGACGAAGACTGGATGCGTCGGCGCTTCAACGAGGGAGACTTGCGGCGCGTCCTGCCTGCCGAGCATACGGGCCTGCTTGAGCGCGACGAGCGCGAAGCCCTGGAACGCCGCTTCAAGTCCTCGCAAAACGAGGCTCGCCCCTGGTACGAGAACCTGCTCTCGGCCACACCGACCCTCGAGATGGGCGTGGACATCGGGTCTCTCTCGTCAGTGATGCTGTGTTCGGTGCCACCTTCGCAGGCCAGTTTCCTGCAGCGCATCGGTCGAGCTGGCCGCAGGGATGGCAATGCGTTTGTCGTGACACTGGCCGATGGCGCCAGTCCCCACGACCTTTATTTCTACGAACAGCCGATGGAGATGATGGCCGGTCAGGTGACTCCGCCTGGCGTCTTCCTGGAGGCCGCCGAGGTGCTGCGTCGCCAGCTGATGGCGTTCTGCATCGATGCATGGGTGGCCACCGGCATCCCCGACACGGCCTTCCCGGACAAGACGGGTCCGGCGCTTGATGCCATTGATCGCAAGGACCAGCAGCGCTTCCCCTACACGCTGCTCGCTTTCATCCAGAAGGACGATCTGGGACTTCTCGATCGCTTCTTTGCCTTGATGGACGAGGCGCTGACGCCCAGGGTCCAGGCTCGCCTGCGCGATTACATGCTCGGCAGCGCCGAGGTGGACAGTCTTCGCATGGCCTTGTTGAAAGCCCTTGAGGAGCTTGCCATCGAGCGGGGCGTGCATCGCAAGCGCGCCGAAGCCATCAAGACACGGGTGAACCAGCTCAAGGCCAGAACCCATGACGAGGCCACACAGGCGGAGATCGAAGCGTTGAGCCGGGAACGCGACAAGGCCCTGGAGCTCTCTCGCGAGATCGCAAGCCGAGACCTGTTGGGCACACTGACCGATGCCGGCTTGATCCCGAACTATGCGTTCCCGGAAGCTGGCGTGGAGCTCAAGTCCGTCATCTGGCGCAAGCGCGCAGAGAACGAGGCTGGTCAGAAGGGCTATGTGACTCTGCCTACCGAGCGCTATGAGCGCCCGGCCGCCTCCGCTTTGTCGGAGCTTGCCCCGGAAAACCGCTTCTATGCGAACCGCCGGCATGTCGAGATCGACCAGGTGAACATGCAGTTGGCCCGCGTCGAACCCTGGCGGCTTTGCCCGTCCTGCCACCATGCGGAAGCGTTGGAGGCAGAGGGGGACAACCATCCAGCCTGCCCACGCTGCGGCGACCCCATGTGGGTCAACGTTTCCCAGAAACGCATGCTCTTGCGCTTCCGGCAGGCGATGGCCAGCTCGGATGACCGCAAGTCGCGTATCGACGATACGACGGATGATCGCGAACCCAAGTTCTTTGCCCGCCAGCTGCTGGTCGACATCGATCCCAAGGATGTCACCATTGCGTGGAAACTGGCGTCGGAGAGCGTGGCGTTCGGCTTCGAGTTCATCCGCAAGGCGAACTTCCGAGACATCAACTTCGGCGAGGCCGGCCGCCCGGGCGATACTTTCCGGGTAGCGGACCGCGAACTTGCGCGGCCTGGCTTCAAGCTTTGTCGTCACTGCGGCATGGTCCAGAAGCCACCGCGGGCGCGTCGAGGTGACGATGACGCTTCGGGGCAGTCCCACGCACGTGACTGCCAGGCCTACGGATCGGCGGCCCCCGAGAACATCGTCGACTGCCTGTACCTGTATCGAGAATTCAGCTCCGAGGCGCTCAGGATCCTCGTGCCGTATACCACCTCCGGCATGGACGACACGATCCTGCAGTCGTTCATGGCCTCGCTCCAGCTGGGTCTCAAGCAACGCTTTGGCGGCAAGGTTGATCACTTGCGCATCACCACCCAGGAAGAGCCAAACCCCAACGGTGGGACAAAGCGGCAGTACGTGCTGCTCTATGACTCCGTTCCGGGAGGAACCGGCTATCTGCACCAGCTGCTCAGCGAGGACGCCGAATCCTTGGGCGACGTCCTGAGGGCGGCCCATGCAGCGATTCGGGATTGCACCTGTCGCGAGAATGCCGACCGCGACGGCTGCTACCGCTGCCTGTACCAGTACAGGCAGGGCCGAGCGATGGCGCTGGTCTCAAGGAGAGTCGCTGAGCAGGTCCTCAGCGATCTGGTTCAGCATCTGGGCTCGCTCACCCGGGTTACGTCCCTATCGCAGATCCTGATCAACCCGAACTTCGATTCCGTGCTGGAAGCCCGGTTCATCGAGGCCCTGCAGCAACGCAACGTCGCGCCACTGCAAAGCCCGGGCGGGGCGCCGATGCCCGTACGCCTGATTCCGGAGATTGTCGGTGGCGCGTCTGGCTACCTGCTCGAGGTGGGTGCTCAACGCTGGTGGGTACGCCCCCAGATGGATCTCGGCCCCTCGGAGGGCGTGCAGGCGGCCAGCCGACCTGATTTCGTGCTGATCCCGGTACGCCAAGCCAAGCAGCGCCGTTCGATTGCCGTTTTTGCCGATGGCTGGGCATTCCATAAGCACTGCCTGCGGGAGGATGCCCGCAAACGCTCCGCGCTGGTCGCCAGTGGCCGGTATTGGGTGTGGTCGGTGACCTGGGAGGATGTTCAGCAGGTTTTTGATGGAAGCCTGGAGGCACTTCACGTCCTTGACCGCGAGGCGCGGTTGGACCCGGGGCATCCGCTTTCAACCAGACTGTCGAGCGCGTTGGGCGTACCGCCGACCCTCTCGGATCGTGGAGCCATTGCAGGCCTGCTGACCATCCTTGGCATGGAAGGGGAAGCCGCCGACCGCGTGATGGCACGTCGAGCGGCAATGGCGAGCGGCCGAATGGTGCTCCCCCCCGAGTCGGCAGAGCTTCCCGTGCAGGCCAAAGCCTTCAACGACATCAAGCACGCGTTTCCCGACGGCGCGAGCGATGGCCTTGAGCAGGCCGCACTTGCGGCGTCCAAAACCCCGGATGGGCCATTGCGCGTATTCAGTCACCTCCTGAAGGCATACACCTCCAATGGGATCACTGACGGCCTCGGTACAGCCCTCTTGGCCCCCCGCAAGGCCAAGGATGACGCCGCGCTGAGGGCCGCATGGCAAGACTGGCTGCATGCCTTCAACACTTTGCAGGCCTTGCCGAACCACATGCTCATGGAGTCCTCAGGCCTGGAGCATGGAGACTACGCTGGATTGGCATCGAGCCAGACCAAGTCCAGCACGCCCGATGTCATTGAAGTCGATGCATGGGCGATCACGACCGGCTCGATGCTCGAAGAGCTTCGGGCAGGGGCCACGCGGTTGGCAAGCAAAGGGCTGCCCCCCCCGGAGGTGGTTGGCTTCGAGGAAGCAGCGGAAGACGGCGTCGTGGAAGCAGAAGCCGAGCTGGCGTGGATCCGGCGCAAGTTGGTTGTTCTCGCCGCGCACCAGTCTGAGTACGCCCCTTTCTGGGCCACTCGCGGATGGCGCGTCGTTGTCGCCATCGACGATGATTGGAGCATGTCCGTGGCTGAGCTGCTGGAGTCGCAAGAATGAACTCACCGAAGGTCGCAATTTCCCAGGATTTCCTGCTTCGGCTCGGACGCTTGCCGACCGCAGTACAGAATCGGGTGACGAAGTGGATGGTCAAGTTCCAGCAAGCCCCCACGTCTCCAGGCATCAATTACGAGACCATCAAGGCCGCTCGAGACGCGAACCTGAGATCGGTCCGAATCGACCAGGACTGGCGGGGCATCGTTTTCAAGCCCGAAAAAGGCGATGTCTACATCCTTCTGTATGTTGACCACCATGACGATGCCTACCGCTGGGCCGAGCGCCGGAAGCTGACGGTAAACCCCATCACCGGCTCGCTCCAGGTGGTGAGCCTGGAGGCGATCGAAGCGCGTCCGGCGGATCCAGCCCCTCAGGCAACAACCGCAGCGTCGACGCCCACATCCGCACCCCAGAGTGAGGCCCTGTTCGCACAGCTGTCCGATGCAGAGTTGGTCCAGCTTGGCACTCCACCTGACCTGATCCCGCGAGTTCGCGAGGTGCGTGCGGAAGCTGATCTGGATGCCCTGCAGGCGACCCTTCCGATGGAGGCATACGAGGGTCTGTTCATGGTGGCCGCAGGTGATCGCGTCTCGCAGGTGCTCGCCGAGCGTGAAACCCGCGTCGATCGCAAGATCGATACCGGCGACTTCGGTGCTGCACTCGATACGGCCGAAAGCCAATCGCGATTCGTGGTGGTCACCAGTGATGCCGAGTTGATGGCGATTCTCAACGCGCCTCTCGCGCAATGGCGGGTCTTCCTGCATCCGATTCAGCGCAAGCTTGCCGCTGGTGACCGCAACGGCCCGGTGCGGGTGTTGGGCGGCGCCGGGACAGGCAAAACCGTCCTCGCGCTCCACCGTGCGCGCTGGCTGGCCCGCAACCAAACGGGGAGCGATGGTCGAGTTCTCTTGACCACGTTCACTCGCAACCTGGCGCTGGACATCGAGCAGAATCTCAAGAGCCTGATGCTCGACGACCCAGCCTTGCAGCGGATCGAGGTGATGAATCTCGACCGCTGGGTGCATCGCTACCTGCGCTCCAAGAACTACGAGCACCGCATCATCTATCAACGCGATGAAGTCTGCTGGGGTCGCGCCATGCAGCTCATGGATTCTTCTCTTGGCCTCGATGCGGCGTTTTATGAAGAGGAGTGGGACCAGATCATCGCCCCACAAGGGATCCGGACGCTCGATGAATACCGCAGGGTCAGCCGGATCGGGCGTAAAGGGGTTCTCAATCGAAGCAAGCGTGACAGCGTTTGGCCTGTCTTCGAGGAGTATCGAGCACAGCTCAGCTCGCGCCAACTCAAGGACGTGGACGATGCGTATGGAGATGCTGCGAACCTGCTTCGATTGCAGAAAATCGCCCTGCCCTACACATCCATTGTTGTCGATGAGACTCAGGACTTCGGGGCGCCTGCGCTCCGACTCTTGAGGGCAATGGTTCCGGAGTCCACGAATGACCTGTTCTTTGTGGGCGACGGGCACCAGCGCATTTACCCAAAACACAAAGCCGTCCTCGGTCGATGCGGAATCGATATCCGAGGGCGTGCCAGGAAGCTGTACTTGAACTACCGGACGACAGATGAAATTCGCAAAGTGGCCGTTGCGCTTCTGGAAGGTCGGGAAGCGGATGACCTGGACGGCGGCCAGGATGATCACCACAAGTACAAGTCCCTCTCGCATGGCGCCCCCCCGGAAATACTGCAGGCCACGTCCAGCAGCGCGGCCATTGCAACTGCAGCATCTCGAGCTCAGGAGTGGTATGAGACCGCCGATGGAACTCCGCCAAGCATTTGCGTCATTGTCCCTTCGAACACGATGCGTGACGAGGTTGCACGAATCCTTTCAGCAAAGGGATTCCCCTGCCGCGTCATCGAGCCGGACGCCTCTGATCGACCCGATCTGAGTGATATTCGCGTGGCCACGATGCACCGCGCCAAGGGCCTTGAGTTCGATCGGGTGATCGTGATCACCTCTGGAAGCGCCTATCAGGATGAGAACCCTACCTTGGTCTATGTGGCTCTGACGCGAGCCAAGGCCGCCGCGATGCTCATACGGTATTGATGCAGGGCAGGAGCGGCATGTGGGGCAGGTCCATTGCAATGTAGACATCACCGCAAGAAACCATCTGAGCCAAATTGCTCTCCGTCCTTTAGGACAGGTATGCCCACCGTTGATCCGATGAGGTGCACGGGGAAAATCGCGCCAAAGTGCCTGTACTTCTTCTTCAGTGCTATGAGGTTTCTCAGATTGGATTTGGCCATCGCATTCAATCCCTGAGCCGACCCATTCTTCAATTTGAAAAGTCTTGTGGCCCCAGTGACTCCCAATGTGTGACAGCCTCCAAACATATAAACTCTAGAACCTTCATGAAACGGATAATCCATCACTTCAAGGTATCCATAATCCTTGTTTTTATCATCCGAGCAGCACCAGTATTTTCTGTCATGTATGTCAAATAATCTTATATTCTCATTGCGGGAATCACCATCACCCCAATCGGGCACGTCGTAGCGAATAAAAGCCTTTCCGGAATCAATAATTTTCCTCGCAAACTCGTTGTAGTCTGGACCTCCAATAACTATAAAATCCCCATTGAAATCCATTTGTATGTCGAGCGCCTCACGGCTGCTCATGATTTCCAGGCGAAGATTAGGATAAACTTCACGAAGAAGCATGCATATCTCAAAGAGTGCGTCGATGTCTCCATATTTCATCAGATAAATGAACTCTGAGCCCTCGACCCACTGCCGATTCACGGGCTCATCTAGTTCAGAGCAAACGACGATAACCCTGCCTGTCCTTGGAAAATCAAAAAAACGAGTAATTAGTCGAAACCGGAAGGCGCGAGGAACTACTCGCCATGCAGCGATAAGTCCAAAAGCTGCAAAGCCAAATTTTAGCCAGCTGACAAACGCCTCGCCGCCTCTCATAGCGGCATCAAAAAACTCTTGTATGGTCATTCTTCTCTGCCCGGCTGCCAAGTTGATGCTGGAGGAACGCTCACCCCGGGTGGCACGTCTTTGCAAACTACAGCATTTGCGCCGATATAGGCTCCGTCACCTATTTCGATCTGCCCGACGATGACCGCACCGAAAGCAACAAAAACGCAAGAGCCGATCTTTGGCCCCATTGCCATTTGGTCATCATCGTCCCATCCTTTCCAGCCCTTAGGGTGCGAATGAACAAGAGAACCAAAAATCCTTGAATTATCGCCAATCGTCGACCGCTCCCCAATGAAGCCACCGATAACGCAATTTGTTCCGATCAGAGATTCCGAGCAGACGTGCGCGCGATAGCAAAGCAATGTGTTTCCGCCGATTTTCACGTCCCCTTCAACAATACATCCATGATCAATAATTACCCCTCTCTCAAGCGACACAGGCTGACCAAGCACGCAAAATTCTCCGACCCAGAGATCGGGACGGTCAGCATCTGAAAGTAGGGGCCTGAATGCGGCCCCCGAAATGGAAGTCTTACCTATCAACTCGCCCCCTCACTAATTTTTCAAGCAAAAATCCCCAATTTCGCCAAGAATCTCTCTGAGCAACTTGGCTGACTTCGGTCCATTACCATCGGGATCATCTACGTCAATCGGCCCATGATCCATAGAATGAGGACTGCGTAGCAGCGCATGTGCATTACCGCTTGCAGCCAACTTCGCTGGACCAATAGGAACCATTGAATCCTGCTCACCGTGAAAAATTAGAAACCTTGCATGCGAGGTGCTTAGGTGTCTCAATGGCTCGATCAATTCCATTTCGTGAAAAAGCCGAATCGGGAACTTAAATCCTCCATCAATGGTGAGATAATTTGACGCATGGTCAAAAACACGTTTTCGACCAAAATTTGATATCCCCCAATCAGTTGTTGGATCAATGAATGTTTCGCCATAGTCGAGCACAGGAGAAACAAGGACAACTCTTTCGACTAAATAGTGGTAGTGATTGGATATGAAAATCGCGGGGGGCGCACCAAAGCTTGTGCCAATTGGAATAATTTGCTCTAGCGCATTTTCTTCATCGCGTGACGCAATCAATTCGTCCAAGAGTTCGCAACAATCTTGAAATTGTCCCGCTATCGAAAAATCGTCAATCTCGCTAGCTCTGGAGCCATGGCCAGCGAAGTCGAATCTGATGCTTGAAATGCCAAGCTCACCGAGACGATGCGCGACTGCTCGATAGAAATTGCCAAATTCGTCCCTATCTACACACATACCATGAAGCAGGATAGCCAATGATCTGCTACCTGGAATGCTGACGTGGGTGGCACGCTTGCGTCGCCCAAAAATGATCTCTTTTTCCAATGGAAAAATCTCCCAAAAAATTCTACGTGTATGACCATTCCGCCATTTCTGCACGAACGACTTCAATGTAGTCGATCGCAAAGGATGGGTCGAATGCACTCAAAGCTCTGAGTGCAGCTTCCACGGATCTAACGCATTCTGTATCGGTAGCTGTTTCACCGAGCCTAGCAAGATATGACCTGCGGTTGGAATACAGTTCATCCGCGATGTTTCGCGAAGCGCGCATGCTTGTATTCTTGGAAGCCTGCAGAAAATCAACGATAAATTCTCCAAACTCCTCATAATAAGCTCTATATGAATTTCTGATCGTCCTTCGCGATTGAAAAACTCGATTTTTGCTATCGAATATGATGCGCGTCTTTGCGCAGACAGCAAAATGCAAGAAAATCCAGTCTTCATTATAAATTCTTGGGAAAAAAGGATAGCGTCTATCCATTTTCAGATACAGGTAGTTGCCATTGATTGTTTCGTGGTATGTATGTTGTGATTTGTCACACCGCTCTATCGCGCTCAGATCCGGCTGCACTAATGGCGGCTGCCCTCCAACGTCGCAGCCAGATTCAATAAATTTTCGCCGATGTGTTTCTGGGATTGGCCAAATGTCGTCGTCGATAATCAATATGTGCCTATATCGATTCCGGACCGCGTCCTGAATCGCAAGCGTGCGCTTTTCGGATAAATCTCCTCGCCCTATGTAGTCGAAATTGAGCGAGAATTTATTGCATTCCAACCCCTGAAATTTCGCTCGAAAATCTTCTGGAATTTCAAGAGCCTGAATATTACGGGCGCCCACATCCCTGCTGACATATCCAGGCGACGCGATTATTTTCACGAAACCAAATCGGTATGACAAGCGACATGCTTTTCGCAAAATGTGTTCATTTACTTCAATGCAGATCAAATAAATAGCATCCATGCAAGTATTTCCAGCCTCATTCTAGACGAACGATCTACAGCGCTTGAGTCGATTCCCACTCATAGTCGCATTTTGTGTGCAATCTCAAGCTAGACACTCCCGGTTTTGCATCCTCGGCGTCAACGGACCATCACGATTACCAAGGGAGGCATATATATCATGGCGTTTCAATTTTCCAGTTTCCATTCAACACGATAGGCAAGTACCTACCCCCGGTCCAAACCAACTTTGTAACTACAGATATCAAAGCTTGTCCGTCATCTAGCCCCCGGCGACCAGTACCTGGTCCATCACCTACCACGACGGCGAGCCCGAGCGCGCGCGCCGGGTCGCCGAGGCGATGGCGACACTTCTGACTGAGTAAAGCCTGGCGAGCAAGGAACGCGAGCCTCCCGAACTCCGACCAGACTAGTATTGCCACATATCTTCTAGCCTCATCATCCTGTAAGTTCTGACAGGCAATAGTCTGCCCAGTCTTTGACTTTGCAATACTGAACGCTCAGTGCGGACTATCATTCGCAGGCTTCGCTAGTGTCAGGAATTTCCTACTTCGAGAGAGCCTTTCCCGGATACTTGCGCACTTGCGAAAGTGCAAACTGTCGCCGTTGACCTCCTCCCCGCATTGGGCCCGAGCAGAACTGGAAGATTCGGCCTTGGTTTGAGCTGTGAGTCGGCGGCGAACTAGGCAGGTGGGACATCTCCGATCGACGGGTGCGTCCGGAAATGATTTTTGTCGAGCCTCCAGCTTTCGATCTTCTTGCATCCCTCGTCGAAGGACAAAAACAAATAGATGTTGAGGCACTTGTCGCTGAAACTGCCGTTGAATGACTCGATGAACGAATTGCCGGTGGGTTTGCCGAGACGGTAGTAATCCATGATCACACCGTGGTCTTAGGCCCAGCGATCCATCGCCATGGAAATGAACTCGCTGCCGTTGCCTGTCTGGGTGTGCTGCGCAAGGTCACGCTGATGGCGTAGCCGTTCCATCGCCGCCACTTCGTTATCACACTTGAGCTGCTGGTCGATCTCGATGGCCAGGCAATCCTTGATGAAGTGGTCCACGATCGTCAGGGCCAGGAACTGACGCCCATCAAACAGGATCTCAGCGACGATGTCCATGCTCCAGAACTGACTCGGGGCTGTCAACACGGTGCCTTCCAGTCGATACGCCGCGGCCTTGCGTCGACGCGGACACTTGCTCCGCAGGTTGTGCCCGGCCTGACAATACGCGTTTGTGGTTGGCACGCCAGCCTTCCCGGCGCAGCAGCACGTAATCCTCCAGAAGCCCTAGCGAACACGCGCGGCTGCGATTTCCTCTATCCACCGAAATAGTGGAGGATCATCGTTTTTTCAGGGGTCATTAGTTCCACACCGAGCGCCTTTGTTTGACCCGCGCGAAGGGGCGGCGCACACACCGACACGATAAAATGGCCCACGAGCGTCTTGCGCTCTGCGGGCCTCACAGCTTTGTTGACAAGACATCCTGCAACATAACCTTGTCCAGGCTCAGGTCGGCGACCAGCTACTTGAGCTGGCGCCCCCTCATGCTGGCTCAGCCGGCGCAACTCGGCTATGCCAAGCCGTTCAAGTTTTTTGCGCCAAGCGTAGAACGTCGCTTGGCTTGTCCTCCACGATCGTCCTGCTCTCGGTTTGCTTCAGGGAGGGCGAGCACAATCTTCTCTTCGGTGAACTTCGACTTCTTCACCGTGACGGGCCTGCTTGGGGCCTGGGTGTCGCCGAACCCTCTACTTCTGGCTGGTCCGAATTACAGGGAGGAAGTCAGGCTCGGACAAGGAGAATTTGGCGATTTTTCGCCAAACAGGGCCAGGGGTCGCAGAACGAAGTCTGCTGCCAAAACGCGAAACGCCCGCGTTTGCGGGGTTTCTGGAAACGGCAGAGAGAGTTTTCCGTCAGGTATTGGGCCCACCAGGATTCGAACCTGGAACCAAGGGATTATGAGTCCCCTGCTCTGACCGTTGAGCTATAGGCCCGTCGCGACGGGCTCATTCTAGCCCAACGAAAAAGCCCGCGGGACGCGGGCTTTTCCGGGGCGAACCTTGCGACGATCAGTCGATGTCGAGGAAGCTGCGCAATTGTTCCGAACGGCTGGGGTGGCGCAGCTTGCGCAGGGCCTTCGCTTCGATCTGGCGGATGCGCTCGCGGGTGACGTCGAACTGCTTGCCGACTTCCTCCAGCGTGTGGTCCGTGTTCATGTCGATGCCGAAGCGCATGCGCAGGACCTTGGCTTCCCTCGGGGTGAGGCCGGCCAGCACGTCGCGCACGGTTTCCTGCAGGTTGATGTTGGTGGTGTTCTCGATCGGGGACTCGACGTTGGTGTCCTCGATGAAGTCGCCGAGGTGACTGTCCTCGTCGTCGCCGATCGGCGTTTCCATCGAGATCGGTTCCTTGGCGATCTTCAGGACCTTCCGGATCTTGTCCTCCGGCATGTCCATTTCCTTCGCCAGCTCTTCCGGCGTCGCTTCGCGGCCGTACTGCTGCAGCATCTGCCTGGAAATACGGTTCAGCTTGTTGATCGTCTCGATCATGTGCACCGGGATGCGGATGGTGCGCGCCTGGTCGGCGATCGAGCGGGTGATGGCCTGGCGGATCCACCACGTCGCGTAGGTCGAGAACTTGTAGCCGCGGCGGTATTCGAACTTGTCGACCGCCTTCATCAGGCCGATGTTGCCTTCCTGGATGAGGTCGAGGAACTGCAGGCCGCGGTTGGTGTACTTCTTCGCGATCGAGATCACGAGGCGCAGGTTGGCCTCGACCATCTCCTTCTTCGCCTTGCGCGCCTTGGCTTCGCCGTAGGCCATCGCGCGGCTGATTTCCTTGATGTCGACCAGTTCGAGGAACAGCGCCTGTTCGATGGCGATCGTCGCTTCCTGCTCGGCGATGATCTGGTCCTTCACGTCGCGCAGGCCCGACGACCACTTCTGCTTGCGCTTGAGCATCTCGTCGACCCAGCCCAGGTTGGTCTGGTTGCCTTCCCACGCGCGGATGAAGTCCTTGCGCGGCATCTTGGCGATGCGGGTGGACAGGTCGAGGATGCGGCGCTCGTGTTCCTTGATCTGGCCGAGCACTTCGCGCAGCTTGCGCACGAGGGTGTCGGTCAGCGGCAGCGGCAGCTTCAGGGTCATGAACTGCTCGGCCATCTCCTCGCGGAGCTTGGCCACGGCCTTGTTGCCGGCGCCGTGCTTGGCATAGCCCTTCTGGAACTTGAGGTAGCTGGCGGCGAGCTGCTCCATGCGGCGCGCGACTTCGGCAGGGTCCGGACCGGTCGGACCGGCGTCGTCGCCACCGGCGGCATCGTCTTCGTCCTCGTCGATCTCGGCCTCGCCCTCGGGCAGGTCGGTGACGGGGATTTCCTCGACCGGCTCCTCGACGTCGTTGAAGCCGGAGACGATGTCGGCCAGGCGCTTCTTGCCGGCCTTGTGCAGGTCGTACTCTTCGAGCAGCAGCTGGACCGACCACGGGAAGCTGGCCAGCGCCGACATCATCTGGGTCAGGCCTTCCTCGATCCGCTTGGCGATGGCGATTTCGCCCTCGCGCGTCAGCAGTTCGACCGTGCCCATCTCGCGCATGTACATGCGCACCGGGTCGGTGGTCCGGCCGCCCTCGCCGTCGAGCGCGGTCAGGGTGGCGGCGGCTTCTTCGGCGGCCGTGTCGTCGACTTCGCGACCACCGGTGGCGCCGTCGGCGAGCAGCAGGGTGTCGACATCGGGCGCAACCTCGTGCACCTCGATGCCCATGCCGTTGATCATGCCGATGATGTCTTCGATCTGCTCGGGATCGACCAGATCATCCGGCAGATGGTCGTTGACTTCGGCATAGGTCAGGTAACCCTGTTCCAGACCCTTGCTGATCAGTTGCTTGATGTCGGACTGCGGAGCCTGACGTTCGTTGGCCATGGGGCGCCACCGTGGGAAAGTGAACCCGTAATTATAACAGCCCCGGAGGGGAAACTGGGCGCCGGAACGGGCAGGAACGGCGCGGGAGGCGGCTGCGGGCTGGGCCGCGGGGCCTGGAGGAAGAGACGTGCCACCGGGACGAAAGGAGGCATCCGGCGCACGATGTGGTGCGCGGGCCCGGGGTTTGCAAGGGTTCGATGCGCCTCGGACCGCCCCGAGGCACGGAAGTTCAGGCCCTGAGCAGGAAGGTCACCGGGCCGTCGTTGAGCAGGGACACCTTCATGTCGGCGCCGAAGCGGCCGGTTTCGACCTTAGATCGATGCTGTTGCCGGCAATAATCGACCATTTGGCCGAAGATGCGTTCGGCCTCCGCCGGCGGTGCGGCGGTGCTGAAGCTCGGCCGCAGGCCCGACCGGGTGTCGGCGGCGAGGGTGAACTGGCTGACCAGGAGCAGGCCGCCGCCGGTGTCGGCCAGGGACAGGTTCATCTTGCCGGCCTCGTCGGAGAACACCCGGTAGCGCAGTAGGCGGTCGCCCAGCTTCTCGACCTGGGCGGCACCGTCGCCCGGCTCGACGCCGACCAGGGCAAGCAGGCCGGGGCCGATGGCGCCGACGGTCTCGCCGTCGACGACGACGCTGGCGTGGGTGACGCGCTGGATGAGGGCGAGCATGCGGGCGACCGGGCAGGATGGGCGGAGGATGGGCAGGCGGCATCGTACACAGGCGAGGCCGCGCGCCGCATGCATGGCGTCCCGGCCACGGGTCGTCGCCAGCCATCGCTTAGACTTCAGCGATGATCGAAGCCCTTGCCCGCCTGCTGGCCTTCCTCGTCGGCGCCGTCGCCCGCCTGCCTTGGGCGTGGCTGCGCGCGGGAGCGGACGGCATCGCGGGGCTGATGCGCCGGCGCGGCACGCGCGAGAGCCGGGTGGCGCTGCGCAACCTCGAACTGGCGTATCCCGGATTGCCGGTGGCCGAGCGCGACGCGCTGCACCGGGCGATCCTGCGCACCACCGCGCGGCAGATGCTGGAAACCCTGCGCCTGTGGACCCGGCCGCACGCCGAGAACCTGGGCATGATCCGCGAGTCGCACGGCGTCGAGCTGTTCGATGCCGCCATCGCCGCCGGTCGCGGCGTGATCGTGGCCGCGCCGCACTACGGCAACTGGGAACTGCTCAACCAGTGGCTGGCCGCGCACACCGAGCTGGCGATCCTGTACCGCGCGCCCGAATCGGCGCTGGGCGAAGCCTTCCTGCGCCGCGTGCGCGCCGACGGCGCCGAGCGCGTGGTGCAGATCCGCGCCGAGGCCGCCGGCATCCGCCAACTGTTCAAGCGCCTGCGCGACGGCGGCGTGGTCGGCATCCTGCCGGACCAGCAGCCGAAGAAGGGCGACGGCGAATTCGCGCCGTTCTTCGCGCGGCCGGCCTACACCATGACCCTGTTGCCGCGCCTGGCCGAACGCAGCGGCGCGGCGGTGCTGTTCGCCTACTGCGAACGCATCGGCGACCGCAGCTTCGCGCTGCGCATCGAGCCGGCGCCGGCGGAGATCGCGTCCGCCGACACGGTGGTGGCCACGGCGGCGCTGAACGCGGCGGTGGAGCACATCGCCCGCCGCGATCCGGCGCAGTACCAGTGGACCTACAAGCGCTACACGCTGCAGCCGTCGATGAACCCGGTCGACAACCCCTATCGCGATCTCGAACGCCGACGCCAGCCAGCCCAGGGCACGCCATGACGACCAACGACCCCGCCGCCGACGCCTCCGTCGACACGCCAGCCGTACCGGATGCACCGGCCACGGACCCCCGCCTGCCACTGCGCGAGTGGCGTGCCCTGCCGGCGCGGGCCTACCGCGTGTTCCTGATCGTGTCGCTGATCGTGACGGTGCCGCCGGCCATCGCCGCCAGCGTGGTCCTGTACCGCACTTCCGACACGCTGCTGTGGCTGAAGATCGCCGCCGTCTGGACCCTCGCGCTGTCGCTCGCGGTCTGGACCGCGCGGCGCCGCCACCGCTACACCTTCTGGCTGCTCGACGACGCCGGTTTCGCGGTGCGCCGTGGCCGCATGTGGCAGTGGGAAACCCGCGTGCCGACCTCGCGCGTGCAGCATCTGGACCTCAAGCGCGGCCCGATCGAGCGCGCGCACGGCCTGGCCTCGCTGGTGCTGCACACCGCCGGCACCCGGCTGAGCGCGGTGAGCATCTCGGGCATGGAGGACGCCGACGCGGAAGCCCTGCGCGACCATTTCAGCCGCCAGATCGACCGGCAGGACGACGATGAGCACGCCTGAACCGTTGTCGGACCCGAACACCGCCGCAGGCGAAGTGTCGCCCGAGCGTCGCCTGCACCCGATGTCGTGGCTGTTCGTGCTGATCCAGCAGCTGCGGCAATTCATCCTGCCGCTGATCGTCCTGTTCTTCATGGGGCGGGGCGACCGCAACGACCTGTGGGGCCTGGTCGCGATCTGCGTGCTGGCGGTGGTCTCGATCTGGCAGTACTACACCTATCGCTTCCGGATCGGCGTCGACAGCCTGCAGATCCGCAGCGGCCTGCTGGAGCGGAGCCTGCGCGAGATCCCCTTCGCGCGCATCCAGAACGTGGCGCTGCGCCAGACCGTGCTGCACCGGATCTTCGGCGTGGCCGAGGTCCGGCTGGAGTCGGCCGGCGGGATCAAGCCCGAAGCCGAGATGCGCGTGCTGACGCTGGCCGATGCGATGGCCCTGGAAGCGCTGGTGCGGCGCCGTCGCGGCGAAGCGCGGGCAAGCACGCCGGTCGGCCATGCGGATGCGCACGAGGACGGCGAGGTGCTGCTCCGGCTGAGCGCAGGCGACATCATCCGCGCGGGCCTGATCTCCAATCGCGGCATGGTCGTGGTGGGCGGCGCGTTCGCCGCGCTCGCGCAGGTCAGCCGCGACCTGTTCTCGCAGATCATCGAATCCTGGGTGCGCGGCCTGTTCGGCGTGGTCGAGGACTACGGCCGCGGGCACGAGACGGCCGCCATCCTCCTGCTGATCGTGCTGTTCCTGGGGCTGGTGCGGCTGTTCTCGATCGCCCTGGCCTTCCTGCAGTACCACGGCTTCCGCCTGGAGGAACACGGCCGCCGGCTGACCCTGGAGCGCGGCCTGCTCAGCCGTGCGCGCACCAGCACGCCGCGCCGGCGCATCCAGTCGTGGACGCTGCGCGAAGGCATGCTGCACCGGCTGTTCGGCCGGCGCTCTCTGGAAGTCTCCACGGCGGTGCTGGAGAACGGCTCCGACGGCCAGCCGCGCTCGCTGCGCGAGATCGCACCGGTGGCCACGCCCGAGCGCTGCGACGCGCTGATCCGCCACCTCGCCCCGCAGGTGCAGTGGCCGCCGGCGCAGTGGCAACCGCTGCATCGCAGCACCTTCTGGCGACTGGCCGTACCGCAGTGGCTGCTGACCCTGGCGATCGCGGTGCCGGTATTCCTGCATTTCGGGGCCTGGGGCGCGGTGCTGGTCTGCCTGTGGCTGCCCTGGGCCGGCTACATCGCCTGGCAGCACGCGCGGCACGCCGGCTACTCGGTGGACGCGCGGATGGCGGCAGTGCGCAGCGGCTGGTGGACGCGCACCTGGCGGTTCGCCGAGATCGGCAAGCTGCAGGCGATCCGCTTCTCGCAATCGCCGCTGGATCGCGCGCTCGGCACCGCCACCCTGCTGCTGGACACCGCCGGCGGCAACGCGATCGGCGACCCGCTGCGCCTGCGCTTCGTGCCCGTGGCCGAGGCCCGCGCGCTCGACGCGCGCCTGGCAGGCGAGATCGCGCGTTCGACGATGCGGTGGTAGGCGGGCCTACAGTCCCCAGTAACCCAGCTTCGCGCGGATCTGCAGGGCGTTGTAGCGGCCCTTGATCGGCTTGTGCGCCAGCCGACCCAGGCGACCGGCCAACAGGTCCTCGGTCGCTGCGATCACGCGTTCCGAGGCGTGGCCGTCGCGGTACGGGTGGATGGCGTCGGCGTACTCGGCGAGCGCCGCGCGCAACGCGGGGCCGGGCGAGAAGGCTTCGGCCAGCATCGCCGGCAGCGCGGCGGGATCGTCGAAGTCGATCATGTGCGCCTTCGGCGCGCGGTTGCGGAAGGTCACCACCGGCTTGTGCTGGACCACGAATTCGGACACCACCGACGTGGTGTCGGCGACCAGCACGTCGGCGGCGCGCTGCGCGGCCATCAGCTGCTCGGTCTCGACGAAGGCGGCATGGTCGCCGGCCAGCGCGCGATAGCGCTCGAACAGCTCCGGCGCGCACTTCGGATGCAGGGTCAGCAGCCAGTAGCGGTCGCCGCGCGCGACTTCGGCGGCGATCGCGTCGAGCAGGTGCGGTGCGGCGCTGAGGCGCTCGGTGAAGGTGGATGCGAACAGCACCACCGGCCGATCCCCGGCCGGCGCGCGCAGCGCGGCGGCGGCACCATGGTCGTCGCGGAACAGGGGGTCGAGCTTGGGCCAGCCGGTCTCGACCACGGCGAAATGGCGGTGGCGTTCGGCCAGTTCGCGGAACGGCAGGGTGGTCGCCGGCCCCTGCGTGCAGTAGAGGTCGAACAGACCGCGCACGCGGAAATGGCCGCGCGCCTCGTCGCGCTTCTCGACGTTGAAGCCGTGGAACACCTGCACCTTGGCGCCGGAGACGAAGGTGGGCACCCAGTTCGCCGCCGAGAACACCGCGCGCGGCTTCAGCGCCACCGCTTCGCGCAGGCCGACCATGCGCACCGGCGCGGCGAGGCGGGCACCGGCGGCGCCATCCTCGAACCACGCGTGCACGCCATGCCCGGCCGCTTGCAGCGCATCCGCCAACGGCTGCAGGATGGGCAGCGCGTAGCGCTCGGTCGCGAACAACAGGTATTCCGCCATCAATACGTCCTTCACCTCGACAACGCCTTCGGGGGCACCGTCCGCCGCCTCCCCCAGGGACGCGGTGCCGATTTCGGCCTGTATTATCACGTTCAACGAGGCCGACCGCATCGGCGACTGCTTGGCGTCCCTGTCCTTCTGCGACGAGATCGTGGTGGTCGATTCAGGCTCGACCGACGCCACCCGCGAGATCGCGGCGGCGGCCGGGGCGCGGGTGCTGGAGCGGGCCTTCACCGGGTTCCGCAGCCAGAAGCAGTTCGCCGTGGACCAGGCACGCCACGACTGGGTGCTGTGCCTGGACGCCGACGAGCGCGTCTCGCCCGAACTGCGCGCCAGCCTCCTCGCCGCCCGGGAGGCCGGCTTCGCCGATGCCGCCGGCTACCGCTTCGCCCGCCTGAGCGAATACTTCGGCCGCTTCCTGCGCCGCGGCAACGCCTATCCCGATCGCGTGCTGCGCCTGTTCGACCGCAGGCGCGGCGGCTGGCGCGGCGACCGCGAGATCCACGAGGCCGCCAGCGTCGACGGCGCGGTGAAGACCCTGCCGGGCGACCTGATCCACTATCCCTACCGTTCGCTGATGCAGCAGTTGCAGAAGACCGAGCGCTACGCGCGGATGATGGCCGAACACGAATTCGCGCGTGGCAAGCGCGCTTCGCTGGGCAAGCTGGTGCTGTCGCCGGCCTGGCGCTTCTGGCGCGGCTATGTGTTCCGGCTGGGCTTCCTCGAAGGCTGGCACGGCCTGGTCTACGCCTACGTGCGGGCCAACTACGTGCGCCAGAAGACGATCATGCTGTGGATGCTGGAACGCGGGCAGAAGGTGGAGTGATGCACACTGTTCGGCCTGCTCCGCATTCGCCCCCTTTGCAAAAGGGGGCCGCCGGTCGCGAAGCGAGCGGCGGGGGGATTTGCCTTTGCGCTCAGGCACCGTTGCGTTGCGCCGATGCGTCGCGAAAATCCCCCGTCGACCGCTTCGCGGCCGCCCGCCCCCTTTTGCAAAGGGGGCAAAAGCCGTGAATCTCGATGCGCTGCGCTTCGACAACCGTTTCCTCGCCGAACTGCCGGGCGATGCCGACACCGGCCCGCGCCGGCGCGAAGTGCGCGGCGCGCTGTGGTCGCGGGTGGCGCCGACGCCGGTGGCCGCACCTCGCGTGCTGGCGGTGTCGGCGGAGATGCTCGCCGAACTCGGCCTCGACGCCACGGACGCGATGACGCCCCGCTTCGCCGAGGTGTTCGGCGGCAATGCCCTGCTGGCGGGCATGGATCCCTTCGCGACCAATTACGGCGGGCATCAGTTCGGCCACTGGGCCGGGCAGTTGGGCGATGGCCGCGCGATCAGCCTGGGCGAGGCCGTGACCGAGGCCGGCGAGCGCCGCGAGCTGCAGCTCAAGGGCGCGGGCCCGACGCCGTATTCGCGCACGGCGGACGGTCGCGCGGTGCTGCGCTCGTCGATCCGCGAATTCCTGTGCAGCGAGGCGATGCACCACCTCGGCGTGCCGACCACGCGCGCGCTGTCGCTGGTCGCCACCGGCGACGAGGTGATCCGCGACATGTTCTACGACGGCCGGGCGAAGGCCGAACCCGGCGCCGTGGTCTGCCGGGTCGCGCCCTCCTTCCTGCGCTTCGGCCACTTCGAACTGCCGGCCGCGCGCGGCGAACACGACCTGCTGCGACGACTGGTCGATTTCACGATCGCTCGCGATTTCCCGCATCTCCGGGGCCAGGGCGAATCGCTGCATGCCGACTGGTTCCACGAGGTCTGCACGCGCACCGCGCGGCTGATGGCCGAATGGATGCGCGTGGGCTTCGTCCACGGGGTGATGAACACCGACAACCTGTCGATCCTCGGCCTGACCATCGACTACGGCCCCTACGGCTGGATCGACGCCTACGACGCGGACTGGACGCCGAACACGACCGATGCCGGCGGAAAGCGCTACCGCTTCGGCTGGCAGCCGGCGATCGCGCGCTGGAACCTGATGCGTCTGGCGCAGGCGCTGGCGCCGCTGTTCGACACGGTCGAACCGCTGCAGGCCGGCATCGACGCCTTCGGCACCGCCTACACCGCCGCCGAGCGCGACAACACCGCGCGCAAGCTCGGCCTGGCCGAGTGCCGCGACGAGGATGTCGCGCTGATCCGCGACCTGCACGCGCTGATGCAGGCGGCCGAGATCGACATGACCCTGTGGTTCCGGGGCCTCATGGACCTGGACGTCGACGCCCCCGCGCCCGTCGAGGAGAACTTCTACGACCCGGCCCTGCGCGCGACCCACGCCGAGGCCATCGATGCATGGCTCCATCGCTACGCCGACCGCCTGCGCGACGATCCCCTGCCGCCGGACCTGCGCCGGGACCGGATGCGCCTGGCCAACCCGAGGTACGTGCTGCGCAACTACCTCGCCCAGCAGGCGATCGACCGGGCCGAAGCGGGCGACCCGGCCGGGGTGACCGAACTGCTGGACGTGATGCGCCGGCCGTACGAGGACCAGCCCGGCCGCGAGGCCTTCGCCGCCCGGCGCCCGGACTGGGCCCGGGACCGGGCCGGCTGCTCGATGCTGTCCTGCAGCTCCTGACCGACGTCCACCCTCGCCTGTCCATCCCCATGCGCCGGCGCATGCGCGACGCCCGTCGCGCTTCGGCGGCGACCGGGGATCGTGTGTGCGGGCTTTGGCCGCTACGATAACGGGCTGCATCGTCCCGGCGCCCCCGCGCCGCGCCCTGTCCACTTCCCTAGGTGTTCCTCGATGGCCCGTATCCTCGTCACCGGCGGCGCCGGCTTCCTCGGCTCGCACCTGTGCGACCGCCTGCTCGACGACGGCCACGACGTCCTCTGCGCCGACAATTTCTTCACCGGCAGCAAACGCAACATCGCGCACCGGATCGGGCATCCCTACTTCGAGCTGATGCGCCACGACGTGACCTTCCCGCTCTACGTCGAGGTCGACCAGATCTACAACCTCGCCTGCCCGGCCTCGCCGGTGCACTACCAGCACGACCCGGTGCAGACCACCAAGACCAGCGTGCACGGCGCGATCAACATGCTCGGCCTGGCGAAGCGCCTGAAGGCACGCATCCTCCAGGCCTCCACCAGCGAGGTCTACGGCGACCCCGAAGTGCATCCGCAGCCGGAAGGCTACTGGGGCCGGGTGAACCCGATCGGCATCCGCAGCTGCTACGACGAAGGCAAGCGCTGCGCCGAAACCCTGTTCTTCGATTACCACCGCCAGCACGACCTCGACATCAAGGTCGTGCGCATCTTCAACACCTACGGCCCGCGCATGCATCCCAACGACGGGCGCGTGGTCAGCAACTTCATCGTGCAGGCGCTGCGCGGCGAGGACATCACCATCTACGGCGATGGCCAGCAGACGCGCAGCTTCTGCTACGTCGACGACCTGATCGAGGGCTTCGTGCGGATGATGAAGACGCCGCACGGCTTCACCGGTCCGATCAACATGGGCAATCCCGGCGAATTCACCATGCTCGAACTGGCCGAGAAGGTGCTGGCGCAGGTCGGCGGCCGCTCGAAGCTCGCGTTCAAGCCGCTGCCCTCCGACGATCCGAAGCAGCGCCAGCCCGACATATCGCTGGCGCAATCCGAGCTGGGCTGGGAGCCGAAGGTCGCGCTGGACGACGGCCTGAAGGAAACGATCGCCTACTTCCGCAAGCTGCTGGCCGAAGGCGACATCGGCGAAGGCCGCGCGGCATGAGCGCGACAACGGCCATGACGACGACGTTCGCCGTCGTCGTCACCTGCTACAACTACCGCGAGTTCGTGGTCGAAGCCGTCGACAGCGCGCTGGCGCAGACGCGGCCGCCGAAACAGGTGATCGTGGTCGACGACGGTTCGAAGGACGGCTCGCAGGACCTGCTGCGCGAGCGCTACGGCGACGACCCGCGCGTGATCCTGCTGATGTGCGAGAACGGCGGCCAGCTGGTCGCGTTCCAGCGCGGCCTCGCGGTGGCCGACGCGGACGTGGCGTGCTTCCTCGACGCCGACGACCGCTGGGAGCCGGCGCATCTGGAGAAGATCGGCGCGCTGTACGACGCCAGGAAGGACGTCGACTTCGTGTTCAACGACATCGTGCTGTTCGGCAACGAATCGCGCACGATCGCCTTCGCCGACCGCGCGATGGACCTGGGCTACACCGCCGTCGCGACCTTCGAGCTCGTCCATTGGTACGGCGCGCCGACCTCGGCGATCTCGCTGCGCCGCGCGATGGCGGCACGCTGCCTCGACCTGCCGCCGGAGATGGCCCGGACCTGGCGCCTGTCGGCCGACAACTGCCTGGTCTACGGCGCCAGCCTGTTCGCCGGCCGCAAGTACTTCCTGCCCACCGGCACGGTCGGTTACCGCATCCACGGCAAGAACGGCTGGTGGTCGAACCGGGGCACGGTCGAAACCTACCTCAACCGGCTGCGCTCCCGCGCGCTGGTCAACGAGTACGCGCGCCTGGCCGGCGTCTCGGCCGAATCGATCGAGCTGGTGAAGTTCGAATTCAAGACGAAACCCGCCCCCGACCGCCACGAGGTCCGCCGCTATGCCGAGCTGGCGATGCGCGGAAGGGGTAGCTTCCTGAAGCGGCTCGAGCGCGCGCTGAGCATCCTCGCCTACACGTTCAAGAAGCCGCGCGTGCGCTGAACGCGCAACGGGAGCCGCCACGATGAAGGTGCTGCTGACCAACTTCCACGAAGGCGACGGCGGCGGCCACACCACCTACCTGATGGCGCTGGCGCGTGGATTGAACGCGCGCCACGAGATCCACGTCGCCGCGCCGCCGACCAGCCGCCTGCATCGCGAGGCCTCGGCGCTGGACGGCGTGCGCGTGCTGGCCCAGCCGTTCCCGAACGGGCTGTCGAAACTGCTCGCCGGCCTGCGCGCGCGCCGGCAACTGCGCGAATACCTGCGCCGGCACGCCTTCGACATCGTCCACGTGAACGGTTCGGCGGATCATCGCCTGGTGCTGTCGGCCTGCCGCGGCCTGGCGCATCGCCCGAAGATCGTGTTCACCAAGCACAACTCGAAGCCGGCGACCGGCGTCACCCATCGCCTGCGCGCGAAACGCACCGACCTGGCGATCGCGGTCAGCGATGCCACCCTGCGCGAACTGCAGGGCACGCCCTACGCGGCCTGCGCGCCACGCACGATCCGCAACGGCGTGGACATCCGGCACTACGCGCACTGGCCCGCCGACGAGGCCCGCATCGAGCGCGACCGCTGGTGCGGGCGCGACGACCTGCTGCTCGGCAGCAACGCGGGGACCGCCGCGCACAAGGGCTGGATGGATCTGGTCGAGGCCCTGGCGACGCTGCCCGCAGAACGTCGTGCGCGCGTGCACGTCCTGCTCTGCGGCAAACCGCCGACCGCCGAGCAGACCGCGCGCATCGCCGCGCTCGGCCTGGACGCGCAGGTCCATTTCGCCGGCCTGCTGTCGGACGTGCGCCCGATGGTCGCCGCCATCGACGCGGGCTTCGTGCTGTCCTACGCGGTCGAAACCATCTCCTTCGCCTGCCGCGAAATGATGGCCATGGCAAAGCCGGTGCTGGTCAGCGATTACGCCGGCCTGCCGGAGAACATCGAGGCCGGCGTCGATGGCTGGATCGTGCCGGTGCGCGACCGCGACACGATCGCCCGTGCGGTCACGGCCATGCTCGATGACCGCGACCGCCTGCCCACGATGGGGGCCGCCGCGCGCGCCAAGGCCGAGCGCGCATTCGGGCTGGAGCACTTCGTCGACGCCACCGAGGCGGCGTACGTGGCGCTGCTGCCGGCTGCGGGCACGCCGCAGCCCGGGACCGCGCCCAGGCCCTGAGCCGGGCCCATGCGCCCGCCCGGGTGGTCCGGGCAGACGCATCCGGCGCGCTTATTTGGCGCCTTTCTTTTCCTTCTTCTCGGCGCGCTTTTCCTTCAGCGTCTTCTCCGGTTTCTTCTTTTCCTGCTTTTTCTGGTCCATGCCCTTGGCCATGGCGGGCTCCTGCGTCGACGGATGGGCCCCCAGCGTACTGCCGACGCTCCCAACCGGTAAACTGCCCGGATGCCTATCCTGACCCTGAATGACGTCGATTTCGGCGTCGGCGGCCCGTTGCTGCTCGACGGCGTCGACCTCGCCATCGAAGCGGGCGAACGCATCGCCCTGATCGGCCGCAACGGCGCCGGCAAGTCCACCCTGCTGCGCCTGCTGGCCGGCGAACTCAAGCCCGACGACGGCGACATCCGCGCCGAGACCGGCGTGCGCGTGGCGCGCCTGGAACAGGAGGTGCCGCGCGACGCCGCCGGCACGGTGTTCGACGTGGTCGCCGCCGGCCTGGGCGACCTCGGCACGCTGCTCGCGGACTACCACCACCTCATCCACGCCGAAGCGATCGATACCGACGCGCTGGCCGCCGTGCAGGCGAAGATCGAGGATGCCGGCGGCTGGTCGGTCGACCAGCGCGTGACCGAGACGCTCGCACGGCTCGACCTGGACGGCGAGGCCGACTTCGGGCGCCTGTCCGGCGGCATGAAGCGCCGCGTGCTGCTGGCGCGGGCGCTGGTGTCGGCGCCGGACCTGCTGCTGCTGGACGAACCCACGAACCATCTCGACATCGCCGCGATCGACTGGCTGGAAGGCTTCCTCAAAGCCTGGCCCGGAGCCGTCGTCTTCGTCACCCACGACCGCCGCTTCCTGCGCGCGCTGGCGACGCGCATCGTCGAGATCGATCGCGGCCAGCTGACCAGCTGGCCCGGCGACTGGAACAACTACCTGCGTCGCCGCGAGGAACGCCTCAACGCCGAAGCGCAGGAGAACGCGCGCTTCGACAAGCTGCTGGCGCAGGAAGAGGTGTGGATCCGCCAGGGCATCAAGGCGCGCCGCACCCGCGACGAAGGTCGCGTGCGCAGGCTCAAGGCGATGCGCGACGAGCGCGCGCAGCGCCGCGACCTCACCGGCAGCGTGCGCATGGAAGTGGCGCAGGCCGCCAGCTCCGGCAAGAAGGTGATCGAGGCGAAGGACGTGTCGTTCGCCTTCGGCGACCGCACCCTGGTGAAGGACTTCTCGACGACGATCATGCGCGGCGACCGCATCGGCCTGATCGGCGCCAACGGCAGCGGCAAGACCACGCTGCTGAAGCTGCTGCTGGGCGACCTGCAGCCGCAATCGGGCGAGATCAAGGTCGGCACGCAGCTGCAGGTCGCCTACTTCGACCAGTACCGCGCCACGCTGCGCGAGGACTGGAACGCGCTGGAGAACGTCGCCGAAGGCAAGGACTCGGTGACCATCAACGGCCGCCAGAAGCATGCGATCGGCTACCTGCAGGACTTCCTGTTCACGCCGGAGCGCGCCCGCGCGCCGATCACCCGCCTGTCCGGCGGCGAGCGCAACCGCCTGCTGCTGGCCAAGCTGTTCGCGCAGCCGTCGAACCTGCTGGTGATGGACGAACCGACCAACGATCTCGACGTGGAGACGCTGGAGCTGCTGGAAGAGCTGCTCGGGGACTACGAAGGCACGCTGCTGCTGGTCAGCCACGACCGCGACTTCCTCGACAGCGTGGTGACCTCGACGCTGGTCATGCCTGATGCGGGTTCGAACGACGGCATCATCGGCGAGTACGTCGGCGGCTACAGCGATTGGCTGCGCCAGCGCCCGGCCACCGGCGATGCGGCAAAGCCGACTGCGAAAGCTTCCGAACCGGCGAAAACCTCAGCTGCGCCCGCGCCTGCCGCCGCACCCGCTGCCGCGAAGCGCAAGCTGAGCTACAAGGAACAGCGCGAACTCGACGAACTGCCGGCGCGCATCGAAGCGCTCGACGCGAAGGTCGCGGAGATGACCGAGGCGATGAACGACCCGGCCTTCTTCCAGCGCGACCACGCCGCGATCAACGCGCACAACGCCGCGCTGGCGGCGGCGCAGGCCGAACTCGAACAGGCCTACGCACGCTGGGAAGCGCTGGACAGCTGACGCGATCACCCAGCTGTTGTAGAGCGGAGCGAAGCTCCGCTGGATCCTCTCCGGAGACGGTGTAGCGGAGCTGCGCTCCGCTCTACAAGAGCGCGCGTATGGTCTCCGGAGACCGTGAAGCGGAGCTTCGCTCCGCTCTACAAAAACGGGGTCAGGTCAGGCAACCTCAATCGTCCTGCCCGTCGGCCTCGTTCTGCGTCTCTACGCCTGCGGGCACGCAGTTCGCATCGGCCGCGGCAGCCGGCACCAGCCACCAGCGGCGGCGGTTGGCCACGCCGGCGAATTCAGCCTTCGCCTTGTCCACGCACTGCGACAGCGCCGGCTCCTGGACCAGCAGCCAGCGCGTCTCCGGCTTCTCGGCCTGCCAGCGCATGCCGCGCATCAGCTGCTCGGGCCAGAGCACCTTGAAACCGAAGGTCGCGGCCGGGCGATCGGCCATCAGCAGGTTCTGCTCCTTCCACGCGACCAGGCCAAGCTCGGCATCGGGCCCGATGCGCTGGCCGACCGAGGTCATCAGCCCGCCCGCCGAACTGGACGCATTGAGCAGCGGGTAGGCGAGCACGCCGTACAGGACCCAGATCCCGCCCAGCGCCCAGAGCATCGCCGACACGCCGTTGCGCACGCGATGCCAGGCCGCCGCGCCCAGCGCGAACGTGCCCATCGCCATCAGCATCGCGAACAGCGCATGGCCACCGTCGGTGAAGCCTCGATCGCTCATCAGCTTCGCTTCGAACTTCGGTTCGCCGAACCACATCGCCAGGCCCGCGCCGAGGAACACCAGGCCGAACACCAGCGCGAAGCCGAAGCCGATCCGTTTCGCCCACAACCGGCGCACGATGCCCGGCAGCAGCGGCCCCAGCGCGAGGCAGGCCATCGGCAGCGCCGGCATGATGTAGACATCGCGCTTGCCGCTGGGAATCGAGAAGAACAGGATGATCAGCGCCCACCACGCCAGCGGCAGCAGGTAGCGCGCATCGCGGCGACGCAGGCGTCGCGCCCAGGCCGGGAAGGCCCAGAGCAGCGCGAACATCGTCGGTAGCCACGCGGTCGCCATCACCACGAAGTGGTAGTACGGCGGTTGCGGATGGTCCCAGGATTTGGCGTAGCGGCCGGCGGTCTGCCGGAACAGGATGTCGTGGAGATACGCCTTGTACTCCGGGTTGTTCTGCGACAACGCGGTCGTCACCATCGGCACCAGCCACAGCGCGGCGGCGAAGACGAAGGCGACCGGGCCGAGCAGGAACCGCCAATCCTTCGCATGCACGCGCACGCGCGGCCAGTGCATGAGCGAGGCGACCACCGCCGGCAGGATCATCAGCAGCGACAGCGCGCCCACGCCCTTGGTGATCGTGCCCAGGCCGGCCGCGAACCAGCCCAGCGTCCACAGCTTCCAGTTCGGCCCGCACAGCAGGTGGCGCAGCAGGCCGTAGTTCGCCAGGGTGATCCAGAACATCACCAGCGGATCGATCTGGGCCTTCTTGCTCTGGTAGGTGAACTGGAACGCGAACAGCAGGGCCCAGGCGGCATACAGGCCGACCTTGCGCGTCCACAGCCGGCGACCGAGGTCGTACACGCACCACAGCGTGCCCAGCGCGGCCAGCAGCGAAGGCAGCAGGAAGGCGATCCGCCAGTTGCCGAAAATGGTGTAGAACGCGGCCTCGAACCACATCAGCATCGGCGGCTTGTCCGAATACAGCTCGGTGCCGCGATGCGGGAACAGCCAGTCGCCGCTCTCGACCATCTGCTTGGCAACGAGCGTGAAGCGGGGTTCGTCCGAGGGCCAGGGATCGCGGAGGCCGAGCCCCGAACCGAGGATCAGCAGGGCGACGAAGAAGAACAGCCAGAATTCTCTGGAGGCGCGGGTCTTGAGCATGGCGGCATGATACGGAGGCGGGGCGCCGACCGCGACCTTACCAACGGTGCGGGTCAGCCGCGCTTGCGCACCTTGGCGTAGAAGAACCCGTCCATCCCGCCCTCGCCGGGCAGGCGCTGGCGGCCCGGGCCATCGGCGTGGCCGAAGGCGTCGGACAGCGGCTCGACCACCGCGTCCGGGGTGCGTGCCAGGAAGGCCTCGACCTGCACCGCGTTCTCGCGGCGCAGGACCGAGCAGGTGGCGTAGACCAGCACCCCGCCGGGGGCGAGCACCGGCCACAGGGCATCGAGCAGCCAGGCCTGGGTCTCGACCAGCGCATCGATGTCGGCCGGCTTGCGGTGCAGCAGGATGTCCGGCTGGCGACGCACGATGCCGGTCGCCGAGCACGGCGCGTCGATCAGCACCGCGTCGAGCGGCGTGCCGTCCCACCACTTGCCGAGGTCGGTGGCGTCGGCCGCCTTGAGCACGACCTGGCCTTCGGCGCCAACGCGGCGCAGCGTTTCCTCGGTGCGGCGCAACCGTCGCGCATCCACGTCCAACGCGATCAGGTGCAGCGACGGGTCACGTTCGAGCAGGTGCGCGGCCTTGCCGCCGGGCGCGGCGCAGGCATCGAGCACCCGCGCGCCGGGCGGCGGCGCCAGCGCGTCGGCGACCGCCTGCGCGGACCCGTCCTGCACCGACACCTGGCCCTCGGCGAACCCGGGCAGGTCCGCGACCGCCATCGAACCGGCCAGGCGCAGCGCATCGGGCAGGCTGTCGTCGATCTCGGATTCGATCCCGGCCTCGCGCAGCCGCTCGCGGTAGGCATCGCGGCTCGTCGCCTGCCGGTTCGCGCGCAGCCACAGCGGCGCGGCGGCGGCGCTGGCATCGAGGATGGCATCGGCCTGCGCCGGCCAGTCGGCACGCACCTCGGCGAGCAGCCAGCCCGGCCAGTTCGACGACGGGTCGGCCTTCGGCAAACCTTCGCGCAAGGCACGGCGCAGCAGCGCGTTGACCATGCCGGCCTGGTGCGCGCGGCCCAGCGCGCGCGCGGCCTCGACCGTGGCGTCCACGGCGGCATGCGCCGGCAGGCCGAGGGCATCGAGCTGGGCGAAGCCGACGTAGAGCAGCGCGCGCACCGGCTGGTCGCGCCCGCCCAGCGGCTTGGCCAACCAGGCATCGAGCGCGGCGGCATAGCGCGTGCGCTCGCGCAGCGCGGCGAAGCAGATCGCCTCGACCAATGCACGGTCGCGCGGATCCTCCAGCGTCGGCAGGGCCTTGGCGAATTCGCCCTTCAGCGAACGGCCGCGATGCAGCACCGCGTCGAGCACGCGCGCGGCGATGAGGCGGGAAGCGGTGCCGTCGGTCATGGGGCGGTCTCCGGACCAGCGATGCGTTCGAGCGCGTGCCCGGGAAACGAGGCGAGCCACGCCGTGGTCGCATCCGGCTGCACGCACTCGACAAGGTACAGATCGGATTGTGCGTCCGCACTCAGCAGCGAGACCACGGTCCCCGTGTCGCCGATGGCGGGCGCACGTGCGCCGAGGCCCGCGCAGCCGCGACAGCCCTCCAGCGACAGCACGCGCACCACGTCGTATTCGCGGATCGCCGTCATCCGGCGGTCGCCAGCAGATCGCGACGCGCGTTGAGGTAATCGGCGGCGGTGATCGCCTTGCCGCCTTCGCGCTGCAGCGAACGGATGCGCAGCGCGCCCTCGCCGCAGGCGATGTCGATGCCGTCGCGCCCGGCTGCGATCACCCGGCCCGGCGCCTGGCCGTGCGCCAGGTCCAGCGCCACCGCGCCATGGATGCGCACGCGCTCGCCGGCGAGTTCGGCCTCCGCCACCGGCCACGGGTTGAAGGCGCGGACCTTGTTCGCCAGCGCGACCGCCGGCTGCGTCCAGTCGAGCTTCGCCTCATGCTTGTCGAGCTTGTGCGCATAGGTCACGCCCTCGGCCGGCTGCGGCACCGCGACCGGCACGATGCCCGCGCGCAGCAGGCCCAGGCCGTCGGCGAGCACCTGCGCACCCAGATCCGAGAGCCGGTCGTGCAGCTGCCCGCCGGTCTCCTGCGCGCCGATGTCGATCCGCTGCGACAACAGCACCGGGCCGGTGTCCAGGCCCTTCTCCATGCGCATCAGGCACACGCCGGTCTGGGTGTCGCCGGCCTCGATCGCGCGCTGGATCGGCGCCGCGCCGCGCCAGCGCGGCAGCAGCGAGGCGTGCACGTTCCAGCAGCCGTGGGTCGGGATGTCCAGCACCTTTTGCGGCAGGATCAGGCCGTAGGCGACCACCACCATCAGGTCGGGCTTCAGCGCGCGCAGCGCGTCGCGCGACACCTTCTCGCGCAGGGTCACGGGCTGTAGCACCTCGATCCCGCGCCGCAGCGCCTCCTGCTTCACCGGCGATGGCGTCAGCGCCCGCCCGCGCCCGGCCGGGCGATCCGGCTGCGTGTACACGGCCACGACTTCGCCGAATTTCGCGGCGGCGCGGAGACAGGGCACGGCGAACTCGGGCGTGCCGGCGAAGATGATGCGGAGGGTCATGGGTTACCGGAAGAGATCTCTGTCATCCCGAGGCGAAGCCCAGGGACCTGTTTCACGCGAAGGCGTCGAGACGACGCAGTGTCACCGTACGGATATCGGCATCAGGCTGGCAATGCACACCACCATCGAGAACAGCAGGTCCCTCGGCTTCGCCTCGGGATGACAAAGGCGGCAGGCCGATAGCTGCCAGCCCAATCAGTCACGCCGCCGAATTGCGCCTTGCCTTCTCCAGCTTCTTGCGCACCTGCTCGCGCTTGAGCTGCGAGAGGTAGTCGACGAAGAGCTTGCCTTCGAGGTGGTCCATCTCGTGCTGGATGCAGATCGCCAGCAGGCCGTCGGCTTCGATCCGGAACGGCTGGCCGTCGCGGCCGTACGCCTGGACGGTGATCCGGTTGGCCCGGGTCACGTCGGCGAAGATGCCGGGGACCGACAGGCAGCCCTCCTGGTAGACCTGGTGGCCGTCTTCCTCGACGATCTCGGGGTTGATGAAGACCAGGGGCTGGTCCTTCTCCTCGCTGATGTCGATGACCATGAACCGGCGGTGGTCGTCCACCTGGCTGGCGGCCAGACCGATGCCCGGCGCCTCGTACATGGTGTGAAACATGTCATCAATCCGCGCCTGGAAATCGGCGTCGCCGATCCGGGAGGGGTCGACGGGCACCGCCTTGGTGCGCAGGCGGGGGTCCGGGAACTCGAGAATTGAGAGGAGCGTCATATTTGTGACCGGGAAGGGGCGACAGGGCCCTCGAACCGGGACATTGTACCCCTTCCCGACTTGCCAATAGCCGGGATTTGTGGGCTATAGTGCCCGCGTTGTGTTGGGGAAAATCCCAAGGGGAGCAAGTAGATGGGCATCATCCTTAAGCGCCTTTCTCATCGTCTGAAGGTGATCGGCGCCGCCGCATTGCTGACGGTCGGCACGTACGCGCTCGCCCAGGAGTTCCGTGGCGACCATCCCGACACCTACACGGTCAAGCGGGGCGACACCCTGTGGGATATCGCCGGGCGCTTCCTGAAGAAGCCGTGGCTGTGGCCGGAGGTCTGGCAGGCCAACCCGCAGATCGCCAATCCGCACCTGATCTACCCGGGCGACGTGATCAGCCTCGCCTACCTCGACCGCGTCGGCGTCAAGCCCGGCCCGCGCACCGAGGCCCCGATCAACGCCATCCCGCTGTCGGCCATCGAAGCCTACCTGCGCGACGTGCGCGTGGTCGACAGCTTCCGCGAGCTGCCCTACGTGGTCGCGATCGAGAACGATTTCAGCCGCGGCGTCACCGGCCATCACGTCTACGTGCGCAACATGCAGGGCGCGCAGGTCGGCCAGCGCTACCTCGTGGTGCGCCCGACCGTGCGCCACGTGAAGGCCGACCGCCGCGAATGCTGCGACCTGCTGGGCCGCAATGACTACGACTACCGCGGCCGCCGCGTGGCGCTGTTCGGCCTGCCGTGGAGCGAAACCGCCAGTCCGGAAGCCGATGGCGAAGTGCTGGGCCACGAGCTGATGCGCGTCAACGCCGGCTCCGTGACCAAGATCGACCAGGGCCGCCACCGCGTGACGACCCTGAAGCTGGACGACGGCAACGGCTTCGAAGTCCGCGCCGGCGACCGCATCATCCCGGTCGATGCCCGCCAGTACGACCTGCAGTTCTTCCCGCATCCGCCGAAGTCCGAGCCCGACCCGCAGTACGCCCGCGTGCTGTCGGTGGCCTCGTCGCTGACCACCGGCGGTCCGTACGACGTGGTGGCGCTGGCGGTCGGTGCGCGCGACGGCGTCGACAACGGCACCGTGTTCTCGATCTGGCGTCAGGGCACCAAGGAGTTCGACCGCGTCGAGATGGGCCGCTACCGCGGTCCCGAGAGCGTCGCCCCGCGCCATCGCGTCGAACTGCCCGACGAGTACGCCGGCCACGTGATGGTGTTCCGCACCTTCGACCGCATGAGCTACGGCCTGGTCATGCAGAGCACCAAGCCCAGCCGCGTCGGCTACCTGCTCAAGCATCCCGACGCGAAGTAAGCAGGATGAAGTAGGTAGGAGTTTTCCTACACCAGAACACGACGGCGCCTGACGGCGCCGTCGTCGTTTGCGGTCCACGATGACCGCATGCACGCCATCGACCCCGACACCGACGCCCTCCTCCACCTCGTCCTCGCCGGCG
Organism: Lysobacter sp. BL-A-41-H3; assembly: GCA_050632415.1. GTDB lineage: Bacteria > Pseudomonadota > Gammaproteobacteria > Xanthomonadales > Xanthomonadaceae > Lysobacter_I. The sequence continues at coordinate 3,126,540 of CP192602.1, read as the reverse complement.
GCGCCGCGGCCTCGCGCCGCGCCCTGCTGGAACGCTGCGGCAGCGCCCTCGCTGCTCGCGCCGCACCGCGCGCGCTCTGGCGCGAGCTGGCGCTGGACACCGCACAGATCCGCGCCTTCGAAGGCGCGGCGGGTGCGATCCCGGCCGACGACCTGGCCCGCGCCCGCGACTGGCTGGCCGCGCCCGACCACCGCCTCATCGGCTGGCTCGACCCCGACTACCCGCCCCTGCTGCGCCGCATCGCCAGCCCGCCGCTGGCCCTGTTCGTCGCCGGCGACGCCGACCTGCTCTGGCACCCGGCAGTGGCCGTGGTCGGCAGTCGCGGGCCGACGGCCGGCGGACGCGACAACGCGCGGGCCTTCTCCCGCGCCCTGGTCGCCGCCGGCTTCGGCGTGACCAGCGGCCTGGCCGCCGGGGTCGACCGCGCCGCGCACGAGGCGGCGCTGGAGGCCGGCGGGATCACCGTCGCCGTCCTGGGCACGGGGCCGGACGTGCCTTACCCCGACGGCCACGCCGCCCTGCTGGCGCGCATGGCCGCCGAGGGCACGGTGGTCAGCGAACATCCCCCAGGTACAGGTGCCAGACGCGAGCATTTCCCCAGCCGCAACCGGATCCTCGCCGGCTTGAGCCTGGGCACGCTGGTGATCGAGGCCGCCACCCGCTCCGGCGCGCTGATCACCGCCCGGCTGGCCGCCGAGGCCGGGCGCGAGGTGTTCGCGGTGCCGGGCTCGATCCACAACCCCATGGCGCGCGGCTGCCACCGCCTGATCCGCGACGGCGCGGCCCTGGTGGAAACCGCCGACGAGGTGATCTCGGCCCTCGGCGCCTGGGCCGGCGCCCTGCGCGGCGACCTGCAGCGCCGCCTCGCCGCCGGTCGGAACGCACCGTCCGGCGGTCCCCCGTCCCCGGCGCCACCGCCCGTCGATACCGATCCCGCCCACCACAGATTGTGGCAATCGCTCGGCCACGACCCCACCACTATGGATCAACTGGTCGAACGCTCCGGATTGACGGCCGCTGCCCTGTCCTCCATGCTGCTCGTCATGGAATTGCAGGGGCGGGTGTCGGTCGAACATGGCCGTTACAGCCGCCGGACGGCACCCTTCCTTTCCGAAGCGCCCTCGGGCGCAAGTCAGGGGACATGAAAGAAAGCATCCTCGATGTGCTGCTCTATCTCTTCGAGCACTACATCGCCAACGACGCGGACCTGGTCCGGGACCGCGACTCCCTGCAGAACGGTCTGCTCGAAGCCGGCTTCAGCCCGGCGGAGATCCACAAGGCATTCGACTGGCTGGACGGACTGGCCGAGCGTCGCCATGACGCCGCCGCACCGCGCGCCGGTGGTCCCACCCGCATCTTCTTCGGCCCGGAACTCGACAAGCTCGACGTCGACTGCCGCGGCTTCCTGATGTTCCTCGAACAGCAGGGCATCCTCGACGCCAGCCAGCGCGAGCTGGTGCTCGACCGCGCCATGGCCCTGGACCAGGACGAACTGGACCTGGACGACCTCAAGTGGGTCGTGCTGATGGTGCTGTTCAACCAGCCGGGCTCGGAAGCGGCCTACGCCTGGATGGAAACGCAGATGTTCGAGGACGACGGCGAACTGGTGCATTGACCGGCGGCGCCGCGCGCGCGCCGGGCGGCGTGAAAAAAAACGTCGCACGTTCTAAGCTGCCTGTGGGGGAGATCCGGGGAACGGCGGCAAGGCCGCCCGTTTGCAGACAGGAACAGGCATGACCGATTGGTATTACCACGCGCCCGGCCAGGGCCGCGTCGGTCCATTGAGCGCGGACGAGATGCGCGCGCGCTTCCGCGATCGCCGGATCACGCGCGACATGCTCGCGTGGCACGACGGCCTGCGCGAATGGCAGCCGGTCGATCGCCTGGTCGAGGAACTCGGCCTCACCGGCATCGAGCAGGATCTCTCGCGACCGCCGCCGGTTCCGCCGCGGCCGGCCGCCGCCGTCGCCTCGCACGCGGCCCGTCCCAGCACCCATATCGAACCGCCCCCGTCCAACCGCACCGGCTGCATCATCGCCGCGATCGCGGTCGGCATCGGCGGCCTGGTGATGCTGGCGATCCTTGCGGCGATCGCGATTCCCGCCTACCAGGACTACCTCAAGCGCGCGAAGGGCGTGCAACCGCAGGCGCCGGAAACGCGCGCGTTCGACGCAGACGCGATGGCCGACGCCGATGCGCTGGCGCGCGAACTGGTGACCCTGGCGATGCGCGACATGACCGACGCCAATGCCGGCACCTGTCCCGACACCTACGAATTCGAACGCATCCAGGTGCGCCAGCCGCGCCTGCAGGGCAACGACGACGGCTGGTTCACGCTGGACCCGGCACGCCCGGACAGCGGCGAGTGCGCCTACGACGTCGGTTACCTCGGCTTCGGGCCGGCGCTCGAGAACCGCCACGTCCGCTACGAAGTCACGCGCGTCGGCGACGAGATCGTCATCCGCTGCAGCAACCGCACCCTGCAACCGCAGCACCTGCCCCCCGATTGCCGTCCCTGAGGCCCGCATGAGCACACCCCCGCACTTCCCGCCCGGTCCGCCGCCGGCCATGCAGCCGCCGCCGAAGAAGAAGATGTCCGGCTGCGCCATCGCTGCGATCGTCGGCGTGGTGATCGCCGTGGTGAGCGTCCCGGCGATCGCCATCCTCGCCGCGATCGCGATGCCCGCATACCAGCAGTACGTGGTGCGCAGCCAGATCATGTCGGCGCAGATGCGGGCCGAATCGCTGCAGACGAACATCGATCGATACCGCGAAGCCAATGGCGCCTGCCCGGACAACGTGGCGGTCGGGCTCGCCGGCAACGAAAGCCATTCGCTGGACGCGTCCGGCAGCAAGCATGCCGACATGCGCCTCGGCGAAACCGCGACGGGACGGTGCGCGATCACGCTGAGCTTCCGCGGCGCGATGGGCAGGGCGGACGGCGCCACGCTCGTCCTGGAATCCGGCGACGGCGGATGGACCTGCACGGGCGGCACGCTGCCGGACGAACTGCGCTCCCCGCGCTGCAGGACCGGCGCTTCGCCCGCCTACTGACCCCCCACCTTGAGCACGACAGGTTGAGAACGACACGATGACCGATTGGTACTACAGCGACGCGCAACGCCAGCAGCACGGACCGGTGGATGCCGGCGAACTCGCCGCCCTGCACAACAAGGGCCTGCTGACCGCCGACATGCTGGTCTGGCGCGAGGGCATGTCCGGATGGAAACCGTGGCGCGAGATGATCCGCGAAGTCATCGCCGGCGGTGCGCCGGAAGACCCGCGCGCCGATGCCATGGCGCGCGCGGCCGAAGCGGCGCCGAACGATGGCGCCTACCGGCCCTACGCCATCGCCGAACCCTCGCCCTATGCGCCGCCGCAGGCGCAGCTGGAGGCAAGCGGCGGCGTCGTGACCGGCGGGCACATCGTCTATGCCGGCTTCTGGAAGCGCGTGGCCGCGAGCATCATCGACAACTTCCTGCTGGGCATCGTCGGCGGGATCATCGGCGGCATCCTCGGGTTCGCGATTGGCATGGGCGCAGGCCTGGAGGACAGTCCGGTGCTGGACGTGCTGGTCAACCTGTTCTCGATCGCGCTGGGCGCCCTGTATTTCGGCTGGATGCATTCCTCCGAGCAGCAGGCGACGCTGGGCAAGATGGCGGTCGGCATCAAGGTGGTGCGCACCAGCGGCGAGCGGATCAGTTTCGCGCGCGGCATCGGCCGCCATTTCGCCACGATCCTCAGCGCGCTCATCCTGTGCATCGGCTACCTGATGGCCGCGTTCACCGATCGCAAGCAGGCGCTGCACGACATGATCTGCGACACGCTGGTGGTCGACAAGCACGCCTTCACCGACCATCCCGAATGGCAGAGCGAGGAGCTGGGCACGGTCACGATCGTGGTCCTGGTCCTGTTCGCGCTGATGCTGGTGGGCCTGTTCGCGGTGGCCCTGATCGCAGGCGCCGCGCTGATGGGCGGCATGCGCTGAACAGACCGCTGAACGCACAGACACGAACGACCGGGGACACGCGATGACCGAGTGGTACTACAGCGATGCGCAACGACAGCAGCAGGGCCCGGTGGGGAGCGAAGAACTCGCGTCCCTGCACGGACGCGGCCTCCTCGCCCCGGACAGCCTGGTCTGGCGCGAGGGCCTGACCGCCTGGGTGCCGTGGCGCGAGATCATGCATGAGGTCGTCTCGGGCGGCACGCCCGCGACCCTGGCCGGCACGGGCGACAGGCCTGCGCCCGACCCCTTCGCCGCACCGGAAGGCGCACCCGCCGCCGATCCGTTCGCGATCGCCGAACCCTCGCCGTCCGCAGCGCCCACGGCATCGGCCGCGGACGACGCGTTCCGTCCCTACGCCATCGCCGAAGCCTCGCCCTACGCACCACCGCAGGCCAGCGTGTCCGGCGTCGATGCCGGCTATGTCGCCGGCGGCCACGTGGTCCACGCCGGCCTGTGGAAGCGCTTCGCAGCCAGCGTGATCGACAGTTTCGTCACCTCGATCCTCACCTATGCACTACTGATCCCGCTGATGCTCCTCAGCTTCGGCTCGATGGGGGCGATGGGTGCCGACGGCGACAACCCGTTCGCAGCCGGCGCCGGCGTCGCGGTGATGCTGCTGGTCTACCCGATCATGTTCGCGGTGCCCAGCGCCTATTTCGGCTGGATGCAGTCCTCGTCGCTGCAGGCCAGCCTGGGCAAGATGGCGATCGGCATCAAGGTCGTGCGCGGCGACGGCACCCGGGTGAGCTTCTGGCGCGCCTTCCTGCGCTCGCTGTTCTACGTGGTGTTCGGCACCGTCACCTGCGGCCTGGGCATCCTGGTCTCCGGCCTGATGGCGGCGCTGACCGAGCGCAAGCAGGCCCTGCACGACATGGTCTGCGACACCCTGGTGGTCGACAAGCACGCCTTCACCGAGCATCCGGAGTGGCAGCGGGAGGAGCTGGGCACGGTCACGATCGTGATCCTGGTCCTGTTCGCCCTGCTCTTCGTCGGCATGATCGCGGCCTACGCGATCATGGGTGCGATGATGCTCGGCGGCATGGGCAACTGAGCCACGCCCAACTCGTTCATGTAACTGAACGAAACCGGGCGGCGGTCACGCGACGCGGCGCATGCTTGACAGCGGCGCCCCGGACGTGACACCACTAAAAAAAGGAACTGACCGACGCCCGGGCCCAAACCCGGGCGTCGCCGTCTGATCGAATCCGCCGATCCGGCCCCGCCGCGACCGGCACCACCTCTGCCCCCGGCCCCCGTGGCCGGCCTTCCGGACCCCCCGCCCGAAATGGCCAAGAACCTTCTCATCGTCGAGTCCCCCGCCAAGGCCAAGACGATCAACAAGTACCTCGGCAAGGACTTCCACGTCCTCGCCTCCTACGGTCACGTCCGCGACCTCGTGCCGAAGGAAGGCGCGGTCGATCCCGACCGCGGCTTCGCGATGCGCTACGAGCTGATCGAGAAGAACGAGAAGCACGTCGACGCGATCGCCAAGGCCGCCAAGGCCGCCGACCACCTCTACCTGGCGACCGACCCGGATCGCGAAGGGGAAGCGATCAGCTGGCACATCGCCGAGATCCTGAAGGAGCGCGGCCTGCTCAAGGACCGCACCCTCGAACGCGTGGTGTTCACCGAGATCACGCCGCGCGCGATCAAGGAAGCCATGTCGAAACCGCGCGCCATCGCCAGCGACCTGGTCGACGCCCAGCAAGCCCGTCGGGCACTCGATTACCTGGTCGGCTTCAACCTCTCGCCGGTGCTGTGGCGCAAGGTGCAGCGCGGCTTGTCCGCCGGCCGCGTGCAGTCGCCGGCGCTGCGCATGATCGTGGAACGCGAGGAGGAGATCGAAGCCTTCATCGCCCGCGAGTACTGGAGCATCGAGGCCGAGTGCGCGCATCCGACGCAGGCCTTCACCGCCAAGCTGACCAAGCTGGACGGCAAGAAGTTCGAACAGTTCACGGTCACCGACGGCGACACCGCCGAGGCCGCGCGCAAGCGGATCGTCGCCGCCGCCAGCGGCGTGCTGCAGGTCACCGACGTCGCCAGCAAGGAGCGCAAGCGCCGCCCGGCACCGCCCTTCACCACTTCCACGCTGCAGCAGGAAGCCGCGCGCAAGCTCGGCTTCACCACCAAGCGCACCATGCAGGTCGCGCAGAAGCTGTACGAAGGCGTGACCCTCGGCGACGAGGGCACCGTCGGCCTGATCAGCTACATGCGTACCGACTCGGTGAGCCTGTCGGTCGATGCGCTGTCCGAGCTGCGCGACGTGATCGCCCGCGACTACGGCACCAAGGCGCTGCCGGACAAGCCGAACTTCTACCAGACCAAGTCCAAGAACGCCCAGGAAGCGCACGAAGCGGTGCGCCCGACCTCGGCGCTGCGCACGCCGGCCAAGGTCGCGCGCTTCCTCAGCGACGACGAGCGCAGGCTGTACGAACTGATCTGGAAACGCACTGTCGCCTGCCAGATGGTGCCGGCCACGCTCAACACGGTCAGCGTCGACCTCGCCGCCGGCAACGCGCACAGCTTCCGCGCCAGCGGCACCACGGTGGTCGACCCCGGCTTCCTCGCCGTGTATGAGGAAGGCAAGGACCAGAAGTCCGCCGAGGACGAGGACGAAGGCCGCAAGCTGCCGGCGATGAAGCCCGGCGACCGCGTGCCGCTGGACCGCGTGCATGCCGACCAGCATTTCACCCAGCCGCCGCCGCGCTTCACCGAAGCGGCGCTGGTGAAGGCGCTGGAGGAATACGGCATCGGCCGTCCGTCGACCTACGCCTCGATCATCCAGACCCTGCTGTTCCGCAAGTACGTGGAGATGGAAGGCCGCAGCTTCCGCCCCAGCGACGTCGGCCGCGCGGTCAGCAAGTTCCTGTCCGGCCACTTCACTCGCTACGTGGACTACGACTTCACCGCGAAGATGGAAGACGACCTCGACGCCGTCAGCCGCGGCGAAGAGGACTGGATCCCGCTGATGGAGAAGTTCTGGGGCCCGTTCAAGGAACTGGTGGAAGAGAAGACCGAATCGGTCGATCGCTCCGAAGCCACCGGCGCGCGCGACCTCGGCATCGATCCGAAGTCCGGCAAGCCGGTGAGCGTGCGCCTGGGCCGCTACGGGCCGTACGCGCAGATCGGCGACAAGGACACCGACGAGAAGCTGGAGTTCGCCTCGCTGCGTCCCGGCCAGTCGATGCACACGATCACGCTGCAGGATGCGCTGGAGCTGTTCCGGCTGCCGCGCAAGCTCGGCGAGAACAACGGCGAGGAGGTCAGCGTCGGCATCGGCCGCTTCGGCCCGTTCGCCAAGCGCGGTTCGACCTACGCCTCGCTCAAGAAGGAAGACGACCCGTACACCATCGACCTGGCGCGCGCGGTGTTCCTGATCGAGGAGAAGGAAGAGATCGCGCGCAACCGGATCATCAAGGAATTCGAGGGCAGCGACATCCAGGTCCTCAACGGCCGCTTCGGCCCCTACCTCAGCGACGGCAAGCTCAACGGCAAGATCCCGAAGGACCGCGAGCCGGCCTCGCTGACGCTGGACGAGGTCATCCAGCTGATGGAAGAGACCGGCAAGCCGGCGCGCAAGGGCTTCGGCAAGAAGGGGCCGGCGAAGAAGGCCGCCGAACCCAAGCCGAAGGCCGCGAAGAAGGCGACGACCAAGGCCGTGGCCAAGGCCCCGTCGGCCAAGCCCTCGACAACCAAGGCCCCGGCGAAGAAGGCAGCGAAGAAGGCCGTCGCGAAGAAGGCCCCGGTGAAGAAGGCGGCAGCCAAGAAGGCACCCGCGAAGAAGCCCGGCTCGCTGTACGACCACCCCGAACCCGCCAGGCCCCTGGTGACGCAGGCGGCGGTCGTCCCCGGCGCCAAGCGGGTAGTGCGCAAGGCCAAGGACGAAGCGCCGTTCTGATCGGCTGCATGATCGTCTGATCGGTCCCGCCCGCACCGGGCGGGACAACCGCAGCGCCAATCACGACACCAACCCGGGCGGCAACGCCGCCCGCAGCGACCGACCGGCTGTCTTTCGGGACAGCCCACGGGACAGCGCCAGGCCGCCGCCGCGCCGCCCCCAGGCCATCCGCGCGTGGCCTCGACACCCCGGCCGGGACAATTCCGGAACCCGGATAAGTCATTGAAATCAATGACGAATCGCAATGTGAAATAGCGCGGAAGCGGTCACGTCGCCGCGCTTGCGGATCGCCGCACACTGGCCGCGCCCCTGACCGGCGCCGCGCAGTCCCCCACGGTGCGAGCCCCTCCCGGCCACGTTCGATCGCGCCCGTCCTGCATTGCGGGCCCGCGATCCGCGCCGCGCGTCGGACACGGGCCACAGGATCCCCGGGCCGCCGCGTCCCCCGGCGCGCGAACCCTCCCGTCGGCTCCGTGCCCCGTGCCTGCCCGGCCGCCTGCATCCATGGCGCGGCCGGGCGGGTCCGCCACCCCTCAAGACAGGACGTTCGACCATGACTCCGTTCCGTACCCCCGCGCTGGCCCTGCTGGCCGCAGGCGCGGCCGTGCTCGGCCTGCACGCCGCGCCGGCACTGGCCCACGGCACCATGACCACCCCGCAGAGCCGCGTCTACGCCTGCGCCCAGGGCAACATCGAAAACCCGACCGACCCCGCCTGCCGGGCCGCCAGCGCGATCAGCGGCACCCAGACCTTCTACAACTGGATGGGCATCAACCAGGCCAACGCCAACGGCAACCACCGCGCCGTGGTGCCCGACGGCACGCTGTGCAGCGGCAACAACCCGACCTTCAGCGGCCTGGACCTGGCGCGCGGCGACTGGCAGGCCACGCCGATCGCGCCCGACGCCAGCGGCCGCTTCCTGTTCAAGTTCCGCGGCACCGCGCCGCACGCCACCCGCGACTGGGTCTTCTACGTCACCCGCGACGGCTGGGACCCCAACCGCCCGCTCGCCTGGGGCGACCTGGAGGAGTTCTGCCGGCTCGGCAACACCCCGCTGTCCGCCGACGGCACCTACCACCTGAGCTGTCCGCTGCCGAAGAAGAGCGGCCGCCACGTCATCTACAACACCTGGCAGCGCTCGGATTCGACCGAAGCCTTCTACACCTGCATGGACGTGAAGTTCGACGGTACCCCGCCGCCGCCACCGACCTGGCGCGACGTGGGGCCGCTGAGCGCTCAGAACGACCTGCCGGTGGCCACCCTCGTCCGCCTGCGCGTACTCAATGCCGACGGCAGCGAGGCCGAACGCGTGGAAACGGCCCTCGCAAGCGGCCAGACCGCCGCCGCCACCTGGCCCGGGGTGGTCGCCCGCAACGTCAACGCGCGCGCCCTGTACGGCCGCATCGGCGTCCTGGCCAACGGCAGCATCACCCCGGTCGACGCAGCGGTGGGCAACCGCATCTACCTCACCGGCACCGGTCGCAGCCATGCGCTCGACATCCAGGTACCCGATGCGCCGCCGCCGACCTGGCGGGACGTCGGCGCGTTGACCGCGCAGAACGCCCTGCCGGTCGGCACCGTGGTCACCCTGCGCGTGTTCAACGCCAACGGCACCGATGCCGAGCGGATCGAGACCACGCTGGCCGACGGCCAGACCTCGACCACGGCCTGGCCGCTGCGCGTGGCCCAGAACGTCAATGCGCGCTCGACCCGGGCCCGCATCGGCGTGCTGGCCAACGGCACGATCAGCCCGGTGGCCTCGGCGACCGCCAACCGGATCTTCCTCAACGCCACCGGCCTGACCCACCAGGTCGACATCCGCCTGCCCGACACGCCGCCGCCGGGCGACTACGACTACGTCTATCCGGACGGCATCGGCAGGTACATCCCGGGCCAGACCGTGGTGAAGGCCACCGACGGCATGCTCTACGCCTGCCGCCCGTTCCCGAACGGCCAGTGGTGCAACATCAACCATCCCGCCTACGCGCCCGGCACCGGCTGGGCCTGGGGCGACGCCTGGGTGCTGTTCCGCGCCCCGTAAGCCACCGCACCACCCCGGAGCCCCGCGCCCTGCGCGCGGGGCTTCCGTGCGCTTCAGCTGGCGGCCAGCCACGCCCTTCCCTGCGCGATGCCGGGCGCGCAAGATGCGCGCATGCCTGCCTCCGCGCCCTTCGCCCTGCTCATCCTGCTGCTGCCCGTCGCGGCCGGTGCGGCCCCGCAGGCCGCCAGCACCGATCCGGCCGGCGGCGTCACCATCTACCGCTGCACCGATGCCAAGGGGCGGCTGAGCCTGCGCGACTCGCCCTGCCTGCCCGGCGAGCGCCAGGAAGTGCGCAGCATGCTCCGCCCGAAGGACGCACCGCCGCGCCCGGTCGTCGCCCTGCCGCCGCGCGACGACACCCGCGCGCCACCGCCGTCGCCGCAGGTCGTCTTCCTGCAGCCGCCGCGTCCGCTCTACGAGTGCGTCACCCCCGACAACACCCGCTATCTCAGCGACAACCCCGAGGGCAATCCACGCCTCGTGCCGATGTGGGTGACCGACGGCCCCGCGATCCAGGCCTACCGCGAGTACCAGCCGCCGCAGCTGCAGGTGCGCGTGGACGACGGCCAGGTCTCCGGCGGCTATACCAGCGGCGGCTGGCGCGACCGCATCGTCACCGGCTGGGCCGGCCAGCACTGGATCCGCGACGCCTGCCACCCGCTGCCGCAGAACGAGGTCTGCGCGCGCCTGCGCGACCGCCGCGACGAGATCCGCCGCCGCTTCAGCATCGCCCAGCCGTCGGAACGCACGACGCTCGGTCGCGAGGAACGCAGCATCAACGCCCGACTGTCCCAGGACTGCCCATGACCCGCGCCGCCCTCCTGCTGGCGACGACCGCGCTCGTCGCCGCCGCCACGCTGCCGCCGCTGCGCGCGCAGGACGAGATCCTGATCTACCGCTGCGTCGACGCCAGCGGCGCGGTGACCATCCAGAACGACGTGCCCTGCCCCAGCGGCACGCAGCAGACGGTGAGGAAGATCGGCGCGGTGCAGACGATGCGCACGCCCGACGTGATCGTGCCGCCGCCCCCGAAGGCGCCACCGCCGCCACCGCCTTCGAGGACCGAGGCGCCGCCGGTCGCCGTCGCGCCGCCGGCCCCGCCACCGCCACCCGCGCCTCCGCCGCCGCTGTTCCAGTGCCGCACCTGGGACGACCGCGACTACCTCAGCGATACCGCCACGCCGCCGGCCACCTGCGTGCCCGTGCAGTCGCGCGGCATCGACGGCAGCCTGGAGCTGGCCGCCGGCGAGACCTGCGAGATGCGCCAGGACGCCTGCGCCGAGGTGCCGCAGGCGCTGCTGTGCGTGAGCTGGAAGAAGCGCGTGGACGAGGCCGACTTTCGCTGGAAGCTGGCCGGCGCGCGCGACGACGCGCGCAAGGCCGAACTCGAACGCGTGCGCGCCACCTACCTGGGCAGCACCTGCGTGAAGTGATCGCGCCGGCTTGATCCGTCAGGACTGACCGATCCGGCCCGATCGCCGCGCGCTGTCCGGCACGGGGCACGCAGCGCGTTTGCATGGAAGGCGCCGCTGCGCGCGATGAGGTCACGGACATGATCGAGTTCGACAAGGGACCGCCGGTGCGCTTCGCGCGGCATTTCGCCGCCTGCCCCGACTACGGACCGCTGAAGCAGCACTTCTGGTACGACTGGGGCCCGATCTTCCATCGCGGCCGGCTCGACGGCAGCGCGCGCGTGATCTGCATCGCCTCCGACCCGGGCGCGACCGAACGCATCGCAGGGCGCACGCTGGTCGGCGATGCCGGGCAGCGCGTGCAGGGGTTCCTGTCGAAACTCGGGCTCACGCGTTCGTATCTCTGCCTCAACGCGTTTTCCTACGCGCTGATTCCCGCGCAGGCCTCGAAGGGCGACGACGTGCTGACGCTGCCCGACCAGCTGGCCTGGCGCAACCGCCTGTTCGACATGGTGCACGGCGCGAAGACGCAGGCGATCATCGCCTTCGGCAGGCAGGCGCAGAAGGCCATCGACCTGTGGCCCGGCAAGGGTGCGACGCCGGTGTTCGACGTGCCGCATCCCAGCAGCCACGACGAAGCGGCGATGCTCGCAGCCTGGCGCGACGCCATCGTCGCCCTGCGTGCGATCGTCACGCCCGATGCCGACGGCGACGCCACGCTGCCGAACTACGGCGCGGCCTTCCTGGAAAGCGACTACGCACCGATCCCGCGCCGCGACCTGCCGTTCGGCGCGCCGGAGTTTCTCGGCGACGACCGCGCGGGTCGCGCCGCCACGCCGCCGCAGCGCACCAGCGTGCGCCGCCCGCAACCCGACGACCGCCACACCCTGATCTGGGTGGCGCCGCGCAAGGAGTGACCGCATGCCGCAAGCCCGCCTGTCCGCGCTGCACGGCCGCATCGTGACCATGGACCCGGACGACGCCGTGTTCGACGACGGCGTCATCTACCTGCGCGACCACACCATCGTCGCGGTCGCCGATGCCGACGAGCCGCCGCCGGCCGGATTCGAGAAGGTCAAGGTCGAGCGCACCGGCGCGACGCTGTATCCGGGCCTGATCGACCTGCACAACCACCTCAGCTACAACGTGCTGCGCCTGTGGCAGGTGCCCAAGCGCTACACCAACCGCGACGACTGGGCGCGCCATCCCGATTACCGCAAGCTCATCAGCGGGCCGATGAACGTGCTCGGCCAGACGCCCGGCTATCCGGCCGCGATCGCGCGCTATGCAGAGTGCAAGTGCCTGCTCGGCGGCGTGACCACCTCGCAGGGCATCGCGCTGTTCAGCAACAGCGGCATGAGCAGTTTCTATCGCGGCTTCCTGCGCAACCCCGAAGTGTCCGACGGCCCCGGCTTCCCGGCCGCGCACGCGCGCATCGCCGATGTCGCCGCCGAGGACGGCGAGCGCTTCATGCGCCTGCTCAAGCAGAAGTCGGCGCTGCTGCTGCACCTCAGCGAAGGCACCGACGCGCGCGCGCACCGGCATTTCCAGGCGCTGACCCTGCCCTCGGGCGAGGTCGCGATCTCGTCGTCGCTGGTCGGCATCCACTGCGTCGCGCTCAAGCGCAGGGACTTCGACCTGATGGCAGGCAAGGGCGCATCGATGGTGTGGTCGCCGCTGAGCAACCTGCTGCTCTACGGCAAGACCGCGAACATCAAGGCCGCGAAGAAGGCCGGCGTGAACATCACCCTCGGCGCGGACTGGTCGCCCAGCGGCAGCAAGCACCTGCTCGGTGAACTCAAGGTCGCGCGCGCCGTCAGCCAGGCGCAGGGCGGACTGTTCAGCGACCTCGAACTCGTCGCCATGGCCACGCGCAATGCCGCGCGCGCGATCAAGTGGCACAACGTCGTCGGCTCGCTGGAATCGGGCAAGCGCGCCGACCTCATCGCGATCAAGGGCACCGACAAGCCTGCCTACGCGCAGCTGCTCGACAGCCGCGAACGCGAGATCGTGCTGGTGATGATCGACGGCGTGCGCCGCTACGGGCTGCCGAAGCTCATGCGCGGCGCGCGCCATGCGGAAACCTGGACCGTCGGCGGCAGCCGCCGCGTGTTCGACCTCGCCGGCCCGGCCGACACGCATCTCAAGCCGCAGGGCCTGCGCGCATCGATGGACCTGCTGCGTCGCGGCCTGCGCGACCTGGTCGACCTCGCCAGGGAACTCGAAAAACCCCGGCGCGCCTCGCGCAGCGCCAAACCCGAATGGTTCCTCGCGCTGGAGGAAGAGGAGCCCGTCGACAGCTGCATCCGTCCGCGGTTGTGCAACCACGGCACCTCGCCGAAGCGCTCGTTCGATCCGCTGGAGATGGCGCGCGCCGCCGCCGTACCGCTGTCGACCCTGCTGGGGCCGCTGGAACTGGACCCGATCAGCCTGTGCGACGACCGCGATTTCATCGCCGCCATCGAACGGCAGCGCAACCTGCCCAAGCCGATCCGCGCGGCGCTCGCCGCAGCGTTCGCCTGAGGAGAATGGGGAAGGCCAGCGCCTATCGACGGCCTTCCCGTCGTCTGGAACGGATTGACGTGGATGTGGAAGGGATGGCTGCCGGCCAGCAAGGTCAGCTTCATGCCTCGACGTTGCCCAGCACCGGGTCGCGGGCCAGGGCCGGGTCGCAGGCCATGCCGTTGACCATGAGAGCCTGATCCATCTCAACCAGCTTCCTGCGTTTCCTCAAATCCGGCTCTTGTTTACTCAAAACCCATACCGCAGGAACCCGCCATCCACCGCGATGCATTCGCCGGTGACATAGCTGGAAGCGGGCAGGCAGAGGAAGGCGACGGCGGCGGCGACCTCCTCGGGTTCGCCGATGCGGCCCATCGGCGTGCGCAGCAGCACGTCGTCGAGGTAGTCGGGATCGGCGAGCTTGCCGGAGGTGCGGCGGGTGCGGATGTACCAGGGCGCGACCGCGTTGACGCGAATGCCGTCCTCGGCCCACTCGCAGGCGAGGTTGCGGGTCATCTGGTGCATCGCGGCTTTGCTCATGCCGTAGGGCGCGCCGCTGCGGACGTGGGTGATGCCGGAGACGCTGCCGACATTCACGATCGCCGAGGCCGCGTGCTTCACCAGCAGCGGGTAGGCGAGGCGCGACAGTTCGAAGGCGCTGAACAGGTTTGTCTCGAAGATGCCGCGCCACTCGTCCTCGGAATAGTCGTTGGCGGGCCTGGTGATGTTTCCGCCGGCGTTGTTGACGAGGATGTTGAGGCCGTCGCCGATGTCTTCGACCCAGTCGAGCAGTTCGCGCCGCTGTTCGTCGTCGCTCACGTCGGCGACGCAGGTGCGGATCTCGCCGTCGGGGAATTCCTCTTCCAGCTCGGCGCGGGTCGCGTCCAGGCCGTCGGCATCGCGCGCGGCGACCAGCACGCGCGCGCCGAAACCGAGCAGTTCCCGGGCGATGGCGCGACCGATGCCGGCCGTGCCGCCGGTGACGAGGGCGAGTTGTCCGTCGAGACGCCAGCGCTGCGGGGACATGGGACACCGTTTCGTGCAGGGGGATGGGCGTAGGATACCGGCGTCACCGCCACGGAGCTCGCCATGTCCCGCACCACAGTCCGCGTCGCCCTGCTGCCGCTGCTCGCCGCCTGCCTGGGGCTGGCGGCATGCTCCAAGCCCGAGGTGCCCGAACACGACAATCCGCCCGAGCCGCAGGCCGCCGCGCAGCCCGCCGAGCTGACCCAGGCGATCCAGCAACCGCTCGACAAGGCCAACGCGGCGCAGGCCGCGACCGAGGCGGCGTCGGAGAAACAGGATGCCGCGATCGACGCGGCGACGCAGGACGGCGCAGGGAACTGAAGGCTTCGAACTGTCATCCCGAGCGCAGCGAGGGACCTGCTTTTGTTCTGCTCACCCCGGAAACAGCAGGTCCCTCGCTGCGCTCGGGATGACAAAGCATTGGGTACGCTCGCTGCCAGAAACGAAGACGCCCGGCATCGCCGGGCGTCTTCGCATGCATCATCCGGCTGCGACGCGGATCAGAACCCGCAGAAGCAGTAGGCGATCGCACTCACCGGCTTGCCGCTGCGACCGGCTTCGATGGCACGTTCGATCATGCGCAGGTCGCGGTCGGCCTGCGGCGCGACCTTGGCGATCATCCCGCGCGCCAGCGAGGAATCGGCGAGCATCGCCTGGCCGATGCGGCTGCCGGCAAAGCCGGTGAACCAGCGTTCGAACGGAGTGAGTTCGCGCTCGATGTAGCGCACGCGGTATTCATCGGGCTTGCCGCCGAGCTTGGCGCGCTTCGCGGCGTCGGCGATGGCGACCTGCAGGCCGCCGAAGGCATCGACCAGGCCGCGCTCCTTCGCCTGCGCGCCGGTCCACACGCGGCCGCGCGCCACCGCGTCGACGTCGGCGACCGGCTTCTTGCGGGCTTCGGACACCTTGCCGGTGAAATCGCGGTAGCCCTTGTCCATCAGGCTCTGGACCAGGCCGCCGACTTCCGGCGACAGCGGACGGGTGACATCGAAGGCACCGGCGATCTTCGTGGTGGACACGCCATCGGTGCGCACGCCGATCTTTTCCAGCGCGCGGGAGAAGGTCGGAATCATGGCGTAGATGCCGATCGAACCGGTGATCGTGGACGGGTCGGCATAGATGCGGTCGGCGTTCATGCTGATCCAGTAGCCACCGGATGCGGCGACATCGCCCATCGAGACGACCACCGGCTTGCCGGCCTTCTTGAGTGCGACCACTTCGCGGCGGATCTGCTCGGAGGGGAACACTTCGCCACCGGGCGAATCCACGCGCAGCACCACGGCCTTGGTGTGTTCGTTGTCGCGGGCCTCGCGCAGCATCGCAGCGGTGGACTCACCACCGATCATGCCCGGCGGCTGTTCGCCACTGACGATGTCCCCGGCCGCAACGACGATGGCGACGTGGTCGCCGTCGCCGATCGCCATGTGCGTGCCGTTGATGTGCGCGAGATAGCCTTCGTAAGAGACCTGGCGGAAGCCGCCATCGGCGTTCTCGTCCTCGACGCCGAGCTTGGTCAGCATCTCGTCCATCTCTTCGCGCGTCTTCAGCCCGGTGACCCACTTGTGCTTCAGCGCGTACTTCGCCAGGTCGCCCTGCACTTCGGCGATGCCGGCGGGCAGGTTGTCGATCGATGCGGCCAGGGCTTCGGGCGAGATCTTCCGCGCCTTGGCCACGTCGGTGACGTAGCGCTGCCAGATGTCGTTCATCCAGAACAGGTCGGCTTCCTTGGCCTCCGGCGATGCCGCGTCGAGCACGTACGTTTCGGCGGCGGACTTGTATTCGCCGACCTTGAACAGGTGCACGTCGACGCCGAGCTTGTCCTGCAGGCCCTCGCGGAAATACTGGCGGTAGCGGCTGAGACCCTCGATCAGCATGCCGCCCATCGGGTCGAGGTAGATCTCGTCGGCCTGCGCGGCCAGCAGGTACTGGGACTGGTCGAAGGATTCGCCGTAGGCGATGACCTTCTTGCCGGCGGTGCGCAGCGCGGCGATGGCTTCCGCGACCTCGCGCGTCGACGCGTAGCCGCTGAAGCCCATGCCATCCACGCGCAGGACCACGCGTTCGATGCGTTTGTCGTTCCTCGCGGATTTCAGCACGCGCAGCAGGTCGCGCAGCTGCACTTCGGCGGCGCCGTCGTCGCCCAGCGCAGCGGCCAGCGCACGGCTCATCGGATCGAGCGAGAACTGCTCCACCAGGTTGCCTTCGGGATCGATCACCAGCGTGGTGCGCTCGTGCACGGGCAGCACGCGCGGGCCGCTGCTGGCGCCGATGCCCACGGCGGCGATGAAGAAGAACAGCAGGCCGAAGAACGCGAGGTTCAACACCAGCCGCCGGGTGAAATTCATTGCATCCCAGAGGCCGACCAGCACGGTGGCGATGGGACCGCGACGACGCGGTTCGTTCATGTGGTTTCTCTCCTGGATCTCTGGATATCAGTCTGACGGGCAGGCGTGGTGGCGTCATCCGCCATCGGTCATGACGACCTGTGGCCCGACCGGGATGCGCCCGGACAGACGAACGAAGCGGGTGGACAGCAGGATGGCGGCGACGGTGAGGCCGGCGATCAGGCCGATCCACATGCCCTTCGGGCCCAGGGCCGGGGTCAGCGCACCAACGCCCAGGCCCAGCACGGCACCCAGCGGCATGCCGATGCCCCAGTACGCCAGGGCGGCGATGAGCATGGGCGCCCGGGTGTCCTTCAGGCCGCGCAGGGCGCCGATCGAGAGCACCTGGATGCCGTCGGGGAACTGGAAGGTGGCGGCCATCAGCAGCAGCGTGGCGGCCAGCGCGGCGACCGCGGCATCGTTCGTGTACAGGCCGGCGATGGCGTCGTTGGCGAGGAACAGGGTGCTGCCGGTGGCCAGCTGGGTCATCACCACCAGCGCGTAGCCGGCGAAGGCGGCGCGGCGCAGGCCGTCGCGGTCGCCCCGGCCCACGGCATGGCCGACGCGCACGGTGGTGGCCTCGGCCAGGGCCATCGGCACCATGAAGCACAGGCTGGAGACGTTGATGGCGATCTGGTGCGCGGCCGAGGGCACCTCGCCGAGCCGGCCGATCACCAGCGCGGTGGCGACGAACAGCCCGCCCTCCATCAGCCAGGTCAGGCCGATCGGCAGGCCGGTCTTCAGCAGGTCGAGGATCGGCGCACGGCGCGGGGGTTCGAGATGGCCGAACAGCTGCAGGTCGTGGAAACGCCGGGTGCGCAGCAGGTAGGCGGCCATGGCCAGCAGCTGCGCCCACATCACCAGCCCCGAGGCGATGCCCAGACCGCCGGCGCCCAGCTCGGGCAGGCCGCCGATCCCGAAGGCCAGCGCATAGCCCAGCGGCACCAGCAGCACCAGGCCGCCAAAGCCAATCACCATGGTCGGCACGGTGTGGTGCAGGCCGTCGCAGAGGTAGCGCATGCACAGGTACAGGGCCAGCGCCGGCACGCCCCAGCGGATGCCGTGGACGAAGGCCGTGGCGCCGGGACGGATCTCCGGGGCAATGCCCATGGCCTCCAGCGCCAGCGGGATCGCGCTCAGGAAGGCGAACATCACGACGCCCAGCGCTAGCGCCAGCCACATCGCCTGGCGGAACAGCGGGCCGATTTCGCCGCGCCGGCCCGCGCCGTCGAGCTGCGAGACCGAGGCCGGCAGCGCGATCAAGGTACCCATCGGCACCAGCAGCGGCAGCCAGAACAGCGCCGTGCCGATCGACACCGCCGCCAGCGTCGCGGTGCCGTGGTGGCCGGCGATCACCGCGTCGACGAAGCCGATCAGGCCGCTGGACACGTGCCCGGCGACCAGCGGCGCAGCCAGGCGCGCGCTGGTGCGCAGCTCGTCGCGGAAGCGCGGCGTGGAGGGAGGCGTCGGGGTCATGTCGGTCGTCGAGGCGGCCAGCGCGGCCGCGAAAGGGTCCGCTGGCGCGGACACGGGGGCTGCTATCTTACCCGGCCGAACGGCGGCGCCCGGGGAGCGCACATGAACGACCGACACGCCTCGCGCTGCGACAACTGCGAAACCCCGCTGGTGGGCGCCTACTGCCATATCTGCGGCCAGCACGCCCACAACCCGCTGCGCAGCTTCAGGCACGCGGTCGAGGACGTGTTCGAGTCCTTCTGGCACCTCGACGGCCGGATCTTCCGCACCCTGCGCGATCTGCTGGTCCCCGGCCGCGTGGCGAAGAACTACCTCGACGGCCGCCGCGTCGCCTACGTGCCGCCGCTGCGGCTGTTCGTGATCCTGAGCCTGCTGACCTTCTTCATCGGCAAGCTGACCATCCACGTCGACCCGATTCCGATGCACGCGGCGAACCCGGACGGCACCCTGCAGACCAGCGACATCGAGGTCGGCGAGTCGGCCATCCGCAGCGCGGCCACGGTCGATGCCGTGCTGAAGGCGCGTACCGCCGCGTTCGAATCGCTTGGCGAACTGCGCGAGAACGCATTCGGCCACGCCCTGCTCTCGATGCTCGGCCCCAACACCGAGCAGTCGCTGCACGAGACCGCCCGCAAGCGCCTCATCGCGCTGAAGGCCACGCCCGAGCAGCTGCGCGCGGCCGGGTACGAGGCGGACAGACCCTGGACGCCATCGGCGCAGAGCGCCACGGCCACCGCTGCAGACGCGACCTTCGCCCCGGCCCCCGGCGAAGGCTGGTTCTCGCGCTGGCTCAAGCAGCGCGGCGAACGCATGCGCCAGAACGCGAACGCGATCCGCAAGGATCCGGACATGCTGATCAAGCTCATCCTCGGCGCGGTGCCCGGCGCGCTGCTGATGCTGATGCCGGTGTTCGCGCTGTTCCTGAAACTGCTGTACATCCGCTCCGGTCGCGGCTTCCTCGAACACCTGGTCGTCGCGATGTACAGCCACATCGCCCTGCTGTGCATGCTGCTGGTCAATTTCATCGCGCTCGGGCTGGGCACGCTGGTCGGCGGCACCGCGATGGCGATGGCGACCAATGCCTTCGCCGTCGTGCTGTTCGGCTTCGTCGCCCCGGCCTACCTGCTGTGGATGCAGAAACGGGTCTATGCGCAGGGCTGGATCAAGACCCTGGCCAAGTACGCGATCCTCGGCAGCGTCTACACCGTGCTGCTCGGCTGCGCGCTGATCTATGCTGTCCTCGCGGGCATCAGCAGCTGAGGCCCGTCCCTTCCCCCAAGGCCTCCCCCAGCACGACATGACCGCATCCCGAAGGACCGGCGTCCTCTACGAAGTGAACATCGAGGTCGATGCCTCCGCGCACGACGAGTATCGCGTCTGGCTGCGCGACCACATCGCCGAAATCCTCGCCCTGCCCGGTTTCACCGGGGCCAAGGTCTTCGAAGTGCTCGACCCGCCAGCCAGCGCCGGCCGCATCGCGCTGTGCGTGCAGTACGCACTGAAGGACCAGGCCGCGCTCGACGACTACCTGCGCGAGCACGCGCCGCGGCTGCGCGCCGACGGCATGGCGCGGTTCGGGGGACGTTTCCAGGCCAGCCGACGCGTCCTGCGGGTCACCCGGCGCTGAGTCCGGGCGCGGGATTCGATCTCAGCCCCGGCCGGGCCAGATCCGGCCGAGCCAGCCGACCTTGCCGACCTGGGCGCCGCGCGTCGGCGCCTCGACCAGGGTCGCGGCCACCGCGCTGTCGCGGAGCCGGGCGATCGCCGCGACGCGCTCCGGCGGCATGTGCTTGATCACGAAGCGGGCCTCGTCGTTCAGGGCCAGCCAGGCCTCGCCGTCCAGGCTGCCGTCCTCGCGCTGCGGCAGTGCCCGCTGCAGGGCCTGGCGGAACTCCGCCGGATCCACGCCGAACACGGCCGAGGCCAGCGCATCGTCCAGGCCGGCCACCACGCGCAGCAGCAGCACCGCGCGGGTCCCGAAGTCCAGGCGGGCCAGGGACGCGAAGTCGCCGTTCCAGTAGGGCGCCACCGGCTCGGTGTTGAGCACGGGAGTCTGCAGGAGGATGGTCCAGAACTGCAGGGTCCAGCTGTCCTGCGGCAGGCCCGGGGCCTGCAGGGCGAAGCTCTCGATGGCCGCCGCGAGGGCGCGGTCGCCGTGGGACTGGTCGCCGCACTGCAGTTCCGCGAGCAGGGCGGCGCGGCGCTCCATGCCACGCAGGAAATTCCCGAGGGCGGTGCCGGCGGACGCGGCACTGTCGAGCGTGTTCGGTAGAGCCATCATTGCGGGGGCGGATGTTCGGAGGCGACGCATCATGCCCTGTGCCCCGCCGGATCGACTTGACAATCGTCACGAAACAGGCTCCGACCTGCCCTTGTCGGATCGATGGCGACGGCAGGTTGTGCACAGCGGTCACACGCCTGTCATCTCGCTCGACGACGCAGGATCCGGCATGACAGCCCTGTAATGTTTCACGGATAAACGGTTGATTTCAAAAGGATCATTTGCCTTGGCGTTTTTTTCGCCAGAGCCGGGCAAAGCCTTGGTTTTCCGGCATCGCGGCGGCGTCGCCGGCCGTCATGCACAAACTTATCCACAGCTTGTGTGGATAAATCCCGATTTCGTTTCCGATCCGTGACTTAGCCCGCAATGGTGTGACGACGGACAGCAATGCGGTGCAAGTCGCATCGCATGAGACCCGGTCATGCCGCCGCGCCGTCGCCGGTGCCTTCCCCGTCGTGTACAGGCATGGTCCCGGGCCGATGCCCCCGAAACCGGACGCCTCGACGATGCGCCGCCCCACCCCCAGGTCGGCGCCCCCGATAGACCCCATCTGTCAAGGGGCTGCGCAGGCTTTGTGCACAAGCCGGTTTTTGACTGATCCCACGCGGACTTCAAGGCAGCACTTGATGTGCGCGAACGCGTTTCACGCGCAAGCCATTGATTTGATTGGTCGTGCGCATGGTCATTATTTCGCCATGTTTTCGGAACCCCACGAAAACCGGGGCGTGGAACGCGCCACCCACACCCTCATCCACACGCTTATCCACAGGCTGTGTGGATAGCTTGGGCCGGGGCGATGCGCCGCCGCCCGGATATGCCGCAAAGACCCGGTCTGTCAAGCCCGCTCCGGAACGATTGTGCACAGCCGCATGCACGGCCCTGTTTTCCGGCGGAATCGCCGCCTCGCCGAAGCCGGCGCACGTGTTCCACGCGCAAGCCATTGATTTTCAAAGCCAACCGCGTGGACACATTTTCGCCATCTTTCCGGAAGCCCCCGTTTTCCGGGGCGTGGAACGCGCGCCCCACAAGGCCATGCACAGTGTTATCCACAGGCTGTGTGGATGATCGCCCCTCGCCGGGAGCGAACGGTAGACTGCCGGCCATGCACAGCCCCGACACCGTGCTCCGGGTGGCCCTGCCGCTGCCGTTGCCCCGCCTGTTCGACTACCTGCCGCCGGACGCCGGCGTCGCCATGGTCGGCGGACGCGTGCGGGTGCCCTTCGGCAGCCGCAGCCTGGTCGGGGTGATCGCGGAAATCGGCCCGGTCGACCCGGCGCTGGGCGAGCTGCGCCAGGCCGAATCGCTGCTCGACGAGGCACCGCTGCTCCAGGGCGAACTGCTCGACTCGCTGCGCTGGCTGGCGCGCTACACCCATGCCCCGCTGGGCGAGGTCTTCGCCACGGCCCTGCCGACCCTGCTGCGCCACGGCGAGCCCCTGCCCGACACCCACGCCTGGGCCTGGCGGCTGACGCCCGAGGCGGCCGGCCAGCGCCTGCGCGGCCGCCCGGCACGCCTGGCCGAGCTGCTGGGCGATGCCGGCCTGGACGAAGACGTGCTGGACGCGCGCCTGGACGACTGGCGCCCGGCCGCCCGCGCCCTGCTCAAGCGCGGCCTGGCCGAGCGCGTCGCCGTGCCGGCCTCCGGGCACGCCCCCATGCCCGAGCCCGGTCCGGTGCCGAACGAGGAGCAGGACGCCGCGCTGGACAGCCTGCGCGCGCGGCGCGGCTTCGCGGCCTCGCTGCTCGACGGCGTGACCGGCAGCGGCAAGACCGAGGTCTACCTGCGCGCGATCGCGGATTGCCTGGCGGCGGGCAGGCAGGCGCTGGTGCTGGTGCCCGAGATCGGCCTCACCCCGCAGACCCTGCAGCGCTTCCGCCGCCGCCTCGGCGTGCCCGTGCACGCCCTGCACTCGGGCCTGGCCGACGGCGAACGGGCCCGGGTCTGGGCCGCCGCCTGGCGCGGCGAGGCCCGGGTGATCGTCGGCACCCGCTCGGCGGTGTTCGTGCCGCTGCCCGACGCCGGGCTGATCGTGATCGACGAGGAGCACGACGGCAGCTACAAGCAGCAGGACGGCATCCGCTACCACGCCCGCGATTTCGCCCTGGTGCGCGGCAAGGCCCTGGACGTGCCGGTGCTGCTGGGCAGCGCCACGCCCTCGCTGGAGACCCTGCACAACGCCGAGTCCGGCCGCTACGCGCACCTGCGCCTGCGTCGCCGCGCCGGCGAAGCCCAGCCGCCGACCGTGCGCGTGCTCGACGTGCGCAAGCGTCCGCTCGACGCCGGGCTCTCACCCGACCTGCTGCGCGCCATGCGCAAGGCGCTGGACGACGGCGGCCAGGTCCTGGTGTTCAAGAATCGTCGCGGTTACGCGCCGGTGCTGCTCTGCCACGACTGCGGCTGGAGCGCACAGTGCCGCCGCTGCAGCACGCCCCTGCGCGCGGTACCGATGACCGTGCACGGCGGCGGGCGCCGCCTGCAATGCCACCACTGCGGCGCGCGGCAGACCCCGCCGATGGCCTGCCCGGACTGCGCCAGCCTCGCCCTGCAGCCGCAGGGCGTCGGCACCGAACGCCTGGAGGAACTGCTCGCCGAGCGCTTCGGCGACGTGCCGGTGCTGCGCATCGACAGCGCCAGCACGCGGCGCAAGGACGCGCTCGAAAAGCACTTCGCCCAGCTCGGCACGCGGCCGGGCATCCTCGTCGGCACGCAGATGCTGGCCAAGGGCCACGATCTGCCGAATCTCACCCTGGTCGCGGTGGTCGGCATCGATGAGGGCCTGTTCTCGGCCGACTTCCGTGCCGGCGAGAAGCTCGCGCAGTTGCTGATCCAGGTCGCCGGACGCGCCGGGCGCGCCGACAAGCGCGGCGAAGTGGTCCTGCAGACCCACCATCCCGAGCATCCGCTGCTGCTCACGCTGATCCAGGGCGGCTACCACGCCTTCGCCGAGACCGAACTGGCCCTGCGCGAAGCCGCCGGCTTCCCGCCGTTCGCGCATCTCGCCCTGCTCCGCGCCGAAGCCCAGCATGCCGATGCGCCGATGCAGTTCCTGCATGCCGCGAAGGCAGCCATGCAGCCGTTCGTGGCAATGCCGCGCGACGACAACGATGGGCTCGCACTCAACGGCCCCGTCGCCGCGCCGATGCCGCGCCGCGCCGGGATGTACCGCGCGCAGCTGCTGCTCACCGCCAGCACGCGCCGCGCGCTGCATCACGCCCTCGACGCCGCCCTGCCCGCGATCCACGCCCTGCCCGACGCGCGCAAGACGCGCTGGTCGCTGGACGTGGATCCGGTGGATCTGTATTGAGCCGACTCGATTGAGCCGACTCGATTGAGCCGACTCAGTAGCGATCGTCGAACGCGAAGATCGGCTTGCGCTTCGCCCACAGGCCGTCGGTGAAATCCGGGAAATCCAGGGTGCGGTTGCCCTCGGCGATCGACTGCTCCGACAGCGGCGTGATCGCGCTCCACGCCACCGCGTCGTAGATGTCGATCGGCATCGGCTCGCCGCGGCGCAGGGCTTCGACGAAGGCGTTGACGACGAAGAAATCCATGCCGCCATGGCCCGATTCCTTCGCGGCCTCGGCGAAGCGCTGCCACAGCGGATGGTCGTGCTTGGCGAACCAGTCCTCGGCCGCGTCCCATTCGTGCGGCTTCGACTGGCCTTCGATGTGGATACCCTTGTTCACGTCCATCCACAGGCCCTGCGTGCCCTGCACGCGGAAGCCCAGCGAATACGGGCGCGGCAGCGAGGTGTCGTGGGTGAGCAGGATGGTTTCGCCGTTCTCGCAGGCGAGGTGGGTCTGCACGACATCGCCGAGCTTGAACGCGACCTTGGTATTCGCGTGTCCCGGTGCGTTCTTCGCGAGATAGTCGTGCAAGCCGCGCGCCTTGCTGGCGTAGCTGGTGATCCGCGTGAAACGGTTGCCGTAATGGATGTTCGCCTGCATCGCGCAGGGACCGATGCCGTGGCTCGGATACAGCTCGCCGTTGCGGCGCACCGAATGGTCCGTGCGCCAGCGCGCTTCCGACCAGCCTTTCTCGCCGAACTCGTAGCCGCCACCATAGGGCTTGCCCGGTTCGCCGCTGTTGAACTTCACCGCGCGCAGGTCGTGCTGGTAACCGCCTTCCAGATGCACGATCTCGCCGAACAGACCCTTGCGCGTCATGTTCAGCGCCGCGAGCACGTCGCGGCGATAGCAGACGTTCTCCAGCAGCATGTACGGGGTGCCGGTGCGCAGTTGCGCGCGCAGCACGTCCCAATGGTCTTCCAGGGTGATGCCGGCGACGACCTCGCAGGCGACCGCGATCTTCGCCTGCATCGCCTCGATCGACTGCACCGCATGCTGTTCCCACGGCGTGACGATGAACACCGCGTCGATGCCGGACTTCGCGTACATCTCGCGCCAGGCCTCGGCGTCGCCGGTGTAGACCTTCGGCTTCGGCTTGCCGGCCTTCGCGATGCGTTCCAGCGCCTTGTCGACCATGTACGGATCGGTGTCGCAGATCGCGGTGATCGCCACGTCGTCGCGGCGCAGCAGTTCCTTCAGGTGCACCTGGCCGCGCATGCCGACGCCGAGGACGCCGATCTTCAGCGGCTCGCCCCGCTTCCACGTGCGCGGCTTCGCCAGCGACGACAGCGGTGCGACGGACGCCGCGCCCGCGGCGGACGCGATGAGGAAATCCCTGCGATTCATGTGCGATGCGACTCCGATGCGTGCGACGGCGCGCGCGGCGGCGTCGCGGAACGATACGTCACCGCATGGCGCGATCAGCGCGCAGCGGCCCCGCGCCGAGTGTAGCGGCTGCGCGGCCGGTGTCGCGCGCCAATGTCGCGCGGACGCCTCGGCTATTCGCGCAGGAGCTTCTGGATCTTCCCGCCGAGCTTCATGACCTTCATCAGCGTCGCCGGCTCCAGGCGCAGCATTTCCTCGCCCCAGGCCGACAGCGCGGTCATCAGCGCCAGCGTTTCCCTGATCCGCGCGCGCGCGTCGGCAGGCTCGTTCGCGAAGGCCTCGTCGGCGACCAGATCCTTCAGCAGCGCCACGGTGGGATCGAACTCGCGCGACTTGCGCTCGCGGGTGATGACGCGGAACAGCTCCCACACGTCCTTCGAGGTCTCGAAGTGGTCGCGGCGATCGCCGAGCAGGTGCACCGTGCGCACCAGGTTGAGGTTGGTCAGCTCGCGCAGGCTGTTGCTCACGTTCGAGCGCGCGACCGACAGGGTCTCGGCGATCTCCTCGGCGTGTATCGGCCGGCCGGCGTGGAACAGCAGCGCGTGGATCTGCGCGACCGTGCGGTTCACGCCCCAGCGCGAGCCCATCTCGCCCCAGTGCAGGACGAAACGCCGGCTCAGCGGGGACAGCGGATCGCGGGCGGGGGCGTCGGAAGACGAGGAGGACGAAGACGAGGACGACATGGCGGATGACCTGGCGGGCGGCGGCGTTCCGGACGGGAGCCGCGAGGCTTGCGGGCAGCGTAGGTTCGTCATATATTTCTGTCAAGACAGAAATAACCGACAATACCGTCGCACAGGAGCAGCGCATGGGCGCTCTCGCAGTCCAGGCTCCATCCGACCCGGCCGATACCGAACCTCCGGCCGGCGCGCCGGTAGTCCTCGTCCTCGGCGGCACCGGCTTCATCGGCCGCCATGTCGTCGCCGCGCTCCGCGCCCGCGGGCTGCAGGTGGTCGTCGGCAGCCGTCGACCCCGTCGTCGCCTGCCGCGCCACGGCCTGGGCGACCTGCCCGGCCGCGAGGCCCATCTCGAACGCCTCCTCGATCCCGCCGTCTGGCAGCCTGTCGTCGACGGCTGCGACATCGTCGTCAATTGCGTCGGCATCCTCCGCGAACGCGGCCGCGAGACCTACGATCGCGTCCATCACCGCGCACCCGCTGCCCTGGCCACCGCCTGCGCCTCGCGCGGCCTGCGCCTGATCCACATCTCCGCGCTGGGCCTGGACGGACCGGCGGGCAGCCGCTTCCTGCGCTCCAAGCGCGATGGCGAAGCCGCGCTGCGCGCCAGCGGCGCCGACTGGCACATCGTCCGGCCGTCGCTGCTCGACGGCGAAGGCGGCTTCGGCGCGCGCTGGATCCGCCGCGTCGCGCGCTGGCCGGTACACCCGCTGCCGCCCGCCGCCGCCGGTCGCATCGCGATGCTCGACGTCGGCGATCTCGGCGAGGCCATCGCCCAGCTGGTCCTCGATCCCGCACCGCCGGTGCGCGAACACGATCTCGGCGGCCTGCACGTGCGCACGCTCGCCGGACACCTGGCCGCGATCCGCGCGCTGCACACGCCCGTGCCCGCTCGCCGCCTGCCCGTTCCCGATCTCCTCGCCCGGCTCGCCTCGCACGTCTGCGACCTGTTCCACGCCACGCCGTTCTCGTACGGCCACTGGGAACTGCTCCAGCGCGACAACGTCCCGGGCGAGAACCGGCTGCCGGCGCTGCTCGGCCGCGCGCCGCGCACGATCGGCGCGACCGCGCCCGCGCACGACGCGGCGCCGCACGCCATTCCCATCGCTCCCAGGACGTTGTCATGACCATGCTTCACCAGGACGACAGACCGCATGTCGTCATCGTCGGCGGCGGTTTCGCCGGCCTGTGGGCCGCGCGCGCGCTGTCGGGCGCACCGGTGCG
This sequence comes from Lysobacter sp. BL-A-41-H3, assembly GCA_050632415.1. GTDB lineage: Bacteria > Pseudomonadota > Gammaproteobacteria > Xanthomonadales > Xanthomonadaceae > Lysobacter_I. Next base: position 3,098,877 of record CP192602.1, on the reverse strand, counting down.
CATCACCCTGCTCGATCGCGGCAACCACCACCTGTTCCAGCCGCTGCTCTACCAGGTCGCCACCGCCGGCCTGTCCGCGCCGAACATCGCCGCGCCGCTGCGCCAGATCCTGCGCCGGCAGAAGAACGTCACCGTGCTGCTCGGCGAAGTCGCCGGCATCGATCCTGGCGACCAGCGCGTGCGCCTCGCCGACGGCCGCACGCTCGCCTTCGACCACCTGCTGCTCGCCAGTGGCGCCACGCACGCCTACTTCGGCCACGACGACTGGGCACCGCACGCGCCCGGGCTGAAGACGCTGGACGATGCGCTGGGCATCCGCCGCCGCATCCTCACCGCCTTCGAACGCGCCGAGGCCGAGGACGATCCCGCGAAGCGCGATGCGTGGCTGACCTTCGCCATCGTCGGAGGCGGACCGACCGGCGTGGAGCTGGCCGGCACGCTCGCCGAGATCGCGCGGCATACGTTGCGCGGTGAGTTCCGCCGCGTCGATCCGCGCAAGGCGCGCGTGCTGCTGCTCGAAGCCGGGCCGCGCGTGCTCGCCAGCTTTCCCGAATCGCTGTCGGAGAAGGCGCGCGCGCAGCTGCAGAAGCTCGGCGTCGAGGTGCGCACCGGCGTGCCGGTCGCGGCCATCGACGACGAAGGCGTGCAGCTCGGCGACACGCGCATCGCCGCGCGCACCGTGCTGTGGGCCGCAGGCGTGGCGGCATCGCCGCTGGCGCGCGACCTCGAGGTGCCGCTCGACCGCGCCGGCCGCGTCCTGGTCGAACCCGACCTCAGCGTGCCCGGGCATCCGTTGATCTTCGTCGCGGGCGACCTCGCCTCGATCCAGTACGACGGCAAGCCGGTGCCCGGCGTCGCGCCCGCCGCGAAGCAGATGGGTCGCCACGTCGCCCGCGCGATCCTCGCGCGACTGCGCGGTTCAACGCCTGCGCCGTTCCGCTACCGCGACTTCGGCAACCTCGCCACGATCGGCCGCATGGCCGCCGTGGTCGACCTGCACGGCCTGAAGTTCTCCGGCCTGCTCGCCTGGTGGTTCTGGCTCGCCGCGCACGTGTTCTTCCTGATCGGCTTCCGCAACCGCCTCGTGGTGCTGATCGACTGGGCGCAGGCGTACTGGAGCTACCAGCGCAGCGCGCGGATCATCCTCGGCGGCGAGCGTGATGGGTGATCGTGATGGGCGATCCTGATGGGTGATCGCGACGGCTGACGCGGCTCAGGCGCGCGCGACGCGACAGGCGTAGCAGCCGGGTTTCGCGTAGTGCAGGTGCAGGTATTCGACGCGATCGATCGCGAACAGCTCGGCGATGCCCGCTTCGAGGTCCTCGCCGGGCCGCACGTCGGCCCCGGCCATCATCCCGCGCGCATCGTAGGCACGCAGCGACAACAGGCGGCGGCGCAGCAGCGACGGCACTTCGTCGATGGCAGGCGTCGCCATCACGGCCGCTTCGCGCACGTAGATCGGACCTGCGGCGCGATACGGCGTGTCCACCGGCTGGTGTTCGTGGTGCAGCAGCACGAGGCGCTCGCCTTCGGTCGCATCCTGCAGGCTGACGCGGCAGGGATAGGCCGGCCGACCGTCGGCGACGACGCGACGCGCGCCATGCGCGTGGAGCGCGTCGTCAGGCAAGGCGAACAGCCGGGCGAAGGGTTCGAGCGGCAACGCGTGGATGCGGAAGGACATGGACGGGCTCCGGATGAAGACGGGAGCGCATCCTCGCGCGCCGGGCGACGACGCGATATCCGGATCCTGCCGATGCCGGCCCGACCTCGCGGCTCGATCAGCGACTGTCGTCCATCGCTGCTTCCGCAGCATCGCCTGGCCGGTTCCGGCCCGTACCGGCAACGCTCAACGGCCGTCCATCAAGTCGTTTTCTTCCTGCGGCCTTTGGATGGCAGCATGCGCACATGATTGCCTTTCGGATGCAGCTCGAACAATCCGGTCGCCACGATCAACGGCTTCAGTGTCTTGTAGCCATGATTCTTCGGCGTGAACGGGCCGCGGTTGGCGATGTGCGTGGTGATCGCACCCAGATTCGACCAGCCATCCTCGCCCTTGGTCGCTTCTATCGCGCTCCGCAGCAGGTTGATCAGGCTGGCGTCACCGAGCAGCTCCGCAGCCGTGCGCTTCCCGGGTGGCTGGGCCGCCACTGAGGGCGCGGGGGGCGGCGACACCACGGGCAAGGCTTCCGACGTCGACGCTTCGATCGCGACGGTCTTCGGCAGGTCCGCTGCCGGCACCGATGACGGCAGCGACGCCGGTGCCTCCTCCGGCACGTCGACATGGAAGAACGTCGTGCATGCGGACTTGAACGCCATCGGCGTCTTCGCCCGACCGAACCCGTAGACCTGCATGCCACGGGCGCGCAGGTGCATCGCCAGCGGAGTGAAGTCGGAATCGCTGGACATCAGCGCGAACGCGTCGAAGCGGCCGCTGTACAGCAGGTCCATCGCATCGATCACCATCGCCATGTCCGAGGCATTGCCTTTGCTGGTATAGGCGATCTGCTGCATCGGCTGGATGGCGTTCGACAGCAGCGCCTCGCGCCAGCCGCGCAGATGCGGACTGCCCCAGTCGCCGTAAGCCCGGCGCACGTTGGCGACGCCGAGGCTGGCGATTTCGTCGAGGACGTATTCCAGACTGGCGGTCGACGCGTTGTCCGCGTCGATCAGCAGTGCGATCCGCAGCCTGTCGTCCATGTCGCGGCTCCCGTGTCGGAAAGCGCAAGCCTAGCAGGTCGCGGCAGCAGGGCCTCGGGACGGGCCCGCGCAAACGACGACGGCCCGGGAATGCCGGGCCGTCGTGGTGTTTCGGGAGGTTGAAGGGATCAGGCCGCGAACAGCGCCTTCATCTTCTTCAGCGCGTTCGCCTCGATCTGGCGGATGCGCTCGGCGGACACGCCGTACTCGTCGGCCAGTTCCTGCAGCGTGACCTTGCTGTCGGGCTCCAGCCAGCGACGCTTGATGATGTCGCGCGAGCGGTCATCGAGGCGGGCCATGCCTTCGCGCAGCAGGTCGAGCTGGTCGGCTTCGCTGTCGGCGCTTTCGTAGGTCTGCGCCGGATCGAGGCCTTCGGCCATCAGGTAGGCGGCCGGCGCGGGCGGTGCGTGGTCGTCGTCGACGTCGTCCGGGGCGTCGAAGCCGATGTCGCGACCGGACAGGCGCGACTCCATCTCCAGCACTTCGCGTTCGGACACGTTGAGGTCCTGGGCGACGGCGCGGACTTCCTCGGCATTCAGCCAGCCCAGGCGGGTCTTGCTGCGACGCAGGTTGAAGAACAGCTTGCGCTGCGCCTTCGTGGTCGCGACCTTCACGATGCGCCAGTTCTTGATGATGAACTCGTGCATCTCGGCGCGGATCCAGTGCACCGCGAACGACACCAGGCGCACGCCGACGCTGGGGTCGAAACGCTTCACGGCCTTCATCAGGCCGATGTTGCCTTCCTGGATCAGGTCGGCCATCTGCAGGCCGTAGCCGTTGTAGCCGCGGGCGACGTGGACGACGAAGCGCAGGTGCGAGAGCACCAGTTCGCGCGCGGCGTCGAGGTCGTTGTGCTCGTGGTAGCGGCGGGCGAGCGCCTGCTCGTCCTCGGCCGTCATCACGGGGATCTGGTGGACCGCGCCGATGTAGGCCTCGAGCGAACCCAGCGCGCTCGGGATCGGCAGGCTGTTGGGAATCAGGGCAGTGGCAGTGGTCTGGTTCATAAGATCCGATCTTAGCAGTCGCCTGCTTGGAGTGCTAAATCCCTGAAAAGTTCCCCAGTGTTCCATTCATGCTGCGAATCGAACCCCCGGGGTGCGCTTCCTTCCTCTGACGGGCCGGTCCCTGCTTCCAGGTCACGGCCGGCCATCCTTCGAGGATGGTGGCAGTGCCGGGAGAATCAAGGGCCTGCGTGATGCAGCCGGTGCCGGCGGAGGAACCGGCGCGGGACGAGACCAGACTGCGGGGCCTCGCCCGGCGAGGGGAGGGTCGAAGGTCATGCCGCGTCCTGGCGTTCAGCCGACAGGCGGCTGCGGCGATGGTTGACAGCCTGCTCCGTCACTGCTGTACTACTACACACAGTACACATGCTTCGGAACCGCCATGGCGCGAACCCGCCCGCTGATGATCCAGATCGCCACCGGCGACACCCGCCCGATCGTCCGCCAGATCGTCGATGCGGTGCGCATGCAGATCGCCACCGGCGAGCTGCAGCCCGGCGACCAGCTGCCCAGCGTGCGCGGCCTGGCGCAGCAGCTGACGATCAACCCCAACACCGTGGCCAAGGCCTATGCCGAGCTGGCAACCGAAGGCTGGGTCGACAGCCGCCAGGGCCTGGGCCTGTTCGTGGCGCCGCCGCGCCAGCGCCTGAGCGAGGCAGAGCGCGAGCGCCGCTTCGACGAAGCCGTGCAGCGCTTCGTGAACGATGTCGTCCCGCTGGACGCGACCCTCGAGGAGGTCCATGCGCGCATGGACGCCGAGTTTCGCGCGCTGGCGCCCCGCAAGACCGCCTGACCACGGCCGCTGAGGCGCGCGGTCGCTCCGCGCCTTCCGCTCCGTCCGCAGTCCGCATTCCCCGCGCCGCACCCGGCGTGATCGTGTCGTGCCGGTTTCCGGCCGCGACCTGCCCTCCTGCCCTTCCATCCGGTTCACGAACCGTCCTGGATCCTGCCATGTCCCTTCCCGATCACGTGATCCAAACCGACGGCCTGAGCAAACGCTTCGGGCGCAAGCTCGCGCTCGATCATCTCGACCTGTGCATCCCGCGCGGTCGCATCCACGCCATCGTCGGCGCCAACGGCGCCGGCAAGTCCACCCTGTTCCGCGTGCTGCTGGGTTTCCTGGCGCCGAGCGCCGGCAACGCGCGCATCCTCGGCCGCGACAGCGCGAGATTGACGCCAGCCGATCGCGCGCGGATCGGCTTCGTCAACGAGGAACACACGCTGCCCGGGTGGATGCGCGTGGCCGACATCGCGCGCATGCAGCGCCGCGAATACGCACGCTGGAACCCGCGCGCCTACGACGAGGTGATCGGCCACTACCACGTGCTGCCAGAACAGAAGGTCGGCCAGCTCTCGCGCGGCGAGCGCGCGGGCTTCAACCTCGCGCTGGCGCTGGCGCGCTCGCCTGAGCTGCTGATCCTCGACGAACCGACGCTGGGCCTCGACGTGGTCGCCAAGCGCGCGTTCCTGGAATCGCTGATGTACAGCAACGCGACCGAGCAGTGCACGGTGATCTACTGCTCGCACCAGATGGAGGAGATCGAGCGCGTCGCCGACAACCTGATCATCCTCGAACGCGGCCGGCTGGTGCACATGTCGCCACCCGACGAATTCTGCGCGCGGGTCAGCCACTGGGTCGCGGACATCCCGTTCAAGGGGCCGGACGCCGCCGACATTCCGGGGCTGCTGGAACGCCAGCGCATCGACGGCCTGCACCACTACCTCGTGTTCGACCAGGACGAAGGCTTCGGCGATTTCCTGCGCGGCGCCGGTGCGCGCAACGTGCAGTGCATGCCGGTGAGCCTGGACCGCGCGGTGAACGCGTTCCTCGCCAAGAACCACATCGCGCCCACGGCGTCGGCCTGAGGAGAGCCCCCATGTTCGAACTGTTCAAGGCCGAATTCCTGCGATTCCGCACCCTGGCGCTGGCGCTGGCCGGCGCGCACCTGCTGGTGCTCGCATTCATGACGCGCGTCTTTGATCTGGCGCAGCAGCCGCTGGTGGTGCACTGGACCATCGGCGGCTGCCATCTGGCCATCGGCCTGCTCGCGGGCCTGTACCAGATGGGCACGTACCGCAGGGCGAACGTGTGGCTGACCCTGCTGCACCGCCCCATGCCGCCGCATCGCGTCGCCATCGCGATCATGCTCGCCTGCGTCGCGGCGCTGGCCGTGGTGGTGGTGGTCCCGATCCTGCTGGTCACGCTGTGGCAGGACACGATGACCGCGCGCGTGGTCGACCTGCGCCACTGGCTGCTTGCGCTGTCCGGGCTGCAAGTGGCGACGATCGGCTACCTTGCCGGCGCGCAGGGCATGCTCGGCGGTGCGCGGCGCGCGCTGGCCGTGCTGCCGTTGCTGATGCTGCTGCCGATGGCTTCGGCGACCGGTCCGGGCATGCTCGCGCTGCTGGCGCTGTGCGTGCTCTGCCTGGCCGCCATGGTGTTGGCCTCGTTCCAGCCCGATCTCGACGCGCCGCCGGCACATCCGCTGGCCGAAGCGATCGTGGCGATGCCGCTGCAGATCGGCGTGTCCTTGCTGCTGGTGCTGGCCGCGTTCGGCGCGGAGTTCGTCTGGATCGCGGAAGGCTCGCATCCGAACAACACCGCCGTGCCGCCGCGCGGTGGCCACAACGAAGTGGAAAAGGCCGACGCGCGAACGCGCATGCGCCTGGCGCTGGACGGCAGCCGCCATCCCGATGCCGCGCTGTTGCGCGAGCAGATCGCGCTGTCGGACACGCTGGGCATTCCTTCGCAGTTGCGCAGGCTGCCGCTGCGTCACGAACTGGCGAACGTGGCACCGATGGAATTCGACGATCGCGCGCAGGGCGTGCGCTGGGTGTTCAGCCACGACGACATGCGCTTCCACGGCTGGCGACTCAACGATCGCACTGCGGTCGGCATGCTAGGCGTGGGCGACGGCCAGGCCGCGTTTCCCGCGCCTGCGGTGCCGGTGGGCCTCGCGCCGGGTGGCGGCAAGGACGACATACTGCTGTTCGCCGGCAACACCGCGTACCAGTACGCCAGCGACGATCGACGCATCCACGCGCGCATCCGCCTGCCCGCAGGCGAGCACATCGTCGGCGTCGGCATGCTCGGCGAGACCCTGGGCGTGATCGGCGACCGCGCGCTGTACCTCTACGATGCGCGCGAAGCGGCCGAGCATCGCGACACGATGACGCCGCGCCTGCGCGTGCCGATCCCCGGCGCCTACCGCGACATCTACCACCTCGACATCATCGAACTGGTCGACGGCCACCTGTTCGTGTTCAGCAACACCTACGGCGCGCACGCCCAGGAGGGCGCCGCGCCGGTGCAGTACGTGCTGCGCGCGCACGACGATGGCCGCATCGAGACGATCGCGACCCGTCGACTCGCGTACGACTACCCGGCCGTGTTCCGCTACCGCAGCTTCGTGATCTCGCCGGCATTGCATGCGGTGCGCGACCACGCACTGCGCCTGTTCGCCCCTCCGCTGCCGCTGGAAACCACGACGCCGGCGCCGATTCCGCGCGCGATGTGGTGGCTGGCGGCCGTGCTGTCGCTGCTGGCCGGTCTCGGAGGCTGGTGGCGCACGCGTCGTCTCGACCTGACGTCCGCGCGTCGCTGGGCCTGGATCGCGGCCTGCACGGTGTTCGGGCCGCCCGCGCTCGGTGCGCTGTGGCTGCTGCATCGCCCGGTCGATTCGTTGCAGGCCGACGACGCAGGCGCCGACGGGCACCGCGCCCACTGAACCCATCGACCGGATCGACGACGATCCGGCAGCCGGAGCTCCCCATGCCGTTGACGACGACGTTCGCGACGCAACCCGCCGTGCCCGCGCGCCGCGCGCTGGCCCGCATCGCGGCATCGCTCTTCCTCCTGTGTTCCGCATCGCTGCCCGTCGCCGCTGCGACGGTGCCGCTGCCGCGCAAGGCCTTCGTGCTGCAGCCGACGGTGTCCTCGGTGACGCTGTCGCCCGATGGCCGTCGCATCGCCTGGCTGCGCGAGGCCGGACGCGCACGCGAAGTCTGGCTGCGCACGCTCGACGACGGCGCGACGCGGCGCCTGCTCGCGCACACGTCGGCGGAATCGCTGGACTGGTCGGGCGATGGTCGCTGGTTGATGCTGGCATCGCCCAGGCAGCTGGATGCGCTGGCGGTGACCGTGCATCGCGCGGGACAGGGCCGCTCCGGCCGCATGGCGACGCTCGGCGCGCAGGTGCGGCGCGAACTGCTGCGCATCGACGCCACAAGGCCCGCCGCCGCGATCGTGCTCGAAACCACCGGGCCGCGCGGTGTCGCGGCGCAGACGCGCTGGCATCTGGTCCGCGTCGACGCACGCGGTCACCGCGAAGTGCTGCACAGCGCTGCGCAGCGCATCCTCGGCTTCGCACTGGATCCGCGCGGACGGCTGGCCCATGTGCAGCGCGTCGAAGGCCTGTCGCTGGTGGTGCGGCGCATCGAGGCCGATGGCCGCGCCGTGGAAGCGCTGCGCTGCACGCACATGCGCGTATGCACGCCGCTGGCCGCAGGCGACGACGGCAGCCTGCTGCTGCGCGCGCACGCCGACACCGGCGACGGCACCGAACGCATGGTGCTGATGCGCCTGGCGCGCGACGGCACGCGACAGGTACTGCATGCCGATCCGCATGGCGAAGCCGATCTGGATGGCATCGTGATCGATCCGGCGACGCACCAGCCGCAGATCGTGGCCTACCGCAGCACGGTGGCGCGCAACCACGCACTCGACGCCACGCTGCGCCCGCACCTGGCGGCGCTCGCCGCGCGCTTGCCGGAGCACGACCTGCGCCTGTCGCTCGGACGCGGGCCCGGCGCGCAGTGGCTGGTCGAAGCACGCGGCGGCCGGCAGCAGGGCCTGCGCTGGCATCGCTACGACCCGGAGACCGGCGCGCTGTCGGTCTTGTTCGACGATGCGCCGCTGCATGCCCGCGACCGCACGCCCGCCACGTACATCGCCGACACGGCCCTGGCGCGCCGCCAGCCCGTGGAATGGCGGGCCAGCGACGGCATGCGCCTGCACGGCTTCATGCACCTGCCGCCGGGGCGCGACGCCGCGCGCGCGCCGCTGGTGGTGCTGGTGCATGGCGGGCCATGGAACCACGCGCGACCGGAGTACAACGGCATCGCCCAGTTCCTCGCCCATCGCGGCTACGTGGTGTTCGAGCCGAATTTCCGCGGCTCGACCGGCCATGGCATCGCCTACACGCTGGCGGCGAACGGCGATTTCGGCAATGGGCGCGTGCAGCGCGATATCGTCGAAGGCACGCGCCACCTGCTCGCCTCGGGCATCGGCGACCCGCAGCGCGTGGGCATCGCGGGCGCTTCGTTCGGCGGTTATGCGGCGCTGCTCGGGGTCACCTTCGAGCCCGGCCTGTTCAAGGTCGCGGTCGCGTTCGTGCCGCCGCCGGACATGGCCTGGACGCTGCGCTGGATCCTGCGCAATCCCGAGTCGATGGCACTGGGGCGCACGGTGCCGATGCCCGACATGCTGCGCATGCTGGCGCTGGATCCGGACGACGGCCTGCGCATGGCCGCGCTGCGCGCGCAATCGCCGATGGCCAACGTCGCGCGACTGCGCCGGCCGGTGCTGCTGGTCGCCGGTGGCGAGGACCGCCGCGTCGGCATCGCCGGGGTGATCGAATACGCCGCGCGCCTGAAGATCGCCGGCAAGGACGTGAGCCTGTTCGTCGACGACGAGGCCGGGCACGTCAACCGCGCGCCGCTGGCGCGCGAGGCTAACCTCTACCTGCTCGAAGCGATGCTGCACAGGCATCTCGGCGGCCCCGCGCCGACGCCGCCCGACGGCGCGTTGCGCGGCTATCTCGCGGGCAGCCAGCGCCTGTGCGCGCCTGCCCTCGGCGCGCTGTGCCCGCGCGCGCCGACGAGCGACTTGCCGACGAATGGCGCAACCACGCAACCCCGAACCGCCGCCACGCGCGATTGAAGCGCTGCCGGTTAGCGCCGGCCGCCATCGGCGCCCAATCCCCAGCATCGATGGCACCCGACCGCAGGCCCCCCGGGCCTGCGGTTTTTTCATGTCTGCACGGTCATGCCTGCGCCCGCCCCGACAGCAGGTCGACCAGGCGCCGCCCCGCGCGACCCGGCGGGCGATCCAGCCGTTCGACCAGCCACGGCGTGAAGCGGTAGCGCGAGCCGCCTTCCCAGGCCAGCTCGCACAGGCTGCCGTCGGCCAGGTGCGGGTCGGCGAGGTAGCGCGGCAGCCAGCCGAAGCCCATGCCCATCAGCAGCGCCTGGCGCTTGGCGACGAAGCCGGAGAGGTGGAAGACCCGCTCGCCGCCGAACAGGTTGCGCTCGCCGCCGCGTTCGCTGGAGTCCTGCACGGTCAGCTCGACATGGGCCTGCAGGTCGGCCAGCGTCGCCGGGCGCCCGAGTCCCGCCAGCGCGTGCGCGGGTGCCACGCACAGCACGCATTCCACCGGATCCAGCGCCTGCGCCCGGCAGGCCGGGTCCGGCGTGTAGTCCTTGGCCAGCATCAGGTCGGCGCGCTCCTTGTCGAAGCGGTACTGCACGCCGCCGAGGAACTCCATCTTCAGCTGCACGCGGGTCGGTGCGCCTTCGTCGGCCAGGCGCTTGAGCGCCTGCAGGGTGTCGGCCAGCGGCAGGATGCCGTCCACCACCACCAGCAGCCGGGCTTCCCAGCCGCTGCCGAGCTGCTCGGCCAGGGTCTCGATCCGCCCGGCCTGCTGCAGCAGGCGCCGGCCTTCGGCCAGCACCGCCTCGCCCTCGGGCGTCAGCCGCACCCGGTAGCCGCTGCGGTCCAGCAGCGGCAGGCGCAGCTGGTCCTCCAGCTTGCGGATCTGGTAGCTCAGCGCCGAGCTGACCTTGTTCAGCTGCGCGGCGGCCTGGGCGTAGCCGCCGTGGCGGATCACCGCATCCAGGGCCTGCAGGGCCTCCAGGTCCACCTTCATGTTCGAAATTCCTGAAAGAGAGCCGCAATTCAATTCGCTTTTTTCGAATTTACGGCCTCGCCAGAATCCGGGTCAATCCAACCGGCCCCTGCGCCGACCCGCCTGACGAGGAGCATCGAATGGACACCGCCACCAACCCCTGCGGCATTCGCGGGATCGCCTTCACCGAGTTCTGTGGCCCCGACCTGGGCCAGCTCGAGCGCCTGTTCCTCGCCTTCGGCTTCTCGAAGCTGCACCGCCACCCGGCCCGCGACATCGTCCATTTCCGCCAGAACGACATCCACTTCCTGCTCAACGGCGAGCGCGAGGGTCATTCGGCCGAGTTCGCCCGCGCCCACGGCCCGGCGATCAGCGCCATGGGCTGGCGGGTCGACGATGCCGAGGCCGCGCTGGCCACCGCCGTCGCGCGCGGCGCCGAGGCGGTGCCGGCAGAAACCAGGGACCACGCCTGGCCGGCGATCTGGGGCATCGGCGGCAGCGTGCTGTACTTCATCGATGGCGACGTCGACATCTACGCCCGCGACTTCGTGCCGCTGGACCAGCCGATCGTGCAGAAGGACAAGGGCTTCCTCGTCGTCGACCACCTGACCAACAACGTGCCGATCGGCGGGCGCGACCGGTGGGCCTCGTTCTACAAGGACATCTTCGGCTTCACCGAAGTGCGCTACTTCGACATCCAGGGCGCGAAGACCGGCCTGACCAGCTACGCGCTGCGCTCGCCCGACGGCTCGTTCTGCATCCCGATCAACCAGCCCAAGGACGACAAGGACCAGATCGCCGAATACCTGCGCGAATACCGCGGGCCCGGCGTGCAGCACCTGGCCTTCCTCACCGACGACATCCTCGCCTCGCTCGATGCGCTGCGCGGCAGCGGCATCGAGACCCTGGAGATCGATGACGCCTACTACGCCGAGGTCTTCGACCGCGTGCCCGGCGTGCGCGAGGACCGCGCGCGCATCCGCGAACACCAGGTGCTGGTCGACGGCGACGAGCACGGCTACCTGCTGCAGATCTTCACCCGCAACCTCATCGGCCCGATCTTCATCGAGATCATCCAGCGCGCGGAGCACCTCGGCTTCGGCGAGGGCAACTTCGGCGCGCTGTTCCGCTCACTGGAGAAGGACCAGGAGCGTCGCGGGGTCCTCTGACCCGGCGCGCAGGCATTCCCGAACACGACCCGGAGCACGACCATGGCCCTGACCCGAGGCATCCACCACGTCGCGTACCGCTGCTGCGACGCGAACGAGACCGTCGATTTCTACAAGCGCGCGCTGGACATGGACCTGGTACTGGCCATTTCCGAGGACCGCGTGCCGTCGACGAAGGAACCCGACCCGTACATGCACATCTTCCTCGACGCCGGTCGCGGCAACGTGCTGGCCTTCTTCGAAGTGCCGAATTCGCTGCCGATGGGTCGCGACGAAAACACCCCGGCCTGGGTGCAGCACCTCGCGTTCGAGGTCGAGGACATGGATGCGCTGCTGGCGGCGAAGGCGCGGCTGGAGGCGATGGGCCTGGACGTGATCGGCCCGACCAACCACGCGATCTTCCAGTCGATCTACTTCCACGACCCCAGCGGGCATCGCATCGAACTGGCCGCGAACACGGTCAAGCCCGGCCAGCTGGAGGAACTCAACCGCCTCGCGCCGTCGATGATGGACGAGTGGCAACGCACCCGACGCACCGTGCGCCAGGCCGCGTGGCTGCATGCGGAGGAGTTCGCGGCCAGCGCCTGATGCGCAGTCCGCGCTTGCGCCGAGGCGCCGCCGTCACCACGATGGCGTGCAGCCTTTGAACAGGTCCAGCGCCGGCTTGCGCGCGACGGTGCGCACGTCGGCAAGCGCGAGCACGCTGTGGAAGAAATGGTCGTGCGACAGCGGCCGGTCGGCGCCGCGGCGCACGCAGTCCAGGTCGAGGCGGCGGCGCGCGGCGAAGCGCGCCGAAGTCCACAACAGCATCGGCACGTGGGTCTGCTCGTCCGGCGCGATCGCGTAGGGCGCGCCGTGCAGGTACAGGCCGTTCTCGCCCAGCGATTCGCCGTGGTCCGACACGAACAGCATCGCGGCGTCGACGCCGGCATCGACCGCCGGCAACGCCGATGCCAGCGGCTCCGGACACGCCCCCGCGCCGCCATGCCCGCGTCGCGCGCGACAGCGCAGCGCATCGACCGGCATCCGGTTGACCAGCGCCGACGGCTCGCCGAGCAGCGACACGATTTCTGCGAGCACGTGCGTGGTGTAGAGCACCGAATTGTCGTAGGTGTTGCGCAGCTGCGCATCGCTGCACTTCTGCAACTCGTTGGTCCTGCACTCGGGCTGGAACACCGCGAACGCGGCCGGATAGCGCGCGTGGTAGGCCGGGCCGTGGCTGCCGAGCAGGTGGACCACGATCACCGTGTCGCGGCGGATCGTCGGCAGCACCGTCTTCAGGCGATCGACCAGCACCTCGTCGTGGCAACCGTCGGCATTGCATCGCGCCGGATCGGCGCCCTCGGCAGCGGACAGCTCCTTCGCGCGCGCGGCCAGGCCCTTGCTGCCGGTGTTGTTGTCGATCCACAGCACGTCGTAGCCGGCGCGCTGGACCACGTCGACCAGGTTCTCGCGATGCTTCGCCTGCGCATCGTCGTAGGCGGCGCGCCCGAGGTCGGAGAACATGCACGGCAGCGAGGTCGCGGTGTTGGTGCCGCAGCTGCCGACATGGGCGAAATTCACGATCGGCAGCGGATGCAGGTCGACGTCGGTGTCGCGGTCGTAGCCGTTGAGGTCCAGGCTGGCGGCGCGCAGCGATTCGCCGATCGCCAGCACCAGCACGACCGGCCGTTTCGACGGCACGAGCACGTCGCCGCGACGGGCATCGGTGGCGATGCGCACGAAGGGACGATCCGCATCGCGGGCGTGGTCCAGGTACGACAGGTTCGCCGCGAGCAGCGCGAAGGGATTGGCGATGTGGCGCAGTTCCATGCGGTTGCGCAGCAGCGAGGCCACGTCCTTGCCGGCGAACCCGGCGGCGACGGCGAGCAATGCGACTGCGAGCGCGCCGAGCTTCAGCCGCGACCACAGTTCGCGCGGCACGCTGCGCCACTCGATCCGCACCCACCACAGCAGCGCCGCCGGCACCATGCCGAAGCCGGCAATGAACAGCAGCATGCGCAGGCTCAGCCACTCGCCGGCCTCGCGCGCGTCGGTCGCGTACACGCTGGCCAGCGCATGGCGATCGATCACCGCACCGTAGTCGCCGATGAAGAACGCCGCCGCCGCGGACAGCAGCAGCACGACCGCGAGCCCGGGCCGGAAGGTCCAGCGCAGGCTCAGCGGCAGCAGCATCAGCAGGGTCAGCGCGAACAGCGCGGCCGCCACCGCCGCGACCACCTTCGCGCCATGCATGCCGGCCAGGCCGGGGGTGTCGAACACGATGCCCCAGAAGCGCGCGTTCAGCGCGACCACGAGATAGGCGACGACGACGAGGAGCAGGACGCCGGCGCGGAGCGTCGGACGGGACATCTTGATGGCATCGGACATGCACGCAGCATGCCCGCGCGGGATTAGCGGAACATGAGACGAATCTCAAGTTTCCGCTAGTTCGGCGTTAAGACCGCGTTGCCGGACAGCATCGGCAACGCGGGACTACCACGCAACACAGTGGCCTCAGGGCTTCAACGTGCGCTCGAACAGCTCGTGGATACGGCGGTACTGGTCGTACCACGACGCCGCGCGGGTGTAGCCGTGGCGCTCCAGCGGATAGCTGGCCAGTTCCCACTTGCCCTTGCGCAGTTCGATCAGGCGCTGCGCCAGCATCACCGAGTCCTTGTAGAACACGTTGTCGTCCATCATGCCGTGCGCGATCAGCAGGTGGTCCTGCAGGCGGTCGGCGAACTCCAGCGGCGAGGAGCGCTTGTACGCCTCCGGGTCGAGCACCGGCGTGTTGAGGATGTTGCTGGTGTATTCGTGGTTGTACTGCGACCAGTCGGTGACCGGGCGCAGCGCGGCGCCGGCCTTGAACACGCCCGGCTTCTTGAACAGCGCCATGAAGGTCATGAAGCCGCCGTAGCTGCCGCCGTAGATGCCGACGCGGTCGCGGTCGCCCTGCTTCGTCTCGACCAGCCAGTCGATGCCGTCGAGGTAATCCTGCAGCTCGGGCTCGCCCATGTGCCGGTAGATCGCGGTGCGCCAGTCGCGGCCGTAGCCCTCGGAGGCGCGGAAATCCAGGTCGAGCACGATGTAGCCCTGCTCGACCAGCATCTGGTGGAACATCTGCTCGCGGAAATAGTTCGGATAGCGGTCGCTGACGTTCTGCAGGTAACCCGCGCCGTGCACGAACAGCACGACCGGATAGCGCTTGCCCGGCTCCATCGTCTTCGGGCCGTAGTACTTGCCCCAGACCACGCCCGCACCATGCTTCGAGGGCACCTTCACGTATTCCGGTTCGAGCCAGCTGCGCGCCTTGAAGGCCTCGCTGCGGGTGTCGGTGAGGTCGCGCGCGGCGCCGTCGGCCACCACCGCCAGCTGCGGCGGCAGGTAGCTGTCGGAATGGCGCACCAGCAGGCGCCCGCCTTCGGGCGATTCGACGAAATCCTCGACGCCGTCGAGCGAGGTCAACTCGCGCACCGCGCCACCGGCCAGCGGCACCTCGCAGACTTCGTAGTCGCCCGGCCACGCACGGTTGCACAGGAACAGGAAGCGCTTGCCGTCGGCGGACAGCGCCGGCGACGAGGCCTCCCACCGGCCGTCGGTCAGCGCGCGCGGCTTCGCGCCGTCGTGCAGGTAGAGATGCGAATACCCGCTCTCTTCCGACAGGTACCACAGCGTGCGCCCGTCCGGCAGCCAGCCGAACTCGTTGAAGTTCCAGTTGATCCACGCCGCGTCGGTCAGGCGATGGCGCGCCTGCAGCTTCGCGCCGGCCAGGTCGACGGTGGCGATCCAGCGATCCTTGTTGTCGACCGCGCGCACCAGCACCGCGACGTTGCCGCCGTCGCCGCTCCAGTGGATCGCCGGGCCGAGGCCGTCGCCGTCGGTCTCGATGCGCACCGGGCGGTTGCCCTTCAGCGGCTCCTGCTTCGCGGCCTTGCGCAGATCGGCCAGCGGATCGACCGCGATGCCGGGCAGCGTGTCGAACTTCAGTTCCGTCGCCTTCGCACCGTCGACATCGACCAGCCACAGGGTGTGCGGCTGCGGCGCGTTGCGGCCGACGCGGGTGCGCACTTCCTCGAATTCCTCGTAACCCGATTCGGTCACGTACTTCGGCATCTTGCCGCCCTGGCCCGCGTCGGCGCCCTTGGCGGTGGTGACGACCAGCAGCCAGCGGCCGTCGGGCGAGAGCGCGCTGTCGGCGATCTCGACGTTCTTGCCGAGGTAGGCCGGCAGCGGCGCGCGGGTGGGATCGGCGCGACGCCAGGCCAGTTCCTGCGCACGCGCGGCTTCGCGGCGGTCGCGATCGGTCTTCAGGGTTTCGATCAGGCGCAGCTGGCGGTCGCGCAGGTCGTCGGCGGGCGGCGCCTTGGCCGGGTCGTCGACGGCCTGCAGGTTGGAGGCCTGGACCACGCCGAGCGCGGCGGTCCAGCGGTACCAGTCGTTGCCCGCGCGCCAGACCAGCGCGCCGTCGCGGCTCCACTGCGGGCGCGATTCCTGCGCTTCGGTGCGCGTGAGCTGCGTGAGCGCGCCACTGCGCAGGTCGCGGACGAAGATGTCGCCGTTGCGGGCGAAGGCGGCGCGGGTGCGCGTGGCGTCGTACACCGGGCGCGCGGCATCGAGCCCGGCACGCGCGGCATCGCCGACCTTCACCGGCGCGCCGCCGGCCACCGGCACCTGCCACAGGTCGCGGATCGTCGCGCCCTCGCGCTTGCGCTGGTACAGCGCGGTCTTGCCGTCCAACGACCACCACGCCTGCTCGACCGCATTGCCGATCCAGTCCGGGTCGGCCATGACCGTGTCGAGCGTGAGCGGTTCCGCCGCATGGGAAAGGGGAACCGCAGCGCCGACGATCAGCGCGGACGCGAGCAGGGTGCGGAACGGGGCGCGGAAGCGCGAAGCACGGGAACGAGCGGTCATGTGGAGCCCGGCGGGTGAAAGACGCCGAAGCTTAGAGCCTGTGCCGGGCTTTTTCATGCGCCATCGGACCCGCCCGGCATGGGGGCCAAGATGCGCACACCACCGCGACCACGACGGGCGTCACGGCGCCAGGCCCGTCCGGCCGGCCGGCCGTCGGAACATCCCTGCAACGCCTGTCCCCGACCTAGCCCGCAAGCGTGCTTTGCCGCACAATTCGCGACGAAGTTCCACAATATCGCGCAGTTGGGCGATACTCCCACGCATCCGCCGCAGGTCGGTCTCGCAAGTGATTGATCTGACAGGGGCAGGCTCCTCCGAGCCTGTGGCGTGTCGCACTGCCGCCGGCCTCCGGGCCGGTCGTCGTTCCCTGTCACACGAGCCTGTTCCGAGGCACTACCACCGGCCATGCACGCCTACGTTTACAAGAGCCAGCGGAAGGCCGACACCTACGTCTACCTCGCCAAGCGCGACGACTTCGACTGCCTGCCGCCGCCGGTGCGCGCCCAGCTGGGCGACCTGCGCTTCGTGCTGGACGTGGCGCTGACCCCCGAGCGCAAGCTGGCCCAGGCCGACGCCGCCGTGGTCCGCGCGAACCTGGTCGAACGCGGCTTCCACCTGCAGTTCCCGAAGACCGTGCTCGATCCGATGACCGACGACTGGGGCACGGATGCCTGAGGACACCCCCCGGGACACCATGGCGCCGAACGACGCAGCCCTGGACGCAGCGGTCCTGAACACCGCGCCGCGCAGGCGCCCGGCGCCGCTGCCGCTGCTGGCCGGCCTGGCGCTGACCGGCGTGGCCGGCATCGGCGCGGCCCTGGTCGGCGGCGGCCTGGGCGCAGGCCTCGTGGCGCTCGCGGGCCTGCTCGCGCAGCCGGCCTTCGCGCTGGGCATGCGCGGGCGCGGACGCATGAACGACGTCCTGCCGCTGCTGGCGCTGTGGGCGCTGGCGCTGGCCGCCTTCGCCGCGCTGATCGCCTGGCCGCTGGCCTCGCTGCTGCAGGGCCGCACCCTCGCCGCCGCGCTGTCGGTCAGCGCGATCGTCGGCGGCGCGCTGATCGGCCTGTGGCGCACCTGGCCGCTGTGGCGCTGGCTCGAAGGCGAGGGCGGCACGCTCGCCGAGCATTGGCGCGCGCTCGGCAATACCGACACCCGCGACTGGCACGGCCTGCTCGCCGCGCTGCTGCTGATCCTGCCGCTGGCCGGCATCGGGCTGCTGGCCTGGCCGGGGCTGCTGCCGTCCGCCGCGCGCTGGCCCGCCGTGGCCGCCTGCGCGGTGCTGTGGCCGCTGGCGCACTTCGGGCTGCTGCGCATGGCCGCGCCCTCGCCGCTCAGCGCCGAGGCCCTGCTCCAGGAGGCCCTGGCCGAGGACGCGGCCGAGACCGCCGCCGTCGAGGAGGACGACCTCGACGCCGCGCTCTACGCCGCCGCGCGCCACGGCCGCGTCGACCGCGCCCTGGGCCTGCTCGAAGCGGGCGCGAACCCGCATGCCCTGCCCCGCGCCGACGACCGCGACCAGCGCACGCTGCCGATGCTGGCGGCGGTCCTGCCCGACCTGCGCCTGCTGCGCGGCCTGATCGCGCACGGCGTCGACGTCAACGGACCGCATGGCGGGATGACCCCGCTGGTCGCGGCCACCCGCGACAGCTGGCACGGGCGTCCGGAAGCGGTGATGACCCTGCTCGCCAATGGCGCCGACCCGCGCATCGCCGACGGCGAAGGCAACACGCCGCTGCACCATGCCGCGCGCAGCTCCGACCCGGGCGTCGCCGCGCTGCTGCGCGACGCGGGTGCGGAGATCGATCCGCTCAACCACGACCACGCCTCGCCGCTGGCGATCGCCTGCACCTCGGGCAACTGGCGGCTCGCGCGCTTCCTGCTCGAACGCGGCGCGAAGCCCGACCTGCCCGGGGCGCTGCCGGCGCTGCATGCGGCGGCCGGCGGCGACGAGGACGATCCCGCCGGCGTGCAGCTGCTGCTCAAGCATCGCGCCAAGGTCGACGCGCGCGACATGCGCGGGCGCAGCGCGCTGCACGAGGCCGCGCTGGCCGGGCACGCCGACATCATCGGCATCCTGCTCGGCGCCGGCGCCGACGTGCATGCCCGCGACAACGCACAGCGCACGCCCTTCCTCGACGCCGCGCGCGGCGCGCGCCTGCCCGCGCTGAAGGCGCTGCTGCCGGCGCGCCCGGACGTGCATGCGGTCGATGCGCAGGGCCGCCATGCCCTGATCCTCGCCTGCCTGGCCGATGCGCCGTCGCCGGCGCTGATCGCCACCCTGCTCGACCTCGGCCTGGATCGTCACCATCGCGACGCCGAAGGCCGCGCCGCGATCGACTGCGCCGCCGCCGCCGGGCGCTGGGCGCTGGTCTCCGCGATCGATCCCAAGTACCTGCTGCCGGCCAGCGTCGGGCCCGATGCCGACAACGAGGCGCCGCCGCCGGATCGCGCCCCGATCGCGATGCTGCGCGACGCGCTGTACGAAGGCCGCGAGGACCTCCTGTCGCGCCTGCTGCCGCTGGTGTCGCCGCGCGAACTCGGCAGCCTGCTGCACGACGGCGACTCGCCGGCCGAACCGGTGCACATCGACTGGCTGCTGCGCCACGGCGCCGACCCCGAGACCCGCGACCGCCACGGCGACACGCCGCTGTTCGCCTGGCTGGCGCTGGGACCGGTGGCGACCGTGCCGATCCAGCTGCTGCTGCGTCGCGGCGTGTCCCCCGCCGGTGCCGGTGGCCTGGCGCGCTTCCTCGCCGCCTGCGTCGCCGCCGATCGCGCCGATCGCGGCCTGGAGAAGCTCGCGCTGGACCTGCTCGAACGCGGCGCCGACCCCTTCGCCGCCAGCACGGCCGGCGACCCGCCGCTGACCCTGGCCGTGCGCCTGGGCTGGAGCGGGCTGATCGCGCGGCTGATCGAGATCGGCACGGATTTCGGCGCGCGCGACCACCACGGCATGACCGCGCTGCACCTCGCCGCCGCACTGCGCCGCGAACCCATCCTCAAGCAGCTGATCCTGCACGGCGCCTCGCCCAACGTGCGCGCCGCCGACGGCCAGACGCCGCTGGGCGTGGCCCTGGCCAGTGGTCGCCGCGACCTCGCCGACTGGCTGGACTGGCGCCACTGGCAGCTGCCCGGCCGCGCGCTGCGGCCCTCGGACCTGCCGCAGGCCGCCACCGCCGGCGACGCCGACGCCGTGCGCCGCCTGCTCGACCTGGGCATGCCGATCGACACCGTCGACAGCCAGGGCTGCACCGCGCTGCTGCGTGCCGCCGGTGGCGGTCATCGCGGCGTGATCGAACTGCTGCTCGCGCGCGGCGCCGATCCGGAAATCGCCGCACGCACCGGCGCCACGCCGCTGTCGGCGGCGGTGAGCATGCGCCAGATCGAGATCGTCGACCGGCTGCTCGCCGCCGGCGCCACGCTGGAGCAGCGCCTGCCTGGCGACGTCACCGTGCTGATGCTCGCCGCCGCGCTGGGCCTGCCGGAAGTCTGCTCGCGCCTGCTCGCCGCCGGCGCGAACATCAACGCCACCGACGCCCAGGGCCTGACGCCGCTGCACTGCGCCGCGCTGTTCGGCTTCACCTGCCGCGACCGCCGCCGGCTGGTGGCGCTGTTCGACGCGCTGCTGCTGGCCGGCGCCGATCCCGACACCCCGGCCGCCGGCAACGTCACGCCGCTGCTGCTCCTGCTCGGCGCGCGCGCCGAACCGGGCACCGCCTGCGACGAGGACGTGGTCATCGCCGGCATGGAACGCCTGCTCGACGAAGGCGCGCACCTGCAGGTCCGCGACCCGCGCGGCTTCGGTCCGCTGCACCTCGCCGCACTGCACGGCCTGCTCAAAGTCACCCAGCAGCTGATGCGCGATGGCGCCGAGCCGGAGGCGCGCGATGCGCTCAACCGCACCCCGCGCGAGATCGCGGTGATGCGCGGCTTCATCGATGTCGCCGCCGAATTCGCGCCGCAGACCGGCCAGCTGTCGATGGCGCGGTTCCTGAAGGATCGGGAATAGCTGGCGCAGGTGAGCCGCGTTGCTTTGTAGGAGGGCCTGACCAGCCATTCGGCTGTTGAAAACCAGGCCCGAGCTTTTCAGGCGACCAAGATCAAGAGCTCGGGCCTGAAGGCCCTCCTACAAAAGCTCAAAAAACTCGGGCCTGAAGGCCCTCCTACGAAAACCGGAAAAAGCTCGGCGTTGGAAACGCGCCTCACCTCGCCCGCGTCTCGTCCGACGCTGCCTGCGCCTGTTCCTCCACATCCGCCTCGAACAGCTGCTCCAGCTCGCTGCGCGCCTGCTTCGCGCTTTCCAGCAGCGCGGCCTCGTCGTCGTAGATCAGGTGCTGCGTCGCCAGCAGTTCCTCGTCGTGCTGGCGGAACTTCTGCACGCGCTGGGTAGCCTGCTCGTGGCTCATGCCGAGCGCGACCAGCACGTCGCGACCCATCTCCAGGCCCGAGGCGAAGGTCTCGCGCGTCACCTGCGCGCCGAGGTCCATCAGCTGCCAGGCATGCCGGCGATCGTGCGCGCGGGCGAAGATGCGCATGTTCGGATACAGACGGCGCACCACGCGCGTCACCCGGATGTTGGCTTCGACGTTGTCGATCGCATTGATGAACAGCACCGCGTGCGCCGCGCCGGCCGAGCGCAGCAGGTCGGGCCTCGACGGATCGCCGTAGTAGACCGCGTTGCCGAACCGACGCACGAAGTCGACCTGGTGGGCGTCGGTCTCCAGCGCGACGAAGGGAATCTTCTGCGCCACCAGCATGCGCGCCACGATCTGCCCGAAGCGGCCGAAGCCGGCCAGGATCACCTGCGGATGCCCGGACGGCATCGCGTCGAACTCGCGCACGGGCGCACGGTCGGGATGCGCGCGCAGCACGCGCGAGGCGGCGATCACCGACAGCGGCGTCAGCGCCATCGACAGGCCGACGATGGCGATCAGCCGGTTCTGCAACACGTCGTCGATCAGGCGCGCCTTCACCGCCTCGGACAACACCACGAACGCGAATTCGCCGCCCAGCGCCATCACCGCGCCCAGCTGCAGCGCCTCGCGCCAGCCCATGCCACCGGGGCGCATGCCGATCGCGAACAGCACCAGCGACTTGACCAGCAGCAGCACGCAGGTGCCGAACACGATGAGGCCCGGCTCGGCCGCGATCAGCTTCAGGTCGATGCTCATGCCCACGGCCATGAAGAACAGGCCCAGCAGGAGGCCCTTGAAGGGCTCGATCTGCGATTCGATCTCGTGGCGGAATTCCGAATCGGCCAGCAGCACGCCAGCGAGGAACGCGCCCAGGCCCATGCTCAGGCCGGCCAGGTGCATCACCCAGCCCGCGCCGAGCACCGCGAACAGGGCGCTGGCGGTCAGCATCTCCGGCACGCCGATGCGCGCCGCGAGGCGGAACAGCTGGCGCAGCAGGAAGCGGCCGCCGATCACCACCGCCGCGATCGCGCCCACCGCCTTCAGCACGTCCTTCCAGATCGGGTCCGGGCTCGCCGCCGCCGCGCCCAGCAGCGGCACCGCAGCGATCAGCGGGATCGCCGCGATGTCCTGGAACAGCAGGATCGCGAAGCCGGTCCGCCCATGTTCGGTGTTCAGCGCCTTGCGCTCGGACAGCAGCTGCAGGCTCACCGCCGTCGACGACAGCGCCAGCGCCAGGCCCACCACCAGCGCCGCCTTCCAGCCCATGCCCGCCATCAGGCCGATCCCGCCCAGCGCCACGCCCGACAGCAGCACCTGCAGGCCGCCCATGCCGAACACCGGCCGGCGCATCACCCACAACCGTGCCGGCGACAGCTCCAGGCCGATCACGAACAGCATCATCACGACGCCGATCTCGCTCGCCGTGAGCACCGGCGCGGCATCGGGCACCACCTTCGCACCGAATGGCCCCAGCACCACGCCCGCCGCCAGGTAGCCGAGCACCGCGCCCAGGCCGAAACGCTTGAACAGCGGCACGGCGATCACCGCTGCCAGCAGAAAGACCAACGCGAGTTGCAGACCGTCACCGTGCATGGGCACCTCCGGCGACGACCATAGCCGGGCATCGGACAGGCCGCAATCGCATGGCGGGAACGCAGCATCACCCCGGGTCCGGTTTGCTACGCTGCCACCCGGCCCCAGGCACCATGGACACCACGATGCGCTCCACCACCCCGCTGCGCCTGCTCACCCTCCTGCTGTGCCTCGGCGTCGCATTCTCCGCAAACGCCGCCAAGCGCGACGACGACGCCGTCCGCCGCCAGGCCGAATCCAGCCTGCTCGTCGGCGGCGAGATCGTCATCGCCGCCGACGGCAAGGTGCTGGGGCACACGCTCGACAGCGCGGACACGCTGCCGAAGGGCATCGTCGACCTCACCGCGAAGCTCGCATCGAAATGGACCTTCGAACCGGTGACGCTGGCCAACGCGCAGGCCACCCGCTCGCGGATGTCGCTGCTGTACGTGGTCAAGCCCCTGGACGAGAACCGGCACACGCTGGAACTGCGCAGCGCCAGTTTCGATGCCGACCTGCCACCCGAAGCCCGGGTCACGGTCGCGCGTCGCGGCCGGATGCCGAGCTATCCACCCGCGCTGTTCCAGAATCTCATCGGCGCCACGGTCTACCTTCATGTGCAGATCGGTCGAGACGGCAAGGTCATGAACATCGATGCCAGCCACGTCAACCTGCGCGCGATCGGCAGCGAAAAGAACATGTCGCTGTGGCGCGATGCCTTCGCCAAGCTCAGCATCCAGGCGGTGCGCGGCTGGACGTTCAAGCCGCCGACGACCGGTCCGGATATCCACGCACCACACTGGATCGGCACCCTCCCGGTGATTTTCATCCCTGAAGGCGTACCAGAACCGCAGCCCGGCAAATGGCAGGCCTACATCCCCGGCCCGCGCAAGATCATCCCCTGGCTGGACGGCCAGGGCCTCACCGCCGAACAGACCGATGCGCTCGCGCCCAACCAGTTCCACAGCGGAGGCAACCAGCGCCGGATGACCAGTCCGCTGATGGGCGGGTGACCGCGCACCACCGTCATTGCCGTTCAGACCCGCAACGGCTGCATGGAGGATCGATGATGCGCATCGTAACGTCCGCAAGTCTTGCCCTCATCGCATCGATCGCGTGCGCGGCAATGCCCGCCCACGCCGCAGGCCAGGCCTCCGGCCACTTCCGCAAGGGCGAGTCGCGCATCGAGGTGCGCCACGCCGTCGCCGCCTACCATCTCGAAACCGGCGACCCGGAAACCGACAACCTGTTCGTCTTCCTCAGCGACGAGCCGCTCGACCCGGCGATCATCGCCGCTTCGTTCGATCCCGACGACGGCGCGCAGGCCCAGTATCGCGAGCGTCGGGGCGGCTTCGTCCGCATCTGCCTGCCGCCCACCGGCGGAGAATGCGGCCTGTACTTCCAGCGCAACGAACCCAGCGATTCGTTCAACTCGTCCGGCTATGGCGCGCTGTCGATCAAGACGCGCACCGACACCCGCATCGCCGGGCGCTGGGTGCTCTCCGAGCCGGAAGACTTCTTCGGCAAGACCTACGACTTCGACCTGCGTTTCGACATCGCGATCACGCCCGCGCCGGGCAAGGCATTGCCCGATGACGGCGGCGAAGCCGGCGCTGCGTACAGAGCCTATGCCGCCGCCGTCGCGCAGGGCGACATCCCCGCCCTGCGCCGCATGCTCGGCGAATCCGGACAGTGGGAATTCCCCGAAGACGACGACACCCGCGCCCGGGAATCGCTGAAGTCGCTGCGCGACGAACAGCCGATCGACCCCGTCGTCTTCGCCGCCCGCGCCATCGGCGACCGCGTCGTGCTCTGGGTCGAAGGCACCGACCGCGACGACATCAAGCGCCGCGGGCGCGTGGAGATGCGCCGCGACGGCGACCTCTGGCGCGTCGAGGAACGCGACCTGGACAGCGTGGACGAGTGAGCTGCGAGGGTGCTCCGGCACTTGCAGCGCATCGCCATCGGAGTACGATTGAATTCAGGCATCGGGACAGACCCGGCGCCGTCCACCCAACCGTGAGGGAGCCTCATGGAACGTATACCGGACCGCACTGCGGTCGACTTCGATTACCTCGTCTTCATCGGGCGCTTCGAGCCCTTCCACAACGGCCATGCGGCCGTCGCCCGCCACGCACTGGGGCGCGCGCGAAAAGTCATCTTCCTGATCGGCTCGGCCGATACCCCCCGCAGCCTGCGCAATCCGTGGTCCGTCGCCGAGCGTTCGGTGATGATCCAGGCGGCGCTGGACGGCACAGCCGACCGGCTGATCCTGCGCCCGCTGCGCGACCATCTGTACAACGAAAGCCTCTGGATCGCCGGGGTGCAGCGCACCGTGGCCGATGCGATCCGCGACGACGGCGGCGACGCGAACGCGCGCGTCGGGCTGATCGGTTTCGACAAGGATGCGTCGAGCTACTACCTCCGCGAATTCCCGCAGTGGCCGCTGGTCGACGTCCAGCACACCGAGGCGCTGTCGGCGACGGAGCTGCGCCGCTACCTCTTCGAAGCGGGCGACATCGACTTCCATGGCGCCTTGCTCATGCTGCGCGCGAACGTGCCGCAGCCGGTGTTCGAGATGCTCGAAGCCTTCCGCAAGAGCTCGCCTGCCTACACCCAGCTGGTCGCGGAGTACCGCTTCATCGAGCAGTACAAGGCGGCGTGGAAGGACGCGCCGTATCCGCCGACCTTCGTCACCACGGACGCGGTGGTGGTGCATTCGGGACACGTGCTGCTGGTGCGCCGCCGCGCCGAGCCCGGCAAGGGCCTGTGGGCGCTGCCTGGCGGTTTCGTCGGCCAGAACGAAGCGCTGCTCGACAGCTGCCTGCGCGAGTTGCGGGAGGAAACCCGACTGAAGATCCCGGTGCCGGTGCTGAAGGGTTCGCTCAGGCGGCAGCACGTGTTCGACCATCCCGAGCGCAGCCAGCGCGGGCGCACGATCACCCACGCCTTCCACTTCGATTTCCCGAGCGGCGAGCTGCCCGAGGTGCGCGGCGGCGACGATGCCGACAAGGCGCGCTGGGTGCCGGTCAGCGAGGCGCTGGAGATGGGGCCGAAGCTCTACGAAGACCACCTGCACATCCTCGAATTCTTCCTCGGCCGCGTCTGAGACGCGACCGCACACCCGTCGCCGGATAGACCGGCGGCTTCCAACGACGCGAAGGAGCTTCCCGTCATGCAATCGCTCAACCGATCCCTGCGCAACCTGCTGCTCAACACCGACAGCTACAAGGCCAGCCACTGGCTGCAGTACCCGCCCGGCACCGACGCCACGTTCTTCTACGTCGAATCGCGCGGCGGCGTGCACGACCGCACGGTGTTCTTCGGCCTGCAGGCGATCCTCAAGGAATACCTGTCCACACCGATCACGCATGCGGACGTGGACGAAGCGCGCGACCTGTTCGCCGCGCACGGCGAGCCGTTCAACGAGTCCGGCTGGCGCGACATCGTCGACCGCCTCGGCGGCCACCTGCCGATCCGCATCCGTGCGGTCCCCGAAGGCAGCGTCGTGCCTACGCATCACGCGCTGATGACCATCGAGTCGACCGATCCCGCCGCCTTCTGGGTGCCGTCGTATCTCGAAACGATGCTGCTGCGCATCTGGTACCCGATCACCGTGGCCACGATCAGCTGGCACGCGAAGCAGACGATCCGCCAGTTCCTCGAACGCACCAGCGACGACCCCGCAGGCCAGCTGCCGTTCAAGCTGCACGACTTCGGCGCGCGCGGCGTGTCCAGCCTGGAATCGGCCGCATTCGGCGGTGCCGCGCACCTGGTGAACTTCATGGGCACCGACACCGTGTCCGGCCTGCTGCTGGCGCGCGCGCACTACCACGCGCCGATGGCCGGTTTCTCGATCCCCGCCGCCGAGCACAGCACGATCACCAGCTGGGGCCGCGAGCGCGAACTCGATGCCTACCGCAACATGCTGAAGCAGTTCGCGAAGCCCGGCAGCATCGTCGCCGTGGTGTCGGACAGCTACGACATCTACCACGCGATCCGCGAACACTGGGGCAAGACCCTGCGCGACGAGGTGATCGCTTCGGGCGGCACGCTGGTGGTGCGCCCCGACTCGGGCGACCCGGTCGCGGTGGTGCACCAGTGCATCGAACTGCTCGACGAAGCGTTCGGGCACACGGTGAACAGCAAGGGCTACAAGGTGCTGAACCACGTCCGCGTGATCCAGGGCGACGGCATCAACCCGACCAGCCTGCGCGCGATCCTCGAGCGCGTGACCAGCGACGGCTACGCCACCGACAACATCGCCTTCGGCATGGGCGGCGCGCTGCTGCAGCAGCTCAACCGCGACACGCAGAAGTTCGCGCTCAAGTGCAGCGCCGCGCGCGTCGACGGCCACTGGATCGACGTGTACAAGGACCCGGTCACCGACAAGGGCAAGCAGAGCAAGCGCGGCCGCATGACCCTGCTGCGCCATCGCGAGTACGGCAACTACAAGACCGTGCCGGTCTCCGCCGAGGCCGCATCGCTGGCCGATGTCGAGATGCCCGCCGGCTTCGACGACGCCATGGTCACGGTGTGGGAGGACGGCCGCCTGCTGCGCGACTGGACCTTCGACGAAGTGCGCGCGAACGCGGATGCGGTGAAGCTGTGATCCGTGCGAGGGCGTCCCTGCGGGGCGCCCTCGCCTACAATGACCACCCCGCACTCTGGACACCGACAGCACGATGGCCGCACCCACCACCACCGACGTCATCATCATCGGCGGCGGCGCTGCGGGCCTGATGTGCGCGCGCGTGGCCGGCCTGCGCGGCAGGCGCGTACGGGTGGTCGAGCACGCGAACCGCTGCGGCAAGAAGATCCTGATGTCCGGCGGCGGCCGCTGCAATTTCACCAATACCGGCACCACCCCGGCGAATTTCCTCTCGAACAACCCGCATTTCTGCAAGTCGGCGCTGGCGCGCTACACGCCGCAGCACTTCATCGACATGGTCGAGGCGCACGGCATCGCCTATCACGAGAAGGAGCTCGGCCAGCTGTTCTGCGACGAGTCGTCGAAGCTGATCGTGAAGATGCTGCTCGACGAGTGCGCCGATGCCGGCGTGCGCATCGACACCAGCTGCAGCGTCGAAGGCGTCGAGAAGACCGACGACGACTTCCGCGTGCGCACCACGCTGGGCGAACTGCGCGCGCCGTCGCTGGTCGTTGCCACCGGCGGACTGTCGATTCCCAGCATGGGCGCGACCGGCTTCGGCTATGAACTCGCGCGGCAGTTCGGCCACACCGTGCTGCCCACGCGCGCCGGACTGGTGCCGCTGACCATGACCGGCAAGCACCAGGAGCGCTTCGCCGACCTCAGCGGCGTCGCCCTGCCGGTGACCGCGCGCTGCAACGATCGCGCCTTCAGCAACTTCATGCTGATCACCCATCGCGGGGTCAGCGGCCCTGCGATCCTGCAGATCTCCTCGTACTGGAATGTCGGCGACAGCCTGCAGCTCGACCTGCTGCCGCAGGCCGACGCCTTCGACACGCTGAAATCGCTGCGCGCGCGCCGTCCGGCCGCCGAGCTGCGCACCGCGCTCGCCGATCTGTTTCCGAAGCGGTTCGCCGAGCGTCTGTGCGAGGTGTGGTTCCCCAGCCGTCCGATCCGCCAGTACAACGATCCCGAGCTGCGCGAGATCGCCGCCTTGCTGCAGGCCTTCCCGCTCATCGCGAACGGCACCGAAGGCTATCGCACCGCCGAAGTCACCCTCGGCGGCGTGGATACCGACGAACTGTCGTCGAGCACGATGATGTCCAAACACGTGCCCGGCCTGCATTTCATCGGCGAAGTCGTCGACGTCACCGGCTGGCTCGGCGGCTACAACTTCCAGTGGGCCTGGGCCTCGGGGAATGCGGCCGGGCTGGCGGTGTGACGCCAGACGCCACATAGGGTGCGCTACAGCGCACCGGCTTTTCGAAGAAACACATTCAAAGGCGCCATGATCCACCTCCTCCCCCGCGTGCGGGGGAGGATCAAGGTGGGGGCAGGCTGTTGCGAGAGCATGCCCCCATCCCGACCTTCCCCCGCTCGCGGGGGAAGGAGAGGTCAAGCGCACGCGGTGGTGTTTCGCACGACGCCCGCAGCACTCATCTCGGCTCCAAATCCAGCTGCGTCAGATACAACCGCAAATCGAACTCCAGCTGGTGGTAGTCCGGCGCCATGTGCGTGCAGAGCTGGTAGAAGGCCTTGTTGTGCTCGGTTTCCTTCAGGTGCGCCAGTTCGTGCACCACGATCATCTTCAGGAACTCGGCGGGCGCGTCGCGGAACACGCTGGCGATGCGGATCTCGCGGCTGGCCTTGAGCTTGCCGCCGTGCACGCGGGAGATCGCGGTATGCGTGCCCAGTGCATGCTGCACC
The DNA here is from genome assembly GCA_050632415.1 of Lysobacter sp. BL-A-41-H3. Lineage (GTDB taxonomy): Bacteria > Pseudomonadota > Gammaproteobacteria > Xanthomonadales > Xanthomonadaceae > Lysobacter_I. The sequence goes on along the minus strand of CP192602.1, from coordinate 3,069,864 downwards.
ACCTGCAGCTTGCCGTCGTAGACCACCTTGCCAAGCGGCACCGACTTGCGCAGATGGCGGTCCTTCATCGCCTGCACGTAGTCGTAGAGCTGGCCGTCGTTGCGCACCGTGTGGCGCTCGCCGTAACGCTCGGCCAGCATCGGCCCCAGCCGGCCGGCCTCGATCAGCGCCTGGACCTGCGCCTGGAGGGCGTCCGGGTAGCCGGCGAGGTACTTCAGTACGTCCATCGGCGGGGCGGCCAGGCAGCGGGGTCGGCGGGTATCATGCGCGGACATCCGGATCAGAACATCCCGCAGGATACCGCGACATGGCGAAGCCGAACCCGCTCCAGGAACAGCTGCTCAAGGCCGGCCTGGTCAAGAAGTCCAAGGTGGCCGAGGTGGCCCGCGAACAGCACAAGGCCAAGCACGCCAAGGCCGCGTCCGGGCCCAGCGAGATCCAGCTCGAAGCCGAGCGCGCCCGGGCCGAGAAGGTCGAACGCGACCGCGCGCTGGAAGCCGAGCGCAAGGCGCAGGCGCGCGCCGCCGAGCTGCGCGCCCAGGCGCGGCAGATCATCGACGACCGCAAGGTGCCGCGCGCCGGCGAGAGCGAATACCGCTTCGTCGTCGACGGCGTCATCCGCACCCTGCTGGTCAACGACGACCTGCGCAAAAAGCTGTCCTCCGGTGCGCTGGTCATCGCCCGCATCGACGACCGCTTCGAACTCCTGCCCCGCCCCGCCGCCGACAAGGTCCGCGAACGCGATGCCAGCATGATCGTGCTCGACCACGGCCAGGCCGCCGGCAGCGAACCCGAGGCCAGCACCTCGGAAGACGACGCGTACTACGCGCAGTTCAAGGTGCCGGACGATCTGATGTGGTGATCGCCTTTCGTTTCTCCCGGGCGCTTTCTTCACCTGCCTCCACGCGCCGTCCGTTCCAGGCCGGAGTGTCTCCGGTGCACCCGGCATGGGTCTGGCGGAACGCCGTCGGCGACAGGCCGGTGGCTGCCTTGAACACGCGATAGAAGCTCGACTCCGCGTTGAAGCCGCTTTCCATCGCGATCGCCAGGATCGAGACATTGGCGTAGCCGGGGTCGACCAGTTTCTGCTTGACGGATGCGATGCGGAAATCATTGACGTAGGTGCGGAAGTTGCTGCCCGAGCCTTCCCGGATCGCCCTGGAGGTTTCGGTCGCAGGCAGGTTCAGGCGCTTCGCGACGTCGTTGAGATTGAGGTCAGGGTCGGTGTACAGCCGTTCCACCTGCATCAGCGCCTGCACCTGCTGATACGTCGCATCCAATGCGAACTGCGTCGGCGCGGGCGTGGATGGCTCGATGGGCGCCGGTGCGAACTGCGGCAGATCCTTCAAGCGGAACCCGACGATGCCGACGATGTAGACCACGGCGACATAGCAGGCGTTGACCGCCAGGCTGACGAAGTGGCGATCCCCGAGGTCCAGCACGCCCTGGGCAACGAAGCCGATCAGGTTGGCCACAGCTGCGACCAGCGCCAGGCCCATGCTGATCTTCAGCATGCGCAGCAGCGAGGCGAATCGCTCCGGTACCCAGTGCTCGATGCGCGCGTGGTAGCCGCTGACGCGTCGCCAGATCAGCCCCGCCAGGATCAGGTTCATCGCAACGGCCAGCAGGTCCTCGACGTACTTGATCCGCGCGTAATGCCACTGCTCGGAGATGGCGTCCATCCGGGCGAGGTCGGCATGTCCGAGGCTCGCCAGGTAGACCAGGACCGAATAGGCCATGACCACCGCCCACGGCGCGAGCCATGCGCACCCGCGACGGATCGAGGCGGCCGGCGCGGCGGTCAGCGACAGCGCGTACAGATACGACAGCGGCATGATCGCCAGATCGAAGCTCAGGGGCAGGCGCCGGAACAGCGGCTGCGACTCCAGACCAGTGGCATGCGTCCACAGGCGCAGCAGGGTCAGCGACAGCGCCAGCACCGCGAGCGCCAGCCAGTGCGTGCCGTTCCTGCGCCCCGCATACAGCAGCAGCCCGAAGCCCGTGATGCCACCCTGGATCGCTCCCAGCAACAGCAACGTGCTCATGAGTGTCTGCATGTCCTGCTGGCCTTTCCGTTGGGCGCCGGGACGGGAACCCAGCGGCACTGGATGCGCTTGCGCCGCATGGATGCTTCGAGCCGTCGATTCTATGGGCTTGTCTGTGGCATGAACACGCCTGCCGGCGCTCCGATGACGCTATCCCTGCCGGAAACGGGCTCCCATTTTTTTCGAGAGCATCCGATTGCGGAACGGGAGGTGCGGCGGCGGAGCTTGCCCGAGGATCGGGGCTCCTCCCTACCCAAGGCCTGCACTGTGGCAATCCCATCCCTCCGCTTGCGTTCGACCTGGAAGACCTGCGGCCTGGCCGCGCTCCTGACCCTGCTGTGCGCCTGCGCGGCCGCCATGCCACCGGCCGGTGCCGGAGATCTGCCGAAGGCGCCGCAGTGGAATGCGCCCGGGATCCTCGAACTGACCCGGGACGCCGAGGCGAACCGGTCCGATGCGCTGGTCATCGTCCAGGACGGGCAGCTGCTGTACCGGGGCGGGCAGGTCACCCGCAAGATCAACACCCACTCGGTCCGCAAGAGCATCATGGCCGTGCTCTACGGCATCGCCATCGAACGGGGCCTGCTGAACCGCGACGACACCCTGGAAGCCCTCGGTTACGACGACCGGCTGTCGCCGCTGACGCCCATCGAGAAGCAGGCGACGATCGCGGACCTGCTCACGTCGCGATCCGGCATCTACATCGATGCCTCCGGCCAGAACTGGGAACGCCCGGCGCGCCATTCGTCCAGGCCGGGCGAGGCCTTCTTCTACAACAACTGGGGATTCAACGCCCTGGGCGAGATCCTGGAGCGCAAGACGGGCAAGCCGCTGGGCACGCTCATCGTCGAATGGCTGGCCCGGCCGCTCGGCATGCAGCACTTCACCGCCGGGGATGTCGACTGGGACGGCATCCGGGGCTCCAGCGTCCGGCAGTACATCATCTACATGAGCGCCGACGACCTGACCCGCTTCGCAGTGCTCGTCGCGAACGAAGGCGAATATCGCGGCCAGCGGCTGGTGTCCTCGGCCTGGATACGCGAGATGACCACCGCGCACTCCTCGCCCGCCACCGACCCGAAGAAGCTGTTCGGCGACTACGATGGCTACGGCTATCTCTGGTGGACGCGCCACAGCGACGGCCGCCGTCTCCTCCACGCCGACGGCTGGGGCGGCCAGTTCATCATCATCGACCCCGAGACCCGCCTCGTACTGATCAACCGCCGCAATACAGGCACGAACCTGCTGGCCCAGGGCTGGTATCTCTGGCGCGGCATCGATACCGACAAGGCCTACGTCTTCCGCCTGTTCGAGAAGGTCGATCGATGGCTGCAGGCGAAGAACACCGGCACCACCACCAACCGCGCACCCTGACACCTGTTCACATCGTCACCGACGGAGCGCGCATGAAGCGAGCTGATGAAGCATCGCTTCGGCCCCGCCATGCAGTCAGGTACCGGGCGCGGGAGCGGGATGCCTTCCCGCGCGCCGATCACGCTGATCGAGATCGTCGCCGCTTTTGCTTCACGTGTCGTCGATGAATCAAGCGCCGCTCCGCTCAGCCCACTTCTGTTGCCACTGCGCGCAGTCGTGTCGCAGCCCGTGAGGCAGGGCGATGCGAACATCCCTGACAGACAGGCAAGCTGATGCAGATCCACGACGTTGATGCGCATGTCTCTGGCAGGCGGTCTTGCCACTGCCGGCAGTGACACCATGACCCTGAATTCACCATACGGCGCCGGATCTTTGCTGCAGAAACAATGAGGAGGCGTGACGCAGGAAACCGATCCCGATCGGCGCAACATCCATCCAATCAGGCATTTGGCAGTCCAGCGCCAGGCACGGGCTCGAGAAGTCCATGTCGCGTGGCGCCGGTCACAAACCGTGCGATACACTGCCCGCGCGCCCGCAGCATCGCTGCGAAGGGGACCTGGCGCAGGCAACAGCCAACTTCATCAGGGACGACAATCATGAGTTTCCTCGCACAATACGATGCGATTCCCCCGGCGTACGCGTCAGAGCGCGTCGGACTTGCAGCCAAGTGGATACGCGCCGCACCTCGCGCCTTCTTCGCGGAGCTCCGCGAACGCCGCCCGGTGTTTCGCACGCCGGCATTCACGCTCGTCACCCGATATCGCGATGTCCTGGAAGTGCTCCAGAGGCCTACGCAGTTTTCGGTGCGGATCTACGGATCGAAAATGGACGAGGTTGTCGGCCCGTCCATGCTGGGTCGCGACAACGCGACGGAGAATTACAGGGACAAGTCCGTCATGCGTGTCGCGACTCCCCTCTCCGACCTGCCGAGGGTCCGCGCAGTCGTCGCGGAATTGACCGACCAGCAAATGCCGTGCGGGGCCGAACGATTCGACATCGTCAAGGCATTGACCCGACATGTTCCCGTGAAGCTCTGCGGCGCGTATTTCGGTTTCCCCGGGCCTGACATCGACACGATGATCCGGTGGTCCAAGGCCACCCAGACCGATTTCTTCAAGAACATCGGCAATGATCCGGCGATTCATGCCGACGCAGTCGCCGCGGGCTCCGAGATGAAGGCCTACCTGGCGGATTTGCTGACGTCGCCGATCGACGGGACGCGAGGCTGCACCGTCGTCTCGCGGCTCCGCCAGCTTGCAGCGGCGCAACTGCTTCCACTCGACCAGTCCGAACTGATCTCCAACGTCGCCGGGCTGCTGATCGGCACGGTCGAAACCACTTCGCAGGCCGTCGCGCAGGCCGTGCAACAGATCCTGCTGCGTCCGAAGCTGCGCGAGGATGCGATCAGGGAGGCAGCGGCATCCGATCCTGCCAGGTTCGACCAGATGGTGTGGGAAGCACTGCGTTTCGACCCCATCAACCCCCTGCTTCCGCGCTTCACGGAGTCGGACACGATCATCGGCGCCAACACAGAGTACGAAACCGTGCTTGCCCGCGGAACCATCGTGTTTGCATGCACGGCGTCCGCCATGTGGGACGAGGCCGCTGTCGAGAATGCCGACGAGTTCCGCCTCGATCGACCGGATTTCACCTACCTGCACTTCGGCGTCGGAAGCCACGACTGCCTCGGCAGGCATGTCGGCGCCGTGATGGTGCCGGAAATGGTACGTCGCATCATGTTGAGAAAGCCAAGACTGGTCGAAGGAGACGCAGGGAAGATCGACTTCCTGGGCGGCCCGTTCCCCGAATCCTTCCAGATTGACTTGACGGCCTGAGACGATGAATCGCGATACTTCGAGAGATGGCCTTCGCAACAAGGCCGAATACTACGCCCTGACCCACTTCGGTCCGCTCTGGCGCCTCGCGCAGCGAGTTCCTGCCCTCGAGCGCATCGTCAATCGCGCGCTGGTGAACAGTGCAGTGCTCAAGACCCGCACTCGCCCGCACCCCACCAGCCTGAAATTCGAGTACACGAGCTGGTGCTCATTGACGGATCGCACCTTCAGCGGTCGTCATCTGCCCCCTGCGCAGGCCGGCTACACCTCTTCACTTCCTCCGGCCTCCGAGGTCGCCCAGGCTTTCCTGCGTCCTGCGGGGCAGCAACGGCTCTCCAGCACGTCGACACTGCTCCTGAGCCATTTCGCGCAATGGTTCACCGACGGCTTCCTGCGGACAGACCGCAATGATTTCCGGAAGAACACCTCGAACAACGAGATCGACCTGAGCCCGGTTTACGGGGTGACGCCATCGATCACCGAGGGCCTGCGCGCATTCACTGGCGGACTGCTCAAGAGCCAGATGATCGACGGGAGCGAGTTCCCGCCCTTCTATTTCGATGACAACGGCCAGGCCAAGCCGGAGTTCGCTGGCGTACCGCTCTTCGTTCCGCCCGATCTTCCGGAAGAACGGAGGAAGCGCCTGTTCGCGTCCGGTGTCGAGCGGGCCAACGTGCAGATCGGCTTCGTCATGTTCAACGTCCTCTGCCTCCGGGAACACAACAGGCTGTGCCGTGAATTCCAGGCAGCCCATCCGGGGTGGGACGACGAAAGACTGTTCCAGACGGCGCGCAACACCATGATCGCGATGGTCTTGAAGCTGGTGATCGAGGAATACATCAATCACATCGCTCCCTATCATTTCAAGTTCAGGGCCCAGCCGCGCTCGTTCTACCAATCGAGCTGGTATCGAACCAACTGGATGACGGTCGAGTTCAACCTGCTGTATCGCTGGCACGGACTCGTCACCGACACCGTCCTCGTGGGCGATGCGGACATCGATGTCGTCGATACGCTGTTCAACAACCAATTGCTGATCGAGCGAGGACTGGGCGCTTCCTTCGACGACGCTTCACGCCATCCATGCGGCCGGATCGGGCTTCGCAATACCCATCACTCGTTGCTCAGGACAGAAATTGCAAGCATCGAGCATGGTCGACGCGCCAACCTGCAACCGTACAACGCCTATCGTGCCTACTGCGGTTATCCGCCCGTGACGCGGTTCGAGCAGATCACCGGAGACCAGGAGCGGCAGAGATTGCTGAAGGAACTCTACAAGGAGCCGGACCGCGTCGAACTCTACACGGGCCTGTTCGCCGAAGATCCGCGAAGCGGATCGCCCCTGTCGCCGCTCATCGGCAGGATGGTCGGCATCGATGCGTTCTCGCAGGCATTGACCAACCCGCTGCTGTCGGAGCACGTCTTCCATGAAGGCACCTTCGGCAAGATCGGCTGGGACACCCTGTGCAACACGTCCGCGCTTTCCCAGATCGTGAATCGCAACCTGCAGTCGGAAGCCGTGACGCCGCATGTCGGGTTCGATCTCCGCTCAGCGGGACACTGAGGACTGCGCGGGGGACTGCGTGGGGGACTGCATGGATCGCAGCGGCGATCCTGCGGAGAAACGACAAGGCGGGGCAAGCGCAGCGAGCCCCGCCTCCGGCCCTGGATCAGTTCCGTCGATGCACGCCCGCGAACGCTGGCGACCCAATCGCCGCCTGCCACCGCCCGTGTTTGCTAGCATCCACTTTCGACATCCTGACATCGGTAGCCAGCGGCATGGCCAAGCAGAAGCGGAAGACGCTGCCGAAGAATTTCGGCGAGATGCTCGATCACGCGCCTCTCGACGAGTTGATCGCGGTCTTCAGCGCCTGCGATCCTGATGCCACGGGCGGTTACAGCAAGAGCACCGCGCTCGGCTTCTACAACTGCCCGGATGCGCTGGCCGAGTGGCTGGTGGCGCAAGGCGCCGACATCAATGCAGCCGATACCTATGGGCGCACGCCGCTGCACCATCGCAGCGCCAGCTGGAAGGGCGGTGTCGATCTCCTGCTCTCGCTTGGCGCGGACATCGAAGCGCGGGATGGTCGTGGGCATACACCGCTGCATGCAGCCGCCGAGAGCCACAAGTCCGCCTCGGTTCACGCGCTTCTGAAAAGGGGCGCGAATCCGCATGCCCGGACCAGCAGCGGTGACACGCCGCTGGAACTGGCCCTCGCCACGACCCGCAACACCGATATCGTCGAGACGGCGAAACTGGCCGAGGCACTGCTGGCCACGGGCGTCGGGGTGACCGACGGGATGCGCGCCGAGGTCGAACGCATCGGCCGTGAGTTCGAATTCCATCGCGCCGGCTTCAATCCGGCGTTCCTGGCGGACACGGACGCCGGCCTCAACACCCTCTATCGCCTCTTCGGATCCGCGCGGGCAGCGCAGCGCGTGATGCACGATGGCGTCTCGCCGATCGTCGTGGCGGCCTTGGACTGGCCCGACCAGCACCAGGCACTGTGGGAACTGCTGGTGCCCTCCTCCGGTGCGGCGGCCACCGTGCAGGGCGAAGTGATCCGGATCACCGGGCGCCTCTCGCAGGAAATTCTCGACAACGGCGGCGTGAACTGGGATGCAGGATTCAGGGCCATGCTCGACGCACTCGTCGCGCACCTCGCCTCGGCCTCGGCGATGTCGAACGACGCTGTCGCGGATGCCCGCCGCATCGCCACGGAATTGCGCCATGGCAAGGGCGACGTCGATCAGCTGCGCAGGCTGTCCGAACTGTCGGTGCAATGGGTGATCGCCAACCCGAACCCGATCCCGCTTGCGACGCCCGGGTACGCGCGGTGAGTGTGCAGGGTGGGCATTCTGCGAGTCATGACGCCGACAAGAAACGGCGCGCAATGAATGATCGATAGGACATATCGCATCATTCCATTGCAAGAGTGGTGAGCGAGATGGTCGGCCTACGGCGCTCGTCATGCAAGGTCATCATCATCCTCCGAAAATCTGCTCCTATCGTCACCAAGGTGAATCCTGCAGGCCGCAGCGAACTCTGTGCGCCACTCGTCCACTCGAAAACCATGCCGCTCCTGAAATGAGGTCGTCTCGGACATCATCATGTATGCGTAATTCTGATGGAGACTCAACGCATCCAGGTATGCGCCCTGCGCGAAGTATTCGTCGATGGCTTCACGAAGCAAACCATAGTTGACGTTGTCCTTCTCCCCTCCGAAGCGATGGGTCATGGCTTCGGATCGGGAAATGATCGGATCGTGCGCCAGTACGCCGTCTGCCAATGCAGCTCTCAGTGTTCTGAGCACTGAGTCATCAGGCCGCCCGAAGTGCCAGCCTGCAAGAAACGCTCGCAGTGCCGCGTGATAGCTTTCTTTTCTTCGCCCCATGCGTCGAAGCTGGGATGAGAGCGCACTCCAGTATCGGGGAACCTCTGGCAAAGCCTCACAGGCCGACATAAGAAGATCGATGGCGCTTGCAGCGTCATGCGCTTCGATGGCTTGGCAGGCTTTCCGGTAGAGGCAAGGCGCAAACGCAGACTCTTCGACTGGAAGCTCCCCACGCTCCCCCTCGTTGTCGGCCAGCCACTCGGCAAAAGAGTGCGCACTGGAAAACTCCGGAACCAGAATCCACGCATCGTGGTGCATCTCGCAAACGATCGGATCCCTGGCCTCGCGGCCCAATGGCCAATACAGGCCAAAGTAGTCGCTATTCCCCAAGGCGGCATCCCAGACCGGCAGGAAGCCTCGCGGAGGATAGGGCCCCGGTGAAACCTCTGCGGGCGAGAGACCAAGTTCAGAGAATCGAGCTGGGCACTTCAATGCAGGTGACCTCTGTCGGCATGAATCCGGACGCGCAGGGCGGGCATTCTTCCCCACTATCCCGCCCCGACGAATTTCACTGGAGATGATGGCATCCGCCAACGGGGAATGCCACGCGACCATCTAGCGATCATCGCGCGCCCCCTGCAGGCAAGAACCGGGCGCAGGCACGGCCCGCGCCCGGGCACACCTCACGCGACCTCAGCCTCCAGCGGCACCAGGCGGTCGTCGGCGTCGTATCGCAGGCCGCAGACCATCGCGGCCATGCCGCGCAGGGCGGCCTGCGGGCTCACGCCGGTGGTTTCGCACAGGGCGATGAACTGCGGCGGGACTTCGACGAGCAGGACGTTGGGCTGCTTGAGCATGACGGCATTCCTTGATTCGCCCGACGCCCACCGTGGGCGCCGTTGGCGAGTCAACACCGCATCGCGCGCAGGCGCGTCAAGGTTTGCACCGCAACTCGTCCCGACCTTGACGCGCCGAGCACGGTGCAATGATGGGACGACAACGGGGCACATCCCCACAACGTTGTCAGAAGCAGTCGCTTTTGTAGGGTGGGTTCAAGCCTGCCGTTGCCACGCGCGGCATTCCGCACGCCGCCGATGAGGCATCACTGAGACATGTTGCGCCTTGTAGTTTACGGCTTCTATTCGGCAGGCTTGAGCCCGCCCTACGGCGCTTGGCAACGGGGAGGAGTTCATATACGCCTTACGGCTTTAAATCGAGTTCAACCAGAGGCACTTCAAACAACATTCGACGAATGGAAGCATAAACAGACTTGTTCCACGGCAACGGGAAAGGAATGCATCGATTGATCAATGCTCTTTTGAATGCAAGCTGTGATGAAATTTGTGCCGGCGTCATCTTCAGCACAATTGAAGGCCGTGGCAGGTCAAATACAACTTCCAGGACATACACATTCACTAGGCCTTTCCTGTCCAGCTCATATCCAAGACAACGAATGCGGCAATCCTCCGACAAGGGAACCAGTGCCATGCTGTCTTCCTATGCTCAATTTTGTCCTCCTACAATACACTGCCTAACATCGTAGGGCGGACTCAAGCCCGCCATGTCGCCTCATGCTGCGCGCGCAGCGAGCAATCGTCCTGCGAATTCAGCGAACATATTCCGAATACTTGTCGCAGGCGACAAGGCTTCGTGCGTTTCCGAGCCTGCGACACTCAACTCCATCGCCGCCGCAGAATACAACTGACGCTCAACAAGACGTTCGCACAGAATCTGGTACCGCTTTGCGTACGACGCACCTCTGAACTCGTCGAAAACCGGGTAATGAGGTTCGTCACAACGAACCGGCATTCTGGATCCTTCGCAATCCTCCAGCAGCATGAGCCAGGCGAGAAAAGGCGGACGGGGATCACTGATGATGGCCGGATTGAGGAGCGATGGTAGTTCTTCCGAAATTCGGTTCCTGCCCCGATGGATCGAGTCACCGTAAGCGCCGTGGTGATGCGCGACCCAAAGGTCGGCCGCAGACCCGATCACTTCCTCGCTGCGATTGTTGAAGTTGTTGCCAAATGAGCCGACTTGAGACTTGAATTCGAAGACGGCGATGAGACGACGCTCGTGAATTACAAGCACATCCCAATTCTTCGTCGCCCGGAAGAAACCCGGAAGTATCACGCGTGACTTCTGGGTATAGACGACTTCAGGCGGAAATCCTGCATGGGCCACAACTGCCTTGACCAAGTCGACAAAGCCATCCATGTTCTTGCCGCCCAGAACGGCATCACGGGTACCGCCCTGCATTCCGCCAGACCGGGCTTGTCCGCGCAATCCCCAGAAGTTACGCACAGCCTGAGCAACAAGCAGATCGAAGTTTTCAGGCAGCAGCTGAGGCGTTGACACGTTCCATTTCCTTTCGTTTTTTTACGGTGACCTGCGCTTCCCGCGCTACTTCACGCACAAGCGCCCGCTCGGCCTCGTTAAGCGCATAGAGATCGAATACGGCTTCATCGACGTCATTGATATGAGATTCAGCAGCAGCCATCAGTCGCGACCGCAGATCAGTCGGCACATGCCGCCACCTGGGCAGACGAATGCGCCGCAGGTACTGCGCCTGGAATCTCAGGAATCCGCCGGCCATACGGGTGCAGTAAGTGGCAATGAACATGACAGCAACCGAAGAGCGAAGCACTGCCTGCAGAGCGCGCAGATTCCACTCATCCGAGACCACGAAATAGAGGTTGTGGTGCGGGTAAAAATTTCCCTCATCGTAGACCACGACGGATTCGCCCTTGATGTCGGGTATCAGCAACTTGGGGCGAGAAACCAACTCCGGGTATATCCGATCGATCGTGCGATACCACGCCGATGGGTTCTTGGCGGCGACATGCCGAGCCAAGATCGTGTCTCGATGCTGCTGAAGAAACCCGGAAAACTTCGGATAAGCACCCGGGTCAGCGAGAGCGCCATCCATTTCGAACGGATTGACGACACCCTTGCCCTGCCAGCGAAGTTCGCCACCAACCAGATCCCGCGCCATCGCGAGCGGCAATTTACGTTCGTCTTCGACCGGTAGTGACGCATAATCGCCGATGTAGACGCGATCACACCCTGTCGCAACCCCGATACCAACGCGGCACCCACTTTCTTCAAGCGTTGGCCATTGGGCTTCCATCCGACGCAGCAGCGCCAACCTCGGCACATCATCCAGCAGCCATGGCGCGTCGTTATCGCTACCCAAGACTATCTCACTGACCAACTGCCCATCAGGGGTCGGCGCCAGCAATGCCTTCACCAGGAAAGGCAATTCGACACAGGTTTTGATCGCTCCGGTGCTGACGCGTGTGGCACGCGCCGTATCATCAGGGCATGCGCGACGCAGAATCGTGATGGATGGATACGCGATCACTTCCTCATGAAAGGCATCCACTCCTTCCATGTCGATATAATGCAAAAGCTGGTACTCATTGACGATCTTCGATCTCAACGGTCCGCCATACTTGTTCTTCACCCAACGGTTTGCGCAGATGTACCCGAGCATGCCCTGAGGTGCCAGCAATTCGAGTCCGCGCTCGTAGAAGGGCACGTAGAGATCGGCGCGATCGTAGAGTGTCCTGTAACGCCTCCGGTATTCGTTGAGCAGAACACCCTGGATACGCTCCTGGCGAACGTATGGCGGATTGCCGACCACGAAATCGAATTCTCCGGCAAGCGGAGACAACAAGAAATCATCGCAGATGAGCCATTGCTGGATAAGCGCATGCGCATCCCCCAAGGATATGCCCGCTTGCAACAACCGGGTCTCGATCCGACTCGCGGCTCTGTCGAAGCTGCCACGATGCAGTTCGACGCCACGTATGGCCGAAGACAGGAACTCCGAAGCATTCTCGGCAATTCCACCACTTCGAGCATAAGCATCGAGCAAGCGGTCAATCGCGGCCAGCAGGAAATCACCTTCACCAAAAGATGGTTCCAACAGTCGGAGCCTATGAAGAGGCTTGTCGACGACATAACCCACCAGATCAAGAATCGCATCAACCACTTCACGTCGCGTGAACACAGCACCACGCTGAACCTCGTCCATCCCAGCCAGCGCATCAAGCGCGGCTGTTACGCCCGGCGCACGAAAATCAGAACCCAGGTTGTCGAACAGTTGATCCACGGCGGGGATGTCTCGAAGCGGCGAGCGCAAAGCGATAGGACGCAGCTTAATGGATCGCCGATCTGGCCGAAAGCGCAGGGGGGCACACGCGGTCAACAAACCCACCCCACCCAGGGAGCAGCCTGCCACGCCCGCTCACGGCGACTCAAGCTCCGGCGGGACCAGACAGCTATCATCGTCGCAACGCATGCCACCGACCGACCCGGTGGGCGGGATACGCGCAGCGAACCCCGCCTTCACCAGCCCCCCCCTTCCCACCAACTGCCGATACAGAAGGCCGCCACAGCCACTGGTGGGGTTCGCTCCGCTCACCACTACCCTACTTGGGCTCGCGGATCGATCCTGATCGCAAAAAATAGCCGGGAAGAGACAGACACCCGTCCCCCGACGGTGCCCATCCCTTCCCGGCAAGCCCTCCAGGGGCATGGCAAAGCGGTGTTGCGTGTGCAGGCTGGCGGCGCGACGCGGGCCATGCATGGCCCGGAAAGACGACAGGCCCGTTGCTGGGCCTGTCGTGCCGGTCGCGCCGCGCTGCGGTGATCGACTTACTGCACCTTGGTCAGCGTATTCGCGGTGACATGCGGGAACGAGACGACGGTGCCGCCGATCGGGATCTGCAGGGTGATGGTCTGGGTGTACTGCAGCTGCGTGTAGGTCTGGCCGTTGTCGAAGGATTCCAGCCAGTAGTCGAAGTCGTACTGCATGACGTTGGCGTGCTGCTGTTCGTAGCCGATGTTGGTGACGCCGCCGCTGCCGTTCTGGCTGCTCATGCCGAGGTGGATGAAGTTGGTGCAGGGGCGTGCGTCGAGCGCGTTGACCAGCACCTGGTTGGGATTGGCGGTGAGCGCGGGCTGCGGGTTGCTGACCGGGTCGTCCACGATGTACTGCTGGGTGGGCACGCCGCTGGGCAGCGGGTTGGCGACCGGGATCATCGGCAGGCCGACGCCGTCGCTGGCGGTGGTGTAGTTGCCGAGGGCGAGGATGGAGTTGCCGTGCGGCACCGAGACCTGCTTGACCAGGTTGAAGCGCTGGGTGGGCGGGACGCTGTTCTCGACGGTGAGGGTGCCGAGGCCGGGCTGGTCGCCGTTGCCGTAGGGGCCGAGCGGCTGGGTGGTGTCGAGGATGTACAGCAGCGAGCCGTTCTCGGCGTGGACCAGCGCGTCCTTGTTCGGGCCTTCGGCGAAGTACACGCGCTGTTCGTAGAACAGGGTGTAGCAGACCTGCTGGCCGATGCCGCCGCGATTGGGCGCATTGCCATGGATCGCGGTGAAGGTGAGTTCCTCGTAGTACGTGAAGTTCTTGAGGATGTAGCCGCTGGGCGTGCTGGGGTCCCTCTGCGGCAGCGGCATCACGTTGTAGGCGTAGGGGTTGTCGCGTCCGCCGGCATTCGTGCCCGGCAGGTTCTGGTTGGTCCAGGTGCCGATGAGGTACTGCAGCGGGCCGAGCTGCGCGACCGGCACGCCTGGCGAGGTCTGCGCGGGTTCCTGCGCGAGCGGCTGCGAGAAGTCAGCCGGGGTGTTCGGCGGGAAGTAGACGGTGATGCCGACGGTGACGCTGCCGCTGTTGTCGGTGAGGCCGGCGCCGTAGGTGCCGGTGAGGTCGTCGTTGATGCACAGTTCCAGCAGGCCGCCGGTGGCGGTGAGGATGGCGTAGGGGCCATCGCCGATGACGAAGGGCCGGCCACCCGCGATGCGGCCGACGAGCACGCCCATCTGCGCGCCGGTGATCGGATAGCTGGTCTGGTCGGCGGGCACGATGACGTCGGGGCAGCCGTTGGCGTCGTACAGCTTGCCGCCGTTGGTCTGCGGGTCGGCGGTCCACTGGCCGCTCTGGTAGGCGATGACGACTTCGATGCCGGGCGGCACGTTGACGCCGCTGGATTGCCAGGCCTGCGTGGCCTGCACGGTGGCGGTGTGTTGCTGGACGCTCTGCGCGCCCGCGACGGCGGTATCCATGTCGATGTTCCCCTGTTGGCACGAGTGAGCCGGACGCGGCGCGTCCGGGGTGGTGCCGACAATCTAGAGCCGCGCGCGGGCGGCGCTGGTATCAGTTCCGTCGCAGATGACGTGCGTGCGGCAGTCGCGGCGCAGGGTGCGCCGCATCTGCCACAATCGAGCCATGGCAACGGAGACGACATGAGCACCCCCGGCCACGCATCGCCCCGGCCCGCGCTCGGCTGCGGCATCGGCCTGCGCGCGCGGCACTTCCGCCACGTGATCGAACAGCGCCCGGCCGTCGACTGGTTCGAGATCATTTCCGAGAACTTCATGGACAGCGAGGGCTGGCCGGCGGAAGCGCTGCGCCGCATCGCGCAGCACTACCCGATCGTGCCGCACGGCGTGTCGCTGTCGATCGGGTCGAGCGATCCGCTGGATGCCGGCTACCTGCAGCGGCTGCGCCGCCTCGCAGACGAGGTGCGTGCGCCGTGGGTGTCGGACCATCTGTGCTGGACCAGCATCGGCGGGCACAACAGCCACGACCTGCTGCCCCTGCCCCACACGGCGGAGACGCTGGCGCATGTGGTCGATCGCGCGAAGCAGGTGCAGGACGTGCTGGGCCGGCGCCTGCTGCTGGAAAACCCGAGCAGCTACCTGAGCTTCCGCGCCTCGACGATGCGCGAGTGGGACTTCCTCGCCGAATTGTCGGAGCGCGCGGACTGCGGCCTGCTGCTGGACGTGAACAACGTGTACGTGTGCAGCCGCAACCACGGCTGGGACGCATCGGCCTATCTCGACGCGCTGCCTGCGGATCGCGTGGGACAGATCCACGTCGCGGGACATACCGACCACGGCACGCATTGCATCGACACCCACATCGGCCCGACGCCTTCATCGGTGTGGTGGCTGTATCGCGAGGCGATCCGCCGCTTCGGCCCGGTGCCGACCCTGGTGGAATGGGACGAGGACATCCCGGACTTCCCGGTGCTGCAGCAGGAAGCGGAACGGGCGCGCGCGGTCATCGAGCACGACACGCTGCCCGAGGCGTGCGCAGGGCATGCCGGCGAGGGCGATGGGGTGTCGAACGCGATGTCGAATGCGGTCTCGAACCCGGTGGGCTTCCTGATGGGCTACGAGACCGCAGCGCCATGAGCCTGTCCGCGCAGCAGGCCTGGCTGTGGCAGGCCATCCTCGCCGGCGGCGCCCGCGACGCGGACGCCATCGTGCACGCAGGCACGCTGCCGCCGCAGGCGCGGCTGGGCATCTATGCGGGCGGCTATCGCCTGCGCCTGCTCGAATGCATGCGCGCGACCTTTCCGCTGCTGCAGGCCGCGCTGGGCGAGCGCCTGTTCGACGCCTTCGCGCTGGACTACATCGCCGCGCATCCCTCGCGCAGCCATACGCTGCACGCGCTCGGCGACGGTTTCGCCGCGCACCTGGCCGCGACGCGTCCCGCGCGCAGCGACAGCGACGACGGCGACTGGGCCGATTTCATGATCGCGCTGGCCATGTTCGAGCGCGCGCTGTGCGAGGTCTACGATGGCCCCGGCGACGAAGGACGCGAAGACGATGCGCTCGCGCCCGCGCGCAGCCTGCGACTGATGACCCTGGACCATCCCGTGCACGAATGCCTGCGCCGGCACCAGGCGGGCGAGGCCATCGTGGCCATGCCGGGGCGCACCACGCATCTCGCGCTGGCGCGCGTGGCGTATCGCGTGGTGGTGGAACCATTGAACACGGTGGAACACGCGATCTTCACCCGCATCCTCCACGACGGTCTCGCGGCGGGCCTCGCCGAAGTGCGCGCCGGCGCCGGCGACGAAGGCCTCGCGCTGTGGCTGCAGCGACAGCAGCGCCGGGGATTGCTGGTCGGCACAAGCGGCTGAGGGGCACGCAGGCCCGCAACACGACGACGGCCCCGTGTCCGGAGCCGTCGTCGGATCGCACGCGGTTTCTTCGATCAGGCCGACATCAGGTCGACGTCGGCGTGATCGCCTCGCGACGCGCCAGGCCGTTGTAGTTCACGCCACCGGGCACCTGCTTCGACTGCGGCTGTGGCAGCGGCTGGGTGATCGGCGTGGTGATCTCCACCGACACGCTGCCGTTGTTGTCGGCGAGGCCCGGGCCGTAGAGGTGGTTGATGTCGTCGTTGATGCACAGCTCCAGCAGGCCGCCCGCAGGCGCGGAGGGCATGTTGATGCCATCGCCGATCAGGAACGGCGTGCCGCCGGCGATGCGACCGACCAGGGCGCCCATCGCGACGCCGACGATGGGATAGCCGGTCTGGTCCTCGGGCACGATCACGCCCGGGCAGCCCTTGGCGTCGTAGGGCGCGCCGCCATTCGTGTTCGGATCCGCCGACCACAGCCCGCTGCGGAACGACACGCCGAGCGGCTGGCCCTGCGTGACGTTGACCCCGGTGCCCTGCCAGGCCTGCGTGGCCTGCACGCTGCGGGTGACGTCGACGCCGTTCTTCTGCAGCAGCTTGCGCGCTTCGTCCCACACGCCGTCGCCGGGCTGGACCTTGCTACCTTGCGGCGCAGGTGGACTGAACTTCTGTTGGGTGGAAATCGGCACCTGACAGCCACCCAGCCCCTTGCACGAGTTCCAGCCGGGCACCCACTGCTCTTCGTTCGGAATGCCGCTGACGGTGTAACCGCAGCCGCCCCGATGCTTGCAGGTGTTGCCGCCGCTGCAGGTATGGATGTCGGCGGTGGCGCAGGCGCCGTCGCCGGCCTGCGTGCCCAGGCCACCCCAGCCCAGGCCCTGGCAACTGTTGAGGCCCTGGCAGACGTTCATGTCGTCGGGCTGCTGCTCGCGGATCTGCTGGGTGACCTTGTCCCAGTGGTACAGACACAACGGATCGGCCTGATCGAACGCGGCCTGCAGCTGGTCGTCGGTGACCCCGGCGACATAGCTGAAGGTCGGCACCTGGCCCCACTGCCACAGCTGCGGGATCAGGTACTTGAACGAGGTCATCACCACGGTGAAGGTGTAGCTGCCGGAATTGGCGGTATCCAGCGGGCCGCCGACGGTCATGCCGTTGTTGATGATGTCGAGGGTGCGCGAATACGCGAGGTTGATGCAGTTCTGCAGCGCAGCGGCATCGGCGACCCACGCCGGCCGGTCCGGATCGGCCGCGCCGATGCGGTTGAACACGCTGCGCCCCGCAGGCAACTGGGCAGCGGCGGCCTCGTAGGCCGAGTCTTTCATCATGGCCTGCAGCTGGACGAAACGTTCGTAATGGCTCACGTTGTCCCAGCGCGCGAAGCGGCTGCCCGCCTTGGGCTGGTACTGCGCCGGCACCTCGCCGTTGCTGCCGTCGTCGCCGGCCTGCAGCACTTTCGCGAGGTTCGGGAACTTGGTGGCGAAGTCGGCGACCACGCCCGCACCCTCACCCTGGAAGCTCACCGCATTGGCGAGATGGGCGATGTCGTCGGCGCACTTGACCACGGTGTACTGGTAGCGGCTCTGGAAGGTGAGGTAGTTCATCTGGTCGGGCGCGACCAGCGGGGCCTGCGGCGAGCCGCCGGACAGCACCGGGCCCGGCTGCAGCGGCAGCAGCCCGTCGGCGGCGACCACGATGTCCAGCAGGGTCAGGGTGGCGTGGTACAGCGCCGAGATCGAGTCGTACTCGACCTGGACGTTCGGCGGCGGGAAGTTGCCCTCGATCGGCGTCTCGATGCCGATCAGCACGTCGAGCACATCCGGCAGGTTGTTGAAGCCCACGCCCTTGACGTTGGGCAGGTGCGGGATCGGCCCGCTCCAGTCGAACACCGACGGATCCAGGTTCGGATGGAAACCTGCGGCATTGGCGATGTTCGATGCGCACTGCAGGTGGTACATCTCCTGCACCGCCACCGACAGCGATTTCTGCTGCATCCACCAGAACAGCGGCGTCGAGTCGCTCGAGCTCAACGGGACCGAGGAATTGCCCGCGGCGACCGAGAACGAATACGTGGCGGTGAGGTACAGCGGGATGGTGTAGAACTCGACCGCGCAGATGGCGTTGAGGTGGGCGTGCAGGCAGGAGATGACCTGCTGCGCGTCCTGGAGGTTGCAGGGCGTGGTGGCGGGCGTAGGCGTGCTCATGGGCGATCTCGCATTCCGTTGGACGGGAGGACGGGGGCCGGCATTCGTCCTGGCGGATCCAGCCATGGCACGCGCCCCCATCGCATGCCCCGCCTGCATCGGATCCACCTTCCTTCGACGTCTCCGGCGCACCACCGGGACATCGGCAGCCGGGCATCCTCGACAGCATACGCGGACGACGGCGACGATCGATACGCGCCACCGGACCCGCATCGCAGGACTCTAATCCGGGACCCCGGGCGTGGCCGGTATCAGTTGCGGCGCAGTTCGTGACACCTTCGACCATCCGCAGCGCGCGCAGCGGCGCGCTGCGGTCAGGAGGTCACCGCATCGCGCGGCTTGATCACGATCTTGATCAGCGTGATGCCACGGTCGCGCTCGATGCGATCGGCGATGTCCGCCATCGCGGCCAGCTTGGCGCGATAGGCATGCATGAAACCGGTCTCCAGCGGTCCGGTCGCGAACAGGAAGCGGAAGGGGTCGTCGCGGGTGGCGGACAGGTGGCCGCAGCGCTCCATCAGCTGCTTGCCGAGCGGGGCATCGTCGAGCACGACCTCGTCCATCGTGGCCAGCAGGGCCATGGCCTGGTCGCGATGCACCTCGACCAGACGCTTCGCCAGCGACGCGAGGGTCTCGTCTTCCGGCGGCAGGCCCTGGATCATGCGCGCCAGCGAGCGACGCGACACTTCGAGCGCACGCACCTTGGGCCACAGCACGGACAGCCGCTGCAGCAGCGCCCAGGTGGCCACGGCGGAGGCGTCATCGGGTGCGGCATCGACCGCGCACTGCATCCGCCGGCCGAACAGGGCGAGCACGCGCAGGGCGAGCTTCGCATCGGCATCGCGTTCGGACAGGCAGTCGAGGTAGTCCTGGCGGATCGCGCCGCCGTCGTAGTCCTGGCCATCGGGCAGGCTGAAGTCGATGCCATGCTCGATCAGCAGCAGCCAGAACGCCAGGCTGTCGGCACGATCGCGGCGCTTGCCCATGCGCGCCCACAGCCCCTGCACTTCCGGGCCGAGCCGACGCAGTTCGTCGACCGACTGCTGCCATCCGATCGCGGCGACGGCCGGGTCGGCGATCTCGTGCGGACGCAGCGGCATGACGTCGGACAGCAGGCCGTTGCTGTAGCGCATCCATGCGTCCTTGAGGGTGTCGTCGATCCTGTGCATGCCCCACAGCTTCTGCGCATCGATCATGCGCGAGGGACTGACCGGGAACTGCGCGTCCTTGTAGTACAGCATGGTGATGCGCCGCGACAGGACCCCGAAGTCGGAGAACAGCCCGGCGGCCGGCCGGTCATCGGGGAACAGGCCCGGCGCGCGCAGGCGCTCGGCGTTCTCGATGCGCTCCTGGTCGGCCGGATGCGTATCCCAGTACTCGGTCGTGTGCGCACCCTGCAGTTCGAGCGCGATGCCGTCCCATTCCCTCGCATCGAACGACTGCAGGCGCAGCCGGACCGCATCGGCGAGATCGTCGACCAGCCGCCCTTCCTGCCAGGCGGCGGCGTTCTTCATGCGCGACTGGTGCCAGGCCACGATCAGGCCGCGGACGCGCAGCGAGATCTCGCGGATCGTGTCGCTGCCGGCGACGGTCGCGCCGTAGCGGTCGGCATCGAACTCCATCTGCTGCGACAGGCGGCGGCTCATCCGGAAGCTGAGCACGAACAGGCCGCGCATCAGCAGCCGCGTGCACGACAGGCAGGCCAGCAGCAGGCTGGGCAGCACCTTCGGCAGGAATTCCTCTTCCTCCTCGATCGTTTCGCGCAGGATGCGGTCCCATGCATCTTCGACATACGCGCGCGAATGCAGCCAGCGGTTGACGGTATTGATCAGGAAGGAGCAGCGCATGCCGCCCGACTGCGCGAAGTGGCCGAACTCGTGGGCGAGCACGCCCACCAGCTGCCGCGCATTGAGGCCGGCCACGATCGGCAGGCCGATGGTCAGCACCTTGCGTCCGGTGAACAGGCCGAGCAGGCCGCGCTCGAAATGCACCGACGCATTCACGTCGTTGGACAGACGGATCTGCGCGGGCGGCCGGATGTTCATCGCCTTGCACAGGGCGCGCACCGCCGCGACGAATTCCGATTCCTTCGCGGCATCGATCGGATAGGTGACCGGCGGCGGGCTTCGCGGCGCGAACAGCGGCTTGAGCAGGAACAGCACCAGCACGCCGCCGAAGATGCCGGGTACCAGGTAGAGCAGGAACACGAGGATCGTGGCCTTCGCCGGCATGTGGCCTGCCCAGTCGGACAACCCCCACTCGGTATAGAACAGGTATTCGAGCCAGACGATGCCCGCGATGAGACCGAAATAGATCAGCGGCACCAGCAGGCACAGGGCGGTCACCAGCCACAGGCTCACCAGATAGACCGGCGAGATGCGCGGGCGCCGGATCGAATTGGGCGCGAGTGCCTGCAGCAAACGCGCAGGGCCTGGGTCGGCCGCGCTCGCCGCGCCGGCCATGGTCGTCGAATCCTGCATGCATCCCCCCCTCAGAGGCGCGCAGGATCGCGAATCCTCACTTCGGGTGCAAGCCGTGCGGGCGCCTTCTGTCGGCTCGACGCGCGCGCGCGAGTGATCACGCCAGCCCGCGCGTCTGCGCCATCAACCGCGTCAGCCCCAGCAGGGCATCGGTCTGCGGCGTGGGCACGCCGACGCGGCGGCCGATCTCGCTGACCGCGCCGACCAGGGCATCGAGTTCGAGTCGGCGGCCGGCATCGGCGTCCTGCAGCATCGAGGTGCGGAACGCGCCCAGCTTGCGGGTGACGGCATGGCGTTCTTCGGGCGTCTGTTCGATGGGGCAGCCGATGCGCGCACCGATCTCGGCGGCCTCGCGCATCACGGCGCTGACGAACGCGCGGACCAGGTCGTCGTCGAGGATGCGATCGGTGGTCGCGCCGGTGAGCGCGGAGATCGGGTTCATCGTCATGTTGCCCCAGAGCTTGTACCAGATGTCGTTCTGGATGCGCGGCGACAGCGTGAGGTGAAAGCCTGCCTGCGTGAACGCGTCGGCGATGCGTTGGAGTACGGGCGTGACGCCGCCACCCGGTTCGCCGAGGATCAGGCCCATGCCCATGACATGACGCACGTGGCCCGGCGCTTCCACCGCGCAGCTGGCATGCACGACCGAGCCGATGACGCGATCGACCGGGATGCGCCGCGCGATCTCGCCGCCGGGATCGACGGCATCGAGATGCAGGCCCGCGCACGGGCCATCGAGGCGCTCGAAGAACCACCACGGCACGCCGTTCATCGCGACCAGCACGCGCGCATCCGCATCGCACGATGCCAGCCAGTCTTCCACCACCGGCGCGACCTCGCGCAGCGACGGCCCTTTCACCGCGAGCACGATCAGGTCCTGCGGACCGAGGTCGTCGATGCGGTCGCTCGCCTGCACCGGCACGACCATGCGCGCATCGCCGCTGTCCACGCGCAGCCCGTGCGCACGCAGGGCGTCGCGCGTGGCACCGCGCGCATACGCGGACACCCGCACCGCATCGGCACCGAGGCGATGCCCGAGGAACCCGGCGATCCAGCCGCCGATGGCGCCCATGCCCACCACACCTACTCTGATCATGCCGGCCGTCTGCGTCGTTGCGGAGACGGAAGTCTAGCCGGCGCGGTCGCGGGTGCTCATGACGATGATGACGTCCCCGCATGCAGGAACGTCATGTGACGACGCCCGCGAGGGGCGTCGTCGATGCCGCATGATCTCGGACAGTTGACCTCAGACCGTGATCGCGATCGGTCCGGGGTTCCAGGTCAATCCAAGGCCCTGGTCCACCGTGCCGCCGACCGCCGTACCGCCGACGCTGACGGTGAAGCTGCTCGGCCCGCCCCAGTTGATGCCGAGGAACAGCAGGCTGTAGCTGCCGGACGGGATGTAGGTGGTGATGCTCGCGTCCAGCGGCACGTTGATGCCGTTGAACAGCGATCCACCGACATAGTCGCCCGCCAGCAGGTCGAGACTCACGTTCACTGCCTGTCCATTGCCGCTGAGGATCCTGCCGATTTCGTAACTCACGCCCTCCTGGTAAGCCAGGATGATGAGCTCGTTGTCGCACGCGGAAATCTGGATCGTATTGCTCATGTCGAACTTCTCCTTGTTGACGTACATGAAGGCCCGCCGGCCGGCGGGCACGCGATGGCACGGCCTTGCGCCGTCCCGAACCAGAAGCGGCTCCAGAAATGGATGTGTCGCCGCGCGTCCTGCGCGGATGTCCCATGCATGCAATCTAGGCGCATGCCTGGATCGAAACGGGATCAGTTGGGAATCGTTTCGCGGGATGGCGGCCCTTGCCTGAAAACGCAGACGCCCCGCGCTGGGCGGGGCGTTCGTTTGCGATCAGAGTGGGCAGCGTGTTCGCCACCACCCCGGCCCTCCCCCGCAAGCGGAGGAGGGAGAAGAGCATCAACGCCGCATCGAGGCGAAGAACTCGTCGTTCGACTTGGTGGTCTTCATCTTGTCGAGGAGGAATTCCATCGCGGCGATCTCGTCCATGCCGTGCAGCAGCTTGCGCAGGATCCATATCTTCTGCAGCAGGTCCGGTTCGATCAGCAGGTCCTCGCGGCGGGTGCCGCTGAGGTTGACGGCGATCGCCGGGTACACGCGCTTCTCGGTGATGCGGCGGTCGAGGTGGATTTCGCTGTTGCCGGTGCCCTTGAACTCTTCGTAGATCACCTTGTCCATCGCGCTGCCGGTGTCGATCAGGGCGGTGGCGATGATGGTCAGCGAGCCGCCTTCCTCGACGTTGCGCGCGGCGCCGAAGAAGCGCTTCGGGCGATGCAGGGCGTTGGCGTCGACGCCGCCGGTCAGCACCTTGCCGGAGCTGGGCACGACGTTGTTGTAGGCGCGGGCGAGACGGGTGATCGAGTCGAGCAGGATGACGACGTCCTTCTTGTGCTCGACCAGGCGCTTGGCGCGTTCGATCACCATTTCCGCGACCTGCACGTGGCGGGCGGCGGGTTCGTCGAAGGTGGAGCTGACCACTTCGCCGCGCACGGTGCGCTGCATTTCGGTCACTTCTTCCGGGCGCTCGTCGACGAGCAGCACGATCAGGTGCACGTCCGGATGGTTGTAGGTGATCGCGCTGGCGATCTGCTGCATCATCATCGTCTTGCCCGCCTTGGGCGGCGAGACGATCAGCGAGCGCTGGCCCTTGCCCTGCGGGGCCATGAGGTCGAGGATGCGGCCGGTGATGTCTTCGGTCGAACCATCGCCGCGTTCCAGGCGGAAGCGCTTGCGCGGGAACAGCGGGGTGAGGTTCTCGAAGAGGTTCTTGTTCTTCGACGCTTCCGGCGGCTCGCCGTTGATGGTGTCGACCACGGCCAGCGCGAAGTAGCGTTCGCCGTCTTTCGGCCAGCGGATCTTGCCGGCGATGTAGTCGCCGGTGCGCAGGTTGAAGCGACGGATCTGGCTGGGCGAGATGTAGACGTCGTCCGGGCCGGCGAGGTAACTGGCCTCGGCCGCGCGCAGGAAGCCGTAGCCGTCGGGCAGGATTTCCAGCACGCCGTCGGCGGCGACGCCGTCGCCATGGCGGGTGAGCACCTTCAGCACCGCGAAGATCACATCCTGCTTGCGCGCGCGGGCGACGCCTTCCTGGATGTTCAGCTGCTCGGCGATGTCCAGCAGCTTGGGCGCGGGCATGCGCTTGAGGTCGCTGAGCGAATATTGCGGGAAGCCTTCGGGCACCGCCGGTTGCGGGCGCGGCTGGAACGGCTGCTGTTGCTGCACGTACTCGCCGCCGGCCTCGCCCTCGCCTTCGCCCTGCTGGTCGCGGTTGCGGAAGCGGTCGCGGCGATTGCGGAAGCGGTCGCGGCGGTTGAATCGATTGTTGTCGCCGCCCTGCTGGCCGCGCGGGCCGTCGCCGCGGGCTTCGCCGCCGTCGTTCTGGCCACCGGAGGCCTGGGCCTGGGATGCGTTCTGCGGGGGAGCGTTCTGCTGCGGAGCCTGCTGCTGCGGGGCACCGGCATCGGACTGCGGCGCGGGCGCCGGGGGCGGTGCGGAGACTGCGGGCGCCGGTGCCGGCGCAGGCGCGGCGGCGGGCGCTGGCGCGGGTGCCGGGGGCGGTGCGGGCGGATCGACCGGCCTGGGCGCCTCGGGCAGCGGGATGCTGGTCTGGACGGCGGCGGTCTTGGTCGCGCGCGGCTTGCGCACACGCTTCTCGGCGGTTTCGCCGGATTCGGGGGTCTTGTCGGACAAGCGGAAATCCTCGCGTCTGCGAGCGCCCGCGGTGCGCGGACGGTGTCAGGAGTGGGTGGTCGGAATCGAGCGAGAGGGCGCCATGGGCGCGTCGGTTCGCCAGAAGCTAGCACCGGAGAGGCCCGGCGGCAAGCGGCGGGGCGCCGCCATTCATGTCCGCCCGGGCGGCGGGTGGGCGGTGCGGGCGGCTGCCCGCATCGCCGGGAGGGCGCGGATCAGAGCGCCTTTTCGATCAGCTGGGCCAGCTGCGGCTTGCCCACGGCGCCGATCTGGGTGCCATGGACCTGGCCGTCCTTGAAGGTCAGCAGCATCGGGATGCTGCGGGCGTTGAAGCGCATGCCGAGCTTCTGGTGCTCCTGGATGTCGACCTTGACGATCTTCGCGCGGCCTTCGTATTCGTCGGCGAGCTGGTCCAGCAGCGGGGCGATCATCTTGCAGGGGGCGCACCAGGGGGCCCAGAAGTCGACCAGGACCGGCACGTCCGACTGCAGGACGTGGGTATCGAAATCGGCTTCGGTGGCATGGATGATCTTGTCGCTCACGTTCGGGTCTCCGGGGAAGCTGCTGCGGACGCGGGGTCCGGTGGGGAGGCGGGGGGCAAAGACGGGCTCCGGCCGGGTCGCGGGCGGAGGGGCCTCGGGCTGCTACACTGCGGGCTCGCATCGCCGGCTTCAAGGGTCACGCCCCGGGCCGAGCGCCACGTCCGAGTCAATGCGCAGAGGCCGGCAGTCTGCTGCCCCGCGCCTCCGCACGCAAGCACGCAGCCGGCATCCCGCCGCCGCGTCGTCCCGCCTCCAACGCCAGAAGCATGAGCGACAAGCCCCTAACCGACATCACCTTTTCCTCCTTCGAGCTGCATCCGGCCTTGCTGGCCGGGCTCGAAGCCGCCGGGTTCACCCGCTGCACCCCGATCCAGGCGCTGACCCTGCCGGTCACCCTGCCCGGCCGCGACGTCGCCGGCCAGGCCCAGACCGGCACCGGCAAGACGCTGGCGTTCCTGGTGACGGTGGTGAACCGCCTGCTCAGCCGCCCGGCCCTGGCCGAGCGCAAGCCGGAAGACCCGCGCGCACTGATCCTGGCCCCGACCCGCGAGCTGGCGATCCAGATCCACAAGGACGCGGTCAAGTTCTGCTCGGACCTGGGGCTGAAGTTCGCCCTGGTCTACGGCGGCGTGGACTACGACAAGCAGCGCGCGCTGCTGCAGGCCGGCGCCGACGTGATCATCGCCACGCCCGGCCGCCTGATCGACTACGTCAAGCAGCACAAGGTGGTCAGCCTGCACGCCTGCGAGGTCTGCGTGCTGGACGAAGCCGACCGCATGTTCGACCTCGGCTTCATCAAGGACATCCGCTTCCTGCTGCGCCGCATGCCGGAACGCGCCACGCGCCAGACCCTGTTGTTCAGCGCCACCCTCAGCCATCGCGTGCTGGAGCTGGCGTACGAGCACATGAACGAGCCCGAGAAGATCGTGGTCGAGGCGGAGTTCATCACCGCCGCCAGGGTCAGGCAGAAGATCTACTACCCCGCCGACGACGAGAAGATCCCGCTGCTGCTGGGCCTGCTTTCGCGCAGCGAGGGCGCGCGGACCATGGTGTTCGTGAACACCAAGGCCTTCGTCGAACGCGTGGCCCGTGCGCTGGAGCGCGCCGGCTACCGCGTCGGCGTGCTCAGCGGCGACGTGCCGCAGAAGAAGCGCGAATCGCTGCTGAAGAAGTTCCAGGCCGGCCAGCTCGAACTGCTGGTCGCCACCGACGTGGCCGCACGCGGCCTGCACATCGACGGCGTCAGCCACGTCTACAACTACGACCTGCCGTTCGACGCCGAGGACTACGTCCACCGCATCGGCCGCACCGCGCGTCTGGGCGCGGAGGGCGACGCGATCAGCTTCGCCTGCGAGCGCTACGCGATGAGCCTGCCGGACATCGAGGCCTACATCGAGCAGAAGATCCCGTCCGAACCGGTGACCCGCGAACTGCTGACCGCCCTGCCCCGCCCCGAGCGCGAGCGCCCGGCCGTGGTCGAAGGCGAGGACGGCGAGAGCGACGACAGCATCAGCACGATCTTCCGGGAAGCGCGCGAAGCCCGCGCAGCCGACGACGCCAAGCGCGGCGGTGGCCGCAGCGGCAGCGGTCGCGGCGGCCCCGGTGGTCGCAGCGGTGGCCGTGGCGAGCGTTCCGGCGGTCCGCGTCGCGAAGGCGGCCGCAGCGAGGGCGGCACGGGCGAGCGTCGCGAACGCACCCCGCGCCCGCCGCGCGACCCCGCACAGGCGCCGGCGCAGACGCCCGCCTCGGCCCCCGATGCCGCACCCGCCGTGCAGGCCTCCGGCCTGCCGGGCACGGAAGGCGAACGCGGCCCGCGCAAGCGTCGTCGCCGTCGCGGCGGCAAGCGCATCGACGGTGCCGAAGGCGCCGCGCAGGGCACGCCCGGCCAGAACACCGTCACCCAGGCCGTGCGCGCGCTGGAAACGCCCGCGCCGGTCGCGGTCAAGCCGACGAGCGAAGGCAAGCCCTCGCTGATCTCGCGCATCGGCAGCAAGCTCAAGTCGCTGGTGACGCGGGCGCCGAGTTCGAGGCATTGAGCATGTCTGCGGGCACGTCCTTCGGTTTGAACACCATGCCGACACGCTTTCCGATCGTATTTGGCTTGGCGTTGCTGGTTTTCAGCTTCGGCGGCTTCGCCCGCGATTTCACGAGTGCCGAGCGCAAGGATATCGAGACACAGCTGGCCTATGTCGGGGCGCAGTGCGAACCGGAAATCGCCAGGATCATCGAGGCTCAGGGTGTCGATGGTGCGGTGAAAGCTTGGATCGCCGACATGATGGACCCCAAGACAGTCTGCTCGTGCACGATTGAAGAACTGCGCAGACGGATCACACCTGAAATGCTGGCCCGGGATGAAATGGCAGAAGGCGAACGCTTGGGCGCCGCAGCCGCATCCGGCTGCATCGCGCCACGTCTGGGGCCAAGCTTCGGCAGGCATTGCGAAAGCATCCTCCAATCCGGAGCGCCATTCGATCTCGCTACCCTCCGCGATCGAACGCCTATCTCGAAATTCTGCGGTTGCATTGAAGGCCGCATGTCGACGCTGAGTGCCGAGCAATTTTCGGCGTTCATGGCATCTGCGAAACAAGAATCCAGCAAGAAGGGCATCGCCGGGCCTTACGACGACAACTCGATGAACGGAATGATGATGTCGTGCGGACTGCCTGAGCTGAGGGAAACACTTTCTCGGATGCAATAACCCACCCCGATTGTGCCCTGATGTCCGGAAGACCGGCGTACGCCATGAGCGCAACTGTTGGTACCGAGATCGGCACCCGCTAAGCTCTGCGCATGACCGTCCTCCGCTTCGACAACGTCAGCAAGCAGTACCCCGGCGGGCAGCAGGCGCTGACCGACATGAGCTTCTCGGTGAACCCGGGCGAGATGCTGTTCGTGACCGGGCACTCCGGCGCGGGCAAGAGCACCCTGCTCAAGCTCATCCACCTGGCCGAGCGGCCGACGCGCGGCGCGGTGCTGTTCGG
The DNA here is from genome assembly GCA_050632415.1 of Lysobacter sp. BL-A-41-H3. Lineage (GTDB taxonomy): Bacteria > Pseudomonadota > Gammaproteobacteria > Xanthomonadales > Xanthomonadaceae > Lysobacter_I. Next base: position 3,041,405 of record CP192602.1, on the reverse strand, counting down.
CGAACGCAACCTGCGCAACGTGTCCGGGCGCGGCGTGGCCATGCACCGGCGCGAGGTCGGGGTGGTCTACCAGGACCATCGCCTGCTCACCGATCGCAGCGTGGCCGAGAACGTGGGCCTGCCGCTGGTCCTGCGCGGCGTGCGGCGCGACGAGATCCGCAAGCGGGTGCGCAGCGTGCTGGACCGGGTCAGCCTGGGCACGCGCGCCGATGCGCTGCCGACCCAGCTGTCGGCCGGCGAGCAGCAGCGCGTGGGCATCGCCCGCGCCCTGATCGGCGAACCCGCGCTGCTGGTGGCGGACGAACCCACCGGCAACCTCGACCCGACCCTCTCGGCCGAGATCATGGCCCTGTTCGCCGGCCTGCCCGAGCGCGGCACCAGCGTGCTGGTGGCCAGCCACGACCTGGGCCTGGTCAAGCGCATGAAGAAGCGCGTGCTCGTCCTGGACCACGGCCGCCTCGTCGACGACATCTCGCCGGAGGAACTGGCTGATGGCTAAGCCCAACGCCCGGCCGGGCGCCGCCGGCGCCACCGCCGCGAAGCCTCGCTCCGCCATCGCCGCATGGTTCGACCACCACCTGCAGAGCCTGGTCGCCAGCCTCGGCCGGATGCTGCGCAAGCCCTGGGCGACCCTGCTCACGGTCGGGGTGATCGCGGTCGCACTGGCCCTGCCGCTGGGGCTGTGGCTGGTGCTGGAGAACGTGGCCCGTCTCGGCGGGACCGTGGAACAGTCGCGCGAGGTCGCGGTGTTCCTGAAGCAGGAGATTGACCCGGCGCGCGCCGACACCCTCGCGCGCAGCCTGCGCGCGCGCGCCGACGTGGCCTCGGTCACCCTGCGCACGCCCGAGCAGGGCCTGGCCAGCCTGCGCGAGGCCAGCACCGGCGTGTATGCCGATGCCATCGCCGCCGTCGGCGAGAACCCGCTGCCCAGCGTGCTGGTGGTGCGCCCGCGCGGCGACGAACGCAGCCTGGCGCAGGCGTTGCAGGCCCTGCCCGAGACCGACTTCGTGCAGCACGACGCGATCTGGCGCGACCGCCTCGACCGCTGGCTGGGCTTCGGCGCCCGCGTCGCCTGGGTACTGGCGGCGCTGCTCGGCCTCGGCGCCCTGCTGGTCGTCGGCAACACCGTGCGCCTGGACATCCAGTCGCGGCGCGAGGAGATCGCGGTGCTGCAATCGCTGGGCGCGACCGACGGCTTCATCCGTCGCCCCTTCCTGTATCTCGGCGCCGCCTACGGCCTGGCCGCCGGCGCGCTGGCGCTGGGCCTGCTCACGGCGGCGGAATTCGCACTGCGCCAGCCGCTGCGCGCCCTGGCCGAGAGCTATGGCAGCCGCTTCGCGCTGGACGCGATCGACCCGCTGCAGGCCGGACTTGTGCTGGCCGTCGCAGCGGCGCTGGGATGGCTGGGTGCCGGCGTGGTCACGGGACATTTTCTGCGTCAGACTAGAGCCTGAAGCGCCCGAGCGCGTCCCCAGCCGGTTCCACGCCCCATGCCCAAGGCTCCCCGCGACGTCCGTCACATCACCACCGACACCCCACGGGTGATGGTGGTCGACGGCTCGAAACTGGTGCGCAAGCTGATCGGCGACGTGCTGAAGGCGGACCTGCCCGGGGTCGAAGTCGTCGGCTGCGCCGGCCTCGCCGAAGCCGAGGCCGCACTGGCCGCAGGTCCGTTCGACCTCGTCACCACCTCGCTGGCCCTGCCCGACGGCGACGGCATGCAGCTGGCCCGCCAGGTGCGCGCCAGCGCCGGCCAGCGCTATGTGCCGGTGATCGTGGTCTCCGGCGATGCGCAGAACCACCTCGAATCGCGCCGGTTCACCGAAGACGTCACCGACTACTTCGACAAGGCCAACGGCTACCCGGCGCTCGCGGCCTTCCTGCGCGGCTACATCCAGCCCAAGGCCATCCCCGACGCCCGGGTGCTCTATGTCGAGGACAGCGTCACCGTGGCGATGGCCACGCGGCGCATGCTGCAGGCGCACGACATCACCGTGATGCACATGAGCCGCGGCGACGATGCCCTGGCCTACCTGCGCGAGCAGGCCGGCATGGACGACATCGGCGCCGACCTGGTGCTGACCGACGTGACCCTGGACGGCGAAGTCAGCGGCCTGGACCTGCTGCGCGTGATCCGCAACGAGCTGGGCTACGGCAAGCGCCGCCTGCCGGTGCTGGTGATGACCGGCGACGGCAACCGCGACAAGCAGTCGAACCTGCTCCGCGAAGGCGCCAACGACCTGGTGCTCAAGCCGATCGAGGAGCGCATGCTGATCACCAAGACCTTCTTCCAGCTGCGCATGGCGAAGCTGCCGGAACGCTCGACGGCCGGCTGAACCCGCTTGCGCCTGCGACCTCCATACGCGCAGGCACGCGGACCGAATCGCGCGACAATGGGCGACCACGCCCCGCCCAGCCCCTGACGTCATGGCCGACGACGACCGTATCAAACTCGATCCTTCCTGGAAGTGCCGCATCGGCGACTACCTCCAGCGCGAAGACATGGCTGCGCTGGGCACCTTCCTGCGCCAGCGCAAGGCGCAGGGCGTGCGCATCTATCCGCCGGGTGCGCAGATCTTCGCCGCGTTCAACGCCACGCCCTTCGATGCGGTGAAGGTGGTGATCCTCGGCCAGGACCCGTACCACGGCGCGGGCCAGGCGCACGGGCTGTGCTTCTCGGTGCGCCCGGGCGTGATCGTGCCGCCGTCGCTGGACAACATCTTCAAGGAAATCGAGCGCGACCTCGGCATCCGCCGTCCCGACCACGGCTGCCTCACGCCCTGGGCCGAACGCGGCGTGCTGCTGCTCAACGCGGTGCTGACCGTCGAGGACGGCCGCGCCGGCGCGCACCAGGGCAAGGGCTGGGAAGGCTTCACCGACCACGTCGTCGACGTGCTGAACCGCGAGTGCGAGGGCCTGGTGTTCCTGCTCTGGGGCAGCTACGCGCAGGCCAAGGGCAAGGTCATCGACCCGCAGCGCCACCGCGTGCTCAAGGCACCGCATCCCTCGCCGCTGTCCGCGCATCGCGGCTTCCTCGGCTGCGGGCATTTCTCCTCGACCAACGAATACCTGCAGCGTCGCGGCAAGACGCCGATCGACTGGTCGCTGCCGCCGCGTTCGGAACTCGTCGAAACCGCCTGAAGATTCCGGGCTTTGTAGGAGGGCCTTCAGGCCCGAGCTTTTGTGTCAGGGCGACGATTAGCCAACGAAAGGCAAGAGCTCGGGCCTGAAGGCCCTCCTACGAACAGCAAAGGCGTTGAGGCTGCGGGCAGCGGAGCTTGCTCCGCTCATGTTGTTCCCGGGAAAGCCGGAGCGGAGCAAGCTCCGCTCTACAAGAGCATCGGCGTCACAAGCGGATGCGCACGCCCATCCGCCGCATCGCAATGACGATGCACCACCACGTCGCGACGAAGGCGAGCGCGAACAGCAACGACGGCAGGCGCGGATCGGTGCCCGGCGGCATCGGCGCGACGAACGCCATGCGGTACAGCCATTCGCCCCAGCCCAGCGCGGCCGAGGCGTAGACCGCGACCGCGGAGCCGGCATAGGCCGCGATGGCGTTGATGCCGAAGGCATGGCCGAGCGGCGGCCAGCGCTGCACGTCGAACAGGCGATGGCAGGCGAACGTCGCGAGCATCGCCCAGCCTGCGGTCCACAGCACGTAGCTCGGCGACCACAGGTGCTTGTTCATCGGCTGCCATTGCGCGCACAGCCAGCCCAGCGGCAACAGCACGATGGCCGCGAGCAGCAGTCGTCGCGCCTGCCCCGCACGCAGCCATGCGCCCGCGAACAGGCCGAGCAGTGTCGTGGAGATCGCGGGCAGCGTGCTCAGCAGGCCTTCGGGATCGTGTCCGCGTCCGCTTGCGGCATCGAACTGATAGACCATCGGCCCGAGCAGCGCGGTGTCGACGCGGCTCACCGGGTTGTCGAACGGCGCCATGCCGCCCCACGCGAGCAATGTGGCGTAGGCTGCGAGCAGCGCGATGCACAGCCGCCATTGCATGCGGGGGCGCAGGTGGATCGCGCACAGCGCCACGACCGCGAAGCACAGGCCGATGCGCTGCAGCACGCCCCAGGGCCGGAAGAACTCGCGATCCAGCCACCACCACGCCAGCAGATGCAAGGCGAGCCCGAGCGCGACGATGCGCGCCGCCCGCCACAGCGCCGCGTGCGTCAGTGCAACGCGATCGTCGCCGGCCTCGACGCGCGGCACGAGGCCCAGCGCGACCGACACGCCGACCACGAACAGGAACATCGGGAAGATCAGGTCGGTCGGCGTGCAGCCGTGCCACTGCGCATGCAGCAGCGGCGGATACACATGCGACCAGTCGCCGGGGTTGTTCACCAGCAGCATCGCCGCGACGGTGAGGCCGCGCAGCGCATCGATGGAGACGAAGCGCGGCGCGGCGCTTATGTCATGGCGCATGCCGGATCGACGCACCGTCGATCCACGTCTCGACCACCTGCAGGCCGTCGTCGAGCAGCACGAGATCGGCACGATGGCCCGGGGCGATGCGGCCGAGACGGTCGCCAAGGCCGATCCATTCGGCAGGATACGTCGACGCCATGCGCGCCGCCTCGTCCAGCGACACGCCCAGCCAGTCGACCGTGTTGCGCACGGCGCTGGCCATGTCGAGCGCGGAACCGGCGAGCGCGCCTTCGGCATTGCGCAGCACGCCGTCGCGCACGGTGATGGTGTCGCCGTACAGCACGTACGAAGGATCGTCCGCGCCGACCGGCGGCATCGCGTCGGTGACCAGCACCAGCTTGCCGCGCGGCTTCGCCGCGAGCGCGACACGCAGCGACGCAGGATGCACGTGGTGGCCGTCGACGATGATCCCGCACCAGCTGTCGCGATCCTCCAGTGCCGCACCGACCACGCCCGGCTCGCGGCCCTGCATCGGCGTCATCGCGTTGTACAGGTGCGTGAAACCGCGGATGCCGGCGTCGAGACCCGCGCGCGTCTGTGCGTAGGTGGCAGCGGTATGCCCGGCGCACAGCACGACGCCGCGTGCGGCGAACGTCCGCAGCGTCGTTTCGGGCATGCACTCGGGCGCGAGCGTGAGCATCGTGACGCCGTTGTCGAGCGAGGATGCGAGTGCGATCTCTTCCTCGTCCGGCACGCGGAACCTGCCGGCATCGTGCGTGCCCTTGCGCGCGGCGGCGAGGTACGGACCTTCGAGATGGATGCCGAGGATGCCCGGTACGCCTTGCATGATGGCGTCGCGCACGGCGGCGATCGCCGCGCGCATCACCGCGATGTCGTCGCTGATCAGCGTCGGCAGCAGGCCGGTGGTGCCGAAGCGGCGGTGCGCTTCGGCGATGCGGCGCAGGGTGTCGACGGTCGGCGCATTGTTGAACAGCACGCCGCCACCACCGTTGACCTGCACGTCGATGAAACCGGGCAGCAGCGTGTGTGCGCCGAGATCACGCGGTTCGCAGTCCGGTGGCAGCGCAGTCGCATCGCAGACCATCGCGATGCGGCCGTCCTCGATCACCACCGCGAGACCGTCGCGCAGGGTCTCGCCGGCCAGCACGCGGGCGCTGACGAGGGCGATGCGATTCATGCGGACCACCCGGACGCCTTCACACCGTCTCCGTCACCTTGTTCAGGTGCGGCGGCACGTCGGGATTGAAACCGCGACGCAGGGCCAGGGCGTTGATCGCGCGATAGAAGCTCTGCACCGTCAGCAGCGGTGCGCAGGCCGGATGCGAGAGATCCAGCGGCAGGCGCAGGCCCGGCACGGCGTCCTGCGACGAAGCGACCCACACCTGCGCGCCGCGCTCGCGGAACTCGCGCGCCATCGCCAGCGTGCCGGCGCCGGTCTCGTCCGGCTGCGCGAAGCACAGCACCGGGAATCCCGGTCCGACCAGGGCCATCGGTCCGTGCTTCACTTCGGCGGAACTGTAGGCTTCGGCATGCAGGCCGCAGGTTTCCTTGAACTTCAGCGCCGCTTCCTGCGCCGCGCCGAGGCCGAGGCCGCGACCGAGCACGAACAGGTTGCGCGCATCGACCAGGCCGTCGGTCAGCGAGGACCAGTCAGCACGCCAGGCATCGCGCAGCGCATCCGGCAGCGATGCCAGCGCATCGTGCAGCGCGTCGTCGCCGCGCCAGTGCGCGACCAGCTGCAGCACCGCCGACAGCGAAGCGAGATAGCTCTTGGTCGCGGCCACGCTGCGCTCCGGTCCGGCGCACAAGGGCAGCGTCACGTCTGCCAGCTGCGCCAGCGGCGAATCCTCGGCATTGACCAGCGCGACCACGCGCGCACCGGCATCGCGGGCGGCCTCGGCATTGCGCAGCAGGTCGGGACTCTTGCCCGACTGCGAGATCGCGACGAACAGCGCGCCGCGCAGGTTCGGTCGGGCCGCATAGACCGAATGCACCGATGGCGACAGCGAGGCGGTGACCACGCCGAGCTGGGTCTCGAACAGGTATTTCGCATAGGTCGCGGCGTGGTCGGAACTGCCGCGCGCGCAGGTCGCGATGAAGGCCGGCGGCGACGCGCGCAGTTCTGCTGCCAGTGCGGCGATCGTGTCGGCATTGCGTGCGAACTGCTCGGCGACCACATCGGCGGCCTGCGCCGCTTCGCGGTGCATCAAGGTGGATTCGGGGGCGGGCTCGGCGATCGTTGCGTCGATGCGGCCGTCGATGGGTGCGTTCACGTGTGGGTGTCGGAGTCGTGGGGGGCGTGGGAAAAATGGGCGTCAACCGCCTCCGTCGTCGCGCTCGGACGCGCGCTCCGGCAGGCGTTCGGCCTGGCGCTCCTGCGCGCGGTCGCGGCGCATCGGCGCGGTCGAACCACGCACCACCAGCTGCGGCGCGAAGCCCTGGTTGTGCATGGCGATGGGATGTTCGTCATAGGCGTCCTGGCGGATGCCGGCGATCAGCAGGCGCGCGGCCTGGCGCGCGATGTCCTCGGTCGCCTGCTTCGCGGTGGTCAGCGGCGGCCACGACTGGCGCGAGAACGGGCTGTCCTCGAAGCCGGCGATCGACAGGTCGTAGGGCACGTTCATGCCGGCCGAGGTCGCGGCGGCGAGCACGCCGGCCGCGATTTCGTCATTCGAGCCGAAGATCGCGGTCGGCGGTTCGCGCAGCGCGAGCAGGCGGCGCGCGCCGCGGAAACCGTCGTCGAAGGTGTAATCGCCGGGAATGACCAGGTGCTTGTCGAGGGTGATGCCGTAGTCCTGCAGCGCCTGCTCGTAGCCGGCGAAGCGTTCGGTACTGGACTTGTGCGCCAGTCCGCCCCACAGGAAGCCGATGCGGGTGTGGCCGAGCTGGATCAGGTGTTCGGTGATCTCGTACGCAGCGTCGCGGTCATCGACGTAGACGCAGGGATGGCCGTCGTCGGGGTCCTCGGTCGCGGCGATGATCCGCACCAGCGCCACGTCGCGCGCGGCGAGGGCCTGCACCAGCTCGGCGTTTTCCGACATCGGCGCGGTCAGCACCAGGCCGGCAAGGCGCGAGCGCTTCACGAATTCGATCAGCTCCTCGGCCAGCAGCGGCGAGGTCGCGTCGCAGGGATGGATCTGCAGGCCGAAGCCCGTTTCGCGGCAGGCGGCGAGCACGCCGTTCTGCACGCCGATGATGTGGTACGCGTTCGGGTTGTCGTAGACCAGGCCGATCACGAACGGCGTGCCGCTGCGCAGGTTGCGCGCGGTGACGTCGGGCTCGTAGCCGAGCTCGGAGATCGCATGCAGCACCCGCGCACGGGTGCCCTGCATCACCGAGGTTTCGTTGTTGATCACGCGCGAGACGGTCTTCAGGGAAACCTGGGCGCGTTCGGCGACGTCTTTGATGGTGGGTCTGCGCATGCTGCTGTTCTTCGCTGGCGTTGTTTCAGCCGTACATTCGGATGGGCATGTCAGCCGTTGCTGCCGGCTGGCCGTTCGATCGACGTGGCCGATGCTGGCGCCGCGCCGGCCGCTTCGCGGGCGACCGGTGCCTCGGCGCGCTGGCTGCGCCACGCGAAGTACAGAATGTACACGTAGCACGGCACCATCAGCAGCAGGAACACCCACTGGAAGTCGTAGTGCTGCTTCAGTTCGGCGAACAGGCGCGGGATGATCGCGCCGCCGACGATGCCCATGATCAGGATCGCCGAGCCGAGTTCGGTGTAGCGGCCGAGACCGCGGATCGCCAGCGGGAAGATCGCCGGCCACATCATCGCGTTGGCGAAACCCAGCGCCGCGACCAGCGCCACCGAGAGGTAGCCCGTGGTGAGGAAGGCGCCGATGGTGAAGACGATGCCGAGCACCGCGGACACGAACAGGTAGCGCTCCTGCGAGATGAAGCGCGGGATGATCACCAGGCCGACCACGTAGCCGACCAGCATCGCGCCCAGCGTGAACGAGGTGAAGAACTTGGTCTGGTCCAGCGGCAGGTCGAAGCCGCGCCCGTAGGTGCCGATGGCGTCGCCCGCCATCACCTCCGCACCGACGTAGGCGAAGATGCACAGCGCGCCCAGCCACAGCTGCGGGAACTGCCAGAGGGTGCGACGATCGCCGTCCTCCGCGCCGCGCGCGGCGTTGACTTCGGCGGCCTTGATTTCCGGCAGCGGCGAGAACAGCACGCCGACCGCGAGCAGGGCCAGCAGGCCCGCCATCGCCAGGTAGGGCGCATGGATCTTCGCCGCGAACGCGTTGAGCAGCTGCTCGCGCGTCGCCGGATCGGCAGCCTCGACCTGCGTCGCCAGGTCGCCGATGCCCTGCATCACCAGCGCGCCGATGGCCAGCGGCGCGAGGATGCCGGCGATCTTGTTGCAGATGCCCATCACCGCGATGCGCTGCGCCGCGCTCTCGATCGGGCCGAGGATGCTGATGTACGGATTCACCGCGGTCTGCAGCAGGGCCAGGCCCGCGCCGATCACGAACAAGCCGCCCAGGGCGCCCGGATACCAGCGCTGGGTGGTGAACTCGCCGAACAGCGCCGCGCCGACCGCCATGGTGAACAGGCCGACGGCGATGCCCTTCTTCATGCCGGTGAGCTTGAGGATCCACGAGGAGGGGATCGCCAGGAAGAAGTAGGACAGGAAGAACACGGTGAGGATCAGGAAGGCGTTGACCTCGTCCAGGTCGAAGGCCAGCTGGGCGAAGGTGATCAGCGGCCCGTTGAGCCAGGTCACGAAGCCGAAGATGAAGAACAGCGCGCCGATGATGGCGATCGACGTGGTGTGGCGGACTGCAGTCATGTCGTGCGGACTCCGTAGGGCGGATCGTCGTGGCGCATCCGGCGATGACCGGACAACCGTGGGACAGCGGCGGACGGCGGTGGCAGGGGGCAGCGGCCGTGCGAAGGCCTGTGGCCAAGAGGGCTTCGGGCCTGCAGGCGAAAACAACGTTGTCACAACTTCGCGCCAAAAACCACTCCCCGATGCGCACCCCGCGAAAAATACGGGGGCGAATGGCGCGAAGACCTTGTGTGCGCCGCAACATGCCTTGTTTTCATGAGGCTTCGGGATGCCATGATTTGATTGCAAAAATGCAATCAATCCAATCATGAAGCCCAGATTCATTCCACTGACGCATTGATTCGGCCCCCGCAGGCCTGGCGCGAGGCCAATTTGTTGACAACGTTGTCAAGAGATGGCCACACTCCGCCGCACCCGACCCCCACGGTCGCCCCTCGACAAAAGGACCTGCTGTGGCCAACCCCAAGCCGACGACGGTGCTTCCTCTGAACGCGACCACCCGTCCGTTCATTGCCGCCGACGTCGGAGGCACGCATGTGCGCATCGGCCTGATCCGCCCCGCAGGCGCGGGCGCCCCGGTCAGCGTGCTGCACTACCGCAAGTACGCCTGCGCCGATCATCCCTCGCCCGCCGAGATCTTCGAGGACTTCCTCACCCATCTCGACGACGGCGTGCAGGTCGACGAAGCGGTGATCGCCAGCGCCGGCCACCTGCTCGAAGACGGCTCGCTGATCGCGGCCAACCTGCCCTGGCCGCTGGTGCCCGCCGCACTGCGCGAACGCCTCGGCTTCCGCGAACTGCGCGTGGTCAACGATTTCGAAGCCGTGGCGCACGCCATCGCCGAAATCGATCCGCGCGAAGCGGTGCTGCTCACCGGCCCGGTCGATGCGCAGGCATCGGGGCCGATCCTCGTGCTCGGCCCCGGCACCGGCCTGGGCGCGGCGCTGTCGGTGCAGAGCGAAGGCCGCAGCATCGTGCTGCCCACCGAGGCCGGCCAGGCCGCACTCACCCCGGGCAACGCCGTGGAAATGGCCCTGCTGGCCGAACTGATGAAGCAGCGCAGCCACGTCCCGGTCGAATCGGCACTGTCCGGCCCCGGCCTGATGAACCTGCATGCCGCGCTGTGCGGCATCCGCGGCGAAACGCAGCGCTACCGGCATCCGGGCGAGATCACCCGCGCCGCGCTCTCCGGCGAAGACGCCCTGGCGCGCGAGACCCTCGACATCTTCTGCGGCCTGCTCGGCAGCGTCGTCGGCGACATGGCGCTGCTGTACGGCGCCACCGGCGGCGTCTACCTCGCCGGCGGCATCCTGCCGCAGATCAGCGATTTCCTCCTTCATTCCAGCTTCGTCGCGCGGTTCCTCGACAAGGGACCGATGCGCGCGGCGCTGGAACGCATTCCCGTGCGGCTGGTCGAGCACGGTCAACTGGGCGTGATCGGCGCGGCGAACTGGTACCTACACCAGCGCGAAGCGCGACGGATCGCGTCCGGATAGCACGTCCGGACGCATGTCCAGACCAGGATCGACAGCTCGGGGACAGGATGTCCGCAATCGGCACCACGCTTCGCACATGCATCGCAATCGTCAACACAGCCCGGCAGCGTCGCGGCGACAGGCACGCTCCGATATTCCAATGATGAGGGGAGTACACACATGAAGTTGCAGAAAACCGCGCTCTCGATCGCCATCCTGGCGGGCCTGGGCTTCGCCGGGCAGACCTTCGCGCAGGACAGCGCGTCGACGGGCACCAAGGAGGCGGACGATCTGGATACCGTCGTCGTCGTCGGCATCCGCGGCGCGATCGAGAAGTCGCAGGACGCCAAGCGCGAAGCGAAGAACCGCATCGAAGTCGTCTCCGCCGAGGACATCGGCAAGATGCCCGACCACAACGTGGCCGACTCGCTGCAGCGCATCGCCGGCGTGAACATCAGCGCCGCCAGCGCGAACGAAGGCGCGTTCGACGAGAACGACCGCGTCAGCATGCGCGGCACCAGCCCGAGCTTCACCCAGACCCTCATCGACGGCCACAACATCGGCTCCGGCGACTGGTTCGTGCTCAACCAGAGCGGCACCGTCGGCCGCAGCGTCAGCTATTCGCTGCTGCCCTCCGAACTGGTGCAGAAGGTCGAGGTCATCAAGTCGTCGGAAGCGCGCCTCGTCGAAGGCGGCGCGGTCGGCAACGTCAACATCGTCACCCGTCGCCCGCTGAACTTCGGCGAAGGCTTCACCTCGCACATCTCGCTGGGCGCGGTCAACGCCGACCTGCCGGGCAAGACCGATCCGCAGCTCTCGGCCCTCGCCAACTGGACCAACGACAGCCGCAGCTTCGGCATCATGGTCCAGGCCTTCAGCGAAGAGCGCCACCTGCGGCGCGATGGCCAGGAGTTGCTTGGTTACGAGCGCATCCTGCCGGGTTCGCCGATCGCGGTCAGCAATCCCAACCTGAGCGGCGTCTACTACCCGGTCCTCATAGGTTCCGCGCTGTTCGAACAGGAACGCAAGCGTACCGGCGGCCTGGTCTCGGCCGAATTCAAGCCGAACGACGACTTCAAGTTCTCGCTCACCGGCTTCACCTCGCGGATGAAGGCGGACAACTACAACCGCAACTACATGCTGTGGGGCAGCCGCATCCTCGCGCAGGGCAGCGGCCAGGCGCCCGCACCGGGCTATGTCGTGCGCAACAACACCCTGGTCAGCGCCACCTTCACGCCGCAGGCCACCCGCCAGTACGGCATCTACGACCAGATCTCGCGTCCGGGCGCCGAGTCGAGCAGCAACTTCATCAGCGGCGACTTCCAGTGGGACGTCAACGACGCGTTCCGACTGAGCGGCCAGATCGGCACCTCGACCGGCCACGGCAAGACACCGACGCAGGACGTCGCGGAATGGGACGTCGGCCTGGGCAGCGGCGCAGGCTGGCGCCTCAACGGCGTGGGTGCGGCCGACTGGAACCTCGGCAACACCAACACCGGCGCGCCGGGCACCTTCAACACCTCGATGAAGCTCGACTGGATCTTCGGCTTCCAGGATATCGATGTGGTCGACAAGGAACGCTGGCTCAAGCTCGATGGCGAAGTCTTCCTCGACGGCTTCTTCAGCTCGCTGCAGTTCGGCGTGCGCGACGCCCGCCACGAGCGCACCCTCGACAACGTCGTCGCCCAGGGCCCGGGCTGCATCGGCGCCAATGGCGCGGTGGTGCCGTTCGACTGGGCCGCGACCTACTTCTGCCCGACGGGCTCGCAGTCGCCGTTCGATCCGGCCAACTGGCCCAGCGGCTACCGCAACTACCCGGGCAACTTCGCTTCGGGCCTCGGCGGCAGCTTCCCGCGCAACATCTGGTACTACTCGCCCGAACAGCTCGCGCAGTTCAACCGCTTCACCAACCGCGACCCGGTCAGCCGCCGCTATTTCCCGGCCGAGTACGGCCTCGACGAACGCAGCTCCGCCGCCTACTTCCAGGCCAATTTCGAAGGCGAGAAGTGGGCCGGCAACTTCGGCCTGCGCTACGTGCGCACCGACATGGAAGCCGCGAACTGGGTGAACACCTCGGCCACCGACCCGCGCGCCGTGACCACCTCGGCCTTCGGTCCGTATCGCCAGGACATCGTCCGCAACGTCTACAAGGACTGGCTGCCGAGCGTGAACCTGCGCTACTCGATCGACGACAACAAGCTGCTGCGCTTCGCGGTGTCGCGCACCCTGACCCGTCCGGACTACTCGGCGATCGCCGGTGCGGTCTCGCTCAGCCCGCCGGCCACCGTCGGCGGCATCGGCACCGGCAGCGGCGGCAACCCCGAACTCGAACCCGTCCTGTCGACGAACTTCGATGCGACGTTCGAGTGGTACTACGGCGAGCGTGCCCTGCTGTCGGTCAGCGGCTTCCTGATGGACATCGACAACTACGTCACCCCGGGCAACCAGCGCCGCAGCTACCTGACCATCGACTCGAGCAACCCCACCGGCGCCATGGTCCAGTACGACCTGAGCATCCCGGTGAACTCGCAGGCGAAGGTCCGCGGCTTCGAAGTGGCCTGGGAACAGCCGTTCGGCGACTACTTCGGCGTGTTCGCGAACTACACGTTCGCCAAGGGCACCACCGAGGACGGCGGCGACATGCTCGGCACCTCGCGCAACACCTACAACCTGGGTGGCTACTTCGAGAACGAGCATTTCAACGCCCGCCTGAACTACACCTACCGTTCCGAGTTCTTCAGCGGCCTGGATCGCGCCTCGGCGTTCTACCAGGATGAAGTCGACAACGTGTCGGCATCGTTCGGCTACAAGTTCAACGACAACTACTCGATCGCCCTCGATGCGTTGAACCTGAACAATCCGAAGACCGCCTACTACGCCGAAAACCGCGACCGTCCGCGTTCGATCTACCAGAACGGCCGCCAGTACTACCTGACCTTCCGCATGAAGTTCTGATGTGCTCCACCGGGCCCGGCCGCGCGCCGGGCCCGGCGCCCCTCTCCTCCTCCGGGTGCTGGAACGATCCCTCTTCGGGCCTGGTCACACCGGGCCCGCTTTTTTTTCGACGTCCCGCAACCCGCATGAATTACAGTCGCGTCCGGGCCGACACGTCCGGGCGCCCGCGACACCCTCCTCCGTACAGACAGGTATCCATGGCCACGTTCCGCGCATACGCCGCCCTGCTCCTGCTTCCGCTGTCGCTGCTCGCCTGCGGTGCATCCGCAGCGGGTGAACGCGCCTTCTCGCCAGGCCTCATCCCGGCGCCGTCCGCGCTGCAACCCGGGCGCGGCCAGCTGCGTTTCGATCGCGACACGCCGATCCATGCCGGGAGCGAGGCAGCGAAGCGCGCGTCCGCGCTGTTCGCCGACCTCGCGCAGCGCAGCCATGGTTTCAGACCCAGCGTCCGCACGGGCCGTGCGACGACCGGGATCGTCTTCGAGATCGATCGCGCGCTGCGCGGTGCGAACGAGGAGGCCTACACGATCGACATCGATGCGAAGCGTGCGGTGGTCCGCGCCCGCACCGCGCAGGGCCTGCAGCACGGCGCGGTGACGCTCTGGCAGCTGACGACCGATACGCAGGGTGCGCGCGCAACGCTGCCGGCGCTGCGCATCGAGGATGCGCCGCGCTTCGCCTGGCGCGGCGCGATGCTGGATTCGGCACGGCATTTCCAGACCGTCGACGAGGTCAAGCACCTGATCGATGCGATGGTCGTGCACAAGCTCAACGTGTTCCACTGGCATCTCACCGATGACCAGGGCTGGCGCATCGAGATCAAGCGCTATCCGAAGCTCACCGAGGTCGGTGGTTGCCGCCAGCCCTCCGGCGATGCCGGCACCGACGCCGGTGGCAGGCCGGTGCGCTACTGCGGCTGGTACACGCAGGCGCAGATCCGCGACGTGGTGCAGTACGCCGCAGAACGCAACATCCAGATCGTGCCGGAGATCGACATCCCGGGCCACGCCACCGCGATGATCGCGGCGTATCCGGAGCTGGGTACCACCACCGAACCGCTGAAGCCGGTCGCCGAGTGGGGCGTGTTCGTCAACCTGCTGAACACCGAGGAATCGACGATGGTGTTCATGGAGCACGTGTTCGAGGAAGTGGTGGCGCTGTTCCCGGGACGCTACGTGCACATCGGCGGCGACGAGGCGGTGAAGGACCAGTGGATCGCCTCGCCGCGCGTGCAGGCGCAGATGAAGGCGCTGGGCCTGAAGACCGAGATGCAGATGCAGAGTCGCATGGTTGCGCGCTTCGAGAGGTTCCTCTCTGCGCGCGGCAAGCGCCTGATCGGCTGGGACGAAATCCTCGAGGGCGAGCTGCCGCCGAGCGCGACGGTGATGTCGTGGCGCGGCATCGAAGGCGGCCTGCAGGCGGCCGGCAAGGGCCACGACGTGGTGATGTCGCCGGTGTCGCACCTCTACCTCGACTACCTGCAGAGCGAGTCGCCGAACGAGCCGCCCGGCCGCCCGACCACGGTCACGCTGCGCAAACTCTACGACTTCGATCCGGTACCCGATGCGCTGGCCGCCGATCGCCACCATCACATCCTCGGCGTGCAGGCCAATGCCTGGACCGAGCACATGCGCACGTATGGCCGCGTGCAGCATGCGATGTTCCCGCGCCTGGCCGCGCTGGCCGAAGTTGGTTGGACTGCCGAAACATCCCGCAGCTACGACGCTTTCATCGCCCGCCTGCCCGCACAGCTTGCCCGCTACCGCATGCTCGGCATCGCGCCGGCGCGCACGCCGTTCGAGGTGCGCTTCGACGCGACCGCGACCGACGATGGCCGCGCATCGGTCGCCTTGTCCAACGCGACGGGCTATGCCGAGATCCGCTACACGACCGACGACACCGAGCCGACGCCCGCGTCGCCGCGCTACGAAGCGCCGCTGACGCTGTCACCGTCCGCCACGCTGCGCGCGGCGGTGTTCGTCGACGGCAAGCCGCTGCAGTCCGCCGATCGCTTCGCGATCACGCCGGCGTCGCTGCGCGAACGCACCGACGAGAGCCTGAAGATGTGCACCGGCGCGCTGATGCTGCGCCTGGAGGACGACACCACCGTCGATGGCGAACGCGCGATCTTCAACGTGGATATCTTCAATCCCTGCTGGGAATGGACGAAGGCGCCGCTGTCGAGCACCCGAGAAGTCGCGCTGCGCGTCGGACGCATTCCCTACTACTTCCAGCTCGCCCACGACGAAAAGAGTCGCAGGTTCAAGCCCGCGACCACCGCGCATGGCGAAGCCGTGCTCAGGGCCGGTTGCGACGGCCCCGTGCTCGCGACCACGCCGCTGCCGGCCGCGCCCGGGAAGGACGGCTTCCTCGACCTGACCCTGCCGCTGCCTGCGCAGAGCGAATCGAAGGATCTCTGCGTGTATTTCACCGGCGACACCCGACCCACGATGTGGGTGCTGGACCGCATCCGATTGCTGCCGCGCTGACATGAGTCCACTCGCCGTTCCCTCCCCCGCGACCCTGCTGACGATCTTCGGTGCCACCGGCGACCTGGCGCAGCGCATGCTGCTGCCCTCGCTGTACGGCCTGCATCGCGATGGCCTGCTGCCGGCGGGCCTGCGCATCCTCGGTACCGCGCGGTCTTCGCTCGACGATGCCGGCTTCCGTGCGGTCGTCGCCGATGCGCTGGCGCGCTTCGTGCCCGCGTCCTTCCTGGACGATGCCGCCATCGCCGCGCTGCTCGATCGCGTCCACTACCAGCCCGCCTCGCTCGACGACGATGCCTCGATGGCCGCGCTGGCTTCTCGCGTGTCCTCGCTGCGCTCGGGCGACGTGCTCTACCACCTCTCCACTTCGCCCTCGTTCTATGTGCGGGCCTGCGCCGCGCTCGCCACGCACGGACTCGCCGGTCCCGGCACGCGGGTGATGCTGGAGAAGCCGATCGGCCACGACCTGGCCGAGGCCATCGCCATCAACGACGGCGTCACCGCGTCCTTCGACGAGGATCGCGTCTATCGCGTCGATCATTACCTCGGCAAGGACGGCGTGCAGAACCTGCTCGCGCTGCGCTTCGGCAACGCCCTGTTCGAGCCACTGTGGAACGCACGCCACATCGAGCAGGTGCAGATCACCGTCGCCGAGACCGTCGGCGTCGAGGGGCGCGGCGACTACTACGACGGCTCCGGTGCGATCCGCGACATGCTGCAGAACCACCTGCTGCAGCTGCTGTGCCTGACCGCGATGGAGCCGCCCTCGCAGTTCGAACCCACCGCGGTGCGCAACGAGAAGATCAAGGTGCTGCGCTCGCTGCGGCCCATCGGCCGTGCCGAGGTCGGCATGGAGACGGTCGCCGGGCAATATGGTGCGGGCGCGATCGAGGGTCGTTCCGTCCCGGGCTATCTCGACGAGTTGGGCCGTTCCAGCCGCACCGAGACCTTCGTCGCCCTGCGCGCGCATGTCGACAACTGGCGCTGGTCGGGCGTGCCCTTCTACCTGCGCACCGGCAAGCGCCTGCCGCGCCGCTGCACCGAGATCTACCTGCAGTTCCGCGCCGTGCCGCACTCGATCTTCGCCCGCGGCGGGGCGGCGACCCAGCCCAACGCGCTGGTGATCCGCCTGCAGCCGGAGGAACGCATCGAGCTGCAGCTGATGCACAAGACCCCGGGCCTGGACCGCAGCGGCCTGCGCCTGTCGCAGGTGTCGCTGGACCTGGACCTGGACGAGGAGTTCGCCAGCGTGCGCCGCCGGCTGGCCTACGAGCGCCTCTACCTCGACGCCATCGAGGGCAACGGCACGCTGTTCGTGCGCCGCGACGAGACCGAGGCGGCCTGGCAGTGGGTCGATGCGATCCTCGATGGCTGGAACCAATCGCAGCAGGCGCCGCGTCCGTACGCCGCCGGCACCTGGGGCCCGACCGCCGCCGTGGCCCTGGCCGAGCGCCACGGCCACAGCTGGCGCGAGTGAAGGGAGACACGCATGCATGCACAGGCACAGCTGTACACGCTTCCGGTCCGCGATGCGCGGGAACGGCATGATCGGCACGACCGGAACCGGAGGGACCCCGCGATGGCGGTGATCGAACACGCCTACGAGGACAGCGCGGTGCTGGCCGAGGCGGTGGCGTCTCGCCTGCGCCAGGCCTGCGCCAGCGCGCTGGCCCATCGCGGCCATGCCCTGCTGTGCCTGGCCGGCGGGCGCACGCCGTTCCCGGCGTATCGGCAGCTGGCCGCGAGCGCGGGCATCGACTGGGAGGATGTCGCCATCGTCCCCGGCGACGACCGCTGCGTGCCCTGGGACCATGCGGCGAGCAATATCGCCTCGCTGCGTTCGGCATTTTCCGAAGCCGCTGGCGTACGCATCGGCGCGCTGACCACGCCCGACGGCGATCCCGGGGCCTCGCTGCAGCATGCGCGCACGATGCTCAGCCGCCACGGCGACACCTTCGACGCGGTGGTGCTGGGCATGGGCGAGGACGCGCACACCGCCTCGCTGTTCCCCGGCGCGCGCGGGCTGTCGGCGGCGCTCGCCGCGAGCGCGCGCGAGGACGCGTTCCTGATCCACCCCGAACCGCTGCCGCCGGAAGCGCCGTACCCGCGCATCACGCTGGGCCTGGCGCGGCTGCTGCGCACGCGCGCGATCCACCTGATCGTGACCGGACAGCGCAAGCGCGAGGTGCTGCGCGAGGCGATGGCCGCCAACGACCCGCTGCGCCACCCCATCGCCGCCGTGCTGCGCGCCGCCCGCGACGTGCACGTGCACTGGAGTCCGTGATGCGACGTGTCGCTTCTGACCTCCTCCCCCGCCTGCGGGGGAGGATTGAGGTGGGGGCCAGCGGTTCCCATGACCTCGCGCCCCCATCCCGACCTTCCCCCGCCAGCGGGGGAAGGAGAATGTCTGCGATGCTGTCGACGACGCCTGGTGCGAACCCAGTGATGACACACCCATGAGCCTGCACCCCGTCACCGAACGCGTCACCGCGCGCATCGCCGAACGCAGCGCGAAGCTGCGCGGCGCCTATCTCGCCCGCATCGACGCGGCCAGACCACAGGGACCCGCGCGCAAGGACCTCGGCTGCGGCAACCTCGCCCACGGCTTCGCCGCGTCGGGTGCGGACAAGCCGCAGCTGAAGGCCGGCCACGCCGGCCACCTCGGCATCGTCACCGCCTACAACGACATGCTCTCGGCCCACCAGCCGATGGAGCATTACCCCACCCTCATCCGCATGGCCGCGCGCAATGCCGGCGGATCGGCGCAGGTCGCCGGCGGCGTGCCCGCGATGTGCGACGGCGTCACCCAGGGCCGCGCGGGCATGGAGCTGTCGCTGTTCTCGCGCGATGTCGTGGCGCAGTCCACGGCCATCGCGCTGTCGCACGAGATGTTCGACGCCGCGCTGCTGCTCGGGGTCTGCGACAAGATCGTCCCGGGGCTGCTGATCGGTGCGCTGGCCTTCGGCCACCTGCCGGCGATCTTCGTGCCGGCCGGGCCGATGCCGTCCGGCCTGCCCAACAAGGAGAAGGCGGCGGTGCGCCAGCGCTTCGCCGAGGGCAAGGCGACGAAGGAGGAGCTGCTCGAAGCGGAGTCGGCCTCGTACCACGGCGCCGGCACCTGCACCTTCTACGGCACCGCCAACTCCAACCAGATGCTGGTGGAGGTGATGGGCCTGCACATGCCGGGCACGGCGTTCGTGAACCCGAACACGCCGCTGCGCGATGCGCTGACGGTGGCGGCGGCGGAACAGGCGCTGCGGATCACGCACCTGGGCGCCGACTACCGGCCGATCGGCCGAACCATCGACGAGAAGGCGATCGTGAACGCGATGGTCGGCCTCGCTGCCACCGGCGGTTCGACCAACCACGCGATCCATCTCGTGGCGATCGCCAGGGCCGCAGGGCTGATCATCGACTGGGACGACCTGGACGAGCTGTCGCGGCACACGCCGCTGCTGGCGCGGGTGTATCCCAACGGCAGCGCGGACGTGAACCACTTCCACGCGGCGGGCGGCCTGGGCTTCGTGATCCGCGAGCTGGTCGAGGCGGGGCTGATGCACCGGGACCTGCTGTGCGTGCACGGCGGCGACCTGCTGCAGCAGGCGAAGGTGCCGGCGCTGGAGAACGGCACGCAGCTGGTCTGGCACGATCCGCCGGCACAGTCGGGCGACACGACGATCCTGCGCGGTGTGAAGGAACCCTTCGATGCCGAAGGCGGCCTGCGCCGCCTGCAGGGCAACCTCGGCCGCGCAGTGGTGAAGGTCTCGGCCGTCGCGCCGGAACATCGCCGCATCGAAGCACGGGCGAAGCTGTTCGAGACTCAGGACGCATTACTGGCGGCGTTCAAGGCCGGCGAGCTGACGGGCGACTTCGTGGCGGTGGTGCGCGGCCAGGGCCCGCGTGCCAACGGCATGCCGGAGCTGCACAAGCTCACGCCGACGCTGTCGGTGCTGCAGGATCGCGGGCAGCGCGTGGCGCTGCTGACTGATGGCCGCATGTCCGGCGCTTCCGGCAAGGTGCTGGCCGCGATCCACGTGAGCCCGGAAGCCGCCTGTGGCGGCGCGATCGCGATGCTGCGCGAAGGCGACGTGATCGCGATCGACGCCGAGGCCGGCACGATGCAGGCGCTGGTCGACGAGGCCGAGTGGTCCGCGCGCACGCCCATGCAACCCGACCTCGGCGCGAATGCACACGGCACCGGCCGTGAACTGTTCGCCACCATGCGCCGCACCACCAACTCCGCCGAACGCGGCGCGTGTGGGTTGTTCGGCGATGACGAGGAGCCGAGCGCATGACGCCCGAACAGCTGCAGCGGATCGACGCGATCCTGCGCGCCGCGCCGGTCGTGCCGGTGCTTGCGATCGACGACCTCGACGATGCCGTGCCCCTCGCACGCGCCCTGGTCGATGCGGGATTGCCCGTGCTCGAAGTCACCTTGCGCACACCGGTCGCCCTCGACGCCATCCGCCACATGCGCGACGTGCCCGGCGCCATCGTCGGTGCCGGCACCGTGCTCACCGCGCACGACCTCGCCGCCGTCGAAGCCGCAGGCGCCGCGTTCGCAATCTCGCCAGGCGCCACCGACGCGCTGTACGCCGCCGCGAAATCTTCGGCGATTCCGTTCCTGCCCGGCATCGCCACCGCCAGCGAGCTGATGCGCGGCCTCGAACACGGCTGGACCCGCTTCAAGTTCTTCCCCGCCGAAGCCAGCGGCGGGATCGCGGCGCTGAAAGGCTTCGCCGGACCGTTCCCGCAGGCGAGGTTCTGCCCCACCGGCGGCATCGACGCCACGAAGGCACCGGCCTATCGCGCGCTGTCCAACGTGCTCACCGTCGGCGGATCGTGGATGGTGCCCGGCGATGCGCTCAAGGCGAAGGACTGGGCGAAGATCGGGATGCTGGCAGCCGAAGCCGCACGCTGAGGATTGCGTTCGGCGGATGGTGCATTGTCATTCGAGGGGCAATCGCGACTTGCGTCGCTCCTGCAAGAGCACCGCTTTTCTGCAGGAGCGACGCAAGTCGCGATGCTCTTCTGCCGGCCCATCCACACAGCACATGGGATCGACCATAGAAAAGGCCCTTGGCGGCGGGGAACCGCGCAAGGGCCAAGCGCTCGCCTGATTCTGGAGAGAGATCAGAACCGGTAGTTGACACCGAACAGATAGGTGCGGCCGTACTCGAAGTATTCGCGCGGACGCAGGTCGTTGCCGTTGAAGGACGAGCGGAAGGGCTCGTTCTCCAGGTTGTTGACCTGCAGCAGCAGCGAGATGTCCTTGAGCGGACCGGACTGGAAGGTGTAGCCCAGCTGCAGGTCGGTCACCGTCTCGCCCTCGAAGGTACGCCGGGTGCGGTCGCCACCGAAGCCCTGCACTTCACCGACGAACTGCGAACGGTGGCGCTGGCTGACCCGCGTGCTGAAGCCGAAACGCTCGTAGTACACGGTGATGTTGGAGACGTACTTGGACAGGCCCGGCAGCGGCTCGCTCGGGAACGCGGGACCCTGCGGCTGGATGTCGCTCTTGGTGTCCGAATAGTTCGCCTGGATACCGAAGCCCATCAGCGGCTCCCACAGGATGTCCAGCGGCAGCGAGACGTTGAACTCCCAGCCCTTGATCGTGCCGCCCTCGCCGTTCTCGGGCTTGAAGGCGTAGCCGATAGGATCGGTCGGGGCGTTCGACGGGTACTGCGACGGCGGGAATTCGGTGACGTCGCGGATGTCGAAGAGGCTGGTCTGGTTGTAGATGTAGCTGCGCAGGTTCTTGTAGAAGTACGCGACGCCGACGTAGCCCTTGTTGTCGCCGAAGTACTTCTCGTACGCCAGGTCGAGCGCGTTGGCGCGCCAGGGCTCCAGCTCGGGGTTGCCGCTGTCCAGCTTCCAGGTCGGCGCGACCGTACCGTCGGGGCGACGATAGTTGAGGTCGTAGCTGACGTTGCCGTTGGCGCGCAGGTCGTCCATGCGCGGACGGGCCATCTGGCGGCTGGCGCCGAAGCGCACCACCTGATCCCAGGGCAGCTCGAACGACAGGTTCAGGCTGGGCAGGAAGTCGGTATAGGCGGCGCCACCGGAGATATCGGCACCGAGGCCGTTGCCCGGATAGGTGCGCGCGCCTTCCGACGACTGGTCGACGGCGACCGCCTGGAAGCCGATGTTGCCCTTCACGCCGACCGACCCGAGGGTGGTGTCGATGTTGGCCTGCACGTAGGCGGTGGTGACCTGCTCGTTGACTTCCCAGTTCTTGTTGGTGATGTCGCTGTTGATGTTGGTGCGACGGGTGTAGAGCGTCTGGTAGGCACGCAGCGCGTCGTAACCGTAGATCGACGGCACGCCGTAGGCATTGAACGCCGCGCTGCGGCTGATGCCGGTCGGAATCGGCGCGGACACGCCGTCCGGACAGGTCGGCGACACGCCGGCGAGGCAGGCGGTGATGTCGAGGAAGGCTTCGTTGGACGCGCGGCTCTTGGTGCGATCGGTCAGGTTGGCGCCGAATTCCACGCTGCTGAACCAGCCCTCGTCGAAGCGGCGTTCGAGATCGAAGCGCAGCGAAGTGAGGTTGTCACGGACTTCGAAATCCTTGATGTAGCCGTCCTGGCCCCAGCCACCGGCATCGCCGAGGCGGAGGATGCTCGGATCGCCGTAGTCGTAGCCGAAGTCGAAATCGAAGTAGCCGTCCGAGTTGTAGCGCGCGTTGAGCGTGTCGCGCGGACGACCCGGGCCGACGCCGGCATAGGTTTCAAGGATGCGCTCCTCGCGCTTGGCGCGCGAGTTGCTGATGTCGGCGACGGCGGTCCAGTGCTCGCCGAGTTCCAGCTGGTGGCGCCAGCCGATGGCGAACAGCTCGTCGTAGGCCGCGTTGAAGTCGTTGCGGATCACCGGATTGATGCCGGTGAAGTTGGCGTTGGCCGGGGTGCTGCCGGCGACGGTGGTACCGCCGAAGGCTGCGCCGAATTCCATGCCGCGCTTGTTCTCTTCCTTGTCGAACTTGGAATAGAACACATCGAGGACCATGTGGTAGTCGTCGTTGGGCTGGTATTCGAGCACGCCCATGAGGCCATCGCGCTCGTTGTCGTTCTCCAGGTCGTAGAGCTTGCCGCCGCCGAAGATGCCGTTGCCGTCGTAGCCCCAGGCATCGCCGAACTGCTTGCTCTGGCCGGGGTTGTTGAGATGGGCGTAGCCGAGCGCCAGGCCGATGGTGTTGTCGGCGAACTGGTCGATGTAGGAGACGCTGGCGCGGTAGCCGTTCTCCTTTTCGTCGCCGACCTTGTTCATGTCGCCGCGCACGTTGACCGCGAAGGCCTGCTTGCCGAAGGCCAGCGGACGCACGGTGCGCAGGTCGACGGTACCCGACAGGCCCTGGCCGACGAGTTGCGCATCCGAGGTCTTGTAGACCAGCACCTGGTTGACGAGTTCGGACGGGTACTGGTCGAACTCGACACCGCGGTTGTTGCCGAGGCTCACCTGCTCGCGCCCGTTGAGCGTGGTGGTGGAGAAATCGCCGGCGAAACCGCGGATGTTGATTTCCTGGGGCCGACCGCCGAAGCGCTGCGCGGTCAGGCCGGGCAGGCGCGCGAGCGAGTCGGCGATGGAGGTGTCCGGCAACTTGCCGATGTCTTCCGACGAGACCGCTTCGACGATCGAGGTCGATTCCCGCTTGGTCTGCGTCGAGGCTTCGATGCTGCGACGGATGCCGACCACGCGGATGGTATCGAGTTCATCGGCGTTGTCCGCCGTTTCCTGCGCCGGCGCCGCTTGCGCGTACGCGCCATTGGCCAGCATCAGCGCGGCCGACGCCAGCGCCATGCTCAGCAGGTTTCGCTTCAAAGGCTGCATTGCTCCCCTCCACTGCGGCTGGAGTTTGTATGCCGTCCGGCCGCGCGTGGCACAGCCCGGGTCACGGTCACGTCCGGCGTCCAGTCCTTCGCCGGCGTGCAGGGCGATGGTAGTCCGGGCCTGCGCCATGCAACCGTGGCTGCATACGTATTCATCGAAAAATCCGCACGAATCATGGGCTTCCATCGATCCCGACGGTGGAATAGTGCATGCAGCCAGTGCCGACCAGGAGTTCCGATGCCTCTGTTCCGTGACGCATGCCTCCGCTCGCGATGGCGGCGCCCCGTCGATCTTGCAGTGCAGCACGCGGCGCTCGCCGCCGTGCTGGCATGGGCGCCGGCATGCCTGGCCGGCACGGCGGAAGCGCCGGACGATTGGCGCGATCAGGTGATCTATTTCGCGATGATCGATCGCTTCGATGACGGCGATGCGCGCAACAACGACAAGGGCGCGGGCGAACACGATCCGCGCGACCGTCGTCGCTTCAGCGGCGGCGACCTCGCCGGACTGACGCGTCGGCTGGACTACATCGCCGGGCTCGGCGCCACCGCCGTGTGGATCACGCCACCGGTCGCGAACCAGTGGTGGAGCGACAAGGCGCAGTACGGCGGCTACCACGGCTACTGGACCCGCGACTTCACCGCGGTCGATGCGCACTTCGGCACACGCGCCTCCTATCGCGCCTTCGCCGATGCACTGCACGGGCGCGGCATGCGCCTGGTGCAGGACATCGTGGTCAACCACACCGCCGACTATTTCGGCTACGACGGTGCCTACGATCCCGCGCGCCCGGAACACGGTTTCGTCCTGCGCCCGGAGCACGACGGTCGCAGTGCGCCGGCTCCGGTGCCGTTCGACCGCAACGATGCGCGCGACCCGGCGCAGCGCGCGGACGGCATCTATCACTGGACGCCGACGATCCGCGATTTCCGCGAGCGCAGGCAGGAACTGGACTGGCAGCTCGCCGACCTCGACGACCTCAATACCGAGCATCCCGAGGTGCGGCGCGCGCTGCGCAAGGTCTATGGCGACTGGATCCGCGACATCGGCGTCGATGCGTTCCGCGTCGATACCGCGTTCTACGTGCCGCCGGATTTCTTCGACGATTTCCTGCATGCGGACGATCCGCAGGCGCCCGGCGTGTCGAAGGTCGCCGCCGACACCGGCATCCGCGACTTCCATGTCTTCGGCGAAGGCTTCGGCGTCGACAAGCCGTTCGACAACGCCATGGCGCGCAAGATCGATGGCTACATGCGCGCGGCCGACGGCCGGCCGCTGCTGCCGGGCATGATCAATTTCCCGCTGTACGGCACGCTCGGCGACGTGTTCGCGCGCGGCCATGCGCCGGCCGAGCTGCGCCATCGCATCGAGGACATGATGCGCACGCATGCCGATCCCTGGCGGATGCCGACCTTCGTCGACAACCACGACGTCGATCGTTTCCTTGCCGGCGGCGACGACGCGGGCCTGAAGCAGGCGCTGCTGTCGATCCTGACCCTGCCCGGCATCCCGACGCTCTATTACGGCACCGAGCAGGGCTTCCGCGAACAGCGCGCGGCGATGTTCGCCGCCGGCCATGGCTCGGGTGGACGCGATCATTTCGACACCGACGCACCGCTGTATCGCTGGCTGCAGCGGGCGATCGCGCTGCGTCGCGGCGACCGCGTGTTCTCGCGCGGCACGCCCCGCGTGCTCGACGCCAATCCCGCCGCGCCCGGCGCCATCGCCTGGCGCATGGATCACGCAGGACGCCGCGCGCTGGTCGTGCTCAACAGCGCGGCGCGTCCGCAGCTGCTCGACGCGCTCGACACCGGCCTGCCGCCGGGCACGAGGCTGCAGCCGCTGTTCGCGATCGAGGGCGATGCGCCACCGCTGCAGGTCGACCGCGATGGCCGCGTGACCCTGGTACTGCCGCCGCGCGCCGGCTTCGTCTGGCGCGCCGGGCCTGCGGCGCCGTCCGCACGCGCCGCGCTGGCGCCGGGCGGCCAGGACCTGCGCATCGACGCCGATGCGCCTGCGCACAGCGATGGCGACCTGCAGCTCTCGGGCCGCGCGCCGGGCCGGTCGCAGGTGCAACTGGTGATCGACGGCGACCTGGCCTCGGCGCGGACGGTGCCGGTCGATCGCGAGGGTCGCTGGCAGGCGATGCTGCGCACCGACGACATGCTCGACCCCGCGATCCCGCATCGCGTGGTCGCGCGCGATCCCGACAGCGGTCGCGTGTCGGTCGCGCATCGCTTCACGGTCGCACGGCGCTGGACGCAGGTCGCCACCGTCGACGACCCGCTCGACGACGACCATGGTCCGACCGGTCGCTATGCCTATCCGGACGACCCCGGTTGGCGCGGCCCGCGTCCGGCGGACCTGCGCGGCGCGACGCTGTGGACCTCGGGCGGCGCGCTGCGCATCGAACTGCGCATGCGCGCGCTGGTCGCCGACTGGAATCCGGCGAACGGCTTCGACCATGTCGCCTTCACCCTGTTCCTGCGCCTGCCCGGCCGCGACGATGGCGCGACGGTGCTGCCGCAGCAGTCGGCGCGCATGCCCGACGGCGGTCGCTGGCAGCTGCGCCTGCGCGTGCACGGCTGGTCGAATGCGCTGTTCGATGCCGACGACGCCGATGCGCAGCGCGAAGGCCGCACCCTCGGCGAGAGCGCGCGCCTCCAGGTGGATCGCACGGCGGGCACGGTCACCTTCACCCTGCCCGCGCGCGCGCTGGGCCATCCGGCCTCGCTCGACGGCCTCGCGGTCTACGCCACGACCTGGGACTACGACGGCGGCTACCGGGCGCTGGGCGAAGCCGCGGGGCCGCACCGCTTCGGTGGCGGCGCGGCGGACGGACCGAAGGTGATGGACGACCTCTGGCTGGTCGTCGGCGCACCGCGCTGAACCGCGACAGGCGACGTACACTGCCACCGAGCCATCGCACGGACACGACATGCCCCAGAAGAAAACCAAGGCGACTTCGGTCGACATCGCCTACCACGCAGGCGTGTCGCAGGCCACGGTCTCGCGCGTGCTGCGCGGCAGCCCGCTGGTCAATGCCGAAACCCGGCAGCGCGTGCTCGACGCGGTGCAGGCGCTCAACTACAAGGTCGACCGCCGCGCCTCCAGCCTGCGCACGCAGCGCGCCGGCACCCTCGCCCTGCTGCTGTTCGAGGATCCGACCGAGGACGAGTCGCACATCAACCCGTTCTTCCTGTCGATGCTCGGCTCGATCACCCGCGCCTGCGCGCGCAACGGCCACGACCTGCTGGTGTCGTTCCAGCAGCTGTCGGACGACTGGCATGCCGACTACGAGGACAGCATGAAGGCCGATGGCCTGATCCTGCTCGGCTACGGCGATTACGTCGACTATCGGCCGAAGCTGGAGAAGCTGGTCGCGCAGGGCACGCATTTCGTGCGCTGGGGCGCGGTGCTGGCCGGCCAGCCGGGCGTGTCGATCGGCTGCGACAACTTCGCCGGCGGTCGCATGGTCGCCGAGCATCTGGTCGGCCGCGGTCGTCGCCGCATCGCCTTCCTCGGCTATGCATCGAGCCACTATCCCGAATTCTTCGAACGATACCGGGGCTGCGACGCACTGCTGCGCGAGGCCGGGTTGTCCGCCGATCCCGCACTGCAGGTCGATGCACTCAGCTCCGAGGAAGAAGGCTACCAGGCCGCGAAGGCCCTGCTCGCGCGCGAGGCTGCGTTCGATGCTGTGTTCGCGGCCAGCGACCTGATCGCGATCGGCGCGATCCGCGCGCTCAACGAACACGGCCTGCGCGTGCCCGAGGACATCGCGGTGGTCGGCTTCGACGACATCGCCATGGCCCGCTTCGCCACGCCGCCGCTGACCACCGTCATCCAGGACACCGGCCGCGCCGGCGAACTGCTGGTCGAGACCCTGCTGCGCCTGGTCCGCGACCAGCCCGCGGAAAGCATGATGCTGCCGGCGAAGCTGGTGGTGCGGAAGTCGAGCGGGGCGTAGGCGACAGGAACGGGCGCACAACCGCTGTTGTAGGAGGGCCTTCAGGCCCGAGCTTTTGATTGATCGAAAAACAGAATCAAGAGCTCGGGCCTGAAGGCCCTCCTACAAAACAGAGCCAGGCGTCGCGGGAGCGCATCCGCTTCTCGTAGAGCGGAGCTTGCTCCGCTCAGGCTTGCTCGCGGACGACATGAGCGGAGCAAGCTCCGCTCTACAAGGGCAACGGCCCGACCTCTCTCACCCGCGCGGCTTCGCGCCCTTGGCCGCGCGATCCAGCGCAGCACGCAGGGCGGCGTCGCGCACCGAGGCATCGAGCACGAAGACCTGCACGCCGTGCGCGGACACCGTCGCGCGCAGCACGCCACCGGCCTTCACGCGGTGGCGGGTGCCATCGAGCGCATTGCGCCACCGACCGGGCTGCAGCAGGTCGCGCACCGCGAACTCGGCGGGCGCATCGCCCTTGTTGAGCAGGACCAGGGCGATCTGCGACACGCCGTCATGCTGGAGGACGCGATAGAAGGATGCGCGGTCGCCGGCCATCTCGATGTTCACCTGCAGGCCGCGCTGCAGGGCGGGCGTGGCGGCGCGGACGCGGGCGATGCGGCGCATCGCCTGCTGGATCGGATGATCCTTGCCTGCGTCGACGCGGGCCTGGCCGTAGTAGTTGCGGTTGCCGGCATGCTCGGCCGCGCCGCGCATGAAGCCGGTTTCCGAACCGTAGTAGATCACCGGGATGCCGCGCGCGGTGAACAGGAAGTTGTGCGCATCGATGAAGCCTTCGTCGCTGGCGTCGAGGCGCGGCATGTCGTGGTTGTCGTAGAAGGTCATCAGCGCGTACGGGTCGCGGTACGGGCCACCGTCCAGGAACAGCTTCGGCGCGATGCGCTCGTAGCCCAGGCGCTGGCGGCCGAAGACCTCGGCCATCGCTTCCTTGAGCGGGAAGTCGAGCACGCTGAATGCGCCGTTCTCGACCCAGGTGTGCTCGGCGATCTTCTCGGCCTTGTAGTCGAAGGCCTCGCCGAACATGAAGAAGCCGGGCCGCTTCTCGCGGATGCGGTCGGCGAAGGCTTTCCAGAAGGCATGCGGCAGCCACGGGATGGTGTCGACGCGGAAGGCATGCGCGCCCTGGTCGATCCATTGCGAATACGCGCCGACGAAGTAGTCGAGCGCCGCCGGGTTGTTCTCGTTGATGTCCGACAGCTCGGCCAGGCCGGGCTTGGTGTTGTAGAACGCGTGCAGCGGATTGTTCGCCGGATCGAGCTTGTCGGGCGGCAGGTTCTGGTGATCGGCGATGAGCTTGCCGTCGCGGTCGAAGAGCTGGCCGTAGGGCGGCTGCGGCTTCGGCATCGAGTACGAGGGCGAACCATGGTTGGCGACGATGTCGAGCACGACCTTCAGGTCCTTGCCGCGCATCGCCCGGGTGAAGCCGGCGAAGTCCAGGCCCGGGCTGGGCAGGTGCTCGTCGAGCTTGTAGAAATTGATGCCCCAGTAACCGTGGTAGCCGGTCTTGCCGCCATCGGTGAGGAAACCGCCCTTCTCCGCGCGCTTGCCGCCGGTGAAGGCCTCGTCGGGGTTGTCGACGATCGGCGTGATCCACACCGCGCCGAAGCCCATGTCGCGGATGGTATCGGCGTTGTCGAGCACGCCTTTGAAATCGCCGCCCAGGTAGCCGATGTTGTCGCCTTCCGCTTCGGCGCCCGGCGTCGGGCGATCGAAGGTGAAATAGGCCGGGCCCTTGTCGCGGCCCTGGTCGCGCTGGTCGTTCGACGGATCGCCGTTGACGTAGCGATCGGTGACGACGAAGTACACGGCGTCGGCGGCCATCGGTTCGGTGGTGCCGACGTAGCCGGACGCAGGCGCGGCGGCGCGCGCGGTGTCGGCGGCCTGCGCGCTGGCGGCGAGCAGGGCCAGCGGCAGCGCGGCGGCGAGGATCGTGTGGCGCAGGACCATGTGGACTCCTCAGTGCGCGGGCGAAGTGGCGGTGGCCTGCGCCTGCGGTTCGCTCACGCGGACCAGGCACAGGGCGCCGACGATCAGGCTCGCGCCGCTGATGATCAGGGCGTAGATCGGCTGGTTGTCGAAGAACAGGCGCAGGGTCGGACCAAGCAGGGTCGCGGCGACGATCTGCGGGATCACGATGAACATGTTGAAGATGCCCATGTACACGCCCATGCGCTTCGGATCGACGCAGGACGACAGCAATGCGTAGGGCATCGACAGGATGCTGGCCCAGGCCACGCCGACCAGGGCGAAGGAACCGATCAGCGCCGCAGGCGACGGCACCACCGCCATCGACAGGAAACCCAGGCCGCCGAGCACCAGCGCGACACAATGGACGAGGCGCCGGTTGAGCGGGCGGCGCGCGGCGTACATGGCGAGCAGCAGGGCGACCGCCATCGACGACAGGCCGTAGTAGCCCATGTACGAACCGACCAGGTCGGCGGCGTTCTGGAAGGCGCCGTTGGCCGCGCGGAAGGCCTCGGCCTGCGCGGCGACGGCCATGTCGAAGGCCGCCGGATCCGGCGCGGGCGCCTTGAACACGTGCTCGGTCAGCGCCGGCGTGGCCATGCTCCACATGCTGAAGAACGACAGCCAGCTGAAGAACTGCACGATGCCGATGTTGAGCATCTGCCGGGGCATGCCGGCGATGTCGCGGGCGATCTCGGCGATGAAGTTGCGCGATGACTGCTTCTCGCGGGCGAAGGCCTCGGGATCCTCCGGCGGGTCCTCGCGGGTGGTCAGCACGGTGACCAGGATGCTGGCGAGGAAGACGAAGGCGCCGATCGAGAAGGCCACCTTCACCGACGGCGGCACCACGCCCGGGCCGGCCTCGTTGGCGACGCCGAGCTGGGTGACGATCCACGGCAGGCTGCTCGCCACCCAGGTGCCGATGCCGATGATCAGGGTCTGCAGCACGAAGCCGTAGGAACGCTGGCGCTCCGGCAGCTTGTCGGCGACCAGGGCGCGGAACGGCTCCATGCTGACGTTGATCGAGGCATCGAGCACCCACAGCAGGCCCGCCGCCATCCACAGCGCCGACGAGTACGGCATGAACACCAGGGCGATCGAGGCGAAGATCGCGCCGATCAGGAAGTAGGGCCGGCGCCGGCCGAGCAGCGGATGCCAGGTGCGGTCGCTGAAGTAGCCGATCACCGGCTGGACCAGCAGGCCGGTCAGCGGCGCGGCGATCCACAGCAGCGGCAGCGCGTCCTTGTCCGCACCCAGGGTCTGGAAGATGCGCGACATGAAGCCGCCCTGCAGCGCGAAGCCGAACTGGATGCCCAGGAAGCCGAAGGACATGTTCCAGATCTGCCAGAACGACAGGTCCGGGCGGGTTTGCGTGGGACTGCGGTTCATCCGGGTTTCCTCGTGGGCGCCGCCATGGCGCCGTGGCGTCGAACGTACACCGGCGCACGGCTTCCGGTCGCGTGCCCGGCACGGTCGGCGCGGGTCGCAGGCATGGTAGACAGAGGCGCGGGTGCACAACGGCAGCTGCAATCGTATTCAGGTCGCGGCGACGCCACGATCGGCTTCGTGCAGTGCGATGGCATGGAATAGTCTTGCGCCCTGACCCGCTTATTTTCTCCGGATGACGATGATGGACTGGTGGCGCGGCGCGGTGATCTACCAGGTCTATCCGCGCAGCTTCCGCGACAGCAACGACGATGGCATCGGCGACCTGCCCGGGATCGTCGAGCGCCTGGACCACATCGCGTCGCTGGGCGTGGACGCGATCTGGATCTCGCCGTTCTTCCGCTCGCCGATGGCCGACTTCGGCTACGACATCGCCGACTACCGCGACGTCGACCCGATGTTCGGCACGCTGGCCGACATCGACCATCTGCTCGCCGAAGCGCATGCGCGCGGCCTGAAGGTGGTGATCGACCAGGTGCTCAGCCACACCTCGATCGACCATGCCTGGTTCCGCGAGAGCCGCGAGAGCCGCGACAACGCGAAGGCCGACTGGTACGTCTGGGCCGACGCGAAGCCCGACGGCACGCCGCCGAACAACTGGCTGTCGATCTTCGGCGGCGTCGCCTGGCGCTGGGAGCCGCGCCGCGGCCAGTACTTCCTGCACAACTTCCTGTCCTCGCAGCCGGACCTGAACTTCCACAACCCGCAGGTGCGGGCGGCGCAGCTGGACAACCTGAAGTTCTGGCTGGACCGGGGCGTCGACGGCTTCCGCATGGATGCCATCAACTTCTGCTTCCACGATGCGGCGCTGCGCGACAACCCGCCCAAGCCACCGGAGCTGCGTACCGGCCGAGGTTTCAGCCCGGACAACCCGTACGCGTTCCAGTACCACTGGCACAACAACACGCAGCCGGAGAACCTCGGTTTCATCGAGGACGTGCGCGCCCTCCTCGACCGCTATCCCGGCGCGACCACGCTCGGCGAGATCTCTTCGGAGGATTCGCTGGCAACGATGGCCGAATACTGCACGCCCTCGCGGCTGCACATGGGCTACAGCTTCGAGCTGCTGACCGACGATTTCAGCGTCGCCCACATCCGCGGCACGGTGGAACGCCTCGAAGCGACCATGCGCGAAGGCTGGCCGTGCTGGGCGATCTCCAACCACGACGTGCGCCGCGCAGTGACGCGCTGGGGCGGCGATGCGCCATCCGATGCGTTCGCGAAACAGCTGGTCGCGCTGGTCTGCGCGCTGCGCGGCTCGGTCTGCCTGTACCAGGGCGAGGAACTGGGCCTGGAGGAAGCGGAGATTCCCTTCGAATCGCTGCGCGACCCCTACGGCATCGCCTTCTGGCCCAAGTTCAAAGGCCGCGACGGCTGCCGCACGCCGATGCCGTGGAACGACGGCCGCAACGCCGGTTTCAGCGAGGGCACGCCCTGGCTGCCGGTGCCCGATTCGCACCGCGCCCGCAATGTCGCCGCGCAGGACGCGGATCCGGATTCCGTGCTCAACGCGACCCGCGCCTTCCTGCGCTGGCGCCGCACGCAGGCCGCGCTGGTGGCCGGCGACATCGCCTTCCTCGACAGCGACGAACCGGTGCTGGTCTTCACGCGACGCGATGCCGCGAGCGGCGAGACGTTGCTGGTCGCGTTCAACCTGTCCAGCGACGAGGCCGCCTGGGCCGTACCTGCCGGACTGGCGCTGCAGCCGATCGATGCGCCGGGCCCCGTCGCGGGCACGCTCGATGGCGCGACGCTGCGCCTGCCGCCGCGTGCTGCGTTCTTCGCGGTGGTCAGCGCAGGCTGACGTTTTCCCGAGCGAAAAGCGGTCGCGACTTGCGTCGCTCCTACAAAAAAAGAATTGCTCCTGTAGGAGCGACGCAAGTCGCGACCAGACCGCCGGCTGCCCATCACGACCTGTGCATGCGCTTCACATCGGCGCGGCGCAGGTCCTCGCGATGTACTCCGCGTGCGTCGGCATGACCTGGACGCACTTGCCGATCACGCCGCGCACGTTCGCCATGTATTCGGCGATCTTTTCCTCGGTGTAGACATCGACCAGCGGGTGGTAGCTGCGCGGGCGCATGCGCTGGCCGAACATCACCTGCATCCAGCTGGGTTCGGCGAACAGCTCGCTGCCGTCGCGGAAGATCCGGCCGTTGCTCAGGAACAGGTCCATCTTCCGACGCAGCGTCTCCGGCACTTCCATCGTCCGGACGTGGTTCCAGAACGGCGTGTCGTCGCGCTCGGTGGCGTGGTAATGCAGGATCAGGAAATCGCGGATGCGGTCGAACTCCACGTCGGAGTGCGCGTTGAATTCGTCGATGTCGGCCTGGTCGAAGCCGGCATGCGGGAAGAACGCGGTCAGGCGCGCGATGGCCGACTGGATCAGGTGGATGCTCGTCGATTCCAACGGTTCCATGAAACCGCTGGCCAGGCCGACGGCAACGACATTGCGGTTCCAGAACTTCTTCCGCTTGCCAGTCACGAAGCGCAGCGGGCGCGGGTCGACGATGGCCTCGCCTTCGAGGTTGCGCAGCAGCGTCGCGGTGGCTTCGTCCTCGGAAATGTGCGCGCTGCTGAACACGTAGCCGTTGCCGACGCGGTGCTGCAGCGGGATGCGCCACTGCCAGCCGGCTTCGCGCGCGGTCGAGCGGGTGTAGGGCGTGAGCGTCGCCTTCGATTCGCACTGCACCGCGACCGCGCGGTCGCAGGGCAGCCAGTGCGTCCAGTCGATGTAACCGGTCTTGAGGGTCTGTTCGATCAGCAGGCCGCGGAAGCCGGAGCAGTCGACGAACAGCTGGCCGGCAACGCGTTCGCCGCTCTCCAGCACCACCGCCTCGATGAAGCCGTCCTCCGCACGCTGCTCGACGCTTGCGACCTTGCCTTCGATGCGGCGCACGCCGCGCGCCTCCGCGTAGCGTCGCAGGTATCGCGCGTACAGGCCGGCATCGAAGTGGTAGGCGTAGGCGATGTCGGCCAGCGGCGAGTTCGGCCGGTCGGTGCGCGCCGGCATGAACCTGTCGTGCCGGCAGGCGAGCGTGTTGATCGAATAGTCGTCCAGCGGCCCGGCCTTGCCGGCCTGGTGCATCTTCAGCCAGTACTGGTAGAACGGCAGCAGGCCGAGGTCCTGGCCGATCTTGCCGAAGCCGTGGATGTAGCTGTCGCCGATGCGGCCCCAGTTCACGAACTCGATGCCGAGCTTGAACGAGCCTTTCGTCTCGCGGATGAAGTCGTTCTCGTCCAGGTCCAGCGCCTGGTTGAACAGCTTGATCATCGGGATCGTCGCCTCGCCGACGCCGACGGTGCCGATCTCGTCGGATTCGACCAGGCGGATGGTGTGCGCCGGGGTCAGCACCTTAGCCAGCGCCGCGGCGGTCATCCACCCTGCGGTGCCGCCACCGACGATGACGACCTCGGTGACGCGACCCGGCGCATCGGCGGCTGCAGCATTCATGCAACGACTTCCCCTTGGACGATGCCGTCCAGTATGCGACGCCGCGGTCGCGGGGTCATGACCCCGTCTGTCGGGCGCGCAGCTGCAAACGTATTCATCCGGCAAGCGCACGGAAGTCCGCCGACGCCATGCGCAGGATGCGCGACAGTGCGGGTCCTGAGGGACGACTCCCGCCGATCCGATGGTCACGATGATGCAACTGCACCACGCCGTTCGCCTGCTCCTGCCCGTCTTGCTGCTGTGCAGCACGCAACCCGCGCAGGCCGACACCGTCGCCTCGGTGAGTTCGCCGGATGGTGCGTTGACGGTCGAACTCGACCTCAACGGCGAAGGCCGGCTCGCCTACCGCGTGCAGCGCAGGGGCACGCCGCTGGTCGACGACTCCCGCCTCGGCTTCATCCTGCGCAACGGGCGCCAGCTACTGCGCGGCCTCAGCCTGGAGAAGCAGGCCTCGCGCAGCGCCGACACCACCTGGGAACTGCCCTGGGGCGAACGCCGCGTCGTGCGCGAGCACTACAACGAGCTGCGCGCGACCTTCGTCGAACGGGACCACGATCGTCGCCGCTTCGATGTGGTGGTGCGCGTGTTCGACGACGGCATCGGCTTCCGCTACGAGTTCCCCAAGCAAGCGGCGCTGGACGAGGTGCAGATCCAGGAGGAACTGACCGAATTCGCGATCGCGAAGCCCGCGACCGCGTGGTGGCTGCCGGCCTTCGAGTGGAATCGCGAGGAGTATCTCTACAGCCGCACGCCGCTGTCGGAAGTCGGCGTGGCGCAGACGCCGCTGACCCTGCGCACCGAGGACGGCACGCACATCGCGATCCACGAGGCGGCGCTGGTCGACTACGCCGGCATGAACCTCGCCAAGGGCGACGGCGGCCGGTTGCGCGCGATGCTCACGCCCGGCAGCCCCGCGAAGGTGGTGCGGCGCACGCCGTTCGCGACGCCCTGGCGCACGCTGCAGATCGCGGATCGCGCCGGCGGCCTGGTGGAATCGAACCTGATCCTCAACCTCAACGCGCCCAATGCCCTCGGTGACGTGAGCTGGTTCAAGCCCTCGAAGTACGTCGGCGTGTGGTGGTCGCTGCACCTCGACACCGAAACCTGGGGCACCGGGCCGAAACACGGCGCGACCACCGCGAACACCAAGCGCTACATCGATTTCGCTGCGAAGCACGGTTTCCGCAGCGTGCTGGTCGAAGGCTGGAACGTGGGCTGGGACGGCGACTGGTTCGCCAACGGCTGGAACTTCGATTTCGCGAAGCCGACGCCGGACTATGATCTCGAAGGCCTGGCCGCCTACGCGAAGTCG
This sequence comes from Lysobacter sp. BL-A-41-H3, assembly GCA_050632415.1. Taxonomy (GTDB): domain Bacteria; phylum Pseudomonadota; class Gammaproteobacteria; order Xanthomonadales; family Xanthomonadaceae; genus Lysobacter_I. The sequence goes on along the minus strand of CP192602.1, from coordinate 3,005,324 downwards.
AAGGGCGTGCACCTGATCGGCCATCACGAGACCGCCTGCGCGGTCAGCCACTACGAGCGACAGATGGATGCCGCGTTCGCGAAGTTCGCGCGGCTCGGCATCGACGTGGTGAAGACCGGCTACGTCTGCGACGCGGGACAGATCGAGCGCCAGGACATGGAAGGCGGCCCGGTGGTGCGCGAATGGCACGAAGGCCAGTTCATGAGCAACCACCACCTGCGCGTGGTGCAGGCGGCGGCGAAGCATCGCATCGCGATCAATGCGCACGAACCGATCAAGGACACCGGCCTGCGCCGCACGTATCCGAACTGGGTAACGCGCGAAGGCGCGCGTGGCCAGGAATTCAACGCCTGGGGCAATCCGCCGAATCCGCCCGAGCATGAGCCCAACCTGGTGTACACGCGCATGCTCGCCGGCCCGATGGATTTCACCCCCGGCGTGCTCAGCCTGACCGGGCGCAACGGCCAGGAAATCCAGAACACCGTCGCCCGCCAGCTCGCCGACTACGTGGTGCTGTACAGCCCGGTGCACATGGCCGCCGACCTGCCCGAGCACTACGCGAAATTCCCGCAGGCCTTCGGCTTCATCCGCGACGTGCCGGTGGACTGGCAGGACACCCGCGCCCCTGCCGGCGAGGTCGGCGACTACGCGGTGATCGCGCGCAAGGACCGCAACAGCGAGGACTGGTACCTCGGCGCGGTCAACGACGAGCAGCGCCGCCGCGTGTCCGTGCCGCTGGACTTCCTCGATGCCGGCCGCCGCTACCGCGCCGAGATCCACCGCGACGGCGACGATGCCGACTTCCGCGGCGCCAAGCGCTTCTCCTACGTGCGCGAAACGCGCGAGGTCTCCGCACGCGACACGCTCGACCTGCGACTCGCGCCGGGCGGCGGCACGGCGATCCGGTTCGTGGCCTTGTGAGGCGTCGGGATCCGGCATGTTCACACCGCGCCCCCGCATCGAGACCCTGTCCATCGCCGGTCGCCATACCTGCCATGTGATCGACGATGCGCTGCTCGACCCGGGCGCCCTGATCGAACATGCCGTGCGCCACGCCGGGGACTTCGTGGAAGCGCCGCACAATGCCTATCCCGGGCCCGAGCTGCGCATGCCCGATGCCTTCTCGGCGCAGCTGGACGCCTTCTTTTCCCGGCACCTGCGCGAGCATTTCGCGGTGCGCCGCACCGAACGCATGTACAGCCGGCTGTCGCTGACCACGACGCCGCCGGAGCGCCTGCGGCCGGCGCAGTCGCTCTGCCACGTCGATCGCCTCAGCGTTTCGCCCGCGCATCGCATCGTCGCCTCGGTGCTCTACCTGTTCGACGACCCGGATCTCGGCGGCACCGCGTTCTACGCACCGAAGCATCCGCCGGAGGTGATCCTGCCGATGATCCACGCCTCCGGGCAGCTGGACGCTGCAGCCTTCGAGGCCGCCTACGGCGTGCGCACCGGCTACATGACCGAATCCAACGCGTGGTTCGAGAAGCGGCTGAGCGTGCCGGCGCGCTTCAACCGGCTGATCGTCTACGAAGGCACGGTCTTCCACAGCGGCGAGATCCTGCATCCGGAGCGGCTGTCGACGGATCCGCGACGCGGACGGCTGACGCTCAACGGCTTCTTCACCTGCCGGCGGAGGCTTGCGGCATGAGGCATCGACGCCTCGCATGGCGCTTCGTCGCAGGCCTGACCGCCGCACTGATGGCCATGCCCGCTTGCGCACAGGTGCTGGCACCGGCGAACGATGCGCCGCTGCAGGCCACCGGCACGGTCGAGCGTTGGCTGGCCACGCCCGCCGCGCCACTGCAGCCGCGCCGCGTGGACGTGTGGCTGCCGCCGTCGTACGCGCAGTCGCCCCGACGCCGCTATCCCGTCCTGTACATGCACGACGGCCAGAACCTGTTCGATCCCGGCATCGCCTTCACCGGCAGCGACTGGGACATCGACGGTGCGATGACCCGGCTGGTCGCACGTGGCGAGGTGCGCGAAGCCATCGTCGTCGGCGTCTGGAACACGTCGGATCGCTTCGCGGAGTACATGCCGCAAGCCGCAGTGACCACGACCCCGGTGGACAGCGGCATCGAGGGGCGCCCGCTGCTGGCGGCCGATGGCCTGCGCGGCGATGCCTACCTGCGCTTCCTCGTCGACGCCCTCAAGCCCGAGATCGACCGCCGCTACCGGACCCGGCCGGGGCGCGACGACACCTTCGTGATGGGATCGAGCATGGGCGGGCTCGTCTCGCTCTACGCGGTCGCGCGACATCCTCAGACCTTCGGCGGCGCGGCGGCGCTGTCGACCCATTGGCCGGCCTGCGGCGGCTGCATGATCGACTGGTTCGCCGCGCACCTGCCGCCGCGGCGCACGCACCGGCTGTACTTCGACTTCGGCACCGCCACGCTGGACGCGCGCTACCCGCCCTTCCAGGCACGGATGGACGCGATCCTGTCCCGCGCCGGCTGGCGCCAGGGCCGAGGGTGGCAGACCCGCCGATTCGAGGGCGCCGAGCACAACGAAGCGGCCTGGCGGGCACGGGCGGCGCACCCGCTCCGCTTCCTGCTGGCGCCTGCGGGGAAGCGGGCCCCATGAGCGCGCGCCGGACGGTCATCCACCGCTGGCGCATGCTGCCATGCAGCATCGCGGCCGCGGAATCCCTGCGCATCGCCTTGATCTGCAAGGCTTCTTCCCAGGGCCAGGCCAACAAAAGACCCACGACGCCAGAAATGCTTGACAGCGCTGTCATGTACCTTGGAGGATCGTCGCGGACTTGGGTCCGCTGCATCGCCGCAAGGACCGCCGCCATCGCCAGGACGCCGCATGATGCCCAGACGACCAGACGCATGATTCCACCCGGACACACGGAGGCAGCCCTCCCCCGACGCTCCGCCTCCGTGTCGTCCGGTGCTTTACCCGCGATGCCCGGCCGTTCGCGCACCGCGTGACCGACCCACCCCGCCCGCCCACGCGCCCTACCGCCACCACGACATCCTCGACATGACGACACAACACACCCGCTGGTCGCAGTTCGGCGTCCTGATCACCGTCTTCTTCTTCTGGGGCTTCGTCGCCGCGAGCAACGACATCCTCATCCCCGTGTTCAAGCACGCGTTCAATCTCACCCAGGCGCAGAGCCAGCTGGTCTCGGTCGCGTTCTACGTGGCCTACACGGTCGGTTCGCTGATCTACGTCGCGGTGTCGAAGACGCTCGGCGTCGACCTGCTCAACCGCATCGGCTACAAGAACGGCATCTGCCTGGGCCTGGTGATCTCGGCCATCGGCACCCTGCTGTTCTATCCGGCCGCGAACGCCGGCTCGTTCAACCTGATGCTCTCCGGCCTGTTCGTGGTCGGCCTGGGCTTCTCGCTGCAGCAGATCGCCGCGAATCCGCTGGCGATCGTGATGGGCGACCCGCGCACCGGTTCGCAGCGCCTGACCATGGCCGGCGGCATCAACAACTTCGGCACCACCATCGGCCCGCTGCTGGTGAGCATCGCGATCTTCGGCAGCGTCGCCGCCGGCGGCACCGAAGCCAGCATCGAGAGCGTCAAGACGCCCTACCTGATCCTCGGCGCCGCCTTCCTGCTCGTCGCGGTGTTCCTGAAATTCTCCTCGGTGCCGAACCACATCGACCTGGAAGGCGTGACCGAAAGCGAGGCGCAGGACGCCGACAAGCTCATCCACAAGCCCTCGGCGCTGGCCTATCCGCAGCTGGTGCTGGGCATGATCGCGATCTTCGTCTACGTCGGCGTGGAGGTCTCGACGATCAGCAACCTCCCGGCCTACCTGGAGGAAAGCCACGGCGTGCCGGCGTCGTCGATCGCGCCCTACGTGTCGCTGTACTGGGCCAGCCTGATGATCGGCCGCTGGACCGGCGCCGCCGGCGCCTTCGATGTCGGTGCGGGCGCGAAGCGCATGCTCACCCTGATCCTGCCCTATCTCGCGTTCGGCGTGTTCCTCGCGGTGAACTCGATCGCGCGCCACGACGTCTCGCAGTTCTACGGCTACGCCTTCGTGATCGTGCTGATGATCGCCGCCACCTTCGCCAGCCGCGGCAACCCCGCGCGCATGCTGCTGTACTTCGCGCTCTGCGGCATCGTCGCGCTGCTGATCGGCATGCACACCAGCGGCAAGACCGCCGCGGTCGCCTTCATCAGCGTCGGCCTGTTCTGCAGCACGATGTGGCCCTGCATCTTCGCCCTGGCGATCACCGGCCTGGGCCGCAACACCAACCAGGGCAGCAGCCTGCTGATCATGATGATCATGGGCGGCGGCATCGTCAGCTGGATCCAGGGCGCGGTCGCCGACAGCCACGGCATCCAGTTCAGCTTCATCGTCGGCGTCGTCTGCTTCGCCTACCTCGCCTTCTACGCCTGGAAGTCCTCGCGCCTGCTCCGCGCCCAGGGCATCGACCTCGACAAGCTCGCGAAGTCGAACGGGCACTGATCGCGAGACACGGCTGCAATAAAAAGCCCCCGTCATCGGGGGCTTTTTCATGGCACAAAACCGGTGTGGTTCTCACCCGTTCCGCATATCCAGCGAATACAAGCAGGTCCCTCGCCTATGGCTCGGGATGACAGCAACGCCATACCCTTCAAACCGCAGCGACCTTTGCATCCCCGCAGTAATCGCGCAGGTAATCCGCATGCATCGGCAGCCGCGTCACCGTCTGCTCGATCGGCGCACGGATGCGTTCCAGGAACTCGTGCAGTTCCGCATCGCTCATCAGGTCGGCGGCGGGATGGTGGCGCCTGGGCAGGATGCCCTGGCCGAGCATGACCTGGATCCACGAATTCTCCGCGAACAGCTCGTTGCCTTCGCGGAACACGCGCCCGGTCTCGCGGAACAGGTCGATGCGATGGCGCAGCGAAGCCGGGATGTCCAGCGCCGCGCAATCGCGCCAATACGGCGTGTCGCGGCGATCGGTGACGTGGTAGTGCAGGATCACGAAGTCGCGGATGCTGGTGATCTCGTCCTCGGCCTGGCGGTTGAACTGGTCGATGTCGGCCTGCGCGATCGCCTGCGGGAACAACTGCAGCAGGCGGATCACGCCGCGCTGGATCAGGTGGATGTTGGTCGACTCCAGCGGTTCGAGGAAGCCGCCGGACAGGCCGATGGCCACGCAGTTGCCGCGCCAGGCCTCGCGACGCTGCCCGGGCTTGAAGCGGATCACCCGCGGCTCGATCAGCGCGCGACCTTCGATCGAATCCATCAGGCTGCGCTTCGCGGTGTCGTCGTCCATGTAGCGGCTGGAGAACACGATGCCGTTGCCGACGCGGTGCTGCAGCGGGATGCGCCACTGCCAGCCGGCATCCCCGGCGATCGAGCGCGTGTACGGGATCGGATCGCGCACCGACTCGGTCTGCACCGCGATCGCGCTGTCGTTGAACAGCCAGTGCGACCAGTCCTGGTATTCGACGCCCAGCGCATCGCCGATCAGCAGCCCGCGCAGGCCGCTGCAGTCGACGAACAGATCGCCGGCGATCTCGCTGCCGTCGGCGAGGCGGATCGCGTCGATCCAGCCGCCGTCGGGCGCGGTCTTCACCTCGACGATGCGGCCTTCGATGCGTCGCGCGCCATGGCGTTCGCTGAAGGCACGCATGAACTTCGCGTACTGGCTGGCGTCGAGATGAAAGGCGTAGTTCATGCCGCCGTTGGGCAGGTGCGCGAAGCGGTTCGCCTCGGAGGCGCGCAGTTCCAGGCAGTAGTCGCCGTAGTCGCGCGCCAGGCCGCGCGCGCGCGCGCTGAGCCAGAAATGCTGGAAGCCGGCGGCCCAGTGGTCGCGGCCGGTGTTGCCGAAGGAATGGATGTAGCGATGCCCGCGTTCGCGCCAATGCTCGAAGGCGATGCCGAGCTTGATCGTGGCGTGGGTCGCGGCCATGAAGGCCTGCTCGTTGATGTCGAGCAGACGGTGGAAGGTCACCATGGTCGGGATGGTCGCCTCGCCCACGCCGACGGTGCCGATCTCTTCGGATTCGACGAGCAGGATCTCGACCCGCTTGCCGAGCAGCTTCGACAGCGCGGCCGCGGTCATCCACCCGGCGGTGCCGCCGCCGACGATGACGACGCGCTGCACCGGTCGGTTGGCGCGATCCTGCAGGGCGGGCGTGTCGGACATGGCGGGCTCCGGGGTCGGGGTTCGATCAGCGGTTGAGGCGGTTCAGCAGCATCGCGCGCAGCCTGCGCGCGGCATCGGCATCGAGCGGCCCGAGGATGCGGCGCGCGGCTTCGGGCACGTGCGCGGCGACGTCTTCATCGTGCTCGAAGACATAGTGACGGAACACGTCCCGCCAGATCGCGCGCTCGTGCGCGGGCAGGTCGCGCATGCACAGGATCGCCGCCATCAGCGCGTTCATCGGCGCGTCCATGTAGCCCGGCGCGCGGCGCCACCAGTAGTTGACCAGCACGTTGAACGCCTCCAGGCCTTCGACGTGATGCCACCACATGCTCGGGATCAGCAGCGCATCGCCGGGCGCGAGTTCCGCGACCAGCGCGTGCCGCTGCGCCTCGGCGTAGCGCGGGAAGCGATCGAGATCCGGCGCGGTGATGTCGACCAGGCTCACCGGCTGGCCGGCCGGGGTGAAATCGAGCGGGCCGACGTAGAGGTTGGGCAGTTGCTCCGGCGGGAACAGCGTGAAGCGACGCCGGCCGGCGACCACGCAGGCGAGGTTGTCGGGCAGGTCCTGGTGCGCGGGAATCCGCGAACGGTTGCCCAGCCACAGGCTGACCAGCGGGTCGCGGTCGCCCATCGGCAGCGCATCCGGCGCCAGCAGGCCCGGCAGGCAGGCATCGATCGCCGTGGAACCGACGTAGAGCGCGGGCGGCGCGGGGTCGTCGAGATGCGTGGCCAGCGCGTCGAACACCGTCGCGATCCGCTGGCGCTGCGGCACGAAATTGAAGCCGTCGAGTGCGTCGTTGTAGAAGAACCGTCCTTCGATCCCGGGCGGGCCGACCATCGCCGTGACCACCTGCCCGGTGTCGAAGCGACGCAGGTGATCGAGCGCGGCACGCGGGCCTTCCGCAGCGGCCTGCACCAGCGGCCAGTCGGAGACCAGGCCCTTGAGCAGCAGCGGCCGCTGCGACGCGAGGATCGCGTCCGGCAGCGTGCGCGGATCGAGCCCTGCGATCTCGGCAACGGCCTCAGGCATGGCCCTGCGCCTGGCGCACGCGCTCGATCAGGTCGCGGAAGCGCGAGAGCGAGGCGATCGCCATGTAGATCGCTTCCAGGTGGCCCGCGCCGTGCAGGGCCGCCAGCGCCTCGCCGTCGAGCCGCGCCAGGCGTTCTTCGTTGATCGTGTAGAACCCGGCGAGGCGATGCTGCGCGCCGTCGTCCAGGCTCACGTCCAGCACGAAGGATTCCAGCAGCTCGTGGCGCAGCAGCGCATCGACGAACCCCGGCACCGCCTGCAGGCCTGCGTGCAACGCCTGCAGCGTCGACGCCATGCGGTCGAGGAATTCCGTGGTGCCGCCGTGGGTGCGGAACAGGGGTTCGCCCTGGTCGTGGCCGACGCGCGGATGGTCCAGGTCGATGTGCATCATCGGTTCGCCATCGACCGACAAGCCGATCAGGAACGGCTGGCGCTCGATCGCCAGCGGCAGGTAGCGCGCATCCCAACCGCGCTCGTCCAGGAACAGGTTCTGCCCGGGCTGGAAGCCGAGCAGCGCCACCGGCTGAAAGCTGCCGTCGGCGGATTTCTGGAACACGATCGGGTAATGCGCCTGCAGGTTGCGGAACTCGCCCGGGAAGGTCAGCGCGGACATGACGTCGTCGCCCCAGGCCGCGCCGCGTTCGGTGACGACGCGCAGGTCGCGGTGGTCGATGTTGTTGAGCTGGGCGTGTCGGGCCATGGGATGCGTTCCGGAAGCGGGCGTCAGATGCGCGGCAGGCCGCGCGTGCGGATGTGGTCGATCATCTCACGATGACCGGGCAGCGCCGCCAGCATGCGCGGCACGAATTCCGCGGTCTGGCGGAACGCCGCTTCGGCGCGCTCGCGACCGGGCGCGGTCGGCGGCGCGATGCGCTGCGCCGGTTGGAAGCCCATGCCGTAGAGGATGTAGTGATAGCTGGCCGACGGGAAGATCTCGTCAGCGCGGAACAGGTCGTGTCGCGAGGGCGAACGATGGCGCCACAGCGCAAGCAGTTCGGCCAGGCGCGGCGGCACCGACTCGGGACGCGCATGGTCGCGCCAGTAGTCGCTGTCGCTGCGCTGGCTCAGCACGTAGTGCAGCTTGAGGAAATCGATCACGCGCGCCCAGCGATACAGGAACGCATCGTTGAATTGCCGGGCGACGATGTCCATGGCCGCACGCGAGGCCGGCAGCGTGTCGGCGATCATGCTGGCGGCCAGCTCCACCAGCACCAGCGACGACGCCTCCAGCGGCTCGATGAAGCCGCTGGACAGGCCCACCGCCACGCAGTTGCGCTGCCAGAACACTCGGCGATAGCCGGGGTCGAACTTCAGCGCCAATGGCGACGGCACGTCGGCCGCACGCGGCCCGCCGCTGCGCTCGATGTGCGCGCGCAGCACTGCTTCGGCCTCCGCATCGCTGGCGTGCGCGCTGGAATAGACGTAACCGATGCCGCGTCGCGCCGACAGACCGATGTCCCAGGTCCAGCCATGGCGCTGCGCGGTGGAGATGGTGTGGCAGGCGATGGGCGCCGCGGCATCCGCATACGGCACCTGCACCGCAAGGGCGCGATCGTTGAACAGCACCTCGCGGCAATCGACCATGCCCACGCCGAAATGCCGGCCGATCAGCAGCGCGCGCAGGCCGGTGCAGTCGATGAACAGGTCGCCGGCGATGTCGCCGTTGTCCCGCGTGCGCACGGCGGCGATGTCGCCGTCCTCGCGGCAGACAACTTCGACCATGTGGTCGGCGACGTGGCGAACACCCAATGTCTCGACGCAGTGGCGCCGCAGGAACGCGCCGAGCCTCGCGGCATCCAGGTGGTAGGCATAATTGGCGACGCCGGCGAATTCCGGCGTGGAGAACTGCTTGGGCGCGCGCCCCGCCTCGCACAGGTGCGGCTGCACGCTGGCCAGCGCCGCGTACGCCGCGCGGCCCTCGCGCGCCATCCAGCCCGAGACGAGGTCGGCGTCGAGGAAATCCTGGGGCAGGCTGAAGGGATGGTGATAGGCATCGCCATCCTCGTCCTGCACCCAGCGCGCGAACTTCGAGCCCTGCTTGAACACCGCATCGCATTCGCGCACGACATCGGTTTCGCGCACGCCGATGCGGCGCAGGGTGTCGCGCATCGACGGCCAGGTGCCCTCGCCCACGCCGATGGTGGGCACGTCGGGCGATTCGATCAGGGTGACGCGCAGGGCATCGGCAGGATCGTCCGACGCATGGCGATGCGTCGCCGCGAGCAGGCCGGCGGTCAGCCATCCGGCGGAGCCGCCGCCGACGATCACGATGTGCCGGACGGGTGTTTCCATGCCGCTGCCCTGGTTCGCATTCACATTCGCATTCACGCTCGACCCCGCACTCGCCGCAGGCGGCCCGGCGCATGGCGCGCCGGGCCGTCGACGACGCCGGGTCGGCGATCAGCGGAAAGTGTAGCGCAGGCCCATCATGAACCTCGGGCCGGTCTGGGTGGCGTAGAGCAGCTGGTTGTAGTGGCGCCCGTGCACGCGCTGGGTCTTGCCCATCGCGTTGATCACTTCGAGCGACATCGACAGCCGGTCGTTGAAGCGATAGCCCGCGCTGAAGTCCAGCTGGCCGTAGGCTTCCACGTACACCGGGTTGGGCAGGCCCGTGCCGTCGAAGCGACCGGCAAGGAACTTGTCGCGCCAGTTGTAGGCACCACGCAGCTGCAGCGGGCCGCGCTCGTAGAACGCCACGAGGTTCGCCGAATCGCTCAGCCCCTCCAGCGCGAACTGCTCGCCGAGGTTGTAGTTGTCGTAGGTGAGGCTGGAATCGACGATGGTGTAGTTCGCGGACAGGCCGAAGCCGTTGGCGAACATGTGCTGGGCGTTGAACTCCCAGCCGTACAGCGAGGCCGAGCGCTGGTTCGCCGGTGTGGTCACGCGGAAGTTCGCGATCGGATCGCCCGGCTGGCCGGTGATGGTGCCGGTGGCGTTGCCGTTGCTGTCGAAACCGGTGCGGACCACGCCGGGCGAACCGTTGAGGTTGTTGAGGATGTAGTTGCGGATGCAGACCACGTCGGCGGTGGTGCAGCCGTTGGCGACGGCCTGGTTCCAGTAGGCGCCGCCGACCGGCGTGTGCAGCCCGGCCGAGGTGTCGTTGAACGTGGTCACGCCGACGTAGTTGTCGATGTTCTTGCGGAAGTAGCCGATCGACAGGTAGCTCGACTCGCCGTAGTACCACTCCATCGACACGTCGAAGTTGTCCGACAGCAGCGGCTCCAGGCCGGGGTTGCCCTGCGCGCCGGAGCCACCATCCACGCGCAGCAGTTCGCTGAACGTGCGTCCGCCCTGGATGTCGCCCCAGCCCGGCCGACCGATGCTCTGGCCGTAGCTGGCGCGCAGCAGCAGGTTGTCGCGCAGGTCCAGGCGCAGGTCGAGGTTGGGCAGGAAGTAGCGGTAGTCGCCCTTGAGCGTGCTGAAGCCCGAGCCGGCGCGCACCAGGTTCAGCTCGTTCGCCGAGCCCCAGACGATGCCCGAATACGTCGGCACCAGCGCCTGCGACTCGACATCGGTGCGCTCGTAACGCACGCCGGCGGCCATCTGCAGCGGCATCGTCCAGTCGAAGGTCGTGCTGTACTGCACGTACGCGCTCTGCGACTTCTCCGAAACGCGGCGATCGGTCGTGAACACGTCGGAACGGCGATACAGCGCGTCGTCGCCGGCGGCGATGCCGGCGAGGCGACGCATCGTCTCGAAGTCGAAGGTGAAGAACTGGTTGAACATCGCCGGATTGCGGCTGCCGCTGAAATGGCCGAAGTACTGGCGCAGCGAGTCCGGGATCCACAGGTTGTCCGGATAGTTCTGCGCGCCGGTGCCGCCCCAGGTGTCGCGCTGCACGTTCGAGAACGCGGTGCGGTTGTCCACCTCGGTGAGCGAGACGCCGAAGTCGAGCTGCGAGGCTTCGCCGAACTGCCAGTCGCCGCGCAGCTGGCCCTGTTCGACGTCGGAACGCATGTAGCTGTTGCGGAAGGACGAGCCGGTGACCTCCATCCGCGAGGCATCGATGCTGGTCATGCCGGGCGGCAGGGTCACGCTGAGCACCGGGAACCGGCGGCTGAAGTCGACCGTGGTGGTGCCGCGGAAGAAGCCGGCCGCGCCGAGCACGCTGTTGCTGCCGTACGGGCTGTCCGCGCCGGACTCCGCGCTGGAGTTGTGGTAGTCGAACTCCAGGCCGAGGGTATCGGTCACCGCCCAGTCGACGTTGAAGCCCAGCGACTTGTTCTCGTTCTTCGTGGCGAACTTGGCCGCGCCCATCGACAGGTCGCTGGTCGCCGGCACGATGATTTCGGAATACACCAGCGGCGCGGCGACCGGGCCGTTGGTCCACGACGTCACCGACGGGCCGAAGTTGAACCACACCGACAGCTCGTTGCGCTGCTGCTGGATGCGATTCTCGGAATAGGTGTAATCGAGGGTCGCGGTGATGCGATCGCTCGGCGCCCACTGCAGGGTCAGCTGGCCGTTGGTGCGCTGGCGCTGCACGCCGTTGACGCTGTAGCCGAAGTTCTGCGGCACCGAATAGATGTCGTTCGGGCCCGGGCGGTTGGTGATGTTCTCGGAACCGGGCGTGCCCGGCTGCGGGATCGTGCCCCAGTTGTTCTCGTCGCCGCGGAACGGGCGCCAGCCGTTGGCCACCGCCGCCTGGTTGTAGCCCAGGTCGCGTTCCTGGTAGCTCGCGGTCAGCGCCACGCCGAACTTGCCGTCGGCGAAGGTGTTGCTGAAGATGCCGGAGATTTCCGGGGTGACGTCGTCGCCCTGGATGTGGTTCGGCAGGTGGTCGTTCGACGTGTCGTTGACCGCCTTGATGCCGACGTTCGCGTGCAGCCCCGGATTGGCCAGCGGACGCGCGGTCTTGATGTTGATCGTCGCGCCGATGCCGCCGGCCGGCGTCGCCGCGCGGCTGGTCTTGAACACTTCGATGCCGGAGATCGCCTCGGAGGCGAGGTTGGCGAAATCGAAGGCGCGCGAGTTGGACGCGCCGGTCTCGGCGATGCTCGACGCCGGCATCTGCCGGCCGTTGAGCAGCACCATGTTGAAGTCGGGGCCGACGCCGCGCACGGTCACGCGCGAACCTTCGCCGATCGAGCGATCGATCGATACGCCGGAAATGCGCTGCAGCGATTCGGCGAGGTTGGTATCCGGGAACTTGCCGATCTCCTCGGCGGAAATCCCGTCGACCACGCCCTGGCCGTTGCGCTTGACGTTCATCGCCGACTGCAGGCTGCCGCGGATGCCGCGGACTTCGATCACGTCCAGGTCGTTCGCATCGTCCTTGCGCGCGGACTGCGCAGGCGCGTCCTCGTCGGCGGACGCGTCCTGCGTCGCGGTCTGCGCGGCGACGGTCTGCGACATCACCAGGAGCAACGCGGTCGCCAGCAGCGTCCGCCTGGGTGTGGTCTGCAACTGTTTCATCACTCGTCCCTCCCCGGGATCTGCATGTCGTTGTTCTGGTCTTCCGTGCGACGACATCCTCGAACGCGCCTTGTGCCACCCCTTGGCGCCGCCGCATCGGCGCGACAGGCGCGTCGCCCATCATCGCCAGCGCATTGGAAGTCAGATTGACAGCGTTGTCAAATTTGGGCCGAAAAAGCCCTGCGCCCGGGGATCAAACCCATTCAAATCAATGGTTTGATGTTGGTGCGCCGCACAATAAATCGGTGTACAACTTCGGACACCGTGTTTGCCGGGCGTATCCGGCAGGCGCGTCGCAAGCCCGGCACGCGCAGGGAAGACGCCTTCGGGAGGCCGGCGTCGCGGCTCAGCGCGACGCCGGTGCCGGGCCTGTGGAACGCCGCAGCTGCAGCGCGTAGGGCACGCTGATGGTGGCGCCGCTGCCGGGGTTGCGGATCTCGGTCAGCAGTTCGAGCGCGGCGAGACGCCCCATCTCGCGGGTGGGCTGGCGCACCGTGGTCAGCGAGGGATGGATCTGCCGTGCGATCGGCGTGTCGTCGAAGCCGCAGACCGAGATGTCGCCCGGCACCGACAGGCCGCGTTCGCTGATCGCGCAGATCGCGCCGGCGGCCATGTCGTCGTTGGCCGCGAAGATGGCCGTTGGTGGCGCGTCCAGCGCGAGCAGGCGCAACGTGGCCGCGTAGCCGGAGTCGTAGGAGAACTCGCCGTCGACCACGAGCGCCGGATCGTAGGGCAGTCCCGCGCGCGCCAGCGCATCGCGGTAGCCGTCGAGGCGCCAGCCGCTGGCGCCGTGCGCGGGATGGCCCTTGATGTGCGCGATGCGGCGATGCCCGAGCGACACCAGGTGCGCCATCATCGCGCAGACCGCGCCGTGCTCGTCGACGACGACGCCGATGGTGCGGTTCTCTTCCTTCGCCGACACGCTGGCGTAGGGAATGTGCAGGTCGCGCAGGCGCGCGACCACGGCCGGGTCATCGGTGATCGGCGGGGTCAGCACGAGGCCGTCGACCTGCAGCTGCACGCTCAGCGCCTCGATCTCGGCTGCCGCATCGCGGCCTTCATGGTCCATCGGCGCGAGCATCAGGTGGTAGTGCTGCGACTTGCAGGCGTCGAGCACGCCCATCTGCACTTCCATCAGGTAGTTGCTCGACGGATTGTCGAACAGCATCGCCACCAGGTACGTCCGGCGACCGGCGAGCACGCGCGCGGACGGCAGCGGCCGGTAGTTCAGCGTGTCCACCGCCGACTGCACGCGCTGGCGGGTGCGTTCGGACACGTTCGGCTCGTGGTTGAGCACGCGCGACACGGTCTTCATCGACACGCCGGCGACTTTCGCCACATCCTCGATCCGGACTCGCATGGATTGGGTCCACTCTCTCGTAGTCATTGCGGAATGCAATTGCGGGGCAATACTGCCAGAGCGGCCAGACGCTTCCCATCGGCGCGTCCGGCAACGCGCCCGGCGACAGGCAGCGACGGATTCATGCTGCCCTGCAACAAGAACTGCCGCGCGACGCGGTGTATTCTGCGCTCGGCTGACAGCGCTGTCACCTATCCGCGCGGCGCGATGTCGGCATCGTCTCCCGGCCCGTCCGCCACGGCGGCGGGCCCTGCCCACGCGAGGATTGCATTGCCCATGAGCGCCGTCCCCCACGCCACGTCCGCGCACCGCACGCCGCGCAGCGCACCGCTGTGCACAGCCCTGCTGCTGGCCCTCTGCGGCGGCAGCCTCCATGCCGCGCCCGGCGATGCCCCGGCCACCGCCGCGCCATCGAACATCAACCCCGCGCACTGGCCGGTGCCGGGCTGGCCGCTGCGGGAGGACGCCGCGCTCGAACGCCGCGTCGAGGCCCTGCTGGCCACGATGACCGTCGAGGAAAAGGTCGGCCAGATCGTGCAGGCCGACATCAGCACGATCACGCCCGACGACCTGCGTAAGTACCGGCTCGGCTCGATCCTCGCCGGCGGCAATTCCGACCCGGGCAACCAGTACAACGCGAAGCCGCAGGCCTGGCTGGACCTCGCCGACGCCTTCTGGGCCGCGTCGATGGACACCTCCGGCGGCGGCAAGGCCATCCCGGTGATCTTCGGCATCGATGCCGTGCACGGGCAGAGCAACATCGTCGGCGCCACGCTGTTCCCGCACAACGTCGGCCTGGGCGCGACGCGCAATCCCGCGCTGATGCGCCGCATCGGCGAGATCACCGCGATCGAGACCCGCGTCACCGGCATGGAATGGGCGTTCGCGCCGACCGTGGCGGTGCCGCGCGACGACCGCTGGGGCCGCGCCTACGAAGGCTATTCCGAAAGTCCGGACGTGGTCGCGTCGTATGCCGGGGCGATGGTCGAAGGCCTGCAGGGCAAGCCCGGTGCGCGCGATTTCCTCAGCGAACGCCACGTCATGGTCTCGGTGAAGCACTTCCTCGGCGACGGCGGCACGCGCAACGGCAAGGACCAGGGCGATACGCCCGGCGACGAGGCCACGCTGCGCGACGTGCATGCCGCCGGCTACTTCACCGCGATCCGCGCCGGCGCGCAGGCGGTGATGGCCTCGTTCAACAGCATCGACGGCCAGAAGATGCACGGCCGCCGCGACCTGATGACCGACGTGCTCAAGGACCGCATGGGCTTCGGCGGCTTCATCGTCGGCGACTGGAACGGCCACGGCCAGGTCGATGGCTGCACGAACACCAACTGCGCGAAGACCTTCAACGCCGGGCTCGACATGGCGATGGCGCCGGACAGCTGGCGCGGCCTGTACGACAGCACCGTCGCGCAGGCGAAGTCCGGCGAGATCCCGATGTCGCGCATCGACGACGCCGTGCGCCGCATCCTGCGCGTGAAGGTCCGCATGGGACTGTTCGAGGCGCCGAAGCCCTCGCAGCGCGCGCTCGGCGGCAAGTTCGAACTGCTCGGCGCGCCTGCGCATCGCGCGGTCGCGCGCCAGGCGGTGCGCGAATCGCTGGTGCTGCTGAAGAACAACGGCGGCCTGCTGCCGCTGTCGCCGAAGCAGCGCATCCTCGTCGCAGGCGACGGCGCCGACGACGTCGGCAAGCAGTCCGGCGGCTGGACGCTGAACTGGCAGGGCACCGGCACCACGCGCGCCGACTACCCCAATGCCGATTCGATCTGGGAAGGCTTCAAGCAGCAGATCGATGCCGCCGGCGGTCGCGCCGAACTCGCGATCGACGGCAAGTATCGCGAGAAGCCCGATGCCGCGATCGTGGTCTTCGGCGAGAACCCCTACGCCGAATTCCAGGGCGACCTGCCGAACCTGCTCTACAAGCCCGGCGACGACCGCGACCTCGACCTGCTGCGCAAGCTCAGGGCCGATGGCATCCCGGTGGTCGCGGTGTTCCTCAGCGGACGGCCGCTGTGGATGAACCGCGAGATCAACGCCGCCGATGCCTTCGTCGCCGCGTGGCTCCCGGGCTCGGAAGGCGCCGGCATCGCCGACGTGCTGCTGCGCGACGCGCGCGGCAAGGTGCAGTACGACTTCAAGGGCAAGCTCAGCTTCTCCTGGCCGCGCCGCGCGGACCAGTACGAGAACAACGTCGGCCAGGCGAACTACGACCCGCTGTTCGCCTTCGGCCACGGCCTGCGCTACACCGACGACGGCACCCTCGCGCCCCTGCCCGAGGACTCGGGCATCGCGGCGGCACCTGCACAGCCGAACGTCTTCTTCGTGCGCGGCAAGGCGGCCGAAGGCTTCCGCCTGCGCCTGACCGACGCGGGCGGCGGCACCTACGACGTGATGCACACGCGCGGCACCACGCCCGATGGCGCGCTGTCGATCGCCGGCGTGGATCGCCTCGCCCAGGAAGACGCGCGGCAGCTTCACTGGACCGGCACCGCTGCGTCCGCCGCCGAGCTGATGGCCACGCCCGCGCAGGACCTGCAGCGCCAGACCGATGGCGACGTGTGGGTGATCGCGGACCTGCGCATCGATGCGCTGCCGAACAAGGGCAGGATCGAATGGCTGGCCGCGTGCGGCGACAAGTGCGGCGCATCGATCGACGTCAGCTCGCAGTTCGCCGGCCTGCCCCGCGGCGAATGGCTCCGCGTCGGCATGCAGCTCAAGTGCCTGCGCAGCGCGGGCGCGAGCGACATGCGCAACGTCACCGTGCCGTTCGGGCTGCGCGCCGCACCGGGCTTCAAGTTGACGGTGTCGGGCATCGGCCTGGGGACGGATCCGACGCACAAGCTTGCGTGTCCTGCGGCGTCGACGCCCTGATTGTCATGCACAGCTGACCGGGCAGGCGCAAGAACAACCTCGTCATCCTCGTGCAAGCGAGGATGAGGCTTTCTGAGGCGCTTCTGCACCTGAAGGGCCTGTCGCGACTTGCGTCGCTCCTACAGAAGCCAAGCATTTGTAGGAGCGACGCAAGTCGCGACAGAAGCAACCGGAACGATCAGCAGAAAAGGGGCGTGCATGGCACGCCCCCTTTCGTTTCACGCATGGGTCGATGTGAATCCGTGCTCGATCACCAGCCGATGCTGTAGGTCACCGTGGTCGGCGCATTGGTGTGCAGCGACGGGCTGTGGTCACCGACATCGTCGTACGAGAACCCGTAGGCGAGGAAGTCGTAGGCGATGTCGCTGTCGTGCCAGAACTTCGCGTACCAGTTCGCCAGCGAACCAGCCGGATAGAAGGCGTTGCGGTTGTGCCAGTTCGCCGGACTCTCGATCACGTGGCGGTTCAGCGCCGCCGCGACCTGGGCCTGGATCTGCAGCTGGGTGCCGATGTGCTGCGGCGCCGCGTTGCGCGCATCGTTGAGCAGGCCGTTGCCGAGGAACACCATCTGCGTGTCCGGCTTGCCGTTGATGTAGAACACGCCGTTCTCGTTGCCGCCAGTGAAGCGGAACGTGTCGCCGCTGACGCGACCGCGGAACGTACCGAGGTTCGGCAGGGTGAACACCAGGTCCTCGTTGCGGTAGCGCGCCCACACCTGGTCGATGTACGGCTGCAGGTACCCGGCGTTGGGCTTGCCGCTGCCGAAGTTCGCATGCGCCGGCGCGATGACCCGGTACGGCGTGTACGGCGCCTGACCCAGCGGCTTGAACGGCGTCGGCACGCGTGCGACGAAGCGCGAGATCACGTCGTCTCGGGTCAGCGTGTCGATGCGCTCGCCGACGGTGCGGTCGTAGCCGTTCAGGCCCTGCACGCGCAGGCGCAACGGGAAGCCGAAGTGGTCGACGCGCGTGGTGTTGACGTAGATGCCGGGGTTGCCCATCGACTTCGGCAGGATCGCCATTTCGCCGAAATCGAAGTACACGTCGAGGTTCGGATCGGTCGGGTTCTCGATGTTGGCGCCGGCGTAGCCGATGTTGCCGTTGCCGTCGCGCACGACCTTGATGTACATCGGGCTGCCCACCGACAGCAGGATGCGCGCGGAGTTGATCGGCGCGATGGTGACCTGCGGCAGGTCGGACACGCGGTGGAAGTAGTTGCTGTAGCGCTCGCCGTTCTTGACCAGCGCACCGTTGTCGGCATCGGACATCGGCACCTGCTGGCCGGCGGCATTGATCCACACGAACTGCCCGGTCTGCCAGCTCTTGCCGATGATCGCGTAGTACACCTGCGCGTTGGTCCAGCGCCCGCGCGTCATGTTCTGCACGACGAAGGTGGTGCGCTCGTTCCAGGTGCCGCCGGTGACCGGCACGACCTTGAACGACGACACCGCATCGTTGAACCCCTGCGCGCCGAGATCCGGAACATTGCCGCTGACCGTGACGCTGCCGCCACCGTAGTTGATGTCGCGGAACAGCTGCGCCTGGTAGCCGGCCACGACCTTCATCGACGAGGCGCGGTCGTTCCAGGCGCTGCCGATCCAGGTCGAATCGGCATCGGCGCAGAAACTCGCGCCGCCGTAGTTGATGTTCTCGTAGAAGCAGACCCGGCCGGTCGGCGTGGTGCCGCTGCCGATGGTGTTGGAGAACCAGGGCGTGTCGCGTCCGGGATCGCCATAGGTGAACGAGGAATTGAGGATCTGGCCCGAGGCGACCGGGCTGACCGCGCGCTCGTAGCGTGCAGCGGCGCTGTTGTAGCCCATCCGGAAATTCTGCTGCCCGCCGCCTGCGAGCGTGTAGTGCACGTCGACCCACTGGATCGCGACGTTCGGCTTGAACCAGATCGTCGCCGTGCTGCCGCTGACATCCACGCCGCGCGTGTACTCCTGCGCGTGGACCTGGAACCCGAATGTGGCCAGCAACAGGGTCCACCCTGCCAGCCAGGTGCGTATGGTGCGATGCATTCAACTTCTCCCTGCGTCCGGGGACGCTTTGCGTTGAGTGGGGGTAATCGGCGCGCCGTGCGTTCCTCGCACGTGCGTCCGCCACGACGCGGCACCCGCCCCCTGCATCACGTGGCCGTCGCGGCGCGGCCACTCTAAGGCCAATTGACAGCGTTGTCACTCTCGGGTACAAAGCAGGCATAACCCAATGATTTGACGTGATATTCGCCATGCTGCAACGCGTCAATAACTTTTCGGAAGCGGTTTCCGGCCAAGCACGGTGGCACGCATGCCGAATGCCGCGCGCCGGAAACGCCGCACATCAGGCACGGCGTGCAAACGTATGCATCGCGTCGCCTGCCGTGCGCGGATTACGCTTGCTGGCCCAGATTCCCGGATGACACCGTGCCCGCCTCCCCCGCGACCCTGCTGACGATCTTCGGCGCCACCGGCGACCTGGCGCAGCGCATGCTGCTGCCCTCGCTGTACGGCCTGCATCGCGATGGCCTGCTGCCGGCGGGCCTGCGCATCCTCGGCACCGCGCGGTCTTCGCTCGACGATGCCGGCTTCCGCGCTGTCGTCGCCGATGCGCTGGCGCGCTTCGTGCCCGTGGGTTTTCTGGACGATGCCGCCATCGCCGCGCTGCTCGATCGCGTCCACTACCAGCCCGCCTCGCTCGACGACGATGCCTCGATGGCCGCGCTGGCTTCTCGCGTGTCCTCGCTGCGCTCGGGCGACGTGCTCTACCACCTCTCCACTTCGCCCTCGTTCTATGTGCGGGCCTGCGCCGCGCTCGCCACGCACGGACTCGCCGGTCCCGGCACGCGGGTGATGCTGGAGAAGCCGATCGGCCACGACCTGGCCGAGGCCATCGCCATCAACGACGGCGTCACCGCGTCCTTCGACGAGGATCGCGTCTATCGCGTCGATCATTACCTCGGCAAGGACGGCGTGCAGAACCTGCTCGCGCTGCGCTTCGGCAACGCCCTGTTCGAGCCACTGTGGAACGCACGCCACATCGAGCAGGTGCAGATCACCGTCGCCGAGACCGTCGGCGTCGAGGGGCGCGGCGACTACTACGACGGCTCCGGTGCGATCCGCGACATGCTGCAGAACCACCTGCTGCAGCTGCTGTGCCTGACCGCGATGGAGCCGCCCTCGCAGTTCGAACCCACCGCGGTGCGCAACGAGAAGATCAAGGTGCTGCGCTCGCTGCGGCCCATCGGCCGTGCCGAGGTCGGCATGGAGACGGTCGCCGGGCAATATGGTGCGGGCGCGATCGAGGGTCGTTCCGTCCCGGGCTATCTCGACGAGTTGGGCCGTTCCAGCCGCACCGAGACCTTCGTCGCCCTGCGCGCGCATGTCGACAACTGGCGCTGGTCGGGCGTGCCCTTCTACCTGCGCACCGGCAAGCGCCTGCCGCGCCGCTGCACCGAGATCTACCTGCAGTTCCGCGCCGTGCCGCACTCGATCTTCGCCCGCGGCGGGGCGGCGACCCAGCCCAACGCGCTGGTGATCCGCCTGCAGCCGGAGGAACGCATCGAGCTGCAGCTGATGCACAAGACCCCGGGCCTGGACCGCAGCGGCCTGCGCCTGTCGCAGGTGTCGCTGGACCTGGACCTGGACGAGGAGTTCGCCAGCGTGCGCCGCCGGCTGGCCTACGAGCGCCTCTACCTCGACGCCATCGAGGGCAACGGCACGCTGTTCGTGCGCCGCGACGAGACCGAGGCGGCCTGGCAGTGGGTCGATGCGATCCTCGATGGCTGGAACCAATCGCAGCAGGCGCCGCGTCCGTACGCCGCCGGCACCTGGGGCCCGACCGCCGCCGTGGCCCTGGCCGAGCGCCACGGCCACAGCTGGCGCGAGTGAAGGGAGACACGCATGCATGCACAGGCACAGCTGTACACGCTTCCGGTCCGCGATGCGCGGGAACGGCATGATCGGCACGACCGGAACCGGAGGGACCCCGCGATGGCGGTGATCGAACACGCCTACGAGGACAGCGCGGTGCTGGCCGAGGCGGTGGCGTCTCGCCTGCGCCAGGCCTGCGCCAGCGCGCTGGCCCATCGCGGCCATGCCCTGCTGTGCCTGGCCGGCGGGCGCACGCCGTTCCCGGCGTATCGGCAGCTGGCCGCGAGCGCGGGCATCGACTGGGAGGATGTCGCCATCGTCCCCGGCGACGACCGCTGCGTGCCCTGGGACCATGCGGCGAGCAATATCGCCTCGCTGCGTTCGGCATTTTCCGAAGCCGCTGGCGTACGCATCGGCGCGCTGACCACGCCCGACGGCGATCCCGGGGCCTCGCTGCAGCATGCGCGCACGATGCTCAGCCGCCACGGCGACACCTTCGACGCGGTGGTGCTGGGCATGGGCGAGGACGCGCACACCGCCTCGCTGTTCCCCGGCGCGCGCGGGCTGTCGGCGGCGCTCGCCGCGAGCGCGCGCGAGGACGCGTTCCTGATCCACCCCGAACCGCTGCCGCCGGAAGCGCCGTACCCGCGCATCACGCTGGGCCTGGCGCGGCTGCTGCGCACGCGCGCGATCCACCTGATCGTGACCGGACAGCGCAAGCGCGAGGTGCTGCGCGAGGCGATGGCCGCCAACGACCCGCTGCGCCACCCCATCGCCGCCGTGCTGCGCGCCGCCCGCGACGTGCACGTGCACTGGAGTCCGTGATGCGAAGCGTCGCTTCGGTTGTCACGCAAGAGCAAATCCCCCCTGCCCCCCTTTTGCAAAGGGGGGAACAGCACGCTTCGGGAACTGCAGTTCGTTTGCAGAAGACAGCGCGTCTCGGTGATCAGACCCCCTTTGCAAAAGGGGGTCGACCGTCGCGCAGCGGCGGGCGGGGGGATTTGCGCGACCATGACATGCGCATCGGCGCAGACCGGACCCTCCACCCATGAGCCTGCACCCCGTCACCGAGCGCGTCACCGCGCGCATCGCCGAGCGCAGCGCGAAGCTGCGCAGCGCCTACCTCGCCCGCATCGACGCGGCCAGACCACAGGGACCCGCGCGCAAGGACCTCGGCTGCGGCAACCTCGCCCACGGCTTCGCCGCCTCCGGCGCGGACAAGCCTTCCCTCAAGGCCGGCCACGCCGGCCACCTCGGCATCGTCACCGCCTACAACGACATGCTCTCGGCCCACCAGCCGATGGAGCATTACCCCACCCTCATCCGCATGGCCGCGCGCAATGCCGGTGGCTCGGCGCAGGTCGCCGGCGGCGTGCCCGCGATGTGCGACGGCGTCACCCAGGGCCGCGCGGGCATGGAGCTGTCGCTGTTCTCGCGCGATGTCGTGGCGCAGTCCACGGCCATCGCGCTGTCGCACGAGATGTTCGACGCCGCGCTGCTGCTCGGGGTCTGCGACAAGATCGTCCCGGGGCTGCTGATCGGTGCGCTGGCCTTCGGCCACCTGCCGGCGATCTTCGTGCCGGCCGGGCCGATGCCGTCCGGCATGCCCAACAAGGAGAAGGCGGCGGTGCGCCAGCGCTTCGCCGAGGGCAAGGCGACGAAGGAGGAGCTGCTCGAAGCGGAGTCGGCCTCGTACCACGGCGCCGGCACCTGCACCTTCTACGGCACCGCCAACTCCAACCAGATGCTGGTGGAGGTGATGGGCCTGCACATGCCGGGCACGGCGTTCGTGAACCCGAACACGCCGCTGCGCGATGCGCTGACGGTGGCGGCGGCGGAACAGGCGCTGCGGATCACGCACCTGGGCGCCGACTACCGGCCGATCGGCCGAACCATCGACGAGAAGGCGATCGTGAACGCGATGGTCGGCCTCGCTGCCACCGGCGGTTCGACCAACCACGCGATCCATCTCGTGGCGATCGCCAGGGCCGCAGGGCTGATCATCGACTGGGACGACCTGGACGAGCTGTCGCGGCACACGCCGCTGCTGGCGCGGGTGTATCCCAACGGCAGTGCGGACGTGAACCACTTCCACGCGGCCGGCGGCCTGGGCTTCGTGATCCGCGAGCTGGTCGAGGCGGGGCTGATGCACCGGGACCTGCTGTGCGTGCACGGCGGCGACCTGCTGCAGCAGGCGAAGGCGCCGACGCTGGAGAACGGCACGCAGCTGGTCTGGCACGATCCGCCGGCACAGTCGGGCGACACGACGATCCTGCGTCCCGTCGCCGAACCCTTCGATGCAGAGGGCGGCCTCAGGAGACTGCAGGGCAACCTCGGCCGCGCGGTGGTGAAGGTCTCGGCCGTCGCGCCGGAGCACCGCAGCATCACCGCGACAGCGAAGCTGTTCGAGACTCAGGACGCACTGCTGGCGGCGTTCAAGGCCGGACAGCTCGAAGGCGACTTCGTTGCGGTGGTGCGCGGCCAGGGCCCCCGTGCCAACGGCATGCCGGAGCTGCACAAGCTCACGCCGACGCTGTCGGTGCTGCAGGACCGCGGGCAGCGCGTGGCGCTGCTGACCGATGGCCGCATGTCCGGCGCCTCGGGCAAGGTGCTGGCCGCGATCCACGTGAGCCCGGAAGCCGCCTGCGGCGGCGCGATCGCGATGCTGCGCGAAGGCGACGTGATCGCGATCGACGCCGAGGCCGGCACGATGCAGGCGCTGGTCGACGAGGCCGAGTGGTCCGCGCGCACGCCCATGCAACCCGACCTCGCCGCGAATGCACACGGCACCGGTCGCGAACTGTTCGCCACGATGCGCCGCACCACCAACTCCGCCGAACGCGGCGCGTGTGGGCTGTTCGGCGATGACGAAGACGCGGAGGCGTCGACATGAGCTTGCACGAATCGCTGGCGATGCCGGCCCTGATCGCCGACATCGGCGGCACCAACGCGCGCTTCGCACTGACCGACCTGTCCTCCCCGGTGCCGCGCGTGGAGCAGCCGCAGAGCCTCGACGCCTCGCGTTTCGCCAGCCTGCAGCATGCCGCCGAACATTACCTCGACATGGTCGGCGTACGCCCGAAGCATGCCGCGATCGCGGTCGCCTGCCCGGTCGACGGCGA
This sequence comes from Lysobacter sp. BL-A-41-H3, assembly GCA_050632415.1. Classification (GTDB taxonomy): domain Bacteria; phylum Pseudomonadota; class Gammaproteobacteria; order Xanthomonadales; family Xanthomonadaceae; genus Lysobacter_I. The sequence continues at coordinate 2,981,564 of CP192602.1, read as the reverse complement.
GGAAATCCGCCTGACCAACCGCGCCTGGTCGTTCACCCGGCGCGAGCTGCAGGCATCGCTGGCGCTCGATCACCTGCACGTGCTCAACGATTTCGGCGCGGTCGCCTGGTCGGTGCCCGCGCTCGGCGACAACGACCGCATCGTGCTGCACGGCGACGACGATGCCCTGCGCGAAGGTCCGATCACCGTGCTCGGCCCCGGCACCGGACTCGGCGTGGCGCTGCTGGTCGGCCACGACGAAGACTGGCAGGTGGTCGAGACCGAAGGCGGCCACGTCAGCTTCGCGCCACTGGGCGACGAGGAACATGCGATCGCGCGCTGGTTCTCCGCGCGCTTCGGTCGCGTCTCGAACGAACGCCTGCTCTGCGGCGCCGGACTGTCGCACATCGACGCCGTGCTGCGCGATGCGGTCGACCACGCCAATGGCCAGCACCACGCATTGCGCGAACCGGCCGACATCGTCAGTGCCGCGCTCGAAGGCCATGACCTGGCCGCGCGTCGCACCCTCGCCCGCTTCTGCGCCGTGCTCGGCAGCGTCGCCGGCGATGCAGCGCTGATCCACGGATCGCGCACGGTGATGATCGCCGGCGGCATCGTCCCGCGCTTCGTGCCCTTCCTGCGCAGCAGCGCGTTCCGCGAACGCTTCCTCGCCAAGGGCCGCTTCGCCGCCTATCTCGAATCGGTGAACATCCGCGTCATCACCCACACCTGCCCGGGCCTGCTCGGCGCGGCCATGGCGCTGCGCGCCGACCTCGCGAAGGAACACGCACGATGACGCCCGAACAGTTGCAGCGCATCGACGCGATCCTGCGCGCCGCGCCGGTCGTGCCGGTGCTCGCCATCGACGACCTCGACGATGCCCTGCCGCTCGCACGCGCCCTCGTCGATGCGGGATTGCCCGTGCTCGAAGTCACCCTGCGCACGCCGATCGCCCTCGACGCGATTCGGCGCATGCGCGACGTGCCCGGCGCCATCGTCGGCGCCGGCACCGTGCTCAACGCGTACGATCTCGCGGCGGTCGAAGCCGCAGGCGCTGCGTTCGCGATTTCTCCGGGCGCCACCGACGCGCTGTACGCCGCCGCGAAATCCTCAGCGATTCCGTTCCTGCCCGGCATCGCCACCGCCAGCGAAGTGATGCGCGGCCTCGAACACGGCTGGACCCGCTTCAAGTTCTTCCCCGCCGAAGCCAGCGGCGGGATCGCGGCGCTGAAAGGCTTCGCCGGCCCGTTCCCGCAGGCGAAGTTCTGCCCCACCGGCGGCATCGACGCCGCGAAGGCGCCGGCCTATCGCGCGTTGTCCAACGTGCTCACCGTCGGCGGATCGTGGATGGTGCCCGGCGATGCGCTCAAGGCGAAGGACTGGGCGAGGATCGGCGCACTGGCAGGCGAAGCCGCGCGCTGAATCCTCAACCCTTCATCCACAGCGCCACCGCCAGACCGATGAAGACCACCATGCCGACCCAGTGATTGCCGAGGAAGGCGCGGAAGCAGGCGGCGCGTTCGCGATGCCGGGCGATGACGAACTGGTGGACGACCAGCAGGGCCGCGACGCCGAGTCCCGCCCAGTAGGCGATGTCGAGCCCCGCCTGGCGGCCGACGAAGCCCATGCCGAGGAAGAACAGGCCGTAGAGCACGCCGAGGGCGACCAGATCCATGTCGCCGAACAGGATCGCGGTAGATTTCGAGCCCGCGCGCAGGTCGTCCTCGCGGTCGACCATCGCGTACCAGGTGTCGTAGCCGGTGGTCCAGCAGATGTTCGCGACGTAGAGCATCCACGCGATCGGCGGCACCTCGCCGCGGATCGCCGCGAACGCCATCGGGATGCCCCAGCCGAACGCCAGGCCGAGATAGACCTGCGGCAGGTAGGTGTAGCGCTTGAGGTAGGGATAGCTGGCGGCGAGCAGCACGCCGACCACGCTCATCAGCACGGTCAGCCGGTTCATGGTCAGCACCAGCGCGAACGCGACCAGCATCAGCACCGCGAACGCCGCAAGCGCCTCGCGTCCGCGCACCGCGCCGGTGGCGAGCGGACGGCCCCGGGTGCGCTCGACCTGGGGATCGAGCCAGCGGTCGGCGTAGTCGTTGATCACGCAGCCCGCCGAGCGCGTCAACCAGACGCCCAGCGAGAACACCACCAGCGTCCACCAGGGCGGCACGCCCTCCGCCGCGAGCCACAGCCCCCACCATGTCGGCCACAGCAGGAGCAGCCAGCCGATCGGCCGGTCGCCGCGCACCAGCGCCCAGTACAGGCGGGCGCGCTCGCGCCAGGCGGGAATTTCCACGGGAATTTCGGGGGTTTCGCTCATCGGAGGGGCACTGCGGACGGGGGAGGCTCGCGTCGATCGCCCGAATCGGGGACAATGGGCGTCACGCGCCTGTAGCTCAGCCGGATAGAGTAGCGGCTTCCGAAGCCGTTGGTCGGGGGTTCGAATCCCTCCAGGCGCGCCATTTTCCTTCGGACAATCTCCCAGTCGGGATTTCCGGCCATCGCGATGCGTGATGGCGCGCGGCGGACCCGACGACCCCTGCATTCCGCAGGGGTTTCGCGTTCTGGCGCTGGACTTCGACCGCGCAGGCGTGGGTGATTCGCGGTTGACGAGCACGCGCTGCGGTGCCCGATCCGCATCAGCCTTCGGTCGACGACAACGCCTCCTTCGGTGCGGCAGGCGCTCGCACAAGACGGATGGCCTGCTCGGGGCATGACGACACGCACAAGCCGCAGGCGCGGCAGGCGTCAGGCTGGACGACTTCGGCCTGACGCCAACCGTGCGCGAATCCTTTCAGTGTGCCGATGAGGCTCAGGCCATGGCGCTGGTTCTTCGGCAGCCGGAACATCGACAGCACCGCGTAGGGACAGGCCTCGACGCAAGGTCCCTTGCCTTCGCAGCGGTTGCGGTCGATGACGGGCACGAACGTTCCCGGGGGCTGCTTGCACGTGGACATCTGGCGATCTCGCTGTGGGTGAACGCTGGGGCATGGCGCTGTTGCGATGCCGGGCTCGGATCGGCTCTGCGACATCACCAGTGGCGCGATGCGCGAAGCCCGGGTCGGAGCTGCCGGATGCAACGGACCTGCATGCGCGCGCGCATCCCGGCACGATCCGGTCTTCAGCCTGCGGACGCGAGCGCGGCGCCACGCGCGGCGATCGGTGCACGCCCGGCACGGCCCCAGGCCACGAACGCGGAGAAGGCGATGATCGTGAGGTTCATCGGGATGACCGGGTATTCCCCGCGACTGATGTGGAACGAGATGGCGCAGATCTGCAATGCGATCGAACCGATGGCGGCCCAGACGGTCAGGCGCGGTGCGATCCGGGTCAGGGCCGGGAGCAGCAGGCCGAGTCCTGCCGACAGGTCGACCACGCCGATCAGGCGCAGGAACGCTTCCGGCACATCGCCTGCCCAGGGAATCTGCGCGGCGACCTGGGCGACGGGCGAGAACAGCTTCATGGCACCGGCAGGCAGGTAGACCAGGGCGAGGAGGGCCTGCGCGCACCACAGGCCGATGCGCAGGCCCTTCGACGGGGCGCGGGCGTGAAGAGAGGAGGTCATGGAGATGCTCCGATCGTGGATGGTGACGGCATGCTTTCATCTCCAAATCCGCATGAGAATCCTGTAACTTGGATCAAGATGATCTGAAAATCAGATGAAGTGGCCGCCTATACCCTCGACCAGTTCCATGTCTTCGTCGCCGTGGTCGACTGCGGCGGCTTCGCGGCGGCGGCCCGCAAGCTGGGGCGTGCCCAGTCGGCGGTCACCTACGCCATCCGCGGCCTCGAAGAACAGACCGGGCTGGTCCTGTTCGATCGATCGCACTACCGGCCGCAGCTCACCGATGCGGGCCGGGCCCTGCTGCCGCGCGCCAGGCGGCTGATCGACGAACTCGAGGAATTCCAGCAGCAGGCCGACGGTTTCGCGCATGGTGTGGAGGCGGCGCTGTCGCTGGTGGTCAACAATTTCACGGACCCGATGCCGGTGATTCGCGCGCTCGACGCGATGCGCCGCGTCTACCCGTCGGTGCGGGTGCGCATCGCGCACAAGACGTTCGGCGAGGACATCGAGATGCTCCGCGCGGGAGAAGCGCAACTGGGTGTCATCGCGGCGATCTCGCCGCTGGGCAGCGAATTCGAGTCCAGGCACATGGGCGAACAATCGCTGGTCGTGGTGGCCGCGCCTTCGCATGCGCTGGCGCAACTGCAGGCGCCCATCGGCGTCGCGCAGCTGCGCGGGCACATGCAGGTGGTGTGGACGCGCGCGATCGGCAATGCGGACCTCGACGACCTGGGCGTGCATGCGCTGGATTCCTGGCGCGTCACCGATCTCGACATGAAGCGCCGCCTGCTCCGCGAAGGCGTCGGCTGGGGCAGCCTGCCCGCGCACCTGGTGCAGGACGACCTCGCCAGCGGGCGTCTTCGCGAACTCCGGATCGAAAGCTGGGATGGGCGCGACCGCATGCCGAGTGTCCCGATTTCGGTCGTGCGCGTCGCGAAGGTCGTGCTCGGGCCCGCAGCGCGCTTCCTCATGCATGCACTGCCGGCCCCGCCCTGAGATATCGATACACGACAAGCGATTTCGCACAGGCCGAACGACCGCTGGAGCCGTTGGGAATTCGCACGCGCCGGCTGTGCCATTTCCCCGCAGATCATCCGCCGCCTGCATGTCCGGCCATCGCGATGCGCGATGGCGCCCAGGGCTTCCAGCGCGCTAGCCCGCCCCCATCTCCCGCGCTGCGCGCAGTCCGGACAGATACGCGGCATGCGCCGTGCCGAAGTGCCTGCGTCCGGTCGCTTCGCCGGCGAAGAACAGGGTGCCGTCGACCGGTGCGGCCAGCGCGTCGCGCATCGCCGGGGTCGCGCCAAGCGCGTTGAAGGAATACGACCCGCGTGCGAAGGGGTCGCGATGCCATCGGGTGATCTGCGCGTCGAGCGGATCGGGGATGTCGTCGCCGTGGATGATGCGCAGCGTGCGCATCGCATCCGCGACGATCGCCTCGTCGGTCCAGGCTTCGATCGCGACTGCGCGGTCGGCGGCGTTGAAGCCCAGCAGCACCGGCTGCCCGGCGACGCGCTGGAAGCTCACCCATTCGGTCCACGCGCCGGGTGTGTCGGGAATGTATTCCAGCCAGTCGGCGTCTTCGTCCCAGAACGCCTCGGCGAACTTCAGATAGCACTTGTCGAGGGTGCCCATGCCGAGGCGGGCGATGGCCTCGCGCTTGGCTGCGGGCAGTTCGGGCAGGAAGCGGACATCCCCGGCTTGCAGCACGCCCAGCGGCAGGGTGACCACGAGCTGGTCGGCCTCGAATTCGCCCGCATCGGTGACCACGCGCACCGCGCCGCGTCGCCAGTGGATCTCGCGCACAGTCTGGTTGCGTTCGATGCGCAGGCCGGCGGCGAGGTGATCGACGATCGTCCGGAAGCCCTCGGCGAACAGCACGTCGCCGCCCTCGAATTCGTCGACATCGTCGAACCAGTGCGCCGACATTCGCGATGCGCTGCCGGCGTATTCCTGCTCGAACTCGGCGCTCACCGCGAACGCCAGGTCGCGACGCTCCGCGGGCGTCGCCTTCATCTGCGTCGCCAGCGCCTCGACGACCGACTGCACCGAGATATCGCGGTCGCGCTGCTGGGCGCGCGCCACGGCGGCGGCCAGGCGTTCGCGCAGCGCGTCCATCGCGGCGGCGCGCGCGCCCTCGACTTCGCGCCCGTCGGTGTCGAACAGCACGCTGCGGTCGTACTCGGTGCGCAGGCGCCTCGCCTGGACCTCGTCGGCCAGCGCGGTGATCGGATTGCCGCGCACGCCGTGGATCCAGCTCGCACCGAGGTCGAGCGGCAGTTCGGGCCAATGCTGGCTGGTCCAGATCCGGCCACCGATGCGATCGCGCGCTTCGAGCACGATGACCTCGTGTCCTGCCGCCTGCAGGCGGCGCGCGGCGGCAAGGCCCGCGAGGCCGGCGCCGATGACGAGGATCCGCCCGGCCGTGCCCGCCCGCGCCGTGGCCTGGGCACCAGCCGCCTGCGCGCCGCCATGGGCGCCCAGTGCGATCAAACCGAGGAGCTCGATGAATCGCCGCCGCTGCATGTCGTGTCCCTGTCTCCCCGTCTGCGTATCGACGACAGCATAGCGATGGCGCCGGCACGCCGACAACGCGCGGGCACGGCACGCAGACGGCGACCGATGCCCGCGCATCGCGACATCCTGGACGCCATGGCCATAGAGCATTCTTCGCGCGATGCGCGCATCGATTGACGCAAGGTATCGAAGTGCATGCGCATCGCATGATGAGGGGATGGCACGTGTCATCAAGCAGGCGTAGGCTGCAGCTGCGGATCGCGGGAAATGAAGCACGGACATCGCTTCATGCGTGATCGCAACAACCCGGCATGACGCGATCCGCGCCAATGGACTGATCAGACGGAACGATCAGACGGACTGTTCAGTCCGCATCGTGACTCACACCATGGACAAGGAACGTACGATGACACTTCGAATGCATCATCTCGCCTTCGCCGTCGGCGCTTCGCTGCTCTGCGCCGCCGCACCCGCTTTCGCAGGCCAGCTGCGCACGACCGCGAAGCCGATCAAGGGCCAGTACATCGTGGTACTCAAGCCGCAGGCCGCGAGCCTGGTCGGCGAATCCAGCCGCATCAGCCGCGTGCCGGTGGCCGCGAAATCGATCGCCATGCAGCATCGCGCCAGCCTGATCCGCACCTACGACCGCGTGCTGCGCGGCTTCGTGGTGAGGGCCGACGACAAGGCGCTCGCCCGCCTGCTCGCCGATCCGCGCGTGGCCTACGTGGAGCAGGACGGCATCGCGATGCCCGGCACCATCCAGACCGGCGCGACCTGGGGCATCGATCGCGTCGACCGTCGCCTGCTGCCGCTGGACACCTGGTACACCTACGACACCACCGGCGCCGGCGTCCACGCCTACGTGATCGACACCGGCCTCAACGTCAGCCACAACGAGTTCACCGGTCGCGTCGGCCTCGGCGCCGACTTCATCGGCGGCGGCGTCAACGACTGCAACGGCCATGGCACGCATGTCGCCGGCACCATCGGCGGCACGACCTATGGCATCGCCAAGGCCGTCACCATCCATCCGGTGCGCGTGTTCGGCTGCAGCGGCGGCTCGCCGTGGTCGACGATCATCGCAGGCATGAACTGGGTCGCCGCCAACCACGTCACGCCGGCCGTCGTGAACATGAGCCTCGGCGGCGGCGGCAATACCTCCGCCGATGCGGCGGCCGCGAACCTGCACAACACGCACGGCCTGACGGTCGTGGTCGCGGCAGGCAACAACAACGCCGATGCCTGCGGCTTCTCGCCGGCGCGCGCGCCCGTGATGATCACCGTCGGCTCGATCGACAACACCGATACCCGCTCGTGGTTCTCGAACTGGGGCACCTGCCTCGACTGGTTCGCGCCCGGCAGCAACATCACCTCCGCGTGGATCGGCAGCAACACGGCGACGAACACGATCAGCGGCACGTCGATGGCCGCGCCGCACGTGGCCGGCGTGGCCGCGCGCTACCTGCAGACCTATCCGACGGCGACGCCCACGGCGGTGCGCGCCGCGATCCACTGGGCGAACAACATCTTCGGCGTCACGCCGTCCTGGCCGGGCGTGGCCAACCGCGGCACCGGATCGCCGAACGAGCAGCTGCACTACGGCTCGCTCAACGACGGCTACAACGACGGCGATCCCCACATCCGGACCGTCAACGGCCTGTACTACGACTTCCAGACCGGTGGCGAATTCGTTGCGCTGCGCGGCCAGGGCATGGAGTTCCAGACCCGGCAGCGCCCCGTGGACAGCCTGCCCTGGGTCAGCGTCAACACTGCGGTCGCCGCGCGCGTCGGCAAGCATCGCGTCACCTGGCAGCCCGGCACGGGTTTCACGCCCGATCCGTCCGGCCTGCAGCTGCGCATCGACGGCGTGGTCACGCGACTGCCAGCGGGCGGCATCGCGCTCGACGGCGGCAAGGTCTCGCCGCAGGGCAGCACCGGCATCGTCATCGACTTCCCGGATGGCACGAAGATGACCGCCAGCGCGTACTTCTGGCCCTACGGCAACGTCTGGTACCTCAACGTCCGTGCCTACAACACGCAGGCGACCGACGGCATCATGGGCGTGCTCAAGGCCGGGGAATGGACGAGCCCGGGCTTCTCGGACAAGTGGCGCGTCAGCACGCGCACCAGCACGCGCAGCCTGACCGCCAGCCGGGCCACCACGCGGGCCATCGCCGAGGAACCCGGGGTCAATGAGAGTCTGTTCGACTACGAAGAGGCGCTGGGTCCGGAGAAGTTCGTGAGCGAACCCTATCCGGCCGACAAGGTGCCGCCGATGGATCCGAGGAACGTGGAACTGGCCAAGGAGGTCTGCGCGCGGGTCAAGGACGAAAAACTGCAGCGGGACTGCCTGTTCGACGTGGGCACCACCGGCGACCCGGTGTTCGCCGAGGGGGCGACCGGCGAGGCGACCCTGAAACGCGCGATCAAGTCGCGCTGACGCGCCACGGCCGCCGGCGCCTCCCCGGACCGGCGGCCCCACTCCCCGCAGCGACCGGTCCCCCGGCCGCTGCGGGGCCTTGAAACCACGTCTCCGGCGCCCAATCTCCGCGGTCTGTCCGTTCCACCGACTTTCCAGGAGCTTCCGGATGAGCACCGACGCCACCACCGAAACGGCCCCGCAGGCCGAGACCCATGCCTTCCAGGCCGATGTCCAGCAGGTCCTCAAGCTGGTCATCCATTCGCTGTATTCGAACAAGGACATCTTCCTGCGCGAACTGGTGTCCAACGCCTCGGACGCCTGCGAGAAGCTGCGCTTCGAGGCCCTGGCCCAGCCCGAGCTGCTGGCCGATGGCGGCGAGCTGGCCATCGACATCGTCGTCGACCGCGACAGCAGGACCCTGAGCATCCGCGACAACGGCATCGGCATGTCGCGCGAGGAGCTGATGCGCAACCTCGGCACGGTCGCGCACTCGGGCACGAAGCGTTTCCTCGAATCCATCGCCGCCGGCCAGCAGGTCGACGCGCAGCTGATCGGCCAGTTCGGCGTGGGCTTCTACTCGGCCTTCATCGTCGCCGACGAGATCGCGGTCACCAGCCGCCGCGCAGGCAGCGACGACGCCTGGACCTGGCGCTCGACGGGCGACGGCCAGTTCAGCGTGGAACCGGCACCGGCCGACACGACGCGCGGCACCACGCTCTACCTGCACCTGCGCGACGACGCCGACGATTACCTGCAGGACTGGAAGTTGCGTTCGCTGGTGCGCACCTATTCCGACCACGTCGGCTTCCCGATCCGCATGCTGAAGCCGGTCGTGAAGACCGAGGACGACGCCGAAACGCCGGCGCCCGAGCTCGAAACCGTCAACCAGGCCTCGGCGCTGTGGACCCGGGCCAAGACCGACCTGTCGGACGACGACTACAAGGCGTTCTACAAGCACATTTCCCACGACTTCGCCGATCCGCTGTCGTGGACGCACAACCGCGTCGAGGGCAACCAGAACTTCACCTCGCTGCTCTACGTCCCGGGGCACGCACCCTTCGATTTCCAGGCCGGGCGCGACGAGCGCAAGGGCCTGAAGCTGTACATCAAGCGCATCTTCATCATGGACGCGGCCGAGCAGATGCTGCCGGCCTACCTGCGCTTCGCGCGCGGCGTGGTTGATTCCGACGACCTGCCGCTGAACGTGAGCCGCGAACTGCTGCAGGAAAGCCGCCAGGTCGAGCGCATCAAGGGTGCGCTGACCAAGCGCGTGCTCGACCTGCTGGAGAAGATCGCGCGCGACGAACCCGAGAACTACGTGAAGTTCTGGGAAGCCTTCGGCGCGGTGCTCAAGGAAGGCGTGGTCGAGGACACCGCCAACCGCGAGCGCGTGCTCAAGCTGCTGCGCTTCGCCACCACGCGCAGCGACAGCGCCGACCAGCGCATCTCGCTGGACGACTACATCGAGCGCATGGCCGGGCTGCAGGAAGACATCTACTACCTCACCGCCGACGGCTGGAACGCGGCGCGCCACCATCCGAAGCTGGAGGCGCTGAAGGCGCGCGGCATCGAGGTGCTGCTGCTGCACGAGCGCATCGACGACTGGATGTCGAGCTACCTGTACGAATACGCAGGCAAGCGCCTGCGCAACGTCGCGAAGGGCGAGATCGACCTCGACAAGCTCGGCAGCGAGGAAGACAAGGCGAAGCAGGAAGAAGCCGCGAAGGAAGCCGCACCGCTGGTCGACAAGCTCAAGGCCGCGCTGGGCGAGCGGGTGAAGGACGTGCGCGTGTCGAACCGCCTGGTCGATTCCGCCGCCTGCCTGGTCGTCGACGAGTACGACATGTCGCTGCACATGCAGCGCCTGTTCGCCGCCGCCGGCCAGGCGGTGCCGCCATCGCAGCCGATCCTGGAGATCAATCCGGGCCATGCCTTGATCAAGCGCGTCGAAGCGGTGGACGGCGACGAGGCCCTGGTCGCCGACTACGCCGCGCTGATCTTCGAACAGGCGATGCTCGCCGAAGGCGGCACCCTGGACGACCCCGCGTCGTTCATCGCGCGCATGAACCGGCTGCTGGTGGGCTGAGGCGCGTTTCGCGCACGACGCCTACCCCGATCCTCTTTCCCCCACCCCAACCCTCCCCCGCTCGCGGGGGAGGGAGCCGATCCACGCGTTGCATCCGTGCGTCACCCGCGAATCATGGCGCAGGCACGTCGCAGCCCTGTTTGGCTCCCAGCCGCTGGACGAGCTCCGCGCAGAGGCGCTCGGCACCGGCGGCATCGCCGCCTTCACGCAGCAGCGCAGCCAGTCCGCGCGTCGCCTCCGGATGCAGCGGCGACTGCGCCAGCACCCGGCGATACCAGCCTTCCGCCGCCGCGCGATCACCGCGTGCACGGTGACGTTCCGCGATCACCACGCCCAGGCGCGCATGCCAGGGCCGGATCTGCGCCGGGTTGCGGTCGTAGGCCCGCGCCATCGCCGCATGCGCGCGCTCGAAGTACGGCAGGGCCTCGGCGTCGCGACCGAGGATCTCCAACACGTCGCCGATGTTGATCAGCGCGCCCCAGGCATCGGGATCCAGCGCCACCGCGCGGTGATACGCCGCCAGCGCGGCATCGACATCGCCCTGCGCGCTGGCGACGAAGCCCAGGGCCTTGTACGCGGCCGAGGACTCGGGCACGACCGCGACCGCGCGTTCGGCGAGCTGCTGTGCGCGCTGCAGCTGCTGCTTCGCCGGTGGCTGCGCCAGGTGGCCATTGGCCAGGGCATCGCGCAGCTGGGTGAACTCGGCCGGCCCGTTCCCGGGCTGCGCCGGCCAGCGCAGGCTGCGCTGGGTCAGCGCATTGGCCAGTCCAGAGAGCGCGGCCGGATCGTCGGGATGCAGGCCCAGCACGCGCTGGTACAGCTCGATGGCGGCCTCGTTGTCGGCGCGCGAGAACTGGAAGTAGGCGTCGTCGGCGCGGGTGAGCAGCACCGCGGCGTCATCGTCCTTTGCGATCCCGGCCTTCGATCGATCCGCGCGGAAGTTCGCAGGGATCACGAAGACGATCGCCAGCAGCGACACCACGACCGCGACCAAAACCGCTGGCCAGAGCCACAACCGACGCCGAGATGGCGCAGCGTCGGCTGCCGGGGATGAGGCCGGCGCATCCACCGGCATGTCGCCCTGCGTCGCATCGGCGGACTCGACCTCGGCCAGCAACCGGTAGCCGCGCTTGGCGATGGTCTCGATGTAGCGCGGCGATTTCGCATCGTCGCCCAGCGCCTGGCGCAGCTTGGAGAGCGTGCGCGCCAGGGCATCGTCGCCGACGATCTGGCCGGGCCACAGCGCGGCCATGATCCGCTCCCGCGACAGCACCTGGCCCGGGTGGTCGGCGAGCAGGCAGAGCAGGTCCATGACCTTCGGTTCCACGCGCTGCTCGTCGTCCGGACCGTGCAAGGCGCAGGCCCCGCGGTCCACACGCCACGCACCGACGCGGAACTCATCGGCGCAAGCTGTTGTTTTCACGGGCGAAGATCCTTCGGGAGAAAAACATCGGCACAGCGGGAGCCTGCGGTCATGGTGATCTAGGATTGTCGGCGCTGGGATGACACGCAAGCACTGCCGCCCCCGGAGAGACCATGTCCGTCCCACGTCGTTCCCTTGCCGCCTTCTTCCTGTCGCCCCTGCTGCTGGTCGGCCTGGCCGCCTGCGCCGCCACGCCCGCCGAGGGCCCGCCCCCGCATCCGGTCGAGCACCTGCGCGAGGACTTCGATGCCTTGTACGCCGGCCTGCGCGCCGCGCACGTCGACCTGTACGCGCACCGGTCGCAGGCCGAGTACGACGCCCTGCACCGCCGCATGCGCGCCGAACTCGACACCCCGCTGACCACCGCCGAGGCGCGCGTCCGCTTCCAGCGCTTCGCGGCCTTCGGCCGGGTCGCGCATGCCCGCGTCGAGCCCCCGGCCGACGCCTGGGAGACCTATCGCAGCGGCGGCGGCACGGCGTTTCCGCTGTTCCTGCGCGTGGTCGACGGCCGGGTGTTCGTCAGCGACACCGTCGGCGAGGTTGCAGGGGTCGAGGCCGGCGACGTGCTGCTGGCGGTCGATGGCCAGCCGGTCGATGCCTGGCTGGCACCGGTCCGCGCACTGATCTCAGCCGACAACGACCACCTGCGCGACACCCAGCTCGAAACCCGCCTGCCGATGCTGGCCTGGCTGGCGCACGGCTCGCACGACCGTTTCGCGCTGCGCGTACGCAAGGCCGACGGCCGCGAGGTCGATGCCGTGGCGACCGCACGCAGCCGCGCCGAGTACGCAACACTGATGGCGGCGCGCGCGCCGCGCTTCGAACTGGACTGGAACGCCCGCGAGGCGCGGATGCTGGACGGGGGCATCGCCTACCTGCGCCCCGGCCCGTTCTACGACAACCGCCCCGAGGCCACGAGCCCGTGGGACAACGCCGCGTTCCTCGCCTTCGTCGACCGGGCCTTCGCGGAGTTCATCGACCATGATGCACGCACCCTGCTGATCGATCTGCGCGACAACCCCGGTGGCGACAACGCCTTCAGCGATCCGCTGCTGGCGTGGATCGCCGACAAGCCCTTCCGCTTCAGCCACCGCTTCGAGATCCGGGTCAGCGCGCAGACCACCGCCTCCAACCGCAGGCGGCTGCAGGACAGCGGCGGCGACAAGGACAGCCTGTCGGCACGCTTCGACGTGCTGTATCGCGACAAACCCGACGGCGCCCTGGTCGAATTCCCGATCGACTGGGTGCAACCGCGTGCCGGTCGGCGCTTCGAGGGCCGGGTGTTCCTGCTCGTGAACCGGCATTCGTATTCCAACGCGGTGTCGGTGGCGGCGATCGTGCAGGACTTCGGGTTCGGCACCGTGATCGGCGAGGAAACCGCCGACCTGGCCAGCACATTGGGAGCAATGGAGCAGTTCGCGCTGCCGCGCACCGGAATCGAGGTCGGCTACCCGAAGGCGCGCATCCTGCGTCCGAACGGCGACCCGCGCCCGCGCGGCGTGGTGCCGGACATCGGGATCGACACGCCGATCGTGGCCGGGACCGAAGACGTCGTGCTGCAACGCGCGCTGCAGGCGATCCCGCAGGGACGCTGAAGCAGGAGGTCCCCCTGCCTTCCGGCAGGTGTGGTGCACGACCGGCTTGCGTTGAATGTGGGACGGCGCGCAGCGCGATCCGTCGATCCCCGCGCCGCGCCCCTTCGGAGATCCCCGTGTATTGCGTCCAGACCCAGGCCCTCGTTCACCGCTACGGCCGCGACCTCGTCCTCGACGGGATCGACCTGCAGGTGCCGACCGGCAGCATCTACGGCTTCCTCGGCCCCAACGGCGCCGGCAAGACCACCACCCTGCGCCTGCTGCTCGGCCTGCTGCGCCGGCAGCAGGGTGAGATCGCGATCTTCGGCCGCCGCCTCGACGAAGACCGCATCGGCCTGCTGCGCCGCATCGGTTCGATGATCGAAAGCCCGTCGTTCTACGACCATCTGTCCGCGCGCGAGAACCTCGCCCTGCTGCAAAAGGTGTATCGCTGCCCGCGCGACCGGATCGACGAGGTGCTGGCGCTGGTCGGCCTGGCGCAGACCGGACACAAGCGCGCCGGGCAGTTCTCGCTGGGCATGAAGCAGCGCCTCGGCCTGGCCATCGCGCTGCTGCACGCGCCGGACCTGCTGATCCTCGACGAGCCGAGCAACGGCCTGGACCCGAACGGCATCGTCGAGATGCGCGAACTGCTGCAGCGCCTCAACCGCGAACTGGGCATCACGATCCTGGTGTCGAGCCACCTGCTGCCGGAAGTGGAGAAGCTGGCCACGCACGTCGGCATCCTGCATCGCGGCCGGCTGATGTTCCAGGGCACGATCGACGCGCTGCAGGCGCGCCAGCACCAGCGCCGCGCGCTGCGCCTGCGCACCGGCGACGACGACGCGGCGCGGGCACTGCTCGCGCGCGAGGGACATGCGGTGCATCACGACGGCGATGCCCTGTCGCTGCCGGCGCTGGACGACGCCAGCACCGCCGCGCTCAACCGCAGCCTGGTGGCCGCCGGCATCGACGTGTTCGAACTCGCGCCCGAGCGCGGCGACCTGGAACGCATCTTCATGGACATCGTCGAAGACCGCAGCACTGCGCCCGTGGCGCTGGGAGAAGCCGCATGAGCGCCGTCCCCTACCGCGCCACCTTCCTCGACGCGCTGCATTGCGAATGGCTGAAGCAGCGGCGCAGCCTGTCGGCCTGGCTGGTGCTGGTCGGCGGCGTGTTCGTGCCGGCGATGCTGCTGGCCGCACGCCTGTGGAACCACGAGGACCTGCCCGCCCTGCACGCCTCGGCGCACTACTGGCCGGCGCTGTGGAAGAAGGCCTGGGAATTCACCGCGATGTTCCTGCTGCCGATGGGCACGATCTTCGCGACCAGCCTGATCGCACAGATCGAACACCGCAACAACGCCTGGAAGCAGGTGCACGCGCTGCCGCTGTCGGTGCCCACGATCTACCTCGCCAAGCTCGCGATCATCCTCGGCATGCTGCTGCAGTACATGGCGCTGTTCCTCGTCGCGCTGGGCGGCGTCGCGCTGCTGCCGGCGCTGCTGCCCGGCGTGGACCTGCCGGTCGCGCCGGTGCCCGTGGCGGCCTTCGCCCGCGACATCGGCCTGTTCCTGCTCGGCTGCCTGCCGATCGTCGCGCTGCAGTACCTGCTCAGCCTGCGCTACCGCAACTTCATGGTGCCGATCGGCATCGGCTTCGTGCTGTGGCTGGCCTCGCTGATGACCCTGCCCTGGAAATGGGGCTGGCTGTTTCCCTATCGCCACACCGCGCACCACTACGTCACCACGCTGGCCGGCGCGAAGCTGCCGCCGCCGATGGTCGACATGCCGTTGATGGCGCTGGCCTGGTTCGCGGTGCTGATCGTCGCCGGCTACGCGCTGTTCGCGACGGCGAGGCAGAAGGGCTGAGCATGGACAGTCGAAGACCCTTGCGGGCATCGGGCCTGCGCGAGGCATGAAGACCTTCGCGCACGGCGGCTTCTACGGCGCCTTCGAGCGTCGCCGACGCATCGACGACGATGCCTGCAGCGCTACGGGCGCGGAGGCGCGCGCCATCGAACTGGCCGAACTGCAGCCGACCGTGCCCGAGCATGAAGTCGAAACGCACACCCACGCCGATGCGCACTTCGTGCTGGTGCTGGCCGGGAAATATGTCAGCAGCGCGCGCGGGATGCCGGCGGTCTGCCTGCATCCGGTGCTGGTCTACAACCCGCCCGGTACCACCCACCGCGACTGCTTCCGCGGGCTCGACGGCCGCTTCTTCACGCTCTCGATCCCGGCGGAAGCGCTCGCGTGCCGCGCCTTGCCGACCACGGCGGTGCGCGCGGGCGCAATCGCCGAGCAGCACATCCGCCGGGTGCGCGACGAGCTGGCGCGCTGGGACGACGTGTCGCCGCTGACCGTGGAGGCCGGGATCGAAGGCGTGCTCGACGGCCTGCAACGACGCATCGTCGACGACGGCGACGGCCCCGCGTGGCTGTCGCGCGCGCACGAGCGTCTGCGCGACGACTGCGCGCGTCCGCCGCGCATCGACGAACTGGCGACGCTCTCGGGTGTGCATCCGGTGGCGTTTGCGCGCGCGTTCCGTCGCCGCTATGGCTGTTCGCCGGGCGAATACCTGCGCGAGTGCCGGCTGGATCGCGCCGTCGACCTGCTGCGCCGCCGTCCGCGCCTCGCATTGGCCGATGTCGCCGCGCGCGCCGGCTATGCCGACCAGGCGCATTTCAACCGTGCCTTCCGCGATGCCTTCGCATGCACGCCCGGCACGTTCCGGCGCACGGGCTGAGTCGCGGTTCAGTGCGTTCAAATCCGGCGCGGACCGTCTGCTAACGTGAGCGACATCGCCTTACCGGATCCCGACATGCGCCTCGCACCACGCGCCACCGTTCTGCCCGTGCTCGCCCTGCTGCTGTGCACCGCCTCCGCCAAGGCCGCGCAGCCCGCGCCTGCCGTCGACCCCTTCGCCGACACCACCCGCGCGATCGAGGCCGGCGAGTTCAAGCAGATCACCAGCGTGATCGTGGCCCGCGACGGCAAGGTCCTCTACGAACGCTATTTCGATGCAGGCGGCGCCGAGGCGCGGCGCAACACACGCTCGGCGACCAAGACCGTCGCCGGCATGCTGCTCGGCCTCGCCATCGCCGACGGCAAGATCGCGAACGCGCAGGCGCCGATGCTGCCCTATCTCGGCGAGCGGCCGCCGATGGCCCATCCCGATCCGCGCAAGGCGAAGATCAGCTTCGAGGACCTGGCGACGATGTCGTCGCTGCTCGAATGCAACGACGAAAACCAATTCTCGCGCGGCAACGAGGAGCGCATGTACCTGGTCGAGGACTGGGTGGGCTTCTACCTCGACCTGCCGATCCAGGGCTTCCCGGCCTGGATGCCGAAGCCCGCCGATTCGCCCTACGGCCGCAACTTCCGCTACTGCACCGCAGGCGTGACCACGCTCGGCGCCGCGATCCAGGGCGCCGTCGGCGAACGACTGGACGCCTACGCACAGCGCCGACTGTTCGCGCCGCTGGGCATCGAGAAACCCGAATGGCAGTTGTCGCCGCTGGGCCTGCCGCAGGCCGGCGGCGGCCTGGGCCTGCGCAGCCGCGACCTGTTCGCGCTCGGCCAGCTCTATCTCGACAGCGGCCGTCGCAACGGTCGCCAGCTCGTCCCGGCGGACTGGGTGAAGACCTCCGTCGCCCCGCATGCGCGCGTCGACGACGGCGTCGAATACGGCTATCTGTGGTGGCGCATGCAGTTCCCCGCGAAGGGCGCGATCTGGCAGACCTTCGCGATGAACGGCGCCGGCGGCAACACCGTGCAGGTCTTCCCCGCGCAGAAGGTCGTGATCGTGATCACCACGACCAACTACGACGTGCCGCAGCCGCACCGCCTGACCGCGAAACTGCTGATCGAGAAGCTGCTGCCGGCACTGTGACGCCGCGCGGACGCGATCATCGCGTCTTGTGGCCTCACTTCTCCTTCCGCCAGTTCACCGAGCCGCGGTTCTCGACCGTGCTCGATTCGATCTCGATGTCGAAGCCCTTGCGCAGCAGGTACTTCAGCGTGACCACCTGGCCGGTGCCGAGCAGCGACACGCCGTAGCTCACGTACAGGCGCGGCGAGAGGTACTTGCCGATGCCGACCACGGTGCCGCCGAGCGCGCGCGATTCGCTGAGGCCGGCGTCGTCCAAGCCGATCTTCGTGCCGAGCTGCGAGGCGAGCAGGTTGCCGGCCGACAGCGCCGCCGCCGCGCCGCTGAGCTGGCGGTTCTCGTCGGAGGTGATGCTCGACAGCGGGCGGCCGAGCGCGAGATAGGACAGCGCTTCGGATTCGCTGGTGGCCGGGTCGCTCCACACGTTCGCTTCCGGTGCGGATGCACGGCCGCGCACGTCGATGCCGGCGGTGACGCTGCCGACCGCGCGCTGCGCGCGGATGTCGAGCACGGGGTCGCCGAAGGCGTTGTTCGACCACACCAGCCGGCCGCGCGTGATCTGCAGCTTCTGGCCGTAGGCGGTGTAGCGGCCGTCGACGTCGAGCGAACCCGTGGCGACCGTCTCGCGGCCCGGACGCGCGCGCATGCGCACGCTGCCGCCGAGCGTGCCGTCCAGGCCGAAGCCGTGCAGGCGCACGTCGTTGCCCATCACCAGGGCCAGGTCGAGGTCCAGCGACGACGCACGCTCGCGTTCTGGATTGACCGGATCGAGCACGACCACGTCCTCCGATGCCGACACGCCGGCATCGAGGCGTTCGAGGTCGAGCTTCGCGCTGGGAATGCGCACGCTGCCGGAGACCGCGATCGGCTGGCCGGCGGCATAGCGCACGGTCACGTCCGGATCGATCACCGCGCGCAGTTCGCGGGTGTCGGACACCAGCACGTTCTCGCCGCGCACCGCGAGCCGCAGCGGGGTGTCGTCGCTCATCCAGCCCAGCGTGCCGTCGACGCGCACCACGCCCTCGCCGCTGCGCACGCTGCCGACGATGCGCGCGCTGCCATCGGCCTGCGCGTCCATGCGCACGTCGCCATCGCGCAGGCTGATCGCCAGCGAGGGCAGTTCGGCGGTGAAGCCGGTCAGCCGCGCCTGCCCGCCGAGGGTCGGCTGCACGCGCGTGCCGCCCAGCGCGATGCGCCCAGCGAGCCGACCGCGCGGTTCGACGATGTCGGGCGAGAACAGTTCGAGCCACACGAGGTTGCGGATGTCGGCGTCGATCTCGCCGCGCAGCGGCGCGTAGGCGTCCCACCCCATGGCGATGTCCGCCGAGACTCGGCCGTCGTCGCGCAGCGCGCTGGCCAGCTGCGCTTCCATGCCGCGCGGATCGAAGCGCGCATCGAGGCGCAGGTTCGCATAGGCGAGCACGTCGCGGCGGCTGCGCGCATCGAGCGCCAACCCGCCTTCGGCCGAGCGCAGCTGCGCGGTCCCGGCCCAGCTGCCGCCGACCGGACGCACGCGCGCATCCAGATCGACCGTGCCGCGCAGGCGCCACTGGTCGCGACGCTTGCGCTGCGCGTCCTCACCGGCCGCGAGATACGGCGACAGCAGCGACAGCGGCAGCGCCTCGCCCTTCGCGTCGACGCGGGTGGGCCAGTCGACATCGGCGCACAGCGAGCCGGCGCCGTCGTCGGTGGCGAAACAACTGGATGCGATGCGCAGGCGCAGGCCGGAAGCGCCCGGCGTCGCCGTGAACGCGGCCGGCGCGCGCAGCGCCCAGGCCGCGCCGGTGGTCGGCGCCACGCGCAGCGTCGCCAGCGTGCCCTGCCACTGCGCGCCGCGCTTCGCGACATCGCCGCGCAGTGCGAACGTGCCGAGGTCGGCCTGCGCATCGCCGTCGAGCTGCAGCGCCTCGACCGCCCCGCGCGCCGCCAGGCGCAGGCGCGAGAAGCCCAGGCCCGCCTCCACGCCTTCGCCTTCGATGTCCAGTGCACCGGGCCGTCCCGCGCGCCACGGCAGGCGACCACGCGCAGTCAGGCGCGCGGCGCGCCAGTCGTCCCAGCGCAGGTCGCGGCCATCCAGATCGACATCGACATCCGGCGTCGTGCGCGGCCCGCGCAGCGCGACGCGGCCGCGCAGCATGCCCTGCCCCTGCGGCAGCAGGTCGGCCAATTGCAGGGGCGCCAGTTCGGCATCGACCACGATGTCCGCGGCGACCTTGCCCTTCGCATCGATGCGGCTGTCGCCCAGGCGCAGCGCGACCATGCCCTCGACATCGGTACGCCCGCCGTCGTTCGCGGGCAGGTGCGCGATCACGTCGGCGCGACCGCCGAGCGCTCGACCGCGCAGGCGACCGCCGAGGTCGTTGGCCTCGACGCGCGCATCCAGTCCGCCATCGCGCCGGGTATCGCCGCCCAGGCGCAGCCGGCCCTGCACCGCGCCGCGCCAGTCCGGCGCGAAATAGCCCGGGTCGAAGCCGGCCAGCGTGGCGTCGAGGCGCCATCGCAAGGCTGGCGTCCATGCGATGTCGCCGGCGGCATCGAGCCGGCCACCGGGCATCACCGCGCGCAGGGTGTCGATCTTCGCGGCCTCGCCGTCGCCGCGCGCCTTCAGCGCGACCTCGGCGCGATCGCGGCCGCGCTGCAGCTTCGCGCTGCCGTCGGCGGTCCACGCACGCAGGCGGCCCGACACCTTGAAGTCGCCGTCGCCGACCACCGCCACCGCGTCGGCGGCCTCGCCCTGCCAGCGCAGGCCACGCGCGCGCACGCTGCCATCGAAACTCGGGTCGGACGGCGTGGTGAAATCCGCGCGACCGGTTGCCGACAGCATGCCGCCGAGCAGCGCGGCCGACAGCGGCGACAGCACCAGCACCTGCTCTTCCAGCGCGACCTTCGACGGCAGCAGGGTCACGTCGAGATCGCCCTGTGCGACGCGGCCCTGCAGCGTGGCGCGTCCGCCGATGCCCTCGGCGCGCAGGTCGAAGGCGTACGGCACCTCGTCGGCGTCCTCGCCGAGCAGCGCGGCGAGGGTCAGCGCATCGGTCTTCGCCTCGAAACGCCAGCGCGGTTCGCGCTCGCCTTCCAGCTGCAGGCGTGCCTTCAGCGGCGCCGGCGCATTGCCCGACACCGACACTGACAGCGCGTCGAGGTCGCCGCGCGCGACCACGCCGATGCGCGCGGGCGTGCGCCCGGCAGGCGCCGGCAGCGTGGCGCGCACGATCATGTCGATGCGATGGCGGTCGCGCGGCGCATAGTCGCCATGCACGCCGAATTCGCCGCGATCGGTCTTCGCCAGCACGCGTTCCAGGCGCAGGAAGCCGCGATCGACTTCCAGGCAGCCGCGGAGGCTGGCGATCGCGACCAGCGGCTCCGGCGCGAGATCCGGCGCATCGCGAGGCCGCGCGCGCACCACGCGCAGGCGATCGACCACCACCTCGTGCGCTTCGATCGCCAGCGGCGTCTCGATCAGCGGCAGCGACTCGGGCCAGCGCGGCAGCTCGAACGGGCTGTCGTCGTGCGGCAGGGTCACCGTGGCGTCGGCGACCGAGAGCAGCTCCAGCTGCAGGCGCCGGCCGATCAGCGGGCGCAGGGTGGGATCGAGCGTGACGCGTTTCGCGACGAACACGGTCAGCAATGCATCCTTGCCGCAGGCCGGCCACGCCACCGGCTTGCCGTCGGCATCGGGACAGCCGCGATGCACGTAACGCACGTCGTGCAGGATCATCGGTCCCGACGCGGGACCTTCAGCGCGCGACCAGGTCAGTTCGCTGCCCGCCGGCAGGCGCGCGACGATCTGCCGCAGCAGCACGTCGCGCCCGCCGATGGTGTTGAGCAGCCAGTAGGCCAGCATCGCGACCACGATGCTCAACGCCACGATCGCCAGCACGCTGCGCGTGGCCAGCCAGCGCATGCGCGCGATGCGGCGCGCGCGCAGTTCCGCGATGCGCGCCTCGCGGGCGTCGTCTGGCTTCGGCAGCGGCGCGTCGTCACTCATGGATCAGAGATCCGCGCCGAGGTTGATGTGCAGGGTGAAGGACGAATCCGGGTCATCGAGGCCGCGACCGATGTCCACGCGCAGCGGCCCCACCGGCGATTTCCAGCGCAGGCCGATGCCGACGCCGGTGCGCCAGCGGTCGATCCTGCCGTCGAAGGCGCTGCCGCTGTCGACGAAGGTGGCGAAGCCCCAGGTGTCGTTGAGGTACTGCTCGTACTCGATGCTCGCGGTGGCCATGTTCTTCGCGCCCAGCGCATAGGCCTTGCGCCCGGGACGCTCGGCGATGCGCGGGCCGATCTCGCGCCATTCGTAGCCGCGCACGCTGCGGTCGCCACCGGCGTAGAAGCGCAATGTCGGCGGGATCACGGTCAGCTCGTCGGTGAAGGTCGCGCCCAGTTCGCCGCGCGCGATCAGGCGACTGCGCGCACCGAGGCCGCGGAACCAGCTGCCGCGCGCCTGCAGCTGCGCGAAGTTCGCATCGGACCCGAGCGCCTGCAGGCCGCCGCGCAGCGTGGCGCTGACGCCGAAGCCCTTGCGCGGCTGGAAGCGGTCGTCGACATCGGCGTATTCGGCGGTGATGGACGGATAGAAGAACGTCACCTGCCGATACAGCGTGACCGGACGCAGGCGATCGTCGACCGCATACGCCCAGCGCTCGCGCAGGCCGTGCACCGAGGCCGACAGCGACAGGTCGCGGCTGTACTGCGCGCTGCGGCCGAACACCGCTTCGTAGCGGCGCGTGTCGATGTAGTCGGTCTGCTCGTCGTAGGCCTGCAGGCTGGTGGTGTACCAGCCGTCGCGCCAGGCGTAGGCGGGAATGCGGTGCTGCACCGTGAAGGTCTTGCGCTTCTCGGCGTAGTCCAGCTGCGCCAGCGCCTTGTGGCCGCGCGAATTGAGATAGCGGCGCTCCAGGCCCAGCGACACGCCGAAACCGCTGTCGGTGCCGAAGCTGGCACCGACGCTGTACACGCTGCGCTTGGCCGGCGTGAGCATGACCTTCACCGGCACGCGGCCGTCGACCGCGTTCTCCGGCTCGGGCGAAATGTCGATGCGGCTGAAGTAATCCAGCGCGGCCAGCGACTTGCGCAGGCGGTCGAGACGGCCCTGGTGGTAGTACTCGCCTTCGTCCCAGTAGATCGATTCGCGCAGCAGCGATTCGCGGATGATCGGTTTGTCGCCCTGGTCGAAGGTGACCGTGCCCATGTCGTAGCGGTCGCCGCTGTCCCAGCGCAGGTCGATGTCGGCGGCCCGCTCGGCGCGGGTCACCTCGACGCGTCGCGCCATGAAGTCGGCGTCGAAATAGCCGCGTTCGGCCAGACGCCGGGTGATGAAGGCCTTGCTGCGCTCGTACAGCGCGTGGTCGAACACGTCGCCGGCCTTCGGCGAGAACGCGTCGAGTTCCTCCTTCAGGTAGCGGTCGTCGCCGCCATCGCCCTCGATCGCCACGGTCGCGTTGCGCACGCGCACCGGCTCGCCCTTGTCGACGGCGATGCGCACGTCGACGGTCGCGTCCTCGGCCAGGCCATCGAGCACGGCGGGCACGGTGGCGACGCGGATGGTCGGCGAATAATGGCCGAAGGGTTCCAGCGCCTCGCGGGCTTCGTCCTCGGCCACCTGCAGCAGGTAGTCGAGCCGCGCGTCCGACACCTGCTTGCCGCGCGCGTCTTCGAGCGACAGCGCACCGGCGACATTGGTCGTCATCGCCTTGTCGAGGCCCTCCACGCGCACGTCGCCGATCTTCGCCGCGTGCGCGGCGCCACAGAGCGTCAACAGGACTGCGGCGATGGCGGATCGGGGGGGCAGGCGCATGGGGCACAGGATACCCGTGGCCCACGCGGATGCCGACAGCGTGTCGGCAGTCGTTCATCGTGGCTTCGTCGTCGCCGGGAGACGACTGGCGACATGCACGATGTGCCGGGGCCACGGATCCACGGCGAGGCCCCGGGCCTTCCGGGCCCGGGGCGCGGAGCGTTGGGCCGATGTCAGGGCAGCACGATGTCCTGCTGCGTGCACAGGCCGACCACGGGCTCGCTGACCGCGAGCAGGTTGAAGTTGGCGTCGTAGACGCGCAGGCGGGCGACGATCGTGCCTTCGTAGCGCAGGCAGTAGAAACGGCAAGAGTTCTGGTTGGTGCAGTCCTGCGGGAAGATCGCGTCGGTGCCGTCGGTGTCGAACTGCCAGATCAGGGTGACCGGACCGGAATCGCTGCCGCCTTCGCCGTAGCACATGTTGCTCTGCAGCGAGCAGTCGACGTAGGCCCAGGACGCGGCGGAGGCGGTCACGGGCGCGGCGAGCGCGAACAGGCCGGCGAGGCCCAGGGCGGTGAGAAGACGCTTCATCGATGCACTCCTTGTCGAGACGGGATGAGCCCGCGGCCATGTCCATGGCGAACAACCACCCGGGTCTGGCCCGCGGCGCGCGTCGCATCGGCGATGCGACCGGCCGATGCTATCAAGCGCATGCAGGGACGAAGGCGACCGCAGTCACAACGAAGCCGCCCCGGAAGGCGGCTTCGTGTCGTCGACTGTGCGGAGTTTGTTCGCTGTCGTTCGGATCGCTGGATGCTTCATCCAATCATCGCCGCCGACACGGCGCTGGCTTCGGACACAACCCCCTCACCCTCGCGCGCTGCGCGCGCTCTGCCCTCTCCCCCGCAGCGCGAGGGAGAGGGTTGGGTGAGGGGGGCTTTCGCCTTGTGTCTGCGATCAGACCGACAGGTGCTCGATCGCGGCGACGCTGCCGAGGCGGTCGGCTTCGCGTCGCGCAGTGTGCAGATTTTGCTCGCTGTCGTTCGGATCGCTGGATGCTTCATCCAATCATCGCCGTCGAAACGGCGCCGGCTGCGGAGACAGCCCCCTCACCCTCGCGCGCTGCGCGCGCTCTGCCCTCTCCCCCGCGATGCGGGGGAGAGGACAAATCAAGGCGATGAGTAGCAAGCCCTCTCCCCCGCAACGCGGGGGAGAGGGTTGGGTGAGGGGGGCTTTCGCCTTGCGACTGCGATCAGACCGACGGGTGCTCGATCGCGGCGACGCTGCCGAGGCGGTCGGCTTCGCGTCGCGCAGTGTGCAGATTTTGCTCGCTGTCGTTCGGATCGCTGGATGCTTCATCCAATCATCGCCGCCGGAACGGCGCCGGCTGCGGAAACAGCCCCCTCACCCTCGCGCGCTGCGCGCGCTCTGCCCTCTCCCCCGCATCGCGGGGGAGAGGGTTGGGTGAGGGGGGCTTTCGCCTTGCGCCTGCGATCAGACCGACAGGTGCTCGATCGCGGCGACGCTGCCGAGGCGGTCGGCGAGGCGCTGCAGCAGGGCGAGGCGGTTGGCGCGCACGGCCTGGTCTTCGGCGTTGACCATCACCTTGTCGAAGAAGGTGTCGACCTCGGGGCGCAGGCGCGCGAGGCGGGCGAGCACGGCCACGTAATCGCGATTCGCGAGCAGCGGATCGGTGTCGGCGATGGCCTGCTCGACCACCGCGTGCAATGCGCGCTCGGCATCGTCCTGGAACTTCGACGCGTCGACCGCATCGGGAATCGCGATGTCGGCCTTCTTCAGGATGTTGCGGATGCGCTTGTTCGCCGCCGCCAGCGCCTCGGCATCCGGCAGCTTCGCGAATTCGCCGATCGCCTTGAGGCGGCGGTCGAAGTCGAGCAGGGAACCGGAGGTCGCCGCTTCGTTCGTCGCGACTTGCGTCGCTCCCACAACAGCCGTGGCGCCCTCGCTCCTTGTGGGAGCGACGCGAGTCGCGACCGGACCCATCAGCGCCGCGACCGCTTCGAACTGCTGCGGTGTCACGCCCTGGTCGGCGTAGTAGGCGCGGAGGCGGTCTGGAGTGAATCCAAATAGACCTATTTTCTCGCCTTCAACGACAGCGTCTTGCAGCTCAAGCTGTTCTTGCGCAACATCAGCTTCCTTAGAGGTCAGAAACTCATCCAAACTCAAAACACGACCAGCCATGGCATTAGCCAATTCGTGAATGGCTTGCGCTGGCGGCGACGGCAGGAACGGCGTCAATGCCTTTGACAGAGAGTAGTCAAAGTTGATGTCTGCTTTGCTTTCAATCACCGTCCTCGCCAACCCCAACGCATTCCTGCGCAGCGAGAACGGATCCTTGTTCCCCGTCGGCTTCAGGCCCGCAGCGAACCCACCCGCCAGCGTGTCGAGCCTTTCCGCAATCGCCAGCACCTGCCCCAGCTTGCTCGGTGCGATGGCATCGCCCGCGAAGCGCGGCATGTAGACCTCGTCGAGCGCGTCGGCAAGCTGTTTGCGCGCATCGGCGGAGAGATCGTTCAGGGAGGCGTCGTGCATCGCGTAGTAACGACCAGCGATGCCCTGCAGTTCCGGGAATTCATTGACCATGCGCGACTGCAGGTCGGCCTTGGCCAGTTCGGCGGCACGGCGGGCGAGCTTGGGATCGACGCCGACTTCGCCGGCGATGCTCTCGGCCAGCGCGGCGACGCGCGCGACCTTGTCGGCGACGGTGCCGAGCTTGGCCTGGTAGGTGACGGTCTTCAGGCCTTCGTTCATCGAGGCGAGACCCTGCTTGAGGTCTTCGTCGAAGAAGAACTTGGCGTCGGCGAAGCGCGGGCGGATCACGCGCTCGTAGCCCTTGCGGACTTCGCTTTCGTCGCGCGATTCGATGTTGGCGATGCCGATGAAGTGCTCGGTGAGCCTGCCCTGGGCATCGAGCACCGGGAAGAACTTCTGGTTCGCTTCCATCGTCGCGATCAGCGCTTCCTGCGGCACGGCGAGGAACTCGCGCTCGAACGCGCAGAGCACGGCCTTCGGCCATTCGACCAGGCATTGCACCTGTTCGAGGTTGTCGTCGGTCCTGCGTGCGGTGCCGCCGGCACGCGCGGCGGCGGCATCGACCTCGGCGACGACGCGATGGCGGCGTTCATCGGGGTCGACCAGCACCTTCGCGGCGCGCAGGGCGTCGACGTAGTCGCCCGGCGTGCTGATCCACACCGGACCTTCGTGATGGAAGCGATGGCCGCGGCTCATGCGGTCGGCCTTCGCGCCGAAGACCTCGGCGTCGACCACGGCGTCGCCGAGCAGCAGCACCAGCCAGTGCACCGGGCGGGCGAAGCCGCTGTCGCGCTCGCCCCAGCGCATCGGCTTGGGAATGGGCATGCCGGCCAGGGCCTCGGCCACGATCTCCGGCAGCAGGTCGGCAGTCTTCGCGCCGGGCTTCACGCTGCGCAGGACGAAGCGCTCGCCCTTGTTGTCGGAGGTCTTCTCCAGCGCGGTCCAGTCGATGCCGGACTTCGCGGCGAAGCCTTCCAGCGCCTTGGTCGGCTTGCCTTCGGCGTCGAGCGCGATGTTCAGGTAGGGACCGAGCACCTCGCTGCGCTGTTCGGGCTGCTCGACGGCCACGCCGGGCAGGCACACGGCGAGGCGGCGCGGGGTGTAGAGGGGTTTGGCATCGCCGCGCTGGGAGGCGATGCCGCGCTTGTCGAGCGCGGCGATCACGCCGTCGAAAAAGGCCTGGGCCAGGCCCGGCAGGGCCTTGACCGGGAGTTCCTCGGTACCGAGTTCGATCAGAAGGGGGCTGAAGCCGCTCACGCTGGAAATCCTTGAGGTGGAGATGCCCGGACAAGGCAAGGGCAGCGGCCGGGCGGCGCGCTGCCCCTGTGTGACGCGGGTTGGTTACTTTAACCGACGGGTCCGCCGGGACGAACCGGGGCGGGGAGTGTCGACCATTGATTCAGGCCTGCATCTGATTCAGGCCTGCATCAAACCCATCCCCACCCCGGCCCTCCCCTTGAAGGGGAGGGGGAAAAGCACGGGGTTTCAAAGCCCTCCCCTTCAAGGGGAGGGTTGGGTGGGGATGGGTTCCGGAACAACCAGAACCCCGGACGGATCAATACACCACGAACACCGCCCGGCAGCCCTGGTCGGTCCAGACCTGGTTGCGGTCGATGCCCCAGGTGCGGCCGTAGGTGCAGGGGGTGTTGCTGAGCTGGCGGCGGATTTCGACCTGCTCGCTGCGCCCGACCCGCTGGCCGCACCAGGTCATGCGGCTGTCCTTGGACGAACAGGTGAACTCGCGGCCCCAGTTGGCGCCGCCGCCGTAGTAGCCGTCGCCATACCCGTAGTCGTAATCGTCGTAGCGGTGGTCGTAGCGGTCATCGTCGTAGCGATGGTCGTCGTGGTGGTCATGGCGGTCGTCGCGCTTGTCCTCGTTGTGCTTGGCGATGGCGATCGCGGCGATGGTGCCGAGCACCAGCGCACCGGCGACCTTGGCGCCGGTGTTGTTGTCGGAATGGCGCGAGCCGACGCGGAATTCGGCGCGGCAGCCGCGCGTGACCCAGACGCGGTTGCGGTCGTAGCCCCAGGTGTCGCCCTGCCAGCAGCCCTGGCGGCTGAGCTGGCGCGAGAGGTAGACGCCGCCGGAGGTGTTCACCGGGCAGGACTGGTACCGCTCGTTCTGCGATTCGCAGACGATGGTGGTGTCGGCGGCGGCGACCTGGCCGGCGGCGAGCAGCAGCGTCGCGGCGGCCAGCGTGTGGATGCGATGGCGGTTCATGTCAGTGGCCTCCCTTGCTGGCGTTGCGGCCGCTCTCGATTTCCTGCAGCGACAGGCAGCCGTTGCCGTCGGCATCGAAGGCGGCGAAGCGCGCGTGGTAGGCGTCCTGCCAGTCGGCGATGCTGATCGGCCGGCTGTTGCTGGTTTCGTCCGGGCCCGGCGGTGCCTCTTCGGCATCGAGCGACGCGTCGTGGTTGCGGTCCAGCGCGTGGAAACGGCGACTGGCGTAGTTGCGACCCTCTTCGAGGTCGACGCAGCCGTTGCCGTTGCGGTCGAGCGTGGAGAGGATCTCGGACAGCGGGATCGCCCCGATCGCCGGCGGATCGTCCGCGCGCGACGGCGACGACCAAGCCAGCGCGACCGCCGCGACGGCCACGGCGGAAACAATGACGGCTTTCATCTGCGCCTCCTTCCGGAGCCGGCGACCCGGGGGCGGGCCGCGCCTGCAGCCCCGGGGCTACGCTACACCCGGGCGGGGCGGCATCGCCACCACCCCACCCTTACTCCGCGTCGACGCAGGCTAAGGCCGCGTCGCGGGCGCCCGCCGGCGCCAGGCCGAGCGCGGCACGCCGGGCCTCGTCCTTCACGCCCGGGAAGCCCAGCTTCTCGCGCTGCGCGTGGTAGGCCTCGGCCACCGAGCGGGCGAGGTTGCGCACGCGCAGGATGTAGCGCTGGCGCTCGGTCACGGAAATCGCGCGGCGCGCGTCGAGCAGGTTGAAGCTGTGGCTGGCCTTGCAGACCTGGTCGTAGGCGGGCAGCGGCAGGCCGGCTTCGACCAGCTTCAGCGCCTCGGCCTCGCAGGCGTCGAAGCGATGGAACAGCTCCTCGACGTTGGCGTGCTCGAAGTTGTAGGCGCTCTGCTCGCGCTCGTTCTGCAGGAACACGTCGCCGTAGGTGACCACGCCCTGCGGGCCTTCGGTCCAGATCAGGTCGTAGACGTTGTCGCAGTTCTGCAGGTACATGCAGAGCCGCTCCAGGCCGTAGGTGATCTCGCCCAGCACCGGCTTGCACTCCAGGCCGCCGGCCTGCTGGAAGTAGGTGAACTGGGTGACTTCCATGCCGTTGAGCCAGACTTCCCAGCCGAGGCCCCAGGCGCCGAGGGTCGGCGATTCCCAGTTGTCCTCGACCAGGCGCAGGTCATGCACCTGCGGGTCGATGCCCAGCGCCTTCAGCGAGTCGAAGTACAGCTCGACGATGTTGTCGGGATTGGGCTTCATCACCACCTGGTACTGGTAGTAGTGCTGCAGGCGGTTCGGGTTCTCGCCGTAGCGGCCGTCGGTGGGACGGCGCGAGGGCTGCACGTAGGCAGCGTTCCACGGCTCCGGGCCGAGGGCGCGCAGGAACGTGGCCGGGTGGAAGGTGCCGGCGCCGACCTCCAGGTCCAGCGGCTGGATCAGGACGCAGCCCTGGCCCGCCCAGTATTCGTTGAGGCGCTGTATGAGGTTTTGGAATGTCGGTCCCTGCATGTGGCGGCCGCGTCGGTTTGGGGACCCGGTAGTATAAGCGGCACCTCATCCGCCCAATGCGGCCCGCGCCGCGCACCGTCGCCGTGAAGTCCCAGTCCGACGCGTCGTTCCTCATCATCGAAACCGGCCAGCCGGTGCCGAGCATGCGCCGGCACGGCCGCTTCCCCCACTGGATCCGCGTCGCCGCCGGCCTGCCGGCCGATCGGGCGACGATGGTCAACGTCGAAGCCGGCGAAGCCCTGCCCGACCCCCGCGGCCTGGCCGGGGTGCTGGTCACCGGCTCCGGCGCGATGGTCACCGACCGCCACGACTGGAGCGAGCGCACCGCCGACTGGCTGCGCGAGGCCCTGGACGACGGCCTGCCGGTGTTCGGCATCTGCTACGGGCACCAGCTGCTGGCCCACGCCCTCGGCGGCGAGGTCGGCTACAACCCGGCGGGTCGCGAGATGGGCACGGTCCCGGTCGAGCTGCATCCGGATGCCGGCGGCGATGCCCTGTTCTCGCGGGTGCCGTCGCGCTTCGAGGTCCAGGTGACCCACCTGCAGACCGTGCTGCGCCCGCCCGGCGACGCCGCCGTGCTGGCCCGCTCCGAACAGGACCAGTGCCAGGCCTTCCGCTGGCGCGACCATGCCTGGGGCGTGCAGTTCCACCCCGAATTCAGCGTCGGCCACATGCGCGGCTACGTCCACGCCCGGCGCGAGGCGCTGGCGAAGGAAGGCCAGTGCCACAAGCGCATGGCCCGCGAGGTCCGCCCGACACCGCACGCGCGCGGCCTGCTGCGGCGTTTCGTCCGCCACGCCGCTACACTGCGCGGTCATTGATCGCTGCATCTTTCGAGGAAGACGATGGACGTTCGCAAGGTGCCGGCCACCGCCGGCGCGGAATGGCTGCTGGGCGGCTTCATGCTGCTGCGCCGCTCGCCCGGCGGCTTCGGCCTGCTGGCCCTGAGCTACGCGGCGCTGTGGCTGACCGTGAACACCCTGGCCCAGGCGGTGCCCACGCTGCTCGCGCCGCTGCAGCTGGCCTTCTTCCTGATCGGGCCCCTGCTGCTGGCCGGGATGATCTTCGCCGCGCGCGAAGTGGACGAGGGCCGCAGCGCGGCGCCGGCCCATCTGCTCGCGGCCCTGCGCACCGGCAAGGCCGCGCGCCTGGTCAGCACGGTGCTGCCGCAGCTCGCACTGATGGTGCTGTGCGCGATCCTGCTGTTCGTGGTGGTCGGCGCCGAGCACATCGAGAACCTCCTCAAGCTGTTCACCAAGCTGCAGGCGCAGGCCGAGTCGCAGATCCCGGTGGATCCGTCGGAATTCGCGAACATCCCCTTCGGCCGCCTGTTCGTGTGGATGCTGCTGGTGTTCGGCGTTGGCCTGGCCGCCTTCCTGTTCACCTTCACCCTCGTGCCGGACATGCTGTTCACCGACACCCGCCTGGTGCCGGGCATGGGGCGCTGCTTCCGCGCCTGCAGCGCCAACCTCGGCGCGCTGGTGGTGCTGCTGGTGCTGGGCTTCGTTGTGGTGGTCGCGATCGGCTTCGGCTTCGTGCTGGTGAGCCAGATCGCGATGCTGGTCGCCGGCCAGGCCGGCCTGCTGATCGCGAACGCCGCGTTCAACGGCCTGATGACGGTCTTCGCCTCGGGCGTGATGTATTTCGCGTGGAAGCAACTGCTCGGCGACGGCAGCCCCGCGCCGCAGTCGCCGTCGGCTTCGACGGGGATCGAGGTCTAAACCGTCATCGATGGTCTGAGCTTTCCGCATCGGCGCCTTCGGGCGCCGATGTCGTTTCCGGGATGTCTCCCCCGGCGCTACGGCGTCTTTCGCGTCGGCAACCTGATTTCCCATTCGAGAAGCAGGTGCCTCTGCACTCGTGGGAGCGACGCGAGTCGCGACCGGATTTCCGGGAAGGCCGCAGGTCGCGACTCGCGTCGCTCCCACAGCCCTACTGCGGCGGCGACGCCAGCTCCTGCGCATCCAGGAAGCCGCTGCGGTCGCGGTCCTGGCGTTTGAAGCGTTCGGCGATGCGCTGGCGGTGTTCGTCGCGGGTGACGGTCTTGCCGCGTCCGCCGGGCTGTTCGTCGGGGGTCAGCACGCCGTCGCGGTTGCGGTCCATGCCGTCGAAGGCGTAGCTGAGCCAGTCCTGGTATTCGGCCGGTGACACCCGGCGGTCGCGGTCGGTGTCCATCAGGCCGAGGTAATCGCCGGTGCGCTGCGGCGGCGCGGCCTGGGCCGGGGGCGTCGCGGGCGCGGGGGGCGGGGTCGCGTCGCCGCTCCACTTCAGCGATTGCGCGAAGCCGGCCGATGGCGGCGCGGCGAGGCAGAGGAGGACGAGAAGACGGATGGCGATCGACATGCGCGCAGGGTGCGTCGCACGGCGTCCGGCCGCAAGTCTCGAGGCCCTGGCGCGGCCCGGACACGACGACGGCCGCACAGGGCGGCCGTCGTCGGTGCAGCGTAAGCGGGGATCAGACGCGCGCAGGCTGCAGGGCGTAGCCCTTCATGCGCAGCGAGAACGCCTGCAGGGCCTCGATGCCGCTGGCCTCGGCCTCGCGGCACCACTGCTGCAGCGCCTGCAGGGTGTCGGACGCGTTCTGGCTGCGGGTTTCGAGCACGGCGGCGAGGCGGGCACGGTATTCGATCAGGGTACCGATGCGCGGACGCTGGGCGACCCATTCGCGCAGCTGTTCGCGGGCATCCGGGTTGAGCCAGCGGCCATCGTCGACGATGCCCTTGCGCAGCTGGCGCGGCAGCAGCGCGCGCAGCTTGGCGCCGGCGATCCGCGCCTCTTCCTGCAGCGCCGGCTTGACCACGTTGCGCTGGTAGTCGGTCATGGCCTGGAAGCGCAGCGCGAGCAGCGCCTTGAGGGTGTCGGTATCCGGCACCGGGATGTTCGGGCGCACGTCCAGTGCCGGCGCGACGCGCAGCACCTTGGCCATGCCCACGGCCTCGAACAGCTTGATCGCGGCCCAGCCGATGTCGAACTCCCAGCGGCGCAGCGCGAACTTCGCCGAGCTCGGGAACGCGTGGTGGTTGTTGTGCAGCTCCTCGCCGCCGATCCACACGCCCCACGGGGTGAGGTTGGTCGCGGTGTCGGTGGTCTCGAAGTTGCGGTAGCCCCACCAGTGGCCGAGGCCATTGACCACGCCGGCGGCCCAGAACGGGATCCACGCCATCTGGATGGCCCACACCGCGATGCCCTTGAAGCCGAACAGCGCGAAGCTGACGAACAGCAGCAGGGTCGGGCCCCAGGTGGCGTGCGGGGTGTAGACATGGCGCTCGATCCAGTCGTTCGGCGCACCCTTGCCGTACTGCTCGATCGACGCACGGTCGCGGCGCGCTTCGCGGTACAGCTCGACGCCGCGCCAGAACACGGTGCGGATGCCCTTGGTCATCGGGCTGTGCGGATCTTCCTCGGTCTCGCACTTCGCGTGGTGCTTGCGATGGATCGCCACCCACTCGCGCGTGATCATGGACGTGGTCAGCCAGGTCCAGAAGCGGAAGAAGTGGTTGAGCAGCGGATGGAAATCCACGCCGCGATGCGCCTGGCTGCGGTGCAGGTAGAGGGTGACGGAGAAGATCGTCAGCTGGGTGGCGACCAGCAGGTAGACCAGCATCGCGCCCCAGCCGGCCTGGACCAGGCCGCCGGAGAGGAAGTCGAACAGGGACGGGAACATGCGGAAGACTCGTGAAGGCAATCAGATGTATGCCTTTCGAATGATGGGGGCACGACCAGGCGATTGCCATACATCCGCCCACGTATGGTGATGGGCGGCCGACGATGCGCGTCTCACTTCAGCCGACCGTCCGTCGGCGACAAGCTGCGCTGCGGTATGGAATGATGCGGCGATGTCGATCTACGCCCTCAAGCCCAAGTTCCAGGCCCTGCTCCGGCCGCTCGTCCGCCGCCTGCATGCGCTGGGCGTGACCGCCAACCAGGTGACGCTGTTCGCCTGCGCGGTGTCGGTGGCGCTGGGCGTGTGGCTGTATCTGGCCGCGCCCGGCCCGGCCGCCTTCCTGCTGCTGCCGCTGTGGCTGTTCCTGCGCATGGCCCTGAACGCCGTCGACGGCATGCTGGCGCGCGAGTTCGGCCAGCAGTCGAAGCTCGGCGCCTACCTGAACGAACTGACTGACGTGATCGCGGACGCCGCGCTGGCCCTGCCCTTCGCGGTGGTCGCGCCGTTCGCGCCGGCCTGGGTCGCGACCTTCGTGGTCCTGGCCGGGCTGAGCGAGTTCGCCGGCGCGCTCGGCCCCACGGTTGGCGGCACCCGTCGCTACGACGGACCGATGGGCAAGAGCGACCGCGCCTTCGTGCTCGGCGCGGTGGCGCTGTGGCTGGGCATCGCCGGCCTGCTGCCGGCATGGATGGCCTGGCTGTTCCCGCTGGTCAGCGCATTGGTCGCCATGACCATCATCCGCCGCGTGCGCAACGGCCTGCGCGACGCGGGTTGAACGCGGCGCACCTGCCGGCAGTGGATGTCCGCACCGCCAACGGTATCGCGATGCGATACCTCGACAATCCCACCTGCCCGACGGTCCGCCGCAGGCCCCAAGCTGCGTCCTGAAGATCGACTCCCCCACTGCCGCGAGGATCGCGCCGCCCCATGCCCAGCCCTCAGATGCACGATCAGCACGAACGCGAACAGCACGAACACGGTTTTTCCACCCACGACGGCGTCCGCCTCTTCTACCGCCACTGGCCCGCGCACGGCGACGCGCGCGGCGCGCTGGTGCTGATCCATCGCGGCCACGAGCACTCCGGGCGCATGGCGCACCTGGCCGATGAACTGGACCTGCCCGATTTCGATGTCTTCGCCTACGACATGCGCGGCCACGGCCGTTCGCCCGGCGCGCGCGGCGACAGCCCCAGCTTCGGCACCTCGGTGCGTGATCTGCAGACCTTCGTGGATCACCTCGCCGCGACGCACGGCATCGACCCGGCGAACATCGTGGTCGTCGCGCAGAGCGTGGGCGCGGTGGTCGCCAGCACCTGGGCGCACGACTACGCGCCGAAGATCCGCGGCCTGGTGCTGGCCTCGCCGGCGTTCAAGGTCAAGCTGTACGTGCCCTTCGCGCGACCGGGCCTCGCCTTGATGCGGAAGTTGCGCGGCAACTTCTTCGTCAACAGCTACGTGAAGGCGAAGTTCCTCACCCACGATCCCGCGCGCATCGCCAGCTACGAAGCCGACCCGCTGATAAGCCGGCCGATCTCGGTCAACATCCTGCTCGGCCTGTACGAGGCCGCGGATCGCGTGGTCGCCGATGCCGCCGCGATCACCCTGCCGACGCAACTGCTGATCTCCGGCAGCGACTGGGTGGTGCACCACGCGCCGCAGCACCGCTTCTTCGAGCGCCTGGCGCACCCGCGCAAGGAACGGCACGTGCTGCCGGGCTTCTTCCACGACACCCTGGGCGAACGCGACCGCAAGCTTGCGGTGGATCACGCGCGCCGCTTCATCCTCGACCTGTTCGATCGACCGCCGGAGACGCTGTCGCTGCGCGATGCGCACCACGTCGGTTTCACTGCGGACGAATCGCGCGCGCTGGCCGCGCCGCTGCCGTGGTACACGCCGCGCGGCGCGTACTGGGCGCTGACCCGCATGGGCCTGAAGTTCGGCGGCCTGCTCGCGCGCGGCATCGCGCTGGGCCATGCCACCGGCTTCGATTCGGGCAGCACGCTCGACTACGTGTATCGCAACCAGGCGCAGGGCGCGCCGCTGATCGGGACCGCCATCGACCGCACTTACCTCGATTCGATCGGCTGGCGCGGCATCCGCGTGCGCAAGACGCATGTCGAAGCCCTGCTGCGCGAGGCCTTCGATCGCGTACGCCGGCGCGGCCTGCCGCTGCAGGTGATGGACGTCGCCGCCGGGCATGGCCGCTACGTGCTGGATGCGGTCGCGACCTCCGACACCAGGCCCGAATCGATCCTGCTGCGCGACTACAGCGACATCAACGTGCGCGACGGCCGCGCGCTGATCGCCGAACGCGGCCTCGGCGACATCGCGCGCTTCGAGCAGGGCGATGCCTTCGATCGCGACGATCTCGCCAAGGTCTCGCCGCCGCCGACCGTGGCGGTGGTGTCGGGCCTGTACGAACTGTTCCCCGACAACGACCAGGTCGCACGTTCGCTCGAAGGCATCGCCGCCGCCGTGCCGCCGGGCGGTTGCCTGGTCTACACCGGCCAGCCCTGGCATCCGCAGCTGGAGCTGATCGCGCGCGCGCTGACCAGCCATCGCGCCGGCCAGGCCTGGGTGATGCGCCGGCGCACGCAGGTGGAGATGGATCAGCTGGTCGAAGCCGCCGGCTTCCGCAAGGTGACGCAACGCATCGACGAATTCGGCATCTTCACCGTCTCGCTGGCGGTGCGCGAGGGGTGAGCGCGAAGATGGACACGACCGAGAATGCGGCCGCATCGACATCGCGCCCGTGGAAGCAGGCCGCGCTGTGGCTGGCCTGCCTGGCGCCGTTCTTCTACCTGAGCTACGGCGTCGCGAACCATCTCGCCTCGCTGCGCGCGGACGTGGGATCGGTGGTCTTCGACTGGGAACGGCAGGTACCGTTCGTGGCCTGGACGATCGTGCCCTACTGGTCGATCAACCTCTTCTACGGACTGTCGCTGTTCCTGTGCCGCACACGCGACGAACTGCATGCGCACGGCCGGCGTCTGCTCACCGCGCAACTGGTCGCGGTGAGCTGCTTCCTGCTGTTCCCGCTGGGCTTCACCTTCACCCGGCCGCCGACCGACGGCATTCCCGGCCTCTTCTTCACCGCGCTGACCAGCTTCGACAAGCCCTTCAACCAGGCGCCGTCGCTGCACATCGCGCTGCTGATCGTGCTCTGGGATCTGTACCGACGCTTGCTGCCGCAGCACTGGCACTGGCTGCTGCATGGCTGGTCGTGGCTGATCGCGATTTCGGTGCTCACCACCTATCAGCATCATTTCATCGACATCCCCACCGGCGCGCTGCTCGGCCTGCTCTGCCTGTGGCTGTGGCCGCTGGACGGCCCGTCGCCGCTGCGCGGCCTGCGCATCACCGACGATCCGCGTCGGCGCCGCCTCGCGCTGCGCTACGCGCTGGGCACGGCCGGCTGTTTCGCCCTGGCCGGAGGGCTGGCCGGCATCGCCCTGTGGCTGTGCTGGCCGGGCGCGGCGCTGCTGCTGGTCGCGCTGAACTACCTGCTGTTCGGCGCAGCGGGCTTCCAGAAGGACGCGCAGGGCCGGCCCTCGTTCGCGGCGCGCTGGCTGCTGATGCCCTACCGCCTCGGCGCGTGGATCAACGCCCGGCTGTGGACCCGGCGCGAACCGCCTGCGGTGCGCGTGGCCAGCGGCCTGCTGCTCGGCCGCATGCCGACGACGCGCGAGGCGAAACGGCTGGGCATCACCCATGTCGTCGATCTCAGCGCGGAGCTGTCGTCGCCGGGCGGCGTTGCGGTGCAGGCGGTGCCGATGCTCGACCTGGTCGCGCCCGACGCGGCGCAGCTGCGCGTCGCGGCGGAGGCGATCGAAGCGCAGCGCCTGGCCGCAGGCGACACCGGCACCGTGCTGGTGTGCTGCGCGCTGGGCTATTCGCGCAGCGCGGCCGCGGCGGCGGCGTGGTTGCTGCACACCGGCCGCGCCGAGCGCGTCGACGAGGCGATCGAGCGCCTGCGTCGCGAGCGCCCGAACCTCGTCCTGTACGATGCGCACCGCCTCGCCCTCGCCTCGCTGGCCCTGCACCCATGACCGACCAGGACGCCTCCGCATCCCTCGACGACCGCGACCGCGCGCGCTGCGCCGTCGTCGCCCGACGCATCGACGCCGCGCAGGCCGCCGGCCTGCTCGCACTGGCCTGCACGTCGGTGCTGCTGCTGGGCATCGAGGCCGGCGCCTGGTCCGAGGAGATCCGGGACATCGCGATCGCCACGGCGCTGCTGGGCGTGGTCGAACGCTACTTCGCGCTGCGCCTGCGCCTGGACGCCGGCCTCTTCGCGGATCTCGCCGATGGCCGCATCGCAAATCTCGCGACCCTGGACGACGGCCTGGCCGCGATCGGCGTGCGACGCGACGCACCACGTCCGCTCGACGCGCGCATCGCCGGCGGCCGCAGGCTGTGGCGCTGGCATCTGTCGGTGGTGGTCGGCCAGGCCGCGTTGACCCTGCTCGCGGTGGTATCGTCCTGAGCGGCGCCTCCCGCCGGCCACGCCTGCCTACGTCTCGATGCTCGAACGCCTGATCGCCCGCATCATCATCGGCTTCATCCGCCTGCTCACCGGCGCCCAGGCCTACTGGCGCGGCTGCACGCCGAACGCGGCGCAGCGCATCTATTTCGCCAACCATGCCAGCCACGGCGACTTCGTGCTGCTGTGGGCCTCGCTGCCGCCGTGGCTGCGCAGGCGCACGCGGCCGGTGGCCGGCGCGGACTACTGGAACAAGGACGCGCTGCGCCGCTTCATGGGCGGCAAGGTGTTCCGCGCAGTGCTGATCGACCGCGACCGCCGCGAAGGCGCGCCAGACCCGGTGCAGCAGATGGTCGATGCACTGGCCGGCGGCGATTCGCTGATCATCTTTCCGGAAGGCACGCGCAACACCACCGACGCGGTGCTGCTGCCGTTCAAGAGCGGCCTGTTCCACCTCGCCACGCAGTACCCGCGCGCCGAACTGGTCCCGGTGTGGATGAACAACCTCGGGCGGGTGATGCCCAAGGGCGAATTGATCCCGGTGCCGCTGCTGTGCACCGTCACCTTCGGCCCGCCGCTGGCGCGCGTCGACGGCGAGGACAAGGCTGCTTTCCTCGCCCGCGCCCGGGACGCCATGCTGGCGCTGCGCCCGCGCGAGGACGAGGACGACACGCCCAGCGACGCGACCCCGTTCGATCCCCTCTGATGCTTCCCTGATCCACTCCCGACCGGACCGCCATGCAGAACCCCTTCCCGACCCTGTACGCACTGCCGATCTTCGCCGGTGCCGTCGTCGTGCTCACCGTCGCCTCCATCGTCGGCTGGGTGCTCAAGCTGCGCCTCGCGCCGGACGGCCCGCATCCCACCATCGACAACCTCAACAGCCGCATCCGCGCCTGGTGGTGGATGGTCGGCGTGCTCGCCGCCGCGTTCTGGTTCGGCAAGGGCGGGGTGATCGTGCTGTTCGCGCTGCTGTCGTTCTTCGCGCTGCGCGAGTACATCACGCTCTGCTACACGCGGCGCGGCGACCACCTGGTGCTGATGCTCGCCTTCTTCATCGCCCTGCCGGTGCAGTACGCGCTGGTGTGGATCGACTGGTACGGGCTGTACGCGATCTTCATCCCGGTCTACGCCTTCCTGCTGCTGCCGATCTTCGCCGCGCTGTCTGCCGACACAACGCGCTTCCTCGAACGCGCGTCGAAGGTGCAATGGGGCCTGATGATCTGCGTGTTCTGCCTCTCGCACGTGCCGGCGCTGATGTCGCTCAACATCCCGGACTACGAGAACCGCAACCTGCTGCTGATCGCCTTCCTGGTGATCGTGGTCCAGGGCAGTGACGTGCTGCAGTACGTCTGGGGCAAGCTGCTCGGCCGACACAAGGTCGCGCCCGCGCTGTCCCCGTCGAAGACCTGGGAAGGCCTGATCGGCGGCGTCGCCAGCGCCACGGCCCTCGGCGCCGCGCTGCACGGCATCACCCCGTTCACGCCCGTCGAAGCCGCACTCGTCGCCCTCGTCATCTGCCTGATGGGCTTCTTCGGCGGCCTGGTGATGTCCGCGATCAAGCGCGACCGGGGCGTGAAGGACTGGGGCCACATGATCGAAGGCCACGGCGGCATCCTCGACCGCCTCGACTCCGTCGTCTTCGCCGCCCCGATCTTCTTCCATGTGGTGCGGTACGGGTGGGTGTGAGGCTAGGAAACTTCAATTTTCAGGGCAATTAAAATGCTTTTAAAGAGATTTGATTCGCCGATCGTACAAAAGGATTTGCAGTGGCTGATTGAATCAGAACTACCAGAAGGGAAAACAATCGAGTACAAAAGACAAGCCCCCGATCCAAACGACTCTGGAAAAGTTAAATTCCTAAAGACAGTCACCGCATTCGCAAACACAGATGGCGGAGACTTGATTATTGGAATAGAGGCGGATCAAGGCATAGCAAAAAGATTATGCCCAATAGATCGAGATGCTGTAGATGCAATTCTACAGCGGCTTGAATCCACTATTGCCAGCTCTACCGAACCTCGCTTATCTGGTGTTTCCTTGCAGCAAGTTCCTTTGGATATGGGAGGATCTGCAATCGTTGTTCGCGTGCGTAGAAGCTGGAATTCTCCTCACAGAGTTACCGTAGGCAATCACGCGCACTTCTACGGCAGAAACTCCGCGGGCTGCTATTCAATGGACACTAGCGAGCTTAGAAGGGCATTTACCATGGCAGATGGTTTTTCTGAAAGAGCAAAAGAATTCAGAAAAGGGAGATTTGCCGAATACAACAGCAAACGATATCCAGTTGAAATGGAGGATCGGGCCAAAGTGGCGATACATATTATGCCGCTGCAATCCCTTGTTTCTGACAGAAAAGTCAACCTATTTAACGAAAGAGAGTTAATCCGACAACTTTCCCCACCCCAATCGGGAAACTACACCGGAAAGTACAATCTCAACGGTTGGATAGCTTACGATCAGACCCCAATCGGAAAAACATCGGCATATGCTCAGCTTTATAGGAACGGAATTATTGAAGGACTATTCTGTCCAATAGCGCTGAACTCTCATGAAAAATTCCTATACCCTTGGTATGAGGAAATTGTAGTTGAATTCGTAGAAAAATCGT
This sequence comes from Lysobacter sp. BL-A-41-H3, assembly GCA_050632415.1. Classification (GTDB taxonomy): domain Bacteria; phylum Pseudomonadota; class Gammaproteobacteria; order Xanthomonadales; family Xanthomonadaceae; genus Lysobacter_I. Next base: position 2,941,368 of record CP192602.1, on the reverse strand, counting down.
CGAGACTTCTTCTCGACCTTGATGTCGCCCCTCCACTTTATATTGGAATTTCACTGTTAGATGTATTTGGATACTCACTGGTCACACATAACCGAGTTTCTGCCGGTCACCCTATAACCGAAGCAACCTCATTTGGAATTCCAGAAACTCAAATTGACGACATTAGTCAACATCCCTCTATATACATGAAAGATGCTTTTGACAGTATTTGTAACGCTTTTGGATATGCACGATCTTCCAACTACAATTCCGCAGGCATCTGGTCGCCCCCTCTTTAGCAAGGCTTAACCAGTACCTGCACGAGGAACCATTCGATGCAACGCAACACCAGGATCATCCTCTCCGTCATCGTCGGCGTCTTCTTGCTGATGATGCTCACCCTCGGCGGCGTGGTCTGGTACGTGGCGCGGAACGCGGACGGCTGGGTGGAGCGCGGCGAGAAGATCATGGCCGAGGGCCGCGAAGCCGGGGAATCGATGGACAGCGTCGGCTGCGTGGATCGCGCCGTCGCCGATTACCGCAAGGATCGCGACATGTTCACCGCCATGGGCCGCAGCTTCTGGCTCAATGGCTGCCTGGCCACGGCGCAGCGCAACGTGGCGATCTGTCCGAAGATCGAGGCGGAAGGTGCCTTCGATCAGGTCCGGGAAGTCATGCGCGCGCAGTCCGACTTCTGCGAGAAACACGGCCTGGGCCGGGACGAGAACTGCGAGCTGCTCGCCGAGCAAGTCTTCGATTTCTGCTTCAATTCGCCTCAATCCTGAGCCCCCATGCCCGAACTCCCCGAAGTCGAGACCACGCGGCGCGGACTGGCGCCGCACCTGGAAGGCCGGCGCATCGCGTCGGTGACGCTGCGTCGGCCGGACCTGCGCTGGCCGATCCCGCGCGAGGTGGTGGACCTGCTGCCGACGAGCACGATCACCGCCGTGCGGCGTCGCGCGAAGTACCTGCTGATGGACACGGAGATCGGCACCGCGATCTGGCACCTCGGCATGTCGGGCAGCATGCGCGTGCTGCCGGTCGACACGCCGGTGCGGGCGCACGACCACGTGGACATGGTCATCGAGGGCCTTGCCCCCACCCCACCCCTCCCCCGCGCGCGGGGGAGGGAGAAGAACGCGGCGCATGCATTGCACACATCAATGGATGCGCGCGTGCTGCGCTTCAACGATCCGCGCCGTTTCGGCTGCCTGCTGTGGCAGGCGCCGGGCGAGACCCATGAACTGCTGCGCGAGCTGGGGCCGGAGCCGCTGTCCGACGACTTCGATGGTGATTACCTGTTCGAGCGCAGCCGGGGCCGCAACGTGGCGGTGAAGGCGTTCCTGATGGACCAGAAGATCGTGGTCGGCGTGGGCAACATCTACGTGGCCGAGGCGCTGTTCGCGGCCGGGGTGTCGCCGACGCGCGCGGCGGGCAAGGTGTCGCGCGAGCGCTACGCGGACATCGCGCGCGAGGTGCGGGCGATCCTCGATTACGCGATCCGCCGGGGCGGAACCACGCTGCGCGATTTCATCAGCCCCGACGGGGCGCCCGGCTATTTCGAACAGGAACTGTCGGTCTACGGTCGCGGCGGCGAGCCCTGCCCCCGCTGCGGCCGGGCGCTGAAGCAGTCGATGCTGGCGCAGCGGGCCACGACCTGGTGCGGGCACTGTCAAAAATAGTCATCACGTCTCGAAACGCACCGGTTCCCGACGCGCCGGGCCGGTTCGGGCGCGCGGGCATTCGGGGTATAGTCGTTCCCGGATCTTGCCGATGCGTCCCCCGTTGATGAGCGACCACGCCGAACAAAGCGCCGAAATCACCCAGTGGCTCGATGCCGCCCGAGGCGGCGACCGCGGCGCCCTGGACCGCGTGCTGGGCACGCTCTACAACGAACTGCATTCGATGGCCCGGCGCCAGCTCGCGGGGCAGTACGGGCAGACGCTCGACGCCACGGCGCTGGTGCACGAGGCCTACCTCAAGCTGATCGGCCGTCGCGACGTGCAGTTCGACGACCGCGCGCATTTCTTCGCCTATGCCGCCTCGGCCATGCGCAGCGTGGTGGTGGACTACGCCCGCCAGCGCCTCGCGCAGAAGCGCGGCGGCGACCTGCACCGCGTGACCGAGCTGCCGGACGACGTGGAAGGCGGCCTGCGCCTGGACGAGGACATGCTGGGCCTGGACACCGCGCTGACCAAGCTCGCCGCCGTGGACGCCAAGCTGGCCCAGGTGGTCGAACTGCGCTATTTCGCCGGCCTGTCCGAACAGGAAATCGCCGAGCTGATGAAGCGCTCCGAGCGCAGCATCCGCCGCGACTGGCAGAAGGCGCGGATGTTCCTGCTCGCCTCGCTGGGCGACGAGAACGGCGAGCGTTAGAACGACACTTCGCGCGGGCCCGTGGCGCGTGCGAGGATGAGTCCACCCAGGCCCTGACGCCCCACCGATGGATGCCGAACGCTGGCAGCGCCTTTCGCCGCTGCTCGATGCGCTGATCGAACTCGATGGCGACGCCCGCCAGGCGCGGCTCGCTGCCCTGCGCGAGGAGGACCCGGCGCTGGCCACCGAGGTCGAAGCCCTGCTGGCGCTGGAGGAGGACAACGAGGACTTCCTCGCCGAGCCGCTGGTGGCGCCGCCGCCGATGGCCAGGCCCGACACCCTGATCGGCCCGTACAAGCTCGACCGCCTGCTCGGCGAGGGCGGCATGGGCCAGGTCTGGCTGGCGCGCCGGGCCGACGGCCTGTACCAGCGTCGCGTCGCGCTGAAGCTGCTGCGCCCGGGGCTGGCCGATCCCAACCTGCGCCAGCGCTTCACCCGCGAGCGGCAGATCCTCGCCCGGCTGGGCCATCCGCACATCGCGCGCCTGCTCGACGCCGGCATCAGCACCGACAACCAGCCCTATCTCGCGCTGGAATACGTCGAGGGCGAAGCGATCACCGACTGGTGCCGGGGTCGCGACCTCGGCATCGAGGCGCGGATCAAGCTGTTCCTGCAGGTCTGCGAAGCGGTGAGCCACGCGCACGCCAACCTGATCGTGCATCGCGACCTCAAGCCGTCGAACATCCTGGTGACGCCGCTGGACGAGGTGCGCCTGCTCGACTTCGGCATCGCCAAGCTGCTCGACGGCTCCGAGCCAGGCCGCGACCACACCCGCACTGAGGTGCGCGCCTTCACCCTGCACTACGCCGCGCCCGAGCAGATCCGCGGCGAACCGGTCACCACGATGACCGACGTGTATTCGCTGGGCGTGGTGCTGTACGAACTGCTCGCCGAAACGAAACCCTATCGGCTCAAGCGCCAGACCGACGCGGAATGGGAAGAGGCGATCCTGGTCGCCGATCCGCTGAAACCGTCGGCGACGCTGCTGCGCGAGGCCGACAGCGACCCGTCGCGGATGCCGGCGCTCAAGCGCCGCGCGAAGGAGATCGCCGGCGACCTGGACAACATCGTGCTCAAGGCGCTGTCCAAGCGCGCGGAGCACCGCTACGCCTCGGTCGAGGCGATGGCGCTGGACCTGCATCGCTATCTCGAAGGCAAGCCGGTGCTGGCGCGCCCGCAGAGCGTGGCCTACCGGACGCACAAGTTCGTGCACCGCCACCGCTGGGTGCTGGCGACGGCGGCGCTGGTGGTGGTGGTGATGGCCACGGCCATGGTGCTGGTGAGCTGGCAGGCGCGGCAGGCGCTGCGCGAGGCCAGCCGCGCGCAGGCGCTGCAGAAGTTCGTGACCGGTCTGTTCGAGCAGGCCGGCGGCGGCGCACCCGGGCCGCTGGACGTGCGGAAGCTGCTGCAGGCGGGCGAACAGCGCGCCAACCGCGAACTGCTGCGCCAGCCGCTGGATCGCGCCGAACTGCTCGGGGTGATCGCGCGCCTGCGCATCGGCCTGGGCGACTACCGCGAAGCAGAAGCGCTGCTGAAGACGCAGGACGCGATCTTCTCCGGCATCGATGAGGTACCCGACAGCCTGCGCCTGTCCTCGGCGTCGGACTACGGCAACACGCTGCGGCTGCTGGACCGCCCCGAGGAGTGCGCATCGCGGATGTCGCCGATGGAGAACGACGCGCGCAGGCTGCAGCGCGCGCTGCCGTTGCAGGTGGCCGAGTTCTATTCGGTGCTCGGCCGCTGCCATCGCCACCTGCGCAACGCGAAGGCCGCGCGCCTGCTGTTCCAGCGCTCGCTGGAGGTGCGCCGCAACAGCCTGGACGACGCGATCGGTGCGATCGGCGTGGTCGAGAACCGGATCGACCTCGGCGACCTGGAGCGCGACGCCGGCAACATCCCCGGTGCCCTGCAGGCGTATCGCGATGCCCTGGCGCAGATGCAGGCCAGCGCGGACGCGCGGCATCCGCTGGGCATCGAGCTGCAGAAGCGGCTGTGCGAACTGGAACGCAGCGCCGGCCAGCTGGTGGTGGCCGAGCGTCACTGCCACGACGCGCTGGCGCTGGCGCTGGAGGTGCGCGGCCCGGCGCACCCGGCGACGGTCGACTCGCGCCGGCAGCTGGCGGCGATCCACGTCGACCAGGGCCGCTATGCCGAAGCGGAGAAGGCCTTCCGCGACAGCCACGGCCTGCTCGTCGCGCGCCTGGGCCGCCAGCACCAGGACGTGGCGCGCAACGACAACAGCCTGGGCATCATCGCCTGGGAACGCGGCGACACCGAGACCGCGCTGGCGCACATCGATCGCGCGCTGGCGGTGCTGCGCAGGCAGCCGGAAGCGCCGCTGTACCAGAACGTGCTGTTCAACAAGGCGATGATCCTGCACGACGCCGGCCGCGACCGTGCGGCGCTGCCCTTGCTGCTGCAGGTGGACGGGCTGCGCGTGGCCACGCTGGGCAAGAGCCATCCGCGCAACGGCGAGACCGCGCGCCTGCTCGGCGAAGTGCGCGCCGCGCTGGGCGAAGTCGCGCGCGCGCGTGCCGACCTGGCCCTGGCGGTGCGGCTCACCCGCAGCGGCTACAGCCTCACCCACCCGCACACGCGCCGCGCCGAACTGTCGCTGGCGCAGTTCGACCTGGCCCATGGCGATCCGCCGGCGCCGTCGGTGTTCAACCAGCTGCGCCTGCTCGCCGACCTGCCGAAATCCGACCCGGAACTGCGCAAGATCGCCTGGCTCGCCGAAGCGACGCTGGCGCTGCAGGCCTGTCGCGAACCGGGGTTCGGCGATGGCCGCGCGCGACTGGATGCACTGGCCGCCGAGATCTCCACTGCCATGCCCGAAGGCGGGGTGATCGCCCGCACCTTCGAACGCCAACGGCAGCGCTGCCGATGACCTGGAGACCACCCATGCGCTTGCGTCCCCTCCGCGTGACCACCACCCGCGCGGCCAGCCTCGCCATGTTCCTGGTGCTGGCCGGCTGCGCCACCGCCGCAGGCCGGCCGCAGCCCGCGACGGGCAGCATCGAAGGCGTGATCCAGCATCCCGCGCATGCCGTGCCCGCCATGCGCATCTGCGCGCTGTCGACAGCGCCGACGCACAAGCCGCATCGCTGCACGACGACACACGCCGGCGACGACACCTACCGCATCGACGGCCTGCCGCCGGGCGAGTACCAGGTGTTCGCGGAGGTCGCGAAGGGGATGTACCGCTACGGCGGCCACATGCACGCGGTGCAGTGCATCCGCGCGCCGTGCCCGGATCAGCCGAAGACGATCATGTTGGCGCCTGGCGCCGCGCTGCGCGGGATCGACCTGAGCTTCTTCGCCGAAGCCCGCGCCGACGTGCCTCCGCTGCCGTCGGACTGACGCCCGACAGGCCGGCGGCGATCACTCCAGCGGCAGCGGCTGCTGCAGCGGGTCGATCCGGCCTTCGCCGCGCATGACCTTCTTGAACTCGGCGCGGCTGACCGAGACGTAGCGCTCGTTGCCGCCGATCTCCACCTGCGGGCCGTCCTGCACGGCCAGGCCCTGGTCGTCGACGCGCACGGTCATGGTCGCCTTCTTGCCGCTGTGGCAGATGGTCTTGATCTCGGTCAGCTCGTCGGCCCAGGCCAGCAGGTACTGGCTGCCCTCGAACAGTTCGCCGCGGAAATCGGTGCGCAGGCCGTAGCACAGCACCGGAATGCGCAAGCGGTCGACGACCTCGCTCAGCTGCCAGACCTGCGAGCGGGTGAGGAACTGCGCTTCGTCGACCAGCACGCAGTCGAGCTTGCCGCGCGCGGCGATGTCGGCGTGCACCAGGGCGTCGAGGTCGCTGTCGCGCTCGAAGGCCGCGCCCTGCGCGCTCAGGCCGATCCGCGAGGCGACCGTGCCGGATCCGCCGCGGAAATCCAGCTTCGGCGTGAGGATCAGCACGCGCATCCCGCGCTCGCGGTAGTTGTGCGCCGACTGCAGCAGCGTGGTGGTCTTCCCGGCGTTCATCGCCGAATAGTAGAAGTACAGTTTCGCCATCGCGGCAGTATAGCCGCCGCCCTCCGCGGCACCACACTGTCCCGGGGCCGGGTGATCAGCGGGGGCGGTCGACCGGCTCGATCGGCCCCACGTTGACGGTGGCGCGCAGTGGCCCTTCCAGCATGCGATCCTGGGCCTGCCAGTACGCGCGCCGGTCGACACGCTTGTCCCCGTACATATCGGACACGCTCGCCCCACCGTTCACCGCTTCGCTGGCTGCAAGCATGCCTGGCGTCGCATTGCCGAAGGATCCGTTGATAGGCCCGCCGAACTGGACAGCCAATGGCTGGTCGTTGAACCCCACCTTGCTACCGGTCATCTGGGTGGCAAAACGGAACAGGGCGCGTTCGGCACGCACTTTCGTGTAGGCGTCGGCATATTTCCGATGCATCGCCTCGCCACGCTCGATCACCTGCGCGCGCTCGGCTTCGGTGAGTTCGAACCACATCTTCTCGCGGATGCGCAGGAGGCTGCGCTGACCACGCTCGGCCGCAAGATCGCTCCAGATGTAGGCGAGTACGCGATCCTGCGACACGCCTTGTCCATACCAATACAGCAGGCTCAGGTAGTGTTGCGACGTCTTGTCGGCGAAGCCTGCTGCGCGCTCGAAGTACCGCGCGGCTTCGCCATCCCGATCGGAGAGGTGCTGACGCAGGCCGTGATAACGCCAGAACTCATTGGGATGGCCGACAGCGATGCGCAATTGCTGATCGACCTGGGTTTGGTTCAACCGACCCAGGCGCACCGTCCGATCCGATGCCTGCGCCGGGTGGACCAGGAGACAGAGGGCAAGGCCGAACGTGAGAAACGAGACGTTGAGGATTTGGCGCATGAGGGATTCTCCAGTCTTCTGCTTGCAAGCAATGAGGCATCCGTCGAGCCGGATGGCACCGGAATCAGACCATCTGCACGGTCATCGCCCAGGTCGCGCGTTCGGTTCGATGGGACCGACAATCACCGAGGCGCGCAGCGAACCTGCCAGCATCCGGTCCTGCGCCTGCCAGTACACGCGGCGGTCGGTGCGTTCGTCGCCATACATGGTCATGCCATCCGACCCACCCTCACCGGAAAAGGGACCGCCGAAGCCAATCTGCAGCCGCCCGTCGTTGTAGCCGGCCCGGCTGCCGGTCATCTGGGTCGCCAACCTGAACAGGGCACGCTCGGCGTGGATCTTCGTGTAGGCATCCGCATACCGCCGATGCATCGCTTCGCCGCGCTCGATCACCTGGGCGCGCTGCGCATCGGTGAGTTCGAGCCACATCTTCTCGCGGATCCGCAGCATGTTGCGCTGACCGCGCTCGGCAGCGATGTCGCTCCAGATGTAGGCCTGCACGCGATCCTGCGGCACGCCCTGGCCATACCAGTACATCAGGCTGAGGTAATGCTGCGACGGCTTGTCCGCATAGCGAGCCGCGCGCTCGAAATGGGACGCCGCTTCGGCGTCGCGTCCGGACAGGTGCTGGCGCAGCCCGTGATAGCGCCAGAACTCGTTCGGATGACCCGCCGCGAGATACAGCAGCTGGTCGATCTGGTGCTGCCTGAGCTGGCCCAGGCGCACGGCCGGATCGGCGGCCTGCACGGGATCCGCAAGGAACGCGAAAGCGAGAGTCATCGCGCAGAACGCATGCTTGAATGGAACGGGCATCGAGGATTCTCCGGTGTTCGATGGTTCGACACTGCCATTGCTCCATCGCGATGCGCGCCGCGATCAGGACACCGTCCAGTCCGGACGCCGGTCACGGCTTCGGCGGCGACTCCGGCGGCAGCTCGGGCACGGGTTCGGGCGGCAGTTCGGGCACCGGCTCGGGCTCGGCGCGGCGCTTGCGCGAGGACTTGCGCTTCGGCGCGTCGATCTCCTCGATCTCGCCGACCGTCACGGTCGCGTTCTTCGGCGGCACCCAGGGCGCGTCGACCTTCTGCCAGTAGTCCTCGAAATCGACCACGGCCAGGCGCTCGCGGCGCAGCAGGCTGGTGGCCTGGCCGAGCAGCCACTGGTACTTCTGGCGCTGCTTCGCGGCCGGGTCGCCGTAGTGTTCGTACAGCGCGGGACCACGCTCAAGGGCTGCGGCGCGCTCGGCTTCGTCGAGCTGGCGCCACATGCGCTCGCGCACGGCAAGGAATTCGGTGTAGCCGCGTTCGGCGGCGAGGTCGGCCCACAGGTAGGCCTGGACGCGGTCCTTCTCCACGCCGACCCCGTGCCAGTAGAGCAGGCTCAGGCGATGCTGCGAGTACTTATCGGCGTAGCTGGCGGCGATCCGGAAATCGTTGGCGGCATCGGGCCAGCGACGCTCGGCGGCGGCCTGGTGGCCGTACAGCCGGTAGCGGTAGTTGAGGATGTTGGCGCTGCCGGGGAACAGGTCGTCGAAGCGCTTGCGGATGTCGGCATCGACCTCGGACGACACCGCCGCCTCGGCAGCGTCGATCTTCACCTTCGGCTTGATGGCCGCGGCATCCGTGGCGGCCAAGGCGAGGGCCACGCCCAGCGCCAGCGACAGGATCCCGGTCTTCGATTGCATGTCCGCCACTGCGAGCCCCCGTGGATGGCGATCCGAGGCGCTTCCCGCGCGCGATCCGCGCCTCCGTGCCGGGCGAGTATTCCACCCGTCGCGAGGAGTGCCAAGCCACCGTCGACGCCGGCAGGGAAGGGACGGTACCGCCGCGCCCGGCACGAGGCGAATCCGGGACGCGGCGGTACCTTCACCACACCATCCATTCCTGTCGCGGTGTGGCGGGCAAAGCGGACACGTCCCGGCAATCAGGCGCGACGGCTCCGGTCAGGGACGGCTCCGGTCAGGGCCTGGCCGGCGCGGGCGGCTTCGGCGGCTCGGGGACTTCCGGGGCGGTCGCGGCGGCGTCCGGCGCGGTCTCGGGAATGCGCGAGTTCGGCTTGCCCTTCTGGCCCGGGATCTGCTCGATCTCGCCGATGGTGACCCGCACGCCATTGGGGTTCCGCCAGATGCGGTCCTGCCAGGCCCAGTATTTCTTCGCATCCCAGTAGCGCTCGTCGTAGAACTTCGAGCCTTCGATCATCTGCGAGCCCGAAGGACCGGGGATCTCGATCTGCACCCCGCGGTTGAAACCGGTGCGGCTGCCGGCCATCTCGCGCTTGCCGACGCGCAGCTGGAACTCGTAGCGCGGCTTGGCGGCGGCATCGCCGAACTTCGCGTAGATCGCCTGGCCTTCCTGCACGGCACGCTCGCGCTCGGCGGCGGAGAGCTCCTTCCAGTAGCGTTCGCGCAGGGCGATGAAGCCGACGTAATTGCGCTCGGCGGCGAGGTCCATCCAGGCGTAGGCCAGCGCGGGATCGCGGGGCACGCCTTCGCCGTTCCAGTACATCTCCGCGACCATGCCCTGCGAGGGCTTGTCAGCGAAGAAGCTCGCGCGGCGGAAGAAGCGCATGGCGTCGTCGAAGCGCTTCGCGTTGTAGGCATCCAGGCCCAGCAGGCGGTACTTCATGTCCTGGTGGTGGTCGAGGAAACCGGCGGTGATCAGCATCGGGTCCTCGGTCGGATCCGGCGGCACCACGTTCTGCGCGGCGAAGGCCGGCGCGGCCAGGCCGACGAGCAGCGGAAGGGCCAGCAGGGTGATGCGGAAGCGCGGTCGGATGTCCATGGTGCCGTCTGTGGAAAAAGTGGGGGGTATTGCCGTCAATGGATGCATACGGTAGCCGATCGGTCGCGACCGAACGGGTAAACTGACGACCTACATGACTTCCGTCATGGCCATCGGTTCATCTGCGGCCTGTCCTCGAAGGACAGGCCTTCGCGATTCGTCCCTCACGGTTTTTCTCCACGGTTTGCCCATGCACGGTCTGAATCCCCCACAACGCGAGGCGGTCCTGCACACCGAGGGCCCGCTGCTGGTGCTGGCCGGCGCCGGCAGCGGCAAGACCCGGGTGATCGTCGAGAAGATCGCGCACCTGATCCAGACCAACCGCTACCCGGCCAAGCGCATCGCCGCGATCACCTTCACCAACAAGTCGGCGAAGGAAATGCGCGAGCGCGTGGCCAAGCGCATCAAGGGCAGCGCGGCCGAGGGCCTGACAGTCTGTACCTTCCACGCGCTGGGCCTGCGCCTGCTGCAGATCGAGCATGCCCGCGTCGGCCTCAAGCGCGGCTTCTCGGTGTTCGACACCGACGACGTGGCCGCGCAGATGAAGGACCTGCTGGCCGGCGCGAAACCCGACGTGGTGCAGGCGATGCAGGGCCTGGTGTCGCGCGCCAAGAACGCGGGGCTGTCGCCCGAGGAAGCGATCGCGCTGGCGCAGAGCCCGCGCGAACTGCAGGCAGCGCAGCTGTACGTGAAGTACCAGCAGCGCCTGAATACCTTCAATGCCGTGGATTTCGACGACCTGATCCGCCTGCCGGTGGAACTGCTCGAACGCGACGAGGAATGCCGCCTCGGCTGGCGCGAGCGCATCGGCTACCTGCTGGTGGACGAGTGCCAGGACACCAACGACGCGCAGTACCGGCTGCTCAAGGCCCTGGCTGGCGAACAGGGTCACTTCACCTGCGTGGGCGACGACGACCAGAGCATCTACGCCTGGCGCGGCGCCAACCCCGAGAACCTGTCGCAGCTGGGCAAGGACTACCCGTCGCTGCGCATCGTCAAGCTGGAACAGAACTACCGCTGCAGCAACCGCGTGCTGCGCACCGCGAACGCGCTGATCGCGAACAATCCGCACGAGCACCTCAAGACGCTGTGGAGCCAGCAGGCCGACGGCGAGCGCATCCGCATCCTCGAATGCCGCGACGGCGAGCACGAGGCCGAGCGCATCGCCAGCGAGATCCATTTCATCAACCAGTCGCGCAAGGCCGAATGGGGCGAGTTCTGCATCCTGTTCCGTGGCAACCACCAGTCGCGTCCGCTGGAAAAGGCGATGCAGCTGCTGCGCGTGCCCTACCACCTCAGCGGCGGCACCGCGTTCCTCGATCGCGGCGAAGTGAAGGACGCGCTGGCCTGGCTGCGCCTGATCGCCAATCCCGAGGACGACGCGGCCTTCCTGCGCGCGGTGCAGTCGCCCAAGCGCGAGGTCGGCGCGACCACGCTGGCGAAGCTCGCCGAGCTGGCCCAGCATGCGGGCATGCCGATGGCGCGCGCCGCCGAATCGATGAGCGTGCTCAAGCAGCTGCAGCCGCGCGCGGCGAACGCGCTGAGCGGCTTCGTCGACATCCTGCGCGGCCTGCGCGCCGAATCGCACCGGCTCACGCCGGCCGAGCTGGTCAAGCAGCTCAACGAACGCTCCGGCCTGCTCGCCGCGGTGCGCGCGCAGTGCAAGAACGAGGAGATGTACGCGCTGCGCCGGCGCAACCTCGACGAACTGGCCGACTGGTTCGACGGTGCGCGCGGTGGTGCGGGACCGGGCGAACTGGCGGCCTCGCTTGCGCTGCTGAGCCATGCCGACAAGGGCGAGCCGGGCAACCAGGTGCGGCTGATGAGCCTGCACGCCGCGAAGGGCCTGGAGTTCCGCTACGTGTTCATCGTCGGCCTGGAAGACGGGATGCTGCCGCACGAGGCCAGCATCGAGGAAGGCCGCCTCGACGAGGAGCGCCGCCTGCTCTACGTCGGCATCACCCGCGCCAAGGAGCAGCTGTGGCTGTCGTATTCGCGCGAAGCGCAGCGCTGGGGCACGAAGCTGCGCCTGACGCCCAGCCGCTTCCTCGACGAACTGCCGGAAGCCGAACTGCAGCGCGACGGCGCCGATCCGCAGGCCGACGCGGTGCGCAAGCAGGAGCGCGCCAGCGCCGGCTTCGCCGCGATCAAGGCGCTGCTGGGGGAGTGACGTGGAGATCCTGGTCGTCTGCCTCGTCGCACTGCTCGCCTCGACGCTGACCTTCTTCTCCGGTTTCGGCCTCGGCACCCTGCTGCTGCCGGCGTTCGCGCTGTTCATGCCGCTGGAGCAGGCGATCGCGGCCACGGCGGTGGTCCACCTGCTCAACGGCCTGTTCAAGCTGGGATTGCTGCGCCGGCACATCGACCGCGCCGTGCTGCTGCGCTTCGGCCTGCCCGCCCTGCTCGCCGCCGCGCTGGGCGCCTGGGTGCTGTCGCTGCTCGGCACGCTGCCAGTGCTGCATGCGTACAGCGCATTCGGCCACGATTTCGCGATCACCCCGATCAAGCTGGTGATCGGCCTGCTGCTGATGGTGTTCGCGCTGTTCGAGATCGTGCCCGCGCTGCGCGACCTCGAATTCGACAATCGCTGGCAGCCGCTCGGCGGCGCGCTCAGCGGTTTCTTCGGCGGCCTCGCCGGCATGCAGGGCGCGCTGCGCAGCGCATTCCTGTCGCGCAGCGGCCTGGAGAAGCAGGCCTTCGTCGCCACCGGCTCGGCCATCGCCTGCCTGATCGACGTGTCGCGCCTGACGGTCTACGGCGGCACCCTGGCGCGCGTGTTCGGCACGCTGGACCACGTCCTGCTCGCCTGCGCCGTGCTCGCCGCGTTCACCGGCGCCTGGCTGGGCAACCGGCTGCTGAAGAAGACCACCCTGCGCGGCCTGCAGCGCGTGGTCGCCGCGACCCTGTTCGTGTTCGCGATCGGGCTGATCGCCGGGGCGCTGTAACCCATGCGATGCTCCCTAGCGCCGAATTCGATACCGCCACGCTGCAGCAGTGCTGCTAACGTTCCCTGGCTGCTCCTCAACACCGGATTTCCCGTCATGAAGACTCGACTTCTGCTGTCCCTGGTGTTCGCGCTCGGCCTGACCGCATGCGGCCACGTCGCACCGCGCGCCGCCGCGCCCTCGCTGCGGACGACCGGCGAATCAACGATCAGCGAAATCCAGTCCCTCGACGCCGTCCACACCGCCCTGGCCGAAAGCGGCTCGCGTCGCACGCTGCTGGTCCTGGACATCGATGACACACTGCTGACCTCGACGGTCTTCTTCGGCAGCGACCGCTGGTATGAGTGGCAGAAATCCCTGGCCGCAGGGGATCCGGCCAAGGTGCCCTGCCGGTTCGACGTGATCGCCCTGAATTACGAAGCGGGCACGCAGCAACTCACGGAAGACACCGGCGTGCTTGACCGCCTGAACGGTCTGACGGTCGACAGACTCATTCTGACCGCGCGAAGCCCGGGCTACCGCGCAGGCACCCTGCGCGAGCTGCGGGCCGCGAAGTACACGCTGCCGCCGATGCTTCCAGGTGCCGGCGACGGCCTGCTGATGTCGTGGCGCCCCACACCGTCTGCGGCCCTGGTGGGCCTGAGCTACCAGGACGGCGTGATGATGGTCGCCGGCCAGGACAAGGGGCGCACCCTGCTCGCGCTACTGGACCGACTGGGCCAGCGCTACGACCGCGTGGTCCTTGCCGACGACGGACGACACAACATCGACCACATGCAGGCCGCCTTGCGCGAGGCGGGCATCGATTACCACGGCCTGTGGTACCGCCGGGTCGACAAGACGGTTTCCGATGCGGACCGCGCTGCCGGCAAGGACGGCTGGGCCTCGATGCGGACCTGGCTGCAGGCCGTATTTCCACAGCGCCTGCAACGGATGGAAGCAGGCCAATGCGCGTATTGATGTCAAAGGGATCAATGCCTTGCATTGGATGAGATCAGGCGTTGCACGAAGTTTCATCCGCAGGTAGCCTGATCCGCATCCGGTTCGCCGGCACCCAACCACAACCGATGTCCTCCGGCCCCGCCGGATCTTTCACGAGGAGACCGACGCCGGTCTCCTTTTTCTTGCCGGTCGCTTGTGGCGGCCCGCCGCCCCGGCCAAGATGCTCGTTCATGCCTGTCGCCGTCCGCCGCCGCCGTCCCCTCGCCCTGTCCGCCCTGATGGCCGGCGCCCTCGTGGCGGGACTGCTGCTGGGGCTGTCCGGCTGCGGCGAAGACGCGCCGCCGCCCGGTGCGGCCAATGCCCCGGAGCAATCGGTGCTGGTGCTGGCCGGCCGCCTGCGCGACAACGACCTGGTCGGCTTCGCGCGCGACGCCATCCCGCCGGGCCTGCATCCGGCCATGGCCGAAGCCTGGCGCAGCGGGCGCACGCGCTGGCCGCTGGAGGAACTGCCCTTCGACCACCGCATCCCCGGCATGCTGGCCACGCTGTCCGCGCCCGGGGCGGAGAAGGCGCTGCAGCGCGATTTCGATCGCCAGTTCGCCAATGCCCACGGCGAGATCCGCTCGGCGGCGCGCTCGCTGGGCCTGTTCGGCGTGAAGTACCTCGAAAGCGACCGCAGCCTGACCGCCGACGAACGCCACCACGCCGTGCAGCTGGTCGCGGCTTTCAGCGCCTGGGGCGAGCAGGCGCGGCTGGGCGATCCCAAGCGCGCGCGCGCGGCCATCGCCCGGCTGGGCCTGGCGGCGCGGCGCACCCACCTGGGCTCCGAGGCTGCCTTCCGCGAGGCGGGCATGGACGAGAGCCTGCGCCGGCTCGGGCCGATGTGGGCCGCGCTCAAGGACACCCTGCGCAGCTACGACCTGGACCTGGACGAGAGCCTCGGCGGCATGCAGGCGACCCTGGTCGAACGCAGCGGCGACCGCGCCCGGGTGCGCATGCGCTACCCGCTGGCCGGCAAGACCATCGACACCACCGTTGCCGTGGAGCGCATCGACGGCCACTGGTACCTCAGCGATTTCGTCCGCCATGCGCGGGCCGCCGCCGCCGCACAGCGAGCGCCGGCAGGCGTGCCGGTGCCCGCCATCGGCACGGAAACGGCATCGCCCCCGACCGCCGCGCCGCCCGCAGCACGGCCCGTGCCACCGCCGGGGTGAGCCCGGCATGACCTCCGGCCGCACCCGGCACCGCCCCCCTTCGTCATAATGACGGCGATCATGCCGACATCACCCGACCAACCCACCCTCTTCGAATCGACCCCGCCCAGGGCGGCCACGACCGATGGCGCGCCCGAGCGCGCCGCCGACACACCGCCCAGGCCGGACGACGCGCCCGCCGCGCCGGTCCACGGCAGCGGCCGCCGCCCCTGGTGGGCCGCGCTGATGGGCCGCCTGATCGACCCGTGGATCGAGCTGCGGATCGAAGCCCTGCCCGACGACCTGCGCAGCGACCCGCGCCCGGTCTGCTACGTGCTGGAAGACTACGGGCTGTCCAATGCCCTGATCCTGGAACGCACGTGCCGTGAACTGGGCCTGCCCTCGGCCCTGCGCCCGCTGCCCGGCGATCCCCTGCGGCGGAAGCGCGCCTACGTCGCCCTGTCGCGCCGCAACGCCGGCAGCGCGCTGGGCATGGCCGCCGACTTCGCCGCCGACCTGGCCACCGGCAAGCCGCCGCGCCGCGCCCGCCGCCATTCCGAGGCGCTGGCGCACCTGCTCGACGCCCATCGCGCCGATGCCGGGATGGACGTGCGCCTGGTGCCGGTGTCGATCTTCGTCGGCCGCGCACCGGCACGGAACAACGGCTGGTTCTCGGTGCTGTTCTCCGAGAACTGGACCATCGTCGGCCGCTTCCGCCGGCTGCTGTCGATCCTGCTCAACGGCCGCGACACCGTGGTCCAGTTCGCGCCGTCGGTGTCGGTGCGCGAAGTGGTGTCCGAGGACCTGCCGCCCGAACGCATCGTGCGCAAGCTCTCGCGCGTGCTGCGCACCCACTTCAACCGCATCCGCGAGGCGGTGATCGGGCCGGACCTGTCGACGCGGCGCCTGCTGATCGACAAGGTGCTGGCCGCCGAACAGGTGAAGCAGGCCATCGCCGACACCGCGCGCCGCGAGAACAGCAAGCAGGACGACGCCTGGAAGAAGGCGCAGGCCTACGCCTACGAGATCGCCGCCGACTATTCGCACCCGGTGGTGCGCTCGGCCTCGTTCATGCTCACCACGGTGTGGAACCGCATCTACCGCGGCGTGCTGGTCCACCACCTCGACAAGCTCAAGCAGGACGCGCCGGGCCACGAAGTGATCTACGTGCCCAGCCACCGCAGCCACATGGACTACCTGCTGCTGAGCTACCTGCTGTACACGCACGGCGTGGTGCCGCCGCACATCTTCGCCGGCATCAACCTCAACCTGCCGGTGATCGGCACCCTGCTGCGCAAGGGCGGCGCGTTCTTCGCGCGACGCAGCTTCCGCGGCAACGCGCTGTATTCGGCGGTGTTCCGCGAATACATGGCGCAGCTGGTCGCCGGCGGCTACTCGATCGAATACTTCATCGAAGGCGGGCGCTCGCGCACCGGTCGCCTGCTGCCGCCCAAGGGCGGATCGCTGGCGATGACCATCCGCGCCTACCTGCGCCAGCCGACGCGCCCGGTGCTGTTCCAGCCGGTGTACATCGGCTACGAGAAGATCATGGAAGGCCGCAGCTACCTGGACGAGCTCAGCGGCAAGCCGAAGGAAAAGGAATCGATCTGGCAGGTGATCACCGGCATTCCCAAGGTGCTGAGCGAGAACTACGGCCAGGTGGTGGTGAACTTCGGCGAGCCGATCCGCCTGGGCGACATCCTCGGCGAACTGGCCGCGGAGTGGGACGGCAAGCCGGTCGGCGACGAGGAGAAGCCGGTGTGGCTCAACAACACCGTCGACACCCTGGCCGACCGCATCCAGATCAACGTCAACCGCGCCGCCGACGTCAACCCGATCAACCTGCTCGCGCTGGCCCTGCTGTCCACGCCCAAGCACTCGATGGGCGAGGCCGACCTGCTCGCGCAGATCGCGCTGTCGAAGACGCTGCTGGCCGAAGTGCCCTACTCCGAGCGCGTCACCGTCACCCCGCATCCGCCCGAGCAGATCGTGGCGCATGGCGAGGAGATCGGCGTGCTCGCGCGCACCGCGCATCCGCTGGGCGACGTGCTGCACGTCGACGGCGACACCGCGGTGCTGCTGAGCTACTTCCGCAACAACGTGCTGCACCTGTTCACCGCGACCGCATGGATCGCCTGCTGCTTCCAGCACAACCGCCGGATGAGCCGCAACACGCTGCTGCGCATCGGCCGCTCGCTGTATCCGTTCGTGCAGGCCGAACTGTTCCTGCCCTGGGACGAGGACGGCTTCGCCGAACAGGTCGAACGCACCATCGCCGTGTTCGTGCGCGAAGGCCTGCTGCAGCAGGTCGGCGACGACGACGGCGGCATCCTCGCGCGCAACGCCGGGCAGTCCGACGAAGTGTTCCGCCTGCGCGCGCTCGGCCATCCGCTGCAGCAGGCGTTCGAGCGCTACTACATCGCCATCTCGGTGCTGGCCAAGAACGGCCCCGGCACGCTCGGCGCCGGCGAGCTGGAAAGCCTCTGCCACCTCGCCGCGCAGCGCCTGAGCCTGCTCTACGCCCCCGCTGCGCCCGAGTTCTTCGACAAGACCCTGTTCCGCGGCTTCATCCAGAAACTGCGCGAACTCAAGCTGGTCTGGCCCGACGAGAACAGCAAGCTGCTGTTCGACCAGCGCCTGGACAACTGGGCCAAGGACGCCAAGACCATCCTCGGCCGCGAGCTGCGCCACACCATCGAGAAGGTCAGCCCCGAAGCGGTGAAGCGCGAGGCGCCGGCGACCGAAGCCGAATGACATCCCGGGCGACAGGATCGTCGCCCCTTCCCCAGGACACTCCCCCATGACGCGATGCCTGTTCGCGGCAGCCCTGTCCCTGGCCGCCGTCTGCGCCAGCCACGCCGCCTTCGCCACACCGCCCGCCTGCGGCCGCTATGTCGATGCCGACAGCGGCGCGCGGCTGGAGATCGACGACCCGGTGCGCGCGCGGTTGCTGCGCGAGAGATCTGCGCCGGCGACCCAGCATTACCGCGTGACTGGCGCGACGCTGCGCCTGTTCGACACCGACCAGGGTTACGCCTCGGACTTCACGTCGAGCGCGGACGGCAGGACACTGACCGAAGTCGATGAAACGTTCCGCAAGACCTTTGTGCTCGCCGAAGCGCGTGCCTGCGCATCGCCACCGCCGCCGCCCGCACCCGGCAGTTGCCGCGCCGACCTGGATGCCTGCTTCGCCGACATCGGCCATGCCTCGGCCGACAGGCTGCGCGCGGCCTGCGACGATGGCGTGGCGATCGCCTGCGTGCGCTGGATCGATTCGCTGCGCGAAGCGCACGATGCGGATCCGCTGGAACGCCCTGCCGCCTGTCGCGAAGACGATCCGTCGTTCTCGAAGCAGGCCTGCGAGGACGCCGCGACCGCCCTGCTCGCCCGCGCGCTCACCGAGGCCGTCGGTTCGATGTACGCCGACGACGCGCCGCTGCCTGCGCAGGTGCTCGCCTCACTGCCCGCGCTGTGCACGAAAAGCGGTTCGGCGAAGGTGTGCAACGAAGTCGCCGAGCAGCTGTGGATCGGCGGACGCCATGCGGATGCGCGCGCCGCGCTCGACATCGCATGCAAGCGCGGCGGTGACCCGGAGGCCTGCCGACACGCCACCGCGCTCGCTGGCGTCGACTCGCTGCAAGCGCAGCGCGCCGAACGCCTGCCCTGCGGCCGCTACGTCGCGATCACCGGGCTGATGAGCGAGCTGGATTTCGGCGATCGCGGCCTCATCCCCAGCCTCGGTGGCCAGTTGCGCGCACGTATCGAACAGGGCCAGGTGCGGATCCGCCACGACAAGGGCGGCGATTTCGTGTTCGCACCGATCGCAGGCGATGCGCTGATCGGGATCGACAGCTGGAACCGCTACGCCGTGTACACCCGCGATGGCGGCGCCGCGACCTGCGCCGCGCCGATGGTCTACATCGAGAAACCGCTGGTCGAGGACTGCCCGCAGCCCGGTCGCGAGAGCATCGCTGCCTGCTGCGCGCGCGGCAGCCTGCACGGCTGCAACACGCTGGGCCACCAGCGCGCGCTGGCCGGCGACTGGGCCGGCGCGAAGCCGGAATACCTGAAGGTCTGCACCGCCGGGGTGCGCGTCGGCTGCGAGAACCTCACGCGGGTGTACGCGCAAGGCGACGACAGCATCCTCGACCTGCTCGACGCACTCTGCGCGAAAGACGCGACGCACGTCGCCTGCGACGTCCGCGACACCGCGCCCTGGGCCACGCTGGCGCTGTCACGCGCGGCGGACGAGTTGTTGAAGGACCTGGAACGCGAAGCCGAAGACGAATTGCCGGCACAGGCCCGGTGAGGCACCGGCGAACGCCTGCCGCTCGGGCAGTCAGGGCGCTCCGCCGGACGCCCTGAACGCCCGCAGCGCCAGGGCATGCGGCAGCGCGACCAGCAGCACCGCATAGCCCAGCACCGAGAGCGCATACGGCCAGTCGCGCGCGACCGCGAACGCGAGCGCCGACAGCAGCAGCGGCACCAGCGAGAACGGCGTGCGCCGCAGCGCGAGCATCAGGCCCACGCTCGCAAGCAGCCATCCCAGCCACTCCGCCGTCAGCATCCACTCCGGCACCGTGATGCCCTTGCGCGCGAGAAAGGTGCCGATCACGAAGGGATACAACCCCGTCACCAGCAGCGAAATCGCGCACGCCGGCCAGGCGAGCAGGTCGGCGACGGTGAACAGGATGCGTGCGGGGCGGGAGTGCATGGGATGGTCCGGTGGAGACGTCCGCAGATTGCGGACGGGCGAAGGCGGGGCGCGGGCGCGCCATTGTGCCGAGGAACCTCCTTGCACGGAATCGATGCCAGTCAGGCCAGCCGACGCCGACAAGTCTCCCGGTCCCGCCTCAATCCACGGCCTCGCCGAACATCATCCGATGCCCGTCGATCGTGCGGATGCCGAATTCGCGCATGCCCCAGGGTTCATCGCGCAGCGGTTTGATGGTCTCTGCGCCGCGTGCGACGACATCGGCATGCAAGGCGTCGATGCCTTCGACTTCGATGTAGGCGAAATAGGCGTGGTCGCCGGTGGCGGCGGGGGTTGGCGCATCGGGGCATTCGCCGGCGAGGATCACGCAGGCGTCGCGCTGGAACCAGCGCCAGCCGGGGTCGCCGACCTCGTGGACCTCGAAGCCGAGGACATCGCGGTACCACGCGGCGGAACGGGCGAGGTCCGGCACGGCGATGACGTAGCGCGGCCGCGCCAGCGCGACCGGGCCGGACGCCGGGTTCACGCCGGCTCGTCCGGGATCAGCGCCGACTCCAGCCGGTGGATGGTGTCCTTGAGCTGCAGCTTGCGCTTCTTCAGGCGCTTGATGGCCAGCTCGTCCGCGGCGATGTTGTCGTGCAGGCGGTCGATGGCGACGTCGAGGTCGCGGTGCTCCAGGCGCAGCTCGGCGAGGCGCTGGGCGATCCGTGCGAGTTCGGTCGGGTCGGTGGGCGGATTCATCGCCCCCGAGCTTAGAGCCTGCCGGCGACTTTTTCATGCATCGCGACGCCGTCCCGCCCGGCCCGTGGTCCGACCGCCCGCGATGACGCTCAGCGACCGGCGATGTACAGCGCGGCCTCTTCCTCGGGCGAGGGTTCGAGCGCGGCGTCGCGGGGCGATTCCTGAGACGGGGCCTGCCAGGATTCCGCCGATTCCTGCGGCCAGGCCGCTGCGCGCTCCAGGTCCACATGTGGCAGGGAAGGGCTGGCCTGGACGGAAGCCTGGACGACGGCCCGGGGCGACCGGGTGGCCCCGGCCTCGCCCGGGACCTGGACCGAAGCGCCGAGGATCCAGACCAGCAGGGCGGCCCAGAGCGCCATCAGGCCGATCCTGGCGCGCATGCGCCGCCAGTGGCGGAACCCGCGCGTGGCGGGAAGGGATGCCGGGTGTGCCAGGGGGGCGTGGCGCATGTCGGATCTCCGCAGGAGGACATGGAAGGCGCATCCAAGATTCGTGCCATGCCGGGACGCCAAGCCGGCCGGGCGGATCCGGCGGGCGCGCTGGCGCGCGGCCGTGCACTCTGCACGCCACCATGCGGAAACCACGATGGCGAGTCACCACCGGGACAACGCGGCTCCCGTATGCGGGCGGCCAAGTCCTTGATATCGAAGCCGTTGCCGCGGGTTCACCCTCGCGGGCAGGCTGGCACGCGGCTTGAAGGAGGCTCATCGAGCCCGCGAGACGGGTCATCCCCCGAAGGAGAGTTCCCATGCTGCGTTACGCCCTCATTTTCCTGGTGGTCGCCCTGATCGCCGCCGTGCTCGGCTTCACCGGCATCGCCGGCGCGGCCGCCGGGATCGCGAAGATCCTGTTCGTGGTGTTCCTGGTGCTGTTCGTGCTGTCGCTGCTGCTGGGCAGGCGCAAGGTGGTCTGAGGGGCGCCGCGCCCCGATCAGGCCAGCGGCAGTTCGAAGACGAAGCTCGCCCCGCCACCGGGGCGATCTTCGTACCAGAGGTCCCCGCCCATGGCGCGCGCCCGCTGCTTGGCCAGCGCCAGACCCAGCCCGGTGGAGGTTTCGCCCCCCGTGGGCGTGGTGCCGAGCCTCACGAAGCGCCGGAACAGGCGCTCGCGGTCCTGCGCCGCGATGCCGGGCCCGCGATCGTGCACCGCGAGCGCGGCCATGCCGCCGCGACGCGTCACCGACAGCACCACGTCCCCGTCCGGCGGACCGTACTTGATGGCGTTCGAGAGCAGGTTCTGCAGGACGTGGCCGGCGCCGGCGCGTTCGGCGAGCACGCGCAGCGTGTCGTCCTCGATCGCCAGCGACAGGCTCACGCCCTTGCGTGCGGCCTGCGGAGCCATCAGTTCGACGGCGGCGCGCGCCAGCGACGACGCATCCGCCTCGGCGACCGGCACACCCTGCATGGCATCCTGCTGCTGGTCCAGGAAGGCGCTGACGAACAGCAGGCCGGCATCGGCGGAGGCGCGAATGGAGTCCACCAGCCGCGCGCGCTGGTCCGCCTGGGCGGTGTCGTCGATGCCCAGCTCGCGCAGCATGTCCAGCGAGAACAGGATGTTGCCGAAGTGGTTGCGCAGGTCGTGGCTGACGATCTCGGCCATGCGCTGGCGCTCTTCGGCCACGCGCGCCAGGCGTTCGCGCGAACGCTTCAGGTCCAGGTGGGTGCGCACGCGCGCCAGCAGTTCCTCGGCGATGAAGGGCTTGGTGATGTAGTCGACCGCACCGGCCGAGAACGCGCGCACCAGGTTGTCGCGCTCGTGGTCGGCGGTGAGGAAGACCACCGGCACGTGGCGGGTCTGGGCCATGGCCTGCAGGCCTTCCAGCACGCCGAAGCCATCGAGGCCGGGCATGCGCATGTCCAGCAGCACCAGGTCCGGCGGGGCATGCTCGGCCAGCGCCAGCGCTTCGGCGCCGTCGAGCACTGGCACCACGTCATAGTCCGCATGCGTGAGCAGCTGCCCGAGCACCTGCACGTTCGCGGTCTGGTCGTCCACGACCATGATCACCGGCATGGCCACGGCGGCGGAAAGAAATCTATTGGGCATGGTCGTCTTCGCTGATGCGCGCGTGCGCATCGTCGGTGTGGAGGGCGAGCGCCTCGCCGGCGAACGCATCGCCGGCGAGGCGGTCGAGCACGGCCTTCATGCGGTTGACGTCGAAACGCTGCACCGCGCGGCGCAGTTGCCGCGCCTCGTCGAGCAGGCGCGGATCGCCGATGGCGTCGGCGAGCACGTCGAGGCGCCGCGAGAATTCGCCGATCTCGCGCATGCGCATGCGCGTGCGCAGCGCTTCCAGCGGGGCGCCGCGCACCGTGGCCCATTCGGCCAGGGCATCCGCGCGCCGGTCGTCGGCCGGGGTCGTCGCCGCGCCGGCCCCGGTCGGCAACGCGTCCGCGCTGCGCGTGTCGGTGCCCCATCGGCTTGCCTGCGCATCGCCGCCCGGCTTGTTGCCACCGTGCGCGTTGCTGCGCTCGCCGAACAAGGCGACCAGGCTCGCCAGCAGCTCGGCCGGTGCGTAGGGCTTGCGTACGTAGCCGTCGAAGCGGACCTCGGTCGCGCCGTGGTCGTCGGTCATGCTGGAGGCGGTGACGGCGATGATCCGCGCGCCGCGCGCGGCGATGTCGGCGCGG
The DNA here is from genome assembly GCA_050632415.1 of Lysobacter sp. BL-A-41-H3. GTDB lineage: Bacteria > Pseudomonadota > Gammaproteobacteria > Xanthomonadales > Xanthomonadaceae > Lysobacter_I. Next base: position 2,918,234 of record CP192602.1, on the reverse strand, counting down.
ATGGCTTCCGTCGCGCGGTAGCCGTTCATGCGCGGCATGCGCAGGTCCATCAGCACCACGTCCGGGCGGAACGCGCGCGCGACCGCCAGCGCTTCCTCGCCGTCGCGGGCGATCGCCAGCTGGTGGTGGCTGCCGCGCAGGTAGCCGCGCGCGACTTCGATGTTCCAGTCGACGTCGTCGACGACGAGGATCCGCAGCGGCGGCAGGCGGTCGAAGTCGACCGCTTCGGCGAAGCCGTCGGCAAGGTTGGGCGCCACCGCTTCGGCCTCCGGCAAGGCCGGGATGTCGATCTGGAACAGCGCGCCCTCGCCGGGCGCGCTGACGACCTGGATGCGGCCGTGCATCAGCTGCAGCAGCAGGCGAGTGACGCTCAGGCCCAGGCCGGTGCCCTGCCGGGTCCTGCCGTCCGGGCTATCGGCCTGGTAGAACGGCTCGAAGATCCTGGCCTGCTCGTCGGGATGGATGCCGGTGCCGGTGTCCTGCACGCGGATGCGCAGGTCGTGCCCGCCCAGCGGCGACGGCGCCATGTCGACGGACACGGTGACCGTGCCGTGCTCGGTGTACTTCACCGCGTTGCTGATCAGGTTCATGAGCACCTGGCGCAGGCGCGGCGCGTCCACCGCCACCGGCACCACCCGGTCGCGCGCGATGTCCAGGCGCAGCGCGATGTCCCTCGCCTCGGCCAGCGCACCGAACAGGGACAGTGTTTCCTCGACCAGTTCGGCGATGTCGGTGCCCTGCGAGTTGAGCTGCAGCTTGCCGGCCTCGATCTTCGACAGGTCCAGCACGTCGTTGATCAGGGTCAGCAGTACCTGGCCGCTCTTGCGGATCGACGCCACCCACTCGCGCTGCAGGGGTTCGTCGACATGGTCGGCGAGCAGCTGCGCGAAGCCGAAGATCGCGTTCATCGGCGTGCGGATCTCGTGACTCATGTTGGCCAGGAAGACGCTCTTCTCCTCACTGGCGCGACGCGCCTGCGCGGCGCGCAGCTGCAGCAGCAGGGTGTTCTCGGCCTCGCGCTGGGCGCGGCGCAGGGCGAGGAAGCCGATCAGGCCGGCGAACAGGGCCAGGCCATTGGCGACCAGCAGGGTCGCGTTGGTCTGCTTGACCAGCACGTCGCGCTCGGCCTGGCGCTCGGCCAGCAGGCCATCCTCGATCGCCATCATCCGCCCGATGCGTGCGCGCATGCGATCGACGATGCGCTCGCCGCGCGCGTCGCGCAGGCGCCGGAGCGCAGCGCGGTCGTCGCGGCGGGCCATCGCGGCGTCCTTGATCGCGATCGAAGCGCGCGCGCGCGCCACCAGGATCTCGTGGTCCCGGGCCAGCGCATCGACCAGCACACCCTGCTCGGCGTTGTCCGACGTGGCGTTGCGCAGGATGTCGATGCCCTTGCCCACGGCGTCGATATTGCGGGTCAGGTCGTCGCGGTGCTCCGTGCGGCCGTCGATCATGAAGCGCAGGCCGGCGATTTCCAGGTCGTGCAGCGCGGACTGCAGGCGCGCCAGGTCGTCCTTCACCGCCATGGTATGGGTGATCCAGCCGATCGCCTCGCGCAGCGCGTTGATCGAGCGCACGGACACCACGGACGTGGCGAGGATGACCAGGAACGCGAGCGCCAGGAGGCCGACGTTCGCGCGGTTGCGGAATTGGCTGGCCTGGTTCTGCGGCATGGGCGGTCCGACGGAGGAGGTGGCGACGCAGTCCGGCGTCGCGGCGAGGTGCAAGGCTGTTCCGCGGGGTCAGGCGTTCATCAGCCAGATGGTGCCATTGAGCACGAGCGCGAACGAGACCCACAGCAGGTACGGCAGCAGCAGGTAGCCGGCGAGCGCACGCACGCGGCCGAAGGTCAGCAGGGTCCACAGCAGCACGATCCACAGCGCGCAGATGTCGACGAAGGCGAGCCCCGGGCTGCGCAGGCCGAAGAACAGCGGCGTCCACGCCAGGTTCAGCACGAACTGGACGAAGAACAGCACGAACGCGCGGCGGCGCAGCGCCATGTCCACGCCGGTCGTGCGCTGCAGCAGCCAGGCCGCGACCGCCATGGCCACGTACAGCACCGTCCACACCGGGCCGAACAGCCAGTCCGGCGGCTGGAAGGTCGGCTTGGCCAGCGTTGCGAACCACTCGCCGGGCGGAAAGAGGACGCCGAAGAGCAAACCCAGCCCGCCGATCATCAGGATCCACGCCAGCAGCAGCGCCCCGCTCCACAGGGGCGATCGGGCGAAATCTTCGGTGACGGGCTCGTGGCGTGGGTCGGACATGCGGACAACCTGCAGCGTGGGACGTGATGTCGTGAGGGCGTTGCGCCTGGAACGCGACGTACGCACCCAGCGCTGGATTCGATCAGAAACCGTAGAGCTTGCGCTTGCGGTAGAGGGTGGAGGCGTCGATGCCCAGGGTCTTCGCGGCCGCGTCGAGGCTGTCGCTCTGCGCGAGCACGCGCTCGATGTGCAGCCGCTCCAGCGCCTCCAGCGACATCAGCGCGCCCGGCACCGCTTCGGCGCGACGCGAGCCGTCCAGGGTCAGCAGTTCCGCCGCGATCTCCTCGTCTCGGCCGAGGATCACCGCGCGTTCCATCATGTTCTGCAGCTCGCGCACGTTGCCCGGCCAGGCATAGGTGCGCAGCTTCGACAGCGCCGTGGCCGACAGCCTGCGCGCCGGACGGCCGTAGTCGGCGGCGTAGCGGCGGATGAAGCCGTTGGCGAGGTCTTCCAGGTCTTCCTGGCGCTCGCGCAGCGGCGGCAGGGTGATGCTGATGACGTTGAGGCGGTAGAGCAGGTCGAGGCGGAACGTGCCGTCGGCGACCATCGCGTCGAGGTCGCGGTTGGTCGCCGCGACGATGCGCACGTCCGCCTTGCGCGTGGCCGGGTCGCCGACCCGTTCGTATTCCTTGTCCTGGATGAAGCGCAGCAGCTTCGGCTGCAGGGCCAGCGGGAAGTCGCCGATCTCGTCCATGAACAGCGTGCCGCCGTCGGCGTGGCTGACCCGGCCGACCGCGTTCTGCACGGCGCCGGTGAACGAACCCTTGGCGTGGCCGAACAGTTCGCTTTCCAGCAGTTCGGCGGTGAGCGCCGGGCAGTTCACCGTGGCGAATTCGGCCGCGGCGCGCGGGCTGGCGCGATGCACCGCGCGAGCGAGCACGCCCTTGCCGGTGCCGCTCTCGCCCAGGATCAGCAGGTTGGCGTCGGTCGCGGCCACCTGCAGCGCCATGTCGATGGCGGCCTGCATGGCCGGGTTGCGACTGCGCAGCTCGGGCGTGCCGCGGGACACTTCGCGCTCGAGGGTGTCGACGCGGTCGCGCAGGCGCCGCGCCTCGATCTGGCGCGCGACCGCGATGCGCAGCTGGTCGGGCGAACACGGCTTGACCAGGTAGTCGGCGGCGCCGAGCGCGATGGCGCGGACCGCATCCTCCACCTGGGCGTTGGCGGTGACCATGATCACGCGCATGCGCGGCGCCAGCTCGGCCAGCCTGGGCAGCGCATCGATGCCGGCATCGCTGCCGATGTCATGGTCGAGCAGGCAGACATCGAAGGGCCAGGTGGCGGCCTGGCGCAGGCCTTCGGTCAGGGTATCGGCGGTTTCCACGCGATGGCCGTCGCGTGCGAGCGCCATCGCGAAGTTCTGCAGCAGGCGGCCATCGTCGTCGATGGCCAGCACGCGCCCGGCGGGCGGTGTCGCGGGATTGGGCACGTCCGGTGTCTCCGTCGTCTGCAGGGCGCCCGTCACTATATCCACGCCCCGGGGACAGGCCGTGCCCAGGCTGGCCTGCGGGCTGTGGGGACGGCGCAGGGGCACGGCAGTCGTCATGGGAGCGTCCTGGACAGGTGGGTGCGCCGGGGGGGAAGGGCGCGTGGCGAACGAGACTTCCGCAAGACGCATGCCACGCCTGCAGGCCACGTGGCGCGGTGCGCGCGACGCCCGGAGCCATGCATCCTGCACGATCCTCGCGGGACCGCCGTGCGTAATGCACGGCGTCGGTCGCAAAAAAAAACCGCCCCGGGCGAACCCGGGACGGCGAGGCACACACACACGGAGGGAACACACACACGGAGGGAACAGCAGGGGGAGGACTTGCAAGCACGGGACGATCAGCTCGTCCCGGAATGACGTGCCGGAGGTGCCGGCGGATGCAGTTCCGCCTCGGGCGGAACCGCGGCACGCTCGCCCCCCGTCCGGAGATCGGGGCCATGACGCTCCGGGAGAGGGGAGGGTCGAGGGGCGAGCGTGCTTCGGTGGGGCCGTGGCGCGACGGCGAACGCCGCGCCACGGGAACGTGCGGATCCGATGCCTGGATCAGTGGGCGATGATCAGTGGGCGATGCGCTTCTCGAAGTCGCGCACCTGGTCCATCGCGGCATCCTTGGCGATGCCATAGCGTTCCTGGATCCTGCCGGCGAGATACTCGCGGCTGCCTTCGGCGGCGGTCAGGTCGTTGTCGGTGAGTTCGCCCCACTGCTGCTTGATGCGGCCGGAGAGCTGCTTCCAGTTGCCCTTGATGATGTCGGTATTCATGCGGGATCTCCTTGTTGGATGCGGCACGCCCGGGATGGGGGGAGGGACGGACGTGCCGGGTTGGTCGCGGTGCCGATGCGTCACCGGACCGTGCGGTGCGGCGCGCGACCTCAGCCGCGCGGCTTCACCGTGAGCGTGGTCGCGTCGACCGACTTCACGCCCTTGATGGCGCGGGCGATGGACACCGCCTTCTCGACCTGCACGGCGCTGTCGAGGCGACCGGCCAGGGTCACGACGCCATTGGTCGTGCTGACGTTGATGTCCAGGCCCTTGGTCTGCTCGTCGACCAGCAGGTCGGCCTTCACCTTCGTGGTGATCCAGCTGTCCTCGACGGGCTGCTGCGAGGACGCGTGGGCCCTGGGCTGCGCGGCGGCGCCGTCGGCGGCGATGGCGATGGGTGCCGTCAGCGCGATGGCGAGCGCGGCGCCCAGCGCCGGCAGGCAGGACGAAGACCGGGAATTCGTGGAACGCAGGGGCATGATCGCGACTCCTGTTGCGGAAACATTGCGGGGGAACGCCGGCGCTGGGGGATGCGCCGGCCCTGAGTCCTCCGCAGGCCGCGTGCCAAACCTGCGCTTCCTTGCGAATCAATGGCTTGGCGGCACGTCGCTTCGCCAATGCCCATGCAGGCTGCAGGTCCGCCTTGCAGCCTGCACGACACGCCATGCCGCGCACGCCGGCACGGCGCGGCGATGCGGATAAAATGCGCGCCTCATGAATGCCACGCCCCTGCCCCTGTCCGAACCGCTGCCGCCGCCCTCGCGGCGCGCCGCCCACGAAGCCAACCGGCTCGCCAAGCGCCTGCGCCACCAGGTCGGCCGCGCCATCGCCGACTTCGGGATGATCGAGGACGGCGACAAGGTCATGGTCTGCCTGTCCGGCGGCAAGGACAGCTACACGATGCTGGACATCCTGCTGCAGCTGCAGAAGAAGGCGCCGGTGTCGTTCTCGATCACCGCGGTGAACTTGGACCAGAAGCAGCCGGGCTTTCCCGAACACGTGCTGCCCGAGTACCTGAAGTCGATCGACGTCGACTACCACATCCTCGAACAGGACACGTATTCGGTGGTCACGCGCGTGGTGCCCGAGGGCAAGACCATGTGCTCGCTGTGCTCGCGCATGCGCCGCGGCGCGCTCTACACCTACGCCGAGGAACAGGGCTTCACCAAGATCGCGCTGGGCCACCATCGCGACGACCTGGTCGCCACCTTCTTCCTCAACCTGTTCTTCCATTCGAAGATCAGCGGCATGCCGCCGAAGCTGCTGAGCGACGACGGCAAGCACGTGGTCATCCGTCCCCTCGCCTACGCCCGCGAGGAGGACATCGCCGCCTACGCCGACGCGAAGGGCTTCCCGATCATCCCGTGCAACCTCTGCGGCTCGCAGGAGAACCTGCAGCGCAAGCAGGTGAAGAAGATGATGGACGCCTGGGAACGCGAGACCCCGGGCCGCGTCGAGCAGATCGCGCGCGCGCTCGGCGACATCCGCCCTTCGCAGCTCAGCGATCCGAAGCTGTTCGACTTCCTGTCGCTGGGCAAGCGCGGCGATGCCGACCTGCCCGATGCGCATGCGTGGCTGGGCGGCGATGGCGCGAAAGCGGATCAGGACGCATCCGCGACAGGCTGACCCTGTCGTCCCGGACGAAGCGAGGGACCTGCTTCCGGCCTTGCCTGCGGTACGACAACAGGTCCCTCGGCCCCAGGCCTCGGGATGACACCCCTTCCCTCCTTCCGGATTCCCGATGTTCTTCCGCAACCTGACGTTCTTCCGCTTCCCCGCCTCGCTCGACTTCAGCGAACTCGACACCGGCCTGTCCGAATGCATCCTCAAGCCGGTCGGCGCGCTGGAACTGTCCTCGCGCGGCTTCGTCTCGCCGTTCGGGCGCGGCGACCAGGAGGTGCTGTCGCACCGCATCGGCGAGGCGATCTGGGTCACCGCCGGCACCGAGGACAAGATCCTGCCCGGCTCGGTGGTCAACGACCTGCTGCAGAAGAAGCTGCAGGAGATCGAGGACAAGGAAGGCCGCAAGCTCGGCGGCCGCGCGCGCAAGCGGCTGAAGGAAGACCTGGTCCACGAGCTGCTGCCGCGCGCGTTCGTGAAGCCGGGCCGCACCGATGCCTTCATCGACTGCACGGACGGCTTCATCGCCGTCGACACGTCCTCGCGCAAGAGCGCCGAAGCGGTGGTGTCCGACGTGCGCCACGCGCTGGGCAGCTTCCCGGCGCTGCCGCTGAACGCCGAAGTGGCGCCGCGCTCGGTGCTGACCGGCTGGATCGCCGGCGACCCGCTGCCGCAGGGCCTGTCGCTCGGCGACGAATGCGAACTGCGCGACCCCACCGACAACGGCGCGATCGTGAAGTGCCAGCACCAGGAACTGGACAGCGACGAGATCGCCAAGCACCTGGAAGCGGGCAAGCAGGTGACGCGCCTCGCACTCACGCTCGACGATCGTCTCAGTTTCGTGCTCGGCGACGACCTGATCATCCGCAAGCTGAAGTTCCTCGACGGCGCGGTCGAGCAGCTCGAATCGGGCGACCGCGACGATTTCCGCGCGGAACTGGACGCGCGCTTCGCCCTGTTCAGCGCGGAAACGCGACGCCTGTTCCGCACGCTGGAGCCGGCGCTGAAGCTGTCGAAGGCCGAGTAACCGGCGCATGACAGGCGCGTGATCGCGGCGTGATGCCCTTCGCGCGCCGAGCCGGGCGGACGCCGCGCACGGCCTTCGCCCGCCACCGGTTTCCGCACCGATCCCGGCGGCCACGTCAAGTTTTGTATTGTTCCGCCGACAACGGTTAGCATTTCGCATGCCTTTCCGTTTCCGACTGCGCGAGTCCTCCGCTCCGCGCCATGCCGACAGCCGTGCGCAGCAACGCGATCTCGTGGCGCTGCTGCTCGACGACGGCCGCAATGTCGATGTCCTGCGCGTGCGTGATCCGCGCGCGCGTCGCATCAAGCTCTCGGTCAGCGAGCGCGGCGTGCGCCTGACCCTGCCCGAACGCGCCAGCCTCGTCGCCGGCGACCGCTTCCTGGCCGAACACCGCGACTGGCTCGGCGCGCAGCTCGATCGCCTGGTCGAAACCGAGGTCGCGCCGCTCGTGCGCGGCGAAAGCGACCGCCTGCCGCTGCGCGGCCGGATGCTGCCGCTGCGCTGGGAGCCGGGCCGATTCACCGCCGTGCAGCTCGACGGCGACGGCGCGGATGCGGGCGCGGTCTTCCAGGCCACTTCGCGTGCCGGCGATGCCGCCCTGCACCGCGCGCTGCGCGATTTCTACGAAGCGCAGGCGCGTGCCGACATCGGCCGCTGGATGCCGCGCTACCTGCCCGAGCTGCCGCGCGCGCCGCGTCGCGTCCAGCTGAAGATCATGAGCTCACAGTGGGGCTCGCTGGCGCCGGACGGCACCATGGCACTGGACCTGTCGCTGGTGCTGGCGCCGCCGGACGCGTTCGAATACGTGCTGGTGCACGAGCTGTGCCACCTGATCCACCACGACCACTCGCCCGCCTACTGGCGCGAAGTGGAGCGCCGCTTCCCGCGCTGGCGCGACCAGCGCGAGTGGTTCCGCGAACACGGCCGCCAGCTCAAGGCGCAGATGGTCGCGCTGGTGCGCTGAGGCGCACGGCGCGACGGCGGAACGCGAAGGCGTCGGCGGGCGTGCGGATCCACCGCCGCCACCCCGGCCTTACTTGCTGCTGACGTACTTCTCGCGGCGAATCGCCGGGATCGGCAGGCCATGGCCCTTCAGGGTCTCGAAGCAGGCATCGACCATGTTCGGATTGCCGCAGAGGTAGGCGATGTCGCCTTCGGCATCCGGCGCGAATTCGGCCAGTTGGTCCTGCACATAGCCCTTGCGCACGTCGGCGTGGGCGTGCGGCGAGTCCTCGGCGGGCAGTTCGCGCGAGAAGCAGGGCACGAAGCGGAAATTCGGATGGGCGTCGGCGAAGGCGCGGAACTCGTCGCCGTACAGCAGCTCCTCGGGCGTGCGCGCGCCGAACAGCAGCACGACCTCGATGCCACGCTCGGCGATCTGCTGCGCCAGCTGCGGCAGCATCGCGCGGTACGGGGTCACCCCGGTGCCGGTGCCGATCAGCAGGTAGCGGCGATTGGCGTCGGCGGGCATCAGGCAGAAGCGGCCGTAGGGGCCGCTGGCAGTCACCGTGCCGCCGATTTCCAGGTTCTCGAACAGCGCCGTGGCCGCGCCGCCCGCAACGTAGCTGACCGCGATCTCCACCGATTCGCCCGGCCCCATGGCGTGATCGTGCTGGGTGGCGAGCGAATAGCTGCGCTTGGTCGCGGTGCCGTCCGCGTATTCGAAGTGCACCTGCAGGAACTGGCCGGGGATGTAGTCCAGCGGCTCGCCGTCGTCGCGGACGAAGCTGAGATGGGCCACGGTGGGGGCCAGCATGCGGCGGCCGACGAGCTTGAGCGGGAAGTGGGCGGGCACGGGGATGTCTTGGAATGGAGTGTTGCCGGAGGCCTCCGGCGTGGCCGCCTATACTACCGGTTCGTGCCACGCCGAACCGCCAGAACCGCCGCCCCCCGCCCGGACGCACCGTTGCGCAGGGCCGGCAAGGATCCCCGATGAGCGCCTCCCCAGTTCCCGACGAGTCCGGCCAGCCGGCCCTGTCCATCCGCGACCTGCGCAAGACCTACGACAACGGCGTCGAAGCCCTGAAGGGCGTCTCGCTGGACGTGGCCCCGGGCGATTTCTACGCCCTGCTCGGCCCCAACGGCGCCGGCAAGTCGACGCTGATCGGCGTCACCAGCTCGCTGGTGAACAAGAGTTCGGGCGAGGTCCGCATCTTCGGCGTCGACATCTCCGCTCGCCGCGACGAGGCCATGCGCCTGATCGGCCTGGTGCCCCAGGAGATCAACTTCAACATGTTCGAGAAGCCCTTCGACATCTGCGTGAACTACGCGGGCTTCTACGGCGTGCCGCGCGAACGGGCCCGCGCGCGGGCCGAGCAGGTGCTCAAGGACGCGCAGCTGTGGGACAAGGCCGACAAGATGAGCCGCACGCTGTCCGGCGGCATGAAAAGAAGACTGATGATCGCCCGCGCGATGATGACCGAACCCAGGCTGCTGATCCTCGACGAACCCACCGCCGGCGTGGACATCGAGATCCGCCGCGGCATGTGGAAGACGCTGAAGGAGATCAACGCCGCCGGCACGACGATCATCCTGACCACGCACTACCTGGAAGAGGCCGAGAGCCTCTGCCGCAACCTCGCGATCATCGACAAGGGCAGGATCGTGGAACAGGGGCCGATGAAGGCGCTGCTCGCCAAGCTCGACGTCGAAGGCTTCCTGCTCGACATCGAAGGCGGCCTGCCGGCGACGCTGCCGGCGATCGACGGCGCCACCCTGATCGCGGCCGACGACCACACCATCGACCTGGAGATGCCGCGCTCGATGGACCTCAACGGCGTGTTCGCCGCGCTCGACGACGCCGGCGTGCGCGTGCGTTCGATGCGCACCAAGACCAACCGCCTGGAGGAATTGTTCGTGCGCCTCACCGGCAACCAGGAGGCCGCCGCATGAGCGCTGCCGAAGCAACACGCGAGATGACCGCCGGCCAGCGCAACCGCACGGCCTTCATGACCATCGTGCGCCGCGAGGTGAACCGGATCCTGCGCATCTGGGGCCAGACCCTGGTGCCGCCGGCGATCACGATGACCCTGTACTTCCTGATCTTCGGCGGCCTCATCGGTTCGCGGGTCGGCGAGATGGACGGCATCCGCTACATGGACTTCATCGTCCCCGGCCTGGTGATGATGAGCGTGATCCAGAACAGCTACGGCAACATCTCTTCGAGCTTCTTCGGCGCCAAGTTCGGCCGCCACGTCGAGGAGCTGCTGGTCAGCCCGATGCCCGCCTGGGTGATCCTCGGCGGCTACGTCACCGGTGCGGTGCTGCGCGGCCTGATGGTCGGCGCGATCGTGCTGGTCATCGCGATGCTGTTCACCCAGGTGCGCATCCCGCACCCGCTGGTCACCCTGACCACGGTCATCCTCGGGGCGACGATCTTCTCGCTGGCCGGCTTCGTCAACGCCGTCTACGCCAAGAAGTTCGACGACATCGCCATCGTCCCGACCTTCATCCTGACCCCGCTGACCTACCTCGGCGGCGTGTTCTACTCGGTGAAGCTGCTGCCCGGCTGGGCCGAGACCGCGACCCACCTCAACCCGATCTTCTACATGGTCAACGCCTTCCGCTACGGCCTGCTCGGCGTGAGCGACGTGCCGCTGTGGCTCGCCTACGCGCTGATGCTCGGCTTCGTGGTCGCGCTCGGCGCGGTCGGGCTGTGGCTGCTCAAGCGCGGCGTGGGCCTGCGCAGCTGAAGCGACACGCGACACACGCCACCCATCCCCTGCGGAGGAACATGCGATGCGCACCCACGCCCTGGTTCTCGGCCTGATCGTCACCGGCGCCGCGCTTGCCGCGTGCAGCGCGCCGCCATCGCCACCCGAGCAGTCCCCTGCTCCGCCGCCGCCCGCCGCGCCCGAAACACCGCCCGCGCCGTCGCCGAAGGTCTCGGCGGACATGGCGGCGCACGTCAGTCCGGTGCCGGCGTTCATGGGCCTGGGCGAGCATTTCAACATCCGCATCCGGGCCATCGGCGACATGCGCCACGACGTCGAGCTGACCTGGGCGATGGGTGAGAAGACCGCGCAGGGCGTGCTGGTGTATCGCGGCGCCCCTGGCGTACCGCATCGCGGGCCCATCGCGCTCGACGGCACGCTCGACACCGCCGACGGCGCGAAACCGATCCGCGTGGAGATCGTCACCGAGCCGTGCACCGACGAAGCGGACCGCCCGCATCCGCAGCGGGTCACGGTGACGCTGGAAGGCGAGACCACGCTGCACGGCTGCGGCGACCTGGCGGTGTATTGATCGACCGACAGGCCTTCCCTGTCATCCCGAGCCGCAGGCGAGGGACCTGCTTTCGAGCTTCACCCCCGCTGTGCAAAGGGGGCTGGACTTCAAATCGATCAACCGTGCACAGCATGAAACAGGTCCCTCGCCTGCGGCTCGGGATGACATGACAGGGGTGCCGTCATGTCACGTGCGGCGTCACGCGTCCGCGTGCGCCGCCGTCGAACCACCACGCCCGAACTTCCGCGTGATCCACAGCCCCAGGTCGTGCAGCACCGAGTACGCGGCGGGGATCACGATCAGGCTGAGCGCGGTCGAGGTGATCAGGCCGCCGATCACCGCCCAGGCCATCGGCGCGCGGAAGCTGGAATCGCCGGACAGGCCCAGCGCCAGCGGCAGCATGCCCGCGCCCATCGCCAACGTGGTCATGATCACCGGGCGTGCGCGCTTGCGGCAGGCGTCGATCAGCGCGTCGTGCAGCGGCAGGCCGTGCTGGTCCTCGGCGACGACCGCGTAGTCGACCAGCAGGATCGAGTTCTTGGTCGCGATGCCGATCAGCATCAGCAGGCCGATCAGCGCCGGCAGCGACAGCATGTTGCCGGTCAGCAGCAGGGCGCCGAACGCGCCGCCCGCGCACAGCGGCACGGCGGTGAGGATGGTCAGCGGCTGGATCGCGTGGTTGAACAGCAGCAACAGCACCATGTAGATGCAGACCAGGCCGGCCAGCATCGCCATCGCGAAGCCGAAGAACAGTTCGACGAAGATCTCGGCGTCGCCGGCGTTGAGGAATTCCACGCCGGAGGGCAACTGCTTCACCGAGGGCAGCGCCTGCACCTCGGCCATCACCTCGCCCAGCGGGCGGCCGTTGAGCTCGGCGGTCAGCGTGATGTTGCGCTGGCGCTGGTAGCGCGACAGCACAGACGGCCCGCTGCCATCGCGGATCTCGGCGACCGCCGACAGCGGCACCGGGCCCTGCGCGCCGCGCACGCGCAGCTGGCCGATCAGCGCCGGGTCGGCCAGCGCCTCCTGCGAGAAACCGACACGGATCGGGATCTGCCGGTCGGGCAGGTTGAGCTTGGCCATGCGCTGCGTGTAATCGCCGCTGGTCGCGATGCGGGTCGCTTCCGCGATGTCCGCGGTGGCGACGCCCAGGTCCGCCGCGCGCGCCGGGTCGGGCACGATCTGCAGCTCCGGGCGCAGCAGCGAAGCCGACGACGAGATGCTGCCCAGGCCCTTGAGCGTACGCAGGTCGCGCTCGACGGCGGACGCGGCCGCGTGGAGCGTGTCCGGATCGTCGCCGGACAGCACCAGCTGCATCACCTGGCCCGGCTCGCTGCTGATGAAGCTGATCTTCGCGCCCGGCAGGTCCGCGAGCAGCGCGCGGACCTCGCGTTCGAGCTGCTTCTGGTCGCGGTCGCGATCGCCTTCCGGACCCCAGTCCAGCACCAGGGTGGCCTTGCGCGCCTCGGGAATGCCGGTCTTGCCCGGGTCGCCGACGTCCAGCACGCTGCCGACCATCGTGAACACCTGTTTCAGCTCCGGCAGCGTGTCCAGGCGTGCGCGTGCCTGCTCGGACACCACCAGCGTGTCCTCGATGCGCGTACCCGGCGGCAGTTCGATGCTGAGGTTGCTGCGGCCGAGGTCGTTGAAGGGGATGAAGGTGGTCGGGATCAGCGGCACCAGGGCCAGCGACGCGACGAACAGGCCGAGCGAGATCCACAGCGTGCGCCCGCGATGGCGCAGCGACGCCTCCACCCAGCCGAGATAGCGCCGCATCATCGGCGTTTCGATCTCCTCGTGCTGCGGCTTGGGCTTGAGCTGGTAGGCCGCCATCATCGGCGTGAGCAGGCGCGCGACCAGCAGCGAGAACAGCACGGCGGTCGCGGCGGTCCAGCCGAATTCGCGGAAGAACTGGCCGGCGATGCCGGGCATGAAGGCAACGGGCACGAACACCGCCGCCAGGGTCATTGAGGTCGCGATCACCGCCGTGCCGATCTCCTCGGCGGCATCGCGCGCGGCCTCCAGCGGCGACTTGCCCATGCCGAGGTGGCGGACGATGTTCTCGATCTCGACGATGGCGTCGTCGACGAGGATGCCCACCACCACCGACAGCGCCAGCAGGGTGACCATGTTCAGGCTGAAACCCAGCAGGGCCATCACCGCGAAGGTGGGGATGATCGACAGCGGCAGGGCCACCGCCGACACCCAGGTCGCGCGCCAGTCGCGCAGGAACCACCACACCACCAGCAGCGCCAGCAGCGCGCCTTCCCAGAGCATGATCATCGACGACCGGTAGGACCGCTCGGTTTCCTCGACCATGTTGGTGACCAGGCGGAAGTTCACGCCCGGATGCGCCTCCTCCAGCCGATCCAGCGCCTCGCCCACGTTCTCCGCCACCGCCAGTTCGTTGGACTTGCGCGTGCGCGAGAGCGAGAAGCCGACCGTGGGCTGGCCGTCGAGCAGCGCGGCCCGGGTTTCGTCGGCGGCGGCGTCCTCGACGCGTGCGATGTCCGACAGGCGCACCGATCGCCCGTCGGGCAGGGCGATCGAGTAGTCGCGCAGCTGTTGCGCGCTGGCGACGGTGGCGAGGGTGCGGATGGTCTGCTGTTCGCCGCCGAGTTCGGTCTTGCCGCCCGGCCGGTCCACCTGGATACGCGCCAGCTGCTGCGAGACTTCGCCGGCGGTGATGCCCCAGGCCAGCAGCGCCTGCGGATCGAGGTCGACGCGCACCTGGCGGTCGATGCCGCCGATGCGGTTCACACGCGCAACGCCGGGCACGCCGTACAGCGCGCGCGACACCTCGCGATCCACGAACCAGGACAGCTCGTCGGCACGCATGTGCGGCGCGTCCACCGCATAGGTCTGCAGCGAGCCGCCGATGTCGATCTTGCCGACCACCGGTTCGAGAATGTCCTGCGGCAGGTCGCTGCGGATGCGGGTGACCGCGTCGCGGGTATCGTCCAGCGCGTCGGACAGGTCGGTGTCGAGGTTGAACTCCACCGCCGTGATGCTGAGGCCCTCGGTGACCGAGGACGACATCCGCTTGACGTTGGGAATGGTCGCCAGCGAATCCTCGATCCGCCGCGTGACCTCGGTCTCCAGCTGCGACGGCGACGCGCCGGGCTGGCTCACCGTGACCGTGGTCATCGGGAAGGCGATGTCGGGGTAACGCGCCACCGGCAGCGTGTGGAAGCCCCACAGGCCCGCCACGCACAGCACGAAGAACACCATCACCGCCGGCAGCGGCCGGCGGATGGCCCAGGACGACAGACTGCCGCCGCCGCTCATCGCGCGCCCGCCGCCGCCGTCGCCGGTGCGGCGACCGGTGCCGCAGGCACCACGCGCACGACATCGCCATCCGCGAGGAACCCGGCGCCCTTCACCACCACCTGCTGCCCCGGCTTCGGGCCGTCGAGCACTTCGACATGCGCGCCATCGCGCGCGCCGGTGCGCACCCGCCGTGCTCGGGCGACGTGCGCGCCATCCTTCGGTTCGACGGTGTAGAGGGTGGCGAAGCCGTCGCGCAGCACCACCGCCGCCGTGGGCACCGTGGCGACGCGCACGCGCTCGGTGTCGATGCGGCCTTCCAGATAGGCGCCGGCGGCGAGGCCCTTCGGATCGGGGAGGTCGGCGTAGACCGTGCCGGTGCGGGTGGCGGCATCGACGCCCGGGCTGACCGCGCGCACGCGGCCTTCGACGACCACGCCACCAGGGCCGCGCAGTTCGATGCGATCGCCGGGCGTCACCGCCGACAGCTGCGCGACCGGCAGTTCGGCGCGCCATTCGAGGCGACCATCGCGGATCAGGCGCAGCAGTTCGCCACCGGCCGCGACGACCTGCCCGGGCTGCACCAGCCGCTTCGAGACGATGCCGTCGGCCGGTGCGCGCAGTTCCGCGAAGCTGCGGCGCAGCGCGGCGGCGTCGCGGCCGGCGCGCGCGGTGCCGACGCGCGCCTCGCTCTGGGTGCGGGCGGCGCGCAGTTCGTCGAGCTGCCCCGCGCTGATGTAGCGCTCGCCGGCCAGGTTCTCGCCGCGCGCCAGGTTCGCGCGCGCCAGCGCCGCGCCGGCTTCGGCCTCGCGCAGCGCGGCCTCGGCCTGCTGCAGCTCGCTGTCGAGCATGCGGCGGTCCAGGCGCAGCAGCACCTGGCCGCGACGCACCGGCTGGCCGACGTCGATCAGCAGCTCGGTCACGCGCAGGCCGCTGACTTCCACGCCCAGCTGCATCTCCTCGACCGGCGCGACCGCGCCGGACACCAGCACGGTGCGTGCGAGGTCGCGCATCTCCACCGGTGCGGTGGTGACCGCCATGGCCGAGGACGTCGCCGCCGTCTGCGATGCCTCCTGCGCGTCGTCCGAGCAGGCGGCGAGCGCGAACAGGGAAGCGAGCGCCAGCAGGGGAAGGGCGGCGGGAAAGCGTCGATACGACACCGGCATCGCGCAGGCTCCGGAAGAACTTCGGGACGCGCAGTGTACCGGTCGGTTCAGTAATGTCGGCCCTGCCGGCAGGCGGGGATGCGGAGCCGGTTCAGCTCGCCGCGGGCGCGCCAGGCAGGCGGAAGAACGCCGTCGCCGTGGCGGTGGTGGACGCGGCCACGGCAGCGACGCTTTCACCGCGATCCCGGGCCAGTTCCTCGACGATGTGCGCCAGGTACATCGGCTCGTTGCGGCGGTGCGAGGGCTGCGGGCGCACGGTGCGCGGCAGCAGGTAGGGCGCGTCGGTCTCGATCATCAGCCGGTTCGCCGGGATGTGCTTCACCAGCTCGCGCAGGTGCGTGCCACGGCGCTCGTCGCACAGCCAGCCAGTGATGCCGATGTGCCAGTCCTGGTCGAGATAGGCGAACAGTTCTTCGCGGGTGCCGGTGAAGCAGTGCACCACCGCCGGGCCGAGGCGGCCGTCGAAGTTCTTCATCATCGCCATGAAGTCCTCGTGCGCGTCGCGCTGATGCAGGAACAGTGGTTTGCGGGTGTCGGCGCCGATCTGCAGCTGGCGCTCGAAGGCCTTGCGCTGCGCGGGGCGCGGCGAGAAGTCGCGGTTGTAGTCGAGCCCGCATTCGCCGACTGCGACCACCTCCGGATGTGCCTGCAGCGCGCGCATCTCGGCGTCGCATTCGTCGGTGTATTCGATCGCATGGTGCGGATGCACGCCGGCCGTGGCGAACAGCTCGCCAGGATAGGTCTGCGCCAGGATCAGCGCGCGCGGCGAATGCGCGCGGCAGGCGCCGGTGACGATCATCCGCCCCACGCCCGCCGCACGGGCGCGCTGCAGCACCGCCTCGCGATCATGATCGAAGCTGTCGTGGGTCAGGTTGGCGCCGATGTCGATCAAGGGTGTCTCGATCAGGGACGTGTCGATCAGGGTCATGCGGGTCATGCGCGAGGCTTCGAGGACCCGGCATTGTACGGAATGGCGAAATCGCGCCGCGCAGCTGTCAACCGCAGGGCCCGCCATCGCGTTGACGTACCCGCCCCTCCCCAGGACGACCCGTCATGCTGCGCACCCTCGCCGCCACCTTCGGACTCACCGCCCTGCTCGGCACCGCCATCGCCCAGGCCGTGCCCCGCTACGACTTCTCGCCGGTCACGGCGGAGATGCAGTCCTTCGTGCAGGCCTACGCCCTCGACGGCGCCTCGCTGCGGGTGAACAAGGCCGGCAACGTGGTCTACCGGCAGGCCTTCGGCCAGTACACGCTGGGCACCCGGGTGCGCATCGCCTCGGCCAGCAAATGGCTGTCCGCGCTGACCCTGGCGCGACTGGTCGAGAAAGGCGAGATGCGCTGGACCGACACGGTCGGCCTGTACTTCCCGGACGCGGAGCCCGCCAAGCGCGCGATCACCCTGGAACAGCTGTTCTCGCACACCAGTGGCCTGCCCGGCGGCGACGACAGCTGCATGTCGAATCCGCTGTTCACCCTCGCCACCTGCGCGAACCGCATCCTGCAGCAGTCGACGATGATCGGCGAACCGGGAAAAGTGTTTTCCTACGGCGGCAATTCGATGCAGGTCGCGGGACGCATGGCGGAACTGGCCACGGGCAGGTCGTGGGACGATCTCTTCATCGACGAGATGGTCGTGCCGCTGGGCCTGGACGCGACCGATTTCGCCACGTCGTCGACCGCGCCGGGCTACGTGCGCAACGCGAACCCGCGCATCGCCGGCGGCGTGCGCAGCACGCTGGAAGACTACGGCAAGGTCGTCGACATGGTGCTGGCCAATGGCTGTCTCGACAACACGCTGCTGCTGCCGTGCCAGGCTTCGCGCAGGTTCCTGTCGCAGGCCACGATCGAAGCCATGGCGCGCGATCGCACCGTCGGCACCGTCGATGTGTCGCGACCGCCCACCAGCACCGCCTACGGCTACGGCCTCGGCCAGTGGATCGATCCGACCTCGCCGCTGATCGTGTCCAGCCCGGGCGCATTCGGCTTCACGCCCTGGGTGGACCGGGTCAACGGCATCGCCGGCGTGTTCCTCGTCGACGACCTGAACACCCGCGTGGTCGATGACATCCAGGACATCCGCACGATGGTCAATGCCATCACCGCAGGCCCGGGCCGCCGCGTGACGCCGGTGCTGCCGGCGAACCCGACCGCGGCGAAACTGCAGGCAACGCGGCCGGCCCGCGCGGAAATGACACCGCGCAGGTGAGGCTGGCGCGTATCAGAGCACGATCACCGCGACGACGAAGGCCACCGCCAGGGCAGCGACGGTCGCCAGCAGCGCGATGAAGTTATGGCCACTGGCGCAATCCGCGCACATGCTGCGCAGCGGCGGCAGGGCGCCGAGCAGAAGGAACCAGGGCACGGCGTACCAAGCCAGCACCCCGGCCTTCTCCGCCTCTGTACCGCATCGGCTGCATCTCATCACGATGTCCTCATGGGGTGCGTGCTCATGGACTGCACGGGTTCGGGCCCATGGCGAACGCTGACCATGGGCACAGCCCCCTACCTTGGGACGAAGCGCGGGAACCTCAAGGCTGGCACGCCACCTCGATCGACGCCACGCGCTTGCCCCGGGCCCGGATCTGCAGCCAGCAGCCCGCATCGCCGCCGATGTATTCGTAGTACCGGCCGGTCTCGCGGTCGGACACGATCGGGGCGCCGTACAACGCGCGCATCCTGTCCAGGCGATCCCCGGGACACAGCCCCTTCGGCGTGCAGGCGCCGCGCGTGTCGGCCTGCAGCCCGGCGACGATGCCGCCATTGAACGAGACGCGAAGGGCCGCGTATTCGTAGTGGAGATCAAGGAAGTCCTGGGCAGGCACCTTGCGCTTCGGCTCGCCGAGGCGCGCTGCGACCTGGGCAGCGGTATCGCCGATGGCGACGCCGCCGAGCGAGAGCTCCCTGTCGGAGACTGCAGCGTGCTCCGCATAGGCCAGCAGGGGAACCAGGAACAGCAGGACGCCTGGAGTCTTCATGTCGCCTCGGTGCGATGAATGCGGATGCGTGCGTGCTTTCGAACGCTGACATGCCGCAGTCGTGTCGTCAACGCGGCAGGGCGTCGACAGGTCGCGCGAGGATGTCGTTGCCGTCGACCCGCACGGGTTCGACGACATCGATGATCCGACGAAGCGTCTCTGCGTCGTACTGCGTTCCAGGTGCCGTGTCCGGCCTGGGCGGCGGTGCATCCGAGGCGCGCAATACGGCTGTCAGGCCGCTTGACACGCCATGGATGGGCGCCTTGACCATCAGCGGCGTCGGCGTCGGCGCCCGGCCGCGCAGCACCTGGTGCAGTCGAATCGCATCCAGCAAGGCCAGATCCTTCCCGGGATGCATGCCATCGGGAGCGAACCAGACGAGATCGGGTGCGTGGTCGCGCAGGCGTCGCAGTGTTTCGGAGATCTCGACGTACGGGATGCCGGCCTCCGTTGCCGCTGCGGATTCCTTCTCCACGAGCATGCGCGAGGCATGCGGGTGCGGCTGGTACGAACCGAGCAGAACGACCTTCACGCCATGCGCATCGCCCATGCGGGCGAGCGCGCCGATGGCCTGTCGTGATTGCACGCAGGACTCCGGGCCGAATGAGCACATCAGGTCACCGCCACGCTCCTGGAGCACCAGCCAGGCGTAACGGCGTTCGGCCAGCGCGCGCGCGACCGATCCGTCCGCGACGCGCTCGCTCAGCGTGGCGCCGCCCTTGACGATCATGTCGCTCGGCATCGGCGTGCCGTTGGCTTCCGCCAGCGCGGAAAACACGGCAGGCACGTTGCCGACGTAGGTGAGGCTGTTGCCGACGAAGAGCACGCGATCCGGCGGGGAGGCCCGCTCGGGGGCGGCGCAGGAGATGGCAAGGAACATCGCCACGAGCAGTGCGAGGAAGCGGGTGCGCATCGAATGAACCGATCTGGAGACCCCTGCCCGTATTGGGGCGAAGACAGGCATCACAAGTCCTTGCCGGCGCTGCCAGAGCGATGCCTTGCACGACTCGAAGGCCTGCTACTCCGCCTCGGCGGTGAACGTCGAAGACGCGCCGCAGGCGAATCCGTCGTACTGGATGCCCTCGCACTCACCGCGAGGCGTCATCGTCCGCCTCGCCCGGCATGCACGCGCTGTCGATGGTGGGCGCGGCCTGCCCTGCACCAATGAAAACGCCGGCGGTTTCCCGCCGGCGTTTTCGCATCGCAACGTCAGGCTTGCATCAATTCAGCTGGCAGCTCGCCGGCTTCGTCGAGGTGAACAGCGCGCTGGTGCCCCATTCCGGATGGTCGATGAACGGGTTGCGGTTGCCCTGGAAGCTGTAGATGACTTCGTTGCGGGCGCGTTCGGCGGCATCCGGCGGATCGGCCTGGTGCCAGGCGACCAGCGTGGACAGGAGGCCCATGTAGGCGGGCGAGCTGGAGGTGATGACGATCAGGCTGCGGTTGTCGGTGAGTTCGAGGTCGGGCTCGGACTGGCCGGTGGTCGGGTGCGTGCCGCCTTCGTAGCGGATGGCCATGTACATGATCGCGCGGGCCATGTCGCCCTTGCGCTTGCCCCACACCTCGAACGAACCGCCGTTGCCGTCCGGGCTCTTCACCCAGTTGGAATTGCCCGGATACACACCGCTGCCGCTGCCGCTGCCGTTGTTGGCTTCAGTGACGCGTTCGGCGCAGCCCGAAGCCAGCGTGCAGTTGGCGTAGGGCTTGTTGCCGCGATCGGCGTTGTAGACCGACTCGGTGAGATACAGCATGTGCGTGTCGGTATAGGGCGAGTGCGGCAGACCGAGGTTGCCGGTGGCGGAACCGAAGCCCAGCGAATTCGGCCAGGTGTGCTCGCGGTTGTAGACGATGCCGGTGCCGGTGCCTGCGCGATCGCTGACCTTGGCGAAGCTGCGGTTGCGGTAGGCGTCGAGGATGCGGCCGCTGTTGTTCGGGTCTTCGTCGGCGATCTCGAGGATGGTCCAGGCGTTGGTGGTGCCGCCGCTGTACGGATACGCGGTATGGCCGCGGATCGTCGCGTGCAGCGAGCAGCGCAGCTGCGAGGCGCTGCTGGTGTTCACGCGGCTGTAGTAGCCGGTGCCGCCACCGCCGCCGGAGGCGACGCTGAAGTTCACCACCGTGTTGCCGGACGGCTTCGCGCCGCCGGCATCGGTGATGGCGTTGGCGACGATGGTGAAGGTGCAGGCTTCGCCGCCGACCAGCGCGGTGTTGGTGGAGATGCTGAAGCTGGTGCCGCTGGACGGATACGTCAGTGCGACGTTGCCCGAATTCGCGCACGACAGCGTGAACGCGCCAGCAGCCGCGGTGACGCTTTCGCTGAAGCTCGCGCCGAGGTTGCCGGCGGCCGGGAAGTCGGTGGCGCCGTTGCTCGGCGTGGTGCCGGTGACGGTCGGCGGCGGATTCGGCGACGAGAACGTCTGGCCGTTGTTGCAGGCGCCGAAGGTGGCCGTGGCCACACTGCGCCAGCTGAAGTTGGCGTAGCTGCTGCCGGTGCCGCCGAGCTGCAGCGAGCGTCCGGCCGCATCGGAACCGGTTTCGGACACCGGCAGATTGGTGCTGGTGCGGCCGGCGGCCGGACCGTTGCTGGCGGTGATCGCGCCTTCGTAGCTGATGAACTGCACGACCTGGCCGCTCGGGTTCACCAGGGCGATGCCGTCGTTCGGGCCGTTCTGGATGCCGTTGCTGGGATAGCTCAGCGTGGCGATGCGCACCTGGCCGCCGCAGGAGACGAGGCTGCCGGCCGGCACGAGGTCGTTGTCGTAGGTCACGGCGGCCGACGGCGTGGAGCCGTTGTAGAGATAGATCCGGTAACTGCTCAGCGTTTCGCCGGCAGTGGCGACGATCTCGATGCGTTCGCCGGTATCGCCCGACGACGTCGCGTCGTCGTAATGGAATTCGTTGATGAAGACTTCGGCCTGGGCTGCGCCTGACGCCAGCAGCAATGCACAGGCCACGGGGGACCACTTCGACAGCATGCTCCGCATAACAACATTCCCTCCGGTATGGAGGCGGCACGATAGCCCGGCCGGATGACACTCGCCATCGGCCGTGCGGCCAATGCGGGGCCCCGCCGACGGACGGTCTACCCCCGGCGTCCCGCTTGCCCCGGCTGCTAGCCTATGTCGATGACGCAACAGGCCTTTCCCATCGCCGACCTGCTGCCGGAGATCCTCCGGTCGCTGGCCGACCACCCCCGGCTGGTGCTGGAAGCGCCGCCCGGCGCCGGCAAGACCACCCAGGTGCCGCTGGCCCTGCTCGACGCCCCGTGGCGGGCAGACCGCAGGATCGTGATGCTCGAACCCCGGCGCGTCGCCGCGCGCGCTGCCGCCGGATTCATGGCGAAGCAGCTCGGCGAAGCCGTCGGCGGCACGGTCGGCTACCGCATCCGCTTCGAGAACAAGGTGTCGGCGAAGACCCGCATCGAGGTGGTCACCGAGGGCATCCTCACCCGCATGCTGCAGGACGACCCGATGCTGGAGGATGTCGCCGCGATCCTGTTCGACGAATTCCACGAACGCCATCTCGCCGGCGACCTGGGCCTGGCGCTCGCGCTCGACGTGCAGGCCGGCCTGCGCGAAGACCTGCGCATCATCGCCATGTCGGCGACGCTGGACGGCGAGAAGCTCGCGCAGTGCCTCGATGCGCCGCGCCTGAGCAGCGTGGGGCGCAGTTACCCGGTGAAGATCGCGCACTTCCCCGCGCGCCGCGACGAGGCGATGGAGCACCAGGTCAAGCGCGCGGTCCTGCATGCGCTGGCCGAACACCCCGGCGACCTGCTGGTGTTCCTGCCGGGGCAGCGCGAGATCGGCAAGGTGCAGGCGCTGCTGGCGGATCTGCTCCCTCCCCCGCATGCGGGGGAGGAGATTGAAGTGCTCGCCCTGCACGGCGAACTCCCCGTCGAGCAGCAGTCGCGGGTGCTGCAGCCGGCGCAGGACGGCCGTCGCCGTGTCGTGCTGGCGACCAACGTCGCCGAATCCAGCGTCACCCTGCCCGGCGTGCGCGTGGTGATCGACAGCGGCCTTGCGCGCGAACCCCGCTACGACCCGAACAGCGGTTTCTCGCGACTGGACGTGGTGAACATCGCCCAGGCCTCCGCCGACCAGCGCGCGGGCCGCGCCGGCCGCGTCGCCGAAGGCTGGGCGTATCGACTCTGGCCCGAATCGCAGCGCCTGGAGCCGCAGCGTCGCCCGGAGATCGCGCAGGTCGAACTCGCCTCGCTGGTGCTCGAACTCGCCGCCTGGGGCAGCGATTCGCTGCGCTTCGTCGATGCGCCGCCGCTGGGTGCGCTGTCCGCCGCCCGCGACCTGCTGCGCCGGCTCGGCGCGCTGGACGCCGGCCTCGCGATCACCGCACTGGGCAGGAAGATGCTGGCGATCGGCACGCACCCGCGCCTCGCCGCGATGCTGCTGTCCACGCGCGACGATGCCGAAACCGCGCTCGCCTGCGATCTCGCCGCGCTGCTCGAAGCCCGCGATCCCCTCCGTGCCATGCCCGGCGGCGGGCGCAGCGATGCGCTGGCCGCACGCTGGCAGGCGCTCGCGGCCTTCCGCAATGGCCGCACGCCGGCCGAGGCCTCGCGCTCCTCGCTGCAGGCCATCGATGCCGCCGCCGCGCAGTGGCGCCGCCGCCTGCGCTGCGACGCGAAGCCTGCGCAGAGCGTGCCCACGCATCGGCTCGGCGACCTGCTCGCCCATGCCTTCCCCGATCGCATCGCGCATCGCCACGCCAGCGACCTGCGCCGCTACCAGCTGGCCAACGGACGCATGGCGCAGCTGTTCGACGACAGCGCGCTGATCGGCGAGCCCTGGCTCGTCGTCAGCGAGCTGCGCCACGAGGCACGCGGCGACGCGAAGCTGCTGCGCGCCGCGCCGGTCGACGATGCGCGCCTGCGCCGCGATTTCCCCGACCACTTCTCGGATCGCGACGAAGTCCGCTGGGACGAGGCGAAGCGCGCGCTGGTCGCCGAACGCGTGCAGCGCTTCGATGGCATCGTCCTGGACGCGCGCCCGACCGGGAAGGTCGATGCGACGCAAGCCGCACAGGCGCTGACCGACGCCGTGCGCGCGCTCGGACTCGATGCCCTGCCCTGGCGCGAGTCGCTGGTGCAGTGGCGCGCGCGGGTGCGCTGCCTGCGCGCCTGGATGCCCGATCTCGCCTTGCCCGATCTGTCGGATGCCGCGCTGCTCGACACGCTCGACGCCTGGCTAAAGCCCGCGTTCAATGGCAAGACCCGTCTCGACGCGCTGGGCGAGGACGAACTCGGCGAGGCGCTGAAATCGCGCTTCGACTGGGCGCTGCGCCAGCGCATCGACGCACTGGCACCGACGCGGATCGTCGTGCCCTCGGGCATGGAGCGCCGGATCGAGTATGCCTGGGACGACGCCGTCGACGCGCCGGTGCCGCCGGTGCTCGCGGTGAAGCTGCAGGAGCTGTTCGGCCTCGCCGACACGCCGCGCGTCGCCGACGGCCGCATTCCGGTCACGCTGCACCTGCTCTCGCCCGGCGGCCGGCCGCTGCAGGTCACCCAGGACCTGCGCAGTTTCTGGGAACGCACGTATCCGGAGGTGAGGAAGGAGATGAAGGGACGGTATCCCAAGCATCCGTGGCCCGACGATCCCTGGTCGGCGACTGCGACACACCGCGCGAAACCGAGGGGCACATGACCACCGCTGCCGACATCCTCCAGGATTCGCATTACCTGCCGTTCCAGCTCGACCTCGCGAACGGGCGCATGCTGTTCGTGCGCCTCGACGCACACCAACGCCGCGAAGCCGCGTTCCTCGACCCGCGCGCGCTGCCGCCGCAGCCGCAGGGCGCATGGCTGCCGCTGTCGATGCTCCACGCGCCGGCCACCGGCGATGTGGTCGCGGACGGGATCTTCCATATCGGCCATTGTGGCTCGACCCTGCTTTCGCGCCTGCTCGACAGCTGGCCCGAGGTCGAAGGCCTGCGCGAACCACTGCCGCTGCGCGATCTCGCTGCGGCATGGCATTCGCCCTCGCCGCCGCGCGCGTTGCTCACCACGCTGATGGCCTGCTGGCGTCGACCGCTGCCGCCGGCCTCGCGGATCGCGATCAAGGTCACCAGCAGCTGCAACGCACTGGTCGAACCGCTGCTGCGCGACGGCGCCCTGCAGCGCGCGATCCTGCTCGACATGCCGCTCGTGCCCTGGCTGGCGACGCTGTTGAAGTCGGAGGCCTCGGTCAACGATGCACTGGCCGCCTTCGACGAACGCGCCGGCGTGCTGCGCGGGCATGGCATCGCGATCGATGGCGGACACGCGCCGCGCGATGCGATCGAGGCCTGCGCGATGGGCTGGCTGGCCGAACACCTGCGTTTCGAGGCGCTGGCGTCCGGTGAATTCGCCTCCCGTGTGCTGCGCGTGGATTTCGAGGACCTGCTCGCCGCACCCGAAGCGACGCTGGCGCGCATCGCCGCGCATCTTGCGCTCGATGCCGACGGCGTCGCTCGCGCGCTGGCCTCGCCCGCCTGGGGCCGCTATTCGAAAGCGCAGCAGCACGGCTACGGCCGCGACGATCGCGCCCACGACCTTGCACTCGCGCAGCAGCGATTCGGCGCGGAGATCTCGCGCGGCGTGGCATGGGTCGATCGTGCGATGGCGCAGCGCTGAGGGGCCTCAGCTTTCTCCGGGCTGGCGTGGGGCCAGTGCGCGGGCCAGGGTGACGGGATCGCGGTCGCGGGTCGGCTGCAGCGAGCGCACGCCGTTGCCTAGATCGATGGCCTTCAGGTAGCCGACATCGAGCAGCTCGGGCGCATGCGGCCACTCGCCTTCGTATGCGGAGAACTCGATGAATCTCAGCACGCCGTCGATGGCGTAGAGTATCGTCGCGACGCCGTGCTGCACGTCGCGGACGACCAGGTCGACATCGCCGATGACGATCGCCGGGTTGCGCGCGCGCGGCGCATCCTCGGCAACGAGGAATTCCAGGTAGGCGCCGACGCCGGTATGCGTCCGAGTGCCTACGCGTACGCCCTCGGCCTGTCGGCGCAGCGCTGCGAGATCCGGGTGCGGCGCATCGAGGCAGGCATCCAGCACCCTGCGCTCGAATGCCGTGAGTTCCCCCGCATCGATCGCTGTCACGTATCTGCCCACATCCGGAACAGGTTCGTGCGCAGCGAATCGAGCAGCACAGCGAGTCGCGCATCGCCGGTGCCGGCACGCGCGCGGGCTTCCTCCAGCTGCACCATCAGCTCGCGGCGCTCGCTGCTGGAGATCCAGCTCTGCATCCAGGTGATCACGGCCAGGCGCACGCCGCGCGTGACCGGCGCGACCTGGTGGATGGTGGTCGAGGGATAGAGGATGGCGTCGCCGGGTGCCAGCTTGTACTTCAGTTCTTCCTGGCCGAGCTGCATGCTCAGTTCGCCGCCGTCGTAGGCATCGGGCGGATTGAGGAACACCGTGCAGGACAGGTCGCTGCGCAGCGGCGGCGTGGACGGGAACAGCGCTTCGTCGACATGCCAGCCGTAGGTCATGCCCGGCTCGTAACGCACCACGGTCGGCCGCGCCATCGTGCGCGGCATCGCCCAACCGCGGATGTCGGCATGGCGGAACAGCGCATCGCGGACGATCTGCGAGATCCGCGCGCTGGCCGGGTCTTCCTGCGGCGCCTGCAGGTTCTGCTTGCTGGTGTTGTCGGGATTGGTGACGCGCCCGTCGACGAAGCGCACCTGCGGCAGCAGCGCATGGATCACCGCCAGCTCGTCTTCGTTCAACACCTGGTGCAACTGGCGGATCATGCGCGGCTCCGGTCGAGGATGCCGCGATCATCCGGCAGGGCACCGCGCACCGCAAGGTACGCAGGCAGGCTCAGCGCAGCGCGCGCCACTGCCCGGGCATCAGCTCGCCCAGGGTCCAGTTGCCGATCGCCACGCGCACCAGGCGCAGGGTCGGCAGGCCGACCGCCGCCGTCATCCGCCGCACCTGGCGGTTGCGGCCCTCGCGGATCGCGATTTCCAGCCACGCGTCGGGCACGGTCTTGCGGAAGCGCACCGGCGGGTCGCGCGGCCACAGCGCGGGCGCATCGATGCGCTGCACGCGCGCCGGACGCGTCGGCCCGTCGTTGAGGGTCACGCCGCGACGCAGGGCATCGAGCTGTTCAGGCGTCGGATCGCCCTCCACCTGCACCCGGTAGGTCTTCTCCAGCTTGTGCCGGGGATCCGTGATCCGGTGCGCCAGCCCGCCGTCGTCGGTGAGCAGCAGCAGGCCCTCGCTGTCGTGGTCCAGCCGACCCGCCGGGTAGACATCCGCCGGCAGCCCGAACCCGGCCAGCGTCCGACGCGGCGGATCACTGCGATCGGTGAACTGGCACAGCACGTCGTAGGGCTTGTTGAAGGCGATCAGCATCGGTGGGCGCGGACTGCGGATGGGCAAGGGTAATGCCTCGTGCCCGGATTTGCCGCCTATGCTGTGGCGACTCCCGACCGGAACGCCGCCATGAACCTGCACGACCCGACCGGACTCTCGCTACGCCTGCTGGGCAAGGCCTGGGAACATGCCACCGCCGTGGAGCGCGCGGTCCTGACCCAGCTGCATCGGCGCGAACGCACCAACGTCTCGCCCGCCGACCGTACCGGCGACGACCGCAGCTTCGGCGAGCGCGTCGCCGACAATGTGGCCCGCTTCGGCGGCTCGTGGACCTTCATCGCCAGCTTCGGCCTGTTCCTGGCGCTGTGGGTGGTGTCGAACGTGTGGCTGCTGCGCACGCATCCGTTCGACCCGTATCCCTTCATCTTCCTCAACCTGCTGCTGTCGATGCTGGCAGCACTGCAGGCGCCGGTGATCATGATGAGCCAGAACCGCCAGGCCGCCCGCGACCGCGCCGCGGCCGAGCACGACTACGCCGTGAACCTCAAGGCCGAGCTGGAGATCATGGCCCTGCACGACAAGCTCGACCAGCTTCGCGACGCGCAGCTGGCGCGGATCGTGGCCGAGCAGGGCGAACAGATCGCCCTGCTGCGGCAACTGCTCGAAGCGCGCCGCGATTGAGGCAGCGCCGCGACGGAAGACGCGCGCGCCTCAGTACGACTGCTGGGTCTCTGCAGCCTTCGCCGCCGGCTTCACGAAGCGCAGGGTCATGCGGTCGCTCTCGCCGATGGCGCGGTACTTCTGCGCTTCCTCGGCATCGTGGCGGTTGGTCGGCGGCAGGGTCCACACGCCGTTGGGATGATCGGCGGTGTCCTTCGGATTGGCGTTGATCTCGCTGCGCGCGTCGAGGACGAAGCCGGCCTTCGTCGCCAGTTCGATCACCAGCGCCTCGGTCATGTAGCCCGACTTCCGCATCGTCTCCATGTCGGTGCCCGGCTTCGCACGGTGCTCGACCACGCCCAGCACGCCGCCGGGCTTGAGCGCATCGAAGAACGCCTTGAAATAGCCGTCGGCGGTGCCGGCGGACACCCAGTTGTGCACGTTGCGGAAGGTCAGCACCGCATCGGCGCTGCCGGCCTCGCCGAAGCGCGGCTGCTTGGGATCGAACAGGACGAAGGCGGCCTTGTCGAAGCGCGACGGATGCGCGGCGAGGCGTGCCTTGAGGTCGTCCAGCGACTTCTGCTGGTAGTCGCGGCCACGGCCTTCGGGCAACACGGACGGATCGACCATCGCGGCGCTGTAGCGGCCCTTGTCGCGCAGGTAGGGCGCGAGGATCTCGGCGTACCAGCCGCCGCCACCGGGGGTGATCTCGACGACCTTCTGGTCGGCGCGCACGCCGAAGAAGGTCAGGGTCTTTGCCGGATTGCGGAAGGCGTCGCGCGCGCTGTTCTTCGGATCGCGCCAGTCGCCGGCGATGGCTTTCGTCAGCTGGGCATCGACGGCCTCGGCACGGGCCGGCTTGGCGGGACTGTCGGCAGCGGACACGGCCCCCGAGGCGAACAGGAGGGCGGTCGTCAGCAGTGCGATCCGGAGCATGGTCGTTCCTGGGGATGAGGGGAGCCGGGATTCTCCGCCATGGCACCGGCCGCTGCCAGTGCGGTCCTTGGGCCTTGGAGCCTCGGTATGGAGCCTTAACCGGTGACAACGGTGACGGTTTCGCAATCGCCTCGCGGTTGTGCATTGCAACAAAGGTCGCCATCCTATGTTGCGTTGCAGCATGGAGCCGCAACACTGTCGTACCCCCGAAGCTTCACGGTCGTACACCACCCCAAGGACCCGACCGGCGCCGTTCGCGCCGATCACCACACAACAGGAAGATTGACCATGTTCAACTGTCTCTGGCTCCGCGCCGAACGCGCCCAGCCCCTGCCCCCGCGCCTCTACCAGCGCACCTACGGCCGCACCTACGGCCGCCGTCCGTCTCCGGTCGACCAGCCGGTCGCCATGCCCGACACGCTGCGCGTGTCCGAGATGCTGACCCTGGTGTCCTCGCCGAAGGCCGAACGCAACCTCGATCCCGTCATCGCCGGCACGGTCGACCGCGCCGCGTGACGTCGCCTACCCCGTCGGCACCTCCACGGGCAGCCGTGTAGCGGCGGGGTAAGGCGACACATCGAAATGCTCGCCGGCCGCCAGCCGTGATTGCACGTCCCGCCACCAGGCCGGGTCGAAGATCTCGCCGTGCACAGCCCGCAGCCTGTCGCGCAGCGTCGGCGCGATGCCCAGGAACTGCGGGAACAGTTCCGGGAACACGTCGTCCGCACCGGCATACAGCC
This sequence comes from Lysobacter sp. BL-A-41-H3, assembly GCA_050632415.1. GTDB lineage: Bacteria > Pseudomonadota > Gammaproteobacteria > Xanthomonadales > Xanthomonadaceae > Lysobacter_I. Next base: position 2,888,777 of record CP192602.1, on the reverse strand, counting down.
ACTCGTCCAGCGGACGGGTCTCGTCCTCGTCGCGCATCGGCGGCACCGCGCGGAACCGGCAGTCCTCGACCAGGCACAGCTCGTCGTAGTCGTAGAACAGCACGCGGCCGTGGCGGGTCACGCCGAAGTTCTTCAGCAGCAGGTCGCCCGGAAAGATGTTGCTGCGCGCCAGGTCCTTGATCGCCTGACCGTAGTCCAGCACCGCGCGCTCCGCGACCGGCATCCGCGACTCGCGGACGTGCAGGTCCAGCGGCCGCAGTCGTCGCTCCACGTAGCAGTGGCGGATCAGCACCTCGTCGCCTTCGACCTGCACGGTCTGCGCGCATTCGCGCAGCAGTTCGTCCAGCGCCTCGGCCGAGAACTGGCGCTTCGGGAAGCGCAGCCGCCGGAATTCCTGCGCATCGACCAGGCGACCGACGCGATCGCGGCGGAACACCAGCCGGTATTTCTCCTCGACTTCCGCGCGCACGGTGTCCTTCGGGTACGCGAAGCGGTCGCGGATCAGCTTGAACACGACCGGATACCCGCGCGGCGTGAACACGGCCATGACCATGCCGCGTTCGCCATCGGCGATCACCAGCTCCTCGTGCGGATGTTCGGCCAGGTGGCGGAAGATCTGCCGGTAGCGCTCGGTCTTGCCCTGCTTGATGCGACCGACCACGGTGAACAGTTCGTCGACCGGCTTGCGCGGCAGCAGCGCGTGCAGGAAGGCGACGACGTCGCCGACGCGGGCGATGTCGGCATGGAAGTAACTGCGTGAGAAACCGAACAGGATCGAGAGTTGCTGGTCGTCGACGATCACCGCGTCCGCGCGCACGCCGTCGGCTTCGCTGACCAGCGCGACCACGACCGGGTAGGTCGCGCCGGAGGCGCCATGCGCGCGACCGACGAGGTAGGCGCGTCGTTCGCGATAGAACGGCGTGCGCAGCATCGACACCGCGACCACGCCGCGTCCGCGCAGGCGCTCGGCCACGGCGCGCGCGCAGCGCGGCAGGTCGGCCCAGCCGTTGGCGAAGCCGAGGGCCTCGAACTGCGTGCGCCAGACCTCGACGGCATCGTCGCTGTCGTGTCCGAGCGCGTGATGCGAGGCTTCACCGGGGCAGCTCGCGTCGCCGGTCGGCACGATCTCGAAGGCGAGGAATTCCAGGTCGGCGGCGACGCCGTCGATGCGGAAATGCCGGCGCACCAGCGAGTTGTAGAAGGTCTTGTACAGCTCGCGATCAGGCATGCGCTCGATGCGCGAGGCGTACGCGGCTCGGGTCTCGCGCCACAGCGCACGCGATCGCAGGCGCTCGTCGAGCTGCGCTTCGAGCCGCGCCAGGGTTTCGTCGATGCACTGGTCGTAGAGGTCGATGCGCGCGGCGTTGTCTGCTTGCGACTTGCGCCAGTCGCGCCGTTCGAAGCGGCGGCGCGCGCGGCGCGTGATGTCGGAGAAGCGCGCGTTGTAGTCCTCGAAGCCATCGGCGATGCGCGCGGCGGCCTGCTGCGCGGCATCGGAAATGGGCGGGTCCGGTGCGTTCGACATGCCTGCAGTGTAGCGCGGTCGCGCCCGTGCAATCGCAGTCCGTGAGACCCCCTGGACGTATCATTTCCTCCATGTCGGGAACGGCGGAAAATGCTGGAAAACAAGGGTTTTAAGCAAGATTCCAGCAAGATTCCGCCGCCGCCATCGCAGTCCGTGAGACACCCGGTTGCGATGATGGACGCTCGGCCCGCAGGGAGGCGGTCAGGACAGGGGCACCGGTACGCAGCCACGAGCGATGGCGCGGATGGACAGTCGTCCCCCGGCACAAGGATGTGCCGCCGGCACCCCTGACCGCCTCGCGGTCGCTCACCCCACCGCGTCGCCTCCGGCGACGCACACGCCCGCACGACACCGTCGCGCATCCGCGCGGCGGGCGCGCGCGGGCGTCCATCCATTCGAGTCGAGTCCGGCTCGATCACACCCATGAACAAGGAGAGATCCATGCAGTTCTTCACCACCGAAATGATCTTCAGCCACCCGCCGCGAACCTTCGCGGGCCACTACGCCTCGCCGCGTCGCCGTCGTTACGGCTGCCGCACCATGCCGCGCATCGCCGCCCCGGCGACCGAGGCGCGCATCGAGGCGCAGGCGACGCATGCCGCCGACACGTCGACGCAGGCTGCGGCCTGCGCGACGGTCGCCGACGAGGCGCCGGGTCTGGTGATCGACGAAGCGGCCTGATCGGGGCCGCATCCAGGCACGACGCACCGGTCGATCGGACGATCCCGTCCGCATCCATGTCGCGCCACCCATCGGGCCGCCCTCAGGGGCGGCTTTTTTATTGAACAAATTCAATGGCTTGCCCTGTTTTTTTGCGACGAAGGCCGCAAACTGCACGCCCCCACCCGCTTGACAGGCGTTTATGTGTATTGTTGTATTGATACACATGGACAACATAATCCTCCACATCCAGCCACAGTCGCCCGAGCCGATCTACCGCCAGATCGGCGACCAGATCAGGCGCCTGGTGGCCAGCGGACAACTCACACCCGGCACCTTGCTGCCGTCGGTCCGCGATGTCGCCGCAACCCATGCGATCAATCCCATGACGGTGTCCAGGGCCTACAGCCAGCTGGAAGCCGAAGGCGTGCTGCAACGCCAGCGAGGCAAGGGCATGGCGATCGCGCCACTGGCAGCCGGCGACGGGGCGCTGCAGCGCTGGCAACTGATCGAGCCGGCGCTGGAGGTGGTTGCGCGACAGGCGCGCGAACTTGAACTCGAGCCGGAGGCGGTCCTGGCACGCCTTCGGGACAAATTCGGAAAGGAGCTCGGATGAACACCCTCTTCGACACGGTTGCGACGCACGACATCGAACACGAGAACCTGCGGCTGGCGCCGATGCGGGCCAGCGGGCTCGTCAAGCGTTACGGCGATCGCCGGATCCTCGACGATGTCTCGCTGACGCTTGAAGCAGGCGCAGTGCTCGGCCTCATCGGACGCAATGGCGCGGGCAAATCCACCCTGCTGCGCTGCATGCTCGGCCTGCTCCAGCCGGATGCAGGCGAAGCCATGATCGCAGGCCGGCCCGCCCTGCAACTCGACGATCCGACGAAAGCGCGCATCGGTTACGTGCCGCAGCAGCCGGGATCGCTCGGCTGGATGACGATCCGCCAGTCGCTCGACTTCGTGGCGCGCTTCTATCCCCGATGGGATGGCGCGTTCGTCGACGACGCACTGAAGCGCTGGCAGCTCCCGGCGAACGCTGCGCTGGCGACGCTGTCCCCTGGCGAGCGCCAGCGCGTCGCGATCCTCCGCGCACTGGCGCCGCAGCCCGACGTCCTCGTGCTGGACGAGCCGGCGGCAGCGCTGGATCCGGTCGCCCGTCGCGAACTCATCGGCGAAATCGCCGGGCGGGCGGGCGAAGTCGGCGCGTCCGTACTGTTCTCGACGCACATCGTGTCGGACATCGAGCGCGTCGCGTCGCACGTGGCGTTCCTGCACGCAGGTCGGATCGTGCTGCATGCGGCTCTGGACGACATCAAGGAACGCCACATCCGACTCCAGTTGCCTGCTGCCAGCCTGCCTGCCGATCCATTGCCTGGCGAAATGCGCCGCACGGCATCGGGCAATGCCGCATCGATCCTGCTGGTGCGCGATGACGATGCGCCATGGCCTGACCTGGTGGATGCGCCGGGCGTGCATTGCAGCCGGCTGTCGCTCGAGGACTTCTTCGTCGAGGTGGCCGGATGAACGCCTCCGCCGTGTCGCCAGCCTCGCTGTCCAGAGTGCCCGCGACGGCATGGATGCTGCTCCTGCATGCGGGCACGCCATCCACGCGACGAATGCTGATCGCCCTGGTGCTGCTCACTGGCATCCTGAGCCTGTGGCTGGGAGAACTGCCGCCCCTGATCCTGCCGGTGGCCTGCCTGTGGGGCCTGTGGATGCCGCGCGTGGCCGTGCTGCATCGCGAGGCCTGGCTCGAACGCCTGCCCGGGCTGAATGCCGCCATGGCACTCGTACTCGTTGCCACGCTCGCGCCACTGCTCCATGTCGTGCACTCGGCGGGCGAGAGCGGCTGGTGGCTGCTCATGATCGGGGCGACCTGGCTGGCGATCAGCTTCAGCACATGGCGGACCTGCATGCGGCTCTCCGTGGCATCCGGTTGCATCATGCTGGCCATGGTCGGCGTGGCCAACTGGGGCAGCAGATCGCTGAACGCTTCGATTCCGGGGGCATTCGATGCCCTGTTCGAACGCATCGGCCATGCGCCTGCGTGGGCGCTCGCAGCCTGTGCGCTGGCCGCATGGCAATGGTACAGGCTGGTCCGCCGTCCGCTGCCGCCGGGCACGCCCGACATCGACTATCCGTTGGCCTTGAATGCACAGGCGAAACGCTGGCGTGCCGTCGAATCGCCCTCGACCTCAGCCGGTGTCCTGCACAGCCCTGGCTTTGCAGCCGGCGGAAAGGAACGCCTCTTCGGCCCGGACACGCCGGTGCGGGCGATGCGTGCATGGCTGGGAGCGCCGTTCTCGCCGATGAGCCGCTTCCAGATCGCGAGCCGGTTGACGGTCCTCGGCGTTGTCTGGCTCCTGCTCCAGACCCCTGCCCCGCGCGATCCTGTCGCGGACACCTGGACGCTGGGGCTCGTGCCGCTCGCGCTCGTGATCTGGCTGCAGCCGCATCTGCAGCGCATACGCATGCTGGGATCGACGCAGGCAGGCGAGCGCGACGAGCTGGCGCTGCTGCCCGGCTGGCGCAGCAACGAGGAGGCGCATCGCGTGTTTCTCCGGGCCCTGCTGGCGAAACCGGCGCTGGATGCCGTCACCGTGCTCGCGTTCTCCGCCGTGATCCTCACGGCGTCCGACGGGCTGCCGCAATTCCTTCCCGACGCCCTGCCCGTGATCGCGATGACGTGGATCGCACTGCTGCTTGGCTGGCCTCTCGTCGCACTGATGATGATGACGCGCGCAACATGGTGGGTGTCGACGATCGGATGGGCGATGCTCTGGGCGAATGCCACGCTCTGCGCGATCTGGTTTCTGGGACCGGAGGCATCACGCACCCCCTGTCTTGTCGCGTGGATCGCGCTGCTGCTGGCCATGGCAACGGCACTGTGGCATCGCTATCGACGCTTCAGGCTTCGGCCGCATCCTTTCGTGTCGCAATGAGCGTCATGAACATCACGCGGGGAGTCGCACACGTCTGCCCCGATGCATGATGACTCGCGCGGCCCGGAACGAAAAACGGGCGCCGAGGCGCCCGTTTTTCATTGCTGCCGACGGTTGCGCGTCAGAGATGCTTGATGATCTCGTCCGCGAACTCGCTGCACTTCACTTCGGTGGCGCCGTCCATCAGGCGGGCGAAGTCGTAGGTCACGCGCTTGCTGCCGATCGCGCCGTCCATCGCCTTGATGATGGCGTCGGCGGCTTCGGTCCAGCCCATGTAGCGCAGCATCATCTCGCCGGAGAGGATGACCGAGCCGGGGTTGACCTTGTCGAGGTCGGCGTACTTCGGCGCGGTGCCGTGGGTCGCTTCGAACACGGCGTGGCCGGTGACGTAGTTGATGTTCGCGCCCGGGGCGATGCCGATGCCGCCGACCTGCGCGGCCAGGGCGTCGGACAGGTAGTCGCCGTTGAGGTTGAGCGTGGCGGACACGTCGTATTCGCGCGGACGCAGCAGGATCTGCTGCAGGAAGGCGTCGGCGATGGCGTCCTTGATGACGAGGCCGGCACCGGGCTTGCCTTCGGGAATGACGTGCCAGGGGCCGCCATCGAGTTCGACCGCGCCGTAGAAATCGCGCGCGACCTTGTAGCCGAAGTCGCGGAACGCGCCCTCGGTGAACTTCATGATGTTGCCCTTGTGGACCAGGGTCACCGACTTGCGATTGTTCGCGATCGCGTAGCCGATGGCGCTGTGCACCAGGCGCTCGGTGCCGAGGTAGGACACCGGCTTGATGCCCACGCCGACCTGCACCGGCAGGCTGCGCGCCGGGGCGCCGATGCCTTCGAGCGCCTTGTTCCAGTCGTCGGTCTTGGCCTGGGTGCCGAAGCGGATCTTGTCGAAGCCCTTCGGGAATTCCTTGGCCAGGAAATCGAGCATCTTCTGCGCGTCGGCCGAACCGGGCTCGAACTCGATGCCGGCGTAGATGTCCTCGGTGTTCTCGCGGAAGATCACCATGTCGACATCGCCGGGCTTCTTCACCGGCGAGGGCACGCCTTCGAACCAGCGCACGGGGCGCAGGCAGACGTAGAGGTCGAGCATCTGGCGCAGCGCGACGTTCAGCGAGCGGATGCCACCGCCGACCGGGGTGGTCAGCGGGCCCTTGATGCTGACCAGATAGTCGCGGCAGGCGTCGACGGTGCTGTCGGGCAGCCAGTTGCCGGTGGCGTTGAACGCCTTCTCGCCGGCCAGGACTTCCATCCATTCGATCTTGCGCTGGCCGCCGTAGGCCTTGGCGACTGCGGCGTCGAGCACGCGGACGCTGGCGCGCCAGATGTCCGGGCCGGTGCCGTCGCCTTCGATGAAGGGAATGATCGGATGGTCCGGAACGACCAGACCCGTCGGGGTCTTGGTGATCTTGGCGCCGCCGGCGGGCACCTGGGGGGTGAAATCAGCCATTCACTGGTCTCCATGAAGGCCGGCAGGCCGCCGGCCAAGACCGCTATTGTCGCGGGTCACGGGGGTGGGGGGAAGGGCGAGCCCGCCGGCGGGCGGCGCAGCACCGGCCAAGGTCGGCATGCCGGACCTTGGAGGTTCTGCGAGCAGCCGCACGGATGACGTGCGCCGGGGGCGCTACGGTCGGGTCGTTCCGCGGTCGACGAGGCCGGCACATGTCTTCGGTCCGGTTGTCCGGCCCGCCGCAGGAACGGCGTTGAGGTTTTCCGGGATCCGGTGGGTATCGGCAAGACCTGCGGAGCACCCAGCGGATGCCCGGGGCAACGCCCCCAGACGTGGTTTCCATCAATTCAAGGAGCGAATTCACATGTCTCATCGCAATTCCCGCCGCACCGTCATCGCCCTCTCGCTGGCCGCCGCCGTGTTCGCCGTCGGCACCGCCTCGGCCGGGGACCGCCCGGTCCTGAGCAAGGTGGTCGCCGACAGCATGAAGCGCGACCTGGGCCTGAACGATGCGCAGCTGGCGCAGTACTTCGCCGCCGAACGCACCGCCTTCCTCAACGAAGCCCGCCTGGCGCGCCAGCTGGGCGACCGCTATGCCGGCGGCTGGCTGGAGCGCGGCAGCGACGGCAACTACCGCTATGTCGTGGCCAGCACCGGCGCCGTGCGCGGCGCGAAGGTCGCCGGCGTCGACGTGCGCAACGCCCGCTATTCGCTGCGCCAGCTCGACGGCGCGGTCGAACGCCTGAACCGCGTGCATGCGCTCTCGAACAAGGCCGCGCTGCAGGGCGTGCACGCCTGGGGCGTGGATCTGCGCAACAACAGCGTGCTGGTGACGGTGGCACCGGGCTATGCCCTGAACGCCATCGACTTCATCGCGGTCAGCGGCATCGACGCCGGCATGGTCCGCTTCGAGACCTCGCAGCTGGAAGCGCCGACGCCGTTCGTGAACGTGATCGGCGGCATCGCCTACACCTCGGGCGGCGGCCGCTGCTCGATCGGCTTCTCGGCCACGCGCGGCGGTGCGAAGGGCTTCGCCACGGCCGGCCACTGCGGCGGCATCGGCACCTCGGTGGGCATTTCGGGCACGACGGTCGGCTCGGTGCAGGCGCACTACTACCCGGGCGGCGACATGGCCTGGGCCAGCGTGCGCAGCACCGACACCCTGCTCGGCCAGGTCAGCAAGTACGACGGCACCGTGCAGCGCGTCCTCGGCCGTACCCAGGCGGCGATTGGCGCGGCGGTCTGCCGTTCGGGCAGCACCACCGGCTGGCGCTGCGGCACGATCGTGTCGTACAACAACAGCGTCAATTACGGCCAGGGCAACGTGACCGGTCTGACCCGTTCCACGGCCTGCGCAGGCCGCGGCGATTCCGGCGGTTCCTGGATCACCGGTTCGGGCCAAGCCCAGGGCGTGACCTCGGGCGGCCAGCTGCCGGCCGGCCAGAACACCAACTGCAGCGTGGCGTCGCCGGTGACCTGGTTCCAGCCGATCAACCCGCTGATCAGCCGCTTCGGCCTGACGCTGACGCTGGGCTGATCATCCATGGGCTGATCATCCATGGGCTGATCGTCCATGGGCTGATCGTCCGCGTCCGCGCAGTCCCTCGATGCCCCGGGTTCGCCCGGGGCATCGTCGTTCCAGGGCACTGCCGTGCGGGCATTCGGCCAAGGCAGGCAAGGGCGGCGCTGACTTCCGGCACGGGAGCCGCCGGCATCCACGGGCGCAGGATCAAGCGCACGCCAACGGAGCCGGACCATGCCCATCGATCGCCGCGAACTGCTGAAACTGGCTGCCTTGGGCATGTCACCCCTGGGCATGGCGGCGCTGTCCGCCGGCGCGGCGGTTCAAGCCTCGCCCACAACGCCGCCGCCCGCACCGGCACGTGCCTCGAAGCCGCTCGACATCCTGATCCTCGGCGGCACCGGCCTGACCGGACCGCACCAGGTGCGCTACGCGCTGGCGCGCGGCCACCGGATCACCATCTTCAATCGCGGCCGCAAGCAGCCGGAATGGTCGTCGCAGGTCGAACAGCTGCTCGGCGACCGCGACAAGAACGACTACGCCTCGCTGGCCGAGGCCGTGGCCAAGGGCCGCCGCTGGGACGTGTGCATCGACAACCCGAGCAGCGTGCCGGCGTGGATCCGCGACGCGGCGCAGGTGCTGAAGGGCCGCGTCGGCAGCTACATGATGATCTCCAGCCTGTCGGCCTATGCCGAGAACGCGACGCGCGGCCAGGACGAAACCGCTGCGCTGGCCGCTTTCGACGGCGATCCGCTGCAGGAAACCATGGCTTCGCTGCGTGCGGACATGAACAAGTATTCCGGCCTTAAGGCCGCGACCGAAGCCGAGACACGCAAGCACTTCGGCGAACGCAGCACGATCCTGCGCCCCGGCCTGATCGTCGGCCCCGGCGACGAGACCGACCGCTTCACCTACTGGCCTCTGCGCATGCGACGCGGCGGCGAAGTGCTGTGCCCCGGCGATGGCCGCGATCCGGTGCGCATCATCGACGCGCGCGACCTCGGCGAATGGATGATCCGCCTCGCCGAACAGGGCATGCACGGCGTGTTCAACGCCTTCGGCCCCGACTACGACCTCGACATGGCCGCGCTGCTGTACGGCGTGCGCGCCTCGACCACGCAGGGCGCGACCCTGACCTTCGTCCCGGCGGACTTCCTCGCCGCGCAGAACGTCACGCCCTGGGGCGACATGCCCGCCTGGGTGCCGAACGCCGGCGACAGCGCAGGCTTCCACACCCGCAGCAACCGCAAGGCCGTCGCGGCGGGACTGACGTTCCGCAGCATCGCCGACACCGTCGCCGCCACGCTGGCCTGGTACGACGCGCTGCCCGAGGAGCGCCGCAAGGCCGGCCCGCGCGCCGGCATCAAGCCCGAGCGCGAGGCGGAGGTGCTGGCGGCATGGAAGGCGAAGGCGCGGACCTGAGCGCAGGCCGCGAGGCGCTCACAGCCCGAGCGCCGAGAGCGAGGGGTGGTCCTCGGGACGCAGGCCGGACGGCCAGTGGAACAGGCGCCGGGAAGGGTCGATCGCGACATCGTTGATGCTCGCGATGCGTCGTGCCATGAGGCCGTCGGCGCCGAATTCCCAGTTCTCGTTGCCATGGCTGCGCCACCATTGCCCGGCCTCGTCGTGCCACTCGTAGGCGAAGCGCACGGCGATCCGGTTCGCGGTGAACGCCCACAGTTCCTTGATCAGGCGATAGTCGCGTTCACGCGACCACTTCTCGCGCAGGAAGGCGTGGATGGCGGTGCGTCCCTGCAGGAAACGGTCGCGGTTGCGCCAGCGACTGTCTTCCGTGTAGGCCAGCACCACGCGATCGGGATCGCGGGTGTTCCAGGCATCCTCGGCCATGCGCACCTTGCGGTGGGCGCTGTCCTCGGTGAAGGGCGGCACGGGTGGGCGCGCGATGTGCATGTCGGACTCCAGAGGACCTGCCGACCCGGCATGGCAATGCCGGGCCGGCAGGTCCGAAGCGCTGGCATCAGGCCGCGCGTGCGGCGGTGCGCGCCGCGACCAGGGGGAAATCGACCGTGGTGCGGGCGACGTTGTTGAGGTAGTTGGTGAAGACGTTGATCGCGACGTTCGCGACGACCTCGACGACGGCATCCGGGCCGAAGCCGGCGACGGTGAAGGCCTGCAGCGCCTGGTCGTCGACCTGGCCGCGCTGTTCGACCACGGCGCGCGTGAACGTCAGCAGGGCCTGGCTGCGCGGATCGGCGGAACGCGCATCGCGCGCGGCCTCGAGCTCACCGGCCGGCAGCTTGGCGACGTTCCTGCCGAGGTAGGTGTGCGCCGACAGGCAGTATTCGCAGCCGTTGGCTTCGGCGACGGCCAGCGCGATGCGTTCGCGGTCGGCCGTGTCCAGCGCGCCGCCGGCGGTGGCGGCGCTGAAGCCGAGGTAGGCGCCGAGGCCGGCCGGGCTGTGGGCGAGCACCTTCATCAGGTTCGGGACCATGCCGAGCTGCTGCTTCACGGCAGCGAGCAGCGGCTGGGATGCGGCGGGAGCGGTTTCGACGGTGGGGATGGGCAAGCGGTTCATGGGTGTCCTCTGTGCGGGTTGCGTGGGTGCGGGTGTGGCCGAGTGGTGCGGGACGTGGCCCGCGTCGGTGGAGCGCACTCTAGGAACCCGGGCCGCCTGCGGGAATCGACGGACTCCACAACCGGTCCTTGCAGATCCGGAAAGAATCCCCGCAGACTGCCCCACACCGACGTGGCCGGGACGCGCAGTGGATCGAATCGAAGAGATGGCCGTGTTCGTCGCGGTGGCCGAGGAAGGCGGTTTCGCGGCTGCTTCGCGACGCCTGGACCTGTCGGCGCCCACCGTGACGCGCGCGATCGCGTCGCTGGAGGCCTCGATCGGCGCGGAACTCTTCGTGCGCACCACGCGCTTCGTGCGACTGACCGAGGCCGGACAGCGCTACCTCGCCGATTGCAGGCGCATCCTGCGCCAGCTCGAGGAAGCCGAGGCGCAGGCGGCGGGTGCGCACATCGCACCACAGGGCAACCTGGTGATCGCCGCACCGGTGATGTTCGGCCAGCAGTTGCTCGTGCCTGCGGTGGTCGATTTTCTGGCGGCGTATCCGGCCGTCTCGGTGCGGCTGTTGCTGGTCGATCGCACCGTGCTGCTCGGCGAGGAAGGCATCGATGCGGCGTTCCGGATGGGCGACCTGCCCGATTCGAGCCTCGTCGCCATGCCGCTCGGCTACATCCGCCGCGTGGTCTGCGCCAGCCCGGTCTATCTCGATGCACACGGCCGGCCCGCGCATCCGTCGGAACTGACTGCTCACGCGCTCGTCGCCTCCGTGGCCGACACCCGCAACGATGCCTGGCAGTTCGTCGATGGCGACACGCGCATCGAGATTGCGATCCAGCCGCGCCTGGTGACGTCGACCAACGCCGCGGCGATCTCGGCCGCGGAATGCGGGGCGGGCCTGACGCGCGTGATGTCGTACCAGATCGCGCCCGCACTGGCGCAGGGACGCCTCGAGCGCCTGCTGCAGCCCTACGAAGACAAGCCGCTGCCGGTGTGGCTGGTGAACCAGGAAGGACGTCGTGCCGCAGCGAAACTCCGCGTGTTCCTCGCCTTCATGGCTGAGCGTCTGCGCGGCCATCCGGCCTTGATGGGATAGTCGACGCATGGATCGCGTTTCCGAAATGCGCACGCTCGTGGCCGTCGCGGACGCCGGCAGCTTCAGCGAAGCCGCGAAGCGACTGGGCCTGACGCCGCCCACCGTGACCCGCAGCATCGCTGCGCTGGAGCAACGCCTGGGCGCGCGGCTGTTCGTGCGCACCACGCGCAGCGTGCGCGCGACCGAAGCCGGTGCGCAGTTCGCCGAGGATGCACGCCGGCTGCTCGCCGAGATGGACCTCGCGCAGCAGGCCGCGGCAGGACCGCAGGGCCGCGCGCAGGGGACCCTGCGCGTGACCGCACCGGTGCTGTTCGGCGAGCAGTACCTGATGCCGGTGGTCCGCGAGTTCCTCGACCTGCATCCGGAGCTGGCTGCGCGCGTGCTGCTGCTCGACCGCGTGACCAACCTGGTCGAAGAGGGACTCGATCTCGCCCTGCGGATCGGTCCGTCGCAGGATTCGGGGCTCGAAGTGGTCGACGTCGGCGAGGTACGACGGATGGTCGTCGCCTCGCCGGGATACCTGGAGACATTCGGCCGGCCGGAGCGTCCACAGGACCTCGCCCGCCATCGCATCGTCGTATCGGTCGGCGCCAGCGAGAGCCTGGACTGGCACTTCGGCGAGGGCGAACGCAACCAGGCCGTGCGCGTAGCGCCGGTGCTCAGCGTCAGCACGCTGCGCGCGGCGATCGGCGAAGCGCAGGCCGGCTGGGCGTTGACGCGGGTCCTGTCGTACCAGGTGCGCTCGGACCTGGCCGAAGGCCGCCTGGTGCCCGTGCTCGAAGCCTTCGAGCCACCGCCGGTGCCCGTCTGCCTGGTCTTCCCGCGCAGCCGGATTCCCTCCGCGCGACTGATGGCCTTCGTCGAACTGGCGAGCCAGCGACTGGCTGCGGCACTGGCGCCACCCTGAGTCGATCCTTGGCCGATCCTTGCGGCAGGTGAAATGATGGTTTGCCCGCCTTGCGGATTCCGGCGCAGGGGTCGGACGGGGACGATGTGCGCACCCCAACCCCACCGGAGTCTTCCGTGAGTCTCGTCCTCCATCGCTTCCCGCTGTCCGGCCACGCCCATCGCGCCGAACTGTTCCTGTCCCTGCTCGGCCTCGATGCCACCCTGGTCGATGTCGACCTGCGCGGAGGCGCGCACAAGCGCCCGGATTTCCTCGAACTCAACCGCTTCGGACAGGTGCCGGTGCTGCAGGACGGCGACGACGTGATCGCCGATTCCAACGCGATCCTCGTGTACCTGGCGCGCAAGTACGGCGGCGAGCAGTGGCTGCCGAGCGACCCGCTGCAGGCGGCGAACGTGGAACGCTGGCTGTCGGTGGCCGCGGGCCAGATCGCGTCCGGTCCGGCGCGCGCGCGCCTGATCACCGTGTTCGGCGCGCGCTACAGCGCCGAAGACACCATCGCCCAGGCGCACGCGCTGCTGCAGGTGGTGGAAGACGAACTGCGGGGCCGCGCGTGGCTGGTGGGCACGCACCCGACCATCGCCGACGTGGCGGCCTACACCTACATCGCGCATGCACCGGAAGGCAACGTCTCGCTCGAGCCGTATCCGTCGATCCTTGCATGGCTCGCGCGGATCGAAGCGCTGCCTGGCTTCGTGCCGATGGTATCCACGCCGGTCGGCCTGCGCGCCTGACCCGGACGCGCGATGCCGGCCCGCGCGCCGGCGTCGCGCATCCGCGCCGCCTCCCTCACCGAGTCCCGACATGCAGATGCCCTCGCCGTTCCACGCCGGAGAAGTCGCGATCCAGCAGCCGCTCGGCGTGGCCGATCGCATGGCCGAGTTCGGTCGTCGCGTCGTGCGCGACCACATGCCGGACCAGCATCGGCAGTTCTACGCGCAGCTGCCCTTCCTGGTCGTGGCGACCGTCGACGATCGCGGCGATCCGTGGGCGGGCCTGCTCGAAGGCAGGCCCGGATTCGCGACCTCGCCCGACCCGACCCGGCTTGCACTCTCGGTGCCCCCCGCACGCGAGGACCCGGTCGCCGCAGGCTGGCGGGACGGCGCGGCCGTCGGCGTGCTCGGCATCGAGTTGCACACGCGCAGGCGCAACCGCGTCAACGGCGTGCTTCGCGACGATGGCGGCGCGCTCGCGCTGCATGTCGAACATGCCTTCGGCAACTGTCCGCAATACATCCAGGCGCGGAGTCTGCACGCCCTGCCGGATCGCGATGCCGCATCCCTGCCGCCGGCCCTCCACGGCGAACGGCTGGACGCAGCCACGACCGCGATGATCCGCGCGGCCGACACCTGCTTCGTCGCAAGCTACGTGGACCATGACGATGGGCGGCGATCGATCGATGCCTCGCATCGCGGCGGCCGGCCCGGCTTCGTCCGCGTGCAGGGCGATCGGCTGAGCATCCCGGATTTCGCCGGCAACCTGCACTTCAACACGCTCGGCAACTTCGTGCTCAATCCCCGCGCGGGCCTGGTCTTCGTCGATTTCTCCAGCGGCGACATCCTGCAGGTCAGCGGTCGCGTCGTGCTCGATTTCGACGCCGAGGACGTGCGCTTCTTCCAGGGCGCCGAACGCCTGTGGCACGTCGACGTCGAACGCTGGGTGCTGCGTCGCGGCGCGCTGTCGCTGCGCGGCGACACGAGCGAGGCGTCGATGAACTCGGCGCTGACCGGTTCGTGGGAGGAGACCGACGCGCGTCGCCAGGCGGAGCGTCTGCGCGAGCAATGGCGGCCGTTCCGCGTGGTGCGGATCGACGAGGAATCGCGCGTGGTCAAATCCTTCTGGCTCGAACCGGACGATGGCGAAGGCCTCGGTCTGTTCGAGGCCGGCCAGCATCTGCCAGTGCGCGCGGTGCTCGCCGAGGGCGAAGCGCCGACCCTGCGCACCTACACCCTGTCGGTCGCCCCATCCGACGGCGCGTACCGGTTGAGCGTGCGTCGCCAGGGTCGCTTCTCCAGCCACCTGCACGACCGCCTTCGCGTCGGCGACATCATCGAAGCCCGTGCACCGCGTGGCGGTTTCACCGTGGACGCACGACAGGCGCGACCGCTCGTGCTGGCATCGGCCGGCATCGGCATCACGCCGATGCTCGCGATGCTGCGCCATGTCGTCTACGAAGGCCTGCGCACGCGGCGCATTCGCCCGACCTGGTTCGTCCACGGCGCGCGCGACGAACACGAGCGCGCCTTCCACGCGGAAGTCGCCGCGCTCGCGGAGGCGTCGCGTGGCGCCGTGCGCGTGGTGCATGCGCTGTCCGATCCCGGGCCGACCGCGCGCAGTGGCATCGACCACGACCATGTCGGTCGCGTCGATGCCTCGCTGCTGGCGTCGCTGCTGCCGCTGGACGATGCCGACTTCGCGCTTTGCGGTCCGCCGGGCTTCATGCAGTCGCTCTACGCGGGCCTGCGCAATCTGCACGTGCCGGACGAACGCATCCATGCCGAAGCCTTCGGCCCCGCCGGCCTGCAACGCGACGATGCACCGTCCCTGGCGCCGGCGTCGACGCAGGCGGTGCCGGTGCTGTTCTCGATCTCGGGCAAGGAAGCGCGCTGGGCGCCCGAGTCCGGCACCCTGCTCGAACTCGCCGAAGCGCGCGGCCTCGCGCCCGTGCATGCCTGCCGCCAGGGCATGTGCGGCAGCTGCAGCCACGCGCTCGTGGCCGGCGCGGTGACCTATGCGCAACCGCCCGCGAGCGCGATCGCACCGGGGCAGGTCCTGCTCTGCCAGGCCGTGCCGGCGCAGGGCAGTCCATCGCTCGTCATCGATGCCTGAGCCTGTTCGATTACTGCGCATGCACCGCACCGATTCTTGCGCGTTCGGCAATGCGCCTGTAGACGACGCGGCGATTCAAACGCACGACGCGAACGATCACGCTGCACGTCCATCCCCTGCATCCGCGTGATTCCGATGTCGAACCTCGCACACTGCCCTGCCCGATCCGATGCCGCGTTCGACGTGACGGCCGCCTTCGATCAGATCGACGACAGCCTCGACGCGCCTGCGCACGAGGCCGCGTCGGAAGCGGCGTTCGAATGCTTCATGCTGGGGCCGTCGACGGGGTTCGGTTCCGAACTCCGCGAATGGTTGCCGACGGCATGGGCGCAGCTTGCGTCCGCGTGCCAGCGTCCGCGAAGGTCCGGCTGGCTGCTCGCGACGCGCGTCAGCGCATCGCGCAGGCAGGCCTGAGCGCGTCGCCGCGCGTCAGCTGCCGCAGCACTTCTTGTATTTCTTCCCGCTGCCACAGGGGCAGGGCTCGTTGCGGTCGGGCTTCGCTTCGCGCTTGAGCTGCGTGCGCGGCGTGAGCGCGTCGATGCGGTGGTGGTGCAGGTCGGCGAGCATCGACGGCAGCTCGATGACGATGCCCAGGCGCTCGCGGTACTCCAGCGGCGTCGGTTCGGCGGTGGGGTCTTCACCGATGACTTCGCCACTGGCGAGGCGGTCGAGCATGCCGAAGATCTCGTCGATCCAGTCGTGTTCGTCGAGCCAGGCTTCCCACAGGGGTTCGCGCAGTTCGACGCCACGGAAGAAGCCGTAGGCCCAGTCGCGGCCGACGTCGAGGTCGTCGTCCTCGTGCTCGGACGGGTCTTCCGGCAGCCACAGCAGCGGCGCGAGGGCGTCGGGCAGCTCGTCGCTGCCGTGGCGGACGCGCTGGGTGACCAGGTTCCAGTGCGCCTGCAGCAGGCCGTCGACCTCGGCGGCTTCCTCGGCGTTGTCCCAGCGCGGCGGCTTGCCGCCCCACACCACCGGCTGCCATTCCTCCGGCGGCACGGCCTCGGGGCCGACGGCCAGCGCGGAGAGGAAGCCGTCCAGCGCTTCGAGGTTGAATCCCTTGAACGGCACCGCACGGGTGTCGAGCAGGTCGGACAGGCGCTCCAGCTGGGCGTCGTCGAGGATGGCGTTGGCGGACATGGCGGGGCTCCTGCAGCGGGGGCATAGGGTAATCGACGCGACGCGCCATCGCCGGTTCTTTCCCGCCCGAAATGCGAAGGGCGCGACCATGGTCGCGCCCTTCGTCGGGTCACCGGGCCACGGGGCTCACTTGGTGACTTCGATTTCCTTGGTCTGCACGACGTTGCCGTTCATCGAGACGTAGACCTTGTACTTGCCGGCCGGCCAGCCGTCGGGCTTGGCGAACTGGAAGTTGGTCGAGCCGGCGCCGGTGAGGTTCATGTCGCGGCTCTCGTCGTTGACGACCATTTCCTCGGTGCCGTTCATGTAGACCAGCTTGACGCTGACCTTGCCGGCGACGGTCGCGGCCGGGTCGCTGGTGGCGGTGCCGATGGCGACGTGGAAGGTCTCGTTCGGCTTGAAGCTGGCGGTGGGCGAGGACACCTTCATGTCGGCGCCGACGGCATTGCCGATGTCGACCGTGGACACGGAGGCGGTGGCAGGGGCCGCAGGCGCGGGTGCGGGGGCCGGTTCGGCGGCGGCCGGCGGCGCGGCGGGCGCGGCCTCTTCCTTCTTGCAGCCGGCGATGGTGGCGGCGCCGATCACGGCGACGAGCAGGGCCTGCGACAGCGGGGTCTTGAGGATGCGGGTCATGGGCATGGTTCTCCGTTCGAAATGCGGACAGGGGTCAAGGGGTCGAAAGCGCGGGACGCGGTCAGGCGGACGGGTCGTCGAGGTCGCCATCGCCATCCACGTCGATGGCCGGCAGGCGGATCACCTGGCCGGGAAAGATGCGGTCGGGATCCTCGATCGTGTCGCGATTGGCGTCGTGGATCTTCGGCCAGAATTTCGCCTTGCCGTAGAAGCGCTTGGCGATCGCCGAGAGGGTGTCGCCCTTCTCGATCGTGTAGGTCTGCTCGCCGGTGCCGCCACCACCACCTTCGCCGCCGACGATCTCCTCGGTGGAGGTGACCGTGGTCTGGACGTTGCTGAAGTCCGGGCGGATCTGCTCGGTGCTGGTCACCGTGGTCTGGACGTTCGAAAAGTCGGGTTTCTTGTCGGGCGTGGTCATGTTCGGAAGGCTCCTGCCGAAAGGGCGCGGACACAGTGACACGCGAAAGTGTTAAGAATCCATAGCGTTCCGGTCTTTTTTTCTCAGTGCCGGACGTACGCCACAGCATTCGCTCACTGGCGCAGGTCGCGTCCCGCTTTCGGTGCGGGCGTGCCCGGCAGCGCGCGCCAGG
The DNA here is from genome assembly GCA_050632415.1 of Lysobacter sp. BL-A-41-H3. Taxonomy (GTDB): domain Bacteria; phylum Pseudomonadota; class Gammaproteobacteria; order Xanthomonadales; family Xanthomonadaceae; genus Lysobacter_I. Next base: position 2,870,950 of record CP192602.1, on the reverse strand, counting down.
GGTTGATGTCCAGCCCGCCCCGGCGGGTGTAGCGCGCTTCGACCGACAGCCTTTCGCAGCGGCCGAGGGCGAGGAGATCGACGAAGATGCGTTCCACGCACTGCTCGTGGAACTCGGCGTGGTCGCGGAACGACACCAGGTAGCGCAGCAGGGCGGCGCGGTCGATGCGCGGGCCGCGATAGGCGATGCGCACCGTCGCCCAGTCCGGCTGGCCGGTGACCGGGCAGTTCGACTTCAGCAGGTCCGAGCGCAGGGTTTCCTCGGCGACATCGTCGTGCACGGCGAGCAGCGACGCATCCGGCGGGCCGTAGCGGTCGATGTCCACGTCGAGATCGTCGATCGACGCCGCGCCATCATCGGCCTCGAAGGGCGGCAGGCCGAACTCGACCGCCACCGGCGCGCCGGCCGCGCGCGACAGGTCGGCGACGATGGTCTCGCGCACGCGTTCCGCGGACGCGAAGCGCGCGCCGTTCAGCGAGTTGAGGTAGAGCTTGAGCGACTTGGATTCGACCAGGTGCGGCGATGCCGCCGGCACCGCCAGGGTCGCGGTGGCGACGACCGGCTTGCCGCGCGCATCGAGCCAGCTCAGCTCGTAGGCATGCCAGCGGTCGTGGCCGGCGAAGGGCAGCGCGTCGTCGGCAATACCGATCTCGCCGCGACCCAGCGCGCGCGGGATCGGGAACAGCAGGCCGGCATCGTAGCGGTCGGGATAGGCGACCTCGCGACCGAGGGGGATGTCGGGATGGGTCATGGCGGAATCGGGGGCGGGTGGCTGGCTCATGGCGGGATTATCGCGCGCTTGCCACGGAATCCCGCAGACCCCGCTACAGGCCCAGCGCCGCCACGACCTCGCTCGGATGGGTCATGTGCAGGTGGTGGCTGCCGGGCAGCACGGTGCAGGCGATGTCGCGGACGCAGGCGATGCGGCCGTCGCGCATCGAGGCCGGGATGTACGGCGGCGCGGGATCGGCCATCACCATCCGCACCGGGCAGGCGATCGCGCGCAGGCAGTCGGCAACCTGCGCCTCGGACATGCGCACCGCCGTCGGCAGGGTCAGGCGGGTGTCGCTGCTCCATTCGTAGCCATCGGGCAGGGTGTTCAGGCCCCGGCCGACCAGCAGTCGCGCCGAGTCCTCGTCCAGGGTGGTGATGTTGGTCTGCATGCGCGCCCGCACCGCCAGCTCCGGGTCGTCGAACACGCGCTTGCGCTTGCCGTCCAGCGCGCGGCGCTTCGCGACCGCATCGCGCAGGCGTTCGGCGGTGGTGTCTTCCGGCGCGGCCAGCGGGCCGATGGCTTCGATCAGGCGCAGGCGCTCGATGCGTTCCGGCGCGGCGGCGGCGAGCAGGCTGGCGATCGCGCCGCCCATCGAATGCCCGAGCAGGGTGAAGCGCGTCCAGCCCAGGGCATCGGCGGCGGCGAGCACGTCCAGCAGCGTGCTGAACAGGCTGTACTCGGCATCGACCGGGTAATGGAAGCTCTGGCCGTGGCCGGGCAGGTCCAGGGCGACCAGGTCGTAGCCCGACAGGAACGGCGCCATCGGCACGAAGCTCGCGGCGTTGTCCAGCCAGCCGTGCAACGCCAGCAGCGGCGGCGCGCCGGCATTGCCGTTGCGCAGGCCGGCGAAGCGGCCGCGCGCGGTGGGCAGGTCCAGTTCGCGCAGGGGCGAGGTCTGCGGCATCGACATCATGCGGCGGCTCCGGGCTGTACGGCATGCACGACGCCGGCCAGGGCCACGGCATGCGCATCGGAGGCGTTGAGGCAGGGGATGTAGCGCAGCGTCTCGCCACCGGCCTCGCGGAACAGGGTCGCGTTCTCGACGGAGATCTCCTCCAGCGTCTCCAGGCAATCCACGGCGAAGCCCGGGCAGACCACGTCGATGGTCTTCACGCCCTGCCCGGCCAGCGCCTTCAGGGTCTCGTCGGTGTAGGGCTGCAGCCAGGGCTCGCGGCCGAAGCGCGACTGGAAGGTCAGCAGGGCCTCGTCGGGCGCCAGGCCCAGCGCAGTCACGATGGCGTCGACGCTGGCCCGGCTCTGCGTCTCGTAGGGATCGCCGGCCTTCACCAGCCGCTGCGGGATGCCGTGGAACGAGAACAGCAGGCGATCGGCACGGCCGTGCGCGGCCCAGTGGGCGCGGATCGAATCGGCGACCGCCGCGACCCAGCCGGCGTCGACGTGGTAGTCCTGCACGACCCGGAAGCGGGTGTCGGCATGGGCGCGCGCCACGCGGTCGATCGCGTCCTGCACCGAGGCGGTGGTGGTGGTCGAGTACTGCGGGTACAGCGGCAGCACGGCGATGTCGCGCACGCCCTCGGCGCGCAGCGCGTCGACCACGGAGGCGATCGACGGATTGCCGTAGCGCATCGCCCAGGCCACGCGCACCTCGGGGAGGCGCGCCTGCATGGCCTCCGCCAGGCCGCGCGTGTGCACCGCCAGCGGCGAGCCGCCGTCCATCCAGATCGACGCGTACTTGTGCGCCACCTTCGGGCCGCGGAGCGGCAGGATGATGAAATGCAGGATCGGGCACCAGAGCCAGCGGGTCAGCGAGACCACGCGATGGTCGTGGAGGAACTCGGCCAGGTAGCGGCGCACCGCAGGCGCGGTCGGCGCATCGGGCGTGCCGAGGTTGACGAGCAGGATGGCGGAACGGGAGGTGGCGTCGGCATCGGGAGTCATGCGCATAGCATGACAGCCGGCCACGGCCAGGCATAAGGTGCGTCAACTGGATCGCACCGTGCCGCGGCCCGACAGCACTGCTGCGGGTCCACTGCGTCTCGTCGCCGACGTGGACTGGCGCGGTTCATCGCGCGGGGGGTAGGCTCCGGCCATCCCGCAGGCCATCGTTGTCCGCCCATGCCCATCGCCCGTCGCTCCGCCCTGTCCCTCGCCCTTCCGCTGGCCCTGGCCGCCGCCCTCGCCGCGCCGGCCGCCCACGCCGGTCCCACCGAGGACGCGCGCGCCGGCAATGCCCTGCGCGTGCTGACCGAGATCCAGGCGATCCCGGAATCGTCGATCCCCGAGAAACTGCTCGACGAGGCCAAGGCGATCGTCATCATCCCCGACACGATCAAGGCCGGCCTGGTGATCGGCGGCCGGCGCGGTCGCGGCGTGCTCTCGGTGCGGAACGCCGACGGCAGCTGGTCCAACCCCAGCTTCGTCACCCTCACCGGCGGCAGCATCGGCCTGCAGGTCGGCGTGCAGTCGGCCGACATCGTCCTGGTGTTCCGCAGCGAGCGCGGCCTGGATTCGATCGTCAACGGCAAGTTCACCCTCGGCGCCGATGCCGGCGTGGCCGCCGGCCCGATGGGGCGCAATGCCGCCGCCGCCACCGACGGCCAGATGAAGGCCGAGATCTGGTCCTGGTCGCGGGCGCGCGGCCTGTTCGCCGGGGTGTCGCTCGATGGCGCGGTGCTGTCGATCGACGACGAGGCCAACGCCGCTGTCTACGGCCGGGACACCACGCCGCGGATGATCTTCGAGGACCGCGCCCCGGAGCTGCCGTCGCAGGCGATCGTCGATTTCCGCCAGCGCCTGGCCGACGCCAGCGCGACCGCGCGCGCCGCCCGCCAGGACCCGCCGCCGGCCGACGCGACCGCCACGGCGGTGCCGGCGGCCCCCGCAGCGGACGCCGCCCCGGCCGCGCAGCCGCAGCCCCAGCCGCAGGCCTTCGAGACGGTCGAGAACCCGGCCAAGGTCGAGCCGCTGCCGGACACGCCCTGACCGCCCCTCCCCACCCGGCGAACACGCCCGTCATGGGACACGCCCGTCATGGGGACTGCGGTATCCTGATCACCCCTTTCTCACGCAGTGGTAACCGCCATGTTCGGTAGCTTCAGCATCTGGCACTGGATCATCGTGCTGATCATCGTGGTGCTGGTGTTCGGCACCAAGCGCCTCACCAGCGGAGCCAAGGACCTCGGCAAGGCCGTCAACGAATTCAAGAAGGGCGTGAGCGGGGACGACGACAAGCCCGCCCAGCTCAGCGACCAGTCCAAGCGCGAGGGTTCGAGCGAATCCCAGCGCAACGACGACAACGTCGCCCGCTGACCGCATCGATCCGGCCGGCCGCAAGGCCGGTCGACGCGCATGTTCGACGTCGGAATCTCCGAACTGTTCCTGATCGGGATCGTCGCCCTGGTGGTGCTCGGTCCCGAGCGCCTGCCCAAGGCCGCGCGCTTCGCCGGGCTGTGGGTGCGCCGTGCGCGCGCGCAGTGGTATTCGGTGAAGGGCGAGCTGGAACGCGAACTGGCCGCCGAGGAACTGCAGCGCAGCCTGCGCGAGACCCGCGAGGCGGCGAAGGACATCGAAAGCCAGGTGCGCGATACCGAAGCCCTGGCACGCCGCGAATTCGAGCGCATGCAGGCGCAGATGGCTGGGCACGATCCCGACATCGCGGCCGCCGTCGCCGACATGGACGCGCAGACGGCCGTGCCGGAACACGCAATCGCGGCACCTGCCCTCGATGAACCGGCACCTGCGGAGCCTGCCCCCGCGACCGCGCCGCCCGCCGACGACACCTCGCAGGGAGACCGCGATGGCCGAGGCTGACCTGGACGGCGACGGCAGCAGCCTCATGAGCCACCTGATCGAACTGCGCGCCCGCCTCATCCGCGGCGTCGCGGTGCTGCTCGTGGTGTTCCTCGCGCTGATCCCCTTCTCCGACACCCTGTTCACCTGGCTGGTCGCGCCGCTGCTGGCGGTGCTGCCCAAGGGCAGCGAACTGATCGCGCGCGACGTGATGTCCGGCTTCATGGCCCCGGTGAAGCTGGCGTTCTTCGTGGCGCTGTTCGCCTCGATGCCGTGGCTGCTCTACCAGGCCTGGGCCTTCGTCGCGCCCGGCCTGTACCGGCGCGAGAAGCGCCTGGCCCTGCCGATCCTGGTATCGGCGCTGCTGCTGTTCTACGGCGGCTGCGCGTTCGCGTATTTCCTGGTGCTCAAGGGCGTGTTCGGCTTCCTGGTGCATTTCGCCCCCGACGTGGTGAAGCTCGCGCCCGACCCGGCGAGTTACCTCGACTTCGTGGTGGTGCTGTTCCTCGCCTTCGGCCTGAGCTTCGAGCTGCCGGTAGCGCTGGTGATCCTCGTGCTGCTGGGCTGGGTGTCGCCGAAGCAGCTGTCGGAATGGCGTGGCTACGCCATCGTCGGCATCTTCGTGATCGCCGCCGTGGTGACGCCGCCGGACGTGATCTCGCAGCTGATGCTCGCGATCCCGATGTGCCTGCTGTACGAGGTGGGGATCATCGCCGCGAAGCTGGTGGCGCGGACACCGGCGGAAGAGTAGCCCGGTCGAACGCTGAAGCCATCTGCAGCAGGCGGTCGCGACTTGCGTCGCTCCTACAAAGCAGGTGTCCCTGTAGGAGCGACGCAAGTCGCGACAAGAACACGGAAACAGACCCACACGAAAACGCCGGCTTGCGCCGGCGTCGTCGTTGCACGGGTGACGCGGGGTCTCGGCTACTGCGTGATGTCGACGTCCTTGGTCTCGCGCAGGAAGAGCGAGCCGATGATGGCCGTGAGCACCGCGACGATGATCGGGTACCACAGGCCGCTGTAGATGTTGCCGGTGGCTGCCACGATCGTGAACGCGATGAAGGGCAGGAAGCCGCCGAACCAGCCGTTGCCGATGTGGTACGGCAGCGACATCGAGGTGTAGCGGATGCGGGTGGGGAACAGTTCCACCAGCCACGCCGCGATCGGGCCATAGACCATGGCCACGAGCGTCACCAGGTAGGTGAGCAGCAGGATCACCATCGGCTTGTTCATCCGCGCGTCGTCGGCCTTCGCCGGGTAACCGGCGGCGGTGAGCGCTTCGCCGAGCGCCTTGGCGAAGGCTTCCTGCTTCGCCTTGAACGCGTCCTTGTCGAGCGCTTCGCCCTCGAAGCTCTCGAGCGATGCGCCGCCGAGGCTGAGGCGCGCGAGCGAACCGGCGGGCGCGTCCTGGATGGTGTACGGGATGCCCTTCTTCGCCAGCGCCGAGGTGATGATGTCGCACGACTGCTTGAAGGTCTTCTTGCCCACCGGGTCGAATTGCAGCGCGCAGCGCGAGCGGTCGGCGTGGACCACGGCCGGGGCCGTCTTCACCGCATCCTCGAGGGCGGGGTTGGCGTAGTGCGTGAGCGCCTTGAACACTGGGAAGTAGGTCAGCGCGGCCAGCAGGCAGCCGACCATGATGATCCTCTTGCGGCCGATCTTGTCCGACAGCCAGCCGAACACCACGAAGCCGATGGTGGCGATGGCCAGCGCGATCGCGATCATCAGGTCGGCGGTGTTGGGGTCGACCGACAATGTCTTGGTCAGGAAGAACAGCGCGTAGAACTGGCCGGTGTACCAGACCACGGCCTGGCCGGCAGTGGCGCCGAGCAGCGCGAGCAGCACGATCTTGCCGTTCTTGCTCAGGAAGCTCTCGGTGAGCGGCGCCTTGGACTGCTTGCCCTCTTCCTTCATCTGCTTGAACAGCGGCGACTCGTGCAGCTGCATGCGGATCCATACCGACACGCCGAGCAGCAGCACCGACACGATGAACGGAATGCGCCAGCCCCACTCTTCGAAGGCTTCCTTGCCCAGGTAGTTGCGGCAGGCCCAGATCACCAGCAGCGACAGGAACAGGCCCAGCGTCGCGGTGGTCTGGATGAAGCTGGTGTAGAGGCCGCGCTTCCCGTTCGGCGCATGCTCGGCGACGTAGGTCGCCGCGCCGCCGTACTCGCCGCCGAGCGCGAGGCCCTGGGCGAGGCGCAGGGTGATGAGGATAATCGGCGCCGCGATGCCGATGGTCTCGTATCCCGGCAGCACGCCGACGAGAAAGGTCGAGAAGCCCATCAGCACGATGGTGACGAGGAAGGTGTACTTGCGACCGACCATGTCGCCGAGGCGACCGAACACCAGCGCGCCGAACGGACGCACCGCGAAGCCGGCGGCGAAGGCGAGCAGGGCGAAGATGAACTGGCTGGTCTCGTTGAGGCCGCTGAAGAAGTGCTTGCCGATCAGCGCGGCGAGCGAGCCGTACAGGTAGAAGTCGTACCACTCGAAGACGGTGCCGAGGCTCGACGCGAAGATGACCTTCTTGTGGCCCTTGGTGAGCGCGCCCTGGGCGGGAGCGGCGGGTGTTGCGGTGACACTGGACATGGTCCGTTCCCTCCGGGTCAGAAACTGTATTTGACGTGCGTGTGCAGGCGGCGCAGGTCGCCTTCCGCCTCGTTTTCGAGCGATCGACGGCCCCAGATCAATTCCGCGCCGATGTCGAGCTTGGGCAGCGGTGAGTAGATCAGGTTGGCGTGGAACGACTGCACGCGTTCGGTGGCGATCCAGCCGGTCAGCGCCGCATCGTTGTCGAAATGCGCCATCGAGTAGAACAGGTTCGAGCGCAGCTTCGGCGAGAACGCATGGCGCCAGGCGGCGAAGGCGCCGTAGCCGTCGATCGGTTCGAGCTCCCCGCGCGCATCGAGCACGGTGTCGCTGGCGACGCCCAGGCCGAGGTAGCGGCCGATGCCACGACCGTAGCTGGCCATGTAGCGGATGTCGTCGTTCTTGCCGAGGTTGAGCTTGCCCGACACGCTGAGCGCGCCGCCGATGCGGTTGTCGTCGATGCCCGAGGCCGGGTTCTCGTAGCTGAACTGGCGGACCATGCCCGCGACCGAGACATGGCCCCAGTCGCCCTTATTCTGCCAGCGTGCGGTGAGGTCGGGCATCAGGTTGTCGTCGCTGCTGATGCGCGCGCCGAGGCCGCGATACGGCGTCACCGTGGTTTCGGGGTTCTCGATCGAGAACGACCACGGCCCCTTGCTGTAGCGCAGCTGCGCCTGGCGGACGAAGATGGAGCCTTCGGTCGGGCCGATGAAGTCGACCGAATCCGGCAGGGATGCGATGTCCTGGAAGTTCGACCAGGTCTCGCCGGCCAGCCACTGCGCGCCGCTCGGCTGCGTCCAGCTGACGTAGGCATGCCGCACGGTCACGCCATAGGTATTCGTGGAGACCTCGTTGCCGGTGATGCTGCCGCCGCCGAACAGGTCGAATTCGAGATAGGCCTTGAGCTTGGCGCCACTGTCCAGGTCGCTGTCGGCGCCGAACCAGAAGCGCGAGAACTGCGCGCCCATGTCGGTGTCCTGGCCTTCGTTCGCGCCACCGACCGGGATGGCCGACGGCACGTAGAACATGCGGCCGACGCTGCCGTCGGGGATCTCGCCGTCGGTGGTGTCGGTGACCATGGCATCGAGCTTGACGAAGCCGCCGTAGCTGAAGCGCGTGCCCGGATTGGCGCCGGGCAGGATGGGGGTGGACTGGATCTTCGGCTTGCCGTCGGCGACCGGTGCGGACGTCGCCTGCACGCTCTGCATCTGTACGTTCTGCACCTGCGCGACCGTCTGCTGGGTCTGCTGCTGTTGCGCGACGAGCTGCTGCACCATTCTTTCGAGTTCAGCGACGCGGGCTTCGAGCTGCGCCTCCTTCTCCGTCGCGGACTGCGCCAGCGCCGCGCCGGGCGCGAGTACCGCCAGCGCCAGCGACAGGGCCAGCAGTCGTCGCGGTTGCGTACTGTGGTTCATGGGCCCCTCCCGAGGGCACGTGCGGATGCACCGTGCCTGCAGCCTGCGCGCGCCATGGCCCGGCGGCCATTCGCCGATGGTCGAATCCGGCGCCAGCGACGGCCCCGATTCGACCATGGTCTAAGCCGGTCGTCGCGCAGGACGTGCTGCATTGCGGCACACTGTGGCCATCCCACTCGCCTTCGTCGCGGAGCCGACCATGTCGCAGTCCGAACACGCCACCGCCGCGGTGTATCCCGTTCCCGAAGCCTTCGCCGCCGCCGCGCGCATCCGCCGCGAGGACTACCAGCGCGACTACGCCGCCGCGCTCTCCGACCCCGACGCGTTCTGGGCACGGGTCGCGCAGCGCCTGGACTGGTACACGCCGCCGACGAAGATCAAGGACGTCAGCTATGCGCTCGAGGATTTCCACATCCGCTGGTTCGAGGATGGCGTGCTCAACGTCAGCGTGAACTGCCTCGATCGCCACCTCGCAGCGCGCGGCGACAAGACCGCGCTGATCTTCGAACCGGACGATCCGGCGAAGCCCGCGCAGCGCATCACCTACCGAGAACTGCATGCGCGCGTGTGCAAACTGGCCAACGCGCTGCGCAACCTCGGCGTGAAGAAGGGCGACCGCGTCACCATCTACCTGCCGATGACCCCGGATGCGGTGGTCGCGATGCAGGCCTGCGCGCGCATCGGCGCGATCCACTCGGTGGTCTTCGGCGGCTTCTCGCCGAACTCCATCGCCGACCGCATCGCCGACTGCACCAGCAAGCTGGTCATCACCGCCGACGAAGGCCTGCGCGGCGGCAAGACCGTGCCGCTGAAGGCGAACGTGGATGCGGCGCTGAAGATGCCGGGCACGAATTCCGTCGAGACCGTGCTGGTGGTGCGCCACACCGGCGGCGCGGTCGACATGCAGATGCCGCGCGACCGCTGGTACGACGCGGTGGTCGACGACCAGCCGGAGGAATGCGAACCGGAACGCATGAACGCCGAGGATCCGCTGTTCATCCTCTACACCTCCGGCAGCACCGGCAAGCCCAAGGGCGTGCTGCACACCACCGGCGGCTACCTGGTCTGGGCGAGCTACACGCACGAGAGCGTGTTCGACCTGCGCGAGGACGACGTGTTCTGGTGCACCGCCGACGTCGGCTGGGTGACCGGCCACAGCTACGTCGCCTACGGCCCGCTCGCCAACGGCGCCACCGGCGTGGTGTTCGAAGGCGTGCCGAATTACCCGAACGTCTCGCGCTTCTGGGAGGTGATCGACAAGCACCAGGTCACCATCTTCTACACCGCGCCGACCGCGATCCGCGCGCTGATGCGCGAAGGCGAAGCGCCGGTGAAGAAGACCTCGCGCGCCTCGCTGCGCCTGCTCGGCAGCGTCGGCGAACCGATCAACCCGGAAGCCTGGCGCTGGTACCACGACGTGGTCGGCGACCGCCGTTGCCCGATCGTCGACACCTGGTGGCAGACCGAAACCGGCGGCATCCTGATCTCGCCGCTGCCCGGCGCCACTGACCTCAAGCCCGGTTCGGCGACCCTGCCCTTCTTCGGCGTGCAACCCGCGCTGGTCGATGCGAATGGCGCGATGCTCGAAGGCGCGACCGAGGGCAACCTCGTCCTGCTCGATTCGTGGCCGGGCCAGATGCGCACCGTCTACGGCGACCACGCGCGCTTCATCGAGACCTATTTCAAGACCTATCCCGGCATGTATTTCACCGGCGACGGCTGCCGTCGCGACGAGGACGGGTACTACTGGATCACCGGGCGCGTCGACGACGTGATCAACGTCAGCGGCCATCGCATCGGCACCGCCGAAGTGGAAAGCGCGCTCGTGTCGCATCCGCTCGTGGCCGAAGCGGCCGTGGTCGGCTTCAACCACGACATCAAGGGCCAGGGCATCTACGCCTACGTCACCCTGGTCGCCGGCGAGGCACCGACCGAGGACCTGCGCAAGGCCCTGGTCGCGCACGTCCGCAAGGAGATCGGCCCGATCGCCACGCCCGACTTCGTGCAATGGGCACCAGGCCTGCCGAAGACCCGCTCGGGCAAGATCATGCGCCGCATCCTGCGCAAGATCGCCGATGCAGGCTCAGGAGAGCTTGCGCCCGACCAGCTCGGCGACACCTCCACGCTTGCGGATCCATCGGTGGTGAAGTCGCTGGTGGACGAACGGCTGGTGAAGTAAGAGCATCCACGGCATGCCCACCATCCTCGTCGCCGATGACCATCCCCTGTTCCGCGAGGCCCTGCGCAGCGCGGTGATGCGGGCGGTGCCGGGGGCGACGCTGCGCGAAGCCGATGGCGTGGATGCGCTGTACGCGCTGGTCGAACGCGAGTCGCAGGCGGACCTGCTGCTGCTCGATTTGAACATGCCCGGCGCGCACGGCTTCAGCGCGCTGGTGCACCTGCGCGCGCACCATCCGCAGCTGCCGGTGATGGTGGTGTCGGCGCGCGAGGAACCGGCGGTGATGCGCCGCGCGCTGGACCATGGCGCGGTCGGCTTCCTGCCGAAATCGGCGGACGCCGGCACGCTGGGCGAGGCCATCGACGCCGTACTCGCCGGCGACCGCTGGGCACCGGCCGCAGCGCTGAAGGCGCCCGCCGCTGCCGCCGACGAACACGATGCCGCGCAGCGCCTGCGTGAGCTGACCCCGCAGCAGTTCCGCGTGCTGCAGATGCTCGGCGACGGCCTGCTCAACAAGCAGATCGCCTACGAACTGGGCGTGTCCGAAGCCACGATCAAGGCGCACATGACCGCGATCCTGCGCAAGCTCGGCGCCAGCAACCGCACCCAGGCCGTGCTGATCGCCGGCAAGCTTGCGATCGATCCCGAAGCGGTGATGCCGCCGCCGGAAGACGACTGAACCTCAGTCGTTTTCGCCACGGGCATCCACGCCCGTCACCTCGCCGTCTTCGGCACTCACCGTCAGCACGATCGGCCGACAGCACACGCTGCAGTCCTCGACATACTGCTGATGCTCGACCGAACCGTCGACGACGACCTCGATCTCCTCCCCGCAGTACGGGCATTGCACGAAGGCGGTGTCGGTGTGGGGCATGTCTTCAGCTCGTCGTGGATTCGTCGCGCAGAGCATGCGGCACCGACGCTTCGCGATACAAGCGCAGGAACCTGAACATCTTCGGCCACGCCTCGCGCGGCTTGAACACCAGCGCCACCTCGCGCCCATCCAGCGCGGACTCGGTCAGCACCAGATGATCCTCGACCTGCCGCGCCTGCTCGAATTCCCTCGCATCGACCTTGCACACGGCCTTGCGGAACGGTCCATCGAGCCAGGCGGCGACTTCCGGCGTATCGCGGAACTTCAGGTAACCGGCGAGCGACGCATGCGCAGCCGCGACCATCGCATGGCCCAGCGGCACATCGTCGCGGATCAGGATGTACATCTTCACCACGCATTCTCCTCTCGTTGCTGGTGCCCGGAGTGGGAGTCGAACCCACACCCTTCGGTTTTTGAGACCGACACGTCTGCCGATTGCGTCACCCGGGCGAATGATGACTGTCGCGTTCGCATGCGAGTGGAGCGGCGCATGCGGCTGCAACCTGACTGGTGCCCGGAGCGGGACTCGAACCCGCAACCACCGGAATCTCGATCCGGCGCGTCTGCCAATTGCGCCATCCGGGCCTGTTTCTACGACACGCGCACACACAAGCGTTCGCATGCGCGACGTCGACAACACTGGTGCCCAGGGTGGGACTCGAACCCACAACCACCGGCTTCTGAGACCGGCACGTCTTCCAGTTGCGTCACCTGGGCATGAAACTTCGACGCACGCGCACGCACAACGATTCGCGTGCGCGACGTCGACAACACTGGTGCCCAGAGTGGGACTCGAACCCACAACCACCGGCTTCTGAGGCCGGCACGTCTTCCAGTTGCGTCACCTGGGCGCGGAAAAAGAAAAACCCCCTGCGGCGGGGCCGAGGGGGTTTCGAAGACGGGCGAACAACGCCTCGTTCTCTACACGCACGCCACCGGTCCCGCGCGAAGCAGGGTCAGCAAGGTGGCTAGTCGAGTGCGGCGAATGTTCATGGCGACGGATGCTAGAGAGCCGATTCCAGCGTGTCAAGCGGTTTTTTCAAGACTTTTTCGCGATGCACGCATGATCATCGTCGCTCGCATGGCGATGCGTCATGCCTGCTGCAGCAGTGGCGGTACGACGGCCTCCAGCAGTTCCACCAGCTCGGGATCCATCTCCCGGTATTCATCCGGAATGTCGAGCACATGGATGGGTAGGTGTTCGGCCAGGCGCGGAAACGCGGCGACGATGCGCTCACGATGCTTGCGCTCCATCACCATCACGACATCCGCCCAGCGAAGATCTTCTTCGCTGATGGTGCGGCGCGCATTCGGACTCGTGCCGGCCGATCGTGTCGACATCAAGGGATGCCGCTTGAACACACGCTCCGCGGTCGGGCTGCGCCATTGGTTGCGGCTGCAGACGAACAGGACATTGATGCGTTCGTTCGCGGCCACTGCGTTACCGTCAATCACCGGATAGGACAAACCGAGTTGCTGCGCACGATGCTGCTTCTCGGAGCGCGTGTACATCTCCTTCCAGCGTTTCGGCTTTGGCCAGTGGTCCTTGTTCGACATGGCGTCATTGTAGTGGTGTTGACGCGCGACCAGAACGGAATGCGCTCACCCCCTCGCCCCCAGCCAAGCCCGCAGCGATGCGGGCTTGATCGGTTTGGTCAGCACCGCGCAGCCGTAGTCGCGGGCGGCGTGCTTGAGGGCGTCGCTGCCGTCGCCGGTGAGCAGGGCGGCGGGGAGGTCGCGCTTCGCGCGGCGGCGCAGTTCGGCGATCACGCCGAGGCCATCCAGTCTGTCGTGCAGGTGGTAGTCGACGAGCAGCACGTCGGGCGCGTCGTCGAGACGGGCGATGGCGTCGTCGACGGTGGTGGCGGTGAGCGGGATCGCGCGCCAGCGACCGAGCAACGCGCGCATGCCGTCGAGGATCTCGGGATCGTTGTCGACGCAGAGCACGCGCATGCCGGCGAGATCGTCGGCGGCGAACATCACGGTGGGCGGACGCGGTGATGGTGACGCAACACCTGCCGCGACGGGTTCTGCGCGCGGCACGCGGATCGAGAACAGGCTGCCGCGACCGACGCGTGACTGCACGCGCAGCGGATGGCCAAGGATGCGTGCGATGCGCTGGCAGATCGACAGGCCCAGGCCGAGCCCGCGTTCGCCGCCGACACCAGGCTGGTCGAAGCGGCGGAACTCCTCGAAGATCTGGGTGAGGTGATGTTCGGGAATGCCGGGGCCCGTATCCCAGACCTGCAGCTCGATGTCGTCGCCACGCTCGCGCAACGCGAGCAGCACGCCACCCTCGCGGGTATAGCGCAGCGCGTTGGCGAGGAAGTTCTGCAGTGCGCGACGCAGCAGGCGGCGGTCGCTGCGCACGATGGCGCCCTCCCGCGCATGCACGCGCAGCGCGAGCTTGCGACCTTCCGCGCTCGGCGCGTACTGCGCGGCGAGTTCGTGCAGCAGTTCGCCGGCATCGAAGCGGGTGTACTCGGGCTGCAGCGCACCGGCGTCGAGGCGCGACACGTCGAGCAGGCCGTCGAGCAGGTCCTCGGCGGCGCGCAGGGCGGTGTCGACGCGCTCGGCCAGGCGCGTGCGTTCATCGGCGTCCGAGGTTTCGCGCAGCGCCGACGCGAACAGGCGCGCGGCGTTGAGCGGCTGCAGCACATCGTGGCTGACCGCCGCGAGGAAGCGCGTCTTCGATTGCTGCGCGGCTTCGGCTTCCCGCGTGCGCAGCTCGACGCGCTGTTCGAGGGTTTCGTTGATCTCGCGCAGCTGCTGCTCGGCGCGCTTGTAGTCGGTGATGTCGCTGAAACTGGTGACGTAGCCGCCGCCCGGCAGCGGCTGGCCGCGCATCTCGATCACCTGCCCGTTCGGGCGCGTGCGCTGGAACACATAGGGCTGGCCGGCGCGCAGGTGGGCGAGGCGTCGCGCGACCTGGTCGTCGACCGAGAGCGCGTTCGGCCCGAGCTCGCTCAGCTCCGCGCGCTCGGCGCTGTAGCGGATCAGGTCGGCGATCGGCCGGCCGACATAGAGCATGCCGTCGGGGTAACCGAGCATCTCCTGGTAGCGGCCATTCCACGCGATCAGGCGCAGGTCGGGATCGACCACGCTCACGCCCTGGCTGATGTTCTCCAGCGTGGTCGACAGCACCTGGCGGTTGAAGCGCAGCTCCTGGCTGGCTTCGTCGAGCAGCGACACCACTTCGCCCAGCTCCATGCCCGAGCCGCGCAGCGCGCTGGTCAGCGTGAGCCGTGCCGAGGCGGCGCCGATCGCCGAGGCAAGCAGGCGCTCGGTGAACTGCACCAGCGCGCGATCGGCGAGCTGCTGCGGTTGCAGTGCGCGGCGCTCGGTGGATTCGGCGAACTCCGCGAACGCGCGGCGCGCATGGCGCTCGCCGACGATGCGCTCGGCCAGCGCCAGCAGTTCGCCGCTGCGCACGGTGCCGGCCCAGCCGCCGGGCGCGAGCGGCGAGCGCTGCGCGTACGGATCGAGGTAACTCGCGGCCAGCAGCTGTTCCTGCAGGCGCGGACGCCAGCGCGCGGACACGAAGAACAGTGCGCCGATGTTGAACAGCAGCGACCAGAACACGCCATGGGTGAGCGGATCCCAGCCGCTGAGGCCGAACAGTTGCTGCGGACGCAGCCAGCCGATGCCGAACGGGCCATGCGCAATCCAGTCCGCGCCCCAGTCCGTGCCGTAGCCGCCGCCCTGCGCCAGGGCCGGCAGCAGCAGCGTGTAGGCCCAGAGCAGCGCGCCCAGCACCAGGCCGGTGAACGCACCTGCGCGGCTCGCACCACGCCAGTACAGACCGCCGAGCAGCGCCGGGGCGAACTGCGCGACCGCGGCGAACGCGAGCAAGCCGTGCTGCGCCAGGCTGTCGCTGCCTTCCGCGGCGCGGTGGTAGGCATAGGCCATCAGCGCCAGCGCGAGGATGGTGGCGCGACGCACCCACAGCACGAGGCGATCGATGCCGCCGCGATCCTTCAGCACATGGCCGGCGAGCGCGCCGTTGCGCAGCAGCAGCGGCATGATCAGGTCGTTGCTGACCATCGTCGCGAGCGCGACGCTGGCCACGATGACCATGCCGGTCGCGGCGGAGAAGCCGCCGATGTAGGCCATCAGCGCCAGCGCGTGCTGGTCCAGCGCCAGCGGCAGGGCGAGCACGTAGGTGTCCGGCGATGTGCCGCCGGCACCGAGCAGCGACTGCCCGGCGATGGTGATCGGCACGACGAACAGGCTGAACAGCACGAGATAACCGCCGAACAGCCAGCGCGCGGGACGGATGTCGGCGGCGTCCTGGCATTCGACCACCGCCACGTGGAACTGGCGCGGCAGGCAGACGATCGCGGCGAAGGCGATCAGCGTCTGCGCGAGCATGCCCTGCGGCAGCCCCGGCGAAGTCACCACGCGCGCGGCGTCGAGCATGCGTTCGCCCAGGCCACCGACGCCCGGCAGGTGCAGCAGCGCGAACACCCCGATGGCGATGAACGCGACCAGCTTGACCAGCGATTCCAGCGCGACGGCCATGACCATGCCGCGATGGTGTTCGGTGGCATCGATCTGGCGCGTGCCGAACAGGATCGCGAACGCGGCCAGCAGCAGCGCGACGTAGAGCGCGGGATCGCCGATCAGCTGCGCGTCGCTGCCCGGCGCCAGCACCTCGACGCTCATCGCCACCGCCTTGAACTGCAGCGCGACGTAGGGCACCGCGGCGATCAGCGCGACGAAGGCGACCAGCGCGGCGAGGCCCGGCGCACGGCCGTAGCGCGAGGACAGGAAATCCGCGATCGAGACGATGCGCTGCTCGCCGGACACCAGCACCAGACGTTCGAGGATGCGCCACGCGAACAGCAGCAACAGCAGCGGGCCGAGGTAGATCGGCAGGAAGCCCAGTCCGGTGCGCGCGGCGGTACCGACTGCGCCGTAGAACGTCCACGACGAACAGTAGACCGCGAGCGCCAGCGAGTAGATGAGCGGGCGCAGCCAGCGCCAGCGCGGGATCGCGCCGCGCAGGTCGCCGGCATAGGCCACCGCGAACAGCACGCCGACATAACCCAGCGACACCAGCAGCAGGACCCAGCCTGGAATCACACGCGCCCCGTCATCACGTGAAAGTCCGAGTGTAAGCGCTCACGCCCGCGTGGTCCGCCGGTGTTCGACCAAAGTCGACGGCGCATGGCGCAGTGCAGCATGGCGTCCCTGCAACCATGCGCGCGCGCACGTTGTGATGCCCGGCAAGTCCGTGCACCGCCTGGCCTGTGTAGGCTTGCGGGCGGCCGCTTGGCCATTTGCTGCGTCCGTTCACTTCCCTGGCGAACCCCCGCGCGCCCACGGACGCCTTCGCGTTGTTCCGACACGACAAAAAGGACCGTCAGATGACACGCCACACCACCGCCGCACGACGCGGCGCGCACGCCCTGTTCGCCATCGCCGCCATGACCTGCGCGCTGCCGCTGCTCGCACAGGCCGCACCGCCCGCGCCCTCCGCCAAGCCCGCGCCGCTGCGCGTGGCGGAACAGCGCAAGGCCGACCTGCGCCTGGGCGCCACCGCGCTGGGTCGCACCCATGCCGTGCGCACCACCGATGCGACCTTCGTGAAACTGCATTTCGATCATTTCTCGCTGCCCGACGGCGTGACGCTGGAAGTGTTCAACCCCGCGCGCACCGAGGTCTATCGCTACAGCAACCAGGGCCTGGATGGCCACACCGTCGACCGCGAGATGGGCCAGAACGGCCGCACCAGTTTCTCGGCGATGTCGATCCACGGCCCGGTCGCCCTGATGCGCCTGGTCGGCACGCCCACCAGCGCCTGGAAGAGCAGCGACGGCGTGCGCGTCAGCCGCTACCTGCAGGGCTATTCCGAGCACAAGCTGCGCGAGCTGCAGATCGACGGCCTGCTCGACGGCTCGCTCGGCACCCGCTCGATCATCGGCACCGACGACAAGCGGCCTGCGGCCTGCTATGCCTCCAGCGACCCGACCGCCTTCGACCGCTCGCGCCCGGTCGCGCGTCTGGTGATGAGCGGCGGCGGCCTGTGCACCACCTGGCGCGTCGGCCCCGACAACCGCATGTTCACCAACAACCACTGCATCGCCACGGCGTCCGCCACCGCTTCGGCCGAAGTGTGGTTCAACTACCAGCTCAGCACCTGCAACGGCACCTCCGCCACGCCGACCAAGGTCGCCGGTGACCAGATGCTGCGCACGGACACCACGCTGGACTACACCCTCTACACGGTGAAGAACTTCAGCACGATCGCCAGCTTCGGCTACCTCGGCCTGGAAACGCGCGCGGCCACGCTGAACGAGGAGATCATGATCGCCGGCCATCCGGGCGGTCGCCAGAAGGAGCTCAGCGTGGTCAGCGACCGCGACGGCGGCGGCCGCTGCCGGGTCAACAGCGCCAGCACCAGCGGCAACGGCACCAACACCGACATCGGCTACTACTGCGATACCGAAGGCGGCAGCTCCGGCTCGCCGGTGATCGCGCGCAGCAGCCACAAGGCGATCGCGCTGCACCACCTCGGCGGCAGCATGAACAAGGGCGCGAAGATGTCCCTGATCTGGCCGCAGGTCTCGACCCACTTCGGCGGCGTGGTGCCCGACGGCGACAACGGCACGACCCCGACCACCTACAGCATCTCGGGCACCATCACCACCAGCGCGGGCACGGGCATCGGCGGCGTCACCGTCAGCACCGGCAGCGCCAGCGCCACGACCAGCAGCACCGGCGCCTACACGCTGAGCGGCCTGTCGAACGGCACCTACACGCTGACGCCGTCGCTGAGCGGCTACACCTTCTCGCCGACCAGCCGCAGCGTCACGGTCAGCAGCGCGAATGTCACGGGCCAGAACTTCACCGGCACCGGTTCGGGTGGCGGCGGGGTGCAGACCTACACCAACGGCACCGACTACGCGATCAACGACAACAGCACGGTCAGCAGCCCGATCGCGGTCAGTGGTCGCACGGGCAACGGCCAGGCCAGCACGCCGGTCGCGGTGAACATCGTCCACACCTACCGCGGCGACCTGGTGGTCGACCTGGTGGCGCCGGATGGCTCGGTGTACAACCTGCTGAACCGTTCGGGCGGCAGCGCGGACAACGTCAACCAGACGTTCAACGTGAACCTGTCGGGTGAAGCGCTCAACGGCACGTGGAACCTCCGTGTGCGCGACGCGGCGACGGCGGACACCGGCCGCATCGACAGCTGGAGCATCACGTTCTGATAGACGCAGCTGCGATCAAGCACCTTGTCGATAACACGAAGCCCGCCGGAAGGCGGGCTTCGTTCGTTCCGGGCAACGAAGATCGATCAGCCCGCGTCGGCCTTCGCAAGCCGTTCTTCCAGCTCGCCGATCAGGGCGTGGATGCAGTCGCGGAATCCCCGTCCAGCGGTGCCGATGGCCTCGCACTGCAGGAGGCGTTCGCGGGTGAGGTCCGCGTAGGGCGCAAGATTGCGCATCAGCAGGCCGAGCTGGCACTTCTTCGAGCGGAACGCACTGAGGGTCTGCGCCTGCAGCGCGGGATCGAGGTACACGTCCTCGACCCGCGACATCGCGACCAGGCGGCTGCCGTCGTTCTCCGGCAGGCGTTCGGCGCGGGCGAGCATCTCGGCCTTCGGCGTGCCGCGATCGCGTTCGTAGGCGATCATCGAGACCAGCGCCGTCTCCGGGCCGTCGCACTTCAGGCGGGTTCCCACCATCCCCTGTATGGTCTGCGCGTGGGCCACGGTGGCGAGCAGGAACAGGAATGGAAGCAACAGGCAGGCGGTCGCGGTCGGGCGCATCGTCATGTCCTCGGCATCGGGGCGGTCGATGTTAGCCCAGCCCCGGCGGTGCGCGCTCGGCGATACTGTGCGCCCGCCCCCTTCCCGCATGCCATGTGCACCGACCACCGTTCCGATGAGATCCATCCAGGCAACGTCCGCCTCGATCCGCTGACCGAGCAGGACTTCGACACCGTCGCCCGCCTCGCCGACACGATCTGGCGCGGGCACTACGGCACGATGATCTCGATGGCGCAGATCGACTACATGCTCGACGGCCGCTACACCGCCGGGAACCTGGGCCGCTACATCGGTTCCGACGCCTGCTGGATGCGCGTGCTGCGCGTGGACGGCGTGCCGGCCGGCTACTGCAGCTGGTCGCTCGGCGCGGACCCGGACGAGGTCAAGCTGGAGCAGCTCTACCTGCTCGCCGAGCACAAGGGCAAGGGCCTCGGCGGCCTGATGATGCGCACGGTCGAGGACGCCTGCCGCGCGCTCGGCCGGCCCGTGCTGTACCTCACGGTGAACAAGGGCAACCTCGATTCGATCGCGATCTACCGCAGGTCCGGGTTCGTGGTGCGCGAGGAGGCCGTGTTCGACATCGGCAACGGCTACGTCATGGACGATTACGTGATGGCCAAGCGCGTCGCGGACTGAGCGCGCGGGCTTCGATCGTGCAAAGAAAAACCCGCCGGAAGGCGGGTTTTTCGTGGAGGCTCGATCCCCGTCTTCACGGGGATGACCATCGCTGCGTGCTTGAAACGACAGACCCGCCTCTCGGCGGGTCTGTCTGAAGGCTCGATCCCGGCCTTCGCCGGGATGACCATCGCTGTGTGCCTGAAACGACAAACCCGCCTTTCGGCGGGTCTGTCTGAAGGCTGGATCCCCGCTTGCGCGAGGATGACCATCGCTACGCGATGGTCACTTGATCTTGCCTTCCTTGTACATCACGTGCTTGCGAACGACGGGGTCGTACTTCTTGACCTCCATCTTGTTCGGCGTGTTCTTCTTGTTCTTGTCGGTGGTGTAGAAGTGGCCGGTGCCGGCCGAGGAGATCAGGCGGATCTTGTCGCGCTTGGAAGCCATGATTCAGTTCTCCTCAGACCTTTTCGCCACGGGCACGCAGCTCGGCGAGCACGGCGTCGATGCCGTTCTTGTCGATGGTGCGCAGGGCCTTGGTGGAAACGCGCAGCTTGACCCAACGGTTTTCCGAAGCGACCCAGAAGCGGCGCTCGTGGAGATTGGGCATGAAACGGCGGCGGGTCTTGTTGTTCGCGTGCGACACGTTGTTGCCGGTCGCAACGCGCTTGCCGGTGACTTGGCATTCGCGGGACATACGTACCTCTCGATAAGAACGCTCGGCGTGCTCGGGGAGCCAGGCGATGCGTCCGTGGGTGCCCCCCGTAGCCCGGGAGGCGGCGGCCCCGACGTCGACCCGGGCCTGTGCTGCCGGCCGGGCGTTCACCACGCGAAAGGGGATTCAAGGTGTCGTTGCGGCTTGCGGACGGGATCGCGTCCCCGTCCTCCGGGCATCCTGTCGGATGCGCCGGGCGCAGCGAGCCGGCAATTATGCCGGGGACCGGGACGCCAGGCAAACCCGCCGGTCGGGTTCGATCAGGGGACATGGCCGGGGCCCTGGCCGGGTTTGCACGGCGATCCCGTCAGTCTCAACCGGCGAGGAGATGGTCTGCCGGAATGGCCGCGGCCTCGCCCAGTCGCGCGCTGGCGCGTGGCCGGGGCCGGCGGCTATGCTCCAGCCGGCCCCGCACGACGCAGCTGCGTCCGGCATGGCACGGATGACGCGAAGGCGCCAGGGAACCCTCGTTCGCAAGGAAAGGATGGAATGGAAAAGCACGACATCGACTACACCCCCGCGCTGTGGGACTACATCCACGGCGTCTCGGTCCGGGAGTCGGAGGCGCAGGTCAGCCTGCGTGCGGAAACGCTGAAGGACAAGTACGCGATCATGCAGATCCCGCCGGAACAGGGCCAGTTCATGGCCTTCCTGGTCAAGGCGATCGGCGCGAAGCGCATCATCGAGATCGGCACCTACACCGGCTACAGCGCCCTGTGCATGGCCCAGGCCCTGCCGGCGGACGGCACCCTGGTCGCCTGCGACCTCTACGACGCCTGGCTGCCGATCGCCCGGCCGCACTGGGAGCAGGCCGGGGTCGACGGCAAGATCGATTTCCGCCTCGGCGACGCAGTCGACACCATGGACGCCCTGATCGCCGAGGGCCAGTCGGGCACCTACGACCTGGTGTTCATCGACGCCGACAAGCCCAATCTCGACCGCTACTACGAGCGCGCCCTGGCCCTGCTCCGCCCCGGCGGCGTGGTCGCCGTGGACAACGTGCTGCTGTTCGGCGCGGTGCTCGACAAGACCGTGCTGACCGGCCAGCTGGCGGTGCTGATCGGCGACGACGCCATCGCCGCAGTGCAAAACCTCAACACCAAGATCGCGGCCGACCCGCGGGTCGAGACCCTCAGCCTGCTGCCGATCGGCGATGGCCTGACCTTGGCACTGAAGCGCTGACGGACACCCCGGCAAGGCCGCATGCGGCGGCCTGACCGGCGCGTATGGCGGGAATCTGAGGGACAATGGACGCTTCGTCCGCTGTCCCTTCGCCCGCCATGACCGCATCCAGCACGCCGCACGGCTCGCCCGTCTCCCTCACCCGCCATCTCATCGAAGAGCAGCGGCAGGACCGCATCAGCGCCGACCTGCGGCTGCTGATCGAAGTCGTCGCCCGGGCCTGCAAGAGCATCTCGGTCGCGGTCGGGAAGGGCGCGCTCGGTGGCGTGCTCGGCGACGCCGGCACCGGCAACGTCCAGGGCGAGGCGCAGAAGAAGCTCGACGTGCTGAGCAACGAGATCCTGCTCGAAGCCAACGCCTGGGGCGGCCATCTCGCCGCCTGCGCGTCCGAGGAGATGGACCACTGCCAGCCGATCGCCGACGCCTATCCGCGCGGCAACTACCTGCTGTTGTTCGATCCCCTCGACGGCAGCAGCAACATCGACGTGAACGTCAGCGTCGGCACCATCTTCTCGGTGCTGCGCTGCCCGGACGACGTGCCGCAGGTCGGCGACGAGCACTTCCTGCAGCCGGGCACCGCGCAGGTCGCCGCCGGCTACTGCATCTACGGGCCCAGCACGATGCTGGTGCTGACCATCGGCCACGGCACGCATGCGTTCACGCTCGACCGCGAACAGGGTTCGTTCGTGCTCACCCAGAAGTACATGCGCGTGCCGGAGCAGACGAAGGAATTCGCGATCAACATGTCCAACCAGCGCCACTGGGAAGCGCCGATGCAGGCCTACGTCAGCGATCTGCTGGCGGGCAAGGAAGGCCCGCGCGGGAAGGACTTCAACATGCGCTGGATCGCGTCGATGGTCGCCGACGTGCATCGCATCCTCACCCGCGGCGGCATCTTCATCTATCCGTGGGACCGCAAGGATCCGTCCAAGGCCGGCAAGCTGCGCCTGATGTACGAGGCCAACCCGATGAGCTTCCTGATCGAACAGGCCGGCGGCGCCTCCAGCAACGGCCGCCAGCGGATGATGGAGATCGCGCCGACCCAGCTGCACCAGCGCGTGCCGGTGTTCCTCGGTTCGAAGGAGGAAGTCGAGACGGCGACCCGCTACCATCTGGACCATGACAGGCAGGCGGGTTGATCCCGCCTCCTCTTTCCATTCCGTTCCACAGGCGGCGCGCAGCATGAGCAGCAAGGACTTCATCTCGGTCACGCCCAACGCGATCCCGCGCGAGGTCTGCGCGCAGATCGTCGAACGCATGCGCCGCAGCAACCAGCTGCAGGAAGGCAGGATCGGCGGCGGCCTGTTCCCCGACCTCAAGAAGAGCCGCGACCTGGGCATCTCCGGCGTGGAGGAATGGCGGGACGTCGAGATCGCGCTGAACACGGCGGTGCTCGACGCCACCAAGCGCTACATCCGCGAGTATCCGCAGGCGCTGATCGCGCCGCTGATGCTGCAGCACCAGCCCCCGGGCGGCCAGATGCGCCGCCTGGTGGCCGAAGACTTCGCGACCATGGACGAGGAGCAGCTGCACCAGCTCACCCTCACCTGCCTGCGTCCCGGCCACACCAACCTGCAGTGGTACACCGCCGGCGAAGGCGGCTATCCGTACTGGCACTGCGAGCTGTACCCGCGCGACACCACCTGCGAGACCCTGCATCGCCATCTGCTGTGGACGATCTACCTCAACGACGAGTTCGAGGAAGGCGAAACCGAGTTCATGTTCCAGGATCGCAAGGTCAAGCCCGAAACCGGTTCGCTGCTGATCGCCCCCACCGCGTTCACGCACACCCACCGCGGCAACCGGCCGCAGGGCGGCGACAAGTTCATCGCCACCAGCTGGATCCTGTTCCAGCGCGCGGAGAACCTGTTCGGGGCGAAGTAGGGCGGACCCGCGGGGCGGATTCCGCCAGACGCTGCGGTTTGGATTCAACAGCAGGGCCAGAGGCGTGCAGAAGACGGACCCGGATCCTTTCCTAGAGCTGACGGCTGCGATCGAGCAGGCGACGAGGATTGCGGTCACCCGCCTTTTCGAACAGTTTCCTTCCGAAGACTTCTACTATCTTGCCCTCGTAACGACGGGCGAGGCGCATGCACCGATACTGATTGCATGGTCTCGGCAGGCGCTCATGCGCGCCTCGAATGGAGACGCTTCTACAGTCGCCGCATTGAAATGGAACCATGCGGAAACGCCGTATTTCGCATTCGCCGAGGATTGCTTCGACTCCGTTCGGTCGGAATTCCTGCGCCGTCCGGCCATGGATCCCTTCTGCGAAGCCTCGTGGGAGAAGGAATATCAATTCCGGATCGACGCAATGATGCATGCATTGAAGCGGCTGGATTCGCAGGGACTTTTCGGCACGGGTCTGGAACGGCTGAAGATTTACATCAACGTCGAAGTACAGCCGCCGGATTCGTCGAATACGGAGCGCGCATTGATGATCAATCCGCGCGGCGGTTTGCTTGAAGAATGGTTGAAGGAAGCGTCCGAAACGTAGCGGGCGATCGCATTCCTTTTCCGCGCTTCGAAGACTTGCTTGCAGCGGAGTTCACTGGTCCCGCGATTGATCCATCGGCCGAGCATTTCCGGAACCGCCTGTCACGTGCTGCCGATCGCCAGCCCCTCCGGTGTCGCCGGTCTCGCCCATCCTGATGATTTCTCGACATACGAAGCCGTATGTTGTGATGGGCATCAATGAAGCTGTCGTATCCCCTTTTATAGCCTCAGTGCGGGCTTTCGGGCCTTTTCCGCGTTCGCGGTTGTCCCCCCCGGGCGAGAACGCTACACACACTCCGCTTGAGGAATACCACCATGAACCGCCGACCCACTGCCCCGCGCCATGGCGTGCGGGCACGCATGCTGCTTGCGACCGCCCTGTTCTGCGCCATGCCGCTGCTCGCTTCGGCCGCGCCGCCGATCGCCAAGCCGCTCCTGCCCAGCATGGGCGAGCAGCGCAGTTTCAACCTGCGCATCGGGCCTGCCTCGCTCGGCCGCACCTTCGTCATCCGTTCCACCGATGCCAGTTTCGTGAAGGTGCATTTCGATCATGTCTCGCTGCCGGACGGCGTGACCCTGGAAGTCTCCAATCCCGCCGGCACCGAGGTCTACCGGTACAGCAACCAGAAGCGCGATGGCTATACCTATGATGTTTCGCTCGGCCATGACGGCCGCAGCAGTTTCTCGGCGATGTCGATCCACGGGCCGGTGGCACTGGTCCGCCTGGTCGGCACGCCGCGCGGCGCATGGCGCGCGACCGATGGCGTGCGCGTGAGCCGCTACATGCGGGGCCATTCGGAACAGAAGATGCAGGAGCTGCGCAGCGCGTCCCAGCGCGGCCTGCTGCCGGGATCGCGCGCGATCATCGGCACGTCGCAGCAGCGCCCGGTGGCCTGCTACCAGACCAGCGACCCGGTGGCCTTCGAGCGCACTCGGCCGGTCGCGCACCTCATGCCGGTCGGCTGCACCGCATGGCGCGTGGGCCCGGGCAACCACATGTTCACCAACAACCACTGCATCAGCACCGCCGCGAGCACGGCGGCATCCGAATTGTGGTTCAACAACCAGGCCAGCACCTGCACGGGCACCACGGCCACGCCGACCAAGGTTCCGGCGGACCAGATGCTGAAGACCGACTACACCTTGGACTACACCCTGTTCACGCTGAAGGATCCCAGCGCAGCCGCACCGTTCGGCTACCTGGGCCTGGAAACGCGGGCAGCGACGTTGAACGAAGAGATCTTCATCGCCGGCCACCCGAATTGGCGACTGAAGGAACTGAGCGTGGTCAGCGACCAGGACGGCGGCGGTCGGTGCAGGATCAACAACCCCAGTATCGATGGCAGGGGCACCAAGACCGACGTGGGTTACTACTGCGACACCGAGGGCGGAAACTCCGGTTCGCCCGTCATCGCTCGCGCCAGCAACAAGGTGATCGCGCTGCATCACCTGGGAGGCAGCATCAACTATGGCGCGAAGATGTCCCTGATCTGGCCACAGGTCTCCAGCTTCTTCGGCGGCGTGGCCCCGAACGGCGACAACGGCACCGTCACCCCACCGCCGCCGGGCGACACGGTCGTGCACAACGTCAACCTGCCATCGGTCTCGACCGGCAACTGGTCGTCGATCTACACCGTGGCCATCCCGGCCGGCACCACCAAGCTGGTGGTGAACATCTCCGGCGGCACCGGTGATGCGGACCTCTATGTTCGCGCAGGGGCTGCGCCGACCACCACCCTGCACAACTGTCGTCCGTACCTCCCCGGCAACACCGAGACCTGCACGATCAACAACCCGGTCGCCGGTACCACGTACTACATCGGTGTCCGTGCGTACAGCAGCTTCTCGGGCGTGAACATGAAGGCGACGCGCTCGCCCTGACGGCTGCACGCTGTCCTGCGAGGCGCGCTTCGATACAGCTTCGCCACACGCCAGTCCGGGCCCTCCCGGACTGGCGTTCCGCGCATCACGTCAGCGCACGTGCAGACGCTGGGCGAAGAACGCGAGGATCTCGTCGCGCGCAGCGGCCGTTGGCTGCCCCGCCTCGTCGATCAGGTGCACGGTGACCACGCTGTGCGGTCCGCCGACCACATCGCGGAAGAACGGCGGCAGGTCCGCGCGGTTGGCGGCATCGTCGGGCAGCACGCGTTCGACGAAGCGCTCGCCGAGGGCGCGGCGGTAGGCGTCGAAGCGTTCGGCGCGGCAGAAGCGGTCCCCGGCGAAGCGATAGGCGAGGACGGCGAGGTCTTCGCGCTCCAGGCGATCGCGCACCGCCGCCAGTTCTTCGGGCGGGCTTTCCAGCGCGGCGGGGTCGTCCAGCGGCAGCGTGGGTTGCGACAGCACCGGTGCGAGCATCGCCGGCTCCAGCATCATGCTCAGCGCGAAATTGCCGGTGAAGCACATGCCGATCGCACCGACGCCCGGGCCGCCGCATTCGGCATGCGCATGCCGGGCCAGCGCGCGCAGCCATTGCGTGACCGGGCTGGCGCCCTGGCCGGCGAAGGCGCGGAACTCGGCGCTGACGCAGGCACGCTTGAAGATCGCCGTACCTTCCCCGGCATCGGGCACCGCGCCGTCCCGGCCGAACAGGGAGGGCATCCACACCGTGAAGCCGGCGTCGCGCACCCAGCGGGCGAACCGCGCCACGTGCGGGCTGATCCCGGGCATCTCGGTCATCACGATCACCGCCGGGCCGCTGCCGGCGACATGGACGCGCTTGCCGATGTCGTCCAGCACGAGGTCACGGGGATCGAAGTCGTCCAGCGGGTCGAACCGGGGATCGAAGGCGGGCAGTACGGTCATGGCGGCGGCTCGTCGGGCGGGAGCGGACATTGCAGCGGGGTCGCCGCTACACTCCCAGCGTCCGATTCGACATGTTGAAGGCGGTTTCGGCCATGCCCGACGCGCTTCCCGAACTCCAGCTCATCGTCCTGCCCGGCGCGCATGCAGGCGGTGTGGCGGTCAGCCTCGACATCCTGCGCGCGGCGGCGACCCTGGCGCCCGGTCTGACCGTGCCTGCGCCGCGCTGGCGCGTCCTGTCGCCCGAGGGCGGCGACGTCGAACTGGCCGGGGGCCTGCGCTGTCCCACGGCACCGATGACGGAAGCGGACGAACCCGGCATTCGCGTGGTGCCGGGTCTGGCCACCGAGTCGCCGGAGGCCCTCGAACAGCGCCTGGCCCAGGGCGATGCCCGGCGCGTCGCCGATGATCTGGCCCGTCGCCTCGCCGATGGACACCCGGTCGCGGCGACCTGCAGCGCGGTGTTCCTGCTGCGCGACACCGGCGCGCTGGCCGGCCGCTGCGTCACCACGACCTGGTGGCTGGCCCAGCACCTGCGCCGCACCGCGCCGGACTGCCGGGTCGATGCGGACCGCATCGTCTGCGTGGACGGCGCGCTGGTCACCGCCGGTGCGGCGATGGCGCAGGTCGACCTGATGCTCCACCTGCTGCGCGGCCATGGCGCCGCGCTGGCCGACGCGGTCGCCCGCGTGCTGCTGCTGGACGCGCGCACCGCGCAATCGGCCTACACCCTGCCGGCGCTGCTCGCCAATGGCGATGCCCTCGTGCGTCGGCTGGTGCAGCGGATCGAGGAAACGCTGCCACGCCCCCCGGCCGTGTCCGTGCTGGCCGACGCCTTCGCGATGTCGACACGCACCCTGTCGCGACGGGTGCGCGATGCCACCGGACAGGGGCCGTCGGCGCTGATCCAGGCCGTGCGCCTGGCGCGGGCACGACGGCTGATCGAAACCACGCGGATGTCGATCGACCAGGTGGCGGCGGCGGTCGGCTACGAGGATGCGACCGCGCTGCGCCGGCTCATGCGCAGGCGCACCGGGGCCACGCCGACGCGCTTCCGCGCGCATGCGGAGCCGCGCTGAGCACGACAGGCGCTGCTCAGAACAGCTCGCCCTGCGGCGAAGGGATGCGCGGCGGTTCCGGCGGCAGGAAGCGCGAGGTGTCCAGAGGCGGCAGACGACCGAACCCGATGCGATTGTACGCCTTGGCGAAGCGCATCGCGATCAGGTCCGCGAACGGGCCTTCGCCGCGCATGCGCGTGCCGAAGCGGCTGTCGTAATCCTTGCCGCCGCGCATCTGCTGCACCAGGCTCATCACGTGCGCGGCGCGATCGGGGTAATGCAGCGACAACCATTCGCGCCACACCTCCTTCAATTCATGCGGCAGGCGCAGCAGCACGTAGCCGGCGGACCGCGCGCCGTGCGCGTACGCGGCTTCGAGGATGTGTTCGAGCTCGCGGTCGCTGATCATCGGGATCACCGGCGCCACCATCACGCCGACCGGCACACCCGCCTCGTGCAGGGCCTGCAATGTCTTCAGCCGCGTATGCGGCGCGGCGGCGCGGGGTTCGAGGATCGCGGACAGGCGGTTGTCGAGCGAGGTGATCGACACGTACACATGCACCAGGCCCTGTCGCGCCATCGGCGCCAGCAAGTCCAGGTCGCGGCGGATCAGGCCGCTCTTGGTGATCAGGCCGACCGGATGCCGGCACTCGGCCAGCACTTCGAGCACCTGCCGGGTGATGCGCTGGCGCTTTTCGATCGGCTGGTAGGCATCGGTGTTGATGCCCAGCGAAATCGAAGAACAGCGATAGCCGCGCTTGCCCAACTCCGCGCGAAGCAGTTCTGCGGCATTGGTCTTGGCGTACAGCTTCGTCTCGAAATCCAGGCCCGGCGAGAGGTCGAGGTAGGCGTGCGACGGCCGCGCGAAGCAGTACACGCAGCCGTGCTCGCAGCCGCGATAGGGATTCACCGACTGGCTGAACGGGATGTCGGGCGACTGGTTGCGGCTGATGATGCTGCGCGCGCGCTCCTCGGTGACCTGGGTGCGGATCGGCGGCGGGCGCCAGTCCGCGCCAGCCTCGTCGCCCGCGTAGACCGAGCCCCAGCCGTCGTCCTCGGCCTCCGTCACCGTCTTCTCGAAGCGCCCGCGCACGAACGAAGCCGCGCCACGCCCCTTGATCGGACCCTCGCGCAGCAGATTGTGCGTTGCCGGATCGGTTTTGCCGCCCATCGCCATGCGGGTAGGCTACGCCCTTCGGGTCGCAGCAGTTGCGACGGAGATCCTCACGATGTTCGGCATGCTGGATTGGTTCTGGGACTGGCTGCATGCGATTCCGGTCGTCGGGCCCTACATCGAACCGGTCCTGATCGGCGGCTGGCTGCTGCACCTGCTGCTGCTCGGCGGCTGGATCGTGCTGCAGAAGCGAGAGCCGGTGGCCACGCTCAGCTGGATCCTCGGCCTGGCGCTGCTGCCGTACGTCGGCATCCTGGTCTACCACCTGTTCGGGCCGCAGAAGATCCAGAGGCAGCGATTGCGCCGCGCGCACAGCCGCATCGCCGGCGACGCGCTGGCATCGCCTGCCTTCGCGCCCGGCGAAGCGCCCGACGCGCTGGAACTGGCGCGGCTGGCGGAAGCCTCCACCGGGCTGGCGCCGATGCGCGCCTCCGATGTGCGCCTGCTCATCGATGGCGCGGCGAAGTACGACGCCCTCATCGCCGATCTGGCCAAGGCCCGCGCGCACGTCCACCTGGAGTACTACATCTTCATGCCCGACCGCAGCGGCGCCGCGCTGCGCGATGCGCTGGTCGATTGCGCGAAGCGCGGCGTGAAAGTGCGGCTGCTGCTCGATGCGATCGGCGCGGGCAAGTGCAAGGCGGCGTTCTTCGCCCCCCTTGTCGCGGCCGGCGGCGAGCTGGCCTGGTTCCATCCCACGCGCTTCTGGCGGTTCTGGTCGCGTCCCTGGCTGAATCTGCGCACCCATCGCAAGATCGTGGTCATCGACGGTCGCGTCGCGTTCACCGGCGGCATCAACATCACAGACGAGCAGGACGAGCGACTCCGCGCGGATGCCTATCGCGACCTGCACCTGCGCATCGAAGGCGACGTGGTCCGCGCCCTGCAGCGCGTGTTCGTCGAGGACTGGATCTACGCCACCGGCGATCGCGATGTCCTCTCCGGACTCGCCCACGACACCCAGGAGTCGACGCCGGCGACGAGATCCGGGGTGATCTCCGCGCAGGTGCTGACCTCCGGCCCGGATTCCTCGTGGGAAGCGATCCATCGCATGCACGTCGCGCTGATCCACGCCGCGCGCACTCGCGTCTGGCTGGTCACGCCGTACTTCGTGCCCGGCGAGGCCGCGATGATGGCGCTGACCTCCGCCGCGCTGGGCGGACTGGACGTGCGCCTGCTCGTGCCGCGCATGAGCGACTCGAAACTGGTCACGCTGGCCGCGCGTTCCTACTACGACGATCTGATCGCTGCCGGCGTGAAGATCTACGAATACGGGCCGCGCATGCTGCACACCAAGGCGCTGCTCGTCGACGACACCACCTGCCTCGTCGGCAGCGCCAATTTCGACCACCGCAGCTTCCGCCTCAACTTCGAGGTCTCGATCCTGTTTCAGGACGGCGACCTGGCCGCGCAGCTCGCCCGGCACGTCGAAGGCGAGTTCGCCTCCGCCCCGCGCGTGCGTCCCGAGCGCGACCGCCCGTTGTTCCGCAGCCGCCTGCCCGAAGCCCTGGCGCGACTGATGTCGCCCCTGTTGTAGGCGGCCGTGCCCCATCGCTCCCCTCGGTGGTGGCGACGGACGGCAGGTGCCCCCCGGCCGGCGGCCTGTCGTGACGGGTATCCACCGGAGTAGACTGGCGCCCGCCCCTCTTCTGTCCCCCGGGAAGGACGCGCCGTATGCCCTGGCTTTTCTTCGCGATCGCCGCCGCCCTCCTCGCGGTGGCCCTGACCTCCACCTCCATGGCGATCATGGTGGTGTGCATGCTCGTTTCGCTCGGCCTGACCGTGTTCGCGGTGATGATCCTCATCGCCGATCGCGTCGGAAGCGCCTCGCGCAGCGAGACCCTGTTGATCGATCCGCTGGAGCTGCGCCGCATGCGCGAGCAGGCGGAAGCCCGCCGCAACGGTGCCGCCACCGAGGCGCCTGGCGCGCCGGCGGTCGCCCAGCCCGAATCGCCACAGGCCTGAGGCAGCACCCGTTTGACTGTCCTCAGCGTCAACGTCAACAAGATCGCGGTGCTGCGCAATTCCCGGGGCGGTCGTGATCCGGATGTCGTCACCGCCGCACGGGCCTGCCTGGATGCGGGCGCGCACGGCATCACCGTGCATCCGCGTCCGGACGCACGCCACATCCGCGCCGATGACGTGTATGCGCTGGCCGAGCTGACCCGCGCCTACGGCGTCGAGTTCAACATCGAAGGCAATCCGTTCGCGCCGCCGCGCGAGGCTTATCCCGGTTTCCACGCACTCTGTGCGGAGACACGCCCTGCGCAGGCCACCCTGGTGCCCGACGGCGATGGCCAGCTGACCTCGGACCATGGCTTCGATTTCGCCCGCGACCTCGTCGGGCTTCGCGAACATGTCAGCGCGCTCAAGGCCATCGGTTGTCGCGTCAGTGTCTTTGCCGATGCCGGGGCCGACATGGACGCGGCCGCGGCCAGCGGCGCCGATCGCATCGAGCTGTACACCGGGCCTTATGCCGAAGCGTTCGCGGCAGGGCATCCCGAGCAGCAACTGCCGGCCTTCGCCGACACCGCCAGAGCCGCCCAGGCCCGTGGCATGGGCGTCAACGCCGGCCACGATCTGAGCCAGGCGAACCTCGGTGCCTTCATCGCCGGCGTGCCCGACGTGCTCGAAGTGTCGATCGGTCACGCCCTGATCGGCGAAGCGCTGTACGACGGCCTCGCGTTCACCGTGAAACGCTATCTCGCGATCCTCGAAGGTCGCTGATACCCCCAGCTTCTCGCGCTTCAACGCACACGGGCGGCCCTGGGCCGCCCGTGCTGTTTCCCATGATGTGTCTGCTCGCGTCGCTTCAACGCATGCGGATGTTCGACATGCCTGCGTTCTGCGCGGTCGCGAGCACCTTGGCCACCACCTCATAGTCGACGTCGTAACTCGCTTCCACGCTCAGGATCACCTTCTGCCCCGCCAGTCGCTCGCGTTCCGTGCGCAGCACCGAAGCCAGTTCGGAGAGGGCCACCGGCGCGCCTGCGACGGTCACCTCGCCGACGGCATCGATGCGCAGCTCGATCGGGGGCGGTGGAACGACATCCGGCTTCAGCGCCGGATCTCTACCAGGCAAGGTCAGTGGGATGTCCCTGGTCAGCACCGGCGCCGCGATCATGAAGATCACCAGCAACACCAGCATCACGTCGATTAGCGGGGTGATGTTGATTTCGGCCAGGGTCCGGTCACGCGTCTGGGATTGTGCGAAAGCCATGGCGTCGCTCCTCTGCTTGGGGTGACGCTTCCAACGTTACGCCTGCCGGAATGGGGTCGACAAGCGTTTGCACGCGAAAATCCCGGCGATCGAGCATAAAAAACGCCGCCCCGGAGGGCGGCGTCGAATTGGTTCAAGTCGTTCTGGGCGGGCGGCAGGCTGCAGGTCCGGCGCCGGCCTTTTCTTGCGATTGTTTCAGGATCAGGGTTTCTTCACGAAACCGATCTTCTTCATGTCTGCGTCCTTGGCCTGGGCCAGAACCTTCGCCAGCGTTTCGTACTGCGCTTCCTCGTTGACATCGATCTCGAGGGTCGGCTGGTTGGTCGGATCGCGCTCGACCTCAGCCTGCATCAAGCTCATCAACGCAGACACGGGGGTCGGGCTGTCGTTCCAGTAGACCGTGCCGGCCTGGTCGATGCGCAGCTTGACCGGCGGCGGCGGTTCCTTCGGATTTTCCGGAGGATTGCTCGTGCGCTGGGGCAGATCGATGTCGATCGGATAGGACAGGATCGGCGCGGTCACCATGAAGATGATCAGGAGCACCAGCATCACGTCCACGAGGGGCGTGACGTTGATGTCGGCCATCGGGCCGCCGCCGGAGTTGGATGCGAATGCCATGCGTCTGTCTCCGAATCAGTTGCGTTCGCGGGTGGCGACGAAGCCGACCTGACGCATGCCCTGGGCCTGGGCGATGTTGACCACGTCGTTGATGAAACGATAACGAACGGTCTTGTCGCCACGGATGTTGACCGAGGGCTGCGGCACCTTCTGCGCTTCCACGGAGAGGCGGCTTTCCAGAAGCTCGCGGGTCACCGGCTCGTCATTGAAGAAGTAACGGCCTTCCTCGGTGACGGCGATGGTGATCGGCGGTGTCGGCGGGACTTTCTCTTCCCGTGACTCGTAATTCGCCTCGGGCAGCTCGACCTTCGTCTTGTGCGACATCAGTGGTGCCGTGATCATGAAGATGATGAGCAGCACCAACATCACGTCCACGAGGGGCGTGACGTTGATTTCGGACATCGGCGTGCCGCTGTCGTTGCCGGTACTGAAGGCCATGACTGTGCTCCGTCAGGTGGTTCGATCGTCGCTACGTACGGATCAGCGCTTGTTGGCCGCTTCGCCGACGCGCGAGCCGGTGGCGAAGAAGTCGTGCAGGTCGTGCGCGAACGTGTCGAACTGGCTGTTGGTGATGCGGTTGGCGCGCATGAAGAAGTTGTACGCGAGCACCGCCGGGATGGCGACGAACAGACCGACGGCGGTCATGATCAGCGCTTCACCCACCGGGCCGGCGACGGCGTCGATGGAGGCCTGGCCGGTCGCACCGATCTTGATCAGCGCGCCGTAGATGCCCCACACGGTGCCGAGCAGACCGATGAACGGCGCGGTCGAACCGACGGTGGCGAGCACGGTCATGCCGCTTTCGAGGTTCATCGACTCGCGGGTCACGGCCTGGCGCAGGGCGCGGTCGACGAACTCCGAGCGGTTCAGCGACTCGACCAGGCGCGAGCCTTCGTGGCGCTGGTGATGCGCGGCGGCCTGGGCGGCGTCAAGGGCGATCTTCGAGAAGGGCTCGCTCTTGGGCTGCTCTTCCATGAAGCGGATCGCGTCCTGCGCGTTCGGGGTTTCCCAGAAGGTGCTCGTGACCGAGTCGCCGCGGCGACGCAGGGCACTGTTCTTGATGAAGTTGACCACGATCCAGTACCAGGACATGGCCGACTGGATGATGAGGGTCAGGGCCACGGCGATCTGCACCGGGTATTCGCCGGGCTTCGTCGTGAATTCGGTGATCAGATGGTCGACGCCCATCTGCTTCAGCGCGGAGGCAGCATTACCGCCCCCGGCGGCGCCGGCGGATGCGATGGTGAGGATTTCCTGCAGCATGACGCTTACCTTTTCTTGTTTAGTGGAAAGGAACGGGGTTGGATCTGTGTGAGGCGGATCTGTGTGAGGCGGATCTGTTTGAAGCTGATCGGGTCTGGTGATGCCCTGACTGGACCGGAATCCGGATCAGTCGAGGTCGAACGAGAACGGCAGGCGGCCCGAACCGGCGGCGCCAGGACACAGCTTGGCGCGTCGTGCCCAGGTCACCGCGGCGCGATCGAGATCGCGGTTGCGGCTGCTCTTGGAGACGGAGACGTCGGTGATGGTGCCGTCGGCCTGGTAGACGATCGTCAGGGTCAGGTCGGCGGCGGCGCCGGCGCGCGAGACGGCCTGGACCAGCGGCGCCATCGACGGGCGCACGCAGAGCGAGGCGCGCAGGTCGTTGTCGTTGCGGGCGGGCGAGGTCGGCGCGGGAGGCGACGGCGGAGCCGGCGGAGCCGGCGGCGGGGCCGGGGTATCGACTTCGGACGGGGTATCGAACACGACCGGCGGTTCATCCGGCGGCGGCTGCACGACCGGCCGCGGGGTTTCCTGCGGGGTCAGCTTGATTTCCTTCGGCGGCTCGTCCGGCGGCGGCGGCGGTGGCGGCGGCGGCGGCGGCGGCTCGATGATGACGACGCTGGTGTTCTGCTCTTCTTCCTGCCCGGCGCCCGGAGGGGTGACCGGCACGAGCAACAGCATGAGTGCCGCGATGTGCAGTGCGATGGCGAAGCTGATGGCGGCGACTCGCGGCCAGTTCAGGCCGGATTCGTCGCGGTCACGCTTGTCGGAGGTCGGCAAGTCTTGGGTCATGCGCAGCAGGCTCGATTTAGCGGACTCGTGGTACCTGTCCGGATCCGCGCCCGTGTCCTCTGCCGGAACACGAACCCGCCCCCTGAACCACAGCACCCCGGAATGGTCGAACCGCGACTGGTTTCAAACATCGGCCCCGGTCGCGGGAATCTGTAAGCTTATACAATCGGGCCGGGAGTTACCAACACCCCCGGGCCCCTGAAACCGCCCGTCTTCTCACTTTCCGCCGGGCAGGGCCAGGATTGCGTTGGCATCCTTTGGCTTCTTCACGCCCTTGGCCAGCGCCTCCTTGGCAGCGGCCTTCGCTTCGGCGATCCGCGACTCGTTGCGGAGCACGCGCGCCAGGTTCAGCGCGGCCTCCCCATCGGTCGAGACCTTCATCGCACGGGTATAGAACTCGATCGCATCGGCCGTCTTGTTGGCGTCGATGTAGTAGTGCTGGGCGAGGATCGAGTAGTCGTTGGCGAGCTGCTGCGAGGGCTTGATCGCGCCCTTGTTCACGCCCTCTTCCAGCACTTCGCGCGCCTGCGCGTACTTGTTCGCATTGATGTAGCCGACGAACAGGGTGCGGTATTCCGAACCCTCGGTCAGCATGCCCTTCTTCCGGGCGTTCTCGAGCAGGGCATTCGCCTTTTCGAAATTGTCGGCCTGCTGGTACAGCGCGACCGCGTTCATCAGGGTCGGACGGTCGTCGGGCTTCGTCGCCAGCACCTTCTCGAACAGCGCGGCGCCTTCGCCCGGACGGTCGAGGTTGCCGAGGATGATCGCCTTCAGGGCCAGCGGATCGGTCTTGTCGGTCTTGGTTTCGGTGAGGAAGCGGTCGATCACGGCGAGGGCTTCGGCCGACTGGTCCAGCTGGTTCAGCTGGATGGCGAGGTTGTACATGGCCTGATAGTGGCCATTGTTGTCCAGGCCATTGGCATCGACGGCCTTGCGGAAATAGTGCGCGCTCTTTTCCTGGTCGCCCGCATTGTTCGCGGCGACGGCGGCGAGCTGGTAGAGATAGGCCAGCAGGTAGGCGTTGGTCGAGCCGGAACCGCCGAACGCGTCGACCTTGGCGAACACGCTGTCGTACTTGTTGGCTTCGTAGTCGGACTGCACTTCCTTGGCGGTCTTGCTTTCCTTCGCATTCACCTTCTGCGAAGGCGCGACGCGCGTGGCCAGCGGGTACAGCGGCGCTGAGGCGGAGGCGGAAGCGCCCTTCTGCTCGCTGCCACCCTGCTCGGCGCCTGCTTCCTGGTTGGCACGGGCGCGGCGTTCCTTCGCGGCACGGATGCGGGCGGTGACCGGGTTGCCCATGTCGCGCGACTTGTCTTCCATCTCGTCGTCGTCCTTGGACTGCGCGGAGGCAGTGCCGGAGACGCCGATGCTGCCGACCATCAACGCAGCGGCAATGGCCAGCGCGGAGGTCTTGAAGAGGAGACGGGAAGGAGCGGTCATGGGTGTTCTCTGTTCCGGTGGACTCTGGTGCGACGACGTGCGGGGCGTCGCTGTGGATGCGGGGTCACCGCATTGTGTTTCGTAGTTCGGGGGCGAGGGCGGACGGATCAGGCGGTGCAGCGGTCGGACGACATCCTTGGCTGCTGCCACCGCGTCAACGCGCGGCTTCGCTCATCGGGGTCGGCGTTGTCCCGGGCGCAGGTCGTGACCACCGCGAACGCACGCAGGTTGGGCGTCGTGTTGCTGGAAGGCATGCGGTACGGCTCGGCGCGGTGGGGGGACATGTTTTAGTCGGTCGGGCATTAAAGTTTCGTCAAGACCATGACCTTCTTCGCTTGACGGCGGTCGATTATGCGCAGCTCGCCACACTCGGGAAAGGTATCGGGGCGTTTTTTGCGACACCCGGCGTCGTTCCGTGATGCACCTCAGGAAATGGCGTCCCGCGTGTCCGGTTTTCGCCGGAATTCGCGAATCTGCCGGATTCCTCGACATTCGCATCCGTATGGAAAAGCCCTGCGCGCAGTCGCGCGATGCGCAGGGCCTGCCGGCGATCACACGTCGAGGTTGGCGACCTTCAGCGCGTTGTCTTCGATGAATTCGCGGCGCGGTTCGACCACGTCGCCCATCAGCGTGGAGAAGATCTGGTCTGCGGCGACCGCGTCCTCGATGCGCACCTGCAGCAGGCGGCGCGTGTCGGGATTCACGGTGGTTTCCCACAGCTGTTCCGGATTCATTTCGCCGAGACCCTTGAAGCGCTGGATCTGGCGACCCTTCTTCGCCTCCTCCAGCAGCCAGCCGTGCGCCTGGGCGAAGCTCGACACAGGTTCCTCGCGGTTGCCGCGCACGATCTTCGCGCCATCGCGCAGCAGGCCGTGCAGCAGTGCCGCCGCATCGCGCAGCGGTCGCAGTTCGCCGTGTTCGAAACTGGACAGGGCCAGCACCTGCACCTGCGATTCACCCATGTGCGTGCGCGTGACCAGCAGCGCGGCCGGTTGCTGTTCTGCACCGGACTGCACGGCGATGCGGTAGCGCGGGCGCCCCAGGCCGGTGCGGTTGAGGCGCGCTTCGAGCGCGTCGAGGTCGCTGCGATCGTCGACCAGGCGCGCCAGCGATGCGGCATCCAGCGGCGTGAAATCGATCAGCGCTTCGAGCAGGGCCGCATCGTAGCGATAGGCGTTGCGCGCGATCGCATCACGTGCACCGGCATAGGCCAGCAGCAGTTTCTCCAGGTGCACGCCTTCGATCGCCAGCTCGCCATCGGCGGGCACCAGCGAGGCGTTTTCCACGGCGTTGTTGGCCAGGTACTGGTCCAGCGCCGCATCGTCCTTGAGGTACAGCTCGTTCCTGCCCTGCTTGATCTTGTACAGCGGCGGCAGGCCGATGTAGATGTGGCCACGCTCGATCAGCTCGGGCATCTGCCGGTAGAAGAACGTCAGCAGCAGCGTGCGGATGTGCGAGCCGTCGACGTCGGCGTCGGTCATGATGATGATGCGGTGGTAGCGCAGCTTGTCCGGGTTGTATTCGTCCTTGCCGATGCCGGTGCCGAGCGCGGTGATCAGCGTGCCGACTTCCGCGGACGACAGCATACGGTCGAAGCGTGCGCGTTCCACGTTGAGGATCTTGCCGCGCAGGGGCAGCACCGCCTGGTTCTTGCGGTTGCGGCCCTGCTTGGCCGAGCCGCCCGCCGAGTCGCCCTCGACGATGAACAGTTCGGACAGCGCCGGATCCTTCTCCTGGCAGTCGGCCAGCTTGCCGGGCAGGCCGGCGATGTCGAGCGCGCCCTTGCGGCGGGTCAGCTCGCGCGCCTTGCGCGCGGCCTCGCGGGCACGGGCGGCGTCGACCACCTTTTCGCAGATCGCGCGGGCCTCGGCGGGGTGTTCCTGGAGGAACTCCTCCAAACGTGCGCCGAACGTGCTCTCAACGACCGGCTTCACCTCCGAACTGACCAGTTTCTCCTTGGTCTGCGAGGAAAAGCTGGGGTCCGGCACCTTCACGGACAGTACCGCGATGAGGCCTTCGCGCATGTCGTCGCCGGAGAAGGCGATCTTGGCCTGTTTGCCGATGCCGCTCTGCTCGATGTAATTGCTCAGCGTGCGCGTGAGCGCGGCGCGGAAGCCGGCCAGGTGCGTGCCGCCGTCCTTCTGCGGGATGTTGTTGGTGAAGCAGAACATCGTTTCCTGGTAGGCATCGGTCCACTGCAGGGCGACGTCGACGGTGATGCCGTTCTGCTCGCCGCTCACCGAAATCACGTTCTGGTGCAGCGGGGTCTTGAGCTGGGCCAGGTGCTCGACGAAGGAGCGGATGCCGCCCTCGTACTGGAAGACGTCCTTGCGGGTTTCTCCGCGCTCGTCGGGACGCAGGTCCTGCAGGGTGATCTTCACGCCGGAATTGAGGAACGACAATTCGCGCAGGCGCTTGGCGAGGATGTCGTAGTGGAACACCACGTCGGTGAAGATCTCGGCCGACGGCAGGAAGCGGAGGCTGGTACCGCGCTTCGTCGAAGGTTCGAGCTGCTTCAGCGGGAACTGCGGTTCGCCGAGGGCGTATTCCTGCGCGTAGTGGTGGCCGTCGCGCCAGATCTCCAGCCAGAGCTTCTCGGACAGGGCATTCACCACCGAGACGCCCACGCCGTGCAGGCCGCCGGAGACCTTGTAGCTGTTGTCGTCGAACTTGCCGCCCGCGTGCAGCACGGTGAGGATCACTTCCGCAGCGGAAACGCCCTCCTCCTTGTGGATGTCGACCGGGATGCCGCGGCCGTTGTCCGACACCGAGCAGGAACCGTCCTCGTGGAGGGTGACGATGATGTCGTCCGCGTGACCGGCCAGGGCCTCGTCCACCGAGTTGTCGACCACTTCGAACACCATGTGGTGCAGGCCGGTGCCGTCGTGCACGTCGCCGATGTACATGCCGGGACGCTTGCGGACGGCTTCGAGACCGCGCAGGACGGTGATCTTGCTGGAATCGTAGGTGTTGTTGGCACCGGAGGACGGCTGGGTTTCGTCGGTCATTCGCTTCGTTCTGGTGCTGGTGCGGCTGGGCCGGCCGGTCTGCGCGCAGGCGCGGACGGCGGCGGGGTCGCGTTGGGAATCGATCGAAAAGTATAACAGTGCGCCCCCGTCCGCGCCGGATCGAGGCCTGGTATCGCTGCGGCGCTGCCCGAACTCAGAGGCCGTCGCGCGGCAGCACGACGCCACGTTCCACGTGGAACACGCGCGGATCGATCTCCAGGCCAGCCAACGCGGACGGCGCTTCGGTCCCGGTGATGAAGACCTGCGCCCCCGAAGACACCAGGCGCTGCAGCACCCTGCCCTGGTGGTTCCGATCCAGTTCCGAGGCCAGGTCGTCCAGGGCCACGACGGGCCATTCCCCGGCAACCTGCGCGTGGTGGGTGGCCTGCGCGAGGAGGATCGACAGCGCGGTCAGCTTGGCCTGCCCTCGCGACAGCGCTTCTCGTCCGGGCAGCGCCGGGTAATCGATCCGCCAGTCGGCCCGATGCGGCCCCACCGAGGTGTAGCCATAGCCGAGGTCGCGATCGCGGGCGACCAGCAGCGCGTCGGCGAGCGGCAGCTGCTCGCGGGACCAGCCCGGCTGGAAACCGAGGGCGGGACGACCCAGCGACGGGATCAACTCGGCGGCGACATCCTGCAGCTGCGGTTCCAGCTGCTCCACATAGCGCTGGCGATAACGCGTGAGCGGTTCGCCCGCCTCCGCGAGTTCATGATCCCAGGCATCGAGCTGGCCATCGCGGACCCGCGCCTTCAGCAGCTGGTTGCGCTGCTTCAGGGCCCGAGCGTAGCGACGCCAGAGGCGCAGGAACTCGTGCCCGCCTTCGGCTTGTTCCACGTGGAACAAGCCCCAGTCGATCAGGCGTCGTCGGGGTTCGCCGCCGCCGGTCACCAGCGCATGGCTCCCGGGCTCGAAGGTCACAACAGCGAGCGCGGCGCAGAGTTCACCGAGTTGGGACACGGATTCCCCGTCGAGCCTGCCTTCCCAGCGCTGGCCCAGGTGGCGCAATCCCGCCTTGCGGATCCGCGGGGGCGCCTGCTCCTGCCATTCGGCGAAGACTTCCACGGCTTCGTCCCCGGTCCGGATCAGGCCATCGCGCACCCGTCCCCGGAAACTGCGGCCATAGGCCAGCAGGTGCAGGGCTTCGAGCAGGCTGGTCTTGCCGGCGCCGTTGTCGCCGGTGATGAGGTTGATGCCGGGCGACGGCAGCAGTTCGGCGACTTCGACACGCCGCACAGAGGCGACCCGGAGGCGCGTCACGTGCATGAGACGGGACCTCGCGACCGGACGCGCTTGCGCAAATGAAATCGCCCGGGGATGCCCGGGCGATCCATTGAAACCTTGATGTGTTCCACGTGGAACAAGCCCAATCGGTCAGAGACGCAGGGGCATGACCACGTGACGGCACTTGTCGCTGCTGGACTCGCGCACGAGGGCGGAGGAGTTGGCATCGCGCAGCTGCAGGATGATCTGCTCCTCGCGCAGCGCCGACAGGGCATCGAGCAGGTAGTTCACGTTGAAGCCGATCACCAGGCTGTCGACCTTGGTGTCCGCTTCGACTTCTTCCTGGGCTTCTTCCTGCTCCGGGTTGTGGGCGTTGATCCTGATCTGCCCCGGCGACACTTCGATGCGCACGCCACGGTACTTCTCGTTGGAGAGAATCGCGGCGCGCTGCAGGGAGGCGCGGAGCGCTTCGCGGTCGATCCGCACTTCGCGGTCGGCCCCGATCGGAATCACCGCTTCGTAATCCGGGAAACGCCCGTCGATCAGCTTGCTGGTGAAGGTCACGTCATCGCGCTTCACGCGGATGTGGCTGCGGCCCATTTCCAGTTCGAGTTCGCGGTCGCCGCCTTCGAGCAGGCGCTGCAGTTCGAGCACGCCCTTGCGCGGGACGATGATCTGGCGCTTGGTCTGCACGGCTTCCTCGAGGACCGCTTCGCACAGGGCGAGGCGATGGCCGTCGGTGGCCACGCAACGGAGGGCCTTGTCGCGCAGGTCGAACAGCAGGCCGTTGAGGTAGTAGCGCACGTCCTGCTGGGCCATCGCGAACGCGGTGCGTTCGATCAGCTCCTTCAGGCCGGCTTCGGCGACTTTCACGCGCTCGGTCGCATCGACTTCGTCGAGGGCGGGGAAGTCGTTCGCAGGCAGGCTGGCCAGGGTGAAGCGGCTGCGCCCGGCCTGCACGGTGATCTTGTCTCCGGACTGGCTGATCGTGACCCGGCTGCCGTCGGGCAGCGCGCGCACGATCTCGAACAGCTTGCGTGCCGGGATCGTGGTCTCGCCGGGTTCGGCGTCCTCCA
The DNA here is from genome assembly GCA_050632415.1 of Lysobacter sp. BL-A-41-H3. Classification (GTDB taxonomy): domain Bacteria; phylum Pseudomonadota; class Gammaproteobacteria; order Xanthomonadales; family Xanthomonadaceae; genus Lysobacter_I. The sequence goes on along the minus strand of CP192602.1, from coordinate 2,828,904 downwards.
CCCTGGTGCGCGCGACCATTTCGACTTCGAGGTCGGTGCCGGTGAGCGAGAGCAGGTCGCCCTCGACCCGAGCCAGCAGGTTGGCCAGCACCGGGAGCGTCTGTCGGCGTTCGACGACATTCACCACCTGCGCCAGCGGCTTCAGGAGCACTTCGCGTTGAAGACTGAAACGCATCGGATTGGGTTCCCCTCGTGAGTCGGCGGCCTTGCGCCGCTTCATGCTTCTAAAAGATGGAAAATCTTAAAAGATGGTGGTGATGGTAGCGCGAAAAACGGTGGGAAACGTATTCAAGTCGCTGTTTTCGCACGTTTTTCGATGCATCCGAACGTCTGTATAACCGGGGCTGCGTCGTGGGGATGGTCTGTGGATAAGCGGACACCGCTGGAGCGGGCTCGTTTTTATCCACAACTTGTCTCCACGCCTTGCGCAACTTACGAAATGCGGGTGTGGATATCCACACTTTTCGCCTGTCGCGACAAGACCTTGGCCTTCGTTCTCACTCGCTCAGCTTGCGGATCAGCTTGTCCCAGTCCTCGCGCAGCTTGCCGTCGCTTTCGGTGAGCGTGCGGATCTGGCGACAGGCATGCAGGACCGTGGTGTGGTCGCGGCCGGCGAAGGCGTCGCCGATCTCCGGCAGGCTGTGTTCGGTCAGTTCCTTGGCCAGCGCCATCGCCACCTGGCGCGGACGCGCCAGCGAGCGCGTGCGGCGCTTGGACAGCAGGTCCTTGATCTGCAGGCCGTAGTAGTCGGCCACGGCCTTCTGGATGTTGGCGATGCCGATCGCCTGCTGCTGGGCGCGCAGCAGGTCGCGCAGGGTTTCCTGGGCGAATTCGGGCGTGATCGCCTTGCCGGTGAAGTTGGCGCGGGCTGCCAGGGTGTTCAGCGCGCCCTCGAGGTCGCGCACGTTGCTGCGCATCTTCTTGGCGAGCAGGTAGGCCACGTCCTCGGGCAGCACCACGCCACGTTCGCGCGCCTTGCTCAGCACGATCTGCGCGCGGGTCTCGAAGTCCGGCGGCTCGATGGCCACCGACAGGCCCCAGGCCAGGCGCGATTTCAGGCGCGGTTCCAGGCCCTCGACTTCGCGCGGATAGCGGTCGCAGGTCAGGATGATCTGCTGGCGGCTGTCGAACAGCGCGTTGAAGGTGTGGAAGAACTCTTCCTGGGTGCGGTCCTTGCCGGCGAAGAACTGGATGTCGTCGATCAGCAGCGCGTCCACCTGGTGGAACTGGCGCTTGAACGCGTCCATGGTCTTGTCCTGCAGCGCCTTCATCATCGCGCTGAAGAACTGCTCGCTGCGCAGGTACATCACGCGCATGCCCGGGTTCTGCCGGCGCATCTCGTTGCCGGCGGCGAACATGAGGTGGGTCTTGCCCAGGCCTGTGCCCCCGTACAGCAGCAGCGGGTTGTGGGCGCGGTCGCCGGGCTTCTGCGCGGCCTGCCAGGCGGCGGCGCGGCCGAGCTGGTTGCTGCGGCCCTCGACGAAGTTGTCGAAGGTGTAATGGTTGTCGAGGTTCCCCGCGAACGCCGCGCCGGGTTCGCCGCCCTGCATGCGATTGGCCGCATGCAGCTGCGTGGGGGTCGGCGGTGCCGGCGTGGCGCGCGGCGCCGAGCCGACCTCCAGCGTGACCGTGGCGCTGCCTGCGAAATAGTCCATCAGCTCGCTGATGCGCGGCAGGTAGCGTTCCTGCACGGCATCGCGGACGAAGGCGTTCGGGGCGTAGAGGACCATCCCGTCGTCGCGCTGTCGCGCCTGCAGGGGTTTCAACCAGGTCTGGACTTCCTCCACCGGCAGTTCGGCTTCGAGGCGTTCGAGACAGCGGGGCCAGGCATCCATCGGTGATTCGCGGGTCGCAGCTAGGTGTGGGGCGGTCGGCCAGGGCCATCCGCGGGAACGGGTCGTCCCTGCCCGGAACGCGCGATGTCCGCGTTCGCGTGGCCTCAGGGCCGTCGTCGCGACGCGGCACCCGGGCGCAGGGCTGTGGGTAACCGGTGGGTAAGTCGGCCAGACTACCATCCCGAGGGGGGCTGCCGCATCAACATCCCGCCCGCTGCGACGCGGCGATTTGACCCGGCCACCCCCAGACCCCCATAATTGCCGGTTCTTGCGGCCCAGGCTGCGCGTGCTGCGCGCCCACCGGGCTTACCACCTCACCTTTTTCAAGCACTTTCGAGCCCGATCATGGCCACCAAGCGCACCTACCAACCCAGCAACCTCAAGCGCAAGCGCGACCACGGCTTCCGTGCCCGCATGAAGACCGCCGACGGCCGCAAGGTCCTGTCCCGTCGTCGCGCGAAGGGCCGCAAGCGCCTCTGCGCCTGATCGTCGATCTGCCGCATCCGGTCCACTGACCGGATCCCGGGCGTGACGTGCTGACGATGCGCCCCGGCAACGACGATCCCTCCGGCATGTCTGCCGGCAAGCCATCAGGCGTCACCGCCCGATACCCGCGCTCCGCGCGGGTACGCGCGCGTCCGGAATTCGACGCCGTGTTCACCCGCGGCCGCCGCGCCGCCGCGAACGCCCTGTTCGCCCTGCATCATCTCCCTGCCGACCACCCTGCCCGCCTGGGCCTCGCCGTCTCGCGCAAGGTCGACAAGCGCGCCGTGGTCCGCAACCGCATCAAGCGCGTCCTCCGCGATCACTTCCGCCGCGAACGCCACGCGCTGCCCGGCGGCGATTTCGTGGTCGTCGCCCGTGCCGGCGCCGCGCGCGCCTCCGGCGCGGAGATCACCAGTGCCTTCCGGCATGCCTTGCGCCGGGTCGCGTTGCCCCCATCGATACCGGACGGCACAATGCCGCCCGCTTCTCCTTCATCACCCCCAGCATCGCCCTCCGGCGGTGCGACGACTCCGGCCGTGCCATGACCCAATTGCGTACTTTCCTGATCCTCGCCTGGCTGATGGTCGCGACCATCCTGTGGATGAAATGGAGCGAGGAGAAGCAGCCGCAGCCCGTCGTCGCTGCGCCCGCGGTCGTCCAGCCCCAGGGCATGCCCGTGCCGACCGCCGCGCCGGTGCCCACCGCAACCGTGCCCACGGCCCCGGGCCAGCCGCCTGCGATGCCGGCGGCCGTTGCCGGCACCCAGCCGCAGGCGCGCATCACGCTGAGCAACGACGTGCTGCGCCTGGTGATCGACGGCGCCAGCGTGCGCCGCGCCGAACTGCTGAACTACCGCACGAAGCGCGCCGAGGATGCGCCGCTGGTGCGCCTGTTCGACGAGGACCCGAAGAATTTCTACGTCGCGCAGAGCGGCTGGGTGAGCACCCAGGGCGCGCCGAACCACAACGGCGGTTTCGTGCCTGAAGACACCGCGACCACGCTCGCGCTGGCCGATGGCGCGAAGGATGTCAGCGCACGTTTCGTGTGGAACGGCGCCGGTGGCGTGACCATCCGCCGGACCTACACGCTGAGCCGTGGCCAGTACGCGCTGAAGGTGCGCGACGAGATCGTCAACCGCGGCACCACGCCATGGACGGGCCATGTCTACCGCTACCTGTCGCGCGTGCCGCACGATTACCACCGCAGCATGTTCAACCCCGAGACCTTCGCGTTCAGCGGCGGCGCCTGGTACACGCCCGAGGAGAAGTACCAGAAGCGGACGTACGACAGCTTCATGGATGGCGACAAGATCGATCCGATCGAGAAGGGCACGAATGTCGAGGGCGGCTGGATCGCGCTGCTGCAGCACTACTTCTTCACCGGCTGGATCCCGCAGGCCGACCAGAAGGCGAACTATGCATTGAGCGCGGACCCCGCGCAGTCGCTGTTCGGCATCAGCGCCACCGGCCCGCAGTTCACGGTCGCGCCGAACACGCAGGCCAGCACCGAGGCCAAGCTGTGGATCGGCCCGAAGCTGCCGGACCAGCTGGCGCAGCAGGCGCCGGGCTTCGAGCGCACGCTCGACTACGGCATCTTCACCGTGCTCGCCGAGCCGATCCACTGGCTGCTCGCGCAGCTCCACAAGGTCACGCACAACTGGGGCTGGGCGATCGTGCTGCTCGTGCTGCTGATCAAGCTCGCGCTGTATCCGCTGTCGGCCGCGCAGTACAAGTCGATGGCGAAGATGCGCAAGTTCCAGCCGCGCATCCAGCAGCTGAAGGAACGCTACGGCGACGACAAGCAGAAGTTCCAGACCGCGATGCTGGAGCTGTACAAGAAGGAAAAGATCAATCCGGCCGGTGGCTGCCTGCCGATCCTGATCCAGATGCCGGTGTTCCTGGCGCTGTACTGGGTGCTGATCGAATCGGTCGAGCTGCGCCAGGCGCCGTGGATGCTGTGGATCCAGGACCTGACCGCGCGCGATCCGTTCTTCATCCTGCCGATCCTCAACATGGCGGTGATGTGGTACACGCAGAAGCTGACGCCGATGGTCGGCGTGGATCCGATCCAGCAGCGCATGTTCCAGTTCATGCCGCTGATCTTCGGCGTGATGTTCGCCTTCTTCCCCGCCGGCCTGGTGCTGTACTGGGTGACCAACGGCGCGCTGGGCATGGTCCAGCAGCTGTGGATGATGCGTCGCTTCGGCGACAAGTCGGAGTCGGCGAAGGCCTGATCGTCGACACGCAGGCTCTGGACACGCACGACACCCGCCGCAAGGCGGGTGTCGTCGTTCTGGATGCCGGGAATGCCGATGCGCGATGCCGGATGCGATCATGGTCCATCGCCGCGATGAGGACATGCCATGACCGGACAACACGCGCTGCTCGCCTTCGGAACGCTCTGCGCGCTGGTCGCCGCGATCGTGGTGAACCTGGTGGTGCCGCAGTTCGACGAGGTCTACCGCAACTTCGGCGCGGAACTGCCGTGGCTCACGCGCGCGCTGCTCGCCGGACGCTGGCTGTTGTTCGCCCTGCCGGTGGTGGTGGTGGTGGCGTGGTGGCTGACGCCGGTGACGCCGGGCCGGCCGAACCGACGCGGACTGGTGGCCCTGCTGGTCGGCGTCGGCCTGCCGTTGGTGCTCGTGCCGGTGGTCGTGATCGGCCTGTACATGCCGATCTTCGCCATGGCCGGCGTCGTGGACGGCTGACGCCGCTGCGCGAGGCAGCGGCGACGGCGCCCGCTCCTGGAATCAGTCCTTGAATTCGTGGGGTTCGGAGGCGAAGCCCATCGCCAGCGAACCCTTGCCGACCTTGATCATGCCGGTCAGGCTCATCACGCTCTCGAAGACTTCGACGCCGTGTTCGCGGCAGATGTCGATCAGCGACTGGTAGCCGGGCAGCAGGCGCATTTCCTCGAGTTCGCCGCCGAAGCTCAGGCACATCGTCTTCGTCATCAGGCCGATGCGCACGCGTTCGCTGGCATGGTCGAAGAGGCGACGGCATGCGACCTCGAAGGTGCGGATCTTCGCGACCGGCTTGGTGTCGCCGCGGTTGCAGTACAGCACCGGCTTGATGTCGAGCGCCGAGCCCAGCGTGGCGCTGAACAGGCTGACGCTCTTGTCGCCGCGCAGGCGCGTCTGCGTGCGCAGGTACATCAGGTCGCGCGGGACCATGTAGCCGTGGGTGTTGATCGCGAGGTTGTCGAGCCGGGCGCGGATCTTGGCGACGCCCTCGCCGGCCTGGATCATGCGCACCGCTTCCACCGCAGTCACGCCCTGCGCCGCGAACAGGTTCTGCGTGTCCATCACGCGCAGTGCGAACGGCGTGGTGATGCCGGCGGCGGTGCGGATCGGCTTGTAGTCGTTGAGGATCGCGTAACTGGCCTGCATCGCGTTCTCGTAGACCTGGCTGCGGCTCTTGGTGACCGTCAGGCAGAACACGTGGTCGTAGTCGAGGACCAGTTTCTTCAGGAACAGGTCGTGGATGTCCTGCACGCTGAACGGCATGGTTTCCGCTTCCGCGCCGCGCTCGGCGACGTGAGAATGCAGGAAATCCAGCGTCTGTTTCTCGTCACGGTGATCGGCGCGGATGGCGTCGCCGATCTGCACCGTGATGGGGAGTATCTCGATGTGATTCCGTTCGATATAGCTCCTGGGAAGATCGCAGACCGAATCGATCACCAGACCTATACGCATGATGGCGGTTTCCGTAGGGGGCGCGATGGTAGCAGCTACCGTACTCCGTCGTACGTACCCTCCGGCATGGAACGGCCAGCCCCTGTTCAGGCGCGTTGCACACCGACGGGCAAATCGGCGACCCGGCGCATTTCGGCCTCGTCCCACAGGGCCGGGTCGCGCAGGACCGCAACCGCGAACGCATGAGCATCATTCCCCCAGAACAGGCGTTTGCCAAGTGCGAGCGTTGGCACGCCGAACACGTCCTCGGTCAGGGCGACTTCCGTGCAGGTGCGCAGCGTCGCCTTCACCTCGGCGCTGTCGGCCACGCCGGGCGGCAATCCCAGCGATTCGCGCACCGGTTCCAGGGCCTGGCTGCTGTCCGCGGCACGGCCCTGCACCCAGATCCAGTCGAAGAGCGCATCGATCGATGCGGGGCTGGCGCCTGCTGCAATGCACAAGCGCAATGCGGGCAGCGGGTTGAAGGGATGGGTCGGCGGGAAGCGCAGCGGCACGCCGGCTTCGCGCGCCTGGAACAGCGCGTGGCGATAGGTGAATTCGCGCTTGCTCGGAATTTCGGCGGGACCTTTCTGTCCGCGTGCGTCGAGCACGGCGGCGAGCAGGATCGGCACCGGCACGATGGCGTGCTCGGCCATCAGCGCGCGCACCTTCGGCCACTGCAGGTAGGCGAAGGGCGAGATGAAATCGAAGTACCAGCGGTTGGTCTGTTCTGTCGGCGTGTCTGCGGGCTTGTCTGCGTGCATGGCGATGGCGAGGCGGGAAGAGGAAGCTGGAAGAGGAAGCGGGAGGCGCTGGCTGGATCAGCAGCCGGTGGCGGCATGCGTGGCGACGGCGTGCAGCAGTTCGCCCTTGCCGGCGGCACCGGACAGGAACAGCGTCGGCCGGCTGAGGTTGTAGTGGTCGGTGGTGTCGAGGATCAGGTCGAGGCGACCGTCGCGGTCGAGGTCGCCGGCGAAGATCAGGCGCGGCGCGGCATCGCTGGCGAAGAACAGGGGCGCATCGGGGCTTTGCCGCGAGGCGCCCAGCGACATGAGCGTCTGCCGGCGCGCGCCATCGATCAGGTCGATGGTGCAGACGTAGCTGGCTGGCTGGGCGGCAGACGCGGTGGCATTGCGGTCCTCGATGACGCAGCGCGTCGCGATGCGGTACTCGCGTGTTCCGAGTGACAAGCGGTGCGCGGGCAGGCCGTGTTCCGAGGGAGGTTCGACGATGCTGGCGCGGGTCACGACGCCAGCGCGCAGGCCTGCGCCGCGCAGCAGCATGGTCGCATCGTCCATGCGGATCGCCGAGACCGCTTCGCCGGTGGCCTGGTCATCGGCATCGACCAGGGGATCGTGGACGCGATTGACGGCGACCCGGACGGAGACCAGCTCCGCATGGTTGCCCCGTTCGCGCAGGGCGAGCCAGCGCTCGCCGGACCGGGCGACGACTTCACCGGCATGGAAACTGCCCGGCGGCTGCAGCCCGTAGCCGATGGATGCGGCGGCGCTCGTGGCGAGGCCGCCGCAGAGGATCGCGAAGGAAAGCGCCGCGAACGGCAAGCGGATGCGTGTCATCGCACCAGCTTACCCCTGTCCAGCGGCGCCCGCTCGCCTACTCCGTGCCGGCGGGATAGGCCCTCGGCAGCGTGCCGGCGGCACGCAGGTAGCGGTCGCGCAGTTCGGTCTGGCGGCTGCGCATCGGGATCGCACGGCCGTCGAACCAGACCTGGCGCGCGGTGCTGCTCACGTCCAGCGGATCGCCGCTCCACAGCACCAGGTCGGCGCGCTTGCCGACCGCGATCGTGCCGATCCGGTCGCCCACGCCCAGCGTTTCCGCCGGGACGCGGGTCAGCCCGGCCAAGCCGTCTTCCCAGCTCAGGCCGTTGGCCACTGCATTGCCGGCCAGCTGGCGGATCTTGCGCGCGTTGTGCGAGGCCTTGTCCGACTGCGAGAACGCGACCTGCACGCCCGCATTGCGCAGGCGCGCGGCGTTCTCCAGCGTGGCGCCGAGCTGGTCGAAGCTGCGCGGCAGGTTCGAGAGCGGATCGAGGAACACTGGCACCTTCGCGGCCGCGAGCTGCGGTGCGAACTTCCAGGCCTCGTCGCCGCCCTGGATCGCGATGCGCACATTGTGGCGCTGCGACCAGCGCAGCAGCTGGCGGATGTCGGCGGCGCGATGCACGCCCACCATCACCCGGCCACCGCCGTCGATGAAGCGCGCCAGGGTGGTGCGACCGGCCGGCGTCAGCATGGCCATCGGCGAGGCGGCCGGAATGCGCCCACGCACTTCGTCGATGAACTGGTCGAGCAGCATCCACTGGCTGGCGCGGGTGCCTCCACTGAGGCCGGCACCGTCGCTGCCCAGCTGGATGAACAGCAGTTTCGGCCCGGCCGGGTCGGCGCTGCCGTCGAGGCGGACCACGGCGCCCTGGCCGGCGATGATCGAGCCGCCGTTGGCGGTGTCCGCGCCCAGCAGGGTGAAGCCGATGCCTTCGACGCGGGCGATCGGCACCAGCACCGAGGCCGGGTTGTAGGCCAGGGTGACGTCGAACTCGGGGCGGACCACCATCTGCTTGCCCTGGCCGAGCGCCAGCGACTGGTCGTTGGTCGGGTCTTCGGACGAGACTTCGTCCAGGCCGATCGCGCTGACGCCGCCGAACATGGCGGGCGTCAGCGGTTTGCCGCCGGCATCGACCACGGTGGCGCTGCCGGCCGGCAGGCCGGTGCCGATCGCGGCGATGCTGCCGTCGCGGACCAGCACGTCGGTGTTCTTCAGCGTGCCCTGCGCCCCGGCGGTGTGCACGGTGGCGTTGCGGATCAGCACGTTCTGGGCGAAGGCGTTGCCCGAGAGCAGGGCCAGCGCGGCGGCGAGCGCGGCGAGGCGGATACGGCGGCGGGAATGCTTCATCGTGCGATTGTTCGAGCGATTCACTTCACACCTCCTTCGATGCCCTGGCCGAGCATGAAATCGGACACCGGCTGGCGCGAGGGATCGTTGCGGTCGTACAGGCGCGCGCCGTCGACGTAGACCTGCTCGGCCTTGGCGTAGACGCTGAACGGATTGCCGTTCCACAGCACCACGTCGGCCATCTTGCCGGCTTCCAGCGTGCCGGTCTGGTCGAGGATGCCCATCGATTTCGCCGGGTTCGCGGTGATCCAGCGCACCGCGCGCTCCGGCGGGATGTCGATGCCGATGCGCTGTGCGCTGGCGATCACCTTGGCTGCTTCCTGGTTCAGGCGCTGGATGCCTTCGTCGGAATCCGAGTGCACGATCGCGCAGCCGTTGCGAGGACGGTCGACCAGGGCGATGTTCTCCTGGATGCCATCGAAGGCCTCCATCTTGAAGCCCCACCAGTCGGCCCACAGCGCGCCGCAGATGTTCTCCTGCGCCAGGCGGTCGGCGAGCTTGTACGCCTCCACGCCGTGGTGGAACGCGCTGATCTTGAAGCCGAATTCCTTGGCGAGGTCCATCATGATCGCCATCTCGTCCGAGCGGTAGCAGTGGATGTGGACCAGGATGTCGCCGTTGATCGCGCCGGCCAGCGTGTCCATCTTCAGGTCGCGCTTGCCGCCGCTGTCGTTGCTGCTGTCCTTGCCGTCGGTGCCGCTCTGCCACCAGCGGCGCTTGGCGCTGCTGGCCGGCTTGGGCTTGTTCTTCTTGAGGTATTCGCTGGCGTCGATGAACGCGGCGCGGTAGCCGGCGACGTTGCCCATGCGCGTGGACGGACCACCGCGCTGGCCGTAGACGCGCTTCGGGTTCTCGCCGCAGGCCATCTTCAGCCCCCAGGGCGCGCCGGGGAACTTCATCGCCTGGTAGGTCGTCGCCGGCACGTTCTTGAGGGTCACCGCGCGACCGCCGATCAGGTTCGCCGAGCCCGGCAGCACCTGCATCGAGGTCACGCCGCCGGCCAGCGCGGTGGCGAAGCCCGGATCCTGCGGCCACACCGAATGTTCGGCCCAGACATTCGGCGTGGTCGGGGCTGTGGCCTCGTTGCCGTCGGAATGGGCGCTGGCGCCCGGCGAGGGATACACGCCCAGGTGCGAATGCACATCGACCAGGCCCGGCGTCACCCATTTGCCGCGGCCATCGACCTGCACTGCGTCGGCGGGGGCATCCAGGTCGCGGCCCACGGCGACGATGCGGCCGTCGCGCATCAGCACGTCGGCCTCGTCGAGGCGCGCGCCGGTGCCAGTGAGCACGGTCGCGTCACGGATCAGCACCGCCGGTGCCGCGATCGGACGGTAGGTGCTGGTGTACGGGTCCTGCGCGAAGCGCGAGACCGGTTTGGCGGATGCCGCATCGGCGGCGGACGCCGGCGCCGCGACGGGCGCAGTCAGGACGGTCGCGGCGAGCGCGACCACGAAAGAGCGGTGCATGGCGAGTCTCCCCGGGAAAACTTCGCCACCGTAGACCTCCCCGCACAGGCTGCCAACCATGACCTTTGGCAGGGGCCGGGCATTCCCGGTACGCAGTCGACAGCTTGCCGGGGCGCCATGAGCCTTCCGCCAAACCCCGCAATCCCGCGAGGCGTGGCCGCTGCGCCTGCAGAACCACCCCGCACGCGGCCGTCGCCGGGCCGGATTGGAGCATTCGCCCATTCGCCGCATGCCAGAATGCGGGGATAACAACGACAACGACGGACACAAGACGGAGAACCCCGCGATGAAAGAAAAAGAACAGATCGTCGAGAACTGGCTGCCCCGCTACACCGGCGTGCCCCTGGACCAGTTCGGCGAACACATCCTCCTGACCAACTTCGGCGGCTACCTCGGCCACTTCTCGCGCATGACCGGCGCCCCGATCGTCGGTACCGACCGGCCCATGCCCAGCGCCACCGCCGACGGCATCACCATGATCAACTTCGGCATGGGCAGCCCCAACGCCGCGACGATGATGGACCTGCTGTCCGCGATCATGCCCAAGGCCGTGCTCTTCCTCGGCAAGTGCGGCGGCCTCAAGCGCAAGAACCAGCTCGGCGATCTCGTCCTGCCCATCGCCGCCATTCGCGGCGAAGGCACCAGCAACGACTACCTGCTGCCCGAAGTCCCGGCCCTGCCCGCCTTCGCCCTGCAGCGCGCGGTCTCGACGATGATCCGCGACCTCGGCCACGACTACTGGACCGGCACCGTCTACACCACGAACCGCCGCGTCTGGGAACACGACGAGGAATTCAAGGACCGCCTGCGCGCGATGCGCTGCATGGCCATCGACATGGAAACCGCCACCGTCTTCGCCGCCGGCTTCGCCAACCGCATCCCCTGCGGCGCGCTGCTGCTGGTCAGCGACCAACCGATGATCCCCGAAGGCGTGAAGACCGAAGCCAGCGATGCCAAGGTCAGCGCCGAGTTCGTCGAACGCCACATCCAGGTCGGCATCGAGGCCCTGCGCCTGATCCGCCGGCACGGCAAGTCGGTGCGGCACCTGCGGTTCGATGAGTAGTGCCACCCGACCCGGAGCCCGCGCATGACCGCACAGACCGCAACCACCATCCATCCACTGTGCGACGCACTCGCCGACGCTTTCGAGCGCAAGGGCGTTGCGGTGCGCGCCAACCTGAGCCCCGGGCTAGCCCGCGAAGAGATCCTTCGCATCGTCGAACCGCTGGGCATCGCTCTTCCTGAAGACGTGATCGCATTGTACGAATGGCGAAACGGTCATCTGGACGAATTCGCGGAGGATGTGATCCGGTTCCGCGACAACACCTTCATCTCGCTGGAACGCGCGGTGGAAGAGCATGCCCAGCTGATGTCCATCTACGCTGTCGATTCGACACTCGAAGACGACCGCGTCGACCTGCAAGCCGCCCTTCCGATCAGCTTCTTCGAAGGTTCCTGCGATGTCGTCGCCTGTGGCGCCCATCTGCATCATGATGCGGGCGACCATCCGGTGATTCGTGTCTTCGAGGGCATCGACATGTACTACCCCTCGATCGAAAGCATGCTGCGCATCTGCACCGAGTGGGTGTCCCATCCGGACTGGGATGCCGCGGATGGGTTCCCCGGCGATGCGGAAATGGAAATCTGGCAGAAGCATGTGCCAGGCATTTTTGGAGGATGAGCCGGGTGCTGAGCCAGGCTTCGGTGGAATCGAATGAAGCAGGAAGAACAATGAGTAAAGACATCCTCGCCTTCTGGCGCGACGCCGGCCCGGCGAAATGGTTCGCGAAGGACGCGGCGTTCGCCGGCGGCTTCGCCAACCGCATCCCCTGCGGCGCGCTGCTGCTGGTCAGCGACCAGCCGATGATCCCCGAAGGCGTGAAGACCGAAGCCAGCGACGCCAAGGTCAGCGCCGAGTTCGTCGAACGCCACATCCAGGTCGGCATCGAGGCCCTGCGCCTCATCCGCCGACACGGCAAGTTGGTGCGGCACCTGCGGTTCGATGAGTGAGCCATCTTCCCGCGATCCGCAAACAGCAGGAAATCTCGTCATCCACGGGCGGCAACGATCATGAACGACAACATTCCCCACCGGAACAAATCCCCTCATGGCTGGTGGATCGCCAGCTATGTGCAGCGTGCCTGCTGGGATGACGAGCCGAAAGACGATGACGGCATCCGTGGGCGCGTCTGGGAGAACACCATCCTCCTGCAGGCGGAAGATCGCGAGGCGGCCTACGACAAGGCGGTGCGGCTCGCGAGCGAGGATGAAAACCCGTTCGACGACGGCGAGACCGACGGTCGAAAGGGACAATGGTGTTACGTCGGCCTGAGCAGCCTGCTTCCCATCTACGATGAACTGGACGATGGCGTGGAAGTGCTGTGGACCGACCACGGCATGCTGTCGTTTCGCGAAGCCAAACGACACGTGAAGGACAAGCACGCGCTGGAAGCGTTCGATGACGCCCCGATCTCCGAAGAGGAGGATGCGTCGGACGAGGAAGCATCGGGGATCGTGCGCTTCTGGCACGACGCCGGCCCGGCGAAATGGTTCGCGAAGGACGCCGCGTTCGACGCCGAACTGCGCGAACGCTTCATCGCCGAGCATTTCGCCGCCGCGCGTCGCGAGCGCGAGCACCTGTTCAACACGCCCGACGGTGCGCTGGCGCTGATCCTGCTGCTCGACCAGGTGCCGCGCAACGTCTTCCGCGACAGCGCGCACGCCTTCGCCACCGACCCGCTGGCGCTCGCCTACGCGCGTCGCGCGATCGACGCCGGCTTCGACACGCGGATCGATCCCGCCCTGCGCGTCTTCGTCTACCTGCCGCTGGAACATTCCGAAGACATCGCCGACCAGGATCGCTGTGTCACGCTCTGCGAAGCGATGGGCGACGCGAACTATCTCAAGTACGCCGAAGCGCATCGCGACGTCATTCGCCGCTTCGGCCGCTTCCCGCACCGCAACCGCGCCCTCGCCCGCGAAAGCACGCCGGAGGAATCCGCGTGGCTGGAGGCGGGCGGGGGGTTCTGACGCATCCGGTATGCCATCGGGTGCGTCATAGGGTGCGCTACAGCGCACCGGCTTTTCATCGCACGAATCGAAGCGGTGCGCTGTAGCGCACCCTATGTTGCTGTCTCGACGCTCGAAAACCCCAGCAACGCCCGCGTCTCCCCGCTGTCGTCGTCGTGCTCGATGACGAGCGTCATGCCATGGCGTTCGCACAGGCGTTGCGCGATCGACAGCCCCAGGCCGAAGCCTGCGCTGCCTTCGCGCTTGCGGTGAGGTTCGTGCAGGTGGTCGCGGAGGTCGGCGGGAATGGCGTGCCCGTGGTTGGCGATGCGCAGTCGACCGCCGTGCAGATCAATGCGGATCGTGCCGTGGGTGGCGTGGGCGAAGGCGTTGCCGACCAGGTTGGACAGCAGGATGTGCAGCACGCTGCGCGGACACCGCACGCGATGGTCGGCGGGGAGGTCCACATCGATTGCGATCGCGCGTTCGCCGAGCAGCGGGGACTGTTCGACGATCGCGCGTTCCACCACCGCCAGCAGCGGCACGGATTCCGCGGGTTCGGCGTCCTGCTCGCGGGCCATGGCCAGCAGCGTGGCGAGGGTCTGTTCGAGGTGCGCGGCCGACTGGTGGATGTGCGCCAGCTGTTCGCGCGAGGCGTCGGCGAGTCCGGGATCGCGCGCCATGCGTTCGGCGGCGCTGCGGATCACCGCGAGCGGCGTGCGCAGTTCGTGGCTGGCGTCGCGGGTGAAGCTGCGCTCGCGTTCGATGAACTCGCGGATGCGCCCGATCATGGTGTCGAGGCCGCGCGCGAGCGTGCCGACTTCATCGTCGGCATCGCCTTGCAACAAGCGCTCCGGCAGCGCATCCGGACGCAGCTGCGCGACGGTGTCCGACAGTCGCCACAGCGGCGTGGCGATGCGATGCGAGAGCCATGCACCCGCGATCAGCGACAGCAGGGTCATGCCGAGTCCGGTGAGGGCCAGCAGCCACAGCAGGCGACTCCGCACCGGGCGCACGACGAGGCGATCGCTCACCTCGTACACGAGCCATGCCTTCGCTGGGCCATCCGCATCGCCGACGGTGGCGAGGTGGTAGTGCCGGCCCTGGCTGCCGGGGACCTCGACGCGTTCCGGTTCCTCGCGCAGTGCGCTGCGCAGGTCGCCGGGCATCGCGGCGATGTCGCGGTAGAGCCGCATGCCGGGCGTGCGCGGCGCCGACCAGTCGCCGTGACGACGATGGAACTCGCGCTGCCGCGCGGCCTCGTCGGCGAGCTGCGCCGTGAAGAAGCCATCCTCGGTGGTGTAGGCGAAGGCAAGCGCGTACAGGGCGAACACGCCGGAAATCGCCAGGCTGAATGCGGCGAAGACCAGCATCAGCCGGCGTCGGAGCGTCTGCCGGGGCCGGGTCATGCCTCGGCCTCCAGGCGGAAACCGACGCCGTGCACGGTCACCAGCATCGGCCGCGCGAAGGGGCGGTCCAGCGCCTGTCGCAAGGCATACAGGTGCGAGCGCAAGGGATCGGACGGTGGTGCGTCATCGCCCCAGAGTCGATGCACGAGTTCCGAACGGGTGAGCGTGCGTGGCCAGGCCTCGGCGAGCGCGAGCAGGATGCGATACGGACTGTGCGCCAGTTCGATGCGCTGGCCTTCGCGTTCGACAAGGCCGTTGCGTCGATCGATGCGCAGCGGACCGATCTCGATGACATGGCGATCGCCGACGAGATGCCGGCGCGACAGGGCGAGGCAGCGGGCGAGCAGCTCCTCGCCCGCGAAGGGTTTCACCAGGTAGTCGTCCGCGCCGCGACGGAAGCCGAGCAGCTTGTCGTCCAGCGCGTCGCGCGCGGTGAGCATGAGCACCGGGACGTGACGATCGGCGCGTGCGCGCAGTTCCGCGCATACGTCGAGCCCGTCCATCCCCGGCAGGCCGAGATCAAGCACGAGCACGTCCGGCGGCGCGTCCAGGGCCATGCGCAGGCCGCTGCGGCCATCGGCGGCGAAGTCGACCACATGCCCGTGCGCTTCGAACAGCGCGGCGATGTTCGCGCGCAGGGCGTGGTGGTCCTCGACCACAAGCAGGCGGAGCGGTGCGGATGTCGTCATGGTGCGTCCATCCTGCCACCGTCCGCGTCCGCTGCGGCGCATGTCATTGCGGAATCTTCGCCAGCAGCGCTTTCGCTTCGGCCAGGTCGGGCTTGTCGGCGAGCACGGCTTCGACCAGTCGACGCGCGTCGCCGTGTTCCTTCAGGCGCAGGTGTGCATCGGCCATGCCCAGGCCCAGTTCGGGGGCGCTGTAATGCGGACGGGCCAGCTGCATCACCGACAGGGCGCTGCGCAGGGCGGCATCGTCGGTCGCCGCCTTCGCCTGGTAATAGCCGAGCATGGCGATGAGTTCGACATGGAAGTCCGTCGGCGTCGCCGCGAGCGCCTTGCGCGCGCCCTCCGCATCGCCGCGCAGCATGCGCTGCACCAGCGCCATGCTGCGTTCGTCGCGATCGGGCGTGCGCGCGACGGGTGTGCGTCCGGTCGTGCGAACCACGGCCTCGGCCACGCCGGTGGTGGAATACGGGTTCTGGCCGGTGATCAGGCGGCCATCGATGGCGACGTGCGGCAGCATCAGCGGCGCTTCCTCCCAGCGCGCGCCGCGCTCGCGCATCGCATCCTCGATGCGGAAGGCATAGTCCTTCGCCCACTTCTTGCCGAAGATCGCTTCCTCCTCGTTGCTGAACCCGTTGACCGCGCGGTTCGCGACCAGCAGCGCGCCGTTCGCGGTGCGCACGTCGACCAGCGCGGCGGGGCCGTGGCAGACCGCCGACACCACGCCGCCGTGGTCGTGGATGCGGCCGATCAGCGTGGACAGCGTCTTGTCCTTCGGCAGGTCGAACATCGCGCCCTTGCCGCCGACCACGAACACGCCCGCATAGTCTTCGGCCTTGAGCGTGGCGGTGGCGCGCGTTGCGGCGAGCTCGCGCATCGCGGCGGCGTCGGCGAGCAGGCGTGCGTTGGCCGGATGCTTCGGATCGTACTTGTCCGCCTCGACCGCGCCGCCCTGCGGGCTGGCGATGTGCACGTCGAAGCCGTTGTCGCGGAAGATCGCCCAGGCCTGCGAGAGTTCGTCCATCTCGTAACCGGGCCGGGTCTTGCCCTGGTCGCGGCCCTCGCCGCTGACGACGATCAGGATGCGGTCTGGACTTTTGGCGCCTGCAGCCAGCGCGGTGGTGGACACGGCGAGCGCGAGCACGCCGATGGCGATGCGGAAGAGGAAGCGATGCACGGGAAGACTCCAGAGTGGGGAGGCTCCAGTGTCGGCATCGGGTGTGAAGGGGATTTCAAATGCGGTGATGGACCATAGGGTGCGCGACAGCGCACCGGCTTTTCGTCGCCGCGGATCGAAACGGTGCGCTTCAACGCACCCTATGAGCTGGTCCCGGGTGCCGCTCGTTGGTGAACAGGTTCGGGAGTGGGCAGCAAGGCCTTGAATGCGGTGCGCAGGGTATCGGCGGCTTGTTGTGCATCGCGGTCGCACGTGCGGCTGCGCATGGCATACCGACCGTGGATGCAGGCTTCGAGCATCATCTCGGCTCCATCCATGCAAAAGTTCTGTTTCTGCGGCGCATGCCAGAGGGCTGCGTTGTTCCATGCCTGCCGGATCGGCTCCGCCCGCGACTTGTGCATGCGCAGGTGCGTCACGGGCCGGATGGTGATCATGTCACCGGTGTTCGCGTCATTGGCTGGGGGCGGTGGAAGAAAGTCATCACTGCGGATCGAGAACTGCAGCTGATCCTTCTCGACATCGATGATGATGCCCCAACGCGGATTCCATGCGTCGTCGGAGACGTGTGCGATATAGCGTTCAGGAAAGCGGGCGTTGTGCTTGTCGAGAAATCCACCGCAGGTCCAGGCGAGGTCCAGGAACGCATCGCCTCGACGGCCACCCTGCCCATCCGGGTTGAACAGCTCCCGCAGCTGAAAATCGCTGGCATCCATCCCGCTATCCGGCAAGCCGATCCAAGGCTTGTCCTTGGCCGCAGGCACGGCCTGCCGGTATGACGGCGACAGCGCGAGGTACGTGGCCCCAGTTGCGAACAATGCGATCCAGAGCGTCAGGCGGTGCGGGTCGAGGCGCATGGCGAAGTCCGGAGGGTCGAAACCATGGCGACATCCTGGGTGGAAGATGCACCGAAACGCAATGTCGCCATAGGGTGCGCTACAGCGCACCGTTTCGATTCGCGGCGATGAAAAGCCGGTGCGCTGTAGCGCACCCTATGGCAATCCCCAAACCCAACAGGGCGACCCGGAGGCCGCCCTGCTGGTGTCGATCAAATGCGTATGCTGCGCGCTTACTTCAGCTTCTGCCACAGGAACGTGTAGGCCAGGGCGGACATGTGCGCGGCCTGCTGATTGTTCGAGGAACCGCCGTGGCCGCCTTCGATGTTCTCGTAGTAGCGGACGTCGGCGTTCATCGCTTCCATCTTCGCCATCATCTTGCGGGCGTGGCCGGGATGGACGCGGTCGTCGCGCGTGGACGTCGTGAACAGCACCGGCGGGTACTTGGCGTCGTCCTTCAGCAGGTGGTACGGCGAGAAGTGCTGGATGAACTCCCAGTCCTTCGTGTCGGGATCGCCGTATTCGGCCATCCACGAGGCGCCGGCCAGCAGCTTGCTGTAGCGCTTCATGTCGAGCAGCGGCACCTGGCAGACGATGGCGCCGAACAGCTGCGGGTACTGCACGATCATGTTGCCCATCAGCAGGCCGCCGTTGCTACCGCCCTGCGCGCCGAGGTGCTTCGGCGAGGTGATCTTGCGCGCGAACAGGTCCTCGGCGACCGCTGCGAAGTCCTCGTAGGCCTTGTGGCGATTGGCCTTCAGCGCGGCCTGGTGCCAGCGCGGGCCGTATTCGCCGCCGCCGCGGATGTTGGCGAGCACGTATACGCCGCCCTGCTGCAGCCAGGCGCGGCCGACGGTGGCGCTGTAGCCGGGCGTCAGCGAGACCTCGAAGCCGCCGTAGCCGTACAGCAGGGTCGGTGTCTTGCCGTCGAAGGCCAGGTCCTTGCGGCGCACGATGAAGTACGGAACCTTGGTGCCGTCCTTCGAGGTTGCGAACTGCTGTTCGGTGACCAGGCCTTCGGCGTCGAAGAAGGCCGGCATCGACTTCAGCTTCTCGGGCGCCCGGCCGATGTCGACCATCAGCAGCGTGGTCGGGGTCAGGTAGTCGGTGGTGGTCATCCACAGCAGGTCGTTGCCGTCCGGATCGACCGCGCTGACGCTGGTGGTGCCCACGGCGGGCACGCCATCGAGCAGGCTCTGCTTCCAGCCGCCTTCGCCCAGCGGGGTCAGCACGCGGATCTTGCTCTTCACGTCGCTGAGCAGGGTCACCACGAGGTGCTGCTTCGTCCAGGTGAACGCCGACAGCGAGGTGTGTTCGTCCGGCGTGAACACCACGTCGAACTCGCGGTTGCCGGCCATGAACTTGTCGAAGTCGATGACCAGCAGCGAGCCGGCGGCGTATTCGCGGTCCTTCAGCTTCCACGGCTCGCGCAGTTCCAGGGTCAGCCACTGGTTGTGCACGGACTTGTTGGCGGTGTTCGGCACGTCGAGCTTGACCAGCTTGCCGTCCTTGCCGCGCAGGTACAGCTCATCGTTGTAGAAGGCGAGCGTGCGGCTGACGAAGCTGCGCTCGTAGCCCGGGGTCAGGTCGTGGTAGGCCGCGATGTACATGTCGGTCGGCTTGCCTTCGTACACGACCTTGGCCGAGGCCATCGGCGTGCCGCGCTTCCATTCCTTGACCACGCGCGGATAGCCGGACGAAGTGAGCGAGCCATCGCCGAAGTCGGTGTAGACATAGACCGTGTCGCGGTCGACCCACTGCAGGCCGCCCTTGGCCTCGGGACGGAAGAAGCCGTCCTCCACCCAGGTCTTGGTGGTCAGGTCGAACTCGCGGGTGACATCGGCGTCGGCGCCGCCGCGCGACAGCGCGATCAGGCAGCGCTCGTACTTCGGCTTGAGGCACTCGGCGCCATGCCAGACCCACTTCTCGTTCTCGGCGCGGCCTTCGGCGGCGTTCAGCGCGTCGAGGTCGATCACCGTTTCCCACTTCGGCGCGGGCTTGCGGTATTCGTCCAGCGTGGTGCGGCGCCACAGGCCGCGCGGGTTCGCCTTGTCGCGCCAGAAGTTGTAGTAGTAGTCGCCGATCTTGGTCACGCCCGGGATGCGGTCGGTCGAATCGAGGATCGCGCGCAGGTCGGCTTCGAGCTTCTGGAATTCGGGCGTGCCGGCGATCTCCGCTTCGGCCTTGGCGTTGCGCTCGCGCACCCATTCCAGCGCCTTGGGATCCTCCACGCCTTCGAGCCAGAGATAGGGGTCGGCGGGCATGGCGGTGTTGGACATGGCGGGGGCGGGCTTCGAGGCGGGCGTCGCGGCGAAGGCGACCATGGACGGAGCGCAGCCGAGGGCGAGGCCGACGGCGAGGCAGACATGCGAAAGCTTGGGCATGCGGGGTTCCGGAGACGGGGACGGCAGGGGCCGTCACGCTAGCACAAGCCCGCGCCCCCGGGCCGCTGCCGGAGGTCACGCCCGCCTGCGCGCCGGGCGGTTCAGGCGGCGCGCGGCAGGGTCCGCACGGCGACGGTACGCGGGCGTACGTCATGCAGCGCATGCACGCTCGCCATCGGTCGCCGCATCGCCGAGGCCGCGCGCTGATCGCGCCAGCGCAGCAGGCGCGCCACGGCCCAGGCCGACAGCGGCAGCGCCAGCAGCCAGAACGGCAGCCAGCCCAGGGATTCGCTGGTGCTGCGCGCCGCCGGCAGCGACAGCATCGCCACCAGGCCCAGCGCGACCGCGCCGAGCAGGCTCTGTTCGATCAGGGACGGTCGGTCATGGGCAGTGGCGGACATGACGATGGACATGGCGACGCTCCGGTGGATGACGGATCCAGTGTTCCGGGGCCGGGTCTCAGGGGCTGCGACGTGGCGGCTATGATCGGACGCCATTCCTTCGGGGCATGACATGCCGTCCTGGACCAGCACGCACGAACCCTTGCCGATCGGTCGGGTGACCCGTCGCACCATCGCGGACGCTTCGTGCCCGCTGTCATCCGCCGCCGTGTTGCGCCAGCTCGCCGATTCCGCGGACTTCCGCGCGTGGTTCACGTCGATGCTGCTGCAGGACGCGCCCCTCGCGTTCCGCTGGGAAACCCCGGCCCTGTCGGTCGGCACGCAGTCGCGTCCGTTCGAGTGCGTGCTGATCGATGATCCACGCCTGCAGCGGCCGCCGGAGCCGCAGGCGTTCGCGTCGTATTTCCGTGGGCGGGACGCGGACGTGCTGTCGGTGCCCAATCTCGGCCGCACGTCCGAACTCGTAGTCCCGCGCGGCATCGCATCGGGGGAGACGTATGTCCATCTGGCCTCGTTCCTGCGCGGTGCGCCGCACACGCAGGTGGATGCGCTGTGGCGCTGCGTCGCCGACACCGTGCTGCGCAGTCTGTCGGATCGTCCGCTGTGGCTGAGCACCGCCGGTGCCGGTGTCGCCTGGCTGCATGTGCGCATCGACCGCGTGCCGAAGTACTACTGGCACCGGCCGTATACCGAGGCTTGAGTTTGCGATCGAAGCAATGAAACCAGCCCCGTCGCTGCGCAGCGACGGGGCCGATGCAGATCACCGCTCGTAATTGCTCACCGCCAGCTGCAGCATCGACTTCATCTGCTCGCGCAGGACGGCGGGTTCGACGATCTCGGCGTCGGGGCCGTAGTGCAGGATGTCCATCAGCAGTTCGCGCGGGGCGCTGTACGGCACCTTGCGCTCGAAACGGCCGTCGGGAAGGGTGCGGTCCTGCTGCTGCGAGTGCCAGTGCTCGTCGGCGACCCAGCGCGCGATCTTCTGGTTGAACACGATCGTCGCCCAGCCCTTCGGCGCGCCGGAGAAGATGCCGTAGCTGCCGGCGAGGTGGGCGTTGAGTTCCTCGTCGGGCACGTCGCGCGCGGCGCCGTCCTGCATGCGCGGCGTGGAGATGCGGTCGACCGAGAAACTGCGCAGCGCCTCGCGTTCGTGGTCGAAGGCGTCGAGGTACCAGTTGCCGCGATAGTGGGTCACGCGCTGCGGCGACACGGTGCGGCGGGTCTTCTCGTCGGTGGACCGCGCGCGGTATTCGAAGCTCAGCTGCTTGCGCTCCAGCACGGCGGAACACACGATCCGGAACACCTGCTCGTCCATGGTGCGGGTGCGGTGCGGGATCACGCGCACGCGCTCGACCGGCCAGCGCTTGCCGGGGGCGTGCTCCTCCAGCAGTTTCTCGATGCGCTGCTGCAGCGGCGCCAGGGCCGAGGACAGCACGCCGCCGCCGGTGCGGCTGAGCAGCTGCTGCGCGGCGAGCAGGGCGTGCAGCTCCTCCGAGTTCAGCCACAGGCCGGGCAGCTCGAAGCGTTCGCCTTCCTGGGCGTCGTAGCGGAAGCCGGCCTCGCCGTCGCCCACGATCGGCGCCATCAGCGCGTCGCGGAGGAAGGCCAGGTCGCGGTAGGCGGTCGCGCGCGAGCATTCCAGCTCGTCCTGCAGTCGCTTCACGGTCACCGGGTAGCGGGCGCTCTTGAGGATGCGGTGAAGCGACAGAATGCGTTCGTAACGGTCCATTGATGTCCAGTCGGCTGGCAGGTGGCGTGATGGCCGGTTCGGCCTCCATTTTCCGCTATAGCATGGGTCTTCGTCTTCCCGTTGCAGGAGCCTCCCATGTCGTTGATCCGGAAAGGAATAGTGTGTCGCATCCCAGTCTTGCGGGCTGCGACTGGCGCGGCCCTGGCCGCCATTCTGCTGGTGGCCGCCGCCGGAACCGCCTGGGCGGGACCGAAGGAGGACCTCAAGGCGGTGAGCGTGAAGTTCCTCGCCCTGCGCAGCTACCACGTGGTCATGGAGAACAGCGACAAGCGCGTGCCGAAGACCGAGATGGACTTCGTCGCCCCGAACCGCTACCGGATGCAGATGCCCGGCGTGGGCACCCAGATCGTCATCGGCGACACCATGTACATGAACATCGACGGCCGTTCGATGCGCATCCCGATGCCCAAGGGCACGATGACCCAGTGGCGCGAGACCGACCGCGCGATGCGCGAGGTCGACAAGGCCCAGGTCGAAGCGCTGGGCTCCGAGGTCGTGAACGGCAAGCCGGCGAAGAAGTACCGGATGACCCAGAACAGCGGCGGCACGCCGACCAGCACCCTGATGTGGGTCGGTGCCGACGGCTACCCGGTCCGCATCGAGACCACCGGCAAGGCCGCCGGACGCACCAGTACGGTCACCATCACCTACTCCCGCTTCAACGATCCCTCGATCCGGATCGACGTGCCGAAGTAAGCCTTGCCCACTGCGGACTCGCCTGCCGGCCCGCCCGGCAGGCACAATGCCCGGATGTCCGCGCGCCCGACGAACGACCCCCGCCTCGATCTGTCGCCCTCGCCGGGCGACGAGGTCAAGCACACCACCTGCTACATGTGCGCATGCCGCTGCGGCATCCGCGTGTGGATCAAGGACGGGCAGATCCGCTACATCCAGGGCAACCCCGAGCACCCGGTGAACAAGGGCGTGCTCTGCGCCAAGGGTTCGGCCGGGATCATGCAGCACTACTCGCCGGCGCGGCTGCGCAAGCCGCTGCTGCGCACGGGCGAACGCGGCAGCGGCGAATTCCGCGAGATCGAATGGGACGAGGCGCTGGCGCTCGCGACCTCCTGGCTGAAGCCGATCCGCGAACGCAATCCCGACGAACTGGCCTTTTTCACCGGCCGCGACCAGTCGCAGGCGCTCACCGGCTGGTGGGCGCAGCAGTTCGGCACCGTGAACTACGCCGCGCACGGCGGTTTCTGCTCGGTGAACATGGCGGCCGGCGGCCTGTACAGCATCGGCGGCAGCTTCTGGGAATTCGGCGAGCCGGACTGGGAGCACACCCGCTACCTGATGATGTGGGGCGTCGCCGAGGACCACGACTCCAACCCGATCAAGCTCGGCCTCGGCAAGCTGAAGGCGCGCGGCGCGAAGATCGTCGCGGTGAACCCGGTCCGCACCGGTTACGGCGCGATCGCCGATGAATGGATCGGCATCCGCCCCGGCACCGACGGCCTGTTCGCCTTTGCGCTGATCCATGAGCTTCTGAACGCCGATCGCATCGACTTCGATTACCTCGTCCGCTACACGAACGCGCACTGGCTGGTGATCCGCGATCCCGGCGCGGCGGACGATGGGCTGTTCGCACGTGATGAAGAAGGCAGGCCGCTGTGCGCTGCACGCATTGAAGCCCTCTCCCCCGCCTGCGGGGGAGAGGGTGGGGTGAGGGGGCTGGCAGATCGCGAGCAATCCCCCTCACCCCGGCCCTCTCCCCCGCAGGCGGGGGAGAGGGAGCCCCTGAGCTGGCGTTTCGAACGTGCGGATGCTTCGAATATTTCGCCATTGCTTGTGGGTGAGTACACCCTGCCCGACGGCCGCACCGCCGTGCCCTCGTTCCAGCTGCTCGCCGAACGCTATCTCGATCCGCAGTATTCGCCCGATGCCGTCAGTGAACGCTGCGGCATCCCCGCCGACACCATCCGTCGCATCGCCCGCGAACTGGCGCAGGCCGCGTTCGAGAGCCATCTCGAGCTGCCGGTGCGCTGGACCGACGCTTGGGGGCGCGAGCACGACACGATGGTCGGCCGTCCGGTGTCGATGCATGCCATGCGCGGCATCAGTGCGCACAGCAACGGCTTCCACACCTGCCGCGCGCTGCACGTGCTGCAGATGCTGCTGGGCGCGGTCGACGCGCCGGGCAGCTTCCGCTACCAGCCGCCATTCCCGAAACCGGTGCCGCCGGCCAACCGGCCCGGCAAAGCGCGCAAGGACAACGGTGCGCTGGATGCCGCGCCGCTGGGCTTCGTGCATGGCCCCGAGGATCTGGTGGTGGACGAGGCCGGCCAACCGAAGCGCATCGACCATGCGTACTCGTGGTCGTATCCGCTGTCCGCGCACGGCCTGCTGCATACCGTGATCCGCAATGCACACGCCGGCGACCCCTATCGCATCGACACCCTGCTGATGTTCATGGCGAACATGAGCTGGAACTCGGCGATGAATACGCGCGAGACCATGCACTGGCTCACCGACAGGGACGAGACCGGCGCATACCGCATTCCGCGCATCATCTACAGCGACGCCTACGCCAGCGAAATGGTCGCCTACGCCGACCTGGTGCTGCCGGATACCACCTACCTCGAACGCCACGACGCGATCAGCCTGCTCGATCGGCCGATCTCCGATGCCGACGGCGCGTCCGACGCGATCCGCCATCCGGTGTTCGATCCGTCGACGCAGCGCGACCACGAAGGGCATCCGCGCGATGTGCGCGGCTTCCAGTCGGTGCTGCTCGACCTCGGTGCGCGTCTCGGACTGCCGGGCATGGTCGACGACGATGGCCTGCCGCAGTATCGCGACTACGCCGACTACATGGTCCGCCACGAGCGCGCGCCGGGCGTGGGCCTGCTCGCCGGCTGGCGCGGCCGCAACGGCGACGAGCACGGCAAGGGCGCGCCCAATCCCGATCAGCTGCAGCGCTACATCGAGCACGGTGGTTTCTGGCACGCGCCGATTCCCGAGTCCGCGCGCTACTACAAGATGGCGAACCGCGATTACCTGCAGTGGGCGCACCGCTTCGGCTTCATCGCCACCACCGATCCGATCCCGCTGCAGCTGTATTCGGAAACGATGCAGAAGTTCCGGCTCGCCGCGCGCGGCCACGGCGTGCAGCTGCCGCCGCCGGAGCATCGCGAGCGCGTCGAGACCTACTTCGATCCGCTGCCGATGTGGTACGAGCCCTTCGAGGGCGCGCAGACCAGCGGCGATGATTTCCCGCTGTCGGCGCTGACCCAGCGGCCGATGTTCATGTACCACGCCTGGGGTTCGCAGAACGCCTGGCTGCGGCAGATCACCGCGCGCAACTACCTCTATCTCCATCCGGACACCGGCGCGCGCCACGGCATCGCCGACGAGGAGTGGATCGAAGTCAGTTCGCACCACGGCACGATCACCGTCCAGGCGAAGTTCGCCGGCAACGTGCAGCCGGACACGGTGTGGACCTGGAACGCGATCGGCAAGCGTCGCGGCGCGTGGCGGCTGTCGAAGGACGCGCCGGAAGGCGAGAAGGGCTTCCTGCTCAACCACCTGATTTCCGACATCACCCCGCGCGGCGATTACGCCAACGCCGATCCGGTCACCGGCCAGGCGGCGTGGTTCGACCTGCGCGTGGCGATCCGCAAGGCCGACACCACCGGCATGAGCGCGCCGCAGTTCACCTCGCTGTCGTTCGACGACGCCTCGAACCGGCCGCTGCGCTACGGCGCTGACCTGCGCAGGCAGGGCCGGGGATGAGTCCGCTGCTGCGCCGCCTCGTCGGCTGGAGCTGCATCGCCGTCGGCAAGGTCGGCAGCCTGGTCCTGCTCTGGCTGCTGGTCGTGGCCGCCGAGCCCGGCGTCTCCGCGCACGGGCCGCTGCCGCTGTTCGTGCTGTTCGCGATGACCGCCGGCGTCGTCGTCGTCGGCATCCGCGTGCTGATGCAGGACGACGAGGGCAGCCGCAGCAACAGCGGGAAGAACAGCCACCAGAACGACCACCAGGGACGGCCGACATGACTCTGGTTCCGTTGTCGATCGCCGGTTTCGCCACGCTGGCCGGCGACCCTTGTTCCATCCAATGTTCCGTGCCGACATGACCGACCTGCCGCCGCCATCGAAGAAGAAGCTGGGCCTGGTGATCGACCTCGACACCTGCGTCGGCTGCCATGCCTGTGCCGTGAGCTGCAAGCAGTGGAACGCCGGCGGCATCGCCGGGCCGCTCACCGACGAACAGCCGTACGGCAAGGATCCGTCGGGCGTGTGGTTCAACCGCGTGCACAGCTACGAGGTCGCCGCGACGTCGGCCTGCGCGTCGACGGGCAGCATCGCCGCCGAAGCCGCGCAGCCCGCGATGACACTCCACTTTCCGCGTTCCTGTCTGCACTGCGACACGCCGGCCTGCGTGACGGTCTGCCCCACCGGCGCCAGTTACAAGCGCGCCGAGGACGGCATCGTGCTGGTCGACGAGGACAAGTGCATCGGCTGCAAGCTGTGTTCCTGGGCCTGTCCCTACGGCGCGCGCGAATACAGCGCGGTCGAAGGCGTGATGAAGAAATGCACGCTGTGCGTGGATCGCATCTACAACGAACAGCTGCCCGAAGCCGACCGCCAGCCCGCCTGCGTGCAGGCCTGCCCGACGCGCGCGCGGCACTTCGGCGATCTCGGCGATCCCGAGTCCGAGGTGTCGAAGCTGGTCGCCGAGCGCAACGGCGTCGCGCTGATGCCAGAACTGGGCTACAACCCGGTCAACCGCTACCTGCCGCCGCGCCCGCGTCGTGCAGGCGGTGACGATGTGCCTGCGCCGCAGGAAGAGACGCTCGATGCCGCGAAGTTGCCTCCGTTGCTTCGCTGGTTGGACAAGGTGCTGAGTCGATGAACCCCGCTTTCTCCGTCATCGTCTTCACCACCCTGTCCGGCACCGGCTTCGGGCTATGGTTCTGGCTTGCGCTGCGCATCGCGCTGGGTGACCGCGCCGAATGGTTCGATGGCATCGGCTGGGCGCTGGGCCTGATCGCAGGTGGCGTTCTGGTCGCGATCGGGGTGATCGCCTCGCTGTGGCATCTCGGCAAGCCGATGCGGGTGTGGCGTGCGTTCTCGCAGTGGCGCAGTTCGTGGATGTCGCGCGAGGGCGTGTTCGCGATCGCGAGCATGGGTGTCGGGGCGGCGGCCGTGCTGGTGCAATCGTCCTTGCTTGAACTGCCGAATGAGCCGATCGTGATGCGCGCGCTGTCCGCGCTGCTCGCGCCGCTGTCCCTCGCCGCGATCGTCAGCACGGCGATGATCTACGGCTCGCTGAAGACCATCCCCGCCTGGCGGCATTGCCTGGTCGTGCCGGTCTACCTGCTGTTCGCGCTGCTCGGCGGCGGCCTGCTGTTCGGGCCGTTCGCGGGTACCACGCTGGACCTGCCGCGCATGGTCGGCGCGGGCGTCCTCGCCGCGGCGATCGTGCTGGCGGCGATGAAATGGCGCTACTGGCGCGCGATCGACGACGACGCGTTGCCGCTGTCGCGCGGGGATGCGGTCGGCCTGCCGAGCCGCGAGGTGTCGGTGTTCGAGCGGCCGCATACCGAGGCGAACTACCTCAACCGCGAGATGGGTTTCGTCGTCGCCCGCAAACATGCGCGCAAGCTGCGCATGATCGCGCTGGTGCTGTTCGCGCTGGTGCCCGCGCTGTGCGCGTTGCCGATGCTGCTGTTGCCGCAGGGCGGACCCGCGGCGCTGTACTGGGGCGCGGCGCTGTCGTTCCAGCTCGGCGCGCTGGTCGAACGCTGGCTGTTCTTCGCCGAAGCGAAGCATGTGGTGACGCTGTACTACTGATTCGCCCGGAAATGGTTTTCTGTAGGAGGGCCTGACCAGCCATTCGGCTGTTGAAAACCAGGCCCGAGCTCTTGTTTTGTCATCACGAAAAAGCTCGGGCCTGAAGGCCCTCCTACAACGCTGGGTCACGCCCCTGTAGAGCGGAGCGAAGCTCCGCTGCGGCCTCTCCGGAGACGGGATAGCGGAGCTTCGCTCCGCTCTACAACAGCTGGTAGATGCGCGATCAGCGCCCGGCGATGAACTCGCCGGCGCCGAGGTCGAGCAATTGCTGCGCGACCTGCTGGCCGAGCGCATCGGCATCGTCGCCGGTTGCCTCGCTGCGTACCGCGCGGCCGTCCTCGACCGCACTGACCTGGCCGACCAGGTGCAACCCGCCTTCGACTTCGTGCGCGAACGCGGCCACCGGCACCTGGCAGCTGCCGTGCAGGGCGCGGTTCATCGCGCGCTCGGCCTCGACGCAGCGCCGCGTCGGCGCGTGGTTCAGCGCGGCGAACAGCGCACGCGTCGCGTCGTCGTCCTCGCGGCATTCCACCGTGATCGCGCCCTGTGCCGGCGCGGGCAGCCATGCCGGCGCATCGAGGCGTGCGCGGATGCGGCGGTCGAAGCCCAGGCGCTGCAGGCCGGCGCAGGCGAGCAGGATGGCGTCGTATTCGCCGGCATCGAGCTTGGCCAGGCGCGTGTTCACGTTGCCGCGCAGGTCGACCAGCTGCAGGTCGGGACGCAGCGCGCGCAGCTGCGCCTGCCGGCGCAGGGACGAACTGCCGACGCGCGCGCCGTAGGGCAGCGAGGCGATGTCGTCGTGATTGTTGCTCACGAAGGCATCGGCATGGTCCGCGCGTTCCAGGATCGCCGGCAGCACGAACGGACCTTCCAGTGCCATCGGCACGTCCTTGAGCGAATGCACCGCGCAATCGGCCTCGCCGCGCAGCATCGCCTCCTCCAGCTCCTTCAGGAACAGGCCCTTGCCGCCCACCGCCGCCAGCGAGCGGTCCAGGACCTGGTCGCCGCGCGTCGACAGCGGCACCAGGGTGATCTCGAGGTCGGGATCCAGGCCGCGCAGCAGGGCGGCGACATGCTCGGTCTGCCAGAGCGCGAGCGGGCTCTTTCGGGTGGCGATGCGCAGGGTCTTCATGCCGCGATTATCGCATGCGTCCCGGACGCCCCAACCCGCCCGGAGCCCGCGTAGGGTGGCGCTGAGCGCAGCGAAGCCCACCATCGCCATCGATCAAACGCGGCAGGCCTCGGGCGGAACCGATCGCTCGATCCCCTCACCCCACCCCGCTCGCCAAGTCGAACAGATCGCGCAGCCAGCGCAGGAAGGACTTCGGTTTCGACTCGCCGCGTCTGATGCGCGAAATGAAGATCCAGGTGACATACAGCGCCATGAATAGCAGCAACAGCAAAAATGCGAGGCCGAGCAGGATATTGATGAACAGGATCATGGCCTCAACGTGGCGCCATTTCTGCGCGACCTCAAGCCTCCGTCGCCAGCGCCGCCCGCACCCGCATCAGCAGCTGGCCCAGCATGTTGCGGCCACGTCCGTCGCCGCCATCGCCCCAGTAGTCGTCGTTCTCGGTGTGCTCGACGAGCTTCGCATCGCCGGTCGACAGCAGCAGCGCGCGCAGGTCCCCGTGCTGGCGGAACTTGGCGAGCAGCGCTGCGTGCATCACCGACACCTTCACCGATTCCCAGTCGCGTCGCAGTTTCATTTTCCGATCACGCCC
Organism: Lysobacter sp. BL-A-41-H3; assembly: GCA_050632415.1. Taxonomy (GTDB): domain Bacteria; phylum Pseudomonadota; class Gammaproteobacteria; order Xanthomonadales; family Xanthomonadaceae; genus Lysobacter_I. The sequence continues at coordinate 2,799,368 of CP192602.1, read as the reverse complement.
CATGCGCGCCGCTTCCATCGGCGAGGACGCGCGCCGGATGCGCTGGCGACAGGCCGCATCCTCGAACTTCTGCGCCTGGAAGTAGTGCTCGGTCGTCGGCCATGTCTCGCCGTCGATGCGGATCGGGTACTCGGCGAAGTTGGAGAATTCGCCGTAGTCGTCGGTGGTGCTGTAGAAGTGGATGGCAGGCATCGTCATGTCGGCATCAGGTGATCCAGACCACGCGTTCAAGTGTCAGCAGTCCATCGCCTTCATCGAAGCGGAACAGCAGGCCCTGTCCCTCCAGTCCGCCCCACAGATAGTCCAGATAGATCACGCCAGGTTCGTTCGTCACGCCGATGCGCGCGATGCCGATGGCATGTCCCATCCTGCCGCGACTGAGGAAAGCCGCTCGCGTCTGGAAGTGTGCGCTCTCGGCAGCCCAGATCTCGCCTGTCTGTATGCGATGGAATCGATCGAAGTCGTCGAGCGTGCGCGGGCGGAGACCTTGCGCATCGGCATACCACGCCGCGATCACCGGATGGGTGTGAGGCCGTTCGAAGTCATCGACGCGATCGTGTTGCGCGACCCAGAATCCATCTGGACGCGCCTCGCGCCGGAGCTGTTCCCACAGTGCAACGAGCCTGTCGAGGCAGGCCTGGATCGCAGGTGCCGTCATGCGGGTCGAACGCGGCGAGGTGGGGTTCGCTTCGCTCACCGCCACCCTATAGATGCCGCACCAGCTCCCTCAGCTGGGGGACGCAGCGGCGGCTGACTTCCAGCGGCTTGTCGCCGTGGCGGAGTACGGCTTCGATGCGGCCGTCGCCGGAGCGGCGCAGTTCGATGAGTTCCTCGCGGGCGACGAGGCAGTTGCGGTGGATGCGGACGAAGCTGTCGCCGAATTCGTGTTCGAGCGACTTGAGCGATTCCTCGATCAGGTCCTCGCCGCGGGCGTGGTGCACGACCACGTACTTCTCTTCCGCGTGCAGGTAGCGGATGTCCTCGATGGCGATCAGGCGCAGGCTGCCGCGCAGGCGGGCGCAGAGGTGGGTGCGGCGCTTGCCGTTGCCGTTGCTTTCGCCGGTGTCCGGGCGCGGGGCGCGGCCGGCGATGAAGGTGCGGGCGCGTTCCAGCGCGGCGGCGAGGCGCTCGCGACGGACCGGCTTGACCAGGTAGTCCACGGCGGCGGCATCGAAGGCCGACAGCGCGTGTTCGTCGTAGGCGGTGCAGAAGATCACCGCCGGGCGCGGTTCGAGCATGGTCAGCCGGCGTGCGGCTTCCAGGCCGTCCAGGCCGGGCATGGCGATGTCCAGCAGGACGATGTCGGGATGGTGTTCGTTGCAGGCGGCCAGCGCGCTTTCGCCATCGCCGGCCTCCGCGACCAGTTCCAGGCCGGGCTGCTCGGCGAGGAGCGCACGGAGGCGCTCGCGGGCCATGGGTTCGTCGTCGGCGATGAGGACTTTCACGTCATTGTGTGACCTGGAATCGCGATGGGTCGATCTTAGTCCTGTCGCCACGCTTTGCAACAGTGACCGTTCTAGCGGGTCGCGCCTGCGAACAAGGCCTGCATCCAGTCGCCGAGATCGCGGATCTCTTCCATGCAGACCTGATGCTGCATCGGGTACTGCTTCCATTCCACCCGGAACCCGAGGCGTTGCATCAGTGCGCAACTCTGTTCACCCGCCACGAACGGCACAACCGGATCGAAGCGGCCATGCGCCATGAACAGCGGCTGGCGTTCGGCGCCTGCCTGGAAGGCGGCCTCGGCCTTGTGCATTGCGGGAACGTAGGTGGACAGCGCGATCAATCCCGCCAATGGCGTCGTGCGGCGCATGCCGGCGGCGAGCGTGACGGCGCCGCCCTGCGAGAAACCGGCCAGGATCACGCGCTCCGGCGGGATGCCGCGTTCGGCTTCGCGGGCGATCAGCGCTTCGACCTGCGCCACGGACTGGAGCACGCCGGCTTCATCGGCGCGGTTGAAGAGGTTGTCGGCGCTGAGGTCGATGATGTCGTACCAGCCGCGCATGCGCATGCCGCCGTTGCAGGTGATCGGGCGGACCGGGGCGTGCGGGAACAGGAAGCGCAGCGCGGGCCAGCCGGGACGGACGAGGTCGGGCACGATCGGCACGAAATCGTTGCCGTCGGCGCCGAGGCCGTGCAGCCAGAGGATGGTCCAGGCAGGCTGGCTGCCGGTGAGGCGCTCGACGCAGTCGAGCAGGGGGGCGGTGTCGGTGGTCATGGCCGTATTCTGGCCGGCGCCGGGCACGACGACCAGCGCGGCGGCGTCCGCCCGCATCGAATCGTGCGCGGGATCAAGCGACGACGATCGACGCCGTGCATCATGCATGGGTCGCGATGCAATGCCGATGTCCCGGAGGTCCGTCCATGTCGATCCGCGCCCGCAGTGGTGCCCTGCTGGCCTGTGCGATGGCGGTCGCGATGCCGCTGGCGGCGCAGTCGCCCGGTGCGCCCGGCAGTGCGAAGCCGGCCGCAGCAAAGCCGGCTGTATCGAAGCCTGCCACAGCGAAGCCTGCCGCAGCGAAACCTGCTGGAGTGAAGCCTGCGGCGGCGAAGCCCGTCGTCCCCGTCGCGACGCCGGTGCTCAAGCCGGGCCAGTTCGTCTGGACCCCGGAGCTGGCGCCGCAGGGGCCGGTGGTGATCGTGGTCAGCCTGCCCGAGCAGCGCGCCCACGTGTACCGCAACGGCGTGCGCATCGGCGTGTCGACGGTGAGCACGGGCATGCGCGGCCACGAGACGCCGACGGGGGTGTTCACCATCCTGGAAAAGCAGCGCGAGCACTATTCGAACCTCTACGACAACGCGCCGATGCCGTTCATGCAGCGCCTGACCTGGGACGGCATCGCGCTGCACGCGGGCCGGATCCCGGGCTACCCGGCCTCGCATGGCTGCGTGCGCCTGCCGCATGCCTTCTCCGAGAAGCTGTTCGCGACCACGTCGCGGGGCATGACCGTGGTGATCGCCGATGGCGCCTCGCACCCGCCGGAGGTGGCCTCGCCGGGCCTGTTCGCGCCCGTGGATGCCGCCAGCGGCACGCCCCGGCTGCCGGCACCGGTCGACGAGGACAGCGTCTGGGTGCCTGAACGCGCCCCCGAGGGGCCGCTGACCGTGCTGCTGAGCACCCGCGACCAGCGCGTGCTCGTGCTGCGCAACGGCGTGGAGATCGGCCGGGCCCGGGTGGGGGTGGGGCCGCTGGCGCCGCAGGGGACCCATGCCTACGTGCTGCTGGAGGGCGTCGCCGAGGGGCCGAGCGCGGTGCTGCCGGACCGGCCGCGCCTGCGCTGGCTGGCGGTGGCCGTGCCGCGCAGCGGGGGCATGCCCGAGGACGGGCTGCATCGCCTCGTGGCCGAGGGCCAGCTGCAGGTCGACCCGGCCTTCGCCCGGCAGGTCTACGACGCCCTGCGCCCCGGCGCGACCGTGGTGCTGACCGACGAACCCCTGCGCCCCGCCGGTGTCGACGAGGGCCTGACCGTGCTGCGCGCGGACGCCCCGCCGGAGCCCACGCCGCCCGAGACGCCACCCCCGCCGCCGGCCCAACCGGTCTTCGTCCCGCCGGATCCGGGGTCGCCAGGGCGGTGAAAAGTGCCGACAGGTTCATGAAACGCGTCGGCTTCCACGGCTATCCTGCGCCGATGTCGCCAAAGTCCCTCGCCTTCTCCCTCCTGCTGGCCCTGGGGTCCGCGCCGCTGGCGTCCGCCAACGATGTGGGCATGCCGATCCCCGAGCGGGCCCCCGCCGGCGGGCCCGACCTGCTCCAGCGCCTGCACGCACAGGCCCCGCGCCTGGACGCGAAGGTGCTCGGCCTCGCGCTCGATGCCGCCGGCTGCGCGGCCGAATCCGGCCGGGTCGCCCCGGCGCGTCGCCTGGCGGTGATCGACTACTCGCGGCCCTCGACCGAACCCCGGTTGTGGGTGTTCGACCTGCGCGATGCGCGCCTGCTCTACGCCGAGCACGTCGCCCATGGCCGGCGCAGCGGCGAGAACTTCGCGACCGCCTTCTCCAACCAGGACAGCAGCCACCAGACCAGCCTGGGCCTGTTCGCCACCGCCGAGACCTACGTCGGCGGCAATGGCTACTCGCTGCGCATGGACGGGCTGGAGCCGGGCATCAACGACCGCGCCCGCGACCGCGCCATCGTCATGCACGGCGCGCCGTACGTGGATCCGGTGATGGCGCAGCGCCAGGGCCGGCTCGGACGCAGCCTCGGCTGCCCGGCGGTGCGTCCCGCCGTGGCGCAGCAGGTGATCGACACCCTCAAGGACGGCCAGCTGCTGTTCGCCTACTACCCCGACCAGCAGTGGCTGGCGAATTCGACCTTCTTCCGCTGCCGCGCCGGCCTGGCCTCGCGCGCGGGTGCCGCGCGGCCGGCGGGCGGGCGCTGAGGCAGCGCAATGCTGCTGCAGGTGCTGGTCGCCCTGGGCGAGGCCCTGTCCTTCTGGCGGTTTTACCTCAGCCTGCTGGCGACGCTGCTGGCCTGCCTGCTGCTGTCGGCGGTCCTGCCGGAAGGTGCGCCGGTCTGGCTGGCCTGCGCGCCGGTGGTGGTGATCGGCGTGGGCCCGGGGTCGCTGTGGCAGCTCCGGGCGTCGAAGCCCGGCGCCTGAATCGCCGCAGCAGGCGTGCAGCGCGCAGGCTAGGATGCGGCTCCTTTCCGCATCCGGATCCGGCATGAAGCTCGACGGTATCGCGTTCCACCATCCCTTCACCTTCTGGTTCGGCTGCCTGCTGGTCCTGGGCGGCGTCCTGGCGCACATGCCGATGTTCATGATGGGCGAGCACACCCACTGGCAGATGGTCGGCATGCCGATGACGACCGAGATGTGGCTGGGGATGCTGGCGATCCCGGTCGGCCTGGCGCTGTCGATGTATGGCCTGACGCCGCGCCTGGAGGCGCTGCGCGCCAACGGCCAGGCGGCGCGCGACCACCGCTGGTTCCACGTGGCCGACGGCGTGCCGCTGAACCGCGCGCACTGGGTGCTGGTGACGGTGCTGGCGATCGCGCTGGCCGTGGACGTGATGAAGCCGGCCACGCTGGGCTTCGTCATGCCGGGCATGAGCGCCGAATACGAGATCACCAAATCGCGCGCCAGCCTGCTGGCGCTGTTCGCGCTGACCGGCACCACGGTCGGGTCGATCGCCTGGGGCCGCATCGGCGACCTGTTCGGGCGCCGCGCCGCGATCCTGCTGTCGGCGCTGATGTTCATCGGCACCGCGATCTGCGGCGCCATGCCCACGTTCGAATGGAACCTGGCGATGTGCTTCCTGATGGGCGCGTCGGCCGGTGGCCTGCTGCCGATCGTGTTCACGCTGATGGCCGAAACCGTGCCGGCCTCGCATCGCGGCTGGCTGCTGGTCGCGCTCGGCGGCGTCGGCACTTCGGCGGGCTACCTGCTGGCCTCGGGCGCGGCCGCGGTGCTGGAGCCGATGTTCAGCTGGCGGGTGCTGTGGCTGCTGGGCCTGCCGACCGGCGCGCTCATCATCGTCCTCAACCGCTGGATCCCCGAGTCGCCGCGCTTCCTGTCGAACATGGGCCTGGAGAACGAGGCGCGTGCGGTGCTGCGCCGCTTCGCCGGCGGCTCCGCGAAGGCGATCGAGGACGACGCGCCGGCCGATTGGCAGGCCCACCAGGGCCACGCCGCGCTCGACGAGGCGCATCCGGTCAGCGGCCTGCGTGCGCTGATGCGCGGCCCCCACGCGCCGATCAGTGCCGGCCTGCTGGTCTGCGGCGTCGCCTGGGGCCTGGCGAACTTCGGCTTCCTGCTGTGGCTGCCGACCAACCTGGTCGAACTGGGCGTGGACCCGAAGGCGGCCAGTGCGCTGCTCGCGCGTTCCGCGCTGCTGGCGCTGCCGGGGATCGCGGTGACGGTGTGGCTCTACCACCGCTGGAGCAGCATCCGCGCCCTGGTCCTGTTCATCGGCCTGACCACGCTGTCGCTGCTCGCGTTCTGCGCGATGGGCTGGCTGCAGATGCGCTCGCAGCCGCTCACCGTGGCCGCCACCGCCGCGCTGCTGGTCAGCGTCAGCGGCGTGATCGCGATGCTGATTCCCTATGCCGCCGAGATCTATCCCGTGGCGCTGCGCGCGACCGGCTCGGGGCTCATCGCCGCCAGTTCCAAGCTCGGCGGCATCTTCGGTGCGGGCCTCGGCGTGATCGGCTTCTTCGACCACTTCGCGATGTCGGCGCTGGTGATCGCGCTGCCGATGGCGGTGTCGGGCGTGATGCTCTGGCGCGCCGGCGTGGACACCCGTGGCCGTTCGCTGGAGGAGATCCAGTCGGCGCTGCGCTGATCCTCGATCCCTGAGGCTCGATCCCTGACCCTCGACCTTCAGCCCCGCCACCACATCCCGGCAGCGAACGCGGCGAGGATCGCCAATACCCCGGGCACGATGCGCAGGCAGTAGCCGCCGCCACCGCGCAGCCAGGCCATCAGCAGCTTGGTGGCCGAATTGGCCGCCAGCGCCACGAAGACCGCCCAGCCGGCGTGCGCGGGCGTGATCTGCGCGCTGGCCACGCGCTGCGCCACCGAGGCGGCGGCGGCGTGTGCGTCGGCCAATCCCGCGACCCCGGCCGCGAGCAGGACGCCGGTGTCGCCCAGCCAGCGGTGCACGCCGGCCGACAGCAGCAGGATTGCGCCGACGATGGCGACGAAGGTGAGCGCATGGCGCGGCTCGAACGGCCGGCCCGGGGCCACGGCATCGCCGTCCACCGCGCCCGCACCGCCATGCATCCGCAGCGCGAGCGCCGAGACCAGCGCGGCCGCGCCGGCCAGCGCGAGCGGCCAGGCCAGGGTGAGCAGCAGCGGCATCGACACCGCGCCGATGATCACCGCCAGCATCAGGATCGTGGCGATGTTCGAGCACAGCGCGGCAGCGGCGCACTGCGCCACCCATTGCGGCGAGGCGCGCGCGCGGTCGCCCATCGCGGCGATGGTGGCGGTGCTGGAGACGAAGCCGCCGACGAAGCCGGCCAGCGCCAGGCCGGCGCCGGGCCCGAGCATGCGCAGCGCGACGTAGCCGGCGCCGTTGATCGCCATCACCAGCACGACCAGCAGCCACAGCTTGTGCGGATTGAGCGCGCCCCAGGGGTCGATGGCGCGGTCGGGCAGCAGCGGCAGCACCACCGCGGCGGCGGCGGCCAGCAGCAGGGCGTCGTGCAGTTCCTGTTCGGTGAGGGTGTTGCGGATGAAGGCGTGCAGGCCGGACTTGCTGGCCAGCACCACGGCGACGACCACGCCCAGGGCGGCGGCCAGCGGCAGGGCGGTCATCGACAGCACGCCGAGCAGGAAGGTCACCAGCATCGCGACCTCGGTGGTCAGCCCGGGGTCGGTGTCGCGGCTGCGGCGGTAGCTGGCCAGCGCGGCCAGCGCGACGAAGGCGCCGCCGATGGCCACGCCCGCGCCGCCGATGCGCTGCGCGATCGCGCCGGCCAGCGCCACCAGCAGGAAGGTGCGCACGCCGGCCGCGCCGCGCGCCGGGCCTTCGCCCTTGCTGCGTTCGCGCTCGATGCCGATCAGCAGGCCGATGCCGAAGGCGACGCACAGACCGGGCAATTCGGGCGGCAGGGTGGGCATCGATGCAGGCGGTGGACGGGGGCCGGGACGGCGGGTCGTCCCAGCATAGGGCGTGTCGAGCCCCGCATGCGTTCCTGCGCATGCGGGGCTTCGGTTGGCGAGGCTTCGCTCAGTGCGCGAACAGCACCGGGATGTGCGCGGTGTGCAGCAGTTCGCGCGTGGTGCCGCCGAGCACGGCTTCGCGCAGCCTCGAATGGCCGTAGCCGCCGGCCACCAGCAGGTCGGCGCCCACGTCGCGGGCGGCATCCAGCAGTGCGTAGGCCGCCGAGAAATTCATGCTCGGCCGCGTCATCACTTCCACCTTCACGCCATGCCGTGCGAGGTGGGCCGCGATGTCCGCGCCGGGTTCGGCGCCGTAGGCCGCCTCGCCGATCTTCGGGTCGATCACCACCACGCTCACCAGCTCCGCAGCCTGCAGGAAGGGCAGGGCGTCGCCGATCGCGCGCGCGGCCTGCGCGGTGGGTTTCCAGGCCACGACCACGCGCCTGGGCGGCAGCTGCGCCTTGCTGTCGGCGGGGACCACCAGCACCGGGCGCCCGGAGTGTCGCAGCAGGTCGTGGAAGTGGTCGTGGACCAGCATCGACTCGGCGCCGTCGCGCGGCATCGCCGGCAGCACGGTCAGGTCGGCGTGGCGTGCGTGCATGGTCGCGGTGTTCTGCGGGAACACCGACACCGCATCGGCCACCCGCACCTCCACCGGCACCTCGGCATGGGCGAAGCGCTGGCGCAGCGCCTCGGCGCGCTCGTCGGCGCGCTTGCGCGCTTCGGCGTGCAGCTTCGCGTAGATGTCGTAGGCCATCGCGCCCCAGTCGCTGGGCATCGGTGCCGGCACGTCCACCGTCACCAGCACCGCAACGTGGGCCCCGGACCCGGCCGCCAGCGACAGGGCCGCATCGGCCACGGAACGCTCGCTGTCGGCGTTGATCCACGGAACCAGAATGTCCTTGATCATGATCATGCCTCGCGTCTTGGGTGTGTACGGGCATTCCAGCAGGATCCGCGCCGGCCGGCATTGATCGGAATCAATCTGTTCGGTCAGCTTGCGGCGTAGAGTCGACGCCATGCCGATCACGGGCAGGACGCGATGGATCCGAATGCGGGCACGGTGTCGTCGGAGGTCGGGCAGGCCGGGGAACCGGTCGAAGCGCCTGTCGAAATGCCTGTGTTCCGCGCGCGGGGGCTGCGCAAGGTCTACGCCATGGGCGAGGTCGAGGTGGTCGCGCTGCACGGGGTCGACCTGGACATCGCCGCCGGCGAGTTCATCGTCCTGCTCGGTGCGTCCGGCAGCGGCAAGTCCACCCTGCTGAACATCCTCGGCGGCCTGGACGTGCCCAGCGCGGGCGAGGTCGCCTACTGCGAACACCGGCTCGACGGCGCCGGCGAGGCCGAACTCACCCGTTTCCGCCGCGAGCACGTCGGCTTCGTCTTCCAGTTCTACAACCTCATTCCCAGCCTGACCGTGCGCGAGAACGTGCAGCTGGTCGCCGACATCGCCGACGCCCCGATGCCGGTGGACGAGGCGGTCGAGCGCGTCGGCCTGACCGCGCGCCGCGACCATTTCCCCTCGCAGCTGTCCGGCGGCGAGCAGCAGCGCGTGGCCATCGCCCGGGCGATCGTGAAGCGCCCGGCGGTGCTGCTGTGCGACGAACCGACCGGCGCGCTGGACTACGCCACCGGCAAGCGCGTGCTGGAGGTGATCGAACGCATCCACGACGAACTCGGCACCACGGTGGTGGTGATCACCCACAACGCCGCCATCGCCGGCATGGCCGACCGGGTGATCGTGCTCGGCGACGGGCACATCCAGCGGATCGAACGCAACGCGCATCGGCTGCGGCCGTCGGAGCTGTCGTGGTGAGCGGGCGAGGATTTCGACCGTGAAGGCGCTGGATCGCAAGCTGCTGCGCGACCTGCGCCAGAGCTGGAGCCAGGCGCTGACCATCGCGCTGGTGGTGGCCAGCGGCGTCGCCGGCTTCGTGACCACGCTCAGCGCGATCGACTCGCTGGCCCGGGCGCGCGACCGCCACTACGCCGAGGCGCATTTCGCCGACGTGTTCGCCACGGTGAAGCGCGCGCCGCTGGCGCTGGGCGACACCCTGCGCGCGGTGCCCGGCATCGCCGACCTGCAGCTGACCGTCGAACAGACCGTGCGCATCGGCATCGATGGCGTCGACGACCCGATCCTCGGCCACCTGATCGGCATCGATCCCCGCCACCCGCCGCGCATCAACCGCATCGCCCTGCGCGCCGGACGGATGCCGCAGGCCGGCGACGCAGGCGGGGGCAACGATGGCGACGGGATCGAGGCCCTGGTGTCCGCCGGTTTCGCCGAGGCGCGCGGCCTGCGGCCGGGTGCGCGGCTGCGCGCGCTCATCAACGGCCGGCAGCGCACGCTGCGCATCGTCGGCATCGCGCTGTCGCCCGAGTACGTGTTCGCCGGCTACGGCGGCATGCCCGACATGCGCGGCTTCGGCGTGTTCTGGGTCGACCACGACACCCTGGCGGCGGCCAGCGACATGGATGGTGCGTTCAACCATGTCGCCGCGACCCTGGCGCCGGGCGCGTCGCATGCCGAGGCGGTCGCCGGCATCGAACGCGTCATCTCGCCCTGGGGCGGACGCGAAGCCCACGATCGCAGCGAGCAGACCTCGCACGCCATGCTCGACAACGAGATCCGCGAGCAGCGCGTGCTCGGCACCGTGCTGCCGGCGATCTTCCTCGCGGTCGCGGCCTTCCTGCTGAACGTGGTCATCTCGCGCACCATCGCCACGCAGCGCGAGCAGATCGCCGCGCTCAAGGCGCTGGGCTATCCGGACCGACGCATCGCCGGACACTACTTCACCCAGGTGGTCGTGATCGTCGCGATCGGCCTGCTGCTCGGCCTCGCCCTCGGCAAGTGGCTGGGCACGGCGATGGTCGGGCTGTACGCCGACTTCTTCCAGTTCCCGCGGTTCGACCACCGCATGGCGCCGGGGTTGGTGCTGGCCAGCGCCGCGATCGCCCTCGCGACCGCCGCGCTGGGCACCGCCAACCCGCTGCTGGCGACGATGCGCCTGGCGCCGGCCGAGGCGATGCGCCCGCCCTCGCCCGGACGCTATCGACCGACGCTCGCCGAACGCCTCGGCCTGCGGCGCCTGCCGACGGTGCTGCGGATGATCCTGCGCAACCTCGAACGTCGCCCGCTGCGCAGCGCGCTGGCGGTCGCGGGCGTGTCGGCGGCGGTGGCCATCGTCATCCTCGGCAACTTCTTCCGCGACGCGATCGAGACCATCGTCGACTCGAAGTTCCGCGTCGAGCTGCGCGCCGACGTGATCGTCTGGCTGGCCGAACCGGCCGAAGCCGCCGCCGTGCACGAACTGGCGCGGCTGCCCGGCGCGCTCTCGGTCGAGGCCGGCCGCGACGTGGCCGTGCGCATCGTCCACGGCCACCGCAGCGAGCGCCTCGTCCTGCAGGGCCTGCCCGCGCGGCCGGAGCTGCAGCGCATCGTCGACGTGGACGACCGCGCCTGGCGGCCCTCGCCCGACGGCCTGGTGCTGACCGATCGCCTCGCCGACAAGCTCGGCCTGCGCGTCGGCGACACGGTGCGCGTGGAGGTGCTGGAGGGCCGCGCGCGCATCTTGCACCTGCCGCTGCGCGCCACGGTCCGCGACATGATGGGCCTGAACGCCTACATGGAGCGCCGCGCGCTCAACCGCGCGCTGGGCGAGGACGATGTCGCCGGGCGTTTCCCGGTGGCGGTGTCGCGCGGCGCGGAACCGCGCTTCCTCGCCGCCGCGATGCGCCTGCCGCGCATCGTCGGCGCGTTCAGCAAGGCGACGCTGTGGCGCAACATGCAGGAGATCAGCGCGCGCAACATCCGGATCATGAGCACGATCCTGACCGCGTTCGCCACGGTGATCGCGATCGGCGTGGTCTACAACAACGCGCGCATCGCCCTGGCCGAACGCACCTGGGAACTGGCCAGCCTGCGCGTGCTCGGCTTCAGCCGCGCCGAGGTGTCGGCGTTGCTGCTCGGCGAGATGGCCCTGGTCATCGCCCTGGCGCTGCCGCTGGGCATGCTGTCCGGCTACGGCCTGGTGCACCTGCTCGTGGAGCTGCTGCGCAGCGACCAGTTCTATTTCCCGGTGGCGCTGCGCCCGCGCACCTACGCCTGGGCCTGCCTCGCGGTGCTGGCTGCGGCGGTGGCCAGCGCGCTGGTGGTGCGTCGGCGGATCGACCGGCTGGACATGGTGGCCGCGCTGAAGACGCGCGAGTGAATGACGGAATCACGGAGACGAGGCATGCGGATCACGCGACGCGGATGGGGATGGGGCATCGGGCTGGGCGCGGTGGCGCTGGGCCTGCTGGCGTGGGCGTTCGCGCCGAGGCCGCTGCCGGTGGAGATCGCGACGGCGGCGATCGGCCGCTTCGAGGCGAGCATCGACGAGGAGGCGCGGACCCGGGTGCGCGACCGCTATGTCGTCTCGGCGCCGCTGTCCGGGCGGCTGGCGCGCATCGCGCTGCGCGAAGGCGATGCGGTGGCGGCCGGCGAGGTGGTCGCCACCCTCACCCCTGCGCTGTCGCCGATGCTCGATGCGCGCACCGAGGCCGAGCTGCGCGCCCGCGTGGAAGCGGCGGACGCGATGGTCGCGCGTGCCCGTTCGCGCATCGACCGCGCCCGCGTGTCGGTGGCGCAGGCGCGCAACACCCTGCGACGCGACGAGGCCCTGGCGCGCGACCGCTTCGTCTCGGCCAACCAGCTGGAGAACGATCGCCTGGCGCTGCGCGCGGCCGAGCGCGAGCTGGACGGCGCCCAGCAGGACCAGCATGTCGCCGGGCACGAACTCGAACAGGCGCGCGCGGCCCTGTCGGCGGCGCGCAACCCGGACGGCGGGGCCGACCGCGCCTTCGCGCTGCGCGCCCCGGTGTCCGGCCGCGTCCTGCGCGTGGCGCAGGCCAGCGAGGGCATGGTCGCGCTGGGCACGCCGCTGCTGGACATCGGCGACCTCGCCGACATGGAGGTGGTCGCTGAACTGCTGACCACCGATGCCCTGAAGACCCCGCCCGGCACGCCGGTGCGCATCGAGCGCTGGGGCGGCGAGGGCAGCCTGGCCGGCCGCGTGCGCCGGGTCGAGCCGGCCGCGTTCACCAAGATCTCCGCGCTCGGCGTCGAGGAGCAGCGCGTGCGCGTGCTGATCGACCTGCTCGACCCGCCCGCGCGCCGCGGCGCGCTCGGCGACGGCTACCGGGTGGGCGTGCGCGCGATCGTTCAGGCCCGCGACGGCGTGCTGGTCGTGCCGGTCGGCGCGGTGTTCCCGCATCCCGGCGACACCGGCGATGGCCCCGGGCGCATGGCCGTGTTCGCCCTGCGCGAGGGGCGGGCGCGCCTGGTGCCCGTGGACCTGGGCGGCCGCAACGGCCGCGAGGCCTGGGTCGTGAAGGGCCTGGCGCGCGGCGACCGGGTGATCGTCTACCCCGGCGATGATGTCGTCGACGGCCTGCGCGTGAGGCCGCGAGACCCGGCGGACCGATGAGCGGCGCGCGCATCGGCCGGCTTTGATCGCGATCAAGGTCGCCGGGCGCGTATCGGCGTGCAATCCACGCACACGTCACGACAAGGGGAGGCCGTCATGCAACGAGTGAAGGACAAGGTCTGCATCGTCACCGGCGGCGCGCTCGGCATCGGTCGCGCCTGCGCGGAGCGGCTGGGCGAGGAAGGCGGGCGCATCGCGGTATTCGACGTGCTCGACGTGGAGGGCGAAGCGCTGGTGCTCGCGCTGCAGGCGCGCGGCATCGACGCCGCGTACTGGCATGTCGATGTCGCCTCCGAGGTGTCGGTGAAGGCCGCGACCGATGCGGTGGTCGCGCACTTCGGTGGCCTGAACGTGCTGGTCAACAACGCCGGCATCTCCGGTTCGACCAAGCTGACCCACGAGATCACCGAAGCCGAGTGGGACCGCGTCCAGGCGGTGAACGTGAAGGGCGTGTTCTTCTGCACCAAGCACGCCATCCCGCACCTGCGCGCGGCCCGCGGCGGCAGCATCGTCAACCTCTCGTCGATCTACGGCCTGATCGGTGCGCCGGACGTCCCCGCCTACCACGCCTCCAAGGGCGCGGTGCGGCTGATGAGCAAGACCGACGCGATGATCTACGCGCGCGACAACATCCGCGTCAACTCGATCCACCCGGGCTACATCTGGACGCCGATGGTCGAACACCACCTGCAGGCCAGCGGCGCCACCGACCTGGACGCCGCCCGCGCCGAGGTCGGTGCCCTGCACCCGCTCGGCCACATGGGCGAAGCCGACGACATCGCCTGGGGCGTGGTCTATCTCGCCTCCGAGGAAGCCAAGTTCGTCACCGGCTCGGAACTGGTGATCGACGGGGGATATACGGCGCGGTGAGGGATGTCGCGAGCGCTTCAGCGACGGATTGCAGTGACCGGAACGTCACGACATGACAACGTCATCCTCGCGCAAGCGAGGACCCATGCATCAGCCGTGATCAAGCCTGGGTCCTCGCTTGCGCGAGGATGACGCGTGGTTCGACGCAGCCGATCACGTCATGCGCGCCCTCACGCCCCCACCCGCCGCCGCACCGCGTCGAAATCGCGCACCGGGCGGACTTCGATGCTGCCGAAGCGGATCCACGGGAATTCGTGGGCGATGCGTACGGCGTCTTCCAGGCTGTCGGCTTCGATCAGGTTGAAGCCGGCCAGCACTTCCTTGGTTTCGGCGAAGGGGCCGTCGGTGACGCGGGCGGCGCCGTCGCGGACGCGGACGGTGCGCGCGGTGCGGGCGTCCTCCAGCTGCTGCGAGCCGAGCAGGCAGCCGCCAGCCTTCAGTTCATCGGCGTGGGTGATGCAGCCGTGCATGAGCCGGTCGTACTCGGCCTGGGGCAGGGTGGCCATCAGTTCGGGGTCGGTGTAGACCAGCAGCAGGTACTGCATCGGGGGCTCCGCGCGCTCGGGGGACGGCGCCCATGATGCCGCAGGCGCGGTGCGGCGACCCGTGCCGGAAGCGGCGGAAAAAATTTCCTCGCAGAGCGTGTCGATCCCGGAGGTCGTCGTTCGTCGTGACGGGTATGGGGCCGGACAGGCCGCCCCACCCACCCGAGGAGAACGACATGAAGGTCATGGTGATCGTAAAAGCCACCGCCGAGTCCGAAGCGGGCGTCCTGCCCTCCACCGAACTGATGGCGGCGATGGGCCGCTACAACGAAGACCTCGCCAACGCCGGCGTGCTGCTGGCCGGCGAGGGCCTGAAGCCGACCGCGCAGGGCGTGCGCGTCCACATCGACGGCCCGCGCCGCGAGGTGATCGACGGCCCGTTCGCCGAAACGAAGGAACTGATCGCCGGCTTCTGGCTGTGGCAGGTGCGTTCGCTGGAGGAAGCCATCGAATGGGCGCGCCGCTGCCCCGACCCGCACCCGGGCAGTGGCGGTTCCAGCCTGGAGATCCGCCCGCTGTACGAAGCCGACGATTTCGGCGAGGCCTTCACGCCCGAACTGCGCGAACAGGAAGACCGGCTGCGCGAGCGCATCGCCGGCGAACCCTGAGCCCATTCCCGCCTGACCCGGTTGCGACCGCCACCCCTGTCCATCGACGCCACAAGGAGCGTTCCATGCGTTTCATCGCCTACCTGAACTTCAACGGCAACTGCCGCGCCGCCTTCGACACCTATCGCGACGTCTTCCGCGGCGAGATCGTCATGCGCATGACCTACGGCGATTCGCCGATGTGCGAGCAGATGCCCGCCGATACCCACAACCTGATCATGCATTGCCAGCTCGACGCCAACGGCGCGGTGCTGATGGGCGCCGATGGCCCGCCGCCGCACGTCGATGCGGGCGTGGGCACCTGCGTCAACATCGACGTGGCCAGCATCGAGGAGGCCGAGCGCATCTTCGCCGCGCTGTCCGAAGGCGGCACGGTGCAGATGCCGCTGCAGGAAACCTTCTGGGCCCATCGCTGGGCCGCGTTCACCGACCGCTTCGGCAAGCCGTGGATGGTCAACTGCATGAAGACCGACGCCCAGGCCTGAGCCCCAGCATCCCCCACCCAACGAGGAGAAGACCCATGTCGTACGTCGATGGTTTCGTGCTGCCGGTGCCGAAGGACAAGATCGCCGCCTATCGCAGCATCGCGCGCAAGGCCGGCAAGATCTGGATGGACCACGGCGCGCTCGCCTACTGCGAATGCGTGGAGGACGACGTGAAGCCGGGCAAGCTCACGTCCTTCCCGCAGTCGGTGAAACTGAAGCCGGGCGAGGTCGTGGTGTTCGCATGGATCGTCTACCGGTCCCGCGCGCAGCGCGACAGGATCAACGCGAAGGTCATGGCCGATCCGCGCATGCAGAAGATCTGCCCGCCAGGCGAGATGCCCTTCGACGGCAAGCGCATGTTCTGGGGCGGCTTCAAGTCGATCGTCAAATACTGAATGCCCGGATCGAGTGCACGAACCGGGCGCATCCGCGCGGCTTGCATGCCGGCGTCAGCGGTGGTGTCATCGCCGCCGATGACCGACGCACGCCTCCATCGCACCCTCGACGCGCTGTGGCGCATGGAATCGCCGAAGCTGGTGGCGCGCGTGGCGCGCATGACCGGCGATGTCGGCGTCGCCGAGGAACTGGCGCAGGACGTGCTGGTCGCCGCGCTGGAGCGCTGGCCCGCCGACGGCGTGCCGGACAATCCCGCGGCCTGGCTGATGGCCGCGGCGAAGCATCGCGCGATCGACCACCTGCGCCAGCGCGCGCTGCATGCCCGGCGCCAGGACGAGTACGGCATCGAACTCGCACTGCACGGAGACGCCATGGGCGACGAAGCGCAAGCCTTCGCGGACGACGACATCGGCGACGACCTGCTACGCCTGGTGTTCGTCGCCTGCCATCCGGTGCTGCCGCGCGAGTCGCGCGTCGCGCTCACCCTGCGCCTGCTCGGCGGCCTGACCACCGCCGAGATCGCGCGCGCCTTCCTGCAGCCGGAGCCGACCGTGGCGCAGCGCATCGTGCGCGCCAAGCGCACGCTCGCTGAGCGCGACATCGCCTTCGAGGTGCCGCGCCGCGCCGAGCTGGCCGAGCGCCTCGACGCCGTGCTCGAAGTGATCTACCTGGTGTTCAACGAAGGCTATGCCGCCAGCGCCGGCGACGACTGGATGCGTCCGGCGCTGTGCGAGGAAGCCCTGCGCCTGGCGCGCGTGCTCGCCGGCCTGCTGCCCGCCGAGCCCGAGGTGTTCGGCCTGCTCGCGCTGATGGAGCTGCAGGCCTCGCGTGCCCGCGCGCGCACCGATGCCGACGGCGCGCCGGTGTTGCTGCTGCAGCAGGACCGCGCGCGCTGGGATCGCCTGCAGATCCGTCGCGGCCTGGTCGCGCTGCGTCGCGCCCAGGCGCTGGGCGGTGGCCGCGAACCGTACGCGCTGCAGGCCGCGATCGCCGCCTGCCATGCCACCGCCGCGCGCGCTGCGGACACCGACTGGTCGCGCATCGCCGCGCTCTATGCGGTGCTGTGCACGGTGACGCCGTCGCCGGTGATCGAACTCAACCGCGCGGTCGCGGTGGGCATGGCCGACGGCCCCGAGGCCGCGCTGCCGCTGGTGGATGCGCTGTGCGACGACAAGGCGCTGCGCGACTACGGCCTGCTGCACGCGGTGCGCGCGGACCTGCTGGAACGCCTGGGCCGACGCGCCGAGGCCGGCGACGAGTACCGTCGCGCCGCCGAGCTGGCGGGCAATGCCCGCGATCGCGCGCTGATGCGCGACAAGGCGCGGGCCTGCGGCGTCGACGCCTGATCGCGACGCGTCGTCGTTCGCCGCCCGCCGAAGTTCCCTGCGATTGCGCGCATGCGTGGCATGTATCGTTTCGTTCGCGCGCAAACGCGAACGATTCGCGATCCATCCTCGTTTTCGTCAGGATTTCGACAAGCGCGCGTTAAGTACGCGTCAAGCGCGTGACCGCATGCACGGCGCGCAATGAAAAGCCAACGCTTCCCTCACGCGATGCTCACAATCGTCTAATCGACGCTTAATCCGTCGCCCCGAGCATCCCGGTCCATGACGCTCATGACCGCCACGATGCCCGACACCCTGTCAGACGCCCTCGTCCCGATGCCGTCGCCGCGCGTCGGCGAGGCCGCCTTCACGCAGGG
The DNA here is from genome assembly GCA_050632415.1 of Lysobacter sp. BL-A-41-H3. GTDB lineage: Bacteria > Pseudomonadota > Gammaproteobacteria > Xanthomonadales > Xanthomonadaceae > Lysobacter_I. Next base: position 2,781,684 of record CP192602.1, on the reverse strand, counting down.
TGCGCTGGTCGAGGCCAGCGATGCCCGCCGCGCCGAGACCGAAGCCTTCATCGCCCAGGTCTATCGGGCGCGGTACGGCGCCAGCCTCGCGGCCTTCCTGCCGCACCTGCTGGCCTTCCGCAACGACACCGGCGCGCTGCGCGCGGCGGTCGGCCTGCGCAGCGGCGACGAAGGCCCGCTGTTCGTGGAGCAGTACCTCGACATGCCGGCGGACGACGCGATCGCCGCGCACCTCGGCCGGCCGGTGTCGCGTTCCGCGCTGGTCGAGGCCGGCAACTTCGGCGCGGTGCGTGCCGGCGATGCCCGCGCCCTGATCGTGCACATGACCCACTGGCTGCACCTGGCCGGGTTCCGCTGGGTGCTGTTCGCGGCCACGAGGCAGCTGCGCAATACCTTCGACCGCCTGCACCTGGCCACCGTGGAACTGGCCCCGGCGCTGGCCTCGCGGCTGCAGGGCGATGCCAGCGACTGGGGCCGCTACTACGACACGCAACCCATGCTGATGTTCGGCGACATCGGCGCCGGTCACGCCTACCTGGTCCGCAGCGGCGCGCTGCCGTCGATGTCGCCCTGTCCCGCCTGGTTGCCGCGCACGGCGAAGGCGGGCGCATGAGCATCGAACAGGGCTTCGATCGCCTGATCGCCGGCATCGGCGGCGACGCGGTGCGCGTGCGCTGGACCGGCGGCAGCTGGACCGGCGACGACTTCGCCGCGCGCATCCGCAGCTTCGCAGATGCCCTCCGCGACAGCGGCGCCATGCGCATCGCCAGCCGCCTCGACAACGGGCCCGAGTGGCTCGCCCTGGACCTGGCCATCCGTTCGCTCGACCGCGTGCACGTGCCGCTGCCGACCTTCTTCACGCCCGGGCAGGTCGCGCACGCGCTGGCCACCAGCGGTGCCGATGCGCTGGTGGTGCCGGTCGACGCGGCGCTGCCCGAGGCCTTCGCCGCGCTGCCGTCGCGCGCGCTCGGCGACGGGATGCGCCTCGTTTCGTTGCCCGCGCAACCTGTCGATCTGCCCGAGGGCACGGTCGTCATCACCTTCACCTCCGGCACCACCGGCACGCCCAAGGGCGTGTGCCTCGGTGCCGATGCGCTGCTCGCGGTCGCGGCCTCGCTGGCCGAGGCCGCAGGCCCGCTGTCGGCGAAGCGCCACCTGTGCCTGATGCCGCTGTCGACCCTGCTCGAGAACGTCGGCGGCCTGTACGCCGCGCTGCTGTCAGATGCCGAAATCGTCGTGCCCTCGCTCGGCGAGATCGGCTACAGCGGTTCGGCTGGTCTCGACGTGCCCACGCTGATCGCCTGCCTGCATCGCCATCGGCCCGAAAGCGCGATCCTGCTGCCGCAACTGCTGTTGGCGCTGGTGATGGCGGCGGAACGCGGCGCGGCCCTGCCTGATTCGCTGAAGTTCCTCGCCGTCGGCGGCGGTCGCGTCGGCGAAACCCTCATTGCGCGCGCCGAGGCCGTCGGCCTGCCGGTGTTCGAAGGCTACGGCCTGAGCGAGTGCGCCTCGGTGGTCTGCCTCAACCGGCCCGGCGCGATGCGTGCGGGCAGCGTCGGACGCCCGCTGCCGCATGCCCGCGTGAGCGTGCGCGACGGTGAACTGCTCGTCGAAGGCGTGCGCATGCTCGGGTACCTCGGCGACGAGGCCTCGCGGCATGGCCCCGTCGCCACCGGCGACCTCGGCCACATCGACGACGACGGCTTCGTGCACATCACCGGTCGGCGCAAGCACCTGTTCATCACCGCGTTCGGGCGCAACGTGTCGCCGGAATGGGTGGAAAGCGAGCTGCTGCAGCATCCGGCCTTCGCCCAGGCCGTGGTCCACGGCGAGGCGCGGCCGTTCAACATCGCCATCGCCTGGCCGCGCGATCCCGCCGTCGACGACAGCACCCTGCGCGCCGCGCTCGACGCGGTCAACCGCGCGCTGCCCGACTATGCGCGCGTGCGCGACATCGTCCGCGCCGATGCGCCCTTCACCTTCGCCGACGGCCTGCTGACCAGCAACGGCCGCCCGCGTCGCGACGCCATCCTCGCGCGCCATGCCGACGCGGTCGAGGCCTGCTATGCGCGCCACGCGTCCGAGCCCACCTTCTTCGATCACCTGCAGGAATCCGCCGCATGACCGCTGCCGCACCGAACGACATCGCCTTCCACGACAGACTCCTCGCCGAGACCCAAACCGAGCGCGCTTTCCTGCTGTCGATCCCGATCATCCAGGACGCGCTGGCCGGGCGCATCCGTCGCGAGGACTACATCGCCTTCCTCACCCAGGCTTTCCACCACGTGCGCCACACCGTGCCGCTGCTGATGGCCTGCGGCGCGCGCCTGCCGGCGCGGCTGGAATGGCTGCGCACCGCCGTCGGCGAATACATCGAGGAGGAAATGGGCCACCACGAATGGATCCTCGACGACCTCGCCGCCTGCGGCGCCGACCGCGACGCCTCCGAACACTCGCAGCCGGCCGAGGCCACCGAACTGATGGTCGCCTACGCCTACGACACCATCGCCCGCGGCAATCCCGTCGGCTTCTTCGGCATGGTGCTGGTGCTGGAAGGCACCAGCGTCGCGCTCGCCACCCGCGCCGCCGAGACCATCGAGACCTCGCTCGGACTGCCGCGCAATGCCTTCAGCTACCTGCGCTCGCACGGCGACCTCGACATCGAGCACACCGGCTTCTACGAGCGGCTGATGAACCGGCTGGACGACGAAGACGATCGACGCGCCGTCGTCCACGCGGCGAAGCGCTTCTACAAGCTCTACGGCGACGTGTTCCGCACCCTGCGCGACACGCGCGACGCGGCGAACGGCGAGACCGTCCGGGAGGCCGCATGAGCGCGCTCGATGGCCGAACCGTCCTGCTCACCGGCGCCAGCGGCGGCATCGGCGGCGCGCTGTGCGACGCGCTGGTCGCGGCGGGCGCGCGCGTGGTCGCGGTCGGTCGCAACGAGGCGCGACTGCAGGCGATCGCGGCGCGGCATGCGCCGGGCCGCATCGTCCCGGTGATCGCCGACCTCGCCGATCCCGAGGGGCCGGCGCAACTCGTCGCGGCGGTTTCGCAGCTGCAGCCGACGCCGTCGGTGCTGGTGCTGGGGCATGCGCAGGGCGCGTTCGGGATGTTCGAGCAGCAGACGCCGCAGGCGTTGCAGACCCTGGTCAACACCAATCTCATCGCCTCGATGAGCCTGATCCACGCCCTGCTGCCGATCCTGCGCAGGCATCCGCAGGCTTCGGTGGTGGCGATCGGCTCCACCTTCGGCAGCCTGGCCTTTCCCGGGTTCGCGGCCTACAGCGCCAGCAAGTTCGGCCTGCGCGGCCTGATGGAAGGCCTGGCCCGCGAATATGCCGACACGCCGCTGCGCTTCCAGTACCTGTCGCCGCGCGCGACCCGCACCGCGTTCAACACGCCGCAGGTCGAAGCGATGAACCGCGAGATGAAGGTCGCGCAGGACGACCCGGCCGATGTCGCCGCGCAGCTGGTCGCCGCCATCGCCAGCGGCCGCCGCCGCATGCAGATCGGCTGGCCCGAGAAACTCTTCGCCCGCATCAACGGCGCGCTGCCCGGCCTGGTCGACCGCAACCTCGCCGCGCAGTTGCCCATCGTCCGCCGCCACGCGCGGTCCTGAGCATCGACCACGCCGTCATGTCTTCCCTTCATCGATCCCCGCAGGAGACTTCCATGCACACCGCCCTACGCAACCGTCTCATCGCCACCGCGCTCGGCGCCGCGCTGCTCGCGGCTTCCGCGACCGTGCTGGCCGGCGATCCCTCGCCGCAGGTCGCCGCCGTGCGCGACCGCTGGGCCGAGGTCAACTACAACACCCCGAAGGCGCAGCGCGAGGCCGCGTTCGAAGCGCTCGCGAAACAGGCCGCCGCCGCGAAGGCCGCGCAGCCGAAGGATCCCACCGCGCTGATCTGGGAAGGCATCGTGCTGTCCAGCTATGCCGGCGAACGCGGCGGCCTCGGCGCCCTGGGCCTGGCCAAGCAGGCGCGCGCCGACTTCGAGCAGGCGCTCAAGCTCGACCCGAACGCACTCGACGGTTCGGCCTACACCAGCCTCGGCGTGCTGTATTACCAGGTGCCTGGCTGGCCGGTCGGCTTCGGCGACGACGACAAGGCCCGCGACCTGCTGCGCAAGGGCCTGAAGGTCAATCCCGACGGCATCGACCCGAACTACTTCTACGGCGATTTCCTGCGCGACCAGGGCGACTGGAAGGGGGCTGCCGCCGCGCTGGAGAAGGCGCTGGCCGCGCCGCCGCGCCCGGGCCGCGAGCTGGCCGACCAGGGCCGGCGCAAGGAAGCCACCGCGCTGCTCGCCAAGGTCCGCGCGCACCTTGCCTCGCGCTGAGCCGGCGTCGACACTGGCGGCATGCGCATCCTCCTGGTCGAAGACGACGAATCCCTGGGCGAAGGCCTGCGCACCGCGCTGCGCCGCGCGGCCTACACGGTCGACTGGCTGCGCGACGGCGCCAGCGCGTTGGCCGCGATCCGCGACGGCGGCTTCGACCTGGTCGTGCTCGACCTCGGTCTGCCGCATGTCGACGGCATCGAGGTCATCCGCCAGGCGCGTCGCGCCGGCGCCGACGTCCCGATCCTTGTGCTCAGCGCGCGCGAGCGATCCCGCGACCGCACGCTGGGCCTGGATGCCGGCGCCGACGACTACCTGGGCAAACCGTTCGACGTGAACGAGCTGCTGGCGCGGGTGCGCGCCCAGCTGCGGCGCAGCGTCGGCCGCGCCACGCCGCTGCTGCGCTTCGGCGCGCTGGAACTGGACCCGGTGCAGCTCGCGGTGACCTGGCGCGGTCGCGCGATCGACCTGCCGCGCCGCGAATTCGCCCTGCTGCGCCTGCTGATGGAACAGCGCGGCCGGCCGATCACCCGCGAATCGGCGCAGCAGCGCCTCTACGGCTGGGACGAGGATGTCGCGAGCAACGCGCTCGATGTCCATGTCCACGCCCTGCGCCGCAAGCTGGACCCGGCGCTGATCCGCACCCTGCGCGGCGTGGGCTACGCGCTCGACGAGCAGGTGGCGCAGTCGGCGCCGGTGCCGTCCGCCCCGGCGCAGGACGGCGGCGCGGCCTGATGCCCGTCCGGCCCGCGCTGGACGCCCCGTCGCGGATGCGCTGAACTGCCGCCATGTCCTCGATCCGCCGCGCCCTGCTCCTGTCGATCATCGGCACCACCACGGTGGTGCTGCTGGTCGCCGCCGCCTTCAGCTACCGCAGCGGCCTGCGCGAGGCCGACGAACTGTTCGACGCCAAGCTCGCGCATTCCTCGCGCGTGCTGATGAGCCTGATGGACGCGCCGCTGGCCGAGTTGCCGGCGCGCAGTCCCGGCGCGGCGCCCGACGCCCCGATCGTGATCCGCGTGTGGCACGGCATCGTCGACGGCGAAGACGAGGAGGAGGGTCCCGCACTGGCCCAGCCGTCCGGCCACGTGTACGAAACCAAGCTCGCCTTCCAGGTGCGCGACGGGCATGGCGTCCTGCTGCTGCGCTCCGACAGTGGCCCCGCCCGTCGCCTCGCACCGCTGGTGCCCGGCTTCGCCGACAGCCTGATCGACGGCGAGCACTGGCGCACCTTCACCCTGCGCTCGCCGGGCGGACGCTGGTACCAGTCCGGCGAACTGGCCGGCATCCGCAGCGAGATCGCCGAGGAGATCGCCTTCGGCACGATGCTGCCGCTGCTGGTCGCGCTGCCGCTGCTGGCCCTGTTCGTCTGGCTGGCAGTCGGCTGGGCCTGCGGCAGCCTGCGACGGGTGTCGGACGCCGTCGACGAGCGCGTGCCCGAACGCATGGCGCCGATCGCCCTTGCCCGCGTACCGCGCGAAATCGCCGCGATCATCGGTGCGGTGAACGGCCTGCTCGTGCGCCTCCACGACGCGCTGTCCCGGGAAAAACGCTTCACCGCCGACGCCGCGCACGAGCTGCGTACGCCCATCGCCGCGCTGAAGCTGCACGCCTACAACCTCGCCCACGCCGAGGATGCCGGCGAACGCGCGCAGTCGCAGCAGCGCCTGGACGCCGGCATCGCGCGCATGGAGCGCCTGGTCGCGCAGCTGCTGGCGCTGAGCCGGATCGAGCGCGACGCACCGACGGTCGCGCAGGCCGCGTCGATCGACCTGGCCGAGGTCGCGCGACGCTGCCGCGACGATGTCGTCGCCGCCACCGGCATCGATGCCGCGCGCATCGCGCTCGATCTCGCCCCGGTCGCCGTGGCCGGCGACGATCTGCTGGTCGATGCGGTGGTGCGCAACCTGGTCGACAACGCCGTGCGCTATGCCGCGCGCGGCCAGGTCGCGGTACGCACCGGCCGCGACGGCGACCGCGCGACGCTGGTGGTCGAGGATGCCGGCCCCGGCATTCCCGAGGACGCACGCGAACGCGTGTTCTCGCGCTTCCATCGCGAGCTGGGCAGCGATGTCGAAGGCAGCGGCCTGGGCCTGTCGATCGTCGCCGAGGCCCTGCAGCGCCTCGGCGGCACCATCGTCCTCGATGCCTCGCCGACGCTCGGTGGCCTGCGCGCCACGGTCAGCCTGCCCGTGGCCCCGTCCTCGCGGCCCGCGCCGCCATAGCGCGGGTGCCGCAGCGGGCCTGGGACAAAATGCCGCATCGGCAGGCGTCTGCGGGGCGCGTACGCTGGCCGGCGAGCAACCCGGGAGTCGAGATGATGTCGTGGTGGTCCGTGATGGCCGTGCGTGCCGCGCTGTGCGTGGCCGGTGTCCTTCTGTGCGTGAGCGCACCGGTCGGCGCGCAGCGCGTCGGCGACCTGCGTGTCGAGGCGCCCTGGGTGCGCGCCACGCCACCGGGCGCGGGCGTCACCGGCGGCTTCCTGACCGTGCGCAACGGCGGCACGAAGCACGACCGGCTGTTGTCCGTGAGCAGCCCGGCCGTGTCCCGCATCGAAATCCACGAGATGCGCCACGAAGAGGGCGTGATGCGCATGCGCCCCCTGCGCGATGGCCTGGCGATTCCGGCCGGCGCGACCGTCGAACTCGCGCCCGGCGGCTACCACCTGATGCTGTTCGGCCCGAAGCGTCCTTTCGTCGAAGGCGAAGCGATCGCCGCCACCGCGCGCTTCGAGAAGGCCGGCAAGGTCGACATCACGTTCCGCGTCCGCGGGCTGGGCGCGAAGCGCGAATCGACGCATCACGGGCACTGAACACGTTCCCGACGGCATCGACCATCGGCCTGGTCTGCCGATCAGGCGGACATCGTGCCCCGATCAGCGGTGATGTCCGGACGCGGCGTACAGCACATCGAGCACCGCATCCGGATCGCAGCCGTAGATCCCCGCGCCCCAGGCCGCGTTCTGCTCGACCGCAGCCCAGCCCCGCCCTTCGATCATGCCGACATCCACTACCGTCGCGACGGGCAGGTCGACGCGGGCATCGCCCAGCAGCGTCTCGATGAACGCATGGACTTCGGACAATTCCGCGGCCGTGCAGGAGAAACCGTTGTCCTTCTGCAGTTCGCCGTGGCGCGAATAGATCGAGCAGGCAGCGAGCCTGCGGTCGCGGATGAAGCAGCGGAATTCGCAGGCCCAGTGGACGATATCGGAGACGAGCACCGGCATCGCCTCGTCGTAACCCTGGGGAAGCGCATCCGGTGCATAGACCTGTGCGGGAAAGGTCTTGTCGTTCGGCGGCTTGATGAAGGCCGGTGCAGGCAGGCGCCGTGCATCGGCCAGCGACATCAACCGGATCTCGCGCCTGCGATACGGTTCCGGCAGGCGCACCAGCCAGTCGTCCGGCGGCGAGGCCAGTGAAATGCCCAATTGCTCCGCCAGCGTCGGCCCGAACAAGGCTTCGGCGTAGAGCACGGGCGCATGCGCCTGCTGCAGGTGTTCCGGCACCTGCCAGCGACTCAGCCGTTCGATCGACCAGCCACGGGCCGCTGCAGCCTTCCACAGCCTTTGCGTGTCGTCGGAATGGCGCGGGGTGAGGATGAGGGTAGGCATGGCGGCATGGGATGTCGTGGCAGCCGGCACCGGATCATGGTCCGATGGCGCGCCTGGGCGGGAATCACTGCGAGGGCTTGTTCAGGGTCCGCGGATCCAGGGTCGTGTCCGGATCGCATCCGAGCATCTGCAGCGTCTGCAGGACTTCCGTGCGCAGCGACTGCAGCTGCAGGATCTTCGCATCGATCGATTCGATCTTCACGTGGATCCGCTGCTGCAGTTCCACCAGCCTCATCCTGCCCTGGGTCAACGCCGGCATGAAATCCAGCAACTCCTGCAGGCTGAAACCGAGCGCCTGGGCCTGCTTGATGAACTTCACGTGCGAGACGGCTTCGGGCGGATAGATCCGGTAACCCGATTCCGTCCTCCGCGGCGGCGCCAGCAGGCCCTTCTCTTCGTAGAAGCGCAGCGTGTCCACGCTCGTTCCGGTCTGCCTGGCGAGAGCACCGATCTTCATGCTTGACTCTGGAGTTAAGTCCAGACTTTAGCATGCGCCAACTTCGATGCCGGGTCCCTGCAGATGGCGCAACGCACGAGCATGTCGCATCCCGTCCTGTTGCTGACGGGTGCAACCGGTCAGATCGGTCGACAGGTCCTGTCCTGCTGGTTGGCGACCGGCAACAAGGCCGTGATCACCCTGCGGGATCCGCCGGGGCAATGGCCGCAGCTGCAGCGCTGGCTCGCCGGCAAGGGCGTGCCGACGGACACCGTGGAATGCGTGGCGACCGATTTCGCCCGCGAGGATTTCGGATGGGACGCGCAGGCGCACAGCCACCTGGCCGGCGTGACCTGTGTCGTGCATCTGGCGGCCATGTGGGGTTGGGGCTTGGCGTGGGAACAGGCTGAATCCGTCAATGTGCGCGCATCGCAGCGTCTGCATGCGTGGGCCAGCCACCAGGGCATTGCCGGCCCGTTCGTCTGCGCGTGCGGATACCTGAGCCAGATACCCCGGCGCCTGGACAGCATGGGTTTCCGCCAGCGCAACGTGGATTGGGCCCGCGCGGCAAGGACCTGGGGCAGCTACGAGGTCTCGAAGATCAAGGCCTACCTGGAGATGGGCCCGTCGCGGATGCGGCCCGGCGACACGCCGATCACCTGGATACACCCGGCGACCGTGATCGGCGACCCGCGATCCCCGGAAGTTCCGGATCACTCGGCGATCGCCGGGATCCTCCGGTCCATTCGGCGCGGCATGCTGCGCTTGTCGCCCGGGAGCGCATCGGATGTCGTGCCGTGGGTCACCGGACGATATGTCTCCGAGTACATCGTCGCCCTCCTGTCGTCTCCCGGCGACGCCATGGTCGAACATCTTCTGCTGGATCCCCGCTCGCTGTCGCTGCGGCGCACGATCGAGTTGATCTCCGAGACCATCGGCTGCCCGAAGCCGCTGGGCCAGCTGCCGACCTGGCTGATGCGGCGCTTCCTGTCGCTCCCCATCGTGCCGCAGGTGACCGGCGTGTCGGCAGAATCCTTGAGCTTCATCGTCGATGCCTTGCCGGATGCGTCGACATCGGTTGCCTGGGGTGTTCGGCACGGGGTCGTGCATCCCGACCTCAGGGCGTCGCTCGTCGCGACCGCCAACGATTGGAACCGGCGCGCGCATGCGTCCTGACCTCGACCGTGCTGCGCGGACTTCAGGAGGCTTGGTATTCCAATGCCTCCAGCGCCGCGACCAGCCGCTGCACGTCGCCCGCATAGAAGCCGGCCGCGTTGATCGTGTTGATCTCGACGATGCGCGGGCCATCCGGGGTATCGCAGACATCGATGACGAAGGCGCGATGCGGCTGCCAGTCCGCGATCGCGGACATCACGAACCCGTCCAGGCGGTCGTCGACATCGGAGGCGTACATCACCCGGCGGCCGAGCTTGTACATCGATTTCGTGGCGATTTCGCCGCCGACGATCCAGTAGCGGTACTCGGCGTGGATCGTCTTGGGCACGCACAGCTGCACCAGGGTCGTCGGCGACAGGCTGGTGCCGTGGTCCTCGCCCAGGTCGCAGACGCGCCGTCGCCAGTCCTCGAATTCGTCGGCATCGAAGACGCGTCCGGCGAAATACTTCGAATCGTCGACGGGACGCAGGAAGGTGGGGCCGTCCAGTCGCACGTCCCGGAACGCCATGACACGCGAATCCGCATTGAGCATGCGATCGCCCCATGCCGCCAGCTGCGCATGGAAGTCCTGGTCGAAGAGGTCGTAGACGCCGGGCGTCCAGCCGTGTGCCTTCGCGGCATGGCGCATCGAATACGAGCCGAAGCACACCGCCTTGGCGGCCTGCAGCACCGGCACGGGCTCAAGCTCGCCGACGAAAGGAATCACCTTGTGCACGCTGTAGGGCAGTTCGAAGCGTTCGAGCGCCGACACCAGGCTGTCCCACTCGGTTTCCTTGAACAGGTTGGTCTGCAGGATCCAGTGCATCTGGCGTCTTCGGTGCGTGCGAAGGCGTCACTCTACGGCCCGCACCCGCTCCCAATCCAGACCGAAGCGGGCGAGGTACTTGCGCAGGCGGTCGGCGTCGTTGGTGCTGGTGCGCTGCCGACGCGAGGCGGCGAACAGGGTGCGGCCGGCGTCGGACAGCGATTTCGCGCGGGCGCAGACGCGCACGACCTCTTCCAGCTGCACGCGGTCGAAGCGGTCGAGATCGTCCAGTGCATCGCCGAGCAGCGGCAGCAGGGGCGAAGCCTCGCTGCCGACGCGCCACTGCGCGCGCAGCCGCGCGATCTCCTCGTCGACCAGCGCGGTGGTGATGCGCCCGGCGTCGGCCAGCGTGGCCAGGCGCATGACCGATGCACCGAGATCGCGGAAGTTGCCCGGCCAGCGCGCCTCGGGGCTGGTCGCGAACGCTAGGAAGCGTGCCCGCGCTTCCTTGTTGAAGGCTACGCGGTGGTGCTGCTCGCGCGACCAGCGCTCCAGTTCGAAATCGAGGTTCGGTTCGATGTCCTCGATCCGTTCCGCGAGTCCGGGCAGGCGGTAGGTCCACAGGTTCAGGCGCGCCAGCAGGTCGTCGCGGAAACGGCCCTGCGCCACCGCCTCGCCGAGGTCGCGGTTGGTGCCGGCGATCAGCTGGAAATCGCTCTCCACGTCGCGGTCGCTGCCGACCGGCGGGAAGCGCTTCTCCTCCAGTGCGCGCAGCAGCAGCGCCTGCTCGTCCAGGCCCAGTTCGCCGATCTCGTCGAGGAACAGCAGGCCCTTGTCGGCCGAACGCAGCAGGCCGGCGCGGTCGCTGCCGGCGCCGGTGTACGCGCCCTTCACATGGCCGAACAGCGCGCTCATTGCGCCGTCGCCGCGCAGCGTGGCGCAGTTCACCTCGACGAAGCGCCCGGGCAGCTGGTGCTTGAGCTTCTTCAGCTCGAACACGCGCTTGGCCAGCTGGCTCTTGCCGGCGCCGGTCGGGCCCATCAGCAGCATCGGCGCCTTCGAGCGCGTGGCCACGGTCTCGATCTGCTCGATCATCCGGTTGAACGTGGCGTTGCGCGTGGCGATGCCGCTCTTCAGCAGGTCGCGGTCGTCGATGCGCTGCTGTTTGAAGCGCTGCGCGATGCGGTCGTAGCGCGACAGGTCGAGGTCGATCGTCGTCCAGGTGCCGGCCTGCCCGCTGCGCTGCTTCTGCGGCGGCGAGGTCTGCAGCAGACGCCCCGGGAACAGCCGGCTCTCGGCGAGCAGGAACCAGCAGATCTGCGCGACATGGGTGCCGGTGGTGATGTGGATCAGGTAGTCCTCCTCCTCCGGGCGGAAGTCGTAGCCGCGCAGGAAGTCATGGAGGCAGGCGTACACGCCCTCGAAGTCCCAGGGATCGACCAGGTGCATGTCGTGACGCACCACCGTGGTCTCCGGCGACACCTGCGCCAGGTCCGCCGCGACCGTGTCGCCCAGCCGCGCGTACCGGCGCTCGTCCAGCAGCAGCTCGATCCGGTCCAGCTGGAAGTCCTCGTGCATGCCCAGCGACACCGTCGGGCGCCACTTTTCCCAGCGCCCCGGCCCGCTGGCCGCGTCCAGCTGGGTGCCGATCATCCCGAACACGACCTGTCGTCTGCGCATGATGCCATTCGATAAATGCTTATCTATCAGTATAGAAAAACAATGCCTCATTCGGGTGTAGTCGGGCGCCGAATTTCCACAAATCCATTGCAGATCAACGACTTGATCGCCTTGTCGAAAAGTTGGCACGGGGATTGCCTTATGGAGGGCACAAACGACACGCAGACCGGGCATTCCCGAAAGGACGACACCATGGCCAACACCAGCCTCTTCACCTCCAGCCGCGGCACCCTGCTGCCGGCCGCCACCACCCACAACGAGGCCGGTGGCCTGGCCTATGCCCGCAGCCCGAAGGCGGCGCTGGCCCTGTACGCGGCGACCGGCTGCCTCAACGGCACCTTCTACGCCGATGCCGGGGAGCAGCTGGACATGGCCCTGAAGCTCTGCGCCGAGGTCGAGCCGGGTTTCGTCGCCCGCACCGCCATCCATGCCCGCAAGGTTGGCTACATGAAGGACATGCCGGCCCTGCTGCTCGCCACGCTGTCGGTGCGCGATCGCGAGGCCTTCGCCGCCGCGTTCCCGCAGGTGGTCGACAACGGCCGCATGCTCCGCAACGTGGTGCAGATCCTGCGCAGCGGCCGCGTCGGCCGGAAGTCGCTGGGTTCGCTGCCCAAGCGCCTGATCCGCGACTGGCTGCAGAACGCCAGCGTCGACCAGATCGTCTCGGCCGCCATCGGCAACGACCCGTCGCTCGGCGACATCGTGAAGATGGTCCACCCGAAGCCGGTCGACGCCGAGCGCCAGGCGCTGTACGCCTGGTTGATCGGCAAGCCGTACGATGCCGACAAGCTGCCGGAGAAGCTGCGCGCCTACGAGGCATTCAAGCTCGATCCGTCGAACACGCTGCCGGACCTGCCGTTCCAGTACTACACGTCGCAGCCGTTGACGCAGTCGCACTGGAAGACGCTGGCCACTCGCGCGTCGTGGCAGTCGCTGCGCCAGAACCTCAACCACTTCGCGCGCCACGGCGTGTTCGATGACATCGAGGTGCTGCGTCGAGTGGTGGCGAAGCTGACCGACGAGGCCGCGATCCGCAAGGCGCGCGTGCTGCCGTACCAGCTGCTGACCACCTTCCAGGCGACCGGCGACCTGCCGCGCGCGATCGGCGAGGCCCTGCAGGACGCGATGGAAGTCGCGACCCGCCAGGTGCCGAAGCTGGAGGGCGACGTGGTGGTGGCGGTGGACGTGTCGGGCTCGATGAGCTCGGCGGTCACCGGCTATCGCAAGGGCGCGACCAGCGTGACCCGCTGCGTCGACGTGGCGGCGCTGATCGCGGCCTGCGTGCAGCGCACCAATCCGCTGGCCCGGGTGATGCCGTTCGACACCACCGTGCGCGACCTGCGCCTGAACCCGCGCGACAGCGTGATCACCCAGGCGCAGCAGCTGGCGAAGCTGTGCGGCGGCGGCACCACGGTGAGCGCGCCGCTGGCGAAGCTCAACGCGGAGAACGCGAAGGTCGACCTGCTGGTGCTCATCTCGGACAACGAGAGCTGGCGCGACACGCGCGGCTCCGGCGCCACCGAGACCATGCGCCAGTGGGAGCGGATCAAGTCGCGCTGTCCGAACGCGAAGCTGGTCTGCATCGACCTGCAGCCGTACGCCACGAGCCAGACGGTGGAGCGCGCCGACGTGCTGCATGTCGGTGGCTTCAGCGACGCGGTGTTCGACCTGCTCGCCAGCTTCGCCGCCGAGGGCATCGGCGCGCGCCGCTGGGTCGACCGGATCGCGAGCATGCCGTTGTAAGTGGTCATGAGAAGCCCTGGCCGGCAATGGGGCCGGCCAGGCACGGAATTCAAGCGTTGATGGCGATCGCGAATGCCATCGGGACTACACTCCAATGCGTCCCATACCCCTTGTCGCGATCGTCATGCTCCCCACCGTCGATGATGGAGAATGCTGGGAAAACTACACCCTCCAACGGTCCAGGTCGTGGGTTCGAGTCCCACCTGCCGCGCCAACACCATGGCTGCCGATCCACGATCGTCAGCCCTATGCGGCAGTAGCTCAGTCGGATAGAGCAGGCACGTTTTCCCGATCCTTGTCTCCGTTGTCGTCGGTCTTTCATCCGTCATCCCGAGCGCAGCGAAGGATGACAAGCAACAGGTTTCACCTCGTCGGTCGCGAATGCCGATGGAACTACACACTCTTAATGTCCGGGTCGCGGGTTCGAATCCCGCTCGTCGCAGGTGATCGCGACGGTAGCTCAGTGGTAGAGCAGGTGTTCCGTCATTCTTGTCGCGGTCGGCGCCATAAAATTCAGTCGTTTCAATTTCGTCTCCATCGAATGCAGATGGAACTACAGGGATGCAGAGGGCACGGGTTCGAATCCCGTCCGCTGGCCGGTCTGGGGCGGTGGCCTAGTGGTTCAGGGCGCTGCAATTGTTCCGTCGACTCTTGTCGATGAGACGAATCCAATGTCACACGCTCAACTTCGTCGGCCGCGAATGTCGATGGCGCTCCTTTTGGTCGCGGGTTCGAATCCCGCCCGGTGTCCGTCAGTGCACCGGTAGCTCAGCCTGGTAGAGCACAAAATTTCGCGTCATCCCGCCTTGTCGCGGACGACGATCTCCGAGTTCCGGCGGCGAATGCGGGCTGGAATACAGGTTCCTCCTCCGGGAGTTGGGTTCAAGTCCCACTGCAGTGACGACGCCAGTCCGATCCGCAGAGTCCTGCCCACCTTGTCGCCGTTTCCTTTCTGCAATGCGAGAATCCATCATGACCACCGAACACTACAACGTCATCCAGGACCCGGGCGCGGTGCCGATCAAGCTGTGGACGCGTGGCGTCCCGCTGGAGGACGAGGCCCGCGACCAGCTGCGCAACATCGCGAAGCTGCCCTTCATCCATCGCTGGATCGCGGTGATGCCCGACGTGCATCTCGGCAAGGGTGCGACGGTGGGGTCGGTGGTGCCGACCATCGGCGCGATCATCCCGGCGGCGGTCGGCGTGGACATCGGCTGCGGCATGATCGCGGCGCGGACCTCGCTGGTCGCCAGCGACCTGCCGGACAACCTCGCCGGGGTGCGCAGCGCGATCGAGCGCGCCGTGCCGCATGGCCGTACCAACACCCGCGGTGGTCGCGACAAGGGCGCCTGGGAGAACGCGCCGGCGCTGTCGGTCGAGGGCTGGTCGCAGCTCGTGTCCGATTTCGAGAAGATCTGTGAGCGTCATCCGCGCCTGAAGAACACCAACAACCTCAACCATCTCGGAACGCTCGGTACCGGCAACCACTT
This sequence comes from Lysobacter sp. BL-A-41-H3, assembly GCA_050632415.1. Lineage (GTDB taxonomy): Bacteria > Pseudomonadota > Gammaproteobacteria > Xanthomonadales > Xanthomonadaceae > Lysobacter_I. Next base: position 2,766,457 of record CP192602.1, on the reverse strand, counting down.
CATCGAGATCTGCCTCGACGAGGAACAGCGCGTGTGGTTCATGCTGCACTCCGGATCGCGCGGCGTCGGCAACGCCATCGGCACCTACTTCATCGAACTGGCGAAGAAGGAAATGCAGCGCTGGATGATCAACCTGCCGGACAAGGACCTCGCGTACCTGCCGGAGGGCAGCGAGCACTATGCCGACTACGTGTTCGCGGTCGACTGGGCGCAGCGTTACGCGCGCATGAACCGCGAGATCATGATGCGTCACGTGGTCGAAGCGATGCGCAAGGTGATCCCGAAGCCGTTCGAGGCCCAGGCCGAGGCGGTGAACTGCCACCACAACTACGTGCAGATGGAGCACCACTTCGGCAAGAACGTGCACGTGACCCGCAAGGGCGCGGTGAGCGCGCGCAAGGGCGAGCTGGGCATCATCCCGGGCAGCATGGGCGCGAAGAGCTTCATCGTGCGCGGCCTCGGCAACGAGGACAGCTTCTGCAGCTGCAGCCACGGCGCCGGCCGGGTGATGAGCCGTACCGCCGCGAAGAAGCTGATCTCGCTCGAAGACCACATCAAGGCGACCGCGCACGTGGAATGCCGCAAGGACGCCGACGTGGTCGACGAATCCCCGGCCGCCTACAAGCCGATCGACGCGGTGATGGCGGCGCAGGAGGACCTGGTCGAGATCGTGCATACGCTGCGGCAGGTGGTGTGTGTGAAGGGGTGAGGAGCAGCGCTTGCGCGGCACTGCCGCGCGCTGCGACGAACGCCCGCACAGGGGCCGACGGCACTGCCGTCGGCGGGCATGCATGGATGCATGCCCCGGCCTTGCCGGCGAAGCAGGATGCGCAGCCGAGCAAGTGCGGGCCGGGCGATCCGAAACTCGGCCGCATCGCCATGGATGCCAGCGTGGTCGGCAACGAAGCAGTGAGGCGCGCGTCGCTGTCGCCGACACATAATTCCAACCGGGGGGACAGCGATGTCCCCCCGTTCTACTGAATGAGTTTCAAGATGGACATGATCGAAATCGACGGCTCCGCCGGTGGCGGGCAGCTGCTTCGCACGGCCTTGAGCCTGAGCCTGTGCACCGGCACGGGCTTCACCATGACGAAGATCCGCGCCAGGCGTTCGAAGCCGGGCCTGATGCGCCAGCATCTGACCGCAGTGAACGCGGCTGCGAAGATCGGCAATGCCTTCGTCGAGGGCGCCGAGCTGGGCGCGACCACATTGCGCTTCACCCCAGGCGTGGTCACGCCCGGCGACTACCGTTTCGCTACCGGCAGCGCCGGGTCGGCGATGCTCGTGCTGCAGACCGTGCTGCCGCCGCTGTGGCAGTGCGACCGCGCGTCGACGCTGCGCCTGGAAGGTGGAACACACAATCCGATGGCGCCGAGCGCGGATTTCCTGAGCGACACCTTCCTGCCGGCGGTGTCGAAGCTCGGCATCGAGGCCTCGCTGCGGATCGAGCGTCCCGGCTTCTTCCCGGCCGGCGGCGGCATCGCGCATGCGGTCGTGCAGCCGGCGCCGGTGCTGCGCCAGGTCGAGTTCAATGATCGTGGCGAGCGTCGCGGCCTGTCGGCGACGGCGATGCTGTCGGGACTGGCCGCGAACATCGGCGAGCGCGAGCTCGATGTGGTGATGCGTCGCTTGCATCTGCCGCGCGAGGCGCGACGCGTGCATGAGGTCGTGCCGTCCTCGGGCCCGGGCAACGTGCTGCTGCTGCGCGTCGAGCACGAGTCGCATGCCGAAGTGTTCACCGGCCACGGCGAGCGCGGCATCACCGCCGAGCGCGTGGCCGAGCGTCTGTGCGAGGAGGCCGGGCACTACCTGCGCAGCAACGCCTGCGTGGGCGAGCATCTGTCCGACCAGCTGCTGCTGCCGATGGCCCTGGCCGGCGGCGGCGCGTTCACCACGCACCTGATCAGCGATCACCTGAGCAGCAATGCGCGCCTGATCGAGAAGTTCCTGCCGGTGGAGATCGACTGGACCGAGCTTGGTCCGCAGCTGTGGCAGGTGCGGATCGCGTCCTGACGGAAAGAACCGGCCCGGTCGTGGACGCTCAGCGCGCGTCCACGGCCCGGGTGGCGCGGCACAGCGCCCACACCACCATCAGCAGGCCGGCGATGGTGATCAGGTTGAGCGCGGTATGCACGGCCATGAACAGGTTGAGCATGCCCGCGACATCGCTCGCCGCCGCGCCCGAGGCGAAGATCGAATTCTGGTAGAAGGTCAGCCCCATCCTCGCCAGGGTCGAGACCACCATGATGGTGATGCCGACCACCGCGTTCCTGCGCTCGCGCCCCGGCTTCGCCGAGCCCAGCAGCATGATCAGCGCGATGCCCAGTCCGATGAGATCGGGCAGGTAGGCGGTGAGAGTGAAGAGGATCGTGCTGAAGGAGTCCATGCGGTCGTTCCCGTGGCTTCTGTGCTTTCTGTACCGTCAATCCGCCGTGACCAGCGCGGCATGGCGCGCGTGCAGTTCCGCGTACACCGGGTCGGTGTCGGGGCGCACGCCGTGCCACAGCGCGAAGCTTTCGGCGGCCTGTTCAACCAGCATGCCGAGGCCGTCGACGCTGCGATGCGCGCCTGCGGCGCGGGCCCAGGCGAGGAAGGGGATCGCGGCTTCGCCGTAGCTGAGGTCGACGCAGGCGGTGCGCGAGTCGACCAGGGACATCGGCAGGGTCGGCAGGCCGCTGCCGCGCGCGGCGGAGGTGGCGTTGACGATGAGTTCGAAGTTGCCGAGGTCGCGCAGGTCGTCGAAATAGCGGGCGTGCACGCGGCCGGGTTCGCCGAGCAGGTCAGCCAGTGCGTCGGCCTTCTTCGCGTCGCGGTTGACGATGTACAGGTCGCCGATGCCGGCGTCGATCAGCGCGGGCGCGACGCCGCGCGCGGCACCGCCGGCGCCGATCAGCAGGGTGCGACGCGCGCGCAGGTCCAGGCCGTGGCGACCGGTGAGGTCGCGGACGAGGCCGGCACCGTCGGTGTTGTCGCCGAACCAGGCGTCGCCGCGACGCACCAGCGTATTCACCGCACCGGCGCGGCGCGCGCGTTCGCTCAGTTCGCTGCACAGGTCCGCAGCGGCCTGCTTGTGCGGCAGGGTCACGTTCGCGCCCTGGCCGCCTTGCGCCGCGAAGGCCGCAACGGCCTCGGCGAAGGCCTCGGGCGCGCATTCGATCGCGGTGTATTCGAGGGCGATGCCGGTCTGCCTGCCGAACGCGGCGTGGATGCGCGGCGAGAGCGAATGCGAGACGGGTTGGCCGAAGACGGCGTAGCGGTTCATCCTGCGCTCCTCTCGTTGGACGATGTCGATCAACTGTCCTTCAGCCACCGCGCCGCATCCAGCGCGAAGTAGCTGAGCACGCCGTCCGCGCCCGCGCGCTTGAACGCGACCAGGGCTTCGAGGGCGCAGGCGCGTTCGTCGAGCCAGCCGTTCTGCGCGGCGGCCTTGAGCATCGCGTATTCGCCGCTGACCTGGTAGGCGAAGGTCGGCACGCCGAACTCGTCCTTCACGCGGCGGATGATGTCGAGATAGGGCAGGCCCGGCTTGACCATGACCATGTCGGCGCCTTCGTCCAGGTCCAGCGCGACTTCGCGCAGGGCCTCGTCGGAGTTGGCCGGGTCCATCTGGTAGCTGTACTTGTTGCCCTTGCCCAGCGCGCCGGCCGAACCCACCGCGTCGCGGAACGGGCCGTAGTAGGCGCTGGCGTATTTCGCGGCGTAGCTGAGGATGCGGGTGTGGATGTGGCCGCCGACTTCCAGCGCCTCGCGGATCGCGCCGACGCGGCCGTCCATCATGTCGCTGGGTGCGACCACGTCGGCACCGGCGCGGGCGTGCGACAGGGCCTGCTGGACCAGGGCTTCGACGGTCTCGTCGTTGACCACGTAGCCGCTGTCGTCGATCAGCCCGTCCTGGCCATGCGAGGTGTAGGGGTCGAGCGCGACGTCGGTGATGACGCCCAGTTCCGGGAAGCGCTGCTTGAGCGCGCGCACGGCGCGCTGCATCAGGCCCTCGTCGTCCCAGGCGGCGACGCCGTCCAGCGACTTGGCTTCCGGCGCGGTCACCGCGAACAGGGCCAGCGCGGGAATGCGCAGTTCGCTGGCCTGCTCGGCGACCTTCAGCAGCTCGTCGATCGACAGGCGTTCGATGCCGGGCATCGAGCCCACCGGCGCGCGGCCGGGCAGTTCATGGACGAAGACCGGATAGATGAGATCGTTCGCGGTCAGCACGTGTTCGCGCATGAGGCGGCGCGAGAACTCGCTGCGGCGCATGCGGCGGAGGCGGGTGTAGGGATAGGTCATGGCCGAATGATACGCCGGGCGCGGTGTGCGGGATTTGCGCCGGGGCAAATGGTCGCGAGGACCGTGGACGAGGTTGCGGCCCTTCCCGTCGCCCCCTTTGCAAAAGGGGGCCGACGCGCGAAGCGCGGCGGGGGGATTTGCGCGAGGTCTCGCATCGCCCGTATCGGTGCAGGCATGCACCCTCAAATCCCCCGCGGCCGCTTCGCGACCGCCGCCCCCTTTTGCAAAGGGGGCTGAAGGATCGCCCATGCAAATCCCTACAATCCCCCGATGCGTCCCGCCCGCCCCCTGCCGCCGATGGCCCGTGCCTGCCTGCTGTTCCTCGCTGGGCTGGCCCTGCTGTGCTGGCTCGGGCCGCTGTTCGTCGGCTTCGATCCGCATCGTCCGGACTGGGAGGCGCTGTCGGTGGCGCCGGGCACGGCCGGGCACTGGTTCGGCACCGATGCCATCGGCCGCGACGTGTTCGCACGCACCCTGGCCGGCGGCCGGCTGTCGCTGACCATCGGCCTGCTCGCCAGCCTCGTCGCGCTGGCGCTGGGCCTGGGCTTCGGGGCCAGCGCGGGGCTGGCCGGCGGCTGGGTCGAGCGCGGCATGCTGCGCCTGCTCGACATGGCCAGCGCATTGCCTTTCCTGCTGATCGTGATCCTGCTGCTGACCCTGTTCGAGCGCGCGCTGTGGCTGCTGCTGGTCGCGATCGGCGGCTATGTCTGGATCGACCTGGCGCGGGTGATGCGCGCCGAGGCCGCGCGCCTGCGCGAAACCCCGTTCATGCTCGCCGCGACCGCGATGGGCGCGTCCTTCGGCCAGCGCCTGCGCTGGCACGCGCTGCCGAACCTGATGCCCCTGGCGGTGGTCTACCTCGGCCTGATCCTGCCCCAGGCGATCCTGGTCGAAAGCTTTCTCGGCTTCCTCGGCCTGAGCGTCGACGAACCCTCCGCCAGCTGGGGCACGCTGCTGTCCGAAGGCGTGCAGGAGCTGGACGGCGCGCCGTGGACCCTGCTGTTCCCGGCCGGGTTCCTGGTCGCCACGCTGGCGGCGTTCCAGTTCCTCGGCGACAGCCTGCGTGACTGGCTGGACGTGCGCGGCGAAGCGCGCGTGGAACCCGAGAGCGCCGCGTCGTGACGCTCGCCCTGCGCCAGCTGCAGGTCCACGCCGGCACGCGCCGGCTGCTGGGGCCGCTGGATCTGGAACTCGCGCCCGGGCGCTGCCTCGGCGTGGTCGGCGAGAGCGGCAGCGGCAAGAGCCTGACCGCGCTGTCGCTGCTCGGCCTGCTGCCGGATGGGCTGCAGGCCTCCGGCGAGGTGCTGCACGACGGTGAGGCGATCCCGCTCGGCACGCGCATCGCACCCGCGCATGCCGCGCTGCGCGGACGCGTGCTCGGCTGGGTGCCGCAGGATCCGCTGGCATCGCTGCATCCGCTGCGCACGGTCGGCGCACAGCTGCGCGAGACCCTGCGCGTGCACGGCCGCGCCGATCGCGAGGCACGCGACCTGCTCGCACGCGTGTACCTGCCCGATCCCGAGGCCGCGCTCAAGCGGTTTCCGCACCAGTTCTCCGGCGGCCAGCGCCAGCGCATCGCCATCGCGCTGGCGCTGTGCAGCGGGCCGCGCTATCTCGTCGCCGACGAACCTACGTCCGCGCTCGACGCGCGCATCGCCCGCGAGGTGCTGGACCTGCTCGACGCGCTGCGTCGCGAGGACGGCCTCGGGCTGATGCTGATCAGCCACGACCTGCCGTTGGTCGGCGCCTACGCCGACGAGGTGCTGGTGCTGCGCCGCGGCGACGTGGTCGAGCGCGGCGCGACGCGTACGGTGTTCGATGCGCCGGTGCAGGAGTACACGCGCGAGTTGATCGAGGCCGATGCAATTGCTTCTGTAGGAGGGCCTTCAGGCCCTAGCTTTGAATCGGTGGCGACCCCGGAAGAGCTCGGGCCTGAAGGCCCTCCTACAAAAGCGTCGCCGCTGCTCCGTGGCGAAGCGCTCACCATGCGTTACCCGCGCGCACCGGCACCTGCGCTCGATGGCGTCGACATCGAATTGCATCGCGGCGAAGGGCTCGCCCTGCTCGGCGAGAGCGGCAGCGGCAAGAGTACGCTCGGCCGCGCGCTGCTGCGCCTGCTGCGCGGTGCGCAGGGGCGGGTGTGGCTGGATGGCGTCGACTTCACCGCGCAGCGCGGTGCGGCCTTGCGCGCGCTGCGCGGACGCATCGGCGTGGTGTTCCAGGATCCCTACGCCTCGCTCGACCCGCGCATGCGCGTCGGCGACATCGTGAGCGAGCCGCTGTGCATCCACGGCGACGGCGATGCGGCCACGCGCGCGGCGAAGGCCCGCGAACTGCTGGTCGCGGTCGGTCTCGATCCGGCGATGGCCGGGCGCTGGCCGCACCAGTTCTCCGGCGGGCAGCGCCAGCGCATCGCCATCGCCCGCGCCCTGGCGCGCGATCCCGATCTGCTGGTCTGCGACGAAGCGGTGTCCGCGCTCGACGCGCATCATCGTCGCGGCATCCTCGACCTGCTCTCGTCGCTCAAGCGCGAACGCGGGCTCGCGCTGCTGTTCGTCACCCACGACCTGTCCGCAGCGGCGGCCGTGGCCGAGCGCATCGCGGTGCTGGAATCCGGGCGGATCGTCGAGATCGGCGACACCGCCGGCGTGCTCGGCGCGCCGCAGCACGCGCATACGCGGGCGCTGGTGGAGGCGAGAAGGTTGTCGCGGGGGTAGGGCGGGCTTTCAGCCCGCCATTGCCATGTCGCCGATGGCGTTGGCAATGATCGAAGTGGTTTCGATGATCGAGCGGCGCACAAGAAACGCCTCGACGGCGGGCCCAGGGCCCGCCCTACGAGAGATTCAAATCACCCCGCCCCCCATCGACAGCCGGATCGCGGCGATCACGAGGATCGCGAGGTTGAGCGCGAGCCCGGCCTTCGCGCGGCGGCCCTTCTCGCCGCGCAGCATGATGCCGATCGCGGCGAGGATCGCGCCGATGGCGGCGAAGGGGATGACCAGCCAGTTGAGCCAGCCGAGCAGCGGGATCAGCGCGATGAGCATGAACAGCGTCGCCAGCACGCCCCAGACCAGACTGATGAAGCCCATCGCCGTCTCCGTGGGCGGCGCGGATGCCGCCCGTGTCGTGAAGATGGTCGCGATGTGGCGCTATTTCAAGCGTGCCGGAGGTCAGGCATGCACGCCGTCGATCTCCACCGCCAGTTCGCGCCGGCAGATCACCGCGTGCAGCAGGATACGCGGCACGGTGCTGCCGAAGCGTTCGTCCAGGGCCCGGGCGACCAGCGGCAGGTCGTGGGCGTCGCGCACGTAGACCTTCAGCCGCGTGCCGCTGCCGAAGCCGGCGGGCAGGGTCGGCGCGTGGCGTCGGGCTTCGGCGAGCAGGGCGTCGAAGTTGGCGAAGGTCTCGCCGACCTGGGCCAGCAGTTCGCCGATGTGCTGCGAGGCATGGCCGACCACGCTCGCCGTGCCCGACAGCAGCAGCGGCATGTGGCTGTCCGGCGGGGGCAGCATCGCGCGGGCGAAGCTGGGCGACTGCGGGCCGTACTGGCGCGGGTAGCGGTAGGCGCTGACCTGGCGCGGGTTCTCCACCGGCGTGCCACGTCGCGCCGCCGACAGCCAGTAGACCTGCAGGGTGCGCTGGCCGTCGCAGCGGCCGATCGCGGTCGCGGCGGGCAGTTCGAGGTTGTTGAAATTGCCCAGTCCGTGCGCGCGGCCCACGCAGAACTGGCGGTAGCGCTCGGCGTCGCCGTCGCCTTCGGTGATCGCGTCGAGGTAGTTCCAGATGCGCAGCAGGTGCGGCGTGCGGCTGCCGGAGACGAAGCGCACCATCGCCGCATAGGCGCGTTCGGCGGCCTGGCAGATGTCGCTGTGGTCGGGATGCTCGCCGGGCGCCTCGTCGATCTCGATCACGCCGAAGGTCAGTGCGCCGTCGCTGGCCCAGCGCACCTGGCAGTCCGGGTCGCCCTCGCGGCCGAATTCCACCGGGCCGGCCGTGCGCCAGTGCTCGAACGGCGCGCCGCCCCAGGGATCGAGCGGCACGCGCAGGTAGCGCGGATCGTCGCAGTGCGGTGCGGCGTTGCCGAAGCCGAAGACCGCGAGGGTGTCCTCGCCGAGCAGGGCGTCCGGGGCATCGGCGTGCAGGTAATCCACCGACAGCGCGGCGGCAGGGTACAGCGAGGGACTCATCAGGACTCCGTTTGCAGGGTATCGCCGCTGAAACCGGCGCGGCGCGCGCGGCGGCGGCGCCACCAGTCGCGCAGCGCGCGTGGCGCCATCGACAGGCGGGTGAACCGGTAGATCATGCGGAAGGCGCGCAGGCGGCGCAGCACGGCGGGGTTGTCGAACACGTCGCCGGCGAGCATCGAGATGACCGCCTGTTCGATCTGGAACAGGTTGCGCGGGTTCGCGAACAGGTGGCGCATCACCGGCGTGGTGAAGCGGTAGATGAACCAGGAGAATTCCTTCAGGCCGCGGTCGAAGTCGCGGGCCATCGCCCGCTGCAGCGCGGCTTCGCGCGCGGGATCGCGCAGCGTGGCATCGATCATCGCTGCGGCGCGTTCGGCGCTGTGCATGCCGAGGTACACGCCGGACGAGAAGATCGGGTCGATGAAGACGTAGGCGTCGCCGACCGTGGTCCAGCCCGGCCCGCACATCCGCGTGGAGGTGTAGGAATAGTTGCCGGTGGCGTGCACGGGCGCGATGCGCTCGGCGCCGGCCATGCGCGGCCACAGCGTCGGGATGCCCTGCAGTGTCTGCATCAGGAAGGCTTCGCCGTCGCCCTTGCGCTGCTTGAGGTAGGCCGGGCTGCACACCGCGCCGATGCTCATCACATCGTCGCGCAGCGGGATCACCCAGGCCCAGCCGTGCTCGAAGCGCTCGATGGTGATGTTGCCGGCGTCCTCGCCGGGGCGGCGCTGGACGCCGCGGAAGTGGCTGAACAGCGCGGCCGACTGGTGCCTGGGATTGCGGCGCTTGAGCTTGAGCTTGTTGCCGAGGAAGGTGTCGCGGCCGCTGGCGTCGACCAGGTAGCGCATCGCGATGGTGTACTCGGTGCCGTCCTCGCCGCGCGCACGGGCCGTGGCGGGGCGACCGTCTGGCCCGAACTCCACGGCAGTGACCGCCACGCCGTCGCGGGCGTCGACCCCGGCCTCGCGGGCGGCTTCGAACAGCAGCTGGTCGAATTCGTCGCGGCGCACCTGGAAGGCGTGGGTGCAGCCGGGGGTGAGCGCGCGGTCGAAGCGGAAGACGTGGGTCGAGCCCTCGCCGGCCGAAGGGCGCGGGAAGTCGGCGCCGATCTTGCGGACGCCGATGGCTTCGACCTTGTCCAGCACGCCGAGGCGCTCGAGGATCGGCAGGTTCATCGGCAGCAGGGATTCGCCGATGTGGAAACGGGGGTGTCGGTCCTTTTCCAGCAGGAGCACGCGGCGGCCGGCGCGGGCCAGGGTGATCGCGGCGGTGCTTCCGGCCGGCCCGCCGCCGATGACCAGGACGTCGCATTCAAGGGCATCGCACTCAAGGTCATCGCATTCAAGGACATTGCACGCAAGGGCATCGCATTCGAGCGTGGTCGGAGCCCCCCCGGCCACCTGAACGGGACCGCCCGTACCGGAATGTACTGTCATGCTCTTCTTGTTGCAGTCTGAGACTGGCATCATACCGCGCAGCGCGTCGCCACTGCCGGCCATGGGGATGGCCGCCGCCGCCGACCGCGCCCCCGTCCGCCGGGCGCCACGAAGCGTCCCTGTCGCCGGGGAAGCCTGCCCTTCGGCCGGATCCCCATCCGCACCCGACCGTGAACCGGAAACCGAGACATGTCCGAAATGACTGCCGCCGAGCGTGAGCTGGCGGAACTGCTGGTCCAGAGCCTGAACCTCGATGGCGTGGCCCCCGAGGGGATCGACCCCGAAGCGCCGCTGTTCGGCGCCGGCCTGGGCCTGGATTCGATCGACGCGCTGGAGCTGTCGCTGGCGATCAGCAAGCAATACGGCTTCCAGCTGCGCTCCGACAACGACGACAACCGCCGCATCTTCGGCTCGCTGCGCGCGCTGTCGGCCCACGTCGAACAGCACAAGACGGTGTGATCGCGGCGCTGCGGGTCCTGCTGCTGGTCGGGTACATCCCGCTGGCGCACCTGGCCGAAGCCCGGTCCTCGGGCACGATCGCCGCACTGGCGCTGGGCGCGCTCGCGCTGACGGTGCTGATCGAGGGCCTGGCGCAGGGTCGCATCGCCCACTGGCTGGCCCTGCCGGTCGTGGCCGGGGTCTTGGTGTGGCTGTCCCGCTCCGCTTTCGCCCTGATGCCCCTGCTGCTGGTGCCGCCGCTGTTCACCGGGCTGATCGCCTGGTGCTTCGCGCGCAGCCTGCGCCGCGGCCGGGTGCCGCTGGTGCGCAAGGTCGTGGCGGCGCTGTACGGCATCCCCGCGGACGAGCTGTCGCCCCGGCACCGCGCCTACACCCGTGGCCTGACCGCCGCCTGGGCCGGCCTGCTGGTCCTGATGACCCTGCTCAACCTTGGCCTGGCCCTGGTCGCGGTGCCCAACGGCCTGCTGGCGCACGCGGGCATCGTCGCGCCGGTCACGGTGACCGGCGAGCAGTGGTCGTTCATCGCCAACATCGCCGGCTATGGCGTGCTCGGCGGCTTCGCGGCGCTGGAATACATCGTGCGCAAGTTCGTGTTCCCGGTCCGCCCCTATCGCAACCTGTTCGATTTCGCGCGGAAGATGGCGGCGCTGGGCCCGGCCTTCTGGCGCGATTTCTTCCGTTCCGACGACGTCGGCGCCGCGCGCTGAGCCCCGCCCGCCGAGCCTCTGTAAGCGTTTCCAGGAGAGTCCGTCCCACGATGTCCACGGTCCACGCCCCGATGCACACCCAGGCCGACCGCCGCGAATCGCCGGCGGCGCGTGCCTTCTGGGCCGTGTACAACCTGCTGCAGCTGCTGTTCACCTTGGCCTTCACCAGCACCGGCATCGTCGTCGCGCTGCTGGTGCTGCTGGTCACGCGCAGCTCGCGCCTCCCGCTGCGCATGGCGTCGTGGATGTGGGCGCCGACCCTGCTGGCGGGCGCCGGCGCGCGCTATTCGGTCGAGGGCGCGGAGGGCGTGGACTGGTCGAAGCCGCGCATGATCGTCGCCAACCACCAGTCGATGATCGACATCTGCGCGCTGTTCCGCGCGGTGCCGGTGCCGCTGCGCTTCGTGATGAAGTCCGAGATGGGCAAGGTGCCGTTCCTCGGCCAGTACGCGCGGGCGATGGGCATGGTCTTCATCGAGCGCGACAGCCGCCGCGCCGGGTCGAAGATGCTGCGCGAGGTCGTGGACCTGCTGCGCGGCGGCGCCACCCTGTGCGTCTTCCCCGAAGGCACGCGCAGCCGCGACGGGCGCATGGCGCCGTTCAAGGGCGGCGCCTTCCAGGCCGCGATCGATGCCGGCGTGGAGGTGCTGCCGGTGGCGATCGAAGGCGCGGGCGCCGTGCTCGCCCCCGAGGGCCTGTTCCGCGTGCGCCCGGGCCGGATCGTGGTCCGCATCGGCCAGCCGCTGGCCACCGCCGGCGTGGATCGCCAGGCCCTGGCGCAGCAGGCCCAGGCGGCCGTTTCATCGATGCTGGAGCGCAAGGCATGAACTTCGTGATCGACGCCGACCATCCCGCCCTGCCCGGACACTTCCCGGGTCGCCCGGTGGTGCCCGGCGTGGTCGTGCTGGACCGCGTGCTCGCGGCGATCGAAGCGGTGCACGGCCCGGTCGGCGCCCTGCGCCTGCCGCAGGTGAAGTTCGTGCAGCCGCTGCTGCCCGGCGAGGCGGCGCGGATCGAGATCGACGCGGTTGCAGCAGAGGGCGCGGCGCCGCGCTGGCGGTTCCGCGTGCTGCGCGGCGAGACCGTGATCGCCACCGGCGACGTGCAGGCGACGGGGGCGACCGCATGAGCACCGAGTGGAAGCAGCGCCCCGAGGGCGGCGGCCTGTTCGCGATCTGGCTGATCCGCAACATCAGCCGCTACGGCGGGCGCTGGATCGGCCGGCTGCTGCTGTATCCGATCACTCTGTATTTCCTGATCCGGCGCGGGCCGGAACGCGTCGCCTCGAAGCAGTGGCTGGGCCGCGCGCTGGGCCGCCCGGCATCGCTGTGGGATGCGGCCCGGCACGTCCACACCTTCGCCTCGACCATCCTCGACCGCGTCTTCCTGCTCGGCGACGGCCGGATCGACGTGGCGCAGCGCTTCGACGTGGCCGTGCGCGGCCTGGACGAGCTCCACGCCCACCTCGACCAGGGCCGCGGCATGCTGCTGTTCGGCTCGCACCTGGGCAGTTTCGAGGTGCTGCGCGTGCTGGCCCGGCAGCGGCCGGAGTACACCATCCGCGTGGTGCTCGACAAAGCCCACAACCCGGCCCTGACCCAGCTGCTGGACGCGCTCAATCCCGAGGTCGCGGCGACCGTGATCGACGGCGGCCAGGATGGCCCGGGACTGATGCTGGCGATCCAGGAGGCCATCGCCCAGGGCGCGCTGGTCGCGCTGCTGATCGACCGTGCCCATCCCGGCGGGCAGACCGAGCTGGCGCCGTTCTTCGGCGAGGACGCGCCGTTCCCCACCGCGCCCTGGCTGATCGCCGCCGCGCTGAAGGCGCCGGTGACCCTGGGCTTCGGCCTGTACAAGGGCGGCAACCGCTACGAGCTGGTGTTCGAGAACTTCAGCGACGACATCGTGATTCCGCGCAGCGAGCGCGCGACCGCCATCCCGGCGTTGATCCGCCGTTACGCCGCGCGGCTGGAAGCTGTCGCCCGCACCGCCCCGTACAACTGGTTCAATTTCTACGACTTCTGGAGCCGCGACTGATGCGCGCGATTGGAACCGTCCTGATGGGCGTCGCACTGTCGGCCGTCGCCGCACCGGCGCTGGCGCAGCCCGCCGATGCCGACTGGGTGCTCAAGGCGCTGGCCCGGCCCGCGCCGATGCGCACCGATTTCGTCGAGGTCCGCGTCTCGCCGCTGCTCAAGGACGCGCTGCGCCTGGTCGGCGAATACCGCCGCCCGGTGGCCGATACGCTGGTCCGCGAGGTCCGCAGTCCCTACGCCGAGACCACCACGCTGCGTGCCGGCGAGGCGACGATCGCCCGGGCCGGCAAGACCCCGCGCAAGTTCTCGCTGTCGCGCGCCCCGGAACTGGCCAGCCTGCAGAGCAGCTTCGGCGCCCTGCTCGCCGGCGACCGCGCGCAGATCGAACAGGTCTACACGCTGAAGGTGCAGGGACCCCGCGAACGCTGGACGCTCACCCTGGCGCCGAAGGACAAGGCGCTCGCCGCGCGCGTGCGCGACATCACCCTGCATGGCCAGGGCGCCGAGCTGCGCTGCATCGAGACCCGCCCGGTGAAGGGCGACCTGCAGCGCACCCTGCTCGCCAGCGCCGCGCTCGCGGTGAAGCCGGCGACCGACGCGAAGGCGATGGAGGCGCTGTGTCGGGTGGGCGTGAAGTGAGCGGCGCGACTCCAGGCGCATCCGCATGAGTCCGGCACGCCGCGTCATCCTCGCCCTCATCTGGCTGGCCGTGCTGGTCGGCGCGGGTTATGCGATCTCGCAGCGCCTGCAGGTGAGCGGCGACCTGCGCAAGTTCATGCCCTCGGCCGAGACCCCGGCGCAGAAGCTGCTGATCGACGAGCTGGGCGAAGGCCCGGGCTCGCGCCTGCTGCTGATGGCGATCGGCGGCGATGACCCCGAGACCCTGGCCGTGCAGTCGCAGGCCGTCGCCGAGACCCTGGCCGCCGACGACCGCTTCGTCCTCGTCGCCAACGGCGCCGATGCCGGGCTCGATGCCATCCCCGAGCGCCTGCGCCCCTACCGCTACCTGCTGTCGCCCACCCTCGACACCCAGCCCTACGACGCCGCCTTCCTGCGCGGCGAACTTGAATCGCGGGTGCAGGATCTGGGCTCGCCGGCCGCGGCGCTGATCGAACCGATCCTGCCGTCCGACCCCACCCTCGAAACCCTGCGCATCGCCGAGGCCCTGCAGCCGGCGACCGCGCCGCAGCGCCTGCACGGCGTGTGGTTCGACCGCGCCGGCCAGCGCGCCCTGCTCGCGATCGAAACCCGGGCCGCCGGCTTCGACCCCACCGGCCAGCAGCTGGCGGTGGCGGCGGTGCAGGCGGCGTTCGACCAGGCGCGCGGCGACAGCCCGGCGACCTTGACCCTGACCGGCCCCGGCGCGTTTTCGGTGGAGATCGGTGGCCGTACGCAGCGCGAAGCCAGCTGGATCGGCACCGTGGACACGGTCGGCCTGATCCTGCTGCTGCTGATCGCCTACCGCAGCTGGCGCACCCCGCTGTTCGGCGTGCTGCCGCTGGCCAGCGCCGGCCTGGCCGGGCTGGGCGCGGTGGCCCTGCTGTTCGAGGGCGTGCACGGCATCACCGTCGCCTTCGGCTTCACGTTGATCGGCGTGGTCCAGGACTATCCGATCCACCTGTTCAGCCACCAGCGCGCGGGCGTGTCGCCGTGGGCGAACGCGCGGGCGATCTGGCCGACCCTGGCCACCGGCGTGGCCTCGACCTGCATCGCCTACCTCACCTTCCTGTTCTCCGGCGTCGACGGCCTGCAGCAGCTGGCGGTGTTCACCATCGCCGCTTTCGCCATGGCCGCGCTGACCACCCGCTTCCTGCTGCCTGCGCTGATCGACCCGGCACCGCGCGACCCGGCCGCGTCGCCGCGCATGGCCACGCTGTGGCGCTTGGCCGAGAAGGTGCCGCGCCCGCCGATGTGGCTGCTGGTGGTGCTCGCGCTCGCCGCGCTGGCGACCCTGCGCTTCGCGCCCGGCCCGTTCTGGCAGAACGACCTGTCCAAGCTCACGCCCGTGCAGCCCGAAGCCCTGGCCGAGGACGCGCGCCTGCGCACCGAGCTGGGCGCGCCGGACGTGCGCTACCTGCTGGCGGTGCGCGGCAAGGACGCCGAGGACGTGCTGCGCCGGCTCGAAGCCCTGCATCCGCGCCTCGACGCCCTCGTCGCCGACGGCACGCTGGCAGGTTACGACAGCGCCGCGAAGGTGCTGCCCAGCGCCGCCGTGCAGCGCGCGCGCCAGGCGAAGCTGCCCTCGGCGGACGCGCTGCGCGCCTCGCTCGATGCCGCCGTGGCCGCCACCCCGTTCCGCGCCGACGCCTTCGAGGATTTCCTCGCCGATGTCGAGGCCGCGCGCACCGCGAAACCGCTGGCGCCGCGTGACTTCGCCGGAACGCCGCTGGCCACGCGCCTCGGTGCGCTGCTGCTGGAGCAGCGCGACCACGCCACCGCGCTGGTGTCGATGACCGGCCTCGCCGATCCGGCGAAGGTGTCCGCGACGCTCGCTGCGCCCGGCGTCGAGCTGATGGACCTCAAGACCGCCTCCGAATCGCTGGTCGAGGCCTACCGCGAGCGCGTGCTGTTCGCGCTGGGCATCGCTGCGCTGCTGCTCGCGGCCACGGTCTGGTTCGCCCTGCGCACCCCGCGCCGCGTCGTGCGCGTGCTGCTGCCGATGGCCCTGACCACGCTGCTGATCGTCGCGGTGCTGCGCGCGTTCGGCGTCGAGCTGACCCTGTTCCACCTGGTCGCGCTGATCCTCGCCGCCGGCCTCGGCCTCGATTACGCGCTGTTCTTCGAGCATGCCGGCGACGACTACGCCGACCAGCTGCGCACGCTGCACGCGCTGATCGTCTGCAGCCTGATGACCTTCCTGGTGTTCTTCCTGCTCGGCCTGTCCAGCATCCCGGTGCTGCGCGCGATCGGCGTGACGGTCACGCTGGGCGTGGTCTGCAACTTCGTGCTGGCGATGCTGATTTCGCGCCATGTTGCGCGGCATGCGGTGGATGGCGGTGCGAACGGCGAAAAGCTTGGGCCTGAAGGCCCTCCTGAAAGAGCAACGGAAACTGGAGGTGCCGCTTGACCGGCCATGACGTGATCGATCGCAGCGCGATCGAGGCGATGATCCCGCACAAGGGCGGGATGTGCCTGTGGGATGCAGTCACCGGCTGGGACGAACGCAGCGTGCGCCTGCGCAGCGCCACGCATCGCGACCCGGTCCATCCGCTGCGCGGCGACGACCGTCTGCGCGCGATCCATCTGTGCGAATACGGCGCGCAGGCGATGGCGGTCCACGGCGGCCTGCGCGGCGCTGCGGCCGGCGGCGAGCCGAAGGTCGGCTTCCTCGTCGCCCTGCGCGACGTGCAGCTGCATGTCGCCCGCATCGACGACCTGCCCGGCGACCTCGCCTGCGAGGCCGAACTGCTCGCCGAAAGCCCCGCCAGCCAGCAGTACGTCTTCCGCGTGCTCCACGACGGCGCGGTGCTGGCGGAGGGGCGTGCGGCGGTGATGTTGCAGCCATGAATCATCATGAGTACGGTTTCGAGCGGGTATATGTCGAAAGCGAGTGGTATGACGGTCCGCGCTCCGGCATTGCCGACATTCATGGCGTGCCTCATCGTTTCAAGTCGAACTTCGATGAACATGACGACGAATGGCTTGGAACGTTCGTTGTATTTCCGATCGAACCGGACTTGTTGGCGCTGGAGCAGGAACAGTGGCGAATTTTCGTCGCATGGAACAAGCGACACGAGGCCGATTGTCAGGATACAAGCACACATCCAGCGCATGGTGGAATCGATCAGCGCTGGGATGAGCTCGAGGTGCTTCTTGCCGAGAGCCGCAATACTTATCCAGCGGATGTCAGGAGTGCAAAAGCCGAGTTCCTGCGATTGGATCGAGAGGAGCGATACGCTGATGACGGTCCCGACTACCGCCTGAGTTGGAAAGTACTTTAAACCGATTACACGCATCAACGTCTTTTGATGACGCGAGAACAAGACATGTCGAACACCACTCCCCGCCGCGCCCTCGTCACCGGCGGCAGCGGCGACCTCGGCGGCGCGATCTGCCGCGCGCTGGCCGCGAACGGCGCGCACGTGATCGTGCACGCGAACGGCAATCTCGCGCGTGCCGAATCCGTGCGCGACGACATCGTGGCGGCCGGCGGTTCCGCCGAGGCGGTGGCCTTCGACGTGGCCGATGGCGAGGCCACGCGCGCGGTGCTGGCCGTGCTGCTCGAAGCCGGCCCGATCCAGATCGTGGTCAACAACGCCGGCATCCACGACGATGCGCCGATGGCGGGCATGCGCGACGAGCAGTGGAAGCGCGTGGTCGACGTGTCGCTGCACGGCTTCTTCCACGTGACGCAGCCGCTGCTGCTGCCGATGGCGCGCACCCGCTGGGGCCGCGTGGTCAGCATCTCCTCGGTGGCCGGGGTCATCGGCAACCGCGGCCAGACCAACTACGCCGCCGCCAAGGCCGCGCTGCACGGGGCGACCAAGTCGCTGGCGCGCGAGATGGCCAGCCGGGGCATCACCGCGAACGTCGTCGCGCCGGGCGTCATCGCCGGCAGCATGGCCCGCGAGGCCTTCCCGCCGGAGCAGATCAAGCAGATGGTCCCCGCC
Organism: Lysobacter sp. BL-A-41-H3; assembly: GCA_050632415.1. Taxonomy (GTDB): domain Bacteria; phylum Pseudomonadota; class Gammaproteobacteria; order Xanthomonadales; family Xanthomonadaceae; genus Lysobacter_I. The sequence goes on along the minus strand of CP192602.1, from coordinate 2,748,741 downwards.
GGCCGCGCCGGTGCGCCGGAAGAGGTCGCCGCGCTGGTGGCCTTCCTCTGCGGCGATGGCGCGGGCTACATCAATGGCCAGGTGATCGGCGTCGACGGCGGGATGAGCTGACCGTCGTCTGTCATCGTCCATCTGGCGACCGAATTTTCCAATCAGGGAGATCCCATGTTCCGTACGTGTCTTTCCGCTGTCCTGACGATGCTGCTGGCCCTGTCCGCAACGCCGATCGCCTCCGCTGCGATCAGGAATCCGATCATGCGCGCCGCGAGCGAGCAGGATCCGAAGCCGGCCGAGGGCAAGGCCATGGTCGTGTTCCTGCGGCCCAGCGGCTACGGCAACACCACCGCCGCGAGCCTGTACCTGGCGCCCGACACTGCCCTGATCCCGCTGGCGGTCATGTACCACCACGAGAAGTACGCGGTGCAGGTCGATCCGGGCAAGCATCGCTTCATGGTCAACGGCTCGAAGGTCCTGTTCCTGGATGCCGAACTCGAGGCCGGCAAGCGTTACTACGTGACGCTGCGTTCCGAGATCGGACCGGGCAAGGCCAAGTTCCAGCTGATCCCGATGGCGGCCTCGCCCTATGCGCGCGACAGCGCCCATTCGCAGGTCTTCGCCGAAGCGATGGCCCGCGCGCAATGGATCGAACGCGCGCCGAAGCTCGACGCGTGGTACGCACAGCACAGGCTCGAACTGGAACAGCGCAAGGCCGATGCCCTGAAGTTGTGGCTCGATCCGGAATGGAACGAAGCGCCGCGCCGGAAGATGGGTGCGGAGCATGCGCTGGGCGAAGCACTGTGATGGGCGTTTCCTGCAGCCGTGTTGCAGCGAGAATGCGGATGTTTGATGTGCGGTTGGGGTGGCGTGCCGGGGAGGGCGCCGGAAACAATGACAAACGAAGGGAGAACACCATGATGAAGATGAAGTGTGTCATGACAGCAGCACTTGCCATGATGCTTGTCGTGCCGTTTGCACAGGCGACGGATTTCAAGGCGCCTGCCGAGGACGCGATGAACCCTGCGCCGACGGTGCAGTTGAACGCGTTTCAGCGATTCGAACTGGTGGATGTCGGCATCGATCCGCCCTATGCGGGGCAGGACTCCAATGAAGTGGCCCGGCAGTACCTGCAGGGCAATGTCAGTGATCGCGTCGGCAAGGTGATTGCGGCGTGGAACGAGCAGCCCGCAGCGGATGCGCCGCGCACGCTGAAGATCGAGCCGAAGATCGCGCATATCCGTTTCATCACCGGTGGCAAGCGTTTTTTTGCCGGAGCGATGGCCGGCAGTTCCTGGGTTCATGTCACCGTGAAAATGACGGATGCAGCAACGGGAGAAGTCATCGCCGAACCTGCTTTCTACCAGGTGGGATCCGGTCGAATGGGAGGCATTTCCTTTGGCGCTACTGACAAGACGATGCTGATCCGCATCTCCAGCATGCTGCGGGCTTACCTGCAGAAGAATTACGAAGGCCAGGTCGAGATACCGGTCCGGGTCGCGCCGCAGGTTGAGGACTGACGCGCCAACGAAAACCTCAACATAAGACAAGGGCCGCAGATGCGGCCCTTGTCTTATGCCTGCCTCGTGAAGGCCGCCTCGCTTATGCCGCCGCGTACCACACCGGCGCCAGCGAGGCGCGTTCGGCGGGTGCGGGCAGCAGGGCGGCGAGGCCGTGGTCGTCGATGTCCGGATAGTCCGCGCGGGCGCGCTGCAGGATTTCCGCGGCCAGCCACTCCATGCGCGCGACGTTGTCGCGGATGCGGTCGGTGAAGCTCGCGTTGTCGAGCAGGTCGTGCAGGGCGCGGTTCATCTCGTGGAACCAGTCGATGTTGAACTGGTCGAGCAGGCGGCCGTCGAGCGCGGCGTCGCCGACGCGACCGCTGGCCTCGTTGCGTTCGCCCCAGGTACGCAGCAGGGCCTGCATCGCGAGGTTGAGGTCGCGGCCGCGTTCGAACTGCGGACGCAGGCGGCCGAGCAGCTGGATCTCGGTGAGCTTCTCGCCGCAGACCAGCGGCGCGAGCAGCGACCAGTAGTAGGTGTAGTCCCAGATCACCTTCACCGGCATCACCTGGGCGTCGCCGAACAGCGCGTACTGGTCTTGGTAGAGGGTCAGGGTGTTCTCGTAGAAGCCGAAGTACAGCTGCTGGTAGATGTCGGCATAGGGCGCGAAGGCCTTGCCCGCGCGATCGCGCATGACCAGGTCGCAGATCAGCGTGTTCGAGATCGCGATGAAATCGCTGCCCGGCGAATAGAACGGGTCGAGGAATACGCCGGCCTCGCCGGTCAGCGCCCAGCGGTGGCCGCTGAACACCTGCTTGCAGCCGTGGGAGAAGTGGCGCAGGAACAGGAAGTCCTGCAGCGTGTGCTCGGGCTTGTCCAGCGCCTCGGCGACGCGCGGCTGGTGCGTGCGCAGCCAGTCCATCGCCTTCTCGTGGGTGTTCATGGTCTCCAGCGGGTGCATCGTCGCGTCGCAGACGATGCCCAGCGAATGCGCACCGGAAGACAGCGGGATCAGCCAGAACCAGTAGCCCCGGCCGCACATGTGGTTGGTCGAGCGCCAGCGGTCCGGCGGGTTGCAGCGACCCTGCCACGCGGCGTCGTCGGACCACAGCTTCGGATCGATGATGCCGTCGACGCGCCACCACACCGCGTTGACGTCGTGGTCGTTGCTTTCGGCGAGGTCGAGCTTGCGCTTGATCAGGCCGGCGCGACCGCTGGCATCCACGACCCAGGGCGCCGACACGGTCTGCGTGGTGCCCGACTGCTCGAAGCCGATCGTGTGCGGCGCGTCGTCCTCGCGCAGCTCGATGCTGCGCACCACCGCGCCGTCGTGGAAGCGCACGCCGAGTGCGCGCGCGCGTTCGCCGAGGAAGTTCTCGAAGCGGCCGCGATCGATCTGCCACGACGGCGTCGGCAGGATCCGGCTCACGCCCAGCTCGGTGCAGCGGTCGATGTCGCGGCGGCCTTCGCTGAAGAAGAAGCGGAAGCCGAACTTGCGGATCTGCTCCGTATCCAGATGCTCGCGCAGGCCCAGCACGTTCGCGAAGTAGTGCGCGCCGATCTCCACCGTGGATTCGCCGACCTTGTGCGCGGCTTCGCGCACCGGGTGGGCGCGGCGTTCGATCACGGCCACGTCGATGGCGGGGTCCTGGCGCTTGAGCTGGATCGCCAGGCTCAGCCCGGCGAGGCCGCCGCCGAGGACGATGACGTCGTGGGTCGTCTGCATGGTCGCGTTGCCGTCGTTCATGGAGTGCGCGTGCTCGTTCACTTGCGTGGCGTCGACGAAAACTCGCCCGTCGGGTCGTCGATCACCGCCGGGGTGTTGCGGGTACGTCGATATTCTCGGATCACGTGGCCGTAGTTCCAGACCTGCACGACCACGTGCGAGGTGATCCGCCAAAGATCGTGCAGCGGGCGGAAGTGGCTCTTGCGGAACTTCTCGACCGCGCCGGCGCCGGCGTAGCGCGATTCGATCGGCACGGAGACCACGCCCATGCCGAGGCGGCGCGCGGCGCTGATCAGGATCTGCGCCTCGAACACGAAGTCCTCGCCGGGCACGTCGGTGAGCGCCGCGACCGCGGCCGGGTACAGGCGCTGGCCGCTCTGGGTGTCGGCGATGCGGTAGCCGCAGCCCCAGGCGATGCCCCAGTCGCCGAATTCGTTGGCGAGGCGGCGGTAGGTCGGCTGCTGCGCGCGCTTGCGCAGGCGCGCGCCGATCGCGATGCAGTTCGGATGGCGGTTGGCGGCGGCGACCAGGCGCGGGATGTCGGCGGCCAGGTGCTGGCCGTCGCCGTCCATGGTCAGCACCGCGTTCGCGCCCTGGCGCAGCGCTTCGCGGAAGCCGTCGCGCAGGCTCGCGCCCTTGCCCATCCGGGTCTCGTGGCGCAGCAGGGTCACCGGCAGGTCGGCGATGCGCTCGGCGGTGCCGTCGTCGGAGCCATCGTCGATCACGATCACCCGGTCGCATTCGGCCAGCGCGCCCTCGACCACGTCGCGGATGCGCAGCGATTCGTTCAGCGCCGGGATCACCACGGCGATGCTGTGGCGGTCGTAGATGACGGGGGTGCCGGCGGCGAGATCAGTCATGGCTGCCTTTCGGGTGCGTGATGTCCACGGCCAGCACGCGACCCGGCGGGCCGGCGCGCAGGACCACGTGGCCCGCGCCCGAGGCCAGCGCGTCGAACAGCGGCAACATCGATGCGATGGCATTGCCGCCGGCATGGCGACCGAGCGGACCGTCGCCGCCGGGCAGCGCGCCGGCATCGCCGTCGGCGTAGGCCACCGAGATGCGCGGCCCCTGGCCGTTGCGCGAAAGCAGCAAGGCCCCGCCGAGCAGGCCGGTGCAGTCGTGCACCGAGCGCAGCGCCCCGGTGGCGCCGGTGTCGTAGCCGACCAGCAGCACCGCCTCGGCGCCTGCGGCCAGCTGCGCCAGCGCCTCGACCAGGCCTTCGCCGAAGCTGCCGTCGTAGGCGCTGATCGCGGTGGCGGCCTCGAAGCAGCCGGCGCCGATGGTCCAGTAGCCGGCGGCGGCGTTGTGCACGGAGTTGTGGAATTTCGTCGGCGACATCGCCGTCGGCTCGGCGGCCAGCGTGGTGCAGACGTAGTCCGTGATCGACAGGTCGCCGTGGGTCGAGGTGAACACCGACGGCAGCGACGCGGGATCGCGGCCGGCGGCCTGGCAGGCCGACAGCGCGACCTCCAGCGCCACCGCGACCGATTCCGGCGCGCGGCGGCGCTCGTTCGGCGGCAGCAGCTGCGGCGAGGGTTTCGCGGGTGCGCCTTCGGGCAGCGTGCCGGTGGCGACGAACGCGCGCGCGGCCTCCCACGAGGGCAGGCCGTTGGTCCAGAAGCCGATGCTTTCGATGTGTGCGGCAAGAAGCGTCATGTCATGCCTTCCCGAACACCAGCGAGGCGTTGTTGCCGCCGAAGCCGAAGGAGTTGTTCATCGCGTAGCGGATCGCGCGATCGGCATTCGCAAACTGGATCTGCGGACCGCAGGCCGGGTCCGGCTGCGGTTCGCCGTCGCCGAGGATGCCCGGCAGCAGGCCGTGTTCCAGCGCGATCAAGGCGAACACCGATTCGACGATGCCGGCGGCGCCGAGCGTGTGCCCGGTCCAGCCCTTGGTCGAGCTGGCATGCAGGCCGTCGCCCGCTGCGGCATCGCCGAACAGCCCGGCGACCGCGATCGCCTCGACGGTGTCGTTGGCTGGCGTCGCGGTGCCATGCAGGTTGAGGTAGCCGACGTCTGCCGGCGTGATGCCGGCGCGGGCGATCGCGTCCTGCATGGCCAGGCGTGCGCCCAGGCCCTCGGGATGCGGGGTCGACATGTGGTGGGCGTCGCTGCTCTCGCCGTAGCCGCACAGGCGCAGGCCCGGTTCGCCGTCGGCGACGCGTTCGAGGATGGCGTAGCCGCCGGCCTCGCCCAGCGACAGGCCGTCGCGGCGGGCGTCGAAGGGCAGGCAGCGCTGCGTCGAGACCAGGCCCAGCGAGTTGAAGCCGAACAGCACGCTGCCGCAGAGGGTGTCGATGCCGCCGACCAGGGCGGCGTCGACCACCCCGGCGTGGATCAGGCGCGCGGCCTGCGCGAACACCTTGGCGCTCGACGAGCAGGCGGTCGCCACGGTGACGCACGGGCCGCGGATGCCGGTCATGCGCCGGACGAAATCGCCGATCGAGTGCGGGGTGTGCAGCAGCTGGGTGCGCAGGTCGGCCGGGAAGGCGCCCGCGTCCAGGCGCGTGTAGGCCTCCTCGCTGGCGCCGATGCTGGAGGTCGATGTGCCGATGATGGCGGCAACGCGTTCGGCGCCGTGGCGGGCGACCAGATCCCCGACCTTCGCGACGAAGCCGTCCTGCTGCAGGGCCAGCCAGGCCAGCCGGTTGTTGCGGCAGTCCCAGGGCAGCAGATCGGACGGGAGGACCACGTCCTCCACGCCTTCGACGCGACCGATCCAGGTGTCCAGTCGGGCCTCTGCGGTGGCGCCTTCGCCGAAATCGTTCCTGCGCAGCCCGCTCCGTCGGATGCGCAGTGCCTCGGCCTGGGCAGTCAGGCCATGACCGAGGGCAGTGGTGGAGGTATAGGCGCGGATCGCAAGCGGCGCCATCGGGGTCGGAGTTTGGCTGGCGGAGGGCACCGCATGGCTCATGTCGGGAAACGACCCGGGATTATACGGGCCGTGCCCGATGCGGCGGTGTCCGGCGGTCGCCTCGTTCATGCGCGACGCCGCCCGCCAGCGGCCCTATCCTGTGCGCGGTCCAGGGAGCGCGTGAAACCTGATGCGTTGCCGAATCTGGCTGATACATGCTGTAGGCAGGACATACGGCCCCTGCCATGCGGTTGATACCCCGAGTCTTCGCCGCCCGTCGCCATGAATACCTATCGCATTGATCATCGCCTGAAGCTCGCGGCCGACCCCGACGTGATCCACTCGGGCCTCGTGGCCCTGCTGGCCTGCCTGTTCAGCGCGGGCCTCGTCTATCTGTTCTATCTCGCCCGCGTCGTGCGTACTGCCGCGCGGGCGCCGACCGTCCCGGCCACCGGCGACTGCCTGCTGCTGTTCGGCAAGCACGCGCCGGATGGGCGGATGGATGCCGATTTCGCTGCCCGCGTGGCCCGCGTGGCCGCGCTGTGGCGCGACCACCCGCCGCGCCGGATCGTCCTGCTCGGCGGCGCCGCGCCGGGCCATCCCAGCGAAGCGCGGACCGCGCACGCCGCGCTGCTCGCCGCCGGCCTGCCCGCCGACGCGCCCGTCCTGTTCGAGGAAGCCTCGCGCGACACCCTGCAGAACCTGCGCCATGCCCGCGACCTGCTCGCCGCTGCAGGCGAGCGTGGCCGCGTCACCCTGGTCAGCAGCCGCTACCACCTCGCCCGCTGCGCGCAGTTCGCGACGCAGCTGGGCTTCGACCACGAACCCTGCGCCGCCGAACCGGCGCTGTCCCTGCGCCCCGGCATGTGGCTGCGCCTGCTCGGCGAAGCCGGCTACGTCTGCTGGATCGATCTCGGCACGCGCTGGGCGCGGCTCATCGGCCACCGGCGGATGCTGGCGAAGGTGACCTGAGCGCGGACCCCGTTCGCTGGTGCCGACCGTTGGCGTCCTGCACGATGCGCCGACGATGAAGGGGGATGCGATGCGACGACTCGGACGAGGGATGCTGCTGGCCGTGCTGTGCCTGCCGGGGATGGCGCTGCCGATGAAGGCACTGGCCGCAGACCCGACGCGCGGCATCGAGGTCGACGTCGAGGAGGACGGCTTCTCCCTCGCATTCCCCGAGCCGATGCTCGCGCTCGACAACCAGCCGGTGACCGGCCTCCGCGTCGAGCCGGCCCTCGCACTCGACTGCCACTGGTCCGACGACACCGAGGTGGGCTGCACGGTCGCGGGCGACAAGCCGCTGCCGCCGGCCACCCGGCTGAGGATCCGCATCGCGCCCGGGCTGTTCACGGCCTCGGGCAAGCCCTTTGGCGCCGCCACGCTGACCGCAGACACCGAGCGCCCCGAACTCGACGCGAGCGTCGCCGCCTGGAAGGCCGGCGTGCCGACGCTGGTGCTCGAAGGCAACCTGCCGATGACCGCCGACGCCGTGGCGCGGGTCGTGTCGCTGGCCAGCGACGGCCGCGTCTGGCGCGGCCTGCAGCTGTCGCCGCTGCCCGCAGGGCGGAACTGGGATGGCCGGCAACGGCCGCGCTTCGCGGTGGAGCTGCCGCCGGACCTGCCGGCCGATGCCGTCATCGACGTGATGGCCGACGCGGGCCTGCGCTCCAGCGCCGGTCCGCTGTCGTCGGACGAAGCCGGGCGCCTCCAGCAATTCCGTCACGCCGAACCGTTCCGCGTGCGCGCGGCCACCTGCGCGTCCCGCGAGCGCGAGGCGAGCGACCTCCAGCCTGCGGACGGCCTGTCGCTGGACTGCGTGCCCGGCGAACCGATCGCGATCCATTTCTCGGCGACGCTGGACGCCGACGCGCGCGCGGCGTTCGCCGCCGCGCTGCCGGCCGGCCTTGCCCTGTCGCGCTGGGCGACGGCCACTGCGCCGGTCGAGTCCGACGTCCGCGTGTCGCAGGGCAATGGCGATGTCGCCTATCTCAAGATCGACGCAGCCGATGCCCGCATCGCGTTCGACATCGACATCGGCAGCGGCCTGCGCGATGTCGATGGGCGCGGGCTCTGGGCGCCGACGCGGGTCGAGTTACGCACCGGTGCGCCGCGCCCGGCCCTGCGCGCGCCTGCGACGCGATGGTTGCTGGGCGATCCCGGCCGCGCCGGCATCGATGCGGTGAACGCACCGGCGCTGACCGTGGACATCGAGGGCCTGGGGGCTGCGCCGCTCCGCGAACGCCTGGGCATTGCCTCGACGCGCGGCACCGCAGCGACCGCCGTCTCCGCATCCGCACAGCGCACCCTCGGCGAAGGCGGCGCGCTGCGCTGGCAGCTCGGCACGAATCGCTGGCAGGGGTTGCGCATGGCCGCGCCGCAGTTCGATCTCGGCGCGCACGTCGCCGCGAACGAAGTCGTGGCCTGGGCGCTGGACTGGGACGACAGCCGCTCGCTGGCCGGCGTCGAGGTCGAACTGGTCCGGCTCGCGCCGGCCGCCAAGGATGATCCGGCGTCGGCGCCGACGGAGACCGTGATCGGCACTGCGCGCACCGGCCGCGACGGCGTCGCCCGCCTCGCCCTGCCCGCAGAATTCGCACGTGCACCGAAGACGCGCGGCACGCCGCTGGCCTCGTGGTTCCTGCGTGCGACTGACCGCGCACGGCGCGCGGTGCTGCACCTGGGCGAGGACGGCGATGGCGACCTTGCCCGCGCATCCCGCGAGGATCCTCGTCTGTTCATCGCCACCGACCGGCCGCTGTACCGGGCCGGCGACACCGTGCGCTTCCACGGTTGGGTGCGCGTCGCGCGCGGCGGACGCCTGCTGCGTCCCGAGGACAAGGCGGTCGAGCTGTCGCTGGTGTCGGATGCAGAGCGCACCGAGCTGCTGACCTGGACCGGCACGCTCGATGCCGGCGGCGCGTTCTCGGGCGAATTTGTCCTGCCCTCGCAGACCGTGGACGGTGACTACTGCTTCCGGCTCGACGAGGGCGAGCATGCCGCGTGCATCTTCGTCGGCACCTTCCGCGCCCAGGACCTGTGGGCGCAGGCCGCGACCACGACCCCCGTCGTTCGCGACGGCGACCGCATCATGCTCGACATCGAGGCCGGCTACTGGTCCGGCGGTGCCGCCAGCGGCGCGGAGATCCGTCGCGTGCGCACCACCGTGGAAGCCGCATCGCCGGCCGATGCCTATCCGGCCTTCGCCGACTACGCCTTCCTCGATGCCTCGCTGGACGAGGCGCATGCGCGTTTCGCCCCGCCTGCGGCAGTGACGGCGACGCTCGATGCCGACGGCCGCGCGCGCGTCGAGATTCCGGTGGCCTTCGTGGCGGATGAGGAGATCGAAGAGGACGACGAACGCGACAGCGCATCTCAGCCGCCGGCCTTCGCGCGCCTGGAGACCACCGCCGAAGTCGCACTCGCCGGCCGCGAGCCGACGGCCAGCAATCGCGCGATCGCGCACTACGCGCGGCATGCGCGCTATGTCGGCCTGCGCTTGCTCCCGGCCTGGTTCGATGCCGCCACGCCGCTGCGCCTGGACGCGGTGCTGGTCGCGGCCGATGGCACCGCCGTGCCGGGCGAGACGATCACCGTGACCGTGACCCGCCGTAGCGAGCAGGTTGACGGCACGACGCAGGACGAACCGGTGGCGACCTGCACGCTCGTCGCCGGCACGCCCGCGCCCTGCGATGTGCCGCGCACGCGCAGCGGACGCTATGTGTTCACCGCGCGCAGCGGCGATGCCGCGCCCGTGGTGCTGACCCGCTACGTGTGGAATGCGGCCGATGCGCGCGGCGAGACGCCGACGGTCGAGCCGGCACTGGAGGTGATCGAAGCACCGACCGATGCCGGCGCGCCGGTGCGCCTGCTGCTGCGCCAGCCGTATGCCCGGGCCGATGCGCTGCTGGTGGTCTCCGCCGGTGGCGAGGTGCTGGCGACGCGCACGCTGGCGATCGATCGCGCCGAGACCGAGCTGAGCCTGCCGACCCACGCCGACGGCCGCAACCGCGTCGACCTGACCCTGCGCGTGCGCGAACGCGCGCCGGCACCGGTCGATGCGAAGGGTCTGCGTGAGCCGCCGCGCAGCACCGCGCTCACCGTCGCGGTCGACGTGCCGCGTCCGCAGGCGCAGCCCGCCGTCGTCGTCTCGCTGGATCGCGCCCGCGCCGAACCGGGACAGCCGGTGATCGTGCGCGTGCGCAACACCGCCACCACGCCGCGCAGCGTCGCCCTGGCCGTGTTCGACGATGCCCTGCGCTCGCTTGCCGGCGATCGCTGGAACGACTTCGATCCGCAGGGGGTCGCCTGGCTGGGCCATCGCGGCGACGACTGGCGCGGCCGGCTGGAGGCGATCGATTACGCCGGCTGGAACGATACGCGCTGGACGTACTCGCTGCCCTGGGACGATGCCAAGGTGGATGCGTCGCTGCGCGGGCCGGCAGGCATCATGGCGGAGATGCGGCGGCGCGAGGCGGGTGCCGTCCGGCGCGCGGAGGTGGTCGTCCCCGAGTTCCCGGAAGAGCCGCCCGTCGTGTTCGATGCGGTCAGTGAAGTCGACAGCCCGGCCTCGCCCGGAATGGGATACGCCGGCGACAGTGAGAACCTGGACCGGATCACCGTCACCGGCTCGCGGATCCTGCGTGCCGATCTGCTCGACGTCGCGCCCGTGTTCGTCATCAAGCCCGATGCCGATGCGATCCGCCGTGATCGCGCACCGCCGCCCGATCCCGCACTGCTCGCACTGCGCGTGCGCGGCGCCTTCGCCGACACCGCGCTGTGGCAGGGCGGTCTGCGCCTGGCGCCGGGTGAGGAACGCGTGTTCACCGTGACCGCGCCGGACAACCTGACGCGCTGGCGCGCGGTGGCGTGGAGCGCGGATGAGGGCGAAGGCTTCGACCGTGCGGAGGCGACGTTCGATGTCGGCCTGCCGCTGGAAACGCGCCTGGATGCGCCGGTGCGGTTGTATCCGGGCGATCGCGCCGAACTGAGTGCCAACGTGCGCCAGAGCGGCGATGCACCGCTGCGCGTCGAGGCGCGGCTGGCGGTCGAGGCGCTCGATGCACGGGCCGCGCGCACGCTCGACCTCGCGCCGCGCGGGCAATCCGCGTTCGCGCTCGACATCGCCCCCGATGCCGACGCCGTGCCGCGCATGCTGGTCGCCACCGCGCATGCGCAGGCCGGTGCGCAGGGCGATGCGGTATCGCAGCCGATCGAACTGGCCTCGCCGCGCATCGATGCGCAGCGCGTGCAGGCCGGCTGGCTCGGCGCGTCGCCGCTGCTGCTGCCGATGCCCACCCTGCCGGCGGGTGCGCGCGATGTGCGTCTGGCGGTGACCCTGCTGCCCGGCGCGGACGCGCTGGTGCACGGCTGGATCGACGACCTGCATCGCTATCCGCATCGCTGCTGGGAGCAGATGCTCAGCCGCGCGGTCGCGGCCGCCATCGCGCTGGAACGCGGCGAAGGCGCGCGCTTCCCCGACGCACGCGCCAGCATCGACGATGCCCTGCAAAACGTCGTGGTCTTCCAGACCCGCGACGGTGGCTTCCGCTATTTCGCCGATGCCCCCGCTGGCGACGACGACGGCGGCGACGTGCTGCTCACGGCCTGGACCGTGCGTGCGCTGCGCACGCTGGCCGACCTGGGCCACGCGGTGCCGTACCGCGCGCTGTCCAATGCCGACGGCTACCTGCAGCGCAGGGTGCATCCGTCCCGCAGCGATCCGGCGACCCGCGTGCGCGTCGCCTTCGCCGCCGCCGCGCAGGAAAAGCCGGGGCTGTCGGTCACCGATGGCCTGTGGCGCGAGTTCGCCACGTTGCCGCTGCCGGCGCAGGTCGCCGCCGCGCGGGCGATGGCCGCGGGCAGGCATCCGCAGGCCCGCGAGGCCGCGCGACGCCTGATCGACGCCACCACGCCGCGCGGCGAAGCGCGCGTGCTGCGCGCGACGGACCGCCAGGACCGCTGGATGAGTTCCGACCTGCGCGAGCAGTGCGAACTGATCGCGCTGCTGCGTCGTCATCCCTCGTTCGCCGACACCGCGACGCGACGCGCGTTGATCGCCGGGCTCGGCGATCTGTATGCCGGCGGCGTGCCGGAGGTCGATACGCAGAGCGGCGCGGTCTGCCTGCTCGCGCTGCGCGGACTGGACCGCGACGCCGCGCAGGCGCAGGTGACGCTCGCGCTGGCCTCGGGCGACGGCAAGGCCACGCTCGCACTGGTGCCCGGTGGCGAACCGCCGCGCTGGGAGATCGCGATCGATCCGCGCGACGCCGGCAAGGCGCTGCGCCTGACGCCGCAGGTCGGCGGAGACGCGCCCGCGAGCTACCGCGTCGAATACCGCTACAGCGAGGACGCGCGCGCCGCCAGCGCATCCGCGATCGGTTTCGCCCTGCAGCGCGAGTACCGGGTGCTGCGCGACGGCCGCTGGACCACGCTCGATGGGCAATCGCTCCGCGACGGCGACTGGGTGCGCGTGACCCTGCGCCTCGACACCACCGCCGAGCGCCGCTTCGTCGCGATCACCGATGCCGTGCCCGGCGGCCTGCGCCCCACCAACCTGGCCCTGTCGGGCGTGGCCGGCGTCGACCTGCAGGCGGTGTCGGACGAGGGCTCCGGCTGGTTCCGCACCCGTCGCCTGGATCCGCGCGCGCCGAAGTTCTACGCCGAGGTCCTGCCGGCGGGCCGGCACGAGGTCCACTACTTCGCCCGGGTCGGCAACGGCGGCGACTACCTCGCAGCGCCGGCGCAGGCCGAGCTGATGTACGGCGCGGCCACCCGGGCACGCACCGCCGCGACGCGGGTGGTGATCGAAGCCGGGGCCCCTGGGCGTTGAGCCGGCCCCTGAGTGCCGTAGGGTGGGCTTCGAGCCCACCGCTTGATCAATGAAGCGGCGGTCACTAACGGATTCGATCATTGTTCACCGTCGCGTCGTTGTTGCGATGGTGGGCAAGATGCCCGCCCTGCGCGCCCTGCGGCCCGGTATTGCCGCCGCCGACACCGGTCGGCCCGAGTGACGAATGGCACCTGCAGCGGTTGCGACCGAAAGCTAGCGTGCAGGACTACATCCAGCCCGAGAGCCATCGACATGTCGCGCCCACTCGTTTCCACGCTTGCCAGCGCCTTGATCCTCGTCCTGTCTGCATGCAACCAGCAGGCAACACCGGACCCGGACACGGCCGGGAAGCCTTCCGGCAAGGCCGGCGTCGGTCCGAGCAGCATCGAAGAGGTCGATTTGATTCCGCGTGAGTCGCTGTTCGGCAATCCCGAACGCATGAACGTGCAGATCAGCCCGGATGGCCGTCATCTGAGCTGGGTTGCGCCCTTGAACGGCACGCTCAACGTCTGGGTCGCGCCCGCCGACGCACTCGACAAGGCCAAAGCCATCACCCAGGACACCGCGCGCGGCATTCGCAGCTATTTCTGGTCGTACCAGGCCGACACGCTGCTGTACTTGCGCGATACCGGCGGCGACGAGGACTTCCATCTGTATGCGGTCGATCTGAACAGCGGCGAGAGTCGCGATCTGACCCCGTATCCCAAGACCACGGCGCAGGTGGTCGGCGTGAGCGATCGCAGTCCAGGCACGATTCTGGTCGGCATGAACGATCGCGATCCGAAGTGGCACGACCTGTACCGTGTCGATCTGAGCACCGGCGCGCGCACCCTGGTCGAGCGCAATACGCAGGAGATCGCCGAGTATCTGGTCGATGCCGACTACACCTTGCGCTTCGCGACGCGCGCGCGCGCCGATGGCGGGATGGACCAGCTGCGCCGCAAAGGGACGGTCTGGGAGAAGTTCGACGAGGTGCCGTTCGAGGATGCCTTGACCACCGGATTCTCCGGGCTGACCAAGGACGGCAGCACGCTGTACCTGTCCGATTCGCGCGGTCGAAATACCTCCGCCCTGTTCGCCATGGACGTGGCCAGCGGGCAGAAGACCCTGGTGCACGAGGACCCGCGCGCCGATGTCGGCGACAGCGAACGTTCGCCGATCACCGGCAAGGTGCAGGCGGTGTCGGTCAATTACCTGCGCGAAGAATGGAAGGTCGTCGACCCCGAGCTGCGCGCGGATCTGGAGCGGCTGAAGAAGATCGGCCCTGGCGACGCCTCGATCAACACCCGCACGCTCGACGACAAGACCTGGATCATTGCCTATTCGGCGGCCGAGTCGCCCGTCGAGTACTACCGCTACGACCGTGCGGACGGTGGCAAGCTCACCCGCCTGTTCTCCGGCCGGCCCGCGCTGGAAGGCAAGCCGCTGGTGCCGATGTGGCCTCGCGAAATCTCCTCGCGCGACGGCAAGACGCTGGTCAGCTACCTGACCCTGCCGGCGCATGCCGACCGCGACAAGGACGGCACGCCGGAGACTGCGGTGCCGATGGTGCTGCTGGTCCATGGCGGTCCCTGGGCGCGCGATACCTACGGCTACAGCGGCTATGACCAATGGCTCGCCAATCGCGGCTACGCCGTTCTCAGCGTGAACTTCCGCGGCTCCACCGGGTTCGGCAAGGCGTTCACCAATGCCGGCGATGGCGAGTGGGCCGGCAAGATGCACGACGATCTGATCGATGCCGTCCAGTGGGCCGTCGCGCAGAAAGTCACGACACAGGACAAGGTCGCGATCATGGGCGGCAGCTATGGCGGCTACGCGACGCTGGTCGGCATGACCTATACCCCCGAGACCTTCGCCTGCGGCGTGGACATCGTCGGCCCGTCGAACCTCGAAACCTTGCTGGCCACCGTGCCGCCGTACTGGGCGAGTTTCTACGAGCAGCTCGCGCGCCGGATGGGCGACCCCCGGACCGAGGCCGGCCGCGCCTGGCTGAAGGACCGCTCGCCCTTGCATCGCGCCGATCGCATCGTGCGACCCTTGCTGATCGGTCAGGGCGCGAATGACCCGCGCGTGAAGCAGAACGAAAGCGACCAGATCGTTGCCGCCATGACGGCGAAGAAGATTCCCGTGACTTACGTGCTGTTCCCCGACGAGGGCCACGGCTTCCAGCGTCCGGAGAACAACAAGGCCTTCAACGCCGTCACCGAAGGCTTCCTCGGCAAGTGCCTCGGTGGGCGCGTTCAGCCGATCGGCGAGGAGCTGAAGGGATCCAGTATTTCCATTCCCAACGGCGCGGATGCGATCCCCGGTCTGGCCGATGCGCTGAAGGCCCATACCCAGGACGTGCGCAAGTAATCGCGCCTGCCTCGGCATGAATCGGGGTCCGCGTGCCGATCGACGGCGGGGCGCCTGGGCGTCGAGCCGGCCCTGATCCGGGCCGGGCCACGGGCGACGCGGGACCGCCGCATCGCCCGTGGCAGAATGGTGCGGTCTTTTCCCCACGGATGTCCGCCCCATGGCTTCAGGCTTCTTCGCGCTGCTCGACGATATCGCCACCCTGCTCGACGACGTGTCGGTGATGACCAAGGTGGCGGCCAAGAAGACCGCCGGCGTGCTCGGCGACGACCTGGCCCTCAACGCGCAGCAGGTGACGGGCGTGAATGCCGACCGCGAGCTGCCCGTGGTCTGGGCGGTGGCCAAGGGTTCGGCGGTCAACAAGGCGATCCTGGTCCCGGCGGCGCTGGCGATCAGCGCGCTGGAGGTGTGGATGCGCAGTCGCGGGATCAACATCCCGCTGGTCATGCCGCTGCTGATGATCGGCGGCGCCTTCCTGTGCTTCGAGGGCGTCGAGAAACTCGCGCACAAGTTCCTGCACCGCCCCGGCGAAGACGAGGCGCATCACGCCGAGCTGCTGGATGCGGTGAAGAACGAACAGGTCGACATGGTTGCCTTCGAGAAGGACAAGATCAAGGGCGCGGTGCGCACCGATTTCATCCTCTCCGCCGAGATCATCGTCATCTCGCTCGGCACCGTGGCGGCACAGCCCTTCCTCAAGCAGTTCGGCGTGCTGGTCGGCATCTCGCTGGTGATGACCGTGGGCGTGTACGGCCTGGT
The DNA here is from genome assembly GCA_050632415.1 of Lysobacter sp. BL-A-41-H3. Classification (GTDB taxonomy): domain Bacteria; phylum Pseudomonadota; class Gammaproteobacteria; order Xanthomonadales; family Xanthomonadaceae; genus Lysobacter_I. The sequence goes on along the minus strand of CP192602.1, from coordinate 2,732,713 downwards.
CGGCGCGATCGTGAAGATCGACGACGTGGGCGTGTATCTCAGCGCGCGGGCCGGCGACGGCATCGCCGCCCTCAAGCGCGCGGTCGGCCGCTTCCTGCTGTGGGGCGCGCCGAAGCTGATGAAGTTCCTGTCGATCGCCGGCACCGCCGCGATGTTCCTCGTCGGCGGCGGCATCATCACCCACAACGTCCCGGCGCTGCACCACATCATCGAACCGTATGCGCACGGCTGGACCGGCACGCTGCTGTCGATGGCCTTCGACGCCGTGGTCGGCATCCTGCTCGGCATCGTGGTGCTGGGCGTGGTCCACCTGTTCAAGAAGCTGCGCGGGCGCTGAGTCGCCCGCACCTCCCCGGGAGCTGGTCATGCAAGGCAGTCGCATCGTGGGTTCTTCGTGGTTGCGCCGCATCGCCCTCGTTGCGGTGCTTGTCCTGATGCCCTTCGCCGCCTCGGCGCAGACGGTCTCCGCCGAGGCCTTCGCGAAGGCGCGCAGGGACGGCGAGGCGCGGGTGGTGGTGATGCTGCAGCCGACGCCGGCCGCGCAGGCCGCTGCGGCGAAGGGCGTCCGCCTGCATCCGCTGGTCGCGCCGGATGTCGACGCGGTGCTGCGCGCGCTGCCGGCCGCCGGTCGCGCGCGGGTGACGCACCGCTTCGCGCGCGTGCCGGCCTTCGCGATGCGCGCCGACGCGGCCACGCTGGCGCGCCTGCACCGCGACCCGCGCGTGGCGAAGGTCGACCTGGACGTCGGCGGCAGCGGTGGTGGCGAACCCGACTACGCGTCGGTGCTCAACCAGGTCCACCAGCTCCGCGAGCTGGGCGTCGGCGGCGCCGGGATGAAGGTCGGCGTGGTCGACACCGGCATCGACACCAACCACACCGATTTCCTCGGCCGCATCGTCGGCGAGCGCTGCTTCTGCACGGTCGGCACCGGCTGCTGCCCGAACGGCAGCACCAGCCAGTCCGGCGCCGGGTCCGCCGAGGACGACCAGGGCCATGGCACCAATGTCGCCGGCATCATCGGCGGCGACGGTACGGTCGCGCCGCGCGGCGCGCTGCCGCAGGTGCAGCTGGTCGCGGTGAAGGTGATCGACCGCAACAACCGCTTCCAGTCCACCGCCGATGTCGTCGCCGCGCTGGACTGGCTGGCCGCGAACCATGCCGACATCGATGCGGTGAACCTGAGCCTCGGCACCGACACCCTGTTCGCGGCCGACTGCGACAACAGCACCGCATGGACGCAGGCGCTGGCGACATCGGTGAACAACCTGCGCGCGCTGGGCGCGGTGGTCGTGGTGTCTTCGGGCAACCAGGGCAACAGCAATGCGATGAGCGCGCCGGCCTGCGTGTCGACCGCGCTGTCCACCGGCGCGACCTGGGATTTCAACGGGCCCTCGCGCACCTTCCTCGGCTGCACCGAAACCTCGACCGAGCCGATGAAGCCGACCTGCTTCACCAACCGCAGCGCGACGACCGATCTGTACGCCGCCGGCGCCTTCGTTACCGCGCCAGGCTTCAACGGCGCCACCTCCAGCTTCGGCGGCACCTCGCAGGCCGCGCCGATGGCCGCCGCCTGCGCGGTGGCGCTCAAGCAGGCCGCGCCCGCGTCGACGGTGGCGCAGCGCATGGAGGCGATGACCCTGTCGCCGACGCGCATCACCGACACGGTCAGCGCGCGCACCTATCCGTTCCTGAACTGCCGCAACGCGCTGCACCTCCTCAACCCGGCGATGTTCGAGCCGATCCCGGCCAACGGTTCGCGTCCGCTGCGCGTGCCGCGCCCGCAGGCGACGAAGCCCGCGCCGCTCGTGCGTCCACAGGCCGGCCACGGCCCCGGTCGCGCGCCGCGCTGACGGCGGCGACCGTTCGCCATGCACGCAGGGAAGCCCATGGACCACCGACAGGACGCCACCTCCACCGACGCGACGCCTGCCGCCGCACCCCCGCGTCGCAGCCTCGTGCGCGATGCCTCGCTGTCGGCGGTCGCCGCCGGCTTCGTGACCGTGCTGGTCGGCTTCACCAGCTCGGTCGTCATCGTCTTCCAGGCGGCGCAGTCGCTGGGCGCCACGCCGGCGCAGACCAGTTCGTGGATGTGGGCGCTGGGCCTGGGCATGGGGCTCACCTGCATCGGCCTGTCGCTGCGCCATCGCATCCCGGTGGTCACCGCCTGGTCCACGCCCGGCGCCGCGATGCTGATCGGCAGCGCCGCCGGCCTGCCGATGTCCGATGCGGTCGGCGCCTTCGTGCTGTCGGCGCTGCTGATGGCGGTCGCGGGTTTCTCGGGCTTCTTCGAACGCATGATCAGCCGCATCCCGATGGCGCTGGCCTCCGGCATGCTCGGCGGCGTGCTGCTGCGCTTCGGCCTGGAGGCGTTCGTGGTGATGAAGACCAGCCTCGGCCTGGGCCTGACCATGTTCGCGGTGTACGTCGCCGCGCGCCGGTTCTCGCCGCGCTACGCGGTGATCCTCACCCTGCTCGCCGGCATCGCCTTCGCTGCGGCTGCGGGACTGATGCACACCGAGCGGCTCGTGCTCGAAGTGGCGCGACCGGTGTTCGTCGCGCCGACGCTGTCGATCGCCGCGGTCGCCGGCATCGCCCTGCCGCTGTTCATCGTGACCATGGCCTCGCAGAACGTGCCCGGCGTCGCGGCGATGCGCGCCTCCGGCTACACGCCGCCGGTGTCGCCGATCATCGGCTGGACCGGCATGGTCAACGCGGTGCTCGCGCCGTTCGGCGCCTTCGCGCTGAACCTCGCCGCGATCACCGCCGCGATCTGCATGGGCCGCGAGGCGCACGAAGATCCGTCGCGCCGCTACGTGGCCTCGGTCGCCGCCGGCGTGTTCTACGTCCTCGTCGGCCTGTTCGGCGCGACCGTGGCCGCGCTGTTCGCCGCGTTCCCGAAGGCGCTGATCGTCGCCATCGCCGGCCTCGCCCTGCTCGGCACCATCGGCAGCAGCCTCGCCGCCGCGCTGCGCGAGGAGACCGACCGCGAGGCGGCACTGGTCACCTTCCTCGTCACCGCCTCGGGACTGACGCTGTTCGGCATCGGCTCGGCGTTCTGGGGGCTGGTCGCGGGCGTGGTGACGCTGCTGGCGTGGCGCAGGCGCTGAGCGGCGCGCGTCGACAAGCGCTGCGCGGCATGGCTGTCATCCCGAGCCAGAGGCGAGGGACCTGCTTGTAGCTCTTCCAAGTGAAGCGGAAAGCTCTTCCGCTTCGCCCGCATTTCGCTCGCTGTCGCGAGCGAGTTACTTTTCTTTGCTTGTGCAAAGAAAAGGTAACCAAAAGAAAGCACACCCCGTCGGTTGCGCCCGGCGCTGCGCGCCGGGTCCACGGGCTTCGCGGGGTTTTTCGACAAGACGTCCATGTCTTGTCGAAAAACGCGCGACGTCCTGTCGCGCGCCCTGCGGGCCTGATCCGCGAAGCCCGTCGCAACCAGGGGCCCCGGTAGATCAAGATCAAAACCAACGTTGGCTTACGGATGACATGCTCAGCGCGGATTTCCCAAGGTTTTCTGTGGGGGAAAACTGGAGACGCCTAGGGTTTGCCCTTGTTTTCAACGCTTCTTCTGCTGCTCCGGCACGAAGCGCTCGCGCACGGCCTTCGCCACCAGGTCCGGCGGCAGCATGCCCTGGTCGAGCAGGAAGTTGTTGAAGGCGAGGCGGTCGAACTTCTCGCCCAGCGCCAGCTCGGTTTCCGCGCGCAGTTCGAGGATCCGCGCGTAGCCATAGAAGTAGCTGCCGGCCTGGCCTGGGGCGTTGAAGGTGTAGCGATCCAGTTCCTGGCGGACCATCGCCGGCGACAGGCCGACATCGTCGCTGAGCACCTTGCCGGCGCGTTCGCGGTCGATCATGCCGAGGTTGAGCATCGGGTCGAGCATCGCGCGCGCGGCGCGCAGCAGGCGGAACTGCAGCGCCATCAGCTGCCCGTCGAGCGGGAGGTAGGGCACCATCTCGGCCTCGGCGTACAGCGCCCAGCCTTCGACATTGACCGAATTGAACGCGAACAGCGTGCGCGCCAGCGACACGCCGCGTTCGACCATCGCGGTGAACTGCAGCTCGTGGCCCGGACGGCCTTCATGCGCCGACAGCGTCCACGCCACGGCCGGGAAGTTGAAGTCGTCGAAACGCTCGCCCTCGCCGAGGTTGGGATTGCCCAGCGGCAGCACGAACTGGCCCTGCTGGCCCGTATTGCCGACTAGCGGCGCGGGCAGGAAATGCGGCGCCGGCTGCGCCGCGCTCTCGGCCTCGGTGCCCAGGCGCATCACCATCGGCCGGTTCGGCACGTCGACGATGCCCTCGCGGCGGATGATCGGGTCGATGGCGTCGATCACCGTGCGGTAGCGCGTTTCCAGCTGGTCGTTGGGAATGGTGTCGCGCTTGAGCGCGTGGATCACGCTGCGGTAATCGGTTGCGGCGAAACCCTTCTCCTTCGCCACCAGCGGCGCCAGGCGCTGCATCGCCGCGCGGGTTTCCATGAACGACAGGCGCGCGCGCTGGATCAGCAGCTGCGGCGGGATGTCGATGCCCACCTGCTTGAGCTGCAGCGCATAGAGTTCGGGCGGCAGGCGGGTGTCGGTGCGCGCCTGCGGCAGCACGTCACTGCGCACCCAGGCCACGTAGTCGGCGACCTGCTTCTCCAGCGCATCGAGCGCGGGTCCGGCGCCGTCCACCTTGTATTGCGCGAAGAGCTTGCGCAGGCCCGCGACGTAGGTCTCGGCATTGCCCAGCGCCTGTTCCACTTCCAGCTTCGTCGGGCGCAGCAGCGCGGCGTTGCCGGCGCGCTCCGCGTAGCGCTGGCGCGCCAGGGCCATGATCGGCACGGTGTCCGGCGCCATGCCCACGTAGGCCTTCAGCCGGGTCAGCGCCTTGGCCCGGCGCTCCGGGGGCGTCTGTTCCGACAGCAGTCCGTTGATGCCCTGGAACACCAGCTGCGGCGCATCGGCGAAGGGCAGCAGCAGGCGTTCGTTGACCTGGCTGGCTTCGATGCTGTCGTCGGCGGCCTGGATCATGATCGCCAGGTCCTGGCGCACGTCCGGGTCGCGCTCGGCCTGCAGCGCCTTCTGCAGCCTGGCCCGGGCGTCGAGCGTCGCCTGCCGCGCGCGCGCGACGTTGTCGGGGCGCAGGTCGGCGACCTGGTCGTCGTAGCCGGGGATCCCGAAGAACGAGGCCAGTTCGGGCTGGAAGCGCAGGGTCGCGCCGAGCAGCACCTGCGCGTGCGCATTGCTGGCGGCGACCCAGGCCGGGGGCGCCTTCGCGGCGGAAGTGGCGGGGGCGGGTTTGCTGGCGGCGGGCGGCGCGGCATGCGCGAGCGTCGGCGGTGCGGCGGCGGCCGCGAACAGGGTCAGTGCGATGGCGAGGGCGAGCGGTTTCATGGGGGACGTCTCCGGAGGTGGTTCCACGCTACCCCCGGCTGCGGCGCGGGCACAGCGCCGAAGGTCACGGACGACAGCATGCCGCCAGAGCGGATCAATGGTTGAGATACAACGGGCGGCCATCAACTCCTGGGTCTCACGAAGCGTGCCAAACGACTGAGCCCTGTCATTCCTTGCAGGCTGCCCTTGCCGGCATCCGGTCGTTAGCATCCATTCGAGCCGTTGGGCGATCTCCAGCCGAACGGTCAGACATGGCGTTACAAGGAGCCGTTGCGTGAACAATGCGATCGACGAAACGATGACTTACGTGGGAACCTTGGATGATGCTGTCCAGCGCTATCCATGGAAGTTCCGCCTGGATGAGCGACAGCTTGATCACCTGTTGACGGTCGAGTTGATTCACGGAAATCCGTTGCTGTTGAACGACGGGTATCTTCTGCTGCATCCGCTGTGCCGGGCAGCGCTGAAGAACGAGGATGGCCTGCTCTGGCATTTGATCCGGGCAGGATTCGTTCGTGTGATGCACCGTGGCGGCGATGCATTCGGGCTGCATGAATTGCCATCGAAGATGGCGCCTAAAGTTTCCAGTTTCGCGAGAATGCTAGGCGGAAGCGTTGACGATATAAGTTGGTCAGAATTGCGCCCGAGAGTGGAAAGGCTAGATCAGCTGCTTCGCAACAACGGCCATCTCATCCCTTGGCCCGGCTATGACGCGACCTCCGGTTTTCTCGCGCTCACGCGGCACCTGTGTGAAAGACGCATAACCGCTGGTCATCTGGGCATTGCACGAGGCACGATAGAGAATGCGCCAAGTGAATTTCTTCGAAGGGTGGTCGATTGCATTTCCGAGAATCCCTACGCGGCCAGGACGCAATGGGAGCAACTGGCCAAGCGTTATGCGAACTCGCCGAAATACACGAAACGCCCACATCAATTCATGCGAGCAACGATGAATTTGGCGAATGAAATCTACCACTACAACATGGGTGTGCTCCTTTCAGCCGAGCACGATGTCCGCGTGTCCGTCCAGACGCAGGTCTCGTCTGCATTCGATGATCTCTTGGCCCCATCGCAAACTACGGTTGCGCCCAACGAGCTTGATGAGGTTGTCATCCTGCGCGTGCCGCCTTCACTTGCTTCGGTAGATGCCCATAGACTCGTGAGCATTCTTACCCCGGGGTCAAGACTGTTCGAAGCACGGCAAAAATGGATAAGTCTGCGTCGCTCTTGGGAGCAAGCACCGCAGGGTAAAAGAAGCGAGTTGATTATTGATCTGAATGATTCAACGCGTATCTATGCGCACGAATTGGCGTGCAAATTTGGCGAATATGTCAAGCATGAAAATGTGGAAAGCTTCGTCGAGTACATTGTCGAGGGTGGAGTCAAGGGTGCGTGGGACATGTTCGCGGGAATGAAGGCTAAGGAAGCGACTGTTGCGGCAATGATCAAGGCGGGCATAGATCCCACGTTGACTACCGCAGCCTGCTTTATGACCGCATATGCCGTAGCCCGGGTCAACAAAAAAATGCTGGGCCATGTTTTTCGAAAATATAGGATTAACATGGTTGAAAAAGGCATGGTCAATCCATCGAAAATTACCCAGAAAAGCCAGCAGGTGATCCAAGCGGTCACGAAGCGCGGCATGCCGTCCAGCATCGAGATCACGCCGAAGATTGCGGAGGCAATCAAGCCGAGCTTGACCCGTTTCTCGCAATGAGGGTTGCGAAATCATCGGCATCCTCCAACCCCGATGACTCGCATGCAGCGTTGGCCATGGAGCACAGCGCGTTGTGCCGCCGTGCACCTTAACCACCAACGCTCGAGACATCGGGCACTGAGAGAGACCAGCATGAACACACGGCATGTTTCCGCCCATCTCCCCCGCACCGCCGCGCTCGCCATCGCCCTGCTCGCCTGCAGCCTGCCGATCGCGAGCTTCGCCGACGACACGCCCGCCGAGCGCAAGGCGCCGCGCAGCGAGCGTCCCGAACCCACCACCGGCTCGCGCATCGTCGAACGCGGCCCGAACGATCTCGATGAAGTGCTGGTGATCGGCGCGGTCCACGATCCGGCCGACGCCGCGCTGCCCCAGGACAGCTCGGTGCCGCCACTGCCTGCGCAGGCCGATGCTCCGCGCACTGCCGATGCAGGCAAGGCCCAGCGACGCGGTCGCGCCACCACCGGTTCGCGCATTCCCGACAGCCAGCTCGCCGAGCTGGACGAGGTGCGCATCGTCGGTGCGGTGCACGACCCGGCGGAGGCCGATGTCGCCGACGACGCGTCGCTGCCGGAGCTGCCGGTGGTGATCGCATCGACATCGCCCGGTCGCTGAGCCTCGCGTCCTCGACGGGTCGGCCCGCATCGCGGCCGGCCCGTCGTCGTCTGCGCATCGGATGCTTGCTGTCATCCCGAGCCGCAGGCGAGGGAGCTGTTTTTCGATAGATCGGAGAGAAGTTTCAAAGCAGGTCCCTCGCCTGCGGCTCGGGATGACAGAGGATTCACTTCGACGCGGTGTCGCGGTCGCGCTGGATCTGCGCGGCGTCGACGATGCGCAGCTGGCGCGTGGCGCGGTTGAGGCCGCGCAGCGCGGCCGGATCGCCGTCGCCGATCGCCAGCACGATGTGCCCCGCGCCGAACGGGCCGAAGCCGGCGTCGTAGCTGGTCCAGCGCGTGCCGTCCCAGGCCTGCACCCAGGCATGCGGGCTGAACACGTGCGCGCGGCCGGCGAAGCGCCCGGAATAGGCGATGCCATGTACGATCCGCGTCGGGATGCCGCGCGCACGGGCCACGGCGGCGAGCAGCACCGCGAACTCGGTGCAGTCGCCGCTGCGGTTCTGCAGCGCGGTCGCCGCATCGTGGTAATGGCGGTAGTCGATCGGCCCGTTCATGTGCGCGCGCACCGCTTCGGTCAGGCCTTCCATGCGCGTGCGCACCGAACGTCCGCGTCCATGCAGGCGCGCGAAGCTGCGGATGTCCCGGTCGTCGCTGCGCACCCAGGCATTGGGCGACAGGTAATGCCTGAGCATGTCGGCCGACGGTGCCGGTTCGTCGCCGCAGTCGGCGCAGATCGAGACATGCAGGCCTTCGGCGTCGATCCGGACCGATTGTTCGCCGGTCCGTGGCGGCTGCCAGGACGATGCTGCGCTGGTCGCGAGCCGGTAGCGGATCTCGCCCGACAGCGCGATCGCATTCAGCCGGTATGGCGAAGCCACGAACAGGCTGCGCAGGAAGGCCCGGGCTTCGTCGTGGTTGGGCGGCTCGGCGGCGTGCGCCGGCGCGAGCGCGACCAGTGCGATGAGCAGTGCGGACGACAGAAGGCGGTGGCGGCGCATCGGGTGTTCCGGTGGCAGGGTGCCAGCGGGAACGCGCGGCCGGGATGCGCGGGGTTGGGTTGTCGCGACTTGCGTCGCTCCCACAGAGCAACAAAGTTCTGGCGGCCTGTGGGAGCGACGCAAGTCGCGACCGACTTACAAGGTCTCGTCCGACGACGACGAGAAATCACCTTCGTCCGTCGCGCTCGCCGCGGCGATCTCCTCCGGCGTGCGCAGCTCGATGTCGGTGGGCCGACCGTCGACCACCACCAACAGCATGCGGTACTGCCAGCGGCCAGCGCGCTTGACGGCTTCGACGTAGAGATCGGCGTCGGCCTTCGGCCCGTCCAGCGGGATCTGCAGCCAGGCCGTGCCGTTCGGCCCGTTGGTCTGCTGGTTGCCCTGGATGAACCAGCCGGGTTCGACCGGCTGGCCCAGGGCCTCGATCACGCGCGGGTCCTGCTGCGCGCGGCGCTTGGCCTCCATCGCCACGTCCGACGATCCGATCATCGAGAACACGCCGTAGACGAACAGGCCGATGGCGGCGAGGAACAGCAGGCCGAGGCCGGCGACCAGCACCGGCACCGCCCATTTCCAGTTGCGCTGCCACCAGCCGGGCTTGCCGGCGGGTGGCGCGGGCGGCATCGCGCCGGCGGGCAGCGGCGGCGGCGCGTGCGGACTCATGGCGTCAGGCAGCGGCCGAAGAAGGCTTCGGTCAGGCGGTAGCGGTGCAGGGCATCGTTGCCGCGCAGGCCGTGCTTGGCGCCCGGGTAGGTCATCAGCTCGAACGGGATCGCGCGCTTCTGCAGCTCGCTCATCAGCTTGGTCGAGTTGCCGAACAGCACGTTGTCGTCGGCCATGCCGTGGATCAGCAGCAGCGCGCCGGGCTTGATGCCGGCGACGTGGGTGAACACGCTGGCTTCCCGGTAGCCTTCCGGATTGGTCTTCGGATGGTCCATGTAGCGCTCGGTGTAGTGCGTGTCGTACAGCGCCCAGTCGGTGACCGGCGCGCCGGACACGCCGCAGGCGTAGTCGTTCGGCGCCTTGCCCAGCAGCATCAGGGTCATGTAGCCGCCGTTGGACCAGCCGTAGACGCCGATGCGCTGGCCGTCCACCCACGGCTGCCCGCGCAGCCATTCGACGCCCTTGCGCTGGTCGTCCACTTCCACCGTGCCCTGTTTGCCGTACAGCGCGCCGCCGAAGGCCGCGCCGCGCCGCGGCGTGCCGCGGTTGTCGAGCGAGAACACCACGTAGCCCTGCTGGGCGAGGTACTGGTTGAAGAAGTGGTCGCCACGACCGGGCCAGCTGTTGGTCACGGTCTGCGCGGCCGGGCCACCGTAGACGTAGACCACCACCGGGTAGCGCTTCGACGGATCGAAGCCGGTCGGCTTGATCAGGCTGTAGTGCAGCGGGGTCTTGCCGTCGGCGGCGGTGAGCGTGCCGAACTCGACCGGACGCTGCGCGTCGCGATAGGGCGCGTAGGCGTGGTCGGGTTTCGATGGATCGTTCTCGACCAGCGCGGCGATGCGCGTGCCGTCGGCGCGGTGCAGCACGATCTGCGGCGGCGTGTTCGTGTTCGACCAGCTGTCGACGTAGACGCTGGCGTTCTTCGCGAAGCTGGCGCCGTGCATGCCCGGTTCGGTGGACAAGGTGCGGATCTCGCCGCCGGCCAGCGGCACCACGTGGATGTGGTTCTGGCGCGCATCGGCCTTGCCGTCGGCGGTGCGGCCGGCGCTGAAGTAGACCAGGCCCTTGTCCTGGTCCACCGCCAGCAGCGCGTCGACCGGCCAGTTGCCCGAGGTCAGCGGCGTCAGCTTCTTGCCGTCGGCGCTGGCGACGTACAGGTGCTCGAAGCCGCTGCGCTCGCTGATCCACAGGAAGCGGTCGTCCTTCAGGAAGCGCAGGCCGTCGTGCAGCGGCACCCAGGTCTTGCTGGTCTCGGTGACCAGCGTGCGCTGCTTGCCGGTGGCGAGCGTGGTTTCGATCAGGTCGAGCCTGCGCTGGTCGCGCGACTGGCGCTGGAAGGTCAGCCGCTTCGCGTCGCGCCACTGCACGCGGGCGAGGTAGATGTCGGGATTCGGGCCGAGGTCGATCCAGGCCGGCGTCGCGCCCTTGCGCGGCGCGATGGTGCCGAGCTTGATCGTCACGTTCGGGTCGCCGGCGGCCGGATAGCGCTGTTCGACCACCTCGGTGCGATCAGGGTAGACCTCGTAGCGCTTCTGGATCGGCACCGGGCCTTCGTCGATGCGCGCGAAGGCGATGGCCGAATCGTCCGGCGCCCACCAGTAGCCGGTGTGGCGGCCCATTTCCTCGTCGGCGACGAACTCGGCCACGCCGTTGCCGATGGTGTCGCTGCCGTCGGTGGTGAGCTGCAGTTCCTCGCCGGTCTTCAGGTCGATCGCCCACAGGTTGCGGCCGCGGATGAAGCTGACGAAGCCGCCCTTCGGCGAGATCTTCGGATCGGTGGCGAAACCGCCGCCATTGGTGAGCTTGCGCACGGCCTCCTTGCCGTTCCTGGCGAGGTCGTACAGGTACAGCTCGCCGCCGAGCGGGAAGAGCAGGGCCTTGCCGTCCGGCGACCACTGGTATTCGACGATGCCCGACAGCGCGGCGGTGCGCTGGCGCTCGCGGCGCGCCTTCTCCTCGTCGCTCAGCACTTCCTCGCCGGGCAGCACCACGGCGGAATCCACCAGCATCGCGGTGGTGCCGGTGGCCACGTCGAAGGCCCACAGGTCGAGGCGGTTGCGTTCCTTGTCCTTGCCGCGCAGGAAGGTCACGCGCGAACCGTCGGGCGCGATCTGCGGTTTCGTCAGGGTGGGACCGGACAGCGGCGCGCTGCCGTTGATCGCTTCGAGGGTGAGCTTGCCCGGCGCGGGGCCGGCGGCATGGGCTTGGGGCATGGCGAAACCGGACAGCAGGGGGGCGCCGAGCACGGCGGCGGTGAGCAGGGCGAGCGTGCGGGTACGGAGCATCATGGCTTGGAAGTTCCGAAAAGGGTGCGGCGTTGTTCGTCGGTGAGCGGTTGCCCGGCCTGCGGATTGACCTGTTTCGTCAGCGCATAGGCGCGTTTGGTCGCCGGGCGCGCGCGGATCGCATCGCACCAGCGGCGGACCTCGGCATAGGGTTCCAGGTCGATCGGCGCCGTCCGGTACGGGCTGATCCACGGGTAGCAGGCCATGTCGGCGATCGTGTAGTCGTCGCCGACGAGGAAGGCACGGCCGGCAAGGCGCTTGTCGAGCACGCCGAGCAGGCGGTGCGCCTCGCGGGTGTAGCGGTCGATCGCGTAGGGCAGCTTCTCCGGTGCGTAGACGTTGAAATGTCCGTACTGCCCGGTCATCGGGCCGAGGCCGGCCATCTGCCAGAACAGCCATTCCAGCGTCGCCGCGCGACCGCGCAGGTCCTGCGGCAGGAAGCGCCCGGTCTTCTCGGCGAGATACAGCAGGATCGCGCCGGACTCGAACACACTGACCGGCGCGCCACCGTCGGCGGGCGCCGTATCGACGATCGCGGGCATGCGGTTGTTCGGCGCGATCGCCAGGAAGTCCGGATGGAACTGCTCGCCCGTGCCGATGTTCACCGGCTTGATGGTGTAGGGCAGCGGCTGGCCGGCATCGACCAGTTCCTCCAGCAGCAGGGTGACCTTGTGGGCATTCGGGGTGGGCCAGTAATGCAGCTCGATCATGCGTCGCCTGTTCCGTGGGCGGGGAAGGCGGAGTGTACGCGCTGCCGGGCGCCATACGCTGGCGCTTGGCCGCCCCGGCCGGGGTCGGGGCCATGCAGAGTTTTCATGTCGCCATACGCCGTCAATCCTGCGGCGGGATGCCGCGACCTCAGCTGCCGCCCGGGCCCCGGCGTAGCGCGCATCACCGGCGACGGACCCGTCGTTCATGTAGAGCGGAGCTTGCTCCGCTCGCTTCCACGAGCCATATCGAAATCAGGGCCCATTGCCATGGGGTCCCCATCTGCACCACAGGTAGGGATAGCCCTCGGCATATCCAGCCAGTCCTGCCCGGACCGGATTCTCGATGATGTAACGCGCCTGACGCTGGAGGTCGTGCTCATTGCGCAGGCGGTGATCGTAGAACCCGGGTTGCCACACCGATCCGGACCGTCCGCAGGCAAGGTTCAAGGCTCGTGCGGAGCGTGACTTGAACGCTTGTACGCCGGCGCTGAGATCGACGTCGCGCAGCCCGATGAGCCAATGCAGGTGATCGGGCATCAGCACCCAGGCATGGTGCACGAAAGGGATTCCGCTGCCGGCTTGCCGGATTTCCTCGACCACGGCCTTTGCCATTTCAGGATTGCAGAACAGGCGTTCTCGAGCTGCGGAGACGGTCGTGATGACGTAATAGGCGCCAGGTTGGGAGTGGCGGCCTTTGGTGAGCTTTTGGCTGGTCATGCCCGGAAGAATGGAATGGCTGGCCTGCCGCCACCATCAGGGAACTCCGCATGCTGGCGTGGGATTCATCCCGGGCGGAGCGGAGCAAGCTCCGCTCTACAAAAGGCGGTGCCGGGGAAGTCCGGATTCGCTAGCCGATGGCCTAGAATGTCGCGATGGATGTTTCCCACCTGCTCGACGGCCTGAACGCCGCGCAACGCGAGGCGATCACGGCCGAACCCGGCCACATGCTCGTGCTCGCCGGCGCCGGTTCCGGCAAGACCCGCGTCCTCACCCATCGCATCGCCTGGCTGCATGAAGTCCACGGCGTGCCGATGCACGGCATCTTCGCGGTCACGTTCACCAACAAGGCGGCCGGCGAGATGCGCCACCGCGCCGACGCCCTGCTGCCGCACGGCACGCGCGGGATGTGGATCGGCACCTTCCACGGCCTCGCCCATCGCCTGCTGCGCCTGCACTGGCAGGACGCGAAGCTGCCGGAAGGCTTCCAGATCCTCGACAGCGACGACCAGCACCGGCTGGTGAAGCGCGTCGTGCAGGCGCTGGAGCTGGACGAGGCGCGCTTCCCGCCGCGCCAGATCGCCTGGTGGATCAACGCGCAGAAGGACGAAGGCCGCCGCCCGCAGCACATCCAGCCCGACAAGGACGAATGGGCGAGCGTGATGCTGCGCGCCTACACCCTGTACCAGGAGCGCTGCGAGCAGGCCGGCCTGGTCGATTTCGCCGAGATCCTGCTGCGCGCGCACGAAGTCCTGCGCGACCATCCGCCGCTGCTGCAGCACTACCGACACCGCTTCCAGCAGCTGCTGATCGACGAGTTCCAGGACACCAACAGCCTGCAGTACGCCTTCATCCGCCTGCTGGCGGGCGACACGGGGCAGGTGTTCGTGGTCGGCGACGACGACCAGGCCATCTACGGCTGGCGCGGCGCCAAGGTCGAGAACGTCAACCGCTTCCTGCGCGATTTCCCCGGCGCGAAGACCATCCGCCTCGAACAGAACTACCGCTCCAGCGCCAACATCCTCAACGCCGCGAACGCGGTGATCGCGCACAACCCCTCGCGCCTGGGCAAGCAGCTGTGGACCGACAGCGGCGAAGGCGAGCCGATCGACCTGTACTCGGCCTTCAACGAGATCGACGAGGCGCGCTTCGTGATCGAGCGCATCCGCCAGTGGGTGCGTGACGGCGGCAGCCACGGCGAATGCGCGATCCTCTACCGCAGCAACGCCCAGTCGCGCGCCTTCGAAGAAACCCTGCTCGGCGAGCAGATCCCGTTCCGCGTCTACGGCGGCATGCGCTTCTTCGAGCGCGCGGAAATCAAGGACACCCTCGCCTACCTGCGCCTGATGGCCAACCGCGACGACGACGCGGCCTTCGAGCGCGCGGTGAACACGCCGCCGCGCGGCATCGGCGAGCGCACGCTGGACGAAGTGCGCCGCCGCGCGCGCGACCGTTCGATCTCGCTGTGGAAGGCCGCCGCCGAGGTCGCCGCCGGCGACGCCCTGCCGGCGCGCGCGCGCAACGCCATCGCCGCGTTCGCGCAGCTGATCGAAGCGATGACCGAGGAAGCCGGCGAGCTGCCGCTGAAGGACAAGATCGACCACGCGCTCGCCCGCTCCGGCCTGCGCACGCACTACGAGCTGCAGTCGAAGGGCTCGCTGGACTCGCGCACCGACAACCTCGACGAACTGGTGTCGGTCGCCGCGCGCTTCGTGAAGGGCGACGACGAGGAAACCGCCGCCCTGTCCGAACTGGTCGCCTTCCTCGCCTACGCCGCGCTGGAGGCCGGCGAAGGCCAGACCGAGGCCGGCGAGGACGGCGTGCAGCTGATGACCCTGCACAGCGCCAAGGGCCTGGAATTCCCGCTGGTGTTCCTGGTCGGCCTGGAAGAGGGCCTGTTCCCGAACAACAAGTCGATCGAGGAATCCGGGCGGCTCGAAGAGGAGCGCCGGCTCGCCTACGTCGGCATCACCCGCGCGCGGCAGAAGCTGGTGATCACCTATGCCGAGGCGCGGCGCCTGCATGGCCAGGAGATGTACGGCCTGCCCTCGCGCTTCCTGCGCGAAATCCCGTCCACGCTCATCCACGAGGTCCGGCCGAAGGTGCAGGTCTCGCGGCCGATGTACCAGGCGCAGCCGCGCAAGCAGTGGGGCCACGCCTCGCTGCAGGAAACGCCCGGCCTGCGCCTGGGCCAGAACGTGGTCCACGCCAAGTTCGGCACCGGCGTCGTCACCGACATCGAAGGCAGCGGCGCCCACGCCCGCGTGCAGGTGAACTTCGACGACGCCGGCAGCAAGTGGCTGGTGCTGGCGTATGCGAACCTGCAGCCGGGGTAGCGCGCCGGCTGCCGTGTTTTTCACCTTCCCCCGCCTGCGGGGGAAGGCCGGGATGGGGGCCTGCATGATCGTCGGCCCCCACCCCAACCCTCCCCCGCAGGCGGGGTAGGGCGACGAGCCACGCAATCGACAACGACGCGCCACCATGAGTCCTGACCGATGACCGACACCGCCTCTCCCGCTGCCCAGCAAGACGACTTCCTCCGCGTCCGCGACTACCTCACCGGCCTGCAGGACCGCATCTGCGCCGCGATCGAGGGCGCGGACGGCGCGGCGACGTTCCGCGAAGACCTCTGGCAGCGCGCCGAGGGCGGCGGCGGGCGCACGCGGATCCTGCGCGACGGGGCGGTGTTCGAGCAGGCGGGGATCGGCTTCTCCGACGTGTCGGGCACGAAGCTGCCGCCGTCGGCGACCGCCGCGCGGCCGGAGCTGGCCGGGGCCTCGTGGCGCGCGGTCGGGGTGTCGCTGGTGTTCCACCCGCGCAACCCCTACCTCCCGACCACGCACGCCAACGTCCGCCATTTCCGTGCCTTCAAGGACGGCGAGACCGTGGCCTGGTGGTTCGGCGGCGGGTTCGACCTCACCCCGTTCTATCCGGTCGACGAGGACGTGCGCCACTGGCACCAGGTCGCCCGCGACCTGTGCGAGCCCTTCGGCGGCCAGTCGCGCTACGACGCGCACAAAAAGTGGTGCGACGAGTACTTCTTCCTCAAGCACCGCAACGAGACCCGCGGCGTCGGCGGCCTGTTCTTCGACGACCTGCACGAGGACTTCGAGCGCGACTTCGCCTACCAGCGCGCGGTCGGCGACGGCTTCCTCGACGCCTACCTGCCGATCGTCGAACGCCGCCGCGACACGCCGTACGGCGAGCGCGAGCGCCAGTTCCAGCTGTACCGGCGCGGGCGCTACGTCGAGTTCAACCTGGTGTTCGACCGGGGCACCCTGTTCGGCCTGCAGAGCGGCGGACGCACCGAATCGATCCTGATGAGCCTGCCGCCGCTGGTGCGCTGGGAATACGGCTACACGCCGGACGCCGAAAGCGACGAGGCGCGCCTGGCCGATTACCTGGTGCCGCGCGATTGGCTGGCGGAGCTGGCCTGAGCTGCTCCTGTAGAGCGGAGCTTGCTCCGCTCGTGCTGTTCCCGCGAGGGTGAGCGGAGCAAGCTCCGCTCTACGTGAATCGCTCACGCCTCGTCCGCCAGCAGGATGCTGATCCGCCCGTCGGTCTCCAGCGTCGCCAGCCTGACCCGCTCGATCTCGTTGCAGCCGGCCTCGCG
The DNA here is from genome assembly GCA_050632415.1 of Lysobacter sp. BL-A-41-H3. Classification (GTDB taxonomy): domain Bacteria; phylum Pseudomonadota; class Gammaproteobacteria; order Xanthomonadales; family Xanthomonadaceae; genus Lysobacter_I. Next base: position 2,716,022 of record CP192602.1, on the reverse strand, counting down.
CATCGCCTCGTGGAAATCGGCGTTGCTCACCAGCTCGCGGCGCAGCACCTCGCGGAACACCTGGCCGTCGCGGGCCAGCACCACGGCCCTGCCTTCGACCACGGCCCGGGCCCGGGGATTGCGGGCCACGACGAAGGCGACGGCATAGTTCAGGCCGATCAGGCAGGCCGCCAGCAGCGTCGCGCCGGTCAGCGAGTTGTCGCCGCCGTTGAGTCCGTTCTGCACCGCGTTGCCGATCAGGATCAGCAGCACCAGGTCGAAGGGCGTGAACTGCCCGACCGCGCGCTTGCCCGAGGCGCGGACCAGCACCATCACCAGCACGTAGATCAGCACGGCGCGCAGCACGAAATGCCACCAAGGCGCGGACAGCTGGAAGAGGTCGGACATGGCGGCGTACCGGTCGGGAGACGCTCTAGTCTCCCGACCGGCCGCACAAATAAAAAGCCCCGCAGGTGGGGGAACCGGCGGGGCTTGGAACGGGACTTGGGGAGAGTCGTTCGTTCCGGCGATCGCTCCAGGGGAGTGAGCGATCTGCGACGGACGTTGCATCCGTCGCGAGTAAGTTGACCACGTTTCGCCCGCGGAGTTCGTAAAGAATTCGCTTAGTCGAACGATAAATTCAGGATGGATTTAATCCGCATGCAGCGGATATTCAGTTTCGCGGGAAAATCGCGGGAAAACCTGTCTGAAACAACAGGTTGGACCCTGTCGAAAGTCACAGGTTGTGCAGTTCCGCTAACCGGCGCGCTGCGTGCACAACCCCGGAAAACAGCGTTCTGCCGGTGCATGCGGAAGCTCAATGCGCCTCGTCCCAATTGTCGCCAATGCCGGAATCGATCACCAGCGGCACGCGCAGTTCCGCGGCCGCCGCCATCCGCGCGGTGACTGCCGGGATGAGCGTGTCGACGAAATCCGCGTCGCACTCGAAGACCAGTTCGTCGTGGACCTGCAGCAGCATCTTCGCCTGGTCGGCATGGCCGGCGATCCAGCCGTCGATGGCGATCATCGCGCGCTTGATGATGTCGGCGGCGGTGCCCTGCATCGGTGCGTTGATCGCGGCGCGCTCCGCGCCGGCGCGCAGGCCCTGGTTGCGGGCGTTGATGTTGTCCAGGTACAGGCGGCGGCCGAACACTGTCTCCACGTAGCCGCGCTCGTGCGCCTCCTTGCGGGTCCGCTCCATGAAGTCGCGCACGCCGGGATAGCGGTTGAAGTACAGGGCGATGTAGTCCTGCGCCTCGCCGCGACCGATGTCGAGCTGTTTCGCCAGGCCGAAGGCGCTCATGCCGTACATCAGGCCGAAGTTGATCGCCTTGGCGGCGCGGCGCTCGTTGCCGCTCACCGCGTCCAGCGGCTTGCCGAACACCTCGGCGGCGGTGGCGCGGTGGATGTCGGCACCGGCCGCGAAGGCGCGCAGCAGGCCGGCGTCCTCGGACAGGTGGGCCATGATCCGCAGCTCGATCTGCGAGTAGTCGCAGGCCACCAGCTTGCGGCCGGGCGGCGCGACGAAGGCCTTGCGGATGCGCCGGCCGTCCTCGGTGCGGATCGGGATGTTCTGCAGGTTCGGGTCGTTCGACGACAGGCGCCCGGTCGCGGCGCCGGCCTGGTGGTAGCTGGTGTGCACGCGGCCGGTGTCCGGGTTCACCATCTCCGACAGCTTGTCGGTGTAGGTGCTGCGCAGCTTCGCGAGGCCGCGGTACTCCAGGATGATGCGCGGCAGCTCGTGCTGGTCGGCGATGGCTTCCAGCGCCTCTTCGTTCGTCGACGGCTGGCCGGTCGGCGTCTTCACCAGCGCCGGCAGCTTCAGTTCGTCGAACAGCAGCGCCTGCAGCTGCTTGGGCGAGTCCAGGTTGAAGGTGCGCCCGGCCAGTTCGGTGGCCTTCTGCTGCGCGGCGAGCATGCGCCGGCCCAGGTCCTGGCTCTGCCGGCGCAGTTCGTCGGCGTCGATCAGGATGCCATTGGCCTCCATCCGCGCCAGCACCGGTACCAGCGGGACCTCGATCTCGCGGTAGACGCGTTCCAGCGACGGCTCGGTCGCCAGCTTCGCCGACAGCGTGCGGTGCAGGCGCAGGGTGATGTCGGCGTCCTCGGCGGCGTAGCGCGCGGCATCGTCGATCGCGACATCGGCGAAGGAGATCTGCTTGGCGCCCTTGCCGGCCACGTCCTCGAACTTGATCGTGTCGTAGCCGAGGTAGCGCTTGGCCAGCGAATCCATGTCGTGGCGGGTGGCGCTGGAGTTCCAGATGAAGCTTTCCAGCATGGTGTCGTCGGCGTAGCCGGCCACGTCCACGCCGTGGCGGCGCAGCACGTGCAGGTCGTACTTGCCGTGCTGGCCGAGCTTGCGGTGCTTCGGGCTTTCCAGCAGCGGGCGCAGCGCGTCCAGCACCTCGGCCATCGGCAGCTGCGCCGGCGCGCCGGGATAGGTGTGTCCCACCGGGATGTAGCAGCCGCTGCCGGGTTCGGTGCTGAAGCTCAGCCCGACCAGGTTCGCCCGCATTGCGTCGAGCGCGTCGGTCTCGGTGTCGAAGGCGAATTCGGCGGCGGCGTCGAGCTTCGCGACCCAGGCGTCGAGCTGGTCGCGCGTGGTCACGGTGTCGTACTCGCCCTTCGCCGACAGCGCCGGGTCCGGCGCCTCGTCCGTGCCGGTCGTCGCGGCGCGCGCGTAGCCGGCAGCGGTGCTGCGCAGTCCCGCGCGGTCCGCAGCGGCCTCCGCGGCGGCTTCACTGGCGGGGTCGCCGCCGCCCAGTTCCTTCAGGGCCTGGTTGAAGCCATAGCGTGCGTAGAGCCGGCGCAGGTCCTCGACATGGCGCTCGCGCAGCGCGAGGTCGGCCGGGCCCACGTCCAGTTCGACATCGGTCTTGATCGTGGTCAGCTGTTTGTTGAGCGGCAGCCGGTGGAGCGCCGCGCGCAGGTTCTCGCCGAGCTTGCCCTTGAAGCCGTCGGCGTTGGCGATGACGCTGTCGAGGTTGCCGTACTCGCCCAGCCATTTCGCGGCGGTCTTCGGGCCGCACTTCTCGACGCCGGGGATGTTGTCGACGCTGTCGCCCATCAGCGCCAGCAGGTCGACGATCTGGTCGGCGCGCACGCCGAACTTCGCCATGACCGCTTCGTCGTCGGCCATGCGGCTGCCGGTCATGGTGTTGACCAGGGCCACGCCGGGGCGGACGAGCTGGGCGAAGTCCTTGTCGCCGGTGGAGATGGTGACGGTCATCCCAGCCTCGGCGCCGCGCAGCGCCAGCGTGCCGATCACGTCGTCGGCTTCGACGCCGGACACGCGCAGGATCGGGAAGCCCAGCGCCTGCACGATCTCCATCATCGGTTCGACCTGCGCGCGCAGCTCGTCGGGCATCGGCGGGCGGTGGGCCTTGTACTGCGGGTCGAGTTCGTCGCGGAAGGTCGGCCCGGAGGCGTCGACGACGAAGGCCAGGTAGTCCGGCCGCTCCTTCAGGTGGCCGCGCAGCATGTTCACCACGCCGAAGAGCGCGCCGGTGGGTTCGCCCTGCGCGTTGCTCAGCGGCGGCAGCGCGTGGAAGGCGCGGAAGAGATAGGAGGAACCGTCGATCAGGAGGAGTCGTTTCATGCCGGGATTCTACCCCCGCGCTTCCTGGGCAGGCGCGAAGCGGGACGGCGGCACGGTGGGTTCACGCCGGGCGACGTATGATCGAACCACATCCCCCTCGCGGAGCACCGCCATGCGCACGACGCCGATCCTGCCGACCCTGCTGCTGCCGCTGTGCCTGTCGCTCGCCGCCTGCGCCACCACCGGCGACCCCGGCACCGCCGACGTGCAGATCCCCGCCGATGCCGTCGCCACCACGCGCAACCAGCCCAACGGCGACGTCATCACCGAATACCGTGTCGCCGGCCAGCTGCGCATCGTCCGCATCCAGCCCGCGCGCGGACCCGCCTACTTCCTGCAGGACCGCAACGGCGACGGCCGCCTCGACGACGAGAAGGGCACTTCGCAGGTGTACTTCAAGCTGTTCGGGTGGTGAGTCCATCAGGGGTGAAAACAGGCCATTCGCAGACAGGGGGCAGGATGACGAGACAGATGATCCGCAGCGCATGCCTCGCGGCGCTGCTGTGGGCGCCGCTGGCGTCGGCGTGCATCAATTCGCCTGCGACCGACAACCAGGGACGCAGCTTCAGTCCGATGGAATACACCGGCGATGAGCTGGTGAAATGGATGGCCACGCCGAGGCATACGCCTGGCAGGACGCCTTACTCGGACAAGGTCATCGCCGAAGCTCGCCGCGAGCCCAGCTTCGACCATCTCACCGAGCTGGGCGTGCTGCTGGTCTACCAGGGCAAGTACGTCGACGCGGTTCGTCTGTTCGTGGCGATGGAGCGCATCTTTCCCGGCCGCTACCAGACCGCCGCCAACCTCGGCACGGCGCTGGAACTGATGGGCAGCGACCGCGCGGCCCTGCGCTGGATCCGAATCGGCATGCGCCGCAACCCGGACTCGCATTGGCGGACCGAATGGCTGCATGCGCGCATCCTCGAAGCCAAGATCGCGCTGGCTGCCGACCCCAGGGCGCTCGAAGGTCGATCGATCGCCGGCGTGGTGTTCGATCCGGTCACGGTGCCACCCTTGCCGACGGCCTACCCGCCCGGCAACGATGGCAAGCCAGTGAAGCCGCATGAGCTCGACGAGGCGCTGTCCTACCAGCTCAACGAGCGTCTGCAGTTCGTGAAGCCGAAAGATCCGGTGGTCGCCAACCTGCTCGATGACTGGGCGACCCTCAACCTGGCGGGCGGGCCGGTCGAGAATGCCGCCGCGCTGTACCCGCTCGCCTGGCGCTACGGTGCGCGGAAGACCGGCCTGAGCCTGGCGCGGGAACAGGAAGCGCGGCGCATCCTCGCGCAGGGCGGTGGTGGTGTGCCGGACGACGGCCAGTGCCCGATCTGTCCACCGCCTCCGCCCCCGCCTCCACCGGGCGCTGGAAGCGACAGGCAATGACCGCCATGCCCTCGCGCCACCCCCGCGCAGCCCAATAGGGTGCGGTTCACCGCACCGGCTTTCCAGTCGGTGGCGATGATGTCGACGAAAAGCGGTGCGGCCAGCCGCACCCTATGGCGGGTTTCACTCCCGTTTCTCACGCCACCCGCGCACACACCCACGCATCCACCCGGGTGACACCGGCACGCAGCAGGGTCTCGGCGGCGGCGTGCAGGGTCGCGCCGGTGGTCATCACGTCGTCGACCAGGGCCACGTGGGCCGGCAGCGTGACTCCGGGGCGGATCGCGAAGGCGCGGCGGAGGTTGCGCCGCCGCGCCGGGGCGTCGAGCCGGGACTGGGGTGCGGTGTCGCGGACCCGCAGCAGCGCCCGGTCGAGCAGCGGCAGGTCCAGCGCCCTGGCCAGCGGCCGGGCCAGCTCCAGGGCCTGGTCGAAGCCGCGTTCGCGCAGCCGGGCGGGGTGCAGTGGCAGGGGAACGAGGGCATCGGGCCGGGGCGCGTCGGCCAGGGCCTCGGCCATGTGCAGGACGCAGGCGCGGCCGGCGGCGAGGTCACGGTGGAACTTGAGGCGCGGCAGCAGGCGGTCCAGCGGGGGCGCGTAGCGGAACACGGCCCGGGTCTCGGCGAGTGGCGGCGGCCGGCGCTGGCAGTGGCCGCAAGCCGGAGCGGGGGCCGGGAGGGGCAGGGCGCAGCGCGGGCAGGCGCAGCGGTTCCACGGCAGTTCGCGCGCGCAGGCCGGGCAGAGGTCGTCGTTGCCGGCGCGTTCGCCGCAGACCAGGCATCCGGCGGGCCAGAGGCGGTCGAATGCAGCGCGCAGGCGGGCCCAGGGGCGCAGTGCGTCAAGGTTGACAGGGCTGGACATGCTTTCCAGACTGCCCGTCCCGCTTCGCTGTGTCTGTCAGGAAACCCCGATGTCCCTTGTCAGTGCTTCCGGCCCCTTGCGTCACGACTGGAGCCGCACCGAAGTGGAGGCGCTGTTCGCGCTGCCCTTCCCGGTGCTGCTGCATCAGGCCGGCGAGGTCCATCGGACGAACTTCGACCCCGCCGAGGTCCAGGTCAGCACCTTGCTGTCGGTGAAGACCGGCGGCTGCCCCGAGGACTGCGCCTACTGCCCGCAGGCCCAGCGCTACCACACGGGGGTCGAGGCCACGAAGCTGATGGAGACCGAAGCCGTGGTCGAGCGCGCCCGCGCCGCCAAGGCCGCCGGCGCCTCGCGCTTCTGCATGGGCGCCGCCTGGCGCTCGCCGAAGGACCGCGACATCCCGAAGGTCGCCGACATGATCCGCGAGGTGAAGGCCCTGGGCCTGGAGACCTGCGCCACCCTCGGCATGCTCAGCGGCGAGCAGGCCACCGCGCTGAAGGCCGCCGGCCTGGACTACTACAACCACAACCTCGACACCTCGCCGGAGTTCTACGGCGACATCATCAAGACCCGCGAGTACCAGGACCGCCTGGACACCCTCGCCCACGTCCGCGACGCCGGCATGAAGACCTGCTGCGGCGGCATCGTCGGCATGGGCGAGACCCGTCGCCAGCGCGCCGCCTTCCTGCAGACCCTGGCCAACCTGCCCGCGCATCCGGATTCGGTGCCGATCAACCGCCTGGTGCAGGTCGAAGGCACCCCGCTGCACGGCACCACCGAGCTGGACCCGTTCGAGTTCGTGCGCACGATCGCGGTCGCCCGCATCCTGATGCCGAAGTCGATGGTCCGCCTGTCCGCCGGCCGCGAGTCGATGAGCGACGAGCTGCAGGCGCTGTGCTTCATGGCCGGCGCCAACTCCATCTTCTATGGCGAGAAGCTGCTGACCACCGGCAACCCGGACACCGAGCGCGACCTCGCGCTGTTCGATCGCCTGGGCCTGCGGCCGATGCAGGTGGTGGAGACCACCAACACCGTGCACGCCGACATCATCGCTGCCGACACCATCGAACCTCCGCACGCCGGCGACGCGCCGGCCTGCACCCGCGCCGCCTAACCGCATCGCACCCGCTTCGCACGACCGAGCACAGCCCATGAGCCGCCCGCGCCTCACCGACCGCATCCTCGCCGCCCGCGTGCAACGCACCCTGCAGGGGCGAGAGCGACAGCGGCGCACGGTCACCCGCCGTGACGGCGTGCGCTATGAAGTCGACGGGCGCTGGCTGACCAACTTCAGCGGCAACGACTACCTCGGCCTGGCCCAGCACTTCGCCGTCGTCGATGCCCTGCAGTCCGCCGCCGGCCGCGACGGCGCCGGCAGCGGCGCCTCGCACCTGGTCTGCGGCCACCATGCCGCGCACGAGGCGCTGGAGAAGGAAATCGCCGACTGGCTGGGCGCCCCGCGCGCGCTGCTGTTCGGCAGCGGCTACCTCGCCAACCTCGCGGTGCTGCAGGGTCTGCTCGGCGAAGAGGATGTCTGCGTCCAGGACCGCCTCAACCACGCCAGCCTGATCGATGCCGCGCGCCTGTCCGGCTGCAAGCTGCGCCGCTATCCGCACAACGACGCCGAAGGCGCGCTGCGCCAGCTGCGCACCGTGCCCGACGGTGCCGCGATCGTCGCCACCGACGGCGTGTTCAGCATGGATGGCGACGTCGCGCCGCTGCGCGAACTGTCGCTCGTCGCCAAGGTCCAGCACGCCCTGCTCTACGTCGACGACGCCCACGGCATCGGCGTGGTCGGCGCGGAAGGCCGTGGCTGCGCCGTCGATGCCGGACTCGTGCCCGGCGACATCCTGCAGCTGGCCACGCTGGGCAAGGCCCTGGGTGGCTACGGCGCCTGCGTGGTCGGCAGCGAGGACATCATCGGCCACCTCGCCGAGACCGCCCGCCCCTACATCTACACCACCGCGCTGCCGCCGGCCCAGGCCGCCGCGACCCTGGCCGCCGTCAAGCTGGCGCGCCGCGACCACTGGCGCCGCGAGAAGCTGCAGAACCTGATCGGTCATTTCCGCCAGAACGCGCAGTTCCGCGGCCTGCAGCTGCTGCCGTCGACCACGCCGATCCAGCCGCTGATGTGCGGCGAGGAAAAGCGCGCGCTGGCCCTGACCACCGCGCTCGAAGCCCAGGGCTTCTGGGTGCCCGCGATCCGTCCGCCGACCGTGCCCGACGGCAAGGCCCGCCTGCGCATCACCTTGTCCTCGCTGCACACCCAGGCCGAGGTCGATGCCCTGGTCGATGCCCTGAGCTGGGCGCGCGATGCGGTCGAGATGGGCTACGGCAACGCTGGCGCCTCCGGCGCCGCCGTGGCATGAGGCGTCGCGCGCAACAGGCATGAGCGGTTCCCTGCATCTGACGACCAGCGGCGATGGCCCGCCCCTGGTGCTGATCCACGGCTGGGCGATGCACGGCGGCGTGTTCCATGCGCTGGTCGATCGCCTGCGTGACCGGCACACCCTGCATCTCGTCGACCTGCCCGGCCACGGCTTGAGCCGCGACGACGCCACGCCGCTCGAATTCGACGCCGTCTGCGACGCCATCCAGGCGCAGGTGCCGACCGCCCCGTGGATCGGCTGGTCGCTCGGCGGGATGTTCGCCCTGCACGCCGCCGTCCGCGATCCCGGGCGCGTGCCCGCGCTGGTCACGCTCTGCAGCAGCCCCTGCTTCGTGCGCGGCGCCGACTGGCGCTTCGGCGTCTCGCCCGAGATCTTCCGCGACTTCGCCCAGGGCCTGGCCGACGACTACCGTGGCACGCTCGACCGCTTCGTCGCGCTGGAAGCCTTCGGCTCCGACCATGCGAAGGAAGAGTTGCGCGAACTGCGTGCCGAACTCTTCGCCCGAGGCGAACCCGCCGCACGCGCGCTCGTCGATGGCCTGCGCATCCTCGAAACCACGGACCAACGTCCGCTGCTGTCGCGACTGCGCGTGCCCAGCCTGTGGGTCGCCGGTCGCCGCGACCGCCTCGTCGATCCGCGCGCGATGCGCGATGCCGCTGCGCTGATTGAACAGGCCGGCCACGTTCCCGCGACCTTCATCCAGATCGAACACGCCGGGCATGCGCCGTTCCTGACGCATGTGGATGAGGTGGTGGCGGCGCTGGATGGCTTTCTCGCCGACCATGTGTCGCGATGACCGTGCATCGATGACCGCGCCGCGATGAACGTGCCGCCATGAACCCGCTCTTCGACCCCCGCCAGGTGCGTCGCGCCTTCGCGCGCGCGTCCGCCAGCTACGCCGATGCGGCGAAACTGCAGCACGAAGTCGAAGCGCGCCTGCTCGAATCGCTGGATTTCTACGAGGAAGGTCGCGCCGCCGACGCGAAGGCCCCGGCCGTCGTCGTCGACCTCGGCTGCGGCCCCGGCAGCGCCGCACGCGCGATGCAGCAGCGCTGGCCGAAGGCGCGCGTGCTCGCGCTCGATCTCGCGCTGCCGATGTTGCAGCGGCAGCCGGCGGAAGGCGGGCTTGCGCGCACGCTCGCACGCGTCGGCCTCGGCCAGCGCACGCCCGAGCGCATCTGCGCCGACGCACGCGCGCTGCCGCTGGCCGACCACAGCGTCGACCTGCTGTTCTCAAACCTCTGCCTGCAGTGGGTCGAGGACCTGCCATCGGTGTTCGCCGGCTTCCGCCGCGTGCTCAAGCCCAACGGCATGCTGGTGATGTCCACGTTCGGCCCCGACACCCTGTACGAACTGCGCAGCGCCTTCGCCGAAGCCGACGCCGTGCCGCACGTCAGCCCCTTCGCCTCGATCGCGCAGGTCGGCGACGCGCTGATCGGCAGCGGCTTCCGCAATCCCGTGCTCGATCGCGACGAACTCGTCACCCGTTATCCCGACCTGCCCGCGCTGATGCGCGAACAGCGCGCCATCGGCGCCACCAATGCCCTGCACGCGCGCCGCCACACCCTCACCGGCAAGACCCGCTTCGCCGCCGCCGCCCGCGCCTACGAACAGTTCCGCCACCGCGACCAGCTGCCCGCCACCTGGGAAATCGTCACCGCCGTCGCCTGGGCCCCGGAACACGGCGTCCCGATCCGCGAACGCGGCGAGGACGTCGCCCGCTTTCCCGCGAGCGGGATTCCGGTCAGGCGGCGGTGAGTCCGCCAAGCCCCGCGCAGGGTGGGCATCTTGCCTACCATCGCGAAAACACCACGTCGGCAAGCAATGTTCGAAGGCGCGCAGGGCGCAACCGCCGCAGGTGATCGCGCCGGATGCATTTCAACGATCCAGCGGGCTGAGCACCGCACCCGCGCCGCGATTCAGCACATGCGTATAGATCTGCGTCGTCGCCACATCCTTGTGGCCCAGCAGTTCCTGCACCGTGCGGATGTCCGATCCCGACTCCAGCAGATGCGTCGCGAAACAATGCCGTAGCGTGTGCGGGCTGACCGGCTTGTCGATGCCGGCCGCGCGCGCAGCGGTGCGTACCGCACGTTGCAGCACGCTCTCATCCAGATGATGACGTTTCTCGCGGCCATCGACCGGATCGATCCCCCGCCGAGATGCTGGAAACACGTACTGCCAGCAGAACGCACGCTCGGCATGTCGGTATTTGCGCGCCAATGCGCCCGGAAGCGACACCGCGCCGAAACCGATCTCCAGGTCGTGCGCGTGCGTCACACGGGCCTGTTCGATCTGTGCGTGCAGCGCGTCCCGCAAGGCAGCTGGCAGTACGGTCTTGCGGTCTTTCCCGCCCTTGCCCTCGCGCACCACGATCTCGTTGCAGTCGAAATCGACATCCTTGATGCGCAGGCGCAGGCGCAGGCACTCCATCAACCGCAAGCCGCTGCCGTACAGCAACCCGGCCATCAATGCTTCCCTTCCGTGCATCGCACGCAACAGCGCCGCCGTTTGTGCCCGGGACAGCACCACCGGCAGCCGAGGTGCACGCTTGGCCCGCACGATGCCCTCCATCCAGGGCAGCTCCAGTGCCAGCACCTCCCTGTAGAGAAACAGCAGTGCCGCAAGCGCCTGGTTCTGCGTGCTCGGTGCCACGCGTGCCTGGGTCGCCAGATCGCTGAGGAATCGTTCGACCTCTGTGCCGCCTAATTCACGCGGTTGTCGCAGGCCGTTGCAACGGATATACCGGCGGATCCAGTACAGGTACGCCTGCTCCGTACGAAAACTGTAGCGCTTGAGCCGCAATCGCCTGCGAACTTCGTCCATCAGTCTGGGGCGTGGCGAACTCTGTTCGTGCGCTCTTATGGCGGTATCGGAGTCTGCGGACGGCATTAGGCTGCAACCATGCGGGATAACACCGCCATCTTGCGGATTCACGCAAACGGTTCTGTCGGCGAAAGCCGTTGATCTGTGTAGGAAAAGCCTGATTGACGGTGGCCGGCAGCCGTGGGCAGAATCTGCGCTACGCCCCGAGTTGGGGTCTAATCGTAGTTAGGCGGCACGAGAGATTCGATTCATGCACACCATCAATACATTTCTTTTCCCAGAGCGACCGTATACGCGAGAAGAGATCTTCAACAGCGTCAAAGAGTACTGCCAAGCCTGGCCAAATGTTCAGTTTTCGGAGAATTGGAAGCCCTTCGGTCTTCCGGCTGGGCTCCGTGTCGCACTAGATGGCTATTTCATTTGTATTGACTACATTGACGACAAGAGCGTTCTGGAGAGCGTTGCGTACGTTCAAAGCGTCATAGGACAAACGCTTCCAATTCATTTGCTCGCCGGTGAAGTGCGAACGACGTTTTCGGATGATCCAAACCTCGACTTCGATCACTTCACCATTTACATGTATCAATTCCTTGAAGGCCTACCTGGCGCGGTCGTCTATGACGACAATCATAAGAACGTCTTTACTTCAAAGGCTTAATCGGCCCCGGCGGTGCTCGCCTAACTAATCGTTCAAGCGGACCTTCGGGCCGCAGTCGGATTCGTGTGTACACTATTTTCCGACTGCGGCCCTCGGCCGCTTAACTCAGGCGTTAGGCCTCACTCGTGAAGACCTTCGAGACCATGCAAGACGCTATTCGAGTCGCTGTCGAGATCCTTGATGGATCCATCGATCCGCACCTCGGCTGTGGCCTGATCGGAGAGATTGGCGAGAAGCTCAATCACTCGGCTGCTCTGGCGGATTTCATCCACCTTGCACACATCCAAGAGGGGCACGAGCACCTAGGCTTTACCAAAGCATCCTGCCTTCCCGACATCTTGGCCGCGTGCCGAGAGTTGGTCGCCGTGCAGGCCTAACTATGTGTTCAAGCGGACCGCACGGAAGTGGCCGTTTCGCCCTAACATTTCTCTGCGGCCGCGCGGCCGCTTAACACGGCGTTAGGCCGCAGGGAAAAGCATGTCCGCTACGCCGCCTTTTGAAATTCTGCTCCCTGAAGCACTTCTGCAAGGTGGAGTGCCGGACCTTCGCATTGCCTCAAAGTTCTTGGCACTGCTGGTTGAGTCGGGTATCGAGGTCCAGCATCTTGAGGTGTTTGCAGGTATGCCTCTGGTCAACTCGCCGGTTCCGGTCATCAAGCAGTTTCTGACAGTAGTGAATGGCGCAAGGCAACTTGATGCATTCACTTCCCAGGTATCCTCAATGCTGTTCCCCGGGCAGCCTGGATCCAAGGGGTCTCTGTGCTGCATTGTTGCGGGAGCGTTCACTGAGTTCGAGATCTCTGAGCGTGGAAGAAATGCAGCAATCAACTGGCAGATTGTCCGGCGCACCCGGCCAGCGGCCTAACATTTCGCTCAAGCGGACCAATCAATCGCTTCGCGATTGATGTGGCCGCTTAGCTCCAGCGTTAGGTGTGCATGGCAACTGTGACGATAACTGGTTGGCGCGAAGACGGCACAACCTGGAGCGGGTGGACCGGACATGCTCGCTCCGAGTTCACTCGTCGCTTGCGTAGCTCAGTCAATCTGCCACCAGCAGACCGACGAAAATTGGAGCAGCTAGTCAAAGCCCGTGAACTAGCTGTCATCCGTGACGTAGAAATTGCGCACGTGGAGAGCCTCCGCCACATTCTTGAGGCTCTTGGGGCAAATGTAGCGGTTGACCACGGAGTTGACGCATCGTGAAATGCACGGCTAACTATTCATTCAAGCCGAAGCCGCTTCGCGGGGCGGCTTAATTCAGGTGTTAGGCCTCCAGAAGCAGAACTATGCGCCCATTAATCTACGTCCAGGTCCATCGAGGTCACTTCATTGCCAAGCGCATCTGCAACGGAAAGACAGTGCGCAAAGAATGCGTCGGGCTTGAGCATCCAAGAACGCTAATGGGGGACTTCATCAAGGTCGAAGAAAGCTTCTCGGCTGCACTCAAAGAGCTCGTGCCAACGATAAGACTCCTCAAGCCCAAGGGTCTCGTTCACCTGCTGCCTGTCTACGAGGGCGGCTATACCAACGTCGAGCTGAGGGCGTTCAAGGAAGCTGGTGAGATGGCTGGGATTAACTTCGCATTCCTCTCAACGCTGGAGCGTCCTCACACCGACGCAGAAGTTCTGGAGGTTCTCCGTTGAGTGCCTGGAGGCCTAACCAATCCTTCAAGCCAACGCTTTCGGCGCGGCTTAACTCAAGGCGTTAGAAGAATGACTGAAGAATCACCGGTAGTCGTATTTGATTTTGATCTCACAGTGACGCGGTGGGATACGGCAGAGCGCTTCTTCCATTGGCTGCTCAGACGCGATCCGTGGCGCATTGGAATCATTGCGCTCGCATTGCCATTCCTCGGTCCACTCTTGCTCGTGCGGCGGCTACGCAAATGGCCAGTGCGGTTTGGGATCTGGGTGGCAACCCTGGGCCGCCGTCCCGAAGATCTTGGCGCACTCGTAGAAGCACACATTGAGTCTTTGCCTCACGGTCACGCATCGGTGTTTCTCGCAGAGGCTGTGGAGCGGCTGCAGTGGCACCTGGCTCAAGGCCATCGGGTCGTTATCGCCACGGGCTGTCTAGAGCCACTGGCCCGAGCACTGCTTCACCGCGCTGGCCTCGACCACATACCTTTAGCAGCGTCCACCGTGCGCCCCTTCATTGGCGGGCTCGTCCGCGACCAGCACTGTTTCGGCACCAATAAGATCCCGATGCTGTCAGCCAAGGGGTTCGCACCGCCTTGGGCCGCCGCGTACACCGATCATTCTGCGGATATTCCGGTGCTCACTCTGAGCACCGAGCGCGTGCTGGTCAGCCCGAAGCCCAGGTGCCTTGCCCTTATACGTCAGTCCATCGCGGGCGAGACTACTATTGTCGGGTGGCGGTAAGCGGTGATCCGCCTGACAATTCGTCCAGGCCGACGCGGCTTCGCGGCGCGACTTAACTCAGGTGCAAGGTGCCATGGAAAGTTCTCAGAAAGTTCCAACAAAGAAAATGGCTGTCATCTGCAGCTTAGCTGAGCTTTCTGATGGCACATTGAGAGTGGTGCTTGACGATGCGCGTAAAAGCAGTGATCCGGGAACATGGGCATATCACAGCTTGTTTACCTTCAAGGACTACGCTCCAGGTACTCTCAATGATCTTGCCGCACTCCCTGAAGATGAGCTTGCAAACTTTGGTCTTTTCGTTCTGACGCGCTTGCTGGTCAACAACGGGCTCGGCACCTGACAATTCGTTCAAGCCGACGCCGCTTCTCGGCACGGCTTAATTCGGGCGTTAGCTGTTGATGAATGAAGCCACGAAAACACTTCTACAGATTTACGTCATTGACTATCTACTGGGCCTCGCACCATTCTTCTTCTCCCTGTTCTTTGTGCGTCGTCTCAAAGTCCGTGCGGTACGAGCTACAGTTTCCGCACTAATCGCCGCAGCAATCTCGACCCCCATTTTCTTTGTTCCAGGCTGGTTTGCAGTTTTCCTTCCAATCAGTCTCGGTTACTGGCTGGCTCCAGAATTGCTGCCCTGGACTTTTACACAAGTAATTCCAGAAACCCCATGGATTCACGTAGCCAGCCTGGCTGCTACGCTACTTGTAGGCTTTCTAATCGGTTGGCTGCTTGAACCGTTTGCAGCCAGCAATCCATTCAATCGTTAGGCGACACAGGAGGTCAATCGTTGTCGTACACGATCCCAAAACAGCAAGTGGTGGCATATCCGCCGGTCGCGTTGCGTTCCTTTCGCGCCTATGGGTTCGAGTGGATTGATAACCTTCACTTCCTTTCAGACCCCGCCGATTTCATCGTTGGCGAAGTAGAGCCCTATCTTTCTATTGCCAGAGAGATGTTTTCTGAGGCGGGCTGGGCCGGCGACGGAGACATCCGCTTGCTGTGGCTACCGCCGTTCGTGTTTCCTCTTGCTCTCGGCGTTCCGCCGGAGGGGACCGTGCTTTGGCACGTCAAACAGGAAGAAGACGGCGTGTCTTTCATCCTCTCGCCAATCATGCTTCCTTTTGAAGAGTTCGGCTATGCAGGCACCGCCTGACAATTCGTCCAAGCCGAGCCCGCATCGTGGCGTCGCCAGCGTGCCTGCGATACGCTAGCACGCAGTCGCCAGCCCGCTGCCGGGCGGCCTATCTCAGGTGTTAGGCCTCAAGATGAAGATGCGATGTTTAGCGTGTGGCGTGGAGAAAGACACAGAGGTCAAGGAGGCGTATCCGTATCCACAAGATGGCTTGATCGACGAACCCATCGACCCGCTGTTCGAGATCGATTGCCAAGGGCCCAATGGCTGGCGAAAGGTGACTGTCTGCCACGAGTGCTTTCACAAACTTGATCCTGACCAATGGATCAACGAGACTGAATGGAATTCGCTCACCCCGGTCACGCCATTCGGAAAGCTGCCAAAGCAGGGGCATAGCCTTTGTTTCCCCTGAGAAAGTCGGTAGCGTGCGTGCCAGGTCGGAGGTTTGCACTGTGGCAGTACCCTGCGCATCGACAATATCCCCAATGACCGGTCACCACCTCTGTGAGTTGAGGCCTAATCCTTTCATCGAGGGAATGCCCATCCGGCGACAGCGGTCGGTCGCCCCTCATGTCATACCTTAGGCCTGCTAGACACAATGACCACAAATCAGACATATCTGGAGCCAACGCAAGAGTCCGGCCGCGCTTTCTTCAGCCGCGGCATTTCCGGAGCCGTCGTGATGCTCAATCTGCTGCGCTTTCGCCCTGTCGCTGACTACTCGGCAACACCAGAGATTGCGCCGACCTCCCCCATTACAGGAGAGGCCGCCTATCGTCTTTACATGCAGCACACTCTCCCGCATCTGAAAGCGTCTGGAGGGGAGATCCTGTTCTTTGGCCACGGTGGCGAGTTTCTGATCGGCCCAAGCCATGAGCGCTGGGACGCGGCCATGCTCGTCCGCCAAACCAGTCTCACATCGTTCCTTGAGTTCGCTTCCAACCAGCACTACCTCTCCGGCATCGGGCATCGTCTCGCAGCGCTGGAGGATTCACGCCTGCTCCCGCTCGTCGAAGCGCAGGTCCAATAATATTTCCAGGCCGAAGCCGCTTTCCGGCTCGGCTTGATTCAGGTATTGGTCGTTTTTCTGGAGGGTGCAGTGACCGCCGAAATTCCAACAGAATTGAATGAGTTGACCAAGCTGTTTCGGGAGCTTGGTGCCAGGACTCCTGAGTCGTGGGCTGCTTCTCAGATTCAGGAGGGAATACCCCAGTTGTACAGATTCCTTTTTTTGAGGCAAGCGTGGGCTCGAATTACCCCGGATCTGGATAATTCTTGGATAGAGCGGGCAATTTCGCAGGCGCGAGCGCGCCCCGATGCCCCTTTTGCCGGATTGGGTGCATCGCTGGAAAGGTGCCTGGAGAAGGGAGTGTCGGAGAGCGATCTCACGGAAATTGCAAGATGCAAAGAGGTTCAGCTGCTTTTGGCCCTCTGCTACTTGATGGAAGACCCGGGCCTTGACTCCGTGCCTGAATGTATCGAGGAGCTCTCGTGGGGACTCTTCCCATCGGAGGACTCAACTCCAGTTGGCCGTCAAATCGCCGGGCTTCATGAGTCCGTCCTCAGCATGGATCCAACTGGCCTGGAAATGCGGCCGCGAAACGTCTAGCCATGCGTTCAAGCCGATTGCGGAACAGGCTCTTCGCTTTGACCCTATCGCCTCGCGCCGAGGCGGCTTGGCGCGGCGTGAGGCGCCACAAGGAAAGATCATGCAAGAAATGAAGCACTCAGGCCTTGGAATTGCCTCGCTGGTCACCAGCATCGTTTCCGGCATACTCATTTTTCTCACGATTCTTGTCGCTGGCGTCATCGAATCATCGACTCCGGGTGGCATGGACGAACAGTCCCCGGAAGCGATGGCAGTTGGCTTGTTTCTTTTCACATTTCTTGGCCTTGCGCTCATCGCGTTTGGCCTTGGCATCGCTGGGCTATTTCAGAAGGACCGAAAGAAAACGACGTCCGTCCTCGGCACGGTGTTTTCCGGGGTCACGGTGATCGGAACCGTTTTCATCTTGCTTCTCGGACTCGCGATGAGTTGATCGCACGCTCCAGTCATTCGCCTCAATCCGCACTCGCCTGTTGTTCTTGAGCTTGGCAGCCGCCCGCTGGCTGCTGATGGCTCCAATGAGTCGCAGCAGGGATCCGGTCAATCGTAGTGCCAACGGATGTCGGTATATCCGACCCATCAGTCAATGTGGGACAAACAACGAACGCATGAAGATCGGCGTCCAGACCTGGACAGTCATGGCGACATCCGTCCCTTCGTCGCGTTGGCGGATGAACTGCAGGCGGCCTGACGATCCGTCGAGCCCGCGCCACGTCGCACTGCGACCTCATGCGCTCGCTGAGGTGTCTGCCGGATCGGCGACGCGATCGACGATCCAGTCGACGATCGCGTCGAACCGTTCCTGATCCAGCGCATGTCCGCGGTCGACGCGGAGATGGGTGATGAAATCGCCGGCGACCCTGGCCACGACCTGGTCGGCGTCGCGCGAATACTTGTCCCCGCTGCCCGACACGACCATCGTCGGGCGCGGCCCGATCGCGGAAAGCACGTCGTGCGTGTCGATCTGGCGCGCGAGCCCGGGCACGGTCTCGAACAGGGTGATCCCGGTGCCTTCGCGTCGACGCGTCTCGAAGCTGCACACCGCGCCGCTGATGCAGGCGAAACGGCATCGCGTGTCGACGGCAGCGTGATAGAGCGCGGTGTATCCGCCGTAGGAGTGACCTGCCACGCCGACCTTGTGCGCATCGATACCGGTGGCCTGGAGCAGCACGCTCAGGGCCCGCTGTGCGTCGTCCAGGCACTTCCTCATCAGGACATCGCCATCGAGCAGGCGATAGCTCATCGCGTTGTAGTGCTGGAGCCAGTCGTGGAAGTCCGGTGCGGTCCCCTGCACCGAAGCGCGTCGATCCTCGAAGGTAATGGCATCCGGTGCGAGAACAGCGAGGCCACGGCGTGCGAGCGCAGGCCCGAAGGCCTGGAATGGGTTGCCCACCTCGCCGGCCACTTCGCTCTTGCCGAAATGGAATTCGCCATTGTGCTGGTGGAAGACGACCACGCCGCCGCGTGTCGCGCGTGTCGTCGGCGTGAACAGGAACGCCGGGATGCGGTCGCCTTCGAGCCCCGGGTACTCGATGCGCTCGCGATCGAATCCGGCAAAGGACCTGCGCTCGCCTCGCTGGAACGCCACCGCGACAGGGCCGGCAAGGCCCAGGCGATCCCGGAGCGTCGTCGTGAGATCGATCATCATCCGGAATGGTAGCTCGCCCTTCGAAGCGCAGGCAAACCACAGCAGCAGACGACTGCAGTGCATTCCGAGGAGTGCGTTCCCCCCTGTCGACAGTGAGGGCAATGGTCTGGTTCCGCCGCCGGTGCTAGGCTCGATGTCCCGACTCCAGGAGCGACGCATGCAGCCGTTTCAGAGAGTGCTGGTCCTGTTCGCGGTGATCGCACTGGTCGGTTTCGCAGGCGTCCTTCGCTGGGAGCGGAACCAGTTCCAGGCGCGGGGCTTGGCGGGCCCGTGGCTGAAGGTTCGCCTCGCCTCGATTCCCGCAGCATTGCTCGCCGCACTGGTGGCCGTGATTCCGGCCAGGAACACCTCGGGCATGGAAGGTCTTGCCGTGTTCTACATCCTGCTGCTCGTCGCCTCGCCGTTGCTCTGGTTCGGCATGCATTGGGCGGTCGGCAGACTGGTGAAACCACCGCTCTCGTTCGCGGATTCGGCGCGCATCGCGGCTTCGCCGCTGGTGTACGCGCTGATCGTCGCTGGGGTTGCGCCAGTCCTGCAATCCATCGCCTGGTCTCTGACGAGAGCGTGAGCTTCGCATTTGCTGCCGGGGGATCCGGGCCCTGAATCCCGGCGATAGCGACGGCGCGGCGGGCCGCCGGCCGTCGGCAGGTCGTTCCGGCGTTGTCCTTTTCCATGGCGTGCGCGCGTTGTCACAGGCATCGGGGCCATCCGCCGACGGGCGGCGTGGCGCCAGTCGCAGGCCGTGCGCTGTGCATGCGCTGGAATGAGCGCGAGGAACCATGTGCGCGAATCCCGCAACGGTCCTGACCAGGGAGGTACTGCAGATGATCACCACCGAGACGCTCCGTCGCTTCGCACCGAGCAGCCGCATGCCCGACGTGCATGCGGCTGCGCTGGAGGCCGCGCGTGGCCACAGCAGCGTCGTCACGCCACGCCGGCTCTGTCATTTCATGGGACAGATCTTCGTCGAGACCGGCGGCATCGCGCACATGATCGAGAACCTCAACTATCGCAATGCCGCGCGCCTGGATGCCATCTTCAGGTCGGTACGCGGGATCGAGGACGCGAAGGCCTTGATCGCACGCGGGCCGGAGGCGATCGCCAACCGCGTCTACGCCAATCGCCTGGGCAACGGCGACGAGGCCAGCGGCGATGGCTGGCGCTATCGCGGTTCCGGCTACAAGCAGCTCACGGGTCGGACGAACTATCGCGACATCGGCCGCATCGTCGGCCTGGACCTGGAGACCCATCCGGAGCTGGCGCGCGAACCGGAGGCCGCCGCCCGCATCGCGTTCGCCTTCTGGGATGCGCGTGGCTGTTCGTCGCTGGCCGATGCGGGTGATGTCGAAGGCGTCACCGCGCGCATCAATGGCCCGGCGAAACTGGGCTTGGCCGAACGCCGGCAGGCGACGCTGCGGGCGATGTCGATCTGGCGCTAGACCGTTTCGAAAACCGGTTTGCGGGTGCTGCCATGGATGGCAGCGCCCCGAGCTTCATCCCACCTGCGCGATCCAGTCCTGCAGGTTGTAGTAGTTCGTGACCCGCGCGATCCGCCCGTCGCGGATCTCGAAGAACGCGCCGCCGGGCAGGACGTAGGTCTGTCCGTTCGCGGGCGGCAGGCCTTCGTCGTCGGCCAGGTATTCGCCATGCACGACGTATTCGGCGGCAGCCCGGCTGCCGTCGGGCGACGCCATCACGACGATGTCGCGCAGCTGTTCGCGGTAGCAGCGGTCCATGCGTGCCATGAACGCGGCGAAGGCATCGCGACCGATCTCGCGCGCGCCCTGGTTGAGGTCGTGCGCCACATCGTCGTTGAGCAGGGCCAGCATCGCGTCGCGATCCCCACGATTGAAGGCGGCGTAGTAGGCGAGCACCAGTTCGGTGCTGCGGTCGTGGGCGCGGGTGCCGTCGATGATCATGGGGAAACCTCCTGGGGGACGCCCGTCGCGGCGCAGGTCATTCCCTGCGCGGGAACAGGTCGCGATGGAAGAAGTAGACCTCGGCCAGCAGGAACCGCGATTGCGTGGCGAAGCTGCGGTAGCGACTGGTCGGCGTGGACGAGCCGAGGCATTCGATGCCGACCTCGCGGCACAGGCGCAGCGCACGCGACATGTGCAGCGGATCGCTGACGACGATGGCGCGGGTCATCTTGCGCTGCCGCATCAGCGCCGCGGCTTCGCGCAGGTTCTCGCGGGTGTTGCGCGAGACGGTCTCGATCATGATCGCGTTGACCGGCACGCCGTGACGGACCGCATAGCGTCGCGCCACCTGCGATTCGGCGAAACGCGCGCCGCTGCCGCCGAAGCCGCCGGTGAACAGCAGGGTCGGCGCCAGCCCGCGCTGGTGTAGCGCGATGCCGTGGCGGATGCGTTCCTCGAACACCGGCGACGGACGCGCGTCGTAGGCGGCGGCGCCGAGCACGATCACGGTGTCGGCGCGCACGTCGTCGCTCGCGGCCTGGTCGCGCGCACCGATGTAGACGATCCACGCCGCCACGCCGCACAGCCACAGCAGCACCAGCAGGCACAGGCGCCACAGCCGGCCGAAGACGCCGCGCCGCCTGCGTCGCTTGCGTCGCTTGCGCGAGGCGAGCGGCGCCAGCGGCGGTGGCAGGCCCTTGCTCACGTCGTCGTCCTCACGCCTTCGCCTGCCAGGGCAGCTCGTCCAGATCGACGTTGCCGCCGGAAAGCACGATCCCGACCTGGCGGCCGGCGAAGCGTTCGCGGTCGGCGAGCACGGCGGCCAGGCCGATGGCGCCGGAGGGCTCGACCAACAGCTTGAGGCGCTCCCAGAGCAGGCGCATCGCCGCAACCACGGCGTCGTCGTCGACCACCAGGATGCCGTCGACGTGCTGCTGCAGCAGGGCCAGGGTGCGCGGCGCCAGATGGCCGCGCAGGCCGTCGCAGACGGTGCGCGCGGTCATGTCGGTGATGCAGCGGCCCTCGCGCAGCGAGGCATGGGCATCGGCGGCGCCCGCGGGCTCGGCGCCGTAGACGGCGATCCCCGGCCGCAGGGTCTTCGCCGCCAGCGAGGTGCCCGAGAGCAGGCCGCCGCCGCCGACCGGGGCGAGCAGCACGTCGAGGCCGGGCGCTTCGCGCAGCAGTTCCAGCGCGACGGTGCCCTGGCCGGCGATCACCTCGCGGTCGTCGAAGGGGTGGACCAGGTGGGCGCCGGTCCGTTCGACCAGGGCGTCGGTCGCAGCGGTGCGGGCCGCCATGGTCGGCGCACAGCGCTCGATGCGCGCGCCCTGGGCGGCGATCGCCGCCAGCTTGATCGCCGGGGCGCCCTCGGGCACGACCACCGTGGCCGGCACGCCGCGCAGGCGGCTGGCCAGGGCCAGGGCGGCGCCGTGGTTGCCGGAACTCTGGGTGACGATGCCGCGAGACACGGCGTCGTCGTCGAGGGCGAAGACCGCGTTGCAGGCGCCCCGGAACTTGAAGGCGCCGCTGCGCTGCAGGTTCTCGCACTTGAAATGCAGCGAACAGCCGGCAATGTCGTCGAGCGAGCGGGAATGCAGCAGCGGCGTGACGCGCGCATGCGGGGCGATACGGGCCGCTGCGTTCAGGATGTCGTCGAAATGCGGGAGTGGGGGAACGGCCGCGTTCATCGCGACATCGTAGCAGCCGCGGCGGCATGGGCGGCTGGTGGCGATGGCCGCGGCGGGTGCCGCGAAGGCTGCCGTGCAGCCACCGCGCGGGGATGCGATGATCCGGCAGCGCGTCTTAAGGACGCATTCAATCCCGCAGGCCGAAGCTGTAGCGGTGCGGCGGATCGATGGCCGTCTGAACGACAGTCGATGAACGACAGGGGTGCACCGATGTTCTCTTCAATGTCCCGTCTGGGTCTGCTTGCGACACTCTCCGCGCTGATTCTGACCGGCTGCGTCACCAGCTACACGTATCGCGATGGACCGGGGGGCGATTACTACTATGCCGAGCCGCGCGTCGAGTATTACGACGTCTATGGATACCCCTACGGATCAATTGGTTACGGCTATCCCGCCGGCTGGTACGGCCACTTCGGTTTCGGCTTCGGCAACCTGCCGTACTCGCGCTACGGGTTCCCGTACAGTGCCTACGGTTATCGGTACGGCTATCCCTATGGTGTCTATCCGTACTGGCGCTACACCCATCGCCCGCCGCGCCATCGTCCGCCGGGTGGTCCCGGTCCGGGCAATGGTCCGGGCAACGGCCCCGGCGGTGGTCCGCGTTTCACCGACAACGAAGGTGGCCCGTGGCGCAACCTGGACCGTTTCCGCAATCGCGAACACCGCCCCGTGACCCCGGGGGGCGGCGGCACACCGCCGGCCGTGGTGGTCCGCGAGCGCCGTGCACCGATCTCGTTGCCCGACAGTTCGCCACCACCGCGTCCGCGCATCGAAGCGCCGCGCGCGCGCATGATCGACACGCCTCGCCCGCGCCCTTCGATGCCTGCGCGGTCGGAACGTCCGGAACGAGAATTCCGTCGCGGAGAAGAGCCTTGATGGCCCTTGCCAACGCAGGGAATTGGTCGCAAGCTAGCCCAGCATGACCGGTTGCGTCGCATTGCGACGCAACTCGTTACGAGATCGCCGACCCCGGCGGGGAAATCCGGATCCCCCCTGTTCCGCTCCCCGTCGGGCGTCGGCACCTTACAACGGCGCTTCGGCGCCGTTTTTCGTTTGTGCAGCGACTTGCGGCGGCTGTGGGACCTGGCTTCCTGCATCCCGATCGCGAAGACAAAAAAAGGGGTCGGACGTCCCCCGACATCCGACCCCCGGCTACCTCAGCGCGCACGTGGCCAGCCCTGTTCCACCCCGGCCAGCGCTTTCGCGCCTTGCCGCGCTGAGTGCCACTTGGGATAAGCAGGTTGCGTGCCAACTTCGTTCCGACCTGTGTGCCGGCTTGTGTGCCGGCTTGCCTGCCGGGCGACTGCTTTAGACTTTCCCGCAACGCACCGGCGCAGCGCTATGCGGCACCGGCGCCATCGACCCGCGTGGCGAACCGCCGGGTCATCGATTCCAGGTCATTGCATGAACGACTTCTACACCTTCGACGTCATCGTCATCGGCGGCGGCCACGCCGGCACCGAGGCCGCGCTGGCGTCCGCCCGTGCCGGCGCGCGTACCCTGCTGCTCACGCACAACATCGAGACCGTGGGCGCGATGAGCTGCAACCCGGCCATCGGCGGGATCGGCAAGGGGCATCTGGTCAAGGAGATCGACGCGCTGGGCGGGATCATGGCGCGCGCGGCCGATGCCGCCGGCATCCAGTGGCGCCGCCTGAACGCCTCGAAGGGCCCGGCCGTGCGCGCGACCCGCTGCCAGGCGGACCGTTCGCTGTACCGCGCCTTCATCCGCCGCGCGGTCGAGACCCAGCCGAACCTGACCGTGTTCCAGTCCGCGGTCGACGACCTGATCCTCGAAGGCGACGCCGTGCGCGGCGCGATCACCAACACCGGGCTGCGCTTCCACGCCCCGGCGGTGGTCCTGACCGCCGGCACCTTCCTGGCTGGCAAGATCCACATCGGCGAGACCCAGTACGCGGCCGGGCGCATGGGCGACCCGCCGGCGGCCACGCTGGCCGCGCGCCTGCGCGAGCGCCCGTTCGCGATCGACCGCCTCAAGACCGGCACGCCGCCGCGCATCGACGGCCGCAGCCTGGATTACGCGGCGATGGAGGAACAGCCCGGCGACGACCCGCGCCCGGTGTTCTCGTTCATGGGCAGCACCGCCGACCACCCGCCGCAGGTGTCGTGCTGGATCACCCACACCACCGAGCGTACCCACGAGATCATCCGCAACGCGCTGCACCGCTCGCCGCTGTACAGCGGCCAGATCGAAGGCATCGGCCCGCGCTACTGCCCGTCGATCGAGGACAAGGTGGTGCGCTTCGCGGAGAAGGCCAGCCACCAGATCTTCGTCGAGCCCGAGGGGCTGGACGTGTTCGAGATCTATCCGAACGGCATCTCCACTTCGCTGCCCTTCGACGTGCAACTGGACCTGGTGCGCAGCATCCGCGGCTTCGAGCAGGCGCACATCACCCGCGCCGGCTACGCGATCGAGTACGACTTCTTCGACCCGCGCGGCCTGAAGACCTCGCTGGAGACCAAGCTCGTCTCCGGCCTGTTCTTCGCCGGGCAGATCAACGGCACCACCGGCTACGAGGAAGCGGCGGCGCAGGGCCTGATCGCCGGCCTCAACGCCGCGCGCCATGCGCAGGAGAAGGCGGCCTGGTCGCCGCGTCGCGACGAGGCCTACATCGGCGTGCTGATCGACGATCTGATCACCCACGGCACCAACGAGCCCTACCGCATGTTCACCAGCCGCGCCGAATACCGGCTGCAGCTGCGCGAGGACAACGCCGACCTGCGCCTGACCGAGCGTGGCCGCGACCTGGGCCTGGTCGACGACGCGCGTTGGGCGCGCTTCGCGCGCAAGCGCGAAGCGGTCGCCGCCGAGACCGCGCGCCTCGGCAGCGTGTGGGCGGCGCCGAACAACGCGCTCGGTCGCGAAGCGGTGGCGACGCTGGGCATCGACCTCAGCCGCGAGACGCATGCCCTTGATCTGCTGCGCAGGCCCGAACTCGATTACGCGACGCTGATGACCGTGCCGATGCTCGGTCCCGGTGTCGATGACGCCGATGTCGCCGAGCAGGTCGAGATCGAAGCGAAGTACGCCGGCTACCTCGCCCGCCAGCGCGAGGAGATCGCCCGCCAGCAGCGCCACGAGCACACCGCGATCCCCGAGGGTTTCGATTACGCGCACGTGCGCGGCCTGTCGAACGAAGTGCTGCAGAAGCTGCAGCGCGTGCGTCCGGAGACCGTCGGCCAGGCGCAGCGCATCCCGGGCATGACCCCGGCCGCGATCTCGCTGCTGCTGGTGCACCTGACCAAGCGGCGCGGCGCGGCGGCGTGATCCGCCGCAGGACACGGCTGCGATGCAGCGCATCCTGCTGATCGGCCCTGGTGGTGCGGGCAAATCCACGCTGGCCCGTTGCCTTGCCGAGCGGCTGGACCTGCCCTTGCATCATCTCGACGCGCTCTACTGGCAGCCCGGTTGGATGCAGCCCGAGCGTGATGCATGGGAAGCAAAGGTGCGAGCCTTGCTCGCCACCGAAGCCTGGGTGATGGATGGCAATTTCGGCGGCACGCTCGACTTGCGCCTGTCTGCTTGCGACACGGTATTGCTGCTCGATCTTCCGCCCTGGCAATGCCTGTGGCGCGTGCTGCATCGGCGCTGGACGCACCGCAACCGGCATCGGTTGGACATGACACCGGGCTGCAACGAAAAGGTCGATCTGGATTTCCTGTGGTGGATCGCCAGCTACCGCTGGCGCAGGCGACCGGCGGTGCTGGCGAAGCTGCGCGGCGCGGCGACGCGTGGCGTGCGCGTCGAGTGGCTGCAAGACGATGCCGGGATCGCGCGATTCCTGGCGGCATTGCCGCAGGTGCGAAGCGCGTCCTCCGAAGCGGCCATGCACGAGGGCAATGGCGTACCCTAGTGCGATGCGCACGCCCACTCTTCTGACCGCCCTCGCCTTCGCCCTGCTCGCCGGCTGCGCCGCCGAGGTCGAAGCCCCGAAACCCGTGCTCGTCGGCGACATCGCCATCGAGGCCTGGCCGCTTCCGGCGATGCCCGGCACCGCGTCGCCCGACCTGAGCCGCGCGCCGGATGGCCGCCTGCTGCTGAGCTGGATCAGCGAGGTGCCGGGGCGTCGCCCGGCCTTCCAGTTCGCCGAGCACCTGCCCGATCGCGGCTGGCAGACCGCGCGTACCATCGCGGTCGGCAATTCGATGTTCGTGAACTGGGCCGACACGCCGCACATCGCGGCCACGCCCGACCGCGCGCTGTGGGCGCACTGGCTGCAGAAATCCGCCGACGCGCCCTACGCCTATGACGTGATGCTGGTGCGTTCGCTCGATCACGGCATGAACTGGAGCGATCCGCGCAAGGTGCATGACGACGCGACCACGACCGAACACGGCTTCGTGTCGATGTGGGCGCAGGACGACGGCCTGCTGGGCATGGCCTGGCTGGACGGACGCAACACGGGGGCCGGCGCCCACGCCGCCGAGCACGACGAACATCAGGGCGACCATGGCACGGAACGCGGCCCGATGACCCTGCGCGCGGCGGTGTTCGACGCGAACATGGCCGACCGTGACGCTGCGGAGATCGATGCCGACGTCTGCGACTGCTGCCAGACCGATGTCGCGGCCACCCGCGACGGCGCGCTGCTGGTCTATCGCGACCGGACGAAGGACGAGATCCGCGACATCTACGCCACGCGTTTCGACGGCAAGGCCTGGTCGACGCCGAAGCCGGTGCATGCCGACGGCTGGAAGATGCCGGCCTGTCCGGTCAACGGCCCGTCGGTCGCCGCGCTGGACAGGCAGGCCGTGGTGGCCTGGTACACCGGCGCCAACGACGAGGTCGCAGTGAAGCTGGCCGTGTCCAGCGATGCCGGCGCGACGTTCGGCAAGCCGCTGGTGCTCGACAAGGGCCCCGAGGTGGCGGGCCGGGTCGCAGTGGCCATCGACGCCAAACAGGTCTGGGTCGTCTGGCTGCGCGAGGTGAAGGGTGCGCAGAGCCTGTGGCTGGCGCGTTACGCGCCCGATCTGTCGAAGGAAATACAGCGCACCAAGCTGGCCGACGTGAACGGCCGGGGCCGCGCCACCGGCATGCCGAAACTGGTGCTGGACGGCGCCGTCGCGCACGTGGTCTGGACCGATGTCGTCGACGGCACGCCGCAGCTCAAGGGCGTGCGGATCGTGGCCGCGCCCGCGAAGGCCAAGGCGGCGCCCGCGAAGGCCGGCTGATCTCCACTGCCGCCAGGCAGCGCGCCCCCTTCGCCAAGGGGGCTTTCCATGATCAGTTCTTCCAGTAGCGCACGCGCTGCCGGTACAGGCGCCACGCGGCGGGCGATTCGAAGCTGCTGACCGGCGAGCCGGCGATCTCGGCGGTGTCCGCGTCGAAGCGCACGGCCTCGTCCATCCGCGCGCGGTCCAGCCAGCGGCGCGGCAGTCCCGGGCGCAGCGCGGCCCAGTCGATGTCGCGGCGCGAGGCCATGACGAAGCCCCATTCGCCGAACGAGGGCACGTAGATGCGGTACGGCACCGTGCGCAGGCCTGCGGCCCGCTGCGTGGCGACGATGCTCCAGAACGTCTCGCGGGTGTAGTAGGGCGAACTGCCCTGCGTGACCAGCACGCCCTCGGGCGTCAGCCGCGTGAGCAGGCGGGTGTAGAACTCGCGCGAGTACAGCCGGGCGATGGCCTCGGTGCGCGGATCGGGCAGGTCGAGGATCGCCGCGTCGAAGCGGATGTCCGTGTCGATCAGGAAGCGGTAGCCGTCGGCATGCACCACGCGCACGCGCGGATCGCGCAGCGCGCCGCCGTTGAGCGCGACGATCGGCGCGAATCCGGTCGCCAGCGCCGTCATGCGTGGATCGATGTCGACCAGGGTCACGCGGCGCACGCGACGATCCTTCAGCACCTCGCGCACGGCCAGGCCGTCGCCGCCGCCGATCACCAGGACCTCCTCGGGATGCCGCGACGCGGCCAGCAGCGGATGCACCAGTGCTTCGTGGTAGCGGTATTCGTCGCGGCTGGAGAACTGCAGCTCCTTGTCCGAATACAGGCGCAGGTCGTCGCGATGGCGGGTCACCACGATCCGCTGGAAGCGCGTGGTCTCGGCGTGCAGCACATCGTCGCGATACAGCAGGTGTTCGAACCACGCGACCATCCGCCCGGAGGCGGCGGTGCCGGCGGCGAGCAGCGCGAACGCGCCGATCGCGAGCCAGCGCAGGCGGCGGTCGCGCGCGCCGGGCATCAGCAGCCAGACCGCCGCGAGGTTGGCCATGCCGGTGAACAGCGCGGTCTTGACCGTGCCGAAACTGGGCAGCAGCAGGAAGGGAAACGCCAGCGAACCGAGCAGCGAGCCGAAGTAGTCCAGCGACAGCGCGCTGGCGAAGGCGCTGCGGATGCCACCGGCGCGACGCAGCAGTTCGGCCAGCATCGGCAGCTCCATGCCGACCAGGTAACCGATCGCCGCGACCAGCGCGACCATGCACGCCAGATAGCCGCCCGGCAGCAGCTGGTTCGCGGCGTACAGCAGCAGGCCGCTGCTGCCGCCGAGCACGGCGACCGCGATCTCGATGCGGATCAGGCGGTGCAGGATGTCGCCGTCGCGGCGGTCGTCCTGATCCGCATCCTCGTCGTCGCCGACATCGCGCGCGGCGAACGCGCCGATGCCCATCGCCGCGAGGAAGGTGCCGATGGTCAGCGAGAACTGCAGCGCGCTGTCGCCGTGCAGGTAGGTGGACAGCGTGCCGATCAGCAGTTCGTAGACGATCGCCGCCGCCGCCGTCAGCACCACCACCACGCCCAGCCGGCCGGGCGCGATGCGCGCGGTCATTTGCCGCCCCAGCCACCGTGGCTGCGCCCGCCACCGGAACGCAGGCCGCGCTCGCAGACCGTCTCGTAGCTGCCGGTGGCGGCGTTGTACTGCTGGCGGCAGTCGGGGTCGTCGTCGCAGCTCTGCAGCGCGACGATCAGGCCGATGACGAGGGCGCCCACGGTCCAGCCGGCCACGCCCTGGCCCTTGCGATCGAGCGCGCTGCCGGCATGGATCGCCGAGTTGCCCATCCTGCTGCCAGGGAGCGGCCCGGCGCTGGTGCGGATGCGCGAGGCCAGGCCGCCGCCGGCCTCCTTCGACCAGCGCACCAGGTCGTGGTCGCCGATGTGGCGGCCGAGCAGGGCTTCGGTCCCGATGGCGTTCCAGTCGATGCACAGCGTCTTCTGCCCGCCGCGCAGGTCGACGGCCTCGAAGCGCGTGCCGACCGCGTGGCTGCCGAGGTCGCCGTGGGCCTCCACGATGTCGAAGGCATAGCGTTCGCCTACCCGGTAGTCGCGGCCGGCGTGGCGGAAGGTGGTCGCCTGCGCCAGCGCCTCGGGGCTGAAGCCCTCGGGCAGCTCGACCGGCGCCCACAGGTGCAGGCCGCGGCCGTCCTCGCGCGAGAGCCAGCGATGGCGGCGTTCGCGGATGGCGTCGGCGGCGCGCATGCGGCGCGGCACCAGCAGCCATTCGGTCCACTGCACGCCGTCGTCGGCGCGCAGCCGCAGCCAGCCGCTGGCGAGGTATTCGGTGTCGTCGAAGAAGAAAGGGTCGCCGGCTTTCAGCGACGCGAACGCGTTGGCCATGCCCGGAATCAGCCGACGATGCTGGCGGCGATCACGATGGCCAGGCCCAGCACGAAGGTGCCGGCGAGCACCGCGACGGCGACGTTGCCTTCCTCGAAGATCTTGCCGTGCATGTCGCCTGGGGTGAGGCGGTCGAAGAGGCGGTAGCCCAGCCACAGCAGCAGCGAACCGCCGATGGCGTAGGCGAGGGTCAGGGCGAAGACGATCAGGCTCTCGATCATGGCGTATCCGGGGAAAAGCGGAAGCGGGGGCATGCGCGCGGCGCGCGCGTGCGGGATGGCGTGTTCAGCGCAGCAGCGACAGCAGCGATGCGCGCGGCAGCTTGCCGGTCTCGTTGCGGGGCAGGGCATCGACCAGGCGCAGGCGGCGCGGCAGGAACAGCGGGTCGATGCTCTGGCGCAGCGCGTCGAGGATGGCGGTTTCGTCCAGGCCCGGCGCCACCGCCAGCGCGGCGATGCGCCGCACGCCGGTGACCTCGCAGGGGTCGAGCTGCAGCACCACGCCGTCGAGCACGCCGGGCACGGCGAGCAGGCGGCGGGTCAGGTCGCCGAGCGAGGCGCGCTTGCCGGCGATTTCCAGCAGGTCGGCCTGCCGCCCGCAGAGCAGGAAGCGGCCGTCGGGGCGCAGTTCGACCAGGTCGGCCAGCATCACCGGCGTGGCCAGGTGCGCGGCCTGCACCAGGGTGCCGTCGGGCTGCGGCTGCAGGCGCACGTCTGGCAGCAGCTGCCAAAGGTCGTCGCGCGCGGTGCGGCGGGTGGCGATCACGCAGGTCTCGGTGGAACCGAACAATTCGCGCACCTCGCAGCCGAAGCGCTGCTCGGCGGCGGCGGCCAGCGCCTGCGGCAGCGGCGCGGTCGCGGTCACGATCCCCGCAGGACGCGGCAGTTCGATGCCCGATTCCACCAGCGCGCGCAGGTGCACCGGCGTGGTCACCAGCAGGGCTTCGCCGTGCGCCTCGCGCAGCGCGCGCGCCACGTCGTCCGGGAAGAACGGGCGCCCGCCATGCACGGCGGCGTTGGCCAGCAGCGGCAGCAGGACCGACAGCTCCATGCCGTACATGTGCTGCGGCGGGACCGTGGCGACGACCGCCAGAGTGGCGTCCGTCGCGTCGCCCTCGGGCCAGAAATGCTGCAGCACCGCCGCGTTCTGCGCGGTGCTGCGGCGCAGGCTGCCCCAGGTCTTGGGGTTCGCGGCCGGCGTGCCGGTGCTGCCGGAGGTGAAGCCGATCATCGCCAGCGCGCCAGTGTCGACCTCGGGGCGCGGGCCGTCGAGCTTGGGCAGGCGCTCGGGCAGGGCATGCAGGCGCGGCGGCGCCGGGCTGAGGCGCACGTCGGAAATGCAGTAGCTGTCGGGATACTGGCGGCGCACGTCGTCGATCGCGGCAGGCGTGCGCGACGGCGGCAGCAGGTTGATCTGGCCGCGCAGCGCGACCGCGCAGAAGGCGACCAGGAAGCGATAGCGGTCTTCGCAGAGGTTTACCGCGCAGGCGGCATCGGGCAGGCCGGCGGCGACGCCGCGCACCTCGGCGAGGAAGGTATCGAGCGGGATGCGGCCGTGGCCGTCGAAGGCGAAGCAGCGCGCGCCCGGTCCTTCGGCGATCGCCATGCGCCGCGAGGCCACCTGTGCCGCTCCGGCCCCCATCGATTCCAGCGCTGCCGACATCCGCCCGTTCTCCGCGTGTTTCTCCGGGCATTGTGGCTGCCCGCCCCGGCGTAGCTTACGCTGGCGCCCCCTGCCCGCCCAAATCCGACGCATCGTGGAGTCCCTCGTTTCCGGCCCCGTGCATTGCGCCTGGTGGCCCTACCGTCCAGGCGACCGCGCCGAAGCCCGGGTGCGCGACTGGCTCGGCGCGGCCTGGGGCGTGCCGCCGGCCGTGCTGCAGATCGAGCGAGACGCCCACGGCCGCCCGCACGTCGATGCCGGGCCACACCACGCCGACGTCAACTGGAGCCACAGCGGCGAGCGCCTGATCGCCGCCTGCGCCGAGGGCGCGCGGGTGGGCATCGACATCGAACTGCTGCGCCCGCGCCCCAAGGCGCTGGCCCTGGCCCGGCGCTTCTTCCATCCGGCCGAGACCGCCGCGCTGGAGGCCCTCGCCGCCGATCCCCCCGCCCTGCAGCACGCCTTCACCCGGTTGTGGTGCGCCAAGGAGGCGCTGCTCAAGGCGCACGGGCGCGGCCTGTCGTTCGGCCTGCACCGACTGCGCTTCGTCCTGGAGGACCGCGACGGCCCGCCGCGCCTGCTCGACTGCGACCCCGAACTGGGCCGGCCCGGCGACTGGCGCCTGCATGCCTGGGCGCCGTCGCCGGGCTATCTGGCGACGCTGGCCTGGCGCGAAGAGCGCCCCCACCCCAGCCCTCCCCCGCGCGCGGGGGAGGGAGATTCACGCACAGCGTGAATGGGTGGGGCAGCTGCCGCCCAGTGTCTGCGTCGAGTGTCTGCGTCGGTCTCGGCGATAATGCCGGCATGAGCACGCCCCTCCTTCCCGCCGACGCGCGCGCGGACCTCGACGCCGGCCTCGCCGCGCTCGGCCTCGATGCCGCCCTGGCCGAGCC
Source organism: Lysobacter sp. BL-A-41-H3 (assembly GCA_050632415.1). Lineage (GTDB taxonomy): Bacteria > Pseudomonadota > Gammaproteobacteria > Xanthomonadales > Xanthomonadaceae > Lysobacter_I. The sequence continues at coordinate 2,683,830 of CP192602.1, read as the reverse complement.
GCTGGCCCGCTACCTCGCGCTGATGCTGCGCTGGAACGCCACCTACAACCTCACCGCCATCCGCGACCCGCGCGAGATGGTGACCAAGCACCTGCTCGACTCGCTGGCGATGGCCCCGGCCGTGCGCGGCCTGGCCACCCTGGCCGACCTGGGCACCGGCCCCGGCCTGCCCGGCATCCCGCTGGCCATCGCCACGCCGGGCCTGCGCGTGACCCTGGTCGAATCCGCCGGCAAGAAGGCCCGGTTCATGCGCGAGGCCCTGCGCAGCCTGGGCCTGGGCAATGCCGAGGTCGCCGAATCGCGGATCGAGGCCCTCGACCGGCCCGGCGCCTACCAGGCGATCACCGCCCGCGCCCTCGCCACGCTGCCGCAGATCCTGGCCCTCGGCGGGCACCTGCTGGCCCCCGACGGCGTGCTGCTGGCGATGAAGGGCGCGCGCCCGGACGAGGAGATCGCCGCCCTGCCGCCGGGCTGGGCGGTGCGCGACCTGCAGCCGCTGACCGTGCCCGGACTGGACGCCGAGCGCCACCTGGTCACGATCGGGCGCGACCATTCGACCAGCGGCTGACCCCGGGACGCACCGGCAGCAGGCATAATCTGCGGTTCGGCCGCTTTCGCTCCATACCGGAAGGCATGGGGTGGTACGGTGCAATCCGCCTCCACGAGTACCCACCGGACCCATCCATGGCCCGCATCATCGCCATCGCCAACCAGAAAGGCGGGGTCGGCAAGACCACGACCTCGGTCAACCTCGCCGCCGCGCTGGCGCTGGCCCCCAAGCGCGTGCTGCTGGTCGATCTCGACGCGCAGGGCAACGCGACCATGGGCAGCGGCGTCGACAAGCGCGAGCTCGCCGGCTCCACCTGCGACGTGATCCTGGAGGAAATGCACGCGGTCGACGCCGTGGTGCGCACGCCCGAAGGCTTCGACCTGCTGCCGGGCAACATCGACCTGACCGCCGCCGAGATCGAGCTGATGGACGAGCCCGGCCGCGAGCAGCGCCTCAAGCGCGCGCTCGACAGCCTGCGCGACCGCTACGACTTCATCATCATCGACTGCCCGCCGGCGCTGTCGCTGCTCACCCTCAACGCGCTGACCGCCGCCGACTCGGTGCTCGTGCCGATGCAGTGCGAGTACTACGCGCTGGAAGGCCTGAGCGCGCTGATCGAGACCATCGAGGCGCTGAAGGCCAAGCTCAACCCGGCGCTGGAGATCGAAGGCGTGCTGCGCACCATGTTCGACGCGCGCAACAACCTCGCCAACGCGGTGTCCGCCGACCTGGAGAAGCATTTCGGCGAGAAGGTGTTCACCACCGTGGTGCCGCGCAACGTGCGCCTGGCCGAGGCGCCCAGCTACGGGCAGAGCATCGTCGGTTACGACCGCGCCTCGCGCGGTGCCATCGCCTACCTCGGCCTGGCGGTGGAAGTGATCCGCCGCCAGCGCGAGCGCCAGCTGGAGCGCCAACAGGCCGGGACGGCCGCCCAAGACAAGTCGTCCGCATCCTCGGAGGAGACGTCCGCATGACGGCAGTGAAAAAGCGTGGCCTCGGCCGCGGTCTCGAAGCCCTGCTCGGCCCCAAGGCCGCCGCGGAGGCGCCCGCGCTGGAAGCCACGCCCACCGACACCCTGCGCATGCTGCCGATCGATGCGCTGACCCCCGGCAAGTACCAGCCGCGCCGCGCGATGGACCCGGGCAAGCTCACCGAGCTGGCCGAGTCGATCAAGGCGCAGGGCGTGATCCAGCCGGTCGTCGTGCGCGAGATCGATCGCGACAAGGGCGGCCGGGTCTACGAGATCATCGCCGGCGAACGCCGCTGGCGCGCCTCGCAGCAGGCCGGCCTGAGCGAAGTGCCGGTGGTGATCCGCGAGGTCGACGACCGCACCGTGGTCGCGATGGCGCTGATCGAGAACATCCAGCGCGAAGACCTCAACCCGCTGGAGGAAGCGCAGGCGCTGCAGCGCCTGATCGACGAATTCGACCTCACCCACGCCCAGGCCGCCGAGGCCGTGGGCCGTTCGCGCGCGGCGGTGTCCAACCTGCTGCGCCTGCTCGAACTGCCGCCGGACATCCGCACCCTGGTCGAGACCCGCGCGCTGGAAATGGGCCACGCCCGCGCCCTGCTGTCGCTGACCCCGCAGGCCGCGATCGCCCTGGCCCGCCAGGCCGCCGAGCACGGCTGGTCGGTGCGCGAGGTCGAACACCGCGTGCAGCAGCTCAGCGCCGGCCAGGTGCCCACCGGCAGCAAGGCCGCCAAGCCCGTGAAGGCCAAGCCGCAGGCCGACATCGTCGCCCTCGAGCGGGATCTGTCCGAATCGCTCGGCACCGTGGTCAATGTCCTGCACGGCCGTGGCGGCAAGGGCCGCCTGGTCATCCACTACACCGACCTGGAAACGCTGGACGGAGTGCTGGAGCGCTTGAAGGCGCGGTGAGCGTGTAGCACGTCCGTGCTACAGTCCCGCCCATCGCCGCGCTGGAGTTCGCCATGCCCACGCCCACCACCACGATCCGCATCCCCGACGAACTCAAGGCCCGGCTCGCCCGGCTCGCCGAGCTGGAGGGCACGTCGACCCACAGCCTGATCCTCGATGCGATCGCCGAGAAGACGGAAGCGCTGGAACAGCGGCAGTCGTTCTACGCCGAGGCCGAGGCGCGTTACGCACGCGTCCTCGAGACGGGCAAGGCGATCACTTCGGAAGACATGAACGCCTATCTCGACGCGAGGATCGCGGGCAAGCGCGCGAAACGGCCTGCCGCGAAATCCATCGTCGAGTGACGCGTGGCCACGATCCACTATGCAGACGAAGTGATCGACGATTACGAGCGCATCCTCGATCATCTGCTCCACCACGATGTCGAGGATGGCCTGGAACGGATCGCCGGGATACGCGCCTGCATCGCCGTGCTCGAGTCGAATCCGCTGATCGGTCGTCGCCTGCCTTCGGGATTGCGTGAACTGGTCATCGGTCGCGGCACGCGCGGTTACCTTGCGCTCTATCGCTACTCCAATGCGCTCGACATGGTGACGATCGTCGCCATCCGCGCCCAGAAAGAATCCGGATACCCCCCCGCATGATCACCCCCCATCTCTCCGTCGTCGTCCCCGTCTTCAACGAACGCGACAACGTCACGCCGCTGGTGAACGAGATCGTCGCCGCGCTGCGCGGCAATGCCCTGCTGAAGGGCGGCGACTTCGAGATCGTCTACGTCGACGACCATTCCCGCGACGACACCCTGGCCGTGCTGCAGGGCCTGAAGGCCACGGTGCCGGAGCTGCGCGTGTTGCACCACGTCAGCCAGAGCGGGCAGAGCACCGCGGTGCGCACCGGCGTGAGGGCCGCGCGTGGCGCGTGGATCGCCACGCTCGACGGCGACGGCCAGAACGACCCGGCGGACATCCCCAAGCTGCTCGCGAAGCGCGACGAATCGCCGGCGGACGTGAAGCTGTTCGCCGGCTGGCGCGTGAACCGCCAGGACACCGGCAGCAAGCGCTGGGCCTCGAAGTTCGCCAACGCGATCCGCAGCCGCATGCTCCGCGATGCCACGCCGGACACCGGCTGCGGCATCAAGCTGTTCGAGCGCGAGGCCTTCCTCGACCTGCCGTACTTCGACCACATGCACCGCTACCTGCCCGCGCTGATGCAGCGCGCCGGCTGGAAGACGGTCAGCGTGCCGGTGAACCACCGCCATCGCGCCAGCGGCGTGTCCAAGTACAACAACCTCAACCGCGCGCTGGTCGGCCTGCGCGACCTGCGCGGCGTGGCCTGGCTGATCGTGCGCAGCAAGCGCACGGCGGTCGAGGAGGTCTGAGCATGGACGTCATGAACACGCCGATCCCGTGGCTGGAATGGACCGGCATCCACATGAGCCCGTGGAAGCTGATCGGCCTGACCGGTGCGCTGATGTTCGGCTGCCGCTGGGTGGTGCAGTTCATCGCCAGCAAGCGCGCCGGCAAGCCGGTGATCCCGCGTCTGTTCTGGTACATGAGCATCGTCGGCAGCCTGATGACGCTCAGTTACTTCATCTTCTCGTCGAAGCAGGACTCGGTCGGCATCCTGCAGAACCTGTTCCCCGCCTTCACCGCCTGCTACAGCCTGTATCTCGACATCAGGCATCGCGGCTGGGATCGCGACCGCAACACCCACTGAGGCCGCGCCAGCGATCGGCCCCCGAATCCATGACCGGATCCGGGGGGCGACCATCCTCCCGCCGTCAGGGGGAAATGCCGCAGCAGAAGCCCTGCGGAATCGAGACCCTCGGCAGCACCGGGAGGCTCGCCTGCTGGTTGTACTGCGGTCCGCCGACGGTGAGCGGCACGTTGGGCGTGAGCGTGAGCACCGGCGCGCTCCACGGCACGCTGCACAGGGTGTTCATGAAACCATCGTCCATGCGCACCGTGAGCGCCTGCATCGGGTCGCCGCTGCCGGTCCAGTTGCTGCTGGTACTGCCCACGAGATAGGTGCCGAGGGCGCTCTCGGCGATGCCGGCCGCGGTTTCGATGCCGCTCAGTCCGACGCCCTGCGTGCCGTAGCGGCGTCCGGTGTAGCCACCGGCCGTGTAGGGCGTGAGGCTGATCGGCACCATCACGTGCGCCCAGGCGTCCTGGCTGTTGGCCACGCCGCCGTAGGGGCCGTTGAGATTGCCCGCGATCAGCAGCTGCCCGGCGGGCACGCCGGTGAGGGTATTGCTGCGCGTGGTGGTCACCGCATTCGCGGTCTCGCTCTGGTTCGGCGATCCCCATTCGATCTGCCGCTGCAGCCCGCAGTTGGTGCTGCGGAAGCTGGCGACGAAGATCTGCGGCAGTGCCGCCGAGGTGGTGCGGGTCTCGCCGACCGGGGTGAAGCCCGGCGCGATGCCGCTGCCGCCATGCGCGGCGATGTCGTTGAAGCGCGAGACGCCGAGCCCGGCGAGCTGCGCGCCGCAGACGAAGCTGCCGTCGTTGCCGTTGATCTGGAAGATCGCCGCGCTGTTGCCGATGCCGCCGGCGACGACCAGGTCGTCGGTGAGCGAAGGCGTGTCCACTTCGGCGATGCCGCGGCCGTACAGCTGCGCGCCGGTGGCGACGCCGTAGTCGCGCATCCAGACCAGGTTGCCGGTGGTGCCGTTGATCCGCACCACGCGCACGCGCGTCAGGCCGTTGGCGGTGTATTCGCCCAGCGCGACCAGGTCGCCGGGATTGGTGAGCTGCAGCGGGTCGCCGGTGTTCGCGCGGATGATGTCCCACGCGGCGTTGATGCCCGCAGTGGCCCCGTAGCTGCGCCGCCAGACCATGTTGCCGCCGCAGTCGATCTTGCTGACGGTGAGGTGCGAGACCGCCGGGGAGGTGAGGCTGTCGGTGGTGCCGACCACGGCGAAGCCGGAGCCGTCGGTGTACTCGACGATCTCCGCGCCCTGTTCCGGTCGGCCGTTGTCGTAGGTGTAGCGCCAGCTGACCGGGGTGGTGGCATCGTTCGGGTTGAGGCGCTGGACCAGCAGGTTGTCGTAGGTGGGCGTGGCCGTGCCCGGGCGCTGGGTGCCCACGGTGGCCACGCCGCCGCCCGTGCAGTAGCGCACGTCGGTGGCGCCGCGGTGATATTCGCGGGCCGTCGCAAGCCCGGCGTGGACCTCCCAGCTTTGCGCCAGCCCGGTGCCGGGCACTGCGATCAGCACGGTGGCGCACAGGGCCAGCAGCTGTCGAACACGGAATCCTGTCGATCGACCGATCATCTTCGCTCTCCTTGAAAAGACGGGGCGCAGGCGCGCGCAGGCGCGGCTGCGAAGCCCACTGTGACGATGACGGCTGCGCAGGGCGAGGATGAAGCAGGGATGGCGACGGGATGCTGCCGGGCTGTTTTCTCGCATCGCGACCGGACGCGACAGCGTGCGCAGGCGGCGCCAGGCGACGAATCGTGAATGCGGTTGCCGGGGAATGTGGCGTGCATCGCGTTTTCGTCGCTGATGCCCGAAGGCGGGGTGCACATGCCGGATGGCAATGTGAAGCGTGCGACTTTCATCGCAGAAAACAGGGGCAATTTGTTGCGCCTGCAACATGCCGCTTGACCGAGTTTGGCCTAACGTGACTTCGAACGGAGATTCGCAGGGGACGTCGACTCGCGTCGGCGAAGGGAACAAGGCGTCGCGTCGAGGACCACACCAATGCCTCGACCGGTGCGGCGATGGATCGCCGGCAGGTCGCGTCCGGCCTGCCTTCCGCCACTGCGCGTTGTCCGGCGACGGTACGCATGCGGCAGGACGCCGCGTGGGTCGCGAGCGCGGCATGCAGGGATGCCGCAATCCCGAGGCGCCATCGTCCACCCAACGGATCAAGCCGGTGGGCGCCATCCAACGCGCGGAGCGAATGGAAGCAGGCTGGCGGACCACGCGTCCGGCGGTTGATTCCGTGCACACGACACGAGAAAACAACAATGAAAGCGAGTGCATTACTGACCGGCATGCTGGTGGTGCTGGCGATCGGCTCGGGGGTTGCGGAAGCAGGCAGGAGCGACGGGGTCGCGGGGAATCGCAGCGCAACGCAGCGGTCATCCACGGGCGCATCGTCGACGAAGCCGGAGCAGGACAATCCCGGCGCCCGACATCAATGGAAAGACGAGTGGTACAACGAAAACTACGGCCAGAACGGCAGGCAGGCGAAGCGGCGGCTCTTCACCGAAGGCCTGTGGTCGCCCGAATACAGGCGCTTCATGATGGACGCCGCCAAGCGCGAGCGTTTGCGCCATGGCGCGAAGATGCCGCTGTCGGCGCGTTCGGCCGTCGTGATCGATCCGCGCAGGCCGATGCTGGCGCGGCGTCCGGCCGACAGTGCGAGTGAAGCCTTGCGCTGGGAGAACATCGGCCCGACCGAAGCGAATTTCGCGCGCAACGGCGTGGAGTTGAACGTCACCGACACCGGGCGCGTGCGCACGATCCTGACCGATCCGGCCAATCCGAACACGCTCTACGCAGCCTTCGCCGGCGGCGGCCTGTGGCGTTCGCTCGACGGCGGCGCCTTCTGGCAGGCGATGACCGAAACCCTCGGTTCGCTGTCCATCGGCGCGCTGGCGATGGATCCGAACAATGCTGCCACGCTCTATCTCGGGCTCGGCGATCCCTTCGACGGCACCGGCCTGGGCATCGTGAAGATGACCGAGCGCGGCGAGAAATGGGCGGAGCCCGTGCTGCTCGGCGACTCGACGTCGATTCGCGACATCCTCGTGCCGCCGAGCAATTCGAACATCGTGCTGGTGGCGACCGATCGAGGCCTCTACCGCTCGACCGATGCCGGTCGCACCTATGCGCAGGTGGCCATCGGCGGCGCGCAGAACCGTGCGGTCTGGTCGTTCGCGACGGGCGTGGCCACCGTCACCAACAACGTCAATACACATGCCATCGTGATGTCCCTGCAGAACGGCAATGCCGGCGAAATCTGGCGTTCGACCGATTCGGGCCTGACCTGGGTGCGCGGCAACGGCATCGCCAATGCGGCCACGCGCATCAGCCTGGCATCCGCGCCGAGCAATCGCGACGTGATGTACGCGATGGCGGCGCGCGCGGCGCCCGCCGACAACGCCGCAACGCTGGACGTAGACGAATCCGGCAACGATCTGAACAACATCTACCGCTCGACGGACGGTGGCGCCAACTGGGCCGCGATCGCCACGAACGCGGCAGGCGCCTACCTCAACTACAGCAACCCGATCGCATCGTCGAATCCGGCGCAATGGCCGAACGAGAACCTGGGTTATCGGTCGATCAGCTATCTGCTCAACGGCCAGGGCTGGTACAACCACGCGATCCATGTCGATCCGACGAATGCGAACATCGCGTACTTCGGTGGCGCGCTGATCGTGGCGCGCGGGCAGTTCGTGAACAATGCCTGGCAGTTCACGCGGATGAGCGACTGGCTCGCGCAGCGCGACGAACCGTACGTCCATGCGGACATGCATGCCATGCACTTCTCCAGGAATCCGAACGACGATCCGGCCAATCCGAACGACAACTGGCGCTTCTACGTCGGCTCCGACGGCGGCATCTTCCATTCGAACGATGGCCTCAACAGCTTTTCCGACCGGCTGAACATCGGCATTTCCTCGCACCTGATCTACAACGTCTGCTCCAGCCCGAATCGGCCTGCGGCGGTGCTGGTCGGATTGCAGGACAACGGCACCCGCGTCCGCGTGGTCGACGCCCAGGGGCGCGGAACGTCGGTGTACAACCAGGTGATCGGCGGCGACGGTTTCGGCTGCAACATCAACATCGCCAATGCCAACAACATGCTGGGTTCGCTGTACAACACCCGCGTGCTGCGCAGCACCGACGCAGGCCAGAACTTCGTCGAGGTCTGCTTCGAGCGCGATGCCAACAATCGCTGCCGTCGCGGCCTGCCGAACTCGCCGTTCAAGACCAGCGTCATCGCCTGGGCCGGCGCGCCCACCGCACAGGCGGCGCCGACGGGCAACACTGTCTACACCTATACCTACCAGACGATCTATCGCAGCACCGACTACTTCGCGAACTTCGCGACCCTGGGAACGACCGGCCTGCCCGCCGATCGCATCATCCGCGGCTTCGCGGTGGCGCGCACCAACAACACCCGGCCGGCGGGTACGGACAACAACGACGACATCATGGCCGTCATCCTCAACGGCGGCAGGATCTTCCTCACCACCACCGGCGGCAGGCAGCCGGCGCCGGTGAACGGCGTGGCGCAGAATGCATGGGTCGCCGCAGCGGCGCTTCCGGGCGTGGCCAACGTGCGTCCGGGCGAGAACGGCGACGATGGCGGAAGGACCCGGCGCGGGCTGAGCTCGATCACCTTCGATCCGCTGGACCGCAATACGCTGTACGTGACGTCGGTGACCCCGGACCAGAACGCGACCCACGTCTGGCGCAGCACCGACTTCGGCCGCAACTGGGCCGCGATCGATACCCACGCGAACTTCCCGCGCGGAATCCCGGTCAACGCGATCACGGTCGATCACGTCGTGCCGCAGACGATCTATGCCGCCACGCACCTGGGCGTGTACCGGTCGCGCGACCGCGGCACCACCTGGGAACGGTTCGGCGCATGGCTGCCGCTGGTGAACGTCACCGACGTGCAGGTCGCGGCCGACGGCAACAGCGCACGCGCCGCGACCTTCGGCCGTGGCGTGTGGGAAATGAGCGACATCACCGGCAACGTCGCGCCGGTCGCCAACTTCAACACCCAGGTCAACGGGCTGACGGCGACCTTCAACAACACGTCCGCCGACAACGATGGCCGCATCGCCCGCTCGATCTGGAACTTCGGCGATGGCGTCAGCTCGTCGATGACCAGCCCGAACCACACCTATGCGCAGGCGGGGACCTACCGCGTCACCCTGACCGTGACAGACAACGGCGGATTGAGCCATACCCGCGTCGCCGAAGTCACCGTCGGCAACGCGGCGCCGGTGGCGAACTTCGACGTGGCGGTGAACAACCTGACGGCGAGCTTCACCGACCGTTCGACCGACAGCGACGGCAACATCGCATCACGGTCCTGGAACTTCGGCGATGGCACGAACTCGAACCAGACCAGTCCGAGCAAGACCTACGCTGCGGCAGGCACGTACAACGTCACCCTCACCGTGACCGACAACAACGGCGCCAGCCACAACACGACCCGCGCCGTGACCGTCACCGCCCCGGCCAATGTCCCGCCGGCCGCAAGCTTCAACTTCGCTGTCAACGGACTCACCGCGACCTTCACCGACACCTCCACCGACAGCGACGGCAACATCGCGTCGCGCGCGTGGGACTTCGGTGATGGCGGCGCGTCGAACCAGACCAATCCGAGCCGCACCTATGCCGCCGCCGCGACCTACAACGTGCGGCTCACCGTCACCGACAATGCGGGCGCGACCCACAGCGTGACCCGCGCGGTGACGGTGGCTGCACCGCCTCCGCCGGCCGGCAACGCACTGGCCAACGGCGTCGCCGTCAGCGTGACGCTGGCGTCGAAGGCCAGTCAGGTCTGGACCTTGACCGTCCCGGCCGGTGCGACCAACCTGCGCTTCGCGACCACGGGCGGTACCGGCGACGCCGACCTGTACGTCCGTTTCGGCAGTGCGCCGACGACGGCGACCTTCGATTGCAAGAAGGATGGTTCGACCTCGACCGAGACCTGCGACATCGCGAACGTCCAGGCCGGGACCTATCACGTCATGGTGTACGCCTTCGACGCGATCAACAACGTCAGCCTGACCGGCAGCTTCACACCGCCGGCGGCCGGCGGCGGTGCGGCGCAGACCTACAGCAACGCGACGGCGGTGGCGATTCCGGACAACAACAATACCGGGATTTCCAGCACCATCCCGGTCGCCAACCGGGCGGGCAATGCACCGGCGAACGCGTCGATTGCGGTGGACATCACCCATCCGTACTCGGGCGATCTGCAGCTGGAGCTGGTGGCGCCCGACGGCACTGTCCATGCGCTGCAGAGCAATGTCGGCGGATCTCAGGCCAACATCGTGAAGTCCTTCACCAAGGATCTGTCGAGCGAAGCCTTCAACGGCAACTGGATCCTGCGGGTACGCGACACGGCCGCCGACGATGTCGGCAGACTCAACCGCTGGAGCATCACGTTCTGATCCGCATGTCCGGGACCGGCGGGACATCACCCGCCGCACCCACCGTGACATGACACCCGCCCCCCGTCGCCAGCCATGGCGGCGGGGGGCGGCTTTTTCCGGCGTCTTTTTCCAGCGTTCTTCCAGCGCTCCTGTCAGCGCTTGCCCAGCGCGGCTCCGCGCAGCCCCGCATACACCAGCACCAGCGCGCCCAGGGCGATGCCGATCGCGGCCCATTCGTCGGGCTTGAGCGTGGTGACGATGGCGAGCATCGCCAGCAGCGAGATCGCGGGGATCAGCGCGCCGCCGGGCAGCGCGAAGGGCGTGGCCTCGGCATCGCGCAGGCCGATGTGCTGCGCGCGCCACGCGGCGACGCTGACGAAGGCGTACATCAGGCAGATCGCGCCGCCGGAAATCAGCGCCAGCTTGTCGAAGCTGCCGCCGAGGGCGAGCAGCCAGGCCGGCAGCGCATGCGCGACCAGCGCGAACATCGGCACGCGGTGCGTCTCGGTGACGCGGCCGAAGGCGCGCGGCAGGTAGCCGTCGCGGCCGAGCGCGAACACCAGGCGCGAGGTGCCCATCAGGTTGCCCATCAGGAAGCCGGTCATCGACACGCAGGCGGTGGCGAGCAGCAGCACGCGGCCGGGTTCCCACAGCTTCGCGGCCGTGTCGGCGATCGGCACCGGGCTGTTCGCCAGCGCCGGGCCGAGCAGGCCCTGGCCGACGATCTGCAGGCCCAGGTACAGCAGCACCACCAGCAGGATCGCCGCCAGCGTCGCGCGCGGCACGTTGCGCGAGGGGTCGCGCAGTTCGCCCGAAGGCACCAGCGCGGTCTCCATGCCCGAGTAGGCGAACATCACCAGCACCATCGAGGCGCCGAGCGCGGACACCGACGGCACATCGCCGAAGGAAAAGCTCACCTGCGACCAGTCGACGAACCAGATGCCCACCGCCGCGAGCACGAACAGCGGCGCCAGTTTCAGCGTGGCGAGCACCGCGATCGCGCGCGCGCCCATCTTCACGCCGAAGGCATTGAGCGCGAACAGCAGGGCGTACACGCCGGTGAGCAGCAGCGCGCGTTCGGTCTTGCCGGCGAAGGCGGGCACCAGCGTCGCCACCTGTTCCGACAGCGCGGCGGCGACGCCGGCGCTGGAGGCGATGTTGCTGATCCACATCAGCGCGCCGGCGATGAAGCCGGCGAACGAACCGAACACGGCGGTGAGGTAGGTGTAGGGCCCGCCGGTGGCGCGCACGCGGCTGCCGATCGCGGAGAAGCACAGCGCGACCGGGATGATCGCCAGCGCGCCGGCGAGGATCGCCAGCGGCGCGGCGATGCCCATCTGTCCGCCCAGCGCCGAGGGCATGCGGAAGATGCCGCCGCCGATGATGACGTTGATGACCGCAGCGGTCAGCGCGAAGGTGCCGACGGCGCGGATCAGCGCGGCGTCGCCTTCCAGCGGCCGGGAGGACGGGTTCGACATGGGTGGGTCCCGATGGATGCGAAAGGCCGCAGACTCGCACGCACGCCGTCGTTTGACGAGCCGTCCCATGGGCGTTTTCGATGCGACAGGCCATGCCGGCGGGGATGTCTCGCGGCGAACCATGACGGATGCCCGGTTCGCCGGGGCTGCGGCGGTGCGATGGGGTAGCATCGCCGGATCATCCCGGAGGCCCCGCATGCGCACGCTCCTGCCCGCTTCGATCCCGACCGCCACGTCCCTTGCCGCTGCGCTCGTCGCGCTGCTGTCCGCCGCCTCCGCATTCGCCGCCGACGGCGCGCGTCCCGAAGTCGACGCGCAGGCGCAGCGCCTGCAGCCGAAGGTGCTGGCCTGGCGCCGCGACATCCACCAGCATCCCGAGCTGGGCAACCGCGAGGTGCGCACCTCGAAGCTGGTCGCCGACCACCTGCGCCGGCTCGGCATGGAGGTGAAGACCGGCATCGCCACCACCGGCGTGGTCGCGGTGCTCAAGGGCGGCAAGCCCGGCCCGCGCATCGCGCTGCGCGCCGACATGGACGCGCTGCCGGTGACCGAGCGCAATGATCTGCCGTTCGCGTCGAAGGCCACCTCGACCTTCCGCGGCGAGACCGTCGGCGTGATGCACGCCTGCGGCCACGATGCGCACACCTCGATCCTGATGGGCGTGGCCGAGGCGCTGGCGGCGATGAAGGCCGACCTGCCCGGCGAGATCCTGTTCGTGTTCCAGCCCGCCGAGGAAGGCCCGCCGGACGGCGAGGAGGGCGGCGCCGAGGAAATGCTCAAGCAGGGCATCTTCCGCGACTTCAAGCCCGAGGCCGTCTTCGGCCTGCACGTGTTCAGCACGCTCAACGCCGGCAAGGTCGGCTACCGCAGCGGTCCGACGATGGCCGCCTCCGACCGCTTCAACATCGTGATCAAGGGTCGCCAGACCCACGGCTCGCGGCCCTGGGGCGGCGTCGATCCGATCGTCGCCGCCGCCGACGTGATCGGCACCGCGCAGACGATCGTCAGCCGTCGGCAGAACATCTCGAAGCAGCCGGTGGTCGTCAGCTTCGGCGCGATCAAGGGCGGCATCCGCTACAACATCATTCCCGACCAGGTCGAACTGATCGGCACCATCCGCACCTTCGACGAAGGCATGCGCCAGGCCGTGTTCAAGGACCTGGCGAACGTCGCCGAGCACGTCTCCGCCGCGCACGGCGCCACCGCCATCGCCCAGGTGCCCGACACCAAGGGCAACCCGGTCACCGTCAACGACCCCGCGCTCACCGCGAAGATGGTGCCCAGCCTCCAGCGCGCCGCAGGCGAAGGCAACGTCGTCGAGATGGACCTGAACATGGGCGCCGAGGACTTCTCGTTCTACGCCCGCGAAGTGCCCGGTTTCTTCTTCTTCGTCGGTTCCACCCCGCAGGGCCAGGACCCGGCGAAGGCGCCGTCGAACCACTCGCCGGAATTCTTCCTCGACGAGTCCGCCCTGGATGTCGGCTTCCGCTCGATGCTGCAGGTGACGCTGGATTACCTGCACGGCCGCGCGTAAGTCCCCGCCCCGCGCCGACCCCCATCGCCTGCGATCCCCGCTGTCCCGGACAGCGGAGGGTTGGCCTGCTTGTGCCCGTGCATCCCGGCGGTCACATTCTTCCCGCCCCTGCGTCCTGATCCCTGAAGCCGGTCGACACCGCCGGCGACCCCCCAGCACCGGAACTCCTCCATGCCTAGATACCTCCTGTTGTCCGCCCTGGCGCTCGCGCTCGCCGGCTGCGGTGGCGGCGCCACCCAGACCGCCCCGACCCTGCGCACCGATGCCGACGGCGACCTGCGCTACGGCCAGCTGCGCTTCAAGCCCTGCTCCCTCGGCGAAGAGGGCACGGTGGCGATCGAGGCGCAATGCGCCACCCTGAAGGCCCCCGAGAACCACGATGCGCCGAAGGGACGCACGATCGACCTCGCCGTCGCGCTGATCCCGGCGAAGAATCCCACCCAGCCGGATCCGGTGGTGATCCTCGCCGGCGGCCCCGGCCAGGCCATCCTCGATGCCTATCCCGGGCTGCACGGCGCGCTCGAAGACGTGCGCCGCAGCCGCAACATCCTGCTGATGGACGCGCGCGGCACCGGCAGCTCGCACCTGCTGCAGTGCGACGAACTGGGCGAGCTGATGGACGACAGCGTCACCGAACCCGACGCCGCGCAGATGCGTGCGCTGGCCGAACGTTGCCGCGACCGCCTGGCGAAGACCTCGGACCTGCGCTACTACACCACCACCGACCACATCCGCGACCTCGACCTGCTGCGCAGGACGGTCGGCGTCGACACGCTCAACCTCGTCGGCATTTCCTACGGCACCCGCGTCGCACAGCAGTTCGCCGCGCGCTATCCGGCGCACACGCGCACGGTCACGCTCGATTCGATCGCGCCGAACACGCTGGTGCTGGGCCAGGAGCACGCGCGCAACCTCGACGCGGCGCTCAAGCAGCAGTTCGCGCGCTGCGCCACCGAACCGGCGTGCAAGCGCAACATCGGCGATCCCGCGGCGATGCTGGCGACGGTGCGTGCCACGCTGCAGGCCGGCGGCATCGCGCCGGTGCGCTACCGCGACCCGACCAGCGGCGAATGGCGCGAGGAAGCGCCGAGCTTCGGGCATCTCGCTGCCCTGCTGCGCTTCTATGCCTATCGTCCGGAGTCGGCGTCGATGCTGCCGCTGGTCCTGCACGATGCCTCGAAGGGCCGCTACGAAACCCTGCTGTCGCAGGCGCGTTCGCTCAGCGGCGACCTCGGCGACTCGATGGCGCTGGGCATGCACCTGTCGGTCAGCTGCACCGAAGACCCGGAGATCCGCGTCGATCCGGCCGACAAGGACACGATCCTCGGCACGTCCATGGCCGAATTCCTGCAGGCGCAGTGCGCAGCGTGGCCGAAGGGCACGCGCCCGGCGGATTTCCGCAAGCCGCTCTCCGGCAACCTGCCGGTGCTGGCGATCAGTGGCGAATTCGACCCGGTCACGCCGTCGCGCTACGGCGACGAGGTGGTGAAGACGCTGCCCAACGGCCGTCATCTCGTGCTGCCCGGACAGGGCCACAGCGTGCTCACCACCGGCTGCATGCCCAAGCTGTTCGCGCAGTTCGTCGAGAAGGCCGATGCGAAGGCGCTCGATGCCGGCTGCCTCAAGCGCCTGAAGGCCTCGCCGCCGTTCGCGGGCTACTACGGTTGGGAGCCCTGATCGATTGATCGATCGCATCCGCGATCCGCTGTCCCATCCTCCCGACCCCATTCCATCGAGTCTCCCATGATCGAAGTCCAGAACCTCCACAAATCGTTCAAGACCCGCACGGGTCTTGTCCAGGCCGTGCGCGGCGTGAGTTTCACCGCGCGCGACGGCGAAATCACCGGCCTGCTCGGCCCCAACGGCGCAGGCAAGACCACCACGCTGCGCATGCTCTACACGCTGATGTCGCCCGACCAGGGCAAGGTGAGCGTCGACGGCTTCGATGTCGCCACCCACGCCAACGACGTGCGCCGCCGCCTCGGCGTGCTGCCCGATGCGCGCGGCGTGTACAAGCGACTGACCGCGCGCGAGAACATCGCCTACTTCGGCGAACTGCACGGGCTGGACGCGGAGATGATCGCCGCGCGCACCGCGCGCCTCGCCGATGCGCTGGGCATGGCCGACGTGCTCGATCGGCGCACCGAGGGCTTCTCGCAGGGCCAGCGCACCAAGACCGCGATCGCGCGCGCGCTGGTGCACGATCCGATGAACGTCATCCTCGACGAACCGACCAACGGCCTGGACGTGATGACCACGCGCGGCCTGCGCGAATTCCTGCGCCAGCTGCGCGCCGAAGGGCGCTGCGTGATCTTCTCCAGCCACATCATGCAGGAGGTGGCCGCGCTGTGCGACCGCATCGTGGTGATCGCCGCCGGTGAAGTGAAGGCCATGGGCACGCCCGACGAACTGCGTGCGCGCACCGGCCACGACAACCTCGAGGACGCCTTCGTCCAGCTGATCGGCTCGGAGGAGGGCCTGCACGCATGATCTCCGCATCGTTCAACATCTTCATGACCGTGCTGCGCAAGGAACTGCGCGACTTCGCGCGCGACCGCCGCACCTTCCTCATGGCCCTGCTGCTCGGCCCGCTGGTGTATCCGCTGCTGTTCCTCGGCCTGGGCAAGCTGGTCGAGACCCGGGTCAGCACGCAGCTGGAGAAGCCGCTGGAGATCCCGATCATCGGCGCGGATCACGCGCCGAACCTGGTCGCCTTCCTCGCCACCCAGGACATCCGCGCCAAGGCGCCGCCGCAGGACCTGGTCGGTGCGATCCGCCGCCAGGACGAGGACGTGGCCCTGATCATCTCCCCGGACTTCGCCGAGGACTGGCGCGCCGGCCGCCCGGCCAAGGTCGAGGTCGTCTCCGACAGCACCCGCCAGAACGCCGAGGTCGCGGTGCAGCGCGTGCAGCTTGCCCTGGTCGCCTACGGGCGCCAGGTCGGCGCCCTGCGCCTGGTCGCGCGCGGCGTGAACCCCTCGCTGTCGCAGGCGGTGAACGTCGCCCAGCGCGACGTGGCCACGCCCGAGGCGAAGCAGGGCCGCTTCCTGTCGATGATGCTGCCCGTGCTGCTGCTGATGTTCGCCTTCATCGGCGGCGCCAACCTCACCATGGACGTCACCGCCGGCGAGCGCGAGCGGCAGTCGCTCGAACCGCTGCTGGCCACCCCGGTGTCGCGCGGCACCCTGGTCAGCGGCAAGATGATGGCCGCCGCGCTGATCGGCATCGTCGCGCTGGTGCTCACCCTGCTCTCGTTCAAGTTCAGCGCGGCCCTGTCGACCAGCGCCATGGCGCGCTCGCTCGATGTGTCCTACTTCGCGATCGGCAAGATGATGCTGGTGCTGGTGCCGCTGGTGCTGATCGGCACCGCGCTGCTCACCTTCATCGCCGCCGGCGCCAAGAGCATGAAGGAGGCGCAGAGCCACCTGGTGTGGATGATGTTCATGCCGATGCTGCCGGCCTACGCGCTGATGGCCTATCCGCTGAAGGACCAGGACCTGTGGCAGTACGCGGTGCCGTTCCTGTCGCAGAACCAGATGCTGGTGAAGGCCTCGCGCGGCGAGACCGCATCGCCCGAGCAGTGGGGCATCTACCTCGCCTGCGCGCTGGCGCTGGCTGCGGTGCTGTGGCTGGCCGCGATCTGGCGCTACCGCCAGGAGAAGCTGGCGATCTCGACCTGATCGCGGATCGGGATGACAGGAAAAAAAGAAGCCCGGCATTGCCGGGCTTCTTCGTGTCCGCGAAACGAATCGCGATTACGGCTTGAACGCGATCGTCTGGCGGGTGGTGACCGGCGAGGCGATCGGCTGGTAGCGCCAGCGCTTCACCGCCGCGACGGCTTCGCGGTCGAACACGCGCGGCGGGTTGCCACGGACCACGCGGGCGCTGGTCACGGTGCCGTCGGTGCCGACGGTGAACTCCACCTGCACTTCGCCCGAGATGCGGTCGCGGAAGGCTTCCGGCGGGTACTTCGGCGCGGACTGGCTGATCAGGCGCAGGTCGCTGGCGCTGGCGGTGGCCGGCGCGCTGGTCGGACGTGCGGCTTCGGCCTGGCGACGCGCCTCGGCCTGGCGTGCGGCCTCGGCCTGGCGTGCGGCTTCGGCCTGGCGCGCGGCCTCGGCCTGGCGGTTGGCTTCGGCGTTGCGCGCGGCTTCGGCCTGCTGCTGCTGGAGGCGCTCGGCGGCGAGCTTCTGCTGCTCCTCCTGCTGCTTCTTGCGGTCTTCCTCGAGCTTGGCCAGGCGCTCCTTCTCGGCTTCGGCGTCGAGCTCCTGCTGCTGCTGGCGCTGGGCGAAGCTGGCCTGGGCGTCGGCGATGGCCTGCTTCAGGCGCGGCAGGGCCGGGGCGCTCTTGTCGGTCTTCTCCATCAGCGCGTAGAGGCGCAGGGCTTCGCTGAAGTCGTCGCGGGCGATGCTCTGCTCGGTCGCGATCAGCGCATACGGCATCAGGTCGGTCAGCGCGCTGGTCACCGCGGCGTCGTTCGGCTGCTTGTCGCGCAGGGCCAGGTAGAACTCCATCGCGTTGTTGCCGGCCGGGGCGTACATGCGCTGTTCGTTCTGCGCGGTGCGGGCGGCTTCGCGCAGCTGGTCCACGCTCATGGCCGCGACCTGGGCGGACACCGCCTGGGCCGGCGGCTGCGCGGCGGGGGCCGCGGCGTCGGTCGGGGCGGTGCCGGCGTCGGCGGGCTTGTCGCCGCCGCCGCAGGCCGAGATGGCCAGCACGAGGGCGGTCGCGAGCGCGGCATGACGGAACCCGTTGCGGATCGGAGAGATACGGATGTTGGAGGCTGGGGTCATGGTGGTTTCCTGCGGGCTGGGTTCTGGTGGGCAAGCACGAGCTGTGCCAGCCCACCGGGGCGTGCGGTGTTCCTGCGCATTCCGTGCCGCCGACATCCCCGGGGCGGCATCGCGGGCTATTTGCCGATGCAGAACGTGGAGAAAATGTGACCCAGTAGATCGTCCGGCGCAACCCTGCCGGTGATCTCGCCCAACTGGTCGTGCCCGAGGCGCAGGGACTCCGCCGCCAGCTCCAGGCGGTCGTGGTCCAGCAACTGCCGCGCAGCGACCAATTCCTGACGCGCGCGACGCAATGCGTCGACCTGCCGGGTCCGCGCGCTGAAGCTGCCGTCGACGCCCTCGGCCTCCAGGCCGGCCAGCGCGCGCAGCCGCGCGTGCAGTGCGTCCAGCCCGGCGCCGGTGCGCGCCGAGACCCACACTTCGTCATCCGCGGTCGCTGGCGGTGGTGCGGCGAGGTCGGACTTGTTGAACACCCACAGCCGTTGCGGCACGTCGGCGATGGCGTCGGCCACCGCCGCGCGCCCGGCCTCGACCTCGCGCCCGTCGAGCACCACGATCGCCAGGTCGGCGCGGCCCAGTTCGGCTTCGGCCCGGCGCATGCCCTCGCGTTCGATCGCGTCGCCCCCGGCGCGCAGGCCGGCGGTGTCGACCAGGGTCAGCTCCACGCCGTCGACGCGCACGGTCTCGCGCAGCAGGTCGCGGGTGGTGCCGGCCACGTCGCTGACGATCGCGCGCTCGCTGCCGGCCAGTGCGTTGAGCAGCGAACTCTTGCCCGCGTTCGGCGGGCCGACGATGACCGCATGCAGGCCATCGCGCAGCTTCCGGCCGCGCTCGGCCTCGACCAGCAGCGCGTCGAGGTCGTCCTGCGCGCGCGCCAGCCCGCTGCGCAGCGCGTCGCCACCGAGGGTGTCCAGCGGCTCGTCGGCGAAGTCGATCGCGGCCTCGACGTGCACGCGCAGGCGCAGCAGGAGGTCGGCGAGGGCGTCGACCCGGCGCGAGAACACGCCGTCGAGCGAGCGCCGCGCCGCGCGCGCCGCGCGGGCGTCGCCGGCGGCGATCAGGTCGGCCACGGCCTCGGCCTGCACCAGGTCGAGCTTGCCGTTGAGGAAGGCGCGCTCGCTGAACTCGCCCGGCCGGGCGATGCGCGCGCCCAGCGCCAGGCAGCGCGACAGCACTTCGCGCAGCACGGCGGGGCTGCCGTGGCCCTGCAGCTCCACCACGTCCTCGCCGGTGTAGCTGGCCGGCGCGGCGAAATACAGGGCGATGCCGTCGTCGATCGTGTCGCCGGCGGCATCGGCGAAGCGCGCGTAGTGCGCGTGGCGCGGCTTCAGGCGTCGGCCGCAGATCGTTTCGGCGATGGCCTTCGCACGTGGGCCCGAAAGTCGGACCACGCCGATGCCGCCGGCTCCGGCGGCGGTGGCGATGGCGGCGATGGTGTCGGTTCCGGGCATGGGGCTATCGTCGCAGAAATCGGCGGTGCTTCTTGTTTTTGTGGGAGCGACGCAAGTCGCGACGCATTCCCGTCATGTCGAGCAGTCGCGACTTGCGTCGCTCCCACAAAAAGCAGCGGCGGTGCGACCTCAGCCCCGATGCTCCAGCGCCAGGTATTCCGCGCTCTGCATCTCGATCAGGCGCGATGCGGTGCGCTCGAAGGCGGCGGCGAGGCGTTCGCCGCGATACAGCGCGGTCGGCTCGGCGTCGGCGCTGCACACCAGGTTGACGTGGCGGTCGTACAGCTCGTCGATCAGGGTGATGAAGCGGCGCGCGGCGTCGTCGCGGGTGGTGTCGAACGCGGGCACGCCGCCGAGCAGCACGGTGTGGAATTCGGTGGCGATCTCGATGTAGTCGGCGCTGCCGCGCGGGCCTTCGCAGACGGCGGCGAAATCGAACCAGGCCATGCCCGGGCAGCGCGCGCGCACCGCGATGCGCCGGCCTTCGATGTCGATGCCGGCGTCGCGGTGGCCGTCGTCGCCGCTCAGCTCGTGCCAGCGCGAGTCCAGCCAGGCGTCGCTGCCGGCGTCCAGCGGCGCGCGGTACACCGGGGAGCGGGTCAGCGCGCGCAGGCGGTAGTCGCGGGGGCTGTCCAGATGGATCACGGCGCAGTGCCGCTGCAGCAGTTCGATCGCCGGCAGGAAGCGCGCGCGCTGCAGGCCGTCCTTGTACAGATCGGCCGGTGCGGCGTTGGAGCTGGTCACCAGGATCACGCCTTCGACGAACATCCGGTCGAGCAGGCGTCCCAGCAGCATGGCGTCGCCGATGTCGCTGACGAAGAACTCGTCCAGCACCAGCACGCGCAGCTGCTTGCGCCACTCGCGGGCGATCGCGGCCAGCGGGTCGCGTTCGCCGGCATGCGCGCGCAGGCGCTCGTGCACCTCGCGCATGAAGCGATGGAAGTGCGTGCGCCGCTTCTCGCGGATCGGCAGGCCGTCGTAGAACAGGTCGATCAGGAAGGTCTTGCCGCGGCCGACGCCGCCCCACAGGTACAGGCCGTTGGGCGCGGGATCGACAGGCTTGGCGAACAGCCGGGCGAGCAGGCCCGGCGTCTCCACCGGTGCGGCCAGGTGCGCATGCAGCCGGTCGAGCTCGCGCAGGGCCGCGTGCTGCGCGGGATCGTCGCTCCAGTCGCCGCGCGCCACGCCCTCGGCGTAGCGCGCGGAAGGCGCCTGCGTCATGCCGCGTCGCCCGTGCCGCCGCCAGGGAGGTAACGCTGCACGCCGTGCTTGATCGCGCCGCGCAGGTCCATCAGCTTGCGATGGAAGAAATGGCTGGTCTCGGGCATGCGCACCAGTTCGGCGCCTTCGCCGCGCTGCTTCGACACCGCCTCGAACCAGTCGAAGACCGCCTGCGGGTCGACGACTTCGTCCTCGTCGCCCTGGATCACCAGCCACGGCATGGTCGGGGTCTCGATCGTCTCGAAGGCCCAGCGCCCGGCGGGCGGCGCGATCGACAGCAGCAGGCCCGGCTGCAGCTCGGCGGCGCCGCGCAGGCTGACGTAGGCGCCGAAGCTGAAGCCGCCCAGCCACAGCGTGGCGTCGGGGCGCCCGGCACGGACCCAGGCCACCACGGCGCGCAGGTCGTCCAGCTCGCCCTCGCCATGGTCGAACGTGCCCTCGGACCCGCCCGTGCCGCGGAAGTTGAAGCGCACCGTGGTCGCACCGAGTTCGCGCAGGGCGCGCGCGGCCATGGTCACGACCTTGTTGTGCATCGTGCCGCCCTCGGTGGGCAGCGGATGGCAGATCACCGCGACCAGCGGGCGCGGGCCGGCGTCGGCCTCGGGCGGGTCGACCGCCACCTCCAGCAGGCCGGCCGGGCCAGGCAGGGAGAGGGTGGCAGCGGTGTCGGGAAAGGCGGGGGTGCTCATGGCGGCATGATAGCGGGCGGGTCGCCGAAGGGACGCCCCCACCCCAGCCCTCCCCCGCAGGCGGGGGAGGGAGCAAACCGCAGCGTCACCGTCCTTCCCCCTCCCCCGCCTGCGGGGGAGGGGCGGGGTGGGGGCGATCATCATTCCTGTTTTTTACGTTCAGGGCTTGCGCAGGCGGAACCCCAGCACCAGCGGGTCATGGTCGGAGCTGCGCCAGGGGCCGCGCTGCTCCGGGGCTTCCTGGTAGCCGCGGCTGTCGGGCTCGTCGGCATTGGTATGCCATTCCGCCGCGCCACGCAGCCGCGTCGCCAGCGACGGGCTGAGCAAGGCGTGGTCGAGCCGACCGGTCAAGCTATCGAAGACATAGCTGTACGGTGGTTCGCCGCGATGCCTGCCGGAGGCGGCCTCCTCGAAGGCATCGCGCCAGCCGGCATCGACCAGCAGACGGACCGGGTCTTCCATGCGGTAGGCGTTGAGATCGCCGACGATCAATCGCAGATCGCTGCCCGATCGCGTCGGATCGGTGCGCAGCCAGGCGTCGAGCCGGCGCGCGGATTCGGTGCGTGCGGCATTCCAGCAGGCCTGGCCGTCCTTCTGGTCGGCATCCGCGCCGCTGGCTTCGCCGCAGCCCTTCGACTTGAAGTGGTTGGCCACCACCGTGAACACCGGGCCGTCGCCCGCGCGGAAGCTCTGCGCCAGCGGCGGACGACTGCGGGTGCCGAACAGGTCGTCCTCCAGCGTCGCCGGCGCACCGACCGGCGTGGCGCGGGAGGCCCGATGGATCAGGCCGACCCGGATCTGGTCGCTGCCCGGGCCCTGGCCGGCATCGATGTAGCGCCAGTCGCCGCCGTCGCGGTTCAGCGCCGCCACCAGTTGGGCGATCGCCGAGTCCGGGCCGTAGCCGTCGTTCTCCACTTCCATCAGCGCGACCACGTCGGCATCGAGGCCGTGGATGGTCGCGGTCAGGCGGCCGAGCTGGGCCTCCAGCTCGGCCGGCGTGCGTGCGCCGCGCGGGGTCGGGAAGCCGCCGCCGGCCCCGTCGCCGTTGAACAGGTTTTCGAGGTTCAGCGCGGCGATGCGAAGGTCGCCGTCGACCTTGGGCGACTTCGGTTTCGGCGCGGGGTGGAGGAGTGGCTTTGCTGTCAGGATCAGCCGCACACCGCCCTTCCTCGGTACGACCACGCCTTCGACGCCGCGCAGCACACTGCCGGTGCGAGGCAACGCGTTCTCCGCTAGATACCAGATGTTCTCGGGATTTTCAGCGTCGCTCCCATCGTCCAGCACGAGCAGCCTGCGGTTGTTGTCGGCGGCGAGCGCCTTCGCTTCGGGGCCTGGCGCGAAGACCTCGGTCGGCATGCGAAGACGGTCCTCACCAAACTGAGCAGCTAGTTCGCCGGACTTCGCGAAGCGATGGGTCCCTGCCACCCGCAGGGGCGTGGTGATGTGGACCTGCATGCTCTCGTAGCGTGCCCAGTCGCTCGGTGGCGCCGTCAGGCGGACCGCAGGGGAGCGCGGAACGGAGGCGGTGGGTGCTTCGATCTGTGCGCCGACAAGTGCAGTCAGATGGCCGCGACCTTCGCCAAGCTCAGTCACCATGCCGATGACTTCGAGTGGTGTGCCGATACTGAAACCTGCAGGATTGCGTGTCAGGTCGACGAAGATCCCGTCAGGCGTCTCGGGATTGCCATCGCCTGCGTCCTGCAGGAAGACACCTGGCTGTGTACCGCCCTGCAGCGCGATCACCCGGCCGCGCACCCTGGCCAATTGGCCGACCAGTGGGCTGGGGCCGCCCGTGCCCTGCACATTCCCGATGGGTGACAGCGGGATGGAGGTCTGCGCCGAGGCAGCGTGGGCAATCCAGAGAATGCAGATCGGAAGGAGACGAAGCGCGGGGTGGGTCATGGAGTTTCCTTCAATCGAAAAGCACAACGCCGCCCGGAGGCGGCGTTGCGTGCGGCATGCGATGCAGGCGTCGATCAGCCGGATGGGATCAGCCCTGCTGTTCCAGCATCCAGTCGACGACGGCCTTGATCTGGTCGTCGGTCAGGGCCGGGTTGCCGCCCTTGGCGGGCATCACGCCGGCGCTGCCGGTGAAGCCTTCGATCGCGTGCTTGTACAGGGTGTCCTTGCCCTTGCTGGCGCGGGCGCCCATGCCTGCGGCGCCGAGCATCGGTGCGCCACCGGCGCCCGACTTGTGGCAGCCCGCGCAAGGGCCCTGGTTGTAGATCTCGGCGCCGTCGGTGCGACCGCCGAAGGGCACGTTGGCCTTCAGGGCCTCCAGCGCCGCGATGTCGGCAGCGGCCTTGGCCGCTTCGCCGGTGGCGCCGGCATAGACGTCGCCGGCCGGGGCGATGCGGGCCTCGGTGCGCGCCACTTCGACCGGATTGGCCTGGCCGGGCAGTGCGTTGTGGAGGTAGGCCGCGAAAAGGATCAGGCCCAGGGTCAGCGCCGCGAGGAAGGCGATGACCAGCGAAAAGCGCTTCAGAAAGTCCAGATCGTAATTGCGCACGACTCACCCGGAAAACGACTGTTGACGGAGCGGACCCGGTTTCCGGGCCGCAGAACCCGGGCAGTATAAGGGGTGTGGCGTCCCGGATTCGAGTCCGGGCTGCAGGGGCGGCCCGGACCGGGACAAATCGCCATACCCGGCGGGACGGTTCCGCGGCCCCGCCGCCGGATGACCGTGGCACACTATCGGCCGATGAGCGACTCCTCCGTACTCGACCTGATCAAGCTGCGCCGGGGCTGCACCTACTGCTCGGTCCGCCAGCTGTGCCTGCCCGGCGGCATCGGCGCCGAAGAGCTGCAGCGCCTCGACGACATCGTCCAGCGGCGCAAGCCCATCGCCCGCGGCGACCGGCTGTTCCGCATCGGCGACCCGCTGAGTGCGGTCTACGTCGCCCGCGACGGCGCGTTCAAGTCGGTCAGCATCAGCGAGGATGGCGAGGAGCAGGTGCTCGGCTTCCATCTGGCCGGCGAACTGATCGGCCTCGATGCCCTCGGCAGCGGCCAGCACCGCTGCGAAGGCGTGGCCCTGACCGCCGCCACCGTCTGCGAAATCCCCTACGACGAGCTGTCGCGGGTGGCCGGGCAGATCCCCAGCCTGCAGCAGCAGCTGTTCCGCGTGATCGGCCAGAGCGTCGACCGCGACCAGGATCACCTGGGCATCCTCGTCCGTCGCCAGGCCAACGAGCGCATCGCCCTGTTCCTGCACAGCCTCGGCGAGCGCTACCGCAACGTCGGCCAGTCCGACCGCCAGTTCCAACTGCCGATGAGCCGCGAGGACATCGCCCGCTTCCTCGGCCTGGCCCTGGAAACGGTGAGCCGCGGCTTCACCCGCCTGCAGGACGACGGCGTCATCGCCGTCACCGGCCGCCGCGTCGAGATCGTCAACGCCGCCGAACTGCTGCGCCTGGCGCACGGCGCCGAATCGTCGGCGGGCGACGGCAAGCAGAAGCGGGCGTGAGTCCCGGCGACGGCGCCAGCGCCGCCATGCCGGGCATGGCGCGCGACCTCCTGCGCCGCGTCTTCGGCCACGAAGACTTCCGTGGCCCGCAGCGCGAGATCGTCGAGCACATCGCCGACGGCGGCGACGCGCTGGTGCTCATGCCCACCGGCGGCGGCAAGTCGCTGTGCTACCAGGTGCCGGCGCTGCTGCGCGACGGCGTGGGCGTGGTGGTGTCGCCGCTGATCGCGCTGATGCAGGACCAGGTCGATGCGCTGCGCCAGGTCGGCGTGCGCGCCGAGTTCCTCAACTCCACGCTCGATGCCGAGAACGCGATGCGCGTGGAGCGCGCGCTGCTCGCCGGCGAACTCGACCTGCTCTACGTCGCGCCCGAACGCCTGCTCACGCCGCGCTTCCTGTCGCTGCTGGATCGCGCGAAGGTCGGTCCGGGCATCGCGCTCTTTGCGATCGACGAGGCCCACTGCGTGTCGCAGTGGGGCCACGACTTCCGGCCGGAATACCGCGAACTGACCGTGCTGCACGAGCGCTGGCCGCAGGTGCCGCGCGTCGCGCTCACCGCGACCGCCGACCCGCCGACGCAGCGCGAGATCGTCGAGCGCCTGCAACTGGAGGAAGCGCGCTGGTTCGTCAGCTCCTTCGATCGCCCGAACATCCGCTACACCATCGTCCAGAAGGACAACGGCCGCCGCCAGCTGCTGGATTTCCTCAAGCAGCACCGCGACGAGGCCGGCATCGTCTACTGCATGTCGCGGCGCAAGGTCGAGGAAACCGCGGAGTTCCTCGCCGGCAACGGCTTCAAGGCGCTGCCCTACCACGCCGGCCTGGACGCGAACGTGCGCGCCGAACACCAGCGGCGTTTCATCCGCGAGGACGGCGTGGTCGTCGTCGCGACGATCGCCTTCGGCATGGGCATCGACAAGCCCGACGTGCGCTTCGTCGCGCACATGGACCTGCCGAAATCGCTCGAAGGCTACTACCAGGAAACCGGCCGCGCCGGGCGCGACGGCGAAGCCGCCGATGCCTGGCTGTGCTACGGCCTGGGCGACGTGGTGCTGCTCAAGCAGATGATCGAACAGGGCGAGGCCGGCGAGGAGCGCAAGCAGCTCGAACGGCGCAAGCTCGACCAACTGCTCGGCTATTGCGAGACGCTGCAGTGTCGGCGCCGCGTGCTGCTCGCCAGTTTCGGCGAGACCTACCCCAGGGACTGCGGCAACTGCGACAACTGCCTGTCGCCGCCGGAGCAGTGGGACGCCACCGACGCCGCGCGCAAGGCGCTCAGCTGCGTGTACCGCACCGGCCAGCGCTTCGGCGCCGCACACCTGATCGACGTGCTGCGCGGCGGCGAGGGCGAGAAGATCCGCCAGTTCGGCCACGATCGCGTCAGCACCTACGGCATCGGCGCCGATCTCGACGCGAAGACCTGGCGCGGCGTGTTCCGCCAGCTGGTCGCGATGGGCCTGCTTGCCGTCGATGCCGAAGCCTACGGCGGCCTGCGCCTGACCGACGCCAGTCGCCTCGTGCTCACCGGCGGGCAGCGCGTGTCGATGCGCCGCGACCTGGTCGAGAAGAGCGCGCGCCGCGAGGACCGACCGCGCACCGGCGTGTCGGTGCTGCCCGAGGCGCTGCCGCTGTTCCGCGCGCTGCGCGACCTGCGCGCGCGCCTGGCGAAGGAGCAGAATGTGCCTGCCTACGTGATCTTCCACGACAGCACGCTGCGCGAGATCGCCGAGCGCCGTCCCGACTCGATGCATGCGCTGGCGCGCGTGCCCGGCATCGGCGGCGCGAAACTGGCCCGTTACGGCGAGGACGTGCTCGAAGTGCTGCTCGGACAGGGCTGAGCTTCGATCAAAGCGACAGCGACAAGCCGCTCTCGAACCATCGTTGCGCGCCGGTGACCGGATCGATGAACTGCAGCGAGCGTGCGAGCAGCTTCAGCGGACGCTGCGGATCGTCCGGCGCCGCATCGCGCAGCTCGGGATACAGCGGATCGTTCGCGATCGGCGCGCCCAGCGCCGCCATGTGCACGCGCAGCTGGTGCTTGCGACCGGTGACCGGCGTCAGTGCGTAGCGCCAGGCCGCGTCGCCGTATTCCAGCACGTCGATGCCGGTGAACGCATTCGGCTCGCCCCCGGCTTCGCGCATGCGGAAGAAGGGCTCACCGCGTTCCAGTCGTGACTGCCGCTGCATCGGGAAGGTCATGTCGGGCAGCGGTGTCGCGATGGCTTCGTAGCGCTTGTCGATCGCGCGGTCGCGGAACAGCGCCTGGTAGCGCGACCGCGTGGCCGGATTCGCCGAAAACAGCACGACGCCCGCAGTGAGCCGATCCAGCCGGTGCAGCGGCACGAGACCGATGTCGCCGAAGCGCCGCACCAGCCGTGCCAGCAGGGTGTCCGCAACGTAGCCGCCGCCGGGCATCACCGGCAGGAAGTGCGGCTTGTCGACCACGACCAGGTCCGCATCGACGTGCAACAGCGTTTCCGTCGCTTCGATGCGCGTCTCGTCCGCCACCTCGCGGTAGTAGCGGATCTCCGCGCCGACGCGATACGCCGCGTCCACCGGCAGCGGCGTGCCCGATGCATCGAAGATCCGTCCGCGCAGGAAGCGCGAGGTCCATGTGTCGCGATCCACCTTCGGGAAGCATGCGCACAGCGCGTCCAGCACCGTGGTCCATGGGCCGGGCGGTAGCTGGAAACGGCTGGCGGTGACGCCGTCGATGGCGGGCGGTGTGGTCATCGATGACAGTGTAGGCAATCGGTCCTGATCGACCGGTATCGATCGACCTGGTCGCTCAAGCCAGCGGCTGGCACCCCAGCGCCGAGAGCACGCCGTGCAGGGCCGGGACCTGCATCAGCCACGGTGCAGCGATGGTGAGCAGACCGGCGAGCAGCACGAGGACGCCGGCGGTGGCGCGCAGGCCGCCGCGCTGCAGGCGCTGGCCGAGGCGGGCGCCGCTCCAGGTCAGCGGCAGCATCACCGGCAGGGTGCCGAGGCCGAAAGCGAGCATGGTCAGCGCGCCGTTCACCGTGCTGGCCTGCAGCCAGGCGGTGGCCAGCAGGGTGGCGCTGAGCCCGCAGGGCAGCCAGCCCCAGAGCAGGCCGATGCCGATGCGCTTGAAGGCGGTGTCGGCGGGCAGCAGGGCGCGCTGCAGCGGCTGCAGGCGGCTCCACAAGACATTGGCGGGTTTCGACAGCGGATTGAGACGACCGCGCGGGTCGAGCAGTCGCAGCGCGACCACGATCATCAGCAGGCCCACGCCGATGCGCAGCGCGATCCGCAGTTCCGGCCACTGCGCGACCGCGACCAGGCCATGGCCGACGCCGCCGACGATGGCGCCGGCCACGGTGTAGCCGAGCACGCGGCCGAGGTTGGGCTGCAGCGCGTGCAGCCATTGCGTCGCCGGCGATGCGGCCTTCTGCACGAACGACAGGCTGGTGGCGATGGCGCCGCACATCGCGGCGCAGTGCACGCCGCCGAGCAGGCCGGCGATGAGTGCGCTGGAGAGGACGAGCCAGTCGATCAGCACGGCGGGTGATGTGCCAATGTGTCGCTCTCTCCCCCGCGTGCGGGGGAGCAGGCATTCCCCCTCCCATTCGCGCGTTGCGCGAATCTCCCTCCCCCGCGTGCGGGGGAGGGTTGGGGTGGGGGCAGCGGCTGGTGTGGAGACGCAAGCGTAGAGCGACCCCCATCCCAACCTTCCCCCGCGCGCGGGGGAAGGAGACGATCACGCGCGGGGACCGCAACGTGCACGTCAGCGTGAGACATCGCGACTCCTGCGCGTCGCCGGGAGCGGCTTGTCGTCGTCGACCAGGATGTCCAGCGCGGGCGTGTCGAGGTCGTCGTACTGGCCCTTGCGCACGGCCCAGACGAAGGCCCAGATGGCCAGGCCCAGCAGGGCCAGGCTGATCGGGATGAGCGCGAGGAGGATGTTCATGCGCCGCAGTCTACGCCCGGCCGGCGCCGGGATTCTGAGCGCGGTCAAATGCGCGGTGCGTGAGTGTCCGCAGCGCGGGAAGCCGGCAACCGCGTCAGGCGCAGCGCGTTCAGGGTGACCAGCAGCGAGGACAGGGCCATGCCGACGGCGGCGATCCATGGCGTGACCATGCCGGCGGCGGCCAGCGGCAGCGCCAGCAGGTTGTAGCCGATGGCCCAGGCGAAGTTCTCGCGGACGATGCGCCGGCTGCGCCGCGCCAGCGCCACCGCCTGCGGGATGCGTCGCAGGTCGCCGCCGCCGACCACGAAATCCGCCGCGCGCTGCGCCAGCGCCGCGCCGTCGGCCAGCGCGATGGAGACGTCGGCCCCGGCCAGCACCGGGGCATCGTTGATGCCGTCGCCGACCATCGCCACGATCTCGTCCGCCGCCTGGCGTTCGCGGACGTAGGCGAGCTTGTCCTCGGGGGTCTGGCGTGCGCGGACATGGGCCGCGTCGTGCGACCGGCCGCGCGGGATGTCGACGGCATCGGCCATGCGCGCCACCGCCTGTTCGGCGTCGCCGCTGCACAGCGCGACCGACAGCCCCTGCGTGCGCAGCGCCTGCAGCGCTTCGGCGGCCTCGGGACGCGGGGTTTCCTGCAGGCGGAAGCGCGCGCTGCCGCGCTGGCCATCGCCGAGCCACAGTGCGGCTTCGTCGTCGCCGCCGCGCGCGTCGTGCGCCGCCGCCCATGCCGCGCGACCGAGACGCCATGCGCGGCCCTCGACCTCGCCGACGATGCCGTGGCCGGGGCTTGCATGGACATTGCGGGCGGATAGGCAAATCCCCCCGCCGACCGCTGCGCGGCCGTCGGCCCACTTTTCCAAAGGGGGCGAAAGCGTGGCGATGGCATCGGTCGAAGCGGCATTCCCCCCCTTTGCAAAAGGGGGGCAGGGGGGATTTGCTGTTCGCTCCGCCGCGCTCGCCTCGACGAACGCCGCCGCCAGCGGATGCCCGCTGTCGCGTTCCAGCGCGGTGGCGATGGCCAGCGCGCGGCTCCGGTCGAGGTTGCCGAAGGTGTCGATCGCGACGATCCGCGGATGGCGGTCGCTGAGCGTGCCGGTCTTGTCGAAGACGATGCGGTCGGCGCGCGCGAGGGTGTCCAAGGCTTCGCCGCGCAGCGCGAGCACGCCCAGCTTCGCCAGCGCGCCGTGCGCGGCGGCCAGCGCGGCGGGCACGGCCAGCGACAGCGCGCAGGGGCAGCTGACCACCAGCACCGCCAGGGCGACCTCGAAGGCGCGCGCCGGTTCGTGCACGCGCCACCACAGGTAGACGCCCAGGGCGATCAGCGACAGCACCGCGACGAAGATGCTGGCGACGCGGTCGGCGGCGCGCGCGATCGCGGGCCGCTGTTCCTGCGCGCGCTCGACCAGGCGCACCAGCTGCGAGAGGCGGGTGTCGGCGCCGGTGTGGGTCACGCGCAGGCGTGCCGGTCGTTCGCGGCACAGGCTGCCGGCGAAGGCGGTGTCGCCCGCGTGTTTCGTCACCGGCAGCGATTCGCCGGTGAGCAGGGCTTCGTCGAACGCGGTGCCGCTGTGCCCGCTGTCATCGTCGAGCAGCACGCCATCGGCAGGCACGGCCTCGCCGACCGCGACGCGCAGCACGTCGCCCGTGACCAGCGCCGCCAGAGGCACCTGTTCGGCGCTGCCGTCGCCGCGTTCGCGCGTGGCGAGCGCGGGGCGCGCGCGCGCCAGCGCATCGACCTGCGCGGAGGCGATGCCGCGTGCGCGCTGCTCCAGCATCCGCGCGGCGAGGAGCAGGAAGACGAACATCACGGCTGCGTCGTACCAGACGTGCACGCCGCCGCGCACGGTCTCCAGCAGGCTGGCGAAATAGGCCAGCAGCGTCGACGAGGCGATCAGCGTGTCCATGCCGAGGCGGCGGCCGCGCAGTTCGCGCCACATGCCTTCGATGAACGGCCAGCCGGCATAGAACACCACCGGCGTCGAGACGAGGAAGGTGATCCAGCGGAAGAAATCGCGCGTGGGCAGCGGCATCTGGCCGCTCGTATCCAGATACAGCGCCTCGGCGAACATCATCGCCTGCATGCTGCCCAGCCCGGCCACGCCCAGGCGCAGCAGCCAGCGGTTGCGCTCGCGCCTGCGCGCCTGCTCGTGCGCTTCGCCGGTGGCCAGTGACGGCGTGTAACCCAGCGAGGCCAGCCGCGACAGCAGGGTCGACAGCGGCGTGCGCGCATCGTCCCAGACGATGCGGATGCGCCCGGTGATCGCATTCGCGGCGATCTCGCGCACGCCGGGCTCGCGGGTGAGCGCGCGATCGATCAGCCAGGCGCAGGCGGCGCAGCGCATGCCGTCGGTGAGCACGGTGATCTCGCGGCCGCCGTCGACGACGGTGCTGTGCTCGGCCAGCAGGTCGGCACGATCCCAGGCGGCGTAATCGATGGCCTCGGTGCCGACGCGTGCGGCGTCGGTCTGCCGCAGCCGGTAGTAGTCGCCGAGGTCGGCATCGGCGATCCAGCGCGCCGCCGCGGCGCAGCCGGTGCAGCAGAACGCCTGCTCCGCACCGGCGATGGTGTCGCGCAGCGGTTGCGGTGGCAGGGCGTCGCCGCAGTGGAAACAGGTCGCCGCGTCGGTCATGCCGGGAGCATGCGCGCGTCAGCGCGCGTCGGTTCCGGTTGCGGGCACGTCGCCCACCGCCGGCGCAAGCAGGACGCCGCGCTGGCCGGCGGGCAGGCGTCCGCGCAGGCGCCAGGCCGTGCCTTCGGGCTGCAGCTGGATGCGCCAGTCGTGGTTCGGATCGAGCGCGTGTTCCGCGCGCCAGCCGGCGGCGGTGGGTTGCAGCCGCAGTTCGATGTCCTGCGAGCCGTCGGTCGGATGCGCCAGCAGCAGGCGCAGCGGCTGGCCGCGCAGGGCCTTGTCGTCGACCAGCGCGCCCGAGGCCGGCAGCACTTCGACGTGGCCCTCGCGCACGCTGAACACGGCGGAGAGCTTCAGCGTGGCCGCGCGCTCGTCCGGGCCCAGCTCGGTGGTCTGGATCTGCGCGGTGCGCCGCACCTCGTCGGGGATGGCATCGCTGCCGCCGGCATCGATCGCGATGTACAGCGTGGCCAGGCTGGCCACGACGACCAGCGCGGGCAGGCCGATGACCAGCCAGAGGACGAAGTTGCGCGGCTTGCGCTGCGCGCGCGAGGAATCCCGTGCGGGGTTGGGCGTTGGGTCGGTCATGGGCTCGGTCCGAAGAAGCTGGCATCGACCTCGCGACGGGTCGTGCCGTCCCCGGATTGGATCACGAAACGCAGCGCGTGTTTGCCCGAGGTGCCGGCCGGTGCGGTCGCCACCAGCGGCAGGGTCAGCACTTCCTCGGCCTCGGCGCGGACGGTCTGCGCACCGCCGCGCAGCGCGATGCCGTCGGCGGACTGGACTTCGATGCGATAGGTCTGCGCTTCGCGGGTCTTGTTGATCAGCTTGAGCGTGTAGCCGTTCTCGATGCCGCCGTCGCGCGCCTCGCGGTACAGCGCGTTGCGGTCGCGCAGCACCTCGGCGATCAGCGGGCTGCGATGGGTCACGCCCCAGCCCCAGCCGACCAGCAGCGCCAGCAGCAGCAGGCCGTAGACCACGATGCGCGGGCGCAGCACCTTCGAGGGCTTGCCGTCGATGGCGTTCTGGGTGGCATAGCGGATCAGGCCGCGCGGATAGCCGACCTTGTCCATCACCTCGTTGCAGGCGTCGATGCAGGCGCCGCAGGCGATGCACTCGTACTGCAGGCCGTTGCGGATGTCGATGCCGGTGGGGCAGACCTGCACGCAGATGGTGCAGTCGATGCAGTCGCCCAGCTGGTCCGGCGCGAACTTCGGCAGCGGTTCGGCCTCCAGGCGATGGTCGAGGATCGAGGTGTTGCCGCGCGCAGCGACCAGGTTGTCGGCGGCGGTGTGGTGGTGCGCCGCGCGGAACACGTAGTCGTAGGCGGTGGCCTTGTCGAGCAGGCCGCGCGCACGCGCCAGCACGCTGTCGAGGCTGCCCTTCTTCCGCGGGCCGCGCGGTTCGCCGCGCATCGGGTCGTAGGCGATGATCAGGGTGTTGCGGTCGAACATCGCGCTCTGGAAGCGCGCGTACGGGCACATGTACTTGCACACCTGCTCGCGCAGGAAGCCGGCGTTGCCCCAGGTCGCCAGCGCGTAGAACAGCACCCAGAAGGTTTCCCAGCCGCTCCAGTCGAAGGGCACGGCGCGCGCGGCCAGTTCGCGGATCGGCGTGAAGAAGCCGACGAAGGTGAAGCCGGTCCACAGCGCGAACAGCAGCCACAGGGCGTGCTTGCTGCCGCGTCGACGCAGTTTCTCGCCGGTCCAGGGCGCGCTGTCGAACTTGATGCGCTTGTTGCGGTCGCCTTCGGTCCACTGCTCGATCCAGATGAACACTTCGGTCCACACCGTCTGCGGGCAGGCGTAGCCGCACCACAGGCGCCCGGCCAGCGAGGTGAAGAAGAACAGCGCCATGCCGGCGATGATCAGCAGCAGGGCGAGGAACACGAAATCCTGCGGCCAGAAGTTCAGGCCGAACACATGGAACTTGCGTGCAGGCAGGTCGAACAGCACCGACTGGCGGCCGTCCCACTGGATCCACGGGAAGGCGTAGTACATGCCCAGCAGCACCCACACCGCGATCGCGCGCAGGCGCTGGAAGCGTCCGTCCACGTCGCGCGGATGGATCTTCTTCTCGCTGACGTACATCGACTGCGCGTCTTCGGCGAGCTGGATGGGGATCTTCTTGGTCATGAGGGTGTGGCCGATGCGGTGGCGAGGAGCCCCCACCCGCCCGCGCTTCGCGCCGGCACCCTCCCCCGCGAGCGGGGGAGGGCTGGGGAGGGGGCGACTGGCGGCGCTATTCCTTCAATGCATGATTGAAGCGGCTGGCCGGGCGCAGCAGGATCCAGGTGAACAGGCTGGAGGCGGACGTGGCCAGCCAGAATGCGAAGAACCCGATCGCATAGCCGGTCTCGCGGCTGATGGCCAGGTGCGGGAAGGTCATGTCGCGCAGGACCAGCGGATCGACCATGGCGAAGCACACCATGGTCGACACGCCTGCGGCGAAGAAGCTGGGCCAGAGGATCGCGCCCAGTCGCTGGGCCATCGAACGCGGAGGATGATCGAACGGCTGCGGCGCGGTCTCGTGGGGCATGGCGTCACCTCATTGCGCTTTGGCGCCGTCCGCGGGCTTGCCGTTCGACAGCGACCAGACATAGGCCGCGACCAGGCGGGCTCGCGTTTCGCCGAGGATCGGCAGGTGCGCGGGCATCATGCCGTTGCGGCCCTTCGCGATGCTGGTGGTCACGGCGGCGTTGCTGTCGCCGTACAGCCAGTAGTCGTCGGTCAGGTCGGGCGCGCCGAGCGCCTGGTTGCCCTTGCCGTCGATGCCGTGGCAGCTGACGCAGATCGCCTCGTAGCGGTTCTTGCCCGCGTTGGCCAGCGCGCTGTCGACCTTCTCGCCGCGCATCGACTGCAGGTACACCGCCACTTCGGTCACGCCCTTGGGGCCTTCCAGCGCGGCTTCCCACGCGGGCATTGCCGCCTGGCGGCCATTGAGCACGGTCTCGAGGATCTGCTCCGGCGCGCCGCCCCAGTGCCACACGTTGTCGGTGAGGTTGGGATAGCCGATCGCGCCCTGCGCAGACGAGCCGTGGCAGGTGGCGCAGGTGTTGGAGAAGATCGCCTTGCCCAGCTTCAGCGCCTTCGGATCCTGCGCGATCACGTCGATCGACTTGCCGGCGTACGGTGCGAACGTGGCGGCGAGCTTCCTGTCTTCGGCCGCTTTGTCGGCGTCGTGTTCCTTCGCCGACGTCCAGCCGCTCTTGCCGGCGAACGACCCCAGGCCCGGATACCAGGCGAGGTAGCCGATGGTGAAGAGGATCGTCAGGTAGAACAGGTTGATCCACCAGCGCGGCATCGGCTTGTTGTATTCGGTCAGATCGCCGTCCCAGATGTGGCTGGTGTCGGTGGCGGCGGGGTCGCCGCTGCGACGGCGCGCCGTCCACCAGATCAGCCACACGCAGCCGACGATGTTCAGCACCACCAGGGCAATCACAAACCACGACCATCCTGCGCTCATCATTGCCGTGTCTCCCGCGCAGCCGTCGCGGCCGCGTCGTCATCGTTCAGGGGTTCGCGCGCAGCCGCCTCGAATTCAGGCCCGCGCCTGGGGCTGTACGCCCAGAAGCAGCCGGCCACGAACAGCACCAGCAGTACGGCGGTGACAATTCCGGGAATCATGATCAGCCCCCCCTCGGTGCGTGCTTGCCCAGGCCCTGCAGGTAGGCGACCAGGGCGTCGAGTTCGGTCTTGTCGGCCACCGCATCCACCGCGCCGTCGATGTCGGCCTGCGAGTAGGGGTCGCCCAGGGTCTTCAGCGCCTGCATCTTGTTGCGGACCAGCCCGCCGTCGACCTTGTTCTCGGTCAGCCACGGGAAACCGGGCATGTTCGACTCCGGCACCAGGTCGCGCGGATTGATCAGGTGCACGCGATGCCAGTCGTCCGAATAGCGGCCGCCGACGCGCGCGAGGTCGGGGCCGGTGCGCTTGCTGCCCCACTGGAACGGGCGGTCGTACACCGATTCGCCGGCCAGCGAGTAGTGGCCGTAGCGCTCGGTCTCGAAGCGCAGCGTGCGCACCATCTGCGAGTGGCAGTTGTAGCAGCCTTCGCGGATGTAGATCTCGCGACCGGCCAGTTCCAGCGGCGGATAGGGCTTCACGCCGGGCAGCGGCTTGATCGCCTCGGCCTGGAACATCAGCGGCACGATCTCGGCGATGCCGCCGAACGAGACCGCGACCGCGATCAGGATCGCCATCAGGCCGACGTTCTTTTCGACTTTCTCGTGGGAATGACTCATCTCGGGTCTCCGGAAAGAGGACGTGCGCGCATCAGGCGCGGGCTTCGTCGGCATGCGGCGCGAGCACCGGGTGCTCCACCGGGCCGCGTGCGGCCTGCAGGGTGCGGATCACGTTCACCGCCATGATCAGCATGCCGGCCACCACCAGCGCACCGCCGACCACGCGACCGAGGTAATAGGGATAGGTCTGCACCAGCGACTCGACGAAGCTGTAGGTCAGCGTGCCGTCGGCATTGGTGGCGCGCCACATCAGGCCCTGCATCACGCCGGCGATCCACATCGTCGCGATGTACACGACCACGCCGATGGTGTGGGTCCAGAAGTGCGCGTCGATCAGCTTGATCGAGAACATCTGCTGCAGGCCCACCAGGCGCGGCAGCAGGGCGTAGATCGCGCCGATCGAGATCATCGCCACCCAGCCCAGCGCGCCCGAATGCACGTGGCCGATGGTCCAGTCCGTGTAGTGCGACAGCGAGTTGACCGTCTTGATCGACATCATCGGCCCCTCGAACGTGCTCATCATGTAGAACGAGAGCGACACGATCAGGAACTTCAGGATCGGGTCGGTGCGCAGCTTGTGCCACACGCCCGAGAGCGTCATCACGCCGTTGATCGCGCCGCCCCAGCTCGGTGCCAGCAGCACCAGCGAGAACACCATGCCCAGGCTCTGCGCCCAGTCCGGCAGCGCGGTGTACTGCAGGTGGTGTGGGCCGGCCCACATGTAGATCGCGATCAGTGCCCAGAAATGCACGATCGACAGCCGGTAGGAGTACACCGGGCGTCCGCACTGCTTGGGCACGAAGTAGTACATGATCCCGAGGAAGCCGGCGGTCAGGAAGAAGCCCACCGCGTTGTGGCCGTACCACCACTGCACCATCGCATCGACGGCGCCGCTGTAGACCGGGAAGGAGTGGATCATGTCCACCGGGATCGCCAGGCTGTTGACGATGTGCAGCAGCGCCACGGCGAGGATGAAGGCGCCGTAGAACCAGTTCGCCACGTAGATGTGCTTGACGCGGCGCTTGGCGAGCGTGCCGAAGAACAGCACCGCGTAGGCCACCCAGACCACCGCGATCAGCACGTCGATCGGCCAGATCAGCTCGGCGTATTCCTTGCCCTGGGTCAGGCCCAGCGGCAGGGTGATCGCGGCCAGCACGATCACCAGCTGCCAGCCCCAGAACACGAAGGCCGCCAGCTTGTCCGACAGCAGCCGCACATGGCTGGTGCGCTGGACCACGTACAGGCTGGTCGCGAACAGCGCGCTACCGCCGAAGGCGAAGATCACCGCATTGGTGTGCAGCGGGCGCAGGCGGCCGTAGGACAGCCAGGCCAGGTCGAAATTGAGCGCGGGCCAGTACAGCTGCGCCGCGATGAACAGGCCCACGAGCATCCCGACGATGCCCCAGACCACGGTCATCACGGAAAACTGCAGGACCACTTTGTCGTTGTATGTATCCGCGGTGTGCATGGGTGCTTCCTCCGGTTGCCGCGCAGTCTATGAACGGTGCCCGTCCGTCGTTTTGATCCGGATCAAGTCGGGGAGGATGCGTGGCGGCGCCGGGGGCCCGAAACGCGCGAGGCCCGCTTGCGCGGGCCTCGTGGGTGTGCCGGATGTGGGCGTCGCTCAGACGTCGCCGTCGTTCAGCCAGCCTTCGCCGGTGCCGCGGTTGTACACGGTGTCGGTCTCCAGCACCTGCCCGGCCGGGAACGAGTCCTGCGTGGCCAGCCGTGCGTAGATCGGCGTGAAGTCCGGTCGGGTCGCGTCCATCAGTTGTTCGTAGCTGTCGATCACGAAATACGTCTTCTGGTAGGTGTCGATGCGGTAGCGGGTGCGCATGATCCGCTCCATGTCGAAGCCGATGCGGTTGGGCGCGGCGCTTTCCAGGCAATGGATGCTCTCGCCCTTGGAGCTGAGGATCCCGGCGCCGTAGATGCGCAGGCCGTCGGCCTCGCGGATCAGGCCGAACTCGACCGTGTACCAGTACAGGCGGGTCAGGTTGACCAGGGCCTCGGGGCCGATGCCGTGCGCCTTCACGCCGCCTGCGCCGTAGGCCGCCATGTAGTCGGCGAACACCGGGTTCATCAGCAGCGGCACGTGGCCGAACAGGTCGTGGAACAGGTCCGGCTCGGCCAGGTAGTCCAGCTGTTCGGGCTTGCGGATCCACCAGGTCACCGGGAAGCGGCGGTTGGCCAGGTGCTCGAAGAAGGTCAGCTCGGGCAGCAGGCCCTCCACGCCGATCAGCTCCCAGCCGGTGGCGGCGCGGAGCATGCGGTTGAGGTCGTCGAACTTCGGGATCCGCCCGGCGCTCATGCCCATCGCCTGCTGGGTGCGCAGGAACTCGTCGCTGGCCCGGCCGACCAGGATCTTCTGCTGGCGCTCGAACAGGGTCGCCCAGACCTGGTGGTCGGTCGCCGTGTACTGGTCCCAGGGCTGCTCGACCACGGCCGTGGTGTAGACCGGCACGTAGCCCTTGTCGGTCATCTGGTGCTCGACGCGTTGCGGGACGGCATTCATGGCGGATTCCTTGCGCGGTGGGCCCGGCGGGCGATCCGCACACTCTAGGCCTGTTTTGGCGCAACAGGCTTGCGTTGTTGCGCCGACGGGCGGTCGATGCGCAATAATCGGCCAGAATCACCATGCAAGGCGCAACGATATGCCGTCCGTCGAGCTCGACCGCACCGACCTGCTGCTGCTGGCCGAACTCCAGCGCGGTGCCCGCCTGACCAATGCCGAGCTGGCCGAACGGGTTCATCTCTCGCCCTCGGCCTGTCTGCGCCGGGTGCAGCGGCTGGAACGCGAGGGGGTGATCGCCGGCTACCGCGCCGAGGTCGACCCCGAGCGCCTGGGCCTGGGCCTGCAGGCCTTCGTCCGCGTGCAGCTGCGCCATCACGAGGCCGCCGCCGTCGCCGCCTTCGGCGAGTTCGTGAACGCCTGGGACGAGGTCGTCACCTGCCACGCGCTCACCGGCGACATGGACTACCTGCTGCACGTGGTCGTGCAGGACCTCGAACACTTCTCCCGCTTCCTGCTCGATCGCCTGCTCACCCAGGCCGGCGTCGCCGACGTGAACTCGAGCTTCGTGCTGCGCACGGTGAAGGCGTTCAAGGGGATGCCGCTGGGGCGGTGATACGCCCACATCGCCGACGCTCCATGTCCCGTAGAGCGGAGCTTGCTCCGCTCGGCTTCTTGTGAGATCGCAGCGGCGCTTGCTCCGCTCGCTTCACACGGGAAGGCATGAGCGGAGCAAGCTCCGCTCTACGGAAACGACAGCCGAGCCCGGCGACAGCCTACGGCTTGCCCGCGCCGAACTTCCCGCCGAAGAAGTCCCCGGCATTCCACGTCGGCCGGTCCTTCGCGTCGCCGACC
The DNA here is from genome assembly GCA_050632415.1 of Lysobacter sp. BL-A-41-H3. Lineage (GTDB taxonomy): Bacteria > Pseudomonadota > Gammaproteobacteria > Xanthomonadales > Xanthomonadaceae > Lysobacter_I. The sequence continues at coordinate 2,644,459 of CP192602.1, read as the reverse complement.
ATGCGAGCGATCCGCATGTTGAGCTTGGCCAGCCGCCCCGCATCGCTCCACACGATCGGCAGCGTCACCTCGTCGCTGGGCTGGTGGTAGTGCTTGCGCAGGAAGTTCTGCAGCGCGCGCTTCGGGTCGCGTTCGCCATCGGCGCTGACCATGCCGCCCATCAGGTAGACCGCAGGCACGCCGGCACGGATGAAGGCGTACTGGTCGCTGCGCACGAACACCACGTCTTCCGGAAATGGATCGGGCGACAGGTCGACGCGGACGTCCTTCGCGACCATGTCCAGCACCTGCTTGAGCGAGGAATGCTCCACGCCCACCGGCACCACGTCCTTGCTCGGCGCCAGCAGCACCGGCATGTCGATGTTGATGTTCGCGATCATCGTGCCCGCCGCCGCCGTGGGATGCGTGGCGAACCACTCCGCGCCCAGCAGGCCCTTTTCCTCGGCGGTCGTGGCGATGAACAGCGTGCTGCGTTTCGGTGCCTCCAGGTACATCAAGGAGCGCGCCGCTTCCAGCATGATCGCCACGCCCAGCGCGTTGTCGAGGGCCCCGTTGCGGATCGTGTCGCCCTCCACCGCCGGCCCGATTCCGACATGGTCGAGATGGGCGGTGAACACGGTGGACTCGCCGGCCAGCGCCGGGTCTCTGCCGGGCAGCACCGCGACGACGTTGCGCGATTCGATCGGCTTCAGCGTGGTCCGTCCGGCCAGGGTCAGCGTGCCCGGCAGGGCGAAGCCCTTCAGCGTGCCCGCACGCGCCTCGTCGAACAACTGCGCCGCCGTGCGCGGGCCGTCGGCGAACACCAGGTCCGCGCTGGCCGCGCTCACCCAGGCGATGCCCTGCAGCTCAGGGAAGGTCCACAGGCCCTTGCCGTCCTTGCCGCGCAGGCGCATCGACGATCCCTGCCAGTCGGCCGCGGCCTGCGCCCACGGGCTGCCCGCCTCGTCCTCGGGCGTGCTCACGAACACCACGCCGACCGCGCCGCGCGTGGCCAGCGACCGCAGTTTCTCGCGCGACGAGCTGTAGAAGGCGCGGCGATCGTTGTCGAAGCGCGCCGGCGCGCCGCCGAACACCACCGCGATCCTGCCCTTCAGGTCGAGGCCGGCGAAGTCGTCGTGATCGAGTTCCGGCGCATGCACGCCCTGGCCGACAAACACCGCCGGTGCTTCGACGCGATGCTGCGCCGCGTTGAAATTCGCCGCCGGCAGGAACTGGTCCTGGAAGCGCAGCGCGATCTCGCGGCCGTTGCGCTTGACCTTCAGCTCCGCGCCTTCCTTCGCGATCCGGGCCTCCAGCAGCGGCACGGTCTGGAAGTAGCTGCCGTTGTCGCCGGCCGGCGACAGGCCGATCTCGCGGAACCGCTTCGCCACATAGTCGGCGGCGAGATCGAATCCCCGCGTGCCGGTCTCGCGCCCTTCCATGCGATCGTCGGCCAGTTGCTTCACATCCTCGGCGATGCGCCGCTCGGCATCGGTCTTCGGCACCGGCGCCGCCTCGGTGGGTGCCGGTGCCGAGACCTGCAGCGCGGGCTTGGCGGGCGCCGGTGCCTCGCGCTGGCAGGCGGCGAGCGCGAGGAGCAGCAGCGCGAATGCGGATCGGGACATCGGCGGTTCCTGGGACGGCGGCAAGGATCGGGACGCTAGCACCCGTCGCAGGCTGCGACAACGGACCCCGGCGCGCCGGCGTAAGATCGATCGATGCCGCCCGGAGCACCCGCATGACCACCGCAAGCACCGCCATCGCCACGCCGCCCTCGCCCGCCGAGCGCAAGTTGCTGCTCGCCATCGCGGTCCTCGCCCTGGTCGTGTCCGGCATCGACCCGAAGGACCGGCTGACCTGGCTGCTCGAAGTGGTCTGGGTGATCGTCGCGATCCCGATCATCGCCTTCAACTGGACGCGCTTCCCGCTGACCCGGCTGCTGTGCTGGCTGCTGGTGGCGCACGCGCTGGTGCTGATCCATGGCGGTGCGTACACCTACGCCGAGACGCCGCTGGGCTTCTGGCTGCGCGACAGCTTCGGTTTCGAGCGCAATCCCTGGGATCGCGTCGGCCATCTCATGCAGGGCTTCGTGCCCGCGATCCTCGCCCGCGAACTGCTGCTGCGCTGCACGCCCCTGCGCCGCGGCGGCTGGCTGGTCTACCTCGTCCTCGCCGCCTGCCTGAGTTTCAGCGCGTTCTTCGAGCTGATCGAATGGTGGGCCGCGCTGATCTACGGCGCCGATGCGGACGCCTTCCTCGCCACCCAGGGCGACCAGTGGGACACCCAATGGGACATGTTCCTGTGCCTCTGCGGCGCGGCGGCCTCGCTGCTGCTGTGGTCGCGCCTGCACGATCGCCAGCTCGGTGCGAGCGCGCTCCGCTGAAACGACGACGGCCGCCCGGAGGCGGCCGTCGGATGCGGGTTCCCGAAGCGGGATCCGCGGTGTCGCGGTGACGATCAGAAGCGGTATTCGAAGCCCAGGGTCACGGTGGTGAACTGCGCACCGACCTCGGTCAGGCGGACCGGGATCGAGCCCACGGTGCCGTCGAGGCCGCGCGAGCTGAACTTCTGGTGGTCGACGTTCAGGCTCAGGCCCATGTTGGCGTTGAAGTCGTAGCCGATGCTCGCACCGATGTACGGATGGTTGGACTGGCCTTCGAAGTTGCCGACGCCGTCGACGTCCAGGTCGACGTCGATGCGGGCCACGCCCACGCGACCGCCGATGAAGAAGCCTTCATGCGCGGCTTCGCCGAAGGACTTCTTGCCCACGATGCCGACGCCGTAGTTGATGGCGTCGATCGAGGCGCCGTCGATGTCGTCGCTGCCGAGGTTGCCGACGAAGGCTTCGAACGCGAGGTTCTGGTTGATGAAGTAGCCGCCACGCAGGTTGTAGCCGACGTCGTTGTCGCTGTCGTTGGTCGCGGAATAGTGGATGCGGGTGTTGCCGGCTTCGGCACGCAGGAAGGCGCCCTTGCCGTCGGCGGCGAAGGCGTTGGAAGTCAGGGAAACGGCGGCCAGGGCCGCGAACAGCGCGATCTTCTTCATGGAATCGGAATGTCTTGTGGGATTGGGGTGCAATGCCCTGCGGATGCGCCGCAGGCACGGTTGCGTCGTGCCTGCATGGATCGCTGCCGCGAAGGGCCGCACACGATAGGGAGTCGATGGCGATGCGTCAATGCGGTATCGATGCAGCGAATGCATTGCGATACAGCGATTCGCCATGCAGCGATCGGACGTCGTCGTCGCGCCGCTCGAAACGACGACGGCCGCCGGGGCGGCCGTCGGATGCGGATCATGCGATCCGCGGTGTCGCAATCACGATCAGAAGCGGAATTCGCCGCCGATGGTCAGCGTGCGGACGTCGAAGTCGACGTCGTTCAGCTCGGCCTTCTGGTAGTCGTAGTTCAGGCTCAGGCCGAAACGCTCGTTGAAGTCGTAGCCGAGGCCAACGCCGAGGTACAGGTTGGCCGAGTTGTCGTTCTCTTCATCGATGTCGACTTCGCCATCTTCGACGTAAGCGACGTCGGTGTAGGCCAGGCCGCCGCGGCCGCTGATGAAGAAGCCCTTGTGGTCGCCGCCGAAGTTCTTCTTGCCGACCACGCCGACGCCGAGGGTGTACAGCTGTGCTTCTTCATCGCCCCAGCCGGTCTTGGCGCGGTACTGGTTGGCGTAGAAGCCTTCGATGGCGACGTTGCTGTTGAAGAAATAACCGCCGCGGAAGCTGAAGCTGGTGTCGCGGTCGTCGATCACGTCGACGTCCGAACGACCGACTTCGGCGCGGATGAAACCGCCGTTGCCTTCGGCAGCGAACGCGGTGGTGGACAGGGAGGCAGCCGCAAGGGCGGCGAGCAGAGCGAGCTTCTTCATGAAATGGGAACTCTTGGAAGATGAATGATGTGGGGTCATGCCATCCGGGCGAACCCTGATGGGTCGCTTGCGTGCACAGCGCTTGGCTGCCGTCCCGAAGGGAGCCGCACGATAGACGTGGGGATGCGGGCTGTCAATAATTCGTTAAATGGCCGTTCATCGTCACGAATCGACAGGCTGTCGAGGCTCGGTGGGCGGCGGGTCGCGACGCGGGAACGGCAGCACCACACCGCGTTCTTCGGGAGGGCGACGCCACAGCACCGGGACGTCGTCCGGTTTGGGCAATTCGAGTTCGTCGTGTTCGTCGAACGTCTCGTCGTCCTCCAGGTCCCAGCTGTACTTCTTGCGCGGCGGCAGGGGGTCGGCATGTCGGAACAGCAGCGCGCCGAGCACGCCGCCGATGGCGCCGCCGAGATGCGATTGCCAGGACACGCCGTGCTCCTGCGGCAGCACGGTGAGCAGCATGCCGCCGTAGAGGAAGAACGCGATCATCGCCGCCGCGATCGACGGTCGGTCGCGACGCAGCAGGCCGAGCGTGAACACCAGGAACATCAGGCCGTGGGTCAGGCCGCTCGCGCCCAGGTGATGCGAGCCCGGATCGCCGAGCAGCCAGGCGCCCAGGCCCGAGCTCAGCCAGAACAGCGGCAGCGCGCGCAGCGTCGCCTTCGGGTACACGGCCAGCGCGAGCGTGCCGAGCAGCAGCAGCGAGGCGGCATTGGCGGCGATGTGCTCGAACGAGCCGTGCAGCAGCGGTGCGGTGAGGATGCCCAGCAGGCCGGTGGGCTCGTGCGCGGCGACCGTCAGTGCGCGGAAATCCACGCCGTGCTGCAGGGCGAATGCGGCGGCCAGCAGCAGCACGAAGGCCAGGCTGGCGTTGAGCGCGAGGATCAGGCGCCGCCGGTCGGCGGCGCGCTGCGCCGGGGTATCGGGGACGTCCTCGGGTGTATGCAGGTCCATGGGCCACGACATGGTGCCCGGGGGCGGGAAAGCAAGTCCCGCCGCCCGCGGAACGGGGCGTTCCACGGGCGGCGGGCGGACCTCAGGAGGCGGCCGGCGGCTGCGCGGCCGGGCGCATCAGGCTCAGCACCACGGTGGCCGCGATGGTGAGCGCGACCACGCCCAGCGAGACCAGGATCGGGATCTTGTAGATGTCGATCAGCAGCATCTTCACGCCGATGAACATCAGCACGATCGCGAGGCCGTAGGGCAGCAGGTGGAAGCGGTCGGCCATGCCGGCGAGCAGGAAGAACATCGCGCGCAGGCCCAGCACCGCGAACACGTTCGACGTCAGCACGATGAACGGGTCGCTGGTGATGGCGAAGATCGCCGGGATCGAGTCGACCGCGAAGATCAGGTCGGTCACGCCGATCAGCACGATCACCACGAACAGCGGCGTGTACCAGCGCTTGCCGTCCAGCATCACGGTGAAGCGCGCCTCGTGGTAGTCCCTGGTGAGCGGCAGGTGCTTGCGCATCCACTTCAGCGCGGGGTTTGCCTCGAGGTCGGGCGCCTTGCCCGCGGCCAGCAGCATCTTCACGCCGGTCAGCAGCAGGAACGCGCCGAACACGTAGAGGATCCAGTGGAACTTGGCCAGCAGGAACGCGCCGGCGAAGATCATGATCGCGCGCAGCACGATCGCGCCGAGCACGCCGATGATCAGCACCTTCTGGCGCTGCTCTTCAGGCACCGCGAAGTAGGTGAACAGCATCAGGAACACGAAGATGTTGTCGACCGCGAGCGACTTCTCGACCAGGTAGCCGGTGAGGAATTCGAGGCCGACGCGGTTGCCGACCGCGGCGCCGGCGGTGTCGGTCACGTACCACCAGAGGCCGGCGTTGAACAGCAGCGCGAGCGCCACCCAGCCGATGCTCCAGTAGAGCGCTTCCTTGAAGGTCACTTTGTGCGGGCCGCCGTGGCGCATCAGCACCAGGTCGACGAGCAGGGCGGCGACGACGAGTACGCCGAACGCGCCCCACAACAGGGGACTACCGATGGTGGTCATTGAAACTCCAGGTCCAGGGACGAAATGTCGGACCGTGGGGTCGGGCGCGGACCGTGCCGGCAGTGCACTGCACGACCAGCGGGGACAAGCCTTCGCCACACGGCGAAGGTCTCGCTCACAACCGCGGCCGTGGGCCGGGTTGCCGTCGGGCCGGAGCCGGTGGGCTCGTCATGACGACCGTGACGTTGGGAGCTACTCCCCTTCAGACGCGCGCATTGTTCAGGTTCGGGCTGCCTCCTGTCAATCGCCGTACAATGCGGAAATGAACGAAACCCTGCCGAATCCGCCCGAAATCCGCCTCAGGAACCCCTGGACCTCCCGCCATCCCTGGATCTTCCAGAAGCTGGTCGAGAAGCCGGCCCAGCGCCCCAAGCCCGGCAGCATCGTCGACGTGGTCGGTCCGGACGGGGTCTGGACCGGGCGCGGCTTCTACAACGGCCATTCGCGGATCGCGATCCGCATCCTGGAGCGCGATCCGGACGTGGCGGTCGACCAGGTCTGGTTCGCCGCGAAGATCGCGGAGGCCGTGCGCCTGCGTCGCGACGTGCTGAAGCTGGACGAGGTCTCGGATGCCTGGCGCGTGGTGCACAGCGAGGGCGATGGCCTGAGCGGCCTGGTGGTGGATCGCTATGGCGACCTGCTGGTCGTCGAATACTTCAGCGCCGGGATGTTCCGCCATCGCGAGTGGATCTATGCGGCGTTGCGCGAGCAGTTCCCGGGCTGCCGCTTCCACGCCTTCGCCGACGAACACGTGCAGAAGCAGGAAAGCTTCGATTTCCGCGGCAGCGAGCCGGCCGCGCCGGCGATCATCACCGAACACGGCATCAGGTTCCGCGCCGACCCGGCCGGTGCGCACAAGACCGGCTTCTTCGCCGACCAGCGCGACAACCGCGAATGGCTGTCGCGCCAGTGCGCCGGCAAGCGCGTGCTCGACCTGTGCTGCAACACCGGCGGCTTCGGCGTGTACGCGGCGGTGCGCGGCGCCACCGAAGTGGTCGGCATCGACATCGACGAAGCGGTCATCGAGATCGCCAAGGGCAACGTGAAGCTCAACATGCCGTTCGAAAGCGGGGTGCGCCCGCGCTTCGTGCAGGCCGACATCTTCCCGTGGCTGCGCGACGCGGCGAACAACGGCGATCAATACGACGTGGTGATCCTCGATCCGGCGAAGATGACCCGCGACCGCGAGCAGGTGATCCCGGCGCTGAAGAAATACCTCGACATGAACAAGCTGGCGCTGGGCGTGGTGAAGCCCGGCGGGCTGTTCGCGACGTTCTCGTGCACCGGCCTGGTCAGCGAGGAGCAGTTCCTCGACATGCTGCGCCGCGCTGCGTTCTACGCCGGCCGCACCGTGCAGGTGCTGAAGGTCGCCGGCGCCGGCGCCGACCATCCGTGGCTGACCGACGTGCAGGAAAGCCGCTACCTGAAGGCCGCGTTCTGCCGCGTGGTGGACTGATCGGCGATGACGGATCGTCGGGCCATGCCCCGCCGGGGAGGGTCGCCCACGGCCGTGTTCGCGATCGCCTGATCCTGCGCGACCGTATACCGTCGGTCGCCTTGCCGGCCTCCCTGCGACGGCGCAAGATGCAGCCCTGATCGTGTCGTCGGGGGGACGGCACGCAGGGACGGCAAGAGGACAGGGGATACCCGGGGGTCCCGCACGGAAGCGGCATCCATGTCCGAAGCCGATCGGGGGGAGCGAATGTCGGGAAGTCGTTTCGACGCATTGGCGCAATGGCGGCCGCTGGTCGCCATCCGCAGCGGATTTCTTTCGCTGCTGCCCTTGCTGATCATCCAGGGTGTCGCGCTGGCGCTCGCGTCGACGTCGGCGTCGTTGCTGGTCGACAGCGCCGTGCTGCCGCCGCTGGTCGCGTTCCTGTACGCGCTGCACAACTTCATCATCACCCTGATGCCGACGCTGGCGGTGATCACCATCGCCTACCATGCAGCGGACCTGTACGGGACCAATCGCGGTTACGCGTCCGTCCTCACCCTGATGGTCTACCTGCTGATGGTGTTCGGGGTCACGCAGCATCCGGTGAACCTGGTCGGCGACGTCTCGCTCGCGAACAATCTCTTCTGCCTGCTGCTCGGCCCGATGGTGCCGTGGCTGTTCGCGCGGGTCGGCGGGATCGGCGCGCTGCAGCTGTTCCAGGGCGGGCATTACAGTCCGTCGATCCGTCGCATGCTCAATTCGATGCTGCCGACGCTGTTGATCCTGAGCCTGTTCGTCGCGCTCGGCGCCCTGCTCACCGCCAGCCTGCCGACGCTGCGTGCATGGATGCCGCGGAGCGATCCGGGGTGGGTCGATACCCTGCCGGGCCTGCTGGTCTACGAATTCGGCATCAACCTGCTCTGGTCGATCGGCGTGCACGGTTCGGTGGCGCTGACCCCGTGGGTGCAGGCATTGCACGGCTCCGGCCAGGCGAACCTCATCGCGGCCCAGCAGGGCCTGGCGATGCCGCATGTCGGCACGAACGTGTTCTTCGATGCGTTCGTGCACATGGGCGGCAGCGGCATGACCATGGGCCTGATCATCGCGGTGCTGCTGTTCTCGCGTTCGCGCAACAAGCGCCTGATCAGCTATTCCGCGCTGCCGATCGGACTGTTCAACGTCAACGAGATCATGCTGTACGGGCTGCCGGTGATCTTCAACCGGTTCATGATGGTGCCGTTCGTCCTCGCGCCGCTGGTGGCCACCACGACCACGTGGCTGGCGCTGACCTGGGGGTGGGTGCCGGTACCCACGCAGGCCACGGGCTGGACCACGCCGCCGCTGGTCAACGCCTTCCTCGCCACCGGCGGCGACTGGCGTGCGGTCGCGCTGGCGGGCTTCAACCTCGCCCTGTCGGTGCTGATCTATCGTCCGTTCCTGCTGCGCTGGGAACGCAGCGAACAGAGCCTGGGGCAGCGCATCGCCGACTTCCGCGAACAGTTCGCCGAAGCCAGCGGCGGCGAGCGCGTGCGCCTGGACAGCGTCCATGAACAGGACGCGCTGGCGCCGGCGGGCCAGGATCGCGAGCTCGACGAGGTCCTGGAGCGCCTGCGTCGCGGGCGGCTGGAGCTGCATTACCAGCCCATCATCGACCTGCGCAGCGGCAGGCCGGTCGCGGTGGAGGCATTGCTCCGGCTCAACGATCCCGAACGCGGCCTGCGGCCGCCGACCTTCCTGCGCCTGCTGCATGCGGCCGGGCTGATGCCGGAGATCGACCGCTGGGTGATCGAGCGCGTGATGAGCGACTGGCGCGAGTGGAACGTGTCGGAGCATCCGCTGCCGATCCTGCACGTGAACGTCTCGCCCGACTCGCTGCTGCGGCAACCGTTCGTGACGCGCCTGGTCGAAGCCAGCCGCGCCCTGCCGATCGTGATCGAGGTGGTCGAGGACCAGCTGCCGTCGGACATCGATCGTTTCGTCGCGGCGGTGAAGACCCTGCAGCGCTCGGGGGTGAAACTGGCGATCGACGATTTCGGCGTGGGCTATTCCTCGCTCGCGCGGATCGCGCAGCTCGGCATTTCCCAGATCAAGCTCGACAAGAGCCTGCTCGACGGCGTCGATCGCGATGCGGCCGGCGCGCAGCTGTTCGTTGCCGTGGTCGCGCTGGCCAAGCGCCTGGAGCTGTCGGTGTGCGTGGAAGGCGTGGAACGCATCGACCAGCTGGCGTTCCTGATGGAACAGGACATCGACGACATCCAGGGCTACATCGCAGGTCATCCCGCGCCCTGGTCGCAGATGCGCGCGCTGTTCCTGCGTGAACGCCCGCTGCTGGACATCGTGGCGCGCCACGCGCCGGAGTGACGGCGCGCGGTCCCGGCGGGACCGCTACACTGGCGCCATGCCCGATACCGCACTCCTGCTCGTCCTGCTGCTGGTCGCCGTCGCGATCGTCCTCGTCCTGCTCGTCGTGCTGCTGCTGCGCCGGCCGGAGGCTGCGCTGGACCACCTGCGCGGGCGCATCGAGGAGGCGCTGCGCGAGGAGCAGCGCGCGGGACGCGGCGAACTGCGCCAGCAGCTCGACAGCCTGGGCGCGAACCAGGGCCAGCGCATCGATGCGTTCGGCCGCAGCCTGGGCGACCTGACCGCGCGCACCGACGCGCGCCTCGACGAATTGCGAGTCGCGCTCAACGACGATGCGCACAAGGCGCGGCTGGAGCTGGCGACGCGCCAGCAGCAGTTCGCCGACGCCCTGGTCGCGCAGCTGCGCGAACTGACCGACCGCAACGAGCAGCGCCTGGGCGAGCTGCGCGCGACCCTGGAACTGAAGCTGCGCGAGCTGCAGACCGGCAACGAGGCCAAGCTCGAACAGATGCGCGCGACCGTGGACGAGAAGCTGCAGTCGACGCTGGAGACGCGCCTGGGCGAATCGTTCCGGCTGGTCTCCGAGCGGCTGGAGCAGGTGCAGCGCGGGCTGGGCGAGATGCAGCAGCTCGCCACCGGCGTCGGCGACCTCAAGCGCGTGCTGACCAACGTGAAGACCCGTGGCATCTACGGCGAAGTGCAGCTCGCCGCGCTGCTCGAACAGGTGCTGACGATCGAGCAGTACGAGCAGAACGTCGCCACCGTGCCGGGCAGCAGCGAGCGCGTCGAGTTCGCGGTGAAGCTGCCGGGCGTCGAGGCCGGGCATGCGGTGCGCCTGCCGATCGACGCCAAGTTCCCGCGAGACGATTACGAACGCCTGCTCGACGCGCAGGATCGCGCGGACGTTGTCGCCGTCGCCGATGCGGCGCAGGCGCTGGAGCGGCAGATCAAGGTCGAGGCCAAGCGCATCCGCGACAAGTACCTCGCGCCGCCGCACACCACCGATTTCGCGCTGCTGTTCCTGCCCACCGAGGGCCTGTACGCCGAGGTGCTGCGTCGTCCCGGCCTGTTCGAGGTGCTGCAGCGGGACTACCGCGTGACCCTGGTCGGCCCGACGACCCTGCTGGCGCTGCTCAACAGCCTGCAGATGGGCTTCCGCACGCTGGCCATCGAGCAGCGCTCGGGCGAGGTGCGGCAATTGCTGGGCGCGGTGAAGACCGAGTTCGGCAAGTTCGCCGGCGTGCTCGAGAAGGCGCACAAGCAGCTCGACACTGTGCAGAACAGCATCAAGGACGCCGGCGTGCGCACCCGCGCGATCGAACGCCAGCTGCGCAAGGTCGAGGAATTGCCGGCCGACGAGGCCCGCCTGCTGCTGGGCGACGATGGCATTGACGCCGGCACGTCCGACGCCGGCGCATCGCCGGACGCGGACTGAGCGCGTCCGGCGGAGGAAACGTCAGGGCGTGCCCGGCAGGCCCGGCATCGCGTTGACCGGCACGGTCGGGTCGTCTTCCATGTCCTGCAGGTAGTCGGGCAGTTCGGCGGTATTGCCGTTCTGCTGGTCGCCATGGATCTGGTACTGGCGGCGCTGCAGCCAGGCATCGCGGACCAGGGCGTAATCGTCGGTGGCGCCTTCGCGCAGGCTGTCGGTCGCCATCAGCTGGGTGCGCAGGTCGACCAGCTGCAGGCCCTGCAGGCCGACGCGGGTGGCGTCGTTGCCGATCCGGCGCGTCGGCGAGAGCGGTGCGTCGCCGAGCATGCCGAAGGTGTCGCGCACGGTGCGCGGGCCGAACAGCGGCAGCTCGACATAGCGCGAGCGCTTCCAGCCCCACTTGCCGAGGGTCTGGCCGAAGTCCTCGCTGCGGTTGGGGATCTTCGCGGCGGTGGCCGGATCGAACAGGCCGGCCAGGCCCAGCGTGGAATTCATCAGGAAGCGGCCCAGCGATTGTCCCGCCTGCTTGGGCTTGCCCTGCAGCAGGGCGTTGAGCGCGCTCACCGGCTGGCCGAGGTTGTGGAAGAAATTGCTCACGCCCAGGCGCACCGGGCGCGGCACCACCTTCACGTAGACGCGGGCCAGCGGCTTGGCGATCCGGCGGTCGACCGCGTTGTTGAAGCGGTGGATCTGCCGGTTGTACTTCTCCCACGGGTCGTAGCTCTGCGGCGCGACCACCGGCGTCGGCAGGGTGGGATCGGCGATCGGGTCGTAGCCTTCCTGTCCCAGCGCGGTTTCGCCGTAGATCGCGGCGAAGTCCTGTTCCGCGTCGGTCGGCGCCTGCTCGGGGTCCGCGGCGGAAGCATCCGCCGTCGCGTCGGCGGATGTGGCGTCCGTAGCGGCCACGACCGCAGGCGACGCATCGGCTGGGGCATCGGTCGGCGAGGTCGCGTCCGCAGGCGCAGCGGCCTCGGCCACCACCGGTGCGGGCGGCGTGTCGCGGGTCGCGGCCTGGTGGGCGCAGCCGCTGGTCAGCAGGAGGACGAGGCCGAGCGAGGCGAGGCGTGCGTTCATGGGGGAAAGTGTAGTGGGTTGGACCGGATCAATCCCGGACGAAGGCCAGGCCGTGGCCCAGCCGATAGGCTTCGCGCAGTTCGGCGAACCCGGCGGGACCGCCCTCGGCGATCCCGTGCAGTTCGATGCCCTCGCCGCGCGCCGCGAGCAGCGACACCAGTGCCAGGCCGGCGCTGTCGATGCGCTGGACGGCCGACAGGTCGAGGACGCGCACGCCCGCGCTGCCGTCCTGCAGCTGGCGCCACAGCGCGGCGATGCTCTCGCGCAGCAGCGCGCCGCCGAAGCGGAGGGTCTCGCCGTCGCGGACGACGGTGGCGGCGCTGGTGTCCGTGCCTGCCATCACTGGCCCGCGTCGGCCTTGAGCTGGCCGTTGCGCAGCTCGGTGGCGACCTGGCGGATGGTCTTGCGCTGCAGCTCGGCGTCGAACTGGCTGCGGAAGGTCTGCACGTAGGACACGCCTTCGACCATCACGTCGAACACCTTCCACTGCGTGCCGGTCTTGCGCATCAGGTAGTCCACCGGGATCGGCTCGCCGGCCTGGCGCAGGAACTCGCTGGAGACCTTCACGCCGAAGCCCTGCTTCAGGGCCTGCTCGGACTTCACGCGCACGCGCAGCTGGGTGTTGAAGTCCAGCAGCGAGGAGCCGTAGCGCGACATCAGGTTGTCGGCCAGGGCGTCGGCGAACAGCTTCACGTCCTCGTCCGAGGCGCCGCGCGCATGCCGGCCCAGCACTAGGCGGGCGGCGTAGTCGCGGTCGAACATCGCGTTGAATTCGGTGCTGATGAACTGGCGCAGCGCCGCGCGGTTCTTCTGGAACTCGCCGCGACGCTTCTCCAGGGTGCTCAGCACGCGCTGGCTGTTGTTGAGGACGAGCTGGCTGGGCGTGCCCTGCATCATCGCCGAGGCCGAGGCCGGGCGCGCCGGGGCGGCGGTCTGGGCGGCATTCTGGGCGAGCGCGGGAACGGACGCGGCCAGGGCGACGGCGGCGAGGACGGGCAGGAGGCGGGTCTTCATGGGGGTCATGAGGGGGGTCATGGGGTCGAAGGGGCGTCGGTGGGGGCATCGATGGGGGAGCCGGCCGGTTCGGCGGCGGGCGTGGGCGACGGGGAGGTCCCGGTGCCGCCGAAGATGTACTTGCCGGCCATCTGGATCAGGTCGACCGCCGGGCTGGTGAACGCGATTTCCTCGCCTGGCTTGAGCGTCTGCGGGTCGCCGCCGGGCTGCAGGCCGACATAGCTCTCGCCGAGCAGGCCGCCGGTGAGGATGCTCGCCGAGGTGTCGATCGGCAGGTCCTTGTAGCGGCTGTCGATGTCGAGCACGACCACGGCGTCGAGCTTCTGCGGATCCAGGTCGATCGAGGCGACCTTGCCGATGGCCACGCCGCCGATCTTCACCGGCGCCATCGGCCGCAGCTGGCCGAGGTTGGTGAAGCGGGCCTTGAGCGGATAGGTGTCCTGGCTGAAGCCGAATCGGCCGTTGGTGGACGCGATCGCCAGCACCAGCAGCGAGGCCAGGGCCAGGAGGAGGAACGCGCCGACGGCGAATTCGAGACGGGGACCGCGGGTACTCATGACGGGTTACCTGAAGGAGCGGGGGCCAGGGGGAGGAGTCCGTGGCGAAAGGTCATCTGAACAGGAAAGCGGAGAGGACGAAGTTGAACATCAGCACCAGCAGCGAGGCGTTGACCACGGCGCGGGTGGTGGCCACCGAGGTGCCTTCGATGGTCGGCTCGGCGTGGTAACCCACGTACGAGGCGACCAGCGCGGCGGTGCCGCCGAACACGGCCGACTTCAGGAAGGCCGACAGGAAGTCCTCGCGGAAATCCACGGCGTCCTTCATGACCTGCCAGTAGCTGCCGTTGTCGATGCCCAGCACCTGCACCGCCTGGAACCAGCTGGCGGCGATCGCCAGGCTGCAGAAGAACGCGGTGAGCAGCGGCATGCTCAGCACCGCCGCCCAGAAGCGCGGCGCGACGGCCTTGCCGACCGGGTCGATGCCCATCAGGCCGAGCGCGGTGATCTGGTCGGTCGCACGCATCAGGCCCAGTTCGGCCGCGATCGAGCTGCCGGCGCGGCCGACGAACAGCAGCGCGGTCAGCACCGGTGCCAGTTCGCGGTACAGGCCGATCCCGACCGCCGCGCTGACCTGGCCGGTGGCGCCGTAGGTGACCAGCACGCGGTAGCCCAGCAGCGTCACCGACAGGCCGACGAAGGCGCCGCCGACGGCGATGATCGGCAGCGAACGCGCGCCGATCTTGTAGACCTCGCGCAGCAATTCGCGCCAGAAGTCCGCGGTGGGTTTGCTGGCCCGGAAGACCGAGAGCGAGAACAGGCCGGCCTTGCCCAATCCCCGGATCGCCTGCGTGAAGGCCATCACGCGGCCTCCGTGCGCGGCGCGGCGTCGAACGGGATGGGACCGTCCGGCTGGCCGTCGAGGAACTGGCGCACCAGCGGGTCGCGGCCGGCCTGCAGTTCGGCGGGCGTGCCGTCGAAGACGATGCCGCCGTTGGCGATGACCACGGCGCGGTCGGCGATCGGCAGGGTTTCGTGGACGTGGTGGGTCACGATCAGGCTGGTCAGGCCCAGGGTACGGTTGAGCCGGGAGATCAGGCTCATGATCACGCCGCTGGCGATCGGGTCCAGGCCGGTCAGGGGCTCGTCGTAGATCATCAGCGGCGGGTCCAGCGCGAGGGCGCGGGCCAGGGCGACGCGGCGCGCCATGCCGCCGGAGAGTTCGCGCGGGTAGAGGTCGGCGGCGGCGCGCAGGCCGACCGCATGCAGCTTCATCTCGACCAGCTGGCGCACCACGGCCGGCGGCAGGTCGGTATGCGTGCGCAGCGGCAGGGCCACGTTCTCGGCGGCGGTCAGGTCGGTCAGCAGGCCGTTGCCCTGCAGCAGCACGCCGATCCGCTTGCGCAGTTCCAGCAGGTCGCGCCTGCGTTGCGGGACCGGCTGGCCGAAGACCTCGACGCTGCCGGCGGCCGGCGACAGCTCGCCGGTGATCGCCGACAGCAGGGTCGACTTGCCGCAGCCCGAGGGGCCGAGGATCGCGGTCACGCTGCCCCGGGGCACCGCCAGGTCGATGTCGCGCAGGATGACGCGGCCACCCCGTTCGAGGCGGAGGCCGGCGACGCGGACGGCGGTGGGGATGGGGGCGGAGGACACGGCGGTGGGGGATCCGGGGCGTAAAAAAGGCGTTCAGGATGGCGGCTGCCGGCTGAATCCCGGTGGAGCGGCAGCGGCCGGCGGGCGCCCATTGTCGCCGGCCGATGACCGCCTGTCTGCGTGGTCGGCGGCGACGCAGCGTCCCGCATCCCGGCCCCTCGGAGGAAGTGATGCCGGACACCGCCTTGTGCGCGGGCCGCGCGCACGCGAGGATGTCGCGGCTTGCCGACGACGATCCGTCGGCCATATCGACCGCACACGGGGACTCCATGGATCTGCTGACGCTGGAACATTTCGCCGGCTGCGTGAACGAAACGTTCACCGCCAGTCTCAACGACATGGACGTGGAGTTCGTGCTGGTGGAGGCGCGCCCACTCGAGACCCAGACGGCCAATGCCGCCCGGGCGCCGTTCTCGCTGCTGTTCCGCAACACCGCGCCGATCCTGTTCCCGCAGCAGATCTACGCGATGCGCCATCCGCGCGTCGGCGAAGCCGGGATCTTCCTGGTGCCGGTCGCCCAGGAGCGCGCGGGCTTCCTCTACCAGGCGGTCTTCAACTGACCGGGGACGAGCCGGTTTCCGGCGTCCAGGCCATGGCCAGGTGCGACGCGCCGCTGTCGTCGGTGACGGTGAAGCCCAGGCGTTCGTAGAGCCGCTTCGCGCCGGGATTGGTCCGCATCACGTGCAGGTGCATGCCGCGCCCGAGCGCGGCGGCCTCGGCCTGGCTGTGGCGAATGAGCGCGCCGCCCACGCCGCTGCCGCGCAGCCCCGGGAACAGGCAGATGTCGACGATCAGGTGCGCGGGCGCCACGCGCTGCAGGTAATAACGTCCGACCGGGCCGCGCCCGTTCTGTTCGATGGCCAGGAAGTCGGTGTCGCCGTAGTGGGTCAGGTAGTGCTGGTGCTGCAGCCCGAACTGCTGGTCCAGGAACGCGCGCTTCGCGATCGCCGGCCAGGGCACCGGCGCCATTTCCTCGGCGCGGGTCGTCGCATACAGATCGCGCAGCCAGGGCAGGTCGTCGTCGCGCAGCCACCGCAGGCGGAACCCGCGCTCGGCGAGGAGCGCGGGCATGCCCAGGCAATCGGTCCGCTCCGGTGGAAACGGTGCGAGCCGCGATGGCGTCGCCACCGTCATGTCACGGGAACGACGGATAGACGCCCTGCAGCGCGATGCAGAAGTTCACGCCCAGATAGGGTTGCTGGTTCTGGTGGGGCTGGCCGCCGCCTTGGCTGGGCGAGAGCATGTTCGGGGCGAACTGGGTGTTCGGCGACCCGGACGGCAGGAACGATGTTGCCGCGCCATCCGAGGAGACCGACAGCGCATTGTTGGCCGAGGGCGAGCTGGCGCGCTTGGTGGTGTCGTTCTGCGCGTAGAGCACCACGCCGTGGTTGTGCTGCGGGATCTGGGTGCTGATCAGGGTGACGGTATTGACGCCGAAGGTCTCGCCCAGCGTGCGTGGCGACAGGCCCGGGCCGTTGCCCAGCTGGCAGCCGGCGCGACCGGCGAAGTTGGGCAACTGGAAGGTGGTCGTGCCATTGCCGCCGTAGATGGTGCCGATCAGCGAGAACAGCGCGGTGTTCTGCGAGATCGGGAGGGTGGCGCCGTTCGCGAATGCCCAGCCGCGGGGATTGAAATTGAAGCCGAACAGCTGGATTTCGCCGATGAAGGGTTGCGTCATGAACTGGTTCCTCCGATGAGGTGCCGCGGAATGGTCGCGGCCGCGCCTGCGTGGCGCTGTGGGATGTCGATGCGTGCAGGGACGGCGCTCATGCCTGCGACGGGAAGATGCCGAAGGTGGCGATGCAGTACTGCACCGTCAGCGTGGGCATGCAGTTCTCGTGCGGCTGGCTGCCGCCGGCCAGGCTCACCGCGTTGGCGGCTTGGGTGAAAGGCGTACCGCCGGTGGTGTCGGTGACGTACATGGTCTGATTGGCGACGGTGCCTGGAATCACGCCGGTACCGGGTGTCCCGGTTGTCGCTGCGGCCGTCGTTGCGATCGCGGTATGCGTATGCGCCGGCATCTGGGTCGGCAGCACGGTCACGGTCTCGGTGCCGGCCCGCTGGCCGATGACGTAGTTGCTCAGGCCGGGGCCCGTGCCCTGGTGGATCGGTACGCGGCCGCGCAGATCAGGGACCGCGAAGGTCGTCTGGCCGTCGCCGCCGTAGGTGGTGCCGATCAGCGAGAACAGGGGGGTGTATTCAGAGATGGGGAGCAGGCTGCCGTCGCAGGCCTGCCAGCCGGTGGGGGCGCCGCGCGTGCCGAACGCGAACATGCGGATTTCGCCGATATAGGGCTGTGACATGGATGATGTGCTCCGGAGGTTGTATGGATCGCGCGGCATGGCGCGCGGGTCCGTTGTCCTTGGTGTCTGGCGTCAGTTGCGCGACGGGAAGATGCCGCTCAGCGCGATGCAGAAGTTGATCACGCTGTAGGGCTGCAGGTTCGGATGCGGCTGGTTGCCGCCGGAGGGCGAGACCGTGGCCGGGTTCAGCGGAACTGCCGGCCCGTTCGACGGCCCGAACAGCGACACACCGCTGCTGGCGTAAATCGCATTGTTGGGGTTCCGGGTGGTGCCGTTGCTGGACGTGGCATTGAGCTGGTGGCTGTGTGCCGGCAGGTTGGTGCTCAGCAGGGTCACGTTCTCGACGCCGGAGGCCTGGCCGATCTGCACCGACGGCGGCTGCCAGCTCGGATCGACCGAGGAGGCGTAGCCGATCGGCGTGCGGCTGCGCAGGTCCGGCAGGGCGAAGTTGGTGGTGCCGTTGCCCCCGTACTGCGTCCCCAGCAGCGAGAACAGGGCCTGGTTCTGGTTGATCGGCAGCAGCTGGCCGTTCGCGAGCGCCCAGAACTTGGGCGCGAAGTTGAAGCCGGCCATCATGATCTGGCCGATGAAGAATTCGCTCATCGTGATCCTCCCCTTGGATGGTGAGCGCGGCGCCTCGTTGCGTCGCGCCGACGTACTCTGAACCGCATTGGCCGGGGCGACAAGGCCCGGCGGTGCCGTATGTTGGTATCAGTTTGCGGCGGGGGCTTTCGCCCGGGGCTGAACCCTGTTTCAATGGCGATGAAGATGCCGGGGGAGCGGGTGGCGTGCCGCTGCCTCGCCCGGGTCTGTGTTGCGCAAGGCGGCCACAGGGGGCTTGCCGGCAGCCCGTGTCCGACGGGCGATTTCAGGGGAACAGGATCATGCTCATGACTTCGAATCATCGTTCGGGCCGCCGTCTCGTCGGCATGCTCGCGTTCCTCCTGCTCGCAGTCGGCATGTTCATGCCCATGCTGGCCTCTGCTGTCGGCCTGCCCTCGACCTATCCCGGCTGCGCCAATCGCACCGCGACAGTCGCCTGGGGCGGCACGGTCAACGTGAACCTCATCGCGTGCCACAACTTTGGCCTTGGCCTCGTATCGACCCCGCCAACCCACGGCACCGCGACCGTCGGCGACCCGGCGCCCATCGACACCTATAACTACAACCACAACGGTTCCACGCCGGCCGGCGGCGGCACCGATACCTTCGTCGTCCTCGACGACAACAGCGACTTCATCACCGTCACCGTCACGATCCAGCCGCCGACCTCGCCGATCACGGTGAACCCGGCCACCCTGCCGGCGATGAGCGCAGGCACGCCGTTCTCGCAGACCCTGTCCTCGACCGGCGGTCTCGCGCCCTACACCTACACCCTGCAGAGCGGCACCCTCCCGCTCGGCCTGACCCTGAGCAGCGCCGGCGTCATCAGTGGCACGCCCACCCAGCGCGGCGGCTACGGCTTCACCGTCCGCTCGACCGATGCGACCACGCCGACCGCGCAGTTCACCGACAAGGGCTACAGCGGTACGGTTGACCCGGCGCCATTGTCGATCACGCCCGTCGGCGCCACCGCGATCCAGAGTGTCCCGTTCTCGCAGACCCTGACCGTCAGCGGCGGCGTTGCCCCGCACAGCTGTCTGCTTGAGCCCGGCCCGGGTTTTCCCGCCGGCATCACTATTTCCACCGGTTGCGTGATCAGCGGCACGACCACAGCGGCACCCGGCAACTATCCGGTGACTATCCGCGTGACCGACAGCAGTACTGGCGTTGGCAGTCATTTCGAAACCGAGAACTTCACCCTCACCGTCAGCCCGCCGCCGTCCGTCTCCATCGCGGTCACGCCGGCCTCGGTCAGTGAAGACGGCGCGACCAATTTCAGCTACACGGTCACCCGCAGCCTCAACATTTCCTCGCCGACGGTGGTCAATCTCACCCTCTCCGGGACCGCGACCTCCGGCGTCGACTACACCGGCGCGCCCGCGAACATCACCATCCCCGCCGGCGCGACCACGGCGACCTTCCCCATCGATCCGAGCGTCGACGGCACCGTCGAAGCCGATGAAACCGTGACCTTCACGGTCGCGGCCGGCACCGGCTACACCGTCGGCGTGCCCGCCAGCGCCACCGGCACCATTCTCAACGACGACGTGCCGAGCGCGACCATCAGCGTCTCGCCGGCGAATGTCGCGGAAGACGGCGCGCCCAACCTCGTCTACACGGTCACCCTGAACCAGGCGTCGTTCTCGGCGCTGTCGATCGGCTATACCATTGGCGGCACGGCAACCAACGGCACCGACTACGCGACGATCACCTCGCCGCTGGTCATCCCGGCCGGCAGCACCACCGGCACGATTACGGTCAATCCGACCGCCGATGCCACCATCGAAACCAACGAGACGGTCACCCTGACCCTGAATGCGGGCGCCGGCTACACCGTCGGCGTGCCGAATGCGGCGACCGGCACGATCCTCAACGACGACCTGCCGAACCTGGTGATCAACGATGTCACGGCGAACGAAGGCAATGCCGGCATCACCAACTTCACCTTCACGGTCAGCCTGAGCGCACCGGCCGGCCCGGGCGGCGTCACCTTCGACATCGGCACCGCCAACGGCAGCGCCACCGCCGGCGTCGACTACGTCGCCAGCAGCCTGACCAGCCAGACCATCCCGGCCGGCAGCAGCACCTACACCTTCACGGTGCTGGTCAACGGCGAACTGCTGAACGAGCCGAGCGAGACCTTCTTCGTCAACGTCACCAACGTGATCAACGCGGTGGTGGTCGACGGCCAGGGCGTGGGCACCATCGTCAACGACGATCCGCTGCCGAGCCTGTCGATCAATGACGTCACGGTGGTCGAAGGCAATGCCGGCACCGTCAACGCGGTGTTCACCGTGACCCTCAACGCCGCCAGCGGCCAGACGGTGCAGGTGAATTACGCCACGGCCGACGGCACCGCGACCCAGCCGGCGGACTACACCAATACCAGCGGCACGCTGACCTTCACCCCGGGCCAGACCACCCGCACCATCACGGTGCCGGTGATCGGCGAGATCGTCCCCGAGGCGAACGAGACCTTCTTCGTCAACCTCAGCGGCGCCACCAACGCGACGATCAGCGACAACCAGGGCGTCGGCACGATCACCAACGACGACGTGCCGGTGACGGTCAGCCCGGCCACGGTGCCGAACGGCACGGTGGCGGCGGCCTACAGCCAGACGATCACCGCCAGCGGTGGCACTGCTCCGTATGCCTTCGCGGTCACTGCAGGCACGCTGCCGGCCGGCCTCACGCTGTCCCCGGGTGGTGTGCTGAGCGGTACGCCCACTGCGGGCGGTACGTTCAACTTCACCGTCACGGCCACCGACAACAGCGCCTTCCCGGGCCCGTTCTCGGGTAGCCAGGCCTACACGCTGGTCATCGCACCGCCGACGATCAGCCTGCCGGCGACCGCGCTGCCGGGCGGCACCCTCGGTTCCGCCTACTCGGCGTCGATCACGGCGGCCTCCGGCGGCACTTCGCCGTACAGCTATGCCGTCACCGCCGGCGCGCTGCCGGGCGGCCTGACCCTCAACCCGTCCACGGGTGCCATCACCGGCACGCCGAGCGCGCTGGGCGGCTTCAACTTCAGCATCACCGCGACCGACAGCAGCACCGGCACCGGCCCGTACACGGCCACCCAGGCGTACGCGATCAACGTGATCGACGTGCCGCCGACCGCCGCGAACTCGTCGCTGACCGTCGCCTACAACGCGGCGGCCACCAACGTGCCGCTGAGCCTGTCGGGCGGCGCCGCGACGTCGCTTGCCATCGGCACTTCGCCGGCCAACGGCACGGTGATCGTCAGCGGCACCACGATCACCTACCAGCCGACCACCGGTTACGCCGGCCCGGACAGCTTCACCTACACCGCGACCAACAGCGGTGGCACGTCGGCGCCGGCGACGGTCAGCGTGACGGTGCAGGATCCGATCATCACGATCACCGCGAGCGGCAGCCTTGCCGCCACGGTCGCGGTGCCGTACTCGCAGACCTTCACCTTCAACGGTGGCGCGCAGCCGTGGTCGACCTATCAGGTCACCAACCTGCCCGCAGGCCTCGCCGTCACCGGCACCACCGCGAATACGGTGACCATCTCGGGTACGCCGACGCAGGCGGGCACGTTCAATCTGAATGTGTCGGCCATCGACAGCAGCACCGGCACCGGCCCGTACTCGGTTGGCCAGGCGTTCGCGCTGACCGTCGCCGGTCCGACCCTGACGCTGGCGCCGCCGTCGACCACATTCAATCCGGCCTATGGCGCGCCGTTCTCGCAGACCTTCACTGCGGGCGGCGGCATCGGACCGTACACCTACGCGGTCACCGGCACCCTGCCGACCGGCCTGAGCCTGACCGGCGACACCGTCTCGGGCACGCCCACCGTGCCTGGCAATTACATCGTGTTGATCACGGCGACCGACACCGGCTCCACCGGTACGGGCTCGCCGTTCACGATCGGTCAGAGCTATACGTTCAATGTGTCGGCCCCGACCATCGTCGTCAGTCCGGCGACCTTGCTTGATCCGGTCGCTGCGACCGCCTACAGCCAGACCATCACCGCGACCGGTGGCGTCGGGCCGTACGGCTTCGCGGTGAGCGCGGGCAGCCTGCCGCCGGGCATCACCCTGGCCAGCGGTGGCGCGCTCTCGGGTACCTCGAACCAGGTGGGCACCTACAACTTCACGGTCACCGCGACGGACAACTTCGGCCAGACCGGCAGCCGTGCCTACACCGTGACCATCGCGGCGCCGACGCTGACGATGACCCCGGCCCCGGGCACGCTGAACGCGCCGTACGCGACGCCGTTCTCGCAGACCTTCACCGCATCGGGCGGCTCCAACAGCTTCAGCTACGTCCTCACCGGCACCCTGCCGGCCGGCATGAGCTTCAGCGGCAACACGATCAGCGGTACGCCGACCGTGCCGGGCAGCTACCCGATCACGGTCACGGCGACCGACACCGTGCTGACCGGCGTGGGCGCGCCGTTCTCGATCGCGCAGAACTACACGATCGACGTGCCGGCCCCGGCCATCGTCGTGAGCCCGGCGACCCTGCCGGATCCGACGGGTGCGGTTGCCTACAGCCAGACCATCACCGCCACTGGTGGTGCCGCGCCGTACGGCTTCGCGGTGAGTGCGGGCAGCCTGCCGCCGGGTATCACCCTGGCCAGCGGTGGCGTGCTCTCGGGCACCTCGAACCAGGTGGGCACCTACAGCTTCACCGTGACTGCGACCGACAACTTCGGCCAGACCGGCAGCCAGGCCTACACCGTGACCATCGCAGCGCCGACGCTGACGATGACCCCGGCCCCGGGCACGCTGAACGCGCCGTACGCGACGGCCTTCTCGCAGACCTTCCCGGCTGCGGGCGGCTCGAACAGCTTCAGCTACGCCCTCACCGGCGCGCTGCCGGCCGGCATGAGCTTCAGCGGCAACACGATCAGCGGTACGCCGACCGTGCCGGGCAGCTACCCGATCACGATCACCGCCACCGACACCGTGCTGACCGGCGTGGGCGCACCGTTCTCGATCGCGCAGAACTACACGATCGACGTGCCGGCACCGGTCATCGTCGTCGACCCGGCGACCCTGCCCAGCACCACCGCCGGTCTGGCGTACAGCCAGACGCTCACTGCCAACGGTGGCGCGGCGCCGTACAGCTTCGCGGTGACCGCGGGCAGCCTGCCGAACGGCCTGAGCCTGACCACGGGCGGTGCGCTGAGCGGCACGACGACCACGTCGGGCACGTTCAACTTCACCGTGACCGCGACCGACAACTTCGGCCAGACGGGCGCGCGCGCCTACACCGTGGTGGTGCTCGTCCCGACGATCACGCTGACCCCGGCGACGCTGCCGGCCGGCAATGCCGGTACCGCGTACTCGCAGGTGCTGACGATCGCGGGCGGCATCGCGCCGTACACCGTGACCCAGACCGGTGCGCTGCCGACCGGCATCACCTTCAACGCCGGCACCCGCACCTTCAGCGGCACGCCGACGCAGTCGGGCACGTTCAACATCAGCGTGACCGTCACCGACAGCACCGGCGGCACCGCCGCGACCGTCACCAACAACTACACGTTGACGATCGCAGTGCCGACCCTGTCGCTGACGCCGGCGGCGGGTGCGCTGCCGGCCGGTACCGGCGGCACGCCGTACAGCCAGACCTTCACCGCGAGCAACGGCGTGGCGCCGTACACCTACGCGCTGACGGCCGGTGCGCTGCCTGCGGGCCTCACGCTCAATGCGACCACGGGCGCGCTCAGCGGCACGCCGACGGTGGCCGGCAGCTTCAGCTTCAGCATCCGCGCCACCGACAGCACCACCGGCACTGCGGCGACGGTGACGAACGCCTACACCCTGGCGATCTCGACCCCGACGATCACGGTGAATCCGCCGGTCCTGCCCAACGGCATCTTCTCGGTGCCCTACAACCATGTGTTCAACGCGGTGGGCGGTACTGCGCCCTACACCTTCGCGGTGTCGGCCGGCGCGCTGCCGGCGGGCGTCACCCTCAATGCCAACGGCAACCTCAGCGGTGCGCCGACGGCCACGGGTGCGTTCAACTTCACCATCCGCGCCACGGACGCGCTGGGCTTCACCGGCACCCGCGCCTACACGATCAACATCGTGCAGCGCCCCGATCCGTCGCGCGATCCGGAAGTGCGTGGCCTGATCGAATCGCAGGCCGATGCGACCCGCCGCTTCGCGACGACGCAGATCAACAACTTCCAGCAGCGTCTGGAGCGGTTGCATGGCGCGGGCACGGGTGGTGGCTTCGACAACGGCCTGAGCGTGTCGTACGACCAGTACTGCCCGGAGATGGTGGGCAGCATCCCGGGTCGTCGCTGCGATCGTCCGACCACCGGCAACAGCATCGGTGCGGGCATCGGCGGAGGTTCGGGCAATGGTGCGGGCGGCGGTGCCGGCCAGGGCGGCGGCAGCGGCAACGGCAACAAGGCGTTCGGCATCTGGGCCTCTGGCATGATCCGCTCGGGCAACCGCGATGGTCGTAACGACAGCGCCGATGTCGACTTCGAGACCGATGGCGTGAGCTTCGGCCTGGACTACCGCGTCAACGAGTCGTTCGTGCTCGGCGGCGGCGTGGGCTACGGCACCGACGGCAGCGATGTCGGCGAGAACGGCAGCCGCAGCGAAGGCCGCGCCTACACCTTCGCGCTCTACGGCAGCTACAGCCCGGGCGATGTGTTCTTCCTCGACGGCCTGTGGGGCTACCAGAAGCTCGACTACGACCTGCGCCGCTTCGTGACCAGCAACGGCAACTTCGTGAACGGCAATCGCGGTGGTTCGCAGTGGTTCGGTTCGCTGTCGGTCGGTGCGGACATCGCGGCGGGCAACGCCTGGCAGTTCACGCCGTACGCCCGCGTCGACGTGGCCCGCGCCACGCTGGACGGCTACACCGAGAACGGCGACGCGATCTTCGCGCTGCGCTACAACGAGATGGAGGTCGACACCACCACCGGCAACGCCGGCGTGCGCATCGACTACCGTCGCGAAACCACGTGGGGCCTGTTCTCGCCGCAGCTGCGGGTGGAATACCAGCACGACTTCAAGGGCAGCGGCGCGCAGACCATGCGCTACGCGGACCTGCCGAGCGGCCCGTTCTACCGCGCGACGTTCTCTGACTTCGACCGCAGCCGCTGGATGTTCGGCCTGGGCTTCCTGTTCGACCTGGACAACGACTGGTCGTTCAAGCTCGACTACCGTGGCCTGATCGGCAACGGCGAGGACCGCGACCATGGCGTGCAGCTGAACGTGGACAAGAAGTTCTGATCCACGCCGGTCCCGCCTGATCCACTGATCTGATCCACCCAGCGCCGCTGCCTCATCGCAGCGGCGCTTTCTTTTGCGCGGAGCGGTGCGGCGCGCGCTCCGGCATCATGTGTCCTCGATGCCGACCGCCTCCACCCGCTTCCGCCTGATCTCCGGCAACCGGCTCGACCGGTTGGCGGCGCTGCTGGGCGAGCGCCTGGCGACGCCGCTGGACGTGGATTCGCTGGCGCCGGACGTGATCCTGATCCCGCAGCCGACGCTGCGGCACTGGCTGCTGCAGACCCTGGCGGAGCGCCACGGCGTGGCCGCGAACCTGGACCTGTGCACGCCCTCGGAGTTCGTCTGGCGGCTGCTGCGCGCGGATCGTCCCGGCCTGCCCGACCAGTCGCCCTGGGATCGCGACCACCTGCGCTGGCGGCTCTACGGCCTGCTCGGCGCGGAGCCCGGCGGCCTGCCGCCGCCGGTGCGCCGGCACCTGCAGCGGGCGGGCGGCAGCGGCGATCCCCGCGAGGTCGCGCTGGCCCGTCTCGGCCTGGCCGAGGCCCTGGCCGGTGCGTTCGACAAGTACCAGGCCTATCGCCCGGACTGGCTGCGCGACTGGGAGGCGGGGCATCCGGAGTCGCGCGACGACTGGCAGGCCCAGTTGTGGCGCCAGTTGCGCCGACGCCAGCCAGGCGCGCACCGCGCCGCGCTGCTCGCCGACTGGCTGGCGCGCCACGATCGCGACTCGGCCACCGCGACCGGCACACCGCCGCCGGGCCTGCCGCCGCGCCTGGTCGCGTTCGGCACCATCCATGTCTCGCCGGACGTGCTGCACCTGCTGGCGGTGGTGGGGCAGTGGATCGACCTGGACTTCCACCTGCCCACGCCGTCGGCCGAATACTGGGGCGACGTGGAATCGCTGCGCGAGCGCCTGCGCCGCGACGGCCCGCAGTCGCTGCCGGCGGCACTGGCCGACGCGCAGCGCGACAACCCGCTGCTGATGGCCTGGGGCGCCGGCGGTCGCGAGATCGTCGCCCAGCTGTTCGCCTACGACGTGCTGCTGCCGCACAGTGAACTCGAATGCTTCGTCGCGCCCGGCCGCGACACCCTGCTGCATCGCCTGCAGCAGGACGTGCTTGATCGCGCCGCGCCGGTGCCGAGCGCGTTCGATCCCGGCGACGTCTCGCTGCAACTCCACGCCTGCCATTCGAAGCTGCGCGAAGTCGAAGTGCTGCACGACCAGCTGCGCGGCCTGCTCGAAGACCCTCGCTTCGATCCGCCGCTGCAGCCCTCGGAGATCGCGGTGCTGGCGCCGGACATCGCCGAGTACCTGCCGCTGGCGCGCGCGGTGTTCGGCGGCATCGCGCCCGACGACCCGCGCTGGATCCCGTTCTCGCTCGCCGATCGCCCGCAGCTGCAGTCGCATCCGCTGGTGCCGCTGCTGCCCGTGCTGATCGGCCTGGCCGATGCGCCGCTCACCGCCGGCCTGTTCCGCGACCTACTGGCGACGCCGGCCATCGCGCATGCGCTGGGCCTGGATGCCGCGCGGCGCGCGAAGATCGACGACTGGTTCGCCGCAGCGGGCGTGCGTTGGGGCGAGGACGCGCAGGCGCGCGAACGCGCCGGTGTCGGACGCTGGCGCGAATACAGCTTCGATTTCGGCATCGAGCGCCTGCTCGGCGGCTATGCGAGCGGCGATGCCGCCGAGGTCGAAGTCGATGCCGCGCTCATCGCGCCGTATCCTGAACTCGAAGGCGCCGACGCCGAGCTGCTGGACGGCGCGCTGACGCTGTATCGCAGGCTGCGTGCGTTCGCGGCCTGGGCGCGCGAACCGCGTGACGCGGGTGCATGGCGCGAGACGCTGGCCGCGCTGCTGCAGGACCTGCTCGCACCGGTCCCGCAGGACGATGCCGAGGCGCAGGCGCGGCGCCTGCTCTTGGAGACGCTCGACGATTTCGCCGACGAAGCCGCCGACGCCGGCCCGCTGCCCGCCGCGCTGGTGCAGCGCGCGCTGCGCGACACGCTCGAACGCGCATCGCCGCATCGGCCGTGGCTGTCCGGCGGCGTGGTCTTCGCCGGGATGGTGCCGCTGCGCACCGTGCCGTTCCGGGTGATCTGCCTGCTTGGCCTGGATGCCGATGCCTATCCGCGCCGCGAGCCGGGCGACGACATCAACCGCCTCGTCGATGCCATCCAGGGCCGTGCGCCGCGCCGGCTCGGCGACCGCTCGGTGCGCGAGGACGATCGCTTCCTGTTCCTGCAGCTGCTGTGCGCCGCGGGCGACGTGTTCTACCTGAGCTACGGCGGCCGCGACGCGCGCGACGGCAGCGTGCGCGAGCCCTCGCCGGTGGTCGCCGAACTGCTCGATGCGGTGGAAGCGATGCATGGCGAATCGGTGCGCGAGGCACTGTGCGTCGAACATCCGCTGCAGCCGTTCTCGCCGCGTGCATTCGGCGCGGGCGACGACGGCGGTGTCGAACCGCGCCGGTTCTCGTATCGCGGCGAATGGCGCGCCGACGCCGTGGCCGCGCGCGACCTGCACACGGTGCCGGCCTTCGTCGACGATGCGCTGTCGACGACGGCGCTCGACGCGCTGGACGAGGAACTGCCGGACCGGGACGCACTGCAGCGTTTCTTCGCCAATCCGGCGAAAGCCTGGCTGCGCGGACGGCTTGGCCTGCGCCTGCCCGAGGATGCGGACGACGCACCCGATCGCGAGCCGCTCGGCCACGACAAGCTGCTGCGCTACCACGTCCTCGACGCGCTGCTGGATGAAGCGACGGCGCTGGACATCGGCACTGATGATTCGCCGCGTCGCCTGCGCGCACGCGGCCTGCTGCCGCCCGGGCGCGATGGCGAGCAACTGGCCGATGCCGCGCGCGGCGACGCACTGCGCCTGCGCGCCGCGCGTGCCGCCGTGGTCGGCGATGCGCCGGCCGTCGTGGTGGAAGGCGATGCCGGGCTCGGCATCCACGTCCGCTTCGACGATGTGCATGGCGGCCATCGCGTGCTGCTCAGCGCGGGGCGTCTGGACGGCAAGCGCCGCCTGCGCGCCGGCATCGACCATCTGCTGCTGGCCGCGATGCTGGGCGAAGCCGCGACGACGCGCCTGCTCGCCATCGATGGCAAGAAGGACGCCATCGTCGAGGCGGTGTGGTCCGGCGTGCCTCGTGAACAGGCGCAGGCGCGGCTGCGCGTGCTGCTCGACCTGTGGCGCGACGGCCAGTCCGCGCCGCTGCCGTTCGCGCCGAAAGCCGCCCATGCCTATGCCGAAGCCTTCGCCGCCAAGGGCGATGCGTTCGCGGCCTGGCGCAAGGCCTGTGAGGCATATGCACCGTATGAAGGCCGGCGTGAGTGCGATGACGCGTGGTTGCGCCTGGCGTTCCGCCCCGAGGGCCTGCTCGATGCCATCGATGGCCGCTTCGGTGCGCGTTTCCGCGAGATCGCCCTCCGCGTGTTCGACGCCACGGGCTTGGGCGCATGAGCACGCAGCTGCCCCTGTTCGGTGCGCCCGCCGCGAACGATGCCGCGCCGGAGACGGCGCCGCCGCGCGATGTCGGCCTGCACCTGCCGCTGGACGGCGTGCGCCTGATCGAAGCCAGCGCCGGCACCGGCAAGACCTTCACCCTGACCACGCTGGTGCTGCGCCTGCTACTGGAACGCGGCGCGACGATGGCGCAGATCCTCGCGGTGACCTTCACCCGCGCGGCGACGCAGGAGCTGCGCCAGCGCGTGCGTCGTCGCCTGCGCCTGGCGCGGCGCCTGCTCGACGCGCCACAGGACGCGCCGCAGGGTGAAGCCGTGCCGACGATGGCGGTGCTGCAGGCGGCGATCGCACGCGAGGGCGAGTCGCGCGTGCGCGAGCGCGTCGAGGCGGCCTTGCTGCAGATCGACGAAGCGACGATCTCGACCATCCACGGCTTCTGCCATCGCGCGCTGCGCGAATTCGGCTTCCGCGCCGGACTGCTCGCCGAACAGCGCGTGATCGACGACCCCGGCGAAGTCTGGGCCGAGGTCGCGGCCGAGGTCTGGCGCGCGGCGAGCAACGGCATGCCCGGTGCGGGCGACATCGACCTGCATCCGCTGCTGTCGACCCTGTGGGACTCGCCGGATGCGCTGGCCGATGACCTGCCGAAACTCTGCGACCCACTGCGCGCCCTGCATCCCGAACGCCACGAGTCGGAGATGGCCGCCGCGCTGCACGCGCTGCGCGACACTGCTGTCGCGCGCTATGAGGCGCTGATGGCGCGACGTGGGCTGTGCGACCAGGACCGCCTGATCGAACGCGTGTGGCGCGCCAGCGACGATGCCGAATTCGCTGCCGCGCTCGCCGCGCGCTGGCCGTACCGGCTGATCGACGAATTCCAGGACACGGATCCGCGCCAGTGGGACATCTTCAAGCGCATGCACGAAGCCGGCGCGGACGCCGCCGCATCGAACAGTGCGCCGGGCTGGCTGTGCCTGATCGGCGATCCCAAGCAGGCGATCTACCGGTTCCGCGGCGGCGATCTCGCCACGTACCTGGCGGCGAAGGACTATGCGATCAGGCGCGGTGGTGCCTCTGCGGTGGTCTCGCTCGGCGTCAATTATCGATCCACGCCTGCGGTGCTGCGCGCGATCGAGACCGTGTTCCGGTCGCACGGCTTGCCGTTCCACGTCGATGGCATCGAATTCGAGCGCGTCGAAGCCGGCAGCGATGCGCGCGACGATGACCTGCGTCTCGCCGATGCACGCGGCGACGTCTGCACGGTGCCGGGGATGACCCTGCACTGGCTGCACAGGGCGCCGCACGATCCCAAGGGACCGACGAATTCGGCGCTGCGCAAGGGCCTGCGCAACAAGGACGACGAATTCGCGGTCATGCGCGATGCCGCGACGCGCGTGGTCGCGGAACTGCTCGCGCAGGGCACGCTGCGCGTCGGCGAGCGCGTGCGAGCGCTGCGTCCCGCCGACATCGCCGTGCTGACCCAGACCAACGACCAGGCCGCGATGATGCAGCGCGCGCTGACCCGCGCCGGCATCGCCGCTGCAACGCTGTCGGGTGCGAACGTGTTCGCCGGTGAAGCGGCCGAAGACCTGCATGCGTTGCTGGCGAGCCTGCTCGAACCGGCGGATGGCGGTCGTTTCCGCGCCGCACTGGCGACGCGGCTGCTTGGACTGGATGCCGCCGCGCTGCAGGCGCTCGACGGTGACGATGGCGCGCAGCAGTCGTGGCTGGCCCGCTTTGCCGACGCTGCCGATGCCTGGCGACAGCGCGGACCGCTGCCGGCGCTACTGCCGTTCGTGGTCGATGCCGCACCGCGCTGGCTCGCCGAGGCCGACGGCCAGCGTCGACTCACCGACACCCTGCACCTGGCCGAACTGCTGCAGGCCGAATCGGCGCTGCGTCCCAGCGCGGCGGAACTGCTGCACTGGTTCGCGCGACAGCGCGCGGATGCGACCAACGACGAGACGCGTCAGCTGCGCCTGGAGTCGGATGCTGGCATGGTGCAGATCGTCACCGTGCACAAGAGCAAGGGCCTGGAGTATCCGGTGGTGGTGCTGCCGTTCGCGGCCTGGCGCGGCGAGCCCCGGGCACGCAGCGTGGCCGTGCGCGAATTCCGGGATGCGCAGGGCCGTCCTGCGCGCGCCTGGACGTGCAAGGGCGTGCTGGAACCGGCGCAGGCCGACATCGTCGCGATGGACGTGCAGCGCGAGGAACAGGCCGAGCAGCAGCGCCAGCTCTACGTCGCGCTGACCCGGGCCCGACATGCCCTGCACGTGGTCTGGAGCCGCAATGCACAGGTCGAGAGCACGGCCTTGCACTGGATCCTGCATTCCGGTGAAAAGACCGGTCGCGTGAACGACACCCTCGATTACGCCGGCATGCAGGCGCGCATCGAGCAGCTCGCGGCGCAGTCCGGCGGTAGCATCGTCGTGCGGCCCTTCGATCCCGATGCGCCGCTGCCGCGACCCGCGCGCGTCGACGCATCCGTCGCGGCCATGGCGACGCGCACGCCGACGCGCACGCTCGCCGGTGGTCTGCGCCTGCACAGTTTCTCGTCCCTGCATGCGCGCAGCGAGGACGGCGAAAGCGCGCGTGGCGCGGGTGACGAAGCGCTGGCCGTCATCGAGGCCGAGGCCGACGATGCGACGCTCGGCGGCACCGGCTTCGGCAACGCCGTGCATGGCGTGCTGGAAGACGCCGATGCGGCGGCGTGGCGACGCGCGCCCGGCGACGACGAGGACCACGTACCCGACACGCAACGCGCCCTGCTCGAACGCGCCCTGCGCCGACAGGGATTGGCGGTCACGCCCTCGCATGCGGCGCAGACCGCGCGGCTGGTCTCGCGCGCGCTCAACGTCGCCCTGCCCGGTGGCGTGCGCCTGTGCGACTGGCCGGCGACCTCGGTGATCCGCGAACTGCCGTTCCACTTCCGCCTGCGACCGCTGCGCATCGATGCGTTGCATGCGCTGCTGCAGGCGCATGGCTACCCGCGCGCGCGCCGTCCCGTGGCGGGCACGCTCGATGGCCTGATGCACGGCTACGTCGACCTGGTGTATCGCGACGCCCACGGTCGCCACCACGTGCTCGACTACAAGACCAACCGCCTGCCGGGCTACGACCCCGACAGCCTGCGCCGCGCGGTGCAGGCGCAGGATTACGACCTGCAGTACCTGATCTACCTGGTCGCGCTGCGCCGCTGGCTGCGCCTGCGCCATGGCGCGGCCTACGAGGATGCGCGGCATCTCGGTGGCGCGGTGTACCTGTTCCTGAGAGGAATCGATCCGAGTGAGGACGGCGCGGACGATGCCGGACGTTCGCGTCGCGGCGTGCACGTCGACCCGGTCGATCCGGCGCTGCTTGCCGCGCTCGACGCCTTCTTCGACGGCGAAGGCGGTGTGCGATGAGCGAACGTGCTCATGAAGGGCGAGTCCATGCCGATGCCGCGCGTGCCCTGCATCGCCTGCAGGCCGACGGCGCGCTGCGCCAGGTCGACGCCGATTTCGCGGCCCTGCTGCGCGATCGCCTCCATGCGTCGCCGGCGGTCGCGCTGGCCGGCGCGCTGGCGATGCGCGCGGTCGCCGCCGGGCACAGCAGCGTCGCGCTCGGCGATGTGCCGCGCCTGCTCGATGCGCTCGGCACGAGTGCGCAGCTGCCCGAGCTCGACGACTGGCGTGCCGCGCTGCAGGTCGATGCCTGCGTTGCGACGGACGACGCCGGGCACGCCGGCACGCTGCTCGACTTCAGCCGCGACCGCATCGCACTGCGCCGCTACGCCCGCTACGAGCAGGCCCTCGCCCGGCGCCTCACCGCGCGTGCCGCGCAACGGCACGAGGCGAGTGCAGATCCCGTGGCGCTGCGTGCGCTGCTCGCGCGGTTGTTCGCGCGCGAGATGGGTGACGTGCCGCCGATGCTCGATCGCCAGGCGCTGGCGGTGGCGATGGCCCTGCGCCGCCGCCTGCTGCTGGTGACCGGTGGCCCGGGCACCGGCAAGACCACCACCGTGGCGCGCCTGCTCGTGGCCGCCCTCGAAGCGGCCCGCCTGCGTGGCGAGGCCGCGCCGCGCATCGCCCTGGCCGCGCCCACCGGACGCGCCGCCGCCCGTCTGGCCGAGGCCATCGACGGCGTGCTGCGTGCCGATCTTGCCGCCGGCCGTATCGATGCCGACATCGCGGCGCAGGTGCCGACCCAGGCGCGCACCCTGCATCGCCTGCTCGGCTGGCAGCCCGGCCGCGTCGGTTTCCGCCACCACGCCGGCCATCCGCTGC
This sequence comes from Lysobacter sp. BL-A-41-H3, assembly GCA_050632415.1. Classification (GTDB taxonomy): domain Bacteria; phylum Pseudomonadota; class Gammaproteobacteria; order Xanthomonadales; family Xanthomonadaceae; genus Lysobacter_I. The sequence goes on along the minus strand of CP192602.1, from coordinate 2,611,276 downwards.
GCGAGGACCTGGTGGTGGTCGACGAGGCCTCGATGGTCGACCTGCCGCTGATGGCCAAGCTGGTCGAGGCCGTGCCGGACACCGCGACCCTGGTGCTGATCGGCGACCCCGACCAGCTGCCGGCGGTGGAGGCGGGCGACGTGCTCGGCGGCCTGTGCGCGGCCAGCGGCGATGGCCTGTCGCTGCCGCCGGACGATGCCGCCTTCGCCACGGCGCTGCTAGGCAACGATGTGCCGGTCGGCGCCGCCGAACCGCTGGCCGGGGCGCGGGTGCACCTGCTGCACGGCTGGCGCCAGGCCGGCGCCGCGCCGCTGCAGGCGCTGGCCGGCGCGCTGCAGCGCGGCGATCGCGACGCGGTGCTGGAGGCCTTCGCGGCCGGCGACGAGGCCGTGCTGTCGCGCCGGCATGGCGACGTCGCGGCCCTGGCCGAGGCCCTGCGCCGCGAAGCCCTGCCTGCGTTCGCCGCCGTGCGCGATGCCGACGATCCCGGCCAGGCGCTGGCGCTGGCCGCGCGTTGCCGCATCCTCGCCGCGCTGCGTCGCGGCCCGTTCGGCGCCGAACACTGGAACGCCTGGTGCGCCGCCGAACTGGGCGAGCGCTCGCCGTACTTCCACGGCCGCCTGCTGATGATCGCCGCCAACAGCGAACGCCACGGCCTGTACAACGGCGACCTCGGCGTGGTCTGGCGCGACCGCCACGGCGACCTCGCCGCCTGGTTCGAGACCCCGCAGGGCCTGCGCGCCTGGCGACCGGCGCAGCTGCCGGTGCACGCCTCGGCCTACGCCACCACCGTCCACAAGGCGCAGGGCTCCGAGTTCGACCGCGTGCTGCTGGTCCTGCCCGACAGCGACGCCCGCGTGCTCTCCCGCGAACTGCTCTACACCGCGCTCACCCGCGCCCGCCGCAGTGTCTGGATCTGGGGCGCGCTCGAGACCTTCGACCGCGCGCTCGAGCGCCGGACCTGGCGGGAATCGGGGCTGGAGGCGCGCCTGCGGCGGCTCTCTGCATCCGGGGAATGCGCTGTTCCGTAGGCTCGGAGCCCCCCTGAACGGAACGCGTTACCATGCACACCCCCACGCTGGATGCCTCCCCGATGTGCGATGACCACGCCCATGACGCGCCCGCCCCGGCGCCCGACGCCGATGCCCGCCACGGCGTGACCCGCACCCAGGCCGAGGAGGCCGTGCGCACCCTGCTGCGCTGGGCCGGCGACGATCCGGCCCGCGAAGGCCTGATCGACACCCCCAAGCGGGTGGTCAAGGCCTACGGCGACTGGTTCAGCGGCTACGCCATGGACCCCGAGGAGTACCTGCAGCGCACCTTCGAGGAGGTCGGCGGCTACGACGAACTGGTCGTGCTGCGCGACATCGAGTTCGAGAGCCACTGCGAGCACCACATGGCGCCGATCATCGGCCGGGCCCACGTCGGCTACCTGCCGAAGGGCCGCGTCGTCGGCATCAGCAAGCTGGCCCGCGTGGTCGAGGCCTATGCCCGGCGCTTCCAGGTGCAGGAGAACATGACCGCGCAGATCGCCCGCTGCATCCAGACCGCGCTGGAGCCGCGCGGCGTGGGCGTGGTGATCGAGGCCGCGCACGAGTGCATGACCACGCGCGGCATCCACAAGCGCGGCGTGAGCATGGTCACCTCCAAGATGCTGGGGACCTTCCGCGAGGACGCCCGCACCCGCGCCGAGTTCCTCGAACTGATCCGGGTCCGCGGCGCGGGCTGAGGCGCCCGGGCCCGCGCGCGATCGGGATGGCTGGCACGGCGCCTGCTTGCCGTTTTCCTCGTTGCGAGGAGATCGTCGGGTGCTGGAGAGACGTGGCATGAAAGAGGTGCGCCGGGCCTACGGGCCCCTGTTCCGCAAGGTGCTGTATCCGTTGTACGAGTCCGGCCTGCGCGGCCGGGGCACCCTGCGCTACCTGGCCGAGTACGAGCGCGACCAGTGGCGGTCCGCCGACGAGATCCGCGCGCTGCAGTGGCGCAAGCTGCGCGCGCTGGTCGACCACTGCTGGGCGCAGGTGCCGTTCTATCGCGAACACTGGGGGCGCGCCGGGGTGTCCGGACCGGGCGACATCCGCGACCACGACGACTACGCGCGCCTGCCGATCCTGACCAAGCGCGAGCTGCGCGCGCATTTCGAATCGCTGAAGGCCGAGGGCTGGCGCGACCGCCTGCTGTACAAGACCACCGGCGGCTCCACCGGCGAGCCCGTCACCATCGGCTATACCCGCGAGAGCTACGAGCGCCGCACGGCGGTCATGCTGCGCGGTTATGCCTGGGCCGGCGCCTCGCTGGGCGCGCATGCCCTGTTCCTGTGGGGGCAGGATCCCGGCGGCCTGGGGCTGAAGGAGCGCCTGCACCACGCGATGTTCAATCGCCGCTACCTCAACGCCTACGTCATGGGCGAGCACAACATCGCCGACTATGCCGATGCGATCGACGCCGATCGCCCGGAGGTGATCGTCGCCTACGTCGCGCCGCTGGTGCGCCTGGCGAAGTGGCTCGACGCGCGCGGTCGCCGCGTCCACGCGCCGCGCGCGATCCTCTGCGCCGCCGAGCCGCTGTATCCGCACCATCGCCTGCTGATCGAGCGCGTGTTCGGCGCGCCGGTGCGCAACACCTACGGCTGTCGCGAGGTGATGCTGATCGCCGCCGAGTGCGGCCATGGCCCCGGCCTGCACCTCAACGCCGACCACCTGCACGTCGAGCTGGGCGAGCCGGTGGCGCCGGGCGATGCCGCCGGCCCGCGCGAAGTGCTGGTCACCGACCTGCACAACTACGGCATGCCGCTGATGCGTTATGCCAATGGCGACATCGCCACCGCCCATGCGCAGGACTGCCCCTGCGGGCGCGGCCTGCCGCTGCTGGGCAGCGTCGACGGCCGCAGGATGGACACCCTGCGCACCCCGGAAGGCCGCTTCGTCGGCGAGTACCTCGAATACCTCGTCTTCGGCACGCCCGGCATCCAGCGCTTCCAGGCCGTGCAGCACAAGCTCGACGCCATCGAGGTCTCGCTGGTGCGCGGCGAAGGGTTCGATCCCGCCGCGCTCGACACCCTGCGCGAGCGCTTCCGCGAGGTCTGCGGCGCGTCCACGCAGCTGCGCTTCCAGTACGCCGACGACATCCCGTTGACCCGTACCGGCAAGCTGCGCGTCGCCATCTCCACGCTGGCCTGCTCGGCGAGCACCGCCTTCGCGCACGCGTTCGAATGGATGATGCGTGCCGGCGTGGAGTCGGCCGTCATGGGCATGGCCTGACGATATCCCGCGGGTCTGCTCCGGTACCGCCTGCCGGCCTGCCGCGGCGGTGCGATGGACGGTCGCGCCGCATGCCCCGCGCCTGAGAAGAATCTCACAAGACATAAAAACCGGTCTTTCGTCACGAAAGAAGGGCCCGTAGCGGTCGAGCATGCGATCCAGCCACGAGGCGCGAGGGTGTCTTCGCACTGTCGACACGCACGACGCGTGGCTGCAACGACGCGGGGGCGACATCAACCGATCCCGAGCTGTGGCGCTGTGGCCACGGCACGGCGCCGGCTGCCCGTTCGCGGCGCATCCGTCCGACCAAGTGCGCACCTCCCGCGACCGCGGGCCGGCGCAGGGCACCCATCCACACTCTTGCAGGTAACACATGACCACTCTTCTTCTCGATGCGCCGGCCGTTGCCGGCAGGACGGGGACCGAGCCCGGCGCAGAGCCGGCCCGGACATTCCCCGTGGCGTCGCCGTCCGCTTCGGCGCGGCGCGCTCCCCGCAGGCGGCTTGCGCTGGCGACCGGCCTGCTCATGGCCCTGCCCATGCTCGCCCACGCCGCCTCCGTGACCTACAACCCGACCGGCCTGCAATCCAATCAGGGCATCCCGCTCTACATCGTTCTGGCACCCGAAGGGCAGACCGCCTCGGCCTTCCTGTCCTCTGCCGAAGGCACCCGTTGGAAGACAGTGGCCAATACCGAAATGGCCAGGGTCGTCGTGATGGATGGCGGCAGCGTCACCACCTGGGACGCGACCACCGATGTTTCCTCGCTGAACACGCTCTACGGCAATTCGACCAGCGGCATCGAGGGCGCCTCGCGCTACATGGCGGCCTACGGCACCGCCGGCACCACCCTGGCGGCCTATGCGGCCCAGTACCCCAACAACATCGCCGGCGCCGCCTTCATCAATGCGACCTCGTCGGCCAGCCTCACCAGCCTGACCAAGCCGCAGCGTCCGCTGGCGGTGCTCACGGTCAATTCGAGCGACACCGGCATCGACAGCTTCGTCACCCATGTCCGCACCGAGAACGCCCGCGGCGGCACCGAAGGCAGCGATACCACCGACGCCAACGACCTGCGCTACTACCGCACCGGCTCGTCGGCCTGGAACCGCGACTTCTCGACCTCGCACTTCGTGCGCCGGATGAGCAACGTGGCCACCACGACCGACATGGCCAGCCTCGTGCATGCCAACCTGTTCACCAAGGTCTCGCGCTGGAAGACGGTGCAGGGCAACTACACGCTGCGTGCCCGGGTCCGCGCCGGCAGCACGGGTTTCTTCAAGATCACCGAAACGGTGAGCGGCAGCAGCCGCGACGCCTACGTGTACGTGCCCGCCTCGGTCCGCGCCAATCCCGGCGTGGCGACGCCGGTGGTCATGCTGTTCCACGGCGTGACCGCGAACGGCAACTACTTCCTCGACCAGACCGAGTTCAACCGGGTCGCGGACGAGTTCGGCTTCATCGTCTACTCGCCGACTGCATCGGGTTTCTCGTGGGACGCCGGCAACGAGGCGCGCTACAGGACGCTGATCAGCAACTTCGGCACCAACGGCATCACCGCCGGCGGCACCAAGTACACGGTCGACACCCGTCGCGTCTACATGCACGGCTTCTCGAACGGTTCCTATTTCGTCTCCGACTTTGCATCGGCCAATGGTGATGTGCTCGCCGCTGCCGGTTCCTGGGCCTACACCAGCGTCACCAGCGTCAGTGGCCAGGCGATTCCGTACTGGTACGGCGTCGGCAGCCTGGACGGCGGCGACTGCCCGAATTCGTTCGTCAACGCCATGCGGACCAAGCTGAGTGCGACCTCGACTTCGAGCATCAGCTACGCCGCCCTCGACAGCGCCAACCGCGTCGCGACGACGGTCTACACCAACGCCACCAGCAAGCTCGAAGCGCGCTGCTCGATCGCCGCGAGCGTCGAACACGGCAACCTCAACGAGCACTCGCGCAACCTCTGGAAGGACTTCTTCGCCAGGTACAGGCGGAAGGCCGACGGTACCGGCGTGGAACTGATCCCGACCGCCGGCGGCAACGAAGCGCCGACGGCGAACTTCACGGCCGTCACCAATGGCCTGACCGCCACGTTCACCGATACCTCCACCGACAGCGACGGCAGCATCGCCTCGCGTGTGTGGAACTTCGGCGATGGCACGACGTCGACGATGGCCAATCCGACCAAGACCTACGCCGTTGCGAACACCTACAACGTCACGTTGACGGTCACCGACAACGGTGGCCTGACCGGCGCCAAGACCACGCCGGTCACCGTGACCAGCGGCAGCACGCCGACCTGCGGCGGCAGCGTGCTGTGCAATGGCGTGGCCGTGACCGGCCTGTCCGGCGCGCAGGGCGCGGAACTGCGCTACACCCTGCAGGTACCCGCAGGCGCGACCAATCTCCGCTTCGTCACCAGCGGCGGCAGCGGCGATGCCGACCTGTACATCAAGTTCGGCAGTGCGCCGACCTCGGCCACGGGCGGCTTCGACCTGAAGTCCGATGGCAACACCAACAGCGAAACCATCAATGTCGCCGTCGCGAACGCGGGCACCTACCATGTGCTCGTGCGAGGCTACAACGCCTTCACCGGTCTCGGCCTGACCGGCAGCTACACCGCGGGCACTGGCGGCGGCAGCGTGCAGACCTACACGAACAATGTGGCACAGGAGCTGCCGGTCCTGTCGACCATCACCAGCGACATCCCGGTGACGGGCAGAAGCGGGAATGCGCCGAGCAATGCCACGCTGTCGGTGGACATCTCGCACACCTATCGGGGTGACGTGGTGATCGACCTGATCGGCCCGAGCGGTACGGTCTATCCGGTGAAGGCCTCGTCGAACGACAGTGCCGACAACGTCAACCAGAGCTTCCAGCTGAACCTGTCCAGCGAAACGCTCAACGGCACCTGGCGGCTGCGCGTCAAGGATGTCTACCAGGAGGATTTCGGTCGCCTGAACAACTGGAGCCTCACTTTCTGATCACGGCGGGATGGCACCGATCGCCGGTGCCATCCCGATCGTGCCTGCGAAGCAACCGCATCGATGGTGTGCCGTGTCATGCGCGATCGCGGCAGGAATGCGCGCCGATTTCAGGCCGCGACAAGGCCGCACGACGCGGCCCTGTCGCGACCCGGCTGCATCGGCATCGGCACGCGCCCCGGAAGGACCTCCGGCGCGGCATCGAAAGCACTCGCCTCCCCCCGGCGCACGGCCACACGCATGTGGCCCCTATCTGAAGCAAGGATTCTCCGAGGGACACCGCCATGAAAATTCGTTCGCTCCTGGTCGCCGCGTTGCCGGCGGCCTTGCTGTTGTGCACGCTGCCGACATCTGGCGCGCCCGCGCAGTCCTCGACCGCGACCCTGTCCAGGGCGGCAGCCGAGGAGTACTACGTCATCATCCACTACCGCGACCAGGCCGAACTGCAGCGGATCGCCGGGCGCTTCCAGCATCCCCGCATCGACAGGCAGGCGAAGACCATCAAGGTGGCGATCGATGGCGAAAACCTGGCGGATCTGCGCAGGACCGGCGTCAGGATCGATATCGACCGTGCCGCCACCAGCCGCCTGCGTACCGCAGCCCAGGCCTTGCGCAACGGCCGTTTCGGTGCGCGCGCACTCAGCGACTTCGCCTGCTACCGCACCGTGGAGAATACGCACAGCGCCATGGCCACGCTCGCGACCAGCAAGCCGGCGCTCGCCAAGGTCATGAATATCGGGCCGACCTGGAAGAAATGGAGTGCCGGTGGCATCAATGGCTACGAGATGCAGGTGCTGCGCATCACGAACTCGGCCACCGATGCGATCCGCTCGAACAAGCCGGCCATGGTGCTGCTCTCGTCGATCCATGCCCGCGAGTACGCCCCGGCGGAATTGAACATGCGCTTCGGCGAGTGGCTGGTCAATGGCTACGGCACCGACGCCGAAGCGACCTGGCTGCTCGACAACTACGTGTTCTACCTGATTCCGCAGGGCAACCCCGATGGACGCAAGATCGCCGAGAACGGCACGTCGTGGCGGAAGAACATCAACAACACCAATGGCAGCTGCAGCGCGGCGACCACCGGCGTCGACCTGAACCGCAATTTCCCGTTCGGATGGGGGAGTCTGGATGACGGTCCGACGAGCAGCAACGCCTGCGTCGAAACCTATCGCGGGCCCTCGGCCGCTTCGGAACAGGAAACGCAGAACATCATGCGCCTGATCGCCGGCACGCGCGGTGCATCAGGCAACTATACGGGCGGCATCTTCGCTGACAAGCGTGCGAACGACAGGACCAGCGCCGCGCCGTCGGACACCCAGGGTGTCTACATCGACCTGCACTCCTTCGGTGGCGATGTGCTCTGGCCCTGGGGCGATACGAAAAACAGCACTGCGCCGAACCATGCAGGCCTGCAGAGCCTCGGTCGCCGGATGGGGTACTACAACAAGTATTCGCCGTACCAGTCGGCTTACATGTACCCGACCGCAGGCGCGACCGATGACGCCATGTACGGTGAGCTTGGCGTGGCCAGTTACACCTGGGAGCTGGGATCGAGCGCGGTCAACGACAGCGCCTTCTTCCAGCCCTGCAGTTCCTTCCTGAGCACCATCCTGCCGGACAACCTCAGCGCGCTGAAATACACCGCGCGCGTCCTGACCAGGCCCTACAGCTATCCGTCCGGTCCGGAAACCGAAAGCGTGACCGTCTCGGCACCGTCGGTGCCTGCTGCCAGGTCCATCACCGTTGCCGCCGGCACCACCGTCACGCTCAGCGCCGTGCTTGACGACGGCCTGTGGGGGCAGACCGTGGGCACTGCGGAAGTGACCCATCGCATCGCATCGGCACGCGCCTACATCGACACACCGCCCTGGGAGGCCGGTACCAGCGGCGGCATCGCGATGAGCGCCAGCGACGGCAGCTTCAGCAGCGCGCGTGAAACCGTCACGACGACCATCTCCACGGCGGGACTCAGCGTGGGCCGGCACCTCATCTACGTCCAGGGCATCGATGCCTCGGGCCAGGCAGGGGCGCCGAATGCCGTGCTGGTGAACATCACTTCCGGAGGCGGTGGTGGCGGCAATGTGTTGAGCAACGGAGTGACCGTGCCTGGCCTGTCCGGTGCCAAGGACGCGGAACTGCGCTACACGCTGCAGGTGCCCGCAGGCGCGACCAATCTCCGCTTCGTCACCTCCGGTGGCAACGGCGATGCCGATCTGTACATCAAGTTCGGCAGTGCGCCGAGCACCGCAGCCTACGACCAGCGGTCGTGGAATGACGGCACCAACGCCGAAACGATCAATGTGGCGGTTGCGCAGGCAGGGACGTATCACGTGCTGGTCAAGGGCTACGCGGCGTTCTCCGGTGCGAGCCTGACCGGCAGCTACACCGCCGGCAGCGGCGGCGGCAGCGTGCAGGCCTACACGAACAATGTGCCACAGGAACTGCCGGCCCTGGCGACGATCACCAGCGATATCGTCGTCGCCGGCCGCAGCGGCAATGGGCCCGTCGACGCCAGGATCGCGGTGGACATCACGCATACCTACCGCGGCGACGTGGTGATCGATCTGATTGCGCCGAACGGGACCGTGATTGCGCTGAAGTCGTCGATGGTCGACAGTGCGGACGACGTCAAGGTCACCTACACCAAGGACCTGTCGGCGTACGCGCTCAACGGCACCTGGCGGCTGCGCGTCAGGGATGTGGACGCGCAGGACTACGGTCGCCTGAACAATTGGAGCATCACCTTCTGATCGCTCGGGACTGGCACGGGCGCAGGCCCGTGCCAGCCTAAGCCCGACAGGCCCCATGGATCCGGCGATGCACGACCTGCATCGCCGGATCCTGTTCCTGCGTCGGGTGCGGCGGACTCGAGCGCACCGGGACACCGTCGAGGCGGGACGGATGCGGTGTCCCCCGGGATCGACTGGGACATGCCGGCTCGACGCCGGTCGTGTCTTTATGCCCCTGCCCGGGACCCGATATGCTGGCGACACGGGCCGGCACGCCGGCCTTGCCCGCTCAGCGCCTGACAGGAGGTGTTCGATGGCTTTCGATTTCGGCAATCTCGCCGATGTGGCCGCAGCGAAGCGACAGCTGCGCACCGTCGCGGATGACACCGCATTCGCCTGGTTGAAACCCGTGATCGAGACCTCGCTCGCCGACTACGTCCGTGGCAGCTTGCGCGACGAGCCGCCCGAGCAGGATCGGTATTCCCTTTACGAGATCGAAGACAACGTGTCGATCGCGAACGACATGGTCAATCGCTGCCTCACGCGGCGCAGTCAGATCTACGACCTCGAAGCGAATGCGCTGCTTACGGCGATCGGCTATCAGCAGGAACATGCGCTTGCAGACAGCGAGGCGCACCTCGCCCGGCTTCGCGTCGAGGCTGACCTGGCTGCCGCGCAACGTCCGATGACATCGGAGCTCGAGCGCAGTCTCGGCGAACAGTCCGCAGTCCGCGCCGGCGCGCTGCGCGCGCGGATCGCGCTGCATAACCTGGCCGGAAGCTCTCTGAACTACGGCGAGCAGATCGCCTTCATGCGCGAGATCTACGCAGACAACATCCGCAACCTGCTGGAACGCATCGATGCGATCCGAAGCGGATTGCGGTCGTGCTACGGCATCGATCTGTCGGCCCTTCCGCAATTGCCCCAGGCCGGGCAGCAGGCGGACGAGCTTGATCGTATCGTCTGGTGGCTGCGCGGCGTGATCGCCACGGTCGAGATGGTGGAACGCGCGCAGGTGGTCTCGACGGTGCACCTGCCCCTGTTCCGGATGCAGGGCATGAGCCCTGCGGATGCGCTGGCGACCTGGAACACGTTTCTCCAGAATGGATACGTGTCTGCGGAGGTCACCGAGGATCTGCTGCTCACTCATGGCGTCAACGGTCTGGTGCGCGGCGCGCCGATGCGTATCCTGGGCGTGGGCGCGGCATTGCTGCTAGGCCGCGCCGAGTACCTGTATGCCACCGGCAAGCCCGAGGATCTGAAGGCGAACACCGAGATCGAGAATCGACTCACCGCGTGCCGGTCGTTCGGTTTCCCCTGCACGATCATCGGGCCGGAGCAGAGCGACACCTGGGAGCAGGCGACCCTGCCGGCGAGCGTGGTGCATCTCGCTGCCAACGACTCGGCCGCAGCGAAGCTGCAGCCTGGAGATCCGGTAACCATGCGCAATCATTCGCCATACGGCACCTGGGCCGTGCAGATCGGACCGCGCGCAGTGCAGGGGCTTTGGCATCCGGCGCCCTCCACGGCCAGTTTGCAGGGGGTGCTGGGCATGTTCCAGGCAGGCAGCGTCGATGTCGTACTCTCGCTGTCCCTGGCCTCCTCGCCCATGGCGATGGCGCCATGAGCCGGGCCAGGCGGATGCCCCGGCTGACCGAGGCCTGTCCCGCGCAGCCACGCCGTCACGCTCCCTTGCCGGGCGACGATTACGTGCCACCGCAGCTGCCGACGCTGGTCCTGCGCGATGGTCGTTACGTCGCTCTGCAGGAATCGGGACGGAGCGAATTCCTCACTGAGGAGGACCGCCAGCGCGAGATTGAACGGATCCGCGCATACGACAAGCCGGTCGAACCCAGCGTCATCCAGATCAGCATCCCCGGTGCCGGGAAGGCCCTGGAGCTGAAGATGAAACTGTTTTTCATGGCTGCGCAATTCGCCGCGACGAAGGTCGTGAAGAAGATCGTGGAGATCAGGAACAAGAAGGAAACCGGGCGCGAGGCCGACCGCGAGCAGCGACAGGAGAACGAACGCAGCCTGCGCGACGCCATCGACCGCCACCACGAGCGGATGCTGGATCGCCTGGAGCGCAGACGTGAGCAGCAGGCGATCGATCGCGACGACCACCGCAAGCGCATCGGCGACAGGACGATGGTCGCCTGACGCCGATCGAGCGACCGCCTTACGGCGTGGTCAGCAGTCGCACGATGCTCGCTGCCGCGTCGCGTCCTTCCTTCACGGCCGTGACCACCAGGTCCGCGCCGCGCACGCCGTCGCCGCCGGCGAAGATCTTCGGATTCGCGGTCTGGTAGGGATGGATCGCCGTCGCACCATTCGTCTGGACGACGTGGTGATGCGGCGGCGGCGGGGGCGTGATGCGGATCCGGCCATCGTCGTGCAGCGTCACGCCGTGTTCGCCGAGCCAGGCTGGCGGGTCGGGCTGGAAACCGAAGGCGATGATGACGATGTCGGCGTCGAGTTCGACCTCGCTGCCCGGGACCTGTTCGGGTCGGCGACGGCCGCGCGCATCGGGTTCGCCCAGGCGGGTCTCGGCCACGCGTACGGCACGTACGTTGCCTGCGTCGTCATCGAGCAGCGCCAGCGGCGCGCGCTGGAACAGGAACTGCACCCCTTCCTCGCGCGCGTTCGCGACCTCGCGCGCGGAGCCGGGCATGCTGGCTTCGTCGCGGCGATACACGCAGCTGACCTGCGCGGCCCCGAGGCGGATCGCGCTGCGCACGCAGTCCATGCCGGTGTCGCCGCCGCCGAGCACGACCACGCGCTTGCCGCGCAGGTCGGGCAGTTCGACCTGGTCCTCCCACCCGGCGATCGGCCGGCCCGAGGCGTCGTCGGTGCCGACCACGATGCGCCCGTTCTGCACGAGGAAGGGCAGCGCCGGCAGCACGTTGCGCAACTGCTGTCCCGGCAGCTGGCCGTCGGTGTAGCGATAGCTGCCCAGGCCGAGGAACACCGCGTCGTACTCGGCGAGCAGCGCCGCCATCGGCACATCGCGGCCGATCTCGACGCCGAGGCGGAATTCCACGCCCATGCCTTCGAGCACGCCGCGCCGGTCGGCGATCACCGACTTCTCCAGCTTGAAGCTGGGAATGCCGAACTGCAGCAGGCCGCCCACCTGTTCGTAGCGGTCGAACACCACGGCCTGCACGCCCGCGCGCGCGAGCCGATCCGCGCAGGCCAGGCCGGCCGGACCCGCGCCGACCACGGCCACGCGCTTGCCGGTGGCCGGCGCGGTGCGGGTGTCGGGGCGCCAGCCTTCGGACAGCGCCTTGTCGACGATGTACTTCTCGACCGCGCCGATGGTGACCGCACCGAAGCCGTCGTTGAGCGTGCAGCTGCCTTCGCACAGGCGATCCTGCGGGCAGACGCGGCCGCAGATCTCCGGCAGCGGGTTGGTCTCGTGGCACAGCGCCGCGGCCTCGTGCACGCGGCCTTCGCGCGCGAGTTCGAGCCACTGCGGGATGAAGTTGTGCAGCGGGCAGCCCCAGCTGCAGTACGGGTTGCCGCAATCGAGGCAGCGCGAGGCCTGCTTCTTCGCCTCGGCCTCCTCGAAGCGCCCGTACAGTTCGTGCCAGTCGCCCTGCCGGCGCAGGTCCAGCGCGACGCGCTCGGGCATCTGGCGTTGCGATTGCAGGAACGCCTGTGGTGTCTTCTTGCTCATGTCGATCTTCCTGCAACCTGCACTGTAGAGCGGAGCGAAGCTCCGCTGCACCGTCTCCGGAAAAGTGGCAGCGGAGCTTCGCTCCGCTCTACACGTTCGATGCGCGTCATGCCGCTCGCCTCATGGTTTCGTCCGGCGGTTCGATTGCTGACCTCTCCCCCGCCTGCGGGGGAGAGGTCGCGCCGGAGGCGCGGGTGAGGGGGGCTTTCGCCGATGGGGCGTCCGTGATGCGAGCCCCCTCACCCCGACCCTCTCCCCCGCAAGCGGGGGAGAGGGAGGCAAGGGCGTCGTGCCGTGATGTCAGCGCGCGATGTCGTGTCGTCATGCCGCTCGCCTCAAGGTTTCGCCCAGCGACTCGATGCTCACCGCCTTCGGTTTCACCAGCCAGAATTTGCCGAGGAAATCGCGGAAGTTGTCGATGAGGTTCTGGGCGTGGGCGCTGCCGGTGAGGCGCTGGTGGTGTTCGAGCAGGTCGAGCAGGTGCGAGCGGTGGTGCTCGAAGCCTTCCGAGTTGATGCGCAGGATGTCGATCAGTTCGTGGTTGTAGCGGTCGACGAAATCGCGGTCGCGGTCGAGTACGTAGGCCATGCCGCCGGTGAAGCCGGCACCGAAGTTCAGGCCGGTGCGGCCGAGCACAACGACAATCCCGCCGGTCATGTACTCGCAGCAGTGGTCGCCCGCACCTTCGACGATCGCCAGCGCGCCGGAGTTGCGTACCGCGAAGCGCTCGCCGGCGCGTCCGGCCGCGTACAGCTCGCCGCCGGTCGCACCGTACAGGCAGGTGTTGCCGAGGATCGCCGACTCGTGCGCGACGTAGCGCGCGCCCTGCGGCGGGCGGATGACGATGCGGCCGTCGGCCATGCCCTTGCCGACGTAGTCGTTGGCTTCGCCTTCGAGTTCCAGGCGCAGGCCGCCGGCGAGGAAGGCGCCGAAGCTCTGCCCGGCGCTGCCGTCGAAATGCAGGTCTATGGGCTTGTCGCCCATGCCGTGGTTGCCGTGCGCGCGGGCGATGCGGCCGGAGAGGCGCGCGCCGATGCTGCGATCGGTGTTGCGGATCGCGTAGCGGAACTGGCCGCCGCGCTTGTGCGCGATGACCTCGGCCAGGTCCGCGTCGAGCGTCGCCGCCAGGCCTTCCGGCGGTGGCGCCGGGCCGCGCACGGTGCAGCGCGCGCTGCCGGTCAGGCCGTCCTGCGACAGCAGCGGCGACAGGTCGATGAGGCGATGTTGCGGCAGTGTGCCCTCGGTCTGGCGCAGCAGTTCGGTGCGACCGACCAGTTCATCCAGGGTGCGCGCGCCGAGCTGCGCGAGATAGCCGCGCACTTCCTCGGCGATGCCGCGGAAGAAGTTCTCGACGCGCTCGGGCAGGCCGGTGAAATGGTTCTCGCGCAGCTTGTCGTCCTGCGTGGCCACGCCGGTCGCGCAGTTGTTGAGATGGCAGATGCGCAGGTACTTGCAGCCCAGCGCGATCATCGGCGCGGTGCCGAAGCCGAACGATTCGGCGCCAAGCAGCGCGGCCTTGATCACGTCCAGGCCGGTCTTCATGCCGCCGTCGGCCTGCACGATCACCCGTTCGCGCAGGCCATTGGCCATCAGCGACTGCCGCGCTTCCGACAGGCCCAGCTCCCAGGGCGTGCCGGCATAGCGGATCGAGGAGATCGGGCTCGCGCCGGTGCCGCCGTCGTGGCCGGAAATGGTGATCAGGTCGGCGCCGGCCTTGGCGACACCGCTCGCGATGGTGCCGACGCCCGCGTGCGCGACCAGCTTCACCGAGATCAGCGCCTCGGGATTGATCTGGCGCAGGTCGAAGATCAGCTGCGCCAGGTCCTCGATCGAATAGATGTCGTGGTGCGGTGGCGGCGAGATCAGGCCGATGCCCGGCCGCGCGTAGCGCAGGCGTGCGATCAGCGCGTTGACCTTGTGGCCCGGCAGCTGGCCGCCTTCGCCGGGCTTGGCGCCCTGCGCGACCTTGATCTGCAGCACTTCGGCATTGACCAGGTATTCCGGCGTCACGCCGAAACGACCGGACGCGACCTGCTTGATCTTCGAGATCTTGTCGGTGCCGTAGCGCAGCGGGTCTTCGCCGCCTTCGCCGGAATTGCTGCGCCCGCCAAGGCGGTTCATCGCGATCGCCAGCGCCTCGTGCGCCTCGGGCGACAGCGCGCCCAGGCTCATCGCCGCGCTGTCGAAGCGACGGACGATGCTCGACACCGGCTCGACCTCGTCGAGCGGAATGGGCTGCGTTTTCGCGAGATCCAGCGCCAGCAGGTCGCGCAGCGCCGCCGGCGGGCGGCCGTTGACGGCGTTCGCGTACGCGTCCCAGTCCTCGCGACGGCCACTGCGCACCGCGCGCTGCAGGGTCGTGACCACGTCGGGGTTGTACTGGTGGTACTCGCCGGTGGGCGTGTACTGCAGCAGGCCGCCGATCTCCGGCAGCGCGTTGTTGTCCCAGGCGCGCGCGGCGATCAGCGCGGTTTCGTGCTGCAGCTGTTCGAACGTGGCGCCGCCGATGCGCGAGGGCGTGCCGGCGAAGCACAGCTCGACGACTTCGCGGTCGAGGCCGACGATCTCGAACAGCTGCGCGCCGCGATAGCTGCCGATCGTGCTGATGCCCATCTTCGAGATGATCTTCAGCAGGCCCTTCTTGATGCCGCGCCGGTAGCTGCGACCGATCTGCGCGACTTCGCCGTGCTTGGTCTTGAGGATGCCGCGCTCGCCGAGGTCGTGCAGGGTCTGGTAGGCGAGGTAGGGATACACCGCCGTCGCGCCGAAGCCGATCAGGCAGGCGACATGGTGCGGGTCGCGCGCGGTGCCGGTCTCGATGATGAGGTTCGACTTGCAGCGCAGGCCGGTGCGCACCAGGTGGCGATGGATCGCGCCGGTCGCGAGCAGCGCATGCACCAGCAGTTCGTCGCGACGCGGCCGGCGGTCGGTGAGGATCAGCAGCTCGATGCCGTCGCGCGCGGCGCTTTCGGCTTCGCGGCACAGGCGCAGGAGGGCGTTGCGCAGGCCTTCGGCCGGCGTGTAGTTCAGGTCGATGTAGCGATGCGAATCGCGGAACTGCGGCATCGTCAGCAGCTGGCGCTGCTTGCGCTGCGACAGCACCGGCGAGTTCAGCATCACGTGGCGCACCTGCTCCGGGCCGTCGACGAAGATGTTGCCTTCCTCGCCGATCTGCGTGGCCAGCGACATCACGCAGTCCTCGCGCAGCGAATCCATCGGCGGATTCGTCACCTGCGCGAAGGCCTGGCGGAAGCGGTCGTAGAGCGGGCGCACCTGCGCCGACAGCGCCGCCATCGGCACGTCGTCGCCCATCGAGCCCACCGCTTCCTGCTCGGTCTCGGCGAGCGGGCGCAGGATCTGCTCGCGCTCCTCGCGGGTGAGCTGGAACAGCTTCTGGAAACCGGCCAGCGTGCTGCCGTCGAAGGGTTCTGCGGTGAGGTTGGGGTCGACCAGTTCGCTGTGCAGGTAGGTCATGCCCTGCTTCAGCCACTGCTTGTACGGCGCGCGCGCGCGGTTGATGCCGTCGATCGCGTCGGTGTCGAGCAGGCGGCCGGTGTCGAGGTCGGCGGCGATCATCTGGCCCGGGCCGAGCTTGCCCTTGGCGAGGATGCGCGCATCGTCCACGTCCCACACGCCGGTTTCGGAGGCGACCATGAACACGCGCTGGTCGCTCAGCTGCCAGCGCGCCGGGCGCAGGCCGTTGCGGTCGGTGGTGCAGGCGGCGTAGCGGCCGTCGAAGGCGACGATGCCGGCCGGACCGTCCCACGGCTCGCTGTTGATCGCGTAGTACTCGTAGAACGCCAGCAGGTCGGCGTCCTTGTATTCCAGGGATTGCGTCGCCGGCGGGATCACCACGCGCAGCGCCTTGAGCAGGTCCATGCCGCCGGCCTGCAGCAGCTCCAGCATCGAGTCCAGGCTCATCGAGTCCGAACCGTCGACTTCGATCGGCGTGTCGAATTCGGAGGGATCCAGCGCCTCGGTGCGCCACACGTGCGCGCGCGCCTGCGCCCACACGCGGTTGCCCGAAATCGTGTTGATCTCGCCATTGTGCGCCAGCATGCGGAACGGCTGCGCCAGCGGCCAGCGCGGACTGGTGTTGGTCGAGAAACGCTGGTGGAACACCACCACGCTGCTCGCCAGCTCCGGCCGCTGCAGGTCGGGATACAGCCGCGAGAGGTACTGCGGCAGCACCATACCCTTATAACCGATGCTACTGGCCGAGAGACTGACCACATGCAGTCCGGGCACGTCGCGCAGTCGCTGCTCGGCGCGCCTGCGCGCCAGGTACAGGGCCTGCGCGAAGGCTTCGCGCGACATCCGCGCGCCTTCCACGTCCAGCACCGGGACCACGAAGACCTGCTCGATCGCCGGCATCGTCGCTTTCGCCAGCTCGCCGCAGACGCTGTCGTCGATCGGCACCGTGCGCCAGCCGGACACGGCCAGGCCGTTCTCGCGCATCGTCTTCGCGAACACCGCGTGCACACGCGCGATGGCGTCTGGATCGTGCGGCATGAACACGAGGCCGGAGGCGTAGCGCTGTCCGAGCGCGATGCCGGATTCCGCAGCGAGCGCGCGCAGGAAGACATCGGGGGTTTTCAGCAGGAGGCCGCAGCCGTCGCCACTGAGCCCGTCGGCGGCGATGCCGCCGCGATGCTCCATGCGTGCAAGTGCGTTGAGCGCCTGCTCGACCAGCGAACGGTCGGGCGTGTCGTCGAGGTGCGCGATCAGCCCGAAACCGCAGCTGTCGCGCTCGTCGCGCGCATCGTGGAGGCCATGCCGTTGCCGGCGCGAATCGTTACATTGGAAACTTTCCATCGGGAAGGGGTCCGAGTGAAAGGCGCAGAAACCAGGGCGGGCACGAGGCTCGCCGACGATTTGACACAGGATGAACCGACTTAAGCACAATTGATGCACTGCGGCAACTGCCGCTTTCTCATGACGGCAGCGGCGACATGGGGTGTCCGTCACGGAGCACGCCGCCC
The DNA here is from genome assembly GCA_050632415.1 of Lysobacter sp. BL-A-41-H3. Lineage (GTDB taxonomy): Bacteria > Pseudomonadota > Gammaproteobacteria > Xanthomonadales > Xanthomonadaceae > Lysobacter_I. Next base: position 2,593,646 of record CP192602.1, on the reverse strand, counting down.
GGCGCGTCGGGACGCGTCGCGGTAGACTCGCGCTCCAGCTCTTCCTCCCCGCACCCACGTGAACAGCCCACTCGCCGGCGGTCGTCGACAGGCCGCGCTCGTCTTCATCTTCATCACCGTGCTGATCGACGTGCTCGCGTTCGGCGTGATCATCCCGGTGCTGCCGCATCTCGTGCAGGCATTCGTCGGTGGCGACAAGTCGACGGCCGCGTACTGGGTCGGCGCCTTCAGCGTGGTGTTCGCGCTGGTGCAGTTCTTCAGTTCGCCGATCCAGGGCGCGTTGTCCGACCGGTACGGCCGGCGCCCGGTGATCCTGCTCTCCTGCCTCGGGCTTGGCATCGATTTCATCGCGATGGCGCTGGCGCCGAACCTCGCCTGGCTGTTCGTCGGCCGCATCGTCTCCGCGATCACCTCCGCCAGCTTCACCACCGCGAACGCCTACATCGCCGACGTCACCACGCCGGAAAACCGCGCGAAGGGTTTCGGCATGATCGGCGCCGCGTTCGGCCTGGGCTTCACCCTCGGTCCGATGCTCGGCGGCCTGCTCGGCGGGATCGACCATCGCCTGCCGTTCTGGTTCGCGGCAGGCCTGGCGCTGCTCAACTTCGCCTATGGCTTGTTCGTGCTGCCCGAATCGCTGCCGAAGGAGCGCCGCGCCCCCCGCTTCGACTGGTCGCACGCCAGGCCGATGGGCGGCGTGAAGCTGCTGCGCGATTACCCGCAGATCTGGGGCCTGGTCGCGGTGGCGTTCATCGCCAACTTCGCGCACTACGTCTATCCGAGCACCTTCGTGCTGTTCGCCGATGCGCGCTACGGCTGGGGCGAGACGGAAGCCGGCTACGTGCTGACTGCCGTGGGCGTGCTCAGCGTCGTCGTCAACGCGGTGCTGGTCGGCAAGCTGGTGAAGGCGCTCGGCGAACGGCGCGCGATGCTCTTCGGCCTGTCCTGCGGCGTGGTCGGCTTCGTGATCTACGGCATCGCCGATGTCGGCTGGCTGTTCCTCGTCGGCCTGCCGATCAGCGCGCTCTGGGCCATCGCCACGCCCGCCACGCAGTCGTTGATCACCAAACAGGTCGGCCCGGAGGTGCAGGGCCGCATCCAGGGCGCGCTCAGTGGCCTGATCTCGCTCGCCGGCATCTTCGCGCCCGCGCTGTTCGCCGGCTCGTTCGGCTTCTTCATCGGCCCGCACGCACCGACGCGCCTGCCCGGCATCGCCTTCCTGATCGCCGCGGTGCTGCTCGCCTGCGCGGTGCTGGTGGCCTGGCGCTATGCGCGGCCGGCACGGAACGATCCGTCCGCAGCGGTGGAGCCGACCTGAAGTCAGCCTTGCGTCGCGACTTGCGTCGCTCCCACGAAAACAGTCTTTCTCCTCTGGGAGCGACGCAAGTCGCGACCGCTTGCCCGCTATGCGCCCGGTGAAGCGTCCTCACCGGTGTTGTCGCCCATCGCCTCCAGCTCGCGCGGCGACAGCGGCAGGAAGCTCCAGAACGGTACCTGGTCGTCGGCCCAGCGTGCGGCGGCGTCGTTGAGGATGTCGATGACGTCGTCCACTTCGTCCGGCGCGCGCTCGCGCCAGTCGCCGATGTGTTCGAGCACCACCACGTAGCCCCCCGAGGGCAGCCACGACAGGTCGTTCATGCAGTCGGCGAGCGCGTCGAGATTGCCGCCGAACCACTCGGGGAACTGCAGCGCATCGGCGATCTCGCGCATCACGGCGTCCAGGTCGGCGCAGTTGCGCAGGTCGACCGGGGCGACGGTGTAGCGCAGCAGGCGCCCGGCTTCGACCAGCGACTCGCGGTCGCGCGCATCGACGAAATACGCGCCGGCCTGTTCCGCATCGGCCAGCAGGCTGCCCAGTTCCACCGAAATGTTCACGGCTGCGTCTCCGATCCGTCGAGGGTGAAACGACGGAAGCTGCGGTAATGGTCGTCGGTGTAGAAGTATTCGACCGGCGGCTGGCCGCCGCTGACGATGCGCCGTGCGCCGCGATCGGGCGAGCCCGGCGTCTCGACGGTGTATTCGCGGTAGTAGCCGCGCGGTTGCTGCGGCAGCCGGCGTTCGCGGTTGCCGAACACGCCATCGTCCTGTCGATGCGGGTAAGGGCCGCCGCGCGCGATGAGCTGCAGGGTGTCGATGGCCTCGGGCGGCAGGAAGTCCGGATAGCGCGGCGAGGCGACCGGCGTCGCCGGGGCCTCCGCCTCCATCGGTGGCGGCAGCGCCAGCGGATTGGTTTCGATCGCGGAGGATGCCGCGACGGCGGGCGTCCCGGCAGGCGCTGCGGTGTCCGGCGCGCGCAGGAAGCTCCAGGCGGCGGCGCCGAGCAGCAGCAGCGCGAACACGGCGATCCAGGTCGCGCTGCGCTTGCCCGAGGATCGTGATCGACGCATGCCTGGCTCCTGTCCGGTATCGACCCGCAGTGTAGACCCGATCCGCCGTGCCGCGCTGACCCGGGTCGAAACCGCGCCAACCCGCGCATGCGCGGCCTGTCCGCCACGACCGCAGCGCCGCGTTATGATCCCTCGTCGATTCCGTTCATCTTTCCGAGGACGCAACATGAATGGCGCAGGTGGCACGCCCGGTGGCATTTCCCAGTTCCTGATCGGCCTCGTCTGCGCGGTCGCGGGCGGTTGGCTGCTGACCAACCAGGTGCACGTCAGCTCCGGCGGATTCTGGAGCTTCTACGGCTACAGCAGCTTCGGCCTGTCGCTGATCCCGTTCCTGCTCGGCACCGGCCTGATCTTCTTCAACGCGAAATCGGTGATCGGCTGGCTGCTGCTGCTCGCGGGCGTCACCATCATCATCGTCGGCGTGCTCGCCAACCTGCAGATCTACTTCCGCCCGACCAGCCTGTTCAACACGCTGATGATGCTCGGCCTGCTGGCCGGGGGGCTGGGCCTGATCGCGGCGTCGCTGCGGAGCAGGCCGGCGGCGGACAAACAATAGGGTGCGGTTCACCGCACCGATTCGATTTCACGAGGAAAAGCCGGTGCGCCGAGGCGCACCCTATACGGCTTTATTCAGGCGATCTCCACCCATGCCGGTGCATGGTCGCTGGGACGGTCCCAGGTGCGCGGTTCGCGGTCGATGTCGGCGGCCGTGGTCTTCGCGCGCAGCGCATCGGAGACGAGGGTGAGGTCGATGCGCAGGCCGAGGTTGCGGCGGAAGCCGGCCTGGCGGTAATCCCACCAGCTGAAGAAGCCGCCCTCGCTGTGGTGCAGGCGATACGCATCATGCAGGCCAAGGTTCAACAGCCGCTGCAACGCGGCGCGTTCGGCGGTGGAGGTGAGGATGCTTGCGTCGTTCCACACCGCCGGGTCGTGCACGTCGCGGTCGTCGGGCGCGATGTTGAAGTCGCCCATCACCACCAGCTGCGGATGCCGCGACAGCTCGTCCGCGAGCCAGCCGTGCACGGCGTCGAGCCAGCGCAGCTTGTAGTCGTACTTCTCGGTGCCGAGATCCTGGCCGTTGACCACGTAGAGGTTGACGATGCGGATGCCGTTCACCGTGGCGGCGATGGCGCGGCGCTGCGCGTCGTCGAAGCCGGGGATGCCGATGGTCACGTCGTCGAGCGCGTGGCCGCGCGCGAGCAGGGCCACGCCGTTGTAGGTCTTCTGCCCGGCGAACACGCTGCGGTAGCCGAGGCCGGCGAGCACCGCGTCGGGGAAGCGGTTGTCCTCCAGCTTGGTCTCCTGCAGGCCGACCACGTCGGGCTGCGCGGCCTGCAGCCACTGTTCGAGGTGCGGCAGGCGCACGTTGAGCGAATTGACGTTCCAGGAAGCGATTTTCATTGCGCGAGTGTAGCGGGAATCGACTGCGCACGCAGTCGGGAATCGTTCCGCGGACCCTGCCATCGGTCATGCCGGTTTCGCGATGCGGATTGATCGCGATCAATCCTGCGCTGCGCAGCGGGCGCGACATTCGCGCCTCCCCCGCAAGCACCGGAGTCGCCGATGTCCCGCATGCCCCCATCGAAATTCGCCTGGCCCGTGCGCGCGATCCACTGGATCAGCGCAGGGCTCGTCCTCCTGGCCTACGTCAGCAGCGAGCTCACGGAAGAGATCGCGGAAGGCGAACGTGCCGGGCCGGACTGGCATGTCTTCGCCGGGCTGGCCCTGCTGGCGCTGTTCCTGCCGCGCGTGCTGTCGCGTGCGTTCACGCGGACCCCGCCGGTCACGCCGCCATCGCCGGCGTGGAGCGTCGCGCTGTCGAAGCTGGTCGCGCTGTCGCTGCTGCTGTTCGTCGTCGCGCAGCCGGTGCTCGGCGTGCTGTCGGTGTGGGCCGAGGGGCACGCGCTGGCGATCCCGTTCACGTCGATCCAGGTGCCGCCGATGCTCGCCCTCGGCGAGAACGCGGGCGAGACGCTGGAGGAAGCGCACGAAACCCTGGGCAAAGCCTTCTACGCCGTGATCGCCCTGCATGCGCTGGGCGCGCTGTGGCACCACCTGTTCCGTCGCGACGACGCGCTGCGGCGCATGCTCTGAGCGCCGCGGCGACGTGCGCCGGCTCAGTACGGATCGGCGGGCGTGAACGGCGCGGTGTTGCGGCCGTCGACGGAGAGCGTCGTGGTGTCGCCGTTGTGGGTGCGCGTGACGAAGTCGAACCACTGCCCGGCGCGCAGCCGCACGCGCTGCAGGTTGCGGTAGACCAGCGGCTGGCCGGGCCGGACCTGTTCGCGCACGGTGTCGGCGCGCTCGGAGATCACGTAGGTCGCGCCGCCGAGGTTGCTGTCGACGATGCCGCGCCCGTTGCGATCGATGAACAGCGAGGTCTGTTCGTCGATGGCGATGGCGGTGATCGACGGGGCGATGCCGTCCTGGCGCAGGCGCGCCATGAAGGCGAGCGTGCGGCCCATGCGGTCGCGTTCGCGGAAGTGGCTGTCGGTGATCGTGCCATCGAGGATCGGGAAGCGCAGGAAGCCGGTGCTCAGCATCACGTACGGATGGTAGGGGTCGGCCAGCGCCTCCGCGCTGGTCACGCCCGCGACGCCGTCCGGATCGTAGACATGCTGGCCCAGCACCGCGAGGCCCGCCGAGGTGCCGCCGATCACCGCACCGCGCGCATGCGCGAAGTGCAGCGCGTCCTGCACGCGCGTGCCCTGCCAGGCGTTGACGTAGGTCGACTGGTCGCCTCCGGCGAGGAAGATCAGTTCGGCCTGGCGGATCGCGCGATCGGTGTAGTCGCTGTTGGCCTTGTCGCGGGTGTCGACGAGCAGGGTTTCCACCGAGTCGGGCTTCAGCGGGCCGCTGACGAGGTTGTAGAGGTAATCGTTGTAGCCGTCGCGGCCGGAGGTGCGCAGGATCACGATGTCGCCGCCGTTGGCGATCGGGAACGCGCGCTGGGCGAAACCTGCATCGACTTCGGTGCTGCCGCCCATCAGCAGCAGGCCCGGGCCGCCGACCGGCTGCCGCGTGGAATCCGCGGCGTTGCCGGTGAGCCAGCTGCGCGGCTTGACGGGTTTCGGCGCGGCGGCCTGCGCGCAGAGCGCGGCCAGCGCGACGGCGAGCGTGGTGGCGATGACGGTCGTGCGGGCGAGCGTTCGGCGGGGCATTGGCAAATCCTTGTGTCCGTGGTGGAAGTCGAGTGTGGGTCGTTGCGAAGGGTGCGTCAGCGCGTCAGCTTGCGCACCAGCTGGTCGATCCGCCCGGTGTACGGCGGCTTGAGCATGTCGGTCGCGCTCCAGCGCGCCTGCCACAGCACCGGCATCGCCTTGGTGAAGGTCTCGAAGCCGGCTTCGCCGTGGTACTGGCCCATGCCGCTGGGGCCGATGCCGCCGAACGGCAGGTCGCTGGCGGCGAAATGCAGCAGGGTGTCGTTGACGGTGACGCCGCCTGCGACCAGCCGGCCGAGGATGCGTTCGACGGTGTAACGGTCGTGGCTGAAGGGATACAGCGCCAGCGGCCGGTCGTGGCGTTCGACATGGGCGATCGCGTCGTCCAGCGCGGCATAGCCGCGGATCGGCAGGATCGGCCCGAAGATCTCCTCCTGCATCACCGTCGCGTCGTCGCCGGGGTCCAGCACCAGGGTCGGTGGCAGCAGGTGTTCGGCCTCGGCGCGGGCCTCGTCGACTTCGGCCAGCGCGATGACCTGCAGGCCGCGCGCGCGGGCGTCGTCGAGATGGGCGCGCAGCCGGCGGTACTGGCCTTCGTTGATGACGCGGGTGAAGTGCGGTGCATCGCGCATGTCCGCGCCGTAGCGCGCGTGGACCTGCTCGCGCAGCGCGGCGACCAGGGCATCGCGGCGCCCGGCGTCGATCAGCACGTAGTCCGGCGCGATGCAGGTCTGGCCGCCGTTGAACCACTTGCCGCTGGCCAGGCGCGCGGCGGCCTGTTCGATCGGGAAGTCGGCCGCGACGATGGCGGGCGACTTGCCGCCGAGTTCCAGCGTCAGCGGCGTCAGGTTCGGCGCGGCGGCGGCCATCACCTTGCGGCCCACGGCGGTGGAGCCGGTGAACAGCAGGTGGTCGAAGGGCAGGCCGGCGAACGCGGCGCCGATGTCCGCGCCGCCCACCGCCACCGCGACGCGGTCGGCGGGGAAGACCTCGGCCAGCAGCGACTGCAGGAAGGCGCTGGTGCGCGGCGTGTGTTCCGAGGGCTTGAGGTAGACGTGGTTGCCGGCGGCGATCGCGGTGGCCAGCGGCACCAGGGCGAGGTTGACCGGGTAGTTCCACGGCGACATCACGCCGACCACGCCCAGCGCCTCGCGCCGGATCTGCGCGCGCGCCGGCCACAGCCGCCAGCCGACCCGGCCGCGTCGCGGCTTCATCCAGCCGCGCAGGTGGCGACGCAGGTGGTCGATCTCGGTGAGCACGGTCATGCCGTCGGCCAGCAGGGTCTCGTGCTCGGAGCGGTGGCCGAAGTCGGCGCGCACCGCCGCTTCCATTTCGGTCATGCGCCTGCGGAACACGGTCTTCAGCCGTTCCAGGTCGGCCATGCGCTGGGCGTGGTCGGGCTTGCGCGCGCGCCAGGCGGCGCGCAGGCGATCGAGGGTGGGAGAGAGGTCGGCGGGCGTGGTGGTGGGGGTCTGGTCGTCCATACGCCGAAGTGTAGTGGCATTCCGTGGCGCGGCAGGCGACCGGGCGTCGCGTTTTCCGCGACTTGCCCCGGGGGCGGGCCGCGGGGCGCCCGGTGTCGTGCGTCCCGCGCCGGTCGCATGGTTCAATGCCGGCATGAACGATACCCGCAGCCCCCATCCCCTCACCCGCCCCTACCTCGGCCAGTGGCCCCGGCTCGGCGGCGGCGTCTACATCGATCCGGCCGCCACCGTCATCGGCGATGTCGAGATCGGCGAGGACAGCTCCGTCTGGCCCGCCACCGTCATCCGCGGCGATGTGAACTTCATCCGCATCGGCGCGCGCACCAACCTCCAGGACGGCACGATCGTCCACGTCAGCCACGACGGCCCGCACGCCAAGCTCGGCGGGTTCGCCACGCGCATCGGCAGCGATGTCACCATCGGCCACAAGGCGATCATCCATGCCTGCACCATCGAGGATGCGGTGCTGATCGGCATGGGCGCGATCGTCCTCGACGGCGCCGTGGTGAAGAAGCATGCCTTCGTCGGCGCCGGTGCGCTGGTGCCGCCGGGCAAGATCGTGGGCGAGGGCGAGATGTGGCTGGGCAGCCCGGCCAAGTGCGCGCGACGGCTCAGCGACGCCGAGATCGAAGCCCTGTACTACTCGGCCGGGCATTACGTGCGGCTCAAGGACCAGTACCTCGACGCGATGTCCCCGAACCCGCCGGCCTGACCGGCACGGAGGCGCGATGCACGACACGGCAGGATGGCGGGACGAGGCGGCGACACGGTCGCAGCTGCGCGGCTGGCGACGCGCCGGGGCGATCGACGCCGCGACTTCGGCGCGCGCGCAGGCGGCGCTCGGTGGCGATCCGTCTCCGGCGCAATGGCGCGGCTTCCTCGACCGGCTGGCGCTGTGGCTCGGCGTGGCCCTGCTCGCCGCCGGCGCGATCTGCTTCATCGCCGCCAACTGGGACGAGATGGGCAAGTTCCTGCGCCTGTACGGCCTGCAGGCGGTGCTGGTGCTCGCCGTGGTCGGCGCCGCGTGGCTGGGCCTGTCGCGACTCGCCGGGCAGGCGGTCCTCTGGCTGGCGATGGTGCTGCTGGGCGGGCTGCTCGCGCTGATCGGCCAGACCTACCAGACCGGTGCCGACACCTGGGAACTGTTCGTGCTGTGGGCTGCCTTGTCGCTGCCCTGGGTGCTTGCCGGCCGGCATGCGGCGCTGTGGCTGACCTGGGCGCTGCTGCTCAACGTGGCGCTCACACTGTGGCTAGGGGTCGGACGCGGCTGGTGGATGCCGCTGGCGACGAACGAGGAACTGCTCGCGACCGGCCTGCTGAATGCCCTGCTGCTGCTCGGCTGGGAACTCGCCGGCACGCGCTGGCCCGAGTTCTCCGGTCGCGTCGGGCGCCGGCTGCTGGCGTTCGCGATGACCGCGCTGCTGGCGTTCGCGGCGATGGACGACATCTTCGGTCGCGATCGCTGGCTGCATGTCGGCGTCTGGTGCTGGCTGGCGATGACCCTGGTCGCGGGCTTCTGCTTCCTGCGCCTGCGCCGCGACCTACCGGTGCTGGCGATGCTGATGCTGGGCGTGATCGCGGTGGTGACCAGCGCGCTGGCGGAATTCGTGTTCAGCGGCAAGGAGACCGCCTTCGAGATGCTGATGCTCGCCGTGACGGTGATCGCGCAGGGCACCGGCGCCGCGTTCGTGCTGCGCCGGCTGGCGCGCGGGGAGGCCGCATGAGTATCGACGTGCGCGCGCAGGTGCTGTGGCAGCGCCTGACCCAGGCCGGCGTGGTTGCCGGCGACGCGCCGGACGTCGGCGACGACACGCCCTGGTACCTCGCCGCGCTGATCGGCGTGTCGGCGTGGATCGCCGCGCTGTTCTTCTTCGGCTTCTTCCTCGCCTTGTTCGACGATCTGTACCGCGCGCCCGCGCTGGCCTTCCCGATCGGCGCCGCCTGCTGCGCGGTCGCGTGGCTGCTGCTGCGCGTGGCGCGCGGCCGGGACTTCATCGAACAGTTCGCCATCGCCACCAGCCTGGTCGGGCAGCTGCTGATCGGCATGGCCTTCGCGGAATGGAGCAAACGTCATGGCACCGGCGGGGTTGCGGATGCACTGCGCAGTGGACCCGACTGGCATGTGTTCTGGCTGGGCGTGGGTGCCGTGGCCGCGCTCATGTATGCGATCGGCCGACCATCGATGCATCGCTTCCTCTGTGGCGTCATCGTCGCCGTGGCGCTGCTCGCGCTGTGCCTTGTCGACGACGATGCGACGAAGCACTTCGCGATCCCGCTGCTGGCCTGGGTGATGTTCGCGGCCTGGTGGCGCAGCGCCGGTCATGATCGACTGGCCGTCGCGTTGCCACCGCTGGCCTGGGCGTTGGCGCTGGTGCTGCTGTTCTCGACCTGGTTCGTCGCCCGCGCGTACGACGCGTTCACCGGTCGCATCGATCCGCCGCGCGACCTGCAGCTGATCGCGGATGTGCTGGTCGTGCCGCTGCTGCCGCTCTGCGCGTATTGGCTGGCCTCGCGCCAGGCCGCGCTCGATGCGCGCGGACGCGTGTTCGCGCTGGCCTTCGCCGCCGGTTTCGCGCTGCTGCTGTGGCGCGCGCCGGGCGTGTCGATCGGGGTGACGATCGCACTCATCGGCTTCGCGCTGCATCGCCCTGCGCTGCTGGCGGTGGGCCTGCTCGGCACGGCGGCCTATCTGTTCGATTACTACTACCACCTGCAGCTGAGCCTGCTGGAGAAATCCGGCTGGCTGGCCGCAGCGGGCGTCGCGGTGCTGGCGGTGCGCTGGGCGCATCTGCGCTTCGCGCGCAAGGAGGCGGCATGACGCACTGGCGCAACCTCCTGCTCTGGGGCGGCCTGCTGCTGGCGCTGGTCGTGGCCAACCTCGGCATCCGCGGCCACGAGCGCACGTTGTCGGAAGGCCGCGTGGTACTGCTCGAACTGGCGCCGGTCGATCCGCGCTCGCTGATGCAGGGCGACTACATGGTGCTGCGCTTCGCCGTGGACGAGGCGATTCTCGATGCGCTGCATCCGCAGCGGCGCGACGGTGATGCGGCTGTCGCGCTCAGGGGCATGGACGATCCCTGTGATCCGAAGGGATGCGGCGATGGGTATGTCGTCGTCGCATCTGATCGCGACGGCGTCGGCCGTTTCGTCCGCATCCAGGGCGCGCCGCAGCCGCTCGCCAATGGCGAGATCGCGGTGCGTTTCCGCGAACGCGACTGGTGGCGGATCGTGATCGCCGGCAACAGCTGGTTCTTCCCGGAAGGTCAGGCCAAGCGTTACGAGCCTGCGCGCTATGCCGAGCTGCGCGTCGCCGCCGACGGCACCGCGCTGATCGCCGGGCTGCGCGACGAGAAGCGCAAGCCGCTCTGATGCGCATGCCCCAAATCGGGGTCAGGTTCACTTCCGCGGAAGTGAACCTGACCCCGATTTGGACTCACGGCCGCGTCGCGATCTCCAGCAGCGACAGCAGGTCGATGGCCTCATCGCGCGAGGCGCCGCACATGTCCGCGGCCGGGCGCAGCGAGGCGCAGAACGCCGGTCGCTCCGCTTGGCCGAACAGCCGGCAGCGCAGGGCGTCGTCCAGCTGCACGCAGGGCATGCCCGCCGGCTTGCCGTGCGGCATGCCGGGGATGGGCGAGGCGATCGAGGGCGCGATGCAGCAGGCGCCGCAGCCGGGTCGGCAGTCCATCGGGGAGGTTCGTCGGCAGGCGGCTGGCCAGTGTGCCGGATCGGGCCAAAGCCGGGGGCGTAATTTGCGCGGCGTCACGGTAGAGTAGGCCCCGCATGCGAACAGAGACGACGGGATCCGGAGCGGTGGGAACGAGGGACGCGGGCACGACGGGGCCGCACGCGTGGTGCGTGGCGTCGTGGAGCCGCGACGCATGAGCGAACCCGGCGTGCGCAGCCTGGATACGGTGCGCGAGGTCTACACCCCCGAAGGCGTCGCCCTGCGGCTGCCCGCCGCCGGCCCCGTGCCGCGCGCGCTGGCCTGGCTGATCGACAGCACCGTGCGCTTCGGCCTGCTGTTCGTGGTCGGCATGATCGCCGCCGTGCTCGACCGCGTCGGCGCAGGCGTCTACCTGATCGCCTACTTCGCGATCTTCTGGGCCTACCCGATCCTGTTCGAAGTGCTCTGGGACGGGCAGACCCTCGGCAAGCGCGTGATGTCGCTGCGCGTGATCTCCGACGACGGCGCGCCGGTGGGCTGGCTGGCGTCGATCGTGCGCAACCTGCTGCGTACCGTGGACTTCCTGCCCTTCGGCTACGCCACCGGCCTGGTGGCCGGCTTCTTCGATCCCTGGGGCCGGCGCCTGGGCGACATGGTCGCCAGGACGATGGTCATCCATGCGCCCGCCGCCGCGCCCCTGCCGCGCGTGCAGGTCGATGGCGCCTACGCACCGGCGCAGCCGCTGCGTCCGCAGGAGCAGGCGGCGGTGATCGCCTTCGCCGACCGCGCCTCGCAGCTGACCCAGGCGCGTCGCGAGGAGCTGGCCGACATCGCCGCGCCCGTGGTGGGCATCGGCGGCGCGCTCGGCGCGCTGCGCCTGCAGGGCGTGGCCAACTGGCTGCTGGGACGGCAATGACCTCGACCGCATCGGACACCCCGACATCCTCCGCCACGCCCGCTTCGGCCGGCGCCGCGACCATGCGCCCGGCGGTGATGCGCCAGGAAGCCTTCGTCGCGCGCCACCAGGAGGAATGGGACGCCTTCGACGCATGGCTGACCCGGCGCGGCAGTCCGCGCGAGGCGCGCAAGCAGCCGGTCGCCACCGGCGCGCTGCGCGACGAGGACGTGCCCGCGCGCTATCGCCGCCTGTGCCAGCAGCTCGCGCTGGCGCGCAGCCGTGGCTACAGCCCGCGCGTGGTCGAGCGCCTGCAGGCGCTGACCCAGCGCGGCCATGCGGTGCTCTACCGCGCGCCGCCGGCCGCGTGGCATCGCGCGCTGTGGTTCCTGCTCGCCGATTTCCCGCGCCTGGTGCGCGCGCAGCGCGGCTGCCTGCTCGCCGCAGTCCTGCTCTTCGTCGCGCCGCTGGTGGCCTCGTTCGTGGCCGTGCAGCAGATGCCGGAACTGATCTACAGCATCATGGCGCCGGAGCAGGTGTCCGAATTCGAGCAGATGTACGACCCGGCGGCGACGCAGCATCGCATCGGCCGCGACAGCGGTTCGGATTTCATGATGTTCGGCCACTACATCATGAACAACATCAGCATCGGCCTGCGCACCTTCGCCAGCGGCCTGCTCGCAGGCATCGGCACGGTGGTCGTGCTGCTGATCAACGGCGTGATGATCGGCGGCACCGCCGGCCACCTGCAGGCCATCGGCCACGGCGATCCGTTCTGGCGCTTCGTCGCGGGCCATTCGGCGCCCGAGCTCACCGCGATCGTCATTGCCGGCGCCGCCGGCCTGCAGCTGGGCTTGGCGCTGGTGGCGCCGGGCCGCCGCCGCCGCGTCGATGCGCTGATCGAGGCCGGGCGCGTCGGTGCGCGACTGTGCCTGGGCGTGTTCGTGATGCTGCTGTTCGCGGCCTTCGTCGAAGCCTTCTGGTCGTCGATCGGCTGGATTCCCGCGCTGGTGAAGTACGGCGTCGGTGCGCTGCTGTGGACGCTCACCCTGGCCTGGCTGACTTTCGGCGGGCGCGGCATCGTCGATGCCCCGGATGCGTCCGGCGGAGGCGGCCGGCGATGAGGATCGAATCGCTCGCGGTCGAACTGCGTCCGCGCTCGGGCTGGGAAGCGATGGAACTCGGCGCGGCGCTGGTGCGCCGCCACGCCGCCGCGATCTGGGTGCCGTGGATCATCGTCACCGGCCTGGTCTTCGCCCTGCTCAACCTCGCCGCCTGGGCGATCGACCAGCTCTGGCTGGCGCTGCTGGCGATGTGGTGGCTGCGCCCGGTGTTCGACCGCATCCCGCTGTACGTGCTGTCCCGCGCCGTGTTCGGCAGCGTGCCGACCGTCGCCGACACCCTGCGTGCGCAGCTGTACTGGGGTTGGCGGCCGATGCTCGGCCACCTCACCTGGCGCCGGTTCAGTCCGCTGCGCACGGCGATGCTGCCGGTCGACCTGCTCGAAGGCGCGGCCCCGGCGGTGATGCGCGAACGCCGCCGCGTCATCGGCGCCGGCAACGGCGGGCACGCGGCGATGCTGACCCTGATGTGCCTGCATTTCATCCTGGCGCTGCAGATCTCCGCCGTGCTGATCCCGCTGATGTTCGTGCCCAACGAGCTGCTGTCCGAGACCGCGCGCGGCGCCTGGGCGACCATCACCGAAAGCCCGCCGGCCTGGGCGCTGATCCTGCTCAACGGCGTCGACTGGCTGGCGGTGGCGCTGATCGAGCCGTTCTACATCGGCGCCGGTTTCGGCCTGTACCTCAATCGCCGCACGCAGCTGGAAGCCTGGGACCTGGAGATCGCGTTCCGGCGCATGCGCAGGCGCCTCGCCGCCGCCGCCGGCACCGCGCTGCTGGCCCTGGTCTGCCTGGTGCCGCTGGCGATGTCGCCGCTGCCCGCATCGGCGCAGGACGCAGGTGCGCCCGCCGCCTCCGCCGACGAAGCTGCAGGCGACGAAGCCACCGCCGACCAGACCGCAAAGGGCGGCACCGACGATGCGCCTGCCGATGACGAAGCGGCAAGCGACGAAGCCGCAGCGACCTACAGCACCCTCGACGACATCTTCGCCGAGCAACGCGTGCCCCACCAGGCGTTCGAGCGTTCGGTGAAGAAGGCCTACAAGGATCCCGACCTGCGCCCGACGCAGACGGTCACCGTGTGGAAGCCGAAAAAGAAGAAAGAAGAGAAGAAGGATCCCTTCGACATGCCGTCGCTGGCCTGGCTCGGCGCGGTGTTCGCCTTCATCGCCGAATACGGCCTGTGGCTGCTGGTGGCGGTGCTGGTGGGCCTCCTGATCGCCACGGCGAAGCGTTGGCTGCCCTGGCTGCAGCTCGTCGCGCGTCCGCCGCAGGCGCAGCCCGATCCGGTGGAGGTGCGCAGCGTCGACGAGCACGAACCGCTGCCGCCCGACATCGCCACCACCGCGCGTCGCCTCTGGGCGCAGGGGCAGCCGCGCCGCGCCCTGGCCCTGCTCTACCGCGCCAGCGTCGAAGCGATGGTCGCGCGCATCGACGCGCACCTGCCGCCGGGCGCGACCGAAGCCGAATGCCTGCGCGCCTCGCGGCGCATGCCCCATGCCGAGGACCGCGACGCCTTCCAGCGCGTGGTCCGCGTCTGGCAGTACGCCGCCTATGGCCACAGCCTGCCCGAAGCGGGCGATTTCGAGACGCTGCTCGACCTGCTGGCGCGCCGCTTCCGGTGGTCGTCATGAGCGCGCCTGCGAATCGCGGTCGCCGGGTCGGCCTGATCACGGCGCTGACCGTGGTCGGCGTGCTGCTCGGCGCGCTGGCGGTGTGGTGGTTCCTGGAGACCCACGAGCGCGTCAGCGAGAAACTCGAACTGCCGCCGAAGGGCGAGGCGTCCTACAACCCGCTGTATGCGCTGAAGGTGTCGCTGCGCGACGCCGGCCGGCGCGTGGAATCGCGCCAGCGCCTGCGCCTGGCGGAACATCCGCTCAAGCCCGGCGACACCGTGCTGATGATGGGCGACCTGCGCGCGCTGCCCGTCGCCGATGCCGAAGCCCTGCTCGACTGGGTCGCGGAGGGTGGCCACCTGGTCGTGACCACGCCCGCGCCGGGCGTGGCGATCGGCGATGCCGACGTGCCGCTGCTCACCGACCTGGGCATCGCGCCCTACGACGACATGCCCGAGTGCATGGACCTGCAGGTCGATGCGCTCGAGCGCCACGGGGAGTTCTGCGAAGGACGCCGCTTCTACTTCTACGACGAGGACGCGCAGGTGCTGGCGGCGTGGTCGGAAGAGAACGAGGACGGCCTGGACTACGGCTACGCGCGCGTGGGCTGGGGCGAGGGCACGGTCGACGTGCTCGCCGAGCTGGATTTCCTGCGCAACGACAAGTTTGACGATGTGCAGCACCTGGCGCTGGCCCGCCAGCTGCTGCAGCCGAACTGGGACGCGCGCGGCACCTTCCACCTGATCTACAGCGCGGACATGCCGCCGCTGTGGAAACTGCTGCTCGACCACGGCTGGCGCGCGCTGCTGCCGCTGTTCCTCGCCTTGCTGGTGTGGCTGTGGATGCGCGCCGAGCGCCTCGGTCCGCTGCTGCCGGCGCCGCCGATGGATCGCCGTTCGCTGCTCGAACACGTGCAGGCCAGCGGCGAGCACCTGTACCGCTACGGCCGTCGCGCCACGCTCTACGCCGCGGTGCACGAGGCCTTCATGCGCCGCCTGCGCCAGCGCGACCCGTACGCCGCCGCGCTCGACGGCCCGGCGCAGGTCGAGGCCATCGCGCGGCGCACCGGCCTGTCGAAGGACGAGGTCGAAGCCGCGCTGCGCTACCCGCGCAGCGGCGACCGCAAGGATTTCGTGCAACGCATCGCCAGACTTCTCCAATTGAGACGCCAACTATGACCAACGACGCCACCGCCATCCCGTCCTCCGCGCCCGAACCGATCGTCGGCGAAGCCCTGGTCGCGCGCGCCGCTGCGGTGCGCGACGAGGTCGCCAAGGCGTTCATCGGCCAGGACGATGTGCTCGACCAGATCCTGATCGTGCTGCTCGCCGGTGGCCACGTGCTGATCGAGGGCGTGCCCGGCCTGGGCAAGACCCTGCTGGTGCGCGCGCTGGGCCAGGCCCTGGGCTGCGGCTACGGACGCGTGCAGTTCACCCCGGACCTGATGCCCAGCGACGTCAGCGGCCATGCGGTCTACGACCCGAAGACCGAGCGTTTCGCGATCCGTCGCGGCCCGATCTTCACCAACCTGCTGCTCGCCGACGAGATCAACCGCGCGCCGGCCAAGACCCAGTCCGCGCTGCTGGAGGCGATGCAGGAACAGCAGGTCACCATCGAAGGCGGCAGCCATCCGCTGCCGGCGCCGTTCATGACCCTGGCCACGCAGAATCCCGTGGAGCAGGAAGGCACCTATCCGCTGCCCGAGGCGCAGCTCGACCGCTTCCTGCTGAAGGTGCTGATCGGCTATCCCTCGCATGCCGACGAAGTGAGCATGGTCACCGCGGTCAGCACCGGCCGCGCCGCCGCGCACTTCGACCTGTCGCAGGTGCGCCCGGTGCTCAGCGCCGAGGACATCGTGGCGATGCAGCTGGGCACCGCGCTGGTCACCGTCGACGCTGCGGTCATCGATTACGCCGTGCGGATCGTGGCGGCGACCCGCAAGTGGCCGGGCATCGCGCTCGGTGCAGGCCCGCGCGGCAGCCTCGCGCTGGTGCGCGCGGCGCGCGCGCAGGCGGTGCTGTCCGGTCGCGATTTCGTCACGCCCGACGACATCCGCACCATCGCCAAGCCCGCGCTGCGCCACCGCATCGCACTGTCTCCGGAAATGCAGATCGAGGGGCAGAGCACCGACCAGGTGCTCGACGCCCTGCTCGCCAAGGTCGAAGCGCCGCGTCAATGAGCGCCGTGCCGGCCAACGCGAATGCCGTGCCCGCACGCCCTGCAGCCACGCCGGCTGCAGGCGCGCGCCGCGCCTGGCCGCGCCCTGCGCCGCTGCTGGTGTGGGCGCTGGTCGCCTGGGGCGGGCTCGGGCTCGCGGCCAGCATCGGCGTGGTCTCGACGAACGTCTGGCTGATCGCCATCGCCGCGCTGGTCGGACTGGCGCTGCTCGACCTCGCCCTGCTGCTGGGCGTGTCCACGCCGGAAATCGCCCGCACCCTGCCGGAAGCCTGGCCGATCGGCGTCGAACGCGATGTCGAGCTGCGCATCGAACACTACGGCCGTCGCCAGCGCGTGACCGTGCACGACCTGCATCCGGGCGGCTGGGCCATGCGCGGGCTGCCGCGCACGCTCACGCTCGCGGCGGACAGCGTCTCGACCCTGCGCTACCACCTGCAGCCAGCCACGCGCGGCAATTTCCGCTTCGACGGCGTACAGCTGCGCCTGCATTCGCCGCTGCGGCTGTGGCGGCAATCGCGCTTCGCCGGCGTCGCGCAGCAGGTGCGCGTGTTCCCGAACTTCGCGCCGCTGGCCGGCTTCGCGCTGTTCAGCGCCGAACAGGCCTCGCGCCTGGTCGGTGCGCACATCAAGCGCCGTCGCGGCGAAGGCACCGACTTCCACCAGATGCGCGAATACCGCGTCGGCGACAGCCTGCGCCAGATCGACTGGAAGGCCACGGCGCGCGCGCGCAAGCTGATCTCGCGCGAATACCAGGACGAGAAGAACCAGCAACTGCTGATGGTCGTCGACACCGGCCGGCGCATGCTCGCCCACGAGGGCGGGCTGTCGCACTTCGACCGCGCGCTCGATGCGACCCTCGTCGTCTCGTACATCGCGCTCAAGCGCGGCGATGCGGTCGGCCTGTTCACCGCCGGCGGCGAACAGCGCTGGGTCGCGCCGCAGCGCGGGATGGGCGCGATCGACACCCTGCTGCGCGCCAGCTACGACCTGCAGCCCGCGCCGGTCGCCACCGACTACCTCGCTGCCGCCACCGAAATGGCCCTGCGCCAGCGTCGCCGTGCGCTGGTCATGCTGGTCACCAACCTGCGCGACGAGGACATCGAGGACGTGCTGGGCGCGGTGCGCCTGCTCCAGCGCCGGCACCTGGTGGTCGTCGCCAGCCTGCGCGAGCGCGATCTCGACGAGGCGCTCGACGTCCAGGTCGACGACCTGCGCAGCGCCGTCGGCGCCGCCTCCGCCGCGCGCTACATCGCGCAGCGCGCCGCCGCGCACGACGTGCTGCGCAACCACCGCGTCACCGTGCTCGACGTGACCTGCGAGCAGCTGCCGGCCGCCCTGGTCGAGCAGTACCTGTCGATCAAGCGCAGCGGATTGCTGTAGGGCGGGCCCTGGGCCCGCCATCATGGATGTTGCGCTGACGGTCAAGGTGATGGTGCGCTTCGGCGTGCATCCTGAACGTCCGCGACGAAGACCACGGCGGGCCCAGGGTCCGCCCTGGCCGCCGCTGCCTACCCACCACGCGCCGATCGGCGTAACGTGTGGCGCATCGATCGCCATCGACGATCCATCGACCAGAGGAGCACGTGCATGTCCGCCAGGTTCTTCATCTCGCTGCCCGATCCCGATGCCCTGCAGGCTGCCGGTGCGTTCGCGTTCCGTTCGCGCGGTGCCGAAGGCATCGCCGCCGAGCTGCAGGCGGCGCTGCGCACCGATGCGCTGTTCCAGCGCTGGCGTGCCACGCAGGAGGATCCCGATGCCGTCGACCCGGCCATGGGCGCGATCGATGCCGATGCCACCGTGGTCGGCACGCAGAACGACCTCCACGTGGACCTGGTGGTGGTCTCGTCGATCTCCAGCAGCGTCATGCGCCATCGCCTGCGCCTGCTCGCCGGTCACGCCTGGCAGCTGCGCGACGTGACGGCGGCCTGATCCGCGCGTCACGTCCTGCGGCCAGGCCGTTTCACCGCGCCTGGTTGAGCTGGCGCATGTGGAAGATGAAGTGCTCGCCGATGAAGCTGCTGATGAAGTAGTAGCTGTGGTCGTAGCCGGGGCGGATGCGCAGGTCGATCGGATGATCCACGGCTTCGCAGGCGGCGAGCAGGCGGCCCGACTGCAGCTGCGTGTCGAAGAACTCGTCGTCGCCGCCCTGGTCGATGCGCAGCGGCAGGCGCTCGCGCGCGGTGGCGACCAGTTCGCAGGCATCCCAGGCCTTCCACTGCGCCTCGTCGTCGCCGAGATAGGCCGCGAAGGCCTTGCGGCCCCACGGCACCTGCGACGGCGCCACGATCGGCGAGAACGCCGACACGCTGCGGTAACGGCCCGGGTTGCGCAGCGCCGCGACCAGCGCGCCGTGCCCGCCCATCGAATGCCCGCTGATCGCGCGCGCGGTGGTGGCCGGGAAATGCGCTTCCACCAGCGCAGGCAACTCGTTCACCACATAGTCGTGCATGCGGTAGTGCGCCGACCACGGCGACTGCGTCGCATCCAGGTAGAAGCCTGCGCCCTTGCCGAGGTCGTAGCCTTCGGCATCGGGCACGTGGTCGCCGCGCGGACTGGTGTCCGGCGCGATCACGATCACCCCGTGCTCCGCCGCGTAACGCTGCGCGTTGGCCTTGGTGATGAAGTTCTGCTCGGTGCAGGTCAGTCCCGACAGCCAGTACAGCACCGGGCAGGGCCGATTGCTCGATTGCGGCGGCAGGTAGACCCCGACGTTCATCGCGCATCCCAGCGCTGTCGATTCGTGGCGCCAGACATCCTGCCAGCCGCCGTGGGACGCGTGATGTTCGATCCGTTGCATGGTCGCGTGCTCTCTGTGCCTCGTACTGGTGCGGTTCAATCGCTCGGTTCAATCGTTCTGTTCGATCGTTCTGTTCAATCCGAGATCGGAACGTGGATGCGGCTGCTCGTGTGCCACTGCACGCGCATCGGTTCGCCGGCATCGGCGATGCTTTCATCGCTCACGTCCTTGCCGGTGCCGTGGTTGACCTGCGCGTACGCATTCTTGTTGACGCTGACCGCGACGACCAGGCGGCTGCCGGGCTGCAGCTGGCGGCTGGTCATCCGTGTCCTGTCGAAACGGAGGATGGTCTTGCGACCGGGCGTGAGCAGACGACGGGTCGACATGTCCTCGGCGTGGCTGGCGCGACCGATGATGTACGACAGCTGGAACAGCTCGCCGGTCGGCAGGCGCTCGTACAGCGTGACCGCGTAGTCCAGGTCGCGCCGATCGGTGGTCACGTGCAGTTCCCCGGAAAACAGGCCGGACACTTCGACGGCCTTCTCGAACGGCGCGCTCTCGAAGACCAGGCCGCTGGATGCGTCGAGCGTCTTGCCGATCACGGGATTCGGGTAGGTGTCGCCGAGGCTGGTGCTGCGGTCCGAAAAATCCACGATCTGGAGCAGCGCCGATGCCGGTGCGTCCGGACGTTCCGACAAGGTGTGGTGCTCGCCGGTGCGTGCGGCGCCGAGATACAGCGTCTTGCGTTCGCGGCTCATCGCATCGATCGATGGCGCATGCTTCCAGACATTCGCGCCCATCACCTGGTAGTTGACCCGGTCGCGCAGGAGGTCGGGCTTCGGCGCGCCGCGGAAGACATGGTCCATCCACTGGAAGGTGATCTCCGGCGTATCGACCATGGCGACGGAATCGATCGCATAGCCGTTGTGCATCGCCGGCTTGCGCGAGGCCTGCGCGCCCTCGTGGCTCCAGGGGCCGATGAGCAGGACGTGTTCCGCTTCGGGCCGCTGCGCCAGGTGCCGGCGCAGGTAGTCCAGTGCCGATTGCTGGCCATCGTCGAAGTATCCGGTGATGGTCAGGACCGGAATGTCGATCTTCGCGAACTCGCGACCATGCGGCGTCATCGCCTGCCAGTAGGCGTCGTAGCGCGGATGCTGCAGCCAGCGCTGGAACCATGGATTCTGCGTGCCGTCGATGCGGTCGATGTCGCGGTAGGACGCGCCGCTGCGGTACCAGCGCTCGTTGAGCGCGCTCCAGCGCTCGCGGTCGAAATAGGTGTCATTGTCCAGCGTCTTGTCGTTGGTGACGTAGAACGGCCAGGCGTGGTTGACGAACAGGAAGACGTTGTTCTCCATCGGCAGGCCGTTGCCGGGATTGTTCGCGACCCAGGGCACGATGGTTTTCAGCGCCTTCGGCAGCCGCTTGGCTGCCGCCCACTGCGTGAAGCCGTCGTAGCTGCCGCCATACATGCCGACGCGCCCATCGCTCCAGGGCTGGCGGGCGATCCAGTCGATGACCGCGCGGGCATCGTCGCCGTCGTGCTCGTAGGGAACCGGCGACTGCGGGCTCCAGCCCTTGCCGCGCGTGTACGCGACCATGCCGGCATACCCGCGCGCCGCTGCGCTGCGGGCGTCGGCCATCGCCTGCTCGTTGACATAGATGGTGTAGCGCAGCAGCGTCGGCAATGGCCCGGGAGCGGCGCGCGGTCGCACGAGCACCATCGCGATGTCGGCGCCATCGGGCGTGCGCACCAGGCCGCGCGCATCGATGAGGTAGCGGCGCGCATCGTCTTCGGCGATCAGTGCATCGATATGCGGCCCGATGGTCTCGAAGGTGGACAGCGTGTAGTGGATGCGGATCAGGCCCAGTGCATCGGCCAGTGGCATGCGCGCCTTGCCTGCATGCTTCGTGGCTTCGGCGCGCAGGTCCGCGCGCAGGCGATCGGCATCGCTCTTGAGCCAGAACATCGCCCGGCTCGCGTCCGCATCGCTCAGTGGCTCGAACACCGAAAGGAAGGCGCTGCGCACCCGCGCCTCTGTCACCGGTGCATTGGCGGCATCGCCAAGTCGCGCGCGCCCGGCGATCTGGAATGCGCGCAGCGGCGGGACGTTGCCGGGATCGGATGTCCTGCGCAGTTCGACCAGGGCCTCCAGCGTGTCGTTCGCCGCGCGATGGTCGCCGGCAACACCCTGCAGGCGGAACAGGGTGCTGAGGTAGCGCGCGCGGTTCTCTTCCCGATAGTGCGGGATGGCCTGCCGGGCCAGGTCCGGCAGGCTGGCGATCACCGCATCGGCATCGTCGGTGGCGGCCGGCGTCAGCTCCTGCGCTTCCACCTTCGCCGACCAGAACGCCAGCGACAGCAGAACGGCCCAGAGGAATCTCGACATGCGTTAGCGTCCTGCTGCGTTGCGGTCTGTCTTGGCAGGGCTGCGCCTTCCGGCGCGAAGCCCCCGTGGGAGGTCAGTAGTGGATGACGCTGCGGATCGACTTGCCTTCGTGCATCAGGTGGAAGGCTTCGTTGATCTCGTCCAGCGGCAGGGTGTGGGTGACGAACGGGGCCAGCTCGATCTCGCCCTTCATCGCGTCTTCCACCATCCCCGGCAACTGCGAACGCCCCTTCACACCGCCGAACGCGGTTCCCTTCCATGTCCGGCCAGTCACCAGCTGGAAGGGACGGGTGCTGATCTCCTGCCCGGCGCCGGCCACGCCGATGATCACCGACTGGCCCCAGCCGCGATGGGCGCATTCAAGGGCCGCACGCATCACGTTCACGTTGCCGATGCACTCGAAGCTGTGGTCCACGCCCCAGCCGGTCATCTCCACGATCACCTGCTGGATCGGCTTGTCGTGGTCCTTGGGATTGACGCAGTCGGTGGCGCCCATCTGCGTGGCGAGTTCGAATTTCGCCGGGTTGGTGTCGATCGCGATGATCCGCCCGGCCTTGGCCTGGCGCGCGCCCTGGATCACCGCCAGGCCGATGCCGCCGAGGCCGAACACCGCCACGGTGTCGCCGGCCTGCACCTTCGCGGTGTTGTGCACTGCACCTATCCCGGTGGTGACGCCGCAGCCGAGCAGGCAGACCTGTTCATGGTTCGCCTCGGGATTGATCTTCGCCAGCGAGACCTCGGCGACAACGGTGTATTCGCTGAAGGTGCTGCAGCCCATGTAGTGGTACACCGGCTCGCCGTTGTAGGAGAAGCGTGTCGTGCCGTCGGGCATCACGCCCTTGCCCTGCGTCGCGCGCACGGCGACGCAGAGGTTGGTCTTGCCGCTGGTGCAGAACAGGCATTCGCCGCACTCGGCGGTGTACAGCGGGATGACGTGATCGCCCGGCTTCACGCTGGTCACGCCCTCGCCAACCTCGACCACCACGCCCGCGCCCTCGTGGCCGAGCACGCAGGGGAAGAGGCCTTCCGGGTCGTCGCCGCTGAGCGTGAAGGCATCGGTGTGGCAGACGCCGGTGTGGGTGATCTTGACCAGCACCTCGCCTTTCTTCGGCGGTGCGACATCGATCTCGACGATCTGCAGCGGCTGGCCCGGACCGAAGGCGACGGCGGCGCGTGATTTCATGGTGTTCTCCCTTGGACGTTCTGTTTCGATTACTTGAGGTACGAGCGCACCAGCGCGATCGCCTGCTGGATGCCCGCATCCTTGGCTGCGGCCTCGCCGAACTCTTCGCGCAGGTGGCTTTCCAGCACCTCCGCCATCAGCCCGTTCACCGCGCCGCGGATCGCGGCCAGCTGCTGCAGCACGGAACCGCAGTCGGTGCCGGCTTCCAGCGCGCGCTCCAGCGCATCCGCCTGGCCGCGGATGCGGCGCAGGCGGGTCAGGGCCTTCTTCTTCTCGGCAGCGGTGTACGGCATAGTGGGGGGGAGTATGGTCGGCATGGGATCGGGTGTCCAGCAGAGAGGGCATGCGTTGCCTCGCGCCGACCTGGTTTCGACCCGCGTGGCGGCGTTGCCGGACTGACTTCCGGCCCGATCCGGTGGTTCCCTCGTCCGCTACCCTGTGCGCGCCCGATCCACCGCCCCCCGATGCGCCGACCATGCTGAGCCAGCACTTCCTGTTCTTTTTCGCGATGCTGGGTGCCTTCAATGGCCTGGCCCTGGCGTGCTACCTGGCGTGGCGGTCGCCGGGCAAGCCTGCGCAGCGCTGGTTGTCATGGCTGGTGCTCATGATCAGCCTGCGCACCGGCAAGTCGGTCGTGTTCTTCTTCTGGCCGGACATTCCGAAGATCGTCCTGCAGATCGGCCTGACGGCCTGTTTCCTGATCGGTCCGAGCCTGTTCTTCCTGATCCGGTCGAGCCAGGGGCAGTCCGCTTCCCTCGGCCGGGTGGATCGATGGCATCTCGCGCTGGTGCTGGGTATCGCGGCGGCAACCAACCTGTTCTACCCCTATGCCTCCCATGCCTGGCAATGGGCGTTCGGCGCCTACCACGTCTGGCTCGCCTATCTCGTGCTCTCGACAGGCCTGTTGTACCTGC
Source organism: Lysobacter sp. BL-A-41-H3 (assembly GCA_050632415.1). Taxonomy (GTDB): domain Bacteria; phylum Pseudomonadota; class Gammaproteobacteria; order Xanthomonadales; family Xanthomonadaceae; genus Lysobacter_I. The sequence goes on along the minus strand of CP192602.1, from coordinate 2,569,916 downwards.
ATCGTGCGCGGTTGTCGGGCTCGACCGCCGTGCCGATGCTGCTGGGGGTAACGGCCGGGGTCTGGCTGATCTGGCTGGCGTACTACACCGCCGGCTATACCTCCTACATCGTCGGTGCCCTGTCCTTCTCGTTCGTCCTGATCCTGAGCGTGCCGGTCTATCTGCGCCTGCGCGCCGGCCAGGCGGCGATCGAGCCCTACCAGGATCGCCGGATCCCCGAAGACGAGGCGGCTGCCCAGTTGCACGCGCTGGCAGATCTCATGGCACGCGAACGCCTGCATCTCGACCCCGCGTTGACCCTGCCCCGGGTCGCGCGAAGGCTGGGCATTCCCCAGGCACGTTTGACCCAGCTGCTGAACGACAACAACCAGACCACGTTCAAGCAGTACCTGACGCGGATGCGGGTCGGGGAGGCAAAGGCCCTGCTGCGCGAGGAGGCCGCCAAACCCATCGAGCTCATTGCAGAAGCAGCGGGCTTCCAGTCGATGTCGACCTTCTACAGCGCCTTCAAGAAGGTGGAAGGGGTCACGCCAGCGGCGTACCGGCAGCGTGCGACCGGGTCCTGAAACCGATTCGAGGAGTCCGGAAAGCGGTGGCAACAACTTGATTCGAAAGGCATTGCCTAGGGTGTGACGCACCTTCTCCACGAGCTTGCGTCATGCGTCCGCTTCGATCGAATTCCCTTGTCGCCCCCGTTGCCCCGGGTGCCCGCCTGCGTCTGTGGGGCTTGCTCCTGTTGCCGCTGGGATGCCTGCCGGTGTCTGTCTCCGCCCAGTCCCGGGCCACATCGCCTGCTGCGTCCTCGTCGGGGAACACGCCGTCCGGGAGCGTAGACCTGGGCAGGGACGATGTGGTTCGCAGGGCCAGCGACGCCTTCGGCGTGCGCATCGGGGCGGAGAGCTTCGGCCTGTACAACGAATTCTTCGCGCGTGGCTTCAATCTGGAAGCGGCCGGGAACTACCGGCTGGACGGGGTCTACTACGTCCCCGCCGTGACCCCGGCGGCACCGACCGTCGACAGCACCCTCGTCCGCGTCGGCCTTGCGGCATTGCCCTTCGACTTTCCCGCCCCGTCCGGGGTGGTGGAGTACAGCCTGCGCGGGCCTTCGTCTGCGCCCTCGGCCGAAGTGCGCATGGGCAGCATCGGCTACGGCAGTCCCTACCTGGCGGCCGACTTTTCGATCGGCAACGAAACCCTGGGGGTGGCGGGTGGGCTGGAGGCAAACCCGGATGCCCGGTACGCCGATGGCGCGGAGGGACAGCGATACACCTTCGGCCTGGTGCCGCAATGGCAGATCGGCGAACGCACACGGCTGCGTGCGTTGATCGGCGGCGGGCGCTGGTGGCACGGCGGCGACATGGGACACGACATGGCGGGCAGCACGCTGCCGCCCCGGCTTGCGCGCCGTGAGCGCCTGGCCCCGGGCAACAGCAGACACGAGCAGACCGATTTCAACCTCGGTCTGCTGCTGCACCACAGCTTTGCCCGGGCCGAACTGCGCGCTGGCGTCTTCAGGTCGGTACTCTCGCGTGCCGAGGCGGATTTCACCCTGATCGACGACCTCGACGCGGAAGGGCGCGGTATCGCCACGCTGTATACCTCGCCGGACCAGCGTTACGAGAGCCTGTCGGGCGAAGTCGGTTTGACGCGACAGTTCGAGGCAGGGCGCTGGACCCACCGCCTCACCGGCAGCCTGCGCGCCCGCAGCAGCGAAGGGCTGAGCCACGAGGGCACCGCCAATGCATTGGGTCCGGTGCGGATCGGTGTGCCGACCCGATGGGGCGACGCGACGATCGACCGCACGCGCGGCGACGCCAGTCTTGACCGCGTGCGACAGCATTCGGTCGGCGTGAGCTGGCGCGCGACATGGGGCGAGACCCTGGAGCTGCGCGCAGGACTGCAGCGCACCGATCACCGCAAGGATGCCCTGCGTCCCAATGCCATACCCACGCAGGAACGCTCGGTGTCCTGGCTGCCCAACGTGTCGGTGACCTGGCAGGCACAGCCGAAGCTCACGCTGTACACCAGCTACGTGCGCGGCCTGGAAGAATCCGGCGTTGCGCCGAACATCGCCCGCAATGCCAATGAAGCACTGCCCGCCGTGCTGGCGCGCCAGGTCGATCTGGGTGCGCGCTGGCAGGCGCTGCCCTCCAGCGGCCTGACTGCGGCTGTCTTCCGGATCGACAAACCCACGCCCGCGATGGACGCGGATCGGATGTATGCGCTCAGCGGCGAAGCCCGCTATCGCGGAGTGGAAGCCTCGTGGAACGCGACACTGGACAACGGCTTGTCCTGGGTGCTCGGCGCGGTCTTCATCGACATGGATCGGCAGGCCGCAGGCAGGCCCGTGCGTACCGCCGCCGGTCTGTCCGAACGGCAGGCGCTGCTGGGGGTGAGCTATACCCCTGCCACGCAACCGAAATGGTCGTTCGACAGCCAGATCCGTCACTTCGGCCCGCGCTACCTGGATCGCGACAACCGCATCCAGATCGATGGCTTCACCGTGCTCGATCTCGGCTTGCGCTACCGCTACGACAGCAAGGGCTCGAACCTGCGCCTGCAGTGGCTGAACGCCACGCAGCAGTCGCAGTGGATCGCGTTGCCGTCGCAGTCGCTGGGCTTCCTGCGGCCCAGCACCTATCGCCTGCTGTGGACGCACCGGTTCTGATGCGCGGGCGCGAATGTCGCGCACACGCAGCACCGAACGGTGAACGAATCCGATCCCGACCCCTCCCCGCTTCGATCGAAGAAGGACCCGCCATGACGCCATCCAGGCGCATCAAGACACTTTTGCTCGCATTCATCTCGTGCCTGTGGCTGATGTCGTTCCATGTCCAGGCCATCGAGGCCCCGGATGAACGGGACGCCATCGTCCGCGCCCTGAATGACTACATCGAAGGCAGCGGCCAGTCCGATCCGCTGCGGCTGCAGCGCGCCTTCCATCCGGACGCCGTGCTGCTGCTGAGCCGGGCCGACAGACCGTACTGGTCGGTCGGGGCGCAGGAGTACATCGGCTGGTACTCGGGCGACAAGGCCGGGCGGCCGACCGGCCGCATCGGCCAGCTGCAATCGATCGACATCGAAGGCGACACCGCCAGCGCCAAGGTGGAAATCCTGATTCCGGCGCAGCAGGCGCGCTTCGTCGATCTGTTCCTCCTGCGCAAGCTGGAAGGCGCCTGGAAGATCGTCGCCAAGACGGCAACGCGCGAGGACACGGTGCGCAATGGCGAGCGCGTGCTGCTGATCATTTCAAGCGCAGCCCGCCATGGACAGTCCAGCCTGCCTGCGGGAACCAGCTTCGGCGAAGTCGTCGACGCCTGGGATGCCTTCCTGGCGGCGGGCTACACCGTCGACATCGTCACCCCGGAGGGCGGGCCTGCGCCCATCGATGTCGCCTATGCCGGCGAATTCCGCAGCCGACTCTACGACGCGGACCTGATGCATGCGCTGGCACACACGCAGACCCCCGAGCAGATCGATCCGACCCGCTATCGGGCCGTCTACTTCGTGGGCGGCAGCAACGCCATCTACGGCGTGCCCGAGAACGCGGCGATCCAGCGCATCGCCATGCATGTCTACGAACACAACGGCGGCGTGATCTCTGCGGTGTGCCATGGCACGGCGGGACTGGCCCACCTGAAGCAGCGCGATGGCCGCTTTCTCGTGCAGGGCAAGCGCGTGAGCGGCTATCCGGAAGAATTCGAGAAGCAGGACGCCGACTACTTCAGGCAGTTCCCGTTCCTGATCCGCCAGACGATCGAATCGCGCGGAGGCACGTTCCAGACAGGCGCACGCAATCGCGCGTTCGTCGTCGTCGACGGTCGCGTCGTGACCGGCCAGAACCATCTTTCGTCCAGGCAGGTCGTGGACGCCGTGGTCCGCGTTCTCCGCCAGGCGCCAGCGCCGTGATGCCTTCGCGGACGCATCGCATGACCAGACCACTGATCCAGCCACTGCATTTCGAACAGACCCCATTCCCAGAGGAGACCATGCATCCATGAACATCAAACCCTTGATCGCGATGTGGCTGGCAGGCGCCATCCTGGCTGCACCTGCAGCGTCCCATGCGAAAACGACCGAAGACCGCGAGGCCGTCGAGACAGCCATGCGCAATTTCATTCGTGCCTTCGAAACGGATGACCAGGCCTTGCTGCGCAGCGTCTTGCGCAGCGATGGCGTCATGGTCGGCTACTCGACATCCGAGCGCGCGATCAAGACGGCGATCTTCAATGAGTGGGCCAGGAATTTCACCGGAGAACCGGCAAAGGACGAGGCGCAACGAAAGCGGACGTTCGAGATTCTCGATGTGACCGAAACCGCGGCGGTCAGCAAACTGGTGCTGGATTACCCGACATGGCAGGGCGTCGACTACATCGCGCTGCAGAAGATCGATGGCGCGTGGATGATCGTCAGCAAGTCCTGGAGTGGCAGGGCGCCGGCATCGTCGAAATGACGGTCGCCTTCCGATGGCTCATCCGGGCGCGCCATGCGCGCCCGTTCACGCGATCGACCGCTCGACCTCCCGCCAGGTCATGACAGGGCGCATGCCCGCTGGAATGCGGCCGCGCTGGGGACCGAACAGGTAGCGGTTCGGCACGATGCCCGCCATCGGTTCCAGCACGTCGGCGCGATCGTCGATGAAATGGGTGATGCCCAGTTCGCGGCAATGCAGGGCCTTCTCCGGTCGCTGCAGGCAGAACCTGACGTTGCCGCGCGGGATGCCGGTACGTTCGAAGAAACGGTGGTGGGCGAACCACTGCAGCGTGCGCTGCTGGATGCGCGGCCCGCACTTGGAGACGATCCAGGCGCGGCCTTCGAAGCGTTCGACCAGGCCGGGCACGACGTCGAACATGTCGTCGTAGGGCGGGGTATCGAGCGCGGCTTCGAGCGGGCCGTGGAGGAAGGAGGTGTCGGGCTTGGTGCTGTCGCCCGGGCTGATGAGGACGCGTCCGACGTCGATGCCGAGGATCATGGTGTACTCCGTGAGATGTGTGGATGGCGCGCATTCCACACCGGCCGACTATTCACGGGAACTTGAATGTTCGGATACGCTATCGAAAATGGTGATAGTGAATCCGATGCGCGACCTCTCGCTCGATGCCCTCGCCGCCTTCGCCGAATTCGCCGAGGACGGCAATTTCAGCCGTGCCGCCGTCCGGCTGCACATCTCGCAGCCTGCGCTGCACACCAAGATCACCAAGCTCGCCGCATCAGTCGGCACGCCGCTCTACGTGCGGCGCGGGCGCACGATCGAGATCACCGAGGCCGGGCGACGTGTCCAGCGGCTGGCGCGCGACATGGCCGTCTCCATGGCCGCATTCCGCGACGACATGCGCGAGAGCGAAACGACGCGGCCGGTCGTGCTGGCGTCCGGCGAAGGCGCGCTCCTCTACCTGCTCGGCCCCGGCATCCGCGCGCATCTCGCGAACCGTCGCCATGCCCTGCAGCTGATGACCGCCGATGGTGCCGCCGCCATCGAAGCCGTGCGCGCCGGGCGCGCGCACCTGGGTGTCGCCTGCCTGGAGGCGCCGCCGCGTGACCTGCAGGTCGAGGCCTACACGCGCGTCGGCCAGGTACTCGCGATGCCCAGGAAACATGTCCTGGCGGCGCGACGGAGCATCCGCCTGAAGGATCTGGCCAATGCGGGGCTGATCGTGCCGCCGGCAGGCCGGCCGCATCGCATGATGCTGTCGCAGATGCTGCAGTCCGCGCAGGTGCCCTGGCATGCGGCCGTCGAGGCGTCTGGCTGGGAGTTGATGCTGCACCTGGTGAAACTGGGCATGGGCCTGGCGGTGGTCAACGCCTGTTGCCGCATGCCTGCCGGCGTGGTCGCGCGGCCGATCCCGGAGCTGCCCGCGCTGCAGTATTCGCTGTTTTCGAGGCAGGAGGGCGTGACCGGTGCGGCGGCGGCGCTGAAGGCCAGCCTGCTCTCGCATTCGGACGCGTGGCGGGACGCGGGATAGCGACCGCGTCGCCGGCACCCGCTGCACGCCGCCGGTGTAGGATTCGGGCCTGTCGCTCGACACATGCCCGGAGAGTCACCATGCGAACCATGCACGCCCTGCGCCTGTCCCTGTGCCTGCTCGCCGCGTCGCCGATGGCGTCTGCCTTCGCGCAGGAGACCACGTTCTTCGTGACCAGCGCCGGCCCGGGCAAGGGCGGCGATCTCGGCGGGATCGAGGGCGCGGACCGCCATTGCGCGATGTTGGCCGAGAAGGCGGGCCTGCCCGCGACCGGCTGGCGTGCCTACCTCAGCACGCAGGCGATGCCGCCCGAAGAGCCGGTGCATGCGCGCGACCGTATCGGCCCCGGCCCGTGGCACAACGCGAAGGGCGAGCGCATCGCGGCGACCGTGGACGCGTTGCATGGGCCCGACAATGCGATCTCGCGCGCGACCGCGCTCGACGAGCGCGGCGAGCCGGTGCCGGGCAAGGTGCACGACATCCTCACCGGCACGCGCATCGACGGCACCGCGCCGTCACCGCTGGATCCGGATTCCACCTGCCGCAACTGGACCAGCGCGACCGACGAAGGCGGCGCCCTGGTCGGTCACCACGACCGCGTCAGCGCGATCGACCAGCCCTGGGCGAAGTCGTGGAATGCCGCGCACCTGAGCCGGGGCTGCAGCGTGCCGAAGCTTGCGGAACTCGGTAGTGGCGGGCGGTTCTATTGCTTCCGTGTAGTGACGGAATGACTTGAGGCGATGATGACGGATACGCATGGAATGGAGACTACCCACAGCCAGCGGCGGGAGTTGGAGGGACAGGCGATGCAGGGGAAACGAACGGGAACGCGTCCGGTGATGCTTCGGCGGGTCAGCGTCATGATCGGCGTCGTCGTCATGCTCTCGGCGCTCGCCAGCGCGACGAGCGCTGCGAAAGAGCGGCCACGCCGACTGCCGAAAGGCGTCGAGGTCGTGCGCCTGCCGGACGGCAGCCATGATGTGACCGCGAAGGTGACCTCATCGTTGCCGACCGGCGATCAGGTCAAGCAGCTGTCGCCGATCGATCGGCTGGAAGAGGCTGCGCGCAGCCTGTGTCCGCAAGGCCACGAGCTCACCCTGCGTGATGGCAGCGGGATCCGGATCGTTTCCGGTCGTGTCGTTGCGACCCGCGCCGCGAACGTGCGCTGCGTGGATGCCTCCGAGGCCGCGACATCAACGGCGACGGAAACACCATGACAGCCGACCCCAATCGCCCCGCGGCCACCGCGCTCGACGTGATCATTCCCACCAACCCGCTCGCCGCGCTGTCGTGCTGGATTGGCATCGGCTCGATGGTGCTCTGCGGCTTCGGCGTGCTGCTCGGGCCGATTGCGATCGTGCTCGGCTGGCTGGGCCTGAAGAAGTGGAAGATGCAGGAGTCGAACTACGGCGCGACCACCAGCAAGGTGCGCGCGTGGATCGGCATCGTCACGGGCGGACTGGGTTTCGCGGTGGGTGTCGTATTTCTCGTCCTGCTATCGTCGAAGGGCGGCTGACGCGCGATGAAACGCCCTCTCCCGCATGCCCTCGCGGCATTGCCCAGCCGTTCTCGCAGAATTCCCTGGAGATTCGATATGTCTGTACATGGGTTGTTCAACCGGGTGGTGATCGTGGCTCTTTGTGCCCTGTGGATCACGGGCTGTGTCTCGATGTACGAGTCGCCGAAAGGCGGCGGTCCGTCGGCGACACTGAAGTTCTTCGATCGGTATGGCGGCCCTGGACGAGGCCATGTGTATTTCTGGCAGTCCACGCAGACTTGCGAAAAAACCCCAGGCGAGGGGCGGATCGCCGCTCTGGACTGGGTGAATGGCGATCAGAAGCAGGCGATCGTTGCCACGGGACAACGGCGGTATCTGATGACGCATCGCCAGGTACTTGTGAGCATGCGCGGCGGCAGTGCCGGCTCACTGGGTTTGACGAGCGAGTATTGCCGAAGACTCGTCAGTTTCGTGCCGGAAGCGGGTCACACCTATCGCATCGAAACAGGGGCTATGCCACAGTGCGAGCTTGCAATCGTCGATGAAGCCTCGGGGCTGGCGCCATCCACACTGCAATCGCATGAAGTCACAGGGCGGTGCGCGGCAGAAGACATCTGATCCCATCCGTCCTGCCGCGACTGCGTGCACTCAACCGGTGTTCTGGATCCCCGCCGAGATGCCGTTGACCGTGGTGACCAGCGCTTGCAGCAACGAATCGTCGCTGCGTTCGCTGGCGCGCCAGCGCTGCAGCAGCTCCACCTGCAGCAGGCTGATCGGGTCGACGTAGGGATTGCGCAGGCGGATCGACAGGCGAAGTCTGTAGTCGTCCTGGAGCAGCGTGCCGCGGTCGCGCAGGGCGAGGATCGTGTCGCAGGTGCGCGCGAATTCCTCGGCGATGCCGGGGAAGAAGGTGTCGTGCAGCGGGCCGGCGAGGCGGGAGTAGCGCTCGAAGATGTCGATGTCGGACTTCGCGAGCAGCATCTCGATGTCGTCGAGCATCGCCGCGAAGAACGGCCAGTCCCGCGCCATGTCGGCCACGGTGTCGTGGCCGACTTCGTCGATCGCGGCGGACAGCGCGGTGCCCACGCCGTACCAGCCGGTGAGGCCGGAGCGGTTCTGCGACCACGCGAACACCCAGGGGATCGCGCGCAGCGCTTCGATACCGCCTTCGCGACGCTTGGACGGGCGCGAGCCGAGTCGCAGCTGTTCGATCACGTCGATCGGCGTCGCGGCGCGGAAGTAGGTGGGGAACTGCGGGTGTTCGTGGACCAGCGCGCGATAGTGCGCGCGCGAACGCTGCGCCAGGGTGGCGGCGAGGTCGCGCCAGCGGATCTCGCGCGGCTCCGGCGGGCGCGGGCGCAGGCTGGCGCGCAGCACCGCGCCCGTCGTCTGTTCGAGATTGCGCAGCGCCAGCGCGCGGATCGCGTACTTGCGGTGGATCACTTCGCCCTGCTCGGTCACGCGCAGCACGCCGTCGACGGTGCCGCGCGGCGCGGCGATGACCGCGCGCTCGGTCTTGCCGCCGCCGCGGCTGACCGAACCGCCGCGACCATGGAAGAACTCGATGCGGATGCCGGCCTGCTGCGACAGCTCCAGCAGTTCGACCTGGGTGCGCTGCAATGACCAGCGCGAGGCGAGGATGCCGCCGTCCTTCGCGCTGTCGGAATAGCCGAGCATGACGATCTGCCGGTCGCCGCGCGCGGCGAGGTGGCGTCGGTAGACCGGGTCCACGAACAGCGCGCGCATGATGTCCGGTGCGGCGCGCAGGTCGTCGATGGTCTCGAACAGCGGCGCCACGTCGAGCGGCACGTCGTCGCCCTCGACGCAGCCGGCGGTGCGCGCCAGCGCGAGCACGGCCAGCGCGTCGGCGGCGCTGCGGCTCATGCTGATGATGTACGGGCCGAAGGCGTGCGCGCCGAAGGTGGCACGCGCTTCGTGCACGGTGCGGAATACGTCGAGTGTGTTGCGCGCGGAGGCGGCCTCGCGGTCGATGCGTGCGGCGCCGTCGATCATCGCGTGCATGCGTTCGACGCGTTCGGCGACCGGCCGCGCGGTCCACTCGCCATCGCCGAGCAGCGCGGCCACGGCCTCGTCGTGCGTGCCGGAATCCTGGCGCAGGTCGAGCGTGGCGAGGTGGAAGCCGAAGGTCTTCACGCGCCACAGTACGCGCTGCAGGGCGAAGTGTCCGGCATGCTCGCCGCGGTTGTGCAGCAGGCTGGCGTCGATGGTGCGCAGGTCGGCCAGCAGCGCATCGGCATCGGGATAGGCGCCGGCACTCCCCGACAGCGTGGCCGACAGGCGCGCCCGCATCAGGTTGATGAGCTGGCGATAGGGCATGTCGACGAGGCGCGGGCTCAGCTTCGCGGCATCGGCCGGCAGCAGCGCGGTGTACTCGGCGATCAGCTGTTCGACCGCATCGTCCGCGCGCACGCGGTCGCGGCTCTGGGTGAGCACTTCCGCGAGCGCCTGCAGGTCGTGGCGATAGCTGTTGAGTGCCTGCGCGCGCTGCGCGGTCAGCGCGGCGCGGATGGTCTCGGCACCGACGTTCGGGTTGCCGTCCATGTCGCCGCCGACCCAGGTGCCGAAACGCAGCAGGGTCGGCAGCTCGATCGATTCGCCGTACACCGCCTGCACGGCCTCGGCGAAGGCTTCGTAATACACCGGCAGCACGCGGTAGAGCACGTTGCCGAGGTAGTAGCCGATGTGCTCGACCTCGTCGGAGACCTTCGGCCGCTGCGAAGGCGCGTCGGCGGTCTGCCATGCGGCGGTCAGCGCCTGGCGGATCCGTGCGGTGTCGGCACCGCGTTCGGCCGGCGTGCGCTGGCGGTCGATGTCGGCGATCAGGCGCTCGGTGATCGTGCGTTCCTTCAGCAACAGCGCGCGGCGGATCGCCTCGGTGGGATGCGCGGTGAATACCGGTTCCACGCGCAGGCGCGACAGCAGTGCGCGCAGGTCGTCGAGGGTGACGCCGTCGTCGCGCAGCCTGCGCAGCACGGCGGTGAAACCGCCGGGCTGCGGCGCATCGGTCTTGCGCTGGTAGTCGCGTCGTCGACGGATGCGGTGCACGCGCTCGGCGAGGTTGACGACGTTGAAGTACGCGGTGAAGGCGCGCACCAGCGCATCGGCATCGCCTGATGGCACGTCGGCCAGGCGTGCGGCCAGTTCGTCGATGGTTTCGCCCTGCTCGCGGCGCGCGATCGCGGCGCGGCGCAGGGTTTCGACCTGCTGCAGGAATTCGGGGGAGACCTGCTCGGCCAGCATCTGGCCGACCATGGCGCCGAGGCGACGGACATCGTCGCGCAGCAGGGTATCGCTCTCGGCAAATTCGAGACGTTCGCGCAATCGCATGATGGGGTACGCGTGGGGGGCGTGACCCAAGGGTATACAAAAAATCGCAGCCGGGGCTATGCATTCGTGTGCATAAGCCATGCCCGCGCGTTCTGTCCCGGATTGTCCATGGGACAGCAGAGGTCAGGCCATCGGCGTCAGGCAACGGCGCTCGCGACTTGCGGTGTCCGGCTCAATACGCGAACTCGCGGAACACGCGGTCGATGTCGCCTTGCCATTCGCCGTGGAAGAGTTCGAGCTTGCGCTCGGCGGCGGTCTGGCCGCGTTCGACGACTTCGATGACCGGGTCGAGGAAATGGGTTTCGTCGACGCCCTTGCTGTTGCGCGCGGCGCGGCGGCGCAGGCCTTCGACGGAGATCTTCAGCGCTTCGCGGGCGAGGTCGCGCAGGGTGCCGTTACGGAACGGCACGTGCAGGCCCAGCTTCGGCACCTGGTCGCGCAACGCATTGCGCTCGACCATGCTGAAATCCTTGACCAGGTCCCAGGCGGCATCGAGCGCGGTCTGGTCGTAGAGCAGGCCGACCCAGAATGCCGGCAGCGCACACAGGCGGTTCCACGGCCCGCCGTCGGCGCCGCGCATTTCCAGGTATTTCTTCAGCCGCACTTCCGGGAAGGCGGTGGTCATGTGGTCGGACCAGTCGCGCAGCGTCGGCAGCGCGCCGGGCAGCACGTCGAGTTCGCCCTGCATGAACCTGCGGAACGATTTGCCGCTCGCGTCGATGTACTCGCCGCCGCGATACGAGAAGTACATCGGCACGTCGAGCAGGTAGTCGACGTAGCGCTCGTAGCCGAAGCCGTCGTCGAACACGAAGTCGAGCATGCCGGTGCGGTCGGGATCGGTGTCGGTCCAGATGTGCGAGCGATACGACAGGTAGCCGTTCGGCTTGCCTTCGGTGAAGGGCGAGTCGGCGAACAGCGCGGTCGCGATCGGCTGCAGCGCGAGCGAGACGCGGAACTTCTTCACCATGTCCGCTTCGCTGCTGTAGTCCAGGTTGACCTGCACCGTGCACGTGCGGGTCATCATGTCCAGGCCGAGGTCGCCGACCTTCGGCATGTAGGCGCGCATGATCTTGTACCGGCCTTTCGGCATCCACGGCATCTCGTCGCGGCGCCACTTCGGCTGGAAGCCCATGCCGAGGAAGCCCAGGCCGAGTTCGTCGGCCACGGTCTTCACTTCCTTCAGGTGGCTGCCGACCTCGACGCAGGTCTGGTGGATGGTCTCCAGTGGCGCGCCGGACAGTTCCAGCTGGCCGGCCGGTTCCAGCGTGACCGATGCGTTGTCCTTCAGCAGCGCGATGGTGCGCGCATGCTCCTGCACGGGCGTCCAGCCGAAGCGGGTCAGCCCGGTGAGCAGGGCTTCGATGCCTTGCGGGCCATCGAAGGTCGGCGGGCGAAGATCGTCGAGGCGGAAGCCGAACTTTTCGTGTTCGGTCCCGATCCGCCAGTCGGCCTTGGGCTTTTCGCCGGAAGCGAGCACCTCGACCAACTGGTCGCGATGGGTGATGGGCGTGTCGGCGACGTGGCTGGGGCTCGACATGGGGGGTCCGTCTGCGGGGGGAGTCCTGCAACCGGAGGATGCCAGAGGCGGTCCGGTTGCGCGGGTAGGCGAGATGGGGGGTGTCCCCTAACATCGCAAGGCCGACACTATAGCCCCCGACGATGACTCGAATTGTTGCCCTGCTGCTGTCGCTGTGTTCCATGGCGACCTGCGCCTCGACGGCGCTGGCGCAGCCGCGCACGCTGGAGCGCGGCAACGGGCCGGAGCCGTCGACGCTGGATGCCCATGCCTGCCAGGAGGTCGCCTGCGGCAACGTGCTGCGCGACCTGTACGAGGGGCTGGTCACCGAGGATGCCCGCGGTCGACTCATCCCCGGCATGGCCGAGCGCTGGTCGGTGTCGGCCGATGGCCGCACGTGGACCTTCCACCTGCGCGCGGGCCTGCGCTGGAGCAATGGCGAGCCACTGGACGCGCCGCAGATCGTTGCGAGCTTCCGTCGCGCGTTCGCGCCGCAGACCGCCGCGCCGTTCGCCGAGCAGTTCGATGCCGTGCTGCATGCGCCCGAGGTGCGCGCGGGAACCTTGCCGCCGGCGCGGCTGGGCATCGATGCGCCCGATGCGCACAGCGTGCGCGTGCGCACCACGCGACAGATCGCCTTGCCGGCGCTGCTGACCTTGCCGATCGCGTTTCCGGTCTACCTGCCGGCCGTCGAACGACACGGCAACCAGCACACGCGACCCGGGCGACTGGTCGGCAACGGCGCGTATCGCCTCATCGCGTGGACGCCGCAGGCGCATCTGGTCGTCGAGAAGAATCCGCATTTTCACGGCGCGGCCGGCGTGCGCATCGCGCGCGTGCGCTTCCACGTGACCGAAGACGCCGCTGCCGAGCTGCAACGCTTCATCGCCGGTGACCTGCACCTGACCGAGACCGTGCCGCCGCAGCCGCTGGCGAAGCTGCGCGCGCGTCACGGCACGCGCCTGCGCCTGTCGCCCTACCTCGGTGCGTTCTGGCTGGGCCTGAACACCACGCAGCCGCCGCTGAAGGACGCGCCGCCGCTGCGCGAGGCGCTGTCGCTGGCGGTGGATCGCGACAAGCTCACCCGCTACATCACCGGCTTCGGCGAAACCCCGGCCTACGGCATCGTGCCGCCGGGCATCCCCGGCTACACGCCCGCGCGGCTGCACTGGGCCGGCTGGACGCAGGCGCGGCGCGAGGCGCGGGCGAAGGCGCTGTATCGCGCCGCCGGCTATTCGGAAGCCAACCCGCTGACGATCGAGCTGCGCTACAACACCTCGACCCCGCATCGGCGCATGGCGCTGGCGGTGGCGGCGATGTGGCGCGACACCCTCGGCGTGCGCGTGCGCCTGCGCAACGAGGAGTGGAAGGTGTTCGTGCAGAACCGTCGCCAGCGCGCGATCACCCAGGTGTTCCGCGGCGGCTGGATCGGCGATGTCGCCGACGCGCGCAATTTCCTGGTCGCCTTCGCCGACGACGGCGCGCTGAACTGGATGGGCTACGACGATCCGCGCTATGGTGAGGCGATGCATCGCGCCGACCTCGCGCGCAGCGAGATCGCCCGCAATGCCTGGCTGCGCGCCGCGGAAACCCGGCTGCTCAATGCGCATGTCGCGATTCCGCTGTATTTCTATACCTCGAAGCACCTGGTCGACGACCGCGTGCGCGGTTTCGATCCCAATCCGCTCGATCGCCATCCGTCGCGCTGGATGTCGTTCGACGGCCGCTGATCCCGCACCATCGCCCCGTTCCGCCCACGAGTACGCCCACGAGGAGCCGCCATGCGCCGCTGGCACATCGAAACCCATCGCACCGATCGCGTCGGCTGGCTGCGCGCCGCCGTGCTCGGCGCCAACGACGGCATCATCTCCATCGCCGGCCTGGTGGTCGGCGTCGCCGCGTCGGGCGCGGATGCGCGCACCGTGCTGGGCAGCGGTATCGCCGGCATCGTCGCCGGCGCGATGTCGATGGCCGCCGGCGAATACGTGTCGGTGCAGTCCCAGGCCGATACCGAGCACGCCGACATCGCCAAGGAAACCCGCGAGCTGGCCGAGGAGCCCGATGCCGAACTGCAGGAGCTGACCCACATCTACGTGCAGCGCGGGCTGACACCCGAGCTGGCGAAGCAGGTCGCGCAGCAGCTGACCGCGCACGATGCCCTGGGCGCGCACGCGCGCGACGAACTGGGCATCACCGAATCCCTGCGTGCCCGCCCGCTGCAGGCGGCGCTGGCCTCGGCGGCGGCGTTCGGGGCGGGCGCGGTGCTGCCGATCCTCGCCGTGCTGCTGGCCCCGGCCGGGCGGATCGAGGCGGTGGTCGTCGCCGTGACCGTGGTCGCGCTGCTGCTGTCGGGTGGACTGGCGGCGCGGGTCGGTGGCGCCGGGATACTGCGCGGTGCGCTGCGCGTCGGTTTCTGGGGCGCGATGGCGATGGCGGCGGCGGCCCTGATCGGCCGCCTGTTCGACGTGCAGGTCTGACCGGGCGCCGGGATGCGACGACTTCTGGCGCGCCTGGGCGAAGCCCTGCTGACGGTGTGGCTGCTGGCCACGCTGTGCTTCGTCCTGCTGCGCGCGGCCCCGGGCGGCCCGTTCGATACCGAAAAGAGCGCGCCGCCGGAGGTGCAGGCCGCGCTGGAGGCGAAATACAGGCTGGATCGTCCGCTCCCGGCGCAGTACGCGGCCTGGCTGGGCGATGTCGCGCGCGGCGACCTCGGGCCCTCGTTCCAGTATCCGGACTACACGGTCAACCAGCTGGTCGCGCAGGCGCTGCCGGTGTCGCTGCTCAACGGCGGGCTGGCCCTGCTGCTCGCCCTACTGGTCGGGGTGCCATTGGGCATCTGGTCCGCCCTGCGCGCCGGCTCGTGGCTGGACCGCTTCTTCATGCTGTTCGCGGGCCTGGGCCTGGCGGTGCCGAAGTTCGTGGTCGCGCCGCTGCTGGTGCTGCTGTTCGCGGTGACCCTGCACTGGCTGCCGGCCGGCGGCTGGGGCGAGTGGAAGAACGTGGTGCTGCCAGTCATTGCTCTGGCGCTGCCGAACCTGGCCTACTGCGCGCGCCTGGCACGGGCCTCGATGCTGGACGTGCGCCATGCCGAATACCTGGCCGCGGCGCGGGCCCGAGGGCTGTCGGAAACCCGCCTGCTGCTGGCCCACGCCCTGAAGCCGGCACTGCTGCCGGTAGTGGCCTGGCTGTCGCCGGCGCTGATCAACATCGTCACCGGCTCGGCGGTCGTCGAGCAGGTGTTCGGCATCCCCGGCATGGGTCGCTACTTCGTCCAGGGGGCGCTCAACCGCGACTACACCCTGGTCCTCGGGGTGGTGCTAGTGGTGGGTGTCCTGATCGTGGCGATCAACGCGATGGTGGATCTGATGCGGGCGCAGATGGATCCGAGACTGCGCGATTCCGCCGCATGAGCCTGCTGCGACGCAGCAGCGTCGCGCCCCGACATGCGCATTTGTTCATTATCTGCGGACGCCGTGTTGCGAATGACGTGACATATGCATTTATCTGCATAAGGACATGCCTCAATGGAATCTGCTGCGTCGCAGCGTTTTCGCCCTTGCCGTGCTTTTCCCTGATCGATCACGGGCTTGCGCTGTATACGGTCGCCGATATGCCCCATGTGCGGTGCAGCTGAACTGAGACAGGCTTTGCCTTGACCCTCCGGGACATCGCTTCGGGACACGGCGCCCGGCTCGCGAAGCCAAAGTCGGCAAAGGGGCTTCGATTGACACACGCTGAACGCGCTTCCTAGTGTCGTCTCGCGATCCACAGGGGGAAAGCATCGGGCACCTGCAGGGACAGAGCGCACGCAGGCCCGATCCGTCAGTCATCGACCCGTCGTTCGCGCAGCCTTGCCTGCGCGGCGCGACGCGTCCACGCCTGCGCACTCTGGATCGCCGACGCGGCGCGCAGCGCCGCGCGAGCACACACAACACACCATCTCGAACAACAACGAATAAAGGGAGTGATCGTGAATCATCGAGTTTGCATGCTGTCCGCCGCCATCGCCGCCACCCTGCTGTCGGCCGGCGCCGCCGCCGCCGCCGATTTCCGCACCGCCGAGAAGCCGATCGCCGGCCAGTACATCGTCGTGCTCAAGGACGACGCCGCGCGCCTGCTCAGCGAAGCGCGTCCGAACGCTTCGGTCGCCACCGTCGCCAGCCGCATGGCCGCGACGCACCGCGTCCGCGTCACCAAGAGCTTCAACCACGTCGTCCGCGGCTTCGTCGCCCAGGCCGATGACCGCGCCCTGGCCCGCCTGCTGGCCGACCCGCGCGTTGCCTACGTCGAGGAAGACGGCATCGTCACCACGTCCGCCACGCAGAGCCCGGCCACCTGGGGCCTGGATCGCGTCGACCAGCGCAACCTGCCGCTGAGCGGCAGCTACGTGTACAACCGCACCGCCTCCGGCGTGCATGCCTACATCATCGACACCGGCGTGCTCGGCAGTCACAGCCAGTTCTCCGGCCGCATGGGCAACGGCTACACCGCGATCAGCGACGGCCGCGGCACCACCGACTGCAACGGCCACGGCACGCACGTCGCCGGCACCGTCGGCGGCACCACCCACGGCGTGGCCAAGGGCGTGACCATCCATCCGGTCCGCGTCCTCGGCTGCACGGGTTCGGGCACCAACTCCGGCGTCATCGCCGGCATGGACTGGGTCACCGCCAACCGCATCCGTCCGGCCGTGGCCAACATGAGCCTCGGCGGCGGCGCCTCCAGCACCACCGATGCCGCCGTGCAGCGCATGGTCGATGCCGGCGTGACCGTGGTCGTGGCTGCGGGCAACAGCAACGACAACGCCTGCAACTACTCGCCGGCCCGCGCGCCTAACGCGATCACCGTTGGCTCGACCACCAGCACCGACGCGCGTTCTTCGTTCTCGAGCTTCGGTTCGTGCCTGGACATCTTCGCCCCGGGTTCGTCGATCACCTCGGCCTGGTACACCAGCAGCACCGCGACCAACACCATCAGCGGCACCTCGATGGCTTCGCCGCACGTGGCCGGCGCCGCCGCGCTGTACCTCGCGCTGAACCCCTCGGCCACCCCGGCCCAGGTGACCAACGCGATCATCAGCAACTCGACGCCGAGCAAGGTGACCAGCCCCGGCACCGGTTCGCCGAACCGCCTGCTGTACACGCTGAACTTCTGATCGATCCGCAAGGGTCCGTCAGGATCGATCCACGGCGGCGGCCGACCTCGACGGTCGTCGCCATGGATCGTGCAACACGCGCGGCCGGGGTTTTGCCTCGGCCGCGTTCTTTTTGACCCGTGCGCATCCATGCGGCACGATCGGCCTGCCTTTCACGCCCGATCCGGTAGGACACGCATGCAGATCGTCTACCGCGCCGCCAACCTCGCTGATGCCCACCTGCTGCGCCAGCTGATGGAAGCCGAGGGCATTCCCGCGTTCGTCCAGGGCGAATACCTGCAGGGCGCGGTGGGCGAACTGCCGGCGAACACCGAAGTCCTCGTGCGCGTGCCCGACGAGCATGTCGACGCCGCGCGCGCGGTCGTCGACGATTGGGAAAACAGCGAGCCGGTGGGATTCGAGGACGAAGACCTCGACGCGACCGATGCCGCGGAGCCGACCTCGGTCCAGGCCCAGGCGGTCGCGGTGAGGCGCCTGCTGCTGTTCGTCGCGATCCTCGTCGCCGGCGTGATCGGCTACACGCTGCTGCTGCGCCACGCCGCGGGGTGATGCTTCCCGGGCGCCTGCGCCCGGGAAGGTCGAGAGCGGAACGTTACGTCCGGATCACGGGCCGCGTCGCTGCGTTTCCTGCGCCTGCTGGGCGACCTGCGGCGTTTCGGCCGACCGGGCATCGGCCATGCGCGTGCTCTGTTCGAGCGTCTGCGTCGTCGCCTGCGTGTAATCGATGTAGGCGTGCTTCGCCGCCGGATGCGTCGGATCGCCATTCACGCCCTGCACCGCGATCAGGAAGCCCTGTCCGTTGCTGCTGCGGCTGACGTGATCGATGCGATTGAGGCCGGTGGCCTTGGCGTCCGCAGCCAGTGCGCCCGCAGCCTGTTCCATCTGCTCGCGCGACTTGAAGCCGCCGCCGGGACCGAGCTGTTCGAGGTTCGACAGTGCCTGCCTGTACAGCGCGTGATCCGGATGCTGCGGGCTGGCCAGCGAAGGCGCCGCGGTGTTCGACTGCACCGGAGCGGGTGTCGGTGTCGACTGCGCCGGCGTGGTGTGTGCAGGCGTTGCCTGCGCGGCGGTGCGCTGCTGGTTCCACTGCACGTCGATCGCCTGCCGCGTGGCCCTGTCGGCTTCGCCGGTGGCGGGCAGGCCATTGGCCTTCTGGAACGCCGCGACCGCCGCGACGGTGTGGTCGCCGTAATGCCCGGTCGCATTGAACGGCTGGCCGTCCTGGCGCTTGTAGCCCAGTGCGGACAGCTGCGCCTGCAGGTGCTTCACCGATGCGCCGTCCTCGCCGCGCTTGAGCACACCGTCGGCGAGAGCATCCGCCGGCTGTGCCGCGCGCTGCGTGCCGCCCTGCGTCTGCGACTGGCTGCGATCCTGCAGCAGCGTGCGCGCTTCGGCCAGCGGATCGGTGGCGTACAGCTTCACGCCGTTCGCCTGCTTGCGCTCCAGGTATCGGTCGAGCGAGCTCAGCTCCACGCCCTCGCCGCCGCGCGACTGGCTGACCATCAGCTCGCCGCTCTTCGGGTCGCGCACGACCATCACGATGTGGTCGATGCCCTTGTAGCGGCCACCGTCCCACTTGGTCGGGCCGTTGTCCTCGCCGATGATCATGCCTTCCTTCAGCGCGCCGCGCGTGACCTGCGCACCGGTCAGCATCACGCCGGAGCGCTCCTCCGCCTTTTGCACGATCATCGCCGCGCCATCGTTGCCGAGGCTGAAACGATCGGCCCGGGAGAACACTTCGCGCCCGGCTTCGCGGTTGATCTCGGCCATGGTCGCGTTCTGCATCGTCGCGACCCAGCCGGAGCAATCCACGTAGCCCTGGTCCGGATTCTTGCCGCTGACGCCGGCGATCTTGCCGCTCATCGCGTACTTCACGTGGTCGTACTTCAGCGTGAGCGCATGCGCATCGTTGAGCTCGATGCCCTTGCCGGATTCCTGCGCCGGGCGGTTCTGCGCCGGTGTCTGCGTCTGCGCGGGCGTGGTCTGCGCAGGCGTGGTCTGGGCAGGCGCGTTCGCCTGCGTGACCGGACCGATGTTCTTTTCCGGGATCTGGATGCGATCGAACTTCCGGTCCCAGTACGTCGTGAAGCTGGTCGCCAGATCGCGGTCCGACATCGATGACAGCGATTCGTACTTGCGACCGGTCACCTTCTCGAAATCGCGCGAACTGATGTTGTTGAGGATGTTGCGGCGGGTATCGTCGCGGCCGAATTCGCCGGTCGCGATCGCGGTCTGGATCGAGCGGTAGCCCGCAGCGCCCTGCTGGTGCGCGAGGTACATGTCGAGGCCATCCGGCTGCGCGCTGCCGGACAGGTACGGGCGACCGTCGCGGGCGTGGCGATTGACCAGCGCCTGGCGATTGTCGAGGTAGAGCTGCGCGGCGGCGTCGGTGTTCGCCACCGGGTCCAGCTCGCGTCCCGCGATGCCATAGGCCCGGGCGGTGCCCGGGACGAACTGGAACAGGCCCTTGGCGCCGTTGGGGCCGCGGTTGGCGGTTTCGTCGAACCTGCCGCCGGTTTCGATGTAGGCGAAGCGCAGGAAGTCGTCGCGGGGAATCCCGCGTTCCTTCGCTTCCTTTTCGATGATGTCGAGGATTTCGGTCTTGCTGTAATCGCGTGGCATGTGTGTGCTGTCCGTAGGGTTGAGGGTGGCGGTGTCGCCGCCACGGCGCGTCAACCGGATCCGTCCGTGGACCCTCTGCATGTGGTCGACCATGAAACAACGCCCGGACGTCCCCGAAGGGCCGCCCGGCATGGGTGTCGACCGGACTCCTCCATGAGCCCTCTACGGTCAGTCAACAGAACTGCCTGCGCGCCGGGCCTGGCCGGCGCGCACTGAAAGTCTAGCAATCCCCCCGGGCCGCCGGGAACGGCCAGGAAGCCCGCCCATCGGGCGGCGCGCCATCAGGGGGCGGGCTGGTACTGCTTGCTCGCGGTGTCGTAGCGATATTCGGTGACGCCGCCCGCCGCTTCGGCGCTGGCGCCAGTGCCGCTGATCGCGATGCGGATCGTGGGCAGACCGTCGCTCCCGGCCGGACCGAAGCTCAGTACGCCCTTCGACGCACGGCAGGCGCGATCGCCAGCCTCCTGGCCGCAGTCGGCGTCGTTGTCCTCGCCTGCGAAGACGTTGCCGACATAGGTCCAGCGCTTCCTGTCGGCATTGGCTTCGAGCTGCAGGTCGGCCGAATCGAACAGGAAGACTTCATAGGAGGCCGTGTCCACGCCATTCGCGAAGAAGGTGACGGGCACCGCCAGCACCATCCGGCCGTCGCCGGTGTCCCGGCTCTCGATCCTGCGCGTCTTGTCGATCTCGCCGGCGCGCTCGTAGGCGCCGAATTCGCCGATCGTCGGGAACGCGCCGTCGATGGTCCATTCCTGCTCCGATCCGGCGCTGTCCTTGAACAGCGTCGCGGCGGTGATGTTGACCTTGTCGCCGGGCGCCGGCACCGCGGCCTCGTCCTTCGGGCCGTAGATCTCGGGGGTGTTGTAGGCGAAGCCGGTGTACCAGTGCCTGCCGCCGAGATCGAACGCATGGCCGAACCACCAGGTCGCGACGGCGCCGTCATCGACTTCGTACGACAGCGCGCCATCGCCGTCCTTCTGGTAGATCAGGTAGAGCATGCTGCTGGGCGACGGCGGCTGCGCGGCCATCTTCGGCGGGGCGGGGGTGGTCACGGGCGGAACGTCCTGTCGGGGGGCGGGCGTGTCTTTGCCAGGGGCGGCCGTGGTGGCCGCGTCGCCGTTGCCGCCGCAGGCGGCCAGCGAAAGCGACAGCAGGGCGGCGAGGGCGACCGTCGCGGGACGGCGCCTGCCGGTGCGCTGGAGGGGGGGCATCCTTGGGGTCCTTCGGGGGAAAAGGCTTCGACTTCTTAACGCCGTGTCGCGACAGGCGTCAAGCGGCGGGGCGGCCGATCTCCAGCCAGCCGGCGACCACGCTGCGCAGTTCGTCCACGCCCGCCTTCGATTCGGCGGAGAAGGTCTGCACGCTCACGGTGTCGCCGTACTGCGCCTGCAGGTCCTTGCGCACAGCGAGCAGGACATTGCCGGCGGCGCCGCGACCGAGCTTGTCGGCCTTGGTCAGGATGGCGTGCGCCGGCAGCCCGCGCTCGGCGGCGTAGGCGATCATGTGCCGGTCGTAGTCCTTCAGCGGGTGGCGGATGTCCATCACCACCACCAGCCCCTTCAGGGCCTGGCGGGTGCGGAAGTACTGGTCGAGGAAAGCCTGCCAGTGCGCCTGCAGGTCCTGCGGCACCTTGGCGTAGCCGTAGCCGGGCAGGTCGACGAGGAACTTGCCCTCGTGCGGCGGCAGCTCGAAGAACACCAGCTGCTGCGTGCGGCCGGGGGTCTTGGAGACCCGGGCCAGCGCGTTCTGCTGGCACAGGGCATTGAGGGCGCTGGACTTGCCGGCGTTGGAGCGGCCGGCGAACGCGACCTCGAAACCGCCGTCCGGCGGCAGCTGTCGGGGCGTATGGGCGGCCAGCAGGTAGCCGGCACGGACGAAGGGATTGGGTGGGGTGGCCATCGCCATAGCATCGCACGACCGGCAAGCCCGGCCGCCCCGGTTTGACCGGCCCCGGTGCCGCGACGATAATTCCACGGTTTCGGCCTGCGGTCGGTCCTGCCGGCCCCGCGTCCCGTCTTCTTGGAGTGTTGAGCATGCGTCACGCACGTGCCTTCGGTTTCGCCGGCCTCGCGGTCCTCGCGGTCGCGGCGGCCGCCGCCATCGCCCAGACCACGGTCACCCCCGTGCCCGAAGCCGCGCCGGTGCAGACCGCGCCGCTGGACGCGTCCGTGCTGACCGAACTGGCCAAGGCCAAGGGCGGAGATCCCAAGGCCGGTGCCGCCAAGGCCGGCGCCTGCGCCGCCTGCCACGGCCTGGACGGCAATGCCACCGCCGATCCGACCCTCTACCCGCGCATCGCCGGCCAGAGCGAGCGCTACCTCGCCACCCAGCTCGCGCTGTTCAAGAGCGGCCACCGCGCGAACGCGATCATGCAGCCCTTCGCCGCCGCCCTCAGCGCGCAGGACATGCGCGACATCGGTGCCTACTACGCCACCCAGAAGTCGGGCGCCGGCATCGCCGACGACACCGTCATCGCCCAGGGCCCCAACCAGGGCCTGAAGTTCTACGAGGTCGGCCAGAAGCTGTACCGCAGCGGCGACCCGAAGCGCGGCGTGCCGGCCTGCATGGCCTGCCACGGCCCGACCGGCGCCGGCAATCCGGGCCCGGCCTATCCGCACGTCGGCGGCCAGCAGGCCTGGTACAGCAAGCGTCGCCTCGAGGAATACCGCGCCGGCGTCACCACCCTGCCCGCCGCCGAGAAGGTCCACTTCGACATCATGGCCGCCGTGGCCAAGCCGCTGACCGACGAGGAAATCCAGTCGCTGGCCAGCTACATGCAGGGCCTGCACGCCCGCGCGCCGAAGCCGGTCGCGGCGAAGGCGCGCTGAGGCGCCGCCGGGCCTGCGTCCGGCATCGCAATCCACAGGTTTCGCGCTTGAATCCAGACGCCGGCACGGACATCCTCTGTGCCGGCGTTTTTTCGTTCCCCCGACACAGGTTCCCGCCCATGCCGCGTCTGTTCGCCTGGTTGCTGCTCTCGCTCCTCCTTCCGCTGACCGCCTGCGCGCAGGCGCCCGCTGGACCGGTCCAGGCCGGCCGCGACTACGAAGTGCTGCCCCAGGGCCAGCGCTGGCAGCCGGCCAACGGCAAGATCGAGGTGGCCGAGGTCTTCGCCTACTGGTGCCACCATTGCGCCGACTTCCAGCCGATGGTCGATGCCTGGAAGAAGAAGCAGCCGGCCGACGTCGCCTTCACCTATGTCCCGGTGGCCTTCGACCTGGACGACAGCTACGCGCTGGCCTATTTCGCCGCCGAATCGGCCAAGGCGCTGCCGAAGGTGCACAACGCGCTGTTCGACGCGATCCACAAGGACGGCACCCTGCCGCGCAACAATCCCACCACCGACGAGCTGGGAACCTGGTTCGCGCAGAAGGGTCTGAACAAGGCTCGCATGGTCGCGCTGATGGAATCGAAGGAGACCGCTGCGAAGATGTCGCGCGTCCGCGGCTTCATGAGGGCCAACGGCGTCCAGGGCACGCCGACCCTGGTGGTCAACGGCAAGTACGTGGTGCGTGGCAACGCCCTCGCCGACCGCCTGCGCATCGTCGATGCCCTCGTCGCGATGGAGCGGGCGAAGACCAAGCGCTGACCCGGCGCCGCATCGCCGGCCGCATTCCGCGACGCCGCGTCCGCGCGCGGCATCGCCCGTCGTTCCCAGACACCGATCATTCGATAGACCGACCGCATTCCGACAGGAGAGACACCGATGAAGCGATACCTGCCCTTCGCTCTGCTCGCCGCGCTCGCGCTGACCGCGTGCACCGGCAAGGACGACGCCGCCAGCACCGATGCGCCGGCCGCGACCGATACCGCCGTCAGCGAAGCGCAGCTGATGAAGGAAGCGGAGCAAGCGCTCAAGAATGCCAGCGACCCGAATGCCGTGGTCGCCGATCCGGCCGCCGCCGATGCCGGCGCCGCCCCGGCCCCCGCGCCGGCCTCGTCCGATGGCCCGGTGCCGGGCCTCAAGCTCGGCGTGGACTACCAGCTCGTCCAGAACGGCCAGCCCTTCGAGCCGCTCAACGGCAAGATCGAAGTGGTCGAGATGTTCAACTTCGTCTGCCCGGCCTGCGCCTCGTTCCAGCCGCTGATCGGCAGCTGGAAGAAGACCCTGCCGGCCGACGTGCGCTTCACCTACGTGCCGGCGGCGTTCGGCGGCAACTGGGACCAGTACGTCCGCGCGTTCTACGCCTCGCAGACCATGGGCATCGCCGAGAAGGCGCACGAGAAGGTCTACGACGCGATCCACCTGGAAGGCAAGCTCAAGGGCGAGCGCGGCGAGGACAGCGATGCCGACATCGCGGCCTTCTATTCGCAGTTCGGCGTGGATGCCAAGGCCTTCGCCGGCAACATGAAGAGCTTCGCGGTCACCGGCAAGTTCAACAAGGCCAAGCAGTATTTCGCCGCGCAGTCGATCGGCGCGACCCCGAGCACGCCGACGATCTTCATCAACGGCAAGTACCGCGTGCTCGGCCGCAGCGCCGAAGACCGCCTGCGCGTGGCCGATGCGCTGATCGCATACGAACGCGCCCAGGCCGCCGGCGCCGCTGCACCGGCCACGCCCTGATCCGCATCGCGCGCATGATCCGCAACGGGAGCGGCCGGGCATGACATCGACACCGGCCGCGGCCCGGGCCGCCGCGAGCGATTCGCGGCGGCTGAAACTGCTCAGCGCCAACATCCAGGCCGGGGCCAGCACCCGGCGCTACAGCGACTACGCCACCCGCAGCTGGTCGCACGTGCTGCCGGCCGGCAACAAGCGCGCCTCGCTGGACGCCATCGCCGAACTGGCCGCGCTGCACGACATCGTCGGACTGCAGGAAAGCGATCCGGGCAGCTGGCGCTCGGGCTTCACCAACCAGACCCACTATCTCGCCGAGCGCGCCGGCTTCGATTTCTGGAGCCACCAGCCCAACCGCAGCGTGGGCGTGGTCGGCAACGGCGCCGCCGCACACGGACGACGGGTCGGCGTGGTCGCGTCCAGCGCCAACGCGCTGCTGTCGCGGATCGAGCCGGTCGAGGTCAGCGACCATCCTCTCCCGGGTCGCATCGCCGGTCGCGGCGTACTGGTCGCGCGCTTCGGCCGCGACCGCGACAGCCTCACCATCGCGGTCGCCCACCTGTCGCTGGGCGCCGGTTCGCGGCGCTCGCAGCTGGCCTTCATCGGCGAACTGCTGCAGGACCATCCGCTCAGCGTGCTGATGGGCGATTTCAACTGCACCGTCGACCAGCCGGAAATGGCGCTGCTGTTCCAGCGCACCCGCCTGCAGCCGCCCGCCTGCGCCGTGCACACCTTCCCCAGCTGGCGTCCGCAGCGCGCGATCGACCACGTGCTGCTGTCCGAAGGGCTGCGCTGCGCCGACATGCGCGCGGTGCCGGCGGCGTGGTCGGACCACCTGGCGCTGTCGGTCGAGCTGGACGTCCCCGTGCATGCCTTGCCCGCGAACGTCCTGCCCGCGACCCCGGCGGGGACGCCTTCGGCCGCAGGTTGATTTGAGTCAAAGCCGGGCCCGCGCCCGGTGCGTACCTTGCGGCCATGATGCCGCGACTGACCTTCGACCCCGACCTGCTGCGCCGCTACGACCGGCCCGGCCCGCGCTACACGTCCTATCCGACGGCGCCGCAGTTCGGCCCGGACTTCGGCGAGGCCGAGCTTCGCCGCGCCATCCAGGACAGCAACGGCGACCCGATTCCACGCCGGCTGTCGCTGTATGTCCACGTGCCGTTCTGCCTCAGCCCGTGCTTCTACTGCGGCTGCAACCGGGTCATCACCCGCGACCGCAGCCGCGGCGATGCCTACCTGACCCACCTGTGCCGCGAGGTCGCGGCGATCGCGCCGCTGTTCGACCGCGACCGCGAGGTCATCCAGCTGCATTTCGGCGGCGGCACGCCCAATTTCCTCAGCGCGACCCAGCTGCGCTGCACGGTCGAGGTGCTGCGCCGGCATTTCCGCTTCAGCGACGCGCCCGATCGCGACATCTCGATCGAACTCGATCCGCGCACCGTGCTGCCGCAGGACATCGCCGAACTGGCGCAGGCCGGCTTCAACCGCGCCAGCCTGGGCGTGCAGGACTTCGACCCTGCCGTGCAGGAAGCGGTGAACCGCATCCAGGGCGTGGAGCAGACCCGCGCCGTGGTCGATGCCTGCCGCGCGCACGGCTTCCGCTCGGTCAACATCGACCTGATCTACGGCCTGCCGAATCAGACCGTCGAAGGCTTCCGCCGCACCCTGGACACGGTCATCGCGATGCGTCCGGACCGCCTGGCGGTGTACAGCTACGCGCACCTGCCGGACATGTTCAAGGCCCAGCGCCAGCTCGATGCCAGCCTGCTGCCCGATGCCGAGACCAAGCTCGCCCTGCTGCAGCTGGCGATCGAGACGCTCACCGCCGCCGGTTACGAGTACATCGGCATGGACCACTTCGCGTTGCCGGACGACGAACTGGCGCAGGCCCAGGCGCGCGGCGGCCTGCATCGCAACTTCATGGGCTACACCACGCATGCCGACAGCGACCTGATCGGCCTGGGCGTCAGCGCGATCAGCCACATCGGCACCAGCTTCAGCCAGAACCCGCGCGACCTGCCGGGCTGGCAGACCGCGCTGGACGAAGGCCGGCTGCCGGTGTTCCGCGGCATGTTCCTCAGCGACGACGACCAGCTGCGCGCCGACCTGATCCAGCGCCTGATGTGCCAGGGCGAGATCCCGGTGTCGGCCCTGGAGCGACGCTACGGCATCGACTTCCAGGACTACTTCGCCGATGCCCTGGCGCAACTGGCGCCGCTGGCGAGCGACGGCCTCGTGCAGATCGGCGAGGACCGCATCGAGGTCACCGCGCGTGGACGCCTGCTCCTGCGCAACATCGCCATGTGCTTCGACCACTACCTGCAGCGCCCCGCCGAACGTCCCCGGTTCTCGCGGGCGATCTGAGCGTCGGCGAAGGCGGGACGTTCGCGTCGCATTCGGTCGCAGCAGGACGCCTGTCGTCGTACGGTCGCGCGGGCAGGCGCTGTTGCAAGTAATTGATCCTGTGTCGCAATCAGGCGTTTGCGGGGCGGATGGCCTGCTTCTTGCTTGATCGAATGGACCGCCCAGGGTCCACGCCATCCCCCGACATGTCGTCCCCGCTCGCCAACGAGCTGTCCCCCGTGGAGGCACGCGCCGCAGCGCCGGCCGTGCAGGGCACACCTGCCGACGGCCATGCCGGCGAGGACCCGGCCAGCGAGGCCCCCGTGTGCGGGCCGCCGCCGTCGCGGCTCGATATCGAGCGCGAAGTCGGGATCGACAAGATCCGCGCCCTGCACCGCGAGGCCAGCCACAGCTTCGCCGGCTCGCTGATCGCCGGCATGCTCTGGGTCTCCGCGGCCTGGAGCAGCGCGTCGCACCTCCTGCTGGTCTCGTGGCTGGCGATCTTCGCGCTGGTGATGCTGCTGCGCCTGTCGCTGGTGCTGCACTACCGCCGCCGCAGATCGGATGCCGGTGCCATGGCCACCTGGTTCCGCGGTTACGCGGTCACCGTGCTCGCGTCCTCGCTGATGTGGGGGCTGGGCACGCCGCTGCTGGTGCTGGGCGCGCCCCTGCTGCAGGTGCTGGTGACCTTTTCCTTCCTGATCGGCCTGGCCGGGGCGTCGCTGGTGGCCTACGGCCTGTTCCCGCGCTTCACCCTGCTGGTGATCGGCCTGCTGCTGCTGCCGATCGAGCTGGTGCTGTTCTTCTCCGACGACAGCGTCGCGCGCTGGGCCGCCGTGGCCGGCGCGCTGTTCGCGGTCAGCACCTCGCGCAGTGTGTTCGCCTACGGCGCGCGCATGGACGAGAGCGTGCGCCAGACCCATCGACTGCGCGAAGCCAACCGCATCGCGCAATGGCACGCGGAAACCGACGTGCTGACCGGCCTCAACAATCGACGCGCCTTCACCGCCGCTGCGCGCGCGTTGATGCAACTGGCCGCGCGCGAGAAGAGCCAGGTGGCGATGCTGGTCATCGACCTGGACCACTTCAAGGACATCAACGACGGCCACGGCCATTCAGTCGGCGATGCGATGCTCGCCCACGTCGCCGACCTGATGCGCGCCGCGCTCCGCCGCTCCGATATCTGCGGCCGGCTCGGCGGCGACGAGTTCGCGGTGCTGCTGCCGAACGCCACGCCGGAGGCGGCGCACGCGGTCGCGGAGAAGATCCGTGCGCTCGCGATGCAGACCACCGTGCCGCTGGACGGCCTGGAGGTGTCCGTCTGCCTGAGCATCGGCATCGCCTGCGGCACGGGCGAGGGCTTCGACGCGCTGCTGGCGCGCGCCGACCACGCCATGTACGAGGCCAAGCGCATGGGCCCGAACCGGATCGTCGCCGCAGCCCTGGCGTGAGAGGATGCATCGCCCGCAGGTGCGGGCGTCGTGACGTCCTCGCGAGGCATCGAACATGGATTCATCCGCATTGCTCGCCTGGTATCCGCAGCTGCGCGCACTGCACATCGCCTGCGTGCTGCTCAGCGGCGGCTTGTTCTTCGCGCGCGGCATCGGCGTGCTGGCCGGCGCGGCCTGGCCGATGCGCAAAGCAGTGCGCCTGACGAGCTACTCCATCGACACCCTGCTGCTCGCCGCCGCGCTCGCGCTCGTCGCGATCCTGCCGATGGCGCTGTTCGCCAACGGCTGGCTGGCCACGAAGATCGTGCTGCTGCTCGTCTACATCGTCCTCGGCACCTTCGCGCTCAAGCGCGCCCGCACGCAACGCAGCCGTGCGCTGTGCTTCGGCGGCGCGGTCGCCCTCTTCCTCCCCGATCTCCCCCAAACGGCCGGCACGCGGGTCTGCGGTGCCGGCCGTGGTGCTCAGAACTTGCGGCTCAGGCGCAGGCGCACGCCTCGTGGTTCGAAGGCATGGAAGTGGACGTCCTCCACGCCCTCTGCCGGCTCGCCCGGCAAGCGCGAGGAATAGAAGTAGTCGATATCGTGATCCTTGGAGTTCAGTGCATTGAGGAGATCCATTTCCAGGCTCCATTGTCCGAAACGCTTGCCCACGGCGATGTTCACGAGGGTGGAACCGTCGCTGGACACGCTGTCGTCTTCGATCAGCGGGTAGCCGCCGAGGTAGCGGGCGCGCAGCGAGGAGTACCAGCCATGGTTCCAGTCGGCCGACCATTCCGCAGACATCACCAGCGGCACGGCGCCGGGGATGTGCCGTCCGGCCGGATCGGAATCGGCGAAGCGTGCCCTGGTGTAGGACGCCTCCAGCGCGAGTTGGCTGCGCTCGCCGGCGAACACCGACCACGTCAGCTCCACGCCATGTCTCTCGCTGGGACGGCTCGCTTCGGTATTGCCGGCATCACCCACGAACAGCAGCTCCGAATCGAGCTTCAACTGCCACAGAGCGAACGTCATCTGCCAGCGCTTGGGTTCGAACCAGCGCAGGCCGAGTTCGCTGCCGCTCGAACGCACCAGCGGAGTGACCGGGTCGAGGGGGTCGCCGCTGACCGGGTCCACTGCAATGGTGGTGCCACGGGCATCGTTCGAATGGAAGCCCTGGCCCCAGTTGGCATAGAGCTCGAGTCCTTCCGTGGCCACCCATGCGGCACCCGCCTTCAGCGAGCCGATGCTGTCGCTGGCGTGGCCGCTGTTTTCCGGCTGTAGCGCGCGGACATCGAAGCGGTAGTGGTCGTGACGCGCCCCGAGATTGAGCCGCAGCGCATCGACCGGCTTCCATTCGCCCTGCACCCAGGCGCCGATGCTGCGCTCGTCGACCTTGTCGTCGCGGATGGAAGACAAGAACCGGCGGTCGCGCGTGCGCGAGAGCCCGACATGGTCGATATCGTCCCGACGCCCTTCGGCGCCGGCCGAGAATTTCCAGGGTCCGCGGTCCCAGACATTGGTGAACGTGAAGCCGGTGGTCTGGCGTTCGTCGAACTGGCGGAACTGATCGCCATCGAGTGCATCATCGAGGAAATAGGTGAAGTTGGACCACAGCGTGAAGTCGTAGTCGATCCAGTATGCGACGGCCACGGCATCGCCACCGAGCAGATCTCCACTCCAGCCCGCGGACAGGGAATAGCGCGACGAACGTCCACCCAGGGTCGTGTCGAGCGAACCGAGCCGGTCGATCAGGCCCGACTGCACCGCGCGTTGCGGGATCTGGTCCGGGGAATTCCAACTGTTGTCGTAGCCCATCGCCATCGCATAGGCGTGGCCATTGCCGAGCGGGAAGGACAGACGCAGCATCGCGTTCTTCTTGCCGACGTCCTCGTCGACATCCTTCCAGGCGCCTTCGTAGGTCTGGGCCTCGACACCCCAGGTCAGCACGGCCTGGGACACGTCCGCGCTGTTGCCGGCAACCACGCGGCCGTAGCCGAAGGAACCCGCCTCCAGGTAAGCGAAGCCTTCCTGGAGGTTATCGGCCGTGCGGAAGCTGACCGTGCCGGCGGAGGCAAAATCGCCGACGTCCGCATAGTAGGGACCCTTGCGGTAACGCAACCCGTCGACCATCTCGGGGATGATGAAATTGAGGTCGCTGTAGCCCTGGCCGTGACCGTGCGTGCGCAGATTGACCGGCATGCCGTCGACGACGGTGAGGAAGTCGGTGCCGTGATCGAGGTTGAAACCGCGCAGGAAATACTGGTTCGCCTTGCCCGAGCCCGAGTGCTGGGTGGCCGCCACGCCTGGGACATACTCGACGAGATCGCCGGGACGCAGCATGGGGCGACGCTCCATGTCCTTGCGGTTGAGCCCGCCCTCGGATGCGCTGGAAGCTTCGCCGACCAGATCGTTGCGACGTCCGATCACCACCACATGATCCAGCTTGTTCGCTTCGGTATCCGCCTCAGCCAGGTCGGGCGTGTCGTGCGCGAGCGCTCCGCTCGCGCAGACAAGCAGCGGCACAAGGCAATACCGGGGGGAGCGGACGGGTCTTCGTGTCATGTAATGATTCCTTGATTCAACTACAGGGGCGGTTGCGGGACGATCCGTTTCGGAAGCGGGGGTTCGCGGAAAGGTGTTCCCGGTCGAACAGCGGCACACTCCCGCTGTCGCAGCCCGTTCGACTGCCCCGTCCATGGCGTTGGACATGACGAATCGACCCCTTCCCGGAGCGAACGCGGAGCGAACGTTACCAGATCGGGCCGGGATGATCGGGCCAGGAGCCCAAGGGCACCGGAAAAGACAGCCGGGACACCAACGATTGCGACTGCTCAGGGTGCGCGAGCCCGAGCCTCATCTCCCGGCGTGCCTGTGCTTGTCCAGGGTCTTCGGCCTTTGTTTCCAATGCTGGATGATCGACCGGAAAAACATGAGGAATCACTCAAGGCTTGGGAAGCCTCACCCCGGACCGCGATCCCGCACCGTGTAGCCTTCCCGCGCGATGGCGTCGGCGACGGCGTCGGGCAGCACCTGGCCTTCGACGGTGACCACGCCGTGCGGGAGGTCGACGTCGACGCGGGTGTCGGGGTCGAGGGTGTGGATCGCGCGGGTGATGGCGCGGACGCAGTGTCCGCAGGTCATGCCTTCGACATCGAATTTCATGGAGTCCTCGCTGGGGAGTGTGAATGGACGCCGGCAGGTCGCCGGCCCGTGCAGCGTCGGGCCTGCCCCTGTGTCAGGGTCAATCGGTCGCGCCGCGGGCTTGACCTTGCCATCATGGCAGGGTCGACGCTGGTCGCGGACCCGAACCGGAGACCGCCATGTCCACCGCAACTCCCACTGCTTCCGCCGCCCCCGCTGCGCCGTTGCGCCTGCCGATCGAGGGCATGACCTGCGCGAGCTGCGCCGGGCGTGTCGATCGCGCGCTGCGCGCCGTGCCGGGGGTCGAGGCCGTCGTCGTCAATCCGATCACCCATGTCGCCGACGTGCGCCCCGCAACGGTGGACGCGCGCGCGCTCGCCGAGGCCGTCGAGGCCGCCGGCTATGCCGTGACCCGCGGCGAGATCACGCTGCGCATCGACGGCATGACCTGCGCGTCCTGCGTCGGACGCGTCGAGCGCGCGCTGCGTGCCGTGCCCGGCGTGATCGATGCCAGCGTGAACCTCGCGACCGAGCGGGCGCGGGTGGTCGTGCCGGCCGGCGACGACGAGACGCGGGTCGCGCGCCTGATCGCGGCCGTGGCCGATGCCGGCTATGCCGCGTCCTTGCCCGATGACGCGTCGGTGTCGTCCGCAGAAACCGGCGCAGGCGACACCGCCCGCCCGGGGCGTGCCCTCGATCGCGAGCGCATGCATCTGATCGCCGCCATCGTGCTGACCCTGCCGCTGGTGGTGCCGATGCTGGCGCTGCCCTTCGACAAGCACTGGATGCTGCCGGGCTGGCTGCAGCTGCTGCTCGCGACGCCGGTGCAGTTCTGGCTGGGCGCGCGCTTCTACCGCGCGGCCTGGGGGGCGCTGAAGGCGCGCAGCGGCAACATGGACCTGCTGGTCGCGCTGGGCACCAGCGCCGCGTACGGACTCAGTGTGTTCCAGCTGGGCCAGCCCGCGCCGCACCATGGCCATGCGCCGCTGTATTTCGAGGCCTCGGCCGTGGTGATCGCGCTGGTGCTGCTGGGCAAGTGGCTGGAGGCGCGCGCCAAGCGTCAGACCACCGAGGCGATCCGCGCATTGCAGGCGCTGCGTCCGACCCATGCGCGGGTGCGCCGCGACGGGCGCGAGATCGAAGTGCGTGCGGCCGAGGTAGTGGTCGGCGACGTGGTGGTCGTGCGCCCGGGCGAACGCATCCCGGTCGACGGCACCGTGCTCGAAGGCGATACGCACGCCGACGAATCGCTGATCACCGGCGAGTCGCTGCCGGTGGCCAAGGGCGTGGGCGATCGCGTCACCGGCGGTGCGGTGAACGGCGAGGGCCTGATCGCAGTGACCACCACGGCGGTGGGCGCGGAAAGCGCGCTGGCGCGCATCGTGCGGCTGGTCGAGGACGCGCAGGCGGCGAAGGCGCCGATCCAGAAGCTCGTCGATCGCGTGAGTGCGGTGTTCGTGCCGGTCGTGGTCGTGCTGGCGCTGCTGACCCTGCTGGGCTGGGGCCTGTTCGCCGGCGACTGGAATGCGGCGATCCTCAACGCGGTCGCGGTGCTGGTCATCGCCTGTCCCTGCGCACTCGGCCTGGCCACGCCGACGGCGGTGATGGCCGGCACCGGCGTCGCCGCGCGCGCCGGCATCCTGATCAAGGACGCCGAAGCGCTGGAGATCGCGCATTCGGTGCGCACCGTTGCCTTCGACAAGACCGGCACGCTGACCGAAGGCCGGCCGGTGCTGGTCGCGCAGGTCGCGGTGGAGGGCGACGAGGATGCGCTGCTGGCGCGTTCGGCCGCCTTGCAGCAGGGCAGCGAGCATCCGCTGGCGAAGGCGGTGCTGGCCGCGTTCGCGGCGCGCAACGCGGGTGGCGACACTGCGCCGACGGCGCGCGACGTGCGCGCGGTGGCCGGTCGCGGCCTGCGCGGCACCGTCGACGGCCGCACGCTGCTGCTCGGCAGCCGGCGGATGATGGCCGAGGCCGGCATCGACACCGCGCCGCTCGCCGCGCGCGCCGATGCGCTGGCGCACGAGGGCTGCACGGTGTCCTGGCTGGGCGAGCTGGGCCTTGCCGAGGCGGGCGGCGTTGCACCGCGGTTGCACGGCCTGCTCGCGTTTCGTGACCCGCCGCGCGCGCATGCCGCGCAGGCCATCGCCGAGTTGCGCAGGCTCGGCGTGCGCACGGTGATGATCTCCGGCGACAACGCCGGTGCCGCCGGTGCGATCGCGCGCGTGCTGGGCATCGACGACGTGCGCGCCGACGTGCTGCCCGAACAGAAAGCCGATGCGGTGCGTGCATTGGCGCAGGATGGTCGCGTGGCGATGGTCGGCGACGGCATCAACGACGCGCCGGCGCTGGCTGCGGCCGATGTCGGCATCGCGATGGGCACCGGCACCGACGTGGCGATGCATGCCGCCGGCATCACCCTGATGCGCCCGGAGCCGGGCCTGGTCGCCGATGCGCTGGACGTGTCGCGGCGCACGGTGCGCAAGATCCGCCAGAACCTGTTCTGGGCCTTCGCCTACAACGTCGTCGGGATTCCGCTCGCCGCGCTGGGCCTGCTCGATCCGGTGGTCGCCGGCGCGGCGATGGCGTTCTCGTCGGTCAGCGTCGTGTCCAACACCCTGCTGCTGCGGCGCTGGTCGCCGCGGCGCATTGCCTGAGGTTGCCGCCATGCCTGCACGTTCCCCCCGCACCCCGCGTCCCGAACTCGCCGAAGCCCGCGACCAGGGCCTGCACAACATCGGCGAAGCGGCGACGGCCACCGGCGTCAGCCAGAAGATGATCCGCCACTACGAAAGCATCGGGCTGATGCCCGAGGTCGGCCGCACCTTCGCCGGGTATCGCCTGTACGCCGAGGCGGACCTGCATCGCCTGCGCTTCATCAAGCGCGCGCGTGACCTCGGCTTTTCGATCAAACAGATCGAAGCACTGCTGGGCCTGTGGGACGACCGCTCGCGGGCCAGCGCCGAAGTGAAGGCGATGGCCCGCGAGCATTCGTGCGCACTGGGCGAGAAGATCGCGCAGATGCAGGCCATGCAGCGCACGCTCGACGCGCTGGCGACGCGTTGCCACGGCGACGACCGTCCCGATTGCCCGATCCTCGACGACCTGGCCGAGGGGCCGCTGGCGAAGGGCTGATCCGCAGGCCGCGGCGTCAGCGCCGCGCCAGTCGCGGCCAGGCCCAGGCCAGCAGCAGCCAGGCCGGCAGCAGGCCGATGGCGTGCACGCTGAGCGTCCATGCCGGCTGCGTGGTCACCGCGAACAGCGCCGCGCCCTGCAGGCAGACGTAGGCCACGCACAGCATCAGCAGTTCGAACGGACGCGGGTTGCGGCACAGCGCGCCCAGGCACAGGCCCCAGCTGGCGATCGACACGATCGCGGTCAGCGCGGCGAGCGCGGACAGCGGCTCGCTGGCGATCATGCGCAGCAGGGCGGGCAGGCTCAGCGCGCACAGCATCGCGACGCCGACGAGGAAGCGCGCGGCCAGCAGCCGCGGCAGCGCGTTCGGCGCGGTGAACACCAGCGCGCCGGTACCGTGGGCGCGTTCGCGCAGCACGCCGCGCGCCAGCACGTCCAGCGGCAGCACCCAGGCCAGCAGCAGGCCCACGCGCATGCCTTCGCCGGTGCCGAGCTGCGCGCCCATCACGCCCAGCGCCGCCAGCCACCACCACCAGGCGCGCTGGCGCAGGACCAGCTTGAGTTCGGCGACGGCAAGGATGCCCAGCGGTCCGCGCGCGAAGGGATCGAGCACGCGGTCGAAGAGGCGGTGCAGCCAACGCAGCGCGCGTCCGCCGCCGCTGCGCGCCTTCGCCTTGCCCAGCCCGCGCGAGGCGGCCCAGTCCAGCAACGGTGCCGCCGCCAGCGTGCCCAGCATCGCCAGCAGCAGCCACAGCGCGCGGCTCGCGACCAGCTTGCCCTCGGGCTGCCATCTCGGCCAGTCGAAGAATTCGGACTTCTCGGTGACGCGATCGCCACCGAGGTTGAAGCCGAACGGCTGCGGCTTGCCGG
Organism: Lysobacter sp. BL-A-41-H3; assembly: GCA_050632415.1. Classification (GTDB taxonomy): domain Bacteria; phylum Pseudomonadota; class Gammaproteobacteria; order Xanthomonadales; family Xanthomonadaceae; genus Lysobacter_I. Next base: position 2,534,334 of record CP192602.1, on the reverse strand, counting down.
TCTGCGCCTCGCGCACGCGGCTGAACTCGCGCGCGGCGACCATCATGCCGCTGGGATCGCTGGTCCAGCCCTGCGGGTCGGGCCTGGTCTTGCCCTCCTGGCCGGCCACCGACAGCGTCAGCATCGTCGTCCACACGACGAAGAACAGCACGTTGCCGCCGGTGCGTCGCAGCCAGGGCACCAGGTCGAACCAGATCGCGAACATCGCGGTCAGCGCGAGGCTGGGCAGGCTGAGCAGCAGCAGCGGCTTGAGCAGTTCGAGCAGATCGAGGTGGCGGTCCTCGGCGCGCACCCACTGCGCGACCAGCGCGACGACCACGCCGGTCAGCATGATCGCGCCGAACACGACCATGTGGCTGGCCCATTTCGCCAGCAGGTAGCCGCCGCGCGTCATCGGCGTGGCCACGAGCAACTGCCAGACGCGGGTCTCGAAGTCGCGGGTCAGCGTGCCGCGCACCAGGTAGAAGCCGACCAGGTTGAGCAGCAGGCTGCTGTAGATCAGGCCCAGGCCCATGCCCATCCAGCCGCTGGAGTAGCGGCCGCGCGAACCGTCGACCAGCGACAGCGTGCTGTAGCCGGCGTCGGCCGGCGGAAAGCACCACCAGGTCGCGAGCGTCATCACGCCGAGCACCACCCAGAACCGCGGCGTGCGCATGCGCTCGCGCAGGTCGGCGAGCAAAATCGCGAACACGCGCTGGAAGGCTTCCATGTGGGTCGTGCCCATGTCAGTGCGCCTCCGCGCCGGTCAGCCAGGTGTAGGCGTCCTCCAGCTCCGGCGCGACGCACTGCGCGTCCGCGTCCGGCGCGGCGTCGGCGAGCACGCGCACGCGGATGCCGTCCGGCCGGCGCAGCGATGCGCAGAGCTTGAAGCGCTGGCGCACCTCGGCCAGGCGTTCCGGCGCGATCGTCCATTCCCAGACGTGGCCCTCGGCGCGGGCGATCAGCTGTTCGGGCGTGCCGTTGAAGCGCAGTTCGCCGGTGGTCATCACCGCGATGCTGGTCGCGCTGGCTTCCACGTCGGACACGATGTGCGTCGACAGGATGACCAGGCGCTCGCCGGCCAGGTCGGTCAGCAGGTGGCGGAAGCGCATCCGCTCCTCGGGGTCGAGGCCGACGGTGGGTTCGTCGACGATGAGCAGGGCCGGGTCGTTGAGCAGCGCCTGGGCGATGCCGACGCGCTGGCGCATGCCGCCGGAGAAGTCGCCGAGCCGGCGGTCGGCGGCGTCGCCCAGGCCGACCATCGACAGGCAGTCGTCCACCCGCGTCCGCGCCGTGGCCCCGGGCAGGCCCTTCACCGCCGCGAGGAAGCCGAGGAATTCCCGCGCGCTCAGCGCCGGGTAGACGCCGAAATCCTGCGGCAGGTAGCCCAGGGTGGTGCGCAGGGCGTCGGGCTGGCGGGCGATGTCGATGCCGTTCCAGGTGATCCGCCCCGCACTGGGCCGGGTCATCGTCGCCAGCATCCGCATCAGGGTGGACTTGCCGGCACCATTCGGACCGAGCAGGCCGAGGATGCCCGGGCCCAGGTCCAGATCCAGGCCGTTCACGGCGGCCTGGTGGCTCGAATATCGATAAGTGACTGATTCCAGAGAAAGCGCGCAGTGCGTCATGACCCATCCCCGTGTGGACGACCCGCCGACGGCAGGCCTTCATCCTCCAAGTGCATAGGTAGTGTAGTTAACTACAACACCTAGCCACATGGGCCGAAAGGCAGGGGCGCCGGATCGCGGGGCAGGGGCGGGTCGCGGGGTGCGGGGTGGGTCAGTCGTCCGCCGTGCCGAACAGCAGCCAGCGCTCGGCGTTGGCCTCGTCGCCGAAGATGCGGACATTGATGCCGACGCTGCGCCCCTGGATCTCGGCGTGCTCCATGGCCGGCAGGAAGGCGGTGGTGGGCTCGATCACCGCGATCCGGTCGAAATGCGCGGCGTCGGCGCTGAACAGGCCTGCCATCTCCGCCAGTTCGTCCGGACTGGCGGGCGTGCCCTTCTTGCGGTCCAGCACCAGCAGCTTGCGTTCGCCGCGCGTGCGCGCGGTGGCGACGATCTTGCGCCAGTAGGCGATGCGCACGTCCTGCGCATCGATGTCGCCGGAGACCTGCACGCGCAGGAAGCCGTCGCACGGCGTGAATGCGAGATGGTAGGCCGACGTGTGGTCGCCGGCATCATCCTGGTTCCTGTCCATGTACCGTTCCATGGTGGTGCGAAGCTCCTGTCGTCGTCGGTACAGGATACGCCGAGCGTCGCGCATCGCATCGTCGCGTGCGCGGCGTCTGTCGATGTCAAGGCCGCTGCGTCATCATGCATCTCCCCGTCCTCACGAGTGCTCACCGATGTCTTACGTCGCCGAATTCGCCGCAGTCGAACCCCCGCGCGCCGAGGTCGATGCCTGGCGCGGACTGACCGCGATCGAATTCGGCACGCCGTGGTGCCCGCACTGCATCGGCGCGCAGCCGCTGTTCGAAGCCGCGCTCGCCGCGCGCGACGACATCCGCCATCTGAAGATCGAGGATGGCCCAGGCCGACCGCTCGGCCGTTCGTTCCGCATCAAGCTTTGGCCCACGCTGGTGCTGCTGCGCGATGGCGTGGAAGTGGCGCGTGTGGTGCGGCCGACGGCGCAGGCGGATGTTGATGCGGTGCTCGCGAGCGCGCGTTGACGCATGCGCATGTGAAGGTTGTGTTCGATTCAGTCTGATGAATGCGGCGGCGACGCGTTTTTCCCCGTCGCAGATCACGATTTCGCGGTTTTCCTGGCATGGATCATCGTCGCGTTGGTTAAGCGTGCGTTGCGTTCATGTTCGCGTCGTGGAATCGATTCATCGCGTTGCTCGCATGGTGTGTCCCGAACGGTTCTTCCCCCGATACAGCGAACCGCTCGACATGACCCCTGACTGGAGAAACCGACATGACCCGTAGCAACCGCGCATCCCTGTCCGTCCTGCTGATCCTGTCCGCCGCCTGCGCCATGCCGCTGGCCTTCGCGCAGCAGACGCCGCCGCCGACCAGCGAAACCGGCGCGCAGCCGCAGCAGTCCACCGATGCCGCCACGCCGGCCGCAGCCCCGGCCAGGAAGACCTGGTCCGAACTCGATGTCGACAAGAACGGTTCGCTGAACAAGGACGAGGCGAGCAGCATTCCGTCGCTGCAGGCCGTGTTCGACCAGGCCGACAGCAACGCCGATGGCGCGCTCACCGGCGAGGAGTACAAGACCTGGCTGGCGTCCAACGGCAAGGGACAGTCGAAGTCCGACACCCAGCGTTGATCCATCGACGCTGAAGGCATGACCGGCGGGCGGAGCGCGCACCGCCGGGCGCCACGGAGCGTGGCGTCGCGGGCTTCGCCGCTGCGAAGCCGACAGGACGGGCGGGCACCGGGACGGGTGCCCGCCCGTTGCGCATGGCGATGATGACCATCGTTTCGCGATGCGCTCGGTTCAGTCCGTCGCGCCTGCGAAGCCCGACTGCCGCCAGGCTTCGAACACCATCACCGCCACCGCGTTCGAGAGGTTGAGGCTGCGATTGCCCGGCTGCATCGGCAGGCGCAGCCGGTGTTCGTCCGGGATCGACGCCAGCACGTCGTCTGGCAGGCCGCTGGTCTCGCGGCCGAAGAGGAAGGCATCGCCGGGCGCGAACGCGACGCGGTCGTAGCGCGTCGAGTTGCGCGTGCTCAGCGCGAAGAGGCGCGTCGGGGCGATCGTCGCCAGCGCCTCGTCGAGTGAATCATGCACCTGCATCGAGGCGTACTCGTGGTAGTCCAGTCCTGCGCGACGCAGGTGCTTGTCGTCGATCTCGAACCCAAGCGGGCGGATCAGGTGCAGGCGCGCGCCGGTGTTCGCGCACAGGCGGATGACGTTGCCGGTGTTCGGCGGGATTTCGGGCTGGTAGAGCAGGACATCGAACATGGGGGCATGGAGCATGCAGGGCGTCGAACGTGCGCGACCGGGATGACGGGTAGCGACATGCTACATGCCGCGCGCTCAAGGCCCGAGCGCGCAGGCCGCCAGCGGCGCACCCGAGGCGGCCTGCCATTCGCGCGCATCTGCGGCGCGCGGCGCCGACGGGAACACGATCTCGGCTTCGACCTGGTCGCCGCGCGCGTCGCGGATGTTGGTCAGGCCGACGAAGCGGCGCAGCCGGCGCTGTTCGTCGTACTCGACCCGGATCGGCGGCGCCAGCCGCCCGAGCAGGCCGTCGAGGCGCAGTTCGAACCGGTGAGGTCCGGCCGCGTCGCGCGCGGGCTGGCCGCGCACCTTGAACGACAGGCTGCGACCGTAGGACGGCACCGCGAACGCGATGACCTGGGGCTTGCCCGAGGTCGCGGTGGTCCAGTGGCGGCGCAGGTATTCGTCGAAACCGGCATCCGCGACCAGCGGGCCGCCCGGGGGCGACAGTGCGCGCGGCGCGTCGTCGCCGCTCCATACCAGGATGCGGCCGCCCTGCCGGCGCAGGCCCTCGCGATGGCCGCGCGCATCGACCAGCTCGAAGTCCGGCGCCAGCGCCGAGCTGCGGTAATCGATCCGCTTGCGCGCGAAGGCGCGGCCGTCCGGGCAGCGATACAGCACCAGCCGCTCCAGCGGGCGGTCCCCGTCCTGGCGGATCAGGTGGTGCTCGCGATAGAGCAGGCGGTCGCGGTCGGGGGTGCGGGCATCGCCTTCGACGGCCAGCAGCGTGGCGCGGGCGGGCAGGATGGCGAGCAGGCAGGGCAGTGCGAGGATGAGCGTCCGGGTCATGCCCGTGTGTACGGCCGGTCCGGCCACACCGGATGCGCTACCAGGCCATCGACTCGCCCCGCCAGTCGATGAACCGGCCGCTGTCGTCGATGCCGGCGCCGTCGATCACCCGCAGCAGGCCTTCGACCGACTGGCTTGCGGTGATCTGCGCGCCGTCGCCGCCCATGTCGGTCTGCACCCAGCCCGGGCACAGTGCCAGCACGACGATGCCGCGCGGGCGCAGCGCGTGGGCCAGCTGCACCGTGGCCATGTTCTGCGCGGCCTTGCTCATGCAGTAGCCCGGCGAGCGGAATTCGTTGCGGGTGGCCAGCGACGACATCATCGAGGAGATGTTCGCCACCCGCGCGCCGTCGGCCAGCACCGGCGCCAGGGCCTCGGTCAGCAGCAGCGGGCCGAGGGCGTTCACGCGCAGGCTGTCTTCCAGCAGGGCCTGCGACAGCTGGCCGAAGCGCTCGCCCGAGTGCAGCACGCCGGCATTGTTGACCAGCAGGTCCAGGCGTTCGCAGACCAGCGGCAGTTCGCGGACCAGCTCGGCGCGCGACTTCTCGATGCCCACGTCCAGCGGCAGCACGCGCAGGCGGCCGGGGTATTCGCCGGTCAGGGTGTTCAGCGCGTTGGCCTTGCCGGGCTGGCGGCAGGTGGCGACCACGCGGTCGCCGCGGGCCAGCAGCTGGCGGACGCATTCGAGGCCGATGCCCCGGTTCGCGCCGGTGACGAGGGCGTGTCGTGCCATGCGGGACTCCTGGGCGGGGGGCGATCGAGTCGGCGATCGCGTGGGATGGCCGGGACTTGTGGCCTAGTGCCAGCCCGGGGCCGGATCGCTAGCATGCAACGCTCGCTGAAGTCTGTCCAAAGCCCGCCCGGGCCGCCGCAGGCCGGCGTTTGCCCGTTGCCGCCGCCTGCGTCCCCGTCCGGACCGCGCGGCCGCCCAGATCACGTTTGCAGGAGATCCGCATGTCCCTCGTCCGCGCCACCAAGCCGGCATCCAAGACCGGCCCCCGCCCGTTCCGCGCCGGCCTGCTCGCCTTCGCGCTCGCCACCGCCCTCGGCGGCACCGCTTCGCTGATGCCCGCCCCGGCCCTGGCCCAGACCGCTGCCGCCGCACGCGTCGACATCCCCTACCAGACCTTCACCCTGCCCAACGGCCTGCGCGTGGTGGTCCATACCGACCGCAAGGCGCCCATCGTGGCGGTGAACGTCTGGTACCACGTGGGCAGCAAGGACGAGCCCGAAGGTCGCAGCGGCTTCGCGCACCTGTTCGAACACCTGATGTTCAACGGCTCCGAGAACCATCCGGGCGAGTTCTTCGAGCCCTTCGAGATGGTCGGCGCCACCGACCAGAACGGCACCACCAACCAGGACCGCACCAACTACTTCCAGAACGTGCCGACCACCGCGCTGGACATGGCGCTGTGGATGGAGTCCGACCGCATGGGCCACCTGCTCGGCGCGATCGACCAGAAGACCCTGGACGAGCAGCGCGGCGTGGTCCAGAACGAGAAGCGCCAGGGCGAGAACCAGCCCTACGGCCAGGTCTGGGACCTGATCGGCAAGGCGATGTACCCCAAGACCCATCCCTACGGCCACAGCGTCATCGGCTCGATGGCCGACCTCAACGCCGCCTCGCTGGATGACGTGAAGACCTGGTTCCGCGCCTGGTACGGCCCCAACAACGCCGTGCTGGTGCTGGCCGGCGACATCGACCTGGCCACCGCGAAGGAAAAGGTCACCCGGTACTTCGGCCACATCCCGGCTGGCCCGACCATGGCCCAGCCCAAGGTCGACGTCGCGCCGCTGAAGGCCGATTCGCGCGCCACCCTCAGCGACAAGGTGCCGCAGACGCGCATCTACCGCGTGTGGAACGTCGCCCAGGCCGGCACCGTCGACATCGACCGCCTGCAGCTGTTCGCGCAGGTGCTCGGCGGCAGCCGCGCCTCGCGCCTGGACCAGCGCCTGTTCTTCAACGACAAGCTGGTCGACAGCGTCTCCGCCAGCGCCGAATACTCGCAGCTGAGCTCGAACTTCCTGATCGTGGCGACCGTGAAGAACGGCGTGGATCCGGCGAAGGTCGAGGCCGCGATCGACGAGGAACTGAAGAAGCTGCTCGCCGAAGGCCCGACCCAGGTCGAACTCGAGCAGGCCCGCGCCGTGGTCGAAGCCGGCTTCACCCGCGGCGTCGAGCGCATCGGCGGCTTCGGCGGCAAGGCCGACGTGCTGGCCGAGTGCACGGTGTACACCGGCAACCCCGGCTGCTTCCGCACCAGCCTCAAGACCATCGAGACCGCCACGCCGGCGCTGGTGAAGGCCGTGGGCAACGCCTGGCTGGGCGCCGGCAAGGGCAGCCATACCCTCACTGTCGTCCCGGGCGAGCGCACCCCGCTGGCCGAAGACCCGGCGGCCACGCCCAAGCCCTTCGTCCTGCCGCCAGTCGACAAGAAGTTCCGCACCGTCCAGACCAGCGTCGACCGCTCGAAGGGCGTGCAGGTGCCGAGCCAGTTCCCCGACCTGAAATTCCCCTCGCTGCAGCGCGCCACGCTGAAGAACGGCACCAGGGTCATCCTCGCCGAACGCCCCGGCGTGCCGGTGGTGCAGATGAGCTACCTCTTCGGCGGTGGCTACGTCGCCGACCAGGGCGGCAAGCTCGGCACGTCCGGCTTCGCCATGGGCATGCTCGACGAGGGCGCGGGCGAGTACGACGCCATCGCCTTCGGCAACCGCGCCGAAATGCTGGGCGCCAACCTCGGCGCCGGCGCCAGCCTCGACGGCGCCAACGCCGGCCTCTCGGCACTGAAGAAGAACCTCGACGCCTCGGTCGCGCTGTTCGCCGACATGCTGCGTCGTCCGCGTTTCGACCAGGCCGAGATGGACCGCGTGAAGGCGACGTGGATCGCCGGCATCGCCCAGGAAAAGGCCCGTCCCAACGGCGCCGCGATGCGCGTGCTGCCGCCGCTGCTGTACGGCGAAGGCCATCCCTACGCCATCCCGTTCAGCGGCACCGGCACCGAGGCCTCGATCGCCTCGCTCACCGCCGCCGACCTGCGTGCCTACCATGCACGCTGGGTGCGTCCGGAAGGCGCGACGCTGGTCGTCGTCGGCGACACCACGCTCGACGAGATCGTCCCGGTGCTGGAGAAGCACTTCGGCGACTGGAAGGGCGAGGGCGAAGGCCGCAGCAATGCCGCCATCCCGCCCGTGGCCCTGCCGAAGCAGCCGCGCGTGTTCCTGATCGACCAGCCCGGCGCGGTGCAGGCCAACATCTACGTCGGCCAGCTCGCCCCGTCCAGCAAGGATCCGGGCGCGGTGAAGTTCGATATCGCCAATGCGGTGCTGGGCGGCGAGTTCTCCTCGCGCCTGAACATGAACCTGCGCGAGGACAAGCACTGGGCCTACGGGTCGTACAGCTCGGCCAGCAGCGCGCTGGGCCAGCGTCCGTGGATGGCCTTCGCTGCGGTGCAGATCGACAAGACCGCCGATTCGCTGAAGGAACTGCGTCGCGAGATCACCGAGTACGCCACCGGCAAGGCGCCGCCGAAGCCGGAGGAAGTGGCGAAGATCCAGGCGACCGAGATCCGTGGCCTGCCGGGCTCGTACGAGACCGCCAGCGCCGTGCTCGGCACCCTCGGCGGCATCGTCCGCTTCGACCGCCCCGACGACTATGTCTTCCAGCGCAAGGCCGAGATCGAAGGCCTGACCGTGGACCAGGTGAAGGCCGCGGCCGCGACGATCGACCCGGGCGCCCTGACCTGGGTGGTGGTCGGCGATCTCAAGCAGATCGAGAAGCCGGTCCGCGACCTCAAGTTCGGCGAAGTGACCATCGTCGATGCCGACGGCCGCCCGGTGAAGAAGTAAGCCCCGGCGCTCGGGGTGGCCGACGGCCGCCCCGTTCTTGTCGCGTTGTCCCGATGCCCGCCATGATGGCGGGCATCGTGTTTTCGTCGCCTGTCCGGAGTCCCCATGTCGCTGTTCCGTGCCTGCTCGATCCTGTCCCTCGGCCTGCTCCTCGGCGCCTGCACCTGGGTGCGCATGGCTCCCGGCGCCAACCAGGTGCGGGTCCTGGCCCAACCGCCGTCGGGCTGCGAGAAGCGCGGCGAGATCGAGGTGTCGGTCAAGGACAGCCTCGGCCCCTACGAGCGCAACCCCGTCCGGGTCCGCGACGAGCTGGAGACCCTGGCCCGCAACGAGGCCCCGGGGATCGGCGCCGACACCGTCCATCCGCTCGCCCCGCCGGCCGACGGCGCCCAGCGCTTCGCGGCCTGGCGCTGCCGGAAATAGGTCCCCGCCGGCCCGCCCGAGGGCTTCCGGGATGAACGGGGCGCCCCGATTCCGCGACCAGTGGCGAAAAATGCGACAGCCGGGGCCGTTTTTGCATGCGCCCGGGTATCGAAGGCGGTAACCTATACGGTTCCTGACTGTCTCATGGCCCTTCGCCCATGCTGTTCCAACACGTCGCCATCGCCGGCCTGGCCCACATCGACGCTCCGCGTCAGCTCACCAGTGCCGAGATCAACGCCCGTCTCAAGCCGACGCTGGATCGTCTCGGCATCAAGGCCAATGTCCTGGAAGACGTCGCCGGCATCCATTCCCGTCGCCTCTGGGACGACGAGGTCCAGGCGTCCGACGCCGCCACCCTGGCGGGCGTGAAGGCCCTGGCCGACGCCGGCATCGACCCCTCGCGGATCGGCCTGCTGGTCAACACCTCGGTCAGCCGCGACTACCTGGAGCCGTCCACGGCCAGCATCGTCAGCGGCAACCTCGGTCTGCCCGACACCTGCCAGAACTTCGACGTGGCCAACGCCTGCCTCGCCTTCCTCAACGGCATGGACATCGCCAGCCGCATGATCGAACGCGGCGAGATCGACTACGCCCTGATCGTCGACGGCGAAACCGCGAACCTCGCCTACGAGAAGACCATCGAGCGCATGACCCGCCCGGATGCGACCGAGGAAGAGTTCCGCAACGAGATGGCGACCCTGACCCTGGGCTGCGGCGCCGCCGCCATGGTCCTGGCCCGCGCCGAGCTGGCCCCGGGCGCGCCTCGCTACCGCGGCGGCGTCACCCGCGCCGCCACGCAGTGGAACACCCTCTGCCGCGGCAACCTCGACCGCATGGTCACCGACACCAAGATGCTGCTCACCGAAGGTCTCAAGCTCGCGCAGAAGACCTTCATCGCCGCCAAGCAGGCGCTGGGCTGGGCCGTGGACGAGATGGACGAGTTCGTCATCCACCAGGTCAGCAAGGTCCACACTCAGGCCTTCATCCAGGCCTTCGGCATCGACCCCAAGAAGGTCCTGACCATCTTCGGCGAACACGGCAACATCGGCCCGGCCTCGGTGCCGATCGTGCTGAGCAAGCTGCGCGAGATGGGCCGCCTCAAGAAGGGCGACCGCGTCGCCCTGCTCGGCATCGGCTCCGGCCTGAACTGCTCGATGGCGGAAGTCGTCTGGTAAGCCGACCACCGCCCAGCTCCACGCGACACCCGAAACCCCGGCCTCCGCGCCGGGGTTTTTGTTTGCCTGCGGCGGCACAAACGGGAGGGGCATAAACGGGGTCAGGTTCACTTCCGGATGGAAGTGAACCTGACCCCGTGCTGGAAGTGAACCTGACCCCGTGCTGCCCCCGTTCTGGCCTCCGGCTGTGTGCTGCCGTTCGTCCGAGGCATCACATGTGATGGATTGACAGATATCACATGTGACATTCATGATCGGTCCATGGAACGCCGCAGCTCCGCCTTCTACCAGCGCCGACACCGCGATCGACTGCGCGAGCAGGGGCTGGTGAAGAAGGAGTTGTGGGTGTTGCCCGAGTACGCCGACGAACTGGCGGCGGTGGAGCGGCGGATGCGCCAGCCCCGGGTGGTGGCGGCGCCCGGGCCGGCGATGCGGAACGAAGAAGGGGGAGCCATGCCCGACAAGACCCTGTGGACGGCGACGGCGCTGTGCGATGCCATGGCGGCCAGCGACCCCGTGCGCCTGGGTGCGATCAGCGTCGAGCTGGTCGAGGGTGCCGAGCCCGGCCTGTACCTGACCATGCACGACTACGGCGACCTGCCGCTGTACATGGCCGTGGTCGGCCGGCAGATCGTGGTCGAAGCGATGCTCTGGCCGGTGTCGCAGGTCCGCGATCCGGTCGGCTTCAACGAGGAGCTGCTGCGCACCCACAAGCTCTTCCCGCTGTCGACCCTGGGCATCGAGACCATCGACGGCGAAGCGGTCTACATCATGTTCGGCGCGCTCAGCTCGGCGTCCTCGCTCGCCGACGTGCTGTTCGAAGCCGAAACGCTGGCCGACAACGTCATCCGCGCCACCGAAGCCTACGAATGGCACCTGCGGGAGGCCGCGTGAGCACGAAACCGCAGGATCGCCGCAAGGCGCAGCCGAAAGCCGACGCCACCGTCGCGCCGGAACCGTCCGCCCTGTGGCGGCGCCTGGTCACCGCCGTGCGCGGCGGCGTCACCGGGCTGGGCGAAGCGATCGCCGACAGCCAGGCGCTGCGCATCCTCGACGAGGAAATCCGCGACAACGATGCCGAACTGCGCCGCGTGCGTATCACGCTGGCCGAGACCATGGCGCGCTGCAAGGTCGCGCAGGAACGGCTGGCTGCCGCGAACGCGAAACTCGCCGAGTACGAAGGCTATGCGCTGAAGGCGCTGAAGTCGGGCGAGGACGCGCTGGCGCGCGAGGTCGCCGGGCACATCGCACTGCTCGAGATCGAACGCGACGGCCATGCCCGCCAAGTGCGTGAGCACACCGACGGCATCGCGCAGTTGCGCAAGGTCGCGGCGCAGTTCGAGGCGACCATCGGCCGCCTCAAGCAGCAGGTCGACACCGTGCGCGCCACCGAGACCGTGCAGCGCGCGCAGGCGGCGATGGCATCGCGCCGGCGCGATGCCGATGGCCGCGTGCGTACCGCGCTCGATTCGCTGGAGCGGATCAAGCGGCGCCAGGCCGAGCGCGACATCCAGCTGGATGCGATCAGGATCGAGGGCGACGACGCGCTCGATGCCTCGCTGGAGGCGCGACTGCGACGCGCCGGCATCATCGCGGAAGAGGATCGCACCGAGGCGGTGCTGTCCCGGCTGAAGGGTCGTCGCAACGAATGAGGGCGAAAACGGCGGCGAAGCGGGACGTGGGGCGGCTGGCGCCATCGGGCGTCGCAACGAAAGGGGAGGCGGGATGGAAGTGTTCGTGAGGATCGCGACGTCGTTTCCGACGATGGTCTACAGCGTGCTGCTGCTGGTGGTGACCGTGCACTGGTTGCTGTCGGCGCTGGGCATTCTCGAGCTCGATGCGCTCGATGGCCTGCTGCCCGACGACATCGGCGCGGACGGCCTGCATGGTGCGCACGGTGCGCACGGTGCGCATGGCACGCATGGTTCGCATGGCGACCACGGCAGCATCGGCGGCGTCCTGATGAAGTTCGGCCTGCACGGCGTGCCGGTGATGGTGGTGTTCACGATCATCGCCATCGTCGGCTGGCTGTTCTGCTACTTCGTCGACCTGTACGTGCTGGGCAAGGTCCCGGATGGCGTGCCGGGCGCGCTGGCCTCGACGGCCACGATGATCGGCGGCCTGCTGCTGTCGATCCCGGTCGGGCGCATGGTGCTGGCGCCGGTGCGTCGCCTGCTGCGCCGCTACGAACCGGTGACCCAGCGTCCGCTGCTCGGTCGCTATGCCGAGGTGCGCAGCCCGGAGATCACGCAGACGCACGGCACCGCCTGGGTCGACGACGGCGGCGCGGGACTGATCCTGCAGGTGCGCTGCGACGTGCCCGGCCGCTTCGTCCGCGGCGATCGCGTCGTGCTGATCGAGTATCTGGACGAACAGAATGCGTACCGGGTGACATCGACGGCGGAATTCGAAGAGTTGTGAGCAGCGGTTCCGGATAGCGCCGGCATCGCGGATGCCGGCAAGCAACATGCGCGCGAAGGCGCAGCCAAGCAAAGACCAGGAGACACACCCATGAACTACGAGCAAATCCTGCCGTTCCTCACGATCGGCGGCGTGATCATCGTGATGCTGCTCGGCATCGTCGGCCTGTTCAAGGCCTTCTACATCAAGGTGCCGCAGGGTACCGCGCTGATCGTCAACGACATGTCGTCGACGCCGAAGGTGCATTTCACCGGTGCGCTGGTCTATCCGGTGATCTACAAGAAGGAGTTCATGCGGATCTCGCTGATCACCCTCGAAGTGGATCGTCGCGGCAAGGACGGCCTGATCTGCCAGGACAACATGCGCGCCGACATCACCGTCGCCTTCTACCTGCGCGTCAACGAGACCGCGCAGGACGTGCTGAAGGTCGCCAAGGCGATCGGCGTGGATCGCGCGTCCGACAAGATCGCGGTCAACGAACTGTTCAACGCCAAGTTCTCCGAGGCGCTGAAGACCGTCGGCAAGCAGATCGACTTCGTGAAGCTGTTCGAGAACCGCCAGGAGTTCCGCGACCGCATCATCCAGGTGATCGGCAACGACCTCAACGGCTACGTGCTGGAGGACGTCGCGATCGACTACCTGGAACAGACGCCGAAGTCCTCGCTCGACCCGAGCAACATCCTCGACGCCGAGGGCATCCGCAAGATCACCGAACTCACCGCCGCACAGAACGTGATCACTAACGAGCTGGCGCGCAACGAGGAGCTTGCGATCACCAAGAAGAACGTCGAGACCCGCGAGGCGATGCTCGCGCTTGAACGCCAGCAGGCCGATGCCGAAGCCCGGCAGAAGCGCGAGATCGCCACGATCCGCGCGCGCGAGGAAGCCGAGACGCAGAAGGTGCAGGAAGAGGAGCGCCTGAAGGCCGAGCAGGCGCGCATCGCGACGCAGGAGCAGCTCGACATCCGCGAGCAGAACCGCATGCGCGAAGTGGAAGTCGCCGAACAGAACCGCCAGCGCGCCGTCGTCATCGAGGTCGAGAAGGTCAACCGCGCCAAGGAGCTGGAGATCGTCTCCCGCGAACGCGAAGTCGAGCTGCAGAAGATCGACAAGGAGAAGGCGCTGGAACTGCAGCGCAAGGACATTGCGAACGTGGTCCGCGAACGCATCGCCGTGGACAAGACCGTGGCGATGGAGCAGGAGCGCATCAAGGAAGTGCGCGAAGTCTCCGAAGCCGATCGCAAGAAGCAGGTGACCATCCTCGCCGCGCAGGCCAAGGCCGAGGAAGAGCTGGTGCGCCAGGTCAAGCAGGCCGAGGCCGACGAGCAGGCCTCCAAGCACAAGGCGGTGGAGCTGACCGTGATCGCGCAGGCCGAACTGGAAGCCGCCGCGAAGCAGGCCGAGGCGAAGAAGCGCATGGCCGAAGGCATCGAGGCCGAGCGCGCGGCGCCGGGGCTGGCCGACGCGCGGGTGCGCGAGATCACCGCGGCCGCGCTGGAGAAGGAAGGCCTGGCGAAGGCGCGCGTGGTCGCCGAAACCCTGGCGGCCGAAGCGCGCGGCACGCAGGACAAGGGCCTGGCCGAAGCGAAGGTGCTGGAAGAAAACCTCGCGGCGAAGGCGCGCGGCGAAACCCAGCTCGGCGAGGCGCAGGCCAAGGTCACCAAGGACGTCGGTTTCAGCGAGGCCGAGGTCATGCGCCACAAGTACCGCTCCGAGGCCGAAGGCCTGACCGAGAAGTTCGGCGCGCTGGGTTCGCTCAGCGACCAGGCGCGCGCGCACGAAGAGTTCCGCATGCAGCTGGAGAAGAACTTCGAGCAGGCGCTGGCCTCGATCGAAGCGAACAAGGAGATCGCGCGCGAGCAGGCCGAGGTGCTGTCCACCGCGCTGGCGAAGGCGAACATCGACATCGTCGGCGGCGAAGGCGCGTTCTTCGACTCCTTCGCCAAGGCGCTGTCGGTCGGCAAGGCCGTGGAAGGCGTCGCCGGCAAGAGCCCGATCGTGCAGGAAGTGTTGCAGAAGCTGCTGTCGATGCAGGTCGGCGGGAAGAAGGCCGTGGAACCGGAAGAGGCTTGATCCGGCTCCCGGTGGTCGATGCGACGCTCCGTGCGGATTGTCGTCGCCGAGCGGGGCGATGATTCGGTCGAGATCCGTCTTGACCGCTGCGTCCCCTGTTGAACAGATCTCATGAGGAATTGGCAAACATGATTCGTACCGCAATGCTGACGATGGTGCTGGGAGCGACGATGTCGGTCTCGGGATGTGGCGATGCAGGCGAAGTTCATGCAGGCGAAGTCTCTGCAGGACAGGAAGAATCGCTTGACTTCGAAGGAACGGTGGTCGCACTGAGGGCAGTCGAGCGTGAAGGTGCGACACTCGCGGCGATGCGCTTCGTGGAGACAGCCGACCAGGCCATGTACGAGCAGCTCTGGAGCGGAATGCTGAAAGCCTATCGAGACGCGAACGAGTACCGGGACTTCGAAGCACGCCTTGCTGCCAGGAAGGGTGCGATAGGCTCGGTCGACGTCCGCAAGGTCGCCTCTGCAGAAGCGATGGACGCCAGTGCGCTGGGCATGGGGGGCGGGCGATTCGCACTCGTGATCATCTGCACGAGATCCAAG
The DNA here is from genome assembly GCA_050632415.1 of Lysobacter sp. BL-A-41-H3. GTDB lineage: Bacteria > Pseudomonadota > Gammaproteobacteria > Xanthomonadales > Xanthomonadaceae > Lysobacter_I. The sequence goes on along the minus strand of CP192602.1, from coordinate 2,519,126 downwards.
GCCGGCACGTACGTCGATTCCGTCGTGCTGAAAGAGCAGAAGGTACGCGAATGGGTTCCCGCGTTCCACCAATCAGGCACGGCAGCGGCCATGGGGCCGGATGAGATCAGGCGGAAGCAGGGTGTGTCCGGGCCATGCGACAAAATGGCAGCAGTCGGCACGGGGGCGTGACGTGCCGGCATTGCCGTCGTAGACGGTGGAAGCCGATGCCGTTCAAACCGGTCATGGTTGCAGTTCCGGCAGGCAACAAGCATTTCCCTTGAAATCGGCGCGGGGTCGCAGCCGCCGCGCCACTGACAGCGACGATCGAAAGACATGGCGGACAACACCACGACAAGTGCGAATACGGACGGTGCAGCGGTCGCTGTGTCGCAAGTCGACAAGGCCGTCGCCGAAGGCGGCGCCTACGAGGTGCTGCGCAGGCGGCTGGGCGACCAGGGCGCGCAGCTGCGCACGCTGGCCGATGGCCTGAACGCGCAGCGGCTGCAGGAATTCGGCGGCAGCCGGATGGAGGTCGTGGGCCGGCTGCGCATCCGCACCGAGCACAACTGCGTGGCGCGCGATATCGTCCAGGTCGGCGATTGCCTGCTGTTCGGCTACAACGTCTTCATCGGTCTGAAGAAGGAGACGCGGATCGAGGACGTGTTCTCGCTGTACCGGCTGGTGGAAGGTGCGGACGGCTACGATGTCACCCCGGTCGCGATGGCGACGAGTTTCCTCGGCGAAGCCGCGTTCGTGAAGGACTTCACCGAGCTGCACGCCTACTACAAGAACACCCGGCTGCTGCAGCTGGTGGTGCGCAACGGCAAGCTGCTGGCGGCATTCCAGATCGGCGAGCGCATCGAGGACATGCGCGTGTTCCGCTGGCAGATCGACGGCGGCGCGGTGCGCTACATCGACAACCGCGGCGAGCGCGACATCGCGCTGCCGGCGCCCTACGACTTCGAGTGGATCCGCGCCACCCGCGACATGGCGGTCAACGGCCGGCATCCGCACCTCAACATCCTCGACACCCTGTTCGTCGAGACCGTCAACGGCGACCTGACGATCAAGGTCGAGAACAATACCGAGGACGGCCTGGGCATCTACCGCGAGCCGGTGGAGGACCAGACCCAGTCGCTCGACGACGCGCAGATCGAGTTCGCGCGCGTCGGCAGCCTCGTGCTGCTGCGCATCCTGCCGTATCGCGAGCAGGCATGGCGGCACCTGGCCTACAACACCATCTCCGGCAAGGTCCATCGCATCGACGCGATCGGCCAGGCCTGCGTGCAGCTGCCCGACGACCACGGCATCGTCTTCCCGGGCGGCTACATGCTGCAGAACGGCGAGACGCGCACGTTCGACCAGGCCGTCGAAGGCATGCGCTACAAGCGCACGATCCGCTCACCGAACGGCGAGGACGTGCTGTACCTGTTCTACGAGCCGCTGGACGGCCGCATCGCGCTGTTCGTGTACAACACGATCCAGCGCGGCATGCAGCCGCCTGTCATCGGCCATGGCTATGCCCGGCTCGAAGACGGGCGCATGGTGATCTTCAGCGCGCAGAACAACGAGCCGACGAAGATCCACCCGATGCAGGTCTGGCAGACGCCGTTCGCCTTCGACGACCACGTGGCGAAGGCGCCGCCGTCGAACACCTTCATGGGCCGGATCGGCAACCCCGAGCTGGTGCGCGGCATCTCCGACCTGCTCAGCCTGGCGCGCGAGATCGATACCGCCGATGTCTCGGCGCAGCGCTACCAGCTGCTGACCCAGACCACGCGTCGCCTGTTCGACCAGTACCACTGGATCGACGATCGGCACTGCGGCGGGCTCGCGCCGCTGCTGCGCGAGATCGTCGCCAGCAGCGAAGCCGTGCTCGACGAGTACGAGAAGGTCGAGAGCATCCGCCGCCAGTCCGCCGAGGCGATGCGCGATGCCTCCGAACGGCAGCGCGCGCTGCTCGGCGGCCTGCATCCCGACAGCTGGGAGAAGGTCCAGGACTGCGTCGATGCCCTGAATGCGATCACCGCGCAGCGCGGTCGCCTGCTGACCCTGCGCGAGCAGCGCTATGTCGACGTGGCGGCGGTCGATGCGATGGAGGCCGAGCTGCTCGCCGCGCAGGCGAACGTCGGCGAGGCCACCAGCGGCTTCCTCGCCAGCGACAAGGCGCTGCATCCCTTCGCCGAGCGCGTGCAGGCGCTGGACGCCGAAGCGCAGAAGGCCGCCAGCGTGACCGCGCTGCAGGTGCCGCTGCAGGGCATGCAGGCGCTGTCCACCGACCTCGACGTGCTGTCGGAATTGATGGCGACGCTGAAGGTGGACGACGCGACGCGTCGCACCCGGATCGTCGAGACCATCTCCGAAATCTACGCGAAACTCAACCAGGCCAAGGCGCGCGCCGACCAGCGGCGCAAGGCGCTGGGTTCGAGCGAAGCCGTGGCCCAGTTCGGCGCGCAGTTCACCCTGTTCGGGCAGAGCATCGCCAGCGCGCTGGCCTCGGCGCGCGATCCGGAACGCTGCGACCAGGAACTGTCGCGGCTGCTGATCCAGCTGGAAGAACTGGAAAGCCAGTTCGGCGAGCACGAGCAGTTCCTCGGCGACATCGTCGCCAAGCGCGACGAGCTGCTGGACACCTTCGAGACGCACAAGCAGTCGCTGCTCGACGAACGCCAGCGCAAGACGCAGTCGCTGGCCGATGCGGCCTCGCGCATCCTCGACGGCCTCACCCGGCGCACCGCGCGCCTGTCGGGCATGGACGAGCTCAACGCCTTCTTCGCCGGCGACGCGCTGATCCTCAAGCTGCGCGACCTCGCCGAGCGACTGCGCGCGCTCAAGGATTCGGTGAAGGCCGACGACATCGACGCGCGCCTCAAGGGCGTGCGCGACCAGGCCGTGCGCGCGCTGCGCGACCGCACCGAGCTGTTCGAGGAAGGCGGCAACGTCATCAAGCTCGGGCCGCGCCATCGTTTCAGCGTGAACACGCAGGAACTGGACCTGACCGTGCTGCCGCGCGAGGACGGCTTGGCCCTGCACCTGACCGGCACCGAGTTCTTCGCGCCGGTGCGCGATCCCGAACTGGATGCCCTGCGCGAATTCTGGTCGCTCGGCCTGGAATCCGAATCGCCGCAGCTGTATCGCGCCGAATACCTGCTGGGCGAAGTCCTCGACGCCGCCGAGGCCGGTCGCGAAGGCCTGGGTCTCGATCTGCTGCGCCAGCAGGCGAAGCAGCCGGAGCTGCTGTCGAAGACGATCCGCGAGTTCGCCGCGTCGCGCTATCGCGATGGTTACGAGAAGGGCATCCACGACCACGACGCCGCGCTGCTGCTGGCCGCGCTGCTGCCGCTGCGCGACAGCGCCGGCCTGCTCGCGCATGCCCCTGCGGCGCGCGCCTGGGCCAGCCTGTTCTGGGCGCGCGTGCGCGACCGCGCCGAGGCCGCGTTGTGGGCGGATCGCGCGCGCAACGCGCAGGGCATCGATCGCGTGTTCTCGCATCGCGCCGGGCTGTCGCGCCTGCGCGACGAGATCGCACAGGCGATGCGCGCCGAAGCGGAAGCGCATGCGCTGCCGGTCGAGGCCGCGCTGTGCGATCCGGCCGCCGACTACCTGGTCGCGGTGATCGCCGCACCGCATCCCGCCTTCGTGTTCAGCCGGTATGCGCGCCAGTTGCACGACGCGTTGCGCCAGCGCCTGGTCGCCGAGCGGCTGTGGGACGCGCTGCAGGCCTCGCTGCAGACCCTGCGCGAGCAGCCGGCCGCGCGCTGGTATCTCGCCCGGCACTGGTTCGACGCCATGGGCCAGGACCCGGCGCATGCAGCGCTGGCCGACTACCTGCCGGAAGCAGTCGCTTTGCTGCTGCTCGGCGACGAGGCACTGTCGAAGGTGGTCGAGGTCGACCTGCGCGCCAGCGTGAGCGGCCTGCTCGGCGAACATCCGCGCATCGCGGCCGGCACCCTGCAGATCGGCGTCGACGATCTCGCCGAGCGCCTGCGCCGCCATCACGCGGAGTTCCTGCCGAAGTTCCGCCGCTGCCATGCCCTGCGCCAGGCGCTGGTCGCGCGCGAGCGCGAAGCGCTGCGGCTCTCGGAATTCAAGGCGCGCCCGCTCAGTTCGTTCGTGCGCAACAAGCTGATCAACGACGTCTACCTCGGCGTGATCGGCGACAACCTCGCCAAGCAGATGGGCACGGTCGGTGAGAGCAAGCGCAGCGACCTGATGGGCATGCTGATGCTGATCTCGCCGCCCGGCTACGGCAAGACCACGCTGATGGAATACGTGGCGCACCGGCTGGGCCTGATCTTCATGAAGATCAACGGCCCCGCGCTGGGCCACGAAGTGCGCTCGCTCGATCCCGCGCAGGCGCCCGACGCCAATGCCAGGCGCGAGCTGGAGAAGCTCAACCTCGCGCTGGAGATGGGCAACAACGTGATGCTGTACGTCGACGACATCCAGCACACGCATCCGGAATTCCTGCAGAAGTTCATCTCGCTGTGCGACGGCACGCGGCGCATCGAGGGCGTGTGGCAGGGCCGCACACGCACCTACGACCTGCGCGGCAAGAAGTTCTGCGTGGTGATGGCCGGCAACCCGTACACAGAGTCCGGCGAAGTCTTCAAGATCCCGGACATGCTCGCCAACCGCGCCGACATCTACAACCTCGGCGACGTGCTCGGTGGCATGGAAGACGCGTTCAAGCTCAGCTACGTCGAGAACTGCCTCACCTCCAACCCGGTGCTGGCGCCGCTGGCCACCCGCGACCTCGGCGACCTGTACAAGCTGGTCGACAAGATCGCCGGCAAGCCCTTCTCCGCGAACAGCCTCAGCCACGCCTACAGCGCCGCCGAGATCAACGAGATCACCGCGACGCTGGAGCGCCTGATGCAGGTGCGCGAGGTCGTCTACCGCGTCAACCAGCAGTACATCGCCAGCGCCGCGCAGGCCGACAAGTACCGCACCGAGCCACCGTTCAAGCTGCAGGGCAGCTACCGCAACATGAACAAGCTGGCCGAGAAGATCTCGCCGGTGATGAACGCCGCCGAGCTGCAGCAACTGATCGCCGACCACTACCAGGGCGAGTCGCAGCTGCTCACCACCGGCGCCGAGGAAAACCTGCTCAAGCTCGCCGAGCTGCGCGAGGTCATGAGCGAGGCGCAGGCCGCACGCTGGGCGCAGATCAAGCGCGATTTCCTGCGCAACAAGGCGATGGGCTCGGACGATGCCGAAGTCGGCCCGCGCGTGGTCGCGCAGCTCGCCGACCTGGTCGACGGCGTGCGCGGCCTGGAGAAGCTCGGCGAACGCGCGCCCGAAGCGCCCGTCGTGCAGACCGAGCCTGCGCCGTGGCCGCAACTGCTCGCCTCGCTGGAGCGCCTGGCCGAGGCGCTGGCCACGCCGCGTGTGGCCAGCGTGGCAGCGCAGTCTGTCGAGCCTCTGCCGGCGACGAGCCCGTCGCCCACGCCGGACTGGTTCGAACGCCATGCCGAGCAGCAGGCGCAGATGCAGCAGGTGCTGGCGCTGATCGCCGAACGCATCGCCACGCAGACCGAAGCGATGAAAGCGGCCCCGGCCGCCGCGCCCCGTCGCCGTCGCGCGCCGGGCGATGCCGCGTCGGCCCCGCCGGACGAACGTGAAGTACAGCTGCAGAAGGCGCTGGAGGAATTCTCCGACCGTCTGCTCGGGCGGACGCCGCGATGAACGATGGGGTGAACGACGCGGCGGGCGAGACGACGCGCGTCGATTTCGCCGAACTCGACCGCCTGCTGCGCGAGAGCGCGGCGGATGCGGTGCTCGACGACGACGAGAAGCTCGAACTGCGCCAGCTCGGCGCCGGTCTCGCCCGCGACCGCGTGCGCTACCTGCGCAACCGCGCCTTCGATCTCGTCCGCGAGCGCTGGGCCGATCCCGCCTTCGCGCCGATGGACCTGCTGCGCTGGCTGGAGCAGGTCGTGCGCACCCTCGACGCCGTCGCCGATCCGCCCGTGGTGGAAGCCCAGGCCTGGTTCTCGCCCGGAGAGGACTGCCTGCGCAAGCTCCGTGAGCTGTGCCTCGGCGCGAAGCGCAGCATCGATGTCTGCGTCTACACCGTCTCCGACGACCGCCTCACCGCCGCGCTCACCGACGCCCACGCGCGCGGCATCGCGGTGCGCATCATCAGCGACGACCACAAGGTCCACGACGCCGGCAGCGACATGCTCCGTCTGCGCGACCATGGCCTGCCCGTGCGCCTCGACGCCAGCGCCTTCCACATGCACCACAAGTTCGCCCTCTTCGACGGCCGCCGCCTCGCCACCGGCAGCTTCAACTGGACGCGCAGCGCCACCGAAGGCAACGAGGAGAACCTGATCGTCACCGACGACATCCGCCTGGTCCGCGCCTTCGCCGAGCGGTTCGAGCGGCTGTGGCAGGCCTACGGCTCCGATCGCTGAGCCCGAGGTCGCGTTTTCGCCGCAATTTCGCGGGGGTTCGGTGCCAAACCCGGCCCCAGGGCTTATCCTTGGCGGCCTTGTTTCGCATGGCTGCGGCCGCTGTCCGCACCGGCCCGGACCCCGACACGATCCCGACATGACTGCGCAGACCTTCCCCGACTACCCCTTCACCCCGAACCGGTTCGAGGTGCGCCCCGGCATCGCGATGTCCTACCTCGACGAGGGTCCGCGCGATGGCGAGGTGGTCGTCATGGTCCACGGCAATCCCTCGTGGAGCTTCCTGTGGCGGCATCTCGTGTCTGGATTGAAGGACAAGTACCGCTGCATCGTGCCGGACCACGTCGGCATGGGCCTGTCGGACAAGCCGGGGGACGACCGCTACACCTACACCCTGCAGTCGCGCGTGGACGACGTGACGCGGCTGCTGGAACATCTGGGCATCGACGGCCCGGTGACCCTCGCGGTGCACGACTGGGGCGGGATGATCGGCTTCGGCTGGGCGCTGTCGCACCAGGCGCAGGTGCGCCGGCTGGTGATCACCAATACCGCCGCGTTCCCGCTGCCGGCGGCCAAGCCGATGCCGTGGCAGCTGAACCTGTGCCGCAACACCATGCTCGGCGCGTTCCTGATCCGCGCGTTCAATGCCTTCGCCGCCGGCACCGCGCGCGACTGCGTGTCGCGCAAGCTGTCGAAGGACGTGTATCGCGGCTACGTGGCGCCCTACGATTCCTGGGCGAACCGCATCGCCACCCTGCGCTTCGTGCAGGACATCCCGCTGGCCGAGGGCGACCCGGCCTGGGCGCTGCTGAAGGCGTCCGAGCAGCGCCTGCCCTCGTATGCGGATCGCCCGGCGTTCATCGCCTGGGGCCTGCAGGATTTCGTGTTCGACCAGCATTTCCTCGACGGCTTCCAGCGCGCCCTGCCGAACGCCGAGGTGCACGCTTTCCACGATGCGCACCACTACGTGCTGGAAGACAAGCACGAGGTGCTGGTCCCCGCGATCCGCCGCTTCCTGGACGCGAATCCGGTCTGACCCGCGGCGCGGGCGCTGGTCGCCCGCTCACTTCCTCGCCCGTCCGCGTCAGTCGATCGTGCGGCCCAGCGCGCGTGCCACGTCCTCGGGCGTGAGCGGGGCGAGGCCGTGGGCGATCCGCGCCTTGTCGCATTGCGGGCTGGGTTCGCCGTGTTCCCAGGCCATGGACAGTGCCCGGCAGACCGAGGGCCGGGCTTCGTAGATCGTGCAGGCGACGGATGTGCCGATCGTGCCGTCGAGGGCGACGCAGCGCGGCTGCTTCGCCCAGGTGCCGCGCATGCAGCGCTGGTGGGCATCGAGGACTTCGGTCAGCGCGAGCGGGACCTGGCCGCCGAGTTCGGGTTCGGCCTCGGACCAGTGGAAGCTGACGCGGTAGGCGGCGCAGCAGGCGCCACAGGACAGGCAGGGATGCGACATGCGCGGCCAACCGGGGGGCGATGCGTGGATCGATGGGAGGGAACGGGATCGGGTCGAGGATTCTGCGCATCCGGGCGCGATTGGCAAGCACCGCGCCGGTCGCGAGACAATGCCGGCATGAACGCACCGTCCGTCACGCCCGCTCCCGCCTGCAACATCGCCGCCAGCCTGCCGCGCCTGGCCCGCGAGCGCCCCGACCAGGTGGCGATGCGCTGCCCGGGCCCGTCCGGCCGCTACGACGTGGCCCTGACCTATGCCCAGCTGGACGCGCGCAGCGACGCCATCGCCGCCGGGCTGGCGAAGCGCGGCATCGCGCGCGGCACCCGCACGGTGGTGATGGTGCGGCCGACGCCGGAGTTCTTCCTGCTGATGTTCGCGCTGTTCAAGGCCGGCGCGGTGCCGGTGCTGGTGGACCCGGGCATCGACAAGCGCGCGCTGCGCCAGTGCCTGGACGAGGCGAAGCCCGAGGCCTTCATCGGCATTCCGCTGGCGCAGTTCGCGCGGGTGCTGCTGCGCTGGGCGCGCAGCGCGCGGATCCGCGTGACCACCGGGACGCGGGCGATCCTCGCCGACGCCACGCTGGCGGACATCGAGGCCGCCGGTGCCGGGGCCGGGCCGCAGCTGGCCGACACGCAGCCCGACGACGTGGCCGCGATCCTGTTCACCAGCGGCTCGACCGGCGTGCCCAAGGGCGTGGTCTACCGCCACCGGCATTTCGTCGCGCAGATCGCGATGATGGGCGAGGCCTTCGGCATCGTCCCCGGCGGCGTGAACCTGCCGACCTTCCCGCCGTTCGCGCTGTTCGACCCGGCGCTGGGCACGACCTCGATCATCCCCGACATGGACCCGACGCGGCCGGCGAAGGCGAATCCGCGCAAGCTGCATGCGGCCATCGAGCGGTTCGGCGTCGACCAGCTGTTCGGCTCGCCTGCGCTGATGCGCGTGCTCGCCGACCACGGCCTGCCGCTGAAGACGGTGAAGACGGTGATGTCGGCGGGTGCCCCGGTGCCGGCCGACGTGGTCGCGAAGATCCAGTCGCTGCTGCCGCCCGACGGCCGCTTCTGGACGCCCTACGGCGCGACCGAATGCCTGCCGGTGGCGATCATCGAGGGCCGCGAGCTGCTCACCCTGCGCCAGCGCACCGAGCAGGGCGCGGGCACCTGCGTCGGCCGCGCGGTGCCGCCGAACGAAGTGCGCCTGATCCGCGTCACCGACGAGGCGATCGAACGCTGGTCGGACGAACTCGTCGTGAAGGGCGGCATCGTCGGCGAGATCACGGTCGCCGGTCCCAGCGCGACCGACCTGTATTTCAACCGCGAGGCGCAGACGCGACTGGCGAAGATCCGCGAGACGCTCGCCGACGGCAGCGAACGCATCGTGCATCGCATGGGCGACCTGGGCTACTTCGACGCCGAGGGCCGGCTGTGGTTCTGCGGCCGCAAGTCGCAGCGCGTGGTCACCGCGTCGACGACGCTGTGCACCGAGCAGGTCGAACCGGTGTTCAACACCCATCGCGACGTGCGCCGCACCGCGCTGGTCGGCCTCGGTGCCTTCGGCGCGCAGCGCGCGGTGCTGTGCGTGGAGCTGCGCGAGGGCGTGTCCGCGACCGACTGGCTGCGGATCGAGGGCGAGCTGCGCCATCTCGGCGAAGGCTTCGTGCATACCGCGAAGATCGATGCCTTCCTGCACCATCCGAAACCCTTTCCGGTGGATATCCGCCACAACGCGAAGATCGGTCGCGAGAAGCTGGCGGCGTGGGCGTGGGCGGGGACGCGGGTGCGTTGAGCGGGGCCGGCTTTTTGTGGGAGCGACGCAAGTCGCGACAGGGGTTTGACCGACGGGGTCGGGCCTCGCGACTTGCGTCGCTCCCACGGAAACAAAAAAGCCGCGGATCATGCGATCCGCGGCTTCAAAATGATCTTCCGGGTGGGCCCGTCAGATCAGCAAGTCAAGCCACAAACATCATGTTCTGCGATTTCGCCTCAGTTCGGCGAACGCGTGGCCTTCATGTTGACGCCCGAGTAGCTGCTGTACGCGCGCACGCCGATGAAGTACGTGGTGCCGGCGGTCGGGTTGTTGATGGTGCAGGTCTCGGTATTGCCGCTCAGGTACGGACGGCAGTTGTAGGTGGTGGTGGTCGGGGCAGCGCCAGCGCGGACGTAGAGGTCGGCATCGCCGGTACCGCCGGAGATGTTGACGACCAGGCTGGTGGTGCCGGCCGGGATGCTCACCTGGTAGAACGACGACCAGTTGCCGGTCGAGACCGACGGCAGGTTCACGTTGTGCACGACCGTGCCGCCACCGCCGCCACCGCCACCGATGGTGGTGGTGATCCAGTTGACCATGGCGGCCGTTTCCGAATACACGCCGTAGTAGTTGGCGCGCGCGCAACCCAGGCCGTAGCTGACCACGCCGATGCTGTAGATCGAGCCGTTGTACGGCGCGATCAGCGGGCCGCCGCTGTCGCCCTGGCACGAGTCCTTGCCACCGGCGGCGAGGCCGGCGCAGATCTGCACGCTCGGGACGAGCTTCAGGCCGCTGGCGGCGGAGCTGCCGTTGTAGGAGGCGGCGCAGGTGGTGTCGGACACGACCGGGATGGTCACTTCGCGCAGGCTGCTGGTGCCGCTGCCGCCTTCCGAGGTGGCGCCCCAGCCCAGCACGGTCACCGGGTCGCCGGCCTTGGCCACGGCGCCCATGACGGTGGCGTCGGGCAGCTTGGCGCGGATCAGGTTGGCCGGGAACGTGCCGTTGATGCGGATCAGCGCGTAGTCGTTCGCATAGCTGCCGGCGGAGGAGCTGGCGGCATAGTTCGGGTGCTGGACGTACTGCGCGACCGAGTAGGCGGTCTGGCTGCCGGTGTTGTTCGAGCCGGCGTACACGGTGGTCTGGCGGCCGCAATGGGCGGCGGTCAGCACCCAGCTGTCGGCGATGATCGTGCCGCCGCAGCCCGAGGTGCGCACGGTGAACGAGCGGTCGCCGACGGCGGCGATGCCACCGACGATGCGGCCGGTCGGCTGCTTGCCGAAGGCGGCGCTGGTCTTCCAGCTGCCGGGCTTGGTTTGCGGGCCTGCGGCCATCGCGATGGAGCTGGCGGCCAGGAGGGCGACTGCCATCGTGCCGGCAGCGATCTTGAGACGTTTCTGCATTGTGCGGATTCCTTGTTCTCTTTCGTTTGTGTGTTGAAGGGAACTGCGGTGCATGCAGGACGGTTCGAGTCCGGTGCCCTGGCTGTCTTCCGTCCGTGAAACGCGGCGGTCCGCGCGTCGTTCCCCCCGGAATGAGAGGCGCGGTGCCGTTGAAGCGTATCGGCCGTGAGTGAGATCGAAACCCCATCGAGCGTGTGATCCACGTCATGGGTGCGTGGCCGGCCGTGCCAGGCGCGAATGAATCCTACCGACGAAAAAGCCGGGAAATTGAATCCAGCGCACATTTCCGGCCATTCCACATGACCATTTCTCATTTGTGCAGCGCAAGATATACGGAGGCGTACGTCGTTGTGCCGACCGTCATGTTTCGCGTCGGCGAATCGCCGACAACCGCTTTGCGATGTGCGAAAAACCGCTGTTTTTCCGCTGCGCCGCCTTCGAGGCTCAGCGGAACACGCGACGCAGCAGTTCCGAGGTGCGCGCGGCGGGATCCTGGCGGATGCGGCGTTCCTGTTCGGCGATGACGTGGAACAGGCCGTCGATCGCTTCGCGCGTGACGTAGTCGTCCAGGTCGAGGTTGCCGGCATTGCCGCCTTCGCCGCCGCCGAGCAGCAGCGCCACCGTCCCGCCGTTCTTCTTCGTGAAGTCCTTGTACTTGCGGGTCACGCCTGTGGCCTGGGTCTGCTTGGCCACGATCGGACGGAAGGCGTCGAACAGCTTCTGTTCGCTGGTGCGGCGGAAGAAATCGGTCGCGGAGGTCTCACCGCCGCGCACCAGGGCGATGGCGTCGCGCAGGGTCATCTGCCGCACGGCGTCCGAGAGGATGCCTGCCGCCGCGGGCACGGCCTGTTCGGCGGCGCGGTTCATCGACAGCTCGAAGGCATCGACGTGCTTGCCGGCGCCGACCTTGCGCAGCGTGTCCGCCGCCTTGCGCATCTTGCCGGGGACGAGGATCTTCACCGCCTGGTCGCGGAAGAAGCCATCCTGCGTGCCGAGCTGGCGCACCGCGCGATCCACGCCCTGCGCCAGCGCCTCGCGTATGCCGCCGGCGGCATCGCGCTCGCTCAGCGAGGCGCTCCCGCTGCGTTCGCCGAGCAAGCGCTCCTTGAGCTGGTCTTCCAGCGACTGCGCATGCGCGCCGGCGGCCAGGCCGAGCGTGGCGACGATGGCGAGGAGGCAGAGATGGCGACGCATGGCGCGGCTCCCGGTGGCTGTGCGCTACAGCATACGCGGCACAGGCGCGCGGAAACGCGAACGGCGCCCGGTCGGGGCGCCGTTCGAAGCAGAACCGGGTGAGGGCCCGGCCTTACCAGGCGTAGCGCGCGCCGATCACGATCTGGCGGGGATTGCCGAGCAGGATGCCGCGGGTGCGGTCGACGATGTATTCGCGGTCGCTGAGGTTCTTCACGGTGAGGTAGGCGCTCCAGCCGGTGATCTCCGGTTCCCAGTTCAGGGTTGCGCTCCACACTGCGTAGCCGTCGAGCTGGCCGAACTGGCCGCTGCCGTCGGTCGGATGGCGGTTGTTCGCGAAGTCGGCGTACTGGCGACCGACATGCTGCACTTCCAGCGAGCCGTCCCACGCGCCCTTCACGTAACCGATGCGGAAGGTTGAAGCCAGGTCGGGCGCGTAGGGCAGGCGATTGCCGGCGCGGCTGCCGTTGGCGGCGGCACCGGTGTCGACGCGACGCAGCACGGTGGCCTGTTCCGCATCGGCGAGCCAGGTGACGGCGAGGTTCGCGTACACCTCGCCTTCGCGCGTGCGCAGCGCGTCGCGGTTCACGCCGATCGCGAATTCGAAGCCGCGATAGTCGGTTTCGCCCTGCGCCAGCGGCGTGCTGCCGCCGGCGATCGAGCCGACGACGATCTGGTTGTCGAAATCGGCGCGGAACGCGGCGGCGTCGAGGTCGATCATGCCAAGCCAGCGCGTGCGCAGGCCGGCTTCGAGGTTGCGGCTGCGTTCGGCGTCGACGGCGGTGCTGGTGCCGTTGCCGGCGATCAGGTCTTCCACGCGCGGCGGCGCGAAGCCTTCGTGCGCGGAGGCGTACAGCGACAGCGTGTCGCTGACCTGCCAGTTCGCCGCCAGGCCCCAGGTGGTTTCGCGCACCTCGTCGCTGCCGGTCGCGCCGCCGGGCAGGCGGTTGGTGCGGCCGAAGTCGATGTCCTCGTGGCGCACGCTCGGCGTCAGCTGGACGCTGCCGAAATCGAAGGTGGTGGTGGCGAAGGCCGATAGTGCTTCGGCGGTGCGCAGGTTGTTCTCGACCAGGGTGCCGGTGCGCGCGGTGGCGCTGCTGCCGTTGCGCTGGTAGCGGATCTGTTTTTCCTCGTGCCAGCGGATGCCGACCTCGCTGCTGCCGGCGGTGCCGAACAGGCTGCGCTCGAAGGACAGGCGCGAATCCACGCCCCAGGTGTAGTAGTTGCGCAGGCGGCCCTGGTTGGCGGCGCAGGCGTTCGGATTCACGCGCTGGCCGAGCCGGCGCGCGGTGGCGAAGGCGGCGCCGCACTGGGTGTCGGTGGTGGTGCTGGACTGGCGCCACCAGTCGCGCATGAAATCGGTGTAGTAGGCCGAGGTGAGCAGCCGCACGGTCTCGTTCGGCGTCCAGTCGTGGCTGACCGAGAACGCGGTATGGCGGATATCGAACAGGTCGTTCTCGAACGGATAGTACTCGGCGCCGAAATTCGCGTATTCCGCGTCGGTGAGGCCCGAATAGCCGACCTGCGAGCGCTCGCGCAGCAGGTTGCCGCGGATCGCCAGCGCGTGCTGGTCGTTGATGCGGACCTGGTATTTCGCGAACAGGTCGCCCTGCTCCAGCTCGGTGTTGTCGCGCGCGCCGTCGCCGCGCTTGTAGCCGAAGTCGACCAGCAGGCCGTTCGCGCCGACGCTGGCGTGCACCGCGCCGAAACCGCGCGTGCCGGCCGAGACCTCGACGTGGCCGGCGAACTCGTCCGGCGGCGTCGGGGTGATGTAGTTGATCGCGCCGTGGATGGTCTGCGGGCCGAAGCGCAGCAGGCCGGCGCCCTTGAGCACCTCGACGCGGTCGTAGCGCTGGATCGGCGCGTGGTAGTAGCTGGCGTTGTCGCCGTAGGGCGCGTACATCGCCGGCAGGCCGTCCTCCAGCAGCAGCACCTTGGTCGAACGCGTCGGGTTGCTGCCGCGGATGCCGATGTTCGGGCGCAGGCCGAAGCCTTCCTCGTCGCGCACGGTCACGCCGGGCACCTTGCGCAGCGCCTCGTTCACGGTCAGGGCGCGGCCGGAGACGATCACGCTCTGGTCCAGCACCGACGCGGTGCCCTCGGCGGTCTTCTTCTCCTGGTGGTTGCCGACGACCTCGATGGTGGCGAGGGTGCGGCCGGCATCGTCCGCCGGGGCATCCTTCGGGGTGTCGTCCGCGCGCGTGATCAGGGGCGAGAGGGCGACGGCCAGGGCGATGCCGAGGGTCAGGGGATGGCGGACAGGAGGCATGACGGGTTGGTCAAAGGGAATAGGAATTGTTCTCAATTGTAGGTTTTGCGTTATCAAATGCAACAAATTCTCATTTTCATCCATGCCGACGGGTACGGCGGGGCTGGTCGCCGGGGGCGTCGATCCCGGATCATGGCCGCCCGATGACGAAGGCGCCTGCGGGCGGAGCGATGGCATGAAGATCCTGGTGACCGGTGGCGGCGGCTTCCTCGGGCATGCGCTGTGCAGGGGCCTGGTGGCGCGCGGCCACGAGGTGACCAGCTACAACCGTGGCCACTACGCCGACCTCGACGCCATCGGGGTGCGCCAGGTGCGCGGTGACCTGGCCGACCGCGAGGCCGTGCTCGCGGCCTGCGCCGGCATGGAGGCGATCTTCCACAACGCCGCCAAGGCCGGCGCCTGGGGCAGCTACGACAGCTACCACCAGGCCAACGTGGTCGGCACCGACAACGTGCTGGCCGCCTGCCGGGCCCACGGCATCGGCAGGCTGGTCTACACCTCCACCCCCAGCGTGACCCACCGCGCCACCCATCCGGTGGAAGGCGGCACCGCCGAGACCGTGCCCTACGGCGAGGGCTTCAAGGCGCCGTACGCGACCACCAAGACGATCGCCGAAAAGGCCGTCCTCGCCGCCAACGGCCCGGACCTGGCGGTGGTCGCGCTGCGCCCGCGCCTGATCTGGGGCCCGGGCGACCAGCAGCTGGTGCCGCGCCTGGTCGACCGCGCCCGCGCCGGGCGCCTGCGCTTCGTCGGCGGTGGCGACAACGTCATCGACACCACCTTCATCGACAACGCCGCCCAGGCGCATTTCGACGCCTTCGACCACCTCGCCCCGGGCGCTGCCTGCGCCGGCAAGGCCTACTTCATCAGCAACGGCGAGCCCAAGCCGGTGCGCGAGATCGTCAATGCCCTGCTGCGCGCCGCCGGCGCGCCGGAGATCGACAAGACCCTGCCCTTCGGCGCCGCCTACGCCATCGGCGCGGTCTGCGAGGGCCTGTGGACGGTGCTCCCGCTCAAGGGCGAGCCACCGATGACCCGCTTCCTCGCCGAGCAGCTGAGCACCACGCACTGGTACTCGATGGCCCCGGCGACGCGGGACTTCGGCTACGTGCCCAAGGTGTCGATCGAGGAGGGGCTGCGGCGGCTGGCGGCGTCTTACAACCACTGAGCAGGCGCGCAGCCCCCATCCCGGCCTTCCCCCGCACGCGGGGGAAGGAGACAAGCACACAGCGCTCGTGATGGTCGGCGTCGATCGGTCGTTCGCGACTTCCCGCCCCCTCTCCCGCCTGCGGGGGAGGGTCGGGGTGGGGCGATTTGTCCGAATGACGCCGCGCCCGGCGCATTCAGCCATCCCCGCTAGAATGGCCGCATGAGCACCTCCCCCCTCGACTGGAAACCGCTGGCCGGCCGCGCGCTGGAAGCGGCGTTGAACCGTGCCATCGACCTCGATCCCGACACCCGCGCCGCGCTGCAGCCCCTGGATGGCCGCAGCGTGGTGCTGGCGCTGGACGCGCCCGCCGGGCGCGAAGCCGATCCCCTGGCCCTGCGCATGACCGTCGCCGGTGCGCGCCTGCAGGTGGGCCCGGCCACGCCAGAAGGCGGCGCGCAACCCGACCTCGCGGTGCGCAGCACGCTCGGCGGCGCGCTTTCGCTGGGCATGCGCGTGCTGCTGCCGCGCCTGCTGGGCACGCCGGCCGACGAGGCCGACGCGATGCCGGTCGGGCGACTGCGCATCGAGGGCGACGCCGAACTCGCGCGGCGCCTGCAGCGCCTCGCCGAGCGCTTCGATCCCGACTGGCAACTGCCCTTCACCCGCGTGTTCGGCGAGGTGATCGGCGTGCAGGTGGCCAATGGCGTCGCCGCCGCGCTGCGCGGTGCGCGCGAAGGCGGGCGCAAGCTCGCCGAGACCACCGCCGAATACCTGACCGAGGAGTCGCGCGATGTCGTGCCGCGCGCCGAACTCGACGCCTTCTTCGACGATGTCGACACCCTGCGCGACGATGCCGAGCGCATGGCCGCGCGCGTGACGCGCCTGCAGAAGCGGGTCGGCGCATGAGCGCCGTCCTGCGTGCGGCCCGCATCGGCCGCGTCCTGATCCGCTACCGCCTCGACGACCTGCTCGACGGCACCCCGGCCGAACGCTGGCTCAAGCTCGCGCGCCCGTTCGTGCCGCGCGCCTCGGCCGAAGTCGCCGCCCAGCCGCGCGGCGCGCGCCTGCGCCTGGCGCTGCAGGCGCTGGGGCCGATCTTCGTCAAGTTCGGGCAGATCCTCTCCACGCGCCGCGACCTGATGCCGCCGGACATCGCCGCCGAGCTGTCGCTGCTGCAGGATCGCGTGGCGCCGTTCGACGGCGAGGCCGCGCGGCGCATCGTCGAGCAGGCGCTGGGCCAGGACATCCGAGAAGCCTTCGAGCACTTCGACACCACGCCGCTGGCCTCGGCCTCGATCGCGCAGGTCCATGCCGCGCGCCTGCCCGGCGGACGCGAGGTCGTGGTCAAGGTGCTGCGACCCGACATCGAGAAGCAGATCGCCGGCGACATCGCCCTGCTCAACAGCGTCGCCACCCTGGTCGAGCGCGCGCACCCGAACGCCGACAAGATCCGTCCGCGTGAAGTCGTGCGCGAGGTCGAGACCACGCTCGCCGCCGAGCTCGACCTGCAGCGCGAGGGCGCCAATGCCTCGGTGATCCGCCGGTTCTGGAAGGATTCGCCCGACCTGTACGTGCCCGAGGTGATCTGGAGCCACACCGCCGAGCGCGCGCTTACCCTGGAACGCGTCCACGGCATCCCCAGCGACGACGTCGCCGCGCTGGACGCCGCCGGCATCGACCGCAAGGCGCTCGCCGCGAAGGGCGTGCGCGTGTTCTACACCCAGGTGTTCCGCGACAACTTCTTCCACGCCGATGCGCACGCCGGCAACATCTGGGTCGACATCGACCCGGCGCGCAAAGCGGACCCGCGTTTCATCGCGATCGACTTCGGCATCGTCGGCCAGCTCTCGACCGAGGACCAGTACTACCTCGCCGAGAACTTCATGGCGATCTTCAACCGCGACTACCGCCGCATCGCCGAGCTGCACGTGCAGGCCGGCTGGATGCCGGCGACGATCCGCATCGACGAGCTGGAAGCCGCCGCGCGCGCGGTGTGCGAACCCTACTTCACGCGCCCGCTGTCGGAGATCTCGCTGGCCGAGGTGCTGGTCAAACTGTTCCGCACCGCGCAGAAGTACGAACTGACCCTGCAGCCGCAGCTGATCCTGCTGCAGAAGACCCTGCTGAACATCGAAGGCGTCGGCCGCCAGCTCGATCCGGAGCTGGACATCTGGGCCGTCGCCAAGCCGGTGCTGGAGCAGATCCTGGTCGAGCGCTACAGCCCGCAGCGCCTGGCGCGCGAATTCCGCAAGCGCTTGCCGGAACTGGTGACGCGTGCGCCGGACATGCCGAAACTGCTGCACGCCTGGCTGAGCCAGCAGGTCGAAGGCCAGCACGAGCTGTCGATGCGTTCGCACGACCTGTCCGATCTCGCGACCACCCTGCGCGCGATGCAGCGGCGCATCGTCTCCGCGATCCTCGGCACCGGCCTGCTGATCGTCGCGGCGGTGCTCTACGCGCTGGAAGCCGGCGGGCCGTCGATGTTCAGCATCCCCGCCGCCGCATGGATCGCCGGTGTCGGCGGCCTCTGGGCGCTGGTCGCGGCCTGGCCGAGGCGTTGAGGCTGCGCACCTTCCCCCGCACTGCGGGGGAAGGCCGGGATGGGGGCTGCTGTGGATGGGGCTGCTGTGGATCAAGCCAGGCGCATTGCCCCCACCCCAACCCTCCCCCGCGATGCGGGGGAGGGCGCTTGGCGTCGTTGATGCCTATTTCGCAACTGCGGACGTCGTGTCTGCGGCCGCCTTCGCCTTCGCGAAATCGCCCGCCGCGAACACGCTGAGCGTTTCCGGGCGGATGTGCTTGCGGATCGCGGCGTTGACCTCTTCGACGGTCAGCGCCCGCAGCTTCGCTTCGAATCGCGCGGTCCAGTCCATGGTGCGGCCCATGTAGGCATTGCGCGAGAGGGCATTGGCGACCCCGCCGTCG
The DNA here is from genome assembly GCA_050632415.1 of Lysobacter sp. BL-A-41-H3. GTDB lineage: Bacteria > Pseudomonadota > Gammaproteobacteria > Xanthomonadales > Xanthomonadaceae > Lysobacter_I. The sequence continues at coordinate 2,500,594 of CP192602.1, read as the reverse complement.
CTGGCACGCCCCTGTTCGCGCCGCGTCAACAGGTCGGTCACGGATTTCTTCAGTTCCTCGGCGGTGATGCCGTCGCGGACGAAGCGCGCAAGTTCCTCGCGGATCGCCGTCTCCGCCTTGTCGACGTTCTGCGGCGCGGCGATGGCCTGCAGCATCAATGCGCCATCGTCCTCGCGCCGGGTGGGCGCGCTGCCCGCAAACAGGTTGCTGCTGACCGAGTAGCTCAGGCCTTCCTTCTGCCGCAGCCGGTCGCCCAGGCGCGAACTCAGCGCGCCGCCGCCGAGGATGTTATTGGCGACGACCAGTGCGGGGTATTCGGGGTCGTCCTCGTTCAGCGCGAGGTTGCTGCGCGCCATCAGCGTGGCGTTCGCCTTGTCGGGCGTCTCGAAGCGCGCCGCGCGGGCGGGCACATCCCTGAACGACAGCGCCACGTCTTCGTACGGCACCGGACTGCGCCAGCCGGCGAACAGTGATTCCAGCTGCGCGCGCATCGCGGCCGGGTCGAAGTCACCGACGATCGCGATCTCGCCGTCGGCGGTGCCGTAGACCGCGCGATGGTAGGCGACCACGTCCTCGCGCGTGAGCGCGCGCAGGTCGGCCAGCTGTTCCTCGATGCTGCGCAGGCGATACGGATGATCAGTGGGCCAGGGATCGAAGTGGCCGTAGAGCGCGAAGCTGGCGATGGTGGACGGCTCCTTCCGGCTGTTCTCCAGTCCGGTGATGGCCTGCAGCTTGTACTGCTCGAACTCCGATGCCGGGAACGACGGGGTGCGCAGCACCTCGGCGACCAGCGACAGCGCGTCGCCGAGGTGTTCGCGCCGGGACTGTATCGTGACCACTGCGCGCTGCGCGCCGCCGGTGACGTAGGCCGTCGTCTTCAGCGCCTCCAGGCGCTGGGCGATGTCCTCGCGGCTCCGGGCGTTCGTTCCGCGCATCAGCATCTCGCCGACGGCGCCGGGCGCAGCGGCCGGGAAACGGCGCAGCGTGGCGATGTCGCCGTAGCGGAAGCTGGCGCTGACCCAGACGGTGTCGCCGCGCGTGTCCTTGGGCAGCAGCGAGACCTTCAGCCCGTCGCCCAGGGTGAAGGTGGTGGTGCGGGCATCGATGTTGGCCGGGCTGGGGTCGAAGGTTTCGCCGGCGGCGACGGCGGCCTTGCCGACGTAACCCTTCAGCGCCTCCTCTGGCGCGGGCGCGGCGGCGATCTCCACCCGCTCGGGCGCTTCGGTGGGGATGAACCGGCCGATGGTGCGATTGCTCGGCTTGAAGTAGGTGCGCGCGACGCGATTGACGTCGTCGACGGTCACGTTCGCGATCTGGTCGCGGCGCAGGAAGAACAGCCGCCAGTCCCCTGCGGCGACGGATTCGGTGAGCGACATCGCCAGGCTGTTGACGTTGTTCAGGCTGTTCTCGTAACCGTTGGCGATGCGCTGCTTGGCCTTGGCCACTTCGTCCGCGGTGATCGGTTCGGCGGCGAGGCGGGTCTCGACCTGGCGCAGCAGCTCGGCCTCGGCGCGGGCCAGGTCGCCGTCCTTCGGCGTGACCGCCACCAGGTTCAGCAGGCCGCCGTCGCGCTGGTCGCTGTTGCCGCCGCCGGCATAGGCCGCCAGCTTGGTCTCGACCAGGGCCTTGTGCAGGCGCCCGGTGGGCGCGTCGCCCAGGACGTCCATCAGCACGTCGAGTGCAGCGTTGTCCGGATGCGTGTGCCCGGGCGTCCGGTAGCCGATGCCGACGACGCGGGTGTCGCCGGTGCGGCGCACCACCACCTCGCGTTCGCCATCCTGCGTGGGTTCGACGGTGTACAGCCTCGGCAGCGCGTTCGCCGGTCGCTTCAGTCCACCGAAGCGGGCCTGCACGCGCGCGAGCGTCTTCGCCGGGTCGATGCGTCCGGCGACGATGAGCGTGGCGTTGTCCGGCCGGTACCAGGTGCGGTAGAAGGCCTGCAGCCGCTCGATCGGCACGTTCTCCACGTCCGAGCGCGCGCCGATGGTGCTGTTGCCGTAGTTGTGCCAGAGGTAGGCGGTGGAACGCAGGCGCTGGAACATCACCGCCGAGGGATTGTTCTCGTTGCGCTCCATCTCGTTGCGCACCACGGTCATCTCGCTGTCGAGGTCCTTCTTCGCGACGAACGAATTCACCATGCGATCGGCTTCCAGCGCGAGCAGCCAGTCGAGGGTCTCGTCGTTCGCGGGGAACGAGCCGTAGTAGTTGGTGCGATCCAGCGAGGTGGTGGCGTTCGACTGGATGCCGCGCGCCTTCAGCGCACCGGGAATGTCGCCATGGGTCGGGGTGCCCTTGAACAGCAGGTGCTCCAGCAGGTGCGCCATGCCGGTCTCGCCGTAGTTCTCGTGCACCGAGCCCACGCCGTAGGCGATGTTCACGGTCACCGTCGGCTTGCTGGCGTCGGGGAACAGCAGCACGCGCAGGCCGTTGCCCAGGGTGTATTCGCAGATGCCCTCGACGCAGGGGCCCGCAGCCACGCCCTTCGGTGGCGCCAGGCCGTCGCCGGCCAGGGCCAGCGGCGCCACCAATGCGAGGGCGCAGGCCAGCGCGAGCGGCCGGACGTAGCGGCGGACAGGGGACAGGCTCGACATCGGAACTCCTTGCGTTCGGGCTTTCGGGGACAATGGCGGATGCTTGCAGATCGCGCCGTCCACGCCATGACCCAGAAGTCGTCTCCCGAGTTCCCCGATGCCTCGCCCTCGGATGCGATGCCCGATCCGGTGGTCCCTGCCGAACTGGCCGTGCTGCATTGCGACGACTGGCTGGCGGTGGTCGACAAGCCGGCCGGGCTGATGGTCCACGACAGCGCCCTGGCGCGCGGCGAGACCGATTTCGCCGCCGATCGCCTGCGCGAACAGTTCGGCCGGCCGATCTTCCTCGTCCATCGCCTGGATCGCGCGACCAGCGGCTGCCTGTTGCTGGCCTTCGACCGCGACACCGCCTCGGCGCTGGGCAAGGTGCTGATGTCGCATGCATTCGAGAAGGACTATCTCGCGGTCTGCCGCGGCTGGCCGGCGGAAGAGGTCTTCGAGGTCGACCATCCGCTCGACGGCGGCCCGGGCAAGCCGCAGAAGAAGCCGGCCGTGACCCGCTTCCGACGACTTGCGACCTGCGAACTCGCGCTGCCCTCGGCGGCGGCGGGCACCGAATTCCCGACCTCGCGCTACGCGCTGCTGCGCGCGCAGCCGCAGACCGGCCGCTTCCGGCAGATCCGCCGGCATCTCAAGCACCTGTCGCATCACCTGATCGGCGACACCAGCCACGGCGACGGCCGCCACAACCGCGCGTTCCGGATGATGGGCATCCACCGCATGCTGCTGCATGCCGAGCGCCTGCGCTTCATCCATCCGCACAGCGGCGAGCGGGTCGACGCGCTGGCGCCGCCGGATGCGGAATTCGCGAAGGCGCTCGCGCTGTTCGGCGGAGTTTAGCGGGGCGGCGGCTCAATGATCTGGACGGTGCTGCCTTCGTCGCTGTCCAAGGCCTGCTTTTCCAGTTCTTTCTGGAGGTCGGCGATCAGCGTCTCCATGATCGGCTGCATGTCCTCCATCGCCAGTGCCATTGCCTTCGGCATTTTCTGCAGGATGCTGCGCCCAGCCGGGCTGCCGTAGAAGGCGATCATCGCGTCGATCTCCTCCGCGGTGAACAACTTCCGATAGACATTGCGGTAGATCGGACCGATCTTCTCCCATGACATCGCATTGCGCGTGCCCGCCTGCTGCCGGGCGATCGTCTGCCGTATCCGCTCGCGTTGTTCGGGCGTGGTGCCCTCGCCCATGAAGCGTTCGCCCATCTCCAGGTTCATCGCGTCCATCTGCGCGAGGAGATTGCCGAGCATCCGCTGCATGTCCATGGTCTCGATCAGTCGATCGACCTGGGCGTCGCTCGGCTCGGTGGCGAGCGCAGCGGGTGCGGCGAAGGCGCCGGCCACGATGAGCAGCAGCGCCGCGGCGCGGGTGCGGAGTGCGGTCATCTGGAATCGTGTCGGGACCGCTGGATCAGCGACGGCGCGCGCGCTGGTCAATGGCGGCATCGGTGGCCTGCTTGAGGTCCTTGAGCATCGGCAGCAGCATCGATTCGAGGTTGCGCATTTCCTGCTCGGCATCGCGCATCCCGGTGCGCAGGCGCGTCTCGGGGTCGTTGGCGTCGCTGTTGTTGTAGCGCGAGACGCCGCGCTGCTCGTCGGGGTGGCTGCGATCGAAGGTCGCGCCGTACAGGTCGCGCGAGAGCGGGCCGAGCTGGTTCCAGTGGCGGCGGACGAGGCCCTCGGCCTGGTTGCGCAGCTGGATCGCGGCCATGGCGTCGCCGTCGTCGCCATCGCCCGGGTCGCGGCTGCCGTCCTGCTGCGTGCGCAGCTGGCGCAGCAGTGCTTCGATTTCCTCGGCGGCGGTGGCGCGCTCCATCGCCGCGATGGAGGCGGGGCGCTCTTCGCGCACCGGCGCAGGTGCGGGGCGGACTCGGCCGCCGACGAAGGCAGGGTCGTAGCTGCCGCCGACCGCAGCCGGGTCCTGTGCATGGGCCAGCGGGGCGGCCAGCAGCAAGAGTACGCAGGGCAGGGCGGAACGAAGCATGCGGGGGTCCTCCATGGCGGACTGGCATCATCCGGCAGGCGCGCGCGGACGGTCAACGTGCCGCCGCATCGTGGCATGCACGGGCTGCCAGATCGTTACAATCGGCCGTGGAGGGCCATGTGGACGCAGGCATCGAAATCCCCGAATCGGAACTGGTCGAACGCTTCGTGCGTTCCTCGGGGCCGGGCGGGCAGAACGTGAACAAGGTGGCGACGGCGGTCGAGCTGCGCTTCGACGTGGCCCAGTCGACGGTGCTGCCCGAGCCCGTGCGCGAGCGCCTGCTCGCCCGCCGCGACCGGCGGGTGACCGCCGAAGGCGTGCTGGTCATCAACGCCCAGCGGTTCCGTACCCAGGAGCGCAACCGCCAGGATGCGCGCGAACGCCTGGCCGCGTTCGTCGCCACCGGGCTGAAGGCGCCGACCCCGCGCATTGCCACCAAGCCGTCGAAGGCCGCCAAGAAGCGGCGCCTGGACGACAAGCGCCAGCGCGCCGGCGTGAAGCGCCAGCGCGCCACGAAGGACTGGGACTGATGGCCGCGCCCGGGGCGGGGGACTCGTCCGCGACGGCGCATACCGTCGTCCTCCCGCTGCCGCCGCAGGCGCCGCGCGCCGGATCCGGCCGGGCGCTGCGCTGGGTCGCGCGCACGCTGCTGCGCCTGGGTGGCTGGCGCATGGTCGGCACCTTCCCGGACATCCCCAAGCTGGTCCTGATCGGCGCGCCGCATACCTCGAACTGGGACGGCATCTGGGGGATGCTGGCCAAGGTCGCGCTGGGCCTGGACATCCGCATCTTCGCCAAGCGCGAGCTGTTCTGGTGGCCGCTGGGCCCGGTGCTGCGCGGCCTGGGCGTGATCCCGGTCGACCGCACGGCGGCGCGCGGGCTGATCGAGCAGATGCTGGAACGCTTCGAGCGCGAGGACCGTTTCTGGCTGGGGATCGCGCCCGAGGGTACCCGCACGCGCGTGGAGCGCTGGAAGCCGGGCTTCTGGAAGATCGCCAGCGCCGCCGGCGTGCCGGTGCTGCCGGCCTACTTCCACTACCCCGAGAAGATCATCGGCATCGGCGAACCCTTCCAGCTCACCGGCGACATGGATGCCGACATGGCCCGCATCCGCGCCTGGTACGCGCCCTGGCGGGGCAAGCATCGCGGGGTCTGAGCCCGGCGGCGCGGGCATCCGGGCCTGCGGCACCCGTCGCCGCTGGATTTGTCCCCCCGGTACCTTATTCTTGCGTTGGACGCATTCGCGCAATTCAGATTCCCCGGGGACCGCATGGCGACACTGAAGAAGATCCTGGAAGCCGCTCGCCTGATCGAATCGAGCGAGCCGCCGGCTCCGCCTGCCCCTGCGGCCGAGGACAGCGACATCGACGCGATCATCCGCCGGGCCGCCGAGGCCGAGAGTCGCGCCACGGCCTCGCCGCCCCCGATGCCCGGGGCCGCCGACGAGGCCGCACCCGCCACGCCGGGCGTGGAGGAAGGCCTGGACTTCGCCGAGATCTTCGCCCGCCAGGGCGTGGTCGATGCCGGTTTCCCGGTCGAGCGCCTGATCAAGCTGGTCGACGGCCTGAAGGCCCTGGATCCCACCACCCGCCGCGCCGCCATCACCGCGATGGACGTCGCCGACGAAACCTGGTCGATGGACCAGGTGCTGGCCGACGCCGACGCCAAGATCGCCGCCCTGCGCGGCCACCAGCGCCACCTGCAGGGCAATGCCGACGCCCTGGTGCGTGCGAACCAGGCGCGCATCGCCGAACTCGAAAGCAGCCGCGACGCCCGCCTGGCCGACCTGCGCCAGCAGATCGCCGTGCTGGAGGCGCAGATCCAGGACGCCGTGGGCGCCACCGCCGCCGACATCGCGCGCCTGCAGTCCGAATCCGAATCGAACAAGGCCGCGCTGGCCCGCGAGACCCAGCGTCTGGACGCGCAGGTGCTGAGCCTGGAGGAGCTGGCCGCCCAGTTCCGCACCCCGGCCAAGTGACACCGTCCCGACCCGCCCCGCATTCCGTCTCCACTCCGTTTTCGTCCCCCAGGAGCGCCACATGGCCGTCAAACTCACCCCGTTCGCCAAGATCCTGATCGGCGCGATCGTCGTCGTCGGCTCCGGCTCGGTCGTCTGGAACCTCTACAAGAACCGCAAGGCCGAAGGCGGCGACGAGCCGGCCGCGACCGCGCAGGCCGACGGCAAGCCGGCCAGCGCCGCTGCGTACAGCAGCAAGGGCGACGGTCCGCTGGGTTCGTCCGGCAATCCGCTCAAGGTCAGCATCGTCAGCTTCCACGGCTACGCCCCGGCGCTGGTCGCCAACGGCCAGAGCCTGACCACGAAGCCGGGCTCGCTGTTCGACAAGGAAGGCCTGAACGTCGAGTTCGTCATCCAGGACGACATCCCGACCCTGTCGACCATCTTCGAGGCCGGTACCGCGCAGTGCGCCTGGCGCACCTCCGACTTCTGGGCGCAGGAACAGCCGAACCTGCGCAACAGCGGCCATGACGGCCGCGCGGTGATGATCGTCGACAACACCCGCGGCGCCGACGCGATCATCGCGAAGGACCCGTCGATCCGCACCGTCGAGGACCTCGCCGGCAAGAAGGTCGCGATGCTGCAGTTCACGCCATCGCACGGCATGACCATCGACGCGGTCGACAACTCCTCGCTGTCCGCGCGCAGGAAGCAGACCATCGAGTACGTGTTCATCGGCGCCGAGGAAGGTACCGCCGGCGTGCGCGCCGCGCTGGAATCGGGCAACGTCGATGCCGCCGCGCTGTGGGATCCCGACCTCTCGCTCGCGCTGCGCGCGACCAGGGGCCACGTGGTCTATTCCACCCGCACCGCCTCCAACCTGATCTTCGACGTGATCGTCTGCGACAAGCGCGTGCTCGACAGCGAGGAAGGCGCTGCGGCCGTGCAGAAGCTGGTGAACGGCTGGATGGCCGGCGTCGAAGCCGCCAAGGCCGATCCCGACGGCGCGGTCGACGCGCTGGTGAAGACCGAGGAATTCTTCACCCTGCTCGCCAAGGACGAAGGCAAGGGCTTCGTGAAGAAGCTGTTCGACAACCTGCTGTGGACCGGCGTCGCCGACAACGCGCGCATCCTCGGCCTGGCCGGCGACACCAACCACTACGCCCGCGTCTACCAGCGCTTCGACCAGATCTACCGCGCTGCCGGCGCGCTGGCCAACCCGAAGTCGCCGGTGATCAACCCGTCCGAGAGCTTCGACATGCGCTTCATCCGCAAGCTCTACGACGCCAGCACCAGCGCGCAGGCCGAAGCGAAGAAGGAAGAGGTCTTCACCGAGGCCGCGCGCGAGGAAGCCGTGCAGGCCGCGCCGGCCGAAGTCACCAAGCCGGTCACCGTGAACTTCGCCAGCGGCCAGTCGGGCCTGACCAAGCGTGCCGAGCGCACCATCGACACCGAGATGGTGCCGTTCATCGAGAACAACGGCGGCGCCTACTTCGAGATCAGCGGCAACACCGACAGCACCGGCAACGCAGCGATCAACAACCGGCTGTCGCAGGCGCGCGCCGAGGCCGTGGTCGATTATCTGGTCAAGCAGTGGGAGTTCCCGCGCGAGCGCTTCAAGATCGTCGGCAACGGTTCGAGCAAGCCGCTGTGCGACGAGGACAACCCGCAGTCCGAAGGCGTGGGCCTGGACGGTTGCCGCGAGATGAACCGCTCGACGCGCATCGCGGTCTACGGCGCGCGACCGTAAGCCCGGGAGCCACGGACCATGGCCAGCCCCTGGAATCCCTATGCCGCGCTGTCCGCCGGTACGCGGCGGCAGCTCGGCTTCGCCGGCGTCGCGGTGGTGCTGCTGGCGTGGTTCGCGCTCAGCGCCAGCGGCTGGATCAGCCGCAACAAGCTGCCCTCGCCGATCGCGGTGTTCGACGCCCTGAGCTACCTGGCCTGGAGCGACGGCAAGAGCCTGCTCCTGCCGGCCATCCTGTCTTCGGTCGGTCGCGTGGCGATCGCCGGCCTGCTGGTGGTGGCGATCGGCGTGCCGCTGGGCATCCTCATGGGCGCCTCGCCCAAGGTCAACGCCTTCCTCTCGCCGCTGGTGGACCCGTTCCGTTCCGCGCCGGTGGTCGCGCTGCTGCCGATCCTGGTGATGTGGCTGGGCATCGACGAAGAGGTGAAGATCGCGTTCCTGTTCCTCGGCGCGGCGGTCTACCTGGTGCCGATGGTGCGCGATGCCATCCAGGCGGTGCCGCAGAGCCACTGGATCGGCGCCCGCGACCTCGGCGCCACGCCCTGGGAATGCATCCGCCACGCGGTGGTGCCGATCGCGATGCCGCGCATCGCCGATGCCATCATCGTCAGCGTCTCGGTGATGTGGACCTACATCACCGTCGCCGAATACGTGAACGCGCAGTCCGGCCTCGGCCAGCTGATCCAGAACTCCAAGCGCTTCAGCGCGATGGACCAGGTGTTCGCCGGGATCATCGTGATCATGGCCCTCGCCCTGCTGACCTACCAGCTGATGCGCCTGGCCAAGCGCCGTTTCTATCCGTGGGAGACGCAGGCATGAGCACCGCGCAGAACAAGGGCGCGGCTGTCGTCTCGCTCGAACACATCGTCCAGGAATACCCGCGTCCCGAAGGCGGCGTGAACCGCGTCGTCGACGACCTCACCCTGCGCTTCGAGGGCCCGAGCATCAACATGCTCCTCGGCCCCTCCGGCTGCGGCAAGAGCACGCTGCTGTACATGATGGGCGGCGTGCGCCCGATGAACGTCGCCGTGCCCACCAGCGGCAGCGTGAGCATCGACGGCGAACCCTGCACCGATGCGCACGACGATGCGGTGATGGTGTTCCAGCGCTACGCCAACCGCCCGGACCTCAGCGTCCACGACAACGTCGCGTTTCCGTTCCGCCTCGGCCTGTGGCGCGACCGCGTGCCCGCCGCCGAGCGTCGCGACCGGGTGATGCACATGCTCGAAGCGGTGGGCCTGGCCGACAAGGCCAAGCTCCACCCCAGCCAGCTGTCCGGCGGCCAGAACCAGCGCATCGCCCTCGCGCGCGCGCTGGTGCTCAAGCCGCGCATCCTGCTGATGGACGAGCCCTTCGGTGCGCTCGACGCGCAGACCCGCGAGGACATGCAGCAGCTGCTGGTGAAGCTCTACCAGGAGCATCCCTGCCTGATCGTGTTCGTCACCCACGACGTGACCGAGGCGCTGCTGCTCGGCGATCGCGTGGTCGTGCTGTCGACGCAGCCGGCGCGCATCGCCGACGACTTCGCCATCGCCACGCCCAAGCCGCGCGACAGCGGCTGGCTGCGCATGCCCGAAGCCGCCGCGCTGGAGCAGCGCATCCTCAGCCGCCTGCACCAGGCCACCGGCAAGGGCAACGTGCGGGTGAGCGTGTGATCGAATGAGTTCGCAGCCCAAGCCCGTGAGCTACCTGCGCGCCTGGCTCACCAGCCAGGCCAACGTCATGACCCTGCTCGGCGGCGGTCTGGCGATGGCGATCGCATCCATCCCGGCTGGTGGTGCCGGCGCGCTCGGTGCGCTGGTCGTGCTCGGCGCGGTGCAGACCCTGCTGGCTCTGGTCATCCCCGACCTGCCGAAGTTCCGCAGCAAGGTGGACAGAAGTGCGCGCCGCGGCGCCATCGACCAGCGCCGCGCGCAGCTGCAGCAGGAACTGTTCGCCCTGCATGGCGGCATGGAGCGCGTGGTCGGCATGGGCATGTGGCAGAAATACCTGGCCATCGTCGAGCGGTCCGACGTGCTGTACCGCATCGCCGGCGAGGCGCAGAGCCAGCTGTCCTACGACGACGCCGAGCGGGTGGACAAGGCCTCGGTCGACTTCCTCGCGCTGTGGCTGGCGCAGTTGACCATCAAGGAACGCCTGCGCAGCGGCGAGGAAGCCACGATCGACCGTCGCCTGCGCGATGCCGAGCAGGCGCTGTCGCAGGTCGACGCGCAGGACCCGCGCTACCGGCACCTGAAGATGGCGCACGACGACTACGCCGCGATCAAGCTGCGCCACGACAAGCTCGCCGCGCGACGCATGTCGATCGACGCCGCGCTGGTCTCGCTGCCCGACCAGGTCGAAGAGGTCTACCAGCTCGTCGTCGCCAGCCCGTACTCCAGCACGCTCGGCTCCAAGCTCGGCGAATCGCTGTCGCGCCTGCAGCTGGAAGAAGACATCGAACTGGAGCTGTCGCAGAACGATCTCGACAGCGACTACTTCAAGACCGGTGCGGCCGGCGCCAAGTCGATGGCCGCGCGCCAGGCGGCGAGGGTGGCGAAATGAGCGCCGTGGCTGCGCGTCCGGCGATCCTGCATTGGCGTCGCATCTTCGCCCATGCCTTCGTCCTGCTCCTCGTGCAAAGCATCGTCGGCCTTGGTTCGGGCTTTTTCGAACCGCGCGGGTCCGATCCCGACATGGGCCTCGCGGCGGCATGGACGGGCGGCACCACGTTGCTCACGCTCGTGGCCTGCACCCTCGTCTTCGCGCATCTGGCCTTTCGGCAGGCGCATCGTCCTTTCCTGCATGCAGGGCTCGTGCTCGCGATCGCGGCCGCAGCCTCGACCGCAATCGGATGGGTGTTTGCCACGTTCATCGCAAGCGCGCTGTTCGATCATGGCGATACCCATGTCGTCCTCGATCTCCTCGAATATGCCGTGCCGGCGTTCGCCTGCCTGGCAGGCACGGCCATCGGGCGCCAGGTCCGCAGCAGGAGAGCGTCATCGCATGACTGATCTCCCTGCGTCTTCGCTGCCATCGACCCCGCACGTCTTCCATTCCCGCTTCCCCTTCCGAACACACCAAGCTGCAACCAGGAGACATCCATGAACATCTTCAGCCGACTGGCCAACCTCGTGCGCGGCTTCCTCTCGCTCTTCGTCACCGGGCTGGAACAGCAGCATCCGGAGATCGCGTACGAGAACGCGATCAACACCATGATCGAGAAGTACAACAAGCTCAAGAGCGCCACCGCCGGCCTCATCCGCCTGCGCGAGGACGCCGCCGATCGCCTGCAGAAGGCGCAGGCGCAGCAGAAAGAGCTGGCCGCGATGCTCGAACAGGCGATGGCCACGGGCCAGGACGACCTCGCGGTCGAACTGATCGAGCGCAAGGACGCCGTCGAAGCCGAAATCACCTCGATGCAGGCCGAACTGGAAGGCGCCGAGAAGGACGTCGACACCGCCAAGAACGCCCTGACCGAAGTGAAGGGCGAGATCGGCAAGCTCAAGGCCGAGAAGGACCGCATGCTCGCGAAGATGCAGAGCGCGCAGGCGCGCACCCGCATCAACGACCAGCTCGAAGGCCTGTCGGTCGATGCCGAACTGCGCGCGCTGGAGAACGTCCGCACCGGCATCAAGGACACCATCGCCAAGGCCAAGCTCGGCGACGAGCTGCGCGAATCGGATCTCGACACCCGCCTGAATGCGCTCAAGGCCAGCAGCAGCAAAGCCACCGCGCGCGCCAAGCTGGAAGCGATGAAGAAGGATCGTGCTGCGGCATCGGACGCGAACCGGACGATCTGATCGTAGAGCCCCACCCACTTGCGCGATGCGCAAGTCTCCCTCCCCCGCATGCGGGGGAGGGTTGGGGAGGGGGCGATTTTCGTAGTGTTGCCGCGCATCGTTTCCGTCGGAGCAGGATCGCCACCATGACCACCCTCAACGGCACGCCATCCGCGGGGAATCCGCTTCCGCACTGGGCCGACGAACTCAAGCGTCGCTACCTCGCCGGCGAGGCCGGGCTGTTCATCCTGCACGGCAACGTTCACGACGGCGTGCCGCACGAAGGCAAGCTGCAGCCGTTCTCCGACTATGTGCACGACGTGGTACTCGCGGCGAAGCCGCAGCGCTACGAACTCGCGCTGCGCCATGCCGGGCTGAAGCGGCGCGGCGAGGGCACCAAGCCGATCGATGGCGGCGACTCCCTGCTGGAGGGCATGGCCAACCTCGAACTGCGCATGCGCACCGGCGACGGCATCGCCCTGGTGCTGCCGCATGCCGGCGACCTGGTGCCCAACGCCGAGACCACCTTCCTCAGCACCGACGAGCGCGGCCTGCTGGAGATCTTCCACGACTGGTCGCTCAGCGGCCTGCTGCTGCAGCGCAACCACATCGTCGTGCTGCTCTGCGCGTCGCTGTCGGAAATCCATCCCTCGCTGAACACCAATCCGCGCATCTGCGCGATCGAGGTCGCGTATCCCGACGAAGCCGCGCGCCTGCAGCTCGTCGCGCAGTCCGCGCCGCACATGGCGCCGGCACAGCAGGCGCTGGTCGCCAAGCACACCGCCGGCCTGCGCCTGCTGGAGATCGACAGCATCGTGGCGGAACGTCCTGCCGCCGGTCTTCCCGAAGCGGAACGCAAGGCACTGGCGCTGCAGTTGCTCGGCGACGCGCCCGATGCGCAGCAGCGCGCCGAGATGTATGCCGGCGTCACCGCCGGCAAGACCCGCGAGGAAATCGCGTTCATGATCCTCGGCCACGCCGCGCCGGCCTCGAACGAGGATCCGCTCGACGCGATGCTGGCGATCATCGGCGAAAGAAAGCGCGAGATCATCCAGCGCTCCTGCGGCGACCTCATCGAATTCCTCGATCCCTCGTACGGACTCGACGCGGTCGGCGGCTACGACCAGATCAAGGCCGAGCTGATGAAGATCGCCGCGACCCTCAGGACCGGCGACCGCAAGCTCGCGCCGATGGGCCTGCTCGCGGTCGGCCCGATGGGCGTGGGCAAGACCTTCGTCATCAAGGCCTTCCTCAAGGAAGCCGGCCTGCCCGGCGTGGTGCTGAAGAACTTCCGCTCGAAATGGGTCGGCTCGACCGAGTCCAACCTCGAACGCGTGCTCAAGATCATCCGCGCGATGAGCCCGATCGCGCTGGTCATCGACGAAGGCGATCGCAGCTTCGGCAACGGCGAGGGCGGCGACAGCGACGGCGGCACCTCCTCGCGGGTGATCGCGCGGATCAAGGACTTCATGTCCGACACCGCCAACCGCGGCCATGTGCTGACCATCCTGATGACCAACCGGCCCGACAAGCTCGACGTCGACATCAAGCGTCCCGGCCGCCTCGACCGCAAGATTCCCTTCTTCTACGTCGACACCGGCGAAGAGCGCCTGCGCATCGTCCGCGCGATCCTCAAGCGCAACGGCGTCGACCTCGCCGACGACAGCGTCGCCGCGCTCGGCAACGCGTTCGCCGGCCTCGACGGCTATTCCAACGCCGACCTCGAAGCCATCGCCCTGCTCGCGCTCGACATCGCCCGCAACGACGGCGTCGCGCTCGCCGCCACGCACCTGGAGCAGGCCATCGCCGACTTCATCCCGCCGCAGCACACCGACACCATCCAGCTGATGGAACTGCTCGCCGTCCAGGAATCCTCGCGCCGCAGCCTGCTGCCGGAACGCTTCGCCAAGCTCGCGCCATCGGAAGTGTCGGAATTGATCGGGGAGTTGAAGCGGCGGGTGAGGTGAGGGACCGGTCGTGATGCCGACGGTCCATGGGTCACATCGCCATGATGTATGAGAGGATCCGTCGGGCCAGCACTGCAATCACTGCGACAGTGGCAATCAGTGCGCCCAGGATGCCCGCAGTGATGCAGCCGCTAGTGACCAGAATCATGCGTCGCGCTCGACGGACGTCCTGAAGGGTGATCGGCATCGGGCGCGCCGGAACGATCGTGTTCTCGGCGTGTGCACCGCATGCGATTGCACCGGCCTGCAGGACATCAACCAGGACGGGTGAGACCTGGCTGTCGTCCATGATCACGACCTGATCCTTGTCGAGACTGACACTCACGCGTGCATCCGGGAACTCGGTGAACCAGGCTTCGTATGTGTCCTCGGACAATGGATGCGACTGTATCGGCAACTTGCCGATATTCACTGCCGAAGCCAGAAGGTCGCTCCATTTCAATGAATGCGGGCAGATCAACCGTATGCGTTGCAGTCCCATCGTGGTCAGCGCCATGGTGACGGCAAGGTGTCGACCCAATAACCATCGGCACGTCCGACGCGCGACTCTTCGTCGCCATCCCATTCCGGATATTCCCGATGCATCTCTTCGTCAGTGAGCCAAGTGGCGATGGCCGAAATGGACGATGCAGGCGGGCCACAGTGCGTGTTCAGCCAGAGCAGGGCCTGGTCCATCTTTTCGCCCTCGTATGCCGCTTTGCATGCGCCGGCACACACCGATGCGGAATCGGGTAGATAGATCGCGTACCGCGCTCCGATGCATGATCCGAGGGCGCGCGCGAAGCGCTGAATGACGGCCTGGGTGTCGCGGTCATCGACCAAGTGTCCCCATCGAAGTGTGGGCGACACGATGACGAGATGCTGGCCAAACCCGAGATGGATGCCATGGGGGCCTTCAAGTTCATCCAGCGGAAAGTTGTCCACTGCTCCGAACTGGGCCACCCAGCGAAAGTCGTCCAGTGCTTCAGGCAGCGCATGTCCGTGGCGGCCGTGTACATGCCAGAAAGCTCGATCCGCGTCGACCGCGTCAAGGCATGGGCGAAGATGGCGATCGATGTCGTCTGCACGAACATGCAGCGTGTGATCCATAAGAATGAGGGTATCAACGCCCATGCCCGCCTCGCGTCATGCTCATGACTCGGTTCTTTTCTGCCAAGACTAGCACCACAGACATGCCCGGGCATGCCGCTCGGCATGCGCGTGTGAAAAGGTGGTGGGCGGAGCAGGAGTCGCACCTGCCGAGTCCGTGAGGACACCTGATTTACAGTCAGGCCCGCTGCTGGCTACGGGATATCCGCCCACATGGATGGAAACGCGAACAACAAAAAACCCCGGGTTTCGCCGGGGTTTCTGTGGGTTCGAGGCTTTCGCCCGACTATGCGCACAAGACTCCGCGGCGGTGTTCGCTGCAGAGTGCGTAATAGCGGGCGATGGCGACGAATGCGTTCATGGCGCGCACTGTATGTGCGGACTTCATCGAAGTCAACACGCGGTGTTGCGATCCTCTGCAATGCGACGAACGATCAGCGCGTGGCGTGCTGGCCTGCATCCACCCGCGTGGGCAGCGGGTCCGGCCAGCCACCGGCCAGCGCCTTGAACAGGCCGACCGCGCTGGTGGCGCTGCGCGTGCGGGCGTCGGCGAAGGCGTCTTCGGCCTGCAAGCGCGTGCGTTCGGCGTCGAGGACTTCGAGCAGGCCGGTGGCGCCGGCTTCGAAGCGGGTGCGCGCCAGTGTCGCGGCCCGGG
This sequence comes from Lysobacter sp. BL-A-41-H3, assembly GCA_050632415.1. Lineage (GTDB taxonomy): Bacteria > Pseudomonadota > Gammaproteobacteria > Xanthomonadales > Xanthomonadaceae > Lysobacter_I. The sequence goes on along the minus strand of CP192602.1, from coordinate 2,484,847 downwards.
CGCTGTCGCTTGCCGCGCGTTCGAGCAAGACGTCCTCTTCGCGGGCACGGGCGTGGCGGACCAGCGCGTTCTCGGTGTCTTCGAGGGCGAGCAGCACGCTGCGCTCGTAGCCGGCGAGCGCGCCGGAGGCATCGGCATCGGCGGCAGCGATGCGCGCGCGGGTGCGACCGATGTCGAGGAACGACCAGTCGATGCCGAGCGCGACGAGTCGCGTTTCGCTGCTGCGTTCGAACAGGGCGCTGGTGTCGATCGCCTGGCTGCCGATCAGTCCGCCCAGCGTGAAGCGCGGGAACAGGTCGGCGGTGGCGACGCCGATGCGCGCGGTCGCGGCGTGAAGGCGCGCTTCTGCAGCGGCGACATCGGGACGACGACGCAGCAGGTCGCCCGGCGTGCCCGGATCGATCCGCGCGGGCAGGACGGGCAATGGGGCGGGCGTGGAGAGTTCGGCGATCAGTGCGTCCGGCGTGCGCCCGGTCAGCACGGCGAGGCGATGCATCGCGATCGATGCCTGCGCGTCGAGCGCGGGGATGCGCGACGCAGTCGCCGCCTGCTGCGCGCGGGCGCGGGACAGGTCGAATTCGCTGTCGCGGCCGGCGTCGAAGCGTGCCTGCACCAGGCGCAGCGTCTCCGCCTGGTTGTCAGCGTTCTCGCGGGCGACGCGCAGCCGTTCCTGCAGGCCGCGCAGTTCGAAATAGGTGCGCGCGACTTCGCCGACGATCGCAACCTGTGCCGCGGCGTGATCCGAAGCACTGGCCTGCGCGTCGGCCCGGCCGGCTTCGACATCGCGGCGGATGCGGCCGAACAGGTCCAGCTCCCACGCGACACCGGCGCCGATGCTGTAGGACGCGACATCGCGCGCATCTCGGCCGGCGCCGGGCATCTGGTCGCCGCTGGCCCGCGTGTCCCGAGCATCGGCATTCGCAGTGATCGTCGGCAGGGCATCGAACTTCGCGCCACGCAGCAGTGCATTGGCGCGGTCGTACTGCGCCAGCGCGATGCGCAGGTCGTGGTTCGCAGCGAGTGCGGCTTCGACCAGCGCGTCGAGCCGGGCATCGCCGAACCCGCGCCAGAAGTCGGCATCGGCGGACGGCGTAGCATTGGCGTCGCCGGGAGCGGCGTCGCGCGCGAAGCGCTCCGCCACCGGCAGGTCGGGACGGACATGGTCCGGACCGACCGTGCAGGCAGAGATCGCCAGCGACAGCGATGTGATGGCCAGCAGCGAGGGAAGGGCGCGTGGGAGTGCGGGCATGAGGGGACGCTCCGTGTGCGATGCGCCTGGCATCGCGATGAAGAGGGGGCGCACCGGCGCGGCATCGCGCGCCGGTGCATGGCGTGGCCTCACCAGCGCAGGGTCTGGCCGAGGTGGGTGAAGCCGCCAGTGGGGCCGACGCCGCCGATCAGCGACATCGCGACGCTGCTCTTCGCGCCCAGTTCGATGCCGATGTCGCCGTTGGCGTTCATGTCGGTCTTCACCGAACCGGGGTGGATCGCGTTGACCTTGATGCCGGTGTCGCGCAGTTCGTGCGCCAGATGCACGGTCCACGCGTTCAGGGCGCTCTTGGAGACGTTGTACGCAGGCAGCTTGTAATCGAAGATCGGCGATTGCGGATCGGTGTGCTCGGCGATCGAACCCAGCAGGCTGGACACGTTGACGATGCGGCCGGCCTGGGACTTGCGCAGCAGCGGCAGGAAGGCCTGGGTGGTCGCGATCACGCCGAACAGGTTGGTGTCGAAGGTGTTGCGCCAGGTCTCGAGCGACTGTTCCGAGGGCTTGCGCTGGAAATCGTCGATGAAGATGCCGGCGTTGTTGACGAGGATGTCGAGGCGCCCGTGGCGCGCGGCGATCTGTTCGGCGGCGGCGGTGATGCTGGCCTCGTCGGTGACGTCGAGCGCGATGGCCTCGACCGGCAGGCCTTCGGCCTGCAAAGACCTCGCGGCTTCGGCGGCCTTGTCCTTGTCGCGACCGGCGAGCAGGGTGTGGATGCCGGAGGCAGCGAGCTGGCGGACGGTTTCGCGGCCGATGCCGCGGGTGGCGCCGGTGACGAGGGCGATCTTCTGGGAGGTGCTCATGGCAGGTATTCCTTGCGTATCGGTGGGGGAGATCAGACGGCGACGCCGTCATGGGAAGGGGACGCCTGTGGTGCATGCGAGACCAGCGGACGGTTGGCGAGCTTGCGCAGCGCGACGTAGAACACCGGGGTGAGGAACAGGCCGAAGGCGGTGACGCCGAGCATCCCGGCGAACACGGTGATGCCGGTGACCGAGCGCACTTCGGCGCCCGCGCCGGAGGCCAGCACCAGCGGCACCGTGCCGGCGATGAAGGCCACGGAGGTCATCACGATCGGACGCAGGCGCAGGCGGCAGGCTTCGAGCGCGGCCTCGACGATCCCCTTGCCCTGCAGTTCCAGTTCGCGGGCAAACTCGACGATCAGGATCGCGTTCTTGCATGCCAGGCCCATCAGCACGACCAGGCCGACCTGCACGAACACGTTGTTGTCGCCGCCGCTGAGCCAGACGCCGAACAGCGCGGACAGCAGGGTCATCGGCACGATCAGGATCACCGCCAGCGGCAGCGTCCAGCTTTCGTACAGCGCGGCCAGCACCAGGAAGGCGAGCAGCACCGCCAGCGGAAACACCACCAGCGCGGCCTTGCCCTGCGTGGCCTGCTGGTAGCTCAGGTCGCTCCAGTCGATGCCCATGCCCTGCGGCAGCGTCTTCTGCGCGAGTTCGGCGACCTTGGCCATCGCCTCGCCCGAGGACAGCACGCGCGGATCGGCTTCGCCGAGCAGGTCGGCGGCCGGATAGCCGTTGAAGCGGATCACCAGGTCGGGTCCGTAGGTCTGCTTGATCGTCACCATCGAGCCGATCGGCACCATCTCGCCATCGACGTTGCGCGTGCGCAGCTTGGCGATGTCCTCGACCTGGTCGCGGAACGGCGCGTCGGCCTGCGCGATCACCTGCCAGGTGCGGCCGAACATGTTGAAGTCGTTGACGTAGGCCGAACCGAGGTAGGTCTGCAGCGTGTCGAACAGTTCGGTCAGCGGCACGCCCTGCGCCTTGGCCTTCACGCGATCCACTTCGGCGTCGAGCTGCGGCACGTTCGCCTGGTAGCTGGTGATCGGGAAGCCGAGGCCGGGCGTCTGCGACGCCGCGCCCTGGAAGGCCTGCACCGCGTTCTGCAATTCGCCATAGCCCAGGCGCGTGCGGTCCTCGACGAACAGCGACCAGCCCGAACCGTTGCCCAGGCCCTGGATCGGCGGCGGCATGAAGGCGAAAGTGAAGCCTTCCTGGATGGTCGAGAACTTCTGGTTGAGTTCGGCGGTGATCTCGGCCGCGCTGCGCTTGCGCTCGGAGAACGGCTTGAGGGTGAAGAACACCACGCCGTTGTTGGGCGTGTTGGTGAACTGCAGCGGGTTCAGGCCGGGGAACGCGACTTCGCTTTCCACGCCTTCGACCTGCTTCGCCAGCGCAGCCATCTTCTTCAGCGTCGCGTCGGTGCGTTCGATCGAAGCGCCTTCGGGCATCTTCACGCCGGCGATCAGGTACAGCTTGTCCTGCACCGGGATGAAGCCGGCCGGCACCGCCTGGAACATCACGCCCGCGCCGACCAGCAGCGCCGCGTACACCGCGAATACCGCGCCGCGACGGCCGAGCGTGCGCGACACCGCGCTTTCGTAACGCTTCGAACTTCGGTTGAAGAAGCGGTTGAATGGACGGAACAGCCAGCCGAACAGACGGTCGATCAGCCGCGAGGGTGCATCTTTCGCAACGTCGTGCGGCTTCAGCAGCTTCGCGGCCAGCGCCGGCGACAGGGTCAGCGAATTGATCGCCGAAATCACGGTCGAGATCGCGATGGTCACCGCGAACTGCTTGTAGAACTGGCCGGTGACACCGGTGAGGAAGGCCATCGGCACGAACACCGCGCACAGCACCAGCGCGATCGCGATGATCGGCCCGGACACTTCCTTCATCGCCAGGTGCGCCGCTTCGAGCGGCGTGGCGCCGTGTTCGATGTGGCGTTCCACGTTCTCGACCACCACGATCGCGTCGTCGACCACGATGCCGATCGCCAGCACCAGTCCGAACAGGGTGAGCGTGTTGATCGAGTAGCCGAGCAGGTAGAGCACGGCGAACGTGCCGACCACCGAGACCGGCACGGCCAGCAGCGGGATCACCGAGGCGCGCCAGGTCTGCAGGAACAGGATCACTACCAGCACCACCAGCAGGGTCGCTTCGAGCAGGGTGGTGATGACCGACTTGATCGAATCGCGCACGAAGATCGTGGTGTCGTAGATCGACACGATCTCCACGCCCGGGGGCAGGGTCTTGCGGATCTCGGCCATCCTGTCGATGACCGCGTCGCGGATCTCCAGTGCGTTCGCACCCGGTGCCTGGAAGATGCCGATCGCCGATGCGTTCATGCCGTCCAGGCGCGCGCGCAGCGTGTAGTCGCCGGCGGCCAGTTCGATCCGTGCCACGTCGCGCAGGCGGACGATCTCGCCGTCGGCGCCGCTCTTGAGCACGATCTCGCCGAACTCGGCTTCGTCCTGCAGCCGGCCCTTGGCGTTGATCGGCAGCAGGAAGTCGCTGCCGTTGGGCATCGGTTCCGCACCGAGCTGGCCGGCCGAGACCTGCACGTTCTGCTCGCGCACCGCGCGCAGCACGTCGCCCGCGGTCATGCCGCGTGCGGCGATCCTGTCCGGGTCCAGCCACAGGCGCATCGCGTAGTCGCCGCCGCCGAACGGCTGCGCGTCGCCGACGCCGGGGATGCGCGCCAGCTGGTCCTTCACGTGCAGGCGCATGTAGTTGCGCAGGTACAGCGAGTCGTACTTGCCGTCCTTCGACACCAGGTGCACCACCATCAGGAACACCGGCGACTGCTTCTGCGTGGTCACGCCCTGCCGGCGCACGTCCTCCGGCAGTCGCGCCAGGGCCTGCGCCACGCGGTTCTGCACGCGCACCGCGGCTTCGTCCGGGTCGGTGCCGGGCTTGAAGGTCACGGTCAGCGCGAGCACGCCGTCGGAGCCGGCGACCGACTTGACGTACATCATGTCCTCGACGCCGTTGATCGCTTCCTCCAGCGGCGTCGCGACGGTTTCGGCGATCACCTTGGGATTGGCGCCGGGATAGACCGTGCGCACCACCACCGACGGCGGCACCACTTCGGGGTATTCGCTGATCGGCAGCAGCGGGATCGCGATCAGGCCTGCGGCGAAGATCACGATCGACAGCACCGCGGCGAAGATCGGCCGGTCGATGAAGAATCGGGAGAAATCCATGGGAAGTCCTTGGTTGCGGCAAAGCCGCGGCGAAGGCCGGCCCGAAGGCCGACCGGTGCGATGACGCGGAGCGTTGTAGCCGCGCGTTGAAGCCGCGCGTCGCAGGGACGGACCACCGTTCCGTCGCCGCCGGCGGGGGGAGCGCGGGGCGACGACGGAACGGGGCCGTCAGACCGACGGGGGGAGGGTCATGGCGTCGCCGCCACGGTCGGTTTCGGGGCGCCGCCGGCGGCCGCGACAGCGCGACTGCGGGTGCTTGTCGATGCCTCCATCGCGACTTTCTTCGGCACGACCGGCATGCCGGGGAAGAACACCTTCTGCACGCCGTTGACGATGACGGCGTCCTGCGCAGCCAGGCCGGACTCGACCACGCGCAGGCCGTCGACCGCGCGGCCCAGCACCACGTCCTTGCGCACGGCCTGGTTGCCCTTGCCGAGCACGTAGACGTACTTGCGGTCCTGGTCGGTCAGCACCGCCTTGTCGTCGATCAGCAGCGCCTGCGTGCGCGCGTCGCCTTCCAGCTGCACGCGTGCGAACAGGCCGGGCGTGAAGCGGCGATCGGGGTTCGGCAGCACCGCGCGGGCGCGGATCGTGCCGGTGGCCGGGTCCACCTGGTTGTCGACGAAGTCGACGATGCCCTGGTGCGGATACCCGCTTTCGTCCGCAAGACCCACGCGCACGCGGCTCTGCGCTGCCGCGCCGTCGCGCAGGAACGCCTGCTCGTCGCTTTCGAAGTACACATGCACCGGATCGAGCGACACCAGCGTGGTCAGCAGCGTGCCGTCGGCCTGCGCCAGGTTGCCGGTGGTGACCAGGGCGCGACCGGCGCGACCGTTGATCGGCGAACGCACTTCGGTGAACTGCAGGTCGAGCCTCGCGGTGGCCACGGCCGCTTCGGCCGCGCGCACGCCGGCGTCGCCCTGTGCAGTGGCGGCCTTGCGGGTGTCGAACTCCTCGCGCGAAATGGCTTTCGCGTCGACCAGCGCCTGCGCACGGGCATCCTGCGAGCGTGCCAGTCGCGCTTCGCTGCGCGCGCGTTCGAGGTTGGCTTCGGCCTGCGCCAGCGCGGCGCGATACGGGCGGGGGTCGATCACGAACAGCAGCTGGCCTTTCCGCACTTCGTCGCCTTCACGGTACGCGACGCGTTCGATGTAGCCGCTGACGCGCGGACGCAGTTCGACGGTTTCCACCGCCGCGACACGGCCGGTGACCTCGTTCCACTGCGTCACGTCGCGCTGCAGGACCTGCGCGACGCTGACCTCCGGCGGAGGTGGCGCGCCGTGCGGCGGTGCTGCTTCGCTGCTGCACGCGGAAACGACGATGGCGATCGCCGCGCCCAGCAGCAGCGTGGACAGCGGGAGGCGGGTGCCCGTTCGGGCGAGCGGTGTGCGGTTCATGGCGAAAGCCTGTCTTTGAGTCGGGGGGAGGATGCGATGCCGCGCAGCAGCCTGCGCGCGTCGTGGAGGGAGCGTTCCGCATCGGCGGCGATGGCGCTATCCGATGCCTGCGCCTGCGCTGCAACGCGGCGTTCCGGCGGCGCGGTGTCGAGGGCATCGACGTCGTCGGACCAGAACGCCGAGGGCGGGCTCGCGTCGCCGAAGCGGACGACGGCATCGCGCAGCGCGCCTGGCGAAGTGGCCATCGCCACGGCACGACGCGCCACCGCGCCGAGGCTGGGCCATTCCGGGCAGGCATGGCGCTGGTTGCCAGGCGTGCGCAGTGGCGCATCCACGCCGAGCAGGTGCACATGCACGCCCAGCGCCCGCGCTTCGTCGTGCAGCACGCGGGCGAGCATGCGCAGCGCCGCAGCGGCGATGGAGTCATGGCCGTAACCGGCCCAGGGGTAATCCGCGCCCGGTCCGCCGATCAGCACGTAGGTACCGCGCGCCTGCGCCGAGAGCATCGGCAGGAGATGGCGCGCGGCGAACAGGTGCGGCAGCAGGTCTTCGTCGATGCGCCTGCGCAGCGCGTCGCCGGGCTGGTCGAGCAATCGGCCGCGCACCTGCGCGCCGCGGATCGCAGCGACCGCGCCGGCGATGGGCAGGTCGAGTGCGCGAACCTGGTGCGCGAGCTCGGCGGCTTCGGCATCGCTGGCCACCGAGGCCACCAGCGTCGTCAGCGCCGCGCCTGGATGCTGCGTCCGCAGCGTGTCCAGCGCCTCCGCGTCCCGGCCGACGGCGATCACCGGGCGGCCGGCTTCCAGCGCCGAGGCGACGAGCGCGCCGCCGAGGCAGCCGGTCGCGCCGAGGACCAGCAGCGCCCCTTCGACCGGCGTGTGGTGCACGGGATAATCGGTGATTGTCCCGTTCATGGGATTTTCTCTCCCGAAAACATCACTTCGACGCTCTGGATGCGGCCCGAGACCACGCCCTCGGCCCAGCGATGCAGCCACCGGGCGATCGGCAGGGCGAGCAGTGCGCCGATGCCCCACGACCAGCCCGCCTGCAGTCCAAGCAATTGATTCGCAAGCAATGCGAAGCCGGCGGACAGATCCACGAGGATCATCAGGACGAGGCTGTGGCGCAGCAGGTTGCGGCGGGAGACGGTGCTCATGACGGCACTCCGATCCGGGAATGGCGTGCACTCTAGGCCCCGGGCCGTCGCTTGATTAGTCCGTGGATCGGGGAATAATTGTCCCTCGAATGGGCCAATCGACGCATTGGCCCAACCTCAAGCCTCCGGGAGGCCGGCATGCAACGCGATCTCAACGACACGCTGGTGTTCGTCAAAGTGGTGGAACACGGCAGCTTCATCGGTGCGGCGAACGCACTGCGCCTGCCCAAGACCACCGTCAGCCGCAAGGTGCAGGACCTCGAAACCCGGCTCGGCGCGCAGCTGCTCCACCGCACCACGCGCAAGCTCGGGCTCACCGAGGCCGGCAGCGTGTATTTCGAGCACTGCCAGCGCATCGCGCGCGAACTCGACGAAGCCGAGAGCGCGGTCGGCCAGCTGCAGGGCGGACCGCGCGGATGGCTGCGCTTCACCGCGCCGTATTCGGTCGGCATCACCTGGGTCGCGCCGCTGCTGGGCGAATTCCACGCGCGCCATCCCGAAGTCCGCATCGAGATGCTGCTCAGCAACGACCCGATCGACCTGATCGACAACGAGATCGATGTCGCGCTGCGCGGCGGCGCGCTGCCCGATTCCAACCTCATCGCGCGCCGCCTCTCCACCTTCCGGAGCCAGGTCTACGCAAGCTCGCACTACATCGAGCGCCACGGCGAGCCGCTGACGCCCGAGGACCTGCAGCATCATCGCACCCTGGCCATGCCCAAGCATCGCCGCAACGGCCAGTACTTCTGGCCGCTGGGCGATGGCGAACACATGGACGACGTGCGCATCGATCCGGTCCTGGTCGCGAACGATCCCGGCGCGCTCACCGGTGCGCTGATCTGCGGCGAGGGCCTGATGCTGGCGAGCGACGTGATGATCAAGGCGCACATCGAGCTGGGTCACGTGCAGCGCGTGCTCGCCGGCTGGACCGGCCCGGAGTACGAATTCAATGCCGTGTTCCCGCGAGGCCGCGTCACCTCGCCGAAGGTGCGCGCCTTCGTCGACTTCCTGGTCGAACGCCTGAACTTCGACGTCGACTATATGCAGGTCATGTGCCCGGACCGCAAGCGCTTCCTCGCCGCGCAGGAAGCCTCGCGCGTGGCCAAGGCGGAACTGAGCAAGGCGCGGCGGAAGGCCATCCCCATGCCGTTGCCCGAGGGCGAATACGACGCCTCCGTCGGGGTGCCGGTGCAGGCCGGATCCTGATCCGCCCCGGTCCTGCGATCCGCCCCGCGGAGCGGTGGATGGCAGCCTGCAAGCGTGCAGAAGGCCCGCACTCCGATCGGATGTCGTCCCCGATCAACGCGGCGCGAAGGCGACCAGCAGCAGCGCCGATGCCACGATCAGCGTCGCATTGCGGCGCAGGCGGAAGAACCACGGCGGCAGCACGGCCTTGGCGTACAGGCCGTGGTCGATGGCGAGCAGCGATGCGAAGCATGGCACCAGCAGCAGGCAGCCCAGGCGTGCGTCGCCGAGCAGCAGCGTGCACCAGGCGAACAGCGCGGCGACGTTGCTGGCGATCATCGGCAGTCGTCCGCAGCGTTCCGCGAAGAACAGCGATGCAGCCCAGTGGATGCCGGCGATGAACGATGCGATCACCGCCGCATAGGCGAGTGCGATGGTCGGCGCGTTCGCGACATCGGCATCCCCTGCGAGAGAAGGCGCCCAGGCCAGCACGGCGCAGGCGATCAGCGGCAGGGTGCCGGCGTAGGTCAGCAGTTGCGCGAGGCGCGAATCCGGCGAGGCATGGGTCATGGCGTTTCCTGTCCCGTGGACGTGGGAGTTGCGGATGCGTGGATCGCAGGCCAGCGCGAGAGGATCGAGGGATCCACGCCGACCCGCGCACAGGCGCGCGGCGCGATGCCGTCCGGCAGCGCCGCGCGGAACAGGGGCGCGGCAGCGGCCAGGCTGCGCGATGCGATGCGCGACTGCAGGCGCTGCGCGGCCGTGCGCTGCAGCAGGCGCTCCGCCCAGTCCGGCAGCAGTGCGGCGCCGGCGCCGAGGAAGAGATCGCGGGACAGTCCGGCCATCGGCACCGGCAGGCGCATGCGCGCGAGCACCGCCAGCACTTCGCGCGAGCGCGCGTCGAAGCGCAGCGTGTCGTGCACCGAGGCGAAATACGCGTCGACCTCCGCTTCGCGCAGGGGCACGTCGCTGGCGCCGAGTGCCTGCGCGACGCCGGCGACCTCGGCGTAGTAGGCGTCGGCCACAGGCGTCGGCACGGGACGGCAGTAGCGCCGGTAGCCCTGCAGGAAACCGTAGCTCTCGGTCACGTGCACCCAGGTCAGCAGCGCCGGATCGTCGGCGCGGTAGGGCGTGCCGTCCGCCGTCGTGCCCTGCACCCGCGCATGGATGCCACGCACGCGTGCGACCAGGCGTTCGGCCTCGCTGCGGCCGGCATAGGTGCTGCCGGCGACGAAGTCGGTGGTGCGGCGCAGTCGTCCGACCAGGTCCTCGCGGAAATTCGAATGGTCCCAGACCCCGGCCAGCGCCTTCGGATGCAGGGTCTGCAGCATCAGCGCGCACAGCCCCCCGGAAAGCATGCCCGGGAAGTCGGCATGGATCCGCCAGGTCACGCTGTCCGGACCGAACAGGCCGGGATCGCCCGACGGTGCTTCGTAATCGATGCCGCTGCGCCCGCGCGGGAACACGTCGAGCACCCAGGCGCGGATGCGTGCGGTGGCGGGGGCGGCGAAGGTCCGGAGTGCGGTGTGCATGACGCGAATGATACGGACCCATCCCGGCGATGGATGCGATGGCGCTGGCTGCGGGCGTCCCCGCCGGATGATCAGCTGACCGGGATCGACTGGGGATGGTGGAACACGTCCGTCGGGTCCCAGTGGCGCTTGATGTCGACGAGGTTGCACGGGTGCTTGCGGTAGTTGTCGAGGAAGTACAGCGACAGCGCGCGGTCGATGCCGCCATGGTCGTGGGTGCCGAGTGCAGTGTCGGAGTAGCCGCCGCCGCCGACGACGCCCTGCGGGTCGCGCGTCGGATCGTGAGGTCGCCATTTTTTCGCGATCGACTGCTCGGTTCGGCTGATTCTGGCCGTACCCGGGATCTGTGGACAATTGCTCAAAACGACATTCGTCCTGTGCGGGCAAGGAGTGCGTGTCATGCCGCGCGCCAGGAGGGTGTTGCTGCCTGGCGGGATGATGACGAGGCGGCATAAGTCATCGACCAGTCGCGTGAGCGGCCTTTCGCTGACCCGCGAATGATCGAGGATTTCGATGCAGAACAATCAGATGTTCTGCATATGCTGGATGGTAATCAAATCGCTGCGTCATGCGCGCTATCACATGATGGTCGGGGTGCGTGTTGCACTGCGCAACGCTTATGCCCAAATCCAGGTCCATTCACTCCCATGTCTCCATTCCATGGCGGAATGACCACGAATGACTTCGAAGTCCTAGGGTGATGTCCGCACATCGTCTGCACGACGATGCGCGGCGGACGCCGGGGTGTCCGTTCAACTGCAGACCTGTCCGTCGCGAGGTGCGGCGGGCTTGGCTGCGGTTCCAACCAACTCAATAACAACAAGGAATAGGCACAACATGTACAACACATTGAATGACGGGGGGCGTGTCAAGCCGATGGCTGTGGCACTGATGCTGGCGATGTCATCCATCGCTTCGACCAACGCCTGGGCCGGCCGCGCCGACCTGGACGGCTTGAAGTACGAGGACCGCTTCGACCAGTTCATCGTGAAATATCGCGATGGCAGCGAAGAGCGTCGAAACACGGCCGCGATCGATCGCGGCCTGCAGCGCGCGGTGCTCGGCGTGCCGCGCAGGGCCGGCACGCTGGCGCCGACGCTGAAGCATTTCCGCCGCATGGCGCTGGGCGCCGACGTGGTGCGCGCCGCGCGCCCGATGGATCGCTTCGATACCGAAGCCTTCATGCGTCGGCTGGCAGCAGATCCGAACGTCGAGTACGTCGAGGTCGATGTGCGCATGTATCCGGTGCTGACGCCGAACGACCCGCGTTACAAGGACCAGTGGAACTACTTCGGCACCACCGCCGGCATCAATGCGCCGGCTGCGTGGGACAAGAGCACGGGTTCTGGCATCGTCGTCGCCGTGGTCGACACCGGCCGCACGCCGCACAGTGATCTCGACGCCAACACCGTCGCCGGCTACGACTTCATCACGAACACCACCACCGCGCAGGACGGCAACGGCCGCGACGACAATCCGAACGATCCGGGTGACGGGTACAGCAACTCGGCTTGCGGCAGCAGTGCACCGCCGAGCGCCAATTCGAGCTGGCACGGCACCCACGTCGCCGGCACCATCGGTGCTGTCACCAACAACAGCAAGGGCGTGGCCGGTGTTGCCTTCGGCGCGAAGATCCAGCATGTCCGGGTGCTCGGCCGCTGTGGCGGAGCGCTGTCCGACATCGCCGACGGCGTGATCTGGGCCTCGGGCGGCACGGTCAGCGGTATTCCGGCCAACGCCAATCCGGCGCAGATCATCAACATGAGCCTCGGCGGCGGCGGCAGTTGTTCGACCACGTACCAGAACGCCATCAACGGCGCGGTCAACCGAGGCAGCACCGTCGTCGTGGCCGCAGGCAACAGCAACAACAATGCGTCCAACAACCAGCCGGCCAACTGCAACAACGTGATCACTGTCGGCGCCATCGACAGCAACGGTGCGCGCTCGGTGTGGTCGTCCACGGCGAAGTCGAGCTACGGCAGCGTCGTCGACCTGGCCGCGCCGGGTTCGACCATCTGGTCGACGCTCAACAGCGGCACGCAGGGGCAAGGCAGCGAGAGCTACGCTTCCTACGGCGGCACCTCGATGGCGACCCCGCACGTGGCCGGTGTCGCCGCCCTGGTGCAGAGCCGTCGCAAGGCCCTCAACCGGGCGCTCTATACGCCTGCGCAGTTGGAAACGCTGCTGAAGAACACCGTGCGCGCCTTCCCGCAGACCCCCGACCAGGCACTGGGCGCCGGCATGCTCGACGCCAACGCCGCCGTGACGGCCGCAGGCAACTGAGGTCCACGGGTCGAGTAGCGCCCATGGCTGCTCATTGATGGCGTGTCAGTATGCGCGCGCCATCCTTTTTCGCGCGACAGGGCGTCTTTTGCCACGCTCGGCGCGTTTGCGCCCCGGTGCCCCGGGGCGCCTTTTGGAGACGGCGACCGTGCGGATCACTGCCCCGGCCGCCATCTTCCGGAGATTCAGGCCACCGGGATCGACTGCGGATGGTGGAAGACGTCGGTCGGGTCCCAGTGGCGCTTGATGTCGACGAGGTTGCGCGGGCTGTTGCGGTAGTTGTCCAGGAAGTACAGCCACAGGGCGCGGTCGATGCCGCCGTCGTCATGGGTGCCGAGCGCGCTGTCGGGATAGTTGTAGTAGCAGCCGTCGACGACGCCTTGTGAGTCATGCGCAGGATCGGGCGTGCCGCCATACGCCGCGTAGACATCGCGGTACATGCCGTCGATCCAGCCGACATGCGCGGCTTCCTGTGCGGTGTACGGCGGGCGATCGCTCGCGCCCGGCGCCGAGTCGTTGTTCCAGTAGGTCTGGTACTGCAGCTTCATGATCGAGCTGCGCTGCGGCACGGCGGTCGCATCGGAGGCGCGACGGTTGATCGTGCCGCCGTAGCTGTCCACCTGCAGCAGGCTCTGCTTCATGTCGGCGGCGTCCACGCCTTCGGGCACCACCTGCAGCCAGCGGTGGATCGCGTCCGCCTGTTCGACCGGGAAGGCCTGCTTCATGTACGCCGACTTGTACTTGCCGAACTGGTTCGGGCCCGAACCGTTGAGCGTCTGCAGGGCTTCGAGATAGGTCAGATGCTGCGCCTGTTCGCTCGCCGGCAGCGTGTGCATGTAGCCGGGATGGCCGCTGAAGGGCCTGAGCAGCGGCGACGTGCGCGCGACGCGCGAGAAGCGCGCCTGCAGGGTTTCGACATGGCGTTCGGCGTGCAGGCAGTGTTCGCGATGCGCCGTGCCCGGCCGCGAGGCGATCTGCAGCACCAGGCCGAGCTGTCCGGCCGACGCATGGGTCAGCTTGAGCAGGGTGAAGGCGTTGTCGGGCAGGTCCGACATCAGTTCGCTGTATTCCGCGAGCAGTGCACGGAACGAGGGCAGCGGCATGTCGCTCCAGTTCCAGGCCAGCGTCCACAGCGTCGCGTGCTCGGGTGTCTCGGGCAGTTCGGCGAACCAGTAGCGCGCGATCACGCCGAAGTTGCCGCCGCCCGCACCGCAGAGCGCCCAGAACAGGTTGCGCTCGGCTGCGTCGTCGCTCTGCGCGGAGACATGGCGCAGGCGCGCTTCGCCGCGTGCCGCGTCCCAGGTGACGATGTCGATCGCGTGCAGATGATCCACCGTCAGTCCGTGCAGTCGCGACAGCAGTCCGTAGCCGCCGCCGGTGATGTGCCCGCCGGCGCCGACCGAATAGCACGAGCCCGCCGGCAGCGTCCGGCCGAAACCATTGAGCAGGGTGCGGTACACCGTCCAGTTCTCGCAGCCCGCATCGACGAAGTACAGGCCGCGCTCGCGGTCGAAACCGACCTGGTTCAGCGCCGACATGTCGATCACCGCGCGGGTGCGCTCGTTGTAGACGAAGTTCTCGTAGCAGTGCCGCCCCGAGGTCACCTTCACGCCGCGACCATGTTGCACGATCGCATCGCGCACCATCCCGGCCACCTCATCGACCTGCGTGGGCACGTAGACCGCTTCGAGTCCCGGCGCGAACCAGCGCCGATCGAAGCCCTGGCGGTCGCTGAGCAGCGGCGCGCGAGTGGCGCCCGTGAGGATGCGGGTCATGTCCGACGTTCCCTGTTGGATGATGGCCCGATCATGCGCCCGCCGGAGCAACGGGCGCAATGCGTGGCGGGATCAGTTCGGGATCGGATGTGCAGCGTACGAAGAAAGGGACTTGCTCCGCTAGTCGCTGTTCGGCCACGTCAGGATCGCCGCGAATCGCCCATGTCCGAGAGTCCCGATGTGGTCGACACTGACATGCACCCAGGCTTCCATGGAGGCATGCAGCATCGACCAGTCGAGCGAAATCCCGCGCGTGAACGCCGAGGACGCGAGGATGTCCTCCAGCTTCGCCGCGAGCCGTGCGTCGATCAGGCCCGCGTCGCCTGGTGCAAAGAGCGCACTGACTCGTGATTCCAGCGCGAGTTCCGGCTGGTCGAGCGGGGCGTCATGCGTGAGCGGGAGCAGGAAGCCCTCCTGCGAAGGACGTGCGCACTGCGCGCCTCCGGCCTGGTTCTCGTAGGCGATGCCTGTCTTCGCCGGGACCACGAGGGCGCATTGGTTCAGGTCATCGAGCGATACGCGGATCATGTCAGACATGCATGCCTCGATATGGGGAGGCTTGTGGATAGGTGGGTCGTGGAAAGGTGCCACGGGTCCAACAGCCGGGCCACGTTGACTTCGCCGAGAGAGCTCGCCGTTGTTATGCGTTTGGCCCGGCGATGCATCAATTCTTGAGCCTGTTCGCGAGATTGCTCGCCGGAACAAATACGTACGATCGGCCGTGTTTGTGCTGCGTCATCAGTTTCGCCTCGGCCAGGCCGAGCAGGTCGGTGCGGGCCGTCTGGTACGTGACGTCGTGGATGCGGCGATGCCCTTCGATCGTGTATGGCTTTCCTGGGCGCTGCAATGCGTTCAGGAGCAGCTCGCGTTGACGATGATTGAGTTGCCTTGCCAGCTTCGTGCCCGGCTTGAGCAGGGTTTCCACGAGCCGTTGCTCTTTGCGCTTGCGCACCAGGTACCCATGCAGGCCATCGATCGCCTTGAGGATCGCGTCCAGCTGGTGGTCGACGAAGTATGTCGTATCGCAGTCGTCTGTCTCCGTGTGCAGGTATGCGCGCATGTACTGGACAGGCGCTTTCCTGAGGATGCTGGAAATCGATAGGTATTCCATCATCCAGAACCCGGAGCGCAGCATGGACCAGTAGAACAGTGCGCGGGCCGTCCGGCCGTTGCCGTCGCAGAACGGGTGGTCGTAGCCGATCTGGAAATGAATCAGAATAGCCCGCACGACGGGGTGCAGGAAGTTGGCGTCGTCGTTCTCGTTCGCGAAGTCGCAAAGCGCCTGCAGTCGTTCCGGCAATTCTTCGGCCTTGGGCGGCATGTGCAGCACGCGGCCGGTTTCGTCTTCGATCGCGATGTTGTCCTCGGCAGTGCGGAATCGTCCTGCCCATTGCGGGTCTTCCAGCGTGTCTGCGGTCAGCATCCGATGTATTTCGAAGACCGTGTCCGGCGTGAGCGGCTTGTCGATCCAGTGTTTGAGTTCGCGCATGGTCGCGAAGTTGTTGTAGATCATGCGTTCGCCATAATCCCGCGGCTTCCGTCCGCTCACGAGCATGTCCTTGGCGGCCTGCGTCGTTGTTGCAGCACCTTCGAGTTGCGAGGAGGTCATCGCTTCTTCGATCAGCGAACGCACGAGGTAGCGATCCTTCGAGATCGGATCGTCTGCCTGATCCACGCCCTTGAGGGCACCTGCGGCATCCCGCGCGATCATGAAAAGCTTGCGTTGCAGGCTCGGACTCAGGGACACGGTGAAGCTGTCGCCGTGCTTGTCGCGCAGGGGAAGTCTGTGGGCCAGCGCCATCCGAGCGGTCTTGATGGCAAGCCACCACGCTTCGTGGTCGATGCCATCCGGCGGGGTCAAGTGGCGCAGCTTGTCCCAATGCAGGTATTCATTGTCGACCTCGGGCGCGATGATCCCGCGTCTTGCGATCGCCTGAAGCCCGAGGCGTTGAGCCAGCGTCGACCACTCCGGGGGCGTCACGGGCAGCTTCATCGGAGCGTCCTGTCAGTTAATTACTAATACGGTATTGAATTAGTATTTCGCCTGCAAGTTCTATTTCAAGTCATTGATTCAATGGATTTCAACGGCTATGGCCGGCCCGGCCCGACCGAGACGG
Organism: Lysobacter sp. BL-A-41-H3; assembly: GCA_050632415.1. GTDB lineage: Bacteria > Pseudomonadota > Gammaproteobacteria > Xanthomonadales > Xanthomonadaceae > Lysobacter_I. Next base: position 2,468,123 of record CP192602.1, on the reverse strand, counting down.
GCCCGCACCCGCGATGGTGGTTCCTTCACCGCCCCGAATGCCCCGTCTCATCGTATTCCCTCGGAGCCAGCATCTGCGGCTGGATCAGTTCGATGAAATCCCGCGCCTGCTGCGAGAGGTACTTGCCCTTGCGCACGACGACGCCGTAGCTGCGCGAGGGGAAGTATTTCGCCAGGGAGCGGGCAGCGAGGCGCTGGCGGTCGGCGTCGGTGAGGCAGATCGAGGTGACGATGCTGATGCCCAGGCCCATCGCGACGTACTGCTTGATGACTTCCCAGCCGCCGACTTCGAGGGCGACGGTGTAGGGCACGCGGTTCTGCTGGAACACCAGGTCGACCAGGCGATAGGTGGTCAGGCGCTGCGGGGGCAGGATCAGGCCGTAGGGCGAGAGGTCTTCGAGCTTGATCTCGGGCTTGGCCATGAGCGGGTGGCCGGGCGGGGCGATCAGCATGGGCTCGAAGCGGTAGACCGGCGCGTAGTCGAGGTCGCCGGGGGCGTCGAGCATCGAGCCGACGGCGAGGTCCACGCCGTCGGAGCGCAGCAGGTCCAGGCCGCCGGCGCCGGTGACGTTGTGCAGGATCAGGCGGACCTCGGGATGGGCCTTGCGGTAGGCCTCCACGATGCGCGGCAGCAGGTAGAGGATGGTCGAGCTGCCGGCGGCGACGTGCAGCTCGCCGGCATCCAGGCCCCGGAGCTGTTCGCGGAAGGTCGCGGGCAGGGCGTCGATGCCCTCGACCAGCGGCCGGGCCAGTTCGTACAGAGCGTCGCCCTCGCGGGTGGGGGTGAGGCGCCGGCCGATGCGCTCGAACAGGCGCACGCCCAGCTCGCGCTCCAGGGCCTGCAGCTGCAGGGTCACCGCCGGCTGGCTGACGTACAGGGCGCTGGCCGCGCGTGAGATCGAGCCCAGCCGGACCACCTGGCAGAAGGCGCGCAGCGGCTTGAGGCGGTCGGCCTTGTAGGCGAAACGCGGGGCGCTGGAGCCGTCGGAGGTCATTGATTCGCCTGCTTATAAGTCAGGCTTATATCTGGCATTGAGAAAACTCAATTGTCAAATACAGTACCGGGGCGGATGGTGGACTTCCCACGTTGCGATGGAGTCCCCGATGTCCGCAGTGCTCAAGCCCCACGCCGAGACCCCCGAAACGCTGGCCGGGATCGAGGTCGTTGGGCGCGTCGATGGCCAGGAGGCTTTGCTGACCCCGGCCGCGCTGGCCTTCCTTGCCGGCCTGCACCGCCGGTTCGAGGGCGAGCGGCAGGCCCGGCTGGCGGCACGGGTCGAGCGCCAGGCCCGGTTCGACGCCGGCGCGCTGCCGGGCTTCCGCGAGGACACCCGTGCGATCCGCGAGGGTGACTGGCGCGTGGCGCCGATCCCGGCGGCCCTGCTCGACCGCCGGGTCGAGATCACCGGCCCGGTCGACCCGAAGATGGTCATCAACGCCCTGAACTCGGGTGCCAACTGCTACATGGCGGATTTCGAGGACTCGACCGCCCCGACCTGGGCCAACCTGATCGAAGGCCAGCGCGCGCTGCGAGAGGCTGTGGCGGGGACGCTCGCATTCGATGCCCCCGCCGTCGAAGGCAAACCCGGCAAGGCCTACCGCCTCAAGCCCGAGGCCGAGCGCGCGGTGCTGATCGTGCGTCCGCGTGGTTGGCACCTCGACGAGAAGCACCTGCGCATCGACGGCCAGCGGATCAGCGGCGGGCTGTTCGACCTCGGCCTGTTCGCCTTCCACAACGCGGCGACGCTGGTGTCGAAGGATCGCGGCCCGTACTTCTACCTGCCGAAGCTGCAGTGCATGGAAGAGGCGGCGCTGTGGAACGCGGTGCTCGACGAGATCGAAGTACAGCTGAACCTGCCGCAGGGCGCGATGAAGGCGACCGTGCTGATCGAAACGCTGCCGGCGGCGTTCGAGATGGACGAGATCCTGCATGCGCTGCGCAGCCGCATCGTCGGCCTGAACTGCGGTCGCTGGGACTACATCTTCAGCTACATCAAGACGCTGCGCGCGCACCGCGACCGCGTGCTGCCCGAGCGCGGCCAGGTGACGATGACCCAGCCGTTCCTGCGCGCCTATTCCGAACTGCTGATCAAGACCTGCCACCGTCGCGGCGCGCATGCGATGGGCGGCATGGCCGCGCAGATTCCCAATCCGCGCGATCCCGTGGCGAATGCCGCCGCGCTGGCCCGCGTCGAAGCCGACAAGCTGCGTGAAGCGACCGCCGGCCACGACGGCACCTGGGTCGCGCATCCGGGTCTGGTCGAGCTGGCGCGCGGCATCTTCGACGCGCGCATGCCCGGCCCGCACCAGCACGACGTGCTGCGCGACGACGTGAAGGTCACGGCCGAGGACCTGCTGAAGCCGTCGCTGGGCACGATCACCCAAGCCGGTTTCTACGGCAACGTCGAAGTCTGCGTGCGCTATCTCGCGGCCTGGCTGGACGGCAACGGTTGCGTGCCGATCCACGGAATGATGGAAGACGCCGCGACCGCCGAGATTTCCCGCGCGCAGCTGTGGCAGTGGCTGCACTTCCCGGATGACGGTCGCGAGCCCCTGCATCTCGACGACGGCACGCCGGTCGATTTCGCCCTGCTCGAACGTGCGCTGATCGGCCTGCCCTCCAAGCTCGGCAACGATCCGACCGTGGTCGGCGCATCGCGCGTCGATGCCGCGATCGCGATGCTCGCCGAGCTCACCCACCGCGACACGCTCGCCGACTTCCTCACCCTGCCGGCGTACGACACCTTCGATTGATCCCGCTTTTGCCTCTGTAGGAGGGCCTTCAGGCCCGAGCTTTTGATTCGATTGACCAAAGAGAAAAGCTCGGGGCTGAAGCCCCTCCTACAAAGCAAACATAAAGCCAACACCACCTCCCCACGCGAGACACGCCCATGAAGACCACGCTCCCCACTGCCGAACAACTGAAGCTGGACTGGAACAACAACCCGCGCTGGGCCGGCGTGACCCGTCCGTACAGCGCCGAGGAAGTCGTGCGCCTGCGCGGCACCATTCCGGTCGACCACAGCATCGCCCGCCTCGGCGCGGAGAAGCTGTGGAAGTCCCTGCAGACCGAGGACTTCATCAACGCGCTGGGCGCGCTCACAGGCAACCAGGCGATGCAGCAGGTCAAGGCCGGCCTCAAGGCGATCTACCTCAGCGGCTGGCAGGTCGCGGCCGACGCCAACATCGCCGGCGAGATGTATCCGGACCAGTCGCTGTATCCGGCGAACTCGGTGCCGCAGGTCGTCAAGCGCATCAACAACACTTTGCTGCGCGCTGATCAGATCCAGTGCGCCGAAGGCACGGGCGACATCGATTTCCTGCAGCCGATCGTGGCCGATGCCGAAGCCGGTTTCGGCGGCGTGCTCAACGCCTTCGAGCTGATGAAGGCGATGATCGAAGCGGGCGCCTCGGGCGTGCATTTCGAGGACCAGCTCGCCAGCGTGAAGAAGTGCGGCCACATGGGCGGCAAGGTGCTGGTGCCGACCCGCGAAGCGGTCGAGAAGCTGGTTGCCGCGCGCCTCGCCGCCGACGTGATGGGCGTGCCGACGATCATCGTCGCCCGTACCGATGCCGAAGCCGCCGACCTGATCACCAGCGACGTCGACGACAATGACAAGCCGTTCATCGTCGGCGAGCGCACGGTCGAAGGCTTCTACAAGACCAAGAACGGCCTCGACCAGGCCATCTCGCGCGGCCTTGCGTACGCGCCCTACGCCGACCTGGTGTGGTGCGAGACCGGCAAGCCGGACCTGGAATTCGCGCGCAAGTTCGCCGAAGCCATCCATGCGAAGTACCCGGGCAAGCTGCTGGCCTACAACTGCTCGCCGAGCTTCAACTGGAAGAAGAACCTCGACGACGCCACCATCGCGAAGTTCCAGAAGGAAATCGCCAGCTACGGCTACAAGTTCCAGTTCATCACCCTGGCGGGCTTCCACTCGCTGAACTACTCGATGTTCAACCTGGCCTACGGCTACGCACGCCGCCAGATGAGCGCCTTCGTCGAGCTGCAGGAAGCCGAGTTCGCCGCAGCCGAGCGCGGCTTCACCGCCGTGAAGCACCAGCGCGAGGTCGGCACCGGCTACTTCGACAGCGTGACCCAGACCATCCAGGGGGGGCAGTCCTCGACCGTCGCCCTGAAGGGCTCGACCGAGGAGGAGCAGTTCCACGACGGCGCCGCCCGGGCGGCCTGACCGCTCGTCAGGAGGCCGCGCGGGCCGTGTCCGGTCCCGCGCGGTCTGCGCGAAGCCCAATCGAGAGCCCCGCGATTCGCGGCAGGCTCGGGCGGCCCGGTGCCGACAGGCGCGGGCTCGACGCTGATCCAACAGGTTGAGTCGTCATGAACAAGACATTCCTTGCTGTCCTTTGCTTCGCTTTGTGTGTGCCGCTGCAGGTTGCCCAGGCCGTCCCGGCCTCGGATGAACGATCGCAGTCGACCATGGCATTGCCCGAAATCCGCGCTGCGCAGGACGCGCTGAAGGCCGAACTGGACAGAAGGAATGGTCCGTATGCGCAGTATTCCGAGTCGCAGCGCCGGACGCTGCGCGAGCAGCAGGCCAGCATCTACGGCCTGCTCGAAGGCGCGCAGAGCGTCGAGGACCTGGGTGAAGACAATCGCCTCCGGCTGGCGAACCTGCTGATGGCCCAGAAGGCGCAGCTCGAACAGAAGCCCGAAGAGCGGATGCTGTGCGAACGGGTGAAGGTGCTCGGATCGAATCGCCCGAAAGTGCAATGCATGAGTCAGTCGCAGCGCGAGGCCATGCGGCACGAGCTGCGCACGCACAATGCGGATATCCAGCGGGGGATCGAGCAGTCCCGCGACCGTTGAGGCCGTCGGCGACCGTCGAACCGCCGCTTCTGCGACGTCGTCCGGGGCAGGGGGGCACTTGAATTCCTCCCTGCCTCTGGCAGTGTATGCGCTCCTTCACGAGGCCGAATTCCGGAGCCCGTCTCATGCTTTTCCGTAAATCCTCCTCCGCGATCCTGATGGCCGTGCTGTTGACGGTCGGCTCGACGGCCGTCGCGGCGCAGAGCCAGACCGACCAGCAGGTCACCGCCATGCTCGAAGCGCGCAAGCGCAGCCCGAGCGAGATCAAGTGGATCCTCTCGAACCTGTCGGATCGCGAAAAGGACCAAATGCTGAGTCAGCAGCGCATCATCGACGACATCGTCCAGGTCACCCCGGATCCTTCGGCGCTCACGCCGGACGAGCGCCAGCGTGTATGGAACGCGACCAAGGTGATCGACTCGCTCATCGCCCAGAACCCTGCCATTGCCGACGAGCGACTGACCTGCAGGCAGGAACGCAAGCTGGGCAGCCAGCTGGCCAAGCGCAAGTGCCGCACGCGCGCCGAGCTGGAGTTCGAACGCGAAGAAGCCCGCCGCGAGCTCGACAACAAGCAGCGCGGAAGGCCGTAAGAAGCAGGCGCCGAGTCGACCAGCGTGAATCGGCGTGCCGCCATCGTGCGGCATGCCGAAGCGTCGGCAGCGCGACAAAGGAGCACTTGCTTCGCCGATGCCCGGATCGCATGCTGTCTGCAACCTCTGGACAGGAGTCTCCAGGATGCCCTCGATCACATCGCGCATCTGCCTCGGGATCGTCATGCAGTTCGGTTTTGCGGCGATGGCAGCCAATCCGGCCTTGCCCCGGGAAGTCGACGTGCCTCGCATCCGCGAAATCCAGCGCGCCATCGCGGAGCGAATGGCGGACGCCAACGACGCGCTCGGGGCGACCCGCGCCCACACGATCCGCACCGAGCAGCGGCGGATCCTCGCCTTGATCGAGGGCAAGGCGTCGATTGCGGAACTCAGCCGCGAACAGCGGCTGCAGCTGATCAATGCGCAGGAACGGATCAACGCGGCCATCCAGGGCACCCGTGCTGCCGAAGCAGCCCGCCTGGTGTGTCGCCGTGAACGGCCGACAGGCAGCCAGGTGGCCCGTGTGCGCTGTGCGACCGTGAGCCAGGACGAGCTCCATCGCGATATGGCAGACCGCGACGCGGACGGGAAATTGCTGGAGGACTGAGCCCCCTTGCGCCCGGCCTCGCACTGCCCAGGCACCTGCCCGTCGGTCGCCGGCCTGAGGCACTTGCCTGAACCGAGGTGAATTCAGTACTGTCGACCCCTCTGTTCGTATGTTTTGCGGGGAGCCGAGCCATGCTGAAGGCCTTGACCCTGGCCTTGGGCCTGCTAATCACATCGACCGCGTTCGCTGCCCCGCCGCCGACAGCGTCGGTGACGCAGGTCGATCGCGATCTGGCGCATATTCTCGAGCGGCAGCGGGCGATCGCCATCCAGGTCGAGAGCTCCACCGAAGAGCTCAGCCCGCGCCAGCGGCAGATCATCCATCGCGAACAGCGCCGGATCTTCTCGATCCTGGCAGGTCGATCCTCCCTGGACGAACTGGCGCCAAGCCGGCGCATCGAACTGTGGAACGCCCTTCAGAGCATCAATGCCGCGATCGACGGTTCGAGCGCTGCCGAAGAGCGCAAGCTGGTCTGCACCCACCAGAACCGGACCGGCAGCCGCGTCACCCGGGTGCGCTGCATGCGCGCGGAATCCCTCTCGCCGGCCAAGGAAGAGATGATCCGCGAGGTCCACGCGTTCTGACCCGCCGCCCGGGTCGCGCCGTGCGCGGCCCGGCGAATCAGTCCGACGCAGGGGCCGGTTTGCGCGGCAGGCCATCGCCGGGATCCACGTCCGCCCAGTCGACGTGCGTGTCCCAGAACACATGCGCCATCGGCGCCTTGTCCGCTGGCCCCTCCAGGTTCGCCAGCGTGATGTGCAGTTCCCCCGGCCAGCGTGCCGAGCGGAAGAACAGCGAACTGCCGCAGTGCGCGCAGAAGCCGCGCTCGGCATCGGGCGACGAGGCATACCAGCGCAAGGCGCCTGCGGTGTCCTCGATGCAGGCACGCTCGTCCGCGATGCCGAACCAGGTGACATAGGCCGCGCCGTGCGCGCGCCGGCACATCGAGCAATGACAGTGCGCGACCCACTTGCTGGGCCACTCGACCGTGAAGCGGACATCGCCGCAGAGGCAGCCGCCGTGGGAACAGGGCATCGCGCGTTCTCCTTCATCGACCCGTCCGGACGATGCCATGTCCGCGTGGTGCCGTCACCCGTCATGCAGCCCGGTGACTGGCCGCCCGCTCCCCACGCCGATACCCGATCGCCTCCGCCACGTGCGGGCCGAGGATGTCGGCGCTGCCGGCCAGGTCCGCGATCGTCCGCGCCACGCGGAGGATGCGGTGCATCGAGCGCGCGGACAGCTGGAGCAGGTCGATGGCGTTTTCGAGCATGGCCTGGTCCTCGGGCGCGAGCCGGCAGGCCGCGTTGGTCTGCGACTGGTCGAGCCGGGCGTTGATGCAGCCTGCGCGTTGCTGTTGCCGCGCCCGTGCCTGCACCACGCGCTCGCGCACGGCGTCGCTGGATTCGCCGGGCGGCGCGTCGGGGCGCAGCTCGGCGGGCGGGAGGCGCGGCACTTCGAGGTGCAGGTCGATGCGTTCGAGCAAGGGCCCGGAGATCTTGCTGCGGTAGCGCAGGATCGCGTCGGGATGGCAGCGGCAGCGGCCCGAGGGGTCGCCTGCCCAGCCGCAGGGGCAGGGATTCATCGCCGCGACCAGCTGGAAGCGCGCCGGGAATTCGCTCTGCCGCGCGGCGCGGGAGATGGTGACCACACCCGACTCCAGCGGCTCGCGCAGGACTTCGAGCGCCTTGCGGTCCCATTCCGGTAACTCGTCCAGGAACAGGACGCCCTGGTGCGCGAGGGAAATCTCGCCGGGACGCGGTTCGGCGCCGCCGCCGACCAGGGCCACGGCGCTGGCGGTGTGGTGCGGGCTGCGGAACGGGCGGGTGCGCCAGCGGGTCGGGTCGAGGCCGCGTCCGCTGATCGAGGCGATGGCGGCGGCTTCCAGGGCCTCGGCCTCGCTGGCATCGGGCAGCAGGCCGGGCAGGCGCGAGGCCAGCAGGGTCTTGCCGCAGCCGGGCGGGCCGACCAGCAGCAGGTGGTGGCCACCGGCGGCGGCGATCTCCAGCGCGCGCCGGGCCCGGGACTGGCCGCGCACATCGCGCAGGTCCGGACCGTGGTCGTAGCCGCAGGCCGGGGCGATGGCGCGCGTCAGGGTCTTGTAGCCGCTGAGATGGCCGCAGACTTCGAGCAGGGTGCGCGCGGTGAAGGCTTCGACCTCGGCCGCGAGCGCGGCTTCCGCGCCGTTGGCGGCGGGGACGATCAGCTTGCGGCCCTGCGCGGCGGCGGCCAGCGCGGCGGGCAGCACGCCGTCGACCGGGCGCAGTTCGCCGGTCAGGCCGAGTTCGCCGAGGAATTCGAAATCGCGCAGCGCCTCCAGCGGGATCTGGCCGCTGGCGGCGAGAATGCCCAGGGCGATCGGGAGGTCGAAGCGACCGCCGTCCTTGGGCAGGTCGGCCGGGGCCAGGTTGACGGTGATGACGCGCGCCGGGAATTCGTACTGCGCGCACTGGATCGCGGCGCGGACGCGGTCCTTGGATTCGCGGACCGCCGCTTCGGGCAGGCCGACGATGGACATGCGCGGTACGCCGCCGGCGAGGAAGACTTCCGCGTTCACGGACGGCGCGCGCACGCCGGTCCGTGCACGGGTGTGCACGAGGGCCAATGTCATGGGATGCCCCTCAGGCCTGGGGCGGGGTGTCGTTTCTGGCGAGCCGAGCTTCGAGCTGTTCGACCAGGGCGCGCAGTTCGTCGAGCTGGCTGCGGGTGCGGGCGAGGACGGCGCGCTGCACGTCGAATTCCTCGCGGGTCACCAGGTCGAGCTTGTTCAGGCCCGCCTGGAGGGCGGCCTTGAAGTTCTCCTGCATCTCCTCGCGGCCTTCGCGCAGGGCGGGGGGCACCAGGCCGCTGAGGCGGCGGGCGAGGTCGTCGATCTGGCTGAGGTCGATCATGGGCATGCTCCGTGGATTGTAGCGCGGTGCCCAGCATCGCGTCGCCGGCGTCGGCGGGCCATCGGGGAAGTCCGCGCATCGCTGTCGGAAAACCCCGACGCCGGGCGCCGACCCCGGCTATCCTTCCGGGCAGACGACATTCGACCCGGAGATCCGTTCATGAAGATGGTCATGGCCATCATCAAGCCGTTCAAGCTCGATGACGTGCGCGAGGCGCTGGCCGAGGCCGGCGTGGCCGGCATCACCGCCACCGAGGTCAAGGGCTTCGGCCGCCAGAAGGGCCACACCGAGCTGTACCGCGGCGCCGAGTACGTCGTCGACTTCCTGCCCAAGATCAAGCTGGAAGTGGCGGTGACCGACGACCAGGTCGACACCGTGGTCGAGGCGATCATGCAGTCCGCGGGCACCGGCAAGATCGGCGACGGCAAGATCTTCGTCTGGGACCTGGAGAAGGTGGTGCGCATCCGCACCGGGGAAATGGACGGCGACGCCCTCTGACAGGGCGCCGAGAGGGCGCGAACCCTCACCACATCGGAGCCGTCCTGCGCGGCGGACGCACGCGGCAGCGCAGTGCGTACGCCACGCACCAGCAGATCGCCAGCGTCCACAGGTCGTGCGAGAGGAAGTGCGCGCCGCGCAACTGCTGGGCGAGACCGAACAGGGCACCCACGCCCAGGCCGATCGCCAGTCCGCGCCAGCGCCATGCCGGACGCACCGACAGGAAGAAGAAATACAGCGCCACCCAGGCATGGCCGCCACTGGCGTGGCCGGCGGGGAAGCACCGGCCCTGCGGCAGCCCCGAGGGGCGCGGGCTGAGGAGGTCGAGATAGGGGCGCATGCCGCCGAGCCCGTCGATGTCCCAGGGGCAATCCATGTTCGACCACGACTTGATCCACGAGACCAGCAGGGTCGATGCCAGCACCGACAGCAGCAGGCGGGCGAGAGGACGCTGCAGGGCGGCGCCGCGTCGACGGGCCACGAACCACGCGGCCAGCGCGCCCAGCCATGCCGCGATGCTCAGGGCATGGCCGCCGCGATGCAGCAGGGCTTCGGTGAGCGTCGCGTCGCGCAGCAGCCAGCGATAGCCCTCCCAGGCATACAGCGCGTGCGCCAGGCGCCAGTCGATGTCCAGCGCGCCGATCGTGCATACCGCCAGCGCCCAGGCCAGCAGCGGCAGCCACAGATGGGTCCAGGCGAATCGGCCCGCGTCGTCGAGCGCGGCGGGACAGGGCATCGGCATGGGCAGTGGTCCGCCACGGACGAGGCGGGCGCTGCGGGGAGGGTTGCGGATCATCGGTTCGGCCGGGAGGAGACCGCGTCGTTGTAGTCCGCGCGCCTTAAGCCTGCATGATGCGGATGTTCGGAAACCGTTGTTCGGCCCCGGGCATCCGGCGCAGGGAAGCCGGTTTCCATCGTTGCGGCCCCTTGCCCTTTCAGCCGCCATGCCCATCCCGGCGACACCCGCCGATGGTTGCAGGCACGAGCCTGGTCCGATCCCGATCGATCAGGATTCTGTCGATTTGTGACAGAAATCGCGCACCCGGCGTCTTCCCGTGGCTAAGTTCGAACCCGTTCGCGGCGTTGTGACCGGGGGTGTTACTAAGTCACAAAAGCTTCGTGTCGTTCGGCATGCATTTCAACCGCGAACGCGAACGGCGACTCGATCGCCGACCATCACAGAACATGCAAGGGGAGAGTTTCAATGCAGAAGTCCATCATCGCGCTGTCCATCGCCTGCGCGATCACCGCCATCGGCGTCGCCGGTGCGCAATCCGCGCGCGCGCCGGAACTGTTCCAGGCGCCCGCCGGCAAGGCCGCCGGCGTGCCGGCCGTCGTCAACAACATGCTGCGCGGCAAGAGCGCGCAGTGGGCCACGCGCGTCTCGATCGATCGCGGCATGCTCGCGTCCGGCGAGCGCGAAATCATGCTGACCATGCCGGAAGGCCCGCGCCTGCGCATGAGCCTGTCGCGCTCCTATCGCACGAAGAACGGCGACGTGGTGTGGTCGGGCGCGAACCGCCTGATGCCCGATGGCCGGATCAAGCTCGACGGCCGTCCGGTGTCGACCGCGCTGTTCGTGATGCGCGGCCAGCGCGTGACCGGCCAGGTCATCACCTCCACCGGTGAGGTCTACGAAGTGCTGACGTCGGAAGACGGCGCCCAGCAGTACATGGTCAAGCGCGATCCGGCCAGCCTGGAAGGCGCCGACGACACGCCGAGCCGCGTCGACATCCCGGCGCAGCCGGATCGTCGCGCCACCTACACCCTGAACCGCGCGACCGTCGCCGCCACGTCCACCGTGCGCGTCCTGCAGGTCTACACGCCGGAAGCGGTGGCCGAACTCGGCGGACAGAACGCCGCGAACGACCGTGCCGCCTTCTTCATCGCCCAGTCGAACACCGCGTTCACCAACAACGGCCTGCCGCTGCTGTTCGAAAGCGCCGGCGTGCAGTTCACCACGCAGAGCCAGGCGACCAACGATTCGCCGACCCTGGTGTCGCGCCTGCAGGGCACCACCGACGGCTGGTTCGATGCCTACTCGACCACCCAGCGCAACACCACCGGTGCCGATCTCGTGGCCTTGGTGGTGCGCGATGGCCTGGTGTCGGGCGGCAGCCTGCTCTGCGGCCAGGCGGCGGCGATCGGCGCGGTGGCCAGCAGCGGCTTCTTCGTGCAGAACCACACCTGCAGCACCTTCACCTTCGTGCACGAGGCCGCGCATCTGTTCGGCGCGCGCCACGACAACGACCCGACCACCACGCCGTTCCGCTACGGCCACGGCTACGTGAACAGGACGAACAACTTCCGCACGATCATGGCGGTGAACTCGAACCCGCAGCCTCGCATCGGCTTCTTCTCGACCATCGACCAGACCTACAACGGCGGCACGATGGGCACCAGCCGCACGAACGACAACGAGCGCGTGATGCGCGAACGCGCGGCGACGATGGCGGCGTTCCGCTGACGATTCCTCCAGGATCGCACTGCACGCGGCGATGGATCGCCGCAAACGACACGGGCCCGGCGATTGCCGGGCCCGTGCTGTTTCCGAAAGGCTGATGCGTCCGCGGCCGATCAGGCCTCGCCGAGCGCCTCGGCCACGAACGGCGGCGCGACCAGCACGCCGCGATGCAGGTCGGGCGTGTAGTACTTCGTCTTGAACGCCTTCGCGCGGGCATCGGCTTCACGGAAGTCGAATCCGCCGGCCTTCCGTGCCAGGGTCACGCTCCACCAGCCGGTCGGATAGCAGGGCTGCGGGAACGGCAGGGTCTTGAAGGTGGTGAAGCCGGCCTTGCCCATCTCGTCGCGCATCGCCTGGATCAGCGCCAGCTGCATCAGCGGCGATTCCGACTGCTGGATCAGGATGCCGTCGTCCTTCAGGGCGCGGAAGCAGCTCGCGTAGAAGGCCTTGTTGAACAGGCCTTCGGCCGGGCCGACCGGGTCGGTCGAGTCGACAATGACGATGTCCAGGCTGCCCGGCGCGACGTTCTGCATGTAGGCGATGCCGTCGTCGAACATCAGTTCGGCGCGCGGGTCGTCGTTGGCGTCGCACAGTTCCGGGAACCACTTCTCGGCCATGCGCGTGACCTGCTCGTCGATGTCGCACTGCACGGCCTTCTTGACGCCCGGGTGCTTGAGCACCTCGCGCAGGGTGCCGCAGTCGCCGCCGCCGATGATGACGACGTTCTCCGGGTTCGCATGGGTGAACAGCGCCGGGTGCGAGATCATCTCGTGGTACAGGAAGTTGTCGCGCGCGGTGAGCATCATCGCGCCGTCGATGAGCATCAGGTTGCCCCAGTCGGTGCTCTCGTAGATCTCGATCTTCTGGAACGGCGACTGCACCTCGTCGAGCTTGCGGGTGATGCGGTAGCCGATGGCCGAGCCGGTGGGCTCGAACTGCTCGAAATGCCAGGAAGTCTCGGTCATGGCGCGGGGCCCGGGAGGTTGGAAGGGGGCGGCATTGTACCTAAGCGTGGCGACCGCTTCCGTTACGATGCCCGCCGGGACAGGGCCTGGAGACCGGAATGCGCGAGACCGCCGACGAACGACGACGCAAGGCCCGGGTGGCGCGGCTGGAGGCCGAGTCCCGGGAGGCGCCGGCCGCCTACCGCCGCCGGGTGGCCCTGCTCGCGGCCCTCGGTTATGTCGTGCTGGGCGCGCTGGCCCTGCTGGGCCTGGGACTGCCGGTGCTGGCGATCGGCGCGATGTTCGCCACCGGTCGGGAATGGGACGTGCAGGCCGTCGTGATGATCGTCCTGCTGCTGGCGATGGGGGCGGGCGTGCTGCGCGCCCTGTGGGTACCGGTGGCGCCGCCGCCGGGCTATGCGCTCTGGGCCGACCACGTCCCGGAACTGGCGGCCGAGATCGAACGCCTGCGCCGCGAGGCCGGCGCGCCGCCGCTGGACGGCGTGGTGATCGACAGCGAGCTGAATGCGGCGGCCGTGACCTGTCCGCGCATGTTCGGCCTGCTCGGCGAGCGCCGCTATCTGGTGCTCGGCCTGCCCCTTCTGCGCCTGCTCGACCGCGACGAGCTGCTGGCGGTGATCGCCCACGAATTCGGCCATTTTCGCAGCGGCAACGGCCGCTTCATGGCGTGGATCTACCGCCTGCGCCTGCGCTGGTGGCGCATGGCCGAAGCGGTGGCGACCAGCGGCCTGCTCTCGCCGCTGCTGCTGTCGCGCTTCTTCGCCTGGTACGCGCCGCATTTCGATGCAGTCAGCTTCGTGCTGGCGCGCGAGGAGGAATTCGAGGCCGACGCGGTCGCGCGCCGGCTGGTCGGCCACGGACCGCTGGCCTCCGGCCTGATCCGGCTGGAACACGCCTCGGCCTGGCTCGACAAGCGCCTGCAGCGTCCGATGGCCGAGCGCGTGCGCGCCCAGCCGAAGCCGCCGCTGTCGATCAGCGCCGAGCAGGCGCGCTGGCTGCGCGAACTGCCGCCACTGCACGTGGACCGCGTCATCGCCGCCGCCGAGCGCGAGCACGATGTCGACGACACCCATCCCGTGCTGTCGAAGCGTCTGGCAGCCGGCGACGGCGTTCCCGGGGGCGTGGGGCCGGGCACCCCGGCGTCGCAGTTGTTCAGTGCCCCACTGCTGGCCGAGATCGAGCGCACCGTCGACACCCAGTGGCGCGAGCGCTTCCAGGCACCCTGGGCCGAGGCGCATGCCGCCGCCGAGCCCGAGCGCCAGCGCCTGGCCGAGCTGGAGCGCGACGGCGGGCCGGCCGAGGCCGATCTGCTCGCCCATGCCCGGCTGTGCGAGACCCTGCGCCCCGAACAGGGCCCCCTGCGCCTGTACCAGCAGGTGCTGGCGCGCCTGCCGGACAACCCGTCGGCGCTGTTCCGCGCCGGGGTGCTGCGCGTGGAGGCCGGGGAGATGGACGGCGTCAGCCAACTGGAACGGGCGATGCGCCTCGACGCCGGGGCGATCGTCGCGGTGTTCGAACGCCTCGACGCCTGGCGTCGCGATGCCACCATCGCACCGGATCTGGCCGAAGCCCTCGAACGGCTGCGCGAGGCCTTCGCCGCGCAGGCCGCCTCGCTGCGGGCCCGCGACGGCGTGGACGCGGACGACGAGCTGGTCGCGCACGACCTTGATGCCGAGGCGCTGCAGGCCCTGTCCGGCAGCCTGCGCGCGCTGCCGCAGGTCGCCGAGGCCTGGCTGGTGCGCAAGCGCCTGGACCTGCCCGGCGAGGCCGCGCACTACACCCTGCTGGTCGCCTGGCGCGGCTCGGTGGCCAGCGAGACGGCCGGGCTCAAGCGCCTGGTCGCGGCCCTGCGCCTGCCCGGCAGCGTCACCGTGTTCGGCGATGGCGACTCGGCCCGGCGCGCGCTGGCCCGGCGGGTCCGGGCGGTGTGCGGGCCGCCGGTCTACCGGCGGGGGCGCTGACCCCGTGCGGGCGGGCCGCAGGCCCTACAATGCACGCCCCCCTGACGTCCCGGAAGCACGCCCATGACCGCCTGGTCGATCGACCAAGCCCGCAAGACCTACTCGATCCCGCACTGGGCCGAGGGGTATTTCGACATCGACGACCGCGGCCGCATCGTCGTGCATCCGCGCGGCGCGCAGGCGCCGGGCGTGGCCTTGCCGGAGGTGGTCGACGCGGCGCTGTCGAGTGGGGCGAAACTGCCGCTGCTGGTGCGTTTCCCGCAGATCCTCGGCGACCGCCTGGGCAAGCTGCAGGCCGCGTTCGCGCAGGCGCAGCAGGATTTCGACTACACCGGCGGCTACACCGCCGTGTACCCGATCAAGGTCAACCAGCACGCCGGCGTCGCCGGCACGCTCGCCTCGCATGCGGGCGAGGGCTTCGGCCTTGAAGCGGGCAGCAAGCCCGAACTGATGGCGGTGCTGGCGCTCAGCCGCAACGGCGGCCTGATCGTCTGCAACGGCTACAAGGACCGCGAATACATCCGCCTGGCGCTGATCGGCCGCAAGCTCGGCATGCAGACCTACATCGTGGTCGAGAAGCCGTCGGAACTGCCGCTCATCATGGAAGAAGCCAAGGCGCTCGGCGTCGTGCCGGGCCTCGGCGTGCGCATGCGCCTGGCCTCGCTGGGCGCCGGCAAGTGGCAGAACAGCGGCGGCGACAAGGCCAAGTTCGGCCTCTCGCCGCGCCAGGTGCTGGACCTGTGGAAAACCCTGCGCGACGCCGGCATGGGCGACTGCCTGGGCCTGCTGCACTTCCACATGGGCTCGCAGATCAGCAACGTCCGCGACATCGCCAACGGCATGCGCGAAGCGACCCGCTATTTCGTCGAGCTGTCGAAGCTCGGCGCGAAGATCAGCCACGTCGACGTCGGCGGCGGCCTGGGCATCGACTACGAGGGCACGCGCTCGCGCAGCTACTGCTCGATCAACTACGGCATCCACCAGTACGCGTCGAGCATCGTCCAGCCGATCGCCGAGGCCTGCGAACAGTACGGTTTCCCGCCGCCGCGCCTGGTCACCGAATGCGGCCGCGCGATGACCGCGCACCACGCCATGCTGGTCACCAACGTGTCCGAGGTCGAGCGCGCGCCGGAAGGCCGCGTGCCGCCCGCGCACGACGACGAAGCGGCGGTGATCCGCCACCTGCGCGAGATCCACGCCGAGATCGAGACGCGTCCGGCGGTCGAACTCTTCCACGAAGCGCAGCACCACCACAGCGAGGGCCTGTCCCTCTATGCACTGGGCCAGATCGACCTGGTCGCGCGCGCGCGGCTCGACGACCTGTTCTACGCCATCGCCCACGCGGTGCGCGCGCGCCTGACCTACGACGAGAAGAGCCATCGCGACCTGCTCGACGAACTCAACGAGCGCCTGGTCGACAAGTACTTCGTCAACTTCAGCCTGTTCGAGTCGATGCCCGACGTGTGGGCGATCGACCAGGTGTTCCCGATCACCCCGATCGAGCGCCTGGACGAGCGGCCGGAGCGTCGCGGCGTGATCGCCGACCTCACCTGCGATTCCGACGGCAAGATCGACACCTACGTCGAGAACGAAGACCTCGACAGCTCGCTGCCGCTGCACGCGCCGCGCCCGGGCGAGCGCTACCGCATCGGCTTCTTCCTCGTCGGCGCGTACCAGGAAATCCTCGGCGACATCCACAACCTGTTCGGCGACACCGACGCGGTGGAAGTCCGCTGCGACGACGAAGGCTTCCGCATCGTCCAGCAGCGTCGCGGCGACACCACCGACGTGATGCTGGACTACGTCGGCTACAAGATCGACGACCTGCGCCGCATCTACCGCGCCAAGGTCGGCGCCGTCGACCTGACCAAGAGCGAAGCCGCCCGCCTCAACGAGGCGCTGGAGAACGGCCTGACCGCCTACACCTACCTGAGCGACGAGCCGCTGGGTTGAGTCTGCGGGCGCGTCCGGACGCGCAGGCTGCGGTTAACAGCCTGCGCCGAAGCGACGAGGTATTCGTCGTGGATCCGCTCGCTGTCGCGCTGCACCTGGTCGCTCCCGTTCGTGTCATCCCGCTCTGGAAGACAGGTGGCGCCGGGCGGGCGAACGGTTCAATTTGCCGGCTGGGAGGATGCGCTGTCGGGGACGGAGGTCTCGACCACATGCGCATGCTCGCTTCTTTGCCATTTGTCCTTGCTTGCCATCACCCGATAGAAGCGATACGAGGCAAGGTAGGCAAGTTGGGTCGATGAGGGCCTGTTCTTCGCATCTTGCGTGACGCACTCGACGGGAATGTAGTCGCCAACCAGCTGAGGGGCGATGCTGCTCGCGGGCTGCATCTCCGGGCCCGCCGTGCAGGTGACGAGCTGCCCATTGACCACTTCCTCGACCGTGCGGTCGCGGACGTAGTCGCCTTCGATCCTCCGCGTCAATTCAGCGTCGACACGGTAGGTGAAATGCATCCCCGGGGTGATGCCGCAAAGCGATGGCGCGCTCGTTTCCAGGCGGATCATCCTGCTTCGATTGGCGAATGCGACTGTCGAACTTGCGCTGATTCCGATCCCGACAACACTGAAGTAACCATTTGTTGTCGAGCTGGACTTGCTGAAGCTGACGAGGGGCAGGAGACCACACAGGGACAGGTTCGTGGCTGATACTTTCGATTGACCTTTTCGGAATGCACCGGTTCCTTCAAGACCATAGAGGCCATTCTCAAGCAACTTGAAGTGTGTCCTCTCGTCGAAGTAGAGCGCCATTCCGAAGTTGCCCTTGTTCCAGATCGTCTGTGTCGTCGACATGGCGGCAGGCATGGGCAATGCAGGTTCGCTGCCGATGTGCGGCTTCAGCGATGCCATCAGTTCTTCGCTGATGCTGTAACTTTCTTCGGTCGACTGCGCTCGGCTCGTTCCGGCCGACAATGCGGTGAGCGACACGGCGAGCAGTGCTGCGATGTTCTTCATTTCGACGACTCTGGCTGATTCGGGCGAGATCAACGCACTCAGGAATCCCGCGCCACCTGGAACCCCGCGAACGACTGGCGCACCGGCATCACTTCGATGCGGTTGACGTTGAGGTGCGGGGGCAGGTTGGCGATCCAGAACATCGTCTCGGCGATGTCGTCCGGGGTGATCGGTTCGGCGCCCTTGTACAGCGTGTCGGAGGCGGCCTGGTCGCCGCTGGTGCGGACGAGGGTGAACTCGGTCTCGGCCATGCCCGGTTCGATGCTGGTCACGCGCACGCCGGTGCCGTGCAGGTCGCTGCGCAGGCCGAGCGAGAACTGCGAGACGAAGGCCTTGGTGCCGCCGTAGACGTTGCCGCCGGTGTAGGGATAGGTGGCGGCGATCGAGGAGATGTTGAGGATCGCGCCGCGCCGCGCGATGAGCGTCGGCAGCAGGGCGTGGGTGAGCGTGGCCAGCGCGGTGACGTTGGTGTCGATCATCTGCTTCCACTGCGCGAGGTCGGCGCGCTGCGCCGGCGCGGTGCCGAGCGCGAGGCCGGCGTTGTTGGCGAGCACGTCGATGTCGCGGAAGTCGGCCGGCAGTGCGTCGAGCGCGGCGCGCATCGCGGCCTCGTCGCGGATGTCGAAGGCCGCCGTGTGGATGCGCTCGCGGCCGAGCGCGTCGGCCAGCGCGTCGAGGCGTTCGGCGCGGCGGCCGGTGGCGATGATGCGCCAGCCGGCGCCATGGAAGCGTTCGACGGCGGCA
This sequence comes from Lysobacter sp. BL-A-41-H3, assembly GCA_050632415.1. Lineage (GTDB taxonomy): Bacteria > Pseudomonadota > Gammaproteobacteria > Xanthomonadales > Xanthomonadaceae > Lysobacter_I. Next base: position 2,449,616 of record CP192602.1, on the reverse strand, counting down.
CGACCGAACCCGGAGGTGGCGCCGGTGATGAGGATGGTCTTCATCCGCCGATTGTAAGGGCATGGTCTCGCGTGACGCGGAGCCGAAGCCCGATCAGTGCAGGGTGCGTCCGCGCCGGCTGCGGTGGGTCTTGCCGCGGGTGGCCTCGCGGGTCTCGCGGTGGCGCGCGAGCATGGCTTCGGCGAGGCGGATGTCGTGGGCGGAGACGCCGCTGGCGCGGGCGAGGGCGAGGCGGGCCTCGATCCGGCGTTCGTCGGGCTGCGGCAGGAGCAGTTCGCGGATGGCGTCGCGCATCGCGACTTCGCCGCCGCGCCGCTGCTCGCGGCGCCTGCGCTGCTGCAGGCGGGACAGCAGGGCGTCGAAGACGGGCTTGAACACGGGTCTGAACAGCGAGGGTCGGAGCAGGGCGGCTTCGAGCGTCATGGCGTTCTCTCCTCTTGGGATGAGAGTATGCCGCCGGAGCGTCTCACGGATCGCGACCGTGAGACGCAAAGCCTTTTTCTTTCAAGGACTTGAGTGCGAGATTACTTGGCCTTGACCGCCATCGCCGGCAGGCCGCCGCCGGCGAGCTTCTTCTTCGCCTCGGCCAGTTCGGTGGCGCTGCCGTAGGGCCCCATGCGCACGCGGTAGACGGTCTGGCCCTGGATCTGCGCGGACTCGACGCGCGCGCTCAGGCCGAGGAAGGCGATCTTCGCCTTCAGGGCCTCGGCGTCGCCGGAGGCCTGGAACGCACCGGCCTGCAGCAGGTAGCGGGTGTCGTCGCGGGTCGTCGCGGCGGGCTGGTCCGGCTTGTCGTCCTGCTTCGGCGGCGTCTTCGTGTCGGCGACCGGCGGGGCATCGATGGCGGGCGGCGGCGTCTTCGCGTCGTCGGCCGGCATCTTCGTGTCGGCGGGGTCCGCCGCGTCGTCGGCCTGCTGGCGCGCGGCTTCCTCGGCGCGGGCGCGCGCGGCGAGTTCGGTGTCGCTCAGCGCGGTCTCCTCGCCCGAGAGCAGGGTGTAGAAGTCGTATTCCTGCTCCTGCGTCTTGCCGGACGCCGGGTCGGTGGCCGCGCCCTCGTCGCCGCCGTCCTGCGCGATCGGCGCCTTGTCGCTGGTCGCGTCGATCGCCGGCGGCTGGGCCTCGGCGTTGGGCTTGGGTCGGAAGAAATCGTTCGCGCCCTTGCCGTCGAGGAACTTCGGCAGGAACAGGAACAGGGCGATGCCCAGGCCGAGACCGACCAGCATCCAGATGCCGCCGGGGATGGCGGTGCTGTCGCCGCCGGAATTGCGGCGCGCCTGCGACTTCGTGTTGCGCTTGCCGGCCATTTACGCAGTCTCCGCGCCGTCGGTGTCGGCGAAGAACATTTCCTCCGGCGCGGACACGCCGAGCAGTTCGAGGCCGTTGGCGAGCACGCGCTGCACTGCGAAGCCCAGTGCGAGGCGGGCGTTCCGGGTATCGGCGTCGTCGACCAGGAAGATGTTGGCGTTGTAGTAGCGCTGGAAGGCCTGCGCCAGCTCGACGAGGTAGGTGGCGATCTGGTGCGGTTCCAGGTCGACGCCGGCCTGTTCGACGATCTCCGGCCAGCGCGAGAGGTCGATCAGCACGTCGCGCACGATCGGGTCGGCGATGTCGATCGGCTGCGACAGCCCGGCTTCGAGGTCGAAGGACAGGCCGCGCTCGGCCATCTTGCGCAGCACGCCGAAGGTGCGCGCATGCGACAGCTGCACGTAGTACACCGGGTTGTCGAGCGACTGCGAGCGGGCGAGGTCGATGTCGAACACCAGCTGCGAGTCGGGCTTGCGCGCGATCAGGAACCAGCGCACGGCGTCGGCGCCGGTTTCGTCGATCAGGTCGCGCAGGGTGACGTAGCTGCCGGCGCGCTTGGAGATCTTCACTTCCTCGCCGCCGCGCATCACCGTGACCATCTGGTGCAGCACGTACTCCGGCCAGTCCTGGGGGATGCCGCAGTCCAGCGCCTGCAGGCCTGCCTTCACGCGCGCCAGCGAGCCGTGGTGGTCGGCGCCCAGTTCGGTGATCGCGCGCTCGTAGCCGCGCTGCCACTTGGTCAGGTGATAGGCCACGTCCGGCACGAAGTAGGTGTAGGTGCCGTCGGACTTGCGCATCACGCGGTCCTTGTCGTCGCCGAAGTCGGTCGACTTCAGCCACAGCGCGCCGCCTTCCTCGTAGGTGTGGCCGTGCGCGATCAGCTCGCGTACCGCTTCCTCGACCTTGCCGTCGCGATACAGCGAGGATTCGAGGTAGTACACGTCGAAGGAGACGCGGAACGCTTCGAGGTCGAGGTTCTGCTCGCGGCGCAGGTAGGCCACGGCGAAGCGACGGATCTCGTCGGTGTTCTCGGGGTCGCGCGCGCCGGTGATCACCTGGCCGTCGACTTCGATCGAGGCGCCGTCGAGATAGGCCTTCGCCACGTCGGCGATGTAGTGGCCCTGGTAGAAATCCTCCGACCAGCCCTCGCTGCCCGGGCCGAGGCCGCGCGCGCGCGCCTGCGTGGACTTCGTGAGGTTCTCGATCTGCACGCCGGCGTCGTTGTAGTAGAACTCGCGCTTCACCGCCCAGCCGTTGGCGTCGAGCACGCGCGCGATGCAGTCGCCGATCGCGGCGGCGCGGCCGTGGCCGACGTGCAGCGGACCGGTCGGGTTCGCCGAGACGTATTCGACGCCGGCCACGCGGCCGCGGCCGCTGTCGTTGCGGCCGTAGCGCGCGCCCTCGGCGTGCACGGCGCGCAGCTGGCGCTGCCAGGCGTTGCGGGACAGGCGGAAATTCAGGAAGCCCGGGCCGGCGATCTCGACCGCGCCGATGTCGTCGTTCTGCGGCAGCGCGTCGATCAGCGCCTGCGCGATCGCGCGCGGATTGCTCTTCGCCGGCCGTGCGAGGGTCATCGCGGCGTTGGTCGCGAAGTCGCCATGGCTGCGGTCCTTCGGTCGCTCGACGACGAAGTCCGGCGTGGCGAGGTCGGCGGGCAGGACGCCCTGGGCGCGGAGGTTGGCGATGCCCTGCTCGATGAGGGCGCGAAGCTGTGATTTCACGGGGATTTTTCGCGTGAGGGCTGGGTTGCGGCGGTCGGTCATTGTAGCCGACAACCTCGCCGGCTCCGGGCCCGCGCGCGCTGCCCCTGATGCCTCATACCCACCCCCGCGCGGCGAGCGACACCGGGCTGCCGTCGCCGATGACGAAGTGGTCGAGCAGGCGGATGTCGACCAGGGCCAGGGATTGCTTGAGGCGGGCGGTGATGGCGCGGTCGGCGGCGCTGGGCTCGCCGTTGCCGCTGGGGTGGTTGTGGCCGACGATCAGGGCGGCGGCGTTGTGGGCGAGGGCGCGGCGCACGACCTCGCGGGGGTGGACCTCGGCGCCGTCCACCGTGCCGCGGAACATCTCCTCGAAGGCGATGGCGCGGTGGCGGGTGTCGAGGAAGAGCACGGCGAAGACCTCGTGCGGCAGGCCGCGCAGGCGCTGCGCGAAGTAGCGGCCGGCACTGTCCGGGTCGCGCAGGGCGTCGCCGCGTTCCAGGGCGGTGGCGAGGTGGCGGTTGCCCAGCTCCAGCGCGCCGAGCAGGACGCAGGCGCGGGCCGGGCCGACCATCGGCAGCCGCAGCAGGCGGTCCGGCGGCAGTTCCAGCAAGGCGCGCAGCGAGCCCTGTGCGTTCAGCAGGCGGCGGGCGCAGGTGACCACGTCCGCGCCGCGCCGGCCGGAGCCGAGGAAGAGCGCCAGCAGTTCGGCGTCGGAGAGCACGGCGGGACCGTGCTTGAGGAGTTTCTCGCGGGGGCGTTCGTCGTCGGGCCAGTCTCGGATCTGCATGGCGGCGGTGTGCTCGGGTGTGGGACGGGATGCCCATTGCAGCGCCTCGCCGGGCCCCCGGCTGTCGGGGTTTGCGCCGTCATCGGGTAAGCTGTCCGCCGGTCCGTTTCGTAGGAAAACCCCGCATGGCGCACACCCTGGCCGGTCGACGCATCCTGCTCTGCGTCTGCGGCGGCATCGCTGCCTACAAGTCGGTGGAGCTGGTGCGCCGGCTGCGTGAAGTCGGTGCCGAGGTGCAGGTGGCGATGACCGAGAACGCCCAGCGTTTCATCGGTGCGGCCAGCCTGCAGGCGGTGTCCGGCGTGCCGGTGCGCGGTTCGCTCTGGGACGAGGCCGCCGAGGCGGCGATGGGCCATATCGAACTGGCGCGCTGGGCCGACGCGGTGCTGGTGGCGCCCGCCACCGCCGACGTGCTGGCGCGGCTGGCCCACGGCATGGCCGACGACCTGGTGACCACCCTGTGCCTGGCCACGACCGCGCCGCTGTTCGTGGCGCCGGCGATGAACAACCGCATGTGGCTGCATCCGGCCACGCTGGCCAACCTGGCCACGCTGCGCGCCCGTGGGGTGTCGGTCATCGGCCCCGAGACAGGTGCGCAGGCCTGCGGCGAGATCGGCCCGGGCCGGCTCAGCGAGCCGCCGGCGATCGTCGAGGTGCTGGCCGCGTCGCTGTCGTCCGGCCCGGACCTGACCGGCTGCCGCATCCTGATCAGTGCCGGGCCGACCTACGAGGACCTGGACCCGGTGCGCTTCATCGGCAACCGGAGCAGCGGCAAGATGGGCTTCGCCATCGCCGCGTCGGCCGCGCGCCGGGGCGCGCAGGTGGTGCTGGTCGCCGGCCCGGTGAACATGCCGACCCCGCCCGGCGTGCGCCGCATCAATGTGCGCTCGGCGGCGGAAATGCACGACGCGGTGATCGGCTCGCTGCCTGCGGACGTCTACATCGGCGCCGCCGCCGTGGCCGACTACACCGCGCGCGAGATCCAGTCGCAGAAGATCAAGAAATCCGACCAGCCCGACGGCGGCGACACCCTGACGATCGAGCTGGTGCGCACCCGCGACGTGCTGGCCGAGGTCGCGACCCATGCCCAGCGTCCGCGCGTGGTCGTGGGCTTCGCCGCCGAGACCCACGATGTCGAGCATTACGCCCGCGACAAGCTGGTGCGCAAGCAGCTGGACATGATCGCGGCGAACCTGGTCGGCTACGCCGGCAGCGGTTTCGAGAGCGACGACAACGCCCTGACCGTGATCGACGCCGAACGGGTGCATCCGCTGGGGTCGGCGCCGAAGACGGTGCTGGCCGACGCCCTGCTGGACCTCATCCGTGAGCGGCTCTGAACCCTCGCCGGGACGCGCCTCGATGCACCACACACTGCAGGTCAAGCTCCTCGACCCCCGCTTCGGCGGCGAATGGCCGCTGCCGGCCTACGCGACCGAGGCCAGCGCCGGCCTGGACCTGCGCGCCGCGCTCGATGCGCCGCTGATCCTGGCCCCGGGCGACGCCGCGCTGGTGCCGTCGGGCCTGTCGATCCACATCGCCGACCCCGGGCTGTGCGCGGTGATCCTGCCGCGCTCCGGCCTGGGCCACAAGCACGGCATCGTGCTGGGCAACGGCACCGGCCTGATCGATGCCGATTACCAGGGGCCGCTGCTGATCAGTACCTGGAACCGCGGGCGCGAAGTCTTCACCATCGCCCCGGGCGACCGGATCGCGCAGCTGGTCATCCTTCCGATCGTTCGCGCCACCTTCGAGGTCGTGGATACTTTCACCGACAGCGCCCGTGGGGCGGGCGGCTTCGGCCATACGGGCGTTCGCTGAGCGACGCCTGGACAGGCGCGCCGCCCTGCAGGGGGCGGCGCCGGACACTCCAGATTCGGGACCCAATCGATGAAAGACCGCACACGCCAGCAGATCCTCCAGATTCGTCCGGCCCTGCTGCCGATCGCCGCGCTCTGCCTCGTGCTGGCCGTGGTGATGGGCTGGAGCGGCGTGGCGCAGTTCATGCACGACCAGCGCCGCGAGGCCCTGGAACTCACCCGCGACAACGGCATGCAGCTGGTGCACCAGGCCATGCTGCGCCAGCAGAAGCAGCTGGCCGAGGCGATGGAGCGGCCGGCCGTGCAGGCGGCGCTGGCGACCGGCGACCTGGCCGGCGCCGCGAAGGCGATCCGCACCGGCTGGCCGAATGTGTCGATGGTCCAGGTGTACGGCACCGACCTGGAGGTTGCCTACGCCGAGGCCACCAAGATCGGCTTCGGGCGCCTGGCAGTGCTGGAGTCCGCCCTGGCCGAGAACCGCGTGCGCAGCTGGGTGGTCAGCAGCAAGGGCCAGCCGCACCTGGCGCTCGCGGCGCCGGTGAAGCAGGGCGACCGGGTGGTCGGCGTGGCCTACGCCCAGCTGCCCCTGTCCGAGCTGACGACCGGCCTCGACACCCTCGGCCTCGACGACGACAGCTATCTCGGCCTGCGCCAGAACAGCGCGACCGTCTGGGAGCGCGGCAACATGGAATACACCGGCGGCGCCGAGCGCATGGCCCGCGACGTGTCCGATTCCGGGCTGCGCGTGGTCGCCGCGACCTCGGCCCCGCCCGGGGCGCTGGCCGGCCTCGGCGGGATCCCGGCGATGGTGGCGGCGGTGCTGCTGGTGCTGCTGGCCTATGTCGCCTTCCGCCTGACCCGCCTGCAGCCCGGCAGCGCCGGCGGCGCGGTCGACGATGCGCCCACTCTCATGGAATCGGTGGCCGGCGAGCAGGCGGCCACCTCCGGTGCGGCCGTGCCGCCGCCGATCGACGTGCGCGAAACGCCGAAGTCGCCGCAGGTGCTGATCGAACGCAGCATCTTCCGCGCCTACGACATCCGCGGCGTGGTCGGGAAGACCCTCGATGCCGGCGTCGCCGAACTGATCGGCCACGCCATCGGCTCGCTGATGCGCGAGCAGGACCTGTCCGACATCGTGGTCGGCCGCGACGGCCGCCTCTCGGGCCCGACGATGGTCGAAGGGCTGGTCGCGGGCCTGCGCAAGGCCGGCGTGAACGTGATCGACATCGGCATGGTGCCCACGCCGGTGGTCTACTTCGGCGCCTACCACCTGCGCACCGGCTGCTGCGTCTCGGTCACCGGCAGCCACAATCCGCCGGACTACAACGGCTTCAAGATCGTCGTCGGCGGCGAGACGCTGTCCGGCGACGCTATCACCGACCTGCACGCGCGCATCGCCGAGAACCGCCTGCACCAGCCGCATACCCAGGGCAACTACAGCGAGCGCGACATCAGCGCCGACTACGTGCAGCGCATCGCCTCCGACGTGCAGCTGGGCCGTCGCCTGAAGGTCGTCGTGGATGCCGGCAACGGCGTGGCCGGCGAGATCGGCCCGCGCGTGCTGGAAGCGATCGGCGCCGACGTCGAGGAGCTGTACTGCGAGATCGACGGCACCTTCCCGAACCATCACCCCGATCCGAGCGAGCCGCACAATCTCAAGGATCTGATCAACATGGTGCAGCGCCTCGATGCCGACCTCGGCATCGCCTTCGACGGCGACGGCGATCGCCTGGGCGTGGTCACCCGCGACGGCGAGAACATCTTCGCCGACCGCCTGCTGATGCTGTTCGCCGCCGACGTGCTGGAGCGCAACCCGGGCGCGATGATCGTCTACGATGTGAAGTGCACCGGCCGGCTCGCGCCGCACATCCTGCGCCACGGCGGCAGCCCGCTGATGTGGAAGACCGGGCATTCGCTGATCAAGGCGAAGATGCGCGAGACCGGCGCCGAACTGGCCGGCGAGATGAGCGGCCACTTCTTCTTCGCCGAGCGCTGGTACGGCTTCGACGACGGCATCTACTCGGCGGCGCGCCTGCTGGAGATCCTCGCCGCCTCGCCGGAATTCCCGGACGAGGTGCTGCATGCCCTGCCCAAGGGCATCTCGACGCCGGAACTGAAGATCGAGATGGGCGATCGCGACCCGCACGCCTTCGTCGAACGCTTCCGCGAGACTGCCCAGTTCGAGGGCGGGCGCCCGTCGACCATCGACGGCCTGCGCGTGGACTGGCCCGACGGCTGGGGCCTGGTGCGCGCCTCGAACACCACGCCCATCTTGGTCCTGCGTTTCGAGGCGGACGACCAGGAGGCCCTGCTGCGCATCCAGGGCGCGTTCCGCACGCGCCTGCTCCAGCTCAAGCCGGACATGGTGCTGCCGTTCTGAAAAAAACGGGGTAAAAAAAAACGGGGTCAGGTTCACTTCGAGTGGAAGTCGAAGTGAACCTGACCCCGTTGTTCGTTTTTAGACTCAGCCGCCGCTTGCGAGCGTCGGTGCCGTCGGTGAGGTCGCGGTTGCGGTGCCCTTCAGCTCGCGATAGCGGCGCAGCGCCTGCTCGTATTCGGCCTGCAGGGTGCCGCGTTCGGTGCGCAGGCGCTGCTGCGTGGCCACGAGCATGCCCAGTTCGCGATGCTGGGTCAGGATGCGGTTGCGCAGTTGCTTGCCCACCGGCTTGCCTGCCAGCTCCAGGTCGTTGGCCTGGCGGAGCAGGGTGATCAGGCTCTTGTGCAGGTTGGTGTGCGCCATCGAGGACGACTTCAGGCCCTCGTCGACCAGCGCGAAACGCTCCTGGAAGGCGCGCTGCAGGTCCTTCTCCGTGGTGTAGGACACCACCATCGCCATTTCCCGGCGCAGCCGGTCCGCCGCGCTTTCCTGCGCCTTGGCCTGCAGGTCGGCGGCGGCGCGTTCCTCGGCGGTCAGCTCGCGCTCGACCCGTTCGATCGCCGAGCCGGTGCTGGCGCTGCGTTCGGTGCGCTGGTGGCCGACGGCCGAGGCCGGCAGGGTGTCGCTGCAGACGCGGCGGCCGCCTTCGTCCCAGCAGTAGAGTTTCTTGGGCTTGTCCTTCTGCTGCGCGGACGCCGTGGTCGACAGCAGGGCGGTCGACAGCGCGGCAGCGAGCAGGACCGTGGTCCCGGTGAGCAATGGGTTGCGCAGGATGTTCATCTCGCCATCCCCCTGGATGGGCGGATCAGGTCGTGGGGTTCGCCACGCAACCGTAGCGGGCCCGGTAGGCCAGCAGGCGGTCGCGCTGGTCGAGAAGGTCGGCGCTTTCGCCTGCGAATGCAAGCAGGTCGTCCAGTCCTGCGACCGGGATCACGGGAATCCCGGCCTCGGCGGTGACCGCCTGCGCGGCGGACATCGGCGGGCCGTCGCCGGGGGCGACCTCCTGACGGTCCAGCGCGATCACGATCCCCGCCGGCACGCCGCCGGCCTCGCGGATCAGGCCCAGGGCCTCGCGGATCGCGGTGCCTGCGGTGATCACGTCGTCGACGATCAGCACGCGCTTGCCGGCCAGCGGCGCGCCGATCAGGGTGCCGCCTTCGCCGTGCGTCTTCGCTTCCTTGCGGTTGAACGCCACCGGCAGGTCGCGCCCGCGCCCGGCGTACTCGCAGGCCAGCGCGGTCGCCAGCGGGATGCCCTTGTAGGCTGGGCCGAACAGCAGGTCGAAACCGAGGCCGGCCGCGTCCACCGCATCGGCGTAGCAGCGCGCCAGGCCGGCGATCGCCGCGCCGGTGTCGAAGCGTCCCGCGTTGAAGAAATACGGGCTGACCCGCCCGGACTTCAGGGTGAACTCGCCGAAACGCAGGGCATCGACGCGGAGGGCCAGTTGCAGGAAGCGGGTGCGGTGATCGGTCACGGTGGCGCGGGCATCGTCAATGGAAAGCGGCATCGTAAAGGCGAACGCCCGCGAAGTCGCGGGCAGAGTGCCTGATGGCGTGCCTTGGCCCAGCCGATCCGCTAGTCTCACTGCGGGCCCGATGCGCATGCGCATGCCGCCGGCCCCTTCCTCCGCCAGACGACCGTCCTCCGCCTCGTGAACATCATCAGCTTCAACGCCAACGGCCTGCGCTCCGCGGCCACCAAGGGTTTCTTCGACTGGTTCCGCGCGCAGGACGCCGACGTGCTCTGCGTGCAGGAAACCAAGGCGCAGGAGCACCAGCTCGCCGCGCCGGAACTGCAGGCCGAGGGCTACCGCGCCTGGTTCAAGGACGCGATCACGAAGAAGGGCTACAGCGGCGTGGGCATCTACAGCCGCCGCGAACCGGACGAGGTCCGCACCGCGCTGGGCTGGGCGCCGTTCGACGACGAGGGCCGCTACATCGAGGCGCGCTTCGGCAACCTCAGCGTGGTCTCGTTCTACATCCCGTCCGGCTCGTCCGGCGACGTGCGCCAGGCGTTCAAGTTCGAGGTCATGCGTTGGCTCAGGCCCATCCTCGACGAATGGCTGCGCAGCGGCCGCGACTACGTGCTGTGCGGCGACTGGAACATCGTCCGCGCGCGCAACGACATCAGGAACTGGACCTCGAACCAGAAGAATTCCGGCTGCCTGCCCGAGGAGCGCGCCTGGCTCAACGCGCAGATCGCCGACGCCTGCGGCGACGGCACGCCCGCGCCGGAGCAGGGCTGGATCGACGCCTACCGCGTGCTGCATCCCGAAGGCACCGACTACACCTGGTGGTCGCAGCGCGGCGCCGCGCGCGCCAAGGACGTGGGCTGGCGCATCGACTACCAGTTCATCACCCCGGGGCTGCGCGACAAGGTGAAGGCCTGCGCGGTCCACAAGGAGCCGCGTTTCTCCGACCATGCGCCCTTCGTCGTGGAGTACGCCGAATGAGCGGCGCCGCCACGACGACCGACGCGACCCCGGGCGCGGAGAAGCCCGCAGGCAAGCCCAGGCGCCCCGGCTGGCGCGACGTGCTGCGTGGCCTGCGCCAGCGCAAGGTGCTGGCGATGCTGCTGCTGGGCCTGTCCGCCGGCCTGCCGTTCATGCTCGTCGGCAACACGATGGGCCTGTGGCTGCGCGAGGGCGGCATCGAACTGACCGCGATCGGCTTCCTGTCGTGGGTCGGGATCATGTATTCGATGAAGTTCCTGTGGGCGCCGATCATCGACAAGGTCCATGTGCCGGTGCTCGGACGCCTGCTGGGGCATCGCCGGGGCTGGATGCTGCTCGCGCAGCTGGTGGTCGCGGCCGGTCTGGTCGGCATGGCGCTGATCACGCCGCAGGGCGGGCTGATCGCCTTCGCCTCGCTGGCCCTGATCGCCGCCTTCGCCTCGGCCACGCAGGACATCGTCATCGACGCCTGGCGCATCGAGAGCGCCGACGACGGCGAGGAACTGTCGCTGCTCAGCGCGGCCTACCAGCTCGGCTACCGCTTCGCGCTGCTGCTGACCGACGCCTGGATCCTGGTAATCGCGGCGAAGATCGGCTGGGTCGCGTCCTACGAACTCATCGCCGGCCTGATGGGCCTGGGCATGATCGCGGTGTTCTTCGCCCGCGAATCCCGCAAGCCGCAGGTCGGACCGGTGGTCGAACTGCCCGATCCGCGCGCCGGCAAGCTGGGCGTCTCCGACGGCATGGTGGTGCGCTGGCTGGTGGCATTGCTGCTGGGCGTCGCGTCGGTGGCCTTCCTCGTCGTCGCGCACAACTTCTGGGAGAAGGGCTGGGACTGGGGCGATGCCGCGTTCGCCGTCGGCATGCCGGTCGCGATCTGGCTGCTGACCCGCCGCACGCCCGGCGACGCACCGATCCGCGACGCGACCTGGTCGCGCCCGCTGGTGCAGCCGCTGCTGCGCTTCTTCGATGCCGCCGTCGGCCCGCTGCTGATGTTCTTTCGCGACCACGGCAAGGCCGCGCTGCTGATCCTGCTCGCCATCAGCCTCTACCGCCTGCCGGATTTCGTGATGGGGCCGATGGCCAACCCGTTCTACAACGACATCGGCATCGCCAAGGAAACCGTCGGTGCGGTGCGCGGCTCGGTCGGCTGGATCGCGACCACCGTCGGCATCGTCATCGCCGGGCTCAGCGCGCTGCGCCTGGGTTTCGTCACCACGCTGATGATCGGCGCGGTGGTCGGCCCGGCCTCGAACCTCGCCTTCGCCTGGCTGGCCTGGCACGGTGCGGACACCCAGGCGTTCTCGATCGCGATGGCGATCGACAACTTCTCGCAGGGCTTCGCCGGGGTGGCCCTGGTCGGTTACATGTCCAGCCTGACCTCGCTGGGCTACACGGCCACGCAGTACGCGCTGCTCAGCTCGTTCTACGCGATGCCCGGCAAATTCCTGAAGGGCCTCTCGGGCGCGGCCGTGGATGGGCTGGCGAAGAGCCACGCGCTGGTCGATGCCTACGCGCTGTTCTTCGTGGGCACGGCGCTGATCGGCATTCCGGCCCTGCTGCTGTGCCTGTGGCTGGTGCGCCACGCGCGCAGGACGGCGGAAGGGGCCCTGCCGGCCACGGGATGAACGCATGACCGACCTCGTTCTCCGCGACATCGATCCGGGCATGGCCGCGCGCATCCGCAAGGTCGCGGAGATGAACGGCTGGACGATGCACGAGACGATCCTGCACCTGATCGAGCGCGGGCTGTACGCCAGCGAGGGTGGGGCGCTGCGCTTCGATTCGAGGGAATCGGACGTGATGCAGTCGGTGATCGCGTCCCTGGAAACCCTGCCGAACGATCCGGGCTTCTCGCTCATCGGACGCCTGGGCGACACCGCGCCGGCCGAACCGGAGCCCCCGGCCGAATTCGACCCGGACGAGCTGGAGCGCGCGCTCCGCGACGTGCCCATCGGCTCGAAGCTCGGCGGTTAAGCCCTTTGTAGGAGGGCCTTCAGGCCCGAGCACCTGTAGAGCGGAGCGAAGCTCCGCTGGGCTGTCTCCGGAGAGGGTGCAGCGGAGCTTCGCTCCGCTCTACAGCCGTCAGGGGGCGTGGATCGCGCCCAGCACCCGCGGCCCGCGCGCGCCGGTGACGCTCGGCAGGTTGCCCGGGCGGCCGAGCACGGTCTGCCGGGCCAGCCAAGCGAAGCCCAGGGCTTCGACCATGTCCGGATCGATGCCGTGCGCGGCGGTGGATTCCACGATCACGTCCGGCAGCGCCTCCGCCAGCGCGCGCATCAGCGCGGGGTTGTGCACGCCGCCACCGCAGGCGATGACCCGCCATGCGCCGGGCAGGGTCGCGCGCAGGGCCTCGGCGACGGTCGACGTGGTCAGGGCGAGCAGGGTGGCCTGCACGTCGGCCGGGGTCTCGTGCCCCGCCAGCTTGGATTCGACCCAGCCCAGGTGGAACTGGTCGCGGCCGGTGCTCTTGGGCGGCGGCAGCGCGAAGTACGGCTCATCGAGCAGGCGTGCGAGCAGGTCGGCATCGACTTGGCCCGAAGCCGCGAAACTGCCGCCGCGATCGTAGGCCCAGCCGGTGTGGCGCAGGCACCAGGCATCCATCAGGCCGTTCGCCGGGCCGGTGTCGAAGCCGCGCACCGCGCCACCATCGGCGGGCAGCAGGGTCAGGTTGGCGATCCCGCCGAGGTTCAGCACTGCGCGGTCCTCGCCGGGCGAGGCCAGCAGGGCCGCATGCAGGGCTGGCAGCAGCGGCGCGCCATGGCCGCCGGCGGCGACGTCGCGACGGCGGAAGTCGGCGACCGTGCGCACGCCGGTGGTCTCGGCGATCAGGCTGGCGTCGCCCAGCTGCAGGGTGAAGCGGTGCTGGCCGTCGCCGCGCGGGCCGTCCGGCCGATGGCGCAGGGTCTGGCCGTGCGAGCCGATCGCGCCGAGCGCGGCGCGGTCGATGCCGCTGTCGCGGATCGCGGATTCGGCGGCATCGGCGAAGGCCTGGCCGATGCGCGTCTCGAGCGTGCCGATCTCGTCCAGGGTCAGCGACGGCGCGCGCTGGCCCAGCTCCACCAGCACCTCGCGCAGCGCCGGGTCCCAGGCATAGGTGCGGCCGAACGCGAGTTCGGCGCGCGGCGCGGGCGCATCGTGGAAACGGGCGATGGCGACGTCGATCCCGTCGGCGCTGGTGCCGGAGATCATGCCCACAAAGAACATGTCCGCGAGCGGGACGGATGCGAGGGGAGCGGTCATGGCGTCATGCATCGCGCCATGATCGGCGATGGCCCGCGCCGCCGCCAGCGGCGACGCGGTCGGTGGGCGCTCAGCCCTTCTTCTTCGCGTCGGCCGGCTTGTCGGCGGCGGCGACCTGGATGGGTTCCATGCCGGCCGGGAAGACGATGTTCTCGACGGTGCGGATCTTGGCCATCGCGCGCTGGGTCTCGGCGCGGAAGCTGGCCAGCTCGGCGCCGCGCAGCGGTTCCGGCGGCGGCAGGGTCACGCTGAGCGGATTGCGGTGCACGCCGTTGATGCGGAATTCGTAGTGCAGGTGCGGGCCGGTCGACATGCCGGTGCTGCCCACGTAGCCGATGATCGTGCCCTGGGCAACGCGCTGGCCGGGTCGGATGTTGCCGAAGCGCGACATGTGCCCGTAGAGCGTGGTGGTGCCGCGGCCATGGTCCAGCACCACGGTCTTGCCGTAGCCGCCCTGCCAGCCGACGAACTGCACGCGCGCGTCGCCGGCGGCCTGGATCGGCGTGCCGGTGCCCGCGGCGTAGTCCACGCCCTTGTGCATGCGCATGCGACCGAGCACCGGGTGGCGGCGCGCGCCGAAGCTGGAGGTCAGCCGGGCGTAGGGGATCGGCATGCGGATGAAGTTCTTCTTCAGCGGACGGCCGTCGGAGGTGAAGTATTCCGGCTTGCCGTTGCGGTAGTGGCGGAAGGCGGTATGCAGCTTGCCGTCCACGGTGAACGCGGCGGCCAGCACCGGGCCGGTGTTCTCCAGTTCGCCGTCCACCCACATCTGGTCGACCACCACGCTGAAGCGGTCGTCGTCGTCGAGGTCGGAGTCGAAGTCGATGTCGTACTTGAACATCTCGTCGGTGAGCTGGTCGAGATGCACGCTGGTCAGGCCCTGCTTGCGCGCCGAGCGGAACAGCGAGCGGCCGACCTTGCCGCTGAGCACGACCGTGCGCACGTCGACGTCGCGCTTGACGACGGTCTCGCGGACCTTGCCGTCGACCAGGTCGAGCTGGACGCGCTGGCCGTCCTCGCGCAGGTAGCGCACCGCGCGCAGCTTGCCGCCGACCGGCAGGTCGACCGACAGCTGGGCCTGCGGGGTGACGTAGCCGATGGCTTCCTTCACGCCCGGGTGGGCGAGTACGCGCTGGAGGTCGTCCTCGGCCACGCCGAGGGTGGTGAACATGTGGCGGAGCGAGGCGCCGCGCTTGACGGTGACGCTCTGCCAGCTGTCGCCGGGATTGCCCTGGCGCCGGATCAGCGACAGCGGCGGCAGCTTCAGCGACATGGTCTGGGTCTGGACCCGGCCCTGGCCGTCGACGGGCTCGAGCACGGAGGCGAAGCCGGGGACGATGGCGCCGATCAGGGCGACCATGGTCGCCATCAGGCTGGCCTGGGCCCACTGGCGGCGGGTCCAGCGGCCGTTGAAGCCGGGGGACAGGGTCTGGGACGGGTCGGCCTGGTGGGCTTCCTGGGCCTGGGCCTGGCGCAGATTGCGCAGACGGATCAAACGGTTGCGCAGCGTGCGACTCGACGGCGTGGACATTGAACGGAATCCCCCTGTCGGGACGGCCAAGAGCAGTACCATAAGTTAGTCGAAAAGATCGCGTCAAATCCTTGACCGGCTTGGTTTTTTTTTGCCTTTCGGTTTAACTAGGCTTTAACGCCTTGTTCATCTGCTGCGGCCGGTTCGATCCACGGTCGTCCTTTCCCCTCTGCCGTCACTTTCCTGGTCTTCCGTCATGTCCACCGAATCCTTCGACCCGGCCGCCCTGGCGCTCATCGAACGCGGCGCCGATGAAATCCTCAAGCGCGAGGAGCTGGAAGCCCGCCTGGCCGCGTCCATGAAAGCGGGCGGCCGCCCGCTGCGCATCAAGGCCGGCTTCGACCCTACCGCGCCCGACCTGCACCTGGGCCACACCGTCCTGCTCAACAAGATGCGCCAGTTCCAGGACCTGGGCCACCAGGTGATCTTCCTGATCGGCGACTTCACCGGGATGATCGGCGACCCCACCGGCAAGAACGTCACCCGCAAGCCGCTGACCCGCGAGGACGTGCTGGCCAACGCCGAGACCTACGCCGAGCAGGTGTTCAAGGTGCTCGACCGCGAGCGCACCGAGGTCCGCTTCAACAGCGAGTGGTTCGGCAAGATGAGCGCCGCCGACATGATCAAGCTGGCCGCGCAGCACACGGTCGCGCGCATGCTCGAGCGCGACGACTTCGCCAAGCGCTACGCCGCGCAGCAGTCGATCGCGATCCACGAATTCCTCTACCCGCTGGTGCAGGGCTACGACTCGGTGGCCCTGGAGGCCGACGTCGAGCTGGGCGGCACCGACCAGAAGTTCAACCTGCTGATGGGCCGCGGCCTGCAGGAACACTTCGGCCAGAAGCCGCAGATCGTGCTGACCATGCCGCTGCTGGAAGGCCTGGACGGCGTGAACAAGATGTCCAAGTCGCTGGGCAACTACATCGGCATCGCCGAGCCGGCGATCGACATCGTCAACAAGACCATGAAGATCGGCGACGAACTGATGTGGCGCTGGATCGACCTGCTCAGCTTCGAGATCGGCGTCGCCGAGGCCGCGCGCCTCAAGGCCGACATCGAAGCCGGCCAGCTCAACCCGCGCGATGTGAAGCTGCGCCTCGCCCGCGAGCTGGCCGCGCGTTTCCACGATGCCGCCGCCGCCGAGACCGCGATCGCCGGCTGGCACGCCGCCGTGACCGGGCAGGGCGACACCTCGCTGCTGCCGCTGCACGACGTGGTCATCCCGGCGGAAGGGCTGCGCATCGCCGCGCTGCTGACCGCCGCCGGCATCACGCCGAGCAATGCCGAGGCGAACCGCAAGCTCAAGGAGCGCGCGGTGAAGGTCGACGGCAACGTCGTCGAGGACCCGGTGACGACCTTCCAGCCCGGGTTCGAGGGCGTGCTGCAGGTCGGCAAGCGCAATTTCGCGCGGGTGCGACTCGTCGCCGGCTGAGCCTGCCCTCGGCTTCGCTGCAGACAGGAACGGCCATGCCTGCGGGCATGGCCGTTCGCATGTGGGGGCTCAGAGCCGGCGCGGGCCGTGGCCGGGGGCGTCGGGGAGGACGGGCTCGTTCGGCTGCGGTGCCTCCTGGCGGGCCTGCTCGCGGGCCAGCGCCTCACGTTGCGGGGCCTCGCGCAGCTCGCCGGCGGTGGCCGCGAGCGGCACGCTGAGCGCGGCGTCGATGTCCACCGCCACGCGGCGCGCCAGTTCCGGATGCCCGTCGTTGCGCTGGATCGCGATCAGCTTGGTGCCGTCGGTGTTCAGCACCACCTCGTCGATCCGCTGCAGGCCGTCGCGCTTCGATTCCAGGGCGATGGCGGCGGCCAGGCGCATGCGTGGGCTTTCGCCGTCCAGATCCAGGCGCTGCAGGGCGTGCTCGCGCATCCCCCGCTCGTTGCGCTGCTCCGGGGGCAGCGACAGACCGCTCGGGTCGATCGTGCCCTCGCGTTCGCCCTTGTCCAGCGCCCACTTGCCGAGCGTCTCGCGGAACGCCGGGCTGTCGCCGAGGCGGGCCACGGCGCCCATCGACTGCATCAGGATGGCGTCGTGGTCCGCGCCCGGTCCGGGCTCGCGCGCCGGCACTGCCCTGGTCTGCGGGCGCTCGGGGTCGCGTGGCGCCTCATGGGCGCGCGGGTCGGCGATGCCGGTGCGGTCGTTGGTGCGTTCGGCGTCGTGACTGCCCTGGCCGTACAGGTGCGCCGCGTCGAGGCGGATGTCGCGGCCCTGCGGCACGGTGCGCTCGGCCACGCCGAGGCTGCCTTCGACAGTGCGGTCGACCTCGGGCGGCAGGCCCTGCATCCGCGCCAGGGTGCGGAACATCGTGCTGTTGGAGTCGTGCACCGCGCAGTCCTCGCGCGCCACCTCCACCTGGTGGAACATCCGGTGGCCGGTCAGGGTGTTGAGGTAGTCCGCCGCCAGGTTGCCCGAATGCCCGGCGAGGCCCTGCCGCTCGGAGTAGCCGCCGCCGATGTCGGAGTGCGCGCCGTTGACCTCCACGTTGAGGAACCGGCCCTCGCCATTCCGGGTGCGGTCGATGATCTCGTTGACCGGAAACAGGGTGCGGTGCTCGTCCTTCGCGGTGATCTGCAGGCCGGCCACCACCGAATCGGGCAGCGAGCGGTCGTAACGCTCCGGCCCGCCGGTCGCCACGGGATCGAACAGCACCACCGCCTGCTTCACCCCGCCGGGCGCGACCAGCGGCGGGCCGTCGAAGACGCGAACGTTCTCGTGGCTGTTGAAGACCCAGTTGCGCGAGGACTGCACCGGCTCGACCTCGCGCTCGATCCGCGCCTGGGTCGGGTCCTGGATGCCGCGACGCTCCAGCAGGTTGGTGAAGCCGGCCGCCTCGGTGGCGCCGCGGCTGAAGCCGACGCTGACCACCCGGACCTCGGCCTCGGGGTCTTCGCGCTTCCATTTGAGGGTCTGCTCGCACAGCGCGCCGTACATCGCCTCCAGGCGCAGCGGGAAGGTGTCGCCCGTGGCCTGGTCCCGGGTCGAGGCCAGCCGGCCTGCCTGGGTGCCGGGCCCTTCGACGTAGTGGGTGCGCACGGCGTTGAGCCCGCGCTCGTTGAGCGACTGGATGTCGTCGCGGATGCGCGCGACGTTGGTGCCCTTCTGCGGCGCGACCTCGACATCGTTGCCGGTGCCGTCGAAGTTCGCGAAGAAGAGCCGCAGGTGCGGGTTGCGGGTGGTGTCGAAACCGGGGTCGTGCGTGGTGTGCGTGCGGATGGTCGCGCGCGCCTCGTCGAACGACCGCAGGTCGTCGTCGGTGGCCTCTCTCAGGATTCCGCTCATGCCGATGCGCTCCTCAAGTCCTTCTTCGGTGGGGCCGGGGCAGCGCCTGTCCCGGCGGTGCGAGCTGCGATCCGGCGCCGGCGGCTGTCCATACGCAGGGGTACAGTCTGTAGCGGGCCCGACGCGCCCTGTCAACGCGAAAGCGGGGCCCGGGGTCGCCCGGGATGCCGGGTCGCAACGGTCTGCGCGGATCGGATGTGACCGGCGCCACGCTCCGAGGTGCAGGCAGCCATCACTTCCGGCAGGTCGGCGGCCCGGGGTTTGTCGCTATGCTGCGCCGGCGACATGGGCGACCGGCGTCATCCGTCCCCATTGCCGCCCACATTCACCGGCCGAGTCCCTCATCATGTCCCTCCGCCTCACCACCCTTGCGCTGCTCATGACGCTACCGCTGTCCGCCCTTTCCGCCGATCTCCCGCCGCCGCCCGACGCGGCCAGGAAGCCGCACCAGGTCAAGGCGCCGCACGGCGCGACCCGCAACGACGAGTACTACTGGCTGCGCGACGACAAGCGCGAGAACAAGGAGATGCTGGCCTACCTCCAGGCCGAGAACGCCTACGTCGACAAGGTCATGGCGCCGCTCAAGCCGCTGCAGGAGGCGCTGTACAACGAGATCGTCGGCCGCATCAAGCAGGACGACGACTCGGTGCCGTACCGCGAGCGCGGCTGGTGGTACTTCAGCCGGTTCAAGACCGGCCAGGACTACCCGGTCTACCTGCGCGCGAAGGCCGCCGCCGACGGCAGCCAGAGCCAGGACGAACAGGTCCTGCTCGACCTGAACGTGCTGGCCAAGGACAAGGGCTACTACAGCGTCGGCGACTGGGAAGTCAGCCAGGACAACCGCCTGCTGGCCTACGCCGAGGACACCAACGGCCGCCGCCAGTACACGGTGCGCTTCAAGAACCTGGATACCGGCGAGCTGTATCCGGACGTGATCCAGGGCGTGTCGGCGAACCTCGTGTGGGCCGACGACAACAAGACCCTGTTCTACGTCGAGAACGATCCCGAGACCCTGCTCACCGTGCGCGTGAAGAAGCACGTGCTCGGCACCCCGGTCGCGCAGGACGTGGTGGTGTACGAGGAGAAGGACGACAGCTTCTACATGGGCATCGGCCGCACCCGCGACGACAAGTACATCTGCATCGCCGTCGACAGCACGGTGTCCAGCGAAGCGCGCTGCACGTCCGCCGCCAACCCCGGCGAGTTCGTCGTGCTGGCGCCGCGCGAGCGCGACGTGGAATACAGTGCCGACCACCACGGCGGCCGCTGGGTGATCCGCACCAACGCACCGGGCGCCGACGGCAAGCCCGCGCCGAACTACAAGATCGTCACCGCGCCCAGCGACAGCACCTCGCGTGCGCAGTGGACCGACTGGGTCGCGCATCGCGACGACGTGTTCATCGAAGGCTTCGAGCTGTTCGACGGCTTCACCGCCGTGGCCGAGCGTTCCGACGGCCTGGAGCGGATCCGCCTGCTGAAGAAGGCCGGCGAGGAGTACGTGAAGGCCGACGAGCCGGCGTACTCGATGGGCCTGTCGACCAATTCCGAGAGCGACACGCCCTGGCTGCGCTACACCTACACCTCGCAGACCACCCCGGCGACCACCTACGAACTGAACACCTCGACCGGCGAGCGCCGCCTGCTCAAGCAGCAGCCGGTGATCGGCTACGACGCGTCGCAGTACACCACCGAGCGCGTGTGGGTGACCGCGCGCGACGGCGCGAAGATCCCGGTGTCGCTGGTCTACCGCAAGGGCTTCAAGCGCGACGGCAGCGCCGCCATGCTGCAGTACGCCTACGGCAGCTACGGCGCGTCGATGGACCCGGGCTTCAGCGTGGTCAACGTCAGCCTGCTCGACCGCGGCATGGTCTACGCCCTGGCGCACATCCGCGGCGGCCAGGAGATGGGCCGCAAGTGGTACGACGACGGCAAGCTGTTCCGCAAGAAGAACACCTTCACCGACTTCATCGACGTCACCGACGCGCTGGTCAAGCAGGGCTACGCCGCGAAGGACCGCGTCGCGGCCTACGGTGGCAGCGCCGGTGGCCTGCTGATGGGCGCGATCTCGAACATGGCGCCGGACAAGTACCGCGTGATCCTGTCGCAGGTGCCCTTCGTCGACGTGGTCACCACCATGCTCGACCCGACCATCCCGCTGACCACCAACGAATACGACGAGTGGGGCAACCCGGAGAAGAAGGATTACTACGACTACATGCTGTCCTACTCGCCGTACGACAACCTGTCGAAGCAGGCGTACCCGGCGATGTTCGTCGGCACCGGTCTGTGGGATTCGCAGGTGCAGTACTGGGAGCCGGCGAAGTACGTCGCCCGCCTGCGCGACCTGAACACATCCAGGTATCCGGTCGTGTTCCGCACGAACATGGAAGCCGGCCACGGCGGCAAGTCGGGCCGTTTCCAGCGCTTCCGCGAGCAGTCCGAGATGTTCGCGTTCATGCTCGACCAGCTCGGCGTGAGCGCCACGCCGCAGCGCTGAGCCGCCGCATCGGAACGCAGGGCGAGGCCGGGCACAGTCCCGGCCTCGCCGTTTCCGGGCCAGTGTCGCGGGGTGTGTGTGCGGGGGCATGTTCTTCGTCGATACTGCCGGCATGCCCGAACCCGCACGGACCGCCGTCGCCACCGCCCCACGCCGCACCCGCTGGCTATGGTGGCTGCTCGCCTACGCCAGCCTGCTGCTCGGCCTGATCGGCGTGGTGGTGCCGGGGCTGCCGACGGTGCCGTTCGTCCTGCTCTCGGCCTTCGCCGCCGCGCGCGGTTCGCAGCGCCTGCATGCCTGGCTGCTGGCGCATCGCCAGTTCGGGCCGATGATCCGCGACTGGCAGGCCGAGGGCGCGGTCAGCCGCCGCGCGAAATGGCTGGCGACCACGATGATGAGCGCCTGCGCCGCGATCATGTTCCTGACCGCGCCGAAATGGTGGATGGCCGCCACCGGCACCACGATCATGGCCGTCGTCGCGACCTGGCTGTGGTTCAGGCCCGAGCCGGGGCAGGCACGGCCGCGCGGACCGGGCCGGGAGCCCGGCTGAATCCCGCCGCGATTCCCCCCTCCCGGCGCCTTGGCTACACTGCGCCCATGAATCGACGCCCCGCCTTCGTGTTCGCCGCCATCGCACTGCTGTGCCTGGCCCTGTCCGCCTGCGGCAACAAGGGGCCGCTGGTGCTACCCGACAAGCCTGCCGACGGCGCGACCGCCGACGGCGCCACCGCCCAGCCGGCCCCGGCCGACGAGGCCAAGACGCCCGATCGCTGAGATGAGCCACGCGCCACTGGCCCTGATGCGTTTCAGCAAGATGCACGGCGCCGGCAACGACTTCGTGGTGATCGACCTGCGCGCGCCCGACAGCGTGACGCCGGATGCCGCGCTCTGCCGGGCCCTGGCCGACCGCCACACCGGCGTCGGCTGCGACCAGATCCTGACCATCGAGCCGCCGCGCGCCGCGAGTTCGGCCGCGTCCTACCGCATCTGGAACGCCGACGGTTCGCTGGCCGGGCAGTGCGGCAACGGCGCGCGCTGCGTCGCCGCCTGGGTGCTGCGCGACAGCGCCGAGCGCGATCCGGAGCGCTGCCTCGCCGCCCGCTTCGACCTGGACAGCCCGACCGGCACCCACGCCGTCGACGTGATCGACCTGCACCACTACCGCCTCGACATGGGCCGCCCGGTCTTCGCGCCGGCGCGCATCCCGCTGCACGGCTTCGACGCCCCGCGCGATGCCTACGAGGTCGAGATCGACGGTCGCGGCGTCGTCTTCGGCGCGGTCTCGATGGGCAACCCGCACGCGGTGATCGAAGTCGACGATGTCGATGCCGCGCCGGTCGCGACGCTCGGCCCGGCGCTGCAGCGCCACGCGGCCTTCCCCGATTCGGTCAACGTCGGCTTCGCCCAGGTCGTCGCCCGCGATCGCGTGCGCCTGCGCGTGTACGAGCGCGGCGTCGGCGAGACGCTCGCCTGCGGCAGCGGCGCCTGCGCGGCGGCGGCGGTGCTGATGCGGCGCGGCCGGGTCGATCGCGAGGTCTCGATCGAACTGCCCGGCGGCACCCTGCGCATCGCCTGGCCCGACGACAACGCCAGCATCGCCATGACCGGCCCGGCGGTGTTCGTCTTCGAAGGCGAGTGGCGCGCATGAGCGACCGCCCGTTACCCCCATTCCAGGACGCATCCATGCCGGACAAAGAGAAGATCGCCCCCCACGAGGTCGCGGCCTGGCTGCGCCGGCACCCGACCTTCCTCCAGCAGTTCCCCGACCTGGCGATCAGCCTGGTGGTGCCGCGCGAGCAGGGCCCGGCCGCGTCGCTGGCCAGCTACCAGCTGGAGATCCTGCGCGACAAGAACCGTGAGCTGTCGCGGCGCCTGCACGAGCTGTTCGGCAACGCGCAGGAGAACGAGCGCCTCGCGGTGCGCACGCACCAGCTGACCCTGGCGCTGATGAAGCAGCGCAGCGCCGCCGACACCGCGCGCGCCATGGCCGCGAGCCTGGCCGAGGATTTCAGCGGCGACCTGGTGCGGATCGTGCTGCTGGCCCCGGTCGCGGGCCTGGACGACGCGGACTGGCTGCAGGTCGTCGCCGAGGCCGATCCGCGCCTGGCGCCGTTCCGCGATTGCCTGAAGGACGGCGAGCCGATCTGCGGTCGCCTGCATCCGGACAAGCATGCGCTGCTCTACGGCCTGCGCGCCGACGAGGTCCAGTCCAGCGCGCTGCTGCCGCTGCCCGGCCTCGGCCTGATCGCCGTCGGCAGCCGCGAGCCCAACCGTTTCTTCCCGGGCATGGGCACGCTTTTCCTGCGCATGATGGGCGACGCCTTCGTCGCGGCGATGCGGCGCTTCGATCCCTGACCATGGCGTCGACGTCGTCCATCGACGACTTCCTGGCCCACCTGCAGATCGAGCGGCGCATGTCCGCGCACACGCTCGATGCCTACCGTCGCGACCTCGACGCGCTGGCCGCGTGGGCGGGCGCCCAGGGCATCGACGATCCGACCACCCTGCAGGCCGAGCAGCTGCGCGCCTTCATCGCCGCCGAACACCGGCGCGGCCTGTCGCCGAAGAGCCTGCAGCGGCGCCTGTCGGCGTATCGCAGCTTCTTCCTGTGGCTGCTCAAGCACGGCCGGATCGCGGCCAGTCCCGCCGCCGGCCTGCGCGCGCCGAAGGCCCCGCGCAAGCTGCCGCAGGTGCTGGATGTCGACGAGGCCGTGCAGCTGGTCGAACTGCCGACCGACGCGCCGCTGGGCCTGCGCGACCGCGCCATGCTCGAACTGTTCTACAGCTCCGGCCTGCGCCTGAGCGAGCTGTGCGCGCTGCGCTGGCAGGACCTGGATGTCGACCAGGGCCTGGTCACGGTGCTGGGCAAGGGCAGCAAGCAGCGCACGGTGCCGGTGGGTTCGCATGCGCTGCGCGCCCTGCAGGCGTGGCGACAGGAATCGCAGGGGCAGCCGGATCGCCCGGTGTTTCCCGGCCGCCACGGTGCGCCGATCGGCGCGCGCGCGGTGCAGATCCGCCTGCGCCAGCTCGCCCAGCGTCAGGGCCTGTTCAAGCGCGTGCATCCGCACCTGCTGCGCCATTCGTTCGCCAGCCACGTGCTCGAATCCTCCGGCGATCTGCGCGGCGTGCAGGAGCTGCTCGGCCATGCCGACATCGCCACCACGCAGATCTACACGCACCTGGATTTCCAGCACCTGGCCAAGGTGTACGACGGCGCGCATCCGCGGGCGAAGCGGAAAAGCTGATTGCGTCAAAACCGCATGTGCTCTTCTCCTTCCCCCGCGATGCGGGGGAAGGTCGGGATGGGGGGCAGTTCTGCATGTGACACAAGCCCCCACCCCAACCCGCCCTGCCAGCAGGCATAGCCTGCTGGCGTTCGTCAGCGCACGGAGCAGTGCTCCGTAATCGCGCCTCCTCACCCCCCGCGATGCGGGGGAGGGCGACGCACGCGCAACGTGGGCGCCGCCGCCCTGCCATCCGTCACCCCTTGCCCCGCCGTGCCGGCGTCCCCACAACCACGGGACCCGCCACGATGGATCCGCTGTTCCATGGACCCCAGCCAGAACCCCAACGTCTTCCATGCCACGACCATCGTGTCGGTGCGCCGCAACGGCCGCGTGGTCGTGGCCGGCGACGGCCAGGTCACCCTCGGCCACACCGTCATGAAGTCCAACGCGCGCAAGGTGCGCCGGCTCGGCCGCGACGGCCAGGTGCTCGCCGGTTTCGCCGGCGCCGCCGCCGATGCCTTCACCCTGTTCGAACTGTTCGAATCGAAGCTGGAGAAGCACGGCCAGCTGACCCGCGCCGCCGTCGAGCTGGCCAAGGATTGGCGCACCGAGCGCCGCTTCGGCAAGCTCGAAGCCCTGCTCGCGGTGGCCGACCGCGAGACCTCGCTGATCATCAGCGGCACCGGCGACGTGATCGAGCCGGAGGACGGCCTGGTCGCGATCGGTTCCGGCGGCATGTACGCGCTGTCCGCCGCACGCGCGCTGCTCGCGCACACCGAGCTGGATGCGCGCAGCATCGCCACCGAGTCGCTGAACATCGCCGGCGACGTCTGCATCTACACCAACCGGAACATCGTGGTCGAAGAGCTGTGACCTCGTTCGTGGGCGCGACGCGAGTCGCGACCCATGCAGCGGTCATGCTCCCGTCGCGACTTGCGTCGCTCCTACAAGAATCCAGGCCATGCCCAACAAGACCGAACACGCCAACAGCACGATGACCCCCCGCGAGATCGTGCAGGAACTCGACCGCCACATCGTCGGCCAGTCCGCCGCCAAGCGCGCGGTCGCGATCGCGCTGCGCAATCGCTGGCGGCGCATGCAGCTCGATCCGGCGCTGCGCAACGAGGTGATGCCCAAGAACATCCTGATGATCGGCCCCACCGGCGTCGGCAAGACCGAGATCGCGCGCCGCCTGGCCACGCTGGCGAACGCGCCGTTCGTGAAGGTCGAGGCCACGCGCTTCACCGAGGTCGGCTACGTCGGCAAGGACGTGGAGCAGATCATCCGCGATCTCGCCGACACCGCCGTGAAGATGTACCGCGAGCAGGCCAAGTCGCGCGTGCGCGCGCAGGCCGAGGCGCGCGCCGAGGACCGCATCCTCGATGCACTGCTGCCCCGCCGCCAGGTCGCGACCACGCCGTTCGGCTTCGGCGCCGACGCGTCGGCGAGCCTGGATGTCGGCAGCGGCGAGACGAAGGATCCGCAGGCCGAGACCCGTGCGAAATTCCGCAGGCAGCTGCGTGCCGGCGAACTGGACGAGCGCGAGATCGAGATCGAGGTCTCGGTCAACGTCGGCGTCGACATCATGGCGCCGCCGGGCATGGAGGAAATGGGCCAGCAGCTGCGGCAGATGTTCTCCAACCTCTCCGGCGGCAAGACCCACACCCGCAAGCTCAGCATCCGCGCCGCGCGCGTGCAGCTGGTGGAGGAGGAAGCCGGCAAGCTGGTGAACGAGGACGAGGTGCGCGAGGCCGCGATCGAAGCCTGCGAACAGCACGGCATCGTGTTCATCGACGAGATCGACAAGGTCGCCAAGCGCTCCGAGAGCGTCGGCGCCGACGTCAGCCGCGAAGGCGTGCAGCGCGACCTGCTGCCGCTGGTCGAAGGCTCCACGGTCAGCACCAAGTACGGCGTGGTGAAGACCGACCACATCCTGTTCATCGCCAGCGGCGCTTTCCATCTGGCCAAGCCCAGCGACCTGATCCCCGAGCTGCAGGGCCGCTTCCCGATCCGCGTCGAACTCGGCGCGCTGGGCAAGGACGAGTTCGTGCGCATCCTCACCGAACCGAAGGCCTCGCTGACCCTGCAGTACGTCGAGCTGCTGAAGACCGAGGGCGTGGAGCTGTCGTTCACGCCGGACGCGATCGAGCGCCTCGCGGAGATCGCGACGACGGTGAACGAGCGCCAGGAGAACATCGGCGCCCGCCGCCTGCACACCATCCTCGAACGCCTGCTCGACGCGCTCAGCTACGAAGCCCCGGATCGCGGCGGCGCGCAGGTCGTGGTCGACCGCGCCTACGTCGACCAGCACCTCGGCGCGCTCGTGCAGGATCCGGACCTGTCGCGCTACATCCTCTGACCGTCCGACGCTGGTCGTCCGACCCGGGATGCCGAAGCGGGCCATGGCCGGGAATGCCCCGGCCGTGCGTTCGGAACCCATGAACCGCCCCGCAACGCGGGACGGGTCGCGGCCGGGCGCTGCCCGATCCGCGCGGCGTATAGTCTTGCCCTCCGACAACCCCACAGGACGTCCCCCGATGTCGGCCCCGCGTGTCGCCCTTCTCGTTCCGCTCGCATGCTCGTTCGCGCTCGCCGCCTGCGCGCACGCGCCGTCCACCCGTGACCGTTCCGCCAAGGAGAATGCCCCGATGACGACCACCGCCACCGCCGCCGAGGCGTTCGCGCCGAAGCTCGACGCCGAGCAGTCGCTGCGCCGCCTGCTGGACCTGATCCGGGGCAGCCGCAGCGTCGGGGAGATCACCGCCGAACGCCTGCGCGAGGTCTTCGGCGTGGCCTTCACCGAGTCCTCGGGCCGCCACGGCTTCGCCGAGCGACTGGACCGCGACTGGTGGTCCTCGTTCGAGTTCGACCCGAACAGCGCCTACGGCCCGCGCTTCGAATTCGCGTTCCGTCCCGACCCGCCGAACGCCAACCCGGCCGCCACCGCCATCTGCGCGCTCGACTACAAGGCGTTCGCCGCCGAGCTCGAAGCCATGGGCTTCCGCCACGAGACCTACCGCGCCGAGCACAACCGCATCATCCACGAACAGTTCGAACGCCCCGGCATGACCGTGCAGGTCTACACGCGCGGCGAAGCCGAAGCCCCGCCGGAGAAGACCGCGCACGCCTGCGTGCACATGGTCCTGGTCAACTGATCGCGTCGCTGTGCCGTCCGGCGGCCGGGCCGCCGGACCCAAGGAGGAGGTTACGATGGCCGCTGTCCCCAATCCCCCGCCGGTGCCGGCGCTGAGTGCCCAGGCGCAGGCGCAGGTCACCGCGTTCAATGCCTCGCTCGATCCCGTCCAGCGCATCAATTTCGCGAACGCGCTGAATGGTTCGCCGGCGCTGGTCAGCCAGATCAACAGCGCGGTCGCCGCGAACCAGCTGAGCGGTTTCTCGCTGCTCGCGCCGGGCACGCATGCCGGCGGCCAGTTCAACCCGACCACGCGGACCATGGAGCTGCCGGCGTCGATCATCTCCTCGCCGGCCAGCGGCACCTACAACCCGAACGAGCTCACGTTCGTGATGGGCCACGAGATCCAGCACGCGATCAATGCGCCCGCGCAGGCCGCCGCGACCCAGACCCTGGTCAACGACGTGCGCGCGGTCGCGCAGGGCACCGGCGCCACGCACGACTACACCGCAGCGGTGAGCGCGCGCCTGCAGGCCAACCGCGACGACGAAGCGACCGCGCACATCGCCGGCTTCAACGCCCTGGTCGGCATGGTGCGCAGCACGAACCCGACGCCGTCCCTCGAAGACATCTACCGCGCGCATCCCGGCCGCATGAACGACTTCATCGCGGTCACGCCCGGCACGCCGAACACCTATGCGCTGCGTCCCGGACTTTCGCTCAACGCCGACATGACGATGACGCCGAATGCGGCGAACACCACGGCGATGGGCCAGCACTACTACGGCCAGCCGGCGTCCGCCGCGCGCATCGGGCCGAACGGCGATTCGGACTACCAGAACTACTACGCCACCGCGTGGATCGGCTACGCCGCGCAGGTCGAGCGCGCCCACGCGCCCACCCACGCCGCCGCCGGCCGCAACCCGCAGTTCACGCTGAACATGGCCACGCTCGGCGTCAACGAAGTGCAGCTGGAACGCAACGGCCTGAACCTCGGCGGCGCGGGCAACACGCAGGCGTACACCAATACCGGCACTGCACCGCCGACGCAGGGCACGTTCCACCACACCGCCGGCACCAACCGGCACGTGCCGATCACGCTGCCGGAGGTGCCGTCGCCCGTCGACGTGGCGCAGGCGCCGTCGCAGCCCGGCCCGGCCGTGCGCCAGGCGATGGACGCGCTGGACCGCTCGCCGAACATCGGCGCAGGCGACTTCGGCGCGGATCGCGAACGCGTCGCCGCGGGCGTCGCCGTGCATGCCGCGACCCACGGGCTGAGGCCCGACCACGTGGTGCTGAACGACCGCCGCACCGACCTGATCGTGGTGCAGGGCGCGCTCAGCGACCCGGCCGCGCGCCTGTCGCCGCCGCTGGCGGTGGCCGATGCGCTGCGCACCGATCCCGCCGCCGCGCAGCAGCGCCTGGACACGTTGCAGCAGGCGCCGGCGCAGGTGGCGACGCGCGACGCACCGCAGCAGGACGCGCCCGGGCAAGCTGCGCCGGGCCAGGACGCACCGAGGCCGCAGCGCTGATCCGCCTGCGGCCCCGACACCCGTTCAATCCGCGCGCACCCGCCAGGCTTCCGCCAGCGAGATCGTGCCGGCGCGGGCCAGGCGCACCGCCGCCTGGGTGATCGGCACCATGCCGCCTTCGATCGCGGCGCCGTGGATCGCATCGGCCTCGGCGCCGGGCACGATCAGGCTGCGGATCTTGGGCGTGACGATCATCAGTTCGTAGACCGCCTGGCGCTTGTACACGCCCAGGCCCTCGCAGTGGTTGCAGCCGCGGCCGATGTGGAAGACCTCGTCCATGCCGACGCCCAGCATGTCGCGCACGTGCGCGTCGACCGGTTCCACTTCGCGGCAGTGCGGGCAGGTCAGGCGCACCAGGCGCTGCGACATCACCGCGATCAGCGACGCACGCAGCAGGTAGGCCTCCACGCCCAAGTCGAGCAGGCGGGTGACCGTGGTCGCCGCGGTGTTGGTGTGCAGCGTGCTGAGCAGCAGGTGGCCGGTGAGCGCGCTTTCGACCGCGATGTCCGCGGTCTCGCGGTCGCGGATCTCGCCGACCATGATCACATCCGGGTCGTGGCGCAGGAAATTGCGCATCGCGCTGGCGAAGGTGAAGCCGGTCGCCGGGTTCACCTGCATCTGCTGGATGTCCTGGATGTGGAACTCGACCGGGTCCTCGATGGTGAGGATGTTGATCCGCCGCTTGCGCATCTCCAGCAGCATGGCGTACAGCGTCGTCGACTTGCCGCAGCCCGTCGGCCCGGTGGTGAGGAACATGCCGTGGCTGGCATCCATCACGTCGTCGATGCGCTGGCGGTCCTCGTGCGTGAGCCCGAGCTGTTCGAGGTTCCACAGGCTTTCGTTGGTGTCGAGCAGGCGGATGACCACGCTTTCGCCGAACACCGCCGGCAGCACGGAGATGCGCAGGTCGACCTTGCGGCCGTCGTCCAGCACGAAGGTGGTGCGGCCGTCCTGCGGCCGGCGATGCTCGGCCAGGTTCATGTTCGCCAGCACCTTCACCCGGCTGACCACCGCCGGGCGCAGCGCCGGCAGCAGCTGGCGCACCGGCACCAGTTCGTCGTCGATGCGGTACAGCACCTCGGTCTCGTGTTCGCCCGGGCGCAGGTGGATGTCCGACGCGCGCCGCGACACCGCGTCGCGGATCAGCGTGTTGACGATCTTGACCACCGGCTGTTCCTTCGCCAGCCGCTGCGCTTCCTGGACGTTGGTCTCCAGGCTGGTCGATTCCGGATCGAGGCCGAGCAGGAGGGCGACGTTGCGGTCCTCGACGCGGTCGTAGTAGCGCGCGATGCCCTCGCGGATGTCGCGCGGCGAGGCCACGACCGGCAGCACGCGGTCGCGGCTGAGGAACTCCAGCATGTCCTGCACCTGGCGCGCGCCGGGGCGCTCCATCGCCACCGCGACCATGCCGCCATGCACGCGCAGCGGCACGGCGCGCAGCTGCCGGGCGACATCCGGCGTCAGCAGGGCGATCGCTTTCGATTCCGGATGCAGCCGGTCCAGGCGCACCAGCGGCACGCCCAGCTGCCGGGCTTCCTGCCACGAGGTCTCGACGGCATCGTCGCCGAGCGACATCCAGGTCTCCAGGTCGATGCCGGTCTGCTGCGGTCCCTGCGCGAAGGCGATGTTCGGATAGGTGTGCAGGTAACGGTCGAGCGCGGCATCGCTGTCGAGCAGCAGCGGCGCCGAAGGTACGGCGGTTGCGTAGGCCATGATGCTTCCCCCTGAAAGCGATTTCATGATGCACGCGATCCACCGGTCCCGGCTTGATCGGGATCAGTTCGGTGCAGCGGATCGCGACGAACGGCACGTCCCCGGAGATCGGGGGGCCGCGCGAGGCCTGAATCGCCATGGCTCGGGGTAGTATTCGCCCAGGTCATCGCAGGGGATGCTCGTGGCCAGCCCGGGTCGGCCATGCCGGCATGGGGTGCCGAGCCCGTCGTCCTTCCGCATGCCCGTCCGTTTCCACCGTGCCAGTGCCTGGATGCCGTCATGCCCACGACGACCGCCGCCCCGATCGATCCACCCGTCCGCTCCGCCGAAGACCTGCTGCGCCGTCTCCTCGACCTGCTCCGCGACAGTCGCGACATCGCCGACCTGTCGCGCGCCCGGGTCCGTCGCGCGTTCGAGGTCGACTTCGAGCTCGACGAGGGCCGCCTGGGTTTCGGCGAGCGCCTGTGCCGCGACTGGTGGTCGTCGATCGAACTGGATCCGGACGGCGCCCTCGGCCCGAGTTTCGAACTGGCCTTCCGTCCGGACTGCGCCGGCACCTATCCGGCCGCCACCGACATCTGCGCCATCGACTACGACCGCTTCGCCGCCGAGCTCAAGGCGATGGGCTTCGAGCACGAGAGCCTGATCGGCGAGAACGGCCGCGTGGTCCACGAGAATTTCGACCGCGACGGCCTGTCGGTGATCGTGCACACCCGGGGCGAAGCCGACGAGCCGGCGGGCAAGCGCGACCACGCCTGCGTGATGCGGGTCATCGTCAACTGAGCGCAGCCTTCAGTCGCGCGCTGCGGCGTCGCAGGCCGTCATCCGCAGCGTGCCGTACCAGCGCGCACCCGCCGCGAGCGTGATGCGCGGTTCCACGCAGGCCGGTTCCACGCACACGAAGCGGTCGTGCTCGCCCGGCGCCAGGTCTGGGAGGCCCGCTGCGAGCGCCGCACCGGGATTCCACACCACGGTGTCGGCGAAGCCGGTCGTCTCGATGCGCAGGGCCGCACGGCCATCCGACAGCAGGCGTTCGCCGTCGCAGCCCAGGTAGGTACGGTCCACCTCGCCGTCGAAGCGCGGCGATGGTGCGGGATCGACCCGAGTCTGGCCGCTGCTGCGATCCGTGAACGCACGGCCGGCCACGCCGTCCAGCCGCGTCGCCGCGAGGGACGCCACGCGCAGGTAGCTGTGCAGGGCGCAGGCGAAGTCGAAGGGCGCATCGCCGCGATTGCGGACCTCCAGCGCGACCGCCAGCGTGTCCGCGTCGAGGCCGACGCACAGGCGGACCTGGTAGCGGTGCGGCCACTGCGCCCGGCTGGTGTCGTCGTCGTCCAGTGCGAACACCGCCCGGGGCGCGCCGTCCCCGGTTTCGACGCCGAGGAAGGTCCACGCGGACGTGCGCGCCCAGCCGTGGCGTGCCAGCGGTCCCTGGTCGGCGAACTGTGGAAAGATCACCGGGATGCCGGCGCGGATGCCGCGTCCCGCGCCGTAGCGGGTCGCCGTGCCGAGGAACAGGCGTTCGCCGCCGCACGCGGGCACCCAGGACAGCAGCTGCGCGCCCTGCAGCGCCACCCGCGCCCGCGCCGCGCCGCGCGCGAGGTCGATGCAGGGCACCGGGCCGTCGGCGCTGTCGAAAGTAGTCGGGCGTGCGTCCAGTGCGGGCGGGGCGGTCATGGCAGGTCTCGACGGGGGGCGTGGGCACGGTATCGGCCGCTGCGGCAGGGTGGCAAGCCGGCGGAGGCGCCGGCCCCGCGCGGTACACTGGCGGGCATGAGCACTCCCGATCGACAGGCCTCCGGCCACGACAGCGCGTCGCACGGCGACACCACCCATTTCGGCTTCCGCGACGTCCCCGTCGGGCAGAAGCAGAAGCTGGTCGCCGAGGTCTTCTCCTCGGTCGCCGGCAAGTACGACCTGATGAACGACCTGATGAGCCTCGGCATCCATCGGGTCTGGAAACGCTACTTCGTCGCCACCGCGCAGGTGCGCCCGGGCGACCGCGTGCTCGACCTCGCCGGCGGCACCGGCGACATCGCCGCGTTGCTGAAGGACCGGGTCGGCGACACCGGCGAACTGATCCTCGGCGACATCAACGGCGCGATGCTGCGCGTCGGCCGCGACCGCATGACCGATCGCGGCAACGTGCGCGGCTTCGAGTACGTGCAGTGCAACGCCGAGAAGCTGCCGTTCCCCGACGCCAGCTTCGACCTGGTCACCATCGCCTTCGGCCTGCGCAACGTCACCGACAAGGCCGCCGCGCTGCGCGAGATGCACCGCGTGCTCAAGGTCGGCGGCCAGGCCCGCGTGCTGGAGTTCTCGGAAGTCACCGCCGACTGGTTCAAGCCGATCTACGACTTCCACTCGTTCAAGGTGCTGCCGAAGCTGGGCAGCCTGTTCGCCGGCGATGCCGGCAGCTACCAGTACCTCGCCGAATCCATCCGCAAGCATCCGCCGCAGGCCGAGCTGAAGGCGATGATGGAAGCCGCCGGCTTCGCGCGCTGCAGCTACAGGAACCTGTCCGCGGGGATCGTGGCGATCCATACCGGGTATCGCGTCTGAAGATTCGCCTCGTCGCTGTTTCCCCACGTCCTCCCTTCGCGAATCGCGCGCAAAAAAAACCTCCTGCTGGGGAGGCAGGAGGAGGAGAGCGGCATCATGCAGCCACGATGCCGGGAGCATGGAGGTGGCGCTGCGTCCTGCAGCGCCGAAGGAGGACGGGTGTGTCATGGTGCAGGGACAGGACGCATCCGCCGGAATGCGGCGATGGCGTCCGTATCGGGAGGGCGTTTACCTGATGCCGCTCGTGTTTCCGCTTTCGCAGCCGTCGCCACGGCTCGCGCAGACCGGCGGCTTCTCCATCCAGGCGCGGGCGCCTTCGCGGGTCAGCAGCAGGTGTTCGAACGTGGCGCAGCGGGTGGTCTGGATCTGCGAGCCGATCTTGCGTTCCCGCCAGCAGACATCGCGCTGTTCCTGCGCGACGCGCGTGCCCTTCAGGATCGCGTAGACCTCGCCGAGCGCATTGCGCAGCTTCATCTGGTCGGCGGGGTTGAGCTGGTCGAGGGTGCTCTTCTTGACCGCGATGTCGCTCACGATCCGCTGCGCCCTGCGCAGGCGGTCGCGCTGCAGGCTGTCGATCCCCATGCCGTCGGGAGATTCCTCGATCTGCCGGTTGATCGAGTTCTGCTGATTCAGGATCACTTTCAGGTCGATGCGCGCGTTCGCCATCGCCTGGCCTGCCGCCAGGACGAAGAGGAAGGCCGCCAGCCAGACATGTCGTTTCATGGTCCACACCTCGGGTTCTGCAAAAAATGAAGGTCGGGCCGACCCGGGAGGGGGGTACCACATCGGCTTGTTCCTTCATTCGCCCTGCGCTGCGGGGACCGGACACGAGGCTGGACGCCGAGGCGCCATAAACGAACAGGGCGCCGAGGCGCCACAAACGAACAGGGCGCCGAGGCGCCCTGTCGTGTCTCATCGCGGCGATGTGGCGCGGATCAGCGCGAGAGCTCGATCAGCGTCGACGAGATCCAGCCCTTGTTGCCCAGCTCGTCCTCGACTTCCCACATCATCCCCTCCTTGTTGCCGGTGGGGTACAGCATCATGCCCGGGTCGAGCGAACGGACGACCTTGGTGCCCTTGGCGGTGGTGAACAGGCGCGCCGGCTTGGTCACGGTGACCGCCTGCTGCGCGTTCGACGCCGAGGCGTTGCCGGACAGGCCGCCGAGCTGGGTGACCAGGTCGGTGTAGGCCTGCAGGTAGGCGAGGGTGATGACCTGGCCGATCTCGGTGT
Organism: Lysobacter sp. BL-A-41-H3; assembly: GCA_050632415.1. Lineage (GTDB taxonomy): Bacteria > Pseudomonadota > Gammaproteobacteria > Xanthomonadales > Xanthomonadaceae > Lysobacter_I. Next base: position 2,415,232 of record CP192602.1, on the reverse strand, counting down.
TGGCGTAGCCGCCGGCGCCCATCGCGCCGAAGCCGCTGTAACCGAACAGGCCGCCGCCGGCGCCCCAGCCGATGTCGGTTTTCTTGGCGCTGCCTTCGGCCATCGCGACCTGTTCGGTCGAACGCACGTCGGTGATGGTCAGCACCACGTCGGCGGTCTTGCGCTTGAAGTCCAGGCCGCCGATCACGGCGCCGGCCTTGCCGCCGACCAGGCCGCCCAGCAGGCCGCCGATGGCGTTGCCGCCGGCATTGCTGTTGGCCGAGATCAGGTCGGGGATCATCACGTAGTCGGCGGCCTTCATCTGGCCCTTGCCGACGTTGGAACGGCCGCGCAGCTCGCCGCTGGCACCGAGCGCGCGCTCGCGCTGGGCGGCGTCGAGGCCGGCGCCGCGGTCGACCAGGGTGAAGCAGCGCGACTTGCTGACGAAGACCTTGATCAGCTTCGACGGGGCCGGCAGCTGCTGGCCGCTCCACCAGTCGGTGCCGTCTTCCGGCTCGATCACCGACAGCGTGCCCAGCGGCTTCGCGCAGGTCGGAATCTCGGCCATCTTCTGCTTGCGCTGGTCCTGCGCGCTCTGGCGCTGGGCGCTGGCGGGCAGCGAGACGGCGGCGAGGGCGAGGGTCAGCAGGCTGGCTTTGAGCAGGACGGAAGCACGGACGATCTGGGTCATGGAGGGCGACGCCTTGGAAGGTGGAGTGTGGAGTGCAGTGGAGAATCGTAAGCCCTGGCGCGTTGCGGGGACACCGTGCGCCGGATGGCCACGCAGGAAAGAACGGAGCCGGGGCGGCGCGAAGGACATCCGCCGCACCGGCTCGCCGGTTCGTTCAGGTTCGCGCCGACCCGGCGGCCCCCGCCGCGCGGGGCCTGCCTTCCCCCTGCCCGCCGGCGCGTCCGTGCAGGGCGCCGACCTGGGTCAGGGCTGCCAGGCGTAGCTCAGCTTCATGAAGAGGTTGCGGCCGCTGTCGGTGAGGGAGGTCTGCAGGTCGTCCGCGTAGCCGGCGTGGGAATACCCCAGGTACAGCGCGCTGCGCGGATTGAGCTTGTAGGCGTACAGCAGCTGCGCGGCGATGTCGCGACTGCGGCGTTCGACCGGTCGCGTGTACAGGCGCGGGTCGCGTTCGACCTCGCTGGCCTGCACCGACAGGCGCAGGCGCTGGCGCGGATCGAATTGCCAGCTCGCGCGGCCGTCCAGCACTGCCGCCTCGAAGGCTGTGCCGCCATCGCGGAGCAAGCGCTGCCTGGAATACAGCAGATTGAGATTGAAGCCGCGGCCGATGTCCAGATTGACCGATGGCTCCCACTCTTCGATCGTACCGGTCCGCGCCGCGCCGAGGTCCAGCTGCTGGCCGCGACGCAAATACAGGCTTCCGCGAATGCCGGTCTGGAAGGTCATCTGGCTGAAAAGGCTCAACCAGCGTTCGTTGAACAGCGCACCATCCCAGAAACGTTCCCGGGTCAGGCCGGCCAGCGAGACTTCCGACTGCCGCGGTCCGTTGACCCTGACGTATCCCTCCAGTTCGCGCTCGAGCAATTGCCCGTCATGGCGATGGGTGATGTCCCAGTCTGCGTAGTACGAGATGCGATTGATCTTTGCGCCTTCCTTGCCGTACCAGGTGTAGCCGCCGCCGATCACCGGCTTCTCGTAGCCGATCTGGTTGATGAAGCCCAGGTCGGCCCGGAAGCCGGGGTCGATGCGGTTGTAGCTGAGGTTCAGATTCCAGTGGCGGTTGCCGAAGCCGTAACGCGCCAGCATCGCGTCGCCGACCGGGTCCACGTCGGGGAAGAGGCGGCGCGCGGGATTGCGGGGATCCGGCAGGTCGGGATAGCGCGAATCGCTGCGCAGCCACTGTGCGGTGACGGTGTGCGCGCCGCGCTGCCAGCGGCCGTCGATGCCGGCGACGGTGTTGCGGTAGTCGTCGCCGCTGCGATGGGTCAGCACCGCGCCGAGGCTGGTGCTGGTGTCGAGGTCCAGGCGATAGCGTCCGAACAGGGCATCGGCGTCCTGGTCCAGGAAGCGGAAGCCCGAGCCCAGCGCGTTCGGATCCGGCGCGAGGATCTGGGTCGTGGCATCCCGCCCCACGACCACGCCATAGGCCTGCCGGCCGCTGCGCCCGGTGACGCGCAGGCCGATGTCCGGATCGGCGAGCTGCCGGGTGTAGATGACGTTCAGCGGCGTGTTGAAGTAGTCCGCGCCTTCGAGGAAGAACGGGCGCTTCTCCGGGAAGAACAGCGCGAAACTGGTGTTGAGGTCCAGCTGGGCCTCGTCGGATTCGACCTGCGAGAAATCCGGGTTGAGGGTGCCGTTGAGGGTGAGGTTGGGCGTCGGTGCCCAGGTGACGTCAAGTCCCGGCTCGATCTCGGTGCCGTCGGCGCTGCGCCAGCCGCCGGCGCTGCGCGTCTGCGCATGACGCAGGGTCAGGGTCGGGGTGATTTCCAGGTTGCGGCCCTGCCTCACCCCGGCGAAGCCTTCGACCTTGCGCGTCGCGCACAGGTCGCAGCGCGCGCCGCGTTCCATGCGCACGTCGGCGTACAGGTAGCGGTGTTCGCGCGGGCGCACGCGCATCAGGCGCAGGCCCCAGCGGCGCAGGCCGTCGGTGTCCGCGAAGCGAAGGGTCGCGAAGGGAATGCGCATCTCGACCTCGTAGCCGCGGTCGGTGATGTGCGCGGCGCTGGTCCACAGGCCGTCCCACGAATCGTCCTCGTTGCCGGTGGCCTCTTCCTTGATCATGTCCGCCTGCACGCCCAGCGGATTGACGAAGAATTCGTAGGCGCGGCGCTGGTCGTCGAAGGTGTCGAGCAGCACGCCGAGGAAGTCGTCGCTGTAGAGCGCGTCGCGATCGCGCAGGAAGGCGCGGATCTGCGACGGGTCCGGGTCCTCGGCGCGGAAGTGCAGCAGCAGCGCGTCCTCGGTGTGCAGCACCCGGGCCGTGGTCGCGACCTTCGCCGGCAGGTTGTCGCCGGGCTGCAGCTCGTAGGCGAGCGCGATCTCGGCGGCCTGCGACCAGGCCGCTTCGTCGGCGCGGCCGTCGACGGTGAAGTCGCCCGCCACGCGCGGAATCTCCGTCGTGGCGGGCGGCTGCGGCGGCGGGGAGTCCTGGGCGGAGGCGAAGAGCGGGAGGAGGAATGCCGGCGCGAGCAAAGCGGCGGGGCGCCAGGTCGGGCGCGTGGGGGACGGGGGGATTGGGTTCATCGGCAGGAGGATAAGGAGACCCGCGGTCGACCGTCCTGTGCCGGAGGTCCCGGACGCCGGACGGCAACGCTTCGGCATGCGCGCGCCGGCGCTACACTGGTGCCCTCCCTGTCCTCCCGGTTCCACGCCATGCGCGCCTCGATCCTGGCCCTGCCGCTGCTCGCCACCCTGATGATGACCGCCTGCAAATCCGAAGAGGCCGCGCCGGCCGCGCCCGCCGCGCCCCCCGCCGCCGCCGCGCCGCAGCGGGTCGACGAACATTCCTATGCCGAACCGCAGAAGGTCGTGGTCAGCGACCTGGCCCTCGACCTGGCCCTGGATTTCGACAGCAAGACCCTGGCCGGCACCGCCACGCTGAGCCTGGACTGGAAGGACAAGACCGCGACCGAACTGCGCCTGGACACCCGCGACCTGACCATCGAGAAGGCCGAGGGCGACGACGGCAAGGGTGGCTGGACGCCGCTGAAGTTCCGCCTGGCTGGCATCGATCCGGTCCTCGGCGCCAAGCTCACCGTCGAAACGCCCAGGCGCAACGCGAAGGTCCGCGTGACCTACCGCACCTCGCCCAAGGCCTCCGGTCTGCAGTGGATGGAGCCGTCGATGACCGAGGGCAAGCAGTTGCCCTTCATGTTCAGCCAGTCGCAGCAGATCCACGCGCGTTCGTGGGTGCCACTGCAGGACACGCCGAGCGTGCGCTACACCTACAGCGCGCACATCAAGTCGCGCCCGGACGTGATGGTGCTGATGAGCGCCGACAACGATCCCAATGCGGTCAGGGATGGCGACTACACATTCAAGATGCCGCAGAAGATCCCGTCCTACCTGATGGCGATCGCCGCCGGCGACCTGAAGTTCCAGTTCATCTCCGATCGCAGCGGCGTCTGGGCCGAGCCGGCCATGCTCGACCGCGCGGTGAAGGAATTCGCCGACACCGAGAAGATGATCGTCACCGCGGAAGGCCTGTACGGCCGCTACCGCTGGGACCGCTACGACATGCTGGTGCTGCCGCCGTCGTTCCCCTACGGCGGCATGGAGAACCCGCGCCTGACCTTCCTCACGCCCACGGTCATCGTCGGCGACAAGTCGCTGGTGTCGCTGATCGCGCACGAGCTGGCGCACAGCTGGTCGGGCAATCTGGTCACCTTCTCCAGCGCCAAGGACGCCTGGCTCAACGAAGGCTTCACCAGCTACGTCGAGAACCGCATCGTCGAAGCCCTGTACGGCCGCGACCAGGCCGACATGGAGAACGTGATCGAGCGCAACGAGCTGAAGAAGGAGTTCGCCGAGATCGATCCCAAGCTGCAGGTCCTGGCCACCGCGCCGGGCGTGCTGACCGACCCGGACAACAGCAGCAGCGCGACCGTCTATACCAAGGGCGCGTGGCTGCTGCACTTCCTGGAGGAGCGCTTCGGCCGCGAGAAGTTCGACGCCTTCCTGCGCGGCTACTTCGATCATTTCGCGTTCCAGAGCATCGACTCCGAGCAGTTCGCGAAGTACGCCAAGGCCAACCTCCTCGACAAGTATCCGAACATCGTCAGCCAGGGCGAGTTCGAGGAATGGCTGTACAAGCCCGGCATCCCGGACAATGCGCCGCACGTGCAGGCGCGCCGCTTCGGCGTGGTCGATTCCGCGCGCCTGGCCTGGCTGGGCAGCCGGCAGCTGCCGCCGCGGGTGATCACCGACGCCTGGATCTCGCAGGAATGGGTGCACTTCATCGAGAGCCTGCCCAGGACCATGACCCTCGAACAGCTGGCGCAGCTGGACGCGGCCTACAACTTCAGCGGCACCGCGAACGGCGAGATCGCGCAGCGCTGGTATCCGCTGGCGATCGACAACGGCTACACCCAGGCCAATGACGCGATCGCCGCCTTCCTCAAGCGCGTGGGACGCCGCAAGCTGATCGTGCCGACCTACCAGGCGCTGGTGAAGACCGAGGCCGGCCTGGCGCTGGCGAAGCAGGTGTTCGAGGAGGCCAGGCCGTCCTACCACCCGATCACCACGGGCACGGTGGAGGAGATCATCGCCAAGGCCCAGCCCGCGCCGTCGCCCGTCGCACAGCCGGCGGCGACGCCCGAGCCCGAGGCCGCCCCGGCCGCCGGCTCGGCCGGCTGACCGGGACCGACGCGCGATGGCGCTCTCGTCACGGACGGCCTGGATCGTCAACGGCATCGCCGGCGCCCTCATCCTGCTGTTCGTGGTCGCGCTGTGGCGCGACCCCGGGCTGGCGATGCGCGCGGAATTCGCCAAGCAGCGGATCCGCCTCGGCGCCGAATCGCACAGCCTCGTCGTCGGCGACCATCGCTGGGTCTACGCCGAGCTGCCCGCCGACAGGCCCGATGCGCCGACCCTGGTGCTGCTGCATGGCTACACCGGCAGCAAGGAGAACTGGTACCGGGTGGCCACGGCGCTGCGCGGCCGCTACCGCATCGTGATGCCGGACCTGCCCGGCTGGGGCGAAAGCGAGCGCCGCGAGGGCGTGGACTACGGTTACCTCGCGCAGGCGCCGCGCGTCGCCGCCTTCCTGCAGCAAGCGCAGGTGAGCCACGGCAAGCCGGTGGCCCTCGCCGGGCATTCGATGGGCGGGGGCATCGCTGCGCTGCTCGCTGCCGACTACCCGACGCTCGTGTCGCACGTCGCGCTGGTCAACGCCGCAGGCGTGCCTTTCGCACCCAACGCGTTCGCCCGCGAGGTGCTGGCGGGCCAGAATCCCTTCGTCCTGACCGACGACGCCTCGCTGGAACGCTATCTCTCCACGGTCTTCCACGTCCGCGAGGCGCGGCCCTGGCTGCCCTGGCCCGCGACCTCGCTGTACATCGCCCAGCGCCGCAGCCAGGCGGACTTCGAGGCGCGCGTGATGACCCGCATCGGTCGCGACGAGGAGCGTTTCGAACCCGGCCGGCGCGCGGTGAAGATCGAACAGCCCACGCTGCTGCTGTGGTGCCGGCATGACCTGGTGATCCCGGCGGAGGCCATGGGCCTCTACGCGCAGCGCATCCGCCATGCCAGCCAGGTGATGCTGGAGGACTGCGGGCACATGTCGCTGATGGAGCGTCCGCGCGAAACCGCCGACGCCATCGCATGGAACATCGCGCGCGGCGCGCCCGCGCTGCCGCCGGGGAAAAACCAATGAACGCAACGCCTGCCCTGCGCGCGCTCGCGCTGTCGTGCGCCGCGATCCTCGCCGTCGCCTGCGGGCCCGATCCGGAGGCACTCAAGGCCGAAGCCGCCGCGCGTGCCGCCGAGGCCGAGGCGAAGGCCGAAGCCGGCGCCGCCGCGTTCGACGAAGCGGTGAAGCAGGAGAACTGGGCCCTGGCCAAGGCGCAGGCCGACATCCTGTTCGCCGACCATCCCGATTCGCAGGCGGCCAAACGCGTGCGCGCCGGCTACGACGCCGTGGCGAAGACCCTGGAGGACAGCCGCGAAGCCAAGCGCACCGCCGCGCTGTGGAGCTACGACACGCAGGGCGTGAGCGGCGGCCTGCAGCGCGCGGCGTCGATCTACGCGAAGGACGACGTGGACGTCGACGGCAAGGGGCCGAGCAAGGTGCGCCTGATCTTCCGCGACCATCCGTCGTGGGGCCGCAGCAGCTATCTCGTGCTGCAGGGCGGCGATTTCGACTGCTATCGCGGCTGCCGCGTGCAGCTGAAGATCGACGGCGGCAAGACCCGCTCGCTGCCGGGATCGCGTCCCGACACCGACGAGGCCATCGCGATGTTCATCGAGGACGACCGCGCGCTGTGGGCGATCGCGAAGGACGCGAAAACGCTGGAGATCGAATTCCCGGTGAAGGGCCTGGGCAAGCGCAGCGCGCTGTTCGAGGTCGGCGGGCTGGACCCGTCGCGCCTGCCGGGCTGGTGAGCAGGCAGAAACGTGTCGTCCTTCCCCCGTGCGGGGAAGATCTCTGAGGTGCGGACGTCGCCCACCCGCTCAGGACGCCCCCATTCCGGCCTTCCCCCGCACGCAGGGGAAGGAGACAACCCGCTCAGAGCGTCGCGCGATTGCGCGAGTACCACGCCTCCACCTGGATGCTGCCGTCGCCCAGCGCGCGCGGCAGCACCGCTGCGAACGGCAGGCGTGGCGAGACATGCATCGCCAGGTGCTGGGTCGCCAGCTCGGCCGTCAGCGGATCGGCATAGCGCACGCTGACCCGGCAGGTCTGGCTGTGGCAGCTGGTTTCCAGGCTGGCCGGCCCGACCAGTCCCTGCGCGGCGAGGCGCTGCCTGTCGAAGAAGCCGCGGACATGGGCCTCCTGGCGGGCGGCCCAGTCGGGATCGATCGGCTCGATGGCGTAGCGCGCGTCGAGCAGGGCAATGTTCGCTTCCATCTGCGCGCGCGGGTCCGAGGCTTCGCCCCGATGCGGCGCCTGGGCGGAGGGGGGCGCATCGGCGTGACCGTCCGTGCGCAGCAGGTGCGCCCCGGTGGCGACGGCGACCAGGGCCAGGGCTGCCATGACGCCCAGGGCCAAGGCCGTCGACACGCGCGTGCCGCGCATCGGCGCCCGGGTGATCGGCAGGGACAGGCTGGGGGGCATGGGGGGCTCCGTAGCGGGAGGGACGCGGGGGTATCGTTGTGTCCGTTACCCGGGACACGGCGGAACGCAGCGCACGCGGACAGGCCGGAGCGTTCCATCGGCGGTCTCGTTGCGGAACAGGCCGTTCTGGCCGCTCCTCTGCGCAAGTGGCGTTGTTGGCCTGCTCATGCCGTTTCCGCCCTTGGGTTGTGTCGCCCCGGGCCTCATAATTCCGGCATGACCATCCGCTCCGACAACCCCGACCACGGGTTCCAGTTCCCGGGCCTGTTCGAGATCACCGCCATGGGCCCGGCAGGCGCTGGCCTCGAAGAGCGCATCCCGGAAGTGCTGGAGGCCATCGGCATCCCGGTCCTGCGCGAGACCGTCGCGACGCGCAATTCCACCGGAGGCAAGTACGTGTCGATCCGCGTGAGCATCCATGCCGAGGATCGCCAGCGCTACGAAGCCGCGCATGCCGCGCTGCGCGCCGAGCCGGGGATCAAGTGGACGCTGTGAGCGATACCCGCGAACCGCTTCCGCCCGCGCGGGTCCGCGACCTCGGCCGCCAGCCCTACGAAGCGGTCTGGCGCGCGATGCAGGGCTTCACCGACCTGCGCGACGACGACACCCCCGACGAGATCTGGCTGGTCGAGCACGACCCCGTGTTCACCCTCGGCCAGGCCGGCAAGCCCGAGCACGTGCTGATGCCCGGCGACATCCCGGTGATCAAGGTCGATCGCGGCGGCCAGGTGACCTACCACGGCCCCGGCCAGATCGTCGCCTATCCGCTGCTCGACCTGCGTCGCCTCAAGGTCGGCGTGCGCGACTACGTGTGCAAGATCGAGCAGTCGATCATCGACACCCTCGGCGAGTGGAACATCCACGCCGAACGCCAGTGCGGCGCGCCGGGCGTGTACGTCAACGGCGCCAAGGTCGCGGCGCTGGGCATCCGCGTCCGCCACGGCTGCACCTTCCACGGCCTCGCGTTCAACATCGCGATGGACCTGTCGCCGTACCACCGGATCAACCCCTGCGGCTATGCCGGCCTGCAGGTGACCTCGATGCTCGACCTCGGCGGTCCGTCCGGCCTCGATGCGGTCAAGCCGGTGCTGCTGCGCCACCTCGCCGCCCAGTTCGACCTGCGCCTGCAGGACGACGTGCCGCCCGACCTGGCCGCGCTCGCGGCGCATTCTCCCCATGCCGTGGCCCTCGCCGCGGCCGAACAGGCGTCCTGATCATGTCCACCCCCGCCGAGAAATCCATCCCGCTGACCGTGGTCGCCGACGCCCCGGCGTCGCTTGCACCCGGTGTCAAACAGGTGGCCGGCGACAAGATCGCGCGCTCGCCGGTGCAGTTCGCCGACGCGCCGGTGCTGCGCAAGCCCTCGTGGATCCGCGTGCGGATTCCGTCGGGCAACGCCGTGCAGAACCTCAAGGCCAAGCTGCGCGAGAACCGCCTGGTCACCGTCTGCGAGGAAGCGAGCTGCCCGAACATCCACGAGTGCTTCAGCCACGGCACCGCCACCTTCATGATCCTCGGCGAGGTCTGCACGCGCCGCTGCTCGTTCTGCGACGTCGCCCACGGCCGGCCGAAGCCGCCGGACCCGGCGGAGCCGCTGAGCCTGGCGCACACCATCGCCGACATGCGCCTGAAGTACGTGGTGATCACCAGCGTCGACCGCGACGACCTGCGCGACGGCGGCGCCCAGCACTTCGTCGACTGCATCGCCGCCGTGCGCGAGCACAGCCCGGGCACGAAGATCGAGATCCTCACGCCCGACTTCCGCGGCAAGGGCCGCATGGAGCGCGCGCTGGAGATCCTCGCGACGAACCCGCCGGACGTCTTCAACCACAACCTCGAAACCGTGCCGGACCTGTACCGCAACGTCCGCCCCGGCGCCGACTACCAGTGGTCGCTGACCCTGCTGCAGAAGTTCAAGGCCCAGCATCCGGACGTGGCGACCAAGAGCGGCATCATGCTCGGCCTCGGCGAGACCATGGAACAGGTCGAAGCCACCCTGCGCGACCTGCGCGCGCATGACGTCGACATGGTGACCATCGGCCAGTACCTGCAGCCCAGCCCGCACCACCACCCGGTGATGCGCTACTGGACGCCCGACGAGTTCAAGGCGCTGGAGGACTTCGGCATGGCCCTGGGCTTCACCCACGTCGCCTCCGGCCCGATGGTGCGCAGTTCGTACCACGCCGACAAGCAGGCGGCGGACGCCGGCTTCGCCTGAAGCGCCCACCTGGCGCGCCTCGCGGGAAACGCAGCGTTCCGGACGCGCCGCTTCGCCATCGCCCCAGCATGAATCGCCGCCCACCGGCCGTCGGATCGACCGCGTTCGTCGGCCGACCGTGACCTTGGGCGGTGTGTGCGCCGCGCAACTTCCGGTACTCTCGGGTGGTCGCAAGATGAACCTCGCGGGCTCGAGCCCCTCCCACACGAGATCGCCATGAAAGTCGCCAAGATCCTCCCGGTTTCCCTGCTCGCCCTCGCGCTGACCGCGCCGGTGGCGTGGCTGACCGCACAGGCCGACGCCGGCAGCCCGTCCGCCGAGCAGGCCACCGCCGCCAAGCTCGTCTACGGCCTGCTCTCGGACAGCCGCTATGCCTACCGCCCGCGCGCGCTGGACGACAAGCTCTCCGCCGAGGTCTTCAAGCGCTATCTCGAGTCCCTCGACCCCGCGAAGCTGTTCTTCACCGCTGCCGACGTCGCCAAGCTGGAGGGCTATCGCGCCCGCCTCGACGACGCGATCAAGACCGGCGAGGTCGGCCCGGCCTTCGAGATCTTCAATCTCTACCAGACGCGCGTGAACGAGCGCGTCGCCCATGCCCGCGCGCTGCTGGGCAAGGACATCTTCACCTTCGAAGGCAACGACCGCTGGGAATACGACCGCGAGCACGCGCCGTGGGCCGCCGACACCGCCGAACTGGACAAGCTCTGGCAGCAGTCGGTGCGCAACGACTGGCTGCGCCTGAAGCTCGCCGGCAAGGCGCCCGAGGAGATCCGCAAGACCCTCGACAAGCGCTACGCGAACATTTCCCGCAGCATCGGCGAGCTCAACGGCATCGATGCCTTCCAGACCTTCCTCAACGCCTACGCCACGTCGATCGACCCGCACACCGACTACTTCGACCCGCGCGCGGCCGAGCGCTTCGAGCAGAGCATGAGCCTCTCGCTGGAAGGCATCGGCGCCCAGCTGCAGCGCCAGGACGACGTCATCGTGGTCCGCGAGCTGGTGCCCGGCGGCCCGGCGATGCTCAGCGGCAAGCTCAAGCCCGGCGACCGCATCGTCGGCGTCGGCCAGAACGGCGATGGCCCGATGGAGGACGTGATCGGCTGGCGGATCGACGACGTCGTCGCCAAGATCAAGGGCCCGAAGGGCACCCAGGTCCGCCTGGACGTGGTGCCGGCCGAGGCCGTGCTCGACAGCAAGCCGACCCGCATCACCCTCAACCGCGCGCGCATCCGCCTGGAAGAGCAGGCCGCCAAGGGCGAGGTGCTGACCGTGCCGGGCGTCGACGGCCAGCCCGCGCGCCGCATCGGCGTGGTCAAGCTGCCGGCCTTCTACCAGGACTTCGACGCGCGCCGCCGCAACAACGGCGAAGGCGCCTCGGCCAGCCGCGACGTCCAGCGCCTGCTGGTCGGCTTCCGCGAGCAGAACGTCGACGGCGTGGTCATCGACCTGCGCAACAACGGCGGCGGCTCGCTGGGCGAGGCGGTCGAACTGACCGGCCTGTTCATCGATCGCGGCCCGGTGGTGCAGGTGCGCGAATCCGGCGGCCGCGTCCAGGTCGACAGCGACACGACTTCGGGCGTGACCTGGGAAGGCCCGCTGGCGGTGCTGATCAACCGCGGTTCCGCCTCGGCCTCGGAGATCTTCGCCGGCGCCATCCAGGACTACGGCCGCGGCCTGATCATCGGCGAGACCACCTTCGGCAAGGGCACCGTGCAGAACCTCGTCGACCTCGACCGCTGGCCGATGGCCGACGGCAAGCGTTTCGGCCAGGTCAAGCTGACCATCGCCCAGTTCTTCCTGCCCGGCGGCAGCAGCACGCAGAACAAGGGCGTGGTGCCGGACATCCCGTTCCCGGTCAGCGTGGACGCCAGCGAATTCGGCGAGAGCACCTACGAGAACGCGCTGCCGTGGACGCGCATCGCCGCCGTCCCGCACATCCGCTATGGCGACTTCAGCGCGCTGCTGCCGCAGCTGAAGACCCTGCACGAGGCCCGCGTGACCAAGGACCGCGAGTTCCAGTGGTGGCGCGAGGACATCGCCCAGTTCCGCGAGGAGACCGCGAAGAAGTGGGTCTCGCTGAACGAAGCCGAGCGCCGCGCCGAGCGCGACCGCGACGCCACCAAGCGCAAGCAGCGCCAGGAAGAGCGCAAGGCGCTGGGCCTGGACCTCGATCCGCTGGGCGAGGAGACCGACGATGGCCTGACCTCCAGCGAGCGCAACATCGCCGAGGAAGCCAAGCGCGAGAAGGCCGCCGAGAAGCGCCCGGATCCGCTGCTGCGCGAATCGGCCGCGATCCTGGCCGACGCCATGCAGGTGCTGGGCAGCGACCGCCGCCTCTCCGCGCAGGTGCTGTCGGAGAAGGCCTCGGCGACGCGCTGGACCGACTGATCGCATCGTTCGCCTGCGAATGCTTCTTCCCGACGGCCCGCCTCGTGCGGGCCGTCGGCGTTTCGGGGTTCCGCATCTCGCTTTCGGATCAGTGGTTGCGTGTCATGCGCGCCCTGGCATCCCGAGCGCAGCGAGGGACCTGCTGTCGACACGGTGGATCACTGCTGGAAAGCAGGTCCTTCGCTGCGCCCGGGATGACAGGGGTGGGGACGCTGCGTCGCGAAGGACTTCTCAAGCCTGCGCCGCGCCGCGCGTGCGCAGCCAGTCGAGCATGGCCGGCAGCGGCAGCGGGCGCGAGAACAGGTAGCCCTGCAGCGCGTCGCAGCCGGCATCGCGCACGAAGCGCGCATCGTCTTCGCTCTCGATGCCTTCGGCGATCATCTCCACGCCCAGCTGCTGCGCCAGGCCGATGATCGCGCGGCAGACGCGGTCCCCGCCGATGTGGCGGTCGCGGATGAAGCTGCGATCGAGCTTGATGCCGCGCGGCTGCAGCTTCGCCAGGCGGCCGAGCGAGGAGTGCCCGGTGCCGAAGTCGTCCAGTTCGATCCGGACGCCGTGCGCGCGCAGCGTTTCGAGCTGGTGGAACAGCAGGTCCTCGTTCGCCGCCAGCGTGCTCTCGGTGATTTCCAGGCGCAGGGCCTGCCCGTCCAGTCCGGCGTTCGCCAGTGCCTGCGGCACGCGCGCGACGTAGGCGGCGTCGAGCAGGCTCTGCACCGAGGCGTTCACCGACAGGGTCGCGTCCGGGGCGAGCGTGCGCAGCTGCTGCAGGCCGGCGATGGCCTTTTCGAGCACGATCCGGTCCAGCGCGGCACCGAGGTAATGCTCCTCGGCGATGGTGACGAAGCGCGACGGCGGCACGTCGCCCAGTTCGTCGTCGTGCCAGCGCGCGAGCGCCTCGAAACTCAGCGTGCGGCCATCGTCGGCGGCCACGATCGGCTGGTACCAGACGTCGATGCTCCCGGCCTGCAGCGCTTCGCGCAGGCGCCGCAGCGTGGCGTTGTCGCGCTCCAGGGTGCGCAGCATCGATGCGTCGAAGACCGCGAAGCCGTTGCGCGAGCGGCGCTTGATCGAGAACAGCGCGATGTCCGCGCGGCGCAGCAGTTCGCCCGGCGCGATCGTTCCGTCCGCAGGATCGTGCAGGGCGACGCCGATGCTGGCGCTGAGCAGCATGTGCGCGGGACCGATGCTGTCGTCCGCGCGGATGGTCGCGTTGACCATGTGCGCGAGCGCGCGGATCGCGGGCAGGTGCAGGTTGTCGGTGAGGATCGCGAATTCGTCGCCGCCCAGGCGGAAGCCGTGCGCGCCCGGCGGCAGCGCCAGCGCCATGCGCGCCGCGACGTGGCGCAGCACGTCGTCGCCGACGATGTGGCCGAACAGGTCGTTGACGGTCTTGAAGCCGTCCAGGTCGATCAGCAGCAGGCCGGTCCTGCGCATCGACGCGGTGTCCGACAGCGCGGCCTCGATGCGCTGCAGGAGCTGGGCGCGGTTGCCCAGCCCGGTCAGCGGGTCGTGGAGGGCCTCGTGCCGCCATTCGCCGTTGATGCGCTTGAGTTCCGCGTGCAGGTGGTTGATGCCGGCGGCGACGTGGTCCACCTCGTCGTTCCGGCCACTGGTCGGCAGCACGCCGATGTCGCCGCGCGTCACCGCGAGCAGGTCGTCGTGCAGGCGTTCGAGCCTGGAGATCACCCCGCGCATCACCAGCCACCAGATCAGCGCGGCGCCGGCGCCGAAGAACCCCAGGGCCATCAGCAGCAACAGCCGTCGCGTGGCCGCGATCTGCGCGGCCAGCGGCTGCGGGTAGCGGATGTCGAGGGCGGCCATCGGCTGGCCCTGTTCGTCGCGCAGCAGGCGGTGCATCACCACGTCGCCCTCGACGATCCGGATGTCGACGGGGTGGCCATCGACGCGGTCGAGCGAGAACGGGACGCCGGCGAGCGTGGCGATGCGCTGCATGCGCTGCGGCGTGAGTTCCGCGACGTAGCCGAGCACGCCGTGCACCGGCCTGTCGGGCGATCCGCCCGGGTGGCTGATCGAACTGGCGCCCAGCAAGTGCCAGCGACCGTCCAGGCGGAGGATCAGGCCGGTGCCGTGTGCGTGTTCGAGCAGGCGGCGTACGCGTGGGTCGGCCAGGACCGGGCCCAGGGCGGACGGCGGCAGCGGGCGCAGGCCCTGTGCGTCGAGCCCGGTGTTCTGGCCCCCGGTCGGGACGGCGGCGAAGTAGCGCACCCTGGCGGCGCGGTCGGTGATGAAGATCGCGTCGACGTCGAAGTTCTGCAGGACCGCGGGATAGACGTTCTCGCCGAGGTAGTCCGGGTTGCCGCCTTCGATGAAGGCGACGGTCGACCCCCAGTCGCCGTAATCGATGGCGTTGGCGCGCAGTCGGCCGGTGCGCTCCTGCAGGAGCAGTTCCAGGCGATGCGCCTCGCCCTCGGCCTTGTCGATGACGAAGCGCTCGAATTCGCGATCGATCAGCCAGTGCGACAGCGGCAGGCTGATGCCCACCACGGCGGTCGCCAGCAGCGTGAGGCTGATGAGCAGGCGTTTGCGGATGCTGCGTGTGGCCATCGTTGCCGTCTCGTCCCCAGACCGTCGACAACCCGGTTCGAGTATGCGCAGTTCGCGGACGGGCAGGCAAGCGCAGGATCCGGATAGCGGGGGGCGCTGCCCGGGCGTAGGCTGCGGGCATGTCACGAAGGGTGGAGATCGCGGAAATGGCGGGCATGCGGGCGGCCGGGAACGGCAAGGCACAGCGGGCGGAGGATGCTGCGGCGGACGACCCCCTGGAGCAGGCGCGCCGGCTGCTCGACGCCGGCGAACCCGGCCTGGCCGAACTGTCGGCGGCCGTCGGCCTGAGCGTGTCGCACCTGCAGCGCAGCTTCCGCCGCCGTTTCGGACTGAGTCCCGCCGACTACCTCGCCCAGCGCAAGCTCGGCCGCCTGCGCGCCTCGCTGCGCGAGGGCCGCGATGTCAGCGCCGCGCTGTACGACGCCGGCTACGGTTCGCCCTCGCGCGTGTACGAGACCGGCGCCGCGCGGCTGGGCATGACCCCCGCGCGCTACCGGGCAGGTGGCGACGGCGAGGACGTGCGCTGGAGCCTGGTCGACACCGTGCTCGGCCAGGCGCTCGTCGCCACCACGCAGCGCGGCATCTGCATGGTCGAACTGGGCGAGGATGCCGAGGCGCTGGAGGCCAGGCTCCGCGACGAATTCCCGCGTGCGCGCCTGCAGCGCGTCGACGCCGGCCGCGACGAGTTCCTCGCGCCGCGCGTGCGCGCCGTCGCCGAGGCGCTGGCCGGCCACGAGGCGCGCGTGCCGCTGGCGCTGGTCGGCACCGCGTTCCAGAAGCGGGTCTGGGATGCGCTGATGAAGATCCCGCGCGGCCAGACCCGCAGCTATGCCGAACTCGCCGCATCGCTGGGCGCGCCGCGCGCGGTGCGCGCGGTCGCCAGCGCCTGCGCGCGCAACCGCGTGGCGGTGGTGGTGCCCTGCCATCGGGTGATCCGCGGCGACGGCAGCCTGGGCGGCTATCGCTGGGGCCCGGACATGAAACGCGGCCTGCTGGCGCGCGAGTCCGCGGGCTGAGCGCGCCGCCGGGCGTCGCCGCGCGTGCGTCCCAGCGTTCCCGACCCAGCGTTCCGCAGCCGACATCAATGGCAGGGGCCGCGCGCGTAGAATGCCTTGGCGCGGCCCGTGGTCTCTCGCCGCCGATCGTTCCCTCTCCTCCTCCCCCGGATCCTGCGATGGCTGCTCCATCCGCGGCGTCGCCGCGTTCCGTTTCGCCGACCGCTTCCACGCTCGCCGTCGCGATCGCGCTGGCGGCGGTCTACCTCATCTGGGGCTCCACCTACCTCGGTATCCGTTTCGCGCTGGAAGGCGGCTGGCCCGCACTGCTGGGCGTGTCCGGCGGACGCATGCTGTTCGCCGGCGCGCTGCTGTACGCGGTGCTGCGGATGCGCGGCGTCGCCCCGCCCACGCGCGCGCAGTGGCGCACCCTCGTCGTACTCGGCGCGCTGATGATGTTCGTCGGCAACGGCGCGGTGGTGGTGGCCGAGAAGACCGTCTCCTCCGGCCTGGCCGCGATCGCCATCGCTTCGATGCCGCTGTGGATGGGCCTGTTCGGCGCGATGGCCGGGCGTCATCCCAGTCGCGGCGAATGGCTGGGCATCGCGATCGGCTTCGCCGGCGTGCTCTGGCTCAATGCCGGCAGCAGCCTGTCCGCGCAGCCGCTGGGCCTGGTGCTGCTGCTGGTCGCGCCGATCAGCTGGGCCTTCGGTTCGGTGTGGTCGCGCGGACGCGACCTGCCGTCGCCGTTCATGGCCGCCGCTGCGCAGATGCTCGCCGGCGGCGTGCTGCTGGTCGCGCTCGGGCTGGTCACCGGCGAGCGCTGGCCGGCTGCGCCAACCGCGCACGGCACTGCAGCGTTGGCCTATCTGGCGATCTTCGGTTCGATCATCGGCTTCGGCGCCTACCTGTGGCTGCTCGACCACGTGCGCCCGGCGCTGGCGTCAAGCTATGCCTACGTGAATCCGCCGATCGCGGTGCTGCTCGGCGCCTGGCTCGGCGGCGAGCGTTTCGGCCTGCACGATCTCGGCGCGCTGGCGCTGATCCTCTGCGGTGTCATCGCGATCGCGCGCGCGAAGGCGCGCGTCGAGGCGCCGGTGGCCGCGACGACGCGCGAGGCGAACGACGCATGAGCCCGACCGTGTCGCCCGGACTGGACCGCAAGGGTCTGGCCATCGCCATCGGCGCGTTCGTGCTCTGGGGCCTGATGCCGCTGTACTGGCACCTGCTGAAGATCGTGCCCGCGCTGCAGATCGTCGCCCATCGCGTGCTGTGGAGCGCGGTGCTGGTCGCGCTGTGGCTGGCCTGGTCGCAGGGGCGCGGCTGGTTCGCCGCGATCCTGCGCAACCGCCGCCTCGCCGCCATGCTCACCCTGGCCGGCCTGTGCATCGGCATCAACTGGAGCCTGTTCATCTGGGCGGTGAACGCCGGGCATGTCGTCGAAACCAGCCTGGGCTACTTCATCAATCCGCTGCTGAGCGTGCTGATCGGCGTGCTGTTCCTGCGCGAGCGGCTCAACGCGCTGCAGTGGGTCTCGGTCGCCATCGCCGCCTGCGGGGTGCTGTGGCTGACCTTCAACTACGGCAGCTTCCCGTGGATCGCGCTGTCGCTGGCCGCGAGCTTCGGTGCCTACGGCCTGATCCGCAAGCTCGCACCGGTGGATTCGGTCGCGGGCATCGGCTTCGAGAATGCGGTGCTGCTGCTGCCGGCGCTGGTCCTGCTGGTGTCGCAGGAGTGGTCGGGGCAGGGCGGCTTCCTGCCCGGCGCCAGCGCCTGGGGCTGGGGCGTCGACCTGCTGCTGATCTTCGGCGGTGCGTTGACCGCGCTGCCGCTGATCGGCTTCGCCTACGCGGTGCGCCGCGTGCCGCTGTCGACCGTCGGCCTGATGCAGTACATCTCGCCGACGCTGTCCTTCCTCACCGGTGTGTTCTTCTTCCACGAGCCCTTCGACCGGGACCGCGCGATTGGTTTCGTCTTCATCTGGATCGCGCTGGCGCTGTTCATGACCGACAGCCTGCGCCGGGCGCGCGCTGCGCAGGGGGGCTGATTCGCGCGGCGTTGCTCAGGCGTCCGGCACCCGCACGCGCGGCAGGACCTTGGTGAGCTGGAAGGCGTGTGCGAACAGTGCGTACTCCAGCAGCCAGTTCAGGGCCACTGCGCCGATGAACAGGAGCAGGCGGTGCTCCTTCGGGAACCACGGAACGAAGAGGGTCGCCAGGGCGATCACCAGGCATGCAATGAGCAATCCCTGCCCGAGGGGCCGGATGACGCGCGAGGCCCGTGCGCAGTCGAGGCAGACGTAGGGCCGCGTGAAACTGTGTGTGCAGAGCGCGAAGCGTGTGACATTGGCACCACAGTGCGGGCAGTTCGGCAATGGCATGCATGCTCCTGGGGGCGTCCCGGGATGGCGCTGGCCGCATGCTCGCGGGAAACCCCCGACTTGTCCACATCGCCACCGCGACGATGCGTGGCGGCGATTCGCGGCAGCGCCTCGCTCAGAACCCTTCCAGCACGATCTTGCCCTTCGCGCGGTTGCTTTCGATCAGCGCGTGCGCGCGCTTGAGGTTGGTGGCGTCGATCCTGCCGAAATGCTCGCCGGTGGTGGCGCGCAGGCGACCGGCGTCGACCAGGTCCGCGACGGCGTTGAGCAAGCGGTGCTGTTCGATCATGTCCGGGGTCTGGTGCATCGGACGCGCGAACATCATTTCCCAGTGCAGCGAGAGCGCCTTGCCCTTGAGCTTCATCACGTCGAGCGGCGTCGCCGGGTCGTCGATGAGGCCGAGCCTGCCCTGCGGCGCCAGTGCCTGCACCAGCGCGTCGTAATGCACATCGGTGTGGGTGAGGCTGGCGACGTAACGCACCTGCGGAATGCCGATCGCGTCGAGCTGCGGCTGCAGCGGCTGCGCGTGGTCGATGACGTGATGCGCGCCGAGTTCGCGCACCCAGGCCTGGGTCTCCGGGCGCGAGGCGGTGCCGATCACGGTGAGTCCGGTGAGTTCGCGCGCCAGTTGCACGAGGATCGAGCCCACGCCACCGGCAGCGCCGGTGACCAGGATCGCGTCGCCATCGCCGCCACCTTGCGCGACGCCAAGCCGATCGAACAGCAGCTCCCATGCCGTGATCGCGGTCAGCGGCAGCGCGGCGGCGTCGGCGAAGGACAGCGATGCCGGCTTGCGGCCGACGATCCGTTCGTCGACGGCGTGCAGTTCCGCGTTCGTGCCCGGGCGGCCGATGGCGCCGGCATGCCAGACCGCGTCGCCGGGCTTGAACAGCGTGACCTCGCTGCCGACCGCGCGGACCACGCCCGCGGCGTCGTAGCCGAGGATGCGCGGGCCGTCCGCCGGGATCGCGCCGTGACGGCGCACCTTGGTGTCGACGGGATTGACCGAGACTGCGCGTACTTCGACCAGCAGGTCGCGCGGGCCTGGCACGGGCTCGGGCAGGTCGAGGTCGACCAGGGCGTCGTCGCGGTCGATGGGGCCGTTGTGGAAGAAACCGATGGCTTTCATGGCGTGGGGTGTCCGTGGAAGAAGGCGTGAGGGATCTGCCGCGTCAGGCGGCGAAGGGGTAGTCGGTGTAGCCGCGCGCGTCGCCGCCGAACAGCGTCTCGGGGTCGGGCGTCGCCAGCGGCAGGTCGCGCACCAGGCGTGCGGGCAGGTCGGGATTGGCGATGAAGGGCCGGCCGAAGGCGATGGCATCGACCAGGCCGGCGTCGAGCAGGGCTTCGCCGCGTGCGCGGGTGTAGCGACCGGCCACGACAATCGCGGTGGGCCAGGCCGCGCGCAGGGCGCGGCGGAAATCCCTCGGCACTTCGGGGGCGAGGTCCCAGTCGGCCTCGGACAGGTGCAGGTAGGCCAGGCCCAGCGGCGCCAGCCGCCGCGCGGCGTGGAGGATGGTCGGCACGATCTCCGGGCAGTCCATGCCCGGCCCGGCGACGAAGGGCGCCAGGCGCAGGCCGACCCGCCCCGGGCCGGCCTCGTCCGCGACCGCGCGCGTCACCTCTTCGAGGAAGCGCACCCGTCCCGCCACATCGCCGCCGTAGGCGTCGTCGCGATGGTTCGAGGTCGTGCGCAGGAACTGGTCGATCAGGTAGCCGTTCGCGCCGTGGATCTCCACGCCGTCGAAGCCGGCGGCCAGCGCCCGCGCCGTGGCGCGGCGGTAGTCCTCGACGATCCCGGGGATCTCCTCGATGCGCAGTGCGCGTGGCGTCGGGCAGTCGAGCATGCGGCCGACGCCGTCCTCGCCCGCGACCCAGACCTGCGAGCCCGGCGCGATGGCCGAGGGCGCCACCGGCAGGCCGTCGGCATGGAACACGCCGTGCGACTTGCGCCCCACGTGCCACAGCTGCAGCACGATGCGTCCGCCGGCGGCATGCACGGCGTCGGTGACCCCGCGCCAGCCGGCGACCTGGGCCTCGGTGTGGATCCCGGGGGTGAAGCTGTAGCCCTTGCCCTGCGGCGAGATCTGGGTCGCCTCGCTGACGATCAGGCCGGCGCTGGCGCGCTGCGCGTAGTACTCGGCCATCAGCGCGTTGGGCACGTCGCCCGGCTGGGTGCTGCGCGAGCGGGTCATCGGCGCCATCACCACGCGATTGGGCAGGGTGAGCGGGCCGAGCGGCAGGGGATCGAACAGACGGGACATGGGGATCGGTCGCGGGAAGGATGGACGGCATCATCCGCCGCGCGATTCATCAGGGAAAGCGGCTAAATTGGGATTCACTTTCACGATTCCGTTGAAGATGAAATCGCTCGCCGACCTGCGCCTGTTCGTCCGCACCGCCCATGCCGGCAGCCTGTCCGCCGCCGCGCGCCAGCTCGACACCACGGCGGCGGCGGCCAGCGCATCGCTGAAGCGACTGGAAGCCAGCCTGGGCGTGCCGCTGTTCGTGCGCTCCACGCGCAGCCTGCGCCTGACCAGCGAGGGCGAGATCTTCCTGCGCCACTGCGAGCAGGCCCTGCAGGCGCTCGACGCGGGCTGCGAGGCGATGGCCGGTGCCGGCGGCGATGCGGTGCGAGGCACCCTGCTGATGACCGCGCCCTCCGACCTGGGGCGCAACGTGGTCAGGGTCTGGATGGACGAATTCCAGGCGCGCCATCCGGGCCTGCGGCTGCGCCTGCGACCCACCGACCGGCGCAGCGACCTGTATCGCGAGCCGGTCGATGTCGCCCTGCGCTACGGCCTGCCGGCCGACTCCACGATGGTGGCGCTGCCGCTGGCACCGACCAACCGTCGCGTCCTGTGCGCTGCGCCGGCCTGGCTCGCACGCACGGGACCGCTGCGCCATCCGGGCGAACTGGCCGATCGCAATGCCCTGTGCTTCGTGCTCGGCGACGAGGTGCACGACCAGTGGCGCTTCACCGGGCCCGAAGGCGAGTGCATCGTCGACGTGCGCGGCGACCGCGTGTCCGACGACGGCGATGTCGTCCGCCGCTGGGCCATCGACGGCCACGGTGTCGCCTGCAAGTCCGCGCTCGACGTCGCCGACGACCTGCTCGCCGGCCGCCTGGTGGCGCTGTGTCCCGAATGGCGCGCCGAACCCACGCCGCTGCACCTGGTCTGCGCCGACCGCCGCCAGCTCAGCCCCGCGATCCGCGCGCTGCGCGCCTTCCTCGAAGCCAAATGCGCCGAACGCCTGTCGGCGCTCGCCGAGGTCGCGCCGCAGGCCGTGTGACATCGTTCGCCACGGACGGCAGCGCGTGGCGGATCAGGGCTCGAAGCGTTCGCTCGTGTCCATCCGCACGCCGCGCAGGTGCGCGGTCTGCAGGTGCGAGGCGTGGCGCGATTCGGCGAAGTAGCCGATCAGGATCGAGCGGCGTCGCGCGCCCGAGGGATTGAGCGTGCCGGCGTGGATGAGGTCGGCGTCGAACACGAGGATGTCGCCGGCCTTGCCGCTCAGCTGGATCGTGCGGGCCTCCTCGGCTGGGTCGATGTGCAGCGCGTCCGGTGAGGGGCGATGCGTGCCGGGGATCAGACGGGTCGCACCGTTGTCGGGGCCGAAGTCGTCGAAGAAGGCGAGGGCGTTCACGGTGTCGCCGGGGCGTTGGGCCGAGTAGTCGCGATGCAGGCCCTGCTGCCCGCCGCCGCCGAGCGGTTCGCGGCCTTCGACCTGGGCGAGGAAGAAGCGTTCGCCGATCAACGCGCCGGCAGCGGCGAGCAGCGCCGGCAATCGGCACACGGCCTGCACGGTCGAGTCGAGGTCGAGCTGCGCGTGGCGCCAGTCGGGTCCGCGCGGCACCGGCCATTGCGACGATGGCAGCACGCCGGCGTCGAACGCATTGCGCAGGGGATCGAGCCAGTCGGCGGGGATGGCGTTGCGGAGCAGGACGTAGCCGTCCTCGTGGAGTCGTTCGCGGTCGATCATGGCGGCCTCGGAAGAGGCATGAGGATACAGGCGCCGGGCAGGTGCATGTCCACCAGGCTGTCCGCTCGCGATGTCCATTGTCCGGCGCCTGCTGTCCCGCCCGGCCAGGGCCTGCGACAGCGCCTCGCGCATCGTCGAATGCGCACAGCGATGCACATCGCACTTCCGCAATGTTGTCCATCGGACTGTCCGTTTTGTGCGCTGCGGGTTCGCCTAGGATCGACGCGCTCCGGTGGCCGGGAACCTGCCGACCATCGGCGTGGCGCACGCCATCCCCCACACAGAGGACGCATCATGAAACGGATGAATTACATCGTGATGAAGTACATGATCATGCTCGCCGCCGCGCTGTTCGCGGGCGGCGCGCAGGCACAGAACTGGCAACTGGTCTGGAGCGACGAATTCAACGGGTCCATCGGGCCGAGCTGGGTGTTCGAGACCGGCAACGGATCGGGCGGCTGGGGCAACAACGAACTGCAGTACTACCGGCGCGAGAACGCGACGATCGAGAACAACGCGCTGGCGATCACTGCGAAGCGCGAGGATGTCGGCGGTTTCCGCTACACCTCGGCGCGGATGAAGACGCAGGGTGTGAAGACCTTCAAGTACGGGCGCATCGAAGCGCGGATGAAGCTGCCGTCGTTCATGGGTGCGTGGCCGGCGTTCTGGATGCTGGGCGCGAACCTGCCGACGGCGGGCTGGCCGGCGGCCGGCGAGATCGACATCATGGAGCACGTCAACAACGAGGATCGCACCTACGGCACGATCCACTGGCGCGACCACAACGGCAACTACGCGCAGTACGGCGGCAACACGCCGGTGACGGTCACCGACTGGCACGTCTATGCCATCGAATGGGACGCCAGCGCGATCCGCTGGTACCTCGATGGCGCCAAGTTCCACGAGGTGAACATCCAGAACGGCATCAACGGCACCGAGGAATTCCATCAGGACTTCTTCCTGCTGCTGAACTTCGCCATCGGCGGCAACTGGCCGGGCTTCACCGTCGACGACACGAAGTTCCCCGCGAAGATGCTGGTCGACTACGTGCGCGTGTACGCAGCCGGTCCCGGTGGCACAGGCGTGGCCACGGCCTACCAGCACTGCAACTACGGCGGTTATGCCGTGGCGCTGCCGGAAGGTCGCTACACGCTGTCGCAGCTGCGCGCGCGCGGCATCGCCAACGACGACCTGTCCTCGCTGCGCGTGAACGCCGGCTACCAGGTGACGCTGTACCAGGACGACAACTTCACCGGCCCGAGCGTGACGAAGATCGCCGACACCGCCTGCCTCACCGGCGACGGCTTCAACGACCGCGCGACCTCGCTCGTGGTCGCGAAGTACACCCAGCCCTGGTCGACGACGCTGCAGGCCGAGAACTTCAGCGCGCAGAACGGCGTGCAGGTCGAGCCCTGTTCGGAAGGCGGCTCGAACGTCGGCTGGATCGACGCCGGCGACTGGATGGCCTACAACAACATCACGTTCCCGAGCAGCGGCAGCTATCGCGTGGAATACCGCGTCGCCAGCCCGACCGGCGGCGCGCTGTCGTTGGACCTCAACGCCGGCGGCATCCTGCTCGGCCAGGTGCAGGTGCCCGCCACGGGCGGCTGGCAGACCTGGACCACGGTCTCGCACACGGTGACCGTGGCCGCCGGCACCTACAGCCTCGGCGTCTACGCGCCGCAGGGCGGCTGGAACTTCAACTGGATCCGCATCACGCGGCTGTGAAATCCGTCTCCATTTCCTTATCGGACGGATGGTTCAGGTTTTGATCTTGATCTACCGGGGCCCCTGGTTGCGACGGGCTTCGCGGATCAGGCCCGCAGGGCGCGCGGCAGGACGCCGCGCGTTTTTCGACAAGACACGGACGTCTTGTCGAAAAACCCCGCGAAACCCGTGGACCCGGTGCGCAGCGCCGGGCGCAACCGACGGGGTGTGCTTTCTTTTGGTTACCTTTTCTTTGCACAAGCAAAGAAAAGTAACTCGCTCGCGACAGCGAGCGAAACACATGGACGTACCGAAAGATTTAAAGCTGCTTGTTGCACGTCTCGGTGAGCTGTCCAGCCAATCCGTGAATCCCAAGCTGTATGCTCTGACCTCAGGCAAATGTCTCGCAGGTCACGCGGCATCGTCGCGCGCCCGGCCATCCAGCCTGCGCGACAGCCACGCACCATTGATCGTCCACGCCAGCGCGATGCCCGCGCCGATCAGCATCGCGATCATCGGCTGCTGCGCGATGGCGTCGATGCCGGCCTTGACCCAGGCGCTCACCGCGTCGCCGCCGCGATAGATCACGGTGTCGCTGAAATTCTTGGCCTTGTACTTCTGCTCGGCCGGCACGACGGTGTAGAGCATTTCGCGGCCCGGGCGGATGAACGCGTATTCGCCGGCGCGACGCGCCACCATCACCACCACGAACACCGCGAAGGTCGGCGCCAGCGCCAGCCACAGGAAGCCTGCGGCCATCACCAGCGGCACGCCCGCGAGCAGCACGCGCACGCCCAGCCGCTGCGCCAGCCGCCCGGTGACGAACAGCTGCGCGAGCAGCGACAGCGCCTGCACCACGATGTCGATGCGCGCGAACACCTGGGTCTGCCGCGTGGCGTCGGGGAACAGCTCGGCCACCAGTTCCGCCTGGCGCAGGTAGAGGAAGGTGTTGAGCGTCGCCAGCAGCAGCACGAACAGCGCGATGCCCATCAGGTAGGGCGAACGCAGGACATCGAGCGCGCCGGCGAAGGGGTTGCCGCCGAGCGGTTGCTGGCGCGGTGCCTCCGTGTCGGCAGGCAGCGGATGCCGGTCGCGCCAGCGCTGCACGCGCGAGGCCGCGAAGGCCGAGGCGACGAGGCACAGCGCCGACAGTGCCAGCAGCCCGGCATGGCCCAGGGGTGTCACCAGTCGATCGGCCAGCAGCGGCCCGCACAGGCCGCCGAGGCTGGCACCTGCCGCCATCAGCGCGAACAGGCGCTTGGCCTGGCCGATCGCGAACACGTCGACCAGCACGCTCCACGCCACCGAGATCGCGAGCAGGTTGAACACCGAGTACCAGACGTAGAACCCGCGTGCCAGCCACGGATCCTGCGGCGAGGTCGCCATGCCCGCCGCGAACAGCAGCAGCGTGGCCGCGACGTAAGCGAACACCCAGTACAGGATGCGACGTCGCGCCACGCGCGCCGCGACCCAGCCGAACACCGGCATCGCCACCAGCATGCCGACGAAGGTGGCGGTGAACATCCAGGCCAGGTTGTCGACGCCGCCGGCCACGCCCATGGTCTCGCGCACCGGGCGCAGCATGAACAGTCCGGCGAACAGCAGGAAGAACATGCCGAAGCCGGCGATCACCGCGCCCGCTTCGTGGTGTTCGAGGTTGAACAGGCGGGCGATGAGGTCACGCATCAGGCGAACAGCCGGCGTACGTCCGCCTGCTGCGCGGCGCTCAGCATCGGGCCGATGCCGCCACGCAGGTTGTCGGCCTGCCGCTCGGGCTTGCCGGTCGCGGGGATGACCGCAGTCACTGCAGGCGGGCTGATCGCGAAACGCAGGAAGAGCTGCGCCCACGAGTCGATCTGCATCTCGGCGGCCCAGCCGGGCAGCGGCTTGTCGGCGACGCGCGCGAACAGCCGGCCGTCGTCGAAGGCGCGGTTGACGATCACCGCGATGCCGAGGTCCTGCGCCAGCGGGAAGATCGTGTCCGCCGCCTCAGGCGCGACCGGCGAATAGTTGATCTGCACGAAATCGGGCTTTTCTTCGCGCATCCAACGGGCGAGATCTGCATGCGCGCGCGCCTGGAAATGGGTGAGGCCGATGTAACGCGTTTCACCGGCCTCCTTCAGCCTGCGCGCGTACGGCCAGGCCTGCGCCATGTTGCGCAGGTTGTGCACCTGCAGCAGCTCGACCTTGCCGGTGCGCAGGCGACGCTTCGACTCGGCCCACTGCAGCTCCAGCGCGTCCTGGTCGTCGGCGGCGAGCTTGGTCGCGAGGAAACAGCGCTCGCGCCAGCCGCCCTCGGCCAGCAGCGTGCCGAGGATCTCGTCGGCATTGCCGTAGTTCGGCGAGGTGTCGATCAGCGTACCGCCGCCTTCGCAGAACACCTTCACGACCTCGCGCAGCGCCGCGAATGCAGGCGAATCGGCCGCGACTTCGTAGCTGCCCGAGGTGCCCACGCCGATCGCCGGAATGCGCTCGCCGGTCGACGGAATCGCGCGCATCGCCAGCGTGCCGGCGCGCCTGCGATGCGCGGCATTCTGCGCGGCGCCTGTCGCAGCGGGCCTGCGGTCGGCGCCGCAGGCCGCGAGCGGCGACAGCGCCAGGCCGACGCCGGCGAGGGAAGCGGTGGTCAGGAAATCGCGACGTGTGGTCATCGGCAGGGCTCCTGGAAGGGCGCGGCGCCGCCGCGCGTGGATGCGTGCGGAGGCCGGCGGGTGCGCGGCCTCCGCATCGATCATCGCAGCCTGCCACCGCCTGTGCTGTACGGTGCTTGGCGCGTGCCTACAGGAACACGCGAGGCACATCCGCGCATGTCGCGAAAGTCATGCGTGGCAGCGCTGCCCGCTACACCACCCACGCTGCCTGCAGCGGTGCCGTGCCGTTCCAGCGGGCGCGGCCGTGCAGCGCGGACAGCTCGATCAGCACGCCGGCGCCGATCACGCGCGCGTCGAGGCGTTCGACCAGGGCGCGGGTGGCGTCCAGCGTGCCGCCGGTGGCGAGCACGTCGTCGATCAGCAGCACGCGGGCGCCGGCGGACAGCGCATCGGCATGGATTTCCAGGGTGTCCTCGCCGTATTCCAGTGCGTAGGTCTGGCGCACGGTGCGGCCGGGCAGCTTGCCGGGCTTGCGCACCGGCACGAAGCCGATGCCGAGCGCGCGGGCGAGCGGGGCGCCGAAGATGAAGCCGCGCGCTTCGACGGCGACGATGGCGTCGATGGAGGTGTCGCGCCACGGCGCGGCCAGCGTGTCGATCGCCCCGGCGAAGCCGTCCGCATCGGCGAGCATCGGGGTGATGTCCTTGAACACGATGCCGGGCTTGGGGAAGTCGTGGATGTCGCGGACCAGGCGGGTCCAGCTCGGCAGGGTGGGTTCGCGCATGAACGGGTCCGGAGGCGGCGGCAGGTGATGGACGCCCATCATGCCCGAACCTGTCCTACAGTCGACGTCACTGGACCGCAAGGTCGATCGGAGCATGGCGATGCAAACGCAAGTGCGCAGGGAGGAGTGGAGGTTCCGTGCTGCGTTGGCCCTCGGCCTGATGGTGCTGGCCACGGCTGCGATCGCGGCGAAACCCGGACGGCTGTCGGTCCGTACCGAGCGTGCGCAGGACATCGCCCGGCAGGTCCGGGACGGGCGCGATGTGGTCATCGAAGTCACCAGCCCGTCCGGCATCGGGCGGATGACGCTCGCACCGGCTACGGGCGCTGCCTGGCCGTCGTCGCTGCGCATGCGCCTGCGTTACGCACCGGGCCGCCCGTTCCGCACGCTGGAGGGCCTGGATCTCACCGTCGACGGCAAGGTGGTGGCGACGCGCGACGCGATGCGCGTCGAGGACGGACGCGCCTGGCTGGAAGTGGTGCTTCCCGTGAAGGTCATGTCATCCGGCAAACCGCTGCACGTGCAGTGGGTGGATGCCTACCGTCGTTGACGGCAATTGCATCGACCTGTGCACAGCTCCTGTAGAGCGGAGCGAAGCTCCGCTGCACGGGCTCCGGAGACGATCCAGCGGAGCTTCGCTCCGCTCTACACATGGTGCTCAGGCGTTCACTTGCGCGCGGCGACGCCGAGTTCCTTGAGCAGCGCGTCGGCTTGTTCGACATCGCGCAGCAGCCACAGCATGTAGCCGATGTCGACGCTGATGTTGCGCGACACCGCCGGTACGCTCTTGTAGAGCGGAGCTTGCTCCGCTCATGCGTTCACGGGAAAGGCGAGCGGAGCAAGCTCCGCTCTACAGGGGCGCTCAGGCGTTCACTTGCGCGTCGCGATGCCCAGTTCCTTCAGCAGCGCGTCGGCCTTCTCGACATCGCGCAGCAGCCACAGCATGTAGCCGATGTCGACGCTGACGTTGCGCGACACCGCCGGGTTGAAGCCGAAGTCGCCGGCGACGTTCTCCCACACGCGATCGAAGTTCAGGCCGACCAGCCGGCCGCGGCCGTCGATCACCGGGCTGCCGGAATTCCCGCCGCTGGTGTCGCCGTCGGCGAGGAAGTTCACGCGCCGCGTCGGCTGCGTGGCCGCGGCGGCGCGCACGTTCGCCGGCACGTCGAACGGTTCCTTGCCGGTGTGCTTCTCCAGCACGCCGGCGAGCGTGGTGAACGGGGTGTAGACCATGCCGTCGCGCGGCGCATAGCCCTGCACGTGGGCAAAGCTGATCCGCAGCGTGCCGTTGGCGTCGGGCGCGATCGGCTTGCCGGCGTGCGCGGCGACGGCGCGACGCCAGGCCGGGCGATGCAGCGCGGCGCGGGCGTTCCAGTCGCGCTCGCGTTCGCGCAGCGCGCGCAGTTCGCGGTTCCAGGCGATGCCGAGGTCGAGCAGCGGGTCCTTGCGCGCCGAGAGCGCGTCGAGGCCTTCGCCGAGCATCGCGTCCTGGGCGGCGGCGTCGAGGACGGGGCTGCCTGCGTAGAGCGCGGCGATGGCCTCGTCGATCTGCGCCGGGGTCTTGCCGGCGAAGCGCGCGTCGATCGCGGCGATGCGCTGGTCCTGCGGCAGCGCGAGCGCACGGCGCACCAGCGCGGCGAACACGCGACGATCGGCGTCGGCGGAATAATTGGCCTGCTCGCGACGCAGGCGGTCGCGCAGCCGCGACTGCTCGGCGGCGGTCCAGCCCGATGCGCGGGCCTCGTCGGGCTTGCCCCGTTCGACGGCGTTGTGCGCCAGCGTCGCGGCGTAGTACAGCGCCTTGGGCAGCGGCGGAATGCCGCCGGCCACGCTGTCGTTGCCCATCGGGATCAGGTTCAGCAGGAAATCGCGCTCCCAGCTGCGCTCGCGCTCGGCCAGCACCTCGCGCAGGGCGTCGCGTGCGGCGACGGCGCCGGCATGTTCGGCATGCGTCGCCGCCCAGGCGGCGACGGCATCGTCCGCCGCGCGCTGCTTGTCGACCATGCGCCCGCGATCGAGGCCGGCGATCTGGCCCTGCGCGTTCTTGTAGCGGTTGTGGATGCCCTTGAGGTTCGCGGCCAGCGCGATCCGCGCCTGCGCATCGGCCTCGCTGGCCTTTTCGAGGATCGCGATCCACTCGCCGAACAGGTCCTCGCGACGCACGAAGAAGCGCTCGCGGCGTTCGCGCATTTCCTCGGCGGTCAGCGAGCGCCAGGTGATGCCCGGATAGCCCAGCACCATCACGAACTGGCCTTCCTTCACGCCATCGCTGGAGATCGGGAAGAAGAATTCAGGGGCATGGGGCTTGTTGCCTTCGGCGAAGTCCGCGGGCCGGCCGTCGCTGCCGACCCAGGCGCGGGCGATGGCGAAGTCGCCGGTGTGGCGCGGCCAGGACCAGTTGTCGATCTCGCCGCCGTATTCGCCGATCGCGCGCGGCGGCGCGTAGACCAGGCGGATGTCGCGCAGTTCGATCGATTCGATCAGGGTGTAGGTCACGCCGTCGTCGAAGGCCGAGACCTTGCACTTGATGTCGGCCTGCTTGCGGCACTCGGCGACGATGGCCTTCTGCGCCTCGTCGATGGCCTTCAGGCGCTGCTGCGGCGTGGCGCCGGCGGGCACGGCGGCGAGCAGGCGTGCGGTGACGTCGGTGAAGCGCTTCGGGATCTCGACGCGGGTGGTCTTGCCGGGCAGTTCCTCTTCCGGCGTGCGCGCCAGGAAGCCGTTGGTGATCAGGTCGCGCTGCGGCGAACTGTGTTCCTGCACCAGGTTGAACAGGCAGTGGTGGTTGGTGACGATCAGGCCGGTGTTCGAGACGAAGGCGCCGGAGCAGCCGGCGATGTTCACCGTGCCGGTGAGCAGGCCGGTGCCGCGTTCGCCGTCCCACAGCGCGGACGGCGGCAGCTTCAGGCCCTGCTGCTTGAGCCAGCGGGCGTCGATGTCGAGGACCTGCTGCGGCGTCCATTTGCCGTCGAGGGCGTGGACGGGGAGGGCGGGCAGGGCGAGGCAGGCGGCGGCGAGCGCGCAGGCGAGGGCGGTCTTGGTCATGCCGGAAGTGTAGTGGCAGGCCGCGAGGGCCCGCCATGCGGGGGCTGTCGGACGGGGGCGACGATGCGCCGACGAACGGTCGCTGCAGGCTGTCCGGGCCTGCGGTGTTCCCGCGTTGGCAGCACGTACAAGGACCGTGCGCGCTCTTCGCGGGATCCGCATCCGGCGATCGATCCAGCGATCGATCCGGCGGGACTTCGAAACGCACGGAGGTCAACGCGCCGGATCGCTTGGGGGAGCGGTCGGTGGCCACCGCCGACGAGAGGCCTGCCATGGAATCCGTGTCCTGGACCGTACTGCCGCTGGCCGGCGCCGCCGCAGCTGCCGAGCGTGCGATGTCCGCGATGGCGCGCTGTACCGGCATCGTCACGGTCCGTGCAGGCGACGGAGGCGATGCGCTCGCACGCGGGCAGGGCATCGTGGTGGTGATCCCTGCCGATGCCTGTGCCGCGCCCGATGGGGTGGCAGGCAGGGCGGTGCTGGCGTTCCTCGATGCCGCAGGGCGCGCCCCGCATGCACCACCGCTGCTGGTGGCCTGCGATGCCCGCGATGAGCGCGGCATGGCCCGCTGGCTGGCCGCAGGCGCGTCCGACTGCATCGCCCTGGCCGCACCCGATGCGGAATGGCGCGTGCGGCTGGCCTTGCTTTCGCCGCCGCGCGAATCCGCCGGCGAGACGCCGCAGGTGCGCGGCTTCCTGCATGGCAGCGCGGCCAGCGCCGCGATCGCGGCGCGGCTGCCGACCCTGGCCGCCTGCGGCGCCAACGTGCTGATCGTCGGAGAGACCGGCACCGGCAAGGAGGTCTGCGCCCAGGCGGTGCATTACCTCTCGGCGCGCGCTGCGCGGCCGATGGTCGCGGTGAACTGCGGGGCGATCCCGGCCGAACTGGTCGAAGCCGAATTGTTCGGCCACGTGAAGGGCGCGTACACCACGGCGCACGCCTCGCGCAGCGGGCTGGTGCAGGAGGCCGAAGGCGGCACGCTGTTCCTCGATGACGTGGACTGCCTGCCCCTGCAGGCGCAGGCCAAGCTGCTGCGCTTCCTGCAGGAGCACGAATACCGGCCGCTCGGCTCGAACGCGGTCCGGCGCGCCGACGTGCGCGTGGTCGCGGCCAGCAACTGCGACCTGTATGCGCTGTCGCGCCAGGACCGCTTCCGCCAGGACCTGTATTTCCGCCTGAACGTGCTCAACATTGCCCTGCCGCCGCTGCGCGACCGGCGCGAGGACCTGCCGGTGCTGGCCCTTCATTTCGCGCGCGGCTTCGCCCGCGAGTTCGACCGCCCGGCGCGGACGCTGAGTTCGGCGGCGCTGGCGAAACTGGCGCGCCACGACTGGCCGGGCAACGTGCGCGAGCTGCAGCACGTGATCGAGCGCGCGGTGGTGCTCGCCACCGGCCCGGTGTTGGGCGTGGCGGACATCGACATCGACCTGGCCACGCCGTCACGCGACGACGCGCCGCAGGCCTCGTTCCGCGACGCGAAGAAGCGCGTGGTCGACGCCTTCGAGCGGGATTACATCGAGCGCCTGCTCGAAGCGCATGCAGGGAACATCACCAATGCCGCGCGGGTCGCGAAGAAGGACCGCCGCGCGCTGTTCGAGCTGATCCGCAAGCACCGGATCGAACCCAAGCGCTTCCGCACGCTGGACGCCTGACCACGCTTCTGGCTTCGCAGCCGGAATGGCTTGCCGCGGATCAACGCGGATGACGCGGATCGAACAGCGACCGATGGCATGCACGTTCGCCACGGATCATGCGCAGAAAACGGGGTCAGGTTCACTTCCTGCGAAGTGAACCTGACCCCGTTTTCGCCGCGTGGATGCATGTGGCCGGCGCCGACATGGACAAAAACATCCTGCGGGCAGGATGAAAACATCCCGATGCGCGTCGTTCCTTGGCGGGCGCGCATCGAAAAATCAAGCGCTTGCGATGCGCCGAGCCTTGGCACGCGGCTTGCAATGCATGCGATATCGCAGAGCGGCCGCTATGGACAAGAACTCCGGGTCTCGGGCGAAGGAACGGGAAGTCGTGGCATGTCTGCAGGCGTATCTGCTGGCGAATCCCCACGCCTGCGATACCGCCGACGGCATCCGCCGCTGGTGGATGGATGGACAAGAGGATGTGTCGATGGAGGAGCTGTTGCGCACGCTGGAACGGATGGCGCAGGCGGGGCTGATCGAGACGATCGCCGCCGCCGACGGTCGTCGGCGCTATCGCCGGACCGGCAGCGATGCCGCGTTCGCGGCGTGGCTCGCCGCGCAGGCACGGGCGGACTGAGTCCATGGCCAACCATCGCGCCATCGCCGCCACCAGCACCGCGCTCGCGGGCCTGCTGCGCGACCGCTATCCGCGCGACGAGTTCGGCCAGGGCCTGGACATCAGCCTCTACCAGACCCGCGATTTCGAATCGCCGATGCAGGATGGTTTCTCGATCTACCTCTACCGCGTCGCGATCAACGGCGCGGTGCGCAACCTCACCCTGCGCCGCTCGCCCGACGGCCGTCGCTTCCGGCCGTCGCTGCCGCTGGACCTGCACTACATGATCACGCCGTGGGCGCAGGACGTGGAGCGCCAGCACCGCATGCTTGGCTGGATGATGCGGCTGATGGAGGACACCAGCGTGCTCGGCGCCGGCCACCTCAACCACTACATGCCGGAGACCGACACCTTCGCGCCGCACGAAGGCATCGAACTGGTCTGCGACCCGCTGTCGCTCAACGATTACCTCACGCTCTGGGACCGCCTGCGTCCGCGCCTGCCCGCCTCGGCGACCTACACGCTGCGCATGGTGCTGATCGATTCCGACCTCCACATCGAGGATGGCGCGGCCGTGCAGACCCGGCGTTTCGACCTGCAGGGAGCCGGCGCATGAGCACGGCCCTGCGCGACACCGTGCAGCGCAACGTCGCGCTCGGGCTGCGCTTCTGGGACATGGCTGCGGCGACCTCGCTGGTCGACGGCCTGGTGGTCGAGGTGTTCCCGAAAGCCAACCCGCATGCGCGCCGCCACGCGCTGCCGAATCCGAGCGGCATCTACGTCGCGCACGCCCTGGCCGGGCTGCGCACGTTCGAGTGCCGCGAGACGAGGGACGACGAACCGGTCGACGCGCCCTGGCGCGATGCGCACGCCGGCTCGCCATCGCTCGCCGCCACCTACCGCATCGAGGTCCGCGATCCGCGCGGACGCTACCTGCCCATCGCCTTCGATGCCGACCTGCCGGCGCGCGGCCTGCTGTCGTGGCTGGCGCCCTGGCTGTCGCCGCCGCAGCCCATCACGTTGCCCGGTGGATCGCCCGCGTCGCCGCAGGTGCTGCTCGACCGCATCCCGCTGTTTTCCGCGCCCTCGCGACCGACGCCCGAGCCGCTCGCGGTGGTCCGCGCGCAGATGCGCGAGGCCGGCAGCGCCCGCGTCGCGGCCTGGGCGCTGCTCGGTGTCGAGATCGATGGCGATCTCGTCGGCCTCGGCCTCGCCGATCGCGAGGGCCGCGTCGCGGTGCACTTCCCGTATCCGGAACCGCCGCGCACGCCGCTGTCCTCGCCGCCGGAAGCGCGCAGCGATTTCCGCTGGACCGTCGGACTCACCGCCTACGTCGCGGCGTCATCGCCGCCGCCGGCCGTCTCCGACATCCCCGCCATTCCCGATCTCGCCGACGTACTCGCGCAGCTGGCATCGCCGCGCGCCATCGTCGACGGCCTCGTCTCGCCCGTGTCGCCGCGCCGGCTCGAATACCGCGTGCCGATGACCGCGAGGACGGAAGGGCAGCCGGAGGCCGACGCCTCCTGGCTGCTGGTGTCACCCGCATGAACCGCATCGCGACGGCGAGGCCCGCCTCCGTCGTCGCGATGCGGCGCTACAGCCGCCGGTTTCCCATCGTGTCAAGGCAAGGAGAACAGTCATGCCCGAGTATCTGGCTCCCGGGGTCTTCGTCGAAGAGGTCTCGTTCCGCGCGAAATCGATCGAGGGCGTCAGCACCACCACCACCGGCTTCGTCGGCCCCACGCGCTTCGGGCCGCTCGACATCGAGCCGGAGATCGTGACCAGCCTGGTCGAGTTCGAACGCACCTACGGCGGCCGCGAGCAGTTGGTCTACGACGACAGCCCCATCCACAACTACCTGTGGCATGGCGTCCGCGCCTTCTTCGAGGAAGGCGGCAAGCGGCTGTACGTGTCGCGCGTGTATCGCCCGTCCGATCCCGACGACGACTTCTCCGGGCATGCCCGGGGCGGACTGCCCGGCAGCCCGTCGCCGCTGTCGGTGCTCGCGCGCTTCCCCGGTCGCGCCGGCGACGCCCGCGTCACCTTCACCTTCAACGTCGGCCAGAGCCTGCTGATCAGCATCGGCGGTGCGCCGAGGATCAGTTCGCTGCAGAACCGCGACGTGGTCTGGATCCGCCCGATCGGCACCACGCTGCCATCGCCTTCGGTGCCGGAGGACTTCTACCTGGCGCTGCGCGACACCGTCAACGACACCTGGGTGTTTTCGTCCAGCGGCGACGACCTGTCGAGCGCCGAGGTCTCGCTCGCCGAACTCGCGCCCGGCAGCTACGAGGTGCGCGTGATCACCGTGACCGTCGCGGTCGAACCGCTGAACGGCGGCGACCCCTTCGTCGTCGGCGACCTGCCGCTCGATCCGCAGCACCAGCGCGCGGGCAGCCCGGACTCG
Organism: Lysobacter sp. BL-A-41-H3; assembly: GCA_050632415.1. Taxonomy (GTDB): domain Bacteria; phylum Pseudomonadota; class Gammaproteobacteria; order Xanthomonadales; family Xanthomonadaceae; genus Lysobacter_I. The sequence continues at coordinate 2,380,194 of CP192602.1, read as the reverse complement.
GTGTTCGACTACTTCGCGCGCAATCCCGCCAGCCTGACCCGCGCGCGCACGGTGCCGATCATGCTGCTCGACGACGATGCGACGACCCTCGCCACCGGCGTCGGCCTGCTCAACGCCTTCTTCGATGCAGACCCGAACGCGGTCGACTCCCCGCCGGCAGGATTGCGCGCGGCGCTGCAGGATCTGGAAAGCTCGGCCGGCGCGCGCAGCCTGTCGATCGTGATCGACGAAGGCAACGACGGCGAGCGCCCGCTGGCCGACGAATACGCCGGCCGCGTCGACACCACGACCGACCGCAAGACCGGCCTGAAGCAGCTCGAAGACCTGGAGGACATCTCCATCGTCGCCGCGCCGGGCTGCACCTTCCAGTACGAAGACCCGACCTACGGCCCGCAGGCGCGCACCATCGTCCGCTCGCTGATCTCGCACGCCGAGCGCATGAAGTACTGCATCGCCGTGCTCGACAGCGGCGACGACCAGTCGATCAGCCAGGTCCGGGCGATGCGTGCCCAGCTCGATTCCAAGCACGCCGCGCTGTACTACCCGTGGGTGCGCGTGCTCGATCCGGTGACCCAGCGCGAGACGCACATGCCGCCGTCGGGCTTCGTCTCCGGCATCTATGCGCGCAACGACGTCAACCGCGCGGTGTACAAGGCGCCGGCGAACGAAGTGGTGAACCTGGCGCTGGGCTTCGAGCGCTTCCTCAACAAGGCGCAGCAGGAAGTGCTGAATCCCGAAGGCATCAACTGCTTCCGCTATTTCGAGGGACGCGGCATGCGCCTGTGGGGCGCGCGCACGATCAGCTCGGACCCGGAATGGAAGTACGTCAACATCCGGCGCTATTTCGCCTATCTCGAACGCTCGATCGACAAGGGCACGCAATGGGCCGTGTTCGAGCCCAACGGCGAGCAGCTGTGGGCGAACGTGCGGCGCACGATCGAGGACTTCCTGCTCAACGAGTGGCAGAGCGGGGCGCTGCTCGGCGAGAAGCCCGAGAAGGCGTACTTCGTGAAGTGCGACCGTTCGACGATGTCGCAGAACGACCTCGACAATGGCCGCCTCATCTGCCTCATCGGCATCGCGCCGCTCAAGCCGGCCGAATTCGTCATCTTCCGCATCGGCCAGTGGACGGCCGACCGCAAAGTCTGATCGGAGACCCACGACATGGCCATCTTGCGCGAACGTCCCTACGTGCAGTTCAACTTCCTGGTCGACCTCGGCGACGGGGTCACCGACGGCCCTGCGGCCGGGTTCCAGGAGCTCAGCGGCATCGGCATGGAAGTCACCGTGTCCGAGTACCGCACCGGCAACTCGAAGGAAAACGGCGTGATGAAGATCACGGGCATGAACAAGTCGACCGACGTCACGATGAAACGCGGCGTGATCGGCTCGCTCAACCTGTACCAGTGGCTGGACCAGATCCGCAACGGCGACCAGAAGGCGATGCGCACGGTCACCATCCAGCTGCAGAACGAGGACCACACCGCTGTGGTCCAGACCTGGAAGCTGCTGCGCGCGCGGATCATCAAGCACACCAGCGGCCCGTTCAACGCCAAGGGCACCGATGTGGCGATGGAAGAGCTGGTGCTCGCCTACGAACGCCTGGAAATGGAGTGATCCCGTGACGCGTGCGCGCCGGCTGCCGGGCATCCAGATCGACGTGGCGCCGCCACCGCCGGTGGAGGCGCTGCCGCGCATGGACGTGGCGGTGTTCGTCGGTTTCGCCAGCACCGGCCCGCTGCATCGCCCGGTGGCGGTGGAAAGCCCGGCGCAGTACGCCGCGGTGTTCGGCGGCGATGCGCCGCTGGCCCGCGATGCGCGTCGCGGCACGCGGCTGTTCGCGCACCTGGGCGCGTCGGTGCGTGCGTTCTTCGCCAACGGCGGACGTCGCTGCTGGGTGATCCGTGTCGCGCACAGCGCCGCGTCGGTCGCCTTGCGACCGCGCGATGCCGAGGTCGCGCATGCCGCCACCGCCAACCGCTTCCCGGTGCCCGGCATGCTCGCCCTGGCCGATGACACGTCGCCAGTCGAGGATTCGCTGTCGCCGGCGATGCTGGCGGCGCGCTGCGAAGGCGCGTGGTCCGACGGCCATGCGCTGTCCTCGGCGCTGCAGCGGCGAGGCTTCGCGATCGAAGGCTGGTCGGCGGCGGATTCGCCCGCCGGCACGCTGCGCAGCTTCACCTGCCGGCAATGGCTGGTGCCCGGCGACCTGCTGATGATCGGCGACCATGCCGAGGCCTGCGCCTACTTGCGCGTGGAACGCATCGCCGCCGGCAGCGATGCGGCGGCGCCGTATGCGGTCGACACCCGCGCGCTGGCAGTATTCGTGCGCGAACGCATCGAGTCGTCGCCGTCGCCCTCGCCATCGTCGATCGCGGGCGAAGCCCTGGTCACCGGCGGCGCGGCGCGCGTGCCGGCCCGAATCGCGCGCGACGACGATGCGGCCGATGCGCTGTCGCTGCACTTCGATGGCACGGTGTCGACCGATGTGCGGCTCGGACAATGGATCCGCTTCGACGCCGACGATGGCAGCCGCTGGCTGCGCGTCGACGCGGTGGAACAACAGGCGCAGGCGGACGGCGGATCGCCGGATGCGGGCGCCGAAGCGCGCGTGGTCGCGGCCAGCGGCCCGGCGTGGCGCGTGCTCGAACCGTCGACGCTGGACGACATCCTCGACGGCGTGGTCGCCGCGCAGGTGCTGTCCTGCGAACTGCGCTGCGTGGCGACGGTGGCAGGCGCGCAGCGCATGCGCGAACGCCTGCGCGACCTCGCGCTGACGCCGCTGCGCACGGGCCATCCCTGGGCACTGCAGCGCGACGAGGACTACCACCGCGAGCGCAACGACGCGTCCGTGCTCGCCCCGGAGGAGATCCTGCGTTTCCCGCTCGCGCCGGAACCGGGCGCGACGCCGGTGGCCTGGCTGCCGCTGGGCGTCGGCGCGGTGTTCGGTGCGGCGCAGCCGCCACTCGCGCAGGCCGCGACCGCGCTCGAGCGCGACGGCCTGGTGCCCTTCGACGCCACGCTGTTCCTCGACGCCGAACTGCGTGGCGACAGCGTCGACATCCTGCTCGGCCACGCCGAGGACATCCGCATCCTCCGCGCGCAGCCGCGCGACCTGATCGGCGTGCATGCCGCGCTCGGCATCGGCGCCGGCGGCCTGTTCGGCGAAACCAGCCTGATCGCCGTGCCCGATGCCATCCACCTGGGCTGGCGTCGGCGCGAGGATGCGCCCGTGGAGGACACCGACCCGCCGCAGCCGGTCGCGCCCGCGCACTGGGCCGCGCATCGCGGCGCCTGCCTGCCGCGCGACGGCGGTGCGCAGGATGCCCCGGATTTCGGCGTGTTCCTCGACTGCGGCACGCGGCGCATCGATGCGCCGCTGCTCAGCGGTCCGCAGCAGCCGCTGCGACCCGGTGCGTATCGGCTGGCGTGGAGCGATGTCGGTGCGAACGCCATCTACGTGCTCTACGAAGCCACGCTGTCCGATTTCGCGGACGCGCGCGAGGTGTATCGCGGCAGCGAGCGCGACTACGTGGCGCTGTCGCCGCGCGAGGGCGTGTACCGCTATCGCGTGGTCGCCCACCAGGGGCGCGAGACCAGTGCGGCATCCGATCCGGTGGTGGTGGTCGTGCGCGCCGACGAATGGGTGGAGTCGCTGCCCGGCGAGGCCGCCGACGCCGAGGCACAGTGGCTGGCGATCCATCGCGCCGTGCTGCGCATGTCGGCGGCCTGCGGCGACCTGTTCGCGGTGCTGTCGCTACCGCGCCACTTCGAGACCGCGCAGGTCCTGCGCTACGTGCAGCGCCTGCGCGCGCTGCGACTGCCGCCGCTGGCCGGCGATGCCGATGCCTTCGGCTTCAACGAGGCGCGCGCGACGAGCTATGGCGCGCTCTACCACCCGTGGCTGCAGTCCGCAGCTCGCGGCGGCGACGCGCGGGAGGGTGGACAGGGCACAGCGCGGGCCGAGGCTTCGGCGGCCGACACGAATGTGCGCGCGCTGCCGCCCGATGGCTTCACGACCGGCGTGCTCGCCGCGCGCGCTTCGGAGCGCGGTGCGTGGATCGCCGCCGCGAACGCGCCGATGCGCGACGTGGTCGCGCTGGCGACCCCGGTGCCCGCGCGCGACCGCCAGCCGCTGCAGGATGCGCAGGTCAACCTGCTGCGCGACGACCCGCGCGGTTTCTTCGCGCTGTCGGCCGACACCCTCGCGCACGAGGACGCGCTGCTGCCGATCAATGTCCGCCGCCTGCTGATCCTGCTGCGCCGCCTGGCGCTGCGGCGCGGCACCGGCTACGTGTTCGAGCCCAACGGGCCGATGCTGCGGCGCGCGATCCAGCGCGGCTTCGACCTGCTGCTGGGCGAGCTTTACGCGCGCGGCGCGTTCGCCGGGGCCACGCCTGCGCAGGCCTTCCGCGTCGTCACTGACGAAGGCATCAACACGCCGGCCAGCGTCGACGCCGGCCGCCTCTTCGTCGAGCTGCGCGTCGCGCCGTCGCTGCCGATGCGCTTCATCGCCGTGCGCCTGGCGCAGAGCGGCGAGCGCCTGTCGGTGAGCGAGGAGCTGTGAAATGAGCGCCACCTATCCCTTCACCAACTTCAACTTCTCGGTCGAGATCAATCGCGGCGGCGACGGCACGCCGCTGGCCAATGCCGCATTCGCCGAATGCGACGGCCTGGAAATGAACATGGAAGTGAAGACCATCCGCGAGGGCGGCGGCAACGACCGGCAGATCCGCCTCAACGGCCCGGTCGCCTACGGCCAGCTCACCCTCAAGCGCGGCATGACCGAAGGCTTCGACCTCTGGCGCTGGTTCCGCGACAGCGTCGCCGATCCGCGTCTGCGCGCGAACGCCGAAGTGGTGCTGCTCGCCGCCGACGGCGCGACGGTGCGCGCGCGTTTCGTGCTGTCGCGCTGCGTGCCGATCAAGCTCAAGGCGCCCGCGTTGAACGCGAAGGACGGCCAGGTCGCGGTCGAGGAACTGCAGGTGGCCTACGAAACCCTGTCGCTGAAGGAGCTGGACGCATGACGCTGGCCAAGGCACAGCTGATCGAACTCGACCAGAGCTTCGAGAAGGAGAAGGACGGCGGCCGCAAGGTCGCGGTGCAGTTCAATCCCGAAAGCCTCAAGGTCACGTTCGCCAACCAGATCGTGCAGCCGCAGGGCGGCGACCAGGCGGCGGGCAATTCCGGCCGGCAGTTCGTCGGCGCGGGCACGACGAAACTCGCGCTGCAGCTATGGTTCGACGTGACCGCGATGGAGAAGGACGCGGTCGACGACGTGCGCCGGCTCACGCAGGACGTCGTGTACTTCATGACGCCGCAGAAGTCCGACCAGGATCCGGCCAAGCTCGCGCCGCCGGGCATCCGCTTCCAGTGGGGCTCGTTCCTGTTCGACGGCATGGTCGAGGCGCTGGAGGAAACGCTGGAGTTCTTCTCGCCCGAGGGCAAGCCGCTGCGCGCGAGCATCGCGCTGACCCTCTCGCAGCAGAAGATCCTGGTGTCGAAGTTCGAGGGCGACGGCAAGGTGCCGAACCGCCCGGGGCAGACGCCGCTCAAGAGCGCGAAGCAGGGTGATTCGCTGCAGGGCATGGCCGGCAAGGACGGCAAGCAGGACTGGCAGGGCATCGCGGCCGCCAACGGCATCGAGGACCCGCTGCGGATGTCGCCGGGGCAACTGGTGAACCTGGAAGCGGGCGTCGGCGTGAGCGCGGGCGTGGGGGTGGGCGGCGGTGCGTCGTTCGGCGCATCCGCAGGCGTGTCGGCAGGCGCATCGGCGAGCGCTTCGCTCGGTGCATCGGCAGGCGTGTCCGTCAGCGGCCCGAACGCCGGGCTCGGCGGCAGTGCAGGCGGGACGATTTCCTTCGGTTGAACACGGGTGCGATGAAGACGGCGCATCGCGCCAGGGAGCAGGGACATGGGCATCGTCATCAACGAATTCGAAGTGCTCGCGGCACCACGACCGCAGAACGGGCGCGATGCACGCGATGCGCAGGGCGGCGGCGCGGAAGGCGAGGGCGCGGCCAAGCCCGATCCTGCTGATCTGCGCAGCGCGATGCGCGAACTGGACCGGCGCGCGCTGCGCGCCTGGGCCGACTGAGCGACGCTGCCCATGAACCAGCCCGCCACCCTGTCCATCCGTCCCTCGCGGCCTTCGATCGACATCGACGGCCAGCGCCAGGATGCGCTGGGCGCGGGGCTGATGTCGCTGGACATCCTCGAATCCGAGGAAGGCTTCGCGCGCTGCGAGCTGGTGTTCGGCAACTGGGGCGGCGCCGGCAGCGCGGGGTTCCGCTATTTCGGCCGCGACCTGCTGGAATTCGGCAAGCCGCTGCGCGTGAAGCTCGGCGACGGCACGCTGTTCGACGGACGCATCAGCGCGATCTTCGCGAAGTTTCCCGATGGCGGCACGCCGCAGATCGGCGTGTTCGCGGAGGATCGCCTGCAGGACCTGCGCATGACCCGGCGCACGCGCGCGTTCGCCGACGCCAGCCTGGCCGACGTGCTGCGCCGCATCGCCGGCGACCATGGCCTCGGCACGGATCTGTCGGTCGCGGGGGAGACGCACAAGCTGCTGGCGCAGGTGAACCAGAGCGACCTCGCCTTCATCCGCGACCTCGCGCGCCGCGAAGGCGCGCAGGTGTGGGTCGAGGGCAGCACGCTGAAGGCCGCGCCGCGCACGCAGCGCGGCGGCGAGGCGGTGGAACTGGCCTGGGCCGGTACCCTGCGCGAATTCGAGGTCTGCGCCGACCTGGCGCACCAGCGCACGAAGGTCGTCGCGGCCGGCTGGAGCGTGGCCGACAAGCGCGCGGCCAGCCATGAGGCCGGCGAGAGCGCGATCGGCGGCGAAATCGCGGGCGGCCTGGCGGGCGCGGCGATCCTGCAGCAGACCTTCGGCGCGCGCGTCGACACGCTCGCGCATGCGGCGCCGCTGTCCGATGCCGAAGCCCGCGCGGTCGCCGAAGCGCAGTTCCGCAACCGCGCGCGGCGTTTCGTCACCGCGCGCGGCGTCGCCGAGACCCGCGACACCCTGCGCGTCGGCGCGAAGATCAGGATCAAGGGCGTCGGCCCGTTGTTCGAGGGCGACTACGTGCTGACCGAGACCCACGTGCGCTTCGAGCAGGCGCGTGGCCTGCGCACCGAATTCCGCTGCGATCGCGCGGCGATCGGACGGGGATGACGCGCATGCAACTCGTCGACCTGCCCCCGTTCGAACAGCAATTGAACGATCGCCTGCCGACCGGCTGGGGCGGACGCTGGTACGGCGTGTTCGCGGCGCTGGTCACCGATCTGCGCGATCCCGACAACCAGGGACGGGTGAAGGTGACGCTGCCCTGGTCGCCGGACACCGGCGGGCAGCGCTACGAAGCCTGGGCGCGGCTCGCGACGATGTTCGCCGGCAACAATCGCGGCAGCTGGTTCGTGCCGGATGTCGATGACGAGGTGCTGGTCTGCTTCGAGCACGGCGACCCGCGTCGGCCCTTCGTCATCGGCGGCCTGTGGAACGGCCGCGATGCGCCGCCGGAATCGATGGATGGCGCCGGCAACAACGAGAAGAAGGTCCTGTGCTCGCGCAACGGCGTGAAGATCACGCTCGACGACACGGACGGCCGCGAGCAGCTGAAGCTGGAAACGCCGGGCGGTCAGACGGTCACGCTGAAGGACGGCCCGGGCGCGGTCGAGATCGTCGACAGCAACGGCAATTCGATCAAGCTCGAAGCCTCGGGCGTCACCGTCACCGCATCGGCGAAGGTCACGGTCAATGCCTCGCAGGTCTCGGTCAGCGCCGGCCTGGTCAGCGTCGATGCCGGCATGTCGAAGTTCTCGGGCGTGGTCAAGGCCGACACCGTGATCTGCAACAGCATCATCAGCGCGTCCTACACGCCGGGCGCGGGGAACATCTGGTGAACGCCATGGACATCCGCCGCCTGCCTTCGCCAACGATCGCCACACGGGAGCGCATCGCATGAGCACCCATCCACTGCGCTGGCAGTCGCCGCAACCGCTGTGGACGCGCCTGCCGTCCACCGGCGATGCGGTCGCGCCCGCACAGGCGCAGCCGGCGATCCTGCGCTTCTCCACCGACGATTTCATGGAGCAGCTGTTCGGCACGCTGGAACGCGATCCGGCGCGGATCGATGCGCTGATCGCGCGCCACGAGACCTGGCGCACGCCGATGCCCGAAGCCCCGGACCTGATCGCGCGCACGCCGGTGCCGCGCCTGGCCGCGTCGGCTGCGCGCACGACGGCCGCCGCCGCCGCGCCGATCGCGATCGCGCCGCCACCGGCCGACGAGCGACCGCTCAAGCTCTACCAGCCTGCGCACCAGCGCCATTACCTGGTCGCGGCGAGCCTGGTCTGCGGCGTGCACGGCCTGCCCGAGCGGGCCATCACGCCGGGCGGCGTCGAAGAGGTGTTCGCGGTGGTGAGGCGCCTGCTGCCTGCCGCGAACGCGGCGCCGGGCGACGCCACGCTGCACGAATTCGCCTACGTGAAGGATGCCGCCGGTGCGCGCTGGCAGCGCTGCGGCGCGAGCGAGAACGACAGCGTGCGACTGGTGCCCGGCGAGGATCGCCTGCCGCTGTTCCCGCTGTCGTTCCGCGACGACGAGGCACGGCCGCGCGCGCTGTGGGCCGGCATGGTGCCGGTCGGGCGTCGCGAGGAATACCTCGGCAGTCGCGTCGACCATGCCGTTGCCGAAGGCTTCGCCGCCGGCCAGCGCCGCCAGTTCGAGCCGGCGGTGGTGCCGACGCCGCCGCTGTCGAAGATGGCGCGGATGGCGCAGTTCCAGTCCGATGTCGCCGAACCTTGGAAGGTGCTGGTGCGTTCGGCGTTCAAGTTCGTGGTCAGTCCCGGTGCGAGCCCGGACATCGGCAGCGAAAGCGAACCGACGGGCGACGAACGGACGCGCATCGAAGAATTCAACCTGCAGCAGCAGGCCGCGTCCTGGCTGGTGCTGCTGGACTGCGCCGATCTGATCGCGACGCACATGGCGGACCTCTGGGCGGCGATCGACGGCAACGGCGCGGGCTACGGCGCGCTGTCGCAGGCGCGCAGGGACCTGTACGACTGGCTCGGCACCGCGACGATGGGCGCGACCCTGCCCGACGCACTGGTCGATCCGAAGCCTCGCGCGGCCTCGCTGCGCGCCGCGCTCAAGTCGATCCGCGCGCCGGGCGTGCGCGAGAAGCTCGAAGCCAGCACCGCGACCTATGCCGGCGGCACGAGCAGCACGCTGAACCTGCCCGACTGGCCGCCCTTCCTGTTCTGCCTCGCGGGCGTGAACCTCAGCATGCAGCCGACCGGTCCGTTCGCCGCACTGGACAACGTGCCCGGCGCGAACGCCGAACCTTCGCTCGATCCGGTCGCGGTCAACGTGCCCGGCCAGGACACGGCGATGAAGGTCGACCGCTTCACCGCGCTGTACACGCGCGCGCTTGAGGCCACGCGCGAGACCGAGGCGCCACCCATTCCGTTCGCGCTGCAGGTCAAGAACGCGCTCGGTACCCAACTCGGCACCGACATCAACGACGGCGGCTGGTTCGTGGTGCGCTTCGTGCACCTGCGCCGCGACTGCGGGCCGCTGCATCCGCCGACGGTGTCGGCGCCGACGCGGCGCTTCAAGCTCGCCGGCTTCTTCGATGCCGACGCCCCGGCGCGGCCGATCCGCATCTCGCTGCCCAGCGACACCAGCCCCGCCGGCCTGCGCAAGTTCAACCGCAACACCGCGTTCGTGATGTCCGACATGCTCTGCGGCCAGGTGCAGCGCGCCAAGGGCCTGGGCTTCGTCGACCTCGTGCGCTCGGTGCTGCCGTGGCCGCTGCACAAGGCGCTGGACGTGGGCAGCGGCGGGCCCTGCAAGAGCGGCAACAATGTCGACATCGGCATGATCTGCTCGATCTCGATCCCGATCATCACGATCTGCGCGCTGATCCTGCTGATCATCATCGTGTCGCTGCTCGACTTCGTGTTCCGCTGGCTGCCGTACTTCGTGCTCTGCTTCCCGGTGCCGGGCCTGAAAGGCAAGCAGGGGGCATCATGATCCAGACATATTCGTTTGCTTCATTGATGAAGCAGCGTCCTGTCTATTCGAACGGAGCTGCCCGCACACAGCCGTTGCTGTTGATCTTGATCTGCCGGGGCCCCTGGTTGCGACGGGTTTCGCGGATCAGGCCCGCAGGGCGCGCGGCAGGACGCCGCGCGTTTTTCGACAAGACAGGGACGTCTTGTCGAAAAACCCCGCGAAGCCCGTGGACCCGGCGCATCGCGCCGGGCGCAACCGACGGGGTGTGCTTTCTTTTGGTTACCTTTTCTTTGCACAAGCAAAGAAAAGTAACTCGCTCGCGACAGCGAGCGAAACAAAGGAGCGAGTGGGGATCCTTGCCTGCTGCCTATTGCATTCGGAGCGAACAAGCAGGTCCCTCGCCTGCGGCTCGGGATGACATGAGAAATGTCATCCCGTCGCGCTCGGTGCTTCAGTCATGCCAACCGCGAGGAGTCATGTCCTCATGAGCAGCATCTTCGGCAAGAGCCTGTCCTTCCCGCCGCGCGTCGGCGCCGACGGCCGTTTCGTCTGGTCCTCGGGCGAGGACAACGTGCGCGAATCGATCGCGGTGATCCTGCGCACCGAACCGGGCGAGCGCGTCGGCCTGCCTGACTTCGGCGCCGGACTGGCGCGCTTCCTGTTCGAGCCGAACACGGTCGCCACGCACACGCGCATGCAGGACGCGATCCGCCGCGCGCTGGACCGCTGGGAACGGCGCATCCAGGTCGAGGCCATCGACGTCGCCGCGCATCCGGGCGATCCCGAGACCGCGGTCGCGACGATCACCTACCGGCTGGTTGCGACCGCCGCGCTCGAGCGCATCAGTCTTTCCATTCCGCTGTCTTCCACCTGAGGCCTCGTCATGCCGATCACGCCTCCCGCCATCGACAACCGCCGCTTCGCGCAACTGGTGGAAGACACGCTGGCGCGCGCGAGCGTGCACACGCCGGAGTGGACCAACTTCAACCAGAGCGACCCGGGCGTCACCCTGGTGCAGCTGTTCTCCTTCCTCACCGAGAACCTGCTGTATCGCGCCAACCTGGTGCCGGAGCGCAATTACCTGAAATTCCTCCAGCTGCTGCGCATCCCGCTGGCGCCGGCCTCGGCCGCGCAGGGCCTGGTGGCCTTCGCCAACGAACGTGGCGCGGCGCGCACCGAAACCCTGCCCGGCGATCTGGAGGTGCGCGCCGGTGCGGTGCCGTTCCGCACGCAACTGGGCCTGGATGTGCTGCCGGTCGAGGCGCGCGTCTACTTCAAGCGCCGGATCGATGCGCCCTCGGCCGAGCTGCTCGATTACTACCGCCTGCTCTACGCCTCGTACCAGCAGGCATTCCCGTCCGACGTGCAGCTGTACGAAACCGTCGCGCTCGATCCGAAGGTCGTGGACAGCGTCGACCTCAACGCGACCAGCGACCGCGCGCTGTGGATCGGCCTGTTCGCGCGCCGCAACGACGCGCCCGGCACCGGCAGCGACCCGTGGAAGGACATCCGCGACGAACTGGGCGGGCGCACGCTCACGCTGGGCATCGTGCCCGCGCTGGATGCCGTGTCCGCGCAGCTGCTGCCGGCCGGCCAGGCGCAGGCGCGCTCGCTGCTGCGTTTCGACGTGCCCAGCGTGTCGGCCGACCTGCGCCTGCCGCGCGATGCCTCGGACCGGCCGGCGCCGAGCTGGCGCCGCCTCGAACCGCGCACCGAAGTCGACCTGCTGTCGGTGCCCGGCGTGGTCCAGCTGTCGCTGCCCGAAGCCTCGCAGCTCAACATGTGGCAGGACGTCGATCCGCTGGAAGGCGGCGTCGGCGACATGCCGCCGACCCTCGACGATGCCGCGCTCGGCGGACGCCTGATCACCTGGCTGCGCGTGCGCGCCGATGGCGCGGCGCAGGCGCGGATCCGCTGGGCCGGGATCAACGCCGCGCCGGTGCGCCAGTTCGAGCGCATCGTCGGCGAGCCGCTCGCCGATGGCGACGGCCGTCCTGACCAGATGCGGCGACTCGCGCGCGCCCCCGTGCTCAAGGATTCGGTGGCCGTGGTCACGCGCACGCGCGACGATGCGCCGCTGCAGTGGCGCGAGATCGACGACCTCGCCGCCGCCGCGCCGGAAGTGCCGGTGGCCGATCCGCGCTCGACCTCGCGCGAACGGGCCTGCCTCACCGATGCGGGCGACACCGATGTGTTCGAACTCGATCCGGAATCCGGCGAGCTGCGCTTCGGCGACGGCCTGCGCGGACGCCGCCTGCCGCTGGGCGCGCGGGTGTTCGCCTCGTATGCCTTCTGCGGCGGTGCGCTCGGCAACGTCGCCGCCGCCGCGATCAACAACGCGCCGCAGCTGCCCTCGGGCTTCACCGTGAGCAATCCCGTGCAGACCTGGGGCGGCGCCGATGCCGAATCGGTCGATGCCGGCAAGAAGCAGGTGCGTCGCCACCTGCAGCATCGCGACCGCCTGGTCAGCGTCGAGGACATCGAATCGGTGGCCTATCGCGCGCCGGGCGTGCGCATCGGCCGCATCGAAGTGTTGCCGGCCTTCCACCCCGACCTCGCGCCGAGCGAGCCGGGCACCGCGCCGGGCGCGATCACGGTGATGGCAATTCCTGCCGAGGACCCCGGCCAGCCGGATGCGCCGCGCGCCGATCGCCTGTTCCTCAACGCGCTGTGCCGGCATCTCGATCCGCGCCGCCTGGTCACCACCGAGCTGGTCGTGCGCGGCGCGTCGTACAAGGGCCTGTGGATTTCCGTGGGCATCGAGGCCGCTGCCGGCTACTCGGTCGCGCAGGTCGTCGACGACGTGAAGCGGCGGCTGCGCGAGGTGCTGGCGCCGGTCGGACCGGCCGGTGGCGCGCCACGCGACACGCCGCTGTTCACCCCGCGCGTCGACGATCCGGCGCGCGGCTGGCCGCTGCGCACCGCGGTCGCCAGTCGCGTGCTGCTCGCGGAGACCGCGCGCGTCTCCGGCGTGGTCTCGGTCGCGGATGTGCTGCTCGCCGAAGGCGACCAGCCCGAGGCCGACGTGATCGCGATGACCGGCCTCGAACTGCCGCGCATCCTCGGCATCTCGGTGGTGGTCGGCGAGCCTGTTTCGATCGACGCGCTGCGCGGCAGCGAGCGCACGGACGGCGAGGGCGGCAGTGGCGGCGCCACCGTGCTGCCGGTGCCGGTGGTGCCGGAGACCTGCTGATGAACGTCAACGGCGCCCGCTTCCACCTGCTGCTCGGTCGCGACGACTGGCGTCGCTGCCGCGCCAGCGACGGGCGCATGCTGGGCGCGTGGTGGGACGACGTCGACAGCCCGATGCCGGTGCCGCCGGACGACCTGCCCGAATGGGACACCGCGCGGCACGAGATCGCGCTGCGCGCGCAGGGCATCGCGCTGCCGGCGACGGTGGGAGAAGCGCCGCTCACGATCGAGTCGCGGCGCGCGGCGGCCGCCGATCGCCACGGCAATGTCTACCGCATCGCCGACGACCGCGCCTCGCTGCGCGTGACCTCGGCGGGCAGCGGCAACGAGACCGCGTTCTGGCCGGACGGCCCGGCCGACTGCGGCGCGCAGCGCGCGCGCGAACGCCCGGTCTTCGAGACGCATGCGCCCGCACCCGCGGTGCGCGCACCGCGCTACCTGGCGCTGGCGGTGACCGACGACGATTACCTGGTCGTCGCCTTCACGCGCGACGGGGCGGGCGATGCCGTGCGCGGCCTGCTCGCCTTCGACCTGATTTCCGGCGGCGAGCCGAACGAGACCGTGTTGCCGGCCGCGCTGGCGATCGAACCCTTCGACCTGCGTCGTCGCCATGGTGGTGGCGCCTGGCTGCTCGACCGCGCGCATCGCCGGCTCTGGGAACTCGACTGCACGCTGGCCATGGTCAACACCGGGCAGGCGATGCGCGTGCTCGATCCGCCTGAAACCGATGACTTCCAGCCGCACGGTGGCCCGGCGCGCACGCGGGCGGACATGCGTGTGCCCGAAGGCCTGGACCTGGCCGCGCTGCCCGAGCCGCTGCACGACCCGATCGCGATCGAAGCGCTGGGCGAGGATGCGGTGCTGGTGCTCGACCGCGACGACGTGCTGCAGCGCTCGCGCGTGCTGCGCCTGCGTCGCAGCGGTGCGACGTGGAACGCCGATGCCTCGGCCTGGCTGGACGAGGTGCTGCCGGCGCAGGCCCACGACATGGTCCATGCCACCGGCCTGGCGCGCGCGGGCTGTGCCAGCGCGAGCGTGGTCCGCGCGCCCGCGCGGCTGTTCATCGCCACCGCGATCGGCAATCAGCTGCATGCCTTCGAGGTGATCGACGATGCCGACGGTTTCCGGCTGCGCGCGCCGGCCGAGCTGCATCCACTGCGCCGCTACGGCGGACGCGCGCTGGTCGCGCTGCGCGGCGCGGCCCACTACGACAGCGGCGTCGCCCAGCCGCGCTGGGTGCGCGTGGTGCAGCAGCATCGCCAGCGCTTCGCCACGCGTGCGGTGCTGACCACGCCGGTGTTCGACAGCGAGCTGCCGGGCACGGTCTGGGACAAGCTGCTGCTGGATGCGGGCATTCCGGCGGACACCGAGCTGCGCATCGAAAGCCGCGCCAGCGACGAGCGCGTCCTCGTGCCTGCGATGTGGTCAAGCGACACTGAGGCCGGCGACAGCGATGCCGACTGGCAGACCATCGGTGACTGGCGGCCGGAACCGACGCCCCGGCTGCGCAGCGACGGCGCCGAGCTGCCCTGGCTGCGCCGCGAAGCCGTGCGCGACACCGATCGCGGCAACGGCGTCGGCACCTGGGAACTGCTGTTCCAGCAGGCCCAGGGCCGCTACCTGCAGTTGCGCATCACCTTCGCCAGCGCGCAGGGCACGATGACGCCGCGCGTGCGCGCCCTGCGCGCCTGGGCGCCGCGCTTCTCGTATCCGCAGCGCTTCCTGCCGGCGGTGTACCGGGAGGACGAGGGCCACGGACTGTTCCTGGAGCGCTGGCTGGCCAACATCGAGAGCACGTACACGGCGATCGAGGACCGCATCGCCCACCTCGAAACCCTGTTCGATCCGCGCACGGTGCCGCAGGACGCGCTGCCGTGGCTGGCGGAATGGTTCGATCTCGCGCTGGATCCGGCCTGGGACGAGCGTCGCCACCGGCTGCTGGTGCGGCACGCGATGGATTTCTTCCGCTGGCGCGGCACCGTGCACGGCCTGCGCACCGCGCTGTCGCTGGCCTTCGATCCCGCGTTCGATCCGGCGATGTTCGACGGCCCGACGCCGGACGACGAAGGCGCAGGGCGGATCCGCATCGTCGAGGCCTACCTGACCCGTATCACCGACGGCCTCGTCGCGCGCGCCAATACCGTCGTCGCAGCGACCGCGACGCCCGGCGCGGGACAGTTCGTCGGACCGGGCGACGTGGTCCGCGGCGCGCTGTGGCGTCCGGCCGAAGGCAACGCCGGCCTGGTCGATCGCTACGCGACGAGTCAGGGGCGCGAGGCCACGCCGGTCGAACTGATGACGCCCTTTCCGCTGGTGGCGCCGTCCGACCCCGATGCCGCCGCCGCATGGTCCGCCTTCTGCAGCGCGCAGCTCGGCGTCGTACCGAGCGCAGGCGCGGCCGAACGCGCGCGCTGGCAGGCCTGGCTGCGCGCGAAGTACGCCGCGATCACCGCCGTCAACGCCGCGCACGGCACGCAGTACGCGGCCTTCGATGCGATCGTCCTGCCGGCGGATCTTCCGGCCAATGCGGTCGCCGCCGCCGACTGGCGCGCGTACCGCGATCGCGGCGAAGGCCGCGAACCCGCGCTGTGGCACGACTTCCTCGCGCGCCGGCATCGCCGCATCGAACGCCTGCGCGCCGCGCACGGCACGCACTGGACGCGCTTCGAGGACGTGGCGCTGCCCGATCGCCTGCCGGGCAGCGAAGCGGCGCAGACCGACTGGCTGCAGTTCGAGCGGCAACTGCTGGCGATGCATCGCACGGCGCATCGCTTCTCGGTGCTGCTGCCGATGTCCGAGGTCGAGCCCGACCCGCATCTGCTCGACGAACGCCTGGCGCTGGCGCGCCGCATCGTCGAGCTGGAGAAACCGGCGCACACCGTGTTCGACGTGCGCTTCTTCTGGGCCTTCAACCGCGTCGGCGAAGCGCGGCTGGGGCTCGACACGCAACTGGGTGCCGGCAGCCGCGCGAGCGAGCTGATCCCCACCGCCGTGGTAGGCCGGGCCTACATCGGCGCGAGTTTCGTCGGCGGCGACGCGCCCCAGCGCGGACGCGACCGGCTCTCGATCGAATGTTGAAGATCGCATCTTCAGGAGCGGACCATGGGTTGCTGCAATGAACCGGTGACACTTCTGGCGGGCGTGCCCGTCGACCCGTCGCAGCACGTCAACTTCGAGCGCGGCATGGTGCTCGGCGTCGACGACTTCAGGCAGGAATTCGCGTACCTCTCCGGACGCGACCGCTGGCTGGCGCGCGACGCCATCGGCTACGGCACGCTGTCCGGCCTGCGCGTGCATGCCGAGGACGGCGGCGCCGACGGCCCGCGCCTGCACGTCACCGCCGGCTCGGCGCTCACGCCCGGCGGCCGGATGGTGTGCGTGGGTGCGGACCAGTGCGCGCTGGTCAACCGCTGGCTGGCGAAGCCCGACAACGCCGCGCTGGTCAACCGCCTGCTCAACCCCGCGTCGCCGCCGCTGTCGCCACCGGTCTCGCCGCCGATGCCGCCGGTGAACGATGTCGGCGAGATCACCCTGCACCTCGTGCTCTGCTATGCCGACTGCCTGACCCGGCCGGTGCCGATTCCCGGCGAACCCTGCCGCAGCGAGGACGAGCTGATGAAGCCCTCGCGCGTCGCCGACGATTACCGGCTGGAACTGCGCGCCTCGCCGCCGGCGCAGGTGGAAGAGGAGGCGGTGCGCGATTTCGTGCGCTGGCTGCGCGCGAACGTGAACATCGTCGACGTCAGTCCGCCGCCGGCGGACGACCCGGAGGGCTGGCTCGCGCGCCTGCGCGACGCGGTGCGCGCGTGGCGCGATGCGCTCTCGGCATCGCCGCCGCTGTCGCCGCCGGCCTCGTTCGACACCCTGGGCGACTTCCTGTTCGACCTCGGCTCGCCGTCGCTGGACGTGCCGCGCGGGCGCCATGGCGCCTTCCTGCGTGCGGCGCTGCGCTTCTGGATCACCGAGCTGCGGCCGATGTGGATGGCCATGCGCTGCCATCGCCCGGAGCATCGCGACCTCGACTGCGTGTTGCTGGCCTCGGTCACCTTCGAAGTGAGCTGGATCGGTGGTTCGCCGTCCGGCGCATGGCAGGTCACCGGCAGCCCGGTGGCGCTGCACGTCGACGAGCGCGCTCGGCCCTTCGTCGCCAGCCTGCGCCTGCTGCAGGAATTCGCGCTGGCCGGCGCGGCGGGTGGCGACGGCGGCGAACTCGACGACCCGCTCGCCGACATGTTCGCGCGCAGCTTCGATGGCGGATCGGGCAGCGGATCGGGCGTCCTGCCTGGCGGCATGCCCGCTTTCGCGCCGGCGCTGCGTCCGCCGAGTGGCGGGACGCGCATGCCGGTGGCCTTCACCGACGTCGACCTGGCGCTGGACACGCGCCATGGCGTGGTGATCGCCAGTGGTGGTGCGTCGAAGCTGACGGTGTCGCTGCCCGATTCCGATGCCCGCAGC
Organism: Lysobacter sp. BL-A-41-H3; assembly: GCA_050632415.1. Classification (GTDB taxonomy): domain Bacteria; phylum Pseudomonadota; class Gammaproteobacteria; order Xanthomonadales; family Xanthomonadaceae; genus Lysobacter_I. Next base: position 2,362,526 of record CP192602.1, on the reverse strand, counting down.
GCCGGCCGCACCTACACGATCCGCAACCTCGACATCGGTGCGCTGTCGATCGAACCGGCCAGCGGCGTGACCGCGACCATCGACGGCAAGACCACGGTGTCGCTGCGCAAGGCGACGGCGCTCACCCTGGTCGCCGACGGCGTCGGCGGCTGGCACACCATCGCGAAGGGCTGACCATGAGCACCGTCGAATCGATCGCCCAGTTGCAGCAGCCGCTCACCGAAGGCGGCATCCGCAACGTCAACTTCTTCAACGGCCGCCTGCTCACCGGCAAGGACCTGTCCCGCGAGCAGGCCGCGCGGCGCGAAGCCGATGCGCGCCTGGGCCTGGCGCTCGGCGACGGCGTCGCCTTCGGCCTCGACGCCGCGCGCGACCCGCTGCACGATCGCGCCGATGCGCCCGTGCTGCGCGTGAAGGCCGGGCTCGCGGTCAATCGTGCAGGCCAGACCCTCCGGCTCCAGAACGATGCCAGCGTCGCGCTGACCCGACGTTTCGATGCGGCAAGCAGCGCGGCCTGCGACTGTGTGTTTGCCGATTGCAGTCCGGTCGCGGGCGGCACCTACGTTGCCGGTGCCGGCGTGTACCTGCTGACGATCGCGCCGGCGCGCACGAACGAAGGCCGCGCGCCGACCAACGGCCTGGACCCGACCAACGTGCGCTGCAACACCGACGCGACCGTCGACGGCGTGCAGTTCCGCCTGCTCGCGATCAACCCGCTGCGCTTCGCCGACCTCGATCCCGCGTCGTCGCGTTTCCGCAATCGGCTGGCGTATCGCTGCTTCGGCATCGACGCGCGCGAGGCCGCGACGATCGATCCGTGGCGCGAGGATCCGCCGAGCTATGGCCTGGTCGACGAACTGCGCGAGGTGGGCCTGGGCGACTGCGACGTGCCGCTGGCGCTGGTCTACTGGACCGCAGGCGGATTGCAGTTCGTCGACACCTGGGCGGTGCGCCGCCGCCTGCTCGGCCCCGATGCCCTGCGCGACCACGCCTTCGTCGCCCGCGCCCGCCGCCTGGTCGAAGCCGAGGCGATGTGCGCGCAGTTCCAGCAGCACCTCGCGGATCTGCTCGCGGCGAGCGCGACCCCGACGCTGCAGTCGGCGCGCACGCACTTCCGCCATCTGCCGCCCTTCGGCCTCGTGCCGCTGCAGAGCGGTGTCGTGCGCGGGTTCGCCGATGCGGCCTTCTTCGATGGCGTGCCGCGGCGATCGAAGCCGGATTCGGGGCAGCCCACGCCGTTCATCGACGCCCGCGAACTGGGCGCGATGCGCGAGCAGGCGCTGGCCTTCGCGCCGACCGACCTCGACGCAGGCGAATTCCTCTGGGTCCACCGTCCCTGGCAGGCGCAGCGCGCGCTGGCGACCGGCGGCGCAGCGCAGCCGCTGCTCGCCTTCGCCTGCGGACTGATGCCCGAATTCGCGATCGCGCGCTTCGACATGGCGCGCTACGACTACAGCAACCACGCACACGACGCTTGACCGAGCGGCGATCAGGAGACCACCCATGGCAACGCTTCCGACCCAAGTCCGCCCCGGCGACGTCATTTCATCGGAGCTGATGAACGCGATCCTCGACGCCCTGTTCCAGTTGCAGGGCAGCATCGGCGGCACCCAGGTCGTGCCCAATCTGTTCGGCGCGACGCTGCTCAACGCGCGCGGCAGCATCCTCCAGCCCGGACGGCAACTGCAGCTGGGCCTGGTGGTGGACGTGTCGGGAGCGTCGATCGACCCGATGGCCACGGTCAACAACAGCCTGATCGTGCTCAACCAGAACCCGACCGCGGAGACGCGCGTCGCGCCGGGCACGCCGGTGAATCTGCTGGTGTCGCGCACGTCGAGCGGCGGATCGAGCCCGCCGGTCAATCCGCCGACCATCGCGCGCACCGAAAGCGCCGGTGGCAGCGTATCGACCAGCTTCGCGGTCGGCGCGACGGTGGCCATCGTCGGCACCGGCTTCAGTGCGACCGCATCTCAGAACGCGGTGACCTTCAACGACCGGCCCGCGGCCTCGGTCGCGAACGACCCGGCCGATCCCACGCGCCGGCTGCTCGTGGTGGTGCCGACGCAGATCACCGGGGCGCCGGTGAATCCGGGCGACGCCGCGCTCAACGGCGTGGTGCTGCGCGTGAACACCCAGGGCGCCGGCCAGGTGCAGACCACGATCACGGTGACCGCGCCCGTCCCCAGCCAGCCGACGATCTCGCAGATCAATCCCTTGATCCAGGACGAGGGCAAGGCCATCACCATCACCGGCACCAACTTCACGACGAATACGCAGGTGCGCATCCGCAACGTCGCCGCGACGGTCGACACAGCCGCCTCCAGCAGCACCTCGCTCGTGGTCACCGTGCCCCAGTTCGCCGACATCCAGCCAGGCACGCCGGTGCCGGCGGCGGTCGTGGTCTCGGTGCCCGCCAGCCCGACGCCGCTCGAGGTCGGCTTCTCCGGCACGTTCCGCGTGCGTGGCGTCTGAATGTTTCGATTGGATCCTTCCGGCCGGTTCCGCCCGCCGGTCCATTTCGCGAGGAGAGCATCATGATCGGCAAGACCCGTGTCATCTCCGTCCTCTGCTGCGGCCTGTCCGCAGCGGCGCTGTCGTGGTCGTCGACCGCTGCGGCGCAAACGCTCACCCTGAACGTGCCCTTCCGTGGCGCAGGCCTGTCGCAGAGCGCGGCGACCACGATCGAATTCGAGGCCAGTTCGATCGCCGGTGGCGCCACCATCGATGTCAACGGCACGGTGGTCAACGTGCCGATCTCGGCCTGCGGCGGCGCCTGCACCGTGAACAACAACACGCCGCAGGGCGACGACATCTCGCTGACGCGGATCGCGGGCACCAATCGCGTGCGCCTGCAGACCACGTTCCTGAGCGTGTTCGGCGCGAACTACTGCGCGTCCACGATGGCGGGGCCGGGTGATGCGATCACCCGCAGCATCACGCTGAACGGCTTCACCTTCGGTGTCGGCAACGGCTATCGCATCACCAGTTTCATGGCGCCATCGGACCTGTCCTGCGACATTGCGTACGCGCGCGTGCCGACCAATCGACCCTTCATCACCGGCGGAGGCCTCACCAAGCTCGGACGGCTGCCGCTGAACGTGGTGCTGGCGCTCGATGCGTCGCCGAGCATGGCATGGACCATTCCCGGCTCGGCCGACATCCGCTGGGACCGGCTCAAGTCCTCCGTGCAGCTGTTCGCCTCGGTGTGGGACGCGGTCGGTGCGCCACCGGCACCGGCCACCGTGTCCTCTGAAGGGCACGCGGACGACCGCCTGGGCATGGTGTTCTTCGGTGGCTCGTCTGTGGAGTCGCCGCTGGACGGGGCGAACTTCTTCAAGTCGCGCGGCGCGAATGTCGCGCCGTGGAGCACTCCGGTGACCGCCGGGCTGAGTGCGCAGGGCTTCATCGGCGGCACTTCGGTTGGTGCGGGCGTGACCAACGCCCGCAGCCGGCTCAATGGTGTTGCCTCGCTGATGGGCGACACCGCGGTCGTGCTGTTCACCGACGGCGAGCAGAACACGCCGCCGTGCATCATCCGCCAGGGCGAAGTCACCACGCCGACGGTCAAGCCCTATCCCGGGCTGCCGGGCGTCACCTACACCGACCAGTGCACCGTCGTGGCCGCCGCCGCGACGACGCAGCCGCTGGTCCTCAGCGGCAATGTGCTGGCGCAGGACGTGCTGCCGCGCGGTCCGGTGTTCACCATCGGCCTCGGCGAAGGCGGCATGGCCGCCAGCGCCGTGCTGCTCGACGAGATCTCGCAGGAAACCTCGGGCAGCGCTGCATTCCCGAACAACGGCGTGGCGATGGATACGTCCTTCGTCGACAGCCTGGTGAACAACCTCAAGGGCGGCACCGTCGGACTGCTCGACCGCTTCCACGGACAGCTGTCGAGCGGGCCGGCGAGCAGTGCGCCATCCGCCGTCACCATCGATCGTTCCGTGAGTCGCGTCAGCTTCGTGGTGAGCTGGGATGGCGTGCCCACGGGCGTGTCGCTGCGGATCACGCGACCCGACGGCCGGCGCATGCTGCCGCGCGTCGCCAACGGCCCGAACCATGGCGTGTACACCTTCGACCTGCCGCCAGGCGTGCCGCCGGGCGTCTGGCGGGTGGTGGTGTCCAACCGGAACCAGACCGGCGTGCGCTACCAGGTGTCCGCGTACAGCGTCGAAAGCCAGCTCAGTGCGCGCGTCGTGCAGACCCGCCAGCTGGGCGCCGGCCGGCCGATCGAGATCGTCGCCGAGATCGGCTGGGGCAACCGCATGCTCGCCGACCTGCCGGCCGGCGCGGTGCGCGCCTACGTCGAGCGCCCAGACGAGAACCTCGGCAACCTGCTCCGCGAACCGGTGCAGGTCGATCGCGCGCAACTCGAACGCATGCAGCGCAAGCTCGACGACAAGTCGCCGCTCGCCCTCAAGCTGGAGTACCTGATCCGCAATGCGAAGCTGCTCGATCGCATCGAGCCGCGCCCGACCGGTGACGTGATCGAACTGAAATCGACCGGCGACGGCCGTTACGTGGGCAGCTTCGACGGCACCAAGGTCGGCGGCGGCTACCGGATCCGCGTCGAGTTCGACTGGAAGGACCGCCGCACGGGCAAGTGGCAGATCCGTCGCAAGTCCTACGCCGAGCGCCAGGTGCAGGTGCGGCCCAGCGCCGCCGACACCGAGGTCAGCGTCGATCGCGACCCGCGCAACGGCGACGTGCTGATCCGCCTGGTGCCGCGCGACGGTTTCGGCAACTACGTCGGCCCCGGGTTCGAGAACAGCATCGCGGTGATCACCCGCAGGATGCGGGAGAAGATCACGATCAGCGACGAGAACCTCACCGGCGTGTACACGGCGCGCCTGCGCGGCATCGACAACCTCGACGACACGAAGGTGCGCATCCTCTTCGCAGGCGAGGTCCTGCGCGAAGGCCCGCTGTCCGAACTCAAGCGTGCGACGACCGTGCGCGATCCGAAGTGACGACCTGAGCCGCAAGCACGACAAGACGCGGCGCCGGGTCTCCGGCGTCCGCGCTCCACTTCCACGCCCGCCCGGGCACTGCTGGAACTCCGAGGCCGCATGTACGCAGGATCGCCGCGCCGTGATGCCCTCCGCCTCGACCGCGTGGTCCTGCGCGGCGCGGAGGATGCGCGGCCGGATCCTCTGTGCGCGCGGCTTCGCCTCGAGCGCACGCTGGCGGCGACGGACTGGACGCAGACGGGCCTGCCGCCTGGGGCGCTGCTGTTCGTGCGCAGGCTGCGCGTGCACGGGCCCGGATTCGATGTCCCGGATCGCGCCTCGGCGGGCGGGTGCGATCCCTTCGCGGACGATCGTGCTTTCGCATCGCACGTGGCCGACGCCCTCCGCGCGCAGGGCCGCGTGGCGCGCAGGCCCTGGTCCGACGACGCGGCCGCCGATGCCGACGCGGTGTGGTTCGAGGATGAAGACGAACTGGCGGCCTGCCTCGTCCGCGACTGGCTGCGCGGCCGGGTCGCGCAGCGGTGGTGGTGGCGCAGCGTGCTGGGCGGCGACGGCATCGACACCTGGCTGCGTCGCGAGCTGCTCGCGCGCGGCGAGCGGCTTGCGCCGACCCTGCATCGACTCGCCGCCGCATCGTCCGCCGTCGCATGGCTGTCGAGAATGGACGATGCCGATGCGCGCGCCGGGCTCGCCTCCCTCATCCGCGCCTATGCGCTCCCGCACCTGCGTGTGGACGGGGGCGATGCCATGCAGCCCGCAGGCCCCGGGTCGTCCGATGCCGATCGGGATCCGGTGTCCGGCAGGTCGACGCCCGCATCGACGCCAAGCCTTGCCCGCAGGCGACTGCAGCGTATCGTGCCCGAGCTGCGCGCCGTGGCATGGCATCCCGCGCAGGCGCGGTTGCTCGCCTGCGGGCTTGCCCTGCTGCGTGCGCCGACCGAGGCACGCACGCGGCGGTTCGCGGAGGATCTCGATGCGTGGCGAGCTGCGACCGACGCTGGCGACATGGACACGCGCGCTGGCGTCGTGACTGCCGTAGTCGATCCGCCGACTCGGGGCGTGCGTCGCGACCGCAGCGATGCCCTGCCGCACGTGTCGTCGCGCGTGCGCACGCAGGTGGGCGGTCGCCTTCGACACGCCACGATGGCGGACCTCGCTCCCGGCCTTGCGTCGGCGACGTTGCGCGATGCCCTCGGGGAGGCACCCGATGCGTCGCCGCTGAACACCACGCTTGCGGGTGCCAATGAACACGTGCAGGCATCGCGCGATGTCGATGCCCGTCCAGCAACGTCGCCTTGCGGGACGTCGCCCATGCCGGACGGCGACCCTGTGCCGCTTGCCGTCGAAGCACTGGCGCCGGAGACGGTCGTGACGCCTGTCATCGCGCAGCCACGGGACGTCGAGCCGGCTGCGTCCGATGCGATGCCTGTCGTGAGAGCCCGGACGATCGTCACCAGCCACGGCGGCCTGTTCTACCTGCTCAATGCCGCGCTGACGCTGGGCCTCTATGGCGATTTCACCGCGCCGCGCGCGCAGGGTCTTTCGCTGTCGCCATGGGACCTGCTCGCCTGGCTCGGCCAGCACTGGTTCGGGCGCGCGTTCCGCCGCGATCCGCTGTGGCGGCTGCTTGCGGATCTCGCGGGACGCGCGCCGAAGCGCGCGCCGTCGTGGCGCGTCGATCCGCCGTCGCAGTGGGCACCCGGGGACGACTGGCTGCGCCCCTGGGCGCCGATGGCGATGCTCGAACATGGCGTGGATCGTCGCGCCCGGCGCCTGCAGGTGCGGCATCCCGCCGGCTTCGCGGTGTTCGACGTGCCGCGCGAAACACGACTGCGCCCGGCCGCGCAGGCACGCGCGCTGTGCCTGTCGCGCGAGACCGCGATGCGTGCGCGCCTGCGGCCTTCGCCATCGATGTCATCGCCTGCGCTGCCGGTCGATCCGGGCCTGCGCTGGCTGCATCGCTTCGCCCACTACATGGCGGCACGGCTGATGCGCGCGCTCGGCACGGCGTCGCCGCGCGAGGCCGTCGCGCTGCTCTGTCGCCATGCGGCCGAGGTGCGCTGCGATGCGAGCCGCGTCGAGATCGCGCTGTCGCTCGCGCACCTGCCGCTGCCGGTGCGGATCGCCGGCCTCGATCGCGATCCGGGCTGGATTCCCGCCGCCGGGCGCGATGTGCGTTTCCACTTTTCCTGAGCGGAGCCTGCCATGCACAGCGCGCCCATGTCCGAACCTGCCGCCGCCACCGGTGCCTTCGCCGGCAGGCCGTTCACCGCGTCGCAGCACTTCCGCCTGTCGCTGTACGCGACGATCGCGCATGCGCTGGAGGTCTTCGCCGACGGCGACCTGCCGACGGCGCTGGAGGCCTGTCCCTTCCTCGAAGACTATGTCGACGACATCGCCGGCAGCCTGGACGACGAGGCCAGCAACGGATTCGCGCCGCGCTGGCGCGATGCGCTCGCCGACTGGGAACGGCAGGCCGAGCGTGCGGGTGCGGCGCTGCCCCTGCTCAACCTGCGCCGGGCCGGCCTGGGTGCGCTGGAGGTCGAGCTGTGGCTGGCGACGGGATTGATCGAGGAAGACCCGCGTTTCTCGCAGCTGTTCGCGCAGGCACAGCACGGGCAGATCCAGGGGCGCGACGGCCGGCCGAGCTTCGGTCTGCTGCTGGCGTGGTGGCGGGAGGACGAGGCGGGCGGCGATCGCATCGACGCGGTGCGTCGCGCGCTGCACCGGTTGATCGACCTGGGCCTGCTGCAGGTGCCCAATCCCGAGGCACCGCGCCCGGAATGGACGCCGTTGCCGACGCTCGCCGCCTGGGATGCGCTGCGCGGCGAACTGCCGGGCGGACGCGGCCCGCGACTGCAGCCGCTCGACGCGCTGATGCGGCTGGAGGATTACCTCGTGCCGCACGAGGACCTGCATCCGCAGGCGGTGCTGGACGCCCTGCGTGCGGCGCACACGCCGCCGCTGCTGCTGTTGCGCGGTCCGCGCCACAACGGGCGCAAGACCTTCGCCGGCGCGCTGGCGCGGGCACTGGGGCGGCCGTTGCTGGTCGCGGGCGATGCGCCCTGGGACGACGAGACGCGCTGGCAGCTGTTCGGCGTGCTCGCCGCGCTGTACGGCGCGATGCCCCTGGTCGAGGCCGAACTCGCACCGGGCGAACAGCGCCGCCTGCCGCCGCTGCCACTGTGCGATGCGCCGCTGGTCGTGGTCACCGGGCGCCATGGCGCCTGGTCCGATGGTGGCGGACGCCCGGTGCTGGAAGCGGCGCTCCCCGTGCCCGGCCCGCAGCAACGCCTGCGCCACTGGTGCGCGATGCTGCCGACGCAGACGCCGCAGGCGCTGGCCGATGCCGCCGCGCTGCGCCTGCCGACCGGGCAGGTGCATCGGGTCGCCGCTGCCGCCGAGGGCGTCGCGCGCATGGCGCAGCGCACGCGCATCACCCGCGACGATTTGCGCCTGGCCTGCCGCAGCCTGCAGACCGCGCGTCTCGATACGCTTGCCATGCGGCTGCAGGACGCGCGCGGGCTCGATGAACTCATCCTCGACGAGGCCGGCCGCGACGAGGTCGACGCCGTGCTCGAACGCTGCCGCTGGCGCGAAGCGCTGGCCGCCGATGCGCTGACCACGTCGACCAGCGGCGTCGGCGTGCGTGCGCTGTTCGCCGGCCCCAGCGGCACCGGCAAGACGCTCGCTGCGCGCGCCATCGCCGCCGAGCTGGGCAAGGATCTGTATCGCGTCGACCTGTCGGCCACGGTCAACAAGTATCTCGGCGAGACCGAGAAGAACCTCAACCAGGCGCTCGACGCGGCCGAAGAGCTCGACGTCGTGCTGCTGCTCGACGAAGGCGACGCGCTGATGGCGAACCGCACCGACGTCGGCTCGTCGAACGACCGCTACGCCAACCTCGAAACGAATTTCCTGCTGCAGCGCATCGAGAGCTTCGAAGGCATCCTGCTGGTGACCAGCAACGCCGCAGACCGGATCGATCGCGCCTTCGCCCGGCGCATGGATGCGGTGGTGCACTTCCGCGCGCCGGATGCGCTGCGCCGCTACGAGCTGCTGTGCCTGCATCTCGGAGACGCGGCGATGCCGGGCATCGACTACGCCTGGCTGCAGGAGGCCGCCGCGCGCTGCGCGCTCAGCGGCGGGCAATGGCGCAACGTGGTGCTGCATGCGCGCCTGCTCGCGCTGCGCGCGGAACGCGCGATCGACGCCGAGCACCTGCAGGCCGCGCTGCAGCGCGAATACCGCAAGAGCGGCGCCGGTTGCCCGTTGCGGCCACTCGAGCGCCGCCTGCGCATGGCGGCCGGGCAGGCGGGCGGCTGATCGATGGCCGTCGCGCGCGCGCGCCGGACCCCCAAGCGCGCCGATCCGCGTTCGGATCCGCGCTACCGGCGCGTGGTCGACAAGCTCGATGCGGACAGCCGCAAGCTCAAGCAGCACCCGCCGCCGTCGAAGAAGTCGGACGAATCGAACAAGGCCGCCAAGGGCCCGGCGAACGAGAAGGCCGCAGGCGCGCGCGCCAAGCAGGTCGACAAGCTCGAAGAGGCCGAGACGCCCAAGCCGCAGACCGCCAGCTTCCTGGAGATGCTGCGCGCCGAGATCGCCAAGGTGATGCCAAAGACCCTGGGCGACACCGAGAAATTCATGAAGGGCGGCGCCGCCGGGGAGATCAAGGGCGCGCTCAAGGGCGAAGTGGCGAACCAGAACGAAGCCGCCACCGGCGACCTGCAGCAGACCTCCAGCGCGCCGCCGTCCGAAGCGGGCGTGCCGACCAAGCCGGTGGCGCCGATCCCCGCCGAACCGAATGCGCCGACGCCGCAGGTGAACGCGGCCGGTGCGATGCCGGCGCCCAAGCCCGATGCCGAGATCTCGCTGCAGGACAGCAAGTCCGAAGTCGCCGACGCGCGCAAGTCGACCAAGCAGACCGACACCCGCCTGAAGAACGCCAACGATCCGCGCTTCTCGGCGGTGATGGACGCCGACAAGGCGGTGCAGAAGCAGGCCGACGCCGGCCCGGGCAAGTACCGCGGCAGCGAGCAGGCCACCCTGGCGAAGGCCGCGGGCCAGGCCGTCGGCACGGCGAAGAAGGGCGTGGGCAACCTGCTGAAGGTCAAGTCCGGCAGCAAGACCCAGGTGCTGTCGCGGCAGGAGCAGCAGAAGGCGAAGGAAGAGCTGGAGCTGAAGAAGTTCACCGACTTCGTGGTGAGCACCTTCGAGGGCGTGAAGACGTCGGTCGACAAGCGCCTGGAAAAGCTCGAGGAGACGGTCAACAGCCTGTTCGATGCCGGCACCGACGCGGCCATCGCGCGGATGAAGAGCTACGTCGAGGACCAGCTGTTCAAGTACAAGATGGACCGCTACCTGCTGCGCATCGGCGGTTCGCTGCTGTGGATCCGCGACCAGTTCCTCGATCTGCCGTCGGAAGTGAATCGTTTCTACGAGGCCGGACGCAAGCTGTTCACCGCAGCGATGGACGCGCTCGCGATGCGCGTCGCCAACCTGGTGGAGCGCGAACTGGCCGCCGCCAAGGGCGAAGTCACTCGCGCGCAGGGCCGCATCGCCGCCGCGCAGGCCGCGCTGTCGCCGGCGGTGCGCGCGCGCGGCGCGCAGGTCGCCGGCGAGTACGCGGAGAAGTTCAACGAACTCAAGAGCGGCATCGAGGACAAGAAGCAGCAGCTCGCCGAAGGCCTGGCGCAGAAGTACAAGGAAGCCTTCGACAAGGCCGAGGAAGCGCTCAAGGCCATCCAGGACGAGAACAAGGGCCTGGTGACCAAGGCCAAGGAGAAGATCGAAGCCGTCGCCAAGGCGCTGATGGAGTTCAAGGACAAGCTGATGGGGGTGCTGCGCAAGGGCGCGGAGACCATCGACCTGATCCTCGACAACCCCGGCGGCTTCCTGTCGAACCTGCTGGCCGCGATCAAGGGCGGCTTCAACGCCTTCGCCGCGAACATCCTCGACCACCTCAAGCGCGGCTTCATCAAGTGGCTGTTCGGCGCGATGGCCGGCACCGGCGTGGAGATCCCGAGCGACCTGTCGCTGCCGTCGATCCTGAAACTGGTGCTCGGCGTGCTGGGCATCACCTACGACCGCATGCGCGCCAAGGCGGTGAAGCTGCTCGGCCCCACGGCGGTGACGGTGATCGAGAAGCTCGCCGGCTACCTGATGACCCTGATCGGCGGCGGCCCTGCGGCACTGTGGGCGCAGATCAAGGACGACCTGGGCAACCTCAAGGAGATGGTGATCGGCGCCATCCAGGACTGGGTGATCTCGACCATCGTCAAGAAGGCGGTGGCCAAGGTGGTGTCGATGTTCAACCCGGCCGGCGCGATCATCCAGGCGATCCTGATGATCGTGGACGTGGTGATGTTCGTGATCGAACGCGCCGCGCAGATCATGGAGTTCGTCGAGTCGGTGGTGAACTCGATCCACGCCATCGCCACCGGCGCGATCGGCGGGGCCATCGCCAAGGTCGAGCAGGCGCTGGGCAACATGGTGCCCATCCTGATCGGCTTCCTCGCCGCGCTGATCGGCCTGGGCGGCATCGGCGCCAAGATCAAGGGCTTCATCCAGAAAGTGCAGGCCAAGGTCGACCAGGCCATCGACAAGGTGCTGAAGAAGGCGGTGGCGTTCGTCAAGAAGCTGTTCGGGAAGCTCAGCGGGAAGAAGGACGCGAAGCCCGACGAACGGACCGATGCGCAGAAGAAGGCCGCCCTGAATGCAGCCCTCGAGGAAGCCGCAACGCTGGCGGTGAACAAGGACATCCCGGCGAAGAAGCTCGGCAAGCGCCTTGCGGCCATCAAGACCAAGCACGCGCTCACCGAGCTGACGTTCAGCGTGAAGGATGGCGGCGACAAGAAGCAGGTCATCAGCCTGCACGCGGCCATCAATCCCGACAAGGACAAGGACGTCACCAAGCCGAAAGTGGAGATGACCCTGGTGACGGTCGACTTCAAGGCCAAGAGTTCGCTGGACCAGAAGGAATTCGCGGACCAGATCCGCGTCCAGCTGTCCGAGCTGAAGGCCTTGACCGTGGAAGCCTTCCTCAAGCGCAGGGCGGAATTCAAGGCGCGTTTGGCCGACCAGAAGAAGAGGAAGCTGAAGAGTCCGCATGGACGCGACCCTGCCGGCGACAAACTGGCCGCTGCGCATCGAGAGCAAAAGATCCAAGACAAGGCGACCCAGATCAAGAAGGACAATCCGACACTCAGCGCCTCAGCTGCGCTCGATCAGGCGCGGAAATGGGCTGAGAGCAAGGCCGTCATCCACAAGCTCGACCAGATCGCAGGCGGCTCCGGCACGAAGGTCGAAGAGGAACTCGGCGATGCCCGCGTCGACTATTCCATCGGCGCCCAGTGGCGCTCCAGCAAGCGCGTGGGTGCGATCGAGAATGCGGCGGAGAAGGTGCCCGAGGATTCGAGGCCGGAAGTCAATCTCAACGTCAGCTTGACAGTCAACGGCAAGCCAGTGGTATGAAGTGCCACAACGAAGACCAGGAGTGATCGAACATGGCGGCATTCGACGATTTCGTGGCGAAGTACGGTGAGCCGGACGATGCCGAGCGCCTGGGCGAAGACGACCTCGACGCCATCGCGGCGAGTGTGTCGCCGCAGCTTGCGGGTTTCTTCCGGACGCATGGCGTCGGCGCGTATGCCGGTGGCCTGTTCCGAACGGTGAATCCGCTACGCTGCGGGGAACTCGCGGAGGCCTGGAACGAGCCGCGTGCGACGGGATCGATCTTCGTCGTCGGTGCGTTCGGTTGCTTCATCTATCGCGACGGCGACAGCAATCATTTCGTCAACGTGTGGGCGGATACGCGAGCGGAGCTCTTCCCCGATCCCGCCGACGTGTTCGATGCATCGCTGTGCGACAAGGGATTCATCGATCATCTGCTGCTGAAGCCAGATTTCCGCAAGGTTTCGAAGCGACTCGGGCCGCCTGAGGAGGGTGAGTGCTACGGATTCTTCCCGGCGATAGCACTCGGCGGCGATGGCAGTCCCGAGTCGGTCCGGAAAGTACGACTCCGCGAACATTTGGCGTTGCTCTCCCAGCTCTGACGCGCACGCACATGGTGCTTTCCCAATACCGCAGCCTCCACCTCGGCGCCGACATCCTCGTCTGCGGCTGCGGCCCCTCGCTGCTGGAGCTGGAAGACCCCGCGCGCCACCTGACGATCGGCGTCAACGATGTCGGCCGCCTGTTCGACCCGACCTATCTGGTCGTGCTCAATCCGCGCGCGCAGTTCAAGGGCGATCGTTTCCGCCATGTCGAGCAGTCGAACGCGCGGGCGCTGTTCACCCAGCTCGACCTCGGGCCTGTGAAGCCGCCGGTGGTGCGCTTCCGGCTCGGTCGGTACGGCGGCACGGATGCGGGTGGTGACGATGTGCTGGATTACACGCAGAACTCGCCCTATGTCGCGGCCTGCCTGGCCGCGCGGATGGGCGCGCGGCGGATCGGGCTGGTCGGCGTGGATTTCACCGATGGCCACTTCTTCGCCGACACCGGCCGGCACGCGTTGTCCGGGCGGCTGAAGGAGATCGATGCGCAGTACGGGCGTCTCGCCGCTGCGCTGGCCGTGCGCGGCATCGCCCTGGTCAACCTCGGCGCCGCCAGCCGGCTGCGGTCGCTGCCGCGCATGCGCATCGATGCGCACGGCGACTGGCGGCCCGTCGCCGAACCCGTTGCCGAAGCCGTATCGGTCGCGCCGCATGCCGTCGCGCGCCCGCGCGAGGCCCGCGTCGCGGCGATGTCGCCACCCCCTCCACGTTCCGGAGAGACCACGATGAAGATCGCAGTCGAGAAGCGCGTCGCCGGTGCGGTCGGCGACCTGCTGCAGGCGCTCGCACAGTCCGCAGCAGCACTGGGCCATCGCGTGGTGCGCGATCCGCGCGCGACGGCGCACGATCCCCATGTGCTGTCGATCGTCTGGAACGGTCGCGGCTACGCCACGCGCGGACCCCGCGTGTACTGCGAGCATGGCTGGCTGCCGCGCTCGGACTACCAGATCAGCCATCGCGGCATCAATGCCGATTCGCACGCCGCGCCCTTCGCCTGGAACGGCGCCGCGCTGTCGCCCGCGCAGGATGCCGCGCTCGACGCGCACCTCGCCGCGATCAAGTCCGCCAGCCATGCCGGCCACTACCGCTACATGCAGGCCGGCGGGCTGGCCGAGGTCGCGCTGCCGGAGAATTTCCTGCTGGTGCCGCTGCAGATCGAGACCGACACCAACATCGTGCGCCACGTGCCGGCCGGGCTGCGCACCATGCAGGCGTTCATCGATCACCTGTCGGCCTGCGATCCGCCCTGGCCGATGATCTTCAAGCAGCACCCGGCCGATGCGCGCACCGCCAACCGCCACCTGCGGCTGCGCCTGCGTCGCCGCCAGGACCTGCTCTGGCCGCAGTCGCGCGGCAACATCCACCAGATGCTGTCCGGCGGGTGCTGCCGGGGCATCGTCACGCTCAACAGCAATGTCGCGCACGATGGCCTGCTGTGGAACGTGCCGGCGATCGTGCTGGGCCGCAACGTGTGGCCGCAGCGCGGCGCGACCACGCCTTTCCTTACCGCATTGCCGGACGACTGGTCGCGGCTGGCGGCCAGCGTCGAGGAAGCGCAGGGCCGCGCCTGTCGCCGCGCCTATGCGCACCATCTCGTCGAACACCAGTGGACGCTGGCGCAGGCGTCGGATCCGCAGCGCGTGGCCGAGCTGATCGCGGTCGCGATGCGCCAGCGCGCGCAGCCGATGCCGGTGCGCGTGGCGCGCGCACCAGCGACCGTGCATCGCGTTGCAGCGCCCGCCCCGAGTGCGCGCAGTGCGACGACCACGACCGCCCCTGCACGGGGCGTGCGCGCACCGACCGTGCTGCGCCCGCGTGCGCAGGCGCTGCCGGTGATCAACATCGTCGCGGAGAACAAGGGTTGGCTGTTCGAGACGTGGAAGCAGGCGCTCGCCACGACACCGTTGCCTGGCTTCCGCCTCGCCGCCAGCCAGGTGCCATTGCCGCAGGCGGACGCCTGGCTGTTCCTGCGCGCATCGGAAGCGGCGCGCAGTCCGGATCCGATGCGCAGCGTGGTGCAGGTGCACGACCTGTGCGGCCCGGCGCTGTACCGGCCCGGCGGCGTGCGCGAGGCCGTCGCGCGCTGCGCGGGCATCGCGCTGACCCATCCCGACCAGGCCGAGCTGCTGCGCGAGGCCGGCATCACCTTGTCGATGCGGCGCTGGTCGATGCAGCCGGTGGGCTGGCGCGACGGCGCGGCCTGCGATGCGGTCGCCGCCGGCCGCGACGAACCGCCGCTGCTCGCCTGGATCGGCCGTCGCGCATCGCTCGATGGTCGCGACATCAGTGGCCTCGACGACTTCGTCGCCGCCGTGCGCGCGTTGCGCAGGCCGCTGCGCGTGCGTCTGGTCGGCGAACGCCTGGACAGCGTCGCCGCTGCGCTGCGTCGCGACGGCATCGACTGCCGTGCGCTCGGGCTGTCGCACTGTCCGCTCGCGCGTTGCGCGGACTGGATCGCGCGCTTCGATGCGGTGGCGATCACCACCCGTGCCGACAGCGGGCCGTGGCCGCTGTTCGACGCCGTGCGCGCGGGCGTCCCGGTCGTGGCGACGCCGGTCGGCTGGGCACCGCAGCTGCTGGCCGATGGCGAAGGCGGCGTGCTGGTCGATGACGCGGCGGCCCTGCCGTCCGGCATCGAGGCCGTGCTCGATCGTCATGCATGCGGGCAGTGGCGGCGCAGCGCGGCGGAAGTGCGTCTGCCTGCCTGCGGTTTCGATGCCTGGGCGCAGGCATCGCTGCGCCTGGCCGCCGAGCTTGCGGGCACGTCGCGGCGGGCGGTCGCATGAAGGCGCGGACCCGCGAGGCCGGGCGCGCCGCGCGCATCCGCACGCAGGCGCTTGCGCGCAAGCCCGTGAGCCGTGGCGACCGGCCGCCCTGGCTGGCGGACGAGGCGCTGCGCCTGCTGCTCCGCGAGCATGCCTTCGAGACGGTGCTCGATGTCGGCTGTGGCGATGGATGCCACGCGCGCGAATTCGCCCGCCACGGCAAGCGCGTGACCACGATTTCCTGCGAGCCCTACGACGGTTTCGCGCCGGACATCCTCGGCGACGTGATGACCCTCGACATCCCCGGCCGCTACGACGTTGTCTGGTGCTCCCACGTGCTCGAACACCAGCCGAACGTGCGCGCCTTCCTGCAGAAGATGGCCGCGCTGGTCGCGCCCGGTGGCCTGCTCGCGATCACGGTGCCGCCGGCGCGGCCGGGCATCGTCGGCGGGCACCTCAGCGTGTGGAACGCCGGCCTGCTGCTCTACAACCTCGTCGCGGCCGGCATCGACTGCCGCGAGGCGCGGGTGAAGAGCTACGGCTACAACATCTCGGTCATCGTGTCGCCACGGCGCGCGGTGCTGCCTGCGCTGCGCCACGACCAGGGCGACATCGAGCGCCTGGCCGCGTTCTTCCCGATGCCGGTGCGGCAGGGATTCGACGGCCGCATCGAGGAGATCGGCTGGACGCGACCGCCGCCTGCCATGCAGCCGACTGCAGCGCCATCGACCACGCTCGATCGCGCCGGGTTCCAGCGCCTGCCGCCGATGTGCGACAGCGACCTGAAGACCCTGGCGGCACTGGCTGCCATGCATCGCGGCGACGGCCATGTCCTGGAGTTCGGCGTATTCCGCGGCCGTTCGATCGCGGTGCTCGCGGCGGCGTTTCCCGCGCATCGCATCCACGGCTTCGACACCTTCACCGGTCTCCCGCAGGACTGGCAGCGCGGTCCCGGCGATGTCTATCCGGCCGGGCACTTCGGTCTGGAACGCCTGCCCGAGGTGGCCGGCAACGTATCGCTGTGGCCCGGCGAATTCGCGACGAGCCTGCCCGCCTGGCTGGCCGCGCATCCCGGCGAGGTAGGGTTCGTGCATGTGGATTGCGACCTGCACGCGTCGACGCGTACGGTGCTGGATCTGCTCGACGAGCGCATCGTGCCCGGCACGGTGCTGGTGTTCGACGAGCTGTGCGACTGGACCGACTCGGGCGTCTATCCGGCCTGGCGCGACGGCGAGTGGCGTGCGCTGGAGGAATGGCTGCGGCGCACGGGTCGCCGCTTCCGCGTGCTCGGACGCGGCCCGAAGTTCTCGGGGGCGATCGGCATCGTGTAGCGGCTACGCCGCATGGCTCCGGAAGACGAGGGCTCGCCGGCGCTTAGCCTGCCGACGGCTTGTCCTTTTCCGCCGTCGGCGCGGTGTTGCCGTCCTGGCGCGCGGAAATCGGGATCGTGCGCAGCGTCAGCGTGTTGCCCAGCACCTCGATCTTGCCGCCCGCGCGCTTGAACGCATCCAGGTCGGTGGCGATCTGCTCGTGGGTCAGCGTTTTGCGCTTGTCTTCCTTGCGCTGCTCGAAGAGATGGGTCGTGTTGGGTCTGCTCATGGGGACGTCACGTCGGAGGGAAAGGGGGCGGCGGCGTCAGGCCACGACGCGGATCGGGATCGCCTGCGCGGCCCGCGCGGCTTCGGCGCGCACGTCCAGGCAGTAGGGTCCCGACATCGCGAACTTGCGGCAGATGGACGGTCGCGTCTCGTAGATGCCGCAGTTCATGCGCGCGCCGTTGAGCGCCACGCACCAGCCATCGGCATCGCGGGCCATCACGGTCACGCCGCGTTCGTTGGTGTCGGTGAGGTGCGCGGGGATCCGGTCCTCGGGAAACACCACCACGGTCAGGCGGCAGCAGAGGGCGTCGCAGCGGCTGCAGTGCGCGCGCGCGCTCATGCCGGCATCGCCGGTGCGGCGCGACGGAAATGCAGCACGCGTTCGCGGGGGCGCGGGTCGTCGCCGGTTGCCGATGCTTCCGTCGGCGGCACGCTCATCGGTGGCACGTTTTCCGGCAGGAATCCCTGCGCATGCATCAGGCGGACGAAGCGCCCGCTGTTGCCGCGGCCGGGATCGGTCAGCACCACTTCGGCCACCGGCGAGGCATGCCGTGCGATGACCTCGGCCAGACGTTCGGCCTGGCCGCGTTCGTACAGCACGTCGCTGGCGATGATGAGGTCGAACAGGCCCAGGGTCGGCAGCGGCACGTCCCAGTCCAGGTGGCGGTAATGCAGGCACGGCAGCGCGTTGAGCGCGGCGTTGTAGGCGAGGAACACCTCGGCCAGCGGATGCATGTCGCTGGCGACCACTTCGGCGCCGCGCCGCTGCAGGACCAGGCTCGCCAGGCCGATGCCGCAGCCCAGCTCCAGGATGCGCTTGCCCTCGATCTCGAAGCCGTCCATCGCCTGCGCCAGGCGCTGGCCGGCGGGCCAGGACTGCCCGAACAGACCCCATTGCGCGTCGGAGATGCCGAGGCGGGCGCAGTGGCCGTCGGGGTCGTAGAACTGCTGCGAATCGCTGAGGACGCGCAGGCGATACAGATGCCCGCCGATCGGCAGGTCGATGAAACGGGTGTGATAACCGGGCACGACAGCTCCCTGACGACTCCACCCCGATGAGGGGGGCCACGCATGAAAGGGAAGCGGAACGACCGGAGGCTCGGATCAGGTGCCGGAAGCGACGCGCGAATGGCGCAGATATCCCGCCATCCTACCCCACGGGGGGGATGGGCAGGTCGCCGGTGGTCGGTTGGACCGGGCTGGCGGGCAGCGGACCTGCCCGTGCCGGGTCCTGTGTTCATGAAAATGCTCGATCGAGGAGCAAGCGCCTCGTCATCGGCCGGCGTTTGCACTAGATTGGTGCAATGACTTCGCCCTCCGCGCCTCTCGATGCACTCGCCACGCCCATCGTCTGGTGCGATGCCGACGGCCGACTCGAAGGCGGCAACCAGGCCTTCTCGCGCTGGCTCGGGGTCAGTCCGCGCCGATTGCCGGGCCTGCCGATGGCCGCGCTGGAAGCCGAAGGCCAGCGTCTGGCGCGGGTGGTCGATGCGCCGCCGCCGGGCGACCAGGTGCGCCTGCGCCGCCTGCCGTTCGGGTTCCCGGGCAGCGAGGCCCAGCAGTACGCCGACGTGCTGCTGACCCGGCGCGAGGGCGGCGGTTGGTGGCTGGAGGCGCATCCGGTCGACGAATTCCCGGGCGAGGACCCGGCCACCGTGCTGCCGTCGGCGCTGTCGGCCGCGCTCAAGGGCCTGGCCCACGAGCTGCGCAACCCGCTGGCCGGCCTCAAGGGCGCCGCGCAGCTGCTCGCCCGGCGCGTCGAGGGCGACGAGGCGCGCGAGCTGACCGGCTTGATCGAGTCCGAAGTGGGGCGGCTGACCGACCTGATCGACCGCCTGCTCTCGCCGCAGCCGGCGCGCGCCCACGAGGCGCTGAACATCCACGGCGTGCTCGAGCGCGTGCTGCGCCTGGCCGAGAGCGACGCCGGCTGGGCGGTGAAGCTGGTGCGCGACTACGACCCCTCGCTGCCCGAGCTGCACGGCGATGCGGACCGCCTGACGCAGGCGGTGTGGAACCTGGTGCGCAACGCCATCGAGGCCGGTGCCGCCAACGTCAGCCTGCGCACGCGCATCGAACGCAGCGTGCGCATCGGCGACCAGATCCACGCGCACGCGCTGCGCCTGGAAATCGCCGACGACGGTCGCGGCGTGCCCGAATCGCTGGCCGAACAGGTGTTCCTGCCGCTGGTCAGCGGTCGCGCCGAAGGCACCGGGCTCGGCCTCGCGCTGGCCCAGCAGGTCGCGCGCGAGCATCGCGGCTCGCTGAGCTACCGCTCGCGTCCCGGCCACACCGTGTTCACCCTGCTGCTGCCCTACACCCACGAGGCCGACGATGCCTGACTCCGCGATGCCCGCCGTCTGGGTGGTCGACGACGACCGTTCGGTGCGCTTCGTGCTCGCCACGGCGCTGCGCGAGGCCGGCTACGAGGTGACCGCGTTCGACGCCGCGCGTGCCGTCATCGATGCGCTCGAATCCCGCCGTCCACCCGCACTGCTGTTCACCGACGTGCGCATGCCCGGCGATGATGGCCTGGTGCTGCTGGACGCGATCAAGGCCCGCCACCCGCAGCTGCCGGTGATCGTGATGAGCGCCTACACCGACATCGCCAGCACCGCCGGTGCGTTCCGTGGCGGTGCCCACGAATTCCTGTCGAAGCCTTTCGACCTCGACGCCGCCGTGGCCCTCGCGGCGCAGGTGCTGGCGCCGATGCAGGGCCATGCCCGCGCGGGTGACGACACGACGGCGCCCGCCGCGTCGCTGCCGGCCGAGGACGCGCTGGTCGGCGATACCCCGGCGATGCAGGCCCTGTTCCGCGCCATCGGCCGGCTCGCCCAGGCGCCGCTGGGCGTGCTGGTCACCGGCGAGACCGGCACCGGCAAGGAACTGGTGGCGCGCGCGCTGCATCGCGAATCGCCGCGCGCACGCAAGCCTTTCGTCGCGCTGAACACCGCCGCCATTCCCGCCGAATTGCTGGAAAGCGAACTGTTCGGCCACGAGGCGGGCGCGTTCACCGGCGCCGGCAAGCGCCACGTCGGCCGCTTCGAGCAGGCGGACGGCGGCACGCTGTTCCTCGACGAGATCGGCGACATGCCGCTGCCGCTGCAGACGCGGCTGCTGCGCGTGCTCGCCGAGAACGAATTCTTCCGCGTCGGCGGACGCGAACTGATCCGCGTCGACGTGCGGGTGATCGCCGCGACCCACCAGAACCTCGACGCACTGGTCGCCGACGGGCGCTTCCGCGCCGACCTGCTGCACCGCCTCGACGTGGTGCGCCTGCAGCTGCCGCCGCTGCGCGAACGGCGCGAGGACATCGGCAAGCTCGCCGAACGCTTCCTGCGCGCGGCGGCGCTGAAGTTCGATGCGCCGCCCAAGCGCCTGGCGCCGGCTGCGCTGCAGCGGCTGATGGCGCATCGCTGGCCGGGCAACATCCGCGAACTGGAGAACCTGTGCTGGCGCCTGGCCGCGCTGGCGCCGGGCGATGTCATCGGCGTCGCCGATCTCGACGACGCCTTCGTGCCTGCGGCGCCGACATCGAGCGGCGCGGGCGCTGCGGGATCGACGCAGACCGGCGACTGGGAAGCCGCCCTGTCGGCCTGGGCCACCCGTTGCCTGGACGAAGGCCGCACCGACCTGCACGCCGACGCCCGCGAACGCTTCGAACGCGCCCTGTTCGAGGCCGCGCTGGCGCACACCGGCGGCCATCGCTCGGACGCAGCGGCGCGCCTGGGACTGGGTCGCAACACGATCACGCGCCGTCTCGGCCCGGGGCGCAAGCCGCGCGCGGTGGAATGATCTGTCCGACGGCGCGCGCCGCGCCGTTGTGCTTCCGGCAACGCCGGCATGGTGTCGACGCGATAAGCTGCCAGTCCATCGCGCACCGTCGCGCCCCGATGCATTGCAAGGAGTCCCGCATGCGCCATCGCAGCCTCGCCATCGCCTTCTCGTCCCTCGCGCTCGCAGCGCTCGCCGGCTGCACCAGCGCGCCCCCGCCGAAACCGCAGACCGCCGCGCCACAGCACCGTCTGCAGCGCGCGATCGCCAACATGGCGCCGGTGTCCGGAACGCTGGTCAGCGGCAAGCTGCTGGTGTTCGCGGTCGACGGCGGCGTGCGCATCGAAGGCGAGCTCGGCGGCCTCGGTCGCAACGCCACGCACGCGATCCACATCCACGAGCGCGGCGACTGCACTGCCGCCGACGGCAGCAGCGCCGGCGGCCACTTCAATCCCGCCGCCACCGCGCACGGCCGTGTCGGCCATGGTGCGCACCATGCCGGCGACATGGACAACATCGTCGCCGATGCACGCGGCGTGGCGAAGGTGAACGTGCGCGCCGACGGCGTCACCCTCGGCAGCGGCGCGGCGAACGACATCCTCGGCCGCGCGATCATCGTCCACGCCGGCGTCGACGACTACGTCAGCCAACCCACCGGCAACGCCGGCGCCCGCGCCGCGTGCGGCGTGATCGACATCGCGCCGTGAGCAGCATGGCGCCGTGATGCCGCAGTGAGTGCTCCGGCGGGCAGACGCAGGACGTCGGCCCGCCGGCAAACACGCAGACGACTCAGCCCTGGCGGAGCGCCCGGCTGGGGGTGTGCATCACGAGCTTGCCTTCACCCTGCATATCGCGGATGAAGTGGATCACGGCATCTTCGATCACCTGGTCGAAGCCCTGGATCGGAGTGGTCGGTGCTGCGTCCGTCGGTGCCTTGGTCCTGCCGATCGTCGTGTGGAGGGCGTGCTCGTACTTTTTCTCGACCGTGCCGTTGGCATCGGTGTAGACGATGGTGATGCGGTAGCCATCCGTCACGGTCGTGCCCTTGGCGCCGAAGGTCAGGCCGGTGCCGAAACCTTTCTTCATTGCTTCGCCGATGTCGGCGATGTTGTCGACCTTGACCGTGAGGGTGGCCGGCGCGCCCTGGCCCTGGAGGGCGAAGACGCCGCTCTTCGCCAGTGCGCGTTCGACCGCGCCGCGGACCTGCTTGTCGGCGCGCGTGAAGCGCTCGCCGTTGCGATAGAACTCGATGGTGGTATTGATGGCGTGAGCAGACGCGGGCTTCTGCACGACGGTCCATGTCACGTTGTGCAGACCCGGATCGACGTAGGACTGCGGCGTGATGCAGCCGGTGAGCGAGAGCGCCAAGGTCGCGGCAGCGGTGAAACGAAGAAGCGAATTGAAACGCATGGAATCCCCCTTAGATGGAAGGGGGATTATCGCTCGGCGGCCATTGTTGCGGTCAACAGCCCCCGCGCATCCGCATGCGCGGGGCAGGGCACCGGTTCCACGTCCAGCCCGTGCACCTTGAGGATCGCGACCAGCTGCCGCTGCCGCGCCTGGAAATGCGCGAAGCCGCGATCGATGCGGCTCGCGTCGATCTCCGACGGCGCATAGCGCGCGCGCCAGCCGTCGCGGTCGAAGGCGGCGACGCGCACCCGGCCTTCGGCATAGCGCAGCAGCGGTTCCGGCGGCGCATCCAGCCAAGCCTCGCGCTGCGGCACCAGCAGGGCGGTTTCCAGCAGCGTCCACAGGCCGTCGAGCCCGACGTTCGCGTACTGCAGCGCCATCATCGCGGCGAGGTCGTAGGCGGTGAGGTAGCGGGCATGTTCGATCCGCGCCTCGAAACCGTCCTGCGCGGTCAGCGCGGTCTCGGCGCGGGCCATGCCGCGTTCGAGCAGGATCTCCTCGAAGGTCGTCGCCACGGCCGTGACTTCGGCGGCTTCGCCGACCAGCAGGAACGGCACCACGCGCAGCGGTCCGTCATGCAGCTCCGGCTCGGCGCGCAGCGGCTGCGGCACCACGCCGTCGGCATCGGCGCCGAAGGCGATGATCCGTGGCCCGCCGGCCTGCGGCGCACGGGCGTGCAGTTCTTCCAGGCGGCGATGCAGCGGCCAGCCCGGGCGGAGCAGCTCGGCGGGGTCGTAGTGCGCGCCGGCCAGGACCAGGTCGAGCGAGGCCGCCTGCGGCGCGAGCAGGGCGAGGTCGTGGCCGATCCGCTCGGCCAGCGCACCGGCCTCGGCCTGGCGCAGCGCGGCGCGGCCCGGCCGGGTGCCCGGCACCAGTTCCAGGGCAAGCGCGCCGCGCACCAGCATGCGCGGCTTCGGGGACGGCGTGGCGGTCGGATGTGCGCTCATGGTCTCTGCGTGCGGGGGTAAACTCGGCCATTATCCGTCGCTGTCGTGGTTTAGAGGCGAAGCTCCAGCGTTTGCGGGTCAAATCGAGCGGATCGAATCGACATGTTCGACCGACCCGTCCCGCGCCCCGGCGTCCCGCCGCCGGCGCATCCCGAAATCCGAGAGGTGTCCGATGCTGCATGGTCGTCCCGTCGCCGTCCTGGGCGGCGCCCGTATCCCCTTCTGTCGCCAGCACACGGCCTATGCCGATGTCGGCAACCTGGGCATGTCGGTCCGCACCCTCGGCGCGGTGGTCGAGAAGTTCGGCCTGCACGGCCAGCAGCTGGGCGAAGTCGCGCTGGGCGCGGTGCTCAAGCACAGCAGCGACTGGAACCTCGGCCGCGAGGCCACGCTGTCCTCGGGCCTGTCGCCGCTGACTCCCGGCATCACCATGCAGCGCGCCTGCGGCACCTCGCTCGACACCATCATCCATGTCGCGAACAAGATCGCGGCCGGCCAGATCGAGGCCGGCATCGGCGGCGGCTCCGACACCACCTCGGACGTGCCGATCGTGTTCAGCCCGGCCTTCCGCAAGCGCCTGATCTCGGTGTCCACCGCGAAGACCGCGATGGACCGCCTGGCGCGCTTCACGAACGGGTTCTCGTTCAAGGAACTCAAGCCCGAGCTGCCCGGCGTGGGCGAGCCGCGCACCGGCAAGTCCATGGGCCAGCACTGCGAGGACATGGCGAAGGAATGGCACATCCCGCGCGAGGAACAGGATGCCCTGGCCTTCGCCTCGCACCAGAAACTCGCCGCGGCCTACGAGCGCGGCTTCTTCGACGACCTCGTCGTGCCGTTCCGCGGCGTGTCGCGCGACAACATCCTGCGCCCCGACACTACGCTGGAAAAGCTGGCGACGCTGAAGCCGGCCTTCGACCGCAGCTCCGGCCGTGGCACGCTCACCGCCGCCAACTCCACGCCGCTGACCGACGGCGCCGCCGCCTGCCTCATCGCCTCCGACGAATGGGCCGCGCAGCACGGCCATGAAGTGCTGTGCCACATCCGCGACGTGCATGTGTCCGCGGTCGACTTCATCCACGGCGAAGGCCTGCTGATGGCGCCGACCGTGGCCGTCGCCGAGATGCTCGCGCGCAACAACCTCACCCTGCAGGATTTCGACATCTACGAAATCCACGAGGCCTTCGCCGCGCAGGTGCTGTGCACGCTGCGCGCCTGGGAAAGCGCGGACTACTGCCGCGACCGCCTCGGTCTCGCGGCGCCGCTGGGCAGCATCGACCCGGCGAAGATGAACCCGGTGGGTTCGTCGCTCGCCGCCGGCCACCCGTTCGCCGCGACCGGCGCGCGCATCGTCGCCACCGCCGCCAAGCAGCTGAAGGAACGCGGCGGCGGTCGCTGCCTGATCTCGATCTGCACCGCCGGCGGCATGGGCGTGGTCGCCATCCTCGAGCGCTGATCGATGCTCTGCCCGCGCCCCTGCCGGTGACGGCGGTGGCGCGGGAGACGCCGGGGACGGATGCCCCGGTGTTCACCCCGCGCGGGGATCCCCTACGTTGGTTTCGCGTGTTCACGGCCACCCGGCCGCGACCCAACCACGAGGGAAGTGCGATGCAGTCGTCCATGCGTTCGAGAATCGCGGCCTGCCTGACGGCCGCCGCCCTGGCTGCGGCGGTCGCGGCCTGCAGCAAGCACGAGTCGCCTGCCGAAGCGGCCGCCGAAAAGGCCTCGGCCGAAGTCGCCGCCGCCGATGCGGCAGCACCCGCCGCGCCGCCGATGGCGCAGGTGCCGATGCGAGGCAACGCTGCGGAGCGCGAAGCGGCTGCAGACATGGCGGAGGGGGCCGTCGCCACGCAGCAGTACGAGACGCGTGTCGAAGAGGCACGCGTCGATCCCGGGCAAATCACGTCGATCGCCGCGAGCCAGGCCGATCCGGCGCGCCGATTCATCCGCACCGCGCGCGCCAGTTTCCGGGTGAAGGATGTCTACGCCGCCGCGATGGCGATCGAGGATGCCGTGGCCGAGCAGGGCGGCTTCGTGCTGCGCAACGACATCCAGGCGCAGACCCTGCGCGCGGTCAGCCATCCCGTCGGCGACGGCAAGCGCCTGCAGCTGACCGAATACACCGTGCAGGGTTCGCTGCTCGTGCGCGTGCCCAGCGACCGCACCCAGGCCTTCCTGCGTGCGATCGCGCCGCAGATGGCCTTCCTCGACCAGCGCAACCTGGAAGCCACCGACGTCCAGTTCCAGATCCTGCGCCAGCAGCTGGCGTGGCAGCGCGAACAGCAGACCCAGCAGGCGCTGGGCGATGCGGTGCAGACGGGCGACCGGCTCGATCGCAAGGCCGAGGTCATCGCCGCGCAGGGCGACGCGAAGCTGCAGCGCGACGAAGCCCTGGTCCAGCGCAGGGAGTTCGAGGACAAGGTCGCGTTCAGCACGATCGACCTGTCGCTGTACCAGTCGCCGAAGGTGGAGCGCAACGAATCGGTCGACACCGATGCGATGTTCGACAGCCACCGCCCGAGCTTCTTCGTCCGCCTCGGAGAGGCGCTGCGCACCGGCTGGTACGTGGTGCTCGACGTGTTCGTCGCGCTGATGCACGTGTGGCCGCTGTGGCTGCTCGGCGGGCTGGGGCTGTGGGTGCTGCGCAGGTGGACGGTGTCGCGCGCCGCGCGTCGCACGCCGCCGCCGCGTCCCGACGCTGCGGGCTGATCGCGTTCGCGGCCGGCACCGCGAGCCCGGTGCCGGCCGCGTATGATGCGCGCCTTCGACCATCGCTCGGGGGAGCGCATGCGCAACGACGACTTCAATCCGTACAGCCCGCCGACGGCGGCCATCGAGCCCATGTTCGGTGGCCTCGCGTCCGAAGGGGAAGTGAAGGTCTGGCGGGACGGCAACGAGCTCGTGGCCCTGGTCGATGCGCCGCTGCCGCCGCGGTGCGTGAAGTGCAACCGGCCTGTCCAAGGCAGGATCAAGCCGCGCACGTTCTACTGGCATTCGCCCTGGCTGTTCCTGCTGGTCCTGATCAACCTGCTGATCGCCATCATCGTGGTGGCGATCGTGCGCAAGAAATCGGTTCATCCGGCCGCACTGTGCGACGCGCATGCGAAGGCGCGCGGGCAGATCATCCTCGGCGCATGGGCGACCGCGCTGGCGGCGCCCTTCATCGGTGGCGGCATCGCCGCCATCAGTGGGGATGCGGGCGGGCTGGTCGGCGCGGGCGTCACGGTGCTGCTGGTGCTGGGCGCGCTGGTTTTCGGCAGCATGAAGGGGCGCGTGATGCTTCCGCGCCGCATCGACAAGCGGATCGCGCGATTCACCGGCTGCGGCGACGAATTCCTGCGCTCGCTGCCGACCCTGCCGGTGCAGCTGCGCCGGCGCTGATCGGGAAGCGCTTCCTGCGGCATGCCCGCCGCTGATCCGGGCCCCCCGTTCCAGCCGTGCGGCGCAACGGGACGGCCGAGCCATGACGGCCGTCATGGTCGTGGACGCGCGAAACGCCCGCGACACGCTCTAGACTCCGTCCATGCCATCACACGACGGATCGAGGCAGCCGGTGTTCACGGGCTTCAGGCTGGGGTCGCTCACGATCGATCTCGACCAGGGGCTGGTGCTGTCCGCGGAGGGCGGGGCCAGTGGGCTGACGCCGCGGGCGGAGGACCTGCTGCTCCTGCTGGCGCGGCGGGCGAACATGCTGGTCTCGCGCGAGGACATCCTGGAGACCGTCTGGGCCGGGCGCGTGGTCGAGGATGCGGCGATCACCCACTGCGTGTGGCAGATCCGGCGCGCGCTCGGCGACGACGGCAAGGACATCCTGCAGACCCGGCCGAAGCGCGGCTACGTGCTGGTGGTGCCGGACGAGGCCTGGATCCGGCCGTCCGTGGCGCCGCCGGATGCCGGGCCTGTCGAGGTCGCCGAGCCCGCCGAGCCGCCGCAGCGCGTCGTGCGCCGCCGGGGATGGCTGGCGCTGGCGGCGGTGCTGGTGATCGCATGCGCGGGTCTCGTCGCGTGGCGCGCGTCGTCTTCGGACGAGGCCATCGTGTTCGATCCGCACATCGAGATGAGCGCGGCGGTCGTCGCGCCGTCCTCGTTGTCGTGGCTGCGCGACACGCTGCTGCGCGATGCCATCGAACAGGCGCACCTGCGCGATGTGGAGGTCGTGGTGTTCCAGGGCCTGCAATCGCGCAATCCGTTCCGGGGGCCGCACCTGCAGGTCCGCATCGTGCAGGCCGCGCCGAGCGCGCTGGAGGCCGAACTGACGCTCGTGCAAGGCGACACCACCCTCCGCGAACGCTATCGCGGGCCCGCGGAAGGGCTGGGGGCCGAGCTGCGCGCGCTGCTGTCGCGCCATCTGCCGGTGCCGATCCGGGCGCAGGACGCGGCGACCGACGCCTACGTGGCCGGGCGCCTGGCCGAAGCGCGCTTCGATCGCGCCACGGCCCTCCTGGAGTTCCGTCGCGCGCTCGCCCTGGATGCGGGCATGGCGGATGCGCGCATCGCCCTGGCGGGCCTGCTGTTCGAGCAGGGCCAGGCCGACGAGGCCCGCGACGCCGTGCGTGCGCTCGCCGGTCCCGGCGCCGACGACCCGGTGCGGCGCTGCCGGATCGAACGGCTGCTGGCGCGGGTCGAACCCGACCGCCTCGGTCCCGCACCCTGCGCCCGTGCGGCGATGGTCGCGCGCGTCGAACGCCTGCAGCTGCGCGATGCGCTGCGCGAGATCGAACGACTGAACGCCGCGCCAGCCGGCGCAGGCGAATGGCTGGAGCTCGAGGACGCCTACATCCTCGCGCTGCTGCGCCTGCAGGAACTGGATCGCGCGAAGTACGAGATCGATCGCGCGCGCGCGGTCGCCGAGCGGGCCGGGTGGCGCCATGCGTCGCTGCGCCTGGGCACCAACCTCGGGCCGCTGCACATGCATCGCGGCGAGCGTCGTGCCGCGGCCCGGGCGCAGGCGCAGGTGGCGGACGGGTTCGCGGCGCTGGGCGACACCGGGTCGGCGGCCGAGAGCCGGATCTGGGTGCAGCGCGCCGAACCGATCGTGCCCGGCCCCGCGCTCGCCGCGCGTCGCGAGGCCTTGCGCGGCATCGTCGCCCAGGCGCGCGCCTCCGGCCGGCTGCGCGCCGAGATCGAGGCCCTGCTGCTGCTCGCGCGGATGGACCGCGACCGGCCCGACGCCTGGCGCGGGCATCTCGACCGTGCGCGGGCACGGATCCGCGAGGCGCGCCTGGACGGCGGCAACAGCCTGCATCCCTATTTCGTGGTCGGCGAAGTCGTCGGCGCGCGCCGCTACGACGAGGCCCTGGCGGAGATCGACGCCCTGGCGCGGGTGCCGAGCCCGCATCCGCGCGCGCAGGCCTGGGCCCTGTACCTGCGCGTGGAATCGCACTTCTGGCGCGACGAGATGAATGACGCCGTCGCCGGCATCGATGCGATGGAGCGTGCCGGCCTGGACATCACCGCCTCGCCCAACCCCTGCTTCCATGCCTGGGTGCTGACCGAGGCCGGGCGGCGCGACCGCGCGAGCGCCTACCTCGAGCGCTGCAACGACGGTGCGCGCAGCCATGAGCAGACCGATTTCGGCCTGGTGGCCGCCGCGCGCCAGCGCATGCTCGACGGCGAGACCCGCGCGGCCTGGACGCTGCTGCGCCCGCGCCTGCTGGCGCTGCTGGCCCTGCCCGAACCCACCCGGCAGGAGGGCGAGGCCCTGGCGCTGGTCGCCCGCCACGCGGCGCTGTTGCCGGAGGCCGATCCGGCGCTGCTGGCCCGGGCGGCGCAGGCGGTCGACCGCATCGCGGCCCTGGATGGCGCCGGGCCGGGCCTGCGGCTCGGTGCGCGGCTGCTGGGCGAGACGCTCTGCCTGCGGGCGGCCACCTGTCGTCCGGGGCCTTTGCCGGCCTGGGCCGCCGGGGATCGCTTCGCGTTGCGACTGGCGACGGCATCGGGGGTGCAGGCAAGTCGTTGATCGGAAAAGACAATCTTTCCGAGAGCTTTTCCGCAGGGTGCCGAGAGGACTTGCGCGGGGCGGGATGCGACACAAGGCGACGCCGAACGGGGCCGTATGGACCGGCCGGCGCATCCCCTTCCCCCGCAGACAAGGAGCACCACGATGTCCGACCCCTATGCCAAAGACGCCCAGATCTTCACCTTCGGCGTGCACGGCACCATCAACACCCCCGAGAACGTCCGCGAGGTCACCCAGCGGATCAGCGCCGCCGTGGGCAGGACCACCGAGGGCGCGAACCTGTGGGACAACGGCTTCGACTGGCGCGCCCGCACCGAAACCGTGATGCGGCCGCAGTTCGACCCGCACGGCAACTACATGGGCGAGGCGCCCGTCTCCCAGAATGTCGCGGGCACCGCCCACCAGATGAACGGCACGCGCGACCGCGAGATCGCCTCGGAGCGGTTCGCTGCGCACGTGCTGCAGCAGGTCGACAACGCGATCGAACGCGGCGATCTCGACCGCAACAAGCCGCTGACCCTGAACCTGGTCGGCTTCAGCCACGGCGGCAACGTCTCGATCCTGGCCTCGGACGAGATTTCCGAAGGCATGAAGCAGCGCGGCATCAACGCCGCGATCCACGTCACCACGCTGTCCACGCCGGCCTACACCTGGGGCCCGGAAAACCCGGACACCGCGCGCGACCGGGTGCAGGCCGACGGCGTGAAGTTCGCGCACACCCACTTCAACACGCCCGGCGACGGCGTGATCCGCCTGGCGATGGCGCGCGCGAACTACAACACCGAGGTGACGCGCAACTACGACTTCCCGAACGCGCCGTTCGGCGCCAACGGCCTGGCCAACCACGGCGCCGTGCAGAGCGTGCCGGCGATGATGGATGCGGCCGCCGAGACGATGCGCCAGCGCTTCAACGGCCTGGCCCCGGCGCAGCAGCGCAGCGATGCCGGCGAACAGGATGTCCGCGTGGCCGGCGTCACTCCCGCCACGCCCGGCGCGGCGGTGGACTGGAACCGCTTCAACGCCGATCCGATGATCCAGCAGGCCTCCACGGCGCTGGCCCGGGCGGTGCCCGATGCGCCGCAGGACACGCAGAATCCGAGCCTGCTTGCCGGCATCGCCGGTGTCGCGGCGGAAAACCGCTTCAAGTCGATCGGCGACGTGGCCTTCGGCCAGAACGGCCAGACCGCCTTCGTCACCGATCGCGAGAAGACCGATCCTGCCGCGCGTGTCGCGCCCGTCGACATGGCCATGGCCAGCAAGCCGACGGAGCAGGTGATGGATCGTTTCGCCGCGGCGCTGGACACCACGCGCACCCAGGCTGTCGCGCAGGAAACGCAGGAACAGCAGCAGCGCCAGAGCGCGCCGCGCATGGCGTGAGTCCGGTCGACGCCGGCCGGGGCGGGCTTACCTGTCCTGGCCGGCGTTGCGTCCGCCTTCGGCCAGCACCCAGCCGACCATCGCGGCGGAGACATCGCCGAGGCCCTGCTCGAAGGCGCGGTTGATGCGCGGCACGTCGGTGCCTTCGGCGGGCACTTCCGCTTCGAACACGCGGCTGGCGACGATGCGGTTGTCGGCGTTGTGCACCAGGCGCGCGCCGATGGCGATGCGCACGGTCGGCGTGCTGCTGTCGGCGTAGTCGGACTCGAAGCGGCGCAGGTCCAGCAGCAGTTCGTAGCGCGGGCTCACGCCTTCGCCGCGCCGCGCGACACCGGCGAAACGGCCGCTGTCGATGAAGGCGCGCATCAGCACGTCGTGGACGATGTCCGGCGCCGGCTGCGTCCACGCCGCGCCCTTGTACACCTGCAGTTCGCCGGCGCGCGGGCGCACGAGGATGCGCGCGGAGTCGCTGCTGGCGTCGGCGACGGGGCGCGAGATCTGCAGCTGCCAGTCCGCCTTCGGCCAGGCCGTGTCGATCGCGACACGCGGCTCGGGGCGGTACAGCGCGATCGGTTCGTTCTTCGGCAGCAGGCCGCAGCCGCCGAGCGCGAGCAGCGCGGCCAGCGCGGCGAGACGCAGCGGCGCGCGGCGCAGCGCGATGGCGATCGATGGGCGCGATGGGCTCGTCTGGCTCATTCGGGTTCGAATTCCTTGGGCTTCTGTCGACCCAGCACGTAGCCGGCCGGGTTGTCGTCGAGTCGCGTGCTGATCCGGCGCAGGTCGCGCACAAGCATCCGCAGTTCCTCCAGCGTCGGCCCCAACTGCGCCAGGCCGTCCTCGGTGAAGTGCTTGATCGCGCCGCGATTCTCGTCGAGCAGCGAATCGGCGTTGCCGGCGGCCGAATCCAGCCGGGTCAGCGTGCTGTCGAGCTTGACGATCAGGCCCGGCAGCTTGTCGACCAGCTCGCGGTCGATGTCGGCGATCGCGCCCTGGGTGGTGTCCAGCGTGGCCGCGAGCTTCTCGCTCGACACGCGCGCGTTGCTGATCAGCGCGCCGAGGTCCTGGCGCTGGTCGGCGATCGCGCCGGTGGCGCTTTCCAGGTTCTTCAGCGTGTCGGTGATGTTCCGGATGTTGTCCTCGCTCAGCACCTGGTCGAGGCGCGCGACCAGCTTGTTCGCGGTTTCCGCGATGTTCTGCAGCGCCGAGGCCTCGGTCTCGATCACCGGCACGTCGTCGCCGTTCTCGCTGGCGAGCAGCGGCGCCTCGGGGCTGCCGCCGGTGAGCTGGATGAAGGCGGTGCCGGTGAGGCCGGTGAACGACAGCTTGGCGTGGGTGTCGGTCTTCACCGGCGTCTGTGCGCGCAGCTTCACCCGGGCGATCACCTTGCGCGGGTCGTCCGGATCGAGGCGCAGGTCGTCGACCGTGCCCACGCTGATGCCGTTGTACTGCACGCTGCCGCCTTCGGTGAGGCCGGTCACGGCTTCGTCGAAGACCACGTCGTAGAGACGCCAGTCCTTGGCGGAGGTGTACTTCGCCGCCCACAGCCCGAACAGCAGCATGAAGGCCGCCGCCGCGAGGGTGAAGGCGCCGATCAGCACGTAGTTGGCACGGGTTTCCATGTCAGGTCGTCTCGGAGATGCGGCGATGGCCATCGCGCGCGGCGCGCCCGCGCGGACCGTTGAAGTATTCCTGCACCCAGGGATGGTCCATCCGTTCGATCTCCGCCAGCGGCCCGACCGCGATCACGCGCTTCTCGGCGAGCACGGCGACGCGGTCGCAGATGGCGTACAGCGTATCCAGATCGTGGGTGATCAGGAACACGGTCAGGCCCAGGGCCTGCTGCAGGGTGCGGGTGAGGTGGTCGAACGCAGCGGCGCCGATCGGGTCCAGCCCGGCGGTGGGCTCGTCCAGGAACAGCAGCGGCGGGTCCAGCGCCAGCGCCCGCGCCAGGCCCGCGCGCTTGCGCATGCCGCCGGACAGCTGCGACGGCAACTTGTCCAGCGCATCCGGCGGAAGACCGGCCAGCTTCACCTTGAGCAGCGCCAGTTCGTACAGCAGCGATTCCGGCAGCTCGGGATGGTGTTCCTTCAGCGGCACCTGCACGTTCTCGCCCACGGTCAGCGAGGAGAACAGCGCGCCATCCTGGAACAGCACGCCGGTGTTGCGCTCGATGTGGCGGCGGTCGGCGTCGTCGCGCGAACGCCCGTCGACGCCGAGCACCCGCACATCGCCGGCATCGGGCTCGCGCAGGCCGATGATCGAGCGCAGCAGCACCGACTTGCCGCTGCCCGAGCCGCCGACCACGCCGAGGATCTCGCCCGGCCGCACGTCGAGGTCGAGATGCTCGTGCACCACCTGTTCGCCGAACTGGTTGCGCAGGCCGCGGACCTGGATGATGGGTTCGGGCACGGTCATTGCGCCGAGTTCCGGCAGGTCTTCATCGGGTGCGATACATCGCACCGGCTTTTCGTTCCGCTTCGACCAAAGCTGTGCGCCGAGGCGCACCCTATGGCGGCGTTGGCGAACATTCCCATCACCACCCCACCTGCATGAACCAGATCGCGGCGAACGCGTCGAACACGATCACCAGCGAAATCGTCTGCACCACGCTGGAGGTGGTGCGCTCGCCGACCGACTGCGCGGTGCCGGTCACCTGCAGGCCTTCGAGGCAGCCAATCAGGCCGATGACCATCGCGAAGATCGGGGCCTTCGACATGCCGACCAGGAAATGGCGCAGCTCCATCGTCTCCTGCATGCGGCCGTAGTAGGCCTGCATCGGGATGTCCAGGCTGGTCATGCCCACCACCATGCCGCCGAGCAGGCCGGCGAGCATGGCGATGAAGGTCAGCAGCGGCAGCATCACCAGCAGCGCGATCAGGCGCGGGATCACCAGCAGGTCCACCGGGTCCAGGCCGAGCGTGCGGATGGCGTCGACTTCCTCGCGATTGACCATCGAGCCGATCTGCGCGGTGAACGCGCTGGCGGTGCGGCCGGCGAGGATGATCGCGGTCAGCAGCACCGCGAACTCGCGCAGGAAGGCGATGCTGACCAGTTCCACGACATAGATCGAGGCGCCGAAGTCGGCGAGGATGTTCGAGCCCAGGAAGGCGATCACCGCGCCCACCAGGAAGGACAGCAGCGCGACCAGCGGCACCGCGTCCAGGCCGACCTGCTCCATGTGGTGCACGGTCGAGATCGCGCGCAGCCGGCGCGGTTGCACGATCGTGCGGCCCATCTTCACCAGGGTTTCGCCGAGGAAGCTGACCAGCGCGACGATTTCGCGCCCGTTGTCGTGCACCGCGTGGCCGAGGCGCTCCAGCGCGGCGGCGAAACCATAGGTCTTCTTCGCCTTCGGTCGACCGTCGCGCACGTCCTCGATGACCTGCACCAGCGCGCGATGGTCGTCGTGGAAGCGCAGCGCATCGGCATCGAGGCCGTTGCGGCTGGCGTGGCGCAGCAGCTGCAGCACGCCCAGCGAATCCAGCCGCGCCACGCCGCTGGCATCGAGCGTCCGCGTGTCGCCGGGCAGTTCGCGCAGCGCGGCGCCGATCGCGAGCGCGTGCTGCAGCGTCCACTCGCCCAGCAGCCGGGCGTGGCTGGCGTCCTGCGGATCCGGTTCGATGCGGGGGGCGGTGGCGGCGGGGGGCGTCATCGGGCGTCGGGGCTGCGTTCGCGGCAGGATAGCCGAGGGCGCGTGGCGTGTGCGTTGCTCAGCGGTCGACCGCCGGCAGGGAGGGTTCAGCCGGCGACGCGTCGTCGCCCGGACTGCCGTTCAGCATCGCGCGCAGCGTGGCCGCGCGCGGTGGCGCGTCCTGCGCATCCAGCGACGCCAGCGCGTCGCGCGCGTCGTCGAGGCGGCCGTCGGCGAGCGCGAGGTCGGCCTGTGCAAGCGCACGCGACGCGGCGTGGCGCGCGGGCAGCGCCTGCAGGTGCGCCTCGGCGGCCGCGTGATCGCCACGCGCATGCGCGGCGCGTGCGGCGGCCACGCGTGCGACGACCGCGAACTGCGGATCCTGCGCGGCCACGTCGAGCAGGGATTCGGCCTTCGCATGTTCGCCGCGATGCAGCGCGTCCAGGCCGTCGGCCAGTCGCGCGCGCGCCGCGCGTTCCCGTCGCGAGCGCCACAGCCGGAACGGCAGGGTCGCCAGTTTCCACAGGCCCCACAGCGCGCCCAGCGCGAGGCACAGCATGAGGATGCCGCCGGCGAGCGTGGTCTCGATTTCGGTGCCGAGGTAGCGCACCAGCACGAAGCCCGGGTCCTGGATCAGCGCCTGCGCGAGCAGTGCGCCGGACAGCGCGAACAGCAGCCAGAGCAGCAGGTTGCGGAACAGCGTCATCCGCGCCCCGCGCGCTGCGCGCGCAACAGCTGCAGCGTGCTGCCCAGGGTCGGCATGTCCGCGACCAGCGGAAGCGCGCGGAGGCGCTCCAGTTCCTTGCGGCGCCCGCCGCCGCCGGGCCACAGCCGGGGCAGCCATGCGTCCGCGCGCATGAGCGCGGCGCGGTAGGCGGTCGCATCGCGGCGTTCGGCGGCGGCGCGGGCCAGCGAGAGTTCCAGTTCCAGGCCGATGCGCGCGGCGGCGCGGTCGTGCGCGGAGACCGCCAGCGCTTCGTCGGCGCGACGCACCTGCACCAGTCGCGCCAGTACGCGTTCCCACCACGGGGCTGCGGCATCGACCGTGGCGCCCTGCGCGGGCGCTGCATCGTCCGGCGGCAGCGCGCGTGCGAAGGCATCGAGGCCGGCCAGCGCTTCGAGGCCGGGATCGATGTCGAGCGTGTCCAGCGCGGCGCGTTCCTGCGCAAGCGCCTGGCGCAGGTTCAGCGCGGCCGGGCTGTCGACGCCCTGCAGCACGCCGGCGGCCAGCGCGTAGGCGCGCCGTGCGCCGTCGAGGTCGCCGGCCAGGCGCAGGCGCTGTTCGCCCATCGTCAGCAGCAGTTCGGCCTCGTCCAGGCGCAGCGCCTGCGCGCCTTCGCGGCTGGCGTCGGCGAGCTTCGCCACCTGGTCCTCCAGCACGGTCGCACGCTGGCCCATGCCGATCAGTTCGTCGCGCAGCACGCGGTTGGTCGCATCGGCCTGCTGCAGGCGCTGGCTGTGCCCGCGCACGTCGCGGCGCAGGCTGTCCACGCGCGCGCGCATGGCATCGAGCTGTTGCGCGGCCTCGGCCGCGGCACGGGCCTCGCGCTCGGCGCGTTCCTGCGCTGAATGCCACAGCCATCCGCCCCCGGCGGCGATGGCGAGCACGAACGCGGCGATGGTCAGGCCATTGCGCGGCGGTGCGGGCGGAGTCGGCGGGGCAGGTGGCGTCGTGGCCGGCGGTGAGGCGGCCGGCGGTGGCGTGGGGGGCGGTGGGGCGTCCGACGCCGGCGGGCCGGGTTCGGCGGACTGCGGCGTGTCGTGTTCGGTCATGGCGTCGCGCGGTGGCGGGTGGGGGCGCTCGCGGGGATGTTACGGCAAGGGACGCGCAGCCGCTGCCGCGTTTTCAGGGATCGCGAGCCGCCTGCGCCAGCAATTGCGCGGGACGCGGCCCGTCGGCGATGCGCACGTCCGCGCAGCCGGCCTCGCGGGCCAGCGAGGCCAGGCGCGCGCTCGCCGCCACGATGCGCGCACCCCGCAGCCGCGCGGAGATGTCGTCCGGCACGGCGGCCAGCGTCGCCAGCAGTGCTTCGCCGCTGCTCACCGGCAGCAGCAGCGGGCCGTCGAATCCGCGCAGCCGCGCCAGCGCACGCGGCGAGGGCGCCACCGTTTCGCGGGCGTAGACGTCGGCGCGATGCACGCGCGCGCCGCGCGCGCGCAGGCTCGGCGCGATGCGGTCCCGGCCGCCGGGCGCGGTGAGCAGGCCGATGTCCAGGCCGCGCACCGCCCGCAGCACGTCGAGGGCGAGCAGGCCCTCGCTGTCCATCCGCTCGGGCGCGTGGATCCGCGCGATCCCGGCCCGGCGCAGCGCCCCTGCGGTGGCGCTGCCGACCGCGCAGAAGGCCTGGCCTCGCCGTGCGCGCAGCGTGGACAGCGCACTCGCCGCGCGCACGGCGGCCGGACTGGTGGCGATCACGAGGTCGGCGGCGAGCGCGGCGCGCAGCGCCCGACGCGTCTCCGGGTCGTCGCGCACCGCGATGCGCCAGGGCGACAGGGCCAGCACCCGCAGGCCATGCGCGGCGGCGGCACGGCGCATCGTGGCGTGGTCGTTCGCCGGCCGCAGCGACACCACCAGCGGCGCGTACGCAGCGTCCTGCAACCGTGCGGCATCGTATGCCGTATCGGCTGTGTAGCATGGGCGCGGGCTGCGGGATGGCGACATCCGGGCAGCTTGGCCATTCGATTCATCCCCCGCAAGACGAGCCCCCGCCGCCGATGTCCACCGTTGCAGTCCTGCATGCCCCCACGCATGCCTCCCCGCATGCCCATGACCCACTGCGCGCCCTCGAAGACGAACTGCTCGCCATGCCGCCGGTGGCGGCGCTCGGCCTGCGCGTCGCCGGGCTGGACGACGCCGGCCGCTTGCGCCTGAGCGCACCGCTCTCGGCCAACCTGAACGACAAGGGCTGCGCCTTCGGCGGCAGCCTGACCTCGCTGCTGACCCTCGCCGGCTGGGGCCTGATCAGCCTGCGCCTGGCCGAAGCCGGGCTGAAGGCCGATGTCTTCGTCGCCGACAGCGAGATCCGCTACCGCGCCCCGCTGTACGGCGACCTGGACGCGGTGGCCGGGCTGGCCGAGGGCGAGTCCTGGGACAGCTTCCTCGACACCCTGCGCACACGCGGCAAGGCACGCCTGGCGGTGCTGGCGACCGTACCGCTGCCTGAAGGCGGGGTGGCGACCGAGAGCCGGTCGCGTTACGCGGCGATCCTGAAGCGGTAGGATCGGCACGCCGTTCTTCCGCAGGATCCGCCATGCCCACCGCCTCCGCCTCGATGCGATTCCTGACTCGCCTGCTGGTCCTCGTGCTGCTGCTGTCCATGGCCGGCATGGCGATGGCGAGCAAGAAGCGCAGCGTCCTCGAAAAGAACCAGTACGCCTATTCGGCCGCGATCCGCTGGGGCGATTTCGAAGGCGCCTGGTCGCTGGTCGACCCCAAGGTCCGCGAAGAAAAGCCGATGACCGCTGCGGACTTCTCGCGCTACGAGCAGATCCAGGTCACCGGCTACCGCGACCTCGCCGCCATGCCCGGCCCGGAGCCCGGCACCGAGCTGCGCGAGATCCAGATCGAGGTCGTCAACCGCAACACCCTCACCCAGCGCCGCGTGCGCTACACCGAGATCTGGCGCTACGACCCCAAGACCAAGGCCTGGTGGGTCGCCGGCCTGCCGGACTTCTGGGACGGCCGCTGATCCGGCTGGCGCGCCGGACGCCCGGGCGGGCGACCGGCGCGGCCCGCTTTTGCCAGCGCGCCCGGGGCAGGCGACAATGCCGCCCCCAACGCGGCCCCGCCGCGCCTTCCGCTCGGACTTTCCCGTGAATTTCGAAGAACTGTGGGCCTTCGCAGGCCGCAACCCCGTCTACAGCATCGCCCTCGGCGGCCTGACCGTGGCGATCATCGCCAACGAACTGTCGCGCTTCTTCCGCAGCTACAAGCCCCTGCGGCCGGCCGAGCTGGTCGCGCTGATCAACCGCGAGAACGCCCTGGTCGTCGACCTGCGCGCGGTCGCGGACTTCCAGAAGGGCCACATCGCTGGTTCGAAGAACGTGCTGATGAGCCAGTTCGATCCCGAAGGCAAGCACCTGGCCCCGGCCAAGGCCCTGCCGGTGGTGCTGGTCTGCCAGAACGGCGTCACCGTGACCGGTGCCGCCAAGCGCCTGAAGCAGGCCGGCTTCCAGCACGTGCACATCCTCGATGGCGGCATCGCCGCCTGGCAGGCGGCCGAGCTGCCTCTGGTGAAGGGCAAGGGCTGACCCGTCTGCCGCAAGGCCCTCTCCGGTCGGGATGGCGCGCTCGAGGTTGAAATCGGCGCGGGCGCTCCCAGATCGAAGTCAGCCGTGGCGACGGCCCGGACCGTCCTGGTCCCTCCGGCGCCTCCCCGCCGGTGCCATGCCATAATCGACCTCTTTTCCGTCTTTCCCCTTTCAGGAGCCCTGTCATGTCCGAACCCGTCGCCAACGGCGCCGCCGAAAACAACGGCCCGACCTTCGCGGTCGAGAAGATCTACGTCAAGGATGTCTCGTTCGAAGCCCCCGGCGCGCCGCAGGTGTTCACCGAACAGGGCCAGCCCAACCTCGAGATGAACCTCAACCAGCGCGTCCAGCGCGTCGCCGACAACCTGTTCGAAGTGGAACTGGGCGTCACCCTGAGCTGCAAGCTGGCCGAGAAGACCATCTACCTGGTGGAAGTGCGCCAGGCCGGCCTGTTCGGTCTCGGCGGCTTCGACGACCAGACCCTCGACGCGATGCTCGGCGTGCATTGCCCGAACATCCTGTATCCCTACGCCCGCCAGACGGTCAGCGACCTGATCACGGCCGGCGGCTTCCCGCCGTTCCTGCTGCAGCCGATCAACTTCGAAGCGCTGTACGCCGAAGGCCTGCGCCAGCGCGCCGCGCAGCAGGACCTGGCCGGTACCGAGACCGCCGGCAACGCCTGATCGGCGTCCGCTGGTGATGCAGACAGGGCGCGCGTGATGTCCGGACATCTGGATTCCACCCTGCATTCTCCGGACCGCGCTGCCGCCAGGCCCGCCGTCGCCGTTCTCGGCGCCGGCTCCTGGGGCACCGCGCTCGCCGCCCTGATCGCCCGGCACGGTCATCGCACCGTGCTCTGGGGCCGCGATCGCGACACCCTGGCGGCCATCGACGGCCGCCACGAGAATCCCCGCTACCTGCCGGGGATTCCCCTCCCCGACACCCTTCGCGCCACGCCCGACCTCGCCGCTGCCCTCGACGGCTGCGACCTGGTCCTCGTGGTGACGCCCTCGCACGCCTTCGCCGAGACCCTGCACGCGCTCGCGCCGCTGCGCCCGGCGCATGCCGGCGTGGCCTGGGCGACCAAGGGCTTCGAACCCGGCTCGGGCCGCTTCCTGCATGAAGTCGCCGGCGGCATCCTGCCCGACGACGTGCCCCTGGCCGTGGTGACCGGTCCTTCGTTCGCGAAGGAAGTCGCCGCCGGCCTGCCGACCGCACTCACCGTGCACTCCGACACGCCTGCGTTCGCGCAGCAGGTCGCCGACACGCTGCATGGTCCCGCGTTCCGCGCCTACACCGGCGAGGACATGCTCGGTGCCGAGCTCGGCGGTGCGATGAAGAACGTGCTCGCGGTCGCCACCGGCGTCGCCGACGGCATGAACCTCGGCCTCAACGCGCGCGCCGGCCTGATCACGCGCGGCCTCAACGAAATGCTGCGCCTCAATGTCGCCATCGGCGGCAAGGTCGAAACGCTGATGGGCCTCGCCGGCCTCGGCGACCTGGTGCTCACCTGCACAGGCGATCTCTCGCGCAACCGTCGCCTCGGCCTCGCGCTGGGTCGTGGCCAGTCCATCGCCGATGCCGTGCGCGAGATCGGCCAGGTGGTCGAATCCATCCAGACCGCCGACGAAGTCATGCGCCAGGCGGATCGCCATGGCGTCGAGCTGCCGATCACCTCGACCGTGCGCGACGTGCTGCACGGCGGCATCACGCCCGCCGAGGGCCTGCGCCGGCTGATGGCGCGCGAACAGAAACCCGAATATCCCACGGGCTTGTTCGGCGACTGATCGTTCGCCGCGTCGTTGCGGCTGACCGTTGCGCTTGTTTCGCGCAACGACGCCCGTTCAGGACATCCGCGTTTCCACCACGCCCGATCGCACCCGCTCGCGTCTCCGCGATGCGCGCACGCGACGATGCGCCGTACATGCATGTCCGGTGAACGCGTCGCGTCGCGAATGTCATGTCAGGAACACGATGCAGCGCAACGCCGTCGTTCCGCCTTTCTTTCCCTGTCTTTCCGCATCGCATCCGATGCGGCCGCCTGACTGCGGCCGTCATCCGGGCGCGAGGCGATCGTTCTTCAAGGAGACGACATGACGCTTCACACGCACAGGCTGCGCGATGCCATCGTGCTCGCACTCGCCGGTTCCGCATGGTTCTCGACCGCCGCGCTTGCGCAGGAGGCCTCCGGCCAGGACAACAAGACCGAAGAACTCGACCGCATCGAGGTGACCGGTACGCGCATCCGCCAGGTCGACATCGAGACCGCTGCGCCGGTGCTCACCATCTCACGCGCGGACATCGAGAAGCAGGGCTTCCAGTCCGTGTCCGACATCCTGCAGAACATCTCCGCGA
The DNA here is from genome assembly GCA_050632415.1 of Lysobacter sp. BL-A-41-H3. Lineage (GTDB taxonomy): Bacteria > Pseudomonadota > Gammaproteobacteria > Xanthomonadales > Xanthomonadaceae > Lysobacter_I. The sequence continues at coordinate 2,321,441 of CP192602.1, read as the reverse complement.
TGGGGGCGCCGCCGCTGACCCGCGCGCAGCCGCTGTCCGCCGGCGAAGCCGCGGGCGGCACCTTCATCAGCCTGCGCAACCTCGGCGCCGCGCGGACGCTGGTGTTGCTCAACGGCCGTCGCCTGGGCGTCACCACCTCGGGCCTCGCCGACACCTCGACCATCCCGGCGATCGCGATCGAACGCATCGAAGTGCTCAAGGACGGCGCTTCCGCGATCTACGGCTCCGATGCGATCGGCGGCGTGGTCAACATCATCACCCGCACCAACTACGACGGCGCGCGCGCCTCGGCGTACTTCGGCCAGTACAGTGAGGGCGACGGCGCGACCACTCGCGCGGACTTCGCGATGGGATTCACCGGCGAACGCGGTGCGCTGTCGATGGGCGCCGAGTGGGGCAAGGAGGAGAAGGTCGCGGCCTCGGATCGTCCCTACAGCGCGTTCCCGCGCTCGGACATCCATCCCACCGACGGCTGGACCACCGTGCATGCCGGCGGCGGCTACGTGCGCGGCGGCACCCGCGTCGTGCTGCGTCCCGGCGGCAACTCGCGCAATCCCGCGGACTTCGTGCCGCAGAACGTGAACACCGGTTCCTGCAGCCCGGCCGCCGGCGCATCGGCGACCAACGGCTGCGTGCCCGGTTCGATCCTCGACAAGTCCAACACCAACGAGCAGACCGACCTGCGCACGCCGCAGGAATATCGCGGCCTGTTCGTCGACGGCATCTACGACATCAGCGAACAGCTGCGTTTCCGCACCAACCTGCTGTACAGCAATCGCGTCACCGATCGCCAGGTCGCCGGCTATCCGATGCAGGCGGCGGCATTCAACACGCCGCTTGACGCGAACAGCTATTTCAACCCGACGCCGGGCACGGCGATCGGCAACTGGTGGCGCCGTACCTGGGAAGTGCCGCGCGTGTCGACCAGCGATCTGACCGTCTACCGTTTCGTCGGTGCGTTCGAAGGCTCGTTCGACTTCGCCGACCGCACCTTCGACTGGGACGTGAGCTACTTCCACAACCAGAACAAGCTGGAGCAGTCCGCCTACGGCAATCTCAACCTCGCCAACGTGCGCGCGGCGGTCGGCCCCTCCTTCCTCAACGCGCAGGGGCAGGTGCAGTGCGGGACCGCGGCCAATCCGATCGCGCTCGCCAATTGCGTACCGTGGAATCCCTTCCTGGGCTTCGGCGTGTCGGGGCAGGGCGCGCTGAGCGGCAACACCGCGCTGCGCGACTTCCTGTTCCAGGAAGAGCATTCCACCGGCGAAACCTCGACCACGGTGATGGCGGCGAACCTGGCGGGCACCCTGTTCAGCCTGCCGGCGGGCGACCTGAACTTCGCGGTCGGCTACGAACACCGCAAGGAGCGCGGCAAGTTCGTTCCCGACTCGCTTGCCGTGACCGGCGGCTCGACCAACCTGGCGGCCGGGCCGACCCGCGGCAGCTACAGCGTGGACGAGTTCTACGCCGAGCTGCAGGTGCCGATCCTCGCCGACGTCGCATTCGCGCAGTCGCTGAGCCTCGACATCGCATCGCGGTTCTCCGATTACGACACCTTCGGCAAGACCACCAACAACAAGCTCGGCCTGAAGTGGAAGCCGATCGATTCGCTGCTGGTGCGCGCCACCGTCGCCGACGGCTTCCGCGCGCCGACCATCGCCGACCTCTACGGCGGCGGTTCGCAGACCTTCCCGTCCTTCACCGATCCCTGCGACACCAGTTTCGGCAGCGCGGCCAGCAATGCGACCACGCGCCAGAACTGCATCAACGGCGTGGGCGGCAACGGCGCGCTGGGCGCGCTGGGCGCAACGTTCCGCCAGCTGGGCCAGGGGTTCGTTCCCGCGGGCGGACCGAACACGCAGACGCCGGTCGCGTTCAACACCGGCTCGAACGTGGACCTCAAGCCGGAAGTGTCCAAGTCGCAGACGATCGGTGCGGCCTGGAGCCCGAGCTTCATCGACGGCCTGTTCGTGTCGCTGGACTGGTGGAAGATCCGCATCGACGACACCATCGTCCAGGACACGACCAACCAGATCCTCAACGACTGCTATGTCCAGGGCATCGCAAGCCGCTGCGCCTCGGCCCTGTTCACGCGTGACGCCACGCGCGGCTACGTGAACTTCGCCAAGCTCGCGGGGATCAACGCCGGTTTCCGCAAGGTCGAGGGCTTCGATTTCGACGTCAGCTACCGCCTGAAGACCGAGCGCTTCGGCGACTTCCGCGTCCAGTCGAATACGACCTACACCGTCCGCGATTACCTGCTCAGCACCAACGATCCGCGCAAGCCGTTGTCGAACGTCGGCATCACCAGCACGTTCCGGGTCCGTTCGAACCTGAATCTCGGCTGGGAAAAGGGGGCATGGGGCGTCAACTGGTTCTCCCGCTACTACTCGTCGATGAAGGAGAACTGCACCTACTCCGTCGCCGGCGCGACCTCGCCGAACCTGGAGTGCAACGAAATCGGTTTTGCGCCGACCGGCGCGCTGACCGGCACGACCAGCGCGATCGCCCGCCGCAACCGCATGGGCTCGAACACCTTCCACGACCTGCAGGTGCGCTGGAACGCCCCGTGGGATGCGGTGATCTCGGTCGGTGCGAACAATGTGTTCGACCATGTCGGTCCGGTGATGTACACCCAGCCGAGTTCCAACGTGTCCTACTACGGCGGTTTCGACATCGGCCGGTTCTGGTACGTGAAGTACACCCAGAAGTTCTGATCGGCGCACGCCGATCGCCAGTCCCGTGGCACCTTCCGGCGGTCTCTCTCCCGCCGGAAGCGACAACGGCCCCGTTCGGGGCCGTTGTCGTTTGCGTCGCGGGATCCCGCCTGGGCGCCGTGGCCCCGGGAATCAGAAGCTCGCGCGCACGCCGAGGGTGTAGCGCGAGGCCAGGTCGCCGGCCTCGATTTCGCCGACGATGCCCCAGGTCTCGTTGATGATGAGCTGGGCGCCGAGCGTGCCGCTGAACTCGCCCTCGTAGTCGCTGCCGTCGACGTAGTTCGCCTTCACCCAGCCCTCGAAGTTGTTGGACAGCGCACCGCGCAGGCCCACCGACAGGCGTGCGCCATCGAGGTTGTCGTGGAACAGGTCCGCGTCCAGCTCGGTGTGCTGGAAGCCCAGTTCGGCGGTGAGATCGGCGTTGTCGAACACGGTGTGCCGATAGCCCAGGCCGATCTGCATGTCGCGTGCGTCGATGTCGACCGCCAGGTCGTCGTTGCGCGCCCAGGCGTAGCCGCCGTACACGTAGAAGTTGTCCGACAGCTCGATCGAGGTGCGGATCCCGACGCCGTCGAAATCCAGGGTGTCGGTGCCGTCATCGACGCTCAGGCGCTGCACGCCCGCTTCGACGTAGGTGAAACTGCCCAGGCTGTCCCGGGCGGAGGCCGCGAACGGCGTGATGGCCAGCAGCATTGCGGCCGCGAGAAGCTTCTTCATGAATGTCCCTGCATTGCGGATGGTGTTGTGGTCCAATCCGCGCCCTCCGGCGCGGGGCCGCCGAGTGTACCCAAGCCCGCGCCGATCCGCCCGGACGGGTGTCCGGAACAAGAAAACCCGGCCGGAGCCGGGTTTCCAGGTCGCGTCGCGGAGGGGAGGGCCGCGGTGCGCGAAGGGCGGATGTGGGGGCGTCCGCCGCGCCTGCACGGGTTCGTGCCGGACGATATGTCGTGCTTACCAGGTGAAGCGCGGGCCGACGAACCACTGGGTGTCGCCGCCGGCGAACTTGACGTCGCCGTTGATGCCCCAGTTCTCGTTGAACTTCACCTGCGCGCCGACGCGGCCATACACATCGCCGTCGAACCGCTCGTAATCCTCGTAGCCGGCCATCACGTAGCCCTCGAACTTCGGCGTCAGCGCGCCGCGCAGGCCGACTTCGGCGCTGTAGCCATCGATGCCATCGCCGATGTTCAATCCGGTGACGGAACCGAAGTCAGCCTTCTCGTAGGCGACGCGCGTGACCAGGTCGGCCTTGGGCGTGAGTGCGTGATTGAAGCCCACGCCGAGGCGCCACTGGTCCAGGTCGATGTTGGTGTCGTTGATTTCCTGCTTGCTGTAGCCGGCGAACACATGGAATTTCGGATGGACCGCGACCGATCCGTCGAAACCGAAGCCCTTGGCGTCGGCGCTGCCGTTGCCGTTGATCGCCGAATAGCCGCCCTGCACGTAGTTGTAGGACACGCCTTCCGCAGCCGATGCGGCGAAGGGAACGGCGGCAAGCAGGGTGAGGGCGAGGAGAGTGCGCTTCATGGAATGACCTCTTGTTGTTCTGTCGTCGTGTGTGAGGCCGTCGCGGAATGCATGGGACGTGGGAGAGAGAGAAACATTCCGATCCGGTGAGGCGCATTCTGGACATCCGTGCCCAACGAAACCTTAATTTTCAGGGGTCGGTACCGGGAACTTTCGGAAAGCATTCAGGCTGGCCGCAACGAGGCGGCATCGCGTGCAAGCGCATGAATGGCAGCCCAATCGCGCGTGCGCAGGCTGTTGGCCGGCACCATCCACGAACCACCGACCGCGAACACGTTGGTAAGCGCGAGATACGCCGGTGCCTTCGCCGCGTCGATGCCGCCGGTGGGGCAGAAGCGCGCATCCGCGAACGGTCCCGAGAGCGCGCGCAGGGCTGCAACGCCGCCGCTGGATTCGGCAGGAAAGAACTTGAAGCGTCGATAGCCCAGTTCGCGCGCGGCCATGAGTTCGCTCGCGGTGGCGATGCCCGGCAGCAGCGGCATTGCGCGATCGTTCGCGGCGCGCAGCAGCGATGTCGTGGCGCCGGGCGAGATCGCGAAGGCGGCGCCGGCGCGCGCGACTGCATCCAGGTCGCGCGCATCGAGCACCGTGCCTGCACCGACGATGGCGCCGGGCACGCTGCGCATGCGTTCGATCGCCTGCAGCGCGGCCGGCGTGCGCAAGGTCACTTCGAGCACCGGCAGGCCGGCGTCGACGAGGGTGCGCGCGAGCGGTTCGGCATCGTCGAGCGATTCGATGACCAGCACCGGCACGATGCGGGCGCGGTCGAAGAGTGCGTCGAGCGCTGCGCTGCGCACATCAAGCAAGGTATCGTCGAACGCACTCATCGCTTCACGTCCAGTCGTTCGTTGCGTACCAGCGCCTGCACGTCTTCCGCGTCGGACAGGTGGAAGTCGCCGGACTGGCAGTGCTTGAGGCAGGCCGCGGCGAGACCGAAGGCCAGGCTGTCGCCATCGGGCATGCCGCTGAGCAGCCCGTGCAGCACGCCGGCCGCGAAGGCGTCGCCGGCGCCGATACGGTCGACGATGCCATGCAGGGCGCGCGTGGGCGCGGCGTGCAGCGCGCCATCGCGGGTGGCCATCAGCGCCCCCAGGCCGTGATCGTCGACGCTGTGCTGCGTGCGCACGGTGGTGGCGATGCGCTGCAGGCGCGGGAAGGCATGGAATGCGCGCGCCGCCGCCGCCGCGAAGCGCGCGCCGGGTTCGACGGTCGGGTCGTCGTGCGTCGTACCTGCGTCATCGCCGAGCACCACCGCGATGTCGCGATGATCCGCGAAGGCGAGTGCGGCTTCGCCGATGAGCGTGCGCAGGATCGTCGCCGGATCGCCGTCCCAGGCAGCCCAGAGCTTCGCGCGGAAATTGCCGTCGAACGAGACCAGCGCGCCTGCTTCGCGCGCGGCCCGCGCGGCCTGGATCGCGGCATCGGCCGTGGCCTGGCCGAGCGCGGGCGTCACGCCGGAGACATGGAACAGGCGTGTGCCCTGCAGCAGTTGCGGCCAGTCGTAGGCGTGCGCGGGCGTGGTCGCGAACGCGGAGCCGGCGCGGTCGTACAGCACTTCGCTGGGCCGCATTCCCGCACCCTGCGAAAGGAAATACAGGCCCATGCGTCCGGATGCGCGACGCACGCGTCCGACATGCACGCCATGCCGGCGCAATTCGCCGAGGGCGGCTTCGCCCAGCGCGTTGTCCGACACCGTGCCGAGCAGCTCGGTGTCGTGCCCGAAGCGCGCGAGCGAAACCGCGACGTTGGCTTCCGCGCCGCCGACATGGACATCGAACGCGGGGTGGCGCTGCAGCAGGCGCTCGCGGCCCGGCGCGGACAGGCGCAGGAGCAGTTCGCCGAAACAGGCGACGGGGTATGGCATGCGTCCTCCTAGGGGTGTCATCGTGCTGCTGCGTTGCAGCATGCAATGCGGTCTGGGTTTTGGTACGGTCTTTGGCCAGCGGTGTCATTTGGTGCCGCCCGGGGCCATCATAACCTCGGTCCGATGCTGGAATCCGCAGTTATCGGGCCTGTTTCTTCAAGAAGGGGATGTCGATGCACGTGAAGTACGGCAGAAAAAAGACACCGGTTACCATTCTTGCCGCGTCGATCGGCCTGGCGCTGCAGCTGGCGGCCCTGTCCGCCAGTGCGCAGGCACAGCAGGCTCCCGCGACCGAGGGCGAGCCCGGCGGCGAGGAACTGGATGCGATCAAGGTCACGGGGTTCCGCGCCAGCCTCATCCGCGCGCTGGACGAGAAACGCGACTCCGCAGAACAGATCGACGCCATCGTCGCCGAGGACATCGGCAAGTTCCCCGACCAGAACCTGGCCGAATCGCTGCAGCGCATCCCCGGCGTGTCGATCGACCGCGATGCCGGCGAAGGCCGCTCGATCACCGTGCGCGGCCTGGGCCCGGATTTCACGCGCGTGCGGCTCAACGGCATGGAAGCGCTGTCCACGACTGGTGGCACCGACAGCTCTGGTGGTGCGAACCGCGGACGCGGCTTCGATTTCAACGTGTTCGCGTCCGAGCTGTTCAGCAACCTCACGGTGCGCAAGACGCAGTCGGCGGAGATCGACGAAGGTTCGCTCGGTGCGACCGTCGACCTGCGCGCCGGAAGGCCGTTCGACTATCGTGAGTTCACCGCGACCGTGAGCGGGCAGATGAGCTACAACGACCTCTCCGGCGACTGGGATCCGCGCTTCGCGGGCCTGATCAGCAATGTCTGGGCGGATGGCCGCATCGGTGCGGCGCTGTCCGTGGCCTACAGCGAGCGCGGATTGCTGGAAGAAGGCTTCAGCGCGGTGCGCTGGGAGCCGAGCACCGCCTCGGGCGGCTTCTGCAGCCCGGTCGGCGTGACCCCCGCCTCGACGGCACCGGGTTCGTCGGCGGCGAACTGCGCCACCGGCATCGCGCGCCCGGCCAACACGGCATCGAACGTCAGCGCCTACAACACCGCGATGGCGCCCGGCGTGTTCCATCCGCGCCTGCCGCGCTACGGCCGCCTGCGCCACGAGCAGGAGCGCACCGGCGTGACCGGCAGCCTGCAGTTCAAGCTGACCGACGACACCACGCTGTCGGTGGACGCGCTGTACTCCAAGCTCGAAGCGACGCGCCAGGAAGACTTCCTCGAAACCATCTCGTTCAGCCGCACGGCGGCGCAGGGCGGCAAGCCGCAGACCGAAGTGGTCTCGGCCGAAGTCGACGGTCGCGGCAACCTGGTCTACGGCGTCTTCAACAACGTGGACGTGCGCTCGGAGTCGCGTTTCGACGAGCTCGAGACCACGTTCATGCAGCTGGGCTTCGACCTGCAGACCCGGCTGAGCGACCGTGTGACGATGAATGCGCAGGCGGGCCGCTCGAAGTCGGAATTCCGCAATCCGATCCAGACCACGGTGACCCTGGATATCCAGAACGTCGACGGCTATTCCTGGGACTTCCGCGGCAACGACCGGACGCCGGCGATCACCTATCCCTTCGACGTGAACAGCCCGACGGCCTGGCAGTGGATCAGCAGTCCCGCCGCGAACTCGACGGGCTCGGAGATCCGCGTCCGTCCGCTCGGCGCCGACAACGAATTCCAGAACGCCAAGGTCAACCTGATCTTCGACATCAACGAGACCTTCTCGCTGAAGACCGGCCTGGTCTGGAAGGAATACGACTTCGAGACCTTCGAGTTCCGCCGCGCCAACGAAACGCGCGTGCCCGGCCTGCCTGCGGGCGTGTCGATCGCGGACATCACCCGGACGTTCAGCGGCTTCGGTTCGGGACTGGGCCAGCCGCGCGGCAACGCCGGCGGTTGGCTGATCCCGGATCTGAACGCGATCGCGCGCCTCTTCAATATCTACTGCAACTGCGATCCGACGCCGGGCACGTCCGGCGATGGCGACGACTTCCGCCTCGGCAGCATCACGGTCGGCAACGCACGCGGAAACAACTTCGCGGTGACCGAGACCGACCAGGGCGGCTACCTGCAGCTCGATTTCGACACCGACTTCCTCGATCGTCGTCTGCGCGGCAATGTCGGCGTGCGCTTCGCCTCCACCGAAGTCGCGGCCACGGGTTATCTCGCCACCGGCGGCGGCAGCCAGGTGGTCGTGAAGAACAGCTACACCGACACGCTGCCGTCGCTGAACCTGGCCTGGGACCTGAGCGACGACCTGGTGCTGCGCTTCGGTGCGGCGAAGGTGATGGCGCGGCCGCAGCTGCCGAGCCTGAACCCGGGCGGCACGGTCAACACCACGCTGCGCACGATCACGACCGGCAATCCGATGCTCGATCCGTTCCGCGCGACCACCTACGACCTGTCGGCGGAATGGTACTTCGGCGAGAACGCGCTGCTCGGCGTCGCGCTGTTCTACAAGGACATCGACACCTACATCCAGACCCTGCGCGAGACGCGTCCGTACAACACCACCGGCCTGCCGCTGGAACTGCTGACCCCGGTCGGTCTGCCTGCAGACACGCCGTTCGACATCACCTCGCCGGTGAACACGCCGGGTGGTCCGCTGAAGGGCTTCGAGATCAACTACCAGCAGCCGTTCTCCTTCCTGCCGGGCTTCTGGAGCGGATTCGGCGTGCTGATCAACTACACGCACGTCGAGTCCGAGATCGACTACGCGATCTCGCCGACCAGCAGCCTGTTCGTCACCGAGAACCTGGTGAACCTGTCGCCCGATGCCTGGAACGCAACCCTCTATTACGAGAACAAGCGCTTCAGCGCGCGCGTCTCCGGTTCGTACCGCGACGACTACCTGCAAGTGGTGCCGGGTCGCAACAACAACGATGTCGAAGGCAAGCGCGAGACCTTCAACGTCGACGCTTCGCTGAAGTACAACATCACCGAGAAGTTCTCGGTGACGCTGGAAGGCATCAACCTGACCGACGAGTTCAACGACCAGTTCGTGGACTCGAACGGAGACCGTGCATCGGTCTACCACCACACCGGACGCCAGTTCTTCGTGGGTGGCCGCTACACGTTCTGAACATGTTCAACCCCTCCCCCTTGGCGGCGCGTCCGGACGGTGGGCGCGACCGCCTTCTTTTTTGGCGGAAAGGGATGCGGGCGTGGCCGCAGCTGGAGGAGGCGTGGAGCGTCGCGACTTGCGTCGCTCCCAGAATGACAAAACGGGGTCAGGTTCACTTCGAAGGAAGTGAACCTGACCCCGTTTTTGACTTCGAAGGAAGTGAACCTGACCCCGTTTTTGTGTTTTCTGTGGGAGCGACGCAAGTCGCGACGGATCGATCCGGAAAAATCAGAACGTCCCGCGCTGCACGAACTGCGCCTGTTCGTAGAGCCGGCGCTCGCCGCCGCGCGGGTCGTTCTCGATGCGCGATGCGCGGTCGAAGATCATGGTCGCGCGATCCGCCAGGTCGTAGCGCGGCCAGTGCGGCAGGCCGGCGTGGTTCGGATCGCCCTGCCGGGCGAAAGCGAGCAATGCCTCGCTCATCGCATCCGCGACGCGCTGCGCATCGTCGGTCTCGCCGGTGCGCGAACCGGGCTGGCGGATGTTGTCGAACACCAGCGGGATATCGAGCGTATGCAGCGCGCGATCACGGCCACCGTTGAGCGGTGAGGGAAAATCGAGCTGATAGACCCAGGTCGGCGCCGCCTGTCGCGCGCGCGCCTCGGCTTCGAGCACGGCGCCGCGCCAGGAGCGTCCGGCGGTCGTCGCGGCGAAGAAGACCTCGCTTGGCGTGTAGCCTGGATAGAGCCGGCGATATTCGGCGATGACCCTGTCCACCGGCAGATCGACGTACTGGTGGCGACGCAGTGCGTCCGGCAGCGTCGTCCAGGTCAGTGCGTGATTCGCCGGATCGTTGCCGAGGAAGGCGCGGGTTTCGTCGCGCGTGTTGCCGATGATCATCGGGATCGCGGCGGACTGCGGTGGCGCGTCCGGGTGGAAGGGATGGCGCGGCAGGGTGTGGCCATCGAGCACGGGGCCGAAGTACAGCGCGATGTCCTCCAACCGCGAGGGGTCGCGCGTGCGTGCGGCGTCGAGCAGGCGCGCGGCCGGCAGGTCGAGCAGCGGATCGAGACGATCGGGCGTGAGGCCGAGTGCGTCGAGGAACAGCCGCGCGCGTTGCGCGGCGGCGCGTGGCCCGGCGGCGGTGACCTGCTGGCCGCTCATCGTCATCGCGCGATGGAACAGTCCCGCTGCTGCCGGCATCGCCATCAGCGTGGCGATCTTCGCGCCACCGCCGGACTGGCCGAAGACGGTGACATTGCCGGGATCGCCGCCGAAGTCGCCGATGTGCTCGCGGATCCACTGCAGCGCGGCGATCAGGTCGAGCTGGCCGACGTTGCCCGAGGACGCGAAGCGTTCGTCGAATTCGCCGAGGTAGAGATAGCCGAACAGATTGAGCCGGTGCTGCACGGTGACGACCACGACATCGCCGCGCAGGCACAGGCGCGTGCCGTCGTACAGCGGATCGTTGCCGCCGCCGGTGGTGTAGCCGCCGCCGTGGATGTAGACCAGCACGGGGCGTTTGGCCTGGTCGGTCGACGGCGTCCAGACGTTGAGCGACAGGCAGTCCTCGCTGCCCGGGCCGAGCGCACCCGATTGCGCGGCGACCGGCCCGAAGCGCGTTGCGTCGCGCGCGCCGCGCCAGGCCGGTTCCGGCCGTGGTGGCTGGAAGCGGTGGCGCGCGGTGTCCGCGCCGTACGGCAGGTGTCGGAAACACTGCACCTCGCGTCCGTCGGCGAGCGCGTGGCGCGTGCCGCGCAGTCGCCCGCCGCGTACGCGGACGATCGCACCGGACGATGCGCGTGGACCAGCGAGGGTGTCGACCGCGAATGCGGATGACGGCATGCAGGCCAGCGCGCTGCCCGCCAGCAGCAGGCGACGTCGCGCGGGATCGATGCCGTCCGGGGTCATGTCAGCGCAGCGGTTCGCGGCGCGGCAGCGGCTTGAGCGGCTCCATGGTGTCGAGGTTCCAGTCGGCTTCGACGAAGGGCTGGCGCGTCTCGGCATGCTTCGGATAGCCGCCGACCTCCTGTTCGCTGTCGATGATCCCGCCGCGGCCCTCGATGGTGTCGGCGAGGATGCGGCGATCGATGTCGTCGCGATCCCAGGGTCGCGCGCCGGCATTGGCGATCACCGCGTCCTGCACGTCATTCGCCGGCATCGGTTTCACGCCGAAGGGCAGGGCGGGCGCCGTCTTGAGCGCACGCACGCCGGCCGGCGCGGTGCTGTAGCGGCCCTGCATCGGCAGCGGCTGGCCGATGCGATCCACTGCGATGTTGTCGTGCAGGTACAGGTCGAGCCAGCCGGAGCCGCCGAACATGAAGAACACCGCGCTCTGCGGGGTGTCGGGTCCGCCGCGCATCACGTTGCCGATGAGCGACAGGCGGCCGTCCTGGTACGGATGACCGTCCCATTCGGCGGCGACGAGGTTGTAGTGCACCGCGCGCTGCCCCGGGTTGTAGATCAGGTTGTTGACCACGGTGCCCTGCGTGCCGCCCTTGAACATCGGGTTGCGCTCGTTGTTGTGCGCGTAGAGGTTGCCGACGATGAGGATGTCGCGCGCGTTGTCGTGGATCAGCGAGCCTTTCGAGTGCTCGCCCTTGCCATGGCTGGAATGCGCGAGGCCTTCGGCGATGAGGTTGTTGCTGAAGGTGATGCGGTGCGAGGTGTTCGCGCGCCACTGCTCCGGCGTGTCGCCGCCGAAGCGCGGACCGGAGGCGGAGAGGTTCTCGTCGGTCGCCCAGGTCAATGAGCAGTGGTCGACGATCACGTCGCGCGCGCCGACGGTGGAGATCGCGTCGAAATCCACGCCGCTGCGCTTGGCCTGGCCTGCCTCGCCGGGGCGCACGCGGAGATGGCGGACGACGACATCGTGCGTGGCGATGTCGATGCCGCCGCGAATGAGCGTGATGCCCGGCTGCGGCGCGGTCTGGCCGGCGATGGTGAGGAAGGGTTCGCGGATCTTCACCGTCTTCAGCTGCAGGTCGATCACGCCGCCGACTTCGAAGACCACGATGCGCGGGCCCTTCGCGCCGACCGCTTCCAGGAAGGACCCCGGGCCCTCGCTGGCCAGCGTGGTCACGCGGACGATGCGTCCGCCGCGTCCGCCGGGCGTGTGCGCGGCCCAGCCCAGCGCGCCGGGGAAAGCCGGTTGCGCTGTCGGGGGAGCTTGCGGCGCCGCGGGGGCGGCAGCGGCGGCGAAGGACAGGGCGAGCGTCAGGGCCGCGAGGCTGCGGACGGCGGTGCGGACGGTGCTGCGGGTCATGCCTGGTCCCTCCGAGGGTTGGCCTATCGTGCACTGCAGATTGTCAATGACACCGGTTTCCTATACAACTCCCCTCGACGAGACCACACCGGGCCACCGATGACCGACACCGCGATGGGAGACGACGCCGAAAGCTGGGAGATCGCACGGCGACTGACCGGCGCCCGCCGCCGCGGCGAAGCGCTGGCGGTGTATCCCGGCGCGCAGCCGCGCTCGCTGGCGGCGGGTTACGCCTGCCAGGATGCGGCGATCGCCCTCTGGCAGCAGCCGATCGCGGGCTGGAAGGTCGGCAGGATTCCCGACGCCTGGCTGGCGCGGATGGGCGAGGACCGCCTGGTCGGCCCGATCTTCGCCGGTGCGGTGCAGGCGCCGCCGATGAGCGCGCGGTCCGTCGACGGCCTGCCGGTGCATGCAGGCAGGTTCGATGTCATTGCTGATGGCTTCGCGGCCGTGGAAGCCGAATTCGTGTTCGGCATCGCCCGCGACGCGGCGCCGGGCAAGACCGAATGGACCGATGACGAGGCGCTGGCCATGGTCGCCAGCCTGCACGTCGGCGCGGAACTGGCCGGCAGCCCGATGCCGATGATCAACGAGCTGGGGCCGGCGATCGTGGTGTCGGACTTCGGCAACAACGCCGGGCTGATCCTCGGCCCGGCGGTCGCCGACTGGCGGAGCGCACTGCGCGACGACCTGGTCTGCCGGACCTTCGTCGAGGATGTCGAAGTGGGGCAGGGACGCGCCAGCGGCATCGCCGGCGGCCTGGTCGCGGCGCTGCGCTTCGCCCTGGCGCGCTGCGCGAAACGCGGGATGCCGCTGCGCGCGGGCCAGTGGGTGTCGACCGGCGCGGCCACCGGCATCCATGACGTCGTCGCCGGCCAGCATGCGCGCGTGGTGTTCGATGGCATCGCGGAGATCCGGGTGACGATGGGCCAGGCTCGGCCGGGGGACGAGGCATGACGCAGAAGCACGACATCGGAGATCATGGCGCCGGCATGCAGGCCGATCGCGGTCGACGCAGGCTGCTGGCGGGTCTGTGCGCGCTGGGCGCCGTGCAGGCGACCGGTGCGCTGGCGGCGGATCGTCGCTCGCCCGGCGTGCTCACCGCGACCGACGTGCATCCGAAGGACTATCCGACGGTCGCCGCGGTGCGCTGGATCGGCGAAACGCTTGAACGCGAGACCGGCGGACGCCTGCGCATCCGCATGTACCACGCCGGCCAGCTCGGTCGCGAATCCGAGACGCTGGAGATGGCGCGCCACGGCGCGATCGATTTCACCCGCGTCTACACCGGTGCGCTCAACAACGCCTTTCCGCTGACCCGCGCGCTGTGCATGCCGTTCGCCTTCGATTCCACCGAACACCAGCGCCGCGTACACGATGGCAAGGTCGGCGCCGAGGTGCTGCGCGGCTTCGAGACGCGCGGCGTGGTCGGATTGGCGCTGTACGACAGCGGTCCGCGCTGCTTCTACAACACGCGCCGGCCGCTGCATGCGCCGCGCGACCTGGCCGGCCTGAAGATCCGCGTGCCGCCTTCCGACATCTTCATCGAACTGATCGGTCTGCTCGGCGGCAACCCGACGCCGCTGCCGATCGGCCAGGTGTTCTCCGCACTGGAAACGCATTTGATCGACGGCGCCGAGAACAACATCCGCAGTTTCCACGCGAGCCGGCACTTCGAAACCGCGCGCTACTGGTCGCAGACCGGGCATTCCTACGCACCGGATGCGCTGCTGGTGTCGAAGCGCACGCTCGATGCGCTGTCGCGTTCCGATCGCGGCCTGCTGCTCGATGCCTCGCGCGAATCGGTCAAGGTCATGCGCCGGCTGTGGGACGCATCGGAAGCCGAGGCCCGGCGCGCGCTCGCCGAGGCGGGCATCCAATCGAACATGGTCGATGGTGCGGCGTTCCGACGGGCCGCTGAACCGCTGGTGCGCGAACTGCTGCGCGATCCCGCGCTGCGCGCGCTCCATGCCGCCATCCGCGCTGCGGCAGGTTGATGAAGTGAGAACGAGCATGAGGGATGAGGCATGACCGGAGAGATGCCATCGACGCCGCGCAGCGGATTCGATCGCCTGGCCGCGTGGACCGTCGGCGTGGCGGCGGGCGCGCTCGCGCTGCTGGTCGCGGTGCAGGGCTGGCAGGTGTTCGCGCGCTATGTGCTGGATCATTCGCCGGGCTGGATCGAACCGGCGACCGCGGTGCTGCTCACCGGCGCGATGTCGTTCGGCGCGGCGGCCGGTGTGCACCACGAGCGCCATTTCGCGTTCACCCTGCTCGCCGATGCCGCGCCGGCTTCGGTGCGCCGCGCATTGTTCCTGGTGACGAAAGCCTTGATCGCGCTGCTCGGCGCCGGGCTGGCCTGGTGGGCGACGCGCCTGTTCCTGGACGGCGCCGACGTGCGCGCCGCAGGTGCGCCGTTTCCGGAGTCGCTGCCGTACGCGCCGGTCGCCGTGGGTGGCGCGCTGATGGTGGTGTTCGCGATCGGTCGCTGCCTCGCGACCCGCACGCACGGGGAGTCCCGCTGACATGGCCATCACGCTACTCTTCCTCGCGTTCACCCTGCTGCTCGCGATCGGTGTGCCGGTCGCTTACGCGCTGGCCGTCGCGACGCTGGCGACGCTGCTCTACGTCGACCTGCCGCCGCTCGTGCTGGTGCAGCAGGTCACCGCCGGTGCGGGATCCTCGTCGCTGGTCGCGATCCCGCTGTTCATCCTCGCCGGCGAGATCATGATGCGCGGCGGCATTTCCGAACGCCTGATCGGACTCGCCAGCGCGCTGGTCGGGCGCATGCGCGGCGGCCTGGGGCAGGTCAGCATCGTGTCCTCGCTGTTCTTCGGTGGCGTCTCCGGTTCGGCGATCGCCGACGTGTCCGCCGTCGGCGGCGCGATGATCCCGCAGATGGTCCAGCGCGGCTATGCGAAGGATTACGCCGTGAACGTGAGCATCAACGCCGCGCTGGTCGCGCTGCTGGTGCCGCCCTCGCACAACCTGATCCTGTTTTCCGCGGCGGCGGGCGGTGGCGTGTCGATCATCGACCTGTTCGCGGCGGGCATGCTGCCGGCGCTGCTGATGACGCTGGCGATGATGGTCACCGCCTACGTGCTGGCGCGCCGCGCCGGCTACGGCACCGAGGCGTTCCCGGGGTTCGCGGTGCTCGCGCGGCGCTTCGTGTCGGCCCTGCCTGGCCTGCTGCTGGTGGCGCTGATCTTCTTCGGCATCCGCGCGGGCATCTTCACCGCCGTGGAGAGCGCGGCGGTCGCGGTGCTGTACGCGCTGCTGGTCGCGGGCCTGGCCTATCGCTCGCTGGGCTGGTCCGCGTTCCTCGACACCCTGTCGCATGCGGCGCGCACCACCGGGGCGATCCTGTTCGTGATCGCCGCCGCCGCCGCGTTCGGCTGGATGCTGGCCTACCTGGAAGTGCCCTCGGCCACGGTCGACGCGCTGCGCGCGATCGCGCACGACAAGGTCATGGTGCTGCTGCTCATCGTACTGGTGCTGCTGTTCCTCGGCACCTTCATGGACCTCGCGCCGATGATCCTGATCTGCACGCCGATCTTCCTGCCGGTGGCCAAGGCCTACGGCATCGACCCCCTTCAATTCGGCGTCGTATTGATCCTCGCCGGCGGCATCGGCCTGGTCACGCCGCCGGTCGGCTCGGTGCTGTTCGTGGGTACCGCGATCGGCCGCATCGGCATCGGAGAAGCCCTGCGCACGATCTGGCCCTTCTGGCTGGCCGCGCTGTGCGTGCTGCTCGCGGTCGCCTTCGTGCCCGGGGTGACGCTGTGGCTGCCTACCATCCTGTGAGGGTCGCATGTCCTCCCCGAGACACACCCTTGCGGATTCGGTTCATAATCCACGCATGACCGCGAAAACCATCGTCCCAGGGAGCTCCGCCGCCCAGCAGCCGCCGGCGCCGGGCAAGGCCACCATCAACGACATCGCCCGGCTTGCCGGCGTGTCCAAGAAGACGGTGTCGCGGGTCATCAACGACTCGCCGCTGGTCAAGCCGGACACGCGTGCGAAGGTGCATGCGCTGATGCGTGAATACGGCTACGCGCCGGATCCGCAGGCGCGCGGCCTCGCGTTCCGCAAGTCCTTCCTGGTCGGCCTGGTGTTCGACAATCCGACCGCGCAGTACATCGTCAACATGCAGTACGGCGTGCTCGACGCGCTGCGCGACACCGGCTACGAACTCGTCGTGCATCCCTGCGACAGCAAGCGCGAAGGCTATATCGACGGCATCCGCCGTTTCGTGCTGCAGCAGAAGCTGCACGGCGTGATCCTCATCCCGCGCGTGTCCGAAGACCAGGCGCTGGCCGAAGCACTGCGCGAAGTGGATTGCCGCTACGTGCGCATCGCCTCGGTGCCGTTCGACGAAGCCGGGCGCATGCTCGTCACCCAGGACCGCATCGCCGGCGCGGAAGCGGCGGACTACCTCGAATCGCTCGGCCATCGCCGCATCGGCCTGATCACCGGCCCGAAGCGCTATCGCTCGTCGATCGAGCGCGGCGGCGGTTTCCTCGATGCGCTGGCGAAGCGCGGCGTGCAGGTGCCGCCCGAGAATGTGTATGAAGGCGGCTACACCTTCGAGTCCGGCGTGGCCGGCGCGGAACAGTTGCTGTCTCGCCCGGATCGCCCCACCGCGATCTTCGCCTGCAACGATGAAATGGCCGCCGGCGTGTACAAGGCCGCGCAACGCATGGGCATCTCGATCCCGGTCGAGCTGTCGGTGGTCGGCTACGACGACAGCCCGCTCGCCTCGCAGCTGTGGCCGGCGATGACCACGATCCGCCTGCCGGTGCGCGACGTCGGCCGCCAGGCGGCTTCGCTGCTGCTCGCCCAGGACACCGGCCAGGTGGCGGTGATGGCCAGCGTGACGCCGCATCTCGTCGCCCGCGATTCCTGCCTGCCGCCGCAGGCGGGCTGACCCCCGACCTTTCCCGCGTGTCGCCGCCCGGCATCGCGTTTCATGTCTTCTTTGGTAACCGGTGTCAATTTGTCCAAAACCTCGCTATGATCGATCCCGACCGAGGGATCCCACTGGGGGAACGATGTTCGAGAAGACCCTTCACGCCTGCCATCCGGAGTCGATGGCGGGCGCCAGCAACCAGCAGTTGCGCGAGCGTTACCTGATCGACGGCCTGTTCGTCGCCGACGCGGTGCGCCTGAACTACACCCATTACGAACGCATCGTCGTCGGCGGCGCCGCGCCGGTGCGTTCCACGCTTTCGTTGCCCGTGCAAACCCAGCCGGCCTCCGCGGCCGGCAAACCCTTCCTGGAACGCCGCGAGCTGGGCGTGGTGAACGTCGCCGACGGCGACGGCACCGTGACCGTCGACGGCGTCGCCTACACGCTCAAGTCGCGCGATGCGCTGTATGTGCCGATGGGCAGCGCGGAGGTGACGTTCGCCTCCGTGGATGCCGCGAATCCCGCACGCTTCTACCTGTTCTCCACGCCCGCGCACGCGCGCTACGAGACGAAGCACATCTCGATCGCCGACGCCGTGCCGCTGGAGCGCGGCGCGCTGGAAACCTCGAACGAGCGCACGATCTACCAGTACATCGTCCCGGCGACCTGCCAGTCGTGCCAGCTGCTGCTCGGCCTGACCCTGCTGAAGTCCGGCAGCGTGTGGAACACCATGCCGCCGCACCTGCACGACCGCCGCAGCGAGGTCTATTTCTACTTCGGCCTCGGCGACGACCAGAAGGTCATGCACTTCATGGGCGAACCTTCGGACATGCGCCACCTCGTCATCGGCAACGAGGAAGCGGTGGTGTCGCCGCCGTGGTCGATCCACATGGGTTCGGGCACGCGCAACTACGGCTTCATCTGGGCGATGGGTGGCGAGAACCTCGACTACACCGACATGCACCAGCTCGACATCTGCCAACTCAAGTGAGGCGCGCATGAGCAATACATTGTTCGATCTGACCGGCCGGGTCGCGCTGGTCACCGGTGGCAACACCGGCCTGGGCCAGGGCATCGCGCTGGCGCTGGCGCAGGCGGGCGCGGACATCGCGGTCGCCGGCATCGTGCCGGCCGAGGACACCGCCGCGCAGGTGCGCGCGCTCGGCCGTCGCTTCATCGACATCCAGGCCAACCTGATGTCGGTGGAACCGATCCCGCGCATCGTCGAGGAAACGCTGTCGGGCCTCGGCCGCCTCGACATCCTCGTCAACAACGCCGGCCTGATCCGTCGCGCCGACGCGGTGGAGTTCAGCGAGCAGGACTGGGACGACGTGATGAACGTGAACATCAAGTCCGCGTTCTTCATGTGCCAGGCGGCGGGAAAGCATTTCATCGCCAACGGCGGCGGCAAGATCATCAACATCGCGTCGATGCTGTCGTTCCAGGGCGGCATCCGCGTGCCCTCGTACACCGCCAGCAAGTCGGGCATCGCCGGCATCACCCGGTTGCTCGCCAACGAGTGGGGCGCGAAGGGCGTGAACATCAACGCGATCGCACCGGGCTACATGGCGACCGACAACACCGCGCAGCTGCGCGCCGACGCCGAGCGCAGCAAGGCGATCCTCGACCGCATCCCTGCAGGGCGCTGGGGCGAGCCGAGCGACCTGGCCGGCACGGCGATCTTCCTCGCCAGCCGCGCGTCGGACTACGTCAACGGCGCGATCATCCCCGTCGACGGCGGCTGGCTGGCGCGCTGAGGGGATGCGCCTGCGCGTCGCGCTCGCGCTGTGCTTCTGGCTCGCGTGCGCGATCGCAGCGCACGCGAACGACATGCAGGAAAGTGCAGGTCCCCGTCGCGTGTTCATCGCCGGCGATTCCACCGCCAGCGCGTATGGCCCGGAGCGCGCGCCGCGCCAGGGCTGGGGCATGCAGCTGCAGTCCTTCCTCGATGCGAAGGCGTGGTCGGTGCGCAATCATGCGCAGAGCGGACGCAGCTCGCGCAGCTTCATCGAACAGGGTTGGCTCGACGGCATCGCGAAGGATCTCCGCCGTGGCGACGTGCTGCTGGTGCAGTTCGGGCACAACGACGAGAAGATCGAGGATCCGACGCGCTACAACGAACCGCGCGACGCGTTTCCTGCGTGGTTGATGCGCTACGTTGCCCTGGCGCGCGAGCGCGGGGCGACGCCGATCCTGATTACCCCGGTGGCGCGGCGCAAGTTCGATCGCGGCCAGTTGCTCGACACGCACGGCCTCTACACGCAGGCCGTGCGCGACCTCGCCGCGCGCGAGCGCATCGGCCTGATCGATCTGAACGCACGCAGCATGGACTGGCTGCGCGCGCTGGGCGACGAACCCTCGAAACGCTTCTTCATGCACGTGCCGGAAGCGCGCAGTCCCAGTGAGGCGCAGACTGACGATACGCATCTGCGCGATGTGGGTGCGGTCGTCGTGGCCTGCCTCGTGGTCGACGAATGGAAGACGCTCGATCCGGCGCTGGCATCGACCGTCGTGCGCGAGACCGACTGCGGCGCACAGCAGTAACCGGGGTCAGGTTCACTTCGCCCAGTAAACGGGGTCAGGTTCACTTCGCCCGTAGCGAAGTGAACCTGACCCCGGTTAATCACCCCGGTTACTCAGTCGAAGTCCGCCAGCGCGATCGCCACGGTGTCCGGGTCGCCGGCTTCGATGGCGCGGGCCACGGCGCGGTGCTCGGCGCTCTCCACCCAGCTGCGCAGGTCGCGACCGCTCCTGCCGTTGCCGCGCGCGGCCAGCGTGCGCGCGCCGTCGGCGACCGGGAAGGCCAGCGGCTTGCCGTCGAGCAGCACCGCGATCAGGCGCTCCACCGCGTCGCGGTCGGGCAGCGGGATCTCGATCTGCTTGGGCAGGCGCGACAGCACGGCCGGATCGATCTGGTCGCGCCGATTGGTCGCGGCGAGCACGAACACCGGCTGCGTCTGCGCGGCGATGCCGTCCATTTCCTGCAGCAGCTGGCCGACGATTTCGGTCAGGATCGCGTCGTTCTGCCCGCCGCGCGTGGCGGCGATGATGTCCAGCTCGTCGATGAACAGCAGCGAGGGTGCGGCTTCGCGCGCCCGCTCGAACAACTCGCGGACCTTCTGCCCGCTCTGCCCGAGGTAGCCCTGCTTGATGTCGGCCGTCGATGCGCCGATGAAGCGCAGCCCGGTCTCGTTCGCCAGGGTGCGTGCGACCTGGGTCTTGCCGGTGCCCGGCGGGCCGTAGAGCAGCAGCCCGCGCGGCACGCCGATGCCGCGCTTGCGGAAGGTGTCGGCGTGCTGCAGCAGGCCGGCGGTGGTCTTCAGTTCCTTCAGCGTGGCCTCGGGCAGCACGAGGGTGTCCCAGCTGGCGCGCGCGTCCGTGGTCGTGGAGCCCTGCTTGCGCAGGGCCTTGGTCAGGCCTTCAAGCGCCTCGTCGCCCAGCGCGTGCTGCGTGCCGTGCTCGCGCGCGGCGCGCTTGGCCAGGCCGACGAGGTCGCGGCCGGAGAGTCCGGTGGTCAGGGCGACCGTGCGCGGTGGCAGCGGCGGCGGGATGCCCAGCCGCGCGAACTCCTCGGCGAGGATCCCCAGGCGCTGCGCGTCGTCGGGCAGGCCGATCTCGATCTGGTCCTCGAAGCGCGACAGCAGGGCGGGATCGATCAGGTCGCGGCGGTTGGTCGCGCCGATCACCCACACGTGCTTCTGCTTCTCGAAGCCGTCCCACTGGGCGAGGAAGGCGGTGACGATCTCCTCGACGAAACTGTCGGTGTGGGCGCCGCCGCGCCGGCCGAACACGGTCTCGCATTCGTCGACGAAGATCACCGCGCAGGGTTCGGCCACCGCCTTGCGCCACAGCGCCTTGACGTTCTCGCCGCTCTGGCCGACGTAGCCGGACTTCAGGTCGGGCAGCGACAGCGGATAGAAGGTGCAGCCCATGCATTCGGCGAAGGCGCGCGCGATGCGGGTCTTGCCGGTGCCCGGCGGACCGTAGAGCAGCAGGCCGTGCGTGGCGGTGGCGCGGCCTTCGACGAAATGCGCGGCCAGCGTGGCGAGGCGCTGCTTGAGCGCGGGCGCGAGCGCGACGCCCTCCCAGGCCTTGGCCGGATCGACCGGCGCGGCCGGCGTTTCCACCTGCCCCGAGCGGAGGTTGCGACTGCGCTCGATGCGGTCGGCGTGGGCGGCATGGCGGTCGCAGGCGCGATCGAAGTGCTGCGCGAGCAGGCGCACGTCCTGGGGCAGCGGCGGGAAGGCGTCCTGCTGCAGCAGGTTGCGGTCCCACATCAGCGCGGGCAGGCGGCCCTCGGTGCGCAGCAGGATCAGGCCGCGACCGTTGTTCTGCGCATCGGAGACGGCGATGACCAGGTCGCCGGGCGCGAGGTTCTGCGCGCGCTTCCAGCCTTCCCAGCCGAAGCCGCTGGCGGTGTCCGGCAGGGGCGCCACGGTGTAGACGCAGGGAAACTCGCCGCCGGCATCGATGCGTTCCAGGCGCATCAGCCGGAACGTGTACCCGGAGAGCACGATGCGCGGATAGACCAGGCGTTCGAACAGCAGCAGCGCGGCGATGAGGATGCCGACGGTGATCGGCGACAGTTCCGGCGGCATCCAGGCGGATGGAATCCAGCGCGGCGAGACCAGCGGCGGCAGCCAGATCGAAGCGGCCGAGGCGAGCGCCAGCAGCCCGGACGCGATCAGCAGCCAGCGCGACGGTGCGTGCATCCGGACCCGCCGGCCGCGCTCGCGCAGGTGCTTCGGCGGCGAGAGCAGGCGGATCATGCCGAGCGTGGCGTAGTGCCGGCGCAGGACGGCATCGATGCGCTGCGAGAGCGTGCGCAGGTCGGCCTCGATCTTGCGCGGGTCGCTGCCGACGACGTGGAATTCGCTGTTCACCTGTCCGGGCCTTCCCTGCAGACGGAGGAAAGTGCAGATGATACGGGTGACATGCGTCGGGTTGCTGTCCGATCTTCGCGTCGGATCGCGTTGTTCCGATGAGGCCCGGCATGTCCGGGTCCGCCACGGCCAGGGGGGACGTGGTTGTCCGAACCGGTGTCGGCCCGCAGGGCCGCGTCGCATCGCCTGCCACGGTCCTTCCCCCCGCCTGCGCACCGTCGCGGCCGGACGCCGCGTCCCTACGGTAAGGATCCGCTCGATGGCCATGGGTAGTTTCAACGAACGCGTCGCGGTCGCGATCGACCTTGTCAGGTCGCGCTTCCCCCGTGCGCGCCTGCACGGCGCGCAGGGCTGGTGCTCGTCCGGCCCGACCAGCACGCCGATGGCCATCGATCGCCTGAAGGTGCTGTTCCGCAACGACGACGGCACCGTGCTCATGCTCGAGGAGACCGGCTACCGCGAATTCGGCGAGCTGCGCCGCCTGGACCCGCCGCCGCCGGTGGGCGGCCCGATCGACTGGCCGATCGAGATGGACCTGCCCGAGGCCGACAATCGCAAGGAAGAAGCGGCCTGGATCGATCCCTACGTCACCGTGACCCTGCGTGCCGGCGTCAGCGGCAACCCCGAGTTCGTGTTCGGCGGCAATCCGCAGTGCCCGGCGGTGATCGTCGATACGGTGACGGGCGACGCGCGCGAGGGCTGAGCGCGCCGGGGACCGCACCGCATCGCGCAAACGAAGACGCCCCGGCGAACCGGGGCGTCTTCGCATCAGCAGTGCCGTGGCGCGATCACAGGATCGACAGGGTCTTTTCCTTGCGCTCGGCCAAGCGCTTTTCCAGGTAGTGGATGTTCTGGCCGCCGGTCTGGAAACCGATGTCGGCCATGATCCGCTGCTGCAGCGGGATGTTGGTCTTGATGCCGTCGACGACCATCTCGCTGAGGGCGACCTTCATGCGCGCGATCGCGGTGGCGCGGTCGGGCGCGTGGACGATCAGCTTGCCGATCATCGAGTCGTAGTTCGGCGGCACCGCGTAGCCTTCGTAGATGTGCGAGTCCACGCGCACGCCGGGGCCGCCGGCACTGTGGAAATGCTTGATCAGGCCGGGCGAGGGCAGGAAGCTGTCCGGATCCTCGGCGTTGATGCGGCACTCGATGGCGTGGCCGTTGAGCACAATGTCGCTCTGCCTGATCGACAGCGGCTGGCCGGCGGCGATGAGCAGCTGCTCCTTCACCAGGTCGATGCCGGTGATCATCTCGGTCACCGGATGCTCCACCTGGATGCGGGTGTTCATCTCGATGAAGTAGAAGCGGCCGTTCTCGTACAGGAATTCGAAGGTGCCGGCGCCGCGATAGCCGATGCGGACGCAGGCTTCGGTGCAGACCCGACCGATCTCTTCGCGCTGTTCCGGCGTGATGCCCGGTGCCGGCGCTTCCTCCACCACCTTCTGGTGGCGGCGCTGCATCGAGCAGTCGCGTTCGCCGAGGTGGATCGCGTTGCCCTGGCCGTCGGCCAGCACCTGGATCTCGACGTGGCGCGGGTTCTCCAGGAACTTCTCCATGTAGACCTGTTCGTTGCCGAACGCGGCCTTGGCTTCGCTCTGGGTGGTCTGGATCGCGGCGACCAGCGCGGCCTCGGTATGGACCACGCGCATGCCGCGTCCGCCGCCGCCGCCGGCGGCCTTGATGATCACCGGGTAGCCGATCTCGCGGGCGATGCGCACGTTCTCCTTGGCGTCCTCGCCGAGCGGGCCGCCGCTGCCGGGCACGCAGGGCACGCCCGCGGCCTTCATCGCGCGGATCGCCTCGACCTTGTCGCCCATCATCCGGATGGTTTCGGCGCGCGGGCCGACGAAGATGAAGCCTGAGGATTCGACACGTTCGGCGAAGTCGGCGTTCTCGCTGAGGAAGCCGTAGCCCGGGTGGATCGCCTGGGCGTCGGTGACCTCGGCGGCGGCGATGATCGCCGGCATGTTGAGGTAGCTGTCCTTCGAGGCAGCCGGCCCGATGCAGACCGATTCGTCGGCCATGGCGACATGCTTGAGGTTGCGATCGACGGTGGAATGCACCGCGACCGTCTTGATGCCCAGCGCGTGGCATGCGCGCAGGATGCGCAGCGCGATCTCGCCTCGGTTGGCGATGACGACCTTATCCAGCATGGGAAGGTCCTCAGCCGATCACGAACAGGGGCTGGTCGAATTCGACCGGCTGGCCGCTTTCGCACTGGATCGCGAGCACGGTGCCGGAGACGTCGGCCTCGATCGGATTGAACATCTTCATCGCTTCGACGATGCCCAGGGTCTCGCCCTGCTTCACGGTCTGGCCGACCTTCACGAACGGCGGCTTGTCCGGCGACGGGGAGGCATAGAAGGTGCCGACCATCGGCGAGCGCACGACATGGCCGGCGGGCAGGTCGTTGCCGGCGCGACCGCCGGTGGCGGCTTCGACCGGGGACTGCATCGGCATGACCGGCTGCGCGGCGCGCGGGGTGTGTTCCAGCTGCAGCGGCGCCGGCGGCGGCGCGCTGATGGCGACCCCGCCCTTGGGCACGCGGGCGAGGCGAACGGATTCTTCTCCTTCCTTGATCTCGATCTCCGCCAGGTTGGATTCTTCCAGCAGATCGATCAGTTTCTTGATTTTGCGCAGGTCCATGAGGTGGTCTCGTTCTCGTTCTCGTTCGGTGCCGCGGCATGCGCCACGGCGTCGTTTCAGGGAAAACCTTGGGGGATCAGGTGTCCAGACGGCGAATGGCCGCCGTCAGGGCCAACCCGTAGCTCAATGGGCCGAATCCGGCGACGATGCCGACCGCCAGGTCGGTGAAGTAGCTGGTGTGGCGGAACGGCTCGCGAGTATGCGGGTTGGACAGGTGCACTTCGATGAAAGGGATGGCCACCGCCGCCAGGGCGTCGCGGATGGCGACCGAGGTGTGCGTGAAGGCGGCCGGGTTGATCAGGATGAAGTCGACCTGGCCCTTCGCGGCCTGGATGCGGTCCACCAGGGCGTGCTCGGCATTGGACTGGAAGGACGCCAGCTGGTGGCCGGCTGCGGCGGCGCGCTCGGCGAGGTCCGCATCGATGTCCGCCAGTGTCGCGCGGCCGTAGATTTCAGGTTCGCGGGTGCCGAGCAGGTTCAGGTTGGGGCCGTGCAGGACGAGGAGCCGCGCCATGGAACTGGTCCGACAGTTGGGAAGCCAGTCTGCGCGAAAGCCGGAGTACTGTCCAGATCGGCGAAGATCGGCTCATTTTCAATCGGCCGTTTGAAACAGGAATGGTGCAGGTGCCCAAAAAGTTACGGCCCCGGCATTGCTGCCTGGGGCCGTTGCCCTGCACGGGTTGTCGGGGTTGTCGCAGCCGGTGGGCGGCGACTGCAGGCCGGGAGCGTGGGGTCCGGGCTGCGGGATCTGGCGTCAGGTCTCCGGTCAGCGGTCCAGGTGGGCGGCCGAACAGAGGGTGGCGATGGTGGTGGCGCAGTGCCGGGTCAGGCTGGTCAGCAGGCCGGGGTTGGTCTCGTGGCCGGTGGCCGTCAGCATCACCATCTGCTGGCCCGGGCGCGGCACGCGCTGGATCACCGCGATGCCGGCGTCGGTGTTCACGATCATGTCGGTGAAACCGTGCTGGCCCAGGTCGCGGGTCAGGGTCTCGGCCATGTTCGACAGGGCGCTGGCCACCGCCGCCAGCCTCGGCGCGTCGAGCATCGGCGCGGCGGCGTGGGCGAGATGGTGGCCTTCGAGCGTCGACAGGACGCAGGCCTGGCCATCGGGGATGCCCGCCAGCATGCCGTGCATCGCGCGGACGACGTCGTTGTAGCGGCTGTACTCGAAGTACTTGCCGAACAATCTGCTCTGCGCTGGAAAGGGCACGGTATTCGCGGACATGGCGGTCGACCGGGGGTGGCTGGGCGGGCGCCATCGAGGACGGCGCCCGGATCTGTGGCGCCGCGGGTGCGTCGCCTGCCTGTTCACAAGCACTCTTCGTGCCAAGTGCCCCTGTCAGGACTTGCAGGTGCCGATGGTGGCTGCCTTGCCGGCAATGCGCGGGAAATGAACGGGAAATTCAGTGCGCATGGGCGCACAGCGCGGCAGATGGCCGGATGACTGTCCGTTGGACAGCCTTGCGGAGGGTGCCGCAGGGGGTCAGCCGGGTGCCGTGCTGTGTCGCATGCGGTGGTGTGTGGTCGCGCCCGGCTGCGCTGCGGCCGCTATCCGTTGTCAGCGCGCAGGCGCGACGAAATCGTCCAGTTCGCCCGGCACGAAGGGGCCGACCCGGCGTTCGATCAGCTGGCCGTCGGCGCCGATCAGCACCGAATAGGGCAGCACGCCCTTGCGATTGCCCAGCGAGACGCTGGCATCGGCGGGCCCGGCGGTCTCGATGAGGATGGGGTAGTCCACCGGCACGCGCTTGAGGAAGGCGCGCACCGCGTCGGGTTCGTCCAGGGCGATGCCCACCACCTGCACGCCGTCCGGGCCTTCCTTCGCGCTGAAACGCTGCAGCTCCGGCATTTCCTCGATGCAGGGCCCGCACCAGCTGGCCCAGACGTTGATCAGCAGAGGCCGCCCGCGCCAGGCGCCGGGCACGTCGGTCGGCCTGCCGTCGAGGTCGGGCAGGCGCAGCGCGGGGATGGGCTTGCCGATCTCGGCGATCGGCAGGCCGGCCGGCGGCGCGGGCGCGCGGGCATCCATCGTGTCCTGCAGGACCTGCTGGCCGAGCTTGCTGCGCCACAGCGGCCCGGGGCCGTTGACGAGCAGGCCGGCCACGGCGCCGAGCACGGCGGCGATGAGGGCGACGATCAGAACGGTGCGGGTGCTCATGGCGCGCTCTGTTCTCGAACGCATGACAAGCACGAAACCCATCCCCACCCAAACCCTCCCCTTGAAGGGGAGGGCTTCAAGGCACGGCGCTTTGCTCCCTCCCCTTCAAGGGGAGGGCCGGGGTGGGGATGGGTTTGATCTTCGATCTCATGCGTAAACATCATTCACTCGACACAATGCTGGTTCTCTTCGATCACTGCGCCGCCTTGGCCAGCGCATCTTCGACCAGTGCCGGGGTCAGCACGGTCGGCAGCTTGCTGCCTTCGCCGCCGCCGCGCGGATAGACCACGTACAGCGGCACGCCGTACGCCTGGTAGCGCTGCAGGTAGGCGGTGATCTCCGGGTCGACGTCGGTCCAGTCGCCGACCATGTAGACCGCGTCGTGCTTCTCCAGCGCCGCGCGGAAGCCGTCGCGGGCGAACACGGTCTTCTCGTTGGCCTTGCAGGTGACGCACCAGTCGGCGGTCATGTTCACCAGCACCACGCGGTTGGCGGCGCGCAGGTCGGCCAGGCGCTGTGCCGAATAGGGCACGGCCACGCTTTCCGCAGGCTGCACGACGCGTGCTGCCTGGTGCGCGGGCAGCGCGACGATGCGCGACACCGTCCACGGCAGGACCAGCAGGGCGAGCACGGCGGCGACGTAGCCCCAGCGCGCGGCGTGCATGCGCGCATGCGTCCACGCCCAGGCGGCGAAGGCGACCGCGAGCGCGGCGATGGCCCACAGGCCCACCGCGTCCGCGCCGCGCTGCTTGGCCAGCACCCACAGCAGCCAGATCGCGGTGCCGTACAGCGGGAACGCGAGCAGCTTCTTCAGCGTGTCCATCCATGCGCCCGGACGCGGCAGCAGCCGCGCCAGCGCCGGTACGATGCCGACCAGCAGGAACGGCAGCGCCAGGCCCAGGCCGAGGCAGGCGAAGACCAGCAGCGCCGAGGTGGTGGAGGCGGTGAAGGCCCAGCCCAGCGCCGGGGCCATGAACGGTGCGGTGCAGGGCGCGGCGACCACCACGGCGAGCACGCCGGTGAAGAAATCGCCGGCCGCGCCGCCGCGGCTGGCCAGGCCCTGCCCGGCGCCGACCCAGCGTCCGCCGACGTGCCAGACACCGGACAGGCTCAGGCCGAAGGCGAACATCACCAGGCCGAGCGTGGCGACCACGCCCGGTTTCTGCAGCTGGAAGCCCCAGCCTAGGGCTTCGCCAGCATGGCGCAGGGCCAGCACGGCGGCGCCCAGCGCGACGAAACTCAGCAGCACGCCGGCGGTGTACCAGAGCGCATGCGCCTTCGCCCGCGCCGCGCCGTCGTTGTTCTCGACCAGGCCGAGCAACTTGATCGACAGCACCGGCAGCACGCAGGGCATCAGGTTGAGGATCAGGCCGCCGAGCAGCGCCAGCAGCATCGCCGCGAGCAGGCCGGCGGGGGCGTCGCTCGCGGGCGGGGCGGCGGTTGGTGCATCGGCGCGGGTGCCCGCGATCGTGGCGGGAGTCGCGCCTGCGTCGACGGTCGGCGATGCACCGGTCGTGCCCGTCGTGCCGGATGCCGCCGTCGCTGCGCCCTCCGGCAGTGCCGTCGATGTCGCAGCGGTGGCTTTCGTGGCTGCGGCCGTGGTGGCGGTCGCGGCGGCGGGACGCGTTGCGGGCGCCGCACGCAGCTCGCCGCGCGGCAGCGCAAGCTTCACGCGCCGGGTCATCGGCGGATAGCAGATACCGTCGGTCTCGCAGCCCTGGAAGGTCACGCGCAACGTCACCGTCTGCGCATCGGGCTTGCTGCGGTACAGCGGCAGCGGCACGTCGATCTGCCGGAAATAGACGACGACCGCGCCGAAATGCTCGTCGTGGTGCGAGGTCCCCGGCGGCCACTGCGGCGCGCCCGGCGTGATGCCGTCGGCGTCGAGCGACACCTCGGTGCGGTCGCGGTAGAGGTAGTAGCCGTTCGCGGGCGTGAAGCGCAGCAGCAGGGTGTTGCCGTCGCCGACGATCGCCTCGAAGCCGAAGGCGCGATCCTCGGGCAGCGCGGTGCGGGTGGCATCGCCGCCGCCGCCCAGCGCGCCGCGCAGGCTGCCGGCGAGGCCGCCGCCGGTGCCGCGGGCGAGCGGATTGAAGTCGCCGTCGTCCGCGCCGGACGATGCCGGCGTGGCCGTGGCGGTCGACGCCGACGGCGCTTTCGCTGCCGAGCCGCCCGGCAGCGACACGGTCAGCGTGCGCGTCTGCGGCGGATAGCACAGGCCGGCGTCGGCGCAGCCCTGGTACTTGATCTTCAGCGTGACCTGGCCGCCGCTGCCGACGATGCGCGGCAGCGTCGCCACCAGCTGGCTGCGGTAGATCTCGGTCTTGCCGAAGAACTCGTCCTCGTGCGGCTTGCCCTTCGGCAACTGCATCGCGGCGCTGCGCACGCCCGCCGGTCCGGTGGCTTCCAGCGAGATGCGATGACGGTAGAGGTAATAGCCCTCGGCGATCTTCCAGCGCACCGCCACGGCATCTGCCCCGGTGGCCTCGGCGCTCAGCACGTAAGCCTGGTCGACCGGCAGCAGGTCGTCCTCGTCGATGGCCGCGGCGGCAGGCAGGGCGATCGACAGCGGCAGCAGCAGGACGAGGGCGCCGATGAGGCGTCGGAGGATGGCGGGCATGGGAGGCTTCAGTCGGGGGCGGGCGAGGCGCCTGGCGAGCTGTCGGCGGCGCAGGTGCTGTCGGCCACCCAGTGTAGGTAAGCCGGCAAGCCTGCGACAGCGGGCAATGCGACGAGTTCCGGCACGTCGTAGGGGTGCAGTGCGACCAGCCGGGCCTGCAGGCGGTCGAAACAGGCCTGCGTGGTCTTCAGGAGCAGCAGGACTTCAGTGGCGGTGTCGACCCGGCCGTCCCAGCGGTAGATCGACTCGATGCCCGGCAGCAGCTGCGCACAGGCGACCAGGCGCTCCTCGACCAGGGTCCGGCCCAGTGCCCGGGCGCCGTCCAGGTCCGGGCAGGTGCAGAGGCAGACCAGGACCGCGTCGTCTGATGGGGCGGTGCTCATTCCGCCGCCAGCGCCGGCCGGCGCGGCCGGGTCCGGCCAAGGCGCCTGGCGGTCAGCTCTTCCAGGATCTCGACCATGGCGATGCGGGTGCGCGGTGAGGCTTCACGGAAGGCGGTCACCAGGCGCAGCTCCAGGAGGTCCTCGACCAGGATCGCGTCGGCGGCGGAGACCGAGTCCAGCATCGCGTCCTCGGACAGCTGCATCTTGCCGCGACCGGTCGCCAGCCACTCGAAGGCCACCCCGGTGACCGTGGCCACGGTGCGGAGGTGGTCGACGCTGGGATTCTTGCCCTGGGGCGACTCCCAGTGGCTGACTGCGCTGCGTTGCACGCCGATGGCCTCGGCCAATTTCGCCTGCGAGAGCCCGGCATGCCTGCGTGCGAGTCGTATCCGATCCTGTGAGTGCATGTTTGTGTGACTCAGTTCACCGAATCGGCGGGTTTATCTGTTATCGAAACACTTCTGTTGAGGATATGGCAAATGACAACAGAATTCACGTCGCTATCAAAATTGGCCGTACGTTGTCTGCTTTTGGTAGCATGCCACCATAGATAGCATGTGAATCAGGCAGATAGCGCGAGTTGCTCATGCCCGCTCACCGGGATTGGCCGGTTTCGGCGCACCCCCCATCTTGGCATCGGGAAATGCATCGGTATTCTCACTCCAGCCGGTAGGGACGCTGGCTGCAATACGGAGGTTGCAAGGGGGGGAACGCACCTGCACGGGTGACGTCAGGATGGTCTTCTCCGGGAGCGCGCACTATATGTGCGCGCTCTTTTTGTTTGTGGGTCCGGAAAATCGACGGGACCGGCGCCGCCCGGGCCGGCCGGCGCGGACGCGGGTCGAGGGCAGGGCTCCCCTGTGAGCGGGTAGTTGCCCGATCCGGCCGGGCTCAGGCGATGCGCCGCGCCGCCTCGACCATCAGCACGACCACGCAGCCGATGCCGCCGAACCACGCGAGCGAGCGCAGCAGGTGCAGGTTGGTCACGTAGAAGACGCCGTGCAGTACCCGGCAGCCGATGAACAGCATCGCCAGCAGCGAGATCCGCGAGGGATCCACGCCCGCCGCCTGCGCCATCAGCACCCCGGCCGCGAACGGCGCGAAGGCTTCGAAGGCATTCAGTTGCGCGGAAATCCCGCGCTGCACGCGGGGATGGGACTGTTTCGCGGCCCAGCCGCGCGGGTCGCGGTTGTCGTAGCGCTCGCCGGCGGCCTTGCCGATGCCCACCCAGAGGTAGGGCAGGGCGGCGGCGATGAGGATGCACCAGTAGGCGATGGCCAAGGCGGACTCCGTTGCGTGTGGGGGAGTCCGCAGGGTAGCCGATGCGCTGGCGCGCTGTCGGCGGGCCGGGCCGGCGGCGGCCCGGCCGGTCAGCTCAGCTCAGAGCGCGTAGCCGAACTGCTGGCGGAACTGTTCGGCGAATTCTTCGTAGTCGAAGCGCTGGTTCTGGGTGCCCGGGTGTTCGACCTTCAGCGCGCCCATGAGGTTGCCGATGCGGCCGATGGTCGGCCAGTCGTAGCCCTTCTCGATGCCGAAGATCAGGCCGGCGCGGAAGGCGTCGCCGCAGCCGGTCGGATCGGTGACGCGGCGCTCGTGGGCCGGCGGGATGTCGTAGGTCTTGCCGTCGGCGTAGATCTTCGCGCCGCGCGGGCCCTGGGTGGCGATGTAGGCCTTCACCTTGCCGGCGATGGTGGCCTCGTCCCAGCCGGTGCGCTCCTGCAGCAGGCTGGATTCGTAGTCGTTCACGGTCACGTAGTCGGCCTGTTCGATGAAGGCACGCAGCTCCTCGCCGTTGAACAGCGGCATGGCCTGGCCCGGGTCGAACACGAACGGAATGCCGGCTTCGGCGAACTCCTTCGCGTTCTGGATCATGCCTTCCCGGCCGTCGGGGCTGACGATGCCGAAGGTGACGCCGGGGACGTCCTTCACGTGGTTTTCGTACGACCGCATCATCGCGCCCGGATGGAAGGCGGTGATCTGGTTGTTGTCGTGGTCGGTGGTGATGAAGGCCTGGGGCGTGAACAGCTCCGGGATCTCCTTCACGCGGTCCAGGGTGATGCCCATTTCGGTGAACCACTCGCGGTACGGGCCGAAATCCGCGCCCACGGTGGCCATCGGGATCGGGTCGCCGCCCAGCAGCTTCAGGTTGTAGGCGATGTTGCCGGCGCAGCCGCCGAATTCGCGGCGCATGCGCGGCACCAGGAACGAGACGTTCAGGATGTGGACCTTGTCCGGCAGGATGTGGTTCTTGAACTGGTCCGGGAACACCATGATGGTGTCGTAGGCCAGGGACCCGCAGATCAGGGCTGCCATCGTCTCGTGTCTTCGTCGGGAAATGAGCGCGATAGCGTAGCCGCTGGGCCGGTGCGAGGCCAGTTTCCGCCGATGCGGGGGCGGTCGGGGCGAGGGCGAGCGGCCGGGGCCCGGGGCGATCTCCCGGCCGGTGTCCCCGGCGATCATCCGGGTGATCATCCCGGCGAGCGCGGTGGCGACGGATGCGGCCGGGATGAACCCGGAGACCGGATTCCGGGAGCGAACGCGCAGTCTTCTCCCGTTTTTTTGCTAACCTAGCGCGTTCGCACGACATGGTGCGCCCGACCCCGGTTTCGCCGGCATTTCCGGGCCGCCGCAGCGTCCGTTACGGCTCCGAAGTCCCCCACTCCCCTCCGTTTCCGCATCCACCGGCACGCCATCCGATGTTCAAGAAGTTCCGCGGCATGTTCTCCAACGACCTGTCCATCGACCTGGGCACGGCCAATACCCTCATCTTCGTGCGCGGCCAGGGCATCGTCCTGAACGAACCTTCGGTGGTCGCCGTGCGCCACGATCGCGCCAGCGGCGGCAACCGCTCGGTCGCCGCGGTCGGCAGCGAGGCCAAGCAGATGCTCGGCCGCACCCCGGGGCACATCACCACGGTGCGTCCGATGAAGGACGGCGTGATCGCCGACTTCACCTACACCGAGGAAATGCTGAAGTACTTCATCAAGAAGGTGCACAAGTCGCGCTTCCTCAAGCCCAGCCCGCGCGTGCTGGTCTGCGTGCCCTGCGGCTCGACCAACGTCGAGCGCCGCGCGATCAAGGAATCGGCCGAGGAGGCCGGCGCGCGCGAGGTGTACCTGATCGAGGAACCGATGGCCGCCGCGATCGGCGCCGGCCTGCCGGTGACCGAGGCGCGCGGTTCGATGGTCATCGACATCGGCGGCGGCACCACCGAGATCGCGGTGATCGCGCTCAACGGCATCGTCTACGCGCAGTCGGTGCGCATCGGCGGCGACCGCTTCGACGAATCCATCATCAACTACGTGCGCCGCGCCCACGGCACCCTGATCGGCGAGGCGACCGCCGAGCGCATCAAGCTGGAGATCGGCTGCGCCTACCCGCAGGCCAGCGTGCTGGAGATGGAAGTCTCCGGCCGCAACCTCGCCGAAGGCGTGCCGCGCATGATCAAGCTCAACTCCAACGAAGTGCTGGAAGCCCTGCGCGAGCCGCTGGGCGGCATCACCAGCGCGGTCAAGCTGGCCCTGGAGCAGACCCCGCCGGAACTGTGCGCCGACGTCGCCGAGCGCGGCATCGTGCTGACCGGTGGCGGCGCACTGCTGCGCGACCTCGACAAGCTGATCAGCGAGGAAACCGGCCTGCACGTGCAGGTCGCGGACGATCCGCTGACCTGCGTGGCGCGCGGCGGCGGCCGTGCGCTGGAGCTGGTCGACATGCACGGCAACGAGTTCTTCTCTCCCGAATAAGCGTCTCCGGGACGGGCCATCCTCCGGCCCGCCCCCAGGTCCCGGGCAGGACGCGTGGTGCCTGCCCGAGGCCGCAACCGGCCTGCGGCCGTTTGCGTCGGTCGCTCCCGCCGACCGCAGCCATCGCCACGTATCCCCCTCGCCGCGCCCTCATCCCGAACCCCAGACGTGCCTCCCTACGCCGGCCCCTCCGCACACCGTTCCGAGGACATCGCCGGCACGCTGCGGCTGCTGGTCGCGCTGGCGCTGGCGGTCGCGCTGATGGTGCTCGACCACCGCGGCGGCTGGCTCGCCACCCTGCGCGGGCACATCGAAGTGGTGGCGCAGCCGGTGTGGCGCCTGGCGGGGCTGCCGGCGAAGCTGGGCGACAGCGTCCGCGACGACGCCGCGACCCGCGCGCGCCTGGCGCAGGAGAACGAAACCCTGCGCAACGCGCTGCTGATCAGCGGCGCGCGCATCGCGCGACTGCAGGCCTCGGCGGCCGAGAACGCGCGCCTGCGCGGCCTGCTCGGCGCGGTGGAGCAGGGCGGCCTGGACGTGCAGCTCGCGCCGGTCCTGGACGTGGCCCTCGATCCCACCCGCCAGCGCCTGCTGCTGGACATCGGCGCGAAGCAGGGCGTGACGGTCGGGCAGCCCGCGCTCGACGCCGGCGGCGTGCTCGGCCAGGTGACCGAGGTGCGCACGTCGACCGCGACCGTGCTGCTGCTCACCGATCCCGACCACGCCATCCCGGTGGCTGTCTCGCGCAACGGCATCCGCCTGGTCGCCTACGGCCGTGGCGATCGCCTGGAACTGGCCAACATCCCGACCTCCAGCGACGTGAAGGTGGGCGACCTGATCGTCACCTCCGGGCTCGGCGGCCGCTTCCCGCCCGGTTTCCCGGTCGGCACGATCACCCACCTGCGCCGCGACGAAAGCCGCGCATTCCTGGTCGGCGACCTCAAGCCGGCGGCGCAGCTGGATCGCGGACGCGACGTGCTGCTGCTGCGTCGTGCGCCGGCACGCCCGCCGATCGGTCCGGCCCCGGCTGCGACCGCCACCACCGCCGGTACCAGCGCGGTCGAGGGCACGCAGGGGGCATCGGGCGATGCTGTGTCGCCCGCCGCGCCGCCGACGGCCGCGCCCCAGACCGCGCCCGCGCCCGCAGCGGTGCCGCCCGCCGCGCCGACGTCGACGAGGCCCGCACCCGCGTCCACGCCCACCCAGCAGGAGCCCGCGCAATGAGTCGTGTGCGCCGCCCCTGGCTGTTCCCGGTCACCCTGTTCGTGGCCCTGCTGCTCGGCCTGCTGCCGCTGCCGGCGGTGATCGCGCCGCTGCGGCCCTACTGGCTGGCGCTGGTGCTGACCTACTGGCTGCTCGAAGACCACGAGCGCGTCGGCCTGGTCACCGCCTTCGTGCTCGGGCTCGTCGCCGACATCGCCTTCGGCAGCCTGCTGGGCGAGCACGCGCTGCGCCTGACCGTGCTGACCTTCATCCTGCAGCGCTTCCGTCCGCAGCTGCGCTTCTTCCCGATGGCGCAGCAGGCCTTCGCGATCGGCGGCCTGCTGCTCAACGACCTGGTGATCGCCACGGCCATCCACTTCGTGATCGGCCGGCCGCCCGACGGCTGGCTGCATGCGTGGACGCCGGTGATCGGCGCGGCGCTGTGGCCGCCGCTGTTCGTCTTGCTCGACGGCCTGCGCGTGGGCCGCAAACACTGACCGCCTGACCATGCGCCGCAGTTACATCCGCAATTCCGCGCTGGAGGCCGAGCAGTTCCGCCGGCGTGCCGCGCTGGGCTTCCTGTGCGTGTCGCTGGCGCTGGCGGGACTGGCGGTGTGGTACTTCAAGCTGCAGGTGCTGGACCACACCGACTACGCGAAGAAATCGCAGGAAAACCGCGTCAAGCAGCGCCCCGAGGTGCCGGCGCGCGGCCTGATCTACGACCGCAAGGGCCGCGTGCTGGCCGACAACGTGCCGGCCTATCGCCTCGACGTGGTGCCTGCCGAAGCCGGCGACATCGACGCGCTGGTCGCCTCGCTGTCGAAGATCATCGCGCTCACGCCCGAGGACATCGCGCGCTTCCACGAGACGCGCCGCGCCACGCGCAGCTTCCTGCCGGTGACCCTGCGCCTGAAGATCACCGACGAGGAGGCCGCGCGCTTCGCCGTGGATCGCTGGCGCTACCCGGGCGTCGAACTGGTGCCCTACCTCACGCGGCGGTATCCCTACGGCGATCTCTTCGGCCACGTGATCGGCTATGTCGGCCGTGTCGACAAGCGCGACCTCGAGAAGCTGGGCGAAGGCACCGCCGCGTTCAGCCACACCGGCAAGGCCGGGCTCGAACGCTATTACGACGACGTGCTGCGCGGCGAGATCGGTTTCGAGCAGATCGAGACCAACGTGGAAGGTCGCATCATCGGCAGCCTCGGCCGCATCCCGGCCACGCCCGGCGCGGACCTGCGCCTGAGCATCGACGCCGACCTGCAGCGCGCGGCCAGCATCGCCTTCGGCGACCTCACCGGGTCGGCGGTCGCGGTCGATCCGCGCACCGGCGAGGTGCTGGCGATGGTCAGCCTGCCGGCCTACGACCCGAACCTGTTCGTCAACGGCATTTCGCACACCGACTATCGCCGCTTCATGGACGACCCGGCGCGCCCGCTGTTCAACCGCAACGTGCTCGGCGGCGTCGCGCCCGGCTCCACGCTCAAGCCGCTGATCACCCTCGCGGGCATGGACAGCGGCCTGCGCACCGCCGACGACCGCGTGCTGTCCACCGGCGAGTTCCGCATCCCGGGGCAGCGGCGCGGCTATCGCGATTCGCATGGTGGCGGCCATGGCTGGACCGATGCGCGCAAGGCGATCGCCGATTCGGTGAACACCTACTACTACAAGCTGTCGCTGGACATGGGCATCCGCCGGTTCGACGAATACCTCGCGCTGTACGGCTTCGGCGCGCCCACGGGCATCGACATGTCCGGCGAATCCGGCGGCATCCTGCCGTCGCCGGAATGGAAGGCGAAGAACGCGAAGAAACAGGGGCCGTGGTATCTCGGCGACACCGTCATCACCAGCATCGGCCAGGGCTTCTGGAAGGCCACGCCGCTGCAGCTCGCGCAGGGCACCGGCGCGCTGGCCGACCACGGTCGCCTGCGCCGCCCGCACCTTGTGAAGGATCGCCGCGACGATTTCGACAAACCGTGGACGCCATTGCCGCAACCGCCGCCGCGCCTGATCAGCCGCAATCCCGCGCACCTGCAGGTGGTGCGCGAAGGCATGATCCGCACCGTGCACGGCCCCGGCGGTACCGCGCGCGCGATCAGCCACGGCATTCCCTACCTGATCGCCGGCAAGACCGGCACCGCGCAGGTCATCAGCCGTCGCGGCAGCGCCAGCCTCGATCCGAAGAAGCTGCCGATGCACCTGCGCCATCGCGCGCTGTTCGTCGGCTATGCGCCCGCCGACAACCCGACCATCGCGCTGGCGGTGGTGGTCGAGGGCGGCGGCTACGGCGGTAGTACCGCCGCGCCGATCGCGCGGAAGATCTTCGATGCCTGGCTGCTCGGCAAGATGCCCGAAGCACCGGAGAAGCCCGCGACGCCCGCGACGCCCGCATCCACGGCCGAAGCGGTGCCGGCTGCGGCTGCAACGTCGTCCGCGCCTGCAGCACCGCAGTCGCCTGCCGCATCGCAGCGGACGCCTGCCACGCCCGCAGCACAGCCGACCAGGACCCCGCCGACGCCATGAAGACCTTCGTCCGCTGGCTCTACGACCTGTTCCTGCGCTTCACGCGCACGCTCGACCTGCCGCTGCTCGGCGCGCTGATCGCGCTGATGGTGGTCGGACTGATGGTGCTCTACAGCGCCGGCAACGAAAACCCGCGCCTGGTGATCGCGCAGGGCGCGCGCTACGGCGTCGGCCTGGGCGCGCTGTGGCTGCTCTCGCGCGTGTCGCCCACGCAGTTGCGCAGCGTCACGCCGCTGGTGTTCGCGGCGTCTCTGCTGCCCCTGGTCGCGGTGCTGTTCATCGGCGACGGCAAGCACGGCAACCACTGGATCAACCTCGGCGTGTTCTATTTCCAGCCGGCGGAACTGCTCAAGCTCAGCCTGCCGATGATGGCGGCGTGGTACCTGCAGCAGCAGCGCCTGCCGCCACGCTTCATGACCGTCGTGACCTGCGGCCTCATCATCGGCGTGCCGACCGGCCTGATCCTGCTGCAGCCGGACTTCGGCACGGCGATGCTGGTCGCTTCCAGCGGTGCGTTCGCGCTGTTCCTCTCCGGCCTGCCGTGGCGCTGGTTCATCGTCGCCGGCGCCAGCGGCGCCGCCGCCGCGCCGGTGGCCTGGTTCTGGTTCCTGCGCCCGTACCAGAAGGACCGCATCCTCACTTTCCTCGAACCCGAACGCGATCCGCTGGGCACCGGCTGGAACATCATCCAGTCGAAGATCGCGATCGGTTCGGGCCACTGGACCGGACAGGGCTGGGGCCAGGGCACGCAGTCGCACCTCGACTACCTGCCCGAACACACCACCGACTTCATCTTCGCCGTGCTGTCCGAGGAATTCGGCTGGGTCGGCGTCGCCGTGGTGCTCGCGCTGTACGTCTTCGTCGTCGGCCGCTGCCTGTGGATCGCCAGCGAAGCCCGCGACACCTACTCGCGCCTGCTTGCCGGCGCCCTCGGCCTCGCGTTCTCGGTCTACGTCATCGTCAACGCCAGCATGATCTCCGGCCTGCTGCCGGTGGTCGGCGTGCCCATGCCCCTGCTCAGCTACGGCGGCACCGCCGCCGTCTCCCTCCTCGCCGGCCTTGGCGTGGTGATGGCGATGAAGGAAAGGCGCTGAGGGAAAGCGCCAGCGGGCGGGTGCGCGGCGTCAGCGCGAGAGCTTCAATGCCATCCGCGCCATCTGCCGGAAATACAGGCCCGGCAGCCAGCGTTTCATCCGCCACAGCCACGGCGTGCGCCGGCTCGGCAGGACCAGGAAATCGCCGCGTTCGATCGCGGCGAAGCAGCGGTCGGCGATCTGGTCGGGCGTGTCGCGGGCGCGGTCCATCATCTTCTGCGCGAAGCGTTTCGCGTCGCCGTCGATGATCGCGGTTTCCATGAGGTTGGTGCGGAAGAACGCGGGGCAGAGCACGGTCACGCGGATGCCGTGACCATGGACTTCGGCGCGCAGCTGTTCCGACAGCGCGACCACGCCGGCCTTGGCGACGCCGTAACTCATGATGCCGGGTGCGGCGGCGAGGCCGGCGAGGCTGGCGGTGTTGACGATCTGCCCGCGCTTTGCGGCGAGCATCATCGGCAGGAACAGCCGGCAGCCGCGCACCACGCCGAGCAGGTCGATGTCGAGGATGCGTCGCCATTCCTCCATGGTCGTGCCGGTCATCGGTCCGCCGGAGGCGATGCCGGCGTTGTTGAGCAGCACGTCCAGGCCGTTCCACTCGGCGGCGATGCGGTCGTGCAGGGCCTGCATCGAGGCGTCGTCGCCGACATCGGCGACCAGGGCGAGATGGCCGTCGCCGTGCAGCGCGGCGCGCGCGGCTTCGGCGCGTTCGCCGAGCAGGTCCACGCAGGCGACGCGAGCGCCGGCCCGGGCGTAGCGATGCGCCAGGGCGAGGCCGAGGCCGCTGCCGGCGCCGGTGATCAGGATGCGTCGCTGCATGCGGAAGCCCGTGGGTTGCGATAGGCTCGGAGCATACCAGTCCGTTTGGAGCCCGCTGCATGTCCCATCACGACCCGCTGTTCGACCTGTCCGGCAAGACCGCCCTCGTCAGCGGCGCCTCGCGCGGCATCGGCGAAGCCATCGCCCGACTGCTCGCCGCGCACGGTGCGCACGTGGTCTGCACCTCGCGCCAGGTCGAGGCCTGCGACGCGGTCGCACGCTCGATCATCGAAGCCGGCGGTTCGGCCGAAGCGCACGCGCTGCATGTCGGTGAACCGGAGGCGATCGAGGCCGTGTTCGCCGCGCTCGACGCCGCCGGCCGCGCACCGGACATCCTGGTCAACAACGCGGCGACCAATCCCTACTACGGCGCGATGGCCGACCAGGACCTGGTCAGCTTCCAGAAGATCGTCGACGTGAACCTGCGCGGCTACTTCTGGTGCAGCGTGCAGGCGGCCAAGCGCATGCGTGCCAAGGGCGGCGGCAGCATCGTCAACATCGCCTCGGTGAATGCGAAGCGCCCGCCGTTCGGGCAGGGCGCGTATTCGATCACCAAGGCCGGCATCGTCAACATGACCGAAGGCTTCGCCAAGGAACTCGCGCCGCAGCGGATCCGCGTCAACGCAGTGCTGCCCGGCCTCACCGACACCAAGTTCGCCTCGCCGATCACCTCGAATCCGCAGGTGATGGCGGTGATGTCGCAGCTGATCCCGCTGGGCCGCAGTGCGCAGCCGGACGAAATCGCGCCGGCCGTGCTGTTCCTGTGCTCCCCGGCGGCGAGCTATGTCACGGGGACGTGTCTGGCGGTGGATGGGGGGTATCTGGCGTAACGCCTGGTCGCGCGCGCTTCGATATCAGGTCGCCGAGCAGGCCGCTCGGCTTGCATGGGCCACCCGACATCGCGTCCTGGACATAGGGCATGATCAGTGCCTCTCCGCCCTGATGCATCTCGTTCACCGTATGGCGCTCGGCGATCCGGTTGCCGATGCAGGCGCACATCGGTTCGATGGAGGCGCGAAGGGCTTCTTCCGGAAACGGTCTCGGCGACGCGTTGCCCGCGCGCTGCGCCGCAGCGGCGTAATCGCGCTGTGCGGGCGTCAGGATCGCAAGCGTGCAGCCTTCATTGAAGGCAGCGTGCTCGGCCGGTGTCCATCGCGTTGCCGTGTCCGCGGGTTCGGCTGCGTGTGCTGCGAATGCGCTCGCCAGCAGAATGGACGTGGACCACCACGCCGAGTATCGATGCGTCCCTGTCGTCATGCGAAACCTTCCCTCGTGATGGCTGAGGCCTGTTGCCGGAAGGGGACTGTAGCCTGCAGTGCCGCTCGATCGCCAGATCACGGGCAAGGTTGCCAAACCCGAGTTCGCCAGGCGCGAATCGGCTCAGGCCAGCGATTCACGCACCTGGAACACATTGCCTTCCGGATCCATCGCGTTGCAGACGATGAAGCCCGGGCCCTGCCAGCGTTCGTCGAACAGCGCGCCCCCCAGCGAAGCGGCGGTGGCGCCGGCATCGCCGAGGTTCGGCACGGTGGCGAAGAACTTGATCGCGCAGTCCTCGCGGCGCACCGGCGGGGACTCGATGCGGATGCCTGCTGCGATATGCGCGGGAATGCGATGCACCAGCAGCTGCAGGTCGGGCGAGGCGAGGATGGCCATCTCGTCGGTGGCATGGACCTGGCGCAGGCCGAGCACGGCGGCGTAGAAAGCGGCGAGACGCGGCAGGTCGCTGGCGTAGACGAAGACGCCGGCGCGGGCGGGTGCGGTCATGGAGGACATCCGAAGGGGAACGAGCGATTGTTCGCTCAGCGCGCATCGGCCGCAACCGGGCCGGCGATCGGGCGCGTCGCCATCATCGCGATCGAGATCACGTAGGCCAGCACGACGGCGGCTGCGCAGGCGGACAGGCGGTGCTCGGGGAACAGCCACCAGGCGGCGGACAGGGCGATCGTGCGGACGATGGCGTGGATGTGGCCGACCGGGTGGCCGATGATCCACGAATAGACCATCCAGTGCAGGCCCAGTCCCAGGCCGAGGCTCAGCGGCACGTATTCGGGCGCGTGCACCAGCAGCGGCACGTGCAGCGCCCAGAGCAGGTTGACCATCACCACGCACAGGCCCATCAGCCGGCCCAGCGGATTGGCGTTCGACAACACCTGTTCGCCACGGATGCGGGCGACGAGCATCGCGATCGGGAAGATCGCGCCGGTGGCGATCACCAGAAGCAGCGCCGCGCTGCGATCGGTGAGATTCCAGCCGAAGGCGCCAGCTGCGGCCCAGACGATCAGGCCGGCGATCGGCAGGGAAAGCGAGCGGCGGCTGCGGGCTTCGAAGTCGGCGCGGAGGCTGGCGAGGCTGTCGGTCATGGCGGGGTCCGGCAAGGTCGGTGGGCGTGCGGTGATTGTTGCCGCCGCCCCTGGCCGCGTCACGTGACAACTGTCAGGCGTTTTCCGGGACATCTTCATGCCCGGGCGCGTCATCGCAACGGCGCTTCGGAATCCGTCGCCTCGGCGCCTGCGCCTCGCGTTCCTGCATCTCGCGCACGCGCTGGCCGGCGGTGCGGATCAGTTCGGGCAGCAGCTGGGTCTCGGGCAGGTGCTTCCAGTATTTCTGCGGCATTTCCTGGCGCATCATCCGGGGATTGAGGCGCGCCGGGTTGAAGATGTGCGCGTAGTAGGTCCGCCACAGGTCTTCGCGGGCATCGTCGGCTGGCGCGTCGCTGCGCTGCGCGCCGGGGCCGAAGGCGAGGGTGGTGCCATCCCAGGCGACGCTGCGGTCCGGCGTGAGG
Organism: Lysobacter sp. BL-A-41-H3; assembly: GCA_050632415.1. GTDB lineage: Bacteria > Pseudomonadota > Gammaproteobacteria > Xanthomonadales > Xanthomonadaceae > Lysobacter_I. Next base: position 2,279,216 of record CP192602.1, on the reverse strand, counting down.
ATCGCCCAGCGCATGCCGGCGAAACGGCGCGCGAAGAACGGCGCCACGCGGTCGACGATGTGGTGCGCGGGCTCGAACCAGGCGATGAAGGCATCGGTTTCGCCCGGCACTTCGCGGAAGCGCACGAAGGCCTTCATCTTGTGCGTGTCGCGGCCGACCGCCTTGGCCAGTTCCGAGGCGCGGCGTACATCGACATCGGTCACGCGCGAGAGCAGGTGCTTCTCGCCCTGTGCGATGCGCCAGACGATGCGATAGAGCAGGGCATGGCGCTGCGGGTCGCGATGGCAGAGCACTGCGCCGGCGAGTTCGAACAGCGCGGCGGGCACCTGCGGCGCCGGGCGCACGCTGGGGGCCGTGGCCAGGTCGGGTGCGGCGAGCAGCGTCGCCTGCGCATCGCCGTCCCAGTCGATGTCCTCGGGTGCGATCTCCGCGCACAGCCCGGCACGCGCGAGCCTGCGCCAGGCATCGAGGTCCCAGCCGGGATCGACCTCGGCGCTGAAGCGGCTCATGTCGCGATGTTCCTCACGCGAAGAGATCCTGCTGGCGCGGCTTCGGCGCGAGCTGCGCGCGCAGGCTCGCCGGATCGTCGAGGCGCTTGCGCGGGTGGTGGTCGGGCAACTGGATGAAGGGCAGCATCTTCTGCAGCGGCGCGCGCAGCCGGGCCATGTCCTCCAGGCGCAGGCGGCCGTGGCGACGCGCGACGAGGATGCGGTCGACGTTGCGCGTGCCCAGGCCCGGCACGCGCAGCAGCATCTCGCGCGGCGCGGTGTTGAGGTTCACCGGGAATTTCTCCGGATGGCGCAGCGCCCAGGCCAGCTTGGGGTCGATGTCGAGGTCGAGCATGCCGCTGCCGCCGGCCTTGGCGTCGGGCGCGATCTCCTCGACGCTGAATTCGTAGAAGCGCAGCAGCCAGTCGGCCTGGTACAGCCGGTGTTCGCGCAGCAGCGGCGGCGGCTTCACCGGCAGGGTCGACGAGGCATCGGGAATCGGGCTGAAGCCTGAGTAGTACACGCGGCGCATGCGGAAATCGTCGTACAGGCCGCTCGACGTGACGAGGATGCTGCGGTCGTCGGCATCGTCGGCGCCGACGATCATCTGCGTGCTCTGCCCGGCCGGTGCGTAGCGCGGCGGACGGCGGCGCTTCGGCGTCGCGTTGGTCGTGCTCGCCGGCTTGCGCGCTTCCAGGGTCTCTTCGATCTTCGCCGAGACCGTGCCCATCGCCGCGCGGATGCCGGGCAGCTGTTTCTCAGGCGCGAGCTTCTTCAGCCCGTCTTCGGTCGGCAGTTCGATGTTGATGCTGAGGCGGTCGGCGTAGCGGCCGGCCAGCGCCAGCAGCTCGGGCGAGGCTTCGGGAATCGTCTTGAGGTGGATGTAGCCGGCGAAGCGATGGTCCTCGCGCAGCGTGCGAGCCACTTCCACCAGCTGTTCCATCGTGTAGTCGCCGTTGCGGATGATGCCGCTGGAGAGGAACAGGCCCTCGATGTAGTTGCGTTTGTAGAAATCGAGGGTCAGCTGCACCACCTCGTCCACCGCGAAGCGCGCGCGTGGCACGTTGCTGCTCACCCGGTTCACGCAGTAGGCGCAGTCGTAGATGCAGAAGTTGGTCAGCAGGATCTTCAGCAGCGACACGCAGCGGCCGTCGGGCGTGTACGAATGGCAGATGCCCATGCCTTCGGTGCTGCCGATACCGCCGGACTTCAGCGAGTTGCGCCCGCCGGCGCCGCTCGACGCGCAGGAGGCGTCGTATTTCGCGGCGTCGGCCAGGATGGCGAGCTTGCGGGTGATCTGCATGGTCGAATTGTCGTCGTATCTGTCTCGTTTCGTGAGACGGATACGCGCCGGTGCCCCGGAAGGATGCGGCACAATGGCGCATCGCCCCGACGAGCCGCGCGCATGCATCTGTCCGCCCTGTCCCTGCATCCGCTGAAGTCCTGCGCGCCGCTGCCAGTGGCGTCGCTGGAGGTCGAGCCGCGCGGCCCGCGCTTCGATCGTCGCTGGCTGGTGGTGGATGCCGACGGTCGCTTCGTCACTGCGCGTGCGGTCAGCGAGTTGGTCCTGGTCCGCGCGGAGCCGCTGGGCGCGGGCCTGCGCCTGTCCGCGCCGGGCATGTCGCCGCTCGACGTGGCCGTGCCGCCGCCGGACGCGCCGCGCGCCACGGTCACGGTGTGGAAAGACACGATCGACGCGCCGCGCGCCGATTCCGCCGCCGACGCCTGGCTGAGTCACTTCCTGCAGCGCGAGGTGCGCCTCGTGCACATGGACGAGGCCGCGCGCCGCGCCGTCGATCCCGCCTACGGCCACGCGGGCGACGAAGTCAGCTTCGCCGATGGCTATCCGCTGCTGGTGATCTCGCAGGCCGCGCTCGACGGCCTGAACGCGCGCCTGTCCGCCGCCGGCCGTGCGCCGCTGAGCATGGCGCACTTCCGGCCGAACCTGGTGGTCGATGGCGTCGACGCGCACGCCGAGGACGACTGGCGTCGGGTGCGCATCGGCGGGATCGACTTCGACGCGGTCAAACCCTGCACCCGCTGCGTGTTCACCACCGTCGACCCCGTGCTCGGCCGCCGTCGCGAGGACGGCGAGCCGCTGGAGATCCTCAAGGACTACCGCCGCACGCCGGCCGGGATCACCTTCGGCATGAACCTCATCGCGCGCGGCATCGGCACGCTGCGGGTCGGCGACGCGGTCGAGCTCATCGACTGACCGCCGGTCCTCGCCGGCACGCCGTCAGGGCCGGCCTCGCTGCGCCTTGAACCAGCGCCGCGCGGCGACCAGGTCCGGATCGATGCCGGCGGCGACGTCCTCCAGCCGCGTGCGCACCGCGATGTCCGGCAGCACGCCGCGATCGGGCGGGGTGCCGCGCGCGAAGGTCGCCAGCAGCGGGATGTCGACGCTGACCCCGGAGACCGGCAGGACCATCCAGGTCAGCTGCCCGCCGTTGAGCCCGCGCAGGTTGCCACCGGTCTCGCGGCCGATCAGGGTCGCCGCGCCGCTGGCCTTGAAGTCGCGGGCGATCAGGTAGCCGGCCGAGCTCATCTGCGGTCCGGTCAGCAGCACCACCCGGCCCCGGTAGGGCGCGGCGACGGGCGCGATCACCCGGTCGGCGGGCTGTTCCTTGAGCAGCCAGTTGCGGCCCTCGCCGCGCACCACCTGGCCGGTGCGGTCGAAGAAAGACAGGTCCCAGGTGTCGAGGAACTTCGCGATGTCGTAGGGCACGCGTTCGTATGCGCTCTCGACGCGTCCGGCGGGGACCGTCAGCGGCGCGCGGATCACGTGCGCCATCAGCGCGCGGCCGATCGCATCGTCGCCGCCTTCGTTCAGGCGCAGGTCCAGGATCAGGTGCGGGATCCGCTTCTCCTGCAGCGTGGCGAAGCTGCGGTCGAGGAAGGCGCGCCAGTCGAAGCCGCCGTTCCAGAAGGCGAAGGTCGGCAGGGTCAGGGTGGCGGTGTCGCCCTCGATCTCGAACCGCCAGGCCTGGCCGGGCATGGGCTGGCCGGCGGCGGCCAGCTGTCGTTCGCGCGCCTCGACGGTCATCGCGGCCACGGTCGCCTCCGCGATGCGCCCACCGCGCGGCCGGAACTGCAGCGCATAGCCCTCGGGTCCGGGCGGATGCAGCATCGGCAGCCAGCGATCGATGGCGCCGCCGTTCTCGTTGCTGTCGAGCTGGCTCAGGCGCTTGCCGTCGTTGCCGCCATCGGCGCGCAGGAACGGCAGGATCTCCGCGATCAGCGCCGTCGGCGTGCGGCCGTCGATCCGCAGCAGTTCGGCATGGACCGGCACCTTCGGGTCCGCGCTGGCCGTGACCAGCAGCCGGCCTTCGATCACCCGCAGCCGGACCGGCAGCGCCGGCAGGGCACCCAGGGCCTGCTTCACCGCAGGCCCCTGGTTGATGGTGTTGGTCCAGGTATGGCCGCAGCGCACCCCGGCGGTGATCCGGCTGGCGATGCGGTACATCTCCAGCGCATCGCTGCCATCGGCGACCTCGGCCTCGGCCTGCGCGAACGCCGCCTCCAGCTGCTCGGGCGTCTGGTAGCGGTACAGCCCCGGGTGCAGGTCGGTCAGGGCCCGCTTGAGGATGCGCAGTTCGCGCTGCGCCTCCTTGGCGGTCAGTGCGACGGGCGTGGGGGCGGGCGTGGCAGCCGTGGCGACGAGCGGCGCCAGCGCGATGCAAGCGGTCAGAGCGAGCCGGCGGAGCGTGGATGGCAGCGTCCGTTCGGGCGTATGGGTGGAGGGCGACATGGCGGATGTCCGGTGGTGGCAGGTGTTGCCACCGTGTCGCAGCGGGGCGCGCCGGTCGCCCCAGCCCTGAAAGATCAGGGGTTTTTATCCGTTGGCACGTCCCTCGGCGACATCCGCACGGAAACGGGACGGGGTTGTGCCCGTCCGGGACTTGAACCAGCGGTTGAAACTGCTCTTGGCGCTGAAGCCGGCTTCGTAGGCGATCTGCAGCAGGTCGCCCCGGCTGTCGTCGCGCAGCCGCCGGCAGACCTCGTCCACCCGCAGCCGGTTGATCGCGTCGTTGAAACTCAGGCCGAGGCCCTCGTTGAGCGCGCGCGACAGGTAGGCGGTGTTGGTGCCCAGGTGGCGGGCCAGCCGGTCCAGGCTCAGCTCGGGATCGCGCCACCAGCCCGCCGCTTCGGTGCGCGCCAGCCATTCGCGGCCCTGCGCGGACCAGTCGCGGCCGGCGGGTTCGTCCGGCGTGAGGGCGGGCGTCGGCGGCTCGGGTCCGGCCCCGGCGCTGGCCGGGGCCGGCCGGCCGGGATGCGGATAGACGGTGGCCGCATGCCGCCAGCCTTCCAGGCCGAGGTAGAAGACCAGCAGGGTGAAGCAGACGTACAGCGGGAAGCGCTGGAAATAGTTGAAGCCGATGCTGTAGCTCAGCGCCTCGTAGACGGCCCAGACCGGCAGCGCGATCGCGAAGGCCACCAGCACGTTGCGCAGCCAGGGGATGCGGAACTCCTCGCGGTTGCTGAGGTGGCCGTCCAGCCAGGCCTGGTAGCCGCGATACGCGCGCAGCGCCAGCCACAGGTAGATCCCGAACGACAGAAGGTCGAGGAAGGTTTCCGCCGGGTCGATCCAGTCGCGGTGGATCGCGTCGTTCCATGCATCCTTGAAGGCCAGCGGCTGCACGAAGATCGCGGCGCGGTAGAGCAGCTGCACCGCGCAGGGCAGCAGGTGCCAGGCCCAGCCCGGTGGCATGCGGTCGCCGACCAGCCGGCGGACATGCAGGTACAGCAGCGGGCCGATCGCCAGGCCGGCCTCGAACGGCGCGAACGACAGCCACGGATAGACGTCGTAGTAGCCGGCAAAGCCCAGCACGTACGGCATCAGCTTCATCACGAAGACGAGCAGCAGCAGCGCCAGCAGGCGATTGGCGGCGGTGTTGCTGCGGCTGAAGGCCAGCAGCAGGGCCACCATCAGGCCGAAGCCCGCGCCGATCGCCAGGGTGGTGCTCCAGGGGCCGAACGCGGTGGTCATGGGGTGCTGTGGCTCGCGGGACGGGGCGCCGGGCGCCGTGGCCCGGGGGCGACGGCAAGGGCGGCGGTGGCGACGTTCGCCGCATCCTACACGAGCACCCCGGCGCATCCGGCGCGCGCGCGGCCACGTAGGCACCGCATATCCGTCGACGCGCCAGGAACCTCCCATGCCTCCGTCCATGCCATCGTCCGTGCCTGCATTGCGGGCCGCGCGCGCCCTCGTGCTCTCGCTGCTCTGCCTGGTCGCGGCCGGCTGCGCCAGCACCGGCTTCCCGCCGACGGTGCCCGCCGCGCCCCGCGTCGCGGACGCACCGGGCACAACGCTCGACGGCGATGCGGTGTTCGCGCGCACGCTCGCGGCGCACGGCGGCGACCTGCGCCGGCATCCCGGCGACATCAACCTGTCCACCGACGGCCGCTGGTACGCGCTGATCCAGCGCATCCAGCCGCTGGTCAGCGACAGCGGCTTCCGGATCCGCTCTCAGGAACGCTACCGCCCGTCTGAAGGCCTGTACGCGGTCGACCACGACGGTCCGCAGGGGCGCAAGCGCGTGGTGCGCAGCGCCGACGGCCTGTCGATCGCCTACAACGGCCGCGCGAACGAGGACGCGGCGCGGCGCAGCGCCACCGCGATGACCAACGACGCCTTCCGCATGTTCCATTTCGGGCCGAGCTGGTTCATCGACCGCGTCGTGAACTGGCGCCGCCTCGACGACGCCAGCGAAGGCGGCCGCGTGTATCGCCGCATCGTCGGCGTCGCCGTGCCGGGTTTCGGCGACGCCGAACGCGATGACGTGCTGCTGTGGATCGACCGCGAGACCGATCGCCTGTATCGCATCCACATGAGCCTCAACGGTTTCGAGACCACGCAGGGTGCGCACGTCGATACCACCTTCCTCGACTATCGCGAAGTCGGCGGCTACCTGTTCCCGGTGCGTTTCCACGAACGCGTGCGCGGCCCGCTGCGCATCGACGCGCATACCTGGTGGGTGACCGGGCTGGACATGGATCGCGGCTGGACCGCCGCCGACGCGAGCGGCGATGCGTTCACCGGAACCGCCGCACCTGCGGCGAAGCCGCTGGCGGTGCCCGCGTCGACGGCCTCGGCCGACAGCTCCTCTGCCGGCAAGCCGTGATCACGCGTCAGCCATGAACGGCTGCGCGCGCGTGGCATGCGTCGATCGCGTATTCGCCGTAGCCACCGCCCTCCCAGCGCGCCGCGATCGCATAGCCATGCCGCTGCAGCAGGCGTTCGAGTCGCGCGGGCGGGCAACGCCAGAGGAAGGGCTCGCCACGCGCCGACAGCCAGCGTCGCACGAGGCCCGAATCCGTCGAGAAGCCGCGCCCCTGCGCCGTGATCGGCGCCAGCGCGGTCAGCAGCAGCCGGGGCGGCATCGGCCATCGCGCGAGCGTGCGCAGCGCGCGCAGCAGCGGACGCGGCGGGAGGTACATCGCCACGCCCTCGGCGACCAGCGTGGCGGCGACGCGGTCGTCGAGGCCGTGTTCGCGCAGGTGGACGATGCCGTCCGGCAGCTCGATCGGCGCGCGCGACAAACGGGCATGCGTGCCGACGATGCCTGCGCGCAGGCGCAGCGTGTCCGGGTGATCGTATTCGCGCACGCGCCGTCGCGGATCGGCTTCCGACAGACTCGCGCCGGTGCCGTCGAAGCCGACCGCAGGCCAGAGCAGATCGCCGGCCGGAGCCGTCGCGCGCAGGCGATCGAGCAGCCAGCGCTTGCGCGTGCAGTGATGGGCCGCCAGGCCTGGCAACGCGATCCGCTCGACCAGATCCAGCAGCGCACGGCCGAACCGGTGTCGCGCCAGCCTGCCGAGCCAGCGCCAGTGTCCGCCGGCGGCGTCGAGCGCGCGGGCGGCGATGCGCAGCGAGGTGTCGGGCAGGCCCGCCGCCGCACCACGACGCGCCACGGACAGCGCGACGATCAGCGCGGTCGCGCTGGGCCTGCCCGGGATCATCGATCCGCCGACAGGGTCGAGCGCAACGCGCGATGCCAGTCGCTGTCGAGCACGTGGTCCGGGTCGAGCCGCGACTTCGCTTCGAGGAATGCGTCGATCCGCGGATAGGCCGCGCGCAGCTGGTCCGCGCGCGCCTCGCGGTGGTAGGTCAGGTAGAAGCTGCCGCCGAACGCCAGCGCGCGATCGATCAGGCGCTGCGCGTCCGCGCGCAGCCGCCGGCGCCCTGCCTCGTCGTGCCGCACATGCAGGTTTAGGACCACGCAGGCCCAGTCCTCGCGCGCCCAGGCCAGCAGGGTGTCGGTCTCGCGGCGGATCATGCGCACCGTGCCGTAGACGATCTCGGTGCCGTGGCGGCGGCAGTCGTCGGCGACCTGGCCGAGGAAGGCGTCGAGATCGCCGGGCGGCACGTACAGCTCCGTGATCACTTCCGAACCGACGTGGCCCAGCGCGATGTCGATGTCGCGATGGTAGCCATCGAGGTAGACGCCGAACTGGTGGTCGTCGCTGCCGTAGTGCTGGCCATGGGTGCTCAGATAGAAGGCGCAGTAGCGTTCGAAGGCCTCGTGCTTGTCGGTGTGCGCCAGCATGAGCAGCGAGCGGAACTGTTCGGCCGACAGATGATGCTTCGGCGAAGACGCGTAGTCGCGCAGGTGCGTCGGGTGGTAGCAGGCGAAGATGCCGTCATCGAGGAAGTGCGCGTCGGCCGGATCGATCGAGAACTGGAAGTCGCCGTACAGCGCGCCTTCGCTGCGCGCTTGCTCGAAGGCGGGGATCAGTTCGGCGCGGCGAAGCAGGGCCACGCGCCGCTGCAGCACGCGCCTTGGCGCCAGGCGCAGGGTGACGTCGGTCACCACGCCGAACAGGCCGTAGCCGCCCACGGCCAGCGAGAACAGATGCGGTGCGCGCTGGCGATCGACGTGCACGACCTGGCCGTCGGGCTGTACCAGCGTGAAGGCTTCGATGTCGTCGACGAAGGGGCGCTGGTCGAGTCCGCGGCCATGGATGTTGGCCGCGAGCGCGCCACCGATGCTGAAGTCGTCGGCGCCGGTCTGCTTCTGCCGGATCGCCCAGCCATGCCCCTCGCGATCGCGCTGGCCGGCGATGAATGCCTGCAGTGCAGGCCAGCGCGTGCCGGCGCCGACCCGCACGCGACCGGCGACCGGGTCGAAGGCGTGTACGCCGGACAACGATTGCGTATCGAGCAGCCAGCCGCCCTCCGCGAACTGCTGGCCGCCCATGGCGTGCCGCGCGCCTGTCACGGCCAGGCGACGGCCCTGGCGTCGCGCCGCCTGCAACAGCTCGACGACCTCGTCGACATCGCGCGGCGAGAAGGCACGCAGGTGGCGGGTGGGGTTCAGGCCGCTGTGGACGTCGTTCTCGACAGGACAGGGCGCGGGGGCAAGGGCGGCGGACATGGTCGTCGTTCGTGGTGGTGACGAACGGCAGCAGACGGCGCGCGGTCGCCGGGGCACAAGCGCGACCGCAGGAGTAGCGCCGGACGATACCGCAGGCCGCGACGCCGGCGACCCGCACGGGCGACCGGGGCAGCGGGCCGCTATTCGCCGTCCACGCCCGCGAGGTCCAGCACCCACTTCGGGACTACCGGTTCGCCGGCATAGAAATCCTTCGGCTTCTTCTCGGCCATCGCCCATCGATGCAGCCAGCTCGGGCCGTAGCGGCCGTGGTAGCCATCGGCGCGTGCGTAGGCCGGGTCGCGCATCGCCTCGTCGAGGGTGACGAAGCGGTAGCCGCGCCGTTTCGCGCCGGCGATGAGTTCGGCATAGGCGACGGCGTTGAGTTCGTTCGCATGCAGCAGCCAGATCTGCGGCAGCGCGTAGCCCAGCAAGGCCTGCGACTGCCGCTCGTAGTAGTCGAGCTTGTTGAGCATGTACGGCACGTAGCCCAGGCGCAGGCGTTCGAGCAGCGCAGCGCGCTCGGGCGTCTCGGGCTGGCCATCGAGCACGCGCGCGTAGGCGAAGGCCCAGACCCATTCGCCGTTGTCCACGGTCACCGGCGCCAGGCGGTAGCCGTGTTCGGCGAGGAACACCGCCAGCGCGGCCTTGTCTTCGGCGGTCCTGCCGGCGCGCAGGTAGGGATTGCGGAACCAGCGCGGCGTCGTGCCGCGTTCGGCGAGCATCGGTCGCAGCACCCGCTCGCCGCGCAGGATCGCTTCCTGGTACGCGGGCATGCCGACCACGTGCAGGTCGACATGGCCATAGGTGTGATTACCGAGCTCATGGCCATCGTCGAGCCAGTCTTCGAGCATCTTCACGCGCGCAGGCTGCAACTGTCCGTCGACTTCGAGCTTGTCCTCGTTGACGAAGCCGACCACGGGCACGCCGGCCGTGCGCAGTTGCGCCATCAGCGCATCGTGGCGCGCCTGCAGCGCCTCCGGCGGCGTGTCGGCCATGCGCTGCCAGGGCAGGTCGTCGATGGTGACCGCGATGCGGCGGTCGGGCGAGGCCTCCGCACCCTGCGCGTGCTGCGCCGTTGCGGGCGAGGGCAGCAGCAGTGCGGCGAGCAGGAGGGCAGTGAAGCGCATGCGTCGGATCCGGGGCGAGGCGCATGACTGTAGCGCAGACAGGGCGATGGCCGCCCGGAGGCGGCCATCGGTGCCATCGACACAGGAGGACGACCGGATTCAGCGCACCACGAACACCACGGCCGTGCGTGGCGGCAGCACGAAGCGCCCGGTCGCGGTGTCCACGGTCGCCTGGCGCGCGCGACGATCGGCGGCATCGGCTGCGGTGTGCACCGGATGCAGGCGCCACGGCTTGCCGGCGTCCTCGGGCAGGCTCAGGGTCTGCGCCGCGGTGTCGACGTTGACGACGTACAGCAGTTCGCGGAAACCCGCGCCGGCGTAGCCGCGTCCATCGAGATGTCCGGCCAGCACCGTCGGCACCTGCGCGCTGCCGGTGTTGCGGAAGCGCAGGCGCTGGCGGATCTCCTCGGCGGTGCGCATGCGGAACAGCGTCGAACTGGCGCGGATGCGCATCAGGTCGAGGAAGGCATCGCGGGTCCAGCGGATGTCGGCCTCGCTCGGCGCGATGTCCGGGTTGCGCAGCAGCGGGCGCATCACGTCCCAGTTGGCGCCGTTGTCGCCCTGCGGCGGCAGGCCGGCGGCGTAGCCGTTGTCGCGGTAGGTCCAGTCGATGCGGTTGAACCAGTCGCCGCTGTCGTAGCTGTTGCGGTCCAGCGACTTGCTGCGCAGGGTGTCGATGCCTGCGTGGTAATAGGCCACGCCCTGGCTGAAGCTGTTGATCGCGGCGCCGAGGATCTGCACGCGCGCGCGGTCCTCGCGCGTGGTGCCGACCGGCAGCTTGAACGCGTTGTTGTCGAACAGCGTCCAGTTGTCGTGGTTCTCGACGTAGTTCACCACTTCCTGCGGATCGACCACGTAGCCCGCCGGCTGGCCGCCGTAGTCGAGCTGGTCCAGGCGCAGCGTGGCGTCCCAGTGCGTGGTCAGCGTGTAGTCGCGGATCGAGCCGGCCAGGCCGACCTTGATCAGGTCCGCCGACCACATCAGGTCGTTGCGGGTCTTGTTGCCGCCGCTGCCGTTGTCGGCGTAATGCATGCCGTTGATGTAGCCCTGGTTGCGCAGCAGCGACACGCCGCTGTCGAAGCCGGAGCCGCCGCGCACGTGGTCGCGCGCGCGGTCGCTGAAGGTACCGATGCCGCTGCCGTTGAGCGACAGCTGCGAGGCCTGCACGAAGCGCGCGCCGTTCGCCACCTCGCCGAAGTTCCAGCCTTCGCCGATCAGCTGCACCGGTCGACCTGCCGCCGCGTTCACCTCCTGCTGCAACTGTTCCATCACCGCGCGCGGCTGGTGGCCCATCAGGTCGAAGCGGAAGGAATCGATGCGGTACTGTGTCGCCCAGGTCTTCACCGAGTCGATCATCAGCTTCGCCATCATCCGCTGCTCGGTCGCGGTGTTCTCGCAGCAGGTCGAGCGCTCCACGTCGCCGCTGGCGTTCAGGCGGTGGTAGTAGCCGGGCACGATGCGGTCGAGCACCGATTTCGGATCCTGGCCCGATGCGCTGGTGTGGTTGTAGACCACGTCCATGCCCACGCGCAGCCCGGCCTCGTGCAGGCCCATGACCATCGCGCGGAATTCGCGGATGCGCGCCGCACCGTCGTCGGGATCGCTGGCGAAGCCGCCTTCCGGCGCGGTGAAGTGCCAGGGATCGTAGCCCCAGTTGAAGCAGTCGGTCGCGCGCACCGCGCCGACCGCCGCCTGCTGCGCTTCCGAATCGGGCGCGGCAGGCGGAATCACCGGTGTCACGCAGTTGCGTTCCGGCGTGCTCGCGAAATCGAACGCCGGCAGCAGGTGCACGTCGGTCATGCCCGCGCGCGCCAGCGCACGCAGGTGGCGCATGCCGGCGCTGTCGCGCTGCGAGAAGGCGAGGTACTTGCCGCGATGCCGTGGCGGCACGGTCGCGTCACTGATCGAGAAGTCGCGCACGTGCAGTTCGTAGATCGCCATGTCTTCCTGTGCGCGCACCCTGTCCGGCGCGCGCGAGTGACGCCAGCCGCGCGGCATCAGCCAGGGGGCATCGAGATCGGCGATGTAGCTGCGCTGCGAATCGGCATCCAGGCTGACCGAATACGGATCGGTCACGAGGTTGCGCACCACGCCGACGCCGCGCACGAAGACTTCGACGGCATAGCGGTAATAGCCACCGTGATGTTCGCCGCGCAGTTCGAGCTGCCAGGTGCCGGTGGCGGGATCCAGGCGCATCGGACGCTCGATGCGGCTGCCGTGCCTGCCATGCCCGCGCGCCGGATCCAGGCACAGTGAGACCTTGCGCGCGGTCGGTGCCCAGAGTTTGAAGGTGGTGCGCCCGCGTTCCACGGTGACGCCGAGGTCATTGATGGCTTCGGCCGAGGCGAAGCGGTCGTCGAGCAGGCCCGGCAACTGCGCCGTCGTCGCCGCGAGCACGCGACCGGCCGCGTCTTCCTGCACCAGCAGCAGCTGGTGGGTCAGCAGCGTGTCCAGTCGCGGCACGTCGGCCGGGTCCACCGACAGGCGCACGCCGGCTTCGATCCAGCGGAAGCGTTCGGCGACCGCGTCCGGCACATCGCCGCCGATGCGCAGCGTCAGGGCACCGTCGGCGCCGTGCACCGGTTCGCCGCGTGCGGCGACGATCCGGCCCTCGGCCGAGTGGTAGAGCCTGAACGTGCCGGCGGCATCCGCGCGCGGCCACTGCAGGCGGTCGCGGCTGAGCCAGAACGCGCGCGCGTCCGTGGTCGAGACACGACGCAGGTCCGGCGGCGCGGTGAAGATCTTCGGCGTGCCCTGCACCAGCCAGACATGGCCGACACCATCGGCGATGGTCAGCGCCGCGAAAGGCACGCGGATGTTGTCGTTCCAGCCGTCCTTGTCGTTCACGCCGCCGTTCGGTTTCGAGGGCATGCCGTGGATGATGAATTCGACCGCACGCCGCGCGGCATCGTCGCGTGGATTCAGCACCGGCAGGTCGAACGCGATCTCGTTCGCACCGACGGCAGCGTTCGGCATCGCCGACAGCGCGACCGGTGCGTTCCACTGGTCCAGGGTCAGGCCGCCGAGCCGTGCGACATCAATGCCGCTGCTCGGCCACAGGTGCAGGCCCCACTGGTCGTAGGCGTTGTCGAAGCGACGGTAGTGCACGCGCACGGTCGCGATGTCGGGCGTGGAGGCGACGGGATCGGTGCGGTACACGGTCGCATCGCCGGAGCGCAGCCAGACTTCGCCGCCGTCGGTGAACGACCACAGGCGATCGACGCCGGGGTCGCCGCCCTGTCCCGGCGGATGCACGATGAAGCCGAAACCCGCTGCCGCCGGATGCGTGAACGCGGTTGCGCGAATGTCGAAGTAGGCGCCGTAGGCATCGACGCCGGCGCGCGCCAGCGGTGCGTTCCAGGTCACGCCCGGATAATCGGCGACGTACTGGCCCGAGGCATCCACCTGCCACAGGTGCAGGCCCCAGTCGCCGTAGGCGCCATCCTCGCGGCGATAGCGCACGCGCACGTCACGCGGTGCGCCATCGCGCGGCTGCGCGGGCACCGGCACCAGCACCTGGCTGACGTCGGTGGCGTCGCAGAGGCCGGCCTGCGCATGCGTGCGCGATGCCGGTGCGGCGAGCGAGGGCGCATCGCTGGCCATGGCGGTGCTGCTCATCGCGAACGGCAGCTCGCAGCCGGCCAGCAGCAGCGTCATCAGCAGCGAAATGAAAAAGGACAACGGCAACGAACGGCCGTGGCGGTATCGGGTCGGGCGCATCCTGGCCTCCAGGGCGTATCGCGTCGGGTCTCGCGTCGGGTGCGACGTGCGCGCTTGCGATGCTGCAGTGCGGCATGTCGTGCGTGATCCATCGAGCATGACGCAGCGACGGATCGCGTTGCACTCTGCGCGATGCCGACCCGTGCCACAAGGCGCGCAGCGGCCGATGAAATCGTATTCCCGGACGATGGTTGCCGATTGAATGCGTCAGGCGTCGCCGAAGTCGATGAACGCGGCCGGTACCGCATCGGTCAGCCACACGCCGTTGGCCGAGCGATGAAACACGTGGCCGGCCGCCGCCATCTCCGCCGCGCGCACGACCAGCACCACCGGCCTGCCGTGACGCGCGCCGACGCGTCGTGCGGTGTCGACATCCGCCGACAGATGCACGTGATGCCGGCTGCGCCGCGACAGGCCCTCGCGACGGATCGCCTCGACGAAGCGCGCGGCCGTGCCGTGGTAGAGGTGCGTCGGCGGCGCGAGCGCCTCCAGCGCCAGGTCGACGTCGATCGAATGCCCCTGGTTGGCGCGGATGCGCAGCCCGTCCTCGCTGATCGCGAACCGCTGCTTGTCGCTGGTCGCCACCACCGTTTCGATCAGCGCGCGCGTCAGCGGCCGATGCGATTGCGACAGCGCGACCAGCGCATCGATCTCCGCCCAGCCCGCGTCGTCGAGCGACAGGCCGATGAGATCGGGCCGATGGCGCAGGACGAGGCTGAGGAACCTGCTCGCGGAGACGGGATCGGTCATGGCGCGGATGAACGTCCGGATACGGCGCCTGAATGCGAAATCACGATATCCTTCTCCGACCCAAGCAGCGACGAATGGACATGCGTATCAGGCCTCTCAGTCTGGCGATGACGATCTTCCTGGCGACCGGATGCACGGAAGCTTACAACCCGCAGCCGCAGCGCTCCACCGCATCCGGGACCGAGGCGTCACCGGGCGCAGGCCTTCCGGATTGCGCGCCCTCGCACAGCCCGGACCTCGACGGATTTTCGATCATCGTGGACACCTTGCGGCGCAATGGCGAGGTCGTGCGTTCGCAGACGTACTTCCAGCGCGTGCGTGCGGCACTGGAAGCGCAGCTGTACGAGGCCGACCCGGCTGGTCCGGCGCGCGCGAAGCCGGCCCTGGACGCCTTGTTCTCTGCCGCCGAGATCGAGAAACTTGCCCTCTGCGCCTTCATCCAGTTCGACCGCGCGCAGCCGGAATTCGAAGCCTGGGAGGCCTGGTCGCTCGACGCCCGCATGCGCAGGATCCACGCCGCGATCCTCGACATCGGCAGCGATGGCATCCCCGAGCGCGCACAGTCCGTGCCCGAAGCGCGTCGCGCGCAACTGCTGCGGCTGTCGCGCGCCACCGACCTGCGCGGCTACCTGCATGCCCTGACGGCGGTGGAATGGCAGATCGCCGCCATCGCCGAGGCCGCGCTCGATCCTTCGTCTTCGCTGGGGCAGGATCTGGCGATGAACGGCAATGACCTTGGCGTGCCGCCCGAGCAGGTGATCGTCGATCGCTACCTGGCCAAAGCGCTCGCCGATGTTTCGGATGCCGATCTACAGCGATTCCTCGCCTTCGCCGAATCGCGTGAGGGGCAGGCCTACTACCAGACCCTGCGTGACCGCTATTTCAGGGCGGCAGGCCCGTGGGGGCAGCGTCTCTCCGCTGCACTGAAATCCAGCACCCAGCCGAAGGCCGTCGAGCGCGACCCGGCCGAGGCCGCGAAGCTGCTCGCCGAAGCGCGTCGCCTGTTCGAACAGGTCGGCACGCGCGTGGTGGTGCCCGAAGCACGCACCCTGCTGCTGCGCGCGGAACAACTGGATCCCGACAATGCCGGCATCCAGGTCATGCTCGGCCGGATCGCCTTCACCGCCTTGCCGCCGGTGAATACCGGCGTGGAAGGTGAGATCCGCCGTGTCATCGACCGCATGCATCCGGCGCGCCCCGAAGAATACGCGGAGATCGAAACCCGCCTGCGCCGCGCCATCGAGCTCGACCCGAAGAACGCCGAGGCGCATCTGTATCTGGGGAGGTCGCAGTTCCTGCAGTCGAAGGACGATGAGGCGACCCGGCTGTACGCGCAGTCGCGCAGCCTCGGCCAGAAAGGCCCGCCCCTCGCCTATTTCGAGGCCGATCTTGCCTACGTCCGCGGCGACTACGCCAGGGCCGAACGCATCCACCGGCAGATCCTCGCCGCGCCCGAAGTCCGCGCCTACGATCACTACTACTCGCTTGGACGGCTGCGGCATGCGCTCATGAAGCAGGGGCGCGAACGCGAATTCCGCCAGGTCGCGAACGATCAGCTCAAGCGCCACCCGGACATGTGGGATTTCCGGCTGGAACAGGCGCGTCGCCTGATCCAGTCCGACGGCACCGTGGCCGAGATCGAGGCCATGATCGCCCCGGTGCCGGAGCGCTGGCTGCCCGGCGTGAAGCGCGAGCTGCAGATCCAGCTGCAATTGCTGCGTGCCGGTGCAGCAGCGTCGGCGCAGCGCGCCCGCGAGGTGCAGCGCGCCTACGACCTGGCCGAGTCGTCACCCGAGGTGGTCGAGGCGGCCTGTTATTCGCGGATGCGTCAGCAGGTGGCCGCCGAGGTGGTGGCTGCGAGCGATCAGCCGAAGGCAGCGGCCGACCGCCTGCTCGCCTGCGGCATGTGGAGCCGCGATCGCGCGTTCATCGAACGGGTCCTGCCGATGGTCAAGGACATCGACCAGCCCAACGCGGCCATGCAGGGCGGTCGACCCGTGTGCAGCGCCGCCGTCCTGATGGACCCGGTCGTGTTCGAGACGATCCTCAAGGCGAAGCCGGATACCAGTCTGCGCTGCGGCGACGGCAAGACCGTGCGCGAGTTCCTGGCCGAGCGCGCGACGCGACCGGATGCCGAGCCTGCCTTCAACAAGGCGGCGAAGGACATGCTCGCGCTGCTGGATCGCCACGATGGCGGCCGTTGACACCGCTTCCACGGCGCGGCGCGCCGATTCATTGCATCGAACATGCGGAGGTTGCATGCAACGTTGGTCCCTGAGTGCTGCGTTCGCCATCGTCATCGTGTCCGGGTGCACGAATGCGGCGACGCCCGCCCCCGACCTGCCGCGCCCGATCGCCTACGATCCACTCACATCGACCGCCCGCAACTGCATGGCGGATCGCGGCATCGATTACCCCGCCTACGCCCGGACCATCGCCATCGTGACGCGCAGCGGCGACCTGGCCCGCGCGCAGGCGTACTACGGCACCGTGCGCGCGGAGGTGGAGCGCGTGCTGAAGGCGCGCAATCCGGCGGCGCTGGCGGAGGCCGCGCCCGTGCTCGAACCCTTGTTCTCGGAGAAATCGCTGCGCAAGCAGGCCGCATGCGACTTCACCCGCTATTCGCGCAGTGCGCCCATGATCGATGCATGGGAGGCCTGGGTGTCGAATGACCGGTTGCGCCAGCTCCACGAACGCATCGTGTCGGATGCGCCGGCGGCCGCGCCGGCAGGCGAACCGGGTGGCGGACGGCGGGCGCTGCTGCTGCGGGTGTGGACGGCCACCGGCCGGATCGATCTTGCAGCGATCAGACGTCAGGCCTTGCAGCGCATCTCCGCCGATGTCGAGGCCCGGCTCGATCCCCTCGTCTCGGAATATCGGCTTGCGTTCGGAGCGGCCGTCCCTGTACAGGAAACCGAGCAGGCCGGCGTCGACGTGCGCCTCGCGCAACGGCTGTCGGGCGTGTCCGATCGCGACATCGAGGCCTTCCTGGCCTGGGCCGAGTCCGGACCCGGGCAGGCCTATTACCGCGCCTTGACCGCGACCTATACCAGTGCGCAACGGGACTGGGTGGGCACGCTCGGCGAACAGGTGAAGACGCGGATCGCGCCCACGGTCGTGTCGTTCGGCGGCGACCAGATCGCTGCGCAGCTCGACGAAATCGACAGGCAGCTCGAACTCCCGGACACGATCTACAACCGCTATCCGCTGCGCGACCGGCTGAACAACCTCGCCTTGCGCGACCGCGATAACCCGAGGATCAGAGTGCTGCTGGCGAAGCTGGAACTCGAGGTCGCCCAAGGGACGCCCGAAATGATGCGTCCGCGCGACATGCGCCTGCTGCGCGACTCGGACCTGCCTCCCGACGCGACCGAGTTCAACAAGTACAGCAATGCCGTGATCGCCGTCGAGCGTGCGCTCGCCACGGCCGCGGAGGATGCGGACGTGCATGCCCTGGCAGGCCGTGTCGCGTTCCTCAAGCTCGACGATGCGAAGGCCGTCGAGCACTTCGCGCGGGCGCGTCGGATCGACGCCGACAATCCGATGCTGGCCCTGTTCGAAGGCGACCTCGCCTACGCGCAGAAGCAGCATGCGAAGGCCGAGAAACTGTATCGCGCCGCGATCGCCAGGGCGGGCGACCGCATGCTCACCCGCCATCGCGCCATCATGCATCTCGGGCTCGTGCTGGACGCAACGGGACGGTCGAAGGCGATGGCCGACCTGGTCCGGGCACAGTTGCCGCTGACCGCGGAAGGCTGGCAACGGCACCATGACTACGCCCATCTCCTGCTCGACCAGGGCGAGAAGTCCGGGGAGGTCGCGGCACTGATCGCGCCGATCCCGAAGGACTGGCTGCCCGACCAGATGTCCGATCTCCGCAGCCGGCTGGTCGTGCAACGCATCATCGAGGCCCCGCCTTCGGCGCGCCTCGAGGTCGCCAAGCGCGAGTTCGCGAATGGTTTCGACACCAGCCGGTTCGGCGTCGCCGCATGCCGGGCGCGCGAGCCTGCCATTACCGCCGTGGTGCGTGCGGCCAGGTCGGGGCAGTTCGGTGCCGAGGAGCTGGACAAGATGCTGTTCGGCTGCGCCATCGAGTATCGACGGCCGGATGTCCTGTCACTGATCCTGCCTTCGATCAAGGACGTGAACATGCCCATCAATCGGCTCTGGCAGGATCCGGCGATCTGCGGTGCGGCCGCGCGCAGCGACGATCGCAGCCTGGCCCTGCTGATCAAGGCCGGGGCCAACATCGAGCAGCGATGCCGGGATGGTGGCAGCGCGAGGCAGATCCTGTCCGCAGCCGTCGCGCGCGGCGATGTCGAAGCGAAGGCGGCGCTGGCCGTGCTGGAGGGCGGTGCCGCACGTCGTTGACGGCGGCATCGCGCCACGTCGGGCCTGTTGCCACGCCCGCAGCGCTGCGGCACATTGGCGGTGCCGCGCAAGTGTCATCACGGCACGATGCGCTGGCCTCCAACGGGAACCCTGCTGCATGGCGCCAAGATCGCTGATCGTCCTTCCGCTGCTGTTGTTCGCTTCCCAGGCCATCGCCCAGTCACCGCCCCCGTCGCCGTGCCCGGGCGGGAACGGTTGTCCCCCGCAGCTCAACGAAAAGACCAAGCGCTATCCGCGGTCTGCGTCCGATGTGCAGCCCGGTGTCCGTACGCTGCGCGCAGACATCACCCGCGCGCAGTCCCTGTACGACGAACGCGACCATGACGGCGCCGGGCGCCTGCTCGATGGCGTGATGCGCGATCCCGGCTTCGACGCGCTGCCGGCCGATGATCGTCGCCTGGCCTGGTCGGTGCTGGCGCGCGTCGACATGTCCGCGCAGCGCTACGACCGGGCAGGCGAGCGCCTGCGCCGTGCGATCGCCACCGACGACAGCGACCCGGATGTCTGGTACTGGCTTGCGCTCAGCGAGCATGCGCGCGGCCAGCACCAGGCCGCAGCCGATGCCTTCACCGAGCTGGCCGAGCGCTGGCCGGAGCTGCTGGTCAACATCGACGCCGACGAGGTGTATCGCCTCCAGTCGGCATTGCCCGAGGATTCGCCGGAAAGGCTGGCGTTCCTGCAGACGCTGTTCGACGCGCGATGGGACGATCCGGGCGGCGATGCGAGTTTCCTGTGGTACCACCTGGCGCGGATGCGCCTGGCGCGCGGCGAGACCGATGCGGCGCGTTCCGCCACCCGGCGCATCGTGCAGCCCGGCGCCATCATCGCCATGCGCAGCGACAGGCGCTTCGATCCGATCGTCGATCGCGACGCCTGGGCGTTCAATCCCGCGCGTGCCGCCGAGCGTGCCGTCGAGGCCATGCGCGCGAAGGTCGATGGCCGGCCGGACGACCTCGACGCGAAGGTGCAGTTCACCTACGCCCTGCTCACCGCCGGGGACCATGCGGGCACGATCCGACTGGTCGATGCCGCGCTGGCCGCCCCTGCGCCGAAAGACGGTGGCGACGACGGCAGCCGCGACGAAGCGCAGGCCTGGCTGCTCAACAACCGGGCGGTCGCGCTGTATCGCCTCGGACGCACGCAGGAGGCGCTTGCCGACATGGAGCGCGCGCGTCGCCTTGCGAACACGCCCGGCCCCAACGTCAGCCAGACCCTCAACCTCGGCGAACTGCATTGCGCGTCCGGGCGCGGCGAGGACGCACGTCGCATGGCCGACGCCATCGAAGGTGGCGGGATCAGCGCGTACGGGCGGATGTTCCAGGCGCGCGTGCGCCTGTGTGCGGCCTGGCTTCGCCAGGATACCAAGGGCATGCAGCGCGCGTTCGAGACGATCCGCAAGGGGCGCACGGACGCCGAAACCATTCATCTGGAGGCGCTGGTGATGCTGGGCCGCCTGGACGAGGCCGCACGCGTGCTCATCGCCCTGCTCGATTCGCCGAAGGAACGTGCCGCCATGCTGGAGATGCTGCAGCAGTACCGCGAGGTCGAGCCGACGCCGACCCTCTCAAAACTCCGCGCGCAGCGCGAGGCCCTGCTGGCGCGCGACGACGTGAAGGCCGCGATCGAACGCGTCGGTCGTCGCGAGCGCTACGACCTGTATTACGGCGCGGGCTTCGACTGAGGCGCACAGGCCCGGTCGGTTGCATCGATCTGGACCTGGAAACGGATGATGCGAACGACGGACGCCCGCGAGGCGCGGGCGTCCGGGTGCGATGCGTGCGCGGGATCAGGCGGGCTTCAGCGTCATCGAATAGTTGCCGCTGCCCGAGATGTCGTAGGTCTGCACGATGTTGCCGCCGGAGATCACGTTGAACAGCGGGTGGCGATCCTTGTTCAGCACGTTGTTGCCGCCCAGCCACCAGTTGTTGTTGAAGGTGAAGTGGCCCTGGCCGATGTAGAAGGTCATCGGCACCAGCTGGCCGTTGATGTTGAAGGTGGCGACGATGCCGAAGTAGAAGTTCAGTTCCTGCGGCTGTGTGTCGCCGGAGGAGTTGGTGTAGGCGTGCAGTGCGCCACCGGTCTTCTGGTTGAAGGATTGGGCGACCGGCTTGGAGTTCTTGCGGTTGGCGCCGATCGTGATCGTCCAGGTGCTGCCGTTCTGCACGAAGGTCGGCGGCGGCGAACCGGACTGGCCTTCGGTGATGACGAACGACCCTTCGAGGTAGCTGATCGAGACGATGTCGGCGCAGGTGAGCTTGAATTCGTTGCTGTCCATGGTGTCGGGGATCCTTGGGGTTGGTGGGTGTAGTGGCTTCCGTGGTGGACGGCCGGAAGCGTGCCGCGGCGACCGCGGTGCGGTCACGCGAAAAAGGTCGGTGCGGACGGTGCGGACTGCAGGCGCGGCGCGGTCAGCGCTGGCACTGGATCTGCAGGCAGTAGGCCGTGTACCAGTCGGCGTAGGGCGTGTCGGTGGCGGGGTAGTTCGGCGGCGTGGAGACGCCGGTGGAGGACGATCCGAATTGCCACATGCGCACGATCTTGCCGGCCTTGCGCTGCTGCGCGTCCCAGCTCCAGTTGCCGCTGGCCGCCGAGCTTGCGTAGAACCACAGGCCGTCCTGTTCGAGCTGGGACGAGTTGCCCTTCTGGAATTCGGTGAACATCACCTGCGGATAGACCACGCGCTGCTTCGCATGCGCGGGCGTGCTGGCGAACAGCGTGTTCGCGACGCCGCCCGGGCCCTTGCCGGTGGACACGGTCGTCTGCCGTGCGCCGGTGCCGGCGCTGCTCGTGGGATAGCGCGCTTGCGTCGTCGCGGCGGGCGCGCCCCAGCGGATGGCCAGCGCAGCGGCGTCGACGGTGCCGACGACGCGCTGCCTGCCGCTGCCGCTGGCGTGGATCTCGGTCACCTCGCCGGCGCCCGTCCAGGCGACCGACGGCAGGCTGCCGCTCGCGAAATTCTGGCTGCTGCCCCACGCGACCTGGCCGTTGCGGAACACGCCGACGCGACTCCACAGGCCGCTGTTGTTCTGCGATTTGTGCACTTCCACGATGACGCCGTCGTCGGAGATCGCCACCGCCGGCTGCGTGCCCGTATCGTACTGGCCGTGCACCGGCCAGCGCGCGACGCCATCCGCGTCGACGCTGCCGTACCAGTACCAGAGGTTCGACGACTGCGTGCTCTGGTAGACGACGATCGCAGTCCCTGCGGCGTTCATCCCGATCGCGGGCGTGTTGCCCTGGTCGGACCGGTAATGCAGGCGGGTGCTCTGGTTGCCCGACAGCACCACCAGGATGCGACCCTGCAGCGCGCTCGCGGATGGCCATGGGCCGTCGCCGAGCTGGGCGGCGGTGTACAGGCGGTCGCCGAGGATCGCGAGCAGTTCGTTGTTGAGCGCGCCGGTGTTGCCTGCGGCGGGCGAGGTCTTCGCGGAGAAATCGTTCTTGGCGTCGAGGCCGAGCGTGATCGGCGCATGCTGCGGATTCGCATCGGACCAGGCGGCGAGCATGCGCAGCCAATCCGCGAGGTTGTTGCTTGCGGGGTTCGGCGGCGTGTGGTCGACCTGGGCGCCGGGCGAGCCGTGACCGATCTGGTAATCGCGGTTCTTCGCGAAGTCGCCGAGATGGATGTCGTACTCGATGAAGCGGACGCCGGCATCGAGCTGCTGCGGGATGGTGCCGCGGCTGCCGGAGATGTTGCCGGAATAGGAATTGTGGGTGGCCGCGAAATTCGTCGTCGGCAACGGGGCTTCCGTCGACTGCGCCAGCAGGGCAGGCGAGAGGGACAGGGCGAGGGCGGCGGTCAGGCCGGCGGCGCGATGGTGCATGGCGATCTCCGTTCGCATCCGGCGAAATCGCCGGAGGGGTCCTTGGGGTGTGTGCCGTGCGCTGTGCGCTTCGTCACATCGATGTTGCAGGGCCATGCTTCCATGCGTACCGGACGCGGTCCAGACGGACTCCGGGATCAATCCGGGATCAGCGCAACGGCGCGCTCATCCTGCGTGGCTGCTTCGCGGGCTCGCCAGCGGCCGTGCACCGCGCATGTCGTCGGTGCATGCGGGTGAATATCGAGCGTCTCGCGCGGCATGGTGAAGCGATGGCGCCAGGCACGCATCGCTCCACGATGCCGCTGGTCCACGCCAGCGGTGTCGCATCTGCCTCGTCTACAGGATTTCGTCGGCGCGGATGTCGACAAGCTCATTGCCTGTCGATCGATCTCCCGCCGGTCAATCCTCGTCCTGGCCGATCACATCGCCGCTGGCAGGGTCGATGCGCAGTTCGAGCGCGACACCCGCAGCGTTGTCGGCCTTCGCGTTCCAGATGCCGTTGCGGAAGCGCACGTCGTGGATGTCGGTGTAGCCCTGCGCGGACAGCTTCGCCTTGACATCGGCTTCGCTCAGGTTCGCGACCTGTTCGTCGGGGAAGACCTGGCCGGTCCTGGGATCCAGGCGGACATCGACGCGGTTGCCGTCGGCGCTGCGCGCATCCGCTTTCCACACGCCGTCCTTGAACTTGAGGTCGTTGATCCTGCTGTAGCCCTGCGCCTCGAGGGTGGCCTTGACCTGCGCCTCGGTCAGCGCCGTGCCTTCGCCAGCATGGGCGTTGGCGGACAGCGCGGCGGCGAGGGCCAGCCCCAGCAGGAGGCGGGTTGTCTTGCCATGGTGCGTGGTCTTCATGAGGGCGATCTCCGATGGTGTTGGGGGAGGCCGCAGTCTCCCCATGCCTGTCCAAACCGCGGATGAAACCGCCCGGTCGTGCTCAGCGGTGTTTCATGAACGGGCGCAGCGCCATCCGGCCATGCGCGATGCACGCCCGGATGACCGGGAAAACCGCGCGATGCCTGCGTTTTGCCCGAGGGTCTGCGATCATGTCCGGATGAACACTTCCCACGATTTCGCGGCGCTTGCGCTGGACCCCACCCTGGCGCAGGGGCTCGACGCCCTCGGCTACACCACGATGACCCCGGTCCAGGCGCTGGCCTTGCCGGCCATCCTCGACGGCCGCGACGTGATCGCGCAGGCCCCGACGGGCAGCGGCAAGACCGCCGCGTTCGGCCTCGGCCTGCTGCATCGCATCGATGCCGCCGCCGTGCGCACGCAGGCCCTGGTGCTGTGCCCCACGCGCGAACTCGCCGACCAGGTCGGCAAGCAGCTGCGCAAACTCGCCACCGGCATCCCGAACCTGAAGATCTCGATCCTCTGCGGCGGTATTCCACTGGGCCCGCAGCTGGCATCGTTGGCCCACGAGCCGCAGGTCGTCGTCGGCACGCCGGGGCGCATCCAGGAGCTGGTGCAGAAGCAGGCGCTGTCGCTGTCCGGCGTGCGCACGCTGGTGCTGGACGAAGCCGACCGCATGCTCGACATGGGCTTCGAGGACGCGATCCGCGACCTGGTGAAGCGCACGCCGAAGGATCGCCAGGGCCTGCTGTTTTCCGCGACGTTTCCCGATGCGATCCGCGCGCTCGGCAACGCCATGCTGCGCGATGCGGTCGAGGTGAGCGTCGACGGCGGCGCGGAGCCGGCGACGATCGAACAGCTGTTCTTCGAGGTCGAACCCGAGCGCAAGGCGCCGCTGCTCGCCGCGCTGCTGCTGAACTACAGGCCGGCCTCGTGCGTGGTGTTCTGCAACATGCGCAAGGACACCGAGGAAGTCGTCGGCTCGCTTACCCACTACGGTTTCACCGCGCTGGCCCTGCACGGCGACATGGAGCAGCGCGACCGCGAGGAGACGCTGGTGCGTTTCGCCAACCGCAGCTGCAGCGTGCTGGTCGCCAGCGACGTGGCCGCGCGCGGGCTGGACGTCGAGGATCTCGCCGCGGTCATCAACTACGACCTGCCCAGCGATGCCGACACCTACCTGCACCGCATCGGCCGCACCGGGCGCGCCGGTCGCGAAGGACTGGCGCTGAGCCTGTGCACCCCGGCCGACATGTCGCGCGAGAGCGCCATTTCCCTGCGCCTGGGCAAGTCGCTGCGCTACGAGCGCATGGCGCCGCTGACCGGCCGCCCCTCCGGCGTGTCGCCCGCGCCGATGGCGACCCTGCGCATCGACGCCGGCCGCACCGACAAGCTGCGCCCCGGCGACATCGTCGGCGCCCTCACCGGCGAGGCCGGCCTGAAAGCCGACATGATCGGCAAGATCGACGTCTATCCCACCCGGTCCTACGTCGCGATCGCCCGCCAGCAGGCCGACACCGCCCTGGCCCGGCTGCGCAGCGGCAAGATCAAGGGCCGCAAGTTCCGGGTCCACAGGCTGTGAAGCCTGCGGACACGGATGCCTCACCGGCAATGCCATCCGTTTCAACCTGCGAGGACATCAGGATGCATCGTGGTCTCGGTTCTCTGGTGATCGCACTCGCGGCCATCTGTTTCGTTCCGTTCGCGAATGCCCAGGAGCACCCGTTGCCGCCGCAACCGGCGGATGCGGTGATCGTCCCCGGCTGCCGGATGAAGGATTACTTCCCGCAGCAAACGCGCAGGACGCTGGCGCTTGCGGAGTCGTCCGGCGACATCGCGCGGATGATGGACGCGATGCGCGTGCCTCGCCCGCTGCTCGATGCGATGGTTTCTGACGATCCGGCGGTCGAGGCCAAGCTCAAACCCGTGTTCGATGACTATTTCTCGGATGCGAAATTGCTCGACCGTGCGCGTTGCCAGTTCGTCGGCGGCATGCTCGATGAGCGCATTCCGGCGTGGGAAGCATGGATCGCGGATCCGGTGATGCAGCGGATCCATGGCCTGATCATGCAGCAGCCGCAGCGCACGGCGTCGGCCGTTGCACCGGACAAGGCGCGCCTGTCGCTGCTGGTGCGGCTGGCCCATGCCATGCACTCGGACAATCTCCTGGGAGGCCGTCTCCGCGAGGTCGAATTCCTGATCGCGGCGCTCCAGGACGCGCGCGACCCCGCGTCGTCGGCGTTGGCCGCATTCCGCCAGTCGCGCTACTGGAGAGGTCCGGGCGAGGAGACATTCGCGACGGAGTGGCTAGCCCCTGTGCTCAGCGACGTGTCCAACGAGGACCTGGCGCGCTTCCTCGTCTTCGCCGAAGGCGAAGCCGGCCAGTCGTACTACCCCAGGTTCGGCCTGGCACATTCCCACGACTTGCTGAGCAGCTGGCACGACGACTTCGCAAAGGCGGTCGCGGCGGCATTGCCGAAAGCCGCGGCCGCATCGACGCCTGCCGATGTCGATGCGATGCTCGCGGAAGCGAAAACGCTCTACAGCAGCGGCAGCGCACAGGCATACGACCAGGCCAAGCGCCTGCTGCTGCGCGCCGAAGCGATCAAGCCGAAGGACGCACAGGTCCAGTTGTACCTCGGGCTGGTGTCGATGACGATGCGCGAAGCGCAGCTGCCGGACTTCATCGACCTGCGCAAGGATGCAAAACCCGATCATTTCGCCGAAGCGGAAACCCACCTGCGGAATGCCATCGCGCTCGACCCGACCCTCGCGCTCGCCTACCTGGCGCTGGGTCGTGCCCGATTCCAGGTGAAGGACGATGCCGAAGCCACGCGATTCTATGCGCTCGCGCGCGAGCATCGCTGCCCGTGCGCGCGGCTCGATCTGTATGAAGGCGATCTGTTCGCAGCGAAGAAGGATCGTGCCGCCGCCATCGTTGCCTACCGCAAGGCGCTCGACAATCCCGAGAGCAGCGGCGCGACGCGGAGGGCCGCGTTCGAGAAGCTGGCCAGCATCGCCTTCGATGACAGCTCGGCTGTCGATCTTCGCGCGGTCGGCGATGCCTATCTCGCGCGCAATCCCGGCGACATGCGTATCGGCGAGCCCTACGTCGCCTACCTGATGAACCAGCAGCGCGATTTCGCGACCGCGCTCAGGATCATCGACAGCGCGAACGACGGCGATGGCATGGTGGAGTGGCGTGCGTTCGCGCTGTCCGGACTCGCGCAGCAGGGCGCGGACAAGCGTGGCAACCTGGCCGGGAAGCACGCGGACCGGATGCGCGAGGCGATCGCGCTGGTCGGCGCGAAGAATCTCGCGAGGATCCACTGCCTGAGCCCGAGCGATGCAGGGACTTTCCGCTCGATCGTTCGCTTCAGCGGCGAACCGGAAGCGACGGCGACGTACATCCTCGGCTGTCTGGTCATGATGAAGAACGTGCCGGCCGTCGTCGCGATGATCGAGCTCGGCGCGGACGTGAACACGATGTCGGGTTTGCCGGAGCCGGAAATGCCGCTGTGCCTGGCGATGCTGCACCGCAGCCCGGAGGCGTTCAAGGCACTGCTGGATGCGAAGGCTGATCCCGCGCGCAAGTGCTCCGACGGCCGCGATCTCAGAGGCAAGATCGATTGGCTTCGCCGCGAGGACAAGGCCGTCGAGGCCATGGCGCGGATGCTGGGCGAGGCGGCGACGCCGTAGGCATGGCTTCGGCGCGATCCGCAGTGATGCGGACTGCGCCGAAGCCTGCTTGCTCCGCGAATCCCGGGGCCAGGATGGCCTGAAGCCCTGCCTGCCCGGGGGCGTCGCCTTCCACGTCGAGGTCGACCGCGATGCGGCGCCTGCGCCCTGTTCCGGCTTCGGCCTCCAGGCCTGAACCCGTTGCGCGGGGCGCTGCACACCGGTCACCGGCCCCGATCCGGAGGGCGCCGGGGCGCGCTCCCGAGCGCAGCTCCGGCCGCGACCGCCGGGCCTGCTGGTCGCGCAGGCGGATGACACGGGTTTGGCCTTATCCTGTGGCCATCGTCGGTACGGGAGCGGGTGCGAAATGCGTGCAATCGTGATGGGGATCGGGCTGGCCGTTGCGGTACTGGCCACGGGCTGCAAGAAGGAAGCGCAGGACACCGGTCCGCAGCTGCCGATCCCGCAGTGCGGGAATGCGGAATACGACGTCAAGGCCTTCGCGGTCCTGGTCCGCGCGATGGACCGCACCGGCGACATGGCCGAGGTCAACCGCCGCTTCGCGCAGCACCGCGCCACCCTCGAAGGCCTGCTCGCCCAGCGCCATCCGCAGCTGATGCCGAGGCTGAAGCCGGTGCTCGACCAGGCCTTCGCCGAGGCGCGCTTGCGCGAACGCACGGCCTGCCTGCTCACCGGCATCAGCGCGCAGCGCGAGGGCATCGCCGCGATGGATGCCTGGTCGCGCAAGCCCGAGACGCGCGCGATCACCACCGCGATCTGGACCCGCAAGCCGGCGCCCTCGGAAGAGAAGGACGCGCCGATGACCGAGGAACGCAGGACGCTGCTGCGCGGCATCGCATCGGCGATGCTGCTGCAGCGCATCCAGGCCAACATCGATGCGGTGGCGAAGGACGAAGCGGCGGCGCTGGCGACCGTGCTCGAATCCGCGCCGCAGGCCGCGCCGCCCAAGCCGTCGCCGGCCGCGATGGAGACCGTGGTCGATGGCTGGCTCGCACCGGCCCTGGTGAAGATTCCCGACGACGACCTCGCCGATTACCTGAACTTCGTCGAGGGCACCTTCGCCGGCGACTACTACGTCGCGCTCAACAGCGCCTTCGATTTCCGCGCCGGCGCGTGGTACGAGCAGCTGGTCGAACAGTTCGATCGCAACAACGTGCAGACCGTGCTGCCCGGCGGCGCGGCCGGCAAGGACGCGCTGGTCGCCGATGCGCGACGCTCGCTGCACGAGATCGGCACGCCCGCAGCGGCCGCCGATGCGCAGGTCAAGCTGGCGCAGGCCGAGCGCATGGATCCGGCCGACGCCGCGATCAAGGCCCTGCTCGGCGAGGCCTCGCTGACCACCGCACCGCGCATGCCGGTCACCGGCGAGCAGCTGCGCGCCGTCATCCAGACCCCGAACTACGAGCAGGCCGAGCGCTTCCTGGCCAAGGCGATCGAACTCAAGCCCGACCTCGCCGAGGCGCACGTGCAGCTGGGCCGGCTGCGCTACCTGCAGGGACGCGACGACGAAGCGGCTGCGGCCTTCGACACGGCGAGCAAGCTCGAACCGGACCATCCGCTGCTCAACCTGCTGCGTGGCGACCTGGCCTATGCGAAGCAGGATTACGCTGCGTCCTCGAATCTCCTGCAGGCCGCTCTGGCCAAGCCCGAGGGCCGCGTGCACGTCCACGTCACCGCGCTGAACCACCTGCAGGTGGTGCTGCGCAAGACCGGCCGCATGGCGGAGTATCCGCGCATCGTCAATGCGTTCCTCGCGCGCAATCCGCAGGCCTGGAACGTGCGCCTGGATTTCGCCGACTACCTGCTCACCGACAATGCCCGCGCCGAAGTCGTGCTGCCGGTGATCGAGCCGGTGCCGGACGACTGGTTCCCCGCGCGCAAGGTGCCGATCGTCGCCGCCGCGCTGATCCGCAAGGCCGCCGAGCGCCTGGACAAGGACGGCAAGCCGATCGGAGCGAGCCAGGTCGCGATGCAGCGCCTGCTGGCGATGGCGCCCGAGCCGCGCGCGCTCGGCGAAGGCATCTGCCGCTCCGGCGTGGAAACCACCGTGGCCAAGATGGTGCTCGACACCAGCCCGGCGCCGAAGGTCGCCGCGACCTCGCTGGTGGTCTGCAGCCTGCGCTGGCAGAACGCGCGCATGGCCTACGGCATCGCACCGCTGGCCGACGCCGTCGCGCTCAGCGGGCCGCTGCCGGAACTGAACAACGACAGCCCGCTGTGCTACGCCGCCGCCACGCGCAACGTGCGTGGCTTCATGGGCCTGGCCAAGCTGCAGGTCAGCCCGACCCAGCGCTGCAACGACGGCGACACCATCGCCGCGCGCCTGCAGCGCCTGAGCTACGGCAGCGACACCGGCGTCGCGCAGATGCTGGACGCGCTGAACCGGTTCTACCGCAAGGCCTGACGGCCGACCGGCGCGTGCGGAGCGAAGCGGGCCTGCCGGCAGGCCCGCTTCACACAGGCTTCACCGTGGCGACATCGCAGGCGCATCGAGCCGCACGAGGCTGGCGGCCTCACGACACGGGGAGACTTCCATGACGGGCACCGGACACGAACGCGCGACACTGCCGCCCAACGCCCTCCGCGCACTGCTCTGGGGCGGCGCAGGCACGCTCCTGCTGCTGCCGTGGATCGCGATGCGGTTCACCGACGAAGTGAACTGGACCGGTTTCGACTTCCTCGTCTTCGGCCTCATGCTCGCCGTCGCCTGCGGTGCCTGCGAACTGGCGATGTGGGCCTCGCGCAGCCACGCCTACCGGTTCGCCGCCGCCATCGCCGTCGGCACCGGTTTCCTGCTCGTCTGGATCAACCTCGCCGTCGGCATCATCGGCAGCGAGGACAACGTCGAGAACCTCGTCTACGCCGGCGTGCTGCTGGTCGCGGCCCTCGGCGCAGCCTTCGCCCGCCTGCGCGCCGCCGGCATGGCCCGGGCGATGGTCGTCACCGCCATCGTCCATGCGCTCACCGGCGTGTACGGCCTGGCCATCGGCTCGGTCGAGGCCGGCGTGAGCGCCATCGTGTTCGTCGCCGCCTGGCTGGCCTCGGCCTGGGGTTTCCATCGCGCGGCGAGGGCCGGGCAGGGCTGATCGCTGCCGTCCATGGCGTGCTACGGTGCCCCAGCCACCGGACACCTCCCGCACGACATCCCCCGCATGACCATCGAAGCCTGCGCGCTCTACTTCCCGCTCGACACACTCCCGCTCAAGACCGTCTTCCCGAACGGCCGCTCCGATGGCGGGCTGTTCCGCAAACCGAGCTGGTTCGAATACGACGCCGGCGAAGGCCCCGTCCGTCTGCACCTGCAGCATCCCGACCTCGCCGGGCACCTGCAGGGTTTCCGTGGCTACGTCGCGCAGGCGCCGGGCAGTGACGAAGCCCGCGCCGAGGCCCTGCAGCGCATCGCGCGCACCCGCGCCGCCGTCGGCGTCTCGCTGCCGCATCCGGTGTCGACCGACTCGCCCACGTTCGCGTCGCTGATGTCGCTCATCGAACGCTTCGACGGTTTCATGTTCGCGTTCAACAGCCTGCTGCTGCCCGACGGCCGTTTCCTCGTCGGCCCGATGGCGGTGGGCGATGGCGATGCCGCATCCGAACCGCCGCCGCTGCGCGAGATCGACCCCGATGCTTTCCGCCATGAAGCGTCCACCGACGGCAGCGACCCCGCCCGCCTCGCACAGCGCGAACAGCACTACCGCCTGCTCGCCGAACGCGGCTTCCTCTGCGCGCGCTGGCTGCCCCTGCATCGCAGCGAAGACCACACCGATCGCCTGCGCCCCGCCAACGAGATCGCTGCGCGCCTGCTCGCGCTGAACGCGCTGTTCCTCTGGGCCTGCACATCGGAAGAAGTCGCGACGACCGAACGCCTGCAGGCCTTCATCGCGAACAACGCCGTGCGCGACCACCTCACCGCCGACGAAGCCGAGGTGCTCGACCTGCCGCGCGAGCAGGCGCGCGAAGCGCACGCCGGCAGCATCGGCTGGCGCCTCGAAAACATGTGGGCGCTCGCGTGGATGTTCGGCTTCGAGCCCGAACCGCCGTTCTTCCAGGGCCAGCTGCCGAAGGACGTGATCGAACGCATGCTGTTCGACTTCCTGCCCAATCTCGACGCCACCACCGCCGGCTTCCTCGCCGACCACACGCTGCGCCCCGTCGACGACATCGCACGGCTCGAAGACCTCTACTACTGCACCCACAACGCCGTGCGCAGCGCGCAGACCGGCGGCGAGACATTGCCCCCGCAGTTCCACCCCGTCCGCGACGGCGGCGCCACCCACGAACGCCGCCACGCACTCACCTGGGCGCTGTCCCCGGGCGTGGCGTGGGACGACACGGATCTGTCGACGTGAGGCGCGCAGGGTGCCTTGGTGCCCTCAGCCCTTCATGAACACCAGGTTCGCCGCGAGCTCTTCGCCGACGTAGATCTCGCAGGACATGTTCGTCCTGCCGACGAATCCGGCCTTGGTGGTGCAATTGGCGCGCACCGGCTTGCCGCGATAGATGCCGGACGGGTTGCCGTCCATCGAACTGTCGAACACCTGTTCGCCGTTGATGCGCAGCGCGATCTTGAAGGCGCCGTGCATGCGGCCCGTGATCATCCACTGCTGCGCTTCGCCCGGCGGGCGGTAGGGCTGCGAGGCATCGCGCTCCAGCGCGTGGACCTGTCCTGCGGCGAGGAGCAGGGCGGCAACCAGCATCGACTTCGGGTACATCCGGCCTCCATGTCGTTCAAGGGCATCCGTGTGCCGCCGAGTATAGGCACGTCCCGGACGGACCTGCAGCCACGGGCCTGACGGCTGCGCCCGCCTTCGCCCCCTTTGCAAAGGGGGCCGACGCGCGCAGCGCGGCGGGGGGATTTCGAACGCAAGCCTCGCTCGGTCCGTGCCATCGCCACTGATCGGCCCGCAAATCCTCCGCTGTCGCCGCCCCCTTTGCCAAAGGGGGCTCATCAACGGCACCCACGCAACCATCCGCGCCATACCCGCCTCCTGTCATCACCACCCACCGACAGGGGCCCCCGATGTTCCGCACCTTCCTGCTGTCCCTGCTCATGGCCTTCGCCGCGCTCGCGCCGCTGGCCGGCTGCAGCACCGCCAATGCCGCCGACGAAGTCTTCGCCACCGCCGATGGCGCCATCCGTGGCTACGACCCCGTGGCCTACCACACCGAGTCGAAGGCGGTGCGCGGCCGCGCCGACATCACCCACGCATGGAACGGCGCCACCTGGCGCTTCGCCAGTGCCGCCAACCGCGACCGCTTCGCCGCCGACCCCGAACGCTACGCCCCGCGCTACGGCGGCTTCTGCGCGTACGGCACCGCGCAGGGCTACAAGGTCTCCACCGACCCCGACGCCTTCGCCATCGTCGACGGTCGCCTGTACCTCAACTACAGCAAGCCCGTGCAGAGCACCTGGAACCAGGACCGCCCCGGCTTCATCCGCAAGGCCGACGCGAACTGGACGCAGCTGGAGCATGCCGCGTACGAGAAGCCGGGCGACGCCAAGGCGAAATAACGCCGCGATACGCGTAGCTCGAAATCACGCAGGCTGGAGGCGTACAAGGTAGCTGCGCTTTGCTCCCTCCCCTTCAAGGGGAGGGTTGGGGTGGGGATGGGTTGCCTTGACGGTATCAATCCGGCATCAGTTCTCACACCGGCCGCAGCGCGTCCCGCCGAGCGGTACTGCCCGCCGCGCGCGCCTGCGCTAGGCTGTGGGCAACACAGGGGATGTCACCGGCTTCGCATGATCGGATCGCGCACGCTCACGCTGCTTTGCCTGCTGCCGCTCGCGGTCGGCGCCACCGAGCGCCCGCCCCTCCGCGATGGTGAATACGCCTTCCGCCATCGCTCCGCCGAACACCCGGACCTCCCCGCGCACCCGCTGGTCGCGCGCATCAGCGGCACACGCATTGTGCTGGTCAATCGCAAGGCTTCGTCCGTGTTCCCGATCGGTGTCGTAGCCGAGGGCGAACTCATGTGGCATGCCGCGTCGAAGCAATGGGTGCTTGGGCACGATCCGGTGGATCGCATAGCGGAAGAGGCCGGGGGGGCAGTGATGGGCCGGAGGTGGTGGATGTGAAGAAGCGGGTGTACTGGACGTGTTGACGTGTGATATTGGCGGGCGCGGGCGTTTTGCCGACACAGGTCTCGACGCTGTCGTGTGCTTGAAGCGGAGAGGAGCATGAATTACTGCGAATGCCCCAGCTGCGATTTCTCGTGGACTTCGAAGATGAATCCACGAGGCACGACCGAAGACCCGGACTACCTGGGCCGCTATCCGGTGCTTTGTGGGATATGCCTCGCCGAGTTCGTCGTTCCGACGCGCTCGCCGTGGGGCATCACGCCGGAAGAAGTCCTGGAGCTCTGCACCATCGAAGTCCTGGAGTGGGCCGATGATGAGCCTTGGCGTGGCCCCTATCCGAAACGCACCAGGCTTGTTCGGACCGGGGTGCATACGATCGCGGCAGGTCGCAGTCTTCCACTACATGACATGGCGGATTTCTCCCGTCTCCCGTGTCCGACCTGCGCGGCGCCCCAGGCGATCAGGCACATGCCGGAACCCGGTCTGTGTCCTGCATGTGTTGAAGCCGAACTGCAGTGGGGCGCGGTCGAGTGAACCCCGCATCCGGCCTTGCCGGGCGGGCGGTATCAATCCGGCATCAGTTCGCACACCGCCCGCAGCACGTCCCGCCGAGCGGTGCTGCCCGCCGCGCGCGGCTGCGCTAGGCTGTGGGCAACACAGGGGATGTCACCGGCTTCGCATGATCGGATCGCGCACGCTCACGCTGCTTAGCCTGCTGCCGCTCGCGGTCGGCGCCACCGGGCGCCCCCCCCTCCGCGATGGCGAACACGCTTTCCGCCATCGCTCCGCCGAACACCCGAACCTCCCCGCGCACCCGCTGGTCGCGCGCATCAGCGGTACGCGCATGGTGCTGGTCAATCGCAAAGCCTCATCCGTGTTCCCGATCGGCGTCGTCGCCGAGGGCGAACTCATGTGGCATGCCGCGTCGAAGCAGTGGGTGCTTGGTTGTGAGCCGGCGAATCGAACTGAGGAAGAGGTGGGTGAAGTGATGGGCCGGACGTGGTGGATGTGAAGAAGCGGGTGTATTGGACCTGCTGAGGGGCGGCAATCGACCCAAAGCGAACGTCCGCTCGCCCGAATCAAGCATGGCTCTCTTTCCCGATATCTGGGACTGGCCACACATCGGCTCGCAAGCCGCACCCAGCGCCCTTAAGATCGAGAGGTAAAGAAGCGATGGATTGGATCACTATACAATCCGCTCTGGATAAGAAGCATGGCTAGCTCCAGAGGTCCGACTTTCAAATGCCTAGGTGCAAAGGATGCTTCCTCAATTGCGGGTCTACGAGAAGTCGCTTAATGCGGGTATGGCGCTAGCATCACATGGAACGGCCTAAAGCCCACAACAAGATTTAGGGACAGCGCTTGAATCAGAGGCAACTTGATCTACCAGGCCTCTTGGGCGTGGCCGACGACCTCGGCGACGATGGTGGCGTGCGAGCCCGCGTGCATGATCGGGGGGAACTCCACGTGCATATGAACGGCGCCGTCCCTGTGTCGACCATCCGGGAGATCATGGTCGACGAAGCAACTTCGCTTCCGGCAGGGTTCGATTTCGGGCGTGACATGACCCGCCTTGTCCCTTGCAAATCGCTGGCGGAGTACCTCGCGCCGTGGCAGGTGTTGCGGCTCTTCCCCAAGAAGCGCGCAAACCTTGACCGCCTCGCCCATGATGTTCTTGCGAGTCTGGCAGAGAACGCCGTTCGTTTCGTCGAGCTCCGCAGCAGTGTCCTGTACTTGACTGGACTTCAGAGCTGCACGCCCGCGCAGGCATTGGAACGCCTCATCGAGTCGACAGGCAGCGCATCTCAGCAATACGGCATCCGGCGGGGCTTGATCCTCACTGTAACTCGGGGCGACTACGGCGCCTCCAATCTCACCACGCTTTTGCAGGCCTACGAGGACATCGGATGGCCGAAAGATGTCGTTGGGCTCGACCTTGCGGGTGATGAAGAGACGCCCTATTCAGCTGAGCTGCCCGCGATCTTTCGTGAGGCCAAGGACCGGTACGGCTTCGGCATCACGATCCACGCTGGAGAGACTGGGCGCGTGGAGAATGTGCGAGCGGCCGTGGAGCTCTTCCACGCTGATCGGATCGGCCACGGCACGGCTGCAGTCAAAGATCCGTACTTGATGGATCTGCTGGCTACGAAGGGTGTCTGCGTCGAGGTCTGCCCAATCAGCAACCGGCTGACGGGCGCCGTTCCCAGTGATGAGGCCCATCCTCTGCAGGAGTTCCGACGCCGTGGTGTGCCGTTCGTCATCTGCTCCGACAACCCCGCGATCCATCAGCGCGGCCTGGCGGATGACCAAGCCGCCGCGATGGCAGAAGGCCTGTCCATCTGCGACATGCAGCAGCAGTACGAAGTCGCCAAGCGCTTTTCATTCATGGAGGGTCTGAATTGAAGATTCGATTTATGTCCGGCAACGAGCACAAGATCAAAGAAGTACAACGCATCCTCGACCCGGTCGGCGTGGATATTGTGCCGGTATCCAGAAAGATCGAGGAACTGCAGACACAGGACGTCCACGCGCTCGTGCGGGACAAGCTGATCAAGGCGTTCGACGAGATCGGTCGCCCGCTGTTCGTCGAGCACACGGGGCTCTACCTCAGGGGATTGAACGACCTTCCCGCGGGCCTGACCCAGATCTTTTGGGACCGGTTGGAAGCCGAGCGCTTCGCAGACCTCGTGGCCGCGCTGGGCGACGACAAGGTAACTGCCAAGACGGTGCTGGGCTACTGCGACGGCCACAAGATGCACCTGTTCGAAGGCGCCATCGAAGGCACCGTTCCGCGCATACCTGCTGGTCCGAAGGACTTCCAGTGGGACTGCGTATTCGTGCCAGACGGTCACACGAAGACGTTTGCCGAGATGGGCACCGACAAGGACGACATCTCCATGCGTCGCCTGGCGCTGGACAAGTTTGCCGCCCACCTTGAAGCTGCAAAGGTCATGAAATGAAACCAGAACTTGTTGAAGCACACCGCAGCGGCAAGCTGATGCTGTTCGTCGGCGCCGGCGTGTCCGCAAACCTCGGCCTGCCGAATTGGAGACAGCTGATCTCTCATGTCGCAGAGGAGCTGGGCTACGACCCCGAGGTGTTCGCCACCTACGGGAACCACCAGACATTGGCTGAGTTCTACAAGAAGAAGCGAGGAGGGCTCGGCGAGCTGCGCAGTTGGATGGACCGGGAGTGGCACAAGCCGTCCACGGACATCAAGGCCTCTGACATCCACCGGTTCATCACGCAAGGAAATTTCCATCGGATCTACACCACCAACTACGACCGGTGGCTTGAACGCGCCCACGATGCTTTTGGCGTGAAGTACGACAAGATTGCCAGCGTGGCGGATATGGTCGCGGTCAGGGACGGCCACCGTCAGATCATCAAGTTCCACGGCGACTTCGCAGCGGACGAGTCCATCGTACTTGACGAGACCAGCTACTACCAGCGACTCAACTTCGACACGCCGCTGGACATCAAGCTGCGCAATGACGTGCTGAGCAACTCCGTCCTCTTCATTGGCTACAGCCTGACGGACTTCAACATCCGGCTACTGTTCTATCGCCTGACCGAGATGTGGGGCAAGTCGCCGCTGGCGTCAGTGCGCCCCAAGTCGTACGTCTTCACAAATCGCCCAAACCCGGCGGCAGAAGAAGTGCTAAGACACTGGGGAATTGAGATGATCGTTTCCGATCAGGACGATCCCAAGGCAGCGCTCACGGACTTTCTGCAAGAGCTTGTAACCTGACTAGCCGAGCAGGCTCGCGCCGTCCGTAGCAATGCTAGGTATAGCATTTGGTCACGATTGCAGCCACGGACATGACTTCAAAAACATAGTGGCAATCATTGCTGGAGCGCGCAGATGGCTGTAGGGCGGGCTCAAGCCCGCCGGAAAGGAACTGCGAACTGCAAGATGCAGCGCGTCTCCGTGATGCATCTTCGGCAGCGTGCGGAAGTGCTTGTATTGCAATGGCGGGCTTGAGCCCGCCCTACAACAGCCGCTGTTGCTGAAACTGTGAGTGTGTGTCCTGCGTTGCCGTCCCATCCTCGCACCGTGCTCGGCGCGTCAAGGTCGAGGTGAATTGCTGCGCAAACCTTGACGCGCCTGCGCGCGATGCGATTCCGAATCGCCAACGGCGCCCACTCCGGGTGCCGGGCGAAACGGAGTGCCGTCATGTCCAAGTCGAAGTCGCAATTCAAGCCGTCCAACGTCCTGCTGGTCGAAGTCCCGCCCCAGTTCATCGCCCTGTGCGAAGCCAGCGGCGCCAGCCCGCAGGCCGCGCTGCGCGGCATGGCCGCGATGCTCTGCGGCCTGCGCTACGACGAGGACGACCGGCTGGTGCCGCTGGAGGGCAACGTCGCGTGATGCGTCACCGGACGCGGGTCATCCCCGCGCCCGGATTCGCGAATAGGGTGTGCCTCGGCGCACCGCTTTGGTCGTGGCGGTACGAAAAGCTGGTGCGATGCATCGCACCCTATAGGCGCTGCGTGATGCTTCACCGGGCGCAGTGCCGGGAAACGGGTCACTGGCGGATGCCTGCGAGGAGAATCGCGAGGTCCAGGACGCGATCTCTTCCTGCGGAAATCTCCGAGGGTGTGTTGACGATCCATAGGTCCGGCGCAAGCCCGACCCCTTCCCAGCAAACGCCTTGTGCGTCGCGCACGATGTTGATCGGTACGGTGAATGTCCAGCCGTCGGCGATCGGCCATGCGACGGTGTCGGCCATTGCACCGGCGGTGACATCGCCGACGATGATGACGCCGGGAATCGTCCGCATGGCAAGGACGAAGTTTTCCGCTGCGCTGATCGTGCGACTGCTCGTGAGGACGATGACCCTGCCCTCGAACCGATGGCCCGGCTGGGGTTCGACATGCCATTCGAGAGGGGCGGAGTAGAGTGCGGGGTGCGTGCCCGGGCGGCGGTTGGACACGCTCATGTAGTGTCGGCGTCGATCCGCGAAGCGGTTGGCGACCACGCGCCCGACTGCATCGGCGCCGCCGCCGTTGTGGCGCACGTCGATGATCAGCGCATGCGGATTGGCGAACGAGGGGATCGCGGCCAGCGCTTCATCGATGGCCTGCTCTGTCGCGCTGGGGTGCTTGAACCTGTCCAGCCGCAGGTATCCGGCGCCGCTGCGAAGTTCCCCGAAAAACACCGTGCCGCCTGCCCGGCTGGCGAGTGCGGTGGCTGCGTAGTGTGACGCGATCAGATCGAGCGAGAATTCGTCATTCTGGAATGCTCGGGTGCCGATGCTGCGTCCGCCGGATCGGAAGAACGCGCCTGTTCTTTCATCGCGCACGCTGACATGCACGTCGTTGAGGAGTCCCGTGGCTTCGCTGAAGACCTGGAAGAGCTCTGTACGGGTCGAACTGGCGAGGATGCGCGTCTCGTAGAGGCTGCGGATGGCGTTCCACTCCACGCGCTTGATGCCGAACAAGGCGTAGTTGTCGTTGTACAGCGACCAGAATTCGGAAAAGGTCGATGCCGGGTCGATGGGGCTGTCCTGCGCATGCGCGGGACGGTGAGGCAGCAACAGCAGAAGAAGAAGGGCGATGCGCGCGATCATTGCACTTCGTCGAGGATGGCATGGATGAGGTCGCCGCCGTTGCGGCCATTGGTGAAGGCAACGAGTCCGTCGCCCGTTGCGGGATCGAAGCCCGCGAAGCTGCGAAATTCCTGGTTGTTTCCGTCGTGCAGGATCATGGTGCGAGGGCCGGTGCGCATCACGATCCAGCCCAGGGCCCAGTCTCCCGCGCCTGCCATGTCTCCGCTCGTGATCGGCGTGTGCGGTGAAAACATCTGCGCATGGCTTTCCGGGGACAGTCGCGTGCGCCGGCAGATCATGCCGATGAACTGTGCATAGTCCGCCGCCGTTGTCACGAGCCCCCCGGCCGCGCCACCCAGATAGGCGATCTTTCGACCGTCGCCGGGCGTGCGCGTGCTGGCATAGCCGAGCGCGGCGTGGCCGGCGGTCCGCGAGGATGCTGCAAAACCGGAGTGCGGCATCAAATCGCCCAGGTGCAGCAGGAACAGGCCATCCAAGGTCTTTCCCGTCTTGTACTCCACGTACGCACGAAGCAGTTCGTACGCTTCGCCGGAGTACGACGCGGGGCCGCCCGGCTCGGACACGAAGGGGATGACATCAGTGCGTTGCGGGAGGTGGGTGTCGCCCACCCAGTTCGGCAATCCGGAGCGGTGGGACAGGATCAGGCGCGGCGTGAGCATCCCGTACCGCTGCAGGTCGACGATCCGCGCGTACTGGAAGTCCTTTGCAAGCGGCCTGTCCAGGTCGATCACGCCTGCATCGACCAGCCGCATCACCAGGAAGGCAAACACGGGCTTGGACAAGGAAGCGGCCTCGAATCGCGTGGTGTCCGACACGGGGACTTGCGGCAGGAGCGAGGACGAGCCGATGTTGATGGGTGGGGTGGGGGAGCACCGGCTGACTCCGGCCATGGCCAGCCCCGGGACATCAAGCCCTGCGCGCAGCGCATCGAGTCGGGTGTGTGCGGGCAGCCATTCCGGCTGTGCTGCCTGGGGCGAGGGGCCGACCGTCCTGCATGCCGACAGCGACAGCATCAGCGACGTGGCAAGCAAGGCGAGCATCAGGATGAACCGGCGCGACATTGGATAGAATCCCCCTTCATGAATGGTCCAGTCGAGTCGGAGACTATCGGCGCCGGGGCTCCGTCGGCTCCGCAAATCCTTCAAATCGTTGTGCATTTTCGAAAATGCACAACGACTTCGTCCGTGACTGGCCCGCTGCCCGGGGCGAGCCGTGCATTTCCAGGGGCGAAGGCTTGAGACCCCCATGCTGAGTCTGCAGATCGCGCTTTCCGCAGCCGGCGCCGCACTGAGCATCGCGGTCGTCATCCTGTTGCTCAGGGATGCCCGGGCCTGCCTGGTGGCGCGGCTGGGCTCGGCCGTGTTCGTCTGCGCGCTGGGCTATTCGCTCATTCTCATCCACGAGAGCCAGCCCATCCTGCCGGAACTGTTGCGGGTCAGCGTGTTGCTGAACGCCCTGATGCCGGGGCTCAACTGGCTCTTCGGTCGGGCCCTGCTGCAACAGGGGTTTCGCATCAGTCCAGGCGACTGGCTGGTGTTCGTCGTGCTTGGCGGCTTGATGCTCCATGCCGATGTCGATGTGTTCGGCCTTGCTCCCCCGGCCTCGCCCTGGCTGTGGCTCGCACAGGCGGCATCCTACGCAGCGATGGCGCATGTGCTGTGGATCGCGCTGTCGGGATTCAATGACGACCTGCTCCGCGAGCGGCGGCGGGCCCGGATCTGGTTCGTCTTGTTCGTCCTGTCGAGCTATGTCCTGCTGGCTGTTCTGGAGGCATCGGCGGTGTCGGCCATGTGGCGCAGCGTGGTCTACGACTTGACGACCATCGCAGTCACGATCGCGGTCATCCTGTGGGTGGCGCACGTGCGTCTGGAGCGACTGGTCCCCCAGCGTCTGACCCCCACCGTCGAGCCAGGAATCAAGCCGGATGACGAGAGGTTGCATCGGCGGCTGATCGAATGCATGGAGATCGAGCATGTCTACCGTGAAACGGGCCTGGGTGTCGGCGCACTGGCCCAGCGAGTCGGCGTGCCGGAGTACAGGCTGCGTGCGCACATCAACACCGTGCTTGGTTACGCAAACTTCTCGGATTTCCTGAATCACTACAGGTTGAAGCAGGCATGCGCCATGCTGGCGGACCGGAGTCAGGCGGACACGTCGATATTCGTGATCGCGATGGATGCAGGCTATGGCAGCCTGTCGACATTCAACCGTGCATTCAAGGCGCGCTTCGGCGATACACCCACGGAATACCGGAATCGCATGCTCGAAGGGCCGTAGGCTGGGTCATCGACCCAGCGACTCGCCAAATCCGAGAGCGCTGGGTGCACAGCACCCAGCCTACGAGACTCGCGAAATCATTCCTGAGATGTGCCCACCGTTGCGGTCCCATCCTCGCACCGTGCTCGGCGCGTCAAGGTCGAGGTGAATTGCTGCGCAAACCTTGACGCGCCTGCGCGCAATGCGGATTGGATTCGCCAACGGCGTCCACTCCGGGCGCTGGGCGAAACGGAGTGCCGTCATGTCCAAGCCGAAGTCGCAGTTCCAGCCGTCCAATGTCCTGCTGGCCGAAGTCCCGCCCCAGTTCATCGCCCTGTGCGAAGCCAGCGGCGCCAGCCCACACGCCGCCCCTGCGCGGCATGGCCGCGATGCTCTGAGCGGCCTGCGCTACGACGAGGACGACCGGCTGGTGCCGCTGGAGAGTGCCGCCGCGTGATGCGTCACCGGGCGCGGGCTGTCCCCGCGCCCGGACGGCTACGGCTGACGAAATGGTATGGCCTATCGCAGGTATGCTAGTCGGCGGGCGACGCATGTCGCCGCTGTCTTCCTTCAGAATCAGAGCATGGGATCCCGGATGCCGAGAATCGCTGAATCGTTGCTGGCTATGTGCCTGTTGGGTTTTGCGACGAAAGCGCAGTCCGAAATACTGCCGACCTTCCATCGATGGCAGGCGGGGACGCTGGATGACTCGGGTTGGACGCAGGCCTCGTCCACATCAGGCGCGTTCACGGTTCGACTTCCCTGCCTCTACAACGATTTCCAGATGCATGGATTGAAGGACGATCCTTCCGCGACGATCCATACCGTTGGTTGTCGATTGCCGGACGGACGGAAATTCTCCACCACCAGGCTCAGGTACGGCAAGAGCCCGGCCAGCGATGTCGATCCGCTTGCCAGGTTTTCTTCCGACTTCGATTCGATGGGGGCAAAGGTGTCGAGCCTCGAATTGAATGGGCATCGTGCGGTCGATGTCGAAGTGTCCGAATCCAGGCGATGCGGGTACATGCGCATGATCCGGTTGAAGGAAGGTTCCCTGCTCCTCATCGTCGAAGCGCCAGCGACCGCATGTCACGATCTCGACAAGGACGCTCGCTATTTCTTCCGATCGGTTGAGTGGAAAGACTTCTAGAGTCTCGGGCGGGGTAGTCGCCCCAGCAATGATGGATCGGACGATGCTGGCGCCATGGCGAAAGCGGCCTTCGCTTCGTCATGAAATCGATTTCATTTGCCTGCCTTCGGCCGAAAGTTGCGCGTTGAGCGACCGATTGTGCGTCGCAGCTAGCGGCTAGACTCGCTTGAGCGGCAAGGCGATCTCCGGCCTTGCCGCGGGGGAACCATCGGCGCGCTGGATGTATCAGGTGTGCGCCGATGTCGACGCGGTCGCGTGTGCGGCCGTGTGCGGAAACGGCCTTGCCACGCAAGGTCGGCGGGCAGTCCAACGAAGATCGGCTGCCGCAGGGATGACGGCGATGCGTGTGTGTCGTCGGCATCCGCAAGGGAATGGACCACACCACTTACTCATGTTTAAGGACAACCATGAAGAATCAACGTAATTCCATCCGGATCGCGCTTCTGGCGGCGGGCATCGCCGCGAGCACCATGGCCGTGGCCGCTGGCGGCGTGCAGGCGATACAGGCGGCCAAGCCCGGTGCGAAGCCGGGCGCGTCGACGGTCGACAACGGTCGCACGCCGATCGTGCAGCTGACCTCGACCATGGGCGATGCCGGTTTCGAGATGTTCGATGGCAAGACCCGGCGCGTCAGCCTGTCGCGGCTGCCGATGGACACCACCGACGCGATCATCTACATCGACGTGGACAGCCTCGCGCTGGACCGCAAGCGGACGCAGGGCATCCTCGACCTCGCCCGCGACCTGGGCTGGGTGGTGATGGCCGAGAGCAGCAGCTGGAACGTGCCGCGCCTGCATGCCTTCGTCGCCGCGTACTATCCGGGCGTGGACACCCGTGGCCTGCAGAACGTTGCGGTGCGCATCGCCTCGGACAAGGGCCGCACCCTCGTCACCGACCTGACGCCGACCGAGGCGGCGGTCGAGGTGGGCGTCGATTACCTGCAGACCACCGAGGCGAAGGCGCTGATGCGCAGCGCGTTCGCGACCCGCGCCGTGGCGCCGGGCAGCAATTACGCCTGGTTCGCCAACAATGCCTACCAGGCGACCGCGAGCAATCGCACGCTCGGCACGCGCAGCTACACGGTGGCCCTCAATCGCGATGTCGTGAAGGTCTGGCGCAGCACCAGCAACGGCACCACCGACTGCATCGTGTCCTGGCGAGGCAGTTCGACGGCGGGTGACTGGCTGAACAACATCGAAAACCAGTTCGGCTCGGCGGTCGCCGTGCCCGGCGAGTCGTCGACGAACGCCGCGAGGATCGGGTCGGGCTACGCCAGCCGTCTCGACAATTACCGTTCCGCGGTCAATGCGGTGGCCTGCAACAACCGCTACAGCGTGACCGGGCACAGCCTCGGCGGTGGCATGGCCGAAGCGTATGCGTTCACTGTCCGCAGCAGGCAGCCGAACCTGGAAGCCTACAACCCGGCGCGCGTCGGCAACGCCAGTTTCCGCACGCAGCTGGTCTCGGCCCTGGGCACGTCGAGAGTCGAAGTGTTCTGCCGCAACCTCGACCCGGTGTGGGCCGTGCCGGTGGGCCTGCAGCACGTCGGCAGCAACAACGGCTGCACCTATTGGGGCGGCTCGGTCTCCGTGATCAATCCGGTCGCGAACCACGCCATGAATCTGTGGCTGTAGGCATCGCGTGGTGGCGCCGGGTTGCCGGGCAGCCGGCAGCCCGGCGCGATGGACTTCGCTGCGAACCATGGCACCCCGGCGTCGCCGCCGCGTGATGCTTCACCGGGCGCGGGTTCTTCCCGCGCCCGGAGTCCGTTGCCACGGTCAATGAGAGCGACGCGACCTTCAGCCACGCAGCCGCTCAACCCGAGACCCGGCCCGAAGCGCCAATGGCGGCGTGCGCCCAGAGCGAAGCGTGCGCATGTGTACGGTGCATGCCGTCGGCGGGGCTGCCGCGATTGATTCCACGTGCGTTCGATCATATGCGGGCGCCGCCATGCGCTGGATGCCGGACTGGCCGCAAAATTTGAGTCTCTTTCAATATAAATTTGCGATCGCAGTCACGATTGCAGCGTGCAGTGTGCGGTGATGCTGGCCCCGGGCCCGTTGGCCCGCATTACGCGTTCTGGATCCCCCGGCGAGAGCGCTTTGACCATTCGTCTTTGAGGATCTTCGCAAATGAAACGCAAGAATTCCGCGCCGCGTCGCGGCGCGCTCGCCCTGTCCGCGTTTGCCAGCCTGCTCGCCG
This sequence comes from Lysobacter sp. BL-A-41-H3, assembly GCA_050632415.1. Classification (GTDB taxonomy): domain Bacteria; phylum Pseudomonadota; class Gammaproteobacteria; order Xanthomonadales; family Xanthomonadaceae; genus Lysobacter_I. Next base: position 2,234,735 of record CP192602.1, on the reverse strand, counting down.
TCGCGCTTCCGCTGACCGCGTCCTCCGCGCCTCCCGCCAAGCGTCCCTTGCCGTCGATCGGCGAGCAGCGCGCGTTCGATCTGAGGATCGGCCCGGCATCGCTGGGCAAGACCTTCGCGGTGCGCGCCGACGACGCGGGTTTCGTGAAGGTGCATTTCGATCACTTCTCGCTGCCGGACGGCGTGACCCTCGAAGTCTCCAACCCCGCCGGGACCGAGGTGTATCGCTACACCAACAAGAGCCAGAAGGGCCAGACGAGTTTCTCTGCCATGTCGATCCATGGCCCGGTCGCCCTGCTGCGCCTGGTCGGCACGCCGACCCGCGCGTGGCGCACCACCGATGGCGTCCGTGTCGGCAGCTACCTGCGCGGGCATTCCGAGCGCCGCATGCGCGAGGTCATGCGTTCGGTGAATGGGCGAGCCATCATCGGCACACAGGAACAGCGTCCGGTGGCCTGCTACAACAGCACCGATCCCACCGCCGTCGATCGTTCGCGCCCCGTCGGTTTCCTCGTGAAGAACGATGGCTACGTCTGCACCGCCTGGCGCGCCGGCCCCGACAATCGCCTGTTCACCAACAACCATTGCTTCGATACGGATGCGCGGGTCAAGATCGCCGAGGTGTGGTTCGATTATCAGGCGCAGGACTGCGCCAACACGACCTTCAAGACGCCCGTCAAGGTGATGGGCGAGCAGATGCTGGCCACCAACGCGCCGCTGGACTACACGCTGTTCACCGTGAAGGATTTCGGCACGATCGCGCAGTTCGGCTACCTGGGCCTGGAGACGCGGGCGCCGGCGCTGAACGAGGAGATCTTCATCTCCGGCCATCCCAAGGGCCGACGGAAGGAACTCAGCGTGGTCAGCGACAGGGATGGTGGCGGTCGCTGCCGCATCAATTCGGTCGGCACCGGCAATGGCACTCTCTACTACTGCGATACCGAAGGCGGCAACTCCGGTTCGCCGGTGATCGCGCGCTCGAGCAACAAGGTGATCGCGTTGCATAACGCATGGACCGGGGGTGACTACAACACCGGCGTCAAGATGTCTCTGATCTGGCCGCAGGTGTCCAGCTACTTCGGCGGCGTCGCGCCGAACGGCGACACCGGCACCACACCGCCGCCGGCGACCTACACGGTGTCCGGCACGGTGACCACCAGCACGGGCGCGGCCCTGGCGGGCGTCACCGTCAGCGCGGGCAGCGTGTCGGCCACTACCTCCAGCACGGGTGCCTACACGCTGAGCGGCCTGGCCAACAACACCTACACGCTGACGCCCTCGCTGAGCGGCTACACCTTCACGCCGGCCAGTCGCAGCGTGACCGTGAGCGGCGCCAACGTGACCGGGCAGAACTTCACCGGCACTGCAGCCAGCAGCGGCGGCACGGTCGTGCACAACATCAATCCGCTGCCGACGGTGTCGTCCGGCAGGTGGTCGCCGGCCTACCAGGTGTATATCCCCGCTGGAACGACCCGCCTCATCGTGAACATTTCGGGCGGTACGGGCGATGCGGACCTCTACGTGAACCGGGGCAGCGCACTCACCACGCCCCTGAGCACCGTCGTCAATACCACCAGCCGTTGCGTGCCGCTCAAGGATCTCAGCAACACCGAGACCTGCACCATCAACAACCCGACGGTTGGCAGCACGTACTACATCACCGTGCATGCCTACAGCGGCTTCTCGGGCGTGAACATGAAGGCGACCCGTTCGCCCTGATCGAACGGCATTGCCCTTCGATCATCCCGAGATGACCGAAGTGCGGATACAGCGGTGCCCCGGATGTCCGGGGCACCGTCATGCACGCGCCGAACAGGCGGCCCTCCACCCTGCGTGCCGATGGACGGCATCATCGCCGGTGCATCGCCCTGTGCAAGGGGATGCCCGTGAAGGCGGGCGCAAAAAAAATGGCGGGGAGATCCCCGCCATTCGTTGCGACACGGTCAGCCGATTACAGCGGCTTGGCCGGAATGTTGACCTTGTCGATGCCGTGGATCACGCCGTTGCTGGAGGCGATGTCGGCCGAGGTCACATGGGCGCCGTCGATGCTGAACTTGCCGTCCTTCATCACGATCGGGGCCGATTGGCCGCCAGCCGTCTTCGCCTTCTCCCACTTGCCGACTTCTTCCGCGCTCTTGCGGCCGTTGACGACGTGGTAGTTCACCAGCGAGGCGAGTTCAGCCTTGTTTTCCGGCTTGAACAGCGTGTCCATGCGACCGGCCGGCAGGTTGTTGAAGGCTTCGTCGGTCGGCGCGAAGACGGTGAAGGGGCCGGCGCCGCGCAGCGTTTCGCTCAGGCCCGCTTTCTCGACGGCGATGCCGAAGGTCTTGAACGAGCCATTGGCGGCAGCGGTATCGAGCACGTTGAGTGCTGCGGTATTGATCTGGGTATTCATGGAATGGATTCCTGTCGAGCGGGACCGCGTGTCGCGGACCCGGAATGGCCGTAGCCAAGGCGCCTGCCGAGGGCAGGACGCGAGAAAGCTCAGTGCGGAGAGTGGGGGAATGGCGCGGCGCGTCTGAGAGCCGTTACGACCTTGCGTCGTAGTGCCAGTGCAGACTGCGCCTTCTGTTGTTATTTGCGTGTTACGACGATCTTGATCCTGAAGCGATCTTCAGTCTCGGGCGCGTTCGCGGTGATGTCGACGCATGGTGTCGGTCGCGGGCCTCTGCATCCCGGGATGCAGAGGTGTCCGAACGGTCATGCATCCCGCGATGTCGTGTCATCGCACGCCATGTCCGGATGCGCATGATCGCCGTCGTCCAGCGCAATGCGCACGACCCGTTCGACGTCGAATTCGAGCAACGGATGCCGGCCCGGGTTGGGGCCGGGAAGCGTGATCAACATGATCGAGATGGGCTGTCCGATCGGCGATTCGCGTCCCGTGTAGGACGCTTCCAGCGCATAGGAACGAGCGTGGCCCAGCAGGAAAACGATCCGGTCGCCGGGCTGCAGGGGTGCGGCCAATGTCCCTGAGACAACGCGCATGGCTGCCTCCTGTGAAGAGAACCCGAGAGGGTTCTTCAGGTTGACTTGTAGCACGGGCGCCGTAAGAACCCGTGATTCGCCCGGGCCATCGATGGTTGCCGAACCGTTTGTCCGGGTGAGAAAGGGCTGCGCGGATCGGGCGCGGCACCTCATCGCAATTCGCGTGTGCATCGTGGAGCGCTTCACGACTGCAGAGCTTCAAGATTGCCGTGACGGGCCAGCTGCCCTTTGTCTTCCCTTGTGATTGCCGGCAGGAGGAGCGCATTCGCGATGTGCCTTGTCCGCTCCTCGCCGGCCTGCTGGCTGCAGCCGTCGATGTGGTGAAAGCCTGCGACACGATCGCGTTATCATCACGAGGATGACGATCCACTGGCGCGACATCGACGATCGACTCCAGCCCGGGCAATGGGACGGCCTGCTGATTTCTGTCGAGCGGGAGAGTGCGCCGGGATTCGCGGTGTCGATCTGTCCGCCGGATCGCCTGCGGGTCAGCGTGGGCGGTGCGCCGGTGTACTGGGCGCGCGTGTGGAACGACTATTACGGCTACGAGTTCCTGCGCAAAGCCGGGGACGCATCGTGGTCGATCCTCCCGCCGATTCCGTTCGCGATTGCGGACGAGATCGCGGCGCAGCCGCCCGAACTCCGGTCGCGTCACTGGGCGCGACACTTCGCGACAGGGCTGTCCGAATCGCCATCATCGCCGTTGCACGAGGGCGATTGGATGCTGGCGCCGCGCATGCGTTGGCACGAGGGCTCGACGTTGGCGACTCGCGACCTGGACGGCATCCTGGCGCATGAGGCGCGCGGGTATGTCGCGTGGGATCATCATGTGCATCCCTTGCCATTGCGCGGCATGTCGCCGCCCGACCATGGCCGCGTGAAAGCCTGGCGCAAGCTGGCAGGCCGGGGCGCCTTGCCACCGATCCTGTTGCAGTGGATCAGTGGACTGGTGGCATATGTCGTGCTCGACGGTCATGACCGACTGCTTGCGGCGAAGCTCGAAGGCGTGCCCGCGCCGTTCCTTTGCCTGGATCGCGTCGCGTCGATGCAGCGGGATGCGGAGCACCAGCAACTGGTGCTCGATGCGGTCGACAAGGCATTCGAGCATTCCGCGCGCGCACCCGGCCATGCATCGCGAACGTTCACGGCTGCGAAGGCCAACAGGATCCTGCTGGATGCCTTCATGCCCCAATTCGTCGAACAGCCCACGGTCGCGGGATCGGCTCGCTTCGATTCTGCGCGCTGGGACGCGGAAGTCCGTGCAGAGGCGATGCGCCAGGGCGTGGATGTCACGGAGATGCTGCACCCGGAAGCCTGTCGCTGAGCCGCAGCGCGGCCGTTCGTCAGGCTTCCTGTGATGCTGTGGGCTTCGGCCGCTGCGCGAGCCAGCGGTCCAGTGCATTGGCGAAGGACTGGCGGTCGCGTGCGTGCAGCGCGGGCGGGCCGCCGGTCTGCACGCCGGCGCCGCGCAGGTCTTCCATGAAATTGCGGATCGACAGGCGCTCGGCGATGTTGTCGGGGGTGTAGCGGTCGCCGCGCGGATGGATCGCGTCGCCGCCTTTCTCGATCACGCGGGCGGCGAGCGGGATGTCCTGGGTGACGACGAGGTCGCCGGGCAGCAGGCGCTCGACGATCTCGCTGTCGGCGACGTCGTAGCCGCCGTGCACCTGCAGGGCGCGGATGAAGCGGGATGGCGGCGTGCGCAGCCACTGGTTGGCGACGAGGGTCACCTGCACCTGCGCGCGCTCGGCGGCGCGGAACAGGATGTCCTTGATCACGACGGGGCAGGCGTCCGCATCGACCCAGATCTGCGGCGCCGGGATCTCGGCCGTGCTCACTGCGGGTCGGCGGGCGGCTCGCGTTCGCTGTCGGCGGGCTTGCTGCTTTCGCGTGCGGCGCGCTTCTTCGCCTGCTTTTCGTCCTGCTGCTTTTTCTTGGCGATCTCTCGCTGACGTTTCTCGAAGTTGTAGTTGGGCTTGGCCAAGGCGGTGTCTCGCGGAATGGGAAGGGAGGGGCGCGCATGATCCGCGTGCTGCGATCGTGCGGTGGGGACCGGTGCGGTTGCGGCACCGCGGCGTTGGCCTGGATGGAAATTCGGGCGCGATCTGCCCGGCGTGCGGCGAGTGCGTGATGCAGCACCGATGACGGCGGCGAACCGTGCATCCGCGACCATGCTACACCACGCGGGCGGGGAGGGTGCTTCGTGCCGCCGGAAGCGGCCGCGAAAAAGACGAAGGGCGCCCTGCGGCGCCCTTCGTTGCGTACCGTTGCGACGCAGGCCGATTACTTCAGGCCGGCGTCCTTGCGCAGGTCGGCGGCGCGGTCGGTCTTTTCCCAGGAGAAGGCGGTGGCCTTCTGCTTCTTGCCGTCGCTGTCGGTGTAGGCGACTTCGTACGGCTTGCGGCCGAAGTGGCCGTAGGCGGCGGTGTCCTGGTAGATCGGGTGGATCAGGTCGAGCATCTTCACGATGCCGTACGGACGCAGGTCGAAGTGCTTGCGGATCAGCTTCTCGATCTTGTCGTCCGGGATCTTGCCGGTGCCGAAGGTGGTGACCGAGATGGAGGTCGGCTCGGCAACGCCGATGGCGTACGAGACCTGCACTTCGCACTTGTCGGCCAGGCCGGCAGCGACGATGTTCTTGGCCACGTAGCGCGCGGCGTACGCGGCGGAACGGTCGACCTTCGACGGATCCTTGCCCGAGAACGCGCCGCCGCCGTGGCGGGCCATGCCGCCGTAGCTGTCCACGATGATCTTGCGGCCGGTCAGGCCGCAGTCGCCCACCGGGCCGCCGATGACGAAGATGCCGGTCGGGTTGATGTGGATCTTGTTCTTCGGCAGCGCGTCCAGCCACTTCTTCGGCAGGACCGGCTTGAGGATGTGCTCGCGCACGCCTTCGACCAGGTCCTTGTGCTTGATGCCCGGGTCATGCTGCGTGGACAGCACCACGGCGTCGAGGCCGACGATGGCGTTGCCGTCGTAGCGCAGGGTGACCTGCGACTTGGCGTCGGGGCGCAGCCACGGCAGCTTGCTGTTCTTGGCCTTGCGCACCTTGGCCTGCTGCTCGACCAGGCGGTGCGAGTAGTAGATCGGCGCCGGCATGAATTCCGGGGCTTCGTTGCATGCGTAGCCGAACATCAGGCCCTGGTCGCCCGCGCCCTGTTCTTCCGGCTTCTTGGCCTTCTTGTCGGTGCCGTCGACGCCGGCGGCGATGTCCGGCGACTGCTTGCCGAGCATGTTGATGATGGCGCAGGTGTGGCCATCGAAGCCGACGTTGGAGTTGTTGTAGCCGATCTTGTTGATCACGTCGCGGGCGAGCGATTCGATGTCGACCCAGGCGGTGGTGGTCACTTCACCGGCCACGATGGCGGCGCCGGTCTTCACCAGGGTTTCGCAGGCCACGCGCGCGCGCTTGTCCTGGGCCAGGATGGCGTCGAGCACCGCGTCGGAGATCTGGTCCGCGATCTTGTCCGGATGGCCTTCGGACACCGATTCAGAGGTGAAGAGATAGCTGGACATCGTGGTCGTTTTCCTTTGGTTTGAAGATTTATCCCTTGATCGGGATGAAAAGATGGCCGGACATGATACACCCCCCCGGAACGGTTTGCACCGCACCGGCCGGCCGAGGGCCCCGGGCGGTCGTTGTACCGCATTCCGGCCTGTCGTGTGTGACGCGAATCGCCACCCGCCGGGGACAGGCGGCTGTCATCCCGCCGCCGCGAAACCGCCATCGGCCTGTCGCGGCGCGGCGGCAGGCTGGCGGCCATCCCGGCCGACGGTTCCTGCCATGCGCGCGCTCGAACAGCACCTGCAGTCCCGCTACCCCCACTGGTTCACCGGGCATCGCGCCCGCCTGGCCCGTCCGCTGCTGAAGGGCATCGGCCGCTGGTCGCGCTTCGACGCCATCGAGACCTTCCTGGATGGCCACGGCGACCGCCGGGGCTTCGATTTCGTCGACGCGGCGGCCGAGTTCCTCGGCCTGCGCTGCGAGGTGGCGGAGGCGGGACTGGGCAATGTCCCGGCCGTCGGCCGCCTGCTGGTGGTGGCGAACCACCCCTCCGGCGCGCTCGACGCCCTGGCGCTGCTCCAGGCCCTCGGCCGGGTGCGCCGCGACGTGCGCATCGTCGCCAACGACCTGCTGGGCACGCTGGAGCCGCTGGCCGAGCTGCTGCTGCCGGTGCGCATCCTCGGCGGCCGGCCGTCGCCGGACAGCCTGCGCGCGATCGAGCAGGCCCTGGAGGCCGACCAGTGCGTGGTGGTGTTCCCGGCCGGCGAGGTGTCCCGGCTGGGCTGGGCCGGGGTGCGCGACACCCGCTGGCGCCATGGTTTCGTCCGCTTCGCGCGGCGCTGCGGCGCGCCGGTGCTGCCGGTGCGGATCGCGGCGCGCAATTCGGCGCTGTTCTACGGTGCCTCGGCGCTGTACAAGCCGGTGGGTACGGCGCTGCTGGCGCGCGAGATGTTCGCTCGTCGCGGCCGGCCGGTACGGCTGCACATCGGCACGCCGCTGCGCATCGAGCCCGGTGCGGACCCGGCGCGCACCCTGCGCCAGGTGCGCAAGTCGCTGTACGCCCTGGGTCGGCGCGGCGCACCGCCCACCGGGCCGGCGCCGCTGGCGCCACCGGTGGATCACCCGACGCTGCTGATGGCGATGGCGCGCACCGAGCTGCTCGGCCGGACCGGCGACGGCAAGGAGATCCGCCTCGCGCGGCTGGAGGCCGATGCCCCGCTGCTGCGCGAGATCGGCCGACTGCGCGAGGCCACGTTCCGCGAGGTCGGCGAGGGCACCGGCCGCAGCCTTGACCTGGACGACTTCGACACGCATTACGAGCACATCCTGGTCTGGGACGCCGCCGCCGGGCGCATCGCCGGCGCCTACCGCGTGGCGCGCGGCGCGAGCGTGCTGGCCCGTCGCGGCCTGGCTGGCCTCTACACCGCGTCGCTGTTCCACTACGGCGACGAGGCGCTGCCCCGCATCGCCCAGGGCCTGGAGCTGGGCCGCAGCTTCGTGGCGCGCGAGTACTGGGGCAGCCGGAGCCTGGATTACCTGTGGCAGGGGATCGGCGCCTACCTGCGCAAGCATCCGCAGGTGCGCTATCTCTTCGGCGCGGTCTCGATCAGCGCGGCGCTGCCGCTGCCGGCGCGCGAGCACCTGGTCGCCTACTACTCGCGCTACTACGGTGCGGACGACGCCGTGGCCTCGCTGCGACCGTTCCGCTATTTCGCGGCGCCGCCGGACTTCGGCGACCTCGATGCCGACACCGCCTACGACGTGCTCAAGGGCAATCTCGCCGCGCACGGCGCCAGCGTGCCGGTGCTGTACAAGCAGTACACCGAGCTGTGCGAACCCGGCGGCGCGCGCTTCCTCGCGTTCGGCGTGGACCCGGGCTTCAGCGACAGCATCGACGGCCTGATCGAGGTGGACATGCAGCGCATCCTGCCGAAGAAGCGCCAGCGCTACCTGCAGCCGCGCGGGGCGGTGGCGTGAACGCCCTGCAGGGGCGGCGCCGCGCGGTGTTCCTGTCGGACCTGCACCTCGGCGCCAGCCACTGCCATGCGGCGGAACTGGCGGATTTCCTCGATCGCCTGGACTGCGAACGCCTGTACCTGGTCGGCGACATCGTCGACCTGTGGTGGATGGCCAGTCGCCGCGCACGCTGGACCGCCGCCGAGCAGCGGGTGTTCGAGCGCCTGCATGCGATGCGTCGCGCCGGCACCGAGCTGGTCTACATCCCGGGCAACCACGACCGTCCGATGCGCCATGCCTGCGGACTGACGCTGCCGGCGATGCGCGTGCGCCGCCGCGCGATCCACGTCACCGCCGATGGCCGTCGGCTGCTGGTGGTGCATGGCGACGACTACGACGGCATCACCCAGTTCGGCAACCTGCAGGAGAAGTTCGGCGACTGGCTGTACGAGCGGATCCTCACCGGCAACCGCCTGCTCAATCGCGCGCGCCGCCGCCTCGGCCTGCGCTACTGGTCACTGGCGGAATTCCTGAAGCAGCGCAGCGGTGCCGCCGAGCGCTACATCGCGCGCTTCGTCGACGCGGGGCTGACCGATGCGCGCCGCCGCGGCCTGGACGGGATCGTCTGCGGTCACATCCATCGCGCCGCGCTGCACGAGCGCGACGGCCTGGTCTACGCCAACGACGGCGACTGGGTGGAGAGCCTGACCGCCTTCGTCGAGGAGCCCGACGGCACCCTGCGCCTGCTCTCGCATCGCGGCGAAGTGCTGGCGGAGCTGCCGCCGCTCCAGCGCCCGGCGCTGCGCGTCGATCCCGGGCAACGACGCGCGGCCTGAAGGCAGTCCTGCATTTGTGGGAGCGACGCGAGTCGCGATGCTCCACGGTGCGGCGCGGCGTCGCGACTTGCGTCGCTCCCTCGGGAGGCGGCTCCCGTGTCGTATCAGCGATGGATTCGCGGCCGAGACTTGACCCCGGGCCTGCGGATCGCGAAAGATCGCCTCACGAGGGCGCGCGATCACCGCAGGCGCCCGGCAGGACAGGACCAGGGATGCAGGGATGAGCGACGCGGAAACGAGTGTCGAGGTTTCGTTCGAGCGCGACATCGCGCCGATGTTCAAGCTGTACCGCGCCGCGATGATGTGGCGCTTCGACATGACGAAGCACGAGGACGTGAAGGCCCACGCGCGGCCGATCCTTGCGCGGATCCGCAGCGGCAACATGCCGCCGCCGCCCTACACGCCGCTGACCGAGCAGGAAGTCGCGCGCTTCGCGGCGTGGATCGAGCAGGGATTCCCGGCCTGAAACCGGTGGTGGTGGCACCGGGGCGTCCCGCGCAATCGGCTGAACGCGGGCGCGACCGACGGTGCCCGGGCATGGCTTCCGGCACGTCCGCATCCGGTCGCGGCCGATAGCATCGCCGGATGGATTCCCTCAGCCAGATCGTCCTCGGCGGCGCGCTCGCCGCCGCCATCGCCCCCGCCGGCCACCGTCGTGCCGCACTGCTCGCCGGTGCCGGGCTGGGCACGCTGCCCGACCTCGATTCGCTGGTCATCCCGCTGCTGACCAGCGACCCGGTCGACCTGATGACCTGGCACCGCAGCGCCAGCCATTCGCTGTTCGTGCTGCCGTTCGTCGGGGCGCTGATCTGGTGGCTGTTCCGCTGGTGGGGTCGGCGTTTCGGGAACGGACGGGTCGCCGAGTCGCCGGTGCGCTGGTTCTGGGCGATCCAGCTCGCGCTGATCACCCATCCGCTGCTGGACGCCTTCACCGTCTACGGCACCCAGCTGTGGTGGCCGATCCCGGTGTCGCCGACGATGTGGTCCAGCGTCTTCATCATCGATCCGCTGTACACGCTTTGGCTGCTGGCCGCGTGCGTGCTCGCCTGGATCGCGCGCGAACGCCTGCTCGCGCAGCGCGCGCTGGTCGCGGCGCTGGTGCTGAGCACCGCGTATCTCGGCTGGTCGCTCATCGCCAAGCACCAGGTCGATCGTGCCGCCGACGAGGCGCTCGCCGCGATGGGCCTGGCCGATGCGCCACGCTTCAGCGTGCCGATGCCCTTCAACACCCTGCTGTGGCGCGTGGTCGCGATGACGCCGGACGGCTACGTCGAGGCCGAGCGCTCGCTGGTCGCCGATCGCGGCCCGATGCGCTTCCGCGCCCTCGGCTCCGATGTCGAGGCCATGCGCGCGGTGGCCGACCTGCCGGCCGTGCAGCGCCTGCGCTGGTTCAACCACGGCTTCATGAAGGCGCGCGTCGTCGACGGCCGCGCGATCGTCAGCGACCTGCGCATGGGTCTGGAACCGGATTACATCTTCAACTTCGCCGTCGCCGAACGCGACGGCGACCGCTGGCGCGCGATCCCGCCACAGCAGTTGCAGTGGCCCTGGGATGCCGCCGGCCGCCTGCGCGGTGTGTGGGCGCGCATCTGGCGTGAGCCGGCGCTACCGGCGCAGGGGGTGGATGTCGCTGCGCCGTGATCGTCTTCGCGGCACACACGAAAAGTGCATGGCACGCGCTACGCGATGGTGCGTGCCTGGATGAATGCAATGTTGCGGGTGTCGCCCTGATCGCCGGAACGACCCGCCGGACATCGCCGGCGGGTCGTGTGCGAGCCATGAGTGGGCAAGCCGAGTGCGATCACTGGTAGGCGATCGACGGATCCCAGAACAGATTGTCGCAGTAGTGATTGCCGCCCTTGGTGCCGTAGAAGTACAGCTGATCACCAGCGACCACGGGCACGTTCAGTGTCGAGCTGCGGCCCAGGGTGTCGTCCCATGCAATGCTGCCGGAGAACAGCACCGAAGCATTCTTCTGGAATGCGAACAGCACGCCGTCGCCGCAGGAAGGCGTGGGTTGCGCGCTGCGCACCGTCTGGCGCACGCGGACGTTGCCGGTTTGCGGTGCGGTCCAGATCATCAGGAAGCCGTCGTTCTGGCCGGTGCTCGCGCCGCCGTTGTAGATGCGGTTGTAGATGTCGGTCGGCTGCCACCAGAAACCGCCGGTATTCCATGACATGTGGTTGCCCGACAGCACCGCCGCGTAGTTCCAGTGGTTCTGGCCCTGCGTCCCGGACGGGAAGCCGCGCGACTGCTTGTAGAAGCCGGCCGGCGTCGCCAGGTTGACCTGCCACTGGTACAGCGCCTGCTTGAACGGTGCGGTCGTGTCCTGGAACTTGCCCGAATAGACGTAGAAGGACGTGCCCACTTCGCCATTCGCGCGGCCCTCGGGATCGACGATGCTTGCGTACTGGTAGCCCTTGCCGGCCGAACTCGGATCGAAAGCGGCGCTGCCTTCGTTCACGACGTGCATCTTCTTCGTCCACGCGAGCGTGGTCGGGTCGACGGTGAACAACTGCACGTAGGTCGACGAGGTTCCCCAGGCGCTGCCGACCATGATGGTGGACAGCATGTAGTAGTTGCCGTCCGCTGCACGCGCGGCCTGGGAATGGATGACGCCTTCCGCAGCGCCGGCGGGGAAGGCCGGTTCGGATGCGATGCTGCTGTTCCAGCCGGAAGGTGTCTTCTTCAGCCACAGGCTGCTGCCCAGGTGGCCGGCGCGCGCCGCCGTCAGGACCGAAGACACGTTGGCCTTCGACACGGCATAGCCTTCCGTGCCGGAAGCGTTCTTGTCCTTGTACCAGATGTAGAAATCACCCTCGTGGACGAAGTACGGGGTTCCCTGGACATTGAACGGCATCGGATCCTGGTGCGGTGATGCGATGCGCCCGAGGTATTTCCAGGTGTTCCCGCTGTCGTTCGAGTATGCGAGTCCGATCCGGGTCCGGCCTTCCCAGCCCTGTCCGGGGGCGTTGAACCCGGTGTAGCCGGCGTTCTCTTCGTGGATGAAGGCCAGGCGTTCGCTGCCGCCGGGATGGTAGATGCTCGTGAACCAGAGGTTGACGACATCGGTCAGTCCGCTGGCGAAGGACGTGAAGGCATAGGTGCCGGTCGCGCTGGTGTTGACGCAGGTCTTCGCCATGCCGCGCTGGCAGGTCTTCTTCACCCATTGGGGGTTGGCGTAGGGGGCGTCGTAACTGCCGCAGGTCCTGATGTGCCGCAGCGTTTCGGGGTACTCGGCTTGCGGTGTGATCTTGCCATGCGTGGCCAGGTAGCAACCGTCGCCATTGGCCGACAGGGAGGCGTCGAGCCACGCATTGGCCAGTGCGGGATCGAGACTGGTGTTCTTCAGTGCCGCGTTGTCTGCGGCGATGATGGGGGAGGACACGTTGTCTGCAGGTGTCATCTGCGCATGGGCAGACAGGGACAGCAGGAACAGGCTTGCGCAGTACCACAGGCGTTTCATGGGGACTCCTTGATCGTTGCGATCGGATGAGGACCGCAGCCCGGCATTGCATCGGGCCGCGGGCTTCCCGAGGACGGAGGCGTGGCCCGGGCATGCCGGTTCGATGCTCCTTTATCGGGGGCACTTCATCGTCCGCGATCCCCATCGCAGGCGACGCGACAGTGTACCGCTTCCGCGGGACGGAGCAGGACAGATGGCGGGATCCTGCAACGCACGCATGCGCTGCAGGATCGATCCCTCAGGCCGTCGCGTGCGCCTGGATGAAGGAATAGAAGAACACGGCGTCGGGATCGTGCCTCAGGCCATGCAGTTCGCTGCGCATGCCCTCGACCGTGTCCGTCGTGACGCGGTCGTCTGCGCGCAACTGATCGGCGGCGGACAGCAGCAGGTCTTCCCAGTAGGCGAAGATGGCGCCGCGTTCGGCCGGTGTGCGATTGTCGAGATGGAAGGTGCGTGCCTGGACGACGATGTCGCGGTAGCCCGCTGCCTGCAGCAGGTTGCCGAGCTTCGCGCCGACGAAGGGATCGCCGTGCTGGTCGCGCTGGAAGTCGTTGAGCGCCGCCCAGTACGCCATGGTGTTCGGTGCATGCGGCGCGATGAACAGCGAGGCGTTCATCACTTCGGTGATGTGGATCCGCGCGCCCGGCGCGAGCACCCGGCGGGTCTCGGCGAGCACGTCGGCGGGCGAGGGCACGTGCTCCAGCACCCAGCAGAGGAAGGCGCTGTCGAAGCGGTGGTCGGCGAACGGCAGCGCGGTGGCGTCTGCCTGCTGCAGGGCATAGCGGCCCTGCCATTCCGGGGTTGCGCCGAGATTGCGCTGCGCGGCCTCGAGCTGCGAAGGATTGAGGTCGACGCAGGTGATGTGCAGGTCGGGGAATCGGCGCAGCAGCACTTCGGTCTGGGCGCCGACGCCGCTGCCCACCTCGATCAGGCGCTGCGCAGCGGGATAATCGATGTCGCGGAACACCGCCGGTTCAAGGAAGCGCGCCTGGCGGCGCAGCCGGTCCTGTTCGGTGGTGGAGTAGCCGTGGAGGTAGGTGGGCTGATCGTCGTGGGCGCTCATGCGTCTTGCTCCTGGGGGGCGCGTCGGCGTGCGTGTCGTGGAGATGCCATGTTCGCCAATGAATGCGTGCTGCGTTGTGAATCCACGTGTCTGCGGGATGCAGTTGGCTGTTGTAGGAGGGGCTTCAGCCCCGAGCTTTCTGCCTTTCGATCAACAAGAGCTCGGGGCTGAAGCCCCTCCTACAAAGCGCAGGCGCGGGCTGTCGTGCAGATCATGCCGCTGCCGGCAGGTCCGGCGCGACACCCGCGATCAACGCATCGAAATACGCCCGGGTGAGCCTGAGCTGTTCGTCCGCCGTGGCGGCGCGGTTGACCACGGCGCGGAAGGATTCGTTCTCCGGGCGGTCCTTGGCGTACCAGCCCAGGTGCTTGCGCGCGATGCGCACGCCCTGCGGCTCGCCGTAGAACGCGTGGAGGTGTTCGAGGTGGCCGATGAGGATGTCGCGGACCTCGGCCAGCGACGGCGGTGGCAGGGTCTCGCCGGTGGCGAGGAAGTGCGCGATCTCGCGGAAGATCCACGGCCGGCCCTGCGCGGCGCGGCCGATCATCACCGCGTCGCAGCCGGTGAGGTCGAGCACGTGTTTCGCCTTCTGCGGCGAGTCGATGTCGCCGTTGGCGATCACCGGGATCTTCAGCATCGCCTTGATCGCGGCGATGGTGTCGTACTCGGCCGTGCCGGTGTACTGCTGGTCGCGTGTGCGGCCGTGGATGGTCAGCGCGGCGATGCCGCAGTCCTCGGCGATGCGCGCGATCGTCGGCGCGTTGCGCGCGTCGGCGGCCCAGCCGGTGCGGATCTTCAGCGTCACCGGCACGTCGACCGCCTTGACCATCGCAGACAGGATGCGGCCGACCAGGGCCTCGTCGCGCATCAGCGCCGAGCCGGCCCAGGCGTTGCAGACCTTCTTCGCCGGGCAGCCCATGTTGATGTCGACGATCTGCGCGCCGTGGTCGACGTTGTAGCGCGCGGCCTCGGCCATCAGCTCGGGCACGGTGCCGGCGATCTGCACGCTGATCGGCGCCGGTTCGCCCTCGTGGTCCATGCGGTGCAGGGATTTGCGGGTGCCCCAGAAGCGCGGGTCGGAAATGGTCATCTCCGACACCGCCAGGCCCGCGCCGAGGCGCTTGCACAGCTGCCGGAACGGCTTGTCGGTGACCCCGGCCATCGGGGCCAGGATCACGCGGGGGTCGATGGTGTGTGGGCCGATCCGCATGACGTCATTCTAGGGCAGCGCGCCGATGGCAGGCGCAAAGCGGTTGCCCGCGTCTGCAGCCCCCTTTGCAAAAAGGGGGCCGACGCGCGAAGCGCGGCGAGGGGATTTGCTCTTCGCGGTCCAGCCTCCGCAAACCGGTGCGGAACGCGCAACCCCCCCCGCGGACGCTGCGCGACCGCCGCCCCCCTTTTGCAAAGGGGGCAAAAAACACGAAGCGGTTTGCGTTGCCTTACTTCGCGACCAGGTTCTGCACCGGGGCGGCAGGCGCGTTGGCCATGACCGAGCGGATGCCGTTGTCGCGCGAGCTGGTGCTCTTGTACATCTCGCTCTTGCCGATGGATTCGCCGTTCTTCGCCATCAGCGAGAAATACGGGCTGCCGTCCTTGGCGGTCTTCTTGTCGAAGTTGCCTGCGTCCAGCGCATGCTTCCGCACCGATTCGATGCCGTTCTCGCAGCCCTGCAGGGTGGAATACCCCTCGCTGGTCAGGATCACCTGGCCGTTGCCGGCCTTGAGGTTGAACTGGAACTCCCCGTTCTTGCGCTTGCTGATCACGAACTTGCCGGCCATACGCGGTTCTCCGTGGTGAGTACCGTCGAGCTTAGCCAAGACCCGCGCGCGGTTGGCGACCGCTCGTCGACCGTGCGCGGGCCGGATGCGCGGTCAGCCGGGGAAACGGGCGAGCACGTCCTCGCGGGTCGGCATGGCCAGGGCTGCGCCGGGGCGCTCGGTCGACAGCGCGGCGTAGCGGGAGGCGTCGCGCAGCAGGGCGGCGAAGGGTTCGCCCGGGCGCGTGGCCAGGGCGGCGGCCAGGGCGCCGCTGAACGCGTCGCCGGCGCCGGTGGTGTCGACAACCGCCACCGTTTCGGCGCCCAGGCGGTACCAGGCGGTGTCGTCGCCGCGCGTGGCGTTGTCCGGATGCGAGACGAAGCAGCCGGCGGCGCCGAGGGTGATCACCACAGTGCCGCCGGGCAGCAGGTCGCGGCACAGCGCGTGCAGGCGCGGCGAGTCGAGGTAGGCTACGGCGTCGCCGTCGATGCGCTCGCCGAGATGGCGGGCGAACAGGCCGGCGCATTCGGTCTCGTTGGGCGTCAGCAGGTCGGCCATCGCCAGCAGGTCGCGCGGCACGGCCACGTTGGCCGGCGCCGGGTTGAGCATCGCCAGCCGGCCGGTCTCGCGAGCATGGCGCAGGGCGGCGGTGACCGCCTCGATCGGCGATTCCAGCTGCACCAGGGTGACGCCGGCGGCCGCGATGGTCTCGCGCTGGGCATCGATGAACCCGGTGTCGAGGCAGGCGTTGGCGCCGGGGCCGATGACGATGCTGTTGCGGCCCTGGGCGTCGACGAAGATGCCGGCGGTGCCGGTGGGCGAGGGGCTGCGCTGGTCGCGCAGGTCGATGCCGTCGGCGGTGGCCAGCGCGCGGGCGAGCTGGCCGCCGACGTCGTCGCCGAGGGCGCAGACGAAGGCGGTGCGCGCGCCGGAACGCGCGGCGGCGGTGGCCTGGTTGAAGCCCTTGCCGCCGGGGCCGCTGGCGTACTCGCCGCCGTGGGTGGCGCCGGGCGCGGGCAGGGCGTCGGTGCGCCAGACGTGGTCGACGTTGAAGGAACCGACGACGACGACGTCGGGTGAGGCAGGTTTGGCGGACATGTGGGTGCTCTGAAAAAGACACCCCCGGATCGCTCCGGAGGTGTCGGTGGAACAGGGATTGAATCGACGACGACGCGCGGGGGCGCGTGGGGCCGAGGAGATTAACGCAAGTGGATCAGCACACCGGCAATGGTCGCGGTCATCAGGGTGGCGATGGAGCCGCCGAGCACCGCGCGCAGGCCGAACCGGGCCAGGTCGCCGCGACGCTCCGGGGCGATGCTGCCGATGCCGCCGATCTGGATCGCGATCGAGGCGAAGTTGGCGAAGCCGCACAGGGCATAGGTCAGGATCAGGCGCGAGTTCTCGCTGATCTCGCCGGGGCCGGTGCCGACCGGGGTCTGCGACAGCTGCAGGTAGGCGATGAACTCGTTGAGCACGATCTTCTGGCCGATCAGGCCGCCGGCGATCACCGAGTCGTTCCAGTCGATGCCGATCACCCAGGCGATCGGCGCCAGCACGTAGCCGAGGATCAGGCCGAGGTTGAGGCGGGTCTTCTGCTCGGCCACCGCGACGGCGCCGTCGTTGAGCATCATGTTGATGCTCTGGTAGCCCGGGATGTGCCAGTCGCCGACCCAGCCGATCAGGTGGTTGATCATCGCGATCAGGGCGACGAAGGCCAGCAGCATCGCGGCGATGTTGATCGCCAGCTTCATGCCGTCGGACGCGCCGGCGGCGGCGGCGTCGATGATGTTCTTGCTCTCCTTCTCGATGTGCACCGTCACCGACCCGGAGGTCAGTGGCGTGCCGGTTTCGGGAATGAGGATCTTGGCGATCAGCAGCGTGGCCGGTGCGGCCATGATCGACGCGGCGAGGAAGTGCTTGGCGTAGATCTGCTGCTGCACGGTGTCGGCGCCGGCCAGCATGCCGATGTACACCGCCATCACGCCGCCGGCGATGTGCGCCATGCCGCCGATCATCATCGTCAGCAGCTCGGACTCGGTCATCTTGTTGATGTACGGGCGCACGGTCAGCGGCGCTTCGGTCTGGCCGATGAACACGCTGGCGCAGACGCTGGTGGTTTCCGCGCCGGAGACCTTCATCACCTTGGTGATCGCCAGGGCCATGATCTTCACGACCCACTGCATCACGCCCAGGTGGTAGAGCACCGCCATGAACGAGGCGAAGAAGATCACCGTCGGCAGCGCGTGGAAGATGAAGACGAAGCCGTACTTCTCCTGGTCGGCCATGCCGCCGAGGATCATCTGCGAGCCGGCGTTGGTGAACTCGATCAGCTTGACGAACACCGAGCCCAGGCCTTCGAAGATGGCGCTGCCCCAGGTGGTCATCAGCACGAAGGCCGCGAAGGCGATCTGCAGCAGCACACCGGTGCCGACCAGTTTCCAGTCCACCGCCTTCTTGTTGCTCGAGAACGCCCACGCGATGCCGATCAGCACCGCCAATCCGAACAGGCCGAATCCGACCCGCATCAAAGCTTCCATCATGTCTCCCCGTACCGATTGGTGGGCCTGTTGCCGGGCCGATTGGTGGGCCGGCTGGCCCAAACCTCGGCAGGGTAGGCCAGTGGGGGGCGTACGGGCAACAGGGGTTGGCGGACGTCGGCCCCCACCCCGACCCTCCCTCGCATGCGGGGGAGGGGGCGCATCCGTTCAGGTATCCCGCGCCACGACCCGGTTGCAGCCTTCGTGCTTGGCCACCTGGAGGCGGCGGTCGGCGGTGCGCAGCAGCGAGGAGACGTTGTTGCCGTCGCTGGGGTAGGTCGACAGTCCGCCGCTGAAGGTGATGTGCAGCGGGTCGCCGCCGCGCTCGGGGACGAAGGGGCGCTCCGCCATCAGCTGGCGCAGGCGGTCCAGGCGTTCCCAGGCGTTGCCGATCGGGCAGTACATCACCAGCACGAATTCCTGGCCGCCGATGCGCACCAGGCGCTCGCGCTCGCGCAGGATCTCGCGCATCGAGCCGACGACGTGGCGGATCGCGCGGTCGCCGGTGAGGTGGCCGTACTGGTCGTTGATGCGCTTGAAGCGGTCCAGGTCGAGCAGGGCGACGGTCAGCGACTGGTTGTCCTCGCCGGCGGCTTCGAGGATGCGCGGCATGCGCTGCACCAGCCACGAGCGGTTGGGCAGGCCGGTCAGGCCGTCGCTGCCGGAGGATTCGATCAGCCGCTGCATGCGGTAGACCACGGTCGCGGTGAGCACGGTCATCAGCAGCATCAGCACCACGCGCTCGATCTGCGCGCCCACCGACACCGTGCCGTAATCCACCGACACCAGCTGCTCCGGCGATTCGGCCAGCGCCAGCAGCATGCCCACCAGCAGCGAATACTGCAGCATCGCCATGCCGCCGGCGTAGAGCGTGAGCCGGCCGTCGTTGCGCAGCGCGGTCATGCTGATCGAGATCAGGTAGAACACCCAGACGATGATGCTGTTGAACGGCGCCACCGGATCGCTCAGGTGCAGCAGCGCGAGCACCAGCGTGGTCGCGGTGACGTCGTACGTGGTGGTGGCGTAGGGCAGCCAACTGTGGCGGCGGCGGTTGCGCGCCAGCGCCAGCCAGATCTGCGCGCAGATGTTGATGAAGACCGTCGCGCCCAGGCCGATCATCAGTTCGGTGAGCTTGCCCGCCCCCTGGTTGCCGATCAGCGCCACCGGCGCGAGCAGCAGCGACAGCGCCGACAGCAGCGCGCGGATGCGCGCCACCAGCAGCTCGCCGCCGGCGCCGAGGTCGAGCATGACTTCGTCCGGGCGCGCCAGCAGCGTCCGCACGAGGTCTCGTTTCCAGTCGCCGGTGATGCTCATGTCATGCGTGCCGCGTGCGTTCGGTCCTGCTACAGGATAGCCTCGCAGGCGCTGGCTGCGGTCCCGGGCCGCCGTCCGCCGCCGACGCCCCGGGCGGAACCGGCCCGGCGCCCACGCGCGTCGCCGGGCTGCGAAGGAGCGCGATCATCCAAGGAGGAGCCCCATGTCGTCCCGTTTCCCCCAGGCCTGCCGGCATCTCGTCCGCGGGCTGCGTGCCGCCGCGCTTGCGGCGCTGGCCTTGCCGTTCGCGACCGTACAGGCCCAGTCCGATCCGCGACTGGACCAGCTGTACATGCTGCAGCCGCACAACAGCTACGAACACGGCGCGCAGCTCACGCTGTGGCTCGATGCCGGGTATCGCACCCTCGAACTCGACGTGCAGGACCAGGACGACGGGTCGACGAATCCCCGGGGCCCGTACGTCGCCCACGACGGCGGCCCGACCAACAGCAACTGCCGCGGCACCGCCGATCGCCTGGCCGACTGCCTCGACGACATCGTCGCCTGGCAGAACGCGCATCCCGGCGAACTGCCGATCGTCGTGTTCGTCGACATGAAGACCCGCACCGGCAACCTGCTCAGCGCCTGGGACGTGTCGAAGATCGATGCGCTCGACCGCTTCGTCTCGGGCTATCTCGGATCGCGGCTGTATCGCTATGCCGACCTGCGCAACGCCATTGCCGGCGCGCCCGGCGCCACCGCGCGCGAGAAGCTGCGCGCCGTCGGCTGGCCGACCGCGAACGCGCTGCGCGGCCGGATCATCGTCGCCTTCACCGGCGGGCGTATCGGCGCGGTGAACCAGGGCATGGACGCCATGATCAGCCTGCGCGGCAGCGCGATGTCGGCGTTCCTGTGCCCGGACGTGGATGCGCCGGATCCGGGCGAGATCTCCGGCACGGTCGACGGCATGTCCGCCACGGCGTCCGGGCAGATGCTCTGTGCGAACGTGCAGGCTGGCGACCATTACCAGCTCGTCGCCAATCGTTCGGCCGAATACCGCCAGTTGATGCACCTGTGGGGCGCGGCCGGCGACTTCGTCAGCACCGACTTCGCGCCCACCTACATCGCGGTGGCGCACGGGGTGTCGGCGATCGGCATGGACGTGACCGATTCGCTCAGCGATGGCAGCGTGACCGTCCCGGCATGGACCGCGAACATCCCGCTGGTCGGCATCCGTCGCGGCCTGCCGGGCTATTTCACCCTGCGCCCGCTCAGCGCCTCCGGCACGCGCTGCATCGGCACCCGCAGCAACGCCTACGGCAACGGCAGCGCGCTCGACCAGGAACTGTGCAGCGGCGGCTACGACCAGCAGTACGTCTACACCGCGGAGGGGCAGCTGCGCCCGCGCGGCAACAACGCGCAGTGCGTGGACATCTCCGGCGGCAGCGCCGGCAGCGGCAAGGCCATGCACCTGTGGGACTGCGACGGCGGCGATTCGGAGAAATGGTTCATCACCACCGACGGCCGCTTCCGCAGCCGGCAGAACACCGGCTACTGCGCGACGGTGCCCAACGGCACGCTCAACACCGGCGTCCAGCTGCGCACCGAGGTCTGCGGCACGGCCTCGTGGCAGCGATTCGAACGCGTGTCGGTCCCCGACTGGCCGCAGACCAGCTTTTGATCGAAGTCGTCAGCTTCAGCCGGTCGCCCGCGTGGCGGCCGGCGTGGTGGGCGTGGCCGGCATGCCCTGCGTCGTCGGCATGCCGCTCCAGGCCACCCACAGCGCCAAGGCGATGAACAGCGCCGCCGCCGCCATGCGCGCGGCCTTCAGCGGCAACTTCGCCGCGAAGCGGCTGCCCAGCAACACCACCGGCACGTTGGCCAGCAGCATGCCCAGCGTCGTGCCGAGCACGACCGGCCAGAGCAGGGTCGATTTCGCGGCCAGCACCACGGTCGCGATCTGGGTCTTGTCGCCGATCTCGGCCAGGAAGAAAGCGATGGTCGTGGCGATGAACGCGCTGCGCGCGGGCAGGCGCTCGCCGTCGTCGTCGATCCTGTCGGGGATCAGGGTCCACACGCCGATGGCGAGGAAGCTGCCCGCGACCAGCCAGCGCAGCACTTCGGGCGACAGGTAACTGGCGACCCAGGCGCCGATCCAGCCGGCGAGCGCGTGGTTGAGCACGGTGGCGACGAAGATGCCGGCGATGATCGGCCAGGGTCGGCGGAAGCGCGCGGCGAGCAGCAGGGCGAGCAGCTGGGTCTTGTCGCCGATCTCGGCGATGGCCACGGCGAGCGTGGAGACGCCGAGCGTGGGCAGCGCGGACGAGAGGTCGCCGGCGAACAGCGTGGATGCATCCATGGGAACTCCAGGGCCGGGCTTCGCGTGGACGCGAAGGCAAACGCCGCGCAGCCCGGCCCGGGTGGCGCAACGCCTGCCTTCGGTCTTGCCCGATGCGCCGCCTCGACGGTGCATGCTTCCGCGCCACGGCCTGCCGGCCAAGTCTGTTGACGCGGAACCCGGCGCGCAGGTGCTCGCAAGGAGCGTGCGACGCGGCCGGTGGGCTACTCCCCGGAGGAAGAGTGGCGACATTCTATCCCAAGTGCCCGGGTACACTGGCGCTCCCCCGCCGCACTCCACGGATGCCCCGATGCTCTACCGTCGCCTTGGTTCCACCGGCCTGCAGGTCTCCGCCCTGTCCTTCGGCGCCTGGATCACCTTCGGACAGCAGATCGGCCGCGGCACCGCGCGCGACCTCATCGCCGCCGCGTGGGACCACGGCATCAACTTCTTCGACAATGCCGAGGGCTACGCCAACGGCGAGGCCGAACGCGTGATGGGCGACGTGATCGCCGACCTGCGCCTGCCGCGCGACGGCTACGCGGTGTCGAGCAAGGTGATGTTCGGTTCGGCGAAGGATCCGCGACCGATGCAGAAGGGCCTGTCGCGCAAGCACGTGCGCGATGCCTGCGACGCCGCGCTCAAGCGGCTGCGCGTGGACTATCTCGACCTGTACTTCTGCCATCGCCCCGACCCGGACACGCCGATCGAAGAGACGGTGTGGGCGATGGACACCCTGATCCGCCAGGGCAAGGTGATGTACTGGGGCACCTCGGAATGGTCGTCGTCGCAGATCCGCGAAGCGAGCAAGATCGCGAAACACCATGGCCTGCATGCGCCGTCGATGGAGCAGCCGCAATACAACCTGCTGCATCGCGATCGCGTCGAACTCGAATACGCGCCGCTGTACGGCGAACTGGGCCTGGGCACGACGACCTGGTCGCCGCTGGCGTCCGGGCTGCTCACCGGCAAGTACAACGACGAGGTGCCCGGCGACGCGCGCCTGGGCCTGGAAGGGCAGGGCTGGCTGCAGCGGATGGTGCTGGACGCCGAGAACGGCCGCCGCCGCGAGCGTGCCCGGCGCTACGTTGCGCTCGCCGCCGAGGCCGGCCTGCCGCCAGCGCCGCTGGCGATCGCCTGGTGCCTGCGCAATCCGCATGTGTCGACGGTCATCCTCGGCGCCAGCCGCGTCGAACAGTTGCTGCAGAACCTCGACGCGCTGGACTTGGCCGAACGCGTGGACGATGCGCTGTGGCGGCGGATCGAGGCCGCCACCGCAGCCTGACAGCCTGTCGCCGATGCGCACCGGCCTGTCATCGTCGACAGGTTGACTTGCAAATGATAATCGTTATCATTTGACCATCTCGCTTGGGATGGTCCCCGGATGAACGCGCTACTGAATTCCCTCGATGCTCCCGCCACGTCCGCAGTGGCCCAGGAATCCGCCGCTGCACCGCCGATGCCGGTGCTCGACAGCCGCCTGCTGCTCAACGGCGGCCGCGAGGTGCTGATCCGCCACGGCGACGAGTGCTATCGCCTGCGCCACACCCGCAACGACAAGCTGATCCTCACCAAGTAACAGGCCATTCCCCGGACGGCATCGTCCCGCCGGTTCCCTCTCTCCTCCAGGCACGCGAGCCCCCGGGTCCTCCCGACGCCAGCCGCCTTGTGTTTCCACGAACACGAGTCCGCCATGCGTCCGATCCACACGTCTTCCCGCGCGCCCACGCGCACGCCCTTGTCGCTGCTGCTCGCCGCGCTGCTGTCCTCGCCCTCGTTCGCGCATGCGGCCGACATGCCTGCCGGCGATGCCGAAGCCGCTCCCGAAACCGATGCCCGGACCCTCGACCGCGTGGTCGTGGTCGCCACGCGCAGCGAACGCGCGCTGCGCGACGTGCCGAACACCGTCGACGTGATCGAGCGCGAGACGATGGACGCGCACCTGGTCCACGACCTGCGCGACCTGTTCCGCCATGAACCCGGCATCACCGTCGCCACGCGCTACGGCCGCTTCGGCGTCGGCGACGTGCGCATCCGCGGGCTCGGTGGCAATCGCGTGTCGATCCTCGCCGATGGCGTGCCGGTCGGCGACAGCTTCTCCATCGGCAGCTTCTCCAGCGCCAACCGCGATCTGGTCGATCCCGAACTGCTGCAGCGCGTGGAAGTGCTGCGCGGCCCCGGCAGCGCGCTGTACGGCTCGGATGCGCTCGGCGGGGTGATCGCCTTCCGCACGAAGAACCCCGAGGACTATCTGCCGGATGGCGCGCGCAGCCGGGTCGGACTGCGCCTGAGCTACGACGGCGATGGCGACGCACGCCACGCCGCCGCGACCTGGGCCGGCAGCGGCGGGCGCTGGTCGTGGCTGGTGAATACCGGTCGCCGCGAGGGTCGCGAAACCGACGGTGGTGGCGACCGCGATGTCGACGGCGCATTGCGCACCGCGCCGGACCCGCAGTCGCTCAACGGCGGCAGCGCCCTGGCCAAGCTCGTGTTCGCGCCGACGCAGGACCAGCGCCTGCGCCTGACCGTGGAAGGCAATCGCGACCGCGTCGAGACGGATGCGCGCAGCGCGCTCGGCTTTTCCGCCGCGACCCGCGCGACGGTCACCGCGATGCATGGCGACGACCTGCGCGAGCGCGGCAAGCTGGCGCTGGCGCACGAGATCGATGCGATCGACAGCCGCTTCGCCGACGGCGCGCGCTGGACGATCCATCGCCAGGACAGCCGCACCACGCAGGACACTCGCGAAGACCGCGTCACCGCCACCGGCATCCGCCAGCGACGCGAGCGGCGCTTCGAATTCGAGCAACGGGTTGACGGCGCCGAGGCCGCTTTCGACAAGCGCTTCTCGCTCGGTGGCGCGGAGCATGCTGTTTTCTATGGTGTGTCGTGGACCCGCACCACGACCGAACAGATCCGCGACGGTCGTGCCGTCGACCTGGCCAGCGGCGCGTCGACGCCGGTGATCGCGCCGGACGTGTTCCCGGTGCGCGATTTCCCCAACAGCCGCACCCGGACCGGCGCGCTGTTCGTGCAGGACGAGATCGTCTTCGCCGAGGGTGGTTTCACGCTCACCCCGGCGCTGCGCATCGACCACTATCGGCTGGACCCGCGCAACGATGCGATCTTCGCCGCCGACAACCCGGGCGTGACGCCGCGCGGGATCGAGCGGACCAGCGTGGCCCCGAAGCTCGGCGCGGTCTGGCGCTTCGCGCCGGCGTGGTCGCTGTTCGGCGGCTATGCGCGCGGCTTCCGCGCGCCGCCGTACAACGACGTGAACATCGGTTTCACCAACCTGGCCTTCGGCTACACGGCCATCGCCAATCCCGACCTCAAGCCGGAAACCAGCCATGGCTTCGAGGCCGGCCTGCGCTACACCGGTGAGGCCGCCTGGTTCGGCCTCGCCGCCTACGAGAACCGCTATCGCGATTTCATCGAGTCGCTGCGTGCGATCAGCCGCAACGAGGCGGGCCTGACGGTGTTCCAGTCGCAGAACGTGGCCTCGGCGCGGATCCGCGGCATCGAAGTGAAGGCCGGCGCCGACCTCGGCGGCTTCAGCAAACGGTTCGAGGGCTGGTCGTTGCGCGGTTCGATGGCGCATGCGCGTGGCGACGACCGCACCGCCGGCCGGCCGCTGGAGGGCATCGATCCCCTGCGCGGCACGCTGGGCCTGTCCTACGACGCGGAGCGCTGGGGCCTTGAGCTCGCCGGCCTCTTCGCGGCGCGGCAGACGCGGGCATCGAATCCGGACCTGTATCGACCGGCAGGCTATGGTGTGTTCGACCTGTACGCGCACTGGACGCCGCTGGACGGCATCCGCCTGAACCTCGCCGTGTTCAATCTCGGCGATCGCCGCTACGCCGACTGGGCCGATGTTGCCGGCGTCGCCGCGAACAGCTCGGTGCGGGATCGATACGCGCGTGCCGGCCGCACGCTGGCAGTTAGCCTGTCCGCCGACTGGTGACCGCCATGTGCGCATCCTCGCTCCCGCCGTCCACCGCCGCGCATGCGCTGCCCACCCCCGAGGCGCTGGCCGCGCTGGGCACGGTGCTCTGCGTCTACCGCAGCCGCCGTGGCGACGGCCTGGGCGGCGAACTCGGTGGCTGGCAGCAGGCGGTACGCGCCGAGGCCTGGTGCGGCATCGACAGCGATGGCTGGCAGGAATGCCTGCAGTTCCGCGACCGCGCCGGTGACTGCTGCTGGCGCCTGTACCTGCTGCCCGACAGCGACTTCCTCGCCTGGGAACGCCTGCAGCAGGCGCTGCCGCGCGTGGAGGCGCCGCATGCGGCCTGCCGCGATTGCGGCCCCGGTCGCGATGACGGCATCGCCGGCCGGCTGTGGCGGCGGATGTCGCTGCAGGTCGGCGGTGAACGCTGGCAGCTCAGCGCACTGCGCCTGCATGCGCTGGCGTCGCCGCACGGAGGCCCGGCCACCACGCTGGCGGCCAGCCTGGCACCCGTGTCGCCGCTCGGCGCGGGGATGCTGCAGCGCGTCGCCCGACTGGAGGACATCGACCTCGGCGCCGCCTTCGACGATTTCGGCACGACGCCGTGGCGCGTCGCGCATGCGCACTGACCGCGCAGATCGATCCCGTACCCCCACCTTCCAGGAGAACCTGCATGTTCCGTTTCCATGCCCGCGCCGTGGCGGTCGCCCTCGTCGCCCTGCCGTCGATCGCCGCGATCCCCGCCCGGGCCGCCGCGCCGCCCGAGGCCGACCGCACCGCGATCCTGGCGATGGCCGGCGAGTACGCCGTCACCTTCGATTTCACCGAGACCGTCGTGCTCAAGCCCGGCTACGCGCGCAGGCCCGGCAAGCGCACCGACGCCAACGAGGTGGTGATCGTCGTCGAGGACACGCCGACGCGCATCGTGCTGCAGCACCTGCTGGTGGTCGGCGACGGCCACGTGGTCAAGCACTGGCGCCAGGACTGGGCCTGGGAAGCGCCGACGCGCTTCGAGTTCAGCGCCGACCAGGCCTGGACGGTGCGCGCGCTGGCGCCGGCACAGACGCGGGGCGCGTGGACGCAATGCGTGTACGAGGTCAGCGACGCGCCGCGCTACTGCGGTACCGCGCGCTGGGTGCATGAGGGCGTGGCCGCCACCTGGGAATCGGATCGCGGCTGGCGTCCGCTGCCGCGCCGCGAATACACCACGCGCAGCGACTACAACGCGCTGGGCATGGTCAATCGCCATACCGTCACCGCCGACGGCTGGACCCACGAGCAGGACAACGTGAAGACCGTGCGCGACGCCAACGGGACGCCGGTCGGCGCGATCGTGCGCGAGTTCGGCTTCAACGAATACGGGCGTGCGCGCGGTGTCGATTTCTCGCCGGCCTACCGCTACTGGCGCGACACCGCCGCATTCTGGGCGGCGGTGCGCGCGCGCTGGGAACGGATGTGGACCACGGGCGGCGTGCGCCTGAAGACGCCGGTCGACGGCATGCCGATCATCGAACCGCTGTTCGCGCAGGCGGGCAGGCAGACGTCGGACGGCGCCGTGCCCGAGGCGGAGATCGACGCCGTGTTCGCGCAGTGGGTGGCGCCGCTGCGCGGCAGCGACGACATCACGCAACGCTGAAGCCAAGCCAAACGGGGTCAGGTTCACTTCTGCGCGAAGTGAACCTGACCCTGTTTGGCTCACCCCGTTTGGCTCGTCTTCTCCTTCCCCCGCACGCGGGGGGAAGGTCGGGATGGGGGCGGCTTTTCGCCCGCGAACCTCAATCCGCCTTGTCGTCCGCCTTGTCGCCATCCTCGAACGTCGTGACCTTGCCGTCCTTGTCGATCATCATCACGCGGCGGTGCACGCGCGCGCCGGGCATCGCGCCAATCGCGCCGATCGCGTCGATGTCGAGATCGATCGCACCGATGTCGACGCCACCGAACGCAGGCAGGCGCCCCTGCGCCGGCACCTTGATCTTTGCGTTGCCCGGCGCGCGGTCGCGCAGGTAGTCCACGGGCACGGTGCTGTCCGCCGGCTTGCCGCGCAGCGCGTCCATCACCTCGCGCGGGGTCGCCACCGCCTTGCCGTCGACGCGCAGGATCACGTCGCCCGCCTGCAGCGTATCCAGCACCGGCCCGGCGCTGAGCACCAGCACGCCTTTGTCGGCGCCGAAATAGCGGCCCAGCTGCGCGTCGACCGAGGCCAGGTTCAGTCCGCTCCAGCGGAAGGCCTCGCTGAGCAGGTGCCCGCCCTTGCAGTCTTCGCCCGGCTTGCACGCGTCACCGATCACGATCCGCCGGATATCGTGCGTGGCGCCGTTGGTGATGACGTGCTTGTCGCAATCGGATGTGTCGTCCTTGCACTCGATGCGGATGACGCGGTGTTCGACGTTCGCGCCCGCCTCGTCGCCATGGGTGAAGGCGAACACCTGGGGGGCGCCGGCCTTGCCGTGAGGCCCGACTCCGCCCCGCAGCTCGATGGTCTCGCCATCGATCTCCAGCTTGCCGTCGCCGATGCGACGGATGACCACCTGGTCGCCGGATCCCTGTCCTTCACCGGAGAACACCATGATCCGTGCGTCGCTCTTCGGAGTGACGCGGGCCTCCTGCTCCCGGCCATCACGCGCAAACGTCAGCTTGACGGGTGTCTTTTCGTCCAGGTCCTGCAGCAGCGCGCGTGCGCCATCGACGCGCGCCTCGGCGTTGTCGCCCGCGATGGGTTTTCCGTTGACGCGAAGCAGGCGGTCACCGCTGCGCAGGCCGGCGCTCGCCGCAGCGCCGCCTGGGGTGACGCCGCTGATGCGCACACCGCCCTGCGGTTCGGGGGCCAGCAGTACGCCGATCACCGGACGACTGGGCATGATCGTTTCCATGTCGAAGCCCGCGCGCCCGAGGCCGGAACCGTTGTAGCGCGTGGAGAGCTCGGCGAGTCGTTTCGCCGCGCGCTGCAGCTCGTCGCGCGCGGCGTCGAGTTCCCTGCGCTGTTCGGGGGTGGGGCCGGCCGGCTTCGTGGTCGTTGTCGACTGTGCCGACGCAGGAAAGAGGGGCGCCAGCGCGCAGGCAAGGGCGAGGGTGGTGAGCGATGTGCGGAGCGTGGTCATGCGAACCTCGGGGTCGGATATGCGGAATGGGGTGTCGATCGATGCTGCAGTGCGGAAAGAACGGGGCGTGGTCTTCGCGATGGTTCAGTCGACGCGCACGAGGGCGCCGTCGAGCGCAGCGCCTTCTGCAGCGAGCAGCCGCAGTTCGCTTTCCAGTTCGGCGGACGCTCGCAGCACGTCGACCCGCTCGCGCCACAGCGCGAGGCGTCGGTCGGCATCGAGGCCGGGCTGGGCGAGCCGGGCATCGAGGGCCGCCAGTTCGGCATCCAGCGCGCCGGCGAGGGACGCCGCCGGGCCGCTGCCGACGCGCGGGTCGCGGGTCGCGGCGATCACGCGCTCCAGACGTGCGGACTCCATGTAATAGGGTTCGAACGCAGCCTGCAGCGATGCATCGTCTTCACGATCGGACGCCATGCGCGCGCGGGGCCAGGGTTTCGGCTGCGCTGTCGCGGGACGTGCGTCGGGATCGGCCGCATGCGCGATGCGGGGCGTCGCCGGGCGTGTGCGTGACGCCTTCGGTTCGGCTGTCGGTGCGGCGGTCGATGGCGATGCAGGTGTCCGGGACGGCGGATGTGCGGATGCATCGCTGGCCGGGGCAACGGCGACGAGCGCGGGCGCTGCGGACGCAGGCGCGGCGGGCTGGATCGCGGGCGCAGCGGCGAACGGCGTGCGTGACGCTACATCGTCGTTGCCCGGCTGCAGCCAGAGCGCGACCGGCAGCGCGACCGCCGCGAGCACTGCGGCCCAGGCGACGCGCCGCGTCCACGCTGCGGTGGCGTGCGTGCGGCCAGCGTGCCTGCCGTCGTCGCCGTCGCCGTCGTCTGCGTCCAGCGCGGCTTCGATCGCGGGCCAGCGCGATGCCGGCGGTGCTTCCGGCGGCAAGGACGCGAACGCGTCGCCCCAGCCCGGTGGCGTGGTGTCTCGGGATGCGTCAGCCATGGGCGGCCTCGCGGGTGATGGCCGTCGGCGCACAGCCGTCGGCGGGTTCGAGCAGTTCGCGCAGGCGTTTCGTGCCGCGCGACAGTTGCGATTTCGAGAAACTCGGCGTGCGCGCCATCAGCGATGCGATTTCCTCGTGCGTGTACCCCTCTGCGTGGTAGAGCCAGAGCACGCTGCGGGTGACTGCCGGCAGCCGATCCAGTGCGCGCTGCAGCGCGGCCGCATCGGCGGCGGCCGGCGGTGGCGGCGTCAGGTCGTCGATCAGCTCGGTCGCGGCGTCGCCGACCGCATCCCGTCCGTCGGGCAGCGGCAGCACGTCGTCGTGGCGTTTGCTGCGGCGCAGCGACATCAGCGCTTCGTTCACCGCGATCTGCCGCAGCCAGCCCCAGAACGGACTGGCGTCACCGCCTTCGTGGCGCGCGCCCCGGAAGTCGCCGATCCGGTGGAACACCTTCAGCATGGTGTCCTGCAGCACGTCCGCCGCCTGTTCGCGCTCGCCGCAGACGCGCAGCGCCAGGGTGAACACCGGTCGCTCGAACCAGCGATACACCTGCTCGAACGCCGCGCGCTCCCCGCCGCGCAGCCGGGCGAGCAGGCTGTCGGGCACGTCGATGGCGAAGCTGGAGCGGGCGGCGGGAGGGCTCATCTCCTGGACTGGATGCGCCGGGGCGGAAAAGGGTCGCAGGCGATTGCGGCAGCCCGTGGTACCGCCGCAGTCCCGGCCTATACTGACCCCATTCCAGCAGGGAGGGTTCCAGATGGCCGGTCAGTTGTTGGGCTTCATTCTCGTCATCGTCGGCGTGATCATCTTCTTCAAGGCCGTGCGCATGGTGCCGCAGGGCTACGAATGGACGGTCGAACGCTTCGGCAAGTACACCCGCACGCTCAGCCCGGGCCTGCATTTCCTGGTTCCGATCTTTTACGGCGTGGGCCGCAAGATCAACATGATGGAACAGGTGATGGACGTCCCCAGCCAGGACGTGATTACCAAGGACAACGCCGTGGTCAAGGTCGACGGCGTGGTCTATTTCCAGGTGCTCGACGCCGCCAAGGCCGCGTACGAGGTCGCCCAGCTCGAAGTGGCGATCCTCAACCTGGTGATGACCAACATCCGCACCGCGATCGGTTCGATGGATCTCGACGAATCGCTGTCCAAGCGCGACGAGATCAACAGCCGGGTGCTCGCGGCGGTCGACCATGCCACCCATCCATGGGGCCTGAAGGTCAATCGCATCGAGCTGAAGGATATCCAGCCGCCGCGCGACCTGATCGCGTCGATGCAGCAGCAGAAGATGGCCGAGCAGAACAAGCGCGCCGCCGTGCTCGAAGCCGAGGGCGTGCGCCAGTCGGCGATCCTGCGCGCCGAGGGCGAGAAGCAGGCCGCCGTGCTGGAGGCCGAGGGCCGGCGCGAAGCCGCCTTCCGCGATGCCGAAGCCCGCGAACGCCTCGCCGAAGCCGAGGCCAAGGCGACGCAGATGGTGTCGGAGGCGATCGCCGGCGGCAACGTCAATGCGATCAACTACTTCGTCGCGCAGAAGTACATCGAGGCCTTCAAGTCGCTCGCCGAAGCGCCGAACCAGAAGTTCGTGATGCTGCCGATGGAATCCAGCGGCATCCTCGGTTCGCTCGCCGGCATCACCGAACTGGCCAAGGAAGCGCTCAACCACCAGCAGACCGGCGGCAAGCCGCCGGCGATGCCGCGCGGAGGCTGACGGATGGACCTGGACCTGCGTTTCGACGTCGCCGCCTGGGCGGTCTTCGCCCTGGTGCTGTTCGGCCTGGAAGTGCTGGCGCCGGGCGCGTTCATGCTCTGGCTGGCGTTCGCTGCCAGCGCGGTGATGGTGGTCGTGTGGCTGGTGCCCGGCATGAGTTTCCTGCTGCAGGCGATCCTGTTCGTGGTGCTGGGCCTGATCTCGATCCAGGTCTACCGCACCTGGTTCCGCAGGGACGAGCCGGAGAGCGACCAGCCCGCGCTCAACCGCCGCGCCGCGCAGCTGATCGGCCAGATCGTGCCGCTGGTGTCGCCGATCGAACGCGGCACCGGCCGCGTGCAGATCGCCGACGCCTACTGGACCGTCAGCGGCCCCGACCTGCCGGCCGGCGCCAGCGTGCGCATCGTCGGTGCCGACGGCATGACGCTGCAGGTGGAAGCGGTCGACTGATCGCGAGGGCGTCGGCACGGGGGCGCCACCATGCGCCCCCGTCTTGTGACCAATCGTCATGAGCGCGCACAGCGGCTCGCCCGCTCTGGGATAATGCCGGCCCCTCCCCACCTCCCGGCAACGCGCATGACCCAGAAGACCGTTCTCAACGACGCCCACCGCGCCCTCGGCGCGAAGATGGTCGACTTCGGCGGCTGGGACATGCCGATCAGCTACGGCTCGCAGATCGACGAGCACCACCAGGTGCGCCGCGACGCCGGCATGTTCGACGTCTCGCACATGACCGTGGTCGACCTGCGCGGCGAGCAGACCCGCCCGTTCCTGCGCAAGCTCGTCGCCAACTCGGTCGACAAGCTGCAGAAGTCCGGCAAGGCGCTCTACACCTGCATGCTCGACGAACAGGGCGGTGTGATCGACGACCTGATCGTGTATTACCTCGCCGAGGATTTCTTCCGCCTCGTCGTCAACGCCGCCACCCGCGAGAAGGACCTGGCGTGGATCAACGCCCAGGCCGCGCCGTTCGGCGTGAGCGTCACCGAGCGTCCCGAACTGGCGATGATCGCGGTGCAGGGCCCGAACGCGCGCGAGAAGGTGATCGGCCTGCTCTCCGCCGACACCGCGCCGGCCGCGCGCAAGATCGGCAAGTTCGTTGCCACCGAAGCGGTGACCCAGGACGGCGTGCCGCTGTTCGTCGCCCGCACCGGCTACACCGGCGAGGACGGTTTCGAGATCGTGGTCGCGCAGGAGCACGCGGTCGCGCTGTGGAACGCGCTGCTCGCCGTTGGCGTGAAGCCGGCCGGTCTCGGCGCGCGCGACACCCTGCGCCTGGAAGCGGGCATGAACCTCTACGGCCAGGACATGGACGAAACCGTGTCGCCGTACGAGGCCGCGCTGGCCTGGACCGTGTCGCTCGACGAAGGGCGCGACTTCACCGGCCGCGCCGCGCTCGAGGCGCAGAAGGCCGCCGGCGTGCCGCGCCAGATGATCGGCCTGGTGATGGACGAGAAGGGCGTGCTGCGCCACGGCCAGACCGTGCTCACCGCCGCCGGCAACGGCGAGATCCTTTCCGGCACCTTCTCGCCGACGCTCGGCAAGGCCATCGCCTTCGCCCGCGTGCCGGCCGGCGAACTCGGCGACGTGCGCGTCGACATCCGCGGCCGCGAGGTGCCGGTGCGCGTCGTGAAATTTCCGTTCGTCCGCGACGGCAAGGCGCAGGAAAATGTTTGACCGCAGCCGCCGCGCTTCTACACTAATCCCATTCCCCGTACCCACTACTACCCCCTGCGGAGCCCCCCGATGAGCGAGATCCCCGGCGACCTGAAATTCATGAAGTCCCACGAGTGGGCCCGCGTCGAAGGCGACGGCAAGATCACCGTCGGCATTTCCGACCACGCCCAGGGCCTGCTCGGCGACCTGGTGTACGTCGAGCTGCCGAACGTCGGCGATCGCGTCGAAGCCGGCAATGCCTGCGCCGTCGTCGAGTCGGTGAAGGCCGCTTCCGACGTCTACGCCCCGGTCAGCGGCACCGTCGTCGCGGTCAACGCGGCGCTGGCCGACAAGCCGGAGACCATCAACGAAGACGCCTACGGCGAAGGCTGGCTGTACGTGATCGAGGCGGAAGAGCCCGACCAGCTCAACGACCTGCTCGGTCCGGACGACTACGCCGAGCTGCTCGAAGACGACGAGCACTGACGCATCGCGACATCGCGCCAGGCCTGGCGCATCCGGAAGCCGTCCGCGGAACGCGGGCGGCTTCTTCGTTTGCGGGAGGCGGATGCGTCGCGCGCATCGTGCCGTTCGTCGGTCGCCGATGCCGCCGGCGATCACCGCCGAGCCGCCGCGATCGCCGACGTGGTGGTCGACGCGCCGTCGTCGCGCCGCCGATCGCGTGCATCGGTCGTGCGTCGTGGATGCATCCGGTCGCACCCGGTTCGTCGCTCGGTTCGTCGCCCGAGGATGCGCGTCGTCGTCGCTCCGACGTGCGTCGATCGCCGTCGCGCGCCGTCGACCGGCTCGCGCAATTTCGCGCAATCGGGGTTGTGCGGCGCCGAAAAGCGACCGCTCGACGAAAAAAAATACGGCTGCCGTTCACGGCCGTTCCACTGCGTCCCGGGATGTCCGTGGCGCCCGTGCCGCGGGTGGCGATGACGCGCCGATGTTTCCCGCGTGAAACACGAAACCGCTGAAAAAAAGATGTTTTGATTCGATGGAACAGACGCCTGCGCACGGCGCACGCATCCGCGCCGATGCGCGCATCCGCGCGTCGCCGGTCCTGCACGGCGCGACGAGCGCGCATGCGCACGCGGATTTCCCGGCGCGGGGTGTTGACAGTTGAAAAAACCGTGATTAGGTTTCGCCCCAAGTGTCGTCATTGCAGAAGCGAGTGAGTCCCCTCAAGACAACAACGCGAAGCACAATCCGATCTTCCGTCCGGGTCCGGGTTTCGAACGAAACCGGTCCGATGGAAACAGGCTTCGTCTCCTCTGCGAAAAACCAAGCTGCATCCGATCGACCACGATCGCATCGCCGAACCCGCGACCGAACCGGTCCCGGGTTTTCTCTTGCCCCGCACAGGATGGCGGCGGTGACCCCGGCGCTGGCGACAGGTCTCTCTCATTACCCGGGCGCCGCAGGCGCGGACCCGGAAGGAATCCGTACCGGCTTGCCATGCGCGCCGGCGGTGGGTGGCGGGTCCGACTCCCGCGATCCTGTTGTTGTCTGGGCGTGACCCAACGCAAGTCCACTGACGAGGAGAGCCATACCATGGCTGTTAAGAAAGCTGCCAAGAAAACCGCCAAGAAGGCGGCCAAGAAAACCGTGAAGAAGGCTGCCGCCAAGAAGGCCGTCCGCAAGACCGCCAAGAAGGCCGCCAAGAAGGTCGCGAAGAAGAAGGTCGCGAAGAAGGTTGCAAAGAAGGCCGTGAAGAAGACGGCGAAGAAGGCTGCCAAGAAGACCGCGAAGAAGGCCGCCAAGAAGGCGACCAAGAAGACCGCCAAGAAGGCTGTCAAGAAGACCGCGAAGAAGGCCGCCAAGAAGGCGACCAAGAAGACTGCGAAGAAGGCCACCAAGAAGGCCGCCAAGAAGAAGGTTGCCAAGCGCGCCCGCAAGGCCGCTCCGGCTGCTCCGGCCGCTCCGGCGCCGATGATGTAAGCAACACCCCGATTAGCGGTACACCGAAACTCCCTCTCCGCGATAGCCCAGGCGGAGAGGGAGTTTTTTTATGCGCGGCGTCCGGATGTCCGCCGCCAGGTCCGCCGTCGCTCCGCCGCCCGGTTGCGGCCTGCGCAGCGTTCAGTGAAAACAGAACGGCCGCGGATCGCTCCGCGGCCGTCGTGGTTTCGCATCACACGCTCTAGTGCGGCTTGGCGTTCGACACCGAGGCTTCCGATCCGCCGCTGCGCGTCTCGCTGTCCGGCAGCTTCGGCAGGCCCTGCACGTACAGGCCCTCTTCGAGCGGTTCGGACTCGCCTTCGATCCAGGTCTGCGGGGTCACGCCGATGGCGCGGTCGAGGATGGTCGGCAGCAGGCCGGAGGGTGCGTTGCTGTTGGCGTTCCACATGATCGCGACGCCGAGGTCGCGCTCGGGCATCAGCGCGATCACGCCGCGATAGCCCTGCACCGCGCCGCCGTGGAAGACCACGCGATGACCGGCGTAGTCGAAGATGCGCCAGCCCAGGCCGTAGCCGGCGGCGTTGAGGCGCTGGCGACGCCAGGACGAACCGCGCAGCTCCGCCGGCGTATCGATCAGCGGCGCATGCAGCGTGGCCAGCAGCGAGGGCGGCAGCACGTCGGGACGATAGCCGTTGTGCGCCAGCAGCCACTGCGCCATGTCGGTGGCGCTCGCGTTCACGCCGGCGGCCGGCGCGACGCGGTAGTAGGTCGGCTTCGGGAACACCGGGCTCCAGCCGGCCTTGGCGCGCACGTGCGGCTTGGCCCAGCGCGGGCTGCCGGTGATGCCGTCGAGGCCATAGCTGGCGTCGTGCATGCCCAGCGGCTTGAACAGGTGGCGCGACACCCAGTCCTCGAAGCGCAGGCCGCTCGCGCCCTGCACGACGTCGCCGACGAGGCTGTAGGCGATGTTCTGGTAGGCATAGCATTCGCCGGGCGCGCACTTCATCGGCGCGTAGGCGATCTTCTGCACCAGGGAGGTGTATTCGGCGTTGCCTTCGAGGTCGCGGTCGAACGCGTTCGAGGTGATGCCGACGCGGTGGCTCAGCACGTCGGCGAGGGTGAGCTGGTAGGCCGCGCGCGGTTCGGAGAACTGCAGCGACGGGTAGTAGTCGATCACCGCGCTGTCCCAGCGCAGCCGGCCGTTGTTCACCAGCATGCCGGCGGCGGTGGAGGCGAAGGACTTGGACAGCGAAGCCAGGCGGAACACGGTGTGCGCGTCGACGACCTCAGGCTGGTTCACGTCGGTGACGCCGTAGCCGCGCGCGCTGACGACGCGGCCGCCCTGCACGATGGTCAAGGCCAGGCCGGGCACCTTGCGGCTGTCGACCAGGCCCTGCGCGAGACGCTCGAACTCGGCGACATCGAAACCCTCGGCCAGCGGTGCGATCCGCAATCCGGCGCCGGGGTACATGCGCGTCATCGTCGCCTTCGGCGAATACACACCGTTCAAGCCCGCGCTGCCGGCGTTCGGTTGCGGACCGCCATCCCAGTGCAGCGGCGTCTGCGCCGAGAGGCCTGCGGCCATCGGCAGCAGCATGGCGATCAGGCCCGCCTTCGCGGCGACCACGCCACGGATGCGATTCGGCGTGCGCGTGGTCGGTCTGTGTCTGGCTTTCATCGTGCGCCCCCCCTGCGTATGCTTCGCCTGCGGGTCATGTCTGTAGCGGAAGTCGGAGCGCGTCTTCGGCATAACCAACGGCGGCCCGGGCACGGGCCGGGCCGCGGGTCGCGGCTCGGCCTCCGGGCGATCATAGCGCCTGCACCGCGATTTGCATGAACAAGGGGAGCTTCGATGCTTATTTTGTTGATCCTGCTCGCAATTCTTGTCGTGCTGGGCCTGGTCGTCATGGGTCTCTACAACGGCCTGGTGACCGCGCGGAACGGTTACAGGAACGCGTTCGCCCAGATCGACGTGCAGCTCCAGCGCCGTTTCGACCTGATCCCGAACCTGGTCGAGACCGCCAAGGGCTACCTGCAGCACGAGCGCGAGACCCTGGACGCCGTGGTCGCCGCGCGCGCCGCCGCCCAGTCCGGGCTCGCGGCGGCCAAGTCCCACCCGGGCGATCCCGAGGCCATGGCCCGGCTGGCCGCCGTACAGGGCGAGCTGAACGCGGGGCTGGGCCGTCTGCTGGCCGTGGCCGAGGCCTACCCGGACCTCAAGGCCAACCAGAACATGATGCAGCTCACCGAGGAGCTGACCAGCACCGAGAACAAGGTCGCCTTCGCCCGGCAGGCCTTCAACGATGCGGTCATGGCCTACAACAACCGGCGCGAGATGTTCCCGTCCAGCCTGGTCGCGGGCATGTTCGATTTCGCGCCCGCCGTGCAGATGGTCATCCCGGCCGATCGCATCGAGCAGGTCCGCGAAGCGCCGAAGGTGCAGTTCTGAGCACGATGCAGGCGCTGGACCGGGCACTCTTCCGCCCATGAATTTCTTCGAACGCCAGGCCACCGCGCGCAGGGCCTCCTTCCGGCTCGTCCTGCTGTTCGCGTTCGCGGTGCTGGGCATCGTCTGCGCCATCGACCTGGTGGTGTGGATCGCCCTGTCGGGCAGCGACGCGCGCACGCCGGCGCAGATCGGCGTGGCCTTGATCGTCGTGTCGGTGCTGACCGTGGCCGTGATCGGCCTGGGCTCGCTGTACCGCATCG
This sequence comes from Lysobacter sp. BL-A-41-H3, assembly GCA_050632415.1. Taxonomy (GTDB): domain Bacteria; phylum Pseudomonadota; class Gammaproteobacteria; order Xanthomonadales; family Xanthomonadaceae; genus Lysobacter_I. The sequence continues at coordinate 2,197,071 of CP192602.1, read as the reverse complement.
CCAGCCTGCGTGGCGGCGGTGCGGCGATCGCGCTGCAGATGGGCGGCACGCCGGTGCCGGAGCAGACCCGCGACCCGCAGCTGCGCCGGCTGCGCAACGTGGTCGAGGAGATCTCGATCGCCTCGGGCGTGCCGATGCCGCAGCTGTACGTGCTGGAACACGAAGCCGGCATCAATGCCTTCGCCGCTGGCTACACGCCGGCCGATGCCGCGGTCGCGGTCACCCGCGGCGCCCTGGAGCGGCTGAACCGCGACGAGCTGCAGGGCGTGATCGCGCACGAGTTCAGCCATGTGCTCAACGGCGACATGCGCCTGAACATCCGCCTGATCGGCGTGCTGTTCGGCATCCTGATGATCGCGCTGATCGGCCGGAGGATCCTCGAACACGGCCGCTTCGGCGGACGCGGTCGCGATGCCGCCGCCCTCGTGGTCGCGGCGCTGGTCGCGATGGCCATCGGCTACCTCGGCCTGTTCTTCGGACGCATGATCAAGGCCGGCGTCAGCCGCTCGCGCGAGCTGCTCGCCGATGCGTCGGCCGTGCAGTTCACGCGGCAGACCACGGGGCTGGCCGGTGCGCTGAAGAAGATCGCCGGCCTGCACGAGGGCGCGAAGCTCGAGCATGCCGGCGACGCGGAGGAAGTCAGCCACATGCTGTTCGGCGATGGCGTGGGCCTGCGCGGACTGTTCGCGACGCATCCGCCGCTGCTGCAGCGCATCCAGGCGCTGGAGCCGGGCTTCGGCAGCGAGCAGCTGGGCCAGCTGTCGCTGCGCTGGCGCACCGAACCGCCGCACGGCCTGGAGGAAGACCTGCGCCTGGGCCTGGCCGGTGGTGCGACCGGCGTGTTGCCGCCGGCGCGCAGCGCGATGCAGGTCGCTCCGGCGCTGGTCGCGGCGCAGGTCGCGCAGCCGCAGCCGGACGATTACCGCCGTGCCGACATCATCGCCGCGCAATTGCCCGAATCGCTGCGCGCGCTGGCGGCGCAGCGCGAGGACGTGGTCACGCTGGTCCTCGCGTTGCTGCTCGATGCCGATGCGTCCGTGCGCGACCGGCAGCATGCCGAGATCGCCGCGCGCCTGGGGCGCGATCGCGCGGTGATGGCGACGGCGTTGCGCGACGAGCATCTGGCCGCATCCGGATCGGGGCCGGCCCTGCATCCGATGCTGCGCCTGCCGCTGGCCTCGCTGTGCTTCCCGGTGCTGTGCCGCAGGCCGCGCGCGGAAATGAGCCGCGTGCTGGACGCCATCCATGCCGTGGTCAATGCCGATGCGCGCGTCTCCGTGTTCGAGTACTGCCTCGGCACCCTGCTGCGGATGCAGGTGCGTGCATCGCTGGATCCCTCGCGGCAGCGGCAGTTCGGGCACCGCCGCATCGCCGACGCCCGCCACGAGATCGCGACCCTGCTTTCGGTGGTCGCACGCGCGGGTCATGACGACGGGCAGGACGCATTGCGCGCCTATCGCGCGGGCATGCAGCGCGTGCTGCCGCGCGACGACCTCGATTTCGTCGTGCCGAGCGAGGGCGTGACCGCGCTGGAGCCGGTGTGGTCCGTGCTCGATGCGCTGGAACCGCACGCGAAGCAGCTGCTGGTCGAAGCGGTCACCGCCGCCGTCAGCCACGACGGCCGCATCGGCGTCGCCGAATCCGAACTCCTGCGCACCGTCTGCGCCGTCCTGCACTGCCCGCTGCCGCCTGTGCTGGAGCGGGGCTGATCGTCGTCGTTCTCTCCGCCTCCGATCCACTGCCATGTATTCAAGATCCGATTTCGCCAGGCGATTCGCCGACCTCGATACGCCCTCGCTGGTCGACAAGCTGGCCAACCAGGCCCTGACCGACGATGCGCAGGCCGCGATCATCGACCTCCTCGATGCGCGCGGCCTCTCGGGCGAGTCGCTCGATCGCGAAATACGCAGCCAGCGCAGCGATTTCTACCGGCGCACGGGTGTCACCAACACCTGCGATCACTGCGGGAAGAGCACTTTTCCCAACGGATTCGTGGACCGGGGGCAGCGATTCTGCAGCCAGGCCTGCCAGCAGACACTGCGCAGCCTGGAGGCGACGGCCAACACGCCGGCGCACGAGATCCTGGACCATGCCATGCGCATCCGTTCCGGCCCCTGCCCGAAATGCGGGCGGCGCAATGGCATCAACGAGGCGCGCAGGCAGTACTGGGTCTGGTCCGCGCTGGTCTTCGCCAGTTGGGGGCAGGATTGCCGCATCCAGTGCCGGCGCTGCGGCGTCATGGGCAACCTCGAATGCATCGGATCCAGTCTTCTTCTCGGACCATGGAGCATCAAGGGGGTTTTCCTGACCCCCGTGCAGATCGTCCGCAACATCGCGGAGATGATGAGGACGGACCCCGGCTCGCCGTCCGACGAGTGCCTGCAGTTGACGCGGCTGCAGCTCGGCCGCGAGCTGGTGATGCGCCGCGCGTCCGGCCTGCAAGCGGGCCCGGTTCCGTAGCAGGAATGCCGTCAGTCGGCGAGGCAAAACGGGGTCAGGTTCAGCTCCCGACAGGAACTGAACCTGACCCCGTTTTGGTTTAGTCGGCGAGTGCGGCCGAGACTTTCTTCAGCAGCCTGTCGAACGTGCCGTCGTATTCGCTGTCGTCGACGAAATCCTTGAATTCGCCGGCGTCATAGAAGCGGCCGTAGCAGAACTTGCAGCTTTCGAAGCGGATATGCGGCTGGTGCGGATCGACCATGTGCACCAGCGGATAGTGGTCGCAGGCCGGGCAGAGCAGGGTGGCCGGGGCGGGCGCGGTCGGGTCGAAGTATTCGCCCTCGGCCGGTGCGGCGGGTTCGCCCAGGTCGATGCGGGCGGCATCCTCGCGCAGCTGTTCGTGCGCCATGATCTCGAACCACATGCCCCGGCAGCCTTCGCAGCGGTGGACGACCGCTTCCTCGAAGCCTTCCAGTGAGTGCATGGCGGCCTGGCACTTCGGGCACTGCATCGGTGTGGTCGTGTCGGTCATGGGCGTGGCGGTCGGGTCAGTCGCCGAGCAGCTTCACGAAGCGCACGGCGCCCTCGGTGAAGCCGCAGGCGCGGTAGAAGGCATGGGCGTCGGTGCGGTGGCCCGCGCTGGTGACTTCCAGCCGGGCGGCGCCACCGAGGCGGGCGCGGCGTTCGGCATCGCGCAGCAGCAGGCGGCCGACGCCCCGGCCCTGCGCATCCTCGGCCACCACCAGGGCGGTGACCCGGCAGGTCGTGGTGCCCAGCGGCAGGTAATACATGAAGTCGAGGGCGAGCAGGCCGCAGGCGGCGCCACGGGCGCGGGCCAGGATCAGGGCCTGGCGATCGTTGTGCAGGACGGTGCTGATGCGCTCGGCGGCATCGGCGGGTTCGCAGGGATAGCCGAGCTGGGTGAGCAGCGCCGCCACGTCCCCGGCATCGCCGGGGATGGCGCCGCGGAGGTCGATGTCCTCCGGCGGCGGGCCGGGCATGGCGGGGTGCGTCACCGGGAGGCGCGGCCGGTCAGCGGGTGCCGTAGACGACCACGGTCTTGCCGCGGGCGTGCAGCTTGCCGTCGGCCTGCAGCTTCTTGAGCACGCGGCCGGCCATTTCGCGCGAGCAGCCGACCAGGCGCGCCAGTTCCTGGCGGGACACGCGCAGCTGGGTGCCCTGCGGGTGGCTCATGGCTTCCGGCTCGCGGGTCAGGTCGTGCAGGGCGCGGATGATCCGGTCGGTGACGTCGAGGAAGGCCAGACGGCCGGCCTTGCGGCTGGTGTCCAGCAGGCGACGGGACAGCTGGGCGCCGATGGCGTAGATCAGCTGGGCGGCGTCGTTGCCGAGCGGGCCTTCGAGCAGCTGGTACAGGCGCTCGTAGCCGATCTCCGCCAGTTCGCACTGGGTGCGGGTGCGCAGCACCACCTCGCGGCGGTCGCTCTCGACGAACAGGCCCATCTCGCCGACGAATTCGCCGGGCCCGAAGTAGCCCAGGACCAGCTCCCGGCCGTCGTCCTCTTCCGTGATGATGCTGACCGAACCCGAGATCACGTAATACAAGGTGCCGGCCGGATCTCCCGGGCGGAACACCTCGGTCCGCGGCGGGTAGCGGCGACGGTGGCAATGGGAGAGGAAACGCTCGATGGTCGCGACCGTCGGAGCGAGCGGGTTGGCGTTTCGGCGGAGAGGTGTCAGCGTGGCCACGGGGGATGTGTTCATGCGAGCCAGAGCGAAGGAATGGGCAAGAGTAGGCTTTTGTTCGGTTCCGGGCAAACCGTGGCTTTCAGCCCCCGGCCCGCGCCCCGGCCCGCCCGCCCGTCAGCCCGGGCTGCGGATTCCCGGGGCCCGCCCGGCAAACGGTGGCGCCGCCCCCCCCTCTGCCGCATAATCGCGCCCCCAACCTCCGTACCCCAAGGAACCGATGCCGTGGTCAAGCCGCTGCCGCGTCTGAAGCTGCAAGGCTTCAACAACCTGACCAAAGCGCTGTCGTTCAACATCTACGACGTCTGCTACGCGGTCTCCGAGGAGGAGCGCCAGCGCTACATCGCGTACATCGACGAGGAGTACAACGCCGATCGCCTGACGCAGATCCTGACCGACGTCGCCGAGATCATCGGCGCCAACATCCTCAACATCGCCCGCCAGGACTACGATCCGCAGGGCGCGTCGGTGACCATCCTCATCTCCGAGGAGCCGGTGATCGACAAGAAGGATGCCGGCAAGGAGCTGATCTCCGACGCGGTGGTCGCGCACATGGACAAGTCGCACATCACCGTGCACACCTATCCGGAAACCCATCCGGACAACGGCATCGCCACGTTCCGCGCCGACATCGACGTCGCCACCTGCGGCGTGATCTCGCCGCTGAAGGCGCTGAATTACCTGATCGAGAGCTTCGAGTCCGACATCGTCATCATGGATTACCGCGTCCGCGGCTTCACCCGCGACGTGAAAGGCAAGAAGCACTACATCGACCACAAGATCAATTCGATCCAGGACTACTTGGCCAAGAACATCAAGTCGCGCTACGAAATGCTCGACGTGAACGTGTACCAGGAAAACATCTTCCACACGAAGATGCACCTCAAGGAATTCGACCTCGACACCTACCTGTTCGAGGAGAAGGCCAAGAACCTGTCCTTCAAGGAGCGCATGAAGATCGAAGCGCGCCTGAAGCGGGAGATCGAGGAGCTGTACCACGGCCGCAACCTGGCCGAGTGACGGGCCGGGCGCGGGTCATCGCACCCGCGCCATCCTTCGCCAACTCGCGGGACGACCCGCGCCGCATCGCGACGATGCGCGAACCGAACGACCGACGGCGGTCCGGACCTTCCGGGCCGCCGTCGCTTTTTCGGGATACCGATGTTCGGGACACCGACGGCACGACGGCTCCGGATTCACTGGAGACGACCATGTCGTGGATTCACCTGTTGCTGGCCGGGCTGTTCGAGATCATCTTCGCCCTGGGCCTCAAGCACACCGAAGGCTTCACCCGCCCCTGGCCGACCCTGTTCACCGCGCTGGCCGCCGCGACCAGCCTGTGGCTGCTCACCCGCGCCCTGCAGGGCATCCCGCTGGGAACGGCCTATGCGATCTGGACCGGCATCGGCGCGGTCGGCGTCGCCCTGGTCGGCATGGGCCTGTTCGGCGAGAGCGCCTCGCCGGCGCGGATCGCCTGCTTGCTGATGATCGTCGCCGGCATCGCCGGCCTGAAGCTGCTGTCGCGTTGATCCCGTACGACGACCGGACCCGGTGCCTGCGGATCAGAGCCGGTAGGCGACGGTCTTCATCACCTTCGAGGCCAGCGCCATCACGGTCGGCACCGGCGGCGGCAGGATCTTCGCCCCGGCCTCGCGGGCATGCTCGGCATGGCGGACTTCGTCGTCCTTCATGACCCGGAGGATGGCGCGGCTGCGGCCGTCGGCGGCGGGCAAGGTCTGCAGGTGTTCTTCGAGGTGGGCTTCGACCTGGCGTTCGGTCTCGACCACGAACCCGAGGTTCCAGCCGTCGCCGCGCAGCCCGGCCAGCACGCCGATGGCGTAGCTGCCGGCGTACCACACCGGGTTGAGCAGGCTGGGGCGGCTGTCCAGCTCGCGCAGGCGGTCGGCGCACCACGCGAGGTGGTCGGTCTCTTCCTGCGCGGCGGCCAGCAGCTGCGCGCGGGTGCCTTCGTCGCGGGCCACCGCGGCCTGGCCGACGTACAGCGCCTGCGCGCAGACCTCGCCGACATGGTTGATGCGCATCAGCCCGGCCGCGTGGCGGCGCTCCGCCTCGTCCAGCACCACCTCGGCTTCGGCGTCGCCGGGATTGGGCCGGGCGGCGCGGGGGGCGCCGACCACGGTCTCCAGTGCGTTCTGGGCATCGACGATCAGGCGATCGAGCGGGGACAGGCGGCGGGTCGTGGTCATGCCGGCATTATCGTCCAAACCATGCCGAACGTCGCCGGAAGCGCGTCACGCCAGGCAGTCGGCCAGCAGTTCGAGCGGGTGCTGGACCGGCATTGCCCGGTCTTGGTCCAGATGCAGCCGGCAACCGATGTTGGCGCTGAGCAGCCGGGTCGCGCCGCTGGCGGCGAGCTGCGCCAGCAGCGGCTGGCGGAACCGGTCCGCACGCGCCGGGTCGGTCAGCATCTGCGTGCCGGCGGCGCCGCAGCAGCCGAAGCCGGCGTCGAGGACAACGACCTCCAGTCCGGGGACGCGCGCCAGCAGGCCGCGCAGCGCGGCATCGCTGCCGACGGTGTTGCGCTGGCTGCAGGGCAGGTGCAGGGCGACGCGTTCCGGACGCGGCGCGAAGCGCAGGGCGTCGGCATGGTCGGCCAGGTGGTCGATCGCATCGCGGGTGCCCGGCACCGCAGCGGCGACGGCCTCGTGGCAGCCGCTGGCCAGGGTCAGCACGGTGGCGCCCCCGGCGAAGGCCGCATGGTTACGCGCGGCGAGCGCGGCCGCCGTGCCGACATCGCCGGCATGCGCATGCAGCGCCCCGCAGCAGCCCTGGCCGTCCGGGAAGACCGCGCGCTGGCCGATCGCTCCCAGCAGACGGCTGATGGCGACATGCAGTCCGGTTTCGTAAACCCGTGCGACGCAGCCGGTGAAGACGGCCACCGCCGGGCCCTCGGAGCCCTCCGTCTCGCGGGCAATCTGCGCGGGTGGCCGGGGCAGTGAACGGGCCGCCGAGGGGAGCAGGGGCCAGGCCCGGCGATACAGTCCGAGCAGCGACGAGAGCGTGCGCGGGCGTGCGGCCAGCCATTCCGCACCACGCTGCCGGAGGCCGGGGCGGCGTCGCGTCCGCTGGTCGGCGCGGGCACGGACGAGGATCGCGCCGAACTCGACCCGGGCCGGACACACCGCTTCGCAGCGCCGGCAGCCGAGGCAGTGGTCCAGGTGCGCCTCCGTGGCCGGCGTCGGCGCCAGGCGGCCGTCGTCGAGGGCGCGCGCCAGCGCGATCCGGCCGCGCGGCGACTCGCTTTCCAGCCCCTCCAGCGCATAGGTCGGGCAGGTCGGCAGGCACAGGCCGCATTGCACGCAGCGGTCGGCCAGCGCCTGCAGGGAGGGTGTGTCGATGACGGGGCAGGGCGGGTCGGGAGTCACCCGCGCATCTTCGGGCATGACGCGGTGCACGCGCGAGCCGGTCCGACTTCTCCGGTGGGCCGGACTTGCGGTACCCCCGGGCGGGGGCTATCATTCCGCCTCTTTGCGGCCGCGCCTGCGGTCCGCGAAGCGCTTCACGCAAGACAACGCGCGGTGAAGTTCAGTCGCCCCGGCAGCATGGGGGCGGCCGGAACCAGCCCGACCAGGCACCCCATTCCTCAGAGTTCTCCATGAAGACTTTCATCGCCAAGAACGAGACCGTCCAGCGCGACTGGTATCTCGTCGACGCCTCCGGCAAGACCCTCGGTCGCCTTGCCGCAGAGCTCGCCTACCGCCTCCGCGGCAAGCACAAGCCCGTCTATACCCCGCACGTCGACACCGGCGACTACTTCGTCGTGATCAACGCCGAGAAGATCGTGGTGACCGGCAACAAGCTGCTGGACAAGAAGTACCACCGCTTCACCGGCTACATCGGCAACCTGAAGACCGAGAACCTGGCCCAGGCGCTGGAGCGCCACCCGGAGCGCGTGATCGAGATCGCCGTGAAGGGCATGCTGCCGAAGAATCCGCTCGGCCGCGCCATGTACAAGAAGCTCAAGGTGTACAAGGGTTCCGAACACCCGCACGCCGCCCAGCAGCCGCAAGTCCTGGATATCTAAACGATGGCTACTCAGCAGAATTACGGCACCGGCCGTCGCAAGTCCTCCGTCGCCCGCGTCTTCCTGCGCAAGGGCACCGGCAACATCACCGTCAACGAGCGTCCGCTCGACGAATTCTTCGGTCGCGAAACCGCCCGCATGATCGTCCGCCAGCCGCTCGAGCTGACCAAGACCACCGACAAGTTCGACATCGTCGTCACCGCGACCGGCGGCGGCACCACCGGCCAGGCCGGCGCCATCCGCCTGGGCATCGCCCGCGCGCTGGTCGAGTACGACGAGACCCTGAAGTCCGAGCTGCGCAAGGCCGGCTTCATGACCCGCGACGCCCGCGAGGTCGAGCGCAAGAAGGTCGGTCTGCACAAGGCACGTCGCGCCACCCAGTTCTCGAAGCGCTGATCGCTTCGGAACACGCCGGGAGCCTGCTCCCGGCCCCTGCGGGGGAGTTCCTTGTTTCGCTTGTTTGGCGTTACAATGCGCCCCCGCACTACAGCCCCGTCGCCAAGCGGTAAGGCACCTGACTCTGACTCAGGCATTCGGTGGTTCGAATCCATCCGGGGCTGCCATCTTCGAAAAGCCTGCCTTCACGGCAGGCTTTTTTCGTTCGGGGATCATGCTGCGACATTGCCCGCCCCGGGATGCGCCGCGCACGCTGTCGTTCCATGGGCAGCACAGTCCGTCCATGGCCTGAGGGTGGGCATCGCCGGATACGCATTCGCTCGCAGATTGCGCTGCATTCCATGACTTCGTAGTCACTCCCGAACGGGCATTCGTCCTCCCTGTCATTTCTTACAGGTACCCGATCCACGTGGCCTGCGGCTATGTTCGCCAACGCTGGTGGATGCCGGCAATGAACATACAGGGGAAGTTGTGCTCGATTTCATCAGGAAGTTGCTGGGTGGCGGTCAGGGGCCGAGGTCGCAGGCCCTCCCGCAGGGAATTCCCAGCCAGGAACAGCGCCGAAGCGGATTCGGCATCGCTTACGATCCGGAACTCGTCCCGGCGTTGAAGCGTGATCATGCCGATCTCGTGAAGCTTTTCGGCGCCATCGGCGAATGTGCCGAACAGGGCGATTTCCAGCCCATCCCGCAGATGCTCAATGCGTTCAAGGTGCACCTGGAAGGTCACCTGATCGCCGAGAACGTCCGCTTCTACAACTACGTCGAGAACGCGATGCAGCACGACCCGGAGAGCTCCGCCCTGGTGCGCAGCTTCCGCCGTGAAATGAACGCGATCGCGCGCGGCGTGGTGGATTTCGTGAAGAAATACCAGGTCGACGCCTTCGATCAGAAGATGCGCACCGAGTTCATGAACGACTACAAGACGGTAGGCGGTTTGCTGGCCCAGCGCATCCAGCGCGAGGAAGGCAGTCTGTATCCGCTCTACCACCCGGTCTGACGACCGGCCGGGGCTGGGCCCCGGCTCTCCAACGATCACGACAGGTTTGGCGACACATGGATGTATCGCCTGCGGGAGGCCTTTGCCGGCTTTTCGCGGGACATGGGCCGGCGATAGCGCCGGTCCGGCGGTCCGGTCGGCCACGGATGGTCGATATCGGGCATTCCCGTCTGTTTTCACACCATGATCGGATCAGGAGAGGACACATGAAACAGGAAGTGGATGTGGTGCTGACCCCGGCAATGCGCCGTCTTCGCCATGAGCTGGAGACGCACCCGGTGTTCGTGGAAATCGCGCATGTCGAGGCCCTGCGTTCGTTCATGCAGGTGCATGTCTTCGCGGTCTGGGACTTCATGTCCCTGGCCAAGCGGTTGCAGCGCGACCTGACCTGCGTCGAGTTGCCGTGGATGCCGCCGAGCAACCCGGAGGCGGCGCGACTGATCAACGACATCGTGCTGGCCGAGGAAAGCGACGTCGATGCCGACGGGCATCCGGCGAGCCATCTGGATCTCTACCTCAAGGCGATGCGCGATGTCGGCGCGCCGACCGCCCAGTTCGAGCACTTCCTGTCCGCGCTGCGCGGTGGCGCTTCCCTGGAGGACGCGTTCGCGCGTGCCGAAGTGCCGCAGTTCGTGCGCGATTTCGTCGGGCACACCATCGGTACGTGCCTGCGCGGCAGCACGCTGGAGGTGATGTCCAGCTTCTTCTACGGGCGCGAGAACGTGATCCCGCCGATGTTCCAGAGCCTGCTCGATCGCTGGGGCCTGAGCGAAGGCCAGGCGCCGGGGTTCGTTTACTACCTGCAGCGCCACATCGAGCTGGACGGCGACAGCCACGGCCCGGCGGCGAGCCGCCTGATCCAGGCCGAGCTCGCGCGAGACGCCGATGGCCTGACGCATGCGCGCGAGGCGGCCCGCGAGGCGATGTCGGCCCGACGTGCGCTGTGGGATGGCACGGCGGCCCTGCTGCGCGAGCGCCATGGCGAAGCCGCGCCGATGGCCCCGGCGCGCCAGGTCGCGCAGGTCGCCTGAGGCCGGGTGTGCCGCGCAGGTCCCTGCGGACCTGCGCGGCGTCCCGGCATGATGTTTGTACTCGCGATGTCGCCGGCTGCCTGCGCAGCCGGCGCATGTCGCATTGCCCCCGGCCTATTCCTGGCCTTTCCCTGGCCGTTCCTGGGCCGTTCTCGTGCCCTTCCCGGGTGGTCCCCGCGCCTTCCCCTGCGCGTTGGCGGGCGAGGGCGCCTGTCGCCGTGCTTCGCTCAGGCCGCGCGGGCGATGTCCAGCGCAGGCGCGCTGCCGCTGATGCGCCCGGCCACCGGGAGGTTGTCGCCGACCGGCATGCGGAAGGCAAGGCTGAGCACCCGGCCGATCCGCCGCGGCGTACCCAGCCGTTCCACATGCAGGCCGAGGTGGCGCAGCATCCGCTCGATCGGCGCGCTGGTTACCCCGACGAGTTCTTCAACCCCCCGGGCGGCGGCGAAATGGAACATGTCCGCCAGCATCGCGGCGGGCAGGTCGCCGAAACCGAAGCCGTCGCCCGCGCAGCGCGTGCTGATCGCGAAACGGCTCACTTCCCATGTCGACGGCCCGGCCGGCGCCGGCGCGCCGTCGAGCAGCGACGGGAAGATGTCGCGCAGCATGTTGGGTCCCAGGGTCGGCAGCAGCCGGCAGCAACCGAGCGCCTGCGTGCCCTGTTCGTGCGCGATCAGGTAGTGCGGGCCGATCAGGTCGAACCAGTCGTGCTCGCGTCCGTGTTCCACCCGGACATCCCAGCCCAGCCGTTCGTGGAAGACCTCGCTGCGCAGTCGGTACATGCTGTCCAGAAGAGTGGCGTTGAGGTCGGGTTCGCCGGCGCGGCCAATGGCAATGCGGGTCATGGTGTCTCCTTGGTGTGGTGAGGAGACGCCAGTGGAGCGGATGCCCTGTCGGTTCTTGCAGCTGACCGACCTGACAGGTTGATCCTTGTCCGTGAATATTGTTGCCAACCGAGCCGATCGCCGGCGATCGGCGCCGATCTTCCGGGGCGCTGTCGTGGAAAGCCTGCAATCGAAAGCAATCGGTGACAATCAATTCATGATTGTCGCGCGGGTTTGCGCGAACCCGATCGATCGCGCCCGGTGGATCAGTTGCGGAAGGTGGAGACGATCAGCCCGAGCGAGACCGCGCGGGCGATGGCGGCCTGGCGGCCGCTGACCCCGAGCTTGTGGGTCGCGTTCTGCAGGTGGAAGATCGAGGTGCGCTCGCTGATGTTCAGGAGCTGGCCGATCTCCCAGCTGGTCTTGCCTTCGGCCGCCCAGGACAGGCATTCCCGCTCGCGCTTGGTCAGGGCGGGCAGCTGGGCGGGCGTCTTGGAACGCGCGAAGCGACGCGCGGCTTCGTGCACGAAATGCGCGAGCAGGTGCAGCTCGGGCAGGATGTCGTTGAAGTCCTTCGCACCCAGGGTGTCCGACGCGTACGACATCAGGCCCCAGGAGACGCCGGGTCCGTGCAGCGGAATGCTGATCCCGGATCCCAGGCCGAATTCGCGTGCTTCCCCGAAGAGGGTGCGGATCTTCTGCAGGTGGGGGTCGACCACGCGGCGATCGAGCTGTTGCGCGTCGTCCCAGGCCAGCGGCGTGGCGTGGTCGTGGCAATGGCTGATGATCGGATCGATGCTGATGTAGTCCTGCGCGAAGTAGTGTTCCACCCATGCTTCCGGATAGGTGCCCATCCGCACCTGGTGCGCATGATCGTTCACCAGCGGCAGGTCGACGGCATAGAACCAGGACGTGACCCCGAGGGGGCCGAGCACGGCGTCGATCTCGCCGCTCAGCGCTTCCATGCTCGATGTGCGCTCGAGCGCGCGCATCCGAGAGATGTCGATCAGCGTCCTGCCACCCATGACCCCTGTTCCCGATCCCGAGGCTGCTTCCTGCCCTGCAGCGCTCTGCTCGTGTCCCTTGCCGCCCGCGACGCCGTTTGCATGGCTGTCTTGCGGCGACGCGCCCCGTCGGCCGCGGCCGACGCGTTAAAGTAACAGGCTTCCGCATCGAGTGGACAATGGCCGATCCGCATGAGATGCGCGGTGCGGCGCGGGCCGACCTGCGATGCGTCCTTCTTCCTGCCGAGAACGCCATGGTCGCCACCTTTTCCGCCCCCTACACCCCGCCGGAGGCGCTGGTCGACGACCTGCGCGCACGCGGCTATGCCGTGCTGCCCCCGGGTGATGTGCATGCGCTGTGCGGCGTCACCGCCGCAGCCCTGGCATCGCTGGCGGCGTCCTGGGACGACCTCCCGCCCGATGAATACCTCCGCGACGGCGGCCGCTATCGCAGCCGTCGGCATGCCTGCTTCACCGTCTCCGCCGATGGCGTGGCCCGCGCGCCGCACCGCGCCCATTACCAGCCGGTCGACTACAACGCCCTGCACGGCGGCATCCAGCGCTGGTTCGCCCCGGTCGAGGATGCCGTGGCGACGGACGAGGCCTGGCTGGCCGTGCTCGCCTCGCTGGGCGCCTGCCTGCGCGCGGTGCGGCCGGCGGACCCCTGGTACGTCGAGGCGCACCAGTTCCGCATCGACACCCGCGACGGCATCGGCCGACCCACGCCGGAAGGCGCGCATCGCGACGGCGTCGATTTCGTCGCCGTGTTCCTGGTCGACCGCCACGCCATCCGCGGCGGCGAGACCCGGGTGTTCCAGGCCGATGGCCCGGACGGCCAGCGCTTCACCCTGGCCGAGCCCTGGAGCCTGCTGCTGCTCGACGACACCCGGGTCATCCACGAATCCACGCCGATCCAGCCCCTGGCCGGGGGCGAGGGCGGCGGCCACCGCGACACCCTGGTCCTGACGTTCCGTGCCGGGGGCTTCCAGGCCGAAGGCTAGAGCGCGCATCCAATTCAGTTACAATTGAAACCAATTCCGCAACACGCAATCGAGGTTCCGATGAAGCTGGGCTCTCTGAAGGACGGTGGCCGTGACGGCACCCTGATCGTGGTCTCCCGCGACCTGAGCCGCGCCGTGCGCGCGGACGGCATCGCGCCGACCCTGCAGCGCGCGCTGGAGGACTGGTCCAACGCCGCGCCGCGCCTGAACGCGCTGTCCGAGGCGCTGAACGCCGGTACCGCCGAAGCTGCGTTCGACCTCGACATGGCCGCGCTGGCCGCGCCGCTGCCGCGCGCCTACGAGTTCGTCGACGGCTCGGCTTACCTGCCGCACGTCGAGCGCGTGCGCCGCGCGCGCGGCGCCGAGGTGCCGGAGAGTTTCTACGTCGATCCGCTGATGTACCAGGCGGTCAGCGCCGGCTTCTACGGTCCGCGCGATCCGGTGCGCGTGCCCAGCGAGGACTACGGCATCGACCTCGAAGCCGAAGTCGTGATCGTCACCGATGACGTGCCGATGGCGGTGACGCCGGACGCCGCCGCCGCGCACATCCAGCTGATCGGCCTGGTCAACGACGTCTCGCTGCGCAACCTCATTCCGAACGAACTGGCCAAGGGCTTCGGTTTCCTGCAGTCCAAGCCGCGCTCGGCGCTGTCGCCGGTGTTCGTGACCCCCGACGAGCTGGGCGATGCCTGGCAGGGCAGCAAGGTCCACCTGCCGCTGCTCACCCACATCAACGGCGAATGGTTCGGCGCGCCGGAAGCCGGCGTCGACATGCAGTTCGACTTCGCGCAGCTGGTCGCGCACGCCGCCAGGACCCGCCCGCTCAGCGCCGGCACCATCGTCGGCTCGGGCACCGTCGCCAACGAGGACACCTCGCTGGGCGCGTCCTGCTTCGCCGAGCGCCGCACCGTCGAGACCCTGGAAACCGGCAAGCCGCAGACCCCGTTCATGAAGTACGGCGACGTGGTCCGGATCGAGATGCGCAGCCGCGACGGCGCCGACATCTTCGGCGCGATCGAACAGCGGATCGACCGTCCGGCATGACGCGTCACCTGCCGCTCGACGTGGACGCCCTGCGCGCTCGCGTCGCTGGCGGCGAGCGCTTCGCCTGGCTGCATTTCTGGGGGCATCGGGGGCGCGCCGATGGTGCGCCCTCGAAAGCCTGCCTCAGCCAGTGGTTTCCCTCGCCGTTCGCAGTCGACGGCGTGCGCTACGCCACTGCCGAGCACTGGATGATGGCCGGCAAGGCGCGGCTGTTCGACGATGCCGATGCGCTGGCGAAAGTGCTGGCCAGCGATGACCCCGCCGCCGCGAAAGCCGCCGGACGCGCGGTGCGCGGTTTCGACGAGGCCCGCTGGCGGGCGCATCGCTTCGACCTGGTCGTCGCGGGCAACCTCGCCAGGTTCTCGCAGCATCCGGCCCTGCAGCGCTTCCTGCTGTCGACCGGTGACCAGGTGCTGGTCGAGGCCAGCCCGGTCGATGCGATCTGGGGCATCGGGCTTGCGGCCGGCGACCCGCGCGCGCATGATCCGGCGCAATGGCCGGGCCTGAACCTGCTCGGTTTCGCATTGATGGCAGTGCGCGAGCGATTGGGAGCATCGGCATGAACGAAACCCTGAAGCTCTACGGTTACTGGCGGTCCAGCGCCGCGTACCGGGTGAGGATCGGCCTGAACCTCAAGGGCCTGCCCTACGAGCAGGTGCCGGTGCACCTGGTCCGTGATGGTGGCGAGCAGCACGCCCCGGACTACGCCGTCACCAACCCGCAGAAGCTCGTGCCCGTGCTGGCCCACGGCGAGCGCAAGATCCGCCAGTCCATGGCGATCCTGGAATACCTCGAAGAACTCTGGCCGCAGCCGCCCCTGCTGCCGGTCACGCCGCGCGACCGCGCGCGCACCCGGGCCCTGGCGCAACTGGTCGCCTGCGACATCCACCCGCTCAACAACCTGCGCGTGCTGCAGTACCTGGAGCGCGAATGGAGCGCGCCGCAGAGCGAGCGCGACGCCTGGGTGCGGCACTGGATCGTCGAGGGCTTCACCGCGTTCGAGGCGATGCTGGTCGAGGATCTCGGCCGCGGCGAGTTCTGCGAAGGCGACACCCCGAGCATCGCAGACTGCTGCCTGATCCCGCAGGTCTACAACGCCCGCCGCTTCGGCGTGGACCTGACCCCGTTCCCGAACATCCGGCAGATCGAGGCCGCCTGCCTGGCCCGCCCCGAGTTCGACGCCGCCCGGCCCGAACTGCAGCCGGACGCGCCCCGCAACGACTGAGCGATCCGCCCGCTCCCGGTCTCCGACACGACGACGCCCCGGCTTTCGACCGGGGCGTCGTCATTCCATCGGTGATGGACTCAGTGCGAGAACGACGAGCTGCCGTCTCCGCCATCGAACGCGACCGCGTACGGGTCGTGCTCGTTGCTGCCGCCTTCGGACAGGCGGAACTTGAGCGCCAGGCCGTCGCGGGAGTCGGCGGCGCGCAGGGCCTGCTCCATGTCGATCTTGCCTTCCTTGGTCAGGCGGAACAGGCACTGGTCGAAGGACTCCATGCCTTCCTCCAGCGTTTCCTCCATCGCGGCCTTGATCTCGTGCACCTGGCCGCGGCGCAGCAGGTCGCGGATCATCGGCGTATTGATCAGCACTTCCACCGCCGGGATGCGGCGACCGTCGGTGCCGACCACCAGACGCTGGCTGATGACCGCCTTGAGGTTCAGCGCGAGGTTCATCAGCACGTTCTTGTGCGCGCTTTCCGGGAAGAAGTTGAGGATGCGCTCGATGGTCTGGTCGGCGTTGTTCGAGTGCAGCGTCGCCAGGCACAGGTGGCCGGTCTCGGCGAACGCGATCGCCGCTTCCATCGTGGTGGCGTCGAGGATTTCGCCGATCAGGATCACGTCCGGCGCTTCGCGCATCGCGTTCTTTAGCGCGTTGTGGAAGGCGTGGGTATCCAGGCCGACCTCGCGCTGGTTCACGATCGACTTCTTGTGCTTGTGCAGGTATTCGATCGGATCCTCGATGGTGAGGATGTGCCCGGCGGCGGTGGTGTTGCGGTAGTCGATCATCGCCGCCAGCGAGGTCGACTTGCCCGAGCCGGTCGAGCCGACGATCAGGACCAGGCCGCGCGGGGCCATGATCACGTTCTTCAGCACCTGCGGCAGCTGCAGTTCCTCGATGGTCGGGATCACGCTGCGGATGGCGCGGATGACCATGCCCACTTCGCCGCGCTGCTTGAACACGTTGACGCGGAAGCGGCCGGCGTCGGCCAGCGAGATCGCCATGTTCAGTTCCAGGTCGCGTTCGAACTCGGGCACCTGGCCTTCGTCCATCAGCGAATAGGCGATCTTCTTGACCATGCCCGGGGGCAGGCCGGTGTTGCCGAGCGGGTAGAGCTTGCCTTCGACCTTGATGTGCACCGGCGCGCCGGTGGTCAGGAACATGTCCGAGGCGTTCTTGTCCGTCATCAGCTTGAGGAAATAGCCGATGTCCATTGCGTACCTCCCCGGGTACAGGATGCGATAACTGAATGCCCGCGCGGCGCGCGCCCGCCGCCGGCGTTGCGCATGCCCCACGGGGTGATGACAATGGCCCTGCGACCGATCACGCGCATCGCGATCACCGGACACGGACCCCATGCCTGCAAGCTTCGCATATCTTCGTTGCGTCACGCAGCACCCCGCGCGGGGGTGTCGTCGTTTCGCAGCGATGGCCTTCGTGACCCTTCTCACGCTTTCCTCCTTCGCCGCCGCACGGGGCCCGGTGCCCGCCGCGCAGGAGGTCGAGACCGCGCAGGCCGCCGTGCTGCGGGCCGAGCGCGCCGACGCCGACCAGTACGCCGCCGAGGCCCTGCTGCGCGCGCGCATGGCCCTGACCCAGGCACAGGCCCTGCTCGCCGCGAAGAAGACCGCCGACGCCATCGCCCAGGCGCAGCTGGCCGCCGCCGAGGCCGACTATGCGCACGCTCGCAGCCTGGACGTGCGCCTGGCCAGCGACCTTCAGCAGCGCAAGGGCGAGATCGCCGAGCTGCGCCAGCGCCTCGGCGTGGAGGCTGCGCCATGAGGCTGCGCCTGATCGCTGCGGCGCTGCTTTTCATCGCATCGACCGCCCACGCCGCCGGGCCGGACCCGGATGCCGCACCGCTCGCGCAGCGCCTGCAGGCCATCGACACCGACCCGGCGCGCAACGCCCATGCCGCCTACGAGCGGCTGCAGGCGCGCCAGGCCGTGCAGGCGCTGGTGTCGGCCAAGCGCAAGCAGCGGCCGATGGCGCTCCGGATCGCCCGGATCCGGGTCGAGACCGCCGAGATCGCCTCCGCCACCGAGGCCCGCCGCGCCGAACTGCAGCGCCTGGAGACCGAACGCAGCGAGCTGCTGGTCGAAGCCAGCCGTCGCGACGCCGAGCGCGCGCGCGCCGAGGCCGAGCGCATCCGCCTCGAAGCCAAGATCCAGGCCGAGGAAGCTGCGCGCCTGCGCGAGGCCATCGCCGCCGAGGCCCGCAGCCGCGAGGAGGCCGAGGGCCTGCTCGACACCGTCGCCGGCAGCGAGGCCGAGAAACTGCGCCAGGCCCGGGAGCGCGAAGCCGAGCTGGCGCGTCGCGAGGCTGAATTGATGGGGACTGCTGCACCGCCCAAACCCAAGCCTGCGCCCAAGCCCAGGACCAAGCCGAAAGCGAAGCCGAAACCGCCCGCCCGCTGAACGGCGGCATGCGTGAATGTTTCGTTTTATCGATAGGAATCATGGGGTTGCGTGACGCCTTCGGCATCGCGAACTGTCCGCCCGTCGCCCCGGTGCATGGAGGCCGGGCGGGGTGCTTGCCGGGGGCCGGGCGACAGGAGTAGGGTCGATCCTACCGGCGCGCATCGTGCCCGCCGGCGCAAGAGCGGAGCCGATGACCGTCAAGCCCGATCCGTCCCCGGAGACTGCCGCCGCAAGCCAGGGGCTTGCGGGCCTCCGCGATGGAGCGCCCGCTTCGCGCAACCCGCGCCAACCCGGACCAACACCACTGCGCCCCGTGCCTGCCGGCCGGGGCGCTGTCGTGTACGGCACGGCACGGCGCGTGCGTGGCCGTCGCGAGCGTCGCGCCAGGCTCATCGACACGCCCGATCCCCGGGGCCGGTGCGCGCCACCGGACCCATCATCACCCGTGTGAGGAGGTCTCCATGTTCGAAGGGCAACCCCAGTCCGAAGTCGAAGCGCTGATGAAGGCGAACGCCGAGTTCCGTCAGCTCTACCATCGACACAAGGAGCTCGACAAGCAGGTGCTCGACGCCGAGCTCGGCGTCCTGCCGGTGGACGATGTCCGCCTGAACAAGATGAAGCGCGAGAAGCTTGCGGCGAAGGATCGACTGACCCGCATGTACGACGCGCTGCACCACTGACGCCCGGATCATCCGGACGCGTTTTCCCTGCGGACGGCGGCGGCGTCCTCGTCAGACCGCCGTCGTCCGCAGCACCCTCGCGCATACCGTATGCGCATGCCTCCGGACGGCGCCGCCACGCCCCGCACGCGAGGGCGATTCCCCGTTCGATGCCATAATCCCGGCCTGTCCCACGCACCGGAAGCCGGCATGTCGCAGCCCTCGTCGCATTCGTCCCCGTCGAACGCACCCTCGATCCATGACTCCGTCCTCGACCTGATCGGCGATTCCCCGATCGTGCGTGCGCAGCGGCTGGACACCGGCGTCTGCCGGCTGTTCCTGAAACTGGAGAGCCAGAACCCCGGCGGATCGATCAAGGACCGCATCGGCCTGCGCATGATCGAAGCCGCCGAGCAGCGCGGCGACATCCAGCCCGGCGCCACGCTGGTCGAAGGCACCGCCGGCAACACCGGCATCGGCCTGGCCCTGGTCGCGCAGCAGAAGGGCTACAAGCTCATCCTCGTCGTCCCCGACAAGATGAGCCGCGAGAAGATCTTCAACCTCAAGGCGATGGGCGCCGAGGTCGTGCTGACCCGCTCGGACGTGGCCAAGGGCCATCCGGACTACTACCAGGACATGGCCGCGCGCATCGCCCGCGAGACCCCGGGCGCCTACTTCATCAACCAGTTCGGCAATCCCGACAACCCGGCCGCCCACGAATTCGGCACCGGCCCCGAGATCCTGCGCCAGATGGCCGAGGCCGGCGGCCTGGACGCCATCGTCTTCGGCTGCGGCAGTTCCGGCACCATGACCGGCCTGTCGCGCTGCTTCGCCGAACACTCGCCGCACACGGAGCTGATCCTGGCCGATCCGGTCGGTTCGATCCTCACCGAGTACATCAACGAAGGCACGCTGAGCGAGAAGTCCGGCAGCTGGATGGTCGAAGGCATCGGCGAGGACTTCCTGCCCTCGATCTCCGACTTCACCCGGGTGAAGAAGGCCTACGCCATCACCGACAAGGAAAGCTTCCTGGCCGCGCGCGAACTGCTGCGCAGCGAGGGCGTGCTCGGCGGCTCCTCCAGCGGCACCCTGCTCGCCGCGGCGCTGAAATACTGCCGCGAGCAGACCACGCCGAAGAACGTGCTGGTCTTCGTCTGCGACACCGGCAACAAGTACCTGTCGAAGCAGTACAACGACTACTGGATGCTCGACAACGGCTTCATCGAGCGCGACAGCCACGGCGACCTGCGCGACCTGATCCTCCGCCCCTACACCCAGCGCGACACCGTGGTCGTCGGCCCGCGCGACCTGCTGGTCACCGCCTATGCGCGGATGAAGCTGTACGAGATCTCGCAGGTGCCGGTGATGGACGGCGACCGCATCGTCGGCATCCTCGACGAAAGCGACGTGCTGCTGCATGTCTACGGCGACGAGGCCCGGTTCCGCGACCCGGTGTCCACGGCGATGGTCAGCAAGCTCGACATCCTCGATGTGCGCTCGCCGGTCGAGGCCCTGCTGCCGGTGTTCGACCGGGGCCATGTGGCCATCGTGATGGACGGCGACCGCTTCCTCGGCCTGATCACCCGGATCGACTTGCTGAACTGGCTGCGCCGCCGCGTTCAGTAAACGCGACGCTGTGCGCTAGGGGGTGCCCGGAGGGCCGGTGTAAAATCTCCGGTCCTTCAAGGAGTCCCCCCATGACCGAGCATGCTCCCGCGCAGGCCCCCGATCACTCCGACGACTGGGGGCTCGGTACCCGGGCCATCCATGCCGGGCAGTCGCCGGACCCGTCCACCGGGGCGGTGATGCCGCCGATCTATGCCACCTCGACCTACGCCCAGAGCAGCCCGGGCGTGCACCAGGGCTTCGAGTACTCGCGGACCCACAACCCGACCCGCTTCGCCTACGAGCGCTGCGTCGCCGGCCTGGAGGGCGGAAGCCGCGGCTTCGCCTTCGCCTCGGGCCTGGCGGCCACCTCGACGATCCTGGAACTGCTCGACAGCGGCAGCCACGTCGTCTGCATGGACGACGTCTACGGCGGCACGTTCCGCCTGTTCGAACGCGTCCGCCGCCGCACGGCCGGCCTGGACTTCAGCTTCGTCGACCTGACCGACACTGCCGCCTTCGAGGCCGCGATCCGCCCGAACACGCGGATGGTGTGGGTCGAGACCCCGACCAACCCGATGCTGAAGATCGTCGACCTGCAGGCCGTGTCCGCCATCGCCAGGAAGCATGGCCTGCGGATGGTCGTCGACAACACCTTCGCCTCGCCGATCCTGCAGCGCCCGCTGGAACACGGCGCCGACATCGTCATGCACTCGGCGACCAAGTACCTCAACGGCCACTCCGACATGGTCGGCGGCATGGCGGTGGTCGGCGACGACGCCGAACTCGCCGAGCAGATGGCCTTCCTGCAGAACTCCGTCGGCGCCGTGCAGGGCCCGTTCGACAGCTTCCTCGCCCTGCGCGGCCTGAAGACCCTGCACCTGCGCATGAAGGCGCACTGCGAGAACGCACTGGCCCTGGCCGAATGGCTGCAGACCCACCCGGGCGTCGAGCAGGTGATCTACCCCGGCCTGAAGACCCATCCGCACCACGCCCTCGCCGCGCGCCAGATGGACGGCTTCGGCGGCATCGTCTCGGTGCGCATCAAGGGCGGCTACGAAGGCGCGAAACGCTTCTGCGAACGCACGCACCTGTTCACCCTCGCCGAATCCCTCGGCGGCGTCGAAAGCCTGGTCAATCACCCCGCCGTCATGACCCACGCCTCCGTGCCGGTCGAACGCCGCGCCGCGCTCGGCATCCACGACGACCTCGTGCGCCTGAGCGTGGGGGTGGAGTCGCTGGAGGATTTGCGGCGGGATCTGGCTGCCGCATTGGCTTGAGCTGGAGGATTGCGATTCGCCTGACGGCCCATTCGATCGGGGGCGGTGAAATCTCGGCATGCGTACAGCATGCATCCGATGATCAGATGCAGATCTGCACGATATCTCCCTGAAGTCGCATCGATCGTTTGTCCGGCCAGCCCGGAAGCGTATTGCAGGCCGTCATCCAGGCTGGTGTCGTCTCGATGATCTCGACTTTGGCGCCAAGACTTTCCCGGAATAGCCCCGGCAACGCACCGGGTACGGCGAAGGCCGACATGTTCATGTCACCCCAGAGCGATTCAACGCCTACCGCATGGGTCCACTTCATGTGGACGTTCGCGATTTCGATTCTGGGCGTGCTCGTGCCCGCGAGTGCGCTGGCGTCCTCGTAAAGGCGTTCGGCCAGATCGTCGTCCCATGCATTGATGCGCTTCTGGTCCGCGTGGATGCCGAGTCCGACCGATGTGCCGCCCAGAATCAGGAGAATGGAGCAGCAAACTGCATAGGCGCGCGTCCATCGCCCCGGATGAATGAGTGCGGGCAGCGCTGCAGCAGCCATGGCGAAAGACAGGCCGATCAGCACGCGGGGGACGGGCCACCAGACATTCGCGATCGCGACAATGCCGATGCCGCATGCGGCGAATGCAAGATAGGCCGATGCCAGTCCCGCCTGCCGCAACAACACCTTGCCCGATTGCACGGATGCGCTGGCGTATCCCGCTACGATGAGGCTTGCGGCGAGAATGATCAGAAGCGGACGCTTCAACACGTAGAAGCGATCAAGCAGCTGCAATCCGAGTTGATGGAGCTCCCCGATGCGGCGGGGAATCGCATCGATCGGCAACAGGGTTCCGCGGCCTTCCATGCCGTTGCCCAGGAGGTGCGCCAGTACTTTCGCTGCAACGAAATACGCCAGGGCGGCGAAGACGACAATGGCGCCAGATCGGAGGATGCCTCGTTTGTCCATGACGCAGGCAGGCAATCGGCACATGACGCCGATGAGCCCCAGCATCAAAGCGACCAGGAGGATGTTGATGCTGATCTGGTAGATCGACAGGGAAAACGCGATGGCAGCGACCGCCAGTGCAAGTGGAACGATCCGCCTGGCCGCGAGAAAGAGAGCAAACGAAGATACGAACGTCGCGAAGTGCGGGTAGAACGAGGCTTCCGGGAATGTCAGGATCTCGGCATTGAAGGGATGCGCGACGAAGAGCAGGGACGCGAGGCATATCGCCTTCTGCGTGCTGGCCTCGACCCGGAAAAATGCCGAGATCGCCAGGACGGAGGCGGCGCCGAGCATGAAGATTCCAGTCGCCTGCAACAGTAGCGAAGACGCCTGGTAATTGATTCCGATGGACTCCACGGTGTGGATCATCAGGAACTGCCCGATCCGCCCTTGGGCTAGAAAGAACTGGAGCGCAGGAAATCCGTTGGCGTTCGTGTATGAGTCGACCGAAAAGCCAGGGTCGATCCAGAAGGGCGCCCTCAGCACGAGAGATGCGAGTCCGACGAATACCATGGATCTGAAAACGATCTGCCAATCGTCTATGACGGCGTCAGGGCGGGGTATTTTCAGGTCCACGGTGACTGGCCTTTCGGAAATGTTCAACGGGAAAGTCCGGCAAGCGGCAGCTAATGCTTGACGACGACTCTGGACAGGACGAAGTTGATCGGAATGGTGGCTGCTATCGATAGCAGGGGCGCGACACGGGCGTCTAGGCCGATGGTGTTGATGCCGATCCACAGTATTGCACTGCCCGCCAAGAGGTTCACCAGTTGTACGAGTGGAAATACGGCGAATCGTTTGAGGTTGAGCTTCGAGGAGAAGACAAAAAGACTGTTGATCACGTAGCCGGAGATGATTCCGATGATGAAGCTCGCGATATACGAAGGCATCGCCGGGAAGAACATCAGGAGAAGCAGGTAGATCGCATAAGTGAAAACCGTGTTCGAAATCCCTCCGATCAGGAATCGGACGAACTCGGATCTTCTGCCATCAACGGCCCGGCGAAGATGGGCTTTCATCCGGCTTTCTGCGTGGCAAGGCTTTGGAACTCGCCGTAGTCGCGAATGTAATCGTCCGGATCGTACTCGTGCGAAGCGAAGACGAGCAGTACCGCATCGGCCGAATAGCGATATTGCGTCCCCCAGATCATCGGGGGCAGATGGAGGCCGCAGTCCGGGGAATCCAAGGTGAACTCGTCCCTGTGGACCCCATCGTCGGCCAGTACGCGGACCGATCCGCTCACGCACAGAAGGAACTGGTGGCATGCCTTGTGGGCGTGTTCGCCCCTCGTTTCCTGCGATGGGACGTCGAAGACGAGGAAGTAGCGGGCAGGAACGAACGGCAAATCCTGCTGGAACTGGCCCACGCTCAGCGATCCCCGAATATCGTTGTAGCGTGGCATCGTCATCAGCGATACACCACTGCAGTGGATGTTGGGGCGTGAAGTCCGCTCCTGCGCGACTGCCGACTGCCGTGGCCCATCGGCGCTATCGGTCACGTAGCCCGTGATTCGAGCGGGATTGCCGACCACAATGGCGTTCGGAGGGACGGATCGAGTGACGACAGAACCCGCGCCGATCATGGCGCCGGCTCCGATGGTCAGCCCCGGCAGGATCGTCGCATTGGCGCCGATCGAGGCGCCTTGCCCGATGCGGGTGACTGGAAATTCGGCGGGATACTGCTTGCTTCTGGGGAATCTGTCGTTCGTGAACGTCGCGTTAGGCCCGATGAAAACGTCGTCTTCAATGCGCAGGCCGTCCCAGATCTGCACGCCACACTTGATCGTGACACGATTTCCGATGATGACGTCGTTCTCGATGAAGACGCCATCGCAGATGTTGCAGTCCTTGCCTATCCGGGCCTTTGGCAGCACGTGAGCGAATGCCCAGACTCGGGTGCCTTCGCCGATATCCATCGATTCGCAGATGGCCTTTTCGTGGATGAATGGAGTGGTCATGACTTTGCCTTGAAAAAGGTTTTCGTCTGAATGATGGCGAGCGGGCGTGCCTTCGTGTTCTCAAAGGCTCGCCACGCATATGTGCCGACGATGCCGATGCCGAAGCTGTTGAGCGCGCCGAAGAAAAGTACGGCAATGACGATGCCCGCATAGCCGGGCACATCGATGGTCCCGGTAGCCTTGGCCATCAAGGTGATGGCACCGAGGATCGCTGCGGCGACCATGCCGAACGCGCCGACAAACGTCATGACACGGATCGGCAGGTTCGTGAAAGAAAAAATGCTGTCGGTGAGATAGCGGAATCTCTTCTTCAGCGTCCAGGCGCTCTTGCCATGCTGGCGTTTCACCCGCTGGTATCCGACATTCAGCCTGCGGCCTCCAAGCCAGAACAGTTGGGCCAGGAGGCTCGAGTTGGATTCCTGGAGCGACAGCAGGTCGTCGCGGAAATGCGATTGAAGCGCAAAGATGTCCACGCCGCCTGCAGGAATGTCGGGCATCACCAGCCGCCTGTAGATCCACCAGAACAGGGATGACATGATCTTCGAATGCCATGGATCGTCTCTCGAAAGCCGCACGCCGAATGCGACATCGTGCTCTCCCTTCGAAAGCTCTCGAAAGAAGGTCAGCGCGAGCTCCGGTGGTTCCTGGAGATCTGCCGCCATCACGGCAATGTGAGCGCCCCTGGCAAGGCCGAGCCCGGCCCGTATGGCTGCAAACGCTCCGAAGTTCCTGTTGAGCGCAATGAGCTGGGAATTGAAGCAGGCCTCCGGCAGCATTTCCCTGAGGCGCGCATAGCTATGATCCGGGCTGCCATCGACCACGAAAATGGCCTCGAAGTCGTCATCAAGTTCGCGCGCAATAAAACCGACTGCATCAATGAGGGCAGGAATGCCGGATTCGTTCCCGTAGATCGGGACAACGAGGCTGTACCGCGGAAGATCGTGGTCTTCTCTCAGAACAGATTGCATGCGTCGATGACATGACTGACTTCGTCGTCAGTCAGCTCCGGGAAGCAAGGCAGGGTCAGTACCGTTGCGGCATCGCGCTCGGTCGCATTCAGGTCGGCGTGGTCGAAACGGCCCTGATGGCACGCCTGACGATGGTCAGGAATCGGATAGTGGATGTCGGAGGCGACGCCACAGGATGCGAGGTGCGCCTTCAATGCATCGCGGTCCCGGGATCGCACCACGTACAGGTGGGCCACGTAATCAGTGCCTTCGCATGTATGGATGTCGATGCGGGGATTGCGGATCTCGTGAGAATAGCGGGCAGCAATCTGCCTGCGTCTTTGGTTCCAAGTGTCGAGCGAAGGCAGCATGATGGAAAGAAAGCTCGCCTGGATTTCGTCCAGCCGACTGTTACGTCCGCCCGCCAGTCTGTTGTCGTACTTGCTCGTCCAGCCGTACTGCCGGTACTGGCGCGCAAGGGTTGCGATCTGCTCGCTGCGGGTCACAACGGCGCCACCATCACCGATGGCCCCCAAATTCTTGGTTGGATAGAAACTGAATGCGGCGACATCGCCGATGCTGCCAGCTCGACGCCCCCGGGCATCGATCGCGCCATGTGCCTGTGCACAATCCTCGATTACGGCGAGCCCATGCCTGGCGGCACAGGCGGAGAGCTTGTCCATGTCTGCCATCTGCCCATAGAGGTGGGTGATGATGACTGCCCGCAGGCCATCGGAATCTTTGGCGATGCGTTCCAGTTCGGCCGGATCCATCGTCGAACGCGAGGGTTCGATATCGACGTAACACGGAGTGGCGCCTGAGGCAAGAACAGCGCTGGTGCCGTACATGGCGGCGTTCGCGCATAGTGCCACCTGGTCTCCAGGCGATACGCCAACCGACTTGAGGGCGATCTCGAGGGCGTCCGTGCCGTTCGCTACGCCGATGCAGTGTTCGGCGCCGCAATACGCGGCGAATTCTTTCTCGAACTTCGCGACGGCCGGACCGAGCACGAAGTAGCCGCTCTGAACGACGGCATCGGCGGCTGCGGTGAGCTGCTCGCGGAATGGGCTGGTGCGCCGTCCGAGATCGTTGAGTGGAATCGGAGTCATTGCAGGCCGCCTGGGATCATGTTTCGATCGTGTCATTATACTTCACCCCGGTCATCCCCTTCCGCTGATGCCACCGTCTGCGGGGCAGTGAAGCTTTCGCCCGCGCGGTGGTGCTCGAGGTACCCGGTGATGCGCGCGACCCCATCCTTGAACCTCTGCCATTCCTCACTCTCCTGGAGAAACGAGCTGCAAGATGCGCCATCCGGGAATGGAGGGGGGGCGATGTGCAGGCGCCGCTGCCTGTCACCCAGGTTCGGGCGGAGCCGATCGGCGGCTGAGGACGAATGGCAAATGATGTCTGCCGCTACGGTCTCTCGGCAGACCGCCGACGCCAGTGTGTCGTCCCAATCGCACGTGGGCGAGCTCACGAACAGCCTGCTATGGGTTGAAAGCTGCCGTGAGTAGTGCAGGATCATGTCGTACCCCAGCCTGGACCCGATCACATGCACCATCCTGGGCCTCATTTGCAGGATCAGATGCGTCAGTACCATCAGTCTGTCGTGTGGAGCATGGTGCAGTACGGAAGTGGCCGCCTCCATGTCTATGATGGTGAGCTCCAGGTTCTGCCCTAGTCTCTCCAGGTATTCGCGGCGTCCTTCCGTCATCAGCACGGCCACTGATCTGCCATGTGTCTCCGACAGCGCCCTGGCGTGCCAGGGCACAACATTTCGCAAGTCGCCGAGATCGCCGCAGATGAGTAAAGCGTCCGTCTGTGTCGGCATCGAATCAGCGATCTTGCGATATGAATGGCCTGCAACCGCCCTGTGGAATGGCGTGTGGTGACAGTGGATGTTGCGGGAGCGATAGTGCTCGGCATGAAGCTCTTCTCCGCAAGCGGTAGAGATTTTCCCGATCTCGTCGATAGCCCACTCGGGCAATCGCTGCGGTTTTTGATGCGGTTCTCGATATCTGACCAGCGCGCCATCCGGCACATGTTCCGGAATCGATCCTGGTGCCAGCCGTCTTGCGACATCGATCAAGGAGCGCTTGATGAGCAACTGCATGCGAGCAGGCAGTCGGGAAAGGACATGTACATCCAGTGATCGCAGGATGCGCCTAAGCATGTGCGATCCGATCGAAAGGCGGAAGAAAGAGGTCGGTCCTGGGTATGATCGCGTTCCTGCTCCTGTGTGATTCGTTGAGAGAACCATGCGACTTGATCCTCACCAGATGGAGCGTATCTTCGACGATGGAATGAGTGCAGCCATGGGCTAGCGTCTGGCAGTGCCAGTGCCAGTCCTCGAATCCGAATCCGTCGGGAAGCCGGGAAACGCCGATGTACGGATGCTCTTCCCGGACCGTTGCGTGCGCAAACGAGCAGGCATTCCATGGGTTCGCAACGAGCAGGATGCCTGCGTCGAAATCCGGATGATCGCTGCCGATTTGCCTCCAGATCGACATCTGCTGGCCGAAATAGGCGACCCACTCCGGATGGAATACATGGCGCCTGCTCTTGCCGGCCGCCTTGGCGAAGGCGCGCGAGATCCACGCTTCTCCCAGATAATCGTCGCCGTCGCTGATTGAGATCCACTCTCCGCGCGAAATTGAAACGCCAGCGTTTCTGGCCAGTCCGACGTCACCGACGCTCACCTCGATGAGCTGATCGGAGTCTTCGAGCAGATTGGCTTCCGCAAGACTTGATAGGGTGACCCTGTCTGCGCGATCCGCGACTGCGACGATCTCGCAGTCTATGCCGGAGCGGCGCGCATGATTCCTGCAGCGGGCAATGCCGGCAAGGGATTTCGATGCGATCGCTCCCTCGCCGTGAAATGTCACGACCAGGGAGACCTGTATCGAATCGGATTTCATTGGCGCGTCGTCCCGCGTCTACATGGAAAAATCAATCGGAGAGATAACCCGGAAGCTCGGAAAGCCTGCTTTTCATCGCATCGTACGTGTGACGCTGCCTGATCAACTCTGCCGCAGCGCGCCAGCGCAAGTGGGCGGTCTCGGGATGATCGATGAGGGATTGGATCATGCTGGAAAGATGGGCACCATCAGTATCGAACGGCGCAAGATAGGCATTTTCCTCACTCAGGAAGTCCGTAATTCCACCGACGGCCGTACTCGCGATGGGCAGGCCTGCCGCAGTCGCTTCAAGCAGGACATTGGGAAGCCCGTCCCATTCGGACGTATTGAGGAAACAGCAATAATCAGAATGAGGCAGGCTCGAGAACCCGTCATAGGCTCCCAAAAGGCGGACGTTTTCCGGGAATCGGTGCGCTTTTGCGCTGTCGTCGAGCAGGGATGCGCCGTAGACATCGAAAGTCAGATGAGGCATTCGGCGTGCAATGCTGGCCAGCAGGTCGGGGCGCTTCTGT
This sequence comes from Lysobacter sp. BL-A-41-H3, assembly GCA_050632415.1. Taxonomy (GTDB): domain Bacteria; phylum Pseudomonadota; class Gammaproteobacteria; order Xanthomonadales; family Xanthomonadaceae; genus Lysobacter_I. The sequence goes on along the minus strand of CP192602.1, from coordinate 2,168,076 downwards.
CGATCCATTCGGCCCGCCCACAGCACTTTGCCGACGGGGTTGGCTCGATATTCCAGGCCTTGTACGAAGTCAGTCGGGAAATACACGGGGAGGAACCGTGAGGCGGGCACGCCAAGCTGCGCCTCCCACAGCCTGGGGTAGATGGCATTGTCGCAGATGAGCCTGTCGAGGATGTCGGCGCAGTCGACCAGGTATTCGCGCGCGTAACCGACGGGTATTCCGGACGGCGAATAGTCGTCACAGTACAGGGATGCAAACAGCCGGCTGCTTGTCCGAATCGAAACGCCGTGTCTCCTTACGGCTTCCCAGGCCGCTCGCGAATTGATGATATGAACGACGCGTGGGGCGCGCTGAATGAGCAGTCTCGCCAAGACATGGACCTGGTCGTCGAAGGCAAGGTGACCGCAGATCGAACCGAATTCGATGAAACGAACGCCATCCGGAATCCTTGATGACCATGGTGAATCCGCTGCCTCCGTGGATATGACAAGCACATTCGATGATGGAAGCGAGGCCAGTATATTGATGTGGTGAAGCGCTCCCAGATCGGCGCCGCCGCGCTTCAGCCATGGCACGAAGATGACATGGCTGAAGCCGACAGGGCCTATGACTTTTTCGAGCTCTGCGTAGGCGATCCCGGCAGCCGGTCGGTCAGGGGCTGCATAGAAGGCGAACCTGGAAAAGCCTTCATGGTCGGGCGCGAGGCGAACCTCGAACTTTGCGGCATGATGCATCTCCTCGATCAGCCAATCCGGCATCGCAGGAGGAGCGGTATTGCCCCCGGCCTCGGGTATGGCGCTGTCGAGGCGCCGGGCGACATGCCGCAGCGCTCGCGCGGCGAAGTTGGCGAGTGACCTGCTCATTCTGCCGTCTCCAGGCGGGTTCCTGTACCGTAATGATCGTGCAGGATTTCGAAATAGGCCGAAGGAGAAATCAGGGCGCGCTGGCCATGCGCTGATTCGTTGCGCGACCCCGAGTACTTCCTTCGATAGAAATAGGCGCTTCCCCATGCCAGCTCATGGGTGAGTCCGCGAGCGTAGGTCTCGCAGTTCCAGTGCCAGTCCTCATAACCGAAACCAGTCGCTTGCGTTCGATGCGAGACGTATGGCGTAGAAGCGAATACGGATCTCCTTGCGAACACTGCGGATATCCATGGATTCACGCTGAACAATCCGTGTTTGTCGAAGAACTTTCCGGGCTGGTGGACTTGCCAGCCGAACGTGTTGTACATGCCGAAACAGACAACGATCTCCGGGTGGAGGATGATGTCCTCGCCTCGCCCGGAATGTGCGTCGAGGTGGCATGAGAAATACCTGCTCGACACGAGGTCGTCGGCGTCGAGTATGCATAGAAAATCGCCTCGCGATGCGGCGATGCCGGTGTTTCTCGATTCGCCTGGGTCGCCGTGATCTACTTCAATGACGATGTCTTCCGGCCTGCGCGCCGGATGTGCGATCACGATCCCCCGCGTGATGTCGTCGGCACGATCGAGTACGAAAACGAACTCGATCCTGCCATGTGTCTTCTCGGTGATTTCCCTGGCGGCAGCGAACGACATGATCGAAGCGTGGGCGAGCCGCCCCTCGCGGTGGAGGGTGATGATGGCGCTCAGCATGGGGGTGTCATTCGTTTTCATGGGTGTCCATCCATTTCGCTAGACGAAGCGCCTCGGAGATGCGAACAATTCGTTGCATGCGGAAATCTGAAATGTCGTTCGACAAGCGTGACAGCATGCGTCGGAGGTTGTCTTTCTCAGCTGAGATTTCGGCGCACTTCGATTCGGTATCCCTGGCGATTTCCGTCATCCGTTCGATTTCGGAACGCAGCTGCATTTGCTGCTTGTCCGACAGTGCACAGGCTTCCGCAAGGGATTGTCTTTGCGAGTCAAGCCATTCGATGGCTTCAAGCCTGTCGGCGAGGTAGGCTCTCAATTCGGATAATGATGCCCGGGTATTGTCCAGTTCGGACCGATGCGCATCCAGCTGTGATTCCAGCCAGGCGACTGCATCGTTCCTTTCGTCGATATGGGTCCTGAGTTCCGCGATCGTGACCTCCTTTTGATCGAGAAACTGTTTTGACCTCTGCAAGGTGTTTTCCAACCACGATATCGCATCGGCACGTACCGAAATTTCATTTTCGAGAGTGCGCACTCTTTTCGATAGTTCCGAGATCTGCTCTTCCAGCAAGGCGACGGATTTCCTTCGCCAGGCAAGTTCGTTGCTCATGGCCTGCATTTGCAGGTCAAGCCGCCTGTTCGACAGCCAATCGGCATCGCATTGGCTTCCATTCTCTCCGGATGTGCTGATTGCAGACTCTTCTCGAGCGCCCTGCATGCGTTCCAGTTCATGCTTTTGCCCACGTAGTATCGCCAAGTGACGCCCGTGGCATTCTGCAAGTGTCCTGTGCTTGCTGAGTCGCCATTCATAGTAGTCCTTGTTGAAAAGCATCTCGGAGGGGACAAGGTATCCAAGAAAAAAAGCATTCATGGCGAGCGTTCGATCCTTCGACGCCAGCGAATCAAGTCTTCCTCCGGGAGAAAATGCCGAAATGGCAGAGTCCCCATAGCCCCTGTACGGCAGGCCGAGCAGGAATGCTTCGCAAAGCACGCTCGAATTGATCGAGTGCACTTCGCATACCTTCTCGAGGAATGCAACTGAATCCGGTGACGTATCCTTCGCCCCGAGAAATCCTTTGTACTCAAAGTGTGCCCCGGGGTGGTTCCTGACGAGAAGAGGAGCGTCGTGATTTGCACTTCTCGCCTTGTGCAGCAGTCGGAGTGAATCCACGCCATTCGAATAAGCGATGATGTTGGAGTCGTCCTCCACCTGGAGGGCAACGCCGATCCGCCGAGTCGTCCCTTGTCGCGGGGAGAATTCGCCATGGAAGAGCAGTCTGCGAACGGCATCCGGATCAATCAGTTCGGCGCCCTGCATCAGGTTGCGTACCTCTGCTTCGTCGCGCCAGTGGGTCGGAGTGGTGTTTCCATTCACGCCCATGAAGTCGAAGTAGATCGTGTTCGAGAACAGCGGCGCCCTGAGTGGGCCGAATTCGTTGTGTATCACGGGCAGGTCGAGGTCCCTGGCGGCAAGCCTGAGGCTCGGACAATTGCACCAGGTCAGGAATGCTTTTCCCTTTTCGCCCTTGAGGAGCGCCCGTGATCCTTCCCTTATCGCCGAGGAAAGCGCGACGTCTTCAGTGGTCAGCAGGCGATGGAAGGTTTCAATGTGAGATTCGTTCTCGGCTTGCGATCTTGCGTCTTCCGGTAGTGAATGCTTTTCGTACAAACGGAATTTCGACAAGGAGGGGCAGCTGAACGAATAGCCCGAGACGCTCAGGTTCTCGCCAAAAGGAATTCCTTCCTCGGCGAAGTATCTTTCGTCTGCGATGAAGGCGATCTCGTGAGGCTCGAACGCGGCCATCTGGGCAAGCATGACCCAGCGGAACAGTGGCCCCGATCCCCGATCGATGTAAGGCATCAGGAATGACAGATACATATCGAGTTATCTTTTCACTGAAAGACGCATCGAGTGCGGAGTGGCGAGAAGCCGCCCGCCGTACTCTCCCCACTGGATGGGATTCTCTTCGATGTCCAATACGGCCGTGTTGAAACAGCGATCGTAGAAATAGGTGCTGTCGTGTGCGGGTTTGATCCCGCAGTGGAACGAATAACGCCCTTTGGCGAAAGGGAATTCCACGTCCAATTCGAGCTGGTACGTGCGATCGGCTGCAAGGCTGGGAAGATGCTTCCCATAAAAATTCATGTTGTAAGCGACGAGGTCGACGCCGTGGGCGTCCCTTACCAGGAGCCCGATCACGGCCCCCTCGGCGATGTCCTGTCTTGCCTCGAACTGCAGGATCAATGTGATTCGTGCGGCCTTCTGAAGGCTCGTCACGCCTGTCTTTCCGTCATGAATGATGCCGAAACCCGTGAAGCGGACTTCTCCACCTCCCGATCGGTTGGAAAGGATGGCTTCGAATCGAGATTGATCCAGGGTCTGGGGCGGATGCTGTTCTTCCACGCGAAGGGGCCCTTCGTTCGAGCTGACCTCCGAAAAGCGCTCGACGGCATGCCTGAGGTCGATGTCCGAAGTGCTGGACATCGAATTCTGGTAGGTTTCGCAAACCAATTCCGACGGTCCATCCAGCGCGATCCTGCCCTTGTCGAGGAAGATCGCTCGTCTGCAGATGCTTTTCACGGCATTGATCGAATGCGATACGAACAGCAGGGTGACACCCTGTGAAATGATCTCCCGTATCTTGGCGATGCACTTCTGCTGGAAGAACATGTCGCCGACGCTCAATGCCTCGTCAACGATCAGGATGTCCGGCTCCAGGTGCACCTGGATGGAGAATGCAAGCCTGACCAGCATGCCGCTGGAGTAGGTCTTGACCGGCTTGTCGATGAAGGTTCCTATATCCGCAAATGCCTCGATGCTCGAGGCTTTCGATTCGGCCTCCTTTCGCGACATGCCGAGCACTGCTGCAGACAGGTGCATGTTTTCCCGCCCGCTAAGCTCAGGATTGAACCCGGACCCAAGTTCCAACAGTGCACCGACCCGCCCGCTTGTCGTCACAGTGCCGGTTGTCGGCTGCAGAACGCCGGTCAGGATCTGCAGCAGCGTGCTCTTTCCTGCGCCGTTCCGGCCAAGAATTCCTACCGTTTCCCCGCGGCGGATGTCGAAGCTGATGTCGTCAAGTGCAAGGTAACTGTCGGGATCTTCCTGCCGTGCCTCATGCGATCCGAACATGCTCCACTCGTGTCGGTGGCTGAAGCTGTACCGCTTGCTGATCCTTGTTGCGATCAGGACAGGCGGATCGACGTTTACTTGGGGCTCCATGCCATCAGAAGACATCGGCGAATCCCCGCTTGTTTCCGATGAAGGATGCATAGCCAAGCCAGGTTGCCGCCATTCCGATCACTGGAGCGGCCACGACATAAGCCAGGCTGGGCGGTTGCCCCGAAATCAGAGCGCTCCTCGCGCTCTCGAGGACCCAGGTCAAAGGATTGAGCGAGATGACCATCCTGAAGGCGTCCGACGCCTTTTCAACCGGAAACAACAGCGGGGACATGTACATCAGCATCAGGAGAATCACCGGCAATGCATGCTCGATATCCGGCTTGTACGCGGCGAGCGAAGAAAGAAACCAGCAAGAGCCCGCGCAAAAAAGCGCAAAAGGGATGAAGACCACGGGAACCCAAAGGATGCCTGCCGGGAACGTCCCCCGAATTGCCCAGCTGAGGCCCGTCCAGACTGCAAGCGTCACAAGGAAGTTGATCGTTGCCACGATCACAACGACCCATGGGAAGACTTCGAGCGGGAAAACCATCTTTGTCACGAACGACTGATTGTTCGAGATCAGCGTGGCCGAGCGTGAGACGATTTCGTAGAAGAACATGTAGAACATGACGCCAGCGTGGAGAATCAGCGAGAACTCCAGCGTCGAACTGGCTCCGCCCCATCGCACCTTCAGCAGCACCCCGAACACCAGCGTATAAGCTCCTACAAGGAGCAGCGGATTCATGATGAGCCATGCCAAGCCCAACGTGGACTTGCGGTATTTGCTACGAAGTTCCTTGGCTACAAGCTGTTGTATCAGGTAACGGTGCTTGATGGCCGTCCTGAAAGCTTCGAGCGGATTGGCGGTTTGTGCAGTCATGTCGTGTGGGGGATCCTGTCTCGGGCTGGTACGCAGCGGTACTTCCGCCGTGCGCACAGCCACACGCCATTGTCGCAGCAAATGGCCTGCGCTTCAGCGCCAGCACCTGGTGGGGGACGCTAGACCTGCCCGCCCGCCCGTTCACGCCGTCGAGGACGGTCTACTGGCAGGTTTGCCCTGCGTTCATTTTCGTGCCGGGCGCATGGCCGTGTCCGGCTCCAGTGGGGACCCCGCAAAAAAAAGCGGCCGGCATCAAGCCGGCCGCCTTCGGATTGCCCTCGATCGAAAATCAGTGGCTTGTGGCACCACCTGCCACCTGCCAGTTGGTGTTCGGCACGCCCGAGGTGCCGCCACTGCCCGCAAGCAGCGTCGCGCCGTTGAGCAGGTGGATGTAGTTCGATCCGTTCCCGCTGTGGCGCCAGAAGATGTCTTCACGACCATCCCCGTTGTAGTCGCCGCTGGACACTACCTTCCAGCTGGTGTCCGGCACCACGCTGGACTGCGCGATCGAACTGACGCTCGTCCCGTCGATCGTCCAGACGATGTTGCCGCCGCTGACCTTGTTGCGCCAGAAGAGGTCGCTCTTGCTGTCTCCGTTGAAATCGCCGGTCGCCACGATCTCCCAGTTCAGGTCGGCGACCCGACCCAGGGAGCCGGTACCGGTCGGATTGATGCCCGTGCTCGACATGCGGTGCACGTAGACCTCGCCGGTGGTGCTGTTGTGCCACAGCACATCGGACACGCCGTCGCCGTTGAAGTCGCCGGCGCCGATGGTCTTCCACTCTGCGGGCGCCGTGTACACGATCGCCGTGCGCGACGGCAGCAAGCCCTGCATGTACCACACCAGGCACTGGCCGGTGGTCGTATTGCGCCAGTAGACATCCGAACTGCCGTTGCCGTCGAAATCGCCGAACATGACGATCTGCCAGGTCTGGTCGGGCACCGTCTGCGAGCCACCGGAGCCCGGCAGCTTGGCCATGCCGTTCATCAGGTGGATGTAGGTCGCGCCGGTCGTGTTGTGGCGCCAGAACACGTCCGTCCTGCCATCGGCATTGAAGTCGCCGGTGCCCACCACGCGCCAGCCGAGATCGGCTTCCCGATGCACGCTGGCAGCTGCGGTGACCGCAGTGCCGTTGAGCGTCCAGATGTAGCTTTCGCCCGTGCTGTTCTCGCGCCAGTAGATCTCCGAACGACCGTCACCGTTGAAATCGTTACGGAACCCACCCCCACCGACAACGACCTGCGCCGTCTTCGTATGGCTGTACCCGCCATTGTCGGTGACCGTCAGGGTGACCGTGTACGTACCCGGTGTCGCGTAGGTGTGGCTGGGATTGGTGCTGGAGGCGCTGACGCCGTCGCCGAAGTTCCAGAGGCGGCGGACGATGGTGCCGTCGGTGTCGGTGGAGGTGTCGGTGAAGCTGGCGGTCAACTGGCTGGTGGCCGTGGTGAAGTTCGCCGTCGGCACCGCATTGTTGCCTACGGCCGACAGTTCCCATACGCCGCGGCCATAGGTCGCCGCGCGCACGCGGTTGCCGTCCTGCGACACGGTGATGTCCATGACGTTCACCAGGGGCAGGAAGGCGCCGAGGCGCTCCCAGTTCGAACCGCTGTCGAGCGAGCGGTACACGCCGAGGTGCGTCGCCGCGTACAGCGTGGTGCGCACCACCGGATCGACGGTGACCATGTTCACCGGGATGCCGAAGGGAAAGCCGTTGCTGATGTCGATCGCGGCCCAGGTCTGGCCGAAGTTGGTGCTGCGCCAGATGTGGCTGCGGGTCGAGTCCGGGGCCACCGAGGTGACGTAGACGATGTTGCGGTCGACAGGGTCGAATGCGATGGAACTCATGGACTGGCCGTTGTTCGGCACCGCGCCGGCCTGCGCCCAGTTCGCGCCGCCATCGCTGGTGAGGAACACGCGTCCGCTGTTGGCGACGATGCCCACCACGTTGCTGCTGTTGGGCGTGCCCACGCCAGTCTTGGCCACCCCAACACCGCGAATGTTGAATGACGATGCGGGCAAGCCGGCCGTGCCCAGCGCCGTCCAGTTGGCGGCATAGTCCGTCGTCCGGTAGACGCCTTTGTTGTTGAAGGTGAACAGGGTGTTGCCGGTCGCATCGCCCTCCCAGGGGGTGATGTAGACACGGAAGGGCGCGTCCGCATGCGGGCTGCTGTCACCGCAGCCCGGGATCCCCGTGCATGCATTGATGAACGTATTCCCGCCATCAATGCTGCGGCGGATACGGAGGTACTGCACAGAACCGATCATCTGGTTCGCATTGCTGCGATTGACATTGCAGCCGAAGCCGTCGCCACCGATCACCTGGTTGAACACGCTGGTGTTGGTCTCTCGCAGGCGGGTGCCGTTGTCCTGCAGGCCGATCAGCACGCGGTCGGTGTTGGCCGGCGACGAACAGACATTGTAGACAAGGTGCGAAACGATGCCTTCGTTGAGCGTATGCGTGAAGGTCGTGCCGCCGTTGGCGCTCATGAAGATGCCGCCATCGGTGCCGAAGTACAGCTTGCCGTCGCTGGCCATGTGCGCGCTGTGGAAGTCGGCATGCACATAGGGCAGGCCGAAGTCGGCCAGCCAGTCGCTGATGATCGTGTAGGTATTGCCGCCATCGCTGGTCTTCGCCGACAGCAGTGCGCCGCCGAAATAGGCGACATCGGGATTGGCGCGATCCACGACCGCCATCAGGTCGTACCAGCCCTGGCCGTTGAAGATGCCTTCGAGATTGCTCGAATCGCTGTTTGGATTGGTGTAGGGCTTGGGGTCGCCGACTGCCGTGCGACCGACGCTGCTCCAGTTGGCGCCACCGTCGGTCGATTTGAAGATGTCCGCGAAGTCCTTGCTTGTGTTGGGCGATGCCGGACGCGGCTTGGCCGCCAGGGCGTACATGACCGAGCGATTCGAGGGCGCCGAAGCCAGCACCATGCGGTTGATGCCTGCGTTGTGGTTCACGCTATTGGCGCGGGTCCAGGTGTCGCCGTTGTCGGTCGAACGCCAGATCTGGCCCTGTCGGAAGGACGGCGCGCTGGTGGACTGGCTTGGCGTGCCTTCCAGCGACAGCACCATGGTATTGCCACCGCCCCAGACGATCGACCAGACCGAGGGAATCTCGCTCAGCCCGGTCGGGATCGTGACTTGCGTATAGGTGCCGCCGGCGTCGGTCGAACGGAACAGGCCCCGGTCGGTCGCGACCAGGACGATGTTCGAATTGTTCGGCGCGACGATGATGTCGCGGATCGACGTCGAATTGCCGAGGAATTTCGGTGCTTCCCACTTGTCGCCGCCCGCGGTCATCTTGACGATGCCAAGGCCGGTGCCGTCGAAGGGATCGCCCAGGCCCACGTACAGGGTCTCGGGATTGTTCGGGTCCATCGCCACCGCGCCGACCGACAGCGAGCCGAGGGTCTCGGTCTTGGCCTGCCAGGAGGCGCCGCCGTCCGTCGTCTTCCACAGGCCGCCACCCGAGGGCGCGATGTAGATGGTGTTCGGGTTGGTCGGATGGGTGAGGATCTCGTTGATGCGACCGGAGTCGGTCACGTTCAGGGTCACGCCGTTGCGGATGAAGTTCGCGCGGGTCGGGCCGATGTTCGTCCAGCGCAGGTCGCGGCTGAGGGCGTCACCGGGGGCGCGCGCGAGCAGCGGGACGCCGGCCAGCATCGCCTTCGAGGATGCCAGCGGCATCTTGCTGGCGTGGCGCAGGCGCTCGCGCTGAGCGGCGTCCATGATGTAGCGCTGGTACTGGAGCGACCACACGCCGCGGTGCGCGGCATTGCGGTTGATCTTCGTGCCGGTGCGCTGGTAATTCTCGTTGTACCACTCGTCCATCCAGCGGGCGCGGGCCCCCGGGTCGTCGCCATCCTTGACCTTCTTGACCCGCGGATGTGCACGGGACTGCGCACTGGGCTCGGAGGACGGCGTGGCCGCGAACAGCGTGCCGGCGATGACGGTCGTCAGCAATGCGGTGCCGATGACGGTGTTTCTGAGATGGAAGGACATGGCGTTCTGCTGGAAGTGGAGATGGACATCGAGGGGCGTGGCGGCCTTGCACCCCATACGCATCGTCCCTGACGGCCTTGCCCCCGGAGCTATCCTAAACCCGGGACCCGCCAAGAGGACAAACCCGGACATGACGATCCGGAATGCCCGCGCCGTGAAACACGACGGAAATCACGGATTGGAGCCATGGATGGGCGCGGGTATCGGGAGGAGGCCGAACCGGGGTGACGGAAGGGGATGACGGACGGGCTGGCCATACGGTTCGCCCTGAAGAAGAGGGTCGTACAAGGCAGTGGAAAGCGGACAAGGAAGAGCTGTCCCCGGGTAGAGGGGGCGTCTGGTTCGACTTGGATCCGCAGGTGCGGTTGTGGGAGGGGCGGAACAGGGCGCGATTGCCGAGCGCTTGACTGGCCGACGCGCCCTGCGTTCATTTTCGTGCCGGGCGCATGGCCGTGTCCGGCTCCAGTGGGGACCCCGCAAAAAAAAAGCGGCCGGCATCAAGCCGGCCGCCTTCGGATTGCCCTCGATCGAAAATCAGTGGCTTGTGGCACCACCTGCCACCTGCCAGTTGGTGTTCGGCACGCCCGAGGTGCCGCCACTGCCCGCAAGCAGCGTCGCGCCGTTGAGCAGGTGGATGTAGTTCGATCCGTTCCCGCTGTGGCGCCAGAAGATGTCTTCACGACCATCCCCGTTGTAGTCGCCGCTGGACACTACCTTCCAGCTGGTGTCCGGCACCACGCTGGACTGCGCGATCGAACTGACGCTCGTCCCGTCGATCGTCCAGACGATGTTGCCGCCGCTGACCTTGTTGCGCCAGAAGAGGTCGCTCTTGCTGTCTCCGTTGAAATCGCCGGTCGCCACGATCTCCCAGTTCAGGTCGGCGACCCGACCCAGGGAGCCGGTACCGGTCGGATTGATGCCCGTGCTCGACATGCGGTGCACGTAGACCTCGCCGGTGGTGCTGTTGTGCCACAGCACATCGGACACGCCGTCGCCGTTGAAGTCGCCGGCGCCGATGGTCTTCCACTCTGCGGGCGCCGTGTACACGATCGCCGTGCGCGACGGCAGCAAGCCCTGCATGTACCACACCAGGCACTGGCCGGTGGTCGTATTGCGCCAGTAGACATCCGAACTGCCGTTGCCGTCGAAATCGCCGAACATGACGATCTGCCAGGTCTGGTCGGGCACCGTCTGCGAGCCACCGGAGCCCGGCAGCTTGGCCATGCCGTTCATCAGGTGGATGTAGGTCGCGCCGGTCGTGTTGTGGCGCCAGAACACGTCCGTCCTGCCATCGGCATTGAAGTCGCCGGTGCCCACCACGCGCCAGCCGAGATCGGCTTCCCGATGCACGCTGGCAGCTGCGGTGACCGCAGTGCCGTTGAGCGTCCAGATGTAGCTTTCGCCCGTGCTGTTCTCGCGCCAGTAGATCTCCGAACGACCGTCACCGTTGAAATCGTTACGGACCTTGCCGCCGATCGGCACCACCACCGCGCGGAACTGCGCGACCAGCGGAATCGAGAGGTTGAGGCTGCGCGCGTTGTCGGCGTTCGCGGTGCCGGTCGGACGACCCGAATAGTTCACGCTCGGGTTGCCGAAGTGGGGGATCGCGAACTGGCTGCTATTCGACAGGCGGTAGGCCATGATCGTGTAGAAGCCGGTGCTGCTGGCTTCGCGATAGCCGTAGGAGTACGGGTGGGTGCCGCTGTCGCCGCCGCTGTCTTCGGTGTTGTGCTGCTGGCCCATGTTGTGGCCGAGCTCGTGGGCAAGCGTTTCCTCACGGCAGAAGTAGTTGCGGCCGTCGGTCTCGTCGTCGTCGTTGCCGTCGCTGACAACTGAGTAGCCGAACGGAGCGTCCGTGTTGTCGATCGTGAAGCCACCGCCTCCCAGCAGCCATGCGATGCCGCAACCCTGGTGCTGCGGCGCCTGGAACGGGCGCACCAGCGACACGAGGTCGCCGCCGTACTGGTCGCGCGCGGTGCGCAGGGGCACCAGTTCGGCCGGAACCGTCGTCGGCGAGCAGGTCGGGTTGCAGGTCTGGCCGGTCAGGGCCTGCAGCGCGGTCTCGTTGCTGTTGGTGTCGGTGTAGTTGACCTGCAGCGTGTGCACCAGGCGGATGCGGCCGGTCACCTGGCTGTTCTGGTAGGCCTGGTTCGTCAGCGCGGTCAGGTAGGTCAGGCGCGTGGTGGCTGCCGAGACATTGCCGTATCGGGTGACGAGGCCATTGGTGTAGCCGAGGACGACGTCGACGGTCTCGGCGGCGCTCGCCTTCTCGCCTCCGGCCGTCGACACCGACTTGGCGCGCTTGCCGGTCAGCGTGGCCTGCACCGTCTTGGGCGGCACCAGCATGCCGGTGGCGTCTTCGTCGCCCAGCAGGTTGCCGTCGAGGAGCTTGCTGGGATCGGTTTCGACCAGCCAGGCGCGGCCGCCGGACATGGTCAGGCGCAGGGCCTCGGTATTCGGTTGGGCGATGCGGCCGAACACGGCCTTTTCGCCGAAGGTGATGACCGCATCCATGCCGTCGAGCGTGCGGCCGATCCAGGTCCAGTTGCCGTCGAGGCTTTCTTCATGGCGCTGGTAGGCGATGCGCAGCGTTTCTCCGGAAGGCGTCGGCAGTTCGATCATGCCGCCCGGATGCGCCGCCTTGAGGGCATGCGCTTCGCTCAGTTGCACGGCATGGTAGGTGTGGGCCTTGCGCCGGACCGGCTGCTGCAGGCGCTCGAAGGCGAGCAGCGAGCCGCGATCGGGCATGGATGCAAAGGCGGTGATGCGCCTGGCCTCGGCCGACAGCGTGGATGGCGTCAGGGCGGGTGACTTCGCGGCGACCCGGACGGCGTCCTGGACACCGCCCGTTTCGGACGTGCAACCGCCGACGACCAGCGCCGCGGTGAGGGTGAGGGCAAGCTTGCGCATACAGGTAGGTCTCGACGACAGGCCCCGTTGACGGGGCGTGGGGGGGTAGCATACGCCCAAGCAAAGCCGTGCCGCACCCTCCCGATGCGATCCGGCGTGCCGGCGTGGGAAGAAGCGCTCACCCGGAATTCGAACGGGGTCACACTCCAGCCGTTTCCTGTGACTCGGCGGCCCGATTCTAGCCCGGACTACCTCGACAGCCCAGCACGGACCGCCGACCCGGTCATGCTTCGTTGCCCGGGCCGGCGAGGGACGATGCCCTCACCAGATCCGCGGCCCGTTCCGCGATCATGATCGTGGGCGCGTTGGTGTTGCCGCCGATCAGGGTGGGCATGACCGATGCATCCACAACGCGCAGGCCGTCGACGCCGTTGACGCGCAGCTGCGGATCGACCACGGCGCCGGGGTCGCTGCCCATGCGGCAGGTGCCGATCGGGTGGTAGACGCTTTCGGCCTTGGCGCGGATGAACTCGATCAGTTCGGCGTCGCCGAGGTCGTCGCGGGCCGGGAACAGCGGGGCGCCGCGGTAGGGCGCGAGCGCGGGCTGGCTCAGGATTTCGCGCGAGAGCTTCGCGCACTCCAGCATCATCCGCAGGTCGAAGCCGTCCTCGTCGCCGAGGTAGTTGGCCTCGATGCGTGGCTTGTCGCCGGCTCGGTCGCTCACCAGGGACAGCCGGCCGCGGCTGCGCGGGCGGAGGAAGCAGGCGTGCAGGGTGTAGCCGTCGCCGGGCAGGCGGTTGCGGCCATGGTCGTCCAGCATCGCCGGGACGAAGTGGAACTGGATGTCGGGCCGGGCGTCGGGCGCCAGCGCCGAGCGCACGAAACCGCCGGCCTCGGCGATGTTGCTGCTGCCGGGCCCGCGCCTGCCGCGCAGGTAGTAGTCGAAACCCACCCTGAGGTCGCTGATGCGGTCGTAGGTGATCCGCTGCGTCGCCTTGTAGAGGGTGCAGATGTCGAGGTGGTCCTGCAGGTTGGCGCCGACGCCGGGGGCGTCCTGCACCACCGGGATGCCCAGGCGCAGGAGGGCGTCGGCGGGGCCGATGCCCGACAGCATGAGCAGCTGGGGCGAGTTGATCGCGCCACCGCACAGCAGCACTTCGCGCGCCGCGGGCTGGTGGAAGCCCTGGCCGCCCATGGCGTAGGTGACGCCGCTGGCGCGCCGGCCCTCGAAGGTGATGCGGCTGACCTGGGCGCCGGTGTGGATGGTGAGGTTCGGGCGTTCGCGCGCGGGACGCAGGTAGGCCACGGACGAGGAGCAGCGGGCGCCGTCGCGCTGGGTGACCTGGTAGAAGCCGGCGCCTTCCTGCACCGGGCCGTTGAAGTCGGGATTGCGCGGCACGCCGGCCTGCATCGCGGCGTCGATGAACACCTGCGAGAGCGGGTTGGTGTAGCGCAGGTCGGAGACCGACAGCGGGCCGTCGCCGCCATGCAGGGCATCGGCGCCCCGGCTGTTGCCCTCGGCCTTGCGGAAGTAGGGCAGGGCATTGTCCCAGTGCCAGCCGGTCGCGCCCTGCGCGGCCCAGTCGTCGTAGTCGCCGGGTACGCCGCGGATGTAGCACATGGCGTTGATCGAGCTGGAGCCGCCGAGCACCTTGCCGCGAGGCCACCACAGGGCACGGTGCTGGAGGTGCGGCTCGGCGGCGGTGGTGTAGTCCCAGTTCACGCCCTTGCGGTTGACCAGCTTGGACAGGCCTGCGGGCATGTGGATGAAGGGGTGCCAGTCGCGCGGGCCGGCTTCGAGCAGAAGGACCTTGACCGCAGGGTCTTCGCTCAGGCGGTTGGCGAGGACGCAGCCCGCCGAACCGGCGCCAATGATGATGTAGTCGAACACGCGCGCACCCGGAGAAGACGGCCGTCCGACACTATGCCCGCAGCCTAGAGCAAACACTCGGGGTGCGATGGCGTGCCGGGGGCTCCGCCGGTGGCGGCGTCCGGCGCGATCGGCTACCGTGCGCGCTGTGCACGAGAACCTCCCGGACCGCGCGATGAGCGACTCCACCGACCGCGAGCCTCGCGTCCATGCCGACGAGTGGACGGCCGTGGCCTGGTCGTTCCTCTATTTCTTCTGCGTGCTCTCCGCCTACTACGTGATCCGGCCCGTGCGCGACCAGCTGTCGGCGGCGGTCGGGTCCACGCAGCTGCCCTGGTTCTACGGTGCGGTGTTCGTGGCCACGCTGGTGCTGACTCCGGTCTTCGCCTGGCTGGTCGGCCGCTATCCGCGCCGCGTGGTGGTGCCGGTGGTCTACCTCTTCTTCATCGGCTGCCTGGTGGCCTTCATCCCGCTGTTCACCCACGAGGGCCTGCTGTCGCCGCGCGCGCTGGGCATCGTGTTCTTCGTGTGGATCAGCGTCTTCAACCTGTTCGTGGTCTCGGTGTTCTGGAGCTTCATGGCCGACATCTGGAACGACGCGCAGGCGCGGCGTCTGTTCCCGGCGATCGCGGTCGGCGGTTCGGTCGGTTCGCTGGCCGGCCCGGCGATGGCCCTGGCGCTGGTCGACGTGATCGGCGTGGCGCCTTTGCTGATGGTCTCGGCGGGCCTGCTCGGCGTCGCGATCCTGTGCGCGATGGTGCTCGGGCGCTGGGCGGCGGTGCATGGCCTGCGCCGGCACGAGCCCGGCAACGCAGCGGCCGTCGGCGGCGGCATGTTCGATGGCCTGCGGCAGATCTTCGCCAACCCGGTGATGCGCACGATGGCGGTGCTGATGCTGCTGGGCGACTGCATCGGCACGGTGAACTACGCGCTCGTCGTCGACTACTCGAAGGCGACCTTCACGGATGCGGTGTCGCGCACCCAGTTCGCGGCCACGCTGGACCTGAGCACCAACCTGCTGGCGATCATGGTGCAGTTGTTCGTCGCAAGACCGCTGCTCACGCGCTACGGCGCGGCACCCGCCATCGCGCTGCATGCCGGCGTCACCATGCTGGTGATGTTGCTGGTGATCGTGGCCGCCGATCCGCATGCGCTGGTCGTCGGGCCCTTGCCGTGGGTGGCGGTGGCGCTGGTGATCAGTCGCGGCCTCGCCTACGGCGCGCTGGGCCCCGCGCGCGAAAGCCTGTTCGCGCAGGTGCCGCGCAGCCTGCGCTACAAGGGCAAGAACGCGGTCGACACCGCCGTGTGGCGTTTCGGCGACATGGGCGTGGCCCTCGCCATGAACGGCCTGCGCGCACTCGGCGTGGCGTCGCTGGGCTTCGCCGCATTGAACATCGTCGCCGCCGGCGCCTCGGGCCTGCTCGGCTGGCGCCTGGCGAAGCGGGTGGAGCACGGCGTCGATCCCCTGGCGACGCCGCGCACGCAGCCTGGCTGACCACGAAGGCGCGCCTGGCGCCGGCGATCAGCCCCCCGCGCCGTGAGCGTGCGGGTCGGCGAGCTTCGGCGCGACGGGATCCGGCGCGACGCCGGGTTTGCCGGCGATTTCCAGCAATTCCACCTCGAAGACCAGCAGCATGTTGGGTTGGATCTTCTCGCCTGCGCCGCGCTCGCCATGGGCCAGTGCCGGCGGGATCCAGAATTTGTACTTGCTGCCGATCGGCATCGATTGCACCGCTTCGGCCCAGCCCGGGAAGACGCGGTTGAGCGCGATGCTGGCGGCATGGCCCGAGGCATAGGTGCTTTCGATCTGCGTGCCACCGAGCGTCGTGCTGGTGTAGTGCACGCGCACCGTATCGGTGGCACCCGGCTTCGCGCCCTTGCCTTCGCGCAGGACCTGGTACTGCAGGCCGCTGGCGGTGGCCTTCACGCCGTCCGCCTGCAGGTTCTTCTTCAGGAACGCGTCGGCCTCGGCGAGGTTCTTCCGCGCCAACTCGCGCATCGCCAGTTCCTGCTTCTTGCGCAGGACCTCGCCGAACTGTTCGCGCACCGCGTTCGCCTGCGCTTCGTCCAGCGCGGGCTTCTGGCCTGCATGCACGGCGCGGATCGCGGCGATCGCGATCTCCAGGTCCACCTCGTCTTTCACCGGCGCGAGGGTCTTGGCCATGTCCAGGCCGACCATGTAGCTGATCCGCGCGCGGTCGGTGTCGAGTGCGGGCGCGGCGGCGGTGTTCGATCCGTCGCCGCCGCCGGCGTCGCGCGCGCAGCCGGCGGCGAACAGGAGGGCGAGCAGGGTGAGGGGCAGCGTGGCGTGGCGTGGCGCGTGCATGGTGGTTCCTTGGCGGGATGGGCCGGCGTCTTCAGTCCACGACCGCGAAGGTGAGCATCATGCCCATGTCTTCGTGTTCGAGGTTGTGACAGTGCAGCATGTAGCGCTGCGTGCCGGAAAAGGGTTGCGAGAAGTCGATGGCGACGCGGACGATTTCGCCGGGCCAGACCAGGACGGTGTCGTTGAAGCCGAGATCCTGCGGGCCCAGCCCGCTGTCGGCGACCTGGCGCGCGCGGATGTCGGGCGGGCTGATGCTGCGCGAGACCACGCGGAACTGCACGCCGTGGATGTGGATCGGGTGCGGCATGCTTGTCATGTTGTTGCGGATGTCCCAGACCTCGCGGCTGCCGCGCTTCACTTCGAAGGCGGGGTGATGGCCGTGGCTGCGGAAGTTCAGGCCGTTGATCAGCCATTCGCCGTCGGCGCCCATGCTCAGGCGGACTTCGCGCGCCTTCCAGCCGGTGGTGTCGGGCGGCGGCGGCAGCGATGACAGCGTGTCCGGCACGTGGGTGGGCGGCGCGGCGACGCCTTCGACATCGAACACCATCAGGTCCAGAGCGCCGCCCATCATCACCGCGCCGGGGTGGTCGGCCATGATGTCCGGCGCCAGCGGCCCGGATTCGTCCTCGTTCTCCATGGCCACGTAATCCAGGCTGCGTAGCAGCACGCGCCCGCCCGCAGGCACGCCGCCGAAATCGACCAGCACGTCGGCGCGCTGCGCGGGGGCGAGGAACAGGTCGTCGACGATGCGCGGCTGGTCGAGCAGGCCGCCGTCGGTGCCGATCAGCCGCACCGGCAGCGGCGCGCCCTCGTGCAGGAAGGCCGGGCGCAGCACGCGTGCATTCGCGACATTGATCATGCGGAAGCGGTACAGGCCCGGGGCGACGGTCATCGCCGGCTCCGGCGACCAGTTGGCGAGCACGCGGTTGCCGATCCAGTCGTCGGCCTCGTCGCGGTAGACGATCGCGTTGCCTGCGTCGACCTGCTTGTCGGTGAGCATCAGCGGCAGGTCGCGCTCGCCCCAGGGCAGTCCCAGCCGGGCGCGCAGCGCGCGCTCCTCCTCGTCCTCGACCAGCAGCAGCCCGGCCAGGCCCATCTGCAGCTGGCGGCCGGTGCGGTTGTGCGGATGCGCGTGGTACCAGTACAGCCCGGCGCGGTTGCGCACCTCGAACCGGTACTGGCGTTCGCCGTTGGCCGGGACCGGGTGCAGGCCGCTGCCATCGTTGGCCTCGTCCACCATGAGACCGTGCCAGTGGACGGTGGTGTCCTCCGCCAGAGCGTTGTGCAGGGTCACGTCGAGGGTGTCACCCGTGGACACGTGCAGGGTCGGGTTGAGGCAGGGGGCGCCGCCGTCGCAGCCCTGGTACGCCCACAGCGTGGTCGCCGCGCCCGCGAACACCTCCGCCTGCACCACCGCCGCCTGCAACCTGACCGGGCCGGCCGGACGCAGGTCGGCGAGCAGGCCGCTGCGGCCGGGCCTGCGCAGGGCGGTCGGCGCCGCTGCGGTACCTGCGGCGTGTCCATGCGCGGACGCAGCAGGCGCATCCGCGCGATCCGCATCGCGTCGCCACCACAGGCCCAGGCCCGCGCCACCTGCACAGGCGGCGGCGATGGCGAGCATCAGTGAGCGGCGGCGGGGATTCGGGAGCGTCATCGTGTCTGTCGTCCTGCGCAGGCGTTGCCCGGCGGTCGCTGGCAAGGGGCTGGAGTGTGGCCGGACATCAAGTCCAGGCCATGACGCGCGCGCGCGCAAGCAAAAACGTGTGCGTCATCGCCGCAGCACGGGTCAAAAAACATAAAAAGCGGTAAGCCGTCACGAATGGGCTGCCCAGGCCTGCAATTTCTTGCAGGTACGCCTGCGGATGGCCGCCATGTGAAAAGGACATCCGTCACTTCCTGTGCCTGGTCCCTCGGACGGCGATTGTCAAAGGCTCCTTCGGAGATTGTGAGAAGACATAAAAAGGTGTCCTTGTTCTCATTTTTGCGCGGCGAGGCAACGGCAATGTGCGTCCCGAGGCCGGGCACTGGCCGGCGGGAAGGTCGCAGGGGATGCGGGAATGCAGCGTGAGGGAATCCGCACCTGTCGACCTCGTCGGCCGATGCCTCCGGGCTGAGCGGCGCATGGGGAATGCGCTGCGGACCAGCTCCGGCAGGGGTCATCGCATTGCCCGCGTCAGCCGAGCCCGGCTGCCGGGCGGCGGGGGTCCCTTGAGTCCACCACACATTCGTTGGGGAATGACATGATCGGTAGTACATCGAAGTGGTCGCGGGCGGGTCTGCTCGCTGCGTCCATCCTTGCGGTTCTGCCCCTGCTGCAGGCCGGCGCCGCCGAACGGGTCGGCCAGATCCACGAGCGCGGCACCCGCACCCGTGCCCTGGTCGAGGACCCGGCCCGCTCGGTGCTGACCGCCGGTGCCTCCAGCCGGGTGTGCGAATCCGGCGCGAAGTGGCTGCGGCTCGACTTCAGGTCGCTGAAGCTGCGCGGCTACGACAGCCTGGTCCTGCGCAGCTCCGAAGGCGACCGCCAGGTCTTCCAGGGCGGCCAGTGGAACAACCGCAGCTTCACGACCCGGGCCCTGCGCGGATCCTGCGTGGACATCCAGCCCTACTTCGCCGACCGCGACAGCAGCTACCGCCTGTCCAGCGTCACCTCGGGCATGCGCGCGCTGTCGCAGACCTCGATCGTGGTCGCCGGTGCCGGCGACCTGTGCGACTCGACGCCGGCAGACTGCAAGGCCACGTCCGACCTGATCGTGAACATCAATCCCGACGCGGTCTTCACCGCCGGCGACAACGCCTACAACGACGGCACGCTGAGCGAGTACAACACCCGCTACGCGCCCAACTGGGGGCGCTTCAAGGACAAGACCAGGCCCACGCCCGGCAACCACGACTACTACAGCACCGGCAACTGGGGCACGGGCTACTTCGATTACTTCAACGGCGTCGGCCAGCAGAACGGCGTGGCGGGTGATCGCAGCCAGGGCTACTACAGCTGGGATGTCGGCGACTGGCGTTTCGTGGCGCTGAATACAATGGACGGTGCCACGATCAGTTCGACCAGCGACCAGGTCAAATGGCTGAGGGGGATTCTGGAGGCGAACCCGAAGCCCTGCACGGCCGCCTACTTCCATCATCCGCTGATCAGCCTGGGCAACTACACGCCCGCCGCTGGCCAGAAGTATTCCTATCCGGAAGTGAAGGCGCTGTACGATGCACTGTACGAGCATCAGGTGGATCTGGTGCTGGTCGGTCACGACCACAACTACCAGCGCTACATCAAGATGAACCCGGATCTGGCGGCCGATCCGAAGGGTTTCGTGCAGGTCCTGGTCGGCACCGGCGGTCGCGACTTCTACTCGGTGCCGACGGCCAATCGCACGAATCCGCTGCTGGCCCTGCGTCCTGGCAGCACGACCGATCGCGCGGTCAGCGCCAGCACCTACGGTGTCCTCAAACTGACGCTGAGCTCGACCGGCTACGCGGGTGAATTCGTGCGCGCGACCAATGCGGGCAACGGCGATTTCGGTTCCAGCACGCGTCCGGAAATCTTCAGCGGCACCTGCAACAAGGCGAGCACCGGCACCACGTACGCGATCTCGGGCGCGGTGACCACCGCCACCGGCGCAGCGATCCCCAACGTGGGCATTGCGGTCTCCGGCAACAACATCAGCACGTCGGTCACCACCAATGCCAGCGGGCAGTACAGCGTCACTGGTCTGGCCAGCGGCAGCAGCTACACGCTGACCCCGTCGCTGAGCGGTTACACGTTCTCGCCGGTCAGCCAGAGCGTCCCGGTGAACGGTGCCAATGTCACCGGCCGCAACTTCACCGGCACGGCGTCGTCGAGCGGTGGCACTTCGCTGAGCAACGGTGTCGCGGTGACCGGCCTGTCGGGTGCACAGGGCGCCACGCTGCGCTACACGCTGCAGGTGCCGGCGGGCGCGACCAATCTTCGCTTCGTCACCACTGGCGGCACCGGCGATGCCGACCTGTACATCAAGTTCGGCAGCCCGCCGACCACCACGGCCTACGACCTGCGGTCGATCAACGACCTCACCAATGGCGAAACGATCAATGTGGCGGTTGCGCAGGCAGGGACCTATCACGTGCTGGTGCATGGTTACAGGGCGTTCGGCGGGCTGAGCCTTACCGGCAGCTATGCCACCGGTGCGGTTGGCGCGCAGACCTACTGGAACACGGCTGCGGTCTCCATCCCGGACTTCAATGCGACCGGGATCACCAGCCAGATCAGCGTCTCGGGCCGAGTGGGCAATGCGCCGAGCAATGCCAGGGTGAGCGTGAACATCACCCACCCGTACCGCGGCGACATCCGGATCACGCTGATTGCACCGAACGGCGCCACCTATCCCCTGAAGAGCGAAAACAGCACCGACAGCGCCGACAACATCAACGCAACCTATCAGGTCGATCTGTCTGCGCATGCGCTGAACGGCACATGGCGACTGAAAGTCGCGGATATCTGGGACCCGGATGCCGGCACGCTGAACAACTGGAGCATCACCTTCTGAGCCACAGGCTCGTGGATCGCCCGGATACAGGGCAGTAGGGATACGGCAAGACGGACCCGTGGCCGCGTCGCACGCATGCGACGCGGGACGGCCCCTCCTTACCCAAATTCAGAGATCAATGCCATGTCGCACGCACACAATCGCTCCTTCTCCCTGCACCCGCTGGCCATCGCCACGCTCTGCATCGCAGGCAGCTTCGCCGGACAGGCCTTCGCAGGCCAGGCGTATCTCGGTGGCCTGGAGTCGGCGCAGACGCACCAGCGCTTCATCGTGAAGTATCGCAACGGCAGCAGCGAGCGCAGCAGCACCGCTGCACTGGAACGCTCGCTCAACCGCGCTGCCTCCGTCGTCCAGGTCCGCGATGTTTCGGCGCGCGGCGGCACGCGCGCGGTCGGCCTGCGCCACCTGCGCCGCATGGCACTGGGTTCGGACGTGGTCGTCGCCAGCCACAAGCTCGATCGCGCCAGCGCGGCATCGCTGATGCGCCGGCTCGCGGCCGATCCGAACGTCGAGTACGTCCAGGCGGATCGCATCATGCGGCCGATGCTCGAGCCGAACGATCCGACCTACGTGCTGAACCAGTGGCATTACAAGGCGCCCATCGCAGGCCGCTACGGCATCAACCTGCCGACCGCCTGGGATCGCTCCACCGGTGCGGGTGTCGTGGTCGCCGTGCTGGATACCGGCGGCACTGCGCATGCCGACATGGCAGGACAGACGGTGCCCGGCTACGACTTCGTGTCGGATGCCTACAGTGGCAACGACGGCAATGGACGGGATGCCGATGCGTCCGATCCCGGTGACTGGCGTGTCCAGGGCGGATGCACCCAGGATCCCAGCGACTGGGCCTATGATGCGAGCAGCAGCTCCTGGCACGGCACCCATGTCGCCGGCACGGTGGCCGCAGCCACCAACAATGCCAGGGGTGTTGCGGGTGTTGCGTACGGTGCGCGCGTGCAGCATGTCCGCGTGCTTGGTCGGTGCGGTGGCAGCACCTCCGATATCGCCGACGCCATCGTCTGGGCTGCCGGTGGCGCAGTGGCGGGTGTGCCTGTGAACCCGACACCGGCCCAGGTGCTGAACATGAGTCTGGGCGGCGGCGATCCTTGCGAGCCCGCCACGCAGGACGCGATCAATGCCGCCGTCGGTCGCGGCGCCACCGTGGTCGTCGCTGCAGGCAATGCAGGTACCGACGTTTCCGGCTACACGCCCGCTGGATGCAACAACGTGGTGGCCGTTGCCGCGACCACCGCGAACGGCACGCGCGTCAACAGCGGCTGGGCGTCCAATTACGGTGCCCGCGTCGACATCGCCGCACCGGGCTCGAACATCATGTCGATGGCCAACGATGGCGCGACACGGCCGGGCAACGACACCTATGAGGCATGGGGTGGCACCTCAATGGCATCGCCGCATGTCGCGGGTGTCGTCGCGCTGATGCAGTCCGCGCGCCCGGCCAACGGCAAGCTCACGCCGGCCCAGGTCGAACAGGTGCTGAAAGCCAACGTGACCGCGTTCCCGCAGCAGCCGGATCGCGCGATCGGCGCCGGCATCGCCAATGCGGATGCTGCCGTGCGCGCAGCGATCGCGTTCGATGCGGCTGCGGGTGGTGGTGTCCAGACCTACCCGAACAACAATCGCACGCCGATCGTCGACGGCGGCACGATCACCAGCACCATCGCAGTGGCTGGCCGTGTCGGCAATGCGCCGAACAATGCGCAGGTGAGCGTGAACATCTCGCATACCTGGCGCGGCGACCTGCGGATTGACCTGCTCGCACCGGATGGTTCGGTGTATCCGCTGAAATCAGAAAACTACAACGACAGTGCGGACAACGTAGTCATGACCTACGCGGTGAACCTGTCCACCGAACCGATGAACGGCAACTGGCGCCTTCGCGTACGCGATGTGTGGACGCCCGACACCGGCACGTTGAACAGCTGGAACATCCGCTTCTGACGCAGCGCGCGGTGGCCGGTTCCCGCCGGCCACCGCAGCGGAGCCGCAGTACCGAAAGAAAGATCACACCCGGTCCGCCGGAGCGATGCACCGCATCCGGCACACGAACATCAGATTGAAGGAATCGAGAGATGAATCGCACCAGGATGCTTGGAATTGCCGTGGCGCTGCTCTGTGGCGCAACCGTGGTCGCAGAGGCAGCGGCGGCCGACACGCGCGCACGCGCCGGATTGGCAAGGCCGAACGCCGGACAGGCCGTCCAGCAGGGCAGGATCGTCGGCGGCACGCTCACCACCGCCGGCACGCGAACCTACCAGGTGCGCCTGTATCGCAACAGCGACGCCTTGGCCTGCGGCGGCACGATCATCGCCGACAACTGGGTGCTGACCGCCGCGCACTGCGTCAACAACCCGCAGACTGAAGCGAACCGCGTGCGGGTCGGATTCACCCGTACCTCTGGCACGGGCGGTACCTACCACACCGTGGACAGGATCGTCAGGCACCCGTCCTCGAACGGCGGGATCGTGTACGACTATGCGCTGCTGCGCATCACCGGCACCTTCGCGAGCACCCTGGAGCGCGTCGCCATTCCGACGGCAGACGTGGTGCAGGCCGTCGGCCAGCCAGGCAGCAACGTGATCGTGTCCGGATGGGGGCTGACGTCGGAAGGCGGAAACACGAGCGACGACCTGCGCGAGATCACGATTCCGATCGTCACCGATACGACCTGTCGCCAAAGTCTCGGCACCAGCGCCAGCAGCTTCGATGATGCGAGCATGATCTGCGCGGGTTCGGCCGGGAAGGACAGTTGCACCGGCGACAGCGGCGGTCCGATGGTGGCTGCGTACAACAACCGCACCTGGAGCATCGGTGTGACGAGCTGGGGATTGGGGTGCGCGCGGCCCAACAGCTACGGCGTCTATGCCGACACCTACCACGTGCGCGACTGGATTCTCGGTCAGATCGGCAACACCGGTGGCAGCACGGTGCAGACCTATCCCAGCAACACGCCGCTCGCGATCGCCGACCTGGGCAGCGTCACCAGCACGATCGCCGTCGCCGGCCGCACCGGCAATGCGCCGAACAACGCGCAGATCAGCGTGAACATCAGCCACACGTATCGCGGCGACCTGCGCATCGAACTGCTGGCCCCCGATGGCACGCCCTATCTGCTCAAGTCCCCGAGCAGCAGCGATGGCACCGCCAACCTTGTCACGACATACACCAAGGACCTGTCCAGCGAATCCTTGAATGGCAACTGGCGCCTGCGGGTGAGCGATGTCTACCAGGGCGACACGGGCACGCTGAACAGCTGGAACATTCGATTCTGATGTGACCGGGCACCGTCCGGCGCGCGGATGCGATGAGCGGCCACGGAATGCCGTACTCGCCGATGCCCTGCATCACCAGGCATCGGAGGGCGCGCCGATCGGGAGAGGCGCGTGAAGACAGAGGGGCGCGATCCACCGGGTGGTCGGGTGCGCGCGGTGTTCCGAGGCACAACCATGACGAAGCGGCAACCCGGCCATGCATCAGGCGCCGTGTCGCACGCGATGGATCGCCGGGTGTTCGCTCACACACAACTGAATCAGGAAACGAAACATATGAAACAGTTCCAGATCGCCGCCAGCGCACTGACCCTGGCCCTGATGTTGGCCCCCTCCGCCGGTGCAGAGGCTGCCGGCAAGTCCTCGTCGCTGTCCCAGGCCCGTCCGACGAAGGCTGGCATGACGGCGCCGCGCATCATCGGTGGCGTGGTCTCGCAGCCGGGCACCCGCAACTACACGGTGCGCACCAACGGTTGCGGCGGCACCATCATCGCCGACAGCTGGGTGCTGACCGCGGCGCATTGTGGTCCGCAGACGACGGTCCGTGCAGGTGCGACCGACCTGAACGATCCGAACATCAAGTCCTACAAGGTCATCAAGTACATCCAGCACCCGGGATACGCCGAGACGCGGAACGGCTTCACGCACCCCGAAGACTTCGCGCTGCTGCAGATCGAGGGCACCTTCCCGGCCGAACTGACGCGCGCCAAGCTGCCTGACGCCACCGTGATGCAGGCGGTCGCCAAGCCGGGCGACCCGCTGCTGGTGACCGGCTGGGGCGAAATGGGCGATGGCCAGCAGTATTCGCGGTATCTCCGCGAAGTCTCCGTGCCGGTCGTCAGTGACGAGGTCTGCTCGTCGTCCGTGGCCTACGGCAGCAGCCTGCACAAGGTCTCGGGCATCTGCGCGGGGCTCCAGCAGGGTGGCAAGGACTCCTGCCAGGGCGACAGCGGCGGTCCGGCCGTCGCGACCTACAACAACCAGGTCTACAGCATCGGCGTCGTGAGCTGGGGCGAAGGTTGCGCGGAACCGAACAAGTACGGCGTGTATTCGGAAGTCGCCAACTACGTGAACTGGATCAACAGCCACATCGGTGGCAGCACCACGCCGCCGCCGACCGGCAGCACCATCGTGCACAACGTCACCCTGCCGTCGGTTTCTCGTGGCTTCTGGTCGCCGACCTACGCCGTGAACATCCCCGCCGGCACCACCAAGCTGGTGGTCAACACCTCCGGCGGTACCGGTGATGCGGACCTCTATGTCTATCGCGACGCTGCGCCGTCCTCGTCCGTGTCCAGCGCGGTCAATACGTCGACCCGCTGCGTGCCGTATCTGGATGGCAATGTCGAGACCTGCACGTTCAACAACCCGACCGCTGGCACCACGTACTACATCCGCGTGCGCGCCTACAGCAGCTTCTCGGGCGTGAACATGAAGGCGACCCGCTCGCCCTGATCGAAAGCGTGTGACGACGTTCGACGCTGTGTATTGCACAGCGCGATCGTCGAGCTGGATTCCGGACGACATCCGCAGGATGCCGTCCGTGCTGGAAGGGTGGCCAGGGATGGCCGCCTGATCGGGCATCGAAGCCGGATGCGGGAAGGCACTGCCGAGCGGTTCGAAGATGGTGGTGGAAAGCGCGGGTCGACCCTGATGTCGGCCTGCGGCGGAAATGGTTCGAGAGAAAAGATGTTGCAAGAAAAAAGACCTCGGCACGGCTGCGGGCAAGCGCGCTGCCGAGGACATGCCGATTGATTCCAGACACAACACAGATCATGGGATACCAGACGATGAAGCAGAGACACATTGCAGTTGCAGTCCTGACGATGGCCCTTGTTGCGGTGTCCTCGGTGGCCATGGCTGCGGGTCAGCAGACCCGCGCCGGCACCTGGAAGAGCAGCCCGGCCTTCGGCAAGCAGCGCACCGGCCGCATCGTCGGCGGCATCCTGGCCCAGGGCGATCGCTCGTTCGTCGTCAGCACCAACGGCTGCGGCGGCACGATCATCGCCGACAGCTGGGTGCTGACCGCGGCCCATTGCGGCAGCCGCTCCACGGTCTGGGCCGGTTCCAACGACAGGGCCACGCAGACGGCGTATTCCGTCGCCCAGTACATCGCGCATCCCAATTACAAGGGCGAAAGGCACAGGGATGGCAGCTACAGCTTCGACTACGCCCTGATCCGCATCAACGGCGTGTTCCCGTCCCACCTGATCCGCGCCAGGCTGCCCGATGCCGGCGTGATGCAGGCCGTCGCCAAGCCGGGCGATCCGGTGACCACGCTCGGCTGGGGCGCGACCTCGCAAGGCGGCAGCGGCAGCAGCACCCTGCGCGAAGTGACCATCCCGGTCGTGTCCGATGCCGCCTGCGCGCTGTCCTACGACGGCAGCCGGGAAGCGTCGAGGCTGAAGCTCAATCCCGCGCTGCAGATCTGCGCCGGCCTGCCCGAAGGCGGCAAGGACTCCTGCCAGGGCGACAGTGGTGGCCCGCTCGTCGCGTCGTACAACGGCTTGATCTACAGCATCGGCGTGGTCAGCTACGGCAAGGGGTGCGCGCTGCCCAGGTACTACGGCGTGTATTCGGAAACGGCCGCCATGGTCGACTGGATCACGAGCACCATCCGCAGCAACACCCGCGCTGCATCGCGATGAGTCGAGGGGTCGTGCAGCGCCCGATGACCGGATGCGATGCGCGACCACGCAAGTCCGCGCGCGCCGATGCCCTGGATGGACGTGCATCGATGCGTGCGCCGAACGGGACGACATTGCGGACGACATCCGCTGGATGCCGTTCGTGCTGGAAGGGCGATCAGGGATGGTTGCCTGATCGAGGCGTCGAAGTCCGATGCCGGAAGTACACGCTGTCGAGTGGTTGCGGTACGGCAGTGGAACGCAGGTCGGCCCGGATGGCGGCCTGCGGAAGGAGAGTAGAGAGAAGTGAAGTTGCACGACGGCCGGGCCGGAACGCAGTTGCCAAGACGGCACTGCAGGCCGCGCGCCGATCGATTCCAAACACACACTTACATGGAGTTTCAAAGGAAATGAAGAAGAACATTGCAGTTGCTGCTCTGACCGTGGCGCTCGTCGCCGCTTCCTCGGCGGCCATGGCCGCCGGTCCGCAGGCCAAGTCCGGTTCGTGGAAGCCCACCTCGGCCTTCGGCAAGCAGGCGAATGGTCGCATCGTCGGCGGTACGCTCGCGGTTGGCGACCGTTCGTTCACCGTGCGCACCTCGGGCTGCGGCGGCACGATCATCGCCGACAGCTGGGTCCTGACCGCTGCGCATTGCGGCAGCCAGACCACGGTCTGGGCGGGCTCGAACGACAAGGGCAGCCAGACGGCCTATTCCGTCGCCCAGTACGTCCGTCACCCGAGCTACAACAGCAGCACCTCGGCGAACGACTATGCGCTGATCCGCATCAACGGCACGTTCCCGGCCAACCTGATCCGCGCCAAGCTGCCCGACGCCACGGTGATGCAGGCCGTCGCCAAGCCGGGCGATCCGGTGACCACGCTGGGCTGGGGTGCGACCTCGGAAGGCGGCAGCGGCAGCAACAGCCTGCGCGAAGTGACCATCCCGGTTGTGTCCGACACCACCTGCAATGCAGCCGTGTCCTACAACGGTCGCATCGATCCTGCCTCGATGATCTGCGCCGGCCTCGCCGCCGGTGGCAAGGACTCGTGCCAGGGCGACAGCGGCGGCCCGCTGATCGCGCCGTACAACGGTTCGATCTACAGCATCGGCGTGGTCAGCTGGGGTGACGGCTGCGCCCGTCCGAACAAGTACGGCGTCTATGCCGAAACCGTCAACGTGGTGAGCTGGATCAACAGCACCATCGGTGGCGGCGGTGGCGGCACCGGCACGCTCGTGCACAACGTCAACCTGCCGTCGGTCTCGACCGGCAACTGGTCGTCGTTCTACCAGGTGACCATCCCGGCCGGCACCACCAGCCTGGTCGTCAACACCTCCGGCGGTACCGGCGATGCCGACCTGTACGTCCGCGCCGGCGCTGCCCCGACCACCACCACCTACAACTGCCGTCCGTACCTCAGCGGCAACACCGAGACCTGCACCATCAGCAACCCGGTTGCCGGCACCACGTACTTCATCGGCGTGCGCGCGTACAGCAGCTACTCCGGCGTGAACATGAAGGCGACGCGTTCGCCGAACTGACGTAACCCGCACGCCGCAAGGCGCGCACGGTGGCGTGGCCGGGCCTGCGTGTCCTGCAACGCCACCGGCAGTACAGACGTTGCAAACGCGGGCGTCCGGAACATCGGACGCCCGTGCGGAAACAACGGCCTCGGGCGCTGCGTGCGTCCCGATGCCGGTGCCCTGCGGCGAAAGCCGCAGGGCGCATCGACGGGCCGGCAAGCGCGGTCCGGTACGCGAATCGCCAACCCATTCAGCATCACTGGAGCAACGACATGACCCTGCATCGCAACCGACACCTCCGCCTCGCTCCGCTGGGACTGGCTGTGCTGTGCGTACTCGCCGGCGTTCCTGGCCAGGTCGTTGCCCGTGACTCCGGTCGCGCCGCGCAGGCGTCGATGGAGGCGCCGCAACGCTTCATCATCAAATATCGCAACGACAGCCAGGAGCACCGCGACGCGGCGGCACGGGAACGTTCGCTGCACCGCGCGGCTTCCGCCGTGCAGGTGCGCGATCCGTCCGCGCGCGGCGGGATGCGCGCGATCCGGCTGCAGCATGTGCGGCGCATGGCGCTGGGCGCGGACGTGATCGTGTCCAGCCACGCGCTCGACCGCGCGGCGGCGGACACGCTGATGCGTCGCCTGGCGTCCGATCCGCGCGTGGAGTACGTGGAGGTCGATGCGCGCATGCGTCCGGCGCTGGAGCCCAACGATCCGCAATACGCCAGCGCGCAATGGCACTACAAATCGCCGATCGCAGGTCGTTACGGCATCAACGCGCCGGCGGCATGGGATCGCGCCAGTGGCGCGGGTGTCGTCGTCGCGGTGCTGGACACCGGTTCCACCGTCCACAGCGACATGCAGGGCCAGACGGTGCCGGGCTACGACTTCATCGCCGACCTGAAGACCGCGGGCGACGGCAACGGCCGCGATGCCGATCCCTCCGATCCGGGCGATGGCGCATCGACCGGAAAATGCAGGGGCGACAGCAGCTGGCACGGCACCCATGTCGCAGGCACCATCGCCGCCGCGACGAACAACGGCACGGGCGTCGCTGGCGTGGCGCGCGGCGCCCGCGTGCAGCACGTGCGCGTGCTGGGCAAGTGCGGTGGCTGGACCTCCGACATCGCCGACGGCATCGTCTGGGCGTCCGGCGGCAGCGTGGCCGGCGTGCCAGCGAACGCGACGCCCGCGAAGGTGCTGAATCTCAGCCTCGGCGGCAGCGGCAGTTGCAGCACGACCTACCAGACTGCCATCAATGCGGCCGTGTCGCGTGGTGCGACCGTCGTCGTTGCCGCCGGCAACGACAGCGGCGACGCCTCCAGGTACCAGCCATCCAGCTGCCAGAACGTGATCACCGTCGGCGCATCGAGCCCGCAGGGTCTCCGCGCGATCCGTCCGAACTGGTGGTCGTCGAATTATGGCGCTGCCGTCGATCTCGCGGCGCCCGGCATGGATGTGATGTCGACCGTCAACACCGGCCAATTGACGCCGGGTGCGGAAGGTTACGACGCATGGGACGGCACTTCGATGGCCACGCCGCATGTCGCGGGCATCGTTGCGCTGATGCAGTCGGTGCGACCGGTGGGCGCTGCGTTGACGCCTGCCCAGGTCGAGCAATTGCTGAAGGCGAACGTCACGGCGTTCCCGGCGGCGCCCGACCGGCCGATCGGTGCGGGCATCGCCAATGCGGATGCGGCGGTTCGCGCCGCGCAGGCGTTCTGATTTCGCAAGGGCGGCGTCGCGGTCGACGCGATGCCGCCCCTGCAGGTGTATTCGAAGGTACGCGTTTCCATGCAAGCCGCGATGTCGACCACATCGGCGATGCACGGTACGCGCACCAGGGTTCAACGGTCTGGCCCCGTCGTCCCGGGGGGGGCGGCGGCCGGTTGCGCCCGGTCTGCATGACGGGCGCATTTTTTCTTCAATCGGTTTCCTCGCGACGATGGAACCGTGTCGATTGCATCGTGCATCGGGTGAACGTGTGCCCCCGATGCACGATGGGTACCGGCGACATGGTTCATCGCATTTCTTGATCGCACCCCCTGTCGATCAGGTCATCGTGATGGTTTGCCCCGGATGTCCCCCGGGGCTCTTTTTTTCACGAGAAGCGAGGCGGTTGCGATGCGGATCGTCAAGGCCACCTGTTTCGTTTTTGCGCATGGGCTGGGGAGTCCAACATGCGTCCTTGGCCCCGGGGAAACCCGGGGCGTTTCTTCCCGACCAGGGCGAAGGAATGGCGCTCGGCGGGTGTCACCCAACCGCGAACGAGAGATTGCGCCATGAAACACAAGATGCAGTGGGTCGGTGCCCTGGGGGCCCTGACCTTGATGGCGGCGGCGACCGCCGCCTACCTCCATTCCGACGGCGGCCACGACAAGGCCGATCCGACCACGACTTCGATCAGTCCATTCTCCGCGTCGCGCCTGGCGCAGTCTGCGGGCGGTCCGCCGGCGAGCGGTGGTGCGATGGCGAATGCCGGCCGCAGCGACGGCGAAAGGAAACGCTATATCGTCGTGCTGAAAGCACCCGCCCTGGCGGTATATCGCGGCACGCTGATGGGCATGCGCGCGCCGGAACGCAGCCGCAGCCGCAGCGGCGGCTTGCGCCTGGACACCGATGGCGTGTCGGCGCGGCGCTACGTCGCGCATCTGCGCCAGGAACAGGGCCGCTTCCAGGCGCGCCTGCAGACGATCACCGGGCGCAGCGTGAAACCGCGCATGACGCTGCAGCATGCATTGAACGGCATGATCGTCGACCTGACGGACGCCGAAGCGCGCAGCATCGCGCGCATGCCGGACGTGCGCATGGTCGCGCCGGACCGCCGCTACAAGCTCGACACCGAAGCGGGTCCGCATCTGATCGGCGCGGGCCCGGTGTGGGCGGGCACGAATCCCGGCGCGACAGGCGCGTTCAAGGGGGAGGGCGTGGTCGTCGGCATCCTCGATACCGGTATCAATGCGGCCAGTCCCTCGTTCGCCGCAGTGGGCCCAGTCGATGGTTACGCGCACATCAACCCGCTGGGCTCGGGCCAGTACCTGGGCAGTTGCGCTGCAGGTGGTGCCGACGAAGGTCGCTGCAACGACAAACTCATCGGCGGTTACGACTTCGTCTGTGGTCCGCCGGTCAACGGGTGCGACGACGGCGTCGACGAGCCGGGCTTCGACGACAACGATTCCCATGGCAGTCACACGGCTTCGACCACTGCCGGCAACACGCGTGATGTCACCTACATGGGCAACACCTTGCGCATCTCCGGCGTCGCGCCGCGCGCGAACATCGTCGCCTTCGACGTGTGCGATGTCGCGGCTTGTCCGGGCAGCGCGCTGGTGTCCGCCGTCGACCAGGCCGTCGCCGATGGCGTGGTGGATGTCATCAACTATTCGATCAGCGGCGGCCGCGATCCGTGGCAGGACCCGGTGTCGCTGGCGTTCCTCAACGCGGTGGATGCGGGCATCTTCATCGCTGCGTCCGCCGGCAATTCCGGTCCCGGGCCGAACACCATGGGCCATCATGAACCCTGGGTCAGCACGGTGGCGGCGGCACAGCACGGCCGCGATGGCTTCCAGTTCGGGATGACCGTCACCGGTCCCGCGCCTGTACCTGCTGCGTTCACCCCGCTGCTGTTGCGTGCAGGCAGCGGCGGGCAGAGCCTGACGGCAACCATTCCCGCATCGACGCCGCTCCGGGTCAGTCCCGGCATCAATACCGCCAGCGATGGCTGCGCGCCGTTCGCGGCGAACGCATTCGCCGGTGCGATCGCGGTCGTGCGTCGCGGTGGCTGCATTTTCCAGGACAAGATCTCGAATGCGGCCAATGCGGGCGCGGTCGCGGTGCTGATCGCGAACAACACCGGGACCACCGCCGCTTCGCCCTCCGTGTCCAGTTCGACCATCCCGTTCTTCGGCATCAGCCGGTCGCAGGGCGATGCGCTGCGCGACTTCGTCGCCACGCGACCGACCGCGACCGCGCAGATCACCTGGCCTGCGCTTCCGGTGCCAAACACGCCGGATGCGCTCGCCGCGTTCAGTTCGCGCGGACCCGCCGGCACCTACAACATCCTCAAGCCCGACCTGACCGCGCCCGGCGTGCAGATCCTCGCGGCGTACCAGCGCGGCAGCGGCGGCGACGAAGTCGGCCTGATGTCGGGCACCTCGATGTCGTCGCCGCACGTCGCGGGCGCCGCGGCACTGGTGCGTCAGGCGCGGCCCGGCTGGACACCGTCGGAAATCGCTTCCGCGCTGGCCCTCACGGCGACGCAGACGGTCTTCCTCGAAGACCAGGTCACGCTCGCCAATCCGTTCGCGCGCGGCAGCGGCCGGATCCGCGTGGACCAGGCGATCCGCGCCGGCCTCGTCATGGACGAGACCCGCGAGCGCTATGCCGCCGCCGATCCCGCCCTGCCCGGCGGCGATCCGACCAGCCTGAACCGGCCCAACCTCTACAACCGGACCTGCCATCCGACCTGCGTGTTCTACAGGACCTTCCGCAACACGACCGCGATCGCCACGACCTGGCGCGTGCAGCTGCAGGGCGTGAGCGGCGCGGTGGCGCCGATGTTCACCGTGCCTGCCAATGGCACCGTACGCGTGAAGTTCACCGTCTACGGCGCCACGCTGCCGCCCAACGGCACCACGACTTTCGGCAATGTCGTGCTGACGCCCGCGAACGGCAACGGCCTGGTGCTGCGCATGCCGGTCGGCGTGGCCGTGCAGCCCGCACTCGCCTCGCTGCCGAGGAGCACGTCCCTCTCGGTCGCGCAGAACGCGGTGAATTCGGCCTATTTCACCCTGTCCAACCTGGGCGGGTCGAACCTGCAGTACAGCTTCGTCAACACCGGCAACGGCTACATCAACCTGCTCGACAATCTCGCCGGCCGGGGCGTCGACGGTACCGTGAGCACCGTGTTCACCGATCCGGGCGAAGGCACCGTTGCGGAACTGACGGCGGAGGACTTCGAACTGACCACGCCGACGCGCCTGACCTGGATCCGCACCAACGGCTTCATCAACAACGAAGATGTGGGGCTGGCCACCGTCGCGTCGAACCTCACGTGGAGCATCATTGCCGATGCGGATGGACTGCCCGCCGTCAATCCGTTGGCGTCACCGGCGAGCGCGCTGTGGACCTACACGGCCGGCCCGCGTTCCACGGGCGTCAGGGTCCGCAGCACCGGTGCGCCGACCGACGACATCGAGCTCGACCTGAATCTCGCCGGGCAGAACGTGTTGCTGCCGCCGGGACGCTACTGGCTGGTGGTGTCGAGCCGCAGCACGCGTGCGGACCAGTGGCATTGGGTCTCGTCCCCGACGGCGTCGGGCCGGCCGGGTCACGCCACGCTGTCGGCGCCGCCCGGCGGTGGTACGCCGGTGTGGGTGGCGAATGTCGATGCGCCGGGACGTTCGCTCTCCATCGACGGAGAGGTGGGGTGCAGCACGCCCTGGATCAGCGGCACCTATGCGCCCAGCGGCAACCTCGCACGCGGGATCAGCGTGCAGGCGATGAGCGTGGTGTACGCCACCGGTCTCGCGCCCGGCGCGTACTACGGCCATGTCTGCGTGCAGAGCAACGACGTGGTGAGACCGCGCCGTGCGATGGCGCTCAACCTGACCGTGCAGCCCTGATCATCGGGCAATGCGCATGCGGCCTCGATCGCGGGCAACGATTGCCCGCGATCGAGTGTCCGCTCCACCCGACTCACGGCATGCACGCTCGCGACATGCCCATTCGTGACATGTCCATTCGCGTCATGCGGCCGAGGCGATGCGCAAGTCGGTCCTGCCCGGGCGGATCCGGGTGTTTCCCTACGTGTCTGACGACCCCGCCGGCAGCGCATGCGCACCGTGCAGGGGCATCACAACCAGGAGGTGTTTCGTCATGCCAGCCATGGATCCCCTGCGCGAATCGCGCGCCCGATCATCGTGCCCGATGACCCTCGTCGTGGTGATGGGCGTGGCGGGCAGCGGCAAGTCCAGCGTCGGGGCCGCGCTCGCGCAACGGCTCGACTGCCCGTTCCTGGAAGGCGACCGTTTCCATCCGGATGAGAACATCGAGCGGATGCGCGCCGGTCATCCGCTGCGGCCGGAGGATCGCTGGCCCTGGATCGCGAACATCGTCGATGAGGTCAACCGCATCCATCGCCGCGACCGGGACCTGTCGAAGGCGCGTCCCTGGCTGGCCGTGCTGGCGTGTTCCGCGTTGTCGAACGAGATCCGCGAGCGCCTGCGCATGGACGTCATCGATGCGCGCTGCTGCTTCGTGCACCTGTGCGGGGCGCCGGACCTGATCCGGCAGCGACTGGCCGCACGGACCGGGCATTTCTTCGGCGCCGACCTGCTGGACAGCCAGTTCCGCGCGCTGCAGCCGCCCGGGCCGTCGGAAGCCCTGTCGATCGACATCGATCGGCCGATCGACGCGATCGTGGACGCGATCCTGGCGGCCCTGTCGCCGTGCGACGACGTGGTCGAGTGCGCGTGACGCCGGTGCGCGGCCAGGCCGCGCGGACCGGCGCTGCTCGGCCGATCAGCCGAACAGCGGGAACAGCAGCCAGGCCACGATGAATCCGGTGGTGCCCGCGAGCGTCGAGGTCACCGTCCACGAGCGCAGGGTGTCGGCTTCGCTGATCTGCAGGTAGCGGCTGACCAGCCAGAAACCGGAGTCGTTGACGTGCGATGCGATCGTGGCGCCGGAGGCGATCGCGATGACGACCAGCGCGAGCTGCGGCGCCGACAGCGGCACCAGCGCGAGCACGGGCGCGACCAGGCTGGCGCCGGTGATCATGGCCACGGTCGCCGATCCCTGCGCGACGCGGATGATCGCCGCGAACAGGAACGCCAGCGGCATGATCGGCAGCGAATGCGCCGCGAGTGACGCACCGAGCTGCGCGCCGACGCCGGAATCGACGAGGATCTGCTTGAACACGCCGCCGGCGCCGGTGACCAGCACCACGGTGCCGGCCGGCTCCAGCGCACGCGTCATGATCTCGCGCAGTCGGTCGAGCGGGATGCGCCGCGCCACGCCGAACAGCAGGTGCGCGTACAGGCACGCGATCAGCAGTGCGGCGAAGGGATGGCCGATGAAGGACAGCGTGCTGCGCAAGGCGCCGGGCGGCAGCAGCGCGCCACCGATGGTGTTGCCGAGGATCAGTGCGACCGGCAGCAGGACCGCGCCCAGGGCTGCACCGAAGCCGATGGCCGGCTGCGTCGGCGCAGCGCCGGCCACATCGCTTTCATCCGGGATGACCTCGGCGCCTTGTCCTTCCTCAGCGGCCAGATGGCGGAAACGACGCGCGTACAACGGCCCGGCGACCAGCATCGCGGGCAGACCGCAGGCGAAGGCCATCACGATCACCCAGCCAGCATCGGCCTTGAGCAGTTCGCCGACGGCGACCGGGCCGGGATGCGGCGGCATGAAGGCGTGGGTCACGCACAGGCCGGCCAGCAGCGGGATCGCGTAGTGGATCCGGCTGATGCCGCTGCGCGCGGACAGGCGGTGGATCAGTGGCACCAGCAGGATGAAGGCGACATCGAAGAACACCGGAATGGCGACGACGAAGCCGCCCACGCCCAGCGCCAGGCCGGTGCGGCGTTCGCCGAAGACCGCGAGCAGGCGATCGGCGATCGCACGGATGCCGCCGGCATGTTCGAGCAGGCCGGCGAACATCGCGCCCAGGCCGACGACCACGGCGACGAAGCCGAGCGTGCCGCCCATGCCCGACTGGATCGATCCGATGACGGCTTCGCCGGGCATGCCCGACGCGAGGCCGAAGCCGATCGCGACCAGCATCAGCGCGAGGAAGGCGGGCAGCTTGAAACG
Organism: Lysobacter sp. BL-A-41-H3; assembly: GCA_050632415.1. Taxonomy (GTDB): domain Bacteria; phylum Pseudomonadota; class Gammaproteobacteria; order Xanthomonadales; family Xanthomonadaceae; genus Lysobacter_I. The sequence continues at coordinate 2,131,586 of CP192602.1, read as the reverse complement.
CAGGACGAGCAACAGCAATGCGGCGATCGCGGCCGCGAGGAAAACGGGCAACATGCGGACTCCCGGAATGGACCGATGGCGAGGCGGGAGTCGGGTTGCAGCAAAGGACAGCGAAGCGTTGCGGGGCGGAGCGGTCGGGCGATGCGGCCGCGACGCCTCGTGCGGGCGCCTGCGGCCATGCCGATCGCGCGGGTTCGCGGCATCGGCGTGTCGACGACATGCGCGCGGAACGGACGCCGCGCGCAGGGACGGGAGATTACTGTCCGTCTCGTCCGAGGAGTGTGACCCGTGTCAATGATGCTTGCGGCAATGCAGGCTCACTTGTTCAGGCCGAGCGTCGTTCCGAAGATGCCTCCGCTGATGCGCTGAAGTTCGGCGCGGGTCACCGCGTCGGCGTTGCGGCGCGCGGCTTCGTCCAGCTCGGATGCGCGCTTGCGGGCCTCTTCGCCTTCGCCCTGTGCCTGCAGGCGCGCGATCTCCAGCAGCGCGAGACGATTGAGGTACTGCAGGGCTTCGGCGGGGATCTCGGCGCGCAACGCAGCCACCTGCCGCGTGACCGCTGGCCAGTCGCCCTCGGCGGCGGACAGCTCCGCCTGCGCGACGTCGATCTCGACGCGGCTCATGACCTCCGGGCTCTCGACCTTCGCCGCACGCGCCACCTCGAGCGTGCTGCGGGCGGCGTCCAGATCGCCCAATCGGATCAGCAGGGTGGCCAGCCAGGCATTGTCGATGACGTCGCCGTTGCTGTCCGGCGTCGAATCGACTTCCTTCCGGGCGGATTCGAGGTGACGTCTGGCGTCTTCCTTGCGCCGCTCGATCAGCGCGACGTGCGCGGCAGTGAGTTCGACGAGCGCTGGATCGCTGCAGCCGCGGGCCTGGGAGGCCACCATCGACCCGGTCCCGGCATGCAGCAGCGCCATCATGCGCGAACAGGAGATGCCGCCGAGCTCATCCTTCGGCATGTCCCAGCGCGAGGCGCGGCTGCTGTCGCCAAGGCTGGCGTCGAGCACGGCCAGCGCGTCGCGATAGCGCCCCCGGAGCCTGAGCAACTCGCTCGCGTAGCGGGCGTTGCGGTAGCGGTACTTGGTCCACAGCAGGTGGTTGCGCAGGCGTTCCATCCGCTGCATCGCCTCCCGCATGCGCAAGTCCTCGATCGCCAGATCCAGCAGATCCTGTTCCATCAGGTCGCGCAAGGGCAGGGCACCCGCCTGGCTCGCGGCACGCAGGCCCGTTTCCAGCGCCTGTCGTGCCTTGTCGCGCCGCCCGTTCCAGAGATAGATCATGTGCATCATGCGCAGCGACCAGACTTCATGCATCGGATCGCCGTAGGCCTGGGCCAGTCGAAGCACCTGCGTCACTCGCTCTTCGGCCACCGCCAGGTCGTTCCGCATGACCGCCGCATGCAAGCGGGCAATGTGCGCCTGGTATTCATGGCCGGCGCTGTCCAGGGTCTTTGCGGCCTTGTCGAACGGCTCGCCTGGATCGTCCTGGGCATAGCGCTGCGACCAGATCCGCGCCGCGATGAACTGGGCATCACCCAGCTCGGCGGTGGAGCTGCCCTGTCCGATGTCGATCCGGTTGATGGCCTCGGTCACGCTGTTGTCGCCCTGGTCCAGGTAGCCCAGGAGGAAGGCGGCGTCGGCGCGCGCGATGAGCCTGCGGACGCGCATGGGGCCGGTTTCCCGCTCCCATTCGTCGCGGGACAGCAGTTCGTATGTCGCTTCGGGCGAGATGCTTGACTGCTCGATGCGGGCCTGGTTGAACAGGAACTCCATGCGCGTGGGATTGGCCAGCCAGAATTGCCGATAAAGCTCCTTGGAATGGGCGCGGCGGGTGGGAATGAGCGCGCTGGTTTCCGCATCCATCAGCGTTGCTGCGTCGCTTGGCATCGGAGCGGTATAGGACTGTGCCAGTTGCGCCTGTTCGCTGGCCTGGCGGAAATGGCGGCGTTCGGCCAGCTCCGAGGCCAGCAGCAGGCGCGCCGGCCCGAATTCCGGTGCGGCCTGCACCGCAGCCTCGAGCATCGGCAGGGCACCAGGGTCCTGGTTGCGTGTGGCGACCGCAGCGGCGGCGAAGCGATGCGCCGCTTCGGTGTCCATCGCCAGCGCCGGCCAAAGATCCTTGCGACGATGCGGAAGGATGTGGCCCAGGATCTCGCGGGACGCACGGTCGATCACCGCCGGCAAGCGCTCGGCGTTCCCGTCCAGCACGAGACGGCGCACGTATTGCTCGCCGGGGCCCTCGTCCGTGCCGTCGTCTGCCGACACGACGTTGTAGATCGGCCGGAAGGCGTAGTCGAACACGTGCTGCGTGGGGGCGTCCGGGGAGACCACGACGTTGAGATCGAGGTAGAAGCCTGGAATCGGCCGTCCCGAAATCAGGTCCTGTTCCTCGATCAGGATGATGGCCGGCAGTCGCGACAGCTTCCAGCGCACCCACTCGCGAAGCAGTCGCGTTGCGGCGCGCTCGGTGTCGTTGCGTGCGAGGTCGGTCTGGGTGACGACGATGCCGATGCTCAGGCCCGGTGTCGCATGCGTGGCGTCGGCAGACAGGATCTTCGGGCTCGCGCTCTGCACCAGCAGGCTCGCCAGTCCGATGAGCACGGCGGCCGCGATTCGCAGCGGCGATGCGCTGGGCCGCAGCGCGGCAGACGACGCAGGCGCCGCCGGGGTCGGCGCGCCGGGCGCCTCGTCCGTGCCCGGGTCCTGCGCGGTGGGTGCGCCGGACGCCTGGCCGAGCGGCCGGGGGGCGAGATCGCGCGCATCCTGCACGACCTGGATCTCGTGCGGCGGCTCGAAGGAATAGCCGGTCCGCGAGACCGTGCGGATCCAGTGCTTGCGTTCGTCGCCGAACGCCTTGCGCAGGATCGAGATGTTCTGCGTGAGGTTGGTGTCCTCGATGTGCAGCGTGCCCCAGACGCGCTGGAACAGAGCCTCGCGCGTATGCAGCACGAAGGGCTCGTCGATGAAGGCCTGCAGCAGATCGAAGACGCGCTGGGTCAGCTCGATGTCGCCCTCGGGTCGCCGGATGCGACGCAGGTGCGGCTCGATCAGCAGGTCGCCGATGGCATATCCCGCCGGGCGCGGCGTGGACACGGGGGGGGACTGGTTCGAATTCACGTGCGTGTCATGACCCGTTGAAGAGAAGGACGTGAAAGGAACGCCTGTCCGTTTGGCTGTGGGGGATGGACAAATCGTAGCCAAGTCGCCGCATCGGCCTTAGAACAATAAGTTATGAGCCCGGTACTCCACCAGTGGGGTGCGGATGGGGAGCTGGCGCGAGGCGCGGAGCCGGGCGGAAGGCCCGTCAAAAATCGTCAAAACGCCTAAAAAAAGATAATTGCGCGCTCGTTGTCACGCTTTCGAGCGGGTTGGGGTGGAAGCATGCTGCCGGCCAGAGGACGGAGACGAAGGATGCCGTAACGCGAACGCGCGCCACGGGGGCCGCGTCGGCATCGCATCGGACGCGCGGGGCGCGCGCCGAGGGGGCACGACCAGACGGATGCAGTGCGTGACCGCGCGGCCGGATGCGGCGGCGCGGCAGTGCTTCGCGTCCATCCACACCATGACATTCAAAGGGAGTAGATCAATGCGACATCTCATCCATCCGGCGGCGGTCTCGCTGACGGGCGCCGCTCTCGCGGCCCTCCTGTCGACGACCGCGCCGGTGCACGCCCGCCAGCGCACCCCGCAGCTCAACGAGCCCGGGACCATCACCCGCACGCTGCCGGCGACGTCCTCTCGGTCGGTCCTCGACGCGGGCGCTTCCAGCCGCGTCTGCGAAACCGGCGCCCAGTGGATCCGCCTCGACTTCCGTTCGCTCAAGCTGCACGCCTACGACAGCCTGGTGCTGAAGAGCTCCGGAGGCGACCGCTACGTCTTCCAGGGCGGGCAGTGGAACAACCGCAGCTTCAGCAGCCGCGCGCTGCGCGGTTCCTGCGTCGACATCCAGCCGTACTTCGCCAGTGCCAACAGCGGCTACGAGCTCGGCGGCTACACCGTCGGCACCCGCTCCCTGGCGCGCTCCACCGTGGTCGTGGCCGGCGCCGGCGACATCTGCGACTCCACCCCGGCGGACTGCAAGAAGACCTCCGACCTGATCGTCAACATCAACCCGCTGGCGGTGTTCACGGCCGGCGACAATGCGTACCAGGACGGCACGCTGAGCGAATACAACACCCTGTACGAACCCAACTGGGGCCGTTTCAAGAGCAAGACCCGCCCGACGCCGGGCAACCACGATTACTACAGCACTTCAAACCAGGGCACCGGCTACTTCGACTACTTCAACGGCGTCGGCGTCAACACGGCAGGCATCGCCGGCGAGCGCGGCAAGGGCTACTACAGCTGGGACGCGGGCGACTGGCGCTTCATCGCCCTGAACACCATGTCCAGCGGCTCGATCAGCAGCACGAGCGCGCAGATGACCTGGCTGAAGAACGAACTGGCCGCCAATCCCAAGCCCTGCACGGCGGTGTACTTCCACCATCCGCGCTGGAGCACCGGCAACTACACGGCCTACACCGGCATGCAGGCGGTCTACAACGAGCTGTACGCAGCGAAGGTGGACCTGATCCTGGTCGGCCACGACCACAACTACCAGCGCAGCAAGAAGATCAACGCCAGCGGTGCGGTGGCGGCGGACGGCTTCCGTCAGCTCCTGGTCGGCACCGGCGGACGCGACTTCTATCCGTTCGGTTCCACCAACACCACGATCGCCGAAGTGCGCAACGCCAACACCTGGGGCGTGCTCAAGCTCACCCTGAGCGCGACCGACTACGTGGCCGACTTCGTCCCGGTCGCCGGCAGCACCTTCACCGATCGCGTCACCGGCACCTGCAACAGGGCCACCGCCAGCCCGACCTACTCGATCTCGGGCAGCGTCACCACCAGCACGGGCACCGGCATCCCCGGCGTCACCGTGAGCAACGGCACGGTCTCGGCCACCACCTCCAGCACCGGCGCCTACACGCTGAGCGGCCTGGCCAACGGCACCTACACGCTGACCCCCTCGCTGAGCGGCTACACCTTCAGCCCGATCAGCAGCAGCGTCACCGTCAGCAGCGCCAACCAGACCGGCGTGAACTTCACCGGCACTGCCACCAGCACCGGCAGCACGGTCGTGCACAACGTCAACCTGCCGTCGGTCTCGACCGGCAACTGGTCGTCGGTCTACACCGTGGCCATTCCGGCCGGCACCACCAAGCTGGTGGTCGACATCTCCGGCGGCACCGGCGATGCCGATCTCTATGTCAACGCCGGCGCTGTGCCGAGCACCACGAGCTACACCTGCCGTCCGTACAGGACTGGCAACCTCGAGAACTGCACGATCACCAACCCGGTCGCCGGCACCACGTACTACATCGCGGTCCGTGCCTACAGCAGCTACTCGGGCGTGAACATGAAGGCGACCCGCACGCCCTGATGCGGATGCAATGACCACGCGGCACAACGCGCGTGGAGGCTCCCGGCGCCCGCCTTTTCCGGGCGGGCGCCGGGGGGCCATCGTCCAGCCTTGCCTCTGACTCCGCGCCGACGCCACGGATCGCCTCGGCGTTGCCTGATCGCGCGGGTGCGCGCTCGGATCGACCCGGAATCCAGTGCGCATGCCTCCGACGAAAGCAAGTCCTCCCCGCGCATTCCGTCGCGAGCGCGACGATGTCCGGACGTCGGGGGGCGCCTGCGCACTCGCGACCGCGATGCTGGCGTTGATCTCCGGTATCCCGGGCGCATCGATGGCGCGCGAACGCATCGACCAACTGCACGAGCGGGACGCCACGCGGGAGATCCTGCGTGGCGTGGATGCCGTGCCTCGCCGCGTCTGCAGGGCCGGCGCACGATGGCTCCGCCTGGAATTCGAGCGGATCGCGCTGCGCGACAAGGACCGCCTCGTGCTGGAGAGCTCCGGTGGAGACTGCTTCGCGTTCGAGGGCGAACACTGGAACGATCGCGCCTTCGGCACGAGCGCCATGCGCGGCGACTGCGTGCGCATCCGGACGTCGTTCGCAGGCGATGACAGCGGCTACCGATTGGCCGCCGTGGCCTGCGGGGCGCGTCCGCAGGCGGCGTCGAGCATCGGGGCGTGGTTCATTGCGGGCGACGCGTCTGCACGGCGACCAGCGCGACATCCATGTGCGCATCGGCCGCGATCAGCCAGTCGATCGCGTGGGTCGCCGCGGCCTGGTCGATCTGCTGGGCCGCGATGTCCGGACGCATCGCCGGCGGCATCAGCGCCATGGCCTGGGCGCGCACGACCGCATCGCCCAGGGCGCCGGCGCGTTGCGCGAGCGCCGATGCCAGAACGCGCGTGGCCTCGTTGTCGCCCTCCGCGCGCCGGCGTGCGATGTCGATCAACTGCAGGCGGCTTTCCAGCGGCCAGATCCCGTCCGGGAGGCGTGCCCGGGCCTGCGCGGCATACCGTTGCGCGAGCGCCCAGTCGCGGCGCACCGCCGCCAGCTCGGCCAGACCGATCTCGATCTCCGCGAGCGGCAGCGCATGCCCCTGGTGGCGTGCGGCGGGCAACAGGCTGCTGTACAGCGCTTCGGCGCGCGCGTAATCGCCGGTGCGTGTGCGCAGCATCGCCAGCGCGGTGCCCATCTCGATCCTGGCGCCGTCCATCCGGCGCTGCGACAGCCGCCGATCGGCATCGTCCAGCAGCCTGCGTGCCGCCAGGGGATTGCCCCCATGCAGCGCGATCTCCGCTTCGCCGAGGTGCGCGACCACGGGGATCGAGTTCGACCCCGGGTCATGACAGCCCTGCAGTTGCGAACGCGCCATCGCCAGGTCGCCCATCGCGGACAGCGTCCGGGTGCGCATGCAGGCGATGCGCGCCGCTTCGACCGGCGCGGCCTGCCAGGTCGCATCGCGCGCCTCCCAGGTCAGTCGCGCATCCAGATGGTCCAGCGCATCGCGGTAACGGCCGCGCAGGCGCAGCAAAGCGCTTTCCTTGCGCGCCACGCGCAGGCGGTACTTCATCGCAAGGCGATTCTTTCGGAGCGCCCCCAGTCGTCGTTCGGCTGCGGCCAGGTCGCCTGCGGCCAGGTCGTCGTCGACCATGTCCAGCTGCAGCAGCTGCTGCGTCGCGATGTCGCCCGCCATCGACGCGATGTCGAGCGCGCGCAGCCGGGTACGTCGCGCCGCGTCATGCGCGCCGTTTTCGGCATGCACGAACGACATGGAGCGCAGCGCGCGCAGCTGGGTGGCGTGGTCGCCGTTGTTCGCCGCCACCTCCAGCAGCGCGGCGAGCCGGCGCTCGGCCTCGGCGGCGTCGCTGACTGCAGCCGCTTCGAAATAGGCGGCGGTCAGCGCGCCCAGCAGGTTGCCGTCGGCCTCGAAGGTGCGGATCGCGCGATGGTAGAGCGCAGGTTCGGTCCCCTGGCGGTATTGCTGGTGCCGCGCGCGTGCGAACACCAGCTGCGCCTGGCCCAGTTCGCGGGCGTGGCCGTTGCCGTGCAGACCGACCAGACCGATGGCTTCGGCCGCGCTTTCCCTCGCCAGGTCGTGATAGCCCAGCGCCAGCGCGGCCTCGGCGCGCGCGGTGCGCTGGCGGATGCGCAGGGCGGTCGGCTGGCGCTCCCAGTGGGGTGCGCTCAACAGCCGCAGGGCCTCTTCCGGGCGATTGGCGCGCATCAGGGCCTGCGCCTGCGCGAGCGCGAAGCCGCCGCGATCGGGATTGGCCGTCGACAGTCGCGCGTAGGCGCGTGCCGAGGCCTCGGCCTGCATCGGCGTCAGCGCCGCGATCTCGGCCTCGACCACGGATGCCGCATCCGCGGGCAGCGACGCGAGCGCGAGCTGGGCCAGGGCCGCCTGTTCGGCGCCCTGGCGCACGCGTCCGTCATCGGCCAGGGTGCGGGCGAGCGCAAGCCGTGCCGGCCCGAAGCCGGGTGCGGATTCCACCACCTTGCCCAGCATCACGCGTGCCGTGGCGTAGGTCCGCCGATCCAGTGCCTCCATGCCCTGCGCGAAATGCCGGGCGGTGGTCGCATCCAGCGCCAGCGCTGGCCAGCGATCGCTGCGGCGCCGCGGAAACAGCCCGGCCATCGCCTGCCGGGACACGGCATCCACGGTCGCCACCGGGCTGCTGCCCTGGAGCGCGCCGACGATGACTGGCGCGGCCGCGCGCGGCGCGACATCGCGTCCGTTGCGGTAGAGCGGACGCAGGGACACCTGCAGGGTCGAATGGCGATGCGCCGTGGGCGGTTCCGCCCGGATCTCGACGAACCACGTGTCCAGGCTGCGGGCGGCGAGCAGTTCGTCTTCGCGGATCAGCACCGCCTCGGGCAAGGTCTCCAGCTTCCAGCGCAGCCAGGCCTTCAGCATCGAAGCGGCCAGGCGGCCGCGGGCGTCTGCCGCCGCGGGCGTCGCGTCGACCAGCACGATCCCGAGCGCGGCGCGCGGCCGGCTGGCCAGTGCGGACGTGGCGTCCGGTTGCGCGCGCGAGCCGGGGACCAGCAGCGACAGGCCCAGGAGCAGCGACGCGGCCCAGCGCAGGGCGCGGGACGAGGACAGGGTTGCGACTGCGGCGGGCACCGGCGCAGGCGGCGTGTCCCCGGAGGCAGGGATGGGCGTGGTGACGGGGGCCGCGAAGGTCGCGTCGATGGCGGCGATGGCGGCGTCGATGGTCGACGACGTGGGCGCCGAGCGCTCCGACGGCTGGTGGACCACCTCGCCCGGCGGCTCGAAGCTGTAACCCCGCTTGGACACGGTGCGGATCCAGCCCTTGCGCTCCTCGCCCAGCGCCCTGCGGATGACCGAGATGCTCTGGGTGAGGTTCGAGTCCTCGATGCAGGTGGTGCCCCAGACGCGCTCGAGCAGGGCTTCGCGGGTGTGCAGCGTGTCGGGTTCGGAGACGAGGGCGACCAGCAGGTCGAAGACGCGCTGGGTCAGTTCGATGTCGCCGTCGGGACGCAGCACCTTGCGCTGTCGCGTGTCGATCGCGATGTCGCCGACGTGGTACCGGCCGGCGGACGGAACAGGAGCGGTGGACGCATCGCTGGCACTGCGCATCGGTTGACGCCTTCGGTAGTGGAGACTGGCGGAAGGCGCTGCAGGCGATCTTCGCATCCATGGCGGCCACGACCCCGGAACGCGGACGCCGGCCAGATGCTAGCCGAGAATGCATGCGAATCATGACGCGCTGTCGCAGCGCGCCATGACTTCTGGTTATCAGTCCGGCGTCATCGCGTACTGCCGTCACTGACTGGCTGACGGGATGCGGCCACCATGCGGTGGCGTCCGGAAGTGCGCCGGCTCAGCGTGCCGGCTTCGGCGAGAGCCACATCGAAATCGTCGCCGTGAACACCGCGTCACCGGCGGTGTCGGTCAGCACCACGTCCACCGGCAGTTCGTAGCCCTGGTCGGCGTGCACGACCGGGATCGACGGCGTGGCGACGGCGCGGAGCGTGCCCATCGCCTTCTTCACGTACTGCACGGTCATGCCCTTGGGAATCCAGCGCATCGAGTCGGGCAGGCTGACCTCGGTGACCATGCCGCCCGTCAGCTCGGCGAGGTTGCACATCGCGATCGCATGCACGCTGCCGATGTGGTTGGTGATCGCGCGATGGCGGCGGATCGTGGCGACGCAGCGGCCCGGCTCCAGGGTTTCGATGCGCGGCGAGATGCTGCCGAAGTACGGCGCCTTGAAGCAGATCGCGCGGGTGAACAGCCACTGCCCGGCGGGCCAGCGGCGGAGGCGTTCGTAGAGGGCGAGGGTCTTGTTGGCCATTCTTGGATTCCTGAGATCTTGAACAGGCTCTGATCGGGTCCCTGAAATGCGAACGGCGGGAGATCCTGTCCAGACCTCCCGCCGTTCGTTGTCGCGTGTGTCCGATGGCTCAGGCCGCGGCGAGGCGCGCGCCGCCGGTCGCCGGTGGTGCGTCCTCGACGTAGCCTGCCGAACGCAGTTCCCACGATTCGAAGTCGTCGACCATGATCGTGTCGAGGGTCATCTCGCGCAGTTCTTCGAGCTGCCTGCGTTCCTCGGCGGTGATCCAGCCTTCGCGCACGCCCTCGTCGAGCTGGGCCTCGAAGTCCAGCGCCTGGATGTCGCTGTTCTTCAGCGCCTTGAGGAACTTGCGCTCCACCGGCTCGGCGAGGATCACCTTCGACAGGTAGCTGTTCACGCGGCCGGCCGGGTTGTTCTCGCACGGGTCGAGGAACAGGCCGTCGGCCAGGCGGTCGCGCGCTTCGCACGGCGTCATCAGCAGGCTGGCGGCGCGGTGGCCCAGGCGGTCGCTTGGTGCCTGCGCGCGGCGGCCCCAGGGGAAGATCACCGCCCACAGCAGCCAGCCGACCGGACGGATCGGGAAGTTGCGCAGCGCGCCGGACAGGGCCAGCTCGATCTTGTGCACGGCATCGTGGAAGGCCCAGGCCAGCAGCGGGTGGTCCGCGACCGGGCGGCCCTGGTCCTCGTAGCGCTTGAGCATCGCGCTGATGATGTACAGCTGGCTGAGCACGTCGCCGAGGCGGCCGGACAGCGATTCCTTGAACTTCAGCTTGCCGCCGAGCAGCAGCATCGAGGTGTCGGCCATCACCGCCAGCGCCGCCGAATAGCGGTTGAGCTTGCGGTAGCAGCGGCGGGTGTACTCGCCGCCCGGCGTGGCGCCGATGCGCGTGCCGGTGAAACCGAACCACCAGGCGCGGACCGCATTGGAGATCGCGTAGCTGATGTGGCCGAACAGCGCGTCGTCGAACTGGTCGATGCGCTCCTTCGGGTTCTCCAACTGCGCCGACTTCATCTCCTTCATCACCCACGGATGGCAGAGGATCGCGCCCTGGCCGAAGATCATCAGGCTGCGGGTCATGATGTTCGCGCCTTCGACCGTGATCGCGATCGGCACGGACTGCCAGTTGCGACCGGCGTAGTTGCGCGGACCCAGGATGATCCCCTTGCCGCCGTGGATGTCCATCACGTCGCGGGCGACTTCACGGCCCATCTCGGTGCAGTGGTACTTGGCGATGGTCGAGGGCACGGCCGGGTTCTCGCCGCGCGCCACGGCGGCAGCGGTGGCTTCCGACAGCGCGCTGCAGGCGTAGGCGCGGCCGGCGATGCGCGCCAGGGCTTCCTCGACGCCTTCGAAACGGCCGACCGACAGGCCGAACTGCTTGCGGATGCGGGCATAGGCGCCGGTGACGATCGCGCCCATCTTCGAGCCGCCGCTGGCGGTGGAGGGCAGGGTGATGGAGCGGCCGATCGACAGGCATTCCATCAGCATGCGCCAGCCCTGGCCGGCGCAGTCTTCGCCGCCGATCAGCTGGCTCAGGGGCACGAACACGTCGCGGCCCTTGATCGGCCCGTTCTGGAACGGCGAGTTCAGCGGGAAATGACGGCGACCGATCTCCAGCCCGGCGGTGTCGCGGGGCACCAGCGCCAGCGAGATGCCGATGTCCTTCGTGTCGCCGAGCAGACCGTCGGGGTCGTACATGCGGAAGGCCACGCCGACCAGGGTCGCCACCGGCGCCAGGGTGATGTAGCGCTTGTTGAGCGTGAGGCGGATGCCCAGCACCTTGGCGCCGTTCCACTCACCTTCGCACACGATGCCGTAGTCCGGGATCGAGGTGGCATCGGAGCCGGCGAACGGACCGGTGAGGGCGAAGCAGGGCACTTCGCGGCCGTCGGCCAGGCGCGGCAGGTAGTAGCGCTTCTGCTCCTCGGTGCCGTAATGCATCAGCAGTTCGGCCGGGCCCAGCGAATTGGGCACGCCGACCGTGGAGCTGACCACGCTGGACATCGCCGCCAGTTTCTGGACGACCTTGTGGTTCATCAGTGCCGAGAAGCCCAGTCCGCCGTATTCCTTCGGAATGTTCAGCCCGAAGAACTTGTTGCGCTTGATGAAGTCCCACAGCTCCGGCGACAGGTCGGCGCGGACGTGGGTGATGTCCCAGTCATCGATGCGGCGGCACAGCTCGGCGCAGGGGCCATCGAGGAAGGCCTGCTCCTCGGCGCTCAGCTCGGGCTTGGGCTGCGACAGCAGCTTGTTCCAGTCGGGCTTGCCCGAGAACAGCTCGCCTTCGAAGCCCACCGTGCCCGACTCCAGGGCGGTGCGTTCGGTGTCCGACAGTGGCGGCAACAGCTTCGTGTAGAAGCGCAGCAGCGGCGAGGTGATCAGCGGCTTGCGCAGTTGCGGGACCAGCAGCGGCAGCGCGACCAGCAGCATCAGGCCGGCGCAGACCAGGGTGGTGGTCTGGTGGGCCCCGAGGAACCAGGCGGCGACCAGCAGCGTGCCCGACAGCGCGACCCAGACCGCCAGGCGCAGGCGGTGGTAGGCGACGAAGGCGCCGGTGAGGAGAAGGATGAGCGGTGGTGCGATCAGTCCGAGGACGGTACTCATTGAAACGCTCCGGTAAGGCGGGCTCGGCGTGGGGTGACGGGATCGGATCGCGATGTCGGCCGGGTCCTTGCGGGCCAATCCGCAACGGGCGGACGCGCGGCCGGACGACATTCAATCCATACGCTGAAGTATGGATAGCGCGATTCCGGAATGTCAATGGCTCCAGGCGGTCTGTCCGACGGACTGTGATTCGGACACGAAATAACAAAACGATACTTTTCCGAACCGATCCGTATGGTTACAATATGGTCATGAACGAAGCCACCGCCAAGACCGAACGCAACGCGCGCCTGAGTGCCGAAGATTGGGCACAGGCCGCGCTCGACCTCATCGCAGAGCAGGGCGTCGCCGCCGTCGCGGTGGAACCGCTCGCACGCCGGCTCGGCGTGACCAAGGGCAGTTTCTACTGGCACTTTCCATCGCGCGACGCGCTGCTCTCCGCCGCGCTCGAACGCTGGGAAGCGGTCGAACAGGAAACGGTCTTCGGCCAGCTCGAAGTCGTCGCCGATCCGCGCCAGCGCCTGCGCGCGCTGTTCCAGGTCGTCGCGCACGAAGTGAAGTCGCACAAGATCTACAGCGAACTGCTCAAGGCGCTGGATCATCCCGCGGTCGGTCCGGTGATCGAGCGCGTGTCGCAGCGCCGCCTCGATTACCTCTCCGCTTCCTTCCGCCAGACCGGCCTCGCCCGCGTCGACGCGCAGCATCGCGCGCGCCTCGCCTACGCGGCCTACGTGGGCTTCCTGCAGCTGAGTCTGCAGCTGCACCACCCGCGCCTGGCCCACGACGAGTTCGAGTCCTACGTCGAACACGTCATGGACACCCTGATTCCGCCGGCCACGACGCCGGTCGCACCGATTTCCCATCCTTGAGAGTCCTCTCCGAATGAATGCCATCGCCGCTGCCAGCACTGCGTCCGATCCAGACAAACAGGGGCCCAGCCGCCACGCGGGCCTGAACGCCTGGGTCGCCGAGGTCGCACGCCTCACCCAGCCCGACGCGATCCACTGGTGCGATGGCAGCGATGCCGAGAACGCCGCGCTGATCGCGAAGATGGAAGGCGACGGCACGCTGATCCGCCTCAACGAGCAGACCCATCCGAACAGCTGGCTGCACCGCTCGCATCCCGATGACGTCGCGCGCGTCGAGCACCTGACCTTCGTCTGCACCAGCCACGCCGACGACGCCGGCCCGAACAACCACTGGATGGCGCCCGAAGAGGGCCATGCGCAGATGGACGCGCTGTTCGCCGGCTGCATGCGCGGCCGCACGCTGTACGTGATCCCCTATTGCATGGGCCCGATCGATTCGCCGCTGTCGCGCTGCGGCGTGGAGATCACCGATTCGCCGTACGTGGTCGCCAACATGCGGATCATGACCCGCATGGGCGCCGCCGCGCTGGCGCGCATCGAGCGCGAAGGCGAGGCGGGCGGCCCGCTGCAAAACAGCACGTTCGTGAAGGGCCTGCATTCGATCGGCGAGCTCGACCCGAACCGCCGCTTCATCATGCACTTCCCCGAAGAGCTGACGATCAAGTCCTACGGCTCGGGCTACGGCGGCAACGCGCTGCTCGGCAAGAAGTGCCACGCGCTGCGCATCGCCTCCTACCAGGCGCGCAGCGAAGGCTGGCTGGCCGAGCACATGCTGATCCTCGGCGTCGAGAACCCGCAGGGCGAGACGCACTACATCGCCGCCGCGTTCCCGTCGGCCTGCGGCAAGACCAACCTCGCCATGCTCATCCCGCCGGAGGGCTACCTCAAGGACGGCTGGAAGGTCACCACCGTCGGCGACGACATCTGCTGGATGCGCCCGGGCGCCGATGGCCGCCTGTACGCGATCAACCCGGAAGCCGGCTTCTTCGGCGTCGCACCGGGCACGAGCATCAACTCGAACCCGAACGCGCTCAAGACCATCCAGAAGAACACCATCTTCACCAACGTCGGCGTCACCGCCGACAACCAGCCGTGGTGGGAAGGCCTGCAGACCGGCACGCCGGTCACCGACTGGCGCGGCGAGCCCTACGACGCCGCCAAGCGTCCGGCCGCGCACCCGAACTCCCGCTTCACCGTCAGCGCCAAGCAGTGCCCCTCGTACTCGCCGATGGCCGAGGATCCGCAGGGCGTGCCGATCAGCGCCATTGTTTTCGGCGGTCGCCGCGCCTCGCTGGTGCCGCTGGTGTTCGAAGCCCGCGACTGGACCCACGGTGTGCTGGTCGGTGCCGCGATGGGCTCGGAAACCACCGCCGCCGCCACCGGCGCGGTCGGCGTGATGCGCCGCGACCCGATGGCGATGAAACCGTTCTGCGGCTACAACTTCGCCGACTACTTCGCGCACTGGCTGTCGTTCGACCAGGCCGGCGCGAAGCTGCCGAAGATCTTCCACGTCAACTGGTTCCGCAAGGGCGACGACGGCAAGTTCCTGTGGCCGGGCTTCGGCGACAACCTGCGCGTGCTGGAATGGATGATCGAGCGTGTGAAGGGCACCGCCGGTGCGATCGATACGCCGATCGGCGCGCTGCCGCGCGTGGAAGACATCAACCTCGACGGCGTCAGCCTCGGCGATGAAGCGCGGGCCAAGCTGTTCGGCTTCGACCACGACGGCTGGCGCGCCGAGTTCGCCAGCATCGGCCAGTACCTCGAAGAGTATGGCCCGCGCATCCCGCAGGCCCTGATCGACGAGCAGCAGCGGATCGCCGCGCAGCTGGACCGCTGACCGATGGCAGCGCGCCGCCGGTCGACGCGACCGTGCGGCGCCTGTTGCCGAGGGCTGGCGCCCATCGCCCATCGCCACGAGGTGAACGCTTGACCGCTGCTGCATACGACCTGTGGACACAGGCCGAACGCGCCTACGACGCGAAGAACCTGGGCGCCGCCGAGGCCCTGTATCGTCGTTCGCTGGAGGCCAGCCCGGGCTATCCGCCCGCAGTGATCGGCCTGTCCACCGTGCTCACCCGGCGCGGGGCGCATCGGGAATCGCATGCCGTGGTCCGCACCGCCATCGGCAGGCCGCTCGAACATCCGGCCCTGGTCTTCTCGCTGGGCCAGCGCCTGCGCTACTTCCACGAATTCGAGGCGCTCGAGCGCATCCTGCAGGATCCGAAGCTGCTCGACGGCTCGCCGTCCGACGTGCTGGCCAAGAGCGTGGTCCTGCTCAGCTCGATCAATGCCAACGACGCCGCGCAGCGGCTTGCCGATCTGGCGCTGGCGAAGCACCCGAACTCGCCTGCGCTGTCCTACGTGCGCGGGCATCTGCACTTCTTCGCGGGCGACGGCGATGCCGCCGAAGCCTGCTACGAAGCGACGCTGGCCGGAAACCCGCGTTTCTTCCAGGCCGCCTGGATGCTCGCCAGCGTGCGCAGCCAGACGCCCGAGCGCAACCACGTCGAGCGCCTGCGTCGCCAGCTCGGCGAGGCCGCGCCCGGCAGCGAAGGCGAAGCCTACGTGGCCTACGGCCTGCACAAGGAGCTGCACGACCTCGGCGACTATGCGGGCGCATGGGAGGCGCTGGCCCGGGGCTGCGCCGCCAAGCGTCGCCAGGTGCCCTACGATCCGGCGCCGGTCGCGGAGCTGATCGCCGCCCAGCGCGCCGTGTGCACGCCCGCCTTCGTCCAGGGCGGCAGCACGGTGGCCCAGCCGCACGTGCCGATCTTCATCGTCGGCATGCACCGCTCCGGCACCACCCTGCTCGAGCGCATGCTCGCCGGCCATCCCGACGTGGGCGATGCCGGCGAAACCCGTGCTTTCGACGCGCAGATGGAACTGGCCATCGACCGCAGCCTGCCCAACGGCCTCGACGCCATGGCGGTGAAATCCCTGGCCGGCGCCGATTTCGACGCGATCGCGCGCGATTACGCGCGGCATGCGCCATGGCTGTCGCGCGGCAAGCCCTTCTTCACCGAGAAGCTGCCGATGAACTTCTGGAACGTCGGCATGATCGCCCGCGCCCTCCCGCAGGCCCGCTTCATCCACCTGGTCCGCGACCCGATGGACACCTGTTTCTCGAACCTGCGGACGCTGTTCGCGACAGGCGTGGCGACCTATTCCTACAAGCAGGAAGAGCTGGCCGGCTTCTTTCGCGCCTACCGCGCCATGATGGGGCACTGGGCCGAGGTGCTGCCCGACCGCGTGCTGGACGTGCGGTACGACGATCTGGTCGCCGAGCCGGAGGCCACCGTCCTGCGCGCGCTCGACCACTGCGGCCTGCGCAGGATCGAGGGCCTCAGCGACGTGGCGCGCCCCGGTGGCCGGGTGTCGACCGCCAGCGCCGGGACCGCCCGCCAGGGCGTTCTGCGCGACCGTGGCGGCGTCTGGTGGCATTACGAGGCGCAGCTCGCGCCGCTGCGCGAGCGCCTGGCGGGCTGAGCGGCTCAGCGCCTGAACGGGCCCTCAGGGCGCATCACTTCATGCCGAACCAGCAGTTGAAGGCCACGGTGATGCGCTCGTCGCGCCCGTAGAACGGCAGGACCTCGTGCGGTACCCAGGACGGGAACAGCACCAGCTGGCCCGGCTGCAGACGGAAACTCCAGCTGCCATGGTGGTAGGGCGCGCGGAACCGCGCGTTGCCGGCATCCAGGAACATGTTGCTGTAGTAATGGGGGCTGTGGAAGCGCAACACGCCCGATTCGGGCCTGTCCTCCGGTGTTTCGCCCGGATCGACGCAGTACACCCCCGACCACGACGCCATGGGATGGATGTGGTTGATCACGAAGCCGCCATGGCGGGTCACGTGGAACCAGGTGTGCGAGAAGATCTGCAGCCGCCGCATCTCCTCGGGGCTGTAGCCGTTCAATTCCTGCACCGCCTTGCCCAGTTCGTTCCAGCAGAACGCCCGCAGCGCCTGCACGCAGGCTTCGGGCCAGGAAAACAGGGTGAAGTCGCTCTCGAACACGCCCTCCTGCTGCTTCAGCGAGGGATTCGGATTGCCGTAGGTCGTCCTGTCGTGTTCCCGGCGCAGGAACAATGCCTTGAGGTCCGCATTGAGCGCGCCCGGGTCGGGATGCTGCGCCTGGAACACCGGCACCGCGAACATCGAGGCGACCTGGCTGGAGAAGGGTGGCGGCACGCTCATGGGGTCTGCACGTCGGCGGGGATGCCGCCGATTGTAGCCACGAAAGCCGCGGTGAAGTCCTCGCGAAAAAAAAGACGGCCCCTTGCGGGGCCGTCCTTTCTGACGCTTGCCGGAAGTCCGATCAGAACTTCTGGTTGTACTGCATGTACACGAAGCGGCCCGGGATCTCGTAGGACGGATCGAAGCTGTTCGCGAAGGTGGTGAAGATGACCGGCGGATCCTTGGCGAAGACGTTGTTCACGCCAACGGTGATCTTGGCGTTCCACGGCGCCTTCCAGAACACGCTGGCGTCGTGGTAGGTGGTGCCGCCGATCCGGTTCAGGCCATTGGCGAAGTCGTTGCAGAGCTCGCCGAAGCCGTAGTCGTTGTTGACGAACGGGCACTCTTCTTCCTGACGCGAGAAGTAGCGGGTGAACCAGGTCGCACCCCAGTCGCCCTTCGTCCAGCGGGTCATCAGGTTCGAACGCAGACGCCAGTTGTTGTTGCGGTCGAAGTAGTTGCCCGGACCACCGTTGCCTTCGTTCTCGGAGACGTAGGTCGAATCCAGCACGAAGCTGAAGTTGCCCAGCACGTTTTCCGGCAGGTTGTAGGTGATCGTCATGTCCCAGCCTTCCACGAAGCTGCTGACATCCGGATCGTTCTGCGGTACCTGGAGCAGGTTGTTGATCTGGCCGGTCGAGGAACGCTGCAGACCGGCGAGGTTGCAGAGGGTCGGGTCGCCGTCGATGACGCAGGAGTTCAGGATCGTCTGCGCGCCGCGGGTGATGACGCTGTTCTCGAGGCTGATCTTCCACCAGTCGAGCGAGACGTTGAAGCCTTCGAGGAACGAGGGGCTCCACACCAGGCCGATCGTTTCGGTTTCCGAGGTTTCCGGACCGAGGTTCGGGTTGCCGCCGACCGAGACGCGGATCTGGCTGTTGCCCTGGTCATAGCCACCGACCGGCACGCCCTGCGCATGGCACACGGCCCGCTGGGCCGGGGTGAGCAGGTTGTAGCGGCCGCCGAAGGTGGTCGAGCAGGGGTCGGCCACGGTCGGGAACGAGTCGGCCACGCCCGAGAACAGCTCGGAGATGGACGGCGCGCGGAAGCCTTCCGACCAGTTGGCGCGGAACATCAGGTCCTTGATCGGACGCCACTTGACGCCGAACTTGCCGTTGGTCACGTCACCGAAGTTGCTGTAGTCCGAGTAGCGGCCAGCGATGCTGAGTTCCAGCTCCTGGGCACCGACGACGTCGCGCAGGATCGGGACCGCGAACTCGAGGTAGGCTTCGTCGAGCTTGTAGCCACCGCGGGTCGGGGTACGGGAGTTGCCCGTGGTGTTGCCCGAGGCGATCAGCGCGTCGGGCTGGTCGAAGCCCTCTTCGGTGCGGTGTTCGACACCGGCCGCGAACGACAGCATGCCGCCCGGCAGTTCGACGATTTCGCCCGAGATGTTGGCGTAGTACTGGTTCATCTTGTAGCCCAGCTCGTCATGCGCGACGAAGCTGGAGAAGTCCAGCATCTGGCGCGTGATCGAGCCCGGGCCGCCCAGCAGGTTCATCGGCACGCAGCCGGCGATCGCGGTCGCGGCATTGCCGGCGGTCGCGACGCAGGTCGGGACGCCGGCGACCAGCATCGACGGGCCGAGGGCCTGACGCAGGGCGAGCAGGTTGAACAGGCCTTCGGTGGTGTCGTTCTGGTCGTTGCGACCATAGACCCAGCCGGCATCCCACGTGAAGTAGCGGTCGCCCAGCTCGAACGAGCCTTCGATGCCGCCGTTGAAGCCGAAGGTATCGACGTTCTGCTGGAACGAACGGCCGCCGGTTTCCACGGCGCGGCGCTGGACGCGGCTGACGTCGCGGCCGAACGGGTTGTAGATGCTGTTGGCGCTGATCGAGATGGTGCGCGCGATCGAGCCGGCGCCGGGGCCGGTGCCGAGCACGATCGGCATGGCGGCGAGCAGCTGCTCGGAACGACGGTTGTTGTACGTACCGGTGATGAAGACGCGGGTGTTGTCGGTCAGGTTCAGCGTGGCGCGGCCGAACATCGACTTGCGTTCCTGCGGCGTGATCAGGTAGTTGTCCGGGGCGAAGTTGTAGATGTCCGCCGGGATCAGGAAGTTGCGCCAGGCGTTGCCGACGCTGCCCGGGTTGTAGGTGAACTGGCCACCGCTGCCGTCCGGACGGGTCTGGGTGCCGGAGCACACGCCGTTGGAGAAGGTGCCGTTACACACGGCGAAGCGGCCGCCCGGTGCGGTCGAGCTGCCGAACGAGGTGCCGGTGCCGAAGGTCGGAACCGCCGAGATGGCGCGGTCGCCGGCCATGACCGGATCTTCCTTCACGTAGCCCATGCCGAACATCGCGCTGAAGCGATCGTCGGAGGTGCCGATGGTCAGGTCGTAGGACTGGCGGGTGCCGTCGCCTTCGGTGTACTCGCCCATGTAGGCGTTGAATTCAGCGCCCTGGTAGTCGGTGCGCAGGATGACGTTCACCACGCCGGCGATGGCGTCCGACCCGTAGATGACCGAGGCGCCGTCCTTCAGGACTTCGATGCGCTCGACCGCAGCGGTCGGGATGGTGTTCAGGTCGACGGCGCCGCCGAGGCCGGTGCCGGCCACCCAGCGACGGCCGTTGACCAGCACGAGGGTGCGGTTCGAACCGAGGGTACGCAGGCTGACGCGGGTTTCGCCGTTGCCGCCGTTGTTGAAGGTGCTGTTCAGCGCCGAGCCGTTGGCCGTGATGTTCTGGATCACGTCGCCGACCGAGGTCAGGCCCTGGGCCTGGATGTCTTCGCGGGTGAGTTCGAAGATCGGCTGCTGGGTTTCGGTTTCGGCGCGACGGACGATGCGCGAACCGGTGACGGTGATGGTGTCGAGCTCTTCGCTGCCCTTGTCGCTGTCCTGGGCGAACGCGACGCCGGAGCCGACGAGGGCGGAGGTGCCCGCGATCGCGAGGGTGATCGCGTTGCGGAGCTTGTTGGTCTTAAAGGTCATTTCTTCTCTCTCCAAGTGAGTCTTGGGTTTCCCATGGGAACCTGATCCCGTGCCGCCGGATGGACGCGCGCGCGGACAAGGCCGGGGCCGATAGTAGCCCCACTCGGAGAAAAATTAAAGTGTTGTTAATGCGTGTCCGTCGGACCCGCCCGGACCCCTGTCAATCCCCCTGTGAGGCGGGGTCAGAGGTCCTGTTCGTAGCGGACGTAGGGAACGGCGCCCTCGTCCTCGCCCTGCTCGGTGGCCGGGGCGAACGGGTTCTTGCCGCGGGTCACCAGGTTGTCGGCGCCCACGGTGAGCTGGCCGCTCCAGGGGGTCCGCCAGCTCAGGCCGAGGCCCATACTGCTCCAGCGGTGCTGGCCGGGGGTGTCGACCACTTCCCCGATGACGTTGACGCCGAAGTTGCCGACGCCGCCGCCGAGGTTGAGCTGGCGGGCGGTCCAGCGGTTGCTG
The DNA here is from genome assembly GCA_050632415.1 of Lysobacter sp. BL-A-41-H3. Classification (GTDB taxonomy): domain Bacteria; phylum Pseudomonadota; class Gammaproteobacteria; order Xanthomonadales; family Xanthomonadaceae; genus Lysobacter_I. The sequence goes on along the minus strand of CP192602.1, from coordinate 2,110,770 downwards.
AAGCCCGGGATCTCGGACGGGGCCTGGAGGCGGGCCTTGGCGACCGTGCCGGCGATGGAGATGTAGCCTTCGCGGGGCAGGGCCTTCTGGCTGAAGATGGTGATGTCGTTGACGTCGACCCGGCCGTTGCCGCCGCTGCCCGGGGCCAGCCAGGCGGGCATGGTCGCGCGTGTGCTGCCGCCGCCGATGCCGACCTGCGTGCCGTTGCGCTGGAAGATCGCCGCTGCGCCGGTGCGGCGCTGGGTGGCGGGGATCGAGGCAAGCACGCAGTTGTCTGCGAGATTGGTCAGGGCCGAACTCAGGCCTTGCTTGCGATCGCACAGCAGGCCGAGCGAGTCGCCGGCGCTGAGGCCGAAGGTGGTGTCGAGATGGCGGACGCCGAAGCGGGCCAGGGTGCGGGACTTGGCCATGTCGGCCGGTTCGAGGACCACGACCGCCTCGATCGCGCCGCTGGACTTGTTCCACACCGGGAGCTCCACGCGGTCGCTGCCGGTGCGCGACTGCGCATGCGCGCCCGCGACCACGCCGAAGGCGAGGGTCAGGAGCAGCGGGAGTCGGCGAAGGGTCAGGAGCATGTTGGCGGATCGGACCGGTGAAGGCCGGTCGAGTTCCCCGGTAAGGTTCTTGAGACAGGGCGTCAGGCTATCAGATTTATGGTTCTTTAACAATCGTGCGCCTGTCGCGGTCTGGCGGAAACGGTGTGACAAGCGTCACTGCAGGCGATCGGGGGCGCCATGGGTGGCGGGCGGCGAGAACAGGGCGTCGATGTCCGCATGATCGAAGCGGTACGCCTGTCCACAAAACTCGCAGTGGACATCGATCGCCCCGTCGTTGGCCTCGGCAGCCGCCCGGGCTTCGGGCTCGCCGAGCGATTCGAGCATCCCCGAGACCCGTTCCCGCGAGCAGGAGCAGCCGAAGGCCAGTGGCTTGATGCCGAGCACCTGCGCGCCATCCTCGTGGAACAGCCGGTGCAGCAGCAGGTCCGCCGGGGTGTCGAGCAGCTCCCGGGGGCCGAGGGTCTCGAACAGGGCGCTGGCGTGTTCCCAGCCGTGCGCGTCGCCGCCGTCTCCGGGCAGGGTCTGCAGCATGAGGCCGGCGACCCGGTCCGCGTCGGCGGCCAGCAGCAGGCGGGTCGGCAGCTGTTCGGACTGGCGGAAATAGCCCTCGAAGGCCTCGGACAAGGTGTCGGCATCGAGCCCGACGAGGCCCTGGTAGCGGGCCGGGTCCTGGCCGCGCGCGCCGGGGTTCTCGATGGTGATGGCCAACAGCGCGTCCTCGCCCAGCGCCCGGAGGCTGTGCACGTCGGCGTCCTGGCCCTCGGCCACCCGCGCGATGCCGCGCAGCGTGCCGGCGGCGGTGCATTCGGCGAAGAGGGTGCGCAGGGCGCCGTCGCCGCGCAGTTGGATCGACAGCCGGCCGTCGACCTTGATGTGCCCGGTGAACAGGGCGGAGGCGGCGATGGCCTGGCCGAGCAGGTCCGCGACGGCGGCCGGGTAGTCGGCGCGGCTGCGGATCTGCTGCCAGGTGTCGTCGAGCCGCACGTGCACGCCGCGCACGCCGGCCTGTTCGAGCAGGAATCGGGTCAGGTGGTCGTTGGGGGCGTCGTGGGTCATGGCGTGTCCGGGGGTGAATGCGGGCGGCGGCTTCACGGATAATGCCGGAGCCGCGCGTGCGGTGGAGTCGATGATGGTTCGGGGAGACCGCACAAGATGGGGCTGAACGAGGCAGATTCAAAGGCAGCGGCGGACACCGTCACAGCTGCGTCACCGAAGCGCCGCCGCTGGTGGCGCCGCCTGCTCTGGCTGCCCGTCTGGTTCGTGGCGTTCACGGTGCTGCAGGTGCTGGTGCTGCGCTTCGTCGACCCGCCGTTCTCGATGATGATGGCCGAGCGCCAGGCCGAGGCCTTCTTCGGCGGCGAGGACGAATTCGTCCTCTATTACGACTGGCGCGATGCCGACCGGATCTCGAAGCAGCTGCCGCTGGCGCTGGTCGCGGCCGAGGACCAGCACTTCCCGACCCACAACGGCTTCGATTTCGCCGCGATCGAGAAGGCGCGCACGAACAACGCCAAGGGCCGGAAGGTGCGCGGCGGCAGCACGATCAGCCAGCAGCTGGCGAAGAACCTGTTCCTGTGGCGCGGCCGCAGTTGGGTGCGCAAGGGGCTGGAGGCCTGGTACACGGTGCTGATCGAGGCGCTGTGGCCGAAGTCGCGGATCATGGAGGTCTACGTCAACGTGATCGAGTACGGCGACGGCATCTACGGCGCGCAGGCGGCGTCGCGCCGGTTCTTCGGCAAGGATGCCTCGCGGCTGGGGCCGGCCGAAGCCGCGCGCCTGGCGGCGGTGCTGCCCAATCCGCGCAAGTACAACGCCGCGAAACCCGGCCCCTACGTCCAGCGCCGGACCCGGGCGATCCAGCGCCAGATGCGCGCGCTGGGCGGCCCGGGCTACGTGGCGTTCGACTGACCGCGCGTAGACTCCATATATATGTCTCTTCCCCCGTCCCGCGAACGCCTGACCGTCGTCGTCGCCGCCTACAACGAGGCGGAGGCCCTGCCGTCCCTGCACCCCCGCATCGCGGCGGTGCTGGACGCGCTGGCGGGCGAGGGCGTCGATGCCGGCGTGCTGTACATCGACGACGGCAGCCGCGACCGCACCTGGGCGGTGCTCGATGACCTGGCCGCCGCCGACCCGCGGGTGTCCCTGCTGCGACTGAGCCGGAACTTCGGCAAGGAGGCGGCGCTGACCGCCGGCCTCGACCAGGTGCTGGACGGCGCGGCGGTCATCCTCGATGCCGACGGCCAGGATCCGCCGGAGCTGATCCCGCAGTTCGTGGCGAAGTGGCGCGAGGGCTACGACGACGTCCACGGCACGCGCATCGAGCGCGATGGCGAGACCTGGTTCAAGCGCGCGACCGCGCACGGTTTCTACCGGCTGATGCAGCGGCTGTCGAAGACCCCCATTCCTACCGACACCGGCGACTTCCGCCTGCTGTCGCCGCGGTCGCTGGACGCCCTTCGCCTGCTGCGCGAGCGCCATCGTTTCATGAAGGGCCTGTTCGGCTGGGTCGGTTTCCACCAGGTGTCGGTGCCGTACCGGCGCGAGGCCCGCGTCGCCGGGCGCAGCAAGTTCAATGCGTGGAAGCTGTGGAACTTCGCGCTGGAAGGCGTGACCAGTTTTTCCACCGCGCCGCTGCGCGTGGCGACCTACGTCGGCGTGCTGACCGCGCTGCTGGCCTTCGTCTACGCGCTGTGGATCGTGGTCAAGGCGATGCTCTGGGGCGACCCGGTCGCGGGCTGGCCGACGATGATGACCGTGATCCTGCTGCTGGGCGGCGTGCAGCTGATGGCGCTGGGCATGATCGGCGAGTACCTCGGCCGGCTGTACGAGGAATCCAAGCAGCGTCCGCTGTACCTGGTGGATCGCTGGCGGCCTGCGGCGGGAGTATGCTCTGGAGGCATCGCCCCTGAAGGAGAACGCACGCATGCGCACCGTCCGACAGCTGCTGGAAGCCAAGAGCCCGGCCATCCACGCGATCCGGCCTGAAGCGCCCGTCCTGGAGGCCATCCGCCTCATGGCCGATGCGCGCATCGGTGCGGTACTGGTGATGGACGGCCCGCGACTGGTCGGCATCCTCTCCGAACGCGACTACGCCCGGAAGGTCGTGCTGCAGGGGCGCTCCTCGGCCGACACCCCGGTGCAGGACATCATGACCTCGCGCGTGCTGACCACCACGCCCGCCGACACCTCCGACCGCTGCATGCAGGTGATGACCGAACACCGTATCCGCCACCTGCCCGTGCTCGACGGCGACGACGTGGTCGGCGTGGTCTCGATCGGCGACCTGGTGAAGGCGGTGATCGAGGACCAGCGGGTGGAGCTGGATTCGCTGCAGCGGTATATCGCGGGGTGATCTGCCATGGTGGCGGCGCACGCGGGATTCGAGCGCTGGATCGAGGCCTATTCGCATGATGGGCGGATCGGTGTGCTCGTCGAGCTGGCCTCTCATGATTCCTTTGCCGCGAAAACCGATGAATTTCGCCGCGCTGCACGGGATGTCGCGCTGCAGGTGGCCGCGATGGCGCCGGAATCCGTCGATGCGCTGCTTGCACAGGACTGCCTGAAACAACCGGGCGCGTCGGTGGCCGAATACCTGGAGGCGACGTCGATGCTGCTGGGGGATCGCATCCATGTCGTCCGTTTCGAGCGCTGGGTCGCCATGGCGCAGCGACCGGTGCCGGAGCTTGATCCGCCGCGTTCGCCTGCCGGTGTGGTTCGAATGTTGCGGAGCGCATGATCCGGCTTGCAGCTTCGATTGTGCGTCGCGACGGGATGCCTTTTCTTCCAGCCTCAGACTGAAGCCCGATGAGCAATCACCCCTGGGTCTGCTTCGATTGCAGGATCGTGGCCAGGCGACCGTCGCCGGCCACGCAGTTCGTGAACTGCGCGACATGCGGGCAACCGTGCATGCATCTGTCTCCCAAGATCCGGGTTCCGCGCAAGAGGCGGGTCGCGGAATGGGAGGCGTTGCGGGTTTGGGTGCAGCGCCTGCGCATCCAGGTTGAAGAAAAGCGTGCGCAACAGGCGCGTGAGCATCTGCGTTGGCTGCGACAGCGTATCGACGCGTTGGAATCCGGTCCGCGCGACCCGGCGCGGGAATACCTGCTGGCGAAATACCGGACGGAGCTTGCGGAGCGTTCCTGAAGACTGGCCATGTCCGGAAGGCAGCGGAGACGTTGCTCCGCCGTGTCGATCTGACCCTACGTAAATAGATCACGTCACCCTCGCGCAAGCGAGGGCCCAGGCGTCAGGCGCGATCAGGCATGGGTCCTCGCTTGCGCGAGGATGACGATGATTTTCCCGCCGTGAATCTGATGCGGGAAGCGCATCTGCGCCTACCGCCCCGACAGCACCTGCGCCATCACGGCGATGTAGTGGCAGACGCTGCCGGCGATGACGAACATGTGCCAGATGGCGTGGGAGAACGGCATCCTCGGGCGGTGGTAGAAGACCGTGCCGAGGGTGTATGCGACGCCGCCGCCGAGCAGCCAGCCGAAGGTCCACGGGTCCAGCGCGCGCATCACCGGTTTCGCGGCGAGGATGATCAGCCAGCCCATCGCGATGTACACGCCGGTGGAGATGAGCTTGAAGCGGCCGGTGTAGTGGAGCTTGAAGATCACGCCGAACAGGGCCAGCGCCCAGATCGTGCCGAACAGGGTCCAGCCCAGCGGACCGCGCAGGCCGATCAGGGTGAAGGGCGTGTAGGTGCCGGCGATCAGCAGGTAGATCGCGCAGTGGTCGAAGACCTTGAGCCGACCCTTCATCACCGGGTGCTGGATCGCGTGGTACAGCGTCGATGCGACGTAGAGCAGCAGCAGGGTGATGCCGAACACGATCGCGGCACTGAGCTGCCAGGCATCGCCGAACAGCGCGGCGAGGGTGATCAGCACCGCGCCTCCGGCCAGGGCGGCGGCGGCGCCGACCCCGTGGGTGAGGGCGCTGGCGATTTCCTCGCGCAGGGTGAGGACGTGGTCGTCGTCGTCGGTGAAGCTCATCCGGGCACCTTGGTCGTTGCGGCGAGTGCAAATGCTCCAAACGCCGGGGGGATGGCGCGCATCGCGATCACAGCCGGTTGAGCCGGCGCACGCGGTTCAGGCGACGACGGATGCTGCGGTCGTCGTCGAACAGGTATTCCTCGACCTCGACCTGCATGCCGTCCTCCGCCGCGAACACCTCGCGCATCGCATACAGCCGGCCGTTGCCTTCGAAGGCCAGCCAGCGCTCGCCGTCGCGCACCACCTTGATCTGCGACACCGACGGAATGATCGCCTGCAGCGCGTCGCCGTCCAGCAGGCGGGTCGCCAGCAGCGCGTCGCGATGCGCGCGCAGGGCCTCGGCGCGCTGGCGCGTGGCGTTCAGCGCGTTCTCGCGGTCGATGCGGTGGATCGGTTCGAGCGCCGCCAGCGGCACCCGGGTCACGCGCTTGTCGCGGCGCTTGCGGTGGATGTCGAGGACGACCTTGCCCATGTAGGCGTCCTTGTAGTCCATGTGCGCGACTTCGCTGCGCTTGCCGTGCAGGTAGTGCCACCAGGTGCGGAGGGTGTCGAGCATCGATGCGGCATGCGGTCGGAGGACGACCGCATTCTGCGCGAAATCACGGAGACGTGGGGTGATGCCCCCACCCCAGCCCTCCCCCGCCGTGCGGGGGAGGGGGATTCGCGCATCGCGCGAATGGGAGGGAGGAAGCGTGTTCCCGCCGTGCGGGGGAGGGAGATTCGCGCATCGCGCGAATGGGAGGGAGGAAGCGTGCTCCCGCCGTGCGGGGGAGGGAGATTCGCGCATCGCGCGAATGGGAGGGGGAAGCGTGCTCCCCCGCGTGCGGGGGAGGGCGCATGGCATCAGTCGATGCCCACGGCCTGGGCGTGCTCGCGGGTGGCCAGGAAGGTCACTGCCGGGGCGCGCTCCTGGGCGAGCTGCAGGTTGACCCGGGTCGGGGCGAGGTAGACCAGCTGGCCGGCGGCGTCGAGCGCGAGGTTCATCGCGTGCTTGTCCCTGAACTCCTCCAGCTTCTTCGCGTCGTCGCAGCGGATCCAGCGCGCGGTGGCGACCTGGACCTGTTCGAACGAGGCGTCGACGCCGTATTCGTCCTTCAGCCGGTAGGCGACCACGTCGAACTGCAGCACGCCGACCGCGCCGAGGATGAGGTCGTTGCTCATCAGCGGGCGGAAGAACTGGGTCGCGCCTTCCTCGGACAGCTGCGCCAGGCCCTTCTGCAGCTGCTTGAGCTTGAGCGGATCGCGCAGGCGCGCGCGGCGGAACAGTTCCGGCGCGAAGTTCGGGATGCCGGTGAACGACAGGTTCTCGCCCTCGGTGAAGCTGTCGCCGATCGAGATGGTGCCGTGGTTGTGGATGCCGATCACGTCGCCCGGATACGCGCTTTCGGCGATCTCGCGGTCGCTGGCCATGAAGGTCAGCGCGTTGGCGAGCTTGATCTCCTTGCCGGTGCGCGGATGGAAGGCCTTCATGCCGGCCTCGAACTTGCCCGAACACACGCGCATGAACGCGACGCGGTCGCGATGCATCGGGTCCATGTTCGCCTGGATCTTGAAGACGAAACCGGTGAGCTTCGCTTCGTCGGCGGCGACGTCGCGGCTGGTGGTGGCACGCGGACGCGGCGAGGGCGCGTGTTCGACGAAGAAGTCCAGCAGCGGCTGCACGCCGAAGTTGTTGACGCCGGATCCGAAGAAGACAGGCGCCTGCTTGCCGGCCAGGTAGGCCTCGCGGTCGAAGGGATGGCTGGCGCCCTGCACCAGCTCCAGCTGGTCGCGCAGTTCGGCCAGCATCTCCGCACCGATGCGCTCCTCCACGCCGGGCGCGTCCAGCGAAGCGAAGATCGTCGAGTCCTGGCGGGTGAAGTTGCGGCCGGGTTCGTACAGATGGACTTCGCCGCTGACCAGGTGGACCACGCCCTTGAGGCGCTGGCCCATGCCGATCGGCCAGGTGACCGGCGCGCACTGGATGCCGAGCACCGACTCGATCTCGTCGAGCAGGTCGATCGGGTCCTTGCCCTCGCGGTCGAGCTTGTTGATGAAGGTCATGATCGGCGTGTCGCGCAGGCGGCACACCTCCATCAGCTTGATCGTGCGTTCCTCGACGCCCTTCGCGACGTCGATGACCATCAGCGCCGAGTCGACGGCGGTGAGCACGCGGTAGGTGTCCTCGCCGAAGTCGGCGTGGCCGGGGGTGTCGAGCAGGTTGACGATCCGGCCTTCGTACGGGAACTGCATCACCGAGGACGTGACCGAGATGCCGCGTTCCTTTTCCAGCGCCATCCAGTCCGAGGTCGCGTGCCGCGCGGCCTTGCGGCCCTTGACCGAGCCGGCCATCTGGATCGCGCCGCCGAACAGCAGCAGCTTCTCGGTCAGCGTGGTCTTGCCGGCATCGGGGTGGGAAATGATCGCGAACGTGCGGCGGCGGGCGGCCTCGCGGGCGACTTCGGTCAGGACTTCGGACATGAGCGGATCGACGCCGTGGGGCGCCCGGGGAGCGAAGGGAAGGGCGGGATTATAGCGGCTGCCTGCTCCCTCCCCCGCATGCGGGGGAGGGTTAGGGTGGGGGGCGGCCACCCGCCATGCCCCCATCCCGGCCTTCCCCCGCGAGCGGGGGAAGGAGAAACCCTGCGGACACGGGCTGTCAGCAGGCGGCAGTATCCTGCCCGCATGAGCACCTACTGCGACTTCGCCCCCGGCCACCCCGTCCACGGGCCCTACCACGACCACGAATACGGCGTGCCGACCCGGGACGAGTCGGCGCTGTTCGAGCGCCTGATCCTGGAGATCAACCAGGCCGGGCTGAGCTGGGAGACCATCCTGAAGAAGCGTGAGGGCTTCCGCCGCGCCTACGACGGCTTCGAGGTCGACCGGGTCGCGGGCTATGGCGACACCGACCGTGCGCGCCTGCTCGCCGACGCCGGGATCATCCGCAACCGGCTGAAGGTGAACGCGGCGATCCACAACGCCCAGGTCATCCAGACGTTCCGGGACTCCCACGGCGGCTTCGCCGGATGGATCGACGCGCACGTCCTGCTCGACGGCGCCCCGCGCGACAAGGCCGCCTGGGTGAAGCTGTTCGGCAGGACCTTCCGCTTCACCGGCGGCGAGATCGTCGGCGAATTCCTGATGAGCCTGGGCTACCTGCCCGGCGCGCACCGCGCGGACTGTCCGGCGTTCAAGCGCATCGCGAAGTTGAAGCCGGTGTGGATGGTGTACTCGTGATTCTGGCTGTCGCGCCTGGTTGATGGCAGGCGCCTCATGAACTGTGGATCGATTCCACGAGCGTGATTCGTCCACCGCTGACGACACACCATCCGTAGTCGTAGCAAAAGCGTTGACCGCGCATCGCTTCCCAGTGGTACTCGTGGATCGCATCGCCTTCATTCATTGCCATGGCGAGTGCCCTGAATGCCTTGCGCAGGCCCTTGTTCTTGATCGTCCTTACGTATGCTTCGATATCGTCGATTGACCCGCGAAGGCAGCCGAGCAACATCTGATCCTGATCTTCTGCTGCGTGCATCGAGATTCTTCTCCGACAGCGATCATTTTGCCTCGCTGAACCGCAGGATCCCCTGCGGGCCGAACATGCGGAAGGGGATCGATTCGAGCGACATGCCGCGATTGACCTGCACCACGAAGTGCAGGTGCGGGCCGGCGCTGAAGCCGGTGTTGCCGGACAGGCCGATGGCGTCGCCCCGGCGCACGGGCTGGCCGATGCGCACGCGCACGCCGTCGGTCCTGAGGTGCGCGTACAGCGCCATCGTGCCGTCGTCGTGGAGGATGCGGACGTAGTTCGCGCGGCCGGCGTCGGTGGGGTTGCGGCCGGTCGCGCTGAAACCGCTTTCGATGTCCATCACCGTGCCGGCGCGTGCGGCGAGCACGGGCGTGCCCTCGTCGACGGCAAAATCCACGGCGTGCCGGTTCTCGGCGTCGCGATGGCTGTGCTGGCCGCCCCAGCCCTGGGTGATGCGCAGCTCGCGGGTGCCGAGGGGGTAGCCGTATTCGACGTCGCGCGGTTTCGCGTTGGGCGAGCCGGGCACCATGCGCAGTTGCAGCGGCGCGGTGGGCATGGCCTGCAGGCGGGTGAGCAGGCGGCGATCGTAGGCCGGCAGCACGGCGCGGGCCGGCAGTGCCGGGCTTGCGGCGGGCGGGCGCCGGCCCTCGGGCGAGGACAGCAGCACTTCGACCGGCCCGGCGAGGCGATTGTCGGCGCGGGCGTCCACGCCGTCGCCGGTGTCGCTCAGGCGCAGCGCGACGCGCGCCTCCTCGTCGTCGGCCTGCGCTGCGGCGCAGGCGAACGGCAGGGCGAGCAGGAGAAGCAGTCCCGGCAGGAGGGCCCTGGCGACGCGCATGCCGGGGTCAGCGGCAGTCGCGGTCGAGCTTCAGCGCCGCGATCACGTCGCGCAGGTCGAAGGCGGCGACCGACTTGTCGGCGTGCACTGCGTACAGCGCGCCGCTCGGGAAGCGGGCATTACCTTCGCTGCGCAGCGCGATGCCGTCGGTCGTGGCGATCGTGCGGCCGGTGATGCTACCCACGCGCTTCAGCGATTTGCGGTCGAAGACATGGAAGATCGTCAGCGGCGACAGCTGGTCGACCGAGACCCAGTAGCCCTTGCCGCGACGACAGGTCCACAGCGCGACGCCTTCGGCCTCGAACGAGAAGGTGTCCTCGGGCAGCTGGCGGCCGGTGGCCTTGCCCGCGAGCGTGTACTCGCGCAGGGTCGACTTGGGATGGTACTCGTCGGCGATCAGCAGGCGATCATGCGCCGGGTCGCCGGCGATGGACTCGACGATGCGCAGGGCATTGCGTTCGCCGGTGTCGCCGAAGTGGCCGCGTGCTTCCGCGCGCACGCCGCCGTCGGCGGTGAATGCCAGGCGATAGCGGCGCACGCGCTGGTCCAGCTCGGCCATCGGCGGCAACTGGTCGAAGCGCTCGCCGTACATGAAGCTGTCGGTCACGTAGAGATCGGCGCCGCGTCCGTCGGCATCGGGATTGAGCCACAGGCCGTAGGGCGCGCGCAGTTCGTCGCTGCCGAAGCTGCTCACCGGGGCGAAGTCCGGCAGCGAGAGCACCTGGACGCGGCGGTTGTCGCGTTCGACCACGAACAGGCGGTTGCCAAGCACGGCGATGCCGTTGGGGCGCTTGAACTGGCCGGGCGCGCTGCCCTTGCCGCCGACCGCGCGCAGGCGCTCGCCGGTATCGGCATCGAAGACGACCAACTGGTGGCTGGACTTGGCGGTGGCGATCAGCCACGTCTTGCCGTCGGGATGGCGCCAGGTGGCGAGGGAGTCGAGTTCGTCCCCGGGCGATTCAGCCGAGACATAGGCCTCGGTCACGACGACCGGGGCCGAATGCGGGGTGGACGGGGGCGCGGCGTCGGAGGCGGGGCGCTTGGCGGAGGCGGGGCCGGCTGCGGCGAATCCTGTCGCGCAGAAGAGCAGGCCGGCCGCGATGAGGCTGCGGTGGGTCGTAGGCATACCCGTGAGTATCGGCGAACAGGGCCGGGGAAGGACAGTCGCTTATGAAATATCGTTCTATGCGGATGAAGCGATTGACATGCTGCGACGCAGCGCTATCCTGTGCGCATCCATCAAGACCGGCTGAGGGACAGGCCCTTTGAAGCCGGGGCAACCTGTTGGTACCGACCGCGACGCGGCCGGGACTATGAAGGTGCCAATTCCTGCGGGGACCCTGTGTCCGCCGTGAAGATGGTTGCGCGTGGCGATCCCTGCGGATCGCCGTCGACAACGACTCTCCGGTCTCCCCGCGGCCTCTGATGGCCCCATCCACGGAGACCGCGCCATGTCCTTCGCCGCCACCCCCGCCCTCGCCGAGCCCGTCGCCGACGCCTGTCGGTACGTGCCCCATGTCGCCGACGTGCCGTCCGCCCCGCGCGCCATTCGTGGCCAGCTGCGCGCGACGCTGTCGATGCGCCATGCCGGCGAGCGCAGCGTGGACATCGCCTGGGAAGTGGTCGGCCCGGTCGACGCACCCGTGCTGGTGGTCGCCGGTGGCATTTCCGCGCACCGCCACGCCATCGCCAGCCACGACTTCCCCGAGAACGGCTGGTGGCAGAACCAGAGCGGCACCGGCCTGGATGCGCGCCGCTTCCGCCTGCTGTCGATCGACTGGATCGGCGCCGACGGCACGCTCGACGTCGCCATCGACAGCGCCGATCAGGCCGACGCCATCGCCGCCGTGCTCGATGCGCTGGGCGTGGAGAAGGCCGCGGCCTTCATCGGCAGCTCCTACGGCGCGATGGTCGGCCTGCAGTTCGCCGCGCGCCATCCGCAGCGCGTGCGTCGCCTCGTCGCGATCAGCGGCGCGCACCGCGCGCATCCCTACGCCAGTGCGTGGCGCGCGCTGCAGCGCCAGGCCGTGGCGCTGGGCCAGCTGCAGTGCGACGAAGGGCAGGGTCTGGCGCTCGCCCGCCAGCTGGCGATGCTGAGCTACCGCACGCCGAACGAATTCGCCGAGCGCTTCGACGAAGCGCCGCAGCTGGTGCATGGCCGCGCGCGCGTGGCCGCCCAGGACTACCTCGAACACTGCGCCGCGACCTGGGTCGCGCGCACCTCGCCCACGGCCTTCCTGCGCCTGTCCGAATCGATCGACCTGCATCGCGTGGATCCGCGCGAAGTGCGCGTGCCGACCACCGTGGTCGCGATCGTCGAGGACCGCCTGGTGCCGCTGGACGATCTGTTCGCGCTGGCCGAAGGCCTGCCGCGCGGCGAAATCCGTGTGTTGCGCTCGAAGTACGGGCACGACGCTTTTCTGACCGAGCCGCGCGAGATCGCGGACATCCTCGGCAAATCCCTCGAAGACGTGTGTGGAGACGTAGCATGAGCGCGACATTGAATGGACCCTTCAACGGCGGCGAGCCGCAATCGGCGACCCGCGCGGTGCGCGCCGGCATCGACAGCGACACGGCCTACGGTGCGGTGACGCCGCCGATCGTGCTCTCGTCGAACTTCAGCTTCGCCGGCTTCGGCGAGAAGCGGAAGTACGACTACACGCGCAGCGGCAATCCCACGCGCGACCTGCTCGGCGAAGCGCTGGCGGAACTCGAAGGCGGCGCCGGCGGCGTGGTCACCTCCACCGGCATGTCCGCGATCACCCTGCTGCTGCACGCGCTGCTCAAGCAGGGCGAGCGCCTCGTGGTGCCGCACGACGCGTACGGCGGCAGCTGGCGCCTGTTCAACGCGCTGGCGAACAAGGGCGCGTTCGAGCTGTCCACGGTCGACCTGACCGATCCGCGCGCGCTGGCCGAGGCGCTGGCGCTGAAGCCGGCGGTGGTGTGGATCGAAACCCCGTCGAACCCGCTGCTGCGCATCACCGACCTGCGCTTCGTGATCGAAGCCGCGCACGCTGCCGGCGCCCGCGTGGTCGTCGACAACACCTTCCTGTCGCCGGCGCTGCAGCGCCCGATCGAATTCGGCGCGGACTACGTCATCCATTCGACCACCAAGTACATCAATGGCCACAGCGACGTGGTCGGCGGTGCGGTCGTCGCGAAGGATGCGGAACAGCACCAGCAGCTGGTGTGGTGGGCGAACGCGCTGGGCCTGACCGGTTCGCCGTTCGACAGCTTCCTCACCCTGCGCGGCCTGCGCACGCTGGATGCGCGCCTGCGCGTGCACCAGGAGAACACGCATGCGCTGATCGCGCTGCTGCAGGACCATCCGGTGGTGCGCAAGCTGCACTACCCGGGCCTGGCCTCGCATCCGGGCCATGCGCTGGCCGCGCGCCAGCAGAAGGGCTTCGGCGCGATGCTCTCGCTCGAACTCGACGGCGGCGAAGAGGCCGTGCGTGCCTTCGTCGACGGCCTGCACTATTTCACGCTTGCCGAATCGCTGGGCGGCGTCGAGAGCCTGGTCGCGCATCCGGCGACGATGACCCATGCCGCGATGACGCCGGAAGCGCGCGCCGCCGCCGGCATCGGTGACGGCCTGGTGCGCCTGTCGGTGGGCATCGAGCATGCCGACGACCTGGTCGCCGACATCGCCGCCGGCCTCGCGCGCGCGCAGGCCGTGGCCGATGCGCGAAAACCCTGTACGAAACAGGTCGTGCTGTGAGCGGAGAGGTCGTCATCGCGCACATCGGCGTCGCCGCGCGCCCGCAGCCGCGCGTGGCCGATGCGCCGGCGCGGATCGCGCTGCTGGGCACCGGCACGGTGGGCAGCGCGGTGCTGGCGCGGCTCGCGGGCTGGGACGGCACGCGGCTGGGCGAGCGCCTCTCGCTGCAGTACGTGGCCAATTCGAGGTTCGGGTTCAGGCCGGCGTCCACGGCCGAGGCGGCAGCGCGTGCGGTGTCGGGAGTGGCATCGCACGCGCCGCCGTCGCTTGATGCGGTGGCCTGCGCGCTCGGCGCGCACGGCACGCGCATCGTCATCGACGCCACCGCCAGCGAAGCGGTGACCGCGCGCCACGCGGCCTGGCTGGCCGACGGCATCCATGTCGTCACCGCCTGCAAGCTGGGGCAGGGCACCTCGCTGGCGCGCTGGCACGAGATCCGCGAGGCCTGCGCGCTCGGCGGCACGCGCTACGGCGACAGCGCCACCGTCGGCGCCGGCCTGCCGCTGCTGCGCTCGATCCGCGCGCTGCAGGCGGGCGGCGACCGCATCCACGCCATCGCCGGCGTGCTCTCCGGTTCGCTGGCGTGGCTGTTCAATCACTACGACGGCCTGCGCCCGTTCTCGGGCTTCGTGCGCCAGGCGCGCGATGCCGGCTACACCGAACCCGACCCGCGCGACGACCTGTCCGGCGAGGACGTGCGCCGCAAGATCCTGATCCTCGCCCGCGCCGCCGGCGTGCCGCTCGACAGCGCATCGGTGGAAGTGGATTCGCTGGTGCCGCAGGCGCTGGCCGCGCTCTCGGCCGCAGACGTGGATGCCGCGCTGCCCGAGCTGGACACGCCGCTGCGCGAGCGCTTCGCGGATGCCTACAAGCGCGGCGAGAAGCTGCGCTTCATCGCCCGGCTGGAGGACGGTCGCGCGCGCGTCGGCCTGCAGTCGCTGCCGGCGGACCATCCGCTGGCCGGCGGCGCGGTCACCGACAACCGCGTCGCGATCTGGAGCGACCGCTACGACCGGCAGCCGATGGTGATCCAGGGCCCCGGCGCGGGCGCCGCCGTCACCGCCGCCGGCCTGCTCGACGACGCGCTGGAGATCGTGTCGAGACAGTGAAAGTGCCCCTGACATCAAGCCCCCTTTGAAAAAGGGGGCCGACGCGCGAAGCGCGGCGGGGGGATTTCCGGCGCGAGCATTGCGGGTGATCCGCATTGTGCGGTGATCGGCCCGCAAATCCCCCGCGGACGCTGCGCGCCCGCCGCCCCCTTTTGCAAAGGGGGCATGTCGTTCCGGGGCATGGCCAGACGCCTCACCTCGGCCGCGTGGCGTAGTCCCTTGCGAAGTACTGCTCCAGCGGTTCCGGCCGGTGCAGGCCGTAGCCCTGGGCCATGTCCACGCCGAGCGCGCGCAGCATGGCGATCACCTCCTGGTCCTCGACCTGCTCGGCGATGGTCTTCTTGCGCAGCACGTGGGCGATGTCGGTGATCGAGCGCACCACGGCGGTGGACAGCGGCGAGTCCTGCAGGTTGCGCACGAAGCTGCCGTCGATCTTGAAGTAGTCCACGTCCAGCGTGCGCAAGTAGTTGAACGAGCAGAAGCCGGTGCCGAAGTCGTCCAGCGCGAACGCGCAGCCCAGTGCGCGCAGCTGGGTGATCAGCGCCTGCGCGCGCGCGAGGTCGCGCACCGCGCTGGTCTCGGTGATCTCGAAGCAGAGGTTGCGCGCCGGCACGCTGCTGCGCTGCACGCGATCGACCACGTAGCGCTGGAAGCCTTCGTCGACCATCGACGCGGCGGTGAGGTTGATCGCGCACAGGTGCACTTCGGCGGCGGCGGCCGGGCGCGCTTCGAGCCAGCCCAGCGCCAGTTCGATCACGTGGCGGTCCAGCTGCACGCCCAGCTGGAAACGCTCGGCGGCGGGAATGAAATCGCCCGGTGCCAGGCGCTGCCCGGTCACCGGGTCGCGCATGCGCAGCAGCAGTTCGAAATGGCGCCCCTGTCCGTCGTCGCCGTCGAGCGGCTGGATCGACTGGCAATCCAGTTCGAACAGGCCGCGATCCAGGGCTTCGCGGATGCGTACCGCCCAGCGCATCGCCGCCGTGCGCTCCTGCAGTTCGCCCGGTTCCTGGTTGGCGATGCAGATGCGGTTGCCGCCGAGTTCCTTGGCGGTGAAGCAGGCGGTGTCGGCCTGCGACAGCAGGTGGGTGTGGTCGCCGTGGCCGCCGACGAAGGTGACCAGGCCGATGCTGGCGGTCGCGTTCAGCGCCTGCCCCTGCCAGCCGACGCGGTAATCCTCGATCGCGGCCAGCACCCGTTCGGCGCTGCCGAGCACGTGGGCGTGCGAGCCGCGCAGCAGCAGCGCGAACTCGTCGCCGCCGATGCGGAACACCTCGTCGTTGCGGTCCACCGTGGCGCGCAGCAGCGAGCCCGCGCCCTGGATCAGCGCATCGCCGGCCGCGCTGCCCACGGTGTCGTTGATCAGGCTGAGGTGGTCCAGGTCGAGATACAGCAGGCCGGCTTCGATGCCGGAGCGTGCCGCGATCCGCTGCAGGGATTCCTCGAAGGCGCTGCGGTTGGGCAGGCCGGTGGCGGAGTCGGTCACAGCACGCAGCAGGGCGCGCCGCGTCGCCGCGCGCTGCTCGGCGATGGACGCGGCGAGCATCAGCGGCACGTTCGCGAACAGGCACATGAAGGCGAGCAGCAGGGCCACGTCGAGTGGATCCTGCGGCGAGCGGAACGCGCCGATGCCCAGCGCCGTGATCGAGGTGATGACCAGCACCGCGGCGCCGGTGCCGACCAGCGTCCACAGCACCTCGAAGCGCACCGCGCTCCACAGCAGCAGCGCCAGCGGCAGGGAGACCAGGCCGAGCGAGTACAAACCGCTGTAGGTGCCGGCGAAGTAGAAGATGCCGGCGGATGCGGTGGCGCAGGCCAGCCAGAGCGCCTTCTCGCGACGGGCCGACTCCTGGCCGTCGAGGCGCGTCGGAGCTTCGCGCGGCCCGGTGTGGGTGAGATAGAGCATCGTCGGCGCGACACAGATGATCCCGAGCAGGTCGCCCATCGTCCAGCGCGCGAAGGCGTGCCCGAAATCGGTGCCCTCGGTCATGCCGGTGGCGAACAGACCGAAGGTGCCGATCAGGCCCGAGGTGGCGGACATGACCACCGCGCCGCAGGTCAGGCCGAAGCCGCTGCGCACGCTCAGTCGCGTCGGATTGCCGCTGATCGCGTGGCTGGCCAGGTAGCCCGCGAGCGCGGCGATGACGTTGCTGCCGACCGAATACGGCAGGAAGGCCGTGGGCACCGGCGCGAACAGGGCATGGTTGATCAGGATGGGGATCGCCACGAAGAGCGACCAGCGCGGCCCGTAGCGCAGCACCGCGGCATAGGCCACGCCGGAGGCGGGCCAGAACAGGGTCACTTCATCGGGCGCAAGGATGAGCACCCCGGCGAACCAGGCCCCGAGCAGGTACAGCGTCGACAGCCACAGGAGCCGCAGCATCCTGTTTCCCCCCGGTCGTGTCCCGACGTGCTGCCATCCCGGCGCCCGGGGCGGATCGCGACAGGTGCGCGACCCGCGCAGGCGAGGGGTGGGCCTGTTCCAGCCCCGACTCTCGCAGAATCACTCGTCGATGCGCAAGACGCCCTGTCGCGTCCGGTCCAGGTGCAGGCGCAGGACGTCGGGGCGGGCGTAGTGGCCCACGGGGTCGAAGTTCTGCCGTTCGCGATACACCCGGGCGTGGTCGAGGTCGACGCAGAACACGCCTTCGCCCGCCTGCGGCGGCAGCAGCCACTGGCCATCGGGGCCGGCGACCGCGCTGCCGCCGTCGGCGCAGACCGCCGGCAGGCGTTCGCGCAGCAGGGCTGCGTGCGGATGGCGGTCGGGGATGTCCTCGCGACGCATCGGCGCGCCCACGCTGACCACGTAGCTGCGGCCCTCGCGCGCGGCGAAGCGGGTGATGTCCTCGGTGTTGCGCCGGCTACCCGGCCACACCATCAGGTGCAGGTCCTCGCCCTGCGCGGACAGCGCCGCGCGCGGCAGGGGCATCCAGTTCTCCCAGCAGTTGAGCGCGCCGACCGTGAACGGGCCGATCGAGAACGTGCGCAGGCCCGCGCCGTCGCCCGGCGACCAGACCAGGCGCTCTTCGTAGGTCGGCATCAGCTTGCGATGGACGTTGCGCAGCGCGCCCGCATCGTCGATCAGCATGAGGCTGCAGTAGAGGCTGTGGCCGCCGCGGTCGTCGGCGCGCTCGATGGTACCCAGCGCCACCCACAGGCCGTGGCGTCGCGCAGCCTCGCGGATCGGATCGAGGTCGCCGCGCGGCACCGACACCGCCTGCGCGCAGTAATGCGCGTACAGCGACTTCTGCAGCTCGTCCTCGAAGCGCGCGCCGTCGGTGTGCTCGATCCAGAACGGATAGCCCGGCAGCAGCGCCTCGCCGAACACCACCAGTTTCGCGCCCTGCAAGGCGGCATCGTCGATCGCCGCGACGATCTTCAGCACGGTGGCCTCGCGATCGAGCCACACCGGCGCGATCTGGGCGAGGGCGACGCGGAGGGTGGTGTCGTCGGTCATCGATGCATCCCGGCAATGAGGATGGTCGAGTGTAGCGGTGTCGCGCGTGCCTTGTAGGAGGGCCTTGCAGGAAATGCGTCAGGCCCGAACTCTGCGCTTTGCAGGAGGGCCTTCAGCCCCGGGCTCTGCGCTTTGTAGGAGGGCCTTCAGGCCCGAGCTTTTCCGCTCTTGGCGAAATGCAAAAAGCTCGGGCCTGAAGGCCCTCCTACGAAAAGCCTCGCGTTGCCCGCATCAACACTCGATGACGTTCACCGCAAGCCCGCCGCGCGAGGTTTCCTTGTACTTGTCCTGCATGTCGCGGCCGGTGTCGCGCATGGTCTTGATGACCTTGTCGAGGCTGACCTTGTGCTTGCCGTCGCCGCGCAGGGCCATGCGCGAGGCGTTGATCGCCTTCACCGCGCCCATCGCGTTGCGCTCGATGCAGGGGATCTGCACCAGGCCGCCGATCGGGTCGCAGGTCAGGCCGAGGTTGTGTTCCATGCCGATCTCAGCGGCATTCTCGACCTGGCCGGGCGTGCCGCCGAGCGCGGCGGTGAGGCCGGCGGCGGCCATCGAGCAGGCCACGCCCACTTCGCCCTGGCAGCCGACTTCGGCGCCGCTGATCGAGGCGTTTTCCTTGTAGAGGATGCCGATCGCGGCGGCGGTGAGCAGGAAGTCGAACGCGCCCTGTTCGTTCGCGCCGGGGCAGAAGCGGTCGTAGTAGTGCATGACCGAGGGAATGATCCCGGCGGCGCCGTTGGTCGGCGCGGTGACCACGCGACCGCCGGCGGCGTTCTCTTCGTTCACAGCGAGGGCATAGAGGTTCACCCAGTCCAGCACGGTCAGCGGATCGCGCATCGCGGCTTCGGGCTTGGTCGAGAGTTCCGCATGCAGGCTCGGCGCGCGGCGCACCACGTGCAGGCCGCCGGGCAGGGTGCCGCTTTCGCGGATGCCGCGCTGTACGCAGCTCTGCATCGCGTCCCAGATCTCGCGCAGGCCCTGGCGGATCGCGGTGCCGTCGCGCCAGGCGTGTTCGTTGGCGAACATCAGGCCGGCGATGCTCAGGCCGTGGGTCTCGCACTGCTGCAGCAGTTCGGCGCCGCTGTGGAAGGGATAGGGCAGGTCGGTGGTGTCGGCGACGATGCGGTCTTCCGCGGCTTCGTCCTGGTTCACCACGAAGCCGCCGCCGACCGAGTAGTACTCGCGCGTCGCGATCTCGGCGCCGGCGGTGTCGAAGGCGGTGAAGCGCATGCCGTTGGTGTGGTACGGCAGCTTCTGGCGCTTGTTCATGATGAGGTCGTGCTTCTCGTCGAAGCCGATCTCGTGCATGCCGCCGAGGCGGATGCGCTTCGTGCTGCGGATGCGCGCCAGCGCATCGGGGATGACATCGGGGTCGATCAGGTTCGGCCAGTGGCCTTCCAGGCCCATCAGCACGGCCTTGTCGGTGCCGTGGCCGCGTCCGGTCAGGGCCAGCGAGCCGAACACCTCGGCGCGGACGCGGCCGGTGCGGGCGAGGTCGCCGTTTTCCTGCAGCCAGCGCTCCACGAAGCGCGCGGCGGCGCGCATGGGGCCCACCGTGTGCGAGGAACTGGGGCCGATACCGATCTTGAACAGGTCGAAGGTGCTGACAGCCACGGGATGCTCTTCCGTCGGGACGATCGCCGGGCCGATGGGGCGCGCCGGGCGATGCGTCGATCTGCATGGGGGCGGCGCGCGCGCCGTCCCGCGTCCCGAACCCGCGACCGGACGTCGGCCGCGTGCCGGCGAAACGTAGACGATATTCTAGGTCGCCATGTCCGCAGCTGTCTCATGCGTTTTTGGCATGGACAAGCCATGCGCGCCCGTATGTTCCGGGCGCATCCTCGTGGCTGGATCTGGCGGGTTCAGTCGTACCAGCGGTTGCGGATCGATGTCATCTGCACGCCGACCTTCTCCGCGATCGGCACCTGCGTCTTCATGAAGGCGATGGCCTTCGCGCGATCGGTGGCCTTGGCGGTGAGGCTGACGCGATAGGGATAGTCCGCGTTGCGGCGCGGGTGATGCTTCAGCTTGACCCGGATGACCTGGAGCCCGGCCTCGCACGCGCCGCGCGTGTCCACGCCGAACGCGGCTGCCCAGGCGCCGAGGTCCCTGGTCCAGTAGGTCGTGACCAGGCGCTGCTTCCGTGGTGTGTCCTTCATCGATGTCCCCTGTGCTGTGATCCGGATGGAGTCTTGGTGGAGCATGGTGCATCGGCCGGCCGCCCCGTGCCCCCGGGCGCCCGATTCGATACCGGTATGATGCCGATGCCCCGATTCTGAACAGGTTCCGCAACCGACATGGCGACCGACCCCGCCCTGGTGCTTTTCCAGCGCGACGACTGCCACCTGTGCGATCTCGCGCTGGCGGTGCTGGCCGAGGCCCGCGCGCCTGCGTTCGAGAGCGTGTTCATCGATGACGATACGGCGCTCGAAGCCGGGTACGGCCATCGCGTGCCGGTGCTGCGCGACACGCGGCGCGGCATCGAGCTGGACTGGCCGTTCGATGCGGACCGCCTGCGCGACTGGCTGGCGCAGGGCCCTTAGAGCGGAGCGAAGCTCCGCTACCCTCAGTTCCTGTAGAGCGGAGCTTGCTCCGCTCGCTTCTTCCGGGAAAGCATGAGCGGAGCAAGCTCCGCTCTACAAGGGCGCAGCGGAGCAAGCTCCGCTCTGCAAGGGTCCGGCGGAGCAAGCTCCGCTCTACGGGAAACGTGGGCGGAGCGTGTGGATCACTTCGCGACGAACACCACTTTCGTCGTCACCTTGATCTCGTTCGGGATGACGCTGGTGTCGGCCCAGTCGCCGCCGCCGACCCCGAAATCCAGGCGTTTCACCGTCGCCGTGCCGGCCAGCACCGGCTTGGCGCCCGGCGTCCAGGTGAAGGTCAGCGTCACCGGCTTGCTCACGCCGCGCAGGCTCAGCGTGCCGTCGGCGGCGTACTTGTTGCCGCCCAGGCTGCGGAACTTCGTCGCGGTGTAGCGTGCCTGCGGAAACTTCTTGCTGTTGAAGAACGACGCGCCGCGCAGTTCGCCGTCGTAGTCGGCGTTGCGCGTGGTCGCGGTGGCGAGCGGGATGGTCACGTCCAGTTTCGCGCTTGCCAGCTGCGCCGGGTCGAAGGCGAAGGTGGTGGCGAAGCCCGGGAACGTGCCATTGAAGGTTTCGCCCTGGTACTTGCCGGAAAAGCCGAGGCTGGAGCCGGCGGTCTGGGCGTAGTTGGCGGCGAAGGCCGGCGCGGCGGCCAGGGCGAGGGCCAGGGTCAGCGGGAGGATCTTGCGCAGCATGGGCGTCACTCGTTGGGGGTCTGCGTGGAAGAGGGGGCGGGCGCGGCTTCGGTTGCGTGGGCGGTTGCGCCGGCGCCGGCTGCGGGCACCTTCAGCCAGCCGCGCGGCAGCATGCGCGCCAGCGTGGCGTCCTGCTGGAACAGGTGGTGGTAGAACGCTGCGCCGGCATGCGCGGCGACCATCAGCGCGAGCAGCCAGAACATCAGCTCGTGCGCTTCCTCGGCGGCTTCGTGCAGGTCGTGGCTTTCGCCGACGATGGCCGGCAGGTTGAACAGGCCGAACCACTGCAGCGGATAGCCGGCGGACGAATTCACCACCCAGCCGCTGATCGGGATCGCGAACAGCAGCACGTAGATGCCGATGTGGGTGAGCGAGGCGATGCGTTCCTGCCAGCGCGGTGAGCCCGGCACCGGGTGCGGCGCGCCGGCGACCAGGCGCCACAGCACGCGCAGCACCACCAGCGCGAGGATGGTCAGGCCGATCGACTTGTGCAGGGCGTAGGTCTTGATCTTCTCCGGGCCGTTGGGCAGGTCGCCCATGGTCAGGCCGATGTAGGCGATGACCACGATCAGGATGACGGTGGTCCAGTGCAGCAGCTGGCTGACGCCGCCCCAGCGGTCGGAAGGGTTCTTCAGGCTCATGGTGTCGTTTCCGTAAGGTTGATCCGGGGGGATATCAGGTAGAGGCGGGCGGCGGGGGCATGGTTGCGCCGTCGCCGTCGCCGGGGTCTGTCGCCGGGTCCTCGGCCTTGCCGCCCTGGCGGATGGCTTCGGCCTCGATGCGCAGCTCGACGCTGTCGCCGATCACGCTGGACCAGGCGTCGATGCCGAAGGCCTTGCGGCTGAGCGTGGCCGTCGCCGAGAAGCCGACGGTCCGTCGGAACGGCGGCAGCGGATGGCGCTTGAGCGCGTTGAGCTTCACGTCGAGGGCGACCGGCTGCGACACACCGCGCAGGGTCAGGGTGCCGTGGACCCGGGCGCGGTCCGCCGCGAGCGGTTCGACCCGGGTCGAGACGAACTCGGCGGTGGGATGGTCCTTCGCATCGAGCAGGTTCCCGGCCAGGGTGGCCTCGTTCCACTTCGCGTCGCCCAGGTCCACGCGGGCGATCGGCACCGAGGCCTTGAGCGAGGCGGTGGTCCAGTCCTCCGGATCGAAGACCAGCGTCCCGGTGCTGCCGGAGACGGTGCCGATGGCGTTGGAGAACCCGGCGTGGCTGATCGCGAACATCACCCGCGTGTGCACCGGGTCGAGCCGGTAGGTGTCCGCGTCGGCGGCCAGCACCGGGAGCGGCAGCAGCAGGGAGAGGGCAGCGATGCGACGGAGGCGGTCCAGGGTGGGCGACATCGGCGATCCCGGGGTGAGGTCTGTCCGATTCTAGGCCGATGTCGCAGGATATGCGGCCCTTGGCGGCTGCAACGGTTCATTGCGCGAGGGAGGGGCGCCGGCAGGGGCGCCCACGGGACTTTCATCGACACGGGAACGTCGCATGCACACAGCCAGCCGGCGGGGGAACGCCGCTCGCACCCTTTCGATCCGGATCGCTCGGGCGATCGGCCTGGCCGCCGCCTCGCTGGTCGCGTCCTGCGCCTGGGCGCGGGACGGCGCCATCACCCAGCGTTTCGTGCGGTTCGGCCCGGCCGATGGCCTGCCGGCCGAGATCAACGCCCTGGCGGTGGACCGGGCCGGGGTGCTGTGGGCTGCGACCGGCGATGGCCTGATGCGCTACGACGGCACGGAACTGAAGCTGCTCAGACGCGCGCGCGGCCTGCAGGGCGGCCTGCCCGACAACGACCTGAAGTCGCTCGCGCTCGATCGCGACGACCGCATCTGGGTCGCCTCGCGCGGAGCGCTGAGCATGCTGGACGGGCGGCGTCGCGACTTCGCGCAGATCCGCTTCGCGGACGCATCCGCGGCCTGCGACGACGACATCGTCACGCTCGCGGCGGCGCCGGACGGCGCGCTGTGGCTCGCGGCCAACGGACCGGTGCTGTGCCGGATCGGCCGCGAGGGCGCGATTGAGCGGGTCGACCTGTCGCGCGGCGAGACGATGCGCGGCGATCCCGTGGTGATGCTGGCCCGTGGCGCGGACGATCTGCTGATCGGCACCTCGGCTGGCCTGTACCGGCTGCGTGGCGGGCGCCTGCGCGAACTGGATCCCGTGCGGCTGGGGCAGGCCATGGTCTTCCACATCAAGCCCGACGACGACGGCACCGCCTGGGTCGGCACCGACCTCGGGGCCTTCCGGGTCTCGCCGCGGGACGAGGTCGTCGCCGCGCCGTGGCGCCTGCCCGCACGCGCGACCAATGCCGTGATCTCGCCGCGCGGCGACGGCGGTTACTGGATCGGCACCGCGCTCGGCCTGTTCTCGGCGCAGTCGGCCGCGCATCCTGCCGTGCAGGTGCGGCCGCCGCTGCACGAGGACGGGCTGTCGAGCGGCGTGTTCGACCATGTGCGCGACCACGAGGGTGGCTGGTGGTTCGCGTCCTACATGCAGGGACTGTCCTACCTGCCGCCGGTTCACGGGCGTTTCGGGACGATCGAGGCGATCGCCGGCGAATCGATGTCGCGGATCGATCCGGCCGGGATCGTCGCGGCTCCCGGCGATGCGATCTGGCTCGTCGGTGCGCGCGCCCTGCATGTCCTGCCCGCAGGCGGCGTGCCGTACCGGCTGGTCGATGCGGATGCGCTCGGCCTGCAATGGTTCAACGCGGCGACGACCTGTCCCGACGGCCGGCTGTGGATCTCGGGCTTCGACACGGCGGGCTTCGATCGCGTCGTGCAGGTCGATCCGCGCACCGGCGCGGCCCTGCGCGCGCATCGTGCGCGGGCCGAATCGGCCGCGTCCCCGCAGGCGCTGCTCTGCACTGACGATGGTGCGCTGTGGGTGTCCCTGCACGCGGGCGGCGTGCGCGTGCTCGATCGCGATGCGCGCGTCGTCCGCGAGCTGTCTCCGGCCGACACCTTCGGCAGCGATGTCCAGGGCCACGCGGCGCTCCAGGCAGGGCCGGACGGCCAGCCCTGGTTCCACGACCATCGCGCACTGCATCGCTGGCGTGCGGGCCGATTCGAGCCTGTCGTGCCGATGGCCGACAGCGACGGCGAAGCCATCCAGGCCGTGGCCTTCGTCGCGCCGGACACGTGGTGGATCGTGCGCTACGGCGTGCTGGAACGCCATGCCTGGCGCGATGGCCGGCTGCTTCGGCAGGCGGTGTTCGGGCAGGATGAGGGGCTGCCCGGCGTCGATGTCGCCAGCCTGCTGGTGGTCGGCGACCAGGCATGGATGGCGACTTCGCGCGGTCTGCTGCAGTACGACACGCGGCAGCGGCGTGCGCGCCTGCACGTCATGCGCGATGGCCTGCCCGGACTGGATTTCTCGCAGGCGGCGATGTTGCGCGTTGCGGATGGCCGCGCGCTGGCGATGGCGAAGGAAGGCCTGGTGTGGTTCGACCCCGCGCAGCCGTTGCCGGCGGCGAAGGTCCCGGGGCTGGCGATCGATGCCGTCGAGCTGCGTCGCGACGAGGACGTGGTCGCGTTCGCGGTCCCGCGCGCACCCGGATCGGGCGACGTGCAGCGCGTGACCATGGCGCCGGGCGATCGCGACCTGCGCATCGTCGCGCGGGTGATGTCGTTCGCCGATCCGGCCCTGCAGCGCTACCGGTTCCGCCTGCAGGGTTTCGATCCCGACTGGGTGCTGCAGGACGCGCGCGGCGAACGCGTGTTCTCCAGCCTGCCGCCGGGCCGCTATCGGCTCGAAGTGCAGGGCGCGAACGCCGATGGTGCGTGGTCGCCGTCGCGCCATATCGACGTGGAGGTGCTGGCGCCGTGGTGGCAGCGCGGCTGGGCCTTCGCGCTCTATGCGCTCGCAGTGGCCGGGCTGGTGGCCTGGGGCGTGCGCCTCGATCGTCGCCGCGCACGACGCCGGCACGCCTACCTGATGGCGAAGCAGAAGCAGGCGCTCGCCGAGGACGCTTCGCTGGCCAAGAGCCGCTTCCTCGCCAACCTCGGCCACGAAGTGCGCACGCCGATGACCGGCGTGCTCGGCATGAGCGAACTGCTGCTCGGCACGTCGCTCGACCCGCGCCAGCGCAACCACGTGCATGCGATCCACCGCGCCGGCGAACACCTGCTGCGCCTGGTCAACGACGCGCTGGACCTCGCCCGCGCCGAAGCCGGTCGACTGGAACTGGCGCCGCTGGATTTCGACCTGCATGCGCTGGTCGACGAGGCTGCCGCACTGATGCGCCCGCTGGCCGAACGCAAGCACCTGCGCTTCGTGGTCGAACGCGATGCCGACGTGGCGCGCGGCTGGCATGGCGACGCCACGCGCATCCGCCAGATCGTGCTCAACCTGCTCGGCAATGCCATCAAGTTCACCGAGCGCGGCGAAGTGCTGCTGCGCCTGGCCTCGCTGTCGCCGCGCGGCGTGCGCATCGAGGTGGTCGACACCGGCCCGGGCCTCGATGCCGAACAGCAGCGACGCCTGTTCCGCCGCTTCGAGCAGGCCGAAGGCGCGCGCACCGCGAGTCGCTACGGCGGCAGCGGTCTCGGGCTGGCGATCTGCCAGGAACTCGCCGTCGCGATGGGCGGCGGCATCGAACTGCGCAGCGCACCCGGCGAAGGCGCGTGCTTCATCGTCCGCCTGCCGCTTGCGCCGGTGGTGTTGCCCGCGCTGCCCGAGGCGGCATGCGACGCGCCGTCATGCGCGCCCTGCGCGGTGCTGCTGGTCGAGGACGACGCCATCGTCGCCGACGCGCTCGGCGGCCTGCTGCAGGTGCAGGGACATCGCGTGACCCATGCCGGCCACGCGCTCGCCGCGCTCACCGCCATCGCCACGAGCGACTTCGATATCGCGCTGATCGATCTCGACCTGCCCGGCATGGATGGCCTCGCCCTCGCGCGCCACCTGCGGACGCAGGGCTTCGGCCGGCCGATGATCGCGATCACCGCCCGCGCCGACGGCAACGCCGAGCCGCAGGCGATGGCCGCCGGTTTCGATGCCTTCCTGCGCAAGCCGCTGACCGGCGAGATGCTGGGCGAAGCGCTGGCCGCGCATGTGTCGTTGCCAGCATAGGGTGCGGCTCGCCGCACCGGCTTTTCGTACCGCCGCGACCAAAGCGGTGCGGCGAGCCGCACCCTATGGGCTTGGCGGATCCAGTCCGATGTTCGCCGCCGCATCGGCGTCGGGCACGTAGACGCGT
Source organism: Lysobacter sp. BL-A-41-H3 (assembly GCA_050632415.1). GTDB lineage: Bacteria > Pseudomonadota > Gammaproteobacteria > Xanthomonadales > Xanthomonadaceae > Lysobacter_I. The sequence continues at coordinate 2,084,108 of CP192602.1, read as the reverse complement.
TCGCGCGGCAGCACCAGACGGGTCGGATCGCCATCCACATGCGCATGCTGTTCGCGCACGAAGGGCGTGACGTCCTCGATGCCGAGCAGGTCTTCCTCGCCGTAGCGGCGCAGCATGCGTCCGCGCAGGCCGAGCTGGATCGCGCGGCGTTCCAGCGGATGTCCCTTCGGGCCATGGTCGGGGTCCCACTGCAGGCGCACGTCGGACTGTGCGACGGCACGCTGCCAGTCTTCGCTGCTCGCGAAGCGCGCCGGATCGAACGATGAGGGCACGGCGGCGCGCAGGATGTCGTCGAAGAAGTCGCGACGCAGGCGGACCGCAAGAATGTGTTCCTGGCCTTCCTTGGTCGCCCAGCCGGCGCGATACATCATCCAGAGGAAGTTGGGCTTGATCCAGCTCATGCGGTTGTAGCTGAACTCGCCGCCGAAGCGCTGGTGCTTCACCGCGTATTCGGCGATGGCCGGGCGGTAGGCCTGGTAGACGACGATGCAGGCGTCGTCGTATTGGGCGAGGATGTGACGGCCGGTCCTGGGCCAGTAGGGTTGTTGGTCTACGTGTTTTTCGATGATCACATCGATAGTGTAGAGCACACCGACTGCCGGCGGGCAGATGGCAGGAGGGCCTTCAGGCCCGAGCTCTTGGTTCATGAAAAACCAAAAAAAGCTCGGGCCTGAAGGCCCTCCTACACGGGTGTTACGACATGTCCAGGGGTGGAAATGTCCGAGGGATCACATCACCTCGCACTCACCGAATGCACTGCCTCCACCAGCACCGCCACGTGATCCGGGTTCATGTCCGGGGACATGCCGTGGCCGAGGTTGAAGACGTGGCCGTCGCGGGAGCCGTGGTTGCCGGCGGCGTAGCTGTCGAGGGCGCGACGCACTTCGTGGCGGATCGCGTCGGGGCTGCCGTAGAGCGTGCACGGGTCGAGGTTGCCCTGCAGCGCGACCTTGCCGCCGGTGCGGCGCGCGGCGTCGCCGAGTTCGATCAGCCAGTCGACGCCGACGCCTTCGGTCCCGGAGGCGGCGAGGTCTTCGAGATACGCGGCATTGCCCTTGCCGAACAGGATCAGCGGGGTGCGGTCTGCGCCTTCGCCGCGCTCCAGCTCCTTCGCGATTCGCACGAGGTAGGGCAGCGAGAATTCCCGGTACATCGCAGGGCTGAGCACGCCGCCCCAGGTGTCGAAGACCTGCAGCGCCTGCGCGCCGGCGGCGCGCTGCGCGGCGAGGTAGGCGATCACCGCGTCGGTGTTCACCGACAGGATGCGGTGCAGCAGGTCAGGTGCATTCAAGGCCATCGCCTTGATCTTCGAGAAGTTGTCGCTGCCGCCGCCTTCGACCATGTAGCAGGCGAGCGTCCACGGGCTGCCGGAGAAGCCGATCAGCGGCACGCTGCCGTCGAGTTCGCGGCGGATCACCCGCACCGCGTCCATCACGTAGCGCAGTTCGGTCTCCATGTCCGGCACGGCGAGCTTCGCCACGTCCTCGGCGGTGCGCACCGGGCGCTCGAACTTCGGGCCTTCGCCGTCGGCGAAGTACAGGCCCAGGCCCATCGCGTCGGGCACGGTGAGGATGTCGGAGAACAGGATCGCGGCGTCCAGCGGGAAGCGGCGCAGCGGCTGCAGGGTGACTTCGCAGGCCAGGTCCGGGTTCTTCGCCATCGCCAGGAAGCTGCCTGCCTGCTTGCGGGTGGCGCGGTACTCCGGCAGGTAGCGGCCGGCCTGGCGCATCAGCCACACCGGCGTGCGGTCGGTGGATTCGCGGCGGAGCGCGCGAAGGAAGCGATCGTTGCGGAGCGGGGAAGCCTGGGTCACGGGAAATCCTGGAAATCGTGGGGGATGGCGCGCAAGTCGGCGTGGGCCGTCAGTTCGGCGAGTCGACGCCCTGCGCGAAGACCAGCTGGAAGCCCTTCTTCAGCGTCTGGTCGCGGGCGCGTTCGAACGCGGCGAGCGCACTGGCGTGGTCGATGAACTGTTCGCGCTTGAGGGTGCTGCGCTTCCCGGTCTGGCCGGTTTCGCGGACCAGGCACCAGCCGCCGAACAGGTCCGCCTCCAGCTGCAACTGGACGAAGCGCGGGGCTTCTGGGCCATCGGGACGTTGCTGCAGGAGGAGGCGCATGGCTCGGATTGTAAGGCTTCGGCCCCGGAAAGACGGGGCTCAGCCTTCGCGCAGGGTCTCCAGCACGGCGTCCTCGGGCACATCGGACACCACCCGGGCCGCGCCCGGGGTTTCCCACAGCACGAAGCGCAGGCCGTGGGCGTTCGCCTTCTTGTCCAGGCGCATGCGCGCCAGCAGCAGGTCCGGCTCCAGACCGGCGGGGATGCGGGTGGGCAGGCCGAAACGGTCGAGCAGGGCCTGGATCCGCGCGGTGTCGGCGGAGGCGGCCATGCCCAGGTGGGCCGACAGCCGCGACGCCAGCACCATGCCCACGGCCACGGCCTCGCCGTGGTTCAGGGCATCGTTGCCCGCGCCGCTGTAGCCCTGTTCGGCTTCGATGGCGTGGCCGAAGGTGTGGCCGAGGTTGAGCAGGGCACGGTCGCCGTGTTCGAACGGGTCGCGCTCGACGATGTCGGCCTTGTGCTGGCAGCTGCGGGCGATGGCCTCGGTGAGGGCTTCGGGATCGCGGGCGAGCAGGGCCGCGGCGCGCGCTTCCAGCCAGTCCAGAAACGGGGCGTCGCAGATCGCGCCGTACTTGATGACTTCGGCCAGGCCTGCGCGCAGTTCGCGATCGGGCAGCGTCGCCAGGGTGGTGGTGTCGGCGAACACGGCGCGCGGCGGATGGAAGGCGCCGACCAGGTTCTTGCCCTCCGGCAGGTCCACGGCGGTCTTGCCGCCCACCGAGGAGTCGACCATCGCCAGCAGGGTGGTCGGCAGCTGGATGCAGTCGATGCCGCGCATCCAGCAGGCCGCCGCGAAGCCGGCGAGGTCGCCGACCACGCCGCCGCCGAGCGCCAGCACGCAGGCGTCGCGGGTCGCACCCAGCCGGGCCAGCGCGCCGAGCACGTCGCCGAAGTGCGCCAGGGTCTTGGCCTGTTCGCCGGCCGGGATGACCGCGCGTTCGATGCGCAGGTCCGGCTGCGCGTTGTGCAGCGCGACTTCGACGCGGCGCGCGTACAGCGGCGCGACGTTCGCATCGCTGACGAGCAGGGCATGGCGGCCGCGCACGCGTGCGGCGAGGGCGATGCCGTCGTCGAGCAGGCCGTCGCCGATGCTGATGTGGTAGGGGTGTTGGCCGCCGACATGGACGACGCGTGCTGCGGTTGGGTTCATTTCGATTCCGGTGTGGCGGGCGCGACGGCGGGGCGCCACGCGGCATGGAGGCGTTCGGTCAGGCGCGCGGCGGCGGTGTCCTTGTCCAGCCCGGCGGGCTCGAACACCAGGTCGGCGGCCTCCGCGTACAGCGGCGCGCGCAGTGCGGCGAGGCGCTGCAGCACCGCTTCGCGGTCGTCGCCGGCGATCAGCGGCCGGCTGGTGTCGTCGGCGAGGCGGCGCAGCTGCTCGGCGACATCGATCTTCAGGTACACCACGAAGCCGTGGCGGCGCATCGCCGCGCGGTTGTCGTCGGCGAGCACCGCGCCGCCGCCGCTGGCCAGCACGCAGGGTGGTCCGGCCAGCACGTCGACCAGCGCGGCGCGCTCGCGGGCGCGGAACCCGGCTTCGCCTTCCTCGGCGAACAGTGCCGGGATGTCGCGGCCCGCGCGCGCCTCGATCTCGCGGTCGAGGTCGATGAAGGGCAGCGCATAGGCCTGTGCGAGCCGACGGCCGAGCGAGCTCTTGCCGGCGCCCATCGGACCGACCAGGACGAGGTGGTGTGCGGGTTGCATCGGCGGATTTTATCAGGCGGAGGTTGCAGGGCCTGCGCGGACGATGCGCCGGACCGCGCGGTCGCGGTCCAGCCGCAGGGTCAGCGCGGCGATGCCGGGCAGGCTGCGGATCGCCTGCCGGCTCACCCGTTCGAACAGGCGCACGAAGCGTTCGACCTCGGCGCGGGTCATGCCGGTGCGGCCTGGGCGGGCCGCGCGGGCGGCCCGCTCCTGCTGCCAGCGCCATCCCGGCACGCAGTCGAACCCCGGCGGATGCAGCCAGGCCAGTCGGTCCAGCCGAGCCCACAGGGCCGGATAGTCATGTGCCAATGCCCGATGGCAATGACGGCGCCAGGTGCCGTCCGGGTCCTCGTCGCGCTCCAGCGCGTTGACCGGGCGGCGCAGCGCCGCCTCCGCCTGCGCCGGTACCTGCAGGCACCAGCCCTCGAACACCAGCAGGTCCAGCGACCCGACCGTCCGCCAGCGCGAGGGTGGCAGGCGCCGGTCGGCCAGCTTGTCGAAGCGCGGCAGCCGGGTCGCCCGGCCGGCCCGCACCGCGTCCAGCACCTCGCAGGCCAGGTCGATGTCGTGCGTGCCCGGCGGGCCGCGCGTCGCGAGCAGCGGATGAACGTCGCGGGCGAGGCGCAGGCGCTCGCGACGGCCGAGGTAGACATCGTCGATCGACAGCGCCGACGCACGCAGGCCGCGCGCTTCCGCATGCCTGACGAGTTGCGCCGCCAGCGTCGACTTGCCCGAACCCTGCAGCCCGGCGATGGCGCAGACCCGCGCGCCATGCGCCAGCGCATCGTCGAGCACGGCGTCCACCACGGCATCGTCGAACCCCGCCGTGGCCAGGCGACGTGCGGTCGATTTGATCCGTGTCGGGTGCGGCGGCCTCGGCATCCGGCGACAATAGCCCATCGCCGATCACGGCAGCCGATGGACCCCCGCCATGACGCTCTATGCAGAAGCGCTTGCCACGTTCTCCGATCTCTTCGCCCAGGCCAAGGCTGCGGGCATCCCCGAACCCACCGCGATGACCGTGGCCACCGCCACGCCGGGTGGCCTGCCCTCGGCGCGCATGGCGTTGCTCAAGGCCCACGACGAGCGCGGCTTCGTGTTCTACACCCACCTCGATGGTCGCAAGGGGCGCGAGCTGCAGGCCAACCCGCAGTGCGCGCTGCTGTTCTTCTGGAAGGCGCTCGGTGACGACGGCGTGCAGGTGCGCGTCGAAGGCGAGGTCGAGATCGTCGACGAGGCTGAAGCAGACGCCTATTTCGCGATGCGCCCCCGCGACAGCCAGCTCGGCGCCTGGGCCTCGCACCAGTCGGAAACGCTGGAGAACCGCGAGACCTTCGAGCAGCGCTTCGCCGACGCGAAGGCGCGCTTCGAAGGCGGCGACGTGCCGCGCCCGCCGCGCTGGGGTGGCTTCCGCGTCAAGCCGCGCGCCATCGAATTCTGGTACGGCGCACAGTTCCGCCTGCACGAGCGCTATCTGTACGAACGCGGCGCGGACGGCGCGTGGACGAAGCGGATGCTGTATCCGTAATCGCGCGGCTCAGTGAAGTTGCTTCGCAGGAACGAGCACCGGATCCAGTGACCCGCCCGGTGCAACACTCGTCGTCATCCTCGCGCAAGCGAGGACCCAGGTCCGTATGCAGCTGATGCATGGGTCCTCGCTTGCGCGAGGATGACGATGATTTTTCGATGCTTTCCGCAGCAGGCAGCACATGTCGTGGTCCGCGTGCGGCAGCAGTCATCGTAGACTGTCGGCCCCGAACACGCCGCGATCCGCCATGGGCCCGCAACGCATCGTCTGCCTGACCGAAGAACCGACCGAGGTGCTGTACGCGCTCGGCGAACAGCACCGCATCGTCGGGATCAGTGGGTTCACCGTGCGGCCTGCGATCGCGCGGAAGGAAAAGCCCAAGGTCAGCGCGTTCACCTCGGCGAAGATCGACGAGATCCTGCGCCTGGAGCCGGACTTCGTGGTCGGATTCTCCGACATCCAGGCGGAGATCGCGTCGGCGCTGATCAAGCGCGGCGTCGAGGTGTGGATCAGCAACCACCGCAGCGTCGAGGGCATCCTCGCCTACGTGCGTCGCCTCGGCGCGCTGGTCGGCGCAGCGGACAAGGCGAATGCCTACGCGGACGAACTCGCGCGCGGGCTCGATGCCATCGCGGCGGAGACGGCGACGCTGCCGCGCCGGCCCAAGGTGTATTTCGAGGAATGGGACGATCCGCTGATCAGCGGCATCCGCTGGGTCGCGGAGCTGGTGCGCATCGCCGGCGGCGACGATGTCTTTCCGGAACGCGCCGCCGAGTCGCTGGCGAAGGCGCGGATCCTCGAAGATCCCGACGAAGTCATCCGGCGTGCGCCGGACATCATCCTCGGTTCGTGGTGCGGCAAGAAGTTCAGGCCGCAGAAGGTCGCGGCGCGACCGGGCTGGGGCGCGATCCCGGCGGTGCGCGACGGCGCGCTGCACGAGATCAAGTCGCCGATCATCCTGCAGCCCGGCCCGGCGGCACTGACCGAAGGCGTGCGCGAGATCGCGCGGATCATCAGCGCCTGGTCGGCATCGCAGCAGGCCTGACAACGTCTTCGGCCTGCCTGCCCGTGGCTCGATCCGGGCGAACGAAAAGAGCCCCGGCAAGGCCGGGGCTCCAGGGTGATGCGGAATCGCGCGACGCGTTCCCGGATCACCGGGTTCTGCCTCGCGCCGTCGACATCAGAACGTGATGCTCCAGCTGTTGATGTAGCCCGTGTCCTGCCTGGCGTTGTCGTTGACGCGCAGCTTCCAGATGCCGTTCAGCGCTTTGCCCGAGAGGTTCACGTTGAAGGTCTGGTTGATGTTGTCGGTGCTGCCGCCAGCGTTGCCGTGCAGGGTGTAGGCCGTGCCGTCCGGTGCGACCAGGTCGACCTTCAGGTCGCCGATGAAGGTGTGGACGATGTTCACCATGACCGGCGTGCTCGCCTGGCCGTTGCCGGTGCGGCCGGAAACCGTGATCGGGCTTTCGACCGTGGACAGGTCGTTGATCGGGTAATCCGCGCTGTTGCTGTACGCGCTCACCCCGCCGCCCAGGTCGGTCTGCCACGCGCCGCGACCGAAGGTGCCGGCGGTGAGGACGTGCGGCGAGCCGTCGATCTCCAGGTCGCTGATCACCAGCCCGGCCGGCATGCCGTCGGAGAACGGCACGAAGTTGGCGCCGCCGTCGGTGCTCTCGTACACGCCGACGTCGGTGCCGACGAAGAGGCGCTGCGTGTTCAGCGGGTCGATCACGACCGTGTTCGCCGGGATGTCCGGCAGGCCGTTGCCCATCGCCGTCCAGGTGGTGCCGCCGGTGGTCGTGCCATACAGCTTCGCGCCGCCGAAGCCGGCCAGGGTCGCGAAGGCGCGGCTGCCGTTGGCCGGATCGATGGCCACGTCGGACACGCGCACCGCAGGCAGGTTGCCGGTCACGTCGACCATGCCGACGTTGGCCGCATCGCCGGTGTAGTAGACCTTGCCGGCGTAGGTGCCCGAGTAGACATGCACGTTGCTGCCGACCTTCTTCGCGGTGACGACCGACATCTTGCCTTCGACAACGGGACTGATCGCCGTCCAGCTCATCGTGGTCGCGCTTGCGATCGCGCGGAAGATGTTGCTGCCGCCGACGAAATGGAAGCCGCCCGCGACATCGGTGGCGGTGACCCATTCGAAACCGGTGGTGGGCAGGCCGCTGCTGCCGACGCTTTTGAAGGTGTCGGGTGCGCCGGACTGCATGGAGCGGAAGATCTGGGGGCGACCCATCGGATAGCCGTTCTGGAAGACGATCGTCGGATTGGTCTCGTCGATGGCGTTCATGAAGCCGTCGCCGTTCAACCGGGTCAGGTCCCACACGTTCGAGGTGGTCCGCCCGGACGAGGAGTTGTCCTGCGCGCCGCCGAACACGATGTTCTTGTCGGTCGGATGGACCACGACGTCGTAGAACTGGGTGATGTTGAGGTTGGCGTTCATGTTCACCCAGCTGGCTGTGCCGTTGTCGGTACGCCAGATGCCGCCGTCGCTGCCGATCCAGATGCGGTTCGGATCGTTCATCGAGTAGCGGACCACGTGGATGTCCTGGTGCACGGTCTGCGTGCTGCCCCAGGTGTCGGTCAGCGGAGCGAACGTGGTGCCGCCGTCGCTGGAACGATGCGGGCGGATCGCGCCGACGATGACCGTCCTCGGATCGGTCGGATGCACGGCCAGCGCCAGGTTGTAGGTGCATTGGCCATCGCAGGCAGCGGTGTTCACCGTCGCCCAGGTGCTGCCGGCATTGTCGGAGCGGAACAGCCTGCTGCCGGAGAGGACGTAGATCACCGTGGGGTCGCTGGGCGCGACCGCCAGGCGCATGCGCGTGGAGGCATCGCCCAGGCCGAGTCGGGTCCAGGTGGCGCCGCCGTCGGTGGAGCGGTAGACGCCGCCGTTGCTGGGCGAGCTCGCGAGGATCGTGCTGGTGCCCGGAAGCGCGACCAGGTCCTCGACGCGTCGATCCAGCACCTGCGTCCAAGTGGCGCCCTTGTCGGTGGAACGGTAGATGCCGCCGTTGGCGTCGCCACCCTGGTTGCAGTTGTCGCCGAAACCGGCGGCCAGCACCACGTTGGCATTGTTCGCCTGCGTGACCAGCGAGGTGACGATCGACAGGTTCATGCCGGTGTTGCGCGACGACCAGGTATTGCCGCCGTCAGTGCTATGGAACACGCCATCGCTCAGATAGCCCGAGCAGGCGCCTCGCGTGCTGCGGTCTCCGGTGCCGGCCCAGACGTTCTGGGGATTTCCCGGTTCGATGTGGACGGCGCTGACCGACTGCGAGCCGACATTGACGAAAGTGGGCGTCCAGTTGGCGCCGGCATCGGTGGTCTTCCAGACGCCGCCATTGGCCGAACCGATGTAGACGATGTTGTCGTTGGTCGGGTGCGTCGCGATGGCGTTGATGCGCCCGGACACGCGGCCCATCACCCAGTTGCCCATCTTCATCGACGAGGGCCCGAGTTCGCGCCACGGCGCGAACTGGGCGCGGGTGCCGAGCGCGCGGTGGGTGCGCGCCTGGCGAAGCATCTGGTTGCGCATGAGGCCGAGGGCCGCACGGCGCTGCTTCGCTGCGTTCCTGTTCTTGTCCAGGCCGCGGGATGCGTTCCACCACTGCTCGCGCAGTTCGATCTGCCGCCCTTCGCCCTTGCTCTTGTCGCCGGCGGCCTGGGCCGAGAGCGATGGCGGGACGGTGGTTTGCTGCGCGTCTGCGGGCGAGGGCGAAACGAGCGCGCCGATCGCGACCAGGCATGCCATGCCCAGGATATTCGATTGCATCGTAAGTATCTCCAGAATAGAAATTTCACAAAGGGATCGGCGTGCTTCCGATCGAAGCGTTTGCCCCTGCCTGACGCCGTTCCGTGGTGGCACGAACCCTGTGGAAAAGCCACGCCCCCATCCGCTGCGTCGTTGCGCGCGGACGATGTGTCCCGGGGGGATCGGCGCGCTGCGTCTTCGCGCGATGGCCGCCGATCGATGGGCGTGGCGCGAGCGAGTCTAGTGCATGTTGCAGTGCACAACCGCGCCGAATCGCAAGGAAATGTGGATGCTTCGTCTCAGACTGCTGCATGCGGATGCGTCCGGTGGCCGTGTCCTCGGCCGGGCGCCGGAACGAGGGCGGACACAGGCAAAAAAGAAGCCCCGGCAAGGCCGGGGCTCCAGGGTGTTCGCCGATGCGCCCGATCGATGGGCGCATCGGCGGATGTCGAGCGGCATCAAGGTGTGCGCGTCGCCTTCATGGTGACACCCGAGTAGCCGCTGTACGCCTGCACGCCGATGTAGTACGTGGTGCCGGCGACGGGGTTGTTGATCGTGCAGGTCTCGGTGTTGCCGCCGAGGTACGGGCGGCAGGTGTAGCTGGACAGGGTCGGCGCAGCGCCGGCGCGGACGTAGAGGTCGGCATCGCCGGTGCCGCCGGAGATGTTGACCACCAGGCTGGTGGTGCCGGCCGGGATGGCCACCGTGTACATCGACGACCATCCGCCGGTCGCGACCGACGGCAGGGCGACGTTGTGCACGACCGTACCGCCACCGCTGCTCGACACCGTGACCGACTTGCTGGTCGTGTTGGTGGCGCCGCCGTTGTCGGTCACCGTCAGCGACACCGTGTAGGTGCCCGCCGCCGAGTAGGTCTTGCTCGGGTTGGCGAGAGTCGAGGTGGTGCTGTCGCCGAAGTTCCAGCTGCGCGAAGCGATGCTGCCGTCGCTGTCGGTGGACGTATCGGTGAAGGTCGCCGTCAGGCCGCTGGTGCTGCTGGTGAAGTTCGCGGTCGGCGGCTGGTTGCTGGTCCCGGTGCTGAGCGTCGTCTGCCATGCGCCGCGGCCGTAGGTGCCGGCGGTGAGGATGTGCGGCGAGTTGTCGATCTCCAGGTCGCTGATCACCAGGCCGGCCGGCATGCCGTCGGAGAACGGGGCGAAGTTGGCGCCGCCGTCCACGCTTTCGTACACGCCGATGTCGGTGCCGACGAAGATGCGCTGGGTGTTCAGCGGATCGATCGCGACCGTGTTCGCCGGGATGTTCGGCAGGCCGGTGCCGATCGCCGTCCAGGTGCCGCCGCCGGTGGTGGTGCGGTACAGCTTGGCGCCGCTGAAGGCCGCGATGGTGGCGAAGGCGCGGCTGCCGTTGGCCGGGTCGATGGCCACGTCGGACACGCGCGAGGCCGGCAGGTTGCCGGAGACATCGGCGACATTGGTGCTTGCGGCGTTCGCGCTGTAGTAGACCTTGCCGGCGTCGGTGCCCGCGTAGACGTGCACGTTGCTGCCGATCTTCTTCGCGGTGATCACGCTGACCGTGCCGCTGACGCGCGGGCTGATCGTCGTCCAGCTCATCGTGCTCGCGCTGGTGAGCGCGCGCGAGACGTAGTAGCCGCCGACGAAGTGGTAGCCGCCCGCGACATCGGTCGGTGTGACCCACGGGAAGCCGCCGCCGGTGAGACCGCTGCTGCCGGCCGCCGCGAAGGTGCCCGGGGCGCCCGACTGCGTGGAGCGGTAGATCGACGGCGTGCTGCCGCTGGGGTAGCCGTTCTGGAACACGATCGCGGCGTTGGTGTCGTCGATGGCGTTCATGAAGCCGTCGCCGTTGACGAAGGTCAGGTCCCACACGTTCGAGGTGGTGCGCTTGGACGAGGAGTTGTCCTGCGCGCCGCCGAACACGATGTTGGGATCGGTCGGGTGCACCACGATGTCGTAGTACTGGGTGATGTTGAGGTTGGCGTTCATGTTCACCCAGCTGCTGGCGCCGTCGTTGGTGCGCCAGATGCCGCCGTCGCCACCGACCCAGATGCGGTTCGGGTCATTGAGCGAGTAGCGGACGACATGGGTGTCCTGGTGGACCTGCTGTGAACTGCCCCAGGTGTTGGTCAGCGTGGTGAACGTGCTGCCACCGTTGGTCGAGCGGCGCGGACGGATCGCGCCGACGAGCACCGTCTGCGGATTCGTCGGGTGCACCGCGAGCGAGAGGTTGTAGGTGCACTGGCCGTCGCAGGCCGTGGTGCTGGCCGTCGTCCAGGTGCTGCCGGCGTTGTCCGAGCGATACAGCGTGGTGTTGGTCAGCGCATAGATCACCGCGGTGTTGCTCGGTGCCACGGCCAGGCGCATGCGGCTGGCGGTGTTGGCCGCGCCGAGCAGGGTCCAGGTGGCGCCGCCGTCGGTGGAACGGTACACGCCGCTGCCCGGGGCGCTGGCGAGGATGGTGCTGGTGCCCGGCAGGGCGACCAGGTCCTCGGCCTTGACGTCCAGCACCTGGGTCCAGGTCGCGCCCTTGTCGGTGGACCGATAGATGCCGCCGTTGGCGTCGCCGCCCTGGTTGCAGCGGTCGCCGAAGCCGGCAGCCAGGACCACGTTGGCGTTGTTCGCCTGGGTGACCAGCGAGGTGATGGTCGACAGGTTCATGCCGCTGTTGCGCGCCGACCAGTTGAGGCCACCGTCGGTGCTGAGGAACACGCCGTCGCTGAGGTAGCCCGAGCAGTCGCCGTCGAAGCGGTCGCCGGTGCCGGCCCACACGTTCTGCGGGTTGCCGGCTTCGACGTGGATCGCGCTGATCGACTGCGAGCCGACGTTGACGAAGGTCGGGGTCCAGGTCACGCCGGCATCGGTGGTCTTCCACACGCCGCCGTTGGCGGCGCCGATGAAGACGATGCTGTCGTTGGTCGGATGCGGGGTCACGGCGTTGATGCGGCCGGCGACGCGGCCCATCACCCAGTTGCCCATCTTCATCGACGACGGGCCCAGCTCGCGCCAGGGCGCGGTCTGCGCGCGGCCGCTGATGCTGCGGCCGGTCCGCGCCTGGCGGATCAGCTGGTTGCGCAGCACGGTCAGGGCGGCGCGGCGCTGCTTCGCCGCATTCCTGTTCTGCTTGAGGCCGCGCGATTCGATCCACCAGCGCCTGCGCTGTTCGATCTGCCACGCCTCGCCCTTGCTCTTGTCCCCGCGCGCATCGGGTGCGCGCAGCGGGTCGTTGCGATTCTGTTGTGCATCGGCCGTGCCGGGTGCGATCAGCGCACCGGCGACGACCAGAGAGGCCAGCCCCAGGAATTTCGCTTCCATCTTGAAGACTCCACGTGTGATTTTTGAATAGTTGTTCGCGATGCAATGACGGCCACCGTTCCGCACGGATGAGTGGCTGCTGGACGCCTTGCGGTCGAGCGCATGCTGCATGGCATGACACATTGCGGGCCACGGCTGACGTCCGACGCGCATGCCGACGCGAACGGACCACACGGGGGGACGGCGGCGCGTTCGCGTCTGCGCGCGAATCGCGTCATGCCGGTGACGTGGCGTGCCGAGCATAGTCAATGCTGCGACGCAAAATCGGTGCGTTTTCTCGCAGTTCAGGGCCGTCTTGCGCGGTATCGCGGTTTCGCGGAATCAGTACGCAGGCGTGTGGGGCTTGAACTGAGACGATGTTGACGAAACGCGCGTCGCCTCATGAAAAATCGCCATGACGATGCGTGTGCAAAGGATCCAACGCACTGTCAAGAACATTGCGAATCGATGCGCATGGGCATCGATTCGCGTCGACACGGATGGGCGCGCAGCGGATTCAGTCGGCCACGAACTCGCGCGTGAACTGCAGGGTCGAGCGAGCGCCGTCCTCGCGTTCGATGCCCAGGTCGAAGCGCAGCGTGTCCGGCGCGTGGACCTCGGTGGTGCCGATGTAGTCGATCAGTGCCTGCGGCGGCGTCGCGCCCGGCACGTCGGTGCGCAGCTCGCGCAGGGCGATGCTGCGGCGGCGTCCCTGCAGGTCGGTGACGCTCGCCTCGATCTTCGCCGGGATGGCCACGTCCTGGCCGTCGGGCCCGCGGCGCACCGACACCAGCAGGAGCACCGTGCCTTCGTCGCGGGCGATGCCGTAGCCGCGTGCCACGGCATCGTTGAGCAGGTCGGTGCGGACCACGTTGGCGCGCACGGTGACGTCGCCGCTGCGGCTCACCGCTTCCTGCGGCGTTTCGATGATCCGTGCCGGCTTGGGCGCATCGTCGCCGCAACCGGCGAGCGCGAGCGTGCAGGCCAGGGCGAGGGCGGCGGTGAGACGGGGCATCGTGCGCATGGCGGCTCCTGGGGGACGGACGAGGGTCCGGGACGGGTCAGTCGTTCGCGGCGGACAGCTGGCGGCCGCGCTCGGTGGCGTTGGCGATCGCCTGCGCGACCAGCGCGCGGAAGCCGCCGGCCTCGAAGGTCTCGACCGCGGCCTGGGTGGTGCCGCCGGGCGAGGTCACGCGGCGGCGCAGTTCGGCCGGCGGTTCGCCGGATTCGGTGAGCATGCGCGCGGCGCCGAGGATGGTCTGCAGCACCAGCGCGCGCGCGGCATCGGCGGGCAGTCCCTGGGCGATGGCGGCTTCCTCCATGGCCTCGGCGAGCAGGAAGATGTAGGCCGGGCCGCTGCCGGAGGTGGCGGTGACCGCATCCATCTTCGCTTCGTCGTCGATCCAGACGGTCTTGCCGGCGGACGACAGCAGCACGGCGGCGCGTTCGCGCCCGGCGGCGTCCACTTCGTCGCTGGCGAACAGGCCGGTCACGCCCGCGCCGAGCAGGGCCGGCGTGTTGGGCATGGTGCGGACCACCGCGACACCGCCGCCCAGCCAGCGCTGCAACTGCGCGGCGGTGATGCCGGCGGCGATCGAGACCACCAGCGGGCGGTTCGCCTGCGCCAGCGGCGCCAGCGCCTCGCAGACCGCGCGCATGACCTGCGGCTTCACTGCGAGCACCCACAGCCCGGCGGCTGCGGCGGCGGTCGCGTTGTCGGCGCCGACCTGCACGCCGAAGTCGGTGGCGAGGGCGTCGCGGAGCACGTCCACCGGCTCGGAGACGTGGATGTCGCTCGGCGCGGTGCCGCGCGAGATCAGGCCGCCGATCAGGCTGCGGGCCATGTTGCCGCCGCCGATGAAGGCGACGCTGGATGCGGAAGTCATGGGCTCTCCGGGGATGACGGGGATGGGGTGGATGCGGGTTTCGCGGCGCGCGGCCCGAACAGCGCGCTGCCGACGCGGACCAGGGTCGCGCCTTCGGCGATGGCGAGCGCGTAGTCCTCGCTCATGCCCATCGACAGCGTGTCGATGCCCGGGTGGCGGGCGGACAGGGCGTCGAACAGGGCGCGCATGCGACGGAAGGCGCTGCGGCGCCGGTCCATGTCCGGGTGCGGCGCGGGAATCGCCATCAGGCCGCGCAGGGCCAGCTGCGGGCAGGCGGCGATCGCCTCGGCCAGCGCGTCGATGTCGTCGGGGCGGCAGCCGTGCTTGCTGGCTTCGTCGTCGATGTTCACCTGGATCAGCACGTTCAGCGGGCGCTGGCCCGGGGCGCGATGCTTCGCCAGCGCCTCCACGAGCTTGGGCCGGTCCACGGTCTGGACCCAGTCGAAGGCCGACGCGGCTTCCTTCGCCTTGTTCGACTGCAGGTGGCCGATCAGGTGCCACTCGATGCCCAGGCCGCCCAGCGCGGGCTGCTTGGCCAGCGCCTCCTGCACGTAGTTCTCGCCGAAGGCGACCGGGCCGGCCGCCGGGCGCGCGCGGAGCGCGGCGGCGACCGCGGCGATGGCCTCCGCCGGCTGGGTCTTGCTCACCGCCAGCAGGCGCGCGGGCGCCCGGCCGCTTTCCGCTGCGGCGGCCGTCATGCCGGAGAGGAGGGCGTCGAGCGCGGGATGGGGGGGCGTGTCGGCGTCGGACATCGTGATGGGCGAGGGCTGGCGTGCGTCGGTTGCGACCGATGTCGCGAAACCGGAAGTGTAAGTCCATTCCATCACGGGCATCGCCCCGGTGACAGTCGCGGGTCCGGGGCTATACTCAGGCGGTCGGCGTCGCATCGCACGCCATCAAGACATCGAACATCGGGGAACTTGTCATGGATATCGCCGAACTGCTGGCCTTCTCGGTCAAGAACAAGGCCTCGGACCTGCACCTGTCCGCGGGCCTGCCGCCGATGATCCGCGTCGACGGCGACGTCCGCCGGATCAACATCCCCGCGCTCGACCACAAGCAGGTCCATGCGCTGGTCTACGACATCATGTCGGACAAGCAGCGCCGCGACTACGAGGAATTCCTCGAGTGCGACTTCTCGTTCGAGATCCCCGGCCTGGCCCGCTTCCGCGTCAACGCCTTCAACCAGAACCGCGGCGCGGGTGCGGTGTTCCGTACCATTCCCTCGGAAGTGCTGACCCTGGAAGACCTGGCCACGCCGCCGATCTTCCGCGAACTGATCGACCAGCCGCAGGGCCTGATTCTGGTCACCGGGCCGACCGGCTCGGGCAAGTCGACCACGCTGGCGGCGATGATCGACCACATCAACAAGAACGAATACGCGCACATCCTCACCGTCGAGGACCCGATCGAATTCGTGCACACCTCGCAGAAGTGCCTGATCAACCAGCGCGAGGTCCACCGCGACACCCACGGCTTCAACGAGGCGCTGCGCTCGGCCCTCCGTGAAGACCCCGACTACATCCTCGTCGGCGAAATGCGCGACATCGAGACCATCCGCCTGGCGCTGACCGCCGCGGAAACCGGCCACCTGGTGTTCGGCACCCTGCACACCAGCTCGGCCGCGAAGACCGTGGACCGCATCATCGACGTGTTCCCCGCCGGCGAGAAGCCGATGGTGCGTTCGATGCTGTCCGAATCGCTGCGCGCGGTGATTTCGCAGGCGCTGCTGAAGAAGGTCGGCGGCGGCCGTACCGCCGCGTGGGAGATCATGGTCGGCACCCCGGCCATCCGCAACCTGATCCGCGAGGACAAGGTTGCGCAGATGTATTCCTCGATCCAGACCGGCCAGAACTTCGGCATGATGACCCTGGACCAGCACCTGCAGGACCTGGTCAAGCGCAGCCTCATCACCCGCCAGCAGGCCAAGGGCTACGCCAAGGACAAGCGGCTGTTCGAATAACCGCCCGTCGTCGCGCGCCGCCATCCCGTTCCGGAGCACCCCATGAGCACCATCGATTTCACCTCCTTCCTCAAGCTGATGGCGCACCAGAAGGCGTCCGACCTGTTCATCACCGCGGGCATGCCGCCGGCGATGAAGGTGCACGGCAAGCTGTCGCCGATCACCCAGAACGCGCTGACCCCGCAGCAGAGCCGCGACCTGGTGCTGAACGTGATGACCCCGGCGCAGCGCGAGGAGTTCGAAAAGACCCACGAGTGTAACTTCGCGATCGGCGTCTCGGGCGTCGGCCGCTTCCGCGTCAGCTGCTTCTACCAGCGCAACCAGGTCGGCATGGTGCTGCGCCGCATCGAGTCGAAGATCCCCACGGTCGAGGAGCTGGCGCTGCCGCCGATCATCAAGACCCTGGCGATGACCAAGCGCGGCATCATCCTCTTCGTCGGCGCCACCGGCACCGGCAAGTCGACCTCGCTGGCGGCGATGATCGGCTACCGCAACCAGAATTCCTCGGGCCACATCATCACCATCGAGGACCCGATCGAATTCGTGCACAAGCACGAGGGCTGCATCATCACCCAGCGCGAGGTCGGCATCGACACCGACAGCTGGGAAGCCGCGCTGAAGAACACCCTGCGCCAGGCGCCGGACGTGATCATGATCGGCGAGGTGCGTACCCGCGAAGGCATGGACTACGCGATCGCCTTCGCCGAAACCGGCCACCTGGTGCTGTGCACCCTGCATGCCAACAACGCCAACCAGGCGATGGACCGCATCATCAACTTCTTCCCGGAAGACCGCCGCAGCCAGTTGCTGATGGACCTGTCGCTGAACCTCAAGGGCGTGGTCGCGCAGCAGCTCATCCCCACGCCCGACGGCAAGGGGCGCAAGGTCGCGATGGAGATCCTGCTGGGCACGCCGCTGGTGCAGGACTACATCCGCGACGGCGAGATCCACAAGCTCAAGGAAGTGATGAAGGAGTCGACCAACCTCGGCATGAAGACCTTCGACCAGGCCCTGTTCGAGCTGTACCAGGCCGGCGAGATCAGCTACGAGGACGCGTTGCGCTACGCCGACTCGCAGAACGAGGTGCGCCTGAAGATCAAGCTGGCCCAGGGCGGCGACGCCCGCACCCTGGCCGCCGGCCTCGACGGCGTGGAAGTGGCCGAGGTGCGCTGAGGTTTCCGCTCCCTCCCCTTCAAGGGGAGGGCCGGGGTGGGGATGGGGTGTGCCTGTCTTTCCTTTCCCCGTGCCCGCAGGAACCTGTCTTCATTCCCGTGGTCCGTGAAGGACCGGGTGCCTCCCCAGCGGGAAGGCTCCGGTCCTTTTCCTTGTAAAGTAGCCCTCCCACCTTCCAACCGGCCGCGGATGCGGCGCCAGGGGCCTGATCCGTGAACGCAGTGGTCGAGACAACCCAGGAACCGTCCAGCCAGGCACAGACCCCGGACGCGCCGCCCGCACCGGTCAGCGATGGCGAGCGCGTCGTCGCGGCCCTGCTGGAGAAGGGGCGGCTGAAGGAGGCCGACCTGGTCCGCGCGCAGCGCCTGCAGGAAGAGACCGGCGGCGAACTGCTGGCCCTGATCGCCCGCCTGGGCCTGGTGTCCGAGCGCGACCACGCCGAAGCCTGCGCCGACGTGCTGGGCCTGCCGCTGATCGCGGTGAAGGAACTGCCCGACCTGCCGCCGGAAGGCCTGGAACTCAGTCTGCGCTTCATGAAGCAGTTCGCCGTGGTGCCCGTGGCTGATGCCGGCGAGCGCGTCGACGTGCTGATGGCCGATCCGCAGGACCCCTACACCCTCGACGCGGTGCGCCTGGCGACCCAGCGCGAGCTGCGCCCGCTGGTCGGCCTGCGCTCGGAGATCGGCGATCTGGTCGAGCGCTGGCACGGCCAGGGCCGCAGCGCGATGGGCGCGATCGTCGAGACCGCCGAAGGCGAGACCGGCGACGTCGACGATGTCGAGCACCTGCGCGACCTCGCGTCGGAAGCGCCGGTCATCCGCCTGGTGAACCTGATCATCCAGCGCGCGGTCGAGCTGCGCGCCTCCGACATCCACATCGAGCCGTTCGAGAACCGCCTGAAGGTGCGCTACCGCATCGACGGCGTGCTGGAGGAGGGCGAAAGCCCGCCGGCCAACCTCACCGCCGCGGTCATCTCGCGCGTGAAGATCATGGCCAAGCTCAACATCGCCGAGCGTCGCCTGCCGCAGGACGGCCGCATCATGATCCGCGTGCAGGGCAAGGAGCTGGACCTGCGCGTGAGCACCGTGCCCACCGCGCATGGCGAATCGGTGGTCATGCGCCTGCTCGACCGCGAGACCGTGGTCTTCGACTTCAAGAAGCTCGGCTTCACCGACGATTTCCTGCCGCAGTTCGAGCACGTGCTGGAACAGCCGCACGGCATCCTGCTGGTCACCGGTCCCACCGGCTCGGGCAAGACCACCACGCTCTACACGGCGCTGAGCCGGATCAACACCCCCGACGTGAAGATCATCACCGTCGAGGACCCGGTGGAATACCAGATCGAGGGCATCAACCAGATCCAGGCCAAGCCGCAGATCGGCCTGGACTTCGCCCACGCCCTGCGCAGCATCGTCCGCCAGGACCCCGACATCATCATGATCGGCGAAATGCGCGACCTGGAGACCTGCAAGATCGCGATCCAGTCCGCGCTCACCGGCCACCTGGTGCTCAGCACGCTGCACACCAACAATGCCGCCGGCGGCATCACCCGCCTGCTCGACATGGGCGTCGAGGACTACCTGCTCACCTCCACGATCAACGGCATCCTCGCCCAGCGCCTCGTGCGCCGGCTGGAGCCCACCCACGCCGAGCGCTACGAGGCGTCGCCGGAAGAGATCGAGAAGTTCAACCTGCGCCGCTACCAGCCCGAAGGCACGATCCACCTGTATCGCCCGCGCGGTTCGACGATCGCGCCCAGCGGCTACATCGGCCGGACCACGATCATGGAATTCCTGGTCATGAACGACGAGATCCGTCGCGCGGTCATGCGCCACGCCGGCATGGGCGAGCTGGAGCAGCTGGCGAAGGAAGCCGGCATGCGCACCATGTACGAGGACGGCATCGCCAAGGCGCTGACCGGCCTGACCACGATCGAGGAAGTGCTGCGGGTCACCGAGGATGCCTGATCCGGTGGTGTATCGCTGGGCCCGGCTGGAGGATCTGTCCGGCCCCGAGGTGCATGCGCTGCTGTCCGCCCGTGAACGGGTCTTCGTGGTCGAGCAGGCCTGTGTGTACCACGAGGCCGACGACCTCGACCCGGTGTCGTGGCACCTGACGGCCCATGTCGACGGTGCGCTGGCCGCCTGCGCGCGCGTGGTCGATCCGGGCATGAAATACGACGAGCCGTCGATCGGACGGGTCATGACCGTCGAAGGGTTCCGCGGGCGTCGGCTCGGCGAGGCGCTCATGCGCGAAGCCATCGCCGGCACGCAGGCGCGCTTCCCGGGGCAGGCCATCCGGATCAGCGCGCAGGCCCATCTGCGCGGTTTCTACACGGGGCTGGGTTTCGAGGCCGAGGGCGAGCCCTACCTCGAAGACGGCATCCCGCATCTCGAGATGCGGCTCGCGCCGGCAGCGGCGCAACCATGACGGGCCGGGCGGGCTTGATCGCCGGGCGACCGGGCATGGAAGATCGAACAGGGTTTGAATGGTCGAGGGGCAGGGAATGAGGAAGGGAGTCGTGATCGCCGTGGCCGGCCTGGCGCTGGTCGCCGTCGTCGGTGCCGCCGTCTGGGGGCTGTTCCTGCGCAATCCCGCCGACAAGGCCGGCGAGGCGCCGCTGGAGGTCGGGAAGGCGTCGGCGCCGGTGGTGGTCATCGCCGATCCGGTGAAGCGCGCCGAGGGCATCCGCGCGCACATGGCGCGTTTCCGCCACCTCTGGCGCGAGGCCAGCTACATCGAGATCCGCCAGCTCGCCGTCGACGGCGATGCCCTGGCCCAGCGCCGGCTGTCGGAGGTCTACGAGGACTGCCTGGCCTATGCCGGGCCGCTGCGCGCCAGCCTGGAGCTGCTGCGCGAGTTCGCGAAGAGCGAACCGGCGTCGAAGCAGGCCATTGCCGGCATCTACAACGACCGCAACCGGCTGTGCATGCAGGCGGCGGCCGACCTGCAGCGCGACATGAAGATCGGCGACTACTGGCTGCATCGCAGCGCCAAGGGCGGCGACCAGGTGGCCGAGATGCGCTTCTTCAGCCGCAGCGTGCCGATGCTCAGCCAGGCCCACCTCAAGCATTTCCTCGACCGCGTCCGCGCCAACGGCCATCCTGACGCGATGTTCGAGATGTCGCTGCTGCTGCCGCAGGTGGACCCGCGCACGCCGTGGCCCGATGCGACCCAGGCGCCGGCCCTGCGCGGTGCGCAGGCGGAGCAGGCCTGGGCGCTGGCTGCCTGCCGGGCCGGGTTCGACTGCGCGCGCGGCTCGCGGCTGATGGCGATGGTCTGCATCAACGCCCTGTCCTGCCGCTACGATGACTACGAGCGCCACCTGATGTCGACGTCCGCCTATCCGCCGCAGCGACCCAAGGTCGAGGCCCTGATCCGGCTGATCAACGACAACCTGGTCAAACCGACCCCCTGAAGCTGCGCCCGTGTCGCAGCTCCGGTCGCGGGGCTGCGGAATCGTGACGGTTGCCGCCCCCGGGAACCTTTCCGGGCCGTGCGGTTCCCAATGGGGGGCGCCGGCCGATATGCTCCGGAACCCCGTGCCGACCGGCGCCGACGCCGCCTGCCCACCCACCCTTTCGACGCATCGCCCTCCCGCCGCCGCCCATGCCTCTCTACCGCTACAAAGCCCTGAACAGCCGCGGCGAAATCCTGGATGGCCAGATGGAGGCCGCCAGCGACGCCGACGTGGCCCTGCGCCTGCAGGAACAGGGCCACCTGCCGGTCGAGGCGGTGCTCGCCGGCGCGGCCGGCGAATCGGCCTGGCGCACGCTGTTCAAGCCCAAGCCCTTCGCGGGCGCGCGCCTGGTGCAGTTCACCCAGCAGCTCGCGACCCTCCTGGGCGCCGGCCAGCCGCTGGACCGGGCGCTGTCGATCCTGCTGGAGCTGCCCGAGGACGAGGCCGCGCGCCGCACCATCCTCGATGTCCGCGACGCCGTGCGCGGCGGCACCTCGCTGTCGGTCGCGCTGGAGCGCCAGCACGGCGCGTTCTCGCGCCTGTACGTGAACATGATCCGCGCCGGCGAGACCGGCGGCAGCCTGCAGGACACCCTGCAGCGCCTGGCCGAATACCTCGAACGCAGTCGCGCGCTGCGCGGGCGCGTCATCAACGCCATGATCTACCCGGCGATCCTGCTGACCATGGTCGGCTTCTCGCTGCTGTTCCTGCTCGGCTACGTGGTGCCGCAGTTCTCCGAGATGTACGAGAACCTCGACGCCGAGCTGCCGCTGTTCTCGCAGTTCGTGCTCTGGCTGGGCCTGTTCGTGCGCGACTGGTGGTGGCTGTTCGTCGTCGTGCCCGGCGGCGCGGCCTGGTGGTTCGACCGCAAGCGCCGCGAGCCGGCGTTCCGCGCGAAGTTCGACGAATGGCTGCTGCGCCAGCGCGTGGCGGGGCCGATCGTCGCGAAGATGGAGACCGCACGCCTCGCGCGCACCGTCGGCACCCTGCTGCGCAACGGCGTGCCGCTGCTCACCGCGATGGGCATCGGCGGGCGCATCCTGGGGAACCAGGCGCTGATCGCCGATGTCGAAGCTGCAGCGGGCGAAGTCAAGAACGGCGTCGGGCTGTCGACCGCGCTGGGCAAGGGCAAGAAATTCCCGCGCCTGGCGCTGCAGATGATCCAGGTCGGCGAGGAGTCCGGCGCGCTCGACGCGATGCTCCTCAAGACCGCCGACACCTTCGAGGCCGAAACCGGGCAGGCGCTGGACCGCATGCTCGCTGCGCTGGTGCCGGTGATCACGGTGGTGCTGGCGGTGGTGATCGGCTTCGTGATCATGGCCGTGCTGCTGCCGATGTACCAGCTCAGCGGTTCCATCTAGAGCGTGCTTACCCCGCCGGCCTCCCGGCTTTTCCTCAATTACCGAACGGACTTATCGCCATGCGCCCTTCCCGCCGACCCGCCCGCCGCAACGCCCGCCGCCCTTCGTCGCGCCGCACGCAGGGGGGCATGACCCTGATCGAGATCATCATCGTCATCGTCCTCATCGGCGGCGTGCTCGCGGTGGTCGGCAGCCAGATCTTCGGCAACAAGGACAAGGCCAACCACAAGCTTGCTGGCACGCAGGTGACCCAGGTCGGCGCGGCCATCGAGCAGTACAACTCCGACGTCGGCGAATATCCGCGCTCGCTGGAGGACCTGACCACCGATCCGCAGATCAACGGCTGGCTGGGCCCGTACGTGAACGCCAAGCTGCTCAAGGACCCGTTCAACAAGCCGCTGCAGTACACCGTGCCCGGCGAGGACGGCCCGTTCGACCTGGTCAGCCTCGGCAAGGACGGCCAGCCGGGCGGCAGCAGCGTCGACGCCGACATCAAGTACGAACAGTAAGCAGGTCGGCGACGCCTCGGCGTCGCGGCCCGGGCGCCCGCCATGCTCACCGTCCATCGTTCCCGGCGTGACGCCCCGGCCCGACACAGGGCCTCGGGCTTCACCCTGATCGAGATCCTGGTCGTCATCAGCCTCGTCGCGGGGCTGACGGTGATCCTGATGATGTCGATGAGCGGCGGCATGGACGGCCTGCGCCTGCGCGCAGAGGCCAAGACCATCGCCTCGGAACTGCGCCGCGCGCGTTCGGCGGCGATCTCCACCGGCACCGTGCAGTCGTTCCGCATCGTGCCCGAAGACCGCACCTGGAGCGGCGCCAAGGGCCGCACCGGCGAGATCCGCAAGCCGCTGCAGGTGAGCTTCACCGGCGTGCGCCAGGTGCTGGAGCGGGACGGCGAGGGCGTCATCCTGTTCTTCGAGGACGGCGCGTCCACCGGCGGACGCATCCAGCTCAGGCAGGAGCGTGCGGTCTGGAACGTCGACGTCGCCTGGCTGACCGGCGAGGTCAGCCTGCATCGCGGCGAGGCGGACGCGCCATGAGGCATCGTCCCGCCACCGCCCGCCGCCAGCGCGGCTACACCCTCATCGAAGTCGTGGTGGCCTTCGGCCTGCTCGCCTTCGGCATGACCCTGCTGCTGGGCACGCTGACCAATGCCAGCCGCCAGGTGCGCGCCTCCGACCAGTACGGCCGCGCCGCGCTGCATGCGCAGAGCCTGCTGGCGCAGATCGGCGTGGGCCAGGCCCTGGCTGCGGGCCGGCGCAGCGGCCGCCTCGACGAAGGCCGCTACCAGTGGGAAGTGGTGATCTCGCCCTGGCGCGACCCCAAGCCCGCGCAGCAGCCGGCGCAGCCGCAGGCGCTGGTCGGCCCGAAGCTGATGCACGTGCAGGTCACCGTCGCCTGGGGCGAGGCCGGCCCGCGCGAGCGCCTGCGCCTGGAAAGCCTGCGCCTGGTCGCACCGACCGACCCCAACGCCGCCGGGGTGGTGCCATGACCCCGGCACGCCTCGCCGCCCGACGCATCCCACGCCCCGCTGCCCGCAAGCAGGCGCGCGGCTTCACCCTGATGGAACTGCTGGTGGCGACCATGCTGCTGGCCGCCGCGCTGTCGCTGGCATTCGCCACGCTCCGCGCCTCGTCGGCGGCGGCCACGCGCGGCGAAGAGCGCTCGGCGCGCAACGAGCGCATGCGCTCGGTGCAGAACTTCCTGCGCAAGCGGATCGGCTCGGCGCTGCCGATCGCCTTCGACGTCAACGAATCCAGCGGCCAGCCGCTGCGCTTCGTCGGCGAGGAGGACCAGATGCGTTTCGTCGCCGACCTGCCGGCCTATCTCGGCCGCGGCGGACCGCACCTGCACGACATCACCGTGGTCGACGACGAGGAAGGCGGCCTGCGCCTGCAGGTCGAGTTCTCCGTGGTCCTGGTCAACGAAGTCTTCGGCGAGCGCGACGCCGGGCCGCCGGAGCGCCTGGCCGGCGGGCTGAAATCGGTGAAGTTCGAATACCGCGCGCTCGACGCGCAGAACCGCATGGGCGACTGGCAGACGCGCTGGGAACAGGTGGACCGCATGCCGCTGCAGGTGCGGGTGAGCATCGTCGACGATCGCGGCGACGCCTGGCCGCCGATGGTGGTCTCGCTGCCGCAGGGCGCCAGCTTCAGCGTGTCGCAGGTGCCGATATGAGCCGCGTTCCGGGCCTGCGTCCGTCCCTCCGTCGTCGCCGTGCGCGCGGCGCCGCGCTGCTGCTGGTGCTGTGGCTGATCGCGATGCTGACCGCGGTGATCGGTGCGTTCGCGCTGACCGCGCGCATCGAGTACCTGCAGGGCCGCGTGCTCAGCCAGGGCGTGCTCGCCGACCAGGCCGCGCGCGCGGGCCTGGAGTACGCCATGACCCGCGTGGTCGACCCCGAGCCGACCCGGCAATGGCTGCCGGATGGCCGCGAGTACCCGTGGGAGTTCGCCGGCGCCGAGGTCACCGTCACCATCATCGACGAATCGGGCAAGGTCGACCTCAACGGTGCCGACATGGATCTCATCGCCAACCTGATCCAGGCCGTCGGCGTCGAGCGCAACCAGGCCCGCAAGCTGGCCGCGGCGGTGATGGACTGGCGCGATTCGGACCTGCTGACCCAGCCCGAGGGCGGGGCCGAGGATGCCGACTACGAAAGCGAGGACCTGCCGTACGGGGCCAAGGACGCGCCGTTCGAGA
Source organism: Lysobacter sp. BL-A-41-H3 (assembly GCA_050632415.1). Taxonomy (GTDB): domain Bacteria; phylum Pseudomonadota; class Gammaproteobacteria; order Xanthomonadales; family Xanthomonadaceae; genus Lysobacter_I. Next base: position 2,059,179 of record CP192602.1, on the reverse strand, counting down.
CCGTCGCCGAGCTGCAGCTCGTGCTGGGCATGACCAGCGAGCTGTTCGGGAAACTCGAACCGCATTTGACGGTCTACAGCGGGCAGGGACGTCCGAACGAGCAGTACGCGAGCGCGGAAGTCCTCAAGGCGATGGGCATCGACCCGGAGCGGGCCCTCGCCGAACGGCGGCGTCCGCGCCTGCCCGGCGAGACCCAGCCGCTCGTCGGTGCCGGCACGGGCACGTATAGTATCGACAGCCGGGCGCGCCTCCGGGACGGGCGCGTGTCGATCCTGCGCGCCGTCGTGCGTGCCGGGAGCAGTGGGTTGCCGGGTTCTGCCTACACCCCGTTGCGCTGGGAGGAGGGGGCCCTCGCGCGCACCGTTGCTCCGACGTCTGGTTCGCCCAACACCGACCCGCGCCGCCCTGGCGGCGCGGCTTCCAAGTGATCGCATGCTGATCGCATGTTGATCGCGCTTCCAACCGGGATTTGATCGAGGGACTGCATCTGAGCGCCGTGACCACCGACAACACGACGTCCCCCGGGACGGGCTCGAACCGGACCCAGTCCGGTCTGGCCCGCGCGTGGCCGGGCCTGCGCGGTTTCCTCGGCTGGTGGCTCGACGCCCTGGCGAGCTGGCTGCCGCAACGCGTGCGCGCCGTGTTCGGCCTGGGCCAGCAGCGCCTGCTGCTGCGCCGCCAGGCCGACGACCTCGTGCTTGCCATGACCCTGCCCGTGCAGCCCGGCGAACCGGCGCTGCGCGATCTCGCCGAACTGCCCTGGGACGCCATCGACGGCGAACAGGAGCCGCTGGCCCGCCTGCTCAGCCCGCGCATCGCCAACCTGCCGCGCTGGCTGGTGCTGCCCGCGCGCAGCGGCCTGCGTCGCCGCCTGCAGCTGCCCGCCGCCGCCGCCGAACGCCTGCGCGAGGTGCTGGGCTTCGAGATCGACCGCCAGACCCCGTTCGCCGCCAACGACGTCTTCTACGACGCGCGCCTGATCGGCCGTCGCGGCGATGGCCAGATCGACGCCGAATTGGTGGTCGTGCCCAGGGCCAGCCTGGAGGCCGCCGTCGCCGCCCTAGGCCCCGCGCTGGGCGCGACGCTCTCCGGCGTGGACATGGCCGATGCCGAGGGCCGGCCGCTGGGCGTGAACCTGATGCCCGCCGCGCAGCGCCGCCGCCGTCGCGATCCCCGCGCGGCCTGGAACATCGGCCTGGTGTCCGTGCTGCTGGTCGCCGCCGCCGCTGGCCTGTGGCAGATCCGCGCCAACCGCGAGGCCGCCGCCGACGCCTTCGAGACCGAGACCAAGCGCCGCGCCAAGCAGGCGCAGAAGGTGGCCGACGAGAAGCGGCTGCTCGTCGATACCGTCGAGGGCCTGCGTTTCCTGCAGGAAACCCGCAACGGCCGGCCCACCACCGTCGAAGTGATGGATGAACTCAGCCGCCTGCTGCCCGATGGCACCTTCCTGGAGAAGGTCTCGGTCGAGGGCGAGAAGGTCATGATCATCGGCCTCAGCTCCGAGGCCGCCAGCCTGGTCGAACGCCTCCGTCCCTCGAAGCTGTGGAAGGCCCCGCAGCTGACCGGTGCGCTGATGCCCGACCAGGCCAAGGGCAAGGACCGCTTCACCATCAGCGCCGATCTGGTCGTGATCCAGCCCCGCACCGCCAACAAGCCTGCGAGAGGGCAGAAGGCCCGTCCGGAGGGGGCGCCATGACCACCGTCAACAAGACACCGTCGCCGCGCGACCGCTGGCTGGCCCTGGGCCTGCTGGGCGCCGTGCTGGGCCTGGCCTACTTCGCCGTGGTCCACCCGTGGTGGACCGTGCCGATGCTGGACCTGCAGGAGCGCATCGACACCCTCAAGGACCGCGATGCGCGCGCCCGCGCGACCCTGGCCCAGGCCGGCGAGGTGCGCAAGCGCCTGGTCAGCGTGCGCGAGCAGTCGGCGCGCATGCCGGGCTTCATGGACGGCACGGTCGAGTCCGCCACCTCCGCGCTCGTCGCGCGCCTGGAAACGGCGGTGCTCGAAGCCAGCCCGAAGAACCGCAGCTGCGCCATCCAGAACCGTTCGCCGCTGACCGAGCCGCGCAAGGAGCGCTTCCCGCGCGCGGTGGTGCAGGTGCGCCTGCGCTGCGGCACGCCGGAGCTGGCGATGGTGCTGCACTCGCTGGAAAGCGGCACGCCGCGCCTGTTCGTGGACAACCTCAACGTGGTCGCCAACCGTTTCTATTTCTCGGCCGACCAGACCTCCGCCAACGGCGGCCTGGACGTGAACTTCGATCTCTACGGCTACGTCGCGCCGGCACAGGGAGGCAACGCCGATGCGCGCTGACAGCCTGAGCCCGCGCACCTGGGTGCTGGCCGCCGCCGCCGGCTGGGCGATCGTGGTCTGGGTGCTGGCGCTCTCCGGCATGGGCGCCCGCCTCGGCGACGCCGAGGCCGATACCAGCGGGCAGCGCCTGCCCGACACCAAGCTGCCGACCTCCGGCCGGCCCGGCGTGATGGAGCAGTACGCCGAGATCAAGAACCGCCCGCTCTTTTCCGAAAACCGCCGCCACCAGCCGTTCACCATCGATGCCGGTGGCGAGGAAGGGCAGGCCAACACCTTCGACTACACCCTGACCAGCGTGCTGATCGGCGGTGGCGTCCAGTTGGCCATCCTCAAGCCGGCCGCCGAAGGCGCGCAGCCGGTGCGCGTGAAGCTCGGCGAGGCGGTGGAAACCGCACCGCAATGGACGCTCGCCAGCCTCGAGCCCCGCGCTGCGGTGTTCCGCGGCCCGGAAGGCGACCGTCGCCTCGACCTGCGCGTGTTCAACGGCGTCGGCGGCGTCAATCCCGCGCCGGTGGCGGGCACGCCGCAGCCGGGCATCGTTCCCGACCCGACCCAGCCGGTCGCCGACGCCTCCGGCACCCAGGTCGCGCCACCGCCACCACCGCCGCCGCCGCCGAGCGGCAATGTGTCGACCGAAGCGCAGCTCGAAGCGATCCGCAAGCGGATCGAGGAACGCCGTGCCCAGTTGAGGCAGCAAGCCGCACAGGAAGCGCAGAACGCTGCGCCGCCTGGACAGACACCCTGATGTTTGCCCCGAGAGTTCACAGAATGAATCTCCAAGCCGCAGCCCGCACCACTTTCGCCGCCGCGCTCTGCGCGATCTTTGCGGCCCACGCCGCGTCGCCGACGCCGGTGATCAAGCGCAACGCCCGGCAGAGCGCGCCGAGCACCGCCGCCGATGCTGCGGCCCCGGCGCCCGCCGCGACGCCCGAGTCCGAGGACGACGCGCGCGCCAAGCCGGTGATCCATCGCGGCAATGGCCAGGTGATCAACCGCGATGCCGCCGGCTCGCCGCTGCCCGACCTCGACGCCACGTCCGGCGAGGCCACCTTCAATTTCGAAGGCGAATCGCTGCATGCGGTGGTCAAGGCGATCCTCGGCGACATGCTCGGCCAGAACTACACCATCGCGCCGAACGTGCAGGGCACGGTCACCTACGTCACGCCGAAGAAGATCAGCCCGGCGCAGGCCCTGTCGGTGCTGGAAATGATCCTCGGCTGGAACAACGCGCGGATGATCTACAGCGACGGCCGCTACAGCATCGTCCCGGCCGACCAGGCGCTGGCGACGGGCGTGGTCGCGCCGCGCAGCAACCCGCCGGCGAGCGCGCGCGGCTTCGAATCGCGCGTGGTGCCGCTGCGCTACATCTCCGCCAGCGAGATGGAGAAGCTGCTCAAGCCGTACGCGCGTCCCGGCGCGATCGTCACCGTCGACCCCGGCCGCAACGTCATGACGCTTGCCGGTTCGCGCGCCGAACTGGAAAGCTACCTGCGCACCATCGAGGTCTTCGACGTCGACTGGATGGCCAGCATGTCGGTCGGCGTGTTCCCGCTGGAATCCAGCCGCGCCAGCAAGGTGGTGCAGGACCTGGAAAAGGTCTTCGGCGAAGGCAGCAAGTCGCCGGTGGCCGGCATGTTCCGCTTCATGCCGATCGAGAGCGCCAACGCGGTGCTGGCGATCACCGCGCAGCCCGAATACCTCGACGACATCCAGCAGTGGATCGAACGCATCGACGGCGCCGGTGAGGGCCTGCGCCTGTATTCGTACGAGCTGAAGTACATCACCGCCAAGGATCTCGCCGCGCGCCTGGGCGAAGTGTTCGGCGGCAGCGGTGGCGGCAGCGGTGGCGGCAATGACGGCGGTGGCGGCATCTCGCTGATCCCGGGCGGCCAGGCCACCACGATCAGCGCCGGCGGCAGCGGCGCCAGCAAGGATGGCGGCAGGGACGGCGGCGGTGGCATGGATGGCGGCAGCGGTGGCGGCCTCGGCAGCGGTTCGCTGTCGCTGGGCGGCGGCAACCAGGGCGGCAGCGGCAGCGTGGTGATCGAGGTCGGCGGCGACAAGGTCGCGGTGTCGGCGATCGAGGAGAACAACACCCTGCTCGTGCGCTCCACGCCTTCGGCCTGGCGTTCGATCATGGACGTGATCGAGAAGCTCGACATGCTCCCGCTGCAGGTCCACATCGAATCGCAGGTGGTCGAGGTCAAGCTCACCGGCGAACTGGCCTACGGCGTCAACTGGTTCATCGAGAACGCGGCGCAGGAGAACGGCCTGCCCGACGTCACCGATCCGCTGGGCTCGATCCCGCGCAAGTGGAGCACGCTCGGCGCCAGCATCGGCGGCAAGGGCACCGGCGGCGGTCTGGCCTGGACCCTGCTCAAGAACGACGCCGCGGCGATCATCACCGCGCTGGACAAGGTCACCGACGTGCGCCTGCTGCAGACCGGCTCGCTGCTGGCGCGCAACAACGCCGAGGCCACGCTGAATGTCGGCAGCCGCATCCCGGTGACCTCGGTGTCGGTCAATCCGATCATCGGCAACAACAACAGCATCAGCCAGGTGCAGTACCTCGACACCGGCGTGATCCTGAAGGTGCGTCCGCGCGTCACCAAGGACGGCACCGTGTTCCTCGACATCGTCCAGGAAGTCAGCTCGCCGGGTTCGGCCGCCGACGCCAACGGCAACGTGCGCATCGATACCCGCCGCCTGAAGACCGAGGCCATCGTGCCGACCGGCGACACCGTGATGCTGGCCGGCCTGGTCCAGGACGGCAGCAGCAAGGGCTCCACCGGCATCCCCGGCCTGAGCCGCATTCCGTGGGTGGGCGGCCTGTTCGGTCGCCAGACCACCAGCAAGGACCGGACGGAAGTGGTCGTGCTGATCACGCCGACGATCATCCGCGACCAGCAGGAACTGCGCGACTTCACCGACGACTACACGCGCGGCTTCCGCGCGATGGAACCGATCAAGTCGTCGAAGAAGCCGCGCCGCGCGAGCGGCGGCTGACCGCGCGAGCTTGCCCACGCGGATGAGCGCCGTGCCGGTCGTGCTGGTACCGGTGGGCGTCGACGACGACGCCCTCGACGCCTGCCTCGCCGCGCTGGAGCAGGGCACCCCGCCGCAGACGCGGGTCTGGCTGGCCGACGATGGCCAGGCCGGCCCGCGCGGTCGCGCCATCATCGATCGCTGGCTGGCGCGTACCGCGCTGCAGGCCGGCTACACGCGCCGCGCCCGCCCGATCGGCGAAGCGGCCCATCTCGCCGACATGCTGCGCGCCTGCGGCGATGCGGACGTGCTGGTGCTCGCCAGCGACGCCGTGCCGCTGCCCGGCTGGGCGTCGCAGCTGATCGCCTGCGCCGCGCGCGATCCCGCCATCGCCACCGCCACGCCCTGGTGCAACGCTGGCGAAGCCGCCTCGTGGCCGCGCATCGGCGAAGTGCTGCCCGTGCCCGACGAGCCCGTGCGCCTCGCCCGCGCCGCCGCCAGCCTGCCGCCGCACCATCCGGAACTGCCCGGTGCGGTGAACCACGCCGTGTTCCTGCGCGGCAGCGCACGCGCGAAGGCCGGCGGCCTCGATGCCGACACCTACGCCTCGTGGTACGCCGCGCTGATCGACCTGTCGCTGCGCATGGCCGGCCTGGGCTGGCGCAACGTGCTGTGCGAGACCGCCTTCGTCGCGCGCAGCGGCGAGGGCGTGCCCCTGGGCGACGATGTCGAAACCCTGGGCGTGCGCTGGCCGACCTGGCATGCCCGGCTCGCGCAGTTCCTGATGGACGATCCGCTGCACGCGCTGCGCCAGCGGCTGTCCGACGCCTACGCCGCCGAAGGACTGCACGACCAGCCCGATCTGTTCGCCGACGACGCCTCGTCGCCGGAGGACGCGTCGTGAGTGGGGGTGTCGCAAATCCCCCCGCCGCCCGCTGCGCGGCCGTCGGCCCCCTTTTGCAAAGGGGGCAAGCGCTGCATCGCGACATGACACCAGTCGACATGTCGGATGTCGAACGCGGGCCCAATGCAAGCCCCGGTACGCGCCACCGACGCAGTGGCGTCCCCCCCTTTGCAAAAGGGGGGCAGGGGGGATTTGCCTTTGACGTTCCACCACGTGGGCGTGGCGGCAGGGACGGCCCATGAGCGCCGCCTCCCCTCCCGACATCGCCGTCGTCATCGTCACCTACCGCAGCGCCGAGACCATCGCCGACTGCCTGCGACGCCTGCGCGCGGCCGATGGCGTGGCCGAGATTCGCGTCGTCGACAACGGCTCGGACGACGGCACGCTCGACCTGGTCCAGCGCATCGCGCTGCAGGACGCGCGGCTGCGCTTCATCGCCAATCCCGACAACCCCGGCTTCGCCGTGGCCTGCAACCAGGGTGCGCGCGACAGCACCGCGCCATGGCTGGCGTTCGTGAATCCCGATTGCCTGGTCGAGGCGGACGCGCTGGCGCGGCTGCGCGCGCATGCGCGGGCGTGCACGCGCGAGCCCCTGCTCGGCGCCGATCTCGTCGACGAGCAGGGCGTGCGCGACGGCGCGGCGCGCCGCCGTGATCCCGACTTCGCGGCGATGCTGCGCAGCCCGGCCGCGCGTCGTCTCGACATCGCGGTCGATCCCACCGCCACGCTGCAGGCCGTGCCCGCGATCTCCGGCGCGGTGATGTTCCTGCCGCGCGCGCTGTTCGAGCGGATCGGCGGCTTCGATCAAGGCTATCGCCTGCACGCCGAAGACCTGGACCTGTGCCGGCGCGCGCGCGAGGCCGGCGCCTTCGTCGCCGTCGCCAACGACGTGCCGATCGTGCACGTGCGCGGCGTGTCCAGCCGCTCGCGGCCGTGGTTCGTCGAATGGCACAAGCATCGCGGCCTTGCCCGCTACTTCCTCCGCTTCGAAGCGTCGCGTCGCGGCTGGCCGCTGCGCCTGCTCGTGCTGGCGACCATCTGGGCGCGGTTCCCGCTGGCCGGGCTGCGGGCGTGGCGCCGACCGTGAAGGCCCTGTGCCTCGCGCGGCTGTGTCTCGGCCTGTGCCTGTGCGTGGCGCCGATGCCGGGCATGGCGCAGGCCGCGGCACAGAGCGTGCCGTTCGATCGTCGCGCGTCCGCCGAGCTCGATCGCCTCGTCCGCGATGTGTGCCGCCGGGACATCGTCGTGCTCGGCGAGGATGCGAACCACGGTGGCGGACGCACGCTGGAGATCAAGGTCGAACTGGTGAAGCGCCTGGTCGAGCGCTGCGGCTTCGGCGGCATCGTGTTCGAGTCCTCGATGTATGCCGCGCTCGACCTGGAGCGCAGGCTCGCGCAGGGCGATGCGACCGAAGCGGACATCGTCGATGCGACCGGCCAGCTCTGGTTCCGCGCGCAGGAAGCGCAGCCGCTGCCGCCTTTCCTGCTGCAGGCGGCGCGCGACGGTCGCCTGCGCATCGGCGGCATGGACATCCAGCCGGTGGCGCGGCCCGGGCGCTATACCGGCAGCCGCCTGGCGCCCGAGCTTGCCTCGGTGCTCGATGCGTCCCGGCAAGCGGCCTGCGCAGCGGAGATCCAGCGCCACAACCGCGATGCCTACGACGACGCGCATCCACTCGACGACGCGGCGCAGGCGCGGCTGCGCGCCTGCATCGATGCGGTCCGGGAGGCCGCAGCGGCATCGGGTGGCGACACCGCGCTCGCCCGCATGGCCGAGGCCTACGGTCGCTATCTCGACATGGCGATGAGCGGCGATGGCGACGTGCGCGAACGCGCGATGTACGACCTGCTGATGTGGCATCGCGAGCGCTGGCCGCCGGGCACGAAGCTGCTGGTGTGGTGCGCGACGGTGCATGGCGCCAGGGCGCTGCACAATGTCGCGCCGGCGATGCGCCCGATGGGCGCGGACCTGCACGCCCGCTTCGGCAGGCGCGCGGCGGTGATCGGCTTCACCGCGCTGTCCGGCGCCTTCGGCCAGGGCGGCGCGCATCCGCCACTGCGGCTGCCCGAAGCGCCGCCGTTGGCGCTGGAAGTCCGCGCGCTGGAGACGTCCGGCGAACTGCGCTACCTCGATGCGAAACGCCTTGCCCGGATGGGCATCGCCTCGGCGCGGCCGATCAACTACCGCAGCGTGCATGCCGCCGACTGGTCGAAGATCCTCGATGGCCTGCTTGTGCTGCGCGAGGAGCGGCCGATCACGCCTGCCGCTCGCTGAATGATCGATCAGTTTTATTCAAAAAAAGCAGACAATTCTTCTTGCATGCAATTCTTCCGACGCCATGGCTTTAGATCTTGATCTGCCGGGGCCCCTGGTTGCGACGGGCTTCGCGGATCAGGCCCGCAGGGCGCGCGGCAGGACGCCGCGCGTTTTTCGACAAGACACGGATGTCTTGTCGAAAAACCCCGCGAAGCCCGTGGACCCGGCGCACAGCGCCGGGCGCAACCGACGGGGTGTGCTTTCTTTTGGTTACTTCTTCTTTGCACAAGCAAAGAAAAGTAACTCGCTCGCGACAGCGAGCGAAACACAGGGCGAACGGAAATCCTTCCGACTGCCTTGAGGAAACGACAAGCAGGGCAGCGACTACTGCCCGCCGCCGAACGTGATGTCCAGCCCCTTCTTCACGCCGATGCGCGGGGTCCAGCCGAGGGTCTCGCGTGCGGCCTTCGTGTCGAAATTCGTCAGCGGACGCAGCGAACGCACGCGGTAGCGGGTCAGCGGCACGTCGCGCTTGAGCAGCTTGCCCAGCAGCTCGACGCCGATGGCCAGGCACATGAACACCCATTCCGGCATCCACATCAGCTTGAGCGAGGCGCCGAGCTTCGCCTTGCAGCGGCGGAGATAGGTGGTGCGATCGACCGAGTCGGTGTCGACGAGGTTGAAGATGCGGCCCAGCGCCTGTGGCGACGTGCCGGCGAGCAGCAGGGCATCGACGATGTCGTCGCGATACACCAGCGGCAGCGCCTGCGCGCCGCTGCCGATCGCGATCCAGCGGCCGGCCAGGGCGATCGTGCCGTTGGGCGTGACCTGCTCCGCGCCGGGGCCGAAGATCTGCCCGGGGCGCAGGATCACCGCCGGCAGGTGATCCTTGACGATCGCGTCGGCGACCATCTGTTCGGCATTGAGCTTGGTCTGCGTGTAGGCGCCGCGCAGCTGCGGATGGGGCTCGAAGCGGTAGTCCTCGGTCAGCACTTCGCCGTTGCGACGTCCGGCGTGGTCGAACACGCTCATCGAGCTGACGTAGACCAGTCGCGTGGTCGCATGCTTGCGGCAGGCATCGAGCACGTTGCGCGTGCCCCAGATCGTGCCGGCCTCGAAATCGCGCGGACCGCCGCGCATCGCGGCGCCGACGTGGTAGACCACGGCGGCACCGGCGACCGCGTGGTCGACGATGCGCGGGTCGCCGAGATCGCCGATGACCGTCTGCACGCCCTCGTCGTCGCGATAGGCCGAGACCGGGCGGCGCACCAGCACGCGCACGGTCCTGCCCTGCGCGCGCAGCGCCGCGACCACGGCCTTGCCGAGGAAGCCGGCGGCGCCGGTGACCAGCGCATCGGCCGGCGGCAGCGTGGTGTAGCGCGCTTCGAGCTGCGCCAGGCGCTGGCGATCGGGCTCGGCGCACAGCGGATCGAGCAGGCGCGCGATGCGCAGGCCATCCTCGGCGGTGAACGGCGGCGCCTCGCCGCGATGCACCGCGCGCGCGAAGGCTTCCGCGCCCATGCGGATGCCGGGCGACGGCTTCAGCCGGCCGGTGGCGAAGCGGAGCACGTTCAGCGGGATGCGCACGCTGTCCTTCACCGCGCTGAAGAAGGCGTTGAGGAGGATGCCGATGAACTTCGGTCCCGGCAGCACGCGATGGACGCGGCAGGTCTGGGTGAAGCGGTCCACTTCGATGGTGCCCTGCGTGCCGCGCACGAACAGGCGGTTCTCCATCGGTCGCGCGTTCCACGACAGCAGCAGGCGGCCGACGCCGGTGGCGGTCTGCGCGCGCGCCTGCCATTCGTCGAAGCCGAGGTTGGGATCGGCGCCGCGCGACTGGTACTGCACGTCGGCCTGCGCGATCGGACCGAGGAAGGCTTCGATGGTGTAGAAGCCGTGCACGCCGAGGTCGCGGAACGGATACGAGCCCTGCTTCACCTGGCCGGGCAGCGGGCCGCCGGCATAGGGCGGGTATTCCGAGTTGCGGATGATGTCGACCGACAGCACCTCGCCGATCGCGCCGGACTTCGCGGTGTCCAGCGCCTGCATCAGCACCGGATCGAACAGGTCGGAATGGTTCACGCCGAGGGTCAGGCCGGTGGCCTTCGCCTTGGCGAGCATGGCTTCGCAATCCGCGGCGCTGTCGGCCATCGGCTTCTCGACCAGCACGTGGCAGCCCATGTCCATCGCCTGGATCGCCAGCGTCGCGTGCGACGCCGGCGGCGTCAGCACGTAGACGACGTTCGGCTTCGCATCGGCCAGTTCGGCGAGCGATGCGACCACCTTGCCGACCTTGAAGCGCGCGGCGAGGGCCTCGGCGGCGCTGCGGTTGTTGTCGCACAGGCCGACGACCTCGACGAAATCGAGGCGCGACAGTGCGGCCAGGTGGTGCGTGGCGACGTAGCCCGCGCCGACGACGGCGACGCGGAGGGAGCGGGGGGCGTGGGAGGTCATGAAGGACTGCGAAGGGAAGGGGGATTCTGGGACAGACGTGTTGCTGACAGACGCGACGCGACTTCGGCCAGCACGGCCTCGACGCGGGCATCCCAGGTCTGGTCGGCGACGGCGGCCATGCGCGCTGCGATGGCCTCCGGCGCGTTGTCGATCACGGCGGCGTCGAGCGCGGCGAGGAAGGCCTCGTCGCCGTCGACCAGACGGACGACGTGCGCGAACTTCTCGATCTCGGGATTGCGCACGCTGACCACGGCCTTGCCGGCGGCGAGGTATTCGCGCAGCTTCAGCGGATTGGCGTTCGCGACCTGGCGGTTCAGGCGGTACGGAATGATCGCGGCATCGAAGGCCTTCGACCATTGCGGCAGCGAGGCGTAGGGCTGCGGGCCGGCGAGCGCCACGTTGGGCAGCGCGCGCAGGCCGTCGACGTTCACGTGCGCGTGGCCGACGAGCAGGAAGGTCCATTGTGGACGCGCGCGCGCCAGTGATTCGATCAGCGGCACGTCGATCCATTCGTGGATCGAGCCGATGTAGCCGACGACCGGGCGCGGCAGGTCGCGGGCGAGTGCGGGCGTCGCGGTCGCCGGATCCTGCGCCTGCGCGAACAGGTCCACGTCCACGCCGTGCGGCGAAAAGAGCGTGTGCGGATTGAGCGCGCGCTTGGCGTCGAGCAGGGCCGGCGGCGCGACGCAGAGCAGGTCGGCGCGACGGCTCAGGGCCTCGTCGCGCGCGGCGATCAGCGTGGCGTCCACGCCCGGGTGCGCGGCGTAGTCGTCGATGCAGTAGTAGACGACCAGGTCTTCGCCGAGCTTGCCGGCGTGCACGCCCGGATGCGGCACGACGAACCACGAGAGGCGCCTGCGGATGCCGGCCAGGCGCAGCGCGCGGCGCACGGCCCAGCGCCCGAACAGGCGGTTGAAGGCGTCGACACCGGGCAGTCGACGGAACGGCAGCTGCGGCACGGTGCAGTGCCACAGGCCGTCGGCGACGCGCGTCGGTCGCTTGAACGCGGCCAGCAGCTTGCGCACCGCGCGCTTGAGGTCGCGGCCGGAGGCGTTCGGCGCGCGCATGCCGGGCGAATCGACGTAGAGCACCGGCATGCGCCGCGCGAGCCGCGTGGCGACATGGTGGCTGCTGGTGCGGTTTTCCGCGTACCAGTCGTTGCCGAAGTAGACGATGCCGTGATCGCGCAGCGCGGCCGGCGGTGCCGCGTCATTCATCGCGCCACCAGGCGACCAGCCATGCGGTGCTGCCGTGGAAGATCCAGTCGCGCTGCAGGCCCGGGATCGCGTCGAGGTGCGGGCCGACGCGGCCGCAGGCCGGCGCGAAGAAGGTGACCAGGCCATTGCGGCCGAGGTGGCGCATCCGCGCGATGGTCTTCTCCGGCTCGCTCAGGTAGTACAGCACCTCGCAGGCGGTGACCAGGTCGAAACGGTGGCGCGCATCGCCCCAGGGCTGGCCGAAGACGTCGGTCGCTTCGAAATGCGCGTCCGGCAGCCGCCTGCGCGCGCGGTCCACCGCCTGCGCGCTGACGTCGACGCCGTACTGTTCGTCGCTGAGCCGGGCGAACCACTCGGTCTGGTGGCCTTCGCCGCAGCCGAGTTCGAGGATCGAGCCGACGCGGCCGAAGGCGCGTTCGATCACCCGGTTGGTGGCCTCGAAGCGCGCGCGCTCCAGGTCGGAGGCCATGTTCCACGGGTCTTCGACCGTGTAGGCCAGGTCCAGCCGCTCGAAATTGTCGCTGCCGCCGACGCCGCGCAGCGCGTACTTCATCCACAGCCGGCGTCGCGCCTTGCGCAGCAGGGTGGCCGCTCGGTTCAGCACCGTCGGCCTCCCCGGCGGTGTTCGGTGTTCGCAGGCAGGCAGGTCATCGGCAGGGTCTCAGTCGCAGGCCGCATCGGCGGGGGTGGCATCGGCCCAGGACTCGCGTCCATCGGCCACGTTCAACGGTCGCTGCGGCGCGCTGTACCAGCCGACCACGCGATCGCAGCGGAATTCGACCCACGAGGGGCCGTAGCTCCAGCGCAGGTCGTGCATCTCCAGCGGTTCGCCCAGGATGGCGCGCACGCGCGGTTTGTCCATGCCCGCCGAGACGGACAGCACCTCGATCGCCGCCTGCGCGGGATGTTCCGCGCCGCTGCCGCCATGGGCGTCGGCGGCGTGGACCTCGCGCACGGCGCGGTCGCCGGTGTCGTCGTCGGTCTGGACGATGCGCCAGCCGAGCACGCAGATCCCCAGCAGCCCGGCCACGACGAAGTAACGCGAGATCCTGCCGAAAGCGGCCGTGGCTTCGCTGCCGGTGCCGATGCCGGTCGCGCCGGGCCGCGACAGCAGCCCAGGCGGCGGCGCGCCGGGCAGGCGACCGAAGCGGGCGTGGAAATCCAGGGCCGCTTCGAACTGTCGGTTCAAAACCTGCAGGCGTCCGGTATCCTCTGCGTCCCCGCCCTGGTCCGGGTGCAGCTTCGCCACCCGGCGGCGCCATGCACCGCGCAGGTCGGCCAGGGAACAGGTCGCATCGACCCCGAGCTCGCGGTACAGCGCTGCGAAATCGGTGTCTTCGGCCATGCCCGCGTCGCCCCCGGTGGGTATAGGAGGCGCGCAGTGGACCGCGTTCGATGCCCGATTGCAAGCATCGGATGCGATGTCCGCGCGCACAGTCCCGCGCCGAGCGGAAAATGCCGCGCGCCGTCCTGCGGCGGGCGGAAAATGCGTTGAATGCGGGATCAGGGGGCTCGAACTCGACACGTGATGACTTCGCGATCAGCGACATGGCCGGCTGCGGCACCACCTTCCGCCGGCCGCCGACCGAAACTGGCCCGTCTGCTGTGCCGCGTCGGCATGATGCCCGTGGTCGGCCGCATGCGCGCGGCGCTGCGGCGCGATGTGCGCATCCTCGCCTATCACCGCGTGCTGTCGTCGGCCGAGCCGTCGGGTTTCAGTTTCGACCTGGACCTGGTCAGCGCATCGAGCGAAGCCTTCCGCCGCCAGCTGGCCCTCCTCCGCCGCCGTTTCGCGCCGATGCGCTTCGACGAACTGGCCGACTGCCTGGATCGCGGCCGTCCCGTTCCGTCGCGCGCCGTGCTGATCACCTTCGACGACGGCTACGACGACAACTACCGCATCGCCTTCCCGCTGCTGCGCGAGGCCGGCCTGTCGGCGATGTTCTTCGTGTCCAGCGGGCACATCACCTCCGGCCGTCCCTACGCCTACGACTGGCTGGTGCACATGCTCTGCACCACCCCGCAGTCGCGCCTGCATGCGCCCGAACTGGGCATCGACTGCCCGCTGCCCGCCGGCCCGGACGCGCTGGCCGCGCGCCGACAGCTGGCCGGGCAGATGCTCGACCGCATCAAGACCCTGGACGCCGAAGGCCAGCAGGCGCTGGTCGATCGCCTGCAGCGCGAGTGGAACCTGCCCGATGCGGCCGGCCATCCCGATTGCCGGCCGATGACCTGGGCGCAATTGCGCGAAATGCATGCGGCCGGCATGGAGATCGGCTCCCACGGCGTGGACCATCGCATGCTGGCGAAGCTGTCGCCGCAGGCGATGCGCGACGAGGTCGCCGGTTCGAAGCAGGCGATCGAGTCGGCGCTGGGCGCGTCGGTCATCGCCATGTCGTATCCGGTCGGCGGCCGCGATGCCTACAACGACGGGGTGATGACTGCGGCCCGCGAGGCCGGTTACCGCATCGCCTGCAGCTACCTCGCCGGTTGCGAACGGCTGCAGCCCGCCTCGCGCTACCAGATGCGGCGCCTGCCGGTGGAGCGCCACGTCGATGCCGACTGGTTCGAAGGCATGCTGTCGCTGCCGGAGCTGTTCTGCCATCGCTCGCGCGAGACGGGGCGCTAGCGCATGTTCCCCGCGATGCTCGCCTACCTGCTGCTGGTGCTGATCCGGCCGCAGGACTACCCGGAGCTGGTCGACAGCTTCGCGCTGCCGCTGCAGCCGATCGCGCTGCTGGTCGCGGCCGGCTTCTGGATGCTCTCGCCGCGCAAGAACTTCGACGCGCCGCAGTACGCGGTGCTGCTGATGTTCTTCGTCGTGCTGATGGTCTCGCACGTGTTCAACGGCTACTTCGGCGGCGCGCTGGAGCAGCTCAACAAGTTCGCGCCGGTGCTGCTGGCTTTCGTGGTGTTCGCCAACGGCATGGACAGCCGCACGCGGGTGCTGCGGATCATGGCGATGTTCTCCGTGTGCGCCGCGATCATCTCCATCCACGGCATCGAGCAGGTCCAGCTGGGCACCGGCTGGACCGGCATCGGCCTGTCGCAGGGCACGCGCATCCAGTACGTCGGCATCTTCAACGACCCCAACGACCTGGGCATGCTGTTCGTGGCCTGCGTGCCGATGGCGGCGTACCTCAGCAGCCGCGGCGGCCTGATGGGCCTGCGCCGGCTGTTCTGGTGGATCGTCACCGGCGTGCTCGTCTACGGCATCTACCTCACCGATTCGCGCGGTTCGCTGCTCGGCCTGCTGGTGGTGCTGGGTCTGTACGTGTGGCAGACGCGCGGCGTGTTCGTCGCCGGCGTGCTCGGCACGATGGCGGTGGGCGTGCTGCTGGCGCTGCCCTCGCGCTTCAACGAGATCGACGTGGAGGAGGCCTCGGCGCAGGGGCGCGTGGATTCCTGGTACGAGGGCGTGCAGATGTTCATCGGCCACCCGATCTTCGGCGTCGGCCCGGACATGTATTCCGATTACCACCATCTCACCGCGCACAATTCCTTCGTGCTGGTCATGGCCGAGACCGGCATCATCGGCTACACGCTGTGGCTGGCGTTCATCCTGTACGGGTTCCGGATGATGTGGGCCGCCTCGCGCGGCATGGGCCAGCCGGTGTCGCGCGACGAAGAGGCGCTGGATGCCGAGATCGATGCCGCGGCGGACGCGGGCGCCGATGTCGATGCCCTGCTGGCGGCCGAGGACGCGCGCGACGCCAGCATCGCCGAAGGGCGCGGCATCGCCATGGCGCTGCTGCTGTCGCTGGCCGGATTCTTCACCTGCGCCTTCTTCCTCAGCCGCAGCTACGTGGTGATCCTGTATCTTCTCGCGGCCGTCGTGGTCGCGCACTACGTCGACATGCGCCGCGACGACCCCTCGCTTCCCCACTTCACGCTGTCCAAGGACTTCCTGCTGCTGCCCATCATCGGCGTCGTCGCCACGATCGGGTTGATGGTGGTGGTCAAGGTCCTCCTGGTGATCCAATGACGCTGCGCGCGCGCACCCTCCGCAACACGCTCTTCTCCTCGGTGGCGATGTACACCGAGTTCGCGCTCGGCATGCTGACCTCGATCCTGATCGCCCGGCACCTCGGCCCGGACGGTTTCGGCGCGTACAGCGCGGTGATCTGGCTGGTCGGCATGGGCGTGGCGGCGTCGAATTCGGGCACGGCCAGCGCGGCGATCAAGTTCGTCGCCGAACTGCGCGGCGCCGATCGTGGCCACCTAGTGCGTCCGCTGGTGGCCTACCTGCGTCGCGCGCAGCGCGTGTACGTCGCCATCGCCCTGGCGGTGGGCGCGCTGGCGCTGTGGATCGCCGGGCATCGCGTGGCGCCGGGCTTCCACCACGGCCTGCTGTTCGTGTTCCTGGCCGTGGCCATCTCGCTGCGCGCCGGCTACATGTTCAACATCGGCATCGCCAAGGGCCTGGAGAACTTCCGCATCAATGCGATGGTGGCGCTGGTGTCCACCCCGCTCAACCTGGCGATGGTGTTCGCGGTGATGTCCACCGACCTGCCGGTGGAGTGGCTGCTGGGCGTGTTCCTGGTGTCCAGCGTCGTCTTCTACGTCATGTCGCGCAGCCAGGTGAAGCCGCTGCTGCCGCCGGGCGAGGACGTGCCTTCGCTGCCGCCCGACCTGGCGCCGCGCGTGCGCCGGCAGATGCTCTACAGCACGGCGATCGTGACCATCGGCTTCATCGTGTCCAGCGAGGTCGAGGTGCTGTTCCTCACCGCCTACGCCGATCCGCACGCGGCGGGCCAGTTCAAGGTCGGCTACCAGCTGGCCAGCGGCGCCTCGGCGCTGGTGCCCGGCGTGTTCGGCGCGCTGCTGCTGCCGATGATGGCGAACGCGCTCAGCCAGGGCCGCGAGGTCGCCGGGCATCGCTTCGCGGCCTCGACCGCCTACCTGATGCTGCTGTCCGCGCCGCTGGTGGCGTTCGGCATGGTGCTGTCCGATCCGCTGATCCACCTGCTGTACGGCAATGCGTACGAGGCCGGCGCGACCGCGTTCGCGGTCTGCCTGGCTGGCTGCGCCGCCATCGCGACCGCGCAGGGCGCGTCGAGCCTGCTCATCAGCGCCGACCGCCAGCGCGCGGTGCTGCTGCTGATCATCGCCTGCGGCGTGCTCAAGCTGGTGCTCGACGCCTGGCTGATCCACATCGACGGCCTGCGCGGCGCGCTGATCGCCTTCGCCGTGGTCGCGGCGCTCAACGTCGCGTCCTACACCACGCTGGCGATCCGCGAATGCGGGGTCTCGCCGGACTGGGGCCGCCTGCTGCGCACGATACTCGCCGCCGCGCTGTCGGCGACGCCGCTGCTGCTGGTGCACCACCACCTGCCGGCGCTGGCGGAGATCGTGGTCGGCGGCCTGCTCGCGCTGACCTACCTGCCGTGGTCGCTGGCGCTGAACTGCTGGACGCGCAACGACATCGCGCACATGCAGCAGCTGCATGCGCGCCTGCTGCGCGGTCGTCCGCGCATCGGTGCGCGCCTGCTCGCCTGGGCGCACGCACGTACCGAGGCGCCTGCGGCATGAGCCTTTACGCAAGCGCATATGAGGCCCTGTTCCGGCGCGTGCTGTATCCGGCCTACGAGTCCGGCCTGCGTCGTCGCCACACCCTGCGCTACCTGCGCGACTACGAGCGCGACCAGTGGCGCTCGCCGGAGGAACTCGATGCGCTGCAATGGCAGCGGCTGCAGGCCCTGGTCGCCCATTGTTGGGACAACGTCCCGTTCTACCGTCGCTGGTGGGGCGAGGCGGGCATGGCCGGCGTCGGCGACATCCGCAGCCGCGAGGATTACGCGCGGCTGCCGGTGCTGACCAAGCCGGTGATCCGTGCCAACGCCGAGGACATGGTGTCGCCCGCGCATCGCGGCGGCCTGTACTACAAGACCACCGGCGGATCGACCGGCGAACCGCTGCGCTTCGGCTACACGCGCGAGAGCTACGAACGGCGGATCGCGGTGATGTTCCGCGGCTATGCCTGGTCGGGCGCGCACCTCGGGCAGAAGACCGTGTACCTGTGGGGCGCGCCGGTGGCGGCGCCGGCGGGCTATGCGTTGTTCAAGGATCGCCTGTACCACGCTGCGTTCAACCGGCGCATGCTCAATGCCTTCGACATGGACGAGCGGCGCATGGCCGAGTATGCCGATGCGATCGACCGCTTCCGGCCCGAGACCATCGTGTCCTACGTCGGCCCGATCGTCGAACTGGCGCAGTGGATCGAGCGCAAGGGCCGGCGCATCCATCGCCCGAAGCGCATCCTCGGTGCCGCCGAGGCCCTGCATCCGCACCAGCGCGAGCTGCTGCAGCGCGTGTTCGGCGCGCCGGCCTACGACACCTACGGCTGCCGCGAATTCATGCTGATCGCTGCCGAGTGCGAGCACGGCGACGGCCTGCACCTCAACACCGATCATCTTCACGTGGAGTTCGCCGCCGGACCCGACGCGACCGGGCCGAGCGACCTGATCGTCACCGACCTGCACAACCTCGGCATGCCGCTGATGCGCTACGCCAACGGCGACCTGGGCACGCCCGGCACGCGGACCTGCGCCTGCGGGCGCGGCCTGCCGAAGCTGGCCAAGGTCGACGGCCGCAAGCTCGATGCGCTGCGCCTGCGCGACGGCCGGCTGGTTCCGGGGGAATACATCGTCTACCTCTTCCTGCCGGTGAAGGGCGTGAAGCAGTACCAGGTCGTGCAGCGCGAAGTGGAGGCGCTGCAGGTGCGCCTGGTGCCCGACGACGGTTTCGATGCTGCCTCCGTGCAGGCGCTGGTCCGCGACGGCCTGCGCAAGGTTGCCGGCGACGACGTGGCCATCGACTTCGCACTCGTCGATCACATCGCGCTCACGCCCAGCGGCAAGCGCCGCGTCGTCGTCTGCGAGTTGCCGGCATGAGCACGGCTGCGACATCGCTGGACATCGCGCACGTGGTCGAGAACCTCGAGCGCGGCGGTCTGGAACGCATGGTCATCGACCTGGCGCTCGCGCAGCGGGCTGCGGGGCATCGCCCGCGCGTGGCCTGCCTGTTCGCGCCCGGCGCGCTGGCCGACGAGCTGCGCAGCCAGGGCGTCGAGGTGTTCGCCTGCCACAAGGCCGCCGGCCTGGACTTCGGCGCGGTGCGGCGCCTGCGCGCCTGGCTCGGCGCGAAACCGGGCACGGTGGTGCACACCCACAACGCCAATGCGCACTACCACACCGTGGCGGCGACCTTCGCCACGCCGGTGTCGTGCCTGCTCAACACCCGCCACGGCATGGGCGCCTCGCAGCCACGCAGCCGCGGCGAATGGCTGTATCGCCGGTCGATGTGGCGCACGGATGTCGTCGCAGCGGTCTGCGAAGCGGCGCGCGCGCGTTTCGCGGACCAGGGCGTGCGTCCGCGCGCGCGGCTGCTGGCGGTGCCCAACGGCATCCGCGTCGAGACCTTCGCCGCCGCCAACGAGGAGCGCCGCGCCGCGCTGCGCAACGTGCTCGGCCTGGCGCCGGGCACGCGCATCATCGGCACGGTCGGCCGGCTCAATCCGGTCAAGGACCAGGCGACCCTGCTGCAGGCCTTCGCCCGCGTGCATGCCGAGGCCCCCGACACCGCGCTGGTGCTGGTCGGCGACGGCGCGCTGCGCGCCGAGCTCCAGACGCAGGCCGGCGCGAGCGGTGCCGGCGAGGCGGTGCATTTCCTCGGCGATCGCGGCGACGTGCGCCAGCTGCTGCAGGGCTTCGACGTGTTCGCGCTGTCGTCGCGCAGCGAAGGCTATTCGATGGCCCTGCTCGAAGCCTGCGCCAGCGCCCTGCCGATCGTGGCCACCGATGTCGGCGGCAATCGCGAGATCGTCGTCGACGAGCGCAACGGCGTGATCGTGCCCGCCGCCGATGCGCCGGCGCTGGCCGCCGGGATGCTGGGCCTGCTGCGCGATCCAGCGCGCGCGCGCCAGCTGGGCCTGGCCGGGCGCGACTGGGCCCTGCGCGAGGCCTCGGTGCAGGCCATGGCCGCCCGCTACGACGCCCTCTACCGGGGAGGTGGCGGTTGAAGTCCGGTATCAGTTCTCGATGTCGCGGGCCGGCCAGGGCCGTGATCCGCGTTCCCTTCCAGCAAAGCCCCCCATGAATCCACGTCCCAAGAAACTGCAGGTGCTGCAATGGTTGCCGACCCGATGGGTCCTGACCCGCGGCAGCCGGCGTCGACGCGTGCTGTACCTGACCTTCGACGACGGCCCGCACCCGGAACACACGCCGGTCCTGCTGGACCTGCTGGCGAAGCATCGCGTGCGCGCGACCTTCTACCTGATCGGGCAGCAGGCCGAGCGCCATGCCGAGCTGGTGCGGCGGATCGTGTCCGAGGGGCATGCGCTGGGCAACCATTCGTGGAGCCACCCGCACTTCGATCGGCTGTCGCTGGCCGAGCAGCGCCGCGAGATCGAGCATACCGAGCGCCTGCTCGCGCGCTTCGACGGGCAGGCCAGGCACGATTTCCGGCCGCCGCGCGGGGTGATGCCGCTGCCGATGGTGCTGGACTGCATCCGTCGCGGTCGTCGCATCGCGTTCTGGTCGTACGACAGCCTGGATTACAGCCAGCGGCCGGCGGAGGCGCTGATCGAGGTCGCACGCAGGCACCCGCCGCGCGCGGGCGACATCCTGCTGATGCACGACGACGGCGGGCTGTCGCTGCACATGCTGGAAACGCTGTTGCCGCTGTGGCAGGCGGACGGCTTCGCGTTCGAACCGCTGGCCTCCGCATGAGGCCGGGAACGATGCGCGACACGGGGGGAGCAACGATGCCGCAGGCAGGGGGAAATGCATGAACGAGATGCCGGATGTCCAGATCGCGACAATCCTGCTGGTCCTGGTCGCGCTGCTGGGCGCGGTTGTGTCCGCGCTGGTGCTGCGCGACATGCGCAAGCGCAACATGCACCTGTGGCTGGGGCATTACCTGCGCCGCCGCCCGCCGGTGGTGGAGGATCGCCCGGTCCATGTCATGTTCTGCTTCGTCGACCACTTCGAGCCGATGTGGAAGGGCGGCGACCTGGAGACCCAGCGCCGCCGCGTCGACCGCTGGTGCAGCGAATACCGGATCATGGCCGGTAAGCACCGCGATGCCGACGGTCGCCCGCCGCAGCACAGCTTCTTCTATCCCGAAGAGGAATACGCCGAGGAGCACCTCGACAAGCTCGCGTCGCTGTGCAGCGATGGCTTCGGCGAGATCGAGGTGCACCTGCACCACGACAACGACACCGAGCAGAACTTCCGGGTGTCGATCTCGCGCTTCTGCAATGTGCTGCACGAGAAGCACGGCGCGCTGCCGCGCGACCCGGAGACCGGCGAGCTGCGGTTCGGCTTCATCCACGGCAACTGGTGCCTGGACAACTCGCGCGGCGACGGTCGCTGGTGCGGCCTGAACAACGAGCTGATCCTGCTGCGCGAACTGGGCTGCTACGCCGACTTCACCATGCCCTCGGCGCCCAGCGACACCCAGACCGCGACGATCAACAGCATCTACTACGCCACCGACGATCCCTGCGCGCCGAAGTCGCACAACCATGGCGCACCGGTGAAGGTCGGCGGCGGCACGCGCGGCGACCTGATGATCGTGCAGGGCCCGCTGGCGCTGAACTGGCGCGAGCGGCGCATGGGCGTGATGCCGCGCATCGAGAATTCGGACATCAGGAAGAATTGCCCGCCGACCGAGGCCCGCGTCGACCTGTGGGTGAAGACCGGCGTGCACGTCGAAGGGCGGCCGGAATGGGTGTTCGTGAAGGTCCATACCCACGGCACCCAGGAACACGACATCGACACGCTGCTCGGCGCGCCGGTGGACGCGATGCACGACTATCTCGAACGCACCTACAACGACGGCAAGCGCCACGTGCTGCACTACGTCACCGCGCGCGAGTGCTACAACATCATCAAGGCCGCCGAGGCGGGCGAGCAGGGCGACCCCGGGCAGTACCGCGACTACCTGCTGCCGCCGCCGCGCGCCTCCTGGGCCGGCCGGCGCAAGGCGCGCAGCGCGTGAGCGTGCCCGGAGAAGGCGCTGCGCCGCGTGCGCGCGTCAGCGTGGTGATGCCGGCGTACAACGCCGCCGCAACGCTGAAGGCCTCGATGGACTCGGTGTTCGCGCAGACCCATGCCGATGTCGAGCTGGTCGTGGTCGATGACTGCTCGCAGGACGCGAGCTGGGAGATCATCCGCGAGGCCGCCGCGCGCGAGCCCTGCGTGGTGCCGATCCGCATGGCGAAGAACGGCGGCGTCGCCGCCGCGCGCAACGCCGGCATCGAAGCCGCCACCGGCACCCACATCGCCTTCCTCGACAGCGACGACCGCTGGCGCCCCGAGAAACTGGAGACCCAGCTCGCGCACATGGCCGAGACCGGCTGTGCGATCAGCTACACCGCGTATCGCCGTTTCGACGAGGCCGGCAACACGCTGTCGGTGGTCGTGCCCCCGCCCGAAGCCGACCATGCCGCGATGCTCAGGAGCAATCGCATCGGCAACCTCACCGGCCTGTACGACCGCCGCATCGGCGACGGCCGCTTCGAGAAGATCGGCCACGAGGACTACGTGTTCTGGCTGGCGATGGTCAAGCGCGCCGGCATCGCCCGCCGCGTGCCGTCCGCCGAACCGCTCGCCGACTACCTGGTGCGCAGCGGCTCGCTGTCCGCGGACAAGCGCAAGGCCGCGCGCTGGCAGTGGACCATCTACCGCGAGGTCGAAAAGCTCGGCCCACTCCGCGCGGCCTGGTACTTCGCCCACTACGCCGCGATCGCGGTGGCGAAGCGGAGGTAGGGCGGGGAATGCGTGAAGACCGCCATTACGGCGCGATCCGGGCCTTCTATGGCGAGCGCAGCGCCGGGCGATCCGGCGTGCCCTTGATCGCGCACATCGACGAGGGCCTGGTCGTGCTCGATCTGATCGGCGCATCGCTGCAGGCGCGGCAGGCGTTCTGCCTGCATCCCATGCTCCAGGACGACGATGCGTTGCTGGCCTCGCTGGCGCCCGCCAGTGCGCTGCTTGCCTGCGCACCGGATCCGGCGGCACTGATCCTCGCGATGGAATACCGCGCCGTCGCGAATGCCTGCCTGTCGCATCATCCCGTCAGCGACGACCATCCGATCAGGCTCAGCACGTCGAAGGATGTCAACGACATGCTCGTTGCGGACAAGGTGCAGAACCGCAAGGATTTCGAGATCCATCACGCGGAGACCCATCCGCGCGCGGATGCGCTGGCATCGTATTTCGAGCGCTGGCTGCGGGCGCTCGGTGTGGACGAGACGCGCTATCGCGCACTGGTCGCCGCCATCGAGGGCCGTGCCGCATGAACTACCTCGCCCATGCCTATCTCGCGCGGCACGACGATGATGCGATGGTCGGTGCCATCCTCGGCGACTTCGTGAAGGCCGATGCCGTCGATGGGTTCGATCCGGTCATCGCCCGCGAGATCCGCCTGCACTGGCGCGTCGATGCCTTCACGGATGCGCACGAGGTCACCCGCTCGCTCAAGCAGCATTTCGATGCGGGCCATCGCCGTTTCGCCGGCATCGTGCTCGATCTGTATTTCGATCATCTGCTGGCGCGTGCGTGGTCACGGTTCAACGACGAACCGCTTCCAGGATTCTGTGCACGTGTCTATGCCGGCTTCGCCAGGTGGCGCCACGCGCTGCCCGAACGCGCGCAGGCCGCCGGCGACGCGATGGCGGCCCAGGACTGGCTGGGACGCTATGGCGACACCGGCGCGATGCGCGTCGCCGTCGGTCGCGTTGCGACACGCCTGTCGCGCAATGGCGATGCGTTGCTGGCGTGTCTGTCGCAGATCGAGTGCGATCCGGACCCGTTCCTGCGAGGTTTCGATGCCTTCTTTCCCCAACTCGTGGCCTTCGCCGAGGCGGAACGCCACTCGATCACTGGTTGAATTCGGCCAGGCAGCCAGCTTGCTTTCAATCGAAGCCAAAAGAAACGATTTCCACGTGATCCCCGGCGCAGACCGCGAAACGGTCGCCTGCCCCGGGCTCGACGGCCTGGCCGCCGGTGAACGCCGAGAACGCCGGCAGCACGGTGAGCCCGGGACGCAGCCAGAAACCGGGCAGCGCACGGCGGATGCCGGGCAGGCGCAGGGCCGGATGCAGGTGCCCGGCGATGACGTGATGCGCGGGATCCGGCAGCGGTTCGTGGCGCAGCAGCAGGCCATCCTCGGCCACGGATTCGCCGAGCGCGTCGATGTCCAGCGCCGCGTCGTCGCGGTGGCGGTCGTGGTTGCCGCGCAGCGCGACGATGCGCAGTCCGGCATGCGCGCTGCGCCAGCGGTCCCAGCCTTCGCGCCAGCGCGCATGATGCGTCGCGCCGTGCAGCAGGTCGCCGAGGATCCACAGTTCGCGCGCGGCGGTCGCGGCGATCAGGCGATCGAGGCGCGCGAGGTCGTGCGCGGTCCCGCCGCTGGGCAGCGCGATGCCTGCGGCGCGGAACACGTCGCCCTTGCCCAGGTGCAGGTCGGCGATCAGCAGGCGTCCGCGTGCGGGCCAGAACAATGCGCGATCGGCGAGCAGATGCATCGCCTCGCCGGCGATGTCGACGACGAGGCGCTCAGTCATTCGCCTTCTCCAGGCGCGCCGCCGCGCGCTGCACGCGCGTCTTCCAGTCCTCGGTGCTGAGCTGGCCGCGCAGCGCCTCGGCCCAGAGCGGGAACGACAGCGGCGTGAACGACCCGGGCCGGTGCAGGTCGATGCCGCGCGTCGCGCAGTCGCGCAGGCAGGCGTCCAGCGCCGGCAGGTCGAGCGTGTTCGCGAACACTTCCGCCTCGGCCTGCGCGAGCAGCACGTGGTCGGGGTCATGGCGCGACAGCACGTCGAACAGCAGGCCGGCGGAGGCCTGCAGCTGGCGCATCGAACGCGGCGCGCCGCCGGGCAGCGACGGCGGCAGCAGGCCGGCGATGCGCGCGATCTCGCGGAACTGGCGTCGCGAGAGTTCGGCGAGGTTCGCGCCCTCGCGCAGGTCGTCGACCAGGTGCGCCGGATCGAGCAGCGCGCGCAGGCCGGCGGCATCGATCGCGGTCTTCGCCTGCATCGACAGGATCAGGCCGTAGTCGTTCGCGGCGAAGCCGAAGGTGTTCGGCGCCAGCCGGCCCCAGCGTCGCGCCATCAGCGCGGCGAGGCCCTCGTGCACGGCGCGCCCGGCGAACGGGAACACGCACAGGTGCTGTCCGTCGCGGGCCTCGAACCATTCCGCGAGCAGGTGGCCGGCACGCGGTCGCGACGACAGCCGCGACTGGAGCGCGAGGATCGGCGCCAGCGCGCGCAGTTCCGGGGTGTCCTGCGCGCCCGCGCCCGACAGCACGGCTTCGACCTCGCGGCCGAGTTCGGTCGACAGCGGCATCCGTCCACCCTGCCAGCGCGGCACCGCGCCGTCGCCCGGTTTCGCCAGGCGCACGTAGGCGGTCAGGTCGCGCACGCGCGCGAGTTCGAGCGTTCGGCCTGCGAACTGGAAGCGGTCGCCCGGGCGCAGCCGGCCGATGAAGCTTTCCTCCACCGAGCCGAGGCTGCCGCCCTTGAGGAATTTCACGGCCATGCCCGCGTCGCTGGCGATGGTGCCGATCGAGAGGCGATGGCGGAACGCGATGCGGCGCTCGTGCACCCGGTACATCCCGTCCTCGTCGCGGACCACGCGGCGGTATTCGGGATAGTGCGACAGCGCGCTGCCGCCTTCGACGATGAAGGCGAGCACGGCGTCCCACTGCGCGCGGGTCAGCGTGGCATAGGCATGGGTGCCGGTGACCTCGGCATACAGCGCATCGGCGTCGAAGCCGCCGCCCAGCGCCAGCGTCACGCAGTGCTGCGCGAGCACGTCCAGCGCGAGTCGCGGGGGCGGTCGCGCTTCGATCCTGCCAGCGGCGAGGGCGACGCGCGCGGCCGCGTATTCGGCCAGCTCCAGCGCGTGCGTCGGCACGCAGGCGATCGTCCCCGCTTCGCCCGGGCGATGACGCGCGCGCCCGGCGCGCTGCAGCAGCCGCGACATGCCCTTGGGGCTGCCGATCTGCAGCACCTGGTCGACGGCGGGAAAGTCGACGCCGAGGTCGAGGCTCGACGTGGCGACGGCGCAGCGGATCCGGCCGTCGCGCAGGCCGCCTTCCACCGCGCGACGCAGCTTCGGATCCAGCGAACCGTGGTGCAGCGCCAGCGTTTCCGGCGCGTGCGGCCACACCGATTCCAGCGCGCGGTGCCACAGCTCGGCCTGCGCGCGGGTGTTGGCGAACAGCAGCGAAGTCCGTGCCTGGGCCAGCATCGCGACCACGCGCGGCAGCTGCGACAGGCCCAGGTGGCCGGCCCACGGAAAGCGTTCGCGCTCGGCGGGGAGCAGGGTTTCGATCGACACCCGGCGCGGCGCGGGGCCGCTGACGATCGCGGCTTCGGGGGCGTGCGGCAGCAGCGCATCGCGGGCTTCGTCGAGGTTGCCCAGGGTCGCGGACAGACCCCAGGTGCGCAGCGTCGGCGACAGCGCGCGCAGCCGCGCCAGGCACAGCTGCAGCAGCGTGCCGCGCTTGTTGCCGATCAGTTCGTGCCACTCGTCGACGATCACGCCGCGCAGGTCCTGCAACTGCGCAGGCGTGTCGTCGTAGGACAGCAGCAGGGCGAGCGACTCGGGGGTGATGACCAGCACGTCGAGCTTGCCCGCCCGCGCGAGGCGCTTCTCGCGCGCGCTGGCGTCGCCGGTGCGCATGCCCACCGTCCACGGCAGGCCGAGCGCATCGACGGGTTCGCGCAGCGCGCGCACGGTGTCATTGGCCAGGGCGCGCAGCGGCGTGACCCACAGCAGCGTCGGCCCCGGTGCACGCGCGCCGGTCGCCGTGTTGTCGCGCAATGCATCGAGCAAGGGGCCGCCGAACGCGGCGAGGGTCTTGCCGCTGCCGGTCGGCGTGTGGATCAGCCCGCTTTCGCCGGCGAGATAGCGCGTCCAGGCCTCGCGCTGGAACGGCAGCGGCGACCAGCCGCGCGCCGCGAACCAGTCGCGCAGCCTGCGCATGGCCGCCGTCGCGGTGATCGCGCGCGCCGGCGGCGCCGTGCGGGCCCTGCGTACGCTCATCGTGCGAGCGCCCGCAGCGCGTCGATGCGATCGGCATCGGCGGGCGCCTTGTCGCGACGCCAGCGCAGGATGCGCGGGAAGCGCACCGCGACGCCGGACTTGTGCCGCGAGGAGACGTTCACGCCCTCGAAGCCCAGTTCGAACACATGGTGCGCGCGCACCGAGCGCACCGGACCGAAGCGTTCGAGCGTGTTGGCGCGGATCCAGCGGTCGAGTTCGAGGATTTCGCGATCGTCCAGCCCCGAGTAGGCCTTCGCCACCGGCACCAGCGCCTCGCCGTCCCACACGCCGAAGGTGTAATCGGTGTACAGCGTGCTGCGCCGGCCGTGGCCCGCCTGCGCGTACAGCAGCACGGCGTCGACGGTGAGCGGATCGATCTTCCACTTCCACCAGTCGCCGCGTTTGCGCCCGACCTGGTAGACCGACGCGCGCCGCTTGAGCATCAGGCCTTCGACGCCGCGCGTGCGTGCCTCCTCGCGCAGCGTCGCGGCCGCGCTCCAGTCGCCGGCGTCGACCGATGGCGACAGCGCGATGCGCGCCTGCGCGTCCGGGCTGTCGGCCCACAGCGTCTCCAGCAGCCTCCGGCGTTCCTGCAGCGGTCGTGCGCGCAGGTCGTGGCCGTCGAGTTCGAGCAGGTCGTAGGCGAGCATCCGCGCCGGGTGCTCGGCCAGCGATTTCGCGCCGGGTTTCAGGCGCTGGATGCGAGTCTGCAGCGAGGCGAACGGCGCCGGCAGCGCGGCATCCGCGTGCCAGACCAGCAGTTCGCCGTCGAGCACCGCGTCGCGCGCCAGCGCCGCCGCCGCGCGTTCGATCTCGGGGAAGCGGCCGTCCAGCCGTTCCTCGCCGCGCGACCACAGCGCGATGTCCTCGTCGCGCCGGATCAGCTGCAGGCGGATGCCGTCCCATTTCCACTCCAGCAGCCAGTCGTCGATGGCGCCGAGCGACGCGGCCTCGGCCTCCAGCGGCGAGGCGAGGAAGAAGGGATAGGGCTGCGCGCGGTCGCCGGGCAGCGCCTGCGTCGACAGCAGGTTGCGCAGGAAGCTCTCCGATGGCGTCCAGCGGCCGAGCATGCGCTGCGCGATCAGGGCGATGTCGACACCCGACAGCTCCGCGAGCGCCTGCTGCACCATGCGCTGCGACACGCCGATGCGCAGCGCGCCGGTCAGCAGCTTGTTGAAGACCAGGCGGCCTTCGCGGTCGAGGTGGCGCCAGCCGTGCACCACCGCTTCGCGGCGCTGCGCTTCGTCGCGGCCGGCCACGGCGAGCAGGCGTTCGATCCAGACGTGCAGCGGCGCCACGTCGAGGCTGTCGGCGGGCGGGTCGTCGAGCAGCAGCGCCAGCGTTTCGGCGAGGTCGCCGACCTGCTCGTACGACGCATCGACCAGCCACGGCGGCGTCGCGCTTTCCTCCGCGATCCAGGCGCGCAGCTCGGCGCTGCCCGCGATCCGGGCGCCAGCGCCGCCGATCTTGCCGCCGCTGAGCAGCCACAGCGCCCATGCGGCGTCGCGCAGCGGCGCGGTGCGGAAGTAGTCGAGCAGCGCCGCGCGCTTGTCCAGCGTCGCGGTACTGCGGTCGAGCCGGCGGTACAGTTCGGCGAAGCGCTGCATCAGTCGTCGCCGCCGTAATCGGTGCGGAAGTTGCCGGCGTCCACGCCCGCATCGGCGAGCGTGCGCACCAGCGCCTCGGTGTTGCCGTGGGTGGCGATGACGCGGCGCGCGCCGGTCTCGCGCACCGTGCGCAGCAGCGCGGGCCAGTCGGCATGGTCGGACACGACGAAGCCGCGGTCGACGTTGCGCCGCCGGCGGTTGCCGCGGATCAGCATCCAGCCCGAGGCGAAGCCGGTCTGCGCGCGCCGGAAGCGGCGCATCCACGCGCTGCCGGCTGCGGAGGGCGGCGCCAGCACCAGCTGTCCTGCGAAGTCCGCGCCGCGCGCGGCATCGACCACCGGCTGCGTCTCCACCAAGGCGATGCCGGCGTCGCGATAGACCTGCACGCCCGGGACCAGCGCGCCGTGCAGCCAGGCCGGTGCGTCGGTGAACGCGCGCAGTTCCGCGAGCAGCCGCTGCGCCTTGCCCAGCGCGTAGCAGTAGAGCACCGCCGCCACGCCTTCGGCCGCGCATTCATCGCGCCAGACGACGATGTCCCGCGCCACCTCGGCGGTGTCGGGCCAGCGGTAGATCGGCAGGCCGAAGGTGGCCTCGGTGACGAAGGTGTCGCAGGGCACGACCTCGAACGGCGCGCAGGTCGGATCGGGCTGGCGCTTGTAGTCGCCCGACGCCACCCAGACCTCGCCGTCGACCTCGATCCGCACCTGCGCCGAGCCGAGCACGTGGCCGGCGGGATGCAGCGAGACGCGCGCGGCGCCGATGCGGAAGGTCTCGCCGTACTCGTATGCGTGGTAGTGCTGTTCGCCCAGCCGCCACTGCAGGATCGGCAGGCCGGCGCGGGCGACGTGGTATTCGCCCATGCCCGGCCGCGCATGGTCGCCGTGGCCGTGGGTGATGACCGCGCGCGCGACCGGTCGCCACGGGTCGATGTGGAAATCGCCGGCGGGGCAGTAGAGGCCTTCCGGCCGTTGCACGATCAGGTCCTGTGGCATCGCGTTCGATACGGGCGGTGGTCGCCGCCGGATGCGTGGATTCGGGGTGGCCGAGAGGCGGGAACCCGATCGTAGCGATGCGAGTGCGTGATCGAGGCCGATGCGCGTTCCGCAGGCCCTCGCGTTCCGGATTCCGTCAGGAACAGGATGGCGTGAAGCAGAACGGGGTCAGGTTCACTTCGAGGCGAAGTGAACCTGACCCCGTTCTGGGGACAGGCAGGGAGCGGTGCGGGCTCAGGGCGTCACTTCGCTCAGCTCCACCAGGTAGGTGGTGGTGCCGCCGCCGATGTCGATGCGCCAGCCCTTGGTGAATTCGCTGGCGTTGACCGTGTTCCAGTTGCGCAGGGTGATCGTGGCGTTGGCCGGCTCCAGCACGCGCACGCGCAGGTTGCCGGCGGTGACGGTGCTGCCGCTCACCGTGGGCTGCACCGGCACCTGCACCTGGAAGAAGGCGGTGGTACCCGAGCCCAGGGTGAAGTTGTCGCGGACGGTGAGCCTGCGGTTGGCGAACTGCAGGTTGCGGGTCCAGCGGGTCAGCGCCGGGTTGCCGCGATAGACCGGCGTGAGGTCCGAGTCGACGGTGATCGCGCCGTTGGCACCGGGCGTGACGGTCATCGTCGCGACCGACTGCGGCGATTCGCACTGGTGGACGATGCGGTCGTTGGCCGGCGCGGTGCACTGCGCGGTGCTGGTGTTGCTGCGTTCGAAGCGCATCGTGTTGTGCACTTCGGTGCCCTGCTGGATGCCGCTGCGGCTCCAGATGTTCTCGGTCACCGCCAGCCAGTCGCGCGCGTACAGCGTGAATGCGCCCTGGTCCTGGTGGGCGTGGCTTTCGTTGTAGGGGCCGGCGACGTAGGACATCCACATCGCGGTGGTGTCCCAGCTGCTGCGCGCGAACAGGTGGCCGGTCGCGCTGCCGTGGTAGTGCAGTGCGGTGGGCGCGGCGCCGTTGCTGCCCGGCGGCAGCAGGTCGTAGCGGAAGTTCGCGCCCTGGCCCATCTGCTGGACGGAGATGTTGTTCAGCCACCAGCTCGCGATGCGCTGCGCGGAGGCGTCGTTGGTGAGGTTGCGTGCTTCCAGCACCAGGCGGCGGTGGTAGTCGTACAGCTCCGGCACGGAGTTGCGCGACTGGTCGCCGATCGGCGCGAAGTGCGTGCGCGTCGGCACCGTCCCATGGACCCACCACTGGATGGTGTTGGTGGCGTGCGGGTTGGCGTTGGCCAGGTCGATGCCGGTGGCGTCGCGCCAGATCCGGTACAGCTCGAACAGGCGCATCTGCGCGGTGCCGTAGCCGGTGCCTTCCAGGCTGCCACCGGTGGGCATGTTGCGGTAGTACGCTTCCAGCTTCGGCAGCTTGTCGGTCTTGAGCAGGGCCATCCAGGTCGGATTGCGCGAGGCCAGCGCCCACATCATGGTCGCTTCGACGAAGCTGAAGTAGTAGTTGTTGCCCGGGTTGTCGACCGACCAGCCGCTCCACGGGTGCGAGGTGCTGCCCCAGCGCGCGTTCTCGTGGTTCCAGACGTTCCAGATCGCCTGCTGCGCGTAGGCCGACCAGCGCTGGCGCTGGCTGCTGGTCACACGCGCGGCGCAGGTGTCGTAGGTCATCGCGAGGTCGGCGATCATCGGCCCGACTTCGAGGTAGGAGTCGGCGGCGACGGCGGGGCGCTGGCCGGCGGCGATCGCGGTCTCGGCCTGCGCGACCTGCTGTTCGACCAGGCTCACGGCATGGTTGCAGTACTTCACGTCGCGGGTGATGCGGAACATCAGCGCGGAGTCGCGGGCTTCGTACGCATAGCCGGGACTGCCGTTCACGGCGCTGTCGACCCAGTTGCGGAAGCGCGTGTAGGCGGTGCGCGAGGTGTCGATGAAGGTGAGGTTCATCGGGATCTCGCTCAGCTGCGGCGAGTTGTTGCCGGTGGACGGGCGCGGCTTCGGGCGCGGGCGCGGCGAGAAGCGCGGGTCCGTGGTGGTCGGCGTGCCCGATGCGGCCACCGGCTTCGACGCCGTGTGCGCGCGGTCGGCGAAGCGCTGGCGCAGGTCGCGCAGCAGGTCGGCTGGACCGGCCAGGGCGATGCCGGCGGCGGCGACCGCGCCGAGCGCGATGAGGGACTGGGCGAGGCGGGCGCGACCGCGGGGGCGGGGCGTCGGGGAAGCAGCATCAGGGCGGGGGATGTGGGGCATGTCGGGGGCTCTGCGATCGCGTCCATGTCGAGACTGCATTCGCGTCGTCCGAGACCCGGTCGGGGCGGCGGGCGGCGCACCGTTCGATGTGCCGGCGGGGGCCGGGACATCGGTCGAAGCGTCACGGATGACGCGTCAACCTGAACGGAAGTATGCGTGCCGCCTTGCCCACGTTTTGTGATGGCGCCGAACTAAATTTTTCTTTCTTGAAGTGAAGTGTGAAGTTTGTCGCGCAAAAACGGCCGATTTGACTCAGTTGCCCACGGGTTGCAGCTCGACGACGTAGTTGTCGCCGCTGCCGGCGATATCCAGCCGCCAGCCACTGCGAAATTCGTCACGGTCCACGTTGCGCCAGTCGAAGGCGGACAGCCGGGCATCGGCGGGCGACAGCACCCGGATCCGCAGCCCGCCGGCCACCGCCTCGCGGCCTTCGATCCGGGGTTCGGTCGGCAGCTGCAGCTGGAAGACCGCACGCGTGCCCGGCGTGGTGCGGAAGCGGTCCTCGACGCGCAGCCCGGCCCTGGAAAAATCCAGGCGCCGGGTCCACTGCTTCACCGGGCTGTCCGTGGCGTAGGCGCCGGTGAGGTCGGCGTCCACGCGCAGCGCGCCGTCGGCGCCCGGGGTCACGGTCATCGTCGACACCGTGGGCACGCACTGGTGCACCACGCGGTCGTTCTGCGGCGCGTGGCACTGGCGCGCGATCGGCGTCGGCGCCTCGAAGCGCAGCACGTTGCGGGTTTCGGTGCCCTGCTGGATGCCGCTGTGGCTCCAGATGTTCTCAGTCACGGTCAGCCAGTCGCGGTGGAAGAGGGTGAAGCCGCCCTGTTCCTGCGCCGCATGGCTCTCGTTGTACGGGCCGGCGACGACGGCCAGCCACAGCGCGTCGCGGTCCCAGGCGGTGCGCGCGAACAGGTGGCCGGTGCCGGTGGCGTGATGGAAGAGCGCGGTCGGCGCCGGCGCCTTCGCATCGCCCGCGGGCAGCAGGTCGTGCGCGGTGTTGAAGCCGTTGCTCATCCGGTCGATGGCGATGTGGTGCAGCCACCACGACGCCATTGCCTGGCGCTGCGGATCCCTGGTCAGGGCGCGCGCCTGCAGCACCACCGTGCGGTGGTAGTCGTACAGCTCCGGGATGGAGCTGCGCGATTGGTCGCCGATCGGCGCGAAGCGATCCAGCGTCGGCACGGTCGCGTGCACCCAGTAGTCGATGCTGTCGGCGGCGTGCGGACTGGCGTTGGCGATGTCCTCGCCGGTGGCGTCGCGCCACAGCCGGTAGAGCGCGAACAGGCGCATGTGCGCCGCGCCGTAGCCGGTGCCTTCCAGGCTGCCGCCGCCGGGCAGCTGCGCGAAGTAGGCGATCAGCGGCGGGATCTTCTCTTCGTTGAGGAAGCGCATCCATTCGGCGTTGCCGCTGGCCAGCGCCCAGTACAGGGTCGCCTCGACGAAGCTGTAGTAGTAGTTGTTGCCGGGGTTGTCGACCGACCAGCCTGTCCACGGGCGCGGCCGGCCGTCCCAGTTCGCGCGCAGGTGGTGCCACACGTTCCATACCGCCTGCTCGGCGAAGGCCGACCAGCGCTTGCGCTGCGCGTCGTCGATGCTCGCCTTGCAGCTGTCCAGCGTCATCGACAGCGCGGCGATGCGCGGGCCGACTTCGAGGTAGGAATCGCCGGCCACCTCGGGTGCGCGACCGTCGGCGATCGCGGCTTCCGCACCGGCGACTTCCTGCTCGACCATGCGCACCGCCAGTTCGCAGTACTTCGGCTTCGGGTCGAGGCGATGCAGCAGCGCGGCGTCGTAGGCGGAGAAGGCATAGCCGGGCTGGCCGGCCACGGCCGCGTCGACCCAGCGCCGGAAGCGATCGAACTGCGGCGAGCGCGTGTCGACGTAGGACAGGTCGAGCGGGATGCCCGGCGGCAGCGGCTTCAGCGCCGGGCGTTTCGCGGCCACCGCCTGCGTCGCGGCGGCGAGGGCGGCGGCATGGCCGTCCGCCGCATTCGCGGTGCGGTCCCCGCCGCAGCCGGCGAGCGCCAGGACGAGGCCGCTGGCGAACAGGCTGCGCGGGACGCGGGCGCGGTAGCGCTTGCGGGGCATGGCGATCACCGGTTCTGGTAGGTCAGCGCCAGCGACACCACGTTCTGGTCGGCGCGCTGGCCCGGCGCCGAACTGCGGCGCTCGTAGCGCGCGAGGGTGAGCACGCCGCTCCAGTGGCGGACCCACTGGTAGCGCGCATTCAGCGAATAGCGGCGGGTCTCGTCGTCGCGATCGAGATTGACGTAGCGGTTGTGGTCCAGCGCGCTGGCGAAGCCGATCAGCAGGTTGCGCCGCGCGCGCCAGCTCGCTTCCAGGCCGAGGCCGTAGCCGTCCTGGTCGAACTGGTCGGTGTCCTGGTAGCGCAGGCGGTCGAGGAAGGGCGAGGCGCTGAAGGTCCAGCGCGTCGAGGTCCAGGTGTATTCGCCTTCGAGCCTGCGTTCGAGGTAGGGCGAGGCGTTGACCACGGTGTCGCCGGTCTGCACGCCGGTCGGTGGCGCGTCGATGATCTCGCCGCCGGCCAGCGCGTCCGAGGCCACGTCCGAGAACAGGCTGCTGTACGACAGGTCGAAGCGATGCGCGTCGTTCGGGCGCCAGGCCGCCGAGGCGCGGAACATCGGGTCCGAACGGCCATCGGCGAAACCGGGCAGGGCGCGGCGGTAGTCCAGCCGCGAATAGCCCAGATCCACGGCCATATCGACGCGGTTGAGCGTGCGCGTCCAGCGCGCGAAGAACTGCGTGCGATCGTAGTCGCGCGCGACCGCTTCGCTGTCGAACTGCACGCGCTGGTGCTGCAGGTTGAACGAGAAGCGGCTGCTCGCCGACAGCCGTCGCGTCGCGCGCAGCGCCAGGTCGGTGCGCCGCGAATTGAACGCGTCGGTGACCTCGGCCTCGCTGCGGATCCAGCGCAGTTCCGCGCTGCCGCGCCAGTCGTCGCCCCATTCGAACTGCAGGGTCGGTCCGGCCGACAGCACGTTGACCTGCTGGCGGTTGCCCGGCGCATCGGCCGCGAGCGTGTCCACCGGCTGCAGCGTCAGCTGGTCGACCACGCTGAAGCTCAGGCGCTCGGGGATCGCCACCCAGTGGATGCGACCGGAGAAGGTGCCGTCGACGCCGTCCTGCAGCCCGCGCCTGTCGTAATGGCGGTATTCGGCGCGACCGCTGAGATGCATCTGCAGCACGGAGGTGTCGTGGACGACCTCCACGCCCAGGCCCGGGCGCAGGATGGTGGTCTCCAGCGGGTCGGTGGGCGTCAGCAGCAGGTTGTCGTTGCGCTCGGCGTTGAAGTCCAGGCTGTAGTTGATGCGCACGGCATGCGCATCGCGCGGCGCCGCTGCGGCGAGGACGGCCGCGATCGCCACCACCAGCGTGGTCGCCGGCACGGTGGCGCGGGTTCGGGTGCGTGACATGCCGCCTCCGATGCGTCTCACGGACGCTGGTTGAACACCACGCCGGCGAACTTCTCCGGCGGGAAGCTGGCGACGGCCTTGTCGATGTCCTCGCCGCTGACCTGGCCATAGCCGACGACCAGCACCACCATGTCGGCGAGGTCGGACAGGATGCGCGCATCCGGCGAACCCAGCGCCGGCGGCGCGTCGAGGATCAGGTGGCGGTTGCCCTGGTGCGCGCGCAGCGAGTCGATCATCGCGCGCATGCGGAACGAGCTGAAGCTTTCGCCCGGCGTTTCGCGGATGCGTCCGGCGGGAATCAGTTGCAGGCGCGGCACGCCGGTGGCGTGCACCACGTCGCCCAGTGCGACCGATTCGTTTTCCAGGTAATCGATCAGGCCGCGGCCGTCGGCTTCGACCTGCAGCGCATCGCCCTGTGCGGGGTGCGTGGCGTCGCAGTCGACCAGCAGCGCCTGCTTGGTTTCGTCGAAGGCGAAGGCCGCCGCGAGGTTGCGCGCGACGAAACTGCCGCCGCAGCCGGGACGCACCGGCGCCACCAGTGTCACGAAGTTGCCGCTGTCGCCGGCCAGCGCGAGCAGGCGCGTGCGCAGCTCGCGGAAGGCGTCGGCATGCCTGCGCACCGATTCCTGGCGATGGATCAGGCGACGTTCCTCCAGCTGGCGCGTGCTCAGTGCCTTGCCGGCGCCGTCCGTCTGCGTGGCCGGCAGCGTGCGCCCGTCGGTGTGTTCGTGGCCGTCGCGGCCGTCGGAATGGGAACTCATCCGCCCACCTGCTTGAGGACGTAGACCAGGGCATAGGCCAGGAACACCGCGCCGACGATCGATCCGCTGAGCATCATGCGGCCGACCTCGCGGCGCCGGTCGCGCGGCGTGCGGTAGGCCGGCACCACCGAGAGCAGGGCATAGGTGCCGCGGCTTTCGAGCTGGCGCGGCGAGCGCACGCGTGGATCGAAGCGCACCAGCAGGAACAGCAGGCCCAGCGGCACGGCCATCGCCGCGAACAGGCCGCCCAGCGCGAAATGCATGAAGCGCAGGCCACTGGGGCGCAGCGGCATCTGCGCCGGGTCCTGGATGCGCATGGTCAGGCCGCGGCGCTCGCGGTCCAGCTCCATCGACACGCGCGCGTTCTCGCGGCGGCGCAGCATGTCCTGGTAGATGTCGCGGTTCACTTCGTAGTCGCGGGTGAGTTCGGCCAGTTCGCTCTCGGACGCGGCGATGCGCCGGCTGCGGCCGAATTCGTTGTCGAGCAGGCCTTCCGACGCGGACATGCGCGACTGGATCGCCGCGATCTCGCGCCGGGTCTGCGCCAGCTGGCTGCGCAGCTCCTGGTACATCGGGTTCATCCGCACTTCGGCGGCATCGACGGCCGGGGCGCCCGGACGGGTCCGGCGCTGCTCCTCGTCGCGCATCGCAGCCTGGATGTCGGCCATCTGGTGGCGCACGCGCACCACGTCGGGATGCTTGTCGGTGTAGCTCAGCAGCAGGGTATCGAGCTGGCCCTGCAGTTCCAGCAGCTGCGTGCGGTACAGGGTTTCGCGGGTCTGCACGGCGGTGACCGCCGATTCGCCGGACAGCTGCGCTTCCAGCGCCTGCTCGCGCGAGCGCAGCTCCATCAGGCCCATCCGGGTCTGCTCCACCTGGGTGCGCAGGGTGCCGATGCGCGCGGTCGAATCGGTGGCGCTGCCGGGCTGCGCATCGGTATTGGCCGAGCGGTAGGCCTGCAGGTTGGCCTCGGCCTCGGTGAGCTTGCGATGGTAGTCGCGGACCTGCGCGTCGATGAACTCGTAGGCTTCGCGGCTCTCGCGTTCCTTGCTGGCCAGGCTTTCCTCGATCAGCAGCGTCGCCATCGCCTCGGCGACCTTGAAGGCGCGCTCCGGCTCGCTGTCGTGGTAGGTGATCTGCACCAGGTTCTCGCGCGCGTTGGTGATCTGCGTGCGTTCGCGGATCTGTTCGATCAGGCGTTCCTGCATGGTGGCGGACGGCTTGTCCTCCATCCAGCCGCCGGCGACCAGCACCTGGTCCATCACCTTGCGCCCGAACACCACCGTGCGCGCCAGGCCGGCGCGGTCGACCGCGCGCGTGGCATGCGCGCGGTTCTCCAGCAGCGGCTGGATGATGTCGCTTTCCTGGGCCAGCACCGAGGTGCTGGCGGTGTACTTGCGCGGCAGCAGGAACAGGCCGGCGAGCAGCGCCACCAGGGCGATGCCGGCGAAGATCGAGGCGAGCACGAGCTGGTAGCGGCGGCCTTCGCGCAGCATCGCCATCACCAGGTCGTTGGGATTCAGGCCGGGCTGCGACGCCTGCGCGCCGGCGCGCGCGGTCGCGGTGCGCCGCGCGGGGAGCGACGGGACATTCATCAGAACGTGCGCTCCGGCACCGTGATGACATCGCCCGGCGCGACCGGATAGTTGGTCGCCAGGTCGCCGCGGTTGAGGATGCGGTCGAGCTTGACCTCGTACGTGGTCGAGGTGCCGCCGGCGCGACGATGCAGTTCGGAGCGGTCGCTGGCGGCGAATTCGGTCGGGCCGCCGGCGGCGAGGATGGCATCGAGCACGGTCATGCCGGGCCGGTAGGGGATCGACACCGGCTGCCGCACTGCGCCGGTGACACGGACGCGTGAGAGGTATTCGTGGCTGCGCAGCTGGGTCAGGATCACCGCGACCTGCGGATCACGGACGTAGGCCGACAGCTTCTCCTGGATGTCCTTGGCGACCTCGGGCGGCGTGCGCCCGCCGGCCAGCACGTCGCCGACCAGGGGCACGGAGATCATGCCGTCCGGGCGCACGGGCACGGTGATGCCCAGCTCGGGGTTTCGCCAGACCGAGACCTGCACCTGATCGTCGACGCCGATCCGATAGGCGTCGACGGCCATGGCCTGCATCCCATCCGTGGGGGGCGCGCCAGCCGTAGGTCCCTGGGTGGTGGCGCAGGCAGCAAGGATGAGCGACAGGCACACTGCCCAGACGCGATGGATCGTACGCATTCGGTCCCCCGGAAAATTCCCTGTGATTGTAACGGGATACGCAATAATTTGAGGCCAGTCACAAAACGGCCCTTCCATTCCGGACCCGAATACGCTTTCCGGCGCGGCCAGTCTGACCGAAAGCAGCCCGGGCGTGTCGCGATCGCACCGTTCGTCGGCGTGCGCGCGACCGGGCTTGACCTCGCCAGGATATCCGGGAGTTAATTAGGTAATTACTTAATTAGTTCATCGGAGCCCCATGGACCGCGTATTCGAAGCCCTGGCTTCCGCCCCGAGGCGGCGGATCCTGGCCTACCTCAACGGCGGCGAACTCACCGCCGGCGAGATCGCAGGCCGTTTCGACTTCAGCAAGCCGGCCCTGTCCGGCCACCTGCGCATCCTGGAAGACGCCGGCCTGATCGAGCGCGAGAAGCGCGGCCAGTTCGTCTATTTCCGGCTGGTGCCCGACACGCTGGCCAACACGGTCTTCGCCTGGGTCACCGAGCTGTGTCCGCAGGGCGGTCCGCTGAAGCGGGAAAGCCGCCGCCGGGCCGCCGGGAAGCGCACCGCGCCCGCCGGCGGGAACGCCGATCCGGACGCGGCACCGGCGCCCGATGCCACGCAGAAGCCAGACACCATCGATTGAGGCCGCCATGCCGTTCGCCACCAGGACCCTGCAGACCTTTCCTTCGGTGCGCATCCCCTCGCGATCCGGCGGCCTGCCGGTCGAGGTGGTGCTGATCGCCCAGCTCGGCATCGGTGCCGGCACCCACCTCGTCGGCCGCACCGCATCGCTGCAGCGCGGGCATGCGGCCTTCATCGACGCCCTCGACGAACCCTCGGCACGCATCGGCGGCGCCGATTTCGCCCAGGGCGATGCCACTTCGCTCTACACCTTCATCGTCGGCGCCAGCGGCCATCCCTTCCATCGCCATGCCGGGCACCGGGTGTTCACGGCGGTGTCCGGCAGCAGCGGCGCGCGCCTGCGGTTCTCGACCGCCTCGCAGGCGCAGATCGAGGCCGATCCGCAGGCCTTCCTCGATGCCCTGCGCCATGTCGAGATCCCGCCGGACTGCCTGTTCACCGTGCGCTTCGGCGGCGGCACCTGGCACCAGTTCCTGCCCGGCGATCCCGCGTCCGGCCATCCCGCGCTGTTCGCGCTGTCCTGCCATACCAATGAACTGGGCGGCGAGCTGTCGACGGACGTGCGCGAACGGGTGATGGCGAACGAAGCCGACATTCCGTCGCTGACCGAGCTGTTGCCGGCGTCGGTGCTGCGCCTGCTCGAACGTGGCGAGGACGCGCGGCGCGAGGTGCCGACGATGGTGCTGTCGCTCAACGAACCGATCGATTCGCTGCAGGCCCGCGCCTGCGCCCGCACGCGCGATGCGCTGGGTCGCCTGCGCGCATGGCTGGGTGGTCTGCGCGCGCCGGTCGGTTTCTTCGCCGACACCCGGGGCGCACAGGTCCACGCCCTGCCTGCGCTGCCGGCGCACTCGCTGCTCGCACAGCAGTTCGAGGGCTTCGATCCGCGCCGCGAGCACGAGGACATCGTGGCCATCGACCTCGATCCGGCCGACCTGGCCGAACGCACGGTCAGTGGCGTGCTCGCCCGCGTGCTCGAAGGCTTCCTCGAAAACCGTCCTTCCGCCGTCGGCCGGATGATGCAGGTCCGCAATGTGCTGGTGAAACCGCTCGGCCTGCGCACCTCGCCGCTGGGCTGCCCGGTCTCGTCGCTGCTCGGCGCGTGTCCGCAGACCTTCGCCGCGCGCTTCCCGGTGCTGGACCAGCAGGTCGATGGCGACGATCACGCCGAAGTGCTGCTCGGCGCCGACGACCGGCACCTGCGCTTCCGCTCCAGCGTCGCTGTCGAGCGCCTGGCCGATGGCCGCCTCCGCATCGCCCTCGCCACCCGCGTACGCACCCGCAACCTGTTCGGTCGCGCCTACATGGCCCTCATCGAACGCACCCATCGCCACTACATCGCCCCGACGATGCTGCGCATGGCGGTGCTGCATGCGCGGGCGGGGGAGGGCGTTGCCCTGCATCCGCACGTGCCGGGTGCGCGCGCATGAGCGAGGGCGGCAAGGCCACGGTGTATTACAACAGCGCCTGCCCGGTCTGTCGCAGCGGCGTGGCCGCGCAGCAGGGCGCGATGGGGGCGTGCGAGATCGAATGGATCGACGTGCATGCGAACCCGGAGGCGGTGCGCGCACTCGGTGTCGACATCGAAGCCGTGCGCGAAAAGCTTTACGTGCGCGACGCGGATGGTCGCGTGCAGGTCGGCGCCGACGCCTTCGCCTCGCTGTGGTCGCGCACGCGCGGGCTGCGCTGGATCGCGCGGTTGCTGGCATTCCCTCGCGTGCGCGCATTCGCGCAATACGCCTACGACGCCTTCGCGCGCCGGCTCTATCGCTGGAATCGTCGCCATGGGCATTGGTGACGGGATGGACCGGGAAGCCCGCGGGACCACAGGACAGGTCGCGAACGCGACGCACACGGCACCCGGAGCGGGTGCCTTCGACAGGGTGGAGGTCCGATGAACGACACGACCGTTTCGAACCACGCGACAGGACCCGCGATTCCGAACCCGGCCCCCCTGCGCAGCGCGCTGGCTTTCCTGCTCGGGACGACGGCTGCCTGCCTCGTCGCCGCGCTCGGCGCGGGCGTGATCATGGCGATCGGCTCGCCGGACATCCCCGGGGAGCCGGCCCTGGGTGTCGTGCTGATTCCGCTGTATGCCTTGCTCAGCCTGATGTTCATCGTGCCCGTGGTCGTCGCGTGCGGCGTGCCCTATGCCGCCCTGCTGCTCGCGTTCGGTCGCTTCCGGTTCTGGCCCATGACCCTGGGCGGATTCGTCATCGGCGGCGGCCCGACCCTGGTCAGCTTCGCTGCCATGCACGTCGGCATATCGGGCGTCATGGTCGACACCCTGGCGCTCTTCGGGCTAGGCGCAGCCATGCTGGCCAGCGTGGTTCCCTATCCGGTCGCAGGCGTCCTCGGCGGCCTGCTGGGCGCGCTGGGTGCGGCGGCCTTCCATTGCACGTACAGGCGAGTCGCGTCGAGACGGTGATCCGTCGCCATTGCCGTAAAGCCGCAAAAGAAAAAGCCGCGGAATCCGCGGCTTTTCTTCAGGCGATCGACGTGCGTCGAATCACTTGGCGTCGAGCGCCGGTGCCGGCTTGAGCTTGCTCAGCGCCTTCACGAAGGCTTCCTCGTTCGAGGGCGACAGGTTCGGGCGACCGGCCATGAAGCCCATGCTGATGCCGCCGAGCACGTAGTGGGTTTCGCCCGCTTCGACTTCGATGTTGAACACGTCCTTGGCTTCGGAATGCACCACATAGGTGTGCGGGCCCGGATCGGTGACGTGGACGAAGTAGGTGCCGTTGCGCAGCTTGCCCAGTTCGGTTTCGCCCTCGCGGACGATGTAGCCGATGATCGCGCCCTTCAGCTTGTTCTCGCGGAAGAACACGATCTGGCCCTTGCCGGCCGGCGGCTGGGCGATGCCTGCGGGCAGGAGTGCGGCCTGTTCGGCGGCCGGGGCGGACTGCGGCGCGGTGCTGTCCTGGGCGTGGGCCGAAACGGCGGTCCCGAGGAAGGCGAGGGCGAGGACGGTCTTATGGAAATGACGCATTGCGGATGGCTCCTGGAACGTGCGGTGGGTGTCAATCGATGGGTGTTGCGGGTGCGGGATGGGCGTCCGTGCCGCTGGCGGGCGCCGCAGGGGCCTCCGCAGGGTCCGACGTCGTGGCGAGGGGCGTGGCAGGCAACTGCAGCGGGCCGGCCAGCTTGGCGTGGGCGCGGGTGCCTTCCGGGATTTCGATCTGGCCGCCGCGCACGAGGAAGGCCAGTGGGCCGAGGCCGATCGCGACGCCCATGGCTGCGTTGCCGCGATCCTTGCCACTGCCGCCCAGCTTCATGCCGCGCAGCTTGATCTCGCCGTCGGGGCCCTGAAGGAAACGTGCGGCGAGCAGCAGCTCACCGGGCTTGCCGGCGGCGCGCGCGTGGTCGGCGTGGATCACCTCGCCGACGCCTTCGGTGCCCGCAGGCAGCACGACGGTGTCGCCGAGGCGCAGCGGCTCGGCCAGCAGCAGCCTGAAGCGTTGGCCGCGCTGCGCGGTCTTCGAGGTCAGCGGTTCGCCGATCGCCAGCTCGACGAGGGTGCCGTCGGGCAGCGTGCAGCACACGGATGCCGGAGCTGCGGAGGGGGGCGTCGTCGGGGATTCCGGAGCCACTGCGCCGGCAGATGCTCCGGCGGGCGGCGTCTGTGCCGCGGATGGCGATTGCGCGAACGTGGGAGTCACGCAGCCGCAGGCCAAGCAGAGCAGGCACAACAGCTGTGCCTGGCGAACGGTGAATCGCATGCGGCCCCCCTGAAGTCCAGGGGCGGAATTATTGCAGATGCGTCCGGGCCGCAGGAACCGCCGGGCGCTGTCGCCCGGCAATTCCAGATGCTCAGCCTTCCCAGGCCGGCAGCTTCTTCTTCACCGCGACGTTCTTCAGGGTCACGTACTTCGGCAGGCCGTCGCGGCCGTAGGGCGGCGGGGCTTCGCCGCGGATCAGCGGTTCGAGGTAGGCGCGCGCGGCGGCGGTGATGCCATAGCCGTCCTTGCGGATGAAGTTCGCCGGCATCGTCTTCTCGTGGTTGGCGACCTTCTCCAGCGGCCCGGCTTCGATCCGCCACTTGTACGGGGCATTGGCGGTGCGGCGGATCACCGGCATCGTCGAGTTCATGCCGCGCAGGGCGAACTGGACGGCGGCCTTGCCGGCGGCCATGGCGTGGTCGAGGTCGGTCTTCGAGGCGATGTGCCGTGCCGAGCGCTGCAGGTAGTCGGGCAGGGTCCAGTGGACCTTGAAGCCCAGTTCGTCCTTGACCTTGCCGGCCAGGTAGGAGGCCACGCCACCGAGCTGGGTGTGGCCGAAGGCGTCCTTGCCGCCGCCGGCATCGGCGACGAAGGTGCCGTCGGCGGTGCGGATGCCCTCGGAGGCAACCACGACGCAGTAGCCGACCCGGTCGACCACTTTCTTCACGCTGGCGAGGAAGTCGGCCTCGTCGTAGGCGCGCTCGGGGAACAGGATCAGGTGCGGCGCGGCGTCCGGACCCTCGCCGGCCAGGCCGGCGGCGGCGGCCAGCCAGCCGGCGTGGCGGCCCATGGCCTCGTAGACGAAGACCTTGGTCGAGGTCTCGGCCATGGCGGCCACGTCCAGCGCGGCCTCGCGCACCGACACGGCGGTGTACTTGGCGGCCGAGCCGAAGCCCGGGCAGCAGTCGGTCACGGCCAGGTCGTTGTCGATGGTCTTGGGCACGCCGATGCAGGTGAGCGGGACGCCGAACTCGGCGGCCAGCCTGGAGACCTTCAGGGCGGTGTCGGCGGAGTCGTTGCCGCCGTTGTAGAGGAAGTAGCGGACGTTGTGGGCCTGGAAGACCTCCAGCAGCCGCTCGTACTTCGCCCGGTCCTGCTCCAGCGACTTGAGCTTGACCCGGCAGGAGCCGAAGGCGCCGCCCGGGGTATGCGCCAGGGCGCGGATGCTGGCGATGGATTCCTTCGAGGTATCAATGAGTTCCTCGCGCAGGGCGCCGAGGATGCCGTTGCGGGCGGCCAGGACCTTGACCTTGCGGGCGCGGGCTTCGGAGATCACCGCCGAGGCGGTGGCGTTGATGACGGCGGTGACGCCGCCGGACTGGGCGTAG
Source organism: Lysobacter sp. BL-A-41-H3 (assembly GCA_050632415.1). Classification (GTDB taxonomy): domain Bacteria; phylum Pseudomonadota; class Gammaproteobacteria; order Xanthomonadales; family Xanthomonadaceae; genus Lysobacter_I. Next base: position 2,015,127 of record CP192602.1, on the reverse strand, counting down.
AGCAGGGTTCCGGATGCCATGGGGGGAGGTCGGAGAATGGTCGTAGACGGGTTGGGGCGGGCTGCCATTGCGGTTAAGCTGGCAGGGTTGCGCCGTGGAACATCGAGTGTAGCCCCACGGCCGAGAATTTCTCTTCCTTTTGGAGCATGCGATGCGATTGGTTCTCCTCGGAGCCCCGGGATCGGGCAAGGGCACACAGGCGGCACGGCTGAAGGAACACCTCCAGGTCCCGCACATCTCGACCGGTGACCTGCTGCGTGCCGAAGTCGCCGCCGGCAGCGCCCTGGGCCTGCAGGCCAAGGCCGTGATGGACCGCGGCGACCTGGTGTCCGACGACATCCTGCTGGGCATGCTCGAAGACCGCCTCTCGCGGCCCGACGTGGTCGACGGCTTCATCCTCGACGGCTACCCGCGCAACCTCGCGCAGGCCGCCGCCCTCGGCGAACTGCTCGCCCGCATCGGCCAGCCGATGGACCACGCCGTCCAGCTCGACGTCGACACCGAACTGCTGGTCGAGCGCATCGCCGGCCGCGCCAAGGAGCAGGGCCGCATCGACGATACGCCGGAAGCCGTGCGCAACCGCCTCAAGGTCTACAACGACGTCACCGCCCCGGTGGTCGACTATTACCGCCAGCGCGGCATGCTGAAGGTGGTCCATGGCGAAGGTTCGATGGACGAGGTCTTCACCCGCATCCTGGAAGCCATCGCGGTGGGGACCGAGGTCGGCTGAGCCGCGTCTCAGGCAGTGGACCGCCGGAATGCTGGTGGTCCTGCTGGCGACCTATTGCGCGGTCTTCTTCCTGGTGACGCAACGTGCGCGCGGGCCCGCGCACGACACGTGCCGCGAGGCAGACGTCCTGCTCGAGTATTTCCCGGATGCGGGCTCCTGGGACCAGAGTCGTCGGTTCCATGGATATGCCTCGCTGCTGTCCAATGTCGGAGAGCCATCGCTTTCGTGCGCCACGCGGGTGCCCGTCTATCGATTCCTCTTGGTGCGTTCGTTCCAGGGGCCGATCAGCGTCCGCGTGGAGCGTCGTGCCGATGCATGGCGGCTGGTTGCCGTTGAATCCCTGTTGATGGATGGCGGCGCGTCACGCGCCCGACGCGTCTCTCGTACGCTGACCCGAGCGGAGGCTCGCCGATTCGAAGAAGCGCTCTCACGCTTGAGTCTGTTCGATGCACCCGCGCGGCCCTGGAACCGGGGTCTCGATGGCGCCGACTGGGTCGTGGAAGCACGCGACTCCGATCGCTATCGGCTTCACGAAGAATGGTCTCCGGAGGCAGGGCCGGTCCGCGAATTCGGTGAAGCCGTCCTCGCGCTGACGGGCTGGCGTTTCCAGCCTCACAGCATCTATTGATCCAGGGCGCTTGCCGTCGGTTTCGATCCTTGCGGTACGATGCGCCGAAAACAGCCCTCCATCGAGACGACAGACTTGAAACTCCACATCCTCGGCATCTGCGGCACGTTCATGGGCGGCGTGGCCGCGCTGGCGCGCGAACACGGGCACGTCGTCGAAGGCAGCGACCAGTCGGTGTATCCGCCGATGTCCACCCAGCTGGAACAGCTGGGGATCGCGCTGTCGCAGGGCTACCAGCCCGGTCACATCTCCGCCGATTGCGACGAGATCGTGGTCGGCAACGCGCTGTCGCGCGGCAACCCGGCGGTCGAGCACGTCCTCGACCACGGCATGAAGTACACCTCGGGTGCGCAGTGGCTGGCCGAGCACGTGCTGCCCGGCCGCGACACCCTGGCGGTGGCCGGCACCCACGGCAAGACCACCACGACCACCATCCTCAGCTTCCTGCTCGACCGCGCCGGGCGCGATCCGGGCTTCCTGATCGGCGGCGTGGCCGAGGACTTCGGCGTGTCGGCGCGCGTCGGCAGCGGCCGCGAGTTCGTGGTCGAGGCCGACGAGTACGACACCGCGTTCTTCGACAAGCGCAGCAAGTTCGTCCACTACCGGCCGCTGGTGGCGATCCTCAACAACCTCGAATACGACCACGCCGACATCTTCCCCGACGTGGCCGCGATCCAGCGCCAGTTCCACCACCTGGTGCGCACCGTGCCCGGTCGCGGCCGGCTGATCGTCAACGGCGAGGACGCGCGCCTCGACGAAGTGCTGGCGATGGGTTGCTGGACGCCGGTCGAACGCTTCGGCCTGCTCCGCGAGGGCATGGCCGACGATGCCTTCCACTGGGGCGCGCGCTTGATCGAAGGCGACGGCTCGGCGTTCGCGGTGTATCGCGCCGGCGAGCGCCTCGGCGAGGTGCGCTGGCCGATGCTCGGCCTGCACAACGTGCTCAATGGCCTCGCCGCGCTGGCGGCGTGCAACGCCGTGGGCGTGGAACCGGCGAGCGTGATCCCGGCGTTGGCCGGGTTCCGCAGCGTGAAGCGCCGGCTCGAAGTGATCGGCACCGCGCGCGGCATCACCATTTACGACGATTTCGCCCACCATCCGACCGCGATCCGCACCACGCTCGATGGCCTGCGCGCGAAGGTCGGCGGCGCGCGCATCGTGGTCGCGATGGAGCCGCGCAGCAATTCGATGCGCCTCGGCGCGCATGCCGATGCGTTGGCGCCGTCGCTGGACATCGCCGACGCGGTGGTGTTCCTGCATCGACCCGAGCTGGCCTGGGATGCCGGCAAGGTCATCGCCGCCGTGCGTGGCGACGCGCGCACCGTGCCCGATGCCGACGCGCTGATCGCCGCGCTGCTCGACACCGTGCGCGAGGGCGACCACGTCGTGTTCATGTCGAACGGCGGCTTCGACGGCGCCCCGCGTCGTTTCCTGGCGGCGCTGAACGGATGAGCGCGCTGCTGCCCCTTTTCCCCCTGCACACGGTCCTGGTGCCGGGCGGTTCGCTGGTGCTGCGCGTGTTCGAGACCCGCTACCTCGACATGATCCGCGAGTGCGGGCGCACCAGCAGTGGCTTCGGCGTGTGCCTGATCCTCGCCGGGCAGGAAGCCGGGCTGCCGGCGACGCCGGCCAGCGTCGGCACCGAGGCGCGGATCGAGGATTTCGGCAGCACCGAGGCCGGCCTGCTGACCCTGCGCGTGCGCGGCGGGCGGCGCTTCCGCGTGCTGCACACCGAGGTGCGGCCGAACGGGCTGATCGAAGCCGAGGTCCAGTGGTTCGAGGCCGATCCCGACGACGAATTGCGCCCCGAGCACGCCCTGCTCGGCAGCGTGCTGCAGCAGGTCGTGGAGAAGGTGGCGGAGAAGGTGGGTGGCGAATACGACCAGGTGCCGCCGTCGCGCTTCGACGATGCCGCCTGGGTGGGCTGGCGCCTGGCCGAGCTGCTGCCGCTGAGCCATCCGCAGCGGCAGATGCTGCTGCAGGACGAGGACCCGCACGCGCGGCTGGATCGGCTGCTGGCGATGATGCCCTGAGTCAGCGATGCCCTGAGTCAGTGATGCCCTGAGTCAGTGATGCCCTGAGTCAGTGATGCCCTGAGTCAGTGTGTTTCCCGTGGGAGCGACGCAAGTCGCGACTGCGGTCCGGAATTTGGGTGCCATACCCGGCCAAGAACCCATCGCGACTTGCGTCGCTCCCACAAAAAAGGGTGTCGTCGCGCTCAGCCGCGCGGCGGCATCCGCACCCGCAGCACCGGGGTGTTGCTGCGCGGATGCGGGGATTCCTGCTGTTCGAAGCCCTGCAGCGCATCGCGCACCAGCCGGTGCGCGCCTTCGTCGCCGTCGACCGGCATCCACAGGCCGAAGCTGGTGAGCGGTCGGCCGAAGCGCATCGTCTGGGTGTTGCACAGCCACAGCGGCTGGCCGTCGTCGAGCAGGGCCGGTGCGCGCCAGATGCGCAGCACGTGCACGGTGTCGGGCGTGGGCCCGGGGCGGCGCAGCAGCAGGGCTTCGGCTTCGCTGTCGAGCGTGGCCGGCAGCACCGGCTGGCGCGCCAGCGGACGGTGGGCATCGAGCAGGCCGAGCGTGGCCACCCAGGTCGCCTGCGGCTGCACCTGCCAGCCGCGGGTTTCCAGACGCGTGCGCAGCGGCTCCAGCGGACCGGCGATCTGCAGGTCCAGCGGCCAGCCCACGGTGTCGCGACGGTGGTCGATCTGCTCGTCGCGATGCGCCGGCAACCGCGCCCAGCCGCCGTTCCACCAGCCGTCGAGCGACAGTCGCGTGGTCGGCAGCGGCGGCGCGAACTGGGCCAGCACCCCGTCGATCGCGCGCGGTGCGTGCCACAGGGCGGCGACGAGGAAGCCGGCGTAGAACAGGGTCGCCAACGGGCGCATCCAGAACGAGCGCCCGATGTGGCGACGGTAGGCGATGCCCAGCACCAGCAGCCAGAGCACACCGAACAGCGCGCCGCCGACGATGTCGCTCAGCCAGTGCGCGCCGAAATACAGTCGCGCGAAGCCGAGCAGGGCGACCAGCGCGCCGGAGACCAGGTAGGGCCACACCCGCGCGCGGCCAGGCAGTTCGCGGGCGATCAGCACCGCGAAGAAGCCGAAGACGATCGTGATCATCGTGACCGGGATCGACGGGAAGCCGAAGCCGCTGGTCGCATTGGGCGGGCGGGGCATGTCCACGGTCATGCCGAGGAAGGCGGTGAACACGAAGCCGAAAGCCAGCGCCGCGATCCAGTGCAGGGCGGCGGCGAAGCGGCGGCGCCAGAGCAGCCAGGCCAGCGGCGCGACCATCGCCGGCAGCAGCACCTCCAGGTCGCCGATCGAGGCCAGCGCGGCGAGGAAGCGGTCGGCCAGCGGGTTGCGCAGGGTGGCCATCAGCGCGTTGACCTGCAGGTCCAGGCCGAGCGGGCCGCCGTGCGCGACCAGGATTGCCAGCAGCGCGAACCAGCCCCAGCCGATCGCGGTCAGGCACATCGCCAGCATCGCCAGCGCGGCGGATTCGGGCCGGTTCGGCTGGATCAGCGGTTCGGCATAGCGGCCCAGGCGTGGATGCGCGTGGGTCCACTTCAGCGCCCGCGCCAGCAGGCGGTCGGCGTGGCCGGCGAACCAGCGGTAGGTGTACAGCACCACCGCCCAGACCAGCGCCAGCACCAGGACCAGGGCCAGCAGGACCAGGGCGAGGCGATCGGCCACGGCCGCGACGGCATCGTAGGACGCGCCGAAGATCCAGCCCGGCGCCAGGAACGAGGCCGCCCAGAGCAGGCAGGCCACCGCGCTGGCCGGGATGTAGCGCTTCAGCGGGACATGCAGCATGCCTGCCACGGCGGGCACGAACGGGCGCACGGCGCCGACGAAGCGGGCGATCACGATGCCCATGCTGCCGTGCTTGCGGAACAGGCGTTCGCCGCGATCGATGAACTGCGGGTAGCGGCGGAACAGCCAGTGCTGGCGCATCGCCGGCCCCCAGCGCCAGCCGAGCCAGTAGCTCAGGGCATCCCCGGCGAACGCGCCGGCAGCGGCGCAGAGCACGGCATAGGGGCCGTCGATGTGGCCCAGGCCGATCAGCGTGCCGACCGCGAACAGCAGCGGCAGCGCCGGCACCACGATGCCGACCACCGCGAGCGCGTCGCAGAAGGCCACGAGGAAGATCAGTCCCCCCGCCGCCACCGGATGCGCGCCGATCCAGGTCGTGATGTCGTTCAGCCAGTCGCTCGTCATCCGGAGATTATGGCAGGCGATGCCGACACGGACGTGACCGCCCCTGTCATGGTGGTCGCCGCATGCGGCCGCCTACAATGCCCGGCATGCAGGCCAACCCTCCCGATGCCGTCGAAGTCGAGGCGCTCAAATCCGACAGCTTCGGCCGGATCGCGCTGATGCGCGGCGTCGACGGCCTGTTCGTGCGCCGCGATCTGGTCCACGTGCCGCTGTGGCTGCGCCTGCCGGCCTGGTGGCTGGCACGACGCGAGGCGCGCGGGCTGCAGGCGGTGGTCGGCCTCGACGCGGTACCGCAGCTGCTGCGCTGGGACGGGCGACGGCTCGACCGCAGCTTCCTCGACGGCGCCGCCATGTACCAGCGCCCGCCGCGCGGCGACCTGGCCTACTTCCGGCTCGCCCGCCGCCGCCTGCAGGCCCTGCACCGGCGCGGCCTGGCGCACAACGACCTGGCCAAGGAAGCCAACTGGCTGGTCCTGGCCGACGGCACCCCGGCGATCATCGATTTCCAGCTCGCCGTGCGCGGGCGCCCGCGTTCGCGCTGGCTGCGCCTGCTCGCCCGCGAGGACCTGCGCCACCTGCTCAAGCACAAGCGCACCTACTGCCCGGATGCCATTACCCCGGTCGAGCGCCGCCTGCTCAAGCGCAAGTCCTGGCTGCGCGAGCTGTGGTTCGCCACCGGCAAGCGCGCCTACCGCTTCATCACCCGCCGCATCCTGCACTGGGAAGACAACGAAGGGCGCGGGCCGAAGCCCTGAGCCCAGCGGGCGCCCCGACCTCACCGCAGCACGTGCAACTGCGTCCGGACTGATCCCGACCCGCCTGCACCGGGAGGGACGGACCCTCTACGATGGTCCGGAGATCTCAACCCGCACTCAGGACGGCACGCATCGTGATCAACCTCTCGACACCCGGCGTCTACATCAACCAGGTCGATGCCTCCCCGGACTCGATCGTTCCGGTCGCGACGGCCGTACCGGCCTTCATCGGCTACACGCCGCAGGCCGAATACCAGGGCGTGTCGTATCTCGATCGACCGATGCGGATCACCTCGCTGGCCGATTTCCAGGCGATCTACGGCCTGCCCGATGCGCCGCCGCCCGCCGACCCCGCAAGACAGTATTCGCCCCAGTACGACCTGGTGCCGCAGGCCGGACAGCCCAAGGCCGGGACATCACTCCAGCTCGGCGGCACGTATTACGCCATCCTGCCCGATCCGGCCACGCTGTATTACCTCTACAACAGCCTCCGCCTGTTCTTCCTCAACGGCGGCAGCGCGGCCTGGATCGTCTCCGTCGGCACCTACGGCCCGGCCAGCGGCCAGCCGATCGCGACGCCGGCCACGCCGCTGGTGAATCCCAACGTCAAGCTCGCGGACCTGCAGCGCGGGCTGGCCCTGCTCATGGCCGAAGCCGAGCCGACGCTGTACGTCTGCCCGGACGCGACGCTGCTGTCGGTGGCGGACAACACCACGCTGATGCAGGCGATGCTGCAGCAGGCGGATGAGGTGCAGACGGCGGTCTGCCTGTTCGACGTGATCGGCGGCCACCAGCCGGACCCCGTCCTCTACACGCAGGACATCGCCACCTTCCGCAACAGCGTCGGCAACGCCGGCTTGAATCGCGGCGCGACCTACTACCCCTTCATCGAGACCACCGTGGTCCAGCCCGGCGAGCTGGATTTCACCAACCTCTTCGGTGGCGACGTCGCGCGGCTCGCGCCGCTGCTGGATTCGCCGGCGTGTCCCGATCCCGCCGCGCGCGCCATCCTCGACGCCATCCAGCACCCGCCCGCCACGGGCGCGATGAGCAACGCCCAGTTGCACACCGCGCTGCTCGCGGCCAGCCCGACCTACACCGCGATAATCAATGCCATCCAGCAGCTCGCCGGCACGCTGCCGCCCAGTGGCGCGATGGCCGGGGTGTATGCGGTGAACGACAGCACGCGGGGCGTGTGGAGTGCCCCGGCGAACGTCGGCATCGTCGGCGTGACCGACGTGACGATCGCGCTGAACGACACCCAGCAGGGGGCGCTCAACGTCGATGCCGTCTCGGGCAAGTCGATCAACGTCATCCGCTTCTTCAACGGGCTGGGCATCCTCGTCTGGGGCGCGCGGACGCTCGACGGCAACAGCCAGGACTGGCGCTACGTGCCGGTGCGTCGCACCGTGACCTACATCGAGCAGTCGGTGAAGCAGGCGCTGCAGGCCTTCGTCTTCGCCCCGAACGACGCGAACACCTGGGGCACGGTGCAGAGCATGATCAACAGCTTCCTGACCGGGCTCTGGTCGCAGGGCGGCCTGCAGGGCGCCTCGGCCGCAGACGCGTTCAGTGTGTCGGTGGGGCTGGGCACGACGATGACGGCGCAGGACATCCTCGATGGCATCATGCGGATCACGCTCAAGCTGGCCGTGACGCACCCGGCGGAATTCATCGTGGTGACGATCGAACAGCAGATGGCCTCGCCGGGCTGAGGGGCTCGCGGGGCGGACGCCGTTATCATCGTCCGACACCTTCGCAGGCCCTTCCCCCATGACCACGCTCGCAGGCAAGACCCTCTTCATCACCGGCGCCTCGCGCGGCATCGGCCTGGCCATCGCCGTCCGCGCCGCCCGCGACGGCGCCAACGTCGCGATCGCCGCCAAGTCCTCGGTGCCGAATCCGAAGCTGCCTGGCACCATCCACTCCGCCGCGCAGGCGGTGGAAGCGGCCGGCGGCAAGGCGCTGGCGCTCAAGTGCGACATCCGCGAGGAGGACGAGGTCCGCGCCGCCGTCGCCGCCACCGTCGATGCGTTCGGCGGCATCGACATCCTCGTCAACAACGCCAGCGCGATCTGGCTGCGCGGCGCGCTCGACACCCCGATGAAGCGCTTCGACCTGATGCAGCAGGTCAACGCGCGCGGCAGCTTCCTCTGCGCGCAGGCCTGCCTGCCGTACCTGCTGCAGGCGCCCAACCCGCACATCCTGACCCTGGCGCCGCCGCCGAACCTCGACCCGAAGTGGTGGGGCCCGCACACCGGTTACACGCTCGCGAAGATGGGCATGAGCTTCGTCACCCTGGGCCTGGCTGCCGAGTTCGGCCGGCAGGGCGTCGCGGTGAACGCGCTGTGGCCGCGCACGGTCATCGCCACCGACGCGATCAACATGATTCCCGGCGTCGATGTCGCACAGTGCCGCCGGCCGGAGATCATGGCCGACGCCGCCCACGCCGTGCTGGTGCGCCCGGCCGCCGGCTTCCACGGCCGTTTCCTGATCGACGACGAGGTGCTGGGCGAGGCCGGCGTCACCGACCTGTCCCGCTATGCCGTCGACCCGTCGCGTGAACTGTTGCCGGATCTGTTTCTGGACTGAGTCAACGCTTGTCTCCTTCCCCCGCAGGCGGGGGATGAGGAAGTGCGTTTGCGGGCCACTGGCCCGCGCACTGACGAATGCCAGCAGGCTGAGCCTGCTGGCCGGGCAGGTTGGGATGGGGGCGCTTTCCGCTCGCCCGTCTGCCCCCACCTCGATCCTCCCCCGCGCGCGGGGGAGGAAGAGGACGCGCGGAAAACAGCGTTCCCCGCCGGCCCGCCCGCGCGCCCTTACACTGTCGCCCCCCCCACGCCCGGAGACCGCCCGTGAAATACCTCCACACCATGGTCCGCATCCGCGACATCGACGCGTCGCTGCGCTTCTACTGCGAAGGCCTCGGCCTGAAGGAGACGCGGCGCATGGAGAACCCGGCCGGGCGCTTCACCCTGATCTTCCTCGCCGCCGACGAGACCCCGAACGCCGAGATCGAGCTGACCTACAACTGGCCGCCGGAGAACGGCGAGACCGAGGACTACGGCAGCGCGCGAAACTTCGGCCACCTGGCCTTCCGCGTCGCCGACATCTACGCCACCTGCGCGCGCCTGCAGGCGATGGGCTACACCATCAACCGCCCGCCGCGCGACGGCCACATGGCCTTCGTCCGCTCGCCGGACCTGATCTCGATCGAGCTCCTGCAGGAAGGCCATCTGCCGCCGCAGGAACCCTGGGCGTCGATGCCCAACACCGGACAGTGGTAAGCCCATGATCCAGTCCAGCGATGCCCACGCCGCCGACGCCCGCGCCACCGACCGCCTCGTCGCCCTCGGCCAGCAGTACTACCTGCCGGTCTACAAGCCGCGCCAGCTGATCCTCGACCACGGCAGGGGCAGCCGCGTCTGGGACATCGACGGCCGCGAGTACATCGACCTGGCCGGCGGCATCGCCGTCTGCGGGCTTGGCCACGCCGATCCCGAACTGGTTGTCGCGCTCACCGAGCAGGCCGGCAAGCTCTGGCACACCAGCAACGTCTTCTACAGCGAACCGCCGGTGCGCCTGGCCGAGGAACTGGTCGCCGCCTCGCGCTTCGCCGAACGTGTGTTCCTGTGCAATTCCGGCGCCGAGGCCAACGAGGCCGCGATCAAGCTCGCGCGCAAGTGGGCCAGCGCGCAGGGCCGCGCGCCGGATCGCCGCACCATCGTCACCTGTCGCGGCAGCTTCCACGGCCGCACGCTCGCTGCGGTCACCGCGACCGCGCAGCCGAAGTACCAGGAAGGCTACGAGCCGCTGCCCGGCGGCTTCCGCCATGTCGATTTCAACGATCTGGACCAGCTCGACGCCGCGATGGCGTCCGGCGATGTCTGCGCGGTGATGCTGGAACCGGTGCAGGGCGAAGGCGGGGTAATGCCGGCGCGCGATGGCTATCTGGCCGGCGTGCGCGCGCTCTGCGACCGCCACGGCGCGCTGCTGATCCTCGACGAGATCCAGTGCGGCATGGGCCGCACCGGCCCACTGTTCGCGCACTGGGGCGATGGCGTGGTGCCCGACATCGTCACCCTCGCCAAGGCGCTGGGCGGCGGCATGCCGATCGGCGCGATGCTCGCTGGTCCGAAGGCCGCCGAGGCCATGCAGTTCGGCGCCCACGGCACCACCTTCGGCGGCAACCCGCTCGCCGCCGCCGTCGCCCGCGTGGTGCTGCGCCGCCTGCAGTCGCCGGAGATCGTCGCGAACGTCGCGAAGCAATCGCAGGCCCTGCGCGATGGCCTCGCCGCGATCGACGCCGAACTCGGCCTGTTCGCCGAAGTGCGCGGTCGCGGCCTGATGCTCGGCGCCGTGCTTGCGCCTGCGTATGCCGGTCGCGCCGGCGAGATCCTCGACCTCGCCGCCGCCGAAGGCCTGCTCATGCTGCAGGCCGGCCCCGACGTGCTGCGCTTCGTCCCCGCGCTGAACCTCGCAGACGACGAGCTGGCTGAAGGCCTCGCCCGGCTGGCGCGCGCGCTGCGGGCGTTCAAGGCGCGCTGATCGCCGCCGGGTCTTGAGCCCGGCCCGGCGAAAAACCCGGCCGCAGTCCTGCTGCGTTGCAGGTGCGGTCCCGGGCATGCGCAGGCGCGCATGCCGGCCGTGCGATGTGTCGTCTCGACGGCCCCCCATCTTCCTGCCTGCATCCTGATCGACAGGTCATTCGCCGCCACGGCTGATGGCGGCGGCCGTGATCAGCGCGTCGGGCCTGCGCCAGGCGGCTGCGATCTGCGGTCGCGGCGCGGCAAATCGCAGATGCGATCACGCTTTTATGTTTTCTCACAAGCGGCAGACACGGAAACGAGGCGCCAGGGCGACGGCGCGTGCTTTGCTCTGCCGCCGGTTCGATGCAGGTATCGATGCATCGCCGGGCGCAGGCGCGAGCGGGGAATGGGTCGCAGCTGCCGCATGCCGGCGCTCTGCGCGGCATGGGGATTCTGCAGGCGCGGGACCTGGATTCCACCGCGCCTGGCAATTCATCTTCGGAATCTGGAGGGTTGGTCGAATGAAAACGAACGCAAGAAATACATGGATGCATCTCGTGGCCGGGGCGCTGCTCCTGCCATGCGTCGCGATGGCGCAGGCTCCGTCCGCAGGGACCGCGCAGAAGGCAAATGCCCCGCGCGTGAAAGTGTCCGGACCCATCACCCCGGTCCACATCAATGTCGATGTGCGGACCCTGCCCGACGCGAAGCCCTGGCGTCCCGGGGATGTCGTCAAGGATGCGCGCAGTCGTCGCTACCCGGCGCCGGGAGGCGTGTCGAGACTGGCGCCGGCGAACAAGCGCACCCTGCCGGATCGCCTGCCCGAATTGCAGTGGATGTGGGATGCCAGCGAAGCCGGTCGCCGCGCCAACGCGCAGCACAAGCGCATGCGCACGGCACGCGTCGCGATTGACAACAGTGTGACAGGGGGGCGCGTCGACCCTGTCGTCGAAGTCGGCCCCGATCACGTCATCTATGCGCAAAACAGCTCTGGTGGTGCCTCCTTTACCATCTACGACAAAGCCGGCACCGTGGTCTCGGCGGCGAAGTCGATTGGATCCCTGGCGCCAAGCGATTCGTCGTGCGTCACCGCTAACTCCGATCCCCTGGTGATGTACGATCGCCTCGGCAGTCGCTGGTTCATGCAGCAGATGGATAACGACGGCTTGTGCGTCTACATCTCCAAGACGACCAACCCGGTGACCGGCGGCTGGGTGCTGTACAAGGTGCCTGTGCTCGATACCGGCGGCACGTTCAAAATTCCCGATTTCCCCAAATGCGGCGTGTGGGCCAACGCCTACGTCTGCAGCGCCATGCAGGACAAGCAGCCGGTGTACATCCTCGATCGCGAGCGGATGCTGGCCGGGCAGACGGCCAGGAGCGCGCAGGTGCTGGTGTCGCCGGACACGGAGCTGGTTTACGGGTTCGAGAACCTGATGCCCGCGACGATGTACAGCAAGACCACGCCCGCAGGTGGCGTCAAGCCGATCGTCGCCAGGCATCGCGACGACGAGCTGAACAACGGTGCGAGTGCCAATGGCACGGCCGACTACCTCGATCTCTACGAACTGACGATCGACTGGACCACGCCGGCCAACACCAGGTACACGAAGCTGCCTTCGGTGGCGGTCACCGAATTCAACAGCTGGATGAATGGCCTCGACACCCTGTCGATCGTTCCGCAGCCCGGCACCACCACCCGACTGGATGCGTCGCGCGAAGTGCTCCTCAACCAGCTCGTCTATCGCCACATGGGCACCCATGAAGCGATCGTCGGCGCGTTCGCGACCAACCTCGATCCTGCGCGCACGGGCAGCGTCGTGCATGCCGGACTGCGCTGGTTCGAACTGCGTCGCACCGGCACCGGCGGCTGGACCTTGTACCAGGAGGGGACGCTGAGTTCGGCTGATACCGGGACCCATCATTTCATGGGCACCGTGGGCATGGACAAGTCCGGCAACATCGGCATTGGCTACAACCTCACCAAGACATCGACGCCGGTGAAGCATGTCAGCCTGTTCTACAACGGGCGGGCGGCCGGCGACCCCTTGGGGACGATGACGCTGGGCGCGAACGAAGTCGGTGCCGGTGTGGCCGCGCAAACCGATTCGTCGTGGGGCGATTACTACCAGATGACCGTCGACCCGGTCGATGACTGCACGTTCTGGTTCGTCGGTCTGTATCGTCCCTCCGCAGGCCTGCGCACGCGCATCGCCGACTTCAAGTTCCCGTCCTGCAGCAGCACCCCGCCGCCGGCGACCTACACGGTGTCGGGCACCATCGCCACCAGCACGCGCGCCGGCATCGGCGGCGTGACGGTGAGCGCCAGGTCGGCGACCACCGGCGCGATCAGCACGGCCACCACCAGCACCAGCGGCGCCTATACGCTGACCGGTCTCGCCAACAGCACCTACACGCTGACGCCCTCGCTCGGCGGCTACACCTTTACTCCGACCACGCGCAGCGTGACGGTGAACGGCGCCAACCTCAGCGGGCAGAACTTCACCGGTACCCCGGCGAGCAGCGGCAGCACGGAAGTGCTGAACGTGAACCTGCCGGCAGTCGCGGCCAGCAGCTGGTCATCGACGTACACGGTGACGATCCCGGCCGGGACCACCAGGCTGGTCGTCACGACCTCCGGCGGTACCGGCGACGCCGACCTCTATGTCCATCTTGGTTCGGTACCCAGCCTCGGCACGTATACCTGCCGGTCGTGGTTTGATGCCACCAACGCCGAGACCTGCACGATCAACAATCCGACCGCAGGCAGCACGTATTACATCCGTGTGTACGCCTACAAAGCCTACGACGGCGTGAACCTCAAGGCGACCCGCACCCCCTGATCCACGAAACATGGCTGGCGCACAGAACGGGTGCAGTGCGCATTCGCAACAGAACCCCGGGGCGTCCCGGGGTTCTGCTTTCCGACTGGTCGTGTGTCCCCTTGGCCGGCGATCCCGGAGAACCCGGATCGGTCGCGCGGCCGCGCATCACGCGTTCTACTCGGGCAGCGACATCAGATCCCGGCCCACCAGAATCTCGCCCGCAAAATGCGGGCGCACCGCCGCCAGCCAGGTGGCGTCGTCCACGACCGGCCCGCCCGGGACGAAATGCGACAGCACCAGGGTCTTCACCCCGGCCTCGGTGGCGACGCGGCCGACCTGTTCCGGCGTCGAATGGCTGGCGACCAGATGCTCGCGCAGGGTCTTCGCGTTCGGTTCGCTGGCGATCAGCGCGTCCAGCGCCGGCAGGTACATGATTTCGTGGACCAGCACATCGGCGCCCTTCGCCAGCGCGACCACGGCCTCGGAATAGGTCGTGTCCCCGGAGAACACATAGCTGCGGTCCGGCGCGTCGATGCGGATCGCGTACGAGTCGCGGATCGGCGGATGCGCGTTGCGCGCGCAGCGGACCCGCACCACGCCGTCGTCGAGCAGCAGGCCGTCGCCCTCGATCTCCTTCACGACCGTCATGGCGTCGAAATCGGGCCGGCCCTCGTCGACGGTGCGGGTCTCGATGTCGAAACGCGCGGATTCGCGGAAGCCCGCCATCTGCGCGCGCATCGGCGGCGGCCCCCACAGGGTCAGCGGCACCTGCGGATTCGCCGCCCAGGCCAGCAGCGCGAGGGTGCCGACATCGGCGTTGTGGTCGGAATGGTGGTGGGTCACGAACACGTGGCGCACCCGGTTGATGCCCAGCCCCGCGCGTGCCAGCTGCTGCGCCACCCCGTTCCCGGCATCGACCACGTACACGTCGTCGCCGACGACCAGCGCGTACGCGCTCGGAAACCGGTTCGGCTTCGGCGTGGGTCCGCCGGCCGTGCCGAGCAGCACGAGGCGCGAACCGGGGCGGGAGGCCAGCGCGCGGGGCATCGTGGCCGCGAGGCAGACGCCAGCGCCCAAGGATGCGAGAAAGGTCCTGCGCCCCTTATCCGTCAGATTGTCTTGCGTCATGTCCGCAGCTTCCAATGTCGCGATCTTCGAGGATGGGCGCATCGAGCGCAGCCAGCATCTCCGTCAATTGCGAGCGGAGATCCTCCAGCGTCTCGCCATAGGCATAGGTCGGCTCGACGTGCCGTGAGTGCGCCCGGCCCTGGTCGTCGTAGTAGACGTCGTAGATGCGGAGGTCGTTGCCGTTGCGGACGACTCTGTAATTCCAGGTCATGCCTCAGGTCCGGCCGGGGTTCGCATCATGAAAGCGCCTGCCGCAGATCCGCGATCAGATCGTCGACGTGCTCCAGGCCCACCGACATCCGCAGCAGGTTCTGCGGCGAGCGCGGGTTCGGGCCTTCCACCGAGGCGCGATGCTCGACCAGCGACTCGCAGCCGCCCAGCGAGGTGGCGTTGGTGAACACGCGCAGCCTGCCGGCCATTGCCAGCGCAGCGTCGCGGCCGCCGCGCAGCTCGATGCTGAGCATGCCGCCGAAGTCGCGCATCTGCCTGGCCGCCACGTCGTGGCCGGCATGCGAGGCCAGGCCGGGGTAGTTCACGCGCTCGATCGCCGGGTGCGCGGCGAGGAAGCCCGCCACCGCGCGCGCGTTCGCGCAGTGCATGGCCATGCGCGCGCCGAGCGAGCGGCAGCCGCGCAGGATCAGCCAGGCGCTGAACGGCGCCAGGGTCGCGCCGGTGACGTGCAGCCGGTGCGCGACCTTCTGCGCCAGCGTCTCGTCCCGGGCGAACACCAGCGCGCCGCCGAGCACGTCGCTGTGCCCGCCGAAATACTTGGTGGTCGAATGCATCACCACGTCCGCGCCGAGGGCCAGCGGGCGCTGCAGCAGTGGCGTGGCAAAGGTGTTGTCGGCGACGACCACGGCCTCGTGGGCATGGCCGATCTCCGCCAGCGCGGCGATGTCGCAGACCTTCATCTTCGGGTTCGACGGCGTCTCGATCCACAGCAGGTCGACGCCCTTCGCGCAGGCCTCGCGGACCGCATCGAGGTCGGCCATGTCGACCATCACCGCTTCGATGCCGCGTTCGGGCAGGAATTCGGCGCAGACCATGCGCAGGCCGGTGTAGCAGTCGTCCGGGATCAGCACGCGCGCGCCGTTCGGCAGGCATTCCAGCAGGCCGCTGATCGCCGCCATGCCCGAGGCGAAAGTGCTCGCGGTCGCGCCGCCTTCCAGCGCGGCCAGGGCCTCGCGCAGGCGATCGTTGGTCGGGTTGCCCTCGCGCTGGTACTCATAGCCGGCCACGCGCTCGCCGGCCGGGCCGTGGCGGAAGGTGGTGGCGAGGTGGATGGGTGGGGCGACCGCGCCGGTGGCGGCGTCCGGTTCGTTGCCGACGTGGACCGACACGGTTTCGGGGCGAAGCTCAGGACCCATGCGCGATGCTCTCCAGCAGGTGGTGTGCGGCCAGCGCCGAGCGCAGCCCGGCGAGGTGTTGGTAATGGTGGCCCGACATGCCGGCGCGCACCGCGCCCGCGGCGTTCGGGGCCTTGTCGTCGATGAACAGCACCCGCGACGGTGCGACACCCAGCGCCTCGGCGCAATGGGCGAACACGGCGGGATCGGGTTTGGCGATGCCGTACATCGCCGAGCAGTGGACCGCGCCGGCGAAATGCGCCGCGAACGGCGGGCACAGGGTCGCGAAATGATCGCGGACCATGAGCCCGTTGTTGGTCAGCACGGCCAGCCGGCAGCGCCGCGCCAGGGCGTCCACGATCTCGCCCAGTTCCGGGCGCGGGGTCATCGCCGCCGCGCGTGCGGCCACGCAGTCGGCCACGCTCACGGGCGTGCCCAGCGTTGCCGCGAGCGTGGCGGCGACGCCCTCGGGATCGATCCGGCCCAGGTCGGCCTGCCGTTCCAGTCCAGACGCGAACAGGGCGGCATGCACCGCATCGGCATCGCGGCCGATGCGTTCGCCCAGCGTGCGGCAGCGGACCGCGTGGCTGTAGTCGACGAGCACGTCGTCGAGGTCGAACAGCACGAGGTCGATGGGCATGACGCTTAAAGCGCCGCGAACGAAGCCCGCGCGGCGTCGATCGTCGCCGCGATCACCGCGTCGTCGTGCGCCATCGACAGGAAGCCGGCCTCGAACGCCGAAGGCGCCAGGTAGACGCCGCGCTCGCGCATGGCGTGGAAGAAGCGGTTGAACGCCGCGGTGTCGCCGGCGGTCGCCTGGGCGTAGGTCTCGACCTTCTCCGCGTTGAAGAACAGGCCGAACATGCTGCCGACGCGGTTGGTGCTGAACGGCACGCCCGCCTCGCGCGCGGCGTCCTTGAAGCCGGCGCACAGCGTCGCGGTGCGCGCGTCGAGGGTCTCGTAGAAACCCGGCTGCTGGATCAGGTCCAGCATCGCCAGGCCTGCGGCCATCGCCACCGGATTGCCGCTGAGCGTGCCGGCCTGGTAGATCGGGCCGGACGGGGCGATCTGGCGCATCAGGTCCGCGCGGCCGCCATAGGCGCCGACCGGCATGCCGCCGCCGATGATCTTGCCGAAGGTGCTCAGGTCCGGCGTGATGCCGTAGACCGCCTGCGCGCCGCCGAGGGCGACGCGGAAGCCGGTCATCACTTCGTCGAAGATCAGCAGCGCGCCGTGCTTCGTGCACAGCTCGCGCAGGTGCTGCAGGTAGCCCGGGCGCGGCGGGATGCAGTTGGCGTTGCCGACCACCGGCTCGATGATCACCGCGGCGACTTCGCCGCCGATCTCGTCGAAGAGTTGCGTCGCGCCTTCGAAATCGTTGTAGCTGAGCGTCGCGGTGAGTTCGCTCAGGCCCGCCGGCACGCCCGGCGAGGTCGGCACGCCGAGGGTGAGCATGCCGCTGCCGGCCTTCACCAGGAAGGAATCGCCGTGGCCGTGGTAGCAGCCCTCGAACTTCACGATCCGGCTGCGGCCGGTCGCGCCGCGCGCCAGGCGGATCGCCGACAGCGTGGCCTCGGTGCCCGAATTGACCATGCGCACCATCTCGCAGCTCGGGATCAGCCGGGTGATGGTCTCGGCCATGGTCACTTCCAGCGGGTTCGGCGTACCGAAGCTCAGGCCGTTGCGCGCGGTCGAAATCACCGCCTCCAGCACCTTCGGATGGTTGTGGCCGACGATCATCGGGCCCCACGAGCCCACGTAGTCGATGTAGCGGTTGCCGTCGGCGTCGTAGAGATACGCGCCGTCCGCGCGCTCGACGAAGAACGGCTCGCCGCCCACCGACTTGAAGGCGCGTACCGGCGAATTGACGCCGCCGGGCATCAGGTCCTGGGCGCGGGTGAACAGCTCGTGGGAACGCTCGGTCTTCATCGACATCTCGTGTTGTCTTGTGGGAGCGGCGCGAGCCGCGACAGGGGGCGCAATCAGACGCGATCGAGGCGCGCCCGATCGAAACAGGTGCGATCAGAACAGGGCGCGGAACGCGCGGGCCGCCGCGACGGGATCCGGCGCGTCGAACACGCCGCCGATCACCGCCAGCAGGTCGGCACCGGCCTCGACCAGTTCGCGCGCATTGTCCGGCGTGATGCCGCCGATCGCCACCCGCGGCAGCCCGAGGTCTGCGCTGCCGCGCAGCAGGTCGGGCGTGGCGCGGCGCGCGTTCGGCTTGGTGCCGGACGGGAAGAACGCGCCGAACGCGATGTAGCTGGCGCCGGCCTCGGCCGCAGTCCGGGCGCGGGCGGCTTCGTTGTAGCAGGACACCCCGATGATGGCGTCGTCGCCGAGCAGGCGGCGAGCGGTGGCAAGGTCGCCGTCGTCCTCGCCCAGGTGCACGCCGGCCGCGCCGACCGCCTGCGCCAGCGCGGCATCGTCGTTGATCAGCAGCGGCACGCCATGCGTGCGGCACAGGCCGGCCAGCGCCTCCGCCTGGACCCGCCGCAGGGCGGCGTCGGCCGACTTGTTGCGGTACTGCAGCAGCGCGGCCTGCGGCAGCACGGCCGCCACCCGGGCGAGCAGGCGCGGGGTGTCGGCATCGTCGGGGGTGATCAGGTAGAGGCCGCGTCCCCATGCGGGAACGGCGGTGGATCGGACGGGCATGCGGGTGCTTCCGGACAGGGCGCGCGGGTGCCAGAATCGGCCCACACACAGGGAAGGCACATTATCCGATGAACAACCCCGCCGGTTCCGCCAGGAAGTACCGCTGCATCGTCTGCGACCACGTCTACGACCCCGCCCTGGGCGATCCCGACAGCGGCGTCGCGCCCGGGACCCCCTTCGAGTCCCTGCCGGACACCTGGGTCTGCCCGGAATGCGGTGCGCTCAAGGCCGATTTCGAACCGATCGAGTAAACGTCCCGGCTTCCGGCACCGTCCCGGGGATGGGAGAATGGTCGTCTTTACGAGACTGGAACCCTCCGATGACTGAAGCTGCCGCCACCGTCGCCAACCGCACCTGGATGTGCGTCGTCTGTGGATTCATCTATGACGAGGCCAAGGGCCTGCCGGACGAGGGCATCCCGCCGGGCACCCGCTGGGAGGATGTCCCGGACACCTGGACCTGTCCGGACTGCGGCGTCACCAAGAGCGACTTCGAGATGACGACGGTCTGATCCGGGCCTCCAGCCCGACGATCATGTTTCCGCAGCGGGCGCCCCAGGGCGCCCGCTGCGTTTCCGGGGCCGTCCCGTGCTCAGTGCAGCCTGCGCGCCCGCCGGCCGTCGCCCAGCAGTTCAAGCAGACGGCTGCGCACGACATCGGCATCGGTCGACTCCGGCCAGCGCTGCAGGTGCGCGCCCAGGTCCCGTGCGGCCCCGGCCACGTGCCCCAGCTCGGCATAGCCCAGGCCGCGGTCGCGCAGGGCATCGGCATTGTCCGGTTCCAGGCACAGCACCCGGTCCATGCACCGCACGGCCCGCGCCCAGTCGCCCGCGCCCGCATACAGGGCGTGCAGGTTGCGCAGGATCCGCGACAGGATCGCCCGGTTCGGCGCCGGGCTCAGGATGTCGAACAGCGCATCGTCCGGGACGTCGGCGCCGAAATGCGGTTTCGCCCGCAGGCGCAGTTCCTCCGTCCCCAGTGGCCGGCCCCGGTTGAACGGGTCCATCACCAGCAGGCCGTCGTCCACCGGCAGGCGGACCAGGAAATGCCCCGGGAACGACACCCCGTCCAGGCGCAGCCCCAGGCGGCGCGCCACTTCCATCTGGATCACCGCCAGCGAGATCGGATTGCCCAGGCGACGGTCCAGCACCATGTTCAGGTAGCTGTTGCGCGGGTCGTAATACTCGTCGTGGTTGCCGGCATACCCCAGCTCATCGAACAGCCGCCGGTTGATCGCCTGCATCTTCAGGGGGGCGTCGTCCAGGGCCTCCACCAGCGGGCGCAGGGAGGCCGCATGCGCATCCACCTGCGCCAGGCAGGCCGCGACGTCCAGGTCCGGGTACTCGTCGCGCGCGATGAGCAGGGCGCAGCCCAGCAGGGGGACCTGGTCGTCGTCGGTGTCCGCCAGGGAGGCCCAGGCAGGGAGATGTGCGTCGTCGATGCGGTTCATGGGGCCAGACTGTGGGCGACCGGACCGCCCGGCAAGCCCCGGGCGGCGCTTCCGTGACGTGGGTCAGGGCGCAGGCGGGATCCCCGGGCCGAAGCTCAGCTCCGCGCCGTCCTTCAGGCCCAGCTTCGCGGCCTGCCCCGCATTCAGCTCCAGCACGTAGCGCGCAGGCGCCGTGCTGGGGTAGGGCGGGCAGGCATTGCCCAGCGAGCAGGGCGGCACGTCGCGCTGCTGCGAGACCAGCCGCCGGTTCGAGTCGAAGTAGAGGATGTCGAGCGGGATCCTGGTGTTCTTCATCCAGTAGGCCAGGTTCATTTCGCTGTCGTGGATGAAGAGCATGCCGCGGCCCTCTTCCATCGAGTCGCGGAACATCAGTCCGCGCGCGCGTTCTTCGTTGTCGTCGGCCACCTCCACGACGAACCGCTGTCCCTGCAATTCCACCCATGGTTCGCCCGCATTGCCGCAGCCGCTCGCGAAAACGCTGCAAAACAGGGCGATGGCACACATGACGCGCATGATCGTGTTTCCTATCCGGAGTGATGCCGCCGACGATTCCGCAGCGACGCATCGCCGTCAAGCAAAAAAAGATTTCGCTCACCCCCTTCCCAAACGCATTGTTGCCATGCACAATTCGCCCCCCTCGCAACGGTGCTTCGGCAACGGCGGGGCGGCGGAAAGAAACGGGAAGAAAGTTGTTGACGACTTCCACGAAAGCCCGCCATAATGTTCGACCTTCCCGGGCAGTCAGCGGCAACGACGGACCGGGAAGAAAAACGAAAAAAGGTGTTGACGGCAACGAAAACGACCCTATAATGTGCGGCTCACTCGGACGCTTCGGCGGCGGGTTGAGAGGCAGGAAGGGATGAGGCGCTGAGGCCGATTCCGACGATCTTTGACAGTGTGCGCAGGTGACTTGTGCGGGCGTCTGGCGAGTGGATGGTTGTCCATTTTGCAGACGTTCGTAACAGAACCAAGTCAATTCAAAGCATGCAAATGCAGTGAGTAATTTGGGGCTGGGTCGACGACTGCACTCAAAGCATTAGGACTTCGGTCCGAAAAGTTTAAGTGAAGAGTTTGATCCTGGCTCAGAGTGAACGCTGGCGGCAGGCCTAACACATGCAAGTCGAACGGCAGCACAGCAGTAGCAATACTGTGGGTGGCGAGTGGCGGACGGGTGAGGAATACATCGGAATCTGCCTAGTCGTGGGGGATAACGTAGGGAAACTTACGCTAATACCGCATACGACCTACGGGTGAAAGCGGGGGATCGCAAGACCTCGCGCGATTAGATGAGCCGATGTCCGATTAGCTAGTTGGCGGGGTAATGGCCCACCAAGGCGACGATCGGTAGCTGGTCTGAGAGGATGATCAGCCACACTGGAACTGAGACACGGTCCAGACTCCTACGGGAGGCAGCAGTGGGGAATATTGGACAATGGGCGCAAGCCTGATCCAGCCATGCCGCGTGGGTGAAGAAGGCCTTCGGGTTGTAAAGCCCTTTTGTCCGGAAAGAAAAGCACTGGATTAATACTTCGGTGTTCTGACGGTACCGGAAGAATAAGCACCGGCTAACTTCGTGCCAGCAGCCGCGGTAATACGAAGGGTGCAAGCGTTACTCGGAATTACTGGGCGTAAAGCGTGCGTAGGTGGTTCGTTAAGTCTGATGTGAAAGCCCTGGGCTCAACCTGGGAATTGCATTGGATACTGGCGGGCTAGAGTGCGGTAGAGGATGGCGGAATTCCCGGTGTAGCAGTGAAATGCGTAGAGATCGGGAGGAACATCTGTGGCGAAGGCGGCCATCTGGACCAGCACTGACACTGAGGCACGAAAGCGTGGGGAGCAAACAGGATTAGATACCCTGGTAGTCCACGCCCTAAACGATGCGAACTGGATGTTGGGTGCAACTAGGCACTCAGTATCGAAGCTAACGCGTTAAGTTCGCCGCCTGGGGAGTACGGTCGCAAGACTGAAACTCAAAGGAATTGACGGGGGCCCGCACAAGCGGTGGAGTATGTGGTTTAATTCGATGCAACGCGAAGAACCTTACCTGGCCTTGACATGCACGGAACTTTCCAGAGATGGATTGGTGCCTTCGGGAACCGTGACACAGGTGCTGCATGGCTGTCGTCAGCTCGTGTCGTGAGATGTTGGGTTAAGTCCCGCAACGAGCGCAACCCTTGTCCCTAGTTGCCAGCACGTAATGGTGGGAACTCTAGGGAGACCGCCGGCGACAAGCCGGAGGAAGGTGGGGATGACGTCAAGTCATCATGGCCCTTACGGCCAGGGCTACACACGTACTACAATGGTGGGGACAGAGGGCTGCAAACTCGCGAGAGTGAGCCAATCCCAGAAACCCCATCTCAGTCCGGATTGGAGTCTGCAACTCGACTCCATGAAGTCGGAATCGCTAGTAATCGCAGATCAGCATTGCTGCGGTGAATACGTTCCCGGGCCTTGTACACACCGCCCGTCACACCATGGGAGTTTGTTGCACCAGAAGCAGGTAGCTTAACCGCAAGGGGGGCGCTTGCCACGGTGTGGCCGATGACTGGGGTGAAGTCGTAACAAGGTAGCCGTATCGGAAGGTGCGGCTGGATCACCTCCTTTAGAGACAGAAGACAGCAAATTGCTTGTCAGACGTCCGCACAAGTGACCTGCATCCAAAGCGTCCCGCCTCACGGCAAGTCCGTGATACAGGCACACGGGGCCATAGCTCAGCTGGGAGAGCACCTGCTTTGCAAGCAGGGGGTCGTCGGTTCGATCCCGACTGGCTCCACCATCTGGCTTAGACGCAACAACGGGTCTGTAGCTCAGGTGGTTAGAGCGCACCCCTGATAAGGGTGAGGTCGGTGGTTCGAGTCCTCCCAGACCCACCATCGCTTTGGATGAAGTCGCGCACACTAAAGATTTGAAATGATTCCGGCGCTGAAGCCGGTATCGTGATCTTTGAAAACTTGGGACGTAACGAGCGTTTGAGACGAATGTCCAGACGTGTCGAAAGAGGCTAAGGCGAAGCATCGCAAGATGCTTTTATTGAAGTTGTAGTTCGTTGTATTCGCGACGAATGACCTCGAGGCGACTTGAGGTTATATGGTCAAGCGAATAAGCGCACACGGTGGATGCCTTGGCGGTCAGAGGCGATGAAAGACGTGGCAGCCTGCGAAAAGCGTCGGGGAGCTGGCAACAAGCATTGATCCGGCGATGTCTGAATGGGGAAACCCACCCTTCGGGGTATCCTGCAGTGAATACATAGCTGCTGGAAGCGAACGCGGTGAACTGAAATATCTAAGTAACCGTAGGAAAAGAAATCAACCGAGATTCCCTCAGTAGCGACGAGCGAACGGGGACTAGCCCAAAAGTCGATTGAGCTTTAACAAAACGCGCCTGGAAAGGCCGGCCATAGAAGGTGATAGCCCTGTATGTGAAAGGGCTCAGTCGATGAAATTGAGTAGGGCGGGGCACGTGAAACCCTGTCTGAACATGGGGGGACCATCCTCCAAGGCTAAATACTACTGACCGACCGATAGTGAACCAGTACCGTGAGGGAAAGGCGAAAAGAACCCTGGTGAAGGGAGTGAAATAGACCCTGAAACCGTGTGCGTACAAGCAGTCGGAGCCCGCAAGGGTGACGGCGTACCTTTTGTATAATGGGTCAGCGACTTACTGTTTGTGGCAAGCTTAACCGTATAGGGGAGGCGAAGGGAAACCGAGTCTGAATAGGGCGCATAGTCGCAGGCAGTAGACCCGAAACCGGGTGATCTAGTCATGCCCAGGGTGAAGGTTGAGTAACATCAACTGGAGGCCCGAACCCACTCCCGTTGCAAAGGTAGGGGATGAGGTGTGATTAGGAGTGAAAAGCTAATCGAACCCGGAGATAGCTGGTTCTCCTCGAAAGCTATTTAGGTAGCGCCTCGCGTGAATCTTCTTGGGGGTAGAGCACTGTTATGGCTAGGGGGTCATTGCGACTTACCAAACCATGGCAAACTCCGAATACCAAGACAGACTGCGCGGGAGACACACGGCGGGTGCTAACGTCCGTCGTGAAAAGGGAAACAACCCAGACCCACAGCTAAGGTCCCAAATTATCGCTAAGTGGGAAACGATGTGGAAAGGCACAGACAGCCAGGAGGTTGGCTTAGAAGCAGCCACCCTTTAAAGAAAGCGTAATAGCTCACTGGTCGAGTCGGTCTGCGCGGAAGATTTAACGGGGCTAAGCGATAAACCGAAGCTTGGGGTGCACACTTTGTGTGCGCGGTAGAGGAGCGTTCCGTAAGCCGTCGAAGGTGGATTGAGAAGTCCGCTGGAGGTATCGGAAGTGCGAATGCTGACATGAGTAACGATAATGCGGGTGAAAAGCCCGCACGCCGAAAGCCCAAGGTTTCCTTGCGCAACGTTAATCGGCGCAGGGTGAGTCGGCCCCTAAGGCGAGGCAGAAATGCGTAGTCGATGGGAAGCTGGTTAATATTCCAGCACCTCGCGTAAGTGCGATGGAGGGACGGAGAAGGTTAAGCAGGCCGGGCGTTGGTTGTCCCGGTGAGAGGGTTGAGGCGGTGCTCTTAGGCAAATCCGGGAGCGCAACGTTGAGACCAAGGACGAGTCCTATCGGACTAAGCTGCTGATATCACGCTTCCAGGAAAAGCTCCTAAGCTTCAGCTTACGCAGACCGTACCGTAATCCGACACAGGTGGGCAGGATGAGAATTCTCAGGCGCTTGAGAGAACTTGGGTGAAGGAACTAGGCAAAATAGCACCGTAACTTCGGGAGAAGGTGCGCCCTCCATGGTGAATAGCTGAGGAGGGCCGCAGTGACCAGGCCGCTGCGACTGTTTATCAAAAACACAGCACTCTGCAAACACGAAAGTGGACGTATAGGGTGTGACGCCTGCCCGGTGCTGGAAGGTTAAGTGATGGGGTCAGCGCAAGCGAAGCTCTTGATCGAAGCCCCAGTAAACGGCGGCCGTAACTATAACGGTCCTAAGGTAGCGAAATTCCTTGTCGGGTAAGTTCCGACCTGCACGAATGGCGTAACGACAGCGGCGCTGTCTCCACCCAAGACTCAGTGAAATTGAAATCGCTGTGAAGATGCAGCGTTCCCGCGGCAAGACGGAAAGACCCCGTGAACCTTTACTATAGCTTTACATTGAACGTTGAGTTCGTCTGTGTAGGATAGGTGGGAGGCTATGAAACCGAGGCGCCAGCTTCGGTGGAGCCATCCTTGAAATACCACCCTGATGTGCTTGACGTTCTAACCTGGGCCCGTAATCCGGGTCGGGGACCATGTATGGTGGGTAGTTTGACTGGGGCGGTCTCCTCCTAAAGAGTAACGGAGGAGCACGAAGGTACGCTCAGCGCGGTCGGACATCGCGCACTGTGTGCAAAGGCATAAGCGTGCTTGACTGCAAGATCGACGGATCAAGCAGGTACGAAAGTAGGTCTTAGTGATCCGGTGGTTCTGTATGGAAGGGCCATCGCTCAACGGATAAAAGGTACTCCGGGGATAACAGGCTGATACCGCCCAAGAGTTCATATCGACGGCGGTGTTTGGCACCTCGATGTCGGCTCATCACATCCTGGGGCTGTAGTCGGTCCCAAGGGTATGGCTGTTCGCCATTTAAAGTGGTACGCGAGCTGGGTTCAGAACGTCGTGAGACAGTTCGGTCCCTATCTGTCGTGGGCGTTGGAGATTTGAGAGGGGCTGCTCCTAGTACGAGAGGACCGGAGTGGACGAACCTCTGGTGTTCCGGTTGTCACGCCAGTGGCACTGCCGGGTAGCTATGTTCGGAAGCGATAACCGCTGAAAGCATCTAAGCGGGAAGCGCGCCTCAAGATGAGATCTCCCGGGACACAAGTCCCCTGAAGGAACCATCAAGACTAGGTGGTTGATAGGCAGGGTGTGTAAGTGGAGCAATCCATTGAGCTAACCTGTACTAATGATCCGTGTGGCTTGACCATATAACCTCAAGTAGCCTTAGGCCTCGACGACACGTCGACCTTCGCCTTATAATCGTTACGTCCCAAGACCCAATGAGAGCGTGAGCGCTGAAGTTCCATCATGGAACCAACGGCGACCCTCCACCCTCTCCCTGGTGACAATAGCTGCGTGGAACCACCCGATCCCATCCCGAACTCGGAAGTGAAACGCGCACGCGCCGATGGTAGTGTGCACTCAGCATGCGAGAGTAGGTCATCGCCAGGGTCTTTACACCAAAAACCCCCGCACACGTGCGGGGGTTTTTCTTTTGCGATTCTGGTGGTCTGCTTGACCCTGCCCTGCGGCAACCCTACGCTGGAGAACGGTAGGTGCTGCTACGCATGGAGGTGGTGTCATGCCCGATCCCAAGACCGAATCCCCAGCGACCGACGAGGCGCCATCGCCGCCGGGCGATCCCTTGATCGGAGTGTCCACGCGATGGCGTGGTGGCTTGCTGGATGCGAATGCCTGGCGTCTCTCGCCATCTTCATATCGCCTCGATCTGGACAATCGATTCGATGAAAGGAATCGATTCGGCACCCATCTCGACCTGAGTACCGAATCCGGTTTGGCGATCGACCGGTATGGACTCAATGGTCGCTTCGGTTTCGGCCAGGGCACCGTGCTGAATGCCGACTGGCTTCATACGCGTGATGGCCAGATCTATGGCGCAGACGGCGCCTTCAAGCTCGGCCAGAACGGTGACGGCACGGCAATGTTTCGCGTCCATGAGGCTGCCGGCACGTCGATATTCAACACGAAGCTGAAGTTCGACGATTTCCACACGCTCAACGCCGACTGGCTGCGCACGCGCGAGGGTCAGATCTACGGCGCGGATGGTGCGTTCAAGCTCGGCAAGGACGGCAGCGGCACGGCGGCGTTCCGCGTCGATGAGCCCGCTGGGACGTCGACGTTCAATACGAAACTGAAGTTCGACGATTTCAGCAAGCTCAACGTCGATTGGCTGCGCACGCGTGAGGGCCAGGTCTACGGCGCGGATGGTGCGTTCAAGCTGGGCAAGGACGGCAGCGGCACGGCGGCGTTCCGCGTCGATGAGCCCGCTGGGACGTCGACATTCAACACGAAACTGAAGTTCGACGATTTCAGCAAGCTCAACATCGATTGGCTGCGCACGCGTGAGGGCCAGGTCTACGGCGCGGATGGTGCGTTCAAGCTGGGCAAGGACGGCAGCGGCACGGCGACGTTCCGCGTCGATGAACCCGCCGGCACATCGATGTTCAACACGAAGCTCCGGTTTTCCGAGGGCTACAGCCTCAATGCCGATTACACCGGCTCGCGGCTGGGTGCCGTCTATGGCGCCGACACTGCGTTCAAGCTGGGCAAGGGCGATGGCACGGGCGCGTTCCGTGTGGACGAGCCGGCCGGCACCGCGTCGATGAATGCCAGGCTGCGCTTCGAGAATGGCGATCGCGTGTCGTTCGATCTGGACAAGGATCGCAGTGGTGCGGTCATCGGTGCGGATGCGGCCTTCGGGCTCGGGCGTGGCGCGAGCGGCCAGTTCGGTCTGCGCATCGACCAGCCAGCCGGCAGCGCCGAATACCGACTCGGCGCGGAGTTCGCCAATGGCGACAAGCTCCGCGCGACCCTGGGTACCGGTCCGCAAGGCGCATCGCTCAACCTGGGGGCGAACCTCGGATTCGCGAACGGCGCGGGTGCACTGGCGCTGGATGGCACCTTCGGGCCGAAGGCGGGCTTCGGTGCAGCCGTCGATTTCCGCAATCCACGCATGGCGCTTGGAGGACAGGTCCGTTTCGACAACAGCAGCGGCCCACTGCGCATGTCGGAATTCGGCGCGACGTTCCGAACGGTCGACAATCCGCGACACCAGTTCTCGCTGGAAGCCGGGTATCGCCCCGAAGCGCGCGAGGCGTTCGTGAAAGTCGGCTGGACCTTCACCTTCGGCGGCGGTTTGCGTCCGTCGAAGCCGATCGAATCGATGCCGGCACCATCGTTGCGCGAGCTGCCGTCGCCGATCGCGGCTGTGCCGGCGCGGACCCCGTTGCCGACGGCCGAGCAGGCGCTGCATGAGTCCGCGCTGGCCGGCGTCCGCAGGCTCAATGCCGGTGGCGCAGGACTGCCGGTCGAGGAGACGGCAGCCAGCCTGGCGGTGCTGGCGAAGCAGCAGGGGCTGCGCGGCATCGGCTATGTGGAACTGGGCGCCGCGATGGCGGATGGCCGGCAGAACGTGTTCATCGGCGAAGGCGACCCGGGCGATCCGGCGGGGCGCCGCGCCTTCATGGCGCGCGATGTGGCAGCCGCGACGCCGGCGCAGGACAGCCTGTCGAAACTCGCGGCCCCGGGCGCGACCGAGTCGCTGGACGCGGCAGTGTCTTCGAGACGCCCGACGATCCCGTGATCGATTGAACCCCGGGACCGGGTGCGCGCTGGCCCCCGGTCCCGGATGTCATGGCGCGGCCCTGTCAGCCGAGCAGTTTGCGGGCCTTCACCGCGCCGCAGGCGATCAGCCCGAAGCCGAGCAGCCAGCCGGCATCGATCGGAGAGCCGGTGGTGTACTGCTCGATGCCGACCAGGTAGGTGTAGAGCTGGTTGGCGATGAAGTACAGGATGATGCCGCCGACCACGTACCACCAGGAAGTGGCCACGTCGCCGCCGCGGAATGCGCTGGCGGTCAGCAGAGTGACGGCGATCAGGATGGGGTCGAACAGCAGGTAGCCGATGGACACCAGGATCATGAAGAGCCCGGGGTCGGACAGGCCCTTGGCATTCGCCAGCCAGGCGATGTAGCCGAAGACCGTCAACGCGGCGAGGGCGAGCGCCTTGCCCCAGACCGGGGATTCCAGACCCGCCGAGCGCTTGAACAGGAGCAGGCCGATGGTCATCAGCGGCGGCGCCAGCAGGTAGAAGGGATCGGCCAGCGACGGATAGGGCGTGTCCTCGCCGGCATTGAGGATGGGATAGGCCGCGAAGATGCCGGCAGCGATGGCCCAGGCGAGCAGGCCGGCGCCGATCGCGCCCCAGACCTTGCCCAGCGGACTCTGCGCCGGGAAGGCGCGCATTGTCGCGAAGCAGTAGATCGACGATGTGAGGGTGACCAGCACCTGCCCGGCATTCGAGTAGTACAGGCGCGTGGTCGGATCCACACCGACGAGGGGCATGACCAGCAGGCCTGCGCTGACGAGCAGCCAGAGCGAGGCCAACAGACGATTCGCGGACATCGGGACTCTCCTTCCGGGACGTTGGGATGCGGGCGGGGGAGGCGGGTGCGGTGGCGCTTCAGCTGCGACGGTTCAGTCGTTCGGATTCGAGGCGGTCGTAGAGTGGACGGAAC
Organism: Lysobacter sp. BL-A-41-H3; assembly: GCA_050632415.1. Taxonomy (GTDB): domain Bacteria; phylum Pseudomonadota; class Gammaproteobacteria; order Xanthomonadales; family Xanthomonadaceae; genus Lysobacter_I. The sequence continues at coordinate 1,985,580 of CP192602.1, read as the reverse complement.
AGGGCTTCGGCCTTGCCCGCACCGAGCATGACCGAGACGTGCTGCTGGCATTGCAGCAGGAACTCGTGCGGGCGTTCTGCCGGCGGATGGAGGCGGGCGAAATCGTCGATCTTGCGCGCGGCGCCGACACCGAACAGTGGTTCGAGCAGTTTCAGCGCTTCGCTGCGCAGTTCGATGCCGGGCGCGGCCAGGATCGCCACGAACTGGGCGGTCGAGCCGGGAGAGGGGATGGGTTCGGGCGCGCGTGCGGGTGCGGCGGGGGCAGGTGCAGGCGCTGCCGCAGGCGGCGGTGCCGCGGCTGCACGGCGGATGTGCTCACGGAAGTCCGCGATCAGCTGCGCCAGGTCGACCGAGGCCATGTGCGGCGCCGGCCTGACTTCGCTCATCTGCAGCGAGGCCACCTTGACCAGCTTGAGCGCGGCGATGGCGGCGATCGATGCGGAGGCATCGGACTGGCCGTGGTCGATGTGGGCGCGCACGCCGTGGTCGACGAGGATCGCGCCGTTGCGCAGGGCGACGCCGTCTTCCCCGACGTAGTAATAGGACACCTTCGCGCTCGCGCCGCCGTCGGCGAGCGCCTGGAGCGTGTCGCACAGACCTTGCAGATCCGCCATGGCTCCCCCCGATGGTTGCCGGCGCCGCAGGCGGGCGCCCCGATCGCAACACTGATCCTTGTGTCTTCAGGACATTAGCCCAGTCGCGACGCCAGAACAAGGCGCGCGTCTGTCCCCGCAGGCGAGGGGCGTGGCGCCGGTCGCCCCGGCGCAGACGACGATGCGGGCCGGGCGGCGCGGATCAGAGGTTCTGGTAGTTCGGGCCCGAGCCGCCTTCCGGCGTCACCCAGTCGATGATCTGGTAGGGATCCTTGATGTCGCAGGTCTTGCAGTGCACGCAGTTCGCGGCGTTGATCTGCAGGCGCTTGCCTGCGTCGTCGCTGACGATCTCGTACACCCCGGCCGGGCAGAACTTCGTGCAGGGATTGCCGTACTCCTCGGCGCAGCGGGTCACGCAGACCGAGGTGTCGCGCACCTTCAGGTGCACCGGCTGGTCCTCGTCGTGTTCGGTGGCGGCGAAATACACGCCTGCGAGGCGGTCGCGCGGGGCCAGGGTGCGGTCGACGTAGTCGCGCTTCGGCTGTTCGGCGTCGGAGAGCTTCTGCAACGACGACCAGTCGGGCTTGTTCTTCAGCGTCCACGGCGAGGCGCCGCCGGTGACGGTTTCCCAGGCCGCGTTGAGCATGCCGAACCAGAGGCCGCGCTTGAAGCCGGGCTTCACGTTGCGGACCTTCTTCAGCTCGGCCATCGCGTCGGAGGCGCGCAGCTTCGCGTCGAAACCGGCCGGGGACAACTGCGAGGCGACAAGGTGTTCGGCGGCGAGCATGCCGCTGCGGATCGCCTGGTGCGTGCCCTTGATCTTCGGCACGTTGAGCAGGCCGGCGGTGTCGCCGATCAGCAGCGCGCCGGGCATCTCCACCTTCGGCAGCGACTGCCAGCCGCCGGTCACGATCGCGCGGGCACCGGCGGAGACGATGCTGCCGCCTTCGAGCAGCGGCTTGACCATCGGATGGTTCTTCCACTGCTGGAAGGCTTCCCACGGCTTGTACTCCGGATCCCGGTAATCGAGGCCGCTGACATAGCCCAGCGCGATCCGGCCCTTGTCCAGGTGGTAGAGGAAGCTGCCGCCGTAGGTGTGGCTGTCGGCCGGCCAGCCGAAGCTGTGCACGATCTTGCCGGGCGTGACGCGGTCTTCCGGCACCTGCCACAGTTCCTTGATGCCGATCGAATAGCCCTGCGGGTCGCTGTCCTTGTCCAGCGCGAACCGTTCGATCAGACGCTTGGTGAGATGGCCGCGTGCGCCCTCGGCGAGCACGGTGACCTTGGCGCGGATGTCGATGCCGGCGGTGAAGCCGGGCTTGTGCGACCCGTCCTTGGCCACGCCCATGTCGCCGATGCGCACGCCGACCACGCTGCCGTCCTCGGCATGCAGGGTCTCGGCAGCGGCAAAACCAGGATAGATCTCCACGCCCAGCGCTTCGGCCTGCGGCGCCAGCCAGGCGCACATCGCGCCGAGGCTGACGATCACGTTGCCGTGGTTGTTCATGCCCGGCGGCACCGGCAGCTTGCGGCCGCCGGTCTTGGTCAGCAGCCAGAATTCGTCTTCGGTCGCGGGCACGCAGATCGGCGGCGGGTTGTCGCGCCACTGCGGCAGCAGCTTGTCGAGCGGGCCGGTCTCGATCACCGCGCCGGAGAGGATCTGCGCGCCGATGGTCGAGGCCTTCTCGATCACGCAGACGCTGATCTCGGGATTCAGCTGCTTGAGGCGGATCGCGAACGCCAGCCCGGCCGGGCCGGCGCCGACGGTGACGACGTCGTACTCCATGACGTCGCGTTCGACATCGGTCTGCGCGTGTTCGCTCATCTGGCTGCTCCGGCTGGGGCGATCTGTGGGGGCGGGATCTGTCGTAAGCCGTCGATTTTCGCGGTTTGCGGCGGCCGGGGCAAATCGGCAGGATGCGCATGATGTCGATCGAAACGATGTATACGGATCGCAGCCTCGAACGGCTGGAATTGCCGGGTGCCGACCTGCGCCTGGCGCCGGGCTGGCTGCCGGCGGACGAAGCCGATGCGCTGTTCGCGCAGCTGCGGCAGGACATCCCGTGGGAATGCCACCGCATCCGCATGTTCGGGCGCGAGGTCGACTCGCCGCGCCTGAGTTGCTGGATCGGCGATCCCGAGGCGGTCTACACCTATTCGCGCACCAGCTTCGTGCCGCATCCGTGGCCGGCGAGCCTGCAGCCGCTGCGCGAGCGCTTGTCGAACGCACTGGGCGTCGCGTTCAACAGCGTGCTGGCCAACCTGTACCGCGACGGCCGCGACCGGATGGGCTGGCACAGCGACGACGAGCCCGAGCTGGGGCCGCGCCCGGTGATCGCCTCGGTCAGCCTGGGCGCGACGCGGCGGTTTTCCCTGAAGCCGCGGGCCGGCGGAACGTCCCGGCACCTCGACCTGCCGCACGGCAGCCTGCTGGTCATGGCCGGCGACACGCAGGCGGCCTGGCGCCACGCCCTCGCAGGGACGGCGCGGCCGGTGGATGCGCGGATCAACCTGACCTTCCGGTGCATCCTCGCACCGGCAAGTCGCTGATTCGAAAGGGCGACGCCCGGGGCGCGGGCCTGCCTGCCCCTGTCCGGCCCCCGGCCCGCGCGTCGGCCCGACCTTGTGCCGGGACCGGTCGGATCGCTACAATCTCCGGTTCCCACACATCAGACGGACGGCCCCTGGCCGCCGGGAGCCCCATGGCCCGCATCACCGTTGAAGATTGCCTGCAAGTCGTCGATAACCGTTTCGAGCTCGTGATGATGGCCGCCAAGCGCGCCCGCCAGCTCGCCAATGGCGTCGAGCCGCAGCTGGACAACAGCGAAGCCAACGACAAGCCCACCGTGCTGGCCCTGCGCGAGATCGCCGCCCGCCGCATCGACCACGGTTTCGTCGACGCCGTCGAGAAGGCCGAGCGCGAGCGCAAGGAACGCGAAGCCCTGGAATGGGCCGCCGCCGAAGTCGTCGCCGACGACGACCTGTCGAAGGGCGACGATCTGTAAGTCGTGCGTCCAGGCCGCGCGTCCCCGCGACGCACGCATTCCCGAAACCCCGCTCCGGCGGGGTTTCGTCGTTTCGGGCCGGCGAAATGACGACTGTTGCGCGTTCATGCCGATGTCGTTCATGAATCGCCGTCGCCGTCTCCCCAATCCGGCATTTTCCCCTTAGTCTTCGGGCATGAGCCAGCTCGAACCCATCGTCTCCGGTCCCACGCCCGCGCCCGCCGCGGAGTTGCCGGAGTACGTCCGCGCGTTGCTGGCTGCCGCCGACTACCTGCCTGCCGAGCAGCGCGACACCCTCGTGCGCGCGTGGCGCGTCGGCGCCGATGCGCACGCGGGGCAGATGCGCAAATCCGGCGAACCCTACATCACCCATCCGGTCGCGGCGGCGACGGTGCTGGCCGAGCAGGGCGTGGACGTCGAGACCCTCGTCGCGGCGATCCTGCACGACACGATCGAGGACACGCCGCTCACGCGCGAGGACATCGCCGGGCCGTTCGGCACCACGGTGGCCGAGCTGGTCGAGGGCGTCACCAAGCTGGACAAGCTGCAGTTCCGCGATCGCCAGGAAGCGGCGGCGGAAAGCTTCCGCAAGATGATGCTGGCGATGGCGCGCGACCTGCGCGTGATCCTCATCAAGCTGGCCGATCGCCTGCACAACATGCGCACGCTCGGTTCGCAGAGCACTGAGGCGCGGACGCGCATCGCGCGCGAGACGCTGGAGATCTACGCGCCGATCGCGCAGCGCCTGGGCATGAACCTGATCAAGGCCGAGCTGCAGGACCTGGGCTTCCGCGCGCTGCATCCCTGGCGCCACGCGGTGCTGGCGCGACGCATCCGCACCCAGCCGGTGGTGCGCCGCGAGGCGCTGGCGAAGATCGAGGCGCAGCTGGCGCAGAAACTCGGCAAGGAAGGCTTCCAGTTCCGCCTGATCGGCCGGATCAAGTCGCCGTGGAGCATCTACACGAAGATGCGCTCGGAGGGAAAGACCTTCGCCCAGGTGATGGACGTGTTCGGTTTCCGCCTGGTCGTGCCGAGCGTGCCGGAGTGCTACCACGCGCTGGGCGTGGTGCACTCGGCGTTCAAGCCGCTGGACGGGCGTTTCCGCGATTTCATCGCGATCCCGAAGGCGAACGGCTACCAGTCGCTGCACACGGTGCTGTTCGGGCCCTACGGTTCGCCGATCGAGGTGCAGATCCGCACCGAGGAAATGGACCTGATCGCCGAACGCGGCATCGCGGCGCACTGGTCGTACAAGCACGGCGGCGCGGTCAGCGGCGCGCAGAACCGCGCGCAGTCGTGGGTGGCGAACCTGATCGAATCGCAGCGTTCGACCGGCTCGTCGCTGGAGTTCCTGGAAAACGTCAAGATCGACCTGTTCCCCGACGAGGTGTACCTGTTCACGCCGAAGGGCGACATCATGGCGCTGCCGCGCAATGCGACCACGCTGGATTTCGCCTACGCCGTGCACACCGACGTGGGCAATCACGCGGTCGCGGCGCGCGTCGACCGCAAGCTGGTGCCGCTGCGCACCAAGCTCAGCAGCGGCCAGTCGGTGGAGATCATCACCGCGAAATCCGCGGCGCCGAAGCCGCAGTGGCTGGAGTTCGTGGTCACCGGCAAGGCGCGCACCGGCATCCGCCACCAGCTCAAGCAGCTGGAGCACGAGGACGCGGTGCAGCTGGGCCATCGCATGCTCGACCGCGCGCTGGAGAGCCTCGGCACCTCGCTCGACCGCCTGCCGTCGGCGCGTCTGGAATCCTTCATCGCCGACCACCGCTATCCGCGCCTGGAGGCGCTGCTCGCCGACATCGCGCTGGGCAACCGCATGCCGGCGCAGGTCGCGCAGGCGCTGGCGCATCGCGGCTCCGGGCGCGACGGCGCCGAAGAACCGCAGTCGCGCGTGCCGCAGGGCGAGCAGATCCTGATCACCGGCGCGGAGCGCGGCGTCATCACGTTCGCCAATTGCTGCATGCCGATCCCGGGCGACGAGGTCATGGGCTACCACACCGCCGGCCGCGGCATCGTGGTGCACCGCATCGAATGCACCAATGTCGCCGAGTACCGCAAGTCGCCTGACCGCTGGGTGTCGATCGGCTGGGACCGCGAGGTCAGCGGCGATTTCCACGTGGCACTGCGCGTGGAGATCGAGAACCGCATGGGCGTGCTCGCCCAGGTCGCAGCGGCCATCGCGCAGGCCGATTCCAACATCGAAGGCGTCGAGTACCTCGACCGCGACCGCAACATCTCGGTGATCCGCTTCGACATCTCGGTCAGCGACCGCACGCACCTGGCCGACGTGATCCGCCGCGTGCGCCGTCTCGCCGTGGTCGTCGGCGTGCAGCGGATGTGAGCCTGCCAACTCCCCGGACCCGTGCGGGTCCGGGGAGCGTTCCGTCAACCGTCGACCGCGATGGTTTCGGTCGGCACGATCCGTCGGATCAGAACGTGAGGCTCCAGGTGTCCAGGCGCCCGGTGTCGTTCACCGCATTGTCGTTGACGCGCAGCTTCCAGGTGCCGTTCTTCACCTCGCTGGACAGGTTCACCGTGAACGTGCGGTTGATGTTGTCCGCGCTGCCGCCGGCGCGGTTGTGCAGCACGTACACCGAGCCATCCGGCGCGACCAGGTCCACCTTCAGGTCGCCGATGTAGGTGTGGACGATGTTGACCGCGACGACGGCGTCGCTGGGTGCGTTTTCCGGCCGGTTGGTGACGGTGACCGGGCTTTCGACCGTGGCGTTGTCGTTGATCGCGAAGTCGTTGCCGTTGGTGAAGGTGTCGCGCGGCGGCGTGCTGACGCCGACGGCGACCGGTGCCGATTTCGTGTGGCTCAGGCCGCCGTTGTCGGTGACCGTCAGCTTGACCGTGTAGACGGCAGGCGTGGCGTAGGTCTTGGTCGGATTGGCCAGCGTGGACGTGCTGCCGTCGCCGAAGTCCCAGCTGTACGACACGATGCTGCCGTCGCCGTCGGTGGAGCGGTCCGAGAACGTCGCGGTCAGGTTGCTGTGCGACACGTTCGCGATGTAATCCGCGACGGGTGCGACGTTGCCGCCGCCACCGCCGGTGACGTTGACGATCACCGCGTTCGGCGCGCCGGCCTGGCCCGAGGCATCGACGCCCTGCACGTAGACGATGTGCCGGCCCGCGCTCAGCCCCGAGGTGTTGAGGCTGGCGGTGACGGTTTCGCGCGTGCTGTTGAAGCTGCCGTCGCTGGCGGACATGGCGATGGCGGTCGCGCCCGACTGCCACGGTGGCGTGTCGACGTACATCCGCGCCGACGCGATGTTCTGCGAGGCTTCGGTGCCGTTGGTCTGGTTGAAGCGGGTGTCGTCGAGCACGGCCGTGATCGTCACCGCCGTGCCGGCCGGGACGCTGGCCGCGGAGGTGCTGACGCTGACGCTGTCGGGACCGGACGGGTAGCGATACGGCGCCGACAGCGTGCGCGCGGCGTACTTGAGCGCGGCGAGGTTGCGCGGCAGCACGGTCGACTCGAACGAGGAGCAGCCCTCGAAGAAGGCGCTGCCCAGTTCGAAGGCCAGGCTGGGCGTTCCGAGCAGGCCGTAGATGGTGTCGACGCTGCTGCCGTCGGCGGTGTACAGCTCCGAGATCGTCTGCGGCTTGGCGCTGTTGTGGTACGCGACGCGGCGGCCGAGCGTGCGCAGCGCGGTGCCGTTGGGCGCGGCGCTGGAAGTGTAGCCCCAGGGCCACATCACCAGCTGGCCGTAGGCGTGCACGTCGATGTACATGCCGGTGGCGGTGTCCGGCGCGGCGGTGGTGGCGCCGTCGGCGCGCAGGTCGGGGAAGATGCCGCCGCTGTAGGCGCCGCTGGCGCCGGGCGTGCCGGCGATCAGGCTGACCAGGGCCTGCGTTTCCGGTTCGGACTGCCGCGACGGGCCGCGATAGGTCTCGGTGCAGGCGTTGCCGCTGGAGCCGCCGGAACCGCTGCTCCACTGGAACGGGAAGTTGCGGTTGAGGTCGACGCCGAAGGTGCTGGCGCTGCAGGCGCCGTTGGTGTTGTTGACGTTCTTGCGCCAGGACGCGCCGGCTTCGGCCTTCTTACGGCCGTCCGGATTGGACTGCAGCACGATGTAGAAGACGTAGTTGTCCATCAGCCAGGTGGCTTCCGCGTCGGTGCCGTAGCCGTTGACCAGCCACTCGCCGAAGCGGGTGACCAGTTCCACCGGGGCGTATTCGCGCGGGTGCATGCCGCCGGTGAGCACCATCGCCGGCTTGTTCGGGCGGGACGCATTGGTCGCGGAATTGGTCAGGCGCAACACCTTGAGGTCGTAGCCGCCGGTGCCGCGCGTCTTCAGCCAGCTGCTGCCGATGTTGGACACGCTGGCCAGCGCCGGCCTGTTCGCGGTCAGCTGGTTGAGCGTGGTGTAGGTCTCTTCGACCGTGCGATAGCAGCTGTACCCGGAAATGCTGCGGGTGCCCAAGCCGCTGCGGGCGATGGCGCTTTCGGAGCGACGCAGGGCCAGGGTCGCGTCGCGGTCGACGGCGACCGACAGGCCCAGCGCACGCAGCTGCGCGATGTCGCGACCGGTGGCGTCGGCGCGCACGGTGCGTGCGCGGCGGTCCACGTGCACGTGCTGGAAGCGGTCGCCGAGCTGCTGCAGCTCGGCCTGGGTGCGATAGCGGATGACGACGACCGACGAGGCATCCTCGGCGTTGCCGGGGGACATCGACGGGACGGTCTGGGTTGAGGCGACAACGGGAACGGACAACAGAAGCAACGCCGACAGCAGTTCTCTACGGTACCGCATGGTGTTCTCTCCTTGATCGTTTTTGATGTGTTGTTGCGTACGGCGTCGTCCGTGCCCGTCCCGGTGGGGCATGCCCCGACGGGGCATGCTCCGGTGAAGCATGCTTGGGTGAAGCATGCTTGGGTGAAGCGTGCTTGGGTGAAGCGTGCTTGGGTGAAGCATGGGTGCGTGGCATGCGATGCGTGGACGGGGCCCCCTCGAACAACCCGTCGTCGTGATCCGGCGCGAAACGTCTGTGTCGCCGGCTGCGATCGCCGGACGGACGCCGTGGATCATGCTAGGTGCCTGCGAGACGACAAACTTCGAAGGCGATCATGAAGTCGGACCTCCGGCGGCCCGTCTTCATGACGTTTCAGCATGACGATGCCGATGCGAGGACGCCCCGGCATGGGCACGATGCGCGCGCCCGTGCTCGCGCGCATGCACGTGCGGCTCAATTCTTTCTCAATGGCGCGCGATGACCGCTTCCGACCCCGGCGCTACACTACGGTCCCGTCCGGCGTGTCGGCCTGTTGCCGATCGCGACCTCCGGCCTTTCCCCGGGCGCATGGTTTTGGCGCCCGCCTCGCAGAATCCACACGTTCAGACCGAGCGCCCCATGCCCCGCGAACCGATCAACACCCCGAACGCTCCCGCCGCCATCGGCCCCTACTCGCAGGCCACCCGCGCCGGCGACATGGTCTTCCTGTCCGGCCAGATCCCGCTGGACCCGAATTCCGGCCTGATCGTCGAAGGCGACATCACCGCCCAGGCGCGCCAGGCCTTCGCGAACCTGCGCGAAGTCTGCGAGGCCGCCGGCGGTTCGTTCGCCGACGTCGTCCGCGTCGGCCTGTACCTCACCGACCTGTCCGAATTCGCTGCGGTCAACGCGGTGATGCAGGACGTGTTCCAGGCGCCGTACCCGGCGCGTTCGACCATCGAGGTGTCGGCGCTGCCGCGCGGCGCGAAGTTCGAGGTCGACGCGATCCTGGTCCTGGGCTGATCGTCGTCCCGTCGGCGCTGGGACATCGCGACGCCGCATGACGCCCGGATCGCCCGTCCACGACAGCGACTACGACCGCGTCGCCGCCACGCCGCTCACCTGCCTGAGCGGCGTCGGCGACAAGGTCGCGGAGAAGCTCGCCGCGCGCGGCCTGCTCACCCTCCAGGACCTCTGGTTCCACCTGCCGCGCCAGTACGAGGACCGCACCGAACTGGTGCCGATCCGCCTGCTGCGCCCCGGCCTGCCGTCGCAGGTCGAAGGCGTGGTCGAAGCGGTCGAGCGCAGCTATCGCGGCCGGCCGATGCTGAAGGTCGCCATCGGCGACGACTCGCAGGCCACGCTGGTCCTGCGCTTCTTCCATTTCCGTGGCACGCAGGTCGCGCAGTTCGCGGTCGGCACGCGCATCCGCGCCTATGGCACGCCGCGCGCCGGCCAGATCGGCCTGGAAATCGTCCATCCCAGCTACCGGGTGCTCGGCACCGGCGTCGAACCCGGCCTGAGCGAATCCCTCGATCCGATCTATCCCGCCATCGACGGCGTCGGCCCGGCGGTGCTGCGCAAGCTGATCGCGCAGGCGCTGCAGCGTCTGCCCGACGGCGCATCCATGGAGCTGCTGCCGGCCGACGTCTTCGCCGGCGAACCGCTCTGCGCGCGCCTGCCCTCGCTGCGCGAGGCGCTGATGACCCTGCACCGCCCGCCGCAGGGCAGCGATGTGCCGGCGCTGCTCGCCGGCACGCATCCGGCGCAGCGCCGGCTGGCGATCGAGGAACTGCTGGCGCACCACCTCAGCCTGCGCCGGCAGCGCATCGCGATGCAGTCCCACGGTGCGCCGCCCTTGCGCAAGGCGCGCCTGCTCGATGCCCTGCGCGAACGCCTGCCGTTCGCGCTCACCGGCGCCCAGGCGCGGGTGCTGGCCGAGATCCGCGACGACCTTGCCCGGCCGGTGCCGATGCTGCGCCTGGTGCAGGGCGACGTGGGCAGCGGCAAGACCGTGGTCGCGGCGATGGCCGCGCTGCTCGCGGTGGAGGAGGGCCGGCAGGCGGCGCTGATGGCGCCGACCGAACTGCTCGCCGAGCAGCACCTGGCGAACCTGCGCGGCTGGCTCGAACCGCTCGGCGTGCGCGTGGTCTGGCTGGCCGGCAAGGTCACCGGCAAGGCGCGCGACGCGGTGCTCGCCGACATCGCCAGCGGCGCGGCGCAGGTCGTCGTCGGCACGCATGCGCTGATGCAGGAGGGCGTGGCGTTCCGCGACCTCGCCCTGGCCATCGTCGACGAACAGCACCGCTTCGGCGTGCACCAGCGCCTCGCCCTGCGCGACAAGGGCAGCAGCGGCGACAGCGTGCCGCACCAGCTGGTGATGACCGCCACGCCCATCCCGCGCACGCTGGCGATGGCCGCCTACGCCGATCTGGATGTCTCCGCCATCGACGAACTGCCGCCCGGGCGCACGCCGGTGCAGACCGTGGTGCTGAGCGCCGAGCGCCGGCCGGAACTGATCGAACGCATCCGCGCCGCCTGTCGCGAAGGTCGGCAGGCGTACTGGGTGTGCACGCTGATCGACGACAGCGACGAAGTGATCGCGCAGGCCGCGCAGACCACCTTCGAGCTGCTGACCCAGCAGATGCCCGAGCTGCGCATCGCCCTCGTGCATGGCCGGCTGAAGGCCGCCGAAAAGCAGAAGACCATGGCCGCATTCAAGGCCGGCGAGGTGCAGCTGCTGGTCGCGACGACGGTGATCGAGGTCGGCGTCGACGTGCCGAACGCGTCGTTGATGATCATCGAGAACGCCGAGCGCCTGGGCCTGGCGCAGCTGCACCAGCTGCGCGGGCGCGTGGGCCGCGGCAGCGCGGCGTCGAGCTGCGTGCTGCTCTACCAGTCGCCGCTGTCGCGCATGGCCCGGCAGCGCCTGGAAACGATGCGCGAGACCAACGACGGTTTCGTCATCGCCGAAAAGGATCTCCAGCTGCGCGGCCCCGGCGAACTGCTCGGCACGCGGCAGACCGGCCTCGCCGCGTTCCGTATCGCCGACCTCGGCCGCGATGCCGCCCTGTTGCCGACCGTGCAACGCATCGGCGAAGCCCTGCTGCGTGCGTCGCCGGATCTGGCCGAGCGCCTGACCCTGCGCTGGATCGGCGGCGCGGTGCGCTACGCCAGCGCCTGAGGCGGAAGCCGCGCGTTCAACGCGGCGCGCTCAGCAAAGCCCGTCCTGGTCTTCCGCAGGGCAGTAGATGTCGTGCAGGGTGCGCATGATCCGCTGCACCGGGCCGTCGGAGACCGAATAGAACACGTTCTGCGCCTCACGCCGGGTCTGCACCAGTCCGCCTTCGCGCAGCACGGCGAGGTGCTGCGACAGCGCCGACTGGCTCAGTTCGATTTCGGCATTGAGTTCGCCGACGGTCTTCTCGCCGTCGATCAGCAGGCACATCACCCGCAGGCGCTGCGGGTTCGACAGCGCCTTGAGCAGTTCCGCCGCCTCTTCCGCCTGCGCCTGCATGCGTGCGCCCATCGACGGGTCGCGCGCGCTCACGAGGCGGTCTCCTCGGCGCCGCCGTCCTCGCGCCAGCGCAGCCAGCCGCCGGCCAGGGACAGCGGCTGCGCGAAGCCGAGCCGCTTCAGGGATTCGGCGGCCAGCGCCGAGCGCCCGCCGGTGCGGCAATAGACGATCACCGGCGCCTCGCGGTGCGACAGGTGCTCGTCGCGCGCGCCGTTCACGGCCGGGTGGCCGTCGACCTGGAACTCCAGCACCCCGCGCGGGATGTTCACGGCGCCGGGGATGCGGCCTTCGGCGAATTCGCCAGGTTCGCGCACGTCGATGACCGGCGTGCCGGCGGTCTGCAGCGCGCGCAGGCGGGGGGCGTCGATTTCCTCGATCGCGGCGCGGGCCTGGGCGACGAGGTCCTGGGCGGTGTAGGGCATGGGGGTCTCCTGTTCGCGTGTTGACAGTGTAGCAAAGTCTAAATAAGATAAATCTAATTTAGCAAATCAGGAAGTTCCGCCATGAACCTCGACCGCGCCGTGATGGCCTTCGCCGGCCTGATGATCCTCCTGAGCCTCGCCCTGACCCACTTCGTGTCGCCGTGGTTCTGGCTGTTCACCGCCTTCATCGGCCTGAACCTGCTGCAGGCCAGCGTCACCGGGTTCTGCCCGGCGGCGATCCTGTTCCGCAAACTCGGCGTGGCCAGCGGATGCGCCTTCAAATGAACCCGGCCGGCTTCCGCCTCGCGTTCGCCCTGGGACTGGCCGCCGTGCTGGCCGGCTGCGGCGCCGACGATGCCGCCGACGTGCGTCCGGTCACGCCTGCGATCGACACCTTCGTCGTCCGGGGCGGCGCCGACGCCGACGGCCGCGCCTGGGACGGCACGGTCGAGGCGGTGCGCGAGGCGGTGCTCTCGGCGCAGACCGGCGGTCGCGTGACTGCGGTCGATGTCGACGTGAACGACCGCGTGGCTGCCGGCCAGGTGCTGCTGCGCCTGACCGTGGTCGAACAGCAGGCCGGCGTCGATGCCGCGCGCGCGCAGCTGCGTGCGGCGGAAGCCTCGGCCGTCGAAGCCGAGCGCCAGTACCAGCGTTTCGCCTCCCTGGCGCGCGACAAGTACGTCTCGGGTGCGCAGCTCGACCAGGCCCGCGCAGCGCGCGATGCCGCCAATGCCGCGCGCGATGCCGCCCGCGCGCAGGTCTCGGCCGCCGGCCAGAACGCGGATTACACGACGGTGCGCGCGCCGTATGCGGGCATCGTCGCGGCGCGCCGCGTCGAGCCGGGCGAGACCGTCGGCCCCGGCCAGCCGCTGCTGACCGTCTATGCGCCGGACGATCTGCGCATCGAAGTGCGCGTGCCGCAGTCGGCCGCCGATGCGATCCGCGCTAAACCGCAGGCGCGGGTGGTGTTCGACGACGGGCGCAGCGTCGAGGCGCGCGCGGTCGTGGTCTATCCCGCCGCCGATCCCGCCAGCCACAGCGTGCCGGTGCGCGTCGCGCTGCCGCGCATCGAGGCCGATGCGCCCGCGCCGGGCGCGACCGCGAAGGTGGTGTTCCCGATCGCCGGCGGTGAGGGCAGCGTGCGCATTCCCGATGCCGCCGTGGCGCGTCGCGGCGAACTCACCGCCGTCTACGTGGTGAAGGACCGCCGCGTGCTGCTGCGCCAGGTGCGCCTGGGCGCACGCAATGGCGAGGCCGTGGATGTGCTCGCGGGCCTGGCGCCCGGCGAGGTGGTCGCCCGCGATCCCGCCGAGGCCTTGCGCATGCTCGCCGCCGCGCGGGCCGCGCAGGGAGGCCGCAATGACTGAGTCCACGACCGGGTCCGCCGCCCGGCTCGGGTTGTCCGGACGCCTGGCGCGCGCGTTCCAGGCCAATCCGTTGACGCCGGTACTCGCGCTGATGGGCCTGATCCTCGGCCTGGTCGCGGTGCTGGTCACGCCGCGCGAGGAAGAGCCGCAGATCGACGTGACCATGGCGAACGTGTTCGTGCCGTTCCCGGGCGCGTCTGCGCGCGATGTCGAGCAGCTGGTGAGCTATCCGCTGGAGCAGAAGCTGTCGGAGATCGAGGGCGTCAAGCACGTCTACTCGATCAGCCGGCCCGGCATGGCCGTGCTGACCGTGGAATACACCGTCGGCGTCGAGCGCCAGCCAGCGATCGTGCGCCTGTACAACCAGGTGTACTCGAATGCCGACTGGATGCCGCAAGGTGTCGGCGTCGGCCAGCCGCTGATCAAGCCCAAGGGCATCGACGACGTGCCGGTGATGGCGCTGACCCTGTGGTCCGACGACGAGGCCACGGGCATCAATGATCTTGCCGCCGTCGCGCGCACGCTCGAAACCGAACTCAAGCGCGTGCCCGGCACGCGCGATGTCTACACCATCGGCGCGCCCGACCGCGTGGTTGCTGTCACGCTGGATCCCGCGCGCCTGGCCGCGTTCGGCCTGAGCGTGGGCGAGATCGCGCAGTCGTTGCAGGCCGCGAACGTGGTCCGTCACCTCGGCGAGCGCGTCGGCGACGACCGCAGCGTGCCGGTGAGCGCCGGCCGCTTCCTCGCCGACCGCGACGATGTCGCCGAACTGGTGCTCGCCCTGCGCGATGGCAAGCCGGTGACGCTGGCCGATGTCGCCGACGTGCGCGCCGGCATCGATGTGCCGTCGAGCTATGTCTGGCACGCCGTGCCCGCCGGCCAGCCGGGCCCGAAGGCCGGCACCAGCCCGGCGCTGACGATCGCCATCGCCAAGAAGCCCGGCAGCAACGCCTCGGACATCACCGCCGCGATCGCGGCGCGCATCCAGACCCTGCGCGGCGAACTCATCCCCGACGCCGTGCAGGTCGAGATCGTGCGCGACTACGGCGCCACCGCGACCGACAAGGCGCAGAAGCTCATCCAGAAGCTGATGTTCGCGACGTTGTCGGTGGTGCTGCTGGTGCTGTTCGCGCTGGGCCGCCGCGAGGCGCTGGTGGTCGGCGCCGCCGTGGTGCTGACCCTCGCGCTGACGCTGTTCGCCTCGTGGGCGATGGGCTTCACCCTCAACCGCGTCTCGCTGTTCGCGCTGATCTTCTCGATCGGCATCCTCGTCGACGACGCGATCGTGGTGGTCGAGAACATCCATCGGCACATGGCGCGCGGCGGAAAGACTCTGCGCGAAGCGATTCCGCCCGCCGTCGACGAAGTCGGCGGGCCCACCATCCTCGCCACCTTCACCGTGATCGCGGCGCTGCTGCCGATGGCCTTCGTCAGCGGGCTGATGGGCCCGTACATGCGCCCGATTCCGATCAACGCTTCCGCCGGCATGCTGATCTCGCTGGCGATCGCGTTGATCGTCACGCCGTGGCTGTCGCTGAAGCTGCTCAAGCCGCATGTCGTCGCGCACAGCGATGCACATACCATCGATGGCGGCGAATCACGCCTGCATCGCCTGTTCCGCCGGGTGATGACGCCGTTCCTGGTCGGCGACCGCGCCCCGCGTCGCCGGCGCTGGCTGTTCGGCGGCATGGTCGCGCTGGTGCTGCTCTCGGCCAGCCTCGCCGCCGTGCAACTGGTCGTGCTGAAGATGCTGCCCTTCGACAACAAGTCGGAGCTGCAGGTCGTGGTTGACCTGCCCGAGGGCCGCACCCTGGAAAGTACCCATGCGCTGCTCGCCGAGCTGGCCGCGCGCACGCTGGAATTGCCGGAAGTGGCGAGCGTGCAGGCCTATGCGGGGACCTCGGCGCCGATCAACTTCAACGGTCTGGTGCGCCAGTATTTCCTGCGCAGCGGCGCCAACGTCGGCGACCTGCAGGTCAACCTGGTCGACAAGCACCACCGCGACCGCAAGAGCCACGACATCGCCCGCGAGATCCGTCCGGCGCTCGATGCGATCGGCCGTCGCCACGGCGCGTCGGTGAAGGTCGTCGAAGTGCCGCCGGGTCCGCCGGTGCTGGCGCCGCTGGTCGCCGAGGTCTACGGGCCCGACTACGACCAGGCGCGCAAGGTCGCGAAGGCGTTGGAAGCGCGCTTCCGCGCCACCGAGGGCATCGTCGACGTCGACACCACGGTCGAGGCCGATGCGCCGCGCGAAGTGCTGGTGGTCGATCGCGAACGTGCGACGCGACTGGGCGTGGACCAGGCGACGATCGCGAACACGCTCGCGGCCGCGGTCGGCGGCCACGATGCCACCTATGTGCAGGACGGCGCCTCGCGACACCCGCGCCCGGTGCGCCTGCGCGTGCCGGTGTCCGAACAGGCCAGCCTGCAGCGCCTGCTCGCGCTGACCGTGAAGGGCGGGCAGGGCCAGATGGTCCCGCTGTCGGAAGTCGTCGAAGTCGTCCGCGACGACTGGGACGGCGCGATCCACCACAAGGACCTGCTGCCGGTGGTCTACGTAATGGGCGACGAGGCCGGTGAACTCGACAGCCCGCTGTACGGCATGTTCGACCTGGTCGGGCAGGTGTCGGACCACGACATCGCGGGGCGCCGGCTGCAGCAGAGCTTCATCCGCCAGCCCATCGACACCGCCGTCGAATCGATCAAGTGGGACGGCGAGTGGCAGATCACCTACGAAACCTTCCGCGACATGGGCATCGCCTACGCCGCCGGCCTGGTGCTGATCTACCTGCTGATCGTCGCGCAGTTCCGCAGCTACCTGGTGCCGCTGGTGATCATGGCGCCGATCCCGATGACCGTGATCGGCGTGATGCCGGGGCACGCGCTGCTGGGCGCGCAGTTCACCGCGACCTCGATGATCGGCATGATCGCCCTGGCGGGCATCATCGTGCGCAACTCCATCCTGCTGGTGGACTTCATCAACCAGTCGATCGCCGAGGGCCGGAGCCCCGACGAGGCGGTGATCGAGGCCGGCGCCGTGCGCGCCCAGCCGATCGTGCTGACCGCACTGGCGGCGATGCTCGGCGCGTTCTTCATCCTCGACGACCCGATCTTCAACGGACTGGCGGTGTCGCTGATCTTCGGCATCCTGGTCAGCACCGTGCTGACCCTGGTCGTCATTCCGCTGTTGTATGTTGTCACCCTGCGCGGCGATGCTTCTCCGCGCACCGAACAGGAGCACTGACATGGCCGAGAGCCAGGGCAAGGAACAGACCGGCGTCCGCATCGTCCTCGAACAGGAAGGGCCGTATGCGTTCAAGGTGAGTTTCGAAGGCACCGACATCGATCCGCTGTTCACCGACGAGTCGCCGCCGCTGGGC
Organism: Lysobacter sp. BL-A-41-H3; assembly: GCA_050632415.1. Lineage (GTDB taxonomy): Bacteria > Pseudomonadota > Gammaproteobacteria > Xanthomonadales > Xanthomonadaceae > Lysobacter_I. Next base: position 1,968,574 of record CP192602.1, on the reverse strand, counting down.
GAGGGCCGCGACCCGAATCCCTCGGCGCTGCTGCTCGCCGGCATCGCCAACTGCCTCAGCGCCAGCCTGCTGTTCGCGCTGCGCAAGTTCAAGAATGCGCCCGGCCCGATCCGCGCCGAGATCGTCGGCGAAAAGATGCGCAACGCCGAAGGCCGCTGGCGCATCCCGCGCGCGCAGGTATCGATCCAGCTGTCCGACACCGCCGAAGCGCTGGAACACCTGCCGCGCGTCCTCGCCCAGTTCGAACAGTTCTGCGTGGTCACGCAGAGCGTGCGCGAAGGCATCCAGGTCGATGTCAGCATCCGCGACGCCAGCGGGCGCGTACTCGAAGCGGAGGGCCACGATGGACAATGACGCGCTGAAGATCGCCTGTCCCGCATGCCATGCGCTCAACCGCGTGCCGGCTGCGCGCCTCGCCGACGCGCCGGTGTGCGGTCGCTGCAAGCAACCGCTGTTCGCCGCGCATCCGTTGGCCCTGGGCGTCGGGAATTTCGATCGCCATGTCGTCGATGGCGACCTGCCGGTGCTGGTGGATTTCTGGGCGCCCTGGTGTCAGCCGTGCCGGATGATGGCGCCGCATTTCGAGCAGGCTGCCGGCCATCTCGAACCCGCGCTGCGCCTCGCGAAGGTCGACACCGAGGCCGAGCCCGCGCTGGGTGCGCGCTTCGCCATCCGCAGCATTCCCACGCTGGTGCTGTTCCATCGCGGCCGCGAACTCGCCCGCCATTCCGGGGCCATGGGCGCGGCCGACATCGTGCGCTGGGTGCGCACGCAACTGCAGGGTTGATGTCCATGAACGCCATGAGATCCGATCGTCCGATCCGCCTGTTCGCGCTCGCCGCACTTGCACTGCTGCTCGCAGCCTGTGCCGGTCACGCCACGCACGCCCTGCCAGCGATGACGACCACGCCCGCCGGCACCGCCGTGAAGCAGCCCGCGCCGCAGCTGTACGTCGCGGGACAACCGGCCGAAGCCGACTGGCGCGCGTTCGCCGACGCCGGTGTCGGCACGGTGATCAACCTGCGCACAGCAGACGAAATGAAGGACCGCGACGAACGCGCCGAGGTTGCCGCCGCCGGAATGCGCTACCTCGAACTGCCGATCGATGGTGCCGCCGCGCTGACGCCGGAGAACGCCCGCCGCCTCGGCGATCTCCTGCGCGACGCACGCGGTCCGGTGCTGGTGCACTGCGCCAGCGGCAATCGCGTCGGCGGCCTGCTCGCCCTGCTGAAGGCGGGCGAGGGCATGTCGGCCGAGCAGGCCCTGGCCTTCGGCCGCAGCGCGGGCATGAAATCGTCCGAAGCAAAGGTCCGCGAGGTCCTGGGCGTCGCGCCCGCCGCGCAGTCCGCGCCCTGACCGGACACGCCGGGGCCACGGGGATTCGCGCGACATTCAGCGCGCGGCATGGATCGTGACCGGGCCGCCGCACCGCCGGTGCGGCCCCGACCGGAAGCCGTCGTGATGATCCGCGCCGCATCGAAGCCGTTTCGCCTCCCCCAAGCGCTCCTGCCGGTCTCCCTCCTCCTTCTCGCGAGCCTCCCCGGCCTTGCTTCCGCCGCGCCGGGCAATGTCGGCGACCGCGTCCCGGCGTCGCTGTTCTGCGAAGACCCGTCGCAGGCCGAAGACTGGGGCGACGCGCCTCGCCTGGTCGCGCTGATGCCGGCGCACAGCGAGTACGGCAGCATGCTGCGGCTCGCATTCGGCGCCTATTTCCGTCGCGGCCATGCGCTGCCGCAGACCATCCCGCAGGAGCGTTTTCCGCGCACGATCTTCGTGACCGGCGTCGACGCGGCAGAGGACGACGGCTTCCCCATGCTGATGGGCGACCACTGCGCGCCGGCGCGCAGCCCCGAGGCGCTGGCACGGATCGCGCGGGCCACCGGCGTGCAGATGCCCAGGCCCGATCGCGCCGACGCCACCGTGCTGCTGATCGACAAGGACGGCATCGTGCGCTGGCGCGACGACGGCTTCCGCGCGCAGGGCGAGCGACTCAAGCCGCTGGAGGCCGCCGTGAAGTCGCTGCTCGGCGTCGCCGACACCCTCGCCCCGGCGCCGGCCGAAGATCCGCCCGAGGTCGGCGATGTCGCGCCCGACTTCGCGATCGACATGCCGCAGATCTCGCCGTGGGCCGCCGCGCGCGCTGGCCGCAGCCATGCCCCGGCCGAAGACACGCGCCTCTCCGCATTGCGCGGCAAGGTCGTCGTGCTGTCGTTCTACCCGGCGGCCTTCAGCGGGACGCTGCCGCTGATCGAAGGCGATGCCGAGGAGATCGCGCTGGCCGCGCGCGACCGGGAGCGCAGGCGGATGATGAGCTGCGCCATCCAGCTCGACGAACTGGACATGCTGGCCCCGGACTACGCGCTGCTGGGCGAGGTGGTGAAGCTCGCCGTCAGCGCGTCCACCCCCGAACTGCTCGACGCCTGGCGTCGTACTCTGCGCACCAAGGACCTGCATTACGTCAACGATGCCGACTACGGCATCGCGCGCCGCTACGGCAGCTACGACGCGAAGGCCGGCTACAACCAGCGCAAGGTGTTCGTGATCGACGGCGCCGGACGCGTCGCGTACGTCGACGACGACTACGCGCCCGGCGATGCCGGCGCGCTCGCGGCGGCCGTGGCGAAGGCGGCGAAGAAATGAACTGCGGCGTGGTTTTCACGCTTCGAGTCGCGAGTCATGAGTCTTGCTGCTTCCATCAGCAAAACCCATCCCCACCCCGGCCCGCCCAGCCCTCGCGCCTTGCGCTCGGGCGCTCACCGGCGCGCGAGGCAGTGCCTCGCCAGCGCACCGCCTCGCCCCCTTGAAGGGGAGGGAGCAAAGCGCCGTGCTTTGAAGGGGAGGGAGGAAAGCGCCGTGCTTTCAAGCCCTCCCCTTCAAGGGGAGGGTTGGGTGGGGATGGGTTTCGGGCTACGGCACGCTACAGCCGGTCGATCGGCAGCTTGAGGTAGCGCACGCCGTTGTCTTCCGGCTCGGGCAGGGCGCCGGCGCGGATGTTCACCTGCACGGCGGGCAGCAGCAGGGTCGGCATCGCCAGCGTGGCGTCGCGCGCGGTGCGCACCGCGACGAAGTCGTCCTCGCCGATGCCCTCGCGCACGTGGATGTTGCCGGCCTTCTGCGCGGCGATGGTGGTCTCGCAGGCGTAGGCGCGTCCGCCCGGCGCGTAGTCGTGGCACACGAACACGCGGGTCTCGTCCGGCAGCGCGAACATGCGCTGGATCGAGCGGTACAGCGTGCGCGCGTCGCCGCCCGGGAAATCGCAGCGCGCGGTGCCGCCGTCGGGCATGAAGATCGAATCGCCGACGAACAGCGCATCGCCGATCCGGTAGGCGATGCTGTCGCTGGTATGGCCCGGCACCGCGATCACCTCGGCCTCGATCCCGCCGACCGCGAAGCGTTCGCCGTCGGCGAACAGGTGGTCGAACTGCGAGCCGTCGACCGGGAAGTGCTCGCCGAGGTTGAAGATCGGCCGGAACGCCTTCTGCACCGTGCGGATGCCTTCGCCGATGGCCAGCGTCGCGCCCGGGCAGTGCGGTTTCAGCCAGTGCCCGGCGCTGAGATGGTCGGCATGGGCATGGGTGTCGAGGATCCAGCGCACCTCCAGCGCGTGCGCGCGGACATGGTCCAGCACCTGCTGTGCCGAGGTCGTCGAGGTCCGCCCGGACTTCGCATCGAAATCCAGCACGGGGTCGATGATCGCCGCCTGCCGGCTCACGGGGTCGGCGACGACGTAGGTCCAGGTGCAGCTGTCGGTGTGGAAGAAGGGGGTGACGGTCGGCGACATAGCGGACTCCGCAGGTTTCGCGGGATTCTACGCCCGGGTTGATCTACGCCCGGGGCTGGCGTGCCCGGCCGCCATCGGCATAATCGGTCGATGACCGAAAAATTCCCCCTGCTGATCGACACCGACCCGGGCGTGGACGACGCGCTCGCCCTGCTGATGGCCTTCGATGCCCCGCATCACGAGGTCGTTGCGCTCACCATCGCCGCCGGCAACGTCGGCCTCAAGTACACCGTCGCCAACGCGCTGAAACTCTGCGAAGTGGCCGGCGTCGACATCCCGGTCTACGCCGGCTGCGATGCGCCGCTGCTGCATGCCGCGCCGGACGCCTCGTATGTCCACGGCCGCGACGGCTTCGGCGACATCGGCTATCCGCCGGCCGCGAAGCAGGCCGAGGCCGAACACGCCGCCCAGGCGATGATCCGGCTCTCGCATGCCCACGCCGGCAGACTCGTCGTCTGCATGCTCGGGCCGCTGACCAACCTCGCGGTGGCGCTCAAGCTCGATCCGACCCTGCCCGAACGCGTCGGCCGCATGGTGGTGATGGGCGGCGCGGTCACGGGGCAGGGCAACACCACGCCGATGGCCGAGTTCAACATCGGTTTCGACCCGGAGGCCGCGCACATCGTGTTCGAGGCCTTCGCGGCGGCCGGGAAGATTGTCGAGGTCGCGGACTGGGAGGCGGTGATCCGCCACGGTTTCCTGCATGCCGACGTCGAGCGCTGGCTGCAGGCCGATCATCCCCGGGCGCGGTTCTACGAGGCGATCTCGCGCAAGACCCGCGAATGGTCCGCCGGTCTGCGCGGCGAGCGCTGGCATGCCGCCGACGCCCTTGCCATGGCGATGCTGGTCGCGCCCGAGCACATCCGCGAACGCGCCGTGCGGCCGCTGCGGATCGAGCTGGTCGGGACCGAAAGCCGCGGCGCGACCGTGGTCGACTGGAACCGCCGCTCCGGCCGGGCCGACAACGCCGACATCCTCATGGCCTACGACCAGGCCGCGTTCGAGGCCCTGATCCGCCGGGCCCTGCGGGCGGAATGAGCGGGTCCGGGCGGTCGTGCCGGCCAATTCTGCCGCCCAGCCGACGGGCGGCTTGAGCCCGGGGCGTCGTCTCGGCTAGAATGCCCGGCTTTCCGCTCAACTCTGGTGCCGCCATGAAGGCCGATATCCATCCCGAATACCGCCAGGTCGTGTTCCAGGACGTGACCTCGGACTTCAAGATCCTGACCCGCTCGACCCTTGGCAGCAAGGAAACCGTCAAGTGGGAAGATGGCAACGAATACCCCCTCATCAAGGTGGAAATCTCGTCGTCGTCGCATCCGTTCTACACCGGCCAGCACCGTGTCGTCGACACCGCCGGCCGCGTCGACAAGTTCCGCAAGCGCTACGGCAAGTAATCGCCGTCGCCGCCCCAGGGCGGCTCGCGCAGCACCGCATCATCGCAACGGCCGCCCCTGGCGGCCGTTGTCGTGTCCGCGTGCCTGGATTCCGCCCTGGTCCCTGCTCGCGCGGCTCGCGGTTTCACTGGCATGACAGCCTTCCGGCGCAGCGCCGCCGCTGCGACGCTGCGTTTCCGCGATGCCGCCGGATTCGACCAAAGTCCAGAGCAGGCGCTCGAATTTCGGTATGCGATAATCGGCCATTGTCGCGACCGCGTCGCGGCTGCCTTCCCCGAGTGCGGCACGGCCGGTGCTGAGCTCCGCATTCAACGTCATTCAAGCTTTCCGGGAGTGTGCCGTGTCTCAACAGGATTCCACCATTCCGACCCAGGTCACCGTGACCGCCGGCGAGAAGTCCGCCGTCCTGCCGGTGTACCAGCCCACGCTGGGCAGCCCGTGCGTCGACATCGCGAAGCTCCCGAAGGAGACGGGCCTGTTCACGTACGACTCGGGCTTCATGGCCACCGCGTCGTGCCGTTCGGCGATCACCTACATCGATGGCGATGCCGGCGTGCTGATGTATCGCGGCTACCCGATCGAACAGCTCGCCGAGAAGTCGAGCTTCCTCGAAGTGGCCTACCTGCTGATGAACGGCGAACTGCCGAACCCGCAGGAATTCGCCAAGTTCGAGCATGAAGTCACGCATCACACGATGATGCACGAAGCCTTCCGCACCTTCCTGTTCGGCTTCCGCCACGACGCGCACCCGATGGCGATGCTGGTCGGCATGCTCGGCTCGATGGCGAGCTTCTACCACAACACCCTGGACCTCGAAGACGCCGAGCAGCGTCGCATGGCCGCGATCCGCCTGATCGCCAAGGTGCCGACGATCGCCGCCGCCTGCCATCGCTATTCGATCGGCTGGCCGAGCCGCTATCCGAAGAACAACCTCGAATACGTCACCCGCTTCCTGCACATGATGAAGGAAGTGCCCAGCGAGCCGCTGGAGCTGAATCCGGTCGCCGCCAAGGCGCTGGACCTGCTGTTCATCCTGCACGCCGACCACGAGCAGAACGCGTCGACCTCGACCGTGCGCCTCGTCGGTTCCACCGGTGCGAACCCCTATGCCTGCGTCGCCGCCGGCGTCGCCGCGCTGTGGGGCCCCGCGCATGGCGGCGCCAACGAAGCCGTGCTGAAGATGCTCGAAGAGATCGGCACCCCGGGCAACGTGCAGTCGGCCGTCGACAAGGCCAAGGACAAGAACTCGGGCTTCCGCCTGATGGGCTTCGGCCATCGCGTCTACAAGAACTTCGACCCGCGCGCGAAGATCATCCGCGAGATGTGCCACAAGGTGCTGAACGAGCTGGGCGTCAACGACCCGCTGCTCGAAGTGGCGATGAAGCTGGAGGAAGCCGCGCTGAAGGACGATTACTTCGTGCAGCGCAAGCTCTACCCGAACGTCGACTTCTACTCGGGCATCATCTACAAGGCGCTGGGCATCCCGACCGAGATGTTCACGGTCATGTTCGCCATCGCCCGCACCGCCGGCTGGGTCTCGCACTGGCTGGAACAGCAGAACGACCCGGAAGCCAAGATCGGCCGTCCGCGCCAGATCTACACGGGTTATGCGGCACGCGATTACAAGGCCGTCGACCAGCGCTGATCGCCGGTCCTTCGCCGGTGCCACGAGAAACCCCGCCTCGGCGGGGTTTTTTCGTGGTCGGACGGTCAACGGCCCGGCGGCCCGCGCGTTCGCGGGAGCTGGATGGCGCCTGCCATCGTCGCCTTGGAGGGCGTTCCGATGAAGCACACGATCTCCCGGTTCCTGCGTCGATCCGCATGGGGGGCGCTGCTGTGGTGCGTGTACGCCACGGCGCAGGCGCAGAGCGGATGCACGCCGGCGGCGGTGACGCCGGACACCCCGAACCAGGACATCTGCTACGGCCCGGCCGCCTGGCGCGAGCCGACGCTCGGCGGGATCTGGCTGCAGCAGCGCTTCGATCTGTACCGTGCCCCCGGGGCGAGCGCCGACGCGCCCGCGCCGCTGATCGTCTGGGCGCATCCCAACGGAAGCAGCAAGGCCATTGCGCCCGGTTCCGCTGCCGAGACCGTGCTGCTCAAGCCGGCCCTGGCCGCAGGCTTCTCGTTCGCATCGGTGGAATTCCGGCATCCGGTGACCAATCGGAGCGAGGCGGATTCGCCGACCAATCCGGGCGTGCCACACCACGACCTGGCACGGGCCCTGCAATTCATCCGTGCCAACGCCGCCGCGCTGGGCATTGATCGCCGCAACGTCTTCGTGGTCGGCGGTTCGCGCGGCACGCTGTCGCTGTGGACCGTGCTGCAGGACGACATGGCGATCCCGACCAGCCCGGACCCGGTCGCGCGCCAATCCACCCGGGCGAACGCGGTGTTCGCGTACAACGCCCAGACCACCTACGACGGCCGCGAATTCGCCGACCTGTTCCTGGTCGAAGCCGATCGCGCGGCCTTCAAGGCGAGCTGGCAGGCGCAGCATCCGAAGTACGCGCAGTACGGCAGCGCGATCCAGAGCGTGACGGTGGGCGACCCGCCGGTGAAGCTGCGCTACGACCAGGCCTTCATCGGGCGCCTGGTGACGCAGCAGGAGCTGGCCAGCGTGGATTACGTCCACTATCCGGACTACGGGCTGGCGCTGTGCGCGGCCTACCAGCTGGCGGTGGGCCATGGCGGTCGCTGCACGGTGGAGGGCGATCCCCGCTTCGCCACGATGGCCGAGGGTTATCGCGGCTATGTCGACTTCTTCAAGGCGCACCTGCGTGGCCGCCCTGCACCGGTGCTGCCCGCCATGTCGAGCCCGGCGGCCGCGCCCGAGCGGCCCCGGATGCCTCGGCCGCCCAGTCGCTAGCGGCCAGGGTGCAGGCAAGACGACGGCCCGCGCACGCGGGCCGTCTTCGTTCAGGCCAGCAGCGAGCGCAGCATCCAGGCGTTCTTCTCGTGGATGTTCAGGCGCTGGGTCATCAGGTCCACGGTCGGGTCGTCGCCGGCGTTGTCGGCGGTCTTCAGGACCTTGCGCGCGGTGCGGCAGACCGCTTCGTTGCCGAGGACCAGTTGGCGTACCATTTCGCGCCAGTCGCTGTCGTCCGTCGTTGCGGCGTCCTCGATGGAGCTGAGTTTCGCGAATTCGGCATAGGAGCCCGGTGCGCGGTAGCCGAGGGCGCGGATGCGCTCGGCGATGGCGTCCAGCGCGGTCCATGCCTCGGTGTACTGGCCCTCGAACATCACGTGCAGGCTGTTGAACATCGGGCCGGTGATGTTCCAGTGGAAGTTGTGGGTCTTCAGGTACAGGGTGTAGCTGTCGGCGAGGAAGTGCGACAGGCCGTCCGCGATCTTGCCGCGGTCGCCGGCCGACAGACCGATGTCGATCTGCGGCATGTCGCCGGTCGTGGCGGCGGCGCCGGCGCGCTTGCCGTCGGTGCTCTTTCCGGATTTCGGGGTCTTGGCCATCTGGACGCTCCTTGGGGGGACAATGGCAGCCTGCGGCGTGCTGCCTGACTGTTCGCCCAGCCTATCGCTCCGATCGTTACGATTGAAGTCAATTATTCAGACGTTTTTCATTGATGAAACCTATTGATCCAGAAGGGCAGGCCGACCTGCGCCGCGCCCGCGCGGCCGTGGAGGGCGCCCTGTCGCGCGATCGCGGCCGGCTGATCGGCCTGTGGTCGCGGTGGAGCGGCAAGCCCGGCGATGCCGCGCTGCAGGCGGCGTTCGCCGAGGCGCTGGCGGTGTCGGTCGCGGCGCGCGAGGCGCGGGCGGCGTCGCTGCCGACGGCGGTGGCGGTGGATCCGAACCTGCCGATCGCCGCCGAGGCCGATCGCCTGGTCGAGCTGATCCGCAGCCACCAGGTCGTGGTGATCGCCGGCGAGACCGGTTCGGGCAAGACCACGCAGCTGCCGAAGCTGTGCCTGGCGGCCGGTCGGGGCGCCGCCGGCATGATCGGCTGCACCCAGCCGCGCCGGATCGCCGCGCGCGCGGTGGCGCGTCGCGTCGCCGAGGAGCTGCAGACGCCCATGGGCGGGCTGGTGGGCTACCAGGTGCGCTTCAACGACAACGTCGGCGACCGCACGGCGGTCAAGTTCATGACCGACGGCATCCTGCTCGCGGAAATCCAGTCCGATCGCTGGCTGTCGGCCTACGACACGATCATCGTCGACGAGGCGCACGAACGCAGCCTCAACATCGATTTCCTGCTCGGCTACCTGAAGCAGTTGCTGCAGAAGCGCCGCGACCTCAAGGTGATCGTCACCTCCGCGACCATCGACACCGAACGCTTCTCGAAGCATTTCGGCGATGCGCCGGTGGTCAGTGTGGAAGGTCGCGGCCATCCGGTGGAGGTGCGCTACCGTCCGCTCGAAGGCGGCGACGAGGATGAAGCGGGCGAGACCCGAAGCGGTGAGCGGACGGTCATCGACGGCATCGTCGGCGCCTGCGACGAGATCATGCGCCTCGGCGGCACGGGCGACACGCTGATCTTCCTGCCCGGCGAGCGCGAGATCCGCGACGCACACCAGGCGCTGGAGAAGCGCAAGTATCGGCACACCGAGGTACTTCCGCTGTATGCGCGGCTGTCGGCGCGCGACCAGGACCGCGTGTTCAATCCCGGTCCGCAGCGGCGCATCGTGCTCGCGACCAATGTCGCCGAAACCTCGCTGACCGTGCCGCGCATCCATTACGTGGTCGATCCCGGCCTGGCGCGCGTGAAGCGCTACAGCCCGCGGCAGAAGCTCGATCGCCTGCACATCGAACCGGTGTCGCAGGCCAGCGCCGACCAGCGCAAGGGCCGCTGCGGGCGTATCGCGCCGGGCACCTGCTTCCGGCTGTATTCCGAAGCCGATTTCCTGTCCCGCGAGCCCTACACCGATCCGGAAATCCGCCGCGCCGCGCTGGCCGGCGTGATCCTGCGCATGCTGTCGCTGGGACTCGGCCGCATCGAGGACTTCCCGTTCCTCGAACCGCCGGATCCGCGCGCGATCGCCGACGGCTGGCAGCAGCTGGCCGAACTGGGCGCGATCGACGCCGAGCGCAAGCTCACCCGCATCGGCCGGACCATGGCGCGCCTGCCGGTCGACGTGAAGCTGGCGCGCATGCTGATCGCCGCGCAGCGACACGGTTGCCTGCGCGAAATGCTGGCGATCGCCAGCTTCCTCGGCATCCAGGACCCGCGCGAGCGCCCGGCCGACCAGCGCGGCGCCGCCGATGCCGCGCATGCCGAGTTCGCGGATGCGAAGTCGGAATTCGTCGGCATCCTGAAACTGTGGGAGGCCTACCGCGTCGCACACGAGGAGATGACCCAGTCGCAGCTGCGCAAATGGGCGGACAAGCATTTTCTCGGCTTCCTGCGCTTGCGCGAATGGCGCGAGCTGCATCGGCAGTTGAAGCTGCTGTGCGATGAGATCGATCTGGGCGGCGACGATGGACGCGATACGCGTGCGCCGAAGGCTTTCCGCAACACATCCGACGCAGCGCCTGCCCCCCCTTTGAAAAAGGGGGGCAGGGGGGATTTGCTTTCCGCACGAATCCCGCAGAAGCAAATCCCCCTCGATCCCCCTTTTGCAAAGGGGGAGGACAAGCGGGCTGTTGCAAAGGGGGAGGAAGAGCAGGGCCTCGCCGTCGATTACGCGAAGCTGCACCGCGCCCTGATCGCGGGCCTGCCGACGCAGATCGGCCATCGCGGCGATCGTGGCCTCTACGACGGCCCGCGCGGGCGCAAGTTCACGCTGTTCCCGGGATCGCCGCTGGCGAAGAAGAGTCCGCCCTGGGTGCTGTCGGCGACGCTGCTCGACACCGAGAAGGTCTGGTCGATCACCAATGCCGCGATCGAGCCGGAATGGGCGATCGACGAACTGCCGCACCTGCTCGCGCGCCGCCACCACGACCCGCACTGGGCGCGTTCGCAGGGCCGGGTGGTCGGCAGCGAGCAGATCAGCCTGTTCGGGCTGGTGCTCGCGCCGAAGAAGCCGGTGCACTACGGCGCGCTGTTCCCGGAGGAGTCGCGTGCGATCTTCGCCCGCGATGCGCTGGTCACCGGCGAGATCAACACCCGCGCCGCGTTCGTCGCGCGCAATCGCGCCACGCTGGCGAAGGCGATCGAGGAAGAGGCCAAGCAGCGCCGTGCCGGGCTGGTCGTGGACGAGGACTGGCAGGCGCAGTGGTATCTCGACCGCCTGCCGCCGCACGTGCACAACGCGCAGGCGCTGGATGCCTGGTACGCGAAGCTGCCGGCCGCCGAGAAGGCCAAGCTGGAATGGTCGCTGGCCGACCTGATGGTCGGTGGTCCGAGCGACGCCGAACGCTTCCCGCCGTACCTGCCGCTGGGCGAGGTACGCCTGGCGGTGAAGTACCGCTTCGAGCCGGGCGCGCCGGACGACGGCATGACCGTGGTGGTGCCGCTGCATCTGCTCAATGCGCTCGACCCCGCGCAGCTGTCGTGGCTGGCGCCCGGCTTCGTGCAGGACAAGGCCGCAGCGCTGATCAAGTCGCTGCCGAAGGCCCTGCGCCGCAACTTCGTGCCGGCGCCGGATTTCGCCCGCGCCTTCGCCGAGGCCTTCCCGCAGCGCGACGCCGATGCCTTCGAGGGCGCGCTGGCGCGGTTCCTGAAGAAGCTCACCGGCGTCGAGATCCTGCCGTCGGATTTCGACAGCGCATCGATCGACGCGCACCTGCGCGCCAACCTGCGCCTGCTGGATGCGTCGTCGAAGGGCAGTGAGGGCCGCAACGTGCTCGCGGAGTCGCGCGATCTGGACGACCTGCGCGCGCGCTTCGGCAAGCGCGCGGCCGACGCGTTCTCGGCGCGCGCGGCGGAGGGCCTGGCGCAGCGCGGACTGACCGATTTTCCGGCGGTCTCGATCCCGGCCTCGGTGCCCGGTGCCGGCGGCGTGCCCGCCTACCCGGCGCTGCACGACGATGGCGACAGCGTGTCGCTCGCCGTGCATGCCGACCGCAGCGAGGCGCAGCGGCACCATCCCGAGGGCGTGCGCCGCCTGCTGCGGATCGCGTTGGGCGAGAAGATGAAGCAGGCGCGCAAGCAGTTGCCGGTGCAGCCGAAGACCTCGCTGCTGTACGCCGCGATCGAGAGCCGCGATCCGCGCAACGACGGCCTGAAGGACAGCGACCGCCTGCGCGCCGACCTGGTCGAGGGCGCGTTCGCAGCGCTGTCGGCCGAGGGGCTGCTGGAGATCCGCGAACCGGACGCCTTCGCGCTGCGTCGCGACGCCATCGGCAAGGCGCTGTTCGCCGAAGCGATGACCCGCCTGAAACAGGCCGAGACCATCCTCGCCCGCGTCGCCGAGGTCCGTGCCGCGCTGGAATCGAACCTGATGGGCTGGGCCCGCGCCAATCTCGACGACCTGCACGCGCAGCTGGCCGCGCTGGCCGCGCCGGGCTTCCTGCGCGATGTCCCGGCCGATGCGCTGGCCGAGTACCCGCGCTGGCTCAAGGCGATGGCGCTGCGCGCCGAGCGCGCGCTGCGCGACCCGGTGCGCGACCAGGCACGCATGCTCGAACTCAAGCCGTTCGACGATGCGCTGGCCGATGCGCGCGATCGCGGCATCGACCGCCAGCCGGGATGGCAGTCCCTGCGCTGGGACCTCGAAGAGTTCCGGGTATCGCTGTTCGCGCAGGAACTGGGCGCGAAGGGCGGGGTGTCGGCGAAGAAGCTGGCGACGCGATTGGCGCAACTGCGCTGAGCGTCGCCGTCGGGGAGACGCAAGGGCGCTAGGCTGGATGCGTCGCCCGCACATGCGCTGCCGGGTCCGGGCGATGGCGGCCTGCGTCCACGTGCGCAGCCGTCGGAGATCGGCAGTCTGCAATCGAAAGGAAATGCCATGTTCAAGACCTTCATCCACGGTGCCGCGATCGCCCTGTTCTCCGCCGCCATGGCCTACAGCGGCAGCGCCGCGGCGATCCCGGGCGGCCCGAGCACCCCCTGCACCGAGGCCAACTGGGGCGAGTTCGGCGCCGTCGAAAGCTACAACCCCAGGACCGGCTACACCCAGCGCATCTACGAGTGCACGCCGTACGGCTGGTCGATCGTCGCCTTCTGCGACGAGTACGGCTGCATCTACTACTGAGCCCTGCGCCCGCGACCCAGCACGCCCCCGGCCGAGCCGGGGGCGTGTCGTTTCGGGGACGATCGGGTTGCCGTGCGGGCCTGACGTGACTTCCGGGCCCTGCCCGCGAACCACGGCTGTGTCACAAATGCCGCCCGGCCGCGTCATGGTCTCGAAGACCGGATCCTGAACTCCGGTTCCGCCGTGCGCACCCGCCCCCTGTCCCAGGAGCTTCCCATGTCCCATCTGCTCGACATCTACCTCCAGCCCGCCAAGGTCTTCGCCGCGCTGAAGGACAAGCCGACCTTCCTCGTGCCGCTGCTGCTGACGATCGTGCTTAGCGTGGTCATGATGGCGGTGTACTTCGCCCAGGTCGATGGCGCCTGGCTGTTGGATCGCATGGCCAACGCCAACCCCGACGCCACTGCGAAGGAGGTCGAACAGATGCGCAAGGTCATGCCGAGCGCGCAGGTCATGGGCTACTTCAGCATGGCCGGACTGCTCGTGGCGACCGTGCTGGTCACGCTGGTGGTCGCGCTGTACTACTGGATCGCCGGCAAGATCGCCGGACACGCACTGTCCTTTCGCCATGGCCTCAGCCTGACGGCCTGGTCGGGCATGCCGATGCTGCTCGGTGGCATCGTCGGGCTGGTCGGCGCGATCACCATGACCCCGCAGACCTCGCTGGAATCGCTGCAGGTGCTCAACATCGACCCCCTGTTCGTCGAACTGCCGATGGACCATGCCTGGAGCACGTTTGCGAAGGGCTTCAGCCTGCTCATGTTCTGGGCGATCGGCCTGGCCGCGCTGGGCTGGCGTACCTGGTTCCGCACCGGCTGGGGCCAGGCGGTGTTCGTCGCGGCGCTGCCCTACCTGGTCTACTTCGGCGCGCTCGCCGCCGTCGCGCACTTGAAGTGACCTGCGATCCCTCACTGAATTCCGGATCCATTCGATGAAACCCAACCGCAAGTGGCTCATTGCCGCCGGCATCGTGCTCGTGCTGGTCGTGCCGTTCGTCATCAAGAAGAATCGCGGCGCGTCCGCGATCGAGGTCGACCTGGCGACGGCCGCGCCGCAGCTGGTGCAGCCCTCGATCCTCGCCTCGGGCACGCTGGCCTTCCGCAACGAGGTCAACCTGACTTCGGAAGTCACCGGCAAGGTCGAGACCATCCTCGTCAAGGAAGGCGACACCGTCGAAGCCGGGCAGACCCTGCTGCTGCTCGATCCGGAGCTGTACAACAACGCGATCGAGCGCGAGGAGGCCGGCCTGCGCCAGACCCGCATCGCGATCGAGCGCCAGCGCGCCCAGGTGGCGCTGCGCCGCAAGCAGTTCGAGCGCAGCCAGGTGCTGGTGCAGCAGAAGCTGATCGACCGCAACCGCTTCGACGAGGACCGCAACCAGCTGGAGGTTGCCGAAGCCGACCTGCGCACCAGCGAGGAATCGCTGCGCCGCGCCGAATCGGTGGTCAACGACGCCCGCGAGCAGCGCGCGCGCACCGAGATCCGCTCGCCGATCTCCGGGCGCATCGTGTCGCTGCCGATCAAGGTCGGCGAGACCGCGGTGCCCTCGACTTCGGCCTTCGCCGGTGCGCAGCTGATGAAGATCGCCGACACCTCGGAGATCATCGCCGAGCTGAAGGTCGACGAAGCCGACATCGCCAAGGTCGGCGCGGGCCAGCGCGTGGAGGTGTTCGCGGCGGCCTATCCGGACAACGCGCTCAAGGGCAGCGTCGAGCAGATCGCGCTTGCCCCGACCATCGAAGGCCAGGGCCGCGCCTACAAGGTCACCGTGCGTATCGTGCCGCCGAAGGGCCTGGCGCTGCGTTCGGGCATGAGCGTGCGTGCCGACATCTTCCTCGGCGACGGCCAGCGCCGCCTCGCGGTGCCGGTGGAAGCGATCTCGACCGAGACCGGCGACGACGGCAAGCCCGTGCGCCACGTCTGGCTGGCGAAGAATGGCAAGGCGACGCGCGTGACCGTGCAGACCGGTGCTTCCGACGACCGCTGGGAAGTGGTGGCCAAGGGCATCGCGCAGGGCGACACCGTGATCGTCGGCCCGGCGAAGGCGCTGCGCGGCCTCAGCGAGGGCGCGCAGGTGAAGCGTCGCGACCCGGCGAAGTCGAAGGACGAGGGCGACGGGAAGGGCGCCGATGACGACGCGAAGGACGCCGGATGATCGTCCTGCGCGACATCGTCAAGCGCTACACGATGGGCGAGGAAGTCGTGCAGGCCCTGGCCGGCGTCGACCTCGACATCGCGCGCAACGAATACGTGGCCCTGACCGGGCCGTCGGGGTCGGGCAAGTCGACGCTGATGAACCTGCTCGGTTGCCTCGACACGCCCACCGAGGGCACGTACACGCTCAACGGCCGCGACGTGTCGGGCATGAACGACAACGAGCTGGCGCAGGTGCGCAATCGCGAGATCGGCTTCGTGTTCCAGAGCTTCCACCTGCTGCCGCGCATGACCGTGCTGCAGAACGTGATGCAGCCGCTGGTCTATCGCGGCCTGTCGCAGGACGAGCGCCGCGCGCGCGCCGTCGAGGCCCTGGGCAAGGTCGGCCTCGGCGACCGCATGGGCCATCGCCCGAACCAGCTGTCCGGCGGCCAGCGCCAGC
This sequence comes from Lysobacter sp. BL-A-41-H3, assembly GCA_050632415.1. Classification (GTDB taxonomy): domain Bacteria; phylum Pseudomonadota; class Gammaproteobacteria; order Xanthomonadales; family Xanthomonadaceae; genus Lysobacter_I. The sequence goes on along the minus strand of CP192602.1, from coordinate 1,952,713 downwards.
GCGTGGCGATCGCGCGTGCGCTGGTCGGCGCGCCCTCGATCCTGCTCGCCGACGAACCCACCGGCAACCTCGACACGCGCACCTCCGCCGAGATCATGGCCCTGTTCGATGCGCTGCACGTCCAGGGGCAGACGGTGATCCTGGTGACCCACGAACCCGACATCGCCGCGCACTGCCACCGCGTGCTGCGGGTCAGTGACGGCCGCATCGTCGAGGACCGACGCCAGGCGCCCGTGCGCGCCGGCAACGCCGTAGACGCCGGTAACGCCGTAGACGCCGGTAACGCCGCAGATGGAGGAACGCACTGATGCAGGCCTATCTCGAAGCTTTCCGCGCCGCGCTGACCAGCCTCGCGGCGCACCGCATGCGCAGTTTCCTGACCACGCTGGGCATCCTCATCGGCACCGGCTCGGTGATCGCGGTGGTGTCGCTGGTGCAGGGCTTTTCCGACTCGATCAAGGGCCAGCTGTCCGACCTCGGCGGCAGCACGCTCACCCTGCGCGCGGTCAACGACAACGAGAACTTCCGCACCGGCAAGATCAACACCATCACCTTCGACGACATCGACGTGCTGCGTTACCGCGTCCCCGGGGTGAAGGATGTCGCACCGCTGATGGTGGTCCAGGCCACCGGCGCCAGCTACAAGGGCCGGAGCAGCAGCCCGCAGGTGCAGGCGACGACCGCGGACTACGCGCTGGTGAACAACCGCTACCCCGAGTTCGGGCGCTTCATCGTCGACAGCGACGACAAGGGTCATCGCCGCGTCGCGGTGATCGGCACCGACCTGCGCGACGAGCTGAAGATGCCGAAGAACCCGGTCGGCGAGTACTTCATGATCGGCAAGGAGTGGTTCAAGGTCGTCGGCGTGATGGAGAAGGAAGGCGAGGTCTTCGGCTTCAGCCGCGACAACTACGCCATCATTCCCTTCGATGTCGGCCGCGCGATGATGGGCAACAGCAACGAGCCGATGATCATGGCCTCGTTCACCGTTGCCAACCTCGGCGAGGTCGAGGCCGTGCGCGAACGCGTGAAGCGCGCGGTGCGCGCCTCGCGCAAGCTGGTCGCCGAGAAGGACGACGACTTCAAGGTCGAGGCCGCGGACTCGGTGCTCAAGCAGTTCGAGAAGATCACCGGCACCGCGACCCTGGTGGTCGCCGGCGTGGTCGGCATCTCGCTGCTGGTCGGCGGCATCGGGATCATGAACATCATGCTGGTGTCGGTGACCGAACGGACCCGCGAGATCGGCATCCTCAAGGCGCTCGGCGCGACGCGTCGCGACATCCTCGTGCAGTTCCTCGCCGAGGCCGGCCTGCTCGCGCTGCTCGGCGGCATCATCGGCATCGCGCTGGGCTACGGGCTGGCGCTGCTGATCTCGGCGCTGGTGCCCGGCTTCCCGCCCGCGCACGTGCCGCTGTGGGTGGTGATCGCTGCCGCCGGTTTCTCTGCCATGGTCGGCGTGCTGTTCGGGATCATGCCGGCCTCCAAGGCCGCCGGCCTCGATCCGATCGAGGCGCTGCGCTACGAATGACCTGCGAAAGACGAACGCCCGGGGCTGCACGGCCCCGGGCGTCGTCCGATCGTGCTGCGCCTGATTGCACCGGCGCGATTGCGGAGGTGCGATTGCAGAGGCGCGGTTCTAGAGGCGCTATTACGGAGGCGTGGCGTTGATCGTGGTCTGCGCGTTGATGATGCCCGTGCCCAGTGGGCCCGGCGACGGCACTGCGCCGAACGGCTTGATGTTCGCCTTGACGATCGACTCGCAATTGGCCGGCGTGCAGTCGGTGGCCGACTTGGAGTGCATCATCGCCACCAGGCCGGCCACATGCGGCGCCGCCATCGAGGTGCCGTTGTAGCTGGCGTAGCTGTCGGCGCCCGGCGAGGTGGTGCTGGCGTTGAGCGTCGACAGGATGCCCACGCCCGGCGCGGCGACGTCCACGCCCGCGCCGTAGTTCGAGAAGCTCGCCTTGCGCGCGGTCGAGTCGGTGGCGCCGACGACGATGAGGCCCGCGCCGGTACAGCCGGCCGGCGTGAAGCCCGACACGTTGGCATTGCTGTTGCCGGCGGCAACTACCACCGTGGTGCCGCGGCTCAGCGCGCCGTTGATCGCCAGCTGCATGGCCGAGGTCGACGCACAGCCGCCGCCGCCGCCGAGGCTCATGTTGATCACGCTGGCCTTGTTGGTGCCGACCGCAGGCACACCCGCGACGGTGCCGCCCGAGGACCAGGTGATCGCATCGGCGATATCGGCCAGGGTGCCGCCGCAGCGGCCCAGCGCGCGCACCGACAGCACCTTGCCCTGGTGCGCCATGCCGGCGACGCCGACGGCGTTGTTGGTCACCGCCGCGACCGTGCCCGAGACGTGCGTGCCGTGCCAGCTGGAATTGCGCGCCGGCTGGCCGACGCCGCAGAAGCCGGCGGTGACCCAGTCGCCCGGATCGGACGCATCGCTGTCGCGACCGTTGCCGTCGTTGGCGGTGGTGGTGTTGCTGATGAAGTCGTAGCCGTTGATGATGTTCGCCGCCAGATCGACGTGCGGACGATGGCCGGTGTCGATCACCGCCGTGATCGTGCCGCCGCCGCGGAAGGTGCTGTCCCAGGCCAGGTTGGCATTGGTGCCGCCGACGCCGTTCAGGAAGCCGTACTGCGAGCCAAAGCTCGGGTCGTTCGGCGTCAGCGTCGGATGCAGGCGGATGTTCGGTTCCACGAAGGCCACGTCCGGGTCCGTCGCGATCTGGCGGATCAGCGATTCTGCTTCCGCGCGATCGAGCTTGCGGCTGAGGCTGATCAGCTCCGCGCCAATGCCGAGCGTGCGCTCGTGGCGCACGCGCAGCGCCTTGGCGTTGCCGAATGTGCGGCTTGCCATGACGCCGAGGCGGTTCATCATCAGCGTGCGGTTGGCCTTCGCGGCGCTGCCGTCGCGATAGCGGACGATGACGCCTTCGACCGGCTCGCCCGAGGCCAGGCCTGACACACTGAAGCGCTGATTGGCGAACGCGGAACCGGCGAACAGCGCGGCGCACACGGCGACACTGAGGCCCAGCAGACGGGTGTGGGAATTGCGACGAGACATCTGGACTTCCTCCTTGTGGATGTATGAAGTGATTCAGCCTGTCGTGCATCGCACGGGCGTGCCCGCAGGCAGATCTGCGGGTGACACCTCAGGGAAACGGTCTTGCCGATGCGTTGCCGGCTGGTCTCGTTCCTTCGAAGGCCAGGAGCCTCATGCGAGGGGCGATCCACGCCCCGCATTCAGCATCCAGCGGTGTTCGAGACGGTGTCAATCCGCCGTGAAGGCAAGCGCACGCCTCGTCGACAGTCGTATGCATCGCCTGTGTCTTGTATGCAGCATTCTTCGATCGATCTCATCGATCGTGCATGATGAAATGCCGGGGAAATGCGACCGGTGGCAGATTCCTGCATGGGCCGTATCTTCGTCGCGATGAACTGTCCGCGCGATTTCGATCGAGAAAATCATTCGCCGCGCACACGCACAGAGGCCACGCGCAACGGCAACAATGCGATCGGTGTCGCAGTGGCGCGGCGACCTTGTGCGCGCCTCAGCCGCCCTGCGTCAGCCGCGCCAGTTCGTCGGCCTGGTGTTCGCGCGCGAGGCGGTCGATGAGGGTGCCGAGATCGCCTTCGAGCACGTTCGGCAGGTCGTACAGGGTCAGGCCTTCGACGCGGTGGTCGGTGATGCGGCCCTGCGGGAAGTTGTAGGTGCGGATGCGCTGGCTGCGGTCGCCGCTGCCGACCTGCAGCTTGCGGTCCTGCGCCTGCGCGGCCTCGCGCTTCGCGGTCTCGCTCTCGACCAGCATCGCCTTCAGCCGCTTCATCGCCTTGTCGCGGTTGGCGTGCTGGCTGCGCTCGGTCTGCGATTCCACGACCACGCCGCTGGGCACGTGGGTGATGCGGATCGCCGATTCCGTCTTGTTGACGTGCTGGCCGCCGGCGCCGCTGGAGCGGAAGGTGTCGACCTTCAGGTCGGCCGGGTTGATCTCGACGTCGATGTCGCCGGTGTCCTCGGCGATGATCGCCACGGTCGCGGCCGAGGTGTGGATCCGGCCCTGCGATTCGGTTTCCGGCACGCGCTGCACGCGATGCGTGCCGGACTCGAACTTCAGCTTCGAGTACGCGCCGCGCCCGTCGACGCGGGCAATGATTTCGCGGTAGCCGCCATGCTCGCCGGGATTGGCCGATTCGACTTCGATCCGCCAGCCCTGGCGCTCGGCATAGCGGCTGTACATGCGGAACAGGTCGCCTGCGAAGATCGCGGCCTCGTCGCCGCCGGTGCCGGCACGGACTTCGAGGTAGAGGCCGCCGTCGTCGCGCGCATCCTTCGGCACCAGCTGCGCCATCAGTTCGGCATCGAGCGCGAGCAGCCGCGCCTGCGCGGCGGCGACTTCCTCGTCGGCCAGTTCGGCCAGCTCGGGGTCGCCGCGCATCGACTCGGCGGCGGCGAGATCCTCGCGCGCCTGGCGTTCCGCCGCGAGACCCATTGCGATCGGTTCGAGCTGCGAGAACTCGCGCATCAGGCCGCGATAGCGCGCGGCATCCTCCACCGTTGCCGGATCGGCGAGCAGGCGTTCGATTTCCTCGCGGCGTTCGGCCAGCGCTTCAAGCTTGCGGCGCAGGGTCGGCGTCATCGTCGCGATCGGGATGGGGTGGATGTTGCGGTGCGTGGTCGGGATGCAGTTCGCGGTCCAGCGCTTCGGACAGCGGCGTGTGCGCGGGCGGGTGGTGCGGGAACATGCGTTCCGCGGCGCGCATCAGGTCGATGTCGCCGTTGATCGCCGCTTCGCGCAGCGCGGTGGTCGGCGCATGCAGCAGGCGGTTGGTCAGCGTATGCGCCAGCTGCTGCAGCACCGCCGCCGGATCCTGCCCGGCGGCGAGCATCTGCTGCGCCTTCGCCAGGGTCTCGTCGCGCGCGGCCTCGCCATGCGCGCGCAACTGCTTCAGCGGGCCGTGGTGGGCGCTGGCGTTCAGCGTCTCCACGAAGCGCGCCACCTGCAGGTCGACGATGGCTTCCGCTGCGTCGGCGGCTTCGCGGCGGCTGCGCCGGTTGTCCTCGATCACCCGCTCCAGGTCGTCCACGGTGTACAGGAAGACGTCGGACAGCTCGGCCACGTCGGGCGCGATGTCGCGCGGCACGGCGAGGTCGAGCAGCAGCATCGGTCGATGGCGGCGCTGCTTCAGTGCGGCGGCGACCTGCGGCTTGCGCAGGATGGGGTCGCGCGCGGCGGTCGCGGAGAACACGATGTCGGCTTCCGCCAGGTGGCGCTCCAGTTCGGTCAGCGGCAGGGCCACGCCGCCGTGGCGGCTGGCCAGTTCCTGCGCGTGGGCCACGGTGCGGTTGGCGAACAGCAGGCGTTTCGCCTTCGCCTGCACCAGGTGCAGGGCGGTCAGTTCGATGGTCTCGCCGGCGCCGATCAGCAGGATGCTGCTGTCCGCCGGCCGGGCGAAGGTCTCCTCGGCCATGCGCACCGCCGCCGAGGCCACCGAGACAGGATTGGCGCCGATGCGGGTATCGGTGCGCGCGCGCTTCGCGGTGACGAAGGCGTGCTGGAACAGGCGGTCGAGCCGGTTGCCCAGGCAGCCGGCTTCGCGGGCGGCGGCCCAGGCCTGCTTCACCTGGCCGAGGATCTGCGGTTCGCCCAGCACCAGCGAATCCAGGCCCGTGGCCACGCGGAACAGGTGGCGCACCGCGTCGGCGTCGGCGTGCCTGTACAGGTAGTCGTGCAGGGCCAGCGGCGTGCGCGTGCCGCCACCGTCCTGCGGATGCGCGGCCAGCCAGTCCACCAGTGCATCACCGTCGCCACCGGTCAGGGCATAGATCTCGGTGCGGTTGCAGGTCGACAGCAGTGCCACTTCCTCCACGCCGGGCAGGCCGCGCAGCGCGGCCAGGGTCGCCGGCAGCGCCTGTTCGGAAAACGCCACTCGTTCGCGCAGGGAGACCGGCGCGGTCTGGTGGTTGAGGCCGAGGGCGATGAGATGGGACATCGGGATTGGCATGGCGTCGTCGGGCATGGCCGTGACGACTGGCCGAGGCGGCTCTGGCGAGTTCGGTTAAGCTGGCGATCCGCATAGTTTACGGCCCATGCCGCCGATGCCCGAAGCCGTTTTCACAATTCGCCGTTTCGCGGCCGTCGCGCTGGGGGCCGCGCTGTCGATCCTGTCGATCGACGTCGGCGCAGTCGGCGATGGGCGCACGGCGAATGCCGGTACGGAGAGGGCGGCCGGCGGGGCGGCCGGGCAGGTGGGCAACGGGCCGCTGCCCGCCGCGATCGCCGGCGAGTACGCGCTGCAGGCAGGCAAGCTCGACGACGCGGCACGCTGGTATCTCGACGCCGCACGCGCCGCCCCGGGCGACGCCGTGCTGGCCGAGCGCGCCACCCGCATCGCCCTGCTTGCGCGCAACGAGGCCTTCGCCGGCGAGGCCCTGGCCTTGTGGCGCCAGCGTGCCGGGCGCAGCCTCGGCATGCGCAACGCCGAAGCCACCCTGGCCCTGCAGCGCAAGGACGAAGCGACCGCGCGCCGCGAACTGCGCAGCCTCCTGCTCGGGCGCGGCGAAGGCCTGAAGCCCGAGAAGGACGGCTGGCGCTATGCGCTGCTGGCGATGGACGCCGGCTCCGGCGATCCGGCCCTGATCGGCCGCCTGCTCGCGGCCCTCGTCGACGACATTCCGAAGGAACTCCCGGCCTGGCTGGCGTTCGGCGAATTCGCCCAGCAGGTGCAGCGCCAGGACATCGCCGCGAAGATCATCGGCCGCGTCCTGCAGTACTACCCGAACGAACCCGGTGTGTCGCTGCTGCACGCCAACCAGCTGCGGCGCTCGGGCAAGGAGGCGCAGGCGCGCAAGATCCTCGACCGCATGAGCGCCGCGGCCATCCTGCTGCCGGATGTCGCCTACGGCCTGGCCCGCGAATACGGCGCCCTGGGCGAGTACGCCGCCGCCGCTGCCGTGCTGTCGCGCGGGCCGCAGAACGACAACACCTACATCCTCCGTGCGTCCTACCTCGCCCAGGCCGACGACAAGGCCGGCGTCGCCGCGGTGTACGAGGAACTGAAGCGCGAATCGGCTTCGCCGAACCCGGCGCGACGCCTGCTGCTGGGGCAGGTCGCGGAATTCATCGGTCGCCAGGACGATGCGCTGGACTGGTACGCCAGCGTGCCCGGCGGCCCGCAGCGCTGGCAGGCGCGGCTGCGCACGGCGCCGGTGCTGCACAAGCTCGGCCGCGTCGACGAGGCCCATGCGCACATCCGCGCGATCCAGGCCGACGCCACCGCCAGCGACGAGACCCGGCGCGACGCCTACCTGCTCCAGGCCGACCTGTACAAGAACGACAGCCGTCCCGACGACGAGCTGGCCACCCTGGATCGCGGCCTCGCCGCGTTTCCCGACGAGTCGCAGCTGCTCTACGCCCGCGCCCTGATGTGGGAGCGCCGCGACGACATCCCGCGCGCCGAGGCCGACCTGCGCCGCATCCTCGCCCTCGATGCCGACGACGTGAACGCGCTGAACGCGCTGGGCTACACGCTCGCCGACCGCACCGACCGCTACCAGGAAGCGCTGGAGCTGATCGCCCGCGCCTACGCCGCGGAGCCCGACAATGCCGCGATCATCGACAGCTACGGCTGGGTGCTCTACCGCCTGGGGCGCACAGAGGAAGCGCTGGTCGAACTGCTGCGCGCCTTCACCAAGCAGAAGGACGCCGAGATCGCCGCGCATGTCGCCGAGGTCCTGTGGGTGCTGGGTCGCAAGGACGAGGCCGTGAACTACTTCGTCGAAGCTCGCCGGATCGACCCCGACAGCCGCTCGCTCAAGCGCGCCCTCGACAAGACCGGCGCCGTGCTGCCGCCGCTCCCCGACAAGGCGGGCGCATGACGGCGCGGGCCTGGTTCGCCGCTTCGGCGCAGATTGCCTTGCTGGCTGTCCTGCTCGCCGGCTGCGCCGCCTCGCCCGTACGCGCACCGGCGCCCGCGCTGGCTGGTGACGCGCTCGACGCCCGCCTGCGCGAGCGTGATGCCTGGCTCGCCCGCACCGAGGCCTGGGGCTTCGCCGGCAAGGCCGGGATCAGTCGGGCAGGGAAGGGCGGCAGCGGCCGCATCGAATGGGACCAGCGTGCCGGCGGCTACGACGTGGCATTGAGCGCACCGATCACCCGGCAGAGCTGGCGCCTCAGCGGCGACCTCGCCACCGGTGCGGCGCGGATCGACGGCCTGTCCGGCGGCGCGCGCGAGGGCCGGGATGCCGATGCCCTGCTCGAATCCGCCACCGGCTGGCGGGTGCCGCTGCGCCTGCTCGGCGCCTGGGTGCGCGGCTCGGTCGCGCCCGGCGTGCCCGCGCCGGCCATCGACTACGATGCCGAGGGCCGGCCGGTCCGCTTCGAGCAGGCCGGCTGGACGGTGCGTTACCTGGAGTGGCGGCCCGGGCCGCCCGGCGCGCCGGACCTGCCGGTGCGCATCGATGCCGAATCGGGCGACGCCCGGGTCCGGCTGGTCATCGACGACTGGATCTTCGCAAGCCCATGAACGAGTTCGCCCCCGCCGACGGTTGGAGCGCCTGGCCGGCGCCGGCCAAGCTCAACCTGTTCCTGCGGATCACCGGGCGTCGCCAGAACGGCTACCACGAGCTGCAGACGGTGTTCCGCCTCCTCGACTGGGGCGACACGATCCACCTGCGCCTGCGCGAAGACGGCCAGGTCCGTCGCGTCGGCACCACCATCCCGGGCATCGACGAGGACGACGATCTGGTCGTGCGCGCCGCCCGACGCCTGCAATCAGCGGCGAATGTCACCCAAGGTGTGGATATTTCCGTCGAAAAGCGCATTCCGACCGGCGGTGGCATGGGCGGCGGTTCCAGCGATGCCGCCACCGTCCTGCGCGCGCTGGACCAGCTCTGGGGCTGCGGCCTGGGCGAGGACGCCCTGGCGACCCTCGGCCTGAAGCTCGGCGCGGATGTCCCGGTCTTCGTCCGCGGGCGCAATGCCTGGGCGGAAGGCCTGGGCGAACGTCTGACCCCGATCGACCTGCCGCCGGCCTGGTACCTGATCGTGGCCCCCGGGGTCCACGCCTCCACCGTCGCCCTGTTCCAGGCACCTGATTTGACGAGGAATGCCGCGCCCGCGACAATATCGGACTTCGTTTCGGATCCATTCCTGCAGGGGCAGGCGCTCGGCAATGCGTTCGAGCCCGTCCTGCGCCGCCGCGAGCCCGCCGTGGATGCCGTCTTCGACGCGCTCCGCGCCGTCGGCGCGCCGCGGCTGACCGGTTCCGGCAGTGTCTGTTTCGTCGAGTTCGCCGAACGCGGGCCCGCCGAAGCCGCGCTGCAGCGACTGCCCCGGGGCTTCGATGCCCGGGTCGTCGCGGGAGCCCGGCGCTCGCCGCTGCTGGATGCGCTCGAAACGAAGGCAGGACATCGGGAGTAGGAACGGAGGTCGTTCCGCGACGGCACGACCATCGATCCGCTCCCGGCTTCCGTCTCCAGGGGCGTCGCCAAGTGGTTAAGGCACCGGGTTTTGATCCCGGCATTCGTAGGTTCGAATCCTTCCGCCCCTGCCAAATTCCTCGGGAATCCCTGTTCGGATTCCCCTCACCGCACCGGTCAGAGCGAAGCGGACACCGCCATGCAGGACGATCGTCAGTTGTTGATTTTCTCCGGCAACGCCAACCGCCCGTTGGCCGATGCCATCTGCCGCCAGCTCGGCGTGCGCCCCGGCAAGGCCCTCGTCAGCCACTTCTCCGATGGTGAAGTGCAGGTCGAGATCGAGGAGAACGTGCGTCGCCAGGAAGTGTTCGTGGTCCAGTCCACGAACGCCCCCAGCGCCGAGAACCTGATGGAGCTGCTGGTCATCACCGATGCGCTCAAGCGCGCCTCGGTCGCCAGCGTCACCGCCGTGGTGCCGTACTTCGGCTACGCCCGCCAGGACCGCCGCCCGCGTTCCTCGCGCGTGCCGATCACCGCCAAGGTCGTCGCCAAGATGTTCGCCGCCGCCGGCGTCGACAGCGTGCTGACGGTCGACCTGCACGCCGACCAGATCCAGGGCTTCTTCGACATCCCGGTCGACAACGTCTACTCCTCGCCGCTGCTGCTGGCCGACATCTGGCGCAGCTACGGCACCGACAACCTGATCGTGGTCTCGCCCGACGTGGGCGGCGTGGTCCGCGCCCGCGCCATCGCCAAGCGCCTCGACGACGCCGAGCTGGCGATCATCGACAAGCGCCGTCCGCGCGCCAACGTCGCCACCGTGATGAACATCATCGGCGACGTGTCCGGCAAGACCTGCGTGCTGGTCGACGACATCGTCGACACCGCCGGCACGCTGTGCGCCGCCGCCGCCGCGCTGAAGGCGCAGGGCGCGCAGCGCGTGATCGCCTACTGCACGCACCCGGTGCTGTCCGGCCCGGCGATCGACAACCTGAACAAGTCGCAGCTCGACGAGCTGGTGGTGACCGACACCATCGCCCTGTCCGACGCCGCCCGCGCCTGCGGCCGCGTCCGCCAGCTCAGCGTCGCCGAACTGCTCGCCGAAACCATCCGACGGGTGGCCTTCGGCGAATCGGTCAGCTCGCTCTACGTCGACTGACCTCCGCAATCCCGGCTCCGGCCGGAACCCGGCTCCCCTGGTCGCGGGGGAGTCGCATCGCCGCCGCGAGGCGGCTCATCCCAAGCAAAAGCGAGTCAAGACAATGTCCGAACACAACATCTCGGCGACCAGCCGCAAGGACGAGGGGAAAGGTGCGAGCCGCCGCCTGCGTCATGCCGGCCTGATCCCCGCCGTCATCTACGGTGGCGACGCCGCCCCGCAGAGCATCCAGCTCGAACACGAGAAGACCTGGCTGGCCAGCCAGCACGAGTGGTTCTACTCGTCGATCCTCGACCTGAGCGTCGACGGCAAGGTCCAGAAGGTCCTGCTGCGCGATCTGCAGCGCCATCCGTTCAAGCAGATCCTGATGCACATCGACTTCCAGCGCGTCGATGAGAACAAGGCCCTGCGCACCGCCGTGCCGCTGCACTTCGTCGGCGAAGACAAGTCGCCCGCCGGCAAGTCGGCCGAAGTGGTCGTCACCCACGAGCTGAACGAAGTCGTGGTCGAGTGCCTGCCGAAGGACCTGCCGGAGTTCATCGAAGTCGACCTGTCCGACCTCGCCGTCGGCGCGATCGTCCACCTGTCCGACCTCAAGCTGCCGGCCGGCGTGTCGATCCCGGAACTGAAGCTGGGCAAGGAGCACGACCTCGCCGTCGTGATCGCCAAGCACGGCAAGGAAGAGGCCGAAGCCGCTCCGGCGCCGGCCGAAGTGCCTGCCTCAAAGGTCACCAAGAAGGACCAGAAGTAATCGCCCGGCGGTGGCGCGCCTCCGGGTGCGCCACCGCCGCGATCTTCGCGACTTCCGATGGCAGGCCTGCGCCTCATCGTCGGGCTCGGCAATCCCGGCCCCGAATACGCCCGAACCCGGCACAACGCCGGGTTCTGGTTTGTGGACGCCCTCGCGCAGCAGTGCGGGGCCCGTTTCGGCCTGGAGAGCAAGCTGTTCGGCGAGACCGCCAAGGTCGAGATCGCCGGCCAGTCGGTCTGGCTGCTCAAGCCGGCCACCTTCATGAACCTCAGCGGCAAGTCGATCACCGCCGCGCTGCGCTACTGGAAGATCGAGCCGGAGGAGATGCTGGTCGCCCACGACGAGCTGGACCTCCCGCCCGGCGTCGCCCGCTTCAAGTTCGACGGCGGCCATGGCGGCCAGAACGGCCTGCGCGACACGATCCAGCTGCTCGGCCACGGCAAGTTCCACCGGCTGCGCGTCGCGATCGGCCATCCCGGCCACAAGGACAAGGTCACCCCGTGGGTGCTGGGTCGCCCGGGCAAGGACGACGAAGCCCTGATCCTGCGCGCGATCGACGATGCGCTGTCCGCGCTGCCGCTGGCGGTGCAGGGCAACTTCATGGACGCGATGACCAAGCTGCACACTCCCAAGTGAGTCCAGACGTCGGCGGCCCGGTGCAAGCCTGGCCGCCGACGTCTGCATTCCGGACAGGACACATACCATGGGCATCAAATGCGGCATCGTCGGCCTGCCGAACGTCGGCAAGTCGACCCTGTTCAACGCGCTGACCAAGGCGGGCATCGCCGCGGCCAACTTCCCGTTCTGCACCATCGAGCCGAACGTCGGCGTCGTGCCCGTGCCGGACCCGCGCCTGAACGCGCTGTCCGAGATCGTGAAGCCGCAGAAATGCATTCCGACCGCGGTCGAGTTCGTCGACATCGCCGGCCTGGTCGCAGGCGCGGCCAGCGGCGAGGGCCTGGGCAACAAGTTCCTTGCCCACATCCGCGAGGTCGACGCCATCACCCATGTCGTGCGCTGCTTCGAGCATCCGGACGTCATCCACGTCGCCAACAAGGTCGACCCGATCGCCGACATCGAGACCATCGACACCGAGCTGGCGCTGGCCGACCTGGAATCGGTCGACAAGGCCCTGCAGCGCGCCGAGCGCTCGGCCAAGACCGGCGACAAGGACGCCAAGGTGCGCGCCGAGATCCTCGGCCGCATCCGCGTCGGCCTCGACGATGGCCGGCCGGCGCGCTCGCTCGGCCTGTCCGATGACGACAGGCTGGCGGTGCGCGACCTGTTCCTGCTGACCCTCAAGCCGGTCATGTACGTCGCCAACGTCCTGGAGGACGGTTTCGAGAACAACCCGCACCTCGACGCCGTCCGCGCCCGCGCGGCGGGCGAGGGCGCCGAGGTGGTGCCGGTCTCGGCGGCCATCGAGGAAGAGCTGAGCCAGCTCGACGACGCCGACCGCGACACCTTCCTGGCCGACCTCGGCCTGGACGAGCCGGGCCTGAACCGGGTCATCCGCGCGGCCTACAAGCTGCTCGGCCTGCAGACCTACTTCACCGCCGGCGTGAAGGAAGTCCGCGCCTGGACGGTCCGCGCCGGGTCGACGGCGCCGCAGGCGGCGGCGGTGATCCATACCGATTTCGAGAAGGGCTTCATCCGCGCCGAAACCATCTCGTACGACGACTACATCAAGTACCGCGGCGAAGCCGGCGCCCGCGACGCCGGCCGCCTGCGCTTGGAAGGCAAGGAATACCGGGTCCAGGAAGGCGACGTGCTGCACTTCCGCTTCAACGTCTGACCCCGCCCTGCATCGTGACCGACACGCCCCGCCTCGCGCGGGGCGTGTCGTTTGCGGGGCTCAGCCCGCCGCGCGGGCCAGGGCGCCGGCGTTCGCCGACAGCCAGTCCTCGAAGGATTGCGGTCTGTGCCCTGTCAGCGTCCGGTAGTCGCCGGTGACGCCCGCCAGCCGGCCGGCGGCGATGTTGCTGTCGAAGGACGCGAACGTTGCCGCCAGCCCCGGCGGCAGGCCCGCGTCGACCATCCCGCGCGTCAGCGCCTCGACCGGCACCGGGACCACCTCCAGCGGCTTGCCGGTGGCCCGGGCGACGGCCGCCGCGATCTCCGCAGTGGTCCAGGCACGGTCGCCGCTCAGGGTGAGCGTGCGCTTCGCGTCGGGGGCATCCGCGAGCGCGACCGCTGCCGCGCGTGCGAGGTCGTCGCGGGCGATGTGCGCAATGCCGCCGTCACCCGCCGCGCTGTACCACCGGCCGCTGGCCAGGGCCTGCGGCACCGACAGGAACAGGTTCTCGAAGTACCAGTGGTTGCGCAGGACGGTCCAGCCGGGCAGGGCGCTGTCGGCCAGCGCGCGTTCGGTGTCCACGTGATCGGGGGCGATCCGCAGCGGCGAATCCTCCGGCTCGGGCAGCGAGGTGTAGACGACATGCCGGATGCCGGCGGCCTCGGCGGCGCGGAGTGCGGCCAGGTGCTGGGGCAGGCGGCCTTCGGCACGGTCGATCGCGTCCGTGCTGATCAGGAGCAGGCGGTCGCCACCGCGGAAGGCGTCCGCCAGCGTGTCCGGGGCGTCGAAATCGGCAGCGCGGACCTGGATGCCGCGATCGGCCCACGCCGCGAGCCGCTCCGGCGTGCGGCTGGTGGCGATGATGTCGCCGGCAGGGAGGGCGAGGGTGTCGAGCAGATGGGCGAGCACGCGCTGGCCGAGCTGGCCGCTGGCGCCGGTGACGATCAGGGTGGGCATGGTTTCCGAATGAGTGATGGTCTCCAATCGAGACCATCTGCATAATAGGTACCGGAAACCCGCTGTAAAGAAGGCAGTTTCCGCGCCCCTGGTTACTTCGAGGTCACCACCATGCCGTCCAGCGCCGTCGTTCCGCCCCCTGTCGCCGCCTCCGGATCGCGTTTCCGCGCCCTTCCGGGAGCGGACGCGTCGTCGGACCTGACCCGCTGCCCCGTGCGCGACGTGCTCGACAGGATCGGCGACAAGTGGAGCGTGCTCATGCTGCTCGTGCTGTCCGACGGCCCGCTGCGGTTCGGCGCATTGCGGCGTGCCGTGCCGGACATTTCCCAGCGCATGCTCACCCAGACCCTGCGCGACCTGCAGCGCGACGGCCTCGTCGACCGCACCGTCCACCCGACCGTGCCGCCGAGCGTGGAATACGCGCTCACGGCGCTGGGGCGATCCCTCCTGGGGCCCTTGTCGGGACTGGTCGACTGGGCCGACGGCCATCACGCCGAGATCCGCACGGCGCGCGCGGAGTTCGATACCCGGGCGGCTGCGACGCCGGTCCGGCGCTGATCCCGGCGCTCGCCCCGGGTGTTCCGCGCGGCGGGTTTCACGTATCATCTGCGGCCCCGTGATCGCGGGCCGCCCGCACGGCGGCACGCCCGGCCCGGAACGGATTCGGCAGCGGCATTTTCCCGTTGACATCCGCCCGATCCCCGGTCAGAATTTCGGGCTGTTTTCACCGTGTTGTGTTTTACCGGACGTTGTTCAGCCGGAGGGATACCCAAGCGGCCAACGGGGGCAGACTGTAAATCTGCTGGCTTACGCCTTCGGTGGTTCGAATCCACCTCCCTCCACCATCTCCAAGGCGTTCGTCGCCGGGATGCGCTGAAGAAAGTCCGTTCCGCAAGATGCGGGAGTAGTTCAATGGTAGAACCTCAGCCTTCCAAGCTGATGGTGCGGGTTCGATTCCCGTCTCCCGCTCCAATGCGGCGCCATGGAACCTCCGCTTGCGGAACTCGATCCGGATCGACCAAATCCGGATGACCACATCGCTGCTCACGTAGCTCAGTCGGTAGAGCACCTCCTTGGTAAGGAGGAGGTCGAAGGTTCGATTCCTTTCGTGAGCACCACCCCATCGTTTCAACCCAGTTGAGTTCAAAGAGAAGCAATCATGGCCAAGGGTAAGTTCGAGCGCACCAAGCCGCACGTGAACGTGGGCACGATCGGTCACGTTGACCACGGCAAGACGACGCTGACGGCGGCGCTGACGAAGATCGGCGCGGAGCGTTTCGGCGGCGAGTTCAAGGCGTACGACGCGATCGACGCGGCGCCGGAAGAGAAGGCCCGCGGCATCACGATTTCGACGGCGCACGTGGAATACGAAAGCCCGACGCGCCACTACGCGCACGTGGACTGCCCGGGTCACGCCGACTACGTGAAGAACATGATCACCGGTGCCGCCCAGATGGACGGCGCGATCCTGGTGTGCTCGGCCGCCGACGGCCCGATGCCGCAGACCCGCGAACACATCCTGCTGTCGCGCCAGGTCGGCGTGCCGTACATCGTCGTGTTCCTGAACAAGGCCGACATGGTGGACGACGCCGAGCTGCTCGAACTGGTCGAGATGGAAGTGCGCGAGCTGCTGAGCAAGTACGACTTCCCGGGCGACGACACCCCGATCATCCACGGCTCGGCCCGTCTGGCGCTGGAAGGCGACCAGTCGGAGATCGGCGTGCCGGCGATCATCAAGCTGGTGGAAGCGCTGGACACGTTCATTCCGGAACCGCAGCGCGACATCGACAAGACCTTCCTGATGCCGGTGGAAGACGTGTTCTCGATCTCGGGCCGCGGCACCGTGGTGACCGGTCGCATCGAGCGCGGCATCATCAAGGTGGGTGACGAAATCGAAATCGTCGGCATCCGTCCGACGCAGAAGACGACGGTCACGGGCGTGGAAATGTTCCGCAAGCTGCTGGACCAGGGTCAGGCGGGCGACAACGCCGGTCTGCTGCTGCGCGGCACGAAGCGTGACGACGTGGAGCGCGGCCAGGTGCTGTGCAAGCCGGGTTCGATCGCGCCGCACACGGACTTCGAAGCCGAAGTGTACGTGCTGTCGAAGGACGAAGGCGGCCGCCACACCCCGTTCTTCAAGGGCTACCGTCCGCAGTTCTACTTCCGTACGACCGACATCACCGGTGCGGTGACGCTGCCGGAAGGCACTGAGATGGTGATGCCGGGCGACAACGTGAAGATGACGGTGCAGCTGATCAACCCGGTGGCGATGGACGAAGGCCTGCGCTTCGCGATCCGCGAAGGTGGCCGTACGGTCGGCGCCGGCGTCGTTGCCAAGATCATCAAGTGATGAGTTGACGTCCGCCGGCGGAACTTCATCCTTCGGCGGATGGTCACAACTTGGGGTCAGGCGACAGGCGAGTCGGAGACGGCTCGCCGTCGCTGTCTCAGGAAAGCGGTCAGGCAAGACAATCAAACCAATACACGCCAGTAGCTCAATTGGCAGAGCAGCGGTCTCCAAAACCGCAGGTTGGGGGTTCGAGTCCCTCCTGGCGTGCCACTCTCGAGCGGATCGCGCCGCGACCACTCCGGCCGTTCCGGCCGATGTGCCGGCGGCGACCCGCGAAGCAGGCACACAGACTTGAATAGCAGAGTCGAACAACCCAATGCCGGCGGTTCCGCAGGCGACCTGGTGAAGTACGTGCTGGCGCTGCTGCTCGTGGCTGCCGGTCTTTTTGCGTTCTACTGGTTCAATGGCCAGTGGCCGACCGTTGCCCGCGTGCTGTCGGTCATCGCCGGCCTGGTCGCGGGTGGCGCCGTGTTCATGACCACCGCCAAGGGCGTGCAGACCCGCGAGTTCCTGGGCGAGTCGCGTTTCGAGCTGCGAAAGGTCGTGTGGCCGACGCGCCAGGAAGCCACCAAGACCACGTGGGTCGTCATCGTGGCCGTGATTCTCATGAGCCTGATGCTGGCCGGCTTCGACGTGGTGATCCAGTGGGGCGTGAAAGCCCTGCTCGGAACTTGATGGAGATCCAAGTGAGCAATTCCGAAGTCCAGAAACGCTGGTACGTCGTCCACGCCTACTCCGGCTTCGAGAAGTCGGTGGCCCAGGCGCTGCGCGACCGCATCGCTCGCACCGGCATGGAGGACAGGTTCGGCGAAGTGCTCGTGCCGACCGAAGAAGTGATCGAGATGCGCTCCGGCCAGAAGCGCCGTTCCGAGCGCAAGTTCTTCCCGGGCTATGTCCTGGTGCAGATCGCGACCCATGACGAAGCCGGCATCCCGCGCATGGACAACGAAAGCTGGCATCTCGTGAAAGAGACGCCGAAGGTGATGGGCTTCATCGGCGGTACCGCCGATCGCCCGCTGCCGATCCGCGATTCGGAAGCCGATGCCATCCTGCAGCGCGTGCAGGAAGGCGTCGAGAAGCCCAAGCCGAAGGTGCTGTTCGAGCCGGGCCAGATGGTGCGCGTCACCGATGGTCCGTTCAACGACTTCAACGGCGTGGTCGAGGAAGTGAATTACGAAAAGAGCCGCCTGCGCGTATCGGTGCTGATCTTCGGCCGCGCGACGCCGGTGGAGCTGGAATTCGGTCAGGTCGAAAAGGCCTGACCCAAGCGGGAAGACCGCTGACGGGAGAGGTCGCGCAAGCGGCCTCTCCTTTCCGCGTCTTCCAGGTTCAACCCACGGAGGAGCCCCGCAGTCGCGAGACGTGCAGGCGCTAACACTCCAGGAGACTCTCAATGGCTAAGAAAGTAGTTGGTTACATCAAGCTGCAGGTGAAGGCCGGTCAGGCCAACCCCTCGCCGCCGGTCGGTCCCGCGCTCGGTCAGCGCGGCCTGAACATCATGGAGTTCTGCAAAGCGTTCAACGCCGCGACCTCCAAGCTGGAGCCGGGTCTGCCGACGCCGGTCATCATCACCGCCTATTCCGACCGTACCTTCACCTTCGTCACCAAGTCGACCCCGGCTTCGGTGCTGCTGAAGAAGGCCGCCGGCATCCAGTCGGGCTCGAAGCGTCCCAACACCGAGAAGGTGGGCAAGGTCACGCGCAAGCAGCTCGAAGACATCGCCAAGGCGAAGGAAGCGGACCTGACGGCCGCCGACCTCGACGCGGCCGTTCGCACCATCGCGGGCTCGGCCCGTTCGATGGGCCTCGTGGTGGAGGGCTGATCCCATGGCGATGAACAAGCGACAGAAAGCGATCCTCAATGCCGTCGAGCCGGGCAAGGCCTATGCGTTCGACGACGCGATCAAGATCATCAAGACCGCGACCAAGGCCAAGTTCGTCGAGTCCGTCGACGTGGCCGTGCGCCTCGGCGTGGATGCCAAGAAGTCCGACCAGCAGGTCCGTGGTTCGACCGTGCTCCCGGCCGGCACCGGCAAGACCGTGCGCGTGGCGGTGTTCGTGCCCGCGGGCGCCAAGGCCGATGAAGCTCTGGCCGCCGGCGCCGACATCGTCGGCATGGACGACCTCGCCGAGAAGATGCTCGGCGGCGACCTGAACTACGACGTGGTCATCGCGACGCCGGACGCCATGCGCGTCGTCGGCAAGCTGGGCCAGGTGCTCGGCCCGCGCGGCCTGATGCCGAACCCGAAGGTCGGCACCGTGTCGCCGAACCCGGCGGAAGCGGTGAAGAACGCCAAGGGCGGTCAGGTCCGTTACCGCACCGACAAGGGCGGCATCATTCACTGCACCATCGGCAAGGCGAGCTTCCAGGACGCCGATCTGAAGGGCAACCTCGAAGCGCTGCTGCTCGACCTGATCAAGGCCAAGCCGGCGACCGCCAAGGGCACGTACCTGCAGAAGATCTCGATCAGCTCGACGATGGGCCCGGGCGTGACCGTCGACCAGGCTTCGCTGCAGCTGAAGTGACGATTCGACCCGAGCGCGCAATTTGCGCGCTCGGCTTTGTCGAATCGTCATCCCCGCGAAGGCGGGGATCCAGCTTTCAATGCAGTGCCACCTGCGATGGAAGTCTGGAATGAACAAAGCTGGATCCCGGCTTGCGCCGGGATGACGTTTCAAAGGTGTCGATCTGCGATCGACATCTAGACGAATTTTGAGGGCATCGCCGAGGAGTCCGCTCCGGAGCGATCGCCGTCAAAGACCGCAGGCGCGGTCAGCGCGCGACGCGCACGGGCAGGGAAGCGCCCTCATGGCATGGAATCGTGCCGTCGCAAGCGGGATCGCTTAATCGCACTCGCAAGGGTCGACCTGCGTAGATGGTGCCGCCCCCTCTGGATGTTTCGGTTTCGAAATCTCTGTGAAGGGCCGCCACCGGGACGCATCCCGCGTCCCCGGCGTTCAGGAAGAATGCCGTCCGGGACCGCAAGTGGCAGGAGCCGCAAGCGGAGTTCACAAGAGGAGTGCACATGGCTCTGAATCTCACCCAGAAGCAAGACGTAGTGGCCGAAGTGGCGGAAATCGCCGCGAAGGCCCACTCCTTGATCGCTGCCGAATACGCAGGCACCACGGTCTCCCAGATGACCGCGATGCGCAAGAAGGCCCGCGAAAACGGCGTGTACTTGAAAGTCGTCAAGAACACGCTGGCCGCGCGCGCCGTGGCGGGGACCGAATACGAGGTTGTCCAGGACAAGCTCGTCGGCCCGCTGCTCTATGCGTTCTCGCTCGAGGAGCCCGGCGCCGCCGGTCGACTGATCAAGGAATTCGCGAAAGGCAACGACAAGCTGCAGCCGAAGGTGGTCGCCGTCGGCGGCCAGTCCTACCCGGCCAGCCACGTCGAAGTGCTGGCCTCGCTGCCGACCCGCGATCAGGCACTGGCCATGCTGGCCCGTGTCCTGGCCGAGCCGGCCACGATGTTTGCCCGCGCGATCAAGGCCGTGGCCGACAAGCAGGGTGGTGGCGACGTCGCCGCCGAAGCCCCTGCCGAAGCCGCTGCGGAAGCCTGAGTCCTACGTCACCGATGACTGCGGGGCGCTTGCCGCGTAGTCCACACACAATCGAATCCAGAAGGTAAACACACAATGTCCCTTACCAACGAACAGATCGTCGAAGCCGTTGCCGGCAAGACCCTGATGGAAGTGATGGAGCTGGTCAAGGCCATCGAAGAGAAGTTCGGCGTCACCGCCGCCGCTCCGGTCATGATGGCCGGTCCGGCCGTCGCTGCCGAAGTGAAGGAAGAGCAGACCGAATTCAACGTCATCCTGAAGGATGCCGGCGCGAAGAAGGTCGACGTGATCAAGGCCGTCCGCGCCATCACCGGCCTGGGCCTGAAGGAAGCCAAGGACCTCACCGAGGCCGGCGGCGTCCTGAAGGAAGCCGTGTCGAAGGAAGACGCCGAGAAGTTCAAGAAGGAACTGGAAGCCGCCGGCGCGTCCGTCGAGCTCAAGTGACCTTCGCAGAAGGTCATCCCGGACAGCGCGCGACAGCGTGCTGATCCGGGATCCAGCGTCCTTCACTCAAGAAAGGCGCTGGGTCCTCGCGGAAGCGGGGGCGACAGCACCAAGGCTGGGGGCGGAAGCCCCCGGCCTTCGGTCGTTCTGACGGGGCGTGCGTTGTTCGTGCCCCGAGCGCCATAGCAACACGCTCCATCGAAACACGTTCCATCGAAACACGCGCCATCGCAACACGTTCCACTGCAACACGTTCTACCGAAACAGGTTCCACCGAAGCAAGTCGACAGTCGGAAGTAGCGGGAGAGGGCGTGCTGGTGCCGGCAATACCAGCGACTTCCCACTGTCGATTCATCCGGGCCCGGGCGCCACGCGCCTGCCCGACCGGCGACGCCGCGCACCTGCGCCGCGCCGGACACAACGCAATCCAAGCTGAGAGGCCTAATCTCCCATGACCACAGCTCATTCGACGAACTATTCGTTCACCGAGAAGAAGCGCATCCGCAAGAATTTCGGCAAGCGCCGCTCGATTCTCGAAGTGCCGTTCCTGCTCGCGATCCAGGTGGATTCGTACCGCGAATTCCTCCAGGCCGACGCCGAGCCGAACCGCCGCGACGATCGCGGCCTGCACGCCGCGCTGAAATCCGTCTTCCCGATCACCAGCTACAACGGCTACGCCGCCCTCGAATACGTCGGCTACAAGCTCGGCGATCCGGTGTTCGACGAGCGCGAATGCCGCAACCGCGGCCTGAGCTACGGCGCGCCGCTGCGCGTGACCGTGCGCCTGGTGATCTACGACAAGGAATCGTCGAGCAAGGCCGTGAAGTACGTGAAGGAGCAGGAGGTCTACATGGGCGAGATCCCGCTCATGACCGACAACGGCACCTTCATCGTCAACGGCACCGAGCGCGTCATCGTCTCCCAGCTGCACCGTTCGCCGGGCGTGTTCTTCGACCACGATCGTGGCAAGACGCACAGCTCGGGCAAGCTGCTGTACAGCGCCCGCATCATCCCCTACCGCGGCTCCTGGCTGGACTTCGAGTTCGACCCGAAGGACGCGGTGTTCACCCGTATCGACCGTCGCCGCAAGCTGCCGGTGACGATCCTGCTGCGCGCGCTCGGTTACTCGAACGAGGAAATCCTGCAGCAGTTCTTCGAGGTCAACACCTTCCACATCCTGCAGGAAGGCGTGCAGCTCGAACTGGTCCCGGAGCGCCTGAAGGGCGAGACGCTGGACTTCAACCTCGCCGATGGCGACCGCGTCATCGTCGAAGCCGGCAAGCGCATCACGCCGCGCCACATCCGCCAGCTGGAACAGTCGGGCATCTCCGCCTTGGCCGTGCCGGACAGCTACCTCGTGGGCCGCATCCTGTCGCACGACGTCATCGATCCGAACACCGGTGAACTGATCGCCAGCGCCAACGACGAGATCGGCGACGACCACCTCGCCAAGTTCCGCAAGTTCAGCATCGAGAGCGTCGGCACCCTGTGGGTGAACGACCTCGACCGCGGTCCGTACATCTCGAACACGCTGCGCATCGATCCGACCAAGACCCAGCTCGAAGCGCTGGTCGAGATCTACCGCATGATGCGTCCGGGCGAGCCGCCGACCAAGGACGCCGCGCAGAACCTGTTCCACAACCTGTTCTTCACCTTCGAGCGCTACGACCTGTCGGGCGTGGGCCGGATGAAGTTCAACCGCCGCATCGGCCGCAAGGAAGTCGAAGGCAGCCCCGTGCTGTATGACTACAAGTACTTCGCCGATCGCAAGGACGAAGAGTCCGTCCGCCTGCGCGAGGCCTGTGGTCCGGAGATGTCGGACATCCTCGACGTCATCCGCGTGCTGTGCCAGATCCGCAACGAAGGCACCGGCGTCGACGACATCGATCACCTGGGCAACCGTCGCGTGCGTTCGGTCGGCGAAATGGCCGAGAACGTGTTCCGCGTCGGCCTGGTCCGCGTCGAGCGCGCCGTGAAGGAACGCCTGACGATGGCCGAGTCCGAAGGCCTGACGCCGCAGGAGCTCATCAACGCCAAGCCTGTGGCCGCCGCGATCAAGGAATTCTTCGGTTCCTCGCAGCTGTCGCAGTTCATGGACCAGAACAACCCGCTGTCGGAAGTGACGCACAAGCGTCGCGTCTCGGCGCTGGGCCCGGGCGGCCTGACCCGCGAACGCGCCGGCTTCGAAGTGCGCGACGTGCACCCGACCCACTACGGTCGCGTCTGCACCATCGAAACGCCTGAAGGTCCGAACATCGGCCTGATCAACTCGCTCGCGGTGTTCGCGCGCACCAACCGCTATGGCTTCCTCGAAACGCCGTACCGCAAGGTCGTGGACAACCGTGTCACCGACGAAATCGAATACCTGTCGGCGATCGAAGAGAACGAGTACGTCATCGCCCAGGCGAACGCCCAGCGCGACGACAAGGGCCTGATCACCGCCCCGTTCGTGGCCTGTCGCTTCCAGGGCGAGTCGATGCTGCGTCCGCCGAGCGAAATCCACTTCATGGACGTGTCGCCGATGCAGACCGTGTCGGTCGCGGCCGCGCTCGTGCCGTTCCTCGAGCACGACGACGCGAACCGCGCACTGATGGGCGCGAACATGCAGCGGCAGGCCGTCCCGACCCTGCGTTCGCAGAAGCCGCTGGTCGGCACCGGCATCGAGCGCGCCGTGGCGCGCGACTCGGGCGTGACCGTGAACGCCCGCCGTGGCGGCGTGGTCGAGCAGATCGACGCCGGCCGCATCGTGGTCAAGGTCAACGAAGTCGAGATCACCGACGCCACCGACGCCGGCGTCGACATCTACACGCTGATCAAGTACACCCGCTCGAACCAGAACACCTGCATCAACCAGCGTCCGCTGGTGAACGTGGGCGATCGCATCGAGCGCGGCGACGTGCTGGCCGACGGTCCCTCGACCGACATCGGCGAGCTGGCGCTGGGCCAGAACATGCTGGTCGCGTTCATGCCGTGGAACGGCTACAACTTCGAAGACTCGATCCTGCTGTCCGAGCGCGTGGTGAAGGAAGACCGCTACACCACCATCCACATCGAAGAGCTGGCCTGCGTCGCCCGCGACACGAAGCTGGGTCCGGAAGAAATCACCGCCGACATCCCGAACGTCTCCGAGCAGGCGCTGTCGCGCCTCGACGAGTCCGGCGTGGTGTACATCGGCGCAGAAGTGCGCGCCGGCGACATCCTGGTCGGCAAGGTCACGCCCAAGGGCGAAAGCCAGCTGACCCCGGAAGAGAAGCTGCTGCGCGCGAT
Organism: Lysobacter sp. BL-A-41-H3; assembly: GCA_050632415.1. Lineage (GTDB taxonomy): Bacteria > Pseudomonadota > Gammaproteobacteria > Xanthomonadales > Xanthomonadaceae > Lysobacter_I. The sequence goes on along the minus strand of CP192602.1, from coordinate 1,929,004 downwards.
CTTCGGCGAGAAGGCCTCGGACGTGAAGGACAGCTCGCTGCGCGTGCCCCCGGGCATGGACGGCACCGTCATCGACGTGCAGGTCTTCACCCGCGACGGCATCGAGAAGGACAAGCGCGCCCGCCAGATCGAGGAAGAGGAAATCCGTCGGGTCAAGAAGGACTTCGACGACCAGTTCCGCATCCTGGAGTCGGCGATCTACGCCCGTCTGCGCGCGCAGATCGTCGGCAAGGTCGTCAACGGCGGCGCCGGCCTGAAGAAGGGCGACGTCGTCACCGACGCCTTCCTCGACGGCCTGAAGAAGTCCGACTGGTTCACGATCCGCATGAAGGACGATGTCGACGCCGATGCGATCGAACGCGCCCAGAAGCAGATCGACGCGCACCAGAAGGAATTCGAGCGCCGCTTCGCCGACAAGCGCGGCAAGATCACCCAGGGCGACGACCTCGCCCCGGGCGTGCTGAAGATGGTGAAGGTGTTCCTCGCGGTGAAGCGCCGCATCCAGCCAGGCGACAAGATGGCCGGCCGCCACGGCAACAAGGGCGTGGTGTCGAACATCGTGCCGGTCGAGGACATGCCGTACATGGCCTCGGGCGAGACCGTGGACATCGTGCTGAACCCGCTGGGCGTGCCCTCGCGAATGAACATCGGCCAGATCCTCGAAGTGCACCTGGGCTGGGCCGCCAAGGGCCTGGGCCAGAAGATCCAGCGCATGCTGGACGCACAGGCCAAGCTCGCCGACCTGCGCAAGTTCCTCGACGACATCTACAACCACGACACCGTGGCCCACGGCCAGCGCGTCGACCTCGCCCAGTTCAGCGATGCCGAACTGCTGCGCCTGGCGCACAACCTGTGCGATGGCGTGCCGATGGCGACCCCGGTGTTCGACGGCGCGGCGGAAGAAGAGATCAAGCGCATGCTCGAACTCGCCGACCTCCCGCAGAGCGGCCAGACCCAGCTGTTCGACGGTCGCACCGGCGAAGCCTTCGATCGCAAGACCACGGTCGGCTACATGCACATGCTGAAGCTGAACCACCTGGTCGACGACAAGATGCACGCACGTTCGACCGGTCCGTACTCGCTCGTCACCCAGCAGCCGCTGGGCGGCAAGGCGCAGTTCGGCGGCCAGCGCTTCGGTGAAATGGAAGTCTGGGCGCTGGAAGCCTACGGCGCGGCCTACACCCTGCAGGAAATGCTGACGGTGAAGTCCGACGACGTGCAGGGCCGCAACCAGATGTACAAGAACATCGTCGACGGCGAATACGAAATGGTCGCGGGCATGCCGGAATCCTTCAACGTGTTGGTGAAGGAAATCCGCTCGCTGGCCATCAACATGGAGCTGGAAGAGCACTGAGTCCGGGAAACCGGCGCGGCGCGGGCGAGCTGATCCCGAGGATCGTCGCCCGCCGCTTCACCGGAATCCGCCCCCAACGCTCAGTCACCTCTTCCAGATTCCCGGAGAAATCACATGAAAGATTTGCTCAACCTCTTCAACCAGCAGCGCCAGACCCTCGACTTCGACGCGATCAAGATCGCGCTCGCGTCGCCGGACATGATCCGCAGCTGGTCCTTCGGCGAAGTGAAGAAGCCGGAGACCATCAACTACCGTACCTTCAAGCCCGAGCGCGACGGCCTGTTCTGCGCCGCCATCTTCGGCCCGATCAAGGACTACGAGTGCCTGTGCGGCAAGTACAAGCGCATGAAGCACCGCGGCGTGGTCTGCGAGAAGTGCGGCACCGAAGTGACCCTGGCCCGCGTCCGCCGCGAGCGCATGGGCCACATCGACCTGGCCAGCCCGGTCGCGCATATCTGGTTCCTCAAGTCGCTGCCGTCGCGCATCGGCCTGATGCTGGACATGACCCTGCGCGACATCGAGCGCATCCTGTACTTCGAAGCCTTCGTCGTGACCGAGCCGGGCCTGACCCCGCTCGAGCGGGGCATGCTGCTGACCGAAGAGCAGTTCATGCAGGCGCGCCAGGAGCACGGCGACGACTTCGAGGCCGCGATGGGCGCCGAAGCCGTCTACGACCTGCTGCGCACGATCGACCTGCAGTCGGAAATGGTGACCCTGCGCGAGGAAATCGCCAGCACCGGTTCGGAAACCAAGCTCAAGCGCCTCACCAAGCGAATCAAGCTGGTCGAAGCCTTCCTCGAGTCCGGCAACCGTCCGGAGTGGATGGTCATGACCGTGCTGCCGGTGCTGCCGCCGGACCTGCGTCCGCTGGTCCCGCTGGACGGTGGACGCTTCGCGACCTCCGACCTGAATGACCTGTACCGCCGCGTCATCAACCGCAACAACCGCCTCAAGCGCCTGCTCGAACTCAATGCGCCCGACATCATCGTGCGCAACGAGAAGCGCATGCTGCAGGAATCGGTCGATGCGCTGATGGACAACGGCCGTCGCGGCCGCGCCATCACCGGCACGAACAAGAGGCCTTTGAAGTCGCTCGCCGACATGATCAAGGGCAAGCAGGGTCGTTTCCGCCAGAACCTGCTCGGCAAGCGCGTCGACTACTCGGGCCGTTCGGTCATCGTGGTCGGCCCGACCCTGCGCCTGCACGAGTGCGGCCTGCCGAAGAAGATGGCGCTGGAGCTGTTCAAGCCCTTCATCTTCGCCAAGCTTCAACGCCGTGGTCTGGCGACGACGATCAAGGCTGCCAAAAAGCTTGTCGAGCGCGAAGAGCCGATCGTGTGGGACATCCTCGAAGAGGTGATCCGCGAGCATCCGGTGCTGCTGAACCGCGCCCCGACCCTGCACCGCCTCGGCATCCAGGCGTTCGAGCCGGTCCTCATCGAAGGCAAGGCGATCCAGCTGCATCCGCTGGTCTGCACCGCGTTCAACGCAGACTTCGACGGTGACCAGATGGCCGTCCATGTGCCGCTGTCGCTGGAAGCCCAGCTCGAAGCGCGCGCGCTGATGATGTCGTCGAACAACATCCTGTCGCCGGCGAACGGCGAGCCGATCATCGTGCCCTCGCAGGACGTGGTGCTCGGCCTGTACTACATGACCCGCGCCCTGGAGAACAAGGCGGGCGAGGGCATGGCGTTCGCCAACATCGCCGAAGTCAAGCGCGCCTACGACAACCGCGCCGTCGAGCTGCACGCCAAGGTCAAGGTCCGCATCACCGAGACCGTGATCAGCGAAGACCCGGATACCGGCAAGCGCCTGCGCGAGCAGAAGACCGCGATCGTCGACACCACCGTCGGCCGCGCCCTGCTGCAGGAAATCCTGCCGGTCGGCCTGCCGTTCGCGCTGGTCAACACCGAGCTGACCAAGAAGAACATCAGCCGGCTGATCAACAGCAGCTACCGCCAGCTGGGCCTGAAGGACACGGTCGTGTTCGCCGACAAGCTGATGTACACCGGCTTCGCCTACGCGACCCGTTCCGGCGTGTCGGTCGGCATCGACGACATGACCATCCCGGCCGCCAAGAAGACCATCCTGGGCGAAGCCGAGGCCGAAGTGCTGGAAATCCAGCAGCAGTACCAGTCGGGCCTGGTCACCGCCGGCGAGCGCTACAACAAGGTCGTCGACATCTGGTCGCGCACCAACGAACGCGTCGCGAAGGCGATGATGGACACCATCGGTACCGAGAAGGTGCAGAACGCGAAGGGCGAGACCATCGACCAGAAGTCGATGAACTCGATCTACATCATGGCCGACTCGGGCGCGCGTGGTTCGCAGGCCCAGATCCGTCAGCTCGCCGGCATGCGCGGCCTGATGGCCAAGCCGGACGGCTCGATCATCGAAACGCCGATCACCGCGAACTTCCGCGAAGGCCTGAACGTCCTCCAGTACTTCATCTCGACCCACGGCGCCCGTAAGGGTCTCGCGGACACCGCGCTGAAGACCGCGAACTCCGGTTACCTGACCCGTCGCCTCGTCGACGTGGCCCAGGACGTGGTGATCACCGAGGTCGACTGCGGCACGCTCGAAGGCCTGATCATGACCCCGATCGTCGAAGGCGGCGACGTGGTCGAACCGCTGCGCGAGCGCGTGCTCGGCCGCATCGTGGCCGAAGACGTGTTCCTGCCGGGCAACGACGAGGATCCGTTCGTCACCCGCAACACCCTGCTCGACGAAGCCTGGGTGCAGAAGCTGGAAGACGCCGGCGTGCAGTCGATCAAGGTTCGTTCGACGATCACCTGCGAAAGCTCGTTCGGCGTGTGCGCGCACTGCTACGGCCGCGACCTGGCCCGTGGCCACATCGTCAACATCGGCGAAGCGGTCGGCGTCATCGCCGCGCAGTCGATCGGCGAGCCCGGCACCCAGCTGACCATGCGTACCTTCCACATCGGCGGTACGTTCTCCGGTGCGGCGTCGATCGACAACGTGACCGTGAAGACCAACGGTTCGGTCAAGTTCAACAACCTCAAGCACGTCAGCCATGCCGCCGGCCACCTGGTCGCGGTGTCGCGCTCGGGCGCCATCTCGGTGCTCGACGCCCACGGCCGCGAGCGCGAGCGCTACAAGGTCCCCTACGGCGCCACCATCCAGGTCAAGGATGGCGGTGAAGTGAAGGCCGGCCAGACCGTCGCCAACTGGGATCCGCACAGCCATCCGATCATGTCGGAAGTCGCCGGCTTCATCCGCTTCATCGACTTCGTCGATGGCGTGACGGTCGTCGAGAAGACCGACGAACTGACCGGCCTGGCCTCGCGCGAGATCACCGATCCCAAGCGTCGCGGCACCCAGGCCAAGGACCTGCGTCCGCTGGTGCGCATCGTCGACGCCAACGGCAAGGACCTCACCATCCCGGGTACCGACCTGCCGGCGCAGTACATGCTGCCGCCGCGCTCGATCGTCAACCTGCAGGACGGCGCGCCGGTCGGCGTGGGCGACGTGGTCGCCAAGATCCCGCAGGCTGCCTCGAAGACCCGCGACATCACCGGTGGTCTGCCGCGCGTGGCCGACCTGTTCGAAGCGCGCAAGCCGAAGGATCCCGCGATCCTGGCCGAGCGCTCGGGCATCATCAGCTTCGGCAAGGACACCAAGGGCAAGCAGCGCCTGATCATCAAGGACACCGATGGTTCGGAGCACGAGGAGCTGATCCCGAAGTACCGCCAGATCATCGTGTTCGAAGGCGAGCACGTGCAGAAGGGCGAAACGATCGTCGACGGCGAGCCCAGCCCTCAGGACATCCTGCGCCTGCTCGGCGTCGAGCCGCTGGCCTCGTACCTGACCAAGGAAATCCAGGACGTCTACCGCCTGCAGGGCGTGAAGATCAACGACAAGCACATCGAAGTGATCGTCCGCCAGATGCTGCGCAAGATCGAGATCACCGACCAGGGCGACAGCAAGTTCCTCAATGGCGAGCAGGTCGAGCGCCAGCGTTTCATCGAGGAAAATGCTCGCCTGGCGGCCAAGAACGAGATCGTGGCGAAGGGCGACCCGGTGCTGCTCGGCATCACCAAGGCCTCGCTCGCCACCGAATCGTTCATCTCGGCGGCCTCGTTCCAGGAAACCACCCGCGTCCTCACCGAGGCGGCGGTGCGCGGGACCCGCGACACCCTGCGCGGCCTGAAGGAGAACGTGATCGTGGGTCGCCTGATCCCGGCGGGTACCGGCCTGGCCTACCACAGCCAGCGCCGCAAGCGCGCCTCGGGCCTGACCGACTCCGAGATGGAAGCCCTGTCGGCGCCCGCCGTCGTGGCCGAAGCCCCGGCGGTGGTCGAAGCCCCGGTCCAGGCGCCGGTCAATCCGGTCCCGGACATGATCGAAGGTGACTCGGCCGAGTAAGGCTGGACCGCCGGTCGTCGGCCGGGGCTTCGTTCCCCGGCCGCCCGACTGGCAAAGACGCGCGGAGTGGAGTAGACTTCGCGCCTCTTTTGGCGGCCTCGGCTGCCCAGATCACGAAATGAGGCTACAGGATGTGCCTCGTATTCGGTCCAGGAGGACGGGAAAGTCCGGAGAGTTTGCCTGTTCGCAGGTGATTCCCCGGGACCGCGACGGCTCACCAGGCCGGAGCGGGCAAAGAATGCGTGTCGGCAGATCGGGATTCCCGGTCTGCCGGCGTTTTTTGTCGTCGTGTCGTCCTCGCGGGTGGCGCGACCCTTCGAACCAACCAGCAGACAACCTACTGATGGCAACGATCAACCAGCTCGTGCGCAAGCCGCGCAGCCCCGAAGTCTACAAGAGCACCTCGCCGGCGCTCGCCAACTGCCCGCAGCGCCGCGGTGTGTGCACCCGCGTGTACACCACGACCCCGAAGAAGCCGAACTCGGCGCTCCGCAAGGTCGCCAAGGTCCGCCTGACCAACGGCTACGAAGTCATTTCGTACATCGGCGGCGAAGGCCACAATCTGCAGGAGCACTCGGTGGTCCTGATCCGCGGCGGCCGTGTGAAGGATCTCCCGGGCGTGCGCTACCACACCGTGCGCGGCTCGCTCGACGCCGCCGGTGTCGCCAAGCGTCGCCAGGGTCGTTCGAAGTACGGCGCCAAGCGTCCGAAGAAGTAATCGACGTTCGATCGAGATTCGTAGGGTGGGCTTCGAGCCCACCGCTTCGCAAACGATGGTGGGCCTGAAGCCCACCCTACACATCGGTAATTCAACATGTCCCGCAAAGGCAATACTCCGCAGCGTTCCGTCCTGCCCGACCCGAAGCACGGGAGCGAAACCATCGCCCGCTTCATCAACATGGTCATGCAGAGCGGCAAGAAGTCCATCGCCGAAAAGATCGTCTACGGCGCGATGGACGTGATCAACGAGAAGAACGGCAATTCGCTGGAACTGGTCGAAAAGGCGCTCGGCAACGTCGCCCCGGCCGTCGAAGTGAAGTCGCGCCGCGTCGGCGGCGCCACCTACCAGGTGCCGGTCGAAGTGCGCGCCTCGCGCCGCATGGCCCTGGCGATGCGCTGGCTGATCGACTCGGCCCGCAAGCGCGGCGAGAACTCGATGCCGCGCAAGCTGGCCGCCGAGCTGATCGACGCCTCGGAAAACCGCGGTGGCGCGATCAAGAAGCGCGAAGAAACCCACCGCATGGCCGAAGCCAACAAGGCCTTCGCGCACTACCGCTGGTAATACGGCGGCGCTAGCGTTCCCCGAGGGGAACGCCGAAGCGGATGCGGCGGTCTCCCCGTCGCATCGACATCAAGACCCCGGAGGCCGCCGCAAGGCGGCATCCGGCCATTCAGGCCCGGGCATTCGTCCCATCCGGATCCCGGGCACCCAGACGAGAGAATCACCGTGGCCCGTACCACTCCCATCGAGCGTTACCGCAACTTCGGCATCATGGCGCACATCGATGCCGGCAAGACGACGACGACCGAACGCATCCTGTTCTACACCGGCGTCAACCACAAGATCGGCGAAGTGCACGAAGGTGCCGCGACGATGGACTGGATGGAGCAGGAACAGGAGCGCGGTATCACCATCACTTCCGCCGCCACCACGGCGTTCTGGAAGGGCATGGACAAGTCGATGCCGGAGCATCGCTTCAACATCATCGACACCCCCGGGCACGTGGACTTCACCATCGAAGTCGAACGCTCGCTGCGCGTGCTCGACGGCGCCGTCTTCGTGCTCTGCGCGGTCGGCGGCGTCCAGCCGCAGTCCGAAACCGTGTGGCGCCAGGCGAACAAGTACGCCGTGCCGCGCATGGCCTTCGTCAACAAGATGGACCGCACCGGCGCCAACTTCGACAAGGTCGTGGAGCAGCTGAAGTCCCGTCTCGGCGCCTATGCCGTGCCGATGCAGGTGCCGATCGGCGCCGAAGAAGGCTTCGAAGGCGTCGTCGACCTGCTCAAGATGAAATCCATCATCTGGAACATGGAAGACAAGGGCGCGACCTTCGTCTACGGCGACATCCCGGCGCACCTGGTCGACAAGGCCACCGAAGCGCGCGCGTTCATGGTCGAAGCCGCTGCCGAAGCCAGCGAAGAGATGATGGACAAGTACCTCAACGAGGGCGAGCTGACGGAAGAGGAAATCATCGCCGGCATTCGCGCCCGTACGCTGAAGGTCGAGATCGTTCCCGTCTTCTGCGGCACCGCGTTCAAGAACAAGGGCGTCCAGGCCATGCTCGACGCCGTCGTGCAGCTGCTGCCGTCGCCGATCGACCGTCCGCCGGTCAAGGGCATCGACGAGGACGAGAAGGAAGCCACCCGCACCGCCGAAGACAGCGCGCCGTTCTCGGCGCTGGCGTTCAAGATCATGACCGACCCGTTCGTGGGTTCGCTCACGTTCTTCCGCGTCTATTCGGGCACCCTGAATTCGGGCGACCAGGTCTACAACCCGGTCAAGTCGAAGAAGGAGCGCATCGGCCGCATCCTGCAGATGCACGCGAACAACCGCGAAGAAATCAAGGAAGTCCGCGCCGGCGATATCGCCGCGGCGGTCGGCCTGAAGGACGTGACCACGGGCGACACGCTGTGCTCGCAGGACGCGATCATCACGCTCGAGCGCATGACGTTCCCGGAGCCGGTGATCTCGATGGCCGTCGAGCCGAAGACCAAGTCGGACCAGGAAAAGATGGGCATCGCCCTGGGTCGCCTGGCGCAGGAAGATCCCTCGTTCCGCGTCCGCACCGACGAGGAATCGGGCCAGACCATCATCGCCGGCATGGGCGAGCTGCACCTCGACATCATCGTCGACCGCATGCGCCGCGAGTTCAACGTCGAGGCGAACGTCGGCAAGCCGCAGGTGGCCTACCGCGAAACCATCCGCAAGTCGGACGTGAAGTCGGACTACAAGCACGCCAAGCAGTCCGGCGGTAAGGGTCAGTACGGTCACGTCGTGATCGAGCTGTCGCCGATGAACGAAGCGGACCGCGCCAGCAGCGACGTCAAGAACGACTTCCTGTTCATCAACGACATCACCGGCGGCGTGATTCCGAAGGAATTCATCCCGGCGGTCGAAAAGGGCCTGCGCGAAACCATCACCAGCGGCCCGCTCGCCGGCTTCCCGGTGGTGAACGTCAAGGTCAAGCTGGTCTTCGGTTCGTACCACGACGTCGACTCGTCGGAAATGGCGTTCAAGCTCGCCGCGTCGATGGCCTTCAAGGAAGGCTTCCGCAAGGCCGATCCGGTCCTGCTGGAGCCGATGATGAAGGTCGAAGTCGTGACGCCGGAAGAGTATGTCGGTGACGTGATGGGCGACCTGAGCCGTCGTCGCGGCCTGCTGCAGGGCCAGGACGACACGCCGTCGGGCAAGACCATCAATGCGATGGTGCCGCTGGGCGAAATGTTCGGCTACGCGACCACCATCCGCTCGCTGACCCAGGGTCGCGCGACGTTCACGATGGAATTCGACCACTACGCCGAAGCGCCGACCAACATCGCCGAAGCGGTCATCAAGAAGAGCTGAGGTTCGTGACCCGGATGCCGGGGCCCGCCACGCGCGCGGCCCCGGGTTTTCCGGATCAGGAATCCCGAATCAACAATCCAGTCATTTCTAGAGAGACATCACCATGGCAAAGGGTAAGTTCGAGCGCACCAAGCCGCACGTGAACGTGGGCACGATCGGTCACGTTGACCACGGCAAGACGACGCTGACGGCGGCGCTGACGAAGATCGGCGCGGAGCGTTTCGGCGGCGAGTTCAAGGCGTACGACGCGATCGACGCGGCGCCGGAAGAGAAGGCCCGCGGCATCACGATTTCGACGGCGCACGTGGAATACGAAAGCCCGACGCGCCACTACGCGCACGTGGACTGCCCGGGTCATGCCGACTACGTGAAGAACATGATCACCGGTGCCGCCCAGATGGACGGCGCGATCCTGGTGTGCTCGGCCGCCGACGGCCCGATGCCGCAGACCCGCGAACACATCCTGCTGTCGCGCCAGGTCGGCGTGCCGTACATCGTCGTGTTCCTGAACAAGGCCGACATGGTGGACGACGCCGAGCTGCTCGAACTGGTCGAGATGGAAGTGCGCGAGCTGCTGAGCAAGTACGACTTCCCGGGCGACGACACCCCGATCATCCACGGCTCGGCCCGTCTGGCGCTGGAAGGCGACCAGTCGGAGATCGGCGTGCCGGCGATCATCAAGCTGGTGGAAGCGCTGGACACGTTCATTCCGGAACCGCAGCGCGACATCGACAAGACCTTCCTGATGCCGGTGGAAGACGTGTTCTCGATCTCGGGCCGCGGCACCGTGGTGACCGGTCGCATCGAGCGCGGCATCATCAAGGTGGGTGACGAAATCGAAATCGTCGGCATCCGTCCGACGCAGAAGACGACGGTCACGGGCGTGGAAATGTTCCGCAAGCTGCTGGATCAGGGCCAGGCGGGCGACAACGCCGGTCTGCTGCTGCGCGGCACGAAGCGTGACGACGTGGAGCGCGGCCAGGTGCTGTGCAAGCCCGGTTCGATCGCGCCGCACACGGACTTCGAAGCCGAAGTGTACGTGCTGTCGAAGGACGAAGGCGGCCGTCACACGCCGTTCTTCAAGGGCTACCGTCCGCAGTTCTACTTCCGTACGACCGACATCACCGGTGCGGTGACGCTGCCGGAAGGCACGGAGATGGTGATGCCGGGCGACAACGTGAAGATGACGGTGCAGCTGATCAACCCGGTGGCGATGGACGAAGGCCTGCGCTTCGCGATCCGCGAAGGCGGCCGTACGGTCGGCGCCGGCGTCGTTGCCAAGATCATCAAGTGATCGATCGCTGAAGGCGATCGATCATCCCGGCGAAAGCCGGGATCCCGCTTGAACTGAGGTTCCGCCCCGGGTGCTCCCGGGGCAATCCTCCCGACCCCGCCGCCCATCGGATGGCGGGGCAGGAGAGAAGAGGGTCCGGGTGGCCTTGCTTGCAAGACCACCCGGCGTCCCCTACAATGCACGACCTTTCACGCAGGGTCCGTTCAGGCTCGGCGCGAAAAAGCGAAATGAGGCGCAGGAAGCGGCTCGTCTTCGCCGGACATGGAATCGTCGCGATGGCATCGCTCCGCCCGTCCCGAAATTGTTCGGGGCACCAGTGGCGGGGCAGGTTGTCGCGTCTTCGGATTTCATTCTGGCGGGCCGGGCAACCGGCCTGCCTTCGTTTTTGGCTTCTGCTTGCCGAGCGCAGTGTTTTTCGGCGTCCTCCCGGGGGTTGACTCTTTCCGGAAGGTCAGTGATTTCAATGAGTTGCGGTATCCAGCGGTAAAAAAGGGGGTCCGGCGCACCTAGCCGTCGGGCCTGTCGCTCTTTCTACGAGGAATTTCCGTCATGGCGGATCAGAAAATCCGGATCCGGCTGAAAGCGTTCGATCATCGTCTGATCGACCGTTCGGCCAGCGAGATCGTCGAGACGGCTAAGCGGACGGGCGCCCAAGTGCGCGGCCCGATCCCGCTGCCGACCAAAATCGAACGCTACACCGTCCTGGTGTCGCCGCACGTCGACAAGGACGCGCGCGACCAGTACGAGACCCGCACGCACAAGCGCGTGCTCGACATCGTCGACCCCAACGACAAGACCGTGGACGCGCTGATGAAGCTCGAACTGGCTGCCGGCGTCGACGTCCAGATCAAGCTGACCTGAGGCTGAGACCATGACCGCGAAGAAATATTCGTTGGGCATCGTCGGCCGCAAGGCCGGCATGAGCCGCATGTTCACCGAGGACGGCAAGTCGATCCCGGTGACCCTGATCGAAGCCACCCCGAACCGCATCGTCCAGGTCAAGACCCCGGACACCGACGGCTACAGCGCCGTGCAGGTCACCGCTGGCGTCAAGCGCGCCGCGCTGATCAACAAGCCGGAAGCCGGTCACCTCGCCAAGGCGAAGGTCGAAGCCGGTCGCGGCCTGTGGGAACTCCGTGTCGAAGCCGACAAGATCGGCGACTTCCAGGTGGGCGGCGAGATCAAGGCCGACATCTTCGAAGTCGGCCAGATCGTCGACGTCCAGGGCGTGACCAAGGGCAAGGGCTTCCAGGGCACGATCAAGCGCTGGAACTTCACCATGGGCGACGCGACGCACGGTAACTCGCTGTCGCACCGCTCGCCGGGTTCGATCGGCCAGCGCCAGACGCCGGGCCGCGTGTTCCCGGGCAAGAAGATGTCCGGCCACATGGGTGCCGAGACGCAGACGACGCAGCGCCTGGAAGTGGTCAAGGTCGACGCCGAGCGCGGCCTGATCGCGATCAAGGGCGCGGTCCCCGGCGCGCCGGGCGGCGACGTCATTGTCCGTCCGACCACGAAGTAAGGGAGACGACAATGGAACTCGCCATCACCAACAGCAGCAACAAGATCACCGTCTCCGACGCGATCTTCGGCCGCGAATACAATGAAAACCTGGTGCACCAGGTCGTCGTTGCCTACCGCAACGCCGGTCGTGCCGGCACCAAGGCGCAGAAGACCCGCGCCGAAGTCAACGGCACCACCAAGAAGTCGAAGAAGCAGAAGGGCGGCGGCGCGCGTCACGGCGCCCTGACGGCCCCGATCTTCGTCGGCGGCGGTCGCGCCTTCGCGGCGAAGCCGCGCAGCTTCGCGCAGAAGGTCAACCGCAAGATGTACCGCGCCGCGATCGCCGCGATCCTGTCGGAACTGAACCGCCAGGGCCGCATCACGATCGTCGAAGCCTTCGACATCGATGCACCGAAGACCAGCGGCCTCGTCGCGAAGCTCAAGGGCTTCGAGCTCGGCAAGCGTCCGCTGATCGTCACCGAAGACGCTTCCGAGAACCTGTTCCTGTCCTCGCGCAACCTGCCGTACGTGCAGGTCCGTGACGTGCAGGGCCTGGATCCGGTGGCCCTGGTCGGCGCCGACAGCGTCCTGATGACTGCCGATGCGGTCAAGAAGATCGAGGAGTGGCTGGCATGAACGACGCCAAGCTCTATAACGTGATCCGTGCGCCCCGCGTGTCCGAAAAGACCGTGCGCGGCCAGGAACACAATCAGTACGCCTTCGAAGTCGCCACCGATGCGACGAAGGCCGACATCAAGGTCGCCATCGAGAAGCTGTTCGATGTGCAGGTCAAGTCGGTCAACGTCGTGAACGTGAAGGGCAAGAACAAGGCGTTCCGTTACCGCAATGGTCGCCGCGGCGACTCGCGCAAGGCGTACGTGACCCTGGCCGAAGGCCAGTCGATCGACGTCACCGCGGTCAAGGTCTGAGGAATCACCGATGCCATTGATGACTTTCAAACCCACTTCCGCAGGCCGCCGCAGCGCGGTCCGCGTGGTCACGCCGGGCCTGCACAAGGGCGCCCCGCATGCCGCGCTGGTCGAGAAGCAGGGCAAGACCGGCGGCCGTAACCACCACGGCCGCATCACCACCCGCCACATCGGCGGTGGCCACAAGCAGCACTACCGCATCATCGACTTCAAGCGCGACAAGGAAGGCATTCCGGCGAAGGTCGAGCGGATCGAATACGATCCGAACCGCACCGCGCACATCGCGCTGCTGTGCTATGTCGACGGCGAGCGTCGCTACATCATCGCGCCGAAGGGCCTGAAGGCCGGCGACCAGGTGATCTCGGGCAACGATGCGCCGATCAAGGCGGGCAACACCCTGCCGCTGCGCAACATCCCGGTCGGTTCGACGGTGCATTGCATCGAGATGAAGCCGGGCAAGGGCGCCCAGCTCGCCCGCGCCGCCGGCGCCGGCGTGCAGCTCGTCGCCCGCGAAGGCATCTACGCGATGCTCCGCCTGCGTTCGGGCGAAATGCGCAAGGTGCCGGCCGAGTGCCGCGCCACCATCGGCGAAGTCGGCAACACCGAACACAACCTCGAGAAGCTCGGCAAGGCCGGTGCCGCTCGCTGGCGCGGCGTCAAGCCGACCGTCCGCGGCGCCGCCATGAACCCGGTCGACCATCCGCACGGTGGTGGTGAAGCGAAGGCCGGTCAGGGCAACCCGCACCCGGTCACCCCGTGGGGCGTCCCCACCAAGGGTTACAAGACCCGCAAGAACAAGCGCACGCAGAAGTTCATCGTGCGTGACCGCAGGAGCTAATCGACCATGGCACGTTCACTCAAGAAGGGTCCGTTCGTCGACCACCACCTCATCAAGAAGGTGGAGACTGCGGGCAACAACAAGAAGCCGATCAAGACCTGGTCGCGTCGTTCCACCATCCTGCCGGAAATGATCGGGTTCACGATCGCCGTGCACAACGGGAAGAACCACATCCCGGTGCTCGTCAACGAGAACATGGTCGGCCACAAGCTCGGCGAGTTCGCTCTGACCCGGACCTTCAAGGGTCACGGCGGCGACAAGAAGGGCAAGTAAGGAGATGACCATGGAAGCCAAAGCTATCCTGCGCACCGCGCGCATCTCCCCGCAGAAGGCCCGCTTGGTCGCCGACCAGGTGCGCGGTCTCTCCGCCGAGCGCGCCGTGAATCTGCTCCGTTTCTCGGACAAGAAGGCCGCCGCCATGATCCGCAAGGTCGTGGAGTCCGCCATCGCCAACGCCGAGAACAACCAGGGCGCCGACATCGACCTGCTCAAGGTCAAGACCATCACGGTCGACGAAGGCCCGTCCCTGAAGCGTTTCATGGCCCGCGCCAAAGGCCGCGGTACCCGCATTCTGAAGCGCACCAGCCACATCACCGTGGTCGTGGGCGAGGGCAAATAAGTATGGGTCACAAAGTTCATCCGACCGGTATCCGCCTCGGCATCGCCAAGGACTGGAACTCCAAGTGGTACGCCGGCAAGAAGGAATACGCCGAGTACCTGGCCGCCGACCTGAAGGTCCGCGAGATGCTGCGCAAGAAGCTGGCCGCCGCCGGGATCAGCAAGATCCTGATCGAGCGTCCGGCGAAGACCGCCCGCGTCACCGTGCACACCGCCCGCCCGGGCGTGGTGATCGGCAAGCGCGGCGAGGACATCGAGAAGCTGCGCAAGGAAATCAGTGACGTGATGGGCGTTCCCGCCCACATCAACGTCACCGAAGTCCGCAAGCCGGAACTCGACGCCCAGCTCGTCGCCGAATCGATCGCCCAGCAGCTGGAGCGCCGCATCATGTTCCGTCGCGCGATGAAGCGCGCCGTGGGCAATGCGATGCGCCTCGGTGCGCTCGGCATCAAGGTCAACGTCGCCGGCCGCCTCAACGGCGCCGAAATCGCCCGCTCGGAGTGGTACCGCGAAGGCCGCGTGCCGCTGCATACCCTCCGCGCCGACGTCGACTACGGCTTCGCCGAAGCCCACACCACCTACGGCGTCATCGGCATCAAGACCTGGATCTACAAGGGCGAGATCTTCGATTTCTCCCAGGTGGGCCAGGAGAAGCAGGACGACACGCCGCGCGAACGCGGTGAGCGTGGCGACCGTAACGATCGCGCCGACCGCCCGCGCGGCCCGCGCCGCGACCGTGAAGCGAGGGACTAATCATGTTGCAACCCAAGCGAACCAAATATCGCAAGGTCTTCAAGGGCCGCAATGAAGGTCTGAGCTGGAATGCCAACCAGGTCAGCTTCGGCGAGTACGGCCTGAAGGCGACCGCAACGGGCCGTCTGACCGCCCGCCAGATCGAGGCCGCGCGCCGCACGATCAGCCGCTACGTGAAGCGTGGCGGCAAGATGTGGATCCGCGTGTTCCCCGACAAGCCGATCACGCAGAAGCCGATCGAAGTCCGAATGGGCTCCGGCAAGGGCAACGTCGAGTACTGGGTCGCGCAGATCCAGCCCGGCCGCATGATCTATGAAATCGAGGGCGTCGACGAGGCGACCGCGCGCGAGGCCTTCCGCCTGGCCGCCGCCAAGCTCTCGGTCACCACCACTTTCGTGACCCGGACGGTGCGCTGATGGAACTCAAGCAACTCAAAGCCAAGTCGGCCGACGAGCTGAAGGCCCATCTGACCGATCTGCAGAAGGAGCAGTTCTCGCTCCGCATGCAGAAGGCCACCGGCCAGCTCGCCAAGACCCACGACATCCGTCGCGTGCGCCGTGAAATCGCCCGCGTCAACATGTTGCTCGGTCAGCAGAAGTAAGGACTGACGACAATGAACAATTCCGAAAAGAAGCAGCGCACGGTCCAGGGCCGCGTCGTCAGCAACAAGATGGACAAGACCGTCACCGTGCTGGTCGAGCGCCTGGTCAAGCACGAGCTGTACGGCAAGTACATCCGTCGCTCGACCAAGCTGCACGCCCATGACGCCGACAACAGCTGCAACGAAGGCGATGTCGTGCGCGTGGCCGAATGCGCCCCGCTGTCCAAAACCAAGAACTGGCGCGTCGTCGAAATCGTCGAACGCGCGGCCGAATAACCGAGGAGGCTGAATCATGATCCAGATGCAGAGCCACCTCGAAGTGGCCGACAATTCCGGTGCGAAGGAAGTGATGTGCATCAAGGTGCTCGGCGGCTCCAAGCGCCGCTACGCGCACATTGGCGACATCATCAAGGTGTCCATCAAGGACGCCATTCCGCGCGGCAAGGTGAAGAAGGGCGAGGTCTACAACGCCGTCGTGGTCCGCACCCGCAAGGGCGTGCGCCGTGCCGACGGTTCGCTGATCCGTTTCGACGCCAACGCCGCCGTGCTCCTCAACAACAAGCATGAGCCGATCGGCACCCGCATCTTCGGACCGGTGACGCGCGAACTGCGCTCCGAGAAGTTCATGAAGATCGTCTCGCTCGCGCCCGAAGTGCTCTGAGCGGAGGAAAAGACATGAATCGCATCAAGAAAGGCGACCGCGTTCTCGTCATCGCCGGCAAGGACAAGGGCAAGCAGGGCGACGTTGTGAATGTTGCAGGCGACCGCGTGTTCGTCTCCAACATCAACATCGTCAAGCGCCACACCAAGCCGAACCCGCAGGCGGGCCAGCCCGGTGGCGTGATCGAGCGCGAAGCCTCGATCCACATCTCCAACGTCATGCTGTTCAACCCTGCCTCGGGCAAGGGCGAGCGCATCGGAATCAAGAAGCTGGAGGATGGACGCAAACTGCGTGTGTTCCGCTCCAGCGGTGAGGCGGTCGACGCCTGAGGAATGCAAAAATGACGACTCGTCTGGAACAGTTCTACAAGGATGAAGTGGTGCCGAAGCTGATGAAGCAGTTCGGCTACACCAATCCGATGGAAGTGCCGAAGCTGGTGAAGATCACGCTCAACATGGGCGTGGGCGAAGCCGCCGCGAACAAGAAGGTGCTGGAGAACGCCGTCGCCGACATGGCCAAGATCACCGGCCAGAAGCCGGTGGTGACCAAGGCCCGTGTCTCGGTGGCCTCGTTCAAGATCCGTGATGGCTGGCCGATCGGCTGCAAGGTGACCCTGCGTCGCGCCAAGATGTTCGAGTTCCTCGATCGCCTGGTGAACATCTCGCTGCCCCGCGTCCGCGACTTCCGCGGCGTCTCGGGCCGCTCGTTCGACGGCCGCGGCAACTACAACATGGGCCTGAAGGAGCAGATCATCTTCCCGGAAATCGACTTCGACGCCGTCGACGCGATCCGCGGCATGGATATCGCCATCACCACCACCGCCAAGACCGACGCCGAAGCGAAGGCCTTGCTGGAAGCGTTCCGCTTCCCGTTCCGCAACTAATCAGGACACGCATTCCATGGCAAAGACCTCGATGGTGAACCGCGAAGTCAAGCGGGCCAAGCTGGCGAAGAAGTACGCCGCCAAGCGCGAAGCGTTGAAGAAGATCATCAACAGCCAGGACGGCGACTTCGACGAGAAGATGGCGGCTGCGGCCAAGCTGCAGAAGCTGCCGCGCGACTCCTCGCCGTCCCGCCAGACCCTGCGCTGCGCCCTGACCGGTCGTCCGCGCGGCGTCTACCGCAAGTTCGGCCTCGGCCGCAACAAGCTGCGTGAAGCCACCATGCGTGGCGACGTGCCGGGCCTGCGCAAGGCCAGCTGGTAATCGACCCTCCGGGGCTGATAGACTAGGCGGCTGTTACATGCGCCACCCTGCAGGCTGGACTTGTCCGGCCTGCAGCCGTCTCCGACGGCATGCCCGGTTCGCCGGGCGTCATCCGGGCCTGGCCCGGTTCACAACCCAAGACAGATTTCGCGAAAGCGGATATCGGTGCTACTCATCAAGGTGACTCTGCAATGAGCATGACTGATCCCATCGCCGACATGCTGGTCCGCATCAAGAATGCGGCCGCCGTCGGCAAGCAGACGGTGAAAATGCCGTCGTCCAAGATCAAGGTCGCGATCGCCAACGTCCTGAAGGATGAAGGCTACATCGGCGACATCCGCGTGACCGAGAACGGCGCCAAGGCCGAACTCGAGATCGTCCTGAAGTACTACGAAGGCAAGCCGGTCATCGAGCGCCTGCATCGCGTGTCGCGTTCGGGCCTGCGCCAGTACCGTGGCAAGGACGAACTGCCGAAGGTTCTCGGCGGTCTCGGCGTCGCCATCATTTCCACCTCCAAGGGCATCATGACCGATGCGCAGGCGCGCCAGCAGGGCGTCGGCGGTGAAGTCCTGTGCTTCGTGGCGTAAGGAGAACGATCCCATGTCTCGCGTCGCCAAAAAGCCGATCGCCCTCCCGAAGGGTGTCGAATTCAACGTCCAGTCCGAGAACGTGAGCGTCAAGGGCCCGAAGGGCACCCTGTCGATCGCCAAGCCGGCCGGCATCGAAGTGAAGATCGAAGACGGCAATGCGCTGCTCTCGGCCAACGACGATTCGCTGATCCCGCTCACCGGTACCCTGCGCGCCATCCTGTCGAACATGGTCCACGGCGTCAGCCAGGGCTTCGAGCGCAAGCTCGAGCTCGTCGGCGTCGGTTACCGTGCCGCCATGCAGGGCAAGGACCTCAGCCTTTCGCTGGGCTTCTCGCATCCGGTCGTCTTCCCGGCGCCGGAAGGCATCACCATCGCCACGCCGACGCAGACCGAGATCCTGATCTCGGGCGCCGACAAGCAGCGCGTCGGTGAAGTCGCCGCCAAGATCCGTGGCTTCCGTCCGCCGGAACCCTACAAGGGCAAGGGCGTGAAGTACTCCGACGAAACCATCATTCGCAAAGAAGCCAAGAAGGCCTAATCGCGCCTATCCGCTTCTTGAGGATCAAGATCATGAGCAGCATCAAGAACACCGCCCGCCTGCGCCGCGCCAAGTCCACGCGCGCGCACATTCGCGAACTCGGCGTGCCGCGCCTGACCGTGCTGCGCACCGGTCAGCATCTCTACGCCCAGGTGTTCACCGCCGACGGTTCCAAGGTGCTGGCTGCGGCCAACACCATGCAGGCCGCTGTGGGTGAGGGTCTGAAGAGCAAGAAGAACAGCGACGCCGCCGCCAAGGTGGGTCGTGCCATTGCCGAGCTGGCCAAGGCTGCGGGCGTCGAGAAGGTCGCGTTCGACCGCTCGGGCTACCGCTACCACGGTCGCATCAAGGCGCTGGCCGAAGCCGCCCGCGAGGGTGGCCTGCAGTTCTGAGTCACGATGGCCCGGGCGTTCGCCCGGGCCGTCCCGTTCCTCGTCCGCGGTGCCGCACGGCGCGTGGACGACTGCCGGGAACTTGAGGCGGGCCGCCGCGGTCCACATCGAGTCTCCATTGCCGCCGGCGCGGTCTGCGTCGGACGCACATGCCGTTTCCGGTCTGTGCGGTGCACCCGAAACACACCACAACGATAAGCGGCCACGCCGCAAATCCCTCAAACAACCGAGATATCGAAATGGCAGAACAACGTGAATCGCGCGGCCGCGATCGTGATCGCAACCGCGAAGAGGTCGATGACGGCATGATCGAGAAGCTGATCGCGGTCAACCGCGTCAGCAAGACCGTCAAGGGTGGTCGACAGTTCACCTTCACCGCGCTGACGGTGGTGGGCGACGGCTCCGGCAAGGTCGGCTTCGGCTACGGCAAGGCGCGCGAAGTGCCGGTCGCGATCCAGAAGTCGATGGAATACGCCCGCAAGAACATGAGCAACGTCGACCTGAACAACGGCACCCTGTGGCACGCCGTCAAGTCGGGCCATGGCGCCGCCCACGTGTTCATGCAGCCGGCGTCGGAAGGTACTGGCGTCATCGCCGGCGGCGCGATGCGCGCCGTGCTCGAAGCGGTCGGCGTGAAGAACGTGCTGGCGAAGGCCACTGGTTCGCGCAACCCGATCAACCTGGTGCGCGCCACGCTGAAGGGCCTCGAGTCCATGCAGTCGCCGGCCCGCATCGCGGCCAAGCGCGGCAAGAAGACGGAGGACATCCTCAATGGCTGATTCCAAGAACGGCACCGTCAAGGTCCGCCTGGTCAAGGGTCTGCGCGGCACCCAGGCGCGTCATCGCCTGTCGGTCAAGGCGCTGGGCCTGAACAAACTCAATGATGTCCGCGAGCTGAAGGACAGCCCGCAGGTGCGTGGCCTGATCACGCAGCTGCACTACCTCGTCCGCGTGGAGGAGTAATCACATGCGTCTCAACACTCTCAAGCCCGCCGACGGCGCCCGCAAGGAGCGCACCCGCGTCGGTCGCGGTATCGGTTCCGGCCTCGGCAAGACCGCGGGTCGCGGCCACAAGGGTTCGTTCGCGCGCGCCGGCAAGGGCAAGATCAAGGCCGGCTTCGAAGGCGGCCAGATGCCCATGCAGCGTCGCCTGCCGAAGATCGGCTTCCGTTCGCCGATCGCCAAGGACACCGCCGAAGTGCTGCTGTACCAGCTGGACAAGCTGGATGGCACGATCGACCTGGCTGCGCTGCGCGCCGCCAAGCTGGTGCCGAGCACGGCCAAGAAGGTCAAGATCGTGAAGAAGGGCGAGCTGACCAAGAAGCTCGTGATCAAGGGCATCGCGACGACCGCCGGCGCCAAGGCCGCGATCGAAGCGGCCGGCGGCAGCATCGAAGCATAAGGCAGGAGTAATCCGGGCATGGCGGCAAGCGCGAACGCAATGGGTGGTCTCGGCGGTCTCGGAAAATTCACCGAGCTGCGCCAGCGGCTGTTGTTCGTGCTCGGGGCACTGATCGTCTACCGCATCGGGTGCTACATCCCGGTGCCGGGCGTCAACCCCGAGGCGATGCTGGAACTGATGAAGACCCAGGAAGGCACCATCGTGGACATGTTCAACATGTTCTCCGGTGGCGCGCTGGAACGCTTCAGCCTGTTCGCGCTCAACGTCGTCCCGTACATCTCCGCGTCGATCATCGTCCAGCTGCTGGTGCAGATCGTGCCCAGCCTCAAGGCGATCCAGAAGGAAGGCGAGTCCGGTCGCCGCAGGATCACCCAGTGGTCGCGCATCGGCGCGATTCCGCTGGCAGTGTTCCAGGCGGCCGGCATCGCCACCGCGCTGCAGGCCCAGGGCGCCAACAGCGCCATCCCGGTGGTCTATGCGCCCGGCATGGGCTTCATCCTGACGGCGGTGGTCTCGCTGACTGCGGGCACCATGTTCCTGATGTGGCTGGGTGAGCAGATCACCGAGCGCGGCATCGGCAACGGCGTCTCGCTCATCATCTTCGCCGGCATCGTCGCCGGCCTGCCCGGCGCGGTGCTCAACACCCTGCAGCAGGCCAGCAGCGGCGACATGCAATGGATCACGGTCATCCTGATCCTCGCCATCGTCCTGGTCTTCACCTATTTCGTAGTGTTCGTCGAGCGCGGGCAGCGCCGCATCACGGTCAACTACGCGCGCCGCCAGGGCGGTCGCAACGCGTACATGAACCAGAGTTCGTTCCTGCCGCTCAAGCTGAACATGTCCGGCGTGATCCCGGCGATCTTCGCCTCGTCGATCATCATGTTCCCGGCCACGGCCTCGACCTGGTTCAGCCAGACCGGCAACGTCAGCACTCTGCAGAAGATCGCGCAGGCGCTGTCGCCGGGCGAGCCGCTGTACATGATCCTGTTCGCGGCGCTGATCATCGGCTTCGCCTTCTTCTACACCGCGCTGGTCTTCAACTCGCAGGAGACTGCCGAGAACCTGAAGAAGTCCGGCGCGCTGATTCCCGGCATCCGTCCGGGCAAGGCCACCGCCGACTACATCGACGGCGTGCTGACCCGCCTGACCGGCGCCGGCGCCCTGTATCTGGTCATCGTCTGCCTCCTGCCGACGATCATGCAGACCGAACTGGGCACCTCGTTCTACTTCGGCGGCACCTCTCTGCTGATCGTGGTGGTCGTGGTGATGGACTTCATCGCCCAGATCCAGGCCCACCTGATGTCGCACCAGTACGAGAGCCTGCTCAAGAAGGCCAATCTCAAGGGCGGCAATCGCGGCCTGACGCGGTAAACTTTGCGGGCGGGGTGGCCTCGATGCCATTCCGCCGCGCGACTCCGGCGCATGACGCCGGGTCGCGCAACGGACACCAGCCCACCTCGGGCTCGTGTCCGAGCCCCGGTCGGAAACCGGGGCAGGGGCGACCCGGGCGGCGGTCTCGCGTCCGGGTGGGCCAGGGTAGTGCCGACACCTGAGGAGTGTCGGCCGGTGTGGTCAAGGCATCGTCGCGATGCATTGCCCATGTCAGCCCGGGTCCATCGCCGGAGCATGGGCACTCTCCCCATGCCAGGAAGGTCCGCTGGCGCCCGGAAGGGGGCCGGCGGCGTTTGGCTACGGCTGAACCCCTTCCTTGTTGAACGAGACCTTGCTAGAATTTCGAGTTCACTTAGACCAAGTGCCCCATGAGCCGGGGTGACCCGGCCGTCAAACCAGTTGGAGATCCGCGCATGGCGCGTATTGCAGGTGTCAACCTGCCTGCCCAGAAGCACGTCTGGGTCGGGCTGCAAAGCATCTACGGCATCGGCCGTACCCGTTCGAAACTCGTCTGCGACGCCGCCGGCGTGGCTTCGAACATCAAGATCCGCGACCTGTCCGAAGCTGACGTCGAGCGCCTCCGCGCCGAAGTCGGCAAGTACACGGTCGAAGGCGACCTCCGTCGTGAGGTTGGCATCGCGATCAAGCGTCTGATGGACCTCGGCTGCTACCGCGGCCTGCGCCATCGTCGCGGTCTGCCGCTCCGCGGCCAGCGCACCCGGACCAATGCCCGTACCCGCAAGGGTCCGCGCAAGGCCATCAAGAAGTAAGGGGCATAGACCATGGCCAAGCCGGCAGCTACCAAGACGAAGAAGAAGATCAAGCGCGTCGTCACCGACGGCATCGCGCACGTCCATGCTTCGTTCAACAACACCATCGTGACCATCACCGACCGCCAGGGCAATGCGCTGTCGTGGGCGACTTCGGGCGGCGCGGGTTTCCGCGGTTCGCGCAAGTCCACCCCGTTCGCCGCGCAGGTCGCCGCCGAGAAGGCCGGCAAGGCCGCCCTCGACTACGGCCTGAAGGCGCTCGAAGTGCGCATCAAGGGCCCGGGCCCGGGTCGCGAATCGGCCGTCCGCTCGCTCAACAGCGTCGGCTACAAGATCACCAACATCATCGACGTGACGCCCATCCCGCACAACGGGTGCCGTCCGCCGAAGAAGCGTCGCGTCTGACGCGGCCTGAGGAGCAGAGAACACCATGGCTCGTTATATCGGTCCCACCTGCAAACTCGCCCGTCGCGAAGGCGCAGACCTCAGTCTGAAGTCGCCGGCCCGCGCGCTCGACTCGAAGTGCAAGCTCGAGCAGAAGCCCGGCCAGCACGGCGCGGCCCGCAAGGGCAAGCTGTCCGACTACGCCACCCAGCTGCGCGAGAAGCAGAAGGTCAAGCGTATCTACGGTCTGCTGGAACGCCAGTTCCGCAACTACTACAAGAAGGCCTCGACCAAGAAGGGCAACACCGGCGAGAACCTCCTGCAGATGCTGGAAACCCGCCTGGACAACGTCGTCTATCGCATGGGCTTCGCCGTCACCCGTCCGGCCGCCCGCCAGCTGGTCTCGCACCGCGGCGTGCTGGTCAACGGCAAGTCGGTGAACCTGCCGTCGTACCAGGTCAAGGCCGGCGACGCGATCACCCTGTCCGAGAAGGCGCAGAAGCAGCTCCGCGTCCAGGAAGCCCTCAACGTCTCTTCGACGATGGATCTGGCTCCGGGCTGGATCGAAGTCGACAGCAAGAAGTTCAGCGGCGTGTTCAAGGCCGTTCCGGATCGCAGTGACCTGCCGGCCGACATCAACGAAGCGCTGATCGTCGAGTTGTACTCGAAGTAAGCGACGGTGAAGCGCCTCCGCCTTGTGCGGGGGCGCGGCTCCAGACCCCCACGGCCGCGGCGCCTGGCGCCACGGTCGCCTCCCTTGCCCGGGGAGGCCCCCAGAAACACCGCCGCGGCCGCGAGGCCCCGGCTCCAGGAGACACCACAAGATGACGGTATCCGCCAATCAGGTCCTGCGTCCGCGCGCTCCGCAGATCGAGCGCCTTGCCGGCAATCGCGCCAAGGTGGTGATCGAGCCGCTGGAACGTGGTTACGGCCACACCCTCGGCAACGCACTGCGTCGCGTGCTGTTGTCGTCGATCCCGGGTTACGCGATCACCGAGGTCGAGATCGACGGCGTGCTGCACGAGTACACCACGGTCGAAGGCCTGCAGGAAGATGTGCTGGAAGTGCTGTTGAACCTCAAGGACGTCGCGATCCGCATGGGCACGGGCGAATCCTCGACCCTCAGCCTGAGCAAGCAGGGCCCGGGCGTGGTCATCGCCGGCGATATCCGGACCGACCACAATGTCGAGATCCTGAATCCCGAGCACGTGATCGCGCATCTCACCAAGGATGCCGCGCTGAACATGCGCGTCAAGATCGAGCGTGGCTTCGGCTACCAGCCGGCCGCCGCGCGTCGTCGTCCGGATGAGGAAACCCGCGCGATCGGTCGTCTGATGCTCGACGCCTCGTTCTCGCCGGTCCGCCGCGTGGCCTACGAGGTCGAAGCTGCTCGCGTCGAACAGCGCACCGACCTCGACAAGCTCGTGCTCGACATCGAGACCAACGGCACCATCGACGCCGAGGAAGCCGTGCGCACCGCCGCCGACATCCTCACCGACCAGCTGTCGGTCTTCGGCGACTTCACCCACCGCGACCGCGGTGCGTCCAAGCCGGCCACCACCGGCGTGGATCCGATCCTGCTGCGTCCGATCGACGATCTGGAGCTGACCGTGCGTTCGGCCAACTGCCTCAAGGCCGAGAGCATCTACTACGTCGGCGACCTGATCCAGAAGACCGAGGTCGAGCTGCTCAAGACGCCGAACCTCGGCAAGAAGTCGCTCACCGAGATCAAGGAAGTGCTCGCCCAGCGCGGCCTTTCGCTCGGCATGAAGCTCGAAAACTGGCCGCCGGCCGGCATCGCCACCCACGGCATGCTGGGCTGAGTTTCGTTCCCACTTTGAACATCGATCCCGGCACAGGCTGCCGGGGATAACCCAGGAAACACGACCATGCGCCACCAGAAGTCCGGACGCAAATTCAGCCGCACCAGCGCCCATCGCGAAGCGATGTTCCGCAACATGGCTGCCTCGCTGATCAAGCACGGCCTGATCCGCACCACGCTGCCGAAGGCGAAGGAACTCCGCCGCGTCGCCGAGCCGCTGATCACCCTGTCGAAGATCGATGGCGTGGCCAACCGCCGCCTCGCGTTCGCGCGCCTGCGCGACAAGGAAGCCGTCGGCACGCTGTTCACCACCCTCGGCCCGCGTTATCGCGAGCGTCCGGGCGGTTATCTGCGCATCCTGAAGTGCGGTTTCCGTGATGGTGACAATGCGCCGATGGCCTACGTCGAGCTGGTTGACCGTCCCGAAGCCGCCGCCTGATCGTCCCGGTGCCGGCCGGGCGATCGCCCGGCCAGCGCAGACGCAGATGCGCAAACGTTCTAAGCAGGACCCCGGCGAAAGCCGGGGTTTTTGTTATTGTGGCACTGCAACACGGTTGACGGACCGGCAGCAGGGCGCGACCCTGCGAGGTCGAGGCGCCGGAACTTCGCAGCGCGCGCGCCGGTCAGTCCGTCATCCCGTCCATCGTCGATCCCATGCCCATGCAAGCCAATCCTTTCCGCTGGTCCTTCCGCCTCCAGTTCCTGCTGGGTTTCCTGGCGTGCGCGGCGCTGATCGGTTTCGCCCTGTTCTCCCAGGAAGTGTGGGGACTGGTGCCGTGCCCCCTGTGCATCTTCCAGCGCGTCGCCTTCGCGGCGCTGGGCGTGGTCTTCCTGTTCGGCGCGGCCTTCGCGCCCAAGGGGCGGTTCGGTCGCGGCACCTTCGGCACCCTGGCGCTGGTCGCCGGTGCGGCCGGTGGCTACATCGCCGGCAAGCATGTCTGGCTGACCACGCTCCCGCCCGACCAGGTCCCGGCCTGCGGCCCCACGCTGAGCTGGTTGCTGGAAAACAACTCCTACCTGCAGGTCTTCAGCACGGTGCTCAACGGTTCCGGCGAGTGCGCGAAGGTCGACTGGACCTTCCTCGGGCTCTCGATGCCGGCGTGGAGCCTCGTCTGGTTCATCCTGCTCACCCTGTTCGCCCTGTACGCCGCTTTCAAGCCATCCCCCTCGACACCACGATGACACGATCATGACTTCGTCCAGGAAACACGCCATGTCCCGCTCCGATCACCTGCAAGCCGTCGTTTCTCCCCCGGAAGGGTGGGCACCCGCCAGCTGGCGCGGTTATCAGGCGATGCAGCAGCCGACGTATGGAAACGCGGAAGAGCTCGAAGGCGTCCTGAACGAACTGCATGCGCTGCCGCCGCTGGTGACGTCGCGCGAAGTGATGAACCTCCGCCACCAGCTGGCCGAGGCGCAGGAAGGCAAGCGCTTCCTGCTCCAGGGCGGCGATTGCGCCGAGATCTTCGACGACTGCACGCCCGAGGTGATTTCCAATCGCCTGAAGGTGCTGCTGCAGATGAGCCTGGTGCTGGTGCACGGCCTGCGCCTGCCCGTGGTCCGCGTCGGCCGCTTCGCCGGCCAGTATGCCAAGCCGCGCTCGGCCGACACCGAGACGAAGGACGGCGTGACCCTGCCGAGCTACCGCGGCGACCTGGTCAACGGTCCGGCCTTCACCGCCGAGGCCCGCATCCCCGATCCGCGCCGGATGATCAAGGGCCATGCGCGTTCGGCGATGACGATGAACTTCATCCGCGCGCTGATCGACGACGGCTTCGCCGACCTGCACCACCCGGAATACTGGAATCTCAACTGGGTCGGCCATTCGCCGTTGGCGGCCGAGTACCAGAAGATGGTCTCGGGCATCGGCGATGCGGTCCGCTTCATGGAGACCCTGTCGGGCGAGCCGATCCACAACCTGCGCAGCGTCGAGTTCTACACCTCGCACGAAGCCCTGCTGCTGCCGTACGAGGAAGGCGTGACCCGCCAGGTGCCGCGCCAGTCGGGCTGGTTCAACCTCGGCACGCATTTCCCGTGGATCGGCATGCGCACGGCGGCGGTCGACGGCGCGCATGTCGAATACTTCCGCGGCATCCGCAATCCGGTCGCGGTCAAGATCGGCCCGTCGGTGACGCCGGACCAGCTGCTGCGCCTGATCGATGCGCTCAATCCGCACGAAGAGGCCGGCCGGATGTGCCTGATCCATCGCATGAGCGCGACCTCGATCGCCGACAAGCTGCCGCCGCTGCTGGAGGCGGTGAAGCGCGAGGGTCGTCGCGTGCTGTGGATCTGCGATCCGATGCACGGCAATACCGAGGCGACCAGCAACGGCTACAAGACCCGCCGCTTCGAGAACATCCGCAGCGAGCTGGAACAGGCGTTCGAGCTGCATGCCGCGGCCGGCACCCGCCTCGGTGGCGTGCACCTGGAGCTGACCGGCGAGGACGTGACCGAATGCACCGGTGGTGCCCGCGAGCTGACCGACAAGGACCTGGAGCGCGCTTACCGCACCACGGTCGATCCGCGCCTGAACTACGAGCAGGCCCTGGAGATCGCGATGCTGATCGTGCGCAAGCAGGCCCAGATCAACGCGCCGGCCGAGTTCTGAGCGGCGCTCGCTTCGACAGGCAAAAAGAAACCCGCGGAAACGCGGGTTTCTTTTTGGTGCTGTCCGGCCTGGAGACCGGCCGGGCTTGCGATCGGTCTTCGCAGGCCAGGGCGGATTACTTCGACTCGCTGGCCTGGCTGGTGGCAGGCTTTGCCTCGTCGGCCTTGGCGGCACCGGCCTGCGGCGCGGAGGCCTTGTTCACCAGGGTCTGGATCGCGGCCGGCAGGGCCACGGCGTCCGCCGACGGCGGGGTGGCGTCGTAGGCCGCCAGGCGGAACACCTGGGTCATGCCGCCGACCTTGGCGCGGGTCAGGGTGGCGGCCTTCACGGCGCCGAACGGCTTGTACTCGTGGAAGTGCGAGGTCTGCTTGAGTTCGCCCATCGGCGTGCTGGCGGTCGATTCGGTGGACAGCAGCAGCTTGTCTTCGACGCCGTAGCAGTCGACGGTCTTCTTGCCGCTCTTCCAGGTGATCTCGACCCGGTGGCAGGGACGGCCTTCGGAATCGGACAGGCCGGTGGTGGTCGCCGACTCGATCAGGCTGGCGTCGCGCATCACGTACTTGGGCTCGAACGGCTCGATCTGGTCCTGGCGCTCCTTGCCTTCGAGGATGCGCGGGCCGCTCATCGGGTCCATCGACCAGACGATGTCGCCGTTGCGGCCGCTGCGGAACTCGCCGACGTTGGGGATCGCCATGGTGATGGCGCGGTTCTTGCCGAGGCTGGCCATGCGCATGTCGGCCTTCATGCCGTTCTCGACGATTTCCATCGAGCCGGTGATGGTGCCGTCGCTTTCCTTTTCGACGGCCTTGCGGCCACCGATGGCCTTGATGTGGGCGTCGAACAGGGCCTGCGGCTTGGGCAGGTCGGCAGCGGAGGCGGTGAACGGCAGGGCGAGCGCGAGCGCGAGGGCGGTGAAAGCGATGTGTCGGGTCATGTCGAGGTCCTGTGACGTCGTTGGGGGATCGGGTGGATGCGGGAAGTGCGGTCGATTGTGCGCGAAAGCTGCGTCAGCCGGCGGTGCCGAGCCAGTCGATGGCGGCGTCGAGCACCGGGTCGCCGCCCTTGGCTAGGCTGGCCGGGCTGGGCGTGACCGGCTGGTCGGGGATCACGCCGACGCCTTCGATGCGGCGCTTGAGCGGGTCGACGAAATCGGCGGTGGGGTACATGAGGCGGTCGCCGGAGGGCAGGGGCACGGCGGCGGCGGGCAGGGCCATGCCGGCGCTGGTGCTGCCGAAGATTCGCGCCCGGCCGACGGCCTGGAGGCTGGCGGGGAAGATGTCGGAGCAGCTGATCGAACTGCGATCGGTCAGGATCGCCAGCTTGCCGGTGTGGCGGCGGATCTCGCGGCCGTCGTCGCTGACCTGGCGCGGCAGGGCCATCAGCTGCAGCGTCTGACCGTCGCCGAGGGTCATGGTGCCCAGCGAGGTCGGCTTCTCGAAGAACAGGCCGCTGACGGCAGTGAGGCTGGGGATCAGGCCACCGCTGTTGCCGCGCAGGTCCAGCACCACGCCGCCGCAGGCGGGATGTTCGCGCAGGGCGTCGGAGAGTTCCTCGTAGACCGGCATCGCCCACTGGTTGAACTCGAAATGCAGCGTGCAGCCCGCACCCGCGCGGTCGATGCGGCGGTAGGCGATGCGCAGCGGCATCGGCGGCAGGCCGGGCAGGGCGACGCTCTGCAGCGCGGGATCGGCGACCGCCGCCACCTCCAGCGTGCGCGGCTTGCCGGCGGCATCGCGCAGGCGCAGGGCGATGCGGCTCTCCGCGGCGATGCCCATCACCTGTTTGTTGGCGCGGGAGAGCAGGATGGCTTCGCCCTGCCTGCGCGCGTTGGCGTCGAGCTCGACCATGGCCTTCAGCGCGCCGGCGACGTCGGTGCCGTCGACGCCGTCGACCGACCAGCCCGCGCGGATGCCGGCCTTCTCGGCCGTCGAGCCGGGCAGCACGCGTTCGACGAGCATCTGCTTGCCCGCGAGCGCGAAGCGCAGGCCGGTATCGGCCAGGCCCGGCGCGGCGGCCTTGCCCGATTCGGGCATGGCTTCAGAGGGGATCAGCGAGAAATGCGAGGCCTTGAGGTCTTCGAGCAGCTCGTTGATCTCCTTGCGCAGCTGGCGGATGTCGGCGGACGCCTCGATCTCGGGCTGGTGTTCGGCCTTGAGCGCTGCCCAGTCCAGGCCCTCGTGCACGCCCTTGAAACCGCTGTTCTGCAGGCGGTCCCAGACGACGGCGAAGGTTTCCCTGGGCTTGGCGTCGACGGCGGGCGCAGCGGTGGCGGCATCGGCGGTGCACGCGGTGGACAGCGCGATCGCGAGCAGGGCGAGGGCGGGGCGTTTCATTGCAGAGGCACTCCTGGGGGGCGGTCCTGGGGGACGGCGACCGGCAGGGTGCCGGTCTTCATGCCGTCACGACGAGGCGGTCGGCCTGCATGTGACCATGACCGATGGCAGGGGTCGATGGCAGGGGGCGATGGCGTGGATCGATCATGATCGCGAATCCGCCCGAGGCGGCAAAGCGCCACAGGTCATGGCGGAACGCCCCTGCCGACGCCTCCGGCTCAGGGATTGCAGAGATCGCATTGCGCCGGGTCGGCTTCGGTCAGGCCGTCGCTGCGGCCGCGCACGTCGCGGAACCCGCAGGCGCTGCAGGTGGCGATCTCCGAAAGCACCGCCGACGTAGGCGCGCCGCAATCGGCGCAGGGCAGGCCGGCCACGATGCCGGTCTTGCCGAAACCGGGCGCCTGGCATTGCGGGCAGCAGGTACCGGCGCGCGCCACCAGGCGTTCCGCCAGCAGCGCGATCCGCTGCATGCGCGTGGGATTCATGTGCGCGCGCATGTCGGTCTCGACCCAGGCCTGGCCGACGGGCGATGCGCGCCGGCAGGTGTCGATGGCCGCATCCAGCGCCGCACGTTCGCGGATGCCCTTGCACACCGGATCGCCGGCCGCGAACGGCTCGCTGCGCACGATCAGCGCGTGTTCCGGGAAACCGAAACGCTGCAGTTGGGCTTCGTCCAGCGTGTCCCCGGCCTGCAGCAGGCAGCCGCCGTAGCGCGCCTGGTGGCTGTCCAGCCACTCCGCGATCACCACTCCGCGCGTGTCGTCGACGAGCACGGCGATCTCGCGATGCAGGGGCAGGAAGCCGATCACCGGATGCGGGCCGAAACTGCCTTCGGTCGCCAGGCCCAGCGGCAGCCCGGTCGCGGCCATGCCCAGGCGGGCCTTGGCGATCGCGGCATCGAGCGCGGGCAGCCGGCGTTCGACCTCGCCGCTGAAGGTGCCGAGGGCGTCGGTGTCCACGCCCTCGGCCATGACCAGCCGGGCGCCGATGGCGGCGAAGGCCGGGGCCAGGGCCTCGGCCTTGCCGTGCAGGGTCGCGAGCGCGATGGCTGTCGCGGTGTACGGATGTCCTGCGTCGCTCATGGGGCTGGTTACTCGCCCTGGGCCTGGGAATAGCCGCGCACGCCGTCGAAGGCATGCAGGTGCTCGGTCTTGATCGCGTCGAAGCCCGCTTCGGCGATGCGCAGCAGCAGGTGCGCGATGGCCCGGCCATCGACCGTGTCGCCGACCGCCGGGAAGCGGCAGCGCCAGTGGTCGGTGCGCAGGGTCTGCGGATTGCCTTCGGGATAGACCTTCACCCCGCGGTTGGTGATCAGCGCCAGCCGGAAGTCCGGGCCGGCGAGGCCTTCGAGCGCGGCGCCGAGCGCGTTCGGATCGCGATCGTCGGCGTCCCAGTGCAGGAAGACGTCGACGCCGACCAGGGTCTTGCGCGCGGCGGTGCGCACCGCCGCGTCGCTGCGTTCGGTCTGCAGCGAAGCCGGGGCCTGCTCGGGGTAATCGACCGCCGGCATCCGGCTCGGGCGCTGGCCCAGGCGGGCGATCACCGCTTCGGCGAAGCCGCGGGTGCCGACGCGCTGGCGGCTGGTGCCTTCGCGGAAGATGTCGCCGGTGTGGACGCCGTCCTCCAGCGCGCACAGCCAGGCGTTGTGGATGTCGGTGGCCGGCTTCGCGCGGCCGAGGTGGACCAGCATCATCACCGCCGACAGCAGCAGGCCCGAGGGGTTGGCGATGTCCTGGCCGGCGATGTCCGGCGCCGAGCCGTGCACCGCCTCGAACATCGCGACGTCGCGGCCGATGTTGGACGAACCGGCCAGGCCGATCGAGCCGGCCACTTCGGCGGCCACGTCGGAGAGGATGTCGCCGTAGAGGTTGGGCGTGACCACCACGTCGAAATCCGTCGGCCGGCTGGCCATGCGCGCGGTGCCGATGTCGATGATCATGTGGTTCGCCGCGATGTCGGGGTATTCCGCTGCGATCTCGTCGAAGACCCGGTGGAACAGGCCGTCGGTGAGTTTCATGATGTTGTCCTTGGTCATGCACGTGACCTTCTTCCGCCCGTGTGCGCGGGCGTACTCGAAGGCGTAGCGCACGATGCGCTCGCAGCCGGGGCGGGTGATCAGCTTCAGGCACTGCACCACCTCGTCGGTCTGGCGGTGCTCGATGCCGGCGTAGGTGTCCTCCTCGTTCTCGCGCACGATCACCACGTCCATCTTCGGGTGCAGCGCGGTCACCCAGGGGTGGTAGGACACGCAGGGGCGCAGGTTGGCGTACAGGCCGAGGGTCTTGCGCAGGGTCACGTTCACCGACTTGTAGCCGCCGCCCTGCGGCGTGGTGATCGGCCCCTTCAGGATGATCTTGTGCGCATCGATCGCCTGCCAGGTGTCCTCGCCGATGCCCGCCATCAGCCCGGCCTCGTAGGCCTTGAGGCCGACGGTCACCGGGTGGAAGGCCAGCGCCGGATCGGCCGCCTTCAGGATGGCCAGCGTGGCGTCCATGATCTCCGGGCCGATGCCGTCGCCGGGCGCGACCGGGATCGTGCGGGCGGGAAGGGCGGCGGGCTGGTAGGCGGACAGGGACGGCTCGGGCTTGACGATGGCATTCACTTTCATGACTCCATATACATGAAATTAGTGTCATGCATTGTTTGTCGCTAGAATGTCGATGTCAAGTGGAGAGTCGGGCATGTCGGAGAAAGAAACCGGGCCGGGAGGGTGGACCTTCCTGAGCAATCACACCCACGTACTGGTCTGCCTGGCGGGCCAGGGCGACCTGACCGTGCGCGACATCGCCCAGCAGGTCGGGATCACCGAGCGCGCCGTGCTGCGGATCGTGTCGGAGCTGGAGCAGGCGGGCGTGCTGACCCGCGAGCGCGATGGCCGCCGCAACCGCTACCGGATCGATGCCGAGGTGCACCTGCGCCATCCGCTGGAGGCCCACTGCCGGATCGGCGACCTGCTGGCGCTGATGCAGCCGCGCGAAACCGCGCCGGCTGACAACGCGACGGACGCGGCGGACTAGTCCGGCCTCAGGGCTGTGTCGCCAACTGCCAGGCCTGGCGCGCGATCAGCGCCAGCACGATCACCAGGAACACCGCGCGCACGAAGCCCTGGCCGCGCTTGATCGCCATGTGGCTGCCGATGTAGCTGCCGATCATGTTGCCGATGATCAGCGGGATCGCCAGCGTCCAGATCACGAAGCCGCCCAGCGCGAGCACCGTCCACGAACTGAGGTCGGCGGCGACGTTCGTCGTCTTCGACACCGCCGAGGACTTGAGGAAGTCCAGGCCGAGGAAGCTGACGAAGGCGAAGACCATGATCGTGCCGGTGCCCGGGCCGATCAGGCCGTTGTAGAAGCCGGTGGCGGCGCCGATCGCCACGGCGGCCATCGTCTCGTGCTTCGGATGGAAGCGACGGTCCTCGCGCAGGCCGAGATCCTTGCGGAACACGGTGTAGATCGCGAGCACGACGCAGATCGCCAGCACGGTCCACTTCAGTACCTCGCCGTCGATGCGCTTGGCCAGCTGCACGCCGATCGCCGATGCGCTCAGCGCGGCGATGCAGGCCGGCACGAGGATGCGGCGCTCCACCTTGATCCGGCGCAGGTAGTTCCACGCCGCGACGCTGGTGCCCATGATCGAACTGGTGCGCTGCGTGCCGATCGCCTGCAGGATGTGTAGTTGCGGATGCAGGTTGAGCATCGCCGGCGTGAGCACCAGCCCGCCGCCGCCGACGATGCTGTCGATGAGTCCCGCCGCGAAGCCGGCGAGCGCGGTGAGCAGCCACAGGGTGGTGTCGATTTCCAGGGACATGCGTGCCGCGGCTTATTTCGACGACAGCGTCGTGCGGAACGTCGGCGGCCTGCGATGCCGCGTCGCCTGTTCGTAGTCGTAGGCCAGTGCGATCAGGCGCGCTTCGCTCCACGCGCCGCCGAGGAAGGCGAGGCCGACCGGCAGGCCGGCGACATCGCCCATCGGCACGGTGAGGCTGGGCGTGCCGGCGACCGCGGCCACGCCGTAGCCCGCGCCGGTGAAATGGTCGCCGTTGACCGGATCGATCGGCCAGGCCGGCGAGGTGGTCGGCGCGACCAGCGCATCGAAGCCGCCGTCCGCCAGCGTGGCTTCGATGCCTTCGGTCGCGGCGAGCCGGCGCGCCTTCGCGCGGGCCTCGAGATAGCCCTTGTCGGTCAGCGGTCCCTTTTCCTGGGCCATCACGAACAGTTCCTGCGCGAACCACGGCATTTCCTGGCCGGCATGCACCTGGTTGTATTCGATCAGCGCCGACAGCGATGCCACCGGCGCGCTGCTGTCGGCGAGGTAGCGGTTCAGGCCGTCCTTGAACTCGTGCAGCAGCACCACGAATTCGGCATCGCCCCAGCTGCCGGCCTTGGCGATGCTCGCGTCCTGCACGTCCGCACCGGCGTCGCGCAGGGCCTGCAGCGCGCGTTCGAACGCGGCGTCCACGCCCGGCTGGTAGCCGGTGGCCGCACGCAGCACGCCGATGCGCGCGCCTTTCAATGCACCGGGCTTCAGCGCGGCGGCGTAGGGCGCGATGCGCGCGTTGGTGGTGGCGTCATCGGCCGGGTCGCTGCCGGCGATCGCATCGAGCAGGTGCGCCGCATCGGCGACGCTGCGCGTCATCGGCCCCGCGGTGTCCTGCGAGGCCGAGATGGGAATGATGCCGCTGCGACTGACCAGGCCGACGGTCGGTTTCAGGCCGACCAGGCCGTTCACTGCCGACGGGCAGAGGATGCTGCCGTCGGTTTCGGTGCCGATCGCCACGGCGGCGAGGTTCGCGGCGATCGCGCTGCCGCTGCCCGAGCTGGAGCCGCAGGGCGAGCGATCGAGCACGTACGGGTTCTTCGTCTGCCCGCCGCGCGCGCTCCATCCCGAGGTCGAGCGGGTGGAGCGGAAGTTCGCCCATTCGCTGAGGTTGGTCTTGCCGAGGATCACCGCGCCGGCCGAGCGAAGCTTCGCGACGAGGAAGGCGTCGGCTTTCGGGCGATGCGTCGCGAGCGCCAGCGAGCCGGCGGAATTGACCATCGGCGTGGCGTCGATGTTGTCCTTGAGCAGCGCCGGGATGCCGTGCAGCGGGCCGCGCAGCTTGCCGGCCTTGCGTTCCGCGTCGCGCGCTTCGGCTTCGCGCAGGGCGTCGGGGTTGAGTTCGATCACTGCGCCGAGCGCGGGCCCGGCGTCGTCGAGCGCGGCGATGCGGTCGAGGTAGGCCTGCGTGAGCGTCGCGCTGTCGAGCGTGCCTGCACGCATCCGCGCCTGCAGGTCGTCGATGCCCGCTTCCTCGAAGGGGAATGCGGTCGTCGCGGCCTTGCCTTGCGGCGGGGCATCGCTGCCAGTGCAGCCGGCAAGCAGGAGAAGGCACAGGAGGACGAACGGGACGTGCCGGGACATGCGAGGTGGCCGGGGAACGACGGGCGCCCAGCATTGCGCGCAGGCGTCCACTGCACAAGGGCGACGTTTGGCCCTCAGTGCGGGGCGGCGGCGAGGCCTGTGCGATGGCGGAGCGCGAGGTCGCGGGCGAGGATCCAGACGATGCTCAGGTTGATCGCAACCACCGCCAACGGCACCCAGCCCGGGTCGCGGACCAGGGCGAACGCTTCGAAGGGCAGGTAGATCGCGGCGCCGATGCAGCCCAGCCACGAGGCCCAGCGGCGGCTGCGCCACAGGCCCCAGGCTTCGACGAGATGCAGCAGGCCGTAGATGGCGGCCACGGCGGCCGCCAGGTGCACGGATTCGGGATCGATGCGGCGCGTGAAGCTGGCCAGCGCGCTGTGGTGGGCGTCGAAGCGGAAGATCTCGATCAGCCAGTGCGCGAAGCGCCGGATCGGCGCCGGCCCGAGGATTTCCAGGCCGCTGGCCGCGGTCACGGCGAACGCGCCCTTGGCCAGTTCGAACAGGGCGATGGCACGCGCCGCCCGCAGCCCGGCATGGGCCTGCGGGACGGGCGTGTCCTGCGCGTCGAGTGCCATCGCGACGCGCCCTCGCGCTTACGCCGAGCGCGAGGCGCGCTTGCGGTCGGTTTCGAGGCGGAACTTCTTGCGCAGGCGGATCTGCTTGGGCGTGACTTCGACCAGTTCGTCGTCGTCGATGAATTCCAGCGCCTGTTCCAGCGAGAACTTGATCGGCGGGATCAGGCCTTCGTCATCGTCCTTGCCGGACGCGCGGAAGTTGGTCAGCTGCTTGCCGCGCAGGGCATTGACCGTGAGGTCGTTGTCCTTGCTGTTGATGCCGACGATCTGGCCTTCGTAGATTTCCTCGCCCGGCTCGATGAACAGGCGGCCGCGTTCCTGCATCGCGATCTGCGCATAGGCCGGCGACGGGCCGGTGCCGTTGGAGATCAGCACGCCGTTCTGGCGCTGGCCGATCGCGCCTTCGGTCTTCGGGCCGTAGTGGTCGAAGACGTGGAACAGCAGGCCGGTGCCGGCGGTGAGCGTGCGGAATTCGGTCTGGAAGCCGATCAGGCCGCGCGCCGGGATCAGGTAGTCCAGGCGCACGCGGCCCTTGCCGTCGGGTTCCATGTTCTGCAGCAGCGCCTTGCGCTCGCCGAGGCGGCCCATCACGCCACCCTGGAACTGTTCTTCCATGTCGACGACCAGCGACTCGATCGGCTCCTGCATCACGCCGTCGATTTCCTTGATGATCACTTCCGGACGCGACACGGCCAGCTCGTAGCCTTCGCGACGCATGGTTTCGATCAGGATCGACAGGTGCAGCTCGCCGCGGCCGCTGACCTTGAACTTGTCGGCGTCCTGGGTGTCCTCGACCTTCAGCGCCACGTTGTGCTGGGTCTCGCGGGTGAGGCGGTCGCGCAGCTGGCGCGAGGTGAGGAACTTGCCGCCCGAACGGTCTTTCACGCCGGCGAACGGCGAATCGTTCACCTGGAAGGTCATCGAGATGGTGGGTTCGTCGACGGCGAGCACCGGCAGCTGCTCGACCGCATCGGGCGCGCAAAGGGTGTCGGAGATGCCGATGCCCTCGATGCCGCTGAACGCGATGATGTCGCCGGCCTGCGCCTCGGGCACTTCGATGCGCTCCAGGCCCATGAAGCCCAGCACCTGCAGCACCTTGCCGTTGCGGGTCTTGCCTTCGCGATCGACCACGACCACCTGCTGGTTGGTCTTCACCTTGCCGCGCTGGATGCGGCCGACGCCGATGATGCCGACGTAGTTGTTGTAGTCCAGCGAGGTGACGCGCATCTGGAACGGGCCGTCCGGGTCGACCGGCGGCGCCGGCACGTGTTCGCAGATGGCCTCGAACAGCGCGGTCATGTCGCCGTCGCGCACGTCCTCGGTCATGCCGGCGAAGCCCTGCAGGCCGGAGGCGTAGACGGTGGTGAAGTCGAGCTGGTCGTCGTTCGCGCCGAGGCGGTCGAACAGGTCGAAGGTCTGGTCCAGCACCCAGCTCGGGCGCGCGCCGGGGCGGTCGACCTTGTTGATCACGACGATCGGCTTGAAGCCCATCGCGAACGCCTTCTGGGTCACGAAGCGCGTCTGCGGCATCGGGCCGTCCATCGCATCGACCAGGATCAGCACCGAGTCGACCATCGACAGCACGCGCTCGACCTCGCCGCCGAAGTCGGCGTGGCCGGGGGTGTCGACGATGTTGATGCGCCACTCCTCGCCGGTCTTCGGGTTGGTCCAGCGGATCGCGGTGTTCTTGGAGAGGATCGTGATGCCACGTTCCTTTTCCAGATCGTTGCTGTCCATCACGCGGTCGGGGACCACGGCGCGCTCGTTCAGGGTGCCGGACTGCTTGAGCAGCTGGTCGACGAGGGTGGTCTTGCCATGGTCGACGTGGGCGACGATGGCGATGTTGCGGAGGCGTTCGACGGAATTGGATGCGGACATGGCGATGGGCACCCGGGGAGGTCGGGCGCTGAGATTTTCGTGAAGGAAGCCGATTATTATAGCCGTCCGCCGCGAGCAATGGCTCCATCGGCCCGTTCAGGCTTCCAGAAGCCCCGGCCGGGCCCGCCGATCGCCCGCGTCAGCCACCCGCCCAGCCCAGCCCACGAGGCCCTCCGGATGTCCCGAACCCCCTGGAAACCGCCGATCTGGCTGATTGCCGCCGACCTGGCGGGCTTCGTCGCCCTGGTACTGGGGCTGGCGATGCAGTTCGAGCCCGATGGCCCGATCGCCGCCCATCTGCCCCCGACCCTGCGCCTGCCGCTGCTGCTGGGCGGGGGGCTCGTGGTGGCCATCTGCGGCCTGACCATGTTCCGCCAGATCCAGGCCGCCAAGGGGCGGGGTTGATCCGGGTGCGACGGCACCCATCTCGTCCTTCCGGCGCGCCCTGCCGCGCACCCACTCTTTCCTGACAGAGAACCACCATGAGCCTCATCGCCCATTTCGACACCGACCGCGGCCCGATCCGCATCGAACTGCACGCCGACAAGGCGCCGCTGACCGTCGCCAACTTCGTCAACCTGGTCCAGCGCGGCTTCTACAACGGCCTGATCTTCCATCGCGTGATCGCCGACTTCATGGTCCAGGGCGGCTGCCCGCAGGGTCGCGGCACCGGCGGCCCGGGCTACCGCTTCGAGGACGAAGCCAACAACGGCGTGCGCCACGAGCGCGGCGTGCTGTCCATGGCCAACGCCGGCCCGAACACCAACGGCAGCCAGTTCTTCATCACCCACGTGCCCTGCGGCTGGCTCGACGGCAAGCACACCGTCTTCGGCAAGGTGCTCGAAGGCCTGGACGTGGTCGACAGCATCCGCCAGGGCGACACGATCAAGAGCATCAAGATCGAAGGCGATGCCCAGGCCGCGCTCGACGCCAAGGCCGACCGCGTCGCCGAGTGGAACAAGATCCTCGCGGCGTGATCGCCACGCTGAAGGATTGAAGGAAAACGCGGCCCAAGGCCGCGTTTTTCGTTGCGAGGCCACACTTTCCGAGGCACACCATGAATCCGAGTCGCGTGTTCGCCGTCGTGGTCCTGCTGCTGGCAGGCGCCCTCCTGGTGCAGGGATATCTGGTGCCTGCATTGCTCCTCGCTGTCTTCGGCGTGCTGGTCTTCGCCGCGCCGCATGTCGGGGCCGGTGGTTCGAATGACGAAGGTGCGATCGGGGATGCCGGTGCGTCCTCGTGGTCGTCCGGCAGCGGCAACGAGCGCAGCGACGTAGATGGCCGCAGTGACGGCGCTTGCGATTCGACAGACGACGGCGACAGCGGTGGCGATAGTGGCTGCGATGGGGGTGGTGACGGCGGTGGTGGCGACTGAAGTCGGTCGGGTCGGGGCGGCGGACTGTCCGCAGACGGCCGCTGATGCCGAAACAGTCATCGAAGCAGTCATCCATGGGCCGGCCTGGTGCCGGCGTGTTCGGGGAGCACCCGGGGAGTCGTGGCCTTGTTCTTGCAGCAGTGGAAGGGATCCGGGCGTCTTGCCCTGTGTTGCGTGGTGTTGCTGTGCGCGGCCTGCGACCGGTCGGCGCCGGCTGGAACGCTCTCGAACGATGCTGCCAGCGTGGCGGCAGCGCCGGCGGATGCACTGCCGCCCGAGCAGCAGCTGCTGGTGGACCTGGAGGGCGTATGGGCGGCGCCGAGCGACCCCGGCACCGACGACGGCGCGACGATGTACATGGTCCAGCGCGAGGGCGACACGCTGAAGATGTTCGTCGATGAAGACGAATGGGATGTGGTCATCGACGATATCGATGCCGGTGCCGGCACGGTGGCGCTGGTTCACGAGAACACGGGGCAGAAGGAAATCCTGACCCTGCGCCGCGTGCAGGCCGAGGAGGGCGACGGCCATCGGCTGGGCATCACCTTCGGGGCGGGGCAATACGAACTGCTGGGATTCGTGCGGCGCATTTCGCCTGCGGATCTCAAGCGCATCGAAGCGATCCGCGCGAATGGCGGCGAGGCGTTGTCTGCGGATTACGAAGGGTTGTCCCGAGGGCAGATCAATTGCGCTTCGCCGAGAACATATCGCGAAGGACAATTGTGCGCGGACAAGGAGGTGCTGAAGAAGGAGAACGCCCTCGGCCGATATTTCTGGCTCCTGATCAACGAGAAGCAGATCGATATCGAATCCACTCAGGCGGCCGCCCGCCGCCAATTGGACGACTGCCGCACGAGAGAGTGTCTGTTGAGCACTTACGACCACTGGCTCGACTATCTTGATGAAAACTACAACGGCATCATCGCCTTGTAGGCGGTCGGCTTCGCTTCGCTACAGGCCCGGAGTGTTCAGCATCCTCGGCACCTTCCCCGCGTCGTGCGGGTTGTCGCGCTCGCGGCGACGGCTTGATGAGGATGGCGCGTGTTCTTGCCACGGATTGGCGCGGATCACGCGGATGAAAGCAATCGATGCATGCCCAGGCGTTGCTTTCGATCCGCGTGCTCGGCGTTGATCCGTGGTAAACGCGCCCTGACCCGGTTCGACGTCAACGCAGTCGCAGCGTGTCCAGCATCTTCGACACCTTCTCCGCGTCGCGCGGGTAGTAGTGTTCTGCCGGTGCGAGGAAAATCGCGAGCGCGAGGCCCTTCTCGTGCTCGAACGCGGCGGCCATGCCCCGGTAGCGCAGGCCCTCGGGATTGGCGAGCGAGAACTCGAAGCGCAGGCCGTCGCGGTTGCCGAAGCGTGCGGGGCGCAGGTTCGTGGCTTCGACATCGGCGGTGCCCGACGCGCGCAGGCCGTCGAGGATGAGGTCGCGCAGTTCGTCGGCGCGCAGGCCGCGATGGTAGAAGGCGCCATCGGGTCGACGCTTCGTCTGGCGCTGGCCGAGGAAGATGAATTCCCGTTCGCGCACGCGCGGGATCAGGTAGAGGCGGTTGAGCAGTTCGCCGTCCATCGTCCACAGCTGGTAGCGCGACGCGCCCATTCGCGTCCATTCCATTTCGCTGTCGATCATGAGCTTGCCGCCGGCCGGGTTCGGGCCGGGTTTCACGAGGCGTCCGCCGCCACCTGCACAGGCGGCGAGGGTCAGCAGCAGGGCGACGAGCGCAAGCGTGCGCAGACGACGGACGATCATGGCGTGCCTCCCAGTCGATCGAGTTCGCGTTGCACGAAGGCGCGGTCCTCGGCCTGCGTGGCGGTGTGGAGGTAGCGGCGCAGCGCGGTGGCGGCCTCGGCCTTGCGCCCGGCGTCGCGCAGGGCGAAGCCGTGCTCGCGCCAGGCCGCGACCGGGGCGCCGGGCAGGGCCACGGCGCGTGCGTACAGGTCGGCGGCCTTCGCGCGGTCGCCGGCGGCATTGCGGCGGCGGTGGGTCTCGCCGAGGTAGAAGGTCAGCAGTGCGTGGTCTTCCTGCGGCGAATCGGCGAGCAGGTCGCCGATCACCAGCAGCGAGCTGGCGTAGCGCCGGCGCGAGACTTCCTCGGCCAGCCAGCCTTCGAGGAAGGGGCGCATCGCGGCGCGGTAGGCATCGCGGTTGCGGTCGCGTGGCGGCGAGGGCAGGGCTGCGGCGGCGCTGCGGATGTCCGCGAGGCGTTCCTCGGTGGCCGGATGGGTGGCGAAGACCACGCCGCGCCGTTCGTATTTCCGCGTTTCTTCCTCGCGCTTGAGCCGCGCCCACAGGTCGGCGCCCGCGTCCGGGTCGTAGCCGCGCGCGACGGCGGCCTCGAAGCCCAGCGTATCGGCCTCGCGCTCCTGGTCGCGGCTGAACTTGAAGATGCCGGCATAGGCGCCGAGCGCGCCGAGCAGGGCCGCATCGGGCACGCCGGCGCCGTAGGCGACCAGCTGGAAGGCGCTGAGCACGGCGCTGGTGTCCTTCAGCCGCCGCCACTGCCGCAGCGAATGCTGGGCGCGGAAATGGCCGGCCTCGTGGCCGAGCACGAAGCCCAGCTCGGCCTCGTCGCGGGCGCGGAGCAGGGCGCCGGTCCAGACCAGCATCATCCCGTTCGGCGCCATCGATGCGTTGAATTCGGGGACATCCATGATGTACACGCGCAGGTCGCGGCAATGCTCGGCGGCGACCTTGCAGGCCAGTTCGCGCACGTAGGCGTTGAGCGCTGGGTCGCGCACGCGCTGCGGCGAGCGCTGCAGCTCCGCTTCGGCGCGTTGCATCGCGTACCAGAGTTCGTCCTCGTCGGTGCCGGCGAGCGGGGCGTCGCCCGGGCGGTGCTCGCGCAGCGGCTGGCTGGTCGCGCAGCCGGCGAGGGCGATGCACAGCGCGGCCATGGCTGCGACGCGCAGCAGGGCGGGGCGTGTCATGGCCGCCCCCCGCGCTGCGCGTTGAGGCCGCGCAGCAGGTCGTCGGCGGTCTCCCGCGCGCCGGCCGAGTCGCGCAGGTCGCCGGCCTGGTCGAACAGGAGGTTGTGCCAGACCACCTGGCCGGTGCGCAGGTCCACCAGCGAGGCCAGGCCGACCTGGTAGCCGCCGCCGATGTCGCCGCCCAGCAGCAGGAAGCCGATCACCCGCATCGCGGTCCGGCCGCCGCTGGTGTAGCTGTCGCGGATGTAGGTGAACAGGGCGTAGTCGGCGCCGGTGGCCTCGCGCAGGGCGGAGACGCCCGGGCCCAGGGTCCAGTCGAACCGGCCGTGCTTGTTGCGCAGGCCGGCGTTCGGGCTGGTGCCGGCGCGGGAGTACTGGAGGATGCTGATCGAGACCGTCTGGTTGAGCAGGTACAGCTGGCGCAGGCGGTCGTCGTTGCTGTCGGCCGGGGGCAGGGCGAAATCCGGGGCCACGGCCAGGCCCCGGCCGGCGAGGATCTCGCGGGCCATCTGCGGATAGAGCCGGCGGGCGCTGTCGGTCCAGGCCTTGCGAGGCTCCTGCGCGCCGCCGGCCAGCACCTCGTACAGCTCGATGTCCGGTTCGACCAGCACCACGCTGCCGGCCACGCCCACCGGCTGGCCGGTGTCGTCCCTGGCCGTACGGACCTGTGTGGAGGCGCAGGCGGTCAACGCCAGGCACAGGAACGCCAGCAGGAGCCGGCGCGACCATAACGACCTGGAATGCCGCGAAGCCCGGGAAAACAGCGTTCCGGCGGCGGCTCGGACGATGCCCTGTGTTAGCATTTCGTGCTCCCTCCCGACCTGTATTCGACAGCCTGTCATTCCGGTTTCGACCGGGATGTTCCGACGGGGTTGTTTTATCAGGTTCGTGCCGCGGGCATCCATCTCCTGCCCCCCGCAGGTCCCCATACCCCATTCCACAACGACAGGTTCCGCGATGCTGCAGCTTGCCCGGCGCGTTGGTCGCGCCAAGCCCAGTGCCATCATGGTTGTCGCCGAAAAGGCCAAGCGTCTCAAGGCCGAAGGGCGCGACATCATCAGTTTCTCGATCGGCGTCCCGAATTTCCTGCCCGGCGGCCACGTCTACGACGCGGTCCGCGAGGCCCTGAGCAAGGACTCGGGCCAGTACGGCAGCAACCGCGGCGCCGACGCGCTGCTGGATGCCTTCCTGAAACACATCGAGGCCATCGGGCTGACCGGCTACAAACGCGGTAACGTGGCCACCGGCATCGGCGCCAAGCACATCATCTACAACCTGGCCGAAGTCCTGCTGGACGAGGGCGACACCATCGCCTTCCCGACCCCGTACTGGACCAGCTACCTCGACATCGCCGAGATCGTCGACGCCAAGGTCGACCTGCTGCCGTGCCCGCCGGAGCAGAACTACAAGCTC
Organism: Lysobacter sp. BL-A-41-H3; assembly: GCA_050632415.1. Classification (GTDB taxonomy): domain Bacteria; phylum Pseudomonadota; class Gammaproteobacteria; order Xanthomonadales; family Xanthomonadaceae; genus Lysobacter_I. The sequence continues at coordinate 1,885,491 of CP192602.1, read as the reverse complement.
ACGCCCGAGCAGCTCGACGCCGCCCTGGCGAAGAAGCCGAAGGTCTTCCTGTTCAACAACCCGTCCAACCCGACGGGCATGGTGTACACGAAGGAAGAGATCGCCGCGCTGGCCGATGTCGTCGCCAAGTATCCGGACACCTGGATCATCACCGACGACATCTACAACCGCATGGTGTTCGACGGCCTGGGCTACCACAACTTCGTGCATTTCCGCCCGGAACTGCGCGACCGCGTGATCTTCCTGGACTCGCTGTCGAAGACCTACGGCATGCCCGGCTGGCGCGTCGGCTTCATGGTCGGCCCGGAGTCGGTGGCCAATGCCGTGGTGACGATGAACTCGAACCACATCACCAACATCCCCGAGCTGACCACCGCCGCCGCGATCGCGGCGCTGAGCGGCCCGCAGGACGTGCCGACGCAGAAGAACGAGGAGTTCCAGGCCAAGCGCGACCAGGTGATGGCGGCGATGAACGCGATCCCCGGCGTGGTCTGCCCGAAGCCGCAGGGCGCGTTCTACGTCTTCCCCGACGTGAGCGCCTATTTCGGCAAGACCCACGGCCCGACCGGGCAGAAGATCGCCAACGACATGGACCTGTGCAACGCGCTGCTCGACGCCAAGGGCGTCGCCTGCGTGCCGGGTTCGGCCTTCGGCGAACCGCGCGCGCTGCGCATCAGCTACACCTGCCCGACGCCGCAGCTGGCCCCGGGCCTGCAGCGCATCGTCGAGTTCTTCTCCGAGTTGCAATGACCCCGCGTGTCCACCGGGCGGCCCGTCCGCCCGGTGGACCGGACCCTTTCCGATGAACCGACTCGCCTGGATCCTGCTCGCGCTGGCCCTCGTCGGCGGACTGCATCACCTGCTGTCCGCGACGTGGACGCGCGTGCCGGGCCTGGGGGACGACCAGGTCGCCGCGATCCGCGCCGCCTCGGCGACGCGCGATGCCGGCGATCCGCAGCACCAGCGCAGCATCACGATGCTGCGCGCCGACTGGTGCGGCTACTGCCGGAAGCTGCAGGCCGAGTTCGACAGCAAGGGCGTGCGCTACCACGCCGTCGATGTCGACACCGACGCCGGCGCGCGCGCCATGGAGGCGCTCAACGCCCGCGGCATCCCGGTGCTGGTGGTCGGGCGCACGCCGGTCCACGGCTACGACGAGACCCGCACCCGGGAACTGCTCGCGCCGCTGGGCTACCGCGTCTTCTGACGGTTCTGCACGCACCCCGCACATCCATCCCGCACACCCTCCTCGCAACGATCCACCCGCCAAGACTTTTCCGTGAAGGACATCCCCATGAAAGCACCCGTTCGAGTCGCAGTCACCGGCGCCGCCGGCCAGATCGGCTACGCCCTCCTGTTCCGCATCGCCTCCGGCGAAATGCTCGGCAAGGACCAGCCGGTCATCCTGCAGATGCTGGAACTGCCGCTGGAGAAGGCGCAGGCCGCGCTGAAGGGCGTGATGATGGAGCTGGAAGACTGCGCCTTCCCGCTGCTCGCCGGCATGGTCGGCACCGATGATCCGAACGTCGCGTTCAAGGACGCCGACTACGCCCTGCTGGTCGGCGCGATGCCGCGCGGCCCGGGCATGGAGCGCAAGGACCTGCTGCTCAAGAACGCCGAGATCTTCACCGTGCAGGGCAAGGCGCTCAACGCCGTCGCCAGCCGCAACGTGAAGGTGCTCGTGGTCGGCAACCCGGCCAACACCAATGCCTACATCGCCATGAAGTCGGCCCCGGACCTGCCGGCGAAGAACTTCACCGCGATGCTGCGCCTGGACCACAACCGCGCGCTGTCGCAGCTGGCCAACAAGGCCGGCGTGGCCGTCGCCGACATCGAGAAGCTGGTCGTGTGGGGCAACCACAGCCCGACCATGTACCCGGACTACCGCTTCGCCACCGTGAAGGGCGAGTCGCTGAAGGACAAGATCAACGACGCCGACTGGAACGCCAACGACTTCATCCCGAAGGTCGGCAAGCGCGGTGCCGCGATCATCGAAGCGCGCGGCCTGTCCTCGGCCGCCTCGGCCGCCAACGCCGCCATCGACCACATGCGCGACTGGGCGCTGGGCACCGACGGCAAGTGGGTGACCATGGGCGTGCCGTCCGACGGCAGCTACGGCATCCCGGAAGGCGTGATGTACGGCGTGCCGGTGACCTGCGCCAACGGCGAATACACCCGCGTCGAAGGCCTGCCGGTCGACGACTTCAGCCGCGCTGCGATGGACAAGACCCTCGCTGAGCTGGAAGAAGAGCGCGCGGGTGTTGCGCATCTGCTCTGATCCCGGCCTGATCCGCTCGGGATGCTGCAAACGACGGGAAGGCTTCGGCCTTCCCGTTTTTCGTTTGCGACAGCGGCGGAAAACCTCGTCATCCTCGCGCAAGCGAGGACCCATGCTTGGTCGCGGCTGATGCCTGGGTCCTCGCTTGCGCGAGGATGACGTGCTTTTTCGTCTTGTCCGGGAACGTTTGGTCGAAAAGGTCTTCGTTGCGATGATGTCGCCCATGCATGCCGTCACCCTCCACCACGCCGACGACCACCTGCTCGTCGTCGAGAAGCCCGCCGGCCTGCTGTCGGTGCCCGGGCGGCTGCCGGAGCTCGCCGATTGCCTGATCGCGCGCGTGCAGGTCGAATTCCCCGATGCGCTGACCGTGCATCGCCTCGACCAGGTCACCAGCGGCCTGGTGGTGATCGCGCGCGGCGCGACGATGCAGCGTGCGCTGTCGATGCAGTTCGAGCAGCGGCAGGTGACGAAAGGCTACGAGGCGCTGGTGGAAGGCCTGGTTCGTGAGGATGCCGGCGAGATCGACCTGCCGCTGATCTGCGACTGGCCGAACCGGCCCCGGCAGAAGGTGGATCACGCGATCGGCAAGCCTTCGCTCACCCGCTGGCGGGTGCTGGCGCGCGATCCGGCGTCGACGACGACTCGGCTTGCGCTGGAGCCCGTCACCGGCCGCAGCCACCAGCTCCGCGTGCACCTGGCGAGCATCGGCCATCCCATCGTCGGCGACGTGTTCTATGGCGCGGCACCGGCCGAGCGCGTCTGCCTGCATGCGGGCCGGCTCGGACTGGCGCATCCGGCGACCGGTGCGCGGCATGACTGGGTGTCGCCCGCGCCGTTCCGGGACGAAGGCCGGATGGCGGATCCGGTTGGGTGACCTTCGGCAGGCGTGCCGGTGCCGCGGCCCCGACTAGGCTGATGGCTCACGTCCGTCTTGGGAAATCGCGATGCGCAAGTCGTTGCTGTGGGTATGGGGTGGGTTGCTGCTGAGCGGCCAGGTCGTGGCCCTGGACGGCGGTTACCTGACGCCGCCGGAGCCGCTGCTGAAAGTGATGCGCGCGCCGCCGCCGCCGGGCGCCGCGCTGGATCCCACCGGGCGCACGCTGCTGTTGATCGACAACGATCCGTATCCGGGCATCGAACGCGTCGCCGAGCCCTACCTCAAGCTCGGTGGGGTACGCATCGAGCCGCGCACCCACGCGCGCCACGATGTGTCCAGCGGCTACGGCATCCGCACCTGCGTCGCCGGCTATCGCCTGGTCGATGTCGAGACCCGCAGGGAGCGCAAGATCACGCTGCCGGCGAAGGGCTGCGTCGGCGGTGCGGCGTGGTCGCCGGACGGCAAGCGCTTCGCTTTCGACACCACCGTCGACGACCACGTGCAGTTGTGGGTGGGCGATGTCGACAGCGGCAAGGTGCGGCAGATCCAGGGCGTGCGGCTCAACACGATTCTGGGCGACACCCTGCAGTGGGCCGGCGGCAGCGCGCGCCTGCTGGTGAAGGCGCTGCCCGCGAACCTCGGGCCGGCGCCGAAGCAGTCGCCGGCCGTGGCCGGGCCGAAGATCAGCGAGGCGATCGCCGGCAAGGGCGAGAGCAGCACCTACGAGGCCCGCGACACGCTGGGCAATCCGCACGACGAAGCCTTGTTCGATCACTACGTCACCGCGCAGCTGGTGCGCGTCGACCTGCCGTCCGGCAAGGTCGTGCGGCTCGGCAAGCCCGGCCCGATCGCCGACGTGGCCATGGCCCCCGACGGCGTGCATGCGCTGGTCGAGACCCTGCAGCGCCCGTATTCCTACGTGACCACCTACCAGCGCTTCGCGCGCAGCGTGGACGTGCTGGATATCGACAGCGGTCGCATCACCAACATTGCGAAACTCCCCGTCGCCGATCGCGTGCCGGTGCGCGGCGTGCCCGAAGGCCCGCGCGACCACGGCTGGGTCGGCAGCGAGCCGGCCACCCTGGTCTGGCCGGAGGCGCTGGACAAGGGCGACTGGAAGGTCGAGGTGCCGAAGCGCGACAAGCTGATGCGCCTGCGCGCGCCGTTCACCGGCCAGCCGGAGGAGATCGCGCGCACCGCGCAGCGCTTCGCCGGGCTGATGCCGCTGGAGGCGTCCAGCGAGGCGCTGCTGACCGAGTTCGATGCCAACAAGCGCTGGATCCGCATCGCGCGCATGGACCTCGCCGCGCCCGCGACGCCGCCGGTGACGGTGTGGGAATACTCGATGGACGAGCGCTACCGCAATCCGGGCTCGCCGCTGTTCAAGGTGCTGCCCAGTGGCGGCGTGGTCGTGCGCCGCGACGGCGATGCGGTGTTCCTGCGCGGAAGCGGCGCGACCGAGAAGGGCGACCGCCCGTTCCTCGATCGCCATGACCTGAAGACCGGCGAGACCCGCCGCCTGTTCCGCAGCGCGCCGGATGCCTTCGAGCGCGTCGCTACGGTGTCCGACGACGGCCAGCGCCTGTACACGCTGCGCGAAACCCCGAAGGATCCGCCGAACCTGTTCGTGCGCACGCTCGGCGCGCCGGTCGCCGATGTCGCCGCAGGCGAGGCGGTCGTCGCGTCCGTGCCGCAGCAGGTCACGAACTACGTCGACCCGACGCCGGAAGTGCGCGGCATCCAACGCCAGCTGGTCACCTACAAGCGCAAGGACGGCGTCGACCTGTCGTTCACGCTCTACCTGCCGCTGGGCTACCAGCCCGGCACGCGCGTGCCGGCCGTGCTCTACGCCTATCCCGCCGATTTCGCCGATCCGAGCAAGGCCGGGCAGGTCACCGGGTCGCAGCAGACCTTCACCCGCTTCCCCGAATACCGCCTGCTGCTGCTCGCCGGCTACGCGATCATCGACAACACCTCGTTCCCGATCGTCGGCGACCCGCGCACCGCGTACGACACCTACCTCCAGCAGCTCGTCGACAATGCGCAGGCGGCGGTCGACAAGGCCGTCGAGCTGGGCGTGGTCGATCGCGAGCGCATCGGCGTCACCGGGCACAGCCATGGCGCGCTGATGACCGCCAACCTGCTCGCGCATTCCGACCTGTTCCGCGCCGGTGTCGCCAGCAGCGGCGGCTACAACAAGACGCTCACGCCCTTCGGCTTCCAGAACGAGCGCCGCTCGCTGTGGAACGCCAAGCGCGTCTACGAGGAAGCCTCGACCTACTACTACGCCGACAAGGTCAACGAACCGCTGCTGATCGTGCACGGCGAGGACGATGCCAACCCGGGCACCGAGCCGGTGCAGTCGCCGAAGCTGTTCCAGGCCATCCGTGGCAACGGCGGCACCGCGCGCCTGGTGATGCTGCCCTACGAACCGCACTGGTACACCGCGAAGGAAACCAACGAACACTTCGCCGCCGAAATGCTGATGTGGTTCGACCGCTGGGTGAAGAACGCGCCGCCGCGCGCGGCGAAGCAGCCCTGACGCCTTCGGACGGACGTCGTTCGCTTCAGCGGCAGCGCATGGCCGTGCGCTGCCGCTCGCGATCAACGCGCCAGCACCGCCTCTGCATCGACCAGTTCGACATCGCTCATCTGGCGTGCCCACTGGTCGTACCAGGGCTTGTGCGATGAGCCCACGATGTTCAGGACGCGGATGCCCGGCGTGCGGCTGCTGGCTGCGCGGATGTTCGCGATCATGCGCAGGTTGCGCGTGTCCCACCAGCCGGCATATTGGCGGCCGTACGCCTTCGGGTGCGGGTCGGCGAGCGCGCCGCCGAAATCGAGCTGGTTGATCTCTTCGACCGCGCGCGGTGCGTTCATGGCGCGGTAGTAGGCCAGCAGGCTGTCGCCATCGCGTACCGCCTTGTCGAGGGCCATCAGTCGCTGCCAGCCGGGCGGAAGCACGGCGGCGGCATAGCGGGCCTGCGCCCAGGCCTCGAAGAGCGGGTCGTCCTGGGCGATGGCCGCATCGCTGGTGTGATCATCGACGGCATAGAGCCTGTCCAGCCCGACGCTGGCAGCGACTTCGGCGGCGATGTCGATGCTTTCGTTCATGCGACCGGAAGAACGCGACAGGCGCCTGGCCGCATCCTGGCTGAGCGTGTCGCCTGCGCGGCGCTCGCGGGGCGGGAGGCGCAGCCACTGCACGCTGGCGGAGCCCGGCTCGCCTGCGGCCAGGAACAGCATCGCCAATTGCCGGCGCTGCGCGGGCGAGGGCGCACCGGGCAGGTTCGCGAGCAATTGCTCGGCGCGTGTTTCCGCGTCGGCCTGGCTCAATCCGAGGCTGCGCTGGTAGGGCGTGGCGTCTTCGCAGTAGGTGTCGTTGGTCCTGGCGTACTGCGCCGGGCGCGTGCGCATCATCTCGCACTGCGCGCCGGACAGGTTCTCGATGGTGATCAGTTGCGGCCGCCAGGCGATGAGCCGTGCCCGCAGGGGATCAAGCCAATCGGTCTGCCACTGCCCGCTCTTCTCCGACAGATGCGTGCTGCCCAGCGTCAGCCATTGCGTGCGTGGACCTGCCACGGTCGGTTGTGCGCCGAGCGGCGGCGCGAAGTCTGCATGGGCGGGGGAAAAGACGGCAGCGAGCAGGAGCGGGAGGAGGAGGCGCATCGTGGCATTCCGGATCGAAGTGACATGCATGGCGGGTTGCCAGGCATGGCCGTCGTGGCGCACCCAGATTGGCGAGGATGCTGGTGGCAGGCGCGGCTCATCCGTGCGAAACGGGAATCCGCTGGACTCAAGCCGCGAAAACGGGCGTCGAAGTCGGCGTTGCGATGCGCCGCTGCGCGCGTTCGCGATCGACGCATCGGGGCCGCCGCTGCGAATCAGCGGTCCAGCCAGTCGCGCAAGGCGCCGGCACGCTCCTGGCTGACGGTGCAGTCTTCTTCCAGCGACGGATTCAGGCGCAGTTCGAGCTTGCCCTTGAAGCCGCGCTCGATCCGCACGATGGCGTCGGCACGCGCGAGCACCTGGCGGTTGAGGCGGAAGAACTGTTCGGGATCGAGCGTCTGTTCCAGTTCGTCCAGGCTTTGCGACACCGGATACGCCCGGCCCGCGCGCGTGACCACGCGCACCACCAGCGCCTTGTGGAAATACGCCACGTCCTCCAGCGGCAGGGACACCAGGGTTTCGCCCGATTGCACCAGCATGCGTTTGCGGAACTGCTGCGCTTGGCTGAAATGACGTCTTGCGGCCTGCGTGTCGGGCAGTGCGGCCGTGCTGCCGGCATCGCGCAGCCGACGCCATTTCGCGAGGGCGGAGGCCAGCCGCGCAGGGCGGATCGGCTTGAGCAGGTAGTCGATGCCGAAGGCCTCGAACGCCTGCAGCGCGAACTGGTCGTAGGCCGTGGTGAAGATCACCGGCGTCGTCGGCGGCAGGGCGTCGAAGATCTCGAAGCACAAGCCGTCGGCCAGGTGCACGTCCATGAAGATCAGCGACGGTGCGGGCGGCTGCGCCAGGCGCGCGACCGCGCCGGCGATCGTGGCGATGGCCGGTTCCAGCTGCAGTTCCGGTGCGTAGTCGACCAGCAGCGCGCGCAGGGTGTCGGCCGCGATGGGCTCGTCTTCGACGATCAGTGCGTGGATGGGGGCGTTGTCGGGCATGGGAACAATCCGATGTCGACGGAAAACGTGCCGTCGTCGCGGGTGATGCGGATGCCGTCGGCGCCCAGCAATCGATAGCGCTGGTCGAGGTTCGACAGGCCGGTGCCGGCGCCGGGGTTGGCGCTCTGGCGGGGTTTGATGTCGTTCGTGATCGCGATGCCTGTCGCGCTGCGTCGCACCCGCACGACCAGCGGATCGTCTTCGCGGGTACGGTTGTGGCGGATCGCGTTCTCGATCGGCACCTGCAGGCTCATCGGTGGCAGTCGCCGCTGCCCCAGGTCGTCCATCGGTTCGATCTCGATCCGCAAGCCCCGGCCGTGCCGGGCTTCCAGCAGGGCGCGATACGCGTCGATGAAGGCCAGTTCCTGCGCCAGAGGTACCAGGTCGCGCTCGCTGTGGCCCAGCGCATAGCGCAGCACGTCGCCCAATTCGATCACCAGCGCACGCGCCGATGCCGGGTCCTGCGCGATCAGCCCGTGCACGGCATTGAGGCTGTTGAAGAGGAAATGCGGGTTGATCTGCGCCTTCAACGCATCCAGCTCGGCGCGCAGTACCATCGCCTGCAATTGCTTCGCATCGCGCTGCGCCCGCTGCAGGCCGGCATGGAAGTCCAGGGTGATGTGCAGGGCGCTCAAGGCCAGCGCGAGCACCAGGGCGGCGAGGGCGCTGATGGCGATGTGGGGCCAGGCGATGACGTCGTTCGACCCCTGTTCGATCTGGTATTGCTTGAGCGGGATGTAGATGGCGAGCATGTAGACGATCGCGATGGCGACCGAACCGCCCAGTTGCCAGGCCAATCGTGCCCCTGTCCGCGCGTGCCATGGCCAGCGGCGGTCCAGACTGCGGGCGTAGAGCCGCAGGCCTTCGCTGAGCACGGCCACGAAGGCGATGAACCCGAGCACGATGCCCGGCGAAAGGCCCGGCGGTTCCCTGAACAGGCTGGACACCCAGAGCGTCACGTAGACGAGCACGGCGACGACTGCCGGATAGACGATCCGGGCGATGCCTTCGATGCGGGGCAGACGGTTGGATGCGTTCAAGGGCGGGCCGGCGGAGGGAAACCCTGCGATGGTCGGCTGCCACCGGCGTTTTGCCAAGCCGCAGGCTCCGAAGCGGGAGATCCTTCGTCCGAAGCGGGTTGGACGCGTGCCGAAGTCGCGCGGGATCGTGCAGCGGCGCGTGCAGCGGCGTGCCGGTCTGGAGACATCGGCCTCAGGCGGTCGACGAGGCCTCGGTGTTGGCGGCGGATCCAGGGCTGACGCTGTCGATGAACTGCAGTCGCGCCAGTTCCTCGTAGAGCCCGCCCTGCGCCATCAGGCTCTGGTGCGTGCCCTCGGCGACGATGCGGCCGCGATCCATCACCACGATGCGATCGGCCTTGAGCACGGTGGCGAGCCGGTGTGCGATCACCAGCGTGGTCCGCCCGCGCATCAGGGATTCGAGGGCTTGCTGCACCGCGTGCTCGCTGTGCGCGTCGAGCGCGCTCGTCGCTTCGTCGAGCAGCAGGATCGGTGCGTCCTTGAGCAGCGCGCGCGCGATCGCGATGCGCTGCTGCTGCCCGCCGGACAGGCGGGTGCCGCGTTCGCCCAGGTCGGTGTCCAGGCCCTGCGGCAGCGCCGCCAGGAAATCGTGCGCCTGCGCGGCGCGGATGGCGGCGTCGAGCGCGTCGTCGTCGGCGTCGAGCCTGCCATAGCGGATGTTCTCGCGTGCCGACACCGAGAACAGCGTCGATTGCTGGGGCACGAGCGCGACGGCCGCGCGCAGCGCCGCGGGATCCAGGCGCGCGAGCGGCACGCCGTCGAGCCGGATCGCGCCCTGGTCGGGATCGTGGAAGCGCAGCAGCAGCGAGAACACGGTGCTCTTGCCGGCGCCGGACGGGCCGACGAGCGCCACGGTCTCGCCCGGGCGCACGCGCAAGCGGAAATCCGACAGCGCCGGCGTGTCCGGGCGTTGCGGATAGTGGAAGCAGACGTCCTCGAATTCGATCGCACCGAGCACCGGGCGAGGCAAGGGCTCGGGTTGCGCAGGTGCGCGCACCTGGGGCTGCCTGGCCAGCAGTTCGGTGATGCGGCTCATGCCGCCGGTCGCGCGCTGCACATCGCTCCAGACATCGGCCAGGCTGGTCGCGGCATTGCCGCCGAGCAGCGCGTACATCACGAACTGCGCCAGCGCGCCGGGAGTCATCCGTCCGGCCGCCACGTCGTGCACGCCGAACCAGAGCAGGCAGAGCACGGCGCCGCCGCCCAGGACGACGCCCGCACCGTTCAGCGCGGCCTGCGCCTGGATCCTGCGCCGCGCGGCCGCCAACGCCGCGTCCAGCGCCGCCGCGAAACGACCGTGCTCGTGCGCTTCGCGGACATGCGCCTGCACCGTGCGCACTGCGGACAAGGTCTCGTTGGCCAGTGCGTTGGCATCGGCGATGCGATCCTGCCCCGCGCGCGCCAGGCCGCGCAGGCGCCGCCCGCCGAGCAGGCTGGGCAGCACCGCCAGCGGAATCGCGACCAGTGCGAACGATGCCAGTCGCGCGTTGGTCACGAACAGCATCGCGATCGCGCCGATCGCGGTGGTCGTGCCGATGAGCAGTCCGGAAATCGCGAAGCTGAGGAGATAGCGCAGGAACTCCACGTCCGAGGTCAGCCTGGACATGAGTTCGCCACTGCGGTTGCGGTCGTGGAAGGCTGCGTCGAGGGTGAGCAGGCGCAGGTAGAGGCGTTCGCGCAGGGTCGCGACCACGCGTTCGCCGAGCAGCGACGCGAAGATGTAGCGTGCGATGCCGGCCGCCGCGAGCAGCAGGGTGATGCCGAGCATGCCGAGGAAGTCGCGATCGATCTGCGTGGCGTCGCCCCTGGCGAAGCCGCCGTCGATCAGCGATGCCATCGCCGCCGGCACCAGCAGGGTCGCGCCGGTCGCGACGGCGAGCGACATCAGCCAGATCGCGAACAACCACGGGTGCGCGCCGATCAATGGCCACAGCGCGCGCAGGTCGCCCTTGCCTGCGGGCGCGGCCTCGCGCGCCTCGCGGTTGTCGTCGTGTGTCATCGCATCCAGCGTTGACGAGGAAGGCCGCGAGTGTGGCCTGCGTCACTCGGACATTCAAGGCGCGTCCGGAAGTGTTGCGACGCAACATGTGTGACGGCTGTCCGATTGCAACGCCGTACGTCGGAACGATGCCCTTCGACCGTTCGACCGTTCGGCGGCCTGCTTGCCCGGCGCTTGCGTGCATGCTATGTACGGATCGGCATTGCCGACTGCGGCAACGGCAAGGATTGCAGCCATCGGATCGTTTCAATTCGCCGCATCCACGACAGCGACATCCTCTCGACACGGAACAAGGAATGATCGTCATGCAGAACAAGAAGTCGTTTGCATTCCAGCTGGCCTCGATGAAGAAGCCCGCCGGCAAGACCGAAGACAAGCAGTGGCAGGTGCGCGATGGCGTGGCCGTCGCCGGCTGCACCGACCCGACGGGCGATGGCGACTATCGCGCCAGTGTCGACATCTGGGGCAACTTCCGCGGTCGCGACAAGGGCTACTACTGCTGATTCGCACGACGACGCCCTGACCGCCCCTGCGCTGCGCGTTGGGCAACCCGCGTTGCCACGCGGTCACCTACGGACTCAAGGAGCGACAGATGCAAACGCAAGACAAGCGCAAGTCCTTCGCCTTCAAGCTCGCAGCCGATGCAAAGGCGAAGTCCGCGAAAAAAACCACATGGCAGGTGCGCGACGGTGTCGCCGTTGCCGGTTGCACCGACCGGACGGGCATCGGTGATTACCGCGCCGACATCGACATCTGGGGCAATCCCCGCGGGCGCGACAACGGCTATTGGTGCTGATGCGCCCGACTCCCCAGGCACCACCATCGTCGCGCGTGGGCACATCCTTCCGCGCGACCACTCGAGAATCCAAGGAGCGATACATGCAAACCCAAGACAAGAGCAAATCCTTCGCGTTCAAGCTGGCCAGCGAGACGCAGAAGAAGGACGACAGGAAGCCGGTCTGGCAGGCACGCGACGGCGTCGCCGTCGCCGGCTGCAGCGGCCCGGATGCACGTGCCGATCGCGCTTTCCCCTATCGTCGCGATGGCGGCATCTACTGCTGATTCGGTCGATGCCGGTCTTCTGACGTCGCATGCCGACACACAGGCCCCGCATGGCGGGGCCTGTGCATTTCCACCGCGCGGAGATCGCGCATGAACATCGGTTGCCGAGAACTGCCGTTGGCAAGGACAGCCTTTCCTGCATGAAGAACGACATCCTGATCGTCACCCACAGCGGCGATCTCCACGCCGACCTGGTGGTCGAACGCCTGCACGCGCGCGGCGCGCGCACGTTCCGCCTCGACCTCGACCAGTTCCCGGCGCAGTATCGACTGGACATCCGGCAGCGCGATGGCGCGACGGCCGGCGTCCTGCATCACCTGCCTTCGCAAGCCGAAGTCTCGCTCGCGGACATCGGCGCGGTCTGGACGCGCAAGGCCGGCGAGTTCCGGTTCACGAGCGGCGACGAGCTAGGTCCGCAGGAGCGCGCCTTCGCGAACGCGGAGACGCACCACATCCTGACCGGCACGCTGTTGAGCCTGGACGCGTACTGGATGAACCATCCGATGGCCTCGCAGTCCGCCATGTGGAAGGGCGAGCAGCTGCGACGTGCGTCGCGACTGGGCTTCCGCGTGCCGCCGTCGCTGGCGACCAACGATGCTGATGCCGTGCGCCGGTTCCGCGCGGAATGCGGCGGCGACATCATCTTCAAGCCGCTGTCCTCGCCCAGCCTGGGTGCGGACGAGGTGGATCCCGCCGATCGCATCGTGCCGAACCTGGCCACGACCCTCATCACCGATGCGCACGAGGACATGCTCGATTCGGTGCGCGAGATTCCCGGGTTCTTCCAGCAGTACATCGAGAAGCGCCACGAGATCCGGGTCACGGTGGTCGACGATCGCGTGTTCGCGGCGCGGATCGAATCCCAGGGCGACGATCGCACGCGCATCGACTACCGCGACTTCTCGGCCGAAATCGATTACAGCGAGGAGCCGTTGCCTGCGGAGATCGCACGCATGTGCCGCGCGTTCGTCCACGATTACGGCCTGCGCTTCGGTGCGATCGACCTGATCTTCACGCCCGGGGGCGAGTACGTGTTCCTGGAGAACAACCCCGCCGGGCAATTCCTGTTCGTCGAACAACTGGTGCCGGCGCTGCGCATGCTGGATGCGGTGGCCGATTGCCTGGTCGATGGCGCGCGACGCAAGGACTGACACCATGACGACATTTCCGCAACTGGCGCGATTCGAGGACGGCGAAGGCGCGCGTGCGCTGGTCTTCGGCGCCACCCATCTCGATGTCGAACTGCTGCCGGTGCTGCACGAGGCCTTGCGCCGCATCGGCCGCGTGCAACGCCTCGACGTGATCGCCTACTGCCGCGGCGGCGAAGTCGCCGTCGCCCGGCGCATCGGCCTGCTGCTGCACCGCTTCGCCGAACGCGTGCGCCTGGTCGTGCCTTACCACTGCCAGTCCGCAGGCACGGTGATGGCATTGGCCGCGCACGAGATCGTGGCCGGGCCGCTGGCGATGTTCTCGCCGATCGATCCGCACCTCAGCGGCAGCGATGCCGCGGGCGAGGCGACCGCGATGTCGGCCCTGGACATCCGCATGTTCCCGAAGCTGGCGCAGGACTGGTTCGGCCTGGACGAGGCGACCGCGCGCGAACGCGCCTTGCCGCTGCTGTGCGACAGCATCGCGCCCGCCGCGCTGACCACCTTCTATCGCAGCACCCAGGCCGTGCGCCAGATCGGCGAGGAGTTGCTCGCCCTGCACATGGCCGAGGGCGCGCAGCGCAGCGCGATCGTCGACGCCCTGCTGTTCGGTTACCACGCGCACGATTACACGCTGACCGGCGAAGACCTGGCTGCGCTGGGGCTGCAGGTACGCAGCGATCCCGTGCTCGAAGACGCGGCCTGGGAGATCGCGCGCGAACTGCGCACGCGCATGGGGCCGGAGACGCGCAAGATGCATCCGCGCGGCTGGTGCGATGCGCTGATCGCCACCCGCGAGGGCGGCATGGTGCGCACGCGCCAGCAGGACATGCTGCCGGGCGACTGGCAGGGTTTCGAGGTCGCGCCGTGAGCGCCGAGGTCGCCTTCGCTGAGGCCTGTCGCTGGCTCGTGCTGCTGGCCCTGCTGGCCGCCGCAACGGGCAAGAGCCTGCATCACCGCCGTTTCCGCGACAGCCTCGAACACGGGTTCCCGGTGATCGGCCGCAGTGGTGCGAGCCTGGCCGCAGGCGCGATCCTCGCGGGCGAAGGTGCGGCGGGTCTGCTGATGCTCGCCGGTGGCGAGCTGTCGCGCATCGGCCTGATGCTGGGCCTTGTGCTGTTCGTGTCGCTGACGCTCGTCGTGGTCGGCGTGCTCGCGACCGGCGGCACCGTCCGCTGCAACTGCTTCGGTGCGGGAGAGCAGCGCATGTCCGGCTTCGACCTGGCGCGCAACCTGCTGTTCATCGCAGCGGCGGTCGTCGGCCTGTGGGGACCCTCCGCCATCGGCGGCACCGGTGTGCTGGGCGGCCTGCCGCTGCCGGCGATGATCGCCACCGCTGCGGTGGCGACGATGCTCCTGCTGCTGAGCCTCCACCTGCGCGACCTTGCCCAGCTGATGCAGGTCCGCGCCGAGGACCTCTGAGCGCTTCGCCCACTCGTCCGAGACACGCCATCCTGCCCATGACGCCCGATCCGACACTGCTTGCCGCGCTGGTCGCCGCACTGGCTGTGCTGCTCGCGTTCAATCTCTTCCTGAGCCTGCGCCTCACCCGCATGGTCAATGCGCTCGCCCGCGCGCAGCTGCCGGACACGGTGCCGATCGGCGAGCCGTTGCCGGCTTTCCATGCGCGCCGGCTCGTGGATGGCCGCCGCATCCGCAGCGATGCGCTGCTCGGCGACGAGGCTGCGGTGCTGGTGTTCGTCAGCCCGGGCTGCAAGGCCTGCCTGGCGAGACAGCCGGAGCTCGACCGCATGTGGCCCTTGATGGAAGCGGCCGGTGTGGCCTTGTGGGTGGTCGCGCAGGGCCGGCCGCAGCGCCTGCGCGACTACTTCGCCTCCACCCGCCTGCTGCCCCGCGTGGTGCGTGTGGGCGACCGGGACCTGCGGCGTCTCAACCCGAAGCATGCCGCGCCGTTCTACATCTTCGTCGGCGCGGATGGGATCGTGCAGGCCAGCGACCAGATCGGCGACGACAACTGGCTGAGCTTCCGCGAGCAGATCGGCGACATCGATCCGCCTGTCGGCTGATGTTTCGCCGGGATGCGTCCGCTTCCGGGACGGTACGCAATTGGTTCGCTGGAGCGGGATCTCGGAGCGGGATCGGAATCGCGACAGGATCGCGATGGAACTGCAATGGAACAGGTTCCGGAATCGGGGTCCGGCTGCCTCCGCGACAGCCGGACCGTTCCACCTCAGGCGGACATCACTGGCGCTTCGTGGACAGGGTGGCCACGTAGGAACCGCTGGAGCCCTGCCAACCAAAGGCCCCGCCGGCATCCACATCCCACCAGCCGACCTGGCTGAAGCCCGACGGCGTATTGGTCGTGGACCCGTTCGATGCCACCAGCGCGACATCGGTGAGGCAGCCGCCCTGGCTGGTGGCGGCCTGCGTCGTGTACAGGCCCATCATGTATTCCTGCCACTGGTTGTTGAGGTTGCCGACACCACCGCCGCGGTCCATGTCCCACATGCCGCGATACGCCCAGTTCGGCGCGATGCTGCCCGGCACGGTGCTGCCCGGCGAGGTGTACAGGCCGATGCCGCTGATGCAGGTCGACGACTCGGACGGAAGCTGCCGGCGCACGTACAGCGCCGTCATGAAGCTTCCGCTGGTGCCGAACGTGCCCTGTGCGCCGCCCTTGTCGACATCCCAATGACCGACCAGCGAATAGCCTGCCGGGCCGGCAGGTGCGCTGCCGCCGTTGGACGCGACCAACACCACATCGGTGATCACCGTGTTGCCGCCACTGCCGCCTCCGATGTGCCCCTGGATCCAGCCGACGACGGCAGCGGTTTCCGAATACACGCCGTAATAGTTCGGTCGCGCGCAACCCAGGCCATAGCTCACGACGCCGATGCTGTAGATGGCGCCGTTGTAAGGCGCGATCAGCGGGCCGCCGCTGTCGCCCTGGCAGGAGTCCTGGCCGCCTGCGGCCAGCCCGGCGCAAATCGAGACCGCCGGGTTGAGCAGCAGGCCGCCCGCTGCCGAACTGCCGTTGTAGGAGGCCGCGCAGGTCGCATCGGAGACGACCGGAACGGTGACTTCACGCAGGCTGGTCGTGCCGCTGCCGCCTTCGGACGTTGCGCCCCAGCCCAGCGTGGTGACCGGGTCCCCGGGCTTGGCCACCGCCTGCATGACCGCGGCATCGGGCAGGCGTGCGCGGATCAAGTTGGCCGGGAAGGTGCCGTTGATGCGGAGCAGCGCGAAGTCGTAGCTGTAGCTGCCCGCAGAAGAGTTCGGGCTGTAGCTCGGATGCTGGATGTACTGCGCGACGGAATAGGCGGTCTGGCTGCCGGTGTTGTTCGAGCCCGCCCAGACCGTGCTCTGGTTGCCGCAGTGCGCTGCGGTCAGGACCCAGCTGTCGGCGATGATCGTGCCTCCGCATCCGGAGGTGCGCACCGTGAACGAACGATCGCCCACGGCAGGAATGCCGCCGACGATGCGTCCGTTGCGTTGCTTGCCGAATGCCTGGCTGGTCTTCCACTTGCCGGCGTCGCGATCGATCCGGGGCTTCGGCCCGGCGGCCATCGCAATGGACGCAGTGGCCAGCAGGGCGATCGCCATGGTGCCGGCAGCGAGGTGAAGGTGCTTCTTGCAACCCTGTGTCATTCCTGAAATCTCCTTTTCGGAATTATTGATGCGTGTGTGGGGTGGGCCATGCATCAACGACAGGCGCGTCGCGGTCTCGACTGCAGGCGTGCATGTCGCCGATCGCGGCCCGCGTGGATTCTATGCGCAAGCTTGGGCGCGGAGATGAATTGATCTCAAAGATCATGGCGGCCCCGCATGGCGCGAGAAGGGTGATGCGCGACAACGTCGACGACCGTCGCGATGGGCGCGTGTCCTTTCTTGTCGATATGCACGCAATCAGCAAGTGAATGCCTGTCAGAAATGACAGGATCGGCGGCGCTTCGCATGGCATGCGGCGCTTGCCCTTACTGGCCTTGACGCATTCTTGTCACCGGAATCTGGTTGAAGATCTGCGCCTGGTCGTCCTTGTTTCAGGCTTGACTTCGTCACCAGCATTGCTCGCTTGCATCTCGTGAGCGCTTCAAGACTTCGAGCGCAGGCCATCCATTCGGTGGCCTGCTCCTCTGAGTCGCGCCATGTGAAGCCGGTCCCAGAACATCGGGTCCAGGGAATGACTTACTCCTGCCATTTCGGAAGACTGCAATGCCTGCATTCGCGGGATAACGGCCAATAGCTGAATGGTTTGCAGAAGAATGGTTCCCTGCAGCGTGGGCAGCGGAATTGCTGCAGCCGCACTGCGGTCCAGAGGAATGCCACCATCCACGCTGCGGCGAGTGCCATGAACGTCCATTCGGGCGCTCCCAGCGCGTTCACCACCATCGCCAGCGCAGCGACGGCCACGAATCCGCCCAGCCATGCGATGAAGAAATTGCGGATGCGGCGGCGGTAGTCCTGCCAGGCCTGTGCGTAGGAGTGGTTCGTCATGGTGTCGGTTGCTTTGTTCGTCTGTTTCACTATTCGCTCTTGGCGCGTACGCGCCTCAACACCTCGAGCGCAAGGTATCCATCGGACATGCCCACGCCCGGGACATGCTGACTCACGGAGGTGGATGTCGTGACATCTTCGATGCTCGCGTCTTCCAGGCGACCGGAACCGTCGAGCGGTCGAGCGCCATAGGCTTCATCCGCGACGAAGCGGATGAAGCGCCCGTCTGCGGTCAGCCAGAGGCCGGAGTGAGCCCAGCAGCCCTGGTCCGGGATCGAGTTCAATTCGACCAGAACGCCGTCATGCGGGTCGAGCGAATACGTGGCAAGCAGGGCACGCAGCCATTCATATCGCTCCGGATGACCCGAAAAATCCCGGGCGCTGTCGATCATGGCTTCCAGCCGACTGCTGGCCTGCGGCTGCACGTTCTGCTGTCGGCGCCTGCTCATGCCACCGCTCCCGGCTCCACGCCCGTATACCTCGCCCTCGGCCGGATCAGTTTCCCTTCCGCCTGCTGTTCCAGCGCATGCGCCAGCCAGCCGGCGAGTCGCCCTGCCGCGAACATCACCAGCGCGGGCGTGGCGGGCAGTGCATTCGCGTGGCAGATCGCGGCGAGCATGAAGTCGATGTTGGGGTGCTGGCCGCTGACGTCTTCGGTGGCGGCGACCAGGGCGTCGAGTTCGCGCATCGCGGGTTCGCCGGCATGGCGGGCGCGCAGACGCGCGAGCAGTTCGGCGGCGCGCGGGTCGCCGTGCGGATACAGCGCGTGGCCGAAGCCGGGCAGGTCGTCGCCGCGCTGCAGGCGCTCCTCGATGAAGTCGCGCGGCGATGCGGAGGCGCAGGCATCGACGATCAGCGCATAGGCGCGCGCGGTGGCGCCGCCGTGGCGCGGGCCGGAGAGTGCGGCGAGGCCGGCGCAGACGGTCGCGTGCAGATGCGCGCCGGTGGACGCGACCACGCGCGCGGCGAAGGCAGAGACGTTGAGTTCGTGGTCGGCGCACAGCACCAGTGCGGCGCGGACCAAGTCGGCGAAGCCCGCGTCGCCGGGTGTCCAGACCTCGGCGAGCAATGCATGCACGGGGCCGTCCGGCGGCGCGCGACCGACCAGCAGCGCGGCGGTCTGGCGGAGCAGGGCGGCGGCGATCTCGTGGCGGGCGCGTGTGGTCGAATTCAGCGCGCCGCGCGCGCCGAGGGCGAGCAGGGGGATCGCGGCCATCGCACGCTCCAGCGGCGGCAGCGTGGCATCGGCGGCCAGGCCGGCCACGTGCGCGGGCCAGGCGGCGTCCTGCAGCGCGGCGAAGGGGTCGTGGGCGCCGCAGTCCCACAGCAGCCGGGCGGCGTCCTCCAGCGTCGCGCCGTCGCGCACGGCGGCGATGGCCGAGCGCCCGCGGTAGTACGGGCCATCAGGGCGGATCAGCGAGATCCGCGTCTCCAGCACCGGCAGGCCGCGGTCGAGGCTGTGCGCCGCCGCCGCCGCCGCGCTGCGCCCGACCTGCTTGCGCTGCGCCAGCCGCTCCACGTCGAGCCGGGCGTACAGGCGGGTGCGGTGGTCGGGGCCGGGGCGGGATTCGATCAGGCCCCGGCTGACGTAGGCGTAGAGGGTCGCCTGGCTGATGCCGAGGAGCTTGCAGGTCTCGCGGGCGGTGAGGAGGTCGGCCATGGCGACAGATTGATCGATCCAATCAAGATTGATCAACCCCGGGCTTGGTGCGAGATTGGCGCCCCCGACGGCCCGTCGCCGTCGATCCCGGCGGGATGGCCCGCCGACGTGCCAGGAGTTCCCCCATGTCCATCGTTTCCCCGGGCGCACGCTTCCGTGCCGCCCTCGCCGAAGAAAGCCCCTTGCAGGTGATCGGCGCCATCAACGCCAACCACGCCCTGCTCGCGAAGCGCGCCGGCTACCGCGCCATCTACCTGTCGGGTGGCGGCGTCGCCGCCGGTTCGCTCGGCCTGCCCGACCTGGGCATCAACACGCTGGAGGACGTGCTGATCGACGTCCGCCGCATCACCGATGTCTGCGACCTGCCGCTGCTGGTCGACATCGACACCGGCTTCGGGCCCAGCGCCTTCAACATCGAGCGCACGATCAAGTCGCTGATCAAGGCCGGCGCCGCCGCCTGCCACATCGAGGACCAGGTCGGCGCCAAGCGCTGCGGCCATCGTCCCGGCAAGGAGATCGTGTCGCAGGGCGAGATGGTCGATCGCGTGAAGGCCGCCGCCGACGCGAAGACCGACCCGGACTTCTTCCTGATCGCGCGCACCGACGCCATCCAGGTCGACGGCGTGGACGCGGCGATCGAACGCGCCATCGCCTGCGTCGAGGCGGGCGCCGACGGCATCTTCGCCGAGGCCGCCTACGACCTCGACACCTACCGCCGCTTCGTCGATGCGGTGAAGGTGCCGGTGCTGGCCAACATCACCGAGTTCGGCAAGACCCCGCTGTTCAGCCGCGACGAACTGGCCTCCGCCGGCGTCGCCATCCAGCTGTTCCCGCTGTCCGCGTTCCGCGCCATGAACAAGGCCGCCGAACACGTGTACGAAAGCATCCGCCGCGACGGCCACCAGAAGGCCGTGGTCGATACGATGCAGACGCGCGAGGAACTCTACGACCGCATCGGCTACCACGCGTTCGAAGGCAAGCTCGACGCGCTGTTCGCCGCGAAGAAATGACGCAGAAGACACGAGACGAAAGGACAGGACCATGAGCGACAACGCCAACCAAGTGCTTCCCAAGGCCAAGAAATCCGTCGCGCTGAGCGGCACCGCAGCCGGCAACACCGCGCTGTGCACCGTCGGCCGCAGCGGCAACGACCTGCATTACCGCGGCTACGACATCCACGACCTCGCCACGCAGTCGACCTTCGAGGAAGTCGCGCACCTGCTGGTGCACGGCAGCCTGCCGACGGCCTCCCAACTCAAGGCCTACCGCACCAAGCTCAAGCGCCTGCGCGGCCTGCCTGCGTTGGTCCAGGAAGCGCTGGAGCTGGTGCCGGCGAACGCGCATCCGATGGACGTGATGCGCACGGGTTGTTCGGTGCTGGGCACGGTGCTGCCCGAGCGCGAAGGCCATCCGGCCAGCGAAGCGCGCGACATCGCCGACAAGCTGATCGCCAGCTTCGGTTCGATGCTGCTGTACTGGTGGCACTTCACCCGCAACGGCCGCCGCATCGACGTGGAAACCGATGACGACAGCGTCGCCGCGCATTTCCTGCACCTGCTGCACGGCGAGCCGCCGAGCGCGCTGCACGCCGATTCGCTGGACAAGTCGCTGATCCTCTACGCCGAGCACGAGTTCAACGCCTCGACCTTCACCGCGCGCGTGATCGCCGGCACCGGTTCCGACCTGCATTCGTGCATCACCGGCGCGATCGGCGCGCTGCGTGGCCCGAAGCACGGTGGCGCCAATGAAGTCGCGATGGACATCATCAGCCGCTACGGCAGCGCCGACCAGGCGGAAGCCGACATCCGCGCGCGCATGGAGCGCAAGGAGATCATCATCGGCTTCGGCCACCCGGTGTACACCATCGGCGATCCGCGCAACCCGATCATCAAGGAACTCTCGCGCAAGCTCTGCAGGGATGGCGGCAACCAGACGCTGTTCGACGTCAGCGAGCGCATCGAGACGCTCATGATGGACACCAAGAAGATGTTCCCGAACCTCGACTGGTACAGCGCCTCGGCCTACCACATGATGGGCATCCCGACGCCGATGTTCACGCCGCTGTTCGTCATCGCGCGCACCACCGGCTGGAGCGCGCACGTGATCGAGCAGCGAGAGGACGGCAAGATCATCCGCCCGAGCGCGAACTACACCGGCCCGGAAGACCGCGCGTACGTCGCGATCGACAAGCGCGGCTGATCGCCCGCTGCGGATCCTGCGACGCCATCGGGGCGCCTTCGGGCGCCCCGATGCGTTCCGATCGCGCATTCCGGCAAGGCCTGGGGTATCGTGCCCCGTTCGACCTCACGCAATACCCCGATGGATACTTCCTGGCTGATTCCTTCCGAGCAATGGGCCGAGCACGTGCTCGTCGCGCTGGCCGCGGTCGGCGTGACCGCGCTGGTCGTGGTTCTGCACTATGAAGGCCTGCACTGGCTGGCGAAGCATTTCTCCGGCCGCGCGCCCACGCGCAGTCGCGCGGTCATGCTGCGCATCATGTTCGCGCTGCTGGCGCTGCACATCGTCGAGATCTGGTGCTACGGCCTGGCCTACTGGATCCTGCTGAAGATTCCCGGCACCGGTTTCGTCCACGGCGAGCACGGGCTGGACAACCTGTTCGACGCGATCTACCTCTCCGCCACCACGTATTCCACGCTGGGCTTCGGCGATCTCGCGCCGGTCGGCGCCATCCGCCTCGTCGCCGGCATGGAAGCGCTGACCGGCTTCCTCCTGGTCACCTGGTCGGCGTCTTTCACCTATCTGGAAATGTCGCGGTACTGGCGGCGGGAGAATTGACCGCGATTTGTAGGAGGGCCTGACCAGCCATTCGGCTGTTGAACACCAGGCCCGAGCTTTTTTTCGCGTTTGGCCGAATCACCAAAAAAGCTCGGGCCTGAAGGCCCTCCTACAGGAAATGCCTTACGCCAGCCCTTCGTCCTTCAGCACCTTCTGCACCGCCGGATCGGCTTCGACGCGTGCGGCGAATGCGGCGAGATGGTCGAGACCGGAAAGATCGACGCCGGTGCCGCGCGCCCAGCGATAGGTCACGTAGAGATACGGATCGGCGATGGAACGCGTGTCACCGGCGATCCACTCGCGCGACTTCAGCTGTTCGTCGGCGCGTTCGTACAGCGTGCGTACCTTCGCGCGCGCTGCATCCTTGCTCTTGTCGATCAACGCAGCGTCTTCGAGATAGGCGGTGCTGCCGAAGATCGGATGGAAGGCGGGATGCACGTCGGAATTGGCGAAGGCGAGCCACTTGTTCACTTCGGCGCGGCTCTTCGCGCTGCCGTCGCCGCCGAGGCCGGCTTCGGGATGCAGGTCGGCGAGATAGTTGAGGATCGCGGCGTTCTGGGTGAGTACCCAGCCGCCGTGCTCGAGTGCGGGCACGGCACCGGCGGGATTGATCGCGAGGTATTCCGGCTTGTAGCGATCTTCGCGCGTCACGCGCACGGCTTCGTAGGGCTGGCCGATCCATTCGAGCACGATGTGGTCGGCGAGCGAGCATGCGCCGGGCGAGTAGTACAGTTTCATCAGCGACTCCATTCCTGCGTGGGAGAGTGAGCCGGGATGATGGTGCGCGCACGCGTGGCGCTCAATCGTGGTCGGTGGAACGCAGTGTCGTTGCGCCAAAAAAGAAGAAGGCCGCGCGAGGCGGCCCGGAAATTTCGTTTGTGGTGCGCCTCAGCCTTGCGTCGGCTTGCGCTTCTGCGGCTTCAGCGATTGCACCTTGAGAAAGGTGTGATCGCCGATCGTGGCGACCTGATAGGCGTTGCGCCAGCTCGGCTGTGCGATCGACAGCGCGGCGAAGTGGCTGGCGCCGGGCACGATCTCCTTGCGTTCGCCTTCGGGCAGCGCCCAGTTGCGCTCGGCTTCGAGGGCGATGGTGACCGCCTGCGACCAGGCTTCGGCATTGCCCAGCTGGGTGCGCGGCGACACGAGGGTCGGCGCGAACTGCTTGCGGGCGGTGACGACCTCGCACATCGAGTCGCCCCACAGGCCGCTGTCCTCGCGACGGAGGGCGACTTCGGCGACGGCCTGCTGGCCGCGGACCGGCTGGTTGCGGGCTTCGAGGTAGAGGGTGGTGCTCAGACACAGGGAGTCGGCGGCCTGGGGCGGCAACACCGACGCGATCCAGAGGATCCATGCGAGTTTCATTAGAGACTCCTTGCTCCGTTGCTTCGGGCCGTACGGGGGCGCTGTCGCATGGCGGGGGCCTGACAGGGCTTCGTGATCGGCGGGACGAGTTGGCGTACTGGGGAGGGCGAGCGACTCTGTGGTCGCTTGGCGTCTGCCGGGCGCTCTCTGTGGAGCGCTGTTGCCGGAGTCAGACCCTTGCCCGAACGTGGACCGGGCGCAGGGGCTTCACCTCGTTGGGGTGGAGCATCGCCTGCCGCGGTCTCGCGCTGGTCCCGCACTGGCCAGGGCGGGAAAGCGGGCGCATCGTATCCGGCGAAACATAATGCCAGCTGAACGCGAAATCAGAAGCTTATGATTTGACTGGAGTTTTTGTTCAGAAGGCCTCGTAAGCCCCTGTTCTCGCAGGCGTATCAGCCCGTGCTGAGTCATGCCACAGGCGCTGCGCTGCAGCACCCCAAGCCGCGATCGGGTTCACGGAATGCGCGGATTTCGGGGCCGAAATGACCCGTGGAACACGATTTTCATGTTCCACGAGGCCCTGGCGCGGCTTTTGGCGCCTGCCGTGCGCTGCGGATACGGCGGTTACAGCGAAGCCGCCAGCCGACTGCCCTGGTCGATCGCGCGTTTGGCGTCGAGTTCCGCGGCGAGATCGGCACCGCCGATCAGGTGTGCGTTCACGCCCTGCGCCTTCAATGCCTCGTGCAGGTCGCGTCGCGGTTCCTGCCCGGCGCAGACCACCACGTGATCGACCGGCAGCGTCTGCTCCTGGCCATCGACGCGGATGCGGAAGCCGCTGTCGTCGACGCCCAGGTATTCGACGCCGCCGAGCATCGTCACCTGCTTGGCCTTCAGCGTCGCGCGATGGATCCAGCCGGTGGTCTTGCCCAGTTTCGCGCCGGGTTTGCCGGGGCTGCGCTGCAGCAGCCACACCTGGCGCGCGGGCGCTTCCGGTTCGGGCTTGCGCAGGCCGCCCGGCGAGGAGAAGGTCGGATCGACGCCCCATTCGGTCATCCAGCGCTGCGGGTCGAGCGCGGGCGCGGCGTGCGTGTCCTCGCCCGCCGCCGGTGCCACGTCGAGCACGCCGGCATCGACCAGCGGGTGGTGCACCAGCCATTCGGCGACGTCGAAGCCGATGCCGCCGGCACCGACGATCGCCACCTTCGCGCCCGGCTTCACCCGGCCGCCGAGCACGTCGAGATAGCCGACGACCTTGGCGTGGTCCGAGCCCGGGAAGCGCACCGTACGCGGCACGATGCCCGTGGCCAGCACCACGTCGTCGAAGCCCTTCAGCGTGTCCGCGTCGGCGGTGGTCGACAGGCGCAGCTCGACGCCGGTGTCGCGCAGCTTGTGCTCGAAGTAGCGGAGGGTTTCGTGGAACTCCTCCTTGCCCGGGATCGTCTTGGCGATGTTGAACTGGCCGCCGATGCGGTGGCTGGCGTCGAACAGGCTCACGCGATGGCCGCGTTCGGCCGCCACCGTGGCGCAGGCCAGCCCAGCCGGGCCGGCGCCAACCACAGCGATGCGTTTCGGCGTTGCGACAGGCGTATAGATGAGTTCGGTTTCGGCGCAGGCGCGCGGGTTCACCAGGCAACTGGCTTTCTTCTGCTCGAACACGTGGTCCAGGCAGGCCTGGTTGCAGGCGATGCACGTATTGATGCGGTCGGCGCGGCCGGCGCGGGCCTTGTTCGGCCACTCCGGGTCGGCCAGCAGCGGGCGCGCCATCGACACCAGGTCGGCGCCGCCCGAGGCGAGGATGCCTTCGGCCACGTCCGGCATGTTGATGCGGTTGGTGGCGACCAGCGGCAGCTTCACCTCCGGGCGCAGCTTCGCGGTGACGCCGGCGAAGGCGGCGCGCGGCACCGAGGTCGCGATCGTCGGCACCCGCGCCTCGTGCCAGCCGATGCCGGTATTCAGGATGGTCGCGCCGGCGGCCTCGATCGCCCTGGCCTGGGCCACGATCTCGTCCCAGGACGAGCCGTCCGGGACCAGTTCGAGCATCGACAGCCGGTACACGATGATGAAGTCCGGCCCGCAGGCCTCGCGCACCCGGCGCACGATCTCGGTCGCGAAGCGCATCCGCTTCTCGAGCGTGCCACCCCAGCCGTCGTTGCGCCGGTTGGTGCGCGCGCTCAGGAACTGATTGATGAGGTAGCCCTCGGAGCCCATGATCTCGACGCCGTCGTAGCCGCCGTCGCGAGCCAGCCTCGCGGCGTTGGCGTAGGCGGAGATCGTGCGTTCGACGCCGAAGCTGGTCAGCGCGCGCGGCGTGAACGGGTTGATCGGTGACTTGATCCGTGACGGCGCCACCTGCAGCGGGTGGTAGGCGTAGCGGCCGGCGTGCAGCAGCTGCAGGCAGATCTTCGCGCCATGGGCGTGCACGGCATCGGTCACCTGGCGGTGCTTGCGCGCCTCCCAGGGCCAGCTGAGCTTGCTGCCGAACGGCGCCAGCCAGCCCATCATGTTCGGCGAGAAGCCGCCGGTGACGATCAGGCCCACGCCGCCCGCCGCGCGCTCGGCGAAATACGCCGCCAGCTTCGGGAAGTCTCGGGCGCGGTCTTCCAGGCCGGTGTGCATCGAGCCCATCAGCACCCGGTTGCGCAGGGTGGTGAAGCCCAGGTCGAGCGGCGAGAAGAGATGGGGATAGGCGGGGGCAGGCTCGGCGTGGGCGGTGGCGGCCATTTGGCAATACGTCGGCGTATGGAATTGGGGAGGGTGCCGGGAATGCGCGGCGGATTCAAGCATGGCATGCGGCCGTGGCGGGGAGGCGCGCCGCATGCCGCGCTTTTTGTAGAGCGGAGCTTGCTCCGCTCCAGCTTCCCCAGCTTTCGTAGAGCGGAGCTTGCTCCGCTCGGGCTTTCCCGGCATAGGCATGAGCGGAGCAAGCTCCGCTGTACAGAAGCAGGGCGAGCGGAGCAAGCTCCGCTCTACGAGAGCCAAGCGGAGCAAGCTCCGCTCCACGGGGCGGGGCACGCGGTTGCCATCCGCCCCCGCATCGCCGACCATGGCCGCCCTTTGCCAGACCCCGGTCCCCCGACGCTTTGATGGAGCCCAGCGACCACCCCGACAGCGCGCCCATGCGGGATTTCCTCCGCCCGGGCATCGTCGCCGAGGACCTGCCCGAGCTCCACCCGCTGCTGGCCGCGCGCGACCAGCTGCGCGCCTTCTCCACCCTGTTCCACGGCGGTGAGGAAGCGGTGATGCTGCGCCTGCTGGTGCTGCGCGCCATCGGCGAACGCGGCGAGGCGCCGGACTGGTCGCCGCAGGAACTGCGCGACACCTTTTCCTATCTCGACCCGGTCAAGTGCGACACCGTGCTGCAGCGGCTGCGCGACAACCACCTGCTGCTGTGGGACGGCGCGACCCAGCGCTACCGGATCAGCCCGGTCGGCCGCCAGGCGCTGGCCGCCATCGGCATGCTCCTGCAGTTCAACCGGGAAGGCGACGAACTGGCCTACGTCACCGCGCAGATCGCCGCCGGCCAGGCGGTCGGCAAGGTCGGCGCCGACGACCTGCAGCATCTGCTGTCGCGCCTCAACGAACTGCGCGCGGATTTCGACGAAGCCGTGCTCAGCGGCTCGGAGCACCGCATCCATCGCGCCGCGAACACCCTGCAGTCGGTATGGCGCTGGGTGGAGAAGGGCACCGAGATCGTCAACCGCATCGCCGCCGACGACATGCTCGACGCCGCCACCCACCGCGTCGCCCAGCAGATCGGTCGCGCGCAGAGCGCGATGCTGCGCCAGACCAGCGTGTTCCAGCGCGCGCTCAACCAGCTCGACCGCCATCGCGTGCACCTCGGCGCCAGCGGCCTGTCCTCGTCCGACGTCAATCGCTACCTGCGCGCGATCGACGCCAAGGCGCTGCGCGCGCATGCCGACGACGCGCTGGCCACGGTGCCCGCGCCGGCCTTCGCGCTGTCGCCGATCGCCCTGGACGTGGCCGAATTCGAGCTGATCGAACGCGAGCGCGAGGCCGCCGAAAACGAAGACCTGCCGAACGCCCAGGCCGTGCCCACCGATGCCGCGATCCCGCTGCCCGAGTCCGACGAGACCGTCGCGCGCAGCTGGCTGGATCAGCTCGGCGCGCTCGCCGAGGGCGGTCGCCTCGCCGACCTCGTCCCGAATGGTGACTTCGTGCGCAGCGCCTACCGTTTCTCGCTGCTCGGCCTGCTCGGCGATCCCGGCGCGGAAAACCGCAGCGGCGTGAGCGCCGAACTGGCGCGCATCCCGCTGCGCTGGCGCACCACGCGCGAACTCGAACCCGTCGGCCGCGCCGGTGTCGCCATGATCAGCCGCAGCGAACTCGTGCCCTTCGACGGCGACGAGCCCGCGCCCGAGCCTCCTGACGACGCGCCCGACGACTCGACTGACGACGCGCCCGGCCCCGCTGCCGACGATGCGCAGGCCGAGGCCCCGGCCGCCGCGCCGCGCAAACGCAAACAACAGGTTGGCGCCGTCAAGGCGCCCGCCAAACGCAAGAAGACCGCATGACGTCCTCCGACCCCGTTGCATCGCTGATCGCACGCCTGCTGGCCGAACGCTGGCTGCCGCGCGACGACCACGCCGTCCGCCAGATGCTGGTCGACGCCGGCCCGCGCGCCGAGCTGGACCGCCGCCTCGCCGAGTCCGGCCTGCGCCTGCTCGAACATCCCTATGCCGCGCACGTCGCGCTGGGCATCGCGAAGGCGCAGGAAACCGACGTGTTCGGCGGCGGCCGCGCCTGGGCCGCCAGCAACCTGCAGCTCGACCGCGATGCGCTGGCCCTGCTCGTGGTGATCTGGGCGCAGCTGATCCTGCCCAAGCGCCAGCGCCAGCTCGACCGCCAGGAGAACGACCGCGCCCAGGACCAGTCGCAGATGTTCGCCGAGCTCAAGCCGGTGCCGGTCGGCGCCGAGATCGTCGAGCCGCTGAGCGAGCGCACGCTGATCGCCGACTTCGGCGACAAGCTCGGCGGCAAGACCCGCATCAGTTTCAACCTTGGCATCCTCGCCCGCCACGGCTTCATCCTCCGTCGCCGCGAGCGCGTGCACGAAGGCCCGCTGCTCGACCTGGCCTTCGACTACGAGCGCATCGCCGGCCGGATCATGGGCGGCGCGCTGGCCTTCGTGGTCGATCGCGCCCGCGAGAGCGTGATGCATGCGCGCGACGTCGAGGACGTGTACGTGACCGACGAGGTCGTTCACGACGAGGCCGTGCCTGACGAAAGCGTGCCTGACGAAAGCGTGCTCGACGAGTCCGTCCAGGACGACGCGATCACCGACGATGCCGCCGGGGAGGGCCACTGATGTTCGAGTTCCGCTCCCTCGAAGTCGTCCACTGGGATTACTGGCAGCGCTTCGAGCTGCCGCTGGACGGCACCATCGTCACCGTCGTCGGCCCGAACGGTTCGGGCAAGACCACGCTGCTCGACGCGCTGCGCACCATCCTCGCCATCGAGGACCGCGACACGGCGCGCGACTACAAGACCTACCTCCGCCACAACGGCAAATCCCACGCCTGGCTGCGTGCGGTGGTCAGCAACCGCCAGGACCGCCGCGGCGGCCGCCCGTTCTTCCCGCTGAAGGACGAGACCGTCACCCTGTTCTGCCGCATCCGCAAGAAGGGCGGCGAGTGGGTGCGCGACTACCGCATCGCCGGCGGCGACGTGCCGATCGAGGAAAACGAGCAGGGCGGCGACTGGATGGGCGTGCGCGACTACCGCGTCCGCCTCGCCGGTGCCGGCCTCACCCGCGCGATCTGCCGCGTGCTCACCCTTGAACAGGGCGCCACCGACAAGCTCTGCCAGTACTCGCCGCGCGAACTGCTGCAACTGGTCTTCGACGTGTTCGAGGACAAGGCCGTGCTCGACGACTACCAGCGCGCGCGCAACGAGCAGTTCGACGTCGAGCGCGAGATCGTGCAGCTGCGCCAGGACCTCGCCGGCCTGCACGTGCGCCTGGAAGCGGCCCGCGCCGACGTGCGCTCGTACGAGGAAGGCCGCTCGCTGCGCAACGAACTGCAGCGCCTGCAGGCGGAGATCGCGCCGAAGGTGGAACTGGCCGAGCTGCGCGCGGAAACCCTGGGCGCGCGCGCCAGCCTCATCGGCCTGCGCCGCAGCCTGTTCGAACGCGCCGCGCTGCGCGACGCCGCGCGCGCGAAGCATGCCGAAGCGCTGGTCGCCGTCGAGCAACTGCGCGAGCGCCTGAAGCAGGATCGCAGCGACGCCCGCCAGGCCGAAGCGCAGTTCCAGCAGGCGCGCGACCTGGCCCGCGATGCCGAGAAGCTCATCCAGCGCCATGACGAGCTGCTGGTCTCCGACGCCGAACGCGGCGCCGTGGACGCCGACACGCTGGCCGCGCGCATCGAGCAGACCCGCACCCGTCAGGCCGAGCTGCATTTCGAGGAGAAACGCGATCGCCAGCGCGCCGCCGAACTCACCGCCGAACTGGCTGCGCACGGCCGCGGCGAGAACCCGGTGCCCGCCGACGAACGCGCCTTCCGCAAGGCCCTCGACGACGCCGGCATCCGCCACCGCGCATTGACCGAACTGGTCGAGATCCGCGACCCCGAATGGGCCGTCGCGGTCGAAGCGGTGCTGCGCCCGTATCGCCAGCTGATCGTGCTCGAGAACCCGAAGGACGCCCGCGACGCCTGGCGCCTCGGCGAGCAGATGGAATACCGCCACTTCGTCGTCGCCGACCGCGCGCCCGCCGGCAAGGCCAGCGCCGGCACCTTGCTGGAAGTGGTGCGCTTCGCTGCCGACCCGCCGGCCTGGTTGCCGCGCCAGCTCGACCGCATCCGCCGCGTCGCCGACATCGAACACGGCGCGAAGCTGCCCAAGGACCAGGACTGGATCACCCGCAACGGCTACCTGCGCGAACATCGCGGCGGTCGCCACATCGGTGGCGGCCCGCAGGTGTTCGGCGCCGGTGCCAAGGAAGCGCGGGCCCAGGCCCTGCGCGTCGAACAGGCCACGCTGATCCAGCGCGCCCAGGCCCGCGAAGCCGAACTGCAGACCCTGCGCCAGCATCTCGCCGCCGACGAGGCCCGCCTGCGCGGCCTCGACGGCGCCCAGGAGCTGGTCGCGCGCGCCGCCGAATTCGCCGAAGCCAAGGCCCGGTTCCCGGAGCTGTCGCAGGCCGCCGCCGATGCCGCCGAGGCCATGCAGGCCGCGAAGGCCCGGCTCGACGCCACCCTGCAGGACGACAAGCGCGCCGACACCGCCGTCGCCACCAGCGCCTACGAGGCCGAACGCCTCGAACGCGAACTGGAACAGGCGAGGGCACAGATCGACCACCAGCGCCGGCAGCTGGCGCGCCGCGTCGTCGACTTCCGTGCCCGGCGCGCGAAGATGCCTGCCGCGTGGCGCTCGGCCGAGGCCCTGGCTGCCGCGCGTGAGGAGTACGAGAGCCTGCATGCGGTGCGAAAGGAGATCGAACGCATCGGCGAGCGCCTGGCCCGCGACCGTTACGTCGAGGACGACGCCTGCGTCGCGCTGCGCGACAAGATCGGCGCCGACCACCACGACATGGAAACCACGCTCGGCCGTCGCGAGGCCCACCTCGATCGTGCCAAGCGCCTCACCGAGGAAGCGCGCGGCGCCTACCTGAACGTGCTGCGCGCCACGGTGCGCCGCTACCGCAAGAACCTCATCGCCCTGGGCGAGCTGGCCGGCATCGCGGTCGACGCCGAGATGCCCGAGCTGGTCAACGACGATGTCGCCCTGGCCCAGGCCGGGCTGTCGGTCCGCTTCGACTTCGACCGCAAGGGCTGGATCGGCCTCGACGACGGCGAGGCCTCCGGCGGCCAGCAGGTCATGAAGTCGCTGCTGCTGCTCGTTGCCCTGCTGCGCGACGAGGACCAGCCCGGCGGCTTCGTCTTCATCGACGAACCCTTCGCCCATCTCGACGTGTTCAACATCGAGAAGGTCGGTCGCTTCCTCCGCGCCACCGACGCGCAGTACATTCTCACCACGCCGATCACCCACAACCTCAATGTCTACGAGCCGTCCGACCTCGTGCTGGCCACCAGCAAGCGTCGTCCGGGCGGGCAGTGGGCGGAGCCCGTGGCGGTGATCAAGCGCCAGCGGGACTGATGCGCGAGGGGGAGCAGAGGCCTGTTTTTATTGGCTGGTTGTCGATGCTGCAACGCATCAAACGTCACCAAACCGTGCTTGGCTTCCCAAAACTGTTATGCTAGTGTTAACAAGGCCATGACGCGGCCGGATGATAATGAACGAGATGCGTGCCAAGATGGCCACGGTCCAGTTCACGATCGAAACCACCGAGTCTTTCAATTCCTCCAAGGAGCATTGAGTAATGAATAAGAAACTCCTCTGCGCTGCGCTGCTGAGCGGCCTGGCCGTGGCCCAGACCGCTTCCGCGCAGGACTACGATGACCGTTGGTACCTCACGCCGGGCGTGGGCTTCAACGTCCAGGACAACCAGCGCGGCACCAACAACGCCCCGTTCGTGGCCCTCGGCTTCGGCAAGAACCTCAGCTCCACGTGGTCGCTCGACGCCCAGCTGAACTACCAGAAGCCGACCTTCGGCAACCAGCGCAACAACCTGCGCAACCCGCGCATCGCCGGCGCCGTCAGCGGCTTCGCCCAGGACCAGAACTGGAGCCAGTACGGCGTCTCGCTGGACCTGCGTCGCCACTTCCGCGCCGAAGGCCGCAACTGGAACCCCTACATCCTGATGGGCCTGGGATACCAGCGCTCCGAGGAAGAATTCGACGCCTACCCGAGCCCGGTCTCCCCGGGTGAGCGCAAGGACGGCAACCTCGCCGGCAAGATCGGTGGCGGCCTCGAGGGTGACCTCGGCCCGGTCCGCACCCGTCTCGAACTGGCCTACCGCGCCGACTTCGACGACAGCAGCGTCGCCAACCCCGACGAAAGCTGGTTCGGCGACGTGCTCGCCTCGGTCGGTTTCGTGATCCCGCTGGGTCCGGAGGCCGAAGAAGCCGCTCCGCCGCCGCCGCCGCCGCCGGCCCCGAACTGCGCCGACAAGGACAGCGACGGTGACGGCGTCAACGACTGCAACGACAAGTGCCCGAACTCGCAGGCCGGTGAAGCCATCGGTCCCGACGGCTGCAAGGTCGCCATCGCGATCGACCTGAAGGGCGTGAACTTCGACTTCGACAAGGCCACCCTGCGTCCGGACGCCGTTGCGATCCTGAACGAGGCCGTCGAAATCCTGAAGCGCTACCCCGACCTGAAGGTCGAAGTCGCCGGTCACACCGACCTGTGCGGCAACGACGGCTACAACCAGTCGCTGTCGCAGCGTCGTTCGCAGACCGTGTACGACTACCTGACCAGCAACGGCATCGACAGCGGCCGCCTGGCTGGCCCGAACGGTTACGGCGAGAGCCGTCCGCTGGTGCAGACCGAGCAGACCTCGCC
Source organism: Lysobacter sp. BL-A-41-H3 (assembly GCA_050632415.1). GTDB lineage: Bacteria > Pseudomonadota > Gammaproteobacteria > Xanthomonadales > Xanthomonadaceae > Lysobacter_I. The sequence continues at coordinate 1,852,787 of CP192602.1, read as the reverse complement.
GGCTTGCCGCAACGAGACCAACCGTCGCACCGAGCTGAACGTCCAGTAATTCCGGTCGTTCCGCAGCGTTCCACGAAGCCCGGCCTTGCGCCGGGCTTCGTTTTTTCCGGCCCGGCGATGCGCGTGCGGGTCGGGGATTGCGCGTGTGGCGCGGCGATTCCTGCGCACGATCACGTTCCTCACCATGCACCGGCGCGGGCGGTTGTTCCCGTCGGCGTGCGGGCCTACACTCCGGGCACGTTCGCCGAGGAGAGTCCGCATGCGCATCCGTTCCGTCGCCACGAGCCTGTCGTCCGGAGGCGCGCTGCTCGCCCTGGCCGTGTCGGGACTGCTGATGTCGGCGACGGCGTCGGCCGCAGTGGATTGCGCGGCGCTCAAGCCGGTGGCGCCCGCGCAGACGAATGCGCTGCAGCTCAATCCGATCGCCGAGGAACTGGCCGCGCCCAGCGCCCAGGTCGGCAGCGGCGTCGGCTTTTCGCAACTCTTTTCCGATGCCGTGACCGTGGACCTGGCCATGTCCCGCGTGAAGCTCCATGAGTGCCGTGCGATGGCCGCGGTGTCGCAGCCGCTGCCCGCGTCGGGCGGTTACCAGCCCAAGCCGGGCGATGCGAGCGCCTGGCGTTTCGACATGACCCAGAACGGCAAGCGCATGACCGCCGACGAGTTCGACGCCTGGATGAAGGCGCGTGGCGTGCGCGTGGTGCAGGGGCCGCCGAAGCCGGCGCAGCCCGCACCGACGCCGGAACCGGCGCCCGCGCCGCCGCCGAAGAAGAAAAAGCGCTGACCTCAGCGCGGGGCCCCCGTTACGGTATCGCGCGCGTGCTGTCCAAGCGCGGCGTGTGCTCGCGCACGCAGGCGGCCGAATGGGTGCGCGCAGGGCGGGTCAGCGTGGGCGGACGCGTGGTGCGCGATCCGGAATTCCCGACGCCCCTGGACCGCGACGACATCCGGCTCGATGGCGAGCCCCTGCGTGCCGCCGCACCGCGCGTGCTGATGCTCAACAAGCCGCGCGGGCTGGTGACCACCGCCAGCGACGAGCGCGGCCGCGACACCGTCTATCGCTGCTTCGATGGCGCCCTGGTCGACGGTGCGCCGCTGCCGTGGATCGCGCCCGTGGGCCGGCTCGACAAGGCCAGCGAGGGCCTGCTGCTGTTTTCGAGCGACCCCGCCTGGGCGGCGCGGATCACCGATCCGGCGACCGGGCCGTCCAAGACCTATCACGTCCAGGTGGACCGCATCCCCGACGAGGCCCTGCTGGCGGCCCTGCAGGCCGGCGTGGACCTCGATGGCGAGCATCTGTCGGCGGTGTCCGCCCGCCTGCTGCGCGCGGGCGAACGCAATGCCTGGCTGGAGATCGTGCTCGACGAGGGGCGCAACCGGCAGATCCGTCGCCTGCTGGAGGCCTTCGACATCGCCACCCTGCGCCTGCTGCGCGTGGCGATCGGCGGCCTGATGCTGGGGGCGCTGGCGAAGGGTGCCTGGCGCGTGCTCGAAGCGGAGGATCTTCGGTCGATCGGCCCTGGTTTCGAGTTGAATTGAGACGGATTTCACGCTGTTTTCCTGCGGTGTTTCGGTTCTGTGGCTTCACGCACGTCCGCGTTCAGTCACATGCGAATTCCGTCTCAATACACTGCCCGCCGGGCATCCGCCCTGTCTTCGAAGGTTCGGACATGATGCGTCCTGTGCTGCTGGCGTCGGTCTGCGCCGCCCTCTTCCTGTCCGCCGGTGGTCTGACCGGCTGCGCCACGGATCGCGCGCTCACCGCCCATGCACCCACGCCGCCGGCTCCGGTGGTGAAGACGCCTGCCGGCAAGGTGAACCGGTTCGCGATGACCCAGAACGGGCGTCGCATGAGCGCCGGTGATTTCGACGCGTGGATGAAGGCGCGCGGCATCCGCATCGCCAAGGGGCCGCAACGCGCCCGCACGCAGGTCCGCGCCGACGCGCCGAAGCCGAAGGCCAAGCCGCAGCCGAAGCGGCGCTGAGTCAGTCCGGTGCGGTGTCCGGCTCGCGCCAGCGCGCGAGCCGGCTGTCGAGCAGTTGCGACACCACTTCGAAGGCGCGCGCGTCGCCCGGGCCGCGCGCGTCGTGGCTCATGCCCTTGCCGTGGTTGCAGCCGGCGCAGGCGATGGCGAGGTTGCGCGGGTCGTTGGCGTCGTCGCCGACGCGTTCGCACAGCGCCGATGCCGCGCGCTTGCCGAACCAGGCCTGCGGCACGACGTGCTCCAGCGTGGCCTGGCCGAGCGCTTCGCCATCGCCGCGTACCTGCAGCCGCTTGCGGCAGTGCAGGCAGCGCGTTTCCCACTGGTCGTCGCGCAGGGTCGCGACGCTGTCGGTGGACAGCGCGCGGAGGAACAGGCGACGCAGGGCAGGGCGCATCCCGTTCGGCGCAGGATCGTCAGGCTTTGATCTTCAGGCCTTGATGGTCAGGCCTTGATCACGCCCAGTTCGCGGCCGATGCGGGTGAAGGCGTCGATCGCGCGGTCGAGGTGCTCGCGGGTGTGCGCGGCGCTCATCTGCGTGCGGATGCGCGCCTTCCCTTGCGGGACCACCGGGAAGAAGAAGCCGATCGCGTAGATGCCTTCTTCCAGCAGGCGCTCGGCGAACTTCTGCGCCAGCGGCGCGTCGTACAGCATCACCGGGCTGATCGGATGCACGCCCGGGCGGATGTCGAAGCCGGCGGCGGTCATCTTCTCGCGGAAATAGCGGGTGTTCTCGACCAGACGCTCGCGCAGGTCGCCGGCGGCGGCGAGCATCTCGAAGGCCTTGATCCCGGCGGCGACGACGTGCGGCGGCAGCGAGTTCGAGAAGAGGTAGGGGCGCGAACGCTGGCGCAGCATCTCGATCACTTCGCGCTTGCCGGTGGTGAAGCCGCCGAGCGCGCCCCCCATGGCCTTGCCGAGGGTGCCGGTGAAGATGTCGATCCTGTCCATCACGCCCTTCACTTCGGCCGAGCCGCGGCCGGTGGCGCCGAGGAAGCCGGTGGCGTGGCATTCGTCGATGTGGACCAGCGCGCCGTATTTCTCCGCCAGCGCGGTCAGCTCGTCGAGCGGCGCGATGAAGCCGTCCATCGAGAACACGCCGTCGCTGGTGATCATGATCGTGCGCGCGCCGTCGGCCTTCGCCTGCTGCAGCTGTTTTTCGAGGTCGGCCATGTCGCAGTTGGCGTAGCGGTAGCGCTTGGCCTTGCACAGGCGCACGCCGTCGATGATCGAGGCGTGGTTCAGCGCGTCGGAGATGATCGCGTCCTCTTCACCCAGCAGCGGCTCGAACAGGCCGCCGTTGGCGTCGAAGCAGGCGGCGTAGAGGATGGTGTCCTCGGTGCCGAAGAAGTCGGCGATGGTCTGCTCCAGCTGCTTGTGCAGGTCCTGGGTGCCGCAGATGAAGCGCACCGAGGCCATGCCGAAGCCGTGGGTGTCGAGCGCGTCCTTGGCGGCGGCGATGATGTCCGGGTGGTCGGCCAGGCCCAGGTAGTTGTTGGCGCAGAAATTCAGCACGGTGCGGCCGTCGGCGAGGGTGATCTCGGCCGACTGCGGGCTGGTGATGATGCGTTCGGCCTTGAACAGCCCCTGGGCGCGGATCGCCTCGAGTTCGTCGGCATAACGACGGGTGAGGTCGGCACGGGCAGGGGTGGTGGGCTGGGTCATGGCGGCATCGGTGGCGGTGGGCGGGCGCATAGTCTAAGAGCCCGGAGGCCTGCCGGCGTGGCCGAAGCGGGCGTCCGACGGGTCCGGGCCCGGGCCGGAGGTGGGTCGGGTGTGCAATATATCGATCGGCATGTATTCTTAAATTCACCGGCCTGTGCCTGGGGAAGGGCATTCGGCGGCAGGTTGCAACAGAACTTTAACAATGGGTTAAGCTCGGGGCGATGGCCGTCACGGCATCTCCCACCCCCACATGACACTCGATTCCACACCACCGAGGAGGTTCTCGTGCGTAAACAGATGATTGCGCTGGCGTTGCTCGCGTTGCTGCCGTTCGCGGCATCGGCCCAGGAGCAGGAAGAAGACGATTCGGGATTCAGCTGGAACGCGGCCGTGACGTCGGATTACGTGTTCCGCGGCGTGTCGCAGAACAGCGAAGTGCCTGCCATCCAGGGCGGCATCGACTACAGCTGGAGCAACGGTTTCTATGTCGGCGCCTGGGCGTCGCAGGTCGATTTCGATGCCCCCGGCACCCCGAACACCGAGATCGACACCTACGTCGGCTACTCCTGGGACGTGTCCGATGCGGTGAACCTCGACTTCCAGCTGGTGCGCTACAACTACCTCGACTACGGCAGCGAGTACGGCAACCCGGCCTACAACGAGCTGATCGTGAAGGGCACCTTCGTCGAGGACTTCAGCGCGACGCTGGCCTACACCAACGATGTCTACGCCAGCGGCACCAACAGCCTCTACTACGGCGTCGGCTACGACCACGAGTTCTCCAACGGCGTGGGCATCCACGCCAACGCAGGACGCACGCAGTTCGACACCGACGAGATCGGCCTGGAGGACTACACCGACTGGGGTGCGCACGTGAGCTTCCCGCTGGGCGTGCTCGAGGGCAGCTTCGGTTACGTCGGCAACGACGGCAACGGCCGCGACAACTTCGGCGAGCTGGCCGACAGCCGCTTCGTCCTGACCGTCAGCTACGAGCACTGAGTTCCATCGTCGGTCGAGTCACGAAAAGGGCGCCCGCAAGGGCGCCCTTTTCCGTGGCGGCGGGGGTGTTCGGCGAAGGGGGCGGACGGGCGTGCCGGCTGCGTGCCTTCAGCGTTCCATCCGTGTCCGCATCCGGCGCGCGAGGGGCGGACGTAAGCGGAAGGCTGCGCGCAGGCGCATGCGATCCCCCGAACCCTCAAGGAGTCAAGATGAAGAAGTCGATTCTGGCCGCCACCACGGTCCTCTGCCTGTTCGCCCCGGCCGCCTTCGCCGCCGGCCCGCAGGCGGGCACGTTCTCATGGTCTGTCTTCGGCGGCATCGACCAGCCGCTGAGCGGCGACGTCCACGGTGGCGCCACCGCAGCGGTTCCGGATCTCGGTCCCCTGAATCCGGCGCTGGCCGGCGTGAGTGCCGAGCTGCGCATCCGCTCGCGTTCGCATGACGACATCTACGGTTCGGCCATGTCCTACGGCATGGAATTCAGCTACGGCATCAACGACCGTTCCGAGGTCTTCGGCCAGATCCGCCGCACCCAGGCGGACGACGGCACGGTGCAGGTGGGCGGTGCGTTCGTGCCGGCGCTGTCGACCACCCTGCGGGTGCGCGGCACCTTCAGCGATTACGAGGCGCTGACCCTGGAAGCCGGCTATCGCTACTACTTCGGCGAGCTGGGCCCGGCCCGTCCGTTCGTGGCCGGTCGGCTCGGCGCGACGCGCACCGACGACATCCGCGCGACCTTCGTGATTCCGGACGCGGCGATCACCATCGCCAACGTGCCGTTCACCGAGGCGAAGTGGTCGGTCAGCGGCGGTGTCGATGTCGGCCTGCTGTTCCCGGTCAGCGAGAAGGTCAGCATCACCGCGCAGACCGGCGTTCGCTACGTGGCGGACCTCGAAGGCGACGATGCCGCCATCGGCGGCCTCGGCCTGGGGTCGATCAACGACACGGGCAAGCGCGTCTCGTATCCGGTGTCGGTGGGCCTGCGCGTCGACTTCTGACGCCGGCCTCGCATGCGGCGGCACCCGTCGGGGTGTCGCCGCATTGGCCCGTCGGGCCTCAGTTCCAGCTCAGCACGACCTTGCCGGACTTGCCCGATTCCATCAGCTCGAAGCCTTTCTGGAAGTCGTCGATCGGCAGCTGGTGGGTCAGCGCCTTCTGCAGCGGGAAGCCCGACAGCACCAGCTGGGTCATCTTGTACCAGGTCTCGTACATGCGGCGGCCGTAGATGCCGTGCAGGGTCAGGCCCTTGAAGATGATCTTGTCCCAGTCGGCGCCGGCGCCCTTGGGCATGATGCCGAGCATCGCGATCTTGCCGCCGTGGTACATGCAGTCGAGCATGTCGTTGAAGGCGCGCGGGTTGCCGCTCATCTCCAGGCCCACGTCGAAGCCTTCCATGTGCAGGTCGGCCATGACGTCCTTGAGCGAGGTCTTGCTGACGTTGACCACGCGGGTGGCGCCCATGTCGGCGGCCAGCTTCAGGCGGTAGTCGTTGATGTCGGTGACCACGACGTTGCGCGCGCCGATGTGCTTGCAGATGCCGGCGGCGATGATGCCGATCGGGCCGGCGCCGGTGATCAGCACGTCCTCGCCGATCACGTCGAATTCCAGCGCGCAGTGCGCAGCATTGCCGTAGGGATCGAAGAACGCGGCCAGTTCGCTGGGGATCTGGTCGGGGATCGGCCACAGGTTGCTGGCCGGCATGACGATGTATTCGGCGAAGGCGCCGTCGCGGTTCACGCCGATGCCGACGGTGTTCGGGCACAGGTGCGGGCGGCCGGCGCGGCAGTTGCGGCAGTGGCCGCAGACGATGTGGCCCTCGGCCGAGACGCGCTGGCCGAGGCTGTAGCCGGTGACGCCGGGGCCGATCTCGACGATGCGGCCGACGAATTCGTGGCCGATGACAAGGCCGGGCTTGATCGTGCGCTGGCTCCAGTCGTCCCAGAGGTAGATGTGCAGGTCGGTGCCGCAGATCGCGGTCTTTTCCAGCTTGATCAGGACCTCGTTCGGGCCGGGGGTCGGCACCGGCACCTCTTCCATCCAGATCCCCTTGGTCGCTTCCCGCTTGACCAGGGCTTTCATCATCGTCGCGGCCATCGGGGCGCCTGCACGGGGGTAGGGAACGGGACGCGGATTATAAACGCCCGGGTGGCCGGGGCCGAAGACCGGATCTGGCGGTCGGACCATGACCATCGGACATGGTGGCGACCCCGGGGGGCGCCTACACTGGCCGACCATTGCGCCTTGCGCCGCCCCCGAGAGAGCCCTCATGCACGATCAGCCCCTCCGACCCGCCCGCCTCGCCGCCGGCAGCACCGCCTTCGCCGTCGCCGCGCTCGCCGCCGCCATTTCCGTCGCCCATGCCGGCGAAGGCATGTGGGTGCCGCAGCAGCTGCCCGAGATCTCCGCCCCGCTGAAGGCCGCCGGCCTGAAGCTGCCGGCGAAGCAGCTCAGCGACCTCACCGGCGATCCGCTGGGCGCGGTGGTGTCGCTGGGTGGCTGCACCGCCAGCTTCGTGTCCCCCGAAGGCCTGGTCACCACCAACCACCACTGCGTGTACGGCGCGATCCAGCTGAACTCGACGCCCGAGCGCAACCTAATGAAGACGGGGTTCAGCGCCGCCAATCGCGCCGACGAGCTGAGCGCCGGCCCGAACGCCCGCATCTACGTGCTGGACCGCATCGACGACGTGACCACGCGCGTGCGTGCCGCGATCGACGCCGCGCCCGATGCGCTCACGCGCAGCCGCGCGCTGGACACCGTCGAGAAGCAGCTGATCGCCGAATGCGAGTCCGATCCGGGCTACAACTGCCGCCTCTACAGCTTCTTCGGCGGGATCCAGTACCGCCTGTTCCGCAACATCGAGATCAAGGACGTGCGCCTGGTCTACGCGCCCCCGGGCAGTGTCGGCAACTACGGCGGCGAGATCGACAACTGGATGTGGCCGCGCCACACCGGCGACTTCTCCTTCTATCGCGCCTACGTCGGTCCCGACGGCAAGCCGGCGGCCTTCTCGAAGGACAACGTGCCGTACCGTCCGAAGCGCTGGCTGAAGATCGCCGACAAGCCGCTGGGCGTCGGTGATTTCGTCATGGTCGCGGGCTATCCGGGCTCGACCAACCGCTATGCGCTGGCCGACGACTTCCGCAACACCGTCGACTGGACCTATCCGACGATCAGCCGCCACAACAAGGCGACCGTCGCGATGGTCGGCGCCGAAGGCGCCAAGGTGCCCGATATCGCGGTGAAGTACGCCAACACCGTGCGCGGCATGGAGAACGTGCTCAAGAACTACGACGGCCAGCTCGAAGGCTTCGAGCGCATGGGCGCCAGCGAGATCAAGCGCAAGCAGGAAGAGGCCGTGCTCGCCTGGCTGCGCAAGCGCGGCAAGGCCGGCACTGCCGCGCTGGAGGCGCATGCGACCCTGCGCAACCTGTCGGCGCAGGGCGCGGCCACGCGCGAGCGCGACCTGGTGCTGGGCCGCTTCAACGGCGGTGGCGTCATCGGCACCGCGCTGTCGTTGTACCGCCTGTCGATCGAACGCGAGAAGGCCGACGCCGATCGCGAACCCGGCTACCAACAGCGCGACCTGCCTTCGTTCGAAGGCGCGATGAAGCAGATGGAGCGTCGCTACCATCCGACGATGGACCGCGAGCTGATGCGCTACTGGCTGCGCGAATACGTCGCCCTGCCGAAGGAGCAGCGCCTGCCGGCGATGGACAAGTGGCTGGACGGCAACGACGACAAGGCGATCGCCGCCGCGCTGAAGTCGCTGGGCGGCACCAAGCTGGGCGACACCGCCGAGCGCCTGCGCTGGCTCAAGGCCGATCGCAAGGAATTCGAGCGCAGCAAGGATCCGGCGATCCGCTACGCGGTGGCGATGATGCCGACCGTGCTGCAGCTCGAAGAAGCCCGCAAGATGCGCACCGGCGATGCCCTGCGCGCGCGCCCGGTCTATCTGCAGGCGGTGATCGACTACAAGAAGAGCAAGGGCGAAGCGGTGTATCCGGACGCCAACAGCTCGCTGCGCATCACCTTCGGCAACGTCACCGGCTACACCAAGCGCGACGGCAGCAAGCAGAAGCCGTTCACGCTGCTGGAGGAAGTGGCGGCCAAGGCCACCGGCCAGGAGCCCTTCGACGCACCGCAGTCGCTGCTCGACGCGATCCGCGCCAAGCGCTACGGCGGACTGGTCGACAGGAAGCTGGGCACCGTGCCGGTGAATTTCCTGTCCAACCTCGACATCACCGGCGGCAACTCCGGCTCGCCGGTGCTCAACGCCGAAGGCAAGCTGGTCGGCCTGGCCTTCGACGGCAACTGGGAATCGGTCAGCTCGAACTGGGTGTTCGACGCCTCGGTGACGCGCATGATCTCGGTCGACCAGCGCTACATGCGCTGGATCATGCAGGAGGTCTATCCGGCGCCGCACCTGCTGCAGGAAATGGGCGTCGCGCCGAAGAAGTAACGGCGCTCACGCGTGAAGCAAGTGAAAACGGCGGCCTTCGGGCCGCCGTTTTCGTGTCCGGCCTGCGGTTCAGGCCGACAGCGAATAGTCGAAGGTATAGAAATGCGCGCCGTCGACGATGTCGATGGTCATCATTCCGCGCAGACCGGCGAGGGCATCGGTGCCGGAGCCCGGGATCACCTTGATCGACTGCGTCGGCGCACCGTGGTCCATCAGGCTGCTGTGCTGGAGCATGAAGCTGCCGGCCCGACCGTCGAGCGTACCGACGATGCGTTCCAGCGCGACATAGCCGCCGGAGCCGGTGGCCGGATCCATCACGCCGAGCATGTGGACCACCGACGTGGCCGTGAGCGGCCCGTGGAAGGTCTTGTCGAAGCGCAGGCGCATCGCCTGGACGCCGTCGCCGAAGTCCGCAGCGGGTTCGGGCGTGCGCTGGATGTCGAATGTTCCCTTGGCCTGGTGCATGGGGCGTTCCTTCCGGTGGGGGGGGCGGGTTGGCCAGCATCGCGCGTTCCTTTGCCGGCCGCGAGTGCGGGGTTTGCCATCGGTCGGATGTCTGCTACGCTCCACGCCGTCGCGGATTCCCATGCCAGCCGGCCCCGTCTCCCGACCCGCAGGTGAACTTTCCCGTGCCCCAGGCACGCGGAAGGCCTCACCGGACCAGCGTCATCGGTCCTTCCGAACCGCCCAGGGAGCGTTCATCCCGACCCGGTTCGCGTTCTGTGCAGTGCCGGCCAGCCACACCGAGCATGGGCTCCGCGGGAATTCCTTTCCCTCACCTGGAGCTGACGAAATGAAAGTGCTGGCATGCGATGGAATCCACGAAGACGGCCTGGCGATGTTCCGCGACGCCGGCTGGACCATCGAAATCTCCGATCCGATCAAGGACCCCGCGAAGCTCTCCGCCGCGCTCGAAGGCGTGGACGCGCTGCTCGTGCGCTCGGCCACCCAGGTGACCGCCGAGGCCATCGAGGGCGCCAAGCAGCTGAAGGTGATCGGCCGCGCCGGTGCCGGCGTGGACACCATCGACGTCGACGCCGCCACGGCGCGCGGCATCGCGGTGATGAACGCCCCTGACGGCAATACCCTCGCCGCCGCCGAACACGCGATCTCGCTGCTGTTCTCGCTGGCCCGCCATGTGCCGAAGGCCGATGCCGGGATGAAGGCCGGGCAGTGGCCGAAGGCCGGCCTGACCGGCTTCGAGCTGGAAGGCAAGAAGCTCGGCGTCATTGGTCTCGGCCGCATCGGCAGCACCGTCGCGCGCAAGGCGCAGGGCATCGGCATGGAGGTCGCCGCGTTCGATCCCTTCCTGCCGCCGGCCGCCGCCGCCAAGGGCAGCGTGCCGCTGAAGACGCTCGACGACCTGCTGGCCTGGGCCGACATCGTCACCCTGCACATCCCGCGCACCAAGGACACCACCAACCTCATCTCCGAGGCGCGCATGCGCCAGATGAAGAAGGGCGCCTACCTCATCAATGCCGCGCGCGGCGGCCTGGTCGACGAGGACGCGCTGCGCGCCGTGCTCGACGAAGGCCATCTCGCCGGTGCCGCGCTCGACACCTTCGCCACCGAGCCGCTGCAGGCCGATTCGCCGCTGCGCGCGCATCCCAAGCTCATCCTCACCCCGCACCTCGGCGCATCGACCAGCGAAGCGCAGCAGGCGGTGAGCACCATCCTCGCCCGCCAGATCATCGACTTCGCCGCCACCGGCGCGGTCGCCGGCTGCGTCAACCTGCCGCCGCTGACCGCCGAGGCCGCGCGAGAAGTCGGGCCGTGGATGCCGCTGATGTCCGCGCTCGGTCGCCTCGCGGTGCGCCTGGTGCAGGCGCCGACCCGCCTGGAGATCACCTACGCCGGCCGCACCGATGCGCTCGATACCCGTCCGCTGACCCGTCTGCTGGTTGCCGCGCTGCTCGGTACGTCGTCGGGTCGGGTCACGCCGGTGAACGCATTGCAGGAAGCTGCATCACGCGGCCTGACGGTCGCCGAGACCGTCGGCGGCGACGGCGACGGCTTCGACCGCCTGCTGAAGGTGCGCGTGATCGGCGAGAACGCGGCCGGCGTGGTCCGCACCCGCGAGATCGAGGCCACCCTGCATCGCGGCCCGCGCGTGGTCCGCCTGGACGGCGTCGAGATCGAATTCGATCCGCTGGCGCACGTCCTGCTGATGCGCAACGAGGACCGCCCCGGCATGATCGGCCGCGTCGGCACCCTGCTGGGCGAGGCCGGCGTGAACATCATCAATTTCGCCCTGGGTGCGGCGGGCGATGGCCAGGCCCGCGCCGCGATCACCATCGACAAGCCGCTCGGCGATGCGCAGATCGCGGTGATCAAGGCCGCGCCGGGCATTCTCTCGCTGCAGCAAGTGTGAGGCGCGACGCATGAAAATCCTCCTCGCACGCCACGGCGAAACGCCGTGGAACGCCGAAGGCCGCTACCAGGGCCAGATCGACATCCCGCTGTCGCCGGTGGGCGAAGGCCAGGCGCGCGCACTCGGCGCCCGTCTCGCCGACGCCCGCATCGACCGCGCGGTCGCCTCGCCGCTGACCCGGGCGCGTACCACCGCCGAGTTCGCCCTCGGCGATGCGCGTCGCGACCTGCTCGCCACCGATCCCGGGCTGATGGAAATCGGCCACGGCGAATGGGAAGGCCTGCTCGCCAGCGAGATCCGCGAGCGCGACCCCGAGCGCCTGCAGGCCTGGCGCGACGCACCCGACACGGTGCTGATGCCCGGTGCCGGCGGCGAAACCCTGCAGGCCGTGCTCGACCGCGCCTGGCCGGCCTTCGAGCGCGCCACCGCCGGCCTCGGCGAGGACGACACCCTGCTGGTCGTTGCCCATGACGCCGTGAACCGCGTGCTGCTGTGCCGGATCCTCGGCATCCCGCTGAACCGGCTGTGGAGCTTCCGCCAGGCCCCGGCGACGCTGAACCTGCTCGAAGGTCCGTCCGCCGATCGCATCGAGGTCGTGCGCCTTAACGATTGCGCGCATCACACCGCGCTGTTCGGCGAAGCGGTGCACCGGGCGCTGTAACGGCCCGGTGAGTCGCCCGAAGCGGCGCGGTCAGGGCACCGGATGCCCGCGCGCCGCTTCCCACAGCGCGTACCACGCGTCGTGCGGCAAAGGTGTCGTGCAGGCGAGCACCGCATCCGCCAGGCGATCCGCGCGGGCCGTGCCCAGCACGACGCGCGTGCCCGGTACGGTCGCCACCCAGCGCAGCAGCAGCGACGCGGGGTCGGTGTCGAATTCGCCGGCCATCGCGTTCAATGCGGGTTGCAGGCGTGCGCTGAGTGGCGTGCCGGCGTCGAGCAATCGCCCGCCGCCGAGCGGCGACCAGGCCTGCACGTCGGCGTTGCGCGCGAGCGTGGCCCCGTGCGTCCCGTCCTCAAGCGGTGCCCAGTGTGCGAGCGACAGTTCGATCTGGTTGGCGGCGACCGGCAGCACGCCGTCGAACCGCGCGATCGCATGCGCATCGAAGTTGGAGACGCCGAACGTCCCGATGCGACCTTCACGCTGCTGGTCCAGAACCCAGGCCGCGATCTCGTCCACGCGCAGCAGCGGATCGAAGCGATGCAGCATCAGCGTGTCGACATGATCGACGCCCAGCGTGCGGAGGGATTCGTCCAGCGCATCGCCCAGGTGCGCGACCGACAGGTCGTAGTACGGCAGGCCACGGGTGTTGAGCGGGTTCGCCGTGGTCACGATGCCGATCTTCGCCACCAGACTGAAACGTGCGCGCAGCCCGGGACGCAGGGCGAAGGCTGCCCCGACCAGGGCATTGGTGGTATGGCCGCCGTAGATGTCGGCCAGGTCGAGCGTGTCGATCCCGGCGTCGAGCGCCGCTTCCAGCAGATCCGCCACTTCCCCGGGGGCGAGGCGGGCGCCCCAGTCGCCGAAACGCATGGAACCCAGCAGCGGCGGGCATGTCGACATGGGGCCTCGGAGTGGTCGGGCAGGGCGCAGCGCCGGATAATAGCGGGATGACCCCGCGCACGCTGTCCGACTGGCTCGACTACATCGAACGCCAGCACTTCAAGTCCATCGACATGAGCCTCGACCGCCCGCGGGCGGTCGCCGAGCGGATGGCCCTGCCCAGACCCGCGCGCCATGTCGTCACCGTCGGCGGCACCAACGGCAAGGGCTCGACCGTGGCCTTCGTCGATGCGATCGCGCGTGCCGCCGGGCTGTCGGTCGGCACCTACACCTCGCCGCACCTGCTGCGCTACAACGAGCGCGTGCGCATCGATGGCGTCGAAGCCGACGACGCCTCGCTGGTCGCCGCCTTCGAGGCGGTCGAGGCCGCGCGCACCGATGCCGACGGCACGGTCACGCCGCTGACCTATTTCGAATACGGCACGCTTGCCGCGCTGTGGCTGTTCGCACGCCGCGACCTCGACCTGGTGGTGCTGGAAGTCGGCCTCGGCGGTCGGCTCGATGCGGTCAACCTCGTCGACCCCGATGTCGCGGTCATCACCACCGTCGACCTCGACCACCAGGCCTGGCTCGGCGACACCATCGAGGCCATCGGCGCCGAGAAGGCGCGCATCGCCCGGGCCTGGAAGCCGCTGGTGCTGGGCGACGACGATCCGCCGTCGAGCGTGCTCGGCCACGCCTATGCCATCGGCGCCTCGGCGCTGCGCATCGGTTGCGATTTCTTCTTCCAGCTGCCGGTCGACGACGCCGCGCACTGGACCTGGCGCGAAGTGGGCTGCGAACTCGAACTGCCGATGCCGGCGCTGGCCGCGCCGGTGCAGCTGCGCAACGCCGCCGTTGCCATCGCCGCGCTGCGCGCCCTGCCCATCGAGCTGCCCGACGCCGCGTTCGCCGAGGGCGTGCGCACGGCGCGCGTGCCGGCGCGGCTGCAGCGCTTCGAACATGCGGGCGTCGAGGTGGTGGTCGATGTCGGCCACAACCCGCAGGCCGCGCGCTCGCTGGCCGACTGGCTGGCGGCCGCGCCGGTCGACGGGCCGACGCATGCGGTGTTCGCCGTGCTCGGCGACAAGGACGTGGCCGGCGTGGTCGAGGCGCTGTCGTCGCGGATCGACCGCTGGTGGCTGGCCGGCCTGGCCGACGTCGCCGCGCGAGGGCTCGACGTCGACGGCTTCGCCGACACCCTGCGCGAAACCGCCGCTGCGGGCGGCGTGCGCTGCGCCACCGTCGATGCCGCCATCGACGCCGCGCTGGCCGAGACCCCGGCCGGCGGGCGCATCCTCGTCTTCGGCTCCTTCCACACCGCTGCCGCCGCGCTGTCGAGGTTCGGCGGCTGAGCGCATCGTTCAGCCCCCTCTCCCCCGCATGGCGGGGGAGAGGGTTGGGGTGAGGGGGGCTTTGAGACTTCCCGCCGCATCGACATCACCGGCAGCCCGCGCCCCCTCACCCAGCCCTCTGCCCCACGCGTGGGGCAGAGGGTTCAAGACCCGCCCCGACCAGCCCCCTCTCCCCCGCATGGGCGGGGGGAGAGGGTTGGGGTGAGGGGGCTTCAAGACTTCCCGCCGCATCGACATCACCGGCAGCCCGTGCCCCCTCACCCAGCCCTCTCCCCCACGCGTGGGGCGAGGGTTCAAGAGCCGTCTCCGACGAGCCCCCTCTCCCCCGCATGGCGGGGGAGAGGGTTGGGGTGAGGGGGGCTTTGAGGCGTTCCGCCCCATCAGTCATCCCTCTCTCCGCGTCCGGAGAAGAGGGTTCAAGACCCGCACCGGTACGGGGGGTATAATCCGCCCGCCCCTCCCAGCCTCCTCCCACTTTCAGGATGTCGATGGACACTGGACTGAAGCAGCGCCTGATCGGCGCGGCCGTTCTGATCGCGCTGGCCGTGATCTTCCTGCCGATGCTGGTGAAGGGCCCGGCGCCCGACAGCGGCGTCTCCGATGTCTCCATCAAGATGCCCGACGCCCCCGACGGGGAGACCGAAACCCGCGACCTGCCGCTGGTGATGCCCGGCGACGTGCCCAAGGGCGGCGCGGTGGGCATGAACGCCACGCCGGTGGACAAGCCTGGTGCGCAGGCCCTGCCGACGGCGCCCGACGGCACCGCCGCGGATCCCGCCGCCACCGCCACCGCCGCCGCCACGCCGGCCGATCCCGCGTCCGCATTGCCGGCCTCCGCTGCCGGCGGCAACTACGCCGTGCATTTCGGCGCCTACGCCAGCCAGAAGGGCGCCGATACCGTCGCCGCGCTGGCGACCGCCGCGCAATTGCCGGCCTACACCGAGGCGACCACGATCAACGGCAAGCCCGCGTTCCGCGTGCGCATCGGGCCGTACGCCACGCGCGCCGATGCCGAGACCGCGCGCCTGAAGGCGCTGGAAGTGCGCAGCGACGTGCCGGTGCGCGTGGTCGCGCTGGACGCCGAGCCGGCACCGGTCGCGCCCGCGGCCACGACGCCCGCCGCGACTCCGGTCGCCGCCGCCGAGCCACCCAAGCCGGTCGCGCCGAAGCCCGCAGAAACGAAACCCGAGCCCAAGCCCGAATCGAAGCCTGCCGCACCTGCGCCCAAGCCGGTCGTGACCAAGCCTGCAGAGCCGAAACCGACGCCTGCGAAGCCGGCCCCCGCGAAGCCGGCCGAGACCGCCGCCAAGCCCGCCGCGCCCAAGCCGGCGCCGCTGGCCGCTGCCAAGGTCGGGTTCGCGGTGCAGGTCGGTGCGTTCAGCGACGCCACCGAAGCCGGTGCGATGCGCGAACGCCTGCGCGCCGCCGGTTTCACCGCCTTCACCGAAACGGTGACGACCGACCAGGGCAAGCTCACCCGCGTGCGCGTCGGCCCGGTGCTCGACCGCGCCGCCGCCGACCAGCTCAAGGCCCAGATCCAGTCGAAAGCCGGCGTGGACGGCATCGTCCGCCCGCACCCCTGATCCATCGCGCGGCGCCCTCGTGGCGCCGCACTGTTTTTTCGCATCGCATTCGCGTCATCAAGCGCTTCACCGGAGTCACCATCATGTGCGGCATCATCGGCATCGTCGGCACCTCGGACGTCGCGGCCTCCCTCTACGACGGCCTGACCGTTCTCCAGCATCGCGGACAGGACGCCGCCGGCATCGCCACCGCCAACGGCACCCAGCTGCGCGTCGTGAAGGGCAACGGCCTCGTGCGCGACGCCTTCCGCGCGAGCGAGATGGCGCTGCTGCAGGGCCGCGTCGGCATCGGCCACTGCCGCTATCCCACGGCGGGCAGCGAAGGCAGCGACGAAGCGCAGCCGTTCTACGTGAATTCGCCGTACGGCATCGCGCTGGCGCACAACGGCAACCTGATCAACACCGACACCCTGCGTCGCGAGGTGTTCGAGCAGGACCGGCGCAACGTCAACACCGAATCAGACTCCGAAGTGCTGCTCAACGTGTTCGCGCACGAGCTGGACAAGCAGCGCGTGCTGACTCCGGATGCCGCCTTCCGCGCGGTCGAGAACGTGGCCCGCCGGGCCAAGGGCGGCTATGCGGTGGTGACCCTGGTGCTCGGCCTGGGCCTGGTCGCGTTCCGCGATCCGCACGGCATCCGCCCGCTGGTGCTGGGCAAGCGCGACACCGATGCCGGCAGCGAATACATCATCGCGTCCGAGTCGGCCGCGCTCGACGTGCTCGGTTTCGAGCGCATGCGCGACATCGCGCCGGGCGAGGCCGTCGTCATCACCCCGCGCGGCGAGCTGCATTCGCGCCAGTGCGCCGACGGCGAACTGCGCTCCTGCATCTTCGAGTTCGTCTACTTCGCGCGACCGGATTCGCTGATCGACGAGATTTCCGTGCACAAGGCGCGCATGCGCATGGGCGTGACCCTTGGCGAGAAGATCCTGCGCGAGCGGCCGGACCACGACATCGACGTGGTCATCCCGATCCCGGACACCTCGCGCGACGCGGCGCTGGAGATCGCCAACGTGCTCGGCGTGAAGTACCGCGAGGGCTTCAACAAGAACCGCTACGTCGGACGCACCTTCATCATGCCGGGGCAGGGCGAGCGCGCGAAGTCCGTGCGCCGCAAGCTCAATGCGATCCCGCTCGAATTCCGCAACCGCGTGGTGCTGCTGGTCGACGATTCGATCGTGCGCGGCACCACCTCGCAGCAGATCGTGCAGATGGCGCGCGATGCCGGCGCCAAGAAGGTCTACCTCGCCTCCGCCGCGCCGCCGGTGCGCCACCCGAACATCTACGGCATCGACATGCCCTCGCCCGAAGAGCTGGTCGCCCACGGCCGCACCGAGCAGGAAGTGCAGGAGCTGCTGGGCTGCGACTGGCTGATCTACCAGGACCTCGCGGATCTCGAAGCCGCCGTCGCCGGCCCGAAGTTCCCGGGTCGCAAGTTCGACTCCTCCTGCTTCAACGGCGAATACGTCACCGGCATCGAGCCGGGCTACTTCGAGCGCCTGAAGCAGCTGCGTTCGGACGAGGCGAAGAAGAAGCGCCGGCTGGCGAGCTGAGGCCTGCGGCGATGTCGACCCTCGAGCGCGCGATCGAACTGGCCGCGCGCGCCCACGCCGGGCAGCGCGACAAGGGCGGGCATCCCTACATCCTGCATCCGCTGCGCGTGATGCAGGCCGTCAGCGGCGAGGCCGAGCGCATCGCCGCCGTGCTCCACGACATCGTCGAGGACACCGCGATCACCTTCGACGACCTGCTCGCCGAGGGATTCTCCGTCGAAATCGTCGACGCCGTACGCGCCCTCACCAAGTTCGACGGCGAGACCCGCGAGCAGGCCGCGCGGCGCATCGTGCGCAACCCGATCGCCCGCGCGGTGAAGCTCGCCGACATCGCCGACAACATGGACCTGTCGCGCATCCCGAACCCGACCGAACGTGACTTCGAGCGGTTGCGGGAGTACGAAGTCGCGCGCGGCATCCTGCTGGCGGGGCAATGACCTCGTCGCTCTTCACCGCCGCCCACGCCTGCCTCCGCGCCGCCGCGCCGGACGACAAGATCGCGCTGACCTTCGCGACCGCCGAGGCCTTCGCGCGGGGCGAGTTGCCGATCGATGACGACGCGCCGCCGCCGGAGCCGATCCGCATGCCGGGTCGGCCCGATCGGCCGAAGCTCGTGCATCCGCGCGACCTGCCCAGGCGCGGCTTCGGCAACGACGAGGGCCGTGCGGCCTTCATCCATTCGATCGCGCACATCGAATTCAACGCCATCGACCTGGCCTGGGATGCGATCTACCGCTTCCGCGGCATGCCGCACGCCTACTACGCCGACTGGGCGCAGGTCGCGCACGACGAGGCGCGACATTTCACGATGCTGCGCGCGCGTCTGCAGGATTTCGGTCGCGACTACGGCGACTACGATGCCCACAACGGGCTGTGGGAAATGACCGAGAAGACCGCGCACAGCGGCCTCGAACGCATGGCGCTGGTGCCGCGCGTGCTGGAAGCCCGCGGACTCGACGTCACGCCGGGCATGATCGTCAAGCTGCGCCAGCTCGGCGACCATGCCACCGCCGACATCCTCGACGTGATCCTCCGCGAGGAAATCGGCCACGTCGCCGCCGGCTCGCGCTGGTTCCGCTGGCACTGCGAACGCGAAGGCGTGGAGCCCGAAGCGACCTTCCGCCGCCTGCTCGTGCAATACGGGCGCGGCGTGCTCTACGGCCCGTTCAATCTCGAAGCGCGCGGCGCGGCCGGCTTCAGCGAGGAAGAACTGCAGGCATTGCAGAGCGCAGTCGCCGAGCTCGGCTGACGTTTTTTGTAGAGCGGAGCGAAGCTCCGCTGGAACGCATTTGCAACCGATGTTGCTTCCGGAGAGGAAGCAGCGGAGCTTTGCTCCGCTCTACAAAAGCGCATGCCCGGAGATGATCCAGCGGAGCTTCGCTCCGCTCTACAACGACGCGCGCGTATCGAAACAATGTTTCTCTGATGCGAGGCAACACAGCCTTGCTCGCGACGAAACGCAACGTCGCTGCAATGCCGCGTACATACATGCGCCGCAGTATGCCGGACTGCCCCGACGGTCGCCGCGGGGCGTTTCCTCCGAACGGCGACCCACTCCCACGGATTACCATTTCGATGACGAAGACGACGATCCTCGCCGCCTCCATCCTGCTGTGCCTGCAGGCCGGCGCTGCATCCGCCCAGACCGCGCCCGACGGCGGCGCCGATGCCGAGGCCTCCACGCTCGACACCATCTCCGTCGTCGGCACCGGCCAGACCCGCCAGGTGCAGTCGCTGGGCAAGGACGACCTCGCGCGTGAAGCCGCCGGTGCCAGTCCGCTCAAGGCCGTCGCGAAGCTGCCGGGCGTCAACTTCCAGAGCTCCGATCCGTGGGGCAATTACGAGTGGTCGACCAAGCTGAGCATCCGCGGCTTCTCGCAGCAGCAGCTCGGTTTCACCCTCGACGGCATCCCGCTGGGCGACATGAGCTACGGCAACCACAATGGCCTGCACGTCAGCCGCGCGGTGATCAGCGAGAACCTCAACGGCACCGAACTTTCGCAGGGCAGCGGCGCGATCGACACCGCGTCCACCGGCAACCTCGGCGGCACGCTGCGCTTCTTCACCTCGAATCCCGCCGAGGACTTCGGCGTGCGCGTCGCGCAGACGATCGGCACCGAATCGACCACCCGCACCTTCGTGCGCATGGACAGCGGCCGGCAGGGCGATTTCTCGGCCTACGTCAGCGGCGCCTGGCACGATGGCGACAAGTGGAAGGGCGAAGGTCCGCAGCGCAACGCGCAGTTCAACGGCAAGGCCGTGTATGCGACCGATACCCTCGAAATCACCGGTTACGCCGCGACCTCGCGCCGCCGCGAGACCGACTATGCCGACCTGTCGCTGGAATCCGCGCGTCGCCTCGGCTACGACTGGGACAACTATGCCGGCGACTGGCAGCGCGCGATCGATGCCGCCAATGGCATTTTCCGTGGTGGCGTGAACAGCCTCGATGACGCGTACTACATCGCGCGCGGCGTGCGCGACGACGATCTGCTCTCGCTCGCCGTGGAATGGCAGGCCAGCGAGGACTTCGCGCTGAACGCCACCGCCTACTACCACAGCAATGCCGGCCAGGGCCACTGGGCCACGCCGTACTCGGCCTCGCCGGGTCTGCCGATCCGCATGCGTACCACCGAGTACGACATCGAACGCACCGGCTTCATGCCCAGCCTCGATTGGCGCATCGGCAACCACCAGCTGAGCGCCGGCCTGTGGCTGGAGAAAAATGCCCACGGCGTGCAGCGCAACTTCTACGACCTGCGCCGCGACACGCCGCCGGACGACATCTTCTTCTACCGCAATCCCGACCAGCGCGTGTTCCGCCAGCGTTTCGACACCGACACGCGACAGTTCTACGTGCTCGATCGCATGGAGTTCGCCGACGGTCGCCTCGCCATCGACGCCGGCTTCAAGGGCACGCGCGTCGAGATCGACGGCAAGCGCATCATCGGTACCCGCGCCGGCGGCAAGCTGGTCGCGCAGGACAACTTCCAGCCGCAGCTCGGCGCGCGCTGGCGCTTCAACGACCATGAGGAAATCTTCGGTTCCTACGCCGAGACCATGTCCGCGTTCCGCAGCGGCGTGAACGGTCCGCATTCGACCACGCAGGTCGCGTTCGATGCGGTCAAGGATCGTCTCGAACCCGAAACCTCGCGCACCTTCGAGATCGGTGTGCGCAGCAGCCGCGACTGGTTCGACGCCTCGCTCGCGCTGTACCGCGTCGATTTCGAGAACCGCCTGCTCGCCATCGCCCAGTGCGCCGGCATCGTCGGCTGCGCTGCTGCCTTCGCCAACGTCGGCGACGTGGAGACGCGCGGTGCCGAGGCGGTGTTCCAGCTCAAGCCGATGGAAGGCCTGGTCTGGTACAACTCGCTGTCCTGGAACGATTCGGAATACGCCTCCGACTACATCGATGGCGTGAACGTGATCCGCACCTCGGGCAAGCAGGTCGTCGATGCGCCGAAGAAGCTGTTCGCCACCGAGATCAGCTGGCAGCGCGATGGCCTCAGCCTGCAGTTCGGCGCGAAGTACACCGACCGCCGCTACATCAGCTATCTCAATGATTCGTCCGTGCCGGGTTTCTGGGTCGCCGATGCCGGTGCCTCGTACGAATGGACCTCGCTGGGCTGGGCCAAGTCCTTCAAGCTCAAGCTTGACGTGACCAACCTGTTCGACAAGGAATACTTCTCCAGCGTCGGCACCAACGGCTTCGTCGTCTCCGATCCGAACGGCCTGAACTACACGCTCAATGCCGGTGCGCCGCGTCAGGTGTTCCTGACCGCCGACATCCGGTTCTGATCCTCGATCCCTGTCCTGCAAGTCGCGCGCGGCCCGGTGACCCCGGGCCGCGTCGCGTGGAGTCTTCCATGCCTGCATTCCTGCCCGCCCTGCGCATGCTCCTCGCCTGCGCGATGTTCGCGATGACCGCGCCGGCCTTCGCCGCCACGCCCTTGCCCTCGGCCGATGCCGAGCTCACCCGCATCGCCTTCGGCTCGTGCTCGAAGGAAACCTTGTCGCAGCCGATCTGGAATGCGGTCCTGGCCGCGAAACCCGAGTTGTTCGTCTTCCTCGGCGACAACATCTACGGCGACACCCGCGACATGGACGTGCTGCGCGGCAAGTACGCGAAGCTCGCCGCGATCGACGGCTTCCGTGCGCTGCGCGCGCAGGTGCCGGTGGTCGCGACCTGGGACGACCACGACTATGGCGAGAACGACGCCGGCGGCGAGTATCCGATGAAGGAACAGAGCCGGCGCATCTTCCTCGACTTCTGGGGCGAGCCGGCGGATTCGCCGCGTCGCGAACGCGACGGCATCTACACCAGCTACAGCTTCGGACCGGAAGGTCGTCGCGTGCAGTTGATCCTGCTCGACCTGCGCTACAACCGCACGCCGATCGCGACCTCGCCCTTCCTCGCCGATGAAGCGGCCTATCGCACCTGGGCCGAGCGTGCAGGCAAGGCCGGCCGCGAAGTGCCGGGCCCGTACGCGCGCAATCCCGATCCGGCCGCGACCATGCTCGGCGAACGCCAGTGGCGCTGGCTGGAGGAACAGTTGCGACAGCCGGCCGACGTGCGTCTGATTGGCTCCAGCCTGCAGGTGCTGGCCGATTTCCCGGGCTGGGAGGCCTGGGTGAACTATCCGAACGACCAGCAGCGGCTGTTCCGGCTGATCCGCGACACCGGCGCACGCGGCGTGGTCATGCTCAGCGGCGACACGCATTACGGCGAGATCACCCGCCAGGCCGAGAACGTGCCGTATCCGCTGTACGACATCACCAGCAGCGGCCTGACCCAGGTCTGGCACGTGCCGGTGCCGAACGCGCTGCGCATCGACGGCCGCTATTTCCGCCAGGCGAATTTCGGCATGGTCGAGATCGACTGGGCACGGCGCAACCTGGCGCTGGTGCTGCGCGACGAACGCGGCGGCGAACTGATGCGGCAGACGCTGGCGCTGGCCGACCTGACGCCGCGTTGATCCCCGAAGGGCTTTTTGTAGAGCGGAGCGAAGCTCCGCTGCGCCCGTTTCCTGAAAAGCGACTCTCCTTCCCCCGCCTGCGGGGGAGGGAGAAAACGTTCACAACGACAGCCTATCCAGCATCATCCCGTCCGCATCCACCCGCAGCACCGAGCCCTGGGTGTACCAGTCGCCGAGCACCACGCGGCGCGCGGGGCGGCCGTCGATGTCGAGGGTGTGGATCGCCGGGCGATGGGTGTGGCCGTGGATCAGGGTGTCGATGCCGTAGCGTGCCAGGGTCGCGTGGACGGCGGCGGGGGACACGTCGGTGATGGTTTCGAACTGCGCGCGATCGTCGTGCTTCATGGCCTGCTGGCGCTGCTGGCTGGCGGCGCGGGCCTGCGCGGCGAAGGCGAGGCGCGCGGCCAGCGGCTGGGCGAGGAAGCCGGCGCGCCAGGCCGGGTCGCGGGTCTGGGCGCGGAAGGCCTGGTAGCCCACGTCCTCGGTGCACAGGCTGTCGCCGTGCATCAGCAGGGTCGGCCGGCCGTAGAGCATCACCACGGCGGATTCCGCCAGCAGGGTCGCGCCCGCGCGCCGGGCGAAGTCGAGGCCGACCAGGAAGTCGCGATTGCCGTGCTGGAAGAACACCGGCACGCCTGCGTCCGACAGCGTGCGCAGCCTCTCGGCGACGAAGGCGCCGATCTCGGCCGGGTCGTCGTCGCCGACCCAGGCCTCGAACAGGTCGCCGAGGATGTAAAGGGCATCGGCGCCGCGCGCCTCGCCGTCGATGAAGTCGCCGAACAGGCGGGTGACCTCCGGGCGCTCGGGATCGAGGTGGAGGTCGGAGATGAAGAGGGTGGTCATGGGGCGGAATTGTAGGGGAGGGCAGCGGCCCGCGGCCCGGCAGACGACCCGGTCACCCCGGCCGACCGGGTAAAATCATCCCCTTTCCCGTGATCCGGCCCCCCGCATGACCATCCGTACCCGCTTCGCCCCCAGCCCCACCGGCTACCTGCACATCGGCGGCGCCCGCACCGCGCTGTACTGCTGGCTGGCCTCGCGCCACGCCGGTGGCCAGTTCGTGCTGCGGATCGAGGACACGGACCGCGAACGCAGCACCCAGGGCGCGATCGACGCGATCCTCGACGCGATGGACTGGCTGGGCCTGAACTACGACGAAGGCCCGATCTACCAGACCCAGCGGCTCGACCGCTATCGCGAGGTCGCCGAGCAGATGGTCGCCGCCGGCACCGCGTACTACGCCTACGAGACGAAGGAAGAACTGCAGGCCGTGCGCGAGGCCGCGCTCGCCGCCAAGGAGAAGCCGCGCTACAACGGCGCCTATCGCGAGGCCAACGCCGGGTTCCGCGACGACCCGAACCGGGTCATCCGCTTCAAGAATCCGCTCGACGGCAAGGTCGCGTGGGACGACAAGGTCAAGGGCCGCATCGAGTTCGACAACGCCGAGCTCGACGACCTGGTGATCTTCCGCGCCGACGGCTATCCGACCTACAACTTCGCCGTCGTCGTCGACGACCTCGACATGGGCATCACCGATGTCGTGCGCGGCGACGACCACGTCAACAACACGCCGCGCCAGATCAACATCTACAAGGCACTCGGCGCGCCGGTGCCGAACTTCGCGCACCTGCCGATGATCCTCGATTCCGAAGGCGCGAAGCTGTCCAAGCGCACCGGCGCCGCCGACGTGATGGGCTATCGCGATGCCGGCTATCTGCCGCATGCGCTGCTCAACTACCTCGTCCGCCTCGGCTGGTCGCATGGCGACCAGGAGATCTTCAGCATCGAGGAGATGGTGAAGCTGTTCGAGCTGCACGACGTGAACCCGGCCGCTTCGCGCCTGGACATGGCCAAGCTCGGCTGGCTCAACCAGCAGTACCTCAAGAGCGATGCGCCGGAAGACGTGGCGAAGCACCTGGTCTGGCACCTGGAAAAGGCCGGCTACGACCTCGCGAACGGCCCGAAGCCGGTCGACCTCGTCATCGCCCTGCGCGAGCGGGCGCAGACGCTGAAGGAAATGGCCGAGAAGTCGGCGGTGTGGTTCGGTCCGCTGAGCACCTACGACGAGGCTGCCGTGGCCAAGCACCTCAAGCCGGAAGCCGCCGCGCCGCTGGCCGACGCCCGTGACCGCCTGGCCGCGCTGCCGTCGTGGTCCGCCGAGACCGTGTCTGCCGCGCTGCACGCCACCGCCGAGGCGCTGGGGATCGGCATGGGCAAGGTCGCGCAGCCGATGCGCGTGGCGATCACCGGCACCCAGGTCAGCCCGGACATCTCGCACACGGTCTACCTGGCCGGGCAGGGCGAGGCGGTCGCCCGCATCGACGCCGCGCTGGCGAAGATCGCGGCGGCTTGAGTCGGGCCGACGACGGCGCGATCATCCACCCCATGCCACATACCTGCACCGACCCGACGCACCACGTCCACGACGCCGCGGGCTTCATCGCGGCGGTCGAGCACGCATGCCGCGAGCGCGGCCTGCGCCTCACGCCGATCCGCGCGCGGGTGCTCGGCCTGATCGCCGGCCAAGGCAAGCCGATCAAGGCCTACGACCTGCTCGACCACCTGCGCGCCGACCGCGAGGCGGATGAGGAAGGGGCCGGTGCCGCCGCGCCGCCGACGGTGTACCGCGCGCTCGACTTCCTGCTCGCCAACGGCTTCATCCACAAGCTCGAATCGGTGAACGCGTTCGTCGCCTGCCACCATCCGAACACGGCGCAGCACTCGGTGCCGTTCCTGATCTGCAACCGCTGCCACAGCGCGGTGGAACTGGAGGACATGCAGATCGTCGCCGCGCTGGACGCGCGCGCCCGCGCGCTGGGCTTCGTGCCGCAGGCGCAGACCCTGGAAGTCCACGGCCTCTGCGCGCGCTGCGCGGACGCCGGCTGAGCTGCCGCTCGCGACGTCCGACGTCGCACGCATCGCCCTGCCACAACGAAGAACCCCGGCCGGAGCCGGGGTTCGGTATCAAGTTGCACGCGCCACGCGGCCGTCAGGGAGAGTGAACGGCCGCGCAGCGCGTGCGGGGGCACCGTCAGAAGGGCATGCCTTCAGAAGAACATCCGCACGCCGAACGAGACGTTGCGTCCCGGCAGCGGTGCGAGATCCTTGAGGAACGAGGTGTGCGGGCGCGCTTCCTCGTCCAGCAGGTTGTTGGCGTTGACGAACAGCTCGAAGGCGTTGCCGTTCGCGCGATCGATGTGCCATGCGACATCGGCGTTGACCAGCGTGTAGCCGTCGGTGGTTTCCTCGAATTCGGCGACGCGGTCCTGGTCGAAGTAGCGCACCGCGCCGAGGCCGGCGCGCCAGTTCGTGTTCGACCAGCGCAGTTCGGCGCCCAGGCGGGCCGGCGCGATGCGCGGCAGGTCGCCGCTGAGCGCCAGGTCGGCGGTGTAATCCGTGCTGCCGCCATCGTGTTCGATGGTGAACGCGACCGTGCGCGTGCCGGAACCGGTCAGGCGGCCGCGGACGATGTCGCCGAAGGCGTTCAATGCCCAGGTGCCGCTCGCGTTCTCCAGAAACGACCACTTCAGGTCGAACTCGGCGCCGGTGAAGCGGGCATCGCTCTGGTTCCACACGCGCGCCGGGGTGTCTTCTTCCGACACGCCGGTGTCGGCGAGGTACACATAATCATTGAAGCCCACGTAGTAGATCGATGCGCCCAGCGAGAGCGTGTCGGTGTGCCAGTGCAGGCCGGCCTCGACGCGGTTCGCCGTCTCGACGTCGAGGTTCGGATTGCCGAACTCGAAGCTGCTGGTCGCCACGTGCAGGCCATCGGAATACAGCTCTTCCGCCGTCGGCGAGCGCTGCGCGCGGTCCAGGCCGAACGACAGATGGAAGTCGTCGCTGAGGTTCCAGCGCAGGGCCGCCGACACGCTGGTGGCATCGAAGGAACGCGAGGGGCCGATCGCGTCGGCGGCGTTCACGTCGATCGTGTTGCGGTCGTAGCGCGCGCCGAGCTCGAGCTTGACCGCGCCGAATTCACGCTCGCCGATCCAGAACAGGCCGGTGTCGCGCGAATCCGATCCCGGCACGAAGGCTTCGTCGCCGATCGCGATGAAATCGCGACGCGAGGCCTGCAGCCCGAATGCGCCATCCCAGCCCGCCCAGTCCTGGTGCACCAGTTCCGCGCGCGCCTCGATGGTATCGTTCTCGAACACCGTGCCGACTTCATCGCCTTCGAACTCGGTGTGCGTGTAGTCGGTGTTCGACAGTTTCACGCGCAGGCTGTCGAAGACGCCCAGGCCGCGCAGGCCGCCGCGCAGTTCGGTGCGGCGCTGGTCCATGCGGATGCTGACGCCTTCCTCGCCATGTTCCTCGCCGCCGCCGTGATCGTCCTCGTGGGCGTGTCCCGGGACGCCGTAGCGCGTGTTGAACAGGCTGGCGGCCATGCCAAGGTGCCCGCGCTCGCCGACGTAGGACATGCCGAAGGCGCCGGCATCGGTGCGCACGAAGCTGTTGGGCAGGCGTCCGCGCGCGCCGGGTTCGTGGTCCTCGTCGCCCTCGTGCGCGTGTTCGGCGTAGCCGGGGATGTCGTAGTCGCCGGTTTCGCGGTGCAGGCCGTCGATGTGGAAGACCAGCTTGCCGTTGGCCGCGGTGGCGTCCATGCGCGCCATCGCGGTCTTCTCGTCGTTGCCGGTGCCGAAGCGGACCTCGGCGCGGCCTTCGATCGGCTCGGCCGTGACCGCACTGGGCACGCGGCCTTCGACCACGTTCACCGCGCCGCCGATCGCGCCGCTGCCGTAGAGCAGGGTCGCCGGGCCCTTCAGCACTTCGATCTGGTCGGCCAGGAAGGGCTCGATGCTCACCGCATGGTCGACGCTGACCGTCGACACGTCGCCGGCGCTCAGGCCGTCGCTCAGCACCTGCACGCGCGCGCCGTCGAGGCCGCGGATGATCGGGCGGCCGACGCCAGGGCCGAAGTAGGAAGCCTGGACGCCGGGCAGGCGGCCGACGGTCTCGCCGAGCGAATTAGCCTTGGCGTTGTCGAGGGCCTCGCCGCCGAGCACTTCGATCGGGCGGATCAGGTCTTCGGCATCGCGGCGCAGCGGGCTGGCGTTGACCACGACCCGGTCGAGGTCCTTCATCTTGTCGTCATGGCGCGGGTCCTGGCCGCTGTCCTGCGCCATCGCGGCGACCGGCAGGGCCATCGCAAGCGCGAGGAACAAGGGGGTGCGGAGCGTGCGAGGCGTCGGGCGACGGACGGCGCGGAGGGACTGCGGAAAGGCCATGGTGGACGGGTTACACTGTTGGGCGAAGTGGAAATGTTATAATGTTCCAGAACAAAAACCACCCCCCGGAAGTCATGCCCCCCGCCTCAATGAGCCTGCACAAGGCCGACCGCGTCGGCTTCGCTGCCTCCTTCCTGTGCGCGATCCACTGCGCCCTGTGGCCTTGGCTGCTCGCGCTGGCCCCCGCTTTCGGTCTGGAACTGGGCGGCTGGATCGACCTGGACCAGGCTTTCGTGGTGTTCGCGAGCCTGCTGGGCGTGTCAACGCTGACCCTCGGCTGGCGCCGGCACCGCGCCTTCCACGCCTGGGCCCTGCTGGTTCCCGGGCTGGTCCTGATCTGGGTCGGTGCGTTCTCGCCGCTGCACAACCATTCCATGAGCCATGCCATCGTGATGACCGTCGGCGGCCTGCTCCTGGCCCTGGCCCACCTGGTCAATTTGCGCCTGACCCACTCGGCCGCCGCCGCGCAGGCCTGAGCCGGCGCGGCGGCGGCGAGCGCGGGGGCAGCCCCCCGTGGTAGGATGCGCGTCCTCGCGGCCCCTGCCGCGGCTCCACATCGCATAACGATCGGCCGCGTTTCGCGACCGGTTTCCAGAGAATCGATTCCTAGAGGATTTCCAACATGGGCAAGGGCGACCGCAAGACCGCCAAGGGCAAGCGCTACAACTCCAGCTACGGCAACGCCCGTCCGCAGGCCACCAAGAAGGCTGCCGGCACCGCCACCGCTGCCGTGAAGAAGGCCGTCAAGGCCGCGCCGGCTGCGAAGAAGACCGCCGTCAAGAAGGTCGCTGCGAAGGGCTGATCGCCTCGCGCCGCACCGCTCGCAAAGCCCTGCCTCGGCGGGGCTTTCGCGTTTCCGGGCCGTGTGTCGTCAGCGCGCGGCGAAGGCGGCGAACCCGGCGACGAAATCGGCCAGTGCGCGGCGCGTGGCTTCATCTGTGAGCCGGCCCTCGGCATCGAACAGGCCGCCTGCGCGCGACACCTGCAGGCGTCCGCCGGTCCAGTACCGCACCTTCAGCGTGCGCAGCACCGGCAGCCAGGCGTTCTGCGCGAGGAGCGTGCCGAAGCCGCCGGGCGATGCGCCGATCACCGCGAACGGCCGGTCACCGAACACGCGGCCGATGTCGTCCGACGGGCGCGACAGCCAGTCGACGGCGTTCTTGAACACGCCGGGGATGCCGTTGTTGTACTCCGGCGTGGACAGCAGCACCGCGTCGCTGTCGACGATGCGTTGTTTCAGCGCGGCGACTGCATCGGGAATGCCTTCGCGCTGTTCCAGGTCGCCGTCGTACAGCGGGATACCGTGCAGCGTTGCGATGTCGAGCTTCACGCCGTCAGGGACACCTGCTTCCGCCGCGCGCAGCAGCGCCGTGTTGAACGAACCGGCGCGCAGACTGCCGGAAATGCCGAGCATCTTCATGCGCTGTCTCCTTGAATGTGTCCCGTGCGTGGGTCAGCGCGCCGCGGCGGCCTCGATGGCTGTCCACGCGCGCAGCAGGTTGCCGCCGAGGATCTTGCGGATGTCGGCATCGGAATACTTCCGCGCCTGCAGGCCGGCGACGAAGTTGGGGAAGTCGGCGACGGTCTTCAGGCCCTGCGGCAGCGCGCCGCCGACGCCGTCGAAATCCGATCCGATGCCGATGTGGTCGATGCCGACGAGCTTCACGCCGTAGTCGATCTGGTCGAGCACGGAGTCGATGCCGACCGGCAGCGGCGGATGCGCCTTGTCCCACTCGGCGTCGAACTCGGCGACGGTCTTCGTCATGCGGCCGGCGGCGCGTTCGCGTTCGAAGTCGGCGTAGGCGACGAAGTAGGCCTGGGTCTGCGCGGCGGAGGCCGGGTCGACGAAGGCGTTGCCGAACGGGATCTGGATCACGCCGCCCTTCGCGGCGATGGCCTTGGCCAGTTCGTCGCTGAGGTTGCGCTCGAAGCCGGGCGTGAAGTGGCGCAGCGCGGAGTGGCTGGCGATCACCGGCGCGCGGCTGAGGTCGATGGCCTGTCGCGCGGCGTCGTCGGACAGGTGCGAGACGTCGATCATCATGCCGAGCCGGTTCATCTCGGCGACGACCTCGCGGCCGAACGGGCTGAGGCCCTTCCAGCGTTTCTCGGCCGCGTAGGACGAATCGGCGATGCGGTTGTTCGCGCTGTGCGCGAGGGTGATGTAGCGCACGCCGCGCTTGAAGAAGAATTCGAGCTTCCTGAGGTCGTCGCCGATCGGTGCGCCGTTCTCCATGCCCATCGGCAGCAGCACGCGGCCGTTGGCGCGCAGGCGATCGACGTCGCGCGGCGAGCGCAGGATCGCGAACTTGTCCGGATGGCGCAGCGCCAGCGAGTCCACGGCGTCGATCATCCGGTTCGCCACGTTCCAGGCGCTGCCGTCATCGTCCTGGCCGGGCGAGGTGTAGATCGACATGAAGGCCACGTCGAGGCCGCCGGCGCGCGCCTTCGGATAATCGAACTCGCCGGACTGCGCAGTGCCGAGGTCCTTCCACTGCTTCATCAGCTCGGTCGGCGAATCGATGTGGGTGTCGACGATCACCGCGTCCTGCGCGAGCTTGCGCGCGGCGGGCGTGGCCTCGCTGGCGTGAGCGGCGGGAAGGAATGCCAGGACGAGGGCGGTGGACAGCAGTATCGTGCGCATCGCGTGGGCTCCGTGCGGGATCAGTTCGAGGAGGAAACGGCGCGGCCGCCGACGAAGGTGCCGCGCGCGAGGTCGCCGCCGAGCCAGTAGCACAGCTCGGCAGGGCGACGGATGTTCCACAGCGTGAAGTCCGCGCGCAGGCCGAGGCGCAGCAGGCCGCGATCGTGCAGGCCGAGCGCGCGCGCGGCGTGCGTGGTCGCGCCGCGCAGCGCCTCTTCGGGCGTGAGCCGGAAATGCGTGCAGGCCAGCGACATCGCTTCGCGCAGCGACAGCACCGGCGCGGTGCCCGGATTGCAGTCGGTGGCCACGGCCATCGGCACGCCGTGTGCGCGGAACGCGGCCAGCGGCGGCAGCTTGGTTTCGCGCAGGCAGTGGAAGGCGCCGGGCAGCAGCACTGCGACCGTGCCGGATGCGGCCATCGCGCGCACCGCGTCCTCGTTCGTGTATTCGACATGATCGGCGGACAGCCCGCCGAATTCCGCCGCGAGCGCGGCGCCGCCGAGGTCGCTGAGCTGGTCGGCGTGCAGCTTGACCGGCAGGCCGAGCGCGCGTGCGGCCTCGAACACGCGACGCGTCTGCGCGGGCGTGAAGCCGATGCCTTCGCAGAAGGCGTCGACGGCGTCGACCAGACCTTCGCCGTGCAGCCTCGGCAGCCAGTCGACCACGGCATCGATGTAGTCGTCGGCTCGTCCCGCGAACTCGGGCGGCAGTGCATGCGCGCCCAGATACGTGGTGCGCACCGTGATTCCGAGCGTCTCGCCGATGCGGCGTGCGACGCGCAGCATCTTGCGCTCGTTCTCGACGTCCAGGCCGTAGCCGGATTTGATCTCCAGCGTGGCCACGCCGTCGCGGAGCAGCGCCGCCGCGCGCGGCAGCGACTGCGAAAGCAACTCGTCCTCGCTCGCGGCGCGCACCGCGCGCACGGTCGAGAGGATGCCGCCGCCGGCGCGCGCGATCTCCTCGTAGCTCGCGCCCTGCAGGCGCAGCTCGAACTCGTGGGCGCGATCGCCGGCGAAGACGACATGGGTGTGGCAATCGACCAGCGCCGGCGTGACCCAGCCGCCGTCGGTCTCGATCACCTCGCCGGCCTGCGCTTCGGCATCGGCGGGCAATGCGGAGCGCGGACCGACGTAGGTCAGCACGCCATTGGTCCAGCCGAGCGCGCCGTCCTCGATGACGCCGTAATCCGCGCCGTCGAGCGTGGCGAGGTGGGCGCCGAGGAGGAGGCCGTCGAAGGGAGTGGGGATGTTCATGGGTGAGGTGTTGTATCCGGTGTGGTGCCGTCAAGAAGCGTGCGCGGTATAGCTCCCTCTCCCCCGCCTGCGGGGGAGAGGGTTGGGGTGAGGGGGATGCAAGTGGCCATCAGCAAAGCCCCCCTCACCCGCGCCTGCGGCGCGACCTCTCCCCCGAACGCGGGGGAGAGGTGAGAGCCTGGGTGGACTGTGAGATGGCTTTGCCCCCTCTCCCCCGCTGGCGGGGGAGAGGTGAAAGCGAGCGGAGTCGGTGTCGATCATCGCACCGCACCGTTCGCGCGCAGCGCTGCCGCATCGAACCCCAGCGCCGTGCAGATTGCTTCGGTGTGCTCGCCGAGGTGCGGCGGGCGCTGGGGATCGCTCATCGGCGAGGCGCTCATGCGCAGCGGGCTGGCGACCATCGGCACGCCGTCGGCTTCGATGCGCAGGCCGCGCGCGGTGGCGAGTTCGCCGTGCAGGGCGTCGCGGACCGAATTCACCGGCGCGGCGGGAATCCCGGCGGCTTCGAAGCGCGCCAGCCAGGCGGCGACGCTGTCGGCGGCGAACAGGCGTTCGAGTTCCGGAATCAGCCAGTCGCGATGCTGCACCCGCGCTGCGTTCGTGGCGCAGCGCGGATCCTCGACCCAGCGCGGTCGCGCGAGCAGCAGGCACAGCCGCTGCCACAGCGCGTCGCTGCCGCAGGCCAGCGCGAACGCGCCGTCGGCGGCGTCGAAGGTCTGGTAGGGCACGATGCTGGCGTGCGCATTGCCGTAGCGCTGCGCATCGTGGCCGGTGAACAACACGCTGCTCGCCACGTTCGCGAGCGCCTGCACCTGCACGTCGAACAGGCTCAGTTCGATGCGCTGGCCTTCGCCGGTGACGCTGCGTTGGTGCAGGGCGGCGAGGATCGCGATGGTGGCGTTGAGGCCGGTGGTGATGTCCACCGAGGCCACGCCGACCTTGCTTGCCGGGCCCTCGGCGGGACCGGTGATCGACATCAGCCCGGATTCGGCCTGCACCGCGAAGTCGTAGCCGGGTCGGAGCGCGCCGGGGCCGGTGCGGCCGTAGCCGGAGATCGAGCAGAGGATCAGGCGCGGGTTCAGCGCGCGCAGCGTCGCCTCGTCCAGGCCCAGCGACTCGGCGACGCCGGTGCGGAAGTTCTCGATCAGCACGTCGGCGTCGCGGATCAGCGCCTCCAGCAGCGGACGCGCGTCGGGATGGCGCAGGTCCATCGCGATCGAGCGCTTGCCGCGGTTGCAACTGGCGAAATAGGCCGACAGCCGGGCCTCGCCCTCGCCGAGGAAGGGCGGACCGTACCCCCGCGTGTCGTCGCCTTCCAGCGGCTCGATCTTGATCACCTCGGCGCCGAGGTCGGCCAGGGTCATCCCGCACCAGGGCCCGGCGAGCACGCGGGCGAGTTCGAGGACCTTGAGGCCGGAGAGAGCGGGCATGGCGGCGGGCGTGCGGGGGAGGTGGTGAGTGTAGCGGGCGGGCGTCGTGGTTGCGGTGATGCCCCCACCCCGGCCTTCCCCCGCGAGCGGGGGAGGTAGCGAAGCGGGATCGCTGCGTTCTTCTCCCTCCCCCGCGATGCAGGGGCGGGCCGCTGTGTACTTCTCCCTCCCCCGCGAGCGGGGGAGGGTTGGGGTGGGGGCGACCCGATGCGACAATCCGCCGATGACCTCGCAGATCACCCTCGTCGACGGCCGCTGGCAGCTGCCCGGCATCGTCAACCAGCATTCGCATGCCTTCCAGCGCGCCATGGCCGGCCTGGCCGAGCGCATGACGAATCCCGCCGATTCCTTCTGGACCTGGCGCGAGACCATGTACCGCATGGCCGCGCGCTTCGATCCCGACCAGCTCCACGCCGTGGCCTCGCAGCTGTACGCCGAGATGCTGGAAGCCGGCTACACCACGGTCTGCGAGTTCCATTACCTGCACCATGCGCCGGACGGCCGTCCCTACGACGACCCGGCGACGATGTCCCGCGCGCTGATCGCCGCCGCGCGCGACACCGGCATCCGCCTGACCCTGCTGCCGGTGCTGTACATGACCGGAGGCTTCGACGCCCGCCCGCTGAACGAACGCCAGCGCCGCTTCGGCCATACCGTCGATGCGTATCTGAAGCTGTTCGACACCCTGCATCGCGAGCAGGACGACACCCTCCGCGTCGGCTGCGCCCTGCACAGCCTGCGCGCTGTGCAGCCGGATGCGATGCAGGCCGTGCTCGCCGCTCTGCCTGCCGATGCGCGCATCCACATCCACATCGCCGAGCAGATCGGCGAAGTGCAGGACTGCCTAGCCATCCGCGGCGACCGCCCGGTGCGCTGGCTGCTCGACCATGTCGACGTGGACGCGCGCTGGACCCTGGTCCACGCCACCCACCTCGACATCGACGAAGTGGTTCGCGTTGCCGACAGCGGCGCCAACGTCGCGATCTGCACCACCACCGAAGCCAACCTCGGCGACGGCCTGTTCCCGGTGCGCGACTACTTCGATGCCGGCGGCGCCTGGGGCGTCGGCTCCGACTCGCACATCTCGGTCTCGCCGGTCGAGGAACTGCGCTGGCTCGAATACGGCCAGCGCCTGATCACGAAGCACCGCAACATCGTCGCCACCGAGGCCATGCCCAGCGTCGGCGACGTTCTGCTGGCCGGCGTGCGCGCCAGCGCCGGGCGCAGCTGCGGCTTCGCCGACGCCGTGCTGGCGATCGACCGCATCACCCTCGAGGGCGACGCTCCGCACCTGGTCGGCGCCACCCCGGCAGACATCGCCGACCGCTGGCTGTTCAGCGGCAACCGCAATCTCGTCGATCGCGTGGAAGTCGCCGGCCGCGAGGTCGTGCGCGGTGGCCGGCATGTCGACCGCGAGGGCATCGCGGCGCGGTATGCCGTCGCGCTGAAGGCGCTGCTGGCGGGTTGATCCGCAGCCGGGCGCGTTTCGTCCGCCACAACCGGGGCTTCGTCGCATGCGCCGGCAGCGCTGCGAGGTCGTGGGCATCCTGATCCTGTCGCCGCATGGTGCGGCATGAACAGAACGTCGACGACGAAAGGCATTCCCGATGAAGCGCAACACCCTGTCCCTCAAGACCCTCTCCCTCAAGACGCTCGCCGTGGCCGCCACGCTGGCGCTGTCGAGCACTGCCGCGCTGTCGGTGTCCGCAGCCGATGCGCCTGCCGCGCAGGCGCCCTCCACGCACCAGCCGCTGCTGTGGAAGGTGTCCGACGGCGACAACAGCCTGTACCTGCTCGGCTCGATCCACCTGCTGAAGAAGAGCGATTACCCGCTGTCGCCCGACGTGGATGCGGCGCTGCGCGATGCGAAGACGGTGATCTTCGAGCTGGACATGGACGACATGACCAAGCCGGAGAACCTGGCGAAGATGCAGCAGAGTTTCGCCTTCGAGGACGATCGCAAGCTCAGCGGCGTTTTGCCCGCTGCGACCTGGACCAAGCTCGAAACGATGTTCGCGAAGACGGGCACGCCCGCATCGGCAGTGGAGGGCATCGAGCCGTGGGCGCTCAACCTGCAACTGGTGATGGGCGTCGTGATCGGCATGGGCTTCGATCCCCAGGCAGGCGTGGACCATCACCTGACCCGGGAGGCGAAGAAGGCCGGGAAGTCGCTGATGGCTCTGGAAACCCTGCAAGACCAGATCGACATGTTCGAAGCACAGCCCGAGGCCGAGCAGATTCGCGGACTGGAGCGGTTCTTCGACAACCCGAAGGAGACCGTGCAGTTGATGCAGGCCATGCATGCCGGATGGATAGCGGGCGATGTCGAAGCACTGGATCGCGACCTGCGCGGCACGATGGCTGCCGGAGCGCCCGAAAGCTATCGCGTGGTGAATGTCGTGCGCAACGACAAGTGGGTGCCGAAGCTGCAGGCGCGGCTTGACGGGCACGGCAAGGGCGACGACAGCCTGGCGGTGGTCGGTGCGATGCACCTGCTCGGCGCCGATGGCGTGGTCGAGAAGCTGCGCGCGAAGGGCTATCGCGTCGAGCGGATCTGCACGGGCTGCGGCATCGCGAGCAATTGAGCGATGTCTTCGGTGCCTGGAGTACGCGAGATGCGCAGCCGGACTCCGAAGACACCCGGCGGTTCGTCGCAGAACACGCGCGATGAGGATGCCGCAAGCGCCGCCGCGCCGGAGTCGCAGCTGGCGGAGCCGTCGTGGCGGTGGCGCCTGCTGTTCTGCGCGGCCATCGCCTGCGCCGTGGCCGCGCTGGCCGTCGCCGTCATGCCGGAACTGTTCCTGCCGGCAGCACGGGCGACAGCGCCTCACCTGCACCCCTGAGCCTGCCGGTCTTCAAGGCCCTGCGATCAAACAAGTGGAGATTCCGGAATGTCGAATGATCTGAAGCTGCTCAGGAAGTCGTCCACCGACCGTCAGTGCGACGGCATCTGTGGCGGACTGGGCGAGCACACGCCCTGGCCGGCGTGGCTGTGGCGCGCGCTGTTCGTGCTGCTCGCGCTCTGCTACGGCGCGGGCATCGTGATCTACTTCGTGTTGATGATGTTCATGCCATCCGCGCAGGCGACAGTGCCCTCGACCGAGACCTCGACCGGGACGTGAGCCGACAGCCCACGCAATACCACGACGGGCGCCCATGCGAGTGGGCGCCCGTTGTCGTTGGCGACGCCGTCGAAGCGAACCGCCACCGATCGGGTGGCGCGCGCCGCTCCACAAGCGATTCGCCCCGGGTCGGCAGGGGTTCGTCGCCGCCAGGACCGGTTTCGTCGCAAACCCCGGCAGGGCGGGGCGGAGGAGGGCACGCTGGAATCCTGTCGAAACCGGAAGTCGAGAAGTTCGCCATGGCCGTCGTCGCCTATCCCACCTTGCTGTGCACCGTCCTCTTCGCGCTGCTGGCCGCGACGTCGCCCGTCGCCGGCACCACCGCGTCATCGCAGGCATCCGAAGCGACCGTCCTCGTCGATGCCGACGCCCGCATCGATGGACGCTGGGGCCGCCTGTCCGGCAACATCGCCCTGCATGCGGCCCGGCCGATCGCGACCTGGCAAGCCGATGTCGCGGTGCTGGGCGTCCGGGTCGACATCGCGCACGACGGCGGCGGCCTTCGGGCGGACTTCGATGCCAGCGGCCTGCTGTCTTCGCTCGCATGCCGCCTGATGCCGCGTTGAACCGCCCCTGCGCGTGCCCACAGGCACGGCGCACCCAATGCCCGCCCTCGCTCCATTGCACGTGATTGCCACCAGGATTTCCGATGACCGCAAGCCCGACACCACCCGCCGCCGCAACCGCCCGGAACGCATCGCCGCCATCGATCAGCGAGCTGTCCTGGGTGGCCGACATCTGGCCGCTTCGCTATCGGCGCTATCCGGTGTTCTCGTGGGCGTGGATGTGGCGTCGATCGATCCTGTGGGGCGTCGCGCTCCTCGGCTGGGCCCTGTTCACCGGCATGAGCTACATCCTGCTCAGCCGCAAGGTCGACGTGGCGCGGGATGCGATCGTGCTGAGTTTCGTGTCGCTGATGGCCGCCCATTCCATCGCCCCGCTGCTGGCGACGCTGGTGCGGACGCGCTGGCAGTCCTCGCCGAACGTGAATCGATACGTGGTGGCCGCCGTCATGGTGGGCTTCCTCGCGGCGATGGCCATCCATGAATTCGCCTACTACCAGAAGGAAGCCCTGCTGAAGGCCACGTCGCTGGCCTGGGTGACCAAGGCCAGCCAGGAGGCGACCGGCTGGGTCGTCGCGTTCAACATGACGTTCAAGTACGGCATGTTCATCGCGATCTTCTACCTCCTCGGCGGCGGCCATGCGCTCTGGTCGTATTTCCGCTACCAGCGTCGCTGGCGGGAATTCCAGCGCCAGCAGGAACTCGATGCCCTGCAGGCGCAGAAGCAGGAGTCGGAACTTCGCCTGGGCCTGCTCCAGGCCCAGGTGGAGCCGCATTTCCTCTTCAACACCCTGGCGGTGGTGCGCGCGCTGGTGCGCACCGATGCGGCGCGCGCGGAAGCCACGCTCGATGCCCTGGTCGACTACCTGCGCGCGACCATTCCGAAGCTGCGCGATGGCGAACGCCAGCTGCATTCCACGCTCGGCCAGCAGATCGACCTGTGCGCGAGCTACCTCGAACTGATGCGCCTGCGCAGCGACGGGCGCATGACGCATGCGCTCGAGGTCGATCCCGCGCTGCGCGCGCTGCCGTTTCCGCCGATGCTGCTGATCACGCTGGTGGAGAACGCGATCAAGCACGGCCTAGAACCCAAGCGCGGCGCCGGCAAGGTCACGATCGCCGCCGAACGCGATGGCGACCGCCTGCGGGTCTCGGTGATCGACGACGGCGTTGGCCTGCAGCCCGGGCTGGGCGGCGGCCTGGGCCTGGACAACGTGCGTTCGCAGCTGGATGCGCTGTATGCGCACCGGGCCTCGTTCGACCTGCGCAGCGCGCCGAGCGGTGGCGCCCGTGCGCAGATCGACATCCCGCTGGATGAGGGCTCGCTGGATGAAGGCCGGCTCGACGAGGTGAGCGCATGAGCGACACGATCCGCGCCATCCTCGCCGAAGACGAAACCCCGCTGCGTGACGCGCTGCGCGCGATGCTCGGCATCGTCTGGCCCGAACTGGAGATCGTCGCCGAATGCGAGGACGGCATCGCCGCGATGGAAGCCATCGCCGGGCATCGCCCGGACGTGTGTTTCCTCGACATCCGCATGCCCGGCGTGACCGGCCTCGACGTGGCGCGTGCGGCCATCGCGGCGAAATCGCAGGTGGTGTTCACCACGGCCTACGACGAATTCGCAGTGCGCGCGTTCGAGGCCGGTGCGGTCGACTACCTGCTCAAGCCGATCCAGCCCGAGCGCCTCGGCCGCGCGGTCGAACGCCTGCGCGAGCGTCTGTCCGCGCGCAACGGCGGCGAGAGCGATGCCGATCTCGATGCGCTCGAAACCCGCCTCAAGCCGTCCGGTTCGCGGCTGATCCGCTGGATCAGCGCCGCCGTCGGCGACAGCGTGCGCATGCTCGGCATCGACGAAGTGCTGTATTTCCAGGCGCAGGACAAGTACGTGCGCGTGGTCACCGCCGACGGCGAGGCGATCATCCGCACCCCGATCAAGGACATCCTCGCCGGTCTCGACCCGGACATCTTCTGGCAGGTGCATCGCGGCACCGTCGTCCGCGTGTCCGCGATCGACCGCGTGCGCAAGGACGAGCTGGGCAAGAGCCTGCTCAGCCTGCGCGGTCGCAGCGATGCCCTGCCGGTCAGCGCCGCCTTCCTGCACCGCTTCAAGGGCATGTGATCGCAGGGCGGGGCATTGCCTTGCTTCTGCCTTGCCTTGCCTTGCTTCTGCTTTGTAGGAGGGCCTTCAGGCCCGAGCTCTTTTTTATGTTTGTCATCAAGTCAAAAGCTCGGGCCTGAAGGCCCTCCTACAAGGCGAAGGCAAGAGCTCGGGCCTGAAGGCCCTCCTACAAAGCGAAGGCAAGAGCTCGGGCCTGAAGGCCCTCCTGCAGGAGCAACGAGGGCGATTTCGCGGCGCCCTCAGCGCAGCGCCGCCCGCGTCGTTTCCAGCGTGCCGTCGTTCGGCGCCGGCGCGATGCCCAGCAGCTGCGCCAGCAGCGGATACACATCCACGTTGTCGAACGCGGGCAGCACCATGCCGCGCTTGAACGAGGGGCCGGCGGCGACGAACACCGCGCGCATCTCCGGAGCTTCCGGCGCGAAGCCGTGCTCGCCCTTCACCGGGTTCGGCCACATCGGGTTCGCGCGACCCTGCAAGCGCCAGCCGACATCGGACTGGCAGAGGATCGCGGGGATGCGCGGATGCGTGCCGTAGCGCCATTGCGCCGGGAGTTCGCCCTTGCGCCAGCACGCATAGACATCGTGGCGGCCGACGAAGGCGCGTTCCACCTCGGCCTCACGGCCCGGCTTCGGCTGCAGGCCGGTGAACAGGCCCCACCAGACCACGTCGTAGGCCGAGGCCTCCAGGCGGTCGTCGAGATAGCGCACCTGCTCGCGCGGCACATCGGCCATGCCGTGGTCGGACACCACGACCAGGTCGGTGCTGCCGTCCAGGCCCCGCGCACGCAGGCCTGCGCGCAGGCGCGTCAGCGCGTGGTCGATCTTCTTCAATGTGCGCAGCGATTGCGGCGCCGTGGTGCCATGCTCGTGCGCGGCGACGTCGTACTGCTCGAAATACAGGGTGAGCAGGCGGGGCCTCGCGTCCGCCGGCAGGTCCAGCCAGCCCAGCACGCGATCCACCCGCGCGTCCGGCGACAGCGTCCGGTCGAAGCGCACGTGGTAGCGCGGCCGCTGCCCGGCGATCTCCGCCTCCGAGCCCGGCCAGAACATCGTCGCGGCGATCCCGCCCTGGCGCTGCAGGGTGGCCCAGATCGGCTCGCCGCCCCACCAGCGTCCGTCCCGCGCGCCGTCTTCCTTGGAAATGAAGGTGCCCAGCGCCGGGTCGCGCATGTTGTTGTGGACGATGCCGTGGTGGTCGGGCCGCAGGCCGGTCACCAGCGTGTAGTGGTTCGGGAAGGTCAGGGTGGGGTAGCTCGGCGTCAGCCACTCGGCGCGTACGCCTTCGCCGGCCAGGGCGTCCAGCGTCGGCAGCGTGCCGTCGCCGAGGATCGAGGCCGGCAGGCCGTCGATCGAGACCAGGA
The DNA here is from genome assembly GCA_050632415.1 of Lysobacter sp. BL-A-41-H3. Taxonomy (GTDB): domain Bacteria; phylum Pseudomonadota; class Gammaproteobacteria; order Xanthomonadales; family Xanthomonadaceae; genus Lysobacter_I. Next base: position 1,812,582 of record CP192602.1, on the reverse strand, counting down.
TGACCTGCCGCGTCGCGGCAGGCTGGCTGTCGGCGGACGGGCGCGTCGGCGGCGCGCAAGCCGAGAGCAGCAGGACGAGCAGGGCGAGCAGGACGCCACCACGGGCGAGGGTCGCCGCCTGTGGGCGCGATGTGGGATCGAGGGGCATGGTCCGATCATAGCGCCCGCCCGTTGCGGGTTCATGCGCATCGGGGCCTGCCTGCGCGAAGCCGCCATGGCCCGCACCCCGCCGGCCCGGGGTGGCGCCGGGACACCCGACGGCGGGGGCCGCATGGCGCCTGAATCCCGCGCCGCGCGTTCAGGCAGCCCGCCCTGCGCCGCGCTATCGTGTCGGCACCGCCTGCCAGGAGCCGCCGTCATGATCCGTTCCGTCGCCATCGCGTCCGCATCCCTCGCACTCCTGGTCGCCGCCACCGCGTCCGCCCAGACCGCGCCGGCCGAGACCGCCGCGCAGGCCAAGCCCGACATGGTCGTCAGCGGCCAGACCGAACAGGACGACCGCGCCCTCCGCTCCCGCACCTGCCTGCGCAGCACCGGTTCCCGCATCCTCGCCGCGCGCAACGAGCGCGCCGAGAAGGACGGCAAGGGCCAGCGCTGCATCGCCGCCGCCGGCCGCGTCTACACCCAGCGCGACATCGACAGCACCGGCCACACCGACATCGCCGATGCCCTGCGCACCCTCGATCCCTCGATCCGCTGATTCATCGCGATCCGCTACACCCGACGCCCGGCCTTGCGCCGGGCGTTTTGTTTTTGGGTGCAATCAAGCGGCAGGTCAGAAAATTGGCAGAAGCATCTTCAAACCCATCCCCACCCCGGCCCTCCCCTTGAAGGGGAGGGAGACAAGCGAGGCGCTTTGAAGCCCTCCCCTTCAAGTGGAGGGAGCAAAGCGCCGTGCTTTCAAGCCCTCCCCTTCAAGGGGAGGGTTGGGTGGGGATGGGTTTGATTTCATCGAAATCTCTTTCTAGAGCGCCTTCAACGACCGAAGCTCGGGCACCGCATCTCAATCGAACAACCCCAAGGTCCGCTTCGACACCGGCAGCGCCCCCTCCAGCCGCAGCAGCGCTTCCTTGATCGGCAAGCCACCGCCGAATCCCGTGAGGCTGCCGTCCGCACCGATCACCCGATGGCAGGGCAGCACGATTGGCAGCGGATTGCGGCCATTGGCCGCGCCCACCGCGCGCATCGCATCGGGCTTGCCGATCGCGCGCGCCAGTTCGCCGTAGCTCCAGGTCGCGCCGAACGGAATCGTGGCCAGCGTGTGCCACACCTGCATCTGGAATTCGGTGCCGCGTGGCATCAACGGCAGGTCGAAATCGCGACGCGCGCCATCGAAGTATTCGCGCAGCTGCTGCGAGGTCATCGCGAGGATGTCCGCCGCCGCGCCTTCCGCGCCCGGCACCCAGCCCGCACGATCCACCGGATGCCGGTTGCTCGGGAATTCGATGTGGCGCAGGCCCTCGGCATCGGCGGCCAGCACCAGCGTGCCGATCGGCGTGTCCAGCGTCTCCACGAACAAGGTGCTGGTGTGCTGCGTGCTCATGCGATGTCGGTCCCTGCAAGGTCGGCGGGAAGATGCCACAGGTGCAGCACCGCATACGCGCGCCACGGCCGCCACGCCTGCGAGCGCGCCTCGGTCGCGCGCTCGGTCAGGCGCGCCACGCCCTGCGCCACGCCGAGGCGCTGCTGCAGCACGAGGTCGCCGGCAGGGAATGCATCGGGCATCGCCATGCCGCGCATCGCGATGTACTGCGCCGTCCACGGGCCGATGCCCGGCAGCGCGACCGCGCGTTCGACGAAGTCCTCCAGCCGCTGCCCGCCCGCGAACGACAGCCGGCCCTCTGCGACGGCAGCGGACACCGTGCGGATCGTCGCCGCCCGCGCCTTCGGCAGGCCCACGTCTTCCAGCGTCGCGTCGCGCAGCGTCTCCGGCGACGGGAACGCGCGATCCAGTCCCTCCGGCGCATCGGCCGGCATGCGCAGCGGCGTGCCCCAGCGCTCGACGATGCGTCGCGCGAAGGTGGTCGCACCGGCCACGCTGATCTGCTGGCCCAGCACCGCGCGCACCGCCAGTTCGAAGCCCTCCCAGCCGCAGGGCACGCGCAGGCCGGGATGCAGGTCGAGTGCGCGTGCGAGCAGCGGATCCTGCGCCAGCGTGTCGTGGATCGCGCGCGGATCCGCGTCGAGATCGAACAGCCGCCGCACGCGCCGCACCACATCGGGAATGGCCTGCGGCGCCACGCCGCCGATGTCCAGCGACAGTTCCGGCTTGCCCTCGATCGCACGCACGCGGATCCAGCCCGCGCTGCCATCCGCGCCTGTACCGGGATTGGGTATCGCACGCTCGTAGCGATCCGCGCCCACATGCTCGATGCCCGGGATCGCGCGCTTCGCGACGAACGCGAGCAGCAGCGGGAAATCCAGCGGCGGCCGATAGCCCAGCCGCAGCCGCAGCGTGCCCAGCGGCAGGGCCTCGGCGGATTTCTGCCGGCGGATCGCCCCCGGCGCCATGCCGCAGCCCTCGCGGAACGCCGCGTTGAAGCGACGGATGCTGTTGTAGCCCGAGGCCAGCGCCACGTCGGTCACCGGCAGCGCGGTTTCCGTGAGTAGTTGCTTCGCCAGCAGCAGGCGCCGCGTCGCGTGCACCGCATGCGGCGTCGCGCCCACCTGGGCCACGAACACCCGCTGCAGCTGCCGCGCGCTCAGCCCCACCCGCGCCGCCAGCGCATCCACGCTCTCGTCCTGCAGCGCGCCCTCCGCGATCAGCGCCAGCGCCCGCCGCACGCTGTCCTCGCGCACCTGCGCGAAGGCATCCGGCGACAGCTCCGGCCGGCAGCGCAGGCATGGCCGAAACCCCGCCGCCGTTGCCGACGCCGCATTCGGATGGAACGTGATGTTCTCCCGCTTCGGCGGCGGCGCCGGGCACACCGGCCGGCAATAGATCCCCGTGCTGCGCACCGCGATGAAGAACACCCCGTCGAATCGATGATCCTTCGCCGCCATCGCCCGCAGGCAGACCTCGCGCGGCGGCAGGGCGGGGTGGTGGTCGTGGGCCGTGGTCATGGGGATAGCGTAGACCACTGGCGCGGGCTCGACTGGCCGTTTTCGGACGGGGGTGTTGGGGGCGGCAGGATGGCATCCCGAGCGTGGGGAGGGACGTGCTTTTGCAAGCTGGGATTGGGTCGGTGGAATCAGATTGGGATCAGTTAGGCATCACTTGCCGATGCGTATTGCACATAAAGTCGATCAGGGTGTTTCGTAGGGCGGGTCTTGGACCCGCCGATGGCGGAGCGGGTGGGGTGCTAGGTGTGGGGAGGGCGAAGGGCTCGGGGTGCTGCGTGTGGAATCGTCGCAAGTGTTCTGTGCGTTGATGCTGTCATTTCTGACAGGTAGTTCGCGTCTATCCGCGATAACTGCTCATAAGGTAGAAAAGCATGCAGATGTGAAAGCGGTCGGAATAGATATCGCGGCGAGTAGGGGCTTGCATTGATTTATATGACGGAAATCCCAAGGGCCATGCCTTGGTTTGCTATCGCTTTACGTTATTCAATCATTTGAGGGCAGAAAGTGAATCGTCCAATGACCTACGTCATCACGTATACCCAAGGTTCCGGACCTGCATCGCAAACATTTCGAGGGTGTAGCTCACGGGCAGAGGCAGAGGCAAAGTTCTGGAGTCAGACCTATATCAAGCAAAATTCAAAAACAGTTATCGTCAATGTTCGTTCATGTCCAACCTAATGATACAGACGGTCAAGCCATTGCAGAGATTATTGTTGGGGCTGAAGCGGTGTCAGGTTCAGTTCCTTGCTTCAAAACTGAACCTGACACAGTTTGGGGTGGTCGCTACATGGGCAAGCAATCAAACCTCGGCTCTACTAAGGAATTTCGCATAGTATGAGATTACGCCCTACCCATTGGCTCAGCCCCACATTTTTTAGGATGGCGAAACTACATGGATAATGATGCTGAAAACAAGTCTTTGTCCAGTGAGGTTGCTGAAGTTGATACGAGTTTAAGTGCAGCGACTCCGAAGGCTCAGCCTTCACGGCTGGAAAAGTGGTGGTCAAAGATGCGATGGCGGGCGCATTGTCTGTTCCCAACATGGATCTCTCATCCATTCTCTGATGATGATGGCCATCAAAGATCAAGGGACAGCGAGCAGAATCAAGAAACACGTGTTCCCCTCGAGCAAGAGCTACGCTCTCCAGCTATCTGGGGTGTCGAAATATACGGCCCGGATGAAATACATAGTCTCTATGCAGGCCTAGACAAGTTGGGCTGGAAAGGCATTGGTAGTGCTAAGCCCGACAACGCGGCGTCGATCCGTGTGCGTCAATTGCGCGCAGCTGGAAATGGTGGCTGGATAAATATTGGCCATATTCACCGCCGTGGTGACGCCGATAATTATTCTATGGTGCATAACCTTGCCACGCTACCGCCTGGTGTCAGCTCGCTTCTGGTCCGTGTCTTTAATGTGACTCCATCAACTACAGCTGTGCTCATAGGCTTTCGATTGAATGATGACTTTAGTCGTCGTTATGAAACTGAGCTAAATACTGAGCGCGCGACAATTAATCGTAGAAAAAAAGGAACTTGGTGGATGGAGTGGTGGGAACCAATCCATCAAAAGGAAGAGGCTATTGCCAAGGCAAGGACAGAGTTGCGGTCCATGGTTGGCACTTGGTTCTTCCGCCATATTCCAGGATATTTTTGCGCCGCGGAGTCTGCGAGCAGTTTTCCGACGATGGAGCTCATTGTTGGCGAAGGCATGAGGCTGAGAGACGTCGATGCCCCTGGCTCGTGTGGCTGGTTGAACTGGCGCCGCTTGGTTGCACAAGATATTTCTCATGATGTATGGGGTGCCGAAAAATATGCTGGCCTACAACTTGCATTTGAACGCAATCGGTATGATCACAATGGGCTGCATGTGCTAGTGAGTTTGGACCCGAAGAAACTTCCGGAAGATGCGACACGACATGTTGGTGGGGCAGACCTTAGGGCATACACCTTGTTGTGCAACGAGGTTCTAGGCGGCACGCTTGTACATAGTGTAATGATCGAGTATCTAATGTCTCAACGACGCAGTATTCAACACCTGCGCGAGCGGATGAAAAGCGCGCGAACTGGTCGTCGGCATGTTGCGCGTACATTGAATGAAATTGGCGGCTTTTTCGATCGTTCTCTAGGATCACCTGCGGTGCTTAGTGAACTATATGAGCATTCAGAGCGTGCTGGATGGTATGACCATTATTGCGCGAAACTCACTGCGCCTGCTTGGCATGATGGAGACGAACCTCTGGAGCTTCCTGAGATAATACGTCGGCAAGTCAATCGCCTCTCCAGGCAGTTAAGTGCAGAAGAAAATGCATTGCGCGAGCACATCGAGCAGCTTGCATCGATTCTAAGTGTGCGTGAAAGCATTCGTTCTCAACAATGGACACTTGCTCTAGCCGTGCTTGCGCTAGTTGTAGCTGCCGCTTCCCTTGTCGTTGCTATCCCGGCTGAGTCGGATTTGGGAAAAGCAATTCGTGAACTATGGCGCGCAACTGTATCCACCTCGCACCACATTATGTCGCGATAATGACAAGGTGGTAAGGCGCATAAGTGAAGCGTCATGCGCCATCAAGGTTTCCTGTCCCGGTCGAGCGTGGCGGCGCATGACGCCTTCGGCTTATGCGCCCTACGAAAGCCAAGAACCCTGCGCGGACAGCGTGTCGAAAGGTGTCCCCCGTTGTCGTCCCATCCTCGCACCGTGCTCGGCGCGTCAAGGTCGAGGTGAATTGCTGCGCAAACCTTGACGCGCCTGCGCGCGATGCGGCTCTGAGTCGCCAACGGCGCCCACTCCGGGCGTCGGGCGAAACGGAGTGCCGCCATGTCCGAGTCCCAGTTCCAGCCCTACAACGTCCCGGCTTCGAATGTCCTGCTCGTCGAAGTCCCGCCCCAGTTCATCGCCCTGTGCGAAGCCAGCGGGGCCAGCCCGCAGGCCGCGCTGCGCGGCATGGCTGCCATGCTCTGCGGCCTGCAGTACGACGACTGCAATCGACTGGTGCCGCTGGAGGTCGAAGCCGCGTGACCGCCACCCGGGCGCGGGTCGCTCTCGCGCCCGGGTGATGGCATCCGCCTGGCGTCTGCCGACACGACTCCGCTCTACCACTACGGTTGCCAATTCGAGGGCCAACGTTGTCCCTACGAGAGTCATCGTCGGCTTTCGGTCGGCATTGCTCTCCTTCTTGGGCACGCAGACCCGTTCATCCGTCCGGGATCCGATGGGTTGGAAATCGCCAACTGCGCGGTCAATCTGCAGGCATACCTATCAGAAGTGACAGGATTGAAATCACGGCATCGCCCATGCAGTGTTTTGCAGTACGGGGTGTATGAAGTCGTTCAATTCGAAGACGCGCCGGAACGGTGCGTCCGACCGATCCTTGGGGGAAAAGAGATGGGTCGGTTGTTCCATGCAAACTACAGGGGGAGTCATGAGTAGCACTGCAGCACCGAATGCATTCTGTTTTGCTTGCGGACAGGGAATCGATGCGCGCGCCGAGATCTGCCCGAAGTGCGGTGTGAGGCAGAAACGCGCGATGGGCAACAAAAGCCGCATTGCCGCCGCCTTGCTTGCGTTCTTTCTGGGTGGGCTCGGTGCCCACAAGTTCTATCTCGGGCGCCCCATCTGGGGCATCGTCTACCTGCTGTTCTTCTGGACCTTGATCCCGGCCATCATCGCGTTCATCGAATTCATCGTATATCTGTGCATGTCGGATGAATCGTTTGCTGCAAAGTACGGCTGATCGCCAAGGGCGGGGCAGAGCGCATCTGCCTGGAAGACTCGGGTCGGGGCGCAATCTCTTCGAAATGCGGAGGCATTGCGCCTTGACGCGGTAGGTGTTGCAGCCGTCTGTCGGGGCGTTTGCGCGCCTGCTTGATCATCGGAACAGGGGATGTGGGGATGACGGATCAAAAAGAGCAGCAAGATGACAGGCAGCACTCGCTACGGGTGGCGATCTCGTCATCCAGAGGAAAGCATGTTTACAACGGAGACCGGGTTTTCCTGGGGAGCTTGGACGACAGCGTTTCGCGTTGGCCATATGATGATCGAGGGCCAAGTCTCGACTACTTGAATCGCCGGCTCGTCGATCAGGTCCTCTTCGGCGCGCCTGTCTGCGTTCGCGTCGGCAATCTTCTCTACCAGGATCAATACCTGACAGCAATCAAGGACCCATCTTCGTCACACCTGGTGGAGTTGGCGAAGGTGGGCTTCGTCCAGATCCAGATGAAGAGGAAGAGCATCAACGAGTCTATCCAGGCGCGGATAGACACCAATACCGAGAGCGCCATTGCCTTTGCGCGAAAGCATGGCTGGAAACCTGGTTCGGCGCTTTTCCAGTATCTTTCCGAGCTCGACGGCATGCTTGCCGGCAGTGGCGGGAAAAGGCAATACGGTGGCGATTTCAATGGGTACTTCAGGGCCCTGATGAATGCGTCGCAGGAGCACGTCACCCAGGAGTTCATGCATGTTCTCGGGGTTTGGCAGGAGCAGGCCGCTTCGGTCAATGACCTCAGGCGCGACAGGTTCGAAAAAATCGCGCTGACTCTGTTTGGCGGGGAAAAGGAAAAAGTGCGGCGCGCCATGTGGGTTGCGAATGCGGCCAACCATTGGGCATACGCCATGGAATTGGCTGCATCCGATGTCGGCAGGAGCGGGCCCATGCCCATGGTCGAGACCACGCAGTTCGACCGCCACGCTCAAGTCTGTGCGCAGCAGCAGCCTATCCCCGCTGAAATCGCGGCCGAAATCCTGAAGCGGCAGGGCATGAAGGATCCGATCAACACGGCCCTGAACATGATCCGCATTCCGGAAGCCGCGTATCGTCCGGAGATGTCATCGCGTCTGGCCAGGATTGCGCATATGCAACCGACGCAAGGCAATGACAAGGACGATCGCATGCGCGAACGATTCCTGGCTGCCAAGTTGAGCATCGTCTCATGCATCAATCAGTACCTCGCCGATCCATCCGCAATTTCCGACCGGGATATCGTTGAACGAGCGAAAATCTATCAGGAGGCGCTTTACGACGCGCTCGGGACAAGAGACGAGTCACATTTCCAGCTTGGTTGCCGGTTCTGGCTCAGAAAGACTATTACTTCACTTCCGGAAGAAACTGCCAAGGCAATGGTCGGCGCCGCAGCTGGGGGGGCTATCGCGGGGCCACTCGGCTTCGTCGTAGGCGTCGCGCTTTCCAGTGTGGACCTGAGATTGACTGATCGCGTCTCGGGTATCTTCAAGCGCTCAAGGTCGGATATGGAAACGGTGATGGAAGTTTCTGACGAAGTCCCCGAGAAAACCGTTGCGCGACTCAGTAAAACGGCAAAGGAAGCCATCGCTTATGGGCCATACACTGGCGTGCGCACTCTCGCGGCCGACAAGACATTGAAGCTGATCGAAGAGATCGACGCGAGTGCATCGCCCGCCCTGACCGTCAATGAAGCCGGATAGCGCAGCAAGCCATGGGCGGCGTGGGGCGTCGTGCTTGATCACGCGGCATGACAACGCGATTCCGATGCAATCCGGGCCCGTGCGTGCGGCCGCAAGGATCGATAGGGTTGCTGCAGCGGTTTACAGCGATTTCTCGTGAAGTAGTGTGTACAGCGATAGGGCGGACTCAAGCCCGCCGGAACGGAGTCACGATCTGCAAGAAGCGATACAACTCCGAGATACGCATTCGACTGCTTGCAGAATGTCGTGTGCTGCAATGGCGGGCTTGAGCCCGCCCTACAGACCCGCGCCCGGATTCCGTCATAGGGTGTGCCTCGGCGCACCGCTTTGGTCGCAGCGGGAAGAAAAGCCGGTGCGATGAATCGCACCCTATGCAAGCTTCGGCGCCTGCGCGCGATAGGACTTCGAATCGCCGACACCGCCCACGCCGACCGCCGGGCGAAACGGAATGCCCCACGCCCCTGCCTCCGTTCCCGCCGCGCAACCTCCCCGCTTCGAATCAATCACTTGCGCATCGCAGCTCACGCATGTTGCTCCGCACAACAGCCCTTCGCGAAAGCTCTGCTAAGGTCCGCTCCGGCCCATACGGTGGCGTACCGTCCGCGCAGGAGCGCCAGGAAGGCACGCCGCGACACCGTGGCCCTTTGCGGTTCCACTTGCGTCCAAATGGAGGGAGTCATGCGTCGTGGATTCATCGGTCTCGCGTTCTCGTTCGTGCTGTTCGCACTCGCTGCCCTGCCTGCGCAGGCACAGTCCGGGTATACACAAACCCGATACCCGATCGTGCTGGTCCACGGTCTGTTCGGTTTCGATTCGGTGCTCGGCGTCTACGACTACTGGTACGGCATCGGCGACGAGCTGAGGGCCGGTGGCGCCAGGGTCTACACCGCCAGTGTGTCCGCCGCCAATTCCAGCGAAGTCCGCGGCGAACAGCTGATCCGCGACCTGGACCGACTGCGCGCGATCACCGGTCAATCCAAGTTCAACCTGCTCGGCCACAGCCACGGCGGGCAGACCATCCGCTACGTGGCGTCGGTGCGCCCCGACCTGGTGGCTTCGGTCACCATGACCGGCACGCCCAACCTGGGCTCGCCGGTGGCCGACGGCGTAAGCAACACGCTGCCGGTCGGCTCGCCGCTGCGTCCGCTGGTCAGTGGTTTCGTCAATGCGTTTGCCGGCTTCATCGGTGCGCTGTCGGGCAATCTCGACCCGCAGGACTCGCTGGCGGCGCTGGGCTCGCTCAACACCCGTGGTGCCGCCACGTTCAACAGCCGGCACCCGCAGGGCAGGCCGACCACGTCCTGCGGCAGCGGCGCGAACCTGGTCAACGGCGTGCGCTACTACTCGATCGGCGGCACCTGGGTGCTGAGCAACGTGCTCGACATCACCGACGCGGCGCTGGGCGCAGGTGGCCTGTTCTTCGGCTTCGAGCAGAACGACGGCCTGGTGAGCCGCTGCTCGTCGCGCTGGGGCACGGTGTTGCGCGACGACTATCCGTGGAATCACCTCGACGAGGTCAACCAGTTCCTCGGCCTGCGCGGCCTGTTCACGCCGGATCCGCGTTCGGTGTACCGCGCCCAGGCCAACCGCCTGAAGAACCTCGGCCTGTGAAGCGGTCGATACTCGCCACCGGCGTCGCCCTCGCGGCGGCGCTGGCGGCCGGGCTGTGGTGGGTGTCGCGATCGACGCCCACCGGCAGCGAGGCGCCGGCCACTGCGCGCACCGATGCGTCGGCGCAGGCGGATGCGGGCACTGCGCCCGGCACGGGCCGCGACGCAGCGACGAACCCGCTGACGGTCGGCTCGCTGCGCGGCACCGAGGTCGACGGCGAGGTGCGCTTCGCCGCCGACGGCAGCGTGATTCCCGATGCCGGCCTGCGTCGTCTGTTCGATTATTTCCTCAGCACGATGGGCGAAACCGACGCTGCCGGTGTGCGCGGCCTGCTGCGGACCTACCTGCAATCGCGTTTCGACGTGGCGCGAACCGAGCGCGTGCTGGCCGTCTTCGACCGTTATGTCGCCTACCAGCGCGCGCTGATGGAAGCACCCGGCGCGCGGTCGAGCGATCCCGCCGTGCGTTTCGCGGAAGCCAGGCGCCTGCGTCGCAGCCTGCTCGGCGAGGCGATGGCGGAGGGCTTCTTCGCGGAGGAAGAAGCGCTGGCCGAACTGAGCCTCAAGCGGCGCGACATCGTCGCCGATCCCGCATTGAGCGCCGAGCGCAAGCGCGAGTTGCTCGATGCGCTGGACCGCGAGGCCGGCTACGCCGCTCGCACCGATGCCGAAGTCGCGGACTTGGCCGCACGCCAGGCCGAGGACATCGAGCGTCGCGGTCTCAACGCGGCACAGCGGCAGGCCGAACGCAGCGCGCTGTGGGGCCCCGAGGCGGCGGAGCGCCTGGCCGCGCTGGATGCGCAACAGGCGGATTGGGATGCCCGCGTGCTGCGCTACATCGAGGCGCGCAACCGCATCCTGCAGGACCCGCGACTCGCGCCTGCGCAGCGCACGGCGGAGATCGCCGCCCTGCGCGCGCGCATGTTCACCGCGCCGGAACAGCGGCGCATCGCCGCGCTGGAAGAGATTGGCCAGTTGCAGGCGGCGTTGTCGTCGCGCTGAGCCGCACGGGACCGCACGTCGGGGGACCCGGGCACCCCGGGGTCGAAGGGCCGCGAAATGGGCTTATGCTGTGCCGAATCGGGTCTCTGGGGGAGAAGCCGCATGAACAGCCGAGTGAAGTCGCCTGCCTGGTTCAAGGTCGTCGCCGTGGTGGCCTTGCTGTGGAATCTGCTGGGTTGCCTGGCGTTCTTCGCGGATCTCGCCATTTCGCCGGAGGACATCGCCAAGCTGCCCGAGACGCAGCAGGCGCTGTATGCCGCGCGTCCCGGCTGGGCGGTGATGGCGACCGGCGCGGCGGTGTTCGGTGGCGTGCTCGGCTGCATCGCCCTGCTGCTCGGAAAGCGATGGGCACTGCCGGTCTTCGTGATCTCCCTGCTCGGCATCCTCGTGCAGGATTTCGGCCTCTTCATCCTCGTGGACGGCGCGACGCTCGGTGGCACCGCCGTGGTCGTGATGCAGGGCATCGTGCTCGCGGTCGGCATCGGCCTCGTGCTGCTTGCTCGCAGGGGCATCGCGCGCGGCTGGCTGGTGTAACGCAGCAGTTGCGACGTCGGGTCGCGTCCTGGGGTATTGCCCCGGCCATGTCTCGGTCCGGGATCCCGGGTGCGGCGCCTCCGCCTGCGCGCTAAGCTTGCGGCATGGCCTCGCCGCTCCCGGCGGGGCCCGACCTTGTCTCGAACCTTGCCGGGGACCTCATGCGCTCGTCGAAATCCATCATTGCCGCAATCGTGCTTGCTTGTGCTGCCTGGGCATCGCCTGCCATGGCGGGTCCGTATGGCGACGATCTCAGCAAGTGCCTCGTGAATGCCTCCTCCCCGGAGGACAAGCAGGGCCTCGTGCAGTGGATCTTCTTCGCCATTGCCCTGAACCCCAACACCGAGCCCTACGCCAAGGTGACCCCGGAGCAGCGGACGCAGACCGACAAGCGCATGGCGCAGCTGCTGGAGAAGCTGCTGACGGAGTCGTGTGTCAAGGAGGCAAAGCTCGCGATTCAGTACGAGGGCAATGCTGCGCTGCAGGAGGCGTTCGGGGTGCTCGGGCGCGTCGCGACCACCGAGATCTTCAACAACCCCCAGGTCAGCGCCGGCGCGGATAAGTTCGTGCAGTATCTGGATACCAACAAGATCGACGCCGCGATCGGTGTAATGAAGCCGAAGGAATAGCCAAGTCACCCGGGTCAGGCCAAAGGTCGCACCCGGGACTCTTCAGAGGGGCATGCGTGTCGTCTGAATCAATCCGCCTTGACTTGATACGCGCAGCGATCCATGCGGCTTGGGAAACAGGCTCCCCTGTCGCGAATGCTGACGTGTTGGCTCCGGTTGCATTGCGTCGGTGGGGGTCTTCGGAGTCTCGCGGGGTGGATCGATACGATCGCGATGCAAGGGTTCGCGACCTTGCGAGCGGTTTGGTCCAGGCATTGGAGCCGGACCCGCGTCGAATGGGGCCATTGAGGCGGGACTACGAATGGCTCGCCGGCCAGATTGCGGATGCGATCTGGTCGCTCGATTCGTGAGCAATCATTTCGTGAACTGTATTCTTTGATGTCGAGCCTTGGATTCGGGAGCGCCAGTTCGTGGACAATGAGAAGCTGATCGAAGCGTGGAAGGTGCTGGAGACCTTGACGGTGTCGCTGGCCAGGATCGGTTCTTTTTCAGCCGAACATGGTCGGGATGCAGCGATGCGCGCCCTGTATGCGTACGCAGAAGATGGCCTGTTTCACGAGGTGTCTACCGCAAGAGCGATGCTCCTCGAAGCGTTGTCGAAGAGCGGTGCCGCGATCGAAGATCGATTGGAAAAGATTGCGGGGTCGTCATCGCTCCGCTATTGGCGTCCACCCGTCGATCCCGTCTAGCTTTCCGGTTTCCGGAGCATGGCCTCGTCGTACCAGACGTCTTCGTAGCCTTGTCTTCGAGATGGCGGGAAGATCGAACGCCTTAGGATTCCGTCATCGCGAATGGCTCATCCGGAAAATAGACATTCCATATGTTCTCGATGATAAATGATCGAGCGTGGTCTTCGCTCTCAAAGTGACCAACAAACCACCTGTCCTCTTCGAGCAATGACTTCGCCATTCCTGCCAGGAAAAGGCTCGGGATCTCATTTCTGAAAAGCGCATGGGCACGTGTGTTGGTGTCTCTGTGCTGCGAGAGGCCCGGTCGGCGCAGATAGAGGTATCCATACTCTTCAGCGATTTCGGCTGAAAAATGGCACCCGATGATATTGCATAGCATCGGAAATCTCTTCTTGAGTTCCATGTAGTCCAAGCTTGTCTCCTCGCCGATTACAAGACTGATCGCACCCGCAGTGGTGGGCAGAATGCCCACCCTACACCTCCACCGCCAATCCCTCCAGCAACCTGCGCAGTGCCCGCGCATGCAGGGCGCGGAATTCCTTCGCGTCGCAGTTGAAGCGTCCGGCGCGGTAGAGCGCGATCAGGCCGTGCGAGTGCGCCCAGAGGGTGAGCGCGACTTCCCAGGGGTCGTCCTGTTTCAACGCGCCCGCAGCCTGCGCATCCGCGACCGCATCCGCGACTTCGTTGAGCGTGGGTGAGCGGCGGGCGCGGAAGTCGTCGGGGTAGCGGCGGGCGTCGTCGCGGCGGGCGCTGAAGGCGTGGTCGAACAGGTGGGGGTAGGCGAGGGCGTAGTCGAGGTAGATCTCCTGCAGCGCCACGATGCGGGTCATCACGTCGGGGCCGCTGTTGCGGGCGTGCCAGTGGTGGGCGATTTCCTGGAAGCTGTCGTCGCAGATGCGTTTCAGCAGGGCGTCGCGGTTGGGGAAGTGGCGGTAGATCGCCATGGGCGTGATGCCGACCTCCTGCGCGATGCGGCGCATGGTCATCGCGGCGGCGCCTTCGCGTTCGAACAGGACGCGGGCGGCGTGGAGGATGCGGTCGGCGGTGGCGGGTTGAGTCATGTATACAGCGTACACAATCCGACGCAGGTCAGTCGAGAATCAATGACTTGCGAGCGGGCTGGGCCGTTCTGGCCGAGGTTTCGATGATGGGCGCGGGACAGGCGGCGGGATAATTTCCGCATCGCCACCGCGCAGTGCCGCGCAAGGAGTCCGCCATGACCACGCCGTCGAACCGCCACGACCCCTCCCGCAAGATCCGCGCGCCGCGCGGCAGCGAGAAGACCTGCAAGAGCTGGCTCAGCGAAGCCGCCTACCGGATGATCCAGAACAACCTCGATGCCGAGGTGGCGGAGCGTCCGGAAGACCTGGTGGTGTACGGCGGCATCGGCCGCGCCGCGCGCGACTGGGCGAGTTTCGACGCCATCCTCGAATCGCTGCGCAACCTCGAAGACAACGAAACCCTGCTGATCCAGTCGGGCAAGCCGGTCGGCATCTTCCCGACCCACGCCGACGCGCCGCGCGTGCTGCTCGCCAACTCCAATCTGGTGCCGCACTGGGCGACCTGGGAGCACTTCAACGAACTCGACCGCAAGGGCCTGATGATGTACGGCCAGATGACGGCCGGTTCGTGGATCTACATCGGTTCGCAGGGCATCGTGCAGGGCACCTACGAAACCTTCGTCGAGATGGGCCGCCAGCATTACAACGGCGACCTCACCGGCAAATGGCTGCTCACCGCCGGCCTCGGCGGCATGGGCGGCGCGCAGCCGCTGGCCGCCGCGCTCGCGGGCATGAGCTCGCTCAACATCGAATGTCGCCAGAGCAGCATCGACATGCGCCTGCGCACGCGCTATGTCGACGAACAGGCGACCGATCTCGACGACGCGCTCGCCCGCATCGAGAAATACACCAAAGCGGGCGAGGCGAAGTCGATCGCGCTGCTCGGCAACGCGGCGGAAATCCTGCCGGAGCTGGTGCGTCGCGGCGTGCGTCCGGACTGCGTGACCGACCAGACCAGCGCGCACGACCCGGTGCACGGCTACCTGCCGATCGGCTGGACGGTGGAGCAGTGGCTCGCCGAGCAGCAGGCCAACCCGGAAGGCGTGCGCGATGCGGCGAAGCGTTCGATGCGCGTGCATGTCGAAGCCATGCTGGCCTTCCATGCGCAGGGCATCCCGACCGTGGACTACGGCAACAACATCCGGCAGATGGCGTTCGACGAAGGCTGTGCGAACGCCTTCGATTTCCCGGGTTTCGTGCCGGCCTACGTGCGTCCGCTGTTCTGTCGCGGCGTCGGCCCGTTCCGCTGGGTCGCGCTGAGTGGCGATCCGGAGGACATCGCGAAGACCGACGCGAAGGTCAAGGAACTCATTCCCGACGACGCGCACCTGCATCGCTGGCTGGACATGGCGAAGGAGCGCATCAGCTTCCAGGGCCTGCCGGCGCGCATCTGCTGGGTCGGCCTGGGCCTGCGCCACAAGCTCGGCCTCGCGTTCAACGAGATGGTGCGCAACGGCGAGCTGAAGGCGCCGATCGTGATCGGTCGCGACCATCTCGACAGCGGCAGCGTGTCCTCGCCGAACCGCGAGACCGAAGCGATGAAGGACGGCAGCGACGCGGTCAGCGACTGGCCGCTGCTCAACGCGATGCTGAACGTGGCCGGTGGCGCGACCTGGGTGTCGCTGCACCACGGCGGCGGCGTCGGCATGGGCTTCAGCCAGCACAGCGGCGTAGTGATCGTGTGCGATGGTACGGAAGAAGCGGACAGGCGCATCGCCCGCGTGCTGTGGAACGACCCCGGCACCGGCGTGATGCGCCATGCCGACGCCGGCTACGAGATCGCGCAGCAGTGCGCGCGCGAACAGGGCCTCAAGCTGCCGATGCAGCGCTGATCACGGGACACACCGACACATGAAGACCACCCTGACCCTCGTTCCCGGTGCCGTGTCGCTGGCGCAGTGGCGCCGCGTGTGGCAAGGCGATGTCGCCATCGCGCTCGACGCCGCCGCATGGGGCCCTGTGCGCGCCTCCGCCGATGCCGTGGGCCGCATCGTCGCGGCCGGCAAGCCGGCGTACGGCATCAACACCGGCTTCGGCAAGCTCGCCAGCTCGCACATCCCGGAAGACCAGCTGGAACGGTTGCAGGCGAACCTGATCCGCTCGCACTCGGTCGGCGTTGGCGCGCTGATGGACGATGCCGTGGTGCGCCTGATCCTGGCCATGAAGATCGCCAGCCTCGCGCGCGGCTGCTCGGGCGTGCGCCCGCAGTTGCTGGAAACGATGATCGCCGCCTACAACGCCGGCATCCTGCCGTGCATCCCGGCCAAGGGCTCGGTCGGTGCCTCCGGCGATCTCGCGCCGCTGTCGCACATGACGCTCGCGCTGATGGGCGAGGGTGAGGTGCGCGTGAACGGTGAAGTCCGCGACGCCGCATCGGCGCTGGCCGCCGCCGGTATCGCGCCGATCACGCTGGCCGCGAAGGAAGGCCTGGCGCTGATCAACGGCACCCAGGCCTCGACCGCGCTCGCGCTGCAGGGCCTGTTCCTCGCCGAGCACACCTTCGCCGCCGCGATCGCCGCCGGTGCGCTGTCGGTCGACGCCGCGCGCGGCTCCGATGCGCCCTTCGATGCGCGCATCCACGCGGTGCGCGGCCAGCCTGGGCAGATCGCGGTCGCCGCGCGCTATCGCGCCTTGCTCGAAGGGTCGGAAATCCGCCGCTCGCACCTGGTCGGCGACGACCGCGTGCAGGATCCGTACTCGCTGCGCTGCCAGCCGCAGGTCATGGGCGCCTGCCTCGACCTGATGCGCCAGGTGTCGGTCACGCTGTCGACCGAAGCCAATGCCGTCTCCGACAACCCGCTGCTGTTCGAGCAGGACGGCGACTGGTCGGTGCTGTCCGGCGGCAACTTCCATGCCGAGCCGGTCGCCTTCGCCGCCGACACGCTGGCGCTGGCCATCGCCGAGATCGGCGCGCTGTCCGAACGCCGCATCGCACTGCTGATCGACGCCTCGCTGTCGCGCCTGCCGGCCTTCCTCGTGCCCGAGCCCGGCCTCAACTCCGGCTTCATGATCGCCCACGTCACCGCCGCCGCGCTGGCGTCCGAGAACAAGTCGCTGGCGCATCCGGCCAGCGTCGACAGCCTGCCGACCTCGGCCAACCAGGAAGACCACGTCAGCATGGCGACCTTCGCCGGCCGCCGCCTCACCGAGATGGCGAAGAACACCGCGTACATCGTCGGCATCGAACTGCTCGCCGCCGCGCAAGGCATCGATTTCCATCAGGGCCTGAAGACATCCGCCACCCTCGCCGAATACCACGCCGCCCTCCGCGAGCGCGTGCCGTTCTACGCCGAGGACCGCTACCTCGCCCCCGACCTGCAGGCCGCGCAGGACCTGGTGCTGTCGGGACGGTTCGATGCGGTGGCGGCGGAGCTGTTGTTCTCTCTGCAGGGGTGAGTACCGGCACACCGATCGCGTCCTGTTTCGGGCGCGATCGGTGCAGGCCGATCGTTCATGAAACCCATCCCCACCCAACCCTCCCCTTGAAGGGGAGGGCTTGAAAAGCGCGACTCTCTTCTCTTTCCATGGCGCCTGTCCAAGCGCGCTCGCTGACCTGCTCTGAAGCTTTGAATGCAGCGCGTTCTACTCCCTCCCCTTCAAGGGGAGGGCTGGGGTGGGGATGGGTTGTCTTGCAAGCTTGAAGTCGCTTCTTCCGCATGCTTGCACATGGCAAGCGCAGGATCTGGTTCTGTCCGATCGCTTCGATGCGGTGGCGGGACGTTTGTTGTACTCGCTGGATTGATGCGACCGCTGATGCAGCTCAGCGCGGCCGCTCATGGTGTCCGGCGCATCAACCCCGCGATCTCGTCCAGCCGGTCGCGGATCTCTTCCAGCAGTTGCGTCTGTCGGTCGCCGCCATCGCTGGCCGGGGCGGGCTGCGAGCGCAGCTGCTCGCGACGGCGCAGGATTTCCGCACGCAGGGCGTGGGCGTCGACGATGCCGACGAGTTGCATCGTGTGCGCCTGGCCCTGGCTCATGCCGGCGGTTTCGATGCGCAGCAGGCTGAGGTTGAACTGGCGCAGCAACGGACCTTCGATGAAGGTGACGTCCTGGATGTTCTCCAGCGGGATGGTCTTCTCCACCTGGAACAGGATGCCCTTGCGGAAGCTCAGCACCTTGTCGTCGAGTTCGCACTTGAGCTTGCGGAAGTACTCGGCGGCCCACCACTGGCCGGGCCCCAGCACCCAGACCAGGATCAGGGGGCTGAAGATCACGGTGATCAGCAGCATCCAGGCCACGTAGATCAGCATGTAGCGGCGGACCAGCGGGTTGAAGCTGGCGACATAGGGGGGGTGATCGGACATGCGGGACTCTGGCGGGCGGCCGGGGGGCGGGATTGTGTCATGCGCCCCGAGGGCGCTGCACGGAGGCTGCATCCGGCCACGGGTGCGGCCCGTAGGCATTGACCGTGGATCGCCTGCAGAGGAGTCTGTGGGCGGACGAACCCGGAGTCGACCCATGCGCCTGAAACTGTTCGCCAAGCTCTACCTCATCGTCCTGCCCGTGTTCTTCGCCATCGACCTGGTCTGGCTGGGTCTGCTGGCCAAGGATTTCTACGATGCGCAGATCGGCACGCTGCTCAAGGCCGACGTGAACTGGACGGCGGCGATCGCCTTCTACCTCGTGTTCATCGCCGGGATCGTGCATTTCGTGCTGATGCCGGCGGTCGAGAAGAACTCGCTCAAGCAGGCAGCGCTCAACGGCGCGGCCTTCGGCTTCGTGACCTATGCGACTTTCGACCTGACCAGCCTCGCCCTGATCCGCGACTGGCCGCTGCTGATCACCGTGGTGGACCTGGCCTGGGGCACCGTGCTGACCACCAGCGTGTCCTCGATCGCCTTCGCCCTGAATCACATGGGAGCCAAAGCGCAATGAACCTCGTCGGACTCGATCACCTGGGTTGGCCGGCCGCCGTGATGGCCGGGCTGGCGGTCTTCATGTGGCTGCTGAGCGTGAAGCTGCGCGACGTGAGTATCGTCGACAGCGCCTGGTCGATCTTCTTCCTGCTGTTCGCGCTGGTGTTCGCCTGGCGGCTCGGCGACCGCTCGCCGGCGACGCTGGCGATGCTGGCCCTCGTCGCGGCCTGGGCGCTACGCCTGTCGATCTACATCACCTGGCGCAACCACGGCCACGGCGAGGACCGGCGCTACCAGGCGATCCGCGCGCGCAACCAGCCGAATTTCGAGTTCAAGAGCCTGTACCTGGTGTTCCTGCTGCAGGCGGTGCTGGCCTTCGTGATCGCGATGCCGCTGCTGCCGGCGCTCAACGGCGCGCGCGATGCCAACCTGCTCACCTGGATCGGCATGGCCGTGGCCGCTTTCGGCCTGCTGTTCGAGACCATCGGCGATGCGCAGATGGCGCGCTTCAAGGCCGATCCGGCCTCGGCCGGCCAGGTCATGGATCGCGGCCTGTGGCGATACACGCGACACCCGAACTACTTCGGCGAGTCGGTGTTCTGGTGGGGCGTGTGGCTCGCCTCGGCCAGCCAGGGCGGTGCGTGGACGGTGTTCTCGCCCGTGCTGATGACCTTCCTGCTGCTGCGCGTCTCGGGCGTGCCGCTGCTGGAGGCGGACCTGAAGCAGCGGCGTCCGGCCTATGCGCAATACCTGCGGACGACCTCGTCGTTCGTGCCGTGGCCGCCGAAGCGCTGAGGCGGCTTCTATCCTGCGGCCTCAGCCGCTCCACGCGCGGATGAAGGGCGCAAGCTGCGGCAACAGGTCGACGGTGCCGTGCAGGGCCACGACCAGCCAGAGCGAGCGCGTACGCGCCCAGAGCACGCCGAAGGCGATGCCGGCCGGGGCGATCATCACGATCGAATAGGCGATGGCCCAGGGCAGCGTGGCATCGGCGACGCCTTCCATCGCGTGCGCGCCGCGCAGGTACAGGCCAGGCGCATGGGCGAGGCCGAACAGCAGCGAGGCCCACAGCACGGCGGCGACCTGCGAGCGCGTGGCATCGGCGATGCGCTGCTGCAGCACGCGCCGGAACAGCACTTCCTCGCACAGCCCGGCTTCGAGGACCTGCCACAGCCAGCACAGCGGGATCGCCCAGAGCAGTGTGCTCATCGCCGGGGCGAGTTCGCGCAGGGTGGTCAGGCCACGGCCGAACACCGCCTGGAAGGCGACGAAGGCGAGCGCCATGCCGAGGAACACCCACCACAGCCGCGCGGTGCCGAAGCGCGGGCGGAGCGTGTTGCCGCCCAGGAACAGCAGCACGGGCAGCACGACCATGGTGACCAGCTTCAGCACGGTCTGGGCAATCGATTGCGCGGGTTCGTCCGGCCACTGCGCCTGCAGCGCGCTGAAGCCCCAGCCCAGCACGAGCACGGCGAACAGGCCGAGATACACCAGCGGCCCGGCCAGTCGCTTCGAGGGTGGCGACAGGCGCGGCCGATCGTCGTGGCCACGGCTTCGGCCACGCGTGAGCAGCCCGGCGAGGGCTGGGAAGGCGCCGCCCAGGATGGCCAGCAGGAACAACGGCTCGACGAGGCTGGCATCCGGCATGCGCGCCAGCACCGCGAGCGACAGCGCATAGGCCGGCAGCGCCACGGCCGTGGCGATCAGGGCGGGGCGTCCGGGCAGGGGCAGGGCCATGGTCCGGAATGATGCGCCCGCTGTTCGGTGTCGCCACGCGGCATTGGTCACCCAACCAACGGCAGGGGCGACCGGCATCATGTCGAAAACGGTCCTGCGTCACGTGCTGGATGTCGCCGGGACGACGTACTGCGGCGCATGTGCGGAAGCGTGAATTCCGTCGCGGTCGGTCGTCGCGAATCGGCGTTTCATCGCTTCCCTCTGGGGAGGTCGCATGAGCAGTACCCGTTCCTCGAATCGAGCCGCGAAGCTCGAACAGATCGCACGTGTCGTCCTGGGCGCGGCGCTCGCCGCTGCGGTGATCTGGGCCATGGCCGAAGGTGGCATGCCCTGGTCGGCGACCGGGGCGCCCTGATCGCCGACGGCGGCGATATCCTGCGGCCATGTCCGCACACGCCTCCGAAGCAGTCCTCGACAACCCCTTCTGGACCGCGCTCGCATCCCGTCATGCGCAGTTGGCCCTGCGCCACGGCGAGGTGGCGCGCTACCCGGCGGACATCGCGCCCTTCTTGGGTCTGGCGCATGCCGAGGTCGATGCCGGGACCGCGTTCGATGCCCTGGTGCCGCCGGGCGACAGTGTCTATCTGCTCGGCATCGCGCCGGCGCGAGTGCCCGCAGGCTGGCGACTGGACGCCTTCGCGCCGCTGGCGCAGATGATCCGCGAAACGCCGGTCGACGTGCCCGATGGCGGGGCCGTACGCCAGCTCGACGACGATGATCGCGACGACGTGCTGGCCCTGACCGCACGGGTGTATCCGCACTACTTCCGGCCACGCACGATGGCGCTGGGCCGCTATTTCGCGATCCACGCCGACGGCGCGCTGGCGGCGATGGCCGGGGAACGCCTGGCGACCGACGACTTCCAGGAAGTCAGCGCGATCTGCACGCATCCCGATCACCTGGGACGCGGCCATGCGCACCGGCTCACCGCGCTGCTCACCAACGACATCCTCGCCCAGGGGCGCACGCCCTACCTCCATGTCAGCCACGCCAACACGCGCGCCAAGGCGCTGTACGAACGCATCGGTTATCGACTGCGCCGCGACATCGGTTTCTGGGCGCTGCGCCGCGAGACGTGAAGTCGCAACCGTCGATGTCGCAGTCGTGGCGTGCAAGCCTCCTTTGGAAAAGGGGGCGGCGGGCGCGCAGCGTCTGCGGGGGATTTGCGTCGCTTCGCTCGTGGCGGCGCGGATGGATCCACGCTCCGGGAGGGCAAATCCCCCCGCCGCGCTTCGCGCGTCGGCCCCCTTTTTCAAAGGGGGCGAACGTCGCGTCGCGATGCGTCGTGCATGTTCCGGATGCGAGGTCCGGTCGCGTCGGCGATGCCGGGTCATTGAGCAGGCACGAAATCCGCCGGGTCGATTTCCTCGGCCAGCAGCAGGCGGATGTCGCTGGCGGGCAGCAAGGTCTTCAGCTGCACGGAGAGCGGCTTGAGCTGATCGTGGGTGGTGCACAGCAGCCAGATGCGCTCGACCATGTCCTCGAAGCTCGAGGCAGGATCCCAGGGCACGGCACCGCTCTGCGCCACGATCTGCAGCAGTTGTCGTGCGATGCCGCGCGCCTGCTCGACCTTCGTCGCGTGCGGCTGCAGCGCGTCCTGCACGCTGTGCTGCAGGTCGTGCAGCAGCGCCGAAGCAGCGGCGGTCTGGCGACGGCGCAGCGTGCCGCGCCTGTCGTCGTCGAACATCGGCGCGAGCACGCGCGACTTGTAGCCGGCGATGTCCGCCGCAGCGACGAGTCGATGGCCGGACAGCGTGCTTTCGGTCGCATCGATCCAGGCCAGTAGCTGCGGCAGTGCCTGAGTGGACCGGCGTTCGAAGAGGCGGACCAGGGCCGGGAACTGCAGCAGCGCGTCGGACAGTTGCCGGGTCAATTGCAGCGTCGATCTGAACATGGCGTCACTCCGGCAGCAGGCGGCGTTCGAGGGTGCCGTCGCTCTTCTCGATCGTCTGCCATTCCATCCCGTCCTCGCCGATCTTCAGGCGGATGCGGACGATGTCCTCGGGGCGCTGTTCGCGCAGGCGGTGCGATTCGGCGACGACCTCCAACTGGTCGAGCGAGGTCTTCTGCTCGACGCCGGTCACCAGGGTGGCGCAGCGCTTGACCACGCGTTCGGTCATCAGCTCTGGACGGAACTCCATGGCCGGCAGCAGCTTGTACAACTGGCGGTTTTCGGCGATCTGCGCGAAACGGTTGGTGGCCTTGTCGGCGAAAACGAAGAAGCTCTTCTCGGACAGGTCGGCGCGCATCAGTTCGACGAGCGTGAGGGTTTCCTCCGAAAGCGCAGCGACCAGGTCCCCGGAGGCGAGCATGGGCAGTTCGGCGACGCCGATGCTGGCGCAGATCTCGCGGTAGATCTCGGTCCTGAAGCGATCGTTGCCGATCGGTGCGAGCTGGTAGTCGACGCGGTTGGCCAGGCCTTCGATCGCGACCGGAATGGTCAGTTCGATGTCGCCGATGCGCATGCGCGGCACGGCGAAGTGCTTGAGCAGGTCGTGGCGCGCGTACTGTTCGGCGACCGCGACGGTCTGCGCGTCGGCCATCACGCGCGCGTTGGTGACGCTGGCGATGAGGCCGCCGAGGTATTCGTTGAGGGTGGGCATGTCGGTGTCCTGTGAACGGATGCGAGGGAAGTGGGGCCGGCCGGATGGCCGGCCCCGGTGTCGCGTGTACGGCGCTTACTGCGCGGCGATGCTGTCTTCCAGCATGGTCAGGATGCGATCCAGGCCGGCCGGCAGTTCGTCGTTCACCGCGCGGACGCGCACGCCGAGGTTGTAGGTGCGCTCGGTGCTCACGCCGCTGCTGGAGGTGCGCTTGTACGAGGCCGAGGCCTTGAAGTTCACCTTCCACACCTTCAGGCTCAGCTCGGCGCTGCCGGCGAACTCGCTCGAGACGTTGCGCGTTTCGGTCGAGGTCAGCTTCGCGTTGAAGTCGATGTTGACTTCCTCGATGCGCAGCGCCGGGATGGTCAGCATGGTGAGGAACGGCACCGAGATCAGCACTTCGGCTTCGTTGAACGGCAGGCTGTTCGGGCCGCTGGTCGCGGCGGGATCGTAGGTCGGGTTCGGGACCTTCTTCGTGTACTTGAAGTCGACGTAGCGCAGCTCGTAGTCCGGCGCCTGCGCGGTGCCGACGTTCTTGAAGCCGACTTCCTGGATGAAGCTGACCTGCGACATCGATGCGGCGTGCTGCGCATCCACGGCGGCCTGCAGCGGGCCTCCGATGTACACGCTGAAGTCGAGGCTGTTGAGTTCCTGGACGAGGTTGGGCATGTGTTGCTCCTTGGGTTGTGCCTACTCGTGGTGTGCGGCTTTTCGGCGACCGCCGCTGCGTGTGGCGCCGTCCTCCGCCGCGTCGTCGCCTTCCGTGGCGACGACGCCCGCTTCGGGTGCGTCCTTGCGGAATGCAGCGTCCTGCCGCATTCCCGGCGATTCGCGAGTGCTCCGCGGGCACGCATCCCGGCGGTCGCGAATGTCTGTGGTGTCTCGATGGGATCCATTTTCCGGATCGGCTTCGCACCGGCTGCGACCCGGGCTCCCGGCATCGGAACGCTGCGTCCGGTGCATGCCGGCATGCGTTCGCAGTGCGTGCGCCACCGTCGTGCCAAAAGAAAAGGCCCGGGACATGCCCGGGCCTTCGTTTTCTCAAGCAACTGCGATGTCAGGACATGCTCATGGCGACATCGTGGCCTTCAGGCTGACGCCGGTGAAGGCGGAGTAGGCATTCACCGTGACGTAGTACGTGCCGGCCGCAGGCGCGTTGAACGTGCAGGTCTCGTTGTTGCCGCCGAGATAGGGCACGCAGGTCGGGTTGCTCGCGGTCGGTGTGATTGCACCGTTCACCGCCGTGGTCATCGCACTGCCCAGCCGCACGTACATGTCGGCATCGCCGGTGCCGCCCGACAGGTTGAACGTGACGCTGGTCTTCCCGGCCGGCACCACGAAGGTGTAGGCCGAGGAGAACCCGCTCGTGCGGTTGGGCACGGCGACCGCAGTGCCGTTGCACAGCACGTTGCCGCCGCAGCTTGCGCTGCCCACGGTGACCGCGGTGGTCTTGCTGTGGGTCAGCCCGCCGTTGTCGGTGACGGTCAGCGTGACGTTGTAGGTGCCGGCGGTCGCGTAGGTCTTGGTCGGATTGGCCAGGGTCGAGGTGGTGCCGTCGCCGAAGTTCCAGCTGCGCGAAGCGATGCTGCCGTCGCTGTCGGTCGAGGTGTCGGTGAACGTCGCGGTCAGCGAGGACGTGCTGACCGTGAAGTTCGCCACCGGCGCGACGTTGCCGCCGCCACCGCCGCTGGTGATGTTCACCAGCACCGCGTTCGGCGTGCCGACCTTGCCCGACGCATCCGTGCCCTGCACGTAGAAGATGTGGCGGCCGGCGCTGAGGCCGGTGGTCGACACGCTCGCCGTCACGGTCTCGAGGGTGCTGTTGAAGCTGCCGTCGCTGGCGTTCATCGCGATGCCGCTGCCCGCACCGGCTTCCCACGGCGGCGTATCGATGTAGACCCGGGCCGATGTGATGTTCTGCGTCGCTTCGGTGCCGTTGGTCTGCCGGAACTGGCTGTCGTTCAGCACGGCGCTGATCGTCACCGGCGTACCGGCGGCGACCGAGGTGCTCGATGCGCTGACGCTGACCGTGTTCGGACCCGAGGGCCAGCGGTAGGGCGCGGCCAGGTTGCGCGCGGCGTACCTCAGCGCGGCGAGGTTGTCCGGCAGCACGGTGCCGGTGAAGGACGAGCACGACTCGAAGAACTGGGTGCCGAGTTCGAAGGTGTAGCTCGGAACGCCGAGATGGCCGTACATGTTGTCGTCCGTGGCGCCGTCGGTGGCATACAGGCCCACCGACTGCTCGGGCGAGTGGCCGTTGAAGAACGCCAGGCGGCGGCCGAAAGTCTGCAGGGCGGTGCCGTTCGGTGCGAGGCTCGTCGTCATGCCCCAGGGCCAGAGCACCAGCTTGCCGGAGGAGTGGATGTCGATGTACAGGCCCTGGGTATCATCCGGCGCGGCGCTGGTCAGGCTGTCGGCGCGGCGATCGGGGAAGATGCCGCCGCTGTAGACGCCGGTCGCACCGGGCGTGCCCGCGACGAGGTTGATGATGTTCTTCGATTCCTGCTCCGAACCGGCGGTCGGGCCGCGGTAGGTTTCCTGACAGGGATCGCCGCTGGATCCGCCGTTGACGGTGTTCCAGCGGAACGGGAAATTGCGGTTGATGTCGACGCCGACGCTGTTCGCGCTGCACGAGCCGCCATTGCTGTTGTTGACGTTCTTGCGCCACGACAGCCCGGTCTCGGCCTTCTTGCGCCCGTCCGGATTGCCCTGCGGGATGAGGTAGAAGACGTAGTTGTCGAGCAGCCAGGTGGCTTCGGCGTCGGTACCGTAGTTGTTGACCAGCCATTCGCCGAACCGCATGTTCAGTTCGGCCGGCGTGTATTCGCGGGCGTGGATCGAGGACAGCAGCACCATCGCCGGCTTGTTCGGGCGGAGGCTGTTCGTGGCGGAGTTGGTGATGCGCAGCACCCGCATGTCGTAGCCGCCGTTGTTCTGCCACTTCAGCCAGGTCGGGCCGATGTTCGTCACCGTGGCGAGCGTGGGCTTGTTCGTGGCCAGCTGCGCCATCGAGGTATGGGTTTCCTCGACGGTGCGATAGCAGGTGTAGCCGCTGATCGCGCGCGCGCCGAAGCGGCCGGCGCGCATGTTCTGGTTGAAGCTGCGCAACTGCATCGTGCCGTTGCGGTCGATGTCGAACTTCACGCCCATGCGGCGCAGTTCGTCCATCTGGCTGGCATCCGCTTCCACTTTCGCGGTCCTGGCGCGCTTGTCCACCACCAGATGCTGGAAGCGCGTGGAGATCCGCTGCAGTTCGGCCTGGTCGCGATAGCGGATGACGATGTAGGCCTCGTCTCCACTGTGGCTGTGCGTTGCTCGTGCGGAGGATGCCGGCGCAGCTTCGGTTGCTTGGGTGTTACACAATAACAATGCCGCCGGCAGTGCCGCGGCGAGGAACAGGCGGGACTTCATGTCGTCTCCATTCGTTGTTCGGATCGCCACGGAGGCGATTCCAATCGAAGCCACGTGCGTGTGGCGTAGCGCCGGGGGGTGCGCAGTGTTTGACGCGAAAGTTGGTAATTTGCAAATCACATGGCACTGCGTCGCGAATGCGACCGTACGTCTTCGCAGGGAAGCGCGCGTGACCGTTCGAGGCAGGCCTCGCGCAATGCCATGAAAATGCGCGTGTTTTTCGTCCGCATGCGATGTCGCCGCTCGCAGCGCGAACCCTCGCGCGGAATTTCCACGAGACACGCATGCATCGACGATGCTGCAATGCAGCACCTTCCTGCGATGAAAACCGAGTCCGCCATGCGAGCGCCGCGTTCGATGTCGCGATACGACACTGAGACATGCATCGCGTTTTCGATTTCCGGCATTCGCCGCACGCGGTGCTGGCGGTGCGGGACCCGGTAGCCTGTCGACATGGCATCCCTGCTCATCCTCGGCGCGACCGGCCTGGTCGGCGGCCATCTCCTGCGCCTGGCGCTCGACGACGTTCGGGTCGACCGCGTCGTCGCGCCCGTGCGGCGCGCGCGGGTCCTGCAACCGCACGGGAAGCTCGAAGCGCCCGTGGTCGACTTCGATGCGTTGCCTGGTGATGCGCCCTGGTGGCGCGTGGATGCCGTGGCATGCGCGCTGGGCACCACGATCCGCGACGCCGGTTCGCGCGCGGCCTTCCGGCGCGTGGACGTCGATATGGTGGTCGATGCCGCGCGCCACGCGCGCGAGGCCGGCGCGCGCAGCTTCTCGCTCAATTCCTCGGCGGGTGCGAGCCGGTCCTCGTTCGGTTTCTACCTGCGCTGCAAGGCCGAGGCGGAAGACGGCGTGGATGCGCTGGGCTACCCTTCGTATACGATCGTGCGGCCGTCGATGATCGGTGGCGAGCGCGCGCGGCGGCGCCCCCTGGAACATGCTGCCGTGCGCATCGGGCGCGCCTGCGCTCCGCTCATGCCAGCACGCTGGCGCGTGGTCGAGGCCGAGGCCATCGCGCGCCGCCTGCTCGACGCCGCCATCGAGGCGCGGTCGGGCAGGCGGGTGGTGGAATCCGAAGCCATCTGAACTCCGGTTCGGTGGTGGCGAGGCGGCAGGCGCAGCTGCGGGCGGCAGCGGATGCCGGTGCTGTCGATCACCGGCGCGGGCGCGACGCCCGTCATGGCCTATCGCGCATGAAAAAACCGCCGGTCCTGCGACCGGCGGTTTCGGGACCTCGATCCTTGTGGATCAGAAGCGGTAGTTCACGCCGATGCGCAGGGTGGTGTAGTCCAGGTCCTGGTTGACGTTCTCGATGTAGGCCGGCGTCACGAAGGTGCTGCCCGGCTGGTACTCGGTCACGAAGTCGGTGTCTTCCAGGTTGGTGCGCAGCAGCTCGGCGCGCAGCGACCAGTTGTTGCCGAAGTCGTATTCGTAGCCGGCGCCGAACTGCACGCCATGCAGGTTGTCGGCTTCGCTGTTGCGCTTGCGGTAGTTGCCGTTGCTGGTGATGCTGGCGGTGTAGGTGGCGTCGACGCGGGCCATGCCGACGGTACCGTAGACCGCGTGGCGGTCGTTGGCGTAGCCCAGCTTGATGCGCAGGGCCAGTTCGTCGTCGACTTCGGCGCGGTTGCCGACGTCATAGCTCAGCGACGGGAACACCGTGGTCGGCTTCGGGCCGGTCTGGCGGTTGTCGTCCATGTTCATGCGGTTGTAGCTGAGTTCGCCACCGAGCAGGAAGCTGCCGAAGGTGTGGTTGTAGCCCAGCTGCACGCCGTACTGCGCGCCGTCCGGATCGAGGCTCGGCGACATCTCGTTGACGACATGGCTCTGCAGCGCCGCGGATTCGGTGGACCACTGGCCACCGAGCGTGGTTTCGACGTCAGAGCTGCCGCGGCTGTAGCCGGCGTTGCCGCCGATGTACCAGCCGGTCCAGTTGTCGGAGGCCATCGCGTTGGCGCTGAGCAGCGAGGCGGCGATCAGGAAGGAGAGGCGCTTGAGCATGGTCGTTTTTCCTTGGTGAGGTTGGCTGTGGAGGACGATGGCCTTGGCCACCTGCATATTCCGAACGCAGGTGATGCGCGGGACAGGACATCCATCCGTGAAGATTCCGTTCAGCTGCCGGTGCTCCGGATCCCGGTCACCGACGCGCATAGTCTGCCGCCAAGCCCGGCACCGGTCATGCGCCGGGCCGTGGCTGTCGTCGAGTCTACCCCGGGGCGGTGGCTGGAAATTTCGCGTATCCCTCTGATTTTCAATGGATTTCATCGGCGTCCGGCCATGGCTTGGCCACTGCGGCCGGACGTCGCGGGATCGCCATGCATCCGGGTTAGAGCGACAAATCGAACCCCGGCGTCCACAATGTCCGGTCCACTCCGCCGTACCGAGACGCCCATGTCGACCGAAACCCCCTCCCTGCGCTTCGCCGATCTGGGCCTTGCCGAGCCCGTGATGGCAGCGGTGGCCGAGGTCGGCTACGAAACCCCGTCGCCCATCCAGGCCGCGACCATCCCGGCCCTGCTCGCCGGCCGCGACGTGCTGGGCCAGGCCCAGACCGGCACCGGCAAGACCGCCGCATTCGCGCTGCCGCTGCTGTCGCGACTGGACCTCAAGCAGGGCAAGCCGCAGGTGCTGGTGCTGGCGCCGACCCGCGAACTGGCCATCCAGGTCGCCGAAGCCTTCCAGCGCTACGCCAACAAGATCCCGGGCTTCCACGTGCTGCCGATCTACGGCGGGCAGAGCTACTACCCGCAGCTGCAGGCGCTCAAGCGCGGCGTGCATGTCGTCGTGGGCACGCCGGGCCGCGTGATCGACCACCTCGACCGCGGCACGCTGGACCTGTCCGAGCTGAAGGCGCTGGTGCTCGACGAAGCCGACGAAATGCTGCGCATGGGCTTCATCGACGATGTCGAAGCCGTGCTGAAGAAAGTGCCGGAGCAGCGCCAGGTTGCTCTTTTCTCCGCGACCATGCCGTCGCAGATCCGCCGCATCGCCCAGACCTACCTGCGCGACCCGGCGGAAGTGACCATCGCCGCGAAGACCACCACCGCGACCAACATCCGCCAGCGCTACTGGTTCGTCAGCGGCCTGCACAAGCTCGACGCGCTGACCCGCATCCTCGAAGCCGAGCCCTACGACGCGATGATCATCTTCGCGCGCACCAAGTCGGCCACCGACGAACTGGCCGAGAAGCTGCAGGCGCGCGGCCTGGCCGCCGCCGCGATCAACGGCGACGTGCAGCAGGCGCAGCGCGAGAAGACCATCCAGCAGCTCAAGGACGGCAAGCTCGACATCCTCGTCGCCACCGACGTCGCCGCGCGCGGCCTCGACGTGGAACGCATCAGCCACGTGCTGAACTACGACATTCCCTACGACACCGAGAGCTACGTCCACCGCATCGGCCGCACCGGCCGCGCCGGGCGCAGCGGCGAGGCGATCCTGTTCGTCAGCCCGCGCGAGAAGAACATGCTGCGCGCGATCGAGCGCGCCACGCGCCAGCCGATCGCCGAGATGCAGCTGCCGACGGTGGAAAGCGTCAACGACGCGCGCGTCACCCGTTTCCTGTCCCGCATCAGCGAGACGCTCGCGCTCGACGAGAGCAGCGGCGGCGAACTGGGGTTCTATCGCGAGCTGGTCGAGCGTTTCGAGCGCGAGCAGAACGTGCCGGCGATCGAAGTCGCCGCCGCGCTGGCGAAGCTGCTGCAGGGCGACACGCCGCTGCTGCTGGCGCCGGAGCGCAAGCGCGAGCCGCAGGAATTCCGCCAGCAGCGCGAATACGTGGAACGCGCCGAGCGCGGCGCGGAACGCCGCGAGCGTCCGGCGCGCGAGCCCCGTGCCGAGCGCGAAGGCGCCGCGCCGCGAGCGAAGAAGGACGTGGGGCCGCGCCTGCCGGCCGAGCCGGGCATGGAGACCTTCCGCATCGAGGTCGGCCACATGCACGGCGTGAAGCCGGGCAACATCGTCGGCGCGATCGCCAACGAGGCCGAGCTCGACAGCAAGTACATCGGCCGCATCGACATCCACGATGACCACTCGATCCTCGACCTGCCCGAAGGCATGCCCAAGCCGCTGCTGATGCACCTGAAGAAGGTGCGCGTGGCCGGCCAGGCGCTGCGCCTGCAGAAGCTGGACGAATACGACGGCAGCGGCGGCGGCGCGAAGCCGCGCGGCTTCCGTCCGTCCGCGCCGCGCCCGCACGGCGGCAAGCCCGGCGGGGCGAAGAAGCCGCCGCACCGCAAGGGCTCGGCGTCCGGCTTCAAGCCGAAGGACTGACCGCTTGCCGATCTCCATCCCCGATCCCGTGCACGGGATCGGGGATGACGCGCGTCAGACGGCGGGATTCGCCTCGGCATCGCGCGCGACCGCGCTGTAGACCGACGCCAGCGACACCGTCCTGCGTTGCAGGCCATCGAGCCGCGCGCGTATGCGCGCCTGGCGTTCCGGGTCGTCCGGGCACAGCGAATCGACCACGCGCGCGGCTTCCGCCGGGTGCAATTCCCGGATGTTCAGGCGCGCGAAGCACCTGCCCGGGCGGATCAGCGCGTCGTCGAGGTCGCCGACGTTCGGCAGGTTGGTGGAGAAGATGATCTTGCGCCCCTGCGCGCGCACCACGCCGTCGGCGATGGTCAGGAAACGGTGCAGGTGTTCGTTGCCTTCGGAGCGTGGTTTCAGCAGATGGTCGGCATCTTCGACCACGAAGGCGTCGTCCCAGCCGGTGATGAACTTCACGAAGATCTCGTCGTTCTCCAGGCTTTTCTGGTCGCCGGTATAGAGCGCGCGGCAGGCGCCGTTGCGGCGGCGCGACATCGCGCCCAGGATGGCGCGGATCAGGCGGGTCTTGCCGGTGCCCGGCGGGCCCTGCACGACCAGGACCGTTTCGTTCGCATCGAGGTAGCGTTCGATGAAGGCGTTCACGCCGCCGGGGATTTCGGGATAGGCGTGTTCGAGCAGCCGGTCGTCGGCCAGTTCCTCGATCTCGGCGCTCTCCAGCTCGCCCTTGGAGGTGAGGAAATGCCAGTCGATCGAGAACATCGCATCGTGGATGCGCGACGATTCCGCCAGCGCCGACAACCGTGCGATGGCGGCCTCGGCGCGCTCGATGCCGTCGGCCCAGATCGTGAAACTGCACGAGCAATAATCGGATTTCCAGTTGCCATGCGCGCTGATGAACACGCCCTCGGCTTCGAGCAGCAGATAGGTCGCGTTCAAGCGCTGCGCCTGCCAGTCAGGCTGGGTCGCATAGCGGTCGAACAGTTCCGGTAGCTTCTCGCGTGCGGCGAAACGCAGCGAGCGGCAGATGGGATAGCGGGAGGCGGAGTCCTTCATCGCTTCGAGCATGCGGCTCTTGAGGACCAGGTCGCCGAAATCCCACTGTTGGTATTGCAGTTGCGTGATGGTGTCCATGCGTGTCCGGCAGCGTGCCGGGATCGTCGGTGTGCGCGGAGTCTACGCCTGCGGCGCGCGCTTGTCCGTCATGGCGCTGCGCGCTAGGCTGCGGGCGGGACGGAACGGGAGCGCTGGGCCCGCATGATCATTCCGAAGTACTGGGCCGAAGCGCGCCTGCAGCATCGCGAGGGCCGTCGTCAGGTCACCCTGCGCCGGTTCGGCTGGTCGGACGAGAGCGACGCCGCTGCGCAGGCGCATGCCGACCTGCGCGTGCGCGAGGCGATGGATCGGGTGCTGGCCGGTGAGGACCTGCCGCGCAGGGAGCGCCGCGTCGCCTACAACGGCGCCGAAGGCGTGCCGATCCGCGAGGAGATCGTGGATCGCCACGGTGACAGCATCGTCACCCGCAACGGCTATGGCGCGCTGTGCCTGAATACGCCGGATGTGCTGTTCGCGGACATGGATGCGGGCGATGAAGATCCGTCCTTCCGGCATGGCTGCCTGCTGATCATCGTGGCCACGATCGTCTTCGCCGCTGCGCTGAAGCTGGCGGGGATGGAACGCCTCGCGCCGGCGGTCGGCATCGGTTTCGCGTCCGCCTGGGCCTTGTCGTGGTTCGTTGGCCGAGCGTACACGCGCTTCGTCGCACGCCCGCGCGCACGCGACGCCCGTGAGCGCTGGGATGCCGAGGCGCTCGCCCGCATCCGCGCCTTCGCCGAATCCCGCCGCGACTGGAACCTCCGCCTCTATCGCACGCCGGCGGGTTTCCGGCTGCTCGCGATGCATCGCACCTTCGATCCGCGCGATCCCGAGGTGGCGGAGATGTTCGACGCGCTGGATGTCGACCCGATGTATGCGCGGATGTGTTTCAACCAGCGTTGTTTCCGCGCGCGCATCAGCCCCAAGCCATGGCGCATCGGCCTGCAGCGGCTGCATGCGCCCTATTCCGCCGCATGGCGTCCAGAGCATGTCGACCTGCGCGAACGTCGCGACTGGATCGCGCGCTACGACGCCGCGTCGTCCCGTTTTGCGTCCTGTCGCTTCGTCGAGACGCTGGGGCATGGGGGTGAAGCGCCCGAGGCGATCGCGGTACGCGAGGTCCACGATCTGTTCTGCCGCGCCGACCAGGACCTGGCGCTGGCCTGAGCGAGCCTGTCTCGCCGCTTCCGCGACGTGCGCGGATCGGTCTCAGCCGGCGACGACCTGGATGCGCGTATCGCCGACCTGCACCACCTGGCCGACGCGGATCTTGCAGGTCTTGCGCAGCTCGACGTCGCCATCGACGCGCACCGCGCCGCTGGCGACCAGGTGCTTGCCGGCGCCGCCGCTGTCGCACACGCCGGTGAGCTTGAGCAACTGGTTGAGTTCGACGAAGTCGCGGTCGAGGTCGAAGACGAGGTTGGGCATGACGATCGGGACGGGCGGCCGGGAGGGGCAGGAGGCTTAGCATAGGGCATCACACGCTCTAGCCGAGCGCGCTGCTGACACGCCGGTGTCAGCAGGCCCGGCGCATGCTGTCGTCACGCCGGCGGGGCCGGCGGTTCCCTCCATCACACAGGACAAGACCATGATCGCCTACACCACGCTCGGTACCGCCGACCTGCCGCGCGCTGCCGCCTTCTACGATGCCGTGCTCGCCGAACTCGGCGCAAAGCGCTTCATGGAAGAACCCGACTACTACATCGCCTGGGGCAATTCGGAACACGGCGCGGGCCTGGGCATCACCTATCCCTTCAACAAGGAACCGGCGACCGTCGGCAACGGCACCATGGTCGCGCTCGGCGCGACCAGCCGCGAACAGGTCGATGCCGTGTACGCGAAGGCGATCGAGCTGGGCGGCACCGACGAGGGCGCGCCGGGTGAGCGCTTCCCTGGGTTCTACGCCGCGTATTTCCGCGACCTCGATGGCAACAAGCTCAACTGCTGCTACATGGGCGAATGAGCCACGACCTGCGGCACGGCCTACTGACGGCACGCTGTCAGCAGCCTGGCCGCAGCATCTGCGCATCTGTCCGGGCAAGGAGACGCGCATGCTGCACAGCCGACACAACGCGGTGACCTGGTTCGAGATCCCGGTCCTCGACCTGGATCGCGCGCAGCGCTTCTACGAGATCCTGTTCGCCACGCCCTTGCTGCGCGATCGCGTCGATGGCGATGCGGCGCTCGCGGTGTTTCCCTACGAGAAGTACGGTGTCGGCGGCTGCCTGCGGCGCAGCGCGGAGGGACCGAAGCCCTGTGCCGATGGTGCGACCGTCTATCTCAACGCCCTGCCTTCGCTCGACACGGTGCTGGCGCGCGTGGAAGCCGCTGGCGGCTCGGTGGCCTTGCCTCGCACCGAACTGCCCGCCGGCCTGGGCTGCTTCGCCCACGTCATCGACAGCGAAGGCAATCGCGTGGGCCTGCACGCCCTGCAATGAGCCGTCGTGGCATAGTCGCCGCACACACACCATGCCCGCCATGCGCCGCGCCGACCGCCTGTTCCAGATCGTTCAGCTGATCCGTGGCCGTCGCCTGACGACGGCGGCGTTCCTGGCCGAGCGCCTGGAGATTTCGCCGCGCTCGGTCTATCGCGACATCGCCGCGCTGCAGGCGCAGGGTGTGCCGATCGAAGGCGAGGCCGGCGTCGGCTATCGCATGCGCCGCGGCTTCGACCTGCCGCCGCTGATGTTCGACAGCCGCGAGGCGCAGGCGCTGGTGGCCAGCGTGCGCATCGCCCAGTCGCGCCTCGACGTCGATCTCGCGCGCAGCGCCGAGGATGCGCTGGCCAAGATCCTCGGCGTGCTGCCGGCGATGGAGCGCACCGCCGCCGAAAGCCTGTCGCTGTATGCGCTGCCGGTCGGCCCGGACCAGGAGACAAGGACACGCCTGCAGACGCTGCGCGAGGCGACCGAGCGCCGCGAGAAGCTGCGCATCGACTACCTCGACCTGAAGGACGCGCGGACCACGCGCACGCTGCGGCCGCTGGGCTGCTTCTTCTGGGGCAACGTGTGGACGCTGTCGGCCTGGTGCGAAATCCGCGAGGATTTCCGCAGTTTCCGTGTCGACCGCATCGTCGCGATCGAGGTGCTGCCCGAGCGTTTCCGCGACGAGCCCGGGCGCACGCTGGCGGACATGCTGCGTGGCTACGACTGCGAGGGTGAGTGGTAGCGGTGTGTCGTGCGTGGGTAAAAAGCGGTCGCGGCTTGCGTCGCTCCCACAAAAGCATGTTTTGTTCTGTGGGAGCGACGCAAGTCGCGATGGGCCGTTGGTCACTGCCCTCAGCGCGTATCGATCCGCAGCCGCGCGCCCTGCCAGTTCAGGATCACGCCGTCGCGGGTGATCGATTCGACCTGGGCCTCGCCGATCAGGTCGCCTTCGCCCAGGCGCTGGCCGTCGAGGATCACGAAACGGCGGGCCGCATCCTGGTTCCACATGTGCATGCTCATCTTCAGCGCCGGCAGCTGCTTGCGCGAACCGGCGTCGAGTTCGGACAGCGCCATCGCTGCATCGCCACGCGATGCGGATGGACGAGGGGGCGGGGGTTCGGGCAGTGACTCGGCCGGTGGCGGCGCGATGCGGGGCGATGCGACAGGCGTCGCTGCGATTGCTACGGGTGCGGGCGTCGGCGTGGCGATGGGCGGCGTCGGCGGTGGCGTGCTCGCGACGGGTGCCGGAGGCGGTGCAGGCGAGGTCACGGGGACCGGCGGGTTCGCTGCGGGCGCGGTGACCTGCGTGTCGATGGCCGGGACCTGTGTGTCGGACTGCGTTGGCGCGGCGTCGACCTGCGCGGGTTCGCGCTGCAGGACCAGCCAGGCCGCAAGGCCCAGCGAGAGCACGCCGACGACACCGACGATCCAGACGGGTGCGTTGCGGCGTTCGCGTGTCGGCGCGGGGGCGTCGTGCATCGCGCTGAACAGATCCGGCGTCTCGCTGCGACGACGCGCGGCTTCGGACTTGCGCAGGGCTTCGAGGATGAAGGACATGCGGTCAGCCTCCGGTGCCGGCGGTGGTCGAAAGGCGCGGACCGTTGCCGCGACTGGCGAGCACGAACAGCGTGTCGCCGCCGAGCGCGGCATCGTTGCGCAGGCCGTGGCGCAGCTTGAACGTGCGCAGGCCGACGACCGGATCGGCGGCGTCGATGCCGTCGTCGCGCAGGCGCGCGCGCACCCACTCGACCGCGCGCGAGTCGCCGGCGTTGAAGCGGGTTTCGATCGTGTCGGGCACCGGCCACAGTGCGAGGTATTCGCCGTTCCACAGGCTGGCCAGAGCGACGCGGTCGGCGTCGAAGGCCACGCCGTCGATCGACAGGCGCACGCTGCCGGGATTGGCGCCGAGCAGCGAGGCCCAGGTCGCCTTCGGTTCGGCGCGCAGGCGCAGCAGCACCGGGCGGTCGACGCGCAGCAGCTGGTCGAGCGTCGCGCGGCTGCGCAGGCAGCGCCAGCCGGGCGCGGGCTGCGCGGGGCAGGCGTCGGCGCTGACCTTGCGCACCGCGCCCGGGGCTTTCCATTGCGCATTGAGTGCCTGCCACTCGCGCGCGGCGTCCGGCGCGGCCTGCTGCACGCGCTGCAGCAGGGCTTCGCCGTCCAGCGCGCTGGCGGAGACGGTGGCAGCGGCCTGTGCGACGGGAGCGGTCGATGCCGCAGGCGTGGTGGTCGATGGCTGTGCCCTCGCATCGGCGACTGGCGCGGTGGTGTCGGCAGCGTCGCGCCGCGACAGCGCGACCGCGATCAGCAGCGTCGCCAGCACCAGTCCGCCGCCGATCATCAGCGGCGTGCGGTCGTGCTTCGTTTTGCGCGTCTCGCCACTGGTGGGCGCGAGCGCTTCGGACGCGGCGCGGTCGACGGTCTTCGCGTCGATCGCCAGCAGGTCCTGCGCGTAGCCGCCGAGCAGGGCGCGTTCGGCGATCACGTTGATCAGGCGCGGCACGCCGCCGCTGTGGTGGTGGATGCGCTTCACCGCGTCGGCGGTGAACGGGAATCGCTTGGCGCCAGCGGTCGTCAGGCGATGGCGCAGGTAGGCGCCGGTGCCGTGTGCGTCGAGCGGGCGTAGGTGGTAGCGCGCGGTGATGCGCTGCGCGAGCTGGCGCAGTTCCGGGCGCGCGAGCGAATCGCGCAGCTCAGGCTGGCCGATCAGGATGATCTGCAGCAGCTTCTGGGTCTCGGTTTCGAGGTTGGTCAGCAGGCGCACCTGCTCCAGCGCGTCGGCGGACAGGTTCTGCGCCTCGTCGATGATCAGCACGACCCGGTCGCCCTTGGCATACGCGTCGAGCAGGTAGGCGCCGAGCCGGTCGAACCAGACCTTGCCGCCGGCCGGCACGGGCGAAGCGGCCGGTGCTGGCACGGGGGCATGTGCGGCGGCCGTGTCCGGCGCGTCCGCGCCGTCGACGGTCTGCGCCGCATCGGCGAGCGCCTGCGCGGCCTCGCCCGGCGCCAGCTTCAGCTCCTCGCAGATGGTCTGCAGCAGTTCCACCGGGTCCAGGCGCGGGTTCAGCACCAGGGCCGCGTGGGTGTTCCCGGGCAGCTGGTTCAGCAGCAGGCGGCTGAGGGTGGTCTTGCCGGTGCCCACCTCGCCGGTGAGCTGCACGAAGCCGCCACCACCACCCTGCTGGATGCCGTACAGCAGGTGCGCCAGTGCATCCCGGTGGTGTTCGCTGAGGAACACGTAATGCGGGTCCGGGGTGATCGAGAACGGCGTCTGCTCGAGGCCGTAGTACTCCAGATACATGGCGGGCTTCGGCGGCGGGCTGGGCAGGGTGGACGGGCGCCTAGACTGCCACAGCGCGCTCCGGGCGACTAATCGAGGGTCTTGGACTCACTGACCGCCAGCAGCTCCGGATGTTCCGGGGCGGCGGCCTTGCCCTCCGCCGGCTTCGGCCGTACCAGCAGCGGGTAGACCAGCACCGCGCCGAGGATGATCGCCACGCCGAGGTAGAACTGCGGCGTCAGCTCGCGCTGCTCGCCGAGGAAGACGATTGCCAGGAGGATGGCGTAGACCGGCTCCAGGCTGATCGCCAGCTGTGCGGCAAACGCGCTCATGTGGCGCATCGCGATCAGCGACAGCACGAACGGCAACAGGGTGCAGGCGATCGCCAGCACCAGCAGCAGCATGGCGTCGTGGCCACCGGGCAGCTCGAACGGATTGCCGCCCAGCGCCGGCAGGATCAACCCGGTCAGCGGCGCCAGCAGGGCGAGCACGCAGGCGCCGCTGGCCATTTCCAGCGCGGTGACCGACAGCGGGTCGGCGTGTTCGAGCAGGCGCTTGTTGAGCGAGGCGAAGATCGCGACCAGCAGCGCGGACACGCCGCCGACCGCGATGCCGACCAGCATGCCGTCGGGCACGCCGTCGGTGACCAGCAGCACGCCGGGCAGGGCGGCGACGCCCAGCGCCACTTCGCGCTTGGAGATGCGCTTGCCGGTGAACATCGGTTCGATCAGCGCGGTCATCACCGTGACCATGGCCATGCAGATCACGCCGACCGAGGCGTTCGACAGCTTCACCGCCGCGTAGAAGGTCAGCCAGTGCAGCGCGATCAGCGTGCCGGCGCAGGCATAGCCCAGGCGCAGCTTTGGCGACATCCCGCGCAGACCCCGCCACACGCGCGGCACCAGCAGCAGCAAGGCGGCGACAATGGCCATGCGCCACCACACCAGCGGCATCGCGCCGAGCGTGATCAGCTTGCCGAGGATCGCGGTGAAGCCCCACAGCAGCACGCAGAAGTGGATCTGGAACCAGGCGGTGCGCTGGGTGCGGGCGGAGTCGGTCATGTGTTCAGTTCGATGGATGATCGAGAGGGGTCAGGTAACAGCCAAGGACCTGCGCTTCGACGTATTCGTCGTCGTCATCGATGCATGCCTGCGGTTCATCGAACGCGACCCAATAGAAATACTCATCACCTTGCAGCGTGCGAACGGGCTCGGGATGGCGACTGATCGTGCCCGGGAATGATCGCTTCCACCCACCCCGCGATGACACGCTGACGCGATCGCCGATGCGGAATTCAGGGCTTGGATATGGCTTGACGATGTCCATGTGCACGCATTATCGCCGCTGCCGCTCCGCCGCGCTGATCTCCAGCAGCCAATCCACGAACAGCCGTGCGACCGGACGCAGCGGGCGGTGCGAGGGATAGACGATGTGGTAGCGCCAGCGCGTCGGCAGCACCGGGCCGGGCAGCTGGCGCAGGCGACCGCTGTCGAACCACGGGCCGACGATCTTCTCGCGCGACAGCGCCACGCCCAGGCCGCGCGCGGCGGCTTCCATGGCGTCGGTGCTGTCGCTGAAGCTGTGGCCGAGGTTGAGTTGCGCGCCGTGCACGCCGGCGGCGCGGAACCAGTCGGCCCAGCCCTGGCGTGCGTGGTCGCCGATCAGGGTCAGCTTGGCGATGTCGGCGGCGCAGGTGACGCCGGCGGCGGTGGCCGGGTCGGCGACCGGGATCAGGGCGTCGTCCATGACGTGGTGCGCGGTGAGCCCGGGCCAGTGCCCCGGCCCGTGGCGGATGCCGAGGTCGGGGCCGCCGTCGTCGAAACGGGTGAGGGTGACCTCGGTGTCGATCATCAGGCGCACGCCGGGATGGCGCTGGGTGAAGTCCTGCAGGCGCGGCAGCAGCCAGGTGTGGGTGAGCGAGTGCAGGGTGGTGATGCGCACGCGCTGGTCGTCGTCGCGACCCTTGCGCAGGGCCTGCAGCGTGCCTTCGACATCGCTCAGCGCGCTGCCGGCGGCATCGGCCAGGCGCCGGCCCTCGGCGGTGAGGATCACCCCGCGCGCATGGCGCTGGAACAGAGGCATGCCCAGCCGCTCCTCCAGCTTGCGGACGTGGTGGCTGACCGCGCTGGCGGTCAGGTGCAGCTCTTCGGCGGCATGCGCGAAGTTCTGGTGCCGCGCCGCCGCCTCGAAGGCCGCCAGCGCCGGCAGCCAGTCCGCCCGGAGGGTCATGTCGAGCCTCAAGCCTGATTTGTGTCTGAGGCCTAAAGTATGCGCTTGTGCGGGTTCCAGCGCAGCCCATAATCGACGCCAGACACGGATCAGATGATCGGCTGGCGCCGTGCCGGCCAATCCCACGGGAGCATTCGCGATGTCGGCACAGCCGCGACACGTCCATTCAGGCTCGACCCGTTCCGCCGCCAGGCGCAGCCCCCTGGCCGAGCCCCCGCGCCAGCGCGTCGCGGCCGTGACCCCGCTGCCTTCGCAGTCGGTGGATGCCGAGGCGCTGCCGCCGATGCTGCTGGGCAGCGGCTGCGTCCGTCGCGCCCTGCCGGCGC
This sequence comes from Lysobacter sp. BL-A-41-H3, assembly GCA_050632415.1. Classification (GTDB taxonomy): domain Bacteria; phylum Pseudomonadota; class Gammaproteobacteria; order Xanthomonadales; family Xanthomonadaceae; genus Lysobacter_I. The sequence goes on along the minus strand of CP192602.1, from coordinate 1,772,331 downwards.
CGCCCGGTGCGCGCGCCTGGCTGGTCGACATGGCGCCGGGCAGCGAGTGGCCGTGGATCGACCGCGCCGAGACCGGCGAGGCCTATTTCGTGCTGCAGGGCGAGGTCATCGACGACGGCGTGCGCCATCCCGCCGGCACGCAGGTGGTGATCTCGCCCGGTGGACGCCATCGGCCGCGCAGCGAGACCGGCGCGCGCCTGGTCGGTTTCCATCTCGAACCCGACGCCTTCCTCGGCGCCGGGGGCAATCCCGATGTCCTCATCGGCCGGCTGCACCTGCAGCAGGGCTGATCCTCCGAAACGATCCACGCCATACGAACCTCCCCCACGGAGTTCCGATGAACGCAGTCACCACCGACTGCGCACCCCTGGTGCGCACGGCCCCGGTATGGCTCACGCCGCTCGAACTGACCGCGCTGGGCGCGATCTGGGGCGCCTCCTTCCTGTTCATGCGAGTGGCCGCGCCGGATTTCGGCGCCACGCCGCTGGTCGCGATGCGCCTGTGGCTGGGCGCGCTGGTGCTGCTGCCGCTGCTCTGGGGCGCGCGGCGCGCATTTCCGCCGGCGCTGTGGCCGCGCCTGGCGCTGATCGGCGCGATCAACTCGGCGATCCCGTTCACGCTGTTCGCCTGGGCCGCGCAGCGCGCGCCGGCCGGCGTCGGCGCGATCACCAATTCGATGGCGGTGCTGTTCGTCGCGCTGATCGCCTTCCTGTTCTACGGCGAGAAGATCGGCGTGCGCCGCGCGATCGCGCTGCTCGCGGGTTTCGCCGGCGTGGTCGTGCTCGCCAGTGGCAAGGTCGCGGGCGCGGACGTCGGTCCGGCGGTCGCGGCCGGCACCGCAGCGGCCTTCCTGTACGGCATCGGCGCGAACCTGGTGAAACGTCATCTCGCCGGGCTGCCGGCGACGGCGGTCGCGGGCGCGACCCTGCTCTGCGCGGCGCTGCTGGCGACGCCGTTCGCGATCGCCGACTGGCCGACCGCACCGGTGCCGCTGCGCAGCTGGCTGTCGGTGACCGCGCTCGGCGTGCTCTGCACCGGCATCGCCTTCGTCATGTACTACCGGCTGATCGCGCGCATCGGCGCGCCGCGCGCGGCGACCTCGACCTACCTCGTGCCGTTGTTCGGCGTGGCCTGGGCCTGGTGGCTGCTCGGCGAACCGCTGACCTGGACGATGGCCCTCGCCGGGGTGCTGATCCTCGGCGGCGTGGTGTTGAGCCAGAAGCGCTGAGCGAGGTGGTTGGGCCCTGTCGCTTCCTGTAGAGCGGAGCTTGCTCCGCTCGCGTCACGGCAAAGGACTGTTCAACCTTCCGGCAGGATCAAAAGCATGAGCGGAGCAAGCTCCGCTCTACAAATGCATCGTCGTGATCAGGCGGTCTGCGCGGGCATGCCCACGCGGCGCGGGATGCCTTCCTCGTCGAGCAGGCGCTCGATGCGGGTGAACACTTCCGGGCGCGAGAAGGGCTTCTTCATGAAGTCGTCGGCGCCGATGCGCTGCACGTAGAACTGCTCGGTGGCGAGCATGTTGCCGCTGATCATGATCACCGGCACGTCCTTCGTCGTCGGGTCGCGGCGCAGCGCGCGCAGCGCGGCGAAACCGTCCATGCCGGGCAGCACGATGTCGAGGAAGATGATCTCCGGCACCAGCACCTTGGCCAGCTCCAGCGCTTCCTCGGCGGTGTAGGCCTCGTAGGTCTGGTAGCCGTTCTGCTGCAGCATCTTGCGCAACACCGCGACGACCACGGTGGAGTCGTCGACGATCAGCGCACGGGTGCCGGGGCGGGCATTGACGCGGTTGCGTTCGCGGCGCTCCGGGCCCTGGTAGCTGTCGTCCTGCGGGATGTGCGCCTCGGCGGCGGCTTCGATGGCGCTGTCGGTGACGTCGTCGGGCGAAGGCGCGAGGACCGGGGGCGCGGTCGCCGGGGCGGTTTCCACGCGCGCATCGGCGGCGGGCACGGGCGCCGCAGGGGCGATGGCGGGGGGCTGCGAATAGGGCGCTGCTGCCGGTGCGGGTGCGGCCAGGCGCGCGGGCGATGAGGCCGGCGCGGTGGCGGTCGGCGTGTTGTCGCGGCCAAGCAGGCGCTTGACGGAATCGAAAATGCTCACCCTGGACTACCCCTTCGTGCATTCGGGCCATGCGATCCCACTGGATACGACAATCCGGGCCCGGGGCGGACGGCGGCAAGAATAGCGGCGCCGCCAGCATACGGCCAAGTCCGGCAAATCGCCCCCGGGGACCGCATGCGCGAAGCCCCGGGTGGGCCCGGGGCTTCGGTGGTGACGCATCCGCGGCGGGACGTGCCCGCTTACTTGATCGGTTCGTCCAGCATCATCGAGCGCACGAAGCGCACCGGCGGGGCGCCGTAGGACAGCACCTGGTCGTGGTAGGCCTTGAGCTGGAAGTCCTTGCCGCGCTTTGCCATCACCGCCTTGCGCAGGTCGAAGTGTTCCTGCACGCCGACGAAGTAGGTCGGCAGCTGCGCGCTGCTGAGCTGGGCGCGGATCCACTTGCCGGCGGCCTCGCGCTCCTGCTGGAAGGTGCGGCGCGTCATCAGGTCCATGGCCTGCTCGCGGGTCCAGTTGTCGACGTGCACGCCCTGGTCGAGGATCGCGTTGGCCACGGCGCGCAGGTAGAACTTGTAGCGCATCAGGTGGAACAGCGGGTCGTTGTCGAGGTAGCCGTTCTCCATCATCACGGTCTCGGTGTAGACCGCCCAACCCTCGGCGAACATGCCCGAGCGCAGCACGCCGCGCAGCACCGACGGATGGCGTGCCGAGTGCGCGCCTTCCAGGTAGTGGCCCGGCATCGCTTCGTGGATCGACAGCAGGTGGATCATGCGCGTGTTGTATTCGCGCAGGAAGGAATCGGTCTGCTCGGCGGTCCAGTCGTCCGGGATCGGCGAGATCGCGTAGTAGGTCTTCTGGCCCTTGTCGAGCGGACCCGGCGAATCGCAATACGCGACCGAGAAGCCGCGCTGGAATTCCGGCATCAGGATGATTTCGACCGGATCGTCGGGCACCGTCACCAGGTCCTTGGCGCGGGTGAAGACGGTCGCCTGTTCGAGGGTCTGCTTGGCGGTGTCGACCACCTTGTCGCGCGCCGGCTTCTCGGCGTACGCCAGCTCCAGCGCGGCCTCGATCGCCTTCTGCTGCTGATCGTCGCTGGGGTTGTCAGGCAGTTCCGGCGCGTTCGGCTTGTCCTTCAGCACCTGCTGCGCGATCTTGTACATCGTCGCGCGCACGCTGGTGATCTCGGCCTCGGCGCGCTGCTTGATCTCCGCACGCGACAGCGACGACATCAGCGCGAACTTCAGCTTCTGGTCGTACAGCTCCGCGCCGACGCGGAAGTCGCCCTTGGCGTTCGGCACCAGGGTCTTGTCCAGCCACGCCTGGTGTTCCTCGACGGCCTTGGTCAGCGTGGCGACGGCCGCGTCGAGGCGCTTGCGTTCCTCGCCCTGCAGCTTGTCGGCGTTGGGCTTGATGAACTCCTCGATCAGCGACAGCACGCCCTTGTTCTGCTTGGCCACGGTTTCCGCGTGGGTCTTCGGCACGCGTGCCGGATCGAGGTTCTCGCGCGCCTGCGCGAGCAGCGCCGGGATCTTCTCCATGCGCGCGGCGGCGGCGTTCAGGCGCTGCGGCATCGGCGCGTAGTCGCGGGCCATCAGGTTGTAGATCGCGCCGCCGGCCAGGCCGCTGTAGACCTGCGGATCCCAGGCCCAGCTCTGCATCGTCTCCAGGTTCCAGATGTCGCCCTGCAGCTGGTTGCGCAGGATCGCCGCGTCGATCTGGTTCTCGCGCGACAGCTTGCTCGCGTCGATGCCGTCGAGATCCGCCAGCACGCCCTTGCTGAACTTCACGTACTCCTCGCGCGCGGCGGCGCTCAGGTCGTCCAGTTCGGCGTCGTAGCTGTGGTCGCCCTGCTGGGTCGCGGTCACCGGATTGCGCTTGAGCCAGCCGTCGAGCCAGCGCTTGCTGATCTCGGCGAACTTCGCTTCGACGGCGGCATCGGCGGCCGGCGCTGCAGCGGCCTTGTCCGGCTGCGCGGCGGTGGTGGTCGTGGCGTCTCCGCCGCAGGCGGCGAGGGTGACGGTGAGCAGGGCAACGGCGAGGGGTGTCAGGCGCATGATCGGATCCGGCGGGACGAAAGGCCGGAGCATAGAACGCAACCGCCATGACGCGCATGTGCCGGATGCCGCTACAGTGCGCCATCCGGATCTTCGCATCCGCCATCGAAGATGGAGGAGCCGCAATGCCTCATCCCGGGATGCCCATGGTCCGTGCGCACAGCCCACGGCTGCTGGCGGTGTCGCTGCTGCTCGCGACCGGCATCGCGCAGGCGGCCTGTCCGTCCACCGACTGGTCGCGCGAAGCCATGACCGGCTGGAAGACCGACAGCGACATGCCTCTGGACGCAGTCCGTCGCGATGCGCTGGTGTCGACGCTGGTCGACTGCCTGGCGTCCTCCGATCCGGCGCTGCGCGATGGCCTGGGTTATGAAGGCCTGCAGGTTCTGATGCGCGGGAACGCGCTGGATCACGAGCGCCTGCGCGCGCTGCGGGATCGCCTGCTGGCCATGCTCGATGCGCCCGATCCGCAGGGCGTGGCGCGGCCGTTCGCGGCGCTGGTGCTGTCGGAAGTGGCGCGTACCGACCGCGTCTCGGCATGGATGCGTGCGGACGAACGTGTGGCGATGGTCGACCGTGCGGCGGCGTATCTGGCATCGGTGGATGACTACCGCGGTTTCGACAGGGCGACCGGCTGGCGCCACGGCGTCGCCCATGGCGCCGACTGGGCGATGCAGCTGGCGATGAATCCCGCGCTGGAACGGCCGCAACTGGATCGCCTGCGCGATGCCGTCGCGGCGCAGGTCGTGCCGGCCGTCGGCCATGCCTACGTCTTCGGTGAACCTGAGCGTCTTGCGCGTCCGCTGCTGTTCGTCGCGAAGCGCGGCCTGCACGACGAGTCCGACTGGAGCGCATGGTTCGCGGCGTTGTCGAAAGCGCTGGATGATCCGGCGCGCGCGTGGAAGGACGAGGCCTGGCTTGCGAAGCGCCACGACCTCGCCGCGTTCCTGCACGTGCTCTACCTCGAAGCCGACCTCAGCGAGGATCCGGGGATCGCGAAACTGCGGCCGGGCATTCTCGCGGCGTTGAAGGCGTTGCCTTGACGCGACGTGGTCGTACCTGCAATACCCGCAACCCATCCCCACCCCGGCCCTCCCCTTGAAGGGGAGGGAGAAAGGCGCGGTGCTTTGAAGCCCTCCCCTTCAAGGGGAGGGTTTGGGTGGGGATGGGTTCGATGTTCCAAAGTGCATTCAACGCCGCATTCCCTCCTCAACACTGACGGAGAAGCGACTTACCCCAGCGCGATCCGCTCCCGTCCCGCATAGACCGTCATCCGCGCATCGCGCGCGAAGGCGACGAGGGTGATCCCGGCGGCTTCGGCCTGCGCGATCGCCTGCGCGGTCGGTGCCGACATCGCGACCACCACCGGGATGCCGGCGAACGCGGCCTTGCGCACGATCTCGTAGGACGCGCGCGAGGTCACCACGAGCATGCCGTCCGTCGCATCGATGGCCGGCGTTTCGCGATGCAGCGCGCCGACCAGCTTGTCGACCGCATTGTGCCGGCCGACATCCTCGCGCACCCGGACCTCGTCGCCGCGCACGAAGCCGGCAGCATGCACGCCGCCGCTGCGCGCGTTCATGGGTTGCCGGCGCGACACCTTCTCCAGCGCGGCCTGGATGTCGTCGGGCGCGACCGGGCGCCCGACGCCCACGCGCGGCGGCGAACGAACGGCCTCGCGCAATTCGGCGACGCCGCACAGCCCGCAGCCGCTGCGGCCTTCCAGCATGCGCCTGCGGCCGTCGAGCCGATCGAAGCGCGCCTGCGGAATCGCGGCATGCAGCGCGACACCGGCGTCGTCGCGCACCACGTCGACCAGCGAGAATTCGCACGCGCTCCCGACGATGCCCTCGCACAGCGCGAAGCCCAGCGCGAAGTCTTCCAGGTCGACCGGCGTGGCCATCATCACCGCGAAGGGCATGCCGTTGTAGAGCAGGGCGACCGGCGACTCCTCGATCACGGCGTCGTCATGTTCGAGCGTGCGGCCGGGTTCGATGCGCAGCGCGCGCGTGATGCGAAGGCCGTCGCTCATGCGTCGCGGCCCTGCGACGCGTCCGCGCACAGCGCGCGTCCGCGTGCGCTCAGGCGCAGGCGCTCGCGCGTGCCGTCGCGGTGCGGCGTCGCGATGCGTTCCACCAGGTCCAGCCCGTCGAAGCGGGGATCGTCGCCCAGCGCGACCAGCAGGCGGTTCAGTTCGCTGGCGCCGACACCCAGCCGCTTGGCCGCGCGCGCCGGCGACACCTCGCCGTCCTCGGCGAGCAGGCGGAGCAGGGCGAGCGCGTGCGCATCGTTCATGCCGAAGCTGCGGGCGCGGCCGTGGCGCGGCGCAGGTACACCGGGATCGACTTCGAGGCCGGCGTGCGCGCGCGTTCGGCATGGTGCGCCAGCGGCACCAGCGCATTGGTTTCCGGGAAATAGCTGGCGAGGCAGCCGGCCGGGATGTCGTACTCGACCAGGCGGAAGTCGCGTGCGACGCGTTCGCCGTCGTCCCAGACCGACACCAGGTCGACCTGCTCGCCGTCCGACAGCCCCTGCGCATCGAGATCGGCGCGCGAGATGAAGCACACGCGGCGCAGGCCGTGCACGCCGCGATAGCGATCGTTGGCGCTGTAGACCGTGGTGTTGTACTGGTCGTGCGAACGCACGGTCATCAGCTGGAGGAGGGGCTTCGTTGCCGATGGGGTTGCCAATGGATTTGGGGATGGGCCGTCGATCAGCGCGTGTGCGAAGAACCGCGCCTTGCCTTCCGGCGTCGGGAACATGCGTTCGCGGCACGGATGATGCAGGTGGAAGCCGCCGGGTGCGCGCACGCGAGCGTTGAAATCCTCGAAGCCCGGCACCACGCGTGCGATGCGTTCGCGGATGCGATCGTAATCATCGACGAGTTCGAGCCACGGAATGCCGCAGTCGGGCAGCGTTGCCGCACCCAGTCGCGCGACGATCGCCGGCTCCGAGAGCAGCGCGCGCGAGGCCGGCGCATTCATGCCCGAAGACAGGTGGACCATGCTCATCGAATCCTCCACCGTCACCGCCTGCAGGCCGCCGGCCTGCTGGTCGATCTCGGTGCGGCCGAGGCAGGGCAGGATCAGCGCCTCGCGGCCGTGCACGACGTGCGAACGATTGAGCTTGGTGCTGACCTGCACGGTCAACGCGCAGTTGCGCAGCGCGGCATGGGTGAGCGCCGAGTCCGGCGTCGCGGCGGCGAAGTTGCCGCCCATCGCGAAGAACACCTTTCCGCGCCCGTCGTGCATCGCCTGGATCGCGTCCACGGTGTCGAAGCCGTGCGCGCGCGGCGGTGCGAAGCCGAACTCGGCGCCGAGCCTGTCGAGGAAGGCCTCCGACGGCTTCTCGTAGATGCCCATCGTGCGGTCGCCCTGCACGTTGGAATGCCCGCGCACCGGGCACGGGCCGGCGCCCGGCTTGCCGATGTTGCCGCGCAGCAGCAGCAGCGCGACCAGCGCCTGGATCGTCGCCACGCTGCGCCGGTGCTGGGTGAGCCCCATGCCCCAGCAGGCGATGGTCGCGCGGCTGCCGAGGTACACGGCCGCGGCCTGTTCGATCTGCGCGCGGGTCAGTCCCGATTCGCGTTCGATGTCGTCCCAGCCCGTGGCGCGCACCTCGTCGGCGAACGCGTCGTAGCCGATCGTGTTCGCGTCGATGAAGGCATGGTCGACCGGGCCGTCGGGCGCGAGCGGATCGTCCGCGGCATCGGCGCGTTCGATCACCGCCTTGGAAATGCCCAGGATGACGGCGAGGTCGCCGCCGATCCTTGGCTGGAAGTAGTGCGTCGCAATGGCAGTGGAGCCGCCGCCGAGCATCTCCGCCGGCGACTGCGGATCGGTGAAGCGCTCCAGTCCGCGTTCGCGCAGCGGATTGAAGACCACGATGCGGCAGCCGCGCTTCGCCGCGCGGCGCAGTTCGCCGAGCATGCGCGGATGGTTGGTGCCCGGGTTCTGGCCGAACACGAAGATGGCCTCGGCGCGCTCGAAGTCGTCCAGCGTCACCGAGCCCTTGCCGCTGCCGATCTGCTCGGTCATCGCCACGCCCGAGGGCTCGTGGCACATGTTCGAGCAGTCGGGCAGGTTGTTGGTGCCGTAGGCGCGCACGAACAATTGATACAGGAAGGCGGCTTCGTTCGAGGTCCGGCCGGAGGTGTAGAAGATCGCCTCGTCCGGCGACGACAGCGCCTGCAGCGCGGCCGCGATCTTCGCGAAGGCCTCGTCCCAGCCGATCGGCACGTAGCGGTCGCTGTCGGCGTCGTAGACCATGGGTTCGGTCAGCCGGCCCTGCGCCTCCAGGTACTCGTCGTCCTGCTGCGCCAGCCAGGACACCGGATGCGTGGCGAAGAAGTCGCGGTCCACGCGCTTCGAGGTCGCCTCGTTCGCCACCGCCTTCACCCCGTTCTCGCAGAACTCGAAGGTGGAGTGCGGGTTGCGGTCCGGCCAGGCGCAGCCCGGGCAGTCGAATCCGGTGGGCTGGTTGGTGCGCAGCAGGGTGCCGGGACCGCGCAGCACGGCGTCCTGGCGACGCAGGGCGTCCCACGAGGACTTGAGCGCATCCCAGCCACCGGCCGGCTTGTCGTAGGGCCGGATCGGGGGCTTGCCGTCCGGCGCGTGGTCGCGGTTTCCTGCCATCCCGGCATGCTATCGCAGTCGCCATGGCGAGGACGCGTCCGCCCGGGCACCCCTGTGGCGCGGCCGCCGCAGGCGGGGTTTTTTCGTCGGTTCGACGAAATAACCCCCGTCCCGGCGCAGATCGCAACTATTCATTGGCGGATTTATTGCAATAATTGGTCAGCGCGACGCTTCGCGGGGGGTGAAGCATCGACGTTGTCCTGCGTCATCGCACTGCGGCACCCGGCGATTCCGACCTGCCGGCATGCACTTCCATCAGGATCGTCCGTGTCTGAAGTCACCACCAGCCTCGAAGTCGCCCTCTCCCATGCCTCGCGGCTGCTGGGCAGCGACCCTGCGCTGGCGGCCGAGCAGGCCGGCGAGATCCTCCGCGTCGTTCCCGGCCATCCTGCGGCCCGCCTGATCCTCGCCACGGCGCACCGGCTGCGCGGTGATGCCCCGTCCGCCCTGGCCCTGCTCGAACCGCTCGCCGCCGAACAGGCCGCCGCGCCGGTCCACTACGAACTTGGCCTGGCCCTCGCCCGGGTCGGTCGCGGCGACGAGGCCCTGGCCGCGCTGCGCCGGGCCGTCGCCCTCAAGCCGGACATGGCCAAGGCCTGGCTGGCCCTGGCCGACCACCTCCGCGCGGTCGGCGATGGCGACGGCGCCGATGCCGCCTACCTGGCCTACGTCCGCCACTCCGCCCGCGCCCCGCGCCTGCTGCGCGCCGCCGAGGCCCTGGCCGCCAACCGCCTGCCCGAAGCCGAATCCCTGCTCAAGGAGTGGCTGCGCCAGCATCCCACCGACGTGGCCGCGCTGCGCATGCTCGCCGAGCTGGCGGTGCGCGTCGGCCGCAACGAGGAAGGCCTGGGCCTGCTCGAACGCTGCCTCGAACTCGCCCCGGGCTTCCGCGAGGCCCGCCAGCACTACGCGCTGGTGCTGCATCGCGACCAGCAGTCGGAGCAGGCGCTGGCGCAGCTCGACATCCTGCTCGTCGACGATCCCGACAACCCCGGCAACCGCACGCTCAAGGCCGCGATCCTGTGCCGGCTCGGCGACTACGCCGAAGGCATCGCCCTGTACGACGCGGTGCTGCGCGAATACCCGAACAACGCCCGCGTCTGGATGAGCCACGGCCATGCGCTGAAGACCGCCGGCCGCCAGGACGAGGCGATCGCCGCGTACCGGCGCAGCATCGCGCTCGAACCGCGCTTCGGCGAGGCGTACTGGAGCCTCGCCAACCTCAAGACCGTCCGCTTCGGCGACGACGACATCGCCGCGATGCGCGCACAGCTCGCGCGCACCGACCTGTCGGCCGAGGATCGCTTCCATTTCGATTTCGCCCTGGGCAAGGCGCTGGAGGATCGCAAGGACCATGCCGCGTCCTTCGCGCACTACGCCGCCGGCAATGCCCTGCGCCTGAAGACCGTGCCGTACCGCGCCGCCGACACCAGCGCCCGCGTGGCCAAGGCGAAGCAGCTCTACACCCGCGAATTCTTCGCCGAACGCGCCGGCTGCGGCGATCCCGCGCCCGATCCGATCTTCATCGTCGGCCTGCCGCGCTCGGGCTCGACCCTGCTCGAACAGATCCTGTCCAGCCATTCGCAGGTCGAAGGCACGATGGAGCTGCCCGAGATCATCGCGATGACGCGCGCGCTGCGCCGCGCGGCCGATGCCTCGGCCAGCTACCACGACGCGCTCGCCGCGCTGCCGCTGGAGGAATTCGCCGCGCTCGGTGCGCGCTTCCTGCAACGCACCCGCGTGCAGCGCAAGACCGGCGCGCCGTTCTTCATCGACAAGATGCCGAACAACTTCCTGCACCTGGGCCTGATCCACCTGATGCTGCCGAACGCGAAGATCATCGACGCGCGCCGGCATCCGCTGGCCTGCTGCTTCTCCGGCTTCAAGCAGCATTTCGCGCGCGGCCAGAACTTCAGCTACAGCCTCGAAGACCTCGGCCGCTACTACCGCGATTACGTCGAGCTGATGGCGCACTTCGACGCCGTGCTGCCCGGTCGCGTGCATCGCGTGATCCACGAACACCTGGTCGACGACACCGAAACCGAAGTGCGTCGCCTGCTTGACCATTGCGGCCTGCCGTTCGAGGACGGCTGCCTGCGCTTCTACGAAAACGATCGTCCCGTACGCACCGCCAGTTCCGAACAGGTGCGCCGGCCGATCAATCGCGACGGCATCAACCAGTGGCGACATTACGAGCCCTGGCTGGGTCCGCTCAAGGACGCGCTCGGCCCGGTGCTCGATGCTTATCCCGGAATTCCCGGCATTTCCGGACTCCCGTTTTCCAAAACCGGTTCCACCGCATGACGCGGGGAGCTTCCATCACCTGTTCTGATGATCCACAACCTGGGGAGAGTGCAATGCGTCAAACACGTCATCCATCCAAACGTCCGGGCGTCATGTCCCGGATGCCGCTGACCGCCGCGATCTGCGTCGCGCTCGGCGGCATGGCCTTCGCCGGCAGCGCGCTGGCGCAGCAGGCCGAAGACGAGCAGCCGTCGCTCGACACCATCACGGTCACCGCGCAGAAGCGCACTGAAAAGGCGCAGGACGTGCCGATCAGCCTGAACGTGATCGGCCAGCAGCAGCTCGACGAGCTGCAGGTCAACGACTTCGATGACTACGCCAAGCTGCTGCCCAGCGTCTCGATCACGCCCTCCGGCCCCGGCTTCGGCCAGGTCTACATGCGCGGCGTGGTCAGCGGCGGCGACGGCAACCACTCGGCCTCCGCCCCCAGCGTCGGCGTCTACCTCGACGAACAGCCGATCACCACCATCCAGGGCGCGCTCGACCTGCACGTCTACGACATCGAACGCGTCGAAGCGCTGTCCGGCCCGCAGGGCACGCTGTACGGCGCCAGCTCCGAGTCCGGCACGCTGAAGATCGTCACCCGCAAGCCCGATCCCACCGGCTTCGCCGCCGGCTACGGCCTCGAAGTGAACAGCGTCGACGGCGGCGGCATCGGCCACGTCGCCGAAGGCTTCGTCAACATCCCGATGAGCGACAGCGCCGCCATCCGCCTGGTCGGCTGGCAGAAGCGCGACGCCGGCTGGATCGACAACGTCCGCGGCACCCGCACCTATCCGACCTCGGGCATCGTCGACGACAACTTCGACCGCGCCGAGGACAACTACAACGAAGCCGACACCGTCGGCGCCCGCCTCGCCGCGCGCTTCAACCTCGGCGAGAACTGGACCGTCACGCCCACGATCATGGGCCAGCGCCAGGAAACCACCGGCAACTGGTCGTACGACACCACGATCGGCCAGGACAAGATCATGCACGCCTACCCCGAGTCGTCCGACGACCGCTGGGCGCAGGCCGCATTGACCGTGCAGGGCAAGGTCGGCAACTTCGACCTCACCTACGCCTTCGCGCACCTCAAGCGCGACGTCGACAGCGAGTCCGACTACAGCGACTACGGCTTCTGGTACGACACCCTGTTCGGCTACGGCGCGTACTTCTACGACGACAACGGCGACCTGGTGAACCCGGCCCAGTACATCCAGGCCGAAGACCGCTACAAGAAGACCAGCCACGAACTGCGCATCGCCTCGCCGCAGGACCAGCGCTTCCGCTTCGTCGGCGGCCTGTTCTGGATGGAGCATTTCCACGACATCCAGCAGCGCTACCGCATCGACGACCTCGCCTCGGTGCTGTCCGTGCGCGGCTGGGAAGACACCATCTGGCTGACCAAGCAGGAGCGTCGCGACAAGGACCAGGCGATCTTCGGCGAAGTCAGCTTCGACTTCACCGACAAGCTCACCGCCACCGCCGGCTTCCGCCATTTCCGCAGCGAGAACAGCCTCAAGGGCTTCTTCGGCTTCGCGAACGGCTACTCGTCGCAGGGCAGCCAGCTGCCGCAGAACCGCTACGGCGAAGCCGCGTGCATCGTCCAGTACGGCGCCAACCCGGCCAGCTGGCCGTCGTTCAACGGCGCACCGTGCTCGTTCTTCGACAAGACGATCACCGAGAAGGACACCCTCGGCAAGCTCAACGTGTCGTACAAGCTGACCGACGACAAGATGCTGTACTTCACCTGGTCCGAAGGCTATCGCCCGGGCGGCATCAACCGTCGCGGCACGCTGCCGCCGTACATCACCGAGTTCCTCACCAACTACGAGATCGGCTGGAAGACCGCGTGGATGGGCAACCGCCTGACCTTCAACGGCGCCGCCTTCCACCAGATCTGGGACGACTTCCAGTTCCCGGTGCTCGGCCAGAACGGCCTGACCGAAATCCGCAATGCCAACCAGGCGCGTATCCAGGGCCTGGAAATGGACATCAACTGGGCCGCGACCTACAACCTCAAGCTCTCGGCCGGCGTGGGTTTCTACGATGCCGAACTGACCGAGAACTACTGCGGCCTGGTCGACGCCAGCGGCAACCCGGTCACCAACTGCGCCACCCCGCAGGCCCCGGACGGCACGCGCCTGCCGATCACCGCCGACTACAAGGGCAACGTCAACGCGCGCTACACCTTCGACATCGGTTCGTACGAAGCCTACTGGCAGGGTTCGTTCGTGTATGAAGGCCGTCGTACCTCGGACCTGCGCCTGGCCCAGCGCCAGATCCTCGGCGACCTGCCGTCGTACACGCTGTTCGACATGGCCCTCGGCGTTCGCAAGAACAACTGGTCGGTCGACCTGTACTTCAAGAACCTGTTCGACGAGAACGCGCAGTACAACCGCGGCGTGCAGTGCCCGGAAACCGTCTGCGGCGCCCAGGTGTACGCCACCACCGCCCAGCCGCGCACCATCGGCATCAAGTTCAGCCAGGAGTTCTGATCGGCTGGATGCGTTTCAATGTTGTCTGCACGGGCCGCCTTCGGGCGGCCCGTGTGTTTTGGGGGAGGGCGATTATCGACATGCGGTTGATCGAGAAAACCGCTGTCATCCCGAGCCGTAGGCGAGGGACCTGCTTTCTGCTGCTGAATAGCTGAAAAATCCTTTGAAACTGATCTCTCGTCGCTTGTTTCGCTCGCTGACGTGAGAGTCGAGTGTAATGGCGGGATGCAATGCTCCGAGTGACAGCGAACCCATCCCCACCCCAACCCTCCCCTTGAAGGGGAGGGCTTCAAAGCGCCGCGCTCTTCTCCCTCCCCTTCAAGGGGAGGGTTGGGGTGGGGATGGGTTTGATCTTGCCAAAGGCTCACCACGGTCTACCACATGCATGGGGCGTGCCACTCGTGCATTTCCGAATCGCTTGACCCCGCCCCCGGTTGCGGTACGTTGGCAGGGCCGCAGTGTGCCGTCGCCTGTCCATTCAAGGGGAAAGATCATGCGTCGATTCGTCGTGTCGGGATTCATTGCGGCGATGCTGCTGGCAGGCTGCAGCAGCGCGGACCGCTACGAGTCCGAAGCGGTGCCTGCTGCCGATGCAGCGGGCAATTCGGCAGCAGCGCTGAAGCAGATGGGCGCGGATCATGTGCTCAGCGAATTCACCACGCGCGCCCCAGCTGCGGATGCAAGTCATTCACCGCCGCGCGCCAAGCCTGCCCAGGCCGACAACGACGGCGAAGCCTCGATGCTGGCCTATGAGCACGATGTCGAAGTGCGCCTCGATGCCGACAGGATCGAGCTGACCCTGGACGCCGTGCGCGCGGCATGCGAGAGCAAGCGCTTCGGCGCCTGCCAGATCCTCTCCGCCGAGCGCAGCGGCGGGCGCTATCCGCAGGGCGCGCTGCGCATGCGCGCCGAGCCCCGCGCGATCGAGCCGCTGATTTCATCCGGCGGCAAGGGCGGCGAGATCGTCGCCCGCAACACCTCTGCCGAAGACCTCGCCGTCGCCGTCCGCGACAACACTCTCCTGCGCGACCGCCTGCGCAAGCAGCATGCGCGTCTGCTCGAATTCCAGGATCGCAAGGACCTCAAGGTCGACGACGTGATCGCGCTGTCCGAACAGCTCTCCCGCGTCGAAGCCGAACTCGAAGCAGCCGAACGCGACGCCGCCAGCCACCGCCGCCGCCTCGAAACCCAGCTGCTCACGATCCGCTTCTCACCTCACGCCACCCAGGAAGGCCGCAGCGAAGTCGCCGAAGCCCTCGCCGACACCGGCCGCGTCATGGCCACCAGCACCGCCGCCGTCGTCCGCGTCATCGCGGCATTGATTCCGGTGCTGATCGCGTTGGTCGTCGGCATCTGGCTGCTTCGCCGGATGTGGCGGTGGGTGCGGAGGAGGAAGCGGGTGGAGGAGTGAGGAGGAGAGACCTGTCTGATTTGACAGGTTGGTAGGTGCGGGGTGAGGGCGATAGGTTGTGTCGATGCCGGATAAATGAATGCGTGGTACGTCGCGTGGGTTGTCTGCCGTTGCTTTCTGTTTGATTTGCATGGCAGGCCGCCGCTCATGGTTTGCGCGAACAGCCGCGTCTGACTTGTTATCCGATGCCGTGCTATGCGTCAATTTTGGGTCTAATCGTAATTGAGCGTCCTGTTAACGTTCATGAGTAAACATTTAGATTTAGGAGGGTTCTGGTGAGTGCGCAGAGCGATGTATTGCAGTTGGTTGACTTCGGTTCTGATGTCGCGGAAAACGACGCTGGGCTTAGCCAATACTTTGTTGAGACTACGGATTTTTCTACCATTCTCTCTGGAAAGGTAGACGTGATACGTGGGCATAAGGGCTTGGGTAAATCTGCAATCTACCGAACTCTCCTCTCAGGAAGGCACGTGCCGTATAACGTGGTTGTCGTGTCCGCGTCTGAAGCAACATCCTCGGATATCTTCCGGGCAACGCAGTCAGCGGTAACAACTGAGGATCAATTCAGACTGCTTTGGACCGCCTACCTTTCTTCGGTCATTGCCAATAAGACTGTTGAGGTAATTCCAGAAACCCCTGCCAATAGGGTTGCTCTTAAGGAAATCCGGGAATTTTTGAAATCGCTTGGGCTTAGCAAAGATCCTAAGCAAGGCGGACTTATGGATGCTCTTCGTCGAACAAGGTCGTTTGGCGTAGGGCTGGGGATGTCAGAGGAAGGAATTCCGTCGTTGAATTTCAACGTCGAGCTCGATAATAAATCAGAAACACTTCTCCTTTCGGAGGAGCACTTCCTTCGTCTGATCTCAATGTGTGCAGATGTGGCGAGGACAGCGTCAAAGAGAATGTGGGTTCTAATTGATCGGCTTGATGAGCTATTTCAAAAGAATTCGCAAAACGAAATTCTCAGTCTGCGAGCATTGTTTCGTTCGCATCTAAATATATGCGCGATCAATCAGGGCCAGGCAGACGTAAGGTGCAAGATATTTATTCGAAGTGATATTTACGAGCGAATTACCAAGAAGCAGGGCTTCACCAATGTAACTCATCTTCGTGATCTAAATATAATTTGGAACGCGCGAAGTATTGTCGCCATGGTTTGTAGAAGGGTGACGTCTTCCAATGGAATATCTCGGATTCTTAGCTCGAATGGAGTGAGCACAGCAGATCCAAACGCTGTCTGGGATTTTGTTGTTCCCGATAAAATTCAGGGTAAAGGTAGTCCGATATGGATCGCAAAGTCTACGGCAGATGCGTCCGGGGCATTCAATCCAAGAAACTACATTACTCTATTGTCGCTCTCCGCAAAACGAAATCTTGAGCTGAAAAAGACTAATCCAACAGGGATAAATTTCGACTATGTTCTATCGGTCGATTCCATATTGAGTTCATTTGGGGAGCTATCACGTAAGCGATTGGACGATACGGTTTTGGCAGAGTTCTCCGAGAGCCGCCCGCATATTGATCGACTGCGTGGTGGCGTAGCGTCATTTGAGTCGCTAGCAGAGCTTGCAAGCGCACTTGGCATCGAAGTAACTGAATCGGCAGCACTTGAAAGTGCGATTGAGTTGCTAATTGAGTCCGGTGTACTTAGGAGGGTCACTCACTCAACATTTTCGATTGCGTATTTGTATAGGCCTGCCCTTAAGGCTGGAAAGGCTGTTCGGGTAGCGTAACGTTTCTTTCGCACAATTGACGGAAGGCCGTAAGGCGCATTTGTAGGCTGCATAAGCGAAGCGTCATGCACCTTCTTTGAGATGCCTGGCATCTGCTGGCCATTACGGCGCATGACGCTTTCAGCTTATGCGACCTACCAAAGGCAAAAGCCTGCACGGAAAGTGTCGTGAGGTGTTCCCCGTTGTCGTCCCATCATCGCATCGTGCTCGGCGCGTCAAGGTCGAGGCGAGTTGCTGCGCAAACCTTGACGCGCCTGCGCGCGATGCGATCCGTAATCGCCAACGGCGCCCACTCCGGGTGTCGGGCGAAACGGAGCGCCGTCATGTCCAAGCCTCAGCAGAAGTTTCAGCCATCCAACGTTCTGCTCGTCGAAGTCCCGCATCAGTTCATCGCCCTGTGCGAAGCCAGCGGCGCCAGCCCGCAAGCCGCGCTGCGCGGCATGGCCGCGATGGTCTGCGGTCTGCAATACGATGAAGACAACCGGCTGGTGCCGCTGGACGGCGCCGCCGCGTGATGTTTCACCGGGCGCGGGTCATCCTGCGCCCGGATTGCGCTCTTGTAGCCCGGGTAGAGCGCAGCGAAACCCGGGAAATGTGTCCGATAACAACAACGCACATCAACATGTGCTTCGACTCACCAGAGGGCTTCGCTTCGCGCTGTCATAATCCCCGGGTTTCGCTGCGCTCTACCCAATGGAATGGACTCCTCCCACTTCTTCGGCATCTAGGTGCCAGACTGGAAGGACGTTGAACCACCAGTCGCGAAGCAGGAGGAGTCCGCCATGCAGATTACCCGTATCGCCCTTGATCTGGCAAAGAACGTCATCCAGGTCCACGCCGTCGATCGTGCCGGCAAGCCGGTCCTGCGCAAGTCCTTGAAGCGCAGCCAGATCCTGCCGTTCTTCCGCGACCTGTCGCCCTGCAGGGTTGGCATGGAAGCCTGCGCCAGCGCCCATGACTGGGGCCGGCGACTGCAGGCGATCGGTCATCAGGTCGAGCTGCTGCCGCCCCAGTACGTGAAGGCCTTCGTCCTCGGCCAGAAGAACGACGCCAACGATGCCGCCGCGATCTGTGCGGCGATGGCGCGTCCGGATATTCCGCGCGTGCCGGTCAAGACGATAGCGCAGCAGGATCAGCAGGCTTTGCATCGCGTGCGTCAGCTGCGGATGAAGCATCGCACCGCACTGATCAACCAGATGCGCGGGCTCATGGCCGAATACGGCATCGCCATCGCCCAAGGACCGGGCGCGCTGCGCAAGGCGATCCCCGAACTACTGGAAGATGCCGACAACGGCCTGAGCTTTGGCTTCCGCGAACTGCTGTCCGAGCTGTACGAGGAACTCAAGCAACTGCAGGCGAGTATCGACGCGCTGAGCGAGCGAATCGAGCGACATGTTCGGCAGGATGCCGATGGCCGTCGACTGCTGGAAGTCCCGGGCGTTGGCCCGCTGACCGCCAGTGCGCTGATTGCCGCCGTCGGCGATGCAAGGCAATTCCGCAGTGGTCGGCAAATGGCCGCATTTCTGGGCCTGGTGCCAAAGCAGCATTCCAGCGGAGGCAAGGCCCGGTTGTTCGGCATCCACAAGCGTGGCGACAGCTATCTGCGCAGCCTGCTCACGCATGGCGCACGCAGCGTGCTGCGCAACGCCGCCAACAAACCCGACGATCGAAGCCGGTGGTTGATGAGCCTGGCGACGCGACGCCACCGGAACATCGCCACCGTCGCCCAGGCGAACAAGACCGCTCGCATCGCCTGGGCGATCCTGACCACCGAACAGCGTTACCGCCCCACCTGATCCTGAAACCAACCCATCACCGAGTTTGCCAATCGCCGATGGCGATCCCAGGGAAGACCAGTGCGGGAAGAGCCTGAGTAGCCCGAAGGCCACAAGGCCGCTTACCCGATAAGGCACCCGCATGCGACTGTGCTCCATCATGGCCAGAAGCCAAGGGCTTCATCCACAGGCCGGATATACGCTCGCAATCTCACCTTGGATCAAAAGCGCTTGGCAACGGGGAGGAGTCCATATACGGGCTACCAAACCTTGACGCGCCTGCGCGCGATGCGCGACAGGATCACCGTCACGCACACGCCCCCGTCGTCATCCCGGCGCAGGCCGGGATCCCGCTTGAATGGTTTCAAACACGTTAAGAGCTGGGTCCCGGCCTGCGCCGGGACGACGGCGGTTCTTGCTGTGGGTTGGGGTGATTCAGCCCCTGCCGGCGGTCTGGAGCCGGTCGACGGCCCCGCCGCGTGATGCTTCACCGGGCGCGGGTCATCCTGCGCCCGGAGCTCAATAGGGTGTGCCTCGGCGCACCGCTTTGATCGCGGTGGTACGAAAAGCCGATGCGATGAATCGCACTCCATGGGCTGCCGCCGATCCGCAGCACGCGATGGTGACGTTGATGCGGCCGCGCTTCGTGATGCAGACTGAGGGGGGCTTCATTTTCCTCGGGAACAAGCATGTCGAACACCCAGATGGCATTCATCGAAAGGTCCCGCGTTCCGGGGCGTGACCAGTTGCAGGCTTCGATCGACGCGCTCGGATTCGACATGTCGCTGGATCCCGAGTTCACGCCTTTCGAGGACGAGGGGTTTTCCCCCTGCGTGCTGGCCGGCGAGGAAGAGGTCGGTTTCGAGATCTTCTACGAGGAGGCCGATGAGGTCATTGATGGTGATGAGGATCTGGAAGAAATCGCGGCAGGTCGCGACTGCTGCATCAGTCTGGTCTGGCGCGGCAGCATGAAGGATCTGGCATGCGTCATGATCGTGAGCTGTGCACTGGCGAAGGACTTCGGCGCGGTGATTTCGTTCGAGGGCGATGCGCCGGAACCGCTGGACGCGATGCTCGATTCGACGCGGAAGATCGTCGCCGATGCCATTGCCGGCAAGGCGTGATCGATATGGCGTGATGCCTGCGGGCATCCACCAGACGAGCAGAATCGATGCACCCCCAACGAAGAACCCACACGAGCTGGATGAACGACACCCGATGGTGTCTCGTCCTGGGTGTGCTTGCTGAAGAGAAGGTCGCTTGCAGGATCAAGCTGGTCTTCAACGACTATCTGGCTGGCGGGACGCCCGGCGATGACGTGATCGTTGCCTTCGGCGACCGGGGCGATGCGTCGCTGCTTCGCGATGACATCATCTGGCACGCAACGCCGGGCTACTGGGATAGCGCGAGCATCGGTCCTTTCCAGGCACGCGACATCGATTGGCTGGACATGTCGACTGAGACATTCAACGCCTTGAGATCCCACTTTCCACCGAACCTGAGGGTCGTCGAGCGCCCGGGCCGTACGGTGATCCTGGGCTACGAAGTCCGCTGAGCACTTCCCGCTATCTGGTCTGCGCAGACTCTGCCGCAAGGCCGCAAGGCGCATTCGTAGGGCGCAAAAGCAAAGCGTCATGCACCTTCTTTGAGGTGCCCGGCATCGGTGAGCCATGACGGCCCAAGACGCCTTCGGCTTGTGCGACCTGCGAAAGCTGCGATGCGACCGGTGCTGTCTGTCCGCGTCGGTGTCTCGGCGGCTTGATGTGGTAGGTGTTTCAGCGCCCTGTTAAGATCGATTGTCCGCCATCCGGCGGATGCCGAGATCGTGCGGACCCTGCAAGACCGAGGAGTGCATGGTCGGTGTTGTCGGCATTGCACGATCCATTCATCGCCATACGCACAAGGAGATCCACTTGAAAGACCATCACGACTCCCAGCAGACCTTCAGCCTCAACGATCTCGAGGCCAGCCTGAAGGCGCTGCTGCCGAACAAGGAAGACCTCGCTCAGGGCTACATCTGCTGCGAGAACGTCGGCAAGCCGCTGCAGTACGCCGAAGCCCAGCGCTGACCTGCAGTTGCAGGCCCATTCCGATGGCTTGATGATCGGGATGGGCCTCGCTGCCGCGGCAATCCGGCCACGCAACGCATGGAAACCCTGGTATTCTCGGCACAGGCCGAAGCCGTACTCGCCCGCATCGATGCGGAGCTCGCCACGCTCGATGAGGATGGTGTCGATCGATCGGCAGAACAGGCCGAGATGGCGTTCGCGAATGCCGTGCACATCGCCGAAGCCAACCTGCGCCATTTCATGCCCGGACACGACGCGCGTACCGCGCGTGAACTGGTCCGGGAGGTGCTCTTCCACCAGCGCATGAGCGCACTCGACCAGAACGATTTCGATCTTCTCGGTCTCACAAGCATCCACAGCCACTGCGGCGACCTGCCTTGGTCGAAGGGGACGCCGAGGATCTTCTGCACCTATCACCTGGGCTCCTACAAGTTCCTGTTCCACGTGCTGTCCGCCCAGGGAGTGGACTGCCTGTTGTTCGTCTCCGGGCGCACGCTGGCGGCGCAAGGCCAGGATTTCCTGGAGTCCGCTGCGCGGGCACGAGTGGAGCGCGGCTGGACCGGGGCACTCACGATCATCGATGCGGAAGCGCCCAACAGCGTGCTGCACGGTCTTCGCGCGCTGAGGCGCGGAACCCCGCTGGTGCTGTATGCCGATGGCAATGCCGGCGCCGGCCAGGGTGAGGAACACCTCAGGCATGTATCGTTCTTCGGGCGTACGCTTGCAGTGCGTTCGGGCATTGCATATCTCTCACATGCGGCGGCCGCGCCCATCGTGCCTGCCACTTGCCTGAGGCGTGCAGACGGGCGTCTCGATCTTGTGTTCCACGAGGCGATCACGCCAGGCGTGTCCTCGGTGCAAGGGCGCAGCGCCTATATCGACGCGAGCATGCAGCAGATCCACGACCAGTTGGCGGCGGTGCTGAGGCCGGCTCCAGCGCAATGGGAGGGCTGGTTGCACGTGCATCGCGCGCTCGTCAACACGTCGTTCGATGGTGTCGCTTGCGCTCCGCTGGATGCCGATGAGGCAGCGCGCAGGCTGCAGGACCGCGACCGCTACGCCATGCTGCGGTATCCGGGCTTGCACCTGCTGCTCGACAAGGACGCTTTCACATGCACGGTGATGCAGCACCGTAGGGCGGGCTCAAGCCCGCCGGAAAGAAGTCGCTCACTGTAAGAAGCGGCCTCGCTCCGAGATGCGTATTCGACTCCCTGCGGAATCTCGCACGTAGCAACGGCGGGCTTGAGCCCGCCCTACAAAAGCAGCCACTGCTGATTTTATCGAGAGGTGTTCCCCGTTGTCGTCCCATCTTCGCACCGTGCTCGGCGCGTCAAGGTCGAGGTGAATTGCGGTGCAAACCTTGATGCGCCTGCGCTCGATGCGCGACAGGATCACCGTCACGCACACGCTTCCGTCGTCATCCCGTCGCAGGCCGGGATCCCGTTTGAATGGTTTTAAACACGTCAAGAGCTGGGTCCCGGCCTGCGCCGGGACGACGGGGGTTCTTGCTGTGGGCTGGGGTGATTCAGCCCCTGCCGGCGGTCTGGAGCCGGCCGACGGCCCCGCCGCGTGATGTTGCACCGGGCGCGGGTCATCCCCGCGCTCGGAACCTCATCGGGTGTGTCTCGGCGCACCGCTTTGATCTCGGTGGCACGAAAAGCCCGTGCGATGTATCGCACCCTATATGGTGCTGCGTGATGTTTCACCGGGCGCGGGTCATCAGGGGCCCGGAACCCAATCGGGTGTGCCTCGGCGCACCGCTTTGGTCGCGGCGGCACGAAAATCCGGTGCGATGCATTGCAGCTTGTGCAAATCTTGACGCACCGCATCGGTGGGGGCAGGGGTTGGCCGACGTCTCCTCCGTGAACCTTTTTCCGGAAAACACGACTACTGGGTCATACCCCCCTCTTGCTGAGGAACGACCGTGCCGCGCAACGCCTCGGATCTCGAACCTGAAGACGAATTGATCGTGGTGCGGTGCCAGCTTGGCGAGCGCGCGGCGTTCGATCTGCTGATCCGGCGCTGGTCGCCCTTGTTGTATGGCCATGCCCGTCGACTTGCCGGGGATGACGAACTGGCGCGTGACCTCGCCCAGGACATCTGGCTGCGCGTGTTGCGCGGCATCGCGAGTCTTCGCGACGCTGCGCAATTCCGTGCCTGGTTGTTCGGTATCGCGCATCGTGCGTTCGCCGACCGACTGCGTGTGCGCTATGCGGAACCGGCTGCGGTCACGCTGGAGCATGAGGCGATTGCTGCAGCCCCGTTCGATGACGAGATGCTGGTTGAAGTGCTGCTTCGCCATCTCGGCCGGCTTCCACCACCGGAACGCGAGCTGCTGACGCTGTTCCATCTGCAGGAACTGTCGCTGGAGGAGGTCGCCGCTGTTCTGGACATTCCTGTCGGTACCGTGAAATCACGGCTGTTCCGCGCGCGCGCCGCATTGCGCGCCTTGATGCGCCCCGAGGAGATACGTGGATGAACGAAGAATTCAAGATGCCTGCCGGGCTGGAGGATGAGTTGCGGGCGCTCACCGATCGCGCCCTGTCTCCTCGCGCCCGCTACCTGCACATCGCCTTGCTGTTCGGCACGATCGCAATGACCGTTCTGCTAGTGTCGCTGCTCGTCACGGAGCCTCATCTTCCGGCTCCCACCCGCGCCGCCTTCATGGTGATGACGGCATTCGCACTGGCGTGGGTCGGCTATGCGGCCAGGACATTGCTTAATCGGCGGGTCTTCCTGGCCGAGCATCGTGTGATCGCTGCACGGATCGCCCTGATCGCTTCGGCTGTTTTCACCGCCGGCGCCAGCTGGGTCGCAGTGTGGCGAGAGAGCAGCATGTTCATGGCGTCGGCTGTGCTGGGAGCAACGCTTTGTGCGTGCGCGTTGTTCATGCTTGTGCGTGCCATCCGTCGCGCACGCGTCTTGCGGTCGCGACGGGATGCGCTTGTCGCGGATTCAAGGGGAGCCGCATGAATGCCTTCGCGCTGGCGATCGGAGTGCTTGCACAGTTCGTGCTGTGTGCCACGGCGGCAGGCAGTCCGCTTTCTTCGGTGGATGCGAGCCAGCTGTCGCAAGAACGGATGATCGATGTCGGCATGCCCGGCGTGACCGTCACTGCCGGCACGATCGACGTGCCCGAGATTCACGCCGAAGCGGATGCCAATGGTCGAGCCACTCGCATGATCACGCTGAGCTATCTGCGAGTGCGTCGCGAGGAAGCGCCGACGCGCGACGCGCACATGTTGCTCGCCGGTGGCCCCGGGGATTCGAGCGTGGGCCAGGTCATGGACATGCTCAGGCGAGGCGGTCCGTCGGCGCTGACGATGTTCGATGGCGACCTGATCGCCCTTGATCAGCGCGGCACGGGGCGCTCCTTGCCGAGTCTCGCTGTCGACATGCGTTACGACTTGCCCCTGGACGCGGCGGGATCGCCGGATCTGTGGTTGCCGCTCATGCGCGCGAAGGTGGATTCCGCGCTCCGGGCGCTGCGCGAGCGCGGCATCCGGCCCGAAGCGTACAACACGCGCGAAAGTGCGGACGATGTCGAGACCCTGCGGCGCAGGTTGGGGTACGAACGACTGACCTTGTGGGGGCGTAGTTACGGCACGCATCTCGCATTGTCTGTCCTGCGCCGCCATCCCGCACGCGTCGCCCGCCTCGTGCTGGTCGCGCCCGAAGGCCCTGACGACACCTGGAAGCGGCCGTCGCAGGTCGAGCCTGTGCTTGGCCTGCTCGGTCGTCGCGCGGGCGATCCGATGTTCGTGCCGCGCATGCGTCGCGTCCTGGCCAGGCTCGATGCCGATCCGGTCGCGGTCGAGGTCGTCGACCCCGGTACGGGCGAAACGATGCGCGTCGTGCTTGGCGCATTCGATCTGCAATGGCTCACGGCACAGGCGCTTGCGGATCCGCGCAGCATGGCGCGGTTGCCGATGGCGTATCGCATGATGGAAGCAGGAGACATGCGCGATCTTGCGCGGCTGTCACTGATGGCCCGGCGCCGCGCGGGCATCGGGAATGCGATGGGGCCGTTGATCGATCTGGCCTCAGGTGCCAGTGCGGAGCGTCGTGCCAGCATCGCCTCGGAGTCCGGGAGTGCCTTGCTCGGCGACGCCCTGAATTTTCCCGTGCGCGCGCTGTCGGATGCATGGGGCGCAGCCGACCTGGGCGATGAGTTCCGTGCGCCCATCACCAGCGATGTGCCCATGATCGTATTCGCCGGCGATCTCGATGCCCGCACGCCGGTCGACAATGCGCGCCGTCTTGTCGCGAACCTGCCCAATGCGCGTCTCGTGATCGTCGAGAACGGTACCCATGCCTTCGACTTCTTCGGTACGCCCGCGTTGCGCGAGGAAACGCTGCGTTTCCTCCGCGGCGAGCCGCAGGCGCAATCGAGGGTCGTCCTCGAATCGCTTCCGTTTCCGCAGGCCAAGGCCCTGTAGCGAAAGTGTCGTCCGCCCGCGAAGCGGTGCTTGAACCGGCAGGATCGCACCCGTGCAGTCCCGGACCCGCCTGGCGCGGCGCGTAGCCGGCCTTTGCGGGATCGAACATGTCGGCGGTAGCATGGTCGGCGGCGGGCCTCGCGATGCGAGGTCCGTCTCATCGATCGGGTCGGCGTCGCTGTGCGGCGTGGACCGCATGGTGCGCGCGGCGCGAAGGAGACTCGTGAGTAGTGAAGTGATTGCAGGCTTGTTCGCGCTGGCGGGTGCGCTGCTCGGCGGGCTGATCAGTTATGCGACGACGCGCATCGATCGCCGCTGGGGTCGCGCCGAGCGGCACATCGCGCAGTTGTGCGACCAGGTGGCGGCCTATTACCAGCTGGAGCAGCTCTACAAGGAAGAGCTGGCGCGACTGGACCCGGCGGGACGCAGCGCGAAGACCATCATGGAGGACATGCGTACGCGCGTGGCGCAGTCCGGTGAATTCGAGCGACCATCGATGACATCGCTGGCGGCGACCAGGCTGCGGCGCGAGTGGGGCTGATGAGGCGGGCCGCGCTTCTGCTCCCGCTGCTTGCGTGGCCCGGGGTCGCCGCCGCCGCCAATGGCCTGCCGACCCTGGTGGTCGGCATTCCCATGTTGCTGTGCCTGTCCGTCGTGCTGGGGCTGTTGCTGCCCCTGCGATCCCGCAAGCCGATCCGCATTGCATCGGTCGTCCTGGCCGTGCCTGTGTTGGCGTACGCGGTGTACATCGCGCTCGATGCGGCCAGGTTGCTGCGAAATCCGGGCTCGGAGAATTCGATGATTGGTCTGGCTTTCTTCGGGCTGATGCTGCTGTCCTGTCTTCTCCTCTTTCTGGTCATGCGCGGGCGCTCGGCGGCGGGGTGATGGTGCTTCATTGATGCCGGGCCTGCCGCATGGCAATCTGCCCGCCATGTCCCCTCGCGGGGTCCATCCAACACAGGCCACGAGGGGCTGCCATGAGCAGGGAAGATGTGATTGCGGTTGCCGTCCGGATCTTCGCGATATTCCTGCTGGTCACGGTGGTACGCACGATCCCCGGCACGCTCGCGTTCATGGACCAGGTGGAGCCCAAGCCTTCGCTTATGCTGGTGTGGCTGCTTTCGGGGTTGAGCCTTGGCCTCTGCGTCTATCTGTGGTGCTTCCCGCTGACGGTGGCGAGGAAACTGCTGCCGGCGATGCGCGAACCGCGTTCCGAAACCGCGATGGATGGCTCGGTGGCGCTGACGGTCGGATTGACGTTGCTCGGCGTCTGGGTGCTGTCGCATGCCTTGCCCGACGCGATCTACTGGGTGACCCTGTTCCTGCTCAGTCGCCGGATCGACGCGGCACATTTCGACTGGCAGCAAGAGCAGATCGCGAACATCATCGCGACCGCCGGTCAATTGGCCCTTGCCCTGTGGCTGATCTTCGGCAGCTCCGGCATCAAGCGACTGATCCTGCGGTTCCGCAATGGGCAGGATGGCGATCTGCGATGAGCAGACTGTCCTGCCGCAGCGGGCTGTTCTCGATGGCCCTCATCTCCGCGAACGCATGACACTCTTTCGACCCGTCATTCGGCCATGAACGAAAAACACCTTGCCCAGAACCAGAGGATCGCGGACAACATCCGCTCGCATGGCTGGCACTGCCTGCATATCCTGCCTGTCGAAGATCATCAGGATCGCTTCACGTATTCGATCGGCTTCGGCGAATCCTACAACGCTCCGGAAGTCATGATTTTCGGTGTCGCGCGCGAGAAGGCGCAGGCGGCGCTCAACGAGTGCGCCTGGCTGCTCAGGAAAGGGCATGCCATCCGCACGGATGTCGAAGACGGCAACATCCTGACCGGCGGCTACAACGTCATCTTCAGATCCATTCGATCCGAATATTTCAATGATTACCTCGGCACGGCCGTGCGCTACTACCAGGGCAAGCCTTTCGATGCGGTCGTGATGTTCTTTCCCGACAAGCAGCACCGCTACCCGTGGGACGAGGGATACGACTACATGCCCATGGATGAGGCGCTTTCGATCGTGCGGTAGTGCATCGGACTGCGGTCGCGATATTCTGCGCGATGTTCTGCCGATGGACGCCTTGGGCGGCTGGGTCGTCGTGAATTCCGACTCTTCGCTCCGGGGGCGACTTCACATTACTGCCAATGAGGTTTTCATGAGCCTGCAATTATTCCTTTCGATCGCACTGGCCGCCGGCGCGCCAGCCGATTCCGGCCTGTGCAAGGGCGTGGTGAACAGGATCGAGCCCGACATGCGGATCCGTGAGTCCGACATGGACCTGGCTGCGGCCAGTGCTGCGACCGAGACGCTTCGGCAGATGATCGATCGCGGGCAGGTCGATGGCGAGTTCCGGTTCGGCGCCTTGAATCAGGTCAAGATCATTCGAGGGCATCTGCTGCTCCGGCAGGCGCAGGCTGATCGTCAGGCGTTCGGCGCGGGGTCGTCCAAGGCCACTCGCTCAGAAAAGGCATTCTGCGACTGGCTCGTCAAGGATGGCTTCTGGCATGACTGATCGTGATCCGCTTCGATTCGCGAGCACGTGATCATGACCATCCACCGCGCCAGCTGCACATGCGGACAGCTCACTTTCAGCGCCGAGGGCGAGCCGAGTCGCGTTTCGGTCTGCCATTGCCTGAACTGCCAGCGGCGTTCGGGCAGCGCGTTCGCGGTGCAGGCGCGGTTCGCGAGTGCGGACGTGGCGATCCAGGGTGTCAGCAGGGAATACGCGCTGGCTGGCGACGAGGGCGGCATCGCACGCTTCCATTTCTGCCCGGAATGCGGCGCAACGCTGTACTACCGGGTGGATGCCTTGCCGGATGAGGTCGCCGTGCCTGTGGGCGCCTTCGCCGATCCGGGGTTTCCGCCGCCCACCGTCTCGAACTATGGCGAGCGCATGCATCGCTGGCTCAGGCTGGATGAGGGCATCGAGCAGCGCCACTAGCGATGCAAGGTCTGCTCGTGCCTCATCCCGGGTACGCGCGTTGCGCGGACCCGGGCTACGGGGCTTCGTCTTCCTTCGTTGAGTGCGCGCCCGCTGCACGCACCACGGTCACGGTGCAGGGTGCTTCAGCGACGACGCGGGCGCTGACGCTGCCGAGCAATCGGCGGACGCCGGTGATGCCGCGGGCGCCCATGAGGAGGTGGTCGACGCCATTGTCGCGGGCGTAGTCGAGCAGGGCGTGGGCGGGGTCGCTGTGTTCGAGCACGTGCACGGTGACGCGGTCTTCGCCGAGGGCGAGGGGGCGGACCCAGTCGCGCAGGGCGATCAGGCGCTTGACGTGGCGGTTGCGGCCTTCGGCGTCGAGATTGCTGTCCAGGCCGATGCGTGCGGTGCGCATGACGGTGACGCAGGCGAGCCGCGCGTGCGGGAAGGTCGAGACGATGCGGCGCACGTTCGCGCGCAGGGCTTCGCACAGCGCGGCGTCTTCGTGCTTGAGGTCGATCGCGACCATCAGCAGCGGTGCGTGGTCGAGGTGGTCGCCGACGCTGTCGCGCGGCGCGCGGTCGCGGCCCACGTTGTCCCACCAGCGCTTGAGCACGGCGATGCGGCCATCGCGCTGGCTGCGGTCGGCGCGCGCGGTGAGCGGCACCTGTTCGGGATGCTGCAGGTCGTGCGCGAGCTGTGCGGCGGTGGCGTGGCGTGCATCGGGGTCCACTTCGAGGCAGCGCAGGATGACTTCCTGCAGCCAGCGCGGGATCTCCGGGCGCAGCGCACGCGGCGGGACCGGGTCGCGATACAGGCGGCGTCGCAGGCCGGCATCGCTGGTCGGATTGCCGAACGGGCGTTCGCCGGTGGCGAGGTGATAGAGGGTCACGCCCAGTGCGAACAGATCGCTGCGCGGGTCGTCGCGCACGCCGAGCACCTGTTCCGGCGCGATATACGGGCCGGTGCCGATCGGCACGTTGAACTGTTCGGCGAGCAGGTCCGGGAGGTGCGCATGATGCGAGAGACCGAAGTCGATCAGTGCGACCTTGCCGTGGTGCGGCGCACCTTCCGGCCGGCGCAGCAGGTTGCTCGGCTTGATGTCGAGGTGGATCACGCCCTGCTGGTGCAGCGCGTGGATCGCGTCGGCGGCGAGTGCGCCGAGTAGTGCGACCTGTGCCGCCGGCAGCGGCGCGCGGTCGAGCAGGGGGCGCAGGGTTTCGCCGGAGAGGTGCTCCATCACCAGCCAGGGCTGGTCCTCGTGATCGCCCGAGGCGACGAAACGCGGCACGTGCGGGCCGGTGAGGCGCGGCAGGATCATCTTCTCCACTTCGAAGCCGACGATCTGCGTCGCCGCTTCGCCGTAGCCGACGCGCGCGAGCTTCATCAGCAGCGGCATCGCGTGGGCGGGATGAGCGACACGCCACAGCGTCGCCATGCCGCCTTCGTGCAGCGGCGCGATCAGTTCGAAACCGCCGATGTCCAGACCCGGCGTGAGACGTACCGGCATGTCACCCTCCCGTGATCAGTCGTCTTGCGAGTTCCTGCGGCAGTCCTGCGTCGATGATCTTCCGCGCGGCGGCGAGGTGGTCGTAGGCCACGCGGAACGTGGTGAATGTGTCGGTGGCGGTGTCGTAGAGCGCACAGCAGGCCGCGGGATTGCCGTCGCGCGGCTGGCCCACGCTGCCCGGCAGCGCGACCCAGCGCCGGCTCGCGATGAGCGGCACGGGCACGCCTGGGCGCGGTGCGAAATGGCGTGCGCTGCCTCCGGGCTGGGAGTGGTAGAGCGCGGGTTCGTGGACGTGGCCGCAGAAGGTCACGCGCTGCGCGGTCGCGGCGATGCTCTGCGCGGCGGCGAGCGCGTTGCCGATGTAGCCCCAGTCCAGCGGCGCCCAGGCGTTGGCGTGGACGTAGAGCCTGTCCTCGTCCTCGATGCTCGCCGGCAGCGAGCCGAGGAAGCCTCGCTGGGCGTGGTCGAGCTGGCCCCGCGTCCATTCGATCGCGACCTGCGCATCGCCGTGGCGTCGGGCGCGTTCACCGGCGTCGTCGCGCGCGCGCAGCACGGCCTGGTCGTGGTTGCCGAAGATCGCGAGCGCGCCGTCTTCGATCAGCGCCCGTGCCATGTCAACGGTCCACGCCGGGTCCGCGCCGTAGCCGACGATGTCGCCGAGCAGCACGATGCGATCGCAGCCGGCCTTCCGTACCGCCTTCAGGCAGGCGTCCACCGCCTCGCGATTGGCGTGGAGATCGGCGAGCAGGGCGATGCGCATGGGTTGCTGATGTGGGACGCTCTCTAGGCTACCGTTACGATGGGTATCGATCTATTCGACCAATGTCTAGCCGTCCCCCTGGTGGTTAAGGTCAAGTCAAAGCGTCGGGCAGTTCAACACGTTTCTGCCCTGAATGCCGATTATGGATGGGGCGGGGCGGCGGTGTTCGATCTGCTGTTCCTGAGGTAATAGAACTTACCGTCTTCTGCGCCGCCCACGAAGTCCGGAACGCCGTCGTCGTTGAAATCCACTACGCTAGGACTCACGTCATGTCCTTCGATGTCCTGTGGCGTGATTGGGCCGCGATCACGGAAAAAATAACCTCGGGGCCCGGCCGATACCTGTTCTAAGAGCGATGCGCTCGTCGAGTTGACGAGAATGTCGTAGTCCCCATCCATATCCCAGTCCGTTATTGCAATTTTCCTGCGACCACTTTTTCCGCCCTTCAAGGATGTGAGGCGTATAGGGAGTGAGGCGTTGCTGGTTTCCTCTCCGGAGAGCATCATCAATATGCGCTCAGGCGGAAGAAGAATTGGTTTCCCGTTCTGTTTGACCCTGCGGAACAAGGCTAGATAACCTTCGTGGTCCAACATCACGAGATCCGTCATCCCGTCCTTGTCCCAGTCGATCGCAGATGGCGTGGTTCTCCATTGGGTTAGCAGAGCCTTGCCTTCGGGATGCTGCCAACCGAAACTCAGTCTAGGCTGCGCTCCCTGCCACTCCACTTCGATGGGCCTGGCTGACGCAAGCCGTGGAGATTTTCGGGTTCCGATGTTGCGATACCACACGACCCGACCGAGGATCGAATTCACCAGCAGGTCGGGAAGACCGTCCGAATCCCAGTCAGCGACTGAAAGTGCGCTATATCCCCACTTGGCTTCTGCAGGCCCTTGAATGCTGCCGTTGTATCCAGCCGTGATTCGAATGGTTTTTCCATCGGCCTTCAGACGGGACGGTGCTGCCCATTTCGGAAACTCTACTCCGTTTCCACTCATGTTTTCGAAATAACCGATATATCCTGCCGTGTTGCCACTTAGAATGTCGGTGTCACCGTCACCATCCCAGTCGAATCCGTATGGGGTTGCCAACGCGCCGAATTTCAGCTCATCCGCCTTTTGCTGAAAATACCTGGGTGGCAGAAATTGTGGGATTCCATCCACTCCTAGCCTCCCGGTATTTTCGACAAAGGCCACCCTTCCGTCCTCATCTCCTGTAATAAGGTCGGGGTCGCCGTCCTTGTCCCAGTCGATCGCGGTTGGAGTGATCATCTGCAGGTCCATGGTAAGGGGCAGGCGGTTTCTTGCCTGCTTGGCGACTTGCTCCGATGCGAGCCATGCCGAGGGAAATGCAGCCACTTTGTTTCTTGAGGTCAGCGTCAATCGTTTGCCTTCGTTGTATACAGGGTTCCCTCGCGTTCCCGTGTTCTCAAAATACAGGAATCCATCGAGGAACTCGCCGCATATGATGTCGAGGTCGCCATCCTTGTCGAAATCTTCGAAGTTCGGCGAAGGCCAGCCGTAAGTCTGAAGAGGCTTGTCTCCTGCCAAGAGCCTCTCTGGCGTTTCATAGACTGGCGCTTCGTCGCTTCCTCTATTTCTGATCAAATACACATTGCCGAGTAATGGGCCGTTCTTCCATCGCCCGTCGGCATCATATGCATCGTCCCAGCCATACTCGCTCCAGTCGTCGGTGCCGACGACGATATCCGTATCACTGTCACCCTCGTAATCCACGTATTTCCACATGTTCCCTCGCAAGGGCTTTGAGTGGGGGTTCGGCGGGATGGGCAGAGTTCTGCCTTCTTCCAATCCGGTCTTGGGGAAATTCGGGAATTCAACTCCAGGAATAAGAACTCTTGGTTTGCCTTCGACATAACTGACCTGTGTGTTGTGCAGGCCTTTGCTTATTCTTTGCCCTGGCTCAAAGATGGGCATCTTGTGTACAGATGTGTCGCCGTTTGAGTTCTCGAAGAAATACACTCCGTTCGATGGCTTGTCCGGACAGTTGACGACAAGGTCAAGGTCACCATCGTTGTCGAAATCCATTGGTAAAGGCCAAGCCCAGAGTCCCACGCCTAGGTCGACTGCAAGTCCTGAATTTCTGTATTTGAGTCTGGTCATATCTTCTGCGTGGCTTTCGCCATGGGTCAGCGTAAGCGCGAGCAGTGAAATTGAAAGGCCGATCTGGGTTATCCGTTTTGTGGTCATTTGTCGTTCTGCCAGACTTGTCCGGAGCTAATGAATAAGGCTACGGCGTATTGTGTTTGCCTTCCAATGTTCTCCGGGGCTCGACGCGCGTGGGCACCGGGACGTTGCACAGGTCGATGTGGCCGGCGGGACGCTTGTAGAAGTCGTCGCGGCGGTTGCGGCGGGCTTCGACCAGTTCCTGGAACAGGGGGGTGTCGGTGCGCAGGACCTGCAGCTTCAGGCGTTCGGCGGGCTTGAGGTCGGCGGCGAGGCGGATGCTGCGGATCGCCACGCGCTGTTCCGCCTTTTCGTAGAAGCCCAGCGGACCGGTGCCGCGCGGCAGGCTGCTGAGCAGCTCCATGCCCTGCACGACGCGGCCGACGGTGCTCATGTTGCGGTCGAGCTGGCGCGGCGACTGGCCGGTGACGACATACAGTTCCGAGCCGTTGCTGGAATCGGCTTCGTTCTCGCGGCCGGCGCCGACCATGCCGTAGCAGTGGGCCAGCCAGGCGATGTTCTCGTTCGTGTCGCGGCCGACCGGGAAGCCGTTGCTGAAGCCGACCTGGGGCGCCCAGCCGTCGACATCGGGCAGGTGGGTGAAGGTCAGGCTGGTGTTGCTGCGTGTGAACTCGGCCGGCAGCTTGGCCTTCGCGCCCTTGGGCAGCGGCTTGCGCGGCTCGCCTTCACCGGCCGGGTCGCCCCACTGCACGACGAAGTTGTCCTGGACGCGGTTGATGCTCATCCCGTTCCAGTAACCGCCCTTGGCCATCGCCCTGATGTTGGCGACATGCGCCGGGGCGAAGTCCTGCGCCAGTTCGATCACCACGCGGCCGCTGTCGAGGTCGAGATAGAGCGTGCGCGTGGGGTCGAGGTCGCGCCAGTCGCTGGCCTTCGAGCCGTCGAGCAGTTCCTGCATCGAGCGGTAGCGGTTGTGCGGGGTGGACTGGGCCGTGGCCTGGGCGGCGAGGCTGCCGGCGACGATGGCGGCGGTGAGCAGGGCGATGCGGGGGGACATGCGCGAGGACGACATGCGGGGACGCTCCTTGTGGTCGGCCGTCGATTCTGCCCCGGATCGACGACCGGCGACCACCCGTCGGCCCGCTCCGGGGCCACGGCTGTCGGATGTCCGTCGGGATGACCTCCGGCACATCCGGTATGTGTAACTTCGCACTAGAGTGATCTCAACGATATCCATCCCGTCACTGCAGAGAGGTCGAGATGACCGAGCCCATTCCCCGCGACGAGGCCACCGAGGCCCTGCTGCGCAAGTTCCAGAAGGAGCTGTCGGCGGGCACCGTCTCCCTGGTCATGCTGTCCGTGCTCGACGCCGCCACCGAGCCGATGTACGGGTACCAGATCGCCAAGACCCTGGAGCGCCACGGCGACGGGGTCCTGAGCGGCAAGCAGAGCGCGCTGTATCCCGTGCTGCGCAACCTGGAAGGGGCCGGGTTGCTCGACAGCCACATCGAGCCGTCGATCAGCGGGCCGCCGCGCCGCTACTACACCATCACCCCGCATGGGCGCACGGTGCTGGAGGCCTGGTCCTCCGCCTGGCACGCCACCCGGGCGTCCGTCGATTCCGTTCTGAAGGGGAGCCTGTCATGACCACTAATTCGCTACCGAGTTCGGCGTTGCCCAGCAACATTCCCGACTACCTCGAACACCTGCGGCGTTCGCTGGCCGGCGCCGATCCCGCGCTGATCCAGGATGCGCTGTACGACGCCGAGGAATACCTGCGCTCCGAACTGGCCGAGAACCCCGGCAAGACCGAAGCCGAGGTGATCGCCCAGGTCGCATCCAGCTATGGCGCGCCGGAGGAAGTGGCCGAGATCTACCGCGACACCGAGGTGAAGGTGCAGAGCGCACTGCGCGCGCCCGCGCCGAAGCCGCGCAGTTCGCTGGTCGGCAAGTTCTTCGGCGTGGTCGCCGATCCCCGCGCCTATGCATCGCTGTTCTACATGGTGCTGGCGCTGGCGACCGGCATCTTCTACTTCACCTGGGTGGTGACCGGGCTGTCGCTGTCGGCCGGCCTGGCGGTGCTGATCATCGGCGTGCCGTTCGTGATCCTGTACTTCGGATCGGTACGGGTGCTGTCGCTGGTGGAGGGGCGCATCGTCGAGGTGATGCTGGGCGAACGCATGCCGCGTCGTCCGCTGTACGCCACGCGCGGCAAGCCCTGGCTGACCCGCATCGGCGAGATGTTCACCGACCCGCGCACGTGGCTGACGCAACTGTATTTCCTGCTGATGCTGCCGCTGGGCATCATCTACTTCAGCCTGGTGGTGACGCTGCTCGCCACCGCCGCCGGCTTCATCGCGGCGCCGTTCGCGGTGTGGTTCGGCGATGCCGTGGTCAACCACGACTTCGAAGGGTTCATGTTCCTCGGCATCCAGGACGGCGTGCTGGGATCGTCGCTCGGTTATGCCGCCATGCCGCTGCTGCTGTTCTTCGGCGTGCTGCTGCTCTTCGTCACCCTGCACCTGGCGCGCGGCATCGGTTACCTGCACGGTCAGTTCGCCAAGCACCTGCTGGTGAAGACCTCGCAGTACGACTGATCTTCCGCTGCCGTAAAACGAAAGCCCCTGAAACGAAAGCCCTTCCGCCGCAAGGCGTGAGGGCTTTCCATTTGAGCGTTGCGCTTTGAAGCCCTCCCCTTCAAGGGGAGGGTTTGGGTGGGGATGGGTTGCGGGATATGAAGATGATCTGGCGTGATGGGCTGTCGATGGAAACCCATCCCCACCCCGGCCCTCCCCTTGAAGGGGAGGGAGAAGAGCAGGCCGACGCGAGCGTCAGGCGTGTTTCGCGATGAAATCCCGCACCTGCGGATACACCTGGTCGCGCCAGCGGCGGCCGCTGAAGATGCCGTAGTGGCCGGCGCCCTGCGCGGTGAGGTGCACGCGGTTCTCATCGGGGATGCCGGTGCACAGCTTGTGCGCGGCGCGGGTCTGGCCGACGCCGGCGATGTCGTCGAGTTCGCCCTCGATGGTCATCAGCGCGGTGCCGGTGATCGCTTCCGGACGCACGCGTTCGCCGGCCACGTCCCACAGGCCGCGCGGCAGCAGGTGTTCCTGGAACACGATGCGCACGGTGTCGAGGTAGTAATCGGCCGGCATGTCCAGCACGGCGTTGTATTCGTCGTAGAAGCGGCGGTGCGACTCGGCGTCGTCGAGGTCGCCCTTGACCAGGTCCTGGTAGAAATCCCAGTGCGACATCATGTGCCGCTCGGGATTCATCGCGATGAATCCCATGTGCTGCAGGAAGCCCGGATAGACGCGGCGACCGCGACCGGGGTAGTTCGCCGGCACGATGTGGATGAGGTTCTGCTCGAACCACCACAGCGGTTTCTGCGTGGCGAGGTTGTTCACCGCCGTCGGTGATTCGCGGGTGTCGATCGGCCCGCCCATCATGACCAGCGAACGCGGCGTGGCTTCGCCGCGCGCGGCCATCAGCGACACCGCCGCGAGCACCGGCACGGTCGGCTGGCAGACGCTGATGATGTGCAGCTTCTCGGCGCCGATGTGGCGGATGAACTGTTCGATGGTCGCGATGTAGTCGTCGAGCGTGAAGTTGCCGTCGTCCTTCGACACCATGCGCGCGTCGATCCAGTCGGTGATGTACACCTTGTGGTCGCGCAGCAGGGTCTGCACGGTGTCGCGCAGCAGGGTGGCGTGGTGGCCGGAGAGCGGCGCGACCACCAGCACCGGCGGATCGTCCTTCAGCTCGACGATGCCGTCGGCCTGGTCGGAGAAGCGCTTGAAGCGCAGCAGGCGGCAGAACGGCGTGCGCAGCACTTCGCGTTCGACCACCGGCGACACCGCCGCCGAGCCTTCGCGACCGTCGTGCTGCACGGAATGGATGCCGAACTTCGGCTTCTCGTAGTCCTTGCCGATGCGGTACAGCAGTTCGTAGCCCGCGGCGGCGCGCTGCGCATGCGGCAGGCCCGACAGCCAGCTGCCGGGTGCGGAAAACATCCGGGCGTTGGCTTCGGCCCAGTAGGTGATCGGCGCCATCCATGCGCGGCCCAGCTCGTGCATCTGATACAGCAGCATCGCTCCCCCTGAAAAGTGACAGCTTGCGTTTTTGCGGCAACGCAGCATACCCGATCCGCCCCCCCGCTTTGTGACGCAGGGCGCATTCGGGGTATGGCGCGGCCATGCAGGTGTTGGTCTCAGTTTGTGATGAGATGCTGCGGCGTGCCCGGTCGTGCAGGGGAGGGCGAGGCCTGCAAAAAGCCCGGGCCGTCGGCCGTCGAGTGACGGAGACCGGACGGCCCGGGCAAGCGATGGGGCGGGTGGCGCCCCATCAGGTCGATGTCACGGCATCAGTACTCGGTCGAGACCTTCACGCCGCTGAAGGACGCGGCGGCATGGACCGAAATGTAGACGTAGCCGCCGGGCGGATTGTTGACGGTGATCGACTCGCCGTTTCCGGCGTTCACCGAGCGGAGCGTGTAGCTGCCCGGTGTCGCCCAGCTGGTCGCGCTGTAGTACAGGTCCGCGTTGCCCGTGCCGCCCGAGGTGGTGATGCGCAGCTGGCTGGTTCCCGCGGGGACGAGCAGGTAGAAGTAGCGCGTGCTCCCGGTCGATGCGCTCAGGTTGCTGCGCGCGCAGTTCCGGCCGAGTTCGTCGGTCCTGCTCGCGGTGCATTCCGGCAGGCCACCGCCGCCGGTGCTGACCGTCACGCTGCGGCTGGTGGTGTTGGTCGCCCCCTGGTTGTCGGTGACGGTCAGCGACACCGTGTAGGTGCCGGCCGCCGCGTAGGTCTTGGTGGGATTGACCGCGGTCGAGGTGGTGTTATCGCCAAAATTCCAGCTGCGCGAGGCGATGCTGCCGTCGGCATCGGTGGATCCATCGGTGAACGTGACGGTCAGTCCGCTGATGGTCGTGCTGAAATTCGCGGCGGGCGGCTGGTTCCCGCCACCGCCACCGCCGGTGTAGGACACCGGGATGTACATCGCATTGTTGTCCTCGACGCGTTCGGCGATCGCGTTGTTGTCGTCGATGATCGCGCCGAGCCAGTACTTGCCGGTCGCCAGCCCGGTCGGCAGCGTCAGCGTCCGGCGCCAGGTCGTCGGGTCGCCGAGGCCCAGGTTCAGCGTTTCGACCGCGATCTGCGTGTCTGCCGCATCGATCCGGTTGTCGGTGGACAGGTAGTAGCCGATCCTCGCGCTCTGCGCGGACTGGCCGCTGTTTTCGCGGGTCAGTTCCAGCTGCACGGTCTGTCCGCCGGTGACGGCGTAGCGCTTTTCGCCCGCATCGACGGTGCTGGACAGCTCGGTGCCCGATGCATTGGCGAGGATGGTTTTCGCGTGGCTGCTGTAGGCGCCGCTCGCCCCGGAATACTTCCAGTGCGACAGCGACACATCCTGCACCGCCGTGGTGGCGGCACCGTAGATCCGCACCGCGCCGTCGCTGGCATCGGCGCCGAGATAGGCCCGTCCGACGCCCGCGTTGGTGGTCATGAAGTAGAAATCGGTGCCCATGACGTTGTACTCGCTGTTCGAATGCGCCAGTCCCAGCGCATGCCCGAACTCGTGCACGGCCGTGGTCTGGAACGGTCGCTGGCCGCCGCCGTAGCCGTACAGCCGCGCGTTCACCGTCATGTCGGCGGTGTAGGGCTCGCCGTTGTAGAACAGCACGTCCGATTCGCTGATGAAGCCGACGCCCGTCGACGTGTTGCAGTCGTAGTAGTTGTAGGCCACGGCCGGGCTGGCTTCGGCCGCGTTGCCGCTGAACCAGATTTCGTTCTGGCCGTTGCCGATCGCGACGCTGGTATCGCTGTTGTTGGCGATCGACATCCTCAGCCGGCTCGGATTGTCGTTGACGCGCGCGATCGCGGCGCGCAATGCCGTGTCCCAGGTGCCGCCTGCGGGAAAGCCCGCGGAGGACACGCTCCACGCCACGGAGGCGTTCGGCAATCCCATGGGGCGGCCATTGCAGGTGTTCAGGAAGTTGGCGGCGTTCGCCGATTGCGCGCCGATCAGCAGCAGGAGGGCTGCGCCGGAAAGGACGGGAAACTTGTTCATTGGATGCTCCGTGTTTCGATTCGATGGATGGCGTCTTCAGGGCGCTCAGCGCGACGGGGGCGCGGCGGCGACATTCGGCAAGGTGCCGTTGAAGGGCCTGGACGGATCCATGCTCCGGATCGGCTTCGCGCGCGTGGCGGCGGACCGCTGCTGCGAGGCCACGCCGCGGACCAGCGACATGAATTCGGCCTGCGAATACGGCGTCGCGACCGTGCCGTCGGACAGCTTCACGGCCTGGCCGCCGGAGGCGATGCGGGCATTGCTTCCGGACAGCACGAGGGCGCCGCCATCGTTGCTCTTCGCGATCACGCCGCCGACCTCCGTCTTCACGCGACCCTGTTCCATGCGGTAGCGGCCCAGCGCGCATTGCACGATCGGGCACGAGACTTCGCCGTTGCCGCGCATCATCAGCAGGTCCTGCTGGCCGGTGGCGAAGGCGGGGGCGTTCGATGCGACCAGCGTGCGCACGATCACGCCCTTCTTCTGGACGCCGCCCACGAAGCGCAGCGTCAGCGTGCGGGCGCCGTACGCCCCCTTCAGCACGTTGTCGACGCGATAGGTGACGAAGGTGTGCGGGATGCCTTCCCGGGAATTCCGGTACTCGATGGCGGTGATCGTGCCCTTGAAGATCAGGTCGGACTGCGCCGTCTGGCGCTCGAGCCGGTTGGCATCGTTCGGCGACGAAAGCGAGAGGGCTGCACCGCTGGACAGCATCAGTCCTGCGGCGATCACGGTTGCAATGTACTTTTGCATGGTCGTTGTCTCGGTTGGAGTGTGGTGAATCGAAGCCCGCGCGATAGGCGGGCCTGTTCGGCCATGCATCTGGAGACGGTTGCCTGCGCTGCGAGAGGCGGCCGTGGGCCGCTCGTGTTCTTGGCCGGCAGCTAGCCTGCGCAGCGATCACTGCGCGTTGCGTCTGCCGGCGTTGTTTCGTCGCGGTCGCGGGGTGGCCGGAATCAAGGCAATACCGGCCCGTGCAGGCGGTTCTGCGCCGCCCGGCTGTATCCCGATGCATCGTTCGGAAGCGCGGAGGGACCTGTCTGTCCGGTTCCTGCGCGTCAGCGG
Organism: Lysobacter sp. BL-A-41-H3; assembly: GCA_050632415.1. Classification (GTDB taxonomy): domain Bacteria; phylum Pseudomonadota; class Gammaproteobacteria; order Xanthomonadales; family Xanthomonadaceae; genus Lysobacter_I. The sequence continues at coordinate 1,732,882 of CP192602.1, read as the reverse complement.
GAACACCACGCCCGGCTCGATCGTTCCGCGTGCCGATGTGGATTCCCGGGTGACCGCCGATGTGCAGCCCCCTGCACGGACCGTCGGTCACCTGCCGGAGACATTACCGAGGGTCGCGAATGGCCGCATGCTGCGAACGCAGCAAAAATGGGCCGTAAATGGTGATTCCTGTCTAAGTATACGATATATATTATTTTATTATGTTACTGAGTAACGCGCAGAGGCCGCCATCAAGGCACAATCGCCCTCTGGTGCGTTCCGCAGGCACTCAGCCCCCCAGCTCCAGCGCCGCCGTATCCGGGGCCATCGTCGGCGACAGCCAGCAGTGCGAGCCGAGCGGCACGAAGCCGACATCGGCCAGGCGGTCGCGGTAGAAGCGCGCGGGGCGGCGCAGGAAGCCGTCGTGGTCGCCTTCGATGTCGTCGTCGGCGGTGAAGGCTTCGAGGAAGGCGATGCCGCCGCACAGCTCGGCGAGGCCGGGCAGGCCCTTGTCGAGCTCACGGGTCGGCACGTAGTGCAGTACGTCGCTGCAGATGAGCAGGTCGACCGGTGCGCAGGGCCGCAGCAGCGCGAAGTCGCCGAACGTGGCCAGGTGCAGGTTGCGCGCGGCGCCGTAGCGGCGGATTGCATATTCGCTGGTGTCGAAGCCGAGATAGCGCAGCTTCGGCCGCAGCTTCAGCAGCGGCGCGCGCCACACGCCTTCGCCGCAGCCGATGTCGAGCACGGTGCGGATCGGCCGTTCGAGGTGGTATTCGGCGGTGGCGACGGCCAGCGCGACCTTGCGCTGCAGGCGCTGGCGCCCGCCGATGCCCGAATCGCGATACCAGCGGTCGAAATACTCGCGGTCGTAGACTTTCCGTCGTGTCTTCATGCGTGGCCGATCAGCAGTGAGGTCATCGACAGCGAGCCGATCACGTCGTCGTTGAAGGATTCGATCGCGTCGCCGTCGCGCGCCAGCGCCAGTGCGTACAGCAGCGGCAGGTAGTGCTCGGGGGTCGGGATCGACAGTCGCGCATCTTCACCCAGCCCAGACCAGTCCGCCAGCGCTGCGAGGTCGCCGTTGCGGATCAGCGCGTTGACCGTGTCGCGGAAGCGCAGCGCCCACGGCAGCGGCGTCGGGTCGCGCCAGTCGAACAGGCGCAGGTTGTGGACGATGTCGCCGCTGGCGACCACCATCACGCCTTCGTCGCGTAGCGGCGCGAGCCGGCGCGCGAGTGCGACATGCCAGGCGCCCGGGCGACGCGAATCGATGCCGAGCTGGACGACCGGCACGTCGGCGTCGGGATACATCGGTCGCAGCACGCCCCAGGCGCCGTGGTCCAGGCCGCGACCGGGGTCGATGCGCGCGCCTTTGTCGCCGAGCAGTTCGACCGCCCGCTGCGCCAGCGCCGGATCGCCCGGCGCGGGCCAGCGCACGTCGAACAGCGCCTGGGGGAAGCCGCCGAAATCGTGGAGGGTCGCTGGTGCCTCGGCGCCGGTGAGCCACGGCCCCGGGGTCTCCCAGTGCGCAGACACGCAGAGGATCGCGCGTGGACGCGGCAGGCGCCTGCCCAGTTCGCGCCACGCGCGTGACCAGGGGTTGTCCTCGATCGCGTTCATCGGCGAGCCGTGGCCGAGGAACAACACGGGGGCGGGATGTGCGGAATCAGTCATCTCGGCACTCGGCTGGCAGGTCGTGTCATCCTATCGATCCCGACACGCGCATCCTCAGGACGGAACATTCCATGCAGGCCTATTTCTGGACCAAGACCGCCCATCTCGTCTTCGTCATGGCCTGGATGGCCGCGGCGTTCTACCTGCCGCGGATCCTCATCAACCTGGCCGAGGCCGGCGACGTGCCGGCGGTGCGCGAGCGGCTGGTGCTGATGGGACGCCGCCTGTATCGCTTCGGTCACGTCATGTTCGGCCTCGCGCTGATCTTCGGCCTGACGCTGTGGATGCATTTCGACATCGCTGGCGGCTGGCTGCACCCCAAGCTCACCCTGGTCGCGCTGATGTTCGCGCACTACATCGTCGCGGGCCGCTGGCTCAAGGGCGTCGCGAACGGCAAATCGCTGCCGTCGTCGCTGATGCTCCGCGTGTTCAACGAGATCCCGGTGTTCGCGCTCGTCGCGGTCGTCTACTTGGTGCTGGCGAAGCCGTTCTGATCGCGGGCCGCACCGGTCTGGCCTGTAGAGCGGAGCTTGCTCCGCTCGCTTCTCCCGGGAAGGCATGAGCGGAGCAAGCTCCGCTCTACAAGAGATTCAACGAGATCCCGGTGTTCGCGCTCGTCGCGGTCGTCTACCTGGTGCTGGCGAAGCCGTTCTGATCGCGGGCCGCATCGGTCTGGCCTGTAGAGCGGAGCTTGCTCCGCTCGCTTCTCCCGGGAAGGCATGAGCGGAGCAAGCTCCGCTCTACAAGAGAGACAGCCTGCGGGCCATCACTTCGCGAACATCTCCGGCCTGGGCAGTTCCACCGGCACGCCGTCGGCGTTGCACAGCTTGCGCGCGCAGAGCGGCTTGCGCAGCGCGGGCATGGCCTGCAGGAAGATGTGGTAGATCGCGTTCTGTTCCAGCGAACCGCGCACTGCGTGCGCGCCGGGACCGCGCGCCCAGATGCCGACATCGTCGCCGCCGTGGCTTTCGTTGCTCATCGGCACGGTCGATTCCTGCAGGTAGTCGGGGTGCTCGGTGTCGACGTCGGCGAGGTTGGGGCGGCCAGACGCGGCCTGGTAGCCACTGACCTCGTGCTGGAAGGTCTTCGGGCCTTCGGGCTGCTGGTCGGTGGCGCCGACGTAGCCGGGGCCGTTGGCGTAGCCCAGGGTGGTGTAGGGCAGGCCGGTGGCATCGGTGGCGTACCCACTGGAATCGACGCCTTCGCCACTGCTGCCGCGCACCTTGCCCAGGATCGGATTGCCGCGCACCGGGTAGCCGGCGAAGGTCATGGTGTGCGCGTGGTCGGCGGTGACCAGGATCAGCGTGTCGTCCGCCGAGGTCATCTCGGTGGCGGCGGCGACGGCTTCGCTCAGCGCGATGGTGTCGGTGAGCGCGCGGTAGGCGTTGCCGAAATGGTGGGCGTGATCGATGCGGCCGCCTTCGATCAGCAGCACGTAACCTTGCCGATTGCGCTGCAGGCGCGTGATGGCGGCGCGGGTCATTTCGGCGAGCGAGGGTTCGCCGGCGCGATCCTTCGGTCGGTCGTGTTCGAACTGCATGTGGCTGGGTTCGAACAGCGCGAGCAGCGGACCCTCGGCGGGGATGTCGGCGAACTGCTTCGCGTTCCAGACGTAGGTCCCGTCGGGATGGCGTTGTTTCCACTCCGCGACCAGGTCGCGGCCGTCGAGGCGCTGGCCGACCTTGTCGTCGTATTCCGGGTCGCGCTGCGTGGCCGGCATGAAGTTGCCGCGACCGCCGCCCATCAGCACGTCGGGGCCACGACCGTAGGGCGTTTCGACGAACTGCCGGGCGATGTCGCGGCAGCCGGCCTCGCGCGCCGCCCGGGGCATCTCCTCGTCGTTCTCCCAGTTGCGATCGGGCGAATGGGTGAAGGTCGCGCCCGGGGTGGCGTGGGTGACGCGAGTGGTGGTGACGACGCCGGTGGCGAGGCCGGTGTCTGCCGCCAGCTGCCACAGGCTCACCAGCGGCGAGCGCAGCGCGCCGGCGCAGTCGCCGCGCGCGGCGTCCTGGCCGATGCTCAGCACCCCGGCGCGGGTCTTCACGCCGGTGGCCATGGCGGTCATCGTGCCGGCGGAGTCGGGGGTCTGGCTGTCGGTGTTGTAGGTCTTGCTCAGCGCGGTGTGCGGGAAGTGCTCCCAGCTCAGCATGTTCTCTTCGCCCGGCTGGCCCTTGCGCTGGCCCGCGAGGATGCGTGCGGCGGCCACGGTGGGCAGGCTCATGCCGTCGCCGACGAACAGGATCACGTTCTTCGCCTGGGCCTGCATCGCGCCGCGTTCGACGGCCTGCGCCGCGCCGGCGCGGAACCACCAGGCCGGCGTCTCGCCATCCGGATGGGCGATCTGCGGCACCGCGATAGGCGCGGGCGCTTTCGGGGCCTTGCGGGCATCCGCCGACGGGGCCGCGAGCAGCCCCAGGGCAAGGACGCAGGCGGAGGCGAGCGGGAGCAGGCGAAGGGGCGTGCGGAGGAGCATGCGAGGCAGGGCCGGTTCGACGAAGGCGTCGATTATGCCCGCTCGATATGACCACCGTGCATGACGGTATGGCATGGCGCCCGATCCGGGCAGGCGACGACGGAAAGCAGCGTCGCGACCCGCGCCCTCGCAGGCGGCCCCGCACTGGGCTATCGTGCCGCCTTGTCCCGATTGCCGCGCATGATGCGCCGGAGAGGTCCTGCATGGGTTTGGTCGCCGCGTGGTTCCGCATTCCCTTCTGGCAGCGCGTGCTCGGCGCCTTCGTGCTCGGTGGCCTGGCCGGCTGGCTGATGGGTCCGGCGGCGGAAGTCTGGCTGCAGCCGCTCGGCGATCTGTACGTCAAGCTGATCAGGATGATCGCCGTGCCGCTGGTGTTCTTCGCGGTGATCAACGCCGTCGCTTCGCTGCATGGACAGAAATCCATCGCCGCGCTCGGCGGCCGCACCTTCCTGTGGTTCGCGATCACCGCCGTGCTCGCGGTCGCCATCGGCCTGCTGGTCGGCATGGTCATGCAGCCGGGCCTGGTCCAGGTACCGCTGGTGCCGGATCCTGCGTACGTGGCGAAGGACGTGCCCAACGTGGTGCAGGTGCTGCTCGGCGTGGTGCCGTCCAATCCGTTCTATGCGCTGACCGGCATCGGTGAAGTCACCAACGCCGACGGCCAGACCGTGCTGCGCGTGAACCGTGGTTCGATCCTGCCGGTGATCTTCTTCGCGATGCTGATCGGTTTCGCGATGGTCAAGCTCGGCGAGAAGGTCGCGCTGGCGCGCAAGCTGGTGGGCGAGGCGAGCGAGATCGCGATCCAGCTCACCCGTTTCGTGCTGGAAATGACCCCGATCGGCACCTTCGGCCTGATCGCCGGCCTCGTCGGTGCCTACGGCTTCGACAGGCTGCTGCCGCTGGGCAATTTCGTGATCGCGCTGTACGTCGCCTGCGCGCTGCACATCCTCGTCAGCTACGGCGGCCTGCTGCTCGCGCACGGCCTGAATCCGCTGAAGTTCTTCAAGGGCGCCGCGCCGGGCATGCAGGTCGCCTTCGTCAGCTCGTCGAGCTTCGCCTCGCTGCCCTCGTCGATCCGCTGTGCCACCCACAATCTCGGCGTCAACAAGGACTACGCCGCGTTCGCGGTGCCGCTGGGCGCGAGCATCAAGATGGACGGCTGCGGCGCGATCTACCCGGCGCTGTGCGCGGTCTTCATCGCGCAGTACACCGGCACCCCGCTGACGCCCGAGCAATACCTCATCGTGCTGATCGCCTCGGTGCTCGGCAGCTTCGGCACCGCCGGCGTCCCCGGCACCGCCGTGGTCATGGCCACCGTGGTGCTCACCGCCGCCGGCCTGCCGCTTGAAGTGATCGGTTATCTCTACGCCATCGACCGCGTGCTCGACATGATGCGCACGATGACCAATGTCACCGGCCAGATGCTCGTCCCCGTGCTCGTCGCGAAACAGACCGGCCTGCTCGACCGCGCGGTCTACGACAACCCCGACACCAATGTCGGCATCGAGGACGAGAAGGCCACATAGGCTGTGCCCTGACGCACCGCACTGCTTCTGCAGGAGCGACGCGAGTCGCGACCCACAAAAACGGGGTCAGGTTCAGTTCTTCGCGAAGAACTGAACCTGACCCCGTTTTGTCACTGCGGCAACGTCTTCCCCCGCCTTCTCACCACCCTCGCCATCCCCAACCCCAGCGGCACCGGCAGCAGGAGGCCCAGCGCGGCGACCCAGGTGGGGTGCGAGGGCATCAGGAAGACGGTGCCGGCGACGCCGATCACCACGAGCAGGGCGACGACGGTGGCGGCGACGCGGGGGTGGCGGGCGATGTGGGCGGCGAGGCCGCTGCCGACGAGCGTGCCCACGCACCAGCCGATGACCAGCATGACCATGGCGCCGACTGGAGCGGCGGCGACGATGCTGTCGAGCTGGTCGAGGTCGTTCGGATCGAGGCCCGGCGGCGGCGGGTAGAGCTGGTGCCCGATGGCTTCGACGCCGTAGACGGTGACCATCATGGCGATCACGCCCAGAACGATGGCAAGGAGGGTGCGCAGCATCGACGTGTCCCCGGCAGCGATGTGGAAGGGCGCAGCATGCGATGGCGGCTGCGGCCTCGCAAGCGTCCACCGGGGCCCGGACACAGGAAAGGCCGCTTGCGCGGCCTTCCGGGGTGTCGCTCGATGCGGGCGTCGCTTACTGCGTGACGACGCGGCGGCCTTTCAGGTACCGCTGGCTCCAGTAGCCGGTGGTCAGGCTGGCGACTTCCACGTCCTTGCCGGTGCGCGGCGAGTGCAGGAACTGGCCATTGCCGATGTAGATGCCGACGTGGTCGACGCGGCCGCCCTTGCGGCTGAAGAACACGAGGTCGCCTTCGGTCAGCGCGTCGCGGTCGCGGATCAGTTCGCCGACGTTGGCCATGTCGCGCGAGATGCGCGGCAGTTCGATGCCGAGGGTGTTGCGGAACACGTAGCCGACCAGGCCGCTGCAGTCGAAGCCGCTTTCCGGCGTGCTGCCGCCCCAGCGGTACGGCGTGCCGAGCAGGGCGAGGCCGCGCTTGAGCATGCCGCGGATGCGACCTTCCTTCGGCGCCTCGGTCGTTTCGGCGGCAGTGACCTTGCCCGGGACCTGGGAGGCGTTGAAGATCGTGTGGATGTCGCGGGCGAAGATCAGGGTGCGCTCGGGCAGCGACAGCGGGTTGCCCAGGGTGGCGTCGTTGACCGGCGCCATGAGCTGCTGCGAGCGGTCCAGTGGATCGCGGGCGGCGGCCGGGTCGGCGGCGAAGGCCTGCACGCTGGCGCAAGCCAGGAGGCCGGCGAGGAGGATTCGGGCGGTACCGCGGAGGGCGCGGTGGATGGCGAGGGGGCGGCCGGGGCCAGTGGCTTTGGTCGTCACGCGTCATGCACTTTGCGAAAAGGAGACCGGAGTTTGCACGACCGAGGCCGCCGGGGGGTTCAGATTTCGTTAGACCCCTCCCGGGAAAGGTGACCGGGTTCGCGAATCGATCACTGCAGGACCCGTTTGGCCCCGGTGTAGTGGTCGCGCCAGTAGGCGCCGTCGAGGTGGTCCAGGCGGACCGTGCCCCCCGTGCGGGGCGCGTGGACGAAGCGGCCTTCGCCGACATAGATGCCCACGTGGGTGATCTCGCCGCCCTTGCCGAAGAAGACCAGGTCGGCCGGGGCCAGCCGGGCCGGGGCGATCTTCGGGCCCTGCATCGACGCCAGTTCCCGCGAGGTGCGCGGCAGGCGGACGTCGAGGGTGTCGCGGAAGACGTAGTTGACCAGGCCGCTGCAGTCGAAGCCGCTCTCGGGCGTGTTGCCGCCGTAGCGGTAGGGCGTGCCGACCAGGCCGATCGCGCGCATCAGCACGCTGTTGGCGGCGGCCGGGTCGTTGGGCGTGGCGGTGGCCCACTGTCGCTGGGTGGGCGGCGGGGCGGGGCGGTCGGCGCGGACGTTGCCGCCACCACCGCAGGCCGAGAGCAGGGTCGCCAGGGCCAGCATCGCGCCGGCAAGAACGACGGGCGGGCGCCGGGACAATGGCGCCGGAGCGGTCGAGTACGGATAATGCGCGGCTCTCATCGGCGGCCATCTTGGCCCCAACTTTCCCGGCCGGCAACCCGCCGGCCCCTGCCGCCCCCGGCGGCCCAGACCGATCAGGATCATCCGAGTCCATCATGAAAATCCAGAAAGACAGCGTCGTCCGTTTCCACTACACCGTTGGCGAAGTCGGCCAGCCGGCCAACGAAAGCTCCAACGGCGGCGAGCCGCTGGCCATCCTGATCGGCCACAACAACATCATCCCGGGCCTGGAAAAGGCGATGGAAGGCCGTGAAGCCGGCGAGAAGTTCGAAGTCGACGTCCCGGCGGCCGAGGCCTACGGCGAGCGTCGCGAAGGCCTGACCCAGCGCATCCCGAAGAAGCATTTCGGCGAGCAGCGCCTGATGCCGGGCATGCAGGTCGTGCTGCAGACCAACTTCGGTCCGCGCGCCGTCACCATCGAGAAGGTCGGCATGAGCGTGGTCGACGTCGACCTGAACCATCCGATGGCCGGCAAGGCCCTGCATTTCGACATCGAGATCGTCGAAGTGCGCGAAGCCAGCGCCGAGGAAGTCGAGCACGGCCACGTGCACGGCGAAGGCGGCCACCAGCACTGATCGACATCGTCATCGATGCGAAGCGACGGCCCGCGACAGCGGGCCGTTCGCGTTTCGGGGCTACACTTCGGGCGAGCCCACTGTTTCGTCTTCCGCATGACCGCACCTACCGCCGCCGACAGCGTCCGTCTCGACCTCTGGCTCTGGGCCGCGCGTTTCTTCCGCACCCGCAGCCTCGCCAAGCAGGCGATCGAGACCGGCAAGGTCGAGGTGGACGGCCAGCGCGCCAAGGCCTCGCGCAGCGTGCGCATCGGCGATGCGCTGACGGTCGCGCGCGGCGACGAGGTGTTCGAGATCGAAGTGCGCGGCCTCAGCGACCAGCGCGGCCCGGCCAGCGTCGCCCAGGCGCTCTATGCCGAATCCGAGGCCTCGAAGACGCGTCGTGCCGAAACCCTCGCCTCGCTGCGCGCCGCCCGCGCCGGCTACCAGCCGCCTGAAAGCAAGCCCGACAAGCGCGCGCGCCGCCTGATCCGCGCGCTGGGGGACATCGACGCGCTGTGAGCGCGGGGAACTACCACGCCGCATTTGCGGGCCGAGGCGCACCAGGATGTCGAAGCGCTGACGACCGGCTTCGCGCTGAAGCACCAGCCTCGCAATGCAGATGCGGGGGTGTCCGGTACGTGTTCGCCCATGCATCATCGAGCAGGTGCCCGACCTTCCGCCTTGCGTGGCTGTCATGCGACGCCTGTCGCCACCGCCCGGGCTGCGCATCGCGAAGCCCGGGCGAAGCGGCTCACTTCTTCTCGTCCAGCAGGTTCTCCTGCCAGAACAACACGCTCGCGGCACCGAAATAGTCGTTGTTGCTCTTCTTGCGGAAGCCGTGGCCTTCGTCGTTGAACAGCAGGTACCAGACCGGCTGGCCGTTGGCGCGCACGGCTTTCACGATCTGCTCGGCTTCGGTCCACGGCACGCGCGGATCGTTCTTGCCCTGGGCGACGAACAGCTTGGCGCGGATCCTGTCGGCGTTGTTCAGCGGCGAGATGCGCTCGAAGATTTCGGCCATCTTCGGGTCGCGCTCGTCGCCGTATTCCACGCGGCGCAGGTCGCGGCGATAGCTCTCGGTGTTCTTCAGGAACGTGCCGAAGTGCGAGATGCCGACGACGTCGATGCCGGCGCGGATGCGGTCGCTGTAGTGCACGAGCGAAGCCAGCACCATGTAGCCGCCGTAGCTGCCGCCGACCACGCCGACGCGCGAGCTGTCCAGCTCGGGCTGCTTCGCGATCCAGTCGAGCAGGGCGCCGATGTCCTTGACCGAGTCCTCGCGCTTCTCGGCGTTGTCGAGCGAGAGATAGGTCTTGCCGTAGCCGCTGGAGCCGCGCACGTTGGGCACCAGCATCGCCACGCCCAGCTCGTTGGCCATGAACTGCGCGGTCGGGTTGAAGGTCGGCAGCGACTGAGCTTCGGGGCCGCCATGGATGTTGATGACCACCGGCAGCTTGCGGCCTGCGGGCACGTTCGCCGGGCGGTAGTAGAACGCCGGGATGGTGCGTGGCTTGCCGTTGACGCGGTCGAAGGTCGGATAGCGGATGAGCGTCGGCGCCACGAACTTCGAGGCATCGAGGCCGCCGACTTCGCTCTGCGTCCAGCGCGCGAGACGCGCATCGCGCAGGTCGATCACGTAGACGTCGCTGGGCGAAGTCGCGCTGTTGATGCTCAGCGCCAGGCGGTTGCCGTCGGGCGAGAACACGCCGGAGCCGAACACGCCGACCGGCAGCGCGGGCAGCGCGATCTCGCGATGCGAGGGCAGGGACAGCACGCGCAGGCGGCTGATACCGTCCTCGTTGGTCGCATAGGCCAGGTAGCGGCGGTCTTCCGAGAGGGTGAAACCGCTGACATCCCAGGGGATCGCGCCGCTGAGCACCGTGACCTTGCCGGTCGCCGCGTCGTGATGACGCAGGGTCTGGAATTCCTGCGGCTTGCCGTTCACCGGTTCGTCCGAGACGTAGTACGCGGACTTGCCGTCGGGCCCGTAGGCGAAATCGCCGAACGCGGCCTTGCCGCCCTCGACCGGGAGCATCGTCAGCGCGCCGGTGGCCAGGTCGACCTTGCCCGGGTAGGACTCCGCCGCGGACACGCCCTTCATCACCAGCAGCGTCTTGCCGTCGGGCGAGAAATCGCGCGCGCTCCAGCTGCCGCCGGCGGTCACCACCGGTCGCGCCTGGCCCGTGGCCATGTCGCGCAGCCAGATGTCGGTGTCGGTACCGTTGCGCGCGGTGCTGCGATAGGCCAGCCACTTGCCGTCGGGCGAGAACAGCGGCCCGGTGTTCTGCGTGCGCTTGCCGTCGGTGAGCAGGCGGATCTCCCGGCTGCCGCCGTCGAACCAGTACAGCTGCGAGAACTCGTCGCCGCCCTTGTCCTTCGAGAACACGAAACCGTCGCGCGACCCTGCGCCGGGCATTGGTGCGACTGCGCCGATCGGCTCGGGATAGAAGGTCAGCTGCTCGCGCATGCCCAGCGGCTGGCAGACGCGGTGGACCTGGTTGGTTTCGCCGAAGCGCGTGCCGACCAGCAGGCAGCCGTCCTTCGTCCAGCCCGACACGCTGGCGCCGCGCGTGTTCTGGTAGCGGTTGAGGCGTTCGACCAGCTCGGCGGGAATTGCCGGGATGTTCTCGCTGACGCGGTTGCCGACTTCCTGGCGCTGGACGGCGGGCGTCTGCGCATGAACAGGCAGGGCGCTGGCGATGACCAGCAGGGCAGTGGCGATGCTTGTGCGACGCAGCATGATCCGGGTTCCGATGAGGAAAGCCTCCGGAGCATACCGTCCCCGCATCGTCCGCCGGAGCCCGGCGGCCATGCCCGGCTTGGCGGATCGTCGTGGACAACCCTCTGCGCCGGTGCGCGCCGCCCTCTGCGGAAAAGGCGTCGCCTGCGCGACGCCCCGCCCCGTCGTCCGCTGCCCTGCGGACCTTGTCTGCGGCTTCCGGGGCCACGCCCTGCGTTCAGATCGGCAGATCGACCTGTTGCACGCGCACGCCGATCTGCGGATCGCTGAAGAATTCCTCGCGCGTGATGGTGCGCGCGACCACGGCGACATTGTTCGGCCCCGCGCGCAGGATCGGCGGCGCGTCCGTGGTTTCGTTGCCCGCCAGCGTCAGTGGAGCGATCGGCTGGAACTGGCCGAAGCGATCGACCTGGAAGAGATGCTGCGATGTCTGCGGATACTGCGGACTCTTGCCCGCGATCAGCAGGACACCCTGGCTCGATAGCGCGAACGCCTCGGCGTCCCAGGAGGACAGCATGGGCGTCGGCGTGAATTGCGGCCAGAACCCGCCTTGCAGGTCGAACCAGAGCACGGTCTCCAGATCGGTGCGATCGGGTGCCTCCCCTTCGATGGCGATGGCGAGCGTGCGGTCGTTGGCGACGAAGGCTGCGATATCGCCTTGCCCCGGGATCGGCAGCGGCATCCAGAGATCGCCATGGATGCCGCTGGCGATCAGCTCGCGAACGGCGTTGCCGCGGTCGACCAGCACGAAGCCCTTGCCGTCGGCGTTGATCGTCGCGTGGGTGATGCTGCTGCCGAATGGCAGCGACCATTGCGCGAGCGTGGTCCACTGGCCGCTGAAGGTGTCGAATTGCTCGGAAATCAGCTCGATGGTGCCGAAACCGGTCGGACAGGCCTTGATGTGGCGGATCGATTCGCCTGGCGCATCGGGCATGCGGAAATGCGAGATCACCGGCGCCTGCCACGGGAGCGGGCAGGCAGTGGTCACCGAGAGCACCTCGGGTAGCCCGTAGCCGCCGGTGCGGAACACGCCCAGTTCGGCACCCCAGGGACCTTCGATGCGTCCGACGAAGAGCGCGACGTTGTTGTCGGCGATGCTGGCATCGAGCACCTTGATCTCGGGCGGCAGCACCGTCTGCCAGCTGGTCTGCGAGGCGTCGTTGGCCTGCATCTGCAGCCTGGTTTCGTCGCCGTACCAGCCGGCATGCACGAAGCAGTCGAGGCGCTGGCCCGACTTCGCGAAGACGCCGCAGCTGGACTTGCGGTTCGTCATCGACACGCCCCACATCCATGGCGTCTGTCCCTGCGCGTCGAATGTATGGAAGTGGGCGAGTTGGTAGTGGATGCTCCAGGGCTGGCGGTTGAAGGCCTGCACGTGGACGAATCCCTGTTCGTCGACCGCGAGTCCATGGGATGCCGGCAGTTCGCTGGTCATCGGCGAGAAGAATTCGCGCTGCCAATCGGCGGCGCCCGCTGAGGAAGCGCAGGCGAGCAGGGTGATGCAGAGCAGGGATCTGATCATGGTGTCTCCGGAGACAGGTCGGATGTCGGCGGGATGGACGAATGCGCGTCCATCCGGCGTCTTGTACAGCGGATTCCGCACGCAGGGAGGATCAACTGCCGTGCGCGGCCGAAGGCGGTGGGACGTCGTTCGCGCACCGGACTGGCGGATCGCCCGATGCGCATCGGGCGGGCGTGGTCGACAGGCGAGGGGGCGGCGTCGCGATCGGCGCGCGCACGTTCCCATGGTGCGAGTTGGCCTTCCGTGGTTGCCTGGCCCTGATGGCGCGTCGTCCGCGCCGCCGCCGCCCCTCCCGTCGTGCAGCCATGATCGCAAGCACGCATCTCACGGGCTGCGACCTTGCGCGGAGGTTCGATGGCGCCTGGATCGGACCGTCAGCGACTGGTCGCGATGACGCGCAGCAGTTCGCGCAGCTCGGCCTTGTCCTGGTCGTCCAGGCCCTGTTCGCGCTGCTTCGCCTGCAGGGCTTCGATGCGCTGCTGCAGCGTCTGCCGTTCGAGCTGGTGGGCGACGTCGAGGAACTCGTCGCGCCATTTCGCTTCCTCGCCGGGCATATCCTGCGCGGCGAGTTTCTGCAGGTGGCCGAATTCCTCGCGGCCCTCGAAATGCTCCAGCAGCGCGCCGGTGGTGATGTCCGGGCGTTCGCGCACCAGCGCGATGAGTTCGGCCAGCAGCGGGATGCCCGGCTGGCGCAGCGCGCCGAAGGTCCACGGCGGCTGCAGTTCCAGGGCCAGCGATGGCCGCTGCAGCAGCAGTGCGATCGCGCTGCGTACGAGACTGCGCTTCTGCGTCGGCTGCACTTGCGGGCGCGTGCGCGCGGGCGGTTTCGATGCCTGCGCCGCCGCATTCGCGCCCACGCCGGTCAGTTCGGTCAGCCGCTGTCGCATCAGGTCGCCGAACGCGCCATCGGGGATCTGCGCGAGCAGCGGTTTCGCGCGTTCGGCCATGCGCGCCTTGCCGTCGAGCGTGCCGAGGTTCACGTCCTTGGCCAGCTCGTCGAAGAAGTACTGCGACAGCGGCACCGCAGATTGCAGGCGCGCATCGAAGCCCTCGCGGCCTTCGCTGCGCACCAGCGTGTCGGGATCCTCGCCTTCGGGCAGGAACAGGAAGAAGGCCTGGCGGCCGTCCTTCATGCGCGGCAGCACCGATTCCATCGCCTTGGTCGCCGCACCGCGTCCGGCGCGGTCGCCGTCGAAGCAGAAATACACGTCGGGCGCGTTGCGGAACAGCAGTTCGGCGTGCTCGGGCGTGGTCGCGGTGCCCAGCGTTGCGACCGCCTGCGCGATGCCGTGCTGGAACAGCGCGATCACGTCCATGTAGCCCTCGACCACGATCAGGCGCTCGATCTTCTGGTTCGCCTGGCGCACCTGCCACAGGCCGTACAGCTCGCGGCCCTTGTGGAACAGCGCGGTCTCGGGCGAGTTGAGGTACTTGGGGCCGTCGTCCTTCTCGAGGACGCGTCCACCGAAGGCAATGGTGCGCCCGCGCCGGTCGTAGATCGGGAACATCACCCGGTCGCGGAACTTGTCGTAGACGTGGCCGCGATCGTTCTTCGAGAACAGGCCGACGCGTTCGAGCAGCTTCATCCGGCGTTCGTCGGTGCCCAGCGCGTCCTTCAGCGCCGAATAGCCGTCCGGCGCGTAGCCCAGGCCGAACTGCGCGCGGATGTCCGCGCCGACGCCGCGCCGCTCGAAATACGCCAGCGCCTTCGGACTGGCCGCGAGCTGGCGCTGGAAGAACTTGTTCGCTGCTTCGAGGGCCGCGTACTGGTCGACGCTGTCGGGATTGGCGTTGCGCTGCTGGGTGTCGCGCGGGATTTCCATGCCCGCGCGCTTGGCCAGCTCGTCGACCGCATCGAGGAATTCGAGGCGGTCGTAGTTCATCAGGAAGCTGATCGCGGTGCCGTGCGCGCCGCAGCCGAAGCAGTGGTAGAACTGCTTGGTCGGCGACACCGTGAACGAGGGCGAGCGCTCGTCGTGGAACGGGCAGCGCGCCGAATACTCGCGCCCCTGCCGCTTCAGCGGCACGCGCGACCCGATCAGCTCCACGATGTCCGTGCGAGCCAGCAGGTCGTCGATGAAGGCGTCTGGGATGCGGGCCATGTGGGGGGCGGGAACGGGTAACGGCAGTGTATCAGGGGCCGATCGGCGAATGCCGCGAGGGCGAGATCGGCAATGCCCGGGTGGGGTGCTGTCGTGCTTTGCTTTTCGGAGCCTATGTCGCCTCCGGCGTCGGGCCGGTGCCGGGCCTCTGGTGTTCTCCGGGGGAAGGCTTGAAAGTCGTGGCGCGTCGATCCGTGAGACGCGAACTTCCATCGCCCGGAACAGTCTGTATCCAGGTCTTGTTCACGAATGGAGTCGTCTATGTCGCCCATGTCCCAGAGCGCCTCCGCGTCCGCCTGTTCGTCGAAACGGTGTCAGGCATGGGGCGTCCGGAGCCTGCAATCGCTCGCTTGTGCGGTGCTTCTGGTTGGTGCAACTGCCAGCCATGTTCACGCGCAATCGACTTCATCGTCTCCTTCGATGGAGCTTTACAAGAAAGCATCGGTCAATCGTGAACGCCACTCGGGTGTCATCTGGGGCGACAATCCTGCCTCAGCGGAAGAGATCCGTGACATCATCCGCACGCTCGAATCCGATCTGACGGCGATGGATGAGCCGTTGCCGAGGGAGCTCGCCGAAGGCAACGTCTATCTGCGGTATCGCCGCTACAACATCCTCGTGGATCTGGTGCGGCTGCATGCCCGTATCGGCGAGAGCGATCGTGCGCTGGCGCGATGGCGCGAACTGATGACGTTCGAATGGTCGGCGCTGCCCGGGGCGCTGCAGAAGACGACCGACGGGACGGGAACGGGCGCCGGCGACGTCGCGATCCAGTCGCTGAAGGAACTGCCAGGCTATGCGGAGATCGCAAGGCAGAAGCGGGTCGCCGAATGGTGGTCGAACGCGCCATCCCTCCGCACCGCGTACCGCGCGCAACTGCCTGTCGACGAGCGGATCGCGGGCGTTTCGCTGATCTGGAGCAAGGCCCGCGATGGCTTCGTGTGGTTCGATCACGTGCCCGATCTCGACTGGGATCGGGCCTACCGCGAAACCTTGGCCGATGCCATCGCCGCGCCGGACACGCTCGCCTATTACCGGGTGCTGGAACGCTTCGTGGCACGCCTGCAGGATGGCCATTCGAACGTCTATCTGCCGCAGCCGCTGCGCTCGCATCAGGCCCGTCCCGGGCTGCGCACGCGCATGGTCGAGGGCAAGGTGGTGGTGGTCTCGATCGCGGACGCGGGGCTGGTGGAAGCGGGCCTGACGGTCGGCGATGAGCTGCTCGCGATCGACGGGCAACCGGTCCGCGACTACGCCGAGCGCACCATCCGGCCCTACGTCGGGGCGTCCACCCCGCAGGACATGGCGGTACGCATGTTCGAATACCGGTTGCTCGCCGGCGAAGCGACGAAACCGGTGACACTGCGATTCTCCGACGCGAACGGCCGGACGTTCGAGGTCGCCGCGCCGCGATCCGGCTATCGCACCGGACCGAAACCCGCGGACGTGCCGCTGTTCCGCCTGCGCGACGACGGCATCGCTGTCCTGCGTGCGGCCCAGTTCGAGAACGATGCGTCCGCGCGTGCCCTGGGTGAATCCTTCGCACAGATGGGCAACGCCAAGGGGCTGATCGTCGATCTGAGGGGGAACGGCGGCGGAAACACGTCACATGGGTTGAAGATCCTGGCGCATCTCACCCGCGGGCGCATCCCATCGATGCGCTCCTACTATCGCGAGAACGTACCTTTCAACACCGCGTCGAGCAGTGTCCCTTCGGACAGCTGGCGCAGGATCCTCGAATCGGACAGCGCGTCCACCGAAACGCGACAGTTCGATGGGCCGGTCGTCGTGCTGATCGACGCGCGCACGTTTTCCGCAGCCGAAGACACTGCGGCGATCTTCAGGTTGATGCGACGGGGAGCCATCATCGGCATGCCCAGTGGCGGCAGCACGGGACAGCCGTTGCTGTTCGACCTGCCGGGTGGCGGCAAGGCGCGCATCTGCGTCAAGCGCGACACCTATCCGGATGGCACCACGTTCGTTGGCAGAGGCGTGCAGCCTGATATCGAAGTCATGGAAACGATCGAAGATATCCGAACGGGACGCGATGGTGCGCATGATCGCGCCGTCGCCGAAATCCTGGGATCGAATCCGCGCTGATGCGCATCGTTCCCGGGCAACGAAACGCCCCGGGCATGCCGGGGCGTTCTGGTTTCATTCCCTGAAAGAAATCGTGGCGTTCGGAGCCTTCGTAACGGCCGCCGCGCAGGCAGCACTGTTTTGAACCTCCGGGTCGAGCCGCACGGACAGGGATCGTTGCGGCCCAGCTTTTCGACCAGTTCCTTGTCGCCGTGGACGAATCGGCGCCCGCGCTTCACGCGGGTTTCGGACGGATAGCCCTTGCGGCGCTTGCACGTGACCTCAACGGTCTGCGCGGCCTCGAAAGCACTCCGGACGGATGATCTTCTTGCGTTTCATGTGGCACCTCCATGCTTGGCCCGGGGATCGGGCCGTGAAAATTCAATCGCTGTCCCGTGCTGCGAGCGCGGCCAGCGCATCGCCGGCGACCCGCTGCACGGTCCACTCGTCCATGCCCACGGCGCCGAGGCTGCGGTAGAAATCGATCGCGGGCTGGTTCCAGTCCAGCACCGACCACTCGAAGCGGCCGCAGTCGCGTTCCACCGCGAGCCGCGCCAGCCGCACCATCAACGTCTTGCCGAGGCCGAGGCCGCGGAAGGCCGGGCGCACGAACAGGTCTTCCAGGTACAGCCCGGGCTTGCCGAGGAAGGTCGAGAAGTTGTGGAAGAACAGCGCGAAGCCGGCGGCCTGGCCGTCGACCTCGGCGATCAGCACTTCCGCGCGCGGTGTCGCACCGAACAGCTGCGCGGCGAGGCCAGGCTCGTCGGCGACGGCCTCGTGCGCCAGCTTCTCGTACTCGGCCAGCTCGCGGATAAAGGCGAGGATCTGGCCGACGTCCTCGCGGACGGCCGGGCGGATCACGATGGCGGGCGTGGTGCTCATCGCAGGCCTCAGCCGGCCAGGCGCTGCTTGATCAGCTTCGAGACTTCGCCCATGTCGGCCTGGCCGGCGAGGCGCGGCTTGAGCACGCCCATCAGCTTGCCCATGTCGGCCGGGCCGATGGCGCCGCCGCTCTCAAGTGTGATGCTGGCCACGGCGGCTTCGATCGCGGCCTTGATCTCGGCCTCGCCCATCTTCGCCGGCAGGTACTGCTCGATGATCGCCATCTCGGCGCGCTCGACGGCGGCCAGATCGTCCCGGCCAGCCTTGTCGAACTGCTCGATCGAGTCCTTGCGCTGCTTGACCATCTTCTCCAGCACGGCCAGCACGCGGGCGTCGTCCATCTCGACGCGCTCGTCGACTTCCTTCTGCTTGATGGCGGCGTTGATCAGGCGGATGGTGGCCAGGCGATCCTTCTCGCCGGCCTTCATCGCGGTCTTCATGTCGTCGGTGAGACGCTGCTTGAGGCTCATGGTGTGGCTCCGTGTTGCGCGGTCCGCGCCGGCGGCCGCAAGGGATCTGGGGTGGAGTGGGTTTCGGATGTCGGGAAAGACAAAAAGCCGGCTGCGCGTGGCGCGGCCGGCTTCCGGATTCGCTCGGACGCGGCCGGAGCCGCGCGGGAATCGGGTATGCGTCGTCAGGCGTTCCGGGTCAGGGCTGCTGAACCGAACCGTCCGATCGGACGGTGTCGATCAGAACAGGCGCTGACGCTTGGTCACGTCGCGCGAGCTGCGACGGGCCTGGCGCTTCACAGCCGCAGCCGCCTTGCGCTTGCGCTCCTGGGTCGGCTTTTCGTAGAACTCGCGCTTGCGGACTTCGGCGAGGACGCCGGCTTTCTCGCAGGTGCGCTTGAAGCGACGCAGGGCAAACTCAAAGGGCTCGTTTTCGCGGACTTTGACGCTGGGCATAGGAGTCTCGAAGTTGGGATTCCGGCCGAAGGGCCGGGCTGATGCGACTGGATCGCACACGACCGGGCCCGGCAGACCGGGCGAGCCGCGCATGATAGCGGCGACCATGCCCCCGGCGCAAGTTCGCGGGGGCGTTCCCGGCGCCGGGCGCGGTAAACTGCGGCCCCGCTTCGGAATTCCTCCTTTCGTGAAAGTCCTCGGCATCGAATCCAGCTGCGACGAAACCGGCGTCGCCGTCTACGACACCGCCCTGCCCGGGGCGGCGGGGCTGCGGGCGCATGCCGTCTACAGCCAGATCGCGCTGCACGCCGAATACGGCGGGGTGGTGCCGGAGCTGGCCAGCCGCGACCACGTGCGCAAGCTGCTGCCGCTGGTCCGCCAAACCCTGGCCGAGGCCGGGCTGGGCGTGCGGGACCTCGACGGGGTGGCCTACACCGCCGGGCCGGGCCTGGTCGGGGCGCTGCTGGTCGGCGCGGGTGTGGCGCGGTCGCTGGCCTGGGCGCTGGACCTGCCGGCCGTGGGGGTGCACCACATGGAAGGCCACCTGCTGGCCCCGCTGATGGAGGACGACCCGCCGTCGCCGCCGTTCGTGGCCCTGCTGGTCTCGGGTGGCCACAGCCAGCTGGTCGCCGTGGACGCCATCGGCCGCTACCGGCTGCTCGGCGACACCCTCGATGACGCCGCCGGCGAGGCCTTCGACAAGTCGGCCAAGCTGATGGGCCTGCCGTACCCGGGCGGCCCGCAGCTGGCGGCGCTGGCGCAGACCGGCACGCCGGGCCGGTTCAAGTTCCCGAGGCCGATGACCGACCGGCCCGGGCTGGATTTCAGTTTCAGCGGCCTCAAGACCCAGGTCCTGCTGGCCTGGCGCGATTCCGACCAGAGCGACACCACCCGCGCCGACATCGCGCGCGGCTTCGAGGATGCGGTGGTCGACACCCTGGCGATCAAGTGCGAGCGCGCGCTCGACGTAACCGGCTCGAAGGTGCTGGTGGTCGCGGGCGGCGTCGGCGCGAACACCCGCCTGCGCGA
Organism: Lysobacter sp. BL-A-41-H3; assembly: GCA_050632415.1. Lineage (GTDB taxonomy): Bacteria > Pseudomonadota > Gammaproteobacteria > Xanthomonadales > Xanthomonadaceae > Lysobacter_I. The sequence continues at coordinate 1,713,369 of CP192602.1, read as the reverse complement.
GAAGCTCCGGGCGATGGCGGCGAAGCGCGCTGGCCGGGTCTGCTTCCCGCGTCCCGAGCTGTGCACCGACAACGGCGCGATGATCGCCTTCGCCGGCGCGCTGCGCCTGCAGGCTGGCGAGCGCGCCGGGCCATCGGTGTTCGTCACGCCGCGCTGGGATATGGCAACCTTGCCCGCCGTCGAAACCGGAGTCACCCATGGATAAGGTCTTCATCGAAGCCCTCGAGATCGAGGCGCTGATCGGCATCTACGACTGGGAGCGCCGCATCCGCCAGCCGCTCTGGTTCGATATCGAGATGGCCTTCGACAACCGCAGGCCGGCGGCGAGCGACGACATCGCCGACACGCTGGACTACAAGGCGGTGAGCAAGCGCCTGATCGAATACGTCTCGCAGTCGTCCTTCGGCCTGGTCGAGATGCTGGCCGAGCGCTGCGCGGAGATCATCCTGGCCGAATTCGCGGTGTCCCACGTACGCCTGAAGCTGAGCAAGCCCGGCGCGGTGCGCGGTGCGCGCGCGGTGGGCGTGATCATCGAGCGCAGTCGCGCTTGACGGAGCCGGACGATGGGCAAGGCGCTCCTGAGCCTCGGCAGCAACATCGATGCCGAGCGTAACCTCCGTTCCGCGTTCGCGGCGTTGCGACAGCGCTTCGGCGACGTGGCCATGTCGATCGTCTACCGCTTCCCGGCGGTCGGGTTCGACGGGCCGGATTTCCTCAACGCGGCGGCGGTGGTCGACAGCGACCTGGATCCGTTCGCGCTGAACGACTGGCTGCACGCGCTGGAGGATGCGCACGGCCGCGACCGCAGCGGGCCGCGCTTCGGCGACCGGCCGCTGGACATCGACATCGTGTTCTTCGACGACCTGGTGCTGTCCGGCCCGGGACATCTCGAACTGCCGCGCGATGAGCTCAGGCATGCCTTCGTGCTGCGTCCGCTGGCGGAGATCGCGCCGGACTTCGTCGATCCGCGCAGCGGACGCACGCTCGCTGCGCTGTGGGCGGACTCGGCGGAGCGCGAGGTCGCCTGCGAGGCGGTGTTCGATCCCAGCCTGCCGCCGGGCCCGGCCGACGCAGGGTGACTTCCTGCGCTTGCCGCCGCGTGGCGGCAGGCGCACGATGCCCTGGACCACAAGCCGTCCGGGGAGGGCGCTGGCGATGTTCGACAAATTCTCTCGCAGCTGGGACCTGGTGAAGGCCAGCGCGTCGGTGCTGCGTTCCGACAAGGAACTGATGCTGTTCCCGATCCTGTCGTCGCTGGCGACGCTGCTGGTGCTGGCGACGTTCGCGCTGCCGGTGTTCATGCTGAAACTGTTCGACGGCGGCTTCAACGTGGTCGCGGCGGTCGTCGGCTTCGCCTTCTACTTCTGCCAGTACACGGTCATCATCTTCTTCAACAGCGCGCTGGTCGGTGCGGCGACGATCCGCCTCGAAGGCGGCGATCCGACCTTCTCCGACGGCCTGCGCATCGCCCGGTCGCGCCTGCCGGCGATCCTGGGCTACGCGGCCATCGCCGCGACCGTCGGCCTGATCCTGCAGTCGCTGAAGAACCGCGACAACAACATCATCGTCCGCCTGATCGGCAGCGGCCTGGGCGCGGCGTGGACGCTGGCGACCTTCCTGGTGGTGCCGGTGCTGGTCAACCGCGAGATCGGTCCGATCGATGCGCTGAAGGAAAGCGTCGTGCTGCTGAAGAAGACCTGGGGCGAGAACGCCATCGGCAACGTTGGCATCGGCGCCGCCTTCGGGCTGATCTTCGTGCTGGTGATGCTGGTCGGCATCGTGCTCGCGATCCTCGCCTGGCAGGCCGCGCCGGCCGCGGGCATCGCGGTGGCGGTGGTCGCGGTGATCGCGCTGCTGGTGCTGGGCGTCACCCAGGCCGCACTGAGCGGCATCTATTCCGCCGCGTTGTATCGCTATGCGGTGGCGCATGAAACCCCGGCCGCGTTCCAGGGCATGGCGCTGGAACAGGCGTTCTCGCCGAAGCGCTGATCGAAGCCTGCGCGTTCCGCCCCGGGCTCAGCCCGGCAGCAGGCGCCCGCCATCCACCGGCAGCACGTGGCCGGTGGTGTAGCCGGCGCCCTGCACCAGCCAGAGCACGGCGTCGGCGATGTCGTGCTCGCTGCCGACGCGCGCCAGCGGTGTGCGCGCGAGCATCGCGGCCTTGGCGGCTTCCGGCTTGCCTTCCTCCGGCCACAGGATCGCGCCCGGGGCGATCGCGTTCACCCGCACCTCCGGGGCCAGCTCCAGCGCCAGCGCGCGCGTGCCGGCGACCAGCGCCGCCTTGCTCATGCAGTACACGGCGTGGTCGCGCAGCGGGCGCTCGGCGTAGAGATCGACCAGGTTGACGATGGCGCCGCGCGTCGCGCGCAGGTGCGGCGCGGCGGCCTGGGCGAGCAGCAGCGGTGCGCGGGCGTTGGTCGAGAACTGGGTGTCCCAGTCGGCGACGGTGATGGTGCCCAGCGGCGTGGGCGAGAACGCCGAGGCGTTGTTGACCAGCACGTCGAGCCGGCCGAAGCGGGCCACGGCGGCGTCGACGAGGCCGGGCAGCGCGTCGGCGTCGGCCAGCTCGGCCTGCAGGCCGAGCACGCTGCCGGGGCGCGCGGCGTCGAGCTCGGAGGCCAGCGCCTGCATGGCGGCGGCGGAGTCGCGGTAGTGCAGGGCGAGGTCGTGTCCGGCGGCATGCAGGCGGCGGGCGATGGCGGCGCCGAGCCGGCGCGCGGCACCGGTGATGAGGGCGACGGGGCGGGTGGTGCCGGGAGCGGACATGCGGATTCCAAGCGTGGCGTCGAGCGCGCATTTGACCACAGTCAACGCCGGCCGCCGTTCGCGGGCGCAGTCTGTGGCCAGTCCATTGCGGAGCCGCGCCATGCATCCCATCGTGTCCGAACTGTTCGCCAGGCCCGTGGGCTGGATGACCCTCGGGGGTCTCGGTTTCATCGTCTTCCTCGGCGGCTACCTGTGGTGGTTCGCACGGCGCCGGATCCGCGAGGAAATGCGCCAGCAGGCCCGGGTGCAGACCCGCGGCAGCTGAGTCCCCGCGATCCCGGCGGGCCGCCCCCGCGGGTTATCCTGTGCCACCCCCACGGAGTGGCCGAATGCACCCCGACGACGCGCTTGATCCCGATGCACTGGCCCACAGCGGCAGACTCGCGGCCCTGATCCGCGAGCAGATCGCCGGCAATGGCGGGGCGCTGCCGTTCTGGCGTTTCATGGAGCTGGCGCTGTACGCACCGGGCCTGGGTTACTACAGCGCGGGCGCGACCAAGCTCGGTCCCGGCGGCGATTTCGTCACCTCGCCCGAGCTGGGGCCGCTGTTCGCCGAATGCGTGGCCGATGCGCTGTCGCCGCCGCTGCGCACGCTGGGCGGCGACGCCATGTTCATGGAGATCGGCGGCGGCACCGGCGCCTTCGCCGAAGCCGCGATCGGCCGCCTGGTCGCCACCGGCGCGATGCCGGCGCGCTACGCCATCCTCGAACCCAGCGCCGACCTGCGCGAACGCCAGCGCGAACGCCTGCGCGCGTCGCTGCCGGCCGAGGTCTTCGCCCGCGTCGAATGGCCGCAGACGCCGATCAACACGCCCTGGAACGGCGTGGTGTTCGCCAACGAGGTGATCGATGCGCTGCCGACTTCGCGTTTCGCGGTGATCGACGGCGAGATCCACGAGGAGCACGTGGCGGTCGGCGACGACGGGCGCTTCGTGTGCATCGATCGTCCGGCCGATGCGCTGCTCTCGGCCGCCGTGCGCCATGTCGAACGCCAGTGCGAGCATGCCTTCCCCGAAGGCTACCGTTCCGAAGTGCTGCCGCAGCTGCCGTACTGGGTGCAGGCGGTGATCGGCGGCCTGCAGTCGGGCGCGATGCTGTTCGCCGATTACGGCTATCCGCGCCGCGAATACTACGATCCGCGCCGCGTCGACGGCACCCTGCGCGCCTTCCATCGGCATCGCATGGTCGAGGACGTGTTCGCCCGCGTCGGCCTGCAGGACGTCACGGTATCGGTGGATTTCACCGCGCTGGCCGAGGCCGGCACCGGCGCCGGTTTCGACTTCGACGGCTACTGCTCGCAGGCCAGTTTCCTGCTCGGCAATGGCCTGGACCAGCGCCTGGCCGATCACGAAGCGCGCTGCGCCGACGACATCGCGCGCCACGCGCTGCGCCAGCAGGCCAAGAAGCTGACCCTGCCGGGCGAGATGGGCGAGCGCTTCCAGCTCATCGGCTTCTCGCGCGATGTCAGCCTGGCCCACGCGTTCCTGGTCGGCGACCTGAGTTTCCGCCTGTGACCGGCTATCGCTTCGGACGTTCGCTGAAACCCTTCCGTCGGCCGCTGCTGTGGTCGGCGCTCTGGTGCGCGGCGGTGGCTGCGGTGGTGGTGCTGTCGCTGACACCGGTGCCGGACCTGGGCGAGCTGCCCGAGCACAGCGACAAGTTCGAGCACTTCCTCGCCTACGCCCTGCTCGCCGTCGGTGCGGTGCAGCTGTACCCGCGCTGGCGTTCGCTCGTGGTGGTGGGCCTGGCCCTGGTGTTCATGGGCATCGGCCTGGAGTACGCGCAGGGCGCGCTGACGACGACGCGGATGATGGATCGCGCCGACGCGCTGGCGAACACGCTCGGCGTGATCGCAGGCCTCGCCGTCCAGCTGACGCCGCTGCGCGACGCGCTGCTGCGCTTCGACACGCGGGCATGAGCGAGGAGCGTCCGCGCCCACCTGCGCGCCGGACGCCATGGGCGGTCTGGCGCGTCGTGCTGGTCGCCGCGTGCCTGCTGCTCGCCGGCATCCTGAGCCTGGTCGACAGCCGTGCGGCGACGCGCGACCACATCGGGCCGGACGCGCGGACTTGCCTGCGCATCGACCAGACCGAGGCCAACGCCGACGGTGAGCGTTTCCATCGCATCCAGAACGATTGCGACCACGGCGTGGTGGTCTTCTACTGCATCCTCGCCGGCGCCGACTTCGACCCGCGCTGGGGCGTCGGCGATTGCCGGTCGTCGCGGGTGCAGGTGCTCGCCGCCTTCGACCAGCGCCTGAAAGCGCTGGACCTGCACGTCCTGGCCGCGCCGAAGTCGGCGAAGCTCGCGACGAAGAGCAGCCGGAACTGGCTGGACAGCTACCGCTTGTTCGGCGTCGGCGAAGGCCGGCAGAGCATCGATGAGACCGAGGTGCTGGCCGACATCGGCCGCGCGCCTGCGGCGCTGTACACGCTGCGCGCGGGACGCCGTTTCGTCTCGGGCAGCCTGTCCTCGGCGACCGACATCCCGCGCGCGATCCTCGTGCCCTCCGCGTGTCGCATCGACACCTACCTGGCCGGCAAGTGCAAGCCGGACCCGGTCAAGGCCTGGATCGCACTGGGCCGGCCGGCGACGGTGGAGGCCGCGATCGCGGCGCTGCGCGCGGAAGGTGTGCGGGTGGAGTGAGCGTGCCGGCGGGAGGCGTTCAGCCCGCGTCCGCAGGCTTGCGCGCCCGACCGATCGCTTCGCCGCGCGCGCGGCGCAGGGCTTCGCCGACGGCGGGGCCGTCCATGCCCGGGCGGATCACGTCGGCGCCGCGCACCGTCATCGCGGCGGCGTGCAGGCGCACCAGTTCCGGGCCCTGCGGATAGTCCGCCTCGGCCATGCCGCCGCGCCCTCGCTTGTCGGCTTCGCAGGCCAGCGCGATCTGCGCGATGCGCTGCGGCTGGCGGAAGCCGTCGCAGCGTGCGATCAGGTCGTGGACGCTGATGTTGCGCAGCTCCATCAGCCGATGCACGTTGAGGTGCTCGCGGCAGACCGCGACCGCGAGGTTGCGGTGGTCGACCGGCACGCGCAGGCGTTCGCACAGCGCGAGCAGCGGTTCGACGCCGCGTTCCTCGTGATGGATGTGCTTGGGCAGCACGTCGGGCGGGGTGAGTGCCTTGCCGAGGTCGTGGGTGAGCGCGGCGAAGCCGATCAGGTCGTCGCCCTGCGCGATCCGCGCGGCCATGTCGCAGACCATCTCGATGTGGACGCCGGTGTCGACTTCCGGATGGTATTCGGCGCGCTGCGGGACGCCGTACAGCGCGTCCACTTCCGGCAGCACCACCGCCAGAGCCCCGCAGTCGCGCAGGGTGCGCAGGAACGCGGATGGACGCGGTGTGCGCAGGGCGCCGGACAGCTCCTTCCACACGCGCTCGGCGGTCAGTTCGGCCAACTCGCCGTCGGCGACCATCGCGCGCATCAGCGCCATCGTCTCGGGCGCGACGCTGAAGCCGAGCGCGGCGAAGCGGGCCATGAATCGCGCCGCGCGCAGCACGCGCAGGGGATCCTCGACGAAGGCCGGGCCGACGTGGCGCAGCACGCGGTCCTGCAGGTCGCGCGCGCCGTGGTACGGATCGACCAGCGTGCCGTCCGGTGCCTGGGCGATGGCGTTGATGGTGAAGTCGCGGCGGATCAGGTCCTCTTCCAGCGTGACCTCGGGCGAGGCGTGGACGACGAAGCCGCGATGGCCGCGCGCGGACTTCCGTTCGGTGCGCGCGAGCGCGTATTCCTCGCCCGTGTCGGGGTGCAGGAACACGGGGAAATCCTTGCCGACGGTCTGGAAACCGGCGGCGAGCATGGATTCGGGCGTTTCCCCGACGACCACGTAGTCGCGGTCGCCGCAGGGCAGGCCCAGCAGGGCGTCGCGCACCGCGCCGCCGACGAGATAGGTCTTCATGTCTGCATTGTAGAGCGGAGCGAAGCTCCGCTATCGCCTGAATTGAGCCGAGCCGCTAAGCGGCTTCGGCTTGAATTGTCAGGCCTCGACGCGACGGACGCTGCAGGCCCAGAACCTGATGCCTGGAGCATCCTCCTCGAAGCCTTGAACGCGAACACGCGCGTGTTCCCATCCGAGGTGGGATACATCCAGAATCTCCAGGCCCATATAGGAGTGAGGAAAGCCAGCATCTAGCTCAAGCTCATGAACCCCAATAAAGCGCAGCACGATATGAGTCCCGTCCTGCTGAAGGGTCAGATCCAAAGTGCCGAAGCAAGGCTCACCCGCCACATAGTTGAAAGCGATGATGTCGTACTTGTACGGGGCCGACAGTACGTCATGGTCGGGGGAGCCAGCTAAATTTGCGCTATGGAGAACGCTCATAAGGGCCTGACAAGGTTTCGGAGAGCCTGCAGCGGAGCTTCGCTCCGCTCTACAGGGAGCGTCCGGGTTATTTCGGCGCGTGCTGCGCCATCAGCGCCACGATCTGCTGCGCGCCGGAGTTGCGGCCCAGGTGCAGCTCGATCGGCGCGGGCTGGCCGGACAGCCAGATGCGCAGCTCCGATTCCAGGTCGAAATGCCCGGCGGTTTCCAGCGAGAACATGGTGATCGCGCGGTAGGGAATGCTGCGGTATTCGGTCTTCTTCGCGGTCACGCCCTGTTTGTTGACCAGGATCAGGCGGCGATCGGTGAACACGATCAGGTCGCGGATCAGCGCGAACGCGCGCTGCAGGGTTTCGCCCGGTGCGAGCAGCGGCGCGAATTCCTCGTGCAGGTCGTCGATCTTCTTTTCGCCGGCGTGGCCGAGCAGTGCGTCGAGCAGTCCCATGGGTCGTGTCCTCGGAGCGGAAATGGGTGGATCAGCGGTCGGCGCGCGGTTTGCTGCGGCTTCGGGCTGGCGCGGGTGCCGATTTCGCAGGGGGCGCCGGCGCTGCGCTGGCCGGTGGTTCCGGCAGGTCCGGCGGCAGCGGGCAGGTGAAGGGCTTGCGGGTGTCGACGATGCGGCCGGCCAGGCGGTCGGTGATCGGCATCGCGGCGCGGTTCAGGCGCCAGTCGTAGATCACGCTGAAGGCGAGGATGCGCGCCACGTAATCGCGGGTTTCCTTGTAGCTGATCGTCTCGATCCAGAAATCCGCGTCCATGCCCGGGCGCTGCGACTGCCAGCGCGCCACCGGCGCGGGGCCGGCGTTGTAGGCGGCGATGGCGACATAGGTCTGGCCGTACTTGTCCTCAAGCTCGCGCAGGTAGGCGGTGCCGAGCTGGATGTTGAAATCGGACTCGTACAGGCTGTCGCCGCCGCGCCACGGCAGGCCAAGGCGCCTGGCGATCCCGGCGCCGGTGCTGGGCAACACCTGCATCAGGCCGCGTGCGTCGGCGTGCGAGCGCGCCTTCGGATTGAACACGCTTTCAGCGCGGATCTCGGCGGCGACCCAGGTCGGGTCGATGCCGTGCTTCGCGGCCTCGCGGCGGATCGTGTCGTCGTGGTGCAGCGGGAAACGCAGGTGGTAGAGGCGCAGTTCGTCGGGATACGACTTGCCGCCGACGTTGACCAGGCCGAACACGCCGCGGTCGAACCAGCCGTTGTCCTGGGCGATCTCGACGGCGTGGATGCGCTGTTCCGGCGTGAACCGTGCCAGCGCCGCGTTCCACTCGCGTTCGGCCCAGGCGCCGCGTTCGATGCGGTACAGCTGCATCGCGCGCTGCATCGCCGGGTCGCGCGCGACCGCCGACTTCGCGGTGAAGTCCGCCTTCGGTTCGATCGGGCAGAGCGCGTAGGGCGCGCCGATGCGGTCCGCGGCGAGGAAGCCGTGGAACTCCGGCTTGGTCGCGGCATCGGCGTAGAGGATGCGCGCGTTGGCCTTGTCGCCGTCGATTTCCAGCAGGCGTGCCTCGAAGTAGCGCCAGCGCGAGTCGCGGCGCTGCTTGTCGCCCATTTTCCGGATCGCGGCGAGCGCGGCCTTCCAGTCCGAACGCGCCATCGCTTCGCGCACGCGCCATTCGTGCAGCTTCTCGTCGTAGGCCACGTCGGGCACGGCATTGAGGCGCCAGGCCGAATCCGCTTCGTACGAGGCCACGGTCCACAGCGCCGCCTGGTACAGCGCGCGCCCGCGCTCGGCGTCGTTCAGGCCCAGTGCCTCGGTGAACTTCGGCAACTGTGTGTCGACCGATCGCGGCGAGGCCTTGGCCTGCTTCGCGAGGCCGTGCGAAACGATCGACCGGCTGCGCGCGGTCTTCGGCCAGGCCAGGGCGCGGTCGTGCGGGGCGTCGATGAAGGCGGCGTAGTCGTTGGCCAGGGCGAACTCCTCGGCGGGCAGGCCGCGCGCCGCCGCGCGCATCACCGCCGGCTGCCATTCGGCGGCGGCCTTCTCGATGCGTTCCCAGCGCAGCGCCGGGGGCAGGCCACCGCGCGAGGCGAGCACGGCCATCGGCGCGTCGCATTCGTTCGGCAGCGCCTTGCCGCTGCCGCGCCACAGCGCCTGCGCATCGGCGGTCCAGTCGGCATCGGTCTGGCCCAGGGCCTGCCGCGCGTTCAGGTTCGCGCAGCGCAGGGCGGCGGACTTCACCGTCGGTGCCCAGGTGGCGCGGAAGGTAGGCCAGTCCTCGCGACGGGCCAGGGCTGCCAGCCACTGCTCGCGGAAGGTCTCGCCCACCGCGTCGCCGCGATGGCGCTGCAGGAAATCCTCGGCGACCGAGGTGGGCAGGGTCTCGATGCGACGACGCAGGCTGGCGTATTCGACCCAGCCAGCCAGCGGATGCGTGGCGGCCAGGGGGGCGTCGTCGGGCGTGCCGCGCTCGGCGGCCTCGATGGCGGCGCGCGCGCTGGCGAGTTCGGCGGCGCTGCCGATCAGGATCGGCGCGCTGGCGGGGCCGGGCAGGGCGCGGCCGGGCGTGCCATTGCGCGGGCCGGTGTCGGCCTGTTGGCGGGGCGTGGCGGTCGGCGTGGCGAACAGCGCTGCGCCCAGGGCCGCTGCTGCGGCGAGAAGGGGGAGTTTCATGCGCGGACTATAGCGAAGCCCGCCCGTGAGGTCAGTCACGAAACGGTGACGGTTCAGCCACCGGCTGCGGGCTGGCGACGACGAACCGGCCTGCCCTCAGCGACCGCCCGCGCGAAAGCCTCGGCCAGCCGGCGCAGGGCTTCGCGGCGCTGCGCGGGCGTCCAGCGGTGGCGATAGGCGATGCCCATGCCGGCGGGGGTCTTGTTGGCGTCGATGATGTAGAGGCGGCCGTCGGCGTCGTCGCGCAGCACGTCCAGCTCGCCGAAATCCAGGCCCAGCGCGTCGCAGAAGGCGAGGATCTTCCGCTGCTCGTCCTCGCTGAACAGGGCATCGGTCTCGACCAGCCGGCAGGCGGTCGCCTCGGTCTTCAGGTGCTCGACGATGGGCGCGCGATCCAGCACGTAGCACAGCGGCAGGGTGCCGGCGATCACCGGGACGCGGTAGTTCACGGTGCGGCCCTCTTCCGTGCACGGGATCAGGCGCTGGTAGACCATGCGCGGGTCCGGGTCGTCGATCGGGCAGTCGACCACGCCGCCGCGACCGCGTGCGTTCTCGTCGGTCTTCACCGCACAGCGGCCCTGCCAGGTGCGCGGGTCGACTTCCGCGCCATGGCCGAAGATCGCGCGTTGCACGGCATCGACATGGCGCTTGCTGATGTCGGTGCAGTCGATGTTCCACACGGGCATGCGCTCGGCGATCGCGTCGAGCCGCGGGTCGGCCTCCATCCAGGTGCGATCGGCCCAGTGCACGGCGATGTCGAAGCCGTCGTCGGCCGACTTCATGTCCAGCGGCAGCACACCCTGCCAGTCGAGTTCGTGCAGCAGCGCGACGAGGGTGTAGCCCTCCATGGTCGGGAATTCGGGATGGAAGAGCACGCGCATGCGTCGGCCTCGGCGGGTGTTGGTGGATCAGGCGTGGTGGATCAGTCGAACACGTGGGCCAGCGGCGTGCCGGCGAGCGCGCGGCGCAGCGCGGGCGCGTTCTCGACCAGCTGGTCCAGCGGTTCGGGATTCTGGCGGATGCTGCGCGTGCGCAGCGGATGCGGCGGCAGACCGAGGAAGGCGAGCAACCGCGCCTGCTCGTCGGGATGAAACAGGCATTCGTAGCGCAGCGACAGCGACGGCTGGCCGCTGCGCAGCAGGGCTGTCTCGATGCCGGCATGGAAGGCGTCGACGCGGGCGGCGTGTTCGGCCAGTTCGCCGGCCTCGACATGGATGCGCGGACGCGCCAGCGGCGATGCGTCGTCGTAGGCTTCCCAGCGCCCGGTGATGTCGGCGATGCGTTCCGAGACCAGCCGGCGCAGCGCGTTCTGCCGGCGGAGGACGATCTTGGCGGTTCCGGCGTCCGCGAGCACGTGCGCGAGCACCTCGGGCGCCTGCTCCGGCGTCATCTTGAAGCCGATCGCCCGCGCGCCGCGCGCGTCGCCCCAGATGCGATCGAGGAAACCGAGCGGATCGCGGTCGCGCGCGGCGATCGCGTCGGCCGGTGTGGCCTCGTCGCGCTCGTCCAGCAGGGTGAAGATGCCGTTCGGATTGAACAACTCATGGTGGCAGCGTACCCCGGGATGGCTGCCGAGCAGCGAGCACAGCAGGTTGCTGCCGCTGCGCCGCGCGGCGAGGATCACGAAGCGGCGCGGCGCAGCGTTCATGTCTTCAGTCACGCTGCGGCGCGGGGCGCTGCTGCATCGCGCGCAGCGTGCCGACGACTTCGAGCGTGTCGCTGCGCACGCGGTAGCAGGCGCCGTCGTAGGACGAGGCCAGCAGGTGCGTACCGTCAGCATCGGCGCGCGCGACCGCACTGATGCCGTTGGCGGCGATGGCACGACGCAGGATCGTCCGGCTCGGCAGATCAATGCGCAGCAACTCCCCCCAGTAATTCGAGACGACGACGGTGTCGCGGTCGACGAAGCACAGGCCCTTCGGCGAACGCCGACCGAGGTCGAAGGCGTCGAGCAGCACGCCGTCCTCCAGCCGGTAGACCAGCAGGTGGAAGTCGCGGCCGGTGCTGGACAGGCATTCGCCGCTGGGGTCGAGGTCGAGATCGTCGATGATCGCGGTGTGGCCGGCGAAGCGGTGCAGCAAGGTGCCGTCGAAATCCCAGGAGGACATCACGCCGTCTGCGCTGCAGCTCACGCCGATCCGCCTGGTCGGATGCAGGCGCAGCGCCTTCACCGCGTTGGCATGGTGGGCGAAGCGCGCCAGCGGCGTGCCGTCGGGCGCGGTGCGCACGATCGCGCCGGAGTAGCAGGCGACGAACAGGGCGTCCTCGCCGTGCGCCGGCGTGGTGCCGCGCACGCAGTTGATCGGGCCTTCGCCGAGGTGGTGCCAGCTGGCGGCGACCGGTGCGCCGTCGTTGGCGCGCTCGAACACGTGGAGGTGCTGGTCGTGCGCGCCGCAGACCACGCGGCGACCGCCGTCGCGACTGGTCACCGCGTTCATGAGCATGCGTCCGTTGCCGGGCGTGGCCTGGGCGATCCAGCGCGCGCCGTCCGCATCGAAGCGGCCGATGCGCAGGTGGCCGGCATCGTTCACGGTGGCGAAGCTGCGCTCGTCGACGGCGGCGATGTCGTTGAAGCAATCGTTGCCGGTCGTGCCCTGCGACGCGCCCAGCTCGGTGACGAAGGCGCCATCGTCGGCGCGCCAGACCAGCACGGTGCCGTCGAAGGTGCCGGCGACGACGTGCGCGCCGTCGCTCGACCAGTTGAACGAGCGTTCCCACTGGCGCGGACGCGCTTCGAGGCGCAGGCGATGCCGGAAATCCCGGCCGCTCCACAGGTGGATCGCCTGGTCGTAGGCGGCGCTGAGGATGGCGCCGTCCACCGGCGAGCACGCGACCTTCTTGATCCCCGAGCGGTGCGCGGGAATCACCGCGAGCAGTTCGCCGCTGTGGATCGCGAACACGCGGATGCAGCCGTCATCGCAGCCCAGCACCACGCGGCCGTGGCGCGGATCGATGGCGCAGGTGTCGGTCTCGGTCTCGAACGGCCCCCACATGCGCACCTGCCGCCCGCTGGCGATGTCCCATACCCGTAATGTGCTGTCGTCGCCGGAGGTGTAGAGATGGCGCTCGTCGGCGCAGATGCTGAGCACGTCGCGCTCGTGGCCTTCGATCGCGCGGACGATCGCACCGCTGCGCAGGTCCCAGACCAGGATGCGGCGATCGCGCGACACCGAGGCGCCCATGTGTGCGCCGATGAAGCAGAAATCCTCGACGTCGTCGCTGTGCCCGACCAGGCGCAGCAGGCGCTGGCCGCTGCGCGCATCCCAGATGATGGCGCTGTAGTCCGACGACACCGAGGCCGCGCGCAGGCCGTCGTCGGAAACGACGACGCGATTGGCCAGGTGATCGTGGTGGCCGAAGAGCGTTACTTCGTCGGTGTCGAGATCGAAACGCGCGATCGCGCCGTCGTAGGCGGCGGTGAGGATGCGCTGCGTGCCGGGGATCCACGATGCGGTGGTCACCGGGCCGCGATGGCGGTGGAAGACGAAGGGCGGCGCGTCGGTGCGCGCGCTGTCGTCGCAGGCGCGATGCTCGGGCGCGAGCGGTGCGATGGCGTCGGTCGTGGTCATGGTCGCCTCTGCGGAAAGGGGAGGTCAGAACCGGATCGCGGCGTCGCCGACGCGCAACGGTTCGTGGATGCCGCCGCGCCATTCGGCGAGTCGGCGCGCGTAGTCGCCGGCGCGGATGCCGCCGACCGGGCTGTTGTTGGCGTCGGCGCCGAGCAGCCAGGCCTGTGGCGCACGCTGCGCGATGGCGTCGATCCAGCGCGCGAACGCGGCTTCGCGCTCGGCGTGGCGCAGGTGCCACAGTGCATGCACCGACGAGAACGCGTTGCTCCACCACACCGCCGCCGGGCCGGGCGGCGGCGAGCCGATCGCGCGTTCCGGCGCGCGCAGCAGGTCGACTTCGACATAGCGGTGGCGCAGTCCGCGCGTCGCGCGCCAGTGCGCGGCGAAGGCGTCGGCGCCGCCCCAGTCCTCGAGTTCGCGCGCCCACAGCCGCTCCAGTTCCTCTCGCGCCGGTGCATCGCCGCGTGCGGTGGAGGTGAGCCAGTAATGCGTGGCGTCCGGCTGCAGGCGCGGCCAGAGGAAGCCGGGCAGGTCGCGACCGTCCCACTGCTCGACCAGCATGCGCCGGAAGTCGAGGGCATCGGCGCTGTAGTCGAAGAAGGTCAGTTCGGTGTCGTTCGTGAAGCCGTGGCGGCGGAGGATCGCATCGGGCTTGAAGCCGGCGGCGACGCAGGCCAGCGAGGCCAGCGGTTCGGGATCCGCGACGACGATGTCGTCGTAGCTTTCCAGGTTCCAGATGAACACGCCGCGCTGGCACTGGTCGAGCGTGCGCGCGAGCGATGCGACGAACTCGGCGAGCGGACGTTCCAGCGTCGTGGCGTCCACGCTGCCGGGTGTCGCGCGCAACGCCTGCGCATGCGAGGGCCGGTGCGGTTCGAGGTCGCGACTGCAGCGCAGCGCGTCGTCGGGCGCGTCGGCGATGCCGTCGCTGCTCGCGGACATCAGCTGCTGCGAATCGCCGATGCGCGCCAGGCGCGGACGGCCACGCGCCTGCCAGCGTTCCAGATCGACCAGCCAGCAGCTCTCGTGCACCGTGTCTTCGGCGAGCCGGCGTCCGACCAGCCAGGCCTCGTCGCCGAGCGCGCGGATCAGCACGTCGACCAGTTCCGGCGCTTCGGCGCCTTTCGGGCGCAGTCGTTCCACGACCAGATGGCCGCAGGCCTGCACGAGGCAATGGCGCGCGCCCTGGTCGGCGGCGCGTGCGAGCAGGCGGTCGGGATCGGCGTCTTCGAGGATCGGACCGACGTAGGACCAGCGCGACCACGCGAAGGTGAGTTCGCGGCAGCGTTCGGCCAGTGTGCGATCGTCGAAACGGTCGCGGGTGTCGAGCACCCCGTAGACGAAGGACGCGCCGCTCACGACACCGCCTCGACACGCATGTCCTCGCGCTGCGGTTCGCCCCAGATCACCAGGTCCTGGCCGATCGGCAGGTAGTGCGGCTGCGCGATGCGCGTGTGCTGGTGCTGCAGCAGGCCCTGGTTCGGCGCGAACGCGGGCACGCCGCCGACCATCAGCGGCGCGACGGTCAGCACCAGCAGGTCGAACAGGCGCTGGTTCACGACCTGGGTGAGGATGCGCCCGCCGCCTTCGACCATCAGGTTGCGCACGCCGCGCTGGCGGAGCATGGCGAACAGGGCGGCGAGGTCGACGCGATCGGCGGCGTCGGTCGGCACGATCAGCACTTCGGCGCCCAGCGCTTCCAGGCGGCGCACGCGCAGCGGGTCGGCGTGGTGCGTGGTCGCGATCCACACGCGCCGGTTCGGATGATTGAGCAGGCGCGCGTCGACCGGGAAGCGCAGCCGGCTGTCGACCACGATCGGCTGCGGATCCGGGCCGGTGGCGTCGCGCACGGTGAGGCTGGGGTTGTCGGCGAGCACGGTGCCGATGCCGATCAGGATGCCGTCGTGCGCGGCGCGCATGCGGTGCGTGAACGCGCGCGAGGCGCTGCAGCTGATCGCCAGCGGCCGGTCCTTCGTCGCCGCCGCGCAGCCGTCGAGCGTCTGCGCATAGCTGAGGGTGACGAAGGGCAGCGTCGGCGACGGCTGCACGCGCGCGCGATCGAGCAGGGCGAACAACCGCTCCAGTTCCGGCGCGGCGGCATGGTCGTGGCTCGCCGGGGCATCGAGCATGTGTCCCATGCGCACGGCCTTGGTCTGCAGGTAGTCGCGGTTCTGCGGACGCGGCGGGATGACCAGGGGCACGCGCGCGACGACCTCGACGCCGTGCTCGCGCAAGCCGTCGACCTTGGCGGGATTGTTGGTGAGCAGGCGCACCGTATCGATGCCCAGCGCCTGCAGGATGCGCGCGGCCACGCCGTAGTCGCGGGCATCCGGAAGGTGGCCGAGACGGACGTTGGCGTCCACCGTGTCCAGGCCCTGGTCCTGGAGGTTATAGGCGCGCAGCTTCTCGGACAGGCCGATGCCGCGGCCTTCCTGGCGCAGGTACAGCAGCACGCCGCGACCGGCCTGCGCGATCCGGCGCATCGACTCGGCGAGCTGTTCGCCGCAGTCGCAGCGGCGCGAACCGAGCACGTCGCCGGTGAAGCATTCCGAATGCAGGCGCACCAGGATCGGACGCGCGTCGTCCTCGCCCGCATCGAGATCGCCCATCGTCAGCGCGACGTGCTCGCGGCCGTCGAAGCCGTCGAACACGGCGGTCTGGAATTCGCCGACATCGATCGGCATGCGCGCGCAGGGGACATCGAGCTTGTTCATGGTGTCGGCTCCGGTTCGGTACGCGGCCGCATCACCGATTGCATGCCGCGCGTTTCTCGTGTGGTATCGCTCGCCGCATCGGCGGCGCCGGGCAGCAGCGCACGCAGCTGCTGCCACAGTTCGTAGAACTTCGCGAGCCCCGGCGCCTGTTCGAACAGATCATCCGGCGGCGTTTCCCAGGGCTTGCAGCGCCCGGCCATGTGCACGATGCGCGCATCGAAGCAGTGCAGGCGGTGGGCGCGGCGGATCTTCGCTTCGAGGATCGGCATGTAGTTCCAGCGGCCGTCGAGCAGGGTCGCCCGCCCGGCGAAATGGCGGTTGAGGATCAACTGGTCGGTCCAGCCCACGGTCTCGACGCCCTGCCAGAAGCCGGGCTCGATGCTGGCCACCAGCGCGTCGCGCACCGTGCGCTGCAGGCAGTCGCCGCCGATCGACAGCACGCCGCTGTTGAAGCAGGCGGACAGGGCGACGCCGTAGCGCTGGCGGTTGGATTCGCGCGCGGCATCGGCGTCGCCGAGCAGTTCGTCGTAGCGGCTGCCGTCGGGGCTCGCGAGCAATGGGCGTTCATCAAGGAACAGCGGCGACAGGTCGCCGGTGACGAAGGCATCGCTGTCGATGTAGACCACGCGTTCGAACTCGACCAGGCCGAAGGCTTCGAGCGAGGCGAAGCGCGGACCGGCGCGTTTCAATGCCGGAATCGCCTGGGTGAGCGCTGCGACGCGCGCATCGAGGTCCGCGCCCGGCGCGATGAACTCGACCGGCGCCAGCGCGCGCAGGCGTGCCCGCGATGCTTCGGACAACGCACCCCCGACCAGCACCAGGATGCGGCCCGCGAACCACGGGTTGTGGCGCAGGAAGCTGAAGACCAGCATCTCGGTGCCGTCGATGAAACCATCGTCGGTGATCGTGAGAAGGCAGTGTCCGGAGCGTGGTCGCGGCGAGTTCATCGCATTACTGCTCCGAAGCCGGGACCGGGGCGCGGTCGAACAGGAAGCTCATGTCGCCCATGCCGAAGGGCCAGCCGGGCGGGTTGGTCGACGGCGTGTGGCAGGCGAAGCAGTCGCGCCCCATCAGCGGCGTCGCGCCGGGCGAGGGCACCAGGCAGGTGCCGGCCTGCATCCAGGTTTCCATCGCGGTGTTGGCCAGCGCGGTGTCGCCCGCACGCACGCGCAGCGGCGTGGTGTCGACGCCGTTGCAGGTGCTCGGGAAGCGCGAGCGCGGCGGCGTCGTGGTCAGCATCGGGCCGTCGTCGTAGCGGAAGCAGCCGGTCACCGGCGCATGCCCGGCCATGTAGGCGTTGCCGATCAGCCGGTAGTAGCGCCACTTGCCATCGAGATTCGCGGGGAAGTTCGCACGCAGCGAGGCATCGAGGCAGGCGGCGGCATCGCCGGGCGAGCCGTCGCCGGTGCAGCGCGCGAGCGCGGTGGTGCGGCAGACGTTGATGCGTTCGTAGCTGGGGTTCGCTTCGCCTTCGACGGAAACCACCGGCGAGCCTGTCGCACTGCGGCGCGGATCGATGTTGCACAGCGGCGTGGCCGATGGCGCGCCGCAGGTCTGGTCCTGCAGGGTCTGGCCATCGGCGGCGACGGTGTAGCGATAGGCCCCGTCGGGAACCGCGCAGCGCGTGCCGTCGCCGCCCTGTGCGCGATAGCTGTTCCAGTCGAACAGGTTCCATTCCGCGAGCCTGCGCTCGGGGTGCACCGGGTCGCGGGGACGCGGTGCGATCGGTGCGGCGCCGCCGGGCGCGCAGTCCGGTGCATTCGCCACGTGTTCGAATGTCGCCCAGGTCATCTCGCCCAGCGTCGGCGTCTTCTGCACCAGGTGCAGGCCGATCAGTCCCCATTCGCGTCCCTCGGCGTCGCGCTCGCAATGCATCGTCTGCGCGGGGCAGGGCGCCTCCTCGCCGAACCGGCGCCACGCGGTCTTGAGGCTGACCGCACCGGGCGTGTCGCGCGTGCCGGCCGGCAGCCACACCCCACCGGTCGCGGGGTCGGTCTTGAAGGCATCGGCGGCGGCCTGCAGGCGATCGGCGCGATACAGCCCGGTGTTTGCGAGGTAATCGACGTAGCTGCGATTCACGCGCACGTCGTAGCCGACGCGGCGATGGCGCGCGTCGACCAGCACGAATCCGTCGCCGGGCTGGCCCTCGCGCGCGGTCTTGCGCAGCGCGCGCGTGGACAGCGGCTTGTAGCCGTCTCGCCAGCGCGGCGCGGCGCCGTCCTGCGGGATCGCCTCGTACCACGGCGCGTAGGACATGAAGCGCGGATGGCCGTGCCTGTCGTTGCCTGCAAGATGCAGGAAGTTGTTCAGCGCGAAGCGCAGCATCGCGCAGTCCTCGCCGCGCGCGCCGACATCGCCGGGCGACAGGTCGGTCCAGAAGCGGCGTCCGTCGACGCCGGTCGCATCGCATCGCGACGCCGATGCCTGCGCGCGCCCGGCCTCGTCCCGCCGCGCATCCGCCGTGCAGCCTGCCACGAGGATCGATGCGCCGAGGATCGCCAGCGTCATGACGCCGAATCGCGTGCTGCGCATCCGCATGCCATCCATCCGGCTCCTCCCTGAAGACCACGGCCATCGCCCGCCCACATGTGGCGGCCCCTGGCGATCACGTTACGGAAAAACATCGCGCAAGGGAATCGGATGCCGTCATGCCCCGTGGCCTCCGTCGATGCAGTGCCCACGCGCGCCGTGCATGAATCCAGCGCATTGCAACGGCCCTGGCCGTCCCGTCGATGCCGTCGCCCCGCAGGGACTGATTCCGGACTGATCCTGCAGCGATGCCGGTGCGCCGATACCTTGCACGGGATGCGGGCATGGCCCTGCCGCGTTCCGCATCACCATCCACACGACAGGGAGTTCACCGATGTCCACGCCAGCCCTTGCTGCCGCGCCCCGCGCGCCGCAGAACGCCAGCCTCCTGCTCAACGCCGCCCAGGTGCACGCCCAGGTGGCGGTCGCGGTCGAGCTGTACACCATTCCGTTCTACCTCAGCGCGCTGGCGTCGATCATCCCGCCGGGTTCGCCCGGTTCGACCGACAAGTCCAATGCCGCCTACGCTGCGGTGCTCAGCGTCTGCACCGAAGAGATGCTGCACCTGCAGCTGGCGGCGAACATGTGCATCGCGCTGGGCACCACGCCGAACTTCACCGCGCCGGTCTACGGCGTCGTGCCGACCTTCCCGGACGGCACGCCGATCCTCGACCCGAACGATCCGGCCACCGGCGACAAGGGCATCCTCAATGCCAGCATCGGCAACATCCTGCAGGCCCTGCCGACCATGCTCGACATCGAAGTGCCCAGCGAGTTCGAGGCCGGTCGCCTGTCGGCGCCGTATCACTCGATCGGACAGATGTACGCGGCCCTGCGCGCCTACGCGCGACTGGCCGCATCGCAGGCGCCATGGACGGTGACCAACCAGCAGGCCGTGTTCGCGACCCAGCCGTTCACGCAGACCATCGCCAGCTTCTCCGATCTGTCGGCGGCGATCGACGTGATCTGCGAACAGGGCGAAGGCCAGGCGCAGTCGCCGCCGCCGACCACGCCGTTCAATGCGGACGAGTTCCGCGTGCCGACTGCGGACCAGACCGCAGGCACCGGTTCCGTTCCGGCATCGCAGGCGCAGTTCAGCCATTTCGGGCGCTTCCTCAACGTGCAGGCGCTCGGCCTCGACGCTTCCGTGCTGGTCTACCAGGGCACCGCGACCGCGAATGCGATCAGCCCCGAGAACCACAAGCTGCAGTCCGATTTCGCGGCGCTCATCACCACGCTCAACGGCATCTGGGCAGGCACGGCGCCGCAGGGCGGCATCTGGAGCATGACCTCGCTGCTGACCGATGCCGCTGCGGTGTGGGCGAAGGGCAATATCCCGCAGTGGACGCCGGAACTGATCGTCTGAGGCCTTGCCTGCCTCGCCTGGCCTGATGCACCGGGATTCGTGAATTGCGTCTCAGAAGACGCGCTGCCCTTCGTGCCGGCAGCGCGTCTTTCGTTGCGCGATCGACGCTGCACCTCGCGGCTGCCGGCTTCGCGGCCGGCGATGATGATCTTTGGACACGAGGGCGTATGGCGCGCTCCGCCACGCGGAAGACACTGATTTTCAGGCCTCGGCCTCCGCTGCATGCCACCAGCCGATGACGATGCGCAGGCAGCCTGACCTCTGGCACCTTGCTGCGGCTTCACAATTTGTTTACAAAGCCCTGTTGCCGCCCATGGGAAGGGGGACGGGGCGGTGCGCACGCGTTGATGTCGATTCCAAGCGACAGGACTTCAGCAGTTACCCAAACTAGACACACGGAGAGAACGTAATGAGCAACTTGCGCCGCAACCGCCTGACGGCCGCGGTCCACCTGACGCTGCTCCTCGCGCTGCCCACGGTGGCCGCCGCGCAGGACGCCGAGCAGAGCCAGGATTTGGATACCATCAGTGTCACCGGCAGTCGCATCAAGCAGACCAACGCCGTCACCGCACAGCCGGTCATGGTGCTGGACCGCGCCAAACTCGAGCAGACCGGCGCCAAGAGCGTCGCCGAAATCCTCCAGCAGCTGCCCGCCAGCGGCAAGGCGCTGAACGCCAAGTTCAACTCCTCGGGCAACTTCGGCTATCCGCCGGACGGCGGCGGCATCGGCGCCGGCTCCGCGCAGGTCGACCTGCGCAACCTCGGCTCGCAGCGCGTCCTCGTCCTCGTCGACGGCGTGCGCTGGGTGAACGAATCCTCGGCCTCGGGCGTCAGCGGCAGCGCCGACCTCAACACCATCCCGCTGGCCATCGTCGAGCGCATCGAAGTGCTCGAAGACGGCGCCTCGGCGATCTACGGTTCCGACGCGATCGCCGGCGTGGTCAACATCATCACCCGCAAGGATTTCAAGGGCGGCGAGTTCCACAGCTACTACGGCGAATACAGCCGCGGCGGCGAAACCAAGGACTACTCGCTGACCTTCGGCACCGGTGGCGACATCTGGACCGGTGTGTTCGGCGCCACGTGGTACGAGCAGGACGAGATCAGCTCGGGTTCGTGGGACCAGTCCGCGTTCTGCCAGCCGGGCGCAGGCCTCGGCGCGTGCAGCTCGGGCACGCCGCAGGGTCGCTACGTGTTCTTCGATCCGACCAACACGACCTTCTACAACATCACGCTCAACAACGGCACGACCACCCCGGTCTTCGTGCCCGGCAACCCGAGCGGTGGCACCTACCATCCGTTCACCGGCGCCGATCGCTTCAACTTCGCGCCGTTCAACCTGATGCTGACGCCGAGCGAGCGCAAGTCGCTGTTCGCCAACATCAACATCGACCTGACCGAGAACACCCGCCTGCATTTCAAGGGCCTGTTCAACAACCGCCAGTCGAAGAACCAGGCCGCGCCCGAGCCGATCTTCGTCGGTCCCGGCGCCGGCACCGGCGGCATCGCCGACACGATCTCGATCCCGGCCAACCATCCGTTCAATCCGTTCGGCTTCGCGCTGGATGCGAACAACAACTTCGTGTTCATCGGTCGTCGCCCGCTGGAAGTCGGTCCGCGCGTGTTCACGCAGAACGTCGACACCTGGTATTTCAACGTCGGCATGGACGGCCTGTTCAACATCGGCGATCGCAGCTACGGCTGGGATACGAACTACATCCACAGCCGCAATTCGGCCACGCAGCGCTTCACCAACGGCTACAACGTCGCCAAGATCAAGCTCGCGCTGGGCAATCCGGCCGCTTGCGCCGCGACCCCGGGCTGCACGCCGCTCGACCTGTTCGGTGGCCAGGCGCGTCCGTTCACCCGGCAGATGATCGACTGGATCCGCACGAACCAGCGCGACGCCAGCACCCAGGTCCTCGACATCTTCTCGTTCAACCTGTCGGGCGACCTGTTCAGCATCGGTGACCGCACCGCCGGCTTCGCCGTCGGCGCCGAATACCGCGAATACCAGGGCGACTTCGATCCGGATCCGCTGCGCGAGACCGGCGAATCGCAGGACTCGTTCGCGGCCCCGGTGTCGGCCGAGTACAACGTCAAGGAAGTCTACGGCGAGTTCAACTTCCCGGTCCTGGCCAGCCTCGACCTGACCGCCGCCGCCCGCTGGTCAGACTACTCGACCTTCGGCGACGCCTTCACCGGCAAGCTCGGCTTCCGCTGGCAGCCGATCGAGGACCTGGTGATCCGCGGCACCCGTTCCACCGGCTTCCGCGCGCCGAACCTCGGCGAGCTGTACGGCCTGACCCAGTTCGGCGCGACGCTGACCGATCCCTGCGGCCCGACCGGTTCCCCGGTGGTCAACCGCACCAACGGCGTTTCGCCGGGCCTGGAAGCGGCGTGCGTGGCGCAGGGCGTGCCGGACAACTTCGAGCAGGCCAACACCCAGATCACCACCTTCACCGGCGGCAATCCGAACCTGGATCCGGAAGAGTCCGACAGCTGGACCGTCGGCCTGGTCTACAGCCCCGGCTGGGCCGAGGACAAGTCGTGGTCGCGCAGGCTCGACGTCGAGTTCGGTTACTACAATCACGAGATCGACGGCGCCATCCAGTCGCGTGACATCCAGACGCTGCTGAACTCGTGCATCGCCGCGGGCGGCACCGACGCGCGCCTGTGCTCGCCGTTCACCCGCCAGGCCAACGGCAACCTGCGTCCGCCGAACAACTTCCTGCAGAACTTCGGCACCGTGGAAACCGACGGCGCCGACCTCAAGATCAACTGGCTCAGCCCGGAATGGGGCTTCGGCAGCCTCAGCGCCTCGCTGCAGACCGTGTGGGTCAACGAGTACAAGGCGGTCGACGGCGATGGCGTGGTTTCTTCGCGCCAGGTCGGCGTGGAAGTCGGCGACAGCGCCATCCCCGAGTGGCAGAGCAACCTGCAGCTGGGCTGGAAGAAGGGCAACTTCGACTTCACCTACGGCCTGCGCTACATCGATGCCGTCACCGAAGACTGCACCAGCGCCACCATCGCCGCCGTGCCGGGCTGCCTCAACCCCAGCAAGACCAACACGCTGGGCGCGACCACCTACCACGACGTCCAGTTCGGCTGGAAGGACGCCTTCTGGCTGGAAGGCCTGAGGCTGTCGGTCGGTGCCAACAACGTGTTCGGCAAGGAACCGCCGGTCTGCGTGACCTGCTCGCTGAACGGTTACGACGCCGGTACCTACGACCTGCCGGGTTCGTTCTGGTACGTCAGCGCGGATTACCGCTTCTGATCGAGGCTTTCATCGCTCGATGTGTGTCCAACGGGCCCGGCATTGCCGGGCCCGTTGCATTTCGGGCCTGGCGTCACGCGCGTTCGGGCCGCGCTGTCCTCGTCGCCGAGCGATGTCGATCCATGCGTCTCCCCATCGGCCCGTGAGTCGTGAGCGGGTATCGCAATTGCCCCTAAACAATTTCCCGGCAGTCCGGACAAGGAAGGTATCAGAGCGGGCGGATACCGCCCCCACCCATACGGATCAAAGGGTTACTCCATGGCTGCTGTCTTCACCGGAACCGGTCTCGGGCTGTTCAACTCCTCCTTCACCCAGCTGGGGGGCGCCTCGGGCGGCTCCGGGCGGCTGGGGCAGAGCAACAGCCGGTACTACGTCAACCTCGCCACCGGCAACCTGGTGCTGCAGGACATCGACGAGACGATCCTGACCCGGGGCCTGCCGGTCTCGATGCTGCGCACCTACAACAGCCAGGGCACGGTGGCCGGGCAGGGCCAGGACGGCTGGATGAGCGCGTTCGAGCGGCGGGTGGGGGTTCCGTCCGGTACG
The DNA here is from genome assembly GCA_050632415.1 of Lysobacter sp. BL-A-41-H3. Lineage (GTDB taxonomy): Bacteria > Pseudomonadota > Gammaproteobacteria > Xanthomonadales > Xanthomonadaceae > Lysobacter_I. Next base: position 1,689,666 of record CP192602.1, on the reverse strand, counting down.
GCTAACACGTCGGGAAGCACGATTGTTCGTTACCTCGACGATGGTAGCCAAGTTCTCTTTGTCTACGACACGAACCGAGGACGGTACATCTCATCTGTGGGCGATGGGATGCATGAGGAAATTGTCTGGTCAAGAGCCTCCAATTACGCTTTCTGGAGTGACTTTAACGCCAAGCAGAGGGAACAGTATGACTCTGTGGGGAGATTGACCTACATACAAAGTCTCGAAACGGGCGTTGGCTATTCGCTGACGTATGACGATGCGGGAAGAGTGTTCAGCGTAGTCTCGAATGTTTCCGCTGCTGGGGACGGTCTCTTTTTCGCATACGACGAAGTGTCGGGGCGATTGGTCGGGTTGGTCAGCAGGGAAGGTGGTCAGGCATTAGGACAGGTCTGGTATGACTACGATCTGCACGGTCGTCTCAAGTCGGTCACGACTGACCTCACCCCTGATTTGGCGCAGATCAACGAAGCGGACAAGTCCATCATTCTGCCGTCGCGAACGGGTGCCAATTCCTGGGATTCCGACGGTCTTGCGAATAACAATGGCAATTTGTTTCGGACGGTATATACGTACGAATCTGCAGATGATCCGAACAATCTGAAAATTTCCGCTGTCAGTTTCAGTGATGGCACAGCCCTCTCGATCGAGTACCAGAACGGCAAGGTGACAAGAACGACCCTCGGGAGCGGTGCTTCTGCCCAGGCGACTGACTATGCATACGATGTGCAGGGAATGCCCTCGGATTTGTCCTGGGTCGAGGTCGCTGATGCCACTGGTCGGCGTTGGCGATATGGGTTTGGAGGAACCGATCAGCAGTTGAGGCGGGTGATTTCGCCGGAGGTCGATCACCTCTCGGATGTCACCAGCTATGAATACGATGGACAGGGCAATGTCGTACAGGTCAGGGTCGAGCGGGGGGCTGCGCTGCTTTCGCGCACTGACTATGAGCACGATGCCATGGGCAATGTGATCAGGGAATGGGACGCTCTGGGCAATCGCATCGATCGTACCTACAACACCCTAGGGCAGCTGCTCAATGAAACGCAGTATTCGCTCCCTGATCCGGATGGTGCATCGGGACCCGCGAGCCCTTCGATCACCAATGCAATGACTACGCGTTACGTGTATTCCGGGCTCAGGTTGACCTATGCCATTTCCGCAAAGGGCGAGGTCACTGAGTACGTCTATGGCACGGGATCCGAGGCGACAGGAGGCATTGGGGCAAGATTCCAGGTCATCGCCATCAAGCGTTATGTGGGGCTGGATTTCGAAGCGCTTTATGGCGCCCCGAATCTTGGAGTGAATGATCCTGCGGACGGCTACGACGTCTGGCTCTGGACGCAAAGCCGGGCTGCTCAGACCGAACGCACCGACTTCCTCTACGACGCTATGGGCCGCCTGCAGGAGAAGCGCGAGTACGCGCAGGTGGCGCAGGCGGCTGGTTCTGGCGTAGCCGTGGGCGATGGCGTGCTCGACGCGTCGACCAACATCACGCGCTACACCTACGACGCACAAGGCTTGCTGCGTCAGCAGATCACCCAGCGTGGTGCGGGCCGCACGCTGGGCGCGGGCACGCCGCAGGCGACGAGCGAGATCGTCGATTATGTGTACGACGGCATGGGCCGCCTGCTCAGCTCGCTCAAGCGCAACGGCGCGACACCGGCGATGCCTGATCCGGTGGCGGATCCGGGCGCTTACGCCGCCTGGCTTGCCGCGCACGACGCGACGACGGTGCTGACGACCTGGACCTACCTGGACTCCGGCAACAGCATCAAGGTGGTGTCCGATAACGGCATGACCCGCACCGAGGTGCGCAATGCCGCAGGGATGCTCGTGGCGGTGACCGAGGCCGATGCGCCGAGCAATCCGACGGCCACTCGCACGACCGAGCGCAAGTACGACACCGCCGGCCGCCTGGTCGCCGAGCAGGATGCCGGTGGCGGACGCCGCTACTTCATCTACGACGAGAAGGGCCGCCTGAGCGCGACCGTCGACGCGACCGGCGCGGTGACGCAGACGTTGTACGACGGCGCCGATCGGGTGGTCGAGGTGCGCGCGTACGCGAACCGTGTGACGCCGCTGTCGACGTGGTGGACCGGGACCCCGCCGATCCGGCTGTGGCGCAGTGATGCTTCGGGTACGCCTCTGTCGACCGATCTGGTGGTGGCCGTGGACGCCACCCGCGACATGGTCACCCAGAAGACCTATGACGCCGCCGACCGCGTGTCGACCGAGACGGTGGTGGGCGCGGATGCGTCTCAGACCCGCAGGACCACCTACACCTACGACGCCGCCGATCGCCTGCTGCAGGTCAGCGTGACCGATGGCGCGGGCACGACGGCAACGGCGCGGACCACGCGCTATCTGTACGACAAGGCGGATCAGAAAATTGCCGAGGTCGATGCATTGGGCTTCGTGACCGAGCTGAACTACGACCTGGCAGGTCGTGTCATCAAGACGGTTCGCTATGCGCAACCGACTTCCAATCCTGATGCTACCGATCTCGCATCGCTCAAAGCCTCGATCAACATCTATGGCGCCGAGATCGTCAATTATTTCTTTTATGACGGGCGCGGCAACCTTGTCGGCACCCGTGATTCCGAAGGCTACCTGACCGAGTTCGTATACGACGAAGTGGCCAACCAGAGAGCCGTGCTGCGGTACTCCAACAAACCGACGACCACCAACACCGATGAATGGATGATCATCCTGCGCGGAGATCGGAGAGGATTGGATATTCTCCGCAGCTACGCGGTGGCAGGCCTTCCGGCAAATACCGGTTATCGCACCACCCAGCGCCAGTTCAACGTGCTGGGCCAGCTGGAGACCGAGCTGAACCATGAAGGCACGGTCACCCGCTACACCTACGACGAAGCCGGGCGCCTGGTGCGGACCGAGTCGGCGCAGAACGCGGTGGGTGAGGTACGCACGAACAACGTCCGCTATGACGTGTTCGGCAACGTGATCGGCGAGATCGACGGCGAAGGCGTGCGCAAGGCGATGGAGCTGCTGACCGGCGGGCTTCCGCTGGATCATGCTTCGCTGTCCTCGGCGACGCTGGACGCGGTCTACGCGCAGTACGGCGTGCGCCACAGCTACGACCTGCTGGGCCGGCGGATCGAGAGCATCGACGCGCAGGGCAACAAGACCTGGACCTTCCACGACAGCGAAGGCCGTGTGACGTTCGTGGTGCGCGGCCAGCGCGACGAAGCCAATGTCCTCAACGCCAGGGCCGAGATCACCGAGACGCGCTACGACGCGCTGGGCCGGGTGATCGATACGATCGCCTACGGCGGGGCGCTGACGGTGCCGGTGCCGGGCTCGCGCGCCAGCGTGCAGTCGGTGCTGGCGACGCTGGTGGCGGTGGGGGCGACCAACAGCCGGATCGAGCTGAGCTACGACCGCCGCGGCCTGTTGACCGAGCGCAAGGTCTGGGGCGACGGCGACGCGCGCGATGTGACCCGCTACGCCTACAACGCCTTCGGCGAGCTGGTGACGCAGCAGGACATGGAAGCCGACGGCACCACGGCACGCCGGACCACGAGCTGGACCTACGACGCTCGCGGCCAGGCGACCGGCATCACCCAGAGCGGTGGTGGCCTCAGTCGTACCACCCTGACCGCCTACGACGCCTTCGGTCGCGCGTTCACGCGCACCGACGCGCGCGGCACCACGACGAGTATCGCCTACGACCGCCTGGGCCGGGTGATCACCCAGTCGACCACGGTCAGCGGCCGGGTCGAGGCCAGCAGCCTGTCCTACGACGCCTACGGCCGGATCGTCACCCAGACCGATGCGCTGGGCAACGTCACGACCTACGCCTACAACGACACCAACCGCTCGATGACGGTGACCTCGCAAGAGGGCGTGTCGGTGACCACCACCCGCAACCGCCACGGCGAGACGGTGACGGTGAGCCAGGCCCTGCCCGGTGGCGGCACGGCGACCACGACCACGGCCTACGACAAGGACGGCAACGTCATCAGCGTGACCGATGCGCTGGGCAAGGTCACGACCAACGAGTACGACACGCGCGGCCTGCTGGCGGCGACGGTGGACGCGAGCGGACGCCGGGTGGAGTACCGGTACGACGCGGCCGGCCGCGTGCTGCAGCGGATCGAGGACCCCGGCGCGGGCAAGCTCAACCTGACCACGACCACCGCCTACGATGCGCAGGGTCGCCAGCTGCGGGTGACCGACGCCAGCGGCCGCGTGACGACGATGGCCTACGACCGCAAGGGCAACCTGACCGAGACGGTGCGGGATCCGGGCGGCCTGAACCTGCGCACGAGCTACACCTGGGATCGCGACGGTCGCCAGCTGACGGTGACCGAAGGTGCAGGCAGCGCAGCGGCGATGACCACGGCCTACGTGTACGACGCCCTCGGGCGCCGGACGCAGGAGATCCGCGGCTCGGGCAGCCTGAACCTGACCACCAGCTACACCTACGACAGCAACGACAACGTCATCAGCCGGACCGACGGCAGCGGCCGGGTCACGCGCTATGCCTACGACGCTGCGAACCGGCTGCGGTTCACGGTGGACGGGCTGAACGGGATCACGGAAGTGGCCTACGACGCGGCGGGCCGCGCGACGATGACCCGGCGCTACGCGAAGGTGGGCGTGGGTGGCCTGCCGGCGACGCCGAGCGAGGCGGACCTGGCGAACCACGTGCAGAGCCAGGGCTACCGCAACGACGCGCTGGACGAGGTGACCTACCGCGTGTACGACCGCGACGGGCGGGTGCGTCTGAGCATCGACGGTACCGGCGGCGTGCGCGAGACGGTGTACGACAGTGCGGGCCGTGTGCTGCGCGAAGTGGCGTACGTGATGACGCTGGCGATGCCGGCGACGCAGCACGATGGCCTGAAGGCGGGCACGACGACGATCGCGAGCCTGGAGCTCAACAATCTGGCGAGCGCGAACGACGCGGTGGTGCGCCATGTGTACAACGCCGCCGGCCAGCGGCGCTACAGCGTGGATGCGACCGGCGCGGTGAGCGGCGTGTGGTACGACGCGGCGGGCCGCGTGGTCGCGACGCGTCAGTACGCGCAGCGGATCAGCCTGGCGCTGGTGACCGACGGGATCACCCAGGGGCAGATCGAAGGCGCGGTGGGTGCAGGCGCCGCGACCGATGCGGTGATGCTGTACGTGTACGACGGCGCGGGCCGCCAGCGTTATGCGCTGCGCGCGAACGGCGACGCGGGCGCGTACCCGGCCTCGCAGAGCGTGACGGAGACGCGCTACGACGCGGCGGGTCGCGTGCTGCTGACGCAGACCTACGTGGCCTCGCTGATGCTGGACCTGGCCACGGCCGGGAAGATCGCCGGCGGCAACGGCGAGGTCTCGGACCTGGCCGCGTTCGTCGCCGCGAACCCGGCGACGGCGCAGGCGACGCGCACCGTGTACGACACGGCGGGACGCGCGACCTACACCATCGATGGTGTGGGCGGATACACCCAGTATCGCCATGACGCCGCAGATCGGCTCGTGGCAGTGCGCAAGGCGGCGACTGCGCTGAATCTGTCGGTGATCACCGATGCGACGACCGCAGAGCAGCTGGCGTCGATGGTGGTGGTGTCTGCCAGCGATGAGCATGTGCGTTATGTGCATGATCGTGCAGGCAGGGTTGCCTACACGATCGATGGCACAGGGGCATCCACTCGCGTGTGGCGAGACGGTGCGGATCGCATGTTGGGCAGCCGTACGTATGCGACGCGGCTCTCGGCTGTCGCCCTGGCGGCCTTGGGCGACGAAACAACAATCGAGCAGCTGGATGCGCTGCAGGTGCGGCATGCCTCGGACGCCTCCATCTACCAGGTGCATGATGCGGCTGGTCAGGTGCGTTTCACTTACAACGATCAGGAGCAATTGCGCGAAACGCGATACGACGGCATGGGCCGTGTGCTCGAAGTACGTGCCTTTGCTTCTGTGTTCCCGGGTAGCGCAGGATTCGCGGATCAACTGCTGGCCGGCTCGGTGCCGGAAACGCACTTCACAACCTTCACGAGCGCGAATGCCGCAACCGCCCAAGGCCAGCGCACTGTCTATGATGCAGCAGGTCGGGCTGTCTACACGATCGATGCAGGCGGCGCGTATGTGCGCCGGTGGCATGACGGCCTGGGTCGCGAAACCGCCCAGGTGAGATTCGCTGTTCGGATGAGCATGGATGGCGTCGGCGACGCCTCCACGGCCGCGCAGCTCGATGAGCGGATGACGTGGCCAGCAGAGAACGAGACCTCGTACCGGGTGTATGACGCCGCAGGGCAGGTCCGCTACACGGTGCAGATGACCTCCGCCTCGGCGGCATCGGTTCGACATGTGCGCTACGACGGCGTGGGTCGTGCATTGCGCCAGGATGCTTACACCGCGGCCATGACGATCGACGCCACGCTGGCTTCCCGCCTGGTGGAGGGGACGGCCGTCGATGCCGACTTTGCATCGTTCGTCAGTGCCAACGCGTCCGCGGCGCAGTCCGTGCGGACGGTGTACGACGCAACCGGCAACGCGGTTTTCAGCGTCGATGCCACCGGTGCGGTCACACGCACCTGGCATGACGGTGCGGGCCGCATGGTCGCCAGCCGCCGGTTCGCGACGCGTCTGGATACGGCGGGATTGAGCGATGAAAGCACGCTCGCCCAGATGGATGCGATGCTGGTGTTCAGCGACCAGGATCAGGGGACGTTCTATCGCGTCTACAACGCAGCCGGGCAGCTGCGCTACACCGTCGACATGACCTCGGCGAACACGGCCGTGCTGTCCGAAATGCTGTACGACGGTGTCGGGCGCCAGGTCCTGTCGCGCGCGTACGGCAATTCGATGGCCTTCGACGGTGCCCTTGCCGCGAAGTTGGTCAGCGGTTTGGGCGTCGACGCGGACTTTGCGACGTTCGTCGCAGCCAACGAATCGAGCGCGCGCACCGAAGCGCAGGTCTACGACGCGTCCAGTCGCGTCCGCTTTGCCTTGCAAAGGAATTTCAGCGAGTGGTCGGTGTCCGAGCGCAGTTATGATGGCGCAGGGCGGACGACGAGCGAAACGCGCTACGGCACCCCAATCGCATATGCGCCCGGGCAGGAAGTCTCCCAACTGTCGTCCCTGCTTGCTGGGCAGGCCGACAAGCGAACGACACGCTATCTCTACGACGCGGCCGGTCAGCTGCGATTCGTGCTGGATCCGACGGGCGCGCTCAGCGAGCGCCGCTACGATGCGATTGGCCAGGTCGTCGAGACGCGGAGCTACGGTCTGCGTCCGGGGGCGGGCGTCAACGTCGATCTGAACGCGATTGCTGAATGGGCGAACACGCAGGCCAGCGGCAACGTGCGCAAGGTGACGACTGCCTATGATGTCTCGGGGCGTCTGATTGCGCGTACGGACGCGCTGAACAACAGCGAGACTTTCACCTACGACGGTACGGGGCGGATGCTGACCCGCACCGATCGCGCTGGTGCGATCTGGACGTACCAGTACGACGCTGCCGGACGCAAGGTCGCCGAGATCAGCCCCGAGGTCACGGTGTACGGCATCACCACGCAGGGCGCCCTATCGGCAGCATCTCGACCGGTGGTGACCCGCTATGCCTACGATGCGCTGGGCCAGGTCTCGAGCAAGACCGAAGACGCGGACAACCCTTCAAGTGCTCGTGCGACCAGTTACGCCTATGACCGGGTCGGTCGCCTGGTCAAGACCACGCTGCCGCATCCGGGCAGCATCGATCCGGCCACCGGCAACCTGGTCTTCAATGGCCCGGCACCGACGGTGGAGATCACCTATGACGCGCTGGGCAATGCCGTCGTCCAGAAGGATGCGAACAACAATTACAGCTACAAGGTCTACGATGGCTTCGGCCGCGTCCAGGCCGAGGTCGACCCGGAACGCAACGTCACCACCTATCAATACAATGCCTACGGCGAGCAGATCATGCTGCAGCGCTACGCTGCGAAGCTCGACACCAGCGGAGGCGCGTTCGCCGCCGTGAGTTGGCAGGCGGGGCAGGCGATCAGCTCGACGCAGATCGCTGCTGGCGTGAATGCCGCCGATCCCATGAACAGGCAGATCCACACCGTCTACAACCGCCTGGGTCAGAAGGCGGAAGTGACGCTCTCTGCCGTCGAGTATCGCAATCTCGACAACACCAGCCTGATCGGCAGCGGCACGCCGACCACGCGCTACGAGTACAACGCCTACGGTGAAGTCGTGCGCGAGAAGGTGCTCGTGTCCGGCTCCACGGACCCGAACTCCGGCGGTGGATTCTGGGCCGAGACCTATCGCTACTACGATCAGGCCGGTCGCATGACCCATGTTGTCGATGCCGAAGGCTACATGACTGCGATGCAGTACAACGCAACCGGCGAAGTGCTCAAGACGATCGAGTACGCCCGCGCGGTTGCCGTGCGCAATGCGCCGTCGCATGTTCCCGGCGCTCCCGTGTTGAGCCACTACTCCGGTACCTTGGGCCTGTCCACGAGCACGCCACCCGCCGCACCTGCGGCAGGCGATGCTGCCAGCGGTTACGATCGCGAGACCCAGTGGACCTATGACGTGCTGGGGCGCAAGGCGTCCGAGACCATGGTGCGCCATGTGCGCGGTGTCGACGGCAACGTCCAGCGGCAGTTGCTGAGCAGCCAATATGGCTACGATGCCGAAGACCGCGTCACGACGCTGACCAACGCCGCCGGCACCACGACGACGACGTACAACGCACTCGGCCAGGTGACTTCGGTGCGCGAGCCCGCGCGTCATGTGTTGACCAATACGGCCGACGCCGCCCTGCAGGCCAACAGCACGAACAACCTGGCTTCGTCCAACCTGTACGAGCTGCGTTCCCCGTACACCACGATGGCCTACGACGGCCTCGGTCGCGTGATCGCCACGCGCCGCCATGCCAATGGGCATGATGGGGTCAATCCGCCACAGATCGACAACGCGCGCGATCAGGTCATGCTCAGCGTCTACGACGCGCTGGATCGCGTGGTGATGACGCAGAGCGCATCGGGATGGAATTCCACCACGCCGGAGTTGCATCGTACCTACTCGGCCTACGATGCCAACGGCAATCTGCTGCACAGCTGGTCGCGCCTGGAAGGCTCTGCCGATAGCCGCGACACGATGATCCACCGCTGGTATACCTACGACGCGGCCGGTCGCCAGCTCAGCACCCGCGTGGAACGCACGGCGATCGGCTCCGAGGCGGCAACTGGTACCGACCAGCACGAGATCGTGGCCTACAATGCCTTCGGGGAGATCGTCAGCAAGACCTACGGCGGTGTCGTCGGTACGTTGACCTATGCCTACGACAACGCCGGCCGCATGGTCAGCGACAACAGCACCGGCGCGATCCGCAAGTACGCCTACAACCTCGCCGGCCAACAGATCCGCGAATCCCACTGGATCAGGCTCGACAGCGCGAGCGCAGCGGTGGAAGCGTCGACTGCGATGATCGTCGACGGCCTGGGGCGCACGACCAAGGTGGTGCTGCCCACGCATACGGCTGACACGGCGACGACCTCGACGGTGCTGCAGAGCTACGACCGCTGGGGTAACGTCGTTCGCATCATCGATGCGCGCGGTTATCAGACCGATTACGAGTACAACGATCAGAACCAGCTGGTGAAGGAGACCCGTCCGCTGGTCTGGGTGGTGGCCGAGAACGGCGCCGGCAGCTGGCAGCGCCCGGTCCATTACCGCTATCACGATGCACAGGGCCGACTGGTCGGCATGCGCGATGCCAACGGCAACCTGCGTCAGTACAGCTACGATGCGGTGGGCCAGCAGGTTGCGATGACCGATGGCATGGGCAATATCACGCGCCAGGCCTACGATATCTTCGGCCAGCAACGGATGGTCGAAGGCGCGCTGGGTCACATCACCTGGCAGGCTTTCGATCAGTCCGGCCGGGTGACCTCGATCGGTGATTTCATCGCCAGCGGTGCCATGCGCTCGCGCCATGTGCTGCAGAATTACGTGCTGAACCAGAACGGCGACCGCCTCTCGGTCACCAATGCGCTGAATGCCACCGCGAAATACGATTACGACAGCCAGGGACGGATGATCCGCAGCGAGACGGCGATGGGCGTCAAGCAAGGCTACGCCTACGACGTCATGGGTCGGAAGGTTCTTGAGACCAATCATTTCAGCGAAGTGACGCCGTCGCACACGGATCGCGACAACAAGCTGGTTCGTCTGAATGCGCTGAGCTGGGAATACGACGCGTTCGGCCGCGTCATCGACCACAACAACCTCAGTGCACGCGACAGCAACTACGAGTACGACCCGCTGTCGGGCATGCTCATGAGCGAGACCGTGGCTGGCGGTTTCGGTCTGATGACCATCGATCCCGCACTGAACCAGTACGTGCAGGCTGCGGCGAATGGCCAGAAGACGTACACGTATTACGCCAATGGTCGTATCCGCACGATTACCGAGAGCGGCGGATCGATCAGTCGCTATGAATACGACGCGGCCGGCAACCGCACCGTGGAGGAGGTCGACGCCACCGATCGCCAGGGCACGCGTCACTGGACGGTGACGCGCACGACCTACGACAGCAACAACCGCGTGCTGCGCGTCGTGCAGGACGACATGGCGGTCACGCCGAGCAAGCGCATTTTCGACCTGCGCTACGACTATGACGCCAACGGCAACCGTCGTCGCGTGCAGTCGGCATCGGGTTACGGCAACAGCGTGACGCCGGTCGGCGTGTCGAATGCCGGCCCGGTACTGGTCAGCGCGCCGCGTGACCGGGGCGTGCGCCCCGGCGAAATCTCGCCGATCCGCCTGCTGTTCAGCGACATCTTCCGCGACCCCGAGAACGATGCGCTGTCCTTGACCATCACCCTGGCGGATGGTTCGCCCCTGCCTTCGTGGCTGCGAGCCAGTCGCGATGCGCAGACCGGCGAGATCGTGATCGTCGCATCCCCGGCGGCCAACGCACCGGACTCGGATGTCGTCGTCAAGCTCACGGCTTTCGAGACCGCCAACAGCACGAACACGATCAGCACCACGTTCACGGTCAAGGTTCGCCAGAACATGGCGCCCGAGGCCCGTGCCGATGCGCCGGCGATTCCCGCCGCCATCGTCGGACAGGCCTTCCTGCACGATATCAATCCGTACGCGCATTTCATCGACCTGGACGTCAACGAATCGCTGACGCTCAGCGCCCATGGCGTGGGCTGGCCGGAATGGCTGCAGGTCGTGAACGTCGGTGGTCACCTGCGCCTGCAGGGCACGCCGCCGTCCGTGCAGAGCTATACCTTCGTGTTGCGCGCCACGGACTCGCGCGGTGCGCATGCCGAGCGCTCCGTCACCATCAACGCGGCCGAGTACGCAGGCCCTGCGGTGATCGCGCCGCCCGCGCCGATCCAGGCGACCGTCGGCCATGGCATGCAGTGGTCCAAGCCCTTGAGCGAATTGTTCAGCGGCGGCTTGCCGCTGCAGATCACCGCGACCGGCCTGCCCACCTGGATGGCGTTCGATCGCGTCGAGCTTCCGGTGCCGACCCTGCGTCTGCAGGGCACGGTGCCGCCGGGCGAGGCGGGCGGCAATGTCTACAACATCCAGTTGCACGCGCGCGACGCCAACGGCGGCAGCGTGTCCACCACGCTGGTCTTCACCGTGCGCGCCAATCCGGCACCCGTCGCGCAGGTCTCGAATCTGGTGCTGCCCGAAGCCCGGTTGAACATCGCCTACGACTACACGGTGCCCTTGTCGAGCCTGTTCATCGATCCCGAGGGCGAGGCATTCGCGCTGCGCTATCTGCCCAGTAACATGGTGCTGTCGACCTGGTTGATGATGAGCGTGAACCACACGGCAGGCACCGTGCGCTTCCACGGCATGCCGACCGCGCCCGACCAGTTGGGCACCCAGCCGTTCACGCTGAAGGCCATCGATGCCGCGCTCAGCAATTCGACCATCGCCGGCAGCATCCTGGTGCGCGACAACAATGCGCCGATACGTGGTGCCTCAGCGCTGAACGACCAGACGCTGAGCATCGGCAGGACCTTCAGCTTCAGCTTGCCTTCGGATGTCTTCGTCGATGCCGATGGCGATCAGATCGCGGTGACCGCGCAATTGGCGACGCAGGCATCGGAGCCCGATGAGTCGCCTGGCGCCCCTGCAAGCGCACGCATCTATCACGTCGAACTGGACGCTTTGCCGGCGTGGCTGGTATACGACCCCAATACCCGCACCTTCAGCGGCACCGTGCCCTCGAACATCGCGGCAGGCTCGAGCATCAATGTCCGTCTGCGTGCGTGGGACAGCACTGGCCGCACCAATCTCCTCAGCGACCAGGCACAGAAGTACGTCGGTGCGGCAGGCAACACGGCCGATACCGACATCACGCTGACGTTCCAGCCCTGGTCGAACAGCGCGCCGCAGTACGTGAGCGGCAAGTTGACCACGCAGACGCTGGTCCATGGCGGTGTCGTGGACCAGCCCTTGCCCTCGGCCTCGTTCATCGAGCCCGACGGCGATACGCTGAGCTACAGCGCGGAGGTGCAGGTCGGCGGCAACTGGGTCGATATCAGCCAGATCGGCCTGAGCGTCGACGCGGCCACCGGCCGCATCACCGGCACGGCGACCAACCTCGTCGGCAGCACGATCCAGGCCCGCATCCTGGCCCGTGACCCGCAGGGTGGGACCGGCATCGGTCAATTCGCTTTCAACGTCACCAACACGCCGCCGACGGTGCTGACGATTCCGACGCAATCGGTCGGCCGCAACGTCGACTGGAACTTCCCGCTGTCGTCGTTCTTCAGTGATGTCAACAGCGATGCGCTGACCTACAGTGCGATCGGTCTGCCGCCGGCGCTGTCGCTCAATACCAGCACCGGAGCGATCACGGGCATGCCGACGGTGGCGCTGGGCAGCTACAGCGTGACCGTGACCGCCAGCGACGGTCGCGGAGGCACCGCCAGCACCAGCTTCACCCTGCAGGTGGTGAACAGTTCGCCGGTGCCGGCCAGCATCGGCACCCAGACCGCATCGGCGGGCGGTCCCTGGTCCTTCCAGGCCCCTGCCTTCACCGATCCCAACAACGACACCCTGACCTACACCGCCAGCGGCCTGCCGTCGTGGATGAGCTTCACGGCCGGCAACCGCACCTTCAGCGGCACGCCGTCGGCCGTGGGCAGCTGGACGATCACGCTCACTGCAACCGATCCCGCTGGCGTCAGCGCCAGCACCAGTTTCGTGGTCAGCACGCCGAACACCGCGCCGCAGGCGACGACGATCACTGCAAGGACCATCGGCCGCAACCAGGCCTGGTCGCTGGCCACCGCCGCGCATTTCAGCGATGCCAATGGCGATGCGCTCAGTTACAGCGCCACGGGCCTGCCCGCCGGCCTGAGCATCAACGCCAGCACCGGTCAGATCAGCGGCACGCCCACCGCACTGGGCACCTTCAGCGTGACCGTCACCGCCAGCGACGGTCGCGGCGGCACGGCCAGCGCCACGTTCGCGATCACGGTGAGCAACACGGCACCGGTCTACGCGACCAGCCTGCCCAATCGCAGCGCGGCACTCGCGTCCGCAGTGGCGTGGGCCCTGCCAGCCAATACCTTCACGGATGCCAACAACGACACGCTGACCTACGCCCTGTGGGTGCAGATCCCCGAGCACGAGCAGACCTACTGGAACGCGCAGGATCAGCAGTGGGATACGCGCACGGTGGCCGCGCAGTGGGTGGCGGGCTCGCAGGCGGGCCTGTCGATCGCGGCGAACGGTGCGATCAGCGGCAATCTTTCCACGCTGAACGCCAGCGGCAAGACGTTCTACAACTACCTCGCGAAGATCGTCGCCAGTGATCCGACCGGCGCCTCGGCCGAAGGCAGCTTCTCCATCCGGGCCAACGTGGCGCCAGCCGCGCCGTCGCTGTCGGTGCCGGTGGCAAAACAGAACCTCGGCTACAGCTTCGCGCTGCCGGCGTTCACCGACGCCAATCTCGACAGCCTGGGCTACAGCGTGTCGAACCTGCCGCCGGGGCTGAGCTTCAACGCCGCCACGCGCACGATCAGCGGCACGCCGACCACGGCGGGGAACTGGACGGTGTCGTACACGGCGAACGATGGCCAGACCACGAGCACCGTGCAGTTCACCCTGAGCGTGGAGGCGAACACCGCGCCGTCGGCACCGACGGTGCTGGCGCAGAGCGCGACGCAGAACGGTTCGGTGTGGCTGGTGCTGCCGGCTTTCACCGACCCCAACGGCGACGCGCTCACCCACAGCGTGAGCAACCTGCCGCCGGGCCTGAGCTTCGACGCCGCCACGCGCACGCTCAGCGGCACGGCGACCACGCAGGGCAACTGGACGGTGACCTACAGCGCGGCCGATGGTCGCGGCGGCACGGCCAGCACCACGTTCGTGTTCTCGGTCGCCGCGCCGGTGGCGAACCGCGCGCCGGTCTACCAGAACCTGCTGCTGGACCAGGACGCGACCAACGGCCTGAACTACCAGTTCGCGGCGAACGCCTTCACCGACCCGGACGGCAACACGCTGAGCTACACCGCCAGCGGCCTGCCGGCGTGGATGAGCTTCAATGCCGCCACGCGCACCTTCAGCGGCACGCCGCCGACTGGCGCGGCGTTCCTGAGCTGGACGATCACGGTGACCGCGCACGATCCCGCGGGCCTGACCGCCAGCGCGAGCTTCTCGGTGTGGCGCGAGGGGTCGAGCAACAACGGCTGGGGCGGCGGCGAGACCGAGTCGTCGATGGGCGGATCGCAGAGCTACACCTTCGACATGGGCATGGAGGAAGATGGCTCCGGCGACTACGAAACCGGCCCGGCCTACGGCATGACCGAATCCGGTGGCGGCGCCGCACCGCCGCCGAGCACGCCGATCTACACGCTACCGACGAAGACCAAGGACCAGTGGTTCACCTACGATGCCGAGAACCGGATGACGATCGTGGCTGGCCGCCTGGTGGGTACCGCCGGCACGGCGAACGCGTACATCGAGGTGGTGCCGGAACTGGACGAGGCGACCGCGACGCAGGCACAGAAGGACGACCGCACCGACTCGTACATGCTGAGCTACAACGCGATCGGCCAGGTGTCGGTGCGCTACCACCGCGACAAGGACGGCCACCTGATGCAGATGGTGACCGCGTACGACCAGCGCGGCCAGCGCACGTACGAGTTCCACGAACAGCGCGTGGGCGGCGACTACAAGGGCATCGCGAAGGAGTTCCGCTACAACGAAGTGGGCCAGATCATCGCCACGCGCAGCCGGTTCGCGCTGGGCGAGAAGCGCTGGACGATCGTGCCGCCGCCGAGTTCGGGCGACAACCTGGTGTCGGAGGAGGTGAATGTCGGCGGCTGGCTCGACGGCGCCGAGGACATGCAGTACGACGCCGACGGCCGCGCCTTGCTGCAGGCGACGTACGAGCGCGGCATGAACGGCCGCCAGAACGTCCACCCGGACGACGGCGACCAGTACAACGACGTGCAGCTGCTGCGCCTGATCAGCCGCGTGGACTACACCGAAGCCGATGGCATCAACCCAGCGTGGAGCGACTTCGACCTGAGCAACAACGCCTCGGCCTACGACGAGGCGGGGCGGTTGAAGAAGTATCGCTACAGTTCGACGCAGACCATTTACGGAGACCTGCCGTATACGCACACTTATACGGTGACGTACGAGGGATGGGAGACCTGGCAGGAGGCAAGGGTCGAAGGCATATCGAGCAACACGAACTTCAAGCCGACGACGAATACGATCACGTTCGACAGTTTCGGTCGCGTGATCGAGCAGCGCGATCACACCGTCTATGCGGAAGCGGATGTCAAGGACAAGCTGAAGCTGTATGTGTATACGGCTGATGGCATGGTGCACACGCGCAAGCATGGCTGGTGGGACGGCTACTTCAGGCAACACAACGACCAGCCCGAGAATTTCCGTCTGGTCCATGCCAACGGCCAGCAGATGGCCGAGCTCAAGGCCGGTGGCGGTCAGCAGGTCATGTTCCGTGAGCCCGCCATTGCCATGTTCTCGCAACGGGCCCGCGAGGCAGCGATCAGGCGGGCGCAGAAACATTCAAACGCGCTCAGCCAGATAGGTGCTGTCGCTGGTCAGGGAGGCCCGTACTCGGCAGGCGGCGGCAACGTCATCGTGCAGCAAGGCGAGGATCTCCAGCAACTTGCGCAGCGGGTGTATGGCACCACCCGTTACTGGTACGTGCTGGCCGAAGCCAATGGGCTGAGCGCGAGTTCCGAGCTGCAGGCCGGAACGCAGCTCAGGGCCCCCCATGTCAGCGTCAATTCGAATGACGCGGGGACCTTCAAGCCCTACAACCCAAGTGAAGCGATCGGGTCGACGACGCCGTCGTTGCCGTACATCGAGCCGCCTAAGTTGAAGTGCGAAGACGGTGCCCGGATCCTCTCGGTGATCATCGGTGTCGTCGTGGGCTACTTCACCTTCGGTGCTGCTGGCGGTGCCGCGAGCAACCTGTCGTATCAGGGCCTGCTGTTGATGTTCAACGGTCAGTACGACTGGGATCGGATGCTGAAGACCAACTTCAAGGCTGCGACGAATCCATACAGCGTCAGCCAAGGAGACAGGGGCAGGTCGATTCTCGACCCCTTGGGCAATGGTGTCCCAGGACAGATCGATTACGAGCAAGTCGCTATCGGTGCTGCGGCCGGTGCTGCTGGATCTTTCGTAGGTGGGTATGTCGGCAGTGTGACCAATGCAGCCGTTGGCGCTGCTGCGGGCGCTGCAGCCAGCTATGCGGTCAGCTACCGAATGAACCGGGCGCTGGGCAATGATCCGAGTTTCAGCTGGAGGGCCTTGGGCGCAAGCATGGCGACCGCTGCAATTACGTCAGGCGTATTCGGCAGCAACGGCAGGGATGGCTTGCAGAACGCAGCTGGCGGCGAGTTCGGCGGGTGGAAGGATGTCTTCTCGTTCGGTCAGAACTCGTGGCAGTCGTTCAAATGGACCGAGGTTGTCCAGCATGCGCTGATGAACGTGGGGAAGGCTGCCGTCTCGTATGGCGTGAACAAGGCTTTCGGCGTGCCTGGCACGCACTGGAATACGAAGGACGTATTGCTGAATGCTTTCGCCGACACCGCAGGTACGGCAATCGCAGGCCAGATCCATCCGCAGGTGGCCGGATTCAAGGGGGTATGGGCGAATCGGCTTGATCGCTGGTTTGGCGAAGACATCAAGTACGACAATGGCGTTGCGCTGCAGAGCACAGCTTCCCTCGGTGATCGAATCCGAATTCGGCTGAAGCCCAGTCAGAGGCTCAATGTGGCTCTTCGTGATATCCCGCTTGCGGCCGATGGCGTCGTTGACGGAGGCGGTGATCCTGGATACAGCGGCGCGCCACTCGGTATGGGGTATGGTCGCGATGGGCAAGCGCGTGCGCGAACAGCGCTTGATGATGCACAGAATGCATTGGTCATTGCATCAGGAATGTACTACTCCGATGGCCAAGGCAATGTGCTAGCCAGTGATACCTCGACGTCCGTGCCACTGGGATGGACCGTGAATGTCAGCGGTGATCGGAGCGAATGGATGCGCGGTTACATGTCCGAGTTGGCAATGGCCAATATCGCGCGATTGAATCAATCGACGCTTGGAACAGAACTAGCAGCGACACTGAATCAAATCAATAATCCGAAGCCGTCCAGTCTCTCGGATATCCAGATCCAGCGCTTGACAAACGGTGCTGCCAATTCAGCTGTTCCGCGTAGCTTCCGTGAAAGCATCATCGACAATATGCGCGATAGCTGGATCGGCCAAGGTACTCTTGGTCGGGTGTACGTGACTGCTGTGGACTGGGTGACCGAGATTCCAGGCGGCTTGTGGGATGCAGGCTACCAGATGACGGCCATGGGGCAGTTCCAGCAGGCACGCAGCTGGTATCGAGACATCACGCAGCATGGGGTGCTTGGAGCAGCCAGTCTGCGGCGCGAGCAGTTCGCCGGCGCCGCATCCGATTGGTGGGCGAGCAGGCATGGCACTTTGGAACAGCGCACCAAATTCGTCCTGGACGTCGGCAGTCTTTTCCTTGGCCCTGAGCTGTTGGTTGGAAGGGCATCAACGGCCTCCAAATTGGCGAGAATTGATGAGCTTGCTGCATCGCCAAGGGCAGTGCTGAATGTGTCAGACGGCGTTGTGCCGGTATCCACGCGCGACCATGTTCTGGCAAACATTGCAAGCAGTCGTGCTGCGCGAGACGCGTCGATGTTTGATGCCTATGCGGCAAGGGAGCGGCTTGTTGTTGCGAATGGTGGAATGAAGAACGCTATTGCGGGTAGCATGTCTGGTAGCGGGCGTGTGGCAGCTCACGCGGTTGGTCGACAAGTCGCGATGGTTAGCGAAAGAAACATTCTTTCAGTTTCTTCTGTTGACGAATTGCACGTTAATAGGATTGATTTTGAGTACTCGGGTGGGCGAAATGAGTACAAAGATTCACTTAGTTTGTTGCGACTTACTGGAAGGCGTGCTCAGAATAGAAACAGGGCAATTTCGGCTATGATTTCTGAGGATTTTAGTACTGGATTTAAGTTTACACATCATCCGGTTTATAGTGATGGACCTGGAACTGCTGTGGCTGGATTTAGATCGGATTGGAGGTATGCGCCTGGAGTTCAGATTAAGGATTCTCAATTTGTTAGTAGAAATAATCTTCGAGATTCCCTGATTCACGAAGAGCTTCATCATCGCTGGAGGTCAAAAAAGGGGATATTTGACGCGCACCATAAAAGGCCTGGCCCTGATGCTGCTTATCCGGATGATCTTAGACTTCGAGACATGAAGTTCTACGCCACGGTTGAAAGATATAAGCGGGTCAGGGGCTGGCACCATGATCCTGATAAGCTTGCGGAGTGGTCTCGCTATGTTCTGGCTGGGGATCAAAGAGCGGTCATTGTAAAGGGGCATTATTGATGAGTATCGATTTTGAATCGGATGGTGATGACTATGAGCTGTTGATTTTGGATTGGGGGCAGGCTCCAATGAGGGTTTTCCTAGTCGTTAAGGAATTGACCGGACTGTTTACGTCAGATGTTTCTACATTGATGAAACAAGCGGAGCCATTAATCATGCGGGGTAGTAAGAGGGAGTTGACTGTTGCTGGGTATAAGTTACAAAGAAACGGGGCCAAGATTTCAATTAGGCTTTCGCAGAAGTGAGCTGCGGACAGACCGGGACACCCACTTCCCTCCTCTGTGTCCTTGCTCGACGACTCGATGAACACGCCTCCCCATCTTCCCTGCCGATCCTGGCAGCGAAGATGGCGGAGAACGGGGACACCCACTTTCTGTCCCCCTCCAGGTTTCGAGTCAAAGACCGGGACACCCACTTTTCTCCCCCATGCCGTCGCAAAGACTGGGACACCCACTTTTCTTCCTCTTCCCCCTGTCGTGACGTGACGGACACGCCTCCCATCTTCCCTGCCGATCCAGGCGTAAGCTTCCCCTTCAGGTAGACACCCGATAAGTAGAACTTTCTGGCATGTTTCCCCAGCCAGGAGGTTCCATGAAGAAGTCCCGTTTCACCGAGACCCAGATCGTCTCAATCCTCAAGCAGGCCGACGCCGGTGTGCCGGTGAAAGACATTTGCCGGCAAGCCGGCATCAGCGTCGCGACCTACTACCAATGGAAGTCGAAGTACGGTGGCCTGGAGGCATCGGAGTTGCGTCGGGTCAAGGAGCTCGAAGCCGAGAACGCGAAGCTCAAGCGCATGTATGCGGAGATGGCGGAGATGGCGCTGGATAACGCGGCAATGAAAGATCTGATCGCAAAAAAACTGTAGGGCCGGTCCAGAAGCGCGAGGCCGCGCGGTACCTGGTGCAGGTGCATGCGCGGCCCCTGCGCCGGTCCTGCGAGTGCGTGGGGTTGTCTCGGGCGGCGTGGTACCGGCCGCCCTTGGATTGGACGGTCCGGGACGCGGAGGTGATTGCGGCCTTGGCCGGTCTGGTCGAAGCGCGGCCAGCGCGTGGCTTCTGGAAGTGCCGCAAGTTGCTACGCCGCACGCGGCTGCCGAAAGACCGGGACACCCACTTTTCTCCTCCGTGTCCGAAAGACCGGGACACCCACTTTTCTCCTCCGTGTCCGAAAGACCGGGACACCCACTTTTCTCCTCCGTGTCCTGGCTCGACGACTCTCGACGAACACGCCTCCCCATCTTCCCTGCCGATCCAGGCAGTGAAGATGGGGCAGAGCTAACCATAACGGAGAACGGGGACACCCACTTTCTGTCCCCCTCCGGAGAGACCGAGTTGTACACGTTGGGTAATCGGACAACCGGGAGAGGGCGGACAACCGTGACACCCACTTTTCTCCTCAGTGTGTCCTGTCCTGCTGCTCGAGCACGAGACCAACCGGGACACCCACTTTTCTTCCCCCAGTCGTGACGTGACGAACACGCTTCCCCATCCCCATCTTCCCTGCCGAACCATGCAGCGAAGATGGAGCAGATCCAACAATCGTCCACGGGTCATTCTCCCTTCCGGGCGGAGGAAAGACCGGGACACCCACTTTTCTTCCCCCTGTCGGGGTCTGTCATAAAGACTGGGACACCAACGAGACCGGTGGAGAACGGGGACACCCACTTTCTGTCCCCCTCTAGGTTTTGCGTAGGGAAAGTCCGGGACACCCTCGCGTAGGGAAAGACCGGGACACCCACTTTTCTTCCCCCTGTCGTGACGTGACGAACACGCCCCCATCTTCCCTGCCGATCCAGACAGGGAAGATGGGGCAGATCCAACAATCGCCCACGGGGCATTCTCCCTTCCGGGCAATGCTGCTCCTCGCGACATCTCATCCCAGCGTCAACGCAAGCCGAACACCCTTCAGCCACTGCTGTCCCAGCCGTTCGGCGATGGCGATGAGATCCTGTGCCGAGCCAACGGCACGATGCCATCCGCTGCCGAATGCGGCGACGCGGGTGGTCCAGCGCGTCCCGTCGCGATCGATAGTCGCAAGAATGGCGGGTGCATCCGGTGAAATCCGCCCGCGCTTGCCGGGCGACAGTTGCCGCCCGGTCCAGTCGAGGATGTGGAGATAATCTGCGGTGGCGATGTCGACGGCGGGGAGCAGGCTGCCCGCAACAGGCTTGAGGGGAAGAACGGGGACACCCACTTGTATGAGTTGAGTATTTCCCCGACAGTCCGCCCCTGAAACGCTCGTTTCAGGGAGGGCACCTGGGCCTTCGGTAGATTGGTGGTTACCACATGTATGAGTTGAGTATTTCCCCGACGAAGACGGGGACACCCACTTTCTTTCCCCCTGTCGTGACGTGACGAACACGCCTCCCCATCTTCCCTGCCGATCCAGGCAGTGAAGATGGGGCAGAGCTAACCATCGCCCACGCACCACCCTCCCGCGCGGGCCATGCTGCTCCTCGCGACATCTCATCCCAGCTTCAACGCAAGCCGAACACCCTTCAGCCACTGCTGCCCCAGCCGTTCGGCAATGGCGACGAGATCCTGTGCTGAGCCAACGGCACGATGCCAGCCGCTGCCGAATGCGGCGACGCGGGTGGTCCAGCGATTCTCGTCGCGATCGATAGTCGCCAGGATGGTGGGTGCATCCGGTGAAATCCGCCCGCGCTTGCCGGGCGACAGCTGTCGCCCGGTCCAGTCGAGGATGTGCAGATAATCCGCAGTGGTGATGTCGACGACCGGGCGGAGACTACCGGCCACGGGTTTGAGCGGTGCCGTGAGCAGCGCGGGATTGCTCATGGCTTCCACCACACGTGTCGCCACACTCGTATATGCCGAGTTATCCAGTCGATCCGCCATGCCGGCCCGGATCGGATTCAGGTCGACATACGCCATCGCGGCGAGGATCGCGCGTTCGCCGCACAGGGCCTGGCATTTGTAGCGGCCCTCCCAGAAGCGCCCCTTGCAGCTGTCCTCGCGATTGGCGCGACGGGCGATGGGCTCGACCAGGCAGCGCATCAGCCAGGAGAGATTGCCGAGCCGTTCGCGCAGCGTCTCGATGCGCGCAGGGTCCGCCAGCAAGCGCAGGCATTTGGCTTCGATTGCGGTGTCCTTGTCCTCGCGGGGTGGGAACAGGCGGACCCAGCGCGCGGCGACTTCGTCATCGCTCCAGCGCAGCGCCTCGGCCGGGTCGATGCGCAGCACGAGATGCAGGTGGTTGCTCATCACCGCATAGGCATCGATCGCGACGGCGAAGCAGCCGGCAACGAGCTGGATGCGCTGTTCGATCCAGCCCCGGCGATGCTCGAAGGACTGGCCGCTGTAGTCGTCGACGCCGCAGAGGAAGGCCCGCCGCACGCAGCGCTGGACGCAATGAAAGGCGCCGGGGCTGTGCAGCGGTGCGATGTGGGAGCGGGGCCGGGTCATGCCTCAGTGTTGCTGGGGCACGGCAGGCAGGGTGTCGGGGAACTGCTGATGGGGGTGTAGGGGAAGTCCGAATTGTGGGTGTCCCGGTTTGGAGGCGCCGGTTTGGAGGCGGCCTTCCGAGGCGAGCCCTCAGGGGGGGCGCAGAACCGCCATCCCTGCGCACCCTGTCCCGGGAGCGGGCGGCTGGCGGCCTGTCCCGTGAGCGCCCCCCTTGAAACCCTCCGCCCCCGCCCCATATCCCCGGCCAGTCCCGGCTCGCCGGGCGTTTTTTGCCCGCGGCTTTGGCACTCTCCCTGGGAGACTGCTAAAATCGCCGCCCATTTCCCCATCAATCAACCACTTGCGAGGGTTCACATGAATCTCAAGCCGCTCTACGACCGCCTGGTCGTCAAGCCGATCGAAGCCGAAGAGACCACCGCCGGCGGGATCATCATCCCGGACGCCGCGAAGGAGAAGCCGACCAAGGGCGAAGTCGTCGCCGTCGGCGAAGGCAAGTTCATCGACGCCACCGGCGGCACCCGTGCGCCGAAGGTCAAGGTCGGCGACAAGGTGATCTACGGCCAGTACTCCGGTTCCGCCTACAAGCAGGACGGCATCGAGTACAAGATCATCAAGGAAGACGACATCCTCGCGATCGTCGGCTGATGCGCGCGGCGGACGCGTCCGCCGCATGCTCGCCAACGCATCGATGTCGCAATGGTGGGCTGAAGCCCACCCCAAGAAATCAAACCATTTCCGGAGCTTCAAACAATGGCTGCCAAAGATATCCGTTTCGGTGAAGACGCCCGCGCCCGCATGGTGCGAGGCGTCAACGTCCTCGCCAATGCCGTCAAGGCCACCCTCGGCCCGAAGGGCCGCAACGTCGTGCTCGAGAAGAGCTTCGGCGCCCCGACGATCACCAAGGACGGCGTGTCCGTCGCCAAGGAGATCGAGCTGGCCGACAAGTTCGAGAACATGGGCGCACAGATGGTGAAGGAAGTCGCCTCGAAGACCTCCGACAACGCCGGTGACGGCACCACCACCGCCACCGTGCTGGCCCAGGCGCTGATCCGCGAAGGCATGAAGGCCGTCGCCGCCGGCATGAACCCGATGGACCTCAAGCGCGGCATCGACAAGGCGGTCACCGCCGCCGTCGCCGAGCTGAAGACCATGAGCAAGCCGACCGCCGACGACAAGGCGATCGCCCAGGTCGGCACGATCTCGGCCAACTCCGACGAGTCGATCGGCAACATCATCGCCGACGCGATGAAGAAGGTCGGCAAGGAAGGCGTGATCACCGTTGAAGAAGGCTCGGGCCTGGACAACGAACTCGACGTCGTCGAGGGCATGCAGTTCGACCGCGGCTACCTGTCGCCGTACTTCGTCAACAACCAGCAGTCGATGTCGGCCGAGCTGGATGACCCGTTCATCCTGCTGCACGACAAGAAGATCTCGAACGTCCGCGACCTGCTGCCCGTGCTCGAAGGCGTGGCCAAGGCCGGCAAGCCGCTGCTGATCGTGGCGGAAGAAGTCGAAGGCGAAGCCCTGGCGACGCTGGTGGTCAACACCATCCGCGGCATCGTGAAGGTCTGCGCCGTGAAGGCCCCGGGCTTCGGCGACCGTCGCAAGGCGATGCTGGAAGACATGGCCATCCTCACCGGCGGCACCGTGATCTCCGAGGAAGTCGGCCTGTCGCTCGAGAAGGCCACGATCAAGGATCTCGGCCGCGCCAAGAAGATCCAGGTCTCGAAGGAAAACACCACGATCATCGATGGCGCCGGCGCTGCCGACGGCATCCAGGCCCGCATCAAGCAGATCAAGGCCCAGATCGAAGAGACCTCTTCCGACTACGACCGCGAGAAGCTGCAGGAGCGCGTCGCCAAGCTCGCCGGCGGCGTGGCCGTGATCAAGGTCGGTGCCTCGACCGAGATCGAAATGAAGGAAAAGAAGGCCCGCGTCGAAGACGCCCTGCACGCGACCCGCGCTGCCGTGGAAGAAGGCATCGTCCCGGGCGGCGGCGTCGCGCTGATCCGCGCCAAGGTCGCCGTCGAAGCCGTCAAGGGCATCAACGAAGACCAGAACCACGGCATCCAGATCGCCCTGCGCGCGATGGAAGCCCCGCTGCGCGAGATCGTGACCAACGCCGGCGAAGAGCCGTCGGTCATCGTCAACAAGGTGAAGGAAGGCAAGGGCAACTTCGGCTACAACGCGGCCACCGGCGAATTCGTCGACATGGTCGAAGCCGGCATCCTGGATCCGACCAAGGTCACCCGCACCGCGCTGCAGAACGCTGCGTCGATCGCCGGCCTGATGATCACGACCGAAGCCATGGTCGCCGAAGCGCCGAAGAAGGACGAGCCGGCCGCCGGTGGCATGGGTGGCGGCATGGGCGGCATGGGCGGCATGGATTTCTGATCCATCCGTACTCGGTGTCGTTTCACGAAAAACCCCGCCGCGAGGCGGGGTTTTTCTTTGTGCGCTGCGAGCAGGCGTCCATGCAGCATCTCCCCGGCCCGCACATCCCTGTGCGGGCGTTCGCCGGCGCGCGGCAGTGCCGCGCGAAAGCTCCGGCTCACCCCCGCCGCGAGGCGGGGTTTTTCTTTGCGTGCGACAAGGTGTTCACGCGGTGTCGTTTCGGTCCGCGCATCCCTGCGGGCAGGCTGCAACGATGAAATCGTATGCAGAAATCTCTCGTCGCGATCGAGACATCTCTCGGCGCGGGCAATGCCGACGCCGGTCACGCTTCGCGGGCGGGGCGCTGCCTAGGATGCCACCGCGCCGGAGCCGCTCGACCTCCGGCGCGTCCATTCAGTTCGAGCCCGCTGCGATCGTCCGGATCACCTCCTGCATCCGGCGCCGCGGCCCCACATGGAACCGTCCACATGAAGGAATCTTTCCGCACCACGTTGCGGTTCGCCGCCGCGACCGCCTTGCTGTCCGCGGCGACCGCCCACGCCCAGACCTATTCGCAGCTCAGTCCGCTGCCCGGCAGCATGCAGGGCGCGCCGATCCTGGTCAGCAACAATCCCGAGTCGGTCAATCGCGCCGGCCTGCTGCTGGGCATGGACGCGATGAATTCGTTCGACCCGGGCAAGGTCACCCGCCGGCTCACCGGCGCGACCACCCTCGACAGCGGCTGCACGGCTGGCGGCATGCGCGAATTCTCGTTCTACATGCACCACATCCTCGGCGATCCGGTCGGCACCGATGCCCGCGTCGACCGCATCTTCCTGATCCTGGAGCCGGTCGGCGGCAGCGCGACCTTCACCGCGTACGGTGCGGCGATCTCGCAGCGCGACATCCTGGAGCAGGCCGCGTATACGCTCGATCCGGGCCGCAGCCCCAGCTATTCGGTCGCCCGCGTACTGGTCACCGGTGCGATGCCGAGCTGGGTGGGCAGCACCAACGGTTCGACGATCATCAACGTGCCCACCTCGGCGCCACGCACCATCACCGGGCCGACGCAGATCTTCCAGCTGCGTGGCGGCAGCACCCCCAGCGGCGCATCGCTGGATGCGCGCATCACCTTCCGTGCGTCCAGCGGGTGCCTGCGCGCGCGACTGGTGGCCGCACCGGCCACGATCACCACGGTCACCGCAGCCAACGACCTTGGCAAGTCGCTGTACGCCTGGGGCAACGTGCCGACGACCTACAAGAGCGACGGCACCACCAACGTCTTTGGCGGCACGCCCTGCACCAGCCGCCAGTCGCAGAACACCGATGGCACCTACAACTGGACCGGCTGGGGTCGGCCCGCAGGCGTCTACCAGTACAACAAGTGGAACGGCACGGTGCCGGTGAGCTTCACCGCGGCCGGGCAGACCTTCGGCTATCGCTATCTCGCTGCACCGGCCAACCTGCTTCGCGCGGCGAGCACGTCGCCGGTCACCATGCCCAGCGGCGTCTGCGATCCGCCGGCCGGTTCGCCCACCTCGCCCTCGGGCGACGCCCAGCGGCCGCTCGCGCTGCGTTACTACTCGAGCAATACCTCGTTCTACGATGCCACGCGCCAGGCCGACCGCGACAGCGACAAGTTCTCCACGGCCAACTACGGCGCGGAGTACAACGTCACCTACAACGTGACCAACAACAGCACCTCGTGCATGCGCGTGCAACTGGTGTTCACGGCGTATCCCGGCGGTCAGACCTGTTCGGCGTACAGCGGCGATCCGAAGACCCGCCACTACGATGGCGACTTCAAGATCACCACCGCCGGCGTGACCGGGTCGTCCGTGGTGCAGGCCTACATCAAGTGCAACACCAGCACGACCACCACGCCCTTCATCCCGGCCGGGCGCATCACCGAGAAGGTCCTGGCCGAGCGCGTGCTGGGCACCGCCAGCACCAACCGCACGGTCAGCTGGAGCGTGCAGAACTTCATCCCCGGGCTGATCTCGATCCCGGCGGGCATGCTGGTGCGTTCCACGGCCGCGTCCTGCCCGGTCTGAGTCGTCCGCAGCCCCCTCCGCTTCCGTCCCGAAGGCCCTGCTCGCGCAGGGCCTTCGACCTTCTGCGGGCGGTCCTTTGCCGTCCTTGCCCGCATCCGGGCATCTTCCGGCACTGTGGCCCGCAGCGGGTCCTGCGGCATCATGCTCGCGGGGTCCGTGCCGCGATGGTCGCGCGGACGACGACACGATGGCATGTCTGTTTTCGGAGGGTGTGATGGTGATGCGAAACATGGCGGTCGCGCTGCTGGCGCTGGCCTGCGTCGGTGCGCAATCGGTGCTGGCGCCGGTGGCGATGGCGCAGGCGAAGAAGGAGCCGTTCACGGTCGAGCGCAGCTGGAAGCTCCAGCGCATCGGTGCGCCGACGGCGTCGCGCGACGGACGCACGATCATCGCGCCGGTGACCCGGTTCGCGATGGACGAGGACAAGGCCTATTCGGACCTGTGGGTCTGGAATGCGGATGGCAGCGGCCAGCGCGCCTTCACCACCGATGCCGCCAGCGACGGTTCGCCCGTGATCAGCCCGGATGGCAAGTACGTGGCCTTCACCTCGCAGCGCGGCGACGACAAGGCGCCGCAGCTGTACGTGATGCCGCTGGGCGGCGGCGAGGCCCGCCGGCTGACGAAGCTCGCGACCGGCGTGCAGAGCCCGAAGTGGTTCGAGGACGGCAAGCGCCTGGCCTTCGTTTCGCGCGTGTTCGCCGACCTGCCGCTGGCGGAGCAGGGCAAGCGCCTCGACGAGCGCAAGGACCGCAAGATGACCGGCATGGTCTGGGACGCCGGCCCGGTGACGGCCTGGGACCAGTACCTCGACGAGCGCCAGTTCCATGTCTTCTCGGTCGCCTTCGACGCGGCCGCGAACGGCGAGCTGCCGGCGATCCGGCCGCTCACCCAGCCCAGCGGCTACGAACTCCCGCGCGGTGCGGTGCAGGGCGCGGGCGGGCATTTCGCGGTGTCGCCCGACGGCCGCGAGCTGGCCTTCGTCGCCGATTCCGACCGCGCGATCAATGTCTCCAACAACGATGTCTTCGTCGTCGCCATCGAGGCCGACGGCAGCGGCGGCAAGCAGGCGCGCAACCTCACCGCAGCCAATCCGGCCGGCGATGGTTCGCCGCTGTACAGCCCGGACGGGCGCCACCTGAGCTTCGTGCAGCAGCGCATCCGCGGCTTCTATGCCGACAAGGGCCGGCTGATGGTGTTCGACCGCAAGGCCGGCACCACGCGCGAGCTGTTCAAGGACTGGGATCGCAGCGCCGGGGGCCTGGTCTGGGCCGCCGACAGCCGCCGCCTGTACGGTGCGATCGACGATGCCGGCACCGTGCGGGTCTACGAGCTGCCGCTGGACGGCGCGCCGCGCAAGGTCACCGCCGAGCGTTCGTTCGGTTCGCTGGCCGTCACCGACGACGGCCGCCTGTTCGGCCTGCGCGAGAGCTTCGTCGAACCGCCCACCCTGGTGCGCATCGACGCGAAGACCGGCGCCTCGACCAAGCTGTCGACCATCAACGACGCCCTGCTGGCCGCCACCGACCTGGGCACCTACGAGTCGGTGACCTACAAGGGCGCGAACGGCCGCGACATCCAGATGTGGGTGAACTACCCGCCGGGCTTCGACAAGTCGAAGAAGTACCCCTTCTTCATGCTGATCCACGGTGGCCCGCACAACGCCATCACCGACGGCATGGCCTTCCGCTGGAATGCCCAGGTGTTCGGCAGCTGGGGCTACGTGACCGCGTGGCCGAACTTCCACGGCAGCTCGGGCTTCGGCCAGGCCTTCGCCGATTCGATCAACCCCGAGTGGGCCGAACAGCCCTACCAGGACGTGATCAAGGCCGCCGAATGGTTCCAGGCCCAGCCCTGGATCGACCGCGAGCGCATGGTCGCCGGCGGCGGCAGCTACGGCGGCTACCTGACCACGGTGCTGCTGGGCCGCGAACACCCGTTCAAGGCGCTGGTCGCGCATGCGGCGGTCTACAACCTGTATTCGCAGTACGCCGCCGACTTCTCGGCCGAGACCCCGCGCTTCGGCGGTTTCTGGGAGCCGGGCAACCGCGAGGTGCTGGAGCGCAACTCGCCGCACCTGGCCGCCGCGAACTTCAAGACCCCGACCCTGGTCGTCCACGGCCAGACCGACCTGCGCGTGCCGGTGAACCACGGCCTGGAGCTGTACCACACCCTGCTCAACCGGGGCGTGCCGACCCGGCTGCTGTACTACCCGAACGAGAACCACTGGGTGCTCAAGCCGCAGAACTCGGTCTTCTGGTACCAGCAGGTCAAGGCCTGGTTCGACCAGCACAACCCGCCGAAGTCCTGATCGGACCGGCGCCCGGCAGGCTTCCCGGACAAGCCCCGCAGCGATGCGGGGCTTTTTCGTGGGGCCGCGAAACGCCCGTGCGACGGGGGTTCCGTCGATTTCTTCCCGGGATCGTCCCGGGTTCGCAGCTGTGCAAAAGGAGGGGTCCACTTAGGATGCAGGAGACCGCCACGCAGCATGTGGCGGCGGAACCTGCGGAGCGGGAACGGACGCAGGCGATGCAGGCATGGAAGAAGCGAGGGCGGCATGGATTCAGGGATGGCGGTGCATCTGCAGTCGGAGCGCGGCAGCGCGCTGGAGCACGCAACGGGCGGCGCGGCGGGGGACGCCACCGGGGCCTCCATCGGAGCCTCCCCTGGCAGCCCTGAAGCGTCGCACGCCTGGCCGCGTGTCCGGGCAAGCGGATTCGGGCAGGGGATGCCCGCGCTGCTGATCGAAGCCCTCCGTGCCTGCGTGGCATCGGGCACACGCATCGAGATGGGGCCATGGGTGCCCGGCAGTGCCGGGCCGTCGGCGGCGGACCTGCATCTGGTCGCGGTCGGTGGTGCTGACGCGGTCGCGAACGGGCTGGAGGCCCTGGCCGAGGGGATGGGGCGGCATCTGGCGGTCTGCATCGAGACGGACGAAGGCCTGGCCCTGCGTGCCATCGCGGCCGGCGCCGATGGCGTGCTCTATCTGCACGACGGCTCCGAGGACCTGGCGCGCGCCCTGCAGGCTGCGGCCTCCGGTGCGCCCGCACTCACCGCCACCGCAGCCCGGGCGCTCATCGCCCATGCCTGCGCGACCCTGGTGCGCCCGGCATCCGAGGGCGGCGCATCCGCGCATCCGGCGGACCCGGCACCGGCCGCCAATGCCTCGATCCCGCCACCCGCCACGACCATCCGCCTCACCGCGCGCGAGCGCGAGATCCTCGTGCTGGCCGACCAGGGCTGTACCTTCACCCTGGCGGCGCGGCGGATGGGCGTGCAGGTGTCGACCGTCTACACCCACGTGCGCAGGCTGTACGAGAAGCTGTCGGTGAACAGCCTGCCGCAGGCCCTGCACGAAGCGCGCAGGGTGGGGCTACTGTAACGATCGCGCATCCGATGTTTCGATCCGTGACCAGGATCGCCATCGTCGCGTAACCCCCTGTTTTCCAGGCCTGGACACACGACTGCATGGCGGCGGCGCATGCGCATGTCCTGCGGTGTCGTCGACGTATGCGTGCGGCCGACGGAGCGTGGAACGGTCGCGCTCGGTTCCGGCACGCAGAGGGGTACGCAGATCTGTTGGTGTCGATTGCTGAACTGTCGAGTCCTATTTTGCACTGCAGCGTGCGTTGCCCTCAGCCTTCCTTCAGGATGCGCCGGCATCCCGACGTGGGGGAGGGAGCAGGCCCGCTACCGGTTCGACCGGGGCGGGCTTTTTATTTGCGCGGAGCGCGCCCGCCGGAATGCCACAATCGGCGCATGGACCCCACCTCCGACACCCTGCCCACCGCGCTGGACGCCCACCTCGACCGCGCGCTGTCGCGCCTGCGCCAGGCGCTGCCCGACCTGCCGTTCGACGACGCCGACGTACGCGCGCAGTTGCGCGCGCTGGCGCTGGCCAGCGACTTCGCGATCGACGTGTGCGTGCAGCAGCCTGCGCTGCTGCCGGGCCTGCTGGCCGATGGCGGCGCCGCGCCCGCCGCGCCGCCGGTGCTCGACGCGAGCCTGCGCACCGACTGGGGCACGCTGCTCCGTCGCCATCGTCGCGCCGAATCGGTGCGCCTGATCTGGCGCGACGTGCAGGGCCTCGACACGCTGGACGAGACGCTCGCTGGGGTGTCGCAGCTGGCCGAGACCTGCCTGCGCATCGCCCTGGAGGCGCTGGAAGCGGAATTCGCGCAGCGTTTCGGCACCGTGCGCGACGCCGAGGGGCGCCCCGTGCGGCTGGTGGTGTACGCGCTGGGCAAGCTCGGCGGTGGCGAACTGAACTTCAGTTCCGACGTGGACCTGGTCTACGCCTACGAACACGACGGCGACAGCGACGGGACGCGCGCGCTCGCCGCCGAGGACTATTTCGCGCGGCTCGGCCAGCAGCTCGCGAAGCTGCTCGACGAAGTCACCGCCGAAGGCTTCTGCCATCGCGTCGACCTGCGCCTGCGCCCGTTCGGCAGCGCCGGGCGCATCGCGCTGAGCTTCTCCGCGATGGAACAGTACTTCCAGCGCGACGGGCGCGACTGGGAACGCTATGCCTGGCAGAAGGCGCGTCCCGTGGCCGGCGACATCGAGGCCGGCGAGCGCTTCCTGCAGACCCTGCGGCCGTTCGTCTATCGCCGCTACCTCGACTACGGCGCGCTCGACGGCCTGCGCGAGATGAAGGCGACCATCGCCGCCGAGGTCGCGCGCAAGGACTTGGCCGACGACATCAAGCGCGGGCCCGGCGGGATCCGCGAAGTGGAATTCCTGGCGCAGGCGCTGCAGCTGATCCGCGGCGGTCGCGAGCCCGTGCTGCGCGAGCGTCGCCTGCAGGTCGCACTGCGCGCGCTGCGCGACGCGCGCCATCTCGACGACGACGCCTGCGAGGCGCTGCTTGCCGCCTATCGTTTCCTGCGCGTGCTGGAGAACCGCCTGCAGATGCTGCGCGATGCGCAGACCCAGCGGCTGCCCGAGGATCCGCTGGAACGCGAACGCCTCGCGCGCAGCCTCGGCGAGCCCGACTGGTCGTCCCTGCACGCGCGCCTGCAGGCGCATCGCGAGCGCGTCGGCCGCGAATTCGAAGCGCTCCTCGCGCCGCGCCAGCGCGCCGCGCAGCCCGATGCGCTGGTGCTGTACTGGCGCGCCCTGCGCGACGGCGCCGAGGCGGTGCCGCGCGATGCGCTGGCCGACGCCGGCTTCGCCGACGTGGACGCCGTGGATCAGTCGCTGCGCGACTTCGCGCGCGCGCCCGGCGTGCGCGACCTGTCCGACGCCGCACGTGGTCGCCTCGATCGCCTGATGCCGGCGCTGATGGCGACAGTCGCGGCCTCGGCCGAGCCGCTGCTCGCGCTGCGCCGGCTGCTCGCGGTGCTGCATGCCATCCTGCGCCGCGCCAGCTACCTGGCCCTGCTCGACGAGCAGCCGGCGGCGCTGACCCGGCTGGTGGACGTGCTCGCGCGCAGCGCGCTGCTCGGCGAACGCCTGGCCGCGCATCCGCTGCTGCTCGACGAGCTGCTGGACATGCGCGTCGCCGGCCCGCTGCCCGCGTCGGACGCCTTCGCCCAGACCTGTGCGCAGGCGCTGCAGCAGGACGATTCCGAAGCCGCGCTGCTGGCGCTGAACGAGGTGCGCCAGGCCTTCGGCTTCCGCATCGCGCTGGCCTGCCTCGACGGACGCCAGGACGGCGTCGCCAGCGCGCGCATGCTCGCGGCGCTGGCCGATGCCATTCTCGCTGCGGTCTGCACGCTCGCGCGGCGCGAGCTGGAGGCGCAGCATGGTCCGATACCGCAGGCGGAATTCGCGGTGCTCGGCTACGGCAGCCTGGGCGGGCGCGAACTCGGCTTCGGTTCCGACCTCGATGTCGTCTTCGTCTACGACGCGCCCGCTGACGCGATGTCCGAAGGTGCGCGTCCGGTGGACGCTGCGCGCTGGAGCGCGCGCCTGGCGCAGAAGATCGTGGCGCTGCTCGGCGCGCCCACCGGCGCGGGTCGGCTGTACGACGTCGACGTGCGCCTGCGCCCGGACGGCGCCAAGGGCCTGCTGGTGTCGACGCTGGAGCGCTTCGAGGACTACCAGCGCCAACGCGCATGGACCTGGGAGCACCAGGCGCTGGTGCGCGCCCATGCCATCGCCGGCGATGCTGCGCTGCGCGATGCCCTCGAATGCGTGCGCGACCAGATCCTCGCCCGTGCGCGCGAGCCGTCCGCGCTGCGCGAGGACGTGCGTGCGATGCGTGCGCGGATGCGCGCCGAACTCGACCGCTCCACGCCGGAGCGCTTCGACCTCAAGCAGGGCGAGGGCGGCCTGGTCGACCTCGAATTCCTCCTGCAGTACCTCGTCCTGCGCGATGGCGCGGTGCGCCCGGCGCTGCTGCGTCCGCGCGACACGCCGGGCCTGATCGATGCGCTGCGCGGCGAAGGCTTGTTCGACGATGCCCGCGCCGCCGGCCTGCGCGCCGCGCACGAAGCCCTGGTCCGCGCCGGCCTGGTGTGCACGCTGGACCGCCGCGCGCGCATCGTCGCGCCGACCGAGGCGCTGGAAGCCGCGCGCCGCACGGTGCGCGAGGCCTGCGCGGCCTTCGGCCTGGCCGATGCCGCCGTGCCGGCGTGATGCATTGAGCGAATCCATGATCGACCGCATGACCGACCCCACCCTCCAGATCGACATCCGTGACCTCAAGTCGATCGCGCGCCTGCGCATCGACCTGCCGCTCAAGCGCGGGCTCTACGTCATCGCCGGGCAGAACGGCGCCGGCAAGAGCACGCTGATGGCGGCGGTCGCGACCGTGTTCTTCCGTACCCGCTACGAGCGTTATTTCGGCAAGCCATCGATCCCCGATGCGGGCATCGAGGTGCACTACGGCAGCGAGCAGTACTCGCTGCGCGCCGATGGACGTGCGTGGCGACTCAAGGGCGGCATCCAGATCAAGGGCTTCTACGAAGGCAGCCTGATCTTCGGCAACCGCTTCAAGGAAAACAGTTTCGACACCATCGGCAAGCTCGCCGGTGTGGACCCGGCCGATTTCGTCGACAGCAGCGATTTCGTGCGCGAGCACCTCGGCCTGGTGCTGCACAACGACCGCAACCGCCACCCGCAGTTGCACACGCTGGATCCGGAGTTGTCGCGGCGCAAGTACGGCTTCAAGGCGCCGCCGTACTTCTACCGGCGCGGCGACGAGCTGATCGGCAAGTCGCAGATGTCCACCGGCGAGAACCTGCTGATCACTCTGCTGCATTCGATCGACCTGCGCATCCGCGATCGCGGCAACGTCAACAAGCCCTGCATCTTCCTGCTCGACGAGATCGAGTTCGCCCTGCACCCGGCCGCGCTGGTGCGCCTGACCGCGCTGCTTCGCAAGGTCGCGATCGAGCACAACATGGCGATCTACGTCGGCACCCATTCGGTCGAGCTGATCCGCGAGGCCGGGCCGCGCAACACCTTCTTCCTCGAACGCATGGCCGACGATTCGATCGAGGTCGTGCATCCCTGTCATCCGTACTACGCCACCAAGATCGTCTACGACCATGCCGGCTACGACACCGTCGTGCTGGTCGAGGACGACCTGGGCAAGCGCATGGCCGATCGCCTGATCAACCGCCTGCGCCTGCGCGACAGCAAGCTGGTGCACGTGATGCCCTGCGGCGACTGGCAGAACGTGATCCGCCTGCTCAACGACATCGCCGGCAACAACCTGCTGGGCCGTCCGTCGCAGGTCATCGCCGTGCTCGACCGCGACGTGCAGGGCGACGTGCCGCGCTATGCCGCGCGCTTCGGCCCGGGCATCCTCGGCGAGATCGAATTCCTGCCGGTGAAGAGCCTGGAGAAGTTCCTCAAGGCGCGCCTGGCCGATCGGCTCGACATCGCGCTGCATCGCCGCATCAACGACTACCTGTTGCCGAAGATCGTGCTGGCGGACCTCGTCCGCGACTATCGCACCGACTGCGCGAACGGCGATGCCACCGGCAAGGTGTTGTTCGGCCGGATCGAGAAAGCGCTGGAGCTGCACGGACGCAGCCGCGAGGACCTGGTCGAGTTGGTCGTCGACGACCTGATCGAGCGCGGCGAGGAAAGCGTGGAGGCGACGATGGCCTTCCTGCGCGCGCGGCTGGACACGCCGGGAGCGCCCTGACGGCTGCTTGATGATCGGAGTCTGAACGGGGCGGGGCGCGCAGGCCCGCCATCGGAGTATGCTCCATGGACGAGTCCGCTCGTCATTCCCCCAACGCAAGGAGAGTCCGCATGTCGAAGAACCATTACCTGGACACCGAAGACCTCGTCACCGACGCGAAAGTGGTGCTGGAAGACGTCGAAGCGATCCTCGACGAGGCCGCCACCGCCACCGGCGAACGCGCCCAGGCCCTGCGCGCCCGCGCCGCCGAAGCCCTCGGCCGCGCCAAGCACCGCCTCCAGGATGCGCAGACCGCGGTCGCCAACAACACCAAGGCCGCGGCCCGCGCCACCGACAACTTCGTCCACGAGCATCCGTGGGGCGCCATCGGCATCGCCGCCGGCGTCGGTTTCCTCGTCGGCCTGCTCGTCGCGCGCCGCTGAGGCGCGTCGCCGTGGCTTCCCCGGTCGACGCCCTGCGCCGCCTCCCGGCGGCGCTCGTCACGCTGCTGCTGTCCCGCGCCGAGTTCGCCTCGCTCGAACTGGCCGAGGCGCGCTCGCGCTTCCTGCGCTGGATCGTGCTCGCGCTGCTCGGCGCGGTCCTGGCCATGCTCGCGTTGATCGTGATCTCGGCCCTGCTCACCGTCGCGCTCTGGCCGCACTTCGGCTGGGGCACGCTGGTCGCGCTGGCGCTGGTCTACACGCTGCTTGCGGCCTGGGTGTTCCGCACCCTGGCCGTCGAGCACGCCGCCACACCGCCGCTGCTGGCGGAAACCCTCCGCGAGCTGGCGAGCGACCGCGATGCGGTCTTCGCCGCCCGTCCTCGGCGTGACGAAGGAGGCGACGCATGAGCCGCGACGAAACGCAGCTCCGTCGGCTCCGCATGGAGATGTTGCGCATGCGCGCCGGCGTGGAACGCGCCGAGCTGGTGTCGGCGATCCGCGACGTGCGCGGAGGTACCGAGCGCCTGCGCAGTCTGTCGAATCTTGCCGGCGGCATCGGCGCCGCGGTCACCGGCCGAAGCGGCTGGGTCGGCCTGCTCGCGGCCTTGGTCCGCAAACCCTGGGCGGCGGCGTTCGCGTTGGGCGCGGTGCGCGCGCTCAAGCGCAAGCCGATGCTCGCGGCAGTGGTCGTCGCCACGGCGGCGGCATTGGGCGTCGGTC
This sequence comes from Lysobacter sp. BL-A-41-H3, assembly GCA_050632415.1. Lineage (GTDB taxonomy): Bacteria > Pseudomonadota > Gammaproteobacteria > Xanthomonadales > Xanthomonadaceae > Lysobacter_I. The sequence goes on along the minus strand of CP192602.1, from coordinate 1,653,679 downwards.
TGTCGCGCAAGCAGCGCGCGTCTGCTCCGCGAACCTCGACCGACGAGGACTACGGCGCCGGCTGACCGGCGTCGGCCAGCCCGAGGCGCGCACGCAGCGTTTCGGCCACCCGCGTGCATTCGCGCAGCGGTACGGCGTCGAACGGCGCCAGGGTCGCATCCATCGCCCGGATCCGTCCCCGCGCCAGCAGGGTGTCGAGGAAGGCGCGCGGACGTCCGCGTACGCGACCCGGATCGAACACGAACACCGGCACGCGTGTCGCGCAGGCTTCGGAAATCATGTTCACCGAATCCGGCGAACACACGATGCGGTCGGCCCAGGCCAGCAGCCCGGGGTAGGGGTTCGGGCCATCGTCGGGGCCGCGCCAGACCACGCCGGGCGTGCCGTCATAGCGGTGGGCGAGGGCGGCGACCAGTTCCGGATCCGTGCGACGCGAGGTGGTGAGCAGCACGCTGCCGCCGTCGCGCGCGAGCACCGCTTCCAGTTTCGCCGCCATCACTTCGAAGCTCATCCGATCGAAGCGCGCGTGCGCGCTGGTGCCGCCGAGCAGCACGGCGATGCGCGGCCCGGGGAGGCTGCCGAAGGTGGCGAAGTCGTTCCGGGCCTGCGCCAGCCAGACGTCGTCGACCGGATGCAGGCCACCGAGCAGGATCAGCACGTTGTCGCCACGCAGGGCGTCGTGCTCGGGGACGACCACGGCGTCCCAGTGGCGCGGGTCGAGGCGGGGATCGAGGATCTGCACCGTGCGCCAGCCGCGTTCGCGCAGCAGCCGGGTCGCCAGCGCCGCCTGCCGGCCGCAGCCGATGGCCAGGCCGGGCGTTGCATCGAGCAAGGCAGCGAAGTCAGTCCCGAAAGCGCCCTCCGCACCGCGCCAGCGTCGCGGCGCAAGCCAGCGCCAGGGCGCGCGAGGGTCGAGTGTCAGGGTCGAGACCGCCCCGCCATCGGCCAGTGCAGAAGCCAACGCCTCGGCCTGCCGGGCATTTCCGGCCCGTCCGTCACTGATTGCACAGATTTGCAGCGAATCCGCCTTCAATGTCGTGATTGTTCCGAATTTGACTCGATTCGTTCCCGCCATACGGCTGCGGTGCTCCGGCGTGGACTCTACACTGCCGCCCTCGTTTCCATTCCGACAGGACGTACGCCCCGATGTTCTCGCCGCTCAACGACACCGCGCTCGACCAGCTGTTCCGGACCGCCCGCACCTACAACGCGTTCTCGGGCGAGATCGACGACGCCACCCTCCATCGCCTCTACGACCTCCTGAAGTTCGGCCCGACCGCCGCCAATGCCTGCCCGGCGCGCTTCGTGTTCGTGAAGTCGGCCGAGGCCAAGGCGAAGCTGGCTCCGGCGCTCGACGCCGGCAACCGCGACAAGACCCTGGCCGCGCCGGTCACCGTGATCGTCGGCTACGACATGGCCTTCTACGACAAGCTGCCGGTGCTGTTCCCGCATACCGACGCGCGCTCGTGGTTCGCCGGCAAGCCGGAAGCCGCGCTGGAGACCGTGGCGATGCGCAATGGCAGCCTGCAGGGCGCCTACCTGATCCTCGCCGCGCGCTCGCTGGGCCTGGATACCGGCCCGATGTCGGGCTTCGACAACGCGAAGGTCGACGAGGCCTTCTTCGCCGGCACCGCCATCCGCTCGAACTTCCTCGTCAACCTCGGCAAGGGCGACACCGGGTCGATCTTCCCGCGTTCGCCGCGCCTAGGCTTCGACGAAGCCTGCCTGATCGCGTGATCCCCCGGGGCGCCGCGCAACGGCGCCCTCGCTCCCCGCCTCTAGTCCGCATCCACCCAAGGAGTGTTCCGATGAAACGTCTGCTCGCCGCTGCCGCCCTCGCGCTCGCCACCACCGTCGCCTTCGCCGCGCCGCTGACCTACAAGATCGACGCCAACCACACCGACGTGATCGCCAGCTGGAGCCATTTCGGCTTCTCCAACCCGATCGCGCACTTCGGCAAGGTCGATGGCTTCATCACCTATGACCCGGCCAAGGTCGGCGAGTCGAAGGTCGAGGTCACGATCCCGCTGGCGGGCCTGAACTCGCACGTCGAAGCCTTCGACGAGCACCTGCGCAGCGACGATTTCTTCGACGCGGCGAACCATCCGAACATCACCTTCAAGAGCACCTCGGTGAAGTCCGCCGGCAAGGACAAGCTCGCCGTGACCGGCGACCTGACCATCAAGGGCATCACCAAGTCGGTCACCCTGGACGTGACCATCAACAAGCTCGGCATGCAGCCGATGGCCAAGCGCGAAGCCGCCGGCTTCGAGGCCACGACCACGATCAAGCGCAGCGACTTCGGTGTCGGCAAGTACGCGCCGAACGTCAGCGACGAAGTGAAGATCAGCATCACCACCGAAGCGATCGTGCCGAAGCCGGCAGGCTGAGGTCTTCGATCCGTTTTCGCATGGACGGGTCGCTTCGGCGGCCCGTTCGTGTTTCAGATCCCGTTCGCCTCCGGCGGCGGCGCATCGAAGCGATACGGCGTCGCCCGTGCGGATGCGCGTGCACCGAAGTCCGCGACGAATGCGGTCAGCGCCGGCAGCCCCGACAGGTCGACCGGGTTGCGGAAGGGCAGGTGTTCGAGCAGGCAGTACAGCATCAGGTCGAGCAGCGCGATGCGCTCGCCGGGCAGCTGCGCGCGGATCGCGTCCAGGTGCGCGTCCAGCCACGCCAGGCAGCCGAGCAGGCTCTCGCGGCGCTTGCGCGACGCGGCATCGGGCGGACGCTTCGACACGATCTCGTGGAACACCACCTCCACCTGTGCGGCCATCGCGTGCGCGACGACCTCGTGCGCGTTCATCAGCAGCGGCGTGCGTGCCTCCTCCGGCCAGAACACCCGGGCTTCGCCGCCGTCGACCTGGCGGGCCAGCAGGCGACAGGCGTTGAGGCTGCCCCAGACCGTGTCGTCGCCCACGCGCAGCGCCGGCAGCTTCAGCGCCGGATTGCCGGCATAGGTCGCCGGATCGGTGCTCATCAGGTCGAAGATCGGCGCCAGCGACACGTCGATGCCCAGTTCCAGCGCGAGCATCCGCACCACGCGGGTGTAGTGCGAACTCTGGCGGCCGACGATTTCGATTCGCATGGTCTCGATGCTTGGGGGCTCTTTCTGCGTGGTGTCGACGATGGCCACGGGCGATCCTGAGCGGGACGGATGTCGCGATCATGCCGTCAACCCGCCCCGCCCGGGATGCGCTGGGCTAAAATGTGTGTTCCGCGCAGGACACCCCATGCCATGACCGCACAGCCCAGCCCCGCCACCGCCACGCCCGGCCACGATACCGGCCGCCATGAAGTGCGCCGCGCCGACCTGCCGCTGAGCTGCCCGACGCCGGAAATGGCGCTCTGGAACGCGCATCCGCGCGTGTACCTGCCGATCGAGGCCGAAGGTGGTGAGTCCACCTGCCCGTACTGCGGCGCGCAGTACGTCCTGATCGACTGACCCTGTCGACGGTCGCCGTGACCGGCGCCGAACCGCGGATCGACGAGTCCCCGCGCCGCCTGACCGTCGTGCAGCTGCTGCCGGCGCTGCAGTCCGGCGGCGTCGAGCGCTCCACCCTCGAAATCGCCGACGCCCTGGTCCGCGCCGGGCATCGCGCCCTCGTGGTGTCGGCCGGCGGCCGGCTGGTGCCGCAGCTCGAAGCCTCGGGCGCCGAGCACGTCACGCTCGACATCGGTCGCAAGTCGCCGCTGACCTTCCTCCAGGTGCGCCGACTGCGCACGCTGTTCGCCGCATGCGGCGCCGACATCGTCCATGCGCGTTCGCGGTTGCCGGCCTGGGTCGGCCATCTCGCCCTGCGCGGCCTGCCGCCGGCATCGCGACCGCGCTTCGTCACCACCGTGCACGGCCTGAATTCGCCCTCGCGCTACAGCGCGATCATGACCCGCGGCGAACGCGTGATCTGCGTGTCCGACACCGTGCGCGACTACGTGCTGCGCCACTATCCCGCGATCGATCCGGCGACGCTGCGCACGATCCCGCGCGGCATCGATCCGGCGGTGTTCCCGCCCGCGCCCTGGCCCGATCGCGCCGCGCGCGCGGCGGTGGCCACGCAGCACCCCGCGCTGTCGGGCGACGGCCCGTTGCTGCTGCTGCCCGGTCGCGGCACCCGCCTGAAGGGGCATGCCGACGCGCTGGCCCTGCTTGCGGCGCTGCGCGGCGATGGCCTGGATGCGCGCCTGTGGATGCCCGGCGCGCGCGAACCCGGCCGCGAGCAGTACATCGCCGATCTCGAAGCCGAGGCGGCTGCGCGGGGCGTCGCCGACGCGCTGGCGATCACCGCGCCCACCGCCGCGATCGCGGAGGCCTACGCGGCGAGCGATCTCGTGCTGCAGGTCTCGCGCAAGCCCGAGGCGTTCGGCCGCACGGTGATCGAGGCGCTGTCGGTCGGGCGACCGGTCGTGGGCTGGGCGCACGGCGGCGTCGGCGAACTGCTCCGCGAGCTGCTGCCGGTCGGCGCGGTGGCGCCGTTCGATGGCGAAGCGCTCCATCGCGCCGCGCGCGCGCTGCTGTCGCGCACGGGAAGCGGGGCGGACATTTCCGCTACGATGCCGGCGCGGCTGCAGCGCTATTCGCTGGATGCCATGCAGGCCGCCACGCTCGCCACCTACCGGGAACTGATCGCGGAATGACGTCCGACGCCACTGCCGACACCGCACGCATTCCGCCGGGCTGGCGCTGGGCGCCGTTCTGGGTGCTGGCGTTCGTCGCGCTGTGGCCGGCGCCGGGCGTGGCCGAGGCCGTGCTGGGGCTGGGCGCACTGGTCGCGATCGGACGCCTGCTGTACGTGCGCTTCCGGGGCGGTGGCGCGCTGCTCAGCGCGCAGGCCTGGGCCCTGACCAGCGTGCTGTTCTTCGCCTACTGGACGCCGGAACTGATCGGCGCGATCGATGCGGTCGACCCGGCGCGCGCCTTCCGCGAGGTCGCCGTCGACCTGCGCTACCTGCCGTTCCTGTGGCTGGCCGCCGCTGCGGTGGCCGACCAGCGCGGTCGTCGCATCACCTTCGGCGGGCTGGCGGTGATCGTCGGCGTTTGGACGGTCGATGCGCTGGCGCAGGCCGTCAGCGGCATGAGCCCGATGTTCGCGGCCATGGATGCGGCCAGTCTCGCGATCCGCGGTTACGCGATCTGCGACGCCCACGATTACCTGCTGCTCGATCGCCTCGGCGGCGTGCTCGGTCCGTGCAACCTCAAGCTCGGCGTGGTGCTCGCCAGCCTTTCGCCGTTCCTGCTCGTCGCTGCGGCGCAGCGCTTCGGGCGCCTGGGCTGGCTGGTCGCGGTCGCGCTGGTCGGCGTGGTCGTGCTGCTCGCCGGATCGCGCGCCTCCTGGATCACCTACGGCCTGGTGCTGCTGCTCTCGGGCTGGCGGCTGCTCGGCTGGAAGCGGCTGCTCGGCGTGTTCGCATTCGGCGCCGCTCTGCTGGCGATCCTCGCGGTGGTGTCGCCGCAGGTGCGCGAGCGCGTCGCGCGCACGACGCAGATGGCCTCGGCGAGCGCCGGAGGCGTCGACGACGCGCTGTCCGGGCGGGCGCGGATCTGGTCGGCGGCGTGGTGCATCATCCAGTCGCATCCGGTCAACGGCGTTGGCCCGCGCGGCTTCCGCGAAGCCTTCCCGGCCTGCGACCCGCAGCCGGAGCGCATCGCCGAGTGGGGCCTGGGTCCGGCGCACCACGCGCACCAGATCGTGCTGGAGATCCTCAGCGAAACCGGCGCGATCGGCCTGCTGCTGTGGCTGGCGGGCGCGGCGATGGCGCGACGTGCCTGGCGCTATGCCGAGGCCGGCGCGCGCGAAGCGGCGTGGCCGGCGATGCTGGCGCTGCTGGTGACGGTGTTCCCGTTCAACACGCACCTGGCGTTCTATTCGACCTTCTGGGGCGGGGTCACCCTGCTGCTCGCGGCGCTGTATGCGGGCAGCCTGCTCGGGCGCGATACGACCCCGGCGGCGTCGCCTCAGTCGTAGACCGCCTCGCCGTCCGGCCGGCGCTTGAACCGCCGGTGGATCCACAGGTACTGGTCGGGCGCCTCGCGCGCCATGGTCTCGATCGCGGCGATCACGCGTGCGGTGTCGGCACCGGCATCCTCGGACGGGAACTGCTCGAACGCCGGCCAGAAGCGCAGGGTCAGGCCGCCGTCCGCGCGCCGGAAATGCTGGAACATCACCACTGCCGCGCCGGACAGCCGCGCCAGCTGGTGGGTGGAGCTGAGGCTTTTCGCCGGCTGGCCGAAGAAGGGCACGAACACGCTGTCGCCCCGGCTCGGATCCTGGTCGGGCGCGTACCAGAGCAGGCCGCCCTTGCGCAGGTGCTTCACCGCGCCGCGCACGTCCTGCTTGGTGAACATGCCGGCCGCATAGCGCGACCGCCCGCGCAGCACCGCCCATTCCATCGCCGGCTGCGCGTAGGGCCGGTACATCCCGGCGAGCGGCACGGTGTCGCAGGCCAGGCGCGCGCAGATCTCCAGTGTGGTGAAGTGGCCGGACACCACGATCACGCCTTTGCCGCGCGCGTGCGCCTCGCGGATGTGTTCGGCGCCTTCGACCACCAGGCCTTGCCGTTGCGGTTGCACCGAACCCCACCAGGCGCGTCCGAATTCGAAGATCGCCAGGCCCAGCGCTGCGAAATGCCGGCGCAGCAGCTCGGCGCGCGCGGCGTCGTCGAGTTCGGGGAAGCACAGCGCGAGATTGCGTGCCGCGATCCGCCGCCGTTCGCGCAGCGTCGTGCGCAGCACCATCCCCAGCGCGCGACCCAGCGGCTGCTGCAGCGTCCAGGGCAGGCGCGCCAGCAGTGCCATCGCGCCGATGCCCAGCCAGATCGGCCAGTGGCGCGGCGAGCGGGGCGGCGGGGCGTCGAAGGCGAACGGCATGCCGGCATTGTACGGGCTGGCTGCGGGCGGACAGCGCTTCGCCGCGGATTCGGCACGCGCCCCGATTGGCCGCTTATCATGTCCGCATGCGGGCCGCATTCCTCGATCGCCTGAGCGAGCACCTCCTGCGCGGCCTGTATTCGGCCGCGCTGTACCTGCTGCTGCCGGTCACGCTCTACCACCTGGTGTGGCGCGGCTTCCGCCAGCGCGCCTACCTGCTGCGCTGGCACGAGCGGTATGCGCGCTATGGCGACGCGACATCCCCGGCGGACGGCTGCCTGTGGGTGCACGCGGTCTCGGTCGGTGAAGTGAACGCCGCCGCGCCGCTGATCAACGCCCTGCTGCGCGACCATCCCGGGCGCCGCGTGCTGGTGACCACGATCACGCCGACCGGCTCCGAGCGCGTCGCCGCGCTGTGGCAGGGCCGGGTGTCGCACGTCTACCTGCCGTACGACCTCACCGGCGCGGTGCAGCGTTTCCTGCGCCATTTCCGCCCCACGGTCGGCCTGATCGTCGAAACCGAGCTGTGGCCGAACCTGCTGTTCGCCTGTCGCGACCTCGGCGTACCGACCTTCCTCGTCAACGCGCGCCTGTCCGAGCGCTCGCTGCGCGGCTACCGCGTCCTGCGCCCGCTGGTCGGCCGCGCGCTGCGCACGATGCGCCGCGTCGCCGCGCAATCCGATGCCGACGCCGCGCGCTTCGTGCAGCTCGGCGCACGCGACGATCAGGTCGAGGTCTGCGGCAACCTCAAGTTCGACCTGCGCGTCGATCCGGACATCGATCGCTTCGCCGCGGAGTTCCGCCGTCGCGTGCCCGGCCGACCGGTCTGGATCGCCGCCAGCACGCATCCCGACGAAGAGGCCGCGGTGCTCGGCATCGACCGCCACCTGCGCCAGCGCTGGCCCGACCTGCTGATGCTGTGGGCGCCGCGCCATCCCGAGCGCTTCCGCAGTGCGACCCAGCAGGGGATCGACACCGGCCTGCGCGTGGCCACGCGCACGCTCACCGTCCTGCCCGATGCCGAGGACCAGGTGTTCGTGATCGATACCCTCGGCGAACTGATGCTCTTCTATGCCTGCGCCGATGCGGCCTTCGTCGGCGGCAGCCTGCAGCCGGTGGGTGGCCACAACCTGCTCGAACCGGCGGCCGTGGGCACCGCGGTGGTCACCGGTCCGCACCTGCACAACTTCGCCGATATCGCCGCGCAGATGCAGCAGGCGGATGCCGTACTCATCGAAGCCGACGCCAGCGGCGTGGCCTCCGCCCTGGAAGCGCTGCTGGCCGACCGCGCGCGTCGCGACGCGATGGCCGGCGCTGCGCGCGCGCTGGTGGAGCAGGGGCGCGGCGCGTTGCGACGCACGCTGGCGCTGGTCCGCCCGTACCTGGGTTGAGGCGTCGGCGCGTTCCGACGCGTTCGCGATTGGCGCATGCGATCCCGGCGGATGCCGCGATTCGCCCGCTGGATCGATCGGAAATTCGAATGATCAAACTGCGCGCGGCGTCGCGCTTCGCGCGCGCCTGTGCCCGCTCGCGCGACGTGCGTGGCCTTAGCATCGAAGCATCGTGCCGCGTTGACCTGCGTCGCACGGGATGCAGGCGACGCGCAGCACGCGAGTCGTGGCGGTCGATCTACTTCAACCTGCGACGACCCGGTACCGACGATACCTGCCAGGGTGGCGGAGTTTCCCCGCATCGATCCGCTGTGCTGGCCGGGCCTGGCGGCCCTCGGTCCGCCGTGCCCGCTCTCCCCCGATCCGGTGCGGGTTTTGCGGAGGATGTTCGACATGAAGCATGGATTCATCGCGGGCGCGTTCGCGGTGTGCATGGCCCTGGGCATCGGGGCCACGCCGGTCGCGCACGCGCAGTCCAACGAACTGCCGACCTGCGACGAGACGTCGCTGTGGTCGGTCGCCGAGACCGTGCAGGTCGATGCGCTGGGCACGCTGCGCCTGACCTACCTGTGCACGCCGGAGGGCTGGCTGCTGGTGGGCGCCAGCTACTGCTCGGTCACCGGCAACTGCTCGTCGGACTGATGCCTGCGGCCAGCCTCGGCGCAGGCAGGTCGTTGCATGAAGGTCGAGGCATGAAGGTCGAGGCATGAAGGTCGAGGCATGAAAAAGGCCGCATCGCGCTGGCGATGCGGCCTCTCCGGTTTGCAGCGATGTGCGGTGGATCAGGGCGTGGACCTGGCCTGCGCATCGACCGACAGCAGCCGGTTCACGTCCGACAGGTCGTCGATGTCCAGCGTGCCCGCAGCCTGCTCCAGCTGCAGGCGGTTCTGCAGGAAGTTGTAGCGCGACAGCGCATATTCGCGTTCGGCGTTGAACAGCGTCTGCTGGTTGTTCAGCACGTCCAGCACCGTGCGCGTGCCGACTTCCAGTCCGACCTGCGAGGCTTCGTACGCGCTGCGCGCCGAGAACACTGCCGCCTTGCGTGCTTCGACTTCGCTGATGCCGGCGACCAGGGTCTCGTAGGCATTGCGCGTGTTGCGCACCAGCGCGCGGCGCTGCTGTTCGAGCTGGTCGGCGGCGGCATCGCGCTGGGCGATCGCCTGGCGTACGCGCGACTGGGTGGCGCCGCCCGAGAAGATCGGCACGGTGACGGTCAGGCCGATCGTGGAGGTGTCGGAGTATTCCGCGCTGGTCGGCAGTTCCGGTTCGCCGAACGGGCGGCCGTTGCCGTAGGTGGCGCGCAGGCCGATGGTAGGCAGGTGGCCGGCGCGCGCAGCGCTGACGCTGGATTCGGCGGAACGCACTTCCAGCGACTTGGCCTTGAGCGCCGGGTTGTTGTCGAGTGCGGCCTGCACCCAGCCGTTGACGTCGAGCGAGGACGGCAGCTGCGGCTGGAAGTCCTGCGGCAGCGCCTTCAGCGAGCGGAGGTCGCGGCCGGTGATTTCCTCCAGCGCCCGATACGCATCTTCCAGCGCATTGCGGGTGACGATGGTGTTGGCGCGTGCGCGGTCGTACTGGGCGCGGGCTTCGTGCACGTCGGTGATCGGCGCCAGGCCGACCTCCAGGCGCTTGTCGGCGAAGTCGAACTGCTTCTTCAGCGCGGTCTCCTGCGCTTCGGCCGCAGCCAGGGTCTCGATGGCGATCAGCACGTTGAAATAGGCGGCGGACGTGCGCGTGATCAGCGAATCGCCGGCGGCTTCGAGCTGGAAGTCGGCGGCTTCGGCCAGGGCCTGCTGCGAACGGTGGCGGTTGATGTCGCCGAAGTCGAGCAGCGACTGGTCCACCGACAGGCCGTAGCTGCGGCTGCCGCTGCCATCGGACACCTTGAAGCCGTTGTTGAGCTTCGAGCTCGTGTCGCTGTAGTTCGCGCCGATCGAACCGCCGACCTGCGGCAGGAACGCCGCGCGCGTCTGCACGGCGCCTTCACGCGTGGCCAGGCGGCTGGCTTCGGCGGCGGCGAACTGCGGATCGCTGTTGCGGGCCAGTTCGTAGGTCTGCAACAGGTCTTCCGCGCGCGCGCCGAGCGGCAGTGCGATCAGGGCAAGTGCGAGGGCGAGGGGACGGCGGGTCATGGGCATCCTTTGGATTGTTCGATCCAGGCGCTGTGGGGGCGGGACCGGCTTACAGGGTGAATTGCGGTGTGGGTGCCGCGCCGATGAGGTACGGCAATTCGGTTTCGAACAGGGATTCGACGCTGTGGCCGGCGGCGTTGTCGGCGTGGCGCAGCAGGGCCGCATCCATCGCCGGCGCGAGGCCGTGGACGACGAAGAGGCGGCCACCGGGACGCAGCCACTTCAGCAGCGCGGTCGGCAGGCTGGCGACCGCGCCGCCGACGCAGATCGCGTCGAACGTGCGGTCGCTGTTCCATGCGAAGACATCGGCGGTCTCGACGCGGACGTTGCCGATGCCTTCGGCCTGCAGGCGGGCGCGCGCGGCGTCGGCCAGGTCGGCATGGATCTCCAGGCTGACCACGTCGCGCGCCAGAGTGCCGAGGCAGGCCGCGAGGTAGCCGCTGCCGGTGCCGATCTCCAGCACGTCCTCGCCCGCGTCCAGCGACAGCGCCTGCAGGGTGCGGCCTTCCAGCACGGGCTTCATCATCGATTCGCCGTGGCCGATCGGCAGGGCCACGTCGGCGTAAGCCAGGGCGCGATGCTGTTCGGCGACGAAACGCTCGCGCGGCAACCGGGCGATGGTGTCCAGGATGCGGGGCTGGAACACGTCCCACGGGCGGACCTGTTGCTCGACCATGGTCTCGCGGGCTTTGGCGTAATCGATCGTCATCTGGGGCATCTCGGGCAGCGCTTGCGCGGGTTGGGAACGTCTGTCGGGGCGGGAAGTTTACCGGGATGGGGCTCGCGCTGTGGTGTCCAGCATCGCCGGAGCCCCCCGCCCGGCCTGAGTGCCGGAAGTCACCGGTACTGGCGTCACCGGGTCAAGGCGACCGGTTCGGCAACCCGCACGGGGGGTCAGGTGCCGCCACCCTCCTGCCTGCGGGGCGTGCCATAGGCGCGCAGGAACAGGTCGACGGTGGCCGTGATGTGCGCGTCCACGTCCTCGCTGGCCAGCGTGCAGCACAGGCCGCACATCATCTGCATGTGAAGCTCGCCCTTGAGCAGGCAGAGGAACTGCGACGCGGCGCGTTCGACGTCGGGGATGTCCAGCGCGCCCTGCGCCACTTCGTCGCGCAGGAAGGCCGCGAAGCCTTCCTTGACCCGCTGCGGGCCGGCCTGCCAGAACAGCTCGCGCACGTGCGAGTCGCCGGTGCCGGGGACCATCATCATGCGATGCATGGCGACGGCTTCCTCGCTGGTGACGAGGGCGAAGAAGGCACGCGCGATCGCGGTGATCTGCTCGCGCAGGTTGCCTTCCAGGCCGACCAGGAACAGTTCCGGCGGCAGCTGTTCCTCGCACTTGGCGCGCACCGCCGCGCCGAACAGCGATTCCTTGTCGCCGAAGTGGCTGTAGACCGTGAGCTTGGACACGCCGGCCCCGGTGGCGATCTGGTCCATGCTCACGCCGTCGAACCCGTGGGTCGAGAACAGCCGCTTGGCGGCGTCGAGGATGGCGGCGCGCTTGCCCAGGTCCTTGGGACGGCCGGGACCGGCGCCACGGCTGGCGTCGGGAGTGGAGGAAGAGGTCGGAAGAGCGTCCATCTCGAAATAGTAGACTAATTGGTTTGATATTTATACGATACCGACCGGTTCACTAATCCCGATTCAGGGGCAGGCGAGGCAGGCATGGCGGCGCGACGGTTCGGACAGGTCCCGGTACTGATCCTGATGGTGGGGGCGCTGGCAGCGTGTGGCAACGACGAAGCGCGGCCGGTTGCCGAACGCCCGGTGCTGGTGGCCCGGGCCGCGGAAGCCGCCGGTCCTGCCCGTGCCGAGATGAGCGCATTCGCCGGCGAGGTGCGGGCGCGCGAGGAAGCCGCGCTCGCGTTCCGGGTCGGCGGCAAGGTGCTGCGGCGATCGGTCGATGCCGGCGACCGCGTGCGCGCCGGCGATGTCATCGCCGAACTGGATCCGGGCGACCTGCGGCTGCAGGCCGAATCGCTGCAGGCGCAGGCCACCGCCGCCGACGCGCAGCTGGCCCGGGCCCGTGCCGACCATGCCCGCGTGTCCGCGCTGGCCGAGGACCGCCTCGTCAGCCGCTCCGCCCTGGACCAGCAGACCGCCGCCCTGCGCGCCGCGGAAGGCCAGGCGCGGGCCGCCCGCGCGCAGCGCGACCTGGCGCGCAACCAGGCCGCCTATGGACAGCTCCGCGCGCCCCGCGACGGCGTGATCGCCAGCCGCCAGATCGAGGCTGGCCAGGTCGTCGCCGCAGGCCAGCCGGCGTTCACGCTGGCCGCCGACAGCGGTCGCGAGGTCGCCTTCGCGCTCCCCGAGTCGCGCATCCGCGAGTTCCGCATCGGCCAGCCCGTGGTGATCGAACCCTGGAGCCGTCGCGGCGAGCGCCTGCCCGGCCGGATCCGCGAGATCGCACCGTCGGCCGACCCGCAGGCGCGCACCTACGCCGCCCGCGCGACCCTCGACGGCGAGGCCGGTCGGGCCGTGGACCTCGGCCAGAGCGCGCGCGTCTACATTCCCGGCGCCGCGGCAGCGGGCCTGCACCTGCCGCTGTCGGCGCTGCAGCGCGACGGCAAGGGCGCCGCTGCGGTGTGGGTGGTCGATGCCACGACGCGCCAGGCGCGACGGGTGGCGGTGACGACCGGCCCCTACGGCGACGACGGCGTCGACGTGCGTTCCGGGTTGAAGCCCGACGACTGGGTGGTGCTGGCCGGCGGCCATCTGCTGCACGAGGGCGCGCGGGTGCAGCCGGTCGACCGCAGCAATCGTCCCGTCCTGGCCGCTACCGGACAGGCGAAGTGACCATGCGCCGCTTCAATCTCTCCGAATGGGCGCTGGCGAACCGCCCGCTGGTGCTCTACATGATGCTGGTCCTGGCGATCATCGGCGTGTGGTCGTACCGCGGCCTGGGCCAGTCCGAGGATCCGCCCTTCACCTTCAAGGCGATGGTGGTGCGCACGGTGTGGCCGGGCGCGACCGCCGAGGAAGTCGCGCGCGAAGTGACCGACCGCATCGAGAAGAAACTGCTGGAAACCGGCGACTACGAGCGCATCACCTCGTATTCCCGTCCGGGCGAGTCGCAGGTGATCTTCGTCGCGCGCGATTCGATGCACAACAACGAGTTGCCGGCGCTGTGGTACCAGGTGCGCAAGAAGGTCGGCGATATCCGCCACACGCTCCCGCAGGGCGCGGTCGGGCCGTTCTTCAACGACGAGTTCGGCGACACCTTCGGCAACATCTACGCGCTCACCGGCAAGGGCTTCGATTACGCGCTCAAGAAGGACTACGCCGAACGCATCGAGCTGCAGCTGCAGCGCGTGCCGAACGTGGCCAAGATCGAGCTGGTCGGCCTGCAGGACGAGAAGGTCTGGATCGAGCTGTCGAACACCAAGCTGGCCACGCTGGGCATCCCGTTGTCGGCGGTGCAGCAGGCGCTGGCGGAGCAGAACGCGGTGACCCCCGCCGGTTTCTTCGAGACCCCGACCGACCGCGTCCAGCTGCGCGTGACCGGCGCGTTCAAGTCGGTGGACGACATCCGCGCCTTCCCGATCCGGGCGGGCGACCGCACCGTCCGTCTCGGCGACATCGCCACGGTCGAGCGCGGCTTCGCCGATCCCGCCGCGCCGCGCATGCGCTTCATGGGCGAGGACGCCATCGGCATCGCGGTGTCGATGAAGCCCGGTGGCGACATCCTCAAGCTCGGCGAGGCGCTGGATGCGGAAACCGCGCGCCTGGAGAAGACCCTGCCGCTCGGCCTCGAACTGCATCGCGTCGCCGACCAGCCCGCAGCCGTGCGCGATTCGGTCGGCGAATTCGTGCGCGTGCTCGCCGAGGCGGTGATCATCGTGCTGCTGGTCAGCTTCTTCTCGCTGGGCCTGCGCACCGGCCTGGTCGTCGCGGTGAGCATCCCGCTGGTGCTGGCGATGACCTTCGCGGTGATGCACTACTTCGGCATCGGCCTGCACAAGATCTCGCTCGGCGCGCTGGTGCTGGCCCTCGGCCTGCTGGTCGACGACGCGATCATCGCGGTCGAGATGATGGCGATCAAGATGGAGCAGGGCTACTCGCGACTGCGCGCCGCCGCCTTCGCCTACGAGACCACCGCATTCCCGATGCTCACCGGCACCCTGGTCACGGCCGCCGGCTTCCTGCCGATCGCCACCGCCGCCTCCAGCACCGGCGAATACACGCGGTCGCTGTTCCAGGTGGTGACCATCGCGCTGATCGTGTCGTGGGTCGCTGCCGTGCTGTTCATTCCCTACCTCGGCGACAGGATGCTGCCGGAACCGAATGCGCTGCCGAAGCCGGGCTCGCTGGAAGGTCGCCTGCGCCGCGTCCGCGAACGGCTGGCCGATCGCTGGCCGCAGTACGCGGGCGTGCTCGCGCCGCCGGCCGTCGGCGGGCACGGTCATGGCCACGAAGGTGCGCACGACCCGTATCGCAGCGGGTTCTATCGACGCTTCCGCGAGATGGTGCGCTGGTGCATCCAGCATCGCTGGCTGGTGATCTTCGCGACGGTCGCCGCGTTCGTGGTGTCGATCGCGCTGTTCCGCTTCATTCCGCAGCAGTTCTTCCCGGCGTCGACGCGGCTGGAGCTGATGGTCGACCTCGAACTGGCGGAAGGCAGCTCGCTCAAGGCCACCGATGCCGCCGCGAAGCGTTTCGAGGCGATGCTCGCCGGGCGCAAGGAGGTCGAGAACTACGTCGCCTACGTCGGCACAGGCTCGCCGCGCTTCTACCTGCCGCTCGACCAGCAACTGCCGCAGAAGCATTTCGCGCAGTTCGTGGTGCGCACCCGCGACGTCGCAGCACGGGAACGCATGCGCGCCTGGCTCATGGGCGAGGCGCGCGCGCGCTTCCCCGAACTGCAGTTGCGCGTGACCCGCCTGGAGAACGGGCCGCCGGTCGGCTATCCGGTGCAGTTCCGCGTCTCCGGCGAGCACATCGAGCGCGTGCGCGAACTGGCCTACCAGGTGATGGCGAAGGTGCGCGAGAACCCGAACGTCATCAACGTCAACGTCGACTGGGACGAGCCGAGCAAGGTCGTGCGCCTGGTCGTGGACCAGGAGCGCGCGCGTGCGCTGGGCGTGTCGACCCAGCACCTCGCCAGCTTCCTGTCGAGCGCGCTGTCCGGCCTGCCGGTCAGCACGTATCGCGAGGACAACGAGCTGATCGACATCCTGCTGCGCGGCCCTGAGGACGAGCGCGTGCGCCTCGACCTGCTCGGCAGCCTTGCCGTGCCCACCACCAGCGGCAAGACCGTGCCGGTGATGCAGGTCGCCCGGCTCGAATCGGTGTTCGAGGAAGGCGTGGTCTGGCATCGCAACCGCCTGCCCACGGTCACCGTGCGCGCCGACATCGCGACCGAGGTGACCGCGCCGACCGTCATCGGCCAGATCGACCCCACGCTGGCGGAGATCCGCGCGTCTCTGCCCGAAGGGTACCTGCTCGATGTGGGTGGCACCGTCGAGAATTCAGCGCGTGGCCAGAACTCGATCAAGGCCGGCATGCCGCTGTTCCTGCTGGTCGTCGTCACGCTGCTGATGCTGCAGTTGCGCAGCCTGCCGCGCGTGCTGCTGGTGCTGTCGACCGCGCCGCTGGGCCTGATCGGCGTGGTCCTGTTCCTGCTCGTCTTCCGCGTGCCCTTCGGTTTCGTCGCGATGCTGGGCGTGATCGCGCTGTCGGGCATGATCATGCGCAACTCGATCATCCTGATCGACCAGATCGAACAGGACATCGCCAGCGGCCACGACCGCTGGACCGCGATCATCGAGTCCACCGTGCGCCGCTTCCGGCCGATCGTGCTCACCGCACTGGCGGCGATCCTCGCGATGATCCCGCTCTCGCGCAGCGTCTTCTTCGGCCCCATGGCCGTCGCGATCATGGGCGGCCTGATCGTCGCCACCGCGCTGACCCTGCTGTTCCTGCCCGCGCTCTACGCCGCGTGGTTCCGCGTCCGTCCCGAGGAGGCGCGCGCCGCGCGCTGATCCGCGCACGAGGCAACGACGTCTTCCCGTCTTCGCAACCGGGCCGCCCTGCGGCTTCCTCCCCCTCCCACCGCGGGCGGCCCGGGCTGCGTCTTCAGTCGGCGGATGCCTTCAGAGCGATGGCAGCTGGCCGGCGATGAAGGCCTGCCCATCGCTGCTCGTCAGCCACGCCAGCGCGATCAGGTTGATCGCGACCGTGACCCAGAACACGACCTGGAACTCGCGCTTGCGCGACTTGTGGCGGAACAACCGCTGCGCGAGCAATGCACCCGGCCAGCCGCAGGCCAGCCCGAGCAGGTGCAGCGTGCTTTCCGGCGTGCGCCATCGCCCGGCGTTCGCCGCGGCCTTGTCCATGCCGTAGGCGACGAAAGCGACAGCGCTCATCAGCGCGTATGCCCCGGCGACGAGGATCGGAAGCTTGCCGATCAGGCCGGCGCCGACGATGCCCGCGAAGGCGAGCAGCGCGAACGCAGGCGCGAGGATCCCGGGTTTCGCGCGCGTGTCGGTCGATGTCGCCGCGTTGGCGAAGCGGATGTCCGCCGCCTGCAGGCGTCCCTTGGCATCGCGCGTCGTCGCGTAGGTCACGATATCGCCGTTCGCCGGCCGCCGCGTACGCCCGGCGAATGCCTTGATGTGGACGAAGGCGCGGTCGCCGCCGCCGTTCGGCGTCACGAAGCCGAAGCCCTTGTCGTCGTTCCAGTCGTGGATCCGTCCCTGGTGGCGCATGTTGTGTTCCGTCAGTCGTCCTGGTCGATCATGAATGAAGTGGACGTGCATCAGGGCCTGTCACGGGACCAGCCACCCAGCAGGTTGCGCCAGAGCCGCAGTGGCGGAATGCCGGCATGCCCCGATTCCTGTGCGTCATTGCATTCGATCACGATCCACTGAAGCTCCGCAGTCAAGGCGATGTCGACGACGAGGAACGGCACGGGTACGCGCGCGGCCACCGATGCCGCGAGATTCAAGCCGTCATCGATCCCGTCGCTGCGATAGGGCGGTACCTGATACCAGTAGGGGCCGTGCCCGATGCAGTGCCCATGCAGCCAGAACGTGCGGAACTCGACGGAGGGCCGGATCTTGCCTGCGATGTGGCCGGGAACCGGAGCGAGTGGCGTGAACGCGCGCAATACGGGTTTCTGCCAGTGCAGGATCGGATCGCGGGCGTAGGCGATGCGGGCCTGTGCGTAGTGCGCGCGATCGCGAATGACGGACAACTCCGGGTTGTGCTTGCTCGTCTGCCGCGAACCCTTGAGGAAGACCGGCCAACCGAAGGTGGCTTCGACGACATCCGCATCGGGGAGCGCATCGAAGATCATCGTCTTCGGCGTGGCGTCTTCGATCAGCGGATACCAGCGTTCGATCTCGCTGGCGAGCAGGTGCTGCTCCGGATCGTTGACCGGGCGTACGCCCAGTGCCCTGGCGTCTTCGTGGCAACTGGCGTAGTCGTTCGGCGCCCCGATCCGGAGCACGCCATCGATTTCGCCGTCGATCCGATGGGGATGGCGGCAGTCGAAGTGGAGTCGGAAGTCGAAATCGTAGGCCGCAACGCCAGTCGGACTGGCAAGGATGGCGATACGGTCCTCAACCAGCAGCAGTTCCGAGCGTTCCAGGCTCACGCGCCGCCCTCGAACCCCGCCACGTCCTCCTCGACCAGCATCGCGCGCAACTGCGCGGCGGAGGCGCGGCGCATCGGCTTCTCGTCGATGCTCGACAGCGGCGCCTGGCGCAGGGCGTCGTGCCGCAGCACGGTGAGGTCGAAGCTCAGGTCTTCGGCGCTGAACAGCCAGACCGGGCAGTCGATCGGGCGTTCGCGGTCGAGGCGGATGCGGCGGCTGCGCGATTCGGCGGGAATGCGGTGGTCTTCGAGGAAGCGCGGCACGGCTTCGGGTTCGTCGGTGTACAGGTGCAGGTGCACCGGCGAGTTGGCGTCGGCGGTGCCGTCGAGCACCGGGCCGACCAGGCGCGGGTCGAAGGGCGAGAAGAAGTCCAGCGCGCGCTGCGCGGCGTCGCGGCGGCGACGCAGTTCGCCGGCCTGCGCATCGCCCTGGAACAGTCGCTGGTATTCGCGCAGCGCGTCCTCGATCTCGCGGTTGCGTGGCAGCGAGGCGTCGTCGTGGATGCCCAGCCGCGCGGCGGCCTTGAGCTTGGCCTGGTGGAAATCGCGGATGCCGGATTCGGCGATCAGCCGGGCGGCTTCGTGGGCGAGGCGATAGCGGCGCTCGCGGGTCTTCGTTTCTGCGTGCTGGCGGGCGTGGCGCATGGTGAACGATCCCTGCGTGGCCAGGGACTGACTGTAACCGATGCCCGTGAAATGACCAATCGGCAGCGGTGGTGGCGTGCAGGACGGGCCGGAGCCCGGCCTGCGCTGGCGTGGATCAGAAGATGTCGAACGATTCCTCGCTCGGCATGGCCTCGTCGCTGCCGTAGTCGACGAAGCTTTCCATCTTCTCCAGGTCTTCGACCTTCACGTATTCGGTGATGCCGCCGCTGCTTTCGGTCGGCAGCAGCTGGCCGCTGGCGGTGACCGCGACCTTGATCATGCCCGGCGGCGGGTCGTTCGGCGCCACCGGTACGTCCTTCAGCGCCACCGCCATGTAGTCGATCCAGATCGGCAGCGCGGCCTTGCCGCCGTATTCGCGGTAGCCCAGCGAGGTGTTGTCGCTCTTGCCGACCCACACCGTGGTGATGAGGTTGCCGCCGGTGCCGGAGAACCAGGCGTCGCGATGGTTGTTGGTCGAGCCGGTCTTGCCGCCGACGTCCTCGCGGTTGAGGCGGCGCGCGTCGGTCGCGGTGCCGCGCAGGACCACGTCGCGCATCATCGAGGTGATCTGGTAGGCGATGCGTTCGTCCATCGCGCGCGGCGCCAGCACGGCGCCTGCGGGCAGGGTGGTGGCCACGGCCGCCTTGGCTTCGGTCGGCTTCGCGCCGGTCTTGCCCTCGCCGGGCTTCGGCGTCGCGGCGGTGCCGCCGGCCGGGCCGAGGTCGAAGCCGTCGACGACGCTGGAGGCCGGCACGGCGGGCTGGCCGGCGCGGCCCGCGCCGCAGCCGCGACAGGCGACGGCCGGGGTCTGCTTGAAGACGAGCTTGCCGTCGCGATCCTTCACTTCGTCGATCACCCACGGGTCGACGCGGAAGCCGCCGTTGGCGAAGGCCGCGTAGCCGCGCGCGATAGACAGCGGGGTGAGCGAGGGCGTGCCGAGCGAGATCGACAGGTTCGGCGGCAGTTCCTTTTCCTCGAAGCCGAACTGGGTGATGTACTTGCGCGCGTAGTCCACGCCGATGGCGTCGAGCATGCGCACCGAGACGAGGTTGCGCGACTGCACCAGCGCTTCGCGCACGCGGATCGGGCCCGCGAAGCCGCCGCCGTCGTTCTGCGGGCGCCAGACCTTGCCGGCGCGCATGCGGAACACGACCGGGGCATCGAGCACGATCGAGGCCGGGTTGTAGCCGCGCTCGAAGGCGGCGGCGTAGATGAAGGGCTTGAACGACGAACCCGGCTGGCGGCGCGCCTGGATGGCGTTGTTGAACTTGCTGCCGGCGAAGCTGAAGCCGCCGACCAGGGCGCGCAGCGCGCCGGTGTCGGCATCGAGGGAGACCAGGGCCGACTGGGCACGGGGCAACTGCTCCAGGCGCCAGGTCACCGGGCCTGCCGGGGCCGGTGCGGCGGCGGTCGCGGCGCCGGCCTTGGCGGGGTCGACCTTGGCTTCCGGCTCGATCCGGCGCACGCGGGTCACGTCGCCGCGCTTGAGCAGGGCGCCGGGCGCCTTGCCGGTCCACCGCGAGGTCTCCGGGCCGAGGTCGAGCACGGTGCCGTCGGCCAGCACCACCTGGGCGTTGGCGCCGCTGGTGCCCAGCACCAGGGCTGCGCGCAGTTCGCCCTGGGTCGGATGGTCGCGCAGCCGCTTGGCGGCGGTCGCGGCATCCTCGCCCGGGGGCAGGTCGATGTGCGGCAGGGCCTTGGCGTTCCAGCCGTGACGGCGGTCGTAGGTGCCCAGGCCGTCGCGCACGGCCTTGTCGGCGGCCGTCTGCAGGACCGGATCGATGGTGGTGGTGACGTGGTAGCCCTTGGTCAGCACGTCCTTGCCGAAGCGGTCGATCATTTCCTGGCGGACCATTTCAGCGACGTAGGGCGCGTAGACCTCGACCGGGCGCTCGTGCGGGCTGGCGTGCATCGGCGTCGCCCGTGCCGCCTGCTCCTCGGCCGGGGTGATGAAGCCCAGCTCGCGCATCCGCACCAGCACGTAGTTGTCGCGGCGCTGGCGGGCGCGCTCGGGGTTGCTGATCGGGTTGGCCGTGGACGGGAACTTGGGGATCGCGGCCAGCGAGGCCATTTCGTCCAGGTCCAGCTGGTCCAGGGTCTTGCCGTAGTAGAACTCGGCGGCGGCGGCCACGCCGTAGGCGCGATTGCCGAAGAAACTCTTGTTGAGATACAGCTCCAGGATCTCGTCCTTGGTCAGCTCCTGCTCCATCTTCCGGGCCAGGAGCATCTCGGCGAACTTGCGGGTGTAGCTGTACTCGGAACTGAGGAAGAACTGGCGCGCGACCTGCTGGGTGATGGTGGACCCGCCCGCGACGCGCTCCTTGTCGGTGAAGACCAGTTCCTTGATGGCCCGGCCCACGCCCTTGTAGTCCACGCCGTCGTGCTCGTAGAAGCGGGCGTCCTCGGCGGCCAGGAAGGCCTCCTTGAGCCGCCTGGGCACCTTTTCGATCTCGACCGGGTAGCGCCGGGTCTCGCCGAACAGGCCCATCAGCCGCCCGTCGCGGGCGTATACATATAAAGGTTCCTGCAGCTCGATGCTGCGCAGGGTCTGCACGTCGGGCAGCCTGGACGAGACCGTGTAGTAGAGCGCCGCGAAGGCGATGCCGCCGACCACCAGGCCGAGCAGGGTCAACAGGAGGGCCCAGCGGAACAGTCGGCGAATCAGGGACATGCGTACGGGAATCCAGGCGGCGTTGGGTGTAGACAGGGCAGGTGGGGATTATAGAGTGCCGCGCACGGTCGACAGCCGGCCGGGGTCCGACCACAGTGTGACGGGTGCCGCATCCGCTGCCTCACGGGCGGGGTCGGGAGGGGGGCTGGTTCGCGCATCGGCCCGCCGGGAGCCCCCGGTGGACCCCGGGCGGGAGGGGGTCATGTCGTGACAGAGTTCACTGTGGGCATCACCGGGCGCACGTGCCTGTTGCCATGGGGTGAAAAGTCCGTTATTTAATGTATTGGGACACGTAACGCGCGTAAGCGCGCGTGGGAAGGGGAAAAAAGTGGGACTGTTCGCAAAAAATCAGTCACCGTTGGTGGGTGTCGACATCAGTTCGACCGCCGTCAAGCTCCTGCAGCTGTCTCGGGCTGGCGACCGCTATCGAGTGGAACACTACGCGGTCGAGCCGTTGCCGCCGAATGCCGTGGCCGAGAAGAACATCGTCGAGATCGAGGCGGTGGGAGAAGCCATCAAGCGGGCGCTCAACCGGTCCGGCTCCAAGGCCAAGCACGCCGCCGCTGCGGTGGCGGGGTCGGCAGTGATCACCAAGGTGATCCCGATGCCGGCCGAGCTCGACGAGGACGACATGGAGTCCCAGATCGAGCTGGAGGCCGTCAACTACATTCCGTATCCGATCGAGGAAGTGAACCTGGACTTCGAGGTGCTCGGCCCCATGCCCGGCAATCCCGAGATGGTCCAGGTCCTGCTCGCCGCCTCGCGTTCGGAGAACGTCGAGATGCGCGCATCGGCGCTCGAGGTCGGCGGGCTGACCGCCCGCGTCATCGACGTCGAGGCCTTCGCGATCGAGAACGCGTACGCGCTCATCGCCGGCACGCTGAACATCCCGCACGACGGCATCGTCGCGCTGGTCGATGTCGGCGCCACGATGACCACGCTGAGCATCCTGCGCAATGGCCGCAACATCTACAGCCGCGAGCAGGTCTTCGGCGGCAAGCAGCTGACCGACGAAGTCATGCGTCGCTACGGCCTGAGCTACGAGGAAGCCGGCCTGGCCAAGCGCCAGGGCGGCCTGCCCGAAAGCTACGAGATCGAAGTGCTGGAGCCCTTCAAGGAAGCCATGGCGCAGCAGATCGGCCGCCTGCTCCAGTTCTTCTATGCCGGCAGCGAATACAACCGCGTCGACCAGATCGTCCTCGCCGGCGGCTGCGCCTCCATCGTCGGGATCTCGGCGATGGTCGAGGAGCAGCTGGGCGTGCAGACCGTGGTCGCCAATCCGCTGGCGCAGATGACCCTTGGCCCACGCGTGCAGGCGCACGCGCTCGCGCAGGACGCGCCGGCGCTGATGATCGCCTGCGGCCTCGCCCTGAGGAGTTTCGACTGATGGCACGCATCAACCTCCTCCCGTGGCGCGCGGAGCGCCAGAAAGAACGCAAGAAGCAGTTCATGCTGATGCTGGCCCTGTCCGCGGTGGCCGGTTTCGGTCTCTGGTTCATGGTCAACACCTACTACAGCATGCAGATCGCCGGGCAGATGGAGCGCAATGCATTCCTCACCCAGAAGATCGAGGAAGTGAAGGCGCAGATCAAAGAGATCGAGAAGCTCGAAGAGAAGAAGAAGAAGCTGCTCAATCGCAAGAAGGTGATCGAGGAGCTGCAGGCCAACCGTTCGCAGATGGTGCACCTGTTCGACTCGCTGGTGCGCACCATCCCCGACGGCGTGATCCTCACTTCGATCAAGCAGGAAGGCGACAAGCTGACGCTGGAAGGTCGCTCGCAGTCGCATGCGCGGGTCAGTACCTACATGGAAGTGCTGTCGGCCTCCGGCTGGATGTCCAAGCCCGAGCTGTCGGTCATCCAGTCCGAGGGCGAGAACAAGGGCCTGCCGTACACCTTCAGCCTCACCGTCACCCTGGTGAACCCCAACGCGAAGAACGAAGGCGAGGAAGGCGCGGCCCCGGCCGGCGCCACGCCCGCCACCGTCACCACCGAGCAGTTGCAGACGCTGACGCCCGCCACCCCGGCGGCGACCGCGCCTGCCGCCACCGCGCCGGCGCCCGGTGCCGCGACACCGGCGGCGCCCGCGCCCGCAGGAACCGCCGCACCGGCCAACAGCCAGCAGCCCGCCACGCCGGCCGCTCCGGCCGCACCGACGGGAGGAGCGAAGTCGTGAGCAAGAAGAAAATGTCCCTCAAGGAGCTCGACTTCAACAACGCCGGCTCCTGGCCGCGCGAGTGGCAGTTCGGGTTCTGCATCGCCCTGTGCCTCCTGATCCTGTTCGTCCTCTGGAATTTCCTGACTCGCCCGAAGGGTGCGGAGCTTGAAAATCTGGAAGCCGAGGAAGTCGCCCTGCGCACAGGTGAAGAAGGCTTCGAGAAGAAGCAGGGCCAGGCCGCCAACCTCGAACCGCTCAAGCAGCAGCTCGCGCTGATGGAGCAGCAGCTCCAGCAGATGCTGCGCCAGCTGCCGAGCAAGACCGAAATGCCGGCGCTGATCGTCGACATCTCGCAGACCGCGCTGGCGACCGGCATCACCAACGAGCTGTTCCAGCCCGGCGACGAGACCCAGCTGGAGTTCTACGTCGAGAAGCCGATCGAGCTGAAGATGGTCGGCACCTATCACCAGTTCGGCGCGTTCGTCAGCGGCGTGGCCTCGCTGCCGCGCGTGGTCATCATGACCATGCACGACATCCAGCTCACCCCGCGCGCCGCCCCCGGCGCGACTGCCGACAAGAAGCCCGTCGCGATCGGCCCGGATTCGATCCTGGAGCTGAAGGGCACGGTCAAGACCTATCGCTACCGCGACGAAGACGAAGTGGTCGCGGATGCGCCCGCGGGCGGGGCAGGCGGCGCAAGCCCGGCCGTGCCCGGTGCGCAGGCCGCCGCCACCGCTGCGAACAAGTCCGCCGAGGCCACCGCCGCACAGGGAGGCAGCCGCTGATGCGCAGACAACACGACAACACGGCACGCCTCGTGCTCGCGGTCGCGCTGGTCGCCGCGCTCGCAGGCTGCGGGCGCTCGATCACCAGCACCCCGGGCGAGGCGCCCAACCTCGAAGAGTGGGTCGCAGAGGTCAAGGCGCGTCCCGCGCCGCCGCTCGACCCACTGCCGGTGATGCAGCGCTTCGAGCATTTCGAATATGCCGCGCAGAACCTGCGCGATCCGTTCAGCACGGCGTTCTCGCCGGGTTCCGAGGGCGCGGGTCCGCGTCCGGACTCGAACCGGCGCAAGCAGGTGCTCGAACAGTTCCCGCTCGACAGCCTCGACATGGTCGGGACGCTGGGCAAGGGCGGCAATCTGGTCGCGCTGGTGATGGTGCCCGAGAAGGTCACCTATCGCGTGCGGCCGGGCGATTACATGGGCCAGGCGGACGGGCGCGTGACTGCGATCTTCGAAGACAGGATCGAGCTCGTCGAGCTGGTGCCCGACGGTGCAGGCGGTTGGCTGGAGCGGCCGGCGACGGTCTCGCTCGATGACGAATAAGACGAGGGGATAGCGAAATGATCGTACTCAACGCGCATAGCCAGCAGCAGGGCCGTCGCACCATGCCAATCAGGGCCACGATGTTCGGCCTGACCGTCGGCCTGTTGTCGGCGCTCAGCGCCGTCAACGCAGCCACGCCCGCACCGGCACCCGCCGCGCAGGCAGGCCAGCAGGCTCCGGCGGTCAGCGCCATCACCGACATCGACTTCAAGCGGGGCGATGGGGGATCGGGCAAGCTGATCCTCCGTTTCGATCGTGACGGCGCCATGCCCGACATGCGGTCGACCGAAGCCGGCGTGATCGTCGACATCGGCAACGCCAAATTGCCGGCACACCTGCAGCGCTCGCTGAACGTCACCGACTTCGCGACGCCGGTGCAGAACGTGCAGGCGCTGGCGCAGGGCGAAGACAAGACGCAGCTGGTGCTCACCACCAACGGCGCCTTCGAATCGCTGGCCTACCAGACCGGCAAGGACTACATCGTCGAACTGGTGCCGCGCGCGGCCACGCCGTCGCGTGCCGTCGGCAGCGCCACGGCCGTCGCCGCCGCAGGCCAGAAGGCGCCCACGGTGGCTGCGACCGGTGGTGGCCGCGGTTACGGCGGTCGCGCGGTGACCTTCAACTTCCAGGACATCCCGGTCCGCACGGTGCTGCAGCTGATCGCCGAGGAGTCCGGGCTGAACATCGTCGCCAGCGACACCACCCAGGGCAACGTCACCCTGCGCCTGATCAACGTGCCGTGGGACCAGGCGCTGGATCTGGTGCTGCAGGCCAAGCAGCTCGACAAGCGCCGCAGCGGCAACGTCATCTGGGTCGCGCCGCAGGCGGAAATCGCCAAGTTCGAGCAGGACAAGGAAGACGCCCGCATCGCGATCGAGAACCGCGCCGAGACGGTCACCGAGTACATCCCGGTGAGCTACGGCAACGCCGAGGACATCGCCAAGCTGCTGACCGACGAGAGCAAGGGCAATTCCGGCGGTGGCGGCGGCGCAGCGGGTAGTTCGGGCGGTGCCGGCCAGAGCCGCGGCTTCCTGTCCGCGCGCGGCAGCATCAGCTTCGACCGCCGCACCAACACGCTGCTGGTCATCGACATCCCGGCGCGCGTCGCCGAGGTCCGCCGCCTCGTGGCGCAGCTCGACACGCCGGTCGACCAGGTGCTGATCGAAGCCAAGGTGGTCATCGCCACCGAAGACTTCGCCCGCGAGCTCGGTGCCAAGTTCGGCATCAACGGCAGCAAGAACAACGTCACCTTCGGTAACAACATCGCCAACACGACCGCGACCCGCAACTCGATCACGCAGACCGACAACGCCTATCTCGCGGCGTATCGCGCCTGGATCGCGGGCGGCCAGGTCGGCCCCGCGCCGATCCGCGGCAGCTCCACGATCAGCAAGGGCAACAACGTCGACCTCGGCGTGCTGGCCGGCGGCCTGCTGTCGTCGAACCCGGCGACGATGGCCTTCACCATCCTCAATGCAGGTTACGCCCTCGACATCGAGCTGTCGGCGATGCAGGAAGAAGGCCGCGGCGAAGTGATCTCCAGCCCGCGCGTCGTGACCAGCAACCAGCGCGAAGCGATCATCAAGCAGGGTCGCGAGATCGGCTACGTCACCACGCAGTCGAGCAACGGCCAGATCACGCAGACCGTGAACTTCAAGGACGTGGTGCTGGAACTGCGCGTCACCCCGACCATCACCAACGACGGCCGCGTCTTCCTGAACCTGCTGGTGAAGAAGGACGAGCTGGAGGACTTCATCGACACGGTCGCCGGCTCTGTGCCGCTGATCGCCAAGCGCGAAGTCACCACCGCCGTGCTGATCGAGGACGGCAACACCGTGGTCGTCGGCGGCGTGTACGAGTTCAGCGACCGCAGCCAGGCCTCCAAGGTACCGTTCCTTGCCGACCTGCCGGTGCTGGGCAACCTGTTCAAGAAGCGTGGCCGCTCGAAGGGCAAGGCCGAGCTGCTGATCTTCGTCACCCCGAAGGTCATGCGCGTCGCGCCGCGCGTCTGATCGACGCGGCATCGACTGAAACGTGTTTCGACGGACGGGGGCTTCGGCCCCCGTTTCGTTTCCGGGCGGCGGACTTCCGCGGCGGCGCGCATCCTGCGCTCGCTGCGACGCATCACGGCGATGAACATTTCCGTCCCGCATCGGTCAAACTCCGCGTTCGAGACTGCCCGAGGGACGCCCGCCGATGCCACCAGGAACGACCGAAACGGGCCTCCACGCCCATGACGCCGAGACGCAGGGCGATGCTGCGCGCCTGCATGCGGCCTTCACCGCGCTGCGGGCGCGGCTGTCGACCGAGATCGTCGGCCAGGCGGCGCTGGTCGAGCGGCTGCTGATCGCGCTGCTCGCCGACGGGCACCTGCTGGTCGAAGGCGCGCCTGGCCTGGCCAAGACGACCGCCATCCGTGCGCTGGCCAGCCGGCTCGAGGCGGACTTCGCCCGCGTGCAGTTCACCCCGGACCTGCTGCCCGCCGACCTGACCGGGACCGAGGTGTGGCGTCCGCAGGATGGCCGCTTCCAGTTCCAGCCCGGCCCGATCTTCCACTCGCTGCTGCTGGCCGACGAGATCAACCGCGCGCCGGCCAAGGTGCAATCGGCGCTGCTGGAGGCGATGGGCGAGCGCCAGGTCACCGTGGGCCGGCAGACCTATGCGCTGCCCGACCTGTTCCTGGTGATGGCGACCCAGAATCCGATCGAGCAGGAAGGCACGTTCCCGCTGCCGGAGGCGCAGCTCGACCGTTTCCTGATGTACGTCCGCATCGGCTATCCCGACGCGTCGATGGAAGCCGAGATCCTGCGCCTGGCGCGGGAGCGCGCGCGCAGTGGCCAGGCCGCGACCGCGCCGGTGCAGGACGATCACCGGGCGCCGTTGCGTCTGTCGCAGGCCGATGTATTCGCGGCGCGCGCGGCGGTGCTCGACGTGCATGTCGCACCGGCGCTGGAGCGCTACCTGATCGAACTGGTGCTGGCGTCGCGCGACGCGAGGCGCTACGACGCTACGCTCGCGCGCCGCATCGGCTGGGGTGCGAGCCCGCGCGGCTCGATCGCGCTGGAGCGCTGCGCGCGTGCGCGCGCCTGGCTGTCGGGTCGCGATTTCGCCACGCCGGAGGACGTGCGCGCGGTCGCGCTCGACGTGCTGCGGCATCGCGTGCTGCCCAGCTACGAAGCCGTGGCCGAAGGCTGGGACGGCGAGCGCCTGGTGCAGGCGCTGCTCGACAGGGTGCCCCTGCCTTGAGCATCGCTGTCTTGGTCACCGCTGTTTCGAACTGGCGCTGAGGACACGCGGAGCGCGCGATGAGCGAAGGGATCACGCCGAGCCTCGACGAACTGGTGGCGCTGCGCCGTGCCGTGGTCGGTCGGCGCCCGCCGCGCCGGGGCCATCATGGCCTCAGCGGCCAGGCGCCGTCGGCGGTGCGCGGCCGTGGCATGGAATACGCCGAATCGCGCGAATACGCCATCGGCGACGATGCGCGGCACATCGACTGGCGGCTGACTGCGCGCACCGGCAAGCCGCATACCAAGCTGTTCCAGGCCGAGCGCGAGCGCCTGACCCTGATCGTCGCCGACACCGCGCCGACGCTGTATTTCGGCACGCGGGTGCGCTTCAAGTCGGTGCAGGCCGCGCGTGCAGGCGCGCTCGCCGCCTGGGTGGCGGTGCGCGACGGCGACCGCATCGCCGCGCTGCGCGGCAGCTCGACCGAGGCGCCGGTGGTGCCGGTGGCGGGCGTGCGCGGCGCGTTGCGCGTGCTCGATGCGATGGTCCGCTGGTATGCGCGCCAGCCGACGCAGGACGATGGCTTCGCGGTCGCGCTGGACCATGCCGATCGCCTCGCGCGGCCGGGCACGCGGCTGGTGGTGCTGGCCGATCCGCTGAGCGCGGCCGGCATCCCCCAGGCACGCTGGCGCACGCTGGCGCAGCAGCGCGAAGTGATCGTGCTGCTGCTGAGCGATCCGCTGGAGCGTGAACCGCCGATGTCGCGCCTGCCTTTCCTGGTCGAACGCATGGCGGCGTCCGGCGTGACGGTGATGCGCAGGCTCGAACTGGACCTCGGCGGCGATGCGCTGCGCCGGCGCTGGCGAGATGCCTTCGTCGCGCCGCTGCAGCAGGTCCAGGACACCCTGGCGCGCAGCGGCATCCGCTGCCATGTGCTGTCGACGGAATCGCCCAGCGACGGCTGGCTGTCGCTGCTGGCCGGAGCACGCGGCGCATGAGTGGCCTCCTCGCGTGCGCGATGGCGCAGTCCGCAATCGATCCGGCGAGATTGCCGCTGCGCGAAGCGCATCTGCCTGACGCGCCCGGCTGGTGGCCGCCGCCGATGGGATGGTGGCTGGTCGCGGTGGTCGTGGTCGTGCTGCTCGGCATCCTCCTGCTGTGGCGTCGCCATGCGCGTCGTCGCCGCATCGCCGCCGAAGCGTTGTTCGACGCGACGGTCGATGCCGCGCAGGACGAGGCTGCGCGCATCGCGGCGATGTCCGAACTGCTGCGCCGCGCCGCGCGCCTGCGCGATCCGTTCGCCGATCGGTTGCAGGGCGCGGACTGGCTGCATTTCCTCGATGAGGGGCCGCGTGCGCGTGGCGCCGCGACCTTCGCGGAGGTCGGTGCCGTGCTGCTCGACGGCGGCTTCCGTCGCGAGGTCGATGCGGCGGCCGTCGACGCGCTCCGCCCGGTGGCGCGCGCGCGTTTCGTCGCGCTGATGCGTCGCGCGCCGCGACGCTGGCGCCTGCCCTGGCTGCGGAGGCGCGGATGACGCTGGCCGAACTGTTCGGGCCGCTGTTCGCCGCATTCGCCTGGCCGTGGCTGCTGCTCGCGCTGCCCCTGCCGTGGCTGGCGCGGCGCGTGCTTCCGGGACGCGATGCCGGTGCGCCGGGCCTGCGCGTGCCCTACGGCGACCGTCTCGGCGCGCTGGCCGGCAACACCGGGCCGGCGCGTGCGCGCGGCGTTCCCGCGCTGGCCTGGCTGGCCTGGGTCCTGCTGGTGCTGGCGGCGGCGCGTCCGCAGCAACTGGGCGATGTGGTGCAGCCGCCGCAGACCGGGCGCGACCTGATGCTCGCGGTCGACCTCTCCGGCAGCATGGAGGAACGCGACATCGAACTCGGCGGCCGCGTGGTGTCGCGCCTGACTGCCGGCAAGGCGGTGATCGCCGATTTCCTGGAACGTCGTGCCGGCGATCGCGTCGGCCTGATCGTCTTCGGTGAACGCGCGTACGCGCTGACCCCGCTCACCCGCGACCTGGACACCGTGCGCGAGCAGCTCGACGGCACGGTCACGCGACTGGCCGGTGGCGGCACGGCGATCGGCGACGCGATCGCGCTGGCCACCAAGCGCCTGCGCAAGCAGCCGTCGGGCCAGCGCGTGCTGATCCTGCTCACCGACGGCGTGAACAGCGCGGGCATCCTCGATCCGCTGAAGGCCGCGGAGCTGGCGCGCGACGATGGCGTGCGCATCCACACCATCGCCTTTGGCGGCTACGGCGCCGGCCTGTCGGTGTTCGGCATGCCGATCCGCATGGCCGGTCAGGCCCAGCAGACCGACGAGACCACCCTGCAGCGCATCGCCCAGACCACCGGCGGTCGCGCCTTCGTCGCGCGCGATGTCGAACAGTTGCTGGGCATCTACGCCGAGATCGACCGCATCGAACCGGTGAAGCACCCGGGGCTGCGCCTGCGCCCGCGCATCGAGCGCTACGCATGGCCGCTGGCCGGCGCGCTGCTGTGCGCGACGCTGCTGCTCCTGCTCGGCGGCCTGCGCGAGACGGGCGTGCGCATGCCGGGGAGGGCGTCGCGATGAGCGTGGCGCAGATGCCCGAGTCGATCCAGGCCTTCGTCGCCGGCTTCCAGTTCGTGCGGCCGTGGTGGCTGCTGGCGCTCGCGCTGGTGCCGGTGCTGCCGTGGTGGCTGCACAGGCAGCGCCAGCGCCGCAACGCCTGGCGCGACGCGGTCGATGCGCACCTCCTGCAGCACCTGATCGAAGGCGGCGGCGCTGCGCAGGGCGGGCGCCTCGCGCGCGGCCAGGTGCTGGCCACGCTCGCGCTGAGCCTCGCCATCCTGGCCCTGGCCGGCCCGAGCTGGCGCAGCCTGCCGCAGCCGCTGTGGCAGGACCACACGCCGCTGGTGATCGCGGTGGATCTGTCCGAAGCCTCGACCGCCGCCGACCTGCCGCCATCGCGCCTGCTGCAGATGCGCGCCAAGCTCACCCGCCTGCTGCGCGAACGCGGCGGCGGCCAGGTCGCGCTGGTCGCGTTCGCCGACGACGCCTACATCGTGTCGCCGCTCACCGACGATGCCGCCAACATCGAACTGTTCGTCGACGCGCTCTCGCCCGAGGTGATGCCCGAGGATGGCCAGCGCACCGAACGCGCGATCCGCGAATCGGTGCTGCTGCTCGAACGCGCCGGCTTCTCGCGCGGCGACATCCTGCTGATGACCCATCGCGCCGGGGCCAGCGCGCGCAGCGCTGCGGGCGAGGCGCGCACCGCCGGTTTCCGGGTGTCGGTGCTGGGCCTGGGCACGGCCGGAGGCGGCAGCTACGTGGACAGGCGCGGCCAGCGCCAGCGCACCTGGCTGGATGTCGACGGCCTGCGCGCGACGGCCGATGCCGGCGATGGCCGTTTCGTGCCGGCCTCGGTGGACGACAGCGACCTGCGCGCGCTCGGCGTGCTGCGCGCCGACCGCGTGGAGGATGCGGTCGCCAGCGATCGCAAGCGCGGCGCGCTGGCGATCGACGAAGGCTTCTGGCTGCTGCCGCTCCTGCTGCTGCTCGCGCTGTTCGCATTCCGTCGCGGCGTGCTGGCCGTCGCCCTGCTCGCACTGTGCCTGCCCTGGCAGGTGGTCAGCGCCGACGACGGCAGCCTCTGGCAGCGCCGCGACCAGGCGCAGCACGCGCGCCTGCAGCAGGGCGTCGCCGCCTATCGCAAGGGCGACTACAAGTCTGCGATGTCGCACTGGGCCGACCTGCCCGGCGCCGATGCCGCCTACAACCGCGGCAATGCGCTGGCGCGGCAGGGCCGCTACGACGAGGCCATCGCCGAATACGATCGCGCCCTGCGCCTGCAGCCGGGCATGGCCGACGCGGCCCAGAACCGCCGCGTGGCCGCCATCGCACGGGAGCAACGCGCCCAGCAGCAGGCGCAGCGCAAGCCGGATCCCTCCGGCGCGTCCTCGAAAGACCAGGGCAAGGATCAGCAGGGCAAGGATCAGCAGGGCAAGGATCAGCAGGGCAAGGACCAGCAGGGCAAGGATCAGCAGGGCAAGGACCAGCAGGGCAAGGACCAGCAGGGCAAGGACCAGCAGGGCAAGGACCAGCAGGGCAAGGACCAGCAGGGCAAGGGCGATCGCGGGGCCACGCCCGCCGGCGCGCAGGGCGTGCAGGCGAAGCCGCAGGGCGCCGCCCGCAGCAAGTCCGGCGCACCGCCCTCCGCACAGTCCGCATCGCCTCCCTCCGGGCCGCCGACGCCGGTGGATGTCGCCGCGCAGCGCCGGGCCGATGCCGCGCAGCGCGAACGCATGCAGCGTGCGCAGGGCGCGATCCGGCCTCCGGCCGTGCCGGGCGGTCCGCGCCCCGCGACCGCGCCCGCCGCCAATCCCGCTACCGGCGGGCGACGGCTCGCCAACGAGGCCTGGTTGCGTCGCGTGCCCGACGACCCGGGCGGCCTGCTGCGCGAGAAGTTCAAGCTCGAAGAGCGCCGCCGCCGCCGCGAGGACGACCGCTGATGCGTTGCGTCCGCCCGCATGGTGCCGCCCTGGCCGGCCGGCTCGCCGGCATCGCGCTGCTGCTGTGCCTGGCGCTGGCTTGGACGACGGCAGCGCAGGCCCAGGTGCGCGCCTGGCTGGACCGCGACCGCATCGCACTGGACGAAACGACCGAACTGAGCATCGAGATCGACGGCATGACCGCCGACGGCCTGCCGGACCTGTCCATGCTCAGCCAGGATTTCCGCATACTCGACCAGGGCGTCGCGCAGCAGGTCGACCTGTCCAACGGCCAGCTCAACCTGCGCATCATCATGCGCATGCGCCTGCAACCACGGCGCGAAGGCGTGCTGCAGGTGCCGATCCTGCGGGTCGGCAGCGGCACCACGCCGCCGCTGCGGCTGGTGGTGGGCCCGCCGAAGACCCCGGTGCCGAAGGTGATCGCGCCCGACGATCCCGCCCTGGCCGCGCAACCGCTGTTCCTCGAATCGAAGGTGGACACCCCGTCGCCCTACGTGCAGCAGACGGTCGGCTACACCGTGCGCCTGTACTACGAGGCCGGCAGCCTGATCGACGGCCGCCTGGACCAGGACGCCCCTGACGGCGCCAGCCTGCAGCAGCTCGGCGAGGATGCGCAGCACACCCTTCGCGTCGGCGACCGCTTCTACAAGGTGCTGGAACGGCGCTACCTGCTGATCCCCGAGCGTCCCGGCACGCTGACCATCCCGCCCGCGCGTTTCCAGGGGCGCAGCCTGGGCGTGTTCGGCGATCCCTTCGACACCGCGCGGCAGGAAGTGCGTGCCCGCAGCCGTCCGCAGACCGTGCAGGTCAAGCCGATCCCGCCCGCCGCGCCGCAGCCGTGGTTGCCGCTGCGCGAACTGAGCCTGCGCTACATCGAAACCCCGAAATCGCTGCGTGTCGGCGAAAGCGCCACCGTCACCGTCGAGCTGCATGCCGATGGCGCGACGACCAGCCAGTTGCCCGCGCTGGAACTGAAGGCCGGGGAGGGCGCGCGCCTGTTCCCTGATCAGGCCCGGCGCAACGACCGCTTCCTCGAAGGCCGGCCGCTGGGCACGATCACCCGACGCTTCGCCGTGCTGCCGTCGCGCGCCGGCACGCTGCGCGTGTCCGCGCCGCGCATCGCCTGGTGGGATGCCGAGGCCGGCGTCGCGCGGATCGCCAGCCTGCCCGATCTCGTGCTGAAGGTCGCACCCGGCGCGTCCGCCGGCCCGGTCGCGGACAGCGCCACGGCCGGCCAGCCCCGCAACCCGCGCGCCAGCGACTGGCCGCGATGGCTGCCGCGCGGGGTGTGGCTGGTGGCCACGGTCCTGCTCGTCCTGCTCTGGATCGGGACGGTGTGGTGGGCCTGGGGCCTGCTCATGCGGCATCGTGCGCAGCAGGACGCCGCGTCCGCTGCGGCACCGGCGACCACATCGCCGACTGCATCGCCGACCGCACCGCTGGCAGCGATGCCGGCGCAGGCGGGGCCTGCCGTCGTCGCCCCCGCGCAGGACTGGTCGCGCGCGCTCGCCGAAGGCGATCCCGCGACGCTGCTGCGCGCGCTCTGCGCACTCGCCGTGCCGGCGGTGGCCGATGCCGACGCCCTCCGCGAACGGCTGGCCGATCCCTTGCAGCGCGATGCCGTCGCCGCCCTGCAGCGCGCGTGCTGGGGCGAGGGCGACCGTGTCGCGGCCGTGGCCGCCGTGCGCACGGCGTTCGCGCAGGGGCCGCGCTGGCGGGACGCGCCGGTCGCCGCGCCCGGCGAGGCCGCGCTGCCGCCGCTGTATCCCACCTGAGGCGGCCGGGACAGCCTTCGTTCGCCTGATATCCTTGCCCGTCACCTTGAGAGAGCCTTCATGAGCACCGAGACCGCTGCCGTGTCCCCGAGCATGCCGATGCACTGGAAGATCGCGATCGGCTTCGCCGCCGGCATCGGGCTCGGCATGCTGGTCTACGCCTTCATCGGCACCGACCACGCCTGGGTCAAGGGCTTCATCGACTACGTCACCACGCCGTTCTCGAAGATCTTCCTGCGCCTGATCTTCATGCTGGTGATCCCGCTGCTGTTCTCCGCGCTGGTGGTCGGCATCGGCGAGATGGGCGACGTGCGCGCGCTCGGCCGGATCGGCTGGCGCACCCTGGCCTACACCACCGTGCTGTCCGCCATCGCGGTGCTGATCGGCCTGCTGCTGGTCAACTGGCTCAAGCCCGGCGTCGGCGTGGACAGCGCCGAGGCCACGCGGATGATGAGCGAGAGCGCCGAGCGCGCGCAGGCCATCGTCAGCGACAGCGCCACCCAGGCCAAGGGCCTGGACATGCTGATCGCCATCGTCCCGGACAACGTGGTCAAGGCCGCCGCCGACAACACCATCCTCGCGGTGATGTTCTTCGCGCTGATGCTGGGCATCGGCCTGGTGCTGACCCGCAGCGAATCGACCAGCACGCTCAAGCGCGCGATCGAGGGCCTGTTCGACGTGTCGATGACGCTGATCGGGCTGGTCATCAAGCTCGCGCCGTACGCGGTGTTCTGCCTGATGTTCAACCTCGTCGCGCAGTTCGGCTGGGACCTGCTGGTGCGCCTGGGCGCGTTCGTGCTGGTGGTGCTGCTGGCGCTGGCGATCCACCAGTTCGTGGTCTATTCCGCCGCGATCGCGCTGATCGCGAAACGCTCGCCGCTGGGCTTCTTCCGCGACGTGCAGGAAGCCATGCTGATGGCGTTCTCCACCGCGTCCAGCAACGCCACCCTGCCGACCGCGCTGCGCGTGGCCGACCACAAGCTCAAGCTGCCCAAGCGCGTCTCGCGCTTCGTGCTGACCGTCGGCGCCACCGCCAACCAGAACGGCACCGCGCTGTTCGAGGGCGTGACCGTGCTGTTCCTCGCGCAGTATTTCGGCATCGAGCTGAGCCTCGCGCAGCAGGTCACGGTGATGTTCGTCTGCATCCTCGGCGGCATCGGCACCGCCGGCGTGCCGTCCGGTTCGCTGCCGGTGATCGCGCTGATCTGCGCCATGGTCGGCGTGCCGCCCGAGGGCATCGGCCTGGTGCTGGGCGTGAACCACTTCCTCGACATGTGCCGGACCACGGTCAATGTCACCGGCGACCTCGGCATCGCCGCGATGGTCGCCCGCGGCGAGACCGACGAGGCGCCCGACAAGGCCTGAGTCGCCGCGCCTTGCGCGCACCGCCACGCCGTTCACGCCCGTGTCGCCGGGCATGGGTTACGCTTGCGCGCGTCGCCGCACCCCCGTGCGCGACTGCCCACCCCACCACCTGGCACACGGACGCCCGCCGGGGCGTCGCAACGATGGAGAATCGAACGATGAAGACGACGCTGTGGATCGCTGCGGGCCTGCTGGCCTTCGCCGCGCCGACGCTGGCCGCCGACGCCCGCCCCTGCGAGACCAACTACCAGCAGGGCGGCAATTTCCTCAGCGGCCGCACCTTCAGCACCTGGGAGATCGTCCCCGGCGTCAAGCCGTCGGAAGCCTTCAGCCGCATCCAGGCCGACGGCCTGAAGTCCGGCCTGCGCGTGGCCTCGTCCGACAAGGGCTCGGGCACGCTGTCGTTCGAGCAGAACGCCGCGCACAAGGGCCAGACCATCCAGCTGCCCTGGAACATCGTCATCGAAGGCGCCGGCAAGGACAGCAAGGTCACGGTCAGCAAGTCCACGCCGCCGGGCTACGCCTCGGGCAAGGAAACCCAGATCAAGTCGATGTGCGCGGTGATCGATTCGGCGCGGAAGAAGTAAGCGCAGGATCCTGTAGGAGGGCCTTCAGGCCCGAGCTTTGGTTGAAGCAAAAGCTCGGGCCTGAAGGCCCTCCTACAACAAAAAGCCGGGGCATTGGTGTCCACAGCCCAATGGCGGGTCCGGCCTTCCTGTCTTCCCGCCGCGCCGCGCCCGTCGGCGATGTTGGCCCTCGGGGGGGCGGGGATGGGACAATGGGCGGGCCCGCGAACCGCCGGGCGCCGCCGACCTCCATGCCGCTTCCCATGACGACGCCCAGCCGCCGCGACCTCGCCAACGCCCTCCGTTTCCTCGCCATCGACGCCGTCCAGGCCGCCAACTCCGGCCACCCTGGCATGCCCATGGGCATGGCCGACATCGCCGAAGTGCTCTGGAACGACTACTACCGCCACAACCCGAACAACCCGCAGTGGGCCAACCGCGACCGCTTCGTGCTGTCCAACGGCCATGGCTCGATGCTGCAGTACGGCCTGCTGCACCTCGCCGGCTACGACCTGTCGATCGACGAGCTGAAGAACTTCCGCCAGCTCGGCTCGAAGACCGCCGGCCATCCCGAGAACCACATGACCCCGGGCGTGGAGACCACCACCGGTCCGCTCGGCCAGGGCTTCGCCAACGCCGTCGGTTTCGCGCTCGCCGAGAAGCTGCTGGCGCAGCGCTTCAACCGTCCCGGCTACGACATCGTCGACCACCGCACCTGGGTGTTCATGGGCGACGGCTGCCTGATGGAAGGCGTCTCGCACGAAGCCGCCTCGCTGGCCGGCACCTGGAAGCTCAACAAGCTCATCGCGTTCTGGGACGACAACAACATCTCCATCGACGGCCAGGTGCAGGGCTGGTTCACCGACGACACGCCGGCGCGTTTCGAGGCCTACGGCTGGAACGTCGTGCGCGGCGTCGACGGCCATGATCCGGTCGCGATCAAGGGCGCGATCGACAGCGCGCTGGGCTCGGACAAGCCGGTGCTGATCTGCTGCCGCACCACGATTGGCTTCGGTTCGCCCGCGAAGGCCGGCAAGGAGTCCTCGCACGGCGCGCCGCTGGGCAAGGACGAAGTGGCCGCGACCCGCGCCGCGCTGCACTGGCCGCATGCGCCGTTCGAGATCCCGCAGGCCGTCGCCAACGCCTGGTCGGCGCGCGAGGCCGGCACGACGAACGAACACGCCTGGGCGAACCTGTTCGACCGCTACGCTGCAGAGCATCCCGAGGCCGCCGCCGAATTCAATCGCCGCCTCGCCGGCGAACTGCCCGCCGACTTCGCCGCCAACGCCGATGCCTACATCGCGAAGCTGCAGGCCGAAGGCCCGGTCGTGGCCTCGCGCAAGGCCTCGCAGATGGCGATCGAAACCTTCGCGCCGCTGTTGCCGGAACTGGTCGGCGGTTCGGCCGACCTGGCGCATTCCAACCTGACCCTGTGGAAGGGCAGTAAGTCGGTCGCCGGCAGCGATCCGGACGCCAACTACGTGTATTACGGCGTGCGCGAATTCGCGATGACCGCGATCAGCAATGGTTTGGCGCTGCATGGTGGTTTCCTGCCGTACGACGCGACCTTCCTCGTGTTCAGCGACTACGCCCGCAACGCGGTGCGCATGAGCGCGCTGATGGGCGCGCAGGCGATCCACGTCTACACCCATGACTCGATCGGCCTGGGCGAGGATGGCCCGACGCACCAGCCGGTCGAGCATCTCGCTTCGCTGCGCTACATCCCCGACAACGACGTGTGGCGTCCCTGCGACGCGGTCGAATCCGCGGTGTGCTGGCGCGCCGCGATCGAGCGCCGCGAGGGCCCGTCGTGCCTGGTGTTCTCGCGCCAGAACCTGCCGCACCAGGCGCGCACCGAGGCGCAGGTCGCCGACATCCGTCGTGGCGGCTACGTGCTGAAGGACAGCGTCGGCGCACCGGAATACATCCTCATCGCCACCGGCTCGGAAGTCGGCCTCGCCATGCAGGCCGCCGAACAGCTCGGCGA
Source organism: Lysobacter sp. BL-A-41-H3 (assembly GCA_050632415.1). GTDB lineage: Bacteria > Pseudomonadota > Gammaproteobacteria > Xanthomonadales > Xanthomonadaceae > Lysobacter_I. The sequence continues at coordinate 1,615,481 of CP192602.1, read as the reverse complement.
CGGCGCGCGCGTCGTATCGATGCCCTCGACCGACGTGTTCGACCGCCAGGATCCGGCCTACCGCGAATCCGTGCTGCCCAGGGCCTGCCGCAAGCGCGTCGCCATCGAAGCCGGCGTGCGCGATTTCTGGCGCAAGTACGTCGGCTTGGACGGCGAGGTGATCGGCATCGACACCTACGGCGCGTCTGCGCCGGCCGAGAAGCTCTATCCGCACTTCGGCATCACCGTCGACGCGGTGGTGGCGGCGGCGCGTTCGCTGGGTTGATCCGGCCCGTCGTGCCGTGGCGCCGGTCGCGCGTGGCATGCGCATGAGGCGGGCTGCCTGCATCCGTGTCGGCGCGGGCAGCCTCGCGCTGGCGTGCGCGCTCGCCAGCGTGTCCGCCGCGCACGCCGCTGCGCCGGTCGACTGCGTGCGCCAGGCCTTCGCGCCGGTCGTGCCGGCGCGTTGCGAAGCGCGAGCCCCGGGGGACTGGTTCGCGCGGGTCGATGCGCTGCGCGCGGCCGACGACCTGGCCGGCGCGGAGCGTGCCCTCGGCTGCGCGGCCGGCCACGTGCTGTCCGCCGGGGATGTCCGCGCGCATTACGAACTGGTGCGCCGCGCCGGCATCCTCGACTACAGCCGCGATCGTCCCGCCGAAGCGCTGGCGCGGTTCGAGTGCGCACAGGGCCTGGCCGATGCGCTCGGCGATCGTGCCGCGTCGTCGAAGCAGTGGAAGAACATCGGCAGCAGCCTGCGCCGCATCGGCGACTATGCCGGCGCGATGCAGGCGCTGTCGCGCAGCCTGCGCATGCAGCGCGAGGCCGGCGATCCGGCCACCGGGCCGGTGCTCAACAACATCGCCGATGTCTATCGCGACATGGAGCAGGCGGACGATGCCGAACGCTATTACCGCGATGCCCTGCGCGCGTTCCGCGCCTCGGGCGATGCGATCCAGGCTGCGCATGTCCACGACAGCCTGAGCGAGATCGCGCTGGAACGCGGCGATGCGGCTGCGGCCGGCATGCTGCTGCGCGACGGCCTGCGCGAGCTGCGCGCGCAGGAGCCGGGCCACGATGGTGCGCGTCGCTACCAGCTGATGCTGCTCGCCGGGTTGGCGCGCGCGGCGATCGCCGCGAATGACCTGGGCGCCGCGCGTGCGCATGTCGACGAAGGCCTGGCGCTGGCGTCGGCGCATGCCTTGCCGGTGCCGGCGGAACTGCAGCTGGAAGCGGCACGGGTGGATCGCCTGTCCGGCCGGCGGGATGCCGCACTCGCGCGCCTGCGCGAGGCCCTGGGCGCGAAGCCGGATGCCCCCGGCATGCAGGCGGCCCTGCTGCGCGAGACGGCACAGGCGCTGGAAGAGATGGGGCGCGGCGCGGAGGCGCTGGCCGCGCTGCGCGATGCACAGGCGCGCGAGGTCGCGGACCTGCGCGCGCAGCGCGATCGCGGCCTGGCGTGGTCGAACGCGCGCTTCAACCTCAACGAATCGCGCCGGCGCATCGCCGAGGTCGAGGCCGAGAACCGCCGGCGCACGCTGATGCTCTGGCTCACTGCAGTGTCGGCGATCGCCGCGCTGTCGCTGCTGAGCCTGTATTTCCTGCGTCGCCAGCAGCTTGCGCGGCTGGCCGAGGCCGCGCGACGCGCGCGCTACGAGGAAGCGCTGGCGCACTACCGCCGCGAGGCGGATGCGCTGGCCGAAGACCGCCGCCTGCTCCAGGCGCTGCTCGACAGCCGCGAGGAAGCGCTGGCCCTGCTCGATGCCGAAGGCCGCACGCTGGCGATCAATCGCGCCGCCTGCGCGCTGCTGGGCGTCGCGCCCGGCGCGGAGGCCGCGCCATCGCTGCCGGAGCGGCTGGCCGGCGAGCAGGCCCTGGCCTTCCGGCAATCGCTCGATCGCATGGAGGATGCGCAGCACCAGTCGTTGCGCCTGCCGCTGGGCGCGGGCGGCGAGGCCTTGCGTGTCGAGCTGCGGCCCTGGGAGCACGGCGATGGCCTGGTCGTGCTCGCGCTGCAGGCCGATGCGCCGGTGCCGGTCGAGGCCGGCGAGGCCCCGCCGGCCGCGCCGCAGGCCGACGCCGGCCGCGAGCGTTTCCGCCGCGAACTGGTCGAACTCATGCTCGCGGTGGTCGATGCCTGGGAAAGCAGCACCGGGCTCAACCGCATCGAACTGGCCGAACGCAGCAGGATCTGGCGCGTCGGCATCGACGACGGGCGGCTGCGCGCCCGCGCCATGGAGCGGTATCTCGGCCTCTCGCGCTTGCCGCAGAACCCGCGCTGGCGCGACGTGCTGCGCTCGGCCTACTACGTGCTGGGCCACTGCGAGAAGCTGGCGCCGGAGGCCCGCGATGCGCTGCAGCAGCGCATCGACGGCATCCTGGCGATGACCCGGCGCGACGCGCTGGGCTGAGTGCCCGGACCGGAGCGGCGGGACCGGCGAACCGGTCCGGGCGCATCGCGACCGGGCATGCCCGGGCTCATTCCGAGACCGTGCACACCGCGCAGGAGCCCTGCAGCCCCTGCTCGTAGTTGAAGACGGTGTGGTGCTGCGGCGAGCTGTACGCGGTCGGCGAGGTGATGTTGATGATCACGTTGGGGTTGCCGCTGGCCGCGCCGCAGTAATGCTGGGCGATGTAGGTGGCCATGTTCCAGCGGTCGACGATCCCGCAGCGACCGTCCGCCTCCCGTTCGGCCAGGCCCTCGGCGATCAGCCCTTCCGGCCCCAGGGTCTGTTCGACCTGGCGGGCCATCGCCCGCAGCTCCTGGCGGGAGAAGCTGAAGGTCGCGACGATCTGCGGCTTGGCGTCCGGGTTCGTGCACCAGTTGGCGGGCATGGTCTCGTGGGCGCGCACGGTCGCCGGCAGGGCGGCGGCGAGCAGCAGCGGAAGGCACAGGGTCGAAAGGGCCGAGGTCGAAAGGGCCGGGATCGGGCGCATGGGGTGGGTCTGTCGGTACGGAGGAGGGCGCAAGCTTAGGCGCGGCCCTGTGCGCAGTCCATGCCGATCGCGGGGACAAACCGGGGACTAATCAGCGCAAGTCATTGATTATTCGATCCGTCGGCGCGCGCGCGGGCATCGCCGAGTGCCTGCAGCGATCGTCTCGGGCCTGCATCGGTCGCCTGTCTTACACTTGGCGCGGATGATCAGATCCCTTTGTTTCGCCCTCCTCGTGCTGATCGTTCTGCCGGGACGGTTCCAGGAAGCTCGTGCGAATGCGTCTGCGGCCTGCGCCGCGCCGCTGTCGCAGCCGTTGCCGGTCGACCCCGGCCTCTGCCTGAGGCATGCGGATGTCGACCTCCCGGCCTCGCCGGCCGGGCCCGCCTTCCAGGCCTTGATCGACAAGGCGAAGGGCCAGGTCGAGACCGGGCGCTTCGATGCCGCGCTGCGGACGCTGGCCTGTGCCGAAGTCGTGGGCGGGGCCAACCAGGCGCTGCGCAACGAGTTGATGCGCAGCCACGGCAGCCTGGAGTTCCGGCGCGAGCGCACCCCGCAGGCCCTGCGCCACTTCGAGTGTGCGGCCGAGCTGGCCAAGGCCCGTGGTGCCCGCAAGGACGAGGCGCGGGATCTGAACAATGTCGGCGCCGCCCTGCGGCGGCTGGGCGATTACCAGGGCGCCCTGCGAGCCCTGACCCGCAGCCTCGAACTGAAGCGAATGAGCGGCGATGTCGGGGGGGCGGTCTACAACAATCTCGCCGACGTCCATCGCGAACTGGAAGACCCGGTCTCGGCGATGCGCCTCTACGGAGATGCCCTCGCGGCGTTCCGGGCCAAGGGCATGACCCTGCAGGCGGCCCACGTGCTCGAATCGATGGCGGAGCAGGCCCTGGACATCGGCGATACCGCGCGGGCCGAAGCCTGGCTGAAGGAGGCGCTGGCCACCTACCGCAACGAGGATGACCGTGTCGGCGAGCTGCGCGTGCATGACGGCCTGACCCGGGCCGCGCTCGCTCGCGGCGATCTGGCTGCGGCGCTGAACTGGACCCGGGCGGCGCTGGCGATGGCTTCCGAACGCGCCCTGCCGCTGTCGCTGGGCCTGCAATTGCAGATCATCCGTACCGAACGCCTGTCGGGTGCGCCGGAGCAGGCGGCCACGCGCGCGCGCGAGGCGCTCTCCGGATCGGCCGAGCACGACCCGGACCGGGTCGGGCTGTGGGAAGAGCTGGCGGCCGCGCAGATCGATGCCGGTCGCCATGCGGATGCGAACGACAGCCTGCGCCGCGCACGCGTCGAAGCCGATGCGGTGTCGCGCGCGCAGCGCGATCGCCAGCTGGAATGGCTGCGCATCCGTTTCGAGACCGCCGAGCGCGACCGGGTGATCGCGGCGCTGGAACAACGCAATCGCATCCGCACCCTGCAGCTGTGGGGCGTGGTGGTGTCCGTGCTCGCCCTGGGGCTGTGCGCCTGGCTGGTGCTGGAGCGGCGACGCCAGCGCCAACGGCTGGTCGCCGAGGCCAGCCGGGTCCGCTGGGAGCAGGAGCTCGACCGCTACCGGCGCGAGGCCGATGCGCTGGCCGAAGACCGCGCGCTGCTGCAGACCCTGCTCGACAGCCGCGAGGAGGCCGCCTGCCTGCTCGATGCCGACGGGATCGTCCTGGCCGCGAACCGCGCGGCCTGCCGCCTGCTCGGACAGGAGGGCGAGGCGCTGGTGGGGCGGCCGGTGTCGTCCTGTCTCGAAGCGGTCGGCGAGGCCGGGTTCGATGCCGTGCTGGAGCGCCTGGAAGACAGCGCGTCCTGCACCATCGAAGCGCTGGGCGTGCACCGCACCGCGCTCCGCGCGCGGATGACGCAGTGGAGCGGCGGCAGCGGGCGCCTGGTGCTCGAACTGTCGGAACCGGGCAGCCCGGATCCGGTCGCCGCGCCCGCGCAACGCGGGAGTGGGAACCCGCAAGACGAACCGCCGGGCGAGGGCGTCGATGCGCCCGCGCGCGACGCCGACATGCGCGAGGCTTTCCGCCGCGACCTGGTCGCCCTGATGCTGGGCGCGGTCGAAGCCTGGGAAAGCGCGACGGCCAGCAATCGCATCGAGCTGGCCGAGAAGAGCCGGATCTGGCGGGTCAACATCGACGACGGCCGCTTGCGCGCCCGCGCCATGGAGCGCTATCTCAGCGTGACGAAACTGCCGCGCAACCCGCGCTGGCGCGACGTGCTGCGGACCGCCTACTACGTCCTCGGCCAGTGCACGACCATGCGTGAGGACGTCCGCATCCACCTGCAGGCGCAGGTGGATGCGGTGCTGGCCTATACCCGCCGCGATGCGATGGTGTGACGCACGACGGCGGGTGCTGCGTCGCGGTCTTCAGCGCCTGGGCTTGAGCCGCACGCAGACGACGCAGGTGCCTGCGACGCCCTGGTCGATGCGATAGGTCTCGTGGTGACCCTTCGCGACGTATTCGTCCGGTCCCGTGATGAACGGCATCGGCGTGTCGAGGTTGCTGCCGCCATCCTCGGTCGCGCAGTACATGCCCAGCGTGCCGGCGACCGCCGTCCAGTCGTCCTTGGGCTTGATCGCTTCGATGATCCCGCACTTGTCGACCATGGAACGCAGGGTGGGGCCGTCGAAGTCGAACTTGTTCACGATGATCGGCGTCGTGCCCGCCTCCACGCACCATGTTTCAGGCACGGTCTCGTGGGCGGAAGCAGCCGGAGCGGCCAGCAGGCAGGCGATCAGGGCAGGGAGGCTGCGGCGAAATGCGAGTGGCATGCGGGCGCTTCTCGGTGACGGGGGAGGGCGCAGCTTAAGCCCGCTTCAAGAGCGACCGCCAGCCGTTTCCGTGGAATAAACCGGGAACGAACGAGTGCAAGGCATTGATCCGCATGGGATTGCCGGTGCAGCACGGGCGAGTGGGCGCTCGCTGCGACGCCCAGGCCCGCGACAAGACGGCAGCTGATCCTGCCGGCGTCCGCCACGAAGACGCGGCTGCTGGCCCGCCGTGCCGGCGGTCGCTGTCCCCATGCGATGCGGGCCCGCCGGCGCATGCCCCGATTCGTTTGTCCCGATTCGTTCCCGGTGTAGCCCGGCTTCGTCCTTACCGCATGCAGGGGCGATGCCTACCGTGGTCGAGGGCCGGCGACACGCCGACCCATCCCCGGCGAGGCGGCGTGCACGGCCTCCCCGGAGCACCGCCGGCAGTGCCCGGCTCAGCCCTTGCAACAGGATCACTCCCGATGAAGCTCAAGAAATCCACCCTGGCCCTCGGCGCTCTGCTCGCCGGTTCCCTCTACGCCATCTCGGCGATCGCGCTGCCGGTCGGCGGCGAGAACGAAATCCTCTACTGGCAGTACTACACCAACGCGTCGATGACCCAGGAAGCCGGTGTCCGCGTGATCTCCAACGGCAGCGCCTGCGACGTGCAGCGCATCGACTACGGCTCGACCACCCCCCACCGCCGCCTGGTCCGCGAAGCCTGCCAGTCGATCGAAAACCCGGACTGGTAAGCCCTCGCGTCTCCGGCGGGCGTGCTGCGGCACCGCAGCCGCGCCCGCCGGATTTCCCATCTGTCGCACCCCGTTCATGAGACACAGGAGACGCACCATGACACTGGTATTACCCATCCCCCGAAGACCGTGGCGCAGGCAGCTCGCGCGCACCACCTGCGCGCTGGCGATCGCCCTGCTGGGGATGACCGCGATCCATGCCCAGGCCGCAGGACCCGATGCAAGGCAGGTGAGGGCCGCAGGCGAGGCCGTGGACGATCCCAAGGACGAGGGCGATCCCGCCGTCGGCTGGCGGCGGACGACCATCGAGGCGAAGGACGACGACACCGGCAAGGACTTCAGCACCGAGATCTACCAGATCACCGGCGAGCGGGGCGTCGCGCTGGCGCCGATCCCCGAGCAGATCCGCGAGGAGCTGATCACCGAACTGGCCGCTGCGGAGAAGGGCGAGGACGTCACGTTCGCGCTCAACGCGCCGATCATGGACGAGATCCAGAAGTCGCTGGAGCTGGGCGAGCCGACCGAGGCGCTGATCGCCTATTCGAAGCTGGATACGCTGGAAACCGATCCGAACGCCCGCGGGCCGTTCGGCAGCTGCAGCGACAAGGCCTACAGCCGCAGCAAGACCTTCCAGTTCGCGACGCCGCTCAACCACGCCACCAACCTGGGCAACGGCTTCACCGGCACCGTGTCGGTCACCGGGTCGAGCAGCGTCAGCGCCATCGGCCAGGTCCAGGTCAACCTCAAGCGGACCAAGGTGTTCTGGGTCTGCATTCCGTACGGCGTCCGCATGGGCCACGTGCGCGCCACCGGCAACGTGTCGCTGGACGAGGAGATCACCCTCAACGGCACGATCAGCTACGCGAACCCGAACCTGTTCGAGCACCAGATCGCCAAGCCCAACCTGGGCGGCTTCAGCTTCTGGATCGGCCCGATCCCGGTGTACATCGGCTTCAACCTGCCGATCACCGTCGGCGCGAAGCTCGAAGCCAGCGCGACGGCGCAGGTGCAGTACCGCGCGGGCCACCGCCTGTCCGGCAGCTTCGACTACATGTGCACGACGAACAACTGCGTGGGCTGGAACAACATCGTCCAGACCCAGACCAACCCGGTGAACAACCCGATCGGCCTCGGTGCGTCCGTCCGGGTCAAGCCGACCGTGTATGCCGATGTCGGCGTGCGTGGCTACCTGTACAGCGAAGGCGTGGCCTATGCCCAGGTCGGCGTGCGCGGTTACCTGCACGGCGACTTGTGGGGCTACTACGGCAACACCTGCGGCGATGCGAACCAGGATGGCACGTTCGAGACCGTCAAGGCGCTGACCTTCGACCTCGACTGGCAGATCGCGATCACCGGCAAGGCCGACACCTTCTTCACCAGCGCCTGGCAGGGCACGATCTGGCAGTCGCGCCAGTACCACATCGGCTTCTGGATCCTCGACAGCGGCAGTGCGTTGTCGCCGATGATCGAGCGCACGCGGGTCAATGGCGACCTCGGCACGAACACGATCTTCCCGCAGAACACCCCGGTCAACTTCAAGCTGCGCATGCGTCCGTGCTGGCCCTATGCCGATGCGGTCGATTACTCGATGAACTGGGGCGATGGCGCGGTGAGCGGCCACACCGGCGCGCCGGCCACGGCCAGCCACACCTGGAGCACGCAGGGCAACACCAGCCTCAACCTGACCGCGTTCCGCGATGCGCATGGTCGCGTCTTCGGCAACGGCCGCACGACCACCAAGGCCGCGAACATCGTCTACATCCCGGTGAACCTGGCGCCGGCCGCGACGGCCTACGCGTCCAGCACGTACTGCGACCTCGCCGCGCCCGCGCTCATCACCGCGCGCAAGCGCACGACGCTGCGCATCGCCGACGGATCGCAGACCACCTGCAATTCGCCGAGGTTCGTGCGCGACGCCAACCTGTCCACCGGCTGGATGAACGGCACGTGGATGACCGCCACGGCACCGCAGTGGATCGAACTGCGCTGGGGCGCGCCGGTGGCCGTGACCAGCATGAAGATCCACAGCGATGCCGGCTGGGGCAATGGCCCGGTCGACTACGACATCGAGTACTGGAGCGGCAGCGCGTGGGTGAAGGCGGCCGTCGTGCGCGGCAATACCGACAGCCTGATGGAGCATGCGTTCACGCCGAGCCAGTTCCAGACCTCGAAGCTGCGCGTGCTCGTGTTCCGCGGGCCTTTCGAAGAGCCGGCCTCGGTGCGGATCAACGAAATCGAAGTGTATTGATTCCGATCCCGGGAGTGTGACAGGGACGTCGGCCATGGATGGCCGACACGGCCGGGTGGATGCAATGTCCACCCGGCTTTCTGTCGTTTGCGTGTCGTGCGCATGTCGCCCGGCCCGCCTTGGCTGAGTGGCGCGCCAATGGCCTGCGTCCAAAGGGCAATGGGACTCATGGGGGCGCTGAACATGCGCGTGGCACCGCGATGAGTCCAATAGGCTTCCCGTATACTGCGCGCGATGATCAATCGACCATATGCCGCGCTCACGCTTGCGAGTGTGCTCTCGATAGCATGGATCCCGGCCAGCGCGTCGGCGGGTACCGTCTGTGACAAGCCTGCTGCGCAGTTGGTGCCGGCCGACCCGGCGCTCTGCCTGCGCCGGATCGGGAGCGATATCCAGCCCGGGTCTCGTGACGTGTCGACCATGGCACTGATCGATCACGCGCGGCTGCACATCGCGGCTGGTCGATTCGATGCGGCGCGAGAGGCGCTGGATTGTGCCGAGCCTAGCGTGGGCGGGAATGGCCTGCTTCGTTACGAATGGGTGCGTCAGCGGGGCATCCTCGATTACAGGCAGGAACGGATCCCGGCAGCGCTGACCCGCTTCGAGTGCGCTGCGGCACTGGCGCGCGAGCGTGGCGATCAGGTGGCGCTTGCACGGGATCTCAAGAATGTCGGCAGTGCGCTTCGACGCCTGGGCGACCTCCGCGGCGCGCTGGCCAGTCTGGAAGAGAGCCTGCGCCTGCAGCGTGCCGCAGGCGACACGAGCGGCATGGTCCTGCGCAATATCGCCGATGTGTACAAGGCACTTGGCGAGGGCGCGGACGCAATGCGCTATTACGCCGATGCGCTGTCGGCCTTCCGCGCTGGGAAGGATCTGGTCGAAGAGGGGCATACGCTCGAGACGATGAGCCAGCTCGCCCTGGATGATGGGGACAATGCTCGGGCGGACATATGGCTGAACGATGCGTTGGCGCTGTATCGCCGGGCGGATCACCATGCCTATCAGCTGCGCGCCCATGCGGGTTTGATCCGGGTCGCCCTGCAGCGAGGAGAGATCGACGACGCGCGTCACTGGGCGGCGCGTGCGTCCGCGATTGCGACTGCGCGCGGAATGCCATTGCCTGCGCCGCTGCAGTTGCAGATAGCACGGGTCGATCGTGTGTCGGGACGGCTTCGGGAGGCGCGCCAGCGTTTGACGGACGTCATCGCGCAGATGTCCCTCAGCGACGTGGATCTCGTCCCGCTTTACGACGAATTGAGTGCGGTGCTTGAGGCCGAAGGCAATCAGGCGGGCGCGATCGCCAATCTGCGCAAGGCTCGGGAGGTAGAAGGGCGGTTGCTTCGTGGACGTTATGACGAGCAGCTGGGCTGGTTGCGGACGCGGTTCGAGTCGGTCGAGCGTGAGCGGAAGATTTCGCAACTGGAGCAGGAGAGTCGACAGCGCCGGCTGGAGCTCGGGCTGATCTCGTCCATCGCGGTGGCGGCATTGGCACTGTTCGCCATCATCGTGTTGCGTTGGCGACAGCGCATCCGTGCATCGCAGAGGGCCCGCGAGGCGATGCATCTGGCCGAGCTGGAGCGATTCCGTCGCGAAGCCGACATGATGACGGTGGATCTGAACAGGTTGCAGGCGCTTTCGGACGGACGCAGCGATCCGGCCTGCCTGCTCGATGGCGATGGCATCATCATTGCAGCCAATGCTGCCGCAGCTGCATTGCTGTCGATTGATCGGGACATCCTGGCCGGACACGCGCTGACCGAAGCGTTGGGAATGACCGATGCTGCGGGTGCGCTGAAGCACGCGCTCGAGAAGATGGAAGACATGGCGGCGACTGCGCTGTGCGTCGTCGATCGCAACGGTGTCGATCTGTGGCTGTCCCTGAGTGCATCCGAACATGGTGATGGCTGGATCGATGTCACGATGCGGCGAGCCCCGGAACAGTCTCGCGATGCAGGTCTGCTCGGCGGGACGGACGGCGCGGATGCTGCGGATGGTGCGGTGGCAGCCGATGTTGCCGGCGATCAGGGGGGCGGTGTCGTTGCGACCGATGACTTCAGGCGCGATCTCGTCGAATTGATGCTCGCCTCAGTCGAAGCCTGGGAGCGCGTGACGTCGACCAACAGGATCGAACTGGCACAGAAGAGCCGCATCTGGCGGGTCAATATCGATGATGGGCGCCTGCGTGCCCGTGTCATGGAGCGTTATCTTTCCATGGCGCGGATTCCGAGCCACCCGCGTTGGCGCGACGTGGTCCGCACGGCTTACTACGTACTTGGACACTGCGAGCTGGAAGAAGATGTCCGCCTGTCGCTGAAGCAACGGCTGGATGCTGTCCTCGCGCTGGCGCGCCGGGATGCGCTGTCATGACCAACGGATGGGTGGCCTGCGCGACTCCGCATGCGGAGTCGATGGCCAGGAAGAACAGCGCGTGATCGGGCAGATGCCCATGGGACGACATCTGTCCCTCCCTGTCTGACACCATGCCGCGCCAGACTGGCGCGGCATGTGGGTACGCACGAACGAGCAAGCTTCGGGTGGCGACCTACTTGCTTGAGGCACAAGTCACGCAGGCGCCCTTCAGCCCTTGCGTCAATTTGTATACCGTATGATGGTCCGGGCGATTGAATTTGTCGCTCAGAATGACTGGCATCGCATCGCCGTCAGGCGTCTTGTACCCGGCGCAGATCTTGTGAGCAATGATGTTGGCGTCCGTCCAGTCATCCACGCCGCCGCAACTGGTGCTCACGTTCGGGTCGCATTCCTTGGAGGGAGGGGGCACAAGCAGCTCCCGCAGCTTGAGAATGGTCGGCTCGGTGAATGCAAAGTTCGCGACGATGTTCGGTTCGGCATCCGGATCGGCACACCACTGGCGGGGCAGGGTCTCATGGGCATTCGCCTGGGCGAACGGAAGCAGGACAAGCAGCAGGGCGAGTCGGTGGGTAGCGGGCATGTGGGCGAGATCTGCATTTGCGGAGCGACCAAGTCTATGGGCCACGGTGCATGGGGTCGAGGAAAGTCCGGGGCAAATCCCGGGATAGATTCTCGCCCAAGTCGTTGATTGATCGAGGTGATGCCCGGTCTTGCGCGCCGTTTGCCAGAAGCCGGCAGCGCCTGTCTTACCCAATCCAGCCCGGTTGTGGCCCTGCTCTGTCCTCGTCCGCAGCGAGGGGCGTGGCTAGGGTGTCCAGGCGGCCTCAATGCCCGCAGCGATCCGTCCGGCGCGCTGGTCCTGCCGGACGGGACTCACCCTCAACGTCTGTCGACTTCGCATCCAGGCAAGTCGACTGGATCGGTGCAGAGCACCCAACAGCCACTGAATTCATGCCGAAGGCGACGGAATCCCCACGTCGTCGATCCAGTGATTCCGTGGCTGTTGGAATGCTCTGGACTGCTCACGTGAAACAGGAGACTCATCATGAAACTGGAGTTACCCATCCCCCGGGGTACGTGGCGCATGCCGTTGGCGCGAGTGGGTTGCGCGTTGGCGTTCACCCTGCTCGGCATCACGGCGACCCAGGCCCTGGCAGCAGGCCCGGCCGGGCGGATCTCAAAGCCAGTCAGCGACGTCATCGAAGGCCCCAAGGACGGCGATCCGGCGGCAGGCTGGCGGCGCACGACCATCACCGCGATCGACGAAGACACGGGCAAGGAGGTCAGCACCGAGATCTACCAGATCACCGGCGAGAAGGGCATCGCGCTGGCGCCGATTCCGGAACAGATCCGCGAGGAGCTGATCACCGAAATGGCCGCCGCGCCGGAAGGTGAGGACGTCACGTTCGCGCTGAACGCGCCGATCATGGACGAGATCCAGAAGTCCCTTGAGCTGGGCGAACCCACCGATGCGCTGATCGCCTATTCCAAACTGGACACCCTGGAAGGCGATCCGAACGCCCGCGGACCGTTCGGCAGCTGCAGCGACCGGGTCCTCACCCGCAGCAAGTCGTTCCAGATCTCGACGCCCCTCAGCCACACCGAAAACCTGGGCAACGGTTTCACCGGCACCGTGTCCGCGACCGGGTCCAGCAGCGTCAACGCGGTGGGTCAACTCCAGTTCAACGTGAAGCGCACCAAGATATTCTGGGTCTGCATCCCCTACGGTGTCCGCTTCGGCCACGTGCGCGCCACCGGCAGCGTGGCGATGGACGAAGAGATCACCCTCAACGGCACGATCAGCTACGCGAATCCGGAGCTGTTCAAGAAGCAGATCGCCAAGCCGCATCTGGGCAGCTTGTTCTTCTTCATCGGCCCGGTGCCGGTGTACATCGGCTTCAACCTGCCGATCACCGTCGGCGCGTCGCTCGAAGCCAGCGCGACGGGGCAGCTGCAGTACCGTGCGGGCCATCGCCTGTCCGGCAATTTCGATTACACCTGTACAACGAATCATTGCACAGGCTGGAACAACATCACCCAGAACCAGACGTCGCCGGTGACCAATCCGCTTGGCGCTGGTGTGTCCGTGCGCGTCAAGCCGACCTTGTGGGCCGACGTCGGTCTGCGTGGATATCTGTATGACGAATGGGTTGCCTATGCCCAGGTGGGCGTGCGCGGCTACCTGCACGGCGACTTGTGGGGCTACTACGGCAATACCTGCGGCGACGCCAACCAGGACGGCACGTACGAGACCGTCAACGCGCTGACGTTCGACCTCGAAGGGCAGTTCGCGATCACCGGCAAGGCCGATACCTTCTTCACCAGTGCCTGGGAGGGCACCATCTGGGAGTCCCGCAGATTCCACCTGGGCTTCTGGGTGCTGGATAGCGGCACGGCCCTGACGCCGATGATCCACCGGGTGCGGACCAGCGGCGATCTGGGGACGAACACGATCTTCCCCCTGGATACGCCGGTCAACTTCAAGCTGGGCATGCGCCCGTGCTGGCCTTATGACGATGCGGTCGAGTATTCGATGGACTGGGACGACGGTTCGATCACCGGCCATCAGGGGCTGTCGGTGACGGCGACGCACACCTGGAGCTCGCCGGGCGAGAAATACTTGAATCTGACGGCATTCCGCGATGCGCATGGCCGCGTGTTCGGCAATGGTCGTACGACGACCAAGGGCGCCTATGTCGTCTTCATTCCGATCAATCTGGCATTGAAGGCATCCGCAAGTGCGTCGACCCAGTTCTGTCAGTCCCTGAGCGAGATGATGCGGGTTGCGGACGGCCAGACGCTCATCTGCGCTTTGCCGAAGTACGTGAATGATGACAATTTAGTAACGTTCTGGAAGAGTGCTGCCTATAAGCCGAATTCCCTGATTCCGCCGAATTCGCCGCAATGGCTGACGCTCGGCTGGACCACGCCGGTCAAGGTGACCAGCATGAAGATCAACAGCGGCACTACCACTTGGGGCGCAGGCCCGATGGACTACGACATCGAGTACTGGAGCAACAACGCCTGGGTGAAGGCAGCCCAGGTGCGCGGTAATCGCAACAGCCTGATCGAACACACCTTCGCGCCGAACCAGATCCAGACCACCGCGCTGCGCGTGCTTGTGTTCAAGAGTGGGCTTGCCGATCCGACCATCGTGCAGATCAACGAGATCGAAGTGTATTGATCCTGATGCCCACGGGATGATCCGGGAGGCCGGCCAGGGACGGCCGGCACTGGCCAGGCGGACGTCATGTCCGCCCGGCTTTCTGCCGTTTGCGTGTCGTGCGTCCCGTGCCGGTGGTGTGTCCCGGCCTTCGGGTACACTCGCCCGCAATGAGTCGCAGCCTCCTGTTTCCCCTGCTGGCATTGTCATGGACGGCGCTCTGCGCCGTTCCCGGTGCCGCCCTTGCCGCAGGTGCAGGGGACGTACGTTGCGATGCGATGCCTGCACGCGCCTTGCCCGACCCTGCCGCCTGCCAGAGCCTGGCCGGTCTGCGCCTGCCTGCAGAGGCGAGTGCCGACCAGCGGGCGGAGGCCCTGGTGGCGCTGGCCAAGTCCCACCGCAGGACGGAAGACCGTGCGGCGGCCGGAGAAGCGCTGGATTGCGCCGAGTCGGTGCTGGCAGGGCAGGGCACCATGCGCGCGCGCCATGCGCTGGTTCGCGAGCGCGGCATTCTCGCCTATGACCTGGACAAGATGCCGGAAGCCAAGGCGCACCTGGAATGCGCGCTGTCGCTCGCCGAGGCGAGCGAGGACCACGAGGCCATCGCCAAGGACATCAATGCCATCGCCAGCACGTTGCGCCGACTTGGGGATTATGGCGGCGCGCTGAGCAGGCTGATGCGCAGCCTGGAGATGCAGCGCGCGCAGGGCAAGGTCAGTGCGGCCGTGCACAACAACATCGCCGACGTCTACCGCGAGCAGGGCGATGTCGAAAAAGCGCTTCACTACTACCGTGAGGCCCGGCAGGTGTACCTCGCTGAAGGCAAGCGCAAGGACGCGGCGCATGTGCTGGAAAGCATGGCGGTGGTCGTCATGGCCGAGGGCCAGGCGCGCGAGGCAGCCCTCTGGCTGGACGAAGTGCTGCGCGTCTATCGCGACACCGGCCCGCGCGAATACGAACTGCGCGCCACCGGCCGCATGATCCAGGCCGCGCTGACGCAGGGCGACATCCCCGCCGCGCAGCGCTGGAAGGCGTCGGGACTCGCCGTTGCGGCATCGTATCCGGAGCCGTTGCCGGCGGTGTTCCAGTGGCAGGTGGCCCGGCTGGATCGGGTGACGGGCGATCCGTCCGCGGCGGTCGCGCGCCTGCGCACCGCACTGGCGAACGTCGGCGAGTACGAATCCGACCATTTCGAACTGCTGCAGGAGCTGTCCCGGGCGCAGGAGGCGCTGGGCGATCTCCCCGCCGCGCTCGACAGCCAGCGCCTCGCGCAGGCGCATGCGCAGGAGGCGGCGAGGTCCAAGTACAACCGCGAAATCGGCTGGCTGCGCACGATGTTCGAGACCGCCGAGCGCGACCGCACCATCGCCCGGCTCGAAAGCGACAACCAGCGACGCCAGGCCGAGGTTCGCCAGCGCACCCTGCTGCTGTGGCTGACCATCGCGGTCGCCGCGGCCTCGATGCTCGGCGGCTGGCTGGTGCTGCAGCGCAGGCGCGAACGCGAGCGCCTGATCGAAGCCGCGCGGCTGGCGCGCAAGGAGGAGGCGCTGGTGCGCTACCGGCGCGAAACCGGTGCGCTGGCCGAAGACCGGCAATTGCTGCAGGCGCTGCTCGACAGCCGCGACGATGCGGTCTGCCTGCTCGATGCCGAAGGCGTGGTGCTGGCCGCGAACCGCGCCGCCTGCATCGCCGTGGGCGTCGAATCGCGCGTGCTGGTCGGTGCGCCCCTCTCGGAACGCCTTCCGGTCGGCGATGCCGATGCGCTGCGCAGCGCGCTGGAGCGGATGGAGGACGCGACGGACCAGCAGCTCGACCTGGCCCTGGCCGATGCCCGTCGGTGGCGCGCCCGCCTCAGCCAGTGGCCGCAGGGCGATGGCCTGATTGTCTGCGAGCTGTCCGCGCCGGCCGCGAGCGCCGGCCCGCGCGAGCTGTCGAGTGCCCCCATCGTCGAACCGATCCCGGACGCCGCCGCGCCGCCGCACGATGCACAGCCGATGGCGGAGGTGGCCCAGCCCGATACCGCATCGATGCAGGACTCGCGCGTCCGCGAGGATTTTCGCCGCGCCCTGGTCGAACTCATGCTCTCGTCGCTCGAAGCCTGGGAGCGCGCCACCGGCAGCGGGCGCCTGGAACTGGCCGAGAAAAGCCGCATCTGGCGCGTCGCGGTCGACGACGGCCGTGTCCGCGCGCGCGCCATGGAACGCTATCTCGGCCTCTCGCGCCTGCCGCAGAACCCGCGATGGCGCGACGTGGTGCGCACCGGCTACTACGTGCTCGAACACTGCCCGATGGACACCGACGTGCGCGAGCGCCTGCAGCGCCAGGTCGACGCGGTGCTGGTCTACACCCGGCGCAGCGCGCTGGTGTGATCGCGATGCCGGCGGCCGGTCCGTCGGCCCTGCTGCGGCGCCCGCCCGCCGAGCCGCGGGCATGATTTCCCGACATACGGAACGTAGGCATGAAGGACATTCGGTTGCGTACCCTCGCCGATCACTGGGACCTCTTCCGGGATGCGATGCAGGCGCGGGATGTGGATGACATCCAGGCCCTCGTCGCGCGATACGCGCGCACGTTGGGCTTCGAGAACTTCGGATACGCGCAGAAGACGTCGGCGGCGACCGGCAACTACCGCTACTTCCACGATTTCGTCGATCCCGCCTGGGCGGCGCAATACAACAGCCTGTCGCAGCCGCAGGCCGAACGCACCGATCCCCGCATCCTGCAGGCCCGCCACTGGTTGCCGGCCTCGGGTTGGGATTCCCTCGGCCGCTGCAGCGTGCCGATCCCGCCGTTCCTGAAGACGATCACCCACAAGCGCCTGCTGCTCACCGGCGAGTTCGGCATCCACAGCGGGATCACCGTGCCGATCCGCGCGCCGGGCATCGAGTGGGCCTTCATGTCCTTCACCCTTCGCCATCGCGTGCCCCTGCGCGAGTTCGAGCCGGTGCTGCTGGGAGCGTCCTACTTCACTGCCTGCCTGCAGGCGGCGATGACGCGCATCTGCGCGGCGGCCGCGCCGCTGCCGCCGAAGCTCAGCGGGCCGGAACTCGAAACCCTGCGCTGGTCCGCGATCGGCAAGACCTCCTGGGAAATCTCGGTGATCCAGCGGATCAGCGAGGCGACGGTGAACTATCGGCTCAAGCGCGCCGCGGCAAAGCTGGGCGTGAAGGGGCGGCGCGCTGCGGTGGCGCGCGCCATCGCGCTCGGCCTGCTGTCTCTGTGAACGCGGGACTATCAATTCTGATAGTGCTTCGCGTCCGTCGATGATGCGGCCGCAGACCCGCCCATAGGATGTCGCCGCACCGCCTGCGCCGCATGCGCAGCGCGTGCGCGGCCAGGGCGCGGTGCCCGGTCGCGGCCGAGCCGGCGATCCCGGCGTGATGGCGAGGTGTTGCGATGATTCCGACGGTCGTCCGCGAGTGTGCATATGGGCTGATGCAGGGACAGGGCGTGGTCCCTGTGGTGCGCGGCTGATCGCGGCCGGACGCAGGACGAGCAGTCAGGACGACCCGGCATGGCGACGCCCCTGTTCCGCCGCGAGGCGATCGACGCGAAGCAGATGGATGCGTTCGGCACGATCGTGCTGCCGCGTCCGCCCTCGCTGAAGATGCTTGCCGCGTTCTCGCTGGTGGTCGCGGCCGCGGCCGCGCTGTTCCTGTGCTTCGGCGAATACACCCGACGCACGCGCGTCGTCGGCACGCTGGTGCCGGACAAGGGCGTTGCCGAGATCTCCGCGCCCGCAGCTGGGCATCTGCGCGAGCTGCGCGTCGCCGAAGGCGCGTACGTGGCGGCGGGCGACATCGTCGCCGTGATCGCGTTGCCAGGCGCCACGCGCCGCAACGCCAACGACGTGTCCGACGTGATGGACCGCGTGGTGCGTCGACGCGACACCCTGGACCAGGCCTCGTCTTCCCGGCGCGCGCAGCTCGAACTGCAGCGCCGCTCGCTGGCCGACCAGCGCGACAGCAGGCGAACCGAGCGCCTGCGTATCGACGACGAGCTGGCGACCCGACGGCGCATGCACGCCCTGGAGCAGGAGTCGGTCGGCAAGTTCAGGGCGCTGCTGCGCAGCGGCTACGTGTCGGACGCGCAGCTCAAGCGCCAGGAAGCGGCCGTGCTGGAGCAGGAGATCGCGATCCGCGCGCTGGAACGCCAGGCTGCGTCCCTGGATGTCGAGCTGCGCAGGCTGGCGCAGGCGATCGACGACGTGCCGCTGCAATTGGCAATGATCGAGGCCGAGCGCGGCCGCGATCGCGCGCTGCTGGAGCAGGAGGGCGCCGAACTGGAGTCCCGGCGCGAGGTCGTGGTCAAGGCGGCGGTGTCCGGCACGGTCGCCGCGCTGCAGGTCAAGGCCGGGCAGGCGGTCTCGGCGGGCCAGACGCTCGGCAGCCTCCTGCCCGAGCGCAGCCGCATGGAGGCGCATCTGTCGCTGCCCGATCGCGCGGTCGGCTTCATTTCGCCGGGCGACCGCGTGCTGCTGCGCTACGACGCGTTTCCCTACCAGAAATTCGGCCAGCAGGAAGGCGAGGTGCTGCGCGTGTCGGCGTCGACCGTGGACGAGCGCGCCGACGGCGACGACGCACGCGTCTACCGCGCGGTGGTCCGCCTGCGCAGCCAGACCATCCATGCCCGCGGTCGCGACGTGGCGCTCAGGCCCGGCCTGTCGCTCAGCGCCGACGTGATGGGCGAGCGCAGGACATTGTGGGAGTGGGTGATGGAACCGGTGTATTCGATGACGGAGAGAGGCCCGCGATGAACGATGTGCCCGTCATGTCGCCGATGGACGTCGGTGCGCAGTCCCGCGTGCGTGGCAGCACGCCTGCCGCAGGGGGCTCGCCGGTGCGCGTGCTCGCGATCGGCGGCGCGCGCGATCCGGCGCTGTGCACCGTGTCGCGCGCGCTTGCGGCCATCGGCTGCGATGTCGCCTGCTTCGATCCGGGACGATTCCCGCATGACCTGACCGCGTCGTTTTCCCTCGGCGAGCATCGTGTCGACGCCGCCCGGCGCGATGCCGCGTCGCGCTGCGGGCTCGACGACGCGGACGTGGTCTGGCGCTGGCGCTATCCCCGGCCGACGCTCGATGCCGCGCGGCTGCATCCGGATGATGTCGCTGCGGCGCGCGACGAATGCGCCGCGCTGCTCGACGCGCTGCTCGCGCTGGCCGGCACGCATGCCCGCCAGGTGAATCCGCCTGCGGCCGCGCTTGCGGCGGAGAACAAGCTGCTGCAACTGCGCCTGGCCGTGGCGCATGGCCTGCGCATTCCCGGAACGCTGGTGAGCAACGATCCCGATGCCATCCATGCCTTCCTCGGTCGCCATGCGCCCGCGATCCACAAATCCCTGCGACCGCATGCGTGGGACGAGGCGGGCCGCTTCATCGACAGTTTTTCCGCGCGGGTCTCGCTGGCGGACCTGCCGCCGGCGCCGCTGCTGCAGGCCTGTCCCGGCATTTTCCAGGCCTTCGTGCCCAAGGCGCGCGAGATCCGCGTCGTGGTCTGCGGCGGCCTGTGCCTGGCGATCGCGCTGGCCTCGGACGATCCCCACGGCAGCGCCGACTGGCGCGCCGACCCCGCCGCGCACGGTCGCTGGCGCGCGCATGCGCTGCCGCCGGCCGTCGAGTCGTCGCTGCTGCGGCTGATGGCCGCGCTCGGTCTGTGCTTCGGATCGATCGATCTGGTGCAGACGCCCGACGGCGAATACGTGTTCCTGGAGGTCAACCAGCAGGGCCAGTTCCTGTGGGTGGAGGCCGAGTGCCCGGCGTTGCCGGTGCTCGATGCGTTCTGTCGCCTGCTCGTGGAAGGCGAAGGCTTCCATCTGCGGGCGAGGCGCTTCCCGCCGCTGTCCCTCGACGACTTCCGATGCGCCGGCGACGGCGCCAGTGATCCGCCTCCGCTCGCGTCGGTGCTGCTGTGACGCGTGCGGGAGCGATCGTCCGCGCACGACACGCGCACATGAGCAATGCCCATCCATCCAAGAAGGAGATTTTCGATGAACAACCGTATCCTCCCGCGTTCGCTGGCCCGCGAGCTCACCGCCGACGAAGTCGCCCAGGTCGCCGGTGCCGGCAGCAACCCGTGGTGCAACGAGCGCGTCTGGATCGAGGATCCGAGCTACCCGAACGGTGGCTACTGGTACAAGACCCCGGACGTCCTGCAGTAATCGACGGTCGCGGCAACCACGACGGCGCCTGTGCGCCGTCGTGGTCCGTCCGTCGCGGGAGGCGGGCATGGGCGTGAAGCCGATCCTGCAATCGGAGGCCGCGGAATGCGGGCTGGCCTGCCTGGCGATGGTCGTGAACCATTACGGCCACTGCGCCACGCTGCGCGAGCTGCGCCAGCGCTATCCGCAGACGCTCAAGGGCGCCCACCTCGGCCAGCTGATCGAGATGGCCGCCCACCTGGGCCTGTCCGCCCGTCCCCTGCGCCTGGACATCGAGGCCGTGCGGCAGTTGACGCTGCCCGCGATCCTTCACTGGGACCTCGGCCATTTCGTCGTGCTTTGCAAGGTGCGGCGCGATGCCTACGTCATCGTCGACCCCTCGGTCGGACGCATGACCATTTCGGCGGCGGAGTTCGATCGCCGCTTCTCGGGCGTCGCGCTGGAACTCGCGCCCGACCAGGGATTCACGAAGCGCAAGCCGCCGCCTGCGGTGACCCTGTCGCAGGTGATGGGCAGCACCGAGGGGCTGTGGCGATCCGCGCTGCTGGTGCTCGGGCTGTCGCTGGGCCTGCAGGCGCTGATGCTGTCCACTCCGCTGTACATGCAATGGGTCCTGGACCAGGTGCTGGTCACCGCCGACCACGACCTGATGACCCTGCTCGGCATCGGCTTCCTGGCCCTGGTGCTGACCCAGGCCACCCTGCACCTGCTGCGCGGCTGGTTCGTCGTCGCCCTGTCGGCCAGCTTCTTCGCGCAATGGGCCGGCAACGTCGCGGCCCATCTGCTGCGCCTGCCGCTGGGCTTCTTCCAGGCGCGCCATCTCGGCGACATCACCTCCAGGATGGAATCGGTCCGCACCATCCAGCGCACGCTCTCGGCGCATTTCGTCGAGACGGTCGTCGATGGCGCGCTGGTGGTCGTCACCCTGGCGATGATGCTGTTCTACAGCGTACGACTGACCCTGCTCGCGCTGTGCGCGGTGGCCCTGTACCTGCTGCTGCGCCTGGTGCTGTTCCGGGCGATGGAATCGGCCTCCGAACGTCAGCTCGTCGCCGAATCCAGGCAGCAGTCGCACCTGCTGGAATCCCTGCGCGGCATCCAGTCGGTGAAGGTGCTGGGGATCGTGCTGCCCCGTTCGCTGGGCTTCCGCGAGCGCCTGAGCGAATCGACCCACTGGCAGGTGCGCGTGGCGCGCATGCAGACCGCCTTCGCCAGCGCGAACCAGCTGATCTTCGGGGTCGAGCGCGTCCTGGCGATCTGGTGGGCCGCGAGCCTGGCGATGGACGCGCGCTTCTCGGTCGGCATGCTGGTCGCCTTCCTCGCCTACAAGGACCAGTTCGCGCAGCGCTCGGCCAGCCTGATCGAGCGCTGGCTGGACCTGCGCATGCTGCGCCTGCACGCCGACCGCGTCGGCGACATCGTGCTCTCGCCGGCCGAAACGCCGCGGGTCCGGTTCCTGCCGACCGAATCGGCCGCGACCGCCGCGCCGGGCATCCGCGTGCGCGGCCTGTCGTTCCGCTACGGCCCCAACGACCCCTGGATCCTCAAGTCCGTGGATTTCGACATCCGCCCCGGGGAATCCGTGGCGATCACCGGCCCCTCCGGCTGCGGCAAATCGACGCTGCTGAAACTGCTGCTCGGCCTGCTCCCCCCCTGCGAGGGCCGCATCGAGATCGACGGCGTCGACATCACGGCCGGCGACGGCCATCTCGTCGAATGCGGGATCGGCGTGGTCATGCAGGACGACATGCTGTTCGCCGGCTCCATCGCGGAGAACATCGCGCTGGGCAGCGAACGGATGAATTTCGAGCAGGTGGAGCACGCCGCGCGGCTCGCCGCCGTGCACGACGACATCCTGCGCCTGCCGATGGGCTACCAGAGCCTGATCGGCGACATGGGCTCCACGCTTTCCGGCGGACAGAAGCAGCGCGTGCTGCTGGCGCGCGCGCTCTACCGGTCGCCGCGCCTGCTCTGCCTCGACGAGGCGACCAGCCACCTGGACCTGGCGCGGGAGCAGGTGGTCAACGATGCCGTGCGTGCGCTGGCGATCACCCGCGTGATCGTCGCGCATCGCCCGGAAACGATCGCGAGCGCGCAGCGCGTGCTGCACATGGACGGCGCCGGCGGCATCCAGGACGCCAGACACCCGGGGCGCGGTCTTCGCCCCGAGGCCGCGAGCGAACTGCCCCAGGTCGCATCGATCGGCGGATGAGTCCCGCCGGGGCAGGCGCGGCGCCTGCCCTGCGGGGCGTCAACGGATCTGGAGCGGGGCGCTGGTCGTCAGCGTCCGGCACACCACGACATCGCCGGCCAGCCCCTGGCTGAAGCGGTACTGGTCGTGGTGGTCGAGGATGCCGTTGACCGGTTTCAGGTCGACGTTGAGGTTGAAGGTCACGGGCGATTTCACGACCGGCATCGGGGACTCGCTCAGCGACGTGCCGCTCGTCGTGCGCAGCTGGCCCAGCGCGTACTCGTGCGCCATCTGGTTCGCCCAGTACCACTCGTCGATGATCCCGCAGGTCTTGAGGGTGTTGCAGGTGCTGCCCAGCACCGAGGCATCGCCCAGTCGCTGGTTGCGGTACTCGATCAGCTGGCGTTCGCTGAACGAGAACTGCCGGGTGACCACCATCTGCATGCCCGTCGGGCACCAGGTCCTGGGGACGGTGTCGTGCGCGGAGGCCGTCGAGGCGGCGATCAGGCAGACCAGGGAAAGAAGTGCTGGAAAGCGGCGCATGGCGTTTCAGTCCGTTGAGCGGTGTGGACTGACAGTCTAGAGCGTGTCGTGCGCCATTTTGCATGCCGCGCTGCGCAGTCCGTGGCGCCGGGACCAGGTTCCGTGGCGCCGTCCTTGGCTTGATGGCCAAGGACGGCCACGCGCCCTTGGCTCACGCCCCCGGACGACCTTCGCGGGACACGGAGAAGTGCATGAGACGCGCCAGGACCATGCCGGTCGGTCCCGGCCGCCGCGCGTCGGAAAATACTCGGGAAATACTCGGAAAACACTGCGCCGATTCGGAACCGGGGGGCGTTGCGGTGAGCAGCGGTTCCCTGCCGCGGATTCAACGGATCCTGACGGCGTCCTGGCTCGTGGTCTCGGTGATCGGGCGGCAGGCGATGTACTGCCCGGCCAGGCCCTGGCTGAAACGGTACCTGTCGTGATGGTCCAGGATGCCGTTCTTCGGATCGACATCGTCCGTCAGATTGAAGCTCTTGGGCGACAGCACGATCGGCATCGGGCTGGTGGACAGGGGGGCGCTGCGCAGTGCGGCACCGGACAGGCTGTCAAGCGCGCCTTCGTGGGCCATCTGGTTCGCCCAATACCACTCATCGATGATCCCGCAGGTCTTCAGGCTGTCGCACTCGCTGCCCAGTACCGAAGTGGCCGTGGGCCTGTGCCGCTGGTAGTACTCGGTCAATTGCTGCGGGGTGAAGGAGAACGTCCCGACGACGACGACCTGGTTGCCCGCCGGGCACCAGGCCTGTGGCTTGGTGTCGTGTGCGTGGGCCGGCGCGACCGCCAGCGAATAGAGCGAGGCCAATGAGAGCGAGGACAAGAGGGCAAGCGCACGAAGCATGGCAGGCGGATTCCCGAGGTATCACGGAGGCCGGCAGTCTAGAGCGCGCAACTCTCCTGTGTGCGTCCCAACTCGGGGTGAAGTGGGGACGAAATCATCGCAACACATTGTTTGCACGATTCTTTTCGTCTGTGGGAGGGCGAGCGGATGGATGAGCCCCCGTGCAGGCCGGCGTCCTGGGTCATCGCGTCTCGGGGAGGACATGGGGTGAAATCCCCGGCAAGTAGTTGATCTTCCTTCGTATACCGCCCCGGCGACGCATGAGCCCCCCGGGGAAAACGTCCTGCTGACGTCCCGCAGCGGTCCCGGCTTCGCACTGTCTGCCGCGCATGGCCGCCCCTAGCCTGAGCCGGTACCGCCGTGCATTGCCGGCGGGTTCGCTCCGAACGCGTCCTCGCCCGGCCTGCCGTCCGGTCGCCGTCGCCGCATCTCCCCAACCACGGCAGTCTCCAGGAGTCCCGATGAAATCCATCCTCGCCGCCCTTGCCCTCACCCTGTCGATCGCTGCCGTGTCCACCCCGGCGTCCGCTGCCCGGATCGGCGCCGGCACGCTCGACCCGGTCGGTCCGACGCCCTACGTGCCGGGTGTCTGGCGCGCGAAGGTCCGCTACGTGAATCCGACGAAGAATCCGGATGGCACGGTGTCGACCTACAGCTACATCAACATCACCGCCGACTCGCAGGTGTATTGCGAAGGCCAGCTGGCCAGCCTCACCGGTACCCCCGGCGTCACGGTCGTGACCTGGTGCTGGTTCGACGCCTACTGATCCGACGCCGATTGACACGCCACACGGCGTGCGCAGGGCCGCAGGGATGCGGCCGACTTTCAAGTCATCCGCAGGCACCCCTGCGGAGCGCCATCCCGCCCCGGCGTTCGCGATCGCCATCTTCCCGTCACTCGATCCATCAGGAGCCCATCCCGTCATGAAGACCTTCCTTTCGATGTCCCTTCTTTCAGCCCTGCTGTTCGTTGGCACGAGCGGCTCCGCTCGCGCCGAAGATGAGTCGCAGGGCGTGCTGGTCTATTACGGCACTGCACAGTTCGTCGGCGGCGGTGGTGTCGTCGTCGGTCCCTTCAGCAATGGCGATGTCTGCAACGATGCGCTGGACCTGGCCATCGCGGACAAGGTCGAACAGTTCGGGTACGTGGTGGACTCGGTTTCGCCATGCTGGCCGCGCTGGTCATTCAAGGACAGCCTGCCTGCGGTCGAGGCCGCACCGGGCGACTTCACGCTGTACGTGGGCGCGACCCTGCCGGGCGAGTCCCTTGCGGTGACCCGCATGCTGCTCAAGGAAGTCCGCGCCGCCCGCGCCGCGTATCGCGCCGCCGAGTACGAAGCGGTGCTGACCGAGATCTACCGTGCGGCCATCCAGGACGATGGTACCGGCGGACGCGGCAGCAGCCGCACGCTGAAGCCCCGGCGCTGACGCCCAGGCGCGCGGCCTGGGGGCGGCGCCATGTCGCCCCCCGTGCCTTTCCGTTCCGACCAATGGAGGACGCGCATGAAAAAACGCACATCGGCCGTGGACGTCGGCCCGCGCTTCCATGAATCAGCCAGGGCCTGGGCGCTGAACGCACGTCCAGGACCTTCCATTTCCACGAATCAGGAGTTGAACATGAAGATGATCCGCACCGCAGGAGTGGCGCTGCTGCTCGTCACGGGTTTCGCCCATGCCGAAGACATCGCCTGGACCGCGACGATCTCGCTCGACGGCCGCACCACCGTCGGCATCGTCGACGCCACCGAAGCCGGCTGCAATGCGCAGGTCGCGGCGTATCGCGAAGTCGTCGTCGTGCAGCCGTGCCAGCCGATCGAGGCGTCGCGCGTAGGTGGCGGTGGCAGCTGGAATGGGCTCTCGCCCGCATGGATCCAGGACAACGGCGATGGTAGTCGCGGCAATGGCGCCCGGACGGGTGGACGGCATGACCGCAACCCGGGCGGCAGTGGTTCCTCCGGTGGTACCGCCGCAGGTGGGGGGCGGGCGGTGGGCGGGGCCGGCAACATGGGCGGCGGTCACTGATCGTCGACGGGCGATCAGGTCTCGCGCAGCGCCAGCGTCACCAGCTTCGCGTACAGCGCCTCGCCCGCGCCGGCGGGCGAGGCATAGCCCATGCGGGCCAGCGCTGCGAGGTCGTCCGGTGATGTCGCCTTCGGCACGAACAGTGCCTGCGCGATGGTCTTCAGTTTCGCGCCGCGCGTGGCGGTGTTCGCCTTCAGCCAGGTCAGCGCCTTCACCAGGCGCTGTTCCACCGGGGTGAAGTCGCTGCCCAGCGGGTAGTCGGGCAGGGTGCCGTCGGCACGGAACGGGGCGAGCGCGTCGCGCAGGCGTTCCGGCGTGTTGTGCGCCAGCGCGCGCGGATCGGGCACCGCACTGTCGACCTTGCCGTTGTCGTGCGCGGTGCGCAGCAGGGCTGCCTGGAAACGCGCATCCGCGATCCCGGCCATCGTCCGCACGCAGTCCTCGTCGCAGGCGCCGCGCAGGTCGGCGATGCCGTACTCGCTGACGTAGAGGTCGCGCAGGTGGCGCGGGATGGTGGTGTGGCCGTAGTTCCACAGCACGCTGGAGATCGCGGGCAGCCCCGGCTCCTCGCGCGTCGCGCGCAGCATCAGCACCGAGCGCGCGCAGGGCAGGGCATGCGCCATCGCCACGAAGTTGTACTGGCCGCCGACCCCTGACACCACGCGGCCGTCGGCCAGCGCATCCGACACCGCCGCGCCCAGCGCGGTGGCCATCATGCAGGTGTTGAAGAAGCGCGACTCGCGGCGCTGCACGCGTTCCAGCGATTCGCGCCCGCCGTAGAGTTCGTTGACCTCGCTCACGCGGCGCATGCCGATGCCGCGCCGCGCGTCCTCGTCGAGGGTGCGCAGCCAGTCGTAGAAGTCGTGCGAACCCAGGTAGAACGCGCCGTGCAGGTATTCGCCCTCGCGATCGAGCCGGGCGAGGTCGGCCTCGCTCGCGCTGCCGTCGCCGACGCGTCGCATCAGGGCCTCGTCGTCCACGACCTTGCGCCGGATCACCCCCGCCTGCACCAGCGCGCGGAAGCCTTCGTTGATCATCTCGCTGCAGCCGTACAGGCCGATGGCGAACGGGTCCAGCCCTCCGCTGGCGATCACCGCCGGATGGCGTTCGATCTCCGGGTCCAGCGCCTGCAGCACGCGCCGATACCTGGCGTTGTCGGTATGGCGCAGCACCAGCGCGTGCGACAGCGCATCGGCCAGCGCGCCGATGCCGATCTGCAGCGTGCCGCCGTCGCGCACCAGCGTGCTCGCGAAGAAGCCGATCGCGTACTCCGCGTCGGCCACCGGCTGGCGCGGCAGCGCGAACAGCTTCGGATGCGGGCCCGGCGGCGTGACCACCAGGTCGAAGTAGGACGCCTCGACTGTCGCGCCGTTCTCGATCCACGGCAGTTCCGGATCGATTTCCGCCACCAGTAGCGGGCGCGGCAGGCCGCGCGCGACGATGGCGTCGACCGCATCGAAGGTCAGGTCGGTATTCGACGACAGCGACAGCCGGCTGCCATCGGCATTGGCCGCGACCTTCTGCACGAACACGTTCGCGCCGCGATCGGCGATGGCGCGGGCGACATGGGTGTAGTTGAGGCTGGCGTAGCGGCGCTGCGCCTGGCGCGAGCGCAGCATCGCGCCGGACTGCATGTAGAACTCCTCCACCTCGATGTGCGCCGGCAGGGCGTCGCGGCGCATCGCCTGCACATAGGCCAGGCGCGGGAAGTCGTCGCCGAAGTGGCGCGACAGGAACGGCGCGAGGAAGCGCCGTTGCAGGTCGTTGGCCGGGGTCGGCGGGTCCAGCGACAGGGCGGTGTAGAGATGGAGCGGTCGCGACGGGTCGCGTTCGCAGCGCGCGTACAGGGCATTCAACAGCCGGTGCGGCTTGCCGATGCCCAGCGGCGCGGCGACATGCAGCGGGCCGTCGATGCTGGCGAGAAGGGTCTCGACGGCGTCGTCGAGGCTGTGGAGGCGGGGCGGCTGGCGGTCTGGGTCCATGCCGCCATCATCGCCAAGTTCGCCGGCGGCGTCCTGCGTCCCGTCAAAAACGCGCGCCGCCGCCCCGCATGCCGCGCTGCCGACGAACGGTCTTGACTCGACCGTTTACGCGTGTAATCTACAGTCCAATTACACGCGTAAACGATCCCGGGACGACCATGCAGATCAGCGAAGCCGAATCCGCCGTGATGGAAGTGCTGTGGCAGCGCAGCCCGCAGACCTCCGACGAGGTGTTCGCCGCGCTGGCCGGCCGCCAGGACTGGCAGGAAGCCACGGTGAAGACCCTGCTCAACCGCCTGCTCAACAAGGGCGCGATCGAAGCCGAGAAGGACGGGCGCCGCTACCTCTATTCGCCGAAGCTGCGCCGCGAGGACTGGGTGATGGGCGAGAGCGAAAGCCTGCTCGCACGCCTGTTCGACGGCCGCGTCGCGCCGCTGGTTGCGCACTTCAGCGAGCACCGCAAGCTCAGCGCCTCGGACGTGGCGGAACTGCGCCGGCTGGTCGACAGCCTGGAGGGCCACGATGAACCACGCTGATCTCCTGGAGGCGTTCGGCGGTGCGGTGCTGGCGTCGAGTGTCGCCGTTGCGTTCGCCTTCCTGCTGTCCCGATGGTTGCGCCCGCGCTTCGGCGCCGGCGTCGCCTACGCCGCATGGTGGCTGGTGCCGGCGTCGCTGCTGGCGGTGCTGTTGCCGGCGCCGGTCGCGGAGGTGCCGCAGGCGCCCGTCGTGCCGATGGCGTTCCCGGTCGCTGCGGCGACCACGACCGTGGCGCCGGCGGCGTCCTTCGATCCGACGCCGTGGCTCATCGCGCTGTGGCTGCTCGGTGCGCTGGCGATGGGGCTGCGCCTGTGGTGGCAGCAGCGCCGCTTCGAGCGCGGTCTCGGTCGCCTGCGCCCGCTGCGCGACGACCTGTGGAAGGCGCAGACCAGCCTCGGCCTGCCGGCGTTGCTCGGCGTGGTGCGCGCGCGCATCGTGCTGCCCGACGATTTCCAGTGGCGCTACGACGCCCGCGAGCGGCAGCTGATGCTCGCGCACGAACGCACGCACCGCCGTCGCGGCGACCACCTGGCGAACTTCGCCGTGGCCGCGCTGCGCTGCGTGTTCTGGTTCAACCCGCTGGTGCACCTGGCGGCCCGATTCTTTCGCCACGATCAGGAACTCGCCTGCGACCAAGCGGTGATCGCGGCCCACCCCGATTCGCGACGCGCGTACGGCGAAGCGATGCTCAAGACCCTCATGGCAGACCGGCAGGCGCCGCTGGGCTGCCACTGGGGGTTCTCCCATCCCCTGAAGGAGCGAGTCATGCAACTCACATCCCCGATGCCGCGTCCGTGGACGCGGCGCATCGGCGCCATCACCGTCGCGCTGCTGGCGCTGGGCACCGGTTTCGCGGTCTGGTCCGCGCAGCCGGCGCGCGCGCCGAAGGCCGCGATCCAGGCCACCGACCTGCGCGGCGGCGACCACCGCCTCGATGTCACCCTGCGCATCGACGGCGACAAGGTCGAACATTTCTCACTGGTCAATCCCGAAGGCCGGCTGCTGAAGCTGGGCCACCAGGACGGCAAGGGCGGCTGGATCGATCTCGACGCGAGCGTGCGTCCCCTCGATGGCGGACGTTTCGACGTCGCGATCGCGCTCAAGCGCAACGGTCGCGACGTCAACCAGCCGCGAGTCATCGTCGCCGAAGGCGAGCCCGCGACCGTGAAGGTCGGCGAAGACAAGGCGGACGGCACGTTCGGCGGCGTCGAGCTGGTCATGGTCGTGTCCGATGCGTCGCGCACCCCGCCCCCGGCGCCTCCTGCCCCACCCGCGCCTCCGGCGCCGCCCGCCGCGCCTGATGCCCCCGATGCGGCCCCGCCGGCTTCGCCGGTCGCACCGGTGGCCCGCCCCGCACGCGCGCCATCGCTGCCGCGGACTGCGCCGCCTGCGCCGCCCTCTCCGCCGGAGCCGCCTTCGCCGCCCGAGCCGCCTGCAGCGATGACGGCGATCTCGGCCGAACGTGCGCAGCAGGCCGCGCGTGCGCAGGCCGCGAAAGCCGAGCAGGCACGTGCAATGGCGATCGAGGCACAGGCTTCGGCCGCGCGCCACGCCGAACGCGCGAAGACCGATGCCGAGGCAGGCAAGGCGGCCGCACAGGAAGCCGCGCGAGCCGCCGCCGCCGCGCGCGACGCGGAGCACGCGGCGCGCACTGCGACGGCCATCGCCGCCACGGTCGATGCGGAGACCGCCGAACGCGAGCGTGCCCGTTTCGCCGCCATGAGCCCGGAGGAGCGCAAGGCCGAGCTGGAGGCGATCAAGCAGCGTATCGAAAGGAAGCGCGCCGAACTGCGTGCGGCCGACGCCGCGCGTGCGGCCCGCGATGCCGAGCGAGCCGCCGCGCCGGCACCGGCCGCGGAGTAAACGGGCCTCTCGCGCATGTCGCGCCGCCCTGCCCGCAGGGCGGCACATGCGCGGCGGATCAGCCGAGCAGCAGTTTCCCGGCCGCGATCAGCAGTACGACGCAGAGCGAGTAGCGCAGCGCGCGCACCGGCAGCCAGCGCAGCCCGAGCTGCGTGCCGATCAGCGCGCCGAGGGCCACCGCGCCCAACCACAGCGGCAGCATCGTCGGCAGCGTCTGCTGCGATTGCAGCAGGCCGGCCAGCGCGGTCAGCGAATTGATCCACACGAAGGCCACCGACGTGCCGCTGGCTTCGCGCGTCGGCATCCAGTGCGCGAACAGCAGCAGCGGCGTGAGGAAGATCGCGCCGCCGGTGCCGGTGAGGCCGGACAGCGTGCCGATCGCGCCGCCGGCAATCAGGCCGGCCGCCCACGGCACGCGTCGTCCCTGCGCCCCCGCGTCTTCCGCTTCCGCGCGCGACGCGGAACGGAACACACCGATGGCGGCGACCACCAGCACCAGGCCGAGCAGGGTCGAATACGTCTCCTTCGGCAGCTTCACCTGCGCCGCGAAAAACGCCGCGGGGGCAGAGGCGAGGACGAAGGGCAGGATGTTGCGCCAGCGCACGTGGCCGCCGCGCCAGAAGCGGTACAGGCCGATCGCGCCGACCAGCAGGTTCAGCGCCAGCGCCGTCGGGCGCATCTGCTCCGGCGCGAAGCCCAGCAGGGTCATCGCCGCGATGTAGCCGCTGGCGCCGGCATGGCCGACCGACGAATACAGCACCGCGACGAGCAGGAACAGCGCGGCGGCGATCAGTTCGGGCGCGGGCATCGTTGCGTCGGCATCACTTCAGCGTGTCGTTGAGCAGCGTCGCCAGCGCGTGGCCGGCCAGCCGCAGTCGATCCTCGGCGACCGGCCGCCAGCGCAGCACGTAGTCCTGGCCGATCTTCGCGCGCGGCGGCACCAGGCCCTCGCGCAGCACCACGCGGCAGGAGGACTCGGCCCAGCGCGCCGGGTCCGTGCCGGTGTCCTTCGGCGACGGCAGCTTGCGCAGCCGCGTCAGCCATTCGGGCTCCGCGAGCTTCGCGGTGGCGAGCAGTTCGCTGTCCCACAGCCGGTGCAGGTTGCTGCCCTTGCCGTCGAGATTGACCTGGATGTCGTTGCCGCCCCGGTCCGCCGCATGGCCGGCGTGCAGCGGCTGGTGGACGTCGCCGACGAAATGCACCAGGAACTTCAGCGCCTGCGCGCGTGCGGCATCGGGCTGCGTGCGGTCGGCGAGGATGGCGCGCTGGCGGCGGATGGCTTCGACCACGCAGTCGCCGCGCTTGCAGTCGCGCGCGGCCTCGTAGCGGCAGCCGTCTTCGGCCAGGTTCACGTAATGCCATGGCGACGAACGCCGGCCGAGGCCCGGATCGTTGCTGCGCAGGTCGTCGGCCCAGTTGGCCACGCCGGCGAGGGTGGGTTCGGCTTCGCCGCGCAGCAGCCGCGCGACTTCGGCGCGGGCCTTCGGCGAGAGTTCGGATTGCGCGAGGTGGCCGACCAGCCGGTGGCCGAGCGGCCCCCAGGCGTGCGCGGGCGGTGAGAGGGCGGCGGTGAGCGTCGCGGCGACGCAGGCGGCGAAAAAGAAACGGGTCATGCCGGGGAGGGTAACCGACATGACCCGAGGCGCGCATGACGGAAGGAGCGATCTTTCCGTCATGCCGTGTTGCGTGGATCGAACGAATCGAATGAAGCGACCGGGATCAGAACTTGAAGACGTAGGCGACGCCGTAGACCAGCGGGTCGATCTCGACCGTGCCCACGTCCACGCCGTTGAGTTCCACGTCGGTGTCGATGTCGATCCAGCGCGCGTCGACGCGGATCGAGCCCTTCTCGCCGACTTCGAAGTCGATGCCGACGTGCGCGGCCAGGCCGATGGAGTCGTCCAGTTCCAGGTCGGTGCCGGCCAGGATGCCGGTCGTCTCGGTGCTGAAGAAGCGGGTGTAGTTGACGCCGGCGCCGATGAACGGCTTCACCGTACCCTGGCCGAAGTGGTACTGCAGCGACACGGTCGGCGGCAGGTGCTTGGTGGAGCCGACGCGGCCGACGCCCGGCACGTTGATGTCGTGCTCGAACGGCCAGGCGGCCAGCACTTCGATGCCGAGGTTGTCGCGGACGAAGTATTCGGCGGTGATGGTCGGGCGGACGTTGCTGTCGACTTCGATCGGCACGGTGCCGCCGACGAGTCGGCCGTTGTCGCTCTTGGGGTTGACCTGGTGGGCACCGACGCCAATGGTCCATTCCCCGGCCTGCTGTGCGAAGGCGGGGGCGGCGAGGCCACCGAGGGCGATGGCGAGGGCGAGCGGTGCGATACGACGGAACATGGAATTGCCTCCTGGGCATGTACTGGGGTCTGTGGACTGGTGCCGTTGCTCTGGAGCCAGTGTGGACTGCGCGCTTCCGGCGCCTTTTGAGGATGATCAATTTCTTAACAATTTGCATCCTCAGCGGTACGGTCCGGGGCTGTCCGCCGTCACAACCCGGGCTTTTCCCGATCGGGATCGGCCCTTTGCGGGGTGGGACGGGGCCGGCTTGGGCCGTGCGCCGGACGCGGCATCACTCGCGCAAGGCTCGGGTGGGGGTGCCTCCAGGGGCCCGCAAGCGGCATGCGGATGCCCTGCCAAAGTCGATCAATCGCCCGGGTCCCGGGCCGGACCCGCAGGGCCCGGGGACGGCGAGGGCCGGGCGCATCCGTTAAAATGCCGGGCTACCCCGTCCTCACCCCTGCTCAGGAGCAACCCGCCCATGGCGATCAAGGTTGGTATCAACGGCTTCGGCCGCATCGGCCGCAACGTGCTGCGTTCCGCCGTCCAGAACTTCGGCGACGAAATCGAGATCGTCGGCATCAACGACCTGCTCGAACCCGAGTACCTGGCCTACATGCTCCGCTACGACTCGGTCCACGGCCGCTTCAAGGGCGATGTGGCGGTCGACGGCAGCACCCTGGTCGTCAACGGCAAGCGCATCCGCCTCACCCAGGAGCGCGACCCGGCCAACCTGAAGTGGGACGAAGTCGGCGCCGACATCGTCATCGAATCCACCGGCCTGTTCCTCGACAAGGCCACCGCCGAGAAGCACCTCGCCGCCGGCGCGAAGAAGGTCATCCTCTCGGCCCCGTCGAAGGACGACACGCCGATGTTCGTCTACGGCGTCAACCACGGCACCTACGCCGGCGAAGCGATCATCTCCAACGCCTCGTGCACCACCAACTGCCTCGCGCCGATCGCCAAGGTGCTGAACGACAAGTGGGGCATCAAGCGCGGCCTGATGACCACCGTCCACGCCGCCACCGCCACCCAGAAGACCGTCGACGGCCCGTCCAACAAGGACTGGCGCGGCGGCCGCGGCATCCTCGAGAACATCATCCCGTCCAGCACCGGCGCCGCGAAGGCCGTCGGCGTGGTCCTGCCCCAGCTCAAGGGCAAGCTCACCGGCATGGCGTTCCGCGTGCCCACCTCCGACGTCTCCGTCGTCGACCTCACCGTCGAACTCGACAACCCCGCCACCTACGCCGAGATCTGCGCCGAAATGAAGGCCCAGTCCGAAGGCGCGCTCAAGGGCGTGCTCGGCTACACCGAAGACAAGGTCGTCGCCACCGACTTCCGCGGCGACACCCGCACCTCCATCTTCGACGCCGAAGCCGGCATCGCCCTCGACGGCACCTTCGTCAAGATCGTCTCGTGGTACGACAACGAATGGGGCTACTCCACCAAGTGCCTGGAAATGGTGAAGGTGGTTGCTGGGAAGTAAGCGCCCGCGACTTCCCGCAGTAACTTGCACGGCCCTGCAATCGCGGGGCCGTGTTGTTTTGGGGGGCGATGAATGCGTAGGGCGGGGTGTCCGTGACGCCTGCATCGGCAGTGCGCGATCACGTGGCCTGCGTGGACGCGTACCCGTTACGTCATCCCTGCGGAAGCAGGGACCCAGGTTGCAGGTGCGGTGGTGTTCGCAGGGTTGGGAGACCTGTTGGATCTGACAGGTTGCGGGAGGGGCGGTGTTATGCAGTGTAGTTGCCGTGTAAGAAATGACCGGCCAATCAGCAGGGATTTGCGGACTAGGCTATCTAATTGATTTTGTTGTATGAGCGTCGCCGGTTCGTCACTCTTGTGGTTTCATTTCCCTTGTTATGCGGCAAAGTGTTATACGTCAATTGGGTGTCTAAACTAAGTTAGGCCTCAGATGACAGAATCAAGCGACCACGCTACCGAAGCACTTGTTGTTGTCGAGCGAGATGGAGTCCACCGAATCGAGATCCGTGAGGTGTTCTGGGAGGGTGATACGTGCTTCGTCGTGTTTGGCCGCTCGGACGGAACTCAAGTACGCATACCAATAGACGGCGTCAAACTATCGAAAACCAAAGATGGGCAGGTTCCGGCAGATCTGATCTATCACGGCGGGGCAATTGTGGCTCCGCAGCAAGAGGTGTGAGCGGCACGCTGGTTGCCCCAAGGTCTCACGGCCTGAGGCCTAACAATTCATCCAAGCCGACCCCGCTTCGCGGCGCGGCTTAACTCAGGCGTTAGGCCGTATGGAAGATCTACAATGAGACCAAAAATGGCATCTCGTACATTTTAAGTAGACTGGCAACACAGTTGACGGCATCAACGTAAGCATATTTTCAAGTCCGGCTACAAATTGGAAGGAAGTGTGCTCGATGCCGAACTAGCGGAACTACGTTTTCGCTTTTCAGTAGCGATGGCTAAAGTAAAATTCTTAGTTGAATACGCGCTATGCCCAATTAATTTATGAAAGGAGAGATTTATGCGAAGGACACTGCTTCTAGCTGCAGCCATTTTCTTCACGCCATTGGCTTTTGCAGAAGAAGGCATCTCGCCAAGCCTTGACTTGTCTTGGGCCACAAGAATTCAAAAACAAGTTGATAGCCTTACAAATACTATCCAGAAGGATGTTCGTATTCCGACTGGGACCATCGTTTCCTACTACGGTGACAAAGCTCCAAAAGGCTGGATGTTATGCGATGGCAGCACGGTACCTAGCGACTTTGAGGAACTGCGGAAAGTTGTTGGTGAAAGGGTTCCAGATTTACGTGGAATGTTTCTACGAGGCGCCAACAACGCAAGAAGCGATGGAAATGGCGATGTAGAAACTGGCCGCGCCATTGGCTCGTTTCAAAACGATATGATTCGCAAACACTCTCATAGTCTTTCATTGCAAGGTGCAGCTGGAGATGGTGCGTTCGTTCCTCGTGACCCTGCCTGGGGCTATGATGATTGGCACGGTCCAGCACGGCAAGCAACCACTACTGAGCACGGTGGAGAAGAAACGCGCCCAAAAAATGTCGCCGTGAATTTCATCATTAAGATATAAATATGACCACCCTGTCGGCAGCGGCCTAACAGCTCGTTCAAGCCGACCCCGCATCGTGGCGTCGGCCACGTGCCTGCGCTACGCTAGCACGTGTCCACCACGCCGCTACGGAGCGGCTTAACTCAGGCGTTAGGCGTCTAAACACCACCTCCCATGACCACCGTAAACACAGAAGACCGATTCACGGCACTCAAGCTTCCAAAGCGCTACGAAGCACTTGAGCGGGAAGTTCGGAACAGCGACGCCGACCTGACTCGCATAGTCCAAAGGGTCGACATCGACGCCACCCGTCTCGAAACGCTGTTGCGACAGGTTCGAGATGGTGGCCTAGGACGGTTTGAACTCTTTCTGGGACCGGCGGGCTCGGGGAAGACAACCTTTTTCAAGACTCTCACTGGGTTCTTTACCGGAACAGAAGTTCACGAGATACCAGCGTCCGTGCCCCTCTCCGATGTTGCCCAGCACATCCGCTCCATGAACTTTGCGAAGAAGGAGCGCCAGGTTTGGGTCTTGATGGGTCGAGACAATCCAGCGCTTGAAGCAGATGAAGCATTTCAGTTCTTTGAGACGCTGCGGGTGCTCTTCCGCGAGGAAGAGGGGCGTGTCGTAGTTTGCTGGCCTATTACCGATGTCCGCCGAGCAGAAATGCTGTCCGCCCAAGCTTGGGCAGTCGGGCGCGACAGCGTCGTTGATTTGAACAAAGGCCTGTACCACTTTACCGGCCCAACCAAGACCAAGTTCTTCGACATCGCTGAC
Source organism: Lysobacter sp. BL-A-41-H3 (assembly GCA_050632415.1). GTDB lineage: Bacteria > Pseudomonadota > Gammaproteobacteria > Xanthomonadales > Xanthomonadaceae > Lysobacter_I. Next base: position 1,579,051 of record CP192602.1, on the reverse strand, counting down.
CTGACGACCAGAACACTATCAGGGCAGAGCCTTGAGGTTTTTGGTGTCACCCGAGATGTTGGAGAACCACTTGCTGCTGCGTCCGAGACAATTTCCGAGTTCTATACGCGCTTGGAAGCAAAGTCGGCCGAGATCAATGGTCTATACCGAGATCTACTCAAAGACCGACCGGTACCAAACGTCTGGGTGCTTGTTGGAGGCGACAGCAGCAAGGACTTGAATCTTACGGTTGCCAACCTCACGGCAGGAACACAGAACTACGTTGATATCGACCAGATCGTCAGCTATTTGGACAACCCCGATCTAGACGCTGCCTACTTGAAAGAATGGAAGAAGCGGCGGAATCAAGTTGCCTTCTTACTCAGAATGCTAGATGTTCGCGTCTTCGAGCTTCCACCAAATGTTTCGTTGGCGGCGATTCGGGCCTTCGGTGCCGAAGACGTAAGACAGACATTGAAGCTGCAGAAAACATCCGAGGCCTCAGCAGTAGGCGCGCTGCGGAAGAGCGCATTCCTTCAGGCCATCCTGGATCCCGCATATTCGAGGAATCCCTACTCTCGGGACACGGAACAGCAAGCGTCGCAAGAGTACCGCCGCGTCCAGGTCCAAGCAGGATCGGACGACAAGAAACTGAACAAAGCGCTCGCGCTAGGCGTAGCTGCTGCGCTTACGGCAAGTGGTGTGACAGCTACAGTTGTCGCCGAGAAGCAAGCCGATGAGGGAAGTCTTAAGCCGGACATCCGGATTACGCTCGCAGACGGAAAACTTTTCTGCCTAGAGCCAACTTGGCGCTCGACCGGTGAGGCCATCGAAGGCGAAATCAATGAGAGACAAAACACATTGACCGTGGGGCACATCCGGAAGTACCTGCTTGAGAAGGTTCTCGGTTACGTCAACGATCTTAATCTATGAAAGCGGTAAGAACCTGTTCACGATCTTTTGATAATCAAGTCCGTAAAGCGTAACGATAAAGGCCGTAAAGCGTATTCGTAGGGCGGAACCCGTGAAGCGGATTCCGGCGTGGAGTTGACGCGAGGCTTATGGCGGTTCTCCAACAGCGAAGCTGTTCATCGCCTTCGGCGGTTCCGTTCTACGGAAGCCAAAAGCCTGCGAGGACAGCGTGTCGTGAGGTGTTCCCCGTTGCCGTCCCATCATCGCACCGTGCTCGGCGCGTCAAGGTCGAGTTGAATTGCTGCGCAAACCTTGACGCGCCTGCGCGCGATGCGGTTTGGACTCGCCAACGGTGCCCACTCCGGGCGTCGGGCGAAACGGAGGTCCGTCATGTCCAAGCCGAAAGCGCAGTTCCAGCCGTCCAACGTGCTGCTCGTCGAAGTCCCACATCAGTTCATCGCCCTGTGCGAAGCCAGCGGCGCCAGTCCGCAAGCCGCGCTACGCGGCATGGCCGCGATGGTTTGCGGTCTGCAATACGATGAAGACAACCAACTGGTGCCGCTGGACGGCACCGCCGCGTGATGCTTCACCGGGCGCGGGTCCTCCCCGCGCCCGGCTTCTGCTATAGGGTGTGCCTCGGCGCACCGCTTTGGTCGCGGCGGTATGAAAAGCCGGTGCGGTGAACCGCACCCTATTGCAGACATCGGCTCGTCTGCGTGTGACGTGCGATGGATTCACTGCCATCCGCAATCTTTCACCGTCGTCCCGGCGCAGGCCGGGACCCAGCCTTGAAAAGCTTTGGAAGTGGAATCCCGTTGCCGTCGCACGCTCCCGCCGTGCTCGGCGCGTCAAGGTCGAGGCGAGTTGCTGCGCAAACCTTGACGCGCCTGCGCGCGATGCGGTGTGGATTCGCCAAGGGATCGTCACGGGAGTAGCATTCGTTGCCGCGTGCTCCAATGGGCGGGAGTCCATTTCAGCATGCAGGCCGACGCCCGTAAGCTTCCCCTTCAGGTAGACACCCGATAAGTAGAACTTTCTGGCATGTTTCCCCAGCCAGGAGGTTCCATGAAGAAGTCCCGTTTCACCGAGACCCAGATCGTCTCAATCCTCAAGCAGGCCGACGCCGGTGTGCCGGTGAAAGACATTTGCCGGCAAGCCGGCATCAGCGTCGCGACCTACTACCAATGGAAGTCGAAGTACGGTGGCCTGGAGGCATCGGAGTTGCGTCGGGTCAAGGAGCTCGAAGCCGAGAACGCGAAGCTCAAGCGCATGTATGCGGAGATGGCGCTGGATAACGCGGCAATGAAAGATCTGATCGCAAAAAAACTGTAGGGCCGGTCCAGAAGCGCGAGGCCGCGCGGTACCTGGTGCAGGTGCATGCGCGGCCCCTGCGCCGGTCCTGCGAGTGCGTGGGGTTGTCTCGGGCGGCGTGGTACCGGCCGCCCTTGGATTGGACGGTCCGGGACGCGGAGGTGATTGCGGCCTTGGCCGGTCTGGTCGAAGCGCGGCCAGCGCGTGGCTTCTGGAAGTGCCGCAAGTTGCTACGCCGCACGCGGCCGGAGTGGAACCACAAGCGGATCTACCGGGTGTACAAGGCGATGCGATTGAACTTGAGACGGGCGGCAAGGCGCCGGCTTCCCAAACGCGAGCGGGTGGCGCTTTACGTGCCGCGCCTGCCGGATATGGTGTGGTCGGCCGACTTTATGTCGGATGCGCTGGCCTGCGGCCGTCGCTTCCGGACCTTCAACGTCGTGGATGACTTCAATCGCGAGGTGCTGCACATCGAAGTCGACACCTCGATCTCGTCGACGCGCCTGGTGCGTGTCTTCGAGCAGCTTCAACGCGATCATGGCCTGCCTCAGGTACTGCGCACCGACAACGGTCCGGAATTCCTGGGTGAAGCCTTCGTGCAGTGGGCCAAGGTCAATAGCATGGCTATCCAGTACATCCAGCCGGGCAAGCCCAACCAGAACGCCTTCGTCGAACGCTTCAACCGCACGTTCCGGGACGAAGTCCTGGACCAGCACCTGTTCGCCTGCATCGACGATGTCCGCGAGGCGACCTGGTGGTGGATGGTCGAGTACAACGAGCAACGACCCCACGACTCCCTGGGCGATCTCACGCCCGCGGAGTACCGTCAGAAAGTAGCCGGAAGTTCTACTTTTGAAGTGTCTGCTTGACGGGGAAGCTTACGGCCGCATCGCGGCGCGACTCAACTCATCTCTTAGGCGCGGCTATGAGCAGTTCCGAGGTCTGGAAGTACCTGCACGACGGCGGTATCGAAAACATCGAGGGTTCCGTCCCCGGCGATGTCTCCGTCCATGTGTCCATTCGCTACATTCGCAAGCGATTTCCGGGTGATGGCACTGGCTTCATCATCAGGCTTTCGAATTGCACACGCTTCGAGTTCGAGCCGTACGACGAGCCTGCATGCACTGAATTGGCCGAGATCGTTCGCCTCGATCCAGAGATTCTGTCTCTTCAAAGTGCGGATCCTGTCGTAGTCAACTGCGTCATGGGCACACTCAACCTTGCGTACACGCACGCGACTGTCACGCTTGACTCTGGAGTGCCAGTCTCGCTTGAAGAATTGGACGCGGCTACCAAGACCTACTGGGAGGAATGGTCGCAACGCAATCGCAAGGCCTGACTCGCATATGACGGAGCGCCAGACCTCTCACAATGCCAGTATCCTCCGGCCTTCCTGTCATTGCCCGACTGCGCGCGACCCTGTTCCCCACCTGACAAATCGTCAACCCCCACCCCGGCGGGACTGACGCTTTCCCGATTCAGCGCTTGAGGGGCTGCCCCGAGACTGGCGGCACGGGCGATGTCGCCTGCAACCACCGGGGAACACCATGCAGCACTGGATCGATACGCAGGACGGGAAGACGCAGCTGATCGTCGTCACCGACGAAGCCATCTACGCCGAGAAGATGACGAAGGAGACCGCCGCGCAGGCGGTGGATGCGCTCGACGGCGGTCGCTCGCCGGCGATGGTCTTCGGCAAGGACGCGAAGCATGTCGCCTTCCGCGCGATGACCCGGGTGCAGTACAACGAGCACGAGACCGACATCGAGTTCCACCATCGCGATGGCAAGGACGACAGCGTGGTGTCGGTCTTCATCGAGACGCCCGGCCTGCGCGAACGCATCTACACGCATCTGCGCGAGCGCCTGGCCGACCAGTTCGCCGCGCACGAAACCCATTTCAGCCGCTGGCGCGCGGCGTTCGCCTCGCTGACGGCCCTGACGATCTTCCTCCTGGGCACGCTGATGGCGCGCAGCGCCGCCATCGCGGTGCGCGCGGCCGGCGAGATCGAGTACGAAGGTCGCCGGCAGGGCACGAAGAAGCTGTTCGTCGGCCTGCTCGACCTGCTCGGCCCGACCGGCGTGAGCGTGATCGGCGGCATCCTGGTGCTGCTGGCCGGGCTGGTGCTGTACAGCCGGCTCAAGGCGCCGCAGCGCCTGCACATCCTGCAGTCCGGGCCGTATGCGCCGCCGAGCCCGGTCGTGCTCGGCCTGAAATACGCCGGCCTGTGCGTGGTCTGGCTGCTCGCGCTGCGGATCATCTTCTGACCCGGAGGTGCCGCGATGCCTGCACGGGTTGACACCGTCGGCATGGGCGCTAGCGTGGACGGCTGTCCAGTCGTCCACGCCGGCATGTCCACCCCGCCAAACCCTCGCTTCTCGCAGCTGTTGTCCGCCCACATGCGTCGCATCCGTGCCAGCGCTGGTTCGGTCGCCACCGAGATCGGCATGAGCCGCGAGTCGGTCAACAACTGGCGCAACGGCGACGCCATGCCCAGCGGCAAGCATCGCGACCGCGTCGTCGCCTGCGCTGCCTACCTGCGCCTGACCGAGGCCGAGACCAATGCGCTGCTCGACGCCGCCGGCTTCGAGCCCGAATACCCCGCGCAGCAGGCCGTGGCCGAAGGTCCGTTCGCCGCGACCGTGCGCGATGTCTTCGAGCGCATGGACCGGCTGATGCCGTATCCCATCCTCATGCTGCTCAGCCAGGCGCACTGGGGCCAGCCGCCGTTTCGGGATGCCTTCATCGCCGAAGCCGCGCGTCGTTTCGGCGGGGCCTCGGTGCTGCACCTGCAGCCGCCCTACAGCCTTGCGGTCGAGCCGGCCGAATACTTCCGCGCGATCGGCGAGCAGTGCGGCCTGGTCGATGTCGATTCCGACCACGCCTTCGAGGCCGCGCTGCGTCGTCGCCTCGCCGAGGGCGAGCGCGTGTTCTGCCTGGTCAGTCGTTTCGAGCAGGGCGACCCCGCGCTGCGCGAAACCCTGGCCGGCGTGCTGCGCAGCCTCAGCGAAACCCACAGCGGTCGCCTGCACCTGCTGCTGTGCGGTGGCGAGGCCCTGGCCGACCTGAAATACCAGGGCGGCGAGCTGTCGCTGCTCAACATCGCCGATGTGCAGGTCTGGCCTGAGATGGATGCGGCCACGCTGCGCGCGCTGCTGCGGCACGATGGCGGCGAGGCCATCGACGACGCCACGGTCTCGCGCCTGTTGCGCCTGAGCGGCGGTCATCCCGCCCTGCTCGACGCCGCGCATCGCCTGCTGCGCAGCGAACCCGGCATCGACGATGCGACCGCCACTGCGCGCCTCGCCGAACACCCGCTGCTGTGGCAGGCGCTGCTGCCGCTGGTCGAGCGCGACGACGACCGCACGCGCCTGCAGTCGCTGCTCGACAGCGACCGTCTCGGCCGCGCGCGCCCGTACCTGATCGATCCGCTGCTGCGTCGCCTGTATTGGTCGAACCTGCTCGCGCCGCGCGACGAGGCTGATGGCCGCTGGCTGGCCTGGCGCTGCGAGGCCGTGCGCGCCGCAGCGCGCAGCGTGCTGGTGGACGCGTGAGCTCGCTGCTGGCCCGGCAATGGCGCGCGCTGGGCTGGCCGCGCCTGCTGCTGGTCGCATTGGTCGCGCTGTTCCTCGGCAGCGCGATCTTCGTGCCGCAGTGGAACCCGGTGACCCGCGTCCTCTTCCGTTTCGATCCCACCCTGTTGTCGGCGGTGGGGCAGGGCTGGAACGAAACCGCCTACGCCAGGACCGTGCTCAGCGGCATGATCGCCGACGATGGCGAGTGGCCGTCGTCGCTGCCGCTGGACCAGTTGCCGGAAGGCGGAAACTACTTCAGCTTCGATGTGTCCGAGCCGTGGACGCTGAAGGTCATGACCTCCGAAGCCTTTCCCGTGCGCGCCGGCATGCAGGGCGAAGTCATCCGCTATCGCTACGACCAGAGCACCCGGCAGTGGGACTGCGATGCGCGTTCGAGCGTGCTGCCGACACGCCTGCTGCCCGTGAACTGCGAGCGGCCCGCCGGCTGGGGGCTCACGCAGTGGCTGCTGGGCCTGCTGTCGGTGCTGCTGCTGGCGGTGATCGCGATGGCGGCGTGGCTGTTCCATCGCAACCCGATGCTGATGCCGCTGCAGCGCGATCCCGCGCGCCTGTTCGACATGCCGCTGGACGACCTGCACGCGCTCGACCGTGCGCTCGGCTGGCTGCGCCAGCGCGATGCGCTGCTGCGCGCGGCGGGTGTCGAAGCCGATGCATGGCGGCAGGCGCTGGGTTTCGATCGTGCATCGTCGGTGCAGAAGGCCGAGATCCTCGCGCTGGCGATCGGTGCGCAGTCGCGCCGCAACACCGACTGGGCGCTGCCCGGCGAGCTGTTCGAGTGGCGCATGCCAGACGAGTTGCCGGTGAATCTCGCGCGCTGCCTGCTGTACGTGCCCGATCCCGCGCGCGCGCCGGCCGAGATCGTGCGAGCGCTGCGCGAACTGCGCACCGGCCAGGACGTGCTGCTGGTGCTCAGCCCGTCCGCCGATGCCGATCGACATCTCATGCCTGCCTGCCGCGATCCGGCGAATCTGCTCGTCGCGCTCGATCGCCGCGCGCAGACGCGCTGGCTGCTCGTGGCCGAGCCGGTCGACGCGCTGGTGCGCGCGATGGCGCGGCAACTGCAGGTCACGCGCATCTCGCCGTACCAGACGCGCGGCGGTGTCTCGCGGCCGTCGTCGTTCTTCGGTCGCGCGCAGCTGCTCGCGCAGGTGGTGAATCGCGAGCCCGGCAACTATGTGCTGGTCGGCGGTCGCCAGCTCGGCAAGACCAGTCTGATGAAGGCGATCCAGCGCCAGTTCGACGCGCATCCGCGCGTGCGCTGCCTCTATCTCGCGCTGCGCGACCATCGCCTCGCGCCTCGCGTCGCCAGCGAAGCGGGGCTCGGCGCCGACACCGATCTCGATGTCGCGCTGTCCGCGCTCGCCGCGCAGTCCGAAGGCCGCGCGCTGCTGCTGCTCATCGACGAAGCCGACCTGTTCCTGCGCCACGATGCCGCGCACAAGTACCCCGAACTCGCGCGCCTGCGCGCGCTCAGCGAGGAAGGCCGCTGCCACTTCATGCTCGCCGGCTTCTGGGATGTCTACCAGGCCGCCACCCAGGACTACCAGTCGCCGCTGCGCAACTTCGGCGAAGTCATCACGATTGGCGGGCTGGAAACCGCCGCGTGTCGCGCGCTCGCCACCCAGCCGCTGGAACGCCTCGGCATTGCCTTCCAGACGCCCGCGCTGGTCGACGCCGTGGTCGAAGCCAGCGGCGAACGCGCCAACCTCGTCGCCATCCTCTGCCAGGAATGCCTGCAGGCCCTGCCGCCCGGCACCGCCCGCATCCGCCACGAACACGTGCAGGCCGCGCTCGCCTCGCAGGCCGCGCAGGACGCACTCGCCGGCTGGGCGCGCCTCACCCAGGACGATGCCGCCTCGCGCCTCGACCGCATCATCGTCTACCGCATCGCCAGCACCGGCGCGCAGCGCGTCGCCGATCTCCTCGAACTGCTCGACGCCCACGGCGCCCGCATCGACATCGAAACCCTCCGCCAATCCCTCGCCCGTCTCCGCCTCGCCTGGGTCCTCCGCCAGGACGGCGACCGCTACCGCTTCGCCGTGCCCCTGTTCGAACGCCAGTTCGATCCCGCGGAGCTGGGCTTGTTCCTGGAAAGGGAGTTGCGGGGGTTGGGGTAAGGGCGGGGTAGGGCGCGCGATCTGCGTGCATACGCGGCTTGCACCGAGACCTCCCCGCCACGTCATCCCTGCGAAAGCAGGGACCCAGCTTGCAGCGATGGCAGCATTCGCAGGGTGGAACCATCGAAGCGCATTGCGCCGATCATTCAAGCCGACCCCGCATCGTGGCGTCGATCATGTGCCTGCGATACGCTGGAACACGTCCGCACCACCTCATTGCGGGCCGAATCAACCCACGCGTCAGGTATGCACACCATGCAGCGTCTCTATCCGACAGCAGACGACTTCGAGGCAATCATTCGGATTCTTACGGAGTCCGAGGGTGGTCGCAGGACATCGCCTTTCAACGGCATCCGCTGGGACTTTTGCTATGCCGAGGATGATCCCTCGGACAATTTGTACATGATCTGGCCCGACTTCCATGATGCGGACGGGAATAGCTTGCCCACGGACGCCCCATTGCCTCTCGGCGTGGAGCTGCGCGCCCGCATGACCGTCGTGATTGACGAAATGCGAGAGCAAACGCATCGTGCACGCATCAAGCCGGGCATTGGTTTCTATTGCCATGAGGGGTCCAGGCGCGTGGCGGTCGGTCGCGTGACGGTTGTCACCGGACTGCACGATGCGCGCGCAACTGCAGCCTGAGGATTCATTCAAGACGAAGCCACTTCGCCATGCGGCTCAAATCGAACCTCAGGTGCACGGATGATTGAACTCGAATACCGGAAGATGTTCCGGCCCAACGGCCTTCTCGACGACTTCGTGTTGTACGGGAGTCCTTCCGACTACGTCGCGTTGGCATCAAGCGTTCGAACGGCCATCGACAGTGGCAAGCCGCAGATCGTTCGGACGTCATCCCCTGTCGGCATCAGGATCGAAGTCGAGGAAGGACTGCAGGCGCTCTTCACTTCGCTTCAGAACCGCGACAACTTCTACGCGTCGATGGACGATTGGGAGCGGAGGGGCATCCTGATAGTCGCAGGCGGAACCGAAGTCCTGGAAGCGCTGGATGGCTTTCTCCAGGACCTGGGCACGCGAGGTGAAGGGTACAGCTACCTTTCCGAGTACTCGGAACAGTTCGCATACGACACGGATTCGCCACGATGGCGCCTCCATGTCCGGTCTCCATAAGGCCACAGCCCGCGCATGACGGCCCGTCGGGCGCGCTGATTCGAGTGCCGAAGGGCGATCGACGCGTGTTGTTCGCTGGGAGCGCCCCCACCCCAGCCCTCCCCCGCACGCGGGGGAGGGTGAAGAGCGCTGCGCCACCCGAAAACACCCGAGGAAGAGATCTGCGATTGCCTTCAGCGCCCTCCCCCGCGTGCGGGGGAGGGTTGGGGTGGGGGTGAAATCCGAATGCATGCATTCGCGTCATCGCGAGTGTTCATGACTGTCATCCCGAGCGCAGCCAGGGACCTGCTTGTGCGTTGGAGTTCGACAGCGAACAGCAGGTCCCTCCGCTCGCTTTCGCGAGCGGTCGGGATGACAAGCGTGATCGTTGCAGCGATCAAGGCTGGGCGTCCCGACAGAACTTCTTCCGGTACTCCATCGCCTTCGGCATCAGCGCCTGCAGGTTCTGGATGCGCGTGCCGGGATTGGGATGCGTGGACGAGAACTCCGGCGGCGCCTGGCCGCCGCTGGCCTGGCTCATGCGCTCCCACAGCGGCACCGCTTCTTCGGGGTTGAAGCACGCGGCGGCGGCCAGCATCAGGCCGACCTCGTCCGCCTGCGTCTCGTGCTTGCGCGCGTAGGGCAGCAGGTAGCCGTAGCCCATCGCCGCCTGGATCATCTGCTGCTGCTGCGGGTCCATGCCGCTCATGCTGCCGGCCATCTGACCGATCTGGCTGAGCTTCTGCTGCGACATGCGCTGCGCGCCGTGGCGGAGCAGGGCATGCGCGATCTCGTGGCCCATCACCACCGCCACCGCATCGGCGTTCTGCGCGACCGGCAGCAGGCCGGTGTAGACCGCCATCTTGCCGCCAGGCAGGCAGAACGCGTTCGCCTGTTCCGACTCGATCACGTTCACGTCCCACTCGAAGTCGCGCCAGAACCCGTTCGGCTGCTTGCCGTTCTCGGCGGCCATCGCCGCTTCCACTTCCGGCACCTTCGCGATCAGTCGCCGCGCGATCTCGCGCACCTGCCGCGCCACCTGCGAATTCGGGTCGACCGGGCGTTCCTTCGACAGGATGTCCTCGTAGGCCTGCAGGCCCAGTGCCTTCTCTTCGTTCACCGAGATGCTGCTGTCGATCAGCACCTGCTCGCCGGTGTAGGGGTCCTCGGTGCGGTTCGAGAACCAGTAGTAGGCGCCGTACAAGATGAAGCCGATGAGGATGATGAAGCGCGGATTGATCCCGCCGCGGCGCTGTCCGCCGTGCTGTTGTCCGCCGCCGAAAGGGTTCTGCCGCATCGTCTCGTCCTCTGGGTTCGTGTAATGCCTGCCGCCCGTGCCTGCACCTGCACCTGAGTCTGCGCAGGCTGACTCAGATGTCGCGCACCACGCGGAACCCCACCACCGCATTGGTGCTGTCGTACTCCGCATGGCGCCGCCACGCCGATCGGGTCTGCGACGGTGCGTTCGACCATGCGCCGCCGCGCACCACGCGCGTGCGGCAACCCGGGTTCACCCAGGCTTCGCCGTTGGTGGGCGCGCGACGATAGCCATCATGCCAGCAATCGGCGACCCACTCGCTGACGTTCCCTTCCAGGTCGTGCGCGCCGAACGCGTTCGCACGGAAGCGCGCCACCGGCGCCGGCCCCCAGTAACCATCGCGATAGCCCACGAAGGCATTGCCCCAGCGGCGACCCGCCGGCGAGCGGTCGCCGCCGCCGGTCAGGTTGCCGGTGCCCGGCGTCGGCGGCAGGTCGCCCCACGGATACCGCCCGGGCTGGCCCGCGCGCAGCACGTACTCGAACTCCGCCTCGCTCGGCAGTCGATAGCGCTGGCCGCTGCGCTCCGACAGCCAGCGCGCGTAGGCCTCGGCGTCCTTCGCGCTGACGTGCAGCACCGGCATGTCGTCGGCGGCCGGCCGGCCCATGTGGTCGTGGCGCCAGTCCACGCCGCTGCGGCGCACGAAGGTGCCGCCGCGCTCGTCGTACACCAGCGAATGCCCGCGCCGCTCCGCGCGTGGCTTGTGCCCGGTGGCCTGCAGGAAGCGGCGGAACTCGCCCACCGTCGTTTCGGTGACCGAGATGGCGAAGCCCCGGTCGAAGCGCACGTAGCGCGAAGGCCGCTCCGAGCCGGTTGCATCCGGCTCGGTGTCGCGCGCGCCCATGCGGAAACCGCCGTGCGGCACCACCACCATGCGCGGCCCGCGTCCGCCGCTCTGCAGCGCATCGGTGAAGCGCTGGCCCGGGCGCATCAGGCCGTAGTGCGTGGCCATGTCGATCCGCGTGCGCAGCTCCTTCGCCGAGGCATCGCCCGGTGGCGCGATGCGCAGCATCACCGCCAGCAGCTCGCGCGCCTTTTCGAGGTTGTTGCGTTGCCCGGGCCGCGCCAGCAGCGCCAGGCCCTCGTCGCGCAGCAGCGCGATCTGGAAGCGGCGGATCTCCTCGACCTGCTCGCGCCCCGCGTCCACCGCGCCGAATCCCGGCCGCACCTTCGCCGCCTCGCCCAGCCAGCGCTCGGCCGCGACGAAGTCCGCGCGCACCGCCGCCTCCTCGGCGCGCCGGATCAGGGCGCTTTCCACCGCCGCCACGCCCTGCATCGCACGCGGCTGGCCCGGCTGCAGCGCCAGCACCTTGCGGAACAGCGGCAGCGCGCCGTCGCCGCCCTGTTCGCCGAGTTTGTCGTCCGCCAGCGCGCGCTCGGCGGCCTCGTTCAGTTCCCACAGCTCGTCGGCCCGATCCACGCGCTGCAGGTAGGCCGCGCCGTCCGCGGTCCGCTGCATCTCCACCCCGCGCATCACCGCCGCGATCGCATGCGCCCGCCGCAGCGCCGCCTCGTCGTCCCCGGCCAGCGCCAGCGCCTCGTCGCCGGCCTCGCGCAGGCGCTCCAGCGCCCGCTCCAGACCCAGCGCGGCCTGGCCATCCTCTCGGTTGAAGTCGAGCAGGGCGAGGTAGAGCGGAATGGCCGCTTCGCCGTCCTCGAACAGATGGTCCCGGGCCAGCGCCGACGCCGCCCGGCGGTGGGCTGCCTGCGGGTTGGCCGGGTCGAACACCGCGATCGGCCGGCGCCAGGTCAGCTGCTCGGCGATCGCATGGTCGCCGCCGATGGTCACCTGGCCCTCGGGCCGGTCCTCGCCATCGGGTGCCTTCGTCCCGTCCCCGCGGTCGCCGCCGCAGGCGCCCAGCAGCACCAGCGCGGCCGACAACGCCAGCCCCCGCCATGCCACCGCCTTCGCCCGTCGATCGATGCCCGCGTCCAATCTTCGCTCCCGTGCCCGGCGGTCACCGTAGCGGGTCATGCCTGACCCGGACCGCACTCCGGTAGCATAACGGCCCCTCACTTCCGGACCGAGCCCGTGCCGCGCTGGATCGACACCCCCGCACCGCTGAACGCGCTGCACGACACGCTCATCGCCGCCGCGTCCGCCGGCACCGACCCGATCATCGGCCTCGACACCGAGTTCGTCCGCGAACGCACCTACTGGCCGCAGCTGGCCCTGGTGCAGATCAGCACGGCCGACGGCGACATCCTGCTCGTCGACCCCCTGTGCCCCGGCGTGCCCGAGGCCCTGGCCGCGATCCTCGCCGACACCCGCATCCTCAAGGTCATGCACAGCGCCGGCGAAGACCTCGTCGCCTTCAAGCACGCCTGCAAGGCCCTGCCCGAACCCCTGTTCGACACCCAGGTCGCCGCCGCGCTCACCGGCGTCGGCGCCGGGCTGGGCTACCAGCGCATCCTGCTCGAACTGCTCGGCGTGAACGTTGACAAGGGCGAGACCCGCTCCGACTGGCTGCGCCGGCCGCTGTCCGAGTCGCAGCTGCACTACGCCGCCGACGACGTGCGCCACCTCCACGCCCTGCATCGCGAGCTGGTCGACAAGCTCGACCTGTTCGACCGCCACGCCTGGCTGCAGGAAGACTGCGCCCGCATGCTCGCCAACGCCGCCCAGGACGACGGCGAGCGCTGGCCGCACCTCGGCATGCGCACCGCCCAGTTCCTCGACCGCGACGGTCAGGTCCGCCTGCTGCGCCTGCTGCGCTGGCGCGACGCCTACGCCCGCGACCACGACCGCCCGCGCAGCTGGATCCTCGACAACGAACTCGCCGCCGGCCTCGCCCGCACCCCGCCGCGCGACCTCGCCGACCTGCAGCGCGCCTTCGACGCCTCGCCCAAGGCCCCGCGCAAGCTCGCCGCGCAGATCCTCGCCGCCGTGCAGACCCCGCTGCCCGACGAAGCCGACATGCCCCCCGCCAAGGGCGACGACCGCGACCGCGCCACCTACAAGCAGCTGCAGCAGGCCGTCGCCGCCCGCAGCGCAGAACTGGGCCTCCCCGACGGCGTCCTCGCCTCCCGCCGCTGGCTCGAAGCCCTGCAGGACGGCGAAGACTGGCCCGGCGCCCTCTCCGGCTGGCGCCGCACCCAGCTCGAACCCGCCCTGGCCCCCGTCCTCGCCACGATTGGCAAGCGCTGAGGCACCGGCTTATACTTTGCCCCGACACGGGCCACGGCCCGCAGCCGCAGGGAACCCAACCCTCGCAGCCAGTTTCACGGGGTCATAGCTCAGCTGGGAGAGCGCGTCGTTCGCAATGACGAGGTCGGGAGTTCGATCCTCCCTGGCTCCACCAAATCAAAAAACCCAGCCTGGTAAGGCTGGGTTTTTTGTTGGCTGTATTTCACTTTCACTCCAAACATTGCGCTGGGAATGGATCAGTCATCGTTCTTGCCGCTCAAGAACTACTCTTGTGAAATCCCGGAGGCTGAATAGCCAGTTGCGTTGGTCCATTCGGTAGGTGTCATGCAGACCAAGCGGCAGCACGAGCTGCAGCTTCTTGGCTTGCATCTCGTTCGTCTGGTTCACGCTGATGGCGGTTTCGAGCGTGAGCAAGTGCTTTTCTTCGACTCGGTCTGCTTCGGCTAGCACCTGTCGCCATCTGTCCTTGCAAGTGCTCTTGACCGCGAGAATGGATAGTTTTAGTGGATCAAATCCGGCGTCGTGGTATTCGTTCTGGCCCGGGAATAGAAAGTCGGGCTTGGACTTGTTCTCGGTGATTGCAGTGCGTTTGTAGCGGATGCTGAAAGCAGAGAAAATGACTTCCATGTGATTTTCAAGGGCAAGACCGACCCTGCTTTTTCGGCGATTCTGTACGGATAGCGAAAATTGCATGAAATCTTCTATCTGATCGACAGTGAATCCTTGCGCAAGACGCTCTGCGATCAGGTGCCGTTCCAGTGTGCGGAACAATGTTTCCTCGCGCTCCATCCATGCCATCAGGGCTGCGTCCGGGTCGTCCCTGGGGTCTATATTTCCTAGTGTTTCACGCGCATACGCCGAGAAGTCCAAAGTCTTCGGGAACTTTCCACCGAATCTGGACAGCATGGATTCGAGATGGTTCTCTTCCCGTTGTTCTACTTCTATGCCTAGGCTTTCAAGAATTACTGTTGCTGCGAATCCTACGCGATGTGCTTCATCATCCAGGTTGGCGAAAACAGAAAACTTCAGCAGGTCATCGTCTTGGAATCCAAACAGCCAACTCAGTTGATTGACTGCGCTTGATCCGTTGGCGGCGATCACTACAAGCAAGCTGCCATCGCGCTTGCGCGCAATCAGGAGTAAATCGCCTTCACTGGCTTTTTGTGAAACAGGGGATGTCGGAAAATAGAACCGATACTCTGCAGATCTGTGCGGCTGATTTTCTCGGCTGTCGTAGAGAGTAAGGAAGGCATCTTCAATGATCGTCTCCTCGGATTGATCATCCAAGTAGATGAATCTGGTTTGCAATCGAGTTCGCCCAGAGGGGCGCCCCATGAATGCGAGCATTTCCTTTGTCGCGTTGTACTCATGCTGATTGGAGCGGGTCGTGTCTGCTTCTACTGCGGACAGACGCTTCACTGCCACTCCCTCGAAATACTCAGAAAGATAGCCGCGTTTCACCGAATTCCCCTTGAGTTCCTTTGATGGTTGCGACAAGCATGTCAAGCTGAGTTTCACCAAGTTGGCACGCCCAGACTACCAGTACCCGCCAGCCCATCTCTTCCAGCTTCTGCTTCACGTTCGCATCCCTGCGGACATTGGCTTCGAATTTCTCCTGCCAGAATTCGGGATGGCTTTTCGGCGTCGTCGTGTAGCGGCATCCCTCGTGACGGTGCCAGAAACAACCATGGACGAATACAGCCGTCCCGTACTTCGGAAGGACCAGGTCGGGCTTCCCGGGAAGCTTTGCCTGAAGCCGGAAGCGCAGCCCCGCACGGTGCAGATGGCTGCGCACGATCCTTTCGGGCTTCGTGTCCTTGCCACGGATGCCGGACATCATCCGGCTGCGCGTGGCCCGGTCGACGACATCCATCGTTTCAGGCCGCCATCAGGGACTTCTGCCTGGCCAGTTCCGGATCGATCAGCTCCATCAGTCTGGGCTTCATCACCCTGGCGACTTCCCGCATGACAGGCATGACCACACTGTTGCCGAACTGCTTGTAGGCCTGCGTGTCGCTGACGGGAATGATGAAGTCGTCCGGGAAGCCCATCAGGCGAGCGCACTCGCGCGGGGTCAGCCGGCGCGGTCGCTTGCGGGGGCCTTGCGAGACCAGGATTTCCGAGCCGTCCTTGTAGTAGCGGGCCGAGAGCGTCCGGGTCACGCTGTCGCCGTTGACGAGGCCGAAGCCGAAGCCGTTGCCTGCGGCACGATGCTTCTCGGCGTAGGCCTGCAGATAGGCCCAGAGATTGGGTGTCAGCGTGTAGCGATCGTCGACCTTGGCTTTCGGGCCGGTCGTGTAGTGTGCTTCCGGTTCCTCGCTGCCATCCTGGGGGTGCAGGATGCTGGCCAGTTTCGGTTTCTTCTCGGGGAAGTGGAGGTCGTCGAAGCTGAAGTCGGTCTTCTCCCTGAAGCCGACGATCAGGATGCGTTCGCGATGCTGGGGCACGAAGTGCGCACCGTCCACCACCTTGCAGGTGATGTGGTAACCGAGGTCTTCTTCGAGGACCTTCTTGATCACCCGGAAGGTGTTGCCCTTGTCGTGGCTGACCAGGTTCTTGACGTTCTCCAGCAGGAACGCCGCCGGGCGCTTGGCCGCGATGATCCGGGCCACATCGAAGAACAGGGTCCCCTGGGTCTCGTCGGCGAAGCCGTGGGCGCGCCCCAGGGCGTTCTTCTTGGACACGCCGGCAATGCTGAACGGCTGGCAGGGGAAGCCGGCGAGCAGGACGTCGTGGTCCGGGACATCCTGCTCGTCCACCTTGGTGATATCGCCTTCGAAGGTATGAGCGGACTCGGGGAAATTGGCCAGGTAGGTCTTCTGGGCGTAGGGGTTCCATTCGCTGGTGAACACGCAGCGCCCGCCATGGGCCTCGAAGGCCATGCGGATGCCGCCAATTCCTGCGAACAGGTCGATGAAGCGGAAGTCGCAGTCATCACCAGCCCTCTCGTCTGCCAGCGGCAGCAGCCGCTGGCGGATGGCGTCGGCCGCATACGGAGGGGGCTCGGACTCCCCGACCTCCCACCGGCGGAGGGTCCGGGTCGTGATCCCAAGGGCCTCGGCCAGTTCACGCTGGTTGTAGCGGCCCCGAAGGGCGTTCAGGAGCTTGCGTACGTCTTGCATCGGGAGGGCTCGGCGGCGGGACGGAATGCGGACATTATGTCCTGTTTCCGTCTCAGTTGGTGAGACTCGACGCTGGCCGGATAGAGCGCTTTGTATCAGGGGGTCCGCCACCTCTGGTACTCATTCGGGAGCAAGATGACGATCTCTGCTGCCGACATCCGACGCAGGTTGTAGGTGCGCTCGAACTGCTTGAAGGTAAACGGCAGCCGACGTACGCCGCCCAGTCCTGCCTTGCTTTTCGGGTCGCGGCGCGCCTCCCGGGATCGCTGTGAAGTCGCACCTTTCTTCAGGGAGCCATCGGGCGCGGCGTAGAGCGCATTGGCGACCGGCCAGAAACTGCGGTGAGCGTAGATTTCCTGGCGTGCCGTCATCTGTTCGGCCATTTCGCCCCAAGGGGATTTCGAGGAGCCGAGAGCGACTTTGGCAGACTCGCCATGCAGGCTAACCAAATCCCAAGCCGTTCTGGCAATCAGGCGATAGGCCAACCGTGGCGACTGCATGATGTAGTGCGGCTTGGCCAAAGGTTTGCCCGCACCAGCGCCACGCCCCTTCTTCAACAGGCTGTCGATGAAGGCAAGTGAAAGCCAGGCCCACATGCCTTTGTCAGCCAGCAGGGCGAACCTGTCCACGTTGCTGACGAAGACTTCCGTTGACAGGTACTGCCCAAGGTCATAGCTGCTCGCAAATTGCCTCGTTGAATCTATCTGGTATTCCCCATCAACCAAATCGGTAGCGGAGTCATCTTCAAGTATGGCTTTGGGAGCAGGGCCAGTCGGGTTCTCAAGCCATGCAGAAAACTTAGCGAGACCGGTCTCATTCAATGA
The DNA here is from genome assembly GCA_050632415.1 of Lysobacter sp. BL-A-41-H3. Taxonomy (GTDB): domain Bacteria; phylum Pseudomonadota; class Gammaproteobacteria; order Xanthomonadales; family Xanthomonadaceae; genus Lysobacter_I. Next base: position 1,561,614 of record CP192602.1, on the reverse strand, counting down.
TCTGACCGGAGTGGTCATAACGGTTCTCCCTCCATATCGATCAAGGCCTTGGTCATGTGGTGTTTGAAGATGCCCTTGGCGGCAAATTTGCCGACCACATCATTTGCCCAGTCAATCCGGGCCGCATCGTCGTCATCTTCGAAATCGACCGGCGGCTCGACCCCCAGAGCGGCAATGAAATCCGCCCAGGGCGCAATCCATGATTCGGAATCTTCCAGGGCAGAAGGATTTTCGGTGATGGCCATGGCTATCTGGTGCATGACTTCCGGCATGACCAGGACGCCGAACCAGGGATGATTTGCTGCGGAAACAGGAGTCGGGAACAGCAATTTTTCGACAAGTACATTCGGCTTTTCGCCAGCGCCCGTGCCTTCGGGAAGAATCAATCGCCAAGCTATGCCGTGAAGACTGGTCGGCTCGATGTCCACCAGACTGTTGCCGAGCCTGCCGGCTTCATCCAAAGCCCTGACGCCATCGGTGTAACCAACCAGCAGGGATTCGCCCGGGGCGTTGAAGATGAAGCGGAACTTCAGTGGTTTGTCGGTCGCGATTCCGCGCAGGCTGAAGTGGTCCTTGCTGAAAGCGGAAACCGGGCCCAGATCGAAGTACTCCTCGGTGCTTCCGGCATGGGCGATGCAGCCCAATTGCACAGCAGGATCGAGTTTCGCCGCTGCATGGTCGAAACCGTCAAGCCAGAAGACCCGGCCTTCCGGGCCGTCATCCCTGACCCGAACGACGAAGTGTTTCCTGTCGATCTGCCTCAGGCCGGTGGGGTTAGTTGTCCTCGTTATCTGCCCCATCGGGCACCTCCTGATACCTGGTGCGAATTTCAAGCTGGCGATTACGGTCGAAACCGGAAATCGAAAGCCAAGCGCTTTCGCTGTTCAGGCGGAATTTGACGACGTTCAGATCCGTTGCCAACTCGGAAACATCAGACTCTTCGCGGGGATAAGCTTTCTCGTCGCCGATCCAGAAGTCGGCAGCATCCCACAATTTGAAGGCGTCACCTACCGCAGTCGCATATGCCAGCGTGACTTCGCAATCAATCGGAAAGGCAAAGCCATCTGCCGGTTTTGCTCGAATCACGAAACCATCATCCAGAAGTTTCACCGAAATTGGTTTGGGTTTCGGCTTCGGAATTTCTTCAGTTGACGGCGGGTCGCCCTTGTTCGCATTCGGCGCAGCTCCGCTGCCACCTTGACGTTTGGATGGGTCGGAATTCGGGTCGGCAAAATAGACCGCCAATGCCGTCTCGTCTCTTTTGCCCTCGGGTGAAATCAGTTGAACGAGCCGAAGGGCGGCATTGCGCACGGCGTTCAAGGTGTCGTTTGGTGATGAATACAGGCTGACAACTTTAGGGCGTTTTGCGTTCCAATTGCGATGGGTAGGCTCTTCGGCTGCGACCAGCAGGTCGGACAGCTTCGGGTCCTGTATGAATGTCAGAGCCATGACCGGGGCTATGGTTCGCGCTGCCTTCAGCCGTTTTTCGCCATCGATCCCCAGGTCCTGACGGACGAAAAGCTCATGGCTCTGCTCGGCATTTTCGTCCTGTTGGAGAAAAACACGAAATTTGGCGGCCGAGGTTTCCTTCGGGTGTTTCTTCTTAACGGGAATCGGAAAATCCACAGAAACAAGCTCGGATTTTTCGAACCTCTGTTTCAGTGCCATCAGTTCGACCTCCTCGAATGCCGCGGAGGCCAGCTTTGTTTCTTTTGTCCAGAATTCTTTGGCTGTGGCCGTTGCTGGTGTCTCGGTGTTCTCGGCAGTCACGGCAAGGAACTCGCGGTAGCTCTTGCTCAGCCGGCAATCCTTCCCCATGTCGTCAGCCACCGTGGCCAGGCTGTTCTTGTCGAGCGTGGTAGCGCCCACCTTTACCATTAGCCGACCGCGATTTATCGCGAAGAAGAACTCGTTGACTACGGCGTTGCGCAAGCTGGATTCCGTGATGTCGTCATTGGGCATGGGTACCATGAAGGTCGTGCCGGCTTCATTGCCCCTGGAAATCCCGAGTTCTTTCTTCATCCCATCAAGCATCGGGTCTCGCAAAATGGGTTCTGCCAAATCGTTGGGATCGCTGGTTGATCCCCAGCGTGCTTCACGTGCCCAGCGACGAGTGTCTCCTTCTAGCTTGTAATTGCGACGAAAGCGGCAGCAGCCAAACAGAAGTTCGCCGTTGTCGGATTTTCGCTTGGTCAGTGCAAACACGCTGCGCAACTTGCTGGCAAGGTACAGGGTAATCTTGCCTTGACCAGCGCCGCCATTGGATCGAGTCGCTTTTGCGCCTTCCCCTTCACGAAACCAGAATGCGTTCCAATTCTCGGTCGACCCTTCGCGCGAGGAATCGGTATAGCATCCCTCCAATCCGGTTGTTCCGAAATCCTCGATGATGAGGAACTTCATTCGTGTCGGACGCTGGTCGCTCTCGATCAGGCCGCCGGCGCGGAAATGCTTTACCCAATTGTCCGAGAAAATGGATCTGGCGAACTCGCTGGTAGCCAAGTCGACCTCGATCAGCTTGTATTCCACTCGAACCACATCGTCAGTGCTGCGAGCATCTAGGGGATTCTGGAGGGTTTCGCGCACCAGAATTTCAACGCTGCTGCGTTCTTCGTCGGCGAAATTATCGTCGGAAATGCTTGCCCCTGAAGTCTCGTTCGGATTCAATGGGCGGAACTGCCAATGCGCCACAATCACATCTCCCTTTCAGTCCCGAACATGTTGCCGGGAAGACAGTCCAGTTGTCCTTTGTATGCTGCAGCTGCCGCTATCGATCAACTGCAGGCATTGCGATTCTCCGTGAATGTGATCCGGGATTGCAATTGGTCGACAGCCCCTCCGGGGGGATAGGGCTGCATCCTCGCCTTGAGCTTCGCGGTAGACAGGACTAGGTGCGCGGCAGGTGTTGAGCACATCTTTCGTAAATGGTCCCGCTCCCTACAGGGCCGCAGGCTGGGTCATTGACCCAGCCTATCAGTGCGGAGCGTCATTCGAGGATGTGCCCACCGTTGTCGTCCCAGTGTCGCACCGTGCTCGGCGCGTCAAGGTCGGGGCGAGTTGCTGCGCAAACCTTGACGCGCCTGCGCGCGATGCGCCTCTGAATCGCCAACGGCGCCCACTCCGGGCGTCGGGCGAAACGGAGTTCAGTCATGTCCAAAGCCAGCGCCAAGTCGAAGCTGCAAGCGCCCTGCGTCCTGCTTGTCGAAGTCCCGCCCCAGTTCATCGCCCTTTGCGAAGACAGCGGCGCCAGCCCGCAGGCCGCCCTGCGCGGCATGGCCGCCATGGTCTGCGGCCTGCGCTACGACGAAAACGACCGCCTCCACCCGCTTCCCAACACCCCAGCATGATCGGCGCATGACCACCGCCCGGGCGCAGGTGTTCCCTGCGCCCGGGGCTGGCGGTAAGGCAAGGTGGGCCTGACGCCCCAGCAGCGGTGGGGCAGGCGGCCCGGCTGCCTCGTCAGTTGCCGTCAGCACGGCAGGCCCATGGTTGCCGATCGCGGGGCGTGGCGATCGGCGAGGGTTGGAATGACTTGGGAGGCGACTTGGGGGCTGACTTGAGGGGCTGGCAGCTCGCCTGCCTCCATCATCGCGCGTCACAGGTCGAAGGGCTGCCGACATCGTTGACTGCGTCCGCGCCCAGGCTGCGAAACCCCGCGCTTATCCGACCCTTGCCAGCCTCGGTGCCTGCTCGTCCTGTGCCGGTGCGGTCTGTCGATTCGCCATGTTCACGGCGTCGACGGTGGCCTGCAGCGGTGGCGCGGGGGCGGTGGTGTCGACCTTGAGATCCTTCGCGGCTTCGCCATGGCCGCGCAGGTAGATGTCGCTGCCCATCATCATCACCGTGCCGATGCTGCCGGCATCGCGCAGGCCTGCCTGCTTGGCGCGCTGCATGGCCAACGCGGCGTGGTCGTCGGAGACATGGCCGGGCAGGTCCTGGCGGATGCGTGCGAACAGCGTCTGGTCGTCGAGGTCGAGCGCGGCCAGCGCGGTTTGCTGCGCTGTGCGCTGCGGTGCCCGTGCCGATGCATCGTGGCGCGACACGAGGTCGTCGATGTGTCGTGAGCTGGTTTCGATGGGCTGCGAGGACATCCGCACCACGTCCACCGCGAGGCGAGGGCATTGCTGTTCGGACTGGAAGGGGTCGCGCCGATCGAGCAAGTGGGTCTGGCCGGTGGCGGGGTCCTTGACGAGCTGCGCCTTGTGCGGCGGGATGCCGTTCTCCACCGCCGCCTGCAGCAGTGCCGCCGCGACGCGGTCGGTATGCTCGCCATGCGGGATTCCCTGTCGCGCTTCATACAGCGATACCTTGTGCCGCAGTTCGCGGAACGCATCGTGGCCCGGGTGTTCGGGGCTGCGCACGTCCGGGGCCTGCGGGCGCGCGGGTGCGATGTCGGGCGGCGCTGCGGGAGCAGGCGTGTCCTCGCTGCGCCCGCGTGCCAACAACGAAAGCGCGGTTCGCGAGCTGGGCGACGAGGTGTTGAAGCAGATTGCGGTGGAGATCACCGAAGAACTGCGTGCCAGCACCACGGTAGACTGGCAGGTGCGCGAGAGCGTTTGCGCTCACGTGCGCGTCCTCGTGCGCCGCTGTCTGCAGAAGTAGAAATACCCGCCGGATCGGCAGTCTGATGCGGTGGAGTTGGTGTTGAAGCAAGCAGAGACGCTGTCCGAGGCATGGTCGCAGTGATTGAGGCAAATACTTGCCATGACCCCGCTGCGACTTGTTACTGGATAGGCACAAGGTGCTGAAAGCGCCTCTCTTCTAGCGGTCGCCGCACCCGTTAGCCTGGTTGGAATCTGATATGAGAAAAGAAGTATTGAATGCGCTGAAATCAATCATTGCGCGAGAAATGTCTGCAAGTCTCGGGATGTTTGTGCTTGACGAAAGCAGGGTCCGCCCTGATCCGCCCGGGTTGATCAAATATGTGTGGAATCCGCGAGCGGGGCTTTGGTGCTTTGTCGCTTTTCGCCCGATAGAATCTGAAGCGTTTGATGTTTATGTTGGGTGGTCAGTAAAACGTAATGTGCCCGTGGCTTTGGTTTCTGATGTGGTTGGTTGCCATGAATTTTCGGCGGAAGGGTACTTTAATGTATCGGCGTCCTATGCAAAAAGAGGAGGGGCGGTGCATTGGAGTTTTTGGAATCCAAGTGATGAAGTGTTAGATGATCCTGCGAAATTCGCGTCGGAGCATGCGGGGCATTATGCCAAGGCATTATCTGAAAATGAGGCCTTGGCGCTCGTTTCTCCTTCGGTAAAAAAGGCGATTGATGAAGTCTTGGGCTATGGCCTTCCCTACTTGAAATTACGTATTGCGGTTGCGTAAGGTCATAGTCCACACATGCGACGCGCTCAAGTGCGCCGCATGTGGGCACAACTTGGCAGGCTTCAATCTCGTCAGGTGGCTGACACCTTCGGCGACAAGGCCTACGGCGCGGCTGGACTGCGTGGTGATCAGTCACCTCTACGGCGCGGCTGGAATCAAGTGCAGCTGTGGGCAAGGAAGGCGTAGTGACTGCGCTTTAGTTGATACGTCGGGATTTGGTTGGTGGCGCTGTCGTAGTCCAAGGGGGCACATGATGAATGTCAAGCGAGATAAAGAGCTTCACGATCTATTGGCCGGAGCAGGATTGGCGAACGACGACAGGCTTGGCATGGAATGGTGGGTGCATCAGCGCGATCAGAATCATGTGCCTGTCTTGGAGGTTGCGCTTTTCCTTCGGGAGGCGTGGAAGAGGATCATTCCTGATGATCAGGGTGCCGTTGATTCACTGCTGATGCAGTTGGAAAAGCGGATGCATGATGATGACAGTTATCAGGCGGCCAGGTTGAAGTCGAGCCCGCAGTTTCTTGCCGATCTCCGCACTGCATTGAAAACGCCAGGGCTTGGCCCTGCGCTGCTGTATCTTGTTAGAGCGGCTCAAATCGATACGGCATTCGGCCTCGTGTCCCTGATGGACGGTGGCGAATCCTTTGGTGATGGTCGCTCGGCTTCCTGGGGCATGGTGGCTCTGGACGACAACAATGACCCTGCTGAAACATTCGGCGACATCAAGGAGCTGTTCTGGCACTTTGATCCGGCAAGATCTTCCATGACGTCATAGGCTGAACCGCAGGCCTTTCGTGCCGACTCCCGTGCATGGACATGCGCAGCTTGAGCGGCCCGCTACTTGGATGCCTGGCAGTTCTTCGTCGTGATGAAGCGATACCCATGAGTCAGGAAAACACTGGCGAGCGGTCGATTCGCGCCCGCAGCCATGCTGGCCCGCCAGAGGGTTATCCAAAAGAAAACCCGCGACTCGCGTCGCGGGTTTTCCGGAAGATGGCGCCCGAAGTTGGACTCGAACCAACGACCCCCTGATTAACAGTCAAGTGCTCTAACCGGCTGAGCTATTCGGGCGGGGAGGCGTATCTTAATGGGCTGCGTCGGCGCGATCAAGCGTCCGGTGGCAGGAAGAGGATGCGCGTGTCGTCACAGGCTGGCGACGCAGGCGACGGCGGGGGCGGCTTCGGCGCGATCCCGGCGCAGGCGGCCGCCGTTGGCGAGGATCAGGCGCTCGGCGTCCTGCGGGCCGCGCCGGTCGCAGAGGGTGAAGGTGGCGTTCGAGCCGGCGTTGCTGCCGTTGGGCAGGTAGACCACGCGGCTGCGGCCGAGGGTGCCGTGCAGGCCGACGCCGGGGGAAAGCGCGGGTTCCTGCCGGACCAGGCGCTCGCCCGGGCCGCGCTGACGGTCGTGGTTGTCGTCGATGAACACGATCCAGCCGTCGCTCCAGTCCAGGCCGCCGCTGCAGCCGCCGGCATCGCCGGCGCAGACGACCACCTGCCGGCCCAGCACGGTGGCGTTGCGCTGGGCGTCGAACAGGGCGGTGGTCAGAGCCGTGCGTACGGAGACCGCCTTGACCCGGGCCACGGCGTGGGTCACGCCCGGGATCGCGATGCCGAGGACCAGGGCGAGGATGGTCACGGCGATCAGCAGGTCGAGGAGGGTGAAGCCGCGGACGGCGTGGCGGCGGGGGCGAAGCAGGGCAGGCATCGGGCGGCTCCAGGGCGGTGTTGGGATGCCGGCAGTCTGGTCTCGCCGGCCCGGCCGGGGGATCGGTGCGCACCCAGTCTGAGCGTAGGAAAACCCCGCATCCGCTGCTGACAGGTCCTGCCATGGCGGGCTGTTATCCTCTCCAATCGCCTTGCCGCCCCCCGTTGCAGAAGCCCCCGATGACCGACGCGAAGCCCGCCCCGAAGCCCGATGCGACGACCGACGGCGCGACCGATGGGGCGATGGGGCGCCCGCGCCCGATGTCCGACGCCCCGTTCCAGCTGGTCGCGCCGTACGAGCCGGCCGGCGACCAGCCGCAGGCGATCGCGGCGCTGATCGACGGCTTCGAGGGCGGCCTGGCGCGGCAGACCCTGCTGGGCGTGACCGGTTCGGGCAAGACCTACACCATCGCCAACGTGATCCAGGCCGTGCAGAAGCCGACCCTGGTGATGGCGCACAACAAGACCCTGGCGGCGCAGCTGTACGGCGAGTTCAAGGCCTTCTTCCCGCACAACGCGGTCGAGTACTTCGTCAGCTACTACGACTACTACCAGCCGGAGGCCTACATCCCCTCCAGCGACACCTTCATCGAGAAGGACAGCTCGATCAACGAGCACATCGAGCAGATGCGCCTGTCCGCGACCAAGGCGCTGCTGGAGCGCCGCGACGCGATCATCGTCTGCACGGTCTCGGCGATCTACGGTCTGGGCGACCCGAACGAATACTTCCGGATGGTGCTGCACATGGTGCGCGGCGAGCGCATCGACCAGCGCGAGCTGATCCGCCGCCTCACCGAGATGCAGTACAGCCGCAACGATACCGAGCTGCGGCGCGGCACCTATCGCGTGCGTGGCGAGGTGATCGACGTGCACCCGGCCGAATCCGACAGCGAGGCGCTGCGCATCGAGCTGTTCGACGGCGAAATCGAGCAGCTGACCCAGTTCGACCCGCTGACCGGCGAGACCGTGCGCAAGCTGCAGCGCTACACGATCTATCCGAAGTCGCATTACGTGACCACGCGGCGCACCGTGCTGGAGGCGATCGAAGCGATCAAGGTCGAGTTCCGCGAACGCAGCGAACAGCTCTACGCCGCCAACAAGCTGGTGGAGGCGCAGCGGCTGGGCCAGCGCACGCAATTCGATCTCGAAATGATGGCCGAGGTCGGCTTCTGCACCGGCATCGAGAACTATTCGCGGCACCTCACCGGGCGCATGCCGGGCGAGGCGCCGCCCTGCCTGTTCGACTACCTGCCGCCCGACGCGCTGCTGGTGGTCGACGAGTCGCATGTCACCGTTCCGCAGATCGGCGCGATGTTCAAGGGCGACCGCTCGCGCAAGGAAACCCTGGTGGAGTTCGGCTTCCGCCTGCCGTCCGCGCTCGACAACCGCCCGCTGCGCTTCGAGGAGTGGGAAGGCCGTGCGCCGCGCACCATCTTCGTCTCGGCGACGCCCGGCAAGTACGAGCTGGAGAAGTCGGAAGGGCAGGTGGTCGAGCTGGTGGTGCGACCGACCGGCCTGGTCGATCCCGAAGTCGAGATCCGCCCCGTGGGCACGCAGGTCGACGACCTGCTCGGCGAGATCCACGAGCGCGTGGCGATGGGTGATCGCGTGCTGGTGACCACGCTGACCAAGCGCATGTCCGAGAACCTGACCGAGTATCTCGGCGACCACGGCGTGAAGGTGCGCTACCTGCACTCCGACATCGAGACGGTCGAGCGCGTCGAGATCATCCGCGACCTGCGCCTGGGCGTGTTCGACGTGCTGGTCGGCATCAACCTGCTGCGCGAAGGCCTGGACATGCCCGAGGTGTCGCTGGTCGCGATCCTCGATGCGGACAAGGAAGGCTTCCTGCGCTCCGCCGGTTCGCTGATCCAGACCATCGGCCGCGCCGCGCGCAACGTGCGCGGCAAGGCGATCCTGTACGCGGACAGCATCACCCGCTCGATGCAGGCCGCGCTGGACGAGACCGGCCGCCGCCGCGAGAAGCAGCTGGAATACAACGCCGAGCACGGCATCGTGCCGACTTCGATCCGCCGTCAGATCATGGACGTGATGGAAGGCGCGCGCGCCGAGCCCGCGCCGGGCGAGAAGAAGGGGCGCGGCCGGACGCAGCGCGTCGCCGAGCCGGTCGAGGATTACGCGGCGATGTCGCCCTCGCAGGTGGCGGCGAAGATCGCGGCCCTGGAGCAGACCATGTACCAGCACGCACGCGACCTGGAATTCGAGGAGGCCGCGCGCGTGCGCGACCAGATCCGCCAGCTGAAGGAAGCGAGCCTGGGATGAGCGCGGGTGCGCGCCCGGGCGAGATGCCGCGCTGGGGCTGGCTGGGCGCGCTGTGGCTGCTGGTCTACCTGCCGATCTACCAGTCCGCCTATGGCGCGCTGAACTTCCTGTTCCTGTGCAACATCGGCGTGATCCTCACCGCGCTGGCGCTGATCGTGCGCAGCCGCCTGCTGGTCTCCAGCCAGGCCGTGGCCGCGCCGGTGATCGCCCTGGCCTGGCTGGTGGACGCCGCCTGGAAGCTGTTCACCGGCGAGTTCCTGTACGGCGGCACCAGCTACATGTGGGATCCGCAGTACCCGCTGCCGGCGCGCCTGCTCTCGCTGTACCACGTCGCCTGGCCGGTGCTGCTGTGGGCGGTGCTGCGTCGAACCGGCTACGACCCGCGCGGCTGGCCGCTGCAGGCGCTCATCGCCGCGCTGGCGATGCTGGCCGGCCGCTGGCTGGCGCCGGCGGCGGACAACGTCAACTTCGCCTGGGTCGACCCCTTCTTCGGCCGCCAGCTCGGCCCGCCCGCCGTGCACCTGCTGGTCTGCTGGGCGGTGCTGGCCGGCGTGGCCTACGGCGCCACCCATTGGGCGCTCGTGCGGTGGTTCGGCGCCGGGGGTGGTTCCGTTACGGAAAGACCGATGCTATGATTGCCGGCCTTCCGGGACGCGGCACTGACGCAACCCAGAATGGGCGGTTAGCTCAGCGGTAGAGCACTACCTTGACATGGTAGGGGTCACAGGTTCGAACCCTGTACCGCCCACCACTTTAAGTGGTTGAACGGCGTGGACTTTACGGTCCGCGCCGTTTTCGTTTGGGCGATCGTCTGACCTCGGGCTGATCCCGGGATGACCTCGCCACGACGTGCGAGTTCGCGGTGGCAATGGGCTGCAGGCGATCTCTCGCCCGCAGCCCGGCCGATCGCCAGTCGGGACCTAGGCGGACAGGCTGGCCTTGAGCGCACGCATCTCGTCGTGACACGCCTGGATGCGCGGCAGGTGCGACTGCAGGATCGAGACGATCCGCGGGTCTTCCGTCTCCTCGATGGCTTCGCGCAGGTTGGCCAGCAGCTTGTCTTCCGTCTCTTCGAGCTGGCCGACGTACACCTTGTCGTCGTCGCTGCTGATCATCGCGAGCAGGTCCGCATAGGCGCGGCGCATGGTGCCGGAGAAGGTGCCGTCGGGATCCACGGTCGCTTCGTCGATGTTCAGCGCCTGGCGCAGCGACACGATCAGGTCGCGCTTGTGCTGCGCCATGTCGGAGAGCACGCGCCGCACGTGCGGATCCTCCACTTTCTCGATCGCGCGGGCATAGAAGGTGGCGCTGTCGGTCGCGACCTGGATCACTTCTCTCAGCTTCGTTGCATCGTTCATGTGTCTCTCCTGGAGAGCCGGGGGAATGGCGACGCTGCGATGCGCCTGCAGGATCGTCGTCCTGCATCGATCGCCTGTCGTCGGTGGGTACCCATCAAGGATCGTGCCAGCAACGACATGCCACGCGGCATGGACTTCGCTGGCACGGAACCCGCTTGATTCCATGCGCAATCCCGCATCCGTCGCGCATCGTGCACGGTGCGTGCGCGGGATCGCGAGCCGCGACACCATCCCCCGACAGGCACGAAGAGAGGACGACATGAAAATCCTGCACAAGCGCGCAACAATCGACATCCTGGCGATCGCCGGACTGGCGACGTTCGTCATGCTGGCCGGTGATGCGTGGATCACGGCCAAGGTCAAGGCCGCACTGCTCGCGGACACCCAGGTCCGCGGCCTCGCGCTGGACGTGGATGCGAAGGATGGCGTCGTCATCCTGCGCGGAACGGCCGCGACCCAGGCGGAAATCGATGCGGCGAGGAAGATCGCGCTGGGCATCGAGGGCGTGCGCGCGGTCGCCATCGGCGGACAGCGCTAGGGATCGCGCCGACGGCGGCCGCCGGAAACGACGAAGGCACAGGATGTCCATCCTGTGCCTTCGATCCGCGATGGCGTGGATCAGCGGTTGCTGCTGCTCTTCTCGCTCGCCCCGCCCTGCTTGTCGCGGTTTCCGGTATTGCCGCTGCTGTTGCCCGACTTGTTGCCGTCGTCGTTCGAACGGTTGCGGGCGCTCGCCTCGCCACCCTTGCGGCCGGCTTCGCGTGCCTCTTCCGAATCGAATTCATGGGCATTGCCGCTCTGGTGCGCGGCGCGGCCGCCTTCGCTGGCGATCTGTCGCTGCTTCTCTTCATCCATGCCGGCGAAGCCGCGGCGATCGTTGCCGGATGCGTTCTCGGTGCGGGCGCCGCCCTGCGACTGCGAGGTGCGGCCCTGGTCCTTGCCCTGCTGGTTGCTGCGATCCTGGTTCTGGTTGGCCATGAGGATGTCTCTCTCTGTGATGGGGGATACGGAACGCAGATGCGCATGCTGTTCCGCAGGGGATGCTCCGCAATTAGCATGCCACTTGCCCGGTGCCGGGAATCCCGTCTTCATCCTGTCTTGCATGCAGGCGACGTGCGCAAATCCTGCGTGGAAAGAAGGGTTTTCATCGCGGACGCGTCGCGGTCGCCATGCGCGATTGCTCATGTCCTCAGCCGCGGATCGAGGCGGAACGCACTCATCGTGAAGTGGTCGATGCAGGCCGCCATCGCATGCGCGGGATTGAGCAGGACATTGCTTTCGCCGGCGCAGGTCACGCTCGGCACCTGCAGTCCGAGGCCATGGCCCTGCGCGCACCAGGCGTCTCCCGCAGCGCGGACCGTCCTGGTTGCGGGCTGGGTCTCCCAGCCGATCGGATACTCGTTGAGCAGCGATACGGCGGAGCAGGGGATGCGCACCGTGACCAGCAGGTGCACGTGCGGCGTCAGGCCTTCGAGCTCGACCAGATAGTCGAGTACCGCCAGCGGAACGGACGTCGCCATGCGGATGAGCCCGGTGTCCGGCGTGGCCCAATGGCTCTCCGTCCTGCCGATCATCCTGGCGAGGGAGGCGTCCTTGCGTCGTCCATCCACGATGCGATGGAGCGCGAGCGTGGAGGGGATCTCCGGGGTCGTATCCAGCGGAACCGCTGCGGAAGGAGAGGAATGCGAAGGTGGATCGCTGGCGGGAAACGAGGCGTCCAGCGCATCGTCCAACGAATGGTGTCGTCCACTCATGACGGATCTCCTGGGGGCGTGGCGAATGTGAATGCGGAAGGCGGATGCACGGTGTCTCCATGTCGATGTCGTGACGATGCGGCGCAATGTTCGTGCCATCCATGCCGCCGCGCGCTCGGCCGGATGCATCGCGATCGTTGCGATGCCCGAAGGAAAAATATGCGCGTCGCGTGAAAATGCGTCCTGCACGAAGATCGATCTATCCAGGTCAGGCCGCTGGCGCGCGGCAGCGCACGGCCGTGTGCGCAGGCATGCACGCGCTGGCATGGCTCTTGCGCCTGACGAGGGACACGCCATGAACATCGAGAAACCGCCATGCCCGACAGCGCGAACGACAATGCGAGCGAAAATGCGATCGAAAATGCGATCGACCTTCTGTTGAACGACCATCGCGCGGTCGAAGCCTTGTTCGATCGTTTCGAGGACGAGGAAGATCCGGCTCGGGCGCTCGAGATCCTGCGCACGATCGTGGTCGAACTGGCCGTGCACGCGCGGATCGAAGAGGAGCTGTTCTATCCGGCCGCACGCTCGGCGCTCGGCAGCGATGCGAAAGCCGTGCTCGACGAAGCGGCCGTCGAGCACGCGTCGCTCAAGAAGATGATCATCGACCTGTCCGTGCTCGGCGAGGAAGACGCCTTCTTCCGGGCCAAGGTGAAGGTGCTCGGCGAATACGTCAGGCACCACGTCCTCGAAGAGGAGGGCGAGTTGATGCCGATGATCGAATCGTCTGGCATTGACCTCGACGCGCTCGGTCGTCGCCTGCGGCAGCGCAAGGCGGTCCTGCTGCAGGTCCACGAAGGTCCGGAAGAACCCGCAGACACAGACGAAGGACATCGCAGATGAACGATCATGCAGGCAGGCGACCCGGTGACGGCAGCGGGCAACCGCCGCAGACGCAGCAGAAGCAGCCTGGGGAACAGTCGCGGATGCATCCGCAGCCGGAGTCGATACGCGCCGGCTACCGGGGTTCGGGCAGGCTCGAAGGACGGGTCGCGGTCGTGACCGGTGGCGACAGCGGCATCGGTCGCGCGATCGCCCTGCACTTCGCGCGCGAAGGTGCGGACGTGGTCGTCGGCTACCTCGACGAGACCGTCGATGCGGAGGAGACGCGTCGACTGGTTGAGGCGGAAGGCGTGCGCTGCGCGCTGTTCGCCGGGGATCTCGGCGATCCCGACGTGGCCAGCGAGTTCGTCGCGCTTGCCGTCTCCACGTTCGGGCGGATCGACATCCTGGTGAACAACGCCGGCGAACAGCACCCGGTGGACGCCCCGGAAGACCTGGACCCCGAAAGCATCGAGCGGACCTTCCGCACCAATGTGTTCTCGTACCTGCATGTCACCCGCCTCGCGCTGCCTTGCATGGCGGAGGGCAGTTCGATCATCAACACGACCTCGGTGACCGCGGCGCGCGGCCACAAGACGTTGCTCGACTATTCGGCGACGAAGGGCGCGGTGCAGACGTTCACGTTCTCGCTCGCGCAGGCGGTCGCGGAGCGCGGCATCCGCGTCAATGCGGTCGCGCCCGGACCGATCTGGACACCGTTGATTCCGGCCAGCTTCGATGCCGACGAGGTCGCGCGCTTCGGCGAAAAGACGCTCATGAAACGTGCGGGGCAACTCTCCGAAGTCGCGCCGGCCTATGTCTTCCTTGCTTCCGACGACGGCGCCTACATCACCGGGCAGACCATCCATGTGAATGGAGGCGGACATATCGGTGCTTGACGATCTACGCATCGGCACGACCGGGATCGAGGCGATCGCGCTGCGCTCATCCATCCCTCTGCAGCGCGGAGAGGATCTGCCGCAGCGTCGCCGGTTTCACGATGTGCCTGTCGAATCCCGCCTCCCTGCTGTTGACCAGGTCCTGCGGCTGGCCGTAGCCGCTGTACGCGATCAGATGCGGGCGTGGCGTCTGGATGCGCAGCGCCCTGGCGACATCGTGGCCGTCGAGCGGGCCGGGCAGGGCGATGTCGCACAGCACGGCGTCGTGCTGGATCGCCTGCCATTTCGACATGGCCATCTCCGCATCGCTGGCGAGGTCGACGGTGTGGCCATGCGCCTGCAGCAGCGCCTGCAGGGCCTGCGCGTTGTCCAGCTCGTCCTCGACGATCAGGATGCGCAAGCCTTTCGACCTTGCCGATGCCGCCTGCGACTGCGGGTCGGAGGCGCGCCTGGGGCCGGGCGTCGGGCGTTCGCCGAGGGGCAGCTCCAGCACGAAGCGTGCGCCGATGCCGGTGTCCGGTTCCTCGGTACCCAGCGTGCCGCCATGCAGCCCGGTCAACTGGCGCGCGATCGCCAGGCCGAGCCCGCGGCCCTGGCGTCGCCAGCCTTCGGCCTGCACGTAGGGCTCGAACAGCGTGTCGCGGATGTCGCTGGACAGGCCGATGCCTTCGTCCGTGACCGAGATCCGGCATCGTTCCGGCGATGAGGGCGACACGATGTCGACCCGGACCCGGTGCCCGGGTTCGCTCGCCTTGATCGCGTTGGTGATGAGGTTCGTGAAGATCTGCCGGAGCCGGATGTCGTCCGCATCGACCCAGGGCGGCTTGCCTTCGATCGTCTCCGAAACCTCCAGGGTGATGCCGGCGCGCGTCGCTTCCGGCTCGAGGTCGACGACGAGGTCGCGGACGATGTTGACGATGTCGCAGCACTCGACGCGCAGTTCGATCCGGCCTTCGGTCACCCGCGAGATGTCGAGCAGGTCGTCGATGGTCCGCTGCAGCTGGCGACTCTGGCGCGCCATCATGTCCAGCGCGCGCGTCCGCGTTTCCAGGTCGTCGATGCGGTGGGCCAGCAGTTCGCTGGCGGTGACGATGCCCGAGATCGGATTGCGCAGTTCGTGGCTGAGCACGGACAGGAAGTGGCTGATGCGCTTGTTGGCGTCGGCGAGCGTGGTGATCGCCCGCTTCTGGTCCTCGATGTCGATGCTGCTGCCGTACCAGCGGTCGATCCTGCCGTCCGCGTTGCGGATCGGGACGCCCTGCACCAGGTGCCAGCGGTACTCGCCGTCGGAGGCGCGCCGGAACCGCTTTTCGACGACCAGCGGCTCGCCCGAGGACAGCGCCTTGCACCAGAGGCTCTCGGCGCGTTCGATGTCCGCCGGATGGGTGACGCATTTCCAGTGGTCCTGCGGTCGCAGGCCGGTGTAGTCGTACCAGCGGCGATTGCTGAAGACGATCTCGCCATCGGCATTCGCGATCCAGACCATGTGCGGCACGTTTTCCAGCAGCGCGTCGCGTTCGCGTTCGCGTTCGCGCAGGTCGCGCTCCAGCCTGTACTGGTCGTCGATGTCGCGGACCGTTCCGATCCATTCGGTGATGCGCCCGGTTTCGTCGCGGATCGGGATGCCTTGCCCGACGACCATCCGGTAGCGGCCGTCGGTCATGCGCAGGCGGTAGGTGGCGCTCATGGGTTCGCCGATCGTGCAGGCCACGCGCCAGTCCCGGTCGAGGCGCTGCCGATCCTCGACATGCACGGCGGTCAGCCAGCCGAGCCCCAGGTAGTCGGCTGGCACCTGCCCGGTGAATTCCTGCCAGCCCTGCGCATCGACCAGCTTGCCCGCATGGTCCGAAATCCACACGATGGCGGCGCTGGCCAGGGCCAGGCTGCGCAGGCGGGCTTCGCTTGCGCGGATCGCTTCGTTCGATTGCTGTCGCAGCGTGACGTCCTGGATCATCACGGCGACGCCCAGCACGTCGCCCTGGCCTTCGCGATGCGGACGGTAATGCGCGTCGAACTGCTGGCGGACGCCGTCGCGCTGCAGCACCAGTACGTCGTTCACCGCCTCGCCGGCGAGGGCGCGCTGCAGCAGCGGCCGCAGCGCGGCGAAGGCATCGTCGCCGACGACCTCGCGGACCTCGGCGCCGTCGATGTCGAGGCCCGGGAACCATTCCTCGCAGGTGCGGTTGTGCATGACGTAGCGCATGTCGCGATCGACGTACGCGATGAGCGCCGGTATGCCGTCGATCGTGGCGCGCATGGACTGCTGGCGTTCGCGCAGCGCGCCCTGCGCCCGGTCCTCGGCCCAGCGTGCGCGATAGGCGAAACCGGCGCCATGGATGAGGCCCAGCGAGAGCAGGGCGAACACGAGGAAGTCGGCCAGGCCCGCGCCCGGGATCGCGGCGGGATCGAATGCCAGGGCGACCGCCGTGAACAGGGCGAAGGCGAGGTAGCCGTGGCGCAGGCCGCCGAACCATGCGCATGCCGCCACGACGAGGCTCATCAGCGGCAGGGGGGGCGCGATGTCGAGAAGGCGCATCGCGGCGAGCATGCCGAACAGGCCGACGCCCATCGTGCCGAGGGACACGAGGCGCTGGCGCGTCGTGCGCAGGGACGCCCTATGCGGCATCGGTG
The DNA here is from genome assembly GCA_050632415.1 of Lysobacter sp. BL-A-41-H3. GTDB lineage: Bacteria > Pseudomonadota > Gammaproteobacteria > Xanthomonadales > Xanthomonadaceae > Lysobacter_I. The sequence continues at coordinate 1,544,841 of CP192602.1, read as the reverse complement.
GGCGACGCCAGCAGGTCGCGAAGCCGTTTCAGGCTTCGCGCGGCGCCTTCGAGGGTGTCGAGCGCCTTGCCCGTGTGGCCCGCAAGCAGCAGTTGTTCCGCGGCATGCACGCAGAGCCCGGCGGCGTTGACGGCATTGCGCAGATCGTGGATCCACTGCCTGTCGCGTGCCGGGGCGTCGTCGGCCGGCGGGCTCCGTTCCTCAGGCATGTGCGGCATCGCGCAACCGGGCGAGCTGGTTGTGGATGGTCCTCACGCTGACCCCCAGGGTGCGGGCGGTCGCGGACTTGTCGTTGTTGTGGAAGGCGAGGGTCTTCAGCAGCACCTTCGTTTCGATGTCGGCATACGACATGCCCACGGAGAACATGACCGATGTGTCCGTTTCGCCGAGCACGGCCGGCGGGACGACGGTCGGCTTGACGTGGATCAGGTCGCCGTCGGTGAGCAGGTAGGCGCGCTGCACGGCGCTGCGCAACTCGCGGACGTTGCCCGGCCAGGCATGGCCCATCAGCAGGCGTTCGATGCCGGGCGCCAGGCGCTTGCGCTGGCTGTAGCGCTCGTTGAGCTTGTCGAGGAAGTGCTCGGCGAGCAGCACGACATCCTTGCCGCGCTGCCGCAGCGGGGGGATGTCGAGCTGCACGTCGGCGAGTCGGTAGTAGAGATCCTCGCGCAGGTGTCCGTTCTGCACGGCCGCGAAGGGGTTGCGGTTGGTCGCGGCCACGATGCGCACGTCGGCCTCGATCTCGCCCAGGCCGCCGACGCGGACGAAACGTCCCGTTTCCAGCACGCGCAGCAGGTACACCTGCAGCGGCAAAGGCATCTCGGTGATTTCGTCGAGGAACAGCGTGCCCTTGTCGGCCTGCTCGACGAAGCCGATGTGCCGGTTGCTGGCGCCCGTGAAGCTGCCGCGCTCGTGGCCGAACAACTGGCTGGCGAGCAGCTCGGGGGCGATCGCGCCGCAGTTGACGGCGACGAACTTGCCGGGGCGGCCGCTGCGCTTGTGGATCGAGCTGGCCACGACTTCCTTGCCGGTGCCGCTTTCCCCGGCGACGAGCACGGAGGCATCCGTGCGCGCGATGTTGCCGATGGCATCGATCAGGGTGCGCATTTCCGGCGAGGCGCCGATCAGGCCGCAGTCGGTCGACTGCCTGTCGAACCGCGCGGCCGCGCGCTGCCGGGCGCGATCGAACAGGGTTTCGAGCCGTTGCGGCATCAGCGGCTTGATCAGGTAGTCGATGAAGGGCTGCGCCACGGCGCGCGCCGCGGATTCCACGCTCGGCGAACCGGTGACGAGGGCGATCTGCCCGTGCTGGGTCACGTCGATGCCGTCGAGGAAGTCGAATGCGGTGCCGTCGGGCAGCGACAGGTCCACCAGCATCAGGTCGATGTCCCGGCCTTCGGCGATCCGTCTGGACTCGGCGATCGTATGCGCGAGCAGCGGCCGCATGCCGCGCAGCGAGACCAGGTCGGCCGCCGCCTGGGCGAATTCGCGATCATCGTCGAGGATGAGGACCGATGCGTTCGGGTTCGACATGCGTCAGCTCCTTGTTGAGCGCAAATCGTGCACGGATGGCGACGAGTCATGCGCGGTGTGCCTCAAGCCATTGGCCGCTTCGATGCGGTCCATGGGCGCACGACAGATGAAAACTGGCCGCAATTGTTGATCGGCGATGGTTCCGTTTTCGTTATGCCCGTCGGAAAACATCGTGCAGGCAAGCGTTTTGCTCATGCGGCATTCATCGGTCGAAGATGTGTTTCCATGCGATTTGCACGATCACGCTGCGCATCGTGCAATGTGCATGCGCAACGCTGGCCGGAAGCAGGAAACGGCTGCGCGCAAGGTCGTCGACGCCAGGGTGGACCGATCATTGCTTGATCCCCGACGAATCCGCCCCTGCCAGGGAGCCAGGCGAGAATGCGCGACGGTCCATTTCCGTGCGTCCAGCCGATCGAACGCATCCATGACGGAGACTGCATCGGCCGGCGCTGGCGCATCTCGCCCGCGCGCCGCGCGCTGGCATCCAACGCTGCGGATGTATTCGGACGCGCAAACGTGGAAGCAGTGCCTGCCCGGGAGACGAAGGGTGGGTCTCCCGGACAGGCACTGCTTCGGTGACGGCGCAGGATCGCGCGGAAACGATGGGTTTATCGGGCGCGACCGCGCGTGAAGAGGTTGACGATCGCCAGCAGGATGACCGCGCCGACGAGCGAGACGAGGAAGCTGGCGACGCTCAGGCCCTGGTTGATCGTGGCCGTGCCCAGGAGGGGCGCGATCAGCCAGCCCGCGAGCACGGCGCCGACGATGCCGACGATGATGTTGAGGAAGATGCCCTGCTGTGCATCCCGTCGCATGATGATGCTCGCCAGCCAACCGACGACGCCGCCGACGACGAGCCACATGATGATGCCCATGGTAATTCTCCATTCGAAAGGGGGAGTGCGGCGCTCGCAGGATCCGGGCGCCGGCAACGCATGAGTAGCAAGATGCATGCCGCTGCCTGCGACGCTGGCGCTGCAACGCGCGCAGGCGATCCACCGTGCGACGGAGCGACGCAGGCCGTGCAGGAAATGCACGGGGTCGGCATCATTGGCGTGCCTGGATGCGCGCGAAGCCGAAAAGTGAAGCGAGGGCGTGTTCGCGGCCTTCGATCTGGTCGGCGATGATCTGCGCGCCGATCCACGAGAAGGTGATGCCGTTGCCGCCGTAGGCCATGGCGTAATGGATCCGGTCGCCGGTAAGTGCGTGTGGCCCGAAATACGGCAGGCTGTCCGCGGTTTCCGCGAACGTGCCCGCCCAGCAGAAGGCGGCGTCGATGCGCAGGCCGGGAAAGCGTCGATGCACGCTGCGCAGCAGGCGCTGCGCCTTGGTCGCGACACGGAGGTCTCGCCTCGCGGGGATGTCGATCTCGTCGTCTTCGCCGCCGATCATCAGGCGGCCGTCCGGCGTCGCACGCATGTAGAGGTAGGGTCGGGCGGTCTCCCACACCAGGACATGCCGTATCGCCTCGAGCACGCGGATGCCTGCCTCGTCGTCGATCGGGTTGGTGACCAGCGCATAGGTGCTGCGATTGCAGGCGAGCGGCGCGGGCAGCAGCGACTGCGCCGCGTATCCGGTGGCGACCACCACCTGCTTCGCGCGCACGGACCGTCCATTCACGGTCCGCAGGTGCACCTCGCGCGCACCGATGCGCATGCTCGCCACCCGCGTGCGCGCATGCACCCGCGCACCGGCGCGACATGCGGCGTCGAGCAGCTCATGCGTCGCGACATAGGGATCGATCAGGGCCGCCGGCCGGCTCAGGATCGCGCAGCGTGCGCGCAGGCCGAAACGTGCCTGCAGATCGTCCTTGTCGAGCCATTCGACATCCAGCCCCATCCAGCGTCGGAAGGTGTAGTCCGGGCGCAGCTTCTCGCACTCGGCGCCACGGGTGCCGTAGTAGAGGCTCGCGGCGGCCGGGCTGCAAGACGGTGCAGGAAACTTCGCAGCGATGGCCTCCACCGCCTCAGCGCAGGCGCGATGGACGCGCAACGCGGCTTCATGACCATGCATCCGGGCCAGATCGATCGGATCGACATCGAGTTCGCCCTGGACGAGCGCCGTGCTCGCGGCCGTGCTGCCCCAGCCTGCTTCGCAGGCTTCCAGGACGACGACGTCGTGCCCCCGACGCGCGAGTTCATCGGCGACCAGCGCGCCGGTGATGCCTGCGCCGATCACCGCGACGTCGCAGCGGACATCCGTCGAAAGGCGCGGGAAGTGTTTGCGCAGGCCATTCCTGACCGTCCAGAAGGGCGTGCCGCTCTTGACATCCATGACGATGGCCGCTCATTGGGACTGCCTGCGCTCGCGGGAGGGGCCAGGGCAGAAGGGGCGGGTGGGGTGTGCGCACGGCAACGACCGGGGCCGGGCCGTCCCTGGCCCGTAGAGGCGGCGCTCGGGGATTCAGGGCGTCTCGCGCGTCACGGTCGCACGATCGTCGGCGGCGTCCTTCAACCGTTCCGCCTCGGCCTTGGCCTTTTCGTAGGCGGCTTCGGTGGCATCGTTGCAGGCCGCCTGCCGTTCGACAGGCAGCGCATCGCATTTCTGCTTGCTGATGTCGCGATCCGCTTCGGCCTTCTCCATGGCCAATTCATGCCTGGACGCGCCCGTGCGCTCCTGCGCGTCGGCGACGGCCTCGCGTCGATCGGACGTGTCGTCGGCGTTGCGGATGTCTTCAGCCGAATCGGCGGCGGCGTCCTTCGCGGCCTGCGCGGCATCGGCGATCTCGTCGCGGCCTTCCGCAGCGGACGCCGACACATCGCGCGCGGTTTCGGCGGGGTCTTCCTGGCGGGCGCAGGCCGTGCAGAGGAGCGTGCCGGCAATCAGCAGCGACATGCCTTCGAGAATGCGCATCCTGTTCATGTCATCTCCGACTGTTGTCGAGCGTCATCGCTCGCCGGAGAGTCCATCAAGAATCATGCCAGACGCCGGATCGCGGGATTCCGCCACGAAGGCACGCCAGGGAAGCGATGGACCACAAGCCTGCGATCAAAGAATTGCTGGGGCATGGAAAATTTTTCACACCTGCTCGCGATCGTGCACGCGTCCAGGCCTCGATCCATGGCCGTGGAGCGCTGTCGCGCCGTGCATCGCGGCGCGGAAGACGCGTGGCATGTTCCTTGCGCTCCTCGTCCGGCACGCACGGGCATCAAGCGTGTCGCCCGCATCCATCCCCCAGGAGCCACCACATGCCGATCCACCAACGCGCCAGTGTCCTCTTCGCCGTCGCCTTCGCCATCACCCTCGGCGCATGCCGCGACGACATGCAGCCGGACGATGCCGTCGCATCCACGGCCACTCCGCCGCAGGCCAGCCTGCCGCGCAGCGACGATGCAATGCCGCGCGCGATGCCCGGCGCCGACGCCGCGCACGGCGGCACCGCCACGCCGGGCGACGCGACATCAGGCAATCCAGAAACCGATCGCGCCTTCGCGCGCACCGCGCTCGCCAGTGGCCTGGCCGAAGTACAGGTCTCGCGCCATGTCGAGCAGCAGTCGCCCAGCGCCGATGTGCGCGCGCTGGCCAAGCGCATCGCCGACGACCATGGCGCACTGAACGAGATGCTGCGCGGCTTCGCGGGTTCCGATGCGGTGGACATCGACGCGTCGTCGAAGGCCATGGATGCACTGATCCGGTCCAGCAAGGGCACCGATCTGGATCGCGCCTACCTGCAGCACATGGCCGAGGGCCATGCGCGCTCGATCGCGCGCTACGAAGCGGCCGAGGTCGCCGTCCGCGACCAGGGCCTGCGCACGCTCATCAAGGAAGCCCTGCCGAAGATCCGCGAGCATGCGCGTGCGGTGGATGCGCAGCTGGCGAAGGCGAAATGAGCATCGACACGATCCGACCATGACTTCACGCCCGATCGCGCCTCGACATCGACGCTGCGCACGTTGCAGCCATCCCGCCCGGAAGGAATCGCCATGACCTCATCGAAAGACACAAGCCCAGATCGTTCCGACGCACCATCGCGCAGCGACGCGCACGATCCCGCCGTCGACGACGGCGGGCGAGTCATGCACCAGGACCGTCAGCGCCAGCAGCGCGAAGCGGACCGGGTGGCCGCCGACTTCGACAACGCCGAAGCCAAGGTCGCGGAGTACGGCACTGGCCCGCAGACGCCGCCGCAGGGCGCCACGATCCCGATGTCGAGGACGGGGACCGCCAGCACGGTGTCCGAAGACAGGACGAACGCGAAGACCGGCCATCCGGCGAGCGCCGGCCAGTGCCCGCAATCGAACGTGCTGGCGACGATGCGCGCGGATGGCGACCAGCGCAGGCTGACCACCAACCAGGGCGTGCCGATCGCCGACAACCAGAACTCGCTGAAGGCCGGCGCCTCCGGGCCCGCGCTGCTCAAGGACTTCATCCTCCGCGAAAAGATCACGCATTTCGACCACGAACGCATCCCGGAGCGCATCGTCCATGCGCGCGGTTCCGGTGCGCACGGTTTCTTCGAATGCTACGAATCGCTGTCGGACATCACCGCGGCCTCCCTCTTCTCGGAAGCCTCGAAGATCACCCCGGTGTTCGTGCGCTTCTCCACGGTGGCGGGCGAGCGCGGATCGAAGGACACGGCGCGCGACGTGCGCGGTTTCGCGGTCAAGTTCTACACCGACGAAGGCAACTGGGACCTGGTAGGCAACAACATCCCGGTGTTCTTCATCCAGGACGCGATGAAATTCCCGGACCTGGTGCATGCGGTCAAGCCCGAGCCGCACAATGCGATGCCGCAGGCCGCGTCCGCGCACGACACCTTCTGGGATTTCGTTTCATTGATGCCCGAATCCACGCACACGCTGCTGTGGCTGATGTCGGACCGGGCGATCCCGCGCAGCTACCGCATGATGCAGGGCTTCGGCGTGCATACCTACCGGTTCGTCGCGGCCGATGGCGCCAGCCACTTCGTCAAGTTCCACTGGACGCCGCGACTGGGCACGCATGCGCTGGTCTGGGACGAGGCGGTGAAGATCTCGGGCGCGGACCCGGACTACCATCGTCGCGACCTCTGGGAAGCCATCGAGTCGGGCGAGTATCCCGAATGGGAGCTGGGCATCCAGCTCTTCTCGGCGGAGCTGGCCGAGTCCTTCGACTTCGACGTGCTGGACGCGACCAAGCTGATCCCGGAGGAACTGGTGCCGGTGCGCCCGATCGGCCGCCTCGTGCTCGATCGCAATCCCGACAACTTCTTCGCGGAGACCGAGCAGGTCGCGTTCTGCGTCGCGCACGTGGTGCCCGGCATCGATTTCAGCAACGATCCGCTGCTCGCCGGGCGCATCCACTCGTACGCGGATACCCAGCTCTCGCGGCTCGGCGGGCCCAATTTCCACGAGATCCCGATCAACGCTCCGCTCGCGCCAGTGCACAACCACCAGCGCGATGGCCTGCATCGCCAGGCAGTGCATCGCGGCCGCGTCTCGTACGAGCCGAACTCGCTGGGCGGAGGTTGCCCGTTCCAGGCCGGCGCGCAGGGCTTCGTCTCCTTCCCTGAGCCGGTATCCGGACACGAACTGCGCGTGAAGCCGCCGAAGTTCGCCGAGCACTACCGGCAGGCGACGCTGTTCTACGAGAGCCAGACCGAGATCGAGCAGGCGCGCATCGCCGCCGCATTCCGCTTCGAGCTGAGCAAGGTCACCGTGCCCGCGATCCGCGAACGCACGGTCTCGATGCTGCGCAACGTCTCCGAAACGCTCGCGCGCAAGGTCGCCGACGGCCTGGGCATGGACACGCTGCCGGCGCCGATGCCGGCCGTGTCCGCACCGTCGTCCCGATCCACGTTGCCGCAGCGTTCGCCGGCCCTGTCGATGATGGCGCGGCCCGGCGACAGTGGCGTGCGCACGCGGCGCGTGGCGATCCTGGTCGCCGAAGGCGTGGACGTCGATGCCGTGGCTTTGCTGCGCCGCGCGCTCGAAGGCGAGGGCGCCATCGTCAAGCTCGTCGGCCAGAGGATCGGTGCCATCCCCGGTGTCGAATCGCCCGGCCTCATGGCCGATGCCTCGCTGGAAAGCGAGCCGTCCGTGCTGTTCGATGGCCTGATCGTGAGCGGCGGCATTCGCTGCGTGCAGAGGCTGATGGACGACGGTCGCGCGCTGGAGTTCGTCCGCGACCAGTTCCGCCACTGCAAGCCGATCCTCGCCATCGACGAAGGCCAGCGTCTGCTCGCGCTCGCGGGGCTGCCGATGGACTACGAAGACGAGGGCTTGCTGCGGGTGGAGGAGGTCGACGAGAGCACGCCGTTCCGCTTCGTCGCCGCGCTCGCCGCGCACCGGCACCACGCGCGCGAGACCGATCCGCCGATCGCATGAGGCAGGCCCGCCGGCGCGCGCAGCGCTCACGCGCGCGCCGGCGGTTCGCGGGACGCCGCAGCCCGCGCCCTGTTGCGACGATCGACCGCCTGGCCGACCAGTGCGGTCAGCAGGATGCAGGCGTTGGTGAAGATGAAGACCGTGTCGCCGACCATCGCGCTGTAACCCAGGAATCCGACGCTGGCCGCGCTCTGCCCGATGAACAGGCGACGCGACACGCCCCGCGTCGAGCCCGTGACCCACTGCGTGCGGACCTGGCCGACGATCGTGACCAGCAGGATCGCGGATGCCGTCCAGCCCACCAGCTGTTTCGCGATGGTCATGTCGATCATGGGTGCCTCGTCGATGGGTGATGTGCGTATCGATGCTCGTAGCAACTTGCGCGCCATGCGCATGCGAGTACGTCCCGCAACGCCATGCCATGCCTGCATTCGCATGGTGTGCATCGGGCTTTGCTGCGCGAATGCCTTGTGCGTGTTCGGTGCCCCATGGCTGATGCATTGCGCCTTCCACGAAAAAGATGCGCGTGCGCGCAAATCGCACAGGGTTTGCTGGATGGCACGCTCGCGTTCACGGGGTTCTGCGGGTGGCACGCGTCTTGCGCCTCCCGATGCGACATCCGATGCATGTCGATGCGACGTCGCGACGGATGCGAACGGCACGTTTCACTGAAGGAGGTTTCGATCGTGAACGAGGAACAGAATCCCGGAAAGATCGGCATGAAGGCGCTAGGACAGGAAATGCTCGACCTGGGCACGCGTTGTCTGAACGCCGGTACACAGTGGCTCAATCAAAGGAGAAACGAGATGGCGAACGAGTACGAACATCGCGGCAATCGACAGCAGGACCGCAACCAGTCGCGTCATGGCGACGATCGCAACGGACGCCTGCAGGGCGGTGCCGGCGGACGTTACCGCGCGACGGACTACGATGATCCGCGCGGCGAGTACGAGCAGTCGCAGGGCGCGTCGCGTGGCGGGCAGTGGGACGGCAGCGCCTATTCCGAACAGCGCTATGGTTCCGACTATTCGGAGAGCGGCGGCTCGCGCGGCTACGGACAGGGCGGCTATGCGCAGGGCCGCCACGGCGGCCAGGGACGTCGCGACATGCAGGCCGGCCGTTTCAGCGGCTACGCGTCCGAGGATGAGTCGGTCTACGGCCTGAACCAGCAGGGTGCCCGCGAGTTCGCGAACGAACAGTACGGGCAGGGCATGCGCGGCCAGGGCGGACAGGCGCGTTTCGGCCAGGGCAATCATGCCCGGGGCGCGTACGGCCAGGGTTCGTACGGCCAGCGACCCTTCGACCAGGGCGAATACAACCAGAGCGGATATGGCCGTGGCGACTTCGCCGAGATCGGTGCAGGCCACGGCGGCGATCCGCGTCATGTCCAGGGACTGGGCAACCAGCGCCAGGGTGGCGACTACGGCCAGGGTTACGGACAGGGCAGTGCACAGCGCGGCGAAGGCTGGGGCGGCCAGTCCGGCCATGGCAGCGGTGGCGACGGCATGGACGTCCAGCAGGGTCGCCAGAGCCACCGCGGCAAGGGTCCGCGCAACTACTCGCGCTCCGACGAGCGCATCACCGAAGACCTCAACGAGCGCCTGATGCTGGACGACGACGTCGATGCGACCCACGTCAACGTCAGCGTCTCGAACGGCGAGGTCACGCTGGAAGGCACGGTCGAGCAGCGCTGGATGAAGCATCGCATCGAAGACCTCGCCGAGCGTTGCCCGGGCGTGAAGGACGTGGAGAACCGCATCCGCGTCAAGCGCGCCAACGAAGCCGAGACCGAGGGCGAACGCTCCACCTCGTCCGTCTCGGGCAACGGTGGCAGCAAGTCCGGTTCGACGAACAAGAGCCCCCCGTCGACGTCCGGCACCACCAGCCGCACCAACAGCTGAAACAGGCGGGGCTGCGGCGGGCGGGTCGCCGTCCGCAGTCATCCCGCATGCTGAGGTTGGCGAGCGCGGGCGGGCATTCCAGGATGCCCGCCCGCGTCTTCATGCCTGCGCAGGCATCGTGCATCCGGGCGGGCGTCGTTGCCTGTCCACGCAAGGATCGCGATGTCTGCCCCGAGCCTCGTGTCTGTCGCACAACGCGCACAGGCGGATCGCCGGATAGTCGTCATCCGGCGATCCGCCTGCTGGGGCTGGTGCCTGGTCCTCGCGGTGAGCGTCGCCACCTGTTCGCACAGGATCAGGATGGCCGGACACCCTCCGGCTCGACGCGTCGCGATCAGCCGGTGAGCGACTTGATCGCCGACTTCAGCTGCGTCTTGCCTTTTTCGCCGGCGATGACCAGCGAGGCGGCATTCGAATTCTTCCATTCCTCGTACTGTTCATCGAACGCGGCCAGTTCCTCCGCGCTGAACAGCTTGCGCGCCATCTTGAAGAGGGTGGATTCCTCTTCCTTCGCGTGATGGTCGATCAATTCGCCGAAGACCTTCACCCGGCCGGCGAATTCCGGCGTGTTCGGCGACGCGGCATGGACTTCCGGGATCACCACGTCCTCGACGGCATGGTGCTCGAGCAGCGCCTCGGCGTGGGTCTTGAGGCCATCGCGATTCGCGCGTTCGGCGAACGCGGGGTAGAACACGGCCTCCTCCCACTTGGCATGCGGCAGCAGATTGGCTTCGATCGACGCCAGCAGCTGGGTCCGTCCCTTGGCGGCCCGGTCGGTGGTCTCGTTGATCTCGACGAACAGTTCGCGCAACGCGTCGTGTTCCTTTTGCAGGGTCTTCAGGATGTTGCGGGGCATGGTGCGATCTCCGGAGGAGGCCCGCGCGATCTGCGCAGGCATGGGGGAAGGAATGTCGCGGATGCGGGTGGGTGCGGGTCTCAAGGCCCGCACGCCGTCAGCGCAGGTCGATGCTCGCGACCTTGTCTTCGTAGCTGCGCTTGGGATCGATGCCGAGCAGGACCTTCACGCCGGCGAGGAAGCTCGAATCGTTCTCCCAGACCTGGGCGTGCTCGGGCGCGAAGCGCAACAGGCGCAGCTTGGGATCGTCCTTGCCGTGTTCGTACCACGCCGCCACGAAGGGGTTCCAGAGCCTGTCGATGACGCCGCGATCGGTATCGACCTGCAGGCGCCCGTGCAGGCAGGCGAAGATCGCATGGTCCTTCGACGTGAAGGTGGCCATGGCATTGGCGTCGGAGGCCGCGAGGATCTCGACCAGATGGTTGTCGACCGAGGTGAAGAACCAGATGTCGGACCCCGGCGCTTCGAACTGCGCGGTCATGGGGCGCATGTGGCCGTCTTCCGCACCGTGGATGCCGAGCATGACCGTGCGATCGGATGCGAGGCTCTTCCACAGTGTGCTTTCCAGTGCTTCATGAGGCATGGCGTTCTCCATTGCGGGGGAATGTCGAAGCGGAGCATGTCTCCGTCTTCGAAATGGCCGACGCAAGATGCATGCCCGCACGAATCGCACGTGGATCCGTGCGATTCGTATCGTCCTGGCATGCGCTTTGCATGGACATGCGGTGATCTGCAACCCCGGAGGCGACGACGAGATGGCCAGAGGCAGCAAGGACACCTACACCGACAAGCAGAAGCGCCAGGCGGCGCACATCGAACGGAGCGAGCGCGAGGCGGGGCGAAGCAAGGCAGACGCCGAGCGTATCGCCTGGGCCACCGTCAACAAGCAGGACGGTGGCGGCAGGAAGGCCGCGAAGGCGGGCAAGCGCGATGATCCGAAGCACGGCGCTTCGTGATCCGCAAGGCGCTCGATCCACGGGTATGGAAACGTTGCGCGGGTTCGGAGGTTTCGGGATCTGGCCGCGATGCACTGGATGCGTGTCCCGCCTGCGGCATCGCGCTCGGGACGTGGTTCCCTGTGGCGTTCGTGGCGTGGTGTTCAGGTGGCGCCGTTGAATCGTCGGCCGGGGTGCGCCGGCCGGTTCCCGAACGCAATCAGCTCTTGAAGTTGCGCGCGCGATTGATGCCGAGCGCGGCGAGCGTGCCGATCGCGCCGGAGAGCAGGTAGGCGCCGAGCCAGGCGAGGCCGAAGTAGGCGCACAGGCCGAGTGCGACCAGCGGCGCGAAGGCGGCGCCGATCAGCCAGGCGAGATCCGAGGTCAGCGCCGCGCCGGTGTAGCGATAGCGGCGGCCGAAATTCGCGGTGACCGCACCGGCGGCCTGGCCATAGGACAGGCCGAGCAGGGCGAAGCCGATCAGGATGAACGCGTCCTGGCCGACGGTGCCGCCCGCCATCAGCGTCGGCGCGAAGCCGCTGAACATCGCGATGCCGATCGCCAGCCCGCCGAGCGTGCGCGCGCGGCCGATGCGGTCGGCGATCAGCCCGGACGCGACGATGCCGCCGGCGGCGATGAAGCCGCCGACGATCTGCACCAGCAGGAAGTCGACGATCGACTGCTCGGAGAACAGCAGGATCCACGACAGCGGGAAAATCGTGACGATGTGGAAGAGGGCGTAGCTGGCGAGCGCGGCGAACGCACCGATCAGCACATGCTGGCCCTTCGCGCGGAACAGCTCGCCGACCGGCGTCGGTTCCAGCTCGAGTTCGCCCATGCGGCCCTGGTATTCCTCGGCGACGACGATGCGCAGTCGCGCGAACAGCGCGACCACGTTGATCGCGAACGCCACGTAGAACGGATAGCGCCAGCCCCAGGCGAGGAAATCGCGCTCTTCCAGGCTGGCATAGAGGAAGGCGAACACGCTGGCCGCGACGATGAAGCCGACCGGCGCGCCAAGCTGGCCGAGCATCGCGTACCAGCCGCGCCGTTCCTTCGGTGCGTGCAGTGCGAGCAACGAAGGCAAGCCATCCCATGAGCCGCCGAGCGCGATGCCCTGCAGCACGCGGAAGAACGCGAGCAGTGCGATCGAGACGCCGCCGAGCGTGGCGTAGCCGGGCAGGAAGGCCATGCCGGCCGTGGCGGTGCCGAGCAGGAACAGCGCGGACGTCAGCTTCGCGCCGCGTCCCCAGCGCGCATGCACCGACATGAACAGGATCGTGCCCAGCGGGCGCGCGACGAAGGCGAGCGCGAAGATCGCGAACGAATACAGCGTGCCTTCCAGCCGGTCCATGAACGGAAAGAAAACGGACGGGAAGACCAGCGCCGAGGCGATGCCGTACACGAAGAAGTCGAAGTACTCCGAGGCGCGTCCGACGACGACGCCGACGGCGATCTCGCCCGGCGCCACGTCGGGATGGGCGCGCGTGCCGTGGTCATGCGTGGAGGCGGTGGGGCCGGTGACGGTGGACATCGGAGGCGGCTCTCGGCTGTGGGACGGGGTCTTTCCGGATGAAAGCCTGACAGAACCGGGGCGCGCAGGGGATAGGACAAAACGTCCAATACTCCGGCCAGCGGCGCGGGACTACATTGATCGCGATCAAAAACGACCGCAATCCGTGGCCCCCATGACCAACCTGCCTCGATTCCTGCGCGCCGCGCGCATGCCGACCATCCTGCTGGCGATGGCCGTGCTGCTCTCGGGCTGCGATCTGGTGGTGCTCAACCCGGCCGGCGACATCGCCAGCCGCCAGGGCGACCTGATCGTGGTCGCCACGCTGCTGATGCTGATCGTCATCGTGCCGGTGATCGCGCTCACCCTGTGGTTCGCCTGGCGTTACCGCGCGTCCAACCGCAGCGCGACCTACGCACCCGACTGGGATCATTCCACGCAGCTGGAACTGGTGATCTGGGGCGTGCCGCTGTTGATCATCATCGCCCTGGGCGCGGTGACCTGGATCAGCACGCACCTGCTCGACCCCTACCGTCCGCTGGACCGCATCGCCGAGGGCAGGCCGGTGCCTGCGCACGTGAAACCCCTGGAAATCCAGGTCGTCGCGCTCGACTGGAAGTGGCTGTTCATCTATCCGGAACAGGGCGTCGCGGCCGTGAATGAGGTCGCCGTGCCGGTGGATCGTCCGGTCCTGTTCAAGATCACCTCGTCCTCGGTGATGAACACCTTCTACGTGCCTGCGCTGGCCGGGATGATCTACGGCATGCCCGGCATGGAGTCGAAGCTCAACGCGGTGATCAACGCACCGGGCGAGTACGAAGGCTTCTCCGCCAACTACAGCGGCGCCGGCTTCTCGCACATGCGCTTCCGCTTCCACGGCCTGCAGGAGCCTGATTTCCAGCGCTGGATCGCGGATGCGAAGTCCGGCGGCGGCGCGCTGACCCGCGCGGCCTACCTGGAGCTGGAAAAGCCGAGCAAGCGCGAACCCGTGCGCCGCTTCGCCCGCGTGGACGCGGGCCTGTACAAGGCGATCCTGAACCGCTGCGTCGACACCGATCGCCTGTGCATGGACCAGATGATGGCGATCGATGCTGGTGGCGGCCTGGGCATGGACGGCCTCGGCACGCTGGGTATGCCGCGTCGCGGCGATCCGCGCCTCGGTGCCTATGTCTCCGCCGAGCTGTGCACGCCTGAGACCGCGCGTCGCGCGGCCATGTCCTCGCCCGTGCTCGGTGGGCTGATGGCGCCCTGACGCCTCCGTCTTCGCACGATCCGCCCCAGATCCTTTCGCAACCGACCCGCTTCCGGAACATCACGATGTTCAGCCAGATGTCCACCTCGATGTCCATCGACAGCGCCACCGTCCAGCACTCGCCGATCTTCGGACGCATGTCCGTCGACGCGATCCCCATGCTGCACGATCCCATCGTCATGGCGACCTTCATCGGCACCATGCTGGTCGGCATCGCGCTGTTCGCCGTGATCACGAAACAGCGGCTGTGGGGCTACCTGTGGAAGGAGTGGTTCACCAGCATCGACCACAAGAAGATCGGCATCATGTACATGGTGCTGGGCCTGGTGATGCTGCTGCGCGGTTTCGCCGACGCGCTGATGATGCGCCTGCAGCAGGCGATCGCCTTCGGCGACAACCTCGGCTACCTGCCGCCGCACCATTACGACCAGATCTTCACCGCGCACGGCGTGATCATGATCTTCTTCGTGGCGATGCCGCTGGTGACCGGGCTGATGAACTACCTGGTGCCGCTGCAGATCGGCGCGCGCGACGTGGCCTTTCCCTTCCTCAACAACTTCAGCTTCTGGATGACCGCCAGCGGCGCCGGACTGGTGATGATGTCGCTGTTCTTCGGCGAGTTCGCCGCCACCGGCTGGCTGGCCATGCCGCCGCTGTCGGGCAAGGCCTTCAGTCCATCGACCGGCGTCGACTACTACATCTGGTCATTGCAGATCGCGGGCGTGGGGACATTGCTATCGGGCGTGAACCTGCTGGTGACCATCATCAAGATGCGCGCGC
Organism: Lysobacter sp. BL-A-41-H3; assembly: GCA_050632415.1. Taxonomy (GTDB): domain Bacteria; phylum Pseudomonadota; class Gammaproteobacteria; order Xanthomonadales; family Xanthomonadaceae; genus Lysobacter_I. The sequence continues at coordinate 1,529,763 of CP192602.1, read as the reverse complement.
CGGGCATGACCCTGATGAAGATGCCGGTGTTCACCTGGACTGCGCTGTGCACCAACGTGCTGATCGTGGTGTCGTTCCCGGTGCTGACCGCCGTGCTCGCGCTGCTGACGCTGGATCGCTACATGGCGACCAATTTCTTCACCAGCGACCTCGGCGGCAACGCCATGATGTACGTGAACCTGATCTGGATCTGGGGCCACCCCGAGGTGTACATCCTGATCCTGCCGCTGTTCGGCGTGTTCTCCGAGATCGTGTCGACCTATTCGGGCAAGCGCCTGTTCGGCTATTCGTCGATGGTCTACGCCACCGTCTGCATCACCGTGCTGTCGTACCTGGTCTGGCTGCACCATTTCTTCACCATGGGCTCGGGCGCCAGCGTCAACTCGTTCTTCGGCATCACCACGATGATCATCTCGATCCCGACGGGCGCGAAGATCTTCAACTGGCTGTTCACGATGTACCGTGGCCGCATCCGCTTCGAAGTGCCGATGCTGTGGACGATGGGCTTCATGATCACCTTCGTGGTCGGCGGCATGACCGGCGTGCTGCTCGCGGTGCCGCCGGCGGACTTCGTGCTGCACAACAGCCTGTTCCTGGTCGCGCACTTCCACAACGTGATCATCGGCGGCGTGGTGTTCGGCCTGTTCGCGGCGATGACCCACTGGTTTCCGAAGGCCTTCGGGTTCAAGCTCGACGACTTCTGGGGCAAGGTGTCCTTCTGGTTCTGGCTCGCCGGCTACTGGTTCGCGTTCACGCCGCTGTACGTGCTGGGCCTGATGGGCGTCACCCGCCGGATGAGCCATTTCGAGGATCCGTCGCTGCAGATCTGGTTCCAGATCGCCGCGTTCGGCGCCGTGCTCATCGCGATCGGCATCGCCGCCTTCCTGTTCTGCATCTTCATCAGCTTCCGGCGCCGCGAACAGCTGCGCGACCTCACCGGCGACCCGTGGGATGGCCGCACCCTGGAGTGGTCGACCTCGTCGCCGCCGCCGGCCTACAACTTCGCGTTCACGCCGGTGGTCCACGACAGCGACGCCTGGTGGGACATGAAGCGTCGCGGCTTCCAGCGCCCGACCAGCGGCTTCCTGCCGGTGCACATGCCGAAGAACACGGGCGCGGGCGTGGTCCTGTCGCTGCTCGCCACCACCTGCGGCTTCGCCCTGATCTGGTACCTGTGGTGGCTGGCCGTTGCATCCTTGGTCGCGCTGGTCGCGTATGCCATCTGGCACAGCTTCGACTACGACCGCGATTACCACATCCCTGCCGAAGAGGTCGCCGCCACCGAGCATGCTCGTACAGAGCTGGCGCGCACCGAGCAGCTGAGGGCTTCCCATGTCTGAGTCCATCGCCCTGAACCGTCCCGATGGCACGCCGATCTTCCTGGATACGGAGGGTCGCCATCATCCCGAGAACGGCACGCTGCTCGGGTTCTGGATCTACCTGCTCAGCGATCTGATGATCTTCGCCTGCCTGTTCGCGACCTATGGCGTGCTCGGTCGCAACTACGCGGCGGGTCCGTCCGGTGCGGACCTGTTCGAGTTGCCGCTGATCGCGGTGAACACCGCGGTGCTGCTGGTGTCGTCGATCACCTACGGTTTCGCGATGATCGCGATGCAGGGTCGCCGGGTACGCGGCGTGATCGGCTGGCTGCTGGCGACCGGCCTGCTCGGCGTCGCGTTTCTCGCGATCGAGATCTACGAGTTCGCGCACCTCATCCATCTCGGCGCCGGGCCGCAGCGCAGCGCGTTCCTGTCGGCGTTCTTCGCCCTGGTCGGCACCCACGGCCTGCACGTGCTGTTCGGTGTGATCTGGCTGGTGGTGCTGTGCGTCCAGGTCCGCAAGCACGGCCTGACCCGCGCCAACATGCGCCGCATCGCCTGCCTGTCGATGTTCTGGCATTTCCTCGACGTCGTCTGGATCGGCGTCTTCACCTTCGTCTACCTGATGGGCACGCTCCCATGAACAACGCACCCGTGAACAGCGGCGCCACGAGCGACCTCCACGCGCACCACGACGATGCGCACCACGACGATGCGCACCACGACGACGGCATCCCCCATGTCTCGCTGCGCGAGTACGTCAATGGTTTCGTGCTGTCGGTCGTGCTCACCGCCATCCCGTTCGCGCTGGTGATGTCCGGCAGCTTCTCCGATTCGCGGGTCGCGGCGGTGGTCCTGCTGCTGTTCGCGGCCGTGCAGGTGGTCGTGCACATGGTCTATTTCCTGCACATGAACACGAAGTCCGAAGGCGGCTGGAACCTGCTGGCCCTGGTCTTCACCGCCGTGCTGGTGGTCATCGTGCTCGCCGGGTCGCTGTGGGTCATGCACCACCTCAACAGCAACATGATGCCGGGCGAGCACGACATGCAAGAGATGATCAAGGCCGCGCAATGATCCCCGGCCCGGCCAGCGAAGGCACCGCCAGCGACCGCCGCGAGCGCGCGCGTTCGCCGTGGTCGATCGTCCTCGGCGCGGCCCTCGCGCTGACCTTCGTCGGGTTCATCGCCCTGGGCGTCTGGCAGCTGCAGCGCATGGCCTGGAAGCAGGTGTTGATCGAACGGGTCGATGCCCGCGTGACCGCCGAGCCCGTCGCGCCGCCGCCGCGCGCGGCCTGGGCTGGCGTGAGCGAGGAGGGCGACGCCTACCGACGCGTGGTGCTGTCCGGACGTTTCGTCGAGGTGCCCGACGTCCGCACGCAGGCGGTGACCGCGCTCGGCGCCGGCCACTGGCTGCTGGCGCCGCTGCGCACCGACGGCGGCGACATCGTGCTGGTCAATCGCGGCTTCGTCCCGCAGGGCGCCGAGGCCGCGCCGCCGCCCGCCGGACCGGTCACGGTCACCGGTCTGCTGCGGATCACCGAGCCCGTGGGCGGTTTCCTGCGCCGCAACGACCCGGTGGCCGGGCGCTGGTATTCCCGGGATGTGGCGGCGATCGCCCGCGCACGCACGCTGCCGGCGGCCGAGGTCGCCCCGTACTTCGTCGATGCCTTCTCCACGGCCGGGCCCGGGGTCGCCACCGAGGCCCGCTGGCCGCGCGCCGGCATGACCGTAGTCCGTTTCCGCGACCCCCACCTGTCGTATGCACTGACCTGGTTCGGCATGGCCCTGCTGACCGCGTTCGCGACCTGGCGACTGGTCGTGTCCGGGCGTCGTTTCCGGCAAGATCGGAGGCCGCGAGGAGACTTCCATCATGCAGGCGCCATCCCGCACCGCTGAGCCATCCGACGAGCTCGCCACCGCAACCCTGCGGGGAATGTCCGACGCAGGGGCGCAGGACCGCACCGGCCTGCGCAACATGCAGCAGCTGATCCAGCTGCGCTGGATCGCGGTGGTCGGGCAGGTGGTCACCATCCTCGTGGTGCATTTCGGCATCGGCATCGAGCTGCCGCTGCCGGCCATGTCCGCGGTCCTGGGCACGCTGATCGCCTTCAACCTCGCCAGCCAGTTGCGCTGGTGGCGCGATGGCACCGTGTCGAACGCGGCGCTGCTGGTCGCCCTGCTGGTCGACGTGGTCACGCTGGCGGTGCAGCTGCATCTCAGCGGCGGCATCGCCAATCCCTTCGTCTTCCTGTTCCTGCTCCAGGTCGCCCTCGGCACCGTGCTGCTGCGCCCGCCGGCGAGCTGGGTGCTGGCGCTGGCCACGGTGCTGTGCGTGGTCGCCTTGATCGCGGTGCCCGCGCCGGTGCACATCGATGTCGACCCGGCGCGCGGCTTCGCCGACCACTACGTGCAGGGCCTGCTGATCTGCTTCGTGCTGGTGGTGTCGCTGTTCGTGGTGTTCATCGCCCGCATCGCGCGCATCCTCAGCGACCGCGACGCGCGCCTGGCGGAGCTGCGCCAGCGCGCCGCCGAGGAGGAACACATCGTGCGCATGGGCCTGCTCGCCTCGGGCGCCGCGCACGAGCTGGGCACGCCGCTGTCCACGCTGTCGGTGATCCTCGGCGACTGGCACCACCTGCCGACCTTCGCCTCGGACCCGGAACTGTCGCAGGACGTGTCGGAGATGCAGGCGCAGGTGATGCGCTGCAAGTCGATCGTCACCAACATCCTGCTGTCGGCGGGCGAGACGCGCGGCGAAGCACCGGTCGAAACCCGCCTCCACGACCTGTTCGACGACATGGCCGACGAATGGCGGACCTCGCGCAACGTCGGCCATTTCCACTACCGGATGAAATGCGCCGAGAACCCCCGCATCGTCTCCGACGCCGGCCTGCGCCAGATGGTCTTCAACGTGCTGGACAATGCGGTCGAGGTGTCGCCGGACTGGGTGGCCTTCGATGTCGACTGCCGCGATGGCGCGCTGCGCATCGACGTCGCCGATGCCGGCCCCGGCTTCGCGCCCGAGGTGCTGGAGCGCCTGGGCGCGCCCTACAACTCGACCAAGGGCCGTCCCGGCGGCGGGCTGGGACTCTTCCTTTCGGTCAACGTGGCCCGTACGCTGGGCGGGCGCCTGTCGGCGCAGAACCGCCCGCAGGGTGGCGCCCTGGTGACAGTGACCCTGCCGATGTCCGCGATCGCCATCGAGGCGCATGACCATGACGACTGAACGCCGCCTGCTGCTCGTCGAGGATGACGCATCCTTCGCCCGCACCCTCGCGCGCTCGTTCGAGCGACGCGGTTACGAGGTTCGCACCGCCATCGGCGAGGAGGGCCTGCCCGCGCTGCTGGAGGCGTTTTCGCCGACGCACGCGGTGGTCGACCTGAAGCTGGCCGGGCAATCCTCGGGGCTGACCTGCGTGCAGCACCTGCACGAACACGATCCCGACATCGTCATCGTCGTGCTGACCGGCTACGCCAGCATCGCCACCGCCGTGGAGGCGATCAAGCTCGGCGCGCGCCACTATCTCGCCAAGCCCTCGAACACCGACGACATCGAGGCCGCGTTCAAGCGCACGGCCGGCGATGCCGGCGTCGAGCTGACCGCGCGCACCACATCGATCAAGACGCTGGAGTGGGAGCACATCCACGAGACCCTGGCGCAGAGCGACTTCAATATCTCCGAAGCCGCGCGCCGGCTCGGCCTGCATCGCCGCACGCTCGCGCGCAAGCTGGAGAAGCAGCGGATCAAGTAGGCCGACGTCGCGTCGCATCCCGCAAACGACGCGGGCCGGCAGAAGCCGGCCCGCATGCGTTCCGATCCGTGGTGCGATCAGAGGTTGAACAGGTAGGTCAGCTTCATGAAGATCTGCTTGCCGGTCTTCAGGTTCAATCCGTCGGTCGGCTGGATCACCGGCGGGCTGCCGACCAGGCGCAGGTTCTGCTCCTGCTCGGTGTAGCCCACGTACAGCGCGGTGCCCGGGTTGAGCACGTAGCTGACCAGGAAGTCGGTGGTCAGGCGCTTGGTGCGCGGCGCCGCGAACAGCGTGTTGTTCGGATCGAGTGCGGCGTAGTCGAAGATCACGCGCGCATCGAGGAACTTGCTGAACTGGTAGCGGATCTTGGTGCGCGACTGCGTGCTGCGATAGGCGCGACTGCCCGCGTCGTTGCCGTTGATCGCCCGCTGCGTGCGCAGGTCGGTCCAGATGAACTGCTGGTTGACCTGGAACTGCGGGGTGATCTTGAAGTCGGCCACGGCGACCAGCTGGCGCGAGTCGCCGCGGAACGGGTCGACGCCGGGCGCGGGGAAGAAGTTCACCGCATCGCCGTGGTTGTAGCTGACCGAGGCGCTTAGCCACTTGAACCAGTCGGAGCTGGCCGCGAGGCTGATGTTGCGCTTGCGGAAATCGAAGCCCTGGTACAGCTCGTAGGATTCGATGAGGCGGGCTTCGAACGAGGTCAGGCGGCGGCCGTTGATGCGGTAGCCGGCTTCGGCGCTCCAGTCCTGCAGGTCGCCGTCCTGGTCCCAGGTGCGCGAGGTCGCGAACACGGGGCCGGCGCTGACCAGCCACGGGCGTTCGCTGAACTGGTGCAGGTAGGACAGCGAATGCGTGGTCTGGCGGATGTCGGTGCGCGGGATGAAGCCGAGGCTGGCGCGGAAGTCCTCGCCGATGTCCAGGTACTCGCCCTCGTAGCTCCACTCGCGGCTCGACCGGCTGGCGGCTGCGTACAGCAGGCGATCATCGGCATTGATGCCGGCGCCGTTGTCGAACCGGCTGCCCACGACCTGGCCGGTCAGCGCCCAGTTGTCGGTCAGGCGCACGCGGCTGTCGAGGCTGTAGACGCGGTTCTCGATGTCGCCGACGCGTCGGTCGCTGAGGAACACGCCGACGTTCGACTGCTTCGCGAAGTCGCGCTGCACGCGCACCACGCCGATGTGGCCGGTGTCGTCGGTGCCCAGCGGCAGGCCCGCGGCTTCGTCGTTGATCGCCAGCGCGCCCACGGCCCAGCGGCCGAAACGCCCGGTGGCGCGGGCGCCGTATTCCGGATCGACGATGCGGCGCGAGAAGAACAGCGACTGCGGGGTGCCGAAGAAGCCCGCGTTTTCGAGGAAGAACGGGCGCTTCTCCGGGAAGCGCACTTCGAAGCGCTGGTTGACGATGACCTGCGGCGCATCCGATTCCACTTCGCCGAAATCCGGATTCACGGTGAGGTCGACCGCCAGCGCGTCGCGGATCACGAACTTCGCGTCGAGGCCGACTTCCGTGTCGGTCCTGCGGCGGATGCCGGGCACGCCGAAGCGGTCGAGGCCGAGCAGTTCCTGGTTGCGGTAGGTGAGGGTGGGGGTGAGGCTGATGTTGCGGCCCGGGGAGATGCTGCTGTCGATCTCCATCGGCGCGAACTGCTGCACGAAGCCCTGCTTGCGCTGGGTGATGTAGGGCCAGTACGAGAACTCGCTGAAGCGCGGGATGATGCGGCCGATCGCCACGCCCCAGTTCTGCTTCTCGCCCGGGCGGAAACGCAGGCTCTTGAACGGGATCTCGAAGATGGTGACGTAGCCGTCCTTGGTGATCGTGCCGTTCGACTTCCACTGCGTGTCGAAGTTGTAGTCGTAGCCCTGGCCTTCGGTCAGCTTGCTGTCGAGCTGCACGCCGTAGGGGTTGGCCGCGAACACGAAGGCGCGCTGGTCGTCGTCGAAGGTGTCGAGCAGGATCTGCACGCCTTCGTCGCCGAAGATGTTCTCGCGCCGCGCGATGCGCGCGCGCACCAGCTCGGGGTCGTCCTTGCACACGAACACCACGTAGAGGTGGTCTTCGTCGTAGGACAGGTAGGCCCGGGTCTCCAGCGAGGCCGGGTTGCCGTCGCCGGGCGACTGCTGCTTGAACTCGGAGATCTCGATGCCGCGGTCGGCCGGCAGCCCGGCGACGTAGTCCTCCAGCTTCGGCGGCGCGGAGGTGCGCGGGATCTTCAGCGTGTCCTGCGCGCGGGCGTCGGCGGCGCCGAGGCCACCCAGTGCGAGCAGGGCGGCGAGGCAGTACGAGAGGCGGCGGTAGGCGAGGCGCTTGCGTTGCATCTGGGAATCCTTTCGATGGGTGGTGCGGTCGTGCGGACTGCGTGGCCGGATCGCGATCGCGATCCGGATAGGGGTGGGGAATGTCGTGGGTGCGGTGCCGGATCGCGACCGGCCCGCGGCGGTACTGCCTGCATGCGTCCGTCCCTGGGGGAGCGTGTCTAGGGCGCGGGACCGCGGCGTGGCGCCGATCGGGCGTTCTCCGGGACGGGCGCGCGCATCGCCCGCTGCCTGGCGTGCGGGGGCCGTGTCTGGCCTGCGCGGGGGAGTCTTGCCGTTTTCATCAATCGCCTGTCCTTGACGGGTGTCGTGGTGCAATCGGGTCTCCGGCCCTGAGACGGAACTGTGTCACTGATTCGTGACATGTCGCCGTGTCCGGACCTCCCGGGAATGCCCGAATGCATACGCTCGGGAATGGGTCAATCCGCTGATATGTGATCGCGGCTTGCAGAATAAAGCGGGTGTGGTAGCTTGTGAAGCGGGGATGCAGGAGCACGCCCGGCTGTCAATGCCTCATCACAGCCGGTGTCACAGGGAAGTCAGGTAGATGAACGATTTGGAACAGCGCTTCGCGGGACTCTCGCCGGAAAAGCGCGCGCTACTGGAACAGGCCGCTGCACGTGGCCGCACCGCGCGGTCCCGCATCCGCCGCGAACCCCGCCCCGAACGCATCCCGCTCAGTGCCGGCCAGCGCCGTCTCTGGCTCCTCGACCGTTTCTCCCCCGGGCTCGTGGCCTACAACATGGCCCAGGGCCTGTGGCTGGAAGGCCCGCTCGACGCCGGGGCCCTGCGCGCCGCGGTGCAGTCGCTGGTCGACCGCCACGAGGTGCTGCGCACGATCTACCGCAGCGAGGCGGGCCTGGCCTGGCAGCAGATCCTGACCGATTGCCCCGTGCCCTGGCACGAGGCGGAGACCCCCGGCGCCGATGCCGACACCAGGCGCGCCGAGGCCCTCCGCCGGGCCCGCGAAGCGGTGGCGATGCCCTTCGCGCTCGATCGCGAACCGCCAATCCGTGCACATCTTTTTCGCCTCGACCCCGAGCGCCACCTGCTGGTCCTGGCCTTCCACCACATCGCCATCGACGGCTGGTCGCTGACCACGCTGGTCGACGAGCTCGCCGAGCGCTACACCCGTCTGCGCGCGGGCGATGCCGGCCCGCTGACCGAGCCCGAGTTGCAGATCGCCGACGTGGCCCTGTGGCAGGCGCGCAACCACGATGGCGAAGGCCTCGAGCGGTCCCTGGAATTCTGGCGCGGGCGCCTCGCCGATGCGCCGGCCATGCTGGACCTGCCCAGCGATCGCCCGCGTCCGGCGGTGCAGAGCTTCCGTGGCGATGTCTTCACCACCGTGATGCCGCAGGCGCTGCGCGATCGCGTCGACGCCTTCGCGCGATCGCGCAACGTCACGCCGTCCACGGTGCTGTTCGTCGTGCTGCAGATGCTGTTGGCACGTTACAGCGGCCAGGACCGGGTGGTGGCCGCGATGGGCCATGCCGGTCGCACCCGGTTCGAGCTGGAGCCGATGGTCGGCTTCTTCATCAACCTGTTGCCGCTGGTCGCGGATGTCGCCGACGAGCCGACGTTCGACGTGCTGCTCGCACGCGCGCAGTCCGACCTGCTGCAGGCGCTGGAGCATGGCGACGCGCCGCTCGACCGCATCCTGGAAACCCTGCGCGTCGCGCGCTCCGCGAGCTACACGCCGTTCGCGCAGGTCATGTATTTCTTCCAGAACTATCCCGCGCACGCCCTGCGCCTGCCGAATCTGCGCGCCGAGGCCCTGCACTGGTCCGACCTGCGCCCGCCGACCGCGCAGGCCGACCTGTCGCTGTTCGTGAACCAGCACGCGCCGGGCGAGCTGATGGTCGAATTCAGCACCGATCTCTACGACGCCGGGACCATCCAGCGCATGGTCGGGCATTTCCTCGCCCTGCTGGAGGCGGCGGTGGATGCGCCGCAGCGACCGGTCTCGCAGCTGTCGATGATGACCGCGGACGAAGTCTCGGCGCTGGCGTGCTGGAACGACACGATGCGCGCCCTGCCGGAGGATCCGACCATCGCCGCGCAGATCGCGGCGCAGGTCGCGCGCACGCCGGACGCGACGGCGCTGGTGTTCGGCGATCGCGCGATCAGCTACCGGGAACTGGACCTGCGCGCGAACGCGGTGGCCCATGCGCTGCGCGCCGCGGGTGTCGGCGCCGGTGCTCTGGTCGGGCTGTACGTCGAGCGTTCGCCGGCGATGCTCATCGGCCTGCTCGGCATCCTCAAGGCCGGCGGCGCCTACGTGCCGCTCGACCCCGCGTATCCGCAGGATCGCCTGGCGTACATGGTCGAGCTGTCCGCCGCGCAGGTGATCGTCACCCAGCCGGAACTGCGCGACAGCCTGCCGCTCGCGGTGCCCTCGGTGGTGACGGTCGATGATGCCGCGCCGCTCGACGGCCTGCCGTCCGCGCCGCCCGGCGGCGGTGCCGGTCCCGACGATCCGGCCTACGTGATCTTCACCTCCGGTTCCACCGGCAAGCCCAAGGGCGTCGAGATCCGCCAGCGTTCCGCGGTGAACCTGATCCGCTCGATCGCGCGCGAACCGGGCATGACCGCGGATGACACGATCTGCGCGATCAGCACCCTGTCCTTCGATATCGCGCTGACCGAACTGGTCGTGCCGCTGACCGTGGGCGCGCGCATCCTCCTGCTCGATCGCGACACCGTCCGCGACGGCCTGCGCCTGCGCCGCGTCATCGAAACCGCGCGGCCCACGCTGATGCAGGCCACGCCCGCGACGTGGCGCATGCTGCTGGACGTGGGCTGGCCCGGCGATCCGGCGATGCGCATCATCTCCACCGGCGAAGCCCTGCCGCGCGAGCTGGCCGAGCGCCTGCTGCCGATGGCGCGCGAGCTGTGGAATCTCTACGGTCCGACCGAAACCACGGTGTACTCGGCGCTGTGCCGGGTCGAGCCGGGCGACGGCCCGATCCTGGTCGGGCGTCCGGTCGACAACACGGTGATCCACATCGTCGACCGTCGCATGCAGCGACAGCCGGTCGGCCTGCCGGGCGAGCTGCTGATCGGCGGCGAAGGCCTGGCCGCGGGCTATCGCAGTCGCCCGGACCTGACCGCCGAGAAATTCATCGCCGATCCCTTCTGCCCGCAGCCGGGTGCGCGCCTGTACCGCACCGGCGACCTCGCGTTCTGGCGCGCCGACGGCACGCTGCAGGTGATCGGCCGCATCGACCACCAGATCAAGCTGCGCGGTTTCCGCATCGAACTGGGCGAGATCGAGAGCGTGCTCGCGCAATGGCCGGGCATGCGCCAGGTCGTGGTGCACTGTCGCGAAGACGTGCCCGGCGACCGCCGGCTGGTGGCGTACTTCGTCTGCGAGGGTGAAGGCAGCGTGCCCGACGCCGCCGCGCTGCGCGAGCATCTCGGTCGCGCGCTGCCCGATTACATGGTGCCGTCGGCGTTCGTGGCGCTGGACGCCTTCCCGCTGACGCCCAACGGCAAGATCGATCGCGGCGCGCTGCCGCCGCCGGGCCTCGCGGCCGGGCAGGGCGAGGCGCTCGCGCCGCGCACGCCGGAGGAAGCCTTCCTGGCATCGCTGTGGAAGGAGCTGCTCGCGCTGCCCGCCGTGGACGTGCGCGCCGGTTTCTTCGACCTCGGCGGGCATTCGGTGCTGGCCACGCGGATGCTGTCGCGGGTCGGTCACGAATACGGCATCGAATTGCCGCTGCGCGCGCTGTTCGAGTCGCCGACCCTGGAAGGCTTCGCGCGGCGCATCGCCGAGGCGTGCGAGGAAGAAGACCGCAGGCATCTGGAAGCGCTGCTCATGGAATTCGAGAACCTCGGCGATGACGAGGTGGCGCGCAGGTTGTCGGAACAAGAGGGAGCGGGGAACGCATGAGCGAACTTGATCGGCGCCTGTCCGGCCTGTCGGCCGAGAAGCGCGCGCTGTTGATGCAGCAGCTGGCGCGGCGCAGCGGCGCGGACACGCAGCAGGAGATCGGCCGCAGGCCGCGCCCGGAGCGGTTGCCGCTGTCCTCGGCGCAGCAACGGCTCTGGATCCTCGACCGCCTCGACCCGGGCAACAGCGTCTACAACGTCACCGCACTGACGCGCTTGACCGGACGGCTCGACGTCGACGCGCTGGAGCGCACGCTCGGCGAGATCGTGCGGCGCCACGAAAGCCTGCGCACGGTCTTCGTGCAGGATGCGGAAGGGCCGATGCAACGGATCCTGCCGCCGGCGCCGATGCGCCTGGTCCACCACGACCTGGCCGACCTGCCGTCCGAGGCAAGGGAAGAGGCCGCCCGGATCCTGGTGAGGGAGGACGCGACCGCGCCGTTCGACCTCGAGCGCGGCCCGATGCTGCGCGCGCAGCTGATCCGGATGGCCGAAGGCACGTGGCTGCTGTCGCTGAGCGCGCACCACATCGCGATCGACGGCTGGTCGGTCAGCGTGATCTTCCGCGAGCTGAGCGCGCTGTATCCGGCGTTCCTGGCCGGCGAGCCCTCGCCGCTGCCGGAGCTGCCGCTCCAGTACGTCGACTACACGCTGTGGCAGCGCGACGAGGCCGACGGTTCGGCGATGCGCGCGCACCTCGATTACTGGACCTCACGCTTCCGTGCGCTGCCGCCGGTGCTGGACATCCCCGCGGACCGGCCGCGCCCGCCAGTGCAGAGCTATCGCGGCGATGTGTGCCTGCACTTGCTGCCGACATCACTGCTGGAGGGCATCCGCCAGCTCTCGCGCCAGGAAGGCGCCACGCCCTTCATGGTGTTCCTCGCCGCCTTCCAGACCCTGCTGTACCGTTACTCGGGGCTGGATGACATCGTCGTCGGCGTCGGCAACGCCAATCGTCCGCGCCGCGAACTGGAAGCGCTGGTCGGTTTCTTCATCAACACCCTGCCGATGCGCGCCGACCTGTCGGGCAATCCGAGGTTCCGCGAATTGCTCGCGCAGGTGCGCACGACCACACTGGACAGCTACGCGCACCAGGACCTGCCGTTCGAGCGCCTGCTCGAATCGGTCAACGTCGAGCGCCGGCTGAGCCACAACCCGCTGTTCCAGACGATGGTGTTCTACCAGAACTTCCCGGAGTCCAGCCTCCACCTGCCGGGATTGACGCTGGAAAACGTGCCCGTCGAGAACGCGCATTCGGGCACCGCCCGAGCCGACCTGTCGATCTTCGCCAGCGAGCATGCCGATGGCCTGCGCATGCTGCTGGAGTATGCGACCGATCTGTTCGACGCCGGGACCATGCAGGCGTTCGCTCGCCACATGGAGACGCTGCTCGCCGCTGCGGTCGCCGATCCGGGCAGCCGCATCGACCAGATCGCGATCCTGCCGGAGGACGAGCGCCATCGCATGCTGGTCGAGTGGAACCGGACCGCACGTGCATTGCCGCAGCAGGACACGCTGCACGGGTTGTTCGAGGCCCAGGCGGCGCGCACGCCGCAGGCCGTGGCGGTGGTGCAGGACGCTGCGGTCGTGTCCTATGCCGAGCTCGACGCGCAGGCGCGTGCCATTGCGGCGCGGCTGCGCGCGCACGGCGTCGGCCCGGGCGCGATGGTCGGCCTCTATCTCGAGCGCACGCCGCGCATGCTGGCGGCGCTGCTGGGTGTGCTCAAGTCGGGCGCGGCCTACGTGCCGCTGGATCCGGGATTCCCGCGCGAGCGCATCGCCAGCATGCTGGAGGATGCCGCCGCGCCGGTGGTGATCGCCGATGCCGCGATCGCGTCGCAGCTGCCGCCGGGCCCCCATGCCCTGCTGCATGTCGGCGAGGTGCTCGACGGCGCCGGCCTTGATGGTGTGGGCGTCGACGGCGATGTCGCGGCGATCGCCGCGGGCGCCGACGATACCGCCTACGTGCTGTTCACCTCGGGATCGACCGGCCGTCCCAAGGGCGTGCGCGTGCCGCATCGCGCGGCGGTGAACTTCCTCGCGTCGATGGCCCGCATGCCCGGGCTTGGGCCGGACGACACCCTGTGCGCGATCACCACGCTGTCGTTCGACATCGCGCTGCTGGAGCTGATGCTGCCGCTGACGGTCGGTGCGCGCGTCGCGCTGGCCGACCGCGCCACCGCCAGCGAAGGCGAGGCGCTCGCGCGGCTGCTCGATACCGTCGAAGCGACGGTGATGCAGGCCACTCCGGCGACCTGGCGCATGCTGCTCGATGCCGGCTGGCGCGGCCGTCCCGGCATGCGCCTGCTCTGCGGCGGCGAGGCCCTGCCGCGCGAGCTGGCCGATCGGCTGCTCGGCTGCGGCCGCGAACTGTGGAACGTCTACGGCCCGACCGAAACCACGGTGTGGTCGACGATCGAACGCGTGCAGCCCGGCGAGGGCGCGGTCAGCATCGGTCGCCCGATCGACAACACGGAAGTCTACGTCGTCGACGAGCGCATGCAGCCCGTGCCTGCGGGCGTGCCCGGCGAACTGCTCATCGGCGGCCTCGGCGTGGCGCAGGGCTACCTCGACCGCCCCGAACTGACCCGCGAGAAATTCATCGCCGATCCCTTCGGCACGCGTCCCGGCGGCCGGCTCTATCGCACCGGCGATCTCGCGCGCTGGCGTCGCGACGGCACGCTCGAGGTGATCGGTCGCATCGACCACCAGGTCAAGCTGCGCGGCTTCCGCATCGAGCTGGGCGAGATCGAATCTGTGCTGCTGGCGCGCGACGATGTCGCCGAGGCGGTGGTGGTCTGCCGCGAGGATCGTCCGGGCGACAAGCGCCTGGTCGCCTACGTGGTGCCCACCGCAGGCGCTGCGGTCGACGCTGCCGCGCTGCGCGCGACCGCGCGCGAGCGGCTGCCGGACTACATGGTGCCGTCCGCGTGGATGGCGCTGGAGCGCATGCCGCTGACGCCCAACGGCAAGGTCGATCGCCGCGCGTTGCCGCCGCCGGAAGGCGACGACGCGGAGGCGTTGGCCTACGTCGCGCCGCGCACGCCGGAGGAAACCGACCTCGCCGAGATCTGGGCCGAAGTGCTGGGCAAGCCGCGCGTCGGCGTGCACGACAATTTCTTCGACCTCGGCGGGCACTCGCTGCTCGCCAACCAGCTCGTGTCGCGCATGCAGAAGCGTTTCGGCACCGACATCGGCCTGCGCATGGTGTTCGAGGCGCCGACCGTGGCCCAGTTCGCCGAGAAGCTGCTGCAGATGCGCCTGGGCGGCATCGACGAGACCGCGCTCGCCGGCATGCTCGACCAGCTCGAAGGGTTGTCCGAAGCCGAGATCCTCGAACTGCTGGACAGCTGAGGCCGGCGCGCCTGCCTCCGACTTCCGCGACCCCGAACATCCCGCACGCGCCACGACAGACCGGACACCGAAACACCGACATGCGCCAGGAGATCCGCACGACATGACGTCGACCACCGACACCCCGGCCGCAGGCATGAGCGCAGCGCTCGCCGAGCGCATGGCCAAGCTCAGCCCGCAGCAGCGCGAGCTGCTGGTGCGCAGCCTGGCCCGTCGCAGCGGCGGCGCGCCCGAGCCCGAGGCTGCGTGGCCGCGCGCCGTGCCGGGCCAGGCCCTGCCGCTGAGTTCCGCGCAACGGCAGATCTGGGTGTTCGAGCGCCTCCAGCCCGACAGCGGCGCCTACCTGATCTACGAGAGCCGGCTGCTGGAAGGCATGCTGGATGTCGACGCGCTGTCCCGCGCCTGCGCGCGCATCGTCGCGCGCCACGATGCGCTGCGCATGCAGTTCCGTGAAGAGGCCGGCGAACCTGTACAGGTGGTGGTCGAGGAGTGCGACTTCGCGCTTGCCCACCTGGACCTCAGCCACCTGCCCGAGGGCGAACGCGAACGGGCGATGCGCGACGCCGTGGATCGCCTGGCGATCGAACCGATCGACCTGTCGCGCGCGCCGCTGCTGCGCATGCAGCTGATCCGGCTCGCGCCGGATCGTCACGTGCTGACCGCGACCACCCACCACATCATCGCCGACGGCTGGTCGCTGGGCGTGATCTGGTCGGAGCTGTCCAGCGACTACAACGCGTTGTGCGCCGGCCGCGACGGCGACGTGCCGATGCCGCTGCGCTATGCCGATTACCTGCTGTGGCAGCGCGAGCCGGCCGCGTGCGAGCGGCTGGAGCGCCAACTGGCGTTCTGGCACGAGGCCCTGCGCGGCACCAGCGGCCTGCTCGACCTGCCCACCGACCGTCCGCGCGGTGCGGTCTTTTCCGCGCGCGGCGGTCGCCACGTCTTCCCGCTGCCCGACGGACTGCATGCACGCCTGACCTTGCTGGCCAGGCGCGAGAACACCACGCTGTTCGTGCTCATGCTGTCCGCCTGGCAGACGCTGCTGTCGCGCTACTCGGGCGACCACGACATCGTCGTGGGTTCGCCGGTCGCCAATCGCGGCAACGTCGACATGCAGCGCATGGTCGGCCTGTTCATCAATACCATCGCCCTGCGCGGCGACCTCTCCGGCGATCCGAGCTTCCGCGAGCTGCTCGCCCGCAACCGCGACCACGTGCTGCAGGCGCTGGAGAACGCGGGCGCGCCGCTGGAACGCGTGATCGAAGGCGTGCGCATCGAGCGCGCGCCGGGGCGCACGCCGCTGTTCCAGACCATGTTCGTGCTGCAGCCGAAGGTGGCCTACACCGGCGAACCCATGACCGGCCTGCATGCCACCGGCCTGCTCCCGGCCACGCAGAGCGCGCGTTTCGAGATGACGCTCTCGCTGACGGAATGGTCGAGCGGCATCGATGGCCTGATCGACTACGGCACCGACCTGTTCGAGCCGGAGACGATCGCGCGCATGGCGCGGCATTACGTGACCCTGCTGCAGGGCATCTGCGACGCGCCGGAACGGCCGGTGTCGCGCCTGCCGCTGCTGGATGCCGACGAGCGTGCGGCGGAGATCGCCCTGGGCGACGGCGGCCCCGCGCTGGCCGGGGAGGGCGAGACCCTGCAGGCGCTGTTCGCCGCGCAGGCCGCGCGCACGCCCGATGCCGATGCGCTGGTGGTGCCGACCGCCGATGGTCCGAAGACCTGGTCGTACGCCCAGGCGGCGGCGCAGGCCAACGGCATCGCCGCATGGCTGCATGCGCAGGGCATCGGCCGCGAGGCCGTGGTCGCCGTGCTCGCGGACCGCTCCGCGGACGCCGTGCTGGCCGTGCTCGGCACGCTGGCTGCCGGCGCCGCCTACCTGCCGCTGGATCCGGGCAGTCCGGACGAGCGTCTTGCCTTCCTGCTTGCCGATTCCGGCGCCCGCGCGCTGCTCGTGCCGCCGGCCCTGTCGGCGCGTGCCGAGGCCCTCGTCGCCGCGCTGCCGCAGGCCTTGCCCGTTGCGCGGGTGGCCGAGCTCGCGCCCGCCGATGCACCGCCCGTGGTCGCGTCCAGCGCCTCCGACGCGGCCTACCTCATCTACACCTCCGGCTCGACCGGCACGCCCAAGGGCGTGGTCGTCGAGCATGCCGGCGCCGTCAACCTGGTGCGCGGCTTCCTGGCGCGCCACCGCTTCGAAGGCCAGCGCCTGCTGATGATCCCGCCGCTGATCTTCGACGCCTCGGTCGGCGATGTCTTTCCCGTGCTGGCCTGCGGCTCTGCACTGGTGCTGCATCCGGCGCCGACCGAACTCGGCTCGATCGAACTGGAACGCTTCTGCCGCGACTTCGGCGTCACCGCGATCGACTCGCCGGCCGCGCTGTGGCGACGCTGGAGCGAAGGCTGGGCGCTCGCGTCGCGCAGCGGTCCGCTGCTGCCGTCGCTGCAGCTGATGATGATCGGCGGCGAGAGCGTGCCGGTCGAACAGGTGCGTCGCTTCGCCTCGATCACCGACGGCCGCGTCGTGCTGTGCAACCACTACGGCCCGACCGAGGCCTCGGTCTGCGCCACGTTGCTGCCGACCACGCACGCCGCCGAGGTGATCGCCGCGGACCTGCCGATCGGCCGTCCGCTGCCGGGCGTGAGCGTGCATCTGCTCGACGCGCACGGCGAACCGGTGCCGCGCGGGGTCGCCGGGGAGCTGTGCATCGGCGGCATCGGCGTGGCGCGCGGCTACCTCGGCGCGCCCGAGCTGACCGCCGACCGCTTCGTCGCCGATCCCTTCGCCGGTGGCGATGCGCGCCTGTACCGCACCGGCGACCTCGCGCGCTGGACCCTGCACGGCGACGGCGCCCCGGTGCTGCAGTTCATCGGTCGCCGAGACCACCAGATCAAGTTGCGCGGCGTGCGCATCGAACTGGGCGAGATCGACAACGCGCTGGCCTCGCTGCCCGGCGTGCGCGCGGCGGCGACGCTGCTGCGCGAGGATCGCCCCGGCGACAAGCGACTGGTCGCGTACGTCGTCGCCGACGACGGCATCGACGCCGCCGCGCTGCGCGCCGGTCTCGCGCGCCGCCTGCCCGAGGCGATGTTGCCGTCCGCCTACGTGCTGCTCGCGGCCATGCCGCTGAATGCCAACGGCAAGATCGACCGCCGCGCGCTGCCGGCCCCGACCGCGGACACGCCGGCCGAGCGCGCGATCCGCGCCCCCGCCACCGCGACCGAAGAGGCCGTGCTGTCGGTCTGGCGCGACGTGCTCGGCCGCGACGACCTGAGCACCGACGACGACTTCTTTTCCTGCGGCGGCGACTCGCTGTCGACCCTGCCGCTGGCGTTCAAGCTCAATGCCGCCTTCGGCATCGAGGTGCCGCTGTCGTCGATCTTCGCCACGCCGACCATCGTCGGCCTGGCCGAGACCATCGATCGCATCCGCAGCGGCGATGCACCCGACGCGCTCGACCTCGACGCGAAGGTCGTCCTGCCCGAGGCCATCGACGCCGCGCGCGTCGCGCCGCCTCGCGCGCCGCGCGAATCGCCGCGTTCGGTACTGCTCACCGGCGCGACCGGTTTCCTCGGCGCCTACGTGCTGCGCGACCTGATCGACTTCAGCGATGCCGAAGTCGTCTGCCTGGTGCGCGCCGACATGCCGGAAGACGGCATCCGCCGCATCCGCCGGAATCTCGAAAGCTATCGCCTCTGGCGCGATGGCGACGAACGCCGGCTGGTGCCCGTGCTCGGCGACTTGGGCAGCGCGCGCCTGGGCCTGGACGAGGCCGGTTTCGCCGCCCTGGCCGATCGCGTCGACGCGATCGTGCACAACGGCGGCCAGGTCAACTTCATCGCGCCCTACGAGACGCTGGAAGCCGCGAACGTCGGTGGCACCCGCGAAGTGCTCGCGCTGGCGACACTGGGGCACCTCAAGCCGGTGCAACTGGTGTCCACGCTGGGCGTCTATCTCACGCGCCGCCATGTCGGCGTGGTGGTCGCCGAGGACCACGCGCCGCCGGACGGCGCCGGCCAGTACAGCGGCTACAACCAGAGCAAGTGGGTGGGCGAGCAGCTGGCCCTGGTCGCGCGCGAACGCGGCGTGCCGGTGGCGATCCATCGCCCGGCGCGCATCACCGGCGACGTGCAGCACGGCATCAGCAACCCGGGCGACTACTTCAATGCGTGGATCCGCGGCTGCGCCCAGCTGGGCCTCGCGCCGCACATGCCCGGCGACTTCTTCGACATGACGCCGGTCGACTACGTCGCGCGCACCGTGGTCAAGGTGCTGCTCGGCGCGGGCGACGCCAACGGCAACTACCACTACTTCAACCCGCGCACGCTCCCGGCCACCGACGCGGTGGCGGTGATGCGCGAGCGCATCGGCGGCATCGACGAAGTGCCGTACGCGCAGTGGCGCCGCGCGCTGCTCGATGCCGTGGCCGCCGGCGCGGACAACGCGCTCAAGCCCTTCG
Source organism: Lysobacter sp. BL-A-41-H3 (assembly GCA_050632415.1). Taxonomy (GTDB): domain Bacteria; phylum Pseudomonadota; class Gammaproteobacteria; order Xanthomonadales; family Xanthomonadaceae; genus Lysobacter_I. The sequence goes on along the minus strand of CP192602.1, from coordinate 1,510,658 downwards.
CCGGCCTGTTTCCCGAAGAAAGCGGCGAGCCGCGCGAACCCGGCGCCGACATGCCGGTATTCGACTGCAGCGCCACCGAAGCGGTCGCCGCCTCCTTCGGCGCCATCTGTCCGCCTGCCGACCGCGCGCTGTTCGAGCGTTACCTCGGTTTCCTCCAATCCAGCGGCGTCCTGCCGTGCAAGTCCACGGTGACCGCATGAACGACCAGACCCTCGCCGCCGCAGACGCGGCGCCCGTCGACACCTCCTATTTCTCGCGCTTCCGCGGCATGCGCGACTTCCTGCTGGTCTGGACCGGCCAGCTGATCTCGGGCATCGGCACGCGCTTCAGCGCGTTCGCGCTGGGCATCTGGGTGCTGGAGAAGACCGAGTCGACCCTCGACTTCGCGATGATCTTCGTCGCGATGTCGATCCCGGCGCTGATCCTGCTGCCGTTCGCCGGTGCCCTGGTCGACCGCTGGAACCGGCGACGGGTGATGATCGCCTGCGAGCTGGGTTCGGCCTCCGCGATCGCGGTGCTGGCCACCCTCAACGCGTTCGGCCTGATGCAGGTCTGGCACATCTACGTCGGTGTCGGCGTATCGGCGATCTGCAATGCCTTCATGCAGCCGGCCTACGGCGCCAGCGTGCCCCTGCTGGCGACGCGCGAGCACCTCAGCCGCGCCAACGGCCTGATCCAGACCGGCAACGCCATCGCGCTGCTCGGCGGCCCGCTGCTGGCCGGCATCCTCTACAAGATCATCGGCATCGCCGGCATCCTGTTCGTCGATGCCGCGACCTTCCTCGCCGGCGCGGTCTGCCTGTTCCTCGCACGCGTGCCGCAGCCGCCGCACGACCCGTCGGCGGTGAAGCCGAACATCCTGCGCGAAGCGCACGAGGGCTGGCGCTACATTGCCGAGCGCCGCGGCCTGTTCGGCCTGCTGACGGTGTTCGGCATCACCAACTTCTTCTTCGGCATCGCCAGCATCGCCATCTATCCGCTGGTGCTGTCGATGGGCACGCCGGACATGGTCAGCTACCAGATGGTCGCCGGTGGCCTGGGCCTGCTGCTCGGCGGTGCCATCGTCACCTTCCTCGGCTGGCCGAAGCACAAGGCCGCCGGGATCCTCGCCTGCACCATGCTCGGCGGCGTGGCCATGGCCGCGCACGGCGTGTACCCGTCGCTCTGGCTGATCATGGTCTGCGGCTTCCTGCTGTTCGTGACCATCCCGATCGTCAACGCCGCGATCGCCACGCTGTGGCAGACCAAGGTGCCGTCGCAGTTGCTGGGACGCTGTTTCGCGATCCTGCGCGTGATGACCGAAGCGGCGATGCCGGTGGGCTTCCTGCTCGCAGGGCCGCTGGCGGATTTCCTGTTCGAGCCGGCGCTGATGCCCGGCGGCGCGCTGGCCGACACGGTGGGAGAGCTGATCGGCGTCGGCAAGGGGCGTGGCCACGGCTTCATGTTCGTGCTGCTGGGCGTCGCGATGGTGGTCGCTGCGGCGATCGGCTACTCGATCCGCGCCATCCGGCGCGCCGACACCGATCTGCCGGATGCGGAGGCTGCGCCGGCACCGGCAGCATCGGCGGCATGACCGCATGTCCGCGCATTCGCCTGTGGTTGAACAGGGGGCAGGGCGAAGCGCGGATGCATGAATCCGACGCGCGGTGGCATGTCCGGCGCGCGTAATCCGTAAAGAGGGGCAAGCCGGCCATTGCACGCGCGAAATGGCCGGGCGAACGAGGGATGTGGTACCGCAGGGACGACGGAAGATGGGAAGGCAGGCCAGGACGGTGACGCCGACATGGGGTCGGTGCAGGACAGACGGACGTCCCTGGGGCTTGCTGGCGCGAAGCAGTCAATTCAAGGGAAGAATGCAATGAAGGCAGACAATCAGACGACCATCGCCGCACCGGCGCCGACGGGTTGCCCGCATGCGCGGGCGCAGGCGGTCGCGTCGTCCGTCCATCCGGACCTCGTGTTGCGCCGTGCGTCCGAAGTGGCCGCCAGCGAGGCGCCCGAGACCGCGCTCGGCGAAACGATCGCATGGGTGCGGCGTTTCCTCGCCAAGCCCAACCCGGACCTCGGGCGGGCCGGCCCGGTGTGTCCGTTCACGCCGATGGCCCTTGAACTGGACACCATCTGGATGACCGAGGTGCGCGAATCCACGCCCGATCCCTCGGTGATCCAGAACGTGATCGAGCAGTGCCGCGAGATCTTCATGCAGACCGAGCCGCGTGATGGTCCGCTCGCGATCAACAAGGTGATCATGGTGGTGTTCTCCGGCATGAGCGAGGCGGACGCGCCATGGATCGACGCGATGCAGGCCCGGCTCAAGCCCGGCTTCGTCGAAGTCGGCCTGATGCTGGGCGAGTTCCACGCCCGCAACGAGACCCCTGGCCTCCGCAACGAGGCCTTCCGGCCGCTGCGCAGCCCGATCCCGATGCTGGTGATCCGGCACATGGTCGAGTCCGACCTGCCGTTCCTCAAGCGCATGGTCGACCGCCCGGACATCCGCGCGTCCTACCTGCGCTCCTACCTGCGCCGCCTCGGCGCGACGATCCGGCGCAACTACTTCGACCAGGCGGTCGAGGCGCTGGTCGATGCCGAGCTGGAAGTGCGCGCCGCCGTCGCGCGTCCGGAGCCTGCCGAGGTCGCGCGATGACGGCGAAGGTCGATGCGGCGAACGAAGCCGCGCAGCAGGTGGCGATCATCGGCGGCGGCCTGGCCGGTTCGCTGCTCGCGCTGGCGCTGGCGGAACGCGGCTATCGCGTCGACGTCTTCGAACGTCGCAGCGACCCGCGCGTGGCGGGCGCCGAAAGCGGTCGATCGATCAACCTCGGCCTGTCCAAGCGCGGCATCCAGGCGCTGACCGAAGTGGGCCTGATCGACATGGCGATGCCGCTGACCGTGGTCATGCGCGGTCGCGTGATCCACGCGCCCGATGGCGACACGCGCTTCCAGCCCTACGGCAAGAACCGCGGCGAAGTGCTGTACTCGATCGACCGCAGCGAGCTGATCCGCCTGCTGCTGGACCGCGCCGAACGCCAGCCCGGCGTGACCCTGCATTTCGAGCACCGCTTCGTCTCAGCGGACAAGGCCGCGCGCGAACTGACCCTGGAAAGCGATGGCCAGACGCGTCGCGTCGCCGCCGACTGGGTGATCTGCGCCGACGGCGCGTTCTCGCGCTGCCGTCCGGAAATGCAGCGCGGCCTGCGCGCGGATTTCCATCGCGAATACCTCGAGTGGGGCTACAAGGAATTGACGCTCGCCGCCGGTCCGGATGGGGAATCCGTCATCGACCTGACCGCATTGCACGTCTGGCCGCGCGCGCATTGCCTGTTCGTCTCGCATCCCAATCGAGACGGATCCCACACGCTCACGCTGTTCCTGCCGCACGAAGGCCCGGACAGCTTCGCGACCACGAACACGCCCGAGGAGATCCGCGCGCTGTTCCAGAAGTATTTCCCCGACCTGCTGCCGATGTTGCCGGCGCTGGTCGAACAGTGGACCACGCGTCCGACCGGATCCCTGCTGACCACGAAGACCGCGCCCTGGCGCTTCGAGGACTGGATGGTGCTGGTCGGCGATTCGGCGCACGCCGTGTATCCGTTCTACGGGCAGGGCATGAATTCCGCGTTCGAGGACTGCTCCGCGCTGCTGGCCGCGTTGCAGGCCCATCCGGGCGATCGCGCAGCGGCCTTCGCCGCCTACGAGCAGGCGCGCCGCCCGCATACCGACGTGCTGATGGAACTGTCGAAGGCGAATTTCGTCGAACTGCGGCAGAAGGTCAGTTCGCCCTGGTTCCTCGCGCGCAAGCGCCTCGACGTTCTGCTCAATCGCCTGCTGCCCGGCCTGTGGCTGCCGATCTACACGATGGTCTCGCACACCACGATGCCGTATGCCGATGCCCTGGCACGCGCGCGCAGGCAGGACCGCATCCTCGGCGCGGTGGCCACCGGCATGGTCCTGGCGATCGGCGGCGGCCTGTGGTGGGGGTTGCGTGGTTGAGCGCGGTCGCCTCCAATGCGGCCATGAGCCATCAGGACACCCCATCGCTGTTTCGCACGCTGCTGCCGTCATCCGTGCGGCTGGCGGAAATGCCGCCCGAGCGTGCAGATCCTGCGGCGCTGGCCGCTGAAGAACTGCAGCAGATCGCGCGTGCGGTGCCCAAGCGGCGCATGGAGTTCGCCGCCGGGCGCCAGCTCGCGCGGCGTCTGCTCGGCGACATGGGGCTGGGCATCGAAGCGCTGGTCAGCGATGCCGACCGCGTGCCGCGCTGGCCGTCGCCGGTGGTCGGTTCGATCACCCATTGCCGCAGCCTCTGCGCCGTCGCCGTCGTACCGCGCGCGCTGTCCCTCGGGGTCGGCCTGGACGTGGAACCGGCCGAGCCGATGAAGTCCGAACTGGTGCCCATGATCCTGCGCGAGCCCGAATTGGCGCGCGTGCACGAGTGGCCGGCCCCCTGGCGGGAGCTCGCCGGCATCCTGACCTTCTCGGCGAAGGAAGCGCTGTACAAGTCGATCTATCCCGCGCACCGCGTATTCCTGGATTTCCAGGACGTCGAGCTGCAGTGGTCGGGATTCGAACCCGACGGCAGCGGGCTGTTCGCGACTTTCGAGGCCCACGTGCGCGTGCCGCAGGCCACGTTCCCGGGCATGACCCGCATCACCGGCCAGGCCCGCGTCGCGCACGGCCATGTCGGTACGGTGGTGGTGCTGCCGCCGCGCTGAGCGTTGCAGGCGCTCAGGCGACCCGCATGCGATAGCTGCGCAGGCGTTCATACACCGGCCGGCAGGCGTCCGCCGCGGCCAGCGCGTCGCCGGTCAACGCGTCCTCGCGCGGGCGCCAGGGCTCGAAACCGGTCGAACGCCAGACCACGTCGTACCAGTACTTCGCCCAGACGCCGTCGCTGTCGCGCGGACCGGCGGGCCACGACAGCATCTTCGGAGTGAAGGCGATGCCCAGCCGCGCGCAGAGCAGGCGCAGGTGCGATTCCGGCGCGCGCAGGAAATCGCCCGCATCGATCACCGCGGGCGCCTCGCCCAGCTGGTCGCACAGCCAGTCGAACAGTTCGCCCTGCTGCTGCAGGCCGATGTCCCCGGGCGCGACGGTCGCGCGCGAACGCACGTACGACGCCACCACCTCCGCAGGATCGCGGATCAGCAACACGTTGCGCAGGCCGAGCATCCACTGCCGGTCCATCTGCGGCAGCAGGTGGTGGGTCATGTGTTTCTGGTACCACACAGGCTTGTGGCCGGGCGCAGGCCCGAGCAGGTCGCGGGTGACGCTGCGCCAGTCGGTGTCGCCGGCAGCCAGCACCTCGTCGCGTCCCGGGTGGTCGATGCCGGTCTCGGCCAGGTAGGCCGCGTACAGCGGTTCGTCGCTCACCGCGCAGTCGTCGCGGTTTTCCCAGGCTCGCATCATCGCGGTCGAGATGTTGCGCGGTCCGCTCCACATCGCGATGCGCAGGGTGTCGCGGGGCGAGGAGGCGAACATCCGGGCGCTCATGCGAGGCGCACTCCCGTGCGGAAGGCCACGTCGCGCGCCACCAGCTCGCGGTACAGCCCCTGCAGGCGCGTCACCATCGGGCCGGGCAGGGGTGCGTCGCCCGCATCGCCGATCACTCGCCCGTCGATGCTGCGCACCGGCGCCAGCCCGGCGAAGGTGCCGGTCGTGAAGGCTTCGTCGGCGGAATAGACCTGGGTCAGGCTGAAGTTCTTCTCGAAGCAGGGAATGCCGGCCTCGCGGCAGGCGCGCAGCACGTTCGCGCGGGTGATCCCGCCCAGGCAGTAGTCCCCGGTCGAGGTCCACACCTCGCCCTTGCGCACGATGAAGAAATGCGTGGAATTGCAGGTCGCCACGAAGCCGTGCGGATCGAGCATCAGCGCCTCGTCTGCGCCGGCCTGCGTGGCCTGGATGCACGCGGTGATGCAGTTGAGCTTGCTGTGGCTGTTGAGCTTCGGGTCCTGCACGTCCGGGAAGCCGCGGCGCACGTGCACGGTGAACAGGCGCAGGCCCTGCGACAGGGTCTCGGGCTTGGCGACCTTGAATTCGGGGATGATCACCACCGTCGCCGGGCCCACGGTCACGCGCGGGTCCTGGTAGGGCGTGCGCTTGACCCCGCGCGACACCATCAGCCGCATGTGCACGCCGTCGTGCATGTCGTTGGCGGCGAGGGTGTCATACAGCGCCCGGGTCAGCGCCGCGCGGTCCAGGCCGATGTCCAGCGCGATCGCCTTCGCGCCCTCGTACAGCCGGTCCAGGTGCTCGTCGAGGAACACCGGATGCCCGCCGACCACCCGCAGCCCCTCCCAGACCCCGTCGCCGAGCACGAAACCGCTGTCGAACACCGACACCGTGGCCTCCGCCCTGGGCTTGAGCACGCCGTTGATCCAGATCCGGATCGCGGCATTGCGCGGGTCATCGTGGAAGTCGTGGATGCTCTGTGACATCGCATGTCCGTGCCGAGGGGAGCGTCGAGTGTAGAACACCCGGACGCGTGACTGCGGTCCCGGGCGTGGAATGCGCCCCGGGTCGCGGCCGTCTCGTGCCGCAGGCCCGCAAGCCCCGGATTTCGTTGACATCCCGTCCGCCCGGGCGCTAAGGTGCGGGCACCGCGAACTGCCCCAGGTGACGTCCGGAAACGGCCGTCGAGCGTGCGACATGAGCACTACCCGCCACCCCTGACGACACCGCCCGAGGCCCGCGACACCGCGAGAGCGCCTTCGGGGCGCTTTTTTGTTGCCTCCTTCCGCCGCGCACCGACCCGGTGCCGGCCGCGTAACCACGACAAGACACTCCCATGATCGCCATCACGCTCCCCGACGGCAGCCGCCGCGAGTTCGAATCCGCTCCCACGGTCGGCGATGTCGCCGCCTCCATCGGCGCCGGCCTGGCCAAGGCCGCGCTGGCCGGCAAGGTCGACGGCAGGCTCGTCGACACCAGCTTCCGCATCGAACAGGATGCCGAGCTGGCCATCGTCACCGAGAAATCCCCGGAGGCGCTGGAGATCCTGCGCCATTCCACCGCGCATCTGCTGGCCCAGGCCGTGCAGCGCCTGTTCCCCGGCGCGCAGGTCACCATCGGCCCGGTGATCGACAATGGCTTCTACTACGACTTCGCCTACGAGCGCCCGTTCACGCCGGAAGACCTGCCGGCGATCGAGGCCGAGATGCAGAAGATCGTCAAGGAAGCGCATGCGGTCAGCCGCAGCGTGAAATCGCGCGATGACGCGGTCGCCTACTTCAAAGGCCTCGGCGAGCACTACAAGGCCGAGATCATCGAGAGCATCCCGGCGAACGAGGATCTCTCGCTCTACACGCAGGGCGAATTCACCGACCTCTGCCGCGGCCCGCACGTCCCGGCCACCGACAAGCTGCGCGCGTTCAAGCTGATGAAGGTCGCCGGCGCCTACTGGCGCGGCGATTCGAACAACCAGATGCTCAGCCGCATCTACGGCACCGCCTGGCTCAACGACAAGGACCTCAAGGCCTACCTGCACCAGCTGGAAGAGGCCGAGAAGCGCGACCACCGCAAGATCGCCAAGGCCCAGGACCTGTTCCACCTGCAGGAAGAGGGCCCCGGCCTGATCTTCTGGCATCCCAAGGGCTGGGCGATCTGGCAGGTCGTCGAGCAGTACATGCGCAAGGTCTACCGCGACAGCGGCTACCAGGAAGTGCGCTGCCCGCAGATCCTCGACGTGACCCTGTGGCAGAAGTCCGGCCACTGGGACAACTACAAGGACAACATGTTCTTCACCGAGTCGGAAAAGCGCACCTACGCGCTGAAGCCGATGAACTGCCCGGGCCACGTGCAGGTGTTCAACCAGGGCCTGCACAGCTACCGCGACCTGCCGATCCGCTACGGCGAGTTCGGCGCCTGCCACCGCAACGAACCCTCGGGCGCGCTGCACGGCATCCTCCGCGTGCGCGGCTTCACCCAGGACGACGGCCACATCTTCTGCACCGAGGACCAGATCGAGTCCGAGGTGAAGGCCTTCCACGAGCAGGCCCTGAAGGTCTACGGCCACTTCGGTTTCGAGGACGTCCAGATCAAGATCGCCCTGCGCCCGGACTCGCGCCTGGGCGACGACGCCACCTGGGACAAGGCCGAGAACGCCCTGCGGTCGGCCCTGAGCGCCGCCGGCGTGCAATGGGAGGAGCTGCCGGGCGAGGGCGCCTTCTACGGCCCGAAGATCGAATACCACCTCAAGGACGCCATCGGCCGGACCTGGCAGCTGGGCACCATGCAGGTGGATTTCATGATGCCCGGCCGCCTGGGTGCCGAGTACGTGGACGCCAGCAGCCAGCGCCGGCACCCGGTCATGCTGCACCGCGCCATCGTCGGCTCGATGGAGCGCTTCATCGGCATCCTCATCGAACACCACGCCGGCCACATGCCCGCCTGGCTGGCCCCGATCCAGGCGGTCGTGATGAACATCACGGACGCCCAGGCCGACTATGTCGATGAGGTCCGGAAATCCCTTATGAATCAAGGCCTCCGGGTCTCGGCCGATTTGCGCAACGAGAAAATCGGCTTTAAGATTCGCGAGCACACGCTGCAGCGGGTGCCGTACCTGCTCGTGGTCGGGGACCGCGAGAAGGAGAACGGCGTAGTGTCGGTGCGCTCGCGCTCGGGGGAAGATTTCGGCAACATGACCGTCGCCGACTTCGTCGCCCGCGTGGCGGCCGAGTCGTCGGCAGCGTGATCCAACACCGGCGGATGCCCAGTCCGCCGGCTCACATTCCTCTTCGGAGATCGAAACATCAGTACCCCTCAGGAAAAGCAGAACCGCAAGAATCACGAGATCCGCGTTCCGCGCGTCCGCGTGATCGGCAGCGACGGCGAGATGATCGGCGTTCTGTCGCGTGATGAAGCGTTGGCCAAGGCCGAGGACGAAGGCCTCGACCTCGTCGAGATCCAGCCCAACGCCGATCCGCCGGTCTGCCGGATCATGGACTTCGGCAAGTTCAAGTTCGAACTGCAGAAGAAAGCTTCGGCTGCCAAGAAGAAGCAGAAGGTCGTCGAGATCAAGGAAGTCAAGTTCCGTCCGGTCACGGACGAAGGCGACTACCAGATCAAGCTGCGCAAGATGCGTGAATTCCTGGCCGAAGGCGACAAGATCAAGGTCAACATCCGCTTCCGCGGCCGCGAAATGAGCCACATGGAGCTCGGTCGCGAGATGGCCAACCGGATCGAAGCCGATCTCGGCGAGGACATCGTCATCGAATCGCGCCCGCGCCTCGAAGGCCGGCAGATGGTGATGATGATCGCCCCGAAGAAGAAGTAAGCGTTGCCCGAAACATCCGACACTGCCCGGTGGCCCTGCCCCCGGGCAGTGTTCGTTTGGGCGCGCTCCAGCCCTGCGGCGGCGGGAATGCGACCCAGGTCAGGATCGCGTTCCGTACTTCGGGGTATGCTCCAGCGGTCGGAACCGCCTGACCCGCGCGCAAGGAGCATGCATGATCGAACCGCAGATCACGACCGCCAGCCCACGCGGCGGCGATGTCTTCCAGGATCCCGATGTCGCCGCGCTGGCCGAGGCCATCCGCGTGCACGACGACGCGAACGTCCGCGCCCTGGTGTCCCGGGCGGACCTCCGGGCGTACGGCGATCGCAATGTCACCCTGCTGCAGTGGGCGCTGCTCCAGCGCAACGCCGACGCGATCGGCTTGCTGATCGAAGCGGGCGCCGACCCCGCGCAGCCCGGCCTGGACGGGGACACCGTCGTCCACCTCGCCACGATGGCCGAAGATCCGGCCTGGCTGGACACCCTGCTCGCGCTGTCGGTCAACCCCAATGTCGTCAACGCGCACACCGGCGCGGTGCCGCTGTGCGAGGCCTTGATGAATGGCCGGGAGCGCCAGTTCCATCGGCTGCTGGCCACGCCCGGCATCGATCTCGACCATCCCGATGCCGGCGGCAACACGCCGCTGCACGTCGCCGCCATGATCAACGCGCCTGCCCGGGTGCTCGAATTGCTGGAAGCGGGCGCCGATCCCGGTCTGCGCAACCGCCAGGGCGCCACCTTCCAGCGTTATCTGTTCAAGGTGCGGCTCGACATGATGGATGCCGAAGGCAGCCGCCGCTGGGAAGACGTCCTGGAATGGATGGTCGCGCGCCAGATCCCGATCGACCTGCATTGACGCCGCCCCGCGCGGATCCGACAAAGGGAGGAATCATCGATGGAATACTTCAGGAACCTGGTGCGTGCCCACGTCCCGAGGCCGCAGCCCGAACCGCCGCCGCAGGTGCCGGCCCAGGCCATGGCCGAACTGGCCAAGGACGTGTACCGCGCGCCGGGCGAGACGCCGTCGTCGACCGGCTTCCGTCGCCTCGGCGAAGAGGAACTGCGCGAAAAGGGCATCGATCCGCAGGCCATGCACACCAAGAGCGGCATGCAGGCCGAGCTGTACGCCAACGACAGCGGCCAGCACGTGCTGTCGTTCCGGGGCACGGTCAATCCCAGCGTGCGCGTGGAAACGCGTCCTTTCGATGGCCCCAGCGGCCTGGACATCGAGTCCGACATGCTCGGCATGCTGCGCGGCCACGAATATGCGCTGAAGGTGGATGATGTCCGCCAGTCCGGCCAGGACTGGGTGACCAACCTCAAGCAGGGGCTGGGCATCGAAAGCCAGCAGCACAAGGATGCGGTCGCCCTCGGCAACCTCTGCAACGAAGCGATCGGTCGCGACCAGCTGATGGTGACCGGTCACTCCAAGGGCGGAGGCCAGGCGCAGCTGGTCAGCGCGATGTTCGGCAACCACGGCATGACCTTCAACTCGGCCGGCCTGCACGACGAGACCCTGCGTGGCTTCCAGCTCGACCCCGAGCGCGTCCGCGAACGTGCCCCGCAGCTGATGACCAGCGTCGTTACCCGGGGCGAGATCCTCGACAGCGTGCAGGGGCGCGAATTCAACACCGGCGAGTGGATGAAGTCGGTGCTGCGCGGCAGTTCGCTCGGCGAATACGGCGAGCCGCAGGAGGTCATCGACCAGCTCGGCATCGACGGCATGACCACACGCGTGCCCACCGCGATGGGCAAGCGCCACGAGCTCACGCCGCAGGAGGGTCTGGGCAGCGTCAAGCTGCATACGATGGACGGCGGTGTGCTGCCGTACGTCTCCCAGTTGCAGGGCCTGTCCGTCGGTCCCGCACAGCAGCAGGCATCAACGCACACGTTCGGTCACATGCCGATGGGGATGTTCCGTTCGCCCCTGTTTGACGACTCCCTGCTGCACGGGCGCTTCGCGCAGGCGTTCCGCGATCTCGCGCCGCGCGACCCGCTGTTGAACGACGAGCGCCATCCGATGCACGGCCTGTACACCCAGGCGCTGGCGCAGGTGCGTGAACATCGGCCCGACGACCGCGACAGCGAGCGCATTGCTGGCGTACTGACCGTGGCCGCGCAGACGCGTGGACTCGAGCGGATCGATGCGCTCGCGCCCACCGACAATGGCAACACCCTGTTCGCCGTGCAGGGACGCGTCGGGGACCCGGCCGCGCGCATCAGCGAAGCGGTCGATGTGGAGGCGGCCCGCCGGACCACGCTGGAAGACAGCAGCCGGCGTTCGGCCGAACTGCATGCCCGCCAGCCGCAGGAGCGCGTGCAGGACGAGGTCCAGCAGGTCCATGCCCGGCACCACTGACCGTGCCATCGCCGACATGGGCTGCCTTGTGGCGGTCACGGCTTGCCGGCACGATGCACGGATCGAATCGTTCGATGTGTCCCGAGGTGGGCGATGCGGCTGCACCGTCTGAGCATCCGGCCGGAGGCGCCCGCCATCCTGCTGCTCGTCGCCGCCTTCGTCGCCTGTACCGCTTGCGCCAAGGAGAAGTCCGCAATGCCCGCAACCGCTGAAATCCATCGTGTGGCCCCGAGCCAGGTCTTTCCGGACCCGGCGGTCGCGGCCCTGGCCGAGGCCATCGCGGAAGGTGACCTCGCCCGCATCCGCGCGCTCGCGCCCGCCACCGACCTTGCCGCGCGCGGCGACAAGGACGTCACCCTGCTGCAGTGGGCGCTGCTCAACCAGCGCCTCGACAGCCTGAAGGCGCTGCTCGACGCCGGTGCCGACCCCGCGCAGCCCGGCGTCGACGGCGACACCGTCGTGCACATGGCGGCGATGGCCAACGACCCGGCCTATCTCGCGGAACTGCTCGCGCGCGGCGCCGACCCGAACGTGCGCAATCCTGAATCCGGCGCCGGCCCGCTGCGCGCCGCGCTGATGGGCGAGCGCGAAGTCCAGTTCCGCGCGCTGCTCGCCGCCGGGGCAGATCCGAACCTGGCCGATCGCCTCGGCAACACGCCGCTGCACGTGGCCGGCCAGATCAACGAGCCGGCGCGCGCGCTGGACCTGCTCGACGCCGGCGCCGACCCGAATGCGCGCAACGCGCAGGGCGCGACGTTCCAGCGCTATCTGTTCATGACCCGCGCCGCCCTGCTCAACGCCGAGACGCGCAAGCGTCGCGAGGCGGTCGAGGCATGGCTGGCGCAGCGCGGCATCCCGCTGGAAGGCGCGCGCTGATCGGACATCGGGTGTCCTGACTGCCGGCGCGTGTCGTCGGCGCATCCCGGGCAAACCGGGGCATAGACGGGGAGAGTGGCAAGGATGAATGCACGGATCGATCCGGATCGCCTGCAGGGCCAGGCGCAGCGACCGACCTTCGCCGATGAGGTGCGCGGGCAGGCCGCGCTGCCGGTGGACATGACGCTCGCGAAGCTGATGCGCGATGTCTACGACTACGACCGGAATGGCCAGCAGGAAGGCGTCGGCCAGTGGAAGCCGCTGGGCGAGGACGAACTACGCCGCCACGGCATCGATCCGACCCTGCTGAAGAACCAGAGCAGCGGGTTCATGGCCGTGATCTACGGCGACGGCCAGGGTCGCCACGTGCTGGCCTACAGCGGCACCGACGAGGCGAAGGACTGGCTGACCAATTTCGGCCAGGGCCTCGGCTTCGAGACCTCCCAGTACAACCAGGCCATGGCGCTGGCCCGCCAGGCCAAGGTCGCCTTCGGCCAGGACATGGTCATCACCGGGCACTCGCTGGGAGGCGGGCTGGCCGCCGCGGCCGCCGTCGCCACCGACACCCCGGCGGTGACCTTCAACGCGGCGGGCGTGCACGACAAGACCCTCGAGCGCGTCGGCCTCGATCCCGATGCGGTGAAGCGCGAAGCGGAGCAGGGCGGCCTGATCCGCCGCTACGCCGTGCAGAACGAGATCCTGACCGAGCTGCAGGAGAACAAACCGATCATCCGCCACCTGATGCCGGACGCGGTCGGCCACAAGATCGAACTGCCCGACCCCGACCCGCTGGGCTTCTGGCAGAAGCTCAATCCGGTGAAGTCGGTGAAGCACGGCGTCGAGATGCACTACATCGACGCGGTGATCCAGGCCCAGGAGAAAGTCTTCGGCAAGGATTTCGAGACCCGTGGCGCACGCCTGGACCAGCCCGTGCACCCGGCGAATCCGCTCTATCGGCAGTCGCTGGATGCCCTGCAGCCGCAGGCGCCGGCACGCGGTCTCGATGCCGGGCAGACCGAGCGCCTGGCCGGCGCCCTGGCCGTGGAAGCCCGGCGCGGCGGGCTGCAGCAGGTCGACCAGGTCGTGTTCGGCGAGGATGGCCGGCGCGCGTTCGCCGTGCAGGGCCACCAGTCGGAAACCCAGCGCATCGCCCATGTCGACGTGGCGACCGCGCGCGAGCAGCCGCTCGAACGCAGCAGCGAGCAGGCGATGGCGCAGACCGGGCAGCCGCAGGCCTTGCCCGCGCAGGAGCCGCAGGTCGCCCGCGCCCGCTGAGCCGGCCGATCGCGCTCAGGCAAATCCATGATTTCCATGGAAATTGGTCCCGGTCCGGTTTGCATCGCCGGGCGGGGCCGGGCATAATGCGCGGCCCGGTTCGCCGGGATGCTGCATGCAAGACCCGCTTCAACGTACGGACCCGTCGTCGGACCTGCAGGGCTTTTTCCTTGCGGATCAACGACCTAAAACCGGCAGGGCAGGACGGAAAGAGCAGTTTCGGCTGCCGCCCACGCCAGTACTCGATCAGACCCCAGGACTTTCCAATGCCCAAGATCAAGACCAATCGGGCGGCGGCCAAGCGCTTCCGGAAGACCGCTTCCGGCAAGTACAAGTGCGGCCACGCCAACAAGAGCCACATCCTCACCAAGAAAGCGACCAAGCGGAAGCGCAACCTGAGGCAGACGAACCACGTTCGCGCCGAAGACGCCGGCCGTCTGGACCGCATGCTTCCGTATTTGTGAGGAGACTGAACAATGGCACGAGTTAAACGTGGTGTTACGGCGCGTCGCCGTCACAAGAAAATCCTGAAGCAGGCCAAGGGCTACTACAACGCCCGCCGCAAAGTCTTCCGCGTCGCCAAGCAGGCGGTCACGAAGGCGCTGCAGTACGCCTACATCGGCCGCAAGCAGAAGAAGCGCAATTTCCGCACCCTGTGGATCGCCCGTATCAACGCGGCCGCCCGCAGCAACGGCATCAGCTACAGCCGCTTCATCAACGGCCTGCTCAAGGCCGGTATCACCCTCGACCGCAAGGTGCTGGCCGACATCGCCGTGCACGACGCGAAGGGCTTTACCGCGCTGGCTGAAAAGGCGAAGAGCGCGCTCGCGGCATAACTGATTCCCCTCCGAGCCCGCACTTCCCGTGCAGGCTCGGAGCGAAGGACATCGAACCATGCATGGGGAAGGGCGCAAGTCCTTCCCCATGTTCGTTTTTGCGGCACACGAAAAGACGGAACCGTCGACATGAGCGATCTGGAACATCTTTCGACCACGGCGCTGGCGGACATCGCCGCCGCCGACACTCCCGAGGCGCTGGAAGCCCTGCGCGTCGCGCTGTTCGGCAAGAACGGCAGCGTGTCGGCACTGATGAAATCGCTCGGCGCGCTGCCGGCCGACCAGCGCAAGGCGGCCGGCGAGGCGATCAACCGCGTGCGTGACGGCCTCGGCGACGCGCTCGCCGCGCGCAAGGCCGCGATCGACGACGCCGTGCTCGAAGCCCGTCTCGCCAGCGAAACCATCGACGTCACCCTGCCGGGCCGCGATGCCGCGCGCGGCGGCCTGCATCCGGTCACGCGCACGCTGGAGCGCATCACCGAGATCTTCGGCCGGCTCGGCTACGAACTCGCCGACGGTCCGGAGATCGAGGACGACTGGCACAACTTCGAGGCGCTGAACTTCCCGCCGCACCATCCAGCGCGCGCCATGCACGACACCTTCTATTTCAACGATGGTCGCCTGCTGCGCACCCACACCTCGGGCTGCCAGGTGCGCTACATGCTCGATCAGAAACCGCCGCTGCGCATGATCGCGGCCGGCAAGGTCTATCGCAGCGACAGCGACCAGACGCACACGCCGATGTTCCACCAGGTCGAAGGCCTGCTGGTCGACGAGCACGCCAGCTTCGCCGACCTCAAGGGCACGCTCGCCGAATTCGTCCGCGCCTTCTTCGAGCGCGACTTCGAGATGCGTTTCCGCCCGAGCTACTTCCCCTTCACTGAGCCCTCGGCCGAAGTCGACATCGCCTGGCAGCAGCCCGACGGCTCGACGCGCTGGCTGGAAGTGCTCGGCTGCGGCATGGTCCACCCGAACGTGCTGCGCAGCGTCGGCATCGATCCCGAGCGCTACACCGGCTTCGCCTTCGGCCTCGGCGTCGAGCGTTTCACGATGCTGCGCTACGGCGTGAACGACCTGCGCAACTTCTTCGACAACGACGTGCGCTTCCTGAAGCAGTTCGCGTGACGAAAATGCGGCGTCGTAGGGTGGGCTTCCAGCCCACCATCGCGATATCGCCGCTTGCACCGAACGCCACGCGAAGCCGCTCCGAACGACATCGCTGCATCCGAAAGATCATGATGGTGGGCTGAAGCCCACCCTACGAAGGCACAAGGGTTTCACAGCATGAAATTCTCCGAAAACTGGTTGCGGCAACACGTGAAGACCGACGCCTCGCGCGAGCAGCTCGCGGCGACGCTGACGGCCATCGGCCTGGAAGTCGAGGAACTGACGGTGCTCGGCGCCGCGCTCGACGGCGTGGTCGTCGCGCGCATCGTCGAATGCGCAAAGCATCCCGAAGCCGACCGCCTGCAGGTCTGCCAGGTCGATGCCGGCACCGGCACGCAGCTGCAGATCGTCTGCGGCGCGCCGAACGCGCGTCCCGGCCTCATCGCGCCGCTCGCGACCATCGGCACCCAGGTCGGCGAACTGACGATCAAGGCCGCGAAGCTGCGCGGCGTCGACTCCAACGGCATGCTCTGCTCGGCGAAGGAACTCGGCATCGACGCCGATGCCTCCGGCCTGCTCGAACTGCCCGCCGACGCGCCGATCGGCACGCCGCTCGCCGATTACCTCGGCCTGCCCGACGCCACGATCGAACTCAAGCTCACGCCCAACCGCGCCGATTGCTTCGGCGTGCGCGGCATCGCCTTCGACGCCGCCGCCGCGCTCGGCAGCCAGGTCGAACCGCTGCAGGCCGATCCCGTGCCGGCGGCGAGCGACGCCGTGCTGCAGGTCGAACTCGATGCCGGTGCCAAGGTGCCGCGCTTCGCCGGCCGCGTGATCGACGACGTCGACGCGACGGTGCCGACGCCGCTGTGGATGGCCGAGCGCCTGCGCCGCAGCGGCGTGCGCCCGATCAGCTTCCTCGTCGACGTCACCCAGTACGTGATGCTCGAACTCGGCCAGCCCATGCACGCGTTCGACAAGGACACGCTGCAGGCGCCGGTGGTCGTGCGCGAAGCGCGCGCGGGCGAGGAAACCAAACTGCTCGACGGCCGCACCGTCGCGCTCGACGAGGACTTCCTCGTCGTCTCCGACAGCACCGGCGGTCGCGCCGCGCGCGCGGTCGCGCTGGGCGGGATCATGGGCGGGCACGACACGCGCGTGACCGACGCCACCCGCAACGTCTTCCTCGAAGCCGCGCACTGGGTGCCGTCCGCGATCATCGGCCGCAGCCGCAAGCTCGGCATGCACACCGACGCCGGCCATCGCTTCGAGCGCGGCGTCGATCCCGAACTGCCGCGCATCGCCGTCGAATACGCGACCAAGCTCATCCTCGACATCGCCGGAGGCGTGCCCGGCCCGGTGGTCGACGTGGTCCGCGACGCCGACATGCCCAAGCCGCAGGTCGTCGGCCTGCGTCGCGAGCGCCTCGCCCGCGTGCTCGGCGTGCGCGTGCCCGATGCCGAAGTCGAGCGCATCCTGCGCGCGCTCGGCCTCGGCGTGGAATCGAACGCGGACGGCTGGACCGTCACCGCGCCGACCCGCCGCTTCGACATCGCGATCGAAGAGGACCTGGTCGAGGAGATCGCCCGCATCCACGGCTACGACGCCATCCCGACCACGCTGCCGGGCGGGGCGACGCGCGTCGTCGCGCAGCCCGAGGGCGTGCTCGACGAGGTCACGGTCCGCCGGCAGATGGTCGCCCGCGACTACCTGGAAACCATCAACTACGCCTTCGTCGACGCCGGCCTGCTCGACAGTTGGCAGGCCGCCGAGGGCGCCGTGGCCCTGGCCAACCCGCTCAGCGCCGAGCTGGGCGTGATGCGGACCTCGCTGCTGCCCGGCCTGGTCGCCGCGCTGGGCCGCAACGCCGCGCGCCAGCAGCGCCGCGTTCGCCTGTTCGAGGTCGGCAAGACCTTCCACGCCCGCGCCGTCGGCGAAGCCCCGCAGGAAACCCGCCGCATCGCGGCGGTGGCCTGCGGCGATGTCCAGGCCGAGCAGTGGGGCGTGCCCGCCCGCCCGGTCGATTTCCACGACATCAAGGGCGACCTCGAAGCCCTGGCCGCCGCCTCCGGCGCCCGGCTGGTCTTCCGCCCGTCGCAGGTCGCCTCGGGCCACCCCGGCCGTTCGGCCGACATCCTCCGGGTCGATGGCGACGCGGAGACCCGGATCGGCTGGATCGGCCAGCTCCACCCCCGCCTGCAGAAGGCCCTGGACCTGGACGCCCCGGTCGTGGCCTTCGAGGTCGAGCTGGCGCCGCTGCAGCGCCGCGCCCTGCCGGTGGCCACCGGGCTCAGCCCCTATCCGTCCGTCCGCCGGGATCTCGCGTTCGTCGTCCCGGAGACGGTGTCCTGGGCCGCCCTCGAAGCCAGCGTCCGCGCCGCCGCAGGCCCGTCGTTGCGGGACCTGACCCTGTTCGACCGCTACGTCGGCAAGGGGGTCGAAACCGGATGCAAGAGCCTCGCTATGGGCTTGATTCTGCAAGAAGAATCACGCACTCTGACCGACCGCGAAGTCGACAAGGTGGTGGCTGAGGTCATCGCCGCGTTGCGCGGGCAACACGGCGCGGAAATCCGCTCGTGAGCCGGCCCGGTGGCCGGTTCCGCCGGCCGCCTCGCGCAGTTCCACGGGCTCGTTTTGGGGGAAACGGATGGCTTTGACCAAGGCAGAAATGGCGGAACGCCTGTTCGACGAGGTCGGTCTGAACAAGCGCGAGGCGAAGGAATTCGTGGACGCGTTCTTCGACGTGCTCCGCGAAGCGCTGGAACAGGGACGCCAGGTCAAGCTGTCGGGCTTCGGCAATTTCGACCTGCGCCGCAAGAACCAGCGCCCCGGCCGCAACCCCAAGACCGGCGAGGAGATCCCGATCTCCGCCCGGACCGTCGTCACCTTCCGCCCCGGCCAGAAGCTGAAGGAGCGGGTCGAGGCCTACGCGGGAGCCGGCGATGCTTGATCCCGGCAGCAACCGCGAACTCCCCCCGATCCCGGCCAAGCGCTACTTCACCATCGGCGAAGTCAGCGAGCTGTGCGACGTCAAGCCGCACGTCCTGCGCTACTGGGAAACCGAGTTCCCCAGCCTCAAGCCGGTCAAGCGCCGCGGCAACCGCCGCTACTACCAGCGACACGACGTGCTGATGGTCCGGCAGATCCGCAGCCTGCTGTACGAACAGGGCTACACCATCGGCGGCGCGCGCCTGCGCCTGGACGGCGATGGCGCCAAGCAGGAATCCGCCATGAGCTCCCAGATCATCCGCCAGGTGCGGATGGAGCTCGAAGAGGTCCTGCTGCTTCTCAAGCGTTGATCGCTCGCAAGGCTGGCCTGCCAGCCGCGCGGCGAGTACAATGCGCGACCTACCCGGGGTATAGCGCAGCCTGGTAGCGCACCAGTCTGGGGGACTGGTGGTCGTCGGTTCGAATCCGGCTACCCCGACCAAATTCAAGTCCGGCACGTTCCGGCAGCATCTGATAAGTCTTTGAAACCCCGGAGCGATCCGGGGTTTTTTGTTGGGTGGGCTTTTCACAGGTCCGCCCGTGCATCGGCTGCAGCGCAGCTCAGTTGCGCAGACCGTCCAGGTCGCTCGGCATCAGTTGCCGATGTAGATGCCGCCTGGCGTTGCTGCTGACGTTGCCAGCTTCAGCGCAGCGAAGCCGCGCCGCTGATCATCACAGGTCTGTCAACGATCGTGGCAGTACCCGGCGCGAGTCTCGCACCGTCATGATGTCGATGCGGTCAGGCAAGATCAGATAGATGATCCGGTAACCCGATTCGATCAATTCGCGCAGATCATCGCGGTTGTAACGTTCGACGATGCGGCCCGAGCGCGGCTGCTCGATCAACTGATCCACTCGACATGTCAGGCGATCAACGAAGGCGCTCGCATTCAACGTTGATCTTTCGCGATGTACGCATGGATCTGGCGCAAGCGCGTCTAGCTTCAGTCCGTCCAGACGGCCCTCATTGCAAGCCGAACTCCCGGCGCACCTGAGCATTGTCGGTCACGCGTCCTGCCGCGCTATCGGCCAAGCCTGCTTCGATATCGATGATCGTTTCGATCTGCTCGGCCAGTTCGGGCCACCCAGCCGTCTCCGGCAGGCTGTCGATCAACTTGTGCGCCTCTTGCTTGAACGCGGCGGACATGGGCGGACTCCGGTCATGGGTCAGCTGCATCCTACCCCTGAGCTGGCGCCCCGCGCCTCCTTCGGCTGTTCAGCCACCAGAACCGCCCGCAGCGCCGACTCTGCGGCCTCTGACACGTCGTCTGGCCCCGCCGCCGCCGGTTCTCCGGGTGCGTCAGCGGATGTACGTCCTTGGCTTCCGGATGCTTACCCGTTCTTGACCGGTGTCCCGGTCTTCTCATTCAGTTGGAAGAAAAAGTGGGTGTCCCGTTCTTCTGGAAGATCTAAGGTATCTGCAGAAGACTGCCCGGGTTCATGCGAATCTGTTCGCCGCGCAGAGGGAGGCTGTCAAATCTTACAGCTTGGGGCGGATTTCACATGCTCTTTACGATGTGGGTGGGGAGTATCGGCGGAATATGTAAGCAGCCATGTGGTTCCAGAGATGACGTCCGCGAATTGCGTGCGTTCTTCTATCAGCTGGGCTTGAAGGAATATCGCATGGTGTTAGGTAGCATCTTCGGGGGGGGGGCTCATGTACGACATGGCATTCACGGCGCACACTCTGCGCAAAGAGGTGCGCAGGATCGATTTCCTCAACTACCCAGATTTGCGGGCTGACGGTGAATTGGATCGGCAGATCGAACTTGCTCTGACCTTTGCAGACTTACCTGCTGCGGGGCTGGCGTCGATTAGGCGCGAAGCCCTCGGGAAGTCAATGGTTAGCCGCGTTTCGTCGTACTCCATGCTCCTCGTGCTGAGGAAGCTAAATGCGAATATCGTGAGCTGTTCACGTCTGCGGTCCCGAGCTAGGGATGCAATCGCGCAATCGCTTTACGGGGTGTTGTCAGAGGCTGTCCCATTCCGCATTTACAAGCTTGATGTTCGGCGCTTCTTCGAGTCGATCGATCGAGTCCATGTTGAGCACGCGATGGACCGGATCGGGCTTCAATATACGATGAGCGCCCGCCTTATCAATCAGGTGATTGCCGCACATCATGCGGCTGGAGGCGAGGGGCTGCCTCGCGGCCTGTCGATCAGCGGCACCCTCGCAGATCTCGTACTAGGCGAATTTGACGCTCATTGTGAGGATGAGGATGGCGTCTTCTTCTATCGGCGATATGTGGACGACATTACCCTGATCACTTCAGGAGAAGAAGATTCAGGCGCGTTTGCTGCTCAGTTGGAGACTCGCTTGCCAAAAGGACTTAATTTCAAAAAGTCGAAGATTGAAGTGCGAGATGCGGCATCACTTCCACTGAAGGTCAAGGCTGGTCTCGTTCCACGTACTGAACAAATTGACTACTTGGGCTACAAATACAAGTTTGAGGCGGAAAATTTTGCCCAGTTGCCGTGCGGCCATCGCCGGCTACATGTCGACATAGCGTCAAAGAAGGTTCGTAAAATCAAAACGCGAGTAATTAAATCGTTATTGGATTTCTTAAGATCAGGCGACTTCGATCTGTTGGATGAGCGGTTGCGTCACCTCACTTCAAACCTCAGTATGGTCGATAGGTCAAGTGGTATGAGTCGACTTGTCGGAATTCACTTCAATTATCCGCTGGTTGATGCTGCCAAGTCAGAGGCTCTGATCGAGCTTGATCGCTTCCTCAAGCACGCGCTGAGTTCTCCAAAAGGAAAGTTATTCAAAAGGACTTATGTGCGCCTCAGTCCTGCCCAGCGTGCCCGTCTTTTACGGCATAGCTTCGTAGAAGGCGCAGAAAAAAAGAAGTTCTTTCAGATGGGTCTTCGTAAGCTGGGACAGGTTCAGAGGTGCTGGAAGTATGCGTAAGAGAATTCGCGTTCGAAAGAAAGATCAGTTTCGGAGCTTGGCGACAGAGGTTCTTCCAGGTGAGACCACTATTATTTTCTCTAATGACGGACTATACCTACGCGCGGTCAAAAATGAGAGTGCATCGGCGAGTCCTGCAGAGGGGTTGTTTGAAAAGCTTGTCAAGCAACCTGCTCCTCTTGTATGGAAGAAAAGTTGGTTTGTGCCTTATCCGTACAAGATACGGAAAAGCGAGAGTTCGTTTCGGACACTTTCGGTCCTTCATCCTGCGGCCCAATGGCAAATCAGGCAGTTCTACGAGCATGCAGCACCCCTGATTCTGCATTACACCTCGGGCGCACACTTCTCGATTCGGTTTCCGGTTGGCGTTTCAAAAACTTACTTCCTGCGCAGTGAAGTCTCTGATCTCGCAAAGTTCAAGCGAGGTGCAGTCTCATCATCTGAAGTGGACGTCTATCTAAGACACAGTCCGTCGTACTTCGCGTATGCCGGGTATAATCGGCTTTACAAGTTCTTTGACTCTAACGAGCTAATCGACCTCGAAGCTCGGTTCTCCAGGATGTGGATGGTTGACGTGAGTAAGTGCTTCGACAGCATTTACACCCACAGTATCTCTTGGGCAGTAAAATCAAAGGCATTCACGAAGAAGCATCTTTCAGATCGTTCGTTTCCGCAGTTGTTTGACTTGGTCATGCAGTCAGCTAATCAGGGTGAGACTAATGGTATTGTGATAGGGCCGGAGGTAAGTCGAATATTCGCAGAGATTATCCTTCAGGAAGTTGATCGCCGCGTCGAAACCAAACTCCGAACCCGGCACGAACTCGAGCTTGGCGTTCATTATCATGTTCGGCGATATGTCGATGACTATTTCATCTTTGCCAACAAGGAGGAGGATGCATTAACCGTCTGCGAGGCGTTGACGGGCGAATTATGGGAGTTCAAGTTGAGCGTTAATGAGGCAAAAGCCCATAAGTTTTCTCGCCCCTTCTTGACGCCAAAGTCCAAGACCATCCTCGCTGTGAGTCGGCTTCTGAATGCATTCACTCGTAAGTTTACAGTGTTACCTCGGGGCGAAGAAACTAGTAGGTTGGAGCCGAAGGAGATCTACCGTCTGGATCGACTTGCGCTGAGTTTCTGCAATGATGTAAAGCTTTGCTGTACCGAGAATGGCTGTGGATACGGAGAGGTGTCGAGCTACCTTATCTCAGCGCTGAAGAATCGTGCTGCGCTTTTGATGGCAAACGACAGCGATCAAATTGGGCGCATAGGCCCGGCCATCTTCAGTAATGCGCTGAGCCTGCTCGTACGAGTCGTATTTTTCTTCTACACAGTCGCACCGTCTGTGACGGCGTCGTATCGCTTGTCCACTGTATTGCTCATGGTTGTGAGTTTTGCGGAGAAGAATCTTGGTGGGTTCGCGGAATCAATCAAACAACTCATCTACTCCCTTGCGCTCAACGTTCTTCGCTCCAGCTCTCGTGCACCTGCAGTAGATGGGTTCGTTGATTTGGAAACTCAGAATTTGTTATTGGCCATTAGCGAGTTTGGGCAGAACTATCGTGTACCTCCAGATGTGCTGCGCGCGATGTTTTGTAGGAGCCGCCACGGCAGTTCGTATTTTAGCCTCACGACACTGATGTTCTATATTAAGCGAGACCCGCGTTATGATGCGGAACGGCTATGGGTGGAGTCGGTGGTTGGTTCTAGGCTGGCGAATTTGAGTGAAGTCAATCGCCAGGCCGAGAAAGCTTTGCTGGCTGTTGATTTTATTGCTTGTCCGTATATTGATCGTTCCGTACGCGAGAGCTGGGCGTCGTCGCTGTGTAGCGAATTGTCTCTTCCATTGTTGTCGCCTGGTGAGTTAGATGACTTGATGGCGGATTTCGAGGCGCTTCCCTGGTTTATTAGGTGGGATGAGGTAGACCTGCTGAATCTCTTGGAACGCAAAGAGTTGCATTCTGTCTACTAGCTCTGGCAGGATTGTTTTGGGGAGGAGGCGACCGATATTCCCTCGCGTTAAACACCTACCTAGTCTGCTTAGTCGGTTCGCCGGCTAAGGAGTACGACGGAGCGATGAAAGTCGCACACACAATTGGGATGAGGTCGCCTCCCGACCACTGCTTAAACAAGGTCTTAAGGCGCATATGCCTTGTAGGGTGCATAAGCGAAGCGTCATGCACCGTTTTAGTCTACGACATCGGTAACGTTTACGGCGCATGACGCCTTCGGCTTATGCGCCCTGCAACGGCAAAACCTGGCGGCTGAGAAGTCATCGTGATGTGCCAACCGTTGGCCTCCCATTCTCGCACCGTGCTCGGCGCGTCAAGGTCGAGGCGAGTTGCTGCGCAAACCTTGACGCGCCTGCGCGCGATGCGATCCGTAATCGCCAACGGCGTCCACTCCGGGCGTCGGGCGAAACGGAGGTCCGTCATGTCCAAGCCCAAGCCGCAGTTCCAGCCGTCCAACGTCCTGCTGGTCGAAGTCCCGCCCCAGTTCATCGCCCTCTGCGAAGCCAGCGGCGCCAGCCCGCAAGCCGCGCTGCGAGGCATGGCCGCCATGCTCTGCGGCCTGCGCTACGACGAGTCCGATCGGCTGGTGCTGCTGGAGGAGGTGACTCAATAGCGCAAGCCGCTGCGCCGCCGGGTCTCTTCATCGGGACCCGGCGTTCCAGATGGATCGCGCCCTGGGCCGTGTGCAGACTTTGCAGTGTCGATCTTGCTGGTAGTAGCATCCGCCGCTGTGGGCTCCGGAAGGCGAGTGTCTGCTGCATCATTCAAGTCGATGCCTGTGCCCGACTCACATCAATTCAAGAATCAGGCCGCAGACAGAATGCACCCTTCGTATGTCATCAAGAACAAGAATGTCCTGCAGGGTCAGGAGATTGAGCTGCATGGCTGGCTTTGCTCGGGCAACGAGACGTTTGTCCAGGAGTCCGAGAGTGCCAGCTGCATGAAGGTCTGGCTGCCGCATCCTCTTGTGCTGGAAGCCATGCTTGACGTTGTGCCGGTACTCGTTGGCGGCCCATGGTTGTATTTCGGCGGTTGTACTGTCACCGGAATTATGACCGATGTCGGCGGCCGACCTGTCATCCAGCCAGCAGCCATTGTTTACAGCATGTCAGATGACGAGCGCTACGCCGTCAGTTTTTCTCGCGCTACCTGAAAGGCGATAGAGGCGTAATTGGTAGCGAGTAGCGCGGATAAGATCAAAGGTCGCAGCCGGGGGCTCCGGAGCGATTCGTGTTCCTTCCTCCCGGGTTTCGCTGCGCTCAACCCGGGCTACCTTGACGCGCCTGCGCGCGTTGCGCAACAAAATCGTCGGCGCGGACATGCTCCCGTCGTCATCCCGGCGCAGGCCGGGAACCCGCTTCGAGTGCTGCAAACAGATCAAGGGCTGGGTCCCGGCCTGCGCCGGGACGACGCGGTTTATTTGCTGTGGTGCAGGGGGATTCAGTCGCAGACGACCGGCTGGTGCCGGTCGATGGGCCCGTCGCGTAAGCTTCACCCGGACGGAGGCGGTGTCTTCGACTATGCAATTCCTCTGTACGGCCATGTCAGCAGCGCATCGTCGCAACTCCCGAGGCTTGTTTGTCCAAGGTTATCCGCATGCAAGAAGGCAACCACTTTCACATATTGATTCACGCTCCAGCCGGGCTGAGTGGAATCGAGAGGCATCTTGAAAAATGCCTCATGCCGCTCTGCGCGCGTACTTCTGGTTTCAATGGGCAGGTGATCCTTGAAAATTCCGGGGCGGAATGGATGGACTTCCACATGGATCCTTCCATGACTCCGGAGATGAATGCATCAGGCGAGTTCTTCCTGCCTGCTCAAATTGCGTTTCAGATACTTGAATCAATGCCTCAAGCGCTGGCTTCCGCAGACTTTCCTCACTGGATTGGCCTGGATTGCGAGCAGACCGGTAGAGGTTTCGCTGTCCATTACCGTTATCCTTGGTAAGGTCAGCAAGTAGCAGGGCCGTAGGCTGCGTCATCGATCCAGTGATTTGCCTGGCCAGCAATCGCTGGATGCGGAGCACCCAGCCTGCGGGCTGCAGGTCAACGGCGTGGGCCGTTCCGCTACCTCGCATGGGAAGGTCAGCTTCCTGCTGAAGGGCCTGCTGACCGGCCCGGACGGTCGCGCCCTGTCGCCGTGGCACGACTGACGCCAATGGGTAGGCGAACCACGTGTCCTGCGCATGCGTCTCAAGCCGCGCACGTACCCTTTGGTACACAATGCAGCACCTCGACAGATCTGGAAGCCACATGGACATTAAAGCCCTTCTGACTGCGGCTTTGCGCGAGGCAGGTTACGGGCCGGACGCCATAGGCTCGGCGATGCCCAGGCTCCTGCGCATTCTGGAGGCCGAGGATGTGCGTATCGAGATGGGGCGCAACCTGTCGCGCAAGGAGCGCGAATACGTACGCCTTCAGCTCGAACTGGGACTTGGCGTGTCGGAAATCGTCGCAGGCTTGAAGAAGTGAGCGACGGCGATGCGCGCAGGCCCAAGGTCGCATCCGGTGGCTCCGGAGCGGTTCGAGTTCCTTCCTCCCGGGTTTCGCTGCGCTCTATCCGGGCTACAAAACCTTCACGCGCCTGCGCGCGACGCGCGACGAAATCGCCGTCTCGCACGCTCTCCCGTCGTCATTCCGGCGCAGGCCGGAATCCCATTTCAAGGGCTTCAGGCACTTCAAGGGCTGGGTCCCGGCCTGCGCCGGGACGACGAGCTTTCTGCTGCGGGGCAGGGGGATTGAGTTGCCGACGCCCTCTTGGTGTCACTCGATAGCCCAGCCGCGTAAGCTTCACCCGGGCGCAGGCGCTGCCGGCGTCTGGGCATTCTTTTCCGCCTCATGGTGGCCGTGAGTGAAACTGCTTCTGACCGTCGAAGATACTTTTCTGATCTCCGGACGCGGCCTTGTGGTCGTGCCTGATATCGAGTCTGCTGCCCATGCCAGGAACTTCGCCGGGGCTGTGACGATAGAACCCCCTGCCGGTGTCGCGTTCGAAACCCACGCCGAATTCTCCTGGGCGCACTTCCGTCCGAGTCTCCTGACGTTGCCCGGCTTGTCGAAAGAATCGGTTCCGATCGGAAGCCGCATCTATTTCCATGGGGGTGAATTGCATGCATCTGCGTGAACTCAGGATTGCCCCGGACAACGAGATCGCACACGAGATGCACCTCGTTGACCTTCCTTCGCTGCCAGGAAGCGAAGCGCTCGTCATGAAGTTCATCGGCACGTATGGATATGGATCCGGCGGCAATGGCGATGCCCGCTACATGATCGCGGTGACAAAGGCTGCGATCGAGTATTCCGATCCGGATGCCTTGATCTTCGATTTTTCTGGGCTTTGTTATGAGTGGGGGGACATGCTGGAAGCTGTTCTCGCAGCGGGATATCAGTTATGGGATGACGAAGATGTGCCTCATGCCGTCGTCGTGTCCGACATGTGCGAGCCAGCAATCCGATCTCTGCTGTCCGACGACATGCTGCTGGTCGAGTCGGGTTTCCTGCAGCGTGATCTGCACGATGCAATGAATCATGTTGATCGTATCGCCGTACGAAGACGGAACAAGTAGCCCGGATCAGGCCGCATCCGGGATGTCCGGGGAGACACCGGCTCCCCCCTCCCGGGTTTCGCTGCGCTCAACCCGGGCTACGAAACGTTGGTGCATCTGCCCGCGATGCGAGTGCGTATCCAGTGAGCGTTCCAACCAAGCCCACGATTGGCTGAACGCGGAGGCGGAAGTCCGGCGCGCGTCACGTTTTTTTGTTGGACACTTCGCACTTCGTTCCCCCCATCCCCTGGACCTGCCGATGACCCGTCGTCCGCTTGCGATGTTCGCTGCCTGCCTGCTGGCCTTCACCTGTGCGTCGCCGGTGCTTGCGCAGACGCCGCCGCCGGAGCCGGTCGACGAAGACGGGGAGTTGAAGACCACGGCCGACGACCCCTCGCTGCAGAGCCTGGATGCGATCGTGGTCAGCGGGCGCCAGCCGGGGCCGGCGTTGTGGAAGGTGACCCGGGGCGGGAACGTGATGTGGATCCTGGGCACGCAGAGTCCGTTGCCCAGGCGGATGGACTGGGACACCGCGCAGGTGGAGCGCCGGTTGTCGGAGTCGCAGGAACTGCTGCTGTCGCCGAGCGTGTCGCTGGATTCCGATGTCGGCCTGTTCAGGCGGCTGCTCTTGCTGCCGTCGCTGCTGAAGGCGCGCAAGAACCCGGAGGAGAAGACGCTGAGCGACTTCGTGCCGCCGGCGCAGTACGCGCGCTGGCAGGTCCTCAAGCAGCGCTATATCGGTTCGGACAGGGGCGTGGAAGAGATGCGTCCGCTGTTCGCCGCGATGGAGCTCTACGGCAAGGCGATCGATCGGTCCGGCCTGACCCTGGACAACGTGGTCGCCGAGACCGTGACGAAGCTCGCCCGCCGGCACGAGGTGAAGACGACCAACCCCAAGCTCACGATCAAGGTCGAGGATCCCAAGGCGCTGATCAAGGAATTCCAGCGCACCACGCTCGACGACACCGCCTGCTTCGAGCGCACCCTGGCGCGCATCGAAGGCGACCTCGGGCTGATGAGGACCCGCGCCAATGCCTGGGCGGAGGGCGACGTGGAGGCCCTGCGCGGCCTGCATACGCGCAACACCCAGTGGAGCGCCTGCCGCGACGCGCTCACCAATACGGCGCTGGCCCGCAAGGCGGGCATCATGGACATGGAAGGGCGCGTGCGGAAAACCTGGCTCGACGCCGCCGAAGCGGCCCTGTCGCGCAACCGCAGCACCTTCGCGGTGCTGTCCACGGCCGAACTGCTGTCGCCGGATGGCTATCTCGCCGCGCTGGCGGCGAAGGGCTACATGATCGAGGAGCCCTGAGTTCGCGTGTCCGAAATCGATCCTCTCCGGATGCATCCCGGTCGGCGTGATCCGCTGGCGACACAGATTGCGCTATCGATCATGGAATGAACCAGGCCCGTGGAGGGCAAAGCCGATGAGTTTCGATCCATGAGTTTTGATTTGATCGTGTTGGTGCCCAGCCTGTCGCGCGAGCTCGCGGCGCGTTTCAACCGCGAAGCGCATCCCGCCTTGCTCGAAGGCATGCGTTTCGACACGGACACCTGCGGCGAAGCCAGCCCGTGCTGGGAAGTGCATCACGAGGGCGAGGTCTGGGCGGAGATGTATCCCGGGCCGAGCCGGGCGCGTTTCGACGGTGCCCTGTCGCAGCGCATGGAAGGCCTGGCCCATCAGCTGCATTTTCCCAACCGCGCGCATCCGCTTGCCTTCCATCTGGCGGCGGACGTGGCGGAGGCGGCCGGTGGCGTCGTGTTCGATCCGCAGTGCGTCGCGGAGGAATTCGCGGATGCGCTGGGCGACGACTTGACCGCCGATGCCCGCCAGGGCGTCTACTCGCCCGCGCTGACCCGTCGGGTGGCGGAGGAAATCCGCCGCTGCGACGAATGACGGCGCGGGTCGAGTGCGTCGTCGGGCCCGGGTCGTCGTGAGCCGGGCTTGATCGAGAGCGAGGTGCGGGCGGCGCAGACGTGGCCGCCCGCCGTCATCAACCCGCCGCGCGTGCGGCGGGTGGCGCGACCAGCGCGGGCCAGCGCTGCAGCAAGACGGCGCGGATGCTGTCGGCATCCAGCCCGGCCTCGGCGAGCAGCTGTTCGCGGCTGGCGTGGTGCTGGAAGGCATCGGGCAGGCCGAGGTGCAGGATCGGCAGGGCGATGCCTTCGGCGGCCAGCAGTTCGGCCACGCCGGAACCGGCGCCACCGGCGACGACGTTGTCTTCCAGGGTGACGAAGCCGTCGTGGGTCTTCGCCAGTTCCAGGATCAGCGTGCGATCGAGCGGGCGGATGAAGCGCATGTTGACGACGGTGAGGTCGAGCGCGTCGCCGGCCTGCTGCGCGGCCGGGACGACGGCACCGAAGGCGAGCAGGGCGATGCGCGCGCTCGTGCCCTGCGACCCCTGGCGACGCAGTTCGGCCTTGCCGATCGGCAGGCTGTCGAGCGTGGGCTGGATCGCCACGCCGGGGCCGGTGCCGCGCGGATAGCGCACCGCAGCCGGGCCGGGATAGCGATGGCCGGTGGTGAGCATCTGCCGGCATTCGTTCTCGTCGGCGGGCGCCATCACCACCATGTTCGGCACGCAGCGCAGGAAGCTCAGGTCGAGGTTGCCGGCGTGCGTGGCGCCGTCGGGGCCGACCACGCCGCCGCGATCGATCGCGAACAGCACGTCGAGGTTCTGTGTGGCGACGTCATGCACAAGCTGGTCGTAGGCGCGCTGCAGGAAGGTGGAGTAGATCGCGACGACCGGCTTGGCGCCTTCGCAGGCCATGCCGGCCGCGAGCGTCACCGCATGCTGCTCGGCGATGGCGACGTCGAAATAGCGGTCCGGATATTCCTTGCTGAAGCGCACCAGGCCCGAACCCTCGCGCATCGCCGGGGTGATGCCCAGCAGCAGCGGGTCGGCGGCGGCCATGTCGCACAGCCAGTCGCTGAAGATGTCGGTGTAGGTCGGCTTCTTCGCGCCGGGCTTGGACACCAGGCCTTTTTCGGGATCGAAGGGCGAGACGGCGTGGTAGCCGATCTGGTCGCCTTCGGCGAGATCGTAGCCCTTGCCCTTGGTCGTCATCACGTGCAGCAACTGCGGACCCTTCATGGTCTTCAGCAGCTTGAGCGTGGACACGAGCGCGCCGACGTCGTGGCCGTCGATCGGGCCGGTGTAGTGGAAGCCCATTTCCTCGAACAGCGTGGACGGCACGAACATGCCCTTCCAGTGCTCTTCCCAGCGACGCACGAAGCGTGCGGACTTGCTGGTGCGCTTGTCGCCGAGCAGCTTCTTGCCGCCTTCGCGCAGCGCGTTGAGCGTGCGGCTGCCGGTCATGCGGCCGAGCATCTTGGTCAGGCCGCCGACGTTCTCGCTGATCGACATCTGGTTGTCGTTGAGGATGACCAGCAGGTTCGGCTCGTCATCCATGCCGCCGGCGTGGTTCAGCGCTTCGTAGGCCATGCCGGCGGTCATCGCGCCGTCGCCGATCACCGCGACCACGCGGCGGTCGCTGCCCGCGCGCGCGGCGGCGATGGCCATGCCCAGCGCGGCGGAGATCGACGTGGACGAGTGGCCGACGCCGAAGGTGTCGTATTCGCTTTCCTCGCGCTTGGGGAACGGCGCGACGCCGTCCTTCTGCTTGACCGAGTGGATGACGTCGCGGCGACCGGTGAGGATCTTGTGCGGGTACGTCTGGTGGCCGACGTCCCAGACCAGGCGGTCGTTCGGGGTGTCGTAGAGGTAGTGCAGGGCGACGGTCAGTTCGATTACGCCGAGGCCGGCGCCGAAGTGGCCACCGCTGCGGCCGACGCATTCGATCAGGTAGGCGCGCAGCTCGTCGGAGACGGCGCGCAGCTCGCTTTCGTCGAACCGGCGCAGGTCGGCCGGGTACTGGATGCGGGACAGGCGCGGATAACGGGCGCCATCGATGGGAACGGGGGGGACTGAGACGGCCATTCGCGTATTGTCCCCGGTGCGCCGCGGGGCGGCAAGAAACGCAGGATGACCGGGACGAAATGTCCCGGTTCATCCACAGCCTGGAGGGGGCCTCAGCGCCCGCGCAGTCGGCCGAGCAGGCCGCCGCTGGCCTTGTCGGCCGGAGGATCGCCGCCTTCGCTGGCCGGCTCGGCGAACCCGGTGGTCAGGTTGGCGTTGATGAAATCGATCACGTCCTCGACCGGCACGCTGCTGGCCGCGGCGATTTCGGCGATGGTGGACGGGCCCTTCATCATCGCGGTGGCGATGCGGAAGTGGCGCGGGTATTCGCGCTCGGTTTCCGGCCACTTGCTGAGCGTGAAGCGGCCGTCGGGGCTGTAGCCCGGCAGCATCTTGCCTTCGCCGGCGAGCAGGCCGCCGAACCACTGCAGGCGGGTCAGCGACTGCGCGGCGCCCAGCGATGCGACCGCGTTCTGCCATGCGCTGTCGTCGAGCTGTTCGAAATCGCGCAGGCCGACCGTTGCGGAGAAGTAGTCGGCCAGGGGCTTGAGCGTGGCGGGGCCGTAGTA
This sequence comes from Lysobacter sp. BL-A-41-H3, assembly GCA_050632415.1. Classification (GTDB taxonomy): domain Bacteria; phylum Pseudomonadota; class Gammaproteobacteria; order Xanthomonadales; family Xanthomonadaceae; genus Lysobacter_I. Next base: position 1,478,990 of record CP192602.1, on the reverse strand, counting down.
CTGGCGCTGGCCGAAGTCGATGAACAGTTCCGGGCCGTTGCCGTGACGGTAGCGGGCGCGGCCGGTCAGGGCGCCGGGGCGCAGCCAGTGCGAGAAGGCCGTGCTGCGTGCGGCGGCCGGGGGCTCGACGGGTGCGGCGGCCGGGGCAGGCGCGGGTGCCGGCGCAGGTGCGGAGGCGACAGGCGCTGCAGGCGGCGGCGCCACCGGGGCGGGTGCGGGTGCCGCTGCGGCAGGCGCGGCCGGAGGCGGTGCGACCGCTGCGGGGGCGGGCGCGGGCGGCGCGACCGGGGCAGGCGCGGGTGCCGGTGCCGGTGCGGGAGGCGATGCCGGCTCGCCGCCGATCTCGGTGAGGATGCTGGCGAGCTGGTAGGCGTCGAAGGGACGGGACAGCAGGAAATCCGCCTGCGTGCGCGGCGCCGAGGTCAGGCCGATCACCTGCTTGCCTGCGGCATGCAGGCGCAGCCAGCTCATCGGGCCGTACATGCTGTCCATGTCGACGATCACGTAGTCGGCATCGTTCTCCGCGACCATCGACCAGTGGCCGACGCGCGCCCCAGCCTCCTTGAAAGCCGCCTTGAGCGCGGTTTCGGTGGCTTGATCCATCCCTGTCAGGCCAAGTGTGAGCGACATGATTTCCAGCCCGTGTGCCGTAAACCTCAGAGTGTCGCCAAGGGGGGATGCCACGTCAACGCGCACGGTGCGGCGTTTTTTTACCTTCCGCGTCAGTTTCTTGCGGTGTTCTCTTCCCGCGCAGCGCAAAGTGCGAATCCATGCGCGATTTGCGGGCGCAGGCGTGATTCGTTGTGCGTCGCAGCACGCGCCGTTGGTCGGCGCGATGCGCGGCCACGCTCAGGTCACGATCGACGTGCCCCTGGGATTCTTCGGCAACTGATGCTTCAGGAACGCCATCTGGTCCGCGAGGATGTTCCTGTTCGACAGGATCAGATGTTCGATCCAGCTCGGCCGGTACGGCACCGCCAGCAGCGGCATGCCGGCCTGCTGCGGCGTGCGCCCGCCCTTGCGCGAATTGCAGTGGAAGCAGGCGGCGACCACGTTCTCCCAGATATCCCGGCCGCCGCGCGAGATCGGCACGACGTGGTCGCGGGTGAGCGTGCCGCGGCCGTAGTGCTTGCCGCAGTAGAGGCACAGGTGCTGGTCGCGCGCGAACAGCGCGGTGTTGGTCAGCGCGGGCGTGGGGTCGAGCGCCTGCGCGCGCGCCTGGCCGCGCGAGGCGATGATCGGATGCAGTTCGAGCACGCTGCGCTCGCCGCTGTTGCGGCAGATGCCGCCGTGCACGCGCAGGCAGGGATCGCCGAGCGTCCACGACACCGCGCCGCGCGCATAGAGGCAGGCGGCGTCCTGCCAGCTGATCCAGTCGAGCACGCGGCCATGCGCATCGAGCGACAGCAGTCGCACGCTGTCGAGCCGCGCGGGGACGGCGCCGTGTGCATGTTGGGGAGGCCTTGGTGGCGGCGCGTCACCGTTGTCGGCGACGACGGTGAGGGCCGGGGGACGATCGTTGCGATCATCGACCCGGTGCGGAGTCCCGGTGCGGGACGCGCCCTGATGGAGCAGGCGCAACGTGGGTGTGTCGGCCTCCATATGGAAGCCGAGCATATACCCTTTTCGTGACGATTTGTCGATGCGTCGGCGCGAGGGCGGAGGCACTCAGGCCACCGCCCCGAGGACTGTGTTCAGGCCCTCAGTCGAAGGCGTCGGCGTCGAGGGCCATCAGCGGCGCGGCGCCGCTGGCGATCGCGGCGGCGTGCGTGCGCGTGCGCGGCAGCAGGCGCGCGAAGTAGAAGCGCGCGGTCTCGCGCTTGGCGTCCTTCAGCGACTGCGGATGCGACGAGGCATCGGCGGCGGCGACCGCGCGTGCCCACCAGTAGGCGAGGGCGGCGTAGCCGGAATAGAACAGGTAATCCCAGGCGGCGGCGCCGAGTTCGTCGGCATCGCCCATCGCGCGCTGGCCGATCTGCATCGTCAGCTGCTGCCATTCCTGGGCGATGTCGCGCAGCGGACCGATGAATTCGGCCAGCGAGGCATCGTCGGCGTGCGCGGTGCAGAACTCGCCGATCATGCCGAGGAACACGCGCAGGCCCGCACCCTGCTGCTGCATGATCTTGCGGCCCATCAGGTCCAGCGCCTGGATGCCGGTGGTGCCTTCGTACAGCGTGGTGATGCGCGCATCGCGCGCCAGCTGCTCCATGCCCCATTCCTGGATGTAGCCGTGGCCACCGAAGCACTGCTGGGCGTGATAGGTGCACTCGATCGACCACTCGGTGAGACAGGCTTTCACGATCGGCGTGAGGAAACCGATCAGGTCGTCGGCGCGCTTGCGCGCCTCGGCATCGGGATCGTGGATCGTCACGTCGATCAGCGAGGCGGCGTGGTAGCCGAGCAGGCGGCCGCCTTCGATCAGTGCCTTCTGGGTCAGCAGCATGCGGCGCACGTCGGGGTGGACGATGATCGGGTCGGCGGCCTTGTCGGGGAACTTCGCGCCGGACAGCGCGCGCATCTGCAGGCGGTCGCGCGCGTAGCGGAGCGCGTTCTGGTAGGCGCGGTCGGACAGGCCCAGGCCCTGCAGGCCGACGGCGAGGCGTGCGGTGTTCATCATCGTGAACATCGCCATCAGGCCCTTGTGCGGCTGGCCGATCAGCGTGCCGACGGCGCCGTCGAAGTTCATCACGCAGGTCGCGGAGGCGTGGATGCCCATCTTGTGTTCGAGGGAGCCGCAGCGCACGGCGTTCGGCTCGCCCAGCGAGCCGTCGGCGTTCACCTTGACCTTGGGCACGATGAACATCGAGATGCCCTTGCTGCCGGCCGGCGCGTCGGGCAGGCGGGCGAGCACGAGGTGGATGATGTTGTCGGTGAAGTCGTGGTCACCGGCGGTGATGAAGATCTTGGTGCCGGTGATCGAATAGGTGCCGTCGTCGTTCGGCACGGCGCGGGTCTTGAGCAGGCCGAGGTCGGTGCCGCAGTGCGGCTCGGTCAGGCACATGGTGCCGGTCCAGCGGCCTTCGACGATCGGCTTGAGGAAGGCTTCCTTCTGCCAGTCCTCGCCGTGGTGCAGCAGGGCCTCGGTGGCGCCGTGCGAGAGCAGCGGGAAGTTGCCCCAGGCCAGGTTGGCGGCGTCGATCATTTCCTTCACCGGCACGCCAGCGGTGTGCGGCAGGCCCTGTCCGCCGTATTCGGTCGGCGAGACCAGGCCGGCCCAGCCGTTCTCGGCGAACTGCTGGTAGGCCTCGCGGAAGCCCGGTGGCGTGGTCACGCGGCCGGTGGCCTTGTCGAGCGTGCAGCCATGTTCGTCGCCGACGCGGTTGAGCGGTGCGATCACCGTTTCGGTGAAGCGCGCGCTTTCGTCGAGGATGGCATCGACCAGTTCGCGGTTGGCGTCGGCGAAGCCCAGGCGTGCGAACAAGGCCTCGCTGTCGAGCACGTCGTACAGCGCGAAACGGATGTCGGCGAGCGGAGCTTTGTAGGTGTTCATGGCGACTGCGGATCCGGTGTGGATGGACTGGCGCCGATGATGGGCGCCGGAATTGGAGCAAACGCTCCGCTGCGGGCGATGCTGCGGTGCGTCAACGCATCACGCCCGCCAGGCCGGGCACGGGGCTGAGCGCGCTGTCGCGCTTGATGTCGTATTCGCGCGGCTTGCGGTCTTCCGCTGCGGCGGTGACGGTGCCTTCGAGCTTGTAGGACAGGCTGCGGCGATCGGCCAGCGTGCCGGCGATCAGCAGGCGCGCGGGCGCGCTGGGGGTGAGCTTGATCGACAGGGTGTCGACCGATTCGGGGCCGACGGTGAGCGCGGGCGAGGCCTTGAGTTCGCCGGCGGCCTCGCCGCCGGTGCGCAGCGTCAGCGCGACCCGGTCGAAGCGCATCGGCACGTTGCTGAAGTTCTGCAGGCGCAGGTCGACCGTCCATTGCCCGTCGGCGCCGACGCTGAGCTGCTGGATGCTCGCGGTGGGCTCTGACACGCGTTTGACCGGGCCGCTCGCGCAGCCGGCGAGCAGCAGGGCGACGGTGGCCAGGGCGAAGACGGGGAATTGCGGGAACCGGCGTGGCCGCATGGGGCGCTCCAGGAAAGGCGTGGTGTGTCGTGGAACGCCAATACTAACCGTCGCGGCATGCGCATCGCGGCGTGCCCGGCGCAACGTGGGTCAGCCGCCACTCAGCGCAAGGGTGCGCTCACGATCAGGGCGTCGAGGTCGTAGCCCATCCCGACGGCGCGGGCCTTGAGTGCCTCGAAGCGCGCGCGCGGCATGTCCGGGGTCCGCGAGAGGATCCAGAGATATTCGCGGCCCGGTTCGCCGACCATCGCCCACTGGTAGTCCGGGTCGAGCGCGATCACCCAGTAGTCTGCCCAGGTCAGCGGCAGCCAGGACAGCCAGTCCGGCGCGAAGCGCACTTCGAGCCGGCCCGGATGATCGGCGACCAGGCGCGCGACGCCTTCGACCTCGTCGAGTTCGCCGTCCTCGTCGCGGCAGCGGTTGCGCACGCCGATCAGGCCGTCGTCGCGCAGGGTGTACTGCGCGGTGATCTCGCCTGTGCACTTGCGCTGGTAGAACAGCGGCAGCCGCGCGATTTCGTGCCATTCCCCGGCATAGCGGGTGATGTCGAGCTGCTCGACGGAGGCGACGGGCTCGGCCGCGCGTGCGGCCGGGAACGGGCTGGCCAGCGCGAAGGACAGCGCGACGCAGCGTAGAACCCGTGACGGGACGAACGCGATCGAACGCATGCCACCCCCCGATGTCCTTGGATTGCGACCCCGCACGGATGGGTGGAGGTCGGGCCGATCATATCGACCCGATGTTCAAAACCCGTTATGCGCGGCGATCAGCGGCCCGCGCCGCTGGCGGCCTGTGCGAACGCGACGCTGCCGGTGTCGTCCGCGCCTTCGAAGACCAGGGTCCGGGTCACGCCGTGGCGGCGCACGTTGACCTGGTGGCTGCTGCCGCCGGTGAGGTCGGCGCCGAGCGTCGAATGCAGGTCGAGGGCGGTGGCGGCCTTCGGGAAGCGGCCGCGATAGACCACGCGCACGTCGTCGCCGCGCAAGTGCAGCGCATCGAGGGTGAGCGCGATCTCGCCGTCGCCGGTCGAGAGCGTGAAATGCCGGCCCAGGTGCCTGGTCAGCGCTTCCTGCGCGACCGGGTCGTCGAGGCTGGCCTCGGCGCCGGCCTCGAGGCGGGGCAGCAGGGGTTCGATGTCGTGGGCGGCGAAGTGGTGGGTCGCGACCACCTCGCCGCGCGCGTCGTCGATCTCGACCACGGTCAGCGCGTCCTGGCCGCGATGCGCTGACAGCGGTGCGGACAGGGCCAGCAGCAGGCCGAGCGCGGCCACGCGAAGACGGTTCACGGCGTGCCCGCCGGTTTCGCGGCGGCGCCTTTCGCCTCCGGCTTCGCGTCGGACTTCGGCGGCGCGACCGGGAAGGTCTCCAGCGAGCCGGGCATGATCTTGAGGTCCGAATCCTTCATGCGGTTCTCTGTTTCCTCAGGCCTGGCGATGCGCAGCGTCTTCGTCTCGATCTCGCCGGTGAAGACGTTGTTGCCGCGGTTGGCGTCGGCGGTTTCCCACAGCGGGTCGAGTTCGGCGCGGGCCACGGTCTTCGCGGTCACCAGTTCCCAGGTCGCCTGTTTCGCATTGCGCCGCCAGATCTCGGCGGGCAGGCGCCAGGTGTCGTCGCTGCCGTCGGCGAAGGTCAGTTTCAGGATCACCGGCATCACCAGGCCGCCCTTGTTGGCGAAGGTGAAGCGGTAGAAGTTGTCGGTGGTCGCCTGCGCCTCGCGTTCCTCGGGCTTGAGCGCTTCGCGGGCGCGCGCGGCCTTGCGCTTCGCTTCGGCGGTCACGGTGAATTCGTCGGTGCGGTTGTAGAAATCGCGGGTGGCCGGGTCGCGTTCGACCACGGTCGGGCCCAGCGACTTCGTCGCGGCGTTGCGCTGCGCGGTGAGCGACTTCGGCTCCTCCTCGCGCTGTTCGCGGCGCTGGCGCATTTCCTTCTCGGGGTCGCCGCTGTCCAGGCGATGGCGCACCACCTTCTCCAGCGCGATGTCGACGTGGTCGGTGGAATAGAACCAGCCGCGCCAGAACCAGTCGAGGTCGATGCCCGAGGATTCCTCCATCGTGCGGAAGAAGTCGTAGGGGGTCGGGTGCTTCATGTACCAGCGCTGCGAGTACTCGCGGAAGGCGCGGTCGAACAGCTCGCGGCCCATCACCGTCTCGCGCAGGATCACCAGCGCCGTCGCCGGCTTGCTGTAGCCGTTCGCGCCGAACTGCAGCAGCGAATCGGACTGGGTCATCAGCGGCACCTGGTCCTGCGAGACCATGTATTCGACGATGTCCTTGGGTTCGCCGCGCCGCGAGGGGTAGTCCGCATCCCACAGCTTCTCGGCCTGGAACTGCAGGAAGGTGTTCAGGCCTTCGTCCATCCAGGTCCACTGGCGCTCGTCGGAATTGACGATCATCGGGAAGTAGATGTGGCCGATCTCGTGGATGACCACGCCGATCAGGCCGTACTTCGCGCGCTCGGTGTAGGTGAGGTTGCCGGTCTTCTTGTCCTTCACCGGGCGCGGGCCGTTGAAGGTGATCATCGGGTATTCCATGCCGCCGACCGGTCCGTTCACCGACTGCGCGGTCGGGTAGGGATACGGGAAGGTGAAGTGCGAGTACACCTTCAGCGTGTGCGCGATCGCCTTGGTCGAATAGGCGTCCCACAGCGGGCGCGCTTCCTTGGGATAGAACGACATCGCCATGACCAGCGGCTGTTCGGCCGAGTCCTGGCGCACGCCGAGCGCGTCCCAGACGAACTTGCGCGAGGACGACCATGCGAAATCGCGCACGTTCTTCGCCTCGAACACCCAGGTCTTCTCGCCCTTGGCCTTCGTCTGCTCCGCCGCGAGCGCTTCGTCGGGCGTGACCACGTACACCGGTTCCTTCGCGTCGCGCGCGCGCTGCAGGCGTTCGCGCTGCGCGGCGCTGAGCACGCGGTCGGCGTTCTTCAGTTCACCGGTGCTGGCGACGACGTGATCGGCCGGCACGGTCAGGGCGAGGCGATAGTCGCCGAATTCCAGGGTGAATTCGCCGGAGCCGAGGAAGGCCTTGTTGTGCCAGCCCTCGTAGTCGGAGTACACCGCCAGGCGCGGGAACCACTGCGCGCCCTGGAAGATGCAGTTGCCGTCCTGGCCCGGGTCGGTGAAGCACTCGTAGCCGCTGCGTCCGCCGACCACGCGGTTCTCGGCCATCGGGAAGGACCATTCGATGTCGAACGCGACCGTGCCGCCGTTCGCCGCGACCGGCGTGCCCAGGTCGATGCGCAGCAGGCTGTCGACGACGGTGAACGGCAGCGCGCGGCCGCTGGTGTCGCGCACGGCGCGGATCTCGAAGCCGCCTTCCCAGGTCTGGTAGCGCTTGGCGCGGCGCACTTCGCCCAGGCTGATGGTCTCGCCGCTCACCGTGCGGCTGAGCTCGGCCAGCGAATCGCGCTTGTAGTGGTTCTGGTCGAGCAGCAGCCAGAGGTAGGGCAGGGCGTCGGGCGACTGGTTGCGATAGGTGATGCGCGCCTTGCCGCTCACCGTGCGTGCGGCTTCGTCGAGCCGCGCTTCGATGTCGTAGTCGACCTTCTGCTGCCAGTAGCGGTGGCCCGGCGCGCCGGCGGCGTTGCGGTAATCGGTCGGCGTGGGCCAGTCCTCGCCTTCGAGCTGGCGGAACTTGTCCTCGAAAGGCGCCTTGGTCTGGCGCAGGGCCTGCGCGGCGGCCTCGGGCGCGGTGCCCAGGACGAGCGCGGTGGTGGAGAAGATCAGGAGATGCAGGACGACAAGACGGACGGACGCTGGAATGCCCACGAACGTGTTCCCCGGGAAGTGGACGCCGCCGGACCCCTCTCCCGGGTCTCGAAGCGGACAAACTCCCGATTCTGGCGGCCCGTGCGCGCCTGCGGCGTATGCCGGAAGTCCCGGATGACCGGGCCCGGGTCTCGGTCCGCTCGCATCGGCAGACTCGGCAAACGACGAAGGCCGGCGCATCGGCCGGCCTTCGAGGCGTGACGGGCGTTGAGGGGAATCAGCGCAGGGCAGGATTGTCCCAGCCCGGGCGCGGTCCGAAGCGCTGGCCGTACTTCGCTTCCAGGGCCTTGAGCCTGCCGAGCAGCACGTCGACGCCGGTGTCGCGGATGTACTGGATCGGGCCGCCGCGGAAGGGCGCGAAGCCGGTGCCGAAGATCACGCCGGCATCGAGCAGTTCGGCATCGGCGACCACGCCTTCGTGCAGCGCCGACACCGCTTCGTTGAGGAAGGGCAGGATCAGGCGGTCTTCGAGGTCGTCCGGTGCCTTGTACTCGGCCGGCACCTGCGGCTTCTGCGGCTTGCCGTTTTCCCAGCGGTACAGGCCCTGGCCGTCCTTCTTGCCGCGCTTGCCGGCTTCCGGCGGCGCGGCGAGCGCGGCGGGGATCTCCAGGCCGAGGAAGGGCGCGAGTTCCGCACCCACGCCGGCAGCGACGTCCAGGCCGACGGTGTCGACCAGTTCGACCGGGCCCATCGGCATGCCGAACTTCGTCGCGGCCTTGTCGATCACCGGGCCGGGGATGCCTTCGCTGTAGGCGGTCAGCGCTTCGAGCATGTACGGGAACAGCAGGCGGTTCACGAGGAAGCCCGGCGAACCGGCGACCGGCACCGGCAGCTTGTCGATGGCACGGCAGAACGCGGCTAGGCGCTTCTCGACCTCGGGCGACATGCCGTCGTGGTGGATGATCTCCACCAGCGGCATCTGCGCCACCGGATTGAAGTAGTGCAGGCCCGCGAACTGCGCCGGGCGGGCGATGTGTTCGCGCAGCTCGGTCAGCGGGATGGAGGAGGTGTTGGTGGTCAGCATCGCGTCGGCCTTCATGCGCGGTTCGACCGAGGTGTACAGGTCGCGCTTGGCCTCGGGCTTCTCGATGATCGCCTCGATCAGCAGGTCAGCCTTCGCCACGCCCGCGCCGTCGAGATCGCCGACCAGACGCGCCACGACGTCGGGACGCTTCGCCGGGTCCTTCACGCGCTTCTCGAACAGGGTCTGCGCGCGCTGCAGGGCGCCGTCGATGAAGCGCTGCTCGCGATCCTGCAGCGTGACCTGGAAGCCTTTGTAGGCCGCCCACGCGGCGATGTCGCCGCCCATCACGCCGGCGCCGACCACGTGGACGTGTTCGATACCGTGGGTCTTGCCACCCAGCCCCTTCAGGCGTTCCTGCAGGAAGAACACGCGGATCAGGTTGCGTGCGGTCGGCGTGCCGGCCAGCTTCACCACCGCCTTGCGCTCGGCGTCGAGGCGCTGCTGGATGCCCAGGCCGGCGCTGCGGCGCCAGGTCTCGATCAGCGCGTACGGCGCGGGGTAGTGTTCCTTGCGCGCCTTGCGCGCGGTCATCTGCGCCATCTTCGGCGCGAGGAACTGGCGTGCCGGCCACGTATTGGTCGCCCAACCCAGGAAGCGCTGCTTGAACGGGCGCTCGGTGCCCTTGAGGCCCAGGGTCGCGGCGGCTTCGACCAGCCCGACCGCGTCCACGACCTTGTCGACCAGGCCGATGCCGCGCGCGGCCGAAGCCGACAGCGCGCGGCCGGTCAGCATCATGTCCATCGCCGCCGGGGCGCCGACCAGCTGCGGCAGGCGGGCGCTGCCGCCCCAGCCCGGGAAGATGCCGAGCATCACCTCGGGCAGGCCGATCTTCGTCGACGGGTCGTTCGAGGCCACGCGATAGGTGCAGGCCAGCGAGATCTCGGTGCCGCCGCCCATGCAGAAGCCGTGGATCGCGGCGACGGTGGGGAAGGGCAGCTCGGCGATGCGCTGGAACACCTGCTGGCCGCGACGGATGGCGTCGGCGGTGGTGCCCTTGCGGTCGAAGGTCTCGAATTCCTTGATGTCCGCGCCGGCGATGAACCCCTTGTCCTTGGCCGAGCGCAGCACCAGCGCCTTCGGCGGCTCCAGCACGATGCGTTCGAGCAGGGCGCCCAGTTCGATCAGCACATCCTGGTTGAAGGTGTTGACCGATTCGCCCTCGCGGTCGAACGACAGCACCAGCACGCCGTCATGGCGTGGTTCCAGCCGCCAGTGGCGCAGGCGCAGGCCGTCGAGGCCGGGCAGGGGGGAGGTTCCTGTGGTCATGGGCTCAGTTCCATACGCTGGAGAATGGATGAATGATCCGGGGTGGCCCCCGGCGCGTCAATGACACGGCATGCCCCGAACGTTGCATCTCCTTCCCCCGCGTGCGGGGGAAGGGCGGGATGGGGGCGCTGCTGATCGCCGGTCTGCCCCCACCTCGATCCTCCCCCGCACGCGGGGGAGGAGGCCTGTGGCCGCCGACCTGAACGCCCCGCCAACCGGCATGCCTTGTGGCAGGGGCGCTACGGCCTCAGATCGGGGGATGTTGCAGCCACGGCGGCCCCGCCGCCACTCGCCGGGAACTTCCCCGGGGGTGTATGGTCCGAACGATCGGTCATCCTGCTGGCCCGGTGCGCTCCCAAGGCGGCCCGGGCGGGGGCGGCGCGGTCACCACCACGGGAGAGACGGCCTCATGGCCGAGATGACGTCATCGGAAAATGTGGACTTCGAACTGGTCCGGCGGGTGCAGCGGGGCGACAGCGCCGCGTTCGACCTGTTGGTGCGCAAGTACCAGAACCGCGTGGTGGCCCTGATCGGCCGCTACATCCACGACTGGAGCGAATGCCAGGACGTGGCCCAGGAAACCTTCCTGCGCGCCTACCGCGCGCTGGGCAACTTCCGCGGCGACGCGCAGTTCTCCACCTGGCTGCACCGCATCGCGGTGAACACCGCCAAGAACCACCTGGTCGCGCACAAGCGCCGGCCGCCGGGCGAGGACATCGACATCGACGATGCCGAGCAGTTCGAGTCCGCGCTGCGCCTGCGCGACAACGACACGCCCGAACGCGAACTCATGCGCCAGGAGATGGAGCAGACCGTGATGAGCGCGGTCGAGGCCCTGCCCGAGGAACTTCGCGCCGCGATCACGCTCAGAGAGGTGGACGGCATGAGTTACGAGGAGATCGCCCAGCACATGCAATGTCCGATCGGCACGGTGCGCTCGCGCATCTTCCGCGCCCGCGACGCGATCGACGCACGCCTGCGTCCGCTCATGGATGCCCCGCGCGAACGCGAACGCGCGATCCGCTGAGCGCGCAGGCATCCGGTTTCGCATCCACGGCTTCCATATCGACACGCTCCATAGCGACACGTCCCATATCCACACGCTTCCTATCAATACGTTCCGCCCGCTTCATCGCACTTCGACACAGCACCTCGACGCAAGCCCCCCCTCCGACATCGAATCACCATGACCGGAATGCACGACATCGACACGAAGCACGACGCCCAGGGCCGGGAATTCCACCGCGAACGCTTGTCCGCGATGATGGACGACGCGCTGTCCGCGGACGAATCCCGCTTCCTGCTGCGCCGCATGGAGCACGATGACGAACTCGCCGACTGCTGGCAGCGCTGGCAGTTCTACGGCGACGCCATGCGCGGTGGCGCCGGCCGCGCCCTGCCGGCCGACTTCGCCCAGCGCGTCGGCCGCGCGATCGCCAACGACATCGCCGAAGCCGAGGTCGCGCCGATCCGCGTCGCCCGGGGCGGACGATCCTTCCTCTATTGGGGCGGTGGCGCCGCGCTGGCCGCCTCGGTCGCGCTGGCCGCGCTGTTCGGCACGCGCCTCGACACCCCGGCCGTCGGCGACCTGCAGGTCGCCGGGGCCTCGTCGCCCGCCGCCGCCGCGCTGCCCGTCCCCGCGCCGGCCCCGCAGTTGCCGACGCCCGAACCGGCGCCCGGCGTGGATCCGGCAACCGCCGGGGTCGTGGCCGCCGCGACCGTCGTCGCCGCCGCCGCCGCCGGCGAGCAGCGCCGCGACACCAAGCCGAGGGTCATGGCCGCCTCGCGCGCCATGTCCGAGCGGACCTCCGAGCGCGCCGCGCTGGCCTCCGTCGCTTCCACCGCGGCGCAGAGCACGTCCCGCGCGCGCCAGGGGGCAACGTCTCCTGCCGCGGCCGACGCGCCGGTGCTGACCTATGCCGCCGTCGATGCGCCACGTGCCGCCGCTCCGGCATCGTCCCCGACGCCGGGCTCGAAATCCTGGCCCCGCGCGCTCGTGCCCGGTGCATCGCAGTCGGACGAGGTGATGGTCACCTATCCGATCGAGACCACGCGCCGTTCGCCGTTCCAGCCCGATTTCGTGCCCCTGATCGACGCATCGCAGGCCGAGCAGGCCGGTCGCGGACACTGATCCCGCCGGTCGTCGCCGCGCTCGCGCCGGCATCCCTTCATTCCGCCACGGCGCCCTTCGCGTCGTGGCCCTGCGTCGCCTTCCTGCCTTCCCTTCGCCTTTGTCGAGGACCTCACGCCCGATGAAATCGTCGCTCCGTACCCTCTCGCTCGTCGCGGCCACCGCGGCCGCCACCGCGACCGCCACGGTGGTGGTGCCGATCACCGCCCGCTCGCCCGTCGTGCCGCCCGTCGCGGGCCAGGTCGCCGCCGAGCCCGCCGCCGCCCCTCAGCTGGTCACCGGCCTGCCGGATTTCACCCAGCTCGTCGACCATGTCGGCCCGGCGGTGGTCAGCATCGTCGCCACCGGCTCGGCGCGCAATCCGATGATGCGCGGCCGTGGCCCGCAGCAGATCCCCGAAGACCAGATCCCCGAATTCTTCCGCCGCTTCTTCGGCCCGGACACCCCCTTCCCGGGTGGCCCGGGCGGTGGTCGCGGCCAGGGCCCGGGCGATGATGAGGACGAGTCCGCCGGGCCGCAGAGCGCCTCGCAGGGCAGCGGCTTCCTGATTTCGGCCGACGGTTACGTGCTCACCAACCACCACGTCGTCGACGGCGCCGACAAGATCCGCGTGCGCCTGGCCGACCGTCGCGAATTCGAGGCCAAGCTGGTCGGCAGCGACGCGCAGTCCGACGTGGCCGTGCTCAAGCTGACCGCCTCCGGCCTGCCGTTCCTGCGCACCGGCGATTCGAAGAAGCTCAAGCCCGGCCAGTGGGTGGTCGCGATCGGCTCGCCCTTCGGCCTGGAGCATTCGGTCACCGCCGGCATCGTCAGCGCCATCGGCCGCAACACCGGCGGCGAGCAGCGCTACGTGCCCTTCATCCAGACCGACGTGGCGATCAACCGCGGCAATTCCGGCGGCCCGCTGCTCAACACGCGCGGCGAAGTGGTCGGCATCAACTCGCAGATCTTCAGCAATTCCGGCGGCTACATGGGCGTGAGCTTCGCCATTCCCATGGACGTGGCGATGAACGTCACCGACCAGATCAAGACCCGCGGCAAGGTCGAGCGCGCGCAGCTCGGCGCGGTGGTGGAGGCGGTGGATGCCGAAGATGCCAAGGGCTTCGACCTGCCCGATACCCGGGGTGCGATGGTCAATGAAGTGCGTCCGGGCAGTCCGGCGGAGAAGGCCGGCATCGAGCCCGGCGACGTCATCCGCGCGGTCGACGGCGTGCAGATCAACGATTTCAGCGACCTGCCGCCGGCGATCGGCAGCCGGGCGCCCGGCACCTCGGTCACGCTCTCGATCCTGCGCGCCGGCAAGCCCATCGAGCGCAAGGTCACCCTGACCCGCCTGGACGAGGGCGATGGCCCGGCGCCGACCGTCGCGGGCGACAGCGGCAAGCCCGCCGATGCCGCCTCGGGCAACAAGCTCGGCCTGGTCGGCCAGGACCTGGATGCCGACGACCGCCGCAGCCTGGGCCTGCGCCCGGGCGAGGGCGTCGGCCTGGCCCGGATCGAAGGCAAGGCCGCGCGCGCCGCCAACCTGCGCCCGGGCGACATCGTCCTGCGCGTCGGCACCACGCCGGTGGGCAGCGTCGCCGCCATGGACCGCGAGCTGGCGAAGTTCCGTGCCGACCAGACCGTGATGCTGCTCATCCGTCGCGGCGGCGCCACGTCCTTCGTTGCGGTCAGCCCGCTGGAAGAACGCAAGTAAGCCGGCAGGCGCCCCTCCCGGCGCATCGACATCGCCCGGTCCGGCCCCGCCGGCCGGGCGATGTCGTTCCGGCGCCACCGTTCGGCCGACGCCGGCGGGGAATTCCCGGGGGTGTGCGATAATCCGTCGTTTTCCCCTCAAGGCCGCCGACGGCCGCCGCCGACGACCATGACCGACACCATGCGGAACATCCGCAACTTCTCCATCATCGCCCACGTCGACCACGGCAAATCGACCCTGGCCGACCGCATCATCCAGCTCTGCGGCGGCCTCGAGGCCCGCGAGATGGAAGCGCAGGTGCTCGACTCCAACCCGATCGAGCGCGAGCGCGGCATCACCATCAAGGCCCAGTCCGTCTCGCTGCCGTACAAGGCGAAGGACGGCGAGACCTACTTCCTCAACTTCATCGACACCCCCGGCCACGTCGACTTCAGCTACGAGGTCAGCCGCTCGCTGGCCGCCTGCGAAGGCGCGCTGCTGGTGGTGGACGCCGCGCAGGGCGTCGAGGCCCAGTCCGTGGCCAACTGCTACACCGCCGTGGAGCAGGGCCTGGAAGTGGTGCCGATCCTCAACAAGATCGACCTGCCCACCGCCGACATCGAACGCGCCAAGAGCGAGATCGAGGCGGTCATCGGCATCGACGCCACCGACGCCGTCGCGATCAGCGCCAAGACCGGCCTGAACATCGTCGACGTGCTCGAGGCCATCGTCCACCGCATCCCGCCGCCCAAGCCGCGCGACACCGACAAGCTGCAGGCGCTGATCATCGACTCCTGGTTCGACAACTACCTCGGCGTGGTGTCGCTGGTGCGCGTGATGCAGGGCGAGATCAAGCCCGGCGACAAGCTGCTGGTGATGTCCACCGGCCGCGCCCACCAGGTCGAGAACGTCGGCGTGTTCACGCCCAAGCGCAAGGTGCTGGCGAAGCTCGGCGCCGGCGAGGTGGGCTGGGTCACCGCCAGCATCAAGGACGTCCACGGCGCGCCGGTCGGCGACACCCTGACCCGCAACCAGGACCCGGCGCCGCATCCGCTGCCGGGCTTCCAGGAAATGCAGCCGCGCGTGTTCGCCGGCCTGTTCCCGGTCGACGCCGAGGACTACCCGGACCTGCGCGAGGCGCTGGAGAAGCTGCAGCTCAACGACGCCGCGCTGCGCTTCGAGCCGGAAAGCTCCGAGGCGATGGGCTTCGGCTTCCGCTGCGGCTTCCTCGGCATGCTGCACATGGAGATCGTGCAGGAGCGCCTGGAGCGCGAGTACGACCTCAACCTCATCACCACCGCACCGACCGTGGTCTACGAGGTGCTCAAGACCGACGGCAGCGTGATGTCGCTCGACAACCCGGCCAAGCTGCCGCCGGTGAACCACGTCGACGAGATCCGCGAGCCGATCATCCGCGCCAACATCCTCACGCCGCCGGACTACGTCGGCAACTGCATCACGCTGTGCGAGGAGAAGCGCGGTTCGCAGATCGGCATCACCTACATGGGCAACCAGGTGCAGATCAGCTACGAGCTGCCGATGGCCGAGGTGGTGCTGGACTTCTTCGACAAGCTCAAGTCGGTCTCGCGCGGCTACGCCTCGCTGGACTACCACTTCCTGCGCTTCGACGCCGGCCCGTTCGTGCGCGTGGACACGCTGATCAACGGCGACCGCGTCGACGCGCTGTCGATCATCGTCCACCGCAGCCACGCCGACCGCCGCGGCCGCGAGCTGTGCGAGAAGATGAAGGACCTGATCCCGCGCCAGATGTTCGACGTCGCCATCCAGGCCGCGATCGGCTCGCAGATCATCTCGCGCAGCACGGTCAAGGCGCTGCGCAAGAACGTGCTGGCCAAGTGCTACGGCGGCGACGTCAGCCGCAAGCGCAAGCTGCTGGAGAAGCAGAAGGAAGGCAAGAAGCGCATGAAGCAGGTCGGCCGCGTGGAGATCCCGCAGGAAGCCTTCCTCGCCGTGCTGCAGGTGGACAGCAAGTAAGCCCCCGCGATTCAATCCGGCGACGCCCCGCGTTCTCCATTCCCGATCCCGTTCCGAAGGAAGTCCCATGGTCTGGTTCGAAATCCTCCTGGTCACGCTGACCCTGCTGTCCGGCGTCATCTGGCTGCTGGACAAGCTGATCTTCGCCAAGCGTCGCGCCCGGGCCGACGGCCTGCTCGACGAGGGCAAGGAGCCGGTGGTGGTGGACTACGCCCGCGCCTTCTTCCCGGTGCTGGCGATCGTGCTGATCCTGCGCAGCTTCGTGGCGGAGCCCTTCCGCATCCCGTCCAGCTCGATGATGCCGACCCTGCTGATCGGCGACTTCATCCTGGTCAACAAGTACGCCTACGGCCTCCGCCTGCCGGTCACCAACCAGAAGGTGATCGAGGTCGGCCAGCCCGAGCGCGGCGACGTGGTGGTGTTCCGCTACCCGGGCCGCGGCCCGGGCGACCCGAACACCGGCCTGGACTACATCAAGCGCGTCATCGGCCTGCCCGGCGACACGGTCAGTTACCGCGACAACCAGCTGAGCGTCAACGGCAAGACCCTGGCGTACACCACGGTCGGCGAGTACGTCGGCAAGGGTCCGGGCGTGGAGATGACCGGCGCCACCGAACTGCGCGAGAAGCTGCCCGGCCGCGAGCATGCCGTGCTGGAGATCACCCACCTGCCGGTGGTCGACCAGGGCGAGGGCGAGTGGGTCGTGCCGCCGGGTCACTATCTCGTGATCGGCGACAATCGCGACCGCAGCGAAGATGGTAGATTCTGGGGCATGCTTCCGGAGGACAGGCTCCGCGGCAAGGCCTTCCTGGTCTGGTTGAACTGCAGCGGCTGGTTCTGCCGCAACAGCTTCGACACGTCCCGGATCGGCAACGACATTCCCTGACCGGGCGGCGCCCGGTCGGGTGCGTCCACCACCACATCGTCCAGTGCCATTGGGGAGTTCGAAACCATGCGACGTCACCAGAGCGGTATGACCCTGATCAGCTTCCTCGTCACCGCAGCGGTGGTGGGGTTCTTCCTCTTCATCGTCATGAAGCTGTTCCCGATGTACAAGGAATACTTCGAGGTCAAGAGCGCGCTGAAGGGCCTGGCCAACGAGGCCGGCATCGCCCACGAACAGCCGGCGCAGATCAAGGAAAAGCTCTTCAAGCGCCTCAGCATCAACTACGTGTCCAACGTGAAGAACGAGCACGTGAAGGTCGAGAACAAGGGCAGCGGCCAGACGGTCCTCGTCAACTACGAAGTCCGCGTGCCGCTGTTCTACAACCTCGACGCGGTGGGCAAGTTCAACGCCGAGCAGTCGCTGTCGGGCGGTGCCGCGTCCGCGCCGGCGCTCTGATCGCGCAACAGTGGCGAGCGGTTCCCCTGCGGCCAGCGCCGGGCATGCCTTCGGGCACGCGTTCCGCGACCCGGCGCTGCTGCAGCGCGCGCTGACCCATCGCAGCGCCGCGCCTGCCCACAACGAACGCCTGGAGTTCCTCGGCGACGCCCTGGTCGGCGCCATCGTCGCCGAGGCCCTGTACACGCGCTGGCCACGCGCGGTCGAAGGCGAACTCACCCGCGCCCGCGCCGAACTCGTCCGCGAGTCCTCGCTCGCCGCGCTGGCGCGCAGGCTGGACCTGGGCACGCGCATCGTGCTCGGCCCGGGCGAGATGAAATCCGGCGGCCACCGCCGCGACTCCATCCTTGCCGACGCCTTCGAAGCGCTGGTCGCCGCGATCTACCTCGACGCCGGCTTCGAGACCTGCCGCGCCGTGGTGCTGCCCTGGTTCGCCGAGGCCATCGACGCCCTGCCGCCGCCGCACAAGCTCGGCAAGGACGCCAAGACCCGCCTGCAGGAATGGCTCCAGGCCCGCCAGTGGCCGCTGCCGGTGTACTCCCTGCTCTCTGAAAGCGGGGAAGAGCACGCCAAGGTCTTCGTGGCCGAATGCGCGCTCGTCGACCGCGACCTGCGCCGCCAGGGCGAAGCCGGGTCCCGGCGAGCCGCCGAACAGCTCGCCGCCGAGGCCGTGCTGGACGCGCTCGGCGCCTGATCTATCCGGCATGTCGACCAAGCGCGTCGACCGGGCATGTCGACCCGGCACGGCGACGCCGCACGTCGCCCGGATCGCCATGGACCGACATCCGTCGCTGCCGGCGCACCCGGTCCCGGTACAATCCCCCGATGAGCGAATCCCCTTACCGCGCCGGCCATGTCGCCGTCCTCGGCCGACCCAACGTCGGCAAGTCCACCCTGATCAACGCCCTCGTCGGCACCAAGGTCAGCATCGTCTCCCCCCGGCCGCAGACCACCCGGCACCGCATGCTGGGCATCGCCACCTTCCCCGAAGGCCAGCTGGTGCTGGTCGACACCCCCGGCATCCATGCCGACAAGGGCAAGGCCACGGCCACCGCCATGCACCGGATGATGAACCGCGCCGCGCGCGGCGCGCTGGAAGGCGTGGACGCCGCGCTGCTGGTCATCCGTGCCGGGCAGTGGAGCGACGAGGACACCCTGGCCTACGACACGCTCAAGGGCGCCGGCATCCCGGTCGTCCTGGTCGTGAACCAGGTCGACCGCTATCCCGACAAGACCGAGCTGCTGCCCTTCCTGCAGTCGGTGAACGAAGGCCGCGAATTCGCCAGCCTGCATCCGGTCTCCGCGCTCAAGCGCAGCGGCCTGCAGCCGCTGGTGAAGACCGTGCTCGGCCTGCTGCCGGAGCAGGAGGCGCTGTACGGCGAGGACGAGATCACCGACAAGAGCCAGCGTTTCCTCGCCGGCGAACTGGTCCGCGAGCAGCTGATGCGCCAGCTCGGCGCCGAACTGCCGTACGCGACCACGGTGGAGATCGAACGCTTCGAGGAAGAGATGGCCAAGCGCAAGGGCGCGCCGCCGGAACCGATGTACCGCATCGGCGCGGTGATCTTCGTCGAGCGCGAAAGCCAGAAGGCCATCGTCATCGGCAAGGGCGGCGCCCGCCTGCGCGAGATCGGCACCAAGTCGCGCCAGCAGATGGAACGCATGTTCGGCTGCAAGGTCTTCCTCGAAACCTGGGTCCGCGTCCGCGAAGGCTGGTCGGATGACGAAGCGGCGCTGAAGGCGTTCGGGTACGGCGACTGAGTCGGGACCCGCGGATGGATGAACGCGAGGTGGCGCTGTCCGCAGTCCGCGAGGCCCTGATCGGTCTTCCTGTCTCGCATATCTGGCGAGGCGCAGGGTCAGCGATCTTCCTGGAATTCGGCTGGCTGTCGCCGCCGCGCACGAAGCGGAACGGCACGCCCGGAGAGCCCTGCGGCGAGTGGTCGCTCGGCATCGAGTGGAACTGGCGTTTCGAACGCCCGCGTTCGATCCTTGGCGGCGCCTGGAGCGCGCCGCATCGCTGGCCTGGCTTCTTTCGCCAAGTCCTTGGTACCCACGTCGCCGACCTGCGCACGTTTGGCGCATTGCCGGAAATCGAGCTGCAGTTCTCCAATGGTATGCGTCTGTGCTCCTTCATGAATGATGCGGGTCAACCGCAGTGGTCCATCATCGCCAGGCGACCTGCATCGATCGAAACCTGGCATGTCGAACGCGGACGCATCGTGCACACGCATCGGGACGAGGCCGCCCCGCAGCTGCAGTCTCGGGTGACTGCGACATGATCCGCTACACCGCCGAACCCGCCTTCGTCCTCCACGCCCGCGCCTGGCGCGAGACCAGCCTGCTGGTCGAGGTGCTGAGCCGCGAACACGGGCGTGTCGGCCTGGTGGCGCGCGGCGTGCAGGGGCCGAAGAAACACGTGCTGCGCGCGGCGCTGCAGCCGCTGCAGCACATCCGCTTCGACGGCGTGCAGCGTGGCGAACTCGCGCAGCTGTCGAACGCGGAAGCCATCGACGAGGCGCCGCGCCTGCAGGGCGAGGCGATGCTGGCGGGCTTCTATCTCAACGAACTCATGCTCCGCCTCGCGCCGCGCCACGACGGCCACGGCGAGCTGTACGCGATCTACGGCGAAACCCGCGCGCGCCTGGCGCTGAGCGATCTCTCGCTGGCGTGGACGCTGCGCCGCTTCGAGCGCGACCTGCTGGAGGCGCTGGGCGTCGGTATCGCCTGGGATTGCGACGGCGACGGCCGCGACATCGATCCGGCCGCGCGCTACGTGCTGGATGCCGAACACGGCCCGCGCCGCATGCTCGGCGATGCCGGTCGCGCCGGGCGCAGCGAAACCGCTACCGGGCGTGCGCTGCTCGACCTCGGCGCCGACATCGAACCCTGCGCCGAGGACATGCCCGGCCTGCGCCGCGTGATGCGCGTGCTGCTGCTGCACCACCTCGGCGGGCGCGGGCTGAAATCGTGGGAGCTGATCGCGTCGCTGCCGCGTGGCGGCGATGCGAATGCATCCGCGTCCCGCGACGTCGATGCCCCCACCCCAGCCCTCCCCCGCGATGCGGGGGAGGGGGCGCAGACGAGCGATTGAGTGACCGGTTGAAGTGACGCGCTTCGCTCCCTCCCCCGCGATGCGGGGGAGGGATGCAGACGAGCGATTGAGTGACCGGTTGAAGCGACGCGCTTCGCTCCCTCCCCCGCATCGCGGGGGAGGGCTGGGGTGGGGGCAAGGCTTTCACGCGATTGCTGCGCGAATCGTGTCTTCCACTGTCGCTTCGAACTGCACGAAAGCGTCTCGCGACAGCGGTGCCTCGCGCAGCGCCATCACCGCCGCGAGCACCCGCGCCGCGCCGACGAAACCGCAGGACGCCTGCAGCTTGTGCAGCTCCGCGTGCAGCGCATCGACATCCGCATGCGCGAACCCGTCGGCGATGCGCATGCGCACCGCCGGGAGTTCGCCGAGGAACAGGCCGCGCATCGCGGCGACGATCGATGCATTGCCGTTGAGCGCGCGCAGCGCGGCGGCATCGTCCCAGACCGGAGACGCCGTGCAGGTCGCGTCCTGCCGTTGTACGCCGTGCTTCGGCGCCTCGCAGGTCGCGACGCCGTCGAGCGCCTGCTTCACCGCCTCCTGCAACTGCGCCACGGCCAGCGGCTTGCGAAGCACGTCGGCGAAACCGGCCGCGATCAGCGCATCGCATTCTTCCTGGCGCGGATCGGCGGTGTGCGCGAGCGCGGGCGTCGCCATGCCCTGCGCCCGCCAGCGCGCCAGCAGTGCGCCGCCGGTGCCGTCGGGCAGGTTGGCGTCGAACAGCCACAGCGCATGGCCGGCATCGCGCAGCGGCTCGGCCTCGGCCAGGGATGCGGCGACATCCACGCGCGCGGGCAGGGCTTCGAGCGCGGTGGCGAGGAAGGCGGCGCTGACCGGATCGTCCTCCAGCAGCAGGAGGCGGGGCAGGGCGGGATCGGCATTCATTGCGCTTCGATTACTCTGGCGTCCATGTCGCGCAGCATCTTACCCAAGCCCGAAGCCTGGACCGTGCCGGAACGGTCCGCATGGCGTTGGCTCGTCGGTGCCTGCCTGCTGCTCTGCATGCTGATCTCGATCGCGCCGACGGCTCACGCGCGCACCGCAACCGCGACGATCCAGCGCATCGGCACGGGCCTGGCCACGCTCGAACGCGTGCAGGTACGCCTGGCCTGGCCGAAGGACGCCGCCTCGGGCCGCCTGCATCTGCGCGTCGGGCACCTGGTCTCGCCGTCGCTGGGCTACGACTTTCGCGATCTCGACTGGAGTTGCCCGCTCACCCGTACCGCCGACGGCGCATGGCGCTGCGAGGGCGAGCTGCGCGCCGGGCGCGGACCCGCGCTGCGTTTCGGCATCGACCTGGGCGTGGCGCATACCGATGCCTGGCTGCTGCGCGGCGAATCCCGCATCGATGTCCGGCGCCAGGCTGCGGCGCCCGACGACACCCGCATCGACCTGACCCGCGTGCCGCTGGCCTGGACCCAGGCGCTGCTCGCGCAGGCCTGGTCCGATGCGCGCCTGACCCGGGGCCAGGGCGATGCCCGCCTCGTGGTCTCCGCGCCGGCCGACGGTCCGGTGCGCGTCGCCGGGCCGATCGCGCTGCGCGGCGTCGGGCTGGAAACCGCCGACGCCAGCATCGCCGCCGACAACCTGGGCGGCCGTTTCGCGCTGGACATGCGTTTCGCCGAGACGACCACGCGCATTGATCTGGACGGCGCGCTGCAGGGCGGCGAACTGCTCGCCGCCGGTGCCTACGTCGCGCTGCCGTCGACGCCGGTCGGCCTGCGCGTGTCCGCCATCGGCGATGCCGGCGGCTGGCGCCTGCCCACCTTGCGTTGGGACGACGGCAGCAGCCTGCGCATCGATGGCCATGCCGGTGCCGCGCCCGACGGTGCCCTGCGCACGCTCGATCTGGCGCTGGACAGCGCCGACCTCTCGCCGGTGGCCGAACGCTACCTCTCGGCCTGGCTGGGCAGTTTCGGACTGGGCAAGCTGCGGCTCGCCGGCGGGCTGCAGGCGCGTGTGCGACTCGATGCGGGCGTGCTGCGCCGCGTGGATGCGCGTTTCGACGAAGTCGCGGTGGTCGAACCCGACGGGCGCTTCGGGTTCGAGGGCATCGAAGGCGACCTGCGCTTCTCCGCCGATGCACCGGTCGACGGCCTGGTCGGCTGGCGCGGTGGTCGCCTGTACGGGCTGGAGTTCGGTGCCGCCGCATTGCCCCTGCGCAGTGCCGATGGCGCGGTCGCGCTGCGCGAACCGGCGTCGGTGCCGTTCGCCGGCGGCGCGCTGCGCTTCGAACGCTTCCGCCTGCAGCCGCCGCTCGGCGACCGGCCCACCCAGGCCGGATTCGCGCTGGACGTCCAGGATCTCGACCTCGGCACCCTGGCGAAAAGTCTCGGCTTGCCGGCTTTCCGCGGCACGCTCGCCGGGCGCATCCCCGACGCCCGCTATGCCGACGACCGGCTGGTGTTCGAAGGCGGCCTGGAAACGGATGTCTTCGATGGCCGCGTGCGGGTGTCGTCGCTGGCGATGGAGCGGCCGTTCGGCGTCGCGCCCACGCTGTCGGCGGACCTGACCCTCGACGACCTCGACCTGCTCGCGGTCACCGAGGTCTTCGATTTCGGCAGCATCAGCGGCCGGCTGGACGGTCGCATCGACGCACTCCGGCTCGTCGACTGGACTGCCACCGCCTTCGACGCCGAACTGCACACGCAGCCCCGGCGCGGCGTGAAGCAGCGCATCAGCCAGCGCGCCGTGCAGAACATCTCCAGCGTCGGCGACGCCTCGTTCGTGACCAGCCTGCAGGGCAAGCTCATCGGCCTGTTCGACGACTTCGGCTATCGGCGCATCGGCATCGCCTGTCGCCTGCGCAACCAGGTCTGCGACATGTCCGGCCTTGAGGGCGGTTCCGGTTCAGGCGCCGGTGGATTTACTATCGTCGAAGGTTCGGGGGTTCCGCGCCTGAACGTGGTGGGCTTCAACCGCCGGGTGGACTGGCCGACCCTCGTCGAACGCCTGCAGGCGGTCGGCAGCGGCGACCTCAAGCCGGTGGTGGAATGATCCGCCGCCCACGTCCGCGCAACGCTGCGACCGCAGCGCCATCATCAGGAGAACCAAGATGTTTCGTTTGCTGGGTGCATCCACCGTCGCCGCGCTCGCGCTGACCGCCTGCGTCACCATCAACGTGTATTTCCCCGCGGCCGAGGCCCGCGAGGCCGCCAAGGAATTCGTCGAGAAGGTGCTCGACCAGGCCGCGCAGCCGGCCAAGCCCGAAGGCGGCAATGGCGGCAATGGCGGCGGAGGCATGGCGATGGAACTGCCGCGCTTCGATCCGCTGATGCTCATCGGCATCGCCCCGGCCCACGCCCAGTCGCAGCCGGATTTCAACATCCAGACCCCGGCGATCACCGCGATCCAGGCGCGGATGGAGCAGCGCTTCGACAGCGCCCTGCGCCCGCACTTCGACTCCGGTGCGCTCGGCTTCACCGAGGACGGCCTGGTCGTGGTCCGCGACGCCGCCGCGCTGCAACTCAAGGACCGCGTGCCGGTCAACAACGCCGTCGCCGACGAGAACCGCGACCGCAAGGCCGTCTACCGCGAGATCGCCGTCGCCAACGGCCATCCGGAGTGGGAAGGCC
This sequence comes from Lysobacter sp. BL-A-41-H3, assembly GCA_050632415.1. GTDB lineage: Bacteria > Pseudomonadota > Gammaproteobacteria > Xanthomonadales > Xanthomonadaceae > Lysobacter_I. The sequence continues at coordinate 1,455,050 of CP192602.1, read as the reverse complement.
AGATCCGCAGCGTGTTCGCGAAGCAGTGGGTCGACAGCGCGAAGTCCGGCTGGTGGTACCAGCGCGGCGGGGCGTGGAAGCAGAAGTGAGTTCAGGATGAACTCACCCCGTGCAGGCCATGGAGGGCCGATGACACGGGGTCCATGCTCGCATCCGTGTCACCGCGGCGCCCGCCCTCCGGCGGGCGTCGTCGTTTGTGGACATGAGACAATCGCCGGCTCGCCAGCTCGCAGATCCCGCCCGTGGCCCGCAACCGCATCGACCAGACCCCGTTTCCCATCGACATCCTCGACCTGAGCCACGACGGCCGGGGCGTGGCCCGCTGGCCGGAGGGCTCGGCGCATGCCGGCAAGGCGATCTTCGTGGCCGGCGCGCTGCCGGGCGAGCGGGTGATGGCGAAGCAGACCGCGAAGTCGCGGCATTTCGACGAGGCCGCCACGGTCGAGGTGCTTGCGGCGTCGGCGGATCGCGTCGAAGCGCGCTGCCCGCATTTCGGCACCTGCGGCGGCTGCGTGCTGCAGCATCTCGCCGAGGACCGGCAGATCCTCTACAAGCAGCAGGTCCTGCTCGACAACCTGCAGCGCATCGGCCACGTGCAACCGGGCACGCTGCTCCCGCCGCTCACCGACGCGGCCTGGGGCTATCGCCGCAAGGGCCGGTTGTCTGTGCGTCGCGTCGAGAAGAAGGACAAGACCCTGGTCGGCTTCCGCGAGGCCGATCCGCGCTTCGTCGCCGACCTCGGCGAATGCCACACGGTCATTCCGCAGATCGGCCTGAAGCTCGGCGCGATCTCGGCCCTGGTCGACGGCATGGACGCGCGTCGCGACATCCCGCAGATCGAATTCATCGCCGGCGACGCCACGGTGGCGCTGGTCTTCCGTCATCTCCATCCGCTGGGCGACCGCGACCGCGAGGCGCTGGTCGCCTTCGCCAAGGCGCACGATTTCGCGATCTTCCTGCAGCCGGGCGGCATCGATTCGGTGCATCCGCTGTGGCCGGAGCAGGCGCCGCTGTCGTTCGCGCTGCCGCAGTGGAACGTCGAGCTGAAATTCCGGCCGCTGGATTTCATCCAGGTCAACGCCGGCCTGAACCAGAAGATGATCGCGCGCACCTTGGACCTGCTCGACGTGCAGGCCGACGATCGCGTGCTCGACCTGTTCTGCGGCCTCGGCAACTTCACCCTGCCGCTGGCGCGCGTCGCGCGCGAGGTCGTGGGCGTGGAAGGCGAGGCCGGTCTCGTGGCACGTGCCCGCGAGAACGCCACGCACAACGCGCTGGGCAACGTGCAGTTCCACGCCGCCGACCTGGCGCAGGACCTGTCCGGTCATGCGTGGATGAAGGCCGGCTTCGACCGCCTGTTGCTGGATCCGCCGCGCTCGGGCGCGGACGGCGTGCTCAAGCAGCTGCCGCTGAAGGGGCTGAAGCGGATCGTCTACGTCAGCTGCCATCCCGGCTCGCTGGCGCGCGATGCCGGCTACCTGGTCAACGAGCGCGGCTGGAAGCTCACCGCTGCGGGCGTGATGGACATGTTCCCGCACACCGCGCACGTCGAGTCGATCGCGGTGTTCGAACCGAAATAAGTGCGGGCGACGCGCGGCGTCTGCTCAGGCCTGGCGCGGCGCGTGTTCGCGGGCGTGGGCTTCGATGGCATGGGTCTCGACGGCCTGCGCCTGCACGAGCGCCGGGTTCGCGGCGGCGAGATCGACCTGGTGGCTGCTCGCCTCGATCGACAAGTCGCGGGCCTGCGCCAGGTCCACGCTGACATGCACCGCGTTCGGTGCCTCGGGCATCGGATGATTGATCGCGAACAGGCGCTCGCCGTTCTGGGCGAGGCCGAACGACAGCTTCGACGGGTCGCCGACCTGCTGCGCGAAGGCGGGGTCGCCGGCGATGCGCGCGGTCAGCGCCGCCGCGACATTGGCCTGCTCGGCGGGTCCGATCGCGGCCTGTGCGGGCGCCAGTTCGCTCACGGCCCTGAGCGCGGCGCCATAGAGCGGGGCGTGCGGATGCGCGGGGTCGTCGAGGCGCACCGCATCGCGCGAGGTCGTGGCGGGCGGCTTGCGGTCGGCCTGCGTTGCTTCGAGCGACACCTCGGTCTCGCGTTCGACGCGGCTGCCGCCGCCGCTGCCTGTGCCGCTGCTCGATCCGCTGGCGGCATCGTCGTTCTTCTCGACCGGACCGCGCGCGCTGCCGCCGCCGCTGGCCTTGCCTGTCTCGGCGTCGCCGTCCCTGCGGGCCCGGCCCTCATCGTCGGCGGGATGGCCGCGGTCGGCGCGCGGCGTTCCCGGGCCGTGATGGCCGTGCCGATGCCCGCGCTCCTGCGCGGCGTCGGCCTGCGGGCGTCGGCGGCCACGGCCGCGTCGCCCGCCCATGGCCAGACTGTCGTCTTCGTCGATCCCGTCGTCGTGGTGCTTGCGCGCCGCGATGATCCGGCGCTGCTCGGCGATCGGCAGCTTGCGTTCGTGGGGCAGCAGCATCGTGCCGCCGTCGGCACCGTTGTCGAATCCCAGGCCGTCGCTGGAACCATCCCCGCCCGGCGTGTCGAGCAGGTCCATGGCCATGGAATCGCCGCGCTCGCGGTCGTCGTGTGCGTCCGTCGCGCCGTTCGGCACGGAAGGATGGGCGCGGTCCTTGGGGGTCTCGCTGCGCATGGCGTCGGTCCTGGTTGTGGTGGACGATCGGCGTTCGTCGGTTTCGCCTGGCGGGCCGAGAATGTTAAAAATTCGCTAATGCCAGGCAACCGTTTTCATCCTATCACGCGATCGCGGCCAGAGAGGATCGTGCCCGCCGGTGCCGCGCAGGCGGCCCGACCGGCGGCGCAGCAACGCGAACGGCGTCGAAATCGACGGTTTCGTGCGGGAGAGGGGCGAGGAAGTTCTAGAATAGTCGGCCCGGATGCAGGACAGGACGCAAACCGAGCGTGGCCGTCGAAATCGAACGCAAATTCCTGGTGGTCGATGACCGCTGGCGCGCCCAGGCCCATCGCGTGGTGCCGATGGCACAGGGCTACCTGAACGACCAGGCGTCCATGGACAGCGGCGCCCAGCGCGCCTCGGTCCGCGTGCGCCTGGAGGGCGACGAAGCCCACCTGAACCTGAAATCCCGCGAGCTGGGGCACACCCGCCAGGAATTCGACTACGTGATCCCGGTCGAGGACGCGCGCGCGCTGCTGGCGCTGTGCATCGGCGGGCTGATCGACAAGCGCCGGCATCTGGTCGAACACGGCGACCACCTGTGGGAGGTCGACGAATTCCTCGGCGACAACGTCGGCCTGGTGGTGGCCGAGATCGAGCTGTCCTCGGCGGACGAGGCCTTCGAGCGTCCCGACTGGCTCGGGGCCGAAGTCACCGATGCTTCGCGTTACTACAATCTCGCGCTGGCCTCGCGCCCGTATTCGCGCTGGAGCGATGCCGAGCGCGCAGGCGCCGAGGCGGCGCCGCCGGTGGTGCCCGCCGGATGATCGGCGGCACACGGAGGTGTCGTGGCCGGAACGGGGGCGGGCCCGTGACGGTGGACGCGCAAGCCGGCGCCGGCCGGTCCCGCTGCAGTGGCCTCCTCCGCGGACGGAGCGGGGTCGACCTTCACCCAAGAGAATCCTCCCCATGCTCGTAATCGGCGTCGCCGGTACCGAACTCACCGCGCAGGAGCGCGACTGGCTGCAGCACGACGCCTGCGCCGGCGTGATCCTGTTCAAGCGCAATTTCGCCTCGAAGACCCAGGTCGCGGAGCTGTCCGCCGCCATCCGCGAGGCCGCCGCGCGTCCGCAGCTGCTCTGCGTCGACCAGGAAGGCGGCCGCGTGCAGCGCTTCCAGGAAGGCTACAGCGCGCTGCCGCCGCTGGAAGCCTTCGGTCGCCTGTATGCCCGCGACGCCGCGCGCGCGCTGGCGCTGGCAGAAGAGCACGCCTGGCTGATGGCCAGCGAAGTCCGCGCGACCGGCGTCGACTTGAGCTTCGCGCCGGTGGTCGACCTCGGTCGTGGCAACCTCGCCATCGGCAACCGCGCCTTCTCTACCGAGCCGGAGATCGTCTCCGAGTTCACCCGCGCCTACGTGCGCGGCATGCACGCGGCCGGCATGGCCGCGACGATCAAGCATTTCCCCGGGCACGGCACCGTGCGCGAAGACACGCACTTCGACGTGGCGGTGGACCATCGCATGCTCGACGAGCTGCGCGCGACCGACCTGGTGCCGTTCGCGGCCGGTATCGCCGCGAACGCCGAGGCGGTGATGCTCGCGCACGTGACCTATCCGCAGGTCGCGCCGGAACCCGCCGGCTATTCGCCGTTCTGGATCGAGACGATCCTGCGCCAGGAGATGGGTTTCCGCGGCGTGGTCTTCTCCGACGACATCGGCATGGCCGCCGCGTTCTCCGCAGGCGGCATCAAGCAGCGCATCGATGCGCACCTGGATGCCGGCTGCGACGTGGTCCTCGTCTGCCATCCGGAACTGGTCGAGGAATCGCTCGACGCGGTGAAGGGACGCGCACTGAACCAGGAGATCTGCGCCAGCCTGATGGGCCGCGGCGAACACGCCTGGGCGCCGCTGCTGGCCGATGCGCGCTATGCGCGCGCGCAGGCCGACCTGGCCGCCGACGTGGAGCCGCTGGCATGACCGCGCCGACCCTCGCCGAGGTGCTGCCGGCGGCCGACGTGATCCACGATCGCGCGACGCTGGAAGCGGCGATCGCACGCATGGCCGAGGGCATCGTCCCGGACTACGCGGGCGACGCCCAGGCGCCGCTGTTCGTCACCATCATGCATGGCGGCATGCCGTTCGCGGCGCAGCTCGCGTTCGCACTGGGCGAGCGCGGCCTCGATCTCGAATTCGATTACCTGCATGCCACGCGCTATCGCGGCAACACCTCCGGTTCGGGACTTGCGTGGCTGCATCGTCCGGCGACGCCGATGCGCGGCCGTCGCGTGCTGCTCGCCGACGACATCCTCGACGAAGGCCACACGCTGCTCGCGGTGAAGCGCTGGTGCGAGGACCAGGGCGCCGCCGACGTGCGCGTCGCCGTGCTCGCGGTGAAGCTGCACGATCGCCGCGTCGACGGCATCGAGGCCGATTATGTCGGCGTCGAAGTGCCGGACCGCTACGTGTTCGGCTACGGCATGGATTATCGCGAGCAGGGCCGCAACCTGCCCGCGATCTACGCGCTGAAGGATTGATGATGTCTATCGAAACCGGCGTTCACGATGATGGAATCGCACTCGCGATCATCGGTGGCACGGGCCTGTACAAGCTCGCCGATCTCCAGGACGTGGTGACGCAGCAACCTGTCACGTCTTACGGGATGCCGTCCGGACCGGTGCGTATCGGTACATTCGCGAACAGGCGTGTTGCATTTCTTGCACGGCATGGCGAAGGCCATTCGGTGCCGCCGCACAAGGTGAACTACCGCGCGAACCTCGCCGCGCTCAAGGCGATCGGCGCGACCCGCGTGCTCGCCCTCAACACCGTCGGCGGCATCACCGAGCGCTTCGGCCCGCGCGTGCTCGCCTGCCCGGACCAGATCATCGACTACACCTGGGGTCGCATCTCGACGCTGTGCGAAGAGCCGGGCACCGAGGTGCTGCACGTCGACTTCGGCGATCCGTATACGCCTTGTTTTCGCGGGGAAATCCTCGCCGCGGCGGCGCGCGCCGATGTGGCCGTGGTGGATGGCGGCTGCTATGGCGCGACCCAGGGGCCGCGCCTGGAAACCAAGGCGGAAATCGCACGGATGCGCCGCGACGGCTGCGACCTGGTCGGCATGACCGGCATGCCGGAAGCGGGCCTGGCGCGTGAATTGGGCCTGGATTATGCATGCCTCGCGATCGTCGCCAACTGGGCGGCCGGTGCCGGCCCCGACCCGGACGAACAGATCACGCTGCAGGACGTGCTCGCGAACGTGGAGGCGGCGAGCGCCGGCCTCGGGCCGCTGCTGTCGTCCCTGCTCGCTGCGGACTGATCCATACGCCTGCGTTGGCGGGGATTCATATGCCTGCCGGTGATGGCGCCGTCGGTCGCACTTCGACGCGCCTCTACTTGCGCCGCGCGGGCGCTCAGGCATACTCGCCCCCGTGCGCACGCAGGAGTTGCGAGACCGCACGCCACCGCATCCCATTCGAGGTCATTAGGAATATGCCGTACGGAACAGTGAAGTGGTTCAACGACGCCAAGGGATTTGGCTTTATTGCCCCCGAAGATGGCAGTGCCGATGTGTTCGTGCACTTTTCTGCGATCAACGCCAAGGGCTTCCGCAGCCTGCAGGAAGGTCAGCGCGTCAGCTATGACGTGACGACCGGTCCGAAGGGCGCGCAGGCGGCTGCAGTCACGCCCGTCGCCTGATCCCAGTCGATGCGCAAGACCCCAGGCCCCGCTTCGGCGGGGCCTTTTGTTTGCGCGGCGTTGTCGTTGCGCGGCACGATCGTTTGCGTGCAACGCCTCGTGCAGGACGTGCATCCTCCGCTTATGCTCGTCATGAACGTCGCTGCGGAGAACGCCATGGGCGCGATGAGCGCAACATCTACCATGCATCGAGTGCGTGATGTCCTGCGTTGCTGGTGCATGCGCGTGCCATGGCTGCTGGTGAGCTGCGCGATGGCGATGCCGACATGGGCTGCCTGGCCGCCGCCGCTCGCGCCCGCATCGCAGCGCGCCGACGAAATCCACGTGGTCAAGCATCAGCGGCGCATGGACCTGCTGCGCGACGGCAAGGTGATCCGCAGCTACAGCATCCGCCTCGGCGACCAGCCGCGCGGACACAAGCGGCAGCAGGGCGACGAGCGCACGCCGGAAGGCCGCTACACCATCACCTATCGCAACCCGAACAGCGCGTTCCACCTGTCGCTGCGCATCTCGTATCCGAACGCAGCGGATCGCGCGCAGGCGCGTGCGCGCGGCGTCGATCCGGGCGGCGACATCGTCATCCATGGCGGCACGCCGCCGGGGTACTGGCGTGACTGGACCGATGGCTGCATCGCGCTGATGGACAAGCAGATGGAAGAGGTCTGGTCGCTGGTGCCGACAGGCACGCCCATCGTGATCGATCCCTGAGCCCGTCTTCGCGGGCAGACGATGCCGCGTTGCGGATTGCTGCGGCGCACGATGCCCCATCGTCCAATTCCGCCCGGCACGGATGCGGCGCAGGATCGCGGCATCCGGCCATGGGTGCCGGCCAGGGAGTGGACCATGAAGCGTTTCGCGATGTGCGCGGTGGCGGCGTTCGCGCTGTTCCTGTCGGCCGGCATGGCCCATGCGGCCTGTGTCGACAACGTGGTGCTGGTGCATGGAAACACGGGAAAACCCGCCGATTTCGACAACACCGTCGCCGAGCTGCAGCGGCGCGGTTATGCGTCGTCTCAGATCTTCCGTCCCAGCTGGGGCAGCAAGACCTGCGCCGCCTGCAACGACCACAGCGGCAGCGAGGAAACGCCGGTCGAGAACGCGATCATCGATGCGATCGCGCTGTCCTGCACGGGAAAGATCGACGTGATCGGACACTCGATGGGCGCGACCTTGTCGGCACGCGTGATCGACCGCATCGGCGCGCGCGGCTACGTCGACGGCTTCGTCGGCATCGCCGGTGCGTTCCGCGGGCTCTGGAGCTGCGGCAGCTATCCGTTCAACGTCGCCACCAGCACCTGCGGCTACTGGGGGCTGTCGGTCGGCAGTCCGCTGCTGTCGGGGCTGTCCGGCAAGCGCTTCGGCAGCCGCATGCATTCGATCAAGTCCTGGAGCGACCAGGTGGTCTGCGCGACCGGCGTCTGCACCGTCGGCGGGGTCCACAGCTCGCAGATCGCCGGGGAGGCGTCCAGCCTGACGTTCGTCACCGGCCACTTCGGCCTGCTGACCGGGACGGCCTCGACCCAGGCGGACCTGATCCGCTGAGCCGGCGCACGCGCGGCCGCCGCTGTCCGTGGGGTATACATTTGATTTTCGATGGATTTCTGGCAGGGAAGGGGGCGGCTGGGGTAGTCTTGGCGGTTCTTCCACGCCCCAGAAACCGCCGTGTCCGCCGAGCCCGCAACCACCGAGCCCGCTGAGTCCGCTCAGTATTCGCCCCAGTCCATCGAAGCCGCCGCCCAGTCCTTCTGGCGCGACACCCGCGCCTTCGAGGTGACGGAGCTTGCGGACAAGCCCAAGTACTTCTGCCTGTCGATGCTGCCGTACCCCTCGGGCGCGCTGCACATGGGCCACGTGCGCAACTACACCATCGGCGACGTGATCAGCCGCTACAAGCGCATGACCGGCCACAACGTGCTGCAGCCGATGGGCTGGGACGCCTTCGGCCTGCCGGCCGAGAACGCCGCGATCAAGAACAAGACCGCGCCGGCTGCCTGGACCTACGCCAACATCGAGCACATGCGCGGCCAGCTGCAGTCGCTGGGTTACGCCATCGACTGGTCGCGCGAGTTCGCCACCTGCCGCCCGGACTACTACGTCCACGAGCAGCGCATGTTCACCCGGCTGATGAAGAAGGGCCTGGTGTACCGCAGGAATTCGGTGGTGAATTGGGATCCGGTCGACCAGACCGTGCTGGCGAACGAGCAGGTGATCGACGGCCGTGGCTGGCGCTCCGGCGCGATCGTCGAGAAGCGCGAGATCCCGCAGTGGTTCCTGAAGATCACCGCCTACGCGCAGGAGCTGCTGGACGGCCTGGACACGCTGCCGGGCTGGCCGGAGTCGGTCAAGACCATGCAGCGCAACTGGATCGGCCGCAGCGAAGGTCTGGAGATCCAGTTTCGCGTCGACGGCGAAGACGAACCGTTGACCGTCTACACCACGCGCCCCGACACCCTGATGGGCGTGACCTTCATCAGCATCGCCGGCGAGCATCCGCTGGCGCGCAAGGCCGCGGAGTCCAACCCCGAGCTGGCCGCGTTCCTGGCCGAGCTGCGCAAGGGCGGCGTGTCCGAGGCCGAGCTGGAGACCCAGGAAAAGCGCGGCATGGCCACCGGGCTGTGGGCGATCCACCCGGTCACCGGCGAGGACGTGCCGATCTACGTCGCCAACTTCGTGCTGATGGGCTACGGCACGGGTGCGGTGATGGCGGTGCCGGCGCACGACACCCGAGACGGCGAGTTCGCCAAGGCCTACGGCCTGCCGGTGAAGCCGGTGATCGTGTCGGCGGAGGTCCGCGACGCGCTGGCCGAGATCGCTTCGCACCTCAAGGACCACGACGACCCGATGGCGGTGGCGCTGGGCGCGCACGCGCCGGTGGACGTGGTCGAGATCGACGCCGCAGTGGCGGTGGTGCGCGAGTATTTCGAGCGCATCGAGCAGGGCGAGGCGCATACCGAGCGCGGCCTGCTGATCAATTCCGGCGAGTACGACGGCCTGGACTACGACGGCGCCTTCGCGGCGCTGGCCGCGCGCTTCGAGGCCGAGGGCAAGGGCGCGCGCAAGGTCAATTTCCGCCTGCGCGACTGGGGCGTGAGCCGCCAGCGCTACTGGGGTTGCCCGATCCCGGTGATCTACTGTCCCAAGTGCGATGCGGTGCCGGTGCCCGAGGACCAGCTGCCGGTGCTGTTGCCGGAGGACGTCCAGGACGCCTTCGCCGCCGGCGCCGTGACCTCGCCGATCAAGGCGGACCCGGAGTGGCGCAAGACCACCTGCCCGCAGTGCGGCGGCCCGGCCGAGCGCGAGACCGACACCTTCGACACCTTCATGGAGTCGAGCTGGTACTACGCGCGCTACACCTCGCCGGGCGCGGCCGACATGGTCGACGATCGCGCGAAGTACTGGACGCCCGTCGACCAGTACATCGGCGGCATCGAGCACGCGATCCTGCACCTGCTGTACTTCCGCTTCTACCACAAGCTGCTGCGCGACGAAGGCCTTGTGGCCAGCGACGAGCCGGCGGTCAACCTGCTGTGCCAGGGCATGGTGATCGCGGAGACGTTCTACCGCGAGCATGCGGATCAGTCGAAGGATTGGTTCAATCCTGCAGATGTCGAGTATGTGCGTGACGAAAAGGGCCATTTGGTCGGAGGCATCCTCAAGAGCGACGGCCAGCCGGTGAAGTTCGGTGGCGTCGAGAAGATGTCGAAGGGCAAGAACAACGGCGTGAATCCCCAGGCGATGGTCGACCGGTTCGGCGCCGACACCGTGCGCCTGTTCTCGATGTTCGCCGCGCCGCCGGAGCAGTCGCTGGAGTGGAACGAGGCCGGCGTCGAAGGCATGTCGCGCTTCCTGCGCCGCTTCTGGCGCGAAGTGGCCACGCATGCCGCGCAGCCGGATCATCCCGAAGTCGACGTCGCCGCGCTGGACGCCGCGCAGAAGACGATGCGTCGCCAGCTGCACGAGGCGATCCAGAAGGTCGGCGACGACTACGGCCGCCGCTACAGCTTCAACACCGCGATCGCCGCGCTGATGGAACTGCTCAACCACGTCTCGAAGTTCGACGACATGAGCGAGCAGGGACGCGCGGTGCGCCACGAGACCCTGCAGACCATGGTCCTGCTGCTGAACCCGGTGACCCCGCACATCTGCCACCGGCTGTGGCAGGTGCTGGGCAACGCCGAGACGCTGCTGGAGGACGTGCCCTTCCCGCAGGCCGATCCCGCCGCGCTGGTGCGCGACGCGGTGACGCTGGCGGTGCAGGTCAACGGCAAGCTGCGCGGCACGATCGAGGTCGGCGTGCAGACGCCGAAGGACGAGATCGAGGCCCTGGCCCTGGCCGAGCCCAACGTGCTCAGGTTCATGGAGGGCATGGCGGTGAAGAAGATCATCGTCGTGCCCGGCAAGATCGTGAACATCGTGGCCGGGTGAACGCCGCATGCATCCGGCAGGCCGCGTGCCTGCCGGTCGGCTTGCCCCCCGCGCGCCCCTCCCTCAGACTCCGCCCATGACCAGACTCCGCATCGCCTTCGGCCTCCTGCTCGCCCTGTCCACCGCCGGTTGCGGCTTCCACCTGCGCAACGCGCTGGAACTGCCGACCGACCTCGGCCCCGTCGCGGTGACCGCGCAGGATCCCTACAGCCCGCTGGCCTCGTCGCTGGCGCGCGCGCTGGAGCGCGCGGGCGCGGCGCCCGCCGCCACGGCCGACGAGGCGACCAAGCTGGAGGTGCTGTCCGAGAAGTGGGCCGACATCCCGATCGCGATCGATGTCCAGGGCCGCGCCCAGGAATACAGCATGCGCTACGCCGTCGTGTTCCGCCTGAGCAAGGCCGACGGCAGCGTGATCGTGCCGCAGCAGGCGGTCGAGCTGTCGCGCGACTACATCGCTCCGCCCAGCGATTCCGTCGGCAGCGGCAGCGAGCGCGAACTGCTCGCGAACGAAATGCGCCGCGAGATGAGCGCGTCGATCCTGCGTCGCATCGATGCCGCGCTGCGCGGTGCTTCCGACGCGGCGGGATCGCGCCCCTGAGCCGCCCGCGCGCGGCGAACCGATGGAACTGACGCCCGAACGCCTGATCGCGCAGCTGCCGAACGAGCCGCTGCGTCCCGTCTACCTGATCGCCGGCCCCGAGCCGCTGCGCGTGCTGGAGGCCGCCGATGCCGTGCGTGCCCGCGCGCGCGCCGACGGCATCGACGAGCGCGAGGTCTTCGATGCCGACGGCCGCGACGCGGACTGGAACCGGCTGGTGCAGAGCTTCGGCGCGATGAGCCTGTTCGCGTCGCGACGCCTGATCGAAGTGCGCATGCCTTCGGCCAAGCCCGGCAAGGAAGGCGCCGAGGTCATTTCCGAATTCTGCGCGCAGGCGCCGCAGGACGTGGTGCTGCTGATCACCGGCGACGACTGGAGCCGCCAGCATGGCGGCAAGTGGAGCGAAGCCGTCGCCCGCGTCGGCCACCACGCCATCGCCTGGGCGCTGAAGCCGCATGAACTCACCGAATGGGTCGAGCGCCGCCTGCGTGCGCGCGGCCTGCGCGCCGATCGCGACGCCGTCGAGCGGCTGGTCGAACGCGTCGAAGGCAACCTGCTCGCGGCCGGCCAGGAGATCGACAAGCTCGCCCTGCTGTCCGACGGCCAGCCGATCGACCTGGCGCGGATGGAGTCCTACGTCGCCGATGCCGCGCGCTTCGACATCTTCCGCCTGCTCGACGCGGCGCTGAACGGGCAGGGCGCGCACGCGTTGCGCATGCTCCACGGCCTGCGCGCCGAGGGCGAAGCGGTGCCGGCGCTGATGGGCATGCTGGTGATGGAACTGCAGCGCATCGCCGCACTCGCACGGGTCAACGCCAAGGGCGGCAACCTGGCCAACGAGTTCAAGGCGCAGCGGGTCTGGGATTCGAAGCAGGCGGTGTATCGCCGCGCCCTGCAGCGCCACGACGCCGCGCGCTGGGAGGCACTGCTCGCCGAGGCCGGCCGGGTCGACCGCATCGCCAAGGGCCGCCCGCGCATCGGCGAGGAGCCGGCGGACGCCTGGCTGGCGCTGGAGCGCCTGCTGCTGGCGATGTCCGAAGCGCGCGGCATGCAACTGCTGGCGAAGCGGGCAGGCGGCTGATGTTTTCCGGCGCACCGCAGCCTGGTGCGGCGCTGGCCAAGCCGCTCCGCGTGTTCTACGGCGGGACCTTCGACCCCGTGCACAACGGCCACCTGGCCATCGCCCGCGCCGTGCGCGAGGCGCTGGGCACCACCGTCTGGCTGATGCCCGCCGCCGACCCGCCGCATCGCGATGCACCGGGCGCGAAGGCCGAGGACCGCGCCGCGATGCTCGACCTCGCCATCGAGGGCCAGGCGGGCCTGCGCGTGGACCGTCGCGAACTCGAGCGCGCCGCGCGCAGCGATGCGCCGAGCTACACCATCGATACCCTGCGCGAACTGCGGGCGAAGTTCGGCGACGACGCGCCCATCGCCTTCGTCATCGGCGCCGACAGCCTGCACGGGTTCGCCGGCTGGCGCGAGCCGGAGGCCCTGCTCGCCGGGGCGCACTGGGTGGTGGCCGAACGCCCCGGCAGCGCGCTCGACGAACACCTGCCGCCCGCCGTGGCGCGGCTGGTCGCCGGGCGCTGGACGCTGGACGCCAATGCCCTGCGGTCGGCACCCGGCGGCAAGGTGTTGCGCCTGCGCCAGCCGCTGCACCCCGAGTCGGCGACCCAGATCCGCCGCCGGATCGCCGCCGGGGAGACCTGGCACCACCTCCTGCCCCTGGCGGTGGCCCGCTGCATCGTCGAACGCGGCCTGTACGGCGCGACCCCCATCGTGTTGCCGCCGGCCCCGCCGCGTTGAACCGCGCGGGCCGCTGCCGTCCGTCGTCGCCCCGCCCGGGGCGCGGCTGTGCATCGCCTATAATCCCGGCCAGTTTCCGCGAGGATCGCTCTTGACCAACAGCAACAACGCGCACGTCATCAAGACCGTGCTGCCCAAACCCGCCCCCTCCGTCGACGCCATGCTCCAGCAGGTGCGTGCCGGCGTCGAGGACCTGAAGGCCAAGGACGTGGTCGAGATCGATGTCCGCGGCAAGACCAGCGTCTGCGACTGGATCGTCATCGCCTCGGGCACCTCCACCCGCCACGTCAAGTCGATCGCCGACGAAGTGGTGCGCAAGGTCAAGGATCTCGATGTCCTGCCGCTCGGCGTGGAAGGCGAGCGCGAGGCCGAGTGGGTGCTCGTCGACCTGGGCGATGTCGTGGTCCACGTCATGCTGCCGCGCGTGCGCGAGTTCTACGCGCTGGAGCGTCTGTGGACGGTGGGCGACCAGCCGCCGGACGCGGAAGACGCCTGAGTCGCGATGCAGCGCTCGCACGTCACCACCGCGCAGGAACTCCCCGGGCAGCCGGTGTTGCGCAATTTCGGCGTGGTGCGTGGCTTGACCGTGCGCTCGCGCTCGGTGGTCGGCAATTTCTTCGCCGGCATCCAGACGATCTTCGGCGGCGACATCAGCCTGTATCGCGAACTGTGCGAACAGGCGCGTCGCGACGCCTTCGATCAGATGTGTCGCGAAGCCGACCGCATGGGCGCCAACGCGATCATCGGCGTGCGCTACGACGCCACCGAAGTGATGGCCGGCGTCACCGAAGTGTTGTGCTACGGCACTGCGGTGCGCGTCAGCGAACTCCCGCCGCCGCTGGCCTGAACCTGCGTTCCCGATGCCACGGGCCGCGCATCCCTGCGCGGCCCGTCGGTATCCCATCCTTTTACAGCGGACCCTTCCACCACGGTCCGGTGATCGCGAAGGTGATCCCCGGCGACTGCAGGTTCGCGAACAGCGTGCGCCCGAACGGGTCCCAGCACGCGCCGCAGAATTCACTGTCGCGGTAATCGCCTTCCGCCACGGACTTGCCGGCGTCGGCGATCTGCGTCGCGGTGAGTTCGACGTCGTTCTTCGCGAAATGGAAGCACTGGCCGTCGCGGGTCAGGCCGACCAGGCGCGAGCCGTTGCCGTTGCTGTCCGGGCTTTCGCCGCCGTCCTCGCAGAGCAGCACGCCGCCGCGTGGGCTGACGGTGACGTTGTCCGGATTGTTCGCGGCGAGCTGATTGCCGCTGACGAACAGCGCGGTCATGCGCATCTGCGCCAGATCCAGCACCCACACCGCGCCTTCGCCGCGACCGCGGCGGCCGCGCGCATCCACGCCGGTGCTGGTATCGACGATGAACATCCTGCCGTGCGCGTACCAGATGCCTTCGCCGCGGCTCATCCGCAGCGCGCCCGAGGTCCAGGCCTGCGCGAACGGGCCGCTGAGGGTGTCGCCGGCGGACACGTCGGGGAAGCCGGCGGGCGCGGCGAAACCGTCCAGATCCGGATCGGGGATATCCACCCACTCCAGCGCGTAGCTGTCGCCGATCGAGGCGACGATCAGGTCGGCGTTCGCCTGGCCCTTCACGCGCGCGGCCTGCAGGCGGCCGCCGCGCTCCAGCGCGCCCGGGCGCGGGCGGCGGTCGTGCGGGATGTAGCGGTACAGGCCGGACTTGTTGCGGTCGTCCTCGGTGAGATAGACGATGCCGGTGGTCGGGTCGATCGCCACGGCTTCGTGGCTGAAGCGGCCCATGCCGATGATGGGCGTCGGGCGGGTGAGTTCGGCGCGCGGGTTCACCTCGAACACGTAGCCATGCCTGCGACCCGTGGACGACACGGCATTGGTCTTGATCTCCTCGCAGGTCAGCCAGGTGCCCCAGGGGGTCGGGCCACCGGCGCAGTTGACCAGCGTGCCGCCGAGGCTGGCTTCCGCGCCCAGCCATTCGCCGTCGCGATACCACAGGTTGGTGGTGCCGCCGCCGGACAGCGCGCCGTTGCCGCCGCCGATGTCGCCGGTGTCGTACATCGCCGGGGCCTGGATCTGGGTGCCGGCGCCGCGCTCGTGGTTGCGCACCAGCACCAGTGCCGGGCCACGGCCCTTGCAGATGCCCGGATGGTCGAACTGGAAGCCGAAGCGGCCGTGGCCGCGCATCGCGGCCATGCCGTCGTGGCGGTCGGGGGTGGGCTGGCCGTCGGTCATGCGGTCGCCGCTCCAGCCGTAGCTGGCGTAGCGGAAACCCGGCGGCAGGCGCAGCAGGGGCAGGCCGGTGCTGTCGTCCTTCACCGGCGCCAGCGCGCCGTAGGGATTGGGGATCGGCGCAAGCCGGGTGGGGTCGCCCAGCGTGCGGGCTTCGGCCTGGCGCGCGTGCAGCGCGCCGAGCGCGCCGGTGGCGCCCAGCGCCATCGCGGCTGCGGAGCCCTTCACGAGGTTGCGGCGGAGATCGTCGATGGCGTCCTTCTCGATCGTGGTCATCGTCTGTCCTGGCGGAAAGCGGGGGAGCCCCGCACGCTAGGCGACGCGTGTCACCGCCGCGTGACGGCGAGGTGACAGCCGATGTCATCGACCATGCGCTGTGTCAGGTCCGCGCGCTTCAAGCCAGGACGACAGGCGCCAGCCACTCGCCGGCGATGGTGATCGCGACGATGCCGAACAGGTTCAGCCACAGGCCCACGCGGATCATCTGCCGCATCTTCACCGCGCCTGTGCCGTAGGCGATGGCGTTGGGCGCGGTGCCGGCGGGCATCATGAAGGCGAGGCTGGCCGACATCGAGGCGCAGAACACCAGCACCAGCGGCGGCAGCCCGGTGGCCACCGAGACCGCGCCGACCACCGGCAGGAACGCGGCCAGCGTGGCCACGTTCGACATGAATTCCGAGGCGAACACGGTCATCGCCGCCAGCAGCAACAGCACCAGGATCGGTGGCAGCGTGCGCATGCCCGACAGCGCATCGCCCAGCCAGCCGCTCACGCCGTGCGCCTCCATCGCTGCCGCCACGCTCAGGCCGCCGCCGAACAGCAGGGCCACGCCCCAGGGAATGCGCTCGGCGGTGGTCCAGTCCAGCAGCCGGCGCGAGGGTCGCGTGGCGTCGCCCGAGGGAATCGCGAACAGCAGCAGCGCGCCGGCGATCGCGATCACCGTGTCGTTGAGTCCCGACAGCCCGTCGATCTTCTTCAGCAGCGGCGCGAACATCCAGGCCAGCGCGACCAGCCCGAAGACCACCAGCACGCGGCGCTCGGGCGTCGACATCGGGCCCAGCGCCTGGCGTCGCGCCGCCAGCATGCGCGCGACCTCCGGGTTCGCCGCGTGCCCGCGCAGCGGTCGCGACAGCAGCCACCAGCAGGCCAGCAGCATCACCACCATCAGCGGCAGCGCGATGATCATCCACTGCGCGAAACCGAGGTCGAGGCCTTCCTTGCGCAGGTAGCCCATCGCGACCAGGTTGGTCGGCGAGCCGACCGGCGTGCCGATGCCGCCGATCGAGGCGCCGTAGGCCACCATCAGCACCAGCGCGGCGGTCAGCGGCGCGGCCTGTTCGCGGTCGTGGCCGCTGGAATGCGCGATCGCCTGCGCCACGCCCAGGGCCATCGGCACCAGCATCATCGTGGTCGCGGTGTTCGAGATCCACATCGACAGTGCGCAGGCGGCCAGCGCGAAGCTGCCGACCAGCGCCACCGGGCGCGTGCCGACCGCCGCGATCATCGCCAGCGCGATGCGTTCGTGCAGCCGCCAGTGTTCGATCGCGACCGCGATGATGAAGCCGCCGATGAACAGGAACACGATCGGATCGGCATAGGCGCCGGTGGCATCGGCCATCGGCACGATCCCGAACAGCGGCAGCCAGACCATCGGCAGCAGCGAGGTCGCCGCGATCGGCACCGGTTCGGTCACCCACCAGACCACCATCCACGCCAGCAGCGCCAGCGTGTGCCAGCCCGGCGCCGGCAGCCCTTCTGGCGGCCCGACCAGCAGCATCAGCAGGGCCAGCGCGGGGCCGAGCAGGGCGCCGATCTTCGTGCCCAGCGGGCCGATGCCGGAGGCTTCGGCGGGGACTTCGGCGCGGGCAGGCGGCGTGTCCGGTGCGGCGTCGGTCATGGCGGAGCGGGTCCCTGTGCGGCGGTCCGCGCATGGTACAGGCGCGACGGGCGGGGCCGGCCGCTACCATGGCGGCATGAAAGCCCGCCTCATCGCCGTCGGCGAACGCGCCCCCGCCTGGGTGGCCGAAGGATTCGCCGAATACCGCAAGCGCCTGTCGCACTGGCTGCCGCTGGATCTGGTCGAGATCGAACCGGGCCTGCGCGGCAAGGGCCGCGATGCCGCCCGCGCCACCGCCGACGAGGGCGCGCGGGTGCTCGCGGCGCTGCCGAAGTCGGCGCACGTGATCGCCCTCGACGGTCGCGGCCGCATGCACAGTTCCGAACAGCTGGCGCAGCGGCTGGAACACTGGCGCAACGGCGGACGCGACCTGGCCTTCCTGATCGGCGGCCCCGAGGGCCATGCGCCCGAGGTCATCGCCCGTGCAGACGAACTCTGGTCGCTCGGTCCGCTGACCCTGCCGCACATGCTGGTGCGGCTGGTGCTGGCCGAGCAGGTCTACCGCGCGGCGGCGCTGCTGGCCAATCATCCCTACCATCGCGCCTGACATCGGCGCCTCCCGCGCGCGCATCGAGGCTCATTCCGGCGGCAAGCCATGCATGAAAACGTGATGGTCGTCGCTCGCGCGCCATGATTTGGCCCGGGTGGACGAAGGCTGTCGGCGATTGGTCCGATCCATGGCGACGACAATCACGGTTTTCATCCTCGTTCGCTGGCTTCATGCGCCCGTTGCTGCGTTGCCGCAGCAGCCAGACCACCGCTGCCGGATCGCCCCCGCGGCCCGGCAGCGTCCCCGTTCCGAGCGAGATCCGGGCGCACGATGACGCGCGACCCGGGCGAGAGGTGAGCCCCATGTCCCTGCTGTCGACCGTATTGCCCGCGCCCCTGCTTCGACCGGCCCTCATCGGCCTGATCGCCGCCGCCTCGACCCTGAGTGCCTGCACCGCCGATTCCGCCTCCCGCCAGGCCGCCGTCGCGGCTCCCGCCGCGAAATCCTCCCCGGTCGATTCGACCGATCCCGTGCGTCCGCGCCCGCAGCCGTGGGTCGGGCGACCCGTCGCCGCCGCGCCGCCCAGCCTGCAGGCCGACCTGCAGGTGCTGGCCGCCGCCCTGGGCCCGCGCGTGATCAAGCCGCTGATGCCCGCCGCCGAACTGCACGGCGTCGTCGAGGTCCGCCTGCATCCGGTCGAGGGCGTGGCTGCCGGCAGCGAACAGCTCATCACCTTCGGCCTGCCGTTCCCGCGCGGCTCGATCACCCAGGCCGGTCTGTCGAAAGTGCGCGTCCTCGATGCGCGCGGCCAGGAGATCCCGGCCTTCGTCGAACAGCTCACGCCGTGGCGCCACATCAACAACGCCGCGCTGGACAACACCTCGGTGCGCGTCGCGCGCATCCAGATCCGGCGCAGCCTCGGCGTGGTCCATCCGAACGCCGAAACCATCCGCGTCGAATGGGGCTTCAGCGACCGCACGCAGTCGCGTCCATCGCTGGAGAATCCGCGCAACGGCTGGCAGCCGGTGACCACGGGCAGCTTCATCGCCGGCGACGGCGTGTCCGAGCCGCGCGTCTACGCCGTGCTGCCCGCGTCGCTGCTGAGCATGGGCCTGCTGCGCCTCGGTCCGATGCGTCCGTTCCACCAGGACATCGCCCCGACCCGCGACGATCCCGCCGTCATGGACGCGACCGAGCACTATCCCGAATACCGCGAGCAGATGTACGCGTCGAAGAACTTCTTCTACGCGCACATCAACGAGGACGATGCCCGCGTCACCACGGCGAACCAGACGCCGTACAAGGCCGCCGAAGGCGAGCCTTGGCTGTACGACCGCGTGTCGGCGTTCTACGGCCTGTATTTCCGCAGCGGTTCGTTCAAGGCGCTGCGTGAATCGGTGCGCGCCGGCGAGTACTACCGCGTCAATCTCTATCCCGAGGGCACCACGCCGAACAGCGCGGTCGGCACGTTCCGCCTCAAGAATCCCAACCCCTCCGGCTACATCGGCGCCAACGGCGCGATGTACAGCTATTCCGAAGGCCTGGCGTATTCGCACTGGACCACCGGCGACGATCTCGCGAAGGACGGCGCGCGGCTCGCCGCGAAGGCGCAGCAGGACGCCAACGACGAGCCCGACCGCTGGTCGAGCGGCAGCAGCTACACCGAGCGTCACGTCGGCATCAAGCTGTCGGGCCTGGTGGTGGGCTATGAACTGTTCGGCGACGTGCCCTACAAGGCCGGCGCCACGCAGACCTACCGCGAGCGCGTCGTCACGCTGACCACCAACCTGATCTGGCACCAGAACGGCGCCGGCGGCGCACTGCCGGCGAACCGCGTCGACGGCGGCCTGTGGAAATACGGCAGCCAGGAGGGCAACGGCCCTACCGGCAGCCTGCTGGTCAGCTTCTGGCAGACGCCCTTCGTGATCGATCCGATGGTGCGCGCCTACGTGCTCACCGACAGCGCCGAGATCGCGCAGTTCATCCGCCGCACCGGCAACGCGCTGAAGTTCGGCGCGAAGTCCTACTCGCCGGCGCAGCGCACGGTGTACACGAACGTGCCGGAGAACCTGCGCCTGGTCGACTACGTGACCCTGGTCGATGGTTCGACCTATGCCGCCGACGGCGCCGGCCCCGAGCATGCGCTGTCGGTCGGCGGCGCGATGGCCTGGGCGTACTACTTCAGCCGCCTGACCGGCCAGCCCGACGCGACCCTGGCCGAGGCCGCGAACGAGCTGTACCGCACCTACGACTACGAGACCAACGAGTGGACGCGTCCGTCCGGCCCGGCCAGCGGCCTCAGCGCGTACCGCAACTCGCCGTGGCGCCGCTACAACTGGACCTACAAGACCAGCGGCAGCCTGTCGTGGTGCCTGTCGGACGTGCGCTGGATCACTGACTGATCCAGCGTCGAGCCGGTGACCTCGCGCCCGTCAGGGCGCGGCGTAGCGCGGGTAGTCCGTATAGCCCTTCGCGTCCCAGGTGTAGAACGTGGCCTGGTCCGGCTCGGCGAGCGGCAGGCCATCGCGGATCCGCTCCGGCAGGTCGGGATTGGAGATGAAGGGCTTGCCGAAAGCGACGGCGTCAACTTTGCCCGCCGCGATCGCCGCGTCGGCTTCGTTGGCGTCGTAGCCCATGTTGCCGATCAGCACGCCGTCGAAGCTCTCGCGCGCCGGGGTCGTCACGTCGCCGCTCTGCAGGCCGAAGAAATCGCTGCGCATCACGTGCCAGTAGGCCAGGTCGAAGTCGTTCAGGCGCTTGCCGAGCCAGCGCACCAGGCCCACCGGGTCGCTGTCGCGCATGTCGTTGTAGCTGTTGAGCGGCGACACGCGCAGGCCCACGCGATGGCTGCCCCACACGCCGCACACGGCCTCCAGCACCTCCAGCATCAGGCGCGCGCGATTCGCGATGTCGCCGCCGTACGGGCCGCTGCGCCGGTTGCTGCCGTCGCGCAGGAATTCGTCGAGCAGGTAGCCGTTCGCGCCATGCACTTCCACGCCGTCGAAGCCCGCCGCCTTCGCATTGCGCGCGGCATGCGCGAACCCTTCGACGATGCCGGGCAGTTCCGCGTCGTCCAGCGCGCGCGGCACCACGTAATCGACCTTGCCCTTCGGCGTGTACACCTGGTCGTTCTCGATGCGCAGCGCGCTGGGCGCGACGGGCTGCGCGCCGTCGTTGAGATCGGGATGGCAGGCGCGTCCGCCGTGCCAGATCTGCAGGACGATGCGGCCGCCGGCGGCGTGCACGGCATCGGTCGCGCGCTTCCAGCCGGCGACCTGCGCCTCGCTGTGGATGCCCGGTTCCCGCCAGAACGCGGAGTTGCCCGGCATCGCCATCGTCGCTTCCGCGATGATCAGGCCCGCGCTGGCGCGCTGGGCGTAGTACTCGGCGATCAGCGCACCGGGGACATGGTCGTCCTCCGCACGGCAGCGGGTGAGCGGCGCCATGAGGATGCGGTTGGGCAGGTGGAGGTCGCCTGCCTGGAGGGGCGTGAACAGGGAGGTCATCGAATCATTCCGGGGAGAGGGAAGGATTGCGAGTGTCTCAGGCAACGATCCGCGCATCCATGCCTGATTGAGCGCATTGATGGAACGGAGATCCGCGCCGCGCCGGACAAAAAAATGCCGCCGGTCCTGCGACCGGCGGCGAACATGCCGAGGGGCTCTCACTTCATCACACAGGTCACACACACAGGAGCGGGGTGGCGGACGTCGCGCGGCGACGTCAACCGCGGGTCAGGGTGAAACTCACCGGAACGATGCCGTAGACCTGGATGGCCTGGCCGTCCCTGATCGCCGGCTTGAACTTCCACTTGCGCAGCACCTGGCGCCGCGCCGCGTCGTCGAGCCTGCGATGGCCGCTGCTGCGTTCGATCTCCACCGACAGCGGCGAGCCGTCCACGTCCACCAGCACCTTCAGCATCACCGTGCCTTCCAGCTCGCGCGCCAGCGCTTCGGGCGGATACGCCGGTGCCGGTGCCGAGGCGTACTCCAGGCGCGTGCTCGGCTGCGGGCCGGTGTCGGGCGGGCCGATCGGGCCGGTGTCGATCACCGGATCGGCCGGCGGCACGTACTCGGTGCCGCCGTCGACCACCGGCGCTTCGGACTGGGTCTGCACCTGCGTCTGCGGTTGCGTGCGGACCGGCTGCGTCGGTGTCGGCTGTGGCTTGGTGGGTACCACCGGCACCGGATCAGGCAGCGGCGGCTTCGGCTTCACGGGTTCGATGAAGATCAGCCCCGTTTGCGGTTCGATCAGGTTCGTCAGCATCGGCGGCGACACCGGAACCAGCAGCAACATCAGCGCGGTGGCGTTGAGGGTGATCGCACCGGCGATGCCCAGCACGCGCGCGGGCTGGATGCGGGCGATGGCGTCGTGCAGTCCATGCGCAGTCGAGTGGCGTTGGGTCAGGACCATGGGGCACCTCCGTCGGTTGGGACAGCGATGCAAACGCGTCCGCGCGATGCGCGGGGTTGCGTCCTGCGAAAAATTTTTTCGCGACGATGGATGTCCGCTTCCCGCCTCGAATGGCGATGCGCGAAAGGAATGGTGCCGCAAACGACGACACCCGCCTTGCGGCGGGTGTCGTGGGTGTTGCGTGCGATTGATCTAATTACTTGCCGAGTTCGAACACCACGTTGACCGTGGCCGACAGCGAGGTCTCGCCCGGCGACACCGGGGTGTCCTGCGACTCGGCCATCGCCATCTTCATCATCGGCATCGGGCGCGGCGGCTGGAAGTCGCCGCCTTCGCTGATGCTGACGATGCGGCGCACGCGCAGGCCGAGCGCCTTCGCGTACATCTCGGCGCGGTCCTGCGCCTTCTTCAGCGCGTTGCGGCGGGCTTCATCGTAGGCCGATTCGGGCTGGTCGATCTCGAAGTTCGGGCCGTTGACCTGGTTGGCGCCGCTGGCGACCAGGGCGTCGAGCACCTTGCCGAGCTTGCCGATGTCGCGGACCTTGAGGTTGACGGTGTTGCTGGCCTGGTAGCCGGTGATGGTCGGCGGCTGGTTCTCGGCGTAGCGGTACTGCGGCTGGATGCTGATGCCGCTGGTCTGGATGTCGCGTTCCGCGATCCCGGCGGCCTTCACCGCGGCCATGACCTTGTTCATCTGCTCGGCGTTGGCCTTCAGCGCGGAGTTCGCATCGGCGGACTGGGTGACCACGCCGGTGGACAGGGTGGCGACATCGGGCACGCGGCTGGCGCTGGCGTCGGCGCTGATCTGGAGCAGGGTGCCATCGGTGGCGACGCTGGGGGTCTGTGCGGAAGCGGTCATGACGGGGCCCGTGGCGAGAAGTCCGGTGAAAGCGGCGGCGAGCGCGAAGGCGAAGGCGTGGGGCAGGGCGCGGGGGAAGGCGGGGCGGCGAACCATCTTGTGTCTCCTTGTGGGTGGGCCGGCGAGTGAACGTCCTGTGAGGCGGGGCGGGGTTGTCCTTTGGCCCATGCGGTCAGCGAGGCTCCGCAGGGTATCCTACCCGCATGCTGCATCTCGCCTCGAAATCACCCCGCCGTCGCGAACTGTTAAGGATGCTCGGACTCGACTTCGGCATCCTCGACCTCGACATCCCCGAACACCCCGCCGCCGGCGAGCCGCCGGAGGACTACGTTCGCCGCGTCGCGCGCGAAAAGGCCGGTGCCGGCCTGCTGAAGGTCGTGGGCCAGCCGGACGCTCTGGTCCTGGGCGCGGACACCGAGGTGATCCTCGACGACCGCATCTACGGCAAGCCGGTCGATGCCGCCGATGCCGCCGCCATGCTGCGCAGCCTGTCCGGTCGCACGCACCGGGTGATCTCGGCGCTGTCGCTGGTCTCGGCCGGGCGCGAGCTGCATGCGGTGTCCGAGTCGGAGGTGCGCTTCGCGGACCTGTCCGATGCCGACATCGCCGCCTACCTGGCCACCGGCGAATGGGAGGGCAAGGCCGGTGCCTACGCCATCCAGGGCATGGCCCAGGCCTTCATCTCGCATCTGTCCGGCAGCCATTCCGGGGTGATGGGCCTGCCGCTGTTCGAGACCGCGCGCCTGCTGCGCGAGTTCGGGTTGTTCCCGGTGCAGGCTGCGACCGTCCATGCGGAGGCCGCGCGATGACCGAGGAGATACTGGTCAACGTCACCCCGCGCGAGACCCGCGTCGCCGTCGTCGAGAACGGCATGCTGCAGGAACTGCACATCGAGCGCGGCTGGCGCCGGGGCGTGGTCGGCAACATCTACAAGGGCAAGGTGCAGCGGGTGATGCCCGGCATGCAGGCGGCCTTCGTCGAGATCGGCCTGGACCGCGCCGCCTTCCTGCACGCCAACGACATCTTCCGCTCCGCGATCGCGCCGGCCATCGACACCGCGCTGGCGACCACCGAGCCTCCGCTGGAGCAGGACGGCGCCGCGACCGCGCCGGCGGTGGTGCCGCAGGCCAGCGGCAACGGCAATGGCAGCGGGCATGCGCCGGTGCCGCCGATCACCGAGCTGCTGCGCGAGGGCCAGGAGATCGTGGTCCAGGTGGTCAAGGATCCGATCGGCAGCAAGGGCGCCCGGCTCACCACGCAGATCAGCATTCCCTCGCGCTACCTCGTGCTGCTGCCGCAGTCGAAGGTGATCGGCGTGTCCTCGCGCATCGAGGACGAGACCGAGCGCCAGCGCCTGAAGTCGCTCGTCGCCGCGCAGGCCAGCGCCGACGCCTCCGCCGGGCAGCCGCAGCACGGCTACATCGTGCGCACCAATGCCGAAGGCCAGCCGGCCGAAGCCATCGCCGAGGACATCGCCTACCTCGGCCGCGCGCTGGCGCTGATCGAGAACAACGTGCGCACCGCCCGCGTCGGCCACTGCGTCTACGAAGACCTGACCCTGCCGATGCGCGCGGTGCGCGACCTGATCCGCCGCGACGTGGAGAAGGTGAAGGTGGATTCGCGCGAGACCTGCGACCGCCTGCGCACCTTCGCCGCGCAGTACATGCCCGGCCTGGCCGAGAAGATCGAGCACTACAGCGGCGCGCGCCCGGTGTTCGACCTGTACGGCGTCGAGGACGAAATCCAGCGCGCGCTCGACAAGGAAGTGCCGCTGAAGTCCGGCGGCTACCTGGTCATCGACCAGACCGAGGCGATGACCACGATCGACGTGAACACCGGTTCGTTTCTGGGCCAGCGCAACCTCGAAGAGACCGTCTACCGTACCAACCTGGAAGCGGCGCAGGCGGTGGCGCGGCAGCTGCGCCTGCGCAACCTCGGCGGCATCATCATCATCGACTTCATCGACATGATCGATCCCGAGCACCGTCGCCAGGTGCTGCGCACGCTGGAGAAATCGCTGGCCCGCGACCACGCCAAGACCACGGTCTACGACTTCTCGCCGCTGGGCCTGGTGGAAATGACGCGCAAGCGCACGGTCGAGAGCCTGCAGCGCCAGCTCAGCGAGCCCTGCCACGAATGCGGCGGGCGCGGCACGCTGAAGACCGCCGAGACCGTGACCTACGAGATCTTCCGCGAGATCACCCGCGCGGTGCGCCAGTTCGAGGCCGCGCGCCTGCTGGTGATCGCCTCGCCGAAGGTGGTCGCGCGCATCACCGACGAGGAGTCCGCCGCCGTCGCCGAACTGGAGGAATTCCTGGGCAAGACCATCCGCTTCCAGGCGGACGAGCAGTACACCCAGGAGCAGTTCGATGTCGTGCTGCTGTGACCTGCCGTTCCCTCTCCCCCATCGCGACGCAATGGGGGAGAGGGGCAGGGTGAGGGGGCGCCAGTGCCTGTCCAGGCCTGCGTTCCGAAATCTCCTGATCAGTCTCCCCCTCACCCCGGCCTTCTCCCCCGGCGACGGGATCGCCGGGGGAGAGGGAGGACATCGCTGATGCCGACGTCCTGGCGCCGCCGCCTGCGCCTGGCGCGTCGTGGCCTGTGGTACGTCACCGCAGTCGCCCTGGTGCTGCTCGCGCTGGTCGCGGGCATCGTCAGCCAGGTGCTGCCGATGGCCGAGCGTCATCCCGATCGCATCGCCGCATGGCTGAGCGCGCGCGCCGGCCGGCCGGTGACCTTCGACGCCGTCGAGACCGCCTGGACGCGGCGCGGGCCGCTGCTCCGCCTGGACGGCCTGCGCGTGGGCGCGGGCAAGGATGCGGTATCGATCGGCGCGGCCGAGATCCTCGTCTCGCAGTACGCCGGGTTGCTGCCCGGCCGCTCGTTCACCGAACTGCGCGTGCGCAATCTCGCGCTGACCCTGGAGCGTGCCGATGACGGCCGCTGGCAGGTGCGCGGCCTGCCCGGGCAGGCGCAGACCGAGGATCCGCTGAGCGCGCTGGAAGGCCTGGGCGAGCTGCAGGTCATCGATGCGCGACTGGGCATTTCGGCGCCGTCGCTGGGCATCGAGACCACGCTGCCCGAAGTGGACGTGCGCCTGCAGGTGGATGGCGAGCGTGTGCGCGCCGGCCTGCGCGCATGGCGCAAGCCCGGTATCGCACCGCTGGACGCCGCATTGGATTTCGATCGCGAACGCGGCGACGGCCGCCTCTACGCGGCGGCCAAGCGTACCGACCTGTCGGTCTGGTCGTCGCTGCTGCGCGTGGGCGGCGTGACCATCGATGCCGGCCGGGGGTCGGCCGAAGCCTGGGCCACCGTGCAGCGGCGCCAGGTGACCGCGGTCGCGGTCGAAGGCGACCTGCGCGACGTGCGTCTGCGCGGCAGCGCGTCGGGCGACGGACGCGACGCACCGGTGGCGGCGTTCGCGCGGCTGCAGGCGCTGGCGCACTGGCGTACCGGTCCCGACGGCTGGCGGCTCGAAGCCTCGGAACTGCAGGTGCATGCCGGGCAGGACGACCGGCCGCAGGTGCTCGATGGCCTGGTCGTGGCCGGGGGCGCCCGCTACGGGCTGCGCGCCGAGCGCATCGACGCGGGGCCGCTGTTCGCGGTGGTCGCGCTGAGCGATCGGCTCGATCCCGGGCTGCGTCGCTGGATGCTCGCCGCGAAGCCCGGCGCCGTGCTCGAAGGCGTGCGCGTCGGCGGCCGGCGCGGCGGCGCCATGCGCGCCGAGGCGACGATCCGCGACCTGCATTTCGACAGCGTCGGCAACACGCCGGGACTGGACGATTTCGGCGCCCGCCTGCTGGGCGACGCCAACGGCTACACGCTCCGCTTCGACCCCTCGACGCCGATGCGCTTCCTGTGGCCGACCGGCTTCGGCGCGCCGCACGTGGTCCGTCTGGGCGGCGAGGCGGCGCTGTGGCGCGACGAGGCGGCGGGCTGGCGCGTGGCCTCGCCCGCGCTGCGCATCGATGGTGTCGGCTACGGTGCGGACGTGCGCGGCGGACTGTGGTTCCAGGGCGACGGCACCCGCCCGTTGATCGATATCGCCGCCGACATCCACGATGCGCGCGTGCCCGTCGCGAAACGTTTCTGGCCGAAGCACGTGATGTCGCCGCAGGTCGTGAAATGGCTGGACACCGCGCTCATCGACGGCGTGGTGGCCGGCGGTCGCGCCGTGGTCAGCGGCGACCTCGACGACTGGCCGTTCAAGTCGCACGACGGCCAGCCCGCGCCGGGCGTGTTCGATGCGCGCGCCACGCTGCGCGGCGCGGTGATCCATTTCCAGCCCGACTGGCCGCAGGCGACGCGCATGGATGCCGACGTGGCCTTCATCGGCAACGGTTTCACGGTCGGCGGCAAGGCCGCGCTCGCCGAGGTCGGCGTGCGCGAGTTCAGCGCGGGCATCGCCGACTACGGCGACGCGCTGCTCGGCATCGATGCCCGTGCCGACGCCGATGCCGCGCAGTTCCTCGACCTGCTCAAGCGCAGCCCGCTGCAGCGCGAGCACGGCGCGACGCTGGCCAAGCTGTCCGCCAGCGGCCCGGCCTCGACGCGGTTCTCGCTGCGCATGCCGCTGAAGCAGCATGGCGCGCGGGGCCGGATCGACGGCCAGATCGACCTGCGCGGCGTGCGCCTGGCGGAAAGCGAATGGAAGCTCGCCTTCACCGGCGTGCAGGGCAGCGGGCGCTACGACCAGGACGGCTTCGATGCCGAAGGCCTGCGCGCGCAGTACGACCGCCAGGACGGGCGACTGTCGCTGCGCGCGGGACCGGGCCACGTCCGCGACCGCCGCCAGGGGTTCGAGGCCGAACTCGACGTCTCGATGACCACCGACGACCTGCTCGACCGCAGCGCCGACCTCGCCTGGCTGAAACCGCACGTCGGCGGACGCTCGCGCTGGACGGCGGCGATCTCGATCCCGTCGTCGGCGCTCTCCGGGTCGTCCACGGCGGCCGGTGCCGCCGCGCGTTCGCCGCTGGCGGGCGTGTCCCGGCTGCAGCTGCGCTCGGATCTGGTCGGTACGACCCTGGCCCTGCCGGCACCGCTGGACAAGGCCGCCGGGGTGGCCCTGCCCAGCACGATCGATCTGGCCTTGCCGGTCGAGAAGGGCGACATCGCCATCGCCCTGGGCCAGCGCATGGCCCTGCGCGCCCGCCATGCGCAGGGGCAGCTCGGCATCCGTGCCGCGTTCGGCAGCGATCGTGTCGACGAAGCGCCACCCGCCTCGGGCCTGGCGCTGGGCGGCCGGGCCTCGACCCTGGATGCGCTGGGCTGGGTCGTGCTGATGCGCGGCGGCAGCAGCGGCAGCTCGCTGGCCCTGCGCCGCGTCGATGTCGTCGCCGACCGCCTGCTGCTGCTCGGCGCGCACTTCCCCGACACCCGCCTGCAGCTGTCCCCGGCCGGCGCGCTGCTCAACGCCACGCTGGATGGCCCGGCGCTGGCCGGTGCGCTGCAACTGCCGGAAGGCGAGGGCGGCACGATCGCCGGCCGCCTGCAGCGCCTGCACTGGCGCGCCGCGCCGGCTGGCCCTGCGGCGCCGGTGCTCGCATCCGCGCCTGCCGCCAGCGACCTCAACCCCGCCAGCGTCCCGGCGATCCAGCTGCGCGTCGACGACCTGCGCCTGGGCGGGGCGGCACTGGGCGAGGCGCAGTTCCGCTCGCGTCCCACCGCCAACGGCATGGAGATCGTGCAGTTCCAGACCCGTGCGCCGAAACGCCGGCTGGATGTCGCCGGGGAATGGGCCGGTCGCGGCGCCGCCGCCCGCACGCGCCTGTCCGCCACGCTCGGCAGCGAGGATTTCGGCGCCCTGCTGACCGACGCCGGTCTGGGCGGGCGCATCGCCGGCGGCAAGGGCGAAATGCGTTTCGACGCAGCTTGGCCCGGCACGCCCATGGCGTTCCAGCTGGCTTCGCTGGAGGGCAGCCTGAAGGTCGCGGTGAAGGATGGCCGGCTGGTCGAGATCGAACCCGGCGGCACCGGCCGCGTGCTCGGCCTGCTCAGCGTGGCCCAGCTGCCGCGTCGCCTGACCCTGGATTTCCGCGATTTCTTCTCGAAGGGCTTCGCCTTCAACCGCTTCGAGGGCACCGTGCAGTTCGGCGGCGGCAGCGCGCGCAGCGACGACCTCGCCATCGACGGCCCCGCCGCCACGATCAACATCCGTGGCGCGGCGAACCTGCGCGCGCAGACCTTCGACCAGACCATCGAGGTGCTGCCCAAGGCCGGCAACCTGCTCACTGCGGTCGGCGCGATCGCCGGTGGCCCGGTGGGCGCGGCGGTCGGCGCGGTGGCCAATGCCGTGCTGCAGAAGCCGCTCGGCCAGGCCACGGCCAAGAACTACCGCGTCACCGGGCCCTGGAAGGATCCCAAGGTCGAGGTGGTCGAACGCACGCCCGCACGCCCTGCGCCGAAATCCGGGTAACGGAGGCCGCCTGACGCCGAACGGTTGATCCCGGCGTCCCGCGTCGCCATCTCCTTCCCGCAGTCCCGCCCTTCACGTCCACCGGAACCCGACATGTCCTCGATGCTGCAGCTCTCCGAATCGCGCCTGCTCACGCCCGCCGGGCTGGACGACGCCGGCCTCGACCGCGTCTTCGGCCAGCTGATGGGCCCGGGCATCGATTTCGGCGACCTCTATTTCCAGCACACCCGCCGCGAGAGCTGGACGATGGAGGACGGCATCGTCAAGGACGGCGCGCATTCGATCGACCAGGGCGTCGGCGTGCGCGCGATCTCCGGCGAACAGACCGGCTTCGCCTATTCCGACGAGATCAACGCCGAGGCGCTGCTCGCCGCCGCGCGCTCGGCGCGCGCGATCTCGCGCGACGGCGACGCACGGCCGCATGCCATGCCGGTGCGCGCGGGCACGTCCGCGCCGCTGTACGGGCCGGTGGATCCGGTCGACAGCATCGACACCGCCGCCAAGCTCGACGCCATGCGCCATGTCGACCGTGTGCTGCGCGCCGCCGATCCGCGCGTGAAGCAGGTGGTGGTGTCCATGGTCGGCGGCGTCGACACCGTGCTGGTCGCGCGCAGCGACGGCGTGGTCGCCGGCGACATCCGCCCGCTGGTGCGCTTCAACGTGCAGGTGATCGTCGAGCAGAACGGTCGTCGCGAATCCGCGTCCTCGGGCTTCGGTGGCCGCCACGGGTACGCCGAACTGCTCGGCGATGGCCGCCCCGAGCGCTGCGCCCGCGAGGCCCTGCGCCAGGCGCTGGTGAACCTGGAGGCGGTCGACGCCCCGGCCGGGGTGATGCCGGTGGTGCTGGGCAGCGGCTGGCCGGGCGTGCTGCTGCATGAAGCGGTCGGCCACGGCCTGGAAGGCGATTTCAACCGCAAGGGCACCTCGACCTACGCCGGCCGCATCGGCCAGCGCGTGGCCTCGCCGGGCGTGACCATCGTCGACGATGGCACCCTGCCGGGCCGGCGCGGTTCGCTCAATGTCGACGACGAGGGCACCCCGACGCGCTGCACCACGCTGATCGAGGACGGCATCCTCGCCGGCTACATGCAGGACACCCACAACGCGCGCCTGATGGGCGTGGCGCCGACCGGCAACGGCCGTCGCGAGTCCTTCGCGCACCTGGTCATGCCGCGCATGACCAATACCTACATGCTCGCTGGACAGGACGATCCCGAGGACATGATCCGCTCGGTGAAGAAGGGCCTGTACGCGGTGAACTTCGGCGGCGGCCAGGTCGACATCACCAGCGGCAAGTACGTCTTCTCGGCGACCGAGGCCTACCTGATCGAAGACGGGAAGATCACCGCCCCGGTGAAGGGCGCGACCCTGATCGGCAACGGCCCGGAGACGATGCAGCGGGTGACGATGATCGGTCACGATCTCGCCCTGGACGAAGGC
Source organism: Lysobacter sp. BL-A-41-H3 (assembly GCA_050632415.1). Lineage (GTDB taxonomy): Bacteria > Pseudomonadota > Gammaproteobacteria > Xanthomonadales > Xanthomonadaceae > Lysobacter_I. Next base: position 1,424,168 of record CP192602.1, on the reverse strand, counting down.
GTGGGCACCTGCGGCAAGGACGGGCAGAGCGTGCCGGTCGGCGTGGGCCAGCCCTCGCTGCTGATCGATCAGCTGACCGTGGGCGGGACGAAGGCGTGATGCGCGGGCACATGCCCGGTCAATGTGCCGGGATGAAGGCTGTTGCGTTGCGCAGGATCGGCTTCAGCCGCGAGCTTCTGCAGGACGATCATCAGAGCTCGGGCCTGAAGGCCCTCCTACAGGGCGCGATCGTCGTCGCTTTCCCCGTCGCCTTCCCCGTCGGCGCCGTGCGATTCCGCGAACAACTCGCGCAGCTCGCGGAACAGCTCGCGGAACGCATGCGGCGGCTTGTTCTTCAGTCGCTCCTCGTGCGCGTTGCGTGCGAGCTGGCGCAGGTGCTGGCGGTCGGCGTGCGGGTAGGCATCGAGCAGTTCGGTCAGCGCCGCGTCGCCGTCGGCCATCAGGCGCTCGCGCCAGGCTTCGGCGCGATGCAGCATCGCCGCTTCCACGCGCGCGGCCTGGCCGTTGACGTCCAGCGCATCGCGGATCGCGTCCAGCGTCTCGTCGTCTTCGCGGCGCATCTGCTTGGCCAGGAACTGCAGCTGGCGCTTGTGCGCGCCGTGCGACGTGATCCGACGGGTCTCGTCGATGTGGGGAACGAGGCGCTCGGGCACGGGCAGTTTCGACACCTGCTGCGCCGTCATTTCGGACAGCTGCCGCGCCAGATCGAGCACTTCAAGGGCCTCCCGCCGCTGCTGGCTGCGGCTGGGGGACAGGAACTCACCGGTTTCGGGATCTTTTCCACGCATAGTGGACACAGGATAAAGCATTGAACGCCATCGACTCTCCTCTTTCCGCTCAGGCCCCCGCCACCGACGACAGCCAGGCCCGCCTGGACCGCCTGTCCGAACTGGCCCTGGACCTGCTGGCGCGGGCGCGCAGGCACGGCGCGAGCCAGGCCGAGGTCAGCTGCGACGAAGACCGCGGCCTCAACGTCAACGTGCGCATGGGCGCGGTCGAGAGCGTGGAATCCACCCGCGACCGCAGCATCGGCGTCACCGTCTACTTCGGCCAGCGCAAGGGCAGCGCCAGCACCGCCGACCTGCGTCCTGAGAGCCTGGAGGCCACCGTCGCCCAGGCCTGCGCCATCGCCCGCCACACCGAGGACGACCCGGCTTCCGGGCTGGCCGATGCCGACCGCATGGCCACGGACCTGCGCGAGTTCGACGGCTGGCACCCGTGGGCACTGGACGCGGATGCCGCCATCGATCTGGCCCTGGCCTGCGAGGCCGCCGGCCGCGAGGCCGACGCGCGCATCACGCTGTCGGATGGCGCCAATGTCTCGACCGGCGACTCGGTCGGCGTCTACGCCAATTCCCACGGCTTCCTCGGCCGTGAGCGCGACACCCTGCACAGCCTCTCCTGCGGGCTGATCGCCGGCGAGGGCGACGGCATGCAGCGCGACGACTGGTACAGCACGGCGCTGGCCCGCGAAGACCTGGAATCGCCCGAAGCCATCGGCCGCCGCGCCGCCGAGCGCACCGTCGCGCGCCTCGAACCGCGTACCCTCGCCACCGGGGAGATGCCGGTGCTGTTCCAGGCGGAAATGGCCCGCTCCCTGATCGGCCACCTGCTCAACGCCGTGTCCGGCAGCGCGCTGTACCGCCGTGCCAGCTTCCTGCTCGATCGCATCGACACCCAGGTGCTGCCGGCCTGGTGCCGCCTGCGCGAGCGGCCGTTCCTGATGCGCGGCCTGCGTTCGTCCTCGTTCGATGCCGAAGGCGTGGCCACGCGCGAATCCGACCTGGTCAGCGACGGCATCCTGCGCCACTACCTGCTGGGCAGCTATTCGGCGCGCAAGCTGGGCCTGCAGAGCACCGGCAACGCCGGCGGCGTGTTCAACCTCGACGTCGCCGCGAACGCCGGCGACCTTCGCGAGCTGCTGCGCGGCATGGGCAACGGCCTGCTGGTCACCGAGCTGATGGGGCAGGGCGTGAACGCGATCACCGGCGACTACTCGCGCGGCGCGGCCGGTTTCCTGGTCGAGAACGGCGAGATCGCGTATCCGGTCGACGGCATCACCATCGCCGGCAACCTGCGCGACATGTACATGGCGATCGAGGCGATCGGCAGTGACATCGACCGGCGCTCGCATGTCTCGGTCGGATCGATCCTGGTCGGGCGCATGACCGTTGCCGGGGGCATTTGACGTTTATGATCGTCAGGCGCGCTCGACATGGCGCGTCTGGCACGACGCCAGCGACACCCACCCATCACCGACCGGGGAGCCCCATCCATGTCCGATTTCGACCAATACACCGCTGCACCGGGCGCGCCGTCCGGCACCCCCAGCGCCGAAGAGCGTCAGATGGGCATGATCGCCCACCTGAGCGTCTTCAGCGGCATCATCATCCCGTTCGGCAACATCATCGCGCCGCTGGTCATCTGGCAGATCAAGAAGGACACCATGCCCTTCGCTGCCGACCAGGCCAAGGAAGCGCTGAACTTCAACATCACGGTGTCCATCGCCGGCATCATCTGCTTCCTGCTGACCTTCGTGCTGATCGGCCTGATCCTGGCCCCGATCGTCGGCATCGCCTGGCTGGTCCTCACCGTGATGGCCTGCATCAAGGCCAACAATGGCGAAGCCTATCGCTACCCCTTCGCGTTGCGCCTGATCAGCTGAACGATCCGCGCGCTTCGATCCACAAAGACCCCCGGCCCTGCCGGGGGTCTTTCGTTGTGTGACCAGGGTTGTGTGACCAGCGTTGTGCGACCACGGGTCAACGCGGCCGGCACCGGGGCGTTTCCGGAAGGGTCTCCCGATGAGGCCCCGACATGGCGACGCAAGCGATCCTGCAGACCGCCGCGCTGAACCGCTTCGGCCTGGGCGCGATGCCCGGCGAACGCGAGCGCGTGCGCGATGCGCGCGACTGGCTGAACGCGCAGCTCCGTCCCGCGCCGCAGCCCGAGCTGTTCAAGGGCTTGCCCGGCAGCCTTGCGCTGCTGCGCCGGCAGACGGCCTATCGCCTCGCTCGTCGTGCCGAGCGCAACGACGGCAAGGGCACCGACGGCAAGGACAGCGGCGATGAAGCCGCACCGGGCGAGATGCAGCAGGCGCTGCGTCGCGACGCGATGGACGACATTGCCGCGCGCTATCGCCACGCCGTCACCACCGATCATCCGTTCGTCGAGCGGCTGGTGCATTTCTGGTCGAATCATTTCGCGATCTCGATCGACAAGAACAGCGCGCGCCTGCTCGCCGCGCCGATGGAACGCGAGGCGATCCGCCCGCACGTGCTCGGCAATTTCCGCGACCTGCTGCTGGCGGTGGAGACGCATCCGGGCATGCTGCTGTATCTCGACAACGCCGCGTCGGTCGGCGAGGACTCGATGCTGGTCCAGCGCCAGGCGCGTCGCGCGGCCCGCCGTGTACAAGCCGGCGGAACGCCGCGCAGGCTCGGCCTCAACGAGAACCTGGCGCGCGAGATCCTCGAACTGCACACGCTCGGTGTCGACGGCGGCTACGCGCAGCAGGACGTGGTCGAGCTGGCGCGCGCCATCACCGGCTGGGGCACGCCGCTGCCGCGCGAATCGGACAACGCCACGTCCGCCTTCGTGTTCCGCCCCGGCGCGCACGAACCCGGCGCGCGCATCGTGCTGGGGCGGCGCTATGCCGAGGACGGCGAGGCGCAGGGCCGCGCGATCCTGCGCGATCTCGCCCTGCATCCCGCGACCGCGCGCCATCTCGCGTTCAAGCTCGCGCGGCACATGGTCGCGGATGCGCCACCGCCCGCGCTGGTCGAACGCATGGCCGCCGCCTACCTGCGCAGCGGCGGCGAACTGGTCGCGCTGTACGCGGCGATGATCGACGACGACGCGGCCTGGTCCGGGGGCGCGCGCAAGTTCAAGACGCCGCAGGATTTCCTGGTTTCGGCGCTGCGCGCGGGCGGCATCACCCTCGAACGGCGTCCGCAGGCCCTCGTGCGCCTGCTGCAGGGACTGGGCCAGCCGGCGTTCATGCCGCGCTCCCCGGCCGGTTTCCCCGACACCGCCGACGACTGGGCCAGCGGCGACAGCCTGCGCAAGCGCGTGCAGGCGGCTGGCCTGCTGGCCGATCACGTGTCGGATGCGCGCACGCCGCAGGTCATCGCCCTCGATGCGCTCGGTGCCGATGCCGTGTCCGGCCTGCTCGGCGACGGCCTGCGCCGGGCCGGTTCGCCGCGCGAGGCCATCGCGCTGCTGTTCTCCAGTCCCGCGTTCCAGTGGAGGGTGTGATGCACCAGGCAGATGATCCGAACGCGCATGCGCAGAACGAACATGCTCAGAACGAACATGATTCGAAGCCGGGCCTGATGCTGTCGCGCCGCCGTTTTCTCGCGGCCCTGGGCGGTGCGACCGCGACGCTCGCCGTGTGGTCGCACGGGGCCTGGGCTGCGCCGCAGCCTGCGCCGCGCATGGTCGTGGTGCTGCTGCGCGGTGCGATGGACGGCCTGCACCTGATGCCGCCGCGCGACGATCCGCATTATCTCCGTGCGCGCGGCGCGCTGGCGGTGGCGGATGCGAGACCGCTGGACGCCAGCTTCGGCCTGCATCCGGCGCTGCCGTTCGCACATGACCTGTTCGCGCGCAGGCAGTTGCTGCCGGTGGTGGCGGTCGCGCCGCCGTATCGCCAGCGCTCGCATTTCGATGCCCAGGATTGCCTGGAGAACGGCACGGCCGCGCCTGGCGGACGTCGCGACGGCTGGATCGGCCGCTGCGTCGAGGCGATGACCGGCAGCGAAGGCGTGGCCATCGCCCAGGTGATGCCGCTGGCGATGCGCGGTTCGACGCGCGCCGACCTCTGGTCGCCGCCGCTGCCGCGCGATCCCTCGGCGATGCTCATGCAGCAGTTGCAGGCGCTCTACGCCGAAGACGCGCGCCTGGCGCCGGCCTTCGCCGATGCGATGCAGGCGCAGGACATGGCGGTCGGGGCTGCGGGTGCGTTCCGCCTGCCGGATGCGATGTCGGCCGCTGCACGTCAGCTGCAGGGCACGGCGGGCGCACGCATCGCCTTCGTCGAGGACACCGGCTGGGACACCCATCGCGGGCAGGAGGCCGCGCTGTCGCGCAAGTTCGGCGAACTCGATGCGGGGCTGCACGCGCTGCACGATGGCCTGGGCGAGGACTGGCGCAGCACCGTCGTCGTGGTCGTCACCGAATTCGGCCGCACCGTGGCCGCGAACGGCAGCAGCGGCACCGACCACGGCGTCGGCGGCATGGCGCTGCTGGCCGGCGGCGCGGTGCGCGGCGGGCGCGTGGTCGGCGACTGGCCCGGACTGGCGACGCCCGACCTGCAGGACGGGCGCGACCTGCGTGCGACCACCGACCTGCGCGCGGTGTTCAAGACCGTGCTGCTCGGGCACCTGGGCCTGCGCGAATCCGTGGTCGAGTCCAGCGTCTTCCCGGACAGCCGCGCCATCCGCCCGTTCGACGGATGGGTCTGACCAGGCATCCGGGGACGCACCACCCATGACCTTCGTTGGGTGTCTTCCGGTGCATGGTGTTTGCCTGGTTTGGCCCCATCCTGATCCTGCGCCGGGTGTTCCGGCGCGCAGTCCGGGGGCGATCCCCGGGAGGAAGGCACGATGAACGACGTACTGGAGGCCCATGCCGGCATGTCCGGCGAATCCGATGCCAGCGCCCGCAACTGGGCCGCAGGCGCGCACCTCGCCGCCATGGGCGCGGCGTTCCTGACCACCTGGTCGGCCGGCATCGCCGGGGCGGTGGCGGCTTTCGTGGTCTGGCTGATCGTCCGCGACCGCCATCCGTTCGCGGCCGCGCATGCGAAGGAAGCGCTGAATTTCAACCTCAGCATGCTGCTGTACGCGCTGGCGGCCTGCGCGCTCGCCGTGGTCCTGGTCGGCGCGACGATCTTCACCCTCGGCATCGGCGCGATCGTCACCGTCCCGGCCGGTCTCGCCCTGCTGGCGGCGGCGGGCGTGATCGCGGTGATGTGGCTGCTGTGCAGCATCATCGCCACGGTCAAGGCGTTCAATGGCGAGGAGTACCGCTACCCGCTGACGTTCCGCCTGTTCTGAGGCGCGGCGCAAGCTGACGAAAGACCCGGGGCCGGTGCCGCGATGCGGTGCCGGCCTTTTCGTGTCCGCAGTGCCGCTCAGTGGCTGCGTTCGACGACCATGCGCGCCAGCTCGGCCAGCGCCGCCGCGTCGTCGCCGAAGGGCGCGATCGCCTCCGCCATGACCTCGCGCAGGTCCGCGAGCCGCGCGCGCGAGCCGTCGAGGCCGAGCAGCGCCGGGAAGGTCGCCTTGTTCTGCGCCACGTCCTTGCCGGCGGTCTTGCCCAGCGTGGCGCTGTCGGCTTCGATGTCGAGCAGGTCGTCGCGGATCTGGAAGGCCAGGCCCAGCGCTTCGGCATAGCGATCGAGCGCGGCCTGCGCCGGCGCATCCGCGCCGCCGGCCAGCGCGCCCAGGCGCACCGCGCAGCGCAGCAGGGCGCCGGTCTTCATCGCATGCAGGCGTTCGAGTTCGGCCAGGCCGATGTCGCCGCCGCGCCCGGTGGCGTCGATGTCGAAGGCCTGCCCGCCGCACATGCCCAGGGCGCCGCTGGCGGTGGCCAGTTCGCGCACCATCGCGATGCGTACCTCGGCCGGCGCCGGGGCGTCGGCCAGCTGGCGGAAGGCCAGGGTCTGCAGCGCATCGCCGGCGAGGATCGCGGTGGCTTCGTCGAAGGCCACGTGCACCGTCGGCTGGCCGCGACGCAGGGCGTCGTCGTCCATCGCCGGCAGGTCGTCGTGGACCAGCGAATAGGCGTGGATCAGCTCGACCGCGCTCGCCGGCGCGTCGAGCGCGGCATCGTCGGCGCCGAGCATGCGCCCGGTCGCGTAGACCAGCAGCGGGCGCATGCGCTTGCCGCCGAGCAGCGCGGCGTGGCGCATCGCGGCCTGCAGGCGGGTGTCGTCGAGGACGTGGGCGCGCAGGGCCTCTTCCAGCGCGTCGTCGGCGCGCTGGCGCCAGTGGGCGAGGGCGGTCGCGATGTCCGCCGGTGGCGGCTCACGCATCGGCGAAGGGCTCGGCGCCGTCGGGATGCTCGGGGTCGGTGAGCAGGCGCACGCGCAGTTCGGCGTGTTCGAGGGCCTGCTGGCAGCGGCGGTAGAGGCCGACGCCGCGTTCGTACGCGCCGAGCGACTCCTCCAGGCTCATCTGCCCCTGTTCCATCTTCTCGACCAGCTGTTCCAGCGCGTCGAGGGACTGTTCGAAGTCGGCGACCGGCGAGCTGTCCGCTGCGGTCTCGGAGGTGGCGTCGGATGCGGTTTTTCGGGCCATGGCGATGGAGTGTAAGGGGTGATGGCGACCGCCGACAGGGGGCCGCGTCACGTCCCCGCGCTTTCGTCGTCGCGCCGCAGCGTCCAGACAAGCGCGGCATCGTGGGCCTGCATCCACAGGTCGAAGCCGGCCGATCGGATGCGGTCGCCGGCCGCGAGCAGGCTGCCGTCGTCGGCGCTCAGCAGCGGCATCCGCGAACGGTGCCACGGGGCGATGTCCATGTCCTGCAGCACATGCTTGAGGCTGTGGTGCTGCGATCCGCGTCCGGGCAGCAGGATCCGCTCGCCACCCTGGCGGGCGTGCACGCGCACCGGCGCGGGAAAGCGCGGGACGCCCTCCAGACGCAGCTGGTCGCCATTGGGCAGGGCCAGCGGCGTGCTGCCGTCCCATGCGCAGGACCAGTCCTTCGGCAGGTCGCGGTCGCCGTCGACGGCATGCAGCGCGTCGCGCCAGCGGCGGATCTCCACGCCGTGCCAGGCGAAGCCGGGCAGGCGGTCGCGTGCCTCGTCGCCGGGCCCGAGCAGATCGGCCTCGATCCGTGCGATGCCTTCGGCCGGCAGCGGCGGCCAGCCGAGCGATGCGACCCAGTACCGGTACAGCCGTGCGCGCCGCGCCGGGGACAGCAGCCGCAGGGCCGCGATCGACAGCCCGGATCCGACTTCCTCGCGCACCGAGGCCAGGATCGCGGCATCGCGCTCGCCGAGGATGTCGCTGGCTTCGGCCGACAGCTGCGCGGCGCGCGCCAGCGCCGCATCGGCGTGCGGCCAGCGTTCGCGCAGCAGGGGCATCACCTGGAGGCGCAGGAAATTGCGGTCGAACCCGGGGTCGGCGTTGCTCGGATCCTCGATCCAGCGCAGGCCGTGATGGTCCGCATGCGCGCGCAAGGCCGCGCGTGGCGTGTCGAGCAGCGGGCGCCACATCCAGCCGCCGGCAAAGTTTCGCCACGGGCGCATCGAGGCCAGACCGTCGGGGCCGGAGGCCCGCAGCGCCCGCAGCAGGAAGGTTTCCGCCTGGTCGTCGCGATGCTGCGCCAGCGCCAGGCATTCGCCCTCGCGCAGCTCGGCGGCGAAGGCCGTGCGCCGCGCCTGCCGCGCCGCCGCTTCCAACCCCAGGCCGCTGTCGCGCGGCACGTCCACGCGCACCACGCTGAGCGGCACGGACCAGGCCTCCGCGAGCGCCTCGCAGTGCGTCGCCCAGGCATCCGCCTCCGGGTGCAGGCCATGGTGGACGTGCACCGCCCGCAGGCCGCGGGCGCGCACCTCGGCGTCCTGTGCGAGCACGTGCAGCAGCACGGTGGAATCCAGCCCGCCGCTCCACGCGACCAGCACCGGGGATGCAACGGTCTGCGGGATCGTCCGCAGGGTCGTCCGTGAACTCGGCGCGGGGGAGGGCGTCGTGCGGTGAGGCATGCCGCCATGCTATCCGATGCCTTGCCCGCGGGCTTTGCGACAGGTGTCGGGAATGCGCGACACCTGTGCGCTCCAATGGGTCTTCGTGGATTTGCTGGAGTAGTTGCGCCTGATAAGGTGCCGGCACGCCACGGGACAGGCCCTGCCATGCACGACCATCCGACCATCGCACTGCCCCCCATGCCTGCGTTGTCCGACGAGGCGCACGACCGCCGCGTCCCCGCGATCCAGCGCCTGCCCCCGGACGCCTGCGCGAGCATTCCGTGACCCCCTCCGATCTTTCCTTCGAAACGCCACGCGTCAGGGCGCGCCTGCTCTGCGAGGACGACCTCGATCTCTACCTCGCCCTCTACACGGATCCGGAGGTGATGCGCTACATCGGGCCGGTGATGGGAAGGGAGGAGGCCGAAGACCTGTTTCGTCTATCGCTCGGCCATACCCGACGAATGGGTGTTCGTGCGTTGTACTGGCGAGTCTTCAGTCCCTCCAGTGGTGCATCGATCGGACTCGCATCCCTGGTGCGTGATGCTGTACATGGTGCTTTCGCAGAGGTCGGTTTGATGTTGCCGGCCGGTGAACGGAGTGCCGGGATTGGCCAGCACTGCCTGTCTGCAATGATCGGCAGCTGTCTGTCCGGCCTTTGGCCCTTGGGCATCTCAGAGGTGCGCGCGCGTCATGCCGAAGCGAATCTGGCTGCACGACGGCTGGTCGAAAGCCTGGATTTCACGCTTGCAGGCAGCAATCCGGATCGCATCCTTTCCTGGCGGATGTGTCATGAGTCCTGGCGTTCAGGACGATCTGGCCGGATGTGGTCCGACTGGAATGCCGTATAGACTGCATCAACTCCGCACAGCTGCATTCAACATGACATCGAAGACAGGTAGTTTCGTCGCCGTCGGCCTCGGCATGATGCTGGGTGCCCACATCACGCCCCGCGCGCGCAGCGAGATCCAGCATGCCGATGTCGTGTTTGCCCTGGTCTCCGATGCGATCGTCGAGTGTTGGGTGCAGGAGATGCGCGCGGATGTCCGCAGCCTCCAGCCGTTCTATGCAGAAGGAAAGCGGCGGACGCAGAGCTATCGCGAAATGATCGATGCGATGCTGGCGGAGGTGCGCGCCGGGCATCGCGTCTGCGGCGTGTTCTACGGCCATCCCGGTGTGTTCGCGCAGGTGCCACACCATGCCGTTGCCCAGGCGCGCAAGGAAGGGTTCGATGCCGATATGCATGCCGGCATTTCTGCCGAGGACTGCCTGTATGCCGATCTCGGCATCGACCCCGGCACGTTCGGGTGCCAGCATTACGAAGCCAGCCAGCTCATGTTCTACCGCCGCAGGCTGGATCCCAGTGCCTACCTGATCCTGTGGCAGATCGGCGTGGCCGGAGACCGCAGTGTGTCCCGCTTCGGCACCGGGCCGGCGCACCGCCGCCTGCTGATCGAGCTGCTGGTCGATGAAGGCTATCCGCTCGATCACGAAGTCATCGTCTACGAGGCGGCCACCCTGCCCATCGCCCAACCTCGGATGGAGCGGGTGCCGCTATCGGCCCTGGTCGACGCAGATCTGCGCATCCAGAGCACCCTGGTGGTGCCACCGGCACGCCCCATGGCCCGCAACGAGGCCATGCTGGAGAAACTTGCCAGGCTGGAAGCATCGCTCGATTCAGGGGCGTAAGCTGCGGAAGCCAGCCGTCCCGGGCACCTGAGGTTGCCCGGCAAACATCAGAACGATTATTCGCTCAGTGCTGTATGTCATTGACCCGGTTGATCTTTCCGGGCGCATGGCTTAGCCTCGGAGCGTCGCCTTGGGGGATGATGCGGTTCGCGCGGGCATGGCATCGACCGCGATGTCCCGGCTTGCCGCCGCACCAGCATCAGGCAGCTTGGCCGACAAACGGTCCGAACTTCGTAAAACATCTATTGGAAAATGGGGGCTCACGTGTCGAATACGATCCGGTTTCTGGAATCCATGGGCGCCAATGCCGCCATGGCTCGTATGTCTTTCGCAGAGTATCAGGCTGCAGTTGAAGCATTGAGCCTTGAGGATGGTGCTGATACTGGGCTGCTTGAAAAAGATATCCTGAAGTTGAGTGAGAGCTTGAGCAAGCGAGAGACTTTTTACTGCCTTATCTTCAGCCCTTCCGAAGAAGAGCAGCGGGAGTCTCCGGAGAAGGAAGGCGAAACGCCGGAAGAAACTCCTAAGTCGGAGTGAGTTCTGGAAATCGATGAATTGTTCCAATCAGTGCGGGGTGGAGTGTGCAAGGAAAGCTCAAATCGCAATTGCTGACTCTCCTCTTGGTGCTCGCGCCAGGGTCGTTGTTTGCGTCAAGTTCGGACTTCAGCGAAAAGCTGGCTGAAGCCGATCGTGTTCGCAGTGCGAATCCTGTCGAATTTGCATCACTTCTCGCATCCCTGGAGGAACACAAGGCATCGGCAACCAAACCCGAGATTCAGCGACTTCGCTATCTGCAGGTGTTTCACAAGGCAGCATATGAAGATCGCGTGGCTGATGCCGTCGCTCAGGCCGTTGACCTCTACAAAGAGGTCAACGACCCCGATCTCAAGTTCCGTACGGGCAGTCTGATTGCCAATCTCTCAGCTGTGAAGCGGGATTTTCGGACTGGCTTCCGATACTTGGGGCGAACCCTCGATACAAGAAAGGGCGTCAAGAACAAATCGATTCGTCACGAAGGCGTAGGTGCTGCTGCAGCGCTTTACAATGAGGTCGGCCAGCATTCGCTGGGCCTCAAGTATGCAAATGAAATCCTTGCGGAGTCTCCTGCGCCCCGGACCAAGTGTTTTGCTACGAGCATCAAGCTAGAAGCGCAGCGCGTCCTCGGCAAGCTGCCCCCGGGCAAAGATGACTTTTCTGCTGAAATCGAAGATTGCCGCAAAATCAACGAATTGATGGCGGCAGGCACGTTGCGTGCCACGCTTGCAAGGAAGTGGTCAAAAGAAGGCAAGCTGGACGCTGCGGTGGCTTTGCTTGCGGGTTCGCTGGCGGAAGTCGAACAGACGCGTTACCCCTGGCTGATTGCCGAGGTGCGTTCGATTCTGGCCGAGCTCGAGCTTCAGCGTGGCAACACTGATGCCGCCAAGGCGCACGCTGATGCAGCGGTGTCCTATGGCAAGCAGATCGCGTCGTCGGCCGCGCTCGTGAGCGCCTATCACACGCTCTACCAAGTCGCGTCCAATCGTGAGAAAAGCACCGCTGCGCTTGAGCTCTACAAGCGCTACGCCGAGTCTCAGATGGCGCACCAGAGCGATGTCAAGGCGCGGGAACTGGCCTACGAGATCGTGCGCCACGAGACGCAGCAGAAGAACAAGGAAATCGAGCTCCTCCAGGCGCAGCAGCGGCTGGAACGGGAGAATACGCAGAAGGCGCAGCTGACGACGCTGTTCCTGGCGATCCTGCTGGCCGGCATCGTGTTCTGGGCGTTCCAGGTCAAGCGCCACCAGCAGCAGCTGAAGAAGCTGGCGCAGACCGATTCGCTGACCGGGCTGGGCAACCGCCACTATTTCACGCAGAAGTCCGAGCGCTCGCTGGTCGAAGCGGCGCGTGCCGGGGAGCCGGCGTCGCTGGTCATGTTCGACCTCGACCACTTCAAGGCGATCAACGACACCTACGGCCATGGTGCCGGCGACTGGGTGCTGAAGCAGGTGGGCAAGACCTGCTCGGCCCATTGCCGGAAGATCGACTACATCGGCCGCATCGGTGGCGAGGAGTTCGCGGTGTTGCTGCGCGGCATCGACCTCGCCGGTGCTGCGCGACTGGCCGAGGATTGCCGCGCGCAGCTGGCGCAGATCGATACCCGCGACTGCGGTTATTCCTTCGTGGTCACCGGCAGCTTCGGGGTCAGTTCGACCGCGCAGTCGGGCTATGACCTGTCCCGCCTGCTGTCGCACGCCGACCAGATGCTCTACCGCGCCAAGAACGAAGGCCGCAACCGCGTCTGCGTGTACACCACGGAAGCGGCGGCGGACCATCGTTCCGTCCGCCGTTCGCCGAGCCTGTCGGTGGTCAACCGCTGACCCCGGTTCCGCCGGCGCCGGATGCCGCACGCGCCGACGCGACCTGCGGCGACGGCCCGCTTGGCGGTCTGCCGGAAGACCAGCTCGCCGCCCTCCAGGCGGCCTATGCCACGCCACCCCGCGCCTACCACCACTTCGGGCACGTGCTGGAGGTGCTCGGGCACTACCGCGACGTGGCCGAAGGCCCGGGCTGGCACCGGCCCGATGAGGTCCTCTTCGCCGTGCTCTATCACGACGCCGTCTACGTGCCCGGCCGCAGCGACAACGAAGCGGCCTCTGCCGGTCTGGCGGTCGAACACCTGTCTCGATGGCCCCCGGCGAACGATGTTGACCCGTCCCGGGTGTCCGAGCTGATCCTGCTGACCGCGCGCCACGGGGCCATCGACCGGAACGCGCTCGGCGACGGCCCCGATGCGGAAGACACGCGCCGCTTCCTCGATTGCGACATGGCCATCCTCGCCGCCGACCCGGATCGCTTCGCCGCCTACGACCGCGAGATCGACGAGGAATACCGCGCCGTGCCGCGCTGGTTGTACCGGATCAAGCGCCGGCAGTTCTTCAGGCGCCTGCTGGCCTCCGAGCGGATCTACCTGAGCGACCATTTCCACGGACGACTCGAAGCGCGGGCCCGGGCCAACCTGGCCGCCGCGCTCGCCGCGCTCGCCGCGCGCTGAACCGCTCAGCGGCTCCTTCCCCCGCGCGCGGGGGAAGGTTGGGATGGGGGCTCTCAGCTCTGGTCGTACATCAGGCACCCCCACCTCAATCCTCCCCCGCACGCGGGGGAGCAGAACAGGCCAAGGTGCTGCCGATCCCTGGCCAGACCCATGGTCCGACTGGCTTGAGGGCGCCGGCCAGCCGGTAGAATGCCGGGATGATCCGCAACATCGCCGCCTATCACTTCGTTCCCGTCGACGAGCCACAGGGCCTGTGCGACCAGCTGTTCTCGCGTGCCGAGTCCCTGTCGCTGCGCGGCACGATCCTGGTGGCGGGCGAGGGCATCAACCTGTTCCTGGCCGGTGCGCCGGCCGATATCGATGCCTTTGTCGCCGACCTCCGCGCCGACCCGCGTTTCGCCGGGATCATCGTCAAGGCCAGTGACTCCGCCGAGCAGCCGTTCGGCCGCCTCAAGGCCAAGGTCAAGCCGGAAATCATCAGTTTCCGCATGCCCGATGCCGCGCCGATCGAGGGCCGCGCGCCGGCGGTGTCGCCGCAGGACCTGTCGCGCTGGCTGGCGCAGGGCGCCGACGACGCGGGTCGCCGGCTTGTGCTGCTCGACACCCGCAACCGCGAGGAGTTCGCCCATGGCACCTTCGCCGGCGCGGAAACCCTGCCCATCGACAACTTCACCGAGCTGCCCGAGGCCGTGCTGGCCCGCCGCGACGCGTGGCGCGATGCGACGGTGGTGAGCTTCTGCACCGGCGGCATCCGCTGCGAGAAGGCCGCGCTGTGGATGCGCGCGCAGGGCATGGACAACGTGCTGCAGCTCGACGGCGGCATCCTCGGCTACTTCGAGGCCGTGGGTGGTCACGGCTACGACGGCGCCTGCTTCGTGTTCGACGGGCGCATCGCGCTCGATCCCTCGCTGGCGCCCGTGCCGGCACCATCCGCGCCCTCAGTTCCCGGGAACCCCGTCCATGCTTGAGTTCGGTTGGATCGGCCTGGTTCTGGCCATCGTCGCGGCCTATTTCGTCATCAAGGTCGTGAAGTTCGTGTTCAAGCTGTTCTGGATCGGTGCCCTGCTGTTCGGCGCCTACTGGTTCGTCGCGCCGATGCTGGACCTGCCGCGACCGTTCTGACCGCTTCCGCCATCGGAGGTGCCATGTCCGACCCGTCGCATCACGATCCGCGCATCGATGCCTACATCGCCGGGGCCGAGCCGTTCGCGCGGCCGATCCTCGAACACGTGCTAGCGCTCGTGCATGAAGCCTGTCCGGCCGTCGAGGAAACCCTCAAGTGGGGCATGCCCAGCTTCGTGCATGCCGGGGCGATCCTCTGCAGCATGGCCGCCTTCAAGCGGCACGCCTCGTTCGGGTTCTGGAGGCATGCCGAGGTCGTCGGCGAGGCGCGGACGAGCGAGGGCATGGGGAGTTTCGGCAAGCTCGCGTCGATCGATGACCTGCCGACGAAGCGCCAGTTGCTGGCCTATGTGCGCAAGGCTGCGCGCCTGAACGAGGTGCGCGCGAAGACGACGGACAAGCGCGGTTCGCGCCCGAAGTCGACGGGCGCGCGCAAGTCGGCGACGCCGCGTCCCTTGCCGGAGATGCCCGCCGCCTTCGCCGATGCGCTGCGCGCCGCGCCGAAGGCGCAGGCTGCGTTCGATGCGTTCCCGCCGAGCCATCGGCGCGAGTACCTCGAATGGATCATCGAGGCCAGGCGCGAGGAGACCCGCGCGCGGCGCATCGCCCAGGCGATCGAATGGCTGGGCGAGGGCAAGTCGCGCAACTGGAAATACGAGCGCTGCTGAGCGCGTGCGCCTGCGTTCAAGGCGCCGCGTCGGTGCGGAACACCGGATACAGCCCGTAGCGTTCGTCCCACGCGGTATGGCGGCGATAGAAGAACTCCAGCCGCGCATCCGCACTGGCCGCGAACTTCGGATCGTCCTGCAGCTTCTTCTCGAAGGCCGCGCGCAGCGCGGGATCGCGGGCCAGCATGTCGCGCGCGACTTCTTCGGCGACGTAATCTTCCATGTACTCCTTGCGCTCGAAGGCGTTGTTGAACCAGCCCCAGGCGAGCATCGAATCCGGCGCCTGCGGTTCGAGCAGGGCCATCGCCAGTCGCGACTTCGGCTGGGCGATCGGCACGAACAGCGCGCCCGCGCCGATGTCCTGCACGTCGGTCGACCAGGCGCCGTCGACAGTCAGGCGCTGCCGGCCTTCGCTGGAACCTGCGGAAAACACCGGCGTCTCGTCGCGGTAGCTGTCGACCTTCGCATCGTCCAGCGCGCGTTCGATGCGCGTGAACGCGATGCCGTGCTGGCGCAGCTTCGCGGCGACGATCTCCGCGTAGGCCGGCGAAACCAGGTAGCCGCCCTTCGGCGCCGCGACCTGCAGCGACGGCACGATCTCGTCGCGCAGCGGCACCTTCCAGACCTGCGGCGTGCGATCGTCGTAGCGGGTCATCAGCGCGCCGGAGACTTCGGATGGCGTGCGCGCGTAGGCGTACCCGCGGAATTCGATGGTGCGCACCTTGTCGGTGGCGGTCCAGGCCAGCGGCACGGTCGCGCCGGCGAGATTCGCGGCGCGCGCATCGGCCGCGTCGGCGAGCGCGCGCCAGTCGCGCCCATGCTTCGCCATCAGTTCCATCACCGCGACGACCGTGTTGCGGGTGATGCGCACGCGGGTAGGGTAGTCCTTCCACGAGTGGGTCTCGACCAGCATCGCCAGGCGGTTGCGCAGCTGGAAATAACCGGTGGAAAAACGCGGCGGTGACACGCCGTCGACGAAGCCCGAGGCGGGATTGTCGTTCTCGACGAAGGACGGATAGAACGGCAGCGGCAGCGAACCCTGCTTCGCGAGGCGTGCGATGGTGCCGTCGCGCAGCAGGCGGCCTGCGTCGCGCAGGGTCTCGTCGCCGGCATGCAGCGGCTCGACCTGGATCGAGATGTCGTGTTCGAACTTCGCGCCATTGGTGGTGTGCAGGTCGATGGTCGCGACTGGGTCCCATGCGCTCACCAGTGCCAGCATGGCCTGCATTTCCGGAGCTTCGGCCTTGGCGTAGTCGCGGTTGAGATTGTGGTTGCGGCCCGTGACGCGCCAGCCCATCTCGATCGGGCCGTTCTGGTTGGGCCGGTTCCATGCGCCGAATCGCTCGTGGCCGTCGATGTTGAACACCGGCACGAAGACCAGCACCGTCTTCTCCAGCGCGCCGCGCGCGGCCTGGTCGTCGAGCATCTGCCGCAGCGCGAGGAAACCCGCGTCCTTGCCGTCGATCTCGCCGGCATGGATGCCGCCCTGGATCAGCACCACCGGGATGCCTGCTGAACGCGCGGCATCCGACGTGCGCGCGCCGCTGCGCGTGACCACCAGCGCCTTCATCGGCCGGCCTTCCGGCGTGGTGCCGAACTCGATGCAGCGCACGGCGTCGGGATGACGCGCCGCGAACGCATCGCACAGCGCGATCACCTCGGCGTAGCGGCCGGTGCGCGCGTAGCCGCTGCGCTCGGCTTCGGTCGACAGGTCCGGCGGAGACGCAGCGGCGGTGACGGGCAGCGAGAGGGCAAGCAGCAGCGAAGCGATCAGCGGGGCAGGGCGCATGAGGCGTGGTCTCGGCGGACGGAATGCAGCGTCGCATTGTGCCCTGTCGTGCGCGGACGCGGGCGCGCCATTGGTCATGCGAAGATTGGCGCCTGTCCCGCGTCGCAGGAGCGCCGATGAACCCGTCCCCGTACACGCTGTACTACTCGCCCGGTGCCGCCAGTCTGGTCGTCCACTGGGTCCTGCTGGAACTGGACCTGCCGCATGCGCTGGCGCTGGTCGATACCAAGGCCGGCGCGCAGAAGCGGCCGGAATATCTGGCCCTCAATCCTAACGGCGTGGTGCCGACGCTGGTCGTCGACGGCAAGCCGCAGTACGAGGCGGCGGCGCTGATCGCGTATCTCGCGGAAACCCATCCCGAACGCGGGCTGGCGCCGTTGCCGGGCGATCCCGCCCGGGCGGATTTCCTGCAGTGGATGTTCAATCTCGCGAACATGGTGCAGCCGCTGTTCCGCCAGTGGTGGTATCCGCACGAACCGGCCGGCGAGGCGCAGGCCGAGACCGTGCTGGCGCACGTACGGCCGCGCATCGAAGCGCAGTGGGATCGCATCGACGCGCATCTGGCCGCGAACGGTCCGTACCTGCTCGGCGATCGCCCGAGCGTGGCCGACTTCCACCTGGTCATGCTGATGCGCTGGTCGCGCAACATGCCGAAGCCCGCCACCGAATGGCCGAATCTGGCGGCATTGGCGGCGAAGCTGAAGGCACGGCCGTCCTTCGCGGCACTGTACGCGCGGGAAGGCCTGACCGAATGGGCCTGACAGCGGGACACTGAACTGCAGGCCCGCGCGGCATCTCCGACCGGACCGGTACGGATTCCGCGGCGAACTTGGGTACACTCCGGGGGCTCGCGTCCGGCCGCATGGCCGGACGTTCCGTTCATTCCCGCGAGACATCCTGCGAGACCAGCCCATGCGCGAAGCCGCCCCAGACGCCACGCCCGCCGCCGACAAAGCCCGGCTGCCCGGGCAGATTCCCTACATCATCGGCAACGAAGCCTGCGAGCGCTTCAGCTTCTACGGGATGCGCAACATCCTGGTGCCGTTCCTGGTCGGCAGCGTGCTGCTGTCGTACCTGCCCGAGGCCGAACGGCAGGGCATGGCGAAGGAGGTCTTCCACAGCTTCGTCATCGGTGTGTATTTCTTCCCGCTGCTCGGCGGCTGGCTGTCGGATCGCTTCTTCGGCAAGTACAACACCATCCTCTGGCTGTCGCTGCTGTACTGCGTCGGTCACGCCTGCCTGGCGCTGTTCGAGGAGAACCGCACAGGCTTCTACACAGGCCTGTTCCTCATCGCGCTGGGCTCCGGTGGCATCAAGCCATTGGTCTCGGCCTTCGTCGGCGACCAGTTCGACCAGTCGAACAAGCACATGGCGAAGGTCGTCTACGACGCCTTCTACTGGACGATCAACTTCGGCTCGTTCTTCGCCTCGCTGCTGATGCCGCGCATCCTCAGCGCGTACGGCCCGGCGATCGCGTTCGGCATCCCGGGCATCCTGATGTTCATCGCCACGGTCATCTTCTGGATGGGCCGTCGCAAGTACATGAACATGCCGCCGACGCCGCGCGATCCGAACGGGTTCATGGCGGTCACGATGACCGCGCTGCGCGGCGGCGCGAGTGGCGACAAGGGCGTGGGCACCTTCACCGCGATCGGCGGCGTGGTCCTGGCGATCGCGATGCTCGCCGGCTGGGCAATGAACGCATTGGGCAGCGGCGGCTTCTGGCCCGAATCGATCAAGTTCGTCACCACGTTCTGCCTGGCGCTGGGTTCGGTGCTGCTGTTCGGCGGCATCGGCACCGCGCTGCAACTGGAGCGCGCGCGCGGCCTGCATCCGGATGCCGCTGTCGACGGTGTGCGCGCGGTGCTGCGCATCCTGATCGTGTTCGCCATCGTCAGCCCGTTCTGGTCGCTGTTCGACCAGAAGGCCTCGACCTGGGTACTGCAGGGCAAGGAGATGGTGCTGCCGCATGACGAGTGGTGGTGGCCGAGCTGGCTGGTGCAGGAAGCGGCGCAGATGCAGGCGCTCAACCCGCTGCTGGTGATGCTGCTCATCCCGTTCAACAACCTCGTGCTGTACCCGGCCCTGTCGAAGATGGGCTTCCAGGTCACCGCGCTGCGGCGCATGGGCTGGGGCATCGCGTTCTCGGGCCTGGCCTGGGTGATCGCGGGCATGATCCAGCTGCAGATCGATGGCGGCGACCCGACCTCGCTGGCCTGGCAGATCCTGCCCTACGCGCTGCTGACCTTCGGCGAAGTGCTGGTGTCGGCCACCGGCCTGGAATTCGCCTACAGCCAGGCGCCGCAGCCGATGAAGGGCGTCATCATGAGCTTCTGGCTGCTGTCCGTGACCTTCGGCAACGTCTGGGTGCTGCTGACCAACGCCGGCGTGAAGAGCGAGGTGATGGTGGCGCAGATCGCAGCGTCGGGCATGAGCGAGAACGCGTTCCTGATGTTCTTCTTCGCCGGCTTCGCCTTCGTCGCGGCGGTGATCTTCGCCCTGTACGCGAAGCGCTACCCGATGCAGGACTACTACCGTGCGGCCTGACCCGATGGATGAGCTGAGACACGGCATGCGGTCCGGCACGGGGCATCGCGCATGAACGGCGGCATCGTCACCTGGCTGATCCTGGCGGTGACCGTGATCGTCTCCTGGCAGGCGTGGGAGCGTCCGCGCCTGCAGGAACGCCTGATCCTGTGGCCGCCGGCGATCGACCGGAACAAGGAGTACGACCGTCTGGTGACCTACGGCCTGATCCATGCCGACGGCATGCACCTCGCCTTCAACATGGTCACCCTGTATTCCTTCGGGATGCTGATGGAGCGGTATTTCAGCGCCAGCATCGGGTCGATGGGCTACCTGCTGTTCTACCTGTCGGCGCTGGTGGTCTCCATCCTGCCCAGCTACCTGCGCCATCGCCACGACAGGCAATACGCCAGCCTCGGTGCCTCGGGTGCGGTCTCGGCGGTGCTGTTCTCGTCGATCCTGCTCGACCCCTGGGGCCTGATCCTGCTGTTCTTCGTGGTCCCGGTGCCCGCGTTCGTGTTCGCCGGCCTGTACCTCTGGTACAGCATCTGGATGGACCGTCGCGGACGCGGAAACGTCAACCACAGCGCCCATCTGTGGGGCGCCCTCTACGGCATGGCGTTCGCCCTGGTGCAGGAGCCGGCGTTGGCCGGGCATTTCCTGGCGCGCCTGCTGTCGCCGTCGTTCGGCTGAAGCGCTTCGGGCCTGCGGGCCCGACTGGATTTCCGTTCCCCCAAAAAAGAAAACTTCGTTTCGTGGGACGGGGCAATGCCCCACGAAACGAAGCACACACAAAAGGGAGGGGAGGGATCGTGGTGTGAGTGGAGCGATGGATCTGGCGCGTTGACGCAATGAAGCCGATGGGGGCTGGCGGACCGGGACCGGTCCGCCGCTTCGCTCAGGCCGCGTGGGCGCTGTGGACGAAATCGCCGCCGTAGGTCTGGACTAGGCGCTTCTGGATGACGTAGTCGAGGAGTTGGAACTCCCGCGTCGACGTCTCGCCCTGGCGCGCCAGGTCGAAGAGCCGGGCCACGACCAGGTCATCGGAGACGTTGCTGGCAATGGGTTGATCGGTTTGCATGGGCCACCTTGGAAAGGGGTGGGGGAACGTGTGAGGCCGGGTGATGCGGGGTCACGCTGCACGGGTGTTTCGAGAGAAGTTTTAGCAGGAAGCGTGCCAACCCATTTTGCGCGTTTTCGCGCGTCCGGAACTGCCCTTCGGTGTCACTATCCACCGGTGCGGGGCCAGCGATGACGCCCTCCGTTGCAGTGCGCCGGGAAAGGCCCGGACGGTGCCAAACCCTGCAAAACACGAGAAAAATGAACCTGCGATGTCCAGGGCCTGCCGGCAGGATGGACAAGTCCGAAAAAAAGTTCCCGGCCCCACTTCCCAAAACGGTTTCGTTGTGGTGTAAGGTGCAAATACTGTTCCAAGCGGGCACGGTACATCGTGGCCCGATGCGGTAGATCCAAGGTGGCAAGCCGGCAAGGCCCGCTGCGGATGCTCTCCCTCGGGAGCTCCGTTCCGGTGTACGACCTGCACCAGTCCCGACGATCCACTCATCGTTCGCGTTACCCCTGGCTAGACAGTCGCGGTGCCCGAAAGGTTCCGTGTATCCACCCAACTGTTGAATGTAAGGAGTAACACCCATGTCCGATCGTCAGAGCGGCACCGTCAAGTGGTTCAACGATGCCAAGGGCTACGGCTTCATCACCCCGGAAAGCGGCCAGGACCTCTTCGTCCATTTCCGTTCGATCCAGGGCACCGGCTTCAAGTCCCTGAAGGAAGGCCAGAAGGTCACCTTCAAGGTCGTGCAGGGCCAGAAGGGCCTGCAGGCCGACGAAGTCCAGGCGCTCTAAGCCGACACGCTTCGACACCAGGCCCCGGACGCTCGCGTCCGGGGCTTTTTATTTGCCCGCGTCATGGCCGCCATGCATGCCGGGCGGGCGATCCGATATCCTGTGCGCCTTGCCAGGCCGGGCGCCCCCGGTGCCCCTGCTTGGCACTCCATCCCCCCGTGATCCATGTCCAGCGGGAACGGATCCCGCGAAGAGCCCCCCCACGATGCGCATCCCCACTGCCCCCTCCCGCCTGTTCGTGGCCGTGATGGCCGCGACCCTGTTCATCGCGGCCTGCGACCGGGAACGTCAGGCGCCCGCACAGCCGCAGCCGCCCGCCGCGACGACACCGCCGCCCGCGCCGGTCGCGGTCGAATTGAAGGACGTGATCGAACAGGATCCGCGCTTCATCGTCGGCATCAGCTATCCGCCGGGGATCTCGAAATACCCGGGCCTGGCCGAGGCGATGCGCGCCTACAGCGACAAGGCGCGCGCCACCCTGGACCAGGCCCTGGCGAAGACCGATCCGGCCAAGCAGATCGGGCCCTACGACCTCACTCTGACCTACACCCTGCTCGCGGACACGCCCGACATGGTTGCGGTGTCGGCCGGCGGCGCGGTGTTCACCGGGGGCGCGCATGGCGAGCCCCTCGTGGCCCGCTTCGTGTGGCTGCCGACGCAGAACCGCCTGCTCACCGCCTCGACCCTGGTACCCGACCCCAAGGGCTGGGTCGCGATTTCCGACTACGTCCGCGAACAGCTGCACGCCGAGCTGTCGCAGCGCATCGACAGCGACGAGCTGCCGCCGGCCGAGCGCGCGGAGCTGATGCGCACCAGCGGCAAGATGATCGATGCGGGCACCAAGCCCAGCGCCGAGGCCTTCGCGATGTTCGAGCCCGTGCTCGCCCCGGAAGGCGGCAAGCTGGTGGGCCTGAAGTTCGTGTTCCCGCCGTACCAGGTCGGCCCCTACGTCGATGGCGAGCGCATGGTGGAGGTGCCGACGTCCGTGCTGCGCCCGCACCTGTCGCCGGAATTCGCGGCGATGTTCGTGGATGCCCCGGCGCCGATGCCGGCCGATCCGGCCGCCGCGCCGGCGAAGCCTGCGGGCATGCCCTGACAGGCGGTCGAAACCGCTTCTCCGCCGTCGCGTCGCCTCAGCGCGCGACGGCCTCCAGCACCGCCCCGCAGTCTGCATCCAGCTTGAGCCCGCCCAGGTCGTCGGCGCGGGTGCGGCCGCGATTGAGCAAGGCGACCGGCAGGCCGCGTTCGTGGGCCATGCGCACGAAGCGGAAGCCGGAATAGACCATCAGCGAGGTGCCGACCGCCAGCACGCCGTCGCTGGCGTGCAGGGCGTCGAGCGCCTGCGTGTAGCGCGCGCGGGGCACGTTCTCGCCGAAGAACACCACGTCGGGTTTCAGCATGCCGCCGCAGTGCGCGCATTGCGGCGGCACGAAGCGCGCGACGGCTTCGGCATCGATGTCGGCATCGCCGTCGGGCGCGGCGGCGGCCGTGTGCGGTCGCCAGTCCGGATTCGCTGCGAGCAGCCGGGGCTGCAGCGCCGCGCGGGACTGGGTATCGCCGCAGCCCAGGCAGACCACGCCATCGAGCCGGCCGTGCAGGTCGATCACCTCGGTGCTGCCGGCGCGCTGGTGCAGGCCGTCGACGTTCTGCGTGACCAGGGTGGCCATGCGGCCGCTGCGTTCGAGCGCGGCGAGCGCGTGGTGGCTGCGATTGGGTTCCGCCGCCGAGAAGATCGGCCAGCCGACGAAGCTGCGCGCCCAGTAACGGCGGTACGTGGCCGGGTCGCCGGTGAACGCCTGCCAGGTCACCGGCGGGGAGCGTTTCCAGGCGCCATCGGCGTCGCGGTAATCCGGGATGCCGGAATCGGTGCTGATGCCGGCGCCGGTGAGCACGAACACACGGCTTCGCCGCGACAGCCACTCGCGCAGCGCGTCGGCGGCATGGGCGATGTCCTGCGCTGCGGCGCGGGCGATGTCTGGATCGGCACTCATGCAGGAAGGATAGAACGCGTCGTCCGGAAACGACACCGCCCGGACGAGCCGGGCGGTGTCGGTGCTGCGATGGTGCGTTGCGCTTACTTCGTGGTCAGGCCACGACGCTTGAGCAGCGGCTCGATCTGCGGGTCGCGGCCGCGGAACTGCTTGAACGTGGTGATCGCGTCTTCCGACCCGCCGCGGCTGAGCAGCTTGGCGCGGAACCAGTCGCCGTTCTTGCGGCTCAGGCCGCCGTTCTCCTTGAACCACTCCACGCTTTCGGCATCCAGCACTTCCGACCAGATGTAGGCGTAGTAGCCGGCCGAGTAGCCGCCCATGATGTGGCTGAAGTAGGTGGTGCGGTAGCGCGGCGGGACGGCATGGAAATCGGTGCCGTTGGCCTTGAGCGCTGCTTCCTCGAACGCGATCACGTCCTTGGCTTCCGGGATCCTGTCGGCCGGCAGCTGGTGGAAGCTCTGGTCCAGCATCGCGGCGCCGAGGTATTCGGTGGTCGCGAAGCCCTGGTTGAACTTCGAGGCGGCCAGCACCTTGTCCAGCAGTTCCTTCGGCATCGGCGCGCCGGTCTGGTAGTGCTTGGCGTAGTTGGCGAGCACTTCCGGCCAGTCGGCCCACATCTCGTTGACCTGAGACGGATACTCGACGAAGTCGCGCGGCACGTTCGTGCCCGAGAAGCGCGGGTAGGTCACGTTCGAGAACATGCCGTGCAGCGCGTGGCCGAATTCGTGGAAGGTCGTGGTCACTTCGTCCCAGGTCATCAGCGTGGGCTGGCCGGCCGGCGGCTTGGGAATGTTGAGGTGGTTCGCGACCACCGGCAGGTTGCCGGTGAGCTTCGACTGCGAGACGTATTCGTTCATCCACGCACCGCCGCGCTTGGACGGACGGGCGTACATGTCGGCGAGGAAGATCGACAGCGGCTTGCCGTCGGCGTCGAACACGTCGTAGACCAGCACGTCGGGATGGTAGACGGGCAGGTCGGTGCGCTGCTTGAAGGTCAGGCCGTACAGCTTGTTGGCGGCGAAGAACACGCCGTTCTCCAGCACGTTCTTCATCTCGAAGTACGGCTTGAGCTGCGATTCGTCGAAGTTGTAGCGGGCCTGGTGGACCTTCTCGGCGTAGAACGCCCAGTCCCACGGCTCCAGCTTGAAGCTCGGCTCGCCCTTGGCCTTCTGCTCTGCGTCGATGACCGCTTGCATGTCGGCGGCTTCGCGCCTGGCGTTCGCCACGGCGGCCGGCGCGAGCTTGCCCATCATCGCGTTGACGGCTTCGGCGGTGCGCGCGGTCTCGTCTTCCAGCACGTAGGCGGCGTGGTGCGGGTAACCCATGATCTTCGCGCGTTCGGCGCGCAGCTTGAGCACCTGCGAGACGATGCCGGTGTTGTCGAACTCGTTGCCGCGGCTGCCGCGCACGATCGACGCCTTGTACAGGCGCTCGCGCAGGGCGCGGTTCTCGAGCTGGGCGAGGGCCGGCTGGCCGGTGGTGTTGAGCAGGGCGATGACGTACTTGCCTTCCAGCTTGCGCGCCTTCGCCGCTTCGGCGGCGGCGGAGATCTGCTCGTCGGACAGACCGGCCAGTTCCGCCTTGCTGTCGACCACGACCGCCGAGGCGTTCACTTCGGCCAGCACGTTCTGGCTGAACTTGGTGCCCAGGGTCGCCAGTTCGGCGTTGATCGCCTTCACGCGCGCCTTCTGCGCTTCGCTGAGGCTGGCGCCGGAGCGGACGAAATCGGTGTAGTAGCGTTCGACCAGGCGCACGCCTTCGGCGTCGAGGCCGAGGTCGTTGCGGCGGTCGTAGAGCGACTTGATGCGCGCGAACAGCTTGGGATTGAGCGAGATGGCGTCGCCGTGGGCGGAGAGCTTCGCGGCGTAGTCGCTCTGCAGCTTCTCGCGGGCGTCGTTGGTGTCGGCGCCGCTGAGGTTGAAGAACACCGCGAGGCTGCGGCCGAGGATCTGCCCGGTCTTCTCCATCGCGACGATGGTGTTCTCGAAGGTCGGCGCTTCCGGATTGTTCGCGATCGCCTCCACTTCCTTCAGCTGGTCGGCCATGCCGCGATCGAAGGCGGGTCCGAAGTCGCTGTCCTTGATCTTGTCGAACTGCGGGTACTTGAGCGGCAGCGGACTGTCGGCGAAGAACGGGTTGCTCTGGGTGGCGGCGGTGGACATGGCGGGCTTCTTGGCGTGGGCGGCCGGCGCGGCGGCGCCGGCAAGGCCGGTGGCGATGGCCAGCGCGAGCGCGCAGGCGATGGGACGGGTCATGGCGATTCTCGACAGACGGATTGGGCGGCCGTCAGGGTAGCGGATGGGGGCGGGGGCCGCCCATGACGAAAGGCATGGGCTTGAGTGCTGTCACCCATGGACAATGTTCGATCAGCAACGGTTCATGTTGCGTCCCATCGGTTTGAGCTGCTTTCCGACAGGATCGGCAAGGTGCGATGGTTCGGACTGGATGCCTTTCCACCACCAACGAGTACTTCCTCGATGCCCCATCTCTGTCGTTCGACCCGCCAGGCCTTGCGCCTGTCTGCATTGGCTGTTGCTGTTTCCCTGTCGCTTCCGGCCCTGGCGCAGGAGCGCTCGCTGCCTGAGGCTTCTGCGCTGGATGTGCTATCCGTCACAACCCGGGGGCGCATCGAACGCATCGAGGAGGTGCCGTTGGCGGTGACGGTGCTGGACCCGCAGACGCTGCAGGTGATCGGCGCGGGCGGCGAGGATGTGCGCCAGCTGTCCGGGCGCACGCCGGGGCTCATCGTCGAATCGCCGCATGGCCGTGCCTACCCGCAGTTCCATCTGCGTGGCCTCGGCAATTCGGATGCCGACACGTATGCCTCGCAGCCCGTGGCGTTGATCCGTGACGGCGTGGTCCAAAGCAATCCCATGCTCAATGGTTTTCCGCTGTTCGATCTCGGCCGTGTCGATGTGGCGCGGGGGCCCCAGGGCGCGTTGCAGGGGCACAATGCCCTGGCAGGCGTGATCAGCATCGAGTCCGCGCGCCCGGAAGACGCCTTCGGCGGCTACGCACGCATCGGCGTCGGCGAACGGGATCTGACCCATCTCGAAGGCGCGGTCACCGGTCCGCTCTCGGAGCATGTCTCTGCCCGTCTGTCGCTCCTGCGGCAGACGCGCGACGACTGGGTCGAGAATGTCTGTCGTCCAGGGGCTTGCTTCCCCTTTGTCGAAGCGGTCGGGAAGGACCAGGAGGGGTACGAGGACACGGCTGCGCGCCTGCAGATCCTGTTCAAGCCGAGCGATACCTTCGACATGCTGGCCAACGTCCATGCGCGGAGGCTCGAAGGCAATTCAAGGCTGTTTCGTGGCAGCCATCTTCGTTTCGGTTCCCTGTTCGAGCGTGGGACCAACGATCTCGCGGATGATTTTCGCCGCGGACTGGTGTCCATGAATGCATCGACGGACCAATTCCTCGATCAGCTCGGCGGCCATGTGCGCATGCGCTGGGAGCTGGGAGCGGTCGAACTGCATTCGATCACCGGATACGAAAGCGTCGACTACGCCAGTCGCAGCGATGCCGATGGCACCAGCGAAGTGATCTTCCTGCCGCCACGCGGCAATGGACCGGGCTTTATCGGTTATTCGTACGCGACTGGCGACGAGGTGCCGAACCATCGCCAGTGGAGCCAGGAATTCCGCGTGCAATCCCGCGAATGGGGGCGCTTCGATTGGCAGGCGGGTCTGTTCTGGTTCAACGAGCGCCTCACTGCGGACAATCTCCTCTATGACGACCGCGGTTCGTTCGGGGAAATCGGACGCGTCCGCGTGCAGCAGGACCGCAGCGAGTGGGCGGTGTTCGCTTCCGGTGATGTCGACGTGACCGAGCGCTTCAAGCTGCGTGGCGGCCTGCGTTACACCGACGCCCGCAAGGATTTCGTCGCGCGTCGTTACAACGGCCTGTTCGGCGATGCAATCGCGCCGATCCGGGTCGATGCGGACGATACGCAGCTCGACTGGGATCTGGGCGGCGTATTCGAGGCGAGCGACCAGGTGCATCTCCATGCCCGGGTGGCGACCGGTTACCGTGCGCCAGGCGCGCAGGCGCGCATGATGTTCTCGAGCCGCTTCCTGACGTCCGCCGATCATGTCTCCAGTGCGAAGGGCGAGACCCTGCTGTCGTACGAGGCGGGCGTGAAGGCCGGGTTCCTGGACGACCGTCTGCGCATGGGTTTCTCGCTGTACCGCTACACGGGAGAGGACCTGCAGGTCACTGCGGCACGCAATGGCAGCCAGGTGTGGCGCCCTTACGTTCTCGGCTTGACGAACATCGATCGCGTCGTCGGCCGGGGTGCGGAATTCGAGCTGCAGGCGCGGGTGACCGACGGCCTGTCCGTCGGCTTCGGTGCGAGCTACAACGACACCGAGATCCAGGACAAGGACTTGGGCACGTTCACGTGCGAATCCCGGTGCACGGTGCGCGACCCGGAAACCAGCCTGAATTCGAATGTCGTGCTGGTCGATGGCAATCCCCTGCCGTATGCGCCCAGACACGTCTACAACCTGTCTGCCCGCTACGAGGTGCCGCTGGGTCAGGCCCTTTTCTTCGTCCACACCGACTGGGCCTACCGCAGCGAGGTCAACTTCTTCCTCTACGACGCGATCGAAGGCACCGGCAAGTCGCTGCTGGAAGGCGGCCTGCGCCTGGGCGTGAACTGGAAGGGCGGCCGCTACGAGGCCGCGCTGTTCGGCCGCAACATCACCGACGAACAGGTGGTCGTCAATGCCATGGATCATTACGAGGTCACCGGTGCCCTGAACGAGCCGAGGACCTGGGGGGCGGAGCTCCTCATGCGGTTCTGAAACCCGGCGGTTTCCGCATGGCATGGCCTTCGGGCGCCGGCTTCCCGGCGCCCGAAGGCGTTCTGGAGTCCGGGCTCGTAACGAAGCGTTTACAATTCGCCCCCCCCCAGCTGGTCCGCCGGGCAACACGCATGGCCAGGCAGGGTCGATTCCCAACGACAGGAACCCCACCATGAACAAGATCGAACGCTCCGCCCTGCGCCTGGGCGCGCTGGCGACGGCCGTCCTGCTGGCCCTCCCGGCCATGGCCCAGGAGACGGCGTCGCCCGACGCCCCCGAGCTGGACACGATCACCGTCACCGCGCAGCGCCGGACCGAGAACATCCAGGACGTGCCGATGGCGATCACCACGCTGGACCGCGAGAAGGTCGAGGCCCTGACCGCCAGCGGCGACGACATCCGCCTGCTCTCGGGCCGCCTGCCGAGCCTGAACATCGAATCCTCGTTCGGCCGTGCCTTCCCGCGCTTCTATGTGCGCGGCCTGGGCAACACCGATTTCGACCTCAACGCCTCGCAGCCGGTGTCGCTGGTGTACGACGGCGTGGTCCAGGAGAACCCGATCCTCAAGGGCTTCCCGCTGTTCGACCTCGACGGCATCGAAATGGCCCGCGGCCCGCAGGGCACGCTGTTCGGCCGCAACTCGCCGGCCGGCATCATCAAGTTCGAATCCGCGCGTCCGCAGGACGAATTCGGCGGCTACGCGCGCATCGGCCTCGGCGACCGTCACCAGGTGAACCTGGAAGGCGCGATCACCGGTCCGGTCGGCGAGCACACCTCCGCGCGCCTGTCGGTCATGCGCCAGAGCCGCGGCGACTGGGTCGACAACGTCA
The DNA here is from genome assembly GCA_050632415.1 of Lysobacter sp. BL-A-41-H3. Classification (GTDB taxonomy): domain Bacteria; phylum Pseudomonadota; class Gammaproteobacteria; order Xanthomonadales; family Xanthomonadaceae; genus Lysobacter_I. Next base: position 1,395,162 of record CP192602.1, on the reverse strand, counting down.
ACAACGGTTCCGGCGACGACCTGGAAGGCTACGAAGAGAGCGCGGCGCGCCTGCAGTTCCTGTTCAAGCCGAGCGATACCTTCGAAGCGCTGGCCAACGTGCATGCGCGCAAGCTCGAAGGCACCGCGCGCCTGTTCCGCGCCAGCATCATCAAGCCCGGCACCAACGAACTGCGCGACGATTTCCGCCGCGACCAGGTGTCGATCGACGGCGTGAACGAGCAGCAGCTCGACCAGGTCGGCGGCAACCTGCGCATGCGCTGGGATTTCGGCAAGGTCAGCCTGCATTCGATCACCGGTTACGAAAGCGTCGATGCCTTCAGCCGCGGCGACATCGACGGCGGCTCGGTCTACACCTTCCCGCCGTCCGCGCCCGGCCAGTCGCTGTTCCCGGCCGAATCCGCCGACGGCCTGCCGCGCCACCGCCAGTGGAGCCAGGAATTCCGTGTCGAATCCAACGACTGGGGCCGTTTCGACTGGCAGGCCGGCCTGTTCTGGTTCGACGAGCAGATCAAGGTCGACAGCTTCAGCTACAACAGCCTCGCGCCGGGCAATCCGCAGAACGGCTACGCGACGCAGCGCCAGGAGAACACGGCCTGGGCGGTGTTCGCCTCGGGCGATTTCGAGGTGACCGACCGCTTCACCCTGCGCGGCGGCCTGCGCTACACCGACGACCGCAAGGAATTCGTCGCAGAGCGCGTCGTCGGCCCGTTCGGCCCGCCGATCGCGCCGATCAAGGTCAGCCCCGACGACACCAACCTCAGCTGGGACCTCAGCGGCGTGTTCGAGGCCACGGACAACGTGAACCTCTATGCCCGCGTCGCCACCGGCTTCCGCGCGCCGAGCGTGCAGGGTCGCCTGATGTTCGCCAATGCCGCGCTGCCGTCGAACCAGCTGGTCACCGTGGCCGACAGCGAGACCGTTCTGTCGTACGAGGCCGGCGTGAAGGCGACGCTGTGGGACAACCGCCTGCGCCTGGGCTTCGCGCTGTACCGCTACACCGTCGACGACCAGCAGCTGACCGCCGTCGGCGGCGCCAGCAACATCGCGACGCTGGTCAACGCCGACCGCAGCGTCGGCCAGGGCGCGGAACTCGACCTGCAGGCGTGGCTGACCGACCACCTGTTCGTCACCTTCGGCGCCAGCTACAACGACACCGAGATCCAGGACCGGACCCTGAGCGTGTTCCAGTGCGGTGCGCTGTGCACGCCGACCGATCCGGCCGGCAGCGTCGCGGGTACCCGCCTGATCGACGGCAACCCGCTGCCGCAGGCGCCCAAGCACGTCTACAACCTCACCGCGCGCTACGGCATCCCGCTGGGCAACGCCGAGTTCTTCATCTACACGGACTGGGCATACCGCAGCAAGGTCAACTTCTTCCTGTACGAATCGACCGAATTCACCGGCGATCCGCTGCTGGAAGGCGGCCTGCGCCTGGGCGTGAACTGGAAGGACGGCCGTTACGAAGTCGCGGCCTACGGCCGCAACATCACCGACGAGGAAGCGATCGTCGGCGCGATCGACTTCAACAACCTCACCGGCTTCCTCAACGAGCCGCGTACCTGGGGCCTGGAGTTCAAGGCGAACTTCTGATCGCTGTCGACCGCGATTCCCATGCAATGAACGAACGGGCGCCGATCATGGCGCCCGTTCGCTTTTGTAGAGCGGAGCAAAGCTCCGCTGCACCATCTCCGACAGCCCGCACACCTGCAGCGCCCCGGCGATACGTTCTGCTGACAACGTGCAGCGGAGCTTCGCTCCGCTCTACAAAGGCCTCATGCGCCGTGACGTGCCGCGTTCGCGCGCACGGCGGCTTCGATGTAGGCCGCGAGGCCATTCACGTGGCGGTCATAGTGCGCCTGGAAGCGGGGATCGGCGGTGTACATCGCCGCGACGTTCGCGTGCATCGCGTGGCTGCAGGGGTAGTGGTGTCGATCGATGTGCGCGCGGTGCGATTCGGCCAGCGCCATCGCCGCCTCGCTGTCCGTGGCCTCGCCACGCTGCATCGCGTCGGCGAACGCGCGGGTGATCGCATCGCCCTCGGCCTGGATGCGGGCCCAGTCGTCCTTCGAATAGCCCCGGGCGCGGGCCTGCGAGATCTTCCAGGCATCGCCATCGCCCCAGCGTTGCCGCGCTTCTTCGGCGTATTCGCCATTGTGGAAGGTGTCGAAACCGTCGAACAGGTGTTCGGTGTGCATGGTCGTGTCTCCATCGAGTGTCTGAAGGGTCGCATCGACCGCCTTCAGGACCGCTTCCCCGTGGCGCAAGCGCGACTGCAGTGCGGCGCGTTGCTCGGTCAGCGCCGCGCGCCGGCGCTGCGGCGGGGCGTCGATCAGATCGCGCACGATCTCCAGCGCGAACCCCAATTCCCGGAACAGCAGCACCTGTTGCAGCCGGCGCAGGTCGCCGTCGGTGTACAGCCGATAGCCGGCGGCGCTGCGCATCGACGGCGACACCAGGCCGATGTCGTCGTAATGATGCAGGGTGCGGACAGTCAGCCCGGTGAGGGCGGCGACGCGACCGACGGTGAGGGGATGGGTGGGCATGCGGTGGAGGGTAGCGGTCGATGCGGGGCGCATGCTGCGGCCTGACGCCGCGTGAGGGTCAAGCGCCTCGGCTCATCCGCATGTATTCAATGCGTCGCACCCGCGCCGATCCGCAGGTCCCGGCGCGTGCGCAGCGCGGTGCCGATGCAGATCCGCAGGCCGGCGATCACCGTGTCCAGGTCGAGCGATGCCACGCCCGGCACGGCCGCCACCTGCTGCGGCAGGAAGGGGATGTGCACGAAGCCGCCGCGCACGCGCGTGCCGGCGAGCGCGTGCATCAGCACGTAGAACACCTGATTGCAGACGAAGGTGCCGGCGGTCTGCGAGATCTCGGCAGGAATGCCGGCCGTGCACAGGTCCGCGTGCATAGCCTTGATCGGCAGGGTCGTGAAGTAGGCGGCCGGCCCGCGCGCCACGACCGGGATGTCGACGGGCTGCGCGCCGGCGTTGTCGGGAATGCGCGCATCGTTGACGTTGATCGCTACGCGCTCCAGCGACAGCGCCGTGCGACCGCCGGCCTGGCCGACGCAGAGCACGAGTTCCGGCGCATGCCTGCGCAATGCGGTACGCAGCGCCCTGGGCGCACCGGCGAAGGTCGTCGGCAATTGTTCTGCAACCACGTGTCGGCCGGCGATGGTCTCGCCGTGCAGGCGCGAGACGGCTTCCCAGCTCGGGTTGATCGTGTCGCCGCCGAACGGGTCGAAACCGGTGAGCAGGACGGTGCGGGAGTTTCGTTTCGCCATGGCGTCACCGGACGGCGATGAAGTACATCAGCAGGATGTTGCAGACCAGCAGCAGCGCACCGGTGCGCCACTGCGCGCGGATCACGCCGTACGGGTCCTTCAGTTCGAGCAGCGCGGCCGGCACGAGATTGAAGTTGGCCGCCATCGGCGTCATCAGCGTGCCGCAGTAGCCCGAGAGCATGCCGATCGCCGCCAGCGATGCCGCATCGGCGCCGTGCAGCTGCACCAGCAAGGGCAGGGCGATGCCGCCGGTCATCACCGGGAATGCCGCGAAGGCATTGCCCATGATGATCGTGAACAGCGCCATGCCCAGGCCGTAGGCGACCACGATCAGGAAGGTGTTGTCGGCGGGCACGATCGCGCGCACCACGCCGGAGACCGCCGCATCGACGCCGGACGCCTGGAACACGCTGCCCAGCGTGGCCAGCAGCAGCGGCAGCAGCGCGGCCCAGCCGATGGCATCGACGAGGCGGCGCGATTGTTCGACGGCGCTGCCCGGCGATTGCCTCGTCATGGTGCAGGCGACGACGAGTGCGATGACGCAGGCGACCGCCAGCGAGGTCAGCGTGGCTGTGTTGGCGCTGTCGAACAGCGGCGTGCCGTCGATCTGCAGGTGCTTGGCCGACAAGGTGCCGATCACGGTGATCGCCGGGATCAGCAGGGCGGGCAGGAACAGGCGATGGCCGAAGCGCGCCGCATCGCTGCGTTTCGCCTCGGGCGTGCTTTCCGCGTAGCGCCCGCTGCGCAGTCCGCCGAAGCCGGCGATCAGCACCAGCAGCACCACGCAGCCGCCGACGATGCGCACGGGCATGTGCTCGGCGACGAACAGCAGCAGCGCGAGCACGGCCCAGAACAGCGCGGTGGTGTGGCGACGCGGGTTGCCGGTGTCGCGCAGGCCGCGCCAGGCCAGCGCGCCGAAATAGAGGCCGAGCAGCCAGTAGAGGGGCGTCAGCGTGATCATGTCGCGTCTCCGCCCGACGTGCGTTCCGCCGCATCGCGCGCAGCGCGCAGCGCGATGCGGCGTTCGAGCCGGTGGATGCGCCAGCTGTGGATGACGAAGGCGCAGATCGCGGTCGGTATGCCCCACAGCGCGATCTTCAGCGGCTCCAGCTCGATGCCGCTGTCGGCGAAGAAGGCCTGGATCAGCAGCACCGCGCCGAAGGCGATGAAGATGTCCTCGCCGAAGAACAGGCCGATGTTGTCGGTGCCGGCGGCCATCGCGCGCACGCGCTCGCGTTCGTCGTCGGTCAGCGTGCCGTGCCTGGTTTCGGCGGTCGCCTCGGACATCGGCGCGACCAGCGGGCGCACGGTCTGCGGATGGCCGCCGACGCTGGTGAGTCCGAGCGCCGACAGCAGCTGTCGCACGAAGAGGTAGATGATGAGCAGGCGGGTCATCGTCGCGCCGCGCAGGCGCGCGATCCACGCCTGCGTGTGCTCCTTCAGACCGTGGCGCTCCAGCAGGCCGATCACCGGCAGCGTCGCCAGGAACAGCAGCAGGAAGCGTTTCTCGGTGAAGGCCTTGCCGAGGATGTCCAGCACCTCCAGCGGCGACAGCTTCGCGGCGAGACCGGTGATGAAGCCTGCAGAGACGACCACCAGTGCGGGGTTCAGGCGCAGGACGAAGCCGAGCACGACGGCGGCGACGCCGATCAGCGGCCAGTAGTTGACGAGTGACGCGTTGACGAGGGTTTCGGTCATGCGATCAGTCCAGTGCGGCGACGCGGATGTCGAAACGGGCGAGCCGGTCGCGCACCGCGTGTGCAACGGCCAGCGCGTCGGGGCGATCGCCATGCATGCACAGCGTATCCGCGCGCAGCATCAGTGGGCGCCCGCGCTCGTCCCTGGCCAGGCCGAGCGAGGCGAGCATGAACGCATGCTGCGCCACCTCCTCTGGCGATTCGATCACCGCGCCCGGACGGTCGCGGGGCAGGAGCCGACCCTCGGTGTCGTAGCCGCGATCGGGAAACACTTCGTGCGCGACCGCCATGCCCAGCGTGCGCGCGATGTTCAGCATCTCCGAACCCGACAGGCCGACCAGGCGCAGCGCGGGATCGATCCGCTGCACGGTCCGCGCCACCGCAGCCGCGACCTCGACATCGCGCGCCGCGCGGTTGTACAGCGCGCCATGCAGCTTGACGTGGCGCACCGGCACGCCCTGCGCGCGGGCGAGATCGAGGAAATGCTCGACCTGGGCCTGCACCAGCGCCGCGATCTCCTCCGGCGACTGACCGGTTTCGCGGCGACCGAAGTGCTCGCGCTCCGCGTAGCCCGGATGCGCACCCACGACCACGCCGTGCGCGGCGCACAGGCGCAGGGTGTCGGCGATGGTGGCGTCGTCGCCCGCGTGTGCGCCGCAGGAAATGTTCGCGGTGGAAATCAGCGGCACGATGTCGGCATCGTTGCCGCAGCCTTCGCCGAGATCGCAGTTGAGGTCGATGGTGTGCATGTCGGAGGTCGTCGTGCGAGGGAGCAGCCTATGCGGGTCGGGCCGGAAATGCATGACGCGCTGCGGTGGCGCGCGTCAGCGCGCCCGTCCCGCCTGCGTCACCGCCTCCTGCTGGGACTGCTGCTGCGTGAAGGCCTGGTCGCGTTGCTGGGCGGCGACGTTGTTGGCGACCTGGGCCGCCTGCTCGCTGCTTTCCCGGATCGGCTGGTTCGCGGCCTGTCCGGTCGCGATCGGGTCGGTGCCGCGATTGAGTTCCGGGCGGTCGCCCATCGCGCTGAACTGCACGGCGCGGACCAGGCTGCCGTCCTTGCTCAGTTCCACCCGGTCCGGCTGCACGCCTTCGCGGATCGCTTCGACGGTGAGCGCGGCGGCGACCTTGCGGCTGTGCTCGCCGTGCGGGATGCCGCGCGTGGACTCGGCGGCGTGCACCTTCTCCAGCATGCGTTCGTACAGCGGATTGTTCGGGTGGTCGGGATGCGTCACCAGGTCGCGACCGGCGGCATCCAGCGCGGCGCGCGTCTTCGGACCGATCACGCCGACCGTGTCGATGCCATGGTCGCGCTGGAACTGGCGTGCGGCGAATTCGGTGTTGGCGCCGAACTTCTCGTCGACCTTCAGCGGTCTGCCGTCGGCGCCGACATGGCCGAGGTCGGCGAGCAGGCGCTGGTAGCGCCCCACGTCCGGACCCTGTTCGTTGCGACGCAGCACGCCATCGGCCATCGCTTCTGAGGACTGTGGCCTGGTAGTGGCGGGCGAGGGTGCGGCGCTGCGTTCGGCAGCAGGCGCCGTGTTCGCTTCCGATACCGTTTCGCCGCGGGTGCGCGCGCGGTCGTTCCAGAAGGCTTCGGGGTCGATGATGCGTCCGTTCGGATCGCGCATCTGGTAATGCACATGCTGCGCGTAGTCGCTCGCACCGCCCGGGCCGCGACCACCCATGGTGCCGATCGGATCGCCGGCCTCGATGCGCGTCGGCGGATCCGTCGCGCGCACCGAGCGGCTGTCCAGATGCAGGATCTCGTGCAGGTTGCCCTGATCGTCGCGGATCTTCACCGTGCCGTAGCTGCCCTGGCCATCGCCGTATTCGACCACGCCGCTCACCGGCGAATGCACCACGGGATGGCGCAGGTTCACACCGTTCTGGCCACCGACGTAGTTGAAGTCGACCCCGCCGTGGTCGTCCGCGCGACCGTTGATCGTGCGCGGGCCGAAGTCGCTGGTCATGTGCGGCGCCACGCCGTTCTGCGGCGGCAGCATGATGCGCATCACGTCATCGAAGGACTGCGGACCCGCCGCGCGCGGCGCGTCAGGCGCCTGTGCCGGCGCGGGTGACGGCGTATGCGCAGGCGTGTCGACTGTCGGTACGGCCGCAGGTTGCGACTGCGCGCGCTCGCGCGCAGCAGCCTCGATCGCGCGGCGGGTGGTGTCGTCGGCGATGCCGGTTTGTGGCAGGTTGTTGCGGCCCTGGAAGTCGCGCACTGCGAGTTCGGTCTGCTGGCCATAGAAGCCCGTCGGAGGCATCGGGCGACCTTCGTTATCCTTGAACTGCACGCCTAGCACAGCAAGGTTCTGCTGCAGTCTGCGAACGGATTCACCGCGCTCGTTGCGTTCAAGTGTCCTGTCGGACAACGGGTCAAGTGCCGCAGCGGTTTCCCCCAGGCCAGGCTTCTGCAGATAACCCTGCGCGAACTTCCGCTCCCAGGCGTCCGCAGCTTCGCCGCGCTCTTTCAGGTGGTTGTAGCCGCCGTTGATATCCTGGGTCGCTTCACGCACGTTGAACTGATGTCCTTCGCTGCGGACGCGGTCTTTCCAGTAATGGATCGCGATGCGCGCGGCGATCTCGCGGTCTGCCGCCAGGTCGGGGTTGTTGACAAGGTCCAGCCCGAGGGCCTGTCCTACGCTCTCGTAGTTCGCGCGCCCGGTGAGCTGGACATAGCCACGGCCGTGAAAGCGCCAGCCGTCGCCAGGTTCCGTATTCCCGAGCGTGCCGGGCTTCTTGCCCCACTCGCCGCCATAGATAGCGTTGGCGATGTTCTCCTGGCCGCCTGCAGTGATCTGTCTGGCTTCGGCAAGCGTTGTCAGCCCGTTGCGACCGTCATGCCACACGCCTTTCTTGTCTGTCCAGGGACCGAACACCTGCAGCAGGCGCTCAGGCGAGTAATTGAGTCCCTCGTGCATGCTGCGGAATCCGCCACACTCCACCTGCATCTGCCCCATGAAGATGGCCAGCTCGCGCGGATTGGTGATGCCGGCCTGCATGGCCTGCTTGATCAGGTAATCGGCATTTTCCGTGGAAGTCGACATGGAACGATCCTTTGGGTCAAAACGGCTGGCGGCACGGGGTTCGATGGCTATCACTCGACATCAGGCAGGCCCCGGCGTTCGAGCTCAGTGTCGGACGGCACGTCTTCGAGCCGGGAAGCGATACTGGCCGGCACTTCCATGTCGACCGAATCTTCGATGCAAAGTGAGGAGGAGATGGGACGCTTGGGTCGGTTTTGGCCCGCACGATAGACGGCCATGCCATGCTGTTCGAAACGGTCGGGTCCACCATCGACGATCGAATAAACCAGGTAGTCGAAGCCGCCATTGCGGAACGAATACGCCGTGCCGGAGGTCGCGCCGGAATAGGGAATCCTGCTGCGCATGACCGGTGCTGAATCAGCCTTCTCCGGATAGCGCAATTCGATTTTGGCAGGCGTGCCGTAGAGGTACTGAAGCGAGACTGCATCGGTGCCCGATGCGCAGATGGCAACCTGCTTGCCGTTTTTCAGTCGGCAGGAAAACACGGATGCATCGGTTCGGCACAGAGAGGAACCTCTGCCTGCCGTTGCGACGGATGCCACCGGAGACTCCCCCCCAAACGCCTTCCCGAACGCAGGATCGACGATCTTCACCAGGGTCCAGCAGGCGTCGCGGCGGAAGGTGTAGCGCAGTTGCGTGTCGGTGTCGGGCACTTCGAGGGCGATGGTGCTGCGCTCGCCTTCAGTGCCGATCTCGCGATAGCGCAGGCCCTCGGACTGCTGGCGGGCGCGGTTGGGCATGACCGGGAAACGCAGGGCGTCGCGCGGGGTCTTTTCGACCGACTCGGCGGGCTCGGGCTGGGCGTTCCAGTCGACGAAAGCCGTTTCCACGACCGGTGCGGTGTAGGCCTTCTGCAGCGCGGGGCTTTCGGCGAACGCGGCGACGAAACCGGCGAGATCGCTCGCGGGGCAGGCCGGTGCAGCGGAGGGCGAGGTCGCCGTGCCGCTGCTGGTCACTGCGGTCGGCGGCGTGGCATCGCAGGCGCCGACGAAGAAGGCGAGCAGGGCGACGAGGCCGAGGCGGCTCGGCCGCGAATGAGCGATGGCGTGGCGGGTCTTGCGAAGCGCGCTTTCCATGGTGACGGCCCTGGCTCCGTGAGGCGTGGACAGGGCGCCATGATACGGCTTGGCTCGACATGAACGCTGCGACGACTAACGTTCTGCGCACTGCGCCGCAGGCGCCGCGTACCTAGGCGAATGGTCGCCGTGCATCCGCCGCGATCAGTGCACGCGCCAGCTCATGTTGGCGCTGTCTGCGCAGTCGTTCGGCCTCGTCCACGTCGACGGTTTCGAAGCGCACGGCGTCGCCGGGGCGCAGTTGCGCCATGCGCGGCAGGTCGGCGGCGATCACGTATCCCAGGCGCGGATAGCCGCCGACGGTCTGCGCATCGGCGAGCAGCACGATCGGACGTCCATCGGGCGGCAACTGGATCGTGCCCGGGGCCACGGGAGCGGAGAGCAGGCTTTCGGCGAGGGCGGGCAGGGTGTCGCCGCCGAGGCGCAGGCCCTGGCGGTCGCTGCGAGGATCGACGCGCCAGGCGCCATCGCGCAGCGGTCTCGCCTGTGCATGCGAGGACGGCACGTAGCGGACGAGGCAGGCATCCGTGGGCAATGGATCGAGTGCGATCCACCAGCGCGGCGCATCGGGTGTGGCTTCGACAAGCGGTGCTGCGTGCGGCCCGAGCGGCAGCGCATCGCCGGCCTGCAGCGTCCGCCCGCCGATGCCGCCGAAGCCGCCGCGCAGATCGGTGCTGCGGCTGCCGAGCACCACGGGCACGTCGATGCCGCCGGCGACCGCCAGCCAGGCGCGCAGGCCGTGGCGGATCGTGCCCAGTTTCAGCGTGCCTGCGGGCAGCGCGACCGGCCGGCCATTCGGCACGATGCGGCGCACGCCGTCGCCGCTGTCGAACGCGGCATCGATCGGCGCACCGCAGATTGCCATTCGGATCGACGCGTCGAAGGCGAGTGTCGGTCCGCCCAGCGCGATTTCCAGCACGGCCGCGTCGAACGTATTGCCGACGAGGTGATTGGCGAGCTTGGCCTGCGCCGGATCCAGCGCGCCGCCGCGCGCGACGCCGACGTGTCGCCAGCCGTCGCGGGCCGATGCCTGCACGGTGGTGGCCGCGCCCGGCGCGAGCACGCGCAGCAGACTCATGCCCCGGCCTCCATGCGTGCGAATTCGCGCGCATCGATCGCGACGAAGCGCACGCGATCGCCCGGCGCCAGCAGCGAAGGCGCGGCGCGCGTCGGGTCGAACAGGCGCAGCGGCGTGCGACCGATCAGGCGCCAGCCGCCGGGGCTTTCGCGCGGATACAGGCCGGTCTGCGCGCCACCGATGGCCACGCTGCCGGCCGGCACGCGCGTGCGCGGCGTGGCCAGGCGCGGCAGGGCCAGCGCGGGATCGAGACCGGAGAGATACGGAAAACCCGGGGCGAAGCCGATCATCGCCACGGTGTAGAGGCCGGCGGCGTGGCGTTCGGCCAATGCAGCGGGCGACAGCCCGAGCTCGGCCGCGGCGCTGTCGAGGTCTTCGCCGAAGTCGCCGCCGTAGACCACCGGGATGTCGATGCAGCGCGGGGCGGCGGCGATGGTCGTGTCGTCGTCGTCCGCGAGCTGTGCATCGAGCCAGCGTTCGACATCGGGCGCCGCGATGGCATCGGGATCGAAAAACACCGCCAGGCTCGCGTACGCCGGCACGAGGTCGCGCAGCCACGCGGGCGCGGCGGCGCGGATGCGCGCGGCGATGCGATGCACGCGCGCATTGGTCGCGTCGTCGATCGGCGGCGTGTCCGCGCCGAGATGCAGCAGCAGCGCGTCGTCGGCCAGGCGTTCCCGGCGCGTCGCCGTCATGCGGACAGCGCGGCGCGCAGGGTCTCGACGCGTTCGATCAGCTGCTCGGGCGAGTAAGGTTGCGCGGTCGCCATGCCCCAGACCGGGCGGGGCCAGGCGATGTCGTCGCGATAGCGTGCGATCACGTGGACGTGCAACTGCGGCACCATGTTGCCCAGCGCAGCGACGTTGAGCTTGTCGGGTTTCATGGTCATGCGCAGCGCGCGGCTGGCGCGGTCGATCTCCTGCATCAGCATCGCCTGCTGCTGCACGTCGAGATCGATGATCTCGACGGCATCCTGCACGCGCGGCACCAGGATCAGCCAGGGATGATGGGCATCGTCCATCAGCTGCACGTCGCACAGCGGCCAATGCGCCAGCGGGTGGGTGTCTTCGGCCAGCTGCGGATGCAGGTGCCAGCCCGGCGGGCCGGCGTGGGCGTGGCGGTTCATCGCAGGTGCTCCGTCAGGAAAGCGATGGTGCGGTCCCAGGCGAGGGCCGCGCTGTCGGCGTCGTAGTCGTCGCGTTCGTCGCAGTTGAAGCCGTGCCCGGCCGGATAGACGTGGATCTCCGCATCGGGGTGGTGGATGCGATGCTTCTGCACGTCTTCCGGCGGGATGATGCTGTCGTGCTCGCCGAAGTGGAACAGCATCGGCGCCTGCGCCGGCTCGCCGAGGTAGGGCACGCTGCGCCCGCCGTAGTAGGTCACCGAAGGCAGGTGCAGGCGCGTGTTGGCCAGCATCGCCACCGTGCCGCCCCAGCAGAAGCCCACGGCGCCCACGTTGTGCCCGGATTCGCGCATCCAGCGCGCGGCGGCGCCGACCACCTTCAGCGCGCGCTCGAAGCCGAGTTGGGCCACGTAGTCGCGGCCGTTGGACACCCCGGGCGCGTCGTAGCGCAGTTCGGTGTCCGGGCGCACCAGGTCGAACAGGGCCGGGGCCATCGCGGTGAAGCCCGCCTTGGCGAACCGGTCGGTCACCGCCCGGATGTGCGGATTCACGCCGAAGATCTCCTGGATCACCACCACGGCGCCGCGCGGGGCGGTGTCGGGGCGGGCCATCCAGGCCCGGACCGGGCCTTCGGGGGTCGTCAGGGGGATCCACTCGCCCATGGTCGGGTCTCCAGCCGTCCGAAAACCGCATGGTACGCCTGCCGCCAGCGGACGGGCAGGGTGGCGGGGCCGCTATAATCGCCGGTCTTCCGCAGCCAAGCCGGGCCCGTCAGCGGCCTGCACACGCCATGTCCGCCATCGAACCCTCCAACGGCCGCAAGATCGGCTTCGTCAGTCTCGGCTGCCCCAAGGCCCTGGTCGATTCCGAGCGCATCCTCACCCAGCTCAAGGTCGAGGGCTACGACATCGTCCAGACCTACGACGATGCCGATGTGGTGGTGGTGAACACCTGCGGCTTCATCGACTCGGCGGTGACCGAGTCGCTGGACGCCATCGGCGAGGCCATGGCCGAGAACGGCAAGGTCATCGTCACCGGCTGCCTGGGCAAGCGTCCCGAGCAGATCCGCGAGGCGCATCCGGACGTGCTGGCGATCACCGGCCCGCAGGACTACCAGAGCGTGATGCGCGCCGTGTACGACGCCGCGCCGCCGAGCCACAACCCCTTCGTCGACCTGGTGCCGCGCCGCATTGCCGAAGACGATGTCGGGATCAAGCTCACGCCCAAGCACTATGCCTACCTGAAGATTTCCGAAGGCTGCAACCATCGCTGCAGCTTCTGCATCATTCCCTCGATGCGTGGCGACTTGGTGTCGCGCCCGGTCGATCAGGTGCTGCGCGAAGCCGAAAAACTGGTGATGGGCGGCGTGAAGGAACTGCTGGTGATCTCGCAGGACACCAGTGCCTACGGTGTCGACGTGAAGTACGCCGAGCGCATGTGGCGCGAGAAGAGCTACCAGACGCGGATGAAGGCGCTGTGCGAAGGCCTCTCCGAACTCGGCGTGTGGACGCGCCTGCATTACGTCTATCCGTATCCGCATGTCGACGACATCATCCCGCTGATGGCGGACGGCAAGCTGCTGCCGTACCTCGACATTCCGTTCCAGCACGCCAGCCCGCGCATCCTCAAGCTGATGAAGCGTCCGGGTGCGGTCGACAAGACCCTGGAACGCATCCAGCGCTGGCGCGACATCGCGCCGGACATCACGATCCGCAGCACGTTCATCGTCGGCTTTCCCGGCGAGACCGACGCCGAGTTCGAGGAACTGCTGGATTTCCTCGACGAAGCCCAGCTCGACCGCGTCGGTGCCTTCGCCTATTCGCCGGTCGAAGGCGCCGCCGCGAATGCCTTGCCCGACCCGGTGCCGGAAGAAGTGAAGCAGGAGCGCCTCGCCCGCTTCATGGAGCGCCAGGCCGCCATTTCCGAAGCCAAGCTCGCCGACAAGATCGGCAGCGTGCAGCGTTGTCTGGTCGATGCGATCGACGGCGATCTCGCCATTGCCCGCTCGATGGCCGATGCCCCCGAGATCGACGGCCTGGTGCAGATCCAGAACGGCTTCGAGGCCGGCCTGAAGCCGGGCGAGTTCGTCGACGTGGAGATCATGGGCAGCGACGAGCACGACCTGTACGGCGAAGTCGTGTTCGAGGATTGAGTCGCGGCAGGGTGCGCGTGGAGGCGTTGACGCTTTCGGGTTTGCATGCATATCCGTGGGGCAGGGATCAAACCCATCCCCACCCAACCCTCCCCTTGAAGGGGAGGGCTTCAAGCGCCGCACCTTCCTTCTATCGTTTCATGGCCAAGCTCGACCTATCGAGCGTTTCTCCCTCCCCTTCAAGGGGAGGGCCGGGGTGGGGATGGGTTCGATCTTGTTGAATGAAGAGAACTCCAGGGGCGGGGGCGCACCATGACCAAACGCCGCTTCATCGCCCCGTCGCGCGACGCGATCGATCCCGCCGTCTTCGATCACCCGGTGTTCGCCGGTTATCGCGCCCATCGCGACTGGTTCACGACGTCCGACTGGCCCGGTGTCGACGCGCTCAACGCGAGGATGCCGCTCGCGACGCATCGTTTCGTCGTCCAGGACGACCATCTGCTCGACGACGGGCTGCACTACGAAACCCGCATCGCCGCCGGCCGCATCGCCACCCGCGAGGGGAACTGGCACGACCTGTTCAACGCCGCCGTCTGGTGCCGGTATCCGGCGCTGAAGCAGGCGTTCAACGCGCGCCAGTGCGCGCACATCGCGACCATGGGCCCGCGCGACCGCAACCGTGCCCAGTACGCGCTCACCCAGTTCGACGAGGCCGGTGTCGTCGTGCGCCTGCGCGATCCCGCGCTGCTGCCGCTGTGGGATCGCCACGACTGGCGCGCGCTGTTCTTCGATCACGCCGAGGCCTGGCGCAGCGGCGATATCGCCATCGCCGCCGTCGTCGGCCATGCGCTGCTCGAAATCGCGCTCGTGCCCGCCTTGTTCATGGTCGGCAAATGCCTGGTGGTGCAGGGCGACCATGGCGACGACGCCTGCGTCGATCTCGTCGCGAAGGCCATCCGCGAAGGCCATGCCTGCAACGACCCGCTCGAACTGCGCCCGCTGCCGCTGGCCGGGATTCCAGGCTGGTATCCCGGGCAGGATGCGGCGTTCTACGAGACGGCAGAGTGTTTCCAGCCGGTGCGGGCGGGGCGGGTGTATCCGGTGGTGCTGGCCAAGGATCGAACGTAGGGCACAGTCTCCGCTGCATCCTAGCGAGGAATCGGGCAGCCGGAGGCGAACCATTGATCGAGTGATTCTGCCAGAAGGCAAAGATCGTCCTCGTCCATGGCACCAAGATCGCACAGATAGACGGGGTGATTTGCGTTACTGCAATGCACAAGTACGCCTCGACCACCACTGTCGTCTCCGATCAATAGATGGTTGGGTAGATACATCCCGATTTCGAAAGTCTGGTTTCTCTCTGACAGGTCATCCTTTCCATACAACAGAAGCCCGTCATCACGCGGAGCACCGGTTTGCTGTTCCACGAAAGCCAGAATCGAAGATGTCAGCATGAGCGTTGTGTGCTTTTGGTTATGTGGATGCTTATCGAAAGCTGGCCCAGAAAAAATCTGGGGCGAAGTTGATCGTGGGCCTCCATGTGTACCCGGTTTCGATATCGGTCATGTTCAGCGCGAAGGTCGCTGCAGGTTGTCTGTGCGAGTGTCGTTGACGCGAGACATGCGCCGGGGCGCACGCTATCCAAGTCATAGGGCGCGCTCAAGCGCGCCACTTCGTGAGCCTCATGGGGCTTGCAGCCCGAGGAACGCTTCCAGACGTGTCTGTTCCTCCTGCAGCGCACGTTTGAAAACGACATCACGCGGCGCCCGTCCGCTTACATAGCCCGGCTGCACCTGCAGTTGGCCGTCGCGTACGGTGGCATTGGCCCAGCCGATCACCTGGCCACGCCACAGCATGGGCAGGGCGTAGTAGCCGCGCACCCGTTTCGGGGCCGGGGTGTAGGCCTCGAAACGGTAGGCCCAGCCCCAGAAGCCTTCGAAGCGCTCGCGATCCCAGACGATCGGGTCGAAGGGGGCGAGCAGGCGCACCTCGTCGTCGAGCATGTCGTCGCTTGCGAAACGGCGGCTGCCGGGGTTTGCGCCGTCGGGCCAGAACCAGCGGACGCCGTCGACGGTGGCCTGCGGCAGTCGCACCTTCGCGCGAGCGAGCGCGGCGCGGCGACGGTCGCGCCACTGCGGCGCCGCCGCCATGCCCAGCCACATCACGAAACGGCTGAGCGTGGCGGCGGGCAGGGGCGCGTACTTGGCGACGGTCACGTCGATCAATGCGTCCAGTGCGGCGTCGGGATCGGTTTGTGCGTCGCGCATGTGCGCGAGCTGCGGCGCATACAGGCGAATGCCGCCTTCGCGCCGGGCCACGCGCAGCAGGCCGCGATAGTGCATGCCGTCGAGCAGCTGCGTGCTGGCCTTCGAGTTGCCACCGAACCAGTTGCGGCTGCTGCCGTGCTGGAAGGCGGCATCCACCTCGCGCGGATGGACCACGCCGCGCTCCTGCACGAAGGCTAGCACCGCCTGCGCCTGCGCCCAGCGCGACTTCGGCCACTCGGTGCGCTCGCTGCGCGGATGCATCAAGGCCTGCGTCGCGCGCGGCAGGAAGCCATAGTTGACGAAGAAGTCCTCCTCGATGGCCAGGCGCGGGTAGCGCGCCTCCAGATCGCCCGCGCGGTAGTCCTTCACCCGATGGCGCAGGGTCAGATCCTGCGCCCGCGCCGGCGCGCGGATCGGATCCGCCTGCACGAACCCCAGCTTCGCGATGGCCCGCGACAGCGTCGTCGGCGCGAACAGGCTGCGTGCGATCGCGTAGCGACGCAGGTGGGGGAGGGTGGGGGTCATACGGTGGTTGTTCAATGTTCCAGGCGGCAAGGAGTATTTAACGCCGTTGGCAGTTCATCGAGCGAGAAGCGGAATCATATTGGGCTTGCCTCGGGATTGCAGCTGTCACGAGACGTGCGCTGGAGCGCACGCTATTCAAGTCATAGGGCGCGCTCCTGCGCGCCGGTTTGTGTAGGTTACTTGTTCTCGAGTGCTGTCTGGGTAGTGGCAATTCTGCAGGTCGAGCAAAGAATCAGGCGTTACTCGAATTTTCTAGCAGGTGACCGAGCAGCGTGGTGCTTGAACTGGTGATTTCGGTTGCGCCAGCCGCAAGTGCTTCATCACGCCAGTTACGCGCCGCCCACTCACCACAATAGATGTAGATTGGCGCAATAACTCCCATCGCCTTCGCCCGGCGGGTCAGGTCGATACCTGCCTTATCGCTTTCCGGACGTCCCATGTCAGAAATTACAGCGTCATAGCGTGCGCGTTTTAGCTTGCTCAATGCATCTTCGGTGTTCAGGGCGATGTCCACTCTGTGCCCGCGATCGGTAAGATTGGCGACCAGAAAGGAATTGTTCTTCGGCCGATCGTCTGTCCATAACAAATAGAGGCTTCTCGATTCGATTGCCGACTCTGTTGTGGGCGTTGCCGCCCTAGGAGGCGCCAATCGATTCTCAAGATCGGCTACCTTCGCTTGTAGGTCAGCCAGCAGCGTACGTTGCTGTTCTGAGGCTTCCTCCATAGTTAGTTCGTTTTCGCCGACCTTGATCGTGAATTTTCGCCCCCGAGCGGATTCAATCAGGGTCGAGATCGGTCGCTGCAATCGCATGAATACGAACAGCAATAGTAACGGCCAGATCATTGGCATGAATGCCGAAATCAAAGTTGCCCATTCGCTCATAGTGATTCCATCCCTGTTTTCGCCTATCAGATGATGATGGATGCTGTGGAGTTCTTTTGATTATCTCGTGTCGGCCAGATTAGCGCGGTAGGGTGGGTATCCTGCCCACCGCGTTTCCATCGTCGATGAGCAGAATACCCACCCTACTTCACGTGAAAAGGGCCGCCCTTCGGCAGTCCTTTTCGTCCATCACTTCTTCGGCAGCGCGTAGTCCACCTGGTAGGCCGGTGGTTCTCCACCCGGCCCGGTGAGGTAGTGCTTCATCCACTGCATCAGGCGCAGCGAATAGTCGTAGCGCGAGGCGGCGCGCTGGTTGCCGTGGCCTTCGCCGGGGTAGAGGACGAGGCGGACCGGGGCCTTGCCGGCGAGCTTGAGGTAGCGATACAGCATGTAGGACTGCATCGGCGGCACGCGGGGGTCGGCTTCGCCGTGCAGGATCAGCGTGGGCGTGCGCGATTTCTCCGCGTGGGTGATCGGGCTCTGCTGGCGGAACATCTCCGGGTCTTCCCACGGCCACTTGCCCATGTGGACGAGGTACTGCTCCCACGGGATGTCGCCGGTGGTGACGAGGCTGGCCTGGTCGGAGATGCCGACGAAGGTCACCGCGGCGGCGAAGCGTTCGCTGTAGTAGGTGGCGCCCCAGGCGCTGGCGTAGCCGCCGTAGGAGCCGCCGGTGATGCCGACTTTCGCCTTGTCGACGAGGCCCGTCGCGACGAGATGGTCGACGCCGTCGACGATGTCGTCGAATTCGCCCATGCCGGGCTTGCCGAAGCCGAGCTTCGAGAACGCGACGCCGCGCCCGGTGCTGCTGCGGTAGTTCGGCAGGAACGAGGCGAAGCCCTGCGCGGCCAGCACCTGCACCGGCTGCGAATAGCCGTTGATCCAACCGTTGGAGAAATGCGCTTCGGGGCCGCCATGCACGATGGTGACCAGCGGCACCCGCTCGGTGCCCTTGCGGTCCAGCGGATGCACCAGCAGGCCTTCGATGTCGAGGCCGTCGCGGGTCTTGTAGCGGATCACCTCCTGCTTCGCCATCCGCACGTCGGACAGCCAGGCGTTGCTGGTGGTCAGCCTGCGTGCCGCGCCACCGGTAGCGGGCTGCAGGAAGGCTTCGTTCGGATGCTGCGACGTGCTGCCGGTGAGGGCGAGATCGCCCTGCTTCGACAGGCTGAGGCCGGTCCAGATCGGACCGCCCAGCGCGAGCAGCGTGCGCGGGGTGCTGCCGTCGGCGCCGACTTCGCCGACGCGGGCCTCGACGCCTTCGTGGGCGATGAAGACCAGTCGCTTGCCGTCGCGCCACTTCGCGTCGGTGACGTGGCCCTGCAGGCCCGGCAGCACGTCGCGGAATTCGCCGCCGTTCCTGCCGGTGACCATCAGCCGGCCCTGCTGGGCGTCGTGCTTGTCCTCGGCGGAGATGAAGGCGAGCTGCGCGCCATCGGTGCTCCACGCCAGGCCGCCGATCTTGCCGGGGTTGTCGACCTTGCCCAGCACCTTGCCGTCGGGCGCGACGATGCGCACGCGGGTGAACACCAGGGTGTCGTCGGTGAGCTGGCGCGGCGCGACCAGCAGGGCGATGCGATCGCCGGCGGGGCTCCAGGCCAGCGACTGGATGCTGCCTTCCACCGGTACCTTGCGCGGCTCGGCCTTGTCGCTGTCGAGATCGACGATCCACAGGCCGACCGGCGTCCAGTCCTCTTCGTAGACCTTCTGCGTGAAGCCCTTCTTCTTCAGGGCCTTGAGTTCATCGCTCTCCGGCTCGCTCGCCAGCAGCGCCGCGCGACGGCCGTCGCGCGAGAGGCTGAAGGCGCGGATGTCGGATTTCAGCTTGGCGATCACCCGGGATTCGCCGCCGCCCAGCGGGATGCGGTACAGCGCGCGGGTTTCGTCGCCCTCGCGCTTGGCGAGGTAGGCGATGCCGCTGGAATCCGGCATCCAGGTGACCGAGCCGACGTTCACCTTGCCGGTGATGAAGCCGCGACTTGCGCCGTTGCGGTCGGCGAGATGCAGTTCGGTCCAGGCCGAACCGTCGTCGTCGACGCCGGGCTGGCGCTGCACCGACAGGGTGTAGGCGACCTGGCGCCCGTCCGGGCTGATTTCGGCCTGCGACACCGCCCGCAGTTTGGCGACCTGATCCAGCGTCATGCCCGACTGGGCATGAACCACGCCGGCCAGCGACAGCAGCGCGCCGGCCAGCAATATCGTCATCGAGCGCATTCGCGACTCCCCATGGAAAACCGGTCTCGAACTTTGGACGCGAACCGGTCCGATGACAAGGCGCGACTCTGGCGTGTTGCGCGGTGTCGCGGCATGCGGTGGCGTGTGGTCGGGTGGCACCCGGTGTCCGGGCTCAACCTGCTGCTTTCGGGGGCTTGAAGGCCTTGCTGTAGTGGCCCGAGGGGTCGAAGCAGCACACGCGCCGCTGGCCTGAGCGCAGCTTGTCGCAGGCCTCGTCGACCCGCTTCCTGCGCGTGGCGGCCTGCTTCGCGGAGACGATCCAGTGGATCCAGTCCACCCGCGCGAGCGTGGTGGTGTCGTCCCAGACCGCACGGGCCTCGGGTGATGCCGCCAGCGCGGCGCGCAGGTCGTCCGGCACCTCGGGTTCGGGCTCCTCGTCCACGGGTCGGACCTCGAACTCCGCCATGTCGCCGAAATCCACGCCCGCCGCCTGCATCAGCGCCGCGTCGATCCGCAGCCAGTGACCGAGCTGGCCGTCCGGTTCCAGCGTCGCGCGGAACGCATGGCCATCGAGCGTGCCGTCGATCGATGTCCGTCCGCGACGGGGCAGTGTGTCGCTGACCTCGCGCGGGAGGATCACGAAGGCCCAGGGGGCATCGCCGTCCGGTTTCGCGGGGCGGAAGAGGGGGGCTTCGAAGCGGGAGATGGAACTGGCCATGGTGTCGTCTCCGTTCGTTCAATCGATCGCAGCGCTGCCTGCAGCGCGGAATACATGAATGCAGGTGCCGTTTCGATCGGTGACGATGCATTCCCGTTGCGGGAACGAGCAGACATGCTGATGGGAAAAATCCACGGCAGCCTGTTCATCCTCGAACATCAATCGAGGATCGCCTTCGCCTTCTCGATGCCGCCTGCCGTCGCCGGCATGGATCACGATTCCTGTCGCTGTCTCTGCAATGGTTACGAAGCATGTCATGTGCTGTGGTATCCGTTCTCATGTCCGCAGGATCTTCTCCATCGCCTTACCCTTCGCCAACTCATCGATCAGCTTGTCGAGGTAGCGGATCTCGCGCATCAGCGGGTCTTCCACCGCTTCGACGCGGACGCCGCAGACCACGCCCTTGATCGTGAGGCGGTTCGGGTGCATCGCCGGCGCCTGAGCGAAGAACGCCGCGAAGTCGACGGATGCCTCGATCTGCCGCTGCAGGCCGGCCGCGTCGTAGCCGGTCAGCCAGCAGATGATGCGGTCCACCTCGTCCTGCGTGCGTTGCTTGCGTTCCGCCTTCTGGACGTACATCGGATACACCTTGGCGAAAGGTGTGGCGAAGATGCGATGGTCGGGCATGGCGTTCGTCCTGGGAGTGTCGTGGTCGCCTGCGTGAGTGTATCGCTCCGGCCTGCGCGGGATTGCCTGGCTGGCCTGTATGCGGCAGGCTCATCGTTGTTCAAGGAAGCCGCTTCCCTCCCGCATCCACCATCGCCCGGAGCCGCCATGTCGCTGCATCGCTTTCCGCGCCTGTTCTTCGTCATCTGCTGCGTCATGTCGGCAGCGCCCTGCGTCGCCGCCGACCGCATCCAGCCGGCGCGGATGGAGGCCGAGGACCTGGTGTCCTACATGCCCGACGGGGCCACCATCGAAACCCGCCTCGACCAGGACGTGACCGGCGACGGCCTGCGCGATCTGGTGTTCGTGGCGCGCAACGATGAGACACGCGTGCTGAAGGTGATGGTGGCCTACACGGACGAGTTCGACATGGGCTATGCACCGGGCACCGGTCGGCGAGATGCGGATGGGCGAATCGCCGCTCGGCGATGCCTCGCTGGGCGTGAAGAAGGGCGTGCTGATCGTCGAGGACCTGGACGGCGGCACCACCGCGATCCAGTCGCTCTACCGGTTCCGCTACGATCGCAAGGAAAACCGCATGCGCCTGATCGGCGACGACGTCAGCCTGTACAGCCGCACGAACGCGCACGACTCGACCTCGATCAGCACCAACCGCCTGACCGGCCTGCAGATCGTGAAGCGCAGCGTGGTCGGCAAGGACGGCTACACCGACCAGCCCGAACAGAAGAAACAGGTGCCCACGGCTCCGGTGTGGATGGAGGACGCGCCGTCGCCGGCGAAGACACTGGACTGGGGCGAGTGAGCGGATGCAGCTTGCGTGATAAGGTCGTGAGCCCCTGTTCCGCGACCATGGGCGCATGGCTGACCGCACGCTGTTGATCCTCGACCTGGACGAAACCCTGGTGCATGCGACCGATGCGCCGCTGGATCATGCGCACGATTTCGAGGTCGGGCCTTATGTCGTGTATCGCCGGCCCGGGGTCGAGCGGTTCATCCGGGAGATGGATGCGCATTTCGAGCTGGCGGTCTGGACGTCGTCGACGCGGTTGTACGCGGAACCGGTGGTCGCCGAGATCTTCCCGGCCGGGATCGTGCCGAGTTTCGTGTGGTCGCGGGAGCGCTGCACGCGGCGGTTCGATCCGGACACCCACGACTTCGAGTGGGCGAAGAACCTCGACAAGGTGAAACGACGAGGCTATCCGCTCGAACGCGTGCTGATCGTCGACGACACGCCCAAGAAGCTGGAGCGGCACTACGGCAACCTCGTGAGGGTGAAGCCGTTCGAGGGCGATCCTGCCGATACAGAACTCCACGGTCTTGCCGAATACCTGCCGACGCTGGCCGATGCGGCGAACGTGCGCTGCATCGAGAAGCGTTATTGGCGAAGCACGCAATCCAGGCCATAAGGCGCGCTCCAGCCCGCAGTTTCGTGCGAGTGAAGGATCCTGCTTTCGTAGGAGGGCCTTCAGGCCCGAGCTTTTTGATCTGGCGAAAGCCTCAAGAGCTCGGGCCTGAAGGCCCTCCTACAAAATCGCTTGCTGTTGCTGCTGTCAGTTGCTGGCCGCCGCCAGCCGCTTCACATGCAGGTCGGCGACGTGCGCCGCAGGCTTGCCGCCTTCCCAGAAGCGCCATTGGGTGCGGATTTCGTCGGTGGAGACGAAGGTGAAGTCGGCATCGTGCATGTGGCCGGCGGTGGCCGGGTCGAAATTGACCGCGCCATCGAAGGCGAAGGCGATGCGGCCGTCGCGTTCCTCGCGGGCGCGCATCTTCGGATGGTGGCCGCTGGCGCAGAAATGCACCAGCACCACGTCGGCACCATCCTTGACGTAGAGCGTGCGCATTTCGTGCGGCGTGCCGGCGAACAGCAGTTCCTCCACGGCGCTGCCATTGGCGGTGACGGTGTAGCTGACCTTCACGCCCGGGGCGGAATTGCCGTCCAGGCCTTCGCCGCTCCAGTCCCCCGCCAGGGCCTTGAAGCGGTCGAGCAGATGCGGCTTGGCGGCCGGTGCATCCGCCGCGAAGGCGGGCAGGGCGAGCGCGGCGAGCAGGACTAGGGCGGTCAGGCGGCGCATGGCGGCACTCCGGAGGCGGTTGTGGGCCGATCGTACGCCGACGGGAAGCCGCTGCGTAGGGTGGCGGTGAGCGCAGCGAACCCCACCTTGGCCGGACGCATGGCGATCATTCGATGGTGGGGTTCGCTGCGCTCACCACCAATGGAATGGACTCCTCCCACTTCTTCGGCATCTAGGTGCCAGACTGGAAGGACGTTGAACCACCAGTCGCGAAGCAGGAGGAGTCCGCCATGCAGATTACCCGTATCGCCCTTGATCTGGCAAAGAACGTCATCCAGGTCCACGCCGTCGATCGTGCCGGCAAGCCGGTCCTGCGCAAGTCCTTGAAGCGCAGCCAGATCCTGCCGTTCTTCCGCGACCTGTCGCCCTGCAGGGTTGGCATGGAAGCCTGCGCCAGCGCCCATGACTGGGGCCGGCGACTGCAGGCGATCGGTCATCAGGTCGAGCTTCTGCCGCCCCAGTACGTGAAGGCCTTCGTCCTCGGCCAGAAGAACGACGCCAACGATGCCGCCGCGATCTGTGCGGCGATGGCGCGTCCGGATATTCTGCGCGTGCCGGTCAAGACGGTAGCGCAGCAGGGTCAGCAGGCTTTGCATCGCGTGCGTCAGCTGCGGATGAAGCATCGCACCGCACTGATCAACCAGATGCGCGGGCTCATGGCCGAATACGGCATCGCCATCGCCCAAGGACCGGGCGCGCTGCGCAAGGCGATCCCCGAACTACTGGAAGATGCCGACAACGGCCTGAGCTTTGGCTTCCGCGAACTGCTGTCCGAGCTGTACGAGGAACTCAAGCAACTGCAGGCGAGTATCGACGCGCTGAGCGAGCGAATCGAGCGACAGGTTCGGCAGGATGCCGATGGCCGTCGACTGCTGGAAGTCCCGGGCGTTGGCCCGCTGACCGCCAGTGCGCTGATTGCCGCCGTCGGCGATGCAAGGCAATTCCGCAGTGGTCGGCAAATGGCCGCATTTCTGGGCCTGGTGCCAAAGCAGCATTCCAGCGGAGGCAAGGCCCGGTTGTTCGGCATCCACAAGCGTGGCGACAGCTATCTGCGCAGCCTGCTCACGCATGGCGCACGCAGCGTGCTGCGCAACGCCGCCAACAAATCCGACGATCGAAGCCGGTGGTTGATGAGCCTGGCGACGCGACGCCACCGGAACATCGCCACCGTCGCCCAGGCGAACAAGACCGCTCGCATCGCCTGGGCGATCCTGACCACGGAGCAGCGTTACCGCCCCACCTGATCCTGAAACCAACCCATCACCGAGTTTGCCAATCGCCGATGGCGATCCCAGGGAAGACCAGTGCGGGAAGAGCCTGAGTAGGGTGACGGCCATACAGGCCGATCCGCCAATGAGGCACCCGCATGCGACTGTGCTCCATCATGGCCAGAAGCCAAGGGCTTCGTTCACAGGCCGGATATACGCTCGCAATCTCACCTTGGATCAGAAGCGCTTGGCAACGGGGAGGAGTCCATATACACCCTACGGGGCGTTCATCCGTAACCCACATCCACGATGTAGAACCGTTGCTTCCCGCCGGGCAGTTCCGCTTCGAAGTCGTCGTCGACGCGTTTCTTGAGCATCGCGCGGGCGAGGGGGGAATCGATGCTGATCCAGCCCAGCTTCGCGTCGGTCTCGTCGGGGCCGACGATGCGGTAGCGACTCATCTCGCCGGTGACTGCGTGCTCCAGTTCGACGGTCGCGCCGAAGTAGACCGCTTCGGGATCGCTGGGCACGGTCTCGACCACCTGCAGCACGCGCAGGCGCTTGCCGAGGTAGCGCACGCGGCGGTCGATCTCGCCGAGCTGCTTCTTGCGGTAGGTGTACTCGGCGTTCTCAGAGCGATCGCCCTCGGCCGCGGCGGCGGCGAGGGCCCTGACCACTTCCGGGCGGCGCACGCGCCACAGGTCTTCGATTTCCGCCTTCAGCCGGGCATGGCCCTCACGCGTGATGAGGGCCGTGCTCTTCTCGGCGGGCGGGCGCCAGCGCGACATCCCGGACGGACCCGTGCGGGATCAGCTCTTCTGGCGCTGCAGCGTCGCGCCGCCGAGCTTCACGCTGTCGGCCGAGACGATCTCGACGGTGCGGTCGGCCTCGCCCTTGCTGTCGGGGTCGAGCAGCACGGTCTTGCCGCCGGGCTGGGCGTTCCAGGTGCCGGTGACGGTGGCGCCGTTGTCGTTCAGGGTGAACTTGCCTTCCAGGGTCACTTCCAGCGTGGTGGCGCCAGCGGCGTACTTGCCCTCGAAGGCCTTGATGTCGAAGCCGGCGGCGGCGTCGGCCGGCGACGAGCGGTCCTCGACGACCACGGCATCGGTGCCCGGGGCCGGTTCGGGTGCGGGTGCCGGTTCGGCGGCCTTCGGTGCTTCGACGGGTGCGACTTCGGTGGTTTCAGCGGTGTCTTCGGTGGGCGCGGCGGTGTCTGCGGGTGCGTCCTTCTGGCAGCCGGTGGCGACCAGGGCGATGGACAGGGACAGGGGCAACCACAGCAGCGAAACGGACTTCCTCGGATTCATCTTGGCGTGTCTCTCGGATGGAGGGTGGTGCGGGGGGATGACGAAGACGGCCGCGGACGGCCGCCGGGTGGCGGCGGTCAGCGACGACCGCCGAAAAGGCTGCCCAGGATGCCGCGCACGATCTGCCGGCCGATCTGGTTGCCGACGGTGCGCGCGGTCTGCTTGGCTGCGGTTTCGACCATGCCCTGGCGCCGTTTGGTGCCGAACACGGCGTCCTTGATGGCTTGGCCGAAGCCGCCTTCCTCGGCGTCGTCCTGCGCGCGGGTGCGTGCGGGCGGGGCCTTGGCCTGCTCGGCGACGGTCTCGGCCTTCTTCGCCAGCAGCTCGGCGGCGGATTCGCGGTCGATGCGGGTGTCGTAGCGGCCGCCGACCGGGCTGCCGGCGCGGACCTGGGCGCGTTCGGCCTCGGTGATCGCGCCCATGCGGCAGCGCGGCGGGGCGATGAGGGTCTTTTCCACGGGCATCGGGATGCCCTTGTCCTGCAGTGTCGACACCAGCGCCTCGCCGGTGCCCAGTTCGCCGATGGCCTTGGCCACGTCCAGCGCGGGGTTCGCGACGAAGGTCTGCGCGGCGGTCTTCACCGCCTTCTGGTCGCGCGGCGTGAACGCGCGCAGCGCGTGCTGGAAGCGGTTGCCGAGCTGGCCGAGGATCTCGTCCGGCACGTCGTCGGGGAACTGCGAGCAGAAATACACGCCCACGCCCTTGGAACGGATGATGCGCACGACCTGCTCGATGCGCTGCTGCAGCGCAGGCGGGGCGTCGTCGAACAGCAGGTGCGCCTCGTCGAAGACGAAGACCAGCTTCGGTTTGTCGAGGTCGCCGACTTCCGGCAGGGTCTCGAACAGCTCCGACAGCAGCCACAGCAGGAAGCTGGAATAGAGCTTGGGTTTGAGGATCAGCTGGTCGGCACCGAGGATGTTGATGACGCCGCGGCCGTCGGTGGTGGTGCGCATCAGGTCGTGCAGTTCCAGCGCCGGCTCGCCGAAGAACAGGTCCGCGCCTTCCTGCTCCAGGCGCAGCAGGGCGCGCTGGATGGCGCCGATCGACTGCGCGCTGACCAGGCCGTAGCTGGTCGAGATGTCCTTGCGTTCCTCGGCGACCAGGCCGAGCAGGGCGCGCAGGTCCTCCAGGTCGAGCAGGAGCAGGCCGCGGTCGTCGGCCAGCTTGAAGACGATGTCGAGCACGCCGGACTGGGTGTCGTTCAGTTCGAGGATCCGCCCGAGCAGGGTCGGGCCCATCTCGCTGACCGTGGTGCGGACCGGGTGGCCGAGCTTGCCGTACAGGTCCCAGAACACCACCGGGCTCGCTTCGTTGCGGTACTCGGGATTGCCCATCGCGGCGAGACGCTGCTGGATGCGCTCGTTCATCGCGCCGGGCATGGCCAGTCCGGCCACGTCGCCCTTCACGTCGGCGAGGAACACCGGCACGCCGATCCGCGAGAAGCTCTCGGCCAGGGTCATCAGGGTCACGGTCTTGCCGGTGCCGGTGGCGCCCGCGATGAGGCCATGGCGGTTGCCGAAGCGCGGCAGCAGGTGGACGTTGCTGCTGGTGTCGGTCGTGACGGCCTTGCCGACCAGGATGGGATCCATGAACTGTCCTCGATGGGGATCGCCGGATTCTATTCGGGATCAGCCGCTTGCGGGCATGTTGCGGTCGCGTGGCGGTCATGACGCATGGCCATGTACCGGCTGTGGCCTGACATCTGCAGCATGACCTCCGCCGGTTGCCCGTGGCGCCCCCCGGGGCTAACCTGCAGGCCCCTGCTGTCGCCCGTGCTGTTCATGCCTTCATTTTCCGTGGTCTCCGGGGCGCTGCGCGCCCTGTGCGTGTCCGTCCTCGTCTTTTCCGCCGCCCTCGCGGCGCCCGCGCAGGCCCAGTCCAAGCGCGAACGCGACCTGGAGGCGATCAAGACCCGCATGGCCACGGCCGAGGGCCGCTATCGCGAGGCCCTGGTCAAGGTCGGCAACAACGACCCGGCCGGCGTCGACGAGAGCAACCTCGCGCTGGAGGACATGGAGGACGTCATCGCCGACTGCCTGAAGATCAAGGGCTGTCCGGTCTCGACGCTGCTGGCAAGCTACAAGCGCCTGCTCAAGGCCGATGTCGATGCGCGTGCTGCGGGCGACAGCGCCGAGGACGGCGCCGAAGCCTTCGTCGAGAGCGAGCTGCCCACCGGCAACGTGCCGCGCAGCGCCGAGGCCGCCGCCCTGCTCAGCGCCGACGGCCAGCGCTTCGTCAACATGGTCAAGATGAACCCGGCGGTGCAGGCCGGCATCCGCCGCTGGCTGACCGACATGCGCGTGTCGCTGGTGCAGAGCCACGAGAACTACCAGTACATGCGCCACCTGATGTCGCCGGCCTTCCAGCGCAGCGGCCTGCCCGAAGCGCTGCTGTTCGGCATCATGGCGAAGGAATCCACCGGTCGCGTCCACGTCGGCTCCCGCGCCGGCGCGGTCGGGCCGCTGCAGTTCATGCCCGCCACCGGCCGCCGCTTCGGCCTGGGCCCGGACGGCACCGGCTTCGACACCCGCTACGACCCGCGCATGTCGGCCGATGCCGCTGCCTCGTATCTCAACGAACGCTTCGCCGAGTTCGGCAACAACATCGAGCTGTGGCTGGCCGCCTACAACGGCGGCGAAGGCCGCGCGCTGCGCGTGTACCGCAGCAGCGGCGGGCGCAGCTTCTGGGACGAGGACGTCTACGCGCAGTTCCCGGCCGAGACCAAGGACTACGTGCCGATGGTCATCGCCGCGGCCTGGCTGTACCTGCATCCGAAGGAATACGGCCTGAGCTTTCCCAAGGTCGATGCCAAGCCGGCGACTTTCCGCCTGGCGAAGGCGGCCTCGATCTACGAGCTGACCATCTGCCTGGGCAACGGCGGCACCCGCGACGGTTTCATGCGCGCGCTGCGCAACCTCAACCCGCGCTACGAAGCCGACCAGTGGATCGCCGCCGGCACGGTGATGAACGGCACGGTGAAGATGGCCGGCCTCTACAATCGCTACTGCATCGACGGCACGCGCGCCGAGCTCGCGCGCCAGCTGGTGTCGAGCGATCCGCGTTCGGCGATCGTGCGCATCGGCCCGATCGAACCGGCGACCGGCACCGCGACCGGCGAGGACGGTACCGTGCCGACCGAAGGCGAGGCCCCGGCCGCACAGGCGCCGCGCCCGGAACCGAAGAAGCAGGCCCGCGCACCGCGCCAGCACCGCGTGGTCCGCGGCGAAACGCTGATGTCGATCGCACGCCGCTACGACTGCGAAATCGCCGAACTGGCCAGGGCCAACAAGCTGAAGGCGCCGCGCTACGCGGTGCGTCTCGGGCAGCAGCTGAAATTGCAGGGGTGCGGGGGCTGAATCGTGGCGAGGACCATGGCATGAATCTGGCAGTCTCGATCCTCGGCATCCTCACCATGGGTGGGTGGATCCTCCACCATGCCATCCCGCCCGATGTCCCTGCTGCCACGCTTCGCATGTCCGTCGGCGAAATTCCGAAGGGATCGTTCATGTTCGTGCAGGCATTCGCGAACGATGCCTGCGAGCGCCATCCCGATGGCGTACGCCTCGCCTTTTTCGGTACCAGACGATTGCAGGGCAAGAGCGACCCGCACGACGGCGTGGAGCGACGGGTGAGGGCAGGTCAGCCGATCGTGGTGTCGTACATTTTCCAGGCCGGTGCTCCGGGGTTCACGGAGACGCTGGAGTGCCGGAACACCGTCTCCTTCGTGCCGCAGGTGAATGCCAGCTATCGCCTGCACTACGAGATGGAACCCGGCCACTGCACGGTCAGCGTGGGACGTCTGGATGGCGCAGACCCGAAGGCCGTGGATGGGCTGCGGTCCGTCGACCCGGGATGCGAAGACGGCCTGCGCGGCTGAGGCATCACTCCGGATACTGCGCCACCACTTCCACTTCCAGCACGTACGATGGCATGAACAGGCGTTCGACCTGCACCCAGGTCGCGGCCGGCAGCGTGCCGTCGTAGAAGGGCTTGCGCAGACCGCTGTGCTGGATCAGCGCATCGAGGTCCGTGGCGTACAGGTTTTCCTTGACCACGTCGCGCAGGCTCAGGCCATTGTCGGCCAGGATGGACTGCAGTTGCCTGTAGACCCTGTCGATCGCCTGGTCCATCGGGCCCTCCGCAGTCACCCCCGACACATGCAGCGTGTTGCCGACGCGTACGGCCTGGCAGTAGCCGATGGCCTGCTCGATCTTCGCATTGCGATGACGGCACTCGCGTTTCGGCGTGGCCTCCGCCTTGTCGCCGGCGAGGGACGGAAACGCAGTGCAAAGGAGGGTGGTGGACAGGAGCAGGACGAGTGAACGGACCATGCGCGCGGTTTCCGGGGCGGGGCGTCCAGTGTCCGCATCGCTACGGACGCCGTTACAGTGCCGGAAGTCCGATGCTTCCGTGGCGCCGGCAACGCGCCAAGGTCAGCCGGCGAACTGGAACCGCACCAGCGCCAGCGACAGCGCGAACAGGTAGCCGCAGGCGAAGCGATCGATGCGCAGCACGGTGTCGCCGCGACGCGCGCGCCAGCGGCCGAGCAGCATCATCCCGATGCCGACCGCGACCGGCGTGGCGAGCAGGTGCGCGATGCGCCAGTCTTCGGGTGTCAGGTGCTGCGGGAACAGCAGGAGGCTGAGCCCGCCGGCCGCCGCCCCGAATACCGTGTAACCGAACGCCGCCAGCCAAGGTGATGGGCGCCGACGGAAGGGCTCGGCGAGCGAATGCACGCCCAGTTCGACCAGCACCTCGATCACGGCCTGCAGCAGGAATTCGCCGACGACCTCGAACAGGAATTCCAGCATCAGCGCGCGCCGGCATCCCCGCCGACCGGCGGCAGTTCGAGGGCCGAGAGCTTCCACCACAGCAGGTTGTGGCGCTTGAACACCAGGCGCGATGGGGCGGGCCCCATGCCATCGTTCGCGACCTTCACCGAGAAGGTCGACAGGTCGTCGTAGCCCATCGACAGCCGCCACTGCCCGGTGTCGATGCCGCCGTGCGAATCGGAAGCGTCCGCTGTCGGCGACTGCGCATCCGCGGGCCCGGTGTAGCGGTCATGCAGGTTGCGGCCGGCGAAGAGCATCGCCAGCGCTTCGGGCGAGACCATCGCATCGATGGCGGGCGTGGCGAGCGTGGTTGCGATGTCTCCGCCGAGGCGGCTCCAGGCGCTGTCGCCGCCGAGGCGATCGGACACGCGCGCAGCGAGCTGCGTGCGCACGCTTTCGCGCAAGGCCGGGAAATCCACGTGCGAGGCCAGCGCCTCGGCGTCGCCGCGTTCGGCGGCCTGGCGCATGGCGTGCACGGTCAGGTGCGGTGCGAACCACAGCCAGGCGCCGAGGGCGACCAGCGCAGCGGCCAGGAGGATCTTGGTGATGCGATGCATGCCGCTCTCCGGCCGTGGCTGACGGCCGGAGTGTAGCAATCGATCCGCATGGGGATCGCCAGGGGGGGCGGCGGCGTGGGTGGTGCGGTGGCGCTCAGCCGAACTGCAGCTTGAGCATCGTGTCGTCGATGTCGTGGTTCTGCACGAACACGTCGCCACGCGTGCCTCGGGTCACGTTTTCGTAGGTTTCGAATCCGAGCCCGTCCTCGTTGTCCCACTCGATCCTGTCGCCGACCTGGACCTCCCAGCCCGGATCCAGTTCGATGATGGTGTAGCCCCGTCCCGGCGTCGCGATGGCGGCGGCGCCTTGTTCGTTGTCGATGGCTGCGATGGTGCCTGATCTGCGCATGCGTCAATCCCTCGTGTCAGGCGGCTGACTGCTCCGCGTCTCCGTGTCCGGCCGTCGTGGCCGTCGCGGATCAACTTACGGAAGCCGAGAGACCAGATCAATCACTCCAGACCTATCAGAACTGACAGGCTTGCGCGAATCCGATCGCTGCGTCTCAATGTGCGATTCACGTGCGCGCCGCGAGCCGCTGCCCCAGCCGCACCGGGCCCTCGGGCCGCAGATCCGGCGACAGCGCGGCCACGCCGCGCGGCAGCAGAACGATCACGGTCGAGCCGTAGTTGAAGCGCGCCATCTCGGCGAAGCGGTCGAGGGCGATGCCCTTGCCGCGCCAGTCCTTGCGGGTGATGCGGTCGCCATAGGCCGGGATTTCCTCGCCGCTCCACACGGTTTCGACGCCGGACACCAGCAGCGCGCCGACCATCACCAGGCACATCGGGCCGAAGTCGGTATCGAAGTGGCAGACCAGACGTTCGTTGCGCGCGAACAGGCGCGGCACCGAGGCCACGGCGTCGGTGCCGACGCTGAACAGCCGGCCCGGCACGTGCACGGTCTCGCGCAGCGTGCCTGCCCAGGGCATGTGCACGCGGTGGTAGTCGCGCGGCGAGAGGTAAACGGTCGCGAACAGGCCGTCCGCGAACGGCTTCGCCGCCTCGGCATCGCCCAGCAGCTCGGCGGCGGTGAAGGACTGGCCCTTGGCCTGGAAGATGCGGCCGTCACCGTCACCCAGCGGTTCGATCGGGCCGCACTGGCTGATGTGGCCGTCGGCGGGCATCAGCAGGCTGCGCGGATCGGCATCGGCCACGCGAGCGCCAGGCCTGAGGGCGCGGGTGAAGAAGGCGTTGAAGGTCGGGTAGGCGGTCGGATCGGGTTCCGCTGCCTCGCCGAGGTCGACGCCGAACTTGCGGGTCACGGTATCGATCAGCCACTGCTTGACCGCGCGGTTGCGCGAATAGGCGAGGCGCCGCGCCAGCGACGACAGGGCGCGGTGCGGCAGGACGTAGGTCAGCGAGGTCACCAGGCCCATCAGCGGGCTCCCTGCGAATGCGCGGTCAGCGTCGCGAGGTCTTCGGCGATGGCCTTGGGCTGGAACGGCGGCCGGATGATCCCGGCCATGCGACCCTGCGGGTCGAGCAGCACGAGCATCGCCGAATGGTCGATGGTGTACTGGTCGGCCGGGGCGTCGTCGCCGAGCGGCACCTTGGCGAAGACCATCGACAGCGACTTGGTGAAGGCTTCCAGCGTGGGCAGGTCGGCGGTCGCCGCCAGGGTGTCCTTGTGGAAGGCGTGGGCGTATTCGCCGATCTTCTCGATGCTGTCGCGCTCGGGGTCCACCGAGACGAACAGCACGCGCGGCCGGGTGCTCTCGGGCAGGGTGGCCCAGCGGTTCTGGGCCTGGGCCAGTTCGGCCAGCGTGGTCGGGCAGACGTCCGGGCAGAAGGTGAAGCCGATGAACACCACCGTCCAGTGGCCGCGCAGCTCGCCCGGGAGCAACTGGGTGCGGTCGGACTGCTGCAGGGCGAAGTCGGGCAGGACGCGCGGCTGCGGCATCAGGCGCACGGTCTGCATGGGCGGCGCCGAGGCCGGCGCAGGCTCGCGGTTGAAGACGAATTCGGCCGCCATCAGGCCGGCGCCGGTCGCCAGGGCGACCAGCAGGATGAGGAGGGTGGTGCGGTTGAACATCGCGGCCGGTTCTTATGACATGTCGTCGGAAGCCGCCATGATACCGTCGCGAACGGCCCTGCTGCCGCTATACTTGCCGGTCTTTCCGCGCAGCGCCCGAGCCCTTCCCGAGCCATGACCGACGAGTTGCAGACGATCATCGACCTGATCCGGTATGGCGCCAGCCGCTTCAACGCGGCCGGGCTCACCTTCGGCCACAGCTACGACAACGCCCTCGACGAGGCCACCCAGTTG
This sequence comes from Lysobacter sp. BL-A-41-H3, assembly GCA_050632415.1. GTDB lineage: Bacteria > Pseudomonadota > Gammaproteobacteria > Xanthomonadales > Xanthomonadaceae > Lysobacter_I. The sequence continues at coordinate 1,362,324 of CP192602.1, read as the reverse complement.
GTCCTCCACGCCCTGCACTTGCCGCACGACCTGCCGCCGGTCTACGGCCAGTCGCGGGTGACCCTGGCCGAGAAGGAAGACGTGCTCAAGCTGTTCCTGCGCCGCATCGAGGAGCGCATCCCGGCCGCGTACCTGACCGGGGAGGCCTGGTTCGCCGGCCTGAGCTTCAAGACCGATTCGCGCGCCCTGGTGCCGCGTTCGCCGATCGCCGAGCTGATCGAAGCCGGCTTCGAGCCCTGGCTGGGCGGCCGTGAAGTCCGCCGCGCCCTGGACCTGTGCACCGGTTCGGGCTGCATCGCCATCGCGATGGGCCACCACAACCCCGACTGGCAGGTCGACGGCGTCGACATCAGCGACGACGCGCTGGCGCTGTCGGCCGAGAACAAGGCCCGCCTGCACGCCGAGAACGTCCGCTTCCTGAAGTCGGACCTGTTCGCCGGCCTGCAGGGCGAGCACTACGACCTGATCGTCACCAATCCGCCCTACGTCACCAACGACGAGACCGACGCGCTGCCGAAGGAATACTCCTACGAGCCGGAACTCGGCCTGCGCGCGGGCGACGATGGCCTGGACCTGGCGCTGCGCATCCTCCGCGACGCCCCGCTGCACCTGACCGAGGACGGCCTGCTGATCTGCGAGGTCGGCGAGTCCGAGCGTGCGCTCAGCCGCCTGCTGCCGGAGCTGCCGCTGGCCTGGATCGAGTTCAAGGTCGGGCAGATGGGCGTGTTCGTCGTCGAATGCCGCGACCTGGTGACCTACCACGCGCGCATCCGCGAACTGGCCGACGCCCGCGATCCCGCGCTGCGCGCCGCCGCGTCGTCCACGCCCGCCGGGCTGTTCTGAGGAGCGACCGGCGTGAGCAACAGTTTCGGACGATTGTTGCGTGTCACCACGTTCGGCGAATCCCACGGCCCGGCCATCGGCTGCGTCATCGACGGCTGCCCGCCCGGGCTGGCGATCTCGGAAGAGGAATTCGCCCGCGACATCGAGCGTCGCGCCACCGGTCGCAGCCGCCACACCTCGCAGCGCCGCGAGACCGACGCCATCGAGATCCTCAGCGGCGTGCACGAAGGCCTCACCACCGGCACGCCGATCGCCCTGCTGATCCGCAACACCGACGCGCGCAGCAAGGACTACAACAACATCGCCGCGCAGTTCCGTCCCGCGCACGCCGACTACACCTACTGGCAGAAGTACGGCCATCGCGATCCGCGCGGTGGCGGGCGCAGCAGCGCGCGCGAGACCACGATGCGCGTCGCCGCCGGGGTGATCGCGAAGAAGTGGCTGGCCGAGCGCCATGGCGTGACCGTGCGCGGCCACCTGTCGCAGCTCGGCGACGTGCTGCCGGACGCATCGCTCGGCGCCTTCGACTGGGACGTGGTCGAGACCAATCCCTTCTTCTGGCCGATCGATGCGCAGGTGCCCGCGCTCGAGGCCTACATGGACGCCTTGCGCAAGTCCGGCGATTCGGTCGGCGCGCGCGTCACGGTGGTCGCCGACGGCGTGCCGCCGGGCTGGGGCGAACCGATCTACGGCAAGCTCGACGGCGACCTCGCCGCAGCGATGATGTCGATCAACGCCGTGAAGGGCGTGGAGATCGGCGACGGCTTCGCCTCGGTTGCGCAGAAGGGCTCGTTCCATCGCGACGAGATGACCCGCGACGGCTTCCTGTCGAACCACGCGGGCGGCATCCTCGGCGGCATCAGCAGCGGCCAGCAGGTCGTGTGTTCGGTGGCGTTCAAGCCCACGTCCAGCCTGCGCCTGCCCGGGCGCGGCATGAACGTGCTGGGCGAGGAGGTCGAGGTGGTCACCACCGGCCGCCACGACCCCTGCGTCGGCATCCGCGCGACGCCGATCTGCGAAGCCATGATGGCCCTCGTGCTGATGGACCAGGCCCTGCGCCACCGCGCGCAGTGCGGCGACGTGGGCGAGGTGTCGCCGCGAATTCCGGCCACCACCGCGATCAATACCGACGCCAAACGATAGCGGCGCGCCGCCGGTTGGCCCCCACGGGCAGCGACGCGCCGCAGCGGCACCGCAACGCACACAACCCTTCTTTCCTTTCTTTCTCTTGTGGGAGCGACGCAAGTCGCGAACCGTCGCGATGCCGGTGGCATCCGATCGCGACTTGCGTCGCTCCCACAGGTCCACATCAGGAATACCCATGAGCAAGCAATTCAAGGTGGCAGTGGTCGGCGCGACGGGCGCCGTGGGCGAAACGATGCTGGCGATCCTCGCGGAGCGGAAGTTCCCGGCCAGCGAAGTGATCGCCTTGGCGAGCGAGCGCTCGGCGGGCGGCTACGTCCAGTTCGGCAACGACGAGATCCTGGTGCGCGACCTCGCCACCTTCGATCCTGCCGGCGTGGACATCGCGCTGTTCTCGGCCGGCGGTTCGATCTCGAAGGAATACGCGCCGAAGTTCGCCGCCGCTGGTGCGGTGGTGATCGACAACTCCTCGGCCTTCCGCTACGACGACGACGTGCCGCTGGTGGTCAGCGAAGTGAACCCGGACCAGGTGAAGAATCGCCCGCGCGGCATCATCGCCAACCCGAACTGCTCGACCATGCAGATGGTGGTCGCGCTGGGCCCGATCCACCGCAAGGCCGGCATCGAGCGCATCAACGTCGCGACCTACCAGTCGGTGTCGGGCGCCGGTCGTTCGGGCCTGGAGGAGCTGGGCAAGCAGACCGCCGCGCTGCTGAACTTCCAGGAGATCCAGCCCGAGCGCTTCCAGGCGCAGATCGCCTTCAACCTGATCCCGCACATCGACGATTTCCTCGACAACGGCTTCACCAAGGAGGAAATGAAGCTGGTCTGGGAGACCCGCAAGATCCTCGGCGACCAGAACATCCAGGTGAACCCGACCGCCGTGCGCGTGCCGGTGTTCTACGGTCACTCCGAGGCCGTGAACGTCGAGACCCGCGAGAAGATCACCGCCGACGAAGTGCGCGCGCTGCTCCAGACCGCACCCGGCGTCGAAGTGGTCGACGAGCGCAAGCCCGGCGGTTATCCGACTCCGGTCGGCCATGCCTCGGGCCGCGACCCGGTGTTCGTCGGCCGCATCCGCGACGACCTCTCGCATCCGCGCGGCGTGAACCTCTGGATCGTGTCCGACAACATCCGCAAGGGCGCCGCGCTGAACGCGGTGCAGGTCGCGGAACTGGTCGCGGCCGAGGGCTGAGCCGGTCGTCGCGCGTGGCTGGCCGTTGCGGAGCCCTTGGCGGCCGGCTACAGTCTCCGCTGTGTCGCGGGGGACAAGCGTGATCAAAGACTTGCGGATCAAACTGAGTGCTGTACTGGCAGTGGCGATGTTCGCGTCGCCGCTGTCGGCGTGGGCGCTCGGCCTGGGCCAGATCCAGGTCATCTCGCAGCGCGACCAGCCCCTGCTCGCCGAAATCCCGATCATTTCCAATGATCCGACGGAGCTGGAGACCCTCCAGGCCCGTCTGGCGTCCCCGGAAACCTTCGCCCGCATCGGCCTGGCGCCGCCGCAGGGCATCGTGTCCGACCTGCAGTTCGCGGTGGCGCTCAGCGCCAGCGGCCGCCCGGTCATCCGCGTCACCAGCGCCGCGCCGGTGCAACAGCCGCTGCTGACTTTCCTGCTCGAAGTGAACTGGGGGCAGGGGCGCCTGGTCCGCGAGTATTCCGCGCTGGTCGAGACCCCGCAGACCGCCGCCGCGCCGGTGCAGCCGTCGATCGAGGAAGCGGTCGCCGAGATCGGCACCGTCGAGACCCCGACCAGTGGCGCGATCGTCCGTGCGCCCGAACCGCTGCCGCCGGAACCCCTGCCTGCGCAGCCGCCTGCGCCGCAGCCGACCCGCCCCGATTTCGCCACGGCCCCGACCGCCATCCCGCTCACGCCACCGCCTGCGGCCAGCGCCTCGCCCTCGGTCGCCCCGGCGGTGCCGCTGCCCCTGCCGTCGGCCAGCGGCCAGACCCATACCGTGCGTCCGGGCGAAACCCTGGCCGGCATCGCCAGCGGGCTGCGCCGCAGCTACGGGCTCGACCAGACCATCGTCGCCCTGCTGCGCACCAACCCCGACGCCTTCATCGGCGGCAACGCCAACCGGCTGAAGGCCGGCGCGGTGCTGCGCATCCCCGACGACGCCGGCATCGCCCGCTACACGCCGGAAGAAGCGGCGCTGGTGGTCCGCGAGCAGGCTGCGCAGTGGCGCGGTGCGGGCCGTGCGCTGCCGCAGCCGCCCGCCGTGGCCGGCGCGCCTGCAGGCGATGCATCGGCGGCCCCGGCCGCGTCCGGCGTCCGTACCGCCCGCGCATCGGCCGGTGCACGACTCGAAATCACCCCGCCTTCCGCAAACGATGCGAAGAAGGCGGGATCGCGATCCGGCGTGAGCGCCGGTGGTGAGGGCGACATGTTGCGACAGCAGGAACTTCAGCAGACCCGGGAAACCCTGGCTGCGCGCGATGCCGAGGTCCAGGAGCTCAAGGCGCGTGTCTCGGAACTGGAACAACTGCAGAACAAGCAGAACGAACTCATCGCGATGAAGGACAGCGAGCTGGCCGCCGCGCAGCAGCGCATGGCCGCCGCGCAGGGCGAATCGTCCGCAGGTGGTGTCGGCCTGTGGGCGGGGATCGGCGGCGGACTGGTCCTGATCGCGGTCGGTGCCTGGTGGTTCCTGCGTCGGCGCGTGCCGGTCGCCGCCCCCGCGCCCGCCCCGCCCGCGCGTCGTCGCGATACCGAACGACTCGCTGCGGCGATCCCGAAGGCCGCTGCTGCGGCACCGGCGGCGGCCGAACCGACCGCCGATGCCGAGCCTGCGTCCGTCGCCGAGCCGGCTGCCGAGGCTGCTGCGCCGCTGCCGGCCGAACCCGCCTGGAGCCGCATGGCCAAGCCGGCCGAACCCGAGGCGCCCAAGCCCCGGCCCGCGCTGGGCAAGCCGACCTGGCACTCCGGTGCTGTCGAGGTTGCGCCGCTCGCCGCTGCCGCACGCACGCCGCCGACACCCGCCGCCGCGCAGCCGCCGGCACGTGCGGACGCGCCTGTCGAGGCTCGGCAGCCGGAACTGCCCATCGGCGGTGATCCCTCGGGCTTCGCACCGGCGACGCCGGCCCCGGGCCAGGGACGCCTCGACCTCGCGCTCGCCTACATCGACATGGGCGACCGCGACGCCGCGCGCGACCTGCTGCAGGAAGTCGCCACCCGCGGCGCCACGGTCGAACTGCGCCGCGAGGCCGAGCGCCTGCTGCAGGACCTGGGCTGACGGCTTTGCCGCAGCGATGCCGTAATGGGTGATGCTGTGATGGGTGATGCCCGGATGCGTTACGCCCTCGGCGTCGAATACGACGGCAGCGATTTCCACGGCTGGCAGCGGCTGACTGCTCACGGCGAGACGCCGCCACCCGGGCGCGAACCGCCGCCGACCCTGCAGGCCACGCTCGAAGCCGCGCTGTCGAGCGTCGCCGCCTCGCCGATCGAAACCATCTGCGCCGGCCGCACCGATGCCGGCGTGCATGCGGAATGCCAGGTCGTGCATTTCGACACCGACGTGCACCGCGACCCGCGTGGCTGGGTGCTCGGCACCACCTCGCGCCTGCCGCCGTCGATGCGCATCCGCTGGTGCGTGCCGGTGCCGGGCGATTTCAGCGCCCGGTTCTCGGCGCGCGCCCGCCGCTACCGCTACCGCCTGCTCAACCACCAGGTGCGTCCCGCGCTGGGCCGACAGCTCCTCGCCTGGGAGCGCCGTCCGCTGGATGTCGATGCGATGCATCGCGCCGCGCAGCAGCTGCTGGGCGAGCGCGATTTCGAAGCGTTCCGCACCGTGCACTGCCAGGCCGCGCACGCGCGCCGCGAGCTGCAGCGCCTGGACGTGTCGCGCGACGGCGACATCGTGACCTTCACCGTGCAGGCCAACGCCTTCCTGCATCACCAGGTGCGCAACATGGTCGGCTCGCTGCTCGAAGTCGGCGCGGGACTGCGCCCGGAAACGTGGATCGCCGACGTGCTGGAAAGCCGCGACCGCACGCAGGCCGGACCGACCGCGCCGGCGCAGGGCCTGGTGTTCGTCGGCCCGCGCTATCCGCGCGAATGGCCCCTGCCCGAGGAGGTGCTGTTCGATGCCTGACGCCATGCCGCTGCCGCGCCGCACGCGCATCAAGTTCTGCGGCCTGACCCGCCTCGAAGACGTGGCCGTCGCCTGCGCGCTCGGCGTCGATGCGGTCGGCTTCGTGTTCGCCGAGCGCAGCAAGCGCCGCGTCTCGCCCGCGCAGGCCGCGCCGTTGCGCGATGCGCTCGATCCCTTCGTCGCGAGCGTCGCGCTGTTCATGGACAACGATGCGGCGACAGTGCGCGAGGTGATCGACACCGTGCGCCCGACGATCCTGCAGTTCCACGGCGACGAGGACGACGCGTTCTGCGCAGCGTTCGGCCTGCCCTGGCTCAAGGCCGTGGCGATGGGCGGCGAGGGCGCCCGTGACGACGACCTCGGCGAGCGCTACCCGCGCGCGACCGGCTTCCTGTTCGACAGCCATGCCGCCGGACAGGCTGGCGGCAGCGGCCACGCCTTCGACTGGTCGCGCATTCCCCGTGACTGCCCGCGTCCCTGGCTGCTCGCCGGCGGCCTGCATCCCGATAACGTCTTCGACGCGATCCGCGCCACGCACTGCTGGGGTGTCGATGTCTCCAGCGGCATCGAGTCCGCGCCGGGCGAGAAGGACGCAGCGAAGATGCGGAGGTTCGTCGAAGAGGTGCGGCGTGCGGATGCCGCCGGATCGATCGCGATGCATGACGCCTTGTAGGAGGGCCTTGTAGGAGGGCCTGACCAGCCATTCGGCTGTTGAAAACCAGGCCCGAGCTCTTGGCCCTGCGCGCAACGTCCCGACGCACCTCGGCTTCAGGACAAGCTCGCGGCTGAAGCCGCTCCTACGAAGAGCCCAGCGCCTGCCGCAACCAGTCCGCCAGCTGCCCGATCCTCGGGTTCGCGCTGCGCTTCGAGGCGCAGAGCACCCACTGCGCGTCGGTGTCGACGAAACCCCAGGGGGCGATGAGCCGGCCGCTGGCGATGTCCTCGGTGACCAGCGGTTCGGGGGCGATCGCGATGCCGAGGCCGGCGGCGGCGGCTTCCAGCAGGTAGTACAGGCGATCGAAGCGCGTGCCCATGCGCAGCGTGTCCGGATCGAGGTCGATGCGCGTCGCCCATTCCCCCCAGGCCTGCGGCCGCGAGGCGGTCTGCAGCAGGGCGTGGTCGGCCAGCGCCCGGGGCGGTGCCCCCACCAGCGAATCCGCGCCGGGAAGGCGCGGGCTCAGCACCGGCCCGATCCGCTCGGTCGCCAGCGCATGTACCTGCCAGTCCGGCGGGAAGGGCGGGGTGGCGATCATCAGCGCCGCGTCAAGGCCGGCGAGCTGCGCGTCCGGCCGGGTCTCGTTCGCGGAGAGATGCAGCTGCAGGTCGGGGCGCTCGCGGGCGAGCCGGTCGAGGCGGGGGATCATCCAGCGCGCCAGGATGCTGCCGGGGCAGCCCAGCACCAGCGGCGCCTGCTGCGGCCCGCGCCGCAGTTCCGCCCAGGTCGCGCGCAGCGGGTCGAAGGCGTCGCTGGCGGCGGCGTGCAGTCGGCGACCGAGTGGGGTCAGCGCCAGCCCGCGCCCCTCGCGGACGAACAGCGCCGCGCCCAGCGCCTCCTCCAGCTGCCGCAGCTGCCGGCTCACCGCGCCGTGGGTGACATGCAGCTCCTCGGCGGCGCGGCTCACGCTGTCGAGCCGGGCCACCGCCTCGAAGGCGCGCAGGGCGTTCAGCGGCGGCATGTCGTGGCGCATATGTGAGTTTTCCTGACAGGTCGTGCTGATTTTATAGCTTATACGCCTGTCATCCGTGCGCTAAAGTAAGGCATCAGCCAAGACATCGGCATTCCGGCGGACGCTCCCATGCTCGACAAGACCGACTCCACTCCCCCCGACTTCAACGCCTTCCCCAATGCCGAGGGCCATTTCGACCGCTTCGGCGGCCGTTTCGTCGCCGAAACCCTGATCGGCCCGCTGCAGGAACTGGCGGCCGCCTACGACACGGCCCGGGTCGACCCCGAGTTCATCGCCGCCTTCGACAAGGACCTCAAGCACTACGTCGGCCGGCCCAGCCCGATCTACTTCGCCGAGCGCCTGACCCGGCACGTCGGCGGCGCGCGCATCCTGCTCAAGCGCGAGGACCTGAACCACACCGGCGCGCACAAGATCAACAACACCATCGGCCAGGCCCTGCTGGCCAGCCGCATGGGCAAGCCGCGCATCATCGCCGAGACCGGCGCCGGGCAGCATGGCGTCGCCAGCGCCACCGTCGCCGCGCGCCTCGGCCTGGAATGCGTGGTGTACATGGGTGCGACCGACATCGAGCGCCAGAAGATCAACGTCTACCGCATGAAGCTGCTCGGCGCGAAGGTCGTGCCGGTGACCAGCGGCTCGGCCACGCTCAAGGACGCGCTGAACGAAGCGATGCGCGACTGGGTCACCAATGTCCACGACACCTTCTACATCATCGGCACCGTCGCCGGCCCCGACCCGTACCCGCGCATGGTCCGCGACTTCAACGCCGTGGTCGGCCGCGAGGCGCGCGCGCAGATGCTGGCCGACTACGGCCGCCTGCCGGACGTGATCACCGCCTGCGTCGGTGGCGGCAGCAATGCCATCGGCATCTTCCACGCCTTCCTCAACGATGCCGGCGTGCGCCTGGTCGGCGCCGAGGCGGCGGGCGAGGGCATCGCCACCGGCCACCACGCCGCGTCGCTCGCCGCAGGCCGCCCCGGCGTGCTGCACGGCAACCGCACGTACGTGCTGTGCGACGACGAAGGCCAGATCATCGAGACGCACTCGATCTCCGCCGGCCTCGACTACCCGGGCGTCGGCCCCGAGCACGCATTCCTGAAGGATCGCGGTCGCGCCGATTACGTCGGCGTCACCGATGCCGAAGCGATGGAAGCCTTCCACCTGCTCGCGCGCACCGAAGGCATCCTGCCCGCGCTGGAATCCAGCCACGCCGTCGCCCAGGCGATGAAGCTCGCCCGCGATCTGCCGAAGGACGGACTGGTGTTGTGCAACCTCTCCGGTCGCGGCGACAAGGACGTGCATACCGTCGCCGCGCGCGAAGGGATCGTGTTCTGATCCACCGCGAGATGTGGGAGCGACGCAAGTCGCGACTGCATGCCGGCGTCACGGCCTTTCTTCATCCTGTCGCGGCTTGCGCCGCTCCCACAGAAGCACACCGCTGCCTTCCATGAATCGAATCGACCGCAAATTCGCCGCGCTCCGCCAGCAGACCCGCAAGGCCCTCGTCCCGTTCATCACCGCTGGCGACCCGTCGAAGGAGGCCACCGTGCCGGTGATGCACGCGCTGGTCGCGGCGGGCGCCGACGTGATCGAGCTCGGCGTGCCGTTCTCCGATCCGATGGCCGACGGCCCGACGATCCAGCGCAGCTCCGAGCGTGCGCTGGCGCGCGGTGCGGGGCTGTCGTTCGTGCTCGACGCGGTGCGTGACTTCCGCAGCGTCGATGCCGACACCCCGGTCGTGCTGATGGGTTACCTCAACCCGGTCGAGATCCGCGGTTACGCGCGCTTCGCCGCCGATGCCGCCGCTGCGGGCGTGGACGGCCTGCTGGTGGTCGACCTGCCGCCGGAAGAGGCCGGCGACCTGCGCGACGCGCTCGGCCAGCATGGCCTGGCGTTGATCCTGCTGGCCTCGCCGACCACCCCCGACGCGCGCATCGACCTGCTCTGCCGCGACGCCCAGGGCTACCTCTACTACGTCAGCTATGCCGGGGTGACCGGCGCCGACCGCCTGGACACCGGCGAGGCCGGCGACCGCCTGGCCCTGATCCGGTCCCGCGCCGGCGCGCCGGTGGTGGCCGGCTTCGGCATCAAGGACGCCGCCAGCGCCGCCGCCATGGCCCGCTCCGCCGAGGGCGTGGTGGTCGGTAGCGCCCTGGTTTCGGCCCTGGCCGAGTCGGCCGGCACCGACGACGCCGTGGCCCGTGCCACGGCCTTCCTGGCACCGCTGCGCGCCGCGCTGGACGCCGGCTGAGGACCGGAACCACCGGTCCTCGACCATGCGCCGGCGAACGGATGCCGCAACACAGTCTTGGTAGACTGCAAGGCTCGACCGATCCGGTCGTCTACGAGACACACGAGACGCATGTCCTGGTTGAAGAAACTGATGCCCGCCCGGATCCGCACCGAAACGCGTGCGGCCCGCAAACGCAGTGTTCCCGAGGGCCTGTGGGAAAAGTGCGACGGATGCGGAGCGGTGCTGTACCGGCAGGAGCTGGAGGAACACCTCGAAGTCTGTCCGAAATGCGCCTTCCACATGCCGATCCGCGCCCGCGCCCGGCTGAAGGCCTTCCTCGATGCCGGCACCGGCACCGAGATCGGCGCGGAACTCGGCCCGACCGACGTCCTGAAGTTCAAGGACCAGAAGAAGTACGCCGACCGCATCAAGGCGGCGCAGAAGGCCACCGGCGAGCGTGACGCGCTGATCGCCCTGGAAGGCACCCTGCGCAAGCGCCCGATCGTCGCCGCCGCCTTCGACTTCCCGTTCATGGGCGGCTCGATGGGCTCGGTGGTCGGCGAGCGCTTCTCGCGCGGCGTCGAGCGCGCCTGCGACATCGGCTCGCCCTTCGTCTGCTTCGCCGCCAGCGGCGGCGCGCGCATGCACGAGAGCCTGTTCTCGCTGATGCAGATGGCCAAGACCTCGGCCGCCCTCGGCCGCCTCCGCGCCAAGGGCCTGCCCTACATCTCGGTGATGACCCATCCCACCACCGGCGGCGTCTCGGCCTCGTTCGCGATGCTCGGCGACATCAACATGGCCGAGCCCGGCGCCCTGATCGGCTTCGCCGGCCCGCGCGTGATCGAGCAGACCGTCCGCGAAACCCTGCCCGAAGGCTTCCAGCGCTCCGAGTTCCTGCTCGACCACGGCGCCATCGACCAGATCTGCGACCGTCGCGAAATGCGCGAACGCATCGCCCACCTGGTCGCGCTGATGATGAAGTTGCCGGAGCCGGAAGACGAGGTCGTTGCGGAAGGCTGAGGCCGGCATGCGCTGGGGGCGGATCGCATGGACCAGCAGTCTGTTCGTCATCCTGGCCGCCACAGGCCTGGGGGCGTCGCTCTGGCTGGCATCGCCACTGCCGGCGCAGGCGCCCCTTCCCTTTCCCTCGCGCGTGGCGACGGAGATCGAGCAGCGATCGATCTTCCATGCCTTGCGGCAGGATCTGGTCAAGGACCAGCGGGCGGTGCAGGCATTGCCGGAAGTCGACGATGCGCTCCTGTGGTTCTGTCCTGGCGGCAGGCGTCCGTCGGTGACGGATGATTGCGGTGTGATGACCAGTGGCGCCAGCGAGATCATCGTCTCGACCTCGTTCGATCTGGACTTCGATGCCAGGCCTGGCATCCCGAGGGATTTCAGGCTGGCACTGATCGATGCGAACCTTGTGCCCGGGACGTTGCCGTCCCGCGATCCGGTCGCGATGGCACGCGAGCGACGGGTTCCATCGAAGGCCGGCGGCGATGGCCCGGGTGTGGTTCATGTCACCCGGCCCGTCGTTTCGCAGGATGGCGGGCAGGCGCTGCTCTACGCTGTGTATCGGCCTTTTCCGAAGGCTGCTTTCGGGGCACTGTTCCACCTGGTCCGTACCGATGGCCAATGGCAAGTCCAAAACGCGTTCACGCTCTGGATGACGTGATCCTTCCTGTTGGCGCAGCGCCACCACACGAACCCCAGGAGTTTCGAAACACGATGGCAAGAAAATACTTCGGCACCGACGGCATCCGCGGGCGCGTGGGCGAGGGCCCGATCTCGGCGGACTTCGTCCTGCGCCTGGGCAACGCCTACGGCCACGCGCTGCGCGAGGCGGGCGTGCGCCCCGACGCGCGGGCGGGCGGGCAGTGGCGCAAGCCGCAGGTGGTGATCGGCAAGGACACGCGCATCTCGAACTACATGTTCGAGGCCGCGCTGGAGGCCGGCCTGGTCGCTGCGGGCGTGGACGTGCAGCTGATGGGGCCGATGCCGACCCCGGCGGTTTCGCACCTGACCCGTTCGCTCGGCGCCGACGGCGGCATCGTCATCAGCGCCTCGCACAACCCGCACTACGACAACGGCATCAAGTTCTTCTCGGCCGAAGGCGAGAAGCTCGACGATGCCACCGAGCTGGCGATCGAGGCCGCGCTCGACAAGCCGTTCAGCACCGTGCCCTCCGACCAGCTCGGCAAGGCCGTGCGCACCCGCGACGCCATCGGCCGCTACGTCGAAGCCTGCAAGGGCTCGGTGCCGCGGCGTTTCGACCTCGGCGGCATGCGCATCGTCGTCGACTGCGCCCACGGCGCGACCTACCAGGTCGGCCCGCTCGTGCTGCGCGAGCTCGGCGCGCGCGTCGACGCGATCGGCATCGAGCCCAACGGCGTGAACATCAACGACGGCGTCGGCTCCACCCATCCCGAGGCCCTGGTCGCCCGCGTCCGCGAGACCGGCGCCGACCTCGGCATCGCCTTCGACGGCGACGGCGACCGGGTGATGTTCGTCGACAGCGACGGCACGGTCCGCGATGGCGATGACCTGCTCTACGTGCTCGCCGCGGACTGGCAGGCCAATGGCCGCCTGCGCGGCCCGGTGGTCGGCACGCTGATGACCAACTTCGGCCTGGAGAAGGCGCTCGGCGAACGCGGCATCCGCTTCCTGCGCACCAAGGTCGGCGACCGCTACGTCCACCAGGGCCTGCTCGAACACGACGGCATCCTCGGCGGCGAGACCTCCGGCCACCTGCTGTGCCTGGATCGGGTCAGCTCCGGCGACGGCATCATCAGCGCGCTGCAGGTGCTGGAAGTGCTGCGCCGTCGCGGCGTGAGCCTGCAGCACGCACTGGTCGGGTTCACCAAGGTCCCGCAGAAGACCGTGAACGTGAAGGTCGCCGCCGGCAGCCGCCCGGCCGAGGCCGAGAGCGTCAAGGCCGCGCTCGCCGAGGCCCAGGCGGCGGTGCAGGGCAGGGGGCGTGCCTTCCTGCGCCCGTCCGGTACCGAGCCGGTGGTCCGTGTGACGGTGGAGGCCGACGAGGCCACGCTGATGCAGACCACCCTGGATCGCCTGGCCGAGGCCGTCCGCGCCGCCGCGTGACCGGGCCTGGCCTGGTCACGCGGACTCGATCAAGCCCGGCTTGACCGGGCTCAAACCGCGACCGCCATCGCCCCGCGAGAATGCCGGGGCGACGCCATACCGCGCCGGATGTACTCTTTGCGCCGGACAACGAACACGACACAGCCCAGGACCAGGACGCCATGAGCGAACAGCCCTATATCCCGACCCTCGACATCCGCCGATTCACCCATCCGTCGAACGACACGGATCGCGACGCCTTCGTCGCCGAACTCGGCGCCGCCTATCGCGAATGGGGCTTCGCCGGCATCCGCAACCACGGCATCCCGCAGACCCTGATCGACGGCGCCTACGACGCCTTCGTCGCCTTCTTCGCCCTGCCCGAAGAGGTCAAGAAGCGCTACCACGTCCCCGGTGGCGGTGGCGCGCGCGGCTACACGCCGTTCGGCGTCGAGACCGCCAAGGACTCCAAGCATTTCGACCTCAAGGAGTTCTGGCACGTGGGCCGCGAGGTGCGCGACGAGAAGTACGCCGACGTGATGCCCGCGAACGTGTGGCCGGCCGAAGTCGCCGATTTCCGCGAGAAGGCGCTGGCCCTGTACGACGCGCTCGACGACCTCGGTTCGCGCGTGCTGTCCGCGCTGGCGCTGCACATCGACCTGCCGGAGACCTACTTCGCCGACAAGACCGACAACGGCAACTCGATCCTGCGCCCGATCCACTATCCGCCGATCACCGCCGACGACATCCCCAACGTCCGTGCCGGCGCGCACGAGGACATCAACCTCATCACCCTGCTGGTCGGCGCCAGCGCCGCAGGCCTGGAAGTGAAATCGAAGAAGGGCGAGTGGGTGCCGTTCACCTCGGACGCCGACACCATCGTCGTCAACATCGGCGACATGCTGCAGCGCCTCACCAACCACGTGTATCCGTCGACCACCCACCGCGTGGTCAATCCGCCGGGCGAACAGGCGCGCAAGCCGCGCTACTCGACGCCGTTCTTCCTGCACCCGAACCCGGATTTCGTGATCGACGTGCTGCCGAACTGCGTCAGCGCCGACAACCCGAGCCGCTACCCGGAATCGATCACGGCGCAGGGCTACCTCGAAGAGCGGCTGCGCGAGATCAAGCTGAAGTGAGCCGGCTGAAGCAAGCCGGCTGAAGCAAGCCGGGCCCGGGCCCGGCAATCCCCGGCGGTCCGGTCGCGCTTCGTCGGACCGTCCGTCGGCCGGACGGCAGGTTGGTCCTCCGCACGCGCGATGCGTGACACAGTGGGGGCTCCCGTCGAGCCTTCCCCCATGTCCAAACCTGTCTACCGGAGCCGCAATGCGGCCCCGGTGCGTGCCCTCTCCCTGCCCATCGCGCTGGTCTGCGCGGTCGCGGTCCTGCTGCCTTATGCCTCGCGACTGGATGCCGGGCAGCAATTGCCCGACGCGCTCTACGGGTTCGGCCTGTGGGTCGTGGCCTTCGCGGCGCTGCTCGCCCGCTGGCGATTCGGCATGGGCCTGCTGCCGGCCGCCTTGGCCGCCGGTGCCGGCGTGCCGCTGGCCGTGCTCTGCAAGCTGGTCTGGGATGTGGCGAGCGACCCCACCTCCCACAACCTCTGGCCGTTCGAGCTGGCGATCGCGGGGGTGGTCGGCGCCGTGGCTTCCCTGATCGGCGCGCTGGCCGGGTGGGGGCTCTCCGTGCTGCTGCCGGCCGCCAAGACCTGAGGGCACCGCCCGGCGCCGTCATTCCGCGTCGCGGAATTCCTTGCTCCGGCTGGCGACGAGCGCGTGCGCCAGCCCCTCCGGCAGGTATTTGGAGATCGCGGCGATCAGCTTGTTCGCACCGCCGGTGACGCAGCGGCGCTGGCCGCGCTCGACGGCATCCAGCCCCAGCCGGGCCACCGCGCCGGCGTCCAGCCAGAGCCACTTCGGCAGCTTCGACACCCGGTCGCGCATGCCGTTGACGTCGTGGAATTCGGTATAGGTGAAGCCCGGGCACAGCGCGCAGACGTGCACGCCCTTCGCTTCCATCTCCATGGCAAGGCATTCCGAGAAGCGGATCAGGAAGGCCTTGGTCGCGCCGTACAGCGTGTGTCCCGCCGACGCCGGCACCAGCCCGGCCAGCGAGGCGACGTTGACGATCCGTCCGTGTCCCGCGGCTTCCATCGCCGGGAGGAAGCGATGGGTCAGCTCGCAGACGCCGTTGAGCATGACCTGCAGCGAGTCGGCATGGGTCTTCCAGTCCGAGGACAGGTAGCGGCCGGGCACGCCGTAGCCGGCGTTGTTGACCAGGTGGGCCACGTGCAGGCCGCGCGACGCGATCTCCGCCTGCAGCGCGGCCGGCGCCGCCGGGGCGGCCAGGTCGGCCGCCAGGGTCAGCACATCGACCTTCGACCGCAGTTCCGCAGCCAGCGCGTCGAGCCGGTCGACCCGGCGCGCGGTGAGGACCAGCGGCACGCCCCGGCGCGCGTACTCGCGCGCGATGGCCGCGCCGATGCCGCTGGACGCTCCCGTGACCAGCGCGTATCCGCGCCTGTCTCCGCGCCCGTCTCCGCCGCGTGCCTGCGCCTGTCCGCCCGTGCCCGTGCCTGCCTGTCCGACCGCCTGCCGCATCCGCCATGCTCCGTCCGATGACCGGCGCCCAGCATACCCGGCGGTTCGGCCCGGGCCACGCATCGGCTATCCTGTCGCGATTCTGTTCTGGAGTTGGTCATGCGCCGCAAACTCGTCGCCGGTAACTGGAAACTGCACGGCAGCCGCGCCTTCGCGCTCGATCTGGTCGGCGCCATCGTGGGCGGCCTGCCTGCCGGAAGCGACACGGAGGTCGTCATCCTGCCGCCGCTGCCCTACCTGGGCGAGCTGATCGAGGATTTCGAGACGACCCCGCTGTGCTTCGGTGCCCAGGACGTCAGCGCCAACGAGAAAGGTGCCTTCACCGGCGAGGTCTCGGCCGGCATGCTGGTCGACATCGGCGCGCGCTACGGCCTGGTCGGCCATTCCGAGCGCCGCCAGTACCACGGCGAGAGCGACGCCCTGATCGCGCGCAAGTTCCAGGCCGCCAAGCACGCCGGGCTGGTGCCGATCCTCTGCGTGGGCGAATCCCTGCACGAGCGCGAGGCCGGCCAGACCGAGTACCGGATCGAGACCCAGCTCGAGGCGATCTTCGACCATTGCGGCCCGCAGGCCTTCGCCGGCGCGGTCATCGCCTACGAGCCGGTCTGGGCGATCGGCACCGGGCGCACCGCGACCCCGGACCAGGCCCAGGCTGTGCATGCCTTCATTCGTGGCGAAGTCGCGGCCCGCGATGCTACAATCGCTGGCTCGCTGTCCATCCTCTACGGGGGCAGCTGCAAGCCGGACAACGCGGCGGAACTCTTCTCCCAGCCCGATGTCGATGGTGGTCTGATCGGCGGCGCCTCTCTCGTGGCGTCCGACTTCCTGGCCATCGTCGCGGCCGCACGGGGCTAACCCGTCGCGTCGCAGGCGCCCCGACAACCAGTTCCACGAGCGATATTCGAGCGGATTTCCGCGGGTAAACCTCCATGATGCTGCTTCTCAACGTGGTCTTCGTCCTGGTCGCGATCGCGATGATCGCCCTGATCCTGATGCAGCGCGGCGCCGGTGCGCAGGCGGGCTCGGGCTTCGGCGGCGGCGCCTCGGCCACCGTGTTCGGCGCGCGCGGCGCCTCGAACTTCCTGACCAAGGCCACCAAGTGGCTGGCGATCGTCTTCTTCGGCATCACCCTGTTCATGGCGTGGTACGCCACGCACAACGCCAAGCCGAAGGCCGCGGTCGAACAGGACCTCGGCGTGATGTCGCAGGTCGCCGTGCCCAAGGCCGAGCCCTCGAAGCCTGTTGCGCCGGTCCCGGCTGCACCGGCAACCGCGGTGCCGGTCCAGACCGCGCCGGCGCCCGCAGCCCCGGCACCGGCTGCTCCGGTGCCGACCGCGCCCGCACAGCAGCAGGCGCCCGCGCCGGCCCAGCCCGCCAAGCAGGGGGGCTGATTCCCGCCCAGGCGGGAATTGGCGACCGGAGCGAAAATATTCGTTCCGAATCGCATCCGGGAGTGCGACTTTCTCGTGACATCCCGTACAATACGCAGGCTTCGCGGACACACCCTGCGAAGCAGTACAAAATTGCCCAGATGGCGGAATTGGTAGACGCACTACCTTGAGGTGGTAGCGACGCAAGTCGTGGGGGTTCGAGTCCCCCTTTGGGCACCAAACATCTGACTCATGCATGGATGCATGGGTGCTGGAGCAGGGATGCGGGGTGTCAGCGATGGCATCCATCCACGTTCTCCGCGAGAACCCGCGCCACGCGCGGTTCGGCGAAGGGCTGGCAGCCCGGAGCGGCGCACTCGTGGCGGGTTCCGGGCGGGTCGCGGCGACGCGATCCGGCGGTACGGAACCCACGACACACACAACGCCGAGAGAACACACGAGTGCTGGCCGAATATCTGCCGACCCTGCTGTTTCTGATCGTTGCCGCCGGCATAGGCATCGCCCTCATCGCCATTGGCAATTTCCTTGGCCCGAAGCGATTCGATCCCGAAAAGCTCTCGCCCTACGAGTGCGGCTTCAACGCATTCGAGGACGCGCGCATGCGGTTCGACGTGCGCTACTACCTCGTGGCCATCCTTTTCATCGTCTTCGATCTCGAAATCGCCTTCGTCTACCCGTGGGCGCTCGTGTTCCGCGACCTCGGCGTCTTCGGCCTGGTCGAGATGGGCATCTTCATGGGCCTGCTCGTGATCGGTTTCATCTACGTGTGGAAGAAGGGGGCACTGGAATGGGAGTGATCCAAACCGTCCAGAAGGTCGCGGATTTCGCGAGCAACCCGATCCCGGAAGGGCGGGTCGACGACATCCTGCGTCCGGAGAGCCTGCTCTCCACCGAGGGCAATCCGCTGCTGGAGAACGGCTTCGTCACCACCAGCATGGACGTGCTGTGGAACTGGGCGCGCACCGGCTCGATGTGGCCGATGACCTTCGGCCTGGCCTGCTGCGCGGTCGAGATGATGCATGCCGGCGTGGCGCGCCTGGACCTGGATCGCTACGGCGTGGTCTTCCGCCCGTCGCCGCGCCAGTCCGACGTGATGATCGTCGCCGGCACCCTGGTCAACAAGATGGCCCCGGCGCTGCGCAAGGTCTACGACCAGATGCCCAACCCCAAGTGGGTGATCTCGATGGGCAGCTGCGCGAACGGCGGCGGCTACTACCACTATTCCTACGCCGTGGTGCGCGGCTGCGATCGCGTGGTCCCGGTCGACGTCTACGTACCGGGCTGCCCGCCGACCGCCGAGGCGCTGGTCTACGGCATCCTGCAGCTGCAGAAGAAGATCCGTCGCGGCACGAATTTCGGCGACAACCCGCAGGGTGTGTTCTGACATGACCGAGACGGCACACGCTTTCGCCGACCGCCTGCGCGCGCGCTTCCCGGCTGCCACCGTGACCGTGTGCGCGCCGCGCGGCGAAGTCGGCATCGAATTTCCGAACGGCGACTGGCATGCCGGCTGCCTCGCGATCCGCGACGAATTCGGCTTCGAATCCCTGGTCGATCTGTGCGGCGTCGATTACCTCGGCTACGGCAGCGACGAGTGGGACACCGACGTGTCTTCGGAAGGCTTCAGCCGCGGTGTCGAAGGACGCAGCGTCGGCCGTTTCGGCTACGGTGAAACCACCACGCGCGAAGCCGACACCTTCGAAGGCCAGGTCGTCACGCCTGTCGCGCAGCGTCGCTTCGCCGCCGTCGCACAATTGCTTTCGGTGCAGCACAACCGTCGCGTGCGCGTGCGGGCCTTCGCGCAGGACGACAGCCTGCCGATCGTCGCCTCGCTGACCGACATCTGGCCGGTCGCCAACTGGTTCGAACGCGAAGCCTTCGACCTGTTCGGCATCCTCTTCGAAGGCCATCCCGACCTGCGTCGCATCCTCACCGACTACGGCTTCGTCGGCCATCCGTTCCGCAAGGATTTCCCCTTGATCGGCAACGTCGAAGTCCGCTACGACGAAGAGAAGAAGCGCGTCGTCTACGAGCCCGTGACCTCGGTCGAGCCTCGCGTCGGCGTGCCGCGCGTGATCCGCGACGACGCCCGTTACGCCACCGCCACCGGCGAACAGATGGCCAGGAAGGCGGGGAACTGAAGATGAGCACCGTGCACCAAGCCAGCGAAGCCTTCGCCAGCAACACCGCCGAGAGCAAGCAGGAAATCCGCAACTACACGCTGAACTTCGGTCCGCAGCATCCTGCGGCCCACGGCGTGCTGCGCCTGATCCTGGAAATGGACGGCGAAATCGTCCAGCGCGCCGACCCGCACGTCGGCCTGCTCCATCGCGGCACCGAGAAACTGGCCGAGTCCAAGCCATTCAACCAGTCGATCGGCTACATGGATCGCCTCGACTACGTGTCGATGATGTGCAACGAGCACGCCTATGTGCGCGCGATCGAGACCCTCATGGGGATCGAGGCGCCGGAGCGTGCGCAGTACATCCGCACCATGTTCGACGAGATCACCCGCATCCTGAACCACCTGATGTGGGTCGGTTCCAACGCGCTCGATCTTGGCGCGATGGCGGTCTTCCTCTACGCGTTCCGTGAACGCGAAGAGCTGATGGACGTCTATGAAGCGGTGTCCGGCGCGCGCATGCACGCGGCCTACTACCGTCCGGGCGGCGTCTATCGCGACCTGCCGGACAAGATGCCGCAATACCGCGAATCGCCGTGGCGCAAGGGCGGCAAGCTCAAGCGCTTCAACGAATGGCGCGAGGGCTCGATGCTCGATTACCTGGAGGCGTTCACCAGCGACTTCCCGGCGCGCGTCGACGAATACGAGACCCTGCTGACCGACAACCGCATCTGGAAGCAGCGCACGGTCGGCATCGGCGTGATTCCGCCGGAACAGGCCCTGGCCTGGGGCATGACCGGTCCGATGATCCGCGGCTCCGGCATCGCCTGGGACCTGCGCAAGAAGCAGCCCTACGCCAAGTACGCCGAAGTCGATTTCGACATCCCGGTGGGCGTGAACGGCGACTGCTACGACCGCTACCTGGTCCGCATCGCCGAGATGCGCCAGTCCAACCGCATCATCCAGCAGTGCGTGAAGTGGCTGAAGGCGAACCCGGGTCCGGTGATCGTCGACAACTACAAGGTCGCACCGCCGAAGCGCGAATCCATGAAGGACGACATGGAAGCGCTGATCCACCACTTCAAGCTGTTCAGCGAAGGCTACTGCGTGCCGGCCGGCGAGACCTACAGCGCGGTCGAAGCCCCGAAGGGCGAGTTCGGCTGCTACCTGGTCTCCGACGGTGCGAACAAGCCGTTCCGCCTGCACATGCGCGCGCCGGGCTTCGCGCACCTGTCGTCGATGGACACGATCGTCAAGGGCCACATGCTGGCCGACGTGGTCGCGATGATCGGCACCTACGACATCGTGTTCGGCGAAATCGATCGCTGAGGTCACAGAAGAATGAAAGCGACTGGTAATTTCGAAGCCTGCCGCAACGTCGACCCGATGGTCGCGTTGAGCGACAAGACGCGGGCGCACATCGACCACTGGCTGGCCAAGTTCCCGGCGGACCGCAAGCGTTCGGCGGTGCTGCAGGGCCTGCATGCGGCCCAGGAACAGAACGAAGGCTGGCTGAGCGACGAACTCATCGCAGCGGTCGCGAAGTACCTCGACCTGCCGCCGGTGTGGGCCTACGAAGTGGCGACCTTCTACTCGATGTTCGAGACCGAGAAGGTGGGCCGCAACAACGTCGCGTTCTGCACCAACATCAGCTGCTGGCTCAATGGCGCCGAGGACCTGGTCGCGCACGCCGAGAAGAAGCTCGGCTGCAAGCTCGGTGAATCCACCGCCGACGGCCGCATCTTCCTCAAGCGCGAGGAAGAGTGCCTGGCCGCGTGCTGCGGCGCGCCGATGGTGGTCATCAACGGTCATTACCACGAGAAGCTCACGCCCGAGAAGGTCGACGAGCTGCTCGACGGTCTGAAGTGAGGCAGGGCGACGAGATGGCACACCACGACTCCCACCATGCCACCGGTCCCGTCGGCCCCGCGCCGAAGGAACACCAGGTCGTCTACACCACGCTGCATTTCGACAAGCCCTGGTCTTACGAGAACTACCTCAAGACCGGTGGCTACAGCGCCCTGCGCAGGATCCTCGAAGAGAAGATCCCGCCGGAGCAGGTCATCGAGATGGTGAAGGGCTCCGGCCTGCGCGGTCGCGGCGGCGCGGGCTTCCCGACCGGCCTGAAGTGGAGCTTCATGCCCAAGGGCACCGGCATGCAGAAGTACATCCTCTGCAATTCGGACGAATCCGAGCCGGGCACCTGCAAGGATCGCGACATCCTGCGCTTCAACCCGCATTCGGTGGTCGAAGGCATGGCGATCGCCTGCTACGCGACCGGTTCGACTGTCGCCTACAACTATCTGCGCGGCGAGTTCCACCACGAGCCCTTCGAGCACTTCGAGGAAGCCCTGGCCGAAGCCTACAAGCACGGCTGGCTCGGCAAGAACGTGCTCGGCAGCGGCATCGACATCGACATCTACTCGGCCCTCGGCGCTGGCGCCTACATCTGCGGCGAAGAGACCGCGCTGATGGAATCGCTGGAAGGTAAGAAGGGCCAGCCGCGCTTCAAGCCGCCGTTCCCGGCGAACTTCGGCCTGTATGGCAAGCCGACGACGATCAACAACACCGAGACCTACGCCTCGGTGCCGGCGATCATCCGCAACGGCGCCGAGTGGTTCCTCAATCTGGGCAAGCCCAACAACGGCGGCCCGAAGATCTTCTCGGTCTCCGGCCACGTCAACAATCCGGGCAACTTCGAGATCCGTCTCGGCACCTCGTTCGCCGAGCTGCTGGAGATGGCCGGCGGCGTGCGCAACGGCCACAAGCTCAAGGGCGTGATCCCCGGTGGCTCGTCGATGCCGGTGCTGCCCGCCGAAACGATGATGGCCTGCACGATGGACTACGACTCGATCCAGAAGGCCGGTTCCGGCCTGGGTTCGGGCGCGGTGATCGTGATGGACGAGACCACCTGCATGGTCCGCGCCTGCCAGCGCATCGCCCGCTTCTACTTCAAGGAAAGCTGCGGCCAGTGCACGCCCTGCCGCGAAGGCACGGGCTGGATGTACCGCATGCTGACCCGCATCGTCGAGAAGAAGGCCACGCTCGACGACCTGCACATGCTGAAGGCTGCCGCAGGCCAGATCGAAGGCCACACCATCTGCGCCTTCGGCGAAGCCGCGGCGTGGCCGGTGCAGGGCTTCCTGCGCCATTTCTGGAACGAATTCGAGTACGCGATCGTGAACAAGCGTTTCCTGGTCGACGACCAGCGCGCCGGTACCGTCGTCGAGAAGGTGGCCGCATGAGCACCCCGACCGAAACCACGCCCGCCGCGCCGGTGGTCCCCGAGGGCCACGTCGCCATCGAGATCGACGGCCAGTCGGTGTTCGCACCGAAGGGTTCGATGATCATCCATGCCGCCGACAAGGCCGGCATCCCGATCCCGCGCTTCTGCTACCACGAGAAGCTGCCGATCGCGGCCAACTGCCGCATGTGCCTGGTCGACGCGGAAATGGGCGGCCGTCCGTTCCCGAAGCCGCAGCCGGCCTGCGCCACGCCCGTGGCCGACGGCATGAAGGTCTTCACGCGCAACGAGAAGGCGCTCAAGGCGCAGCGCAACGTGATGGAGTTCCTGCTGGTCAACCACCCGCTGGACTGTCCGATCTGCGACCAGGGCGGCGAGTGCGAACTGCAGGACCTGTCGATGGGCTATGGCCGTTCGGTCAGCCGCTTCGTCGAGCGCAAGCGCGTCGTCGCCGACGAGGACATGGGTCCGCTGGTCGCCACCGAGATGACCCGCTGCATCCAGTGCACGCGCTGCGTGCGCTTCACCGCAGACGTGGCCGGCACCTACGAACTGGGCGGCATGCAGCGCGGCGAGAACCTGCAGATCGGCACCTACGACGGCAAGCCGCTGACCACCGAACTGTCCGGCAACGTCATCGACGTCTGCCCGGTGGGCGCGCTGACCAACAAGGTGTTCCGCTTCAAGGCGCGTCCGTGGGAGCTGACCGCGCGCGAATCGCTCGGCTGGCACGACGCGCTGGGCAGCAACCTGTTCCTGCACGTGCGTCGCGGCGAAGTGCTGCGCACCGTGCCGCGCGACAACGAAGCCGTCAACGAATGCTGGCTGTCGGACCGCGACCGCTATTCGCACCAGGGCCTGTACGCCGATGATCGCGCCCGCAAGCCGATGATCCGCACGGGCGAGGGCAGCGATGCGTCCGCGTTCCGCGAAGCCTCCTGGGAAGAGGCGATCGAAAAGGCGGCGGAGATCCTGCGCGCCGCACGCGGCGACGACCTCGGCGTGCTCGTGCATCCGTCGACCTCGAACGAGGAGGGCGCGCTGATCGCCCGACTCGCCGACGCGCTCGGCACCGGCAACCTCGACCACCGCATCGCCCAGCACGATCTCGCCGATGGCGCCGTGGCCGAAGCCTTCGCGATGCCGGTCGCCGACATCGAAGCCGCCGACGCGATCGTCGTGGTCGGTTCGAACCTGCGCCACGAAGTCCCGCTGCTGCACCAGCGCCTGCACAAGGCGGCGAAGCGCGGCGCGAAGATCCACGTGGTCAACCCGGTCGATTTCGACTTCACCTTCAAGGCGGCCTCGAAGACGATCGTGGCGCCGTCGCAGCTGGCTTCGGCCGTGGCCGGGCTCAAGCTCGATGGCGCGACCCGCGCGGTCGTGATCGTCGGCGCGGTCGCCGAACTGTCCTCGCATGCCTCCGCGATTCGCAAGGCGGTCGCCGATTTCGCTGCCGCGAACAACGCCGCGGTGTGCCGCATCCCGCAGGGCGCGAACGCGCTCGGCCTGTCGCGCGCCGGCGTGCTGCCGACCGCACGCGACGCGCAGGCGATGCTTGCCGATGCCCGCAGCGCGTACGTGATCTACGGTATCGAACCCGGCCTCGATTTCGCCGACCAGGCGCGCGCACTGAAGGCGCTCGGCACGGCGAAGGTCGTTGCGTTCAGCCAGTACGCCTGCCGTTCGACCCGCGCGGTCGCCGACGTGATCCTGCCGATCGGCGCGCTGCCCGAGATCGATGCCACGCTGACCAATCTCGAAGGCCGCACCCAGCGTGCGGTCGCCGGCGGCAAGCTGCCCGGCGATGCCCGTCCGGGCTGGCGCGTGCTGCGCGCACTGGGTGGCGTGCTTGGCGCGAACGGTTTCGACTTCAGCGACCTCGCCGGTGCGCAGCTCGCGCCTCGCCAGGTCAAGGTGGCGGCGTCCGCCGCGCAGAAGGCCGGTGGCGAAGGCCTCGAACTTGCGGTCTCGCAGGCGATCTACCGTGTCGACGCCACCGTGCGCCGCGCCGCCGCGCTCCAGTCGCATCCGCTCGAAGCCGGCCCGCGCATCGTGCTGAACCCGGCCGATGCCGCTGCCGCCTCGCTCGTCGAAGGCGCGATGGCCAAAGTCGACAACGGTCTGGGCACCGCGACCCTGCAGGTCGTGGTCGATGCGCGCGTGGCGGCCGGTGCCGCCTGGGTCGAATCCGGTTACGGCGCGACCGCCGCGCTTGGTGCCGGCCGCGTCCGCGTGACGGGGGTGAACTGATGGAGATGTTGCTCGACGGTTTCCGCGACTGGCTGCTGGCCTACGGCACCGCCGGCGCGCTGGCCTGGATCCTGCTCAAGATCCTCGCGATCACCGTGCCGGTCATCGTCAGCGTCGCGTTCTACGTCGTGTGGGAGCGAAAGCTGATTGCCTGGATGCACGTGCGCCACGGGCCGATGTATGTCGGCTGGGGTGTCCTCCAGGCTTTCGCCGACGTGTTCAAGCTGCTGTTCAAGGAAGTGCTCCAGCCGGCGAATGCGAACAAGCCGCTGTTCATCCTTGCGCCGATGGTCGCGCTGGTGCCGGCCTTCGCGGCCTGGGCGGTGGTGCCCTTCGATGCGAAGCTGGTGCTCTCGAACGCGAATGCCGGCCTGCTGTACCTGCTGGCGATGACCTCGCTGGGCGTCTACGGCGTGATCCTCGCCGGCTGGGCGTCCAACTCCAAGTACGCCTTCCTCGGTGCGATGCGTTCCGCCGCGCAGGTGGTGTCCTACGAAATCGCGATGGGCTTCGCCATGGTCGGCGTGCTGATGGCCGCCGGCAGCCTCAACCTCACCGACATCGTCGTCGCGCAGTCAGGCAACAGCGGCTTCTTCGAATGGTTCTGGCTGCCGCTGCTGCCGCTGTTCGTCGTGTACTTCGTGTCCGGCGTCGCCGAAACCAACCGCTCGCCCTTCGACGTGGTGGAAGGCGAATCGGAGATCGTGGCCGGCCACATGGTCGAGTACTCCGGTTCGCAGTTCTCGCTGTTCTTCCTCGCCGAATACGCGAACATGATCCTGGTCAGCTTCCTGACCTCGCTGTTCTTCCTCGGCGGCTGGCTCAGCCCGCTGCAGGGCTGGATCACGGCCGATGTGTCGCCGTGGGTCGACTGGATCTGGAAGGGCGGCTGGCCATGGCTGCTGATGAAGGTCTTCTTCTTCGCCAGCGTCTTCATCTGGTTCCGCGCCTCCTTCCCGCGCTATCGCTACGACCAGATCATGCGCCTGGGCTGGAAGGTCTTCATTCCGATCACCATCGCGTGGATCTGCGCCACGGCGCTGCTGGTGTACTTCAAGGTGTTCGAGGCGGGCCTGTGATGAGCAAGATCGCGTCCTATTTCAAGAGCCTGCTGCTGCTGGAGCTGTTCCAGGGCATGGCGCTGACCTTCAAGTACCTGTTCCGTCCGAAGTACACGCTGATGTACCCGATGGAAAAGATTCCGCAGTCGCCGCGCTTCCGCGGCCTGCACGCGCTGCGCCGCTATCCCAACGGCGAAGAGCGCTGCATCGCCTGCAAGCTGTGCGAGGCGGTGTGTCCGGCGCTGGCGATCACCATCGACTCCGAGCAGCGCGCCGATGGCACCCGCCGCACCACGCGCTACGACATCGACCTGTTCAAGTGCATCTTCTGCGGCTTCTGCGAGGAGTCCTGCCCGGTCGACTCGATCGTGGAAACGCACATCCACGAGTACCACTTCGAGCAGCGCGGCGAGAACATCGTGACCAAGCCCAAGCTGCTGGCGATCGGCGACCGCCTCGAGAAGGAAATCGCCGAACGTCGCGCCGCCGACGCCCCCTACCGTTGAGGACCGCCGTGGAATTCGCCACTCTCGCTTTCCTGGTCTTCGCCGCCATCGCCGTCGTGTCCGCCGGCGCGGTGATCACCGTCCGCAATCCGGTCCACGCCGCGCTGTGCCTGGTCCTGACCTTCTTCACCGTTGCCTGCACCTGGCTGATCGCCGGCGCCGAATTCCTCGGCGTGGCCCTGATCCTCGTCTACGTCGGTGCGGTGATGGTGCTGTTCCTGTTCGTGGTGATGATGCTCGACATCGATGTCGCAGCCACCCGCGAGGGCTTCGTCCGCTACCTCCCGGTCGGCCTGGTCGTCGCCGTGGTCATGCTGCTGGAGATGCTCACCCTGATCGGCGTGAAGTCCGAACTGGTCAATGCGTTTGGTGAGGACCCAGCGGCCGCTGCAGGGCTGTCCAACACCGAATGGATCGCCCGCGCGCTGTTCACCGAATTCATGCTGCCGTTCGAAGTCGCCGCGGTGATCCTGACCATCGCGGTCATCGCCGCCGTGATGCTGACCCTGCGCCGTCGCGGCGGGGTGAAGACGCAGGATCCTGCCGAGCAGTCCCGCGTTCGCGCGCAGGACCGCATCCGCCTGGTCAGCATGCCTGCCGAGAAGCCCGCCGGCGCCGGCGAAGCCGCCACCGAGGAGGTGAAGTCGTGATGGGTCCGCTTGCCCTCGGGCATTTCCTGGCGCTCGGCGCCGCGCTGTTCTGCATCAGCCTGGCCGGCATCTTCCTCAACCGGAAGAACGTGATCGTCCTGCTGATGTCGATCGAGCTCATGCTGCTCAGCGTCAACGTCAACTTCGTCGCCTTCTCGCGCCACCTCGGTGATCCGGCGGGTCAGATCTTCGTGTTCTTCATCCTGACCGTGGCCGCGGCCGAGGCCGCCATTGGCCTGGCCATCCTGGTCACGCTGTTCCGCAACCGGCGCACGATCAACGTCGCCGAAATCGACACACTCAAGGGCTGACGGGCATCGGCATGGAACATTCTGCTGTGGAAGTCGTACTTTCCAAGTCCGTCCTGATCGCGGTCGTGCTCGCGCCGCTGTTCGGCGCGATCCTCGCCGGCCTGTTCGGACGCCGCATCGGTCGCGCCGGCGCGCACACCGCCACCATCCTCGGCGTCGCGGTCAGCTGCGCGCTGTCCGTCTACACCCTCTGGCAGTTGGCGGGGCAGGGCGCCGCGCCGTTCAACGAGAACCTCTACACCTTCTTCCAGGTCGGCGGCTACGAGGCCCACGTCGGCTTCATGGTCGACAAGCTGACCGCGATGATGATGGTGGTCGTCACCTTCGTGTCGCTGCTGGTGCATATCTACACCATCGGCTACATGCACGAGGACCCGGGCTACCAGCGTTTCTTCAGCTACATCAGCCTCTTCACCTTCTCGATGCTGATGCTGGTGATGAGCAACAACTTCCTGCAGCTGTTCTTCGGCTGGGAAGCGGTGGGTCTGGTCTCCTACCTGCTGATCGGCTTCTGGTTCAAGCGTCCCAGCGCGATCTTCGCCAACCTCAAGGCTTTCCTGGTCAACCGCGTCGGCGACTTCGGCTTCCTGCTCGGCATCGCCGGCGTGCTGATGTACTTCGACACCCTGGACTACGCCACGGTCTTCGCCAACGCCTCCAGCACCCTGCCGGGCGTGGGCATCGAAGTGTTCGCAGGCCGCGAGTGGGATGTCGCCACCGTCATCTGCATCTGCCTGTTCATCGGCGCGATGGGCAAGTCCGCGCAGGTGCCGCTGCACGTGTGGCTGCCTGACTCGATGGAAGGCCCGACCCCGATCTCGGCGCTGATCCACGCCGCGACGATGGTGACCGCCGGCATCTTCATGGTCGCGCGCATGTCGCCGCTGTTCGAACTGTCGGAGACCGCGCTGCAGTTCGTGCTGTTCATCGGCGCGACCACCGCCTTCTTCACCGGCCTGATCGGCATCGTCCAGAACGACATCAAGCGCGTCGTCGCCTATTCGACGCTGTCGCAGCTGGGCTACATGACCGTCGCGCTGGGCGTCTCGGCGTACTCGGCCGCCGTCTACCACCTGATGACCCACGCCTTCTTCAAGGCGCTGCTGTTCCTGGCGGCGGGCTCGGTGATCATCGGCATGCACCACGAGCAGGACATGCGGAAGATGGGCGGCCTGCGCAAGTACATGCCGATCACCTTCTGGACCAGCCTGATCGGTACGCTGGCCCTGGTCGGTACGCCGTTCCTGAGCGGTTTCTACTCGAAGGACACCATCATCGAGGCCGCCAAGTTCAATGCGCAGGATGGCGGCTGGGTCGCGACCTACGGCTACTGGGCGGTCCTGCTCGGCGCCTTCGTGACCTCGTTCTACAGCTTCCGCCTGCTGTACCTCACGTTCTTCGGCGAGGAGCGCTTCCGCCACGCCGATGCGCATGGCCATGACGCGCACGACGACCATGCCCACCACGACGCGCACGGTCATGACGCCCACGACGACCATGGCCATGACGACCACGGTCACGGCCATGGCCCGCACGTGCCGCACGAGTCGCCATGGGTGGTGACCCTGCCGCTGGTGCTGCTGGCCATCCCGTCGATCTTCGTCGGCCTGTTCACCGTGGGCCCGATGCTGTTCGGCACCGACATGTCCGGCCACCATGCGCAGCTGCCGTTCTTCCTCGGCGCCATCGACGTGTCCGCCGCCAACGACGTCATGGCCACGCTCAAGGCCGAGCTGTGGCACGGCTGGTGGAAGTTCGGCCTGCACGGTTTCATCGCCCCGGCGTTCTGGCTGGCCTTCGGCGGCTTCGCGCTGGCGACGCTGATGTACCTGGTCAAGCCGGAACTGCCCGCGAAGTTCGCCGCGTTCCCGCCGTTCAGGCTGGCCGCGCGCATCCTCAACAACAAGTACGGCATGGACGACCTGTGGATCGGCGGCTTCGCGGGCGGCGGCGTGCTCGCCGGCAAGGTCGCGCGCAAGCACGACGAGGTCGTGATCGATGGCGTGATCGTCAACGGCAGCGCGCGCATCGTCGACCTGTTCTCGGGGCTGCTGCGCAAGACCCAGTCCGGCTACCTCTACCACTACGCCTTCGCGATGATCCTCGGCCTGATCGCCTTCCTGGCCGTCCTGATCAAGTTCTGGCGCTAACGATACGCAACCGACGGATACCGAATCGCGATGCAACACTGGCCCCTTCTCAGCATCCTGGTCTGGCTGCCCATCGTCGGCGGCGCCCTGGCGCTCGCGCTCGGCAACCAGCGTGCGCAGACCGCGCGCTGGCTGGCGCTGACGGTCGCGCTGGCGACCTTCGCGCTCAGCATCCCGCTGCTCACCGGTTTCGACTACGCGACCCCGGCGCTGCAGTTCGTCGAGCAGCGCGAGTGGATCCCCGCCTACGACATCCAGTATCACCTCGGCGCCGACGGCATCTCGGTCGCGCTCATCGTGCTCACGACCTTCACCACGGTGCTGGTGCTGCTGGGCGCGTGGGGCTCGATCGACAAGCGCGTGAACCAGTACGTCGCCGCCTTCCTGTTCCTCGAAGGCCTGATGGTGGGCGTGTTCGCCGCCGTCGACGCGATGCTGTTCTACGTGTTCTTCGAGGGCATGCTCATCCCGATGTTCATCATCATCGGCGTGTGGGGCGGCCCGCGTCGCGTGTACGCGTCGGTGAAGTTCTTCCTGTACACCTTCCTCGGCTCGGTGTTCATGCTGGTCGGGCTGATCTACCTGTACCTGAAGACCGGCAGCTGGCAGTTGCCCGACTGGTACGCGGCCAGCCTGAACGCGCAGGAGCAGATGTGGCTGTTCTTCGCCTTCCTGATCGCGTTCGCGGTCAAGGTGCCGATGTTCCCGGTGCACACATGGCTCCCGGATGCCCACGTCGAGGCGCCGACCGGCGGCTCGGTGGTGCTGGCGGCGATCATGCTGAAGATCGGCGGCTACGGTTTCCTGCGATTCAACCTGCCGGTCGTGCCGGACGCGAGCCATGAATACGCCTGGCTGGTGATCGCGCTGAGCCTGATCGCCGTGGTCTACGTCGGCCTGGTCGCGCTGGTCCAGGAGGACATGAAGAAGCTGATCGCCTATTCGTCGATCTCGCACATGGGCTTCGTCACCCTGGGCACCTTCATCGCCTTCATGCTGATCCGCGACCAGGGCAACACCGACGCGGCCCGCCTGGGCCTGCAGGGTGCGATGGTGCAGATGATCTCGCACGGCTTCATCTCCGGTGCGATGTTCTCCTGCGTCGGCGTGCTCTACGACCGCATGCACAGCCGCATGATCAAGGACTACGGCGGCGTCGCCAACGTGATGCCGTGGTTCGCTGCCTTCTTCGTCCTGTTCGGCATGGCCAACTCGGGCCTGCCCGGCACGTCGGGCTTCGTCGGCGAGTTCATGGTCATCCTCGCCAGCTTCCAGGCGCATCCGATGCTGGCCTTCACCGCCGCCATCACCCTGATCGTCGGCGCGGCGTACACCCTGTGGCTGGTCAAGCGCATCGTGTTCGGCGACATCGGCAACGCCCATGTCGCCGAGCTCGAGGACATCAATCCGCGCGAGTGGATCGTGCTCACCGCGTTCGCGGCCGGCGTGCTCTATTTCGGCATCAATCCGAAGCCGCTCACCGACCTGATGGAACCTGCCATCGCCCAACTCGCCAGCCAGCTGGCGATCAGCAAGCTCTGAGGCCGCGACATGATCGAAACCAACGTCACCGCCGCCGACCTGCTGCCGCTGCTGCCCGAGCTGGTGCTGGTCGGTACCGCCTTCGCGCTGCTGCTGCTCGACCTGTTCATCTCCGAACGCCAGCGCGTCCTCGTGCATGTCCTGGCCATCGCCACCCTGGTCGGCGTCGCCGGCATGATCGCGTTCGACGTGGGCGGGCAGGGCACGACCCTCAACGGGATGTTCATCCGCGACACCATGGCCGACGTGCTGAAGATGGTGGTGTGCGTGGTCAGCGCGCTGGCCCTGGTCTACACCTGGTCTTTCCTGCGCGAGCGAAGCCTGTACAAGGGCGAGATCGCGGTGCTGATGCTGTTCTCGGTCGCGGGCATGATGCTGCTGATCTCGGCGGGCAACCTGCTGATGGTCTACCTCGGCCTGGAAATGCTGGCGCTGTGCTCGTATGCCCTGGTCGCGATCGACCGCGACAACCCGACCGCGTCCGAAGCCGCGATGAAGTACTTCGTGCTGGGTTCGCTCGCCTCCGGCATGCTGCTGTACGGCATGTCGCTGGTCTATGGCGCCACCGGCAGCCTTGACCTGGCCGCGATCAACGCCGCCGCTGGCTCGACCACCCTGCTGCTGACCGGCATGGTCTTCATCGTCGCCGGCATCGCCTTCAAGTTCGGCGCCGCGCCGTTCCACATGTGGCTGCCGGACGTCTACCACGGTGCGCCCACGCCGATCACCCTGTTCATCGGCGCCGCGCCCAAGCTCGCCGCCTTCGCGATGGCCTACCGCCTGCTCGAAGCCGCGCTCGGCCCGCTGGACGAGCAGTGGCGCACCCTGGTGTCCGGCCTGGCGGCGCTGTCGCTGGTGCTCGGCAACCTGATCGCCCTGGCACAGACCAACCTCAAGCGCATGCTGGCCTACTCGACGGTCTCGCATGTCGGCTTCCTGCTGCTCGGCCTGGCCGGTGGCGGCGCGGTCGGCTACGCCGCCTCCATGTTCTACGCGATCAGCTACGCGATCATGTCCGCGGCGGCGTTCGGTGCGATCGTGGTCCTGTCGCGTCGCGGCTTCGAAGCCGACCGCATCGACGACTACAAGGGCCTGAACGCGCGCAGCCCGTGGACCGCTGGCCTCGTGCTCTGCGTCATGGCCTCGCTGGCCGGCGTGCCGCCGTTCCTCGGCTTCTGGGCCAAGCTGGCGGTGCTCCGCGCGGCCTGGGAAGGCGAGCTGGTCTGGCTGACCATCGTCGGCATCGTGTTCGCGGTGATCGGCGCGTTCTACTACCTGCGCGTGATCCGCGCGATGTACTTCGACGAACCCGAATCGAGCGACGGCCGCGAGCCCATGGCACAGCGCGATGACGTGGCCCTGCGCCTGGTCTTCGCGGTGAACGCGCTGGCCCTGCTGGTGCTGGGCCTGGCCTGGAACCCGATCATGGCGTGGTGCCAGGACGCGTTCGCCTGACGGATCGTCCGGAAGCTTGGCGACTTTGCGGAAATCGCCCCGTTTCCTCTTGCAAGTTTCGACGTACATCGTCATAATTCCGCTTCTGCTGCGGGGTGGAGCAGTCTGGCAGCTCGTCGGGCTCATAACCCGAAGGTCGCAGGTTCAAATCCTGCCCCCGCTACCACGTTCATCCTGATCCGCGCACAAGGCCCGAAGGTGACTTCGACGCCTTGCGGATCAAGGAAACGGGGCTTTGTCGAAGCGATTGCTTCCGCTTCGACGCCGACATCCAGCGGTATCGGACAAGGGGCCCCTGCGGCCCCTTTTTCGTTGCCGTTTTTCCTGTTGTCGTTTCCGTCGTACTTCGCCGGCAATCGTTTTTCGCAGCATTCCGTCCGTTCCACCCTTCGTCGTCGCTCACCGCGGGAAGTTCATGGCCGACAAAGCCACCGACATCGCCAACCTGCTGTCGCCCACCATCCAGTCGCTCGGGCTCGAGTTGCTGGGCGTGGAATACCTGCCATCGCCCGGTGGCGCCGTGCTGCGTCTCTACATCGATATCCCGGCGGGTGCCGAAGGCGAGGCCGTGGAAGGCGGTACGCCGCGCATGGTCGGCATCGAGGATTGCGAAACCGTCAGTCGCGAAGTCTCCGCGCAGCTCGACGTCGAAGACCCCATCAGCGGCCATTACACGCTCGAAGTGTCCTCGCCCGGCGTCGACCGCCCCCTGTTCACCGCCGCGCAGTACGCGCGCTTCCTCGGCGAAGAAGCCAAGGTCGTGCTGCAGCTGCCGCTGGACGGGCGTCGTCGCTTCCAGGGTCGCATCGCGGCGGTCGAGGGTGACCGCATCGATTTCGAGATCGATGCCAAGCCCGAGCCGCAGCGCGTGTCGGTGGACATCGGCAACATCGAGAAGGCGCGCCTGGTCCCCGACTGGGCCGCGCTGGGCCTCGCGCCCACCAAGCCCGGAAAGAAACCCGCCGGCGGCGGCCGCAAGGCCAAGGCGCCGGGCGGCAAATGACATCGGTCGGCGTCCGCGCCGGCCACACGAACACACGAACTCAGAAAGTTTCAGAGGCGCAACACCATGAGTAAGGAACTCCTGCTTGTCGTCGACGCGGTCGCCAACGAAAAGGGCGTGCCGGAGTCGGTCATCATCGAGGCGCTCGAAGCCGCGCTGGCGACGGCCGCGAAGAAGCGTTACCTCGATCAGGACGTGCTGACCCGCGTCTCGATCAACCCGAAGGACGGCAGCTACGAGACCTTCCGTCGCTGGGAAGTGGTCGCCGACGATGTCGTGATGGAATCGCCGGACCGCCAGGTCCGCCTGATGGATGCCGTCGACGAGGTCGAGGGCGTCGAGGTCGGCGACTACATCGAAGAACAGATCGAGAATCCGGAATTCGGCCGCATCGCGGCGCAGGCCGCCAAGCAGGTCATCGTGCAGCGCGTGCGCGAGGCCGAGCGCAACCAGGTCGTCGATGCCTGGAAGCACCGTGTCGGCGAGCTGGTGACCGGCGTGGTCAAGCGCGTGGAGCGCGGCAACGTCTACGTCGACCTCGGCGGCAATGCCGAGGCGTTCATCCCGAAGGACAAGGCCATCCCGCGCGACGTCGTGCGCGCCGGCGACCGCGTCCGCGGCTACCTGTTCGACGTGCGCAGCGAACCGCGCGGCCCGCAGCTGTTCATCAGCCGCGCCGCCCCTGAATTCATGATGGAGCTGTTCAAGCTCGAAGTGCCGGAAGTCGGCCAGGGCCTGGTCGAGATCAAGGCCTGCGCCCGCGACCCGGGCGACCGCGCCAAGATCGCCGTCGTCGCCTACGACAACCGCACCGATCCGATCGGCGCCTGCATCGGCATGCGCGGCTCGCGCGTCCAGGCGGTGTCGAACGAGCTGAACGGCGAACGCGTCGACATCGTGCTGTGGTCGGACAACCCGGCCCAGTTCGTCATCAACGCGATGGCGCCGGCCGAAGTGCAGTCGATCATCGTCGACGAAGACAAGCATTCGATGGACCTCGCCGTTGCCGAGGAGCGCCTGGCGCAGGCGATCGGCAAGGGCGGCCAGAACGTGCGCCTGGCCAGCCGCCTCACCGGCTGGCAGCTGAACGTGATGACCGCCGACCAGGTCCAGGCCAAGAGCGAAGCCGAACAGACCGCCGCGCGCAGGCTGTTCATGGACAAGCTCGAAGTCGACGAGGAAATCGCCGGCATCCTGGTCGCCGAAGGCTTCAGCACGGTCGAGGAAATCGCTTACGTCCCGGTCGGCGAGCTGCTGGCGGTGGAAGGCTTCGACGAGGACATCGTCGAGGAACTCCGCTCCCGCGCCCGCGACGCCCTGCTGAACGAGGCCCTGGCGGTCGAGGAGGAGCTGGAGGAACACCAGCCGTCCGCCGACCTGCTGGACCTGGAGGGCATGGACAACGAGACCGCGTACGCGCTGGCCGCCAATGGCGTGCAGACCGTGGAAGCCCTGGGCGAGCTGGCGGCCGACGAGGTCGCCGAGTTCGGCATCGAGGGCCTGGACGAAGCGCGCGCCGCCGCGTTGATCCTGGCCGCCCGCGCCGAGGAAATCGCCCGATTGGAACGCGAAAGCTGAGCCCGGCCGGGATTAGAATTCCGCCCAGGGCACTCCGACGAAATCACGCACTATTTTCCGAGCGGGACCGGCCGAAACTCCGGCCCGCTACTCAGGATACGGATACCGAATGTCGCAGCAAACCACCATCCGCAAGCTGGCCGAACTGGTGAACACGCCGGTCGAGAAACTGCTGGAGCAGCTGGCCGAGGCCGGCATGACCTTCAGCGGTCCCGACCAGACCGTCACCAGCGCCGAGAAGCTGAAGCTGCTCGGGTTCCTGAAGCGCTCGCACGGCAAGGCCGATGTCGCGACGGAAGAGGCGGTCGCGCCGAAGAAGATCACCCTCAACCGCAACCGCAAGCAGGAAATCACTGTCGGCGGCGGCAAGCACAAGACCACGGTCGACGTGGTCGTGCGCAAGAAGGTCACCCTGGTCAAGCCGCAGGACGGCGGCGGTGCGGGCGACGACGACGAGCGCGCCGAGATCCTGCGCAAGCTCGAAGAGTCGCGCCAGCGCAACCTCGAAGAGCAGCAGCGCCTGGCGGACGAAGATCGCCGCCGCGCGGACGAGGCCGCCGCGCGCAGGCGCGAAGCCGAGGAAGCCGCGGCCCGGGCCCGTGCCGAGCAGGAAGCCGCCACTGCGGTCGATGCCCCGGCTGCGGTGCCTGCCGCCGAACCCGTCGCGCGCGAAGCAGTCGCTGCGCCGCGTCCCAAGCCCGCCCCCGCGCATGGCCATGGCCATCCGAAGCCGGCGCGTCCGGAACCGGCCCGCGTCGACGACCGCAATGCCCACAAGGCCAAGCCCAACCGCGGCTCGCACGCGATGGTCTCGGACGTCGAGGACGACGACGCCACCGCGCGTTTCGCAGGCCAGCTGCACCTCTCGGCATCGGAGCGCGAGCGTCGCTCCAGTTCGCGTCCGAAGGGCGGTCGCCAGACCCGGCGCCAGCCGGAACAGAGCCGCAGCGGCGGCGGCCAGCATGGATTCATGCGCCCAACGGAGAAAGTCGTGCGAGAAATCGCCATTGGCGATGCCATCACCGTGTCCGATCTCGCCCAGAAGCTCGCGCTCAAGGGCGGCGACGTGGTCA
Organism: Lysobacter sp. BL-A-41-H3; assembly: GCA_050632415.1. Taxonomy (GTDB): domain Bacteria; phylum Pseudomonadota; class Gammaproteobacteria; order Xanthomonadales; family Xanthomonadaceae; genus Lysobacter_I. Next base: position 1,326,303 of record CP192602.1, on the reverse strand, counting down.
AGGCATTGTTCAAGATGGGCGTGATGGCCACCATCACCCAGACCATCGATCATGACACCGCCGTGCTGGTGACCGAGGAACTCGGCCACAAGGCGCTGCGCGCCAACAGCAACGACGCCGAAAGCGAACTGCTGGCCCACCTGGAAGACCAGGCCGTCGGCGACAAGTCGCAGCGTCCGCCGGTGGTCACCATCATGGGTCACGTCGACCACGGCAAGACCTCGCTGCTGGACTACATCCGCCGCACCAAGGTCGCCTCGGGCGAAGCCGGCGGCATCACCCAGCACATCGGCGCCTACCACGTCGAGACGCCGAAGGGCGTGATCAGCTTCCTCGACACCCCGGGCCACGCCGCGTTCACCGCGATGCGCGCCCGCGGCGCCAAGCTGACCGACATCGTGATCCTCGTGGTCGCGGCCGACGACGGCGTCATGCCGCAGACGATCGAGGCGATCCAGCACGCGAAGGCGGCCAACGTGCCGCTCGTGGTCGCGGTCAACAAGATCGACAAGTCCTCGGCCGATCCGATGCGCGTCAAGAACGACCTGCTCGCGCATGGCGTGGTCGCCGAAGACTTCGGCGGCGACGTCCAGTGCATCCATGTCTCGGCCAAGACCGGCGACGGCATCGACGCGCTGCTCGACGCGGTGCTGCTGCAGTCCGAAGTGCTCGAACTCCGCGCCGTGGCCACCGGTCGCGCCACCGGCACCGTGATCGAATCCTCGCTCGACAAGGGCCGTGGTCCGGTCGCGACGGTGCTGGTCCAGGAAGGCCTGCTGCAGAAGGGCGACTACCTGGTCTGCGGCGTGCAGTACGGCCGCGTGCGCGCGCTGTTCGACGAAACCGGCACGCAGGTGCAGAGCGCCGGTCCGTCGATCCCGGTGCAGGTCCTCGGTCTGTCGGGCGTGCCCGATGCCGGCGACGATTTCGTGGTGGTCGCCGACGAGCGCCTCGCCAAGGACGTCGCGCAGCAGCGCGATGCCAAGCGCCGCGAATCGCGCCTCGTCGCCCAGGCCGGCAACCGCATGGAAGACATCATGGCCCAGATGGGCCAGGGTGGCAGCCAGCTCAGCCTCAACCTGGTGGTCAAGGCGGACGTGCAGGGTTCGGCCGAAGCGCTGCGCCAGGCACTCACCAGCCTGTCCAACGACCAGATCCGCATCAACCTCATCGTTTCCGGCGTGGGCGGCATCACCGAGTCCGACGCCAACTCCGCGCTCGCGGCGAAGGCGACGATCATCGGCTTCAACGTACGTGCCGACGCCTCGGCGCGCAAGGTCATCGACGCCAACAACCTCGACCTGCGCTACTTCTCGATCATCTACGACGTCATCGACCAGGTGAAGCAGGTCGCGTCGGGCCTGCTCGGCAAGGAAGTCCGCGAAGAGATCATCGGTACCGCCGAGGTCCGCGACGTGTTCCGCAGCTCGAAGTTCGGCGCGGTCGCGGGCTGCATGGTCATCGAGGGCGTGGTCAAGCGCAACAAGCCGATCCGCGTGCTGCGCGACAACACGGTCGTCTTCGAGGGCGAGCTGGAATCGCTGCGTCGCTTCAAGGAGAACGTCGACGAAGTGCGCAACGGCACGGAGTGCGGCATCGGCGTGAAGGCGTACAACGACGTCAAGCCGGGCGACCAGATCGAGTGCTTCGAGCGCATCGAAGTCCAGCGCACGCTCTGATGCCGAAGAAATCGTTCCACCGTACCGATCGCGTCTCCGCCCAGCTCCGCAGGGAGCTGGGCACGATCGTCCATGCCATCGTCCGCGAGCACGGCCTGCCCTCGGTCAGCGTGTCCGATGTCGAAGTCAGCCGCGACATGGCGCATGCCAAGGTCTTCTTCACCGCGCTGCAGCAGGAGCGGTCGAGGGAAGCGCTCAAGGGCCTGAAGGCGCTGGCGCCGGAAATCCGCCGCGAACTGTCCCTCGCGGTGCGCATGCGCCACACGCCCGAGCTGCATTTCCAGTACGACGATTCGGTCGATCGCGGCGAGCGCATCGACACCCTGCTGCGCGACCTGGGCACCGATCACGCTGCCGATCCGGGCTCCGACGATTCCGAAGACGCCGGCGATGCCGGCGACCGCGCCTGATCCTGCCGCGCGCGGTCGCTTCCGCGCGGACCGGCTCGGTGATTTAATCTCCCGATGGCCCAGGCCCCGAAGAAATCCTTCCGCAAGCTCGACGGCATCCTGCTGCTCGACAAGCCGCAGGGCCTGAGTTCCAACCAGGCCCTGCAGCGCGTGCGGCACCTGTTCCGTGCCGAGAAGGCCGGGCACACGGGCAGCCTCGATCCGCTCGCCACCGGCCTGCTGCCGGTGTGCTTCGGCGAAGCGACCAAGATCGCCGGCAACCTGCTTGGTTCGCGCAAGGCCTACGACACCGTGGCGCGACTGGGCATCGTCACCGATACCGACGACGCCGAAGGCCAGCCGCTGCGCGAGCGCCCGGTCGGCCACTACGACATCGCGACGATCGATGCCGCACTGCGCGGCCTCACCGGACGCATCCAGCAGGTGCCGCCGATCTTCTCGGCGCTCAAGCGCGGCGGCGAGCCGCTCTACGCCAAGGCGCGGCGCGGCGAGATCATCGAACTCGAATCCCGGCCGATCGACGTGCACGCCTTCGAGCTGCTGTCGGAACAGGACCTGCTCGACGGCGATGCGCCCCAGCTGCGCCTGCACGTCGAATGCGGCTCGGGCACCTACGTGCGCAGCCTCGTGCGCGACCTGGGCGAGGCGCTGGGCTGCGGCGCGCATGTCGCCGAGCTGCGCCGGCTGTGGGTCGATCCCTTCCGCGATCCGCGCATGTGGACCCTGGATTCGCTGCAGGCAATGGCCGAGCGCGATCCGCATTGCCTCGATGCCTGCCTGCTGCCGATCGAGGTCGGCCTGGTCGGATATCGCCATATCGAACTGACCGACGAGGCCGTCGCCCGCTTCCTGCAGGGGCAGCGCATCCGCCTGAACTCCGGTGAGCGGCAGGAAGCCCCGGGGCCGTGCGCGGTGTTCGGCCCCGATGGCCGCGCGCGCGGTCTCGCCGAGATCGACGACACCGGCTGCCTGCATCCGCAACGCGTTTTCCAGCGCCAACCCTGAACAGACCGACATGCGTCGCATCCATGCCCTCGTGCTCTTCCTGGCCGCGTCGATCGCGCCCGGCCTGTGCCCCGCCGCCGAACTCGCGCCCGACCTGCCGCCCGAGGCGGTGCTGCGCGAGGCCTACGCGCGGATGCGTGCCGGCGACTGGAACGCCGCTGCCGAAGCCTTCGATCCTGCGGCGCTGGCGCGCTTCCGGACGATGCTCGAACCCCTGTTCGTGGCGGCTTCAGCGCCGGCAGAGGCGAAAGGGCAGGAAAACCGCGACGCGATGATGCTGATGCTGCTGTTCGCCCCGGCGCAGTCGGTGGAGGAGGTCCGTGCCCTGTCCGACCGCGAGCTGTTCGCCCGGCTCATGCGCGGCACGATGTCCCTGGCCGGCGCCGAGCTGGATGAACAGGTCATCCTCGGCAACGTCGCCGAGGGCAGGCACATGGTCCACGTCGTGACCCGCAACACCGCGCGGATGGACAAGATCGCGGTCTCGAAGGTCGAGGCCGTGACCCTGCAGCGCACCCCGCAGGGCTGGCGCCTCGCCCTGACCGGGGAGATCGAAGGCCTCGCCGAAACCCTGCAGGCCACGGCCGAAGCCGGCCGTCCGTCCGGCCAGGACGCGCCCCCGCCAGGCACGCCCTGACCCGGCTGCGGCCGCAGGATGCCATCGGGCGGCTCCGGCTTGTCCGGGCGGGCCCCGACCGCTACAATTCCGCCGCTGTCCGGGACGGTTTCATCATGGCCCGGGCAGTTTCCTTTTTTTCATTCATCCAGGCGGCTCCGGCGGTGCGTCTCGCCCGGTCCACACCGGCCACGTTCCTGCGGTTCCCGCGTCAGAGGCTTTCCATGTCCATCGAATCCAGCCCCATCATCGAAGCGCACAAGCGCAGCGCCAACGACACCGGCTCGCCGGAAGTCCAGGTCGCCCTGCTCACGGCGCGCATCGTGCAGCTCACCGAACACTTCAAGGCCCACAAGCAGGACCACCACAGCCGTCGCGGCCTGCTGAAGATGGTCAACCGTCGTCGCAGCCTGCTCGACTACCTGCACCGCAAAGACGCGGAGCGTTACAAGGCACTGATCGAGAAGCTCGGTCTGCGCCGCTAAGCTACAGACCCACCGCGGCGCAGAGATGCGCCGCGGTTTTTTTGGGGGAGGGACGGCCGAGGCCGTCCGGTTGCGGGCCAGGCCCGCCGGATTTTCAGGCCGCCGTCGCGGCCGCCCGAGGGGGACAGGGGTCCCTTCCGGTTCATCGTTTCAGATCGAGGAATGACCAACGTGGCAAAAGTGACCAAGCGTTTCCAGTACGGCCGGCATGAAGTGGTGCTCGAGACCGGCGAAATCGCCCGCCAGGCCGGCGGCGCAGTGATGGTGTCGGTGGATGGCACCGTGGTGCTGGTGACTGCGGTCGCCGCCAGGAGCGCCCGTGAAGGACAGGATTTCTTCCCGCTCACCGTCGATTACCAGGAGAAGTTCTACGCCGGTGGCCGCATCCCGGGTGGCTTCTTCAAGCGCGAAGGCCGTGCGACCGAAAAGGAAACGCTCACCTCGCGCCTGATCGACCGTCCGATCCGCCCGCTCTTCCCGGAAGAGTTCCGCAATGAAGTCCAGATCATCGCGACGGTCATGTCGCTGAATCCGGAAGTCGACGGCGACATCCCGGCCCTGATCGGCGCGTCCGCCGCGCTCGCCCTGACCGGCGCGCCCTTCGACGGCCCGATCGGCGCCGCGAAGGTCGGTTACAAGAACGGCCAGTACATCCTCAACCCCAGCACCACCGAACTGCTCGACAGCGACCTGGAACTGGTCGTCGCCGGCACCAAGCAGGCGGTGCTGATGGTCGAATCCGAAGCGAAGGAACTGTCGGAAGACGTGATGCTCGGCGCCGTGGTCTTCGGCCACCAGCAGATGCAGATCGCGATCGACACGATCAACGAACTCGTCGCCGAAGCCGGCAAGCCGAAGTGGGACTGGCAGGCGCCTGCCAAGAACACCGCCCTGATCGATGCGCTGAAGGCCGCCATCGGCGACCGCCTCGGCGCGGCCTTCCAGATCCGCGACAAGCTGGAGCGTCGCGACGCCATCTCGGCGCTGAAGAAGGACGTCCTGGCCGGTCTCGCCGCGCAGATCGAAGCCAACGGCTGGAGCACCGCCGAAGCCTCGAAGGAATTCGGCGAGCTCGAATACCAGACCATGCGCAACGCGGTGCTGAGCACCAAGGTCCGCATCGATGGCCGCGCGCTGGACACCGTCCGCCCGATCGCCTCGAAGATCTCGGTGCTGCCGCGCGTCCACGGTTCCTCGCTGTTCACCCGCGGCGAAACCCAGGCGATCGTCGCCGTCACGCTGGGCACCGCCCGCGACGGCCAGGTGATCGACGCGGTCGCCGGCGAGTACAAGGAACACTTCCTGTTCCACTACAACTTCCCGCCGTACTCGGTCGGCGAAGCCGGCCGCATGATGGGCCCGAAGCGCCGCGAAATCGGCCACGGCCGCCTCGCCAAGCGCGGCGTGCTCGCGGTCATGCCGACGATGGAAGCGTTCCCGTACACCATCCGCGTCGTCTCGGAAATCACCGAATCGAACGGTTCGTCCTCGATGGCTTCGGTCTGCGGCAGCTCGCTGGCGCTGATGGATGCCGGCGTGCCGATCAAGGCGCCGGTCGCGGGCATCGCGATGGGCCTGGTGAAGGAAGGCAACGACTTCGTCGTGCTGTCCGACATCCTCGGTGACGAAGACCACCTCGGCGACATGGATTTCAAGGTCGCCGGCACCGACAAGGGCATTTCAGCCCTGCAGATGGACATCAAGATCCAGGGCATCACCGAAGAGATCATGAAGACCGCGCTGGCCCAGGCCAAGCAGGGTCGTCTGCACATCCTCGGCGAGATGGCCAACGCCATCACCTCGCCGCGCGCCGAGCTGTCCGAGTTCGCCCCGCGCCTGCTGACCATGAAGATCCACCCGGACAAGATCCGCGAAGTGATCGGCAAGGGCGGCGCCACGATCCAGGGCATCACCAAGGAAACCGGCACGCAGATCGACATCCAGGACGACGGCACCATCGTCATCGCTTCGGTGAATGCCGCCGCTGCCCAGGCCGCGAAGGCGCGCATCGAGCAGATCACCTCCGACGTCGAGCCGGGCCGCATCTACGAAGGCAAGGTCGCGAAGATCATGGACTTCGGTGCGTTCGTCACCATCCTGCCGGGCAAGGACGGCCTCGTCCACGTCTCGCAGATCTCCAACGAGCGCGTCGAGAAGGTCAGCGACAAGCTCAAGGAAGGCGACGTGGTCAAGGTCAAGGTGCTCGAAGTCGACAAGCAGGGCCGCATCCGCCTGTCGATGAAGGCCGTCGCCGAAGGCGAGGGTCTGTCGGGCGAGTGATCGCGACCGACATCGACGTGTGAACGAAAAAGCGGGCGAAAGCCCGCTTTTTCCATGTGGGCATGCCAGCGTGCGAAAGCCCGCATTTTCATTTCGCATGCCGCGTCATCGAACCCGGTTTTCCTTTTGTGGCCAGTGGACGGGCTCCCGCCCGGTGGCGTGTCAGAATTCCGGACATGACAGCCTTCCGCCTGCTCGCCCTGTCCATCGCCTGCGCCTGTGGCATGCCGCTCGCGCACGCGCAGGACGGCACCGATGTCGAGGAACTCGACCGCATCGAAGTGATCGGCCGGCCGCGCCCGCTGCCGCCGGTGCCGGGGGCGGTCGCGCGCATCGCCACCGACACCCTGCGCGAGGCGCAGCGCCAGGTGAACCTGTCCGAGGCGCTGCAGCGGGTGCCGGGCTTCACTGCGCTGGACCGCAACAACTATGCGCAGGATCTGCAGATCCAGGCGCGTGGCTTCGGCGCGCGCTCGACCTTCGGCATCCGTGGCGTGCGCCTGGTCGTCGACGGCATTCCGTCCAGCGGTGCGGACGGGCAGGGCCAGGCGGCGAGCTTTCCGCTGTCGTCGCTGGATCGCATCGAGGTGCTGCGCGGGCCGCTGGCCCTGCGCCATGGCAGCGCGCCCGGCGGCGTGATCATCGGGTCGAGCGAGGCGCCGATCGAGGACGCCGTCGATCTCGACATATGGGCTGGCGACGACGGCGCGCGCCGTGCGAACCTGCAGGTCGATGGCCGCAGCGAGGACCAGCGCCGGGGCTGGCGCGTGCAGGCCGGCACGTTCGCGACCGAGGGCCTGCGTCCGCAGAGCGCGGCGCGTCGGCATCACGCCAATGCACTGGGCGAGTGGCAACTCGGCGAGGGCGATCGCCTGCGCCTGGTCTTCAACGGCCTGCACCAGCCGCTGTCGGAGGATCCGCTGGGCCTGACCGCCGCCGCGTTCGCGAACGATCCCGAGGGCACCGATCCGGCCGCGCGGCGCTTCGACACGCGCAAGACCGTCGACGACCTGCAGTTCGGCGCGAGCTGGACGCGCAGGCTGGCCTTGACTGGCGCAAGGGGCGGTACGACGGGCGTGTCGGCCTATCGCAGCGACCGGCGTGTCGAGCAGTTCCTCGCCTTGCCGCCTGCCGCGCAGTCCGCGCCGGGCAGCGCGGGCGGGGTGATCGACCTTCGGCGTGTGTCGGACGGCATCGAATGGCATTACGCATTGCGCAGCACACGGGGGCGACTGGAATTCGCGCTGGAAGCCGCGCGCCTGGACGAGGCGAGACGGGGCTACGAGAACTTCGTCGGTACGCAGGTCGGCGTGCGCGGGCGCCTGCGTCGCGACGAGCGCAACCGCGTCGACAGCCTCGATGCTGCCGTGGTCGGCTCGCTCGATCTCGGCCATGGCGTCGATCTGCTCGGCGGCGTGCGCGCCGCGCGGCAGCGCACCGACAGCCGCGACCGCTTCCTCGGCAACGGCGACGACAGCGGCGCGCGCAGTGACGCCCGGCTCGCGTGGTCGCTGGGGGTCGAATGGGCGTATTCGGTGCCCGGCACGCTGTACGCGCATGTCGGCGAACAAGGTGAAACACCGACCCTCAACGAACTGGCGTATCGCGCCGACGGCAGCGCCGGGCTCAACCGCGATCTCGATGCCTCGCGTGCGCGCAGCGTCGAGGCCGGCTGGCGCTGGCGCGGCGAGCGCGGCGAATTCAGCGTCGCGGCGTATCGCATCGACACCCGCGACGAGATCGTGCCGGCGCTCAATCGCGGCGGTCGCGCGAGTTTCGCCAATGCCGGCGAGACCCGTCGCGAAGGCATCGAGGTCGGCGCATGGCTGCCGTTCGGCGAACGCTGGACCGCGACTCTGGCCGCGAGCTGGGTCGATGCGCGGTTCGAGGAGGATTTTGCGTTCGTGGTGCAGAACGAGACGCGCCGGGTCTCCGCCGGTAACCGCATGCCCGGCATTCCGCGCACGGATCTGTTCGCCGAACTCGCCTGGCGCGCCGCCGAGGGGCGCTGGTCGACGGCACTGGAAGCGCGCGCGGTCGGCCGGATCGCCGTGGATGATCGCAACACCGACGACGCGCCGGGCCATGCGCGTTTCGCCTGGCGCGTGAGCGGCCGCTTCGGCGATGGCTGGCGTGCGTTCCTGCGCGTCGACAATCTGTTCGACCGGCGCCACGCCGGCTCGGTGATCGTCAACGAAGCGAACGGTCGCTTCTTCGAGCCGGGCACGGGACGCAGCGTGACGGTGGGGATCGGCTGGCGGCGGTGATATGTCCCCCGCTTTGGTGTTTTGTAGGAGCGACGCAAGTCGCGATGCTCTTGTGCATCACGATCCTCGGATCAGGAAGCGTCGCGACTTGCGTCGCTCCTGCAAAAACGGGACAGCGAATCAGGTGATCCCGAGCGCCGCGAGCAGCTTGCGGAACCAGTGTTCCTCGTCGCGCTGGCGTGCGCGGATCGCCTGCATCGATTCGCCGTAGGCCGGCTGCGGGTTCGCGGGCAGGCGGGCGAGATCGGGTCCGCTCGCCATTGCGGTGTACTGCGGCGCGAGGTCGGTGCCCTGGAACAGACCCAGCGGCGAGTAGCCGGTGTAGCCGGGGAACACGTCGCCGAGGCGGTTGTTGCCCATGCGCCGGATCAGCAGTTCCGAGAACACGCGGCGATAGTCGGTGGTCACCGGGATGTCGCCGAAATACGGCGAGAGCGTCTGCGGATCGAGGCCGAGCCACTCGCCGTAGAAGCGGCGGCCGTTGACCGCGCCGCCGAGCACCAGCAGCGGGTTGCCGTAGCCGTGGTCGGTGCCGCCGCTGCCGTTCTGGCGCACGCGGCGACCGAATTCGGACTGCACGATCACGGTCACGCGCGGCGCTTCGCCGCCGGTGTTCATCTCGTTGTAGAACGCGGTCAGCGCCTGCGAGAGTTCGGCGATCTTGTTCTGGTAGTAGTGGTAGCCGCTGCCGGCGGTGCCCTGGCCGTCGTGCGTGTCCCAGCCGCCGAGATCGACGGTGGCGAAGCGCAGGCCGAGGTTGAAGCGGATCGACTGCGCGACGGTCCACAGCTGGCGCGCGAAGTTCGACGTCGGCCAGCCGGCGGGCAGGGTGGAGGTATAGGCCTGCGCACCGATGACCCGCAGCGCGGCGTCGGCACGCTGGCCGGCGCGCTCCAGTCCGGTCTGGCCGGCCCACAGGCTGGCCAGGGTCTCGTTTACGCCCCGGGTGCCTGCCGGCAGGCCGCTGCGGTACTGCTGCCACTGGTACGCGCCGGAATTGAGCGAGAAATCGCTGGGGCTGGACATCGCCAGCGACTGGGTGGCGCCGAGCAGGTTCGCCGGCTGGCGGCTGGCGACGGCGAGCTGCGGCATCACCGGCGCGGCGCCGATGCCCGGCTGGGTGCTCCAGGCGCGGGTGAGCCAGCCGGTGCCGCCAGCCTGCTGCCCGGGCGTGCCCAGGTCGAGGTAGAGCTGGGCGTCGAAATGGCTGCGCGTGACCACGGTCGGCATGCCGCAGCTGTGGACGATGGCCAGCCGGCCGCCATCCCACAGCTCCTTGAGGCCGGTCGCCGACGGGTGCAGGCCGAAGCCGGTGGCGCTGCCGTTGGCCAGGGTCAGTGGTAGTGCGCCGTAGGTGCCGGTGGCGGCGATGTTCAGCGAGGGACGGGCTTCCTCGTAGAAGCCACGGTCGTTGCCGTCGATCGGCGGCACCAGGTTCAGGCCGTCGATGCCGCCGCGCAGGAACACGACGACGACGGTGTCGTAGCTGTTGAGCGCGGCCTGCGCTTCGCTGGAGAACAGCATGCTCGGGCCGGCGGCGCCGACGGCGGCGGTGGCGCAGGCGCCCTTGAGGAATTCGCGGCGGTCGATGCGGAGATCGGTCATGGTCGTGCTCTCCTCAGCGGCTCATGAATTCGGGGGACATCAGGATCAGCGCCACCAGGCTGCGCAGGCGCTGCTGGTTGTAGTGGCGCTTCGGATCGCTGGCCGCCCAGGTGTCGGTGTCGGTGATGACGTAGGTCGCGGGATCGCCGTTCTGGGCCATGAAGCCCACCAGCGTCTGTCGTCGCGCGGCCGTCGGCAGGTAGCCGAGGATGCGCTGGCACCAGAAGTCCACGAGGTTGTTCGCCGTCCAGCTGCTCACGCCGCTGCGCGTTGTCGCGAGGATCGGCGCCATCGGCACGCTGTTGTCGCTGGTCTCGGTGATCCAGTTCAGCAGCTTCCACGACATCGCGTAGCTGTTCGAGCCCGACCAGGCCAGGCCGACATCGGGATAGCCGTTCGGTGCGGGCCATTCGTAGGGTGCATGACCGGTCGGGGCGATGCGCCAGAACATCTCGTCGCTCCTGGCGTCGCCGACCCTCGGGGTCCAGTCCGAACCGGTGGCGCGCAGCGCGGCGGCGACCAGTTCGAACGGCCGGCGATCCTTCATGCCCCAGCTGTTCATGAAGGCATCCGACAGCAGGATGTGGCGCAGGGTGCGCGCGATCTGGTCGGGCTGCTGCCAGTTGGCGCGGAACACCGCGGCCGCGCTGTCGACCAGCGCCTGGTCCGGGCGGTCGCTGATGAAGCGGCGGATCAGCTTCCTGCAGATGAACTTCGCCACGCGCGGATGCTGCGCCAGGCGGTCGAGGATGTCGCGGCCGTCCTTCATCGCCGGCTGTTCCGGGTTGAGGAACTTGCCCAGCACGAACTTCGGGCCGGCATCGTGCCACGCCTGGCGATAGACGAAGGTGCCGTCGTTCTCGCTGGGATACTGCCAGTGGCCATCCTTCACCGACCAGCCGGTGAACGCCGAGGCGGTTTCGTACACGTCCACGTCGGTATAGCCGATCGGGAACGACGGGTCTTCGGGGCAGGCCGGCACCTGGAAGGGATCCATGAAGCCCAGGTAGTTCTCGGCGCCGAAGGTGTGCAGTTCCAGCAACTCGCGCGCGAAGTTCTCGTTCGGGCCCGAACGCGTGTTCGACTCGTTGTCGAGGTAGTACAGCATCGCCGTGCTCTGCGCGACGGCTTCCAGCATCGTGCGGAAGTTGCCCAGCGCGTTGGCGCGGATCACGTCGCGGTTGTAGTGCATGTACACCGGCGCGGCCGAGAAATCGGTCAGCGTGACGTTGAAGTGGTTCTGCCAGAAGCCGACCACCACTTCCTGCAGCTGGCGCTTCGAATGCACCGCGCGCGCGAGCGCCGAGCGCTGCACTTCCCAGGCCGGGCGCATGCGCACGTCGTAGACCGGGTCGTTGAGCACGTGCTCGCTCCACAGCTGGGTGAGCGGCTTGGCGAGCGTGGTGTAGCCGGCGTTGGCCAGGCGCGTGTCGAAGGCGCTGTCGTCGATCCCCGCAGGATTGAGCTGCTGGTTGAGGAAGGCGGTCAGCCGCGCGGTGTCGTTCGCGCCGAGCGCGTTGAACTCCGCGATGGACGCGGTGGTCGCGCCGAAGGTGAGGTGGTTGAGCACGCGCACCGCGAACGGCGGTCGCGGCAGGGTGGTCAGTTCTGCCGGCGCACCGTTCGCCGTGGACGGCGCCGGCTTGCTGCCGGCAGCTGCCGCGATGGGGCGTTCGAGGCGCGGCGGGCGTGCGTCGAAACGGATCGGTCCCTGGATGCCATGCCGGCGTGCGATCACGTCGAGCATCGCCTTGCGGTCGGCTGCGGGGACGGGCCTGGGAGCGGGCCGGGCGAAGGGAGGGCGGGGGGCGTTGGGGCGGGACATGCAGGCTCCGGCGATGCGCCCGGGAAACCGGGCGGAACCCGCGCACCATACCCCGGATTCAAGTCGCAGCGTGGCGGGTGCCGGGTCTTAAATCGTGACGAAAAACACGATCCGGACATGTCCCCGCGACAATCGGCGGATTCGGTCTATCGAGCGGAAATCGCGGCCAGCAGCTGGTGTGAATCCACGCACACTTCGTGCTGCGCGTGGGCCTGCAGGGCGTCGGGTCGGGTGTAGCCCCAGCCGACCCCGACGAAGTCGATGCCCAGCGCCGCGGCGGCCTGCGCGTCGCGGATTTCGTCGCCGACATAGACCGCGTCGCGCGGCGCGCAGCCGAAGCGTTCCAGCGTCTTCGCCAGTCGCTTCTTCTTGCCGAAGATCGAGATGTCGCCTTCCAGTGCGTCGACATGCGTCATGGTGCCGTCGCCGAGCACGGCGCGCACGTTGCCGGGGCTGTTCGAGGTCACGATCGCGATCAGCATGCCCTGCGATTTCAGGGTCGCCAGCAGCGCGTCGATCCCTTCGAACGGGACGATGCCGGCGATGTCGTCGCGCATGCGCCGGCGCATCTCGCGCGTGACCAGCGGCAGCTTCCACCATGGCAGGCCGAGGCGCTGCATGATCGCCCGCGCCTCCAGCCCGCGCAGCGCCTGCAGCTGCGCATCGTCGAGCGGCGTCAGGCGGTAGCGTGGCGTGATCTCGCGCAGGGTCGCGGCGAACCAGCCGAAGGAATCGGCCAGCGTGCCGTCGAAGTCGAACATGGCGAGGCGATAGCGCGGCATCGCCGTGGTCCGGGGCGGCTTACTGCGCGGTCCAGCCGCCGTCGACCGGGAACGAGGCGCCGGTGACGTTGTGCGCTTCGCGACGGCAGAGCCACAGTGTGAGCGAGGCGATGTCCTCGGGCAGCGACATGCGCTGGCTGGGCTGCTTCTCGGCGACCAGCGCGCGCACGCCGTCTTCGCGACTGCCGCCATTGCGGCGGGCTTCGATCTGCGGCTCGATCAGCGCGGTTTCGACCCAGCCCGGGCAGATGCAGTTGACGGTGATGCCGCCGCTGTCGCGGCTGCCGGACGCGGCGTATTCCAGCGCGGCGACCTTGCTCAGGCCGACGATGCCGAACTTGCTGGCCACGTAGGGCGCCTTGTTCACCGAGGCGACGAGGCCGTGCACCGAGGCGATGTTCACCACGCGGCCGTAGCCGCGCGCGGCCATGCCGGGCATCGCGACGCGCATGGTGTGGAAGGCGGCGCTGAGGTTGATCGCGAGGATGTCGTTCCACTTCTGCGTCGGCATCTCGGCCAGCGGCACCGCGTGCTGGATGCCGGCGTTGTTGACGAGGATGTCGAGCGGCGACCAGGCCTCGATCGCGGCCATCATCGCTTCGATCTGCTCCGGGTCGCGCAGGTCCGCGCCGAAATGGCGGACCTCGGCGGCGCCTGCGTCGCGCACGGCCTGCAGCGCGGCCTCGATCTGTTCGGGCGTGCCCAGGCCGTTGATCGCGACCTTCGCCCCGGCGGAGGCCAGCCCGCAGGCGATGGCCAGGCCGATGCCGGAGGTGCTGCCGGTGACGAGGGCGGTGCGCGGGGCGAGGAAGCGGTCGGCCATGGGTGGGGGTCCGGTAAACAAGGGGAGGGCGCGGAAATTATGCGGGATGGCGGCAGCGTGTGCCCGCTAACGGGGATGGGCTTTGTAGGAGGGCCTTCAGGCCCGAGCTTTTTTCCATTTCGAAGATCAAGAGCTCGGGCCTGAAGGCCCTCCTACAACAACCGTTGCACAGACCTCACACCAGCCCGGTCGCGTAGTACGCGCCGATGATCACGAACACCGCGGCGGTCTTGATCAGGGTGATCGCGAAGATGTCCTTGTAGGCCTGGCGGTGGGTCAGGCCGGTCACGGCGAGCAGGGTGATGACCGCGCCGTTGTGCGGCAGGGTGTCCATGCCGCCGGAGGCCATCGAGGCCACGCGGTGCAGTACCTCCATCGGGATCCCGGCGGCATTCGCGTTGGCGATGAAGGTGTCGGCCATCGCCGCGAGCGCGATGCTCATGCCGCCCGAGGCCGAGCCGGTGATGCCGGCGAGCGAGGTCACCGTGATCGCTTCGTTGACCAGCGGATCCGGGATCGAGCCCAGCGCGTTGGCGACGACGAGGAAGCCGGGCAGGGCGGCGATCACCGCGCCGAAACCGTACTCCGATGCCGTGTTCATCGCGGCGAGCATCGCGCCGCCGACGGCGGTCTTCGCGCCTTCCGAGAAGCTCGCGGCGACCGGTTTCCAGGCCAGCACCAGCACGCTGAGGATGCCGACCAGCAGCGCGCCCTGCACGGCCCAGATCGCGGCGACCTTCGACACCTCCTGCACCACCGGCGCGGCCTTGCCGATGACGGCGGGAACGAATTCGTGGCTGGTGCCGTAGACCTCGGGAATCCACAGGGTCAGCAGCTTGTTGACCACGCCGACCAGCAGCAGCGGCAGCAGCGCGACCAGCGGATGCGCGAGACGCGACTCGGCGAAGGGCGCGGGTTCGTTCACCAGCGTCGCGGGATCGCCGTAGCCTTCGCCGTTGCGCTTCGCCACGCGGCGGCGCCATTCCAGGTAGCTGAAGCCGACGGCGAGGATGAACACCGCGCCGATCGAGCCCAGCCAGGGCGCCGCCCAGGTGGTGGTGCCGAAGAACGAGGTCGGGATGATGTTCTGGATCTGCGGCGTGCCCGGCAGCGCGTCCATGGTGAAGGTGAACGCGCCCAGCGCGATGGTGCCGGGGATCAGGCGCTTGGGGATGTCGCTCTGCCGGAACAGCTCGGCCGCGAACGGATACACCGCGAACACCACCACGAACAGCGACACGCCGCCGTAGGTCAGCACCGCGCAGACCGCGACGATCGAGAGCATCGCGCGTTCCGCGCCGAACAGCCCGATGGCGGCTTTCACGATCGATTTCGAGAAACCCGAGACCTCGATGAGCTTGCCGAAGATCGCCCCGAGCAGGAACACCGGGAAATACAGCTTCAGGAAGCCGACCATCTTGTCCATGAACAGGCCGGTGAACATCGGCGCGACCAGCGAGGGATCGGTGGCGAGCACCGCACCGAGCGCGGCGATGGGCGCGAACAGGATGACGCTGTAGCCGCGATAGGCCACGAACATCAGGAAGCACAGGGCGGCCAGGACGATGAGGAAGGACATGGGGCGGGGCCGCGCAGGCGTGGGGAGGCCGTGCCAGTGTCGGCAGGGCGGGCGGCACGGCCCATTGTCCGAAGGTACAAGTGTCCGTCGCGGTGCCGACGGCCTAGGCTTGCCGCACCCTGGCCGCCCAGCGTCGGCGGCTTTCCGTTGAGGACCGATCCATGCGCCGCACCCGTACCGTCGAAACGCTGTCCCCCGCCGCCCTCCGCCGTGCCGCGATCCGCCACAGCGGCCTGAGCCTGGCCATCGCCCTGGGCCTGTTCGCGCCGCTGGGCCATGCCCAGGAGGCCGCCGATGCGCCGGCTTCCGAGGCAGGCACGCTGGACACCATCAAGGTCACGGCGCGCAAGCGCGAGGAGACCCTGCAGGACGTGCCGGTGGCGGTGACCGCCTTCACGCCGGACACGCTGGACAAGCTCAACGTCGAAGATCTGAGCGATCTCGACGCGCAGGTGCCCAACCTCACCATCTATGCCGCGCGCGGCTCCAGCAGTACGGTGACCGCCTACATCCGCGGCGTCGGCCAGTCCGATCCGCTGTGGGGCGTGGACCCGGGCGTGGGCATCTACCTCGACGACGTCTACATCGCCCGTCCGCAGGGCGCGCTGCTCGACGTGTTCGACATCGGTCGCATCGAAGTGCTGCGCGGTCCGCAGGGCACCCTGTACGGCAAGAACACGATCGGCGGCGCGATCAAATATGTGTCCAAGCCGCTGCCGGAATCCTTCGACGGCTTCGCCTCGATCACCGTCGGCACCGACAGCCAGTTCGACGTGAAGGGCGCGATCGGCGGCCCGATCTTCGGCGAGAACAGCGGCCTGCGCGCGCGCGTCGCCGTGGCCAGCCTCAACCGCGACGGCTTCGGCGAGAACGTCAACACCGGACAGCCGGCCAGCGACAAGGAAATCAACGCGGTCCGCTTCAACCTCGGCGCCTATGCCGGCGAGACCTTCGATGCGCAGTTCACCCTCGACTGGATGGACGACCAGTCCGGCGTGCGCGCCGCGCGCATGCTCGCGCCGAACCGCTTCGCGCCGACCGTGCAGCCGCTCGACAGCCGCTACGACGTGCGCAACGGCATGCCCAACGTCAACGACACCGAGATGAAGGGCATGTCGGCCACCTTCAACTGGCGCCCGGCCGACGGCTCCGCGCTGGAAGGCTGGGCCTTCAAGTACGTGCTCGCACGCCGTGAATCGGACACCGAGACCAACATCGACTTCGACACGCTCCCGAACAGGATCGCGGACGTGAAGGCGCTCTACAGCGACGAGCAGAGTTCGCAGGAATTCCAGGCCAACTACGACAAGGGCGGCCGCGCGCGCGGCGTGATCGGCCTGTACAGCTTCGACGGCACCGCCGGCGGCCGCGTGCTCAACAACTTCTTCAACCTGCTGTTCGGCGATACGCAGGGCAAGGTCGACACCGAGAGCTTCGCGGTCTATGCCGACTGGACCTTCGACCTGACCGATCGCCTCGCCCTGGATGTCGGCGTGCGCTACACCGACGAGGACAAGCGCGCCCGCGTGCTGAACCGTGGCTACTCCGACGCCACCTTCACGCGTCCGATCAGCGTGGTCGCGAACTTCGACAAGACCATCAATTTCAAGAACACCTCGCCGAAGATCTCGCTGGACTACCAGATCAACGACGACATCATGGTCTACGGCCTCGCCAGCCGCGGCTTCAAGTCCGGCGGCTACAACATCCGCGCCCAGGCCACAGCGGTGCCGCGCTCGGCCGAGCCCTTCGACGACGAGCAGGTCGACAGCCTCGAAGTGGGCACCAAGATGTCACTGCTCGACCAGCGCCTGTTCCTGAACCTGTCGGCGTTCCACAACAAGTACAAGGACATGCAGCTGTCGGTGTTCACCGCCTACGACAGCAACGGTGATGGCACCGACGACGCCTTCTTCGGCGACTTCACCAACGCAGGCCAGGGCACGGTCAACGGCTTCGAGGTCGAATACCAGTGGCTGCCGACGAAGCACTGGGCGATCACCGGCAACCTCGCGTGGCTGGATGCCGAGTTCGACGAATACATCTTCAAGAACGTGAACATCGCCGACCAGCAGGAGTTCACCAACGCACCGGAGTTCTCCGGTGCGCTGAACGTCGAATACCGCACCACGCTCGGCAGTGCCGGCAGCCTGTCGGCGCGCCTGGGCTACAGCTACCAGAGCGAGGTCGTCGCCACCACCGAAGTGGTGCGCGATCCGGTCACCGGCGCCCGTGCCACGCCGATCAGCCAGGATGGCTATGGCCTGCTCAATGCCGGCGTGATCTGGAAGCCGAACGCGTCGTGGACGCTGTCGCTGCAGGGCAGCAACCTGACCGACAAGGAATACCTCACCACCGGCTACAACCTGGTTTCGTCGCTGGGCGTGCTCACCGGGTTCTACGGCGCGCCGCGCCAGTTCTCGCTGACCGCGCGCTACGACTTCTGATCGTCCGCGCCGGCGGCCCCTCTCCGTCGGCCGGCATTCGTTTTCGCATCATCGCCCCCATGTTGCGTGCGCGCCGTCCCTGCGGAAGCAGGGACGTTTTTTTTCATGCGCGGACTCGCGGTGCGGCCAGCGTGTCAGGGCTTGAGGATGTCGCTGGCGTCCGCGGTGTGGAAATGCCGCTTGAACGGCACGCCGTCGATGGCGGGCTCGTCGAGTTCGCGGGCGTAGCGATGGCCGGCGTAGACCGCATGCGCAATCAGTCCCGGCGCCAGCGCGTCGCCGATGCAGGTCACCGTGCGGATCCCGGCGTCGGCCCAGTCGGCCTCGCGCGCGGCGATCGCGTGGTACAGCGCGTCGTCGGGCAGGCGCGCGGTGATCGCCACCACCGCCGGGCAGTCGAGCGTGCGCGGCTTGCCGCTCCAGGCGTGTTCCAGCGACAGCCTGCCATCGGCGAAGCCGGTGACGCTGTGCGAAACCATCTGCTCGACGCCGAGCTCGGCCATGCGCCACTGGATGTGGCGATAGTCGAGCGTGTTCGCGCTCCACGAGGCGATGGTGTCGTCCGGCGTGACGTAGAAGACCTCGCGGCCGGCCTTGCGCAGTGCTTCGGCGATCACGCTGCCGGTGTGGAAATAGTCGTCGTCGTACAGCGCGACCGGACCCTCGGGCAGGCGGCCGTCCATGATGTCGTCGGGCGTGAACACCGCTGGGTTGTCGACGAAGTCGCGCAGCGCCTCGCCGTGCGTGCGCCCGTAGCCGTCGCGGCGCCAGTGGCAGCCGGTCGCGATCACCACATGCTCGGCACCGAAGTCGAGCACGTCCTGTGCGGTGAGCATCGAGTCGAGGTAGGTGGCGACGTTGTTCATCTTGCGGATCTGCCCGAGTCGCCAGTCGCGCACGCGCGCCCATTCGGCGAGGCCGGGCAGGCGCGCTTCGCGGGTCACGCGTCCGCCGAGTTCGCGGCGCGCTTCGGCCAGATGCACCTCGTAGCCGCGCTGGCCGAGCGCGCGTGCTGCTTCCAGCCCCGCCGGTCCGCCGCCGACCACCAGCACCTTTGCGCTCGATTTCGCAGGCGCGATCCGCTCCGGGTGCCAGTCCTTGCGCCATTCCTCGCCCATCGTCGGGTTCTGCGTGCAGCGGATCGGGGTGATGGTGTTGTCGCCGGACACGCAGAGGTTGCAGCCGATGCATTCGCGGATGTCATCGATCCGACCTTCCTCGATCTTCTTCGGCAGGAAGGGGTCGGCGATCGACGGCCGCGCGGCGCCGATGAAGTCGAGCACGCCGCGCCGGATCTGCGACACCATGGTGTCGGGTGAGGTGAAGCGACCGACGCCGACCACGGGTTTGCTCGTGGTCTTCTTCACGAAGTCGATGAAGGGTTCCTGCGCGCCTTCCGGCGCGAAGCGCGAGGGCACCGAATCGTTGTACCAGGCGGCGACGTTCACGTCCCACAGGTCCGGCAGTTCGGCGAGCATGCCGACGATGTCCTGCGCCTCGGCGCGTTCGATGCCGCCGGGCCCGAGCATCTCCTCGGTCGCGAAGCGGATCGCGACCGCGCAGCGATGGCCCACGGCGTCCTTGGTGTCCTGCAGCACTTCGCGGAGCAGGCGCACGCGGTTGTCGAGCGAACCGCCGTATTCGTCGGTGCGGTGGTTGCGGCGGCGCTGCAGGAAATGCATTGCCAGCGACAGGTCGTGGCCGCAGTACACGTAGATGATGTCCATGCCGGCGCGCATCCCGCGCAGCGCGGCCTCGCGATGCCAGCGCCGGTAGTTCGCGATGTCCTGCTTGTCCATCGCCCGCGCCTGCGCCGGGTAGCCGTACTTCGAGGGCTGGTGCGAGGGCGCGATCAGCACCTCGCGCGAGTACAGGTTCGACGCGGTCGGTCCGTTGTGGGTCAGCTCCACCGCCGCCAGTGCGCCATGCGCATGCACCTTGTCGCACATCACGGCGAGGGCAGGGATGTCGCGGTCGTCCCACAGACGCGCCTCGACGTAGGGCGACACGTCGCCGGACGGGTGGATCTCGCACTCTTCGGTCGCGATCACCGCCCAGCCGCCCTCGGCCTTCACCTCGCGCATCGCCGCATGCGCCAGCGGCATCGCATGGCCCATGCCGTTGCAGTGCGGTACCTGGAAGAAGCGGTTCTTCGCCGTGACCGGGCCGATGCTCATCGGGGTGAAGAGGATGTCGTAGCGGGGGTCGTGCATGGGCGGGCTCCGGAGGTTTGGTTTATTGTGCCAGCACCCGAATACTATGGACTGGAGCCTGGATTGAACCTCGTCGAACAACTGCGCGCATATATTGCGAATCCGAGTCCGAGCGAAGATGGCGAGGACCGGGGAACGAAGTTGCTCCCGGGTTTGTCAGCATCGGAGATCTCCGCAATCGAGCAACGTCATGGCATGACGTTGACGCCGGAGGCGAAAGCCCTGCTTGGGTACGCGTCGGGGCTTGAGGAAGGCCCGATGGAATTGATCGAGTTCGTCGGCGCCGAAACCCGGCTGTATTACGCGCCTCTGGAGGGGCGAACCCTGCAGATCGCACCCGACGGCTTCGGCAATGCATGGTGCTACTGGTCGAGCTCGATCGACGCCGGACTGGGGCCGATCCTGTACTACATGCACGAGGGTCCGATACTGCTGTACCAGAGCCGGGGCATCGTCGACTTCGTCGAGGAGTGCCTGCATTTCATGCGCCCCCCGTACACCAGCTTGATCGACGACGTCCACGAGTTCCGGTTGAAGTCGATTTCCAGGCTCAACGACGATCTGAAGTCGGCCGACGCGATCCGCTCTGCATCGCCTGATTTGTCCGACTTCGTCGCAAGCGTGTCCGACGACGCCTTGTTTTACGATTTCCGCAACGCTGAACCCGGCGATGGTCTGGATCTTGGCGCGCTGCACGTCGTGGCCATTCATCCTCGCTGGCCCGTATTCGCGGTGCGCAGACGCAAGGGGCTGATCGCACGGATATCGTCACTGTTTCAGCGCTGAACCTCAGCGCCCCGCCCACAGCGCGATGATCGCGGCGACCGCGTACCAGGCCCATTCGGCGGGCTGGTTGGCGAGGCTGAACAGGGTCTGTGCGTGATCGGTGCCGAGGCGTTGCAGGGCGTCGAGGGTGCGGAAGCCCATCGGACCGCCGACCTGGCTGGCGGCGATGATCCAGTTGCTGATCGCGACGGTGGCGAAGGTGGCGGCGAGGGCGACGAGGGCGCGCGGCAGGCCGGGCGCGGCGCGGCCGAGTCGCAGCAGCAGGACGATGTCGATCGCGGCCACGGCCGCCATCCATGCGCACTGGCGGTCGAGGATGAGGGCGAGGAGCGCCCAGATCGCGCTCATCCCGACCACGCCGAACAGGGCGAGGATGACGGGCGCGACGATGCGGTGGCGCGGCGGAGCGGGAGCGGCGGGGGAGGTGGACATGGGGAGAGAGTAGCGGAGCGGGGGCGGGCTGCGAAGCGCGAGCGCCCGGCCTCGAACGAGACCGGGCGCTCCGTGTCGAAGGACGATGTCGATCAGAACTTCGCGCGCAGCGTCACCCCGTAGCTGCGATCCGGGCCGGGGATCACGGTGGGAATGCCGAACAGCAGGCCGGTGTTGCCGGCGTCGATCAGGTATTCCTCGTTGGTGAGGTTGTTGCCCCACAGGCCGAGGTCCCAGCGCTGGTTGAAGCGCCAGCCCAGGCGCAGGTTGAGCAGGCCGTAGCTGTCCTGTTCGATGCCCGGCTGGTTCTCGTCCTCGAAGTAGACCTGGCCACGCCAGTTCCAGCTCGGACGCACGTACAGGCTGTCGCCGTTGGAGAGCGGGATCGTCCAGTCGAGGCCCAGCGAGACGCTCTGCTTGGGCGTCATGCGGAAGCGGTTGCCGGCCAGTTCCTGGTAGGTGCCGTCGTCGTCGAACGCATTGAAGCCACCGTCGATGTAGCCGTAGTTGAACCAGCCGTCGACGTTGTCGCTGAAGCGCGCGAACAGCGAGGCTTCGAAGCCCAGCGCATGCGCCTTGCCGGCGTTGGTGGTGACGAAGAACGGCGGCGGCGTGTCGTTCTGTACCGAGGCCTGGAAGTTGGTGTAGTCGTAGTAGAACAGCGACAGGTCGTAGACGAAGCGGCCGTCGGCGGCCGAGCCCTTCATGCCCAGTTCGTAGCTCCACACGATCTCGGCCGGCACTTCGTCGCTGCCGGTGTCGCTGACGTTGATCATGTTCGGACGCCGGCCGCGCGAGATGCTGGCGTAGGTGTTGATCGTGTCGCTCAGCTTGTAGCCCAGCACGGCGCGTCCCACCCACGAGTTGAAGCTGTCGCTGTCGCTCAGGCGGCCGGCGGTGGCCGGGAACAGCAGGTTGGTGCAGGGCGGTGCGCCGCAGGCCGGGGTGCCGCGTGCCGAGAGCAGGAAGCCCAGGCTGGAACCGTTGCCCGGCGCCGAGAAGTAGCCGTATTCGACCTTTTCGTGCGAACCGCGCAGGCCGAGGGTGAGCGACCACTGGTCGTTGAACTGCCAGGTGCCGTCCGCGAACAGTTCGATGGCGCGGATGTCGACGTCGTTGCCGAAGGTTTCGCGATGGTCGGGATTGAGCGGGATCTGCAGGAAGCCCGCCGGGTTGGCCGGCGTCGGCGGCACCAGGCCGGGCACGGGCAGCCAGGTGAAGGTGCGCGAGACGTTGGGCGTCGCGTTCGCATTGAGCAGCGGCACGATCGGGAAGTAGTAGTTCGCGAGCGCCGGGCCGAGCAGCGCGGCGGTGTTGCCGTTGATCTGCGGCGACAGCAGCGCGTACAGCTGGCGCTCGTCGGCCTGGTAGTCCAGGTCGCGCTCGGCGGTCTCGTCGAAGAAAGAGGCGCCGAGGAAGCCGGTGAACTTGCCGCCGCCGTCGTAGTTGAAGCGGAACTCCTGGCTGAACTGTCGGCCTTCGGCGCGCTCGTCGAATTCGATCAGGTCGGCCTGCGAACCGTCGGCATCGAACTTGTCGAGGCCGTCGTAGCGGCGCCAGCCGGTGATGGTCGACAGCGACCAGTTGTCGTTGAGGAAGAAATCGCCGAGCACGGTCGCGCCGTAGACGTCGCGATCGGTGCCGAGGTCGTTGCCGCGCTGCGAATTCGCGGTGTACGGGTCCAGGCTGCCCTGCAGGTTGGGGATCACCTGGCTGCGGAAGCCGGTGCCCGGTGGCGTGTCCTTCTGGTAGTTGAGGATCACGTCGATGCCGCTGGCCTCGCCGATGTCGAAGTGCAGCGCGCCGCGGATGGCCCGGGTGTCCTTGCCCTGCAGCGTGCCGCCGTCGAGGTTGTCCATGTAGCCGTCGCGCGTCTCGTAGAACGCGGCGATGCGGCCCTGCACGTTCTCGCCCAGGTCGGTGTTGAAATGGCCGGTGAAGCGGCGCTGGTCGTGGCTGCCCAGGCCCAGCTCGAAGCTGCCGGAGCGGCCTTCGCGGGCCTTGTTCTGGATGATGTGGAGGGCGCCGGTCTCGGCGGCGCGGCCAAACAGGGTGCCCTGCGGACCGCGCAGCACTTCGACGCGCTGCAGGTCGAACAGCTCGACCGACGAGCCGCGCGCGCGGCTGATCGACACGCCGTCCTGGTAGAGCGAGATGCGCGGCTCCTGGGTCGGATCGTCCAGGTCGGCGGTGATGCCGCGGATCGAGATGCTGGGGTTGCTGACGCTCTGGGTCTGCACTTCCAGGCCCGGCACGAGGCTGCCGAGGTCGCCGTAGTCGACGATGCCCTGCGCTTCGAGGAATTCGCCCGAGTAGGCGTTGATCGCGATCGGCACGTCCTCGATCTGCTGCTCGCGCTTCTGCGCGGTCACGACGATCCGGTCCAGCTCGTCGCTGTCCGCTGCCGGCGCTTCCTGGGCCAGGGCCGGCAGCGCCAGGGCCTGCGCGGCCAGGGCGGCGGTGAGGGCGACGAAGAGGGTGGCGCGGCGGCGCGGCTGTGCAAGGGTGGTATTCCGGGGCATCGATGGGTTCTCCCGGGGAGCGTATGGATGACGCGGGCCAGGCCTCCCCTGCCGGGTGCGTCGATACTGAACAGTACGCCTTTATAACCCAAGCGAATGACACGCCATAAGCCGGGCAGGGCCGCGCCGGCTCCGGTACAATGGTGGCCCGCTAAACACCTGAATCCACGGAACTTTCACCGTGTACTCCCGCAGCAGTGAGCCGGTCCGCTTCGAGCGCGACTGCGAAGCCGTCCTCGTCCCCCAGGGCGATTCCGTGACCCTGCCGGCCGGCAGCGTCGGCTACATCACCCAGGCCCTCGGCGGCAGCTGGACGGTCTTCGTCGAAGGCAACCTCATGCGCATCGCCGGCAAGGATGCGGACGCCATCGGCAAGGAACCGCCGCCGCCGATCGAGCTGCCCGAGGGCGCCGACGACGAGGAAGTCGAGAAGCTGGTCTGGTCGCAGCTGCGCACCTGTTTCGACCCCGAGATCCCGATCAACATCGTCGAGCTGGGCCTGGTCTATGGCGTCGAGGTCAAGCGCAGCGACGAGGGCGCGCGCATCGTCGAGGTGCGCATGACCCTGACCGCGCCGGCCTGCGGCATGGGCGAGGTGCTGGTGGAGGACGTGCGCGGCAAGATCGAACTGATTCCGACCGTGGTCGAGGCCGATGTCGAGCTGGTGTTCGACCCGCCGTGGAACCGCGAGATGATGTCGGAAGTGGCCCGTCTCGAAACCGGCATGCTCTGAGCGGGGGCGCGGTCCCGGCGCCGCTGCGATCCGGGACCTTGCGATCATGCCCTCGCAATCAGGGCCTCGCGATCAGGGCAGAGGCCGCGCCGACAGCCAGTCCAGCGTCGCGCCCGGCAGCGCGCGTGACGTCGTGTCCCGGCGGACGCCCACCGCTTCGTCGAAGTCCGCCTCGCGCGCGAGGGATTCCAGCTCGGCCACCAGCACCCCATCGTCGTGGCGACGCGCGCGGTCGTGCAGTTGCGACCAGCGCGCGCGTGCCTGTGCGGAATCGCCCGCATGCAGGGTGTCGATCAGGTCCAGGGTGTCCAGGCGTCGCTGCAGCACCCACACGTCCGGCGGCGCCTGCCTGCGCACCTCATCGGCGATGGCGCGGCTGCGCGCACGGTCGCCGCGCGCCATCGCGATCTCCGCCAGGCCGATGCGCATGCTCATCGCCAGCAGCTCGTAACCCGCCGCTTCGCACCGCTGCAGCGCGGTGCCGTACAGGCGCTCTGCGCGGTCGTATTCGCCGACCCGCGCCAGCAGGGCGGCGACCGTCTCGACCATGATCCAGTGATCGGTGCCGCGCGGCATCGTGTCGATCGCGCGCTCGATCTGCGCGAGATGCACGCGCGCCTGGGCCGGATCGCCTTCGAGCAGGTCCGCCTGGGCGTCCAGGATCTGCGACCACTGCCGCAGGTAGGCGTCTTCCGCACGGCGGCAGGCATCGATGCGGCGTCGTGCCGACGCGACGTCGCCACGCGCCAGGTCGAGGTCGCCGCGCACGCAGGCCAGCCGCACCGCGATCGGGCGGGGCAGTGCCCGGCCCCGTGCGGTGAGCCGGCGTTCGACGCGTGCGAGCGCGGCCTGCGCACTGGCGAGATCGCCGCCGCGCAGATGCAGGATCGCGTCGAACTCGGCCGCCCAGTACGCGCGCTCGTCGGTGTGCGTGCCGCGCGAGAGCCGCGCGATGCGCGCCTTCGCGCTGGCATGGTTGCCGACCAGGGCGTCCTGGTTCAGCAGGTCCAGCTCCAGCGCATCCTGCAGTGCGGTGTCGCCGGAGGCATTGGCGATCTCCAGCGCATCGCGCAGCAGCCGGCGGTACTCGCCATGCGATCCGGCGTTGTAGTGCTTGAAGGCTTCGCGGCGCAGCATTTCGGTCTCGATGGCGGCATTGCCGGCGCGCCGCGCTTCCTCGCGCAGCGCGCGCATCGATGGCGTTTCGCCCAGCGCCGCGCCGCGCCGCGCTTCTTCGGCGAGGTAGCGCGCATAGCGGGCGCCCAGCGTGTCGCCGGCGGCCTCGAATTCCCCGGCCGCCAGTTCGAACAGCGCGGGCGAGGGCGTCTGGCTGGCCTGGCCATGGTGGACGCGGGCCAGTTGCATGCGCACGTTGCCGCGTTCCAGTGCCCAGCCCGGGCCCAGGCGCGCCAGTTCTGCCAGCGTCCGCTGCGCCTGCGCGCGTGCCGCGTCCAGGTCGCCCGATGTGCCGACGATGTCGGTCAGCAACAGTTGCCGGCGGATGCGCCGTTCCTGCGATTCCTTGTCCCAGTCGATCGCGCCGCTCTGCAGCAGCGCCTGTGCGGCGCGCGGATCGCCGCCGCGCAGCAGCAGGCGTGCGTGTGCGAGCGCGAAGTCGGCGCGCGCCGGGAACGCGCGAGACAGCGCCGCCAGGGCGCGTGCGGCTTCCGACTGCCGTCGCGGATCGACGATGGCCGCCTGCGCATCGAGGATGCGCAGCGCGTCGGCGGGCATCGGTGCCAGCCCGCGCCGTGCCATGCCGATGTGTGCCAGCGCCTCCCGGGTGCGGTTGTGGCGCAGGGACAGTTCCGCCAGGGCCAGGTGCGCGGGCGCGAAGGTCGGCACGGCCGAGGCTACGGCTTCTGCCTCGCTGCGCGCGCGCGCCCAGTCGCGGTCGCGCCTGGCTTCGAACCCCGCCGCGTGGCGCCGGGCCACGTCCGGTGGCAGCGACAGCGCAGGCCAGCGCTCGTCGGCGCGATGCGGCAGCAGGCGCGCGATGATCCGCTGCGACAAGGCATCGACGGATGTGGACAGTCCATCGCGCGTGCCGCGCTCGATCAGTTCGATGTCGGGCGTCTCGCGACGGTCGCCCGATCCCCCGCGACCGATGCGCGCGCGCAGCAGCAGGCCGTCAGGCGTGCCGGCGACCGGTTCCGACGACAGCACCACCACCCAGCGCACGGCATCGTCGTCGCCCCGGGGCAGGGCATCGCGGCGGACCACCTCCGGCAGCAGATCGAGCTTCCATGCCAGCCAGGCATCGAGCAGCGCGACAGGCGCGCGCGCCACATCGCCGGCGTCACCGCTGTCGGCCTGCAGCACCACCACCTCGCGTGTGTCCGGTCCTGCCGCCGCGACCGCGTCCGTCTGCAGGCGGGGCGACGGGGGCAGCACGGCGGCGAAGAGCAGTGCCCACATCGCGAGCAGCGCCAGCACGGCCATGACGGTCCGGAGCGGGAGGCCGCGACGCGCGGAGGCCGGCGGCGATCGATGCGGCATCGGGGCGGTGTCGCCGCCGGCCTGTACATGCGCGATCTCGTCGGCGCTCCCTGGAACCGACGCATCGGACAGGGCGTCGCCCGCGGGGGCCTGCGCGGGACCGTTCTGCGGTTCGATTGCGTCCGCCTGCGGTGCCGGCGCCGGTTCTGCGCGCACCTGCGTCGGCGGTTCGAACACGTAACCGCGCTTGGACACCGTGCGGATCCAGTGCTTGCGCGGCTCGCCCAGCGCCTTGCGCAGCATCCAGACGCTCTGCGAAAGATTGGAATCCTCGACCACCACCCCCGGCCAGACGCGCTCGAACAGGGTGTCGCGGGTGTGCAGCACGCCGGGTTCGGCCAGGAACACCAGCAGCAGGTCGAACATCCGCTGCGGCAGCTCGGCATGCCCGTCGGGCCGCATCACGCGGCGATAGCGCAGGTCGATGCGTACATCGCCGACGACCAGGATCGCCCCATCCCCGGGCACCGGCGACGGTGCCGTCATCGTCGACCTCCGCTGCCCGGGCACGCGCGGCCCCGTGCCCCGGCGGGTCGCCGTGGTCGGGTCGCATCGCCGCGCATCGTGCGGGACTGCTGCATCGCTCTCCCTGGATTGAGTGAGTGCTTGGATGTGGTGCTTGCCGGGTATCGCGCGCGGCCGACGCCCCTTCGCCGATCGCATGCGCCTCGGCGTCGGACGCCTGCAGGCCAAGCGTAACGCGAGTGTCATGCGCGTTGCGCAACCCGCGAACCGGCGCGCATCGCGGTCGATGCTGCCGAAGGGCGGCCCGACGGGGGCGCATCGTCGCGCGACGTACCGTGCGAAGCCGGGTCGCGAGACGGATTTGAGAAAAATTTGAAGATTCCAGCGATGCCTGCGCCACCGTGCCGCCGTTTCATCGTCCCTGCCGGCGAAGGCATCCGCCGGCGATGCTGCCCTGCAGCATGCGTTTCCGCCGTCCGAACCCCGTGGACGGCGGCCCCTTTGGTGGAAGCTCGATCGATCATCGATGAAGCGACGGGTGGACCGTTCCGCACGTCCGTCGCCTCATCGGGTCGTCCAGGCCATTGCGTCCGGGCGAGCGTTCCCTGTCCCGGCCGTGCGCTCCTCGGGCGCGCGGCCGTTTTTTTTGGCCGACGCCCAGGGGCCACCGTCGCCGACCTCCCGCGCCTGTTTGAGAAAGATTTGAGCGGCAGCGCATCGTCCGCCGTGTCCGCGCTCGCGTCAGATCGATGGGCCCGCATCGCGCCGGACATGGCGCGGGACGAGGCGAGGGCAGGGCGGCCCCATCACGCCCGTCCGCACACACAACGAACGCATTCGCGTCATTCATTCTGAGGAGGGTCTTCCATGCAATCGCAGTCCCGCACCACCCGCCAGGCGCGGCTCGCCCTGGCGATGCTCGCGGCGGTCGCCGCCACGTCCTCGATCGCGCAGCAGCGCCCGGCCACCGCCGAGTCGCTGCGCCCCTTGGTGCCCGCCCAGCGCATCGTCGGCGGCAGCATCACCAGCACGCCGCAGCCCTGGGTTGCGGCCCTGCTCCAGAATGGCCAGCAGGGATGCGGCGGCTCGCTGATCGCCCCGCAGTGGGTGGTGACCGCCGCGCACTGCGTGACTGGCCAGGCCAATCCCACCCAGGTTCGCCTGGGCTCGCTCAATCGCACCAGCGGCGGCCAGGTCATCGCGATCGCGCAGAAGTTCGTGCATCCCAGCTACAGCACCAGCAACATCAACGGCGGCAACGACATCGCCCTGCTGCGCCTGCAGACGGCCGTCTCCGGCATCACGCCGATCACGATCGGCAGCAGTTCGCCGTCGGCCGGCACCGCCGTGCGCCTCTACGGCTGGGGGCAGACCACGCCGCAGGCCGGAGGCGACCGCGGTTCCGACCAGCTCAAGCAGCTGGACACCCAGATCATCGCCGCCAGCAACTGCAGCAACTACCGCACCGGTGACCTGTGCGTGCGCGGCACCACCTCCGCGACCGCCTGCTACGGCGATTCCGGCGGCCCGGCGATCGTCAACGGTGCCCTGGTCGGCGCGACCAGCCGTTCGGGCGGCAACGACAGCACCTGCGGCCGGACCAATGCGCTGTACACGGATGTCGTCTATTTCCGCAACTGGATCAACCAGACCATGAACGGCGGTGGCGGCGGCAACCCGCCCGGCGGCCAGACGCAGTCGGGCACGCTGATGAGCGGTGGCGCGGTGGCCGTGCCGTCCAGCCCGGGCTATGTCCTGGGCGGCGCCGGCGCCTACCAGGCGCAGATGGCGGGATCGGCCGGGACCAACTTCGATCTCTACCTGCAGCAGTACAACGGCTTCGGATGGGTCACCGTCGCCCAGAGCCGCAATGCCGGCTCGTCCGAATCGATCAGTTACAACGGTCCGGCGGGTTACTACCGGTTCGTCGCCCAGTCGGCCTTCGGTTCGGGCAGCTACCAGGTGAATTACGCGTTCCCGCAGCCCTGAGCGGCGCGATCGCATCGGCCTGCTGCACGTCCCTCCCGTGGCCACATCCCGGTCACGGGAGGGGTGCGTCGCATGCGCTCGAGGACGCGCGCGAGGATGCGATTCGCAAGTGCGACAACGCGCGCATTCCAGGCGAGGCGAGGGACGCACAGTGCGTGCTGCATTGCACAAGAAATGCCTGGTTTGGCGGGTCGAGACAGGCATGACAGGAATTGGTTTCGTTTGAAACCGTGAAGCCCGTCTTGATTTCGATCTTCGTCATAAGCCACGGCGCGATGCTGCGTCTGCACACCTGCTATCAAGCCCGCCGTGCCGACAATGACCCGGGCGTCGGCGATCAGGGACGGATCCTCGGATCGGATCGAGCAACAGATCGCAGCGGAACACCCAGCGTCGCAGACAGAACGACGCGTGTGCACCGCCGGGCCAGTCAAGCACCGCCACGCATGCGCACACGCCATGCGACAGACCAAATCACAACAAGCATCACGGAGGGTTCTCACAGTGGTTAACGCTTCCCGCAAGTTCCTGTTCGCCGCCATCGGTCTCACCCTGGCCGCCACCTCGCTGCACGCCAGCGCCCAGCAGCGCATCGTCGGCGGCAGCTTCGCGCCGGACGGCGCCTATCCGTGGACGGCCGCCCTGCTCAGCAGCACCGGTTCGCAGTTCTGCGGCGGTTCGCTGATCTCGCCGAAGTGGGTCGTCACCGCCGCGCACTGCAGCAGCAGCGCCGCGTCCGTGCGCGTGGGTTCGATCGACCGCACCTCGGGCGGCCAGGTCATCCGCGTCATCCGCAAGATCAACCATCCGCAGTACAGCACGCAGAACGACATCGCGCTGCTCGAACTCGAAACCCCCGTCTCCGGCATCACCCCGGTCACCCGCGGCACCTCGTCGCCGGCCGTGGGCAGCACCGTGCGCCTCCTCGGCTGGGGCCAGGTGACCTCGCCGTTCGGCGGCGACTCCGGTTCGCGCTACCTCAAGATGCTCGACACCACCGTCCTGACCCCCAGCACCTGCTCGGGCACCGGCGTGGGTGACCTGTGCTTCCGCGGCACGACCACGGCGACCGCCTGCAAGGGCGACTCCGGCGGTCCGGCGCTGGCGGGCAGCCTGCTCGTGGGCGCGACCAGCCGTTCCGGCCGCAACGCCACGTACTGCGGCGAAGACGTGATCTACACCAACGTCACGTACTACAAGGCGTGGATCGACTCGTACGTCAACGGCAGCAGCGGCGGCGGCACGGTCGTGCACAACGTCGCCCTGCCGTCGGTCGCGACCGGCGGCTGGTCGTCGATGTACACCGTCAGCATCCCGGCCGGCACCACCAGCCTGGTCGTCAACATCTCCGGCGGTACCGGCGATGCCGACCTGTACGTCCGCGCCGGTGCTGCGCCGACGCTGTCCAGCTACAACTGCCGCCCGTACCTCGGCGGCAACAGCGAGACCTGCACGATCAACAACCCTGTCGCCGGCACCACGTACTACATCGGCGTGCAGGCGTACAGCAGCTACTCGGGCGTGACCATGAAGGCCACGCGCTCGCCGAACTGAGGCGTGCGCTGACTCCGTCGAAGGAGTCGATGAGTGCGACACGAGGCCCCGGCGCAAGCCGGGGCCTTTTTCATGCCGGATCGATCGCGAAAGGTCGTGAAGGGCCTTCGCATGCATTGCTGGTCGCGCTCTGCCGATCCAGCCGAAGATCCGACATGACCGGGCGTGGGCGAACGGTTTGCCTCGGTGCGCTTCGCACATGCATCGCGCGATCCTGCGCATCGATCCGGGGCTCGCTGAGCAGCAATCGTGGTCCGGCGATGCACGCTTCTGCAGCGTTTTCCAGCAGCGCCAGGTTGTGTTGCAGTGCGTCATGCGCTGTCGCGTCCTGTCTTCGATCGCGAGCGCAGCGCGATGCGTCTTGTCCCAAAGCGTGATGGTTGGCGATCTTATGCATTTCGTCATAAGCGGCCATGCGCCCCGCGTCCGCAGACCTGCTATCAAGCGCGCCGTGCCGAGGACGTCCCGGGGTTCCGCGATCAGACGTTCCCGCAGCCGCAAGCCGTCGACAACAGGACGCCCATGCCGCAAGCGGAGCGGCATGCGCGTGCTGTCGGGCAGCGGCGCACGACTTCAGACAGTGCTCGCAAGGGCATGAGACACACAATCACAACAACATCTATGGAGGGTTTTCACAATGGTCGTTCTTTCCCGCAAATGCCTGCTCGGCGCCATCGGCCTCGCCCTGGCCGCCACTTCGCTGCATGCCAGCGCCCAGCAGCGCATCGTCGGCGGCAGCTTCGTTCCCAGTGGCAGTTATCCGTGGACCGCGGCGCTGTTGAACAGCAGCCAGCAGCAAGGCTGCGGTGGTTCCCTGGTCGCCCCGAAGTGGGTCGTGACCGCTGCGCACTGCACCGCCAATTGGGCGTCCTTCGTCCGCGTCGGTTCGGTCGACCGCAGCTCGGGCGGCCAGGTGGTCCGCGTGATTCGACGCATCAATCATCCCAACTATGGGCGCGGCAGCGACATCGCGCTGCTGGAGCTTGAAACGGCCGTCACGGGCATTGCGCCCGTGCAGATGGCCAGTGCCGATCCTGCCGTGGGCAGCGCGACCCGACTGCTGGGTTGGGGCTCGACGGTGCCGCAGGGCAATGGCGGTTCGCAGTTCCTGAAGCAACTGGATACCAGCATCCTCGCGCGCAGCAGTTGCTCGACGGCCGTGGTCGGTGACCTGTGCATCAGCGGTACGTCCACCGCCACCGCCTGCTATGGCGATTCCGGCGGCCCTGCGCTCGTCAACGGTGCGCTGGTCGGAGCGACCAGCCGCGCCGGCGGCAACGATCCGAACTGCGGCCCGACGAACGCCGTCTATACCAGCGTCGCGTATTTCCGCAGCTGGATCGACTCGTACGTCAACGGCAGCAGTGGCGGCGGCACGGTCGTGCACAACGTCAACCTGCCGTCGGTCTCGACCGGCAACTGGTCGTCGATCTACACCGTCAGCATCCCGGCCGGCACCACCAGCCTGGTCGTCAACATTTCCGGTGGCACCGGTGATGCCGATCTGTACGTCCGCGCCGGCGCTGCGCCGACCACCGCCAGCTGGAACTGCCGTCCGTATCTCACCGGCAACACCGAGACCTGCACCATCAACAATCCGGTCGCAGGTACCACGTACTACATCGGCGTGCAGGCGTACAGCAGCTACTCGGGCGTCAACATGAAGGCCACGCGTTCGCCGAACTGAGGCGTGCGCCGACTCCGTCGAAGGAGTCGATGAGTGCGACACGAGGCCCCGGCGAAAGCCGGGGCCTTTTTCATGCCGGAGCGATCGGCAGCATCGCGCGGACATGTCGGGCATGGCGCGGCAGTGGCGCGCATTCGACCGGGAAACATGATGTTTTTTCATCAGGACCCCCGTGGATGCGCATGACGCGCGATGCTCCGTGACGCAGGGCGCGAAAACACGCCTGGCCGGTGTTGCGGCGCAGGTTGAAATCGCCCGAATGCAGGGCTAATGTTCCTGACGCGGGTGCTTGGACGAATGCCGCACAAGAAATACGGGCAAGTCCATCACGGATAAAAACAACAACAGCTTCAGCCTTGCAATCCGCTCACTGCACGCCGGCCCGTTCCCGGTGTGTTTCGACTCATTTACGTATTTGAGGAGCGATTGTGAATTACCGTAACTCCGTGCTTTCGGTGGCTGTTGCCGCCACGTTCGCCTGTGCCTCGCTTCCGGCCTTCTCGGCGGATTTCCGTGCCGCACAGACCCCGATCAAGGGCCAGTACATCGTCGTCCTGAAGGACAACGCCGCCAGCCTCGCCAGCGAGCGCAGCAGCCTGACCCGCGTCTCCGCCGTGGCCCGCAACATGGCCACACAGCACCGCGCCAGGCTGGTGCGCAGCTACGACAACGTGCTGCGCGGCTTCGTGGTCCGTGCCGACGACAGGTCGCTGGCCCGCCTGCTCGCCGATCCGCGCGTCGCCTATGTCGAAGAAGACGGCGTCGTGTCGGTCAATGCGACGCAGACCAGCGCGACCTGGGGCATCGATCGCGTCGACCAGCGCGACCTGCCGCTGAACCAGACCTACAACTACGACACCACCGCGTCGGGCGTGCATGCCTACGTCATCGACACTGGCCTGCTCGGCACCCACAGCCAGTTCAGCAACCGCGTCGGCAACGGCTGGAGCGCCATCAGCGACGGTCGCGGCACCACCGACTGCAACGGCCACGGCACGCATGTCGCCGGTACGCTGGGCGGCAGCACCTACGGCGTCGCCAAGGGTGCGACCATCCATCCGGTCCGCGTGCTCGGTTGCGATGGCACGGGTGCTTGGTCAGGCATCATCGACGGCATGGACTGGGTCGCCGGCAACCACACCAAGCCGGCCGTCGCGAACCTGAGCATCGGCGGTGGCGCCACGCAATCCGTCGACGACGCCGTGACCCGCCTGCATAACGCCGGCGTGACCGTGGTCGTCGCCGCGGGCAACAACAATGCCAGTGCCTGCAACTACTCGCCGGCCCGCGCCGCCGCTGCGATCACCGTCGGTTCGACCACCAACACCGATGCGCGTTCGTCGTTCTCGAACTACGGCTCGTGCCTGGACATCTACGGCCCGGGTTCGAACATCCTCTCGGCCTGGTACACCAGCACCACCGCCACCAACACCATCAGCGGCACCTCGATGGCCTCGCCGCACGTGGCCGGCGTGGCCGCGCTGTACCTGGCCAACAATCCGAACGCCACCCCGGCCCAGGTCCGCAACGCGATCGTCGACAATGCGACCTCGAACAAGGTGACCGACGCGGGTTCGGGTTCTCCGAACAAGCTGCTGTACTCGATCTTCGGCGACACGCCGCCCCCGGGCGACACCTACAGCGTCTCCGGCACGATCACCAACAGCGCGGGTACCGGTATTTCCGGTGTCACGGTCAGCAACGGTACGGTGTCGGCCACGACCAACAGCAGCGGTGCCTACACCCTGACCGGCCTGGCCAATGCGACCTACACGCTGACGCCCTCGCTGGGCGGCTACACGTTCTCGCCGGCCAGCCGCAGCGTCACGGTGAACGGCGCCAACGTCACCGGCATCAACTTCACCGGCACGCAGGACAGCAACGGTGGCGGCCAGACCTACACCAACGCCAACAACGTCAACATCCTCGACAACGTCACGGTGACCAGCCCGATCACGGTCTCCGGCCGCACCGGCAACGGTTCGGCGACGACGCCGGTCGCGGTGGACATCAAGCACACCTTCCGCGGTGACCTGAAGGTGGACCTGGTCGCACCGGACGGCTCGGTGTACGTGCTGAAGAACTACAACAGCACCGACAGCGCCGACAACGTGATCCAGACCTTCACCGTGAACCTGTCGAGCGAAGCGCTGAACGGCACCTGGCGCCTGCGCGTGAACGACAACTGGGTCAACGACACCGGCTACATCGACAGATGGAGCCTGACGTTCTGATCGATGCAGGCATGGATGCATCGACCGGCGTGCACCGGTCGAATCGATGGACGATGCGAGAGCCCCGGCGAAAGCCGGGGTTCTTTTTAGGGCGCTTGTCGCGGCGCGGGGCAGCGCGGCGTGGTCTGGATCCTGCGTGCGAAAGGCCGCATTGGCGCCGGTTCAACGCGGCCCGGGCGATGCCGCGCGCTGGCTGGGCAAGCGACTGTAGATCCAGTCGATGTAGACCTGCGAAGGATCGAGCGGCGCCATCGGCGAGCCCGGTTCGCGGACGCGTGGCGCAGCGATCGAGGCCAGCACGCGCAGGTCGCGCAGTGTCGCGCGATCGTCCAGCGCTTCGGCGCGGGTGCGCAGCGAGGCGATCCGCGCGCGCGCGGCCGGCGGGTCGCCGTGGACCAGGGCATCGACGATGTCCAGCCTGTCCAGGCGCAGGTTGAGCAGCCAGACGTCCTGCGGCAGGCGCGCGCGTGCGTTCAGCACCAGCCTGCGGCTGCGCGACCAGTCGCCGCGCGCGGCGGCGATCTCGGCGAGGTTGGTTTCGATGCCCGCGAGCATCAGCATGTAGCCGGCGTTGCGGGTGGCGTCGAGCTCGTTGTTCAGCAGCCGCTCGGCGCGGTCGTAGTCGCCGACGGCGGCGAAGGCATAGCCGATGCCGCTGGTCAGCGACCAGCGTTCGACGCCCGGGGCGAGGCTGGCGAGATCCTTCTCGATGCCCTGCAGCTTGATGCGCGCGCTTTCGCGGTCGAGGTCGGCGAGATCGGCCTGCACGTCGAGCATCCGCGCCGCCGCGCGCAGCGACGGATTGCCGAGGTTGCGGCAGCGGTCGATCTGCGGGCGCGCGGCGACCGTGTCCATCATCGCCAGCAGGATGTCGGCGCGCACGCAGGCGTAGTTGGCTTCCACCACCGATGGCGGCTTCTGCCGGCCCGCCGCGTCGCCGTCGCGGAGGATCTCCAGCGCTTCGCGATAGCGGCCCTCGTGCATCGTCATGGTGCTGTCGAGCAGCGGCACGAGGTAACCGATCGTGCCGTCCAGGCCGCCTGCGCGCAGGCGGCGGATGCGCGCGCGTGCGCTGGCGATGTTGGCCATGAAGAAATCCTCGCCCATCAGGTCGAGGTCGACGGTGCGCTGGCTGTGCAGGTCGTCCGAGCGGTTCGCGGTGTCCTGCGCGCGACGCAGGAATTCGCGGAAGCGCGCATGGTCGCCGGCGCGGTAGAAGCGATACGCGGTGACGCGCAGGGCTTCGATTTCCAGTCCGACGTTGCGCAGCCGGCGCGCGGTTTCGATCAGCGGTTCGAGGAGGTCGGACGGCACGACCCGGCTTTCGGGGGGGCGGCTGCCGGGATTCGCGTTGTCGAGGCGGACGTTGTCGGCGAGGAAGCGCGCGTACAGTGCGCCGGACGCGTCGCCGCCGGCATCGAAGGACTCCGCGGCCAGTTCGAACATTTCCGGTGCCGCCACGTTGCCGGGCGTGGCATGGTGCGCGTGCGCAAGCATCATGCGCGCGGCGGCGCGTTCCCGGTCGAAGCCGGGACCGACCGCCAGCGCGAGCGCGGCCTGTGCATGCCGGCGAGATGCGGCCGGATCGCCGTTGAGCGCGACCGCTTCGGAGGACACGATCGCCTGGCGGAAGCGCGCATCGATCGGCAGCGCCCGCAGCGCGCTCGCGGGAAGGCGCGCCGCAGCCAGCGCGTCCGCGGGTCGGCCCACGCGCACCAGCAGGTAGGCGCGGAGGATCGCGAAATCGGCCCGTCCGGGCCAGTCCTTCTCCAGGGCCGCGAGGCGTGCGATGGCATCGTCGCGCCGCGCGGGATCGAGCGCCAGCGAGCGGGCTTCGAACACGCGCTCGGCATCGTCGGGCAGCGGCGCCGATGCGCGTCGCGCTTCGGTCACCCGTTCGATCGTGCCGGGCACATCGCCGCGTCGTGAGCGCAGCTGCGCCAGCAACCAGCGTGCGGGGCCGAAGCCGGGCGCCGCATCGGCGGCAGCGGTCGCATCGCGTTCTGCTTCGATCCAGTCGCGCCGGCGCGCGGCCTGCACGGCGCGCGCATATCTCTGTGCGACCCCGGGGTCGGAGGGCAGGGCAGGCCAGGTCGCGTGCGCGTGGATGGGCAGCAGGTGCGCCAGGATCTTCTGCGTGAGTGCGTCGGCCAGGCGCGTCGCCTCAGTCGCAGGCCCGCGGACGTCGAGCACGGACGCCGCGTCGCCGGGCGCACCGGCGATGCGCGCCTGCAGCACGATCCGGCCGGGTTGCTCCGGATCGCGGCTGGCGCGGATCGTGATGCGGCGCTCGTCGGCCGCGAGCTGCGCGCTGCTGGCCGCCCCGGGCGGCATCAGGATGGTTTCCGGCAGCAATTCCAGTTTGTAGCCCAGCCAGGCATCGGCCAGCGTCGCGGCCCACAGGCCTTCGGGCGTGCGCACATCGACGACGGGCGGCTCGGCGACCAGATGGATGCGCAGCGGTGGTGCGACCTCGCGCGCGGACAGCACGGCTGCGACGTCCGTCGCTGCGTCGCCGCGTTCGCGCACCGACAGCACGGGCAGCGCAAGGGCCACGATGGCGACGATGGCTGCGGCGATGCCTGCGATCGTGCGCATCGGCGTGACGATGCGGCCCTGCGTCGCGGCGTGCGCCTGCAGGTCGAGGTTCGCGGCGTCGTCCGCGTCCGGGTTTGCGGCGCCGGGCAGGGCAGGGGCCTCGGCCGGAGCTGGGTCGGCAGAAGGCGTTGCCGATTCGCTGCCATGTTCCTCCGCGCGGACCATGCCGGGCGGCTCGAAGACGTAGCCGGTCTTCGAGACGGTGCGGAACCACTGCCGGCGTTCCTCGCCGAAGGCCTTGCGCAGCATCCAGATGCCCTGGGTCAGGTTGGCGTCCTCGACGATCACGCCCTGCCAGACCCGATCGAACAGCGCGTCGCGCGAGTGGACGATGCCGGGTTCGGCCAGGAAGACCAACAGCAGGTCGAACACGCGCTGCGGCAGCTCCTGTCGCACGCCGTCCGGGCGCTCGACGCGGCGGTTGGGCAGATCGATGCGCAGGTCGCCCACCACCAGGCGGGTCGCGTGTTCGGGCCAGGGCCGGACGTGGGGTCTCGCGCGCGATGTCATCGGTGGTGTCGGCTCCTGGCGGCGAATGCGGGGCGAAGTCCTGCGCGCGCACCAGCGGGCGCCGGTGCATCTGCCGGAACGATGGTCGGTTTCCCTGTCGAGGCCCGCCGCCGCTGGCGACGATCGTGACCGGACCCGTCGACGGCGCGTGGCGGTCATGGCGGGCGTATACGAAATCTAGCGCATCGTGCCGCGCATCGCGAACGCGACATGCGCTGCGCCCGTCGATCGGGGATCGGGGATCGGGGATCGGGGATCGGGGATCGGGGATCGGGGATCGGGGATCGGGGATCG
Organism: Lysobacter sp. BL-A-41-H3; assembly: GCA_050632415.1. Lineage (GTDB taxonomy): Bacteria > Pseudomonadota > Gammaproteobacteria > Xanthomonadales > Xanthomonadaceae > Lysobacter_I. The sequence goes on along the minus strand of CP192602.1, from coordinate 1,287,984 downwards.
GGGATCGGCAATCGGGCCATCGCCCCGCGCATCCATGCCGCAGGCATCGATGCGTCCCACGCAGTCAGCGTGCCCGCAACCGCGCCTGTTTTCCCTGCACAAACGCGCGCTGAGAAAAAAATGACATCTCAAAACAGGTCGCGACCCCGGTTCTGGCGATCTGATGCATCCACGGCGTGCATGTGGCACTCCGGTCCCGGCCGGACCGGATTCGCATTCCGGCGTTTGCCCGCAATGCTGGTTGCGGCGCGAACGTCCCGCCCTACCGCCTACCGGGGGGTGGGGCGGGAGCCGCACCCTCCCTCGACGCGAAGTTCAAAGTCTTGCCCCGAGCTGTCATTGCGCCCCGGCTTTGCCGGGGCTCTTTTTTTGGACGCCTGTCCTGTGGCGGTGGCGCCGGCATCGCGCAGGCTGATGCTGCGCCGCAGCAAGATTCGTCTCCCGTCGTCGTCGGTCGTGCCGGCTTTCCTGCGACCGCAGGCACATTGCGCTGTGGCTGCACGCATTTCCTCGACAGGATGTTCGTCCTGCCGCGACGCGGTGCGCGCGCTATTGACCTGCCTTGTCCGTTCCGTTTACGTTCCGGATAGCCGTGGCGACGCTACGCAGCGCGACGGACATGACAACGAATCATGGCGATCCCCTCGCATGCATCCGACGCCCATCGGGCCACCGATGGCGCAGCGTCTGTTTTGCGTGAGGGTCGCCATCATCCGGTCGGGACACACAGATGCGGCAGGACGCCGCCGACGACGGGATGATCGCCTCAAACGCTTGCTTTGCTGACCTGAACTTTTCCTCCGGGGCTCTTCCATTGATGCGTTCCACCTTCCGCGCTCCTCGTCGTGCGCTTGCTGTGTTTGCCGTCCTGTCGCTGGCCATCGGCCAGGCCCTCGCCGCCGAATCCGGCCCGTGCGCGGAACGTGACGCGTCCTGCCTGGACACCATCCAGGTCACCGCGACCAAGCGCCCCGAATCGACCCTGCACGTTCCGGCCGCCACGACGATCGTGGGTGGCGAACGCCTGCGCGAGACCGCGCCGCAGACTCCGATGGACGCGCTGCACGGCGAAGTCGGCACTTTCGTGCAGCAGACCACGCCGGGACAGGGCGTGGTCATCGTCCGCGGCCTGAAGGGATCGGAAGTGCTCCACCTGGTCGACGGCTTCCGCCTGAACAACGCGATCTTCCGCAACGCACCGAACCAGTACATCGCCCTGGTCGACGGCCAGAGCCTGGATCGCATCGAAGTGGTCCGCGGTCCGTCGAGCACGCTCTACGGCGGCGATGCCATGGGCGGCGTGGTGCAGATGCTCACACCCGAAGTACGCTTCGACGGCCAGGACTGGCAGTGGAACGGCCGCTTCCGCGCCATCGCTGCAAGTGCCGACGATTCGCTGATCGGCCGCGCGCAGATCGCAGGCGGACGCGAGGGCATGGGTTTCTCGCTCGGCGTCACGTCACAGGATGTCAACGAACTGCGCACCGGCGACGGCCGCGAGCGCCCGTTCACTGCCTTCACCCAGCGCAGCGCCGACTTCAAGTGGCAGATGGCCGTCGCGCCGGGTCACGAACTCATGCTCTCGCTGCAGTATTCCGAGCAGCCGCGCACGCCGCGCTATGACGCGCTGGTGCCGGGCTTCGGTCAGACCCGGCCCGAGAATGTCACGCACCTGTTCGAGCCGCAGCAGCGTCGTTTCGGCCAGCTGCGCTGGCGCATCGACCAGGCCAACGCCTTGTTCGACAGCGGCGAACTGCGCGCCGGCCGGCAGATCGTGGTCGACGATCGCCGCCTGCGTGATACCGGCTCGCTCAACGAGGATCGCGAACGCAACCGCGTCACCACCAGCGGCGTGTCCGGCCAGTTCGGCAAGGACATCGGCGAACGGCACCATCTCAGCTACGGGTTCGAGTTCTACCGTGACAAGGTCGAATCCTCGCGGACCCGCCGCAATGTCAACACCGGCGCCACCAGCGTCCGCGCGCCGCGCTTCCCCGATGGCTCGCGCATGGACGGCTGGGCCATCTACGCGGCCGACGACTGGAAGATCGGCAAGTTCGACTTCAACTACGGCGCGCGCTACAGCCGCTACGACATCGACGTGCCCGCCAGCGGCACCGTGCCCGGCGTGTCGCTGTCGCCGGACGACCTGACCGGCAACCTCGGCATCGCCTACGTGATCTCGGAAGACACGCGCCTGGTGATGAACCTCGGTCGCGGCTTCCGTGCCCCGAACATCTTCGACCTCGGCGTGTTCGGTCCGCGCCCGGGCAATCGCTTCAGTTCGCCCAACCCGGACCTGGCGCCGGAATACGTCACCTCGATCGATGCCGGCGTGAAGTTCGGCGGTGAGCGCCTGAGCGGCGAATTCATCGCGTTCCGGATGAACTACCGCGACAAGATCACCGCCGTGCTCACCGGCAACCGCGTGGGCACCGCCCTGGAAGTGCAGAACCGCAACGTCGCGCGGCTGCAGCTGTGGGGCGTGGAAGCGGGCGCGCGCTATCGCCTGCCGTCGCCGGACCTGGAGCTGTACGCCACCGCGACCTGGACGCGCGGCGAGGAGGATGTCGACACCGGCGGCACCATGCCGGCCGATCGCATCCCGCCGCTGTACGGCAAGGTCGGCGCGCGCTGGCAGGTCCGCGAGTCGCTGGGCCTGGAAACCTACGTGCTCTACGCCACCGAACAGGATCGCCTGAGTTCGCGCGATCAGATCGATCCGCGCATCAATCCGAACGGCACCGGCGGATGGGGCACCGTGAACGCACGTATCTCGTGGAAGGCGAGCGATCGCTTCCAGCTGGCGCTCCGCGCCGAGAACCTGGGCGACAAGCACTACCGCGAGCATGGTTCGGGTCTCGACGAACCGGGACGCAACTTCATCCTCACCGCCGATTACGGTTTCTGATCCGATCCCCGCGACATCCAGCCAGACAGTGCAGTACCCGCCACGCAGTCCGACTGCCTGGCCGATTTTTCCGAAAACCCGAGGAGTTCCGATGATGCGATGCGCCGTGCTTCCGCTGTTGTCGATCGTGCTGTTGGCTGCGGGTGCGCCGCATGCGCGTGCGCAGGAAGGCAGCATGCCCGTGCAGGAGGAGGCCGAAATGCAGATGGCGGAGCCCATCCGGCAGGACCAGAGCTTCAAGCTGGCGGAAGGCGTGTCGATCGCGGTGGTGAACCCCTACGGCAGCGTGTTCATGCGCTTCGGCGGCTACGAGCACCAGCTCGACATCCGCTCGACGATCCAGCAGCCCGAGGGCGCCGCGAAGTTCGGCTTCGCGCCGGCCCTGCGCGATGGTCGCTTCGTCGTCGCGGCCACGCTGCCCGAGGGCACGCGCCTCGCGGAAGGCCAGCGCATCGACCTGGTGCTGTACGTGCCGCAGGGCCATGCGATCTCGGTCGAAGCGGCGATCGGCGACATCGAAGTCCGCGGCCTGCGCAGCGACATCGATCTGAAGACCGGCCCGGGCCGCATCCAGGTCATCGGTACCCAGGGCACCGTGCAGGCGCAGAGCGACGATGGCCGGATCGAAGTGTCGCTGCAGGACGGCGCGCGCGCGGGCTCGGTGCAGCGCTTCGTCAGCCGCACCGGCAGCGTCACCCTCAATGTCAGCGACAAGCTCGACGCCGAAGTGAGCCTGTCCACGTCGCACCAGTTCGCGACGGATTATTCCCTTACGGTCCGCCATCTCGACGGGCAGGAACCGAACAAGACCGCGACCGCCATCGTCGGCCAGCCGAAGGCCGGAGATCAGGTGGCGCGCATCGAAATGCGGAGTCTCGTGAACGAAGTGCGTCTGCAACGGCGCGGCGTGTTCATCGACCCCGAATAAGAAGGCCCGCCGACGCCTCGCACATGGGCCGGATGCCCTGGATGCGATGCGCGAGCGCTGGCTTGCTGTAGCTGTGTCGTCACACGATCGATTGTTCCAGGCGTTGCCCGTTGCACGGCCAGTGGGATGGCCGTGTTGCACACACACAAGACGAAATCGAGGACTCAGACATGAAATCAGCGATGATCAAGGGGGCGAAGGCCGCCGTGCTGATGCTGCTGTTGCCGTGCGCGGCGATGGCGGCACAGCCGTCCGGCACGAAAGCCAATCCGGGGAGGCCGCAGGTCGGCCAGCCCGTTTCGGCGCAGAACATTGCCGTCGACCTGCGCAACCTGCCCAAGGCCAAGCCCTGGACGCCCGGCATGGGCATCCGCGAGGCGCACCGCCGCCAGTACACGCCGATCGGCAGCAAGCTGCCGCACGCGCCGGCCGACAAGCCGACCGCGCGCGACCGCCTGCCGGAACTGCAGCAGATGTGGGACAAGAGCCCGCGCGCGCGCAGCCTGAAGGCGAATGTCGCCGCGCGCAGCCGCGTCAGCATCAACAACCCGAACACCGGCGTGAGCCCGGGTGACCCGGTCGTCGAAGTCGGCGCCAACCACGTGATCTACGCCGTCAACAGCGGCGGCAGCGGCACCTACTTCAACGTCTACAACAAATCCGGCACCCTGGTGTCCGGTCCGACCACCTTCGGCTCGCTCGCGCCCGCAGGCAATTCCTGCACCAGCGATCGCGGCGACCCGCTGCTGCACTACGATCGCCAGGCCGGCCGCTGGTTCATGCTGACCATGGACGACACCGGTCTGTGCACCTTCGTGTCGAAGACCTCCGACCCGGTGAGCGGCGGCTGGTGGTTCTACCGCTACGCCACGCCGGTGCTGCCCGACTACCCGCATTGCGGCGTGTGGAACGACGCCTACGTCTGCGGCACCAACGAAGGCAGCCAGGCCGGCACCGAGATCTACGCCTTCGACCGCGCCAACATGCTCAACGGCGCCACCGCCCGCCCGGCCCAGCGCTTCAGCAGCGTGGCCAACCTGGCGGGTTACGGCTTCCAGATCATGACGCCGTCGACCTTCTACGGCACGACCGCAGCGCCGGCGGGCCGCAAGCAGATCCTCGCCCGCCACAACGACGACGAAGCCCATGCCGGCGCCGGCGCCAACGGCAGCCAGGACTTCATCGAGCTGTACGAGCTGAACATCGACTGGAACACGCCGGCGAACAGCAACATCACCACGCTGCCGCGCGTCGCGATCACCGAGTTCAACAGCTGGTTCCGCGACTACAGCACCTTCGCCACCGTGCCGCAGCCGGGTTCCACCTCGCGCCTCGACCCGATCCGCGAAGTCCTGCTCAACCAGCTCGTCTACCGCAACATGGGCACCCATGAAGCGCTGGTCGGCACGCTCGCCACCAACCAGGATCCCGCCCGTACCGGCACCGTGGTCGACTCCGGCATCCGCTGGTTCGAACTGCGCCGCGTCGGCAGCGGCAACTGGACCCTGCACCAGGAAGGCACGTTCAGCCCGGGCGACAGCAGCACCCATCACCTGATGGGCACGATCGCCATGGACAAGTTCGGCAACATCGGCATGGGCTACAACGTCACCAAGACGACCACGCCGACCAAGTTCGCCACGCTGGGCTACACCGGTCGCACCGCTGCCGATCCGGCAGGCGTGATGTCGCTGGGCGAGAACGAAGTCGCCGTCGGCGCCGCCGTCGAGACCTCCGGTCGCTGGGGCGACTACTACCAGATGACCGTGGATCCGGTCGACGACTGCACCTTCTGGTTCGTCGGCATGTACCGCCCGAGCGGCAGCTGGCAGACGCGCATCGCCGACTTCAAGTTCCCGGCCTGCACCGGCGGTGGCGGCACCACGTACTCGGTGTCCGGCACCATCGCCACCAGCGGCGGCACCGGCATCAGCGGCGTCAGCGTCAGCAACGGCAGCACCTCGGTCACGACGAATGCCAGCGGCCAGTACACGTTCTCCGGCCTGGCCAACGGCAGCTACACGCTGACCCCGTCGCTGAGCGGCTACACCTTCTCGCCGACCAGCCTCGCCGTCACCGTCAATGGCGCCAACGTCACCGGCCAGAACTTCACCGGCACCGCGACGGCCACCACGTACTCGGTGTCCGGCACCATCGCCACCAGTGGCGGCACCGGCATCAGCGGCGTGAGCGTCAGCAACGGCAGCACCACGGTCACGACCAACGCCAGCGGCCAGTACACCTTCGCCAGCCTGGCGAATGGCAGCTACACGCTGACCCCGTCGCTGAGCGGCTACACCTTCTCGCCGACCAGCCTCGCGGTCACCGTCAATGGCGCCAACGTCACCGGCCAGAACTTCACCGGCACCGCCACCAGCGGCGGCACCACCCTGACCAAGGGCGTGCCGGTCACCGGCCTCGGCGCCAGCACCGGCAACTCGCTGAACTACACGATGGTCGTGCCCGCGGGCGCCACCAACCTGACGTTCACGATGTCCGGCGGCACCGGTGATGCCGACCTGTACGTGAAGTTCGGCAGCGCGCCGACCGACACGGTCTACGACTGCCGTCCGTACCTCGGCGGCAATGCCGAGACCTGCACCTTCGCCGCGCCGCAGGCCGGCACCTACTACGTCCGCGTCAAGGCGTACTCGACCTTCTCGGGCGTGAGCCTGGTCGGCGACTACTCCACCGGCGGCGGTGGCAGCGTGCAGACCTACACCAACGGCACCGATGTCGCGATCGCCGACAACGCCACGGTGCAGAGCACGATCACGGTGTCCGGTCGCAGCGGCAACGCCCCGACCAGCACGCCGGTCGCGGTCGCGATCGTCCACACCTACATCGGCGACCTGAAGGTCGACCTGATCGCGCCGGACGGTTCGGTGTACGTGCTGCACAACCGCACCGGCGGTTCGGCCGACAACATCAACCAGACCTACACGGTCAACCTGTCCAGCGAGCCGCTCAACGGCACCTGGACGCTCCGCGTCAACGACAACGCCGGTGGCGACACCGGCCGCATCGACAGCTGGAGCATCACCTTCTGATCAGGAAGGCGATCGGATGAAGAGGCCCGGAAGGAACCGGGCCGCACCTGGAGCCCCGACGCGAGTCGGGGCTCTTTTTTTTCAGCAGGTCCGCTTTTCCGAACGGGGGCGATCGTGTCCCGCGCCATGATCCGCTGCTGGTTTCGCGCGGAACCATGCTGCCCTGCGTCAACACCGTATGCGGAATAAGGTAGGTGTTGAAGATCGTGCAAAGCATGTAGGCCAATCGCCAACAGTCCCCGATCGATGCCCTGTTCCGTCCGGATGGCGGCGTCTCTGCAGGCATCGAATCCCTTGCCCGTGATGCGAATCGGCAATGACTCCGGAAGTGTGATCCCAATCGCTTGTCGTGCCCTGCGCGGCTGCTAGCGTGGATTCGCTGCATCGGCGTCCGATGCGGCGTACCAGCGCTGCGGGTCCGGCAAGGACGCCCGAGAGGCGCCTGCCGTCCGGGCGATATCCGGCGACAAGCCAATCACAAGGAGTGATGTCAGTGAAAACATTGAGTGCCGCTTTGCTGTTGCTTCTCGGGGTTTCCGTATCCGCCCATGCCGCGGACACGCTGCATCGGCCCGCATCCGTCGGACATGCGATCCGCTCCATCGATCGCGTCGACGTGCGCAGGATGCCCGCCATCGATCTGGTCCGCCTGAACGCCGAGGATCGCCAGCGCGATCGTCGCGGCCTGCCGGTCCGCTTCGCCGCGCCGATCAAGGTGGACTACACCACGGCCAATACCGGGACGTGGGAAGCGCTGGACGACGACCATCTCGTCTGGCGCATGCGCGTGTCCTCGCCGGGTGCGCTGTCGCTGAACTTCGGTTTCACCGAATTCCGCATGCCTGCCGGCGGCCGTCTGCTGGTGTATCCGGCAGCGGATGCGCGCGCTGCCAACGCCGCGCCGGTGCGCACCTACACCGACGCCGACAACGAAAGCCATGGCCAACTGTGGACGCCGATCGTCGACGGCGACGAAGCCGTGATCGAAGTCGTGGTGCCGCGTGCGCAGAAGGACCAGCTGAAGCTGCGCCTGACCCAGGTCGGCCACGACTATGCCGGCTTCCGCAACATCGCCGCCGGTCGCCGTTCGGTGTTCCAGACCCGCGGCACCTCCGGCAGCTGCAACACCGACGTGGTCTGCCCGGCGGGCGACGGCTGGCGCGACCAGATCCGTGCGGTTGCGGCGTATTCCACCGGCGGCAGCATCTTCTGCACCGGCTCGCTGGTGAACAACACCGCGAACGATCGCAAGATGTATTTCCTCACCGCGAACCACTGCGGCCTGAGCAGCTCCAACGCCGCGTCTCTGGTGACCTACTGGAACTACCAGAACTCGACCTGCCGCGTGCCGGGCAGCACCGCCAGCGGCCAGAACGGCGACGGCTCGCTCACCCAGTCGCTGACCGGCGCCTTCTTCCGCGCCAGCAGCGCGGCCAGCGACTTCGCGCTGCTCGAGCTGGATGATCCGGCACCCGCGGCCTACAACGTCTACTGGGCCGGCTGGGATCGCCGCAGCGTCGAATTCCCGGGCTCGACCGGCATCCACCATCCGAACGGTGGCGAAAAGCGCATCACGCATTCGACCACGGCCACGCGCACCGTGGCCTACGGCGGCGGCGCCGGCACCACCCACGTCGAAGCGTCCTGGGTCGGCGGCATCTCGGTGACCGAGCCGGGTTCCTCGGGCTCCCCGCTGTACAGCCCCGAGAAGCGCGTGATCGGCCAGTTGCACGGCGGTCCGTCGTACTGCGGTGCGCCTGCGGCGTCGATGAAGGACTACTACGGTCGCGTCTCGGTGTCCTGGGCCGGCGGCGGCACCAACAGCACGCGCCTGAGCAACTGGCTCGACGCGGGCAACACCGGTGCGACCACGCTGGACGGCATCGGCGGCAGCACCACGCCGACGTACACGATCTCGGGCACGGTGACCACCAGTGCGGGCGCGGGCATCTCGGGCGTGACCGTCAGTGCCGGTTCGGTGACCGCCACGACCAGCAGCACCGGCGCCTACACGCTGAGCGGCCTGTCGAACGGCACCTACACGCTGACCCCGTCGCTGAGCGGCTACACCTTCTCGCCGGCCAGCCGCAGCGTCACGGTGAGCAGCGCGAACGTCACCGGCCAGAACTTCACCGGAACGGGCCCCGTCGGCGTGCAGACGTACACCAACGGCACCGACTACGCGATCAACGACAACAGCACGGTCAGCAGCCCGATCACGGTCAGTGGTCGCACCGGCAACGGCTCGGCGACGACGCCGGTGGCGGTGAACATCATCCACACCTACCGCGGCGACCTGGTGGTCGACCTGGTGGCGCCGGATGGCTCGGTGTACAACCTGCTGAACCGTTCGGGCGGCAGCGCCGACAACGTCAACCAGACGTTCACGGTGAATCTGTCGAGCGAAGCGCTGAACGGCACGTGGAACCTCCGCGTGCGCGACGCGGCGACGGCGGACACCGGCCGCATCGACAGCTGGAGCATCACGTTCTGATGCTCGTCTGATGGCGTGATCCATCGCGTCATCCGTGCAGAAGGGGGCGGTCGGCCTTGCTGGCCGCCCCCGTTCTTGCCTGCGCTGTCGCCTTGCGCAGCAGCGCCTCTTCCGACAGGCGGCATGCGACCTCCGTGACGGACGCCGCATGCCTGCAGGGGGCTGTCGGTCACGATGCCTCGCGCGGACATGAGCGTCCGCCTTTCGCCGGCTCCGCCGGCTTTCACAGGGAGAGAGAACGCAATGAAGCACCATCTGCCTGCCGTCGCCTTCGCACTGCTGTGCGCGGGCCCGGCGTTCGCCAATCAGTCCATCGCATCGCCGACTCACGATGATGCGCATGTCCGCGCCCATGCCGATGCCGAACTGGCCTCGATGCGCCTGGAACGCGACCCCGACGCGCGCGTCTACATCGTGATGTCGCAGGGCAGCCATGCCGGCATGACCGACATCGTCGCGCGGGGGCGCGCGATGCGCGACAGCCTCGGCAATCCGCTGGTCGTCGCCGAGATCCGCGCGCACCAGCTGAGTCGCGTCACCGAACGCATCCATCTGCGCGAACGCCGCTGCGGCGGCTACTTCGCATTCCCGACGCGCGAACAGGCCGAAGCCTTCGTCCGCTCCGACCGTTCCGCCGAAGTGGTATCGGGTCGCGCCACGGCGCGCGTCGCCTACACCATCGACAACCAGACCACCGTCTCGCCGTGGCTGGACCAGGTGCAGCACACCAACATCTACAACACCATCAACCACCTGCAGACCTACCAGAACCGCTACTACGCCAGCACCTACGGCAAGGACGCGGCGGAATGGATCCGCACGACCTGGCAGGGGCTCGCAGGAACGCGCACCGACGTGAGTTCCGAACTGTTCGCCTGCAGCAACTGCTCGACCCAGCCGTCGGTGATCCTGACCATCCGCGGCAACGAGCTGCCGAACGAGATCGTGGTGCTCGGCGCGCACCTCGATTCGATCAACGGCAGCGCGGGTGGCAGCACCTCGCAGCGCGCGCCGGGTGCCGACGACGACGCCTCCGGCATCGCCACGCTGACCGAAGTGCTGCGCATCGCGATGGCCAGCGGCTGGAAGCCGAAGCGCACGGTGAAATTCATGGGTTATGCGGCCGAGGAAGTCGGCCTGCGTGGTTCCAATGCGATCGCCCAGGCGCACAAGAACGCCGGCGCCAATGTCGTCGGCGTGCTGCAGATGGACATGACCAACTGGAAGTCGGCCACATCGACGATCGACATGCGCCTGGTCTCGGACTACTCCAGCCCGGATACCAAGACCTTCCTGACCAACCTGTTCGACACCTACCTGGCGCCGCGCGGCCTGCGTCGCGGCAGCGACACCTGCGGCTACGCCTGTTCGGACCATGCCTCGTGGACCGCCGCCGGCTATCCGGCCGGCTTCTTCTTCGAGGGTGGCACCGGCGCCACCAGCGGCGGCTATTTCAACCAGATCCATACCGCCAACGACACCCTGGCGAACATGGGCAATTCCGCGCAGAACAGCGCCAAGTTCGCGCTGATCGGCCTGGCCTTCCTCGGCGAGGCGGCGAAGACATCGGGTGGTGGCGGTGGCAATGTGGCGCCGGCCGCGAGCTTCACGTCCAGCGTCAGCGGACTGACCGCCAGCTTCACCGATAGCTCCACCGACAGCGACGGCAGCATCGCATCGCGCAGCTGGAATTTCGGCGACGGCAGCACGTCCACCGCGACCAATCCCAGCCGGACCTATGCCACGGCCGGCAGCTACACGGTCACGCTCACCGTCACCGACAACGGCGGCGCCAGCAACACCGCCACGCGCACGGTCACCGTCGGCAGCGGCGGCGCGCAGACCTACAGCAACGGCACCGATGTCGCGATCAGCGACAACGCCACGGTGGAGAGTCCGATCACCGTCTCCGGACGCACGGGGAACGGATCGACCACCACGCCGGTCGTCGTGAACATCGTCCACACCTACATCGGTGACCTGAAGGTGGACCTGGTGGCGCCGGACGGCTCGATCTACGTGCTGCACAACCGCGCGGGCGGCTCGGCCGACAACATCAACCAGACCTACACGGTGAACCTGTCGAGCGAGCCGCTGAACGGGACGTGGAAGCTGCGCGTGAACGACAACGCGACCCAGGATACGGGCCGGATCGACAGCTGGAGCCTGACGTTCTGACAAGAATCGTCATGACGATATGTCATGAAGGGCCCTGGCGGATGCCAGGGCCCTTCCGGGTTTGAAATGATGAGGCATGCACTCGGCGCGCAGACCGAAAACCGCGATGTAGGTCGTGTTTTTCCCGGCGGAAACCGCGCGATATCTGCCATGTGCAGTGCAGGCGAGAGGCCTTGCGCGTCCGCGCTGATGATCATTCGTCATGTTGTGCCGCGAACGATCCGATCGCGCCCGAATCCTCGCGAAGAAATGTTGCAGCGCACATTGATGGCGCCCGGCGCTGTTCCTAAGTTGCGCCACGGATTCGCAGGGGGCGGATCCGGTACACGGGCCCGCACAGGACACGCACGTCCACAACCGCGCGCCCGGGACATCTCGCCGCATCACGCGGCCATCCATCATCCGGAGAAGAAAAAAAATGTCTTTCGATGCGCACAACCGGGGGCAGATCAAGCCGCTCGTCGCCGCCATGCTGCTCGCGGTTTCGTCCATGGCCGCGCCGGCCGCGTTCGCCGGGCAGGCACACCTGTCCGGTCTGCAGACCGACACGCAGTTCGACCAGTTCATCGTGAAGTACCGTGCGGGCACCGCCGAGCGCAGCAGCAGCGTGGCCATCGACCGCGGCCTGCAGCGCGCCAGCCAGGGCCTTGCCCGGAACAAGGCCGGCCAGGCCGTCGCCCTCAAGCATTTCCGCCGCATGTCGCTGGGCGCCGACGTGGTCCGCGCCAACCGCGCGCTGGGCCGCAGCGATGCCGAAGCGCTGATGCGCCGCATCGCCGCCGATCCGAACGTCGAGTACGTCGAAGTCGACGTGCGCATGTATCCGGTGCTGACCCCGAACGACACCCGCTACACCGACCAGTGGCATTACTTCGGCGCCACCGCCGGCATCAACGCCCCGGCCGCGTGGGACAAGAGCAACGGTTCGGGCATCGTCGTCGCCGTGGTCGACACCGGCCGCACGCCGCACAGCGACCTCGACGCCAACACCATCGCCGGCTACGACTTCATCACCAACACCACCACCTCGCAGGACGGCGACGGCCGCGACAGCAACCCGAACGACCAGGGCGACTGGTACACCAACTCGGCCTGCGGCACGAGCGCCCCGCCGAGCGCGAACTCCAGCTGGCACGGCACCCATGTCGCCGGCACGATCGGTGCGGTCACCAACAACAGCAAGGGCGTGGCGGGCGTTGCCTACGGCGCGAAGATCCAGCACGTCCGCGTGCTCGGCCGCTGCGGCGGTACGCTGTCCGACATCGCCGATGGCGTGACCTGGGCCTCGGGCGGCACGGTCAGCGGCATTCCGGCCAACGCCAACCCGGCCCAGATCATCAACATGAGCCTCGGCGGCGGCGGCACCTGCTCGACGACCTACCAGAACGCGATCAACGGTGCGGTCGGTCGTGGCACCACGGTCATCGTCGCCGCCGGCAACAGCAACGGCAACGCGGCCAGCTTCCAGCCGGCCAGCTGCGCGAACGTCGTCGTCGTCGGTGCGATCGACAGCAACGGCGCGCGTTCGGTCTGGTCGTCCACGCAGAAGTCGAACTACGGCAGTGCCGTCGACCTGTCGGCACCGGGTTCCAACATCTGGTCGACGCTGAATGCCGGTACGCAGGGGCAGGGCGCTGAAAGCTACGCCTCCTACGGCGGCACCTCGATGGCCACGCCGCACGTGGCCGGCGTCGCCGCGCTGGTGCAGAGCCGTCGCAAGGCCCTCGGCCTGGCGCTGTATACCCCGGCCGAGCTTGAAACCCTGCTGAAGAACACGGTGCGTCCGTTCCCGCAGACCCCGGACCAGCTGCTCGGCGCCGGCATGCTCAATGCCGATGCCGCAGTGACTTCTGCGGGTGGTGGCGGCGGTGGCAGCACGGTCGTGCACAACGTCAACCTGCCGTCGGTCGCGACCGGTGGCTGGTCGTCGATCTACCAGGTGGCCATCCCGGCCGGTACCACCAGCCTGGTCGTCAACATCTCCGGCGGCACCGGCGATGCCGACCTGTACGTCCGCGCCGGCGCCGCGCCGACGCTGTCCAGCTACAACTGCCGTCCGTACCTCGGCGGCAACACCGAGACCTGCACGATCAACAACCCGGTCGCGGGCACGACGTACTACATCGGTGTCCAGGCGTACAGCAGCTACTCGGGTGTGAACATGAAGGCGACCCGCACGCCCTGATGCTGCGGCGCGTTTCAGCACATCGATGATCCAGGCGAGGCCCCGGTACTCCGGGGCCTCGTCGTATCCGCAATCGTGACCGGTTCCGATTCCGCGCATCCGCCGATGCTCCGTGTGCCGCATGCCGGGTCCGGATGCAGGGCGGCCCTCCTCGGAGGAGATGACGCATCGAAGGAAATCAGCGGATCGGCATGTCGTCGAATCGTTGCGCCGCCGCGGTGCAGAATCGTTCCTCGCCACCCATCCGGATGGCTTGGCCGACAACATCGGCCAGAGCTGCACGGTCAACCTGTCCAGCGAGTCGCTCGACGGCACCTGGAAGCTGCGCGTCAACGACAACTGCGTCAACGACACCGGCTACATCAACAGCTGGAGCGTCACCTTCTGATCCTTGCGGCGTATGCCGCGTCGTGGCCGGCATGCGCCGGTCGCGGCGTTCGTCCTTGCCCGGAGCCTGTGCAAAAGCCGAGGCTTTTTCGTGCGTCTTCGTCGTCCAGGCTGGCGCGGATTCGACATGATCATTGGTTATCAACGTCCACACGGATGACATGAACCGTCCTCATCAGTGACGTGCATCGCGAAAACGGGCGCGCGCCATGCTGCAATGCACCTTGTCCGCAGGGTCTGGCATGACTAGTGTCGCCGTCACGGAGGCAGGCGGCGGATACCGCCCGAGCACCGGGGCGCAGCATCACGACCACGACACAAGCGCGTTCCCGTTCCTGCAACCGTCTTTCGCCATGTCGACTTTTCCGACGCGGCATACAGGGCTCATTTCGACTTACTTTACAAGGAAGCCTCATGAAACATCGTCATTCCGTCCTGGCGGCCGCCGTTGTCGCTGCCTTCGCCTGTGCCGCGCTGCCGGCCTTCTCCTCCGAACTCCGCACCGCGAAGCATCCCGTGCCGGGTCAGTACATCGTGGTCCTGAAGGGCAACGCGGCCAGCCTGTCCCACGAGCGCAGCAGCCTGTCCCGCGTGTCCGTCGTCGCCCGCGGCATGGCCTCGCAGCATCGCGCGAAGCTGGTCCGCAGCTACGAGCGGGCGCTCCGCGGCTTCGTGGTCAAGGCCGACGACAGGGCGCTTGCGCGCCTGCTCGCCGATCCCCGCGTGGCCTACGTGAAGGAAGATGGCGTGGTCTCGGTCTCCGCCACCCAGAGCAGCCCGACCTGGGGCCTGGATCGCATCGACCAGCGCAATCTCCCGCTCGATCAGTCCTACACCTACGACACCACGGCGTCCGGCGTGCATGCCTACGTCGTCGATACCGGCGTGCTGCTCAACCACAGCCAGTTCACCGGGCGCATCGGCAACGGCTTCGACGCCGTCACCACCGGCGGCAACGCCAACGACTGCCACAGCCATGGCACGCATGTGGCCGGCACGATCGCAGGCAGCACCTATGGCGTCGCCAAGGGCGCGACCATCCATCCAGTCCGCGTGCTCGACTGCAGCGGCAACGGCTCCGATGCAGGCGTGATCGCCGGCATCGACTGGGTGCTGAACAACCACGTCAAGCCGGCCGTGGTCAACATGAGCCTCGGCGGCGAAGCCTCGCAGGAACTCGACAATGCGCTCACCGGGCTGCACAACGCCGGCGTGACCGTGGTCGTGGCCGCAGGCAACGATGGCCAGGATGCATGCAACTACTCGCCGGCGCGCGCGCCGGTGGCGATCACCGTCGGTTCGACCAACAGCCAGGATGGCCGGTCCATCTTCTCCGTAGGTTCTTCGAACTACGGCAGTTGCCTCGATCTGTTCGCGCCAGGTTCCAGCATCGTGTCCGCCGGCATTTCCAGCAGCACGTCCACGTCCACGAAGAGCGGTACTTCGATGGCCAGCCCGCATGTGGCCGGCGTTGCGGCCCTCTACCTGGCCGCCAATCCGTCGGCGACGCCCACCCAGGTGGCCACCGCGATCATCAACAACACCACGCCGAACAAGGTCACCGACGCCAAGACCGGTTCGCCCAACCGCCTGCTGTATTCGCTGTTCGGTGGCACCACGCCGCCGCCGGCCACCTATACCGTGTCCGGTACGGTGACCACCAGCACCGGTGCGGCCCTGTCGGGCGTGACCGTCAGCGCCGGTGGTGTGTCGGCAACGACCAGCAGCACGGGGGCCTACACGCTGAGTGGTCTGGCCAACAACACCTACACGCTGACGCCCTCGCTGAGCGGTTACACGTTCACGCCGGCCAGTCGCAGTGTGACCGTGAGCGGCGCCAACGTGACCGGGCAGAACTTCACGGGTACGGCGAACACCAGTGCCGGCACCGTCGTGCACAACGTCAATCTGCCGTCGGTCTCGTCCGGCGGCTGGTCGTCGACGTACACGGTGGCCATCCCGGCCGGCACCACCAGGCTGGTGGTGAACATTTCCGGCGGCACCGGCGATGCGGACCTCTATGTCTATCGCGATACTGCTCCGTCCTCGTCCGTGTCCGGCGCCGTCAATACGTCGACCCGCTGCGTTCCGTACCTGAGCGGCAACACCGAGACCTGCACGTTCACCAATCCGACTGCGGGCACCACGTACTACATCCGCGTGCGTGCCTGGAGCAGCTTCTCGGGCGTGAACATGAAGGCGACCCGCACGCCCTGACGGCGCGCAGCGACGTGTTGCCGCGTGCCGATGATCCTGTCGGCGGCGTGTCGCGACACCATGCGACGCACGCAGCGCGACGCGCATGCAGGCGAGGCCCCGGCGCATGCCGGGGCCTCTTGCCGTCCGTCGCGAGCGGGGCAGGTCGGCGCGGCCGATGCGACTGCCATCGCGACCCATCCGCCTGCGCATGGCGCGTCTGCGCACATGCCATCACGTGCATCGCACATGAAATATCGGACGGCCGGTCGTGCCTGCGCCCCGGCGTCGTTGAATATTTGCGTCGTGCCGGAGCCGAACCCGGTGCCGGCAGCAGGCACGGACGCCATCGCGATGCGCCTCGCGGACGCCGACTGACGCGGAAAATGTGCTGTCCGTCTTTGTTTCAATTGAAACAAAATCAATGCTGCGCCGCAGCATCAATCAGCGCTGGCCGAATTGCGCATGGTGCACTGCGAAAAAATCAACGCGTTCCATTTTTTCCGGGATATTGATTCCAGTTCCGGAGTCGTCTACGTTCCTTCGGCGCTTGTGGATGCGGATGTCGCATGGGGCAAACATGGCGACCCGCTGGGGGAAGGCACTGCCTTCATCCGCAACGCGCACGTCGCGCAGGCCAGCGGTCTGCGCAGGTTCCATACAACATCAATAGAACGTCCTGATAAGGAGCGCTTGTGAACCACCGTCTTTCCATGCTGTCCGCCGCGATCGGCGTCACCCTCGTCTGCGCCACCCTCCCGGCCTTCGCCGGCGAGCTGCGCACCGCGCAGACCCCGGTCCAGGGGCAGTACATCGTCGTGCTGAAGGACAACGCCGCCAGCCTCGCCAACGAGCGCAGCAGCCTGTCCCGCGTTTCCGTCGTCGCCAGGGACATGGCCACCAAGCACCGCGCCAAGCTGGTGCGCAGCTACAACAGCGTCCTCCGCGGCTTCGTGGCACGTGCCGACGACAAGGCGCTGGCCCGCCTCCTCGCCGATCCGCGCGTCGCCTACGTCGAAGAAGACGGCATCGTCTCGATCAACGCCACCCAGACCGGCGCCACCTGGGGCATCGACCGCACCGACCAGCGCGACCTGCCGCTCAACCAGAGCTACACCTACAACACCACCGCCTCGGGCGTGCATGCCTACATCATCGACACCGGCGTGCTGCTGAGCCACAGCCAGTTCTCCGGCCGCATGGGCAACGGCTTCGACGCCGTGACCAGCGGCGGCAACGCCAACGACTGCAACGGCCACGGCACGCACGTCGCCGGCACCGTCGGCGGCACCACCCACGGCATCGCCAAGGGCGTGACCATCCACCCGGTCCGCGTGCTGGGCTGCACCGGCTCGGGCACCAACTCGGGCGTCATCGCGGGCATGGACTGGGTCGCCAGCAACCACGTCAAGCCGGCCGTGGCGAACATGAGCCTCGGCGGCGGCGCCTCGCAGGCGACCGACGATGCCGTCGCGCGCATGGTCAACGCCGGCGTGACCGTGGCCGTGGCCGCGGGCAACGACAACGCGAACGCCTGCAACTACTCGCCGGCGCGTGCGGCCTCGGCGATCACCGTCGGCTCGACCACGAACACCGATGCGCGTTCGTCGTTCTCGAACTACGGCACCTGCCTGGACATCTTCGCCCCGGGTTCGTCGATCACCTCGGCGTGGTACACCAGCAGCACCGCGACCAACACCATCAGCGGCACCTCGATGGCCTCGCCGCACGTGGCCGGCGTCGCCGCGCTGTACCTCGCCAGCAACCCGTCGGCGACCCCGGCGCAGGTGACCTCGGCGATCATCAACGCGTCGACCCCGAACAAGGTGACCGGTGCGCAGACGGGTTCGCCGAACCGCCTGCTGTACTCGCTGTTCGGTGGCACCACGCCGCCGCCGACCGGCCAGACCTACAGCAACACCGCCGACTACACGATCAGCGACAACGCCACCGTGGAAAGCCCGATCACCGTCTCCGGTCGCACCGGCTTCGGCTCGTCGACCACCCCGGTCGCGGTGAACATCGTGCATACCTACGTCGGCGACCTGAAGGTCGACCTCGTGGCGCCGGATGGCTCGATCTACACGCTGCACAACCGCTCGGGCGGCAGCGCCGACAACATCGTCCAGACCTACACGGTCAACCTGTCCAGCGAAGCGCTGAACGGCACGTGGCGCCTGCGCGTGAACGACAACGCCAATGCCGACACCGGCTACATCAACAGCTGGAGCGTCACGTTCTGAGATCGCGACGCGTCAGCATCGCGATGATCCGCTTCGGCGGATGAGGCATGATCCGATGCCCCGGCGCGAGCCGGGGCATCGTCTTTTCCGGAAAAGGTGGGCGAGGACTGCCTTTCCGACGTACGGTCGACGCCTGCGTTGAAGATATCGTTCGTCGCGAGCCGTGCGCATGCCGGTCGTCGCATGGCCTCATGTTCGATATCGCGACCGGAAAGTGCGCTGACAAGCATTATTTTCGTGTCGCGATCACAGGACGCGTTGCCGCGGCAAAATGACCAGACGCTGCAGTGTTGTCGAAAATCGAACGCGCATTGCGCAATGCACGGCCTTGATTCGTCCGTCGAACTGGACTACGTTGGCCGTGCGGTCGCAGGCATGGAGCGCCTGCATTCTTGGGGGAATTCTTCAGCGCTCCGTCATCGCGGACCTTGCGTCCCGTGGCGACCGCTTTGCCCGTGCCGGCGCAATGCTGCACGGGTCCGGACGTATCCAACCATAACGATATGAAGGAGCGATTCGTGAACCACAGAAATTCCATGCTTGCGCTTGCCGTCGTCGCGACCCTGTCGTGCGCGGCGCTTCCCGCGTTCGCCGGCGAGCTGCGTGCCGCGAAGAACCCGGTCCAGGGGCAATACATCGTCGTGCTGAAGGACAACGCCGCCAGCCTCGCCAACGAGCGCAGCAGCCTGTCCCGCGTCTCCGTCGTCGCCCGGGACATGGCGGCCAGGCATCGTGCCAAGCTCGTGCGCAGCTACGACACCGTGCTCCGCGGCTTCGTGGCGCGTGCCGACGACAAGGCGCTGGCGCGCCTGATCGCCGATCCGCGCGTCGCCTACGTGGAAGAAGACGGCATCGTGTCCATCAACGCCACCCAGAGTCCCGCCACCTGGGGCCTGGATCGCACCGACCAGCGCAACCTGCCGCTCAACAACAGCTACACGTACGACACCACCGCGTCGGGCGTGCATGCCTACATCATCGACACCGGCGTGCTGCTCAGCCATGCCGAGTTCAGCGGCCGCATGGGCAACGGCTTCGACGCCGTGACCAGCGGCGGCAACGCCAACGACTGCAACGGCCATGGCACCCACGTCGCCGGCACGGTCGGCGGCACCACCTACGGCATCGCCAAGGGCGTGACCATCCATCCGGTCCGCGTGCTCGGCTGCAACGGCTCGGGCACCAACTCGGGCGTGATCGCGGGCATCGACTGGGTCGCCAACAACCACGTCAAGCCGGCCGTGGGCAACATGAGCCTCGGCGGCGGCGCCTCGCAGGCGACCGACGATGCGGTCGCGCGTGCCACCGCCGCTGGCGTGACCATCGTCGTGGCGGCGGGCAACAGCAACGACAACGCCTGCAACTACTCCCCGGCCCGCGCGCCGTCTGCGATCACCGTCGGTTCGACCACGAACACCGATGCACGGTCGTCGTTCTCCAGCTTCGGCACCTGCCTCGACATCTTCGCCCCGGGTTCGTCGATCACCTCGGCCTGGTACACCAGCAGCACCGCGACCAACACGATCAGCGGCACCTCGATGGCCTCGCCGCACGTGGCCGGCGTGGCCGCGCTGTACCTCGCCAGCAACCCGTCGGCGACCCCGGCCCAGGTGACGACGGCGATCGTCAACAACGCGACGCCGAACGTGGTGACCAGCCCCGGCACCGGTTCGCCTAACCGCCTGCTGTACTCGCTGTTCGGCACCAGCACCCCGACGTACACGATCTCGGGCACGGTGACCACCAGTGCGGGCGCGGGCATCTCCGGCGTGACCGTCAGTGCCGGTTCGGTGACCGCCACGACCAGCAGCACCGGCGCCTACACGCTGAGCGGCCTGTCGAACGGCACCTACACGCTGACCCCGTCGCTGAGCGGCTACACCTTCTCGCCGGCCAGCCGCAGCGTCACGGTGAGCAGCGCGAATGTCGCGGGCCAGGACTTCACCGGCACCGGTTCCGGCGGCGGTGGCGTGCAGACGTACACCAATGGCACCGACTACGCGATCAACGACAACAGCACGGTCAGCAGCCCGATCGCGGTGAGCGGTCGCACGGGCAACGGCCAGGCCAGCACGCCGGTCGCGGTGAACATCATCCACACCTACCGCGGCGACCTCGTGGTCGACCTGGTGGCGCCGGATGGCTCGGTGTACAACCTGCTGAACCGTTCGGGCGGCAGCGCGGACAACGTCAACCAGACGTTCAACGTGAACCTGTCGGGTGAAGCGCTGAACGGCACGTGGAACCTGCGTGTGCGCGACGCGGCCACCATCGACACCGGCCGCATCGACAGCTGGAGCATCACCTTCTGATCCAACCGGCCTGACTCGCGCAAGCCGACCCGACGCCTCCCGCTCCGGCGGGAGGCGTCTTCGTCTGGCGGTCAGCCAGGGGCGCAGGGCAGGGTGGACGGCACGGGCGGCAGGCCGGGGTCGGCGGTATGATCCCCGCGTACGTTGCAGGATCCTCCGCCATGCCCATGCAAGAAAACGCCTTCGTCCTCTTCTGCGCCGCTGCCCTGGGCCTCGCATCCGCAGGTGCGCTCGCCAGCGACCGGGCGCAGGATCCGGCCGATCCCGCCCACGCACGTGCACATGTGTCCGAGGCACTGGCCTCGCTGCAGCTGGAGCACGATCCCCTGGCGCGGGTCTACATCGTCATGTCGCGGGCTTCGCACGCGCACATGCCGGACCTGGTACGCAACGCGGCGCCGAAGGTGGACCGGCAGGGCAACCGCCTGGTGCTGGCCGAGATCCGCGCCCACCAGCTGAGCCGCATCACCGAGCGCATCCACCAGCGCGAGCGCCGCTGCGGTGGCTATTTCGCGTTTTCCACGCGGGCCCAGGCCGAAGCCTTCCTGCGCATGGACCGTTCGCGCCCGCGGCTGGGGCGCAGCAGCCCTGCGATCATGGTCGAGTACAGCATCGACAGCCAGACCATCGTTTCGCCGTGGCTCGACCAGGTGCAGCACACCAACATCTACAACACCATCAACCACCTGCAGACCTACCAGAACCGCTACTACACCAGCACCTACGGCAAGGATGCGGCGGAATGGATCCGCACGACCTGGCAGGGGCTCGCAGGAACGCGCACCGACGTGAGTTCCGAACTGTTCGCCTGCAGCAACTGCTCGACCCAGCCGTCGGTGATCCTGACCATCCGCGGCAACGAACTGCCGAACGAAGTGGTGGTCCTCGGCGCGCACCTGGATTCGATCAACGGCAGCGCCGGCGGCAGCACCTCGCAGCGGGCGCCGGGCGCCGACGACGATGCCTCCGGCATCGCCACGCTGACCGAAGTGCTGCGCATCGCGATGGCCAGCGGCTGGAAGCCGAAGCGCACGGTGAAGTTCATGGGCTATGCGGCCGAGGAAGTCGGCCTGCGCGGTTCCAACGCCATCGCGCAGACGTACCGGCGCACCGGCGTGAACGTGGTCGCGGCCCTGCAGATGGACATGACCAATTACAAGTCCGGCTCGGGCCCGGACATGCGCCTGGTCACGGATTTTTCCGATCCGCACATGAAGCGCTTCCTGACCGACCTGTTCGACGCCTACCTCGCGCCGCGCGGCCTGACGCGCGGCACCGATACCTGCGGCTATGCCTGTTCCGACCACGCCTCGTGGACCGCCGCCGGCTTTCCCTCAGGCTTCTTCTTTGAGGGTGGCACCGCCGACGGCAACATGTTCTCCTCGATCCACACCACCGGCGACACGCTCGCCAACATGGGCAACTCGGCGCAGAACAGCGCCAAGTTCGCGCAGCTGGGCCTGGCCTTCCTCGGCGAGGCTGCGAAGACCAGCCCCTCGGCGAAGGCAGGCCGCAAGCGTTGAGCGCGCCGGACGTCGCACGTCCGGCCCTGTCCGTTGCCATGACCCGGCGCCATGTCCGGTCTTCCTTCCCTGTGCCGATCTTGCGCATTCGCCTGTTGCGATGCACAAGACCGGGTCATGCGGTTTCAATTGAAACAAAGACTTGCCTGCAACCGGCGCGCTGGCCGGGGATGCCCCGTGCGCGTCTGTTGACGCTCGATCGCGACGACGGATAGCGTCGTCCGGATGACCTGTCCCGAGGAGGGGACCCGGACAGGTGGCCCGCGCTTTCGACAGCGCGAGGCAACAGGGGAGGCACGCGCAGCGCACTGCCGGCCGGATTGAAGATGCATCGAAGAGTGCGTCGAAACACACATGCCCGGCACGAACCGGGAACGAACATTTCAGGACATCCCAAGGGGTTTTCGAATGAAACCAGTGTTTTTCCAGACGGCCGCCGCTGCCGTCCTGTCGCTCCTGCTGCCTTGCGCCGCGATGGCGGCACAGCCGGGCTCGGCGCAGACCAAGACCGTCCGGCCGCAGGTCGGCAGCCCGGTGTCGGCACACAGCATCGGCGTCGATATCCGCAACCTGCCGCGCGCGAAGGAATGGCGCCCGGGCATGGCGATCCGCGAAGCGCATCGCCGCCAGTACACGCCGATCGGCACGACCCTGCCGCACGCGCCCGAAAACAAGGCGGTCGCACGCGATCGACTGAACGAGCTGCAGGCCATCTATGACCGCGCCGCGCCGAAGTCCGCGCGCGCCAAGGTGTCCGGCGGTCGCGTCAGCATCAACAATCCGAACACCGGCGTCAGCCCCGGCGACCCGGTCGTCGAAGTCGGCACCAACCATGTGATCTACGCCGTCAACAGCGGCGGCAGCGGCACCTACTTCAAGATCTACGACAAGGCCGGCAACCTCGTGGCCGGTCCCACCACCTTCGGTTCGCTGGCCCCGGCCGGCAATGCCTGCGCCGCCGATCGCGGCGACCCGCTGATCCATTTCGATCGCCAGGCCGGCCGCTGGTTCTTCCTGACCATGGACGACGGTGGCGTCTGCACCTTCGTGTCGAAGACCTCGGATCCGGTGAGCGGCGGCTGGTGGTTCTACCGCTACGCGACCCAGGCCTTCCCGGATTACCCGCATTGCGGCGTCTGGAACGATGCCTACGTCTGTTCGACCAATGAAGGCAGCGTGGCCGGTGCCGATGTCTATGCATTCGACCGCGCCAACATGCTGACCGGCGCCACCGCGCGTCCCGCCCAGCGTTTCAACAGCGTGCCCACGCTTCCGGGCTACGGCTTCCAGATCCTCACCCCGTCGACCTTCTACGGCACCACCGCGCCGCCGGCCGGCCGCAAGCAGCTGATGGTCCGCCATCGCGACGACGAAGCGCATGACGGCACCGCCGCGAACGGCGCGCAGGACTTCCTGGAGCTGTTCGAGATGAACATCGACTGGAACACGCCGGCGAACAGCGCGATCACCGTGCTGCCGCGCATCGCGATCACCGAGTACAACAGCTGGTTCACCGATTACTCGACCTTCGCCACCGTGCCGCAGCCCGGCACCAACCGCTCGAAGCTCGATCCGATCCGCGAAGTGATCCTCAACCAGCTGACCTACCGCAACTTCGGCACCCACGAGTCGATCCTCGGCACCTTCGCCACCAACCAGAATGCCGGCCGCACCCGCAACAGTCCGGTGGATTCCGGCGTGCGCTGGTTCGAGCTGCGCCGCAGCGGCACCGGCAACTGGACCCTGTACCAGGAGGGTACGTTCAGCCCGGGCGACACCAGCACGCACCACCTGCTGGGCGTGGCCGCGATGGACAAGTTCGGCAACATCGGCATGGGCTACAACGTCACCAAGACCAGCACGCCGACCGTGTTCGCCTCGCTGCGCTACACCGGCCGCACCGCGTCCGATCCGCTGGGCGTGATGTCGCTGCCGGAGACCACCGTGGCCGCCGGCGCCGCCGCGGAAACCTCGGGCCGCTGGGGCGACTACTACCAGATGACCGTGGATCCGGTCGACGACTGCACCTTCTGGTTCGTCGGCATGTACCGCCCGAGCGGCGGCTGGCAGACGCGCATCCAGGACTTCAAGTTCCCGGGCTGCTGATCGCCTCGCATGCTGTCCGCAACGCCTGCGTTGCATCGAGACCCCGGCTTCGGCCGGGGTCTCGCTTTTGCGATCCACGATGCGCCACGCGCATGAAAAACGCCCCGGGTCTCCCCGGGGCGTCGCATCGAAAAACGAGCCGATGCAATCCTGCGTCGATCAGCCCAGCACCAGCGAGAGCCCATAGACGCTCAGCAGCGGATTGATGCGCTGGTAGTAGGTGACGGGATTGGCGAACGAGCAGTTCGAGCCCGGCGAAGCGCCGTTGAGCTGGCCGCCGGAGCTGACGCCCTGCGCCTGGTTGCCCGCCATCCACGAGCCGCCGGAGTCGCCCTGCGTGACGCAGGCGCTGGACTGGCGCAGGCCGTAGACCGGTCCCGCCGAGTAGTTCACGGTCACGTTGAGCGCGGTGATCGTGCCGCAGCGCCAGCCCGAGGCGTAGCCGGAGCGGCACACCGCGGTGCCGACGCCGTACTCGGTGCTGCCGCGCACCGCGACATTGGTGCCGTTGTAGCGGTTCACCTGGCCGAACAGCGTGTCGGTGCTGCGCACGTTGGCCCAGGCGTAGTCGTTGGTCGGGAAGCTGCTGCCCTGCACCGATCCGACGACCACGCCGCCGATGCTCACGCTGCTTCCGGTCCTGCCGCAATGCCCTGCAGTGGCGAAGCCCTTGGTGCTGCCGCGGGTGACCGCGAAGCCGATCGAGCACGAGTTGTAGCGGTTGCCGCCGATCACGTTCGCCGCCGGCATCGCGATGCCTTCCGCGCGCTCGAAACGCACGGTGCCGACATCCGCGGCGCTGACCGCGACCAGGTCGATCGCGCGCAGCATCGCGCCTTCCTGCACCTTCACCACCACGCTGTTGGTCGGCAGGTCCACGTACCAGGACTGCACGCCGCTCAGTGCGCGGCCATCGCGTGCGCGCTGGCGCACGTCGTTCAGGCGCGCCATCGTGCCTTCCAGCTGGCGCAGGCTGTAGCGGACCTGGCGCACTTCGCTGCCGGGGAGGCTGGCTTTCGCTGCGCCGGTCGTGGCGACGACGTAGCGGAAATCGCCGGTCGAGCTGCGCTCCAGCCAGCCGCCCGCGAAGTTGGCGCCGAACGCGCGGCGCGCCTGCGCTTCGCGCGCGAGGGTTTCGTGCTGCAGCTTGAAGAAGCGCGGCAGCTGTTCGGCGGTGAGATTGAGGTCGCGCTGCATCGCGGCCGCCATGTCGGCCGGGATCGAGGTGCGGGCGTCGTTGGCGCCCGCAGCGCCGGCAAGGGCGGCGGTGGCGATGGCGACGGCAATCGAAACGAGGGTTTTCCTGTCCACGAACTTCGAATGAGACATTGAATCGCTCCAGAGACAATGATGGGTCTGTGTCCGAGATCGCCCGATGGCGTCATCGGGTCGGCAGGGGGTCCTTTCCTGGCCGGCATGGCCATCATCGGCAGCCCCGGTCTCGGCGATTGCGAAATACGTCATGGAAAACGGACTTTGTTGCGGTGCGTCGTATAAGGAATTCGCATCAGGATTCCCGGCGTGGAATCAGGACGCATGCGTATCGTGTTTTACCGAACGAGCGTCGCGGGATGCGGCGCCGCAGCAGGCACCGATGCGAGCGGCAGTCGTTTCAGCCGCGGCCGACAATCGAAAGCGCGGTCGCTCTGCCAGTTGCGCGTGGGTGTTCCGCCCATGCCCTGATTTTCGACGCCATGTAATCCGGGAAGGTGTGCTGGAAGCCTCCGAAAATCCTTGGCGGCGCCCAGTAGCCGATTGCATATTCGCCTGTCGACAGATCGAACGTATTTTTGTCGAGGCAATCGTAATCATCATCGTAGCCATGGTTGATGGGAATGAACGATGCGGGTTTCACGTACTCCCATCGGCCTTGGACGCCGAGCGCGCGTCGACGATGTCTTCTTGCGCGTGATGTCATGCGCAGTATGTGATGGTGGGCGTCGTAATCCTCGCCAAGGCTGGCCAGCCAGTGGTGGCATGCGCTGCTGACGGATACGAACTGGATCAGTGATGCAGGCAGTTGGATCGACAGGGTCTCGTTGATCCGGCGAATGCTTGATGCAGTCGGGGGAAAGGGCCACGGATCCGTTGTTTCAGGGTGGAGCGCATCGTAGGCGCGCGCCAGCTCGGCGATGGGAATCGTCATGGTATCTGCGGTCGATGCGGATCGAGGTTGCGTACCCGTTGTCGGCGAAGGCTTCCGACTCGATGCCGATCGTACACGGAGCGCGTCCGCCGGCGGCGCACAGGAAAAAGCCCCGGGTGTCCCCGGGGCTTCCCTCGACGAACCGCGTCGAACGGTGGTGGCTGCGATCGCGTTGCGATCAGCCGCGGACCAGGGTCAGGCCATAGGCGCTGAGCAGCGGGTTGAGCGGCTGGTAGTACGTCACCGGGCTGGCGCTGCCGCAGTTGCTGGTGCCGTTGAGCTGGCCGCCGGAGCTGACGCCTTGGGCCTGGTCGTTGACCAGCCACGAACCGCCGGAATCGCCCTGCGTGACGCAGGCGCTCGACTGGCGCAGGCCATAGACCGGGCCGACCGAGTAGTTCACGGTCACGTTGAGCGCGGTCACGCGGCCGCAGCGCCAGCCGGAGGCGAAGCCCGAGCGGCAGATCGAGGTGCCGACCCCGTATTCGGTGGCGCCGCGCACCGGCACGCTGCTGCCGTCGTAGCGGTTGACCTGGCCGACCAGGGTGTCGGTGCTGCGCACGCTGGCCCAGGCGATGTCGCGATTTGGGAAAGTCGCGGCCTGCACCGAGCCGACGGCGACGCCGCCGATGTTGACGCTGGTGCCGGCACGGCCGCAGTGGCCGGCAGTGGCGAAGCCCTTCGTCGTGCCGCGCGTCACCGCGAAGCCGATCGAGCAGGAACCGCCGCCGGAGCCGTAGCGGTCGCCGCCGCGCACGGTGGCGACCGGCGTGGCCACGCCCTGCGAGCGCTCGAAGCGGATGGCGCGGCTGTTCGCGGCGCTCACCGCGACGAAGTCGATCGCGCGCGCCATCGCGCCGGGTTCGACCGAGACCACCACGCTGTTGCTCGGCAGGTCGATGTACCAGGACTGCACGCCCTGCAGGCGACGGCCGTCGCGCGCGCGCTGGCGCACCTGGTCGAGGCTCTGCATCGCCTGCTCCAGGTCGCGCAGCGAGTGACGCACCTGGCGCACGCTGGCGCCGGGCACCGACTTGCCGGCGCCGGTGGTGGCGATCACCTGGTGGAACTGGCCGGTGGCGTCGCGTTCCAGCCACGCGCCGGCGAACTGCGTGCCGAGGGTGCGACGGGCCTGCGCTTCCCGCGCCAGGCTGTCGCGCTGCAGCTGGAAGAAGCGCGGCAGGTACTCGGCGCGGATGCCGAGGTCGCGTTCCATCGCCGCGACCATGCCGGCGGGGTAGGTGTCGCGTTCGCCGGCGGCGGCGGTGCCGATGGTGGTGCCCATGGCGGTGATCGCCAGCGCCAGGCCGGCCAAGACGAGGGAGTGCTTGCCCACGAGATTCGAACTGAACATTGAATCGCTCCAGAAACAACGTAAGTGAAGGCCGTTGCGTGCGCATGCGCGATGCCCACGGCGGCCACAAGGGTGATGCCCCGCGGACGAATGAAGCCTCGTCTCCGCTCACCCCGGGGCGTGCGCATGGTCGCGATGCGGTGCGCGCGGAATTGCGACGGATGTCGTCAAACACGGCCTATGTTGCGATGCACCCATGGTCATCGCTCATCACAACCAAAGCGATCCGCGATGCATGCCGGCGCATGTGGCATGTGTCTGTCCGGCATGGCTGCAGCACGTCGTGCCGCGATGCCGCGGGTCGCGGGCGGACATGAAAAAAGCCCGGTCGGTGACCGGGCTTCCGTCTTGCGGACAAGGGCTGGTGTCGCGCGTCAGCCTGCGGCTTCGAACCGGTTCGCGGCGACGTTCTTGCGCACCTTCATCGGGTCCCAGATGCGGCCGTTCATCGCGATGTACACGCCCGGCGGCAGCGACTGCACCGCGCCGACGGCGGTGCCGATGTTGAATTCCGCGTCCGAACCGCGGAAGCGCGCGGGATTCAGCGCGCCGGTGAGGACGATGGTCTTGTCGGCGATGGTGCTGAGCACCTTCGCGGTCTCGACCATCGAATCGGTGCCGTGGGTGAGCAGCACATGCTTCGTGTCCTGCGCGGCGATCGTCGCGCGGATCAGCTCGCGGTCTTCCTGCGTGATGTGCAGCGAGTCCTTGCGGATGATCGGGATCACGCTGAAGCGGAACGCGACACCCAGCTCTTCGAGGATGCGACCGATCTGCGGTTCGCCGACCTGGTAGTCCGACTTGTCGTCGAAGTAGATCTTGTCGATGGTGCCGCCGGTGGTGACGATCAGGAGCTGGTCCATGGGGATGCTGCATTCGTGGGGAGGGCGGACGCGATTATAAGCGCCGCGTCCGCCCATCGCGCCCATACGCGTGCGTTCAGTCCGACGTTGGATCCGATCCGCGCTTCCTGCCGAAACGTGCGCGCAGGCCCGGCGCGCTGGACGCGAAGATGATCACCACCGCCAGCACCGTCTCGGTCAGGGCCAGCGGGCGCTGCGCGGCATCCGCCCAGGCCACCATCACCCCGTGCGAGAACCAGCCCAGCGCGAACACGCCGGCCCAGAAGCGTGCCGTCGATTTCCCGGCCAGCGCGCCGAAGCCCAGCAGCAGCGGCGGCAGTGCGAACAGCAGCAGACCGGCGATGCGATGCGGGCTGTCGTGGACCCACCAGGCGAAGAGGCCGGCCAGCGCGAACAGGCTGGCGACCAGGACGAGGCGTTCGGCAGGCGGTGGCGTCGGAGCGTTCAGCATGTCGATGCCCTCAGCTGAGACGCAGCGCGAGCTGCGCGACCCGACGGCCCAGCGCGCGCGCCAGGGCGGTCTCGTCGTCGGTCAGTTGCGGGTCGTCCTTGGTGCCGGCGACATGGCTGGCGCCGTAGGGCGTGCCGCCGCTGCGCGTGGTGTTCAGCGCGTTCTCGCTGTACGGGATGCCGGCGATCACGCAGCCGTGGTGCAGCAGCGGCACGAGCATGGTCAGCAGGGTCGCTTCCTGGCCGCCGTGCATGCTGGCGGTGGAGGTGAACACGCCAGCGGGCTTGCCGATCAGCGTGCCGCTGGCCCATTCCGCGCCCAGGGTGTCGAGGAAGTGCTTCACCGGCGCGGCCATGTTGCCGAAGCGGGTGGGGCTGCCCAGCAGCAGACCGGCGCATTCGGCCAGGTCGGCCTTCTCGACGTAGGGCGCGCCGTCCTCGGGCTCGGGTGGCGCGGCCCGTTCGGTGACCGGCGCCACCGGCGGCACGGTGCGCAGCCGGGCCCGGGCGCCGTCAACCTCGTCCACGCCGCGTGCGATCTGCCGCGCGAGCCGGGCCACGGAGCCGCCGCGGCTGTAGTAGAGGACGAGGATGTCGGCCATGGCGGGCTCCGGACGGGCAGGGGGCCGACAGGGTACCGGAAAGGCGCATCGCGTCGCCGCCCCCCGGGCAGGACGACTCGGTCGGCAACCCGCCAGCTGCTACCCTTGGCCCATGGCTGCATCCTCCCCCCTGCAACGGCTGCACGATCTCGTCCGCCATTCGCCGGCCCTCGACCGGGCCCGCGCCGGCACCTTCTTCCGCTTCCTGCTGAAGCGCTTCCTCGACGACCGCCTGTTCCAGGCCGCCGGCGCGCTGTCGTTCACCACCGCCTTCGCCCTCGTGCCGCTGAGCATGGTGGTGTTCGGCGTGCTCTCGGCCTTCCCGGTCTACGAGACCTGGAGCGCCCAGCTCAGCACCTACATCTTCTCGAACTTCGTGCCGTCCTCGGCGCGTGCGGTCGAGTCCTACCTGTTCGAGTTCTCGAAGAACGCCGGCCAGCTCACCGTGGTCGGCGTGATCGTGCTGGTGGTGTCGCTGCTGATCACCATGACCAGCATCGAGGCCACCTTCAACCGCATCTGGCGCGTGCCGACGGTGCGGCCGAAGTTCGGCCGGCTGGTCATCTACTGGACCGTGATGACCTTCGGCGCGCTGCTGGCCGCGACCAGCCTAGCGCTGTCCGCGCGCTTCTTCGCGCTGTCGATCTTCCAGACCGACTCCGGCCGCGTGCTGGAACACTGGCTGCTGAGCGTGAGCCCGCTGTTCGTCGAGCTGCTGGCGGTCACCGTGGTCTACCGGCTGGTGCCGCACCGCACGATCCGCTGGCGCTACGCCTTCATGGGCGGCCTGCTGGCGGTGCTGCTGATCGAGCTGGTGAAGATCGGCGTCGGTTCCTACCTCGGCAGCTTCGGCGCCTACCAGAAGATCTACGGGCCGCTGGCCTTCGTGCCGATCTTCCTGGGCTGGATCTACTTCGGCTGGGTCGCGATCCTGCTCGGCGCCTCGCTGGCCTCGTCGCTGTCGGCGTTCCGCTACCAGCCTGCCTCGCAGCGCCTGCCGCTGGGCTACGAGTTCTACGGCCTGCTGCGCCTGATCGGCCGCTTCGACGAAGCGCGCCGCAAGGGCAAGGGCCTGCACCTGGACGACATCCAGCAGCTCGAACCCACGCTCACCGACGCGCTGACCCAGCAGATGCTCGGCCAGCTCTGCGAGATCGGCCTGGTGGTGCGCGCCGAGAGCGGCGAATGGATCCTCGGCCGCGACCTCGACGCGCTCACGCTCGGCGACCTCTACGAAGCCTGCCATCTGCGCATCCCGGTCGCCGAGGCCTGGCTGCCCGCGCGCGACGACGCGCTCGGGCAGTTGTCCGTCGCCGCGCTCGACCATCTCCGCGTGCCGCTGCGCGACCTGCTCAAGCGCCCCGTGGCGTCCCTCTACCGCAAGGAATCCGAATGAAGCCCCTCGTCCTCGCCCTGTTCGCGTTGTCGCTGCCGCTGGTCGCCTGCACCGCTGCGGACGCCCCGCCTGCCGCCGATGCCGCGCCAACGCCTGCTGCCGCGCCTGCAGACGCCGCGCCCGCTGCCGCACCGGCGAAGCCCGCCGCCGACGTCGAGCGGCCCACGCTGAAGGTCGCGACGCTCGACGGCGCGCAGTACGACCTCGCGTCAAAGCGTGGCCGCTGGGTGGTGGTGAATTTCTGGGCGACCTGGTGTTCGCCCTGCCTGAAGGAGATGCCCGAGCTCGATGCGCTGGACGCCGAGCGCGAGGACATCGAAGTCGTCGGCCTGGCCTACGAGGAGATCGAGCCGGCCGACATGCGCGCCTTCCTCGACAAGCGCCCGGTGAAATACCCGATCGCGATCATCGACGTCTACGACCCGCCGGCCGACTTCCCCACGCCGCGCGGCCTGCCGATGACCCATGTGATCGCCCCCGACGGCACCGTCGCCAAGCGCTTCATGGGCCCGGTGACGAAGGAAGAACTCGCCGCCGTCGTCGACGGCGCAGGCAAGGGCGGCAAGGCGCCGGCCGCCACCGGCACATGAGTGGCGTGCAGGCCGCGCGCTTCGTGGTCTCCGGCCGCGTGCAGGGCGTCGCCTTCCGCGCGTACACCCGACAGCAGGCCCTCGCGCTCGGCCTGCGCGGCCACGCGGTGAATCTCCGCGACGGCCGCGTCGAAGTGCTCGCGGTCGGCGACCCGGACGCCATCGATCGCCTCGGCGAATGGCTGTGGCAGGGATCGCCGCTGGCGCGCGTCGAGGACGTGCAGCGGCACGAGGCCTCTGCCGACAGCCCGATTCCTGTCGACGCTGGCTTCCGGATCGGCTGAACCCCGCCGCCGGGCCGGCCGGCGATCCTGCGCAGACGCTATTCCCATATATCCGGTAGGCATTGGATCGGCCACTGCGCCGCTGGCAACAATTCCTACCCATCGGATAGGGAATCGCGCCGGCCATGCTCACCATGAAAGCCAAGTACGCCCTGCGCACCATGACCGCCCTCGCGCGGTCCGGGGATGCGCGGGTGCAGGCAAGGCAGCTGGCCGAGCGTTGCCGGGTTCCGGCCAAGTTCCTCGAAGCCATCCTCGTCGACCTGCGCGAAGCCGGTTTCGTGCAGAGCCGGCGTGGCCAGCAGGGCGGGCACGCGCTGGCCCGCGCCGCCGAGGACATCCGGATCGGCGACGTGATCCGCGCCATCGACGGGCCGCTGGCGCCCGTGCGCTGCGCCAGCGTCACCGCCTACGAGCCCTGCCGCGATTGCCCCGACCCCGACGCCTGCGCGCTGCGCGCGCTGATGCGCGAAACCCGCGACGCCCTGTCGCGCGTGCTCGACGGCAGATCCCTGCGCGAGTTCGCCGATGCCGACGCCGCGCTCTCACCCACGACGATGGAGTTCGCATGAAGGAGACAGACAAGCCGCCCGCCCCGCCGGAGACCCCCGGCGTCTCGCTGCAGAGCATTCCGCTCAGCGCCCATGAACGCGCGGTGATCACCGCCCTGCGCGAAGTGGCCTTCGGCGAGATCGAAGTGACCGTCCATAACGCGCGGATCGTGCAGATCACGCGCAGCCAGAAATTCCGCTTCAACGACCGCTGAGCGGTCGCAACCGAACCAACGGCCGCCCGGCGGCCGCACACCACCAGCGCAGACCGGACCGCCGGACGCGCGACTTTCCTTGCCTGGAGTCGACGATGTCCGAGTTGTTCCCGCGCGCATCCGCGCGCCTGCTGTCCCTCGCGATCGCGCTGGTGATCGCATCCCCGTCCGTCTTCGCGCAGGACGCCAATCCGAACGACGCTGCGACGCAGCGCGCATTGATCGAACGCCTCGAAGCGCTGGAGCGCCGCCTCGGCGTGAGCGGCAACGATGGCACTTCCGGCGATGTCGCTGCTGCTGATCCCGACGACCTCGACCGCCGCCTGCGCGTGATCGAGCGCAGGCTCGAACTGCAGGCCGAAGAGGCCGCCGCCAAGGCCGCCAAGGATCCGACCGTCTCGCTCGCCGCCAATCGCGGCCTGTCGATCAAGTCGCCCGATGGCCTCGAACTGAGGCTGCGCGGCGTGGTGCAGGCCGACGGCCGCTTTTTCGTCGGCGACGAACGCACGCCACAGAACGACACCTTCCTGTTCCGCCGCATCCGTCCCTCGCTCGAAGGCACCTGGGGCTCGCTGGTCGCTTTCCGCCTGACGCCGGAATTCGCCGGCGACAGCACCACCATCGTCGATGCCTACGTCGACCTGAAGTTCGATCCGCGCGCCACGGTGCGCATCGGCAAGGTCAAGGGCCCGGTCGGCCTGGAGCGCCTGCAGTCGGCGAGCGCGATCGCCCTGGTCGAGCGCGGCTTCCCGACCGAACTGGCGCCGAACCGCGACCTCGGCGTGCAGCTCCAGGGCGATCTCTTCAGCAATCGCCTGAACTACGTCGTCGGCGTCTACAACGGCGCGCCCGACGGCCGCGATGCCTCGACGACCAACGTCGACAACGCATTCGAATACGCCGGCCGCGTGTTCTGGGAGCCCTTCAGGAACAGCGCGAACGCATGGTCGGGCCTGGGCGTGGGCGTTGCTGCCAGCGTCGGCGAGACCTTCGGCGCCGGCAACAACGTGCTGCCGCGCTACCGCACCCCCGGCCAGGTGCAGTTCTTCGGCTACGGCGCCAACGTGGTCGGCGACGGCCTGCGCCGCCGATTCTCGCCGCAGGGCTACTACTACGGCGGGCGCTTCGGCGTCCTCGGCGAATACATCACCTCCGAGCAGGAAGTGCGCGTGGCCTCCGGCGTCGGTGCCGGCCGCCGCAAGCATCTCGAACACGAAGCCTGGCAGGTCACCGGCAGCGTCGTGCTCACCGGCGAGGACGCCAGCTTTCGCGGCGTCGCCAAGCCGAACCGGCCGTTCACCGTCGGCGGCGAAGGCTGGGGCGCGTTCGAACTGGTCGGCCGCTACGGCGAATTGTCACTCGACGATGCGACATTTCCCTTCTTCGCCAATCCGGCGACCTCCGCGCGCGCCAGCCGGGCGTGGACCCTCGGCCTGAACTGGTACCTCAACAGCAACCTCAAGCTCGTCGCGAACTACACCGAAGCCAGCTTCGACGGCGGCGCGCCCGCCGGCGCGGATCGCGAGGACGAGAAGTCGATCTTCACCCGCGCGCAATTCTCCTTCTGACCGACGCACCGTGCATCTGCACACCAGCATCCCCCCCGAGGACACCCATGAACACCGCACTGCTCAAGTCCTTCCTCGTCGCGACCGTCGTCGCGCTGTCCGCCTTCGCCGCGCCGACGCGCCCGGCGATCGCCGCCGAGAAGGAATTCCTCAATGTCTCCTACGATCCGACCCGCGAGTTCTATGCCGAGGTCAACCAGCGTTTCGCCGCGCAGTGGAAACAGCAGACCGGCGAGACCCTGAAGATCCGCGCCTCGCACGGCGGTTCCGGCAAGCAGTCGCGCTCGGTGATCGACGGCCTACAGGCCGATGTCGTGACCCTGGCGCTGTCGGGCGACATCGACGCCATCGCGCAGAACGCCAGGCTGCTGCCCGCCAACTGGCAATCGCGCCTGCCGCACAACAGCGCGCCGTACACCTCGACGATCGTCTTCCTGGTGCGCAAGGGCAACCCGAAGAAGATCCGCGACTGGGGCGACCTGGCGAAGCCCGGGGTCGCGGTGATCACGCCGAACCCGAAGACCTCCGGCGGCGCGCGCTGGAACTACCTCGCGGCCTGGGCCTGGGCATCGAAGGAATACCGCGACGGCGACAAGGTGCTCGATTTCCTCAAGCGCCTGTTCAAGAACGTGCCGGTGCTGGATACCGGCGCGCGCGGCTCGACCACCACCTTCGTCGAGCGCGGCATCGGCGACGTGCTGATCGCCTGGGAGAACGAGGCCCTGCTCACGCTCAACGAGGGCGACACGCGCAGCAAGTTCGAGATCGTCGTGCCCAGCCTCAGCATCAAGGCCGAGCCGCCGGTCGCCTGGGTCGACAGGAACGTGGCCAAGAACGGCACGCGCAAGGTCGCCGAAGCCTACCTGCGCTTCCTGTACACGCCGGAAGGCCAGCGCCTGGCCGCGAAGCACTTCTATCGCCCGTCCGAGCCGGACAAGGTGCCGGCCGCCGAACTGGCGAAGTTCCCGCAGGTCACGCTGGTCACCATCGACAGCGCGTTCGGCGGCTGGAAGAAGGCGCAGGCGCAGCATTTCGCCGACGGCGGATTCTTCGATCGCATCCAGCAGTCTGGGCGCTGACGCCATGGACCCCGGCCATCGCCCGCACAGGGAGACGCCTCGATGACTTCCACTGATTTACAGCGCGACAGGGCGCCCACTGCGCCCACCGCGCTGCCTCTGCCCCCCATGCGCAGGCTGCGCCATCCGCTGCCCGGCTTCGGCCTGGGACTCGGCGTCGGCATGGCCTGGCTGGGCCTGGTCGTGCTGCTGCCGCTGCTCGCCCTGTGCGTGCGCGCGGCGGGCCTGGGCCTTGACGGCTGGCTACGCGCGCTCCGCGACGAGCGCGTGCAGGCGGCGCTGCAGTTGAGCTTCGGCGCAGCGCTGGTGGCGGCGATCGTCGCATCGCTCGTCGGCCTGCTGGTGGCCTGGGTGCTGGTGCGCTACCGCTTCCCGGGCCGGCGTCTGATCGATGCCCTGGTCGACCTGCCGTTCGCATTGCCGACGGCGGTCGCCGGTATCGCGCTCACCGCGATCTACTCCGCCAACGGCTGGGTCGGGCAATGGCTCGAACCGCTCGGCCTGAAGATCGCGTACACCAGCGTCGGCATCACGCTGGCGCTGATCTTCATCGGCCTGCCGTTCGCGGTGCGCTCGGTGCAGCCGCTGCTGGAAACGCTCGGGCGCGAGCAGGAAGAGGCCGCCGCTTCGCTGGGCGCGTCTCGCTGGACCGCGCTGCGCCGCGTCGTGCTGCCCGAAGCGCTGCCCGGCGTGCTGACCGGCTTCTCGCTGGCCTTCGCGCGCGGGCTGGGCGAATACGGGTCGGTGATCTTCATCGCCGGCAACCTGCCGTACAAGACCGAGATCGCGCCGCTGCTGATCACCATCCGCCTGGAGGAATACGACTACAACGGCGCGATCGCGCTGGCGGCGCTGCTGCTGGCCGCGTCGTTCGTCTGCCTGCTCGCGATCAACGCCATTCCCGCGCTGTTTTCGCACGGGCGCGGCAAGGGAGACCACGATGTCCGCTGAGCCTGTCCACGATGATCCCCTGCGCGAACCGGCCTGGGTGCGCGTCGGCCTGATCGCCTTCGCAGTGCTCGCCATGATCCTGCTCGTGGTGCTGCCCCTGATCACCGTGCTGGCGTCGGCGTTCGGCGATGGTTTCGGCGCATGGTGGGCGGCGCTGCGCGAACCCGACGCGCTGGCCGCGCTGCGCCTGACCCTGCTCACGGTGTCGATCGCGGTGCCGGTGAACGCGATCTGCGGCGTGCTGATGGCCTGGGCGCTTGCTCGCTTCGAGTTTCCGGGCAAGCGCGTGCTGCTGTCGCTGATCGACCTGCCGTTCGCGGTGTCGCCGGTGGTCGCCGGCCTGTGCCTCGTGCTGCTGTTCGGCGCGCATGGCTGGTTCGCCGAACTGCTCGCCGAGCAGGACATCAGGATCCTGTTCGCGCGTCCCGGCATCGTGCTGGCCACGCTGTTCATCACCTTCCCGTTCGTGGTCCGCGAACTGCTGCCGCTGATGCAGCAGCAGGGCGCCGACGAGGAGCTCGCCGCGCGCTCGCTGGGTGCCGGCGCCTGGCGCCTGTTCTTCCGCATCACCCTGCCGAACATCAAGTGGGGTCTGCTCTACGGCGTGCTGCTGTGCACGGCGCGGGCGATGGGCGAGTTCGGCGCGGTGTCGGTGGTCTCCGGCCACATCCGCGGGCTCACCAACACCCTGCCGCTGCACATCGAGATCCTCTACAACGAATTCGACACCGTCGCCGCCTTCGCCGCCGCCTCGCTGCTCTCGGGCATGGCCCTGGTGACCCTGGTGCTGAAGTTCTGGCTGGAATCGCGCCATGGCGACGCGCTGGCGTCGTCGCACAGGAAACATTGAGAAGAGGCCACTGACATGCATCTGACCCTCCGCAATCTCCGCAAGCAGTATCCCGGCACCGCCGCGCTCGACGGCGTCGACCTCGACATCGCCTCGGGCGAACTCGTCGCGCTGCTCGGTCCGTCGGGCTCGGGCAAGACCACCCTGCTGCGGATCATCGCCGGCCTGCTGTCGCCGGATGCCGGCGAAGTGCGCTTCGGCGACCGCGACGCCACGCGGCTGAGCCTGCGCGAACGCAACGTCGGCTTCGTCTTCCAGCACTACGCGCTGTTCCGGCACATGACCGTGGCCGAGAACATCGCCTTCGGCCTGAGCAGCCGCCCGCGCGCGAAGCGACCGGACAAGGCGACCATCGCGCGCCGCGTCGAGGAGCTGCTGCAGCTGATCCAGCTGCCCGGCTACGGCAGGCGCCATCCCGAACAGCTGTCCGGCGGGCAGAAGCAGCGCATCGCGCTGGCCCGCGCGCTGGCGATCGATCCGAGCGTGCTCCTGCTCGACGAACCCTTCGGCGCGCTCGACGCCAAGGTGCGCGTCGAACTGCGGCGCTGGCTGCGCCGCCTGCACGACCAGACCGGGCAGACCACGGTGTTCGTCACCCACGACCAGGAAGAAGCGCTGGAACTGGCCGACCGCGTGGTCGTGCTGCGCGAAGGGCGCATCGAGCAGGTCGGCACGCCGGACGAGATCTACGCGCATCCGGCCTCGGCCTACGTGTTCGACTTCATCGGTCGCGGCAATGCGATCCGCGGGCGCGTGCAGGCCGGCGTGTTCGTGGCCGAGGACGAGATCGGCGTGCTGGACGCGCCGGGCGTCGCCGATGGCGATGCGCTGGCGATGTTCCGTCCGCACCAGGCAGTGCGCAACGACGAGGACGGCGAGGGCATCCGCGTCCGCGTGTCCGGCGTGCATCGTCGCGCGGAGCACATCACCGTCGATCTCTCCGCCGGTGGCGGCGCACGGCCGATCGAATGGGAACACGTCGCCGACGATGGATTGGTGCTGCCTGCGGTCGGCGATGCGCTGGTGCTGCGACCGACGCGACCGCGCTTCTTTCCGCTGTCGGCTTGATCCACCCGCTGCGGACTTGGCCCGCCGTCTCCACGTTGCGTACCGTCGCTGCTTCCGGAACTCCCGAGGTCGAGTCTTCGCGACAGCGAGGGGATTCGATACGGCATGGACGAACGACAGGCCAAGTCTGCAGCAGGCGAGCGCTCAGCCGGGACCTGGCACCGCCATCCGCCGGCCGCGTCGCCATTCGGTTTCCCGGGTGGCGAAGTCCGATGCGTTTAACCAGCGCAGGATCGCGCGCACGGTGACTACCGGATAGTCGCCGCCCAGGCGCGTACCGACGCCGTGGTCTGTGAATACCAGGTGCGCGCCGCCGAACAGGCCGCCCATGACCCGTTTCGTGTAGGGAATGCGGATGGTGTCGGGCCGGAAGCCGTGCGCGGTGGCGAGCAGGTAGGCCTGCGCACGATCGTCGGCCGCATGGCGTTGCGGGATCGATGCCGCGATGTGCTCCAGCACCCAGGCCGTGGAATTCTGGTAGCGCGCGCTGCCCGGACGCGCGATCAGGTTGTAGCGCGGCGTGTACAGCGGATCGTGCCGAAGGTCGACCAGGCGCGCGGCCAGCCGATCGGCGATGCCGGATTCGAGCCAGGTGATGCGCGCGTCCTGCTGGATCAGGTCGTCGGCGAAGAAGTTGACCAGGCCCTGCGCATACAGGCCCGAGCCGTCGCTGCTGCAGTCGTTGAGCAGGTGCACCACCGTCCAGCGGCCGGCGGCGTGATCGCGCACCGCGAAACCGGTGTGGCTGTAGCGCAGGCCGTGCTTCGACAGGTCGGTGCCGACGCGAGAGACCAGCGCGACCGGGGCGTCGTGGCGATCCAGTTCCTCCACGACCATCCGCGCGGTCCGCGCGGCATCCGCGATGCGCGCGGGCGTCATCGTGCGGGTTTCGCAGGGCGTGCCCGCGTTTGCGGCCGGGGCCACGCTCATCAGCACGATCAGCGCGGCCAGCATCAGGCCGATCAGGCTCGCGGCGACACGCGCGCTGCGGCGTTCGTCGTCTGGGTCGTAGCCGCTCACGAGACGCGCTCCGGGGAAGTTAGCTGCAGGGAGGTGATCTCCCGCGAGTGGATGTGCATGCGCGTGGCCTCATCGGCGATGAAGCAGAGCGCCTCGCCCGATGCCATCAGCAGCCAGCCGCCGGACACCGCCACTGCTTCCAGCGCATGCCCGGCGGACAGACCCAGCGCCTTCACCGCCTCGACCGAGAGGTAGACCACGAAGGACGCACCGACGCCCACCGCCGAGACGGTCACCGCGACCACCGTGCCGCTGGCCACGACGCCGGTGACTACGAACTCGCTGCCGGCCGCCAGGGCGCTGAGCGCCGCGATCGGCACCTCCACCGAGGCGGCGAGGCTGGCTTCGGAAGCGCGCGACGCGCCGGATGGCGCGTCGGCCGGTCGCGCGTCCACGGGTTTGATCAGCAGGCAGCCCAGCGCCAGCACGGCGGCGGCGATGCGGTATCGCAGGGGCATGAGGCGCAGGGGAGACAGCAGGGGCGACGGCATGGCGGCGGCAGCGTTCGAGAGGTGGACCGAGGAAAGCCGCGGCCCGGATCCATTGCAAACGGAATCGACCGGGTGTAAGCAGTGGGACTGGCAAGTATTGGAAAGCGATACCCATGGCCGTTTCGGTGGACCTGATCGACGCCCTCAAGCGCCTGCTGCGCGGGCAGGGCATGACCTATCGCGAGTTGGCCGCCCGGCTGAAGATGAGCGAGGCGGCGGTCAAGCGCATGTTCTCCCTGCGCGCGATGAGCCTGCAGCGCCTGGAGCAGATCTGCGACGTCCTGGACATCGGCCTGGCCGAGATCGCCGCCGAGTCCGTGCGCGGCAAGGACAGCATGGCCGAGCTGAGCGAGGCCCAGGAGCGCGCGCTGGTCTCCGATCCGGCGCTGCTGCTGGCCTTGTTCCTGAGCCTGAACCGCTGGAAGCAGAGCGATGTGCTCGCCCAGTTCTCGTTCACCGAGCCGCAGTGGACCGGCCTGCTGGTCAAGCTCGACCGCCTGGGGATCATCGAGCTGCAGCCGGGCAACCGCGCGCGCCCGCTCACCGCGCGCAATTTCCGCTGGCGTCGCGGCGGGCCGATGGAACGCTACTTCCGCGAGAAGCTGCTCGGCGATTACTTCGCCGACGCCTTCGACGGCGAGCAGGATGGCCTGTTCCTGCTCAGCGGCAGCCTGAGCGTGGACGGCGTGCGCCAGATGCGCCAACGCCTGGAGGAGGTCGTGAAGGAATTCGATGCGCTGCTGGTGCGCGATGCCACGCTCTCGCCGAAGGAGCGCATCGGCGTCAGCCTGGTGCTCGCGCAGAAACCGTGGCTGCTGCAATTGTTCCAGGGCTATCGACGCGCACTCGATGCGAAAGGCTGAACACGAGCGACACAGTGCGCATGCATACCATTGCGTACTGTGCGCGCATACGCATGCGTAGGTTCGCGCGTTGCATGAACGCATTCGCCCATACGCATGCGGATGCTGGAAAAACAGGGGTTCGACGCGCCGTCGGCGTCGCGAAAATGGCGATAATGGCAAGTTCTGTCCACTTGCTCTCCGCACATGCCGCAGCCCGCTTCGTTCGATTACGCGCAACTCATCGCCTGTTCGCAAGGCACCGTGTTCGGCCCCGGCAATGCGCGTCTTCCCGCGCCGCCGATGCTGATGTTCGACCGCATCACCTGCATCGACGAGAAGGGGGGCTCGCACGGTAAGGGACTGCTGGTGGCGGAACTGGACATCCGCCCGGACCTCTGGTTCTTCGCGTGCCATTTCGAAGGCGACCCGGTGATGCCCGGTTGCCTGGGCCTCGACGCCATGTGGCAGCTCGCGGGCTTCTACCTGCCGTGGCTGGGCGAACCCGGTCGCGGCCGTGCGCTCGGCGTCGGCAACGTCAAGTTCACCGGCCAGGTGCTGCCCACTGCGAAGGTGGTGCGCTACGAGATCGACGTGCGTCGCGTCATGCGCGGCAAGCTCGCGCTGGTCATCGCCGATGGCCGCACCTATGTCGATGATCGCCTGATCTACGAAGCCGAGGGCCTGCGCGTGGGCCTGTTCCAGTCGGTGGAGGGCTTCTGATGCGTCGCGTCGTCGTCACCGGCTACGGCCTCGTCTCCCCGATCGGCAACGATGCCGACACCGTGTCCGCCGCGCTGCGCAATGGCACCAGCGGCATCGAATCCGTCGCCGAGTATGCCGAGAAGGGCTTCCGCAGCCAGGTCGCGGGCGTGCCGAAGATCGACCTCGATGCGCAGATCGATCGCAAGCTCAAGCGCTTCATGGGCGACGCCGCCGCATACGCGTACATCGCGATGCGCGACGCCATCGCCGATGCCGGCCTCGACGAGGCTCAGGTGCGCAACCCGCGCACCGGCGTGATCGCCGGCTCCGGCGGCGCCTCGGCGCACTGGCAGATCGAGACCGGCGACCTGATGCGCAACAAGGGCGCGCGCAAGGTCGGCGCCTTCATGGTGCCGCGCACGATGGCCTCGACCGTCTCCGCGTCGCTGGCCACCGCCTTCGGCATCCAGGGCGTGAGCTACACCATCGCCGCTGCCTGCGCGACCTCCGCGCACTGCATCGGCGCCGCCGCCGACATGATCCG
This sequence comes from Lysobacter sp. BL-A-41-H3, assembly GCA_050632415.1. GTDB lineage: Bacteria > Pseudomonadota > Gammaproteobacteria > Xanthomonadales > Xanthomonadaceae > Lysobacter_I. Next base: position 1,245,902 of record CP192602.1, on the reverse strand, counting down.
CCACGGCGCGCAGGACATCGTCATGGCCGGTGGCGGCGAAGAGCTGCACTGGGGCCTGTCGGTGCAGTTCGACGCGATGGGCGCGCTCTCCAGCCACTTCAACGACACGCCGCAGCGCGCCTCGCGCCCCTACGACGCCGATCGCGATGGTTTCGTCATCGGCGCCGGCGGCGGCATCCTGGTGCTGGAGGAGTACGAACACGCGAAGGCGCGCGGCGCGCGCATCCACGCCGAACTGGTCGGCTACGGCGTGACCTCCGACGGCGCGGACATGGTCGCGCCCAGCGGCGAGGGCGCGGTGCGCTGCATGCGCATGGCGATGCAGGGTTTCCCGGGCGGTGGCGAGCCGGTCGGCACGATCGACTACCTCAACACGCACGGCACCTCGACGCCGCTGGGCGACGTCATCGAGATCGAGGCCGTGCGCGAGGCCTTCGGTGGCGCGGCGGGTGCGATTCCGCCGTTCTCCTCGACCAAGGCGCTCACCGGCCATTCGCTCGGCGCCGCCAGCGTGCACGAAGCGATCTACAGCCTGCTGATGCTGCGCGACGGTTTCATGGCCGGCTCGGTGAACATCGAGACGCTCGATCCGCGCGTCGAAGGCTATCCGGTGCTGCGCGAAACGCGCGATGCACCGCTGCGCACGGTGATGTCGAACAGTTTCGGCTTCGGTGGCACCAACGCGACGCTGGTGTTCCGCGCGATCTGAATCATACAGGCGCGGGGTCGGCGACCCCGCGCCTCAAGGCAGCTCGAAGCGACTCGGCGTGTGTTTCGGATAGGCCAGCCCCTTGTGGATGAAGATGGCATTCCGGCGCGTTTCGTCGAATTCGAACCGGTTCAGGGCAATGGTGCCGAGTGGTTCGAATCCCTGGATGTTTCCGTCGGCATCCCGCACGCGAAACGCATCGCGTGCGGCTGCGGCATCGTGACCGATGCGGTAGACCTTCAGCTGCCCGGGATAGTCGCCGATGACATCGTCGAAGCCACTGTCGAAAATCCAGAAAGCCATGTCGCGATCCAGCACGAGCATCGAGCGCGGCACGTCGTGGAAGCTTGCGTATTCGACGATCCGCAACCACGTCAGGGTCGGGATCGCCGCTGTCGCGTTCGGGTTCATTCGACAGCCGGCAGCGGCTTCACCACCGAATAGCTTTCCTTCTTCGGCTTCCCGGGCAGCGGCGGGAACTCCACCGGTTCCGGCTTGACCTGCGTGTCGGGCAGGCGATCGAGCAGGTCGCGGATCATCGTGAGCCGACCGCGCTTCTGGTCGTTGAAATCCACGAGCGTCCACGGCGCGTAGTCGGTGTGCGTGGCCTTGAGCATGGCCTCGCGCGCCTTCGTGTACTCGGCGTACTTCGCGCGGGCCTCGATGTCGATCGGCGACAGCTTCCAGCCCTTCAGCGGGTCTTCGCGGCGCTCGGCGAAGCGTTTCTCCTGTTCTTCCTGGTCGCAGCACAGCCAGTACTTGAAGAGCAGGATGCCGTCGTCGACCAGCATCTTCTCGAACACCGGCGCCTGTTTCAGGAACGCCTTCACCTGCTTGTCGTCGGCGAAGCCCATGACCTTCTCGACCCCGGCGCGGTTGTACCAGCTGCGGTCGAACAGCACGATCTCGCCGGCGGCGGGCAGGTGCGGCACGTAGCGCTGGAAATACCACTGGCTGCGCTCGCGCTCGCTCGGCTTCGGCAGGGCGACGGTGCGGCACTGGCGCGGGTTGATGTGCGCGGTGATCGCATCGATCACGCCGCCCTTGCCGGCGGTGTCGCGGCCCTCGATGACGACGAGGATGCGCTGGCTCGCATGGGAAGCCCAACGGGCCATCGACGCCAGTTCGCGCTGCAGCGGTTCCAGGCGTTCCTCGTAGTCCTTGCGCTTGAGCTTTTCGGGTTTGGTCATGGTGAGATCCGCAGTTCCAGTCATTGTGATGTTGGAAACCAGATGTCGTCGAGGTCTTCCATTGTGCCGTCGAAGTCGAAGGGCTTCAGGAAATCGTTCATGGCGTCCGGAGGTTCGCCACGGAGCATGCTGGCTCGCATTTCAAGCAGGCGGATCAAGCATGCGCCGGAATAATGGTTCTCTCCCCATGCTTGCGGTGGTCCATGGATTTCGACGCGCCGTTGCAGATCGCGCTCGGCGACTTTCCAGAAGGCTTCTCGATCATCTAGGGTCAAGCCCCTCAGATCGAAGCCGTCAAAGATCGAGTAGCCGTGTTCGCACTTGTCCATGAGCCACTGCGCGAGCTTTGCTTGAGGAGGCGGCAGCAGTTCCGCGATCCGCTCGAGCATTCCGGTCATGCCCAAATTGGACCCGCTCAACACTCTGCCGTCTTCGAGCACGATTTGAATGCTCACCGCGCCTGTCCGTCAGGTTGCTTTGCGCGCTCGCTTGCTCGGCGCGCGCTTGCGCACCGGCTTCGCCGGTGCATCCTCCGGTCGCGCACCGGCGGCCATGCTCTTCGCGACTTCCAGCAGCGCGCCCTGCTGCTTGGTGTTGAGCGCGCGATAGGCGGCGAGCAGCGCGTGTTCGCCCTTGGTGCGGGTGGGGTCGAGGGTGCTGGCGACTTCGGCCAGCAGCGCACCGGCGGGGACGCCGAAGGTGCGGGCGAGGGCGTCGATCTGGTCGCGGCCGGGCATCTTCTCGTCCTTCAGCCAGGCGCTGACGGTGCTGGCGCCGGCGCGCGGGATGGCGGTGGCGAGGTCGGTGACCGACAGGCCGGTGGCCTTGGTCAGCAGGCGCAGGGTGTTGCCGATCGGCATGGCTTACTCCTTGAGGCGGGGCCGCAGGGTGGCAAGGTTGCACGGTTTCGTGCGCGCGTCGAGCTGGGCGCGGACGATCTTCTCCCAGGCGGTGCGGCAGGCGGAGGTGGAGCCGGGCAGGGCGAACAGGAAGGTGCCGTTGGCCAGCCCCGCGAACGCCCGCGACTGCAGGGTCGAGGTGCCGATCTCCTCGTAGCTGATCGCCCGGAACAGCTCGCCGAAGCCCGGCATCTCCTTGTCCAGCAGCGGCAGCAGGGCCTCGGGCGTCGAATCGCGGCCGGTGAAGCCGGTGCCCCCGGTCACCAGGATGCCGTCCACCGCCGGATCCGCGATCCAGATCGACACCTGCGCCCGGAGTTTGTATCGATCATCGGGCAGCAGCGCGCGCTCGTGCAGTCTGTGGCCTGCCTCGACAAGCGCCTCGGCGAGATAGCCGCCGGAGCTGTCCTCCGCCAGCGTGCGGGTGTCCGACACGGTGAGGACGCAGAGGGACAGGGGGATGAGGTTGGATTGGGCGGTCATGGTGAGTCCGAATGTAGCCGGGTGTCGAAAAGATACGGGGAACGACGAGCGCTTGGGCGGGTAACCGGTGAGGTGTTCATAGCGCCGTGCTTGTCTCCCTCCCCTTCAAGGGGAGGGCTGGGGTGGGGATGGGTTGCTGCGCCATTGTTCCTCACGCTCAATCTTTTGAATCTTGCTCTTGCCAGGGAGAGGTGTTCGAAATTGATGGTTTTACTAGCTGATGTGAATCGCAGCATGGCGGCTAAACATCGAAAGTGAGCAGTTCCCGGATGGACGCCATGAATGCCTCATGCCACCTTTCCCAGTCGTGTTTGTCCAGTCGACCGGTGATGTGAAGACCGGACGGTTCGACCGATGCGATTAGGAAAGGTTGCGAGTGTGTAGGTCCGTGCCAGCATGCACAGCCGTCGTCATCACTTTCGATCCATCCCGGAAGCGATGCATAGATGCTTTCGAGTCTTGCCCAGTCGAATGGCGAGAAATCAGAGAGTGCGAGCGTGTACACGCGGTCGACTGTGGCGAGTTCAGCTTCGACGGAAGCGGGCGGAATGTTGTCGTAGAAAATCATTGCCCACCACTCGCCGGTGTGTGCGACGACCAATCCGCCCGCGACGCCACAAAGATATCCCCAATCTCGATCTGGCCGATCGGTGTATCCATCGTCCCCAGCGAGAACGCGACCAGGCCGGGTTCGCGGGCCTCGTCGCGCCAGAACAGCGAGGCGCCGCAGCCGGTGCAGAAGCCGCGCTCGGCGGTCGGCGAGGAGCGGTACCACGCGAGCGCCCCCGTTTCGTCTTCGATGGACAGCTGCGAGGTCGACACCGTGGCATAGGTCGCGAACGCGGCGCCGTGGCTCTTGCGGCACATCGAACAGTGGCAGTGCGTGACCCGGTCGAAGCCGCCCTCGACGCGGTAGCGGACGCTGCCGCAGAGGCAGCTGCCGGCATGCGCTGCGGGGCTCATGCGTCGTCGCTCCAGGTCGTGGCGAGCGGCAGCTGGAAGCGCAGGGTCTCGTCGTACTGCACCCAGCCTTCCGCGCGATACAGCGCCTGCGCGGCGTGGTTGTCGGGCATGGTCTCCAGTTCGAGGCGGATCGCGCCGGCCTCGCGGCCGAAGTCTGCCGCCGCCGAGAGCAGCGCCTGCGCCACGCCGTTGCGGCGCGCGTGCGCGGCGACGAACAGGTCGTTGAGGATGAAGGTGCGCTGCGCGCGCACCGAGGAGAACATCGGGTAGAGCTGGGTGAAGCCGGTGGGCCTGCCATCGAGTTCGGCGAGGAAGACCACTGATTCGCCGCGCGACAGGCGTTCGTGCAGGAAGCGCCGCGCGGTTTCGAGGTCGGGCGTCATCGAATAGAACGTGCGGTAATCGGCGAACAGCGGCGCCAGCGCGTCGAGGTCGTCCAGCGTGGCGCGTCGGGTGGTCACGGGCATGGCGGGCATCGTCCTGGGGGCATGCGATGTCGCGATGCTAGCAGGCGGAGCGTTGCCCGCGCGGAACGCTGTCTGCCATGAGGTGCGCACGCTTTGCCCCCTTTGAAAAAGGGGGCGGCGATCGCGAAGCGTTCGCGGGGGATTTGGGGCTTTCCCGACGGCAATGACGTAGACGAGCATCGTGGTGCTCCGCAAATCCCCCCGTCGCGCTGTGCGCGCCGGCCCCCTTTTGCAAAGGGGGCGTGTGATTCGATGCAGCAGGTGTAGAGCGGAGCTTGCTCCGCTCACGCTTTTCCAGAGAGAGCGAGCGGAGCAAGCTCCGCTCTACAAGGGGGAGAGGGATCAGAGATCCCCGAACCGCGCCTGCATGGCGGCGATGGCGGCGAGGCCGGCGGTTTCGGTGCGCAGCACGCGCGGGCCGAGGCGCAGGCCGGTGAAACCGTGCTGCGCGAGCAGCTCGCGATCCTTCGCGGACCAGCCGCCTTCGGGGCCGATGCCGATCACCACCGCGCCTGCGGGCCGGGCGAGGGTCTCGAAGCGATGCTCGCCCTGCGGATCGAGGGTGAGCCTGAGCGCACTGGCCTCCAGCGCCGCAGCGGCTTCGCCCAGCCCGCGCGCCGGCAGCAGCTCGGGAATGCGCGCGCGGCCGCTCTGTTCGCAGGCCGAGGTGACGACGCTGCGCCAGTGCGCCATGCGCTTGTCGAGACGCTCGCCGTCGAGCCGGACTTCGGTGCGATCGGCGAACACCGGCGCAATGGCCGACACGCCCAGCTCCGTGGCCTTCTGCAGGATCAGGTCCATCTTCTCGCCACGGGCGATGCCTTGCAGCAGCACGAGGCGCAGCGGCGATTCGTTGTCGACCGCGCGCAGGCCTCCGACTTCGGCATCGACGCCGCGCTTGGTCACGGTCGCCAGCGTGGCGTCGTAGTCGTGGCCGTCGCCGTTGAACAGCACGCAGGCCTCGCCTTCGCGCAGGCGCAGCACGCGTACCAGGTGCGTGGCCGCGCTTTCGGGCAGGGTCACGCGTGCGCCGGGCGCGAGCGGCTGGTCGACGAAGACTCGGGTCAGGCGCATCGTGCGGCCTCCTTCAGGCAGGCGTCGGTGGCATCGGCGATCTGCGCGAGCTGCGCGTCGTCGACGCAGTAGGGCGGCATCCAGTACAGCACGTCGCCGAGCGGGCGCAGCAGCACGCCGTGGTCGAGCGCGGTGCGATACATGCGCAGCCCGCGACGGCCGGCGATCTCGACCGCGTGGCCGTCATCGCGGTTTTCCGGCTCGGGATGCAGTTCGATCGCGACGACCATCCCCGCCTGGCGCACCTCGGCGACCAGCGGGTTCGCCGCGAACGAGGACGCGAGTTCGCCCATCTTCCTCGCGGTGACGCGGTTGCGTGCGATCACGTCGTCGCCTTCGAGGATGTCCAGCGAGGCCAGCGCGGCGGCGCAGGCCAGCGGATTGCCGCTGTAGCTGTGCGAGTGCAGGAAGGCGCGTTCGCGGGAATCGTCGAGGAAGCCCTCGTAGATCTGCTGCGTGGTCAGCACGGCGGCCAGCGGCAGGAAGCCGCCTGTGAGGCCCTTCGACACGCACATCAGGTCGGGCATCACCCCGGCCTGCTCGAAGGCGAACAGCGTGCCGGTGCGGCCGAAGCCGGTGGCGATCTCGTCGGCGATCAGGAACACGCCATGCACGTCGCACAGGTCGCGTACGCGCCTGAGGTAGACGGGATCGTGCATGCGCATGCCGCCGGCGCACTGCAGGCGCGGTTCGAGGATCAGCGCGCAGACCTCGCCCGGGTGTTCGTCGAGCAGGCGGGCGAGGGCGTCGGCGGCGTCCTCGGCGCACTGCGCGGCCTGGGCCGGCGTGCGCGCGCCGAAGGCGTCGGGCGAGGGCGCGAACAGCACGTCCAGCAGCAGCGGCGCGTAGACGCGGCGGTAGAGCGGGATGTCGCCGACCGACAGCGCGCCGACGGTCTCGCCGTGGTAGCTGTTGGTCAGGGCGACGAACTTCGTGCGGTTCGGTTCGTCGCCGCGGTTGCGGTACCAGTGGAAGGCCATCTTCAGCGCCACTTCGACGCCGGCCGAGCCGTTGTCGGCGTAGAAGACCTTGGCCAGCGGCGAACGACCCGGCTGGCGCGGGGCCACGGCGAGCAGGCGTTCGGCCAGTTCCACGGCCGGGGCGTGCGAGAACCCGGCCAGGATGACCTGCTCCAGCGTGCGCGCCTGGCGGCCGATGGCCTCGGCGATGCGCGGTTCGGCATGGCCATGGATGTTCGTCCACCAACTGCTGACCGCGTCCAGGGTGCGCCGGCCGTCGTGGCCGACCAGCCAGGCGCCTTCGCCGTAGGCCACCGGCAGCAGGGGCAGGGCGTGGGGGTGTTCGCGCATCTGGGTGCAGGGGTGCCAGAGCACGTCGAGATCGCGCGCGCGCCAGTGGTCGGCGTCGTGGTCGTTTATGATCTTGGGATGCCTCGTCATCCCCACATTATCGCCCGTCCCGCCGCCCGCCCGGTGGTCGCATGAGCCGGCCCCTGCCGATCGTCCACCAGGTCACGCGCCGCCAGGGCGACGGCGACCGGGTGGTCGAGGAACTGGACCTGGAGTTCTCCAACGGCGAGCGACGCCGCTATCACCGCGTCGCGCCGGTGGGCAACGGCGCGGTGATCGTGGTGCCGATGATCGACGACCACACCGCGCTGCTGATCCGCGAATATGCCGCAGGCACCCTTCGCTACGAGCTGGGCCTGGTCAAGGGCCGGATCGACGACGGCGAGACGCCGGAGCAGGCCGCGAACCGCGAGCTGAAGGAGGAGGCCGGCTATGGCGCGCGTTCGCTGACCGTGCTGCGCCGCCTGAGCCTGGCGCCGACCTACATGGGCCACGAGACCGTGCTGGTGCTGGCCCGCGACCTGTACGAGGAGCGCCTGCCAGGCGACGAGCCCGAGCCGCTCGACGTCGTGCCCTGGCGCCTCGATGCGCTGCATGAGCTGATGTTCGTCGAAGAATTCTCGGAAGGGCGCTCGATCGCGGCGCTCTTCCTCGTCAGGGAACTGCTGTCCAGAGGAACCGCCAACGATGCCCATGCTGCTCGATGAGACGATCCGCGAAGGCGTGATCGCCATCGCCAATGCCGCCGCTGCCAGGATCCTGGCGGTCTACGAACAGCCTTTCGATGTCGAGCGCAAGGGCGACGACAGCCCGCTGACCGCCGCCGACCTGGCCTCGCACCACTGCATCGTCGACGGGCTGGCGCGGCTGACGCCGGACATCCCGGTGCTGTCGGAGGAGTCCGCCGAGCTGCCCGTCGCCGAGCGCCGCGCCTGGACGCGGTTCTGGCTGGTCGATCCGCTGGACGGCACCCGCGAGTTCGTCAAGCGCAACGGCGAGTTCACCGTGAACATCGCCCTGGTCGAGGACGGCGTGGCCGTGTTCGGCGTGATCCAGGCGCCGGTGGCCGGCGTGCTGTGGTGGGGCGACCTCGCGCATGGCGCGTACCGCCGTGCCGATGGCGGCGAAACCGCGATGGAAGTGCGCACCCCGGCCGTGGCGCCGATCCGCGTCGCCGCGAGCCGTTCGCATCGCGATGCGCGCACCGAGGCCTTCATGGCGCGCATGGCCGCCGACCTGGGCGAGCTGGAGGACGTGACCGTCGGCTCCTCGCTCAAGTTCTGCCGCATCGCCGAAGGCGCGATCGACATCTACCCGCGCTTCGGCCCGACCAGCGAGTGGGACACCGCCGCCGGCCAGGCCATTCTCGAAGCCGCCGGTGGCCGCGTGCTCGACCCGCAGGGCCGGCCGTTCCGCTACAACCAGCGCGACACGCTGCTCAACGGGGATTTCGTGGCGCTGGGGGATGTGCATATGCCGTGGCAGACGTGGTGCGACTGATCCAGTCATCGACGCTGCCATGACCGACTCGAACGACATCCACCGCCTCCTCGCGATCATGGCCCGCCTGCGTGACCCGCAGGGTGGCTGCCCCTGGGACCTGAAGCAGAGCTTCGCCACCATCGCGCCGTACACGGTGGAGGAGGCCTATGAAGTCGCCGATGCGATCGATCGCAACGACCTCGACGACCTGAAGGACGAACTCGGCGACCTGCTGTTCCAGGTGGTGTTCCATGCGCGCATGGCCGAGGAGCAGGGCGCGTTCGCGTTCGGCGACGTGGTCGCGGCGATCAGCGACAAGATGGAGCGCCGGCATCCGCATGTGTTCGCGGGCATGAGCATCGCCGACAGCGACGCGCTGAACGCGATGTGGGATGCGGAGAAGAAGAAGGAGCGCCTGGCGAAGCTCGGCGTGGATGCGGATGACTCGGCGCTGGCCGGCATCGCCCGGGGGCTGCCGGAGTGGCAGCGCGCGGTGAAACTGCAGAAGAAGGCGGCCACGGTCGGGTTCGACTGGCCGGGGCCGGCGCCGGTGATCGACAAGCTGAAGGAAGAGCTGGAGGAAGTGCGGGTGGAGTTCGAGGCCCGCGCCGCCGCACCGGGCGACCCCGCAGTGCTGGACCGGCTGGAGGAGGAACTGGGCGACCTGCTGTTCGTCGCCGCGAACCTGGCCCGCCATGCGAAGGTCGACCCGGGCGCGGCCCTGCGTCGCGCCAACCACAAGTTCGAGCGTCGCTTCCGCGCCATGGAAGCCATGGCCGCCGCCGATGGCGTGCGCCTTGCCGACCTGCCGCTGGACGCGCAGGATCGCTACTGGGACCGTGCCAAACAGCAGGAGTCGACATGAGCGAGCGCTTCGCCAGCTTCCGCGAGTTCTATCCGTTCTATCTCGGCGAACACCGCAACGTGGTCTGCCGGCGCCTGCACTTCGTCGGCAGCTGCGTGGCGCTGGGCCTGATCGCCGCCGCCATCACCCAGCGCAACCCGTGGTGGCTGCTCGGCGCGCTGGTCAGCGGCTATGCCTTCGCCTGGGTCGGGCATTTCTTCTTCGAGAAGAACAGACCCGCGACGTTCAAGCACCCGTTCTACTCTTTCGTCGGGGACTGGGTGATGTTCAAGGACATCGTGATCGGGCGGATTCCGTTCTGACCCGGGTTTTGTAGAGCGGAGCTTGCTCCGCTCATTGCCGTCTCGTGAAAGCCTGAGCGGAGCAAGCTCCGCTCTACGACAGCCGGTTGTTTCCTGTAGAGCGGATCGAAGATCCGCTGCGCGTGCTCCGGGAGCCGGTGTACATGCCGTTGTGGTGATGGTGCGGGCTTCGACAAGGGTGCAGCGGAGCTGCGCTCCGCTCTACAAGAGCGGCGTTTTTCCTGTAGAGCGGATCGAAGATCCGCTGCGCGTGCTCCGGGAGCCGGTGTACATGCCGTTGTGGTGATGGTGCGGGCTTCGACGAGGGTGCAGCGGAGCTTCGCTCCGCTCTACAAGAGCGGGGTCATTCGAGGAAGATCAACCACGCCGCGACCACGATCAGGCCGAAGCCGGCCCAGTGGTTCCATTTCAGCGGCTGGTCGAGGAACCACGCCGAGAAGCCGGCGAACACCAGCAGGGTGATCACCTCCTGCATGCCCTTGAGCTGCGGCGCGGAATAGACCGCGCTGCCCCAGCGGTTGGCGGGCACCATCAGCATGTACTCGAACAGGGCGATGCCCCAGCTCGCCGCGATGGCCACGGGCAGCGGCGAGGACTTGTACTTGAGGTGCCCGTACCAGGCGAAGGTCATGAAGATGTTCGAGCACAGCAGCAGGACGATGGGCAGGAGACGGTCGAGGGGCAGGGCCATGGGGGTTCTTCGCGGAGGGCGTTCGTTGCGGAGTCTGGCGGCACGGCGGGCCGACGGTTGATCGTGCGATGATGCGCGGCCATGCCCGGGCCGCCAAGGCCGACCGCGCGGACGCCGGACCCGCATCGACGGGAACCTGCGGCGCACGTTCCCGGTCAACCGCTGGCGCCCCGGTGCGTTCCCGACCATTCGATCCGCGTCCGCAGACTCCAGCCGCCCATGCCCGCACAACGCAAACGCCCGCTCGCCCTGATCATCGTTCCCGTCGTCGTCGCACTCGCCGCTGCCGGGTGGTACTGGAAGGGCCGGGGAGGGGACGAGGCGCAGAAATTCCGCACCGCGGCGGTCGAGCAGGGCGACATCCGCGTCGCCATTTCGGCCACGGGCAATCTCAGCGCGCTGTCCACGGTCGACGTGGGCAGCGAAGTGTCGGGCAAGGTCACCGAGGTGCTGGTCGACTTCAACGACCGCGTCGAGAAGGGCCAGGTCATCGCCCGCATCGATCCCGATACCTTCCAGGCCCAGATCGAGCAGGGCAACGCGGCCATCGCCAATGCGCGCGCCAGCCTGCAGACCGCGCGCGCCAACCTCCGCAACGCCGAGCTCGACTACGGCCGCAAGGTCGAACTGGTCGCGCAGAAGCTCATCTCGCGCGGCGACCTCGACCAGGCCCTCGCCGCGCGCGACCAGGCCCGCGCCCAGGTCGCTTCGGCCGAGGCGCAGATCCGCCAGCAGACCGCCTCGGCGCAGAATGCCCACCTCAACCTCGCCCGCACCGTGATCCGCTCGCCGGTGAACGGCGTGGTGCTGGCGCGCTCGGTCGAGCCGGGCCAGACCGTCGCCGCCAGCCTGCAGGCGCCGGTGCTGTTCAAGATCGCCGAGGACCTGTCGCAGATGGAGATCGTGCTGGCCGTGGACGAATCCGACATCGGCCAGGTCAAGCCCGCGCAGGTCGTCAGCTTCACCGTCGATGCGTTCCCGGACCGTCGCTTCAAGGGCGAGGTGCGCCAGGTGCGGCTCTCGTCCACCAACACCAGCAACGTCATCACCTATCCGGTGGTCGTCTCGGTCGACAACAGCGACCAGACCCTGCTGCCGGGCATGACGGCGAACGCCGAGATCGAAGTCAGCCGTCGCGACAACGTGCTGAAGGTGCCGAACGCGGCGATGCGCTTCAAGCCGCCGGTCGACGATGCCACGGCCGAGCAGCAGCAGGGCGCGCAGCGCGGCGGCGGCATGAGCGACGAACTTCCCAAGATCGCCGCGACGCTGAAGCTCGATGCGAGCCAGCAGGCCGCATTCGACGCTGCACTGACGAAGATGCGCGAGCGCATCGCCGCGCGCACCGCCGCGCCGCCGCAGGGCGGCAATGCGCCGAACCTGTTCGGCCGCGGCCCCGGTGGCCCGCAGTCGGGCGGCGGCAACCGCGGCGCCGGCAATGCCAGCGGCGCGATGCGCCAGCGCATGCTCGAACGCTTCAACCAGCAGTTCGGCGAGTTCCGCGCGACCCTGCGCGACGACCAGCGCGAGCAGTGGGAGCGCGCGGTGAACGAACTGGTCGGCGCGCGTCGCGCCCCGGTCTACGTGCTCGCTGACGGCAAGCCCAAGCCGGTCCTGGTGCGCGTCGGCGCGTCCGACGGCAGCAGCACCGAGATCATCGGCGACCTGAAGGCCGGCGACCAGGTGATCGTCGGCGTGCAGGCGGCGGAGCCGGCCAAGTGAGTGCAGTCGCCGCCAATCCGGCCGCGCGCTCGACCGTGCATCCGGTGATCGAAACGCGTGCGCTCAGCAAGATCTATTCGCAGGGCACCGAGGCCGAGGTCGCCGCGCTCAAGGGCGTGGACCTGCGCATCGAGCACGGTGAGTTCGTCGCGATCATGGGGCCGTCGGGCTCGGGCAAGTCCACGCTGATGAACCTGATCGGCTGCCTCGATACGCCGACCTCCGGCACCTACCTCTGCGATGGCGTCGATGTGGCCACGCTGGATGCCGAGGAGCGTGCGGTCCTGCGCCGCGACAAGATCGGTTTCGTCTTCCAGGGCTTCAACCTGCTGGCGCGGATGAGCGCGCTGGACAACGTGGCGATGCCGCTGAGCTATGCGCGCGTCCCGGTCGCCGAGCGCCGCCGTCGCGCCTCCGAGGCGCTGGCCGCCGTCGGCCTGGGCGAGCGCATGCACCACAAGCCCAGCGAATTGTCGGGCGGCCAGCAGCAGCGCGTGGCGATCGCGCGCGCGCTGATCCACCAGCCGCCGATCCTCATGGCCGACGAACCCACCGGCGCGCTCGATTCGCGCACCGGGCAGGAGATCCTCGCCCTGTTCGAGCGCCTGCGCAGCGAAGGCCACACCATCATCCTCATCACCCACGACGCCGAAGTCGCCGCGCACGCGAACCGCACCTGCGTGATGCGCGACGGCGAGCTGCACGACAGCGATCCGCAGGTCGGCCCGGCGCACGCGGAGGCGAAGGCATGAGCGCCGCGCACGCGCCGCAGGCAGGCGGCATGACCCTGCTCGAAGTGCTGCGCACCGCAGTGCACGCCCTGCGCGGCAACTGGCTGCGCAGCGCGCTGACCTCGCTGGGCGTGATCATCGGCATCGCCGCCGTGATCGTGATGGTGTCGGTCGGCCAGGGCACGCAGGCCGAGATCGAGAAGATCGTCTCCGGCCTCGGCTCGCAGCGACTGGACATCAATCCCGGCGCCGGCCGCGGTTTCGGCGGCGTGCGCACCGGCAGCGGCAACTTCTTCACGCTCACCGAAGAGGACGCCGACGCGATCCGTCGCGAAGTGCCCGGCGTGCAGTACGTCAGCTCACTGCTGCGCGGCGGCTCGCAGGTGATCTATGCCGAGAACAACTGGTCGACCAGCTGGCAGGGCGTCGAGCCCGACTGGTTCGCGATCAACGGCTGGGAGATCGCCAGCGGCCCGGGCTTCGAGTCGAGCGACTACGGCGGCGGCAAGTCCGTGATCATCGGCGAGACCGTGCGCCGCGAACTGTTCGGCGAGGAAGAGGCGGTCGGCCAGACCATCCGCATCGGCCGCGTGCCGTTCACCGTGGTCGGCACGCTGAAGTCGAAGGGGCAGGGCGGTTTCGGCCAGGACCAGGACGACCTGGTGGTGATCCCGCTGGAGACCGCCCGCCGACGCATGAACACCAGCAGCTTCCTCTCGCCCGGTTCGGTGCAGCAGATCTCCGTCGGTGTCGCCGATCCGGATGCGTTGTCGACCACGCAGGCGGAGATCGAAGCCCTGCTGCGCCAGCGGCACAAGATCCAGCCCGGCGCCGAGGACGATTTCAACGTGCGCAACCTCGCCGAGATCGTCGCCACGCGCACGCAGACGACCAAGCTGATGTCGTGGCTGCTGGGCGCGGTCGCCGGGATTTCGCTGATCGTCGGCGGCATCGGCATCATGAACATCATGCTGGTGTCGGTGACCGAGCGCATCCGCGAGATCGGCCTGCGCATGGCCGTGGGCGCGGGCCCGCGGGACATCCGCCGCCAGTTTCTCGCCGAAGCCATGCTGATCTCGCTGATCGGCGGCATCATCGGCATCGCGATCGGCGTGGTCGGCGCGCTGGCGGTGAGCAAGATCGGCGCACTCCCGGTCGCGCTGAACAGCCAGGTCATCGGCCTCGCCGCCGGCTTCTCGATCGCCACCGGCTTGTTCTTCGGCTATTACCCCGCGAGCAAGGCCGCGAAGCTCGACCCGATCGAGGCGCTGCGGCAGCAGTAGGCGGGACGCCCGCGCTGCAACCGACCATCGGTTCTTGTAGAGCGGAGCGCAGCTCCGCTGCTGCCTCGCCGAAAGCCCGTGCCGCTACCGCAGCGGCTGATTCGCCGGCAATCGGAAGGCGGGAGCGGAGCAAGCTCCGCTCTACAAGAGCTAGGGAGCGGAGCAAACGCCGCTCGGCGCTGACGGGCAGCGGATCTTCGATCCGCTCTACAACCGCAGGGTGCCGGGGGCTATGCTTCGACATCCGCCGCCCGGAGTTCCCGATGCGCCCGCTGCTTGCCCTCTGCCTCGCCGTCGCCACGATGACCGCCCACGCCCAGCACCGCCCCGAGAACAGCCCCTATCCCGACAATCCGATGCCGGAGAAGTCCATCACCGGACGGACCGCGCTCGTCATCCATGGCGGCGCCGGGGTCATCGAACGCGACCAGCTGTCCGCCGAGCAGGAGCGCGCGATCCGCGCCGACCTCGACCGCGCGCTCGACGCCGGCCATGCCGTGCTCGCGCGCGGCGGTGCCGCGCTCGATGCGGTCGAGGCCGCGATCCTGGTGCTGGAGGAATCGCCGCACTTCAACGCCGGCAAGGGCGCGGTCTACGACGCCGACGGCGGCCACCAGCTCGATGCCTCGGTGATGGAAGGCCACACCCGCCGGGCCGGCGCGGTGGCCGGCGTGACCACGGTGCGCAACCCGATCAAGCTGGCGCGCGCGGTCATGGAGCGCAGCCCGCACGTGATGCTCGCTGGTGCGGGCGCTGAAGCCTTCGCCGATACGCTGAAGGACATCGAACGCGTGCCGAATACCTGGTTCGATACCGAACACCGCCGCAAGCAGCTCGAAGAGGCCAAGGCCCGCGCGCAGCGCCAGGCCGGCAAGGACCTGCGCGGCACCTATTTCGGCACGGTCGGCGCGGTCGCGCTGGATCTCAACGGCCGCATCGCCGCCGGCACCTCGACCGGCGGCATGACCAACAAGCGCTGGAGCCGGATCGGCGATTCGCCGGTGATCGGCGCCGGCACCTGGGCCGACGACCGCTGCGGCGTGTCCGGCACCGGCTGGGGCGAGTTCTTCATCCGCGCCGCCGTCGCCCATGACATCTGCGCACGTGTGGCCTATCGCGGCGACCCCCTCGCGGAAGCCGCCGACGCGGTGATCAACGGCGTGGTGCCGCAGCTCGGCGGCGACGGCGGCGCGATCGCCCTCGACAACGCCGGCAACATCGCCCTGCCGTTCAACACCAGCGGCATGTATCGCGGCTGGGTCAAGCCCGACGGCAGCCGCGGCACCGCCGTGTTCCGCGACGATCCCTGACCGCTTCGGCCTCGGGGCGCGGCCGGCGTGGACATCGACCTGTACCGCCGCCTGCGCAGCGTCGCGCGTCGTCACGCACGCAACGCCGCCGAAGCCGAGGATCTGGTCCAGGATGCATTGCTGATCGCGCTGGAAGAAGGTCGTGATGCGCTCGGCGCGGACGCCCTGCCGTGGCTGTCGGGCGTCATCCGCCAGCGCGCGCTGATGCAGGCGCGCAGCGCGATCCGTCGGCGGCGTCGCGAGGTGGCGGTGGCCGCGCCGATCGACGAGGCCGCGCCAGCGCCCGCCCCCGTGCCCGATGCGACGGACCTGCTCGCGCGCCTGCCGCCGGCCGCGCGTCGGGTCGCGGTGCTGGCCCTGCACGGGTTGGGCCAGGAGGAAATCCGCTGGATCCTCGGCATCCCCGACACCGCATTCCGCCAGCGCCTGAGCCGCATCCGCAAGGCGCTCGGCGCGTTGTCGCCCGGCCAGCGCGCCGAGGCCCTGGCCCTGGCCTACGTCCGCGATCCCGCGCGCAGCGTCGACCTGCAGTTCGGCCTGGTCCGGCGTGCGCTGAAGGCCGCGCTGGGCGGGCGCGATGGCCTGGGCAGCCACGACCCGGACGGCCACCTGCTGGTCGTGCGCACCCCCGCTCACAGATCGGCAGGCGGCGGCAATTGACAGGGGCGACCGGGCGTGCAGTGTGCTCGACCGGCGTTCCCGCATTCGACCATCACAGGAGTCATCCCATGCTCGTCAACGCCAAAGTCGGCGCCATCGTCTTCTTCGTCGGCGTCCTCGACCGTTCCATCGCCTTCTATCGCGACACCCTTGGCCTGCCGCTCGCGGAACTGGAGGGCCACGACGGCCCGTTCGCCCTCGCCGAACTGGGCGATCTGAGTCTGGTCTTCATCCAGCGCCCGGCGAAGGCCGGCGACAGCCCGGTGGTCGTCTTTTCGCTCGACGGCGGCATCGACGACTACGCCGAGGCCCTGGCGACGAAGGGCGTGGAGATCGTGGTCCCGGTCAGCGAAGCGCCCGATGGCGGATTGACCCTGGACTTCCTCGATCCGGACGGCAACGTGCTGAGCCTGTACCAGCCCCAGGGCGCACCGCGTCGCACGGCTGGCTGAACGCGGCCAACCGGGCGCGGCGGGCTGCGGAGGCCCGCCGCGACGGTCCGGCGCCGCCCGGGGCGTCGCTCTAGAGCAGCTTGATCCGATCCAGCACCTTGTCGACCAGACCCAGGTACTTGCTGGTGGCCTTGATGATGTCGCGGATCTTGTCGGCCTGCGCGATGGAGGTCTTCAGGTCGGTGCCGGCCGCGATCACGCTCTGCAGGTTGTCGTCGATCTGCGCGGTGGTCTGCTTGAACAGCAGGCCGCCGCTGATCATCACGCGGAAGTTGATCTCCTGCATCTCGCGCACGATCGCGTCGGCATCGTCGGCCGAGGTGACCGTCGATAGGCGGTCGGACAAGGCCTGGTGCTGCGCGATCAGGTTGTCGTGCAGCTGCTTGGTCTCGTTGTTGATCGTGCTCTGGTTCGCGATGACGGCGTTCATGGCGTGTCTCCCTGCGTGCCGCCCTGCGCGGCCTGACGTTGCTTGCGGATCGCGTCGACCTGCGCGCGGTAGGCGGTGTATTCGCGCTGCACCAGGTCGATCAGGCCCTGTGCGCCGTCGTTGCGGCCGGCGGCGAGTTCCGCATGCGCCGACGCCAGCAGCCCGAGCGATCGCCGCAGCGCCGCCAGCGAGGCGTCCTGCGCGTCGCGCTGGTCCATGGTCGTGACGTACTGCTGCACCACCGCGCGCTTGGTGTCCGGATCGGGCGCGCGCAGGAAGTCCACCGATTGCTTGGCCAGCATGGTCTGCCAGGTGTTGCGGACCACGCTGCGCACGCCGCTGTTCTGGTCGGCGCCGATGGCGTCCATCATCGTCGAGAACGTGGCCTGGATGCCGGGATTGGCGGTGCGGATCGCGCGCATCGCGTCCCGCTCGCCCTTGAGCTGCAGCAGCAGGCCGCCGAGCGTGGCGAAACCGCCGGCCACGCCGGCCGGCAGCTGCCGGCCGTCAAGGGCGCCGATGGTCTCGCCGAGCTTCACCAGCTCCTGCTGCGCGTCGTCGCGCCGCTGCGGGTCCAGCAGCTTTTCCAGCGAGGCGGCGTAGCCATCGATCACGGCGAAGGCGCGGCTCCACTTGGCCACGTCCTCGTCGCCGAGCACGGTCAGGAACTCGCCTTCGTTCAGCGTGGGCTGGCGCATCGCGCGCTCGATCTGCTGCTGGCGCAGGAAGGCGTTGATGTCGGAGAAGGCCTGCGCCGTCTGCTGGTTCGCGGTGGCCGCGCCCTGCCGGAACTGCGGAATCTCCTCGCGGTCCGGCGTGGCGGCGCAGCCGGCGAGCATGGTCAGGAGGAGGGCCAGCGGCCATGAACGCCAGCCGCGGATGGAAGATGGCGCTGTGCGTGCCGGCCTCGCGCCGGCCACTGGATACGGCATGTCGTGCATCGGTGGTCCCCTGTCGATCCCTGGCGCGTCCTGGAGCGGCCGTCGCGCCGGTACGGCCGGCTTGCGTGACGTCGGTCATCCTAGCAAGCCCACGGGTGGGGACGGCAAGCATCTGTACGCGTCGGGGGGCTGGAGGCCGCTTCGACCGTCGCCGGTCACCGGCCGGCGGCGGGGATATGGCAAAATCGGCAACCTCCGCCGCCCGCCCACTGCCCATGCCGGTCAACGTTCCGCGCCACCGCCATCGCCTCCCGGCCGGGAGCGCCCGCTGACATGGCCGACAACACCGGGCACCTGCCGCGCACGCCGGGGCGTATCCTCAAGGCCACGATCTGGTCCCTGCAGGGCCTGCGCGCGGCCTGGCTGCACGAATCCTCGTTTCGCCTGGAGGTCTACCTCTTCGTGGTCCTGGCGCCGCTGGCCTGCTGGCTGGTCGATGGCCCGGTCGAACGCGCCCTGATGATCGGCAGCTGCCTGCTGGTGATGGCCGCCGAGCTGCTGAATTCGGCGATCGAGGCGGTGATCGAACGCTATGGCCCGGAGTTCCACGAACTGGCCGGTCGCGCCAAGGACATGGGGTCCGCCGCGGTGTTCGTGCTGATGATGAACGTGCTGCTGGTCTGGGGCCTCATCCTCTGGGACCGCTACCTCTGACCGCCCTGACCGGGCGCCACCCCCGCGCCCGCAACGTTTCCCCGGGATAACAAGCAATGCTGGAACTGATTTCCGATCCGCAGACGTGGATCACCCTGATCACCCTGAGCGCGATCGAGATCGTGCTGGGCATCGACAACCTCGTCTTCATCTCGATCGCGGTGTCCAAGCTGCCCTACGCGCAGCGCGAGAAGGCGCGCAAGTTCGGCATCGCGGTCGCCTGCATCACCCGCATCGGCCTGCTGCTGACCCTGGCCTGGCTGGCGGGACTGACCTACGACCTGTTCAAGCTGTACGGCCACGGCTTCTCGGTGCGCGACCTGGTGCTGATCCTTGGCGGCGCGTTCCTGCTGGTGAAGGGCACGAAGGAGATCCACGGCATCGTCAGCGGCCGGGGCGAGGAAGAGGACATCAACACCAAGCCGGCCACCGTGTTCTGGGGCGTCATCGCCCAGATCGCCGTGATCGACATCGTGTTCTCGCTGGACTCGGTGATCGCGGCGGTCGGCATGGCCAACCGCACGCCGGTCATGGTCGCGGCGATCCTGCTGGCGGTGGGCGTGATGCTGCTGGCCGCGACCCCGCTGGGCAAGTTCATCGACCGCAACCCGACCGTGAAGATGCTGGCCCTGGCCTTCATCGTCCTGGTCGGCGCCTTCCTGGTCGCCGAGGGCTTCGAGGCCCACGTGCCCAAGGCCTACATCTACTTTGCGATGGGCTTCTCGGCCGTGGTCGAAGGCCTGAACCTCTGGACCAAGAAGCGGTCGCAGGACCGCTTGCTGCCGGATTGAGTCCGATCCCGCCTTCCACGCATCGGGCGCGTGCCCGATGCGATGGCAGGCCCACCAGGCGACTTCGACCATGACTTTCCTGCATCAGATCGACCCCGTGCTGATCGCGTTCGGGGATGATTTCAAGGTCCACTGGTACGGCGTGATGTACCTGCTGGGCTTCACCGTCGCCTGGTTCCTCGGGCGCAGCCGCGTGCGTGCCGGTCGCCTGCCGGGGATCAACGAGCAGGCCTACAGCGACCTGCTGTTCTACAGCATGCTCGGCGTGATCTTCGGCGCGCGCATCGGCTACGTGCTGATCTACGACCTCAAGGCCTACATCGCCGAGCCGCTGCTGATCCTGAAGATCTGGCAGGGCGGCATGAGCTTCCACGGCGGCCTGGTGGGCGTGCTCGTGGCCTCGCTGTGGTGGGCGCGCAAGCACCGCATGAATTTCTTCGACATCGTCGACTTCGTGGCGCCGCTGGTGCCGCCCGGCCTCGGCTTCGGGCGCCTGGGCAATTTCATCAACGGCGAGCTGTGGGGCAAGTACACCGAAGCCGGATGGGGCGTGATCTTCCCGCATGCCGAGGACAGGATCCTCGGCCTGTCGTCCGCGCAGCTGGACGCGATGCACGCCACCGGCATGCTCGACCAGTTCGCGCGCCACCCGTCGCAGCTGTACCAGTTCACGCTCGAAGGCGTGGTGCTGTTCTGCGTGCTGTGGTGGTTCTCGCGCAAGCCCCGGCCGCGCTACGCCGTCGCCGGCCTGTTCGCGCTGCTGTACGGCTGCTTCCGCTTCCTGGTGGAATTCGTGCGCCTGCCGGACCCGCAGATCGGCTATCTCGCCTTCGACTGGCTGACCATGGGCCAGGTGCTGAGCCTGCCGCTGATCGTGCTCGGCGTGGTGCTGCTGTGGCTGTCGCGCCGCGCGCCGACGCTGCAGCCGCAGCCCGCCGCCTGATCTCCTCCACGGGATGACACGCTTCGCATGACACCACGCCTCCGATGAAAGCCTATCTCGACCTGCTGCGCCACGTCCTCGAACACGGCACCGAAAAGGCCGACCGCACCGGCACCGGCACGCGCAGCGTGTTCGGCTGGCAGATGCGGTTCGACCTGCGGGAAGGCTTTCCGCTGGTCACCACCAAGAAGCTGCACCTACGCTCGATCGTGCACGAGCTGCTGTGGTTCCTGAAGGGCGAGACCAACATCGCCTATCTGAAGGACAACAAGGTCAGCATCTGGGACGAGTGGGCCGACGCGGACGGCGAGCTGGGCCCGGTCTACGGCAAGCAGTGGCGACGCTGGGCCGGCGCCGACGGCATCGAGATCGATCAGATCCGCTGGGTCGTCGACGAGATCCGGCGCAATCCCGATTCGCGCCGGCTCATCGTCAGCGCATGGAACGTCGCCGACCTGCCGCAGATGGCGCTGATGCCCTGCCACACGATGTTCCAGTTCTACGTCGCCGACGGCAAGCTCAGCTGCCAGCTCTACCAGCGCAGCGGCGACATCTTCCTCGGCGTGCCGTTCAACATCGCCAGCTACGCGCTGCTCACGCACATGGTCGCGCAGGTCTGCGATCTCGAGGTCGGCGACTTCGTGCACACCCTCGGCGACGCGCACCTGTATTCGAATCATTTCGACCAGGCCCGCGAGCAGCTCTCCCGCGAACCGCGACCGCTGCCCACGCTGCGCCTGAACCCGGTCGTGAAGGACATCTTCGGTTTCGCCTACGACGACATCGCCATCGAGGGCTACGACCCGCATCCCGCGATCAAGGCGCCGGTGGCGGTGTGAGCGTGAGCCGTCTGCGCTTATCGATCGCGGCCTTGCTGTGCGCAGCGACTTGCTGCGCTTGGGCACAGCAGACAGCCCCCAATGCGCCGTCATCGCCAGCGGTCGTGACGGCAGATGCCCGCGTGGCTCGATTGCTGATGTTTCCTTCGCCGCGCGTGAAGGCGGTTCACGTCGAATCAGCCGGCATCGATTTCTCCCGCAGCACTCAGGGCGGCATGCTGGTGATCCTGCGTGAAACCTATGTGCTGACGATCGAAACGGCGTCCCAATCGACCGAAACGATCATGCTCACGGTTCGTGCCATCACCAATACGGAGCGCCCTTTCGCCGACGAATCCGAAGCGAAGGTCCGCGAAAGCGTGAAGCAAAGCGCGCAGTACAATCCGATCCATGCCGATGCGGTGCAGATCGATGGCGCCTGGTTCGAGTTGACCGCATACGGCCCCGGTTCCGGTAAGCCCTGGAGTACTGCGAACTACTTCGGCAATCGCAACGGCATCTCCTACATGCTCAATGCCACGTTCAAGCCGGAACGAACGTCGGTCGACGACATGCGTGCTGTGATCGAACACGTTGCATTCGCAGTTGCGCCGGTACGCGATGACGTGACGACCTATCGGGAGTTCCTGACGCGCGCCGTGACACCGCAGGGGCTGGCGAGCCAGTTCGGCGCCCTGCCGATCGCACGCAGCAAGCGGTTCAATCTGGACAGCATGATTCGCATCCGCGTGCCCGATGGTACCGGTCCCCTTGGAGCAGCGGGATATCACCGCGTGGAGTACGAGCGGTCCGGTGGCTGGTTGTCGATGCTGTGCCTGCCTGACGGCAAGGTGGGCCGCGATGAGCTGGAGAAGAAAATGCTGTCCGGCGATGCGGTCTGGGCTGTCGTGGCACAGCCGTCACTGGACACGCCCGCCGGCGAGGTTCGCCGCAAGACCTTCCAGCGCCGAGCACTGGGCGGCGGTTCTGTTCCCGCGCGTGTCTGGACCGCGTACCGTGACGGAACGCTGTTCGAAATCACCACGGACGCCTCTCCGACCAAGGCCGACGTGGAAGCCATCGAGGCCATCCTGTCCGACCCGTCACGTCGCTGCGACCCCCTGCGGGTTCCTGCTTCTGTTTCGACACCTGCACCCACGTCACCGTGATTGAACTGGTCCTCATCGCCGCACTCGACCGCAACCGCGCCATCGGTCGTGGCAATGCCTTGCCCTGGCACCTGCCGGACGACCTCAAGCACTTCAAGGCGCTGACGCTGGGCAAGCCGGTGCTGATGGGGCGCAAGACCGCGGAATCGCTGGGGCGCGCGCTGCCGAAGCGGCGCAACCTCGTGCTCACCCGCAGCGGCCGGGTGCCGTTCGAGGGGATGGAGGCGGTCGCCTCGATCGAGGAAGCGCTGCGCATCGCGGAAGCGGACGGCGCGAGCGAGCTGTGCGTGATCGGCGGCGGTGAGGTGTACGCGCTTGCGCTGCCGATGGCGACGCGGATGCACCTGACCCATGTCGATACCGCCATCGAGGGTTGCGATGCGTTCTTTCCGGCATTCGATGCCATGGAGTGGCGCGAGTCCGCGCGCGGCCACCATGCCGCCGATGAAACGCATGCCTTCGCGTTCGATTTCGTGGATTACGAACGCAACCTGCCGTTGTAGAGCGGAGCGAAGCTCCGCTGCACGGCATCCGCCAGCCCGCTTGTCCGCCGTCGTTGGGATACGAGCTTCGGAAAGAGCACAGCGGAGCTTCGCTCCGCTCTACAAAAACCGACCGCACGTGCATCGGCTTTTGAGCAGGCTCCGGGCTACGGGGCCGCCGGCTTGCGGGGGCGATAATGCCCGGTGATCGGATACGCGAACAGGATGTCTTCCTCGCGCGTACCGCTGCCGATGTTGTGGATGATCAGCGGCTGGCCGCGGGAACTGGTGCGATCGCTGACGATGCCGATGTGCGGCAGGTTGCCGGGCAGCATCCAGGTCACCAGGTCGCCGGGCTTGTAGCCGGCCGCATTGTCGCCAGGCGTCAGCGACCAGCCCTGTCGTGCGAACCAGGTCTGCAGGTTCGGCACGCGGCGATGGTCGATGTTGCGGTCGGGCCGGCGCAGCCCCCACTTCTTCGGATAGAGATCGAAGTGGGCGCGCATGTCTTCATGCACCGTCTTCTGCAGGTCGATGCCTTCCTCGCGCAGGGCGCGGATCACCACGTCGGTGCACACGCCCCGGTTCTTCGCCACGTCGCCGCCCGGGTAGGACAGCACGACGTACGCGGGGTCGTAGAGCAGGGTGACACCGATCTGTTTCCGCGCCGCAACGACGCGGGGATGCGCTGCGGGACGCGCCTGGGTGCGGGCAGGGGAGGTCGTTCGCGCGGAGGCCCCCGGGGATGTCTGCGCGGCTTCCGAGCCCGAACAGGCGGTGAGTACGCACGCGGCCAGCGCGCAGGACAGCGACACGGGCAGCCAGGACATCCGGCGGCGCGTGTCGCGGCGCATCAGTCCTGTTCCCCGGGCGTGGCGACCTCGCGGCCCTGGACCTGCACGATGCGCAATTCGTCGGTGTCCAGCTGCAGCGCGGTGAGCTTGCCGCCCCAGACCGCGCCGGTGTCGATCGCATGCACGCCGTGGCCGATGAACAGGCCGAGCGTCGACCAGTGGCCGCAGACGATCTTGAGGTCGCGTTCGCTGCGGCCGGGCACTTCGTACCACGGATACAGGCCGGGCGCCTGCGTGCCGGGCGCGCCCTTCTCGTTGAAGGCGATGCGCCCGCGCGGCGAGCAGTAACGCAGGCGGGTGAAGATGTTGATGATCGCGCGTTCGCGCTCCACGCCGCGCAGCGCCGGCGACCAGGCCGGGTAATCGCCGTACATGTTGCGCAGCAGCTTGCGGCGGCTGTCGCTGCGCAGGCGGTGTTCGACTTCCCGCGCGTGCTTCTCGGCATGCGCGGTGGTCCACTTCGGCGCCATGCCGGCGTGGATCATCATCCAGCCCAGTTCACGATCGCTGTGCAGCAGCGGGCGATGGCGCAGCCACTCGATCAGCGGCTCGCGGTCCTCGGCGAACAGGATGCGCTGCAGGTCCGGGTTGACCTTGCGCTGATCGTCCGGGCTGCGCTCGGAGATCGCCAGCAGCGAGAGATCGTGGTTGCCCAGCACCACCTCGCAGTGCTCGCGCAGCGAGTGCACGAGGCGCAGGGTTTCCAGCGATTCGCCGCCGCGGTTGACGAGGTCGCCGCAGAACCACAGCCGGTCCTGCGCCGGGTCGAAGCGGATCTTCTCCAGGAGGCGCTGGGTGGGGCCGTAGCAGCCCTGCAGGTCGCCGATCGCCCAGACGGCCATCAGTGCAGCATCCGCGGAATGCAGAGCACGAACTGCGGGATCGGCGCCTCGAACTCGGTGCCGTCGTCGCCGCGCATCGTGTACGCGCCCTCCATCGTGCCGTAGGGCGTCTTGAAGAACGTGCTGGAGGTGTATTCGAAACGTTCGCCGGGGCGCAGGTGCGGCTGCTCGCCGACGACGCCCTCGCCGACGACCTCGCGCGGGAAACCGATGGCATCGACGATCAGCCAGCGCCGGCTGATGAGTTGCGCCGCGCGTGAACCGGTGTTGCGGATGCCGATCGTGTAGGCGAAGTAGTACAGCTCCTCGTCGGGCCTGGATTGCTCGTCGAGATAGCGGGTCGCGATGTCGATCGCGATGGCGTAGTCCGGGTGTTCCGGTGAAGTGTCCTGCATGGGCCACAGTTTAGCAGGGCCCGCGTCGCGGATTCGGGCGGTTCAGCCGCCGACGGTGTCGTTCGCCAGGCGCACGAATTCGGACACGGCCAGCTGCTCCGCGCGGATCTGCGGGTCGATCCCGGCGGCGGCGATCTGGTCGGCGTCGCAGATGTTCGACAGCGCATTGCGCAGGGTCTTGCGGCGCTGGCCGAAGGCGGCGCGCACGACATCGGCGAAGTGGCGCGGGTCGACGATGCCGACCTGTTCCGGCGGACGCGGCACCAGCCGGACCACGGCGGAATCCACCTTCGGCGGCGGCCGGAACGCACCGGGCGGAACCTTGAACAGCGAGGTCACCACGCAGTAGGCCTGCAGCATCACGCTCAGGCGGCCGTAGACCTTGCTGCCCGGCGCGGCGGCCATGCGGTCGACGACTTCCTTCTGCAGCATGAAGTGCATGTCGCGGATCACCGCGGCATGGTCCAGCGCATGGAACAGGATCGGCGAGGACAGGTTGTAGGGCAGGTTGCCGACCAGACGGAACGGCGTGCCCGCCGCCAGCGCGGTGAAGTCGACGTCCATCACGTCGGAATGCACCAGGGTGAGCTCGCCGTGCGCCTTCGCGGCTTCGGCCAGCGGGACGAGCAGGTCGCGATCGTACTCGATCGCCGTCAGCGCACCGTGCCGGTCCAGCAGCGGGAAGGTCAGCGCGCCCTGGCCCGGGCCGATCTCGACGAAGCGGTCGCCCGGCTTCGGGTCGATCGCCAACAGCATCTTGTCGATGATGTGGCGCTCGTGCAGGAAGTGCTGGCCGAGGGCTTTCTTGGCGGGCTGGCTGAATGGCGTGGTCATTGGGGTCTACTGTCGACTCAGAGCAGGCGCGTGCCGAGCGGCACGTCGCGATCGGGCACGCACAGCGCGACGGCGCCGTCCGCGTCGTGGAAGCCGGTCACCAGGCATTCGGACATCAGCGGCCCGATCTGCTTCTTCGGGAAATTCACCACCGCGACCACCAGCCGGCCGACGAGGTCCTCCGGCCGGTAATGCACGGTGATCTGCGCGCTGGACTTGCGCACGCCGAGCTCGGGGCCGAAGTCCACGTGCAGCACGTAGGCCGGCTTGCGCGCTTCCGGGAAGGGCTCGGCGCGCACGACGCGGCCGACGCGCAGCTCCACCTTCATGAAATCGCCCCAGCCGATCGTGTCCATGCGCGCGTTGCTCACCGTGGTGCTCAGGCGCCCGCGCGCATGCGGTTGCGCGCGAGCCGGGTGCAGGTGTCGATCGCCGCGTACAGGCTGGACGGGTCGGCGACGCCGCGACCGGCGAGATCCAGGGCGGTGCCGTGGTCCACGGCAACGCGGGGATAGGGCAGGCCCAGGGTCAGGTTCACGGCCTGTTCGAAGCCGCTGTATTTCAGCACCGGCAGGCCCTGGTCGTGGTACATCGCCAGCACCGCGTCGAAACCGCGCAGCTTCGCCGGCAGGAAGGCGGTGTCGGCCGGCAGCGGGCCGATCAACGCACAGCCCTCGCCGCGCAGCCGGTCGAGCAGCGGGATCACGAGGTCCAGTTCCTCCCGGCCCAGATGGCCATCCTCGCCGGCATGCGGGTTGAGGCCGAGCACCGCGATGCGCGGGGTGTCGATGCCGAAATCCCGGCGCAGCGCGGCATGCAGGATGCGCAGGGTGCGTTCCAGGCCGTCGGCGGTGATCGCATCCGCCACTTCGCGCAGCGGCAGGTGGGTGGTGGCGAGCGCGACCCGCACGATGTCGTTGGCCAGCATCATCACCACTTCGCAGCCGGCCTGCGCGGCCAGCAGCTCGGTGGTGCCGGTGTAGGGGATGCCGCCGTCGTTGATCGCGGCCTTGTGCACCGGCCCGGTGACGATGCCGTCGCACAGGCCCTGCAGACAGGCGCCGGCGGCGGTCTCCAGCGAGGCGATGGTGGCGCGGGCGTTGCGCGGCTCGGGGTGGCCGAACGCGGCCGGTGTGGCCAGCGGAATCTCGACATGCGCCAGCGCGCCGGGCCCGGCGGCGGACGGATCGTTCGGTGAGATCAGCCGCAGCGGCAGGCCGAGGGCATCGGCGGCGTGCAGCAGCGCGCTGCGGTCCCCGTAAACGACGAGGTCCGCGCCCCAGGATCGCTGGGCGGCGCGGACCACGAGTTCGGGGCCGATGCCGGCCGGCTCGCCCGGAACCAGCGCGAGACGGGGGCGTTGGCGCATCGG
The DNA here is from genome assembly GCA_050632415.1 of Lysobacter sp. BL-A-41-H3. Classification (GTDB taxonomy): domain Bacteria; phylum Pseudomonadota; class Gammaproteobacteria; order Xanthomonadales; family Xanthomonadaceae; genus Lysobacter_I. Next base: position 1,218,784 of record CP192602.1, on the reverse strand, counting down.
TGGCGTCGTCTTGGGTCGATCAGCCGGCGTTGCCGGCGGCGGCGTCCGCACCGATGCGGATGTCGATGAAGGCTTCGCCGCGGATCTGGCGCAGGAAGGTGTCCCACTCGGCTTCGAACTTGCGCTGGCCGATGGCTTCGCGGGCCTTGGCGCGACGGTTCTGGTCGGTGGCATTGACCTCGCGGCTGCCCACGCGCTGGACGATGTGCCAGCCGGCCTGGGTCTTGAACGCCGACGAGATCTGGCCGTCGGTCAGCCCGGCCACCTGCTTGCCGAATTCGGGGCCGAAGTCGTCCTGGCCGAACCAGCCGAGGTCGCCGCCGCGCGCCTTGCTCGAAGTGTCTTCGGATTCCTTGCCGGCCAGTTCGGCGAAATCGGCACCGCCGCGCACGCGCGCCAGCAGGGTCTCGATCTTCGCCTTGGCTGCGGCATCGTCGCCGTTCTCCGGCGTGCGGATCAGGATGTGGCGGGCCTGGAACTGCGTGGCCATCTGCGCGCCGGCCGCATCCTCGTTGCGCACGTCTTCGAGCTTGATCAGCTGGAAGCCGCTCGGGCCGCGGATCGGGCCGACGATCTGGCCGCGCTGCATGGTCCGGATGGTGTTGCCGAAGCTGCTCGGCACCTGGTCGAGCCCACGCCAGCCCAGGTCGCCGCCTTCCAGCGCGTTGGGGCTGTCGGAATAGCGCACGGCCGCGGCGCTGAATTCCATCTCGCCCTTGTCGAGCAGGGCCTTGATGCCTTCGATCTTCTTCTGGCCGGTCGCGATCTGCTCGGCGGTGGCGCCTTCGGGCAGGGCGACCAGGATGTGCGCGAGACGGTACTGCGCGTTGCCGCCGGCCTGCATGGCCATCGCGGCGTCGACCTCGGCCTCGCTGATGTCCACCTGCTGCTGCGCGAAGCGCTGGCGCAGGCGCTGCACGGTGATTTCCTCGCGCAGGGAGTTGCGGAAGTCCGACAGGGCGATGCCGTCGCGGGCCAGCTGCTGGCGCAGCTGGTCGTTGGTGAGGTTGTTCTGACGGGCGATGTTGGCCATCGCGGCGTTCACTTCCTCGTCGGAAATGCGCATGCCGGTGCCTTCGGCGCGGGCGGTCTGCAGCTTGATCAGGATCAGCCGCTCCAGCACCTGGCGCTGCAGCACGCTGGGCGGCGGCAGCTGGGCTTCACGACCGGCGTACTGGGCGCGGATGTTGACCACCGCACGGTCCAGTTCACTCTGCAGGATGACGTCCTCGTCGACCACCGCGGCGATCCGGTCCAGCGGCTGTTGGGCGAAGGCGGAGAAGCTGCCGGCCAGGAGGACGGCGAGGGTGAGGCTGCGGAACGATCGGATCATGGGACAGGGTCTGGAGAGGGGAGATCACCGCCACCGCGCGTCTGGGGCGGCGGAACGAGGGACAGGTCCTCGCGGTAATAGCCGAGGATAGCACGGCGCAGACGGCCTTCCGTGTCGGGTCCAGCGGAGCCTAGCCCCTTGAGTTCGATTTCCAGCTGAATGGCATTGTTGAGCTCCTCGCCGCGGTTGCGCAGGTAGCGGCGGCCGACCAGGCGCACGGCCACGCAGCAGCTTTCCCACTGCACGCCGGCGATGCCTTCCAGCAGCTGCCTCTCGCGCAGCGAGTAGTAGTAGCGGCCGACCAGGCTCCAGGTCGGGTTGATCGGGTACAGGAACGAGAGATCGGCCTGTTCGAGCAGGTCGCGGCGATAGCGGTAGCTCAGGTTGACGATGCCGGCGTCGCCGATCAGGTAGCGGGTGCGGACGCTCGCCAGGTCACGGCGGCCGGCCTTCGGGTCCCACTGGTAGCTCGCGCCGATGGTCCAGCGGTCGTTCGCGGCGTAATTGGCGTCGGCGATCCAGGCCGACTTGCCCTGTTCGATCGGCGCCTCGCCCGGCAGGGTGACCCGCGAGTCCTCGAAGTAGCGGATCTGGCCCAGGCTGGCCGACAGCTTCTCGCGGCCGTCGGATTCGCGGATCAGGCGGGTTGAGATCGCCAGGGTCAGCTGGTTGCCGTCGGCCTGGCGGTCCGCGCCGGAGTAGCGGTTGTCGCGGAACAGCTGGCCCCAGCCGAAGGTCAGCGGCCGGGTGTCGAACACCGGGATGCCCGACTGGTCGCGGTAGGGCGCGTTGAAGTAGAACAGCCTCGGTTCCAGCGTATGCAGGTAGTCGGTGCCGCCGATGCGGGCCTCGCGGTCGAAGTAGACGCCGGCATCGATCGTGCCGATCGGCAGGCTGCGGGTGATGCGGTCGTTGCGGTACTGCTGGACCAGGGCGGCCATCTGCACCGCATTGTTGGTGTCCACGCCATTGCGGACGGCATGGGTGAGGGCGCGGTCGATCGCGTCGCCGGACAGCTGGAAGCTGGTGTAGCGCCAGGCCAGGGTGGGGCGCAGGAACCAGCTGTCGCCTTCCAGCGGCAGCTGCAGGAACGGGCGGATGTCCACGCGCGTGCCGCCGCTGAACACCTCGTGGTCGAAGCGGATCGCTTCCGCGTCGAAGCCCGCGTTGAGCCAGCGCATGAACGGCTGGTCCCAGCGCATGTGCGCACGCGGCAAGCGGTTGAAGGGCAGGTTGGCGTCGCGCAGCGTGTAGTCCGCCAGCTGCCAGTGATCGGCCATGAACGTGGCCTCCCAGTGGCGGCCGCGGCCGTAGATGCCGATGTCGCTGGTCACGAACGAATACGCGGCGCCGTTGAGGTTGTTGCTGGCGTCGTCGAGGTAGCGCGGGTCGCTGACCCAGCCGAGGTTGGCGCGTGCCTGCCACTGCGGGCCGAGGTTCTGGCTGCCGACGAAGCGCAGGAAGCCGCGGTCGTCGCGGCGCCGGTTGGATGCGGGAACGCCTTCGGCGATCTCCTCGGCGCGCTCGCGGTCGGCCAGCTGGTCGGACGGCAGGAAGGCGCCGTCGAGGACGCCCCGGCCGGTTTCGGTGAGATAGCGGAACTCGCCGCCGAGCTGCAGGCCGCGCTTGCTCATCCAGCGCGGCGTCAGGGTGGCGTCCATGTTCGGCGCCAGGTTCAGGTAGATCGGCTGGCGATAGTCGAAGCCGTTGCGGCCCGACTGCGAGATCGCGGGGTAGAGCAGGCCGGTGCGACGGCGGTCGTCGACCGGGAAACGGAACCAGGGCAGGTACAGCACCGGGATCCGGCCGATGCGCAGCGTCGCGTGGCGTGCCGTGCCCATGCCTTCCTCGGTGTCCACGTCGATCTGCTTCGCGTGGAGTTCCCAGGCGCGCGAGCCGGGCGGGCAGGTGGAGTAGGTCGAGCCGAACAGCGAGCCGACGTCGCCGTTCATCACGATGCGATCGGCGCCGCCGTTGCCGCGCCGGCGGGTGAGCTGGTACTTGATGTCTTCCAGCTCGTGGGTGTCCTTGCCCTGGTCGCCCTTGGCCCGGGCGGCGCTCAGGCGCATGCCGCGGTCCTGGTAGCGCACGGTACCCTCGGCGAGATAGGTCTCCTTCTCCTGGTCGTAGGCGAGGTTGTCGGCCAGCAGCATCTGGTCGCCGCGGCGCAGGCTGACGTTGCCGTCCAGGTTCAGGACCTGGCCCTCGGTGCCCTGCAGCGTATCGCCGGTGACCTCGGTCTGGCCGGCCGGCGCCGCGGGATCGGGCTCCTGCTGCGGCATCTTGTCCGCGAACGCGGGCACCACTTCCTCGATCGGGCACAGCGCCCAGTTCTCGGGCGGCTGGTCGGCCGCGTGTGCCGACAGCGACAGGGCGATGCAGAAGGGCAGCGGCAGCAGGCGGAGGTTCTTTCGCACGCGGTCAACCATGTAGTGGGCAAGCATCTAGGAGGTAAATCCCGGTTAGCTTGACGCATCCGCCCCGGGGGGGCAACGCGCGGCGATGCGGAAGGTCAGCTGGAGGACAGCGCGCCGACGTGGGCGGCGCAGGATTCGCTCAGTCCCTGCAGGTCGTAGCCGCCTTCCAGGCTGGAGACGACGCGACCGTCGGCATGCCGTTCGGCGATGGCGACCAGTTCGCGGGTGATCCACGCGAAGTCCTCGGCGTCCAGCTCCAGCTGCGCCAGCGGATCGAGGCGGTGCGCGTCGAAGCCGGCGGAGATCATCACCAGCTGCGGGCGGAAGGCGTCGAGCTGGGGGAGCAGGCGTTCGCGCCAGGCGGCGCGGAACTGCGCGCTGCCGGCGCCAGGCGGTAGCGGGGCATTGAAGATGTTCTGCACGCCACGGTCGCTGGCGTGGCCACTGTCGGGATACAGCGGCAGCTGGTGCGAGCTGGCGAAGACCACCCGCGGTTCGTTGTCGAAGATCGCCTGAGTGCCGTTGCCGTGGTGGACGTCGAAGTCGGCGATGGCGATCCGCGACAGGCCGTATTTCTCCAGCGCATGCGCCGCGCCGACCGCGATCGAGTTGAACAGGCAGAAGCCCATCGCCGCGCTGGTCGTGGCGTGGTGGCCGGGTGGGCGCACCGCGCAGAAGGCGCGCTTCACTTCGCCGCTCAGCACCATGTCGACGGCCGCAGTCACTGCGCCTGCGGCGCGCAGCCCGGCTTCGGCCGAGGCCGGCGACAACACGGTGTCGGGGTCGAGCCAGATCCGGTGCGAGGGTCGGGTTTCCAGCACCGCGTGCAGCAGGGCTTCGGTGTGCACGCGGAGCAGCTGGCCGCGCGTGGCGCGCGGCGCTTCGATCCATTCCAGGCCGGGGTGGCGCGCGCGGAGCAGATCGGTCACCGCCTGCAGCCGTGCCGCGCATTCCGCGTGGCCTGGACCGGTGTCGTGGGCGAGGCAGGCGGCATGGCTGAAGACGGGCAGGCTCATGGCTGGGGCTTGCGGCGCTCGTGTTGCCAGAGGACCTCGCCATGGCCGTCGTGCCGGGCGAGCACGCGGGCGAGCACGAACAGCAGGTCGGAGAGGCGGTTGAGATAGCGGATCGCCTGCGGACGCACGGCGTCGTGGTGCGACAGGGTCACGGATTCGCGCTCGGCGCGGCGCACGATGGTGCGGGCCAGGTGGCAGCGCGCCGCCGCCTCGCCGCCGCCGGGCAGGATGAAATCCTTCAGCGGCGGCAGGGGATCGTTGTAGTGGTCGAGCTGCTGTTCGAGGCGCTCGATGTCGGCGTCCTCGATCGCGGCGTGGCCCGGAATGCACAGCTCGCCGCCGAGGTCGAACAGTTGGTGCTGGATCGTGGTCAGCAGGGTGCGGACATCGTCCGGGAGATCGGTGGCGAGCAGCACGCCGATCGCCGAGTTGGCTTCGTCGACGGTGCCGTAGGCCGACACGCGCGCCGAGTCCTTCGCCACGCGGCTGCCGTCGCCGAGGCCGGTCGTGCCGTCGTCGCCGGTCCTGGTGTAGATCTTGGAGAGGCGGTTGCCCATGGTGTGGTTCCGATACGCAGTCCGCTGCGAAAGTCATCCCCGCTGTCGCGAGGATGACGAAAAGGGACGTGCTGAGTTCAGACCGTCTGCGCCTTCAGCGACGGCAGGCGCTCGCGCAGCAGGTCGAAGCCGCCGAACAGCAGGGCCGAGTAGAACAGGGTGCCGAGCACGGTCCACTTGAAGAAGGGGATGCCGGCGATGTACGCGGCGACCAGGCCTGCGCCGGTCTGCGGGTACATCGTCGAGCCGAGCCAGGTGGTGAAATTGGTCACCAGGAAGAACAGCACCGAGCCGGCGAGCGAGTAGCCCAGCACGCGGCCGGCGCCGACCTTGCCGCGCAGGCCGAAGCCCATGACGGTGGACAGGGCAATGCAGAGGTAGACCGCCCAGAAGCTCAGGCCGGCCATGTAGCCGAGGTAGTCGCCGCCCATGATCGCGGCCAGCGCGAGGTCCGAGACCAGCATCGCCACCAGCGGCACCGCCACGGCCCAGGCGCGGTTGGCGAAGTAGGCGCCGCCGAAGAGGGCCATCGCTTCGACCGGCGAGAAATTCGGCGGATGCGGCAGCAGGCGGCTGAGCGCGGCGACCAGGATCAGGCCGGCGAGCATCAGCGGGCCGGGCGCCAGCAGGCGGTCGCCGGAAGAGGGGAGTGCGTCGGGACGGTTCATTGAGGTGTGGGCTGTTCGGAACACAGAGGCGTTAGCATAGCGCAATGTCTTCCCCCGACCCCCTGCCCGGGCCCCCGGGCGCTCCGTCCGAGGCCGCGCCTGCGGCGTCGCATGATGTCCTGATCGTCGGTGGCGGCCTGGTCGGCGCCAGTCTCGCCATCGCGCTGCAGGGTTCCGGCCTGGATGTCGCCCTCGTCGAAGCCGCGCCGGCCGGTGCGCTGCCCACCGTGTTCGACCAGCGCAACCTCAGTCTCGCCGAGGCCAGCCTCCACGCGCTTCGAGCCCTCGGCGTGCTGTCGCGGCTGCGCGCACCGACCGGGGCGATCCGCCGCATCCACATCAGCCGCAGCGGCGACTTCGGCCGTGTCCTGCTGCAGGCCGCCGAGCACGGGCGCGACCGCTTCGGCGAGGTGGTGGTTGCCCGGGACTTCGGCGATGCACTGGAGGCGACCCTGGCGACGCTGCCGCGCCTGCGCCGCTATCGCCCGGCGAGGTTCCTCGGCTTCGATGATGCGTCGGAGGATCGCCGCATCGCCCGCATCGCGACCGATGCCGGCGAGTTGCGCATCGCCGCCCGTCTCGTCGTGGCCGCCGACGGCACCGCCAGCGCGGTGCGCGATGCCCTGGGCATCGCGACGCAGCGCCACGACTACGACCAGACCCTGTTCGTCGCCCGCGTGCGCGGCGAACGCGCGCCCGACGGCACCGCCTGGGAGCGCCTGACCGATCATGGGCCGACGGCCGTGCTGCCGCGCGGCGACGGACATTACGGCGTCATCCACGGCGTCGCCCGCGACGAAGCCGATGCGGTGGCCGCGCTCGACGATGCCGGCTTCCTCGCGCGCCTGCAGCAGGCCTTCGGCTGGCGGGCCGGGCGGTTTCTCGATGTCGGCCCGCGCAGCGTCTATCCGATGGTGCGCGTGCTCGCCGAGCGCACCATTGCGCCGCGCGCGGTGCTGGTCGGCAATGCTGCGCAGACCCTGCACCCGATCGGTGCGCAGGGCTTCAACCTCGGCCTGCGCGATGCGCTGACCCTGGTCGAGTGCATCGAAGCCGCGCAGGCGCGGGGCGAGGACATCGGCAGTGCGGCGGTGCTCGCCGACTGGGCCGCGCGCCGGCGCGAGGACCGTGAGCAGACCTTCGCATTCTCCGATGGCCTGGCGCGGGCGACCGCCAATCCGTCGGCGCTGGCCGCGGCGATGCGCGGCCTCGGATTGTTCGCGCTCGATCACGACGCCGCGCTGCGCGTGCGCGTGGTCGGCGGCGCGATGGGCTACCGCGGCGACGTGCCGCGCTTGTGTCGTGGAGAAGCTGCATGAATCGTCGATCCGGCTCTGGCCGTCCGAATTCCGGTCGTCGCGTCGATGTCGCCGTGGTCGGCGGTGGCGTGGTCGGCGCCGCCTGCGCGCTGTCGCTGTCGCGGCAGGGCTTGCAGGTCACCCTGATCGAACGCAGCGAACCCGCTGCATGGACCCGCGACGAACACGACCTGCGCGTCTACGCCTTCGCCCCCGACAACGCCGCGCTGCTGTCCGCGCTGGGCGTGTGGGAGACCGTTGTCGACGCGCGTGCACAGCCCTACCGATGCATGCGCGTCTGGGACGCGGCCGGTGGCGACGAGCTGTGCTTCGATGCCGACGAGGTCGCGGTGCGCCAACTGGGCTGGATCGTCGAGAACGCGCTGCTGCAGGACCGGTTGTGGGCCGCGCTGCGCGCGTCCGACGTGGTGTTGCGCTGCCCGGCCTCGGTGGTCGCGCTGACCCAGGACAGCGATGCCGACCCGGACGGTGTCGCGACCCTCGAACTCGACGACGGCCTGCGCATCGAGGCGCGGATCGCGATCGCTGCGGATGGCGGGCGCTCCGCGCTGCGCGATCTCGCCGGCATCACCACCCGCACCGCCGACTACGGCCAGCAGGGCGTGGTGGCCTACATCGCGACCGAGCATGCGCACGAGGACACCGCCTGGCAGCGCTTCCTGCCGACCGGGCCGCTGGCCTTCCTGCCCTGCGCGCCGTGGCCCGAGGCGCCACACGTCAGTTCGATCGTCTGGACGCTGCCCGGCGACGAGGCGACGCGCGTGGTCGCGCTCGACGATGCCGCCTTTGCCGAAGAACTGACCCGCGCGTTCGCGTCGCGGCTCGGCGACTGCAGGCCGCTGACGCCGCGCGTGGCCTTTCCGTTGCGCCGCCAGCTTGCGCAGACCTATGTCCACGGCCGCGTGCTCGCGATGGGCGACGCTGCGCACGTGGTGCATCCGCTGGCCGGGCAGGGCGTCAACCTCGGCCTGCGCGACGTGGCCGCGCTGCGCGACGTGGTCGCTTCGGCGCAGGCGCGCAAGGCCGACTGGGCCGCGCCGCACCGCCTCGCGCGCTGGGCCCGCGCCCGCCGCAGCGATGCCACTGCGTCCGCCTACGCCTTCGGCGCGATCAACCGCGTGTTCTCAAACGACGACCTGGTCACCACCCTGCTGCGCGGCCATGCGCTGGGCCTGGCCGGGAAGATCGCGCCGCTGAACCGCGCGCTGTGGCGGCACGCGGCGGGCGTGTAGTTTCTTTTGCTTCTGGCGGGCTTGGAATCGATCTTTCTGGAAATAAAGGGTCGTTTATGCGTGAGAATCATGGTCTGGAGGGCGAGGATCAGTTACTGATCTCGTGGCTCTCTGTGATTGGGGCAATTGTGATGTTTTGGGCTCCGGTGGAAAGGTATATCGATCAGTGCGTGCATATGATCCACGAAGGACTTGAGAAGAAACCGAAGAAGCCGAGAAACCTTCAAGAAAAGCTGAAATTCGTGGTGAAGAATTTCCCAGCAACTGATTTTGATGTCAATTCAGTTAAGAGGTTGTGCGAGGGTACTGAGTCGACGGCAAAGATTCGCAATGTCTGTGTTCATGGGTTGATGCATGAATTCGACAGTAATGAATTGAAGATTGGGAAAGTTGATGGGAGCAAGGATGCGCACGTTGTGGAGATATTTTCTTTTAGTTCTGCTCAGCTAGAAAGGTCCGCCTCCAATTTAAAAGTTCTGCAAGAAGAGTGGCGGCGACTGTCTTTATCCATTCTTCATTCCAATGGCATGCGGTCGACCGGTGGGTAATGGGATGATTTCGTGCGTTTCTTTAAATAGGTCGATTTTGATAACGGTATTCGCATGCTGATCCACTGGAATTTCGACCCGATCGCGCTGCAGATCGGACAGGTCTCGCTGCGCTGGTACGGGCTGCTCTTCGTCGGCGGTTTCTTCGTCGGGCAGCGCATCCTCGCCCGCATGTTCCACCGCGAAGGCGTGCCCGAGCAGCATGCCGATGCGCTGCTGATGTACGCGCTGATCGGCGCGGTGGTCGGTGCGCGCATCGTCCACTGCCTGTTCTACGAACCCGAGTACTACCTGTCGAATCCGCTGGCCATCCTGCGCATCTGGGAAGGCGGGCTGGCCAGCCATGGCGGCGTCATCGGCGTGGTCGTGGGCATGTGGCTGGCCTGCCGGAAACTGCAGTTGCCGTTCGTGTGGCTGCTGGATCGCATGGCGATTCCCTCGGCGCTGGTCGCGGTGTTCATCCGCGTCGCGAACTTCCTGAACTCCGAGATCGTCGGCAATCCCACCGGCGGGCAGTGGGGCGTGGTCTTCGAGGCCGTGGATGCGCTGCCGCGCCATCCGGCCCAGCTCTACGAAGCCTTCGGCTATCTGCTGACCTTCTTCGTGCTGCGCGCGATCTACGCGCGCACCGGCGCCGAAACGCCGCGCGGACTGCTGCTCGGCTGGATGCTGGTGCTGATCTTCGGCGTGCGCATCCTCGTGGAATTCGTGAAGACCCCGCAGGCGGCCTACGAAGCGGGCCAGCTGATCTCGGTCGGGCAATGGCTGAGCGTGCCGTTCGTGCTCTTCGGCATCGTGCTGCTCGTCCGCGCGCGTCGGCCTGCATCCGGGCAGGCCTGACCGCGTGCAGGCGCTGACCGGCACGCGGCTGTGGCTGGTGGTCGCCGCTGCGATGCTGGCGTTCGCGGGCAACTCCGTGCTGTGCCGGCTGGCCTTGCGCGATGGCGGCATCGACGCAGCGAGTTTCACGTCCCTGCGGCTGGTATCCGGTGCGCTCGTGCTCTGGCTGATCGCCCGCCTGCGTGGCGGCGCGCGAACCGGCGGCGACCTGCTGTCGGCCTTCGCGCTGTTCGTCTACGCCGCCGGCTTCTCCTTCGCCTATGTCTCGCTGTCGACCGGCACCGGCGCGCTGCTGCTGTTCGGTGCGGTGCAGGCGACGATGATCGGTCGCGGCCTGCTCGCCGGCGAACGTCTCGCCGCGATGCAATGGTGCGGGCTCGCGCTCGCCCTCGGCGGGTTGACGGCACTGCTGCTGCCCGGTGTCTCGGCGCCGCCGCCGGGCGGCGCGGCGCTGATGGTCGCCGCAGGCGTCGCCTGGGGCGCGTATTCCCTGCGCGGACGCGGCGCAGGCGACGCCACGGCGAAGACCGCCGGCAATTTCATCCGCGCGGTGCCGTTCGCACTCGTGCTCAGCCTGCTCCTGCTGCGCGATGCCCATGCCGATGCCGCCGGCATCGCCTGCGCCGTGGTCTCCGGCGCGCTGACCTCGGGCGTCGGCTATGCGATCTGGTACACCGCATTGCCCCACCTCCGTGCCGCCAGCGCCGCCACCGTGCAGCTGAGCGTGCCCGCGATCGCCGCGATCGCCGGCATCGTGCTGCTGGGCGAAGCACCGACCTGGCGCCTCGCACTGGCGACGCTCGCGATCCTGGGCGGGATTGCGCTGGTGGTGAGGCGCAGGACACGTGCTTTGCGTTGAAAGCTTGGCCAGTGCCGCGCAATGGTGTGCCATCTGAACGATCTGGTCGTGCCTGTGCACGGCGCGAATGAGGAACCACGAATGCATTCAATCGACGCCATCAGGAAACGTCCCGGCATGTATGTCGGCGACACGCACGATGGCTCCGGCCGCCTGCAGTTGCTGTGGGAATTGATCGCCAATGCCTTCGACGAACATCTCTCCGGCGCATGCGACGAGATCCGCGTCGAGATCGACGCCGAGGGCGCCTTCATCGTCGAGGACAACGGGCGCGGCATGCGCGTGGACGAGGTCGACGGCCTGCCGTTCGCGGAACTCGCATTGACCCGTTTGCACGATGCGCCGACGCTGGACGGGCATGCGCCGCACGAGCACCTCGGGCCGCGTGGCGTCGGCCTGTTCCCGGTCTGTGTGCTCTCGCAGCATCTGGCGCTGCGCATCTTCAGGGAAGGGCGCGAGTACGCCCAGTCCTACGCGCGTGGATTGCCGCTCGGGCCTCTGGTCGAGATCGGGCCGACGGATCAGCACGGCACACGCGTGCGTGTACTGCCCGATCCGGAGATCTTCGGCGATCAACCGATCGAGACGGATGCGATCACGGCCCGCCTCTACGAACTGGCCTGTCTGTTTCCGAGCCTGAACTTGTGCTTCACCGATCGGCGCGAGCGCAGGTTCCACGTCCCCGACGGCCTGTCCGGCATGCTCGATGCCGCGCTGCGCCGCGAGGGACTGCGTCTCGACGATACGCTGTTCGCCTGCGCTGGCCTCGTCGATGGCGTCCGCATCGAAGCGGTCGCGACGTGGACCTCGCGTCGCGATACGCGCGTCGAGAGTTTCGCGAATGTGTGCCGCACGACGGACGGCGGGACGCATGTCGCAGGACTGCTGCGCGGCCTCGTACAGGGCGCTCGGCAATCAGAGGCCTTCGCGATCGACGGCGAACGCCAAGAAGACCTCGAGCGCGCGATCGGCCAAGGGCTGCGGGCGGTGGTCTGCGTCCGGCTGGCGGATCCTGCGTATGCCCGGCCGACCCGCGATCGGCTCGCCACGCCGGAAGTCGCCGAGGCCGTGGCGAAGTGTGTCGCACCGGCATTCGCGGCATGGCTCGATCGCCACGAAGCGATGCGCATGCGGGTCGCTGCTGCGCTGGATTGAGCGGACGCTACTCCAGCTCCCGATGATACGTCGCCACCTCGCGCCAGCCCTTGTCGCGGGCATGGGCGGCAAGGGTTTCGGCGAGGTAGACCGAGCGGTGCTTGCCGCCGGTGCAGCCGAAGGCGACGGTGATGTAGCTGCGCGTGTCGGCCTGGATGCGCGGCATCCAGGTGTCGAGGAAGGTGGTGACCTGGGCGACGTATTCGCCGACTTCCGGCTGAGCGGCGAGGTAGTCGCGCACGCCCTGGTCGCGGCCGGACAGCGGACGCAGTTTCGCGTCCCAGTGTGGGTTGGGCAGGCAGCGTGCGTCGAACACGAAGTCGGCGTCGGCGGGCACGCCGCGCCGGTAGGCGAAGGATTCGAACAGCAGCGACACCGGGCGTTCCGCCGCGAGATCGAGTTCGGCGATCACGCGCCGGCGCATCTGGTGGACGTTGGTCTCGCTGGTGTCGATGGTGATGTCGGCCAGCGCGCGCAGCGGCTTGAGCATGCGCCGTTCCAGCGCGATCGCCTCGTGCAGGGTCAGGCCGAGGTGGCTCAGCGGGTGGCGGCGGCGCGTTTCGGCGTAGCGCTTGATCAGCACGTCGTCGCTGGCATCGAAGAACACCAATTTAGGATCCAGGCCCAGTTCGCCGGCCTTGGACAGCAGCGAGGGCAGGGTCGAGAGGTCGGTGTTGCGGCTGCGCACGTCGATGCCGACGGCGAGCTTGGGCGGCAGGTCGTTCTTGCCGGTGGCGCTGCGCACGAATTCGGGCAGCAGCTCCGCCGGCAGGTTGTCGACGCAGTAGAAATCCAGGTCCTCGAAGGTGTGCAGCGCGATCGACTTGCCGCTGCCCGACATGCCGCTGACGATGATCAGCTTCGGATTCGCGGCCTCGCGTTCGGTGTCGGGGGGGCTCATTCGGCGCGCTCCAGGAAGTGCGAGTGGCGCGCCATGAAGGCAGCAGCCGGGTCCACGCCCTTGATGCGCAGGATGTGTGCGCGCGCGGCGGCTTCGGTGAGCACGGCGAGGTTGCGGCCGGGCATCACCGGCAGGGTGATCATCGGCACGTCGAGGTCGAGCACGCGGCGCGAGCCGAGGTCGCCGGTCAGGCGCTCCATGCCGCTGGCCTGCGGTTCCAGGTGCGGGCGCGTGAGGTGCACGATCAGGCGCAGGTACTTGTTCCGCTTCACGGCGGTGTCGCCGAACATCTGGCGCACGTTGAGGATGCCCAGGCCGCGCACTTCCAGCAGGTCCTGCAGCAGGTCCGGGCAGGCGCCATCGAGCACGTCGGGCGCGATCTGGGTGAATTCGGGGGCGTCGTCGGCGACGAGGCGGTGGCCGCGCGTCACCAGCTCCAGCGCCAGCTCGCTCTTGCCCGCGCCGGATTCGCCGGTGATGAGCACGCCGATCGAGTAGATCTCCATGAACACGCCGTGCACGGTGAGGCGCGGCGCGAGCTTGCGCGCGAGGTGGTACTGGACGTGGTTGAACAGTTCGTGGCCCCGGCGTGGCGAGCACCACAACGGGGTGTCGGACTCCTCGGCGGCGGCGCGCAGGTCTTCGGGGCAGGGCTGACTCTTGCTGATCACCATGGCCAGCGGCCGGAACTGGATGATCTTCTCGATCGTTTCCCAGCGCTGGCGTGCGTCGAGCGCGTCCAGCCAGGCCAGCTCCTCGGTGCCGAGGATCTGCACCTTGTTCGGGTAGATGATGTTCAGGTAGCCGGCGAGAGACGGCCGGCGCGCGACGGTCTCGACCGCTTCCAGCACGCGTTCCTGGCCGCGTTGTCCCGCCACCCAGCGCAGGCCCAGGCGCTCGTGCAGTTGGTCGAACAGGTCGCGGGCGCTGATGCTGGCGTTCATGTCGGAGGCGGCGGTCGCAGGTGCGTGGAGAGGGGGCGTGGACAAGACAACGACCGCGGCGATGCGCGGCTTGCGCCGCTGCATCGAACCGCGGTCGTCGGTGGTGGTGGTGCGAGGCTCAGCGGATCAGCCGGCATCCCCCAACTGGGCGAGGCTTTCGCCGCGGTGATGATCGACCATCTTTTCCTTGTGCTTCAAGAGCAGGCGGTCGAGTTTGTCTGCGAGCAGGTCGATCGCGGCATACATGTCCTGGCCGTTCGCGTCGGCGTGCAGGGTGCGCCCGGCGATGTGGATGGTGGCTTCGGCGCAGTGTTGCGGCTTGTTGATGCTGAGCTGGGTGCGGACGGTATCCATCGGGTGTTCGAAATGCCGACCGAGACGCGCGAGCTTGGTTTCGACGTAGTCGCGCAGGGCGGGAGTGACTTCGAGCTGGTGGCCGTGGGTTTCGATACGCATCGACGGTGTCCTCTGGATGCCGGGCCTGGGCGCGCACCGCCGCGTGGGGCCCGGACGGCCACCGCCGCGATGCCGACAATGCCGGTTCCGGCACTGTCGTACCGGGAGAGATCGGGCCCGCGGGCTTCGATTGCAAGGCCCTGTCGCGCCCGAACCATCCCTCGTCCACAGAGTACCCCAGCGCAGCAGTGGCGCAAGGGTGGAGTGCGCGGTTTTTTGATCGCGATCAGCCCGTGCGGGCATGCGCGATCGGCCGCTCAGGCCATCCGCACGCGTTCGTGCGACGCGGGAATGTTCATCGCCTCGCGGTACTTGGCCACGGTGCGGCGCGCGACCGGGACGCCGGAGGCCTTGAGGGTGTCGGCCAGCTTGGCGTCGGACAGCGGCTTGCGCGGATTCTCGGCTTCGATCAGTCGCTTGATCATCGACTGGATCGCCGTGCTGGAGGTTTCGCCGCCTTCGTCGCTGCCCACGCCGGACGCGAAGAAGCTGCGAAGTGGCAGGGTGCCGCGCGGTGTCATCGCGTATTTGCGCGCGATCGCACGCGAAACGGTCGATTCGTGCAGGCCGACTTCCGCCGCGACTTCGCGCAAGGTCAGCGGGCGCAGCGCCTGCTCGCCGAATTCCAGGTAGCCCGACTGCTGGCGAATCAGGCAGCGCACGACCTTGAGCAGGGTGTCGCCACGCGCCTCCAGGTGCTTGAGCAGCCAGCGGGCCTCCTGCAGGCGGCCGCGCAGGTAGCTGGCATCGCTGCTGCTTGCGCGCTGGATCATGCTCTCGTAGCCACGATGGATGGTCAGCCGGGTGTGGCTGCCGGCCAGCGCCGCACGCCAGATGCCTTGGTGGCGCCAGATCACGCAGTCGGGCGTGATGTAGGTGTCCGCGCTCATGCCCCCGACCTGCGATCCCGGGCGCGGGTCGAGCGACCTCACCAGATGCAGGGCGACCGCGACCTCGTCGGCCGGGGCAGCCAGTTCGTGGGCCAGGCCATCGGCGCCGATCTTCGGCAGCCGCTCCAGCGGGCCGGCCACGATCCGCAGCGCCAGCGCCTTGCCCGGCGTGTCGTCGGACAAGGCGTCGATCTGCAGGGTGAGGCATTCGCGCAGGTCCCGGGCGCCCACGCCGAGCGGGTCGAAGCGCTGGATCTGGCGCAGCACCGCGAGGATTTCGGCCGGGCCGGCGTCGATCTCCGGCCGCAGTGCCTGCGCGAGCTCCTCCAGCGGTTCGCGGAGGTAGCCGTCGTCCTCGATCGCGTCGATCAGCGCGGCGCCGATCTGCATGTCGCGCGCGGACAGGCGGGTCAGGCGCAGCTGCCAGGACAGGTGGTCGTGCAGGGATTCGGTGTGGACCAGGCGGTCCATCGGGTCGAGGCCGTCTTCGTCCCCGCCCGACCCGCTGCCGCTGCCCGAGCTGGTGGTGTTCCAGCTGTCCGGCGGTTCCCAGTCGGCCTCGTCGCTCTCGCGCGGCGTATCGGACGCGTCTTCGGCTGCCGGAACGGGCGCTTCGGGTGCGGGGATGTCGGGCATGCCTTCCGGCACTTCGGCCACGGATTCGGCTTCGTCCCAGTCCAGCAGCGGGTTGCTTTCGACCGCCGTGGTGATTTCGGCCTCGAGTTCGAGCGACGACAACTGCAACAGGTGCAGGGCCTGACGCAGCTGCGGCGTCAGGACCAGTTGCTGCCCGAGCGATGTCTGCAGGCGAGGCTTCATGTCCCTATGGTAGTGCGTTTCCGACGATTGGCGCGATCCTTGCGTGGATTCATTTGTGAGACGGTGCTCGCGGTTCCCGACGAGACGCCCCACGCAGTGCCGATGTTGCCAGACAGGGGCCTGCGCACGATGCGCTGACGTCCCGCAAGACCTTACAGGGTGAACGCGTCGCCGAGGTACACGCGGCGCACATCCTGGTTGGCCAGCAGTGCTTCGGGCGCGCCCTGGGCGAGCACGGCGCCTTCGCTGAGGATGTAGGCGCGATCGCAGATGCCCAGGGTCTCGCGCACGCTGTGGTCGGTGATGAGCACGCCGATCCCGCGATTCTTCAGGTGGCGGATGATGCGCTGGATCTCGCCGACCGAAATCGGGTCGACGCCCGCGAACGGCTCGTCGAGCAGCATCAGCCTGGGTTTCGCCGCCAGCGCACGCGCGATTTCCACGCGCCGGCGCTCGCCGCCGGACAGGCTGGCGCCGATCTGCTCGGCCACGTGCGCCACCTGCAGTTCGTCGAGCAGGCTTTCCAGCTCGCGCTCGCGGCTCGCGCGGTTCAGGTCGGGGCGCAGCTCCAGCACCAGGCGCAGGTTGTCGGCCACGGTGAGCTTGCGGAACACCGAGGGTTCCTGCGGCAGGTAGCCGACGCCGCGCTTGGCGCGGGCATACATCGGTTCGCCGGTGATGTCGTGGCCGTCCAGCACGATGCGCCCGGCATCGGCCGGCACCAGGCCGACGATCATGTAGAAACAGGTGGTCTTGCCCGCGCCGTTCGGCCCGAGCAGGCCGACGACTTCGCCCGCATCCAGGCGGAGCCCGAAATTGCGGACGACTTCGCGAGACTTGTAGCGCTTGCGCAGCCCTTCGGCGACCAGCATCAGGGTTTGCCCTGCGTCGCCGGCTTGGCCTGGGCGGTCTTGGGCAGGATGCGCAGCGTGACCGGGCCGTTGCCTTCGCCGCCGCTCTCGACGCGACCGGTCTTCAGGTCGTAGGTCATCTTCTGGCCGCTGGTGCTGCCGCGCGCGGTGCTGACGGTGTAGTTGCCGGTGAGCACGATGACATCGGTGCCCATGTCGTAATCGATGCGGTCGGCCTTGGCGGTCATCCAGGTGCCGTCGTCCATCTGCTGCTTGAGCTGCGCCTGGCTGCCGGTGAGCACCGCGCGGACCACTTCGCCGCCGCGCTGGTGGATGTCGGCGCGGGCGGCCTGGATGTCCAGCGTGCCCTGGTTGATGGTGACGCCGCCGGACAGCACGTTCACGCTGTTGCCGTCGAGCGTGCCCTCCTGCTTTCCGGCCTTGATGTCCATCGGCTGGTTGCGGTCGGTGCTGCGTGCCCAGGCGGCGGCCGGCAGCGCGACGGCGGCGACGACCAGGGCCGACAGCAGTGCACCGCGTGCATGGCGGGCGACGACGGAGGCGGGGGTCTTAGCGACGGGCTGGGACATAGCGGGTTTTGACCTCGGATCGGAACACGTAGCGTTTCGTGGCCGTGGACACCGCAAAGCCGCGTCCACTGAGTATAGAGCCGGGCTGAACGATGGTCATCACATCGTCGGTTTCGGCATGGTTCCTGCGCGGATATACCCGCAGGGTCTCGGTATTCATGGTCACCGGGCGCACCGTGCTGGCCGGGCTGTTGGCCTTGACCTCGCCCGACAGCCGGATCTCCTCCTGGTCGGCGCTGACCCAGCCCTGCTTCGAGCGGATTTCCCAGTGCTGGCCTTCCGCATTCGGGATCAGGAACAGCGGCGTCGCCAGGGTCATGGTCGCGTCGTCGGGCCGGCGCTCCAGTCGCGGGGCGCGCAGGGTGAAGGATTCCTTGCCTTCGCCGTCCAGCGCAGTCAGCTCGAAGTCGTGCAGCACGTAGTCGGGGCGGTTGTCGGCGACGCGGACCTGCGGCGGCGGACGCTGCTGGTTCCACACGGCCCAGCCGGCGGCGAGGGCGCCGAGCGACAGCAGCAGGATCACCACGCTGCGCCAGCTCACGAGACCTCCCCGCGCGCGGTGGGCGGCAGCGGATCGTCGATGCGGCCCTGCGCGGCCAGCAGCAGGTCGCACAGCTCGCGCGCGGCGCCCTTGCCGGCCTTCGCGGCCGTGCGCAGCTCCGCCGCGGCGGCGGTGAGGGCGTGGGCATTGCCGGGGGCGGCCGACAGGCCCACCGCGCGCATCGCCGGCAGGTCGGGCAGGTCGTCGCCCATGAAGCAGACGGCGTCGAGGCCGATGCCCAGTTCCGTGCAGAGTTCGCGGACGCAGGCCAGCTTGTCCTTCACGCCGATGTGGCAGCGCACGCCCAGCTCGCGGGCGCGGCGTTCGGCCACTTCGCTGCGCCGCGCCGTGATGAACGCCACATGGATCCCGCACTGGCGCAGCAGGACGATGCCCTGGCCGTCGTGGACGTGGAAGCTCTTGGTTTCCCGACCTTCGGCGTCCAGGGTCAGGCGGCCGTCGGTCAGGGTGCCGTCGACATCGAAGCAGACCAGGCGGATGTTGCCGGCGCGCGCCATCAGGGCGGGGTCGCCGGCGGCGCGGCGGTCGAGGGGCAGGGTGTCGATGGCGGCGTCGATCGCGGTGCTTCCCATGCTCAGACCACCCGCGCGCGCAGGAGATCGTGGATGTTCAGCGCGCCGACCACCCGGCGCTCGCCGTCGACCACCAGCAGCGCATTGATCTTGCGGGTTTCCATCAGCTGCGCCGCTTCCACGGCCAGCGCGTCGGCATCGATGGTGACCGGGGTGCGGGTCATCAGCTGTTCGATGCGGGTGCCGTGCACGTCGGTCGCCGGGTCGGACAGCGAGCGGCGCAGGTCGCCGTCGGTGTACAGGCCGAGCAGGCGGCGGTCGGCGTCGACCACGGCGGTCATGCCCAGGCGCTTGCGGCTCATCTCCAGCAGGGCGTCGCCGAGGGTCGCGTCCGGGCCGACCGCGGGGATCTCGTCGCCCGAATGCATGACGTCGGCGATGTGCAGCAGCAGGCGGCGGCCGAGCGCGCCGGCCGGGTGGGACCGGGCGAAGTCGTCGGAGGTGAAGCCCCGGGCTTCGAGCAGGGTCACGGCCAGGGCATCGCCCATCGCCAGCGAGGCGGTGGTGCTGGCGGTCGGGGCCAGGGCCAGCGGGCAGGCTTCGGCCGGGACGCTGACGTCCAGGTGCAGGTCGGCCTCGCGGGCGAGGGTCGACTGCGGGCGGCCGGTCATCGCGATCAGGGTGTTGCCCTGGCGCTTGAGCACCGGCAGCAGCATCAGGATTTCGTCGGATTCGCCCGAGTAGGACAGGGCCAGGACCACGTCGCGGTCGGTGATCATGCCCAGGTCGCCGTGCCCGGCTTCGCCGGGATGCACGTAGAAGGCCGGGGTGCCGGTGGAGGCGAGGGTGGCGGCGATCTTCCGCGCCACGTGCCCGGACTTGCCCATGCCGATGCAGACGACCCGCCCCGGGCAGGCCAGCATGACGCGGCAGGCGGCGGAGAACTGGCCGTCGATCCGCGCGGAGACGGCCGCGAGCCCGTCGCGCTCGACCTCGAAGACCCGACGGCCGCTGGCCGCGAGGGCGCCGTCGTCGAGCACGGCGGCGTCCGGGGTGCCCGCAGGCGATGTGGTGGGTGTGGCGTTCGCCATTGGGGAGCCGACGGCTTTCCGTTACGCTAGTCGGCCAATTCTACGCACCCGCGTTCAGCTTTGCCCGCACGGGCGATGAATGCCGGTCTTCCCCTCCGAATCGAGGACGTTGTCCGCGCGATGCCCACTGCGGCCGGCGCGGCCCCGCCTCCCGAACCCACCGGTCCGATCTGCCATGACCCTCGCCATGACTCCCGACACCATCCGCCAGCTCATCGAACAGGGCCTGCCCGGCGCCCGCGCCCATGTCCAGGGCGACGACGGCGTGCATTTCGAGGCGCTGGTCGTCTGCGACGCCTTCCAGGGCAAGCTGCCGCTGGCCCGCCACCGGATGGTCTACGCCACCCTCGGCGACCTGATGGGCGGCGCGATCCATGCCCTGGCGCTGAAGACCGTGACCCCGGCGGAAGCCGGCATCGCCGACGCCTGAGCCGGCGCGATCTTCCGGCGCATCGCGCCCGTCCCGGACATCCCGCCCGGGCATTCCCCCCACACAAATCTCCTCCGAACACACCCATGCAGAAAATCGTAGTCACCGGCGGCGTGCCGCTCCAGGGCGAGGTCCGGATTTCCGGTGCGAAGAACGCGGTCCTGCCGATCCTGTGCGCGACCCTGCTCGCCGACGGCCCGGTGGATATCGGCAACGTGCCGCATCTGCACGACGTGGTCACCACGATCAAGGTCCTGCGCGAACTGGGTGCGACCGTCGAGCACGACGTCGAGCGCGGCCATGTCCGCGTCGATGCGCGCAGCGTGCACAGCCACGTCGCGCCGTACGAGCTGGTCAAGACCATGCGCGCCTCGGTGCTGGTGCTCGGCCCGCTGCTGGCGCGCTACGGCGCGGCCGAAGTGTCGCTGCCGGGCGGCTGCGCGATCGGCTCGCGCCCGGTCGACCAGCACATCAAGGGCATGCAGGCGCTGGGCGCCGAGGTCAGCGTCGAGCACGGCTTCATCAAGGCCAGGGCCGATCGCCTGAAGGGCGGGCGCGTGGTGTTCGACATGGTCAGCGTCGGCGCGACCGAGAACGTGCTGATGGCCGCGACCCTGGCCGAAGGCACCAGCGTGCTGGAAAACGCTGCGATGGAGCCGGAGATCGTCGACCTGGCCGACTGCCTGATCGCGATGGGCGCGAAGATCGAGGGCGCGGGCAGCAACCGCATCACCGTGCATGGCGTCGAGCGCCTGCACGGCGGCAGCCACGATGTCGTGGCCGACCGCATCGAGACCGGCACCTTCCTCGTCGCCGCGGCGATGACCGGCGGCCGCATCGTCTGCCGCGCCGCGCGTCCGGACACGCTGGACGCGGTGATCGACAAACTGACCGAAGCCGGCGCCGAGATCATCGAGGACGGCGACAGCATCACCCTCGACATGCACGGCAAGCGGCCGAAGGCGGTGGACATCACCACAGCGCCGCACCCGGGCTTCCCCACCGACATGCAGGCGCAGTTCATGGCGCTCAACTGCGTCGCCGAGGGCGTGGGCATCATCAGCGAGACCATCTTCGAGAACCGCTTCATGCACGTGCAGGAACTGCAGCGGCTTGGCGCGGACATCCGCATCGACGGCCACACCGCCATCGTTCGCGGCCTGCCGCAGCTCAGCGGCGCGCCGGTGATGGCCACCGACCTGCGCGCCTCGGCCTCGCTGATCCTCGCCGGCCTCGTCGCCGACGGCGACACCATCATCGACCGCATCTACCACCTCGACCGCGGCTACGAGCGCATCGAGGCCAAGCTTTCCGCGCTCGGCGCGAAGATCCAGCGCGTCGACTGAGGCGCGCGCCAGCCGAAAATCGATCCACGCCGCTTCCACGTTCGATCAGGAGGATCCGAAATGGGCAAGTCGATAGGGTGTTCGTCGATTGTTGCGTTGCTCCTCGCTGCAGGCACTGCCAGCGCCATGGAGACCTACGCGGGCGTCATCGAGCTGCAGGATGGCGAGGCGACGTTCCGGAGCTGCGAACGCGGGGCGAAGGCGTATCCGCTGCGCGATGCCGAGCGGGTGAAGGCGGTGGCGCAGCTGCGCGCGCGCCCGGCGCCGCAGGGTTTCTGGTACGGCGAGGTGAGCGGCGAGATCGACCGTGGCACCGAGGGCGAGGTGCTGACTGTGCTGGCGATCACCGGGCTGCGCCCGGGTATGGGCTGCGAAATGGCCGAGGCGGGACGCGGCAGCGCGAATGCGTCGATGTCCGGTCGTCCTGCGGCGCAGCGCGGCGCGCGCCCGGCCGACTCGGCGCGACTGGGCGACGACGGCGCCGCCGGGGATCCTGCGGCGATCGGCGACGAGTGAAGCCCGGGGCGACCCGTGAGCGGGTCGCCGATGGGTGAGATCGGAGCAGGAATCAGCGCACGTTGGTGATGCGCAGGTCGATGTCGTCCTTGCCGTCCTTGCGCTGCAGGATCCGCGCCGGCAGGGCCAAGCCCTCGACCACCCAGATCAGCATCTGCTTGTTGCCGCTGGTGGCGACCAGCTTGGTCGCCGGGCGCGGCTTGCCGCCCACGGTCACAGTGTCCTTGCCGGCGACGGTGAAGGCCATCGGCTTGGCGCGGCCTTCGTCGACCAGTCGGTAGCGCAGCGGCTTGCCGGCGACGGCATCGCGGGCGATGGCGAGGTTCAGCAGCAGGCCGTCGACGTCGCCGGCCTGCAGCGCGACCGGGCCGGCGCGTTCGGGCTTCACGTCGCCGGTCCAGCGCGCTTCGCCTGCGGCCCAGTCGTAGACGGCGTTGCGGCGGATCTTCTTGATCAGCAGCAGCGAGGCATCGGTGCCGGTGAGCGGGCGCCAATCGCCGTTGCGGTCCTCGAACACCGTGGTCTGGGTGAGCTGCGCGACCTTGTTCGCGATCTTCAGCGTGTACTTCCACTGGTTGCCGCCCTGCGGCTCGATGCTCATCTGGCCGGTGGCCGAAAGCCCCATGTAGCTGGCTTCGTAGTCGGCGGCGAAGGGTTCGAGGGCCTGTACGGGCGCGACGAAGGCGCCGGCGGCGAGCGTGAGCGCGGCGAGCGTGCGGCGGAAGGGCAGGCGGGACAGGATCGACGACATCAGGGGGTTCCTTCGTATTCGATGAGGTGCAGGTCGACGGCGTCCTCGCCGTCTTCGCGCTGCAGGATGCGCACCGGGGTCGGTACGCCGGCGGCGACCCAGACGACGGTGTCGTCGTTGCCGCCGTTGGTACGGGCCACGCGCAGGACGTCGTAGCTCAGTTCGCCGGCCGATACCGTCTCGGATGCGGCGGCGACTTGGTAGATGTGGTCGCGGACGCGTCCGCCTTCGACGAAACGATAGCGCAGGACGGCCCCGGGGCGGGCGTCGCGGACGATCGCGAGATTGATCAGCAGGCCGCTCATGTCGCCCGCCTGCAGCGCGACCGGCTGCTGGTGGCGTTTCTTCAGGTCGCCGCGCCATTGCGCGGTGCCCCGGGGCCAGTCGTAGGTGCCGGTGCTCTTGCGGCCGAGGAACAGGCCCTTGCGCACCGTGCTCTGGCTCAGCGGGCGGTAGCCGGCTGAGCTGCTCTCGAAGACGGTGCTCTGCTGCACGTTGAGGCCGAGCACGCCGGCCATGCCCTTCTCGCCGTCGATGCCCAGGTCCACGCGCCAGCGCGGCGGCGCCTGCCGCACGACCTGCAGCGTGGCGCTGCCCGCCGGCTTGCCGTGGTAGCGCGCGTCGTAGCGGGCGACGAAGGGTTCGAGGGGGCGCGGTGCCTCGGCCTCGGGGGCGACCGACGCGGCCGCGGCGCCGTCCTGCGCGATGGCAGGGCCGGCGAGGGCGAGCAGCAGGGCGAGGGCGGCGAATGGGCGCATGACGGCCGGGATCATGCAAGTCGCCGGTTGGCTCCCAGCTGAAGCGGGGCGGCGAGGGGGGCGCCGTTCAGGCGCGGGCCGTCGACGCCCAGCTGCAGGCGGCCTTCGGCGAGCAGGCGCACGGTCTCGACCAGCAGCGGGTGCTCGATCGTCCGCACCCGCGCGCCCAGCGCTTCGGCATCGTCCCCGGGCAGCACCGGCACCCGCGCCTGGGCCAGCACCGGGCCGTCGTCGAGGTCGGCGGTGACCACGTGGACGCTGGCCCCGTGTTCGGCCGCGCCCGCATCCAGCACCTGCTGGTGGGTGTGCAGGCCCTTGAAGGCCGGGAGAAGGGAGGGATGCAGGTTGATCATCCGGTTCGGCCGGCGCTCGATCTGCGCGGCGGCGATGATCCGCATGTAGCCGGCGCAGACGATCAGGTCGGCCCCTGCCTCGTCGACGGCGGCGAAGAAGGCGTCATCGTGTGCTTCGCGCGTCGCGAAGCGCTTCGGCGGCACGACCGTGGTCGGGATGCCCGCCGCACGCGCGCGCTCCAGCGCGAAGGCTTTCGACTTGTCGGAGAACACGCCGACGATCTCGGCGGCCAGCTCCCCGGCGGCGACGGCATCGATCAGCGCCTGCAGGTTGGTGCCGGCGCCGGAGGCGAGTACGGCGATGCGGAAGGGGGAGGGCCGGAAGGAGGAGAGCCGGAAGGAGGAGAGCATGGAAACGTTCAGTCCTGCGGGGCGCGATGCCGCCAGTAACCGGGGCGGCGATGGCAGTGCATCACCGCGAGGATCGTGATGTCGCCATCGACATCGGCGTAGAGGATCGCGTACGGAAAGACCCTGGCCAGATGGCGACGGATGCCCGGCGCGAGTTCGGGCCAGCGTTCCGGTGCATCGGCGATCCGGTCGAGCGCGCTTTCGATACTGGCGACGAAGCGCGCACCCAGACCGGGTTGTTCGTGTTCGTAGTGGACGACGGCGGCCTCGAATTCGGCCAGTGCCTCCGGGTGAAACGTGAGTCGCGTCATTTCAGCCGGGTGCGGATGCGCGCCAGCGCCTCGTCGCGGGGAATCGCCTGAACTTCGCCGCTGCGCAAGGCATCGAGCCGTGCGCGGGATTCATCGATCCATGCCGCCCGGATGTCGTCGTCGGTCAGCGGGTCGAGGCTTTCGACGAGGCGGTCCGCCAGCAGCGCGCGGGCGTCGCTGGACAGCGCCAGGGCAAGTTCGGCGATCTTTTCGACGGGCAGGCTCATGCGGGCGAGGATACGCCGGGGACGGAATCCGGACAACGCGAGGCGATCACACGAGTCATGTTCATCGTGTGTGGCCTGGGATATGTCGTGCGCGCCACGGCCAGGTCGCGAGCGCGCCGAGCGTGGCCAGCAGCATGTCCATGTGCGCGTCCCAGATGTCGCCCTGCTGGCCGTTGTAGGCCTCGGCCTGTTCCGGCGACAGCAACAGGGCGATGCCCCATTCCAGCCATTCGTAGACCAGGCTGGAGGCCATGATCGCCAGCACCGCCAGTGCGAAAGCGCCGCCGGCACCGACGCCCGGCCAGCGCTGGCGGGCGTGGGCGGCGAGCGCGGCGGTGAAGCACAGGCCGTACAGCAGGTGGATCAGCCGGTCGAAATGGTTGCGCTCCCAGCCGAATGCCTGCTGCGGCGACCAGTCGAAGACGGCGCGGCACCAGGCGTCGTAGGGCACGTTCGAGTACAGCCAGCGCGCGGCGATGCAGTGGATCGCGATGAAGGCGCAGATGGCGATGAAGTCGCCGCTGCGCATCGGCCAGCGGCGGTCGTGCAGCAGCAGCCAGACCAGCCCGACCACGGTCAGCGAACTGTGCAGCGCCTGTTCCAGCGGCCACAGCGGCGAGATCCAGGTGATCGCGAACACCGTGAGGGTGAGCGCGAAGGCGGTCCTCTTCGCGATGTCCGCCCGTGTGCGAGCCAAGCCCGGATCAGCCGACGTGATCAGCCGATCCGCACCCGCTCGCCTTCGCCGGCGGCGGTGACGACCTTGCCGATCGTCCAGTGCGGCAGGGCGAGGCGGTCGAGTTCGCTGCCGATCGCTGCGACGGCGGCCTGCGGGACGATCAGCACGAAGCCGATGCCGCAGTTGAAGGTGCGCCACATGTCCTCGCTCGGCACGTTGCCTTCGCGCTGCAGCCACTGGAACACCGGCGGCAGTGCCCACGAGGCGGCATCGATATCCAGGCCCAGGCCGTCGGGCACGACGCGGATGATGTTCTCGGTCAGGCCGCCGCCGGTGATGTGCGCCATCGCATGGATGTCGCCGCCGTGCGCGCCGCCGAGCAGTTCGAGGATGGGTTTGACGTACAGCCGGGTCGGTTCCATCAGCGCGTCGATCAGCTTCACGCCGTTGCCCAGGTCGAGGTCGGCCGGGCGGCCGGCGCGGTCGTAGATCTTGCGGATCAGCGAATAGCCGTTGGAGTGCGGGCCGCTGGAGGCGATGCCGACCAGCACGTCGCCTTCGCGCACCTTCGCGCCGTCGAGGATCTTCGACTTCTCCACGCCGGCGACGCAGAAGCCGGCGAGGTCGTATTCGCCCGGCGGGTACATGTCGGGCATTTCCGCGGTTTCGCCGCCGATCAGCGCGCAGCCGGACAGTTCGCAGCCTTTGGCGATGCCGCCGACCACGGCGACCGTGGTGTCCACGTCGAGCTTGCCGGTGGCGAAGTAGTCGAGGAAGAACAGCGGCTCGGCGCCCTGCACCAGCACGTCGTTCACGCACATGGCGACCAGGTCGATGCCGATGGTGTCGTGGCGGTTGAGCTGCTGGGCCAATTTCAGTTTGGTGCCGACGCCGTCGGTGCCCGAGACCAGCACCGGCTCCCTGTACTTGGCCGAGAGGTCGAACATCGCGCCGAACCCGCCCAGGCCGCCCATCACTTCGGGGCGGAAGCTGCGCTTGACCAGCGGCTTGATGCGCTCGACGACTTCGTTGCCCGCGTCGATGTCGACGCCGGCGTCGCGGTAGGTCAGGGCGGAGGGGGCGGAGGGAGTCTGGGTCACGGCGAGGGCTGCGGGCGCGGGAAACCGCCATTGTAGCCGCTGGCGCCGGGCCGGGCCTACGCCGGTGACGCCGGTGCGCCGCTCGTCGGGGCATGGAGTGGGGCAGTTGTGGCACCATTTCCGGCGTTGGCCAATGTCCGGGACGAAACGATGCGGCAGTCGAGGTGGTGGGTGGTGCGCGGGATGCTGGGGCTGTGCCTCGCCGTGGGTCTGCTGGCGGGCTTGCCGGCCGGGACTGCGTCCGCGCAGCGCGTGGAAGGCGATCGCGCCGGCGCCAGCGGCGTCTTCGAGGCCGAGGTGCCGGTGAACAACCAGACCGACACCGAGCGCAACAACGGCTTTGCCCGTGCGTTGGCGCAGGTGCTGGCCAAGATCAGCGGCGACCGCGCCGCGACCGCCCGCCCGGGCGTCGGCCAGGAGCTGCGCCGCGCCAAGGAATATGTCGCCAGCTACGACTACCGCCAGGACCAGGGCGTTTCCGCGACCGGCGCGCCGACCTTCCGCACCACGCTGGTGGTGCGCTTCGACCAGGCCAAGGTCGAAGGCGTGATCTCGGCGCTGGGCCTGCCGGTCTGGCCGCAGCCCCGTCCCAAGCCGGTGCTGTGGCTGGCGATCGACGACGGCAAGGGTCCGCGCCTGGTCGGCGTGAACCAGAGCAATGCCGCCCGCGCCATCCTCGACCGCGCGATCGAGCGCGGCTACCGCCTCGGCCTGCCGACCGGCAGCGCCGCCGAACTGGCCGCCGTCGGCGCCATCTGGCGCGGCGACAGCGGCGCGATCTCGCGCCTCTCGGCCCGCTACAGCCCGCCGATGCAGCTGATCGGCAAGCTCTACCGCAAGGGCACCGGCTGGAAGGCCGACTGGGTCTTCGTCGACGGCGGTCGCGTGCTGTCCAAGTGGTCCAGCGAGGACGGCGATGCCCGCCGCGCGATGGCCGCGGGCGCCGACGGCGCCGCCGATGCGCTGATCCGTCGCTACGCCCGCCAGAGCGGCGGGGCGGGTCCGGCCGGCAGTTACCGCGTGCAGATCACCGGCATCGACAGCGCCGACGACTACATCCGCCTGATGTCGCACCTGCAGGAGATCTCCGTGGTCCGCAAGATCCGGCCGATCAGCGCCAGTGCCGACGGCCTGCTGCTGGAGCTGGATCTGGTGAGCGGCCTGCCGGGCTTCCGCCGGATGATCCAGGGCCGCGGCATCCTGGTCGGCAGCGAGCCGCCGGCCACCGCCGAGGACGGCGAGGCGCCGGCACCGACGTCGGCCGTGCCGGTCTTCGACCTGCGGTGATCCGACCTGCGCTGACCTCGACCTGCGGTGATCGCCTGCGGACGATCACCGCACCTCTCTTCGCATTGACCACCATTCACGGGCCCTGACCGCATGACCACCGAATCGACGCCCAGCGGCCCGTCCAACGGCTTGCCGAACCCCGGTCTGCCGGGCGCGCCTCCGCCCAACCTCGGCCCGGTCGAGGACATCGCCACATTCTTCCGTCGCCTGCAGTGGGCCCTGCTGCTGGTGGGCGTCGGCCTGCTGATCTGGGTGCTGACGCCGGTGCTGACCCCGTTCGCGGCGTCGCTGCTGCTGGCCTGGATGGGCGACCCGGTGGTCGATCGCCTCGAAAAGCGCGGCTTCTCGCGCAATGCCTCGGTGGGCCTGGTGTTCACCGTGATGCTGCTGGTCATGACCGTGCTGGTGCTGGTGCTGATCCCGGTGGTGCAGAGCCAGGTCGAAGTGCTGGCCCGCTCGATCCCGGTCTATTTCGAGTGGGTGGTGCGCACCGGCCTGCCGTGGCTGCAGGAAAAGACCGGCATGGACGTGATGACCTGGCTCGATCCGGACTACCTGCTCGACATGCTCAAGCGCAACTGGAAGGGCGCCAGCGGCATCGCCACGCAGGTGCTCGGCGTGGTCACGCAGTCGGGCTTCACCGTGCTGGGCTGGTTCGCGAATCTGGTGCTGATCCCGTTCCTCACCTTCTTCTTCCTGCGCGACTGGGACCTGCTGGTGCAGCGCGCCGCCGCGCTGGTGCCGCGCGACCGCGTCGACACCATCGCCCTGCTGGCCAGGGAGTCCGACGCGGTGCTCGGCAGCTTCCTGCGCGGCCAGTTCATGGTGATGCTGACCATGGGCGTGTTCTATGCGCTGGGCCTGTGGATGGTGGGCCTGGAAGTGGGCGTGCTGATCGGCGTCGCCGCCGGCCTGCTCACCTTCATCCCGTACATCGGCCCGACCACGGTGCTCGTCGGTGGCGTCATCGCCGCGCTGGTGCAGTTCGGCGACTGGCAGCACATCGTCGGCGTGCTCGCGGTCTGGGGCATCGGCCAGCTGCTGGAAAGCTACGTCCTCACGCCGAAGCTGGTCGGCGATCGCGTCGGCCTGAGCCCGGTGACCGTGGTGTTCGCGGTGATGGCCGGCGGCACGTTGTTCGGTTTCCTCGGCATGCTCCTCGCGCTGCCCGTGGCGGCCGTGGCGAACGTGGTGATCCGCCATGCGCACGCGCGCTATACCGTGAGTCGCTTCTATCTCGGCGACAGCGCGCCGAAGATCGAGATCGCGGGTGCGCATCACGCACGTCCGGCGAACGTCGAGACGTCAAAACCGACGGACACCGTGTGACCGAACCGAAGTCCCCCGTGGCCTCGGCGCAACTGCCGCTGGCGCTGCGCTTCCCGCCCGACCAGCGTTTCGACACCTTCGTCGCAGCCCCCGATGGCGCGCTGGCGCAGCTGCGCGCGCTCGCGCGCGGCGAAGGCGGCAGCGTCTACATCGCAGGCGCCAGCACTACCGGCAAGACGCATCTGCTGCTCGCCGCCTGCGCCGAAGCCGAACAGGCCGGACGCCGCGTCGCCTACCTGCCGATGCTCGCCGCCGCAGGCCGCCTGCGCGACGCGCTCGACGCGCTGGAGCAGGCCGATCTGGTCGCGCTCGACGGCCTCGACATCGTCGCCGGCCACCGCGACGACGAGATCGCATTGTTCGACGCGCACAACCGCGCCCACGACGCCGGCCGGCGCATGCTCTACGCCGCCCGCGCCATGCCCGACGCCCTGCCGCTGACCTTGCCCGACCTGCGCTCGCGCCTGTCGCAATGCGCGCGCATCGCGCTGGAACCGCTCGATGACGCCGGCCGCGCCGACGTCCTGCGCCTCCGCGCGCAACGCCGCGGCCTGCAGCTCGACGATGCCGCCATCGACTGGCTGCTCAAGCGCGTCGACCGCGACCTGGTCACGCTGACCGTGCTGCTCGATCGCCTCGATCGCGAATCGCTCGCCGCGCAGCGGCGGCTGACGGTGCCGTTCCTGCGGCAGGTGTTGGGGGGGTGAGGGGCGGGTGCGCGATCGGTGCGCATGTGGTGCCGATGCGGGGCAATCGCTGCAGCCGTGTGTCCAATGGCTGTGACTGAGCCTTCAGTGGATGATCCCGGGATGCGGTTCATTGCGTGGGAGGAGTGCGCTCGAATCTGCAAGGGCGAGGTACGCCCTGATCTCCGGGTTCTGCGGTTCGCATGGGCGCCGAACGGCCATCATGTCGTCCGGCGTTTTCGAACCAGTACCGCGTTGCCCAATCTTCGCGAAGTACATACCCGTCTCTTCAGCTTCTCCGATGGCCCGCGCCAGCTCTTCGATGTGCTGCGTGCTTCCCATGGGCATTTCGAGAAGTTGACGTTCACCACGGCAGCAGATCACGCTGGCCTTCGACAGGTTCGCTTCGAGATCGTTGCGGGCCTGGATGGTGCGGCCCGGGTGCGCTACGAAAAGCTGTCTGCTGCCGTGCGTGAGGAGGACGTTGCCGATCTCGCCCGGGGGTTCGGACTCTGGCCCGCTGATGCATGAAGCGTGTGAGAGAAACCCCCTTTTGTTGACGAATTTCTGAAAAATGATGATGAACGGTCGATACGTTGACACCGCAGCGCTCGACAGCAGGGAGGCCGAGAATGTGCAGCGCGACATTCTGGCGTTTGCCGAGCGCTGGAATGCATCACCGCTTGTTGCAACCGGGATCACTCCGGAGGGGCGCGGAACGGTCGTCGATATCGAAGCGCTGGACTACGTGATCTATGAGGGGGTCTATGACCTCGTCACACCGAAAGACAGGACCTTCATTTCGATCGGCGCTTCCTTGTTCGGTGGTTGCCTGGTCAAGTTGCTTGGATTCGAATGGTGCACTGTTGTGCTGTCATCGGTTCGGATGACCGGCCTGAAGCATCCGTACAATGGCCTTGTCGTTCCATTGGAGCCCATCATCGCTGCGCACCTCAGCGGAAACCCACAGCATGAATGCTTCGCCGCCTTGTTCTTCGAGATCTTCCAGTCAACCCATCTCTGGCCTCTTGGCTCGCATTTTCTGGAAGAATCCTCCTTGGATCTCGATCCCGGTGCGTTCGAGCGGCAATGGGGCTTCAGTGTTCCGGATGAAATCCGCCAGAGATATCTGAATCTGACGGCCGTGGAAGTGGATGGCTGCGTTCGTGAAATCGGTATGCTTGCCTATGACTGGGCCGGTATCCCGGATTTCCAAGCGATCGAGCGGCGCTTGTCGATGATCGAGTCGAACTACGGCGAACTGTACGGCCGTGATTGGAAACAAAGGCTGGGCGCGCGACGATGGCGACCATGCGTCTGAATCCGTCGTAGTCCGTTGTCAGGATGATTCCTGGGAGGCATCGTGGGAACGCTGTTGAACTTTCTTCAGGACATGCGAGCCGAACTGCTTGAGGAGGGCGACGACGCCATTCTCGATCCGGAAAGCATCGTGCTCGCCATCGAAGGCGAACTCGGTCTGGGCTCGAAGCTTCTGGCGTTGGATGATGCTGAACTTCAAGGCTGCGATCCTGGCCTGCTGCGCCTCCATCGCGCGCTCGGCAATGCGCAGGAGCACTGGGATCTCTATGCCACGATCGCCTGTGATGGGCTGTGTTCGATTTTCTACAACGGGACCGGTGATGCGATCGATCGGATGCGGACCGTGTTTTCCTCCTTCGGCAGTCCTCTGTCTCCGTTGCTCGCGCGAGCATGCGAGCTGGCCGTGCCGATGTACGAAATCTCTCCGGACAGCAGTTGGGTCTCTCGCAATCCCGGTGCTGACCCGCGCGCGATCCTCGGCCAGGATGTTCATGAGGCGCTGGAGCGCCTGGAGACGGCGATGGCCGATATCCAGGATGCGGCTTTCGAGCTTGCGCTTGATGCATGCAGGGCTGCGGCCGCCGGGTGTCGCGAAAGGCCGTAAGGCGTGTTCGCAGGGGACGTCGGCGAAGCGTCATGTGCCTTCTTCGAAGTGTCCGGCGTCTGGGAGATGATGGCGCACGGCGCTTCCGGCTTGTGTATCCTGCGGGTCTTGATGCAATGGCGATTCACCGTTTCCTCGCTCCAAATCCGTCTTCTTCAAACAACTTGATTTGGTTAGGTGATGCGGAAAATGAACATCCTGTCGAAATGGTTCGGTAAGTCGCAGTCTCGCTTTCTCGACCGGGCGCTATGCGCGTACGTTGCAACATTTCCGGATTCGGAGCGTCTGGAAACCCATCTCAAGCGTGTTGGCAGGCTCGGAGACTTCGATCAGACCAGGTCGATTCTGGATGATGCACTGTCTGCGGGTTACGCCTACGTCATCTCGAATGCGTCGTCGGTTGACTGGAACTCTGAAGACTTCGAACACGCGTTCGGAAAGCATCTTCGATCCGGCTATCCATGGCTCGGCGACGATGGGCTGGACTGCATTCGAAGCTATTGCATGTATCTCTGCTGGAAAGACGGTTATGACTTCAGTCGTCACGACTGACAATCCATTCGATCCGAAGCGGTTTGTAGTTCGGATCGACTCAAGAGCTCAATTCGCATTCGCAGGGTGCATCAGCGAAGCGTCACGCACCTGCTTCGTGATGACTGGCGTCTGGTGGTCATGACGGCGCATGACGCCTTCGGCTGATGCCCCCTACGGCTCCTGCTCGTTCGCCGAGCGCACCTGCTGGTCGATTTCCGCCAGCCGCTCCGGCGTGCCGACATCCGTCCAGCGCCCGCGATGGTGCTCGCCGCGGACGCGGCCGCGCAGCATCGCGGCGCGGAGCAGGGGCGCGAGCTTGAAGCGGGGCGGGGAGGCGGTGGAGCCGGGGTTTTCGCCGATCACGTCGAGCCACTGGTCGAACAGGCGTGCGCGATAGACGCCGATGCCGGCGAAGGTGAGGCGCGAGGCGCCGTCGGAGGCGACGTAGCCGTCGGGCTGCAGGGCGAAGTCGCCCTTCGGATTGTGGTCGGGGTTGTCGACCAGCACCAGGTGCGCGTCGTACTCGATGTCGCGCGGCAGGCGGGCGAAGTCGTAGTCGGTCCAGATGTCGCCGTTCACCGCGATGAACGGGGTCGACATCTCGTTGTATTCCAGCAGGGTCAGCGCGTTCCACACGCCGCCGCCGGTTTCCAGCGGCGTCGGGCCTTCGTAGCAGAAGTGCAGGCGCAGCCCCCAGGTGCGGCCATCGCCGAGGGTCTCGGAGAACTGGTGCGCCAGCCAGGAGGTGTTGATGACCACGTCGCGGATGCCGATCGCGGCGAGCTTCTCCAGGTGCCAGACGATCAGCGGCTTGCCGCCGACCGGCAGCAGCGGTTTGGGCGTGGTGTCGGTGAGCGGGCGCATGCGCTCGCCCAGGCCTGCGGCGAAGATCAGGGCCTTCATCGCGCAACCGTCATGCGGAGGCCAACGCGGGCTTGACGTGCCGCGCGATCAGTTCGGCCAGCGGCGCCAGTTCCGGATATTTCGGCAGCACGCCGTCGAGGTAGGCGAAGAAGCGGGCGACGTCGGCCACGTACTTGGGCTTGTGGTCGCGGAGATTGAGGCGGGCGAAGATGCCGATGACCTTCAGGTGGCGGTGCACGCCGATCCAGTCGGCGTCGCGGCGGAACCGGGACAGCTCGGGCACCGGCAGTCCGGCGGCCAGGGCACGGGCGTGGTAGTGGTCCAGCCAGGCGTCGACGCGGTGTTCCGGCCAGCTCAGGAAGGCGTCCTTGAACAGGCAGATCGGGTCGTAGGCGATCGGGCCGAGCACGGCGTCCTGGAAGTCCAGCACCGCCGGGCCATTGTCGCCGACGGGCATCAGGTTGCGCGGCATGAAGTCGCGGTGCACCAGCACCGTCGGCTGCGCCAGTGCGGCGTCGATCAGGCGCCGGTAGACCAGTTCGAGCTGCTCCAGCTCGCCGCAGTCCAGGCTCACGCCGAGGTGGCGGCCGAGGAACCATTCGTCGAACAGGCGCAGTTCGCGCGCGAGGAGTTCCTCGTCGTAGGCGGGGAAGCCGGCCGGCACGGGCGTGGCCTGCAGCTTGAGCAACTGGCCGATCGCGGCATCGAACATCGCGTCGGCGTTCTCGGCGTCGATGACGTGCAGGTAGGTGTGGTGGCCTAGGTCTTCGAGCAGGAGGAAACCGGCCTCCTCGTCGATGGCCAGCACGTCGGGCACGCGCACGCCGGCAGCGGCGATCAGCGCGCGCACCTGTAGCCAGGGGCGCACGTCCTCCTTGTCCGGCGGCGAGTCCATCACGATCACCGTGCCCTCGCCGGTGCGACCGCGCCAGTAGCTGCGGAAGCCCGCGTCCATCGAGGCCCGCTCAAGCACCAGGCCGGCGTCGCCGGTGGCGGCGCGCGCCCAGCGGCTGCGTTCGGTGGTCCGCTCGTCGGCTGGGGCTGCGGGATTCGGGATCGGCATCGGGCTTTGGGTCATGAGGCACTCGTTCGTGGCACGGTTCGTGCGGGGTCAACACGCGTGCCAAGGGTAAACTGTCGATCAATCCTGCGGGAGCCGTCATGGACAAGAAACATATCGAACTGCAACCGGTGCTGCTCTCGGGCGGGTCTGGTACCCGCCTCTGGCCGCTGTCGCGCGAGGCCTATCCCAAACAGTTCCTGCCGCTGGCCGGCGAGGACACCATGCTGCAGGCCACCTGGCGCCGGGTGGCGGCCCTGTCGGACGCCGCGCCGCTGGTGGTGGCCAACGAGGACCACCGCTTCCTGGTCGCCGAACAGCTGAGGGTGATCGGTGCGCCGACCCCGCGCATCGTGCTGGAGCCGGTGGGCCGCAACACCGCCCCGGCGATCGCGGTCGCCGCGATGGTGGCCCGGGCCGACCCGCAATGGGCCGGCGGCGATCCGCTGCTGCTGGTGATGCCCTCCGACCACGTCGTCCGCCGCCCCGAGGCGTTCGAGGCCGCGGTGGAGGCCGCCATCCCGGCGGCGATGGACGGGGCGCTGGTCACCTTCGGGATCGTGCCCCACGCCCCGGAGACGGGTTTCGGCTACATCCAGGCCGCACCGGGCGAGGGTGTGCGCAAGGTCGCACGCTTCGTGGAGAAGCCGGATGCCGCGACCGCGCAGCGCTACCTCGACGAGGGCGGCTATTACTGGAACAGCGGCATGTTCCTGTTCCGCGCATCGCGCTACCTGGAGGAGCTGGGCAAGTACCGGCCGGACATGCTGGCCCTGCTCTACGCAGCCGCCGAGAAGCTCGACCCCGACCATGAATTCCTGCGCCTGGACCGTGCCGCGTTCGCGGCGGTGCCGTCGGATTCGATCGACTATGCCGTGATGGAGAAGACTGACGCCGCCATGGTGCTGCCGGTCGACATGGGCTGGAACGATGTCGGGTCGTGGTCGGCGCTGTGGGACGTCAGCCCCCAGGATGCCGACGGCAATGCCTGCCATGGTGACGTGATCGCTGTCGATTCGCGCAACAGCTATGCCTATGCGCAGCGGCTGGTGGCGCTGGTGGGCGTGGACGACCTGGTGGTCGTCGAGACCGACGACGCGGTCCTGGTCGCGGCCAAGGACAAGGTGCAGGAAGTGAAGCAGGTGGTGGCCCGGCTGAAGGCCGACCAGCGCTCGCAGGCCGCGCTGCATCGCGAGGTGCATCGCCCCTGGGGCAGCTACGACTCGGTCGACATGGGCGCGCGCTTCCAGGTCAAGCGCATCAAGGTCAAGCCCGGCGCCGCGCTGTCGCTGCAGTCGCACAAGCATCGCGCCGAACACTGGATCGTGGTCAGCGGCGTGGCACGGGTCACGCGCAACAACGACGTGTTCGAACTGTTCGCCAACCAGTCCACCTACATCCCGATCGGCGCGAAGCATCGCCTCGAAAACCCGGGCACGGAGATGCTGGAGCTGATCGAAGTGCAGTCCGGGGACTATCTCGGCGAGGACGACATCGTGCGCTACGAGGATGTGTATGGGCGGGGGTGAAGGTATGCCAGCACGTGGCGCGTTACTGCGTCTTTTCGTATGGCGAGTGATCCTGTCGTCGGCACTGATGATCGTGCCAAGCCTGTGTCTCGCGATGGCTGGCGATTCATTGGCGCCTGATGGACCTGACGGTGCGGCGGATTCCGAGCCGTCGGCGCTATTGCAGCAGCGTCCCGACACTTCATCGTTGATGGCGGCTTATGGGCAATCCGGTTTGGGCGAGGTCTCGGCCGTGGCCAGGATCGGCTTCGACGAAAAAGGTGTCGTGCGATCGGCAAGACTTGATCCTGCCACCGGAGTGCGCGCGCTGGACGATGCGATTCTCGACTGGGCGCGAAAAGCGCGCTTCCGCTCCGGAACCGCAGGAACAGTCGTGCTGCCCTTCAGGTTCGGCCCGGAGATGGGTGGGCCCGGTGATGCTCGCGAGATACCGATCATCGACGTGATCAGGCTGCAGTTCAGGCCATCGATGGCTCCGATCATCAATGCGGTCATGGCCGCCAATCTCGATCGGATGGATGCAGAGGCCGAAATCGATTACGACGAACAGGGTGTCGTCACGGCGGTGCGCCTGATCGAGAGCAGCGGGCGCACGAGGTTGGACAAGGCAATTCTCGACTGGGCGCGACAGGTCAGGCTGGGTGCTGGCACCGCAGGCACTGGGCGCCTCCCCTTTAAATTCGACTTCCAGTGATCCTCGCCCTCTTCGACTTCGACGGCACGATCACCACGCGGGAAATGATGCCGGACTTCGTGCGCATGGCGGTGCCGCGCGCGCGCCTGCGCCTGTGGGGCGCGCTGCTCGCGCCATGGGTGTTCGGCTACAAGGCCGGATGGGTGTCGGGTTCCAGCATCCGCAGCAAGATCGCCCGAGCCGGCTTCCGGGGCATGCCCGAAGCGGATTACCGCGCGGCCGGCGAGCGCTTCGCGCGCGATGTGCTGCCGCGCGTGCTGCGTCCGGAGGCGATGGCGCGGATCGCCTGGCACAAGGCCCGCGGCGACACCGTCGTGGTGGTGTCCGGTGGTTTCGATGTGTACCTGTCGCACTGGTGCCGCTCGCAGGGTGTCGATCTGCTCTGCTCGAAGCTGGAGGTCGTCGACGGCGTGCTCACCGGTCGCTTCGATGGCGCGCAGTGCGTGCGCGAGGAGAAGGCGCGGCGGGTCCGCGAGCGCTACGTGCTGCGCGATTTCTCCGCGGTGCATGCCTATGGCGACACCGCCGAAGACGCAGAACTGCTGGCGTTGGCTGACGAGAGCTGGTTCCGGGTGTGGCCGGACAGTGTCGATATGCCTCTGCGCGAAGAGGGAAGCTGAAACCGTCAACCCTCTCCCCCACGCGTGGGGGAGAGGGCAGGGTGAGGGGGCGCAGTGATGCGTGGGTGCGACTTTGATGCGCAGTCATGGCTTGAATAGCCCCCCTCACCCCAACCCTCTCCCCCGCACATGCGGGGGAGAGGGAGCAGAAGCGCTTGCGCACGAGCGCTGATTCCGGGTGTGGCCCGAGGGCGTCGATATGCCAACGCGCGAAGAGGAAAGCTGAAACCGTCAACCCTCTCCCCCACGCGTGGGGGAGAGGGCAGGGTGAGGGGGCGGTGATGCGTGGGTGCGACTTTGATGCGCAGTCATGACGCGAGCAGGCCCCCTCACCCCAACCCTCTCCCCCGCGCATGCGGGGGAGAGGGAGCAGAAGCGCGTGCGGACGAGCGTGATTCCGGGTGTGGCCCGAGGGCGTCGATATGCCACCGCGCGAAGAGGGAAGCTGAAACCGTCAGCCGTCAACCCTCTCCCCCACGCGTGGGGGAGAGGGCTGGGTGAGGGGGAGCAGTGATGCGTGGGTGCGACGCTGATGCGCAGTCATGGCTTGAATCGCCCCCCTCACCCCAACCCTCTCCCCCGTGCATGCGGGGGAGAGGGAGCAGAAGCGCGTGCGGGGAGAGCGGCAGAGGCGCTTGCGGGAAGAGGAAATTCCGCTGCATCTACCGCAGCATCAATCCAGCGACGCCAGCCACTCGTCGTCGGAGCCGTCGCTGATGCCTTCGAACAGGAAGGTCGACAGATAGCGTTCGCCGGTGTCGGGCAGCATGGTCAGCAGGACCGAGCCTTCCGGTGCGCTGTCCGCGACCTTCAGCGCGGCGGCGGCAGTGGCGCCGGCGGAGATGCCGACGAACAGGCCTTCCTCGGTGGCGAGGCGACGCGCGGTGTCGCGCGCGACCACGTCGTCGACCGGGACGATCTCGTCGGCGATCGTGCGGTTCAGCACGTCCGGCAGGAAGTCCGGGGTCCAGCCCTGGATCTTGTGCGGCTGCCATTCCTTGCCGCCGAGCAGCTGCGCGCCGGCCGGTTCGGTGGAGATGACCTTGATGTCGGGGCGGGCGAGCTTGAGCACTTCGCCGGTACCGGTGATCGTGCCGCCGGTGCCCCAGCCGCTGACGAAGTAGTCGAGGCGCTTGCCGGCGAAATCGCGGAGGATTTCCGGGCCGGTGGTGCTGCGGTGGTAGGCCGGGTTGGCTTCGTTCTCGAACTGGCGGGCGAGGAACCAGCCGTGCTTGGCGGCCAGTTCCTTGGCCTTGCGCACCATGCCGCTGCCGCGTTCGGCGGCGGGGGTGAGGATGACCTTGGCGCCGTAGGCGCGCATCAGCTTGCGGCGTTCGACCGAGAAGGTCTCGGTCATGATCGCCACGAAGGGATAGCCGCGCGCGGCCGCGACCATCGCCAGCGCGACGCCGGTGTTGCCCGAGGTGGCTTCGACGATCGTCTGGCCGGGGCGCAGCAGCCCCTTGCGCTCGGCGTCGAGCACGATCGCCAGCGCCAGGCGGTCCTTGACCGAGCCGCCGGGATTGAAGGATTCGACCTTGGCGTACAGCGTGACGTGCTTGGGGGCGAGACGGTGCAGTTTGACGATCGGTGTGTTGCCGATGGTGTCGAGGATGCTGTCGTGGAGAGCCATGGGATGTCCTGGAGCGGTATCGAGGGGAAAGGGGTCAGGCGGCTGCGGCCAGCGGCGTGTCGGTGCGATCGGGCACGGCGATATCGGGCATGTCGATCATCGCACCGTCGGTCGCGTGGATGTTCGCTGCCCGGTCCGCATCGGCGCCACCGTCGGTATTCGTGCCGATCGGCGCGGCGCCGAACCAGTGCAGGCGCGCGGCCAGGCCGGCGACTTCGCCGACGAAGAGCAGGGCGGGCGAGCGCACATCGTGCGCGCGGGCGGTCTCGGGCAGGGTGCCGAGCGTGGCCAGCACCACGCGCTGTTCGGGGCGCGAACCGTTCTCGACCAGCGCGCACGGCGTCGACGCAGCGCGGCCGTGGGCGAGCAGGCGCGCGCGCACGCGCTCCAAGCCGGCGACGCCCATGTAGAACGCCAGCGTCTGGCCTTCGCGGGCGAAGCCGACCCAGTCGAGCTCGTCGTTCTCGGCCTTGCTGTGCGCGGTGACGAAGCGCACCGACTGCGCGTGGTCGCGATGGGTGAGCGGGATGCCGGCGTAGGCGGCGCAGGCGAGCGCGGCGGTGATGCCGGGCACGACTTCATAGTCGATGCCGTGGTCGCGCAGGTATTCGATCTCTTCGCCGCCGCGTCCGAAAATGAAGGCGTCGCCGCCCTTCAGGCGCACCACGCGTTTGCCGGCGAGCGCGTGTTCGAGCATCAGCGCATGGATCTTGTCCTGCGGCACGTGGTGATGGCCCGCTTCCTTGCCGACTTCGATACGTTCGGCGTCGCGGCGCGCGAGGTCCAGCACCTCGGCGCTGACGAGGCGGTCGTGGAGGATGACGTCGGCTTCGTTGAGCAGGCGCAGGCCGCGCAGGGTGAGCAGGCCGGCGTCGCCGGGGCCGGCACCGACCAAAGCGACGCGTCCGGTACGCCTGGCGGTA
Source organism: Lysobacter sp. BL-A-41-H3 (assembly GCA_050632415.1). GTDB lineage: Bacteria > Pseudomonadota > Gammaproteobacteria > Xanthomonadales > Xanthomonadaceae > Lysobacter_I. The sequence goes on along the minus strand of CP192602.1, from coordinate 1,179,316 downwards.
TCGGCCTGGTCGATCCGCGCCAGCAGCGCGCGTTCGGCGCCGTCGTGGTCGCCGCGGCGCAGCAGGGAGGGGATCTCGCTGGTCATCACGCCATCGAAGAACCGTCGCCGCGCGCCGGTGTCGGCGATCCGGTTCCGGATGCGCCTGCGGTGGTGGACCAGCAGCGTACCGAGCGTGCCGACTGATTCGTCGATCTCGGTTTCGAGTCGTTCTCGCAGGTGGCGGGCCAGCATCGGCGCGCCGCCGCCGCTGGAAATGGCGATCTGCAGCGGGCCGCGCTCCACCCGGGCCGGCACCTGGAAGCTGCACAGCGGCGCATCGTCGACCACGTTCACCCAGAGGCGGCGGGCCTCGGCGGCCTCGGCCACGGCGCGGTTGACGTCGGCATCGTCGGTGGCGGCCACCGCCAGCCAGGCGTCATCGAGCCAGGCCGGTTCGAAGCGGCCATCGAGGTGTTCGACGGTACCCGTGGCGGACATCGCCTCGATTTCGGGTATCAGCTGCGGAGCGCCCACCCTGACCCGTGCGCCGGTCGGCAGCAGTGCCGTGACCTTGCGCAGGGCCACCGCGCCGCCGCCGACCACCAGGACGACCCGGCCGCGCAGGTCGAGGAAGGCCGGAAAGAGCGGGAGGGTCGGGGGCTGGAGGTCCGGAGCCTCGTCGGCCGCCATGCACGGGCTCGCGTCCGCAGGGGCGGTGGGCGGCGCAAGGGGCGTGGCGTGGGCGAGGGCAGACATGGTCGGGTCCGGACCTGGAGGCGGGCAGTCCAACGTAAATCCGCGACGGAAACGTCGGAAATGACAGCCCTGACTTGCTATATAAGAATTCGGAATGTGCGATGAACGTTTTATTTCTATAAGTTATCAGCATTAAATCTCTTGATCCGCATGAAGAGATTCGATTTCAGGGCATCATTGGCGGTGCCCGGTTTCCCGTCCTTTCGCTCTCGCTTCCGGAAAGACCGTCATGACCCTTGTTCAACTGCGCTATTTCGTTGCAATTGCCGATGCGGGCTTCAACATCACCTCGGCGGCCGAACACGTCCACGCCACCCAGCCCGGCCTGTCGAAGCAGCTCAAGCAACTGGAGGACGAGCTGGGTTTCCTGCTGTTCGTCCGCAAGGGAAGGAGTCTGGAAGAGCTCACCCCGGCCGGTGCGCAGGTGCTGGCCCACGCCCGCAAGATCCTGCTGGAAGCCTCGAACATCCGCGCCTTCGCCGCCAACCAGCGCCGCGACGGCCACGGCCAGCTGCTGATCGCCACCACCCACACCCAGGCGCGCTTCGTGCTGCCGCCGGTGATCTCGCAGGTCCACCAGGCCTATCCGCGCCTGAGCATCCACCTGCAGCCCAGCGCCGACGGCGACGTGCTGTCGCAGCTGGCGCGCGGCGAAGCCGACCTGGCCCTGATCAGCACCGCGGGCGACGTGCCGGCCGACGGCGTGGCCATCCCGCTGTTCCGCTGGCGGCGCGTGGTGCTGATGCAGCGTTCGCACCCGCTGGCGCAGAGCGGCGCGCGGCCGACCCTGGCCGACCTGGCCGGCTACCCGCTGGTGAGCTACGAATCCTCGATCCGCCCGGACTCCTCGCTGCGGCGCGCCTTCGCCACGCGCGGGCTCGAACCGCAATTGGCGATGACCGCGCGCGATGCCGACCTGATCAAGACCTACGTGCGCGCCGGCATCGGCGTCGGCCTGCTCGCCGAAATGGCGGTCAGCGCGATCCAGGATTCCGACCTGGTCGCCTTCCCTGCGCCGGACGCGATCCCCGAGTGCACCGCGTGGGCCGTGCTGCCGCGCGAACGCGTGCTGCGCGACTACACCGTGGAGCTGCTGGTCTCGCTCGCGCCGCAACTCGATCGCCACGACCTGCGCCGGATCCTCGCCGGCAACCAAGCCGCCACCTGGCCGGCGCCGCCGACCTGGACCGACCTGAGCCAGGTGATCACCAACTGACGGCCGCGACCCTGCCGGTGCCCCCATCCTTCGCGCGCGGGGGAAGGTCGTGATGGCGGCGCCGGACGCGTGCGATCAGTCTCCTGCGCCTCGGAACGTCAGCACCTCGCCATCCTCGGGAATCCGCAGGCGGTCGCCGATGCCGGCGCCGCGTGCGGCCTCCGCCAGGCCGGCGCGGGTTTCCGGGCAATGGCCCAGGGCTTCGAGATGGTTGGCGATGACGATGCCGGGCGCGATGCGGCACAGCGCGACGACCTCGTCGATGCCCATGATGATCTCGCCGCCCACGTCGAATTTCGCGCCGCCTGCGGGCACGACGCTCACATCCGGACGATGGTGCGTCACGAACGTCTCCACGGCCGGCGTCAGCACGGTGTCGCCGCTGAGATAGAGGCTGGGCTCGCCCGGTAGCTCGATCAGGTAGCCGACGCCGTGCGCCATGAACCGACCGACCAGGCCGCGCCCGTGCGTGCAGCGCACGGTGCGGATGCGACCGCCGAGGAAGGGCGATGGCTGCGCGTGGTCCGCCGGCAGCGGACGGGCATCCAGCCCGCGTGCGCGCAGGTGTGCGGCGTCCTCGGGCGAACAGATCACCGGGATCTTCCGATCGCGCAACCAGCGCTTCGCGGCGCGGTCGAGGTGGTCGAAATGGCCTTTCTGGCAATGCGTGATGAGGGCGTGGGTGACGCCGTCGAGGGCGGCATCGGCGCAGGCGGGCAGGTCGACCAGCGGATTGCGCTGGCGTCCGCCGAGACCGGGGCCGCCGAGGATCCGCAGCGGCGGCAGGGTGCCGCGTGGCGCCAGCATCGGATCGACCAGGATGCGGTGCGATCCGAGGGTGACGATGATCGTCGCGTTGCGCAGGTGCTGGATCTGCATGGGCCGGGTCTCGATGGGGTGCCGGCATTGTCCGGAGGCGGGCCGGGTGCCCACAATGTCCGGAATGGACACCCTTCATTCAAATACGGACGCGCCGTCGCCGTTGCGGATCGGCCTGCTGCTGTATCCCGACTGCCTGCCCACGGGCTTGTTCGCGTTCGCCGACCTGCTGCATGCGGCCAACCGGCGAACCGGACGGTGCCTGTTCGATGCCCGCTTCGTGGCGATCGGCGGCGATGCGGGCCGCGAGGCTGCGCCGGCCGCGCATGGCCTGCGCCTGGAGGGAATGGCGGCTTTCGCGGCGGATCGGTTCGATGCTGTCCTCGTGCCGGGATTCTGGGCGGAATCCCCGGGGCAGGTGACTGCCGCGATCGAGCGGCAGTCCGCCCTCGTCGAGGCGCTGGCCGCCTGTCCGCCGCGCCTGTCGTGCTGGGCCTACTGCACCGGCGTGGCCTGGCTGGCGGCGAGCGGTCGCCTCGACGGCGAGCCGGCCACGACGACATGGTGGCTGGCGGACACGATGCAGGCGCGCTATCCCGACGTGGCATGGCGCTGCGAGCAGGATCTGGTCTCGACGCCGCGATCGATGACCGCCGGCGGCGTCAATGGCCACCATGCGATCGCGCAGGCGGTCGTCGAACGGCACATGCCGCCTGCACTGTTCCGCGACCTCGCCCGGATGATGGTCCTGCCCCGGCCGGTGCAGCCGCATCCGGCGTTCCGCGCGATGAGCCTGATCGAACAGCGCAGCGGCCTGCTGCGGCGCTTGCATGCGCTGATCGAGGCGACGCCGGCGGAACGACTGACGGCGGCGGCCCTTGCCGAGCCGCTGGCGATGTCCGAACGCACCCTGTCGAGAAAGGTCATGCGCGAAACCGGCATGGCGGTGGCCGCCCATGCGCGTCGGGTCAAGCTCAACCAGGTAAGCGAGCGGCTGCTGCTGACGCGCGCGTCCGTGAGCCGCATCGCGGCGGAACTGGGGTTCAGCAGCGAATCGAATCTGGGCCGCATGTTCAAGGCGGCGACGGGCCTGTCGCCCCAGGCGTATCGGCGCGAATTCGCGCAGCGCTGACGCCTGCGCTCAGGCGCTCTTCGCCAGCGATTCGTTGCCCCAGTCCTCGTGCAGGCCGCATTCGCGCTTGAGGCCGAAGAAGCGGGTGTCTTCCTCGCTCATGCCGGCTTCCAGCGGGCGCGTGGTGTGGGTGTCGCCGATCGAGACGTAGCCTTCGTGCCACAGCGGGTGGTAAGGCAGGCCGTTCGATTCGAGGTACTTCCAGACGTCGTAGTCGCTCCAGTCGACGATCGGCTGCAGCTTCCAGCGGTTGTCGCGCAGCTCCAGGAAACCCGCGCCCGCGCGCGAGCTGGACTGGCTGCGACGCAGGCCGGCGATCCAGGTGCGCACGTCGAGCTCGCGCAGCGCGCGCTGCATCGGTTCGACCTTGCGAATCTGGTTGTAGTGCTTCAGGCCTTCCAGGCCCTGTTCCCAGAGCTTGCCGTGGCGCGCTTCCATCCAGGCGACGCCGACCTGCGGACGGTAGACATGCAGGTTGAGCTTGAGACGTTCGGTGAGCTCGTCGATGAAGCGATAGGTTTCCGGGAACAGGTAGCCGGTGTCGACCACGATCACCGGGATGTCCGGCTTCACCTGCGTCGTCATGTGCAGGGCCACCGCGGCCTGCGCGCCGAAGCTCGACGACAGCGCGTGGTTGCCAGCCAGGTGCTCCAGCGCCCATTCGACGCGTTCGGGCGCGCTGCGCGCGGCCAGCCAGCGGTTGAGTTCTGCGAGCGCCTGCGGCGACTCGGCGGCGGTGACGGGGTCGGGAAGGCTCATGCGACCAACTCCAATGGCAGCGTCCTGCTGCCGCTGTCGTCGACGGCGACGACGCCGGCGCGGACGAGGAAATCGCCGAAGCGTTCGCCCGGGCCGCGTTCCGTGGCATAGCGGGCGAACAGCGGGTCGAGGGTGGCGAGGATGGCGGCCTCGTCGATGTTTTCGCGGTACAGCGTGTTGAGGCGCTGGCCGCGGTGGTCGGCGCCGATCATCAGGTTGTAGCGGCCGGGCGCCTTGCCGACCAGGGCGATCTCGCCCAGGTAGGGGCGCGAGCAGCCGTTCGGGCAGCCGCTGAGGCGGATGTGCAGGTCGGCGCCGTCGAGGCCATGCTTCGAGAGCAGCGTTTCGATGCGGTCGACGAAGGCGGGCAGGTAGCGCTCGGCTTCGGCCATCGCCAGGCCGCAGGTCGGCAGCGCGACGCAGGCCAGCGCTGCCTTGCGCGCGGGCGAGGCCGCCGCATGCGTGTCGAGCGCGTATTCGCGCACCAGCGCATCGACCGCGTCGCGTTGCGAAGCATCGAGGTTGGCGATCAGCAGGTTCTGGTTCGCGGTGAGGCGGAATTCGCTGCGGCCGCCGGCCTCGTCGAGCAGCGCGGCGATCCTGCGCAGGCCGGTGAGGTGTTCGACACCGTCCCGGTCCCAGATGCGGCCGGCGATGATGCGCAGGGTGAGGTGCCAGAGGCCGTCATCGCCCTGGCTCCAGCCGAACTGGTCGGCGTTGTGATCGAAGGCGTAGTCGCGGGCGGGACCGAACGCGATGCCTGCGCGCTTCGCCACTTCGTCGCGGAAGTTCTCCAGGCCGTGGTCGTCGATCGTGTACTTCAGGCGCGCGCGCTTGCGAACGGCGCGGTTGCCCCAGTCGCGCTGGGTGGTGACGACGGCTTCGCCGACCGCGATCACCTGGTCGGGCGTGATGAAGCCGATCACGTTGCCCAGTCGCGGATAGGTTTCCGGGTCGCCGTGGGTCGCGCCCATGCCGCCGCCGACGCTGACGTTGTAGCCGGCGAGTTGCCCGTCCTCGATGATCGCGATGTAGCCGAGGTCCTGTGCGAACACGTCGACGTCGTTGCTCGGCGGCACCGCGAAGCCGATCTTGAACTTGCGCGGCAGGTAGACGGCGCCGTAGATCGGCTCCTCTTCCTCGCCACTGCCGGCGACCTTCTCTTCGTCCAGCCAGATTTCGTAGTAGGCGCGGCTGTTCGGCAGCAGGTGCTTCGACAGCGCCTCGGCCTGCGCCTGCACCTGCGTGTGCACGGCGGAAAGGTAGGGGTTCGCGGCGACCGCGATGTTGCGGTTGACGTCGCCGCAGGCGGCGAGGGTGTCGATCAGCGCGGCGTTGATCGCCTGCATCGTTGCCTTGAGTTCGCCCTTGATCACGCCGTGGTACTGGAAGGCCTGGCGCGTGGTCACGCGCAGGCCGCGTTCGGCGTAGGTCGTCGCGATGGCGTCGAGCTTCAGCCACTGCGCCGGCGTGACCACGCCGCCCGGGGTGCGGGTGCGGATCATGAACGAATACGCCGGCTCCAGTTTCTGCCGGCGGCGCTCGTCGCGGATGTCGCGGTCGTCCTGCTGGTAGCTGCCGTGGTACTTGATCAGGGTCTGGTCGTCCTCGGCCAGGGCACCTGTGATCTGGTTGCCCAGCGATTCCACCAGCGTGCCACGCAGGCGACCGCTCTGCCGTTTGATGTCTTCGACGGAGTGAGCGCTCATCAGTACACGTCCCGGGCGTAGCGGCCCTGCGCCTGCAGGGCATTGAGGTAGTCGTTGGCGTCTTCGGCGGACTTGCCGCCCTGCACCGCGATGATCTCCAGCAGTGCGGCATGCACGTCCTTGGCCATGCGCGTGGCATCGCCGCAGACGTAGAGATGCGCGCCGTTTTCCAGCCACGCGAAGAGTTCGCGCGCCTGTTCGCGCAGGCGGTGCTGCACGTAGATCTTGCTGGCCTGGTCGCGCGAGAACGCGAGGTCGAGGCGATGCAGCGCGCCGCGCTTGAGCGCGTCCTGCCACTCGACCTGGTAGAGGAAATCCTCGCGGGCGTGCGGGTTGCCGAAGAACAGCCAGTTGCGGCCGGTCGCGGCGACCGCCTCGCGCTCCTGGACGAAGGCGCGGAACGGTGCGACGCCGGTGCCCGGGCCGATCATGATGATGTCCTTCGCGCCGTCGGCGGGCAGGCGGAAGCGCTCGTTGTGCTCGATGTAGACCTGCACCTGCGCGCCTTCCTCGCGGGCGGCGAGGAAATGCGAGGCCGCGCCCCAGCGCGTGGCGTCACCGCGCAGGTATTCGACGTGGGCGACGGTGAGGTGCGCTTCGTCGCCGACGGCCTTGCGGCTGGACGCGATCGAATACAGGCGCGGCTGCAGCGGGCGCAGGGCTTCGACCAGGGCCTCGGCGGTCCACGCGCCCGGATACTCGTGCAGCAGGTCGATGATCTGCGCATCGGCCATCAGTGCAGTCAGCGCTTCGCGCTGGTCGGGCGCGAGCAGGCGGTTCAGTGCCTCGCTGCCGGCGTGCGCGGCGTGGGTGGCGACGAAGGGGCGGCTCAGGCGGGTGATCTCGCGGCGCTTGCCCAGCCAGTCGCGCAGGGGCAGGGTGTCCGTGCCCACGGTGACCGGCGCCGCGGCATCGAGGCCGAGTTCGGCGACGATCGCCTCGACCAGTGCCGACGGGTTCTCGACGATCACGCCGAGCGCGTCGCCCGGTTCGTAGTCCAGGCCGGCGCCTTCCAGCGACAGCTCGATGTGGCGGATGTCCTTGTCCGAACCGCGACCGGTGATGCGCTGGTTGGTCAGCAGTTCGGCGGTGAACGGGCGCTCGCGGGTCCAGGCGACCGGCGCGGCGAGGTGCGGACGCAGCGGGGTGACCGTGGCCAGCGGCGCGCTGCGGACCTTCAGCGCCTCCTTGCCTTCGGCCAGCACCTGCGCGGCCCAAGGCGTGGCGACGGTGTCGATGTCGAGGTCGGCATCGGCGCGGGCCACCCAGCGCTGCGCGCCGAGGGCTTCGAGGCGGGCGTCGATGCGCTGGCCGATGGCGCAGAACTGCGGATAGCTGGAGTCGCCCAGCCCGAGCACGGTGTAGCGCAGGCCCGGCAGCTTCGGCGCGCGCTTGCCGTCGAGGAATTCGACCAGCGCACGGGCGTCGTCCGGCGGATCGCCGTCGCCCTGGGTGCTGATCACGATCGCAAGATAATGCTCGTCCTTGAGCTCCCGAGTCGGATACGCATCGGCGCGCAGCAGGCGCACCGGCAGGCCTTCGGCCTCGAATTTCGCGGCCAGCGCCTCGGCCACGCGCCTGGCGTTGCCGGTCTGGCTGCCGTAGACCACGGTCAGGCGCTCGCGCGGCTGCGTGGCGGCGTCGGCCTGGCCAGTCACTGGCGCCAGCGGCACAAGCCCGCCCTGCGCCCGCGCCAGCCCGGCCGCGTAGCCCGACAGCCACCACAGGCCGGCACTGTCCAGGCCTTCGGCGAGGCGTGCGATCTGGGCGAAGGGCTCCACCGACAGCGGTGGCTGCGCGAGCGTGGACAGGGCGACGGTGGCGGGGGCGGAAGACATGACGGGAACCTGGGGCTGCCCGGGATGGGGGTCCGGGGGATGGACTCAGCCTATGTCCCTGTATTTCAAGCAGGAAAGGATCGGTCGTTATTCGCTTATGCCGGCGCGCACTTTCGACTGCAGGAGGGTTTATCGATACTGGAAAGCCTTCAGCGGCTCCTCCCCCACATGGAACTGCCCCCCGATTTCCTCCTGTTCATCGCGATCGGTTTCGCCGCGCAATTGGTCGACGGTGCCCTGGGCATGGCCTACGGTGTGACCGCGTCCACGCTTCTGCTGGGCTTCGGCGTGCCGCCGGCGGTCAGCAGCGCGACCGTGCATGCCGCCGAGTGCTTCACCACCGGCACCTCGGCGATCTCGCACCACGCTTTCGGCAACATCGACCGCAAGCTGTTCCGGCGCCTCCTGCTGCCGGGGATGCTCGGGGCGGCCGGGGGGGCGTGGCTGCTGACCGTTATCGATGGCGAGGCGCTCAAGCCCTGGATCGCCGGCTATCTGCTGCTGATGGGCGTCATCATCCTGTTCAAGGCGTTCCGTGAGCTGGTGCCGCGCGAAGTGACCTCCCATGTGTCCACGCTGGGTTTCTTCGGCGGATTCTTCGATGCTTTCGGCGGTGGAGGCTGGGGGGCGATCGTATCCAGCAACCTGTTGATCCGCGGGCACGAGTTGCGCCTTACCGTGGGGAGCGTCAATGCCGTCGAGTTCTTCGTGACGCTGACTGCATCCGCGGTATTCCTCTTCACCCTGGGCACGACCCATGTCTGGATCGTGCTGGGCCTGGCCATCGGCGGGGTGCTGGCCGCGCCGCTGGGCGCCTGGTTGATCCGTTTCGTCAAGCCCCGCGTGCTGATGCCCTTCGTCGGCCTGCTGGTGATTGGCCTGAGCATCCGTACGCTGTACAAGACTTTCGCCGGGTAAGCCCCCGGTCGCCCACCGCAATCCCGGCGGGGGAGGGCTCGCCCCACCCCTGCCGACCCGTCCGATTCCCCTCGAGATTCCATGTCCATTCCCGCCCTGAGTCATCTCGATCGGCTCGAAGCCGAGAGCATCCACATCCTCCGCGAGGTCGCGGCCGAGTTCCGCAATCCGGTCATGCTGTACTCGATCGGCAAGGACAGCTCGGTCCTGCTGCACCTGCTCCAGAAGGCGTTCGCGCCGGGCCGGTCGCCGATCCCGCTCATGCACATCGACACCGGCTGGAAGTTCCGCGAGATGATCGCCTTCCGCAACCGCCGTGCCGAGGAAACCGGCATCGAGCTGCGCGTGCACACCAACCCGGAAGGCGTGGCGATGGGCATGAACCCGATCACCTTCGGCGCCACCGTGCACACCGACGTGATGAAGACCCAGGCGCTGAAGCAGGCGCTGGACCTGCACGGCTTCGACGCCGCCATCGGCGGCGCGCGCCGCGACGAGGAAAAGTCCCGCGCCAAGGAGCGCGTGTTCTCGTTCCGCACCGCGCAGCACCGCTGGGACCCGAAGAACCAGCGCCCGGAGCTGTGGAACCTCTACAACACCCGCATCCACAAGGGCGAATCGGTGCGCGTGTTCCCGATCTCCAACTGGACCGAGCTGGACGTGTGGCTGTACATCTTCCGCGAGAAGATCCCGGTGCCCTCGCTGTACTTCGCCCAGGAACGCCCGGTGGTCGAGCGCGACGGCGCGCTGATCATGGTCGACGACGACCGCCTGCCGCTGCAGGACGGCGAAACCCCGGCGATGAAGCGCGTGCGCTTCCGCACCCTCGGCTGCTATCCGCTGACCGGGGCGATCGAATCCGAGGCCGACACGCTGGAGAAGATCATCGCCGAGATGCTGGTCGCCACCACCTCCGAACGCCAGGGCCGGGTGATCGACCACGATCCCTCCGCCTCGATGGAGAAGAAGAAGCAGGAGGGCTATTTCTGATGAATGCACTGACCCAGGACGCGCCCGCGCAGGACGCCGTCGCCGCCGTCGCGGCGTATCTCGAACAGCACGAACACAAGCAGCTGCTGCGCTTCATCACCTGCGGCAGCGTCGACGACGGCAAGAGCACGCTGATCGGCCGCCTGCTGCACGACACCAAGCTGCTGCTCGACGACCAACTGGCCGCGCTCGAAGCCGACAGCCGCCGCCACGGCACGCAGAACGGCCAGATCGATTTCGCGCTGCTCGTCGACGGCCTGCAGGCCGAGCGCGAGCAGGGCATCACCATCGATGTCGCCTACCGCTTCTTCAGCACCGACCAGCGCAAGTTCATCGTCGCCGACTGCCCGGGCCACGAGCAGTACACCCGCAACATGGCCACCGGCGCGTCCACCGCCGACCTCGCCATCGTCCTGGTCGACGCGCGCAAGGGCCTGCTCACCCAGACCCGCCGGCACAGCTACATCGTCTCGCTGCTGGGCATCCGCCACGTGGTGCTCGCGGTGAACAAGATGGACCTCGTCGACCACGACGAAGCGGTGTTCGCGCGCATCGCCGATGACTACCGCGCGCTGGCCGCGCAGTTGGGCATCGCGAACGTCACCGCGATCCCGCTGTCGGCGCTCAACGGCGACAACATGCTGGAGCGTTCGGCGCGCATGCCCTGGTACGCCGGCCCGACGCTGCTCGAACACCTGGAGACCGTCGATGCCTCGCACGCGCGCAAGGACCTGGGCCTGCGCATGCCCGTGCAGTGGGTCTGCCGGCCCGACCAGAATTTCCGCGGCTTCGCCGGCACGCTGGTGTCCGGCGCGGCGCGGGTGGGCGACGAGATCGTCGCCTTGCCGTCCGGTCGCCGCTCGAAGATCGCGCGCATCGTCACCGGCGACGGCGATCTCGACCTCGCCATCGTCGGCCAGGCGGTCACGCTGACCCTGGAGGACGAGATCGATATCAGCCGCGGCGACGTGATCGCCGCCGCGAGCGCACCGGCGCAGGTCGCGGACCAGTTCGCCGCCCACGTGCTGTGGATGGGCGAGCAGGCGCTGCTGCCCGGGCGTCCGTACTGGCTGAAGATCGGCGCGCGCACCGTCGGCGCCTCGGTCACCGAGATCAAGCACCGCGTCGACGTGAACACGCAGGATCACCTGGCCGCGAAGCACCTCGAACTCAACGAGGTCGGCTACTGCAACCTGCATCTCGACCAGCCGGTCGCGTTCGAGGCCTACGCCGACAGCCGCGAGCTCGGCGCCTTCATCCTGATCGATCGCCAGACCAACGGCACGGTCGCCGCCGGCACCCTGGACTTCGCCCTGCGCCGCGCCGCGAACATCCACTGGCAGCATCTCGAAGTCGACAAGGCCGCGCGCGCGCGCAGCCTCGGCCAGTCGCCGCGCTGCGTCTGGTTCACCGGCCTGTCCGGTTCGGGCAAGTCGACGGTGGCGAACCTGGTCGAGAAGCGCCTCGCCGCGCTCGGCCTGCACACCTACATCCTCGACGGCGACAACGTCCGCCATGGCCTGAACAAGGACCTGGGCTTCAGCGAGGAGGACCGCGTCGAGAACATCCGCCGCGTCGCCGAAGTCTCGAGACTGATGGTCGACGCCGGCCTGATCGTGCTGGTCAGCTTCATCTCGCCGTTCCGCGCCGAGCGGCAGCTGGCGCGCGAGCTGTTCGAGGGCGACGAGTTCGTCGAGGTCTTCGTCGACACGCCGCTGGAGGTCGCCGAAGGTCGCGACGTGAAGGGCCTGTACGCCAAGGCCCGCGCCGGCAAGATCCCGAACTTCACCGGCATTGATTCGCCCTACGAGGCGCCGGAATCGCCGGAACTGCGGCTGGATACGGTCGCCCACTCGCCGGAAGCCCTGGCCGAGGCGGTGGTGCAGCGGATCCTGGGGCAGGACTGACGCGCAGGACGGGCAGGGCGGCGCCCATGCCCAGCTCTGCGGAAACGGGGTCAGGTTCACTTCGTGCGAAGTGAACCTGACCCCGTTTCTATCGTTTCCAAATATGAAGGCCCGGTGTTCGCCGGGCCTTCTGTCGTTCCGGAATCGGGTTCGAGCGCACCGTCAGGGCGGGCGCTCAGTTCCGGAGCTGCACGGGCGACGCCTGGGGCCGCGGCGCGATGCGCGCCGACGGCTCGTGTTCCTGTTCGCAGGTGATCCGCAGCGGCTGCGGCGTGCGGATGCCGAAATGGACGTGGTCCTGGCAGTCGGACGCCAGCGGCACGGCGTCGCCGGGGATCCAGACCTCGACCTCGATGCCGTCGATGCGGAAGCGCCGCACGCCGAGCAGGGAGAAGAGATAAGCCTGCGCGCCGCTGGGCAGCACGATCGGCTGCAGACAGGCACCGTCGAAATGCAGGCAGCTGCCGGCGGGTGCGAGGACCCCGAGGGTGACGCGGTCCTGCAGCCGACGCTGCAGCGTGACATGGATATCGTCACCGATGCGGACCGTTCCCCCGATCCGGCAAGTCATCACCACCACTCTGCACCTCTCCTGTGAAGACAGCGCCCATGCCTGGCCTTTCCGCCGGTCCCGGCCCGATCCGCCTGGCCCCGGTTGCGCGCTGGCGTGACCGGTGTCGCCGATCGGCGGTCATCCGCCGTTCCCGGTACCGCCCCTTGTCTGGCGGTTACCTTGTTCGGGATCGAAGTTAGCACAACTGACATGCCTGTCAATCAAGGGCGGATCGTGCGAACCTGTCGCCCAGATGGCGGGCAGGTGGGCTCATGGACAAGTACGCACAAGCGCTCATGCAGGCGATGGACGAAACCGGCACCAGCAATACGCGGGTGGCGGAAGTCGCGCGGGTCGGCCGCAACAACGTGGCCCACTGGCGCGTCGGTCGCCGCCCCATTCCCGCCGAGCACGCCCCGGCGATCGCGGCCCTGCTGGGCGTCGCGCCCGAGCGCATCAGCCGTGCCTACGACCAGATGCTCCGCGTCGAGTCCGCCCAGCAGGTGATGGCCCTCCAGGGCCTGCGCTCGGGGGCCACGCCCGATGCCCACGTCGCGATCGAGCGCCTGGATGGCTTCGCCCGGGCGGACATGCCGGTCCGCATCTGGTTGCCCGAGTTCGTCGTGCGCAGGGAGCTGGGGCCCACGCCGGTCCAGCACGTGCGCTGGGCGGTGCAGCTGTCCCGCGCCATGGAACCGGACATCCGGCGCAATGCCCTGGTGCTGGTCGACACCAGCATGACCCGGCATGAGGACGTGGTGGACGGCGGTCTCTATGCCTACACGCTCTGGGGACGTCCGGACATCCGCCGTGTCCTGCCGCGACGCGACGGCTGGCTGCTGGTCGGGCAGGATCCCGGGGTCGATCGCGTGCATGTGCCCGCGTCCGAGTTAACGGATCTGCGGATCCTCGGCGCGGTCGTCGGCGCGCTCTGATCCGGGCGACGCGTCGAATCGTTTGACGAGCCCCTGAATTTGTGCAAATTAAGCTCAAGACGAACAACTAGAAGAGGCGTGTGCGGATCGTCCCGGTGATGGTCGGCAGGAACATGCAATGGAAGATGCGAAGTGGAAAAGCATCGCCAAAGGATTGGCATTTTCGGTGGTCTACTGCTTTGCGTACCTCGCGGCTTGGTTCAGTTCGCTTGACCAGTGGTTCCTGCCCGCGGGAATTCGCATCGCCGGCCTGCTGCTTCTGCCGATCCGCTATTGGCCCTACCTGTTCGTCGGCGACATCGCCGCGTTGGGCCTGCTGCGCGTGCCGCGCGCACCCGTCGACGGCGCACTGTGGGCCTACGCCAGCCCCTTCCTGCTGATTTCCATGATCGCGGTGGTCCCTGCCGCGCTGCACAGGCGGCTGTCCACCCTCGTCGCACAGGTGCGATGGCTGCCGTTCTCGGTGGTGCTGCTCGCGCTGTGGGGTGCCGCCAGCAATGCGGTCGTGAACCTCGTGCTGTCCGGGCCGCCGGTCATGGCGTCGCTCGAGGGCTTCCTGCGCGTCTCCGTCGGCTACCACCTGGGCATCACGATCGTCCTGCTGCCTTGCCTGCTGTGGATGACGCGGCAGGTGTCCTGGTTCGCGACGCGGGGCTTCCGCCGCAATGCCGCGATCGCCGCCGGGGTCGTGTTCGCCCTGTACCTGGTCCTGCATTTCGCGCAGGACCTGGCCGTGGGCATCCGCCAGGGCCTGCTCATGCTCATGATCACGCCGGCGGTGGGGCTCACCCTCCTGCACGGCTGGCGTGGCGCGGCGTTCGGGACCTGGATCGGCAACCTCGCCGTCGGTGCGATCCTGCCCAACTTCGGTTTCGAGGGCGGCCACGATTCGGGCGTGTTCATCGCGCAGCAGGCGCTGGTGATCACGGCGACGGCGGTGCTCGCCATCGGCTGGGCGATGACCCGGCACCATCAGGACGCCAGCCGATCCGGAGTCGCCGAGGAGGAGGCCCGGCGCCTCGCGCGCACCAGCTTCGATACGACCGAGCACATCCTGCGCGAACAGCTGCTCTACATGGCGCAGATGCAGCTGATGCTCGATGGCGAGCGCAAGATGCTCGCCGACTGGCTGAAGAGCCAGGGGCGCTTCGAGGATGCGATGAACCTCAACAGCAGCGGCATGGTGCATCGCCAGGCGTTCGACGAGCAGGCCATGGCGCTGTATCCGATCCAGCTCGAAGAAGGCGGCCTGTTCAAGGCCGTGCACAACAAGGCCTTCAGCGATTTCTGGGCGGGCGATGCCCATGTCAGCTATGGCTTCCGCGGCCCGGTGAAGACGCTCTCCACGGGGCTGCAGCTCACCGCGTATCGCTGCATCTGCCACGCGATGGCCCTGCTGTCGGACTACAACCCGGATGAGTACCGGATCAATATGCGTGCCTGGAACGCCCGCCAGTCGCGCGGCATCGTGCTGCACGTCAGCGTGGTGCCCATGTCGCAGCAGGAAACCTCGCACGCGGGCGAGACCGCGCAGATGCTGCTCAATGCGCGGGTCAAGGCCCATGGCGGCCTGTTGCGCCGCCATGGGCACCAGCTGTCGATCCTCCTGACCGAAGCCGGCATGGATCGGTGACCGCGGATCAATAGGTAGACGCTGGCCTGCGGATCCACCAGCGCTGGCGGCCGCCGTCTTCGTAGACCACCACTTCCACGTCGGGGCCGATGTAGACCGTCGTCGGCGTCCCGGTGGGCGCGGACGAACCATTGATCATGACGTGGTCCGCATCGGAGCCGATGGGCAAGACCCAGAACGTGTCTTCGATGCGGCCGACGGCAGCGCGTACGACGCCTGCGCTGTCGTTGACCTGCAGATAGCGGATGCCGTCTCGTTCGAACTGGTAGACCTGCCACGGAGAATTCGGTGCGAGATCGATCGAAGGCGGATTCGCCTGGCCCAGTCCATTTGAAGGAACGGGTTCGCCGACGCCACCGCTGGGACAGCATGCGCTCGCCGGCGAAATCGCCAGCCACGATCCAAACAAGGCCAGGATCGAATATGCCAGTGCGCGACTGTGTTGAATCAACATGGGCTACTCCTTGGATGTATTTCGATATTCATTTGCTGTCGGCTCCCCTGTGCCGGTTCCGCCAACGATTCCGTGCCCGCACGCCATATCCTCGGGCAAACCGACGTTAACATCCGGAATTGCTTCGTGGTTGGGATGGCGTTGGCGTCTCGACCGGCGGGCGGGCCCGACGAGGAGTGGTGCAGGCCCGATTCGGGAAAATCGGCGCCGATGGCAGCATGTCGGCCGCAATTGAATCAAACGTTTGGAGTATCCGGCCGGCGTGCCGCCTGCCCATGATCGCGTACGCGCTGGATCCCGGTATGTCGTATACCTGCCGGTCGAGCCCCGGGCAGTCAGGATGCGATGAAGCGGTCCGCGATTGCCTCCGGCGCCGCCGCCGGCGAGGGCATGGGCTGCGGGCGTGCTGGTCGCAGGCATGCCGGAGAACGTGCGCGCATCCCGTGCAGATGCTTCGTGTTCACCCCGTATCGCGCTAACGGAATGAGTGGCGGCAACGATCGCCGGGAAAGGCTTTTCCCGGCGATCTTCGTGTGCTGTCGCGGGCTCAGCAGCAGCCGTGCTCGCCGTGGTGGTGGCCGCCGGCCACGGCGGCGACGCCGGTGGTTTCGCCACGCTGGCTGGCGTTGCGATGCGCGGCGATCACCTGCGACACGCAGGCGGTGACGCGCTTGCCCATCGGGATGTCGAGGAATTCGTTCGGGCCGTGCGCATTGGACTGAGGGCCGAGCACGCCGGTGATCATGAACTGCGCGCCGGGGAATTTCTCGCCGAGCATGCCCATGAAGGGAATCGTGCCGCCTTCGCCCATGTACATCGCCGGCTTGCCGAAGAAGGCCTGGCTGGCGCTGTCGATCGCCTGTTCCAGCCATGGGCTGAGGGTCGGTGCGTTCCAGCCGGTGGAATCCTTTTCCAGCTGCAGTGACACCTGCGCGCCGTAGGGCGGATCGCGCAGCAGGGCTTCGGTCAGCATCTGCCCGGCGTGCTTGCCGTCGAGCGTGGGCGGCAGGCGCAGGCTCAGCTTCACAGCGGTGAAGGGGCGCAGCACGTTGCCTGCGGACGACAGCGGCGGCATGCCGTCGACGCCGGTCACCGACAGTGCCGGGCGCCAGGTGCGGTTGAGCACGAGTTCGGTCAGATCGTCGTGCATCGGCGTCATGCCGGGCAGGAACGAGAACTTGTCGTAGACCGCCGTGCCCAGCACTTCGGCGCAGGTCTTCGCCTGGGCCAGGCGATCGGCAGGAATCTCGACCTGCATGCCTTCGATCAGGATGCGTCCGGTCTTCTCGTCCTCGATGCGCGACAGCAGCTGACGAAGGATGCGGAAGCTCGACGGCACGATGCCGGAGGCATCGCCGGAATGCACGCCTTCGTCCAGCACCTTCACGGTCAGGTTGCCGCCGGCCAGGCCGCGCAGCGAGGTGGTGCACCACAGCTGTTCGTAATTGCCGCAGCCCGAATCCAGGCAGACCACCAGCGAAGGCTTGCCGATGCGCGGCGCGAGGTGGTCGACGTAGGCGGGCAGGTCATAGCTGCCCGATTCCTCGCAGGCCTCGATCATCACCACGCAGCGCGCATGCGGGATGCCCTGTTCGCGCAGCGCGAGGATCGAGGTGAGCGAGCCGTAGATGGCGTAGCCGTCGTCGGCGCCGCCGCGACCGTAGAGGCGGTCGCCCTTGATCACCGGCGTCCACGGGCCGAGGTCGTCGTCCCAGCCGGTCATTTCCGGCTGCTTGTCGAGGTGGCCGTAGAGCAGGATGCAGTCGTCGCCGGTGCCGGCATCGGCGCTGGCCGGGATGTCGATGAAGATCAGCGGCGTGCGGCCGTCCAGGCGCACCACCTCGACCTGCATGCCCGGCACGTCCTGGGCGCGTGCCCAGGTCGTCATCAGCTCGACCGCGGCGTCCATGTGCCCGTGCGCGGCCCAGTCCTTGTCGAACATCGGCGATTTGTTGGGGATGCGGATGTAGTCGACCAGCTGCGGAACGATTTCCTCGTCCCATTTGCGGCCAACGAAATGTTCGATGCGACTGATGTCCATGCGGCGGGTCCGGCGGCGGATAGAAGACGGCTTCGATTGTACGCGGCGCCGGGCGCGTAGGGTTTTTCCGACACGGGGGAGGGGATTTTCCGGAGGCCAGGGCGGGTGGTCCGGCGATGGGGGCGGAGGGCCCGGATCCGGAGACTGTCCCTGTCGACGCGATGCAGCGGACGCCACGAAACACCGGCCGCTGCCGACGCGGGACGAACCCCAACCATCCAGTCAATCCAAGCCCATTCAAAGGACAACACCATGAACCTGTTCAACACCGCCCGCATCCTCGCCACCGCCGCCCTGTCGCTGGGTCTGAGCCTGGGCGCACTCGCCGCCGAGAAGGTCAACATCAACAGCGCCGACGCCGCCACGCTCGATCGCGTGCTGGTCAACGTGGGCCCGGCCAAGGCCGAGGCGATCGTGGCCTACCGCAAGCAGAACGGCCCCTTCCGCAGCGCCGAGCAGCTCGCCCAGGTCGACGGCATCGGCCTCAAGACGGTCGAGCGCAACCGCGACCTCATCGTGCTCGGCGGTGCGGCGCCTGCGGCACGCCCGGCCGCTGCGGCAGGCAAGGCCCCGGCGGTGGCGGCTGCGCCGAAGAAGCGCTGATCGCTGGTCTTCAGGGAAACGGGGTCAGGTTCACTTCGCAGGAAGTGAGCCTGACTCTGTTTGCAGACCCGGTTCGTGCTGTTTGGATACACTCCGCGGCATCGATCACGGAGTGCCCATGAGCCTGCAGCCGCGCCTGATTCCCGCCCACGAATATCGCCGCGAGCGCTGGCGCAACGGTTTCGGCTGGACGCGCGAGATCCTGCGCTGGCCGGAAGGCGGCGACGACTGGGACTGGCGGCTGTCGATCGCGGAGATCGAACAGGATGGCCCGTTCTCGGCGTTTCCGGGCGTCGAGCGCGAACTGGTCCTGCTGCACGGCCACGGCGTGCGCCTGCGTTTCGACGATGGCGAGGTGCGCGAGGTGCTGCCGCCGCATGGCCGCGTGCGCTTCGCCGGCGAGCGTACGGCGCGCGGCGAACTCGTCGACGGGCTCACCCACGATTTCAATCTGATGTGGCGTCGCGATCGCGTCGATGCCGAGCTGTGGCATCGACCGCTGGTGGGTTCGATGGTGCTGTTCGTCGAGCCCGGCGAAACATGGGTCGTGCACGTGCTGTCCGGTCATGCCCATGCCACCGGCAGCGATGCGCGCTGCAATGCTGCCGCCGGCGATACCCTGCTGTTCCCGGCCGGCGCGACGCGCGCGCGCTTCGCGCTGGATGGTGGCGGCGAAGTGCTGGTGATCCGACTGCGCACGCGCGGCGATTGATGCGGTCGATCGGACGAGCTTCTGCATCGCGCTGAATCCAGGGATGCCTGTCGAATTGATCGGGATCAAGGTCGGGGAAGCAGGCTGCCCATAACCTGCGCCACCCTTTACCTTCCAAGGACGACCGTCATGGGTTTCGTGCTCTACGAGTCAGGCCCGCATCGTTGCGTAGCCTACAGCGATCTTGTGCGTGGCGACGACGGCGTGCAGGCCAACCAGTTCCTCATCAAGCACGGCGACGCCTCGGCGCTGATGGATCCGGGCGGTGCGTTGCTCTACAACCCGCTGGTCCTGGCCCTGGGTCGCGACGTGCGCCCGCACGAGATCGGCCTGATCCTGTGCTCGCACCAGGACCCCGACATCATCGGCGCCATCGACAAGTGGCTGCTGTACACCAAGGCGACCGTGGTCTGCTCGAAGCTCTGGGGGCGGTTCGTCCCGCACCTCGTGCCTCACTACATGGAGAACGCCGGTCGCGAGCGCTACCTGCTGGTCGACGACGAAGGCGCGCGCATTCCGCTGGGCGACGCGCAGATCGTCGCGCTGCCGGCGCACTTCCTGCATTCGGTGGGCAACCTGTCGTTCTACGATCCGACCAGCCGCATCCTGTTCTCCGGCGATGTCTGCTCCGGCCTGGTCCCGAGCGGGCGCGAGTACGGTTTCGTCGAGGATTTCGCGGCCTACCGGCCGTGCATGGAGGGCTTCCACCGGCGCTACATGGCCAGCAATCGCGTGCTGCGGCTGTGGGTGGACATGGTCCGCGACCTGGCGCCGGACATGATCGTGCCGCAGCACGGCATGCCGTTCCGCGGCGAGGCGATGGCGCAGATGCTGGACTGGCTGTCGCGCCTGGATTGCGGCATCGACCTGCTCGGGCCGATGCATTACCGCCATCAGGTCACCCGCGAGGCGACCCCGGCGAATTACTGAGCCGGCCGCGCCCGACGGACGTGGTCGGCTGTCGATGCCGGCCTCCGTCTCCAATGAGTGTCTCTCGACCCGACACCCGGCCTCCCTGGCCGGGTGTCTGCGTTTGCGCGGGTGGTCGCCGCCAAGCCGGGGCGGGGTGGGGGGCGGGGTAGGTCGAAAGTCACTTGTATTTCGAAAACGTCACGCGTAACGTCACGCATCACGCTCATGCCGCCCCCGAATCCATGCCCGATCGTCCGCCCTCGCCACCGTCGTCCCAGGCCCTGCGCCAGGCGCGGTTCCGTGAGCGGCTCAAGGATCGCGGCCTGAAGCCGGTGACGCTGCACGTGCGGCCCCAGTACCACGCGCTGCTGAAATCGCTGGAAAAGCGCATGCAGCGCGACAACACCCCTCCCTCCCTCCTGATCGCGGAGATCGACAGCACCATGTCCACCCCCCTGGCCCAAACGACGTCGGCCGCCTCGGCCGTCGCTCCCCATGCTGCATGGACCGCACGCCCGCTGTTCGACGCGCTGCAGCCGTACCTGGCGCGTTACGGGATGACCGCCGAGCTGATCGACGGGTCGGAGCCGACGATCCACATCGTGGTCGACGACGACGGAGAGCTGGATGTGACCATGGCCGTCTCCGGCGAGCAGATCTTCGTCAGCGTGCCGCTGGTGACCGCCGACGACGTCGCGGACGTCCCCGGCCTCAACGACGCCTGCCTGCGCATGAACCCGATCAATCCGCTGTCCAACCTGGGCATCGTCCGCCAGGCGGACGGTCGCGACCTGTACATCGTCTTCGGCGAGCTGTCGTCGCGTTCGCCCGTGGTCAACGTGCTGGAGGAAATCCGCGTGCTGGCCGACAACGCGCTGGATGCCGCCGAAGCCATCGCGCCCTTCCTCGGCGCGCATGCGCCGCTGGCCGCCATGTCCGTGGCGCAGGGGGGCTGAGCCATGGCGATCCTCAGCAAGCTCTTCACGCTGTTCCGCGGCACCGCCACCGAGGCCGGGCAGGCCGTGGTCGACGCCAATGCGCTGCGCATCCTCGACCAGGAAACCCGCGACGCCCAGGACGCCCTCAACCGTTCCCGCGACGATCTCGCCAAGCTGATGGCCCAGCGCAAGCTGAAGGCCGATGCCGCCGAGGCCAACCGGCGCAAGCTCGGCGAATACGAAGGCTACATGCAGGTCGCGCTGCAGAAGAACGACGAAGCCCTGCAGCTGGAAGTGGCGCAGCGCATCGCCGACCTCGAAGCCAAGCTCGGCGAGGACGGCAAGGTCATCGTCGAGTACGACGCCTCGATCGAAAAGCTGCGTGCCGCCGTGGTGCAGGGCGAACGCGGCCTGGAACGCCTGCGCGCGCAGATCGACACCGTCCGCGCGACCGAATCGGTGCAGCGTGCCCAGGCCACCATCGCCGCCCGCCATTCGGGCACCAACGCGAAGATGCGCACCGCACTCGACAGCCTCGAACGCATCAAGCAGCGCCAGGCCGAAACCGGCGCGCGCATCGACGCTGCGGAACAACTCCAGGCCGACAGCGGCGACGATGGCCTGAAGCGCCGCCTGTTCGGCGAGAACGCCGGCGCCGAGGCGGTGCTGGCGCGCTATCGCAAGCCGCAGGCGGCCCTGCCGGCGCCGGAGGCCGCGCCGCTGCAGCTCACCGGCACCGTCGATCGCGTGCCCGAGTAAGCGCGCGGTGATGCTGCTCCGGTTGCTGCGCACGCTGCGCAAGCACGCTTCGACCCTGAGTTGGAGCGCGCTCGCGTGCGCCATCGCCGTCCACTTCCTGGTGTCGTGGGCGGCGATGGCCTGGCTGGGCGAGGACAAGCTGTCCGCGCCCGGCATCTTTCCCTATTTCTACGCGACCGTCGCCTTCACCGTCGGCTTCGGCGATTTCAGTCCGTCCACCACCGCCGGCCGCATGTTCGCGGCGCTGTGGCTGATGCCGGGCGGCATCGCCCTGCTGGCCTCGATGATCGGCAAGACATCCTCCGTGCTGGCCGATCGCTGGCAGCGCGGACTGTATGGCAAGAGGAACTATCCGAAAATGGAAGGACATACCCTGCTGGTCGGCTGGAACGGGCACGAATCGCAGCGGATCATCGATCTGCTGCGCCAGGAGCCCGAAGGCACCGAGCGCGAGATCGTGATCGTCGATGCGGTGCTCGACGCCAATCCCCGTCCCGAACACGCGCGCTTCGTGAAGGTCGGTTCGCTGGCCGATCCCTCCGAATACGCCCGCGCGGGCGGCCAGGGGGCGCGGCGCATCATCGTCGACGCGCCGACCGACGAGCAGACGCTTGCGGCGGCGTTCGCGCTGCGCGCCGCAGGTGCGACCGCGCACATCGTCGCGCACTTCGATCGCGAGGAATCGGCGACGCTGCTCAAGCGGCACCATGCCGACGTCGAATGCACGACGCCGGTCCAGGCCGAGCTGATCGTGCGTGCGTCGCAGGATGTCGGTGCCTCTCGGGTGGCGCTGGAAATGCTGTCGATCGCCGACGGCGCGACCCAGTACAGCCTGGTCCTGCCGGGCGATGCGCCGGCGCGTCCGTACGGCGATTACCTGTCGCTGCTGCGCGCCCGCCATCGCTCCACCCTGCTGGGTTACGCGACGCCCGATGCGCCGCTGACCGCGATCCTCAATGCCGAGGACGAGGCGGTCGTGCCGCCCGGCGCGACGCTGTTCTACCTGGCCTGCCGACGCGTCGATGCCGGCGCCCTGCTGCAGGCGGCCGGGGCGCGCGCCGGATGAGCCTCTTCGATCTGTTCCGCAAGCCTGCGGTGCGGGCGTCGTCCGCGCCCGCGTACCCGCTGGGCCTGCGCCTGAAGGCCGGTGTCGAGATCGACGCGCTGCCGTTCCGCATGGCGGCGGACCGGCTGCTGTTCCAGCCGCCGCTCGGCGCGCAGTTCGTCGAGCGCATCGGCCGCATCCGCCTGAGCGAAGGCGCGACCGAGATCTTCCGCTTCTATCTCACCGACGATGCCTTCCTGCAGGTGATCCAGAGCGCGGGCGTGATCGAGGCCATCGGCTATTTCGTGTTCCACGACACCATCACCCCGGACAATGCGGCCGCGTTCCGTGCATGGACGCAGCCCGGCAGTCGCATCGGTGCGCCGACGTTCATCGTGGGCGAGCATCGCTACGAGCGGCAGTGGGGCGAGGACGGGACGCAGTGGGCGCCGCCGGTGGCGATGGACGAAGCGGTCTATGGCGCGGATGCGTCGCGGCCGGAATTCGACCTGACCCATTACGCGATGCTCTACGCTCGCGATGCCGACGTGCCGTCCGGGCGCGAGCACCTGCTGGTCAGCGCCGAGGACTACGGCCCGAACGAATTCTGCGTGGTCGTCTCGGTCGGCGTGCCGCTGAGCCAGGCCGACCTGCGCATCACCTGACCCGGCCCGCGTCTGTCGCGACCATTCCCTGCCGCAAGCATCCCTCATTCCGTTCATCGCATTCCTGAAGGAGCCGTACGTCATGCCCGAACAATTCGCCCTCTCGCTGTCCGGCCTGCCGGCCTTCCTCGCCTATTTCGGCGCATCGATCGGCATGCTCGTCGCGTTCATGCTCGTCTACGTGCGCCTGACCCCGCACCGCGAGTTCGCGCTGATCCAGGCCAACAATGTCGCGGCCACGCTTGCGTTCGGCGGCGCGCTGCTCGGCTTCATCCTGCCGCTGGCCTCGGCCATGGCCAACTCCGTGAGCCTGGTGGACTTCGTGCTGTGGGGCGGCGTGGCCTTCATCGTCCAGGTGCTGGCGTACTTCGCCAACCGCCTGGTGATCCGCGACCTGTCCACGCGCATATCCTCGGGCGAAATCGCCGCAGGCGCGTTCGCCGGCATCGTCTCGCTCGGCGTCGGCATCCTCAATGCCGCGTCCATGACCTACTGAGGAGTCCTGCCGCGATGAAACGTTCCCGCAGCTTGCGCCTCACGGCGATGGCGATCGCCCCGGTGGTGCTGACCGCGTGCCAGCCGGACATGGTGGATCCGCCGCCGCAGATCGCCCAGTTCGATTATCCCTCCCTGCAGTCCTGCCTCGACGCCGACGACATCGCCGACGGCGATTGTCGCGATGCCTTCCAGCAGGCGCGCGCGATGGCGCCGCGCTATCTCAGCGAAGCCGAGTGCGAGCGCATGTACGGCGACGATGCCTGCGAAGACTACGACGGCACGCGCACCTACTTCATGCCGATCCTCGGCGGTTATTCGGTGCCCTACGGATACGGTACGAGCCGCCGTTCGCAGTACGGCAGCATCGCGCCGATCTATGGCCGCAACACGCTGACCACGCGCAAGGCGGTGAGCGTGGATCCGCCGCCGGCGCGCGCGGTGACCGCATCGCGCAGCGGTTTCGGTTCCAGTTCCTCCGCGCGCAGTGGCTGGGGCGGTTGATGCGCCGCATCGCCATCGCGCCGCGCCCGGATTGGCGCGCGAAAGCGGAAGCCCTCGGCTTCCGCTTCCACACCATCGACGGTGCGCCTTACTGGGACGAAAGCGCCTATTACGCCTTCACGCTGCGTCAGGTGGAGGACGACATCGAGGCGCCGACCCAGGACCTGCACGACATGGCGATGTCGCTGGTCGACGAGGTCGTGCGCAGCGAGGCGCTGCTGTCGCGACTGGCGATCCCGGCGACGTACTGGGACTGGATCGCGCGGTCCTGGCAGCGCCGCGACCGGCACCTCTACGGGCGCATGGATTTCGCCTACGACGGCACCGGCCCGGCGAAACTGTTCGAGTTCAACTACGACACACCGACGGCGCTGTACGAAGCGGCCTTCTTCCAGTGGCTGTGGCTGGAGGACGGCATCGCCGATGGTCGTCTGCCCACCGGCGCGGACCAGTACAACGCGATCCAGGATGCGCTGGTCGAGGCCTTCGGCGCGATGGCCAGGGACGCCGCGCTGCCGACGCCGCTGTACTTCGCCAGCGTCGCTGCGTCCGAGGAGGATCGCGGTACGGTGCAGTACCTGCGCGATTGCGCGATCCAGGCCGGCCTGCGCACCGAAAGCATCGCGATCGAGGACATCGGCCTGGACGTGAGCGGTCGCTGGTTCACCGATCTCGACGACCGCGTCATCCCCAGCCTGTTCAAGCTGTATCCGCTGGAATTCATGTTCGAGGAACGCTTCGGCCCGGCACTGGTGAACGATGGCCTGCGCCTGCTGGAGCCGGCGTGGAAGGCGGTGCTGTCGAACAAGGGCATCCTCGCCCTGTTGTGGGAGCGCCATGCCGGACATCCGAACCTGCTGGAATGCCACATCGACACCGATCGGCAGGCGCTGCTGGCGCCGGGCTGGGTGCGCAAGCCGTTCTTCTCGCGCGAAGGCGCGAACATCGAAGCGGTCGATGCGCAGGGCCGCGCGACGCGTACCGACGGGCCCTATGCCGACGGACCCGCCGTGCGCCAGGCCTGGCATCCGCTACCGGTGTTCGATGGCGGCTATCCGCTGATCGGCAGTTGGGTGGTCGGCGATCGCGCCTGCGGCATGGGCCTGCGCGAGGATTCGACCGCGATCACCCTGGACACCTCGCGCTTCGTGCCGCACGCGATCGTCGAGTGACGCTGGCGGGCGCCGCCCGTTGATGCGGCCTCAGTACACGTCGCGGCGATAGCGTCCGTCGCGACGCAATGCATCGACGGTGGCATCGCCGAGGATCCCGCGCAGGGCTTCGTCGACGCCGGTCGCCATGCCGGCGGCGCTGCCGCAGACGCGCAGATGCGCGCCCTCATCGATCCATGCGCGCAGCGTGTCGTCGGCGCCGCGCAATGCGTCCTGCACGTATCGGGGGCGTTGTGGATCGCGCGAGAAGCCGAGGTCGCTGCGCGTGAGCACGCCATCGCGCGACCACGCGTCCAGTTCGTCGGCGTAGTGCAGGTCGTGTTCGCGACTGCGTTCGCCGAACAGCAGCCAGGCCGGGGCACCGCGTGCCTGCGCACGTTGCGCGAGATGCGCACGCAGGCCGGCGATGCCGGTGCCATTGCCGATCAGGATCAGCGGCGCGTCGTCTGGCGCCGGGTGGAAGCCCGGATTGCTGCGGATGCGCAGGCGGATCGTGGCGTCTTGCGGCGCATGCAGGCACAGCCAGCCGCTGCCGAGGCCGTGTCCGCCATCGGCACGTCGCGCGAGCCGCACCAGCAGGCGCAGGTCGCCGTCTTCCGGGATCGAGGCGATGGAGTATTCGCGATGCGGCAGCGGCTCCAATCGCGACGCGAGCGCGGCGAGGTCCTCGCTCTCGCGCAGTGCGGGCCAGCGCGAACGGGCGAGGCGTGCCGAGAGCGTTTCGCGACCCAGCGCATCGTCGAGCGCGCGGTCTTCGATCCCGTGCGCATGCATCCATTCCTCCACCGACGCCGCATCGTGCTCCGGGCCGATCTCGACCAGATCACCGGCCGTCCAGCGCGGCATCGCGCCCTGCGCGCGCAGGCGGATGTCGTAGACCGGCGCGCCGAGGCTGCCCGGATTGAGTTCGCGGCGCGCGACCAGCGTCCACGCGTCGTAGTCGGGTGCGGCCCAATCCGCAGCCTCGATCGCGGCGGAGGCATCCCCGGCGATCTGCGCGATGTCGTGCTGCCAGCGCCGCAGTGCGCCGCCGTCGCCGTTGTCGACCTCGACCACATCGAACAGCGGCGTCGCGCCGCAGCGGCGCAGCCAGTCGTCGATCGCGTGGCCGAAGGCGCAGTAGCGCACGTAACGACGGTCGCCCAGCGCGAGCACGGCGTAGCGCAGGTGGGCGAGGTCGCGCGTGGTCGACATCGCGTCTGCCGCGAAGCCCAGGGCGTTGTCCGGCGGATCGCCTTCGCCGGTGGTGCTGACGATGAACAGCGCGGTCTCGCAAGCAGCGAGCGCATCGGGCGCGAGCGCATCCAGCGCAGACAGTGCCGGTGCGGCCCCGGCCGCGCGCAGGCTGTCGGCGCTGAGTTCCGCCAGGCGCAGCGCGAAGCCGGTCTGGCTGGCGTAGAGCACGCGCAGCGAGGCGTCGCGCGCGGCGGGTTCGGTGCCGGAAACAGGAGTCGTTGCGCGACCCTTGCGCAGGACGTACGCGCAGCCGATCAGGTAGACGAGCAGTACGCCGCTTGCGATGACCAGTTTCGATCCCGATGCGGACATCGGCGGCCACGCCGAGGCCTGCCAGGTCGGCATCCACAGCGCGAGGGCGGCGAGCGCCGCGAGCAGCAGCGCCTGCACGATCCGCGCGCGCGGCGATCCGCGCTGTGCGGACGACACGCTCACCCCGCGATCTCCGACAGGGCATCGAAGCGCGATGACACGCGTTCGAGAAGTCGCCTGCCGTCGCGTACGAGAAAGCGTGCAGCGAGGCCATGGCGCTGCGCGAACGCGAGGCCGGCGTCGGCGCCCATCACCGTGAGCGCGGTCGCCCAGGCATCGGCCCGCATCGCGCTGTCCTCGATCACAGTGACCGCGACCGGTGCCTCGTGGACGGGGCGCCCGGTGCGCGGATCGAGTGTGTGCGACAGGCGCCGGCCCTCGTGCTCGAAACCATGCCAGCGGTCGCCGGAGGTGGCGATGGCGAGACCGTCCAGCTCGACCGTGCGCAGCGGTGGCGGTTCGACGCCGGGTTGCGGTTCGGATTCCTCGGCGCAGCCTTCCACGACCACGCGCCACGGCGTGCCGTCGGGCTTGCGGCCGTAGCCGAACAGTTCGCCACCGACTTCGACCAGCGCGGCAGGCACGTCGGCATCGCGCAGACGACGCGCGACCAGATCCGCGCCATGGCCCTTGGCGATCGCGCAGAAGTCGAGCGTCACACCGCCGGGCTGGCGCAGGCGGGGCGGGGCGTCCTCGAACAGTGCGGCGAGTGTTTCGACGCGCGATGCGCGCAAGGCGGCGAGCGTGCGTGCATCGGGAATGCGATCTGCTGGCTGCGAGGGACCGAAGCCCCAGGCATCGACCAGGGCGCCGAGCGCGGGATCGAAGGCGCCATCGCTGCGTGCGGCGATATCGAGCGCGCAGCGCAGCACCTCGGCGAAGGCCGCGGGCAGGGCGTGCACGCTGCCCGGCGGCGCGCGGTTGTAGCGGACGAGGTCGCTGTCCTCGACCCACGGGCTCATCTGCGCGACGACCGCGTCGAGCGCGGACTGCACGATCGCATGCAGCGCGTGCGGGTTGCGGGTCGGTGCGCAGTACGTGCGCACCGACCAGGTGGTGCCCATCGTCGCGCCCGCGAGGCGCACGCCGTCGAGCGCGACCGGTTCCCCTGATCCTGCCAAGACCGACTCCGTCGCGGCTTACTGTGGCAGCACTTCGAGCGTGGCGACGTAGCTGAGGCGACGGGTCTTCGCCTGCGGCACGCTGGTGTGCTGGTCTTCGGTCGCGGCTTCCAGCCAGTACATGCCGGGCTGCGGCCAGGTCACGCGGAAACTGCCGTCGGCAGCTGTGGTGAGCTTGATCTCTTCCTGCGCATTGCGATAGCGCGTGGCGCCGCGCACGATCTCGACCTCCAGGCCGGCGGCGGGCTTGCCGTCGATGACCAGCGCGAATTCGGCGGTTTCGCCGGCGAACAGATCGTTCGGATGGGTCTTCGCCACCAGTTCGATGCCCGTACCGGTCGGCTTGAGCGCGGTCGTGCTGGGCGCGCCGCGCGTGACGAAGGTTTCGACGCGGCCCACGGCCTGCGAGACCTGCAGGTTCGGCGCATCCTTCGGCACTTCGCTCGCGAAGCGTTCGACGCTGCCGCGCCAGCGCCTGGGCTTGCCGTTGTCGTCCCAGCTGGCGAACAGGCCCTGGTTGAGCATCGCCACGCGATACGTACCTTCCTGGGTCAGCTCGATGTCGAACACGCTGCGGAACTTGCCGGTCGCGCCATTGGCGCTGGTGCCGCGCGAAGCGTCGGGCATCGTGATCGACAGGCGATCCAGCGCGATCGGCACGTGGTTGAGGTGGAACAGGTCGTTCGACACCGCAGCGTCGAACGTGACCCACGGCTTCTCGCCGGCGACGACCGTTTGCGACGGCAGCAGCCAGGACTTGTGCGCGGACGCGGCGAACGGCAGCAGCGCGGCAGCGAGCGAGGTGGCCAGCAGGGCAGGCAAGAGTGAGCGGAGTTTCATCGCATGACCTCGGAAGATGGGGGATCGGGGGAGGGGAATGGATCAGGGCGCAATCTTCAGCGCGACCGCGCCGAGTTCGCTCGTGCCCTGGGCGCTGCCACTGAACGCGGTCTTCGGTTTCCAGGTGAAGGGAATCTTCAGCAGCTCGCGACCGCCGACTTCGCGCGCGGCTTCCACGATCAGCGTGTACTGGCCCGGCTTGAGCGCGGCGAGGCGCGGATCATTGTCCTTGACGCTCAGCGCGTGCTTGCCGACCGGGCGCGTCGGGCCGGTCACGCCGTCGACCGGTACCTTCAGCGTGCGCCCGCTGCGGCGCCACCACTGGCGCAGGTCGGGCAGCCACTTGGTGCCGTGGCCTTCGCTGTTGCTGCGCTGCTGGTACCAGACGCTGAGGTTGGCGGCGACCGACTGGTCGGCGCCTTCGATCCACACTGCGACATACGGGCGGTGGTATTCGGCGACGTTGAGCTTCGGGATCTCGATGTCGATCTTCAGCTCGGCGGCATGCACGGGCAGGGCAAGCCCGGCGCCGATGGCGAGCGTGACGGTGACGGGCATGGAGACGGACATGGAAGCGAACGATGTTCCGCGGAACGACATGACGACGGACCTCAGTGGATGAAGAGAAGGGCGAGCAGGGCCGGCAGCACGATGCCGAGGCCGACCCAGGGCCAGGTGCTGCGCCGCTGTCCCGCATACATCTGCAGGAGCAGCAGGCCGGTGATGCAGAACAGCACGCAGGCCACGGCGAAGACGTCGATGAACCAGCGCCATGCGGCGCCGCTGTTGCGGCCCTTGTGCAGGTCGTTGAAGTAGGCGATCCAGCCGCGATCGGTGCGCTCGTATTCGACTTCGCCGGTGGCGCGGTCGATGCTCAACCAGGCGTCCGCACCGGGCGTGGGCAGCGACAGGTAGACCTCTTCCGGCGACCACTCGCCGGGCCGGCCGCGCAGGTCGAGACGCAGCTGCGCATCCAGCCAGTCCTCGACGCGCGCGGGCAGCGGCGCTTCGCCCGCGTCGCGCGTGCCGAGCACCGCAAGCACCTTCGGCGGCAGGATCGCGGCCTTGCGTTCGACCTGCGGCGAGGCCTCGATCGACCCGGCATGGTTGAGGGTGATGCCGGTGACCGCGAACAGCAGCATGCCGGCGAGCGACGCCGCCGCGCTGATCCAGTGCCACTGGTGCAGCGTGCGCAGCCAGAAACCACGCTGGCGCTGCGTCGCAGCGATGTCCTTCGCGCGCGAGGGACTCACGTCTCGGCCCACTGGCGCAGCAGGTTGTGGTACACCCCGGTCATGCGCACCAGCGAGGGATGGCCTGGATGGTCGCGGGTGAGCATGCGGATCGACAGGTCGAGATCGAACAGCAGTCGGCGATGGCCGTCGTCGCGGATCATGCTCTGCATCCAGAAGAACGAGGCCACGCGCGCACCGCGCGTGACCGGCGTGACCTGGTGCAGGCTGGTGCTGGGATACAGCACCAGACTGCCGGCCGGCAGCTTCACCCGCTGCGTGCCGTAGGTGTCCTCGATCACCAGCTCGCCGCCGTCGTAGTCCTCCGGCGCGCTGAAGAACAGCGTCGCCGACAGGTCGGTGCGCACCGGTTCGGCGCTGCCGCGGCTGCGGTCGTAGCGCACCGCGTTGTCGACGTGATAACCGAAGGACTGCCCGCCGCTGTAGCGGTTGAACAGCGGCGGATAGATGCGCTTGGGCAGCGCGGCGGCGAAGAAGGTGTCGTTCCTCGCCAGCGCGTCGAGGACGATCTGGCCCAGTTCGCGCGCCACCGGCGACTGCTCAGGCAGCTGCGCGTTGTCCTTCGCCTGAGCCGACTGGTAGCCGGCGGTGATCCGGCCGTCGGCCCAGTCGGCGGCATCCAGCAGGCCGCGCGCATGCGCGACCTGTTCGGGCGTGAGGACATCGGGGATGGCGAGCAGCATGCGATGAGCCCAGCGGTGTGATCAGAATTTGTAGAGGGCCGTCAGCGTCGCGGAACGTCCTTCGCCCGGCGTCGCCCAGCCGCTGGTTGCGGTGTTGCGTATGCGGACGTAGTACGCCTCGTCGGTGAGGTTGCTGAGGTTGAGCTGCAGGCCGAGGCGATCGCTGACCTGGTAGGCGACCATCGCGCGATGGACCCAGTAATCCTGCGTGCGGTACAGCGGTGCCGCGTTCGGATTGGCCAGCGTCGCGGCGGTGATCGCGCCGTTCACCATCGGCAGGCTGCTGTTCTGGGTGAGGAAACCGCCCTGGTAGGTGCTGCCGAAGCCGAAGGTCCACTTGTCCAGCGCGTAGGTGGTCCAGACGCTGCCCGAATGACGCGGCGTGTTCGTCAGCGCATTCCCGCGCAGCGGGTCGGGGAAGAACACGCTGTTGGCGCAGGCACGGCCGTCCGCGTTCACGGCGGTGCCGGCGACGATCTGCGTGTTGGGGCGCGCCGCGCAGTAGTCGGACACGCTGCTGAGCACTTCACTGTCCAGCCAGGTGTAGTTGGCGTAGATCGCCCATTCGCGGGTGATGTGGCCGGCGACGCCCAGGGCGAGGCCATCGACGCGCGCCTTGCCGTCGAGCGACTGTTCGCCGCTGAGGTTGGCCGGGTCGGGATCGGCGACGCGGTAGTTCTGGCGTTCGTTGCGGAACAGCGCGGCGGTCAGCGCCAGCCGGCCTTCGATCGCGTCCCACTTCGCGCCCAGCTCGATGTTGACCGCGGTTTCGGCCTCGACATTGCAGTTGGCGGTGCCGGTGGTGCTGGTCGCGGTGCAGCTGCCGTTGACCGAGGCTTTCGACGGCGTCTTGCTGTTCGCGTAGGACAGGTAGGTGCTGACCTGTTCGATCGGCTTGAACACGAGGCCGACGCGGTACGAGAACAGGTCCTCGTTGTTGCGCGCCACGGTCGGCGCACCGCTGATCTGGCCGCGCGTCGCGTTCGCCGTCGACACCGGCCAGGTCGTGGTCGAGCCTTCGTTGCGGTCGTAGCGCGCGCCGAGGTTCAGCAGCCAGCGCTCGCCGAACTTCAGGGTATCGAACACGTACAGCGACTGGTTCTCCAGCTCGCCCTCGGTCTTGCCGCTGCGGAAGTAGTTCAGCGGACCGGTCCAGATGTTGTAGGGATTGCGGAAAGTCTGGTACGGGTAGCCCGCCGCGGTGTTCGGCAGCGCGCTGCCGTCGGCATTGAAGAACACGCCGCCGGATTCGAGGTCGAAGCTTTCCTTCGAGAACGACACCCCCGCGACCAGCGCATGCGTGATGCTGCCGGTGGAGAAGCGCGCGGTCAGGTCGGTCTGGCTGACCGCGATCGTGTTGCGGGTATCGCGGACATAGCCGCGCGGGCCGCTGCTGGGCAACCACGTGCCGGCGGGCTGGCCGCCCGTGCAGGCCGCGCCGGTGTAGGGGTTGCGGCCGTTGTCCAGGCACCAGGTGCCGCCGAGCCCGGTGGCATTGGACAACTGGTCGACGCGCTGCCAGCGCGCGATGCTGCGCAGCGACAGCGCATCGTTGAAGTCGTGGGCGAAGGTGCCGGTCAGCGCGTCGACTTCGATCTGCTGCGTGGAGACGTTGCGGTAGCCGAAGTAGGTCGACGGATCGATGCCCGGCAGCGGGCCGTCGTTGTGGGCATTGAGCGCATACGGCACGCCGTATTGCGGCGTGTTGTCGTCTTCCTGGTGCAGGTAGTTCAGGGTGAAGCGCGTGTCGGTGCCGAGGCCGAAGGCCAGCGACGGCGCGACGCCCCAACGGCTGTAGCGCTCGTGGTCGCGCCCCGGCACGTCGTTCTCGTGGACCATCGCATTCAGGCGCAGCGCGGTGCCGTTGCCGAAGTCGAAATTGCTGTCGGCGGTCATGCGGCCGTAGCGGTCGGTGCCGGCGCCGAGGGTGAAGGCATGCGCGTCGCCTTCGCGCGCGGTCTTGCTGACCAGGTTGATGTTGCCGCCGACCGAGCCGGCGCCGGACATCGCGGAGTTCGCGCCGTTCACCAGCTCGATCGATTCGAGGTTGAAGGTGTCGCTGCGGGTGTAGAGCGCGCTGTCGCGCAGGCCATCGGTGGTGATGTCGCTGGTGGCGGTGAAGCCGCGCAGGTTGATGCTGTCGCCATAGCCTCCGCCGCCTTCGCCGGCGCCGAAGGTGATGCCGGGCAGGGTGCCCAGCACGTCGCGCAGGCCGAGCAGGTTCTGCTGGTCCATCACCTCGCGGTTGACCACGGTGATGGTCTGCGGCGTGTCCTGCAGCGATTCGGTGTACTTCGGTGACTGCGGTTTCGTCATGCGCGAGCCGTGCACTTCGACCTTGTCGATGGTCTCGGCGTCGAGGTCGGCGTCGGGACCGGTGTCGTTCGTGGTCTCCGCATGGGCGGCGGAGGAGAGGGCGAGCAGCACGGCGACTGCGAGAGCGGTTTTCGCGGGTTGGGCAGGCATGGTCATCGGTCGGTACGGACGAAGGGACGTGCGCGGCGGCATGCGCTGCGCGACGGCGGCTCCGGGCGACGATGGCTGGCGGCAATCGTTGGCTCTCTCGCCTGCGGACAGGTCCGTGCATGAAGCGTCCGGACCGGCGGCAATGTTAAATGATAATTATTATCAGTTGCAATACATTCTCAATTACCCGGGGCAGGCAGGCACAAAGACAGAAGGCGGGGCTTCGCATGGAAGTCCCGCCCTCTGGTGTGCGCAGGATCGATGATGCGGCTCAGCGGCCCGGACGGACAGCGCGGCAGGGTGTGTCAGGTCCGATCGTCCCGGGTCCAGACCAGGCCGTCCTCGACCTTCACCGGGAACTTGGCCACCGGCTCGTAGGCCGGGGCGCAGAGCGCCGCGCCGTCGCGCAGCGAGAACCGGGCGCCATGCAGCACGCAGGCGATGCTGCCCTCGGCGAGGTCGACATCGCCCGACGACAGCTCGAATTCGTCGTGCGTGCAGCGATCTTCGAGCGCGTAGAACTCGCCGTCGAGGTTGACGACCACGATCGGCGTGTCCCCCGCCCAGGCCACGGCCTTTTCGCCGGGGAGCAGCTGCGAGGTCGGACAGACGAAGACCCAGTCGCTCATCGGGCAGGCTCCAGTGTGGCGTCGATGGATTTGTCGAGGACTTCGAAGCGCAGGTCCGGGCGCTTCGGTTGCCCGTAGCGCGCATCGCCGTAGGGAAAGGGTTTGACGATGCCGGTGCGCAGGTAGCCGCGGCGCAGGTAGAACGCGATGAGTTCGTCGCGGCAGTCGATGACGGTCATGCGCATGCGCGCGCAGCCCAGCGTCTCGCGGGCGACGCGCTCGGCTTCGGCCAGCACGGCCTTGCCGATGCCGCCGCCCTGGATCGCCGGGTCGACCGAGAACATGCCGAAATACGCCGTGGCCACGCCATCGTCGGCCTCTTCCTGCGCGATGTGCGCGCAGGCGACCATGCGGCCGGCGTCCTCGGCGACGAGGATGAGGCTCTGCGGTCGTTCGAGGTCGGCGCGCAGCATGTCGGCATCGATGCGCTGGCCGTCGAGCAGATCGGCCTCGGTGGTCCAGCCGACGCGGCTGGCGTCGCCGCGATAGGCGGAGGTCACCAGGGCGATGAGCGCGGGGATGTCGGCATCGGTGGCGGTGCGGAAGGCGAGCGTGGTCATGGCGTCGAGGCGGTCAGGCTAGCAGGTGGCGCACCTTGCGCAGCGCGGCGACGAAACATTCGATCTCGTCGTGCGTGTTGTAGAAGGCGAACGAGGCGCGGCAGGTGGCGGGCACGCCGTAGAACTGCAGCAGTGGATGCGCGCAGTGCTGGCCCGAGCGCACCGCGACGCCTTCGAGGTCGAGCAGGGTCGCAAGGTCGTGCGCATGCGCGCCCGCGACCAGGAAGCTGATCACCGCGGCCTTGTCCGGTGCCTCGCCGAGGATGCGCAGGCCGTCGACCTTGCGCAGTTCCTCGGTGGCGTGGGCCAGCAGATCGGCCTCGCGCGCTTCGATCGCATCCATGCCGATCGCGGTCAGGTAATCGACCGCCGCGCCGAGTCCGATGTGGCCGGCGATGTTCGGCGTGCCGGCTTCGAAGCGGTGCGGCCCATCGTTGAAGACCGTGCCCTCGAAGCGCACTTCCTTGATCATCTCGCCGCCGCCGAGGAAGGGCGGCATCGCGGCCAGGTGTTCCCTGCGCGCCCACAGCGCGCCGGTGCCGGTGGGGCCGCACATCTTGTGGCCGGTGATCGCGTAGAAATCGCAGCCCAGCGACGGCACGTCCACGGCGCGATGCGGCGCCGCCTGCGAACCGTCGATCACGGTCGTGATGCCGCGCCTGCGCGCCTCGCGGCAGATCTCCTTCACCGGATTGACCGTGCCCAGCACGTTGCTCACGTGGGCCAGCGCCAGCAGCTTCACGTCTGGCGTCATCGACGCATAGAGCGCATCGAGGTCGAGCGTGCCGTCCTCGCGGATTTCGGCGACCTTGACGACGGCGCCGGTGCGTTCGGCGACCAGCTGCCAGGGCACGATGTTGGCGTGGTGCTCCATGCGGCTGACCAGGATCGCATCGCCGGCCTTCAGGCGCGGCAGCGCCCAGGAATAGGCCACGATGTTGATCGCGAAGGTCGTGCCGCTGCACAGCACCAGCTCGTCGCGATGCGCCTTGAGGAAGCCGGCGAGTTTCGTGCGCGACGCCTCGTAGGCCTCGGTGGCCTCAGTGCCCAGCGCATGCACCGCGCGGCTGACGTTGGCGTTGTGGTGGCGGAAGAAATCGTCGACGGTGTCGATGACCTTCGCCGGCTTCTGCCCGGTATTCGCCGAGTCGAGGTAGATCAGCGGCTTTCCGTGCACCTCGCGCGCCAGCAGCGGGAAATCGGCGCGGATCGCGGCCCAGTCGTGCGTGTTGCTCATGCCGGGGACACTCGCGACAGGTGGATGTCCAGCACGGCGGTCAGCGCTTCGCGCAGTGCGGCGTCCTCGACGACGGCGAGGACTTCGCGACAGAAGGCCGCCGTCAGCAGGGCGCGCGCTTCCAGCTCGGGCAGGCCGCGCGAGCGCAGGTAGAACAGCGCGGTCGGGTCGATCTGGCCGACGGTGGCGCCGTGCGCGGCCTGCACTTCGTCGGCATGGATGACCAGCACCGGCTGGGTGTCGATCTCGGCGTTGGCCGAGAGCAGCAGGTTCTTGTTCGACAGGTTGGCGTCGGTGCCGTCCGCGCCTTCGCGGATGGTGATGCCGCCGTGGAAGACCGCACGGCCGCGACCGGCGCCGAGGCCGCGCCAGAGCAGGTCGCAGGCGGTGTCGCGGGCGATGTGCTCGATGCCCAGGCGGGTGTCGATATGCCGTTTTCCGTCGGCGAGCAGCACGCCGTTGGCGGCGAGCTTCGCGCCTTCGCCTTCCAGGCGCACGTTGAGTTCATGGCGCGACAGCGCGGCGCCGAGTTCGAGGTCGACGCGGCGGTAGTCCGCTTCGCGCGCCAGCACGGCGTCGGTGCGCGCGAAGGCGCTGGCGCCCTCGGCGTCGTCCTGCACGCGGGCATGGACGAGGTGCGCGCGCTGGCCGAGATGCACGTGCGCGACGTGGTTGCGCAGGCCGCGATCCTCGCCGAGCGCGAGATGGTGTTCGACCAGGGTCAGCGCGGCGTCGTTGCGCAGGTCGACGAGGTGACGCAGGTGCGCGGCGGCCTCGGGCTGCGCGCCGCTGGCGACGAAGACCAGGTGCAGCGGCGCGTCGACATCGACGCCCTGGTCGACACGGACCACGGCGCCTTCTTCGGCCAGCGCGGCGTTGGCGACGGCGAACAGTGCATCGGCGCCAGCGTAGCGGCGCTGCAGGACGTTGGCATCACGGGCTTCGCCTTCGCGCAGCACGCGCGACAACGGCAGCGCTTCGACACCGGCCGGCAAGGCCGTCACGTTGCTGCGCGCCGCATCGAAACGACCGTCGACGAAGATCAGGCGCGGCGCCGGGATCGTGGCGAGGCGCGCGTCGAGCGCGGCCGTGTCGATCTCGACGGCGGTGGTCGGCACGAACGCGCGCCGCTCCAGCGCACGCAGCGGCGTGTATTTCCAGGCTTCGCTGCGCGGTGCAGGCAGGCCGTCGCGGAGCAGGGCATCGCGCGCGGCGCGGCGACTGTCGCCCAGACCGGCGGCCTCGGGCTGCGCCAGCGCGTCGAACGCCTGCGCGAACGCGTCGAGCAGGGCGCTCATCGTGCCGCCGCTCCCGCCGCCTGCGCACCCGGCGCCAGGCGATCCTTGATCCAGGCATAGCCGTGCGCTTCGAGTTCCAGCGCGAGTTCCGGCCCACCGCTCTCGACGATGCGGCCGTCGGCGAGCACATGCACCACGTCCGGCTTGATGTAGTCGAGCAGGCGCTGGTAATGGGTGATCACGATGAAGGCGCGGTCCGGGCTGCGCAGCGCGTTCACGCCGTCGGCGACGGCCTTCAGCGCGTCGATGTCCAGGCCCGAGTCGGTTTCATCCAGGATCGCCAGCTTCGGTTCGAGCACGGCGAGCTGGAAGATTTCGTTGCGCTTCTTCTCGCCGCCGCTGAAGCCTTCGTTCACGCCGCGATGCAGCAGTTCGTCCTTCAGGTGCAGCACGGCCAGCTTCTCGCGCACCAGCTTGAGGAACTGCATCGAGTCCAGTTCGCTCTCGCCGCGCGCCTTGCGCTGCGCGTTCAGCGCGCTGCGCAGGAAGTAGGTGTTGTTCACGCCCGGGATCTCGACCGGGTACTGGAAGGCCAGGAACACGCCGGCGGCGGCGCGCTCCTCCGGTTCCAGCGCCAGCAGGTCGCGGCCTTCGAACGTGACCGAGCCTTCGCCGACCTCGTAGCCCTCGCGACCGGACAGGATGTTGCCCAGCGTGGACTTGCCGGCGCCGTTCGGGCCCATGATCGCGTGGACTTCGCCGGGCTTCACGTCGAGCGAGAGGCCCTTGAGGATGTCCTTGCCGGCGACGCGGGCGTGGAGGTTGGAGATGGTCAGCATGGGGGCGATCCGGGATCGTAGGTGGAAAGGCGTGTGCGGGTGGCGTTCGGCGTCACTTCTTGGGCGACCGGCCGGTCATCACCCGGAACAATTGCCGGGCGACATCGGCGCACAGCGCGTTCTGGCCCTGGATGATGTTGGCCGAGCTGTCGCCGATGTCGATGGCGCCGCCATCGCGCATCAGCCTCAGCTGCAGGCGGTCCTTCCCGCCCATCACGCCGAATGCGATGCGCAGGCCGGGATTGCGCTGGCGGAAGTCGACGATCTCCGCTTTCGCCGTTTCCGACGACGAGACCGAATAGCCTGCCTCCTGCGCTTCGGCGGTGTAGCGTTCGATGATCAGCGGCACGATCTTCGGGTTCTGCTCGCACTTGCCGCAGTTCCAGGTGATGTCGAGCGCGGGAACCGTATTCGCGGTGGGCTCGGCGGCCGTGGTCGTGGTCGCGGTGGTCGCATTGGCCTGTTCCGGGCCGACCTGCGCCGGCGCCGTGTCCTGTGCGAAGACAGACCCTGCACAGAGAAGGAGAAGCGTTGCGAGGAGCGGGCGGAGCGATGGGATACGCATGCGGGGCCTGGGAGATTGTCTGGAGAGAGGGTCGAGTGCGGCGGGTCGTACTGTCAGGCGATCACTCGGGCGTCGCCGGATGTCGCAGGTCCGGAAGGACGCAGGAGAGGGGAGGCGGGGCGCGCGAGGCGGAACATCACCTCGCCCTTGTCGGTGAGTTCGCCGCGCTGCCAGCCGTTGGCGCGATAGAAGGCATCGGCGCGCGTGTCCGGCGTGGTGCTCAGCGACACGGTGTCGACGCCCTGCGCGAACAGCCAGTCGGTGGCGGCGGCGATCAGGCGGCGACCGATGCCCCGGCCCTCGTGGGCGGGGTCGACGAACAGGGCCCAGATGTCGGCCTGCGCCCGTCGCGCCACGGAAAAGCCGAGGATGCGGCCGTCCTGCTCGCAGACCCAGCTGTTCGATGCGCCGGCGTCGCGCAGGTGGGCGCGATACACGTCCGGGGTGAGCCAGGACGGGTCGCTCAGGGTGTTCTCGCGCACGTGCATGCGGATCGCGTGCATCGCCGGGATGTCGGCATCGACCGCTTCCCGCACGCGCATCGCATCGGTGCCGCTCGCGAGCTGGCGCAGGGCCTCCAGCGCGTCCTCGCGCTGCGCCCACGGCACGAACAGATGGTCGTGGAAGTAGGCCGACACCGCGTTGCAGGGAATGGCGCGCCCGGCGAGGGCGGTGGCGATCGCGGCCATCATGCCGACGGCGTCGAGGCTGGAATGGATGCGCAGGGTGATCTGCGCCCAGCGCGGCTCGTCGGTGTGCGCGGCCTCATGCCCGTCGGCTTCGATCACCACGGTCGCGCCTTCGTCCTCGCGGAACAGCATGATCGCGCTCGCCGGCACCGGCGCATCGTGCGCCTGGGTGCGGATCGCGCGCGGGCGCGGCGCCAGCGCGGGCGACAGCCCGGCCAACAATGTCTGCAGATCGGTTTCGCCAGTCGTTGCGGTCATTCGAACATCCATGCGCCACGATCGACGCGGATCGCCGGGTCGTAGCCGCCAAGGACCAGCACGCGGCCATCGGCCAGCGTCGTCGCGGTCGCGAAGGCGAGCTTGCGGCCGATGCGTGCGTTCACCGGGTCGAAACGACTGCCGTCTGCGGAAAGCAATTCCGCACCTTCGCCGCTGCCGGCGACGAGCGTGCGGCCATCGGCGAGGGGCGCGACGCTGTCGAGGAATTTGTAGCGGCCTTCGCGCATGCCCGGGCCGGAGGACACCGTTCCGGTGTCGGCGTTCCAGCGTTCGCTGTCGCTGAAGTAGCCGTCGGTTTCCGGGATGGCGGCGCCACCGAGGATCAGCACGTCAGGCCCCAGCCGGATCGCGGCGTGCTTGTGGCGTGCCTTGTTCAGCGTGCCGGCCTGAGAGAACCGGCCTTTCGCAGGGTCGAACAGCTCCAGGGAGGCGGTGACGGTGCCGCGCGCATCGGAGCCGCCTGCGACGAGCACGCGGCCATCGGCGAGGCGGGTCGCGGTGTGCGACATGCGCGGCTTGGCCATCGCGCCGACCATGCGGGATGTTTTCGTGCGTGGGTCGAATCGCTCGGCGCTCGCCAGGCGGCGCATGCCGTCGCCGTACCCACCCGCGATCAGGATCGTGCCATCGGCGAGCACGGTTGCGCTGAAGCCGTCGCGTGCGGTCCTGAGGCTGCCGAAGGGCTCGAATGCGCCGCGTTCGGGGCGGTAGCGCTCGATCGATGCGGTCACGCCATCCCGTGTCCAGCCCCCGATCAGGAGCACGGAACCGTCCTTCAGCGGCACGGCCCGATGCCCGGCGCGCGGCAGTTTCGGCGCGCCAGTGGGGGTGAATTTCCCGGTCTCGGGGTCGAAGAGCAGCGCGTCACCGGACAGGCCTTCCTCGCAGCCGTCGGAGCGACAGCCGCCCGCGATCAGTACGCGGCCGTCGCCCAGGCGTGTGGCCGAATGCGCCGCCCGTGCACGGGGCATGTCTGCGATCGCGCGCAGCGTCGAGCTGGCTTGCGGGGCTGGCGCGAACGCGGCCGTCGGCGCAGCCGACAGCAGGGCGATCGCAAGGCAGGCAAGCGCGCGGATCATCCCACCGAACCTTCCAGCGAGACTTCGAGCAGCTTCTTGGCTTCCACCGCGAATTCCATCGGCAGTTCGCGGAACACCGACTTGCAGAAGCCGTCGACGATCATCGACACCGCGTCTTCCTGCGAAATGCCGCGACTGCGGCAGTAGAACAGCTGGTCGTCGCTGATCTTCGAGGTGGTGGCTTCGTGCTCGACGGTCGCGGTCGGGTTCTTCACTTCCACGTAGGGGAAGGTGTGCGCGCCGCACTTCTTGCCGATCAGCAGGCTGTCGCACTGGGTGTGGTTGCGCGCGCCGTCGGCGCCGCGCTCGACCTTGACCAGGCCGCGATAGCTGTTCTGGCCGCGTCCGGCGCTGATGCCCTTGCTGACGATCTTCGACTTGGTGCGCTTGCCGACGTGGATCATCTTGGTGCCGGTGTCGGCCTGCTGGCGGTGGTGGGTCAGCGCCACCGAATGGAACTCGCCGACCGAGTCGTCGCCCAGCAGGACGCAGGACGGGTATTTCCAGGTGATCGCCGAGCCCGTCTCGACCTGCGTCCAGCTGATCTTGCTGCGTGCGCCCCGGCATTCGCCGCGCTTGGTCACGAAGTTGTAGATGCCGCCCTTGCCGTTCTCGTCGCCGGGATACCAGTTCTGCACCGTCGAATACTTGATCTCGGCGTCTTCCAGCGCGACCAGCTCGACCACGGCGGCATGCAACTGGTTCTCGTCGCGCATCGGCGCGGTGCAGCCTTCGAGGTAACTGACGTAGGCCTTGTCCTCGCACACGATCAGGGTGCGCTCGAACTGGCCGGTGTTCATGGCGTTGATGCGGAAGTAGGTGCTCAGCTCCATCGGGCAGCGCACGCCCCTGGGAATGAACACGAAGCTGCCGTCGGAGAACACCGCGGAATTGAGCGCGGCGAAGTAGTTGTCGCCCACCGGTACCACGCTGCCGAGGTACTGCTTCACCAGCTCGGGATGTTCCTTGATGGCCTCGGACATCGAGCAGAAGATGACGCCCTTCTCGGCCAGTTCCTTGCGGAAGGTGGTGCCGACGCTGACCGAATCGAATACCGCGTCGACGGCGACGCCGGCCAGCTTCGCGCGCTCGTGCAGCGGCACGCCGAGCTTGTCGTAGGTGTCGAGCAGTTCCTTGGGCACGTCATCGATCGACGCGTACTTCGGGCCCTTGGGCGCGGCGTAGTAGCTGATCGCCTGGAAGTCGATCTCCGCGATCTCCAGCTTGGCCCACTCCGGCGGGGTCATGGTCAGCCAGTGCCGGTAGGCGGCGAGGCGCCATTCGGTCATCCACTCCGGCTCTTCCTTCTTGGCCGACAGGAAGCGGACCACGCCTTCGTCCAGGCCGGGCGGGAGGGTGTCGGTCTCGATGTCGGTGACGAAGCCGGCGTCGTAGCGACGGCCGAGCTGTTCGAGGATTTCGGCGTTCTGCACCGGTTCGGGAGTCGAGGCTTGGGGGGTGGGGAGCGTCATGTTCGATACCTCAGCGCGCGGTCAGCGCGACGGGAATGGCCTTGCGCGGCAACGGCGCGCCGGGGGGCAGGGCCATGTCGGCCAGCGAGATCCCGCGCAGGGCCTCGGCGACCACGTCGTTGATGCGGCGCCAGTTCGCGCGGGCGCCGCAGGAGTGTTCGATGCCGCACTGGCCGTCGTGCACGCTGCACTCGGTCATCGCCAGCGGGCCTTCCATCGCTTCGAGGATCTCGACCAGCGAGATCTCGCCGGCGGGGCGGGCGAGGCGGTAGCCGCCGCTGGCGCCGCGGAAGGCCTGCACCAGCCCGGCCTGGGCCAGCGGCTTGAGCACCTTGGCCACGGTCGGCGCTTCCAGCCCGGCCCGCTCGGCCAGCCCGCTGGCGCTGAGCACGGCCTCGGGCGTGCTGGCCATGACGGTCAGCACGAGGGTCGCGTAATCGGTGAGCTTGGTGACGCGGAGCATGTGTCCGGCCGGCGCGGGAAAGAAAGAGGACCGAAATTGTACGCTTTCGCCGCCCCGGGCTCAAATCCGCAGGCCGGGGGGGAGGCGAGCTGGCAAGGGGCGGCGCCGGGTGACGAATGTCAGGTGCGATCGCTGACGATCCGCAATGGTCCAGGGGCGCGCGATCCGGAGAATCACCGCCATCCCGCCACGGACACAGGAGTCCGCCATGAACACCCAGACCCAGACCCGCACCGTCTTCGAGAACACGCCTTTCGGGAGCGCCCTGCACACCGTCGCCGGCCAGCTGGTCGAGCGCGCCGCCACGGTGTCGACGGAAGGCAAGGGATCGCAGGTGCTGCGCTGGGTGATCGCCATCGGCGCGATCTTCCTGGCCTGGAAGGCCCTGCGCGGCCTGAAGTCGATCTTCTGGACCCTGTTCGGCCTGGGCATGGCCGTGTTCTGGACCGGCCTCTGGCGCGTGTGGTTCTGAGCGCCGCAGCAGGCGCCAGGCCGGCGAAGCATGGCGGGGCGCGAGCCGCCCCGCAGGCAAATGCGCCATAATCCAAGGCCTCCGTCCCGCTGGATCCCGCACGCCCATGCCCAAGAAGAAGATCGTCGCCCGCCTGTCCAGCATCCACGGCAATGGCGTGTTCGCCGACGAACCGATCCGCAAGGGCGAGCGCATCGTCCGCTACAAGGGCACCCTGCGCACGCACAAGGAAGTCGATCGCATGTACGGCGAGCAGGACGAGAACGGCCATACGTTCCTCTTCACCCTCAACGACGAGTACGTCATCGACGCGAACGAGGGCGGCAACGTCGCGCGCTGGATCAACCACAGCTGCGACCCGAACTGCGAGTCGGTCACCGAAGAGAACGACAAGGGCAAGGCGCACAAGGACAAGGTCTTCATCGAGGCGATCCGCGACATCAAGGCCGGCGAGGAGCTGACCTACAACTACGGCATCGTCCTCGAGGAGCGCTACACGCCCAAGCTCAAGAAGCTCTGGGAATGCCGCTGCGGCTCGAAGAACTGCACCGGGACGATGCTGCAGCCCAAGCGCTGATGCAGCAACGCCGATGACGTGATGCATCGGCCTTCGTCGTGTGTTGTCGCCCGTTTCGGCAAAGCCCGCAGTGACGGCGGATGCGGCATGCACGACGTTCCCATGACTTAAGACAGTCGTCGCAGTGCGGACACGGGGCGAGCATGTGCCCCATGTTTTTCATTCGGGATGTGCCATGCGCGCATTGCTGTCCGCCCTGGTCTTCTCGTTGCCGCTTCCGGTCCTCGCCGTGCAGATCGACGGCAGGATCGACCCGACGGAATGGGCCGATGCGCAGCGCGTCGACGACTTCCGCCTGACCCAGCCGCTGACCCGCGCGCCCAGCCCCCACGCGACCGAAGCCTGGTACAAGGCCACCGAGCAGGGCCTGGCCATCGCCTTCCGCAACCGCCAGCCGGCGCGCGTCCCGCGCACCCGGCAACGCTTCCAGCGCGACCGCAACGGCAACGTCGACCGCGTGAACGTCTATGTCGACTTCGACGGCGACGGCCGCAGCGGCTACAACTTCATGGTCGGCCTGTCCAACGACATCGCCGACAGCACGATCAGCAACGAGAACCAGTTCAACGGCGACTGGGACGGCCACTGGACGCATGCGGTGTCCGAAGACGACGAGGGCTGGTCGGCC
Source organism: Lysobacter sp. BL-A-41-H3 (assembly GCA_050632415.1). Classification (GTDB taxonomy): domain Bacteria; phylum Pseudomonadota; class Gammaproteobacteria; order Xanthomonadales; family Xanthomonadaceae; genus Lysobacter_I. Next base: position 1,135,232 of record CP192602.1, on the reverse strand, counting down.
GAGATGCTGATCCCCTGGCACATCGCACCGATGCGCCAGGGCGGCGGCGGGACACGCACGATCGGCCTGGCCCTCGATCGCGTGGTCGGCACCAGCAACGAGCGCATGGCCTGGCCGGCGATCAGCTTCAACGAGCAGCGCTACCTCAGCGAGCTGCGCAAGGTCGAGATTCCGCAGTACAGCCAGTCGCTGCTGGCGATCACGCCCTACGTGGTCGGCCTGTACGACAACGTCGGCGGCAAGGCCGACTTCGATGCCGGTGCGGACATCTTCTGGAAGCCGAACGGCCAGTTCCAGCTCAGCGGCACGATCAATCCGGACTTCGGCCAGGTCGAAAGCGACGGCATCGTCGTCAACTTCGGCGCCATCGAGACCTTCTTCGGCGACAAGCGCCCGTTCTTCACCGAGAACCAGGGCTATTTCGAAGTGCCGTTCGGCTCGCTGGGCAACGCCCAGCAGCTGATCTACACCCGCCGCATCGGCGCGCAGTCCGACGACGGGCGCGGCTCCGGCGACGTGGCTGCGGCGGTGAAGATCAACGGCAGTCTCGGCGGTTTCGGCTACGGTGTGTTCGCCGCCACCGAGAACGACGAGGTGGGTCGCGATTTCTATGCCCTGCGCGCCACCCGCGATTTCGACGGGCAGGGCATCGGCGCCATGCTGACGCGGGTGAATCGTCCTTTCCTCGATCGCGAGGCGACGGTTCTTTCGGTCGATCATCGCTGGAGCCCGAACGCGCGCTGGACGGTGCGCAGCAATCTCGTCGGCTCCAGCGTCGCGCAGGCCGGCGACCGCGTGCGCGACACCGGCGGCCAGCTGCGCATCGACCATCAGGTCAACGACGCCTGGCGCCAGCAGCTGTACCTGCTGCACACCGGCGGCGACCTCCAGCTCAACGACTTCGGTTTCCTCGAACGCAACAACTTCAACTACGGGCGCTACGAAATGTCGCAGCGCATCACCGGTCTGCCGGAAGACTCGCCCTACGCCTCGCACCAGTGGCGCTATGCGGTGTCGCGCCGCAGCAACGACGACGGCGTGCACATCGCGGATGCCTTCGCGATCAATCGTCGCAGCGAGCGCCGCGACGGCGGCAACCAGTTCTTCGAGATTTCCGGCTGGACCTCGGGTCACGATGACCTGATCACCCGCGACAATGGCGTGCTGAAGCATCCGGGCCGGCTCTACGCCACCGCCGAGCGTTTCTTCCCGAGGAAGGCGCACTGGTCGCTGGACGCCAGCCTGCGCTATTCCGCCGATGGCCTGGGCGGAATCGATCGCGGCGCGTGGAGCGTGGCCGTGGAACCGGCGTATGCGGTGAACGACGACCTGAGCTTCTCGGCCGGCCTTGAACTGCAGCGCAATCCCGACTGGCTGCTGTGGCGCGGCGACAACCTGCTGGGCACGTTCGGTTCCGAACAGGTGTTCTTCAGCCTGGGATCGGTCTGGCTGATCGATCCGAAGCAGGAGCTGCGCGTGCGCCTGGAGGCCCTGGGCCTCGATGCCGAGGCCAAGCGCGCCTGGCGCGTCGCCACCGACGGTACCCCGGTGCGCAGCAACGACGCGCTCGACGACTTCGCCCTGCGCAACCTCGGTTTCCAGGTGCGCTACCGCTACGAATTCGCACCGCTGTCGTACCTGTACGTGGCCTACGTGCGCGGCGGCTCGCTGTTCCAGCGCGGGCTGGGCCCCTATTCGGTCGGCGACGAATTCAGCGGCGCCTTCGACCTGCGCGACAGCGAGCAGCTGCTGGTGAAGCTGTCGTACCGGTTCGAGATCTGATCTGCGGGATCGCTGTGGGGCGTTACCGATCCAGCTCGATCACCACCCGCCCGTTGCGGATGAGCGTGCCGGCGATGCGGCGTTCGCCGAGCTTCTTCTGCATGTCGGGATCGAGCCTGTAGACCGGTTCGGCGCGGGCGTAGTCGCGCAGCCAGCCGTTGATGAGGTCGCGACCGGTGGCGTTCATCCGGCCGCCGAGCAGCGGCAGTTCGGCGGACTCCAGCGTCGGCTCCTCCATGTACAGCGCGTTGCTGCGCGGGTCGTAGCGCAGGCCGCTGGTGAGCGCGATATGCCCGGCGGGGCGGTCGCTCCGCATGCCGAGTCCCTCGATGCCGATATCGAAATCCAGGTGCAGGCGCGTGCTGTCCGGGGGGATGGCGACTTTCGGGCTCATCACGCTGAGCGTGACCAGGCCGCCGAGCTGGTCGTACTGGCGGGGGTAGTGCTTGTCGAGATGGGCCTGCAGCTGCGCCGGGGTGAAGGACACCTGGTTGAGCAGCACGGCCTTCGCGGTGTCCAGGCTGGCGCAGCCGGCGAGGGTGGCGGTGGTCGCGAGCAGCAGCGCGGCGCGGAGCAGGGTGCGGCGTCGGGCGATCATGGCGGTCTCCGGTGGGTGCGGGAACGATCCTGCCGGTGCGGTGAACCGGGCGTGATCGGAATGGGATGTCTCGGAATGGGGCTCAGCGATCGACGCGCGCCTTGCGCATCGGGGTGTAGTGCCACCAGGGATGGGGTGGCGCACCGCGCATGAAGTCGATGATGGCGAGGAACACGTCGATCACGCAGGGATCGTGTCGGACGCCGGTGGTCGCGCAGAGCCGGTCGTACAGCAGCCACGCATCCTGGTTTGCGAGATCGGCCGGTGTGGCGATGCCGAGGACGCGCAGGTCTGCCTCGGTGGCGGGGCCCAGATTGGGAATGTCCTGGAAACCTCGGACATCGGTGGCGTGTCTGGCCTTGGCCATGGGCGTTTCGACCGGTCGGGAAAAACGAAAAGGCCGGATTCCACGCGGAAACCCGGCCTTCGCGGTCATCGCGGCGATGGAGGCCGCGATGGGGATGTCGAACCTCAGGCCGTCGCGGCGTCCTTGAGCTTCTTCATCGGGCGCACCTTCACCTTGACGGTGGCCGGCTTGGCGGCGAAGACGGTTTCCTGGCCGGTGAAGGGGTTGATGCCCTTGCGCTTCGGCTTGGCCGCAACGCTCACCGCAGTGATCTTCAGCACGCCCGGCAGCACGAACTGGCCTGCGCCCTTCTTGCCGATGGAGGCGTGGATGGCGCCCTCGAGCGCGGCCATGACGGCGCGCACGTCCTTGGCGGCGACTTCGGTCGCGCCGGCGATGTGGGCGACCAGAGCGGACTTGCTCATCACGTCCTTGATCGGCTTCGGCGCGGCAGCCTTGGCGGGGGCCTTGGCTTTGCCGGCGACCTTCTTCGCAGCTTTTTTCTTGGTTGCCATGAGAGTGTGTTTTCCTCGTCGGATGATTGATCTGTGTCTGGGCCGGATTACCGCCCCGGCCCGTGAACTGTAGGCCATGGTTGCGGCGTCGCCAAGCCCCCATGACGGCTTTTTTCAGGGATTTTCGGCTTTTCGATACGCTTGTCGCCGTGTTTCCCCCGGCGCGCGCCGGCAAACCGTGTCTTGCGTGGCGGAAATGCCGAGGAAAACGAGATGTCGGGACATGCCTGGACATGTCCGGACAGGGGGCGTCGCCTTGGATAATGTCCTGCTCTGCGGGTTCATCGCCTGCCCGTGCCGATGCATGCCGGTGGCGTCAGGCGCGCGAGCGCGGCGTCCGCCGACCAGTCCGGGCCATGATGTCCCAGCTGTTCGGCCAGTCGTGCGTAGCGTTTGCGGAATCGTTCGGGATTGCGGTCGAGGTCGTACCAGCTTGGTCCCCTCAGCAGCGCGATCAGCGCCAGCGTCTCCTGTGGCCGCAACTGCGTCGCCGGCAGGCCGAAATAGGCCTGCGCGGCCTGCGCGATCCCGGTGCTGCATCGCCCGTAGAAGCTTTCCGCAAGCAGGGTGTCCGCGATCTGTTCCGTCGTCCATTCGCGGCTGAGGCGGATCGCCAGCGCGATTTCGATGCCGTGCCGGCTCATGTTCCGCACGCGGAGGTGATGGGGATGGCGTAGCCGTGCTGCGCTAGAAAGCAGGCGCCATCCACGCGCGAAGGCATCGTCCGGCTTGCGGGGATCGATGTGGTGGATGAGCCTGGGGACGACGGTCAGCGGATGCAGTTCCGGCACCGTGTCCCCATGCGCCATGCCGGCCTGGACCTGCAGCAACTGCGCGCGCAGTGCAGGTGTCGTGCGCCATCCGGTCGGTTCGAGCCGATCGGGCAGGTGGCGCGCGCTGGCCAGGTAAAGGCCCAGGCACAGCATGGTGTAGAGCAGGAGCAATGCGACCGGAACGGCCAGCAGCCAGCGCAATGCCGAGGAGCGAACGGCCATGGTGTGTCCCGCGCGGTGACGATGGCGGCCAGCATTCGCGACACTTCGCCCTGGCGCAATGCCGCAATTGCGTCACCGCCGCCCCTCAGAGCGCCTTCAACAGGCGCTCAGTGCCCCTCGCCATTGCCGCCGAGACGCTTCGGTCCGCCGACGATCAGCGGGTCGGCGGCGCGGGCGACACGAGGATCCTTGCCGGGATAGGGCAGGGTGTCGAGGACGTGGCGCATGGCATTGAGGCGGGCGCGCTTCTTGTCGTCGGACTTGACCACCGTCCACGGCGCGTCGGCGGTGTCGGTGTGGAAGAACATCGCCGACTTGGCCTCGGTGTAATCGTCCCACTTGTCCAGCGACTGCAGGTCGATCGGCGAGAGTTTCCAGTGCTTCAGCGGGTCGCTGCGCCGCGACTTGAACCGGCGCAGCTGCTCCTCGCGGCTGACCGAGAACCAGAACTTGTAGAGACGGATGCCGCTGCGCACGAGCATGCGTTCGAACTCCGGTGCCTCGCGCAGGAACTCCAGGTAATCCTCGGGCGTGCAGAAACCCATGACCCGTTCGACGCCGGCGCGGTTGTACCAGCTGCGGTCGAAGAACACGATCTCGCCCGTGGTCGGCAAGTGTTCGATGTAGCGCTGGAAATACCACTGCCCGCGCTCCTGCTCGCTCGGCTTTTCCAGCGCGACCACCCGCGCGCCGCGCGGGTTGAGGTGTTCGGTGAAGCGCTTGATCGCGCCGCCCTTGCCGGCCGCGTCGCGGCCTTCGAACAGGATGACGATGCGCTGGCCGGTGTCCTTCACCCAGCTCTGCACCTTCAGCAGCTCGATCTGCAGGCGCTTCTTCTCCGCCTCGTATTCGCGGCGGCGCAGGCGGGTGCGGTAGGGATAGTCCGCCGGCAGCGGCGCGGTGGTGCTGTCCTCGTCGGTGAGCGGCACCGCCTCCATGCGCAGCGCGGCGTCGACGGACAGGCCTGGTTCTAGCAGGCCTGGTTCGAGCAAGCCTGGTTCTAGGAGGCCAGGTTCGAGGAGGCCTGGTCCGAGCGCGTCCGTCGCGATCGCTGCAGGTGCCGGCAGCGCGTCCGCCGCGTGGCTCGTCGCAGGGGCCGGCTCGACGGCATCAGGCGCGGAAGGCTGGACCGCGCGAGGACGCGGGGCTTGCGCGGTACGCGTACGCGAGACGGAACGCTTGCGGGGTGCGGGCATACGGGGCTCCGGCGACGATGGGGAGACGCCCTGTCGGGGCTGTTGCCATCGTCCGCCGGCCGCGCCGGATGCGCTTGAGCGAAGTCAAACGCGTTGCGAAGAACAGGAACGGCGCCGGATACCGGCGCCGTGGGTGCGCAAAGCCTCAGGCCGCTTCGTACGCGCCGTAGCCGCGCAGGCGCTTGTAGCGGCGGTCGAGCAGGTCCTCGGTCGGCAGGGCTTCGAGGGCGTCCAGCTCGTTGAGCAGCACCGCCTTGAGGCGGCGGGCCATCTGCACCGGGTTGCGGTGCGCGCCGCCGATCGGCTCGCGCACGATCTTGTCGATCAGGCCCAGGTCCTTCAGGCGCTTGGCGGTGATCGCCATGGCATCGGCCGCGTCCTGCTTCCTGTCGGCGGTCTTCCACAGGATCGAGGCGCAGCCTTCGGGCGAGATCACCGAGTAGGTGCTGTATTCGAGCATCAGCGTGCGGTCGCCGACGCCGATGGCCAGCGCGCCGCCGGAGCCGCCTTCGCCGATCACGGTGCACAGGATCGGCACCTTCAGCTCGGACATCTCCAGCAGGTTGCGGGCGATCGCCTCGGACTGGCCGCGTTCCTCTGCGTCGATGCCCGGCCAGGCGCCGGCGGTGTCGATGAAGGTGAGGATTGGCAGGCGGAAGCGTTCGGCCATCTTCATCAGGCGCAGCGCCTTGCGGTAGCCCTCGGGTTTGGGCATGCCGAAGTTGCGGCGGACCTTGGCCTTGGTGTCGCGGCCTTTCTCGTGGCCGATCACCATCACGCTGCGGCCGTTGATGCGGGCGAGGCCGCCGACGATGGCGTTGTCGTTGGCGAAGGCGCGGTCGCCGGCCAGTTCCTGGAACTGGTCGCACATCACGCGCAGGTAGTCGAGCGTGTAGGGGCGCGCGGGATGGCGCGCGAGCTGCGACACCTGCCAGGCGCTGAGGTCGCGGAAGATCTGGGCGGTGCGCAGGCGGAGCTTGTCCTCCAGGGCGCGCACTTCGGTGTCGATGTTGACGCCCGGGCCGTTGCTGGCCTGGCGGAGTTCGCGGATCTTGGTTTCGAGGTCGGCGATCGGCTGTTCGAAGTCGAGGTAGTTCGGATTCATGCGCGGATGGGGTGTGCCGTGACCGGTTCGGGACTCAAGTCTAGCCGAGGTGGGTGACAAACCGCCGTACCCGGGGGTATGTGGTTGGGGATGTGGTCCGGGCTGGCGGGTCCGCAGATCTGCGGAGATTTGTCGCGTCAGGCGGTCCAGGGCCTGGACATCGCGACCTTCACGGTGCGCACGCCGGGCAGGCTGCGCAGGGCGCTGGGCAGGTCGGCCTCCACGCGCACCGACTGCGTGCCGTTGAGGTCGAGCTGGCCTGCGCAGCCCTGCGGCAGGATCAGGTCGTAGCGCAGCGGCGTGTGGCCGGGGCGATGCTGGCCCAGCAGGCTCTCGACCTTCTGCATCAGGCCTTTCTCGCGCAGGTCCAGGCGCAACGACAGCCGCTGCGCGTGCTGCGCGCAGATCTGCTTGTAGTCCCAGCAGCGTTTCGCGCGCAGCGAGAAGCCGCCGCTGAACTCGTCCTCGCGCAGGCCGCCTTCGATGATCAGGATGCGATCGCGGGTCAGCAGTTGCTGGTACTCGAAATAGGGCTCGGCGAAGAAGGCGCATTCGAGCCGGCCGCGACCATCCTCGATCTGCACGAAGGCCTGCGAGTCGCCGCGCTTGCGCATGCCGATGACCAGACCGGAGACGATCACGGTGGCTTCCGAGCGCCATTGCCGGCCGCCGCCGTTGTCGTCCCCGCCGCTGCGCCCGCGCGAAGGCGGCGCGGCGCTTTCGTACAGTTGATCGAGCTTGCCGAGGTCGGTGCCGACGAGATTCGACAGCTCCTCGCGATACGGGTCCAGCGGGTGGCCGCTGAGATAGTGGCCGAGGGTTTCGCGTTCGCCGTTGAGCCGCTGCGACAGCGGCCATTCGTCGCAGGTCGGCAGGTCGATGCTGATGTCCGGCGCACCGCTGCTGTTGCCGAACATGTCGACCATGCCGGCATTGCGGTTGCGGGTGATCTGGTCGGTCGCCTTCAGCACTTCCGGCAACTGCAGCAGCAGCGAGGCGCGGTTGACCGCCAGCGCATCCAGCGCGCCGGCGCTGATCAGTGCTTCCAGCGTGCGCCGGTTGAGCTTGGTGGAATCGACGCGCTTGCAGAAATCCAGCAGGTCGGCGTAAGGGCCGTTGGCCTGGCGTTCCTCGGCGATCGATTCGCAGGCGCCGCGACCGACGCCCTTCACTGCACCCAGGCCGTAGCGGATGGTCTTCGGATCGGTCGCCTCGAACATGTAGACGGATGCGTTCACGTCCGGCGGCTTCACGTCCAGGCCGATCGCGCGCGCTTCGTCGAGGAAGCCGACCACCTTGTCGGTGTTGTCCATGTCCGAGGACATCACCGCCGCCATGAATTCGGCGGGGTAGTGCACCTTCAGCCACGCGGTCTGGTACGCGACCAGCGCGTACGCGGCGGAGTGCGACTTGTTGAAGCCGTATTCCGCGAACTTCTCCATGAGGTCGAAGATCTGGCTCGCGGTCTTCGGATCGACGCCGCGCTCGGCGGAACCGGCCTCGAACTTGGCGCGTTCCTTCGCCATTTCCTCGGGCTTCTTCTTGCCCATTGCGCGGCGCAGCAGGTCGGCGCCGCCCAGCGAATAGCCGGCCAGGACCTGGGCGATCTGCATCACCTGTTCCTGGTACACGATCACGCCGTAGGTCGGCTTGAGCACCGGCTCCAGCGCCGGGTGCGGATAGCTGACTTCGGTGCGGCCGTGCTTGCGGTCCACCCATTCGCGATCCATCCCCGAGCCTAGCGGGCCGGGGCGGAACAGCGCGGCGAGCGCGATGATGTCTTCGAAGGTGTCGGGCTTGGCGCGCTTGAGCAGCTCGCGCATGCCGCGGGATTCGAACTGGAACACCGCGACCGTGTCGCCGCGCGCGAACAGCTCGTAGCTGGGCTTGTCGTCCAGCGGCAACGCGCCGATGTCGAGCGGTGCCTGGCCTTCGCGGGCGCGGCGGACGTTGATCGCCTTCACCGCCCAGTCGATGATCGTCAGCGTGCGCAGGCCGAGGAAGTCGAACTTCACCAGGCCGATCGCTTCGACGTCGTCCTTGTCGAACTGCGTGACGGGGTTCCTGCCCTTGCCGGCGCCGTCGTGTTCGGCGAACAGCGGGCAGAAGTCGGCCAGCGGCTTCGGCGCGATGACCACGCCGCCGGCGTGCTTGCCGGCGTTGCGCGTCAGGTCTTCGAGCTGCAGCGCGAGGTCGATCAGGTCGCGGACTTCGTCCTCGCTGTTGTAGCGCTCGATGATCTCGCCGATCGCGCGGTCCGGTTCCTTCTGCGAACGCGGGCTGCGGCCGAGCACGTCCTCCAGCGACAGCGGATCGGCCGGCTGCAGCGGGATGAGCTTGGAGATGCTGTCGACGAAGCCATAGGGCAGGCCGAGCACGCGGCCGGCGTCGCGCACCACCGCCTTCGCCGACATCGTGCCGTAGGTGATGATCTGGCTGACCCGGTCGCGGCCGTACTTGCGCGCGACGTAGTCGATCACCTCGTCGCGGCGGTCCATGCAGAAGTCGATGTCGAAGTCGGGCATCGACACGCGTTCGGGATTCAGGAAGCGCTCGAACAGCAGGTCGTATGGCAGCGGGTCGAGGTCGGTGATGCCCAGCGCCCAGGCCACCAGCGAGCCCGCGCCCGAACCACGGCCGGGACCGACCGGAATGCCGTTCTGCTTGCCCCAGTTGATGAAGTCCGCAACGATCAGGAAGTAGCCGGGAAAGCCCATCTTCACGATCACGTCCAGCTCGATGTCGAGCCGCGCTTCGTAGCTGGCGCGGTCGTGGCCGGGCGCCATCGGGTACTTCGCCAGGCGCGCATCCAGGCCGTCGTGGGCTTCCTTGCGGATCCAGCTGTCGAGCGTGTGGTCGTCCGGCACCGGGAACGCGGGCAGGTAGTAGGTGCCCAGCGACAGCCCCAGGTTGCAGCGCTTGGCCAGGTCGATCGCGTTGTCGATCGCGTCCGGCGCGTCGGGGAACAGCGCGATCATCTCGTCGGTATCGCGCAGGTACTGCTGCGCGGTGTACTCGCGCGGACGCTTGGGATCGTCGAGCACCCGGCCGGTGGCGATGCACACGCGCGCTTCGTGCGCCTCGAAGCCGTCGGCATCGAGGAAGCGCACGTCGTTGCTGGCGATCACCGGGATGCTGCGCTCCGCGGCGGCGTGCAGGGCGAAGGCGTTGAAGCCTTCCTCGCCCTCGAAGCCGCAGCGGGTCAGTTCCAGGTGGATGCGGTCGTCGAAATGCCGTTGCCAGTCGCGCAGCCACTGCAGGGCGAGGTCGTGGCGGTTGCCGGCGGCGAGCTGGCCGGCATGGCTATGACGCCCGGCGATCGCGAACAGGCCCTCGTTGGCTTCGGCCAGCCACTGCGGGCGCACCACCACGCCATCGTGGCGCTGGCCTTCCATCCAGGCGCGGCTGAGCAGGCGCGACAGCGCGAGGTAGCCGCTGCGGTCGCGGCACAGCAGGGTGAGCTGCCAGGGCGTCTCGTCGCCCTCCGCGACGTAGATGTCGGCGCCGGCGATCGGCTTGATGCCCGCGCCCTCGGCGGCCTTGTAGAACTTGACCAGCGCGAACATGTTGTTGCGGTCGGTCATGGCCACCGCCGGCTGGCCCTGGGCCACGCAGCGCTGGACCAGTTCCGGGATGCGGATGGTCGAATCGGCCAGCGAATACTCGCTGTGGAGGTGGAGATGGGCGAAGCGGGAGGACATCGGCGGACCAGCGGTACCAGCCGTGCAGGTTAGGTCCGCGGGGGCATTCGGGCAAGGCTTGACGGATGCGTCCGGGTGTCGCGGAATGCCCGGCCTTTCCTGCCCGCACGGCCCGCGATGCCCCTGTTCACCGGCACCTGCCGCTTCTCGCCTCCGCTCGATCCGCGCGGCGGGCGGGTGCGCCGCGACGGCAGCACGACCGATTGGTGGCTGATCCTGGCCTGCGACCCGGAACTCGGCCGCTACCTGCGCCACCTGCACCACCTCGATGCGCGGCGCACGAGCCAGCTCAGCGACCCGCTGTGGGGCCCGCACGTCTCGGTGGTGCTGGGCGAGATGCCGACGGACCTGTCGGCCTGGAAGGACCGCGAAGGCGCGCCGATGGCGTTCGAGATCGTCTGGACGCCGCAGGCGGTCGGCGAGTACGTCTTCTATCCGGTGCGCTGCGACGATGCGCTGGATTACCGCGAGCGATTGGGCCTGCCGCGCGCGCCGAAGTATCCGTTGCACCTGACCATCGGCAACCTCAAGAAGGCATCCGGACCGGCGTGATCCGGATGCCCCTGCCTGCACGGGGCAGGCATGCCTCAGTGCAGGCCTGCGATCAGAGGATGACCGGGCCGCCGCGGCAGAGGAAGGTCGCCGTGCGCGTGACGCTGCCGGAGGCGTTGGTGATCGTCACCGTCTGCGTGTGCTGGTAGCCGATGTTGCAGTAGCCGTAGTGATCGCTGCGGCCGGTCTCGTTGATGGTCATGCCGCGGCCGGACCAGGCGACCGTCGCCGGGCTGTCCGAGTTGAAGACCACGAAGCAGTAGAAGCGACCGCCGCCGTTGTCGATCGGGCAGACGAAACTGGTGACGGTCGGGGGCGCCGCCTGTGCCGGGGCCGGCGCGAGCAGCGCGGCTGCGGACAGGCCGGCGAGCAGCGCGGCGGACAGCAGGGGCGAGCGGGTGAAAGCGTTCTGCATGTTCATCTCCATATGAGTTCCATTGCGAGCGGACCTGTGCGCGACCTGCGGTCGGGTCCTCCGGCGGGATGCGGCCCGTTGCATCCGCCTCCGCATGCATCGCAGCAAGCATGGTATCGGCGCACCCTTGCAGCGCGCGGGGTCCATCGCGCCACTCGTGGCGCCGATGGCGCCGTCGGTCAGCCTGCGCCGCAGTCGGCGTGCAGGGCCAGCGCTTCGCGCACGGGGGCGTAGCTGCGCCGATGTTCGCTGCACGGGCCGTGCGCCTTCAGTGCGTCGAGATGAACCGGGCTCGGATAGCCCTTGTGGCGATCAAAGCCGTAGTGCGGATACCGGGCGTGCAGTTCGAGCATGCGCCGGTCGCGCGCGACCTTGGCCAGGATCGACGCGGCCATGATCGCCGGTTCGATCGCATCGCCGCCGACCAGGGCTTCGGCGGGGCAGGGCAGCGCCTTCGGCAGGCGGTTGCCGTCGATCCGCGCGAAGGTCGCTGCGGGCGTGAGGCCCTCCAGCGCGCGGCGCATGCCGGTCAGGGTGGCCTGCAGGATGTTCAGCGCATCGATCTCCGCAGGTTCGACAAACTCGATGCGCCAGGCCAGCGCACGCTCGACGATCAGCGGATAGAGCGCCTCGCGCCGCGCTTCGCTGAGCTTCTTCGAGTCGTCCAGGCCGTCGATCGGACGCGTCGGGTCGAGGATGACCGCGGCGACGGTCACCGGCCCGGCGAGGGGGCCGCGCCCCGCTTCGTCGACGCCTGCGGTGAGCAGGCCCGGGGGTGTCTGGAGGGCGCTGTCGAACAGGCCCGGTCCGCCCGCCGGACGCATGCGCCTCGCCATGTCAGACCGCCCGGACGTAGCCGAGGTCGCGTCGTGCGACGCCCAGCAGCTCGGCGACGGCTTCCGCCGCGCGCGCGGACGCATCGCGGCGCAGCTGTGCGTGGATGTCGGTGAAATGCGGGAGCAGCGCCTCCACGGCGGTGGGCTGGCCCAGCCAGCGCAGGCAGGCGGCGGCGAGTTTCTCCGGCGTGCAGTCGTCCTGCAGCAGCTCGGGCACCAGCGGCGCGTCGGCCAGCACGTTCGGCAGGCTGACGTAGCGTGTCTTCAGCAGTTTGAAGAACGTGACGATGCGATAGGTGGTGGGCGAGATGCGGTGACCCACGACCATCGGTCGCTTGCACAGCATGCCTTCCAGAGCGGCTGTGCCCGAGGCCAGCAGCACGGCGTCGCTGGCGATCATCGCGCGTTGCGCATTGCCGTCGAGCACGCGCACGCGTGCGGCCAGGTCCGGCTGCGAGGCCAGTTGCGCGCGGATCGCGGTGTCGCACTCGGCATTGGCGGCCGGCAGCAGGATCTGCAGCCCCGGGATGGACTGCGCGATGAGTCCGCCCGCCTGCAGGAAGATGGGCAGCATCTTCTCGATCTCGCCGAGACGGCTGCCGGGCAGCATCGCGAGGACCGGCGTTTCGTCCGGGACCACCAGGGCATGCCGCGCGGCGAGGCGATCGGGCTGCATCGGGATGGCGTCGGCCAGCGGATGGCCGACGAAGCGTGCGTCGACGCCGTGTTTCGCGTAGATCGGCGGTTCCATCGGGAACAGGCAGAGCACGCGGTCGGCGCTGCGTCCGATCTTCGCGGCGCGACCCTCGCGCCAGGCCCAGACCGAGGGGCTGACGTAATGCACGGTGCGCACGCCACGCTGCTTGAGCCACTGTTCGACGCCGAGGTTGAAGTCCGGCGCGTCGATGCCGATGAACACGTCGGGCTGCCACGCCAGCAGGCGCCTGCGCAGGCCCGCGCGCAGTTTCAGCAGCCGCGGCAGGTGCCTGAGCACTTCCGCCAGTCCCATCACCGCAAGCGCCTGGCTGTCGTGCCAGGCCTCCAGCCCGGCGGCGCGCATCGCCGGGCCGCCCACGCCCGCGAATTCGGCCTGCGGGAAGCGGGCGCGCAGTTCGGTGATGAGGCCGGCGCCGAGCACGTCGCCGGAGGCTTCACCGGCGATCAGCGCGATACGCGGATGGCCGGATTGCGGGAGTCGGGAGTCGGATGGGGTCACGGCCGAGGCACCAGGGGGATGCCGTCATTGTGCGCCGGCCATGGCGGCTTCGCCATGCGCCGGCGCCCGTCGATACGCTCAGCGCAGCAGCGGGCGCTCTCCGCGCTCGATGAAGTCCAGGAACGCGCGGACGTCCTCGCTGTCGCCGGCCAGTTCGGCGAGCTGGGCCTTGGCATCGGCCAGGTTCGCGCCGGACATGTACAGCGCGCGGTAGGCGCGTTTGATCGCGGCCACGCGCTCGGCGTCGAAGCCGCGGCGCTTGAGGCCTTCGCTGTTGATGCCGCGCGGACGGCCGTAGTCTTCCTGCGCCACCATGAGGTAGGGCGGCACGTCGCCGTTGACGAACGCACCCATGCCGATGAAGGCGTGGGCACCGATCCGGCAGAACTGGTGCACGCCGGCGAAGCCGCTGAGGATGACGTGGTGGCCGACCTCGACGTGGCCGGCCAGCGTGGCGTTGTTCGAGAACACGCAGTCGTCGCCGACGATGCAGTCGTGCGCGACATGGACGTAGGCGAGGAACCAGTTGCGGTCGCCGATGCGGGTGATGCCGCCGCCGCTGCCGGTGCCGCGGTTGATGGTGACGAACTCGCGGATCATGTTGCCGTCGCCGATCACCAGTTCGGTGCGTTCGCCGGCGAACTTCTTGTCCTGCGGATCGCCGCCGATCGCGGCGTGGCCGTGGATGCGGTTGTTGCGGCCGATCCGGGTCGGGCCGTGGATGCTGCAGTGCGGCCCGATGCGGGTGCCCTCGCCGATCTCCACGTCCGCGCCGATCACCGTGAACGGCCCGATCTCGACGTTCGCGCCTATCCTGGCCTCCGGATGGACGCTGGCGAGCGGGCTGATCGCGTCGGTGATCGTGGCGTCGGCCATGGTCATGCCTGGTTCTGGCCTTCCGCGCACAGGATCTCGGCGCGCGCCGCTTCCTTGCCGTCGACGCTGGCGACGCCTTCGTACAGGGCCATGTTGCGGATCCGGCGCTTGAGCGTGACGTGCAGGTCCAGGCGGTCGCCCGGCACGATCATCCGGCTGAAGCGCGCGTTGTCGACCTTGACCAGATAGAACAGCTTGTCTTCGATGATCCCGTCGCCCCGGCTGCGGTTGGTCAGCTGGTACAGCACGCCGCCGGCCTGCGCCAGCGCTTCGATCACCAGCACGCCGGGCATGACCGGCTGGCCCGGGAAGTGCCCTTCGAAGAACTCCTCGTTCCCCGAGACGTTCTTGTAGGCATGGATGCTCTGGCCCGGCTCGAACGCAAGGACGCGGTCGACGAGCAGGAAGGGATAGCGGTGCGGCAGCAGCTTCTTGATTTCGTTCGTGCCGATGGGCAGCGTGATCGCCTGGCAGGACTCGGTCGACGTCATTGGGGTTCCTTGTTGCGCGCGCCGGCCTGGCGGGCCAGTGCGTCGAGCTGTTTGAAACGGGCGGCGCTCTTGCGCCAGCTGCGGTTGTCCATGAGCGGCGTCCCGGACGAATATTCGCCCGGTTCGCGGATCGAGCTGGTGACCAGGCTCATGGCGGTAACCACCACCCGGTCGCAGACTTCCAGGTGGCCAAGGATACCCGCGCCGCCGCCGATCAGGCAGTAGCGACCGATCATGGCGCTGCCGGCGACCGCCGAGCAGCCGGCCATCGCGCTGTGCGCGCCGATGCGGACGTTGTGGCCGATCTGGATCTGGTTGTCGAGGCGCACGTCCTCTTCCAGCACGGTGTCGTCCAGCGCACCACGGTCGATGGTGGTATTGGCGCCGATCTCGCAGTCATCGCCGACGACCACGCCGCCCAGTTGCGGGACTTTCAGCCAGCGGCCGTGGTCCATGGCCAGGCCGAAGCCGTCCGCGCCGAGCACCGCGCCGGGATGGATCAGCACCCGCTTTCCCAGGCGGACCCGACGCACGAGGCTGACGTTCGCGACCAGCTCGCAGCCGGCGCCGATCACGCAGTCTTCGCCGATCACGCAGCCCGGTCCGATCATGGCGCCCGCGTCGACGCGCGTGCGCGCGCCGATGCTGACGAAGGGGCCGATGCAGGCCTCGGGCGAGACCTCGGCCGACGGGTCGACCACCGCCATCGCATGCACGCCTGGCAAGGCCGCCGGACGCACGTCGAACAGGGCGGACATCTTCGCGAATGCCGCGTACGGATCCTTTGCGATCAGCGCGTTGCCGGCGAAGCCTTCCGCATCCTCCGCACGCATGACCACGAGCCCGGCGCCGGTGGCGGCGAGCTGGCTGCGATAGCGGGGATTGGCGAGGAAGGCGAGCTGGTGCGCGCCGGCACGGGCGAGCGTGGCGACGCCCTCGATGACGTGCGCGGGGTCGCCGCGCAGTTCGAGGTCGAACTGCGCGGCCAGGTCGGCTGCGGAATGGCTGGCGGACACGGTACGCTCCGTCCGAGGATCAGAGCGCCGCGGTCAGAACGCGCCGCCGAAGGTGAACTGCAGGCGTTCCAGTTCGTCGGTGTCTTCGGTGCGCAGCGGGAAGGCGTAGCTGATCGAGATCGGACCCACCGGCGCGCGCCAGAGCAGGGCCACGCCCGCCGATGCGCGCAGTTCGCCGGCATCGAAGCTGTCGATGTCCTTGAAGACGTTGCCGAAGTCCACGAACGCCGAGACGCGCGCGGCCGGGCTGTCCAGCAGCGACGGGAAGAACATTTCCAGCGAGCCCACGGTCTTCAGCGCGCCACCGATCGGCTGGCGGATCGGGCTGCCCAGCGAGAAGTCGACCGGGCCGAGGGTGTTGTCGCGGAAGCCGCGCACCGAACGGACGCCGCCGGCGTAGAAATTCTCGAAGAAGGGCAGGCCAGTGGCGACCAGCACGTCGTTGAGCGTGGCGTTCGGGCCGCAGTCCGCGTCGGAGTAGGACTTGGTCGGACGCGGCGGGCGACTGCCGCGCGCTTCGCAGATCAGCTGCACCTTGTCCGAGCCGTAGCTGTCGCCGTAGCCGAGCTGGAAGCGCGTGTTCAGCACCAGGGCGCGGTTGATCGGCCAGTACTTCGAGAACTCGTAGTTGAGCTTGTAGTACTCGGCGGTCGAGCCGGGCAGGGTGACTTCGGCCGAGACGCGCTGGTAGGTGCCGGCGGTCGGCGTGAAGAAGTCGTTGCGGGTATCGCGCGCCCAGCCCAGTTCCGCGCGCCAGGCATGGAAGGTGCGCTGGCCGATCGCGTCGATGTAGCGGTTGATGCTGATCGGCGATGCGGTGGGGAAGGTGAAGATCTGGTTGCGATCGATGCCGAACACCAGCGAGACGGTGTCGTTCTCGGTGATCGGCACGCCCAGCACGGTCTGCGCCGCGGCGCTGGTCGTCGAGTACTGCGCGGTGTTGAAGTCCGAGTTGTCGAACTCGCGCCACCACATGTTGTAGCCCAGCGACATGCCCGAGTCGGTGAAGTACGGGTTCAGGAACGAGAACGAATAGCGCTGCAGGTAGCTGCTGCGCTGCACTTCCACGCTGACCTGGTTGCCGGTGCCGAGGAAGTTGTTCTGCGACAGCTGGACCGTGGTGTTCAGGCCCGACAGCTGCGAATAGCCCAGGCCGAAGGTGAAGCTGCCCGAGGTGGTTTCCTTCACGGTGACGACCACGTCGACCTGGTCGTTGGTACCGGCGACCGGCTCGGACTCGACCTGCACCGAACCGCTCTCGAAGAAGCCGAGGCGCTGCAGGCGGACCTTGGAGCGGTCGATCGCGGCCTGCGAATACCACGCGCCTTCGAACTGGCGCATTTCGCGGCGCATCACTTCGTTGGAGGTGCGGGTATTGCCCTTGAAGACGATGCGGCGCACGGTCACGCGTGGGCCCGGGATCACCTGCAGGGTCAGGGCGACGGTGCGCTTCTCGCGATTGACCTCCGGGATCGGCTTGACCTCGGCGAATGCGTAGCCGACGTTGCCCAGCGCGGCGGTGATCGAGTCGGAGGTCAGTTCCAGCAGCGCTCGCGAGAAGGTCTGGCCCGGGCGCACCAGCTGGTAGAAGTCGATCTGCTCCTTCGACAGCACGGTGTCGCCGGTGATCTTCACGTCGGAGATCGTGTACACCTCGCCTTCGGTGATGCCGAGGCTGATGTACATGTCGCGCTTGTCGGGGCTGATCGACACCTGGGTGCCGGTCTCGGTGAAGTCCACGTAGCCGCGGTCGAGGTAGAAGTTGCGCAGGCGCTCGAGGTCGCCGGTGAGCTTCTCGCGCGAATACTGGTCGTCGCGGCGATACCAGCTCAGCCAGTTCGTCTCGTCCGATTCCCAGGACTTGCGCAGCTCCTTCTCTTCGAAGGTCTCGTTGCCGAGCAGGTTGATGTGGCGGATCCGCGCGGCCTTGCCTTCATCGATGGTGATGGTCAGGTCGATGCGGTTGCGGTCCAGGCGCGTGATCTTCGGGGTGATCTCGACGTTGTACTTGCCGCGGTTGTTGTAGGCGCGGTTGAGTTCCAGCGTCACGCGGTCCAGGGCGAGGCGGTCGAAGGTCTCGCCCTCGGCGATGCCGATTTCCTTGAGGTTGCGGGTCAGGTCCTCGGTCTTGAGGTCCTTGTTGCCGGTGATCGTCAGCGTGTTGATCGCCGGGCGCTCGGTGACCGTGACGACGAGGATGTCGCCTTCGCGGTCGAAGCGGATGTCCTCGAAGAACCCGGTCTTGTACAGGGCGCGCATCGCTTCGCCGATGCGGCCGGAATCGATCTGGTCGCCGCGTTCGATCGGCAGGTATGTGAAGACGGTGCCGGCGCCGATGCGCTGCAGGCCGTCGACACGGATGTCCGAGACGGTGAACGACGAGGACGACGCCGAGGACGCGGCCTGTGCGAGCGAGGGCGGAGTGTGGAACGAAGCCAGGCTCGTGGCGAGGGCAAGGGCCAGCAGGCGGCGGGTGGGCGTGCGCGTCATCTAGTACGTCCGAAGGAGGGGCTTGGGGCGGGTGGTTCGGTTGGAGCGGTGGAACGTCGAGCATCGCCTTGGCGGGCGTCAGTCGCCGGTCTCGGCGGCGTCTCCCGATCGGCGGTCGCCCATCGGGAGGTCGTTGCCGGGCACGGGCGACATCCGGGTCATCGGATCAGCCCCTGCAGGTCGTTGTAGAACGCGAGGCCCATGAGCCCCAGGATCAGCGCCAGCCCGACATACTGCCCGGCGGCCATCGCACGTTCGCTTAACGGACTGCCTTTGACCAACTCGATAAGGTAATACAGCAGCTGCCCCCCGTCCAAGACCGGGATCGGGAGCAGGTTGAGGACGGCCAGGCTCAGGCTCAGCAGGGCGAGCAGGCTGAGGTACCAGGCCAGGCCGTTCCGGGCATAGGCATTGGCGGCCCGGGCGATGCCGATCGGCCCGGAAACCGTGTCCTTGGCCTCCATCCGGCCGCTGAAGGCGCGCTGGATCATGGCGAACAGCTCACCGGTCTGGAATTTCGTCTCGCGCAGCGCGGCGGGCACGGCCTGCAGCGGCCCGTAGCGCAGGACCACGTCCTTGCGCGGCTCCGCCGGGGTCACGCCGAGCCGCCAGAGGCCCGGGGGCGCAGGATCCCTGCGCGGGGACACGGTCACGAAGCTCCGCCGGCCGTCGCGCTCGATCTCGATCCGCGCGCTGCCTGCGGGGCCGGCCTTGGCGACCAGCGGTGCGATCCCGGCCCAGTTCGCGATCGGGGTGCCGTCGATTGACAGGATGCGGTCGCCCGGGCGGATCACGCCGTGGCTGGCGCCTTCGGCCGGGACCTCGCCGACGACCGGCGGCGGGATGTCCTGGTGGCGCGGCACGATGCCGATCTGGCCGAGGGTGGCCTGCAGGTCGCCGCCGGCGGGCAGGCGCGAGAAGTCCATCCGCCGCGTGCTCTCGGCGCCTTCGGCGCTGCGCACGACCACCGGCGTCGGGGCGCGGTCGAGGGCGGCGGTGACCAGGGCCATGCTGGCCTCGGTCCAGGTCGGGGTCAGGCGATCGCCGACCGAGACCAGGGTGTCGCCCGGGCGCAGGCCGGCCTGCGCGGCCACGCCGGCGACCTGGCCGAGGGTCGGCGAGTAGTCGGGACGGCCGATGACGAACATCAGCCAGAGCAGGGCGATGCACAGGACGAAGTTGGCCAGGGGGCCGGCGACGGCGATCAGCATGCGCTGGCCGACGGTCTTGCTGCCGTGCGCCTGGCTGCGTTCGGCCTCGGTGACCTCGCCGACGCGGTCGGCCAGTTCGTGTTCGCCCAGCATCCGGACGTAGCCGCCGAGCGGGATCGGCGCGACCGCCCATTCGGTGCCGTGGCGATCGGTGCGCATCCAGATCGGCTTGCCGAAGCCCACCGAGAAGCGCAGCACCTTCACCCCGCACCAGCGCGCGGCGAGGTAGTGGCCGAGTTCGTGGAAGGTGACGAGGATGCCGAGGGCGACGATCAGCCACCAGGCGGAAGCGAGGAATTCGGTCATGGCGTGGCCTCGCGCGCAATGGCGTCGCGCACGGCGGCGCGGGTGGCCGCATCCGCGGCAAGCAGGGCATCGAGCGAATCGGCCGCGGCGTGGGTCATGCGTTGCAGGGCGTCTTCGACCAGTGCGGGAATGGACAGGAAAGCGATCCGGCCCTGAAGAAAGGCTGAAACCGCCTCTTCGTTGGCGGCGTTGAGCACCGCGGTGGCGCAGCCGCCGGCATCGAGCGCGGCGTAGGCCAGGCGCAGGCAGGGGAAGGCGTCGAGGTCGGGCGCCTCGAAATCGAGCCGGCCGTGCGCGAGCAGGTCGAGGCCGGCGACGCCGGAGACGATGCGCTCGGGCCAGGCGAAGCCGACCGCGAGCGCGGTGCGCATGTCGGGCAGGCCCAACTGCGCGAGCGTCGAGCCATCGACGAATTCCACCAGCGAATGCACGAGGCTCTGCGGATGCACGAGCACGCCGATGCGCTCGCTCGGCAGGTCGAACAGGTGGTGCGCCTCGATCACTTCGAGGCCCTTGTTCATCAGCGTGGCCGAGTCGACCGAGATCTTCGGCCCCATCGACCATTTCGGGTGGGCCACGGCCTGCGCGGGCGTGACGCCGGCCAGCTCGGCCCGTGAACGTCCCCGGAACGGCCCGCCCGAGGCGGTGAGCTGGATGCGCTTCAGGCCGGCGCGGGCCTGAGCATCCGGCAGGCACTGGAAGATCGCGTTGTGCTCGCTGTCGATCGGCACGATGTCGGCGCCGTGTTCGCGCACGGTGCGCATCAGCAGGTCGCCGGCGAGGACCAGCGACTCCTTGTTCGCCAGCAGTAGGCGCTTGCCGGCGCGCGCGGCGGCAAGCGTGGACGACAGCCCGGCGGCGCCGACGATCGCGGCGACCACGGTGTCGGTGGCGGCATCGGCGGCGAGGGCGTCGATCGCGGCGTCACCGGCGTGCGCTTCTGTCTCCAGCCCGGCCGCGCGCAGGCCGTCGCGCAGGGCGGCATAGGCGCTTGCGTCGGCGACGGCGGCATGGGCCGGGCGGTGCGTGCGACACAGCGCGACCAGGGCCTCGGCGTTGCGGCCAGCGACCAGCACCTCCGCGCGCAGGCGGTCGGGATGGCGCGCGATCACGTCCAGCGCCGAGGTGCCGATCGAGCCGGTCGCGCCGAGCACGGCGACGCGCCGCGTGGGTGCAGCAGCCTGCAGCGCGGCGGCGCTCATCGCGGCGCTCCGCAGGGCAGGCAACGGGAAAGGGGCGTCTTGCGCATGGCAGGCTTCGACCGCGTCACGGGCATGGCGTTCAGAAGTCGAACAACAGTTTGCCCAGCGCGAACACCGGCAGCGCGGCGAGCACGCTGTCCACGCGGTCGAGCACGCCGCCGTGGCCGGGGATGAGGTTGCTGGAATCCTTCACGCCGACATGGCGCTTGAGCAGGCTCTCGAACAGGTCCCCCACCACAGAGAACAGGATGGTCCACAGCGCCACGACCGCGATCGCCGGCAACTGGCCCACGCTCGCGCCGGCCAGCGGCGCTGCGGCGACCGCCACGACCATGCCGGCCACCGCGCCGCCGATCAGGCCTTCGACGGTCTTGTTCGGACTGATGCGCGGGCTGAGCTTGGTCCGGCCGAATTTCCGGCCGACGAAGTAGGCGCCGCTGTCGGCGGCCCAGACGATGGCCAGGGCCAGCAGCAGCCAGCGGTTGCCGTGCGGCTGGCTGGCGTGGATGAGGGCCAGGGCGCACCAGGCCGGGATGATGCTCAGCGTGGCGGCGGCGAGCTTGAACACGCGGCCGTAGCGGGTGTGGTCCGAGCCGAAGTCGTAGAAACGCAACCAGAGCGTGGCGAGGCACCACCAGCCGACGCCGATCATCGTCATGATCTGGAACAGCACCAGAGAGCCGCCGTTTTCCGAGCGCGAAGCCCAGACCAGGGCGACCATCAGCATCAGGTTCACCACCATCAGCACGCCGCGTGCGATGGCGTCCTCGATGTCGGTCAGTTTCAGCCATTCCCACAGCGCGACCAGGAAGGCCGCCGCGCTGACCGCTGCCATCCACGGGGTGGGCAGCAGCAGGACGGCGGTGATCGCCAGCGGGGCCATGACCAGGGCGGCCAGCGTGCGCGTCTTGGTCATGCGTCGGTCCTGTCGGCGGAAGAGGAAACATCGCTGCCGGCCCGGGCCGAGCGGATCTGCGCGCCGGTGAGGCCGAAGCGCCGTTCGCGGTTGGCGAAATCGGCGAAGGCGGCGTCGAGCAGCGTGGCGTCGAGGTCCGGCCACAGCGTCTCGGTGAACCACAGCTCGGTGTAGGCCAGTTGCCAGAGCAGGAAGTTGCTGATGCGGTGGTCGCCGCCGGTGCGGATGAACAGGTCGGGGGGCGGCAGGTCGGCCAGCGCCATGTGGCGGGCGACCGCGGCTTCGTCGATCTGCTCGGGGCGCAGGCGGCCTTCGGCGACCTCGGCCGCCAGCGCGCGCGCGGCGTGGGCGAGGTCCTGCCGGCCGCCGTAGCTGGCGGCGATGGTCAGGTGCAGCGCGGTGTTGCCGGCGGTGCGCGCCTCGGCGTCGCGCATGCGCGCGAGGATGTCGGGCTGGAAGCGGTCGCGTTCGCCGATGAAGCGCAGGCGAACGCCGCGACGGTGCAGTTCATCGACCTCGCGCTCCAGCGCGGCGAGGAACAGCTTCATCAGGCCGCCGACTTCCTCCTCGGGCCTGCCCCAGTTCTCGCTGGAGAAGGCGAAGAGCGTCAGCGCCTCGACCCCGCGCGCCAGGCACACGTCGATGCAGACATTGACCGCGCGCGCACCGGCGCGATGGCCGATCAGGCGCGGCCGCCGCCGGCGCTCGGCCCAGCGGCCGTTGCCGTCCATGATGACGGCCAGGTGGCGCGGAACGCCCCGTTGTGGGGGCGCCGGCTGGGGTGCAGCCGGGTTCGGCGCAGCGGATTGTGGCGAGGGCATGCCGGAACGGGCCTCAGACGGCCATCAGTTCCTGTTCCTTGGCCTTGACCACCTCGTCGACGTCCTTGATCGCCTTGTCCGTCAGCTTCTGGATGTCCTCCTCGCTGCGGCGCTCCTCGTCCTCGGTGATCTTCTTTTCCTTCAGCAGTTCCTTGATCTGCTGGTTCGCGTCGCGGCGGATGTTGCGGATCGCGACCTTGGTGTCCTCGCCTTCGCCGTGCACGTGCTTGGACAGCTCCTTGCGGCGCTCCTCGGTGAGCGGCGGCAGGTTGATGCGGATGACGGTGCCGGCGGTGTTCGGGGTCAGGCCCAGGTCGGAGGCGTAGATGGCCTTCTCGACCGCGGCGACCATCTGCTTCTCCCACGGGGTGATCGTGAGCGAGCGGGCATCGGCTACGGCGATGCTGGCGACCTGCGACAGCGGCATGTCCGAACCGTAGTAGTTGACCTTCAGGTGCTCGACCAGCGAGGGCGAGGCGCGGCCGGTGCGGACCTTGGTGAGGGTGTGGCGCAGCGCGTCGATGCTTTTGGCCATGCGCGCCTGCGTGTCTTTCTTGATGTCGTTGAGCATGCCGGTGGGTCCTGTCTCGAATGGGGGGCGACGGCGCCCTGCGCGCGGCGCGCGCGGGCGGCCGGAGGGCCAAGGTCGTCGATTATATGCGAAGCGGCGGGCCGGGCCGCCCGGGCAGGGCCACGGCGGCGACCGCGGGTCCGCCGGGCGGTCAGTCGTGCGCCACCGCGCCGTGCGGGGCACGGTCGTGCCGGTCGTGCTCGCAGGCCCTGCCGTGTTCGATCTGCAGGGTCGGGTGGTTGATGCCGAACCGCGCGTCGAGGCCGTGGACCACGGTGTCGAGGAACGCGTCGTGATCGTCCGTCGCCGGCCGCACGAGGTGTGCGGTCAGTGCGATCTCGCCCGCGCCCAGCGACCAGATGTGCAGGTGGTGGACCGCATGCACGCCGGGCTGGCCTGCGAGCCAGGCCTGGACCTCGTTCTGGTCGACATGGCGCGGCACTGCGTCCATCGCCGCTTCGAAGGCATCGCGCAGCAGGCGCGTGGCGGTGACCGCCACCACCACCGCCACCAGCATGGCCGTGGCCGGGTCCAGCCAGCGCCAGTCGAACCAGAGCATGCCCAGGCCCGCCAGCACCGCCGCCAGCGACACGGCGGCGTCGCCGATCAGGTGCAGGAAGGCGCCGCGCCGGTTGAGGTCGTGGCTGTGGCTGTGGCCGCCGTGGCCGTCGCGCATCAGCCAGGCGGCGCCGAGGTTGATCGCGATGCCGATCGAGGCGACGACGATGATCGGCATCGCCGGGATCTCGGGCGGCGACGAGAACCGGCGCAGGGCTTCCCAGCCCAGCGCGCCGCTGAAGCCGACCAGCAGCAGGGCGTTGCCCAGCGGCGAGAGCAGGGTGGCGCGCCGCCAGCCGTAGGTGTGGCGTTCGGTCGGCGCGCGCCGGGCCATCGAGGCCGCCGCCCAGGCCATGGAAAGGCCCAGCACGTCGCCGAAGTTGTGCAGCGCGTCGGAGAGCAGGGCCAGCGAATCGGTCCAGAAACCGTAACCGGCTTCCAGTGCGGTGTACGCGAGGTTGATCAGGGTCGCGATCGCGAACGCGCGGGTACCGGTGGCGAAGCCATGGCTGTGTCCGTGCCCGTGGTCATGCGCATGCGTGTGGCCATGCGCGTGCCCGGCGTGATCGTGCGAAGACGGGGGCGTGTGGTGGTCGTGCGGAGGCATGCCGCGATTCTGCGTCGTGATGCGCTGCGGACACTATCCGCCCGTCGCGAGGCGGCGGGCGCGGGCGTGCAGCGCGACCGCGAGCAGCGCGAACAGCGCCGCCAGCCCGAGCAGCATCCAGCCGCCGCCGACCGCGAGCCGGTCGGTCAGCCAGCCGTAGGGGCGGTCCCGCTGCGGCAGGTCGTACAGACCTGGCAGCAGGACCAGCGCAGCGCCCACCAGGGCGCTGCACAGCGACGGGACCACGCCCAGCCAGCAGGCGATGCGTCGGGCGACGCGCGCGCGGTCCATGCGATCCGCACCCGCCATCACTCGCGCGTCAGGCGCTTGAGCAGCGGCGTGGCCAGGAACAGCAGCGCACCGGCGGCCAGACCGATCCACATCATCCGGGTGAAGACGTCCGCATACAGGCCCAGCGCCGCCGCCACGTCGTACTTGCCGGCGGCATCGGGCTCGATCGCCGCCCAGGTGCCGAGGCGGCCGGCGATGATCTCGCCGAAGGCCGAGAACAGGAACCACGCGCCCATCATCAGGCCCACCGCGCGCGGGATCGACAGTCGCGTCACCGCCGACAGGCCGACCGGCGAGAGCACCATTTCGCCCATCACCAGCACCGCATAGGCGAGGATCATCCACCACAGGCTGGTCTTGCCCGACTCGCCGGGATTGGCCGCAGCGTAGGCGAGGATGCCGAAGGACAGGCCGCAGAACACCAGGCCCCAGGCGAACTTCGCCGGATAGCTGGGATTGAGGCCGGCCTTGTCCAGCTTCGGCCACAACCAGGCGAAGGGGAAGCTGAAGAGGATGACGCACAAGGCGCCGATGGCCGTGGTCTGCCCTGCCGTCCATTCGATGCCGAAGGTGGTGCGATCCATGCCGATTTCGGCCATCAGCACCCACGGGCCGTAGGTCTGCTCGTACAGGCCCCAGAACAGCGCGCTGACGGTGATCAGCACCATCAGCATGATCATTCCGCCCTTCTCGCTGCGCGACAGGCCCGAGAACATCAGCTTCACGAACCAAACGTACAGCGCGGCGCCCATGACGACCGCGACCACTTCGGTCAGCGTGACCTGATGCCCGCCCATCAACGCCGTGAGCGGGCCGAAGTCGATGCGCGTCTGCAGCACCTGCCAGACGACCACCGTCAGGACCAGCGCGCCCAGGTAGATCAGCCATTCGCGCGACAGTCCCGCGAATACCGACGTCTTCAGCATCACCGGATCGGCCGGCTCCGCGTGGTTGTGCAGGTGCTTCCGGCCGATGACGAACTGGATCAGTCCCAGTGCCATCATCACACCGGCCAGTGCGAAACCGTAGCCCCAGCCGATCTTCTCGCCGATCCAGGCGACGATCAGGGAGGACAGGAACGCACCGACGTTGATGCCCATGTAGAAGATGGTGAAACCCGAATCGCGACGCGGATCGTCGGCGGAATACAGGCGACCGACGATCGTCGAGATGTTCGGCTTCAGGAAGCCGACGCCGACGCCGATCAGCGCCAGCGAGAAGTACATGACCTGGATCGCGAAGCCGTCGCGCACCGCGTTGTCGGGCGTGGTGCCGGTGGCCGCGCTGCCGGTCCAGGCCATGCCGAGCTGGCCGAGGACCAGCAGGACGCCGCCGAACAGCACCGCCTTGCGCATGCCGAGATACCGGTCGGCGAGCAGGCCGCCGAGCAGGGGCAGGGCATAGGCGAGGCCAGCGTAGGTGCCCAGCAGCAGGGTGCCGTCGGCCTGGGCGAACAGGTGGTGCTTGACCAGGTACAGCAGCAGCAGGGCCTTCATGCCGTAGAAGGCGAAGCGCTCCCACATCTCGGTCATGAAGCAGACGTAGAGGCCCTTGGGATGGCCGAAGAGTTCGTCCTGTGCGGACGCGGCGGGAGCGGTGTTGGACACGGCGGATTCCGGGTGATGGGACCGGCGGAGTATGCCAGCCCCGGGCGCCCGGACGGCAAGGTATGCATGGTGGCCGGGCTATCCCGGGGGCGGCCGATCGGCCTACCATCGCGGTTTTCCCACGCTGCCCGACCGGAAAGCCCATGTCCCCGATCCGTTCCCCGCTGTGCCTGGCCCTGGCCGCCTGCCTGTGTTTCCCCATCGCCGCCCACGCCGCGCGCGGCCTCGAAGGCCGAGACCTGGCCAGCATGGACCGCTTCTCGTCGCCCACGCTGTCGCCCGACGGCCGCGTGCTGGTCTTCGCCAAGCGCACGGTCGACCTCGATGCCAACAAGAGCAGCACCGGGCTGTGGATCCGCAACCTGGCCGCGCGCGATGCGGCGCCGCCGAAGCGGCTCACGCCCGAGGGCTGGAACGTCAATTCGCCGGCGTTCTCGCCGGACGGCAAGTCCGTGTACTTCCTCAGCGCGAAATCCGGCAGCCAGCAGCTGTACGCGATGCCGGCCAGCGGCGGCGAGCCGAAGCAGGTGACCGACCTGCCGACCGATGTCGGCGGTTTCCTGCTCTCGCCGGACGGCAAGCGCGTGGCGCTGGCGCTGGAACTGTTCGCCGAGTGCAAGGGCGACCTCGACTGCTCGAAGAAGCGCGTCGATGCGCAGGCCGCGCGCAAGAGCACCGGCGTGCTGTACGACGCGATCTTCGTGCGCCACTGGGACACCTGGGCCGACGGCCGCCTCAACCGCATCGTCGTCGCCTCGCTGCCGGCCGAGGGCGCGACGAAGACCGGCACCCTGGTCGGCGCCGACGTGATCGGTGACGTGCCCTCGAAGCCCTTCGGCGACATGAGCGAAGTGGCGTGGTCGCCCGACGGTGGTCAGCTCGTGCTCTCGGCGCGCAAGTCCGGCCGGATGGAGCCCACCAGCACGAATTTCGACCTGTACCTCGTCGCCGCCGACGGCAGCGGCACCGCGAAGAACCTCACCGCCGCCAACCCGGCCTGGGACACCGGCCCGGTGTTCTCGAAGGACGGCAAGACCCTGTATTACCGCGCGATGAAGCGTCCGGGCTTCGAAGCCGACCGCTTCGCGCTGATGGCGATGGACCTGGCCAGCGGCAAGACCCGCGAGATCGCCTCGAAGTGGGACGCCTCGGCCGACGGCATCACCCTGTCGCCGGACGGCAAGTCGATCTACACGACCGCGCAGGAACTCGGCCGCCACCCGCTGTTCTCGGTGTCGATCGCCAACGGCGAAGTCACCTCGATCCACAAGGACGGCTCGGTGTCGGCGTTCCAGCTGGCCGGCAACACGCTCGCGCTCTCGGTCAATTCGATGAAGACCGGCGACGTGATCTACACCACCAATGCCGATGCGAAGGCGCCGCTGCGCAAGATCACCCCGAACGCAGGTGAGCTGCTGCCCGACGTGCGCTTCGGCGACTACGAGCAGTTCTCGTTCCCGGGCTGGAACGGCGAAACGGTGTACGCCTATGTCGTGAAGCCGTGGAACTACGAGGAAGGCAAGACCTATCCGGTCGCGTTCCTGATCCACGGTGGTCCGCAGGGCAGCTTCGGCGACGGCTGGAGCTATCGCTGGAACCCGCAGACCTACGCCGGCGCGGGCTACGCCTCGGTGATGATCGATTTCCACGGCTCCAC
Source organism: Lysobacter sp. BL-A-41-H3 (assembly GCA_050632415.1). Taxonomy (GTDB): domain Bacteria; phylum Pseudomonadota; class Gammaproteobacteria; order Xanthomonadales; family Xanthomonadaceae; genus Lysobacter_I. Next base: position 1,107,355 of record CP192602.1, on the reverse strand, counting down.
CGGCTACGGCCAGAAGTTCACCGATTCGATCAGCGGCCACTGGGGCGACCGTCCGCTGGAAGACCTGCAGAAGGGCTGGGCGGCGGCGCTGAAGAAGTATCCCTTCCTCGATGGCGACCGCACCTGCGCGCTGGGCGCCAGCTACGGCGGCTACATGGTCAACTGGATCGCCGGCAACTGGTTCGATGCGAAGGGCAATTCGCCGTTCAAGTGCCTGGTGAACCACAACGGCGTGTTCGACACCCGCTCGATGGGCCTGGTCACCGAGGAACTGTGGTTCACCGAATGGGAGTTCGGCGGCACCGTGCACGACAAGCCGGAGAACTACGAGCGCTTCAACCCGGCGCGCCACATCCACAAGTGGAAGGTGCCGATGCTGGTGGTCGCCGGCCAGAACGACTTCCGTGTGCCGATCGACCAGAGCCTGTCGACGTTCACCGCGCTGCAGCGCAAGGGCATCGATTCGCAGCTGCTGTACTTCCCGAACGAGAACCACTGGGTGCTCAAGCCGCAGAACAGCATCCACTGGCACGAGACCGTGAAGGCCTGGCTGGACAAGCACACCGTCAAGTGATCGCAGCGGATTCGTCCGTCGCATGAAGAAGGCCCCGGTCCGGACCGGGGCCTTTTTCGTTGCGTCCCTGCCGCCCCAGGCGCCGGCAGGTGCGCGCCGGGCCCGGCTCGTGCATGATCCGGGGCCGTTCCGCATCCGAGCTCCGCCCATGGCCGCACCCGCAACACCTGATGGCCCGCCGCCGATCATCGACAACGACATCGTCGTCTTCGGCCTGATCGCCGCCACGCTGGGCGCGATCTTCTGGACGGCATCGCGCGAGCGCGGGCCGCTCAAGCGCTTCTACGCGATCGTGCCGCCGCTGCTGCTGTGCTACTTCATTCCCGGCATCTACAACACCATCGGCCTGATCGACGGCGGTGCCAGCAAGATCTACAACCCGGTCGCCAGCCGCGTGCTGCTGCCGGCCGCGCTGGTCCTGCTGACGCTGTCGGTCGACCTGCGCGCCATCCTGCGCCTCGGGCCCAAGCTGTTGGCCATGTACGCCACCGCGTCGATCACGGTCATGCTCGGTGGCATCGTCGCCTTCGTGGCGCTGCGCGCGGTCTACCCGGAGGGCATGGGCGGCGATACCTGGGCCGGCATGGCCGCGCTCGCCGGCAGCTGGATCGGCGGCGGCGCGAACATGATGGCGATGAAGGAAATCTTCGACGTCGATGCCACCACCTTCGGCCAGTTCGCGGTCGTCGACGTGGCGGTCGGTTACGCCTGGATGGCCACCCTGATCTTCGTCGCCCAGCGCGCCGCGCGCATCGATGCGCGCTACGGTGCAGACACCACGGCCATCGACGAACTCAAGGCGCGCATCGCCGCCTACAAGGCCCAGCACGATCGCATACCCACGCTCACCGACCAGATGCTGATCGTCGGCATCGCCTTCGGCGTGGTCGGCCTGGCCCACGCGATCGCCTCGCCCGCGTCGCAGTGGTTCGGCGCCAACGTCTCGTGGGCATCGAAGGTGAGCCTGCACGAGCCCTTCGTCTGGGTGATCGCGATCTCCACCTTCGCCGGCATCGGCCTGAGCTTCACCGGTGCGCGCCGCCTCGAAGGGGCAGGGGCGTCGACGCTCGGCACGCTGCTGCTGTATTTCCTGATCGCTGCGATCGGCATGCAGATGGACATCCTCGCCCTGTTCGATCGTCCGCACCTGCTGCTGCTCGGTTTCGTCTGGATCGTCTGCCACATCGTGCTGCTGTGGGGCATGGCGCGCCTGCTGCGCGTGCCCCTGTTCTATTTCGCGATCGGCTCGCAGAGCAACATCGGCGGCCCGGCTTCCGCGCCGGTGGTGGCGTCTGCATTCCATCCGGCGCTGGCACCGGTGGGTGCGCTGCTCGGCACGCTCGGCTATGCGACCGGCACCGCACTGGCGTATCTGATGGGCCTGATCCTGAAATCCCTGGCGGGCGCGTAGACGGTCGCCGCCTCGCCGTGAAGGCGGCATCGCGAACGCGCAACGAAAAACGGGCCGCATCATGCGGCCCGTTTTCCTTTCCCCTGGCGAAGCGCCTTACTTCGATGCGGTCGCCGGTGCCGCCGTCCCGGCCGGGCGGCCGCGGATGTGGCGGGCGAAGAAGTTCAGCATCTCGGTGTACAGCTTCAGGTTGTTTTCTTCCTTGTAGAAGCCGTGCATTTCGCCGCTCTGGATGATCATGCCTTCCGGCGGGTTGCCGGCGTTGATCAGCGCCTTCTGCATCGCTTCGGTGTTCTCGGGCGGGCAGCGCGCGTCGCGGGCGCCGGCAGCGAGGTAGACCGGGATCTTGATCTTGTCGGCGTGGTTCACCGGCGACATCGCAGCGCGCTCTTCCTTGGTCTTGCCCAGGGCGCGCAGCATGTAGCGGCGGCCGCCTTCGGACTGGCTGGTGTCGCTCTTGGTCATCTGGATCTCGGCGTCGTAGGCGCCCACGTAGCCGAACGCACACTTGAACAGGCCGGGCTCGCGTGCCGGCGCCATCATCGAGGCATAGCCGCCGAAGCTGCCGCCGTAGATGCAGATGCGGTCCTTGTCGGCGTAGCCCTGCTGGATGGTCCACTTCGTGGCATCGATGATGTCGTTCATGATGTCCGTGGCCCAGGTGCCGTAGCCCTTGTCCGAGAACGCCTTGCCGAAGCCGCCGGAACCGCGGTAATTCACCTGCAGCACCGCGTAGCCGCGGCTGGCGAACAGCTGGGTTTCCCAGTTGAAGCCCCAGTCGTCGCGCGGGCCGATCGGACCGCCGTGCACGTTGACGATCATCGGCAGGTTCCTGCCGTCGCTGCCCTGCGGGATCGTCAGGTAGCCGTAGACCTTCAGGCCGTCGCGGGTGGTCAGCGAGATCGGCTTGACCGTGCCCATGCGCTTGCTGTCGATCCACTGGCGGTTGCGCATCAGGAAGCGCGCCTTGCCGCTGGCGCGGTCGTACAGGTACAGGTCGCCCGGGTTGCGGTCGCTGCTGACCGAGACCACGATCTGCTTGCCGTCCCTGGTCGCGCTGCTGAAGTTCACGAAGCTGTCGGGGAAGGCTTCGGCCAGGGAGGCGTACACGGCGGTGTCCGGATGCTCGTCCTCGATTACCGTGATGCGCGGCTTGCCTGCGGCGGTGACCACGGCCAGCACGGTCTCGCGGTCGGCGGAGGTGATGTAGGTCGCCGGCTCGGACACCGGATCCTGGAACAGCGACTTGAACTCGCCCGTCGCCGAATCGATGATGCCGAAGGCTTCCGGCGCCTTGCCGTCGCTCTGCGTGGCATAGATGCGGCCGTCGCCCGAGGTGCCCATCACCGACAGCATCTTGCCCGAGGACTTGGAGCTGTTGATCAGGGTCCACTTGCCGTCGTCGCCGCGGCGGTAGAGTTCGTTGCTCTGGTCGTAGTTGCCCTGCGCGTCTTCGTCGTCGTAGCAGACGGCGTAGCGCACGGCCTTGTCCTTGTCGAGCGCGATCTCGCAGTTCTCGCGCGGCGCGCGGCCGATACTGGTCCAGCGCCCGCTGGTGGTGTCTACCTGCACGACTTCGGTGTTCACGCCTTCCGACGAGCGCGGATAGCTCATCGTCATCAGGATCTTGCCGTCTTCGTTCTGCGGGTTGTCGAGCAGGCTGAAACGCGCCTGCGTCGGCGTGGCGTCGCGCTTGGCGAAGTTCAGCACGCGCGGCATGCTGCCATCGGCGTTGACGCTGTACCACTCGCCCGTGCCGAAGGGCTGCGCGTAGCGGCCGAACTTCCTGATCGAGCTGAACATCAGCCGGGTCGGGCTGACCCAGTGGAACTGGCTCACGCTCTTCTCGTCGGGCAGGGTGTTGACCTTGACGATGCCCAGGTCCTTGGTACGCATCACCACCAGCACGTCCTGGCCCTCGCGGTCCACGGTCATCGCGAGGTAATCGCCGTTGGGCGAGATGCGCACGCTGCTGTAGGTGGGATGGCGCACGAAGTCCTGCACCGGGATGTCGGCGGGCTCGGCGGCGTAAGCGGCCTGAGCCGTGCTGGCAATGGTCAGGGCGAGTAGGGTTCGAAACATTGGACGGATTTCCCGGGAAGTGCTAGGTCGATGCTGGAGGGCCAGGCCGTCGCGCCAGGGCGCGGTGGCTGGTCCCCAATCCTAATGCATGTCGCAAGAAGCCGGACTTGCCGGACGTCATGCCGGGACAGGGGGGGCGGGGGCAAGAGGGGGGCGGTGGGGGAGGCGGTGGGCAAGTGGCGCCCACCTCAAGGCCGCCGGTCCATCGTGGGTACGCCGATGACGCCCCCGGTTCCATCCTGCCTGTGGCGAAGTCAATGCACCTGGCGGAGGCTGGAAGGAATGCCGATATGGATCGCAACGGAAATGCCAGTGGCGCGTCTCGAATGCGAATGCATCAGATCTGATGACACGCTTGCATCGCAGTGATCGACGATTGCCCATGCCGTTCTCAATGCATGAGACGCCTGTAAAAAAAGCGTTACATGAAACACTCGATAGCGCATCGAAAGGCGGTTGACAATATTCGAGCGCGAGTGGCATCTTTCGGCTGCAGCGCAGTTTCAATCAGGTGCTGGAATATCCGGGATATGCATGTACGTCCGGATATTCGCTTCAGGGATTGAATGCGTTCCGAGCCTCGGACTGGTGCCGGAATCGAAGGCAATCGCGAAGGAGGCGCAATCTCCCAGAGTGTTGCGCTACTCCGTTCGCCGGTGTTGACCGGCAGTGGTCGTCTACAGTGGGAAGTTGCGAAGGATCGATGAATGAAGTGCGTGGAACAGGATGATGGGCATCTCATGCGAGAGGGAGCCCGATACCGGCATCACTTGCCGCACATGTCGCAAGGCGGTCGAAAGTAAGGGAATTGGCCGCACACGCACGAAGCCGCCCGGGATATCCGCACCAGCGCAGCATGGCATGCGCTGATTGCGTGTGGGACGCATGCACTGAAGGTTTGCCGACGCTGATGGCTTCCACTTGCAGCACGTCCGCCTCGCTTCAAGTGGCTTCATGCATTTGCGGCATGCGCCCGTGAATTCATCGCCTGCAGACTTCGGCTTCCATGTGCGATTCGCATGTCATGCGTACCGAATCAGGCTCGGTGCGTGCTTGCTGCGTGCAATTTTTTTCGCGCCGAAAAACATGATGAAAACACTGTTTTTTCCGATGACATCGTGTTGCGAGAGGTCATGGAACGTCCTCAATTATGAGTTGTTGACAGCCTGCATTTTCCGTGATGAGAATTCGATCGGGTCTGGGTTCGAGGCTGCAGCGTCGTGAGCGCTCACGATGACGATCCTCGCAAACGGTCCCTCCCCTGGAAGAGGATTCCGGGATCATCCAGTCCGAAACGGAAAGGAAGCTGTCATGCGAATTGGGAAAGCTGTACTCCACGGAGATCCTCGATGCGCGTCGCAAGCGCAAGCCTGCGCATCGAAGCGGCGGGCACGACGATCGAGACCAGGTCGGGTAACGACTGGAAGAAGGATGGCGCCGACGCCGCCATGGCTGTGTACTGAAACCCGCGTCGTTCATTGAAGAAACAACACCCAAAGGAGATCCACGATGAAGTTCGAAATGCTCGGCAACGACATGATCCAGACCACCGTCGCCCAGGCGACCACCTACGAGACCCGCATCAAGGATTCGAGCGGCAAGGTCATCGCCACGGACACCGTGACGCCGGTCCAGCAGAAGCTGGCTGATTGATCAGTCCTGCTTCGATTCCTGCCGGTGTCGTTTCGAGAATGCGGCGCCGTGGAGGAAATGGCCATCAATCAAGGAATGAACACATGATTTTCGAAAAGCTCGATATCGAAGCCATCTCGCACGCCGGTAGCGCATCGAACATGCTGGCTGCGGCCGGCACCACGATCGAGACCAAGGTCGGTCCGTTCTGGAGAAAGGACGGCACTGACAGCGACATCATCCTGCCTGAAATCAAGGCCTAATCCGGAGATTGCCAAAATGAAGTTCGAGAAGCTGTGCTCCACCGAAATCCTCGAAACCGTCACCACCGCGAACCTGTTCTTCGCGGCCGGCACGACGATGGAAACCAAGATCAACGGCGAATGGAAGAACGACGGCAAGGACGCAGGCCTCGAGGCTTCGGCCCAGCTCTGATGTCTCCGCGTCATTGATTCGACAAACGACAAACACAAGGAGATTCACCATGAAGTTCGAAATGCTCGGCAACGACATGATCCAGGCCACCGTCGCCCAGGCGACCACCTACGAGACGCGCATCAAGGACGACAGCGGCAAGATCATCGCCACGGACACCGTGACGCCGATCAAGCAGCAGTAATCGCTCTACTGATCGCTCGACTCAATGCCATCCGGCGTCTTTGCTCCATGTTTCGACGCCGCGGATGGCTGGATCATCAATGAAGGAACAGATGCATGATCTTCGAAAAACTGGACATCGAAACCATCACCCAGGCCGGCAATGCCTCGAACATGCTGGCTGCCGCCGGCACCACGATCGAGACCAAGGTGCTCGGCTTCTGGAAGAAGGACGGCACGGACAGCGGTATTTCCCTGCCTGAACTCCAGGCGTAACAAGGCGCTTCTTCGATGAAATTCGAGAAGCTGCACTCCAGCGAGATCCTGGAAACGAGCGCGACCGCCAACCAGTTGGCCGCGACTCCTACGGATCTCTATACCGTGGTCGGCGACAAAATCGTCAACAAGAGAGACGCGACTGATTCTGTCGATATCGCGCTTTGAAGCACCTGCGTCGCCAATCAAACAATCAGCTTGAAAAAAGGAGATTCACCATGAAGTTCGAAATGCTCGGCAATGACATGATCCAGGTCGCCGTCGCCCAGGCGACCACCTACGAGACCCGCATCAAGGACGACAAGGGCAAGGTCATCGCCACGGACACCGTGACGCCGGTCAACAGCATCCAGTAAGCAGTCCGACAGTCAATCGACTCAATGTCACCCGTGTCGTCTTCATCGATTCGACGCCATGGGAGATTTGATCATCAACCAAGGAAAAGGCACATGATTTTCGAAAAGCTGGATATTGAAACCATCACCCAGGCCGGCAACGCCTCGAACATGCTGGCTGCCGCCGGCACCACGATCGAGACCAAGGTCTTCGGCATCTGGAAGAAGGACGGCACGGACAGCGACATCGTCCTTCAGTGATCGTTGCGCCGATGCGCCGCCCCCGGGCGGCGCATCGGTTCACGCAAGGGCGCCAGTCATCCGGGTTCCTTCCAGGGCAAGGTGGTTTGTGCTGTCGCATTCCGCCGGATTTTCAGGAATGCGTCGTCAGGGAGATTTCAAACAGTGATTCTTATCATCGGCCAGCAGTACGAGTTGAACATCAACCGTATCTGCGAAATCCTGGATTACAGGCGGGTGCCCTGGGTGCGGTTCAATGGCGAAAGCTATCCGCAGGGCACCACGGCCTCGATCCGCCTCGGCAATGGCCTTTGCGATGCGCGGATCGAAACGCCCGACGGGAAGTGTGCGCGTTTCGACCAGGTGAGAGCCGTATGGGCTCGTCGTCATGGGTCGTACGCACCCGGTCCGGGGCTGCATCGCGGGCGCAGGGAATTCCTGGGCAAGGAATGCGCGGCCACTGTCCTCGGTCTTTATTCGATGTTCTCCCATGCCGAATGGATGAACGATTATCATGCGGAACAGATTGCGCTGAACAAGCCGCATCAGTTGCGCATCGCCTCGCAGTGCGGGCTGACGATTCCCGACACGCTCATCACCCAGACTCCTGCCGAGGCGCGCGCCTTCTACCGCGCACACGGCGGTAACGTGCTGACCAAGGCCATCGGCCAGTCGGGTTACGTGCCGGGCGACGGCGAGGAAAGGCACGCAGAGATCTACGCCAACAAATTGTCGGGTGATGACTTCGAGAGCCTCGATCGAGTGCGGCATGCCCCGACGATGCTGCAGGCCTACGCCGAGAAGGTGCTGGAATTGCGCGTAACGGTGGTCGGCAAGCGCGTATTCGCGACCGCCATCGAATCGCAGCGGAGCGAGAAGACCATGGTCGACTGGCGTCGCTACGACAATCCGAATACCCCCTATTATCGCTACAGGCTGCCCGATTCCGTTTCGAACGCCTTGATCCTGCTGATGCGCCGGCTCGGCCTTGAATACGGCGCGATCGACCTCGTGCTGACCCCGAAGGGCGAATACGTTTTCCTCGAAGTCAACCCCGGCGGGCAGTGGGGTTGGGTCGAGGGCATGACCGGTCATCCGATCGACGAAGCGATCGCCGATTGGCTGACTTCCAGATGTGGCATGGAGGAACGAGATGTTGCCTGGAGATGATGTCCCATTCATCCTCAAGTACGAGGAACAGCCGGGCGAAGGTTCCATGATCGATGGACTCGTCATGGAATACTTCCATGACACGCGATTGAACGGCATGGAACTTCGCAGCAAATTCATCGCATGGGACAGCCCGTGCAGTCTCAAGGAAGTGTGGGGTCCCGAATGAGTGCCGTTGTGGACGTAGCGAGTTATTTCCGGCTCAATCCCTATGTCGTGCATGTCAAGGGCGCGAGGCGATCGGCGTTGTACGACTTGCATCGCAAGCGGATCTTTCCGATTCCGCAGTCTGCCTCCTATGTGATCGACCTGTGCCAGGCGGACGGCGACATACACACTGCGCTGCAGCCCATCGAGAGCAAGGACGATCGCGCGGTCGCGGAAAGCTACCTGCAGGATTTCGCCCGGCTGGGCTTCGGCGAGATTTCCGCGCACCCAACGACCCAGGCGCGGCCCTTCCGGGTCGATCCCCGGGACACCAGCCGCCGCAAGCTGTCGGTGCTCGGGGTCGAGCTGCACCCGCGTGATGGCCAGTTGCACGCCATCGATGCCGCCGCATGGAAGGACATCCTGCGCGTTGCGAGGACCGAAGGTCCTGCCGCACAGCTCAACATCTTCCTCGGCAAGGCGGGATGCAATCCGGAATGGACCAGCGAGATCCTCGATTTCGTCGCCGGGCTGAATTTCCATCATGTCGAAGTCGTGGTACCGCCTGGCGGCTGTGGCACGGCGATCGACGAACGGCTCGCGGGTGGCGCGTTCGCGCTGTGCGTCTCGGATGAGTCTCCGGCCGATGGCGCGGAAGTCGCGGCGTACGTCGACCAACTGCGAGCGCAGGGGCTGCGGCCGCGCAAGGCGCGCTCGGCGCTCGTGGCGCGGATCACCGAGGCCTCGATGCTCTGCGACTACCTGTCCTATTCGAGGTTCCGGCACGGTTCGCTGCACTCGGGCTTCCTGCATGTCCATGCCGATGGCGCGGTCTACCCGTGGCGCCTCGAGACGGTCGACCGGATCGGTCAGGTCGTGGATGGGCAGAGCATGCTGTCCATGCTGCGTTCCGATGCGCTGCTCGGCCATTGGGCGCGTTCGAAGGACCACATCGATACCTGCCGCGACTGCGAGTTCAGGTACGCATGTCCGAACAGCTACACGTTCCGCAGCGAACCGGACCGGGTTGGCAGCGCACCGTCGAACTGCCTTTATGATCCCTACGCGGGTGCATGGTCCTATCGCCGTGACGATGCATGCTTCAGTGCGGCCGCCAGCGTCAACGTGGAGGAATCCCGGCTTTTCCGCATCCGCTCGCTCCCGGAACGCCCGTTCCCGCATGAGTACCATTCGATGCTCGACACGGCTGCGGTCGACATCAGCGATTTCTTCGGGCTCTCGCTGCCGGCGGCGAAGATCGGCTACGATTTCTATCCGACCCTCGAAGAACTGCAGCGCGATCTCGTGCATCGCGGGGAAGGGCTGTCCGGCTTGACCGAGCTGCGCGCGGGTGAAACCATCGGTACGGTCAAGTCATCCTATCCCTGCCATATCCACGAAGTCGTCCACGCGCTGCTTTTCCAGCTGAACAAGACGCCGCGATTCTTCGTCTCCGAAGCGAGCGCCACCGTGTTCGGCCGCGTGCGCGTTTCCGGACGTGCCCGTGTCATCGGCGACGAGATGCAGATCCGGATCGAAGGCGGCGGGGATGGACTGCGCTTCGACGATGTGGTGGCATTCGACAATGACGGCGCCATGATCGGTCCCCCCGAGGGGGCGGGCGTCCACGATGTCGCGCGCTGGCTTTACCACGAAAGGCGCGTCAGCATCGACGTCGATCGCTTCTACGATGCCATGGACGAGCGCGACCTGCCCGGCTGGTTCTACGAGATCGGCGGATCCTTCATCCGCTGGCTGATCGAGAGCCGAGGTGCCCCGCTGTTCAGGGAGTTCTACGCGTCAGGGCAAAAGCGGATCCACTTCGAGGCCTGCTATGGCGAGCCGATCGAAGTGCTCGTTTCGCAATGGAAAGAATGCATCATTATGGAAGGTCGAACCCAGTGAAGAATTACGCGCAGATCCGGCAGTACCTCAAGTCGCTCAAGAACTTTCCCGTCAACTTCACCTCGATCGTCGTGCTGTCCACGATCGCTTCGGGCCTGGGGTTGCTTTACCCGAAACTGTTCTCGAGCATGATCGAGAACTTCCAGCAAAGCGACGTTCGCGGATTCGTCGTGGCGCTGGCCCTCGTCGTCGGGCTGCAGGTTTCGCAGAACCTCATCTCGTCCTTCACCGGCTTCCTGCGCCGGCGCTTCGACCTGTTCGCCAACCGGCCGGTCATCATGGACTTCTACAACAAGGTCCAGTCGCTGCCGCTGTCCGCGTTCCGGCGTTACATGAACACGGGCGAGATCTACCAGCGCGTGATCGACGCCCTCGAGCTGAATCGCGTGGTCGCGGACGTGATCACGCAGTTGTTCGCGCTCACCGTCCGCCTGCTCGTCCTGGTCGGCGTGATCGCCTACTTCGACGTGTGGACCGGTGTCCTCGTGCTGTCCATGCTGGTCGTCTTCTATGCGATCAACCGGATCGTCTCGCCTCGCGTCCAGCGTTACCAGTCGGCGACCCTGCTGTCCAACTCGCCGCTGACCAACGCGCTTTTCGAGGGACTGAACAAGATCACGACGATCAAGGCGCTGGGCGCGAAGGATCATGTCCTGCGTGACATCTCCTCGAAGCTCGACGACAACATCGATGCGCAGCTCAAGTTCGTCGTCTTCTCCACGAAGGTCACCGTCTCGACCAGCCTCATCACGCAGCTGCTCCGCGGCGCGATGATCGCCTTCGTGGGTGTCGGCGCGATGCAGGGCCGGATCGAGCTGCACGTCGCGCTCGGCCTGATCTTCCTCGTGCAGCAGGCCTTCGAGCCGATGCAGGGGTTCGTCGAGATCTTCGTCGACCTCAACCGCGCGATCATCATCCTCCAGCGCTACTTCGGCGTCCTCGACGAGCCGAGCGAAGAGGTTGAGGGCGGCGAGCGTACCAGGCTGCTGCTCGACAAGCCGTGCCGCATCGACCTGGACAACGTCGGATTCGGCTACGGGTCGGAGAAGGTGCTCGACGGCTTCAACCTCATCGTTCCCGAGGGCGCGCGCGTGGCCCTGGTCGGTCGTTCCGGTGCGGGCAAGTCGACGATCATGAACCTCATCCTGGGGCTCTATCGGCCCGGCGAAGGGGCGGTCAAGGTCAATGGCCAGGATCTCGCCAACGTCGACCTCACGTCCTATCGCAAGCAGGTGGGCGTGGTCCTGCAGAACGAGTACATCTTCAACGGCACGATCCGCGACAACATCACCTTCGGCCTCGAAAGGACGCCGACTGCGGCCGAGATCGACGATGCCGTACGCTGTGCGCAGCTGACCCCGCTGGTCGAATCGCGCCAGGGCGGACTCGACGAGATCCTGCAGGAGGATTCGCTGTCGGGCGGCGAGCGCCAGCGATTGATCCTGGCCCGGGCTTTCCTCAGGAACCCGCGTTTCCTGGTCCTCGACGAGCCCACGTCGGCCCTGGACATGGAAACCGAGGGGGCCATCCAACAGGCCATGGACCTGCTGCTGGCCAACCGCACGTCCCTCACCATCGCCCATCGCCTGTCGACGATCATGAAGTCGGACCTGATCTACGTGCTCGATGCCGGCCGTGTGGTCGAATCCGGCACGCATGCCCAGTTGCTGGCGAATGAGGGATACTATTCCCAGCTGTATCGCCAGAGTCTGGTTGCGTGACGAGGAGTGGCCGCCGCCCGCCTGCGAGCGGCGGCCAATGGAATCTGTATGGATGAGATCATTGCCAGGAAACCCCGCCGGTTCGGCGGCCCGAAATGGATGGCGCTCGCCGCTGCGACCGTGGCCGTCGTCCTGGTGGGGTTCGTCTTCAGCATGGACAAGGCGGCGCCTGCCGTCGAGTCGGACCGGCTGGTCATCGCCGAGGTGTCCCGGAGCGATTTCGCCAACGAAGTCTCCGCGTTCGGCAAACTCGCCGCGAAACGCACCCTCGTGCTCTCCGCGCCCGAGTCCGCGCGCGTGGATGAAGTGCTGCTGCAGCCCGGCGCGCTCGTCGCGAAGGGCGATATGATCCTCCGACTGTCCAGCAACGAGGTCGATACCGCCGCAAGCGAAGCGGAAGTCGCGCTCGCCGTTGCCCGTGCGGAGGCCGCCGCGACCCGGGCCCGCCACACGAAGGAGGAGCGGCAACTGCAGTCCGAACTCGACAAGGCCGAGCTCGAGGCGAAATCCCTCGAACTCGAACGCGACGCCGAGCGACAACTGCTCGAGAAGCAGGCCATTTCCAGGGTGGCGGCGAAAAGGACCGAACTGCGCTACCAGCTGCTCCTGTCGGCCCAGCGCCAGATCACCGACGAACTGGCGCAGTTGCGTACCTCCAACGGCATCGAGGCCGATGCACTCCAGATCAAGCTGCGCAGCCTGGAGGAAGTCGCGGCTTCCCGCCGCATGCGCCGCGAAGCGCTTGCGATACGCGCGGGCTTCGATGGCGTGGTGGCGACGATCAGCGCCACGCCAGGCCAGGTCGTGACCGGCGGCGCCTCCCTCGGCGTGCTGATCGACCCCTCCGCCCTGCATGCGCGCCTGCAGGTCGCAGAGCGCCAGGCGCGGCTCCTCAAGGTCGGGCAGCCGGTGGCGATCACCACGCCGAATGGCCGACTGCAGGCGAAAATCGCGCGGATCGATCCCACCGTGACCCAGGGTCAGGTGGTCGCCGATGCCGAAATCGTCGGCTCGATCCCATCGGGCCTGCGCCAGGACCTCGCGCTGGATGCCCGCATCAGCCTCGATCGCATCGAAGATGCGATCGTCGTGGCCAAGCCCAGCGCGCTCAACGCACCCGGTCGCCATCGCGTCTTCGTCGTGAACGGTTCACGGGCGCAGGCGCGTGACGTGCTGTTCGGACCCGTCTCGCCGGATCGCGCCGTGGTCCTGGACAACCTGAAGGCGGGCGAGCGCATCGTGGTGTCGGACGTGGGGCAATGGAAAGACCACGACAGCATCGAGATTCGTTGAAGCCCTTTATCCAGACCCGCGCCTTGGTCGCTGCCGGCCCGCTCTTCCAGGCCGGCTCGACGGAGCCCGGCAGTCCCCCACACCATCGCCTGAACATCCATGACAGCCATCGCCCTTGAGCGCGTGTCGCGCGCCTTCGAAACGGACAGCGTCCGCACCCATGCGGTTTCCGATGTGTCCCTGCAGATCGAGCAGGGCGAATTCGTCGCCATCACCGGGCCTTCGGGCTGCGGCAAGTCCACGCTGCTGAGCCTCATGGGCCTGATCGACCGGCCGACCTCCGGCGCGCTCACGCTGATGGGCCAGCGCATCGACGCGCTCTCGCCCTCGGCGCGGCGGCGTTTCCGCGCGGACAAGATCGGATTCATCTTCCAGAGCTTCAACCTGATCGATGAGATCAGCAGCCTCGAGAACGTGGCGCTGCCCTTGCGCTACCGGGGCGTGCCGCAGGCGGAGCGCGATCGCCAGGCCGCGGAATGCCTGGAGCGGGTTGGGCTCGCGCACCGTCGCGACCACTATCCCTCGCAGCTCTCAGGTGGCCAGCAGCAGCGCATCGCGATCGCCCGGGCGCTGGCAGTGCGGCCGCCGATCCTGCTCGCCGACGAGCCCACGGGTAACCTGGATGCGGAAAACCGCGTGTCGGTGATGGGGCTCCTCGAAGAAGTGAACAAGGCCGGCAGCACGCTGGTGATCGTGACCCACGACGACGAGATCGCGGCGCGTGCCGGTCGGCGCCTCGCGCTGGCCGACGGCAAGCTGGTTTCGATCGAAGGGACGTAAGCCATGCAGATGCCGAACCTGTGGTCCGTCCTGCGTCGATTGTCCAGGGACGGTGGCGTCTTCCTGATGGCCTCCGTGGTGACGCTGACCCTCGTCGTCGCGGTGAACGCAGCCGTATTCGCGCTGCTCAACCAGACGCTGCTCTCGCCGCTGCCCTACCAGGGCATCGAGCGCATGGTCGTGCTCAGGCCCTCCATCCGCATCGAGGCCGATGTGTACGAATCCGCATTCTCCGCGCAGGAAATGGCGCGACTGCGGGCGATGGAGGAGCTCAAGGGCAATCTCGGTGCCTTGCAGGTCGGCGAGGCTGCGGTCCAGCTCGATGGGCTTCCCCGGAAGCACAGTGCGATATGGCTCGACCAGGGCCTGATCGATCTGCTCGATCTGCGTCCCGAAATCGGTTCGCTGGTCGGCTTCGATGCCGCGTCGCCGCAGCCCGTCGCCGCGATCAGCCGGGACTACTGGACGCGTGCCTTCGATGCCGATCCCGGCGTCATCGGCCGCACCATCCGGGTCGAGGACCAGCCCCTGAAGATCGTCGGCGTGTTTTCCGCCAGGACGCGTGCGCCCGTGCCCGGTGCAGCGGGGAATCCGGATATCTGGATTCCCCTCCATCTCCAGCCCGAGGACGCGGACCTCTATCTCGACGCGATCGTGCGTCTTCCCGGCCCGGATCGTGCCGAGGCCGTCCGCGAGCGGGTCGACAGCATGCTGCGCGCTTCGAGGAAGGACCAGAAGCCCATCGAGCATGCAGGCGTTGCTGCCTTGCCGCTGCAGTCGGTGCTGACGCAATGGGCGGCGCAGAGCCTGTGGATCATGCAGGGTGTCGGCCTCCTCGTCTTCCTGGTCGCGGCCGGCAACATCGCCAGCGTGTTCCTGCTGCGCTGCGAGCAGCGCGGGCGCGAAATCGCGATCCATACCCTCCAGGGCGCGGGATGGCGGCATGTCTACTGGCTGGTCGCCAGCGAATTGCTGATCGTCTGCCTCGTGAGCGCCATCGCCGGCCTGTGCGTGGCGGCCGTGCTGCTTCCGGTCCTGCAACGGATCGCATTCGAATCGCTGCCCATCGGCACCGCCTCGCTCGACGCCCTGTCGGCGCTGATCGTCGTCCTGGTGGTCGCGATCGCCGGCCTCGCCATCGCGGCGATCCAGGTCGGACGCTTCGTCCGTCGCGACGGCGTTTCGGCGCTGTCCGGTGGCCGGACGCTCGCCGGTTCGCGCGCGCTGTCGCGTACGCAGGCCGTGTTCATCGCGGGCCAGGCGGGCCTGTCCGTCGCGGTGGCCCTGGTCACGGCCATGCTCGCCGTGCATCTGGCGGCGCAGCAACGCATCGATCCCGGCTACAGCCGCGACGCGGCCTTCCTCAGGGTGGAAGCCGTCGGGGCAGGGGCCCTGGAACAACACCAGCTGGACGCCATTCTCGACGCGGCGCGTGAAACCTCCCCCGATCTGGCGGTCGGTCTGGCGAGCAGCCCGCCGCTCAGCGGCACCGTGGCGAAGCTGGCGGTCTCCGCGGGTGGTGGCGGCGAGCCCTGGGTCGTGAACCAGAACCTCGTCGATCCCGGCTTTTTCCGCGCCTACGGCCTGGAGGCCAGCGCCGGTCGGCTGATCGACAAGGACGACATGCGCTTCTCGCGTCCGGTGGCGGTGGTCAATGCCGCACTGGCGCGCCAGCTCGGGCAGGGCGGCAATCCCATCGGCCAGTGGCTGGTCGATGCCGGATCCACCGAACAGATCCGCTACGAAGTGATCGGCGTGGTGCCCGAAATCGGCAGCATCGATCCCTTCGGCAAGGAAGGTCCCGCGATCTACGTGCCCTTCAAGGCGCAGGACGCGCGCAAGATCTATCTGCTTGCCCGGGGCGGCAACGATGCCGTCGCCGCGTTGCGCGCGGCGCTGCAGAAGGCACGCGTTCCGGTCGTCATCGCCGAGGATGCGACGGTCCGCCAGCGATTGGATGCCCTGCTCAAACCGCTGTATGCATTCGCGATGGCGGTGGGCATCGGCGCCATCGTCGCCTTCGCACTCTCGATCGTCGGGTTGATCGGTGCCGTGTCCAGCGTGATCGCCAAGCGGCGACGCGAACTGGAACTGCGCATCCTGCTGGGTGGACGCGCGAAACACCTCATGCAGGTCACCGCCATCCACGTCCTGTGGCCATGCCTGTTCGGTGCGGTGATCGGCCTGGGCGGCGCGCTGGTGGCCGCGCGCTACCTCGCCGGCATGGTGTTCGGTTTCGAGATGCCGTCCATCCCGCTGCTGGCCGGCGTGTGCCTGGCCGCGATCACCCTGCTGATGCTGCTGTCCACCGTGCCCGTCGCCTTGATGTTCAGGCGCGATGTCTCACGCTGAGGCCGGCGTCGCGGTGGGGGAACCTTCCTCGGCGACGGCCTCGACGATGCAGGCGAGTGATCGCGATCCGCGCATCCGGCCCCGCACGCCGGGCGCGCGAGGCAGGCGACCAGCCTGCTGATGGGATGGATGGGCTAGATCGATGACGGAGGAGTATCCGTGATGCAGCGAACAAGGGTGGCGGTGGGCGTCGGTGTGGTGATCCTGCTGGGTGCGGGCGTGTGGTTCGCATTGCGTCCCCACGGGACGCCCGGCGATGCGGCAGGCCCGGACCGGGCGTCGCCAGCAGCGCCGTCGGCGGCGGCTTCGACCGATGGCGGCGTGCGGGGCGGACCCTTGCCGGCTGCGGATGCGCCCTTGTCGACGACCCTGCCGATGCTCGAATCGCGCTCGAAGTCCGGCGATGCCGCAGCGAGCTGCCGCATCGCGCTCGATGCCGTGGCCTGCCTGGAATTCGCGAACGCCAGCGAAGTGATCGGCGACATGGAGGGCATGGCCGCGCATCGCGAGGGCGACATCGGCGACGATGTGGCGTTCATCTCGCGCCTGGAGGCACGGCGCCAGCGCGCCGAAGCCCTGTGCCGGGGGATCGACCCGACGTGGGGCGAACAGAACGCGTGGCGCTACATGCTGCGCGCGGCGCAGCAGGGCGACATGCGGATGGCGGTGCGCTTCGCGACCGAGCCGCCGATGGACCGCCAGCGGTTCCTCGAACATCCCGATGCCTGGCGTGCCTACGCGGAGCACGCGCGCAAGCTGCTGGAAACCGCAGGCGAGCGCGGCGAGATCACGGCCTGGTACTACCTGCAGCAGGCGTATGCCGGCCGTCCCGTGCTGATCGGCATGTCCGACGCGATCCGGGCCGATCCCGAGAAGGCGGCCTATTACGCGATGGTGCTGCGTCCTTTCGCGGACGCGGCGACCGTGCGCGACCTCGATGGACAACTGCGCGACCTGCGGCCGGGCTTCGATGCCGCGCGCTGGAGCGACATCGAGCGTCGGGCGCAGGCGCGCATCGCGCAGGGATTCCCGGCGGCCGCTTCCGGCCCCGTGGACTTCGACAGCGGCGTGTTCGCCAGGCAGGACAGCGACAGCTGCATGCAGTGAGCCCTGCGCGATCGACTCCGGTCGTCCGCGCAGGGCCTGCGCTGCGTCCTCAGCGCCCCGCTTCGATCTGGTCGCGGACGTAGCGGTCCAGCAGGCGGATGCCGAAGGCGGATGCGCCGGTGGGCATCGTCGGCAGGGCGCCATCGTCGCGCCAGGCCATCGAGGCGATGTCCAGGTGCGCCCAGGCCACGCCCGGCTGCACCCAGGCGCCGATGAAATGCGCGCCCACGCCGGCGCCGGCCCGGCTGCTGCCGCCGCCGTTGCGCAGGTCGGCGATCGGGGATTCCAGGTCCTTCGCGTAGCTCGGATGCAGCGGCAGACGCCACAGTTCCTCGCCGGAGGTGCGGCCGGCGGCGAGCAGGGCGTCGGCGAGCGCATCGTCGCGGCTGAACAGGCCGGCGTATTCGTCGCCCAGCGCGGTCGACACCGACCCGGTCAGCGTGGCCACGTCGATCAGCACGCGCGGCTTGTCGCGGGTCTGCACGAACCACATCGCATCCACCAGCACCATGCGGCCTTCGGCGTCGGTGCTCATGATCTCGTAGGTCTTGCCGCTCATGGTGCGTATCACGTCGCCCGGTCGCGCGGCGGTGCCGGACGGCATGTTCTCGGCCAGCGCCGCCACCGCGATCGCGTTGACCTTCGCGCGACGCTTGGCCAGGCCCAGCACGGTCGCGGTGACCGTGGCCGCGCCGCTCATGTCGTACTTCATGCGCCACATGTTCTCGCCGGGCTTGATCGAGATGCCGCCGCTGTCGAAGGTGATGCCCTTGCCGACGAAGGCCACCGGCGCATCGCCGGTGGCGGCGCCGCGATAGCGCACCACCAGCAGGCGCGGCGGGCGGGCGCTGCCCTGGCCCACGGCGAGCAGCGACTGCATCTTCAGGCGTTCCATCGCCGGCACGTCCAGCACTTCGATCTCCACGCCCGGCACGCCCGCGAACGCGGCGCGCGTGCGCTCGACGAAACTCTCGGGGTAGATCACGTTTGCCGGCTCGGTCACCAGGTCGCGGGCGAAGCGCACGCTGTCGGCGACCGGGCGCCACTGCGCCGTCCACGCCGAGCGCGCGGCCTCCGGGTCGTTGACGCGGACCACCAGCGCGCCCTGTCCGGCCTTGGATGCATCGGTGTTCTCGGTCTTGTAGATCCAGAACCGGTATTCCCCGAGCGCCGCGCCGAAGGCCAGGTGCGCGCCGCCGGTCGCCAGGCCGGCCTCCGGCCACAGCAGTTCCATGCGCGGCGCCTTGCTCGACGCCCCGGCGTTGCCGGCGAGGGCACCGATGTCTTCGAGCAGGCGCGGCGTGATCGCTTCGTCGCCGCGTCCGATCACCGTCACCTGGCTGTAGGGCCCGATGCCGTGCAGGTTCAGGGTGGTGCCGCGCTTGCCTTCGAACGCGGCCGAGGCCACGGCCCGCGCCAATGCGCCGCCGCTGGCGCGATCCACGTCGAGGAAGGCGCGGTCCTGCGTGCCGCCCTGGCGCATCGTCACCACCACCGCGCCATCGCTCGGCACCGCGTACGCCGCGAAGTCGGGCGCGCGCTGGGCCAGCGCGGCCGCCGGCAGGCAGGCCAGGGCGAGTGTGAAGAGGAGGGTGGGCACACGGGCAGGGCGGTCGGCAGACGAACGAAGCTGGTGCATCTCGGGGTCTCGTGGATGAAGGCGGGTGGGCGCAGCGGCCATGCCGGCAGCGCGACGGTCGGCCATGCTGGCCGCAGTCCTGCGGACGCTACCCTGCCGATGGTCACGACTGCAGCGACCGGGCTGGAAGCCGCCAAGGTCAGCGCAGATGCATGCCTTGCGGTCGGCTCAGCAGCAGCGCGAGGCCCCGCGCCCGTAGCGCGCCTGCATGCGGTCGGCGAAGAAGGCCTCGCGATCCAGCGGCTCGCGGTCGGGGTGGACCCGGCGCATGTGCGCCAGGTACACGTCGTAGTCCGGCACGCCCACGATCAGGCGGCCGGTCTGGGCCAGGAAACGCCAGAGCGCGCGGACGCGCTCAGCGAACGGCGTCGAGCGCGACATACTCGTTTTCCTGCGCCGTCGGCCCCTGCGCGCGGTGCGCAGCGAGCATCGCGCGGATCGCGAACGCCAGCATCAGCAGCACCACGCTCATGAACAGCACGCACAGCGCGGCGTCGAGCTGGTTGTTGAACACGATGCGCTCCATGTCCTTCAGCGATTTCGCCGGCGCCAGCACCTCGCCGCGTGCCAGCGCATCGCCGAACTTGCCCGCGTTGGCGAGGAAGCCGATCTTCGGGTCGGGATGGAACAGCTTCTGCCAGCCGGCGGTCATCGTGCAGACCAGCAGCCACACCGTCGGCAACGCCGGGATCCACAGGTAGCGCGTGCGCTTCATCTTCACCATCGCCACGCACACGAAGATCAGCGCCATGCTCGCCAGCATCTGGTTGGCGATGCCGAACAGCGGCCACAGCGTGTTGATGCCGCCCAGCGGATCGACCACGCCCTGGTACAGGAACCAGCCCCAGCCCGCGACGGCCAGGCCGGTGCAGACGATGTTCGCGGTCCAGCTCTCGGTGCGGCGGAACGGCGCGTACACCGTGCCGATCACTTCCTGGATCATGAAGCGCGCCACGCGCGTGCCGGCGTCCAGCGTGGTCAGGATGAACAGCGCTTCGAACAGGATCGCGTAGTGGTACCAGAAGGCCATCATGCCGCTGCCGCCGACCATGCCGTGCAGGATCTGCGCCATGCCCACCGCCAGCGTCGGCGCGCCGCCGGTGCGCGACAGGACGGTTGATTCGCCGATCTCCACCGCCGTCGCGCTCAGCATCTCCGGCGTGATCACGAAGCCCCAGCCCGAGATGGTCTGCGCCGCCGACTCCACGGTGGTGCCGATCAGTGCCGGCGGCGAGTTCAGCGCGAAATACAGGCCCGGGTCGAGCACGCAGGCCGCGATCAGCGCCATCACCGCGACGAAGGCCTCCATCAGCATGCCGCCGTAGCCGATCATCCGCGCGTCGCGCTCGTTGTCGAGCATCTTCGGCGTCGTGCCGCTGCTGATCAGCGCATGGAAGCCGGACACCGCACCGCAGGCAATGGTGATGAACAGGAACGGGAACAGCGAGCCCGAGAACACCGGGCCGGTGCCGTCGACGAACTTCGTCAGCGCCGGCATCTTCAGTTCCGGCATCGCCACGCCGATGGCAATCGCCAGCAGTACCACCGTGCCGATCTTCAGGAACGTGCTCAGGTAATCGCGCGGCGCCAGCAGCAGCCACACCGGCAGCACCGCCGCCACGAAGCCGTAGGCGATCAGCATCCATGCCAGCGCCTTGCCGTCGAAGGTGAAGGCCGGGCCCCAGGTCGGCGAATTCGCCACCCACTCGCCCACCCAGATCGAAGCGAGCAGCAGCACCAGGCCGAGGATCGACACCTCCATGATCCGACCCGGCCGCAGCCAGCGCAGGTACACGCCCATCAGCAGCGCGATCGGGATGGTCATCGCCACCGTGAACGTGCCCCAGGGGCTGACCGCCAGTGCCTTCACCACCACCAGGCCCAGCACCGCCAGCAGGATCACCATGATCGCGAGGATGCCGATCATCGCCACGCTGCCCGCCGCATTGCCCAGCTCGCTGCGGATCATGTCGCCCAGCGACCGGCCGTCGCGGCGCACCGACAGGAACAGCACCATGAAATCCTGCACCGCACCGGCCAGCAGCACGCCGAACAGGATCCACAGCATCCCCGGCAGGTAGCCCATCTGCGCCGCCAGCACCGGCCCGATCAGCGGCCCCGCGCCCGCGATCGCCGCGAAGTGGTGGCCGTACAGCACGCGCTTGTCGGTCGGCACGTAGTCCAGGCCATCGTTGCGCCGCCATGCCGGCGTCGCCCGCGTCGGATCCAGGCCCAGCGCCTTCTCCGCGATGTATTTCGAATAGAACCGGTAGCCGATGGTGAAGATCGACACCGCCGCCGCCACCACCCAGAACGCACTGATGGTCTCCCCGCGCGACAGCGCCACGGTGCCCAGACAGAACGCCGCGAACAGCGACAACAGCGCCCACCCCACGTACTTCGCCACAGCCATGCCTCACTCCCCGGTTGCCCGGCCCTCCCGGCCGAAGGCGGAAGGGTGGCCCGGATGGCCGGGCGGGTCAATCGAGGCCATCGCCCCGATCGACCGCATCGGGTGCGCCCCGGTGCACCGAACCGGAAACGCCCCATCGCCCACCGCACACGCACAAAACCCATACACCCCCGCATGCTTCGTGCATCCATCCCGAACCACGGCCCGTAAGCTGTCCCCGAGCCCCGCACGGACGGACGCACCGTCCCGCACGCACGCCGCCGCCCCCATGCCGACGGCCACCCGCCGCCGCCCACCTTCCACCCGCAGGACGCCCACCATGAACGCATCCCTCGCAACGCCCCAACCCGTCCGCTGGCGCTGGCCGGTCCTCCTCGGCTGGATCCTCCTGTGCTTCGCCACCGCCGTGCCCGCCGCATGGTGGCCCCCGGGCGACTGGTACCTCGCCCTGAACAAGCCCAGCTGGCACCCACCCACCTGGGTCTTCGGCCCCGTCTGGTCCACGCTCTACGTGATGATGGCCGTCTCCGCCTGGCTGGTCTGGCAGCAGGGCGGCTTCGCCCGCCAGCGCCGCGCGCTCACGCTGTTCCTCGTCCAGCTCGTGCTCAACGCCGCCTGGTCCCCGCTGTTCTTCGGCCTCAAGCAGCCCGGCATCGCCTTCGCCGAAATCCTCCTGCTCTGGCTCGCCATCGCCGCCACGATCGTCAGCTTCCACCGCGTCCACCGCATCGCCGCCTGGCTGCTCGTCCCCTACATCGCCTGGGTCAGCTTCGCCACCTTCCTCAACGGCACCCTCTGGCAGCTCAATCCCTGACGCACCACCCGCAACTCCCGTCATCCCGAACGAACGCAAGGCACCTGCTGTCCGAACACCGCCGCATCGCGCCCTCCCCCGCGCGCGGGGGAGGGCTGGGGTGGGGGCGAACGCACGACCCAACATCAACGCCCACGCTGCGTCCCACACCTGTCATCCCGAGCGAACGCGAGGGACCTGCTGTCCACTCGCCCCGTTGCAAATCGCCCCCTTTGCAAAAGGGGGCCGACCTCGCGCAGCGAGGGCGGGGGGATTTGCGCGGAGGCGCAGCCGCCGCGCCCCGCGCATCCGCAACGCCGCCGCATCGCTCCCTCCCCCGCGCGCGGGGGAGGGCTGGGGTGGGGGCGAACCGGTAACATCCCAGGCAGGAACAAGGGCTGCATCGCCAGATGCCATGCCCATCGCCGACTGCCGGATGCGCCCCACAGGCGAACTTGCCGGGCCACAAGAGGAATTGTCATGAGAACGGATGTGGTGCATGCGCTGACCGAGACCTTCGAAGGTCACGCCCAGCAGACCGAAAGCGGAATCGAATACTGGCTGGCGCGCGACCTGCAGCGCCTGCTTGGCTACACCGAATGGCGCAACTTCGGTGCCGTTGTAGGCAAGGCCAAGACCGCGTGTGAAGGGTCCGGTCACCGGGTCGGGGACCATTTTGTTGACGTCAACAAAATGGTCGACCTGGGCTCCGGCAGCCAGCGCGAAGTGGACGACATCATGCTCACCCGCTACGCCTGCTACCTCATCGCCCAGAACGGCGACCCGCGCAAGCAGGAGATCGCCTTCGCGCAGACCTATTTTGCCATCCAGACCCGCCGCGCCGAGCTGATCGAGCAGCGGCTGCTCGATGCCGAACGCGTCTCCGCGCGCAAGAAACTGACCGAAACCGAGAAAGAGCTGTCGCAGGTCATCTACGAGCAGACCGGCGGCAACCAGGACTTCGCCCTGATCCGCAGCAAGGGCGACCAAGCCCTGTTCGGCAAGACCACCCAGGCGATGAAAGCCAAGTGGAAGGTGCCCGACAGCCGCCCGCTGGCCGACTTCGCGCCCACCATCCTCCTCAAGGCCAAGGACTTCGCGGCGGAGATCACCATCTTCAACGCCCGCCAGCACGAAATGGACAGCGAGCGCGCCATCTCGCAGGAACACATCAGCAACAATCAGGCCGTGCGCAATACGCTGCTGGAACGCGGCATCCGCCCCGAAGCCCTGCCGCCGGCCGAGGACGTGAAGAAGACCGAGCGCCGCCTCAGCGCCGAAGACAAGAAGAGCCTCAAGAATCCCGAAGGGCTCGACAACGGATAAGCGCATCGGCTGAGCCCGCGCCAACCACCCTCCCTGTCATCCCGAGCGAACGCGAGGGACCTGCTTTCCATCCGCCGCCGCACATCTCCCTCCCCCGCGCGCGGGGGAGGGCCGGGGTGGGGGCGAACGCACGACCCAACATCAACGCCCACGCTGCGTCCCACACCTGTCATCCCGAGCGAACGCGAGGGACCTGCTGTCCACTCGCCCCGTTGCAAATCGCCCCCTTTGCAAAAGGGGGCCGACCTCGCGCAGCGAGGGCGGGGGGATTTGCGCGGAGGCGCAGCCGCCGCGCCCGCGCAGCCACGCCAACCACCCTCCCTGTCATCCCGAGCGAACGCGAGGGACCTGCTGTCCGACGCCGCATTCATCGCTTCGTCGCGATGCCCCTGCTTTGCAGGAGGGCCTGACCAGCCATTCGGCTGTTGAACACCAGGCCCGAGCTCTTCCCTGAACCCCCACCGTTGCCCCTCCAACCGCCATCGATGCAGCTCGAACGCCCGGCGATGGCGGCCAAAGCGCCATCGCCGGACGGGCAGGGCGCGGGCCCCCGGCCGGTCAGCCCGCCGGTTCGATCACCAGCCGCCCCGCATCCACGCGCACGCGGACGCGCTGGCCGATGTCGAACCCCGCCTGCTGCAGCCACCGGCCGCTCAGGCGCAGCACCGGCGACCACCGCGTGCCCGTGCGGAACCCGTCGCGACGCAGGTCGCGCGCGGTGCCGTACAGGGTGGCGTGGCGTTGCGGATGGGCCTCGTCGGTCGAGGCATCGGAAGCAGGGCAGGCGGCCGGCGCAGCCGCCACGGGAAGCGACGGCGCAGCGCGCCGACGGGTAGTCTTTGGCATGAGAGTTGTCCTGGCGAAGTGTTCGAGTGAGCCCTCCTGTTCAAGGGAGGGCGGCCGGGTGCTTGAACACGGTGCCAGGACCGCCCGCAGGTTTCCCCGTGAAGGTCTTGTATCGCTGCGGACACCCGGCCACAGATGAAACTTGCCCGCCGCATGCAGGCATGCGGAATCGATGGGCGCAAAAAAACCGCCTGTCTCTCGGGTGCGGTATTCCGCCTGGCAAAAAGGTGTGTTCAGCACCTGCCGCGACTGTAGGGCAGGGGGGCGGGCAGGGTCAATATCGACGGTGCGTGGCTGTGGTCGCTAGCGCTTGTCTAGACGGCTAGACTGTGCCCTTCGCGTCATCATGAGACACTGCAATGCCCGAATTGAACTGGCTAGGCGACCAGAAGGCACGCCGTGCTGCGCGCCACGTGCAATACCGCCTGCTGCAGCCTGTGGCGGAGGTCGGCGAACCCGGCAACGAAAACTTGCTGATTCAGGGCGACAACCTCGATGCGCTGAAAAGCCTTCTGCCGCTATACGCCGGCCGGGTGAAATGCGTGTTTATTGATCCGCCGTACAACACCAAGAGTGCGTTCGAACATTACGATGACAATCTGGAGCACAGCCAGTGGCTGTCGATGATCTATCCCCGTCTCGTGCTGCTGCGCGAACTTATGAGTGAAGACGGAAGCATCTGGGTGACTATCGACGACAATGAAGCGCACTATCTCAAAGTGGTTATGGACGAAGTTTTTGGGCGAAAAAATTTCGTCTCAAATGTGATTTGGCGAAAAAACTATGCGCCGAAGTCATCCGCCCGGCAATTCTCTGTAGACCATGACCACATTTTTGTCTATGCCAAAAAAACTGATAAATGGTTTCCAAATTTGATTGAAAGAAGCGATGCTCAAAATAAAATCTACAAGAATCCAGACAGCGATCCTCGCGGTCTATGGCGACCCGATAATTTGACTGCTAGGAATTCATATAGCTTGGGAATTTATGGGTTGACCACTCCAGGTGGCCGAGTGATTGATGGCCCTCCAAAGGGCAGGTACTGGGCTATATCAAAAGAGAAAATGGCGGAGCTTGATCGAGATGGCAGAATTTGGTGGGGTGCAGACGGTAACAATGTCCCTGCGCTCAAGAGATTCTTGTCGGAAGTCAAGCAAGGACGAATTCCTCAGACATACTGGGGGTGGGAGGATGTTGGGCATACGCAAGACGCGAAAAAAGAAAGCGTTGAGCTGTTTGGGAGCGCCGTCTTTGGCACG
The DNA here is from genome assembly GCA_050632415.1 of Lysobacter sp. BL-A-41-H3. Taxonomy (GTDB): domain Bacteria; phylum Pseudomonadota; class Gammaproteobacteria; order Xanthomonadales; family Xanthomonadaceae; genus Lysobacter_I. Next base: position 1,081,457 of record CP192602.1, on the reverse strand, counting down.
CCAAAGCCAGAAAAATTGATGAAAAGAATCGTCGAAATCGCGACCAACCCCAATGAATTCGTTCTCGATAGCTTCCTCGGTTCCGGCACTACTGCAGCCGTCGCCCATAAGATGGGGCGGCGGTGGATCGGCATCGAAATGGGCGAGCACGCCGAGACCCATTGTTTTTCGCGGTTGACCAAGGTAGTAGAAGGCGAGCAGGGCGGTGTCTCAGGAGCGGTGGGCTGGCAGGGCGGCGGCGGTTTCCGTTTCATGCGCCTAGGCGAACCGGTGTTTGATGTCGATGGCCGCATCCGCGAGGATGTGGGTTTCGCGCCGCTGGCCGCGTACCTGTGGTTTTTGCATACGAGGACCCCTTGGGTCGACGCGTCCGCACCCGCGCCAGGAACACGCAAGGTGCCGTCGCCCGTGCTTGGCATGTATGGCGATTCGGCTGTCGCGTTGCTTTACAACGGCGTGCTCGGCGACCGTCGCCCGCAGGCCGGCAATGTGCTGACTCATACGGTGCTCGAAGGCTTGCGTGCACTGCTGCCGGAACACGTCGGCCCATGGTTAATCTACGGAGAAGCCTGCCGTCTTGGTCCGACAACCTTGAAGCGCTTCGGAATCGTGTTCAAGCAGATTCCTTACGACATTCGCCGGGGCTGACATGGATCTGACCCTCAAACCGTACCAACAGGATGCACTGGCCGCGCTGGATGCCTTTCTCGTGGCAACACGTGGCTGTACTACTGCTGATGAGATGCAAAAGGCTTTCAGCGACGCGCGTTGTGAGGCTTTGGGCGAGCAAGCGCCGCTATTGCCTTATCGCGTGTTTTCCAATGGGCAGCCGGAAATCCCGGTTGCCTGCCTGCGCATCCCCACGGGTGGCGGCAAGACGCTGATGGCAGCCCACTCCGTCGAGCGCGCCGCGCGCCTCTACTCTGGTACCCCGGCGCCATTGGCGCTTTGGCTGGTGCCCAGCGATGCGATCCGCACGCAGACGCTCGAAGCCTTGAAGACGCCAGGTCACCCATATCGCGATGCCCTACTGCGTTATTGGCCTGCCGAACGGCTCAGTGTGCTGGACATGGCGGATGCCGGGCAATTGCGTGCCCATGACTTCGGTGAACGTGCCATCGTGCTGGTGGGCACCATCCAGACGCTGCGCGTGGACAAGACTCAGGGGCGCAATGCCTATGCGTACAAAGAAGATTTCGAACCTCATTTCGTTGACGTGCCGGATGCGCCTATCTTCGAGCGTGTGACCGAAGCGGATCTTGCTGCGCAGCCATACTTGTCGCAGGCTGACATCGGAAAAATCAAGCGTAGCTTCGCAAATCTTCTGGCATGGCATCGGCCGATCGTGATCATGGACGAAGCGCATAACGCGCAGAGTGACTTGTCCCTCACCGTCCTTGAGCGCATCCGGCCGGCATGCGTGATTGAGTGGACAGCCACGCCTGCGCCGAGCCAGAACGTGCTCTATCACGTATCGGCTGAGGCGTTGAAGGCCGAAGACATGATCAAGCTGCCGATCGTGTTGGCGCCCCATCCCAATTGGCAGGAAGCGGTACGCGATGCAGTGCTGACCCGGGCGCGTCTGGAAGAGGCGGCAAACAGCGAAGCGGATTATGTGCGTCCCATCGCGCTGTTTCAGGCGGAAGACAGGGGGGGCGAGGTCACGTTTGAGATGCTGCAGGCGCACCTCGTCGATGTCCACGGCATTCCGGCATCGCAGATCGCCATCCACACAGGTAGTCGCCGTGAATTGGACGGTGTTGACTTGTTCCAGCGTGATTGCCCGATCCGTTTCATTATCACCGTTGAAGCGTTAAAGGAAGGTTGGGACTGTTCATTTGCCTATGTGTTCTGTACCGCGCAGAACATCCGGTCGAACACCAAGATGGAGCAGTTGCTGGGGCGTGTTCTGCGTATGCCATATGCGCGCAGACGCACGGCAGAGGTGCTCAATCGTGCCTATGCACATGTGTGCGGGCCAAGTACGGCACTGGTTGCAGGCCAGCTGACCGACCGGCTGATTTCCATGGGCTTCGAAGAAATGGCGGCAGTGCGATACGTCCAGCCGTCGCTGAATGGTGGCGATCTCTTTGCGCCGCAGGTGCCGCAACCTCTGACGGTGGAAACAAGCTTCGAGGTGGAAGCGAAGCACGCAGTCGCCATGGCGGCACTCGTGCAGGCCCTGCCCGATCAGGTGCGGATGACGCCTGCCGTCGAAGGCGGGGCGCCAGCAATAATGACCGTGACCGGCGCTTTGACCTCTGAGCTCATTGAGGCGGCTGTGGAGCGTTTGCCGCGTAACAAGGCTGTTCGAGAGGCCGCGATGCAGGTTCTGCAGCGGCATCAGGTCCGTGTGGAGGCTGCCGAAGCGCCCAGCCAGCGCGGCGAAGCTTTCGCTACGGTGCCAATGCTGGCGGTCCCATTGCAGGGCGAGCTGATGCTGTATGAGCCGGAGTTGCTGGCTGAGCTCGCAGATTACTCGCTCGCTGGCTTGCCTGCCGACTTGCCTGATCTGCGCCGGGAAGAAACGATTAAGCCTTACCTCATCGACATCGAGAAAGGAAAGTTGGGCATCCGGGAGGACCACGCTCAGTACCGGCTTGATCTGGACGAAGGCGATGGGGGTGTCAGCCGCGAGACCCTCATCCGGGCGCTTGATCGCCGGTTGCGTCGCGATGCGCTGTTGCAGCCCGACATGATTGCGTGGCTGGGTCGCTTGCTTGACGGTCTTGACGTCGCAGGATTCGATCTTGCCTATCTCCTCCGGCATCTGAACTCTGTGGCAGATGCGGCTTCGGACCGACTGGATGATTTGATGGTAGAGCAGCGACGGTCTGCATTCCAGCAAAGTTTGGTGGCTCCTGCTGCTGCGCCGAGATTGGATGAGAATTTTTCGTTCCGCTTCGATCCGCAGGCCTATCCTGCTCGTTGGTTTTACGAAGGCAAGTATCGCTTTCGCAGGCACTATTATCCGAGGCCAGGCGAACTCAAGCCCGAGCTTAATGCTGAGGAAACGGCGTGCGCGATTACGTTGGACCAGTTGCCGCAAGTGCGCTTCTGGGTGCGCAACCTCGAAAGGCAGCCATCGCATGCGTTTTGGTTGCCGACATCGACAGATCGCTTCTACCCGGACTTCGTTGCGCAATTGGATGATGGTCGTCTGTTCGTTGTCGAGTACAAAGGTGGCGATCGTTTCAGTAACGACGATTCGCGAGAAAAGCTCACGATCGGTGAAGTTTGGGCGTCGGCTAGCGGCGGTCGATGCGTGTTCTTGATGGTTACAGACAGGAACACAGCGGGTGTTTCCGTTGAGGAACAGTTGCGACGGGCGATTGAATGATCCGTGCAAGTAATATTCAAGATTGCATATTGATGACCCGCCAATGCACTTGCGTTGAAGACACGATTTGCTGACGAGGAACGATCAATGCCCGCACGCCAGACCGATATCCTCGTTCGTGAGTTCATCGAGAAGATGTCCGGCGACATCCTCGAAGACCGCTACCGCAAGCAGGTGGAGGAGCTGATCCGGGGCCACGCTGGCCTGTATGCCTTGTACGACGGCGACACGCTGTACTACGTCGGTCTCGCCACGGACCTGATGCGGCGCATGAAGCAGCACCAGAAGGACCGCCATGCAGGTGCCTGGGATAGCTTCAGCGTGTACCTCACGTCGCGTGACGAGCACATCAAACCACTCGAATCGCTGTTGCTCCGCGTATTCAGACCGCCGGGCAACGGACAGGTCGGGAGACTGCCGGGTGCTGCTGACAAGCAGCGGGCATTGCAGGCTGCGATGCGCCAGCAGGATGCGGAACAGCGCAAGTCCATGTTCGCGAAGCCGCGCAGCGCGCCCGTGCGTGAACCCGTGGTTGCAACGCGGACCAGGACACGAAAGACGACCGCGGCTGGCGAGACCGGCTGCCCGCCGAAAGCCATGCAGTTGCGTGCGGTCTACAAGGGGCAGGTGTATAACGCCGTGTTCAACAAGAACGGTACAGTCCGCCATGACGGACAGGCCTACACTTCACTCAGTGCAGCAGCGATTGCCGTCACCGGCCGCAATACCAATGGTTGGTGGTTCTGGCGCTTCCGAGATGAAGATGGCGAGTGGCGTTCCGTTTCGGAATTGCGGTGATGGTCGAAGGCCAGGGAGGTGTGTTCCTACTCATCAGGTATTGAATCAGTGCAGTTTTCGTGCGGGTATCATTGAGCATATTCCATTGCCGAAAGGAGTCGGGGCATGACCGTGTTGTTTCGTGAGATCGAAGATGTGCAACGCCTGAAGAAACTCAATGCCGAACTCACGCGTCGCGTCACGACACAGGCGCCGTACAGTAAGCGAAAGATCGTCGGTTATCCCAGCGGTCGGGAAGAATTCCCCATTCAGTTCGAAAGCAGGAAAGGTCAAGATGTGCGCTGGTGGTCGACCAAACGATCGGGCGACGGTGCCGCAATCATCAATCTGGTGGGCTCAGGTGATCCCGACAGCGAGAACTATCTGCTGATCGATCTGCAGTTCAATATTCCAGTTCAAAGATTTGATCGCAGGCATGGCGCATCCTTCGTCGAGGAATTGGCGACAAGGCGAGTCTATCTTGCTCATCGCGGCATAGTTAGTCGTGGGAAATCTCGGGTGAAACGTGAGGACCTATTGGCAGAGACGACCCACGAGATGGTGCCGGTTGCCACGTCTTCTGGACGGACCGACCTGCTGATCGTTGCACCCCTGGATTCAACAACGCTTTTCGACGACATCGCCAGGTTTGGCCACGAAATCCGACGTGCGGCCAAAGTCGCGATGGGCGATGAGACCCCCACTTCTGAGCCAACGCTTGGTGCGCTGAGTTCGCGGAATTTTTCTGCGGTCGATCAGAACATCCGTGGCTATTTCGATGAGTTCGAGGGTGTGCGGAAATCACCCGCGCGACGCGCTTCGAAAGTGTTCGTGCAGCATGGCAGTATCGTTAGACAACTGGCGGATGCGCTGCAGTCCTGCCGACTACACAAGTCACAGCTCATCGACCTGCTGGCGGAGGGCGCGAATGAGGTCTGTGTTTATGAGGTCAAGACCGCTTCTGATCGCGCCAGCATCTACACGGCGATCGGCCAGTTGTCGCTGCATGCCCTCGCATCGGCTAAACGGTTTCCGAAGAAGGGCGTGCGTAAGGTTTTCGTGGTGCCCGCCGGTGTCTCGGATGAATTCAAGGCGTTGATGCGCTGTGATCTCGGCATCGAGGTCCTTTGCTTTCACAGAAAGGACGACGGCACGATTGAGTTCGACAGCATTGATAAGGTATCGCCGAAGCGTTGACTCCATGTGCGATCGTGGTCGGTGTCTTTCAATGGCATGTCTCGATTCGCATCGCGACTCGCGTCGCTCCTACAAAAGCAAAGCGGGGGAGCCCGATCGGTGACGTGACGGCCGGCGGGCCCACCCGCGCCAGCGACAGGAAAGACCCGGCAACACCAACGACAGGGGAGTCAATGTCATGCGTTTCATCCACACGCTCGCACTCGCCGCGCTCTGCCTGACGGGGCTCACCCTCGCCGCGCCGGCACAGGCCGGTTCTGAGGAGGGATTACCCGAGGATTGCACCGGCAAGCCGAAGCCGAAGCAGGTCTTCTTCAACGACTGCATGCGCGGGAAGGAAGAGGCGGTGGCGTTCTACATGGACCGCTACGGCGACCTGTACCCGCCGGCGTCGGTGTCGCTGGATGTGTCGCACTTCATCAACGTCAGGAACGGCCCGCGCCCGTACGTGTCGCCGGGCTCGCCGGAATTCGCCAGCCTCAAATCCCTCTACGCATGGAAGGCGCGGCGCGCGCCGGGCACGGACCGGGACTGGCCGACGCTGCTGGCGTATGCCGACGTGGCAACGAGCGGGGATTTCGAGGCGGACTGGGCGGCGGTGCAGGGCGTGCTGCGCAGGCGCGAGGCGCAGCGGATTTCTGAGCTTGGCAGCGGGTACGACGACGTGGTGCTGCTGATCCACGGCTACAACAACGATCATGCCGATGCGCAGGCGTGGTACGAGAAAGCCGAGACCAGTTTCCGCAATGCAGCCGCGCGTGATGGCCGGCTCATCACCTTCGTGCGCATGTACTGGGACGGGCTGAAGGGCAGGACGCCGCTGTTCATCTGGGACAACGCGCAGTACAACGGCTACCTGGTCGGGCTGGAGCTGCGCCGCCTGCTGGCCCGGGTGGAGGACGACACGCCGCTGCGCGTGTTCACCCACAGCTCCGGCGCCTACGTCATCACCAATGCGCTGGGCGATGCCTCGGCGGGCGCGCAGTTCGACGCGATGCCGGCGATCTACCACCAGCGCAGCGCGGGCACGGCGCCCGGTTACGCGCCGCCCACGCAGCTGCAGGATCTGCGCGTCGCGATGCTGGTGCCCGCGCAGCCGACCATCGCGTTCCGCAACTACTTCCGCAATGCCGACACCGGCCAGCCCGATCCCGCCAAGCGCGCGATGGTGCCGCAGCGGCTGATCCTCGGCCTGAGCAAGCGCGACGCCGCGACCAACAAGTACGGCGTGATTCCCTGCGGATGGAAGGGCGCCACCTGCATGGCGGTGAAGATCCGGCAGTCGTGCCGGCAGGTCGCCGAAGACCTGGACATCGCACCGCCCCGGCTGCTCGCCGTGAACTTCGCCAAGCAGGGCCTGCGCCACCCGCACGCCGTCGAGCAATACATGGACGACGACGAGTGGCCCGAACTCACCCGCGCGCTGCTGCTGCCTGACCCGGGGATGCCGATGGGGACGCCGGAGTTGTGTGCTACGCCGGTGGGTGGTGGGGCGTGAGCCAACAGGGGGCCCGGTCGCTCTGACGTCCTGGGCTGCTGCAGGGGAAGCATCGCGACTTGCGTCGCTCCCACAACGGCTTGGAATCGGCGATGCGGTCGGCATGTATGATCGCCCTGCGTATCATCTGCCTGCGTCGCTCATGCGGACCGCTGGCTCTGAACCGCCGGTCGATCCTGCTCAGGATCCCGGTGCAGAACCGAACATGCTCGTCGTCGAACACAAGGGTGGTCCTCTGTACGACAACATCGATTCCGGCTGGAGAGGCACGACCGTAGACGCCCTGCTTGCGCTCACGGGCCGGCGCTGCGTGCGCCTGATGGCGCCGGGCCTGGCCGGGGCAGGGCAAGCGGGCAAGAGCCGGACATGAGCCGCTACGCGCCGCCGTTCGCGCTCGACTACGCCATGCTGGGCAAGGTGGCGGAGATCGCCGAGCGCCTGGGGCAGTGGTTGCAATCCATCCGCGATGCCGTGCAGCCGCAGCTGCGGCGCAACCATCGCATCCGCAGCGTGCAGGCCTCGCTGGCGATCGAGCAGAACACCCTGACTTTGGAACAGGTGACGGCGGTGCTGGACGGCAGGCCGGTGCTGGGCCTGCCGCGCGAGATCCAGGAGGTCAAGAACGCCTTCGCCGCCTACGACGCGCTGCCGGAGTGGGACCCGACCCGGCTCGATGATCTCTGCGCCGCGCATGGCCTGCTCATGCGCGGGCTGGCCGACGATGCCGGTCGCCTGCGCCGAGGCGGCGTGGGCATCTATCGCGGCGAGCGCCTGCTGCACATGGCGCCGCCCGCCAACCAGCTGCCGCGCCTGCTGAAGGATCTGCTGGGCTGGCTGGCGCAGACCGAAGCGCACCCGCTGATCGCCTCGTCGGCGGTGCATTACGAGCTGGAATTCATCCACCCCTTCAGCGACGGCAATGGTCGCATCGGCCGCCTGTGGCAGACGCTGATCCTCAGCCGCTGGCAGCCCATGCTGGCCTATCTGCCGGTCGAGACCGTGATCCAGCAGCGGCAGGACGACTATTACCGTGTCCTCGGCGAGGCCGACCGCGCCAGCGACTGCAGCGGCTTCATCCGCTACATGCTGGAGGCCATCGACGATGCCTTGCGGCAGGCGCTGGAGACCGGCGGCGTGGGTGAGACGCCGGTGAAAACGCTGGTCAAAACGCGGGTGAAAACCGAGGACGCCCTGCTGGCCATTCTCACGACGCACCCCGGCGCGACGCTGGCCGAAGCGGCGGCGCATCTGGGCAAGTCCGTCAGCGCCATCGAGCGTGCCGCGCGCCGGCTTCGCGAGGACGGTCGGCTTCGTTATGTGGGCCCGCAGAAAGGCGGGCGATGGGAGGTCATGGAATGACGGTGCTGCGCAGGGATTGCGCCAACGATTTCGAATGGGTTGAAGCCTTGTGCGGGCGGTGCGTCGCGCTGGTGTGGGGAGGTGCGCAATGAGCGATACACCGACCCCGAGCGGCGCAGGCACCGACCCGGCCGCCGATCCCAATCCCGGCGTGCTCTGGCCCGTCGGCGCGCGACTGGTGTCCGCGACGCGTTCGATGCTGTGGCTGGCGCCGCTGCTCGGCGGCCTGATGCTGCTGGTGCACTTCTGGCGCGTCGGCTACCTGCCGGCGCTGTCCTTCTCGGAACTGGGCGTGGTGCTCGGCGCGTTCGGGTTATTCGTGGCGATGGGGTTGGTGGCGGCGTTGGTGTTGGTGTTGTTTCCGGTGGGGATGCTCTTTTCATGGACGTCCCATTCGCTGCTGCCCGCACCGCCGCATGCCCGGCGTCCCGTCCAGGCCCCGAAACGTCGCTCGCTGTCGCGACGCCCTCTGCCACTGGTTGCGCCCGATGCGAGCGCGGCAAAGCGCAGGACCTTCTCCTTGAAGGTCGCGCCGGGTGGGCTCGGATTGTTCCTTGTCGCATCGGCTGTCGCTTTGGCCGTGGCGATGGCAGCAGTCATGCTGATTCCGCCCATGCTGCCGTCGAGCTGGAAAGGGGTTGGGATCCTTGCCGTTTTGTTCGCGGGGCTGCTGATTCCGCTGGCCGTGGAGGCTTGGATCCAGATCGGCATTTCCCCTCGTGCATTGCGCCGAATGCGTGCATGGCTGCCGCAGTTCGCCTTGTTGTTTGTTCTCTACCTGTTCCTGTGGCCGTCATGGATGGTGCTGCTCGTCTGGTTCGATGCCTGGCCGGAAACGAGACCGGGCTGGATGATCTCGGCCATGTTCGCGCTGGTGGGCGTGCCGTGGGCGCACTGGATGTGGTACGCGACGATGCGTGGGCGCGGCACGATTGTCCTGGAGGTCCGCGTGGTCACCAGTGCCGCAATCCTGCTTTACGCCGGGCTGGCGACACCTCTCATCGACGGCGCCGCCTCGAACTACGGCTTCGGCATGATGCGCAAGGTCGATCTGGTGCTGAGCGCGCGGGGCTGCGCGATCGTGAAGGAGGCGCTGCCCGGGCAGGTCTGTGAGCCTGCGCCCGCGAAGGGCGATGACGACAAGCGCGTGTATCGCCTGCGCGGCGTGGATGTGCTGACCCGCATCGGCGCGAGCTATGTCATCGCGCCTGCAGGCGGTATCGACGATCGCAAGTTGCCCCGTCTGGCGCTGCCGGCGGGCGAGGTGCATGCGTTGGTGCGGCGTATCGAGGGGAAGCCGTAGCGATACATCCAGTGCGGCGAAGGTGATGCGTGCCGTGCTGTTTGTAGAGCGGAGCGAAGCTCCGCTGGGTTCTTTCCGCAGGCCGTGATCGTGATGACGCGGTGGATGGGCTGGCTGGCGGAGGCGGTGCAGCGGAGCTGCGCTCCGCTCTACAAGAGCGTTTTTTGTAGGAGGGCCTTCAGGCCCGAGCTCTTCGCTTTTGCGAGAAGAGCGGAAGAGCTCGGGCCTGAAGGCCCTCCTGCAAAGCGCTGCAAGGGCAGGAGCGGAGCAAGCTCCGCTCTACAAGAGCGAGGCGGGCTTGAGTCCGCTCTACAGCCACCGCACCTTCTTGAGGTAGCGGTACAGCACGATGCAGACGACGGCGACGCTGCCGATGAGGATGGGGTAGCTGTATTTGCCTTTCAGTTCGGGCATGAATTCGAAGTTCATGCCGTACCAGCTCGCGATCAGGGTGGGGGCGGCGAGGAGGGCGGCCCAGCCGGCGAGTTTCTTGACGGTTTCGCCCTGCTGGATGGTGACCATGGAGAGGTTCACGCTCATCGCGGCGGTGAGCATCTCGCGGAGGGTGTCGATCATGTCGTTGAGGCGGACGACGTGGTCGAGGACGTCGCGGAAGTAGAGCTTGGCTTCCTCGGTGACCTGGGTCATCTGCGTGCGGGTGAGCTGGGCGAGGATGTCCTGCAGCGGGGCGACCGCGAGGCGCATCTGGGTGAGCTCCTTCTTCAGCTCGTAGAGCTTGACGATGGTGTCTCGGCGCCAGTTGGCGGCGAGGATCTCGTGTTCGAGCGCGTTCAGTTCGTCGCGGAACTCGTTCACGATCGGCTGGTAGTTGTCGACGATGAAATCCAGGATGCCGTACAGCGCGAATGCGGGGCCCTGGGCGAGCAGTTCGGGTTCGCGTTCGAAGCGGGCGCGGACGTGGCGGTACGACAGCGAGGCGCCGTGGCGCACGGTGACCAGGAAGCGCGGGCCGACGAAGACGTGGGTTTCGCCAAAGCGGATGTGGCCTTCGACCAGCTGCGCGGTGTGCACGGCGAGGAACAGCGAGTTGCCGTAGGCCTCGATCTTCGGGCGCTGGTGGGCGTGGTGCGCGTCCTCGATGGCGAGGTCGTGCAGGCCGAATTCCTCCTGCAGCTTGTCGAGCTGCGCCTCTTCCGGTTCGTACAGGCCGACCCAGACGAAGCTGTGGTCGTCGACCGACAGCACGTCGCTGATCTGGTCGAGGGTGATGTCGGTGCGGACGCCGTCGCGGTAGACCGCGCAGTTGACGACGCAGGAGGGCATGGCGGGGGACGGCGGATTCATCGCGACATCGTGCCGGGGTGCCTGTCTTGCAGCAACCCTTGTCGATGAAATCCTGATTGGAGGCGATGGACGTTCCCGAAGCGGCAAGCTCGGTGATGTGCCGATGCCATGGATTGGACGTTCACGCTGAACCCATCCCCACCCAACCCTCCCCTTGAAGGGGAGGGCTTGAAAGCACGGCGCTTTGCTCCCTCCCCTTCAAGGGGAGGGCTGGGGTGGGGATGGGTTTCAATTCGGGGCAAACGTCAGGCAGGCGTGCCGAACACGCGGTCGCCGGCGTCGCCGAGGCCGGGGAGGATGTAGCCGTGGTCGTTGAGGCGTTCGTCGATGGCGGCGGTCCAGACTTCGGTGTCGGGGTGCGCGGCTTCGAGGGCGCGCAGGCCTTCCGGGGCGGAGACGAGGAAGATCGCCTTCACCCGGGCGCAGCCGGCGGCCTTGAGGGCGTCGATGGCGGCGATGGCGCTGCCGCCGGTGGCCAGCATGGGGTCGATCAGCAACGCGGTGCGGCCGGCGATGTCGCGGTACAGGCGCTGGTAGTAGGCGTGCGGCTGCAGGGTCTCTTCGTCGCGGCGCAGGCCGATCACGCTGACCGGGGCCGAGGGCAGCAGCACCTGCACGCCGGGCAGGAAACCGAGGCCGGCGCGGAGGATGGGCACGAGGGTGATGGCGTCCTGGTCGCAGCGGCCGACGTCGAGCGGGCCGGCCCAGGTGTCGATGCGGCGGGTGCCGAGCGCGAGGTCGGCGGTGGCTTCGTAGGCGAGCAGGGTGGCGATCTCGCCGACCACCTGGCGGAACAGGGCCGGGCCGGTGGCGGCGTCGCGCAGCAGGCCGAGCTTGTGGGCGACGAGCGGATGGCGGACTTCGACGGTCTTCATGGCGATGCGGTCGGCGGCGGGTCTGCGGCGAAGGGTAGCAGGTGGGAATGCGTCGAACGGAGCCATTTGCCTTCAAACCCATCCCCACCCAAACCCTCCCCTTGAAGGGGAGGGAGAAAAGCGAGGTGCTTTGAAGCCCTCCCCTTCAAGGGGAGGGTTTGGGTGGGGATGGGTTTGACCTTGAAACGGGTGATGACATCACGGATCAGTCCGGTATCGCGTGGCGTGCATGCGTTGACCGCGCGTGCCGGGCTTCGTACGGTGAACGCTTCGCGCGACAGGCGCAGCCACGGAGCAGGGGAACAGGATGGCGACGGACGGAGCAGGCGAGGTGCAGGGCGTCGATGTGTCGAAATACCAGGGCACGATCGATTTCGCGAAGATCAAGGCGGCGGGCAACACCTACGTGTTCGTGAAGGCGACGGAGGGCATCACCGGCGTCGATCCGGACTATGCACGCAACATCGCCGCTGCGCGCGCGGCGGGACTGGTGGCCGGCACCTACCATTTCTACGAGACCGACGACGACCCGTCGGCGCAGTTCGGCAACTTCAAGCAGCACGCCGACGTGAAGCCGGGCGACCTGCCGCCGGTGGTCGACATCGAGGTGCTGGCGCAGGGCAGTCGTCCCGATCTGGCGGACGACCTCAGGTCCTTCCTGGCGCAGCTGGAACAGGCGTATGGCGCCAAGCCCATTCTGTATTCCGGCGTGAGTTTCGCGAACGAATACCTGACCGGCTTCGGGAGTTATCCGCTGTGGGTGGCGGAATACACCTCGGCCCCGGCGCCGAAGGTGCCGACGGGCTGGTCGACCTGGACGTTCTGGCAGTACTCGCAGAGCGGCACGGTGCCGGGGATCAACGGCGCGGTGGACATGGACCGCTTCAACGGCACCGCCGCGCAGTTCGACGCGCTGCGGATCGCCTGAGCCTGATGTATCCACTTTATTTTTCGCAAAAGTTCTGCTGAAGCTTCGTTCATGAAGCCATCCGTCAGCCACGGCCGTTTTTGATCTTGATCTACCGGGGCCCCTGGTTGCGACGGGCTTCGTGGATCAGGCCTGCAGGGCGCGCGGCAGGACGCCGCGCGGGCATTCATATCAAATGCTTCGACAAGACATGGACGTCTTGTCGAAAAACCCCACGAAGCCCGTGGACCCGGCGCATAGCGCCGGGCGCAACCGACGGGGTGTGCTTTCTTTGGGCCACTCTTTCTTGACTCGCACCTGCGGTGCTCGCCCTTCGGGCCGGCTGCGCCGTTCGCGCCGCACGCGGCGCAGTGCACAAGCAAAGAAAGGTGGCTCGCTCGCGACAGCGAGCGAAACACAGGACGGGCGGAAAATCCTTCCGCGTGCTTTGAAGAAGCAAGAAGCAGGTCCCTCGCCTTCGGCTCGGGATGACAGAAAGGGATTCGCTGACCCAAAAGGTGGTCGACAACACCAGCGCACGCAGCATCGGTGGCGGGTCGGCGGCGATGCGCAGCGCGATCGGGCCGGAGAAGGATTCGCCGAGCAGCACGAACGGGCGGTCGCCGGGGAGTTGTTCGCGGGCGAAGGCTTCGAGGCCGTCGGCATCGAGCACGCGGTCGTGCGGATAACCGATCGCGGCGGCATCGTCGAAGCCCGCCGCATGCGCCTGCGCGACGAAACCGTCGAGCATCCGCGTCGTGCCATCGAGGCCGGGCAGGATGCGCAGGGCGGGCAGCGATGTCATGCGTCGGCGGCGTCCCAGTCGAGCTTGTAGCCCACGCCGTAGATCGACACGATCGGGTCGATGCCCTTGCCGGCGTCGGCGATCTTGCGGCGCAGGTTCTTGATGTGGCTGTCGACCGTGCGGTCGCTGACCACGCGGTGGTCGAGATACGCGGCGTCGATCAGCTGGCTGCGCGAGAACACGCGCCCGGGCCGGGCGTGCAGCGCCTGCAGCAGGCGGAATTCCACCGGCGTGAGCGGCAGCGCGGTGCCGTGCAGGCGCGCTTCGAGCCGGCCTTCGTCGAGCTGCAGCGGCGGCGGAATCTCCACGGCCTGCGCGCGCGCGCGACGCAGCACGGTCTTCACCCGTGCCACCACTTCGCGCGGGCTGAAGGGCTTGCAGATGTAGTCGTCGGCGCCGAGTTCCAGACCCAGCAGCCGGTCGATCTCCTCCACGCGCGCGGTGAGCATCAGGATTGGCAACTGCGCGAGGCGCGGGTCGCTCGACGCGCGCAGTTCGCGGCAGATCGACAGCCCGTCGAGGCCGGGCAGCATCAGGTCGAGCAGCACGGCGTCCGGGGGCTCGGCGCGCAGCGTGGCCAAAGCACGCAGGCCGTCGTCGACGATGACGCTGGCGTAGCCGGCCGCCTGCAGGTAGTCCTGCAGCAGCGCGGCGAGCTTGGGTTCGTCCTCGACGATGAGGATGCGGGGTGTCGGCTCCATCCCGTCAACGATCCGGCAACACCAGCTCGATGCGCAAGCCGCCTTCGGGCGAGTGCGCGGCGGTGATGGTGCCGCCGTGGGCCTCGACGATGTTGCGGCAGATCGACAGGCCCAGGCCGGCGCCGCCGTGGCGACGGCTGCGCGAGGGCTCGGCGCGGTACAGACGCTCGAACAGATGCGGCAGGGCCTCGTCGCTCACGCCGGGCGCGCTGTCGTCGATCCGCAGGCGCCAGCCGTTCGGCACGGGATCCAGCGCCATCACCACCTGGCCGGGGCGATCGGTGTAGCGCAGCGCGTTGCCGAGCAGGTTGTCGAGCAACTGGCGCAGCCGCGCCGCGTCGCCGCGGGCCATCGTGGCCGTGGCCGGCACCGCGTTTTCGATGAGGGTGAGCCCGGCGTCGCGCATCACGCCGGCGTGGGTGCGGGCGGCCTCGCGGATCAGCTGCGCCAGGTCCACCGGTTCGAAGCGGTAGCTCAGCGCGCCGGCATCGGACAGCGCGAGCTGGTAGAGATCGTCGACGAGGGCGCGCAGGCGCTGGCATTCGGCCTGCAGCGAGGCCAGGCGTTCGGCATCGACCGTGCGCACGCCGTCCTGCAGCGCCTGGATCTCGCCGGCCAGCACGCTGATCGGCGTGCGCAGTTCGTGGGCGATGTCCGCGCCCCATTGCCTGCGCGCATCGCGGTGTTTTTCCAGCGCCGCCGCCAGCGCGTTGAAGTCGCGGCCCAGCGCGCCGAGTTCGTCGTCGCGATCGATGCGGATGCGCGCGGCGTAGTCGCCGGCCGCCAGCGCGCGCGTGCCGTCGGCGAGGGCGCGCACCGGGCGCAGCAGCCAGCGCGAGAGCAGCCAGCTCAGCGGCAGGCAGACCAGCAGCACGGCGGCGGCGATCCACAGCATGTGCCGGCGCTGCTCGCGGGCGAATTCAAGGTCGATGTCCTCGCGCAGGCGGGGCAGGGGCGCGACCAGCAGGCGGCCGACCACGACGCCGTCGCTCACGACATCGACCGCCGGCGCGTTGCGCGGCACCTGCGGATTGCCGGCGACCACGCGGCCGTCGGCATCCAGCAGGAGGAGGCGGGGGCGGAGGTTCACGCCCAGACCCGGACGCGGCGGGCGTGGTGGGCGACCGTCGGCGGCGAACGGTGGCGGGCCGTCGGGGCCCGGGGCCAGGTCGCGGGGCGGGCCGTCCGGGAAATCGCGCGGCCCGGGCCTCGGCGGGCGCGGGCCTTCGCCCGGCGGCCTGCCGGGCCGCTCGCCCATCCGCTCGCCGGGCCCGAGTTCGAGCAGGCGCATCAGGCGCGGGGTGTCGCCGATCAGGAAGCCCCAGTCGCCGTGCCGGGCGAAGGCGCGCGCCAGATGGCCCGCACCGGTGTCGATCTTCTCGCGCTCCAGCCGGTTCACGTAGTCGAGGAAGCCGCGCTGGAAGCTGCGCTCCTGGAGCAGGGCGAACGTCGCCAGCGCCGCGATGCCGAGCACCACGAAGGCCAGGAGCAGGCGATGCCAGAGGCGGAGCGACATGGACAGGCGGGATCGATGGCGCCGGGCGCGGGGCGGACGACGCCACCATAGCCCGGTCGGGCGCATGCCGGAATGCGCGGCGCGCAATCTCCACGGTTTCTGCACGATCGCTCCACGCTGCCTGCGCAATCGTGGCTCAGCCTGCGGATGCCGGAATCACCGGTCGTGTCGAAACGAGGTTTGCCATGCATCTTCCCGCCACGCGTCTTCCGGGCCTGCGCCATCCACGCGCCTGGATACTCTCGGCGATGACGGCATCGCTCTGCGTGCTGGCCTGGGGGCTGGCCGTGTCGCCGGCCGCCGCCATGCCGCCCGAACCTCCCGGCCCCGGTGCCGGCAACGCCGAGCGCCGCCCGCCACCGCCCCGCCCGCCGCGCGCGGCCGACCTGCAGCGCGACCTGGGCATCACCGAGGCCCAGGCGAAAGCGGTCGCCGACGCCCTGGCGGCGCACCATGCGCAGATGCGCCAGTTGGAGGACGGGGCCCGCGACCAGCGCCAGGCCTTGCGGGCGCGTACCGATGCGCAACTGCGCGCGACGCTCGGCGAGGCCGGTTTCCAGCGCTTCCAGGCCTGGCGAGCCGAGCACCGACCGCCGCGCGGCCGTCCGCCGGGCGGACAGGAAGGCGGCCCGGGCGGAGGGCCCCGCGATGGGCGCCGTCCGCCGCGAGACCCCGCCGCGCGCGCGCCCTCGGGCGAGGGCTGAGCCATGCGCATCGCTTCCCGTCTGACGCAGGTCGCCATCCTCCTCGCCACGGCACTGGCCACGATCGGCATCCTGGTGCAGCCGGCGCTGTCGGCCTCCGATCGCAACCGTCCCAGCGCGGGCCGGGTGCCGTTCAAGCGCCCGGCGGTGCGGCCGTTCACCCGCCCGCCGTCGTCCCTGCCCGAACTCACGCCCGACACCGTGTTCGGGGCGCCGCTCGCCGGCCTGACCGACGAGCAGCTGGCGGCGTTCAACACCGGCCTGGCCGCTTTCAACGTGGCCGAAACCCCGGCCTCGGGGCTGGGGCCGATCATGAACAACCGCTCCTGCATCGCCTGCCACGGCCAGCCGGCGGCGGGCGGCGGTTCGCCCATCCGCGTGACCCGCTTCGGCCGCACGGTGAATGGCGTGTTCGATCCGATGAGCGCGCTCGGTGGCTCGCTGCTGCAGCAGAACTCGATCGATCCGCGCATCCTCGAAACCATTCCTGCCGAGGCCACGACCCGCGCGCCGCGCCAGTCGACGCCGCTGTTCGGCATGGGCCTGGTCGAGGCCATCCCGGAAAGCGTGATCCTCTCCAATGCCGAACAGCAGCGCGCGCTGGGCCTCAACGGCGTGCCGTCGCTGGTGACCGACCCGGCCAGCGGCCAGGTGCGCATCGGCCGCTTCGGCTGGAAGGCGCAGCACGCGTCGGTGCTGGCGTTCTCCGCCGATGCCTACACCAACGAAATGGGCATCACCAACCGCCTGTTCCCGCAGGAGAACGCGCCGAACGGCAACACCGCGCTGCTGGCCCAGTTCGACCGCATCGCCGATCCCGAGGATCGTCCGGATCCGGTCAGCGGCAAGGCCGATTTCGAGTTCGTCGCGGATTTCATGCGTTTCCTCGGGCCGCCGCCGGTGCGCGTGCTCACGCCGTCCGCGCTGCAGGGCAAGCTGGTGTTCGACCAGGTGCGCTGCAGCGGCTGCCACACCCCGCAGATGATGACCGGGCCGAACACGGTGGCCGCGTTGAACTTCAAGCCGGTGCGGCTGTACTCGGACCTGCTGCTGCACGACATGGGCGCGCTGGGCGACGGCATCGCCGACGGTACCGCCGGCCCGCGCGACATGAAGACCGCGCCGCTGTGGGGTCTGCGCGCCAGCGGACCGTACCTGCACGATGGTCGCGCGGCCACGGTCGACCAGGCCATCCAGCAGCACGACGGCGAAGCGGCGGCGTCGCGCGATGCCTATCGCGCGCTGGATGCGACCCGGCGCCAGCAGCTGCTGGATTTCCTCGATTCGATCTGAGCGACCTTCGACAGGCAAAGAAAAAGCCCGGGGAAACCCGGGCTTTTTCGTGTGCGCGTCGGTGCGGAAGCGATCGATTTTCGATCAGGCCGCGGCGGCCTGCTGCACGCGCGGGCCTTCGAGCAGGGCGCGCTTGACCATGCCGACCAGCAGGTCCAGTTCGTCTTCCTGCATCGCGAAGTGCGGGGTGAAGCGCAGCGAGTTCTCGCCGCCGTGGATCACGCCGATGCCGTGCTCGCGCATCCATTCCTCGGTCGAGCCGGTGCCGTAGCCCTTGAACTCCTTCGACAGCTCGCAGGAGAACAGCAGGCCGGTGCCCTGGACCTTGGTGATCAGGCCCGGCAGCTCGGCCTTCAGCGCTTCGAGCTTGGCGACCGCCTGCTTGCCGCGCTCGCGGATGTTGGTGCGCAGTTCCGGGGTGAGCTGGGCGAGCACCGCGCAGGCGACGTCGAGCGCGCGCGGGTTGGTGGTCATGGTGTTGCCGTAGGTGCCCTTGCGGTACAGGCCGGCGGCGCGCTCGTTCACGGCGAGCACCGACAGCGGGTACTGGCCGGCGTTGAGCGCCTTCGAATAGGTTTCCATGTCCGGGGCTTCGACACCCTCGAAACCGGGGTAGTCGACGATCGACAGCACGCCGTTGGCGCGCAGGCCGGCCTGGATGGAGTCGACCAGCAGCAGGGTGCCGTGGGCCTTGGTCAGGCGGCGCGCGGCCTCGTAGAACGCGCGCGGCACCGAGCGGCCCGGGTCGCCTTCGCCCATCACCGGCTCCAGGAACATCGCCTCGATGTGCCAGCCTTCGCGCTCGGCGTCGGCGAAGGCCTGCTCCAGCTGCTCCACGCTGTACGGCTCGATGGTGATGAGCTGGCCGACGTGGTGCTGGTAGCTGCCCAGGTGGGCCATGTAGGTCTTGCGGGTGCTGTCCGAATACAGCGCCGGCAGTTCGGTGCGGCCGTGGAAGCTGCCCTTGACCGCGATGCGCTTGACCTTGCGGCCGGCGTGCGGCGCGCCCGGGTCGGTCATCAGCTTGGTGTTGATGTCGGCGATGCGGCCGGCCAGCGAGACCGATTCCGAACCCGAGTTCAGGCACAGGAACCTGTCGTAGGGGCAGCCGCCGCGGGTGTGGCCGACTTCGGCGCGGATGGCGCGGTCGAAGCGCAGCTGCGACAGGTTCGCGGTCATGATGTTGGCCATGACCTGCGGCTTGGACATCGCGTCGATCACGGCCTGCGGCGCGTGGCCGAAGCCGAGCATGCCGTAGCCGCCGGAGTCGTGCAGCACCGCGCCCTTGAGGGTGACGATCCACGGGCCGCGCGCGGTCAGCGCGACATAGGGGTTTACGGTGTCGTTCGAGTAGAAGTTGACGAAACCGGCCTGGATGGCGACGGCCTGGTCGGCCTCGTCGCGGTCCAGCAGTTCCGGGAATTCGGCGCGGATGCGGGCGTATTCGGCGCCGGCGGCCTCGATGGCCTCCACCAGGTCGGGGTGGCTGGCGGCGAAGGCGAGCACGGTGGCGTCGTCCAGTCCGGGGGTCCGGCGCTGGCCGCCATGGGCGCGCAGCGGGGCAAGGGTGTCGAGCAGGGCCATGGCGATCCTCCATCTGAAAGCGGCAATCCGGCTATTATTCCGATTCTGCGGTCGTTTGACAGTTGCGGTCTGTGCGGATTTCGATGATATTTCGTCGAATCGACGAAACCGGGGCGCCAAATGAAGCTCACCGAGACCGACCAGCAACTGCTCTCGCTGCTGCGTGAGAACGCCCGCGCGTCCACGGCCCAGATCGCGCGCCGGCTGGGCCTGTCGCGGACCACGGTGCAGAGCCGGATCGAGCGCCTGGAGCGGGAGGGGGTGATCAGCGGCTACACGGTCCGGGTGGACGAGGAGTACGAGCGCAGCTACGTGCGCGCCCACATCATGATCGCCGTCCACCCCAAGCAGATGACCACGGTGGTGAACACCCTGCGCGGCATGCCCGAACTGCGCTCCCTGCATTCGGTCAGCGGCGGCTTCGACCTGATCGCGATCGGCGCGGTGCCGGCGGTGGGCGACATGGACGTGCTGACCGACCGCATCGGCGCCATCGACGGCGTCGCCCGCACCACCTCGTCGATCGTGCTGTCGACCAAATTCGAACGCTGACTGCCTCCATGAAGAAATCCGATTTCCACTACGACCTGCCGCCGGAACTGATCGCGCAGGCCCCGCTGGCCGAGCGCTCCGCCAGCCGGTTGCTGGTGGTGCCGCCGACGCCCGCCCCGCTCGAAGACCGCGCGATCCGCGACCTGCCGTCCCTGCTGCAGCCCGGCGATTTGCTGGTCTTCAACGACACCCGGGTGATTCCCGCGCGCCTGTTCGGCCAGAAGGCCACCGGCGGACGGGTCGAGATCCTGATCGAGCGCCTGCTGCCGGGCAACGAGGCGCGAGCGCAGATCGGCGCCAGCAAGTCGCCCAAGCCGGGCGGGCGCATCGCCCTGGATGCCGGCGGCGAGGCCGAGGTGCTGGGCCGCGACGGCGAGTTCTACCACCTGCGCTTCCACGTCGAGGACAGCCTGGAAAGCTGGCTGCTGCATGCCGGTCGCCTGCCGCTGCCGCCCTACATCCAGCGCGAGCCGGGCCGCGACGACCTGGAGCGCTACCAGACGGTGTTCGCGAAGGAGGTCGGCGCGGTCGCCGCGCCCACCGCCGGCCTGCATTTCGACGAGGACCTGCTGCAGGCGCTGCGCGATCGCGGCGTCGAGTTCGGCCATATCACCCTGCACGTCGGCGCCGGCACCTTCCTGCCGATGCGGGCCGAGGACGTGCGCGAGCACCGCATGCACAGCGAGTGGCTGAACGTCGGCGCCGAGCTGATCGCGCAGGTGCGCCGCACCCGCGAGCGCGGCGGGCGCGTGGTCGCGGTGGGCACGACGGTGGTGCGCGCGCTGGAAAGCGCGATGCGCACGCACGACGACGGTAGCCGCGGACTGCAGCCGTTCGCCGGCGAAACCCAGATCTTCATCTTTCCCGGCTACCGCATCGAAAGCGTGGATGCGCTGGTCACGAACTTCCACCTCCCGGAAAGCACGCTGCTGATGATGGTCTCCGCCTTCAGCGGCCGCGACCGCATCCTGGAGGCCTACCGCCACGCGGTCGAACAGCGCTACCGCTTCTTCAGCTACGGCGATGCGATGCTGCTGTGGCCGCAGCGCGAGCCGTCACATCTGGCGCACGGGGCGGACGGCGCGGATGCGCCTTGATTTCGAGGCGCTCGGCGCCGCCGAGGCCTACCGCTGGATGATCGCGACGGTGACGCCGCGGCCGATCGCCTGGGTCTCCACGCGCTCGGCCGAGGGCGTGGACAACCTCGCACCCTTCAGCTTCTTCCAGATCGTCTGCGACGACCCGCCGACGCTGATGGTCAGCATCGGCAACCGCCCCGACGGCGGCGAGAAGGACACGCTGCGCAACCTCCGCGAGCGCGGCGAACTGGTCGTCCAGCTGGTGTCGGTGGCGCAGGCGGACGCGATGAACGCGAGTTCGGCGCCGCTGCCGCACGGCACCAGCGAGTTCGCGCACTGCGGGATCGAGGCCGCGCCCGCCGAACGCGTCGGCGTCGCGCGCGTGGCCGGGGCGGCGGTGGCCTTCGAATGCCGGCTGGCGTCGATCCTGCCGTATCCCGCCGACACGCCCAACCATCACATCGTGTTCGCCGAAGTGCTGCTCGCGCACATCGACGAGGCCGTGCTGGCCGATGGCCGCCATGTCGACCCGGCGAAGCTCGACGTCATCGGCCGCCTCGGCGGCGCCGGCTACGCGACGACCCGCGACCTGTTCCAGCTCAAACGTCCGGGCTGAGCCGTCGAAACTAGCTTGAATCCTTCCGACATCGGAAGGAACGCGTGTCATCCCGAGCGCAGCGAGGGACCTGTTTTTCACGCGCAAAAGCAGGTCCCTCGCTTGCGCTCGGGATGACAGGAGAAGACCGCGCGGGCGCTCAGCCCCCGGACACCAGCTCGGCCAGCGCCTCGGTGCGTTCCTCGGTAAGCCAGGCCTTCCACGCATCGGCCTGCGTGCCCGGCCAGCGCAGCACGGCGAAGCGCACCCAGGCATCGCGATAGCGCAGCCACGCACGCTGGGTCTCGCGCACGCCGTCCGGGCCGATGGTGCCGTAGTCGCCGAAGATGCCATCGCCGAGACCGGCGACGAGCTTCGCCAGCGTGGCCTTGTAGGTCGCGTTCAGCGCCTTGTCGGCGCGCGCGAAGTCGCCTGCCTTCTGCGTCGGGCGCTTGCCGCTCTCGAAGCGGGTCACGGCATCGAGCAGGGCGATGTCCAGGCGTTCGCGCGCCTCCACCGCGAACGCGCCGCGCGCGGTGCCGCTCATGTCGGTTTCCTCGCGGGAGACGAGCTCGAAGTAGCTGTCGGCGGACTTGCGCACATCCGCCCATGCGGTGCGTTGCGCGGGCGTCCACGCGGCCTGCAGCGTCTGCCAGCGCCGGTCGCGTTCGAAACGCGCGGCGTCGGCGCTGCGCTTCGAACAGAAGCCCGCCATCAGCCCGCTGGTGATGTCGTCGCAGATGTCCATCGCCTGCTTGTCGGTGCCCTTGGCGATGGCGTCGATGTGTTCGAGGCGTCCCTCCACCTCGGCCGGCGCGCCGCCGTATTCGCAGGCGAAGCGTTTGGCCAGCGCCGGGTTGCGCTGCACGCCCTGGCCGTTGGCGTAGAGCATCATCAGGATGCCGCTGCCGCCGAACATCTCCGACTGCGATTCGATGGCCGCGCCCGTGCCGCGCTGCCGGTAGGCGCAGTGCCGCGCGGCGACGAGGTCGCGGCCGGCGCCCTTGCCGTCGCGACCGTAGTAGAGGGCCTCGGCGTCGCAGTCGGCCGGCGCCTTGCCGATGTCCTGCTTGGGGATCGGGGTCTTCGTCCACTGGCGGCAGGCCGCGTCGTAGGGCGCGTCGTCGTCGGCGAAGGCCGGCATCGTGCATCCGAGGAACAGCAGGCACGCGGAGAGGAGGGGCAGGGCGGCAAGGTGGGCACGCGGCATGGGATCTCGTCTCCGTGGGGGCGCCGGGAGGGCGGGGCGGGTGGCGTCGACATCATAAAGGCCGGGTCATGTTGTCCCGGTCGCGCTGTGCCGCTTGTGTCCGCAGCGTTTGCCTGTGCAGCCGCCGTCGATGGCCGACCCGGCGCGACAGACTAGAATCCTCCTCCCGGGCTTCCCCCCCCCAGCCCTCGCCATGCCTGCCATGCCCCTTCATCCTGCCCCCCGCGTGCTCTCCCGCGCCTTTGCCGTCGCCGCGTCGCTGGCGCTCGCCGTGTCCGTGTTCGCGTTCCCGGCCACCGCGCAGACGCCCGCCCAGCCCGCGTCGAAAGCGCTCAACCTCTACACCACCCGCGAGCCCGGTCTGATCCAGCCGCTGCTCGACCGTTTCACCCGCGAGACCGGCATCCAGGTCAACACGGTGTTCCTGCGCGATGGCCTGCTGGAGCGGGTCAAGGCCGAAGGCGCGCGCTCGCCCGCCGACCTGCTGATGACCGCCGACAGCGGCCAGCTGATCGACCTCGTGCTCGGCGGCGTGACCCAGGGCGTGACGTCGAAGCCGCTTGAATCGGCGATCCCGCCGCACCTGCGCGGTCGCACCGGCCACTGGTTCGCGCTGTCGCTGCGCGACCGCGTGGTCTACGCCGAGCGCTCGCTGAAGCTGTCGGGCCTGCGCTACGAGGACCTCGCGAAGCCCGAATGGAAGGGCCGCATCTGCGTGCGCTCGGGCCAGCATCCCTACAACATCAGCCTGATCGCGGCGATGATCGCCCACCATGGCGAAGCGAAGACCGAGGCCTGGCTGCGCGGGGTCAAGGCGAACCTGGCGCGCAAGGCCACCGGCGGCGACCGCGACGTGGCCCGCGACATCCTCGCCGGCATCTGCGACATCGGCCTGGCCAACGGGTATTACGCCGGCCGCATGAAGGCCGAGTCGCCCGGCAGCGAGCAGCGCCGCTGGGGCGATGCCATCCAGGTGGTGCGCCCGGTGTTCGCCAGCGGCGGCACCCACGTCAACATCAGCGGCGCCGCCGTCGCCCGCCATGCGCCGAACCGCGCCAATGCGGTGCGCCTGCTCGAATTCCTGGTGTCCGACGACGCGCAGCACGTCTATGCCCAGGCCAACTACGAGTCGCCGGTGAAGAAGGGCGTGGCGCTCGATCCGATTGTCGCCGGCTTCGGTCCGCTGAAGGTCGATCCGCTGCCGCTGGGCGACATCGTCAAGCACCGCGCCCGCGCCAGCGTGCTGGTCGATCGTGTCGGCTTCGACCAGTGACCCCGCGCCTGCCGCGATCGACGGCGTGATGACGCAGGTTTGATGCGCTCGAAGCTCGTCGAACGTGCGTGGCTCGCGACCGCGCTCGCGGTCGCGGCTGTCGTCGCGCTGCCGCTGGGCGCGCTCGCATGGACGGCGGCGCAGGGCAGTGCGGGGCTGTGGTCGCACCTCGCCGCGCACGTGCTGCCGCAGGCGAGCTGGAACACCTTTCTGCTGCTTGCCGGCGTCGCGGCCGTGGCGATACCGATCGGCACGCTCTGCGCGTGGCTGGTCAGCGCCTACGACTTCCCCGGCCGCCGCCTGTTCGGCTGGGCGCTGCTGCTGCCGCTCGCGGTGCCGACCTACATCGTCGCTTTCGCCTACCTCGACCTCTCGCACCCGCTGGGCCCGCTGCAGTCCGCGCTGCGCGACCTGCTCGGCTACGACAGCCCGCGCGAGTTCCGTCTGCCGGACCTGCGTTCGCTGCCAGCCTGCATCGTCCTGCTCGGCCTGGTGCTGTATCCCTACGTCTACCTCACGGTGCGCGCGATGTTCGCCGCGCAGGCCGCCAATCTCGTCGAGGCCGCGCGTTCGCTGGGCGTCGGCGGTCCGGCGTTGTTCCTGCGCGTGGCGCTGCCACTGGCGCGACCGGCGATCGCGGTCGGCGCGGCGCTGGTGCTGCTCGAAACGCTCAACGACATCGGCGCGTCCGAGTTCCTCGGCGTGAAGACGCTGACGGTGGCCGTGTACACCACCTGGGTGACGCGCAGCGACCTGCCGGGCGCGGCGCAGATCGCGCTGGCGATGCTGGCCGTGGTGATCCTGGTCCTCGCACTGGAACGTTTCGGTCGCCGGCGCCAGCGTTATGCCGGCGGCGGGCGCGCGCGTCCGCTGGTGCCGCAGCGCCTGCGCGGCGGGCATGCGCTGCTGGCGACGATCGCCTGCGCGATCCCGGTGCTGCTCGGCTTCGTCGCGCCTGCCGCGCATCTCGCGGTCGAGGCCCTCGAACGCCTGCGCGGCGAGGGGATTTCGCCGCAGCTGTGGGCCAGCGCCGGCAACACGCTGCGGATCGCCGCGCTGGCCACCGTGGTCACCCTCGTCGCCGCGCTGGTGCTGGTCTGGGCCGCGCGGCTGGCCAGCGCGCGCCGGTCCGGTGCGGCGGCAGGCCTCGCGGCCGGTGTCGCGCTGCGCGTGGGCAGCCTCGGTTATGCGCTGCCGGGCACGGTGCTGGCCATCGCCCTGCTGGCACCGGCGTCCGGCATCGACCGCGCGTTGTTCGCGCTGTCCGAGGGTGCACCGCTGCTGATGGGCAGCCTGACCCTGCTGGTGCTGGCCTGCACGGTCCGCTTCCTCGCGATCGCCACCGGTGGTCTGGAGGCCGGTCTGGCACGGATCCCGCCCTCGCTCGATCAGGCCGCGCGCGGTCTCGGCGCGGGTCCGGGCGCCAGCCTGTGGCGGGTCCACCTGCCGCTGCTGCGCCCGGCGCTGGCCGCCGCAGCGATGCTGGTCTTCGTCGACGCGATGAAGGAGCTGCCCGCGACGCTGATGCTGCGGCCGCTCAATGTCGACACCCTGGCGACCTGGCTGTACGCCGAAGCCGCGCGCGGCACCTACGAGGAGGGCGCGGTCGCCGCGCTGCTGATCGTGCTGGCGGGACTGCCCGCCGTGGTGCTGCTGGCGCGCAGCGGATTCGATGCCGCGCCTGCGCGAACCGAGCCGGTCGCCGCGCCCCTGCCTGGCATCGCCTCCGAACACCGCCTTTCGCCATGAACCCGCCGATGCCCGATCCCATGCCGCCCTCAGCGACCACGCCCCTGCTCGACCTCGATGCGGTGACGGTGGTGCACCCGGGGGCGACCGGAGGCCGGCCGACCGTCGACGGCCTGTCGCTGCGCCTGATGCGCGGCGAGATCGGCTGCCTGCTCGGTGCCTCCGGCTGCGGCAAGACCACGGTGCTGCGCGCCATCGCCGGCTTCGAGCCGCTGCGCAGCGGGCGAATCGCGCTCGATGGCCGTCCGATCGCCGGTCATGGCGCGGACCTGCCGCCCGAGGCGCGGCGGATCGGGATGATGTTCCAGGACTACGCGCTGTTCCCGCACCTCGACGCGGCGGCGAACGTCGCCTTCGGCCTGCGCGCGCTGCCCCGCGCCGCGCGTGCGGCGCGCGCCAAGGACCTGCTTGCCTTGGTCGGCCTGGCCGATCGCGCCTCGGCCTATCCGCACGAGCTGTCCGGCGGCCAGCAGCAGCGCGTGGCCCTGGCGCGTGCGCTGGCGCCGGAGCCGCTGCTGGTCCTGCTCGACGAACCGTTCTCGAACCTCGATGTGGAGATCCGCGGCCGGCTGGCCGAGGACACCCGCGTCCTGCTCAAGTCCGCCGGCGCGACCGCGCTGCTGGTGGTGCACGACCAGGCCGAAGCCTTCGCCATGGCCGACCGCATCGGCGTGATGGCCGAAGGCCGGATCCTGCAGTGGGATGCGCCCGAGGCGCTCTATGCCCGTCCCCGCGACCGCCGGGTTGCCGGCTTCGTCGGGCGGGGCGACTGGCTGCGCAGCGAGACCCTGGACCTGGGGGAGGGCTCCGACCTGCGCGTCCGCCCCGGGCAGCTGGTCCTCGACCCGGCCGGGCCGCTGTCCGCGCAACTGGTCTCCGCGCGCTTCCACGGCCCGCAGCATCTCGGCCGGGTGCGTTTCGACAGCGGCGAGAGCGCCGAGATCGATCTGGACGCCACCGCTGCCGCGCGCATCGGCGAACGCCTGTCCCTCCGTCTGGCGGGCGAGCCGCTGCGCTTCCCGCGCGGGTGATCGCGCCGGGGGCGCATGCCCGCAGCGGCCGGATCGCCGCGCTCGGTCATAATGGCCGGATGTCCAGACTGTCCTTCGAACTCCTCGGCACCGACGGCGTGGCCCGTCGCGGCCGCCTCACCTTCCCGCGCGGCACCGTCGAAACCCCCGCCTTCATGCCCGTGGGCACCTACGGCTCGGTGAAGGGCGTGTTCCCGGAGCAGATCCGCGCGCTCGGCGCCGAGATCATCCTCGGCAACACCTTCCACCTCTACCTGCGCCCGGGCCTGGACGTGATCGCCGACCACGGCGGCCTGCACGGCTTCGCGCGCTGGAACGGCCCGATCCTCACCGACTCCGGCGGCTTCCAGGTGTTCTCGCTCGCGCACAAGCGCAAGATCACCGAAGCCGGCGTCACGTTCGCCGCGCCCACCGACGGCAGCAAGGTCTTCCTCGGCCCCGAGGAGAGCATGCGCATCCAGAAGGTGCTGGATTCGGACATCGTGATGATCTTCGACGAGTGCACGCCGTACCCCGCGACCGAGGACGTGGCGCGCAAATCGATGGAGCTGTCGCTGCGCTGGGCCGAGCGATCGAAGAAAGCCCACGAAGGCAACGACGCGGCGCTGTTCGGCATCGTCCAGGGCGGCGTGCACCACGACCTGCGCACGCGATCGGCCGAGGGGCTCAAGCAGATCGGCTTCGACGGCTACGCCATCGGCGGCCTGGCGGTCGGCGAGCCCGAGCACGAGCGCAACGCGATGCTCGAACACACCTGCCCGCAGTTGCCGACCGACCGGCCGCGCTACCTGATGGGCGTGGGCCGGCCCGAGGACCTGGTCGAAGCGGTGGCGCGCGGCGTCGACATGTTCGACTGCGTCATGCCGACCCGGAACGCGCGGAATGGGCACTACTTCACATCTTTCGGCACGGTGCGCATCCGCAACGCGAAGTACGAGCGCGACCTGCGGCCGATCGAGGAGGGCTGCGGCTGCTACGCCTGCAGCAACGGCTACACCCGCGCCTACCTGCGCCACCTCGACCGCTGCAACGAGATGCTGGCGCCGATGCTCGGCACCCTGCACAACCTCTGGTACTACCAGAAGCTGATGGCCGACATCCGCGCCGCCATCGACGCGGGCCGGTTCGCGGCCTTCCGCGAGGCCTTCCACGCCGCCCGCGCCGGCGCAAGCGCTTCTCCAGGTTGAACTTTTCCGCGGTGGGCCGGTCATGGAAAGGTCGCCGGCGCCACGAGGCCCGGCCGGGGGATGGGGTTGAACGCGCCAAGGCCCGCCCGCATGGCATAATCCGGCGTTAATTTTCGTTCACGGATCCGAAATGAACCTGCTCGACCTGTTGATCTCCCCCGCGCATGCCCAGGCTGCGGGTGCGCCCGCCGGCCCCGGCATGGGCAGCCTGCTCCTGCCGATCGCCCTGCTGGCCGTCATGTACTTCATCATGATCCGCCCGCAGATGAAGCGCGCCAAGGAACACCGCGCGATGCTCGACAAGCTCGCCAAGGGCGACGAGGTGATCACCAGCGGCGGCATCGCCGGCGTGATCCGCGACATCGGCGACAGCTTCATCACCGTCGAAGTCGCCGATGGCGTGACGATCCGCGTGCAGAAGGGCGCGATCGGCCACGTGCTGCCCAAGGGCACGCTGAAGTCGTCGCAGTAATGACGTCCGTCTGACCTTCCGTCCACCCCGATGCGGCCGGTCGCAGGACCGGACGCGGTGCTCGTCATGCTCGAATATTCCCGCTGGAAATATGCCATTGCCCTGATCGTGGTGTTGATCAGCGCGCTCTACGCGCTGCCCAACATCTACCCTCAGGACCCCTCCGTGCAGATCTCCGCCAGCCGTGGCGCCAAGGTCGACGATACGCTCAAGCAGCGCGTCGTGCAGACCCTGGACAAGGCCGGCCTCAAGCCCAAGGAGATCGAGCAGCAGGGCGAGAACCTGCTGGTCCGCACCGCCGATCCCGATGCGCAGAGCAAGAGCGCCGATGCCCTGCGCGATGCGCTCGGCAACAACTACACGGTCGCGCTCAACCTCGCGTCGAACGTGCCCGACTGGCTGACCGCGATCGGCGCGCGCCCGATGGCCCTGGGCCTCGACCTTCAGGGCGGCGTGCACTTCCTGATGGAAGTCGACCGCAAGGCGGCGATCGACAAGCGCTTCGATGCCTATCTCGAAGACATCCGCGTGAAGCTGCGCGATGCCGGCGTCGGCTACGAATCGGTGGATCGCAGCGGCGAACGCGGCATCTGGATCACCCTCAATCGCGCCGCCGACCTGCAGAAGGCCCAGGGCCTGGTGCAGCAGTCGCTCACCGCCAGCGCCACCGACACCGGGACCGGCGGCTTCGTCGCCCCGAATGCCTTCAACATGGACGCCTCCGGCAACCTCATCAAGGTGCAGGTGTCCGAAGAGATCGTGCGCGGCATGACGCTCAACGCGATCGAGCAGAACCTCGGCACGCTGCGCAACCGCATCAACGCGCTGGGCGTCGCCGAGCCGGTGATCCAGCGCCAGGGCGCGGACCGCATCCTCATCCAGCTGCCGGGCGTGCAGGACACCGCCGCCGCCAAGCGCATGCTCGGTGCGACCGCGACCCTCGAGTATCGCGGCGTGTACGAAGGCAATCCCGTTGAAGCGCGCGAGACCGGCAACGTGCCGGCCGGCGCGCGCCTGTACGAAGACCGCAGGATCGGCCCCGACGGCAAGCCCATTCCGGTGCTGCTGAACAAGCGCATCATCGTGTCCGGTGAAGACATGGTCGACGCGCGCAGTTCGGTCGACCAGAACGGCCTGCCGGCCGTGCAGGTCACGCTCAACAGTTCCGGCGGCCAGCGCATGCTGCAGTTCACCACCGAGAACGTGAACAAGCCGATGGCCGTGGTCTACATCGAGCGCGTGCCGGTCTCGCGCATCGTCGACGGCAAGGAAGTGAGGAGCTTCCAGGTGAAGGAGCAGGTCATCTCCACTGCCAACGTCAACGAGCCCTTCGGCAAGAACTTCATCACCACCGGCCTGGAGCGCAAGGAAGCGGAAGATCTCTCCAAGCTGCTGCGCGCCGGCGCCCTGGCCGCGCCGATGGACTTCGTCGAAGAGCGCACCGTCGGCCCGAGCCTGGGCAAGCAGAACGTCGAGCGCGGCCTGAAGGCCGTGGCCTTCTCCTTCCTGTTCGCGCTGGCGTTCTTCCTGATCTACTACCGCATGTTCGGCCTGGTGACCTGCCTGGCGCTGCTGCTGAACCTGCTGATGGTTTTCGCGCTGATGTCCGTGTTCGGCGCGACCATGAGCCTGCCCGGCCTCGCCGGCATCGCGCTCACGGTAGGCATGTCGGTGGACGCCAACGTGCTGATCAACGAACGCATACGCGAGGAGCTGCGAGCGGGATTGCCGCCGTTGACGGCGATCTCCGAGGGTTACGACCGTGCATCGGGCACCATCCTGGACGCCAACATCACGGCATTCCTGGCGGGCCTGGCGATGTTCGTGTTCGGCACCGGTCCGCTGAAGGGCTTCGGCATCACCACGATGCTGGGCATCGCGACCTCGGCCTATACCGCCGTGTCCGTGTCCCGCGCCATCGCGACGCTGATCTACGGTCGCCGCCGCAAGCTGCAGTCCATCGCGATCTGAGGGAGCCAGAATCATGAAACCGTTCAACGTGTTCCCTTACGACAGCAAGATCGATTTCATGCGCCTGCGCATGATCTCGCTGGCGATCGCGGCGCTGATCATGCTGGTCGCAATCGGCGGCATGGTCTTCAAGGGCTTCAACTTCGCCCTGGACTTCACCGGCGGCGTCGGTGTCGAGCTGGCCTACGACAAGCCGGTCGACGTCGATGGCGTGCGCGAGCGCCTGGAGGCCGCAGGCTTCGATAACGCCCAGGTGCAGACCTTCGGCACCGGCAAGGAATTGCTGGTCCGCCTGCGTGACGACTCCGCTTCGAAGAAGTCGGACCATGACAAGGCGTCCAGCCTGGCCGAGAACGTCCGCGCGGCTGCATCGGAGCAGGGCAACCCGGCGCGGATGATGCGCAGCTCCGAGATCAGCGCCCAAGTCGGCAAGGAACTGGCCTGGGACGGCCTGCTTGCCCTGGTCTTCGTGGTCGTCGGCTTCCTGATCTACATCACGATGCGCTTCGAGCTGAAGTTTGCGGTCGCGGCGATCATCACCACCCTGCACGACGTGGTCGTGGTCATCGGCTGGTTCGCCTTGAGCGGGCACGAGTTCGATCTCACCGTGCTGGCCGGCATCCTGTCGGTCATGGGCTTCTCGATCAACGACACCATCGTGGTGTTCGACCGCGTCCGCGAGAACTTCCGCGGCATGCGCGCCGAGCCCTACGAGGTCCTCAACCGGTCGATCAACCAGACCCTGTCGCGTACGGTGATCACCTCGTTCGTGGCCTTCCTGACCGTGCTCGCGCTGTACCTCTACGGCGGCGGTTCGCTGCAGGGCATGGCCGAGTCGCAGATCATCGGCATCGTGATCGGTACCCTGTCGTCGATCTTCGTCGCCTGCCCGCTGCTGATGTGGCTGGGCGTGAGCAAGCAGGACCTCCTGCCGAAGGCGAAGGACGAAGCGGAACTGGCGCGTCGTCCGTAATCCGGACGGCAGCGCACGAAAAAGGCCGCGCAGCGATGCGCGGCCTTTTTCTTTGCGTCCCTCTGGGCTGTCGCAGAGCGGAGCGAAGCTCCGCTCGCGTCAGACCGAGTGCAGGAGGGCCTTCAGGCCCGAGCTTTTTGAATGGTTGCCAAGGACCATGAAAAGCTCGGGCCTGAAGGCCCTCCTGCAAAGATTGAAAGCACGAGCGGAGCAAGCTCCGCTCTACAAGGGCATGGGCGGAGCAAGCTCCGCGCTAGGCGGGATATGCCTTGGTCAGTCGAAGGCCTTGGCGTAGCCGGTGTTGACGATGGTCTTCTGCAGCGGCTCGATGATGCGCACGTTGGCGGCGACGATCTGGCGCGGACCGGTATCGATGTGCATCGGGCTGAGCGCGGCGCCGCGGAAATCGCAGACCCGGCCGCCGGCTTCGCGGACCATCAGCACACCGGCGGCGATGTCCCAGGCCATGATGCCGGCCTCGAAATAGCCGTCCAGGCGGCCGGCCGCGACATAGGCCAGGTCCAGCGCGGCGGAGCCCGCGCGGCGGACGTCCTCGGCATGCACGAGCAGGCTCTTGAGGCAGTCGAGCTGGGTGTCGGTGCGCTTGCGTTCGCGCGGCGGGAAGCCGGTGGCGAGCAGGGCGCCCTGCAGTTCGCGGCGTTCCGACACGCGGACGCGCTTGCCGTTGACCTGCGCGCCGCCGCCGCGGCTGGCGGTGAACAGTTCGTTGCGCAGGGGGTCGAAGATCACCGCATGGAGCGGTTCGGCGCCCTCGCACAGGGCGATCGACACGCACCAGTGCGGGATGCCGCGCAGGTAGTTGCTGGTACCGTCGAGCGGGTCGATGACCCAGGTGTAGCGGCTGGGGCCGCGGTTGCCCTTCTGGTGCCCGCCTTCCTCGCCCAGGATCGCGTAATCCGGCTGGGCGCGGCGCAGCTCCTTGATGATCTCGGCCTCGGCGAGGCCGTCGATCTCGCTGGCGTAGTCCATGCGGTCCTTTTCGGTCACTTCGATGGCATCCAGGCGGGCCATGTGGCGCAGCAGGATGTTGCCGCCGGCGCGAGCCGCCTTGACCATGACATTGACAGCGGGCTGATGCATCGCGAACGACTCCACGCGCCCGGACGGGCGCAAGCGAAAAGGGGCAGGGGAAAAGAACAGTCCGGCTCGGGGCCGGCGCGGGAGTTTAACATTGTCGCCATGACTTCCGACCCGACTTCCCCCGAATCGTCCCTCCTCCCGCGCTCCCTTCCGTCCCCCCTCGACCGGGTCCGCATCGTCCTGGTGGGCACCCAGCACCCCGGCAACATCGGCTCGGCGGCGCGGGCGATGAAGACCATGGGCCTCTCGCAGCTGGTCCTGGTGGCCCCCGAGCGCTTCCCGCATCCGGAGGCGGTGGCCCTGGCCGCCGGCGCATCGGACCTGCTGGACCGCGCCACCCGGTTCGATACCCTGGCCGAAGCCGTGGCCGATTGCCGCCTTGTGCTCGGCTGCACCGCGCGCAGCCGGCGGATCGCCCTCGAAGAACTCTCGCCGAGGGTCGCCGCAGCGCGCGCGCTGGCTTCGGCCGATGGCGGCGCGGACGTGGCGGTGGTCTTCGGCCGCGAGCGCACCGGGCTGGAGAACGACGAACTGCAGCTGTGCCATGCCGCCGTCCACATCCCGGCCAATCCCGACTACAGTTCCCTCAACCTGGCGGCGGCCGTGCAGGTCTTGGCATACGAATTGCGAATCGCTTCGCTTCGGGAGTCGCCTGACCCGGTGGAAGCATCCACCGCAGTGCGGCGACAGGATGAGCGACCGGAGGTCCGCAGCGAACCTCCGGCCACCCATGGCGAACTCGAGGGCTTCTTTTCGCAACTGGCGGACACCCTGGATGCAATCGATTTTCACAAAGGCCGCACCCCGGCCGCCGCGATCCGCAAGTTCAGGCGCCTGTTCCTGCGCGCCGGGCTGGACGCGCGGGAAGTCCGGCTGTTGCGGGGGATGCTGGCCGATGCGCAGCGCATGGCGGACATCGCCCGGGGCCGCCTGCCGGCGCCGCGCAAGCCCGAGCGCTGACCGCCCGATGGTCGCTTGCACCCGGCTCCGACGACACCCGCTTCGCCCGGGCCGGGCCACGCCGACGATGGCGGGGATCTGATGCCGACGCGTCTGTTCGCCCGTCTCTGCGCCCCGATCCTGCTGCTCGCCGGTCTGTGCGCCATGGTGCCGATTTCGGCAGCGGGTGACGGTGAGCGTCACATTCTTGTCCTCGGGCGCATCAGCGACGACCCCAAGATCCACTACGAACAGCTCAAGCCGCTGCTCGATTACGTGGTCCCGCGCATGGCCGACGTGGGCATCCGCGAGGGCCGGGTGCTGATGGCCCGCGATGCCCAGCAGATGACCAGCTACCTGCGCCGCGGCCAGGTCGACTGGGTCACCGAAACCGCGGCTTCGGCGGTGCTGCTGCAGTCGCGCGGCAACGTGAAGCCCATGCTGCTGACCGAGCGCGACGGCGTCAGCCGCTACCGCACGGTGTTCTTCGTCCGCCGCGACAGCGGGCTCGCCCGGCTGGAGGATCTTGCCGGGCGCAGCGTCGCCTTCCAGAACAACGCCTCCACCAGCGCCTATTTCGTGCCGGCGATCGAACTGCTGCGCCGCGACCTGTCGCTGAGCCTGATGCTGTCGCCGATGGACAAGCCCAGCCGGGACAACGTCGGCTACGTGTTCGCGCGTTCCGAGCTGAACATCGGCGCCTGGGTCCACAAGCGCCTGGTCGATGCCGGTGTGATGAGCGACCTGGACTGGAACAACCCCGCGCGCGTGCCGCCCTCGTTCCGCAAGGACCTGGAGGTCATCTACGTCACCGAGCCCGTGCCGCGCGCGCTGGAGATGGTGCGCGCCGACCTCGACCCCAGGGTGCAGGCCCGCCTGCGCGAAGTCCTGATCGAGGCCGCCGCCGATCCCAAGGCCGCCCAGGCCATGCGCCATTTCTTCCGCACCACGCGCTTCCTGCCCATCGACGACGGCACCTCGCAGGTGCTGGTACGGCTGCGCAGCGGCGTGGCCAGGGTGAAAGCCGATGTGGAATGAACCGATGCGCCGGGGTGCCTGCGGATGAAGATCTTCGCCGGACTGCAGGCCAAGTTCATGACCCTCATCACCCTGGCGATGGTGATGATGCTGGCGGTGGTGGCCCTGATCTGGCAGCGCCAGACCACCACCCAGGCCGAAGTGCTGCGCCTCAGCCAGGAGGGCACGCGCAGCCTGGTGTTCGACCGCCTGCGCCAGCGCGGCGAGGCCCAGGTCACGCAGGCCGCCGACCTGCTGGTCAATCCGGTCTACTACTTCGACCTCGATGCCATCGGCAACACCACGCGCAGCATCCTGCGCCAGCCCGACGTGAGCTACGTGCTGGTCTACGACGCGCGCGGCAACATCCTCCATGACGGTTCGGGCGACATCCCGACCTTCGGCCAGCAGATGGGCGATCCGCTGGCCAGCCGCATCGTCGCCGCCCGCGACCTGCAGGTGCTCGACACCGCGCAGGTGATGGACATCTCCACGCCGATCCTGATCGGCGACCAGCGCCTGGGCGGCGTGCGCGTCGGCTATTCGCTGGACAAGATCCAGGCCGACGAGGCGCGGATCAACCGCGAGACGACCTCGCGCCTGAACGAGATCGGGCGTCGCCACCTGACCTGGATCGCACTGCTGCTGATGATGCTGGTGTCGATGGCGGTGCTGGTGGGCATCGCCCTGCAGCGCGCGCTGGTGCGGCCGATCCGGCGCCTGTCGGAGGCCGCCCTGCAGATCGAGGCCGGCAACTACGCCACCGACCTGCCTGCCAGCCGGCGCAAGGACGAGGTCGGTGCGCTGGTCAACGCCTTCTCGCGCATGGCCGAGAGCATCGTCCGCCACGATCGCGACATGCGGCGCATGGCCTACACCGATTCGCTGACCGGGCTGCCGAATCGGCTCGCCTTCCGCGAAACGCTCGACCATCGCCTCATGCAGCTGCGCGGCGTGGGCAGCCAGCTCGCGCTGCTGTTCGCCGACATCGACGATTTCAAGCGCGTCAACGACACCCTGGGCCACGATGTCGGCGACGAAGTGCTCATCCAGTTCGCCAACCGCATCCGCGAAGCCGTGCTGCGCATCGGTGGCGAGGCCGGCGAGCTGGCGCGCTTCGGCGGCGACGAGTTCGTGATCCTGCTGCATCCGGTGGGCGACCACGGCGACATCCGCGCCGCCGCCGCGCACCTGGCCGAAACCCTGGTCGCCGAGCTCAGCCGCCCGATCGTGGTGCAGGACCGCCAGGTCTTCCTCGGCACGTCGATCGGCGTCACCGTGTTCCCGGACGACGCCTCCGGCGCGACCATGCTGATGAAGAACGGCGACATCGCGATGTACCAGGCGAAGGTCGCGGGCAAGAACGGCTACCGCTTCTACAGCCGCGCGATGGAGCAGGCCGTGTCGCGCCGCGTGCGCATGGAGCAGGACCTGCGTGGCGCCTGGGAACGCGGCGAACTGTCGCTGGTGTACCAGCCGATCTACAACGTCGCCGACAAGCGCCTCGCCGGCGCCGAAGCCCTGCTGCGCTGGCAGCATCCGGTGCATGGCCAGGTGGCGCCTTCGGTGTTCATCGACGTGGCCGAACAGAGCGGCCTGATCGAGGTCATCGGCCCCGAGGTGGTGCGCGCGGCCTGTCGCGACGCCATGCGCTGGCGCCAGCGCGGCGGTGCCGCCAATGCCCTGTTCGTGTCGATCAACGTGTCCGCGCGCCAACTGCGCAGCGGCGATTTCCGCGACCAGATGCTGGCCGCGCTCGGCGAAAGCGGCCTGCCGCCCGAACTGATCCACATGGAGCTCACCGAGACTACGGTGCTCAACGACGAGGAGCAGGCGCGGAAGATCCTCGGCCACCTCCGCGACGGCGGCATCAAGGTGTGGCTGGACGACTTCGGCACCGGCTTCTCGGGCCTGAGCCACCTGCGTCGCGTCCCGGTCGACGGCGTCAAGATCGACCGCAGCTTCATCGCCGACGTCATGCGCGATCCCGACGACCTGGCCCTGACCAGCGCGATCATCGCGATGGCCCATTCGCTGGGCATGACCGTGATTGCCGAGGGCGTGGAGAAGGAAGGCCAGTTCGACCTGCTGCGCTCGCGCAACTGCGACCTCGCGCAGGGCTACTGGCTCGGCTACCCGCTGGGCATCGACGAGTTCATGGCGTTGATCGATTGATCGTCGCTTGGGCTTGTGAGAATGGCGCAGGATGCGCCGACGTTTCCCGATTCCGAAGAATCAACGCCGTCATCCTCGCGCAAGCGAGGACCCAAGCATCAGTTGCGATCAAGCCTGGGTCCTCGCTTGCGCGAGGATGACGTGGTTTTTTCGTCCTGCATGCTGTGACCGCAGTTTGCGCCCTCACGAATCCGCGAAGAGTCCAAGAAGCAGGTCCCTCGCATGCGCTCGGGATGACAGGGAATCATCGGCGACATCGCCGACGCGGCGACCCGCTTTACCCCAAGCCCGCGACCCAGGCCCACAGCATCGCTGCGAGATTGCCCGAGACCGCGCCGAAGACGTAGATCGCGACCAGGCCGGCGGCCCACGAGATGAGCATCAGCACGCCGTCGCGTTCGAGCAGGGCCAGCGCATACAGCAGCAACAGGCCGGCGAAGATGTAGTTGGTGAGCGGGATCGGCAGCGCCAGCAGGATGCCCAGCAGCACCAGCAGCAGGCCGGTGAAGACCGTCGCCAGGGGATGATCGATGACGATGGTCAGGCGCGGCCGGATCAGGCGCTCCAGCCAGCGGAACCAGCGATCGCCGGCGCGGTCGAGGCGCACCAGCGTCTTGCGCTGCGGGCCGCGCCGGGCCACGAAGGCGGGCAGCCAGGGATGCTCGCGCAACAGCAGCAGCTGCAGGCCGACCAGCACGGCCAGCGGGCCGCTCACCGCGCCGGCGACGCCGGGCGGCAGGAAGGCCAGCAGGGCGGCGACCAGCAACAGCACGCCGAAGGCGCTGCGGCCCAGGCCACCGGCGAGATCCTTCAGGACCAGCTGGTCTTCCGGGTCGCCATCGCAGAGCTTGTCGAGCACGGCCCGCATCCCCAGGGGATGCCTGCCGGTGGTGTCGTCCTCGTCAGTCGCCATCGGCCTCGTCCATGAGCCGGCTCAGCAGCAGCTTGTCGATGCGCGGACCGTCCAGGTCGACGACTTCGATCCGCCAGGACGCCCACTCGAACGACTCGCCGGTGTTCGGGATCCGTCCGAAATGGGCGATCACCATGCCGGCGGCGGTGTGGTAATCGTGCTCGTCCTGCTGCGGCAGGCGTTGCCCGATGATCTCGCGCAGTTCGTCCACCGGCAGCGAGCCGTCGACCAGCAGCGACCCGTCGGCGCGTTCGATGACCAGCGCGTCCGCATCCGGGGTTTCGCTGGACTGCAGGCGTCCGACCACCGCGCCCATCATATCGTTGACGGTCACCATGCCGGTGATTTCGCCGTACTCGTCGACCACCAGCGCCAGCGACTGCTGCTCTTCGCGGAAGATCTCCAGCAGCTTCAGCGCGTGGGTGGATTCGGACACGAACAGCGCCGGTCGCAGGGTGCGGAACAGGTCCGGGCTGCGTTCGTCCAGGCGGTCGAGCAGCGATTTCACCTCCAGCACGCCCAGCACGTCGGCATCGCTGCCCCGATAGACGGGGTAGCGCGAATACGGCGTGTCGCGCATTTCCGCCAGGTTCTCGTCGAAGCCGGCGTTGGCGTCCAGCCAGACGATGCGCGTGCGCGGGGTCATCATGCTTTCGACCGTGCGGTCGCCCAGGCGCATGACCCGCTGCATCATGTTGCGCTCGTCGTCGTCGATCACGCCCTGCTCGTGGCTTTCGCTCACCAGCAGCTGGATTTCCTCTTCGGTGATGGCGTTGCGGGCGTCGTCGCGGATGCCCAGCAGGCGGAGCACGGCGCGGTTGATCCAGCCCAGCGCGCGCACCACGGGCGTCGCCCCGCGCGCCAGCATGTCCAGCGGGATGGCGACGCGGCTGGCGATCACTTCGGCATTGGTCAGGGCCAGACGCTTGGGCAGCAGCTCGCCGAAGATCACCTGGCCGGCGGTGATCAGGGTCACGGCGGTGCCGATGCCGATCTTGTCGGCGTAGGCATGGGCCATCGGGAAGATGTCGTCGATCTGGTCCGCGATCATCAGCCCGATCGCTTCGCCGCCGAAGAAGCCGGTCAGCACGCCGATCGCGGTGATGCCCACCTGCACCGTCGACAGCAGGTTGTCCGGATGCTCGGCCAGCTCCAGGGCCTTGCGCGCGCCCCGGCTGGTCTCGGCCATCTGCTTGAGCCTGAGCTTGCGCGAGGTCATCAGCGCCATCTCCGACAGGGCGAAGAAGGCGTTCACGAAGATCAGGGCGATGACGACGGCCAGCTCAAGCACGGCGGCCCCCGGGGAGGCGCTGCGGGCTCGGGGCGGACGGGCAGGCCCTGGAAACGACGGGGCCGGGCGTGCCAGGTCCCAGGGCGGCAGGCCCTGGCGTGGCGGACCCGGGGGTGACGGGCCGCTGGCGGCCTCGGGCGTGGGGCGCCGGCGGAATCATGCTTGGGAGGGGGTCTGGGGGAGACATACGGTCCGCGGATGATAGCAGGCGCCCATGACCGCCCCGAGGTGCGCCGGGCGGGCGTGTTCAGGTTGCGCGGCCGGCCGCCAGATGACGATTCAGTGTCATCTGCGTGACGCTTCGGGGTCTGATGTCATTTATGAGTCACAATTCAGACTTAACATATTCACATCACTGTCATCGAGGCGATCGCCCATGTTCTCCCTGCAAACGATCTTCGGCTCCGGCCAGCAGTTCTACGGCCTGCTCGACGAGGCCGCCGCGGCCGCGCACGACAGCGCCAAGGCGCTGCACGCCATGATGAAGGCCCCCGACCGCCAGCCGGCGCTCGATGAGTTCAAGCTGGCCCGCACCCGCGAGCGCGCCGCCTCGGAGAAGATCGGCAAGGCCCTGGTCGACAGCTTCATCACCCCGATCGAGCGCGAGGACATCGAAGCCCTGGGCTCGGCGCTGTACAAGATCCCGAAGCAGATCGAGAAGTTCGCCGACCGCTACTCCCTCGCGATCAAGCACCTGGAAGGCATCGATTTCGCGCCGCGCGCCGCGATGCTGGAGCAGGCCTCCGGCGTGGTGGTGGAGATGGTCGGCGAACTGCGCCACCTCAACATCGACCGCATGACCGCGCTCAACGAGAAGCTGCGCGCCCTGGAGAACGAGGCCGACCGCCTGATGCTCGAGCTCTATCGCGACATCTATTCCGGCAAGCTCGACAGCCTGCAGATGTTCCTGCTCAAGGAATTCTTCGAGATCCTGGAAAAAGCCATCGACCGCTGCCGGGAAGCGGGCGTCGTCGCCTACCAGATCGTGCTGAAGAACAGCTGACGGAGTCGACATGCTCACTCTCGTCCTCGTGGTCATCCTGGCCGCGCTCGTCTTCGAGTTCATCAACGGTTTCCACGACACGGCCAACTCGATCGCCACCGTCGTCGCGACCAAGGTGCTCAGCCCCGGCAAGGCGGTCATGCTGGCCGCCTTCATGAATCTGCTGGGTGCGTTCTGGGGCACGGCCGTGGCCAAGACCATCGCCTCGGGCCTGATCGACACCGAAGTGGTCAACGTGACCTCGCAGGTGATCCTCTGCGCCCTGCTGGGCGGCATCACCTGGAACCTCATCACCTGGTGGTTCGGCCTGCCGTCGTCGTCGTCCCACGCCCTGATCGGCGGCCTGTGCGGCGCCGCGCTGGCCGCGGCCGACAACAACATCGCCGCACTGATCTGGTCGAAGCTCGGCACGGAGGGCTGGACCAGCAACAAGGGCCTGCTCTGGAAGGTGGTCATCCCGATGGTCAGTTCGCCCATCGCGGGATTCACCCTGGGGGTACTGATCCTCGGCATCCTTTACGGCAGCATCAAGGTCCTGTCGAAACTCGGCGGTGCGGTCGCCCGGCTGGCACGACCGCGGTGGGTCAACGCGATCTTCGGCAAGCTGCAACTGGTCTCGGCGGGCTACATGGGCTTCGCCCACGGCACCAACGATGCGCAGAAGACCATGGGCATCATCGCCCTGACCATCTTCTCCGCCGAAAGCGCCGGGACGCTGGACAACCTGCCGGCGTGGGCGGCCTTCCTCCACCCGGGCGGTGACGACAAGGTCATCGACACCTGGATCGTCGTGACCTGCGCCGTGGTGATGGCGGCCGGCACCGCGATGGGCGGCTGGCGGATCATCAAGACCCTGGGTCACAAGATGGTGAAGCTGCATCCGATCGACGGCTTCGCTGCAGAGACCGCGTCGGCGACCATCCTCGTCGGCGCCGCGCATTTCGGCATGCCGGTGTCGACCACCCACAGCATCTCCACCGCGATCATGGGCGTGGGCTTCGGCAAGAACCCGCGCAAGCTGAAGTTCACCGTGATCGAGCGCATCCTCTGGGCGTGGGTGCTGACGATCCCGGCCGCCGGCGGCGTGGCCTACGGCCTGCTCAAGCTGTTCGAGGTGCTGGGCTGGGCCTGAGGCATCGCTCCTGCGCAGCACGAAAAAGCCCCGGTTTCGACCGGGGCTTTTCGTTTGCTGGTGTTGCTCCGATGTGCGCGCCGCCGATCTGCGGCGACGCGGGGACTCAGAGCAGGTCGCCGCCGGCGGAAAGCGCGCGCTCCAGCTCGTCGCCCATGCCGCCGATCTCCAGGATCAAGCGGTCGATTTCCGCGCCGCTCAGGGCATCGTAGGGCCGGTTCTCGCACAACTGCAGGTAGGGGACGCGGTCGAGTTCGCCGATGGCGAGGTAGCCGACGCGGCTTTCCCAGTTGAAGGCGAGGGCGCGGCGGCAGTCGATGCCGGTGGTCGGCGCGATGACGGTGCTGACGCGGAGGTAGTGGCGACCGTCGTCGTCCACCAGTTCGGACAGGAAGATGGCCTGGTGGCGTCGTCCCTGGTCGAGGGACAGTTCGACGCACAGCACGTAGGGCTCCTGCATCGTGATCCGGAAGTCGCCGGAGGTGAGGTGGCTGCGGATCTGTTCGAAATTCTGCATGGTGCGGTGACTCGAAGGATGACTCGGCGGGTGGCGCGAGGGAGCAGGGCTCGGGGGAACGCGTTGCACTATGCTACCGGGCCATGGACCCCCTGTCTGCCGCCGAGCGCATCCTGGCCGCGATCCGCGCGATACCGCGCGGCGAGACGGCTGCGTACGGCGTCGTGGCGCAGCGCGCGGGCTTGCCGGGGCGCGCTCGCCTGGTCGCGCGCCTGCTGTCGCAGAACGACGACCCGGCGCTGCCCTGGCATCGCGTGCTGCGCGCGGATGGCCGCAGTGCGTTTCCGCCCGGCTCGCCGCACCATGACGAGCAATTGAAGCGACTGCGACGCGAAGGCGTGGCCATCGATGCGCAGGGGCGCGTGCGTCCCGCGAAGCGGGCGAAGACCGTCGACGAGGAAATCTGGGGCGCTCCCTGAGCGTGCCGGATCGCGCGACGCCCCCTGTAGGGCGGCGCTTGCTCCGCTCAATCCAGCCAGGAAAGCATGAGCGGAGCTGCGCCCCGCTCTGCAAGGTCGACCGGGCTATTTGCCCAGTTTCGCGACCAGCGCCTTCATCGCGGCCTGCGTATCGGGTTCCCACCAGCCGTCGACGAAGGCTTCGACATCGATGCTCTCCGGCGACATCGCCTCGACCACGTCCTCGCGGGCGATGGCGCGGGTCTGCAGCATCGGCTGGCGCGGCAGTTTGAGCAGGGCCTGCTGCCAGGCGATCGCGCGCGCTTCGACGTGTTCGCCGTCGGCGAGTTCGTCGACCAGGCCGAGGTCGAACGCGCGCTCGGCGGGGATCATTTCGCCGGTGACGAGCAGGCGTTCGGTGCGATGGCCGCCGACGATGCGGCGCATCAGTTTCTGGATGCCCTCGGGCACCGCGAGCCCGACCTGGGTTTCGTTCAGGCCGATGGCGAAGGGCTTGGCCGGATCGACGCTGCGCGCCATCACCCGGTAATCGCAGCACAGCGCGAGCACGCAGCCTCCGGCGGGCGAGTGGCCGGTGATCGCCGCCGCCACGGGGATGCGCGATTCGGCCAGCAGCCGGGCCACGCCGAAAAAGGCCTGCCAGGCTTCGAGCACGGCGCTGCGATCGTCGCCCAGCGAGACCAGGTAGGGCACGTCGAGGCCGGCGGAAAAGATCTTGGGATTGCCGGCCAGGACCACGCCGAGCACGCCGTCGCTGTAGGCGGTTTCCAGCGCAGCGATGAGGCTGCGGCACAGCTCGGGATTCAGCGCGTTCACCGGCGGCCGGGCCATGCGGATGCAGCGGATGGCGCCGACGTCCTGGGTCTCGATCAAGGGGATGCTCATCGTCTTCCGGGCGAGGGTGGGGGAGTCGCTATCATAGGGCCATGAACGCACCCGCCCATCGCCAAGCCTGTCGCCTTGCCGTCCTTGCCTCCCTCCTGATCGCCGCCATCGTCGCTCCCGACGCGGCGCAGGCTGCAGGCAAGTCCTGTGTCCCCGTCGTCCGCGAGGCCTGGGTGCGCCTGCCGCCCGGCAACATGCCGATGATGGCCGGCTTCGGCCGCATCGAGAACCGCTGCGGCATGCCCGCGACCGTGCTGCGCGCGAGCAGCCCGTCCTTCGCCAGCGTCGAACTGCATGAGACGAAGGTGATCGATGGCGTGAGCCGCATGCGCCCGGTGCCCGAACTCCGTCTCGCACCGAACGGTGCCGCCGTGCTCAAGCCCGGCGGCCTCCACCTGATGCTGATGAAGCCGTCCGCGCCGTTGAACCCGGGCAGCCGCGTCGTGCTGCAGTTTGAACTCGCCGGCGGCGGCAAGGTGCTGGGCGAGTTCGAGGTGCGCAAGCCAGCGCCGTAGCGCGGCCTGCTGTTCTGTAGGAGCGACGCAAGTCGCGACGTATTCCCGGTGTCCGTCGCGACTTGCGTCGCTCCCACAAGAGCAGAAAAGCTTCAGCGTTCCGCCGACGCCCGCACCGCTTCCGGCAGCGGGATCGGCCGGCCGCTGTGGCGGTCGATCCAGACCAGTACGCAGTGGCCGTCGGCGTGGACGCGGTCGTCGGTGTCGACGATGCGGTGGCCGAGGGTGACGCTGGTGTTGCCGACGCGGTCGGCGAACAGCTCGACGAAGACCTGCGAGGGGTAGGGGATCGGCAGGCGGTAGTTCATCTGCACGGCAGCGAGCAGCGGGATGTGGTCCTCGGTGATCCACGCTTTGCCGGTGCTCTCGAACCAGCGGATCCGCGCCTCTTCGAGGTAGGTCATGAAGTTCGAGTTGTTGACGTGGTTGAACGCGTCCAGGTCGCGCCAGCGCAGCTCCATGGGCATGCGGACGAGGATCTTCTTCGCGGTGTCGGC
Source organism: Lysobacter sp. BL-A-41-H3 (assembly GCA_050632415.1). GTDB lineage: Bacteria > Pseudomonadota > Gammaproteobacteria > Xanthomonadales > Xanthomonadaceae > Lysobacter_I. The sequence goes on along the minus strand of CP192602.1, from coordinate 1,037,797 downwards.
GGGGGCGGTCATGGGGATTTCTTTCCGGTCTTGCTGCTGGATGCGGTCTTCGCGGGCGTCTTCTTGCTAGTGGCCTTCTTCGCGTCCGACTTGCGCGGCGGCAGCGCGCGCTCGGCCTTGGAGATGGTCGAGGCCTTCGACGGCGTGCTGCCGGCGACGCGCTTGGGATCGAGCAACGGGGCGAGGAATCGGCCGGTGTGCGAGTGCGGCATCGCCGCGATCTCCTCGGGCGTGCCTTCGCCGAGGATCGTGCCGCCGCGATGGCCGCCTTCGGGGCCGAGGTCGATCACCCAGTCGGCGGTCTTGATCACGTCGAGGTTGTGCTCGATCACCACGATCGTGTTGCCCTCGTCGCGCAGCTTGTGCAGCACCGCGAGCAGGTGCTCGATGTCGTGGAAGTGCAGGCCGGTGGTCGGCTCGTCCAGGATGTAGAGCGTGCGACCGGTGTCGCGTCGCGACAGCTCCTTCGACAGTTTCACGCGCTGCGCTTCGCCGCCGGACAGCGTGGTTGCCGGCTGGCCCAGGCGCACGTAGCTCAGGCCCACGTCGACCAGTGTTTCGAGCTTGCGCGCGATCGACGGCACCGGCTCGAACAGCTTCAGCGCGTCCTCGACGGTCATCTCCAGCACGTCGTGGATGCTGTAGCCCTTGTAGAGGATCTCCAGCGTCTCGCGGTTGTAGCGCTTGCCGTGGCACACGTCGCAGGGTACGTACACGTCGGGCAGGAAGTGCATCTCGACCTTGATCAGGCCATCGCCCTGGCAGGCCTCGCAGCGACCGCCGCGCACGTTGAAGCTGAAACGCCCCGGCGAATAGCCGCGCGCGCGCGCTTCCGGCACCTGCGCGTACAGCTCGCGCAGCGGCGTGAACAGGCCGGTGTAGGTCGCCGGATTGGAGCGCGGCGTGCGGCCGATCGGCGACTGGTCGATGTCGACGACCTTGTCGAAGAGGTCGATCCCCTTCACCTCGCGGTACGGCGCTGGCTTGTGCGAGGCGCCGTTGATCTCGTTCGCGGCCAGCGCGTACAGGGTGTCGTTGATCAGCGTGGACTTGCCCGAGCCCGACACGCCGGTGATCGCCGTGAACAGGCCCGCATGCAGGGTCAAGTCCACGTCCTTGAGGTTGTTGCCGGAGGCGCCGCGCAGCTGCAGCTTCATCTTCGGATTCGGCTTGTGACGGTGCGCGGGAATCTCGATGCGCTTGCGCCCGCTGAGGTACTGGCCCGTGAGCGAGCGCGGCGACTTCAGCAGGTCGTCGAGCGTGCCCTGGGCGATGACTTCGCCGCCATGCACGCCCGCGCCGGGGCCGATGTCGACGACATGGTCTGCCAGGCGGATCGCATCCTCGTCGTGCTCGACCACGATCACCGTGTTGCCGAGGTCGCGCAGGCGGGTGAGGGTGCCGAGCAGGCGCTCGTTGTCGCGCTGGTGCAGGCCGATCGAGGGTTCGTCGAGCACATACATCACACCCACCAGGCCCGCGCCGATCTGCGAGGCGAGGCGGATGCGCTGCGCTTCGCCGCCGGACAGGGTGTCGGCCTTGCGCTCCAGCGTCAGGTAATCCAGGCCCACGTCGACGAGGAAGGTCAGGCGTTCGCGGATTTCCTTGACGATCTTGGTCGCGATCTCGCCGCGCCAGCCGGGCAGCGTCAGCGCGCTGAAGAAATCGAGCGCCTCGTCGATCGGCAGCACCACGATCGACGACAGCGGGCGATCGGCGACGAACACGTTGCGCGCGGCGCGGTTCAGGCGCGCGCCGCCGCAGTCGGTGCAGGCGCGTTCACTGATGTACTTCGCCAGCTCCTCGCGCACCGCGGCGGATTCGGTCTCGCGGTAGCGGCGTTCGAGGTTGGGCAGGATGCCTTCGAAGCGATGCTTGCGCTGGGTGCGGCCGCCGGCATCGGTGAGGTAGGTGAAGGTGATGACCTCGCTGCCGCTGCCGTGGAGCACCGCGTCGCGGCTGCTTTCCGGCAGGTCCTGCCAGGGCGTGTCGACGCTGAAGCCGTAATGCTTGGCCAGCGACTGGATCAGCTGGAAGTAGTAGACGTTGCGGCGATCCCAGCCGCGCACCGCACCGGCGGCCAGCGACAGCTCGGGATGCACCACCACCCGCGCCGGATCGAAGAACTGGCTCACGCCCAGGCCATCGCAGGTCGGGCAGGCGCCGATCGGGGAGTTGAACGAGAACAGGCGCGGTTCCAGCTCCGGCAGCGCGTATTCGCAGACCGGGCAGCTGTACTTCGACGAGAACAGCAGCGGCTCGGCATTGGCATCGTCGAGCGACTGCACCATCGCCATGCCGTCGCCGAGTTTCAGGGCCGTTTCGAACGACTCGGCGAGGCGCTGCTTGAGGTCCTCGCGCGGTTTGAAGCGATCGACCACCGCCTCGATGGTGTGCTTCACGCGCAGCGCGAGCGGCGGCACGGCGTCGATCTCGTACAGCACGCCGTCCACGCGCACGCGCACGTAGCCCTGCGCGCGCAGCTGCTCGAACACCTGCGCGTGCTCGCCCTTGCGCTCGCGCACGACCGGCGCCAGCAGCATCCAGCGCTGCTCGGCGGTCTTCGGGTCGTTGGCCAGCGCGAGCACCTGGTCGACCATCTGGCTGACGGTCTGCGCTTCCAGCGGGAAGTGGTGGTCCGGGCAGCGCGGGCTGCCGACGCGGGCGTAGAGCAGGCGCAGGTAGTCGTAGATCTCGGTGATCGTGCCGACCGTCGAGCGCGGGTTGTGGCTGGTCGATTTCTGCTCGATCGAGATCGCCGGGCTCAGGCCCTCGATGTGGTCGACGTCGGGCTTCTCCATCACGCTCAGGAACTGGCGCGCGTAGGCCGAGAGCGACTCGACGTAGCGGCGCTGGCCCTCGGCGTAGATGGTGTCGAACGCCAGCGACGACTTGCCGGAGCCGGACAGGCCGGTGATCACGATCAGCTTGTCTCGCGGCAGGTCGAGATCGATGTTCTTCAGATTGTGGGTACGCGCTCCGCGGATGCGGATGGTGTCCATCGCCATGGGGGTGGGGGGTCCGAATGGGCAGCGGGGGAGGCGGGGCATCGGCCACGGCGGCTGCCCGACATGCGGGCAGGCTGCGCGGAGCCAACTCGCTAGCCTAACGACCCCCTGCAGGCCGGGCAAACCCTGCCGGTGGGATGCTGTGGCGTGCCCGGGTCCCCGGGGCCGACCGGACGGACGGGGTCGCGGTTGCGGCCGGTGGCCCGAGCCATTAGAATTCCGCTTCTTTCCGCCCGCAGGGGCGGTTTTGCGTCACCCGCAACACCCGAAAGCAGTCCCAGGCGACACCCAATAACTACAGAGGAATTCCGTTCATGTACGCAGTTCTGGTCACCGGCGGTAAGCAATACCGCGTGATGCAAGGCGAGACGCTTCGCGTCGAGCTGCTCGAAGCCGACGCCGGCAGCGAGATCAAATTCGACAACGTGCTGATGCTGGGCGACGGCGAGGGCGTGACCCTCGGCGACGCGCTGAAGGGCGCCACCGTCACCGCCAAGGTGCTCGGCCATGGCCGCGCCGACAAGATCCGCATCGTCAAGTTCCGCCGCCGCAAGCACCATCGCAAGCAGATGGGCCACCGGCAGCACTACACCGAAATCCAGATCACTGGCATCAACAAGTAAGGAGAAGCAGCCATGGCACATAAAAAGGGCGTAGGTTCCTCGCGCAACGGCCGCGACTCCAACCCGAAGTACCTCGGCGTGAAGCTGTTCGGCGGCCAGGCCGTCGAAGCCGGCAACATCATCGTCCGCCAGCGCGGCACCCAGTTCCATCCGGGTCCGGGCGTCGGCCTCGGCCGCGACCACACGCTGTTCGCGCTGGTCGACGGCAAGGTCGAGTTCTCGGTGAAGGGCGCCAAGAAGCGCCGCACCGTCAGCATCGTCTGATCGATGCCGCATCGCGCGAGAGGCCCCGCTTCGGCGGGGCTTTTCGTTTGTAGCGTCAAACCTTCGCGCTTCTTCTCCGCTTCACCGCCCCCTGCCAGGATCGGTTCTTTCACCGCCAGTCCTGCCAGAATGCATCCCGTCAGTCCCCGGAAACCCGCCCCATGAAACTCGTCGACGAAGCCGAAATCGAAGTGATCGCCGGATCCGGCGGCAATGGCTGCGTGGGGTTCCGGCGCGAGAAGTTCATCCCGCTGGGCGGCCCGGACGGCGGCGACGGCGGCGACGGCGGCAGCATCTGGCTGCAGGCCGACGAGAACCTGAACACCCTGGTCGATTTCCGCCACGAGCGGAAATTCCGCGCCCAGCGCGGCGAGAACGGCATGGGCCGGCAGATGTACGGCAAGGGCGGCGAGGACACCACGATCATCGTGCCGGTGGGCACGGTCATCACCAATGTCGAGACCGACGAGGTCATCGGCGACCTCACCCGCCACGGCCAGCGCCTGCTGGTCGCCAAGGGCGGCAAGGGCGGCCTCGGCAACATGCATTTCAAGAGCTCGGTCAACCGGGCGCCTCGCAAGGCGCTGCCGGGCCTGCCGGGCGAGGAGCGCACGCTCCGCCTCGAACTGAAGCTGCTGGCCGACGTCGGCCTGCTGGGTTTCCCGAACGCCGGCAAGAGCACCTTCGTCCGCGCGGTGTCGGCGGCGACGCCGAAGGTCGCGGATTACCCGTTCACCACCCTGTATCCGAACCTGGGCGTGGTCAGCGTCGAGCCGCACCGCAGCTTCGTGATCGCGGACATCCCGGGTCTGATCGAAGGTGCCGCCGACGGTGCCGGCCTGGGCGCGCAGTTCCTGCGCCATGTCCAGCGCACCCGCCTGCTGCTGCACCTGGTCGACATGGCGCCGATGGAGGGCGTGGTCGACGCCTCGCCGGCCGAGCAGGTCCGCGCGATCGAGCACGAACTGCGCAAGCACGACCCGGCGATGCTGGAGAAGCCGCGCTGGCTGGTGCTGAACAAGGCCGACCTGATGTTCGAGGACGAGGCCCGCGCCCGCGCCGAGGAGATCGTCGCCGAGCTGGGCTGGACCCAGCCCTGGTACATGGTCTCGGCGATCTCGCGCGAGGGCACCTGGCCGATCATGCTGGAGATCCAGCATTTCTTCGATCGCCTGCGCGAGGCGCAGCTGGAAGCCGAGGCTGAAGCCAAGGCCGCCAGCGCCCAGGCCGGGAATCCGCCCGCCGATCAGGCGTAAGCGGATGTCGGGCGATTCGCTGTCTGTAGAGCGGAGCTTGCTCCGCTCGCAAATTCCCGTGAAGCGAGCGGAGCAAGCTCCGCTCTACGGGCATGGATGCATGGCCGACGCAGGTGCCGGCGCAACAAAAAACCCGGCCGAAGCCGGGTTTTTGCGTGCCGCTCGCGGGGGTGCCCGCGAGATGCCTGGATCAGCCGACGGCCTTGAGGGCCTTGATGCGGGCCGTCAGGCGGCTCTTGTGGCGGGCAGCCTTGTTCTTGTGGATCAGGCCGCGCGCGCTGAAGCGATCGAGGATCGGCTGGGCGACGGCGAAAGCGGCTTCGGCGCCGGCGGCGTCGTTCGAGTCGATGGCCTTGAGGACCTTCTTGACGGCGGTGCGGAGCTGGGAACGCTGGGCGGTGTTGCGGGCGTTGCGCACGACGGTCTGCTTGGCGCGCTTCTTGGCGGACTTGATGTTGGCCACGATGGAATCCTGGGGTTTACGGTTGATATCGGTCGGAAAAACAGGGCGATGCCCGCCGTCCGATGGTTGAATGAAAAGGGACAGACCGCCGCTATGCGGACAGTGAGACAGAAAATTATGGGCGATTCAGTGGGTTGGGTCAACCGGTGCGGCGCCGGGAGGCCGGAATGAGCGGTCCAGGTGAGGAAAAGGCTGGCGAGACGGGGGGGCAGGGCGCCCCGAAGCCCCCAGTGAAGGCCGGCCTGCTGCGCTCGACCTCGGTCTTCAGCGCGATGACCCTGCTGTCGCGGATCGCCGGGTTCGCCCGCGACGCCCTCCAGTCGCGCCTGTTCGGCAGCTCGGTGGCGATGGACGCCTTCGTCATCGCCTACCGGATCCCGAACTATCTGCGCCGGATCTTCGCCGAGGGCTCGATGCAGATGGCCTTCGTGCCGGTGCTGAACGAACTGCGCGAGCGGGGCGACCAGGCGGCGCTGAAGGAATTCGTCGACCGCATGGCCGGGGCGCTGTTCTCGGTGGTGTTCGTGGTCTCGGGCATCGGCATGCTGGCGGCCCCGCTGATCGCCAGCCTGTTCGCGCCCGGCGCGGTGGACGAGCCGGAGAAGTTCGGCCTGATCGTCGACATGCTGCGGATCACCTTCCCGTACCTGCTGTTCATCTCGATGATGGCCCTGGTGGCCTCGGTGCTGAACAGCTTCGGCAAGTTCGCGCTGCCCGCCGTCACCCCGGTCCTGCACAACCTGGTGATGATCGCGGCGATGGTCTGGCTGGCGCCGCGCTTCGCCGAGCCGGCCAAGGCCCTGGCCTGGGGCGTGCTGATCGCCGGCATCCTGCAGCTCGTGGTGCTGTGGCCGGCGCTGGGCCGGCTGGGCCTGCGGCCGACCTTCCGCCCCGGGTTCAGTCATCCGGACGTGCGCCGGGTGGCGAAGCTGATGATCCCGACCCTGTTCTCGTCCTCGGTGGCGCAGCTGAACCTGCTGGTCGGCACGATCTTCGCGTCGGTGCTGGTCACCGGCAGCCAGACCTGGCTGTACCTGTCCGACCGCCTGATCGAGTTCCCGCTGGGCCTGTTCGGCGTGGCGATCGGCACGGTGATCCTGCCGCACCTGTCGCGGCGCCATGCGGCCACCGACGCCGACGGTTATTCGGCGGCGCTGGATTGGGGCCTGCGCCTGGCCCTGCTTGCCGGCGTGCCGGCCGGCCTGGGCCTGCTGCTGCTGGCCGAGCCGCTGACCTCGGTGGTCTACCAGGGCGGCAAGTTCACCGCGCACGACACCCGCATGGCCGCGCTCAGCCTCAGCGCGATGAGCCTGGGCGTGCCCGCCTTCATGCTGAGCAAGGTCCTGTCCCCGGCGTTCTATGCCCGCCAGGACACCAAGACCCCGATGAAGGCGGCGATCTGGACCGTGTTCGCGAATGTCGCGATGACCATCGCCTTCACCCTGCCGCTGTGGCTGAACGATGTCGACGGCGCCCATGGCGGCATCGCCCTGGCGACCGGCCTGGCCGGCATCTTCAATGCCTGGCTGCTGTGGCGTTACCTGCGCCGCGACGGTCTGCTGAAGCCGCAGCCGGGCTGGGGCCGGCACCTGCTGCGGATCGCGGTCGCCTGCATGGCGATGACCGCCGTGGTGCTTGCGATTTCCTACCGGGTCGGCGACTGGACCGCGATCGGCATCTGGGATCGCACGCTCTGGCTCCTGGTGGCGGTCGCGGCGGGCGCGGCGGCCTACGGCGCGACCCTGCTGGCGATGGGCCTGCGTCCGCGCGACCTGCGCCACTGAGTTGCAGCGGTGAACCCCCGGTCACCGAGGCCGTGGGCGGGCGCTGCCGCTATACTCCGGGGTTCTTTCGCTGCACGTCCCCGGCGCATCCCGCCGGGGCCTCCACCAATCCAATGACCGAACTCTTCCGCGACCTCGACGGTGGGCCGCTGTGCCCGGATGGCAGCGTGGTGTGCATCGGCGCCTTCGACGGCCTGCACCTGGGCCATCGCGCGCTGGTCCGCCGCGCGGTCGAGCGTGCCCGTGCGCTGGGCGTGCCAGCGGTGGTGCTGAGCTTCGAGCCGCTGCCGCGCGAGTTCTTCGCCCGCGACGGCAAGCCGCCACGCCTGCAGTTGCCGCGCGCCAAGCAGTCGCAGCTGCGCGAACTGGGCGTCGACAAGCTCGGTCTGCTGCGCTTCGGCGCTGCGCTGGCGGCGGTGCCGGCCGAGGATTTCGTCCGGCGCCAGCTCGTCGAGCGCCTGTCCGCGCGTGAAGTCTGGGTCGGCCCGGATTTCCGCTTCGGCCGTGCCCGCGCCGGTGACCTCGCCCTGCTGCAGCGCATGGGCGCCGAGGCCGGCTTCACCGCGCAGACCATCGAGCCGGTGCTGGTCGACGGTGCGCCGGTGTCCAGCACGCGCATCCGCAACGCGCTGCAGGCCGGTGATTTCGCGACGGCGGCACAGCTGCTCGGACGGCCCTACGCCATCGGCGGGCGCGTGGTGCGCGGCAAGCAGCTCGGGCGCACGCTCGGCTATCCCACCGCGAACCTGCGTTTCCCGAAGACCCCCGCGCTGCGCGGCATCTACGCGACCTGGGTGCACGGCATCGCCGACCAGTCGTGGCCGTCGGTGTCCAGCTTCGGCACGCGGCCCACGGTCGGCGGCGTCGAGCCGCTGCTCGAAGCCCACCTGTTCGACTTCCAGGGCGACCTCTACGGTCGTCATGTCGAAGTGGAATTCGTCGCGCGCCTGCGCGATGAGGAAAAATTCCCGGATCTCCCCAGCCTCGTCGCGCAGATGGACCGCGATGCCGCGCAGGCGAGGGCGATCCTTTCGAGCCCGCATGCATCGATTCCCGGTGCATCTGGCCCTGACACACTTTCATTGCATTCGACAGAGCGAGCCCGCGCGTGAGCGACCAGGACAGCCAACGCTACAAGACCACCATCCACCTGCCCGCGACGGACTTCCCGATGCGCGGCGACCTGCCCAAGCGCGAGCCCGTCGCGCTCAAGCGCTGGGAGGACGAGAACCTCTACGCGCAGGTGCGCAAGCACGCGCAGGGTCGGCCGACCTTCATCCTGCACGACGGTCCGCCGTACGCGAACGGCCAGATCCACATCGGTCACGCGGTGAACAAGGTGCTGAAGGACATCGTGGTGAAGTCGAAGCTGATGGCCGGCTTCGATGCGCCCTACGTGCCGGGCTGGGATTGCCACGGCCTGCCTATCGAACTGCAGGTGGAGAAGAAGTTCGGCAAGGTCGGCGACAAGATCGACGCGGCGGAATTCCGCAAGCGCTGCCGCGAATACGCGGCCGAGCAGATCGACCTGCAGCGCCGCGACTTCAAGCGCCTCGGCGTGCTCGGCGACTGGGACAACCCGTATCGCACGATGGATTTCCGCTTCGAGGCGGACATGGTGCGCGCGCTGGCGAAGATCGTCGAACGCGGCCATCTCGCGCGCGGCGCCAAGCCGGTGCACTGGTGCTTCGACTGCGGTTCGTCGCTGGCCGAGGCGGAGATCGAGTACGAGAACAAAGTCTCGCCGGCGGTGGACGTGGCTTATGCCGCGCGCGATCCGCAGGCGCTGGCGGCGAAGTTCGGCGTCGTCATCGATGCGGATGTCGAAGTGGCGGTGCCGATCTGGACCACCACGCCGTGGACGCTGCCGGCCTCGCTGGCGGTGAGCATCGGCCCGGAACTCGAATACGCCTTGGTCGAAGGCCCGGCGCGCGACGGCAAGCGTCGCCTGCTGGTGCTGGCCGAGGGCCTGGTGCCGAAGGCGCTGAAGCGCTACGGCATCGAGGAACCCGAAGTGCTGGGCCGCGCGCTCGGCGCCGCGCTCGAGAACCTGCTGCTGGGCCATCCGTTCTACGCCGAGCGCGATATCCCGCTCATCCTCGGCGACCACGTCAGCGCCGAGGACGGAACGGGTGCGGTGCACACCGCGCCGGGCCACGGCCAGGAAGACTATGCGGTCGGCCTGAAGTACGGCCTGGTCGCGAAGTACACGGCTGCGCAGATGAACCCGGTCGACGGTCGCGGCGTGTACCTGCCGTCGACGCCACCGCTGGGCGAAACGGCGCTGGCCGGCCTGCACATCTGGAAGGCGAACGACGTCATCGTCGAGGCGCTGCGCGGCATCGGCGCGCTGCTCGCCTTCTTCAAGCTCGACCACAGCTATCCGCACTGCTGGCGCCATAAGACGCCGGTGGCGTTCCGCGCCACGCCGCAGTGGTTCATCTCGATGAGCCAGGCCAACCTGCGCGCCGACGCGCTGGACGCGATCAAGCAGGTCGAATGGTTCCCCGACTGGGGCCAGGCGCGCATCGCCGGCATGGTCGACGGTCGCCCGGACTGGACGATCTCGCGCCAGCGCACCTGGGGCGTGCCGATCGCACTGTTCATCCATCGCGAGACCGGCCTGCCGCATCCGAACTCGCCGTCGCTGATGCGCCAGGTCGCCGAACGCGTGGAGCAGGCCGGTGCCGACGCGTGGTACGCGCTCGATGCCGCCGACCTGCTCGGCGAGGAAGCGAAGGACTACGACAAGGTCACCGACATCCTCGACGTCTGGTTCGATTCCGGCGTCACCCACGACTGCGTGCTGGGCCAGCGTCCGCAGGACGGCCTGCGCAAGCCGGCCGACATGTACCTGGAAGGGTCCGACCAGCATCGCGGCTGGTTCCAGAGCTCGCTGCTCACCGGCGTGGCGATGGACGGCAAGGCGCCGTACCGCCAGGTGCTGACACACGGTTTCACGGTCGACGAAAGCGGCCGGAAGATGTCGAAGTCGCTGGGCAATATCGTCGAACCGCAGAAGGTCATCGACCAGATGGGCGCCGACGTGCTGCGCCTGTGGATCGCCTCGGCGGATTACCGCAACGAGATGTCGGTCTCCGACACCATCCTCAAGCGCAGCGGCGACGTCTATCGCCGCATCCGCAACACCGCGCGCTTCCTGCTCGGCAACCTGCACGGTTTCGATCCGGCGCGCGACCTGCTGGCGCTGGACGACATGCTGGCGCTGGACCGCTGGGCGGTGCATCGCGCCGACGCGCTGCAGCACGAGATCGCGAACGCCTACCGCAACTACGACTTCCCGGTCGTGGTGCAGGCGGTGATCAACTTCTGCAGCGTCGACCTCGGTGCGCTGTACCTCGACGTGACCAAGGACCGCCTGTACACGATGCGCGAGGATGCGCGCGGCCGGCGCAGCGCGCAGAGCGCGATGTTCCGCATCGCCGAGGCCTTCGCGCGCTGGATCGCGCCGATCCTCACCTTCACCGCCGAGGAAATGTGGAGCCACCTGCCGGGCGAGCGCGAAGGCCATGTGCTGTTCGCGACCTGGTACGACGGGCTGGCGCCGCTGCCGGCGGATATGGCGCTCAATGCCGAGCGCTTCGATCGCCTGCTGGCGCTGCGCGAGCAGGTGTCCAAGGTGCTGGAGCCGATGCGCGCGAGTGGCGAGATCGGCGCGGCGCTGGATGCGGAAATCGCCATCGCCTGCAACGCCGAGGACTTCTCGTGGCTGTCGCCGCTGGCGGACGAGCTGCGTTTCCTGTTCATCAGCGGCGACGTGAGCGTGGTGCAGGGTGAAGCGAACGTGACCGCGACGGTCAGCGCCAAGCCCAAGTGCATCCGCTGCTGGCACCATCGCGACGATGTCGGCAGCGATCCCGACCACCCCGAGATCTGCGGCCGTTGCGTGAGCAATGTCGAAGGTCCGGGCGAAGTGCGGCAGTGGTTCTGATGTTCTGTGGGAGCGACGCGAGTCGCGACCAGGGGCATCGAAGGAGCGTCGCGACTTGCGTCGCTCCCACAGCGGCAACAGCCCCCACCCCAGCCCTTCCCCGCGATGCGGGGAGGGCGCAAGACGAGATGCAGTGAGATGACGTCATCCCCCAAACCCAACGCCCTGGTCTGGCTGCTGCTGTCGGTGGTCGTGATCGGCCTCGACCAGTGGACCAAGCAGTGGGTGCTGACCAGCCTGCCCGAGTACCAGCCGGTGGTCGTCATCGAAGGCGTCTGGAACTGGTATCGCAGCTACAACACCGGCGCGGCCTTCAGCTTCCTCGCCGATGCCGGCGGCTGGCAGAAGTACTTCTTCGCGGTGCTGGCGATCGGCATCAGCGGCCTGCTGACGGTGTGGCTGTCGCGTACCGCGCGCGGCGACTGGCGCAACGCGCTGCCGTTCTCGCTGGTGATCGGCGGCGCGCTGGGCAACCTGATCGATCGTTTCATGCACGGCCACGTGGTCGATTTCATCCAGTGGTACTACGGCAGCTTCGTCTGGCCGTCGTTCAACATCGCCGATTCGGCCATCGTCTGCGGCGCGATCGCGCTGGTGGCGTTCGGCGTGTTCGGCAAGCATCCGTCCCCGGCGACGAAGAAGGCAGACTGACCCCATGGACATCATCCTGGCCAATCCGCGCGGCTTCTGCGCCGGCGTCGACCGCGCGATCGAGATCGTCAAGCGCGCCATCGAGACCCTGGGCGCGCCGATCTACGTGCGCCACGAGGTCGTGCACAACCGCTTCGTCGTCGAAGACCTGCGCCAGCGCGGCGCGATCTTCGTCGAGGAACTCGACGAGGTGCCGGACAACGCGACGGTCATCTTCAGCGCCCATGGCGTCTCGCAGGCCGTGCGCAGCGAGGCCGAACGCCGTGGCCTGAAGGTGTTCGACGCGACCTGCCCGCTGGTGACCAAGGTCCACCTCGAAGTCGCGCGCCACTGCCGCGCCGGCCGCGACGTGATCCTGGTCGGCCACGCCGGCCATCCGGAGGTGGAAGGCACGATGGGCCAGTGGCAGGCCGAGGCCGGCACCGGCCGGATCTACCTGGTCGAGGATATCGACGACGTCGAGCGCCTCGAGGTGGGCCAACCCGAGAACCTGGCCTACACCACCCAGACCACGCTGTCGGTGGACGACACCCGGGGCATCATCGAAGCCCTGCGCACCAAGTTCCCGAAGATGCTCGGGCCGCGCAACGACGACATCTGCTATGCCACCCAGAACCGCCAGGACGCCGTGCGCGAACTCGCCGAGCACTGCGACCTGGTGCTGGTGGTCGGCTCGCCGAACAGTTCGAACTCCAACCGCCTGCGCGAGCTGGCCGAGCGCGAAGGCGTCGAGGCCTACCTCATCGACGGCGCCGAGGAGATCGACCCGCGCTGGGTCGAAGGCCGGCGCCACATCGGCGTCACCGCCGGTGCGTCCGCGCCGGACGTGCTGGTGCAGGGGGTGATCGCCCGGCTGCGCGAGCTGGGGGCCGCCGGCCTGCGCGAACTGGACGGGGAGCCCGAGGACATGGTCTTCGCGCTGCCCAAGGAACTGCGCCTGCGCCTGGTCGATTGACCGGGCCTCCCCCGAAACCCTAGAATCGCATCCCTGCCGCGACGTCATGTCCCGGCAAGACACCGCCGGAATAGCTCAGTTGGTAGAGCGGCGCATTCGTAATGCGTAGGTCGCAGGTTCGACTCCTGTTTCCGGCACCAGATTTCCGACATGTCTTCCGACATGACCGGGCAGAAGGCCACCTCCGGGTGGCCTTCGTGTTTCCGGGCTCCCTGCATGCCGGACGGGCCGCGCGCGTTTTCGAGACGCGCTTCGCTTCCACGAGCCGGTTTCGCGTGCTAACTCTTGCGCGGCAGGACGGCGATGGCCCATCGCGCATCTGATCCTGTACTGATACCGCAGGGGGTCTGCACCGGACGCAGACTGCAATGGCGATGCGGGCGCATCGCGACGGGCGCACTGTCGCCCGACGGACAGGGATGCCATGGGGGATTCGATGCAGGAGATCGCTGCGCCGCCGCTTCCGGACCTGCCGCCGCGCACTGGCTCGGCCGTGCGGCGCGATGCATGCGCCATGGATCGCACGCTCCGATGGCGACGCCCCATCGGGTGCGTCGCGGGATCGTTCGGAGCAAGTGACCGGGGCATGTGATCGGAGCAGGGACATGGATGCGAATTCGCGATTCGACCTCGTCGGCGCCTCGCCGCAGTTCAGGAAGGCGGTGGCGCAGATCCAGCGCATGGCCGCGATCGATGCTACCGTGCTGATCGCAGGAGAGACCGGCACTGGCAAGGAGGTCGCGGCGCGCGCCATCCACTACGGCAGCGAGCGCGCGCACAAGCCTTTCGTGCCGGTCAATTGCGGCGCGCTGGCCGAATCGCTGGTGGAAAGCGAATTGTTCGGACACGAGCGCGGTGCGTTCACCGATGCCAAGACCGCGTCGATCGGCCTGGTCGGCCAGGCCGCGGGGGGCACGATCTTCCTCGACGAAATCGATGCGCTGACGCCCAAGGCGCAGGCGGCCCTGCTGCGTTTCCTGCAGGACCGCACCTATCGCCGCGTCGGCGGCGGCGGCCTGCTGCAGGTGGACGTGCGCGTGCTGGTCGCCAGCAATGCCGACCTCGACGCCCTGGCGCGCGAGCGCCGCTTCCGCCAGGACCTGCTGTATCGCCTGCGCGTGCTGTCGCTGCGCCTGCCGGCCCTGCGCGATCGCCCCGGCGACGGCGTGCTGCTGGCGCGCAACATGCTGCGGCGGCTGAGCCACCAGTACCGGACCCATGCCCGCGACCTGCATGCGGACGGCGAGGATTTCATCCGTCGCTACGACTGGCCGGGCAACGTCCGCGAGCTGGAGAACGTGATCCATCGCGAATTCCTGATGAGCGACGACGAGGCCCTGCGGCTCCGCGAGACGCGCGAGGAGCTGATGCCGGGCGATGTCGCCGAGGCTGGGTCCGGGGTGGCAGCGGCGCCTGCAGCGATTACCGCATCGGCAACCGCATCGGCAACCGGACCGACCGTCGCGGAGGCGGACTGCACCCCGTTCAAGGATGCGAAGGCGAGGGCGGTCGCGGAGTTCGAGCGCAGCTACGTGCGCGAGATGCTGGCGCGAGCCGGGGGCAACATCTCGCAGGCCGCGCGGCTGTCGAACCAGGAGCGCAGCGCCTTCGGCAAGCTGGTGCGCAAGTACCGACTGGGCGGCGAAGGCCAGGTGGCCTGAGCCTTCGGCCTGGCCCGTGCGATGTCCAAGGGACAAGGCACGTTCCAGGCTCTAGGATGTCCCGTCTTCCCACTTCCGGCGGCCGTGCATGGACCGAGGATTGATCGAATTCGCCAAGGACGCCATCCGCCGATTCCTCGAGATGAGGCCTGATGCCGCCGATACGCTGGAAGGCATCCACCGCTGGTGGATCGACTGGCCGGGGCACCCCGAATCGCAGGTGGTCACCGAAGTGGCGCTGGAGCAGCTGCACGCCGAGGGCGTGATCGAACCGCTGCGCATCGGCAACAACGTGCTGTGGCGTCGACGACGCGAGGACGCGGCGGACTGAAACCCGCGCGCCGGGTGGGTGAAAAATCACCCGGGTCGGCCGCGTGCGCGCCGATCCTGAAGAAAAGATCCAGCGAATCAGCGTCTTGCGCGTTCGTGCGCCGGTGGCCCGCGATTTGCTACGTGGGCCCTGTCCCTCGACCCGTCGCACAGGAGCCGCACGCCGATGGAAGATGCTGCCCGATGCCGCGCAGGCCGCCAGCCGCCCGTGCGATCCGCGTGCCGTCGCGGCGCGCATCGCATTGCACCGTGGCGGATGCGCTGAATGCTCGCGCATGCCCGCCATGCATCGATCGAATCGCTGCCGACGCCCGACACCGTGCTGTCGATGGCATCGGCCCTGCGCATGCTGGACGCCGCCGGCTGGCGGCGCGACGCGCTCGAACGCGTGCTGCCGCAGGTGCTCGCCGCGCCCGCGGTGACTGATCCGCGCGAGCGCGCGCCGTGGATATGCGGCCTGCGCGGGGCATTCGGCGAACTGCCCCGCCTGGATGCTGCGACGCGCGAGGGCCTGCTGGGGCTGCTGCGATCGTGGTGCGACTGGCCGCTGTGGCTCGCCCTGCGTGACGCGGGCGACGCGCGCGTCGACGATACGGATCTGGACACCATCGATGCCCTGTTCCGCATGGGCCACCGGCACGAGGCGGAAACGCGCTGCCGGCGTCGCCTGTTCACGCATCCTCGCGATCCCGCCACGGCGGGCATGCACGCACAACTGCAGGCCTGGCGCGGATTCGTCGAAGCGCGCGCGCCACCGATCGAAGACGAGACGCTGCGCCTCGAACCACTGGGGCACCACCACTGCGCGGATTTCGCCTGGCAATACTGGGAACCGGACATCGCGCGGCTGTGCTGCCTGCCGGTGTTCGGCGACGACGCGGCCTGGCATCGCTGGCTGGACGAATGCTGGGGCTACGGCGACCAGCGCCTCTACGCGGTGCTGCATCGCGACTGGGGCTTCGTCGGCAGCGTCAGCCTCACCCTGCACGACGACCTCGGGTTCTTCTACTACTGGATCGGCCGCGATTTCCAGGGGCAGGGGCTCGGGCCGGCAGCGGTGCGGCTGCTGCTGGCCGATGCCTTCGACCGGCACGGCATGCGTGCCTGCTACGCGAAGGTGTTCGAGCACAACACGCCGTCGCGAAGCGCGCTCGCGCGGCTGGGATTCGAGGCCCTGGATTTCCGTCCCGCGCCGCCGCACGACGACGAACTGCTGTACAGGCTGGGGCCGCCGCAGGGCCGCTGGGACAGCGCGGACGCCTTGCACGGGCTGTTCGAACGGATGGGGTCTCAGACGCGGGTTGCGGTGCCCTTGCGCGGGGTGGCTCGCGACACGCGTCCTGCGTGACGACGATCGTGTCGAAGGTTTTGGTGTGCATCCATCAACAAGGAGCGGGCAATGTCGGATTGGGGCAGCAGGGAGTTGAGAGGGCGCACGGTGACCTGGCAGGACATGGAGTCGATCGGGTCGCGCACATCGCGCAGCGGGCACACGTCCTATGTGCATCCGTCAGGGACCGGTACGACGCCCGTCACGCGCGCCACCGTGCAGATGGCACCGGCGCCGCAGTCGATCGCGTGGTCCTATCGCACGTCCGGCGGCGCGCACGGCGCATGGGAGGCGCCGAATCCGGTGCCGGGCGGCGGCGCGCCCTGGGACGCCGGCCACATGATGCCGCGCGCCAGCGGCGGTCCCGGGCATGTGCCCGAACTGGTCGTGCCGCAGAACCCGCAGGTCAATCGAGGCACCGGCGGGCATTACGGCGAGCATCGCGCGCACGAGCGCGAGATGACTTCGGATCTGCGCCGGGCCGAATCGGCACGGGTCACCGTCACCCAGTGGCACACGCCGAGACCGCATTACGGTCAATGAGGGGGATGCGACGTGAGCTACTTCGACAGGATCGCGTCGGCGGTCAAGACCACGGCCACGATGGCCTACCACGCCACCGGCGCGTCCCAGGTGGTCGATGGCGCCACCCAGGTCTATCGCAACAGCGGCGAGGGCGGCACCTGGGGCGGCATCGCCAAGGGCGTGGCGCGCATGGCGGTGGGTGGCGCGGCGCTGTACACGCTTCCGAGCGCGCCGCTGCGCAATCTTGCGGTGATGGGCGCGGGCAAGCTGCTGGAAACCACGGGTCGTGAAGAGCTCGGCCGGGCGATCAAGCGCAAGGGCAAGCAGGAGAACCGCCCGGACCTGGTCGACAAGGGGCGCTGGCTGCAGTACGGCCACCTGTCGCCCGACGAATTGTTCCAGCAGCATCCTGCTGCGTTCCTCAGGACGTATGCGGTGCAGAGCATGGTCCAGGCGCCGGATCAGCCTGGCGGGACGTCCGACACCGCGACGCAGTTCCAGTTCCGTACCGTGACCGGCAGAACATCCAGCTTCCCGCAGCTGGACCAGATCACCGACCGCTCCGGCGAGTCGCGTGCGCCGTTGCGGCATCTGCAATTGATCAAGTCGAGCGATGCGCAGGACCACAAGCGCGTCCATGGCAGCGCGAAAGTCGGGCTCGATTTCACGGCAGCATTCCTGCCCATGGTGCAGTCGACCAGCGACCAGATGACCAGCGGTCCGCAGCCGCATGGCACGCCGAACGACACGCGCGTGACCGGCTTCGCGCAGGGCCGGCTTCCCGAAAACACCCTGAGCCAGCGCGCGGAGTCGACCATCGTCACCACGCAGCTCAGCGGGTGTTCGGTGAGCAGGCAGGGTGGGGCATTCATGCATATCCGCCCGGACACGGACGGTCGGGTGCTGCAACAGACGCTCTCCGCGAACGGCCCGACCTTCGGTCGCAACAACTATCCCGACGGCCGCCAGGCATTCGTGACGATCAGGCACAAGCCCGACGGCAGTTCGCGCCTGCATTACCAGATCCACGATGGCGACACCGGCACCATCCAGTCCGGCCGGCGCAACCTCTAGCGATGCAGGCGAATGATAACGACTGCCGCGAAGGGCCGGCGGCGAAAACAGTCGATGGAATCGATCAATGAATAGCAACGACAACAACAAGCGCAAGCGGAATGACTCAAACTCCGACCTGAACGACAAGGGGGGCAGCAAGGCCCTCGTCGTGCGCAACGACAATCAGTTGGTCGGCAACAAGATCACTCTGCCGGAATTGCTTCTGAAACAAGTGCTCAGTACGCCAAAGTTCACCTTCAAGGCCATCATCAGGAAGCCCCTGTCGTTCGGGCACGAGGCCTTCAAGGGCAAGAAGATCGAGTCCGGGCAAGGGGTGAAATGGCACAAGTTTTCCAACATCACCTTTTCCGGCGACAAGGAAGAGAACGAAACGCCGAAAGAGCAGTTGAAGACCTATATCGAGAAAACCGGCCTGAAACCGATCCAGACCAAGCAGGACTGGGGGTTGGGCAGCAGTGTCATGTACATGTCCCGCCGGGGGTCCATCAGCGGATTCAGCGAATTGGACAATGGCGGCATCCAGGGCTGGCGCATGCATTCCCTGCCGACATCCGAAACATTGTCCAGTGGGCCGTTAAGTGACGATGAATTCGTCAAGACGTTCGAGTCGCGTGCCGAGATCATGACGCAATCGTCGGTCAACACCAAGAACACGCCGCAGAAGGTCAACGCGATCCTCTCCGATGTGGGAAAGGTGCGATTCGACGAGGAATCCAAGAGTTTCCAGTTCACCGAGTCTACCTATGCGATGGGTGTTTCCGGAAGCGGGCTTGACAAAAGCTTGAGCGATGAATCCGAGAAATTCTACCTGCCGAGCATCGAGGTGGTAAAAATGGACGGCAAGAAGGGCACGGCGTCCCAGACCTATCATTCCGAGCCCATGGCGCTGACCCTGCATAACCAGTACCGCAAAGTGGAGATGGAGAACGACAAGCAGATTGTCGGCATGTTCGCGAGCTTTCCGAATCAGGTCTGCTACGACTGCGGCAGGATGTTCGAGAAAAAAACAGGTGATGATTCGGTGATATCAGGTGTTCCAGGCAATAAATTCCAAGGCCAGAAACCTGGGGAAATCTTCAATGAAGTGAGGAAGAATACGGTGTATCGTGCCACGCCGATGAAAGAGCTGATCGACAGCAAAGAGAACGTCTCGGAACTGCGGAATCTCTACAAGTACCACAAGAAGTGACCGGCCCTGCCGGGATTTCCGACGTCGGCAGATGCATGTGGATGGCCGCCGACGTCCTCGCGCGGCGATAGACCATCGCCTGATCCGCCGCTGCGGTCGACGCATCGCTTTCCGATCGCGTGCGCCGATCCGCCCTGCCGTTTTCCATCGAACGTCGATCCGATCCGCTGGCGAGCGCGGCATGCCGGCGATTGCCGATCGTCTTCCGACCCATGCGATGCGTCCTGCCCGTTCGACCGACCGCGCGCTGCGGGACGTGCATGCTGCGCAGTCGCCTGGGTGGATTCCCACCAGGCCCGGGTGGAATTCCACCCACCGGAGTTTCGCGCCAGGATCCCGCTGATATTCCGTAAAACCCTTGTTTGCAAGGGTTTTTCGACTGATGGTCGCCTCGATGAAGAAAGCGCGGCACGGTGCCTGCGAAGCGCGTGAAGGCAGCGCATCCGATCAAACTGGTTGAAGATCAACGGCTTGCGTGGAATGCGCGACTTGGCACGCAACTTGTTTATGTCATCGCCGAAGCCTTGCACGTTGGTGCGGTCGCGATGGTCGCGACATGGACACGCAGGGCAGCGAATGCCCGGTCGCGGCGACAGCCACGCGGCACGGGCGCAAGGAACGACCAACCAACCCTGTGGGGCCAAGCGAATGAGCGAAAGCGCGCAAAAAAAGTTGCTGCGGGTGCGTCCTCCCCGCGTGCGAATCACGTATGACGTCCACACCAACGGTGCGATCGAGAAGCGCGAGCTGCCCTTCATCGTCGGCATCTTCGCGGACCTGACCGGCGACCGCGATCCGGACGCCGCCGCGCCGGTACCGGTGGCGATGAAGGAACGTCGCATCGTCGACATCGACCGCGACAACTTCAACGAAGTGCTGCGGCAGAGCGTGCCGCGCGTGCTGCTCAAGGACGTGGACAACGTCCTGCCCGGCGGCTCGGGCAAGCTGGCCGGCGAAGTGGTGGTGTTCGAGTCCATCGCCGACTTCGATCCGGTCGCGGTGGTGCGCAAGGTCAAGGTGCTGAACGAGGTGTTCGAGCAGCGCAAGGCGCTGCGCGACGCACAGGCCCGCGCCGAAGTGAACGATGCCGTCGGCACGATCCTGGAAGATGCCGTGAAGGCGATCGAAACCAGCGGCGCCTGGTCGGCCGATGTCGGCACCAAGCTCAACGAAGGCTTCCCCGAGAAGGACGAGACCTTCAAGGCCACGCTCGCCAAGGCGTTCGAGGTCCATGTCGTGCCGGTGATCGTCACCAAGGACGCCAACGGCAACGACGGCAAGGGCCTCGGCGCCGCGCTGTCGATCGACCACGCGGTGGCTGCGATCGACAAGGCACTCAGCAAACAGCTGTCGCTGGTCATGCACAGTGCGCGTTTCAAGGACATGGAGGCGACCTGGCGCGCGCTCTACTACCTGGTGTCGCGTTCCGAGACTGGCCCGCAGCTCAAGCTGCGCGTGTTCAACGCCACGCTGAAGGAACTGCAGGACGACCTGTCCAAGGCGGTCGAGTTCGACCAGAGCCGCCTGTTCAAGCTGATCTACGAAGCCGAGTACGGTACCTACGGCGGTTCGCCGTACAGCCTGCTGGTCGGTGGCTACGAGTTTGGTCCGTCGGCCTCGCACATGAGCTTCATCGAGGCCATGTCCGGCGTCGCCGCCGCCGCGCACGCGCCGTTCATCGCCGCCGCATCGCCGGAGATGTTCGGTCTCGCCAGCTTCGGCGACCTGGCCAAGCCGCGCGAGCTGTCGAAGGTATTCGAAGGCGCGGACCTGGCGCAGTGGGGCGACTTCCGCAACAGCGAGGATTCGCGCTACGTCTCGCTGGTGCTGCCGCGCGCGATGCTGCGCCTGCCCTACGGCGAGAAGACCCTGCCGGCGGACGGCTTCAACTTCGAGGAGTCGGTGCTGTCCGAGGCCGGCCTGCCCGAAAACGCGAATTTCCTCTGGGGCAATGCCGCGTACTTTCTGGCCGAGCGCATCACCAATGCGTTCTCGATCTACAGCTGGACCGCGGCAATCCGTGGCGTCGAAGGCGGCGGCCTGGTCGAAGGCCTGCCGATCTACACCTTCCGCAGCGGCGGCGACGACGGCATCAAGGAATTGTTCTGCCCGACGGAAGTGGCGATCACCGACCGCCGCGAGAAGGAACTGAACGACCTCGGCTTCATCTCGCTCTGCCACTGCAAGGGCACCGGAAAGGCCGCGTTCTTCGGCGGTCAGACGACGAACAAGCCGAAGAAGTACATCAACGCGGACGCCAACGCCAACGCGGCGCTGTCCTCGCGCCTGCCGTACATCCTCGCGGCCTCGCGCTTCGCCCACTACATCAAGGTGATCGTGCGCGAGAAGGTCGGCGGCTTCCTCACCCGCGGCAACGTCGAATCCTTCCTCAACAGCTGGATCTCGCAGTACGTGCTGCTCGACGACAACGCGTCTCAGGAAGTGAAGTCGGCGTTCCCGCTGCGCGAGGCTTCGATCGTGGTGGTCGACGTGCCCGGCGAGCCGGGCGCATACAAGGCCACGGTCTTCCTGAAGCCGCACTTCCAGCTCGAGGAACTGACGACCTCGATCCGGCTCGTGGCCGACCTTCCGAAGTGATGCCCGGGGCGGCGCATGACGCGCCGCCCCGCGCCCCGCTGATCCCACGCACATCCCGACGCACCCAACAACACCAGGGCAGGCATCCATGGACCTCATCCTTCTGCAACCGGGCAACCCGGACCTCATCGGCGAGACCAGTTCGACGCACATCGACAACGTCTGGCGCCAGGACATCCTCAACTTCGGCAAGTGCATGGAGCTGGTCTCCATCCACCACGGCATGAAGCAGCAGATCACCACCGACGTGAGCAACAAGGCGCGCACGTCCGGCCGGCCGGTGATCACCGAGTTCACCTGCGTCAAGTACGTCGACCAGACCTCGGTCAAGCTGTACGACATCTGCCTGCGCGCCGCGCCGCTGGGCGCGGGCAAGGACAACCCGACCAAGATCTACATCGCGCGCAACAGCGGCGACAAGACCGCGAACATCATGACCCTCGCGCTGCGCGACGCGATCATCAGCGAGATCCAGTTCCAGTCGCACCCCAACGACATGCCGACCGAGCAGTTCAAGATCAGCTTCACCGAGATCCTCTGGACCTACACCATCCAGGACGTCGACATGTCCACGCCCGGCAACGTCCACGCCGGCTGGAGCGTCATGCACAACCGGCCGATCGCCAACAGCTTCACCTGATCGTCGCGGTCCCGCGCCGGCGCGATGCGCGTGCGCCGGCGCGATGCCTTCCTTTTCGCGCCCTGTCGTGGAGCCCGCATGCAGTTCCTGTTCGAACGCCTCAGCACGCTGCCGCGCGGCCTGGATGGCCGGCAGGAGCCGTTCGACCAGAACGCGGCGATCGTGGCCCAGATCCAGCGCATCGCCGCCACCGGCCGGCTGGTCGGGCAGGGCATCCCGGCGGTGCCCTGGGGCATGCCCTCGGTGGTGACGATGGGCGCGAGCGCGATCGGCATGCTCGATGCCTACGCCGATGCGCTGCGCGAGGCCATCGTGCGCTACGAGCCGCGCCTGCGCGACGTGCGCGTCGAGGCCGAGCGTGCGACCGACGCGCTGGCGCCGTGGCGGCTGGTGGTGAGCGCCGTGTTCCCCAACGAAGACCAGCCGCGCAATGTCTGCGTGGCGGCGCCGTTCTGAGCCGGAGGCCGACGCGAGCATGCGCAGCGGGGTCGAACGACTGAAGGATGCCTACCAGCAGGAGCTGACCGCCCTGCGCGAGGAGGCGAGCGAGTTCGCCGCCGAACACCCGGCGCAGGCCGGCATGCTCGGTCTGCATCGCGGTCGCTCGCAGGATCCGCAGGTCGAACTGCTGATGCAGTCGTTCGCGTATCTCACCGGTCGCCTGCGCCACCAGCTCGACCTCGATCAGGCCGAGCTGCCGAACGCGCTGCTCGCCGATCTCTATCCGCACCTGGCCGCGCCGCTGCCGTCGATGATGGTGGCGCACATGGCCGTGCAGCCCGACGGCGTGGGCCGCGTCGAACGCGGGCGCAGCGTCGTGGCCACGGTGCCGATCGAAGGCGGCGGCACGGCGACCTGCCGGTTCCGCACCTGTTTCGACACCGCGCTGTGGCCACTGGACGTGGTCGACCTGGCCATCGTCTCGCCCAAGGATTATCCGCAGCTGGCGACCGACCACGACACGCGCAGCGTGCTGCGCGTGAGCCTGCGCAAGAACGGCCGCACGGCGCTGCACCAGCTGCAGCCCACCCGGCTGCGTTTCCACCTCAACCCCGAGGGCGGGCCTGCGCATGCGCTGCACCAGCTGCTCGGCGCGCATCTGCGCGGCCTGGCCGTGGTCGAGGCGCCGGGCACGGGCGCGACCTGCCGCCGACTGCCGGCCGAAGACCTGCGCTGGCTCGGCTTCGAGGACGACGAGGCCGCGTTGCCCGCGCACCCGCAGGCGCATCCAGCCTTCCGGATCCTCCAGGAATATTTCGCGTTCCCGGAGAAGTTTCTCTTCTTCGAGATCGAGGCGCTGGACCTGGCGCATGCCGACGACACGCTGGACCTGCTGTTCATGCTCGACGTGCCGCCGAACCCGGCGCTGCGCCTGGCGCCATCGGTGCTGATGACCAACTGCGTGCCGCTGGTGAACCTGTATCCGCAGCGCATCGATCCGCTGAACCTCGACCACACCCGCTACGAGTACCGGCTCACCGGCGACATCGGCCAGCACGCGAACTGCGAGATCTACCGGATCGAACGACTCAACGCGGTCCGTGCCGGCGCCGCGCCGCGCGTCCTGGTGCCGTATTTCGCGATGGACGACTTCCAGCACATCGAAGGCCAGGACTACTTCTACATCACCCGTCGCGAGCCCAGCCAGCGCACGCGCATCGGCGGCACCGAGCTGTACGTGTCCTTCCTGGATGCGCAGTTCCGCCTGACCGATCCGGCCGAGGACGTGATCGGCGGCAGCGCGCTGTGCACCAACCGGCGCATGCCGGAGCGGTTGCGGGTGGGCGACGAGCTGCAGGTCGAAGGCGCGTCGCCGATCGCGAAGACCCGCGTGCTCGGCAAGCCCACCGCTCACCAGACGCCGCCGATGACCGGGGCGCGGCCGTGGCTGCTGGTGTCGCAGCTGGCGCTGAACCACCTGTCGCTGTCCAACGGTCCGCACGCGATGGCCGCGCTGAAGGACATCCTGCGCCAGCACGTCGGCCCGAGCAGCACGCTGGGCCATCGCGCGATCGACGGCATCCTCGCGATCGATCCGCGCCCGCTGGTGCGCTGGCACGGCGAACCGGGACGGCGCGGCTACGTGCAGGGCGTCGAGATCGACGTGACCCTGGACCACACCCGGTTCGAAGACACCAGCGCGGTGCTGTTCTGCACCGTGCTCCGACATTTCTTCGCGCTCTACGCCGCCGTGAACACGGTGGTGCAGGTGCGCCTGCGCATGCCTGACGTCAAGGGAGTTCTCAAGGAATGGCCACCGCTGGCGGGCAACCAGGTCCTTCTCTGATCGGCACCGTCGTCGGGCAGTACGCCCGCTTCGACGTCCATCAGCTCGTGCGGCTGCTCCGGCACCGCAGCGAAGGCCCGTGGCCGGTCGATGCACGCCTGCGCTTCCGTGCGGATCTCGGCGCGGCCTTCCCCGGCCACGAGATCACGCGGCTGAGCAAGGCGCCGCAGATGCCGGCTTTCCGCCTGGCCATGCGCGAGCCCGGCGAGATCCCGGTGCGCGTGGAGCTGCGCACGCCGAACTACTGCGTCGCCAGCGAACTGGGGCCGCTGCCCGAACCCTTCCTCGAATGGGTGCGCGAACAGGAGCGCATCGGCAGCAAGCCGATGCCGGCCTTCCTCGACGTGTTCAACCAGCGCCTGCACGTGCTGCGCCACGACCTGAAAAGCACGACGGTGCGCGCGCTCGATCCGGCGCTACCGGAAGCGACCCGCTACGCCACGCAGCTCGCCTCGCTGATGGGCCTGGGCCTGAAGGCGCAGCAGGCGCAGGTGCCGCTGCCGATGCGCGCCTGGCTGGGCCTGGCGGGGCTGATGATCAACACCCGCAAGAGCGGTGCGGTGGTCGCGCAGGTCATGACGACCTACCTGGGCGTGCCCTGCAAGCTGCGCATGCTGGTCGGACGCTGGCGGCCGCTCGAACCGCGCGACCGCATCTGCCTGGGACGCTGCGGGCACCGCCTCGGCGATGGCGCGCTGCTCGGGCGCAGCATGTGGGATGCACGCGCGGCGGTCGCGCTCGACGTGGGCTACGTGTCGTTCCGTCGCCTGTGCGCGCTGCTGCCCCTGCGCGTGCAGCGGCCCGGCGAACGCTGGCCGGACGCCGGCCATCGCGGCCTGGTGTCGATGCTGCGCCTGTTGCTCGATCGCCGTTTCGACTGCGAGGTGGGCATCGCGGTCGATCCCGACACCGTGCCGCTGCCGGTGCTGCGTGGCGTGCCGGATGCGGGCGATGTCGGCCTGCGCCTGGGGCAGACCGCCTGGCTGGGCCGGCCCGCCGCGCCGCAGGTGCGCTTCACCGTACCGGCCTTCGACGGCCATGCAGGAGGCGCCGCATGACTTCGCTCGACGACCCCATCGCCGGTTCCGCGCTCGAACTCGTCGACCAGCCGCTGCTCTACCAGCACTGCCGCATCGCGATGCCGCAGGGGCAGGTGCTGGGCGAGAACGCCTTCAGCCTCGAACGCTTCCAGGGCCAGGAGAGCGCGTCCGACCTGTTCGAGTACCAGCTGGAGCTGCACGGCGACACCGCAGCGGGCGATGCCGCAGCCGACGCCACGGCGCTGGACTTCGCGACCGTGATCGGCCGGCCGATCACCGTCGGCATCGGCACCACGCCGTACAGCGACCGCGACGAAGGCCACCTCGCGTTCCGCCAGGCCCTGGATGGCACCGGCCCGAAGGGCGCGTTCGCGCTGTTCAACGGCATCGTTGCCGCGTTCGCGATCGAGCTGCCGGGCATCTACCGCGTCACCATGCGACCGGCAGCCTGGCGCATGGGCCTGACCAACCGCTATCGCGTGTTCACCCAGAAGAGCATCTGCGACGTGCTCGAACAGCTGTGCCGCGAGCATGGCGTGGAGGCTTCGTTCTCGGGCCTGAAGGGCAGCGACAACCTCGCCACCTGCCGCGTGCAGGACTGGTTCCAGGCCGGCGAGACCGACCTGGAGCTCATGCGCCGGCTGATGTCGAAGGCGCACATCTACTACTACTTCCGCCACGAGGCCGACCGCCACGTGATGGTGTTCGACAACCGGCCGACCTATCCGCCGGCGATTCCCGGCGATACCGCGCTGCGCTACACCTGGACCGCCACCGATGCGCTGGGCATGCACCAGGGCGACGTGGTGTCGCAGTACAGCTACCAGCAGTCGCTCGGCGTCAGCGGCGTGCAGGGGATCTTCACCCTGCAGACCGAAGCCTGGGACGTGACCCAGCCGGGCGATCCGCTGGCCAGCTTCACCACCTTCCGCGCCGACAGCCGGCCCGACACCGGCGACCTGCCGTTCCGCCAGCACAAGGTGGTGCAGTACGGTTTCAGCACCGCGCAGGTGAGGGAATTCGCCCAGGCCACCGAGTCCGCGATCCACAGTAGCGAACGCCAGTTCAGTGGCGCGAGTTTCTGCCCGCTGCTGCGCGTCGGGCACCGGTTCCGCATGGAAACCGACATCGACGACGTGCGGCCCGAGCTGAATGGCGTCGAGTTCGTGCTCACCCAGGTGCAGCACGAATCGGTGCTCGACGGCGAGTACAACAACCACTTCTCCGCGACTCCGGCGGACGGCCTCATTTCCGCCACGGGCATGCAGGATACCCAGCAGGGCGTGGTGCTGGCGCACGTGGCCTCGCCCGGCGGCGACGATGCCGTGCAGCACTGGCCGTACTACATTCCCGACGATTTCAGCCTCGGCCGCAACTGGCTGGAGGACCGCCAGGGCGTGCACAAGCGTCTGCACGCCAAGGGCGTGTACGTGCGCTTCGCCACCGATCCGCCGAACGCGCCGCCGGTGTGGGTGAAGCTGGCCGCGCACATGCAGACGATCCCGGAAGTCGGTGCCTGCGTCTGGGTGTCGCGCGCCAACGACGAGTCTGAAATCCCCGAGATCCAGAACATGGTCCAGGGCGATGGTACCAAGACCATCACCGACTCGGGCTGGACCGCGCGCAGCCAGGTCGGCAACAGCTTCTCGACCAACTACGGTGACTCGCGCAGCATCCACTTCGGCCAGCCCTGGTCGCGCGCCGACGTCGATGCCGCGGTCAAGCTGGTCGAGGCCGCCTATGGCAGGAAGATCTTCCGCGACGCGTCGTATTCGCGCGGCGGCAGCTACGGCTATTCGACGTCGGAGCAGGGCGCAGACGGCATGCTCAACGAGTCGTGGTCGTACGGCTCCACCTACGGCAACAGCTGGGGCAAGGAACAGATCAGCTTCAGCGCCACCGGTGCCAGCCGGCATCAGTCCGTGGTCGGCAAGTACAAACCGACCGAGGCCGATGCCCAGCCTGTCACCGACGCCGACGCCAGCGCTGCAGTGCAATCCTCGATCTCCACGGTCTGGGGCGACACCTACGCGAAGAGCACGAGCAACGGCAAGACCAAGTCGATCGCGACCTACACCGGCGAGGTGAGCAACGAGAGCACGCACAAGGGCAAGGTCACCAGCAAGACCGAGATCTTCGCCGACTCCGAGAACACCTCGAAGATCACCGGCACCGCGACCAATCGCAGCACCCACAACATCGAGCACAACTTCAGCACCGTGAACGCGCAGAGCACTTCGAGCGCGATCGGGGCGAGCAACACCAACAGCGCCGTCGGTGTCAGCAACAGCAACAGCGTGACAGGGGTGCACAATGGCAACGAAGCCGTGGCAGTCAGCATCGCGCTGTCCGCGACCGGCGCCTCCACCCGCAACAGCCTGCTCGGCATCAGCGCGGACGCCAGCCTGCAGGGCATGACCAATGCCCTGAACATCGTCGGCATGGACAACCGCCTGTCGGTCACCGGGTCGTCCAACCATCTCAGCGTCACGGGGGATTCCAGCTCGGTCAGCGTGACCGGCTCCAGCACGGTGGTCGAAGTCGCGGGCCCCGGCGTGCACGTCTCGGCGAAGTCGCCGCAGGCGAAGATCGATCTCGACGGACCGGTGATGCAGATCCCGGTCATCATCCTGGTGCTGTGAGCGGAGCGCCCATGAAGATCGTCAAGCCGCTCACGCTCGGGGTCCTGCAGCAGCCGTACCGGTATCGCGGTGCGCATCGTCTCGCCGTGGCCACGCTCGGCTTCTTCGCGCTGGGCCGCGACGACGAGCGCCTGCTGACCGAGAACCTGCAGTGGCCGAAGGTGCTCAAGCAGATCCCGGCCGGGCAGGCGCTGGACCACATCCTGCCCAAGGCCCATGCCGAGGTCATGCTCAGCGGCAGCGCGCACGCGCCGAAGCCGGTGCCGCGCATGCAGGTGCGCCTGCAGTGCGGACCGATCGACAAGCGCATCGACGTGATCGGCGACCGGCGCTGGGAACGCATGTGGTACGGCCGCCTGTGCATCCGTGCGCCCAAGCCCTTCGCGACGATGCCGCTGTCGCCCGAACGCGCCTACGGCGGCGAGGGCCACGACAATCCGCTGGGCGTCGGCTACCTGCCGCGGCTGTGGGCGCTGCGCTTGAGCGAGGGCGCGATGCCCAACCTGGAACGGCCGGGCGAGTTGGTCGTGCCCGGTCGCCATGGCTTCACGGCCGCCGGCTTCGCGCCGCAGGCGCTGATGCACGCGCGGCGTCGCATGCGCGCCAGCGGCACCTACGACAAGCGCTGGTTGGCCGAGGATTTCCCGGGCTTGCCGCGCGACTTCGATTTCGCGCTGTACAACCTGTCGCCGCCGGACCAGCAGTTCGCCGGGCGTTTCGCGGGCGGCGAAGCCTACCGGCTCGAAGGCGTGCACGCCTCGGGCGAGGCCATCGCGGGCACGCTGCCGTCGATCCGTCCTCGCGCCTTCGTGCTCGACCAGGGCAGCGATGCGGCGCATGCGCGCGAAGTCGCGCTGGCCTGCGACACGGTCTGGTTCTTCCCGGAGGTCGGCGTCGGCCTGATGGTCCATCGCGGCGAGATCGAGGTGCGCGACAGCGATGCGCTGGATGTCGCCGCGCTGATGGTCGGTTACGACGCGGCGGACCGCGTGCGTGATGGCGCGCACTACCGCAAGGTGTTCGCGCTGCGCCTCGACCCCGAGACCGCTGGCCTGCATGCGTTCGACGAAAGCCAGCTCGCACCTGTGCTCAGCCCGCGCGTGCAGGCTGAACGCGCGGCGGCCCGCGAACGCGCGCGCGTGGCGCTGATGGCGAAGCGCCAGGCGGTGCTCGACGCGACCATGGCCGAGTTCTGGCAGCGCAGCGGCATGACGCCGCCGCCGGACCACGTGCCGCCCACGGCCGAAGCGCCGTCGTTGCCGACGTTCGACGAGCATGCACTGGAAAGCTGCGATTTCGACCTGGTCGAACTGCAGGCGCAGGCGAAGGCGCTCGCCGACCAGGCGAAGCGCGATGCCGACGCGAAGCTCGCGGGCCTGCAGCAGGCGCTGGACGAACGCCTGCCCGAGGTGCCGAAGACGCCGGAGAAGTCGGTCGAGGATCTGGTGCAGGAAGCACTGGAACGTGCATCGAAGCCCGCGCACGACCTGATCGGCGAACCGACGCCGCTGCCACCGCCGCTGGTCGATGCCTTCGCGAAAGTACGCGCGGCCGGGCCCGAGGCTGTCGATCCGAAACGCCTCGACGAGGCCGAAGCCGCGTTCGCCACGCTCGCGCCGCTGCAGCGCGCCGCGCGCACCGCCTCGCCGACGCCGACCACGCTCGACGCCGTGCCGCCGGACGCCGTCGCGCAAGCGCTCGGTGCGCAATTGCTGTCGCTGCTGCGCGCCAGCACGCCGGTGGTCGGTCGCGACTTCGCCGGCGCCTGCCTGCGCGGCGCGGACCTGCGTGGCGCCGACCTGCGCGAAGTGATGCTCGAACGTGCCGACCTGCGCAATGCCTGCCTGGCCGATGCGGACCTGTCGAAGGCGGCGCTGGCCCAGGCCTGCCTCGACGGTGCCGACCTGACCGGTGCGCGGCTCGTCGGTGCGAATCTCTGCGGCAGTTCCGCGCATTCCGCGCGCTTCGCGGGCGCCGTGCTGCAGGGCGCGCATGCGATGGATGCGACGTGGCCGTCCGCCGATCTGCATGGCGCCGTGCTCGACGACGCGCTGATGTTGCGCATCGAGCTGAGCGATGCGCGCCTCGACGACACCGTGCTCACGCGCACGATCCTGATGCATGCGACGGCACCGCGTAGCCGCTGGGTGGGCACGCGCTGGTCGATGGCCGTCGCGGCCTCCGCCGATTTCACCGGCGCCTGCTTCGATGGCGCGTCGCTCACGCGCAGCGTGCTGATGGACGCGCAGCTGGCCGGCAGCCACTGGCAGGGCGCGACTTTCCTCACGGTGTACGCCGGTGGACGCGCGAACTGGCGCGGCGCGCGGCTGTCGCTGCTGCGCGCGCAGACCTGCGGCTGGCGCGGCAGCGACCTGCGCGAGGCCTGTCTCGACGGCGCGACGCTGGCCAGCTGCGATTTCGGCGACGCCGACCTGACGGGGGCATCGCTGCGCGGTGCGCAGCTGCACCGCTCGCTGTTCATGCGCAGCACGCTGGCGCGCGTGGATGCGACCGGTGCGAGCTTCTTCCAGGCCTTGTGCCGCAAGACCGATTTCCGCGATGCCGACCTGCGCGATGCCGTGCTGGTCCAGGCCGAACTGACCGAAGCCCGGCTCGATGGTGCACGGCTCGCAGGCGCGCGCCGCGATGCGCCGGTGGGGGTCGCATGAACCAGGCCGCCACCATCGTTGCCGTGCCCGAGATGCCGAAGATGGCCACGCTGCCGCCGCGCGTCGCGCCATCCGCAGCGCTGCCGCCGGCCGACTGGGCCTCGGTCGAGACGGCGCTGCTGCTGTCGCGCCCGGTCAGCGGGCTGTCGCTGCGCGCGATCGACCTGCGCGGCCGTGCGCTGGCCGGCGCCGTGTTCGAAGCCTGCGACCTGCGTGCGATGGATCTCGACGGTTGCGACCTGACGCGGGTCACCTTCATTGACTGCCTGCTCGCCGGCGCGGACTTGCGCGGCAGCGTGCTGTCCGAGACCACCTGCGTGCGCTGCGATCTCTCCGATGCGCGCATGTCGCAGGGCCTGCCGTCGCGGCTGGTGCTGGTCGACTGCAAGCTCGCGCGTTCGCAGTGGATGGGTGCGCACCTGGACCGCAGCGCCGCGAGCCGGTGCGATTTCAGTGACGCCGACCTGCGCGCACTCCGTCTGGAGCGCACCGTGCTGTGGAAGCCCGCGCTGGGCGGCGCCGATCTGCGCGGCGCGATTTTCGACCAGGCAGCACTGTGCGACACCGACCTGCGCCGGACGCGGCTGGAAGGCGTGCAGGGCCAGCATGCGGTGCTGATGAAGAACGACCTGCGCGGGCGTTCGCTGGCCGGCGCAACGCTGCGCCGCTGCCAACTGCAGGGCAGCGACCTGCGCGGTGCGGACCTGAGCAGCGTCGACCTGTCGGAATCGGGCTGCATCCAGGTCGATTTCAGCGGCGCCACGCTCACCGGCCTGCAGGCGCCACGCGCGATCTTCCTCTCGGCACGCTTCGACGGGGTCGTGCTGCGCGGCAGCGACCTGCAGGGCGCGATGTTCCATGCCGCGGTC
Source organism: Lysobacter sp. BL-A-41-H3 (assembly GCA_050632415.1). GTDB lineage: Bacteria > Pseudomonadota > Gammaproteobacteria > Xanthomonadales > Xanthomonadaceae > Lysobacter_I. The sequence goes on along the minus strand of CP192602.1, from coordinate 1,005,984 downwards.
ATCGAGAAGACCCGTTTCGAGGGCTGCGCGATGCGCGAGAGCAGCTGGGAGAAGAGCCGCATGCGCGAGGTCGCGTTCACCGGTTGCGACCTGCGCTGGGCGCGCTTCGACCATGCGCGCTTCGACGACGGCGCGATCGAACGCAGCCGCATGCAGCACAGCCGCGTGCACGGCGCGCAGTGGTCGAACGTCCGCCTGCGCGGCGTGTCGCGACGCGGACAGACCGGCACCGACAAGACCCTGCTGGCCATCGAAGCCCCCACCCTGGACCTGGAGACCCTGCCATGCGCACCGTGAGCGAATCGCTTCGCGTCGCATCACATCCTGCCGAATCGACGTCGCCGCGTGTCGCCGCGCCGGTGGCCGGCCTAGTCACCACCTCCATGGCCGCCGAGTTGCTCGAATTGCGCGTCGCCGTGGTGTTCGACGACGGTGACTGCCTGCTCGGCAATGGCGTCCGTGCCAGTCGCGCGGTGAGCTGCCTGGTCGAACCGCGCGCCGCCGACCGCGTGCTCGCCAGCGCAGGCGCCGATGGCCGCTGGCACGTGCTGCACATCCTCACGCGGGAGGCGGGCGGCGCCGCGCAGCTGAGCGTGCAGGGGGCGGATGCGCTGGCGCTGCGCCAGCAGCGGGTGTCGCTGCATGCGGTGGAGGCGCTGGAACTGGCCTGCGCAGGCGATGCCTCGTTGACCTCGGCGCGCACCCTCTCGATCAACGCGCGCACGCTGTTCTGCACGGTCGCCGGCACACTGGTCGAGCAGGCCGCGCAGTACGTCGGCCGCATGGGCCAGTACCTGCTCGACGCCCGCGAACTGCTGCGCCTGCACGGCCAGCACGCGCTCATCACCGCCGAACGCGACGTCAAGGTCGACGGCGAACGCATCAGCATGGGGTGACCGATGTTCGCCAATACCAATCTCTTCGTCATGAGCCTGGGCTTCCCCGACGTGTGCATCGTCGGCATCGTCCCGGTGCCGCTGGTGAACATCGATTTCTCGATCACCAACATCCCGACGGTGTTCAACGTGCTCTATGGCGGCGGCCTCGCGGAGAACCTGGTCACGATCAGCGTGCTGAGCACGGCGGACGTCGGCGTCGGCGTGGTCTCGGGCCTGTGCATGGGCCAGAAGCGCTCGTTCCTCGGCAGCTTCAAGCTGCTGGTCGGCGCGATCTTCGCCTCGCGGCTGACCTCGATCAACGGCCAGAACGGGATGCTGCCGAACACCGTCGGCATCTGCCTCACGCCCTCCCAGTTCCGCGTGCTGGTGCTGTCATGAAGACCCTGTCGACCCGCCCGTTCCGTGCTGTCGCCGTGCTGCTGCTCTGCCTGCTGCTGTCCGGCTGCGGCGTGAAGCGCATGCTCGGCATCGGCCCGCCGCGTCCGTCGGTGAAGACGGTCTCGGTCGGCGCGGACATCGACGCCAACCAGGGCAACGCCACCCGGCTGGATGTCGTGGTCGTCTACAGCGACGCGGCGAAGAACGCGATGCCGAAGACCGGGCCGGAATGGTTCCGCGACCGCGACGCACTGCGCAGCATGCTCGCCACCGATGTCGATGTGGTGTCGCTGGAGATGCCCACGCCTAGTCCGCCATTCCAGGTGAAGCTGCCGCGCAAGGCCCGCAAGAAGGGGCTCGCGGTCTTCGTCTACGCCAACTACGTGGCGCCGAGCGGCTGGCCCGTGGTGGCGCTCACGCCGTTCAAGCACCCGACGCTGCAACTGCAGGCCGCGAAGATCGCGGTCCAGGATCCCTGAGGCCACACGCATGACCCAGTCCACTCCCCAGTCCCATGTCTCCCCCGGCGCCGCGATGAACGAAGGCTTCCTGCCCGACGCCGTGCAGTGGTCCGAGGGCATGCTGCTCTCGCCGCAGCATTTCCAGCAGAACGACATCCACGCCCAGGCGATGCTGCACCAGCGTTTCACCGGTGCCGTGCCCTACGGCTGGGGACTGCGCCACCTGCGCATTGATCCGGTGCGGCTGGCCGATGGCATCGTCTGCGTGCACGAATGCGATGCGGTGATGCCCGACGGCCTGCCGCTGGTCTACCGCGCCACGCATGCCGCCAGCAGCCTCGCGGTGGACGTGAAGAAGCATTTCGAGGGCGATGCGAAATCCGTGCGCGTCTACCTGGCGATCCCGCCGCGTGCCGGTGCGCTGGACGTGCCCAGTACCTCGATCCGCCGCTACGACAGCCTGCCGGGCCGGCCGACGCTGGACGAGACCGTGGGCATGGGCGACGTGATCGTTGAACGCCAGCGCGTGCGCATGGAACTGCATGCCGGCGCGCCGCCGGTGGGCCATCCGGCGCTAGCGCTGCTGGAAGTGGTGCGCGATGCCAGCGAGACGCTGGTGCTGGGCGCCTACCATGGCCCGATGCTGCGCATCGACGCTTCGCGCGGTCTGGGCACGAATGGCCTGCAGCAGCGCTTCGCGGACCTGCGCGCGACGATGTGGAAGAAACTGCGCGAGCTGTCCGGCGATATGGCCGACGATGCGCCGGAAACGGCAGCCTCGATGGGCAGCGAAGCGCGTGCACACCTGCGTGCCGCGCGCGAGATCGGCGCCTGCCTGCCGCTGGTCGACACCGTGCTGTCCGATCCGCTGGTCTCGCCCTCGGTGGCCTGGTGGGCGATGTCCCAGGTGGTCGGGCGCATGGCCGCGATCGGCAGCAACCCGCGCCCGCTCGCGATGGACCCGTACCGGCACGACGACTGCCAGCCGCAGTTCGACGCCGCGATCACCTACATCCGCCGCAAGCTGGCGATGCTCAATACAGACTGGGACGTGATGGCCTTCGAGCGCATCGCCGACGGCCAGTACGCGCGCCGCCTGCCGATCGATGCCGGGAGCACCGTGCTGGTCGAACTGCGCGCGGGCGAGGGGCAGGGCGCGCACGACCTGCACCAGTGGCTCTCGGAATCGCGCATCGCCAGCGAAGACCTGCTGCCGCTGCTGCGCCAGCGCCGCCTGCCCGGCGCCGAGGTCCGCGTGCTGGGGGCGCGCGAGGTCGCCGAACTCGGCCTGCGCCACGACGCGATCATCTGCGCCCTGCGCAGCCAGCCGCTGGAGACCGCCAGCGGCATGATCGACTGCTTCCGCGCCGGCCACCGCCTGGTGATCCAGGGCGAACGCGCGCACGCGCCGGCCGCGATCATCCTGCACCACCGCAAGGGTGCGGAGCCCGTGCTGCGCGCGGGGGGAACGATGGCCTCCGTCACGAACACGCCTGGCGGCGCGCATGGAGACTCCCATGCCTGAACGCGTCGGCGCCCCGCTGTTCCTGCTGGCCCGCTTCGCCGAGTATTTCGACGAAGTGGTGGCCATCAAGCTGGCCATCGCGGATGGGCGGCTGGGCGCGATGCTGGCCGTCGGCGACGAAGTGCCGCCGACCGATCCGGGCGATCTGGCCGCGCGGACCAGCGCGCGCCTGGCCATGACCCTGCTGGCGCAGCGCAACGACATCGCGCGCACCGGCACCGCGCGCGAGATGGATGCCTACGAACAGGCGCTGTACGTGATGACCGCGCTCACCGATGAACTGTTCATCCTCGAAATCGACTGGCCCGGCAGCGATGCGTGGATGGACACGCTGGTCGAACACCGCATCTTCCGCAGCCGCAATGCCGGCGTGCGCGTGTTCGAGATGGCCGATGCGCTGCTCGCCGAGCCTGCGGTCGACCGACTGCAGGCCGATGTCGCGGCGGTGATGGTGCTGGCGCTGCGCCTGGGCTTCAAGGGCCGGTATCGCGGCGAGCACGGCGAACCCGAACTGCGTCGCCTGCGCGCGCGGCTGTACCGCCTGGTCCAGCGCGAGCACGACGGCGGCCTGCAGTTGCCGACCTTCCCGCAGGCGGCCGAGCAGACGCAGTCGGGCGGCACGCCGGCACGGCTCGCGCCGCTGACGCCGTGGTTCGTGGGCGCGGCGATCGCGCTGGTCGCCTACCTGGTGCTGTCGAGCGCGGTGTGGCTGGTGTTGATCGAACCTTTCAGGCAGGCGGTGGGGACGCATTGATGGATCTGGAAACGCTCACCACGCTGTGGACGAAGCTCGACCTGGCGAAGACCTCGGGACTGTCCGCGGGCATCGCCGTCGGCGTGCTCCTGCTGGTCTGGTGGCTGCGACGCATGCTGCGCAAGCCGAAGATCGTCGGCATCGAGGTGCCCGGCGACGGCTGCGTGATCTGCGCGCGCGTGCGCGGCTGGTTCTCTGGCTTCCTCGATGCGCTCGATTACCTGGCGACGCGGCGCGAATGGCGCTACGCGCAGCCCTGGGTGCTGGTGCTGGGCGGGAAGGGCGCGGGCAAGAGCAGCTTCGCGGCATCGGTGTCGGCGATCGAACGGCATCCCAGGCCCGCGAAGGCCAGCGAGCTGAAGGCCGACGGCATGCAGTGGGCCTTCCTGCGCCGGGGCGTGCTGATCGACGCGGACGGCGCGCTGGCCAGCGCCGCCGAAGGCAGCGACGGCGCGCGCGCGTGGCTCAAGGGCCTGGACATGCTCGATGCGCTGCGCCCGGAGCGCGCGCTCGACGGTGTCGTGCTGTGCGTCTCCGCACGCAGCCTGCGCGGCGCGAAGCGTTCCGAGCGCGCCGCGCTCGCGGCCGAGGCCAACCGCCAGCTGTCGCAACTGCAGTCGGCGGTCGAATTCATGCTGCCGGTGTACGTGGTCGTGACCCAGTGCGACGACGTCCCGGGCTTCGGTGCGTTCTGGTCCAACCTCGCCACCGAACACCGTCGCGAGATGTTCGGCTACTCGGCGGTCTCGCAGGATCTCAGCCACGCACCGGCGGAGTGGGCCGAGGCCGCGTTCGACCGCATCGGCGAACGCCTGCGCGAAGTGCAGGTGAACGTGGCGGCGGCCAGCGAGCGCGTCGAGGATGTCGACGGCTTCTTCCTGTTCCCGGCGCGCTTCCGCGAACTCCGCAAGCCGCTGTCGGACTGGCTGGAGACCGTGTTCCGCACCACCGCGTGGCAGAGCGGCCACCTGTTCCGCGGCCTGTATTTCACCGGTGCCATCGATGGCGCGGGCGAGCGGCGCAGCGGCGCTCGCGACGACGTGGCCTTCGTCGATGCGCTGGTCGCCGACAAGATCCTGCGCGAGACGGCCCTGGCGCGGCCGACGCGCCAGGGCGTGTGGTCGCGCAACGACGTGATCCGTCGCGTGCAGTACGCCGCCATCGCGGGCCTGGCGGGGCTGCTGGTCGCGCTCGGCGTGGCCGGCTATCGCGTGTCGCGCCAGGTCGACACCCTGGTGACCGGCATGCACACGCTGCAGGAGGTGGTGCCGCGCGTGCCGCCGCCGGAGAGCGGCGAATGCCTCGCCAGCGAGGATGTCTACCCGCTGCTGGCGCACGTGTCGCGCGTCGATACCCGTTCGAGCCGCCTGGCGATCCCGATGTCGTGGGTCGACAGCCGCCTCACCAACCGCAGCGCGAAGGTCGTCGGCACCTCCACCGTCGAAGGCGTGCTGCTGCCCACGCTGTCCTGCCTGCTGGAGAAGCGCGCGCGCGACCTGCTCGGCGCCAGCCGGCTGACCACGGCGGGCGAGGGCGCCGCCTATTCCGTGCAGCGCACGGCGTTCCGCGACCTGCTGGCCGATGCGCGGGCGCTCGAAGACAATCTCAAGCGCTACGACAGCCTGTCCAGGCGCGCGCCGATGATGGCCGAGGGCGAAGTGCTGGCCACGCTCGCGCAGCTGTCGCAGTACGCGTTCGGCGAGCCGGTGCCGCGCATCGTCATGCGCCGTGGCGGCGTGGTCGACGACGCCTTCCGCAACATCGACGGCAAGGCGCCGCAACCGGTGATGCCCAACGGCCTGCAGGCGCGCCTGACCAGCGCGATCGACGCGCGCGCGGCGAGCCTGCGCACGGCGCTGGGCCGCGAGGTCGCCGCCGGTTCCACGCTGCTGGCCGCGCTGGACCAGGGCCGCCAGCCCATCCTCGACAACACCTGGCGCATGGGCAAATGGCTGGCCTGGGTGCAGGGCCAGTGGCTGGGCTCGTCGCCGGAGCGCAATCCCTGCCAGGAAATCGTCGAGGCCAACAAAGCCGATGTCGAGGCGCTGATCGCCTACTACGGCAGCAACGACACGCTCGAACGCCTGCTGCGCAAGTTCAACGAAAGCCAGTGCTACCAGCCCGAGCTGCGCGCGCTGGCGAAGATGGAGATCGCGCCCTACGGGCCGCTGTTCCTGACCGGCAAGAACGGCATGACGCTGTCGCCGGGGGTGCAGGTCGAACTCGGTGGCATGCCGGCGCTGGTCGCGCTGCCGTTCATGCAGCTGCGTTCGGCCGCGCCGTTCCGTTGCCTCGGCGGCGCTGCGCGCTGGCGCGCGAGCGAGATCGCCGAAGCGGCCGGTTATCTCGACCAGTACGAAGCCTTCGCGAAGGCGCGCAAGCTGCCCTCGCTGCCCGAGGGCGGGCGCCCGCTGTACGACCGTCTCGCACGCGCCTCGCTCGCCCATGCCATGGACGATGCGCTGCGTCGCGCGCAGCAGGCCTCGGCCGACATCGAAGCCGAAACCGCCGCCGCCACGCGCAGCGATGCCGCACTGGCCGAGGTCGGCAACGAACTGGCGCGCGGGCTGCCGTCGCTGCAGCGCGTGCTCACTGCCTACGCGCAGCTCGGCTTCGCCGACGACGGCGCGAAGGTGCGCCAGTGCGCGCGCGATTTCGCCGCGGACAACCTTGGCGGCGTCGACGCGCTGGCCGATGCCAGCCGCCTGTATTCGCCGACGGTGCCGGCCGGCGGCGAGTTCCTGTACGCGCTGGGCAGCGTGCCGGTGGCCAAGGACTTCCTCGCACGCCAGGTCGCGCGCGCCGAAGTGCTGGCCGGCTATGCCGATCCCTTCCTGTCGCTGCTCTCGGGCAGCACGGGCGTGGACGATGCCTGGCGCGACACGCCGCAGACCGATGCGTTCTGGCGCAACACGCGCACCGAGATCGCCAGCTACACCAAGGGCAAGGAACCGAGCGGGCAGGTGGCCAACCTCGACGCGCTGGTGATCGGCCAGCTCACCGGCATGACCTACCAGAACTGCGGCAGCCTGCTCGCGGCGTACAAGTCTCCTGAGTTCGGCAACGACCTCTTCTCGGAGCGTCGCCGCAGGCTGGAGCGCCAGGTGCAGCTGCGCTGCACGGATCGCCGCGCCGCCGATGCCGAAGAGGTCTACGGGGCGCTGGCCACGCGCTTCAACCGCGACCTGGCCGGGCGTTATCCGTTCGGGCCGCTGGAGGCGCGCGACGCCAGCCCGGCGCTGGTGCGCGAGTTCTTCCTCGATTTCGCCCGCGACCGCGCGCGGATCGGCGATGCGCTGCGCGACCTGCAGGGCGCGCGCTGGCGCGAGGCGAATGCCTTCGTCGAGTCGCTCGATGCCGCAGCCGCCTTCCTCGATGCGAATGTCGCTGCGCCCGGAGGCATGGGCGTGATCGGGCTGGATGCCACGTTCCCCGCCGAGGCCGCGCGCGCGGCGGGCGCGAACGAGGTCACGACCTGGCGCCTGCGCGTCGACGCGATGGCCTCGGAGTTCCCGAACGCGCAGAAGGCGCTGTCCTGGCTGCCGGGCGACGGCGTGGCGCTGGAACTGCACTGGGCCGAACGCTCCGCCTGGCGGCCGCTGGCCGACGCGCTGCAACCGCAGCTGCAGGCGCAGGGCGCGACCGCGCGCTTCGCCTTCGATGGGCCATGGGCGCTGCTGCGCATGCTCGACACGCATTGCCCGCCCGGTGCCGGCGGCCGCACGGCCACGCCGTTGCTGCTGCGCTTCGACCTGCCGGTGCAGTCGGTCGCGCCCGGCGCCGATGGCAAGCCGCAGCGCGGCGAAACCCGGGTGTTCATGCAGTGGCGACTGACCGGCACCGACCCGGCGAGCAAGGCGGTGAAGCCGCTCGCGCTGCCGGCGCAGTTCCCGCGCAGCGCACCGACGAGATGAGGCTTCCGATCATGCGAGACGACACAGGCTTCGAGACAGCGCGCAGCACAGCCGGAGAAACGAGATGAACGAACGACAGCAGGCCCACGATCGCTATTTCCGCGCCACGGTCGGCCAGGCCTGGGAGGCCATGGTCGCGCCGCTGCCCGGTGCTTCGCCCGTCGGCCATGCCGCCGACCAGGACGAGGACTATCGCCGCATCCGCCACGAACGCATCGAAGAGGATCCGACCCTGCCGCAGGGTGCGTGGGAGCGCGAACTCAAGCGCGCCGACTGGCAGGTGGTGGGCGAGCTGTCGGCGCGCGCGCTCGCCCTGCGCAGCAAGGACCTGCAGTTCGCGGCCTGGTTGTTCGAATCGTTGATCGTGCGCACCGGTTTCCAGTCGCTCGCGCCCTGCCTGTCGCTGATCGAAGCGCTGATGGGGGCCTACGGCCAGGACCTGCATCCGCGATCGGAAGAGCACATCGCCAACCTCTGGTCGTGGATCGGCCACAAGCTGCTGCTGCCGCTGCGCAAGGTGCCGCTGACCGCGACCGGCGGCGATCGCGACTACGCCTGGAACGACTGGGAGCAGGCGCGGCGCAACGAACAGCTCCGCGCCAGCCTCGGCCGCCAGCGCGAATCCGAGATCGAGGGTGCCGGCCTGGGCGATGTCGGCGCGGCCCTGGCCTGCACGCCGAACGAACGGCTGGCCTTCCTCCACGACAGTCTCGTCGAGGGATTGCAAGCGCTGGATCGGCTTGAGCAGGTGGGCGAGACGGTATGGGCCGACAGGCTGCCAAGCCTGCTGCCGATGCGCGATCTGCTGGAGGAGATCGGCATCCTGCTCACCGGCGAAGCGCGTCGCCGCGGCCTGCTGTCGCCGCCCGTGCAGGAAGAAGACACGTCCGATGCGGACGACGCCGGCGGCCTGCACGCGGCGGCCGTGGTCGCCGGCAACCACGACCGTCGCCAGGTCTACGCCGCGCTTGCCGAGATCGCGCACGCGCTGGAGGTGATCGAGCCGCACAGTCCGGTGCCGTACCTGATCCGCCGCGCCGTCGCCTGGGGCGGGCTCAACACCGCGCAGCTGTACAGCGAGGTATTCGTGCGCTGTGGCGGGCAGATCAACATCTTCGAACTGCTCGGCCTCGGCGACCCGGTCGCCGGGCAGGAGCGGACGGCAGCGGGTTGAGGCATCGCGTCGCAGACGCCCTCGATCGAGGAGACAGGCCATGTCCAGCACATCGAAACGCAGTCCCGGCCAGAAGCCCGTGGCGATCCTCATCGCCGCGCAGATGCGCGCCAGGCCGGGCGGCTTGCCCGGCGGCGTGAAGCCGGTCAAGCCGGTCAACGTCGACAAGGCCCTGCGCAAGGCGATGAACAGTTCGCCGCAGGCCAAAGTCGCGTTCAAGCAGAACAAGGCCGCCGTCAACCAGGCCAAGCCGCACCTGCAGGCCCTGGCCAACCGCCAGGGCCAGGGCCTGCTGTCGTCGCTCAAGCACGGCGTGTCGGCGATGCGTTCGCTGAAGCAGGTCACGCGCGACATGGCGAAGCAGCCCGGCGCGAACAAGCTCAAGGTCGAATCGAACGTGCCGCTCAACGCCAAGGCACAGAAGCACATGGATGGCATCACCAAGGCCATGGAAGGGCCCAAGCCGAAGCTGTTCTCGGCGCTGGGCCAGGGCATCGGCCTGATGCGAGAACTGCGCAAGACCACGCAGCAGATGAAGCAGGATGCGAAGCAGTCGCCGCACGGAAACGCGCGCACGCTGTCGCCGATGTCGAAGCCCGGCGGCGGCCCGGGACCGGGCGGCGGCAAATCGACCGGCAAGCCCTTCGCCGAAACCGCCGACCTGCTGCGCAGCCTCGGCCAGGGCGTGCGGATGATGCACGGGCTCAAGCAGGTGACGAAGGCGATGAAGACCGCTGAAACGCAGGGCACGCTGATGGACGGCGCCCTGCGCTTCCAGTCGCTGTCGTCCATGTCGAACAGCCACGGCGACAGCCCGCTGGCGATCATGCTGATCGCGCGGCGGGGTGGGAGCGGGATCGACAAGGATCCATCGGGAGAGTGAGTCCATGTCTGCCGATCCAGCACATCGCGTCGATCTGCCGATGGACATGCACGACGCGCAGCCATGCGTCGGACCTTTGCGTGCGAGCAGCCAGGCCGGTCGGTTGTGGTCCCTGCGCGAAGCCGAGGACGATGCGCGCGCCGTGCTGGCCTTCGTGGCGGCGGGCATGCGAGGTCGAAGCATCGACCCCGGGCACGCCGTATGGATCATCGATCTCTCGCCCGGCGATGGCGAGCGCGCCTGGCGCATGCTGCGGATCTTCGACACGCAGGCGCCGCGCGGGCCACCGTTGCGCTACCTGGCCTGCTGTCTCGATGCCGCGCAGCACGAGGCGCTCGCCGCACGTCCCTGTTTCGCGGCGTGGCAGGAGGACGGTCGTTTCTCCCTGGGCCGCGCCGACCACGGACTGCCGCTGCATCCCTTGCGCAATCCTGTCGTGGTGCTGGCGCACGAGGCGTTCTCGGCACGCGTGCAGCATCTGTTCCGCACGCATGCCGGTCGAATCGTGCAGGCGTGGCGCGACAGCGAAGGGCATGTCCAGTGGCGCGATCTCCGTCGGCGCGACGGGAACAGCCGCCTGCTGCATGCGCAACAAGGGACCCGCGATGGCGTGCCGCTGACCATGCCGCATGCCGCCATGGGCCTGCTCGACACGCTCCTCCGCGCCAGCGGCGGCCGCATGCTCCTGCGCGCGACCGACGACGGGCTGTACGAACCAGACCGCATTTCGACCGAGGGATTGCGAGCCGATGGCGTCGGGCCGCCGCAGGTGAACTTCGATGCACTGTCGCGCTGGCATCGCGCCAATGGAGGACAGTCGTTCCAATCGCGTGGTCCGATCGACGGCCGGGTCTTGCACGTCGCGCTGCATGATGTCGAAGGCGGCGGATTGCGCGAGTGCCTGCCTGACGTGCTGACGCTTCCGCACCCGGACGAACACGTGCAGTTGCTGCAGGTCATCGCCATGTTGAAGCAACCTCCCGATGTGGTGCGCCGTGCCCTGCTGCGCGCGACCGGACACGACCCGCGTGCATGGGCGATGCAGTCGGTGCAGGTGTCGGCGCAGGTTGGCAGGGCGGTCGACCTGGAACAGCCGGCGGCGTGGGGCGTCTCGTCGGTCTTCGCCGCAGACCCCAGTGCGACAACGGAAACCTTGCAGGAGAATGATGATGGATGACCAGAGATTCACCGTGTTCACCGGTGGATTCGGCAGCTACCAGCCGCCGCGCGCCAAGAGCCTGAACCAGGGGATTTCCCTGATCCAGCAAGGCCGCACCATGAACGTGAAGCCCGGATCCTCCTCCCATGGCTTCCTGGAAGGGCCGACCACGCAATTCCAGTACAAGGATGGCAACGTATGGGGACAGCTGTTCGGCAAAAGCGAATCGGGCATCAGCACGAAGTATCGCGAGCTGGTGCAGGACTATTCCGTCCAGCAGCTCACCCGTGCGAACAAGGCGCTCGTCAAGGGCAGCAGCGACATGCTCGTTGGGTCGAGCAACGCATGGCGGGGCAAGTCCTATACGACCTCGGCGATGACCACCGCGTCGTTGGTGCGGTTCAACGAGACGGTGACGGCGTTCGGCGATACAGGCTTCAACCACACCCATACCGACGTGGGCACGGGGATCATGGCGGAGGCGCTCAGCCAGAAATGGTCGGAAAAATCGTCCGGGCTCCAGCATGATTCCCAGCGGCTGTTGTCCACGCTCGAATCGAAGTTCCCGCAGATGGTCTCCGTCGACAAGATGCACAAGCAGGGACAGGACGCGCTGATGTCGCAGGTGGAGGAGTCGCGGATGTCGGCCGCGGTCTCGGCAGGCCAACGCGGCTTCGACAAGGGCATGTCGAACTGGCAGGTCAACGAATATGTCCAGAGGAAATTCACCAAGCATGGCCTGGGGCCGGTGCCGCGCGGCTGGATGGATACCCTCCTGGGTCGGCAATCCCCTGACAAGGGCAGCGATTCGATGGACTTCACCGTCGAGGAACCCTCCTACGTGTACAGCGGCGCATTCCACAGTTACCAGCCCAAGCACAGGACGGATCTTTCGGGCGGCATCAAGTCGATCAGGGAGCAGCAGGTCTTCGAGATCCAGCCGGAAGGTGCGTCGTTCGGCTTCATGGAAGGGCCGACCACCCAGTTCCAGTACACGACGGGCGAGGTGTGGGGGCAGCAGTACGGCAAGAGCCGCTCCGGCGAGAGCACCGAGTACGCCGAGCTCTTCAAGAAGACGAAGTCGGTCGCCGAACTGACCCGTGCCAACAAGGCGTTGGTCAAGGGGCACCGGGACAAGCAGGGTTCGACAAAGCTCAATTCGTGGCACGACCAGCCTTACAGCAAATCGGCCATGACCGCAGCGACATTGATCCGCTTCAACGAAACCACGACGGCGTTCGGCGACAAGGGCTTCGATCGACTCGACACCGATGTGGGCACCGGCATCATGGCCGAGGCGCTGCATCGGAAATGGACGGCGAAGAACCAGGGTGCGCGCTTCGGGACGAAGGGCCTGCTCAACGCGCTCGAATCCGCCTATCCGCAGCTCAAGAGCGTCGAGCACATGCGGCAGCAGGGCGAGGGCCCGCTCAAGAACCAGGTCCTGCAATCGCGCATGTCCGCAGCCGTATCCGCAGCACAGCGCGGACAGCAGAAGGGCAAGCAGAATCTTGACGCCTACGTGCAGCAGAAGTTCGACAAGCACGGCTTGGGCCAGGTGCCGCAGGGCTGGGCCGATGCATTGAAGAAGTGATGGCGCCGTATGGCCCGAGGTCCGCAGGCGGCCGGGACATCCAGACACACACGCACACCAGGAGATCAGCATGTCATGGTTAACACGCAAGACTGCGCCGAAACCGGAGCCGGTCGAGATCGAAATGCAGGAACTGCCGCCGAAGCAGGCGATCGTGGAAAAGCCGCGCGGGCGCAGCGGCAGCTTCAGCGGGCAACTGGTCACGCACAGCAGCTGGACCCATACCGGCACCACCGACTACTACTTCTCGGCGACCCGTCGCGAGATGGATGTGCAGCACATCCAGTCGCATGCGCCCGGTTCGGGTTCGCAGATGATGCAGGCCGTTGAGTCCCGAGCGAGAGAGGTCGGCGCCACCTCGATGGTGACCGCGACCAGCCGGCCCGGCTTCTTCAAGAAGATGGGCTTCGATTACACCGAGCAGCAGAAGCGGACCAACGCGCTGAAGGAGGAGCTGGACCCCGGCAAGCTCGCGCGCGACGAGAGCAACAAGGGCGAGCAGGGCGGGGGCGGCTACGGGATGTTCAAGCCGCTATGAGCCAGACCGTAGCGAAGCGGACCGCATGAGCTGGGCGCCACCACCGTTCGGATCCGGCCATGGCGGCGGATCGGGAGCGTCTTTCCCGACGCTGCCCGATTCGACTGCGCAACGCCAGCTCACCTTGCACCAGAGCTGGGGGCTTCCCTCTCCCGGGCCGCCGCCGACGCCCGCACTCCATCCCCAGTCTTCACCGATGGCGCCGCCGCCATTGCTGATGTTGCCGCCGCCGATGCCGTCGCCTGCGATCCCGCCACCGATGCATTACCAGCCGACGATGCCGCAGATGATGCATGCGCAATTCGGCGTGGAGGCCCTGGACAAGGCGTCTTCCTACAGCAAGCGCGACCTCACCGCGAAGTGGCGCATGCCGGCCGTCGATGATGGCCACGGCGGTCATGGCATGGACGAAATGCAGCGTACCTCGCATGCCACGAGCACGTTGTCGACGATGTCCACGCATGCCTCGGACGACCAGCTGGTGCGCAGCGCGGCGATCCTCTCGATGGATCGCGTCGACACGTCCGCGCTGGCCTGGTTCACCTCCGACGGCGAGTTGGGTGGACACCCGGGTGCATTGCGCTCGCCATCGCAGATGTCGACCGGGAAGGGCACGACCAACACCGGACACAACAGTCGCGACACCGGGCGCGCGGCTGCGGTGAGTTCGGAACCCAGCCTGCTCAGCGGCGCTGCGCGGGCGAAGGTCGAGACCGTGCGCACCATGAGCACCCCGTACGCGGAATTCCAGGACCGTGCCTCATCCGGCTTTACCACCACGTTGACCCATGCCAGAGCGGGCGATCTGGCCATTCCCGCGAATTTCATGAACATGGCCGCCTACGTGGGCGACACCCGCGAGCTCATCAAATGGGATGCCGCCAGCGAACTGCTGCACACAGGGTCCTACGGCCATGTTCCGCCGGTGATGCGCAAATACCTGGTCGCCAACGACAACGTGGCGCGTACTGCTGCAGCGCATTGGCATCATGATCTCGGGAAGGGTGCCGCACCGTCCGCCAATGCCGCGACCCGATCGCAGGCGGGGCCGCTCGCATCCCATGAAACCCTCGGAGGGACGCATCAGGCGGCGGAGAGCGGCACGCGGCCACGCGCGCTGAGCAATCCCAGGCAGATGCAGAACCCGCCCGCGATGGGGCCGCCGAAGGAACACACATGAGTTGCGCGCGGAACGAGCGGCCTGCGCAGACCGGCTGCGCTCAGAGCTTCAGCTTCAGCTCGATGCCGCACTTGCGCGACGACGGGCTGGCGTCGGTGATGTCGCCGTTGATCGCGCGGCGCACGTCCTCGGGCACGCGATGCGAGAGGATGGTCTGCGTGCGCGTGGGCAGCGGTTCCTCGATCGCCGCCAGGGGCTCCTGCCGGGTCGCATGCACGTCCCAGCCCCAGTGCGAGGGCAGGTCGGCGCGGCGCGTGTCCTCGGTCGGATGCGCCGTGCCCAGCTCCGGATGCGGCTGGTCCACGCGCTGGATCACGCGGACGCGTTCGCGCTCGTTGCGCAGTTCCAGCAGCAGTTCCACGCGCATCGGCAGCTTCATCGTCCGCAGTCCTTCGGGGAGACGCCCGGAGTATGCGAGCGTGCGCAAGAGGCGACAAGGCAGGACGCGGGGCAACTGACGAATGGCACGGATCTACCAGGCGCCGACAATGGGCGAAGCGCACATCCGCGCGGCGCTGGTCTCCGCGCGCGGCATGGCCGACCTGCTGGTGCACCGCGTCGGCAGCTGGGGCCAGGCGCATGGCGACGGCCTCTGGTACATCACCCGCGACAAGCAGGAGGCCACGGCCTGGGTGCATTTCTGCAGCATCGGCATGGCCGAGGTTCGGATCTTCTTCGTCGACAACTATTCGGAGGCCGGCTGGCGGAACGCATCGCACCGGCTGCGCGGGCGCTTCGGCTGATCGGGCGGCGTCCCCGCGCGAAACGTATACCGCTGCATCGCGCAAAACGCGAACTGCGACGCTCGCCGTCCGTCATCCGCATACGCTAAGGTACGGGACCGTCTCCCGATCCCGCCGCGCATGCTCCAGCCTCCGTTGTCCATCGCCTTCCTGTTGTCCGCAGCCGCAGCCATCCTCGGCGCCATGCTTCCCGGGGACATGCTCGGCGGCCATGCGCTGTGGCTGCACTACATCGGCAAGCCGCTGGCGACGCTGCTGCTGTGCTGGCAGGTGCTGCGTGTCGCGATGCCGGTGTCGGCGCGCTATCGCCGCGCCGTCGCGATCGGCATGGCGCTGTCGCTGGTCGGCGATGTCTGCCTGATGCTGCCCGGCGACCTGTTCGTGCCTGGTCTGGTCGCCTTCCTGCTCGCGCACATCGGCTACATCGTCGCCTTCGCGCCGGGCTCGGGCGCGAAGGCGAGGGCAGCGGCCTTCGTGCTGGTTGCGATCATCGGCGCCGCGAACCTGGTCGGCCTGCTGCCGCGCGTCGCGCCGGACCTGAAGATCCCGGTCGTCGCCTATACCGTCGTGCTCGCCGCGATGGCCGCGTTCGCGCTGGCCCGTGCGTGGACGCCGACCGTCTCGTCCGCGCTGCCGCGCAGCGCCCGCTGGGGCGCGATCGGCGCGGTGCTGTTCATGTCCAGCGACAGCCTGCTGGCCTGGGACCGTTTCGCCGGCGGCATCCCGATGAGTCCGCTGCTGGTGCTCGGCACCTACTATGCAGCGCAGTGGTGCATCGCGCGTTCGGTCCAGCGCGCATGAGGGCAGAGCGATGACGATGCCTTCCGCCGAGACGATCATGCTGTTCGCGATCCCCATGTTCTTCGTCCTGATGGGCGTGGAGCTGCTGGCCGCGCGGTTGATGCGCCGCCGCGTCTATCGCCTCAACGATGCGATCAACAGCATCGGCCTGGGCGTGCTGTCGCAGGTGGTCGGCGTCTTCACCAAGCTGCTCACCGTGGGCATCTATGCATGGATCGTCGAGCGTGTCGCGCTGTTCGACCTGCCCACGGACAGCCCGTGGGTCTGGATCGGCGCGCTGGTGCTCTACGACTTCTGCTACTACTGGCTGCACCGCTGCGGCCACGAGGTCGGCATCCTCTGGGCCGCGCACGTCGTGCACCACCAGAGCGAGCGCTACAACCTCAGCACCGCGCTGCGCCAGACCGGCAGCGGCGTACTGCTGGGCTGGCTCTTCTACCTGCCGCTGGCGGTGCTGGGCGTGCCGGTCGAAGTCTTCGCGGTGGTCGCTGTCATCGACCTGCTGTACCAGTACTGGATCCACACCGAACTGGTGCCGAAGCTGGGCTGGTTCGATCGCGTGTTCGCCTCGCCCTCGAACCATCGCGTGCACCATGCGGTGAATGACCGCTACCTCGACCGGAATTACGGCGGCATCTTCATCCTCTGGGATCGCCTGTTCGGCACCTTCGCCGAGGAACGCGACGACGAGCCGGTGGTGTACGGCACCCGCGCGCCGCTGCGCAGCTGGAACCCGCTGTGGGCGAACGTCGAGGTCTACTGGGCGCTGGCGAAGGACGCGTGGCATGCGCGCCGCTGGCGCGACAAGCTGCGGGTCTGGATCGCGCCGCCGGGCTGGCGGCCGGCAGACGTGGCCGAACGTTTCCCGAAACCGGCCTTCGACATCGCCCGCGCCGAATACGACCCGCCGGTGTCGACGATGATGCGCGCCTACGCCTTCGCGCAGTTCCTGCTCCTGCTCGCGCTGGGCGTCGATTTCCTCGGCGTCGCCGCACAACTCGATGCGCTGCACGCCCTGGCCTATGCCGGCGTGCTGCTGTGGGGGCTCGTCGCGCTCGGCGCACTACTCGAAGGCCGGACCTGGGGCCTGCTTGCCGAACTGCCGAGGCTGGCCCTGCTCGCAGTCTGGCCGATGCTCGTCGCACGCGGGCCCGGTTACGTGGGTTTCGTCGACGACCTGTCCATCGTGCTGCCGGCCCTCGCGATCGCCAGTCTGCCGATCCTGCTGCTGGCCTGGCGCGGTACGCGGGCACTGCATGCTGCGGGCGCGCAGCCCACATCACCCCGGCCCCTGTAGGACCCTTCGATGGCGATCATGTCAACGCCAGACACCGCTTCGCCACGTTCATGATGGGTGAGCGGGCGCGCTCAGCGAGCGCTGCTCGCTGCGTCCGCGAACGCCCGCACATTGATGTGCGGGCCGGGGAAGTCGTGCATGGACGCGACATGATGGTGCTCGTGCGCGCCCATCGAAAAGCCGGAGAGGCGAATGCAACTGTTGCGATTTGCCGATGATCAGGATCGTTCAAGCAGCAGACGAGTGGTGCTTGCGTGGGGAGTCAATGGGTGAATTCTTAGGCGCGTTGCAAAGTTAGTGGGCGGCCATTTGTCATGGCTGAAGGTCTCCGGTTGAAACGACATTCTTAGCTACAATCTTTGAATCGAACTCATTGATTAAAGCTGTGATTGCAGTTCTGGCTTTCTGGAGTAAAGCGTAATCCAATACTATTTTTTGCCCTGCCGTTGCACCAAGTGCAGGATATTTTCTACAAAATGTACTGTCAGCCTTGCCGTCCGCGTGAACTAAAAGATGTCTAATTTCAAAAAATGGAAGTGCCGCATTGATCGTTGCAGATCTAACGCCTATGTCTAATTTTGTATTTATTTTCTGCAAAAGATTCTTGGTGCTTTTCTCTGACTCTAGTTTTCTGAACACGGAAAGTGAAACAATTTCCACAGTCTTAGGCCAACTGCCGGCGGAAAGAATTTCGTTTGCTTCAAATGTTACCTTGTGCTCTCCGATTAGCCGATTAGGATCAAGCCCGTTCCTTGCTGCTGCTGCGAGCACATCCTGAAGGTACTGTGTAACATCTTCATAGATGTCCTTGATAAAAGATGAGCACAAAGTCGACTTCAGATGATTTGCGGCGTTCCTTCGGCTATTTGATGTATTTGCGCGGCCGGCAAGGCGTGGGTGCTGCGTTGGATTGACTGCATCAAAAAGATGGCGGCTACCATGCGAGTGTAGTGCTCCGCTACCAATAGCGATCTTGAGAACATCGGCCAGTTCGATGTCTGCGTCAAGATGAGCAGAGCGGCTAAGAAATTTTGCGAGAAACTTTGTCTTCATTATTTCTTCCCTGATGTACGGTGAAATTTCTAGAGCGCCTAACGCCTGAGTTAAGCCGCCCTGCAGCGGGTCGGCGGACGCGTGCTAGCGTAGCGTAGGCACGTGGCCGACGCCACGATGCGGGGGCGGCTTGAACGAATTGTTAGCAGGCAGTTTTTTAATCTGAAGAATCTTTTGGTGATGTTGTCTTATCACGCAAGAATATATGCCAAAGGACTGCGCCAAGGATTACGCCCATGAGGCCTGACATGCCATGGTTTGCAATTGGGGAAACTGCGAAGAGAATTGTTGTGCCACCAAACAAGACGACTTGCACAAGAATGAGGGCACGTGCCCACAATGGCTCATCTCTTTTAGTGACCTCCTTTAGGCCGAGCAGTGCGGGAAGCGCAAAGCCAGCTGCGAGCCAGAGGAGTATCGGAAGAAATAATGCTGTGCCGAGAATTACACCCAAATCACCCATGAAGCATCCCCTGCCTGCTAACTACGATTAGACCCCAACTCGGGGCGTAGCACTGATTCTGCCTACGGCTGCCGGCTACCGTCAATCAGGCTTTTCCTGCGCAGATCAACGGCTTTCACCGACAGAAACGTTTGTGTGAATCCGCAAGATGGCTGCGTTATCCCGCATGGTTGCAGCCTGATGCCGTCCGCAGACTCCGATACCGTCATAAGCAAGCTTGATCCTGGACCGCAACGGCCAAGACCGTTGAAGGAAGGTCATGGGCGTTTGCGGCAGAAGCATCGCAGTCTGCGCGAGGGGCTGGCGTATCTGTACTGGATACGCAGGGATATCCGTTGCAACGACCTGCGACGCCTGCCTGCGTTAGGCGGCGCAGAGTTCGAACGATGCGCCATCGTTTATGCCGGCGTGCTGCGGTGGGGCTCGTCGTGCTTGCTGTGCTGCTCGATGGTCGGACATCGGGCCTGGACGTCGAACTGCCGAGGCTGGCCCTGCCCGCAGTCTGGCCAACGCTCGTCGCGCGCGGGCCCGGCTACGCGGGTTTCGTCGACGACCTCTCGATCGTGTTGCCGGTCCTTGCGATAGCCAGTCTGCCGATGCCGCTGCTCGCCTGGCGCTGCCGGCGGGCGAGGTGCATGCGCTGGTGCGGGGCATCGAGGTGAAGAAGTACGGGATGGATACAGGGCCGCGAACGCGATGAGAGCCCGGCTGTTGTAGAGCGGAGCGAAGCTCCGCTGTGCGGTTGCCGGAGCCGGTAATCGTGGTGGTGTTGTCGGGTTTGCGGGCTGGCGGGGAGGGTGCAGCGGAGCTTCGCTCCGCTCTACAAAAGGTTTTTTTTGCAGCAGGGACTGACCAGCCATTCGGCTGTTGAAAACCAGGTCCGAGCTTTTCGCTTTGGCCGATCAAAACAAGATCTCGGGCCTGAAGGCCCTCCTGCAAAGGCTCCTCAAGGCATCCTGGGGGGCGGGTTGAGGCGGCCTGCGTCCGCCTGTCTCGCCGATTGAGACCGGCGGCGGCTACAGTACGCCGTCGCGTCGCCCGCATCCCCTCGCATCGAGACCATCGTGAGCAAAGCCCCCGGCAAGTCCGCCAGCAAGAGCCGCACCGCCTACGTCTGCGGCGAATGTGGCGCCGAGTACAGCAAGTGGCAGGGACAGTGCGGTGAGTGCGGGGCGTGGAACACGCTCAGCCAGGTCGTGGTGGAGAGCGCCTCCGACGCCCCGGCCGCCGCGCGGCGCGGCAGTTGGGCCGGCAAGATCGATCCGCCGAAGGTCACCGCGCTGAAGGACGTACTGCAGCGTGAGGACGTGCGCACCAGCACCGGCATCAGCGAATTCGACCGTGTGCTCGGTGGCGGCCTCGTCGAAGGCGCGGTGGTGCTGATCGGCGGCGACCCGGGCATCGGCAAGTCCACGCTGCTGCTGCAGGCGCTGGCGAGCATGGCGGGCCGCCTGCCCGCGCTGTACGTCACCGGCGAGGAATCGCTGGCGCAGGTGGCCGGTCGCGCCTCGCGGCTCGGCCTGCCGCTCGACGGCCTCAGCGCGCTGGCCGAGACCGGCGTCGAACGGATCCTCGAACAGGCCGTGCAGACCCAGCCGAAACTGCTCGTCGCCGATTCCGTGCAGACCCTGTGGACCGAGTCGCTGACCGCCGCACCCGGTTCGGTCAGCCAGGTGCGCGAGAGCGCCGCGCGCCTCGTGCGCTATGCCAAGGAAACCGGCACCGCGATCTTTCTCGTCGGCCACGTCACCAAGGAAGGCGGCATCGCCGGTCCGCGCGTGCTCGAACACATGGTCGATGCGGTGCTGTATTTCGAGGGCGACAGCGGCAGCCGCTTCCGCGTGCTCCGCGCCTTCAAGAACCGCTTCGGCGCGGTGAACGAGCTGGGCGTGTTCGCGATGAGCGACAAGGGCCTGCGCGAAGTGCCGAATCCCTCGGCGATCTTCCTCTCCGGCACCGGCCGCCAGCCCGGCAGCTGCGTGATGGTCACCCGCGAGGGCACGCGTCCGCTGATGGTGGAAGTGCAGGCATTGGTCGATGCTTCGCCGCTGTCGAACCCGCGCCGCGTCGCCGTCGGCCTGGAGCAGAATCGCCTGGCCATGCTGCTCGCGGTGCTGCATCGCCACGGCGGCGTGATGGTCGGCGACCAGGACGTGTTCGTGAACGTGGTCGGCGGCATCCGCGTGCAGGAAACCGCCGCCGACCTGCCGGTGCTCCTCGCGGTGCTGTCCTCGCTACGCGACCGGCCGCTGCCCGAGAAGACGATCGCCTTCGGCGAGATTGGTCTCTCCGGCGAGATCAGGCCGGTGCCCAATGGCGAGGAACGCCTGAAGGAAGCCGCGACCCATGGTTTCCTGCGCGCGATCGTGCCCAAGGCCAATGCGCCCAAGGCGGGCAGCTACAAGGGCATGGAGGTCGTCGCGGTGGAGCGCCTGGCAGATGCGCTGGAGGCTGCTGCGGAGTAAGTCGGACTCGCGCCGGCGTGTCGTCCGCGACTTCGCCGCTCGATGATTCGCCGTCCGGCGATTCGAGGATCAGCGCTGGCGCACGGCGCCGATGTCGACCGTCGCGTCCTTGCGGACTTCGACCTGCACGCGCGGGTTGCCGCGCTGGTCTTCGATGGTCCAGGGCAGGGGCAGGTTGTCCGGGATGACCAAGAGGTCATGCGTACCGACGGCGACGCGGTCGAAGCGGAAGCGACCCTGTTCGTCGGTCTTCGCCGAGAAGCGACCGTCGAGCAGGACGGTGATGTTCGCGGCGGGCTGTTCGCTGGCGCCGCGCACGCCGTCGTTGTTCTCGTCGAGGAAGACCGTGCCGACGATGTCGCCGGTGGCCGAGCTGGGTGGGCCGCCGAGCACGCCGCGTGGCTGGCCGGCGCGGTAGTCGTAGCGCAGGCTGAGGAAGATCGAGCGGTCGTGCGGCAGGGTTTCGAACACCGGCTGGTTGGTGATCGGATCGAGCACGAATGGCGAGCGGCGCGAGCCGCGGCTTTCGATCAGGTTGCCCTGCAGCGACCAGCGCGAGGCGATGCGCCAGCGCCAGCCGAGGTTGAGGTCGGTGCCTCGGCTCTCGTCGGCGCCGCTGCTGCGCACCCAGCGCAGGCTGCCGTCGACGGAGAAGGTGTCGGTGAGGTCGAAGCCGCCGTAGGCCGCCAGCGTGGTGGTGCGGCTGGCGCCGTCGCGGTCGCGCGCGAGTTCGCCGAAGCCGGCCGAGAGCGACAGCCGCGAGCCTTCGCGCATGCGCAGCGCGTGGTCGACTAGGACCTGCCAGCTGTCGGCACCGCTGTTGTCGTGGGCGCGGTCGTACTGCAGTCGCGTCTGGCCCCAGTCCGAGAGCCGGTCGACGAACAACTGCAGGGTCTGGGCGCTGTCGTCGCTGCCGTCGCGCCCGCTCTGGCGTGCGGTCAGGCCGCCGCCGAAGCCGGTGCGCGGGCTGGCCTGGTAGCGCAGGTAGCCGTTGCCGTACCAGCCGTCGAAGCCCCTGCCGGACACCGAATCGATGCGGTCGAGCGCGACGTTCGCGCTCCAGCGCGCGCGGTTGTAATCGATGCGGTAGTAGCCGCCGCGCACGTCGTTGTTGATCGGCCACGCGCCCCAGGCCAGGTCGGGTTCGAGGTGGAACAGGCCGTAACGATGGACGAGGCTGCCGCGATCGCTGCGCGCGTCCAGCCAGACGCCGGTGGCGCTGCCGCCGTTGCCGTCGCTGGCGAGCAGGTTCAGTTGCACGCTGTCGCGCGTGCCGTTCCAGCGATGGCCGGTGAATAGCGCGCGCGTGCGGCCGTTCTGGAATTCCGGCAGACCCTGGTCGTCCGGCACGATGCGGCCGTCGGTGAGCAGCACGTCGACCGCGCCGTCGATGCGCGGCGACCAGCGCCACTGCGCCGCGGCGGTGAACACCGAGCCGTCGCCGATCTCGAACCCGTTGAGCCGCGCGCCGTTGTAGCTCCCGCCGCGACCGATGCCGGCCTGCACGCGCAGGCCGCGCTCGCGCTGTCGCCAGTCGGTGCTGGCGCCCACCATCGGCACGCTGGGCAGGATGAAGCGGTATTGCTCGCGCAGCAGGTCGGGCATCGGCGTGTTGAGCACGCCCAGGCCGTTGTCGAGCGACCAGCCGCCGGGCATCTGCAGGCCGCGCTGCCACAGCGTCGCGGTGCCGCGCAGGCGCAGGTGCTGGCCGTCGTCGCGTTCGCGGTCGCTGTGGAAAATCAGGGCATCGGCGCTGATCGCGCCCCAGTCGGCGGTGTCCCAGTAGCCGCCGAACGCGGCGCCCAGTTCCACGCTGCGCTCGCCGCCGAAGCGGGTGCGGTGCGCGATGGCTTCGAGATGGAACGCGCGCGGCGGACCGGCGAGCGCAGCGTCGTCGTCCTCGTCGGGTGGCAGCGGCTCGAGTTTCTCCGGCGCGATGATCCGGTCGCGATAGGTGGACGGCGGTTCGCCGGCATCGTCGGCGGGAAAGCCGAAGGCGCGGAACGGATCGTAGGCGCTGCTGTCTTCGCTGCCCGGGTCGTTCCCGCTGCCGGGCACATCGCGCTGCGCGGCGGGTGCCGCATTCGTGCCGGTCGTCGCTGCCACCGCCCGCGTCGCCCAGCCCGTACCGATCAGGGCGACGCACAGCGCCAGCGCGAGCGTGCTCGGTGCGGGGAGCGCGCTCGGTGTGGGTAGCGGGCGATGTGGCAGCGCCGTGCGTCGGGTCATCGATCCAGGGTCGTGTCGATGTCCAGGCGTTGCCGCTCCGCGTCCAGCCGGCCCTTGATGCGCAGCGGATAGACGATGGCGGGCACTTGCGCGCCATCGGCCGGCGGCTGCGGATAGAGCGGGATGTCGCGGGTGGCGCCGACCAGGATCGGGCTGTTGTCGGGCACCAGCACGAAGCGCTGGTTCTTCGCATCGACGCCGGCAAGGTAGCCGTCGAGGCGCCCGTGCATGTCGCCGTCGTTGCGCACGCGCAGTGCCGGGATGCGTTGGCCCTGCGCATCGATGCCGCGGGTTTCGGCGACGACCAGCTTCGGCGCGGCTTCGCCGATGGCGAGATAGACGATCACGCCGATCCGGCCACTGATCGGCAGCGGCATGTTGCCGCGCGCGGGCTGCGGTTCGCCTTCGATCATGATCGCGAACCGGCACTCGCCGCGCGGCGCATCGGCCGGCACCACCACTTCGAAGCGGAAGCGGCGCTTGCCGTTGCCACGGACGGTGATCTCGTTGGCTTCGATGCCGACCCAGGGCCGGCAGCTGTCCTTCGCCAGGGATTGGCTGAACACCGGCGCGCCCTGGGCGTCGAGCATCCAGTCGGCGGTGCTCACCATGAATTTCGCGGACTTGACCGAGGTGTTGTTCAGCTCGAACACGTTGCGGTAGGTCGTGCCGGGCTTGGTGCGGTCCTCGAAACGCGGCGGCGAGACCACCAGCGCGAATTCCTGCGCCAGTGCGGGCAGCGCGGTCGATGCCAGCGCGACGGCGAGGAGCAGCAGGCGGACGGGAGCGAAGGCCTTCATGGCGATTCCGGTTCGAATTCGAAGCTGAAATGCAGGTCCTGCGGACGCAGGACGCGGTTGCCGTCGGCCTGGATGGTCAGGCGGAAGGTGTCCTCGATGCGTTCGGCGGCGATCGCGCCGCTGAACACCAGCGCGCGCTCGCCGTCGCGGACGCGTCCCGGCAGCAGCGGGCCGTTCGCGGCCCAGGCGGCGGTGACCGGACCGTTCGGTACCGGGGCGAGGCGCTGGTAGATGCGGCCGCGGCGTCCGCGCCACTGCGCGACGTCCAGGCGCACCAGCACCACGACCTGGCCGGTCATGGTCGAGGGCTGGCCGGGCTTGGGCACCACCGAATCCCAGCGCATCTTCAGCGGACCGCTCTCCAGCACCTGGCTGGCGCTGTCGTCCACGGGAAAGGTCTGCGCCGAGGCCGAGAAGCACGGCAGCGCCAGCAGCAGAAGCAGCAGGCGTGTGGACAGGACGGGCGCGTTCATGGCGTCGCCAGCGTGTAGGTGGCGCGCGCGTTGTAGGTGCCGGCGGCGCGGATCGCGGCATTCGCGTAGCTGAAACTGTGGCAGCTCTCGGCCCATGTATTGCGCAAGAGGGTCGCGAGGGTTTGCGTACCGCCGGTGAAGGCGCCGGCCGGGAAGGGCTGGGCGCCGGTGTCGCCGTTGCCGCTGCTCGTCCAGCTGATTTCGGTGATCGGAATGGTGTCGCCGCCTGCGCTGGTGAGGTTGACGGGCGTGTTCACGCGCAGCGTCGCGCTCTGGTTGGGATTCGTCGGCAGCCTGAAGAAGGCGGCGATGTAGGTCTGCCCGGCGTTGCAGAAGGCGAAGCCGTCGTAATCGCTGGTGAGTCGGCCGGTGCTGGTCATCGCCTGCGCGGTGGCGTTGCCGACCGAGGCTGCGGGCACGGTCACGCTGACCAGGTTGACGGTGGTGTTCGCGGCAGGCGTGCCGCCGGCGTTGTAGTTGCCGCCGGTGATGGTGCCGTCGCCGACGCGCAGGTAGGCGGCTTTCGTGCCGGTACCGATGGTGACGGTGTAGGCCGCTGCGTCCGCGATGCCCAGCGATGCGAGCAGGAGCAGGAGGGCTGCGAAGCGGAGGACGCAGTGGCCGAAGGAACGCGATTCCATGGCGTGTACCTCTCGAACGAAGGGGCTGCCCGCGAGGACAGCCCCTTTGCGGTCATCGACCCGGTGCGGGCCGGTGAATGGAGCGAAGCTGTCGTCGATTACGGCAGGGCTGCAGTATAGGTGA
The DNA here is from genome assembly GCA_050632415.1 of Lysobacter sp. BL-A-41-H3. Taxonomy (GTDB): domain Bacteria; phylum Pseudomonadota; class Gammaproteobacteria; order Xanthomonadales; family Xanthomonadaceae; genus Lysobacter_I. The sequence goes on along the minus strand of CP192602.1, from coordinate 980,436 downwards.
CGCGGCCGTTGTTGACGTTCACGCCGCCGTAGCTGCCGGCGCCGACGAAGTTGGTGTTGCTGTAGGCGAACGACCAGTTTGCGGTGCGGTTCACGACGCGGGCGCCGACGTTCGGCGTCACCGTGACCGCGGCGCTGGTGCCGCCGTCGACGAGGGTCGGGACGTTCAGGTTCGGGTCGGAGCTGGTCGAGAGGATTTCGGCGAACGAGATGTTCTCGCCGGCGCCGTTGTTGAGCTGGCCGAGCGTGGTGCCGGTCAGGCTGACGTTGCCGTTGTTGCTCTGCAGGAGCACCGGCACGGTGCCGCCGTTGGTGCGGGCGATGTCGCTGCCGTCGCCGACGTTGGCGGCGGGCACCGTGAATTCGACGAGGTCCACCGTGGCGCCGGCGCTGCCGACCTGGAAGCGGATGAACTTCGGAATCACCACGCGGAAGTCGAGGCGGGCATTTGCGTTGAGCGCGCCGGCGCCGGTCTGGAAGTCGGATTCGGCGTGGGCGGGCAGGGCGGCGGCGAGTGCGAGGGCGACCAGGCTCACTGCACCAGCACTGCGGAAATTGCGGGAAAGCTTCATCTGGGGCTCCGAAGGGAAATGTAGATGTTGTGTTGACCTTTCGAGCCTTGAACGTTCAGGTTCAGGGCTTGGCAGCGTCAGTAGCAGGGAGTATGCCAGCAATGACACCGTACATCCGTTGAATAAAAACAACGGATGTTGGTGGATTTGCGTCAGAAGACAGGACCGAAAGGGCAGAAATTGACCTTTTGCGACGTCATCAGATGGCCGGATGCCGACCTTGGTCGCAGTCGAGCCCCCCGTGCAGACGGGGCAGCGGGGGCATCCGTGCGGTCCGGCCCCTCTGCCGGATCCGCTGCGCGTCGGTCTCAGTGGGCGGCGTGTCCCGCCGCGCGGGCCTGTCGGAAGGCCTGGTCGACGATGTCGGCCAGGGTCTGCCGGAACTGGGCGTTCGCATAGCGTTCCGCATGGGCGCGGATGGCCCTGGCGTCGAACCCGGAGGCGACCTGCTCGAATCGGTGCACGGCGTCGACCAGGGATTCCGGGGTCTGGGCGTCGAAGAAGACCCCGCTGGCGTCCGGGCCGGGCCACGGCCGCACGGTATCCAGCACACCGCCGGCACCGTAGGCGATCACCGGCGTGCCGCAGGCCTGGGCCTCCACCGGGACGATGCCGAAGTCTTCGTGCGCGGCGAACACGAAGGCACGGGCGCGGGCCATCAGCGCCGCCACCTCGGCGTCGGGCAGGGCGCCGAGGAATTCCACGTTCGATGGCGCGTTGCGCTGCAGCGACTCGCGCATCGGGCCGTCGCCGACGATGCGCAGGCGACGGTCGGGCATCGCCGCGAACGCCTGGACCATCAGGTCGTGGCGCTTGTAGGGCACCAGCCGCGACACGGTGAGGTAGGCGTCGTCCTTGTCCGCCTGCGGCGTGAACCGGGAGATGTCGACCGGCGGCGGCAGCACCACCGCCTCGCGATTCCAGTAGCGGCGGATGCGCGCGGCGGTGAAACGCGAATTCGCGATCAGCACGTTTGCGCGGTGGGCGCTGGCGACGTCCCAGGTGCGCAGGTACGACATCAGCAGGGAGGTGGCCACGCCGCGCAGGCCGCGGTCCAGCCCCGCGTCGCGGCGGTAGGCATGTTCGAGATCCCAGATGTAGCGCATCGGCGAGTGGCAATAGCACACGTGTACCGCGTCGGGGCGCACGATGGCGCCCTTCGCGACCGCGAAGCTGGAGGAGACCACCAGGTCGTAGCCGGTCAGGTCGAAGGATTCGATCGCGGCCGGCATCAGCGGCAGCGCCAGTCGATGGTGCGAACGCAGCCAGGGCGTCCGGCCGATCATCGAGGCGTGGACGCGGCTGGTGCCGAGGAAGCCGCGCTCCGCTTCAGGCAGCGTATCGGTGAGCGTGTAGACATCCGCACCCGGAAATATCTGCAGGATCTGTTCGAGCACGCGCTCGGCGCCGCCGATCACGTTCAGCCAGTCGTGGACCACGGCCACGCGCGTGTCCGTGGGCAGGCTGGCCGGTCGTGTGGACGCCGATCCGGACGCCGATCCGGACTGCAATGCGGTCGGTGTCGCGCTCATGCTGTCTTCTCCCTGCGTTGCCGCGCGGCCTGCGCGAGGGTGTCGAGTACCGCGTCGGCGCAGGCGTCCCAGCTCAGGCCGGCGGCGCGCTGGCGGCCGATGACGACCTTCTGCGACACCTGTCGTGGATGTGCGTCGACCAGTGCAAGCTGCGCGGCCAGAGCGCCTGCATCCCCTGGCGGAAAAACCCAGCAGGCATCGATGCCGATCTCGCGCGCGGTGGGCAGGTCGCTGGCGACCACCGGGCAGCCCAGCGCCATCGCTTCGACCAGCGGCAGGCCGAAGCCTTCGTATCGCGACGGGAAGATCAGCGCACGCGCGCGGCGCAGGATCGCCACGAGCGTGGGGTCGTCGAGGTATCCCAGGTGGAGGACGCCATCGTCTGCGTTGTCGTCCGCGCCTTGCTCGTGGCCGAAGATGTCGCGTCGTTCGCCGCCGATCATCACCAGCGCCGGTGCCTGCGGATGCGTGCGCAGGTGGCGGCGATGCGCTTCGACCGCGACCGCGATGTTCTTGTGGCGGGCGCGGCTGCCGACGATGACGTAGTAGCCGCGCCCGGCGGCGAGGCGCGCCACGGTCTCCGGCATCGGCGTATCGGCGAAGGCGTGGACATGGTCGCAGCCAGGCGGTGCCACGTGCAGGCGGTCCAGCGAGAATCCCGCGTGGCGACGGAGTTCGCGCGCAGAGAACACCGAGTTGGTGAGGAGACAGTCGCCGCGCAGCCGGTAGAACCGGTGCAGGCAGCGATACCAGGTGCGGAAGCGCCAGTCGTAGGAGTCGGCGATCGCGTACACGCCGGCATCGTGCACGTAGGTGCACTGCGCGCGCGCGAGCAGCGGCGCCGTGTTGCACAGGTTCAGCAGCAGGGCGCCGCGCGCCGACCACGGCAGCTCGCATTGTTCCCAGGCGTTGCCGGACAGCCGCGCGCTGCGATCGACCGGGATTCGCCCGGGAGGCATCGAGACCTCGCCCTTCGGCGCGAGGATGCGCGGGCGGAAGGCGATGCCCGCACCGTGCAGCAGGCCGTCGTCGTCGAGTCGTGCGTCCAGTGCATCGACGATGCCGCGCGCCACGCGCTCGACACCGGTGGTGCGGCGCGTGAGGTAGCGGCCATTGATGACGAGCGGCACGGGCGCACTGCGCGTGTCGAATGTCGCGCTTGCGCAGGCCGTGGCGATGGCGGCTTCGGTCGACCATGACGTCATGATGTCGGTCCTCGCGGAGGGATGGGGCGGGGTTTGATCGCTTCGAATGCCGCATGCAGCAGCAGACCGTAGGTCATCGCCAGCACCGGATGCTCGACGATGTTCCCCACCGAGCCGTACCAGACCACGACGAGGTACAGGCCGAAGCGCGTGCGTGCGGCGTCGCCGTCGGCGAACGCAAGGCGCAGCGCGCCGATCACGAAGACGGCGATGATCGGCAGCGCGAGCGCGCCGAGGGTGACGAACTGGTAGACGAACAGATTGTCGGCGGCATTGAAGGCGTCCGGCTCGAACAGGGTCTGCGCGGCGCCGATGCCGCCCAGCCCGCGGCCCAGCAGCGGCACCGGACTGCCGGCGAGCAGGTCCAGCGCACCGGGCCACATCGCGCTCATCCGGTCGAGATAGGAGCCGTAGACCGCCTTCATCTGCAGGCGCGCGACCTGGCTGTAGTCGCCGGTCCAGGCCAGCAGCGGCGGCACGGTGATCAGCATCAGCCCGACACCGAGCGTGCCGGCCGCCGCGATCCGGCGCAGCGCCGCCGGCGCCTCGATGACCGCCATCGCCGCGAGCAGCGCGAGCAGGACGCCGCGCGAGGTGGTGTAGTCGATCGCCACGATCGCCAGCCCCCAGACCATCCAGCGCAGCAGGCGGTTGCGCATCGAGGCGTTGACGATCACCGCGAAGACCGCGATCTGACCCGCGCAGTCGAAGGACGAGCGCGCGAAGCCGGCCAGCCGACGCTGTTCGCCGATGTGCCATTCGCGCGAGCCCGCGATGTCCTTGCCGCCGAGTTCGAAGTTGGCGCCGACCCAGGGGTAGTCGAGGTAGGCGTTGCCGATCACGCCGAACGCGGCGACCGCCATCGCGAGGAACGCAGCGATGCGGATGCCGCGGCCGGACAGCTCCATGCCCCCGGTCGCGGCATGGCCGAACAGCACCGGCGCGAGGATCCACGTGCCGAAGACCACCTGCTGCGCCGGCAGCGACAGCAGTCCGACCAGCATCGCCAGCAGCAGCACCAGGCACAGCCACAGTGCCGACATCGACAGCCGGCCGGACACGATCCGCCCCAGGCCGATGCGCGCCACCTCCAGCCACAGCAGCAGCGCCGGCAGGTAGACCAGTGGTGCCAGGCCGACGCTGCCCAGCGCCCAGCGCAGCACGCCCGACAGCACCTGGCTGGCCACGAACAGCAGCAGGATCGCCAGCGTGATGCGACCGCTGCGCGCGGTGTCGCGCGCGAGGTCTGCGGGCATGGCCGGGGCGTGCGCGACGCTCATGCGCAGGCGGCACCGCGATGTTCGTCCAGCCAGCCCTGCAGCGTGCGCAGGTAGAGGTCGATCGTTGCGGGGAACTGGTGCTGCGCACGGGTCTCGATCGCGCGCCGACCGGTCTGCAGCACGCGGGCGGGATCGTGCACGCAGGCGGCCAGCAGGCGGGCGAGCGCAGGTGCGTCGCCGGCCGGGAAGCACCAGCCGTAGCGGCCGTCGCCCAGCCGCTCGGGCAATGCGCCGCGATCGCTGACGATCGCGGGGATGCCCAGGCTCGCGGCCTCGACCACGACGTTGCAGAAGCTCTCGTGCGCGCGGGAGGGAACCACCAGCAGGTCGATGTCGGGATAGAAGTCGCGTGCGCGCACCGGGCCGAGGAACTCGACGTGCGGGTCATTCCGATGGCGCTCGCGCAGCGCTGCCATCTCCGCGGCATCCCCGTCGCCTGCGATGCGCAGGTGCACTGCGCCGGGCGGCAGCATCGCGACGGCATCGAGCAGGGTGTCGGTGCCCTTCGCGGCTTCCACCCGGCCGATGAAACCCACGCGCAGGGGCACGCCGCAGCGTTCGCGCGCCTGCGGGTCCGGCCAGTCCAGCGGCAGGGCGTTCGGAATGACGGCAGTGCGCGGCACGTCGCGGAACCAGCCGAAGCGCAGGTGGCGTTCGATGATGCTGTGCGAGGGGCCGATCACGGCGAAGGGGCGGGGCGCCAGCGCGTGACGCGCGCCGGACAGCGTCGAACAACTGCCGCAGGGCGTTTCGCACAGGCGGTCGCCGCGCGTCATCGCGGTCGCCGGGCAGACCAGTTCGTGGTCGTGCAGCGCGTGCACCAGGCACAGCCCGAGTCGCGTGCATTCGCGCCACGCCGAGACCGAGAAGCCCTGCAGCTTGTGCGTGATCACGATGTCCGGCGCGATCCCGCGCAGCACGTCGCGCAGCGCGCGCGCCATCGCCGGGTTGTACACGTCGATCGCATGCCAGGCCTTGCGCATCCACTCGCCGCGCTTGGGCGAACCGAACGGGAAATACAGGTTGCGCAGGCGGATGCGATGCACGGTCACGCCGTCGGCCGTGTCGTAGACCGAATCCGCCTGTCCCGGCTCGGCGAGGGTGACGACATGCACCACATGGCCCGCTTCGGCGAAGCCGGCGGCCTGCGCCATGGCCTGGCGTTCGGCGCCGCCCTTGCAGGCATGGTCGTACAGCGAAGCAATCAGGCAGATGCGCATGCGTGCGGTCATGGGGAACTCCCGGTTCGGGGACGCAGGATGAAGGTGGATGTCCAGGCGACGGCTTCGGCGATCAGCAGGCCGGTGGCCGCGCCCGTTGCGCCGTGCTGCGCCGCGCCGATGCCGGCGCAGGCCACGATCGCGATGGCTTCGATGATCTGGCAGCGCGCGATCAGGTCCTGGCGGCCGTGCGCGGCGAAACGCAGGCCCAGGAACGCACGACGCGTGGCCTGCAAAGGCAGCCATGCGGCGAACAGCACCACCACGACCGTCGCACCGGCGAATTCGGCGCCGAACAGCCAGGGCACGAGCCGATCGGCTGCGAGGGCCAGCACGAGGCCGGCAAGCGCTGCCAGCGCGAACAGCGCCAGGATCACGCGATTGGCCATGCGCCCGGACGCATCGCCGCCGGCTTCGCGCGCGCGCCGCGCCACCGGTGCCAGGAAGCTCTGGTCGATCGCACCGAGTGCGTACACGCCGGCGCGCGCGATCTTGTCCCCGCAGGCATACAGGCCGACCTGCTGCAGGCCGGCCAGCGCGCCGAGACACCACTGCGGCGTCTGCGCGGCCAGCGCGACCGCGAAACCCGATCCGGCGGCGGGCAGGGCGCGCGCGGTGAGCGCACGATGGCCGCCGCGATCCAGTGCCTTCAGTTCGTGCAGGCGCGGCAGCAGCCGCAGCACCACGAAACCCAGGCCCGACAGCAGCGTGGCGCCGCATTGCAGGGCGAGCGCCAGCGCGGCGTCGTCGGGAGACTGCACCAGCCAGACGATGCCGAGCACGCTGAGCAGGCGTCCGCCCATCTGCAGCGCCAGCAGCTGCGGCGCGGCGCCGGTCGCGATCAGCCACCACTGCGGGAAGAGCAGGGTGCCGGCCAGCTGCAGCAGCGCGATCGCCACGAAGGCCAGCGGCAGCACCGGGATCGCCAGGCCGAGCAGCAGCGTGGCGCCCGCCGCAAGCAGGCCCAGTCGCAGGCGCGCGACCAGGTTGTCGAGCAGCGGCTGCAGTGGCGCGCTGCCCTGCGCGTCGCCGGTGGCGCGCATCGATTCGCTGTTGAAGCCGGCATCCACCAGCAGCACCGGCAGCATGCCCACGCTCTGCGCCAGCGCCACCAGGCCGAAGGCATCGATACCCAGCCGTCGCGCGAGGATCGGCAGCGCCACCAGCGGCAGGGCCATGCCGGCGAGGTTCGCCGCCATCAGCAGGCCCGCGTTGCCGATCGTGCGCCGGGTGTTCATGCGGCGCTCCCGGTGCGGGGCCGGCGACGCGCCACGAATGGCCGCAGCAGCCGCCAGGTCACGCGCCTGTGCCGGCGATTCTGGTAGAGCGTGTCCCAGCTCAGGCAGGCCAGCAGCACCAGCACGGCCGCGATCGCGGTCGCCAGCAGGACGTTGCGCAGGATCCGGGGTCCCGACTTGCGCGTCGGCGGCACCGCGCGATCCAGCACCTGCACGTTCGACAGGTCGCGCTTCTCGTCGATGCGCGAAAGCTGGCGCGCCTTCATCAGGTGCTCCAGCACTTCCTTCTGGATCTCCACTTCCCGGCGTGCAGGTTCGATCCGCGCCTGCAGCGAGGGGAAACGGTCGACCGGCAGGATCAGCGCCTCGGGTGCGGTCGTGCCTTTCTCCTTCGGTGCGCCGCCGCCGATCGTGCGGCGCATTTCGCGCAGTGCCGCGATCTCCCTGAGGATGCGCTGCACCGACGGATGCGCATCGGTCGCGGTCGTGCGCATGCGGGCCAGCTGGGTCTCGCGCGCCAGCAGGGCCGATTCCAGGTCGCCGATCGTCAGGCTGGTGGTTTCTTCCTGGCCCTTCAGCCGGGTATAGCCGGTCTCGGCTTCCAGCGTCCGCAGCCGGGTTTCCGCCTCGACGAGCCGACGCCGGGTCTCGGCGATGATCTGGTCGTAGAACGCGAGCCGGTTCTCCGATTCGGCGCGCGAGAGTTCCTGTGCCTTGAGGTAGACCGCATCGATCATGCCGTTGACGATCGCGGAGGCGGCCAGCGGATCCTCGTCATCGAAGCGCAGTTCGATGATGCCGTCCTCGCGCACGTCGACATGCGTGAGCCCTGCGAGCCTCTGTCGCAGGGCATCCATGTCCGATTCGCCATGGCGGCGGCGCAGGTCGAAGCGCGCGATGATGCTGTCCTGCACGCTGCGGCTGAGGAACAGGCTGGCATAGAGTTCGGACGGGCTCTTCAGGGTCAGCGCCGATGCACCGATGGTTTCGGTGCCGCCGATCTGGTTGAGCATCGACTGTGCGGTCGCGGTGTTGGTGCGCGGCGGCAGGAGGCGCGCCAGCGCGGTATAGCGCGGTGCCGCCATCAGGTTCACGGCCAGGGCCAGCGTGCCGGCCAGCACGGGCACGGCGACCAGCCACAGCCGGTAGCGCGCCATGCGCACGATCAGTCGGGGCAGGCTCATGCGGCTGCGCATGCGTCAGTCCTGGATCACTTTCAGCGCCGCCGCGCCGATCGCCATCTGGTACAGCACCGTGGTCCAGTCACGCAGCTTGCGACCGAAGCTGGTGCGGCCCACGTCCTCGGGCACTAGGATGCTGTCGCCGGCCAGGATGCGGCCCGCGCGGCGCAGCGGACGCACCGTGCCATCGGCATGGATCACCACGATCTCGGAACGGTCCGCATGCGGGCGCAGGCCGCCCGACCGTTGGATGTAGTCGCCGGCATCGTCGCCTTCGCGCCACAGCAGGGTGCCCTGCTGGAAGATCGCGCCGGCCAGCGTCACCGTCTGTGCACGTCCGGGGATATGCACGACGTCGCCGTCCTCCAGCGTCACCTCCGGCAGTTCGCCAGGGGACGAAACGGGCCCGTCCAGCGCCAGTACCACGCGACCGACCGGCTTCGCCGCGCGCAGGCGGTTGATCAGCGCGCGGGTCGCGTCGGCCTCGTTGTCGGCCAGCATCGCGTCCTCCTCCGCCAGGGCCTGGCGCGAGCGGGTCGCGTGGAAGCGGTAGTAGTCCTCCTCGATCTGGTCGACTGCCTGGCGCAGCCGCCGCGCTTCCTCCTCGCGCGCGCTGGCCCGGCTGAACACGGTGCCGTAGAGATAGGCCTGCGGTGTCGGGCCGCCCGCACGCGCGATCAAGTCCTGCAGGTCCGCGCCGATCTCCATCGAATACACGCCCGGGACCGCGACCTCGCCATCGATGCGCACCAGGCGGCTGCGCTTGCGTTCGGGCTGCGAGAAGTCGCCCTTGGCGTAGATCACGATGGTGTCGCCCGGCTGCAGCCGCGGGTCGTCCGCGCCGTGCGGCGCGGCCAGCGCGGCGCCCAGGTCGAAGTCGATCACGCTCACCGCCTGCGTCTGCGCCGAGACGCGCTGGATCGCGGCATGGTCCCAGTTCACTTCGGCCGGCGGTGGTGGCAGGGCGCCGCCGTCGCGACCCGCGCTCACCCCGTCCAGCGGCGTGCGCGCGTTGCGTGCGGCGGCATCGGCGTGCGGCGCCAGCGCGTCGGCGTCGGGCAGCACGTCGCTCACGGTGAGTCCCGGGCGCCAGGGCTGGCGCAGCGGCACCGCGACGTGTCCGGTCACGGTCACGCTGCCGTCGAACTGCGGCGATGCGGGCACGATCATCACCAGGTCGCCGTCGCGCAGTGCCAGCGCGCTGCGCGCAGGCGCCCCGTCGATGCGCACGACGCTGCGGCGTCCGTCCTCGAAGCGCTCGATGCGCGTCTCCATCGGGTCGGCGATCACACTGCCGCCGCCGGCCAGGTCCATGAGCTGGCCCAGGGTCATGTCCTCGCCCAGGTGGTAGATCGCGGGGCGGCGCACGCTGCCGGCGATGGCGACGAAGCCCTTCGCCGCCGGCAGGTGGATCACGTCGCCGGGCAGCAGCTGCGGATCGCCGGACTTGTCGCCGTCGACCAGGAAGCGGTATGCGTCGAAGGTGGCGACCACGCGGCCCGCACGCTTGACCTGGATGCGGCGCAGGTCCGCGCCGGGGCCGGGGCCGCCCGATGCCAGCAGGCCCTGCAGCGCGGTCGCTGTCGAAGGCACGGTATGCAGTCCCGGCGATTCGACGAAGCCGGCGAGATACACCTGGATGTCGCGCAGCTTGGCCAGCGAGACCACCAGTTCGAAGTCCTTGTATTGCGTGGACACGATGCCGCGCAGCATCGCCCGCGCTTCGTCCAGGCGCATGCCCGAGAGCATCACTTCGCCGATCCCGGGCAGGAACACGGTGCCCGAGCGCGACACCGGTCCCTGGAAATCGATGCTGATCTGACCCCAGGCGCGGATCAGCACTTCATCCGCGGGGCCGATGCGATAGTCGGCCGGCACGGTCAGCGGATCGGTGCCGGTGAGGCGCGTGCCGTCGCGGAAGAGGTCTTCGCCGAACATCGGCAGTTCACGACCGAGGCTCTGCGCGATCGCGGTCCGGAAATCGACGGCGGCCCGCGTCCGCGCGGCAGGCCCGGCTTCGCGCGGTGGCGGTGGCGGACCCCTGTCATTGCCTGCGCCGCCGGCGCCCGACACCTGGTTGGTCGTCCTGTTCTCGATGCGGGTCTCGACCGTGGTCGACAGGTTCAGCTGTGGCGGCGCGGCCGGTCGCTGCTTCAGATCGTAGGCGACATCGTCGGCCTGCGTGCCCGAACCATCGCGCTGCGGCAGGCGCGCGACCTCCGGTGGACCTTCTTCGGCACTTTTCGCCAGATCCGCGATGCGCTGGATGCGCGTGTCGGACGCGCCTTCCTGCGCAAGGGCGGCGCGCATGCCCGGCAAGGTCGCGGCGAGCAGGCACAGCGCCAGCCATGCGGACTTCGATGCGCACGTCCTCGACGCACACGACCTCGGGCGCGTCGCTGCATCCAGCGCCCTGCTGCATCGGCCTTCTGCGCTTTCGCGATTCATGTTCCCCAGGGAGTGCATTCCGGCGTCGCTCCTGTTCACGGTGCCTGGCGCGTTTCGACATTCGTGCGCACTTGCAATGCATGCCATGCAAGATGCGTGCCGTGAAATCGAACGTCCCGATGGGATCGCTCGATCGCAGTCATAGGCGGCGGCTTTCGTTCGTGCGTTTCATGCGTGCGTGGATGCCGCCCGTGCTTCTCCGGATGCCGCGCCGGCATCTCATCGATAGCGCACGCCTTTCGCACTGATCGAAGGCGTCGATTGCAGTGCGAACTCCAGGCATGAATACGTATGCAGTCGCCCGACGAACGGTGCGATCGGGGCGAAACATGGCAGGGATGTTGCGTGATGAGCCCACGAACGATGGCGTCGTTGCACGGCATCGTTCGAACCGAGGCAGGTTTCGATTCCACGCGTGCATCAGCAATGCAGGGGGCATTCATGAGCACCAGCGCACATGCGGAGCTTTCCGCCATCCGGCCGGTCATGGCACTGGCCATCCGTCATCTCGTGCCGGCAGCGTCCGCGCTGCTCGCCATGAAGACGATGGGATATGCAATGGACGGCATGGTCGCATTGGCGGTCCTGGTCGCGATGTCGATCTTCCTTGCGACATCCGGCGGTGTCGATGTCGTCGATGTCGAGCGTCACCAGCATCGTTACATGTATGCGGCCGCGTCATCGGTCATGAAGGCATTGGAAATGTCGATCGTGGTGGGCGTGATGATCATGATCGTCGATCGCCGCGACAGCCCTTTCCAGTCGGGCCTGCAGTTCGCGATGATCCACATTCCGGCGATGTTCCTGATGAGCATCGGCGCGATCCGGCTGGCCCTGCTGCCGGGGCTGCGCAGGCCGATCCGCCGCGTCGCGATCGTCGGCATCAATGCCACCAGCCTGCGCTTCGCGCAGAAGCTGGCCTCGGATCCGTTCCTGTCGGTCGAATTCGCGGGATTCTTCGAGGATCGGCACATGGACCGGCTGCCGCCGTCCGCCGCCGGTCGCATCGTGGCGAAGATCGACGGCATGCAGCGCTTCCTGGCCAGGCATCCGGTCGATCATGTCTTCATCTCGCTGCCCGGTGCCGGCGAGTGCCGCATGAACCAGGTGCTGGACCAGTTGCTCAATGCGTCGTCTTCGGTCCATTACCTGCACGATTACGTCAACTTCAAGCCGATCCACGAATCGATTGCGTGGGTCGGCGGCGTGCCCGTGCATACCGTGATCGGTCGCCCTGACGTCGATCTGTCCGGCGTGCTCAAGCGCGTGTTCGATCTCGTGGTGTCGGCGGCTGCGCTCGTGCTGCTGTCGCCGCTGCTGCTGATCGTGGCCGTGCTGGTCCGGCTCGAATCGCCGGGCCCGGCGCTGTTCACGCAGGTTCGCTACGGCGAAGACGGCAAACCGTTCTCGATCTACAAGTTCCGTTCGATGACCACGGCGGCCTGCGCGTCCACCGAAGTGCGCCAGGCGACCCAGGGTGACGCGCGGGTGACGCGCCTGGGCAGGTTCCTGCGCAGGAGTTCGATCGACGAACTGCCGCAACTGCTCAACATCCTGCGCGGCGAGATGAGCGTGGTCGGGCCGCGTCCGCATGCCGTACCCCACAACGAGCATTACCGCACCCTGATCCGCGGCTACATGCTTCGTCACAAGGTCAAGCCCGGCCTGACCGGCTGGGCGCAGATCCACGGGCTGCGCGGCGAAACCGAGACGCTCGAGAAGATGGCCCATCGCGTCCAGTTCGACCTCGACTACCTGCGGCAGTGGTCGCTGGCGCTGGATGTCTACATCGTGCTTTGCACGTTCCGCCAGGTGTTCAAGGGGGTCTGAGCGCCCCGGAAGCATCGGCCCGCCGCCCGGGCCCTGGCCTCGCCTCGGGAGTGCGGGGCAGGTCACGGGCGGCGGGGAGGCGAGGGGGCGATGCCCGCCCGACGGGACCGCAGCGGACACGCGTCAAGCCGAAGGTCGTACACTGTCACGCTTTGGGGACTGCCGGGGGGCGGGATGACCTTGCTGAATATCGGTTTGGTGGTGCTGGCGACGCTGCTGGGCGTCGTCCTGCTGTTCTGGTGCCTGCTGCGCTACGCCTTGCCCTGGTGGCTCAAGCGCAAGCTGGCCGCGCTGGCTGCCATGCCGCAGACGGGCATCGCCGCACGGATCACCCTGGTCCCCGACGCCACGCCGTTCGGTCGCCCGGAGACCGACACCACCATCGCCCTGATGCGCGATGCCGGGTTCTTCGAAGTGGGCCGCTATGCCGTACCGGAGATGCCGGGCATGCGGCTGTGGGCCGCGCACCATCCGGGCGACGGCCTCGCCGCCGCGGTCTACGACCACACCACCATGCCGAGCTTCTTCGACGTGGTCCGCGTGGCCGAGGACCATACGACCTGCACGGTCAGCACCAACCCGATCCACGATCCCGACAACGTGCCGCCCGGCAGCCGCTGCTTCGCCGATCCCACGCTCAGCCCGATGCAGGCCCTGGCGATGATCCGCGCCGATACGCACGACACGCCGCAGCTGCGCGTGGATGCGGGCAACTTCGAGCCGGTCTTCATCGAGCTTTACGCGCGCTCGATCGACCACATCCTCGGACGCGGCGTGCCGGATGCCGAGAAGATGCGCGAAGTCGGCGAGCGTGTTGCCGCCGCGACCGGCGAGCCGATGCCGGAGCTGGACGACCGGCAGATGGCGATGGCTGTCGACATGCAGCGCGCCAGCCGCCTTGCGGCGCTGGAGGAGGCGATCATCGATCGCTTCCTGCAGTCGGGACAGATGGAGGCGCGGGAGTGGGAGCGCGTCCGCGACCGGGTATCGGTCGTCCATGACCTGCTCACCCGCGAGGATGCCGCCGACCTCGCGCGCAGCCGGACCGACTGGGAGGCGGCGCAGGCGATCGTGGACGCCGCGCTGGCGCAGTCGCTGTCGCCCTCCGAAACCTTCGATCGCGTCTCCGAGTCGCTGCCGCAGGCGCAGCGCGTGCGCGTGATCGGCGAGGTGGATCACCCGCTGTACGCGCAGATCCTCGTGACCGGCTGATTCGTTCGGGCGGTCGTGACCGCCGCCCGACGACGATCTGTGGAGATCAGACCTCCAGCGTCGCGAGGTCGCCCTTGTTCTCCAGCCACGTCTTCCGATCCGACGCGCGCTTCTTCGCCAGCAGCATGTCCATCAGCGCGTGGGTTTCCTGGGCGCCGTCGACGGTCAGCTGCACCAGCCGGCGGGTATCGGGATGGATCGCCGATTCGCGCAACTGCTGCGGGTTCATCTCGCCCAGGCCCTTGAAGCGGGTGACGTTGATCGCGCCCTTGATCTTCTCGCGCTCGATCTTCTCCAGCAGCAGGCGCTTTTCTTCTTCGTCCAGCGCGTAGAACACCTGCTTGCCCACGTCCACGCGGAACAGCGGCGGCATCGCCACGAAGATGTTGCCGGCATTGACCAGCGCCGGGAAATGCTTGAGGAACAGCGCCGACAGCAGGGTCGCGATGTGCAGGCCGTCGGAGTCTGCGTCGGCGAGGATGATCACCTTGCCGTAGCGCAGGCCGCTGATGTCGTCCTTGCCCGGGTCGCAGCCGATGGCCACGGCCAGGTCATGCACTTCCTGCGAGGCGAGCACGCTGCCGGAGGCGACTTCCCAGGTGTTCAGGATCTTGCCGCGCAGCGGCAGGATCGCCTGGAAATCCTTGTCGCGCGCCTGTTTCGCAGAGCCGCCGGCCGAATCGCCTTCGACCAGGAACAGTTCGGTGCGCGACAGGTCCTGGCTGATGCAATCAGCGAGCTTGCCGGGCAGGGCGGGGCCCTGGGTGACCTTCTTGCGGACGACCTGCTTCTCGGTCTTCAGGCGCGCGGCAGCGCGCTCGATCGCCAGCTGGGCGATCTTCTCGCCCAGTTCGACGTGCTGGTTCAGCCAGAGCGAGAAGGCGTCGTGCGCCGCACCTTCGACGAAGGCGGCGGCCTGGCGCGAGGACAGGCGTTCCTTGGTCTGGCCGCTGAACTGCGGGTCGGTCATCTTGATGCTGAGCACGAAGGCGACGCGGTCCCACACGTCCTCCGGCGCCAGCTTCACGCCGCGCGGCAGCAGGTTGCGGAAGTCGCAGAACTCGCGGAGGGCATCGGTGAAGCCGGTGCGCAGGCCGTTGACGTGCGTGCCGTGCTGCGCGGTCGGGATCAGGTTGACGTAGCTTTCCTGCACCAGCTCGCCGTCGGGGATCCACGCGGCGGCCCAGTCGACCACTTCCGAATCCTTCTTCAGCTGGCCGACAAAGAGCTCCGGCGGCAGCGCCTCGGTCGCGCCCAGCTCGCCCTTGAGGTAATCGCGCAGGCCGTCCTCGTAGTACCACTGCTCCTTCTCGCCGGTGGCGGCATCGAGCAGTGTGACGGTGAGGCCCGGGCAGAGCACGGCCTTGGCGCGGAGCAGGTGGCGCAGGTGGCGCACCGCGAACTTCGGGGTGTCGAAGTATTTCGCGTCCGGCCAGAAGCGCACGCGCGTGCCGGTGTTCTTCTTGCCGACGCTGCCGACGACTTCCAGCGGGGTGGCGCGGTCGCCGTTGCGGAAGGTCATGCGGTATTCGTTGCCGTCGCGCTTGATGTGCACTTCCACCAGCGTCGACAGCGCGTTGACCACGCTCACGCCGACGCCGTGCAGGCCGCCGCTGAAGGTGTAGTTCTTGTTGCTGAACTTGCCGCCCGCGTGCAGGCGGGTGAGGATCAGCTCGACGCCGGGGATCTTCTCCTCCGGGTGGATGTCCACCGGCATGCCGCGGCCGTCGTCGGACACCTCGCAGCTGCCGTCGGGGTGGAGGGTCACTTCGATGTTGCGCGCGTGGCCGGCGAGGGCCTCGTCGACCGCGTTGTCGATGACTTCCTGCGCCAGGTGGTTCGGGCGCGCGGTGTCGGTATACATGCCCGGCCGGCGCTTGACGGGGTCCAGGCCGGAAAGGACTTCGATGTCTGCGGCGTTGTAGCGACTGCTCATGCGTGTCTGCGAATCGGGGGGAGGCCGGAGGAGGCGCGGCCGTGGCCGGCGAGCTTGGCGGCAGCGGGGTGGCGGGTCAAGCCGTTCAGCTCCGCCGGGGGTGTTCATGGCGCAGTCCGCCGGGCGGCGCTATGGTGCCTGCGCCCCGAAGACACCGCCCATCCGGGCGCAGTGGGCCACCGGAAGCGCCATGAAGACCCTCCGCCGCACCCTGCTCGTCCTCGTGCCCCTCGCGGCCCTGGGCCTGGTCGCCGCCGGAGTCGCCCCCGCACAGACCCCGCCGGCGAGCCCGCCGCAGTCCAGCCAGGACGCCGACAAGGCCGAGGCCGAGAAGCGTCGCCGGGACGAGGCCGCGAAGGCCGAAGCCGCACGCAAGGCCGAGGCCCGCAAGCCCAAGCGCGACAAGTCCGCCGACCGCAAGGACCCCGAGCGCGAGCTGGAAGAGGAAGAGGACATCTGATCCGCGCCGCCCCGCTTGCGCGACCTGCGCGATCCAACCGACGCCCCGGCTGGCCCGGGGCGTTTCTTTGTCCGGGAAATCAACCGCTTGCGCGCGCCGTGTCGCCTCGCGGGCCGCTTCCCGGTACACTACCGCTTTCCAGCGACCCGCTGCCGCCATGAACTCCCCCAGCTCTGCGACTCCCCTCGTTTTCGTGACCGGCGGGGTGGTGTCCTCGCTTGGCAAAGGTATTGCCGCCGCCTCCCTCGCGGCCATCCTCGAAGCCCGCGGCCTGCGGGTGACGATGATGAAGCTCGATCCCTACATCAACGTCGACCCGGGCACCATGAGCCCGTTCCAGCACGGCGAGGTGTATGTCACCGACGACGGCGCCGAGACCGACCTCGACCTCGGCCACTACGAGCGCTACGTCAACACCCGGCTCACCGGCAAGAACTCGATCACCACCGGCAAGATCTACGAGTCGGTGATCCGCAAGGAACGCCGCGGCGACTACCTGGGCGCGACCGTCCAGGTCATCCCGCACATCACCGACGAGATCAAGCGCTGCATCGACGCCGCCACCGAGGGCTTCGACGTGGCCCTGGTCGAGATCGGCGGCACGGTCGGCGACATCGAGTCGCTGCCCTTCCTCGAGGCGATCCGCCAGATCCGCACCGAGCGCGGCGCGGACAAGGCGATGTTCATGCACCTGACCCTGGTGCCGTACATCGCTGCCGCCGGCGAACTGAAGACCAAGCCGACCCAGCACTCCGTGAAGGAACTGCGCTCGATCGGCATCCAGCCCGACGTGCTGCTGTGCCGCAGCGAACAGCCGCTGCCGGACGGCGAGCGCCGCAAGATCGCGCTGTTCACCAACGTCTCCGAGAAGGCGGTGATCTCGGCGGTCGACCTCGACAACATCTACAAGATCCCGATGTGGCTGCACCAGCAGCAGCTCGACCAGCTGGTCATCGAGCGCCTGCGCCTGGAGCAGAAGGCCGCGCCGACCGCCGACCTGTCCGAATGGCTGGCCGTGGTCGATGCCTCCGAGCATCCGATCGACGAAGTCACGATTGCCGTGGTCGGCAAGTACGTCGACCACCAGGACGCCTACAAGTCCGTGGCCGAGGCCCTGAAGCACGGTGGCCTGCGCCAGCGCAGCCGCGTCAAGCTCAAGTGGCTCGAATCCGAGGACATCGAGCGCGAGGGCGCGGACAAGGTCCTGGCCGGCATCGACGGCATCCTGGTGCCGGGCGGCTTCGGCGACCGCGGCTTCGAGGGCAAGGTGCTGACCGCGAAGTACGCGCGCGAGCAGGGCATCCCGTATTTCGGCATCTGCTACGGCATGCAGGCGGCGGTAGTCGATTACGCTCGCCACGTCGCTGGCCTGGCCGACGCCAACAGCACCGAGAACGACCGCCAGAGCCCGCATCCGGTGATCGGCCTGATCACCGAATGGCGCACCTCCACCGGCGAGATCGAGCGCCGCAGCGAGAAGAGCGACCTCGGCGGCACCATGCGCCTCGGCCTGCAGGAGCAGCGCATCAAGCCGGGCACGTTGTCTCATCGCATGTACGGCAAGGACGTGGTCGGCGAGCGCCATCGTCATCGCTACGAATTCAACAACCGCTACCGCACGCAGCTGGAAGACGCCGGCCTGGTGATCGCCGCCAAGTCGATGGACGACCTGCTGGTCGAGATGGTCGAGCTGCCGCAGTCGATGCATCCCTGGTTCCTCGCCTGCCAGGCGCATCCGGAATTCCTGTCCACGCCGCGCCACGGCCATCCGCTGTTCATCGGCTTCATCCGCGCCGCGCGCGAGCACAAGGCCAATGAAGGGCAGGCGGGCGGCAAGCTGCTGAAGGAGGCAAGCGCGTGAAACTCTGCGGATTCGAGGTCGGCCTCGACAAACCCTTCTTCCTGATCGCCGGTCCGTGCGTGATCGAGTCGGAGCAGCTGCAGCTCGACGTCGCCGGCCAGCTGAAGGAGATCACGTCCTCGCTGGGCATTCCCTTCATCTTCAAGTCGAGCTTCGACAAGGCCAATCGCACCTCCGGCACCAGTTTCCGTGGCCCGGGCATGGAAGAGGGGCTGCGCGTGCTCGCCGAGGTGAAGCGCCAGATCGGCGTGCCGGTGCTGACCGACGTGCACGAATACACCCCGATGGACGAAGTCGCCAGCGTGGTCGACGTGCTGCAGACCCCGGCGTTCCTCGTGCGTCAGACCGACTTCATCAAGAAGGTGTGCGCAGCCGGCAAGCCGGTGAACATCAAGAAGGGCCAGTTCCTCTCGCCGTGGGACATGAAGCCGGTGGTCGAGAAGGCGAAGTCGACCGGCAACCACGACATCATGGTCTGCGAGCGCGGCGCCAGCTTCGGCTACAACAACCTCGTCAGCGACATGCGCAGCCTCGCGGTGATGCGCGAGACGGGCTGCCCGGTGGTGTTCGACGCCACCCATTCGGTGCAGTTGCCGGGCGGGCAGGGCAGCAGCAGTGGAGGCCAGCGCGAGTTCGTGCCGGTGCTGGCCCGTGCCGCCACCGCCGTCGGCATCGCCGGCCTGTTCATGGAAACCCATCCCGATCCCGCGAACGCACTGAGCGACGGCCCGAACGCCTGGCCGCTGCCGAAGATGCGCGCGCTGCTGGAAACGCTGATGGCGCTGGACGAAGTGACCAAGCGCAATGGGTTCCTCGAAGCAAGCATATAGGGTGCGCCTCGGCGCACCGTTTTCCGCGTCCTCGACCAAAGCCGGTGCGCCAAGGCGCACCCTATTGAATCCACCTCAACTCGACACCCCATGACCACGATCACGAAGATCCACGCCCGCGAAATCCTCGACAGCCGAGGCAATCCCACGCTCGAAGCAGAAGTCACGCTCGCCGATGGTGCCTTCGGCCGTGCGATGGTGCCGTCGGGCGCCTCCACCGGCACCAAGGAAGCCGTCGAACTGCGCGATGGCGACAAGACCCGCTATCTCGGCAAGGGCGTGCAGAAGGCCGTCGGTAACGTCAACGGCGCCATCGCGCAGGCGCTGGCCGGGTTCGATGCGGCCGACCAGGCTGGTCTGGACAAGCGCCTGATCGATCTCGACGGCACCGAGAACAAGGGTCGCCTCGGCGCGAACGCGCTGCTGGGCGTGTCGATGGCCGCCGCGCACGCGGTCGCCGCCTCGCGCAGGCAGCCGCTGTGGCAGTACCTCGCCAACGGTCGCGAGGCGGTGCTGCCGGTGCCGATGATGAACATCATCAACGGCGGCGCGCATGCCGACAACAACGTCGACCTGCAGGAATTCATGGTGCTGCCGGTCGGCTTCGATTCGTTCTCCGAATCGCTGCGCTGCGGCACCGAGATCTTCCACGCGCTGAAGTCGGTGCTGAAGGGCAAGGGCCTGAGCACCGCAGTCGGCGATGAAGGCGGTTTCGCCCCCGACCTGCGCAGCAACTCGGAAGCGCTCGACACCATCCTCGAAGCCATCGGCAAGGCCGGCTACAAGGCCGGCGAAGACGTGCTGCTCGGCCTCGACGTCGCATCGAGCGAGTTCTTCGAGAACGGCAAGTACAACCTGACCGGCGAAGGCAAGCGCCTGACCAGCGAGCAGTTCGCCGACTTCCTGGCCGGCTGGTGCAACGAATACCCGATCATCACGATCGAGGACGGCATGGCCGAGCACGACTGGGCCGGCTGGAAGCTGCTCACCGAGCGCCTGACCGGCAAGGTCCAGCTGGTCGGCGACGACCTGTTCGTGACCAACCCGAAGATCTTCAAGGACGGCATCGACCAGGGCGTGGCCAACGCGATCCTGATCAAGGTCAACCAGATCGGCACGCTGACCGAGACGCTCGAAGCCATCGCGATGGCCGATGCGGCCAAGTACGCCGCGATCGTGTCGCACCGCTCGGGCGAGACCGAGGACACGACCATCGCCGACATCGCGGTCGCGACCACGGCGACGCAGATCAAGACCGGCTCGCTGTGCCGCAGCGACCGCGTGGCGAAGTACAACCAGCTGCTGCGCATCGAACAGCAGCTCGGCGCCGCCGCGAAGTACGCCGGCCGCGACGCCTTCGTGTCGCTGAAGCGGGGTTGATGCCGCGCGGATGAACGACGCCGCCCGCCCGCTCCGGATCATCGCGCTGCTGCTGTTCGCGCTGCTCGCGTGGCTGCAATACCGCCTGTGGTTCGGCGAGGGCGGCGCGGTCGCCACTGCGAACCTGCAATCGCAGGTCGATCGCCAGGCTGCGGAGAACCGCGGCCTGGCGCAGCGCAACGATCTGCTCGCCGCCGAGGTCGAGAACCTCAAGTCCGGCGAAGCGGCGGCCGAAGAGCGCGCGCGCAGCGAGCTGGGCATGATCAAGCCGGGCGAGACCTTCCATCGCGTGGTCGAGCCACCTGCCTCGGTGGAGGTCCCTGCCGCCGTCGACGAGGCGCCCGCGCCGTGAGTGCGGATCACGTCCGGGGCAGGCACTGGGCCGTCGTGCCTGCCGCCGGTCGCGGCACGCGTTTCGGCAGCGAATTGCCGAAGCAGTACCTGCAGGTCGGTGGCCAGCCCCTGATCGCATGGACCCTGCAGACGCTGCTGTCGCATCCGTCGATCGCCGGCGCCATGGTCGTGCTCGCGGCCGATGATGCGCATTGGCCCGGCTGGAGCGAACTCGCCGGCAAGCCCGTGCTGACCTGCATCGGCGGCGTCGAGCGCGCGGATTCGGTGCTGGCCGGCGTGAACGCCTTGCCCGACGACGTGCGACAGGACGATTTCGTGCTGGTCCACGATGCCGCGCGTCCGAACCTCGCGCATGCCGATCTCGACCGCCTGCTCGATCTCGGTCGCGCGGATCCTGTCGGCGCGATCCTCGCCGCGCCCGTGCGCGACACGCTCAAGCGTGCCGGCGACGACGGCGGCATCGACGGCACCGAGCCGCGCGAGCGCCTGTGGCGCGCGTTCACCCCGCAGATGTTCCGCCGCCTGCAGCTGTCGAAGGCGCTGGACGCCGCGCACACCGCAGGCGTCGCCATCACCGACGAGGCGATGGCCATGGAGCGCCACGGCCTGCGCCCGCTGCTGGTCGAAGGCCGCGAGGATAATTTCAAGGTGACCACGCCGGCGGACCTGGCGCGGTTCGAGTTCGAGTTGGCGAAGCGGTGAGGGGGCGGCAAGTCGCCGAATCGACGAATGTTTCGCGTCGCCACCGTGACGACGGTCGGTGGCTCGGTAGTTTTCTCGGTGACCACTGCGAAGCCCTGTGCCCTCGATGCGGTCGCCTCGGCGTCGTCCGGTATGCAATGGCAGCCAACTTGGCGGTGGCCGCGAAATTCGCCTGCCCACAGTGCGTTCTGGTGATCGAGTCCGGGCATCAGTGGCCTTTCTCGATCGAGCTGGTGCCTGGTGTGCCCTGGTATGGTCGGTTGAGATTCAGTGGCAGCCGCATCTGCGGGTATTGCGGTGAGAAATGGTTGCGCCGGAATATCGAGTCGGATTCGGTAATGCCGGTACCTTTCACAGCTGAAACGATCGTCGCCTGTCCTGTTTGCGGTCGCGAACATCCGCTGGAATTGCAGGCGGTCCGGATTCACGACTATGTACGCGGCTGCGAACCTGCGTTCGGCATCGCGTTGGCGTTGAGCGAGCCCGTCGCTTCGGGAAAGTACGTTTGGGCCTACAATCGTGAGCATCTCGCGGCTTTGAAATCATTCATTGGCGCGAAGTTGCGCGAACGTGGACCGGTCGCGAATGCAAGTCTCTTCTCGCGCCTGCCTGCTTGGTTCAAGTCGGCACGCAATCGTGAAAAGTTGATGAAAGCCATTTCCAGAATCGAACAGCGCTACGGCGCAGCGGAGTGAATCGAGTGTCGACTTCAGGTTTTCGCATCGGCCAGGGTTTCGACGTCCACGCCTTCGGCGAGGGCGATCATGTGATGCTCGGCGGCGTGCGCGTGGCGCATGAGCGCGGCATCGTGGCGCACAGCGACGGCGACGTGGTGCTGCATGCGCTGTGCGACGCCATGCTCGGCGCGCTGGCGCTGGGCGACATCGGCCGGCATTTCCCGCCGAGCGATCCGCAGTGGAAGGGCGCCGACAGTCGCGCCTTCGTGCGCCACTGCGATCACCTGGTCCGCAACCTCGGCTGGAAGGTCGGCAACGCCGACATCACCGTGATCTGCGAGCGGCCGAAGGTCGGGCCGCATGCGGACGAGATGCGCCGGCTGATCGCGCTCGACCTGGGCATCGAGATCGGCGAGGTCAGCGTCAAGGCGACGACCACCGAGAAGCTCGGTTTCACCGGTCGCGGCGAGGGCATCGCCGCGCAGGCGGTGTGCCTGCTGGTGCGCGCGTGAGCGAGCCTACGGGGACGCCGCGCGACGACGGGCTTGCGCGCGCGCATGGCGCCCCTGCGCTCGTGGCGCGGATGCGCACGACGCCCGAAGACTTCATCGTCGAGGAAATCGATGCCTTCGAGGCCAGCGGCGCGGGCGAGCACCTGCTGCTGACGGTCGAGAAGCGCGGCATGAATACTGCCTTCGCCGCGAAGCGCATCGCGCAGTGGGCGGGCGTGGCGGAATCGGCGATCGGCTACGCCGGGCTGAAGGATCGCCACGCGGTCACCCGGCAGCGGTTCAGCGTGTGGATCCCGAAGAAGATCGCGCCCGACATCGCGACCCTGCAGTCGGACGAACTCAAGGTGCTGGCGCACGCCTGGCA
The DNA here is from genome assembly GCA_050632415.1 of Lysobacter sp. BL-A-41-H3. Lineage (GTDB taxonomy): Bacteria > Pseudomonadota > Gammaproteobacteria > Xanthomonadales > Xanthomonadaceae > Lysobacter_I. The sequence continues at coordinate 957,643 of CP192602.1, read as the reverse complement.
TTCGCGCAAGCTGCCCCGCGGCGCGCTGGCGGGCAATCGTTTCGTGCTGACCCTGCGCGAGGTGGAGGGCGATGCGCCGGCGATCGAGGCGCGCCTCTCCGCGATCGCCGCGCGCGGTGTGCCGAACTATTTCGGCGAACAGCGGTTCGGACGCGGCGGACGTAATCTCGACAAGGCGCTGGCGATGTTCGCCGGTCGGCGCGTGCCGCGGGAGGAGCGTACGCACCTGCTGTCCGCCGCACGTTCGGAACTGTTCAATCGCGTGCTGTCCGCGCGCGTGGCCGCAGGGCATTGGGACGCGCCGCTCGACGGTGAGGTCTGGTCGCTCGACGGCAGCCGCAGCGTGTTCGGGCCGGAGCCTTGGAGCGACGCCCTGGCCACACGGTTGGCTGCGTTCGACATCCATCCGAGCGGCCCGCTCTGGGGCCGGGGCGAGCTGCGCAGCGATGCCGCCGTGAAGGCGCTGGAACTGGCGGCGCTGTCGGGCGAACAGGCCCTGGCGCTGCGCGACGGGCTGGAGCGCGCCGGGCTGGAACAGGAGCGGCGCGCGCTGCGCCTGCGGCCTTGCGACATGGCGTGGGAGTGGCCCGCGCCGTCCGTGCTGCGCCTGCGTTTCGGCCTGCCGCCGGGCTGTTATGCGACGACCGTGCTGGCCGAACTGGGCGATGTGGTCGACGCCTCCGGGGTTGCCGGGCCGGTCTGAGGCTGCCCTGGCGTGCCGAATCCGGCCGAAATCCCGCCGTTCATCGGAAAGCGGGCAGGGCGGATGCCGCTGCCCCGCAGCGGGCGTATAAGCGGATCGATGGCGCCTTGCGCCGGCAGGGCACGGTGCCGTCGCGCATCCACCGTCCACCGGAGGTTCCCCATGAACACCTGCATCCGTCTGTCGCTCGCGCTGGCCGTCGGTTTGTCGCTGTCGGGCTGCGCCACCACCAGCGAGTCGGCATCGGCGCCCGCCGCGAAACCGGCGCCGCCGGGCACGAAGTACTCGCCCCGCCTGGAAGACGACGCCGCCTATGTCGCCTATGTCGAACGCACGGCGCGTCGTCGCGGCATCACCGTGCACTGGGTGCACAAGCCGGTGAAGCGCAACATCGACGTCAAGGAAGACTGAGCGCCGGCTGGGGCTTCAGCGCGCGGCCAGCAGCACCAGTACCGCGCCGGTGCCGCCCTGTGCGGGCGGCGCCGAGTGGAACGCCAGCACGTCCGCGCGCTGGCGCAGCAGGCGGTCGACCAGGTTCTTCAGCGTCGGCACGCCATCGGGTGCGTGCAGCCCCTTGCCGTGGATGACGCGCACGCAGGTGTAGCCGGCGTCCACGGTTTCGCGCAGGAAGCGGCGCAGCATCGCTTCGGCCTGCGCGCTGGCGGCCAGGTGCAGGTCGATTTCGTCCTGTGCGGCGTACTCGCCCCGCGCCAGGCGCTTGAGCACGCGCGGCGGCACTTCGTCGCGGCGATGGCTGAGCGTGTCGCCGGCCAGCAGTGGGACTTCATCGAGGGCGCGCTGGAACTCGCTGCGCGCATCCGCCTCGTCGAGGTCGCGCATGCGCGTCTCCGGCCGTGGTCTGGGCTTCGAAGGCGGCGACGGCGGCGCCGGCAGCTCGCGCACCGGGCCGATCGCGGCGCGGAACAGGGCGGCATCGTCGCTGTCGTCGGGGCACGTCATGCCCGCATCGTAGCAGGCCGCCGAGTCCGATCCGTCGGCCTTCAGGCTGGCACGTCCTTGTGCGCAGGGCAGCGTGACGAGGCGCTGCCGGGAGAAGGGGCTTCGGGGGCCTGTTCCATCAGGCCGGCTTGGGGAAGGGTCCGTGAAGCGCCTCCCGAATGCCACTGGCCCAGTAGGCCAGCATGGAGCCGAATTGCGATAGACGGGACTGTCAAAATTGATAGTCCCTTCGTCAAGGGAAGATCAGTCCGCTCATGATCGCTTTGGCAACCGCGGCCCTGCGACCCCGCACCCCGAGCTTCCTGCTTGCATTCGACAAGTGATAGTTGACGGTATGCTCGCTGATTCCAGTGAGCACTGAGATTTCCCAGGACGTTTTGCCTATCGCGGACCAGGAAAGAATGTCTCGCTCCCGCTCGCTCAGCTGGATTCGCTGGGAAGTCACGCGCGTCAGGCGATCTGCGATGCTATGCAGGCAATGGGCGAGGTACACCAGAATCGGGGCAAGGTTCCGTACGTCCTCCAGGTCGTGGGTCCGGTTGCTGGAAAACGTCGAGAATCCCCAGCGAGTGCCTGAAGACCAGCATGGCACGGTGATGCCGGCTGAAGCGCCATAGTCTGCGGCGTTCATGATCAGTCGGCGACCACTTGCGAATATCTGCTCGGCTCCGCGAGGAGGTGGGTAGCCGAATTCACCGCGGGCATTCCAGGGCAGCGCCGGCAAGTTCGCTCGCGAATGCAGGACGCGTGGATCCCGCAGGGTTTTTGCCTGATCACGCAGTGCCGAATAATGGGTGGCAACCATGCCCGTGTAGTCGTACAGGCTGAAATGCCGTTGTTCATAAGGGGCATCGTCGTTGCCCGCCAGCCTGGCATAGCCGAAGTTGTCCATGCCGATGCCGTGCAGAAGCTTGGATGTCCGCTGCTTCAAGATCTCTTCGTTGCTGGATGCCATCAGGTCTTCGAAGAGTTCCCACTTCGGCATCTGGACAGGCATTGCGTGGCTCATGGCAGGCAGGAGTCAGGGGTAAGCATTGGCGCCATGATGCCGGCTGGCATGTGAAGTCGCAGCTCCGATTCGTTATGATTCAGCTTTGGTTTCGAGCCTAGACCGCATGCGCATCCTGGTCAGCAACGACGATGGCGTCGACGCCCCCGGCATCCGGGTCCTGGCGGAGGGCCTGCGCTCGGCGGGGCACGAGGTGCTGGTGGTCGCCCCTGACCGCGACCGGTCCGGCGCCAGCAATTCGCTGACCCTCGACATGCCGATCCGCGTGGTCCGCCAGGACGACGCCACCTGGCGCGTCCACGGCACGCCCACCGACTGCGTCCACGTGGCCATCACGGGCATGCTCGAGCGCGAGCCGGACATCGTGGTTTCCGGGATCAACAACACCGCCAACCTCGGCGACGACGTGATCTATTCCGGCACCGTGGCTGCTGCGATGGAAGGCCGGTTCCTCGGCCTGCCGGCGGTCGCGGTGTCCCTGGTCACCGCCGACCACAAGGGCCTGCACTACGAGACCGCCGCGCGCGCCGCCGCCGAGATCGTCGCGCGCCTGCGCGTGGACCCGCTGCCGGCCGACACCATCCTGAACGTGAATGTCCCCGACCTGCCCTGGGACGAGATCGCCGGCTTCGAGGTCACCCGGCTGGGCAATCGCCATCGCGCCGAAGCCTGCACGCCGCAGGAAGACCCGCGCGGCCGCCAGTGGTGGTGGATCGGCGCCGCCGGCCCCGAGCAGGACGCCGGCCCCGGCACCGATTTCCACGCCGTGCGCCGCGGCTGCATCTCGATCACCCCGATCCATGTCGACCTGACCCGCTACCAGGCGCTGGAACACGTCGCGAGCTGGGTCGGTGGCCTGGCCGCGTCGCTGCGCGAAGACGTGGTGTCGAACGAGGGCGGCGCCGCATGACCGCGCGCATGCGATTGCAACCCGAGGCCATCGGCATGGGCATGACCTCGCAGCGGGTGCGCGATCGCCTGATCGAGCGCCTGCGCGAGCAGGGCATCCGTGACGAACGCGTGCTCAACGCGATCCGCACCGTGCCGCGCCACCTGTTCGTCGACGAAGCCCTGGCCGCGCGTGCCTACGAGGACAACGCGCTGCCGATCGGCCATGGCCAGACCATCTCGCAGCCCTGGGTGGTCGCCCGCATGACCGAGGCGCTGTTCGAGGACGGCGCCCAGCCGAAGAAGGTGCTGGAGGTCGGCACCGGTTCCGGCTACCAGGCCGCGATCCTCGCCGCGCTGGGCCTGGAGGTGCATACGGTCGAACGCATCGGCGACCTGCTGCGCACCGCGCGCAAGCGCTTCCGCAATCTCGGCCTGAACGTGCGCAGCAAGCACGACGACGGCCGCATCGGCTGGCCCGAGAACGGCCCGTTCGATGCCATCGTGGTCACCGCCGCCGCACCGGCGCTGGTCGACGCCCTGACCGAGCAGCTCGCCCCGGGCGGCACGCTGGTCGCCCCGGTCGGCGGCAGCGGCGGGCAATCGCTGGTGAAGCTGCGCAAGGGCGTCGACGGCGCGATCGAGCGCAACGAGCTGGCTTCCGTGGTGTTCGTGCCGCTGCTCTCGGGCATGGTGGATTGATCGATGACAAAGACCCCGTTTCCCGATGCCTCCCTCGGCGAACAGCTCGCCAACGTCATCGACAAGCTCCCGCCCGACGCCCTGAGCCTGCAGGAACTGCTCGACGTGTTCGGCGACGAGGGCCTGCTGCTGGTCACCATCCTGCTGACCCTGGTGTTTCTGATTCCCGTGTCGATTCCCGGGGTCAGCACCGTGTTCGGCGCGGCGATCCTGCTGGTCGGGATCAGTCGCCTGATCGGTCGTCCGCTGTGGCTGCCGCAGCGCCTGCGCACGCGCGCGCTGCCCGCCGACAAGCTGCGGCCGGGCCTGACCGGTGGGCTGGTCTGGGTGCGGCGCCTCGAGAAGATCAGCCGGCCGCATCGCCTGCGCCTGCTCGCCGACGGTGCCCCCGTGCGGCTGGTGAACGACCTCGCTTTCATCCTCGCGGCGCTGCTGCTGATGGCGCCCTTCGGTTTCGTGCCCTTCAGCAACACGCTGCCGGCACTGGCGCTGCTGCTGTACGCGATCGGCTTCATCCAGCGCGACGGCGTCGCCGTGCTGCTCGGCCACCTGGCCAGCATCGGCACGATGATTTACTTCGGCGTGCTGATCAGCGGCGGCGGTCTGGCCTTGCGCGAACTGCTGCAGAGGGTCGGCCTGTGATCGGTGCCGCTGCCTCCGGGACGATGCTGCGCATCGCCGCTGCAGCGGCGCTCGCCGGGATGCTGCTGCTCGCCGGCTGCGCGAAGACCACCGTGGTGCGCAGCCCGTCGGCGTCGAGGACGCCGGCCTCCTCGATGCCTTCCCGTCCGCCGGCCAGCGGCAAGAGCGTCACCGTGCGCAGGGGCGACACGCTGTACCGCATCGCGAAAGCGCATGGCGTCAGTGCGCTCGATCTCGCGATGTGGAACCGCATCGCGCCGCCGTACACCATCCATCCCGGCCAGACCCTGCGCCTGTCCGCCCCGGAAGCGCCGAAGCCGGCGCGGCCCAATCCACCGCCGCAGACGGCAGCGACCCGACCCGCTTCGGGCGGATCGACCCCGACCACCGCCAAGCCCGCCGCCAGCGACAAGCCTGCCAGCGACAAGCCCGGCACCCGGCCGGTCGCGACGTCGCCGACGCGGCCGGCCGCAGGCACCGGATCGGGCAAGCCCGCCACGCCGGTCGCCGCGCCGGTCGCCACGCCCGTGCCGGATGCTGCCTTCGCCTGGCGCTGGCCGGCCGACGGCAACATCGTCGGCCGCTTCATCGCCGGCGATCCCACCCGCCAGGGCATCGACATCGCCGGCAAGAGCGGCGCCCCGGTGCGTGCCGCCGCCGACGGCGTGGTCGTCTATTCCGGTGCAGGGCTCGTCGGCTACGGCGAACTCATCATCATCAAGCACAGCGAGCAATGGCTGTCGGCCTACGGCCACAACCGCGCGCGCCTGGTCAACGAAGGCCAGCGCGTGAAGGCCGGCGACCAGATCGCCGAAATGGGACGCAGCGGTGCTTCGCGCGACATGCTGCATTTCGAGATCCGCTTCAACGGCAAGCCGCAGGATCCGCTGCTGGCGCTGCCGAAACGCTGACCGCCCGCCCCTCATTGCGAAGGAAACGCCGATGCTGCGCCATGGACTTGCTGCGTTCTGCCTGTTCGCTGTTTCGCTGGCCGCACCGGTCCTGACGGCCTCTGCGCAGGCGACATCCACCGCAGCGCAGCCGCTGCCGATCGGCGAGACCTTCACCCTCGATTCGAAGGTGATGGGCGAGACGCGGCGCATCAACGTCTACCTGCCGGCCGGCTACCGGGAACGCGCCGATGCGAAGGTCCCGGTGCTGTACATGCTTGACGGCGGGATCGCCGAGGATTTCCTCCACGTCGCCGGCCTGATGCAGGTGTCGATGGCGAACGGCACCATGCGTCCGTTCATGCTGGTGGGCATCGAGAACACCCAGCGTCGTCGCGACATGACCGGCCCGACCGAAGTGGCGTCGGATCGCAGGATCGCGCCCGTCGTCGGCGGCGCCGCAACGTTTCGTGCGTTCATCCGCGACGAACTGATGCCGGAGATCGATCGCCGCTATCGCACCACCGGGGAGACCGCGATCATCGGCGAATCCGCCGCGGGTCTGTTCATTCTCGACACCCTGGTCCTGGCGCCGGAGATGTTCGACGCCTACATCGCCATCGACCCGATGCTGTGGTGGAACGACAAGGCCTGGATGAAGGGCTTCCGGGGCTTCCTCGGCGCGCATCCCGACCTTCAGGCGAAACTGTTCGTCGCGACCAGCAGCGAACCGATGATCGCCGAAGTGGTGGTCTGGGTGCCGGTGGTGCTGCAGGACGCTGCACCCAAGGGGCTGGTCTGGCATTTCCAGTCGCTGCCCGACGAAACCCACGGCACGGTGTATCACCCGGCGGCCCTGCGCGCATTCCGCGCGCTGTTCGCGCCCGAGCCGCGCTGAAGCGCGTCAGCGCTGCCTGACGCACAGAGAGCTGCGTCGCGTGCGGTCGTTGCCCCAGGTGCGGAAGCCCGAGGTGTCGATGTGGATCGCCGTGGGCGTGTAGAAACCCAGTCCCATCCTCGCCTTCGCGCCATGCGTGCGCCACCACGCGCACAACTTCGCGACACCGTCGGCCCGTTCGGGCAGGTCGAAATCGATGGCGTTGTTCTGCAGGTGTTTGCTGCCCGAGGCGCCGCCCGCGCAGCGATTCACGCGGGAATCACGCCAGCCCGAACGCGCCAGCGTCGGATCGAGCAGCCCGGCTTCGTGCAGCCGCGCGACCACGCGCAGGGTCGGTTCGATGTTCGGCTGCAGCGCGGACGGGGGCGTGGCGAACTCGTCGTGCAGGCAGAACCGCCAGCGTCGCGAGGTCCTGAGCAGGGCCGCCATCGGCATCACGTCCGCCAGCCGCTGGCGTTCGAGATGCGCGCGATAGGCGACCACCTGCTCGCGATGTCCGGCGTCGGCCCAGGTTTCGAAGCGGGGCTTCGCAGGCGGGCGCTGCGACACGTCGTCGCAGGCGGGGAGCAGGAGCGACAAGGCGAGGACGAGCCAAGGGCAATCGCCCGGCAGCCGACGCCCGGCCATCGGCTCAGCCGGCGAGCACGAAGCCCGCGACCACGCGCCGGCCTTCGCTGGCCAGCACGTTGAAGGTGCGGGCGGCGGCGGCATTGGTCATCGTTTCCAGGCCGATGCCCCGCGAGAGACAGGCGGCCATCGTCGCCGGTGGCGGGAAGGCCTGGGTGGCGCCGCTGCCTAGCAGGACCAGTTCGGGCTCCAGGGCGAGCAGGGGTTCGAGGTCGGCCGGCGTCATCGCGCGTACCTCCCGGACCGGCCAGTCTTCGACCAGCTGGCGGGGCGAGAGGATGAAGCTCCGGCGCAGTTCGCGCTCGTTGACCTTCGCGTGGGCGCCGTCGGCGCCGCGCAGGAAATAGTCGAAATCGGGCTGTTCGAGATGGAGCAGCATCGGCGGACAGGCTCGGAAGGGGCGGCTCGGGAGGGTCGGGGGCCGGGCGCGAGGCCCGGCGACGCTGCCGTCAGGCCCTCGGCAGCACGATCTGGCGGTGGTCCTTGCTCTGCCGGTACAGCACGGCGACGTTGCCGATGCGCTGGACCAGCGCCGAGCCAGTGCGCTCGGCCAGGTCGCCGATCATCGCGTCGCGGGCATCGCGATCCTCGGCGGCCACGCGGATCTTGATCAGCTCGTGGTGCTCCAGCGCCAGGTCGACTTCGGCCGCCACGGCGTCCGTGACCCCCTTGGCGCCCACCTGGAGCATTGCCTTGAGGCCATGGGCCTGGCCACGGAGGAATCGGATCTGGGCGTTCGTCAGGGAGCTGGGCATGCAGTACGGGCGTGGATGGATCGTCGCGCAGGGTATCATGGCCGACAGGCAGCCCGCTGGCCGGGCGACGACCGCGTCGCGGCACCGACCAGATCGGCAACGACTGCCTCCTTTCCCCTCCGAGCCTCGTATCCCCCGCATGTCCCGCAGCAAGAGCAGCCACCGCTGGCTCAAGGAGCACTTCTCCGACCCCTACGTCAAGAAGGCGCAGGCCGAAGGCATGCGTTCGCGCGCAGCCTACAAGCTGGAGGAGCTGGTCGAGCGCGACCGCCTGCTCAAGCCGGGCATGGTGGTGGTCGACCTGGGCGCGGCGCCGGGTGGCTGGTCCCAGTGGGTCCGGCAGAGCCTGGGCGATACCGGCCGGGTGGTGGCCCTGGACATCCTGGACATGCCCTCGCTGGCCGGCGTCGAGTTCATCTGCGGCGATTTCCGCGAGGACGCGGTCCTGGCCCAGCTGGAAGCCCTGCTGAACGGTCAGGCCGTGGACCTTGTGCTCTCGGACATGGCCCCCAATATGAGCGGTGTGGATGCCGTGGACCTGCCCCGGGCCATGCATCTGGCGGAACTGGCGATGGATTTCGCCGACCGCCACCTGCGTCCCGGGGGCACCTTCCTGATCAAGCTGTTCCAGGGGGTGGGGTTCGATGATTACGTCCGGGCCTTGCGCAAGCGCTATGCTCGTGTCGTGATCCGCAAACCGGCAGCGTCGCGCAAGCGTTCGCCCGAGGTATACGCCCTGGCCCAGGGCAAGCATGCGGCACCGGTCGGATGACCGGGCCGGTGCCCAATCCCGTTGTGTGATCTGACATGGCCCTTCGCGGGGCCGAGAGTGGAAGGAACAAGACCTTGGCCAAGAATCTGATCCTGTGGGTGATCGTCGCGATCGTGCTGATGGCGGTCTTCAACAGCTTTTCGCCGTCGGGCGTCGGCATGGGCGGCTCCAGCTCGCTGGCCTACGACGAATTCGTCCAGATGGTGGACGACGGCAAGGTCCGCGAGGTCAAGATCCTGGAAGACCGGGTCACGATCGAAGGCGTGGCCAAGGACAACACCCGCTTCGTCACCTACAACCCCGGTGACAGCGAACTGGTCGGCGACCTGATCAACCACAACGTCAAGGTCACCCAGGTGCCGCCCTCGTCCGGGCGCAACATCTTCCTCAGCCTGCTGCTCAACCTGCTGCCGATCGCGCTGCTGATCGGCGTCTGGCTGTACTTCATGCGGCAGATGCAGCAGGGCGGCGGCAAGGGCGCGATGTCCTTCGGCCGCTCGCGCGCCAAGCTGCTCAACGAAGACCAGACCAAGGCCACCTTCGCCGATGTCGCCGGTTGCGACGAGGCCAAGGAAGAAGTCGCCGAGCTGGTCGAATTCCTGCGCGATCCGGGCAAGTTCCAGAAGCTCGGCGGCAAGATCCCGCGCGGCGTGCTGATGGTCGGCCCGCCGGGCACCGGCAAGACGTTGCTCGCCAAGGCCATCGCCGGCGAAGCGCGCGTGCCGTTCTTCAGCATTTCCGGCTCGGACTTCGTCGAAATGTTCGTCGGCGTCGGCGCCAGCCGCGTCCGCGACATGTTCGAACAGGCCAAGAAGCACGCGCCCTGCATCATCTTCATCGACGAAATCGACGCGGTCGGTCGCCATCGCGGCGCCGGTCTCGGCGGTGGCCACGACGAGCGCGAGCAGACCCTCAACCAGCTGCTGGTCGAGATGGACGGCTTCGAGGGTGGCGAGGGCGTGATCGTGATCGCCGCGACCAACCGTCCCGACGTGCTCGACCCGGCGCTGCTGCGCCCGGGCCGCTTTGACCGCCAGGTCGTGGTCGGCCTGCCCGACGTGAAGGGCCGCGAGCAGATCCTCAAGGTGCACATGCGCAAGGTGCCGCTGGCCGACGACGTCGAGCCGATGGTCGTCGCGCGCGGCACGCCGGGCTTCTCCGGTGCCGACCTGGCCAACCTCGTCAACGAGGCCGCGCTGTTCGCCGCCCGCGAGAACGCCAAGGAAGTGCGCATGGAGCACTTCGATCGCGCCCGCGACAAGATCCTGATGGGCGCCGAGCGCCGCTCGATGGCGATGAGCGAGGACGAGAAGCTCAACACCGCCTACCACGAGGCCGGTCACGCCATCGTCGGCCGCCTCGTGCCGGATCACGATCCGGTCTACAAGGTCACGATCATTCCGCGCGGCCGTGCGCTGGGCGTGACCATGTACCTGCCGGAAGGCGATCGCTACAGCTACAACCGCACCCACATCGAATCGATGCTGTGCTCGCTGTACGGCGGCCGCGTCGCCGAGGAACTGATCTTCGGCGCCGACAAGGTCACCACCGGCGCATCGAACGACATCGAGCGCGCGACCAAGATGGCCCGCAACATGGTCACCAAGTGGGGCCTGTCCGACGAACTGGGCCCGATCGCCTACGCCGAGGACGAGGGCGAGGTGTTCCTGGGTCGCAGCGTGTCGCAGACCAAGAACGTGTCCGACGACACCGCGCGCAAGATCGACGAAGTGGTGCGCGGCATCCTCGACAAGGCCTACGGCCGCACCACGCAGCTGCTGACCGACAACATCGACAAGCTGCACACGATGGCCAAGCTGCTGATGCAGTACGAAACCATCGATGCGCCGCAGATCGACGCGATCATGGAAGGCCGCGACCCGCCGCCGCCGGCGGGTTGGGGCAAGTCGGGCGGTTCGCGCGACAAGGACGGCAACTCCACGCCGGCGCCGCTCATCGGCGGACCTGCGGCGCAGACCTGAGAGCGCATCACCGCTTCGCGCTGATGCCCCAAGGTTCCCTTCGCGAACCTTGGGCCCCGCTCCGTATTGCCAAATCCCCCCGCTGTCGCGCGCCCCCTTTACTCAAGGGGGCTTTCGCCTATCTTTATCGCGTCGATCGGTAAGGGGAGTTGGCATGTTTGATATTTCGCCGCAATTGGACTGCGCCGGCCGCGTGCTGGTGCTGGATCGCCCGCGCGTGATGGGCATCGTCAACGTCACGCCCGATTCCTTTTCCGATGGCGGCGAGCATGCGACCGTCGATGCCGCCGTGGTGCATGCGCTGCGGCTGGCGGAGGAGGGCGCGGACATCCTCGACATCGGCGGCGAGTCGACGCGTCCCGGCGCGGCGGAGGTGTCGATCGACGAGGAACTCGCCCGGGTGATCCCGGTGATCGAGCGTCTGGCGAAGGACACCTCCCTGCCGATCAGCATCGACACCTCCAAGCCGGAGGTGATGCGCGCGGCAGTCGCGGCGGGCGCGGGCATGATCAACGACGTGTACGGGCTGCGCCGGGAAGGCGCGCTCGACACGGCGGCGGCGCTGGGCGTGCCGGTGGTGCTGATGCACATGCAGGGCGAACCGCGCTCGATGCAGCAGGCGCCGGAGTACGACGACGTGGTCGCCGAGGTGCATCGATTCCTCGCCGAGCGGATCTTCTCGGCCGAGATGGCCGGCATCGCGAAGAAGAAGATCGTCGTCGACCCGGGCTTCGGCTTCGGCAAGACCACTGCGCACAACCTCGCCCTGCTGGCGGGGCTGGAACGCTTCGTCGATCTCGGCGTGCCGGTGCTGGCCGGGCTGTCGCGCAAGCGCAGCATCGGCGAACTCACCGGGCGCGAGGATCCTCACGCGCGCGTGCATGGTTCCGTCGCCGCGCACCTGATCGCCGCGCAGCGCGGCGCCACGATCCTGCGCGTGCACGATGTTGCCGCCACGGTTGATGCGGTCAAGGTCTGGCATGCGGTCGCGAAGGTGCCTGCGCCCCGGCCGAAGGCCGCATCGCCCGGCATCCGCTGGCCGGACGACGTCTGAGCGCGAGGTCAGTTCGGTCGCGAGGTTCCACGGATCAGCCCGGTGCGGTAGTTGTGCACAAACGCTGTGGACAAGGTGTGGCGTCTTCCTGTGGACAACCCTGCGCAGCCCAATGGCGGCGGGGCTTGCGGCCTGTCTGGCGAAATAATCGCCAGTGAATTCCGCGCGATGGCGTGGTGAAAATTTGATCGAACAGGCTGCGGGGCCCGTGGCGATTGGCCTGCAGCGGTTCATCCACAGACTTGCGCACGCGTTGTCCACAGCCCTTGTGGATCACGCCGCGAGGCGTCTTGGTCGGATCACTGCGCGCGCTGCGCGTGGAACCTCCGCACGCGCGGATCGATGATCCGGAACCACAGCGGCGGGCACAGTGCGAGGACGAACATCGCGGCGTAGCCCCCCGGCAGCTGCGGGCTGTCCGGATGGTGCAGCAGGCTCTGGTAGCGCCGGCGCGGCGTCTCGTGATGGTCGGAATGGCGCTGCAGGTGGAACAGCAGCAGGTTGCTCAGCAGGTAGTCCGAGTTCCACGAGTGCAGGTGCGTGGTGCGCTCGTAGCGCCCGTCGGCCAGCTTCGTGCGCTCCAGGCCGTAATGCTCGATGTAGTTGATGATCTCCAGCGAGCACGCGGCGAAGAAGCCCTGCGCAAGGAAGAAGACCGTGCCCATCGGGCCGAGCCACAGGCCCGCCGCCACCGCCATCGCCAGCCACAGCGCGGTCCAGCGCAGCAACTCGTTGTCCGGGTGCCAGGCCTGGCATCCCAGCCGGGCGAGGCGTTGCGCCTCCAGTCGCCAGGCGTTGGCGGTGTTGCGCAGCAGGGCGCGCGGCAGGAAGTGCCAGAGCGACTGCCCGAAGCGCGCGCTGGAGGCGTCCTCCGGCGTCGAGACATGGACGTGGTGGCCGCGGATGTGTTCGATCTTGAAGCCCGCGTAGCCGACGGTGGTGAGGAGCAGGCCGCCGAAGGTGCGCTCCAGGCGGGTGTCCTTGTGGATCAGTTCGTGGGCGACGTTGATCGCCAGCACGCCGCCGACGATGCCCTGCGACAGCACCCAGCCGGCGATCCCCGCCGGCCCCAGGTCGGCGTTCACCACATGCCAGCTCGACCAGGCCAGCACGGCGAGCTGCGCGGGCAGGGCGGCGAGGGTCATCCAGCGGAAGCCCGCTGCCGCGTCCAGCGCCGACGCTTCTGCGTCTGACGGATTGCGCGGGTCGTGGCCCAGGGCATAGTCGGCCAGGGGCAGCAGCACGAACAGGAAGAACAGGGGGAACCACGCCATCAGGTCCGGGTGGCCGCTGCGCGCGCCGAGCCATGCGGCGGCCGGCATCAGCGCCGGCACCACGAACACGAGCAGGAACCCCAGGCGTTTCCACAGTGGCATGGCGCCAGCGTACGCCATGGCATGGTCGGCGCAAGTGACCGCCGTCGACATCCGGGGTGCACTTCTGCGTGACGCCGGCCCTGCGCTGCGGGGTATGCTTCGCGCTTCGCCCCGACCATGGACTCGACGATGACCGCTGGCCAGCCGCTGCTCATCACCTTCGGCATCTACCTGCTCGCGATGATCCTGATCGGCGTCTGGGCCTGGCGCTCGACCCGCAGCTTCGACGACTACATCCTCGGCGGCCGCTCGCTGGGCAGCGTGGTCACCGCGCTCTCGGCCGGCGCCTCGGACATGAGCGGCTGGCTGCTGATGGGCCTGCCCGGCGCGCTGTATCTCAGCGGAGTGTCCGAAGCCTGGATCGCGCTGGGCCTGATCGTCGGTGCCTGGTGCAACTGGAAGTTCGTCGCCGGTCCGCTGCGCGTCTACACCGAACGCACCAACAATGCGCTGACCCTGCCGGACTACTTCACCCATCGCTTCGAGGATCGCAGCAAGGTGCTGCGGGTGTTCTCGGCGGTGGTGATCCTGGTGTTCTTCGCCGTGTACTGCGCCAGCGGCATCGTCGCCGGCGCACGCCTGTTCGAAAGCGTGTTCGGCGTGCCCTATGCCGAGGCGCTGTGGTGGGGCGCCGCCGCGACCATCCTCTACACGCTGATCGGCGGCTTCCTCGCGGTGAGCTGGACCGACACCGTGCAGGCCTCGCTGATGATCTTCGCGCTGGTTCTCACCCCGGTGATGGTGGTGATGGGCAGCGGCGGCTTCGACGCCAGCCTCGCGCTGATCGAACAGACCGACCCGTCCAAGCTCGACTGGTTCAAGGGCGGTGCGCTGGGCTGGGTGGGCATCGTCTCGCTGCTGGCCTGGGGGCTGGGTTACTTCGGTCAGCCGCACGTGCTGGCGCGGTTCATGGCCGCCGATTCGCTGACCACCATTCCCAATGCGCGCCGCATCGGCATGAGCTGGATGGTGCTGTGCCTGTTCGGTGCGATGGCCGTGGGCTTCTTCGGCAATGCCTACTTCGCGCAGCATCCCGACCAGGTCGGCCCGGTTGCCGACAACGCCGAGCGCGTCTTCATCCAGCTGTCGACCGTGCTGTTCAATCCCTGGGTCGCAGGCGTGCTGCTCTCGGCCATCCTGGCCGCGATCATGAGCACGCTGTCGTGCCAGTTGCTCGTCTGCTCCAGCGCGCTGACCGAGGACTTCTACAAGGGCTTCGTCCGCCCCGGTGCCAGCCAGCGCGAACTGGTGTGGTTCGGCCGCGCGATGGTGCTGGCGGTGTCGCTGCTGGCGATCTGGATCGCGCGCGACCCGGACAGCAAGGTGCTCGGCCTGGTGTCCTATGCCTGGGCCGGCTTCGGCGCCGCGTTCGGCCCGGTCGTGCTGTTCTCGCTGTTCTGGGCGCGCATGACCCGCAACGGCGCGCTCGCCGGCATGCTGGTCGGCGCCGCGACGGTGATCCTCTGGAAGGAACTGGTGGTGGCGGGCGGGATCAGCGAACTGTACGAAATGGTGCCCGGCTTCCTTGCCGCCTGCGTCGCGATCGTGCTGGTCAGCAAGCTCGGCCGCGAACCCTCCGATGCCGTGCAGTTCCGCCACAAGGGCGTGCAGGAGACGCTCAAGGTGCATGGCTATTGATTCCCCTGTGGGAGCGGCGCAAGCCGCGACGATCCGCTGAGGCTCGGACCTTGTCGCGGCTTGCGCCGCTCCCACATGACAACGATCCGACACATGCCTGCTGACACCCGCCCGCTCGCCATCGCCCTGATGGGCCCGACCGCGTCGGGCAAGACCGCGCTTGCGCTGGACTGGGCGGCGCGCTTCGGCGGCGAGATCGTCAGCGTCGATTCCGCGCTGGTCTACCGCGGCCTGGACATCGGTGCGGCGAAACCGACCGCCGAGGAGCAGGCGAGGGTGCCGCACCACCTGATCGACGTCCGCGACCCGTGGCAGACCTACTCCGCGGCGGACTTCGCCCGCGATGCCCGCGTGGCGGTCGAGGGCATCATCGCGCGCGGCGCCCTGCCGATCCTCGCCGGCGGCACCGGCCTGTATTTCCGCGCCCTGCTGCAGGGCCTGTCGCCGATGCCCGAGGCCGACCCGGCGATGCGCGCGCAGCTGGAGGCCGAGGCCGCCGAGCGGGGCTGGGCTGCCCTGCATGCCGAGCTGGGCCGGATCGACCCGGTCGCCGCCGCGCGCATCCACGCCACCGATCCGCAGCGGATCCAGCGGGCGCTGGAGGTGTACCGGGTCAGCGGCCGGACCCTGACCGACTGGCAGCGCGAGGTGCGGCCCGCCGCCGAACGTTTCCCGTGCCGGGTGCTGAAGCTCGCGGTCGCCCCGGACGATCGCGCCGTGCTCCACGCGCGCATCGAACGCCGCTTCGACGCCATGCTGGACGGCGGATTCCTCGACGAAATGCGGGCCTTGCGGGCCTTGCCCGCGCTGCGCGCGCATCCGGCGCCGCTGGATCTGCCCGCGATCCGCGCCGTCGGCTATCGCCAGGCCTGGGAACACCTCGACGGGGCCACGTCCGCCGCCGAATTCCGCGACCGCGCCATCTTCGCCACCCGCCAGCTCGCCAAGCGCCAGCTCACCTGGCTGCGCGGCGAGCTGGACCTGCGCGTGTTCGATCCCCAGCGGCAGTCCGACCGGCTCCGTGATGCCGTCCACGCTTTCCTGGCAAGTGTCTGATCGGACTGTACGAAAGGGACAGTCCGGCCGACTTCCTGTCCCGGGCGGGTTGTGTAACCATCGCCTGCCCGACCGGGGAAAATGCCGCGTCCCCCGACGCGACAGGTCGGTGCGGCATCCTGCTCAACCCCTCCTGCAACCATGACCTTTCCAATAACAAGACCCAAAGTGGGGAACACCATGTCCAAAGGGCAATCCTTGCAAGACCCTTTCCTCAACGCCCTCCGCCGCGAACGCGTTCCGGTTTCGATCTACCTGGTCAACGGCATCAAGCTGCAGGGCACGATCGAATCGTTCGACCAGTTCGTCGTGCTGCTCCGCAACACCGTGAGCCAGATGGTCTACAAGCACGCCATCTCCACCGTCGTGCCCGCACGCAATGTCCGCGTGGGCCCGGGTGGCGGCTACGTGCATTCCGCCAGCGAACAGGACGAGGAGTCGGCCCCGGCCGGCATGCTCGCCACCAGCGGCGGCTGATCCCGGACCCGACGCATCCAACCCGCTGGCCGCCGATGCGGCCGGCGGGCCGGGAGACAGGTTCGCGACGCCGCGCACCCGCCGCAGGCCTCATACTGTCGTTCCGACCCCCACGGTAGCTCCGTTTTGTTCGAACGTTCCCGCAAGGGCGAAACCGCCCTGCTGATCCAGCCCCATGCCGGCGGCCCGCCGGAACCGGACGTGCTGGAAGAATTCGCCGACCTCGCGCGCTCCGCCGGCGCCACCGTCGCGGCGCTGCTGCATGCCCGCATCGACCGCCCCAATGCCGCCATCCTCATCGGCAGCGGCAAGCTCGAAGAGTGCAAGGCCGCCGCCGATGCCGTCGGAGCGGACCTCATCCTGGTCAACCACACTCTCAGCCCCGTGCAGGAGCGCAACCTCGAGAAGGCGCTCGGTCGCCGCGTGGTCGACCGCACCGGCCTGATCCTCGACATCTTCGCCCAGCGCGCGCGCAGCCACGAAGGCAAGCTGCAGGTCGAGTTGGCCCAGCTCCGGCACATGGCCACCCGCCTGGTGCGCGGCTGGACCCATCTCGAACGCCAGCGCGGCGGCGCCATCGGCCTGCGCGGCCCAGGCGAAACCCAGCTCGAAACCGACCGCCGCCTGCTGCAGAAGCGGGTCGAGCAGCTGCAGCGCCGGCTGGAGAAGGTCGAGGTCCAGCACACCCAGATGCGTCGCGCCCGGGTGCGCAGCGAACTGCCGCGCGTGGCCCTGGTCGGCTACACCAATGCCGGCAAGTCCACCCTGTTCAATGCGCTGACCGGCGCCGAGGCCTACGCGGCCGACCAACTGTTCGCCACGCTCGATCCGACCGTGCGCCGCGTGACCCTGCCCGGCGGCGGCATGGTGCTGGCCGACACCGTGGGCTTCGTCCGCGACCTGCCGCACGACCTGGTCGCGGCCTTCCGCTCCACGCTGTCGGAAGCGCGCGAGGCCGACCTGCTGCTGCACGTGATCGACGCCGCCGACCCGCACCGCGCGGACCGCATCGCCCAGGTCGACGAGGTCCTGGCCGAAGTCGGTGCCGGCGACCTGCCGCAGCTGCTGGTCTACAACAAGATCGACCGCATCGAAGGCGCTGAACCCCGCCATGACCGCGCGATGGCCGAGGACGCCGAGTCCCTGGGCCTGGAGGAGACCGCCCGCGAGCGGGTCTGGGTCTCGGCACGCGACGGCGTCGGTCTCGACCTGCTGCGCGACGTGCTGGTGGCCCGCCTGGGCCTGCAGCGCGTGCTCGGCAGCGTGCGCCTGCCGGCCCGCGCCGGGCGCCTGCGTGCACGGCTGTACGCGCTCGACGCCGTGCGCAGCGAAGTGCACGAAGACGACGGCGGCTGGACGCTGGCGCTGGACATGGCCCGACCCGATGTCGAGAAGCTGGTGGCCGGTCCCGACGGCCATGCGCTGGAAGGCCTGCTCCCGCCCGACGATGACAACAGCGATTGGTGATCGCGGCACTCCGCGAAGATCGCACCTTGTAAACTCACCCTCTCGCCCGCATTCCTGCGGGGCGCATTCCCAGATGGAGCAGGCATGGCCTGGAATACTCCCGGCAACAACAACGAGTCCAACTCCGGCGGCGGCAACCGCAACCCGTGGAAGCCCCGCCAGAGCGGGCGCGGCGGCGGGGGCGGGGCCTTCGACGAACTGATCGACCGCCTGCGCGGTTTCGGCGGGGGCGGCGGTGCCGGCAATCCGCTGCGCTGGGTGGCGATCGTGCTCGTCGTGGTGGTGGTGCTCAACAGCTTCGTGCTGATTGCCGAACAGCAGCGCGGCGTCGTGCTGCGCTTCGGCGCCTTCCACCGCGTCATGACCCCGGGCCCGAACCTCAAGCTGCCCTGGCCGATCGAGTCGGTGGTCAAGGTCAACGCCACGCAGATCATGACGCACAGCGAGAGCGTGCCGGTCCTGACCAGCGACGAGAACATCGTCCAGGTCGAGATCAACGTGCAGTACCGCATCAGCGATCCCAAGCTGTACCTGTTCGGCACCCGCGACAGCGAGGAAGTGCTCAAGCAGGCGGTGGTCAGCTCCGTGCGCGAGCAGGTCGGCCGCTCCACGCTCGACACCGTGCTCGGCGCCCGCGACGCCCTGTCCGTCGCTGCGAGGCAGAGCGTCGACAAGTCGCTCAAGGCCTATCGCACCGGCCTGGTCCTGACCGAGTTGAACCTGCCCAATGCGCGTCCTCCGGAAGCGGTGAAGCCCGCGTTCGACGACGTGAACTCTGCCCAGCAGGACAAGGACCGCCTGATCAGCGAAGCCCGCGCCTACGCCGCCAAGATCGTGCCCGAGGCGCGCGGCCAGGCCGCCCGCATCCGCACCGTGGCCGAAGGCTACAAGACTGCCGAGATCGCCCGCGCGACCGGTGACGCCACGCGCTTCACCCAGCTGGTCCAGCAGTACCGCGGCGCACCCGAAGTCACCCGCAAGCGCCTGTGGCTGGAAACCGTGCAGTCGGTGCTGAGCAACAACCGCAAGATCGTCGGTGGCGACAGCCGCCAGCTGCTGTACATGCCGGTGCCGCCGGCGCGTGGCGGTACCGGCGCATCGCAGATGCAGGGGCCGCCGCCGGAACTGATCGCGCCCACCGTGACCTCGACCCCCGACGAGACCCAACAGACGTTACGCAGGCCCCGCAGCCAGGGTCGCGATGGAGGCAGCCGATGATGAGACCGTCCCTCTGGATTCCCGTGGCCCTGGTGGTGCTGTTCGGCCTGCTCGGCTCGGTCTACGTGGTCCGCGAAGGCCACACCGCCATCGTCCTCAACCTCGGCAAGGTCGTGCGCAGCGACATCGGTCCGGGCCTGCACTTCAAGTGGCCGCTGGTCGAGACCGCGCGCGTGTTCGACGCCCGCCCGCAGGTGCTGCCGGCCGATTCCGAGCGCTATCTGACCTCCGAGCGCAAGGACGTGTCGGTCGACTTCTTCGTGATCTGGCAGATCCGCGACGCGCGCGCGTTCTTCCGCGCCACCGCCGGTGACGAACGCGCGGCGATCGATCGCCTCGACCCGATCATCAAGGACGCCGTGCGCAACGAGATCAACGCCCGCACCCTGTCGCAGGTGGTGTCCGGCGAGCGCGGCAAGATCGCCGGCAGTCAGCTCGACATCATCAACAAGGGTGCCGAGACCCTGGGCGTGCGCATCGTCGACCTGCGCATCAAGCAGATCGACCTGCCCACCGACAGCAAGGTCATCGAGGACGTCTACAACCGCATGCGCGCCCAGCGCCGCCAGGTGGCCAGCAAGCTGCGCGCTGAAGGCGAGGAGCAGGCCAACACCATCCGTGCCCAGGCCGACCGCGACCAGAACGTGATCGTGGCCGAAGCCGAGCGCGACGCGCAGAAGCTGCGCGGTGAAGGCGATGCCGAAGCCGCCCGCATCTACGGCCTCGCAGCCAATGCCGACCCCGGCTTCTTCGCCTTCCAGCGCAGCCTCGAGGCCTACCGCGAGTCCTTCAAGGATGGCGACGCCGTGATCGTGCTCGACAAGGACGATCCCTTCCTGCAGTACATGCGCAGCGATCGCTGATCCGATCGCTGCAGACCCCATGACCGACCTCTGGGCCGCCCTGGCGCTGGTCGCCGTGCTCGAAGGCCTGGTGCTGTTCGCCTTCCCGGGTGCCTGGCGCCGCACCGCCGAGCAGTTGCTGTCGACCCCGGTGGGCCGGTTGCGGGTGATCGGGGCCCTCGTGATGGGCGCCGGCCTGGTCGCGCTGTATCTGGTCCGCCGTTGACCGAATGCCGCCCCCGGACCAGTCACCGGTCATGCTGCGATGCAAAAAATCATGACGAAAGGGTGGCCCACGGGGCCCTAAACCCGGATAATGCACAAAAGCCGGACGGGGCCCACGCCCCTCCGGCTTTTTCCGTGTCGAAGACACATGTCATTTACAGATGTCATCCCGAGCCGGAGGCGAGGGACCTGCTGTCCCGGGTACCGGGCAGATCAGGCCTCCCGCGGCGTCCGGCGTGACAGGAGAGAAGCAATGGGTCAGTCGGTTGTGGTGTTGGGCGCCCAGTGGGGCGATGAGGGCAAGGGCAAGATCGTCGATCTGCTCACCCAGGACATCGGCGCCGTGGTGCGCTTCCAGGGCGGCCACAACGCTGGCCACACGCTGGTCATCGGCGGCAAGAAGACCGTGCTCCACCTGATCCCGTCCGGCATCCTGCGCGACGACGCGCTGTGCCTGATCGGCAACGGCGTCGTGCTGCATCCCGGCGCCCTGCAGAAGGAGATCGCCGAGCTCGAGGCCAACGGCGTCGAAGTGCGCAGCCGCCTCAAGATCAGCCCGGCCACGCCGATCATCATGCCGTACCACATCGCCCTCGATCAGGCCCGCGAGAAGGCTGCCGGCAAGGGTGCGATCGGCACCACCGGCCGCGGCATCGGCCCGGCCTACGAAGACAAGGTCGCGCGTCGCGGCATCCGCGTCGCCGACCTCAGCTATCCGGCCGAGCTCGCCGAAAAGCTGCGCAGCACGCTCGATTACCACAACTTCGTGCTGACCAACTACCTGAAGGTCGAACCGGTCGACTTCCAGAAGACCCTCGACGAAGCGCTCGCGTTCGGCGAATACATCGAACCGATGAAGTCCGATGTCGCCGGCATCCTCCACGACCTGCGCAAGCAGGGCAAGCGCGTGCTGTTCGAGGGCGCGCAGGGCTCGCTGCTCGACATCGACCACGGCACCTATCCGTACGTCACCTCGTCGAACACCACCGTCGGCGGCGCGCTCGCCGGCACCGGCGTCGGCGCCGATGCCATCGACTACGTGCTCGGCATCGCCAAGGCCTACGCCACCCGCGTCGGCGGCGGCCCGTTCCCGACCGAACTCGACGACGAGATCGGCCAGGGCATCCGCGATCGCGGCCAGGAATACGGTGCGACCACCGGCCGTCCGCGCCGCTGCGGCTGGATGGACATCGTCGCGCTCAAGCGCGCGGTCGCGATCAACGGCATCACCGGCCTGTGCATCACCAAGCTCGACATCCTCGACGGCATGGAGAAGCTGAAGATCTGCATCGCCTACGAATATCGCGGCAAGCGCACCGAGTACGCGCCGCTGGATGCCGACGGCTGGAACGAGTGCAAGCCGGTCTACCTCGAATTCCCGGGCTGGAGCGAATCCACCGCCGGCATCACCGAGTGGGACAAGCTGCCCGCCGCCGCCCGCGCCTACCTGCGCGCGCTGGAGGAACTGGCCGGCTGTCAGCTCGCCATCGTCAGCACCGGCCCGGACCGCGACGCCAACATCGTGCTGCGCGATCCGTACGCCTGATCGCCAGCGAGCCGCAGTATTCGAGCCTCGGAAGCCCCGCCCCGCGCGGGGCTTCCGCGTTTCGGGGCAGCGCGTCGCCATCGCCGTGGGCCACACGGCATGAGGGAGCGGGGTGGCCCCGGCGTTGCCGGTCCCGCTGCCGTGTGCTGTGATCGCGCTTTCGACTTGGGTCTGACGTTTCATGCTGACGTGTCCGCACTGCCGCAAGCCCGCGATGGGTGTGATGACGAAGTTGTTCCTGGGCCCGCTGCGCTCGATCGACTGCGAGCGTTGCCGTACGACGTTGCGGGTATCGCGTCCATGGAGCCTGCTGGCCTACGCGCTGGCCATGCCCGGGGGCTTGCTGCTGTTCAAGTACCAGGCGCTTGAGCATCGCTTCGCCTATGCGGCCCTGTTCTTTCTGGCGTCGGCCTTCGTCCAGTGGGCGCTGGTGCCTCTGGTGCGCTCGGAATGACGGACAAACCGCATTCCCCAAGCTGCGAGCGCAACCAGGCACCGATCCTCAATGCCCTGCGCGCGCATTTCGCCGATCGCCGGCACGTGCTGGAGATCGGCAGCGGCACCGGCCAGCACGCGGTGCATTTCGCCCAAGCGATGCCGTGGCTGATCTGGCAGTGTTCGGATGACGAGGCGTATCTGGACGGCATCGGGATGTGGCTGGACGAGGCGCGGCTGCCGAATACGCCAGCGCCGTTTCGGCTGCAGGCGGTGGCGATGCCGGCCGCGCACTTCGCGCCGCAGCCTGTGCCGACGCCGGTCGGCGGCTACGATGCGGTGTTCAGCGCCAATACCCTGCACATCATGGGCTGGCCCGAGGTCGAGGCGCTGTTCGCATCGCTGCCGACGCTGCTGGCCGATGATGCAACGGTCGCGGTCTACGGGCCGTTCAACATCGGCGGCGCTTACACCAGCGATAGCAATCGCGAGTTCGACGGCTGGCTCAAGGCGCGCGACACGCGCTCGGGCATCCGCGATCTGGAAGCGGTGAACGCGCTGGCCGAGGGCATCGGCCTGCAACTGGTCGCCGATGTGGCGATGCCGGCGAACAACCGGATGCTGCTGTGGCGGCGTGGCACAATCGTGCCCGTCTGAAGGTCGGCACGAACGACCGCACCAACAACCACCAGAACAACGATTCGAACCGTGGAGTGATGCGATGCGAGCGATCCATGCAGCCGCGATGGCGGCCTTCTGCCTCTGCGGCTCGGCCATGGCCCAGGACGACACCGAGTACCCCGACGTGCGCTATCCGCGCCTGCCGGACACCGGGGCGACGCTGCAGGCCTTCGTGCCCGACGGTTGGGAGATCGAATCCCAGGATGCCGGTGACCTGAACAAGGACACCCGTGACGACGTGGTGCTGGTCCTGCGCATGCAGGATCCGGCGAACGTGGTCCAGAACGAAGGCCTGGGCGCCAGCGAGTTCGACACCAATCCGCGCCTGCTCGCGGTGCTCTTCGCCGAGGCAGCGGGCGGCTACCGGCTGGTCGTGCAGGATCACACGCTGATTCCCCGTCCTGACAACCCGGTGATGGACGACTATCTGGATGGCGACGACGCCGTGACCGTGCGTCGCGGCGCGTTCACGGTCCGACTGCACAGCTGGGCCAGTGCAGGTTCCTGGTACACCAGCAACACCACCTTCACCTTCCGTCACCAGGATGGCTGCTTCCGGCTGATCGGCCACGACAGCACCTGGATGCATCGGGCCAGCGGCGAGACCGGCAGCACGAGCCTCAATCTCGCCGCCGGCAAGGGCGTGTTCGAGGAGGGCACGATGGAGTCCGATACGCCGACGCGCACGAAGACCGTGGCGATCCCTCGCGGCGCGTTGCCGTGCCTGGAAGACATCGGCAACGGATTCGAGTTCGATCCCGGGGTGAAATCGCCCTTCGCGGGCTGATCGCGTCGATTGTCCGGGGTGTTGGCGGGGCGTTTTGCGGCGCAAACGAGGGTGTTTCGCCGTTTTGCGCCTCAGCTGGCCGCTGCCGCCGACTAGATTGGAACTGCGCCGCCGGAGCAGGCGGCCACGTCTGGCGCCAACGCAGCGCCTGATGTCCAGTCATCCAATCGGGAGGAGAGTCTCATGAAGCGAGTGTTGTTGACGGCGCTGCTGGCGCTGGGATGCGTGTCCGCAGCCCAGGCCCAGCGCCCCTGCTATCCGGGCACCGTCGTGAACGTCGGCCCCGCGCAGTCCCTGAGCCCGGCCCAGCTCAGCACCTGGCTGGCGACCTACGGCGTGCCCGCCGGTGTGTCCGACCCGCATGCCTATGTCGCCTTCCACGCCACCGACCAGCGCTGCAAGGCGCTCTACGGCAGCGGTTCCTGGGCCCAGATCACCGGTCCCTACACGCTGACCAACATGATCAACAGCTACAACATCAGCCAGGGCGTGACCTTCCAGTGCAAGAAGTGCTCGGGCGGCGTGATCGGCGTCCCGGTCGACGAAAAGGCGCGATAAGTCGTATCGCGGCCAGGGATGGCCGGCACAAGGAACAAGGCCCCGCATTGCGGGGCCTTGTTCGTGTTGCGTGATGGCAAGTCGGCTTAAGCCTCGATCGCGTCGTCCTTGTACGCATCCACCGGGATGCAGGCGCACATGACGTTCTTGTCGCCGTAGACGTTGTCGACGCGGGCGACCGGCGGCCAGTACTTCTGCTGCCTGAGCGTGGCCAGCGGGAACACGGCGAGTTCGCGCGGGTAGGCGTGGGTCCACTCGCTGCCCGACACCATCGTCGCGGTGTGCGGCGCGTTCTTGAGCGGGTTGTCCTCGCGATCCAGGCGGCCGTCTTCCACCGCGCGGATCTCGTCGCGGATCTGGATCATCGCGTCGATGAAACGGTCGAGCTCATGCTGCGACTCGGACTCGGTGGGTTCGACCATCAGCGTGCCGGCGACCGGGAAGCTCAGGGTCGGGGCGTGGAAGCCGAAGTCGATGAGGCGCTTGGCCACGTCCTCGGCGCTGATGCCGGTGGCGTCCTTGATCGGGCGCAGGTCGAGGATGCACTCGTGCGCGACCAGGCCATTGCGGCCGGTGTACAGCGTGGCGTAGTGCGGCGCGAGGCGCTTGGCGATGTAGTTGGCGTTGAGCAGCGCGACCTGGGTGGCGCGGCGCAGGCCGCCGGTGCCCATCATGGTGATGTACATCCAGCTGATCGGCAGGATCGAGGCAGAGCCGAACGAGGCGGCGCTGACCATGCCGACCTTGCCTTCGCCCACGCCCTGCGTGCGCAGGCCGGTGGTGCCGAAGGCGTTCGGCAGGAAGGGCGCGAGGTGCGACTTCACCGCGCAGGGGCCGACGCCCGGGCCGCCGCCGCCGTGCGGAATGCAGAAGGTCTTGTGCAGGTTGAGGTGCGAGACGTCCGAGCCCCACTTGCCGGGCTTGGCGACGCCGACCAGCGCGTTCATGTTCGCGCCGTCGGTGTACACCTGGCCGCCGTGCGCGTGGATGATCTCGCAGATCTCGACGATGTCTTCCTCGAACACGCCGTGCGTGGACGGGTAGGTGACCATCAGCGCGGCGAGGCGGTCGCTGTACTTCTCGGCGGCGCGGCGCAGGTCCTCGACGTCGACGTTGCCGTTGGCGTCGGTCTTGGTGACGACGACGGTCATGCCGCACATCTGCGCGCTGGCCGGGTTGGTGCCGTGCGCGGAGTCCGGGATCAGGCAGATGTCGCGATGGCCTTCGCCGCGCGACTGGTGGTAGGCGCGGATCGCGAGCAGGCCGGCGTATTCGCCCTGCGCGCCCGAGTTCGGCTGCAGGCTCACGGCATCGTAGCCGGTGCACTCGACCAGCATCGCTTCGAGGCTGGCGATCAGTTCCTGGTAGCCCTGCGCCTGCTCGGCCGGTGCGAGCGGATGGATGTTGCCGAATTCCGGCCACGTCACCGGGATCATCTCGGCCGTGGCATTCAGCTTCATCGTGCACGAACCCAGCGGGATCATGGTCCGATCCATCGCCAGGTCCTTGTCGGCCAGCGAGCGCAGGTAGCGCAGCAGTTCGTGCTCGCTGTGGTGCGTGTTGAACACCGGGTGGGTCATGAACGAGGAGGTGCGCAGCAGCGAGGCGGGCAGCGCGTCGGCGGTGGCGGCATCCAGCGCGTCGATATCCGAGGCGTCGGCGCCGAACAGCGTGGCGAGCGCGGCGACGTCCTCGCGGGTGGTGGTTTCGTCGAGGCTGATGCCGACGCTGCCGCTGTCGATCGCACGCAGGTTCATGCGCGCGGCGCGCGCCTTCGCGTGCACGGCCTCCGCGTCGATGCCGGTGACGTGCAGGGTGTCGAAGAAGTCACTGCCGACCGCGACGCCGGCCTTGCGCAGCGCGGCGGCGAGGATCGCGGCGAGGCGATGCGTGCGGCGGGCGATGCGGGTCAGGCCTTCGGCGCCGTGGTAGACGGCGTACATCGACGCCATCACCGCCAGCAGCACCTGTGCGGTGCAGATGTTCGACGTGGCCTTCTCGCGGCGGATGTGCTGCTCGCGGGTCTGCAGGGTGAGGCGATAGGCCGGCTTGCCTTCGGCGTCGATCGACACGCCGATCAGGCGGCCGGGCATCGAGCGCTTGAACGCGTCCTTGCAGGCCATGAACGCGGCGTGCGGGCCACCGAAGCCGAAGGGCACGCCGAAGCGCTGCGAGTTGCCGACCACGATGTCGGCGCCCCATTCGCCGGGCGCGGCGATCAGCGTGAGCGCGAGCAGGTCGGTGGCCACGGCGACCAGGCCGCCGCGCGCATGCACCGCGTCGGCGACGGCGCGGTAGTCGCGCACATTGCCGAAGGTGTCGGGGTACTGCAGCAGCACGCCGAAGCCGTCGGTGGACGCGGCCTGCGCGTCGTCGCCGAACACCAGCTCGATGCCCATCGGCTCGGCGCGGGTCTTCAGCACTTCGACGGTCTGCGGATGCACGCCGTTCGAGACGAAGAACACGTTCGACTTCGACTTGGCCGAACGCTTGGCCAGGGTCATGGCCTCCGCGGCGGCGGTGCCTTCGTCGAGCAGGGAGGCGTTGGCGATCTCCATGCCGGTGAGGTCGGCGCACATCTGCTGGAAGTTGATCAGGGCTTCCATGCGACCCTGCGAGATCTCCGCCTGGTACGGCGTGTAGGCCGTGTACCACGCCGGGTTCTCGAGGATGTTGCGGAGGATGACGTTCGGCGTGTGCGTGCCGTAGTAGCCCTGGCCGATGAAGCTGCGGAACACCTGGTTCTTGTCGGCGATGGCGCGGATCTTGGCCAGCGCCTCGACCTCGGTGATCGCTTCCGGCAGGGCCAGCGGCGCGGGGGACTTGATGCTGGCCGGCACGATGGCATCGGTCAGCGCGTCCAGCGAGTCCTGGCCGACGATGCGCAGCATGTGCGCGATCTCGGCATCGTTCGGGCCGATGTGGCGTTCGAGGAAGGCGGAATGGTGCTCGAGGTCGCGAAGCGTCGCGCGGGGTGCGGCATGCTGGGTCATGGAGAAGGCATCGTCTGGCGCGGCGGGGCCGCGGGAGGGGCGTTGCGACCCGTCGAGCCGGGTCGAATGAGTGCCCCTCTGTCCTTCTGCCTGAGAGTTTGGAAACGCGATCCGCGGGAAGCGGGGGGAGGGACGCTCCCGTGACGCGTTTCTTGCCCCTTCGGCGCCGGCGCTGCCCGTACTGCGGTGGGCGGCCGATCTCTCCAGAGTGTTTGGATCGACGGTGGTTGTGGGGCCTGAGCGATTACGGGCGTTTGCGCCTTCGGCAGCGGCCTGGCGTCATCGCGACGCCGCTGACCGCTTCTCCCACCGTGCGGGGCGGATTATAGCGGGTCGGCCGCTGCCCCGGCGACCATCCGGCTGCCGCCGGTCGTCTGCCGTCCGGTCGATGCAAGTCCTTGATTGCTGGCGGCGAGCTCAGGTCGGGGCCATGTCCCGGCCCCGACCTGTTTCGCCCGCCGGGCTTACTTCAGGGTGACCTTGAAGTGGTGTTCGACGCACTTGACGTAGTCGCCGGGGACCAGCGCGTTGAACGGGGTCTGGTATGCGACCAGCTTGCAGGCGTAGGTCTTGCCGTCGGGCCGGGTCGGGTCGTAGCTCCAGTCCTGTTCCCAGTTCAGCGGCTGCGCGCCGGCGCCGTTGGCGGGGAAGGGTTTCTGCGTGGCGCAGCTCAGCGACTCGGTGGTCGGCACCGGCACGACGAAGAACTTCGCCATGTCGCGGTAGTAGCTGATGCGGTTGGCCGCCTGCGGCTTGTCGGTGCCCGAGTTGCACTCGATGCCGCCATTGATGATGTTGATGGTGGCGCCGAACCCTGCGCTGATGTTCGCGGCGGCATCCGCGGCGTTGGGCTTCCAGGTGCCGTCGACCACGTGCAGCATCGAGGGCTTCGGCGGCTGCGGATACACGTAGAAGAACGTGGCCGATGCCAGGTTCAGCCAGGTGTCCGAGACCAGTTCGGGCCTGTCGAGCAGCGTGCGCACGGTGCCGAACATCGCGAGCGAGAACGGGCCGTAGTTGTAGTTGTAGGACAGCTGCTTGGCGCCGCGGCCGTAGTATTTCTTGAAGCTGCCATCGGCGTTCTTCCCGCACGGCCAGGTCTGTCCCTGCCAGGTCGACGGCGCGCATTCGGCGTTGTAGCCGCAGCTGGTGCCGCTGTCGCTGCAACCGGCTTCGCGGAGGAAGTACAGGCCCTGCCGCCACTGCTGGATCGGCGAGTTCGGGTCGTGCGCGCCGGTTTCCTGCGCGAAGTGGGCGAACATCGTGGCCAGGCCCTTGCTGCAGATGGCGTCGGCATTGCGGCCGTCGCTGTAATCGGCGCAGAGGGCGGGGAATTTCGCGATCGCCTGCAGGAAGCGCGTGTAGGTGTAGCTGGCATCACGCATGGGGAACAGCAGTTGCCAGTCGTTCGCGGTCAGCAGGCGTTCGACCCGGCGCACGTTCGCCGGATTGGCGGCGCGACCGGGCGCGACCGCTTCGACGGACGCGGTGTCCAGCGTGCGCACCGAGGCCTTGATCTGCTGGAACAGCGGGCTTGCGGTCAAGCGGACTTCGTTCGCTTCGGCTTCCTTGCGCGTCGGAATGCCGGCGGGCGTTCCCGTGCCGGGGCCGGTGCTGCCATCGAAGCTGCATTCGCCGGTCGGCCTGGCTTCCCAGACCTCGTTCTTCGCCGGTTCGTTGTTCTGCGTCCACCACTTGGCGCGCCAGGTGGTGGTGTTGTGGACGACGTACTGGCCGCCGAGATAGACCTTGCTGGCCTGCCAGGCACCGCAGGCGGGAAGCGCCGTGGCGAGCCGCGTGGTGCGCGGCGATGCGGCGTGGACGTCGAGGGTGGTGGCGCCGCCGAGCAGCAGGCACAGCAGGGCGCCTGCCTGGGTTCGATAGGATCTGGACATGGTGTCTCCGGAATGTCTGTGCGTGATCCAGGCATGCGTCGCGTGGTGCATGCCTGCGATCGAGGGGATGCGTGCGACGGTCGGGCGGAGGGGCGGCGCGCACGTGGCACGCCGCCCGGAATGCCGCTCACCGCATCAAGGCAGGTAGGGCAGGTACGGCTTTTCCTCGCGGATCGCGTAGTTCTTGCCGCCCAGGGCGACCGTGTAGTTCGACGGCCCGGAGATCGGGTACTGGTACACGATGGTCAGGGTCACGCTCTGGCCTGCCGCCAGCGTCTGCCACGCCGGCAGCTTCACCGCGACGCGGTGGAAGTCGCCCTTGAGTCCGCCGATGTTGTTGCCGCTGTGGCCGGTGACGACGGTGCGCAGGCCGAAACCGGACTGGTCGGACATGTTCGCGGGCGCGGCGGTGGGCACGTCGAACTGGAACTCGGTGCCGCCGGGCAGGGCGCGGGTGGAGCGGTTGGTGATGGTCAGCTTGGGCGAGATCGGATAGTTGCTGTCGCCCAGGGCGAACCCGGCGATGGCGAAGCGCACGTCGATCGCGGCCGTCGGCGCGGCGATCGTCGGGGCCTGCACCTGCACCGGCGTGACCGTCGCGCGGCTGAAGGTGTCGTGCAGCAGCGTGGTCAGCGTGGTGCCGATGAAGTACTCGCCCTGGCCGTTGTTGCGCTGCGGATGCCAGGCATAGTCGCCGGCCAGTTCCCAGAACATCACGCCGCCGACATCGTTGCGTTCGGCCCATGCGGCCTTGCGTGCGATCGACACTTCGTCCTCGGTCGACAGGAACACCTTCTTCGTCGCGTTCCACAGCCACGGTGCGACCAGGGTGGCGTCGTAGAAGCGCTGGTAGCTGCCGGTGATGCGATTCGCGGGCAGCGCCGGGTCGAGACCGTAGCTGGCCAGGTAGCTGCCCGGATGCTGGCGTTCGAGGTTCTTCGCATGCCACATCGGATTGGATCCGGCGCCGACTTCCTTGCCGTTCTCGAGGTCGTGCCAGAGGTTGTCGATGCCCACCGCGCCGTCGCCGCAGGTCTTCAGCCCGACCGGGCAGCCGCTGCTCAGGCCGGCCGTGCCCCACAGGCCGTTGGTGCCGCCGGTGACGTTGCGCCAGCCGCGCGTGTAGTAGGGCACGCCGATGTTGATGCGCGAACCCGGCAGCGCGCCACGGTAGTAGTGCCACGCCCAGTCGGTGTTGAGATAGCCGATGCCGCCGAACTGCGCGCTCGAATAGACGTTCCAGCGCACCAGCTCCGCATCCTTGCCGTCATCGAACAGCGCCGCGTTCGGGCCGACGAATTCGTTCCACGCGCCGTGCAGGTCGTAGGACATTACGTTGACGAAGTCGAGGTAGCGCAGGCTGTCGAAGGCTTCCATGCCGCGCAGCAGGTAGCCCGAGGCGGGCACGGCGGCGGTGAGCTGGTAGTAGCGGCCATCCTGCGCGGCGGCGCGATCGAGCTTCTCGCGCAGCGTCTTCATCAGCGCGTTGTAGCCCTTGTTGAGGTGCGCGCGACGCGGGTTCGCGACCGCCCAGTCCAGCGGGTTGCCGGCGTCGAGCATCGAGGTCGGGTATTCGTAGTCGATGTCGAGCCCGTCGAAACCGTAGCGGCGCAGGAAGGCCACCGACGAATCCGCGAAGGCGTCGATGCCGGCCTGGTTGATGCTGCCGTCGGCGTTGATGGTCATGCTGTAGAAGCCGCCGCTGTTGACGCGGTTGCCTGCGGCGTCGAAGTAACCGCCGGTTTCGGCCCAGCCGCCGACCGAGATCAGCGTGCGCACGCCGGGGTTGAGGCGCTTGTACTTCGTCAGCAGGTTGAAGTGGCCCTTGTACGGCAGCGAGGGATCGAGTTCCGCGCCGGCGACGCCGGGCCAGCTCATGTCGGTCGCGGCGTTGCCGGGGACGTTTTCGCCGACGGAAATGCGGTTGTTCGCATCGACGTGGGCGAAGGCGTAGTTGATGTGGGTGAGCTTGCCCCAGGGGATGTCGTTGGCGAGATAGGCCGGCTGGCCGTTCTTGCCGGTGCGCCAGCTGGTGAAGTAGCCGATGATCCGGCGACGGCTCTGGTTGGCGAGCTTTTCCTTGCCGCCGGCCTGGTAGGTGTGGCAGTAGGGAATGTCGAGGTTGGGCGTGCGCGCCAGGCGCTCGGGCTGGCAGAGCAGGTGGCCGGTGGGCGCGGGCACGGTAACCAGGGTGTCGCCCGGCGGATTGGTGCCGCCTCCGCCGCTGCCGCAGTTGGCCACGAAGGCCCACGGGTCGCCGGCGCTGGGCACGTTGCCCTGGGTCCACCACTTCGCCTGGTAGGTCTTCGATTCGTAGGTCACGCGCTGCCCGCCGGAATAGGCGAGCGTGGCGCTCCACACCGGGTCGGCACAGCCGCCCGGCGGCGTGGTGCCGCCACCGCCGCTGTCGCCGCCGCAGTTGGCGATGAACTTCCACGGGTCGCCTGCGGTGGGCAGGTTGCCCTGGCTCCACCACTTGGCTTCGTAGGTCTTCGATTCATGCGTGACGCGCTGGCCGCCGTTGTAGACGGCCGTGGCGCTCCACGCGGGGTCGGTGCATGCGGCGGCGACCGCGACACTGCGCGCGCCGGGGGCGAACTTCGTCGACACGGTGCCGTGCAACTGCCACGCGGCGGCGCTGGTGATCACCGCCATGACACCGATCTTCACGGACAGGGAGGATCGCAACATGGTCTTTCCTTGATGGGCCCGCAGGGGCGGGCGTGGTGCGGGGGAGCGGTGTGCCTTCGGCGCCCGGCGCGCGTGCGTCAGCGGGGCTTTGGATGACAACGATGGTCAGCCTGTATTCGATGGCGATCGGTGCGCATCCTGATGGAACCGATGACAACGTTTTCCCCAGTCAATCACGTTTTCGGCCGCCGGGGCGGGCCGCCTCCATGGCGGTGTGTCATGACCTCAGAGCGCGCTGCGATGGCGCGATCGCATGTCCGCCTGTCGTCCGTTGTCGTCCTCGCATGTCCAGCCTGTGGCTGCCGCGTGCCCATCGGAATCGCCGCGTGGTCACGATGGTGCTTTCCCTGCGGCCGATTTCCGTTCGCCCCGGGCCTGTGCTTGAATGCCCGGCCACCCCTGCTCACGTCCCCGGTCGCGCCGTCGCGCGCGTCGCCGGGCGAGGATCCATTCCGATGCAAGACCACGATGCCGCCCGCAAGCCCGGTTCACGCCGCCTCTCGCTGATCCTCGGCGGCCTGGCGATGCTCGGGCCGTTCTCGATCGACACCATGTTCCCGGCGTTTCCGCAGATCGGTGCGCAGTTCGGCGCCGACAAGGTGGCGATGCAGCAGACGATCAGCGTCTACCTGCTGGCCTATGCGTTGATGAGCCTCGTGCACGGACCGCTGTCGGACGCGATCGGACGCAAGCGCGTCATCCTCGGCGGGCTGGCGGTGTTCGCGCTGGCGTCGGTGGGCTGCGCGCTGGCGGACAGCCTGCCGCAGCTGCTGTTCTTCCGCGCGCTGCAGGGGATGTCGGCGGGCGTGGGCCTGATCGTCGGACGTGCGGCGATCCGCGATGTGTTCCAAGGCCAGTTCGCGCAGAAGCTGATGAGCCAGGTCTCGATGATCTTCGGCATCGCGCCCGCGCTGGCGCCGATCCTCGGTGGATGGATCCTGGGCTGGGCACGCTGGCCCGCCATCTTCTGGTTCCTCGTGCTGTTCGCGGTGGTGATGATCCTCGTCACCTGGCTGGGCCTGCCGGAGACGCATCCGCCGGAAGCGCGCTTCCGCCCGTCGCCGAAACAGCTGCTGCGCAACCACGCCTACATCTTCCTCAACCGGCGCTTCCAGCGCTTCGCCGCCGCCGGTGCCTTCAATTTCGCGGCGCTGTTCCTCTACATCGCGTCCGCGCCCGCGTTCGTGCTCGACCACCTGAAACTGCGCGAGGACCAGTTCGGCTGGTTCTTCGTGCCGACCATCGCCGGCATGGTGTTCGGCGCGTTCCTGTCCGGCCGCGCGGCCGGGCGGATGAGCGGGACGCGGCTGGCGGGCACGGGGTTCGCGCTCTGCGGCTTCGCGGCCGTGCTCAACATCGCCTACACCCTGTGGGTACCCGCACCGACGGTGCCGCTGGCGATCTTGCCGATGGCGATCAACGCCCTGGGCATCTCGCTGGTCTTCCCGATCCTCACCCTCGCCATCCTCGACATGTATCCGCGCCAGCGCGGCGCAGCCTCGTCACTGCAGGCCTTCACCAGCCTGATCCTGCAGACGGCGGTGGCCGGTCTGTTTTCGCCGATGCTCAGCCACGACCCGCTGTGGCTGGCATTGGGCGCTGCGGCAGGCACGCTGATCGGCTTCGTGCTGTGGTGGTGGGAAGTGCGGCGCACGCGACTGCCCCCGGAATCCGAACCCGTCGCGGCAGGGCCGCCGGCGCTCTGAGGCGCCGGCCTGCAACGCCTGCGATCAGCGGCGCTGCGCGTTGCCGCTGCCTGACGCCGGGCGCAGCGACTGCAGCTGCGACGCCGTCGAGGTGGTCTTGCTCGCCGGGCGCGGACGCAGCAGCGGGCGCGAACCATTCGCGGCTTCGGCCTCCGGTTCCAGCCAGCTCTTGAGGCTGGGGAAGTCGACGTCGAAGCGCGAGTATTCGTCCCAGTTGGCCGAATTCGCGAGCGAACCGGTATTGCTGCACGAGGCATCGCCGCGCCACAGCCCGCCGCGCAGCACGTAGCCCTTCGTGCCGATGCTGAAGAGGCCGGAACCGCTGCTGCCGCCTTCGGTGGTGCCGCTGAGCCAGCCGACGCGGGTGACGTTGGTGTTGATGCTGCGCGTCTGGCCGGTCGAGACCATCTTCGAATCGCCCGCCGGATGATGGATCCCGGTGATCGCATCGTTCGCGTTCAGCGGCTTCGCGTTCCAGCCGGCGAAAAACGCGCCGGCGGGCGGTGGGTTGTTGAGCCGCAGCAGCATGCCGTCGGTCAGGTGGCTGGAGTAGAGATAGGTCGCGCCGCCGGTGACCTGGGTCGTGGTCGTCTGCACGAGGTTGCCGCAGCCGGTGGTTTCGTAGTTCCAGATGGTGATCAGCGTGTTCGCCACCGACTGCATCTGCGAAGCGACCGGCGCCACCGAACCGTTGTCGGTGAAGCAGTGGTTCGCGGTATGGAAGTAGGGCACCTGCGTGCCGGGCACGGTGTCGTTGAGCAGGGTGCCGGTGCAGATGAAGGTGCCGCCCCCGGTGCGCGTGAAGCGCATGTGCGCGACCGCGTTCTTGACGCTGGCGAAGGCGGGGCCGAGTTCATTGACGCGGCAGATCACGTCGACGTTGCAGCTGCCGGATTCGCCGATCTTCTCGATCAATTTGAAGCTGCTGCGGGTGTCGGCGACCAGGTGCGACAGCATCGGTGCTTCGAGCGCGACGCTCGCGGCCTTCACGCCGGCCGGTCGGAAAATCTCGATGACCTGCGCTTCGCCGTCGGTGTTCGGTGTCCAGTACAGGCCGTCCGGCCCGGGCAGGCGCTTCGCATCGGCGGCGCGGACCATCGCCACGATCTCGTCCGGTCGCGCCGAGCCGGCGAAGCGCAGTTCCACGCCATCGGGCAGGCGGCTCAGGTCCAGGCCGACGCGCAGCCCCATCGCATCCGGCGAGGCGATGCGCAGCCGCGCCACCGCGTTGCCGCGGCTGTCGCCCATCCACTGCAGGCGCGGCAACCGGGCCTGGCGGCTTTCGATCCCGGCGCGGCGGCCGATGCCGATCTGCGGTGCCTTCATGCCGTTCGCCGTGTTGCGTTGCTGCAGCTGCAGCAGGCGTTCGGCGGGCATCGCGTCGTAGTGGAGTTCGCTGCTGCGCAGGTTGCGATAGGCCGCGCCACGCCACGAGAGCGGTGCCGTCTTCGGGGAGAGGCTGGGTTCGCCATGCGCCATTCCGCTGGCGGAGAGCGCGGCGGGGCTGGCGAGGCAGAGCGCGATGGCGCAGGACAAGAGACGGAAACGGGACGACATGGAACGAACTCCGGGACAGCAAGGGAAATGCCGGGGGGCGTGATTATCCTGCCATCCGATGGCACCTGCAGTCCCTGAATGCGATGTTCAAGATAGGCCCGTGCCGCCGTCGGCCCTTCAGCGCCTGTGCCGTCTGCGCGCCAACTGTCGCCACAGATGCAGAGGCAGCCCTGCCGCGACCAGGACCGCGCCCCAGAGCAGGGCTTCATGGCCGGTGCCGACCAGGGCGTACAGGCTGTACAGCAGGGCCAGGGCCGCCACCAGCCGCCCGCTGCGGCCCAGCCTCAGCCACGCGGCGCTGCTGAACACGTAGGGCAGCAGGGTCGCCGCCGTCGACAGCAGGATCGCGAAGGTGAACACCTTCGCCAGCGATTCGGTGTAGTTCGCCACCACCAGCAGGCTCGCCAGCGCGGTGCTGGCCAGCACGCCGACGCGGGGCGTGCCCTGTGCATCGACGCGCGCGAAGACCTTCGGAAACAGGTCGTCGTGCGCCGCAGCCATCGGCAGTTGCGCCGAGAGCAGCACCCAGCCGTTGAGAGCGCCGAAGCAGGAGATCGCGGCGACCACGGCGATGGTCACGCCTGCTGCCGGGCCCCACAGCGCCTTCGCCGCATCGGCCATCGGCGCGGTCGACGCCGTGGCGACCTCCGGCGGCACCAGGCCGAGCACCGCAGTGCAGGCGAGGATGGTGGCGATCCCGGCGAGCAACGTGCCGATCAGGGTGGCGCGCGGGATCGTGCGCTCGGCGTCGTGGATCGCGCCGGCCGGCACCGTCGCTGCTTCGAGTCCGAGGAAGGCCCAGAGGGTCAGGGCAACGGTCATGTGCAGTGCGCCGAGCCAGGTCGCGGGCGCATCGGCCGCCCTGGCGGCGGCGATGGCACTGGCGTCGTCGGCGAGCAGTCGCGCATCCAGCCACCAGATCGCGATGCCGCCGAACACCAGCAGCGGCACGAGCTTGAGCGCGGTGGCGACGATCTGCAGTCGCCCGGCCTCGCGCACGCCGGCCAGGTTGATTGCCGCGCACAGCCACAGCGCGGCGAGCGCGCAGGCCGCGCCGCGGAACGGCGTTGCGACCAGTTCGGGGAAGAGGCTGCCGAGGCTGCCGGCGAAGGCCACCGCGATCGCCGCGTTCGCGCACCAGATCGAGATCCAGTAGCTCCAGGCGATCACGAAGCCGGTGGTATCGCCGAAGGCTTCGCGTGCGTAGGCATACGGGCCGCCTGCCTGCGCACCGCGCGCCGCGAAGCGCGAGAACGTCAGCGCCAGCAGTAGCGCGCCGCCGAGCGTGATCGCCCAGCCGTAGAGGCTCACCGTGCCGTAGGGCGCGAGCGATGCAGGGAGCAGGAACACGCCGCTGCCGATCATGTTGCCCGCGACCAGGGCGATCGCGGACCACAGGCCGAGCGGACGTGCGACGGTCGTCATCTGGCGGTCGTCATCCAGCGTTCTGTCCGCCGTCGAGCGCGCCGCGATAGGTGCGGCGCAGCAGTTCGTGGAAATGGTGCACGGCGTTCTCGCGCAGCGGATTGAGCCGGCCGGCGTGGTACGAACCCGAGGCCAGGCCGCGCTGCACGTCGATGCAGATGCCGATGTCCTCGTCCTGCACCACGTCGCTGAACGTGAGGTCGGCGTCGCGCCGGGCCTTGCCGGCGTCGGACTCGTCCATCGCGTAGTAGAAATCGAATTCGACGCGGCAGCGGCCCGCGCCGCGCGGAATGATGCGGTTGGTCTGCAGGCGGCCGGGCAGGATGTTGAGCATCGTGTTCGGCCACATCCAGTAGTACAGCGCGTCGCCGCTGCCATAGAGCCCATCGCCGCTTTCCAGCGGGCTGAACTGGAACGAATACCACTCGGCCGTGTCGGTGACATAGCTGCGGTAGTCCAGCAGTTTGTTGAGTTCGGGATGCACGTGCGGGACGTGGTAGCCCTCGAGGTAGTTGTCAACGTAGACCTTCCAGTCGCAGTCGATGTCGTAGCCGACGCGATGGTGGTGGCCGAAGTGTTCGAGTCCGCGATCCGCACCGAGGCGCGCATCGATGCCGGCGACGAAGGCATCGAACGGCGGCGCGGCGGCTGCGTCGACGGCGGCGAACACCATGCCCTGCCAGACGCGCACCGCGAGCTGCGGCAGTTTCACGTCGGCGACATCGAAGTCCGGCGTCGCACCCATTTCCGTGGCGGTGCGCAGCTGGCCGTCGAGCGTGTAGGTCCAGCCGTGGTAGCGACAGCGCAGCGACTTCGCACCGAGTCCATCGCACTGCGCCAGCGGACCGGCGCGGTGGCGGCAGACGTTGTGCATCACCCGGATCACGTCGTCGGCGCCGCGCACCGCGATCACCGGCAGGCCGCCGAGATCGGCGACGACGTGGTCGCCGGCGCCGCGCAGTTGACAGACATGGGCGACGAGCTGCCAGCTGCGGTCGAAGATGCGGGCCCGGTCGATCGCGGCCATGCCCGGGTCGGTGTAGTACCGCGCCGGCAGCGCGGTGGCGTGGTCGAGCGGTTGCGGGGCGAGCTCGGCGGCGTGGTCGTGCAGGTTCATCGGCCGAGTATGGCGCAGCGCCGACGAGCCGCGCCAGAGCGCCGGCAGGCCCGGGTCAATCGAGGTCGGCCTCCACGCCGCGCAGCCTGCCCAGGGCGGTTGCGATCAGGTGCCGGATGGCGTCGGCATCGAGATCGTCCCGACCCGCCTGCGCGAACATCGCCGCCACCGCCTGCCAGACCAGGGCGTCGCGGAGGGCCTCGGCATCGAGGGGCGTCGCCTCCTCCTCCTCCTCCTCCTTGCCTATTCGCTCTGCGATGCGGCGCAGGTAACTCGCCACCAGGGCCAGTCCGGCGTCGTCCAGGCCCAGGTCGACGGTGAGCGAGAGCCCGGGGCGCAGCTCGCGCGACGCCGTGCCGGATGCACCGGCGATCACCATCAGCGCATCCTGCGTCGCGGTAGCGTAGGCCTTGTCGCTGCCCATGGTCGTGCCTCCGTTCGAGGCCCGCGACGCTGGGTCGCGGGCGTGCGCCCCAGTCAGGCCGACAGCCGCACCAGTTGCTCCACCGGCACTTCGAAACACCGGGCCAGTTCCCGCGCGATCCGGAACCGCACCGGATGCCCGCACTCGACCCGCTTGATCGTCGCGATCGACACCTGGATGCCCCGGTGCCAGCAGTCGTTGGCCAGGTCCTGCTGGCTCATGTACCGGGACAGCCGCAGGCGGCGGAGGATGTCCCCATCGAGCTGGATCCAGCCCTTGCGCATGGTGTCCAGCAGGATTTCCAACCTCGGCGCGGGGGGCGGCAATTCGACCGGAATGGCAACGCCCGATTCGACGAGCGCAATCGACGGGCTGGCGGGGGAGGTGTGTGAGATGAGGATGTCGTTCATGACGGATCTCCAGAAGATGTTCGGCTCGCTTCCCCGACGTCGGCTTGTTGCCGTCCCTGCGTCGGGGGCGGCGTCACGCTTGCAAATCTCGCCTTTGATTTGTCTTCCGGAATTCTTCTGATGCGTAAGTCATTGTCTCTGTTCGCTTTCGCCAGCCAGCAGTTGCGCCGGGAGGCTGATGCGATGGCGCGGCCCTGAGGTCTGCGGCTAGCCTCTCAGCGGGGGTATTGCCATCTCATTGGGGTATGAAACGACGGCAATGGAGAGTGCGTTACGCCGCAAGTGGGGCGTCCCCGTATCTGGTGATGGCTCAAACCCGTCGTTGGCGGTTCATGGCAGTTGGCCTTCCAGGTCCAGGGGGTTCATGCGCGGCCGGCAGGTGCGCCCGCATCGCCCGCCCTTGCCCGCGATTCGAACATAAGGACTGGATGCTGGTGGGCCGCCATGCCCTGAACAGGCGAGCATGTCGCGATCCATCTGGCATCGAAAAGGGGAGGGCATGCATGCGGTTCCGGTCGCGACTTCCGCAAACAGTAAACACGGCCCTACGCAGTTCGGTTGCGGTTGAAGCACTTCATCACCTGGGCATTTGCGAACTATTGTCCCGGCGCTCGTCTATGGCGAGTGCCGGGCTGTGGTGCTGTACTTTTCCATTGCCTCAGAGGGGGACAGCTCCTTTCTTGGGTGGGTCGTTGCCGACCTGGGGGTCGCATCTGAATGTTTGGCCTGTTTCATTGTCTCGGACAAGCAGGTAGACACCGAACGGCTCAGTCTTCTCCAGGGTGGACATCTTGAACTGGAACATGATCGATCCGGCGACATTGGAAATTTCACCAGTGATCGGCAACAGTGGGCCGTTTGAATCAGGTTCCTCGTAATGTGCAACATGAACCAGGTCGGGTCTGTCGTAATCGACGCCGATGACCTTGAATCTTTCCGGTGATGAATTCACGTTCAGGTCTGGAATCTTGACGACTAGGATTTGAGGGGTCAGGTTGCTTTGGAAGGGAAATGTCGGCTTGTCGAATACGAATGTGCTGGGACCTGGTGCTTCGGTGATATCGGCGCTGAAAACAGTGGAGTAGACTTCTGCTATGCCAGGAAGGGAAGATGTCTTGATGTCGCGTTGAATGACCTTTGCGAGAAGCTGTGAATTCGCAAATGGGATGTTTGTTTCATGGGTTTGATGCTGAATTGTTCCCATCTTGAACTTTACGATTGTCATGGAATGGCTCCTTTTCGTCTGTTTCGGCAGGATGATTTGATGTCATCTCTTTGCGGTGGTGCGGAGCCATTGTTGTCGCATGAAGCCAAGTCTTCGGCATCAATGCGATCTTTGAGCAAGATCTGTGTGGTCTGTTGGTCGTTGCGGCTTGGTTGTCGGTCGTACTGAAGGCGCATCGCTGATGGATGGGGCTGAATTCATTGCGATTCAGTCCGGGTCGTTGCCCACCTGTGGGTCGCAGGGCTTTGTGTTCATTGCTCCAGGCCTTGGATCGGTGTCTTGAACGGTGATGTAGAAATTGAACTCGGGAGTCTTCACGCCCTTCATCTTGAATTCGAGGTAGATGCCGACGACGTCTGCCGTGATTTCCTGATCGAGAGCATGCATGCGGAAGTTGGAGTTGCGTGGTTTGATATGCAATTCATGCGTGTGTCGGGTGCCTTCGGGGTCTGCCCAGACTTTGATAATCTTGAACTTTCCCGGTTCGACGCCCTCGTTCAGTCGACGGGTATCGATGAATAGCTTCTGCTGCTGCTTTCGCGTCTTGAAATCGACACGAAACGGATCGAACTTGAGATCTTCGAGGTCGGGGTTTCCCTCGACGCGCAGAGCGAAATCCATTGAAAAGACGCTGATGTCGTGACTCTCCAGGTCACTGGAATGCGCGCCGAAGTGTTCCATCGATCCTAGCAATTCGGCAGAGGGGTTCTTCTCGTCCGTGCGTTCCATGTAGAAGACGAAGGGCATCTTGTTTCTCCTTGAGGCAGGGCGTGGTGTTGTGCGTGCTTGCGTATGCGCGATATGTCGGCGGAGGAGCGTTTTCGGGCGATTGCATGGCTGCGGCTGGCGTCAGTCCGATGCGTCATGGATAGGGGAATGGTCCGGTTGTCGCCGTAGTGCGGCTGTTAGCTCGGGGTGTCGATAGCCAGCATTTGCCAGATATTCGATCGAGCGGGCCGCTTCGGGCAATGTGCCGGTAATTGCCATTGCTCGAAGGCGCAGTGCAATGGTCGTCAGTGACTGGGGATGGGTTCCGGAAGCATCAAGCACATCGATCGCGTGCCTGGCGTCACGTTCGGCTGATGCAGTGCGACCCTCATGGATGTCGTTTTCGGCACGCAGTACAAGTGCCTCGGCCAGCGCCAGGCGGGCTCGGCGATCATTGCCGTCGCCTGCGACCAGATCCTGCAGTTCGTTGATGGCGTTGTGGGTTCGTTTCTCGCCCGCCTCCCCGCCATCTTGCAAGCCGGATCGCAGCAGGATCGAAGCACGTATGCGTCTGGCCGCCGAGAAGTTGAGCATCGGATGCGTGATTGCGCTGGCTGCATGCGCCAACTGTCGAGCGCTTGCTGGGTGATTGCCGTCAATTCGTTCGATGTCGCTTGCAAATAGATGGGCCTGCGCCTGTAGTCGACGCCACTTCGTGTTGTCCGGATCTGCCTGGGCAAGGCGCGATAGACGGAGAGTCGCATCAGTGATGTGTGCGCGAGCGCCATCGATGTCGCCCAGGTCGAGAGAAAGCATTGCGCCGAACTGGCGCAGACTGGTCAGTTGCCGCTCCCACTCGCGGGATGCCTGGTGCTTGCGATGCATTCTTTCCAGCTGTTCGATGAGATCGCTGTAGATCCTGTCGGCATCATGAAGCTTTCCCTGTGATTCCATCAGGCCGGCCAGGATCGATGTGCTGACGATCAACTCGTACGTCCATTCGTCGTTGTTGCGCACGACGCCTGTCGCCGTCGTCTTTAGGGCGATAGAGTGGTGTATCGTTGCACGCGCTTCGCTGGTCAGCCCGAGGTCACGTTCGAGTGAGGCCAGATTGGTTGTGGCGTACGACGCTTCCATCATGTATCCGGGATCGAGTGGTGCTATGGCACGTAGCCTGCGGGTGCGCTTTTCGTAGTCTTTCCAGGCCAGAAGGGCGAGGACAAGCTGTCCTTCTTTCTGGTGATGGATTCCAACCCATGCGGCGGATTGACCGGATTCCAGCAAGGTGGGGATCGAGGATGGCGCCAGGCGTTCTGCATTTTCCGAGAACATTTTTGACTGCATGAAGAGTGCGAATGCGGTATTGGGGAAGCTGCGTTCCGTCATCACTTCGCCCAGCTTGCGGGAGGCGCGCGAGCAGTTGATGAGGTTTTCAACCGTTGCTTCGCTGGGTTTCATCGCGTTGCAATAGCGAAGGATGTTGCTGCTGACGCTCTCGATCAGGACCAGATTCCCGGTCGGGTCAAGTCGTTCGGAAAACTCGCCGATGATGAAGCTGGTCAGGTTCGTGCTCTTGGTCTCCTGGTGCTCGGCGATATCGCGCATCGAATGCGCGACGAAAGCCATCGCTG
The DNA here is from genome assembly GCA_050632415.1 of Lysobacter sp. BL-A-41-H3. GTDB lineage: Bacteria > Pseudomonadota > Gammaproteobacteria > Xanthomonadales > Xanthomonadaceae > Lysobacter_I. Next base: position 915,673 of record CP192602.1, on the reverse strand, counting down.
TCGACGTGATGGCCATGGTCGCAAGTGCAAAGGCTGCGAACTTGCGAATCCGTTTGCGCTGCTGCTGCTGACGCTGTGAACGCAGGATGAAATCGCATTCCGCGTCCGACAGCACGTCGTGCATGCGTTGCCGGACATTCGTGGCCTCTTCCAACTGCGCTCCAGGATTGAGAAGGTGATCATCGCGCCTGCCTTCATCATCCCATCGCGCCGCGGCGCGTTGCAGGCGGATGCGGGCGACGAGGATGCGCAGGTTTTCGCGAATCCAGTCCGCCGCGCGCGACCATTGGCGGAGCAGGGCTTCATGGGCAACGCGGTAGTGGGCATCGCCGTTTTCGTGCTCTGCGACGAAAAGACGGGCCTGCACGAAGGCTTCTGCAAGCGCGATCGCCCGGGCGTCGAGTGCGCCGCGGGGGATGCGCCGAGCACTGACGCGGTCGTTTTCAGGTTGCATCACCACCATGCGCGAAAGCACCTGGTCGAGGCTGGCCTGGATTTCGTCGGGAAGCCCTGTGAAGACGTGCTCGGCGTGGTGGGAGAGCGCGCCCTCCAGTCCACCGATTTCGTGATAGGCATCAAAACAAAGCTGGTTTCTACCGTTCCTGCGCTCGTACAGCATCTGCAGGGTGTGTTGCAGCAGCGGCAGCGCATCGGGTTGTGCAACCGCAGCGCGCAGCAGGACGTCGTCGAGGTAATCCTTGGATTCGGGGTGCTGCTGGAATTCCAGCCCTGCGGATGCGGCCGGGATCCGGATGATGTCGCCGATCTCTCCGGTGCGCGGCGCCAGGACATCGACGTGGCCGTCGCCCGATTTCCTTTCGGTCATGCCGGGCAGGGCTTCGGCCAGCGCGAGATAGAAATCGCCGCGCACGATGACGATCACGCAGACGTGCCTGGATTCGCACAGGTGATGCAGGAATCGGTCGATCTCCGCGTGGTCATCGCTGCCGAAGGAGGGGTCGGCCACGATGGCTTCCGCGTGGTCGATCACCAGCAGGAGGTGCGGATGCGACAATGCTGACATGTCACGGCTGGCATGGCGCCGGAATGCATCCTCCAGCGTGTCGGGCAATGATTCGGGTTGTCCGCGCAATGTTCCCGCAAGTGTTTCGACGGGTTGCGGCGGAAGGATTTCGCGCCTGTCCAGCGTCCATTGCATCAACGCAGCAGCGAGCCTCGGCAGTGCGTCTTCCCTGCGGGTTCCCGCCAGATCGCAACGCGCGACGCTCAGCGCGCGCAGGCCATCGTAACCACCCTTCTCGGTCAATATCGGGATCGCGCCGGCGTTCACGAGCGAGGTCTTGCCGCAGCCGCTCGCGCCCACGACCAGTACCAGCCGACGCTGTTGGTCGATCTGGCGACGGACTGCTTCGATCAACTCACCCGTTGTCCGGCTGCGACCGAGGAAGACGCTGGCATGCCTGGAGTCGAATGCATTCAGGCCGACATACGGACTGCCCGTGGTCCAGTTTTTCCTTGCCACGGCAACGCGGCGGTAATGATCCTGATACACCACCGGGGCGACCAGTCGATATCCCCGCTTGCGGATCGTTTCGATGTATCGCGGGGACTTCGGGTCATCGCCGAAGACCTTGCGCAGATGCGTAATCGCCTTGTGCACCGGATTTTCGGCCTGCATCACGTCTATGCGCGGGTCGGGGGCATTGCCTTCTGCGTGCGCTCCGCCTATCCAGGCCCGGATGTACAGGTTGACGGCGCTGAGTGTTTCATTGTTCTGCGCCGCACTGGCAAGCGCGATCAGGACCTCCATGATCCTTGGTTCGATCGAATGCTCTTCGTCATTGATCGAAATGACCAGGCGCTCAGGGTGGACCATCGCGTCGCCAACGCGGAACTGCGCTTGATCGAGAGGCGGCTTCTTCGGCATGACGGCGATTCCGATCCTGGTGGCCGTTCAATGTGGATGGCGCACGCGTGCGACGCCTGCGTGCCAGTCGCTTCAGCAGGTTTCTCGTGACTTGCGGGCTTGCCATCGTCGGTGGCGCGGAGCGGGCCGGGTCATGCGCTGCGGTGCGCTGCCGGCATGTGCTCGCATGGCCGCCTGCGTCCTGCGCGGTCCATCTTCGATTCCATCGCGTACGTTCGGATCCATTCCCTGCCCCCTGCCGTGGATGCGGATCACCTGCGGACCGAGCCTAGCAGAGTCGATCGCGGCACGAGAAGAGGTGCTCAGGCGTGGCTCAGCGTGCGTTGATCGTCGTCCCGCAGCCCGGCCCGTATCGCATCTGCGTAGCTGGCGGGTTCGGCGCCGTTGGCGATGATCCGCTCCAGCGACCAGATCGCGCCGCCGCCGAGCCGGGTTTCGCGGGCGTGGCCGCGCAGGGATTCGCGGATTTCCTGCGGCGTGTTCTCGGCCGATTCGGCGGCGATGATGAAGCCATCGGCGTCGAAGCCGGGCGTGGCGGTTTCGAAGGCGTTCGCCCATTCCCCGGGCGCGTTGCCGCTGCCCTTGGCGTGGCACTGCAGATGGCAGCGGCGCACCCGTCCTGGATGCCGCGCATGCACGGCGGCGAAGGCCTTGACCCAGAACTCGCGGAACATGCTGGGCCGCAGGGCGAGGTCGAATCCCAGGTCCGCCAGCAGCGAGGCGAAGGCGACGAAGGACTCGTGGTCGTAGGTGTCTTCGCAGCACAGTTCGATGCTGTCCAGCCAGGGCATCGTTGCGCGCAACGCGAGGAGGTTGCGCCGCAGCCCGCTGCCGACGAAGCCCGCGCCATGGCGGGCATGCAGCAAGCGGATGGCACGGAAGTCCTGGTGGCCTGCGCCGCCGAAGACCAGGGCGATGCGCAGGCCCAGCGTGCTTGCGGCGTCGCCGAGGGCCTCGGGCCAGTCCGGCGGCCCGAGGTGGCTGCCGTCCGAGAAGAGCAGGGTGTCGTTGTAGCGCAGCTCGCCCGCGATGACCCAGCTCTCGTCGAACTTGCTCCCGTCGCGGCCCACGTGCAGCAGGCCGAGGCTCAGTGCGTCGAACCCTGCCGCGCGGACGTCGCCGAGCATGCGCGCCAGGGTCGGTCGCGGGAGGCCCGGATCGAACTCCTCTTCGGCATGCAGGACGATGGCGGTCATGCGGTGGGGACTCCTGGGCGGGAGATGCCGGGGCGGGCGGTCGGGAAGGTAGGGCGTGGACGCGCGTGTCGGGGTCGAGGGCGGGCAGCCCCCGATCCGGGGCGTGTGTCGACCCTGCAGTTTCAGGCGACCAGTGGCTGCGGGGATGCGGCCAGTTCGCGGGGCCGAATGATGTCGCACACCGGCACGTCGAAGCAGCGGGCGAGCTCGCGGGCCACCCGATAGCGGACCGCGTGGCCGGCCTCGGCGCGCTTGATCGTGGCGATCGAGACCCGGATGTTGCGGCGCCAGCATTCGTCGGCGAGATCCTGCTGGCTCATCAGGCGAGCGGTCCGCAGTCGGCGCAGCACGCCGCTGTCCAGGATGACGCTGCCATGGTTCCGGGCCTCGCCCGGCATCGACACCGGCACTGCCTGGAACAGCGCAGTCGGGTCCAGGGCGGCCTGGAAGTGCGGAAGGGCGGCATGCGTATCCTGGATGGCTGAGACGGTGAGCGTCATCGTAGGTTCCTCGGTGCGTGGTGCGTCACGGATCTGGGCGGTGCCGGGGCCCGGAATATCGGACCGGCGGTGGCCTCCGGGGCCTGCTCGGGAGCGGGCCGCCAGGGCAGGGCCACGATGCCTCCCTCGTCTGCTTTGCGCCTTTCGGAAACCTTACGGTTTGCAAGTCATTGTTTTGTCTGGAGTGCTTGGCCTGTGCCTGGTCGGTCGCAAACGCTGCCGCATGACGCCGTTTCGCAGGCCAGACTTGCATGCAGCCGTTCCCCAGAACGACCAAACCCGCCTTGCGGCGGGTCGGGATCGCGCAGCAGCACAACGGAGGAGCGTCCATTCGCCTGCGCATGGAGCCGGAAGGCCCACTCTGAGGCGGGCCCGATCCGTCGAATCCGGCATCAGTCCGGCGGGGGATTGTTGCCGACCTGGGGATCGCACTCGTAGCTGTTGGCAGGGTCGGTCCCGGTGTCCGTGACGTAGACCGCGAAGTACGTCTGGTCGCTGGCCGTGGTGCTGAAGCTGAAAGCGAAGACCACCGAGGTCGTGCCGACGCCGAATTGACCGCTGGACTCAGGGGCGGGGTCCGGGGTCGGCTGGACGATACTGGAGTAGTACTCGGAGATGTAATAGCGACCGGCATACGCGGGTTTGTCGACAGTCAGCATGACCGTCAGGCTGTCCTGGGTCGATCCTCTCGGGAACTCGAAGGCCCCATCCTTGTTCAGGTTCGAATAGCCATAGGATTTGAAGCTGCCGTCCGGATTCGTGTAGACGGTCAGGGTGGTCGCGATGGAGGCCGAGTCGCCTGCGACCACGGCATTCGTCTGTGTGTCGCCCTTGACGATGCTGCGGGGGGCCGTGGTCGACACGTCCGGCGGCGGATTGTTGCCGACCTGGGGGTCGACGTCCGACGGCCTGGACTTGCTGCGGTTCTCGTCGGTGATCTGGAAGATCAGGTCGGCACTGATCGTCTGGCCGTTGAACTGGAAGGTCAAGTCGAGTTTCGAGGTATCGAGTCCCGAGTCGCAGACCTGCACGTTGTCGGCATCATAGGTGTAGCCGACGAACTCGAACTTCCCGGGGATGCTGTCCTTGTCGATCCGGCATTTCAGGAGTCGTGGCGCATGTTTCGCATGGAACGTGATGGACGTGGGGCACGTCGTGTAAGTGAGCTGTCCATCGGGGTCGCGCCCGGTGATCTTCACCATCAGCGTCTTGGTGGCGATATCGGTGGCGGACTCTGTTGATGTGGTCATCGGGAACTCCATCAGCGGTTGAAAGTATTGTCTTGCGGCACTCGTTCGGAGCGATCCGGCGCGCTGAAGTATCTCACGCGCAACGACACCTCCCTCCTCGGGCGGGTATCGCTTGTGCAGTTTCCGGACTTGTCCATTGTGTTGGTCAACGGCGTTCGCCTGGTCTCAGCCCGGGATCGAATCGGCATCATTTCATGGCGACGGGCGAGTTGCTCAATTCCTCGAAATCGAGCGTGATGCCTTGGGCCACGAGTCGCTTGCGTTGGGTGGAGACTGCGGCCTCCTTGCCGAGGATCATGTTCGCTACCACCCAGGGGATTGCGATCCCCGGATCCGGCGACTGCCCGCCCATGTTCCCGAGCACGGTCACGACGGCCGTGGCTTCCTGTCGGGCGGACGCCATGTCGCCCATTTCCCGATGGATCCGAGCGAGTTCCGCGACCGACCTGCAGTAGGCCCGCGTGCCCGCGATGTCGTCGGGCGATGCCTCCATCAGCGCGCGCAAGTCGGACGCAGCGCTGCGCATGGACGGGATGTCGCGGTCCAGCCTGGCCAGTCGGAATCGGATCAAGGCGTCCAATCGCTGCCATGTCGGCAGGCGATTGTGCGAAGCCTGCGCCTTCAGCAGATGGGTTCGTGCTTGGGCGAGATGGCTTCTGATGGCATTCCCGTTGCCGATGACTTCCTCGATGTCCGCAGCTTCCACATGGGCGTGCGCAAGGTCGCGGCGCCAGCCCTTGTTGCTCGGATCGATTTCCACCAGTCGCGTCAGCCGCGAGACGGCCTCGTCGATCAGCCGTTTGGCTTCTATCGTTCTTCCCAGGGTCCTGAGCAAGGCGGCGTTGCCGCGCAGGCGTATGGCCAGCTGGCGTTCCCATGCGCGGGCATCGGGATTCCTCGACAGCATGTCGCGCAGGAGCGCGATCTGTTCGGCTTGCCCTGATGCGGCGGAGCGCAACTGCCCGAGGCTTTCTTCCCCGGAGCTTATCCATGACAACGTGTCGATGAGATCGTAACGCAATGCGTCGTCGTTCGGCCTCATTGCGATCGCCTGTTTCTTCAGCGCCGCGGATTTCCTGAAATACTCGATGGCGCTCGGATTGCGCCCCAGCTCCTGTTCCAGCGTGCCGTAGTTGTTCAGGGCGTAGGAATGTTCGAGCAGCCTGTGCGGAGATTGCGGCTCCCTGTCGAGCAGGATGCGTGTCGAATCGTGGTAGGTGGTCCAGTGCTTCCGCGCTTCGTCAAATTGTCTTCGATGGAAGCGGTAATATCCCAGCCAATACCCCGCCAGCCCGGACTCTTCGATGGCCTGCGGGTTGTCCGGCGCGCGTCTGAGGGCAGCGGTCGCTGCGTCTTTCGCCCTGACAAAGGCGGATTCGGCATCTTCGAGCTTGGATTGCTCCATCAGCACCTCGCCCAGCGTACGCAGTGCGCGCGAGGTGTTGATGAGGTCCTCGGTGCGCATGCGCTGTTCGGGGCGCTGCGCCAGCTGCGCGAGCGCCTTCGCGCTGATGCTGTCGAGCAGTTTCAGGTTGCCCAGCGGGCGCAGCTTGTCGGCCAGTTCGACCAGCATGAAATCGGTGAGCTGGAAGGCTTCCTCGCGGCGCAGCTCGGCTTCCTTCTGCGCGGTCACCGCCCACAGCGCCAGGGCGCTGGAGGTGAGCGCGAGCAGGGACAGCATCACCACGGCGGCGGTACGCATGCGCTTGCCGCGACGATGGTGCCGCTGCGATGCGCCGAGCAGGGCGCGTTCGTCCTCGCCGAGCATGTCCGGCAGCCGCTGCGCGGCTTCCGTCGCTTCGATGAGCGGACGTCCCGCGTTCAGCAGGTGGTCCTGGCGTCGTCCTTCCTCGACCCAGCGGCGCGTCGCATGGCGCAGTCGCGCATGCGCCTGGAGCAGGCGCCGGTTGTCGCCCGCCCAGTCGCGCGCGCGCGGCCATTGCCGCAGCAGCGCTTCGTGGGCGACGCGGAAACCGGGGATACCGTCGCTCAGCTCGCTGACGAACAGCCGCGCCTTCACGAAGGATTCGACCAGCGTGCGCGCAGCGTCGTCGGGCAGCGATGACCACAGCACCCGGCGTGCGTTGACGCTGTCGCTGTCGGGATGGATCACGATCAGCTGGGAGAGCACGGCATCGAGCCGTGCCTGGGCATCCTGCGGCAGGGATGTGAAGACCTCCTCGGCGCGATGCGCCAGCGCGCCCTCGAGTTCGCCGATCTCGTGGTACGCGGCGAAGGTCAGGGTGCCGTTCTCGTCGCGACGCTCGTACAGCGCCTGCAGCGTGTGCTGCAGCAGCGGCAGCGCATCGGGGTGCTGGGTCGCGGCATCGCGCAGCACGTCGTCGAGCCGCGCCAGCGTCTGCGGATTCTCCTCGAAGCCCAGCCCGGCCAGGATCGCCGGCATGCGGATGATCTGCGCGATCTCGCCGGGGCGCGGCGTGAGCACGTCGATGTGGCCGTCGCCGGCCTTGCGCTCGGCGATCTCGGGCACGGCCTCGATCAGCTTGGGGTAGAAATCGCTGCGCGTGACCATCACCACCATGATCCGCGCGCAGTCGCACAGGCGCTGGAGCAGGGTGGCGAACGCGGCGCGCTCCTCGTCGCCGATGCCCGGAGCGGCGACCAGCGCTTCGGCGTGGTCGACGATCAGCAGCAGGTGCGCGCGCGGATGTTCGGCCAGGCTGCGATCCGGATGGCGGCGAAACGCCTCCTGCACCGTCGCGTCGAGCGCGTCGGGTCGCTGCAGCAGTTCCGCCGCCAGCGTGTCCGCGCGCTGCGGCGCGAACACCGGGCGCGATTCGATCGACCAGGTGCCCAGCGCCAGCGCCAGATGCGGCAGCAGGTCGCCGCCGTTGCAGCCGGCGAGGTCGCAGTAGGCGACCGACAGCGCCTGGGTGCCGTCGAAGCCGCCGGGCTGCTGCAGCAGCGGCAGCATGCCCGCGCGCAGCAGCGAGGTCTTGCCGCAGCCGCTCGCGCCGACCAGCAGCACGAAGCGGCGCTGGCTGTCGATCTGGTTGCGTACGGTCGCCAGCAGCTCGGCGGTCATGCGGCTGCGGCCGAAGAAAACGTCGCTGTGGCTGTCGTCGAACGACGCCAGACCCACGTAGGGGCTGCCGCCGGTCCAGGCGTTGCCCTGCTGCGCGCCGCGCCGGTAGTCGTCGGGGAACGAGACCGTGGCGATCAGCCGGTAGCCGCGCTTGCGGATGGTCTCGATGTACTTCGGCGCGCGGCTGTCGTCGCCGACCAGCCTGCGCAATTGCGCGATGACCTTGTGGACCGGGTTGTCGCCGTAGAACGTGCCGCGCCAGACCTCGATCAGCAGCTGTTCGGCGCTGACCACTTCGCCGGCATGCTCGGCCAGCGCGATCAGCACTTCCATCATGCGCGGCTCGAGCGCGATCTCCTCGCCGTCGATGGTGACCGTCAGCCGTTCCGGCTGCACCAGCAGCGCCCCGATGCGGAAGCGGCCGCGCGAAGCCAGCGATCTGATCCTGTCCGAGCGTTGGGTCATGGGTCCATGCGGGCTTCGGTTGCCGCACGGATGTTAGCAGGCTTGCACGCGCACCCGCGATGTCGTTCGCAGATTGCAGTCAGACGGGCACGGGGCCGGCGATGCAGCCCGCGCGTCCTGCGTCCCGTTCGGTGGCGCATGCAGCGATCGATGCGTGCCCGCGGATCTCCTCCTGCGCCATGCGCCCGGTGCTTGGCGCAGGAGGATCGGCAGGCTGCGTGGATCAGGCGGCTGCTTCGGCCAGCGCCGTCAGCGCAGGCACGCTCAGTGCGGCCCACTTCTGATTCTGCCCGTAGTTCAACGGCCAGATGAGGACCGGATTGCCCGGGTTCGCATTGCCGCCGGAGTTGTCGATCACCATGCTGGGATAGGCCTGGTTGGAGATGTACGGCGGGCTGCCGACCCAGTTCCAGCGCTGGCTGTCGCGGCCGATCACGAGTTTCGCGACGATGAGCTGGCCCTGCTGGCCGTTGAAGCCCTGGACGTCGAGGCACAGGCTGGGATCGGCGGCGAGGGTGATGTAACCGGTGTTCTGGTCCATCTGCCACTGCGACGACTTCCCGCCGATGCCGGAGAGCGTCTGGAGGGTCACGAGCGCGCCGGCGGAGACCGAGACCACGCCGATGCAGAGGTTGGTGTTTTGCAGGCTCTGGAGAATGTAGGTGCTCATGATGGTTTCGTCCTGATTGAATTGAGGATGGGCTGCGATGTGCGGCGAAGCGCGTTCCGGCGCCCCGCAAGCCCATCCTGATCCCGGGCGAAGCGATTCGTGGTGCCTTCGCAGTGCGTCGCCGGTGCCACTCCGGCGCGGGTCAGGACTTCGCTGCAGCATGCGGGTCGTCGATGCGCAGGAGTTGCGTCACCGGGACATCGAAGCTGCGCGCGAATTCGCGGGCGATGCGGAAGCGTACGGGTCGTCCCGCCTCGGCGCGCTTGATCGTGGTCAGCGAGAGCTGGATGTTGCGCCGCCAACAGTCGTTGGCGAGGTCCTGCTGGCTCATCAGCCGCGCCTGGCGCAGGCGCCGCAGAAGGGCAGCATCCAGCACCACGTGCCCGAGGTGCAGGCGTTCCCCGGGCGGTGGCAGGGGCAGGGCATCGTGGACAGCCGCATCACGCAAGGCGATGCGCGGGGGCGTGCCGGGGGCATGATCCGGAGGGAGCGGGGCGCTGTCCTGGCGGCGGGGCGTTACGAGTTCCATGGTGGTCACCTGATCTGGAGGGCAGGCCATCGCGGGCGATGGCGGGTGGACGGGACGGCGGTCGGGGCCTTGGCCGAGACTGCGGCGGCAGTCTGCGAACGAGGGCCCCGACATGCCTTCCGGGAACCTGCCAGGATTCAAGTGATTGATTTGAAAGGGGGCGACTGCGGCGGCATCCTGAAGGCGCAACCGCCTGCGATTGGACAGGGAGGACCGCCTGCGGTTTGCACGGTGGCGCATGGAGCATCGCCGCCATCGGTCGCGACGAAGTCAGGTGGGTGACGGCACGATGCCATCGTGCCGTCACCCCACTCATGGGCGGCGTGATGCGTTACCCCCTCCCTCAGGGCGATGCCGCGCCTGTGACGTCTGTACTGGTCGACCCGACCAGGCAACTGATCAGCCTGGCCGCATCGGCGTCTTCGTCGGATCGTTGCTGGCCTGGGGGTCGCAGAAGATCGTCTGCACAGGTTCCTTTCCGTCGCGCGGGCCGACGTCGATGAACATGCCGAAGTTGATCAGCTGATGGCGGCGCAGGTGCATCCGGAACCTGGCGGTCTTTCCGTCGTTCTCGATGCAGAATCCCCGGATAGGCCCGTAGAACAGGCCCAGTCCGCTGCTGGCGTAATTGGTGATCTTCGCAACCAAGGACTTGTCGTGCGTCAGGTCGATGCGGACATGGGTGGTTCGATGCTTGACGAAGAAGTGTGGCTCTGAGTACCTGCCTTCGTACCCGTTCCCGGTGTCACGGATATTCAGGATCAGGTCGACATGCCCCTCTGCATCGTCATGCTTGCGGTGGTGGCGTGCGAATCTCGTCATCGTGTACTCCTCATTTTCCTGGGGACGAAAGCGGGTGGGTGGGCGAAAGGCGCGATGCGGGATGCCAGTGATCCTGCGTACTGCGCGAGTGGTCGGAGGCACCGATTATTGCGGCGTCTCCCATGCCGCTCGGCGCCTTTGCGGCTTCACTGCGGATCGGCCGGGCCATGGGCGGTGATGCCTCCGGCGTGCGTCTGGCCTTGCAGGACCGGGAACTGCGCATCCCGATATCCGATCTCCGCCAGCCAGGCGATCTGAGCCTGCACGCGGTGTCGTTCACCGAGCAGGACGTGCGCGCTGGCCCATGGCGCGATGACATTCGGATTTTCGGAGGTCCTGGCCGGCACCGCGAGCAGCGCGATCGCACGCTGCCAATCGCGACGGGCTGCCTCCGCCCGACCGGCATCCGCATGGTGCCGGCCGCGCGCGACCAGGGCCTTGGCGAGCGCTGACGTTTCCTGGAGGTCGTGCTTCGATCGGGACGCGATGTCCTCGAAGGCCGCGACCACCTCGTCCCAGCCTGCCTCCGTGGTCGCGCTCGCCGGGTGGCTGGCGACGACGAGGCGCAGGGCGGCCTTGAGGCGCCGGACGGCCGGCGTGGGCTGCGACGATGCCTCGATGTCGCGGATCAGGGTCTCTGCGATCCGGGCATGGCTGCGATGGCTGTCGTCCTCGCCGCGGATCCATGCGATCTCGCTCGCCTCGACGTGCGCCAGGGCGAGGTCGTGCGCCCAGCCCTGGTTGCCGGGCTCGCGCGCGGTCAGCCTGGACAGCAGCGCGATGGCTTCGTCGATCTGCGCCTTCGCGTCGTCCAGCAGTCCGCGCGCCGCGGCCAGCGCGCCGCTGGACAGCAGCGATGTCGCCAGCCGCCGCTGCCAGAGCAGGGCGTCGGGTTTGTTCGCCACCAGCCTGCGCAGCATGCCGATCTGTTCCGAGTATCCGGCCGACGCATCGCGCAGGCGTCCCTCCGATTCGTCGACGCTGCTGATCCAGGACAGGGTGTCGACGAGATCGTAGCGCAGCGCATCGTCGTCGGGCCGCGTCGCGAGCACGTCGGACTTGATGCGCGCCGAACGCCTGAAATAGCCCAGTGCTTCGCCGGTGCGGCCCTGGTCGCGGGCGACGGCGCCGAGGTTGTTGAGCGCGTAGGACAATTCGATGCGCCAGTCCATCCTGCCGGGCTGCAGCGCCACCAGCGCCTCGCTGGTGCGCAGGTAGGTCGTCCAGTGCGTCCGCGCCTGTTCGAATCTGCGCTGCCGGTAGTGGTGCAGGCCGAGCCAGTACGCGGCGATCCCCATCTCGGCCTGCGCCTCGGCGACGTGCGGTGCGGTGGCGACCGCACTGCGCGCGGCATCGACCGAGCGCGTGAAGGCGGACTCCGCTTCGTCGAGTCGTCCCTCGCCCAGCATCACTTCGCCGACGGTGCGCAGCGCGCGCGAACGGTTGACGAGGTCGGCGGTGCGCATCTGCGCTTCAGGACGGCTTTCCAGCTGTGCGAGCGCTTTCGTGCCGATGCTGTCGAGCAGGCCGAGGTTGCCGAGGGGGCGCAGTTTCTCGGCGAGGTCGACGAGCATGAAGTCCGACAACTGCAGCGCTTCTTCCCGACGGCGCTCGGCTTCGCTGCGGGCCTGCGATGCGATTACCGCGAACGTGGCGGCGATCACCGCGGAGAGCGCCAAGCCGGCGATCCCGCCTGCACGCAGTCGTCGGCGCCGCCGGTCCTGCCGTGTCGAGGCTTCGAGGAACAGGTGTTCTTCCGGGCTGAGGTCGCAGGGCGGCTGCCGCGCCGCTTCGAGCGCTTCCTGCAAGGGACGGCCCGGGTTGAGCAGCAGGTCCGCATTGCGCCCTTCCTCCATCCAGCGCTCAGCTGCGCGGCGCATGCGGGCCCTGGCCTGCAGCAGGCGGCGGTTGTCGTGGAGCCAGTCGCGGGCGCGGGGCCATTGCCGCAGCAGGGCTTCGTGCGCCACCCGGACACCGGGCTCGCCATCGCTCAGTTCGCCGACGAACAGGCGGGCACGGACGAAGGCTTCGGCGAGCGCGCGCGCATCGCCATCCAGCGCGGACCAGGCGACGCGGCGGGCACTGACCGCTTCGCTGTCTTCGCGCAGCACCACGAGCAGCGGCAGCAACCGGTCGAGGCTCCGCTGGGCGGCCTCGTCCAGCGTGGCGAACACTTCTTCGGCGCGATGCGCGATCGCGCCCTCCAGTCCTCCGATCGCGCGATAGGCCTCGAAGCCCAGCTCGCCATCGTCGCTGCGCCGCTCGTACAGGGCCTGCAGGGTGTGCTGCAGCAGCGGCAGCGCGTCGACGTGCTCGGTCGCGGCATCGCGCAGCACGTCGTCGAGGCATTCGGCCGTCTGCGGGTGCTCCTCGAAACTCAGGCCGGCCAGCGCGGCGGGTGCGCGGATGATCTGGCTGATCTCCCCGGCGCGCGGCGTCAGCACATCGAAATGCCCTTCGCCCAGCTTGCGCTCGGCGATGATCGGGTAGGTCTCGATCAGCAGGGGGTGGAAATCGCTGCGCACGATCATCGCCACCAGTACGCGCGGGGTTTCGCACAGGTGGTGGAGGGCCTTCGCGAACGCGGAATCGCGCTCGGGCTTCCGCGCCCGGGTGGCGACCAGCGCTTCGGCGTGATCGATCACCAGCAGCAGATGCGCATGCGGCTGCGCGGCGAGATCGCGCGAGGCGTGCCGGCGCATTGCGTCGTCGACGATCGCGCCGATCGATTCGGGCGCCCGTCGCAGCGAGGCCGCGAGGTCCGCCGGCGGCTGCGGTGCGAAGACCGGGCGTTCGCCGAGCGTCCAGGCGGACAGCGCGACGGCGAGGCGGAGCATGGCGTCGCCCGCTTCGGTGCCGGCGAGATCGCAGCGCGCGATCGCGAGCGCGTGCAGGCCGTCGAAACCGCCGTCCTGGCGCAGCAGCGGAATGGCGCCGGCGTTCAGCAGCGAGCTCTTGCCGCAGCCGCTGGCGCCGACGATGAGCACGAAGCGTCGCTGGTTGTCGATCTGGTGGCGCATCGCGGCAAGCAGCTCGGCGGTCGTGCGGCTGCGTCCGAAGAACACGCCTGCGTGCGCATCGTCGAACGCCGCGAGTCCGACGTACGGGCTCGTGCCCTGCCATGTCGATGCGCGCGCGGCGGGGCGCCGGTAGTCGTCGGGATACGAGACGCTGGCGATCAGCCGGTAACCGCGCTTGCGGATCGTCTCGATGTAGCGCGGCGACTTGAGGTCGTCGCCGAGCACGCGGCGCAGGTAGGCGATGGCCTTGTGCACCGGGTTGTCGCCGTAGAAGGTGCCGCGCCAGACTTCGATCAGCAGTTGTTCGGCGCTGACCACTTCGCCGGCATGTTCGGCCAGCGCCACCAGCACTTCCATCATGCGCGGTTCGACGGTGACTTCCCGTCCATCCCGGCTGATGACGAGCCTGTCCGGCTGCACCAGTTGCCCCCCGATGCGGAAGCGCGAGCGCGTCGCGAGGCTCCTGATCCGGTCGGTGGGCAGTTCCTTGGGCATTCTGTGCAGCCTGTCCGTGGCCTGTCGGTGGTCGGTCCGTGCTCGCTTCGTCTTCGCTAGGTTCCCGGGGGCGGTGGATTGCCGGCATGCCGCAGGTGCACCGGGTCGCCCGGGATGATAAGGCCGCGTCCTGCGCGCGTTCCGTGCGCGGCGTTGCGCATCGCGATCGTCCTCCTTGCGCGCGAAGGCCGGCATGCGCCGGCCTTCTGGTGCGGATGTCTTGCGGCTGCGGCGATCAGCCCTTGGCGGGCGCCTGCCAGCCGCAGCTCTGGCCTTCGTTCTGCTGCTTCAGCCAGGCCTGCAGCGGCGCGAAGTATTCCAGCACGGCGGTGCCGTCCATCTTCTCGCCGCCGGTGAGTTCCTTCATCGTCTTCTGCCAGGGCTGGCTGGCGCCCTTGCCGAGCATCGCCCAGTAGCGCTTGCCGGCTTCCTGGTTGCCGTAGAAGCTGCACTCGTACAGCGGGCCGGTGTGGCCGGCGGCGTCGCACAGCGACTTGTAGAACTGGAACTGCAGGATGTGCGACAGGAAGTAGCGCGTGTACGGCGTATTGCCCGGCACGTGGTACTTCGCGCCCGGATCGAAGAACTCCTCGCCGCGCGGCGAGGCCGGGGCCACGCCCTGGTACTTCGCCTTCAGGTCCCACCAGGCCTTGTTGTACTGCTCGGGCTTGATCGAGCCGTCGAACACGCCCCAGCGCCAGCGGTCGATCATCAGGCCGAAGGGCATGAACGAGATCTTCGCCAGGGCCATGCGCATCTGCGCGTTGATCAGGGTTTCCTGGTTCTGTTCGCCGGCCTTGGCCAGGCCGATCGATTCCAGGTACTTCGGCGTCATGCCCAGCACGATGGTGTCGCCGATGGCCTCGTGGAAGCCGTCGTGCGCGCCGTTCTGGAACAGCGGCGGCTGATGGTTGTAGGCCAGGTAGTAATACACGTGGCCGAGCTCGTGGTAGATCGTGGTGAACTCTTCCTCGTTCGGCTTGATGCACATCTTGGTGCGCACGTCCTGGGTCTTGCCGTCGGGGCCGCCCATGGTCATGTCCCAGGCGCTGGCGTGGCAGACCACGTCGCGATCACGCGGCTGGATGAACTGGGTCTTCTTCCAGTAGCTTTCAGGCAGTTTCGGCATGCCGAGCGAGACGTAGAAGTCCTCCGCGCGCTGCGTCATCTGCTTGGCGGTCAGCAGGCTGGCCTCGCGCTCGATCTCGATCGCCTCCGCTGCCGATGCGCCCGGTTTCTTCGCGCGCAGTTCGGCGAGGTTCTTCGCATGCTGCGCCATCAGGGCGCCGTTGATGTCGAGGCTGCCGGCCTTGGGGTAGGGGGCCAGCACGTCCCACAGGTTGCCCCAGTCCTGCTGCCACAGGTTGCCCATCAGGTGCGCCGGCAGCAGGCCGCCGGCGACTTCGCCCTTGTCCGCGCCGTACTTGGCCTTGAGCCGGGTCCGGGCATAGCAGTGCAGGTCGTCGTAGAGCGGCTTGACCTGGCCCCACAGGCGATCGGTTTCGGCGGAGAGCGCGGCCGGGGTCATGTCGTAGCCGGAGCGCCACATCTCGCCGGCATCGGCGAAGCCCATCTCGCGCGCGCCTTCGTTGACCAGTTCGACGAAGCGCACGTAGTCCTTGCGGATCGGCTGGGAGATGGTGTGCCAGCCCTGCCAGGCATCGAGCTGGGCGTTGTAGTCGCGGCTGCTCGCCAGCACTTCGCTGAGCTGGCCGATATCGCGGCAGACCTTGGCCGGGCCTTCGCCGGTGCAGTATTTGCCGGCGCCGTAGTCGCCTTCCATCTTGGTGGCGATCTTCGTCAGTTCGGCGACCTTCTTCGGGTCGCTCGGCGGCGGCATCGCCGTGGCGAGCTTCAGCAGCAGGATGGCGCGCGCGCTTTCGGGCGACATCGGCTTGCCTTCGAAGGCCTTGGCCGCCTTGATCCAGCCGTTGAGGCGGGTCAGGTACATTTCGTTCGCCTTCGCCGCGAGCAGCTGCGAATCGTCGTTGATGTAGGTGGACGACAACCACTGGGCGGCGGTCTGTTCCGGATAGATCGCCTTGTACTCGTCGTTCACGCGCTTGACGAAGGCGTCTGCGCTGGCATCGGTGGCGGTTGAGGCGGCCTGGCTGTCGGGCGTCGATCCGGTCGTTTCGGCGGCGTCCCGGCTGCAGGCGGCGAGCGTGAGCAGGCCGGTGCCGATGGCGAGGGCCAGCAGGGTATTGCGATGGATCACGGTGGTTCTCCGGAGCGGTGGGCGCCGCCGTCCATCGGCGGCATCGGATGGGGCCGGTCGCGACACGCGACGACGGGTCGGCACGCAGGCTAGCAGGTTGCCCGGCCGGGTTCACCGGGGAGACGGGTTTTTTCCACCGCCGGAACCGGGCGGATCAGGCCGTCGGCGCGGCCAGCTGGCTGCGGATCCGCATACGCAGGCGTTCGGCGCGTCGCCGCAGCTTGCGCGCGCGCAGCCAGGGCACCCAGCGCGAGACCGGCACGATCTCGCGCCCGTCGAGGATGGATTTGACGTCGACGCAGACCAGGCGCAGGCCGCACCCCTCCCGGGCATCCTCGACCACGACGACATTGCCGCTGTTGAGGTCGAACAGCGGGATGCCGTGGCGCAGCAGCCAGGCTTCGAAGGCATCGACCGCAGCGCAGAGCTGCGTCGCGGTGTACCGCGTCGATTCGAACAGGTGCGCATACAGGCTGCGCGCAGGCAGGCCCTGCGCATCGCGCACCAGCACGCAGCGCAGGGCCGGACCTTCCGCTGTCTCGACGATGCCCTCGCAGGGCGCGACGAAGCGGGCGAGCGCATCGCCCAGGCGCGCCTGCAGCCGGCGCCAGGCGCGCAGTTCCGTGCGGTTTTCGCCAAGCGAGGGGAGGCGACGCGCGATCCAGCGGCGCAGGCGCTGGCGCGTGCCGACGCGCGTGCGCTGTTGCGGCGGCAGCTCGTATTTGAGGCAGTGCGCGTCCGAGGCCGGATCGCGCACGCAGATCCGGTTGGCGCCCTGGGCGAGCACGCGATCGGCCGGGAAATGCAGCATGCGCACCATGCTCGGCATGCTCAGCGATACAGACCGTCGATGACCGAGTAGCCGGATGCATCCCAACTGTCGCCGACGCAGTCCGCTTCCCAGGCGAGGAAATCGGCATCGGCGAGCAGGGTGTCGCGATATGCGGTCGATGCCTCCGACAGGCCGACGGCATAGGTGCGCAGCCGCGTCGCGACCGGCGTGAAGAAAGCGTCGGCGATGCTGCGCGTGCCGAACAGCCACGGGCCGCGATGGGCATGCTGCGCACGCAGTCCGGACCAGAGTGCGTCGAGGCGCGCGAGCTGGCGGCGGGTGTCGTCGGGCCAGTCCGGTGCGCGATCCATGCGGCGACGGATGTTCATCGACAGGTCGCGGCGCACGGCAGCGAAGCCCGAATGCATCTCGCAGGTCGCCGAGCGCGCCTGCGCGCGCAGGGCGGGGTCTTCGGGCCACAGCACGCCGGGTGCGACCTGTTCGGCGGCCCATTCGGCGATGGCGAGGCTGTCCCATATCACGAGTTTGTCCACCAGTCCGCCCGCATGCAGCGCGGGCACGGTGCCGTTGGGCGCGACGGCCTTCACCTCGGCGATGTCCTGGCGGCCGTAGCCCGGCTGGTCCAGGCGGACGATCCGCTCCTCGAAGGGAATGCCGGCCCAGCGCAGCGCCAGCCACGGGCGCAGCGACCACGAGGAATAGTTCTTGTAGCCGATGAAGAGGACGTTCGACACGGTGCGCTCCTGCGCGTGGCGGGACACCGATGTTATGCCGCGAAGCAGGCGCCGTGCGCCAGTGCGCGACGACACAGCGTTGCGCGTGCGGCGGTCAGCGCGAAGCCGAGATCATCCGTGCCGGCAGCAGGCCGTCCAGGTGCGGCAGGTCGCGCAGGTAGTCCGCCGCGTCTTCGGCATCCTGCTCGAACCATGCACGCGCCGAGCCCAGCCGGAAGCTGTAGCCCCAGGCATCCATGTCGGCGAAGGCGCGGTCGATGCCGAATCCCGGGATCTCGTCGGCGAGCAGCAGCTGCAGGTAGCAGGTCGCGTCCTCCTCGAACTGCGAATCGCTGGCATCGGTGTGGATGCGCAGGCGCAGCGGCGGCGGGATCACGATAAGGTGGCAGGCTTCGTGCAGCAGCGAATGCAGCGGCGTGTCGCGACGCGCGAACACGTTCGAACCGATCAGCCCGGCTTCGCGTTCGCCCCAGAAACTGCCCGGGATCGGCAGCCCGTCGGCGACCAGTTCGAAGCGCAGGCCATAGCGGTCGAGCAGGGCCGTGACGTCGTCCAGCGATACGTCGGCCAGCGTCAGCACGTCGGATGGACGGTCGCTGGCGGCATCGGTCTCGGCGGGCACGGCGGTCATGCAGGACGGGCGCGAGCGGCTCGCGCCCCCGGATCAGCCGGCGGAAGGACGGTCGTCGGGGAGCGCGACCGAGATGTCGAGCACGTCGTGGTCGCCGTCCTTCGCCATCTCCACCTTCACCGCGTCGCCATCGACCGAGACGTACTTGCGGATCACCTCCAGCAGCTCGCGCTGCAGCAGCGGCAGGTAGTCCGGCGCGCCGCGATGGGTGCGCTCCTGCGCGACGATGATGCGCAGGCGCTCCTTCGCGATCGAGGCCGTGGCGGTCTTCTTGGGCTTCAGGAAGTCGAAGATCGACATGCGTCAGCCTCCGAAGATCTTGCTGAAGAAACCCTTCTTTTCCATCTGGGTGAAGCGCATCGGGCGTTCGTCGCCGAGCAGGCGCGCGACGGCGTCGTCGTAGGCCTGGCCGGCGTTGGACTCCATGTCCAGGATCACCGGCTCGCCCTTGTTCGAGGCGTTGAGCACGTCCGGCGATTCCGGGATCACGCCCACGGTCTTCAGGCCGAGCACGTCCTCGACGTCCTTGATGCTCAGCATCTCGCCGGTTTCCACGCGTGCCGGGCTGTAGCGGGTGAGCAGCAGGTGTTCCTTGACGCGCTCGCCGGCTTCGGCGCGGCGGGTCTTGGACGAGAGCAGGCCGAGGATGCGGTCGGAGTCGCGCACCGACGACACTTCCGGGTTCACGACGACCACGGCCTGGTCGGCGTAGTACATCGCCAGGAACGCGCCCTTCTCGATGCCCGCCGGCGAGTCGCACAGGATGATGTCGAAGCCGTCGTCGGCCAGTTCCTTGAGCACCTTCTCGACGCCTTCCTTGGTCAGCGCGTCCTTGTCGCGCGTCTGCGACGCGGCGAGCACGTAGAGGTTCTCGAAGCGCTTGTCCTTGATGAGCGCCTGCTTGAGCGAGGCCTCGCCATGGATGACGTTGACGAAGTCGTACACGACCCGGCGCTCGCAGCCCATGATCAGGTCGAGGTTGCGCAGGCCGACGTCGAAGTCGATGACCGCGACCTTCTTGCCGCGACGCGCGAAACCGCAGGCGAGGCTCGCGCTGCTGGTGGTCTTGCCGACGCCCCCCTTGCCCGATGTGACCACGATGATTTCAGCCAAAGTCGTTCTCCTGTTGCGTATGTCCGCGGCTCATGCGAGCGCGGCGATGTGGATTTGCCCGTTGTCCAGCCAGACCTGCACGGCCTTGCCGCGCAGGTCCGCCGGAATGTCCTCCATGACCTTGTAGTGTCCCGCGATCGCGACGAGTTCGGCGTGGAACTCGCGGCAGAAGATCCGTGCCTTCTCGTTGTCGCGCGCGCCGGCGAGCGCGCGTCCGCGCAGCGCGCCGTAGATGTGGATCGAGCCGTCGGAGATGACTTCCGCGCCGGCGCCGACGGTGGCGAGGATGGTCAGGTCGCGCTGTTCGGCATAGATCTGCTGGCCGGAGCGGATCGGCGCGGAGACCATCATCCCCGGTTCGCCGGGCGGGGCCACGACGCGCGCGGCCTCGCTGCGCGGTGCTGCCGGAGCGGCCGCTTCGGCGCGGGCAGGCTCCGTGCGCGCCGGCTCCGTACGCGAGTGTTCGGCCGGCGGTGCGGCGTCCTGGGATTCGTACTGCGCGCGGAACTTGGCCAGCAGCGGCAGGCCCAGTTCGACTGCGAGCCGCTCGTTGTCGGTGCTGCCGTAGGCCAGTGCGACCGGGATGACGCCGGCCGCGCGCAGCGCGTCGAGCAGGGCGCGGGCGGTGGCCACGTCGGGCGTGCCGGGCAGGCCGCCGAAATCGACGATCACCGCGGCACGCTCGAACAGCTTCGGCGCGCGCGCCACCCGCTCGCGCATCTCGGTGCCGAGGCGCTCGACGTCGAGCGTCCGCACGCGCAGGTTGGCGATGCCGACCTGGCCGATCTTCAGGTCGCCGGCCAGCTCGTAGTTCATGGAGGCCGCGCCCGCGCTCATGCGCCGGTGCCCGTCGCCAGCGGACGCTGCGCGGCGGCGCGCGGCGGCGCCAGCCAGGGTACGTCGGGCAGCTGGGTACCGTAGGTGTCGCGGACCCAGGGGTAGCTGCACATGTCCTTCATCAGCATGGCGGCGCGCAGCCCGGTCTCGGGCATCACCTGCTGGCCGACCTCGCGGAAGCCGAAGCTGCCGTGGAAGAGCAGGGCGGGGTCGGGCAGGCTGGGGTCGTTGGCGGTGTCGAGGAACACCTCGCAGGCCAGCAGCGGGTAGCGCAGCTCGGCGTAGCTCTGCGCATCGGCGTAGAAGGCGCGGCCCACGCCACCGCCGCGGCGGCGGCTGGCCACCACGATGCGGTCGATGTAGAAGAAACGGTCGTAGCGCTCGGAGAACCAGCGGAAGTTGCTGCTGTCGTGGCCGGCCTGGCTGCCGACGCCGATCATGAAGCCGACCAGGGTGCCGTCGCGTTCGGCGACCCGGAAGTACTCCGCGGTCTCGAAGAAGTGACGGAGACGGGCCTGGTCGAAGGGCAGGATGGTCGGGCCGGCGGCATTGTTGAGGGCAAGGACGGAATCCAGCTCGTGCTCGCGCACGTCGCGGATGACAATCGACATTCCAATGGCTCCGGCGATCTGTTGGACGAGGCGGGGGCCCGCCCGGGGGGACATCGGATTATCGCATGACCGTCACAGGGGCGACATCCGCCGCCTGTCCGC
The DNA here is from genome assembly GCA_050632415.1 of Lysobacter sp. BL-A-41-H3. Taxonomy (GTDB): domain Bacteria; phylum Pseudomonadota; class Gammaproteobacteria; order Xanthomonadales; family Xanthomonadaceae; genus Lysobacter_I. Next base: position 894,753 of record CP192602.1, on the reverse strand, counting down.
CGATGTCGCATCGGGCAGGATGCAGGCCTCGCGGCGCGGCCTCCGCCGGCCCGACCCATGACTTCCGGTCGAGTGCAGGGCGTCGGGGGTGGCCTACACTGGGGCATGTCATCCCGAATGAGCTACATCCAGATCCAGCGTTATGCCGGCCTGTGCACCTGGGCGCTGGTCGGGTTTCCCGTCTATCTGGTCTCGCTGCCCGCCGAGCACGGCGGCGGACACGGCCTGGACAAGCTGGCCCTGCTCGGCCTGGGCTGCTGGGCGCTCTTCGGGCTCTGCTTCTGGCTGGCGAGCCGCGCGCTGGGCCAGCGCCGCGTCACCCTGGCCGACCACGCGATGCTGGTGGTGATGAGCGGCAGCGCGATCGGCGTGAGCTATGCCGCCGCCAACGGCCTGGGCAGCGTGTTGCTGATGCTGGCGGCCTGCGTGCTGCCCTGGGTCATGTCCCTGCGCGCCGGACTGGTGTGGATGCTGGTCGGTCAACTCGTCATGGTGCCCGTCTTCATCAGCGGTCTCGGGCTGGTCTGGTACGAGGCGATCATGCAATCGCTGCTCTATACCGGCTTCGCCGGACTCGTCTACGCGAACAGCTTCGTCGCCCGCCAGCAGGCACAGGCCCGCGAGGACCAGCGGCGGCTGAATTCAGAGCTGCGCGCCACCCGCGCCCTGCTCGCCGAAAGCGTGCGCATCAACGAGCGCACCCGGATCTCGCGCGAGCTGCACGACCTGCTCGGCCACCACCTGACCGCGCTGAGCCTGAACCTCGAAGTCGCCAACCACCTGGTCGAAGGCAAGGCCCAGGAGCACGTGTCGCAGGCCCATACCCTGGCGAAACTGCTGCTGAGCGATGTGCGCGAGGCGGTCAGCCGCATCCGCGACAGCGACGCCATCGACATGAGCACCACGCTGCAGCCGCTCACCGACAACGTCCCGGGCCTGGACGTGGACATGCGCATGCCGAGTCCGTTCATGCTCGACGACGCCGAGCGTGCCCATGTCCTGCTGCGCTGCACCCAGGAAATCATCACCAACGTGGTCCGCCACGCCCAGGCCACGACCTTGGCCCTCCACTACCGCTGGCACGACCAGGGCGTCGAACTGAGCGCCCGCGACAACGGTCGCGGCGCGGACGATCCCACCGCCGGCAACGGCCTGCGCGGCATGCGCGAGCGCCTGGCGGCCTATGGCGGCGAGGTCGAGATCGACACCCGGCCCGGTGAAGGCTTCGCCCTGCGCCTTTACCTGCCGCTGGCCGTCGTGGCGGTCGCCGGGGTGGCCTGATGACGCGCCGGATGGACATGCAGGCCCCATACTCCCCCGATATCGAGCTCCAGGAGGCACCATGATTCGCGTTTGTCTGGTCGACGATCAGACCCTGGTCAGGCAGGGCATCCGCTCCCTGCTCGCACTGGCCGAGGGCATCGAGGTCGTCGCCGAAGCGGTGGACGGCCGGCAGGCGGTCGAAATGATTCCCCAGGTGCGCCCCGACGTGGTCCTGATGGACATGCGCATGCCCGCCATGTCCGGCCTGGAGGCCCTGCAGGCCCTGGCGCGGATCAACCAGCTGCCGCCGACGATCATCCTGACCACCTTCGACGACGACCAGCTGGTGCTGGCCGGCATGAAGGCCGGCGCCAAGGGCTACCTGCTCAAGGACGTGTCCCTGGACCAGCTGGTGGGCGCGATCCAGGCGGTCGCCGATGGCGGATCCCTCGTCCAGCCGGCGGTGACCCAGCGCCTGCTGTCGGGCCTGGAGCACATGCGCAACGATTTCGTCAGCCTCGATCGCCCCGATCCGCTGACCGATCGCGAGACCGAGATCCTGCGCCTGATGGCCTCCGGCTTCTCCAACAAGGAGATCGCCAACTCGCTCGGCGTGGCCGAGGGCACGATCAAGAACCACGTCTCCAACATTCTTTCCAAGCTCGGCGTGCGCGACCGCACCCGCGCCGTGCTCAAGGCCTTCGAGCTGCAACTCATCTGAGCGACGGGGCGGCCGGCCCGGCGCAGCGCGTCGGGCGCACCGGAGACGGTTGCCTGTCCGGACCGCCTGCGCATGCGCCGAGGTACGGCCTGCGCAGGCCGTGACAGCGGTCGCGACGATGTCCGGACCTTGGCCGTAACGCCGATACAGAGGTGCCGGGGCTCTCGCCCCGGGCCTGTCTTCCCTGATACGATTCGGGTCTTGCCCGTCTGGAGCGGGCATTGGTCCTGGAGAGCCCCTGAATGACCCGTCTGCTCGAGATTCTGATTTCCCTGGCGATCGTTGCCGTGCTGTTCCTCCTGGTCGGCGTCGTTCTGCCGTCCAGTCGATTCCTGACCGAGCGGATCGAAACGAACCGCAAGCTGACCATCGTCTACGACACCCTGAACAATTTCAGCCGGTTCAAGGACTGGAACGCGATTCCGCTGCGTGACCCCAAGATGCCGATGCGCATCGCAGGCCCCGATTCGGGCGTCGGCGCCGAGTTCCACTACGAGTCCGACAATGCGCAGGTCGGCAAGGGCACCTGGAAGATCGTCGAGAGCGTGCCGAACGAACTGGTCGCCATGGAGATCGAGAACGATCGCATGGGCACCGACAAGCGCACCGAGTTCAAGCTCAAGCCCACCGGCAAGAACAACCGCAACGTCGAAATCACCCAGACCTACAAGGTCAACTACGGCTGGAACCTGCTGGGTCGCTACGCCGGCCTGTACGTGCGCAGCCACGTGGGCGACGACATGAAGTTCGGCCTGGCCAAGCTGGTCAACGTGCTGGCCTCGATCCCGAACATCGACCACACCGTGTACGGCGACAAGCTGACCGGCCTGGCCGTGGTGCCGGTGCCGTCCGAGCACCTGCTGTTCGTGTCCTCGGGCACGCTCGAGTTCGATGACGACATCATCGAAGGCTCGATGAAGGCGAACACCGAGTGGATCAACCGCACGATGGCCGCCAACGGCCTCGTCGCCGCCGGCCCGATGCGCATCATCACCAGCGAGCAGGGCCGCGAGACCTACACCTTCGACATCGCCCAGCCGGTCCGCAAGACTGCCGATCCGGAAGGCGCGCCGGCCACCGCCGAGCTGACCGGCCTGACCCTGCAGGGTCCGGTGAAGTACCAGCTCACCCCGGCCCGCCGCGCGGTCACCGCCAAGTTCACCGGCTACATCCGCGAACTGGAGAACGTCCGCAACGCGCTGCGCGCCTGGTCGGCGCCGCGTGGCCTCGAAGTCACCGACCGTCCGTACGAGGTCTACGACAGCGGCATCGCTGGCGCGTTCACCGAGGAAGGCAAGTTCACCGCTTACTGGGCGATCAAGTGATCGATCGAATGACCCTGCGCGACGGCTGGTCCGTCGCGTAGCTGTCCACCGAAGCGCCGCCTCGTGCGGCGCTTCGCGTTTCCGCCGTCCGCTCGGCGACCCGTCCACGCGTGCGCAGGAGTGCGCGGATGATGTCCGGTTCCACCTTGAATGCCACCTCCGAATCCGTTCGCCGTCTGCTGACGGCTTCCGGCGCGCTGTTCGCCTCGGCAGGCGTCGCCCTCTCGGCCTATGCCGCGCACGCGGCCGATATCGCCGCGCGCGGCAGCCTGCAATCCGCGGCCCTGTTCGCCTTGGTGCATGGGGTGGCCCTGGCCGCGCTGCCGCGTCACGCCGTGCGCAGCACCGGACGGGTCGCGTTGCTGATGCTCGCGCTCGGCACCCTGCTGTTTTCCGGGACGCTGGTCGCCGCGCATGCCCTGGGCATGCCGACCCGGCTGGCGCCGTTCGGCGGCATGCTGCTGATCCTCGGCTGGCTGGTGTTCGCGATCGACGCGATCCGACGCTGAGTGGAATGATCCCGGCGCATCGGCATCGCGCTACCGCGCGTCGCGCGGCCTACAATCGATCGCTGTCCCGTCCGTGATGCCGGAGCACCCGCATGCCTCGATTCGCACGCGGCTTCGATACGCGCGAAGCCCATGATCATCTCTCGCGCCGCGATCGCAGGCTGGCGACCTGGATGAAGCGCATCGGGCCGATCGAGCCCGATCCGCGCTGGAAGAAGAGCTTCGATCCGGTCGATGCGCTGGCGCGCGCGATCCTCTACCAGCAGCTCAGCGGCAAGGCCGCCGCGACGATCGTCGCCCGCGTCGAGGACGCCATCGGCAGCGACCGTTTCCACCACGATACCCTCTCGCGCTGCAACGACGCGACGATCCGCGCCTGCGGCGTTTCCGGCAACAAGCTGCTCGCGCTGCGCGACCTGGCGCTGCGCGAGTCGCGCGGCGAGATTCCCGACCTGCGCCGCATGTCGACCATGGACAACGAAGCCATCGTCGCTGCGCTCACGCCGGTGCGCGGAATCGGGCGCTGGACCGTCGAGATGATGCTGATGTTCCGCCTGGGGCGTCCCGACGTGCTGCCGATCGACGACCTGGGCATCCGCAAGGGCGCGCAGCGCGTGGACAGGGCGGAGACGATGCCGACGCCGAAGGCGCTGGCCGAACGCGGCGAGCGCTGGGGACCATATCGCACCTACGCCAGCTTCCATCTCTGGCGGATCGCCGATTTCACGACGCAGGCGAAGACGCCGACGAAACGTTCGCAGGATTGACTCAGGACGCGGCCGCACCCTCAGGGGCAGCTGGGGGCACGGTGGACGACCGGCGCTTCCAGCGCAGCGCAGGGCGCTCCACGAGGAACCAGGAGGCGGCGGCACAGGCCAGGGCCAGCGCGGTGGCGACGAGCGTGTTGGCGGCGACGCTGGTCGCGCCGGCGAGCAGGGCGAGCTGCTGCATCGGCCAGCCGTAGAGATACAGGCCGTACGACAGATCGGTGCGCTCGATGCGCGGCAGCGGCGCGCGGAAGGCGAGGCAGAACACGCCGTAGGCGACGGTCGCGAAGTAGGCGGGGACGAACCACACGCTGCCCCGGGCCAGCGCGGCGGCGAGCAGCATCGGCAGCCACAGCCACCACGACAGGCGGACCTTCTCGCGCAGCACCCACAGCAGGGTGCCGGTGATGAAGAAGGCGGTGACCCACAGCAGGTATTCCAGATGCTCGGGCAGCGGGCGCGACATCCAGGCGAAGCCGGCGGCCCCCGCGAGCGCCAGTGCCCACGCCGGCACGTAGCGCTTCGGCGCGAGCATGCCCAGCAGCCCGGCGACGAACAGCATCAAGTACAGGCGGCCTTCGATCGGCAGGGTCCACAGCGAACCGTTCACGGCCGTGCGCGGCAGGGTGTCGAAGACGCCGGGCAGGTGGAACTCGGCGCGCCACAGCGTGGCGTTCGACCACAGGTAGTGCCAGGTGCCGGCATTCGACCAGTAGTCGGGCGCGGTGCTCGCCAGCGGGCCGAGCACGAAGACCGTGAGCGCGATGCAGACGACCAGCGCCGGAAAGATGCGCAGCGCGCGGGCGCGCAGGAAGTCGCGCCAGGTGTTGCGCTGCAGGCTGGCCGCGACCAGGAAACCGCTGATCACGAAGAACAGGTCGACCGCGAAGGCCCCGGCCGAACGCGTGGTCAGGCGCGCGAAATGGTCGTTGCCGGCAGTGCCGGTGATCGCCCAGGCGTGGCTCCAGATCACCAGCCACGCGGCGACCAGGCGGATCAGGTTGAAGTGGTTGCGGCCCGTGCGCCAGGCGGCGTCGAGCGTGGGCATCGCCTGCATCGATCAGCCTTCCCGCCGGGTGCCGCCGTGCCAGCACCAGTGCCACGGTTCGTAGACGATGCCGTGCGGGTTGTCGCGCGGGAAGCTCATCGAGAAGCCATGGTCGCCGGCATGTGCCTGCAGCCAGGCGAAGGCGGCCGTGTGTTCGAACGATTCCTCCGCCGGTGGCTCGTCCGGCGTGCCGATGTCCAGGGCGTGGCCGCCGTGGTGCTCGCTGTAGCCGGGCGCGGCGTTGACGGTCAGGATCTTTTCGACGCTGAGGCCGCGGGCCAGCTTGCGTTCGAAGATGCCCCACTGGTAGTCGTGGCTTCGGTAGCCGGAGATGGCGTCGAGGATCACGCCGTCGTGCCGCGCGGCCTCGCGCATTTGCGACCAGGCGCGCGCGGCGCCGGGATGCAGCCACAGGGGGCGGCGGTAACGGTCGAAGCCCGCGTGGGCCAGCCAGCTCGGCTCGGGCACCAGTGCCAGGCCGGTGCGTGCGCCGTAGTCCTCGGCGTCGAGACCCAGGGCCTGCAGCCGCTCCTGCAGCGCGTGCAGCGGGCGCGCCTGCGGGCCGCGGCCGATGGCTGGTGGTGTTGCGATGGCCTGCAGCGCCTGCGCGAGCCCGGGTTCGCGCGTCCAGCCGGGGGTCAGGCCGATGCATCCGCCGTCGCCGATGGCGGCGACGAAACGACCGTCGCGCTTGCGACGGATCACCTGGCGGGCCTGCGCCAGTGCGCGCGCGTCGCGGTTGCTGCGTGCGCGCAGCAGCCACGCGGGCCAGATGTCGAGGACATCGGTGTTCAGCAGGATGCGGGAGGGCGTGCGCATCCGCACAGGGTAGAGCCTGCGCAGGCGTTTTTCACCCTCTGCCGACGCGCGTACGGCCTGCCGTTGCTCAGTTGTCGCGCACGCCCCGCAGCAGTTCGATCCACAAAGCGATGTCGTCGATCAGCTCGGCCGACACCTTGCCGGGTACCTCGTAGCTGCGCAGCGAGCCCGGCTTCGGCTCGTGCATGCCGAGATGATTGAGCGTGTCGTGATAGGCGAAGGTGACCCGCGGCGTGTCCGCGAAGGCCCCTCGCCAGCGCAGCCAGTCGGCGGGCATCACCTGCAGGTCGCGTCCGCCCTGCAGCAGCAGCATCGGTTGCCGGATGGCCTTCGCTTCGGCCACGGGATCGACGGCGTCGACGCTGCGCCAGTAGCGCGCGGGCAGGCCCATCGGCAGTCGCGATGCCGGGGGATCGAGGCCGGCACGGATCGCGCGCGCGCCTTCGATCAGGCGATGCAGCGCCACCTGTTCGGCATCGTTGATCACGCCGTCGTCGAGCAGTCCGACCCGGCGCTGCTGCTCGACCAGCAGGTCCAGCAGGGGGCGCGCGGGTGCGGCGAGCAGGATCACGCCGGCCACATCGGGTGCGCGGCCGGCGATGCGCGGTGCGAGCATGCCGCCCTGGCTGTGGCCGAGCACGAAGATGCGCCGGTGGTCGATGAAACGCGACTGCCGCAGGTAGGCAATCGCCTGCAGTGCGTCATAGGTGGTTTCGCGGTCGATGGTGAACTGTTCGTCCGACAGCAGCCGGCGATGGTGGTACGTCCGCTTCTCGTAGCGCAGCACGGCGATGCCGCGTTCGGCCAGGCCGTGGGCGATGTCGCGGAAGGGCTTGTTCGCGCCGATGGTTTCGTCGCGGTCGTGCGCACCGGAGCCATGCACCAGCACCACCACCGGGAACGGGCCTGCGCCGCGCGGCAGGGTGAGCGTGCCGGGCAGGCCATCGCGGTCGCCGATCTGCACTTCGATGTCGATGCGCCGCGCCACCGACAGTTGCCTGGCCAATGCGGGGTTGGGCTCGATGCCGGTGATGATGGCGATGGCCGCGATCAGCATGCATTTCGCGACGAACCTGGCATGCGACCGAAGGAGATCCGCGATGTGCGACCTTGCGGGGTGCGAACGGATGCGAGTCATGACCGCGCTTCCTTGTGCATGTTGCGGCGAGGTTGGATGCACCTTTCTTGCTGGTCATCCTGATCCGATTCGTCTTCGCCGAACGTGATCTGCATCAATTTCGCGATGTGTCATCGCGAATGCGATGATGATCCGATCATCCATGAATGCAAGGCTTTCATGCGTTTCATGCGCATATCGAATGGCCGGCATGATTCACATCGAATGCATCAATCATGCGTGTTGCCGAGCGGATGCTCTGCAGAGCGACGATGCGCTTCGATGATGGAATTCGTCGGCCCGGATCGATGCGGTGAATCGCTGCGACGAATGGATGACGTGGTTCGGTGTCGTCGATTGCCCGTCATCGGCGATGGCATGCCGCTTTCGCCACGTCGTCCCGCCGCATCGTCCCGCCGAATTGCCCCGGAACGGCGTGCGCGGGCGTGGGTATCTCAAGCGGCGATTCGTTGCGTCCGTGCTTGTTGGCAGAAAGCATCGATGATATCGATCGTCGCTGCAGGCGCCGGCCGCTTCCTGCGGTTGCCCTCAGGCAGCGCGCGTTCGTCAGCGCTGGCCCCGTGCTGCGCCTTTATCCAGTGCATCGATCAGTGCCTGCGGCCGGACCAGGCTCAACAGGATCCTGCGGCCATCGCGTTCCTGCAGGACCAGTACCTTGCGGCGAGACGTCAGCAGCAGGAAGCCGCGGCTGCGGTCGCGCAGCCGGAAATGGCCGGCCTGATAGCCGGGCATCGACGTGCCGAAGGTCTTGAACAGCGGGCGCAGGCCGGGCTCGCGCTCGAGATCGACGATGCGCGCCGATGCCCTGTCCAGCGTGTCCAGCGGGATCGTGGCGCTGTTGAGCCCGGCTGCAATGCGCAGCGTGTCGCCGTCGATCGCGACCGAACGACGCTGCAGCGACCACGCGATGGCGCCGCAGGCGAGCCCGATGGGGGCCAGCAGGAACCAGGCGCGCGGTTCCTCGCGCGCGGCGAGGGCAATGCCGACCAAGGCAGTGGCCAGGCCGATCGCAGGCAGCAGCCAGGCCATGCGCCCATCGGGTGGCACGACCTCGAACGTGCTGCGCATCTTCAGCGCCCCGTCCTGGTGCGCGCGGGCGCCGACGCAGCTTGCGCATCGATCCACGCGGCGACATCGGCGATCAGTTCGGGGGCGACGTGTCCCGGGCGCGTGTATTCCGCCACCGTGCCATCGCCTTCGCCGGGAATGGCGAGATGGTTCAGCGATTCGTACAGCTTGAAGCTCACGCGTGCATCGTCATGGAACGCTGCGCGCCAGTTCTGCCAGTCGGCATCGACCACCTGGATGTCGCGCGCGCCCTGCAGGATCAGCATCGGCTGCTTGATCCGCGCGGCCTCGGCCACGGGATCCACCGCTTCGACCGTGCGCCAGTAATCGGGCGACAGCCCGAGCGGTCCCTGGGCCGCCGTCATCTCGCGACCATCGCGCACCGCCTTCACGCTGTCGCTGAGGCGCATGATCGCGGCGTTTTCCTGATCGCTGATCCGGCCATCGTCGAGCACGGCGAGGCGCTTGTTCTGTTCGATCAGGATGTCCAGCAGCGGCCGCGACGGCGCTGCCAGCAGCACGATGCCCGCGATCTTCGGATCGCGCTGGGCGATGCGCGGGGCCATCATCCCGCCGAGGCTGTGGCCGAACACGAACACCCGCTTCGCGTTCACGCCCGGCTGGCTGCGCAGCGTCTGCACGGCGAGCACGGCGTCGTCGGTGGTCTCGCGGTCGATCGTGCCGCCGCCATCCGCCGTGAATGCCTGCGGCTGCGCCTTCGTCCGCTTCTCGTAGCGCAGCACCGCGATGCCGCGCTCGGCGAGACCGCGCGCGATGTCGAGGAACGGGCGGTTCGGGCCGATCGTGGAATGACGATCCTGCGGTCCCGAGCCGTGCACCAGCACCACGGCGGGGAAGGGGCCCTTGCCTTTGGGCATGGCCAGCGTGGCCGGCAGGCCGGTCGCTGCGTCGCCGATGCGCAGTTCGCGTTCCTCGTACGCGGCATCGGCCGGCACCGGCGGCACTTCGACGACCGGTGCCTTCGGCGGGCGCAGCGCGAAGCCGGAAATGCGGCGTTCCTTGTCGAAGGCGACGATGGCGACCAGTTCGGCGCGCTCGAAGCGCAGCGATTGCGTGACCAGCGCGCCGTCTTCGCGCACGTCGCTGGTCGGTTCGCCGCGCGACTGCAGTTCGCCGGCACCGGCCTTGATGCTGGCGAGCCCCTGCGCGAGCTGTTCGGCGCTCACCGCCGCAGCCATCTTTGCGTCGAAGCGCGCATGCACCACAGCGGTGTCGCCGGCCAGGAACGCGTCGATCACCTGCAGCGCCTCGCGGACGGCATCGAAGGCCGGCGCATCGGCGGCTGCAGGCGCGGGTGCGTCCTGCGCCCGCGTCGAGGTCGCGACGAGCAGTCCAGCGCCGAGCGCAAGGGTCAGCGCAGAGGTGAGCAGCAGGCGCGGCGCAAGGGCGCGGCGATGTGAAGCGGGCAAATGGCGTTCGATCTGGCGGATCACGTGGATCATTCGGATTCTCCGTTGGAAGGGGCATCGTCCGTGGGCGGCAGCTTCAGGCGCCCGGCCCTGCGCAGCGCATCGCGCAGCACGTATTCGATCTGGGCGTTGAGGCTGCGCAGCTCGTCGTCGGCCCAGCGCTGCGTGGCCGCGAGGATCTCGGCGTTGATGCGCAGCGGATAGGCCTTCTTCTCGCTCATGATGTGTCGTCTGTGCAGGTGCGGCGGCGGCCGCGATCAGTACAGGGAGCCGGTGTTGACGATCGGCTGCGTCGCGCGTTCGCCGCACAGCACGACCAGCAGGTTGCTGACCATCTGTGCCTTGCGCTCCTCGTCGAGCTGCACCACGCCGTTCTTCTGCAGTTCGGCGAGCGCCATCTCGACCATGCCGACGGCACCGGCGACGATGCGCGTGCGCGCGGCGATGATCGCGTTCGCCTGCTGGCGCTGCAGCATCGCCTGGGCGATTTCCGGGGCGTAGGCGAGGTGGCTGATGCGCGCGTCGAGCACGGTCACGCCGGCATCGGCCAGGCGCTCCTGCAGCTCTTCCTTCAGATGCTGGCCGACCTCGTTGGCGTGGCTGCGCAGCGCGAGCTGGCCGTCCTCGTGCTGGTCGTAGGGATAGCTCGTCGCCATCGCGCGCACCGCCGATTCCGACTGGATGTGCACGAAGCTCTCGTAGTCGTCGACGTTGTAGACGGCCTCGGCGCTGTCGACCACCTGCCAGACGATGACCGCCGCGATCTCGATCGGGCTGCCGTCCAGCTCGTTGACCTTGAGCTTGCTGCTCTCGAAGTTGCGCACGCGCAGCGAGACCTTCTTCTTGCCGTAGAAGGGGTTGTTCCAGCGCAGGCCGTTGTCCTTCACGGTGCCGACGTACTTGCCGAACAGATCGAGCACGGCGGCCTGGTTGGGTTCGACCTTGTACAGGCCGAGCATCAGGAAGATCGAGCCGAGCACCAGGGCGATGCCGGCGATCCAGCCCGGCGTGCCATCGCGGGCGCTGGTGCCGACCAGCCAGGCGCCGATCATCACGGTCACCAGGAGCAGGAGCAGGGTGGGGATGCCGGGGAGCGAACGGGAGGTGTTCTCTTTCATGGCGCAGGCTCGGTGGTCGGGAATGGTGATGTGATATCAAAAAGATATCACTTCGCGCAAGCTGCGTCGGACGAACGGCGGTGACCGTCGATCGGGCTTTGTGCAAATCCTTGATTTAAAATGAGGACTTTCCGCCGGAACCCTGCCCATGCCCGCCTTCCCCGAGATCGAATTCGGTACGCCCCTGTCGCCTTCCGCCGTCCGCGTGCTGCTGCTGGGGTCCGGCGAATTGGGCAAGGAAGTGGCGATCGAACTGCAGCGCTTCGGCAGCGAGGTCATCGCCGCCGACCGCTATGCCGATGCCCCGGCGATGCAGGTCGCGCATCGCAGCCATGTGCTGAACATGCTCGACGGCGACGCCCTGCGCGCCCTGATCGCGGAGGAGCGGCCGACCCTGATCGTTCCGGAGATCGAGGCCATCCACACCGAGACCCTGGTCCAGCTGGAGCGCGAGTTCGCCGAACGCGGCACCCACACCCGCGTGGTGCCGACCGCGCGCGCCGCGCGCCTGACCATGGATCGCGAGGGCATCCGCCGGCTTGCGGCCGAAACGCTGGGTCTCGCGACCTCGCCGTACCGCTTCGTCGACACCCAGGAGGACTATCGCGCCGCCGTGGCCGAGATCGGCATTCCCTGCGTGGTCAAGCCGGTCATGTCGTCCTCGGGCAAGGGCCAGAGCCTGGTGCGCAGCGCCGATGACGTCGACGCGGCCTGGGACTACGCGCAGACCGGTGGTCGCGCCGGCGCCGGGCGCGTGATCGTCGAGGGCTTCATCGATTTCGACTACGAAATCACCCTGCTGACCGTGCGCCATGCAGGCGGCACCGATTTCTGCGACCCGATCGGCCACCTGCAGCGCGACGGCGATTATCGCGAGAGCTGGCAACCGCAGCCGATGTCCGCGAAGGCGCTGGAACGCGCGCAGGCGATCGCGAAGACCATCACCGACGACCTCGGCGGCTGGGGCCTGTTCGGCGTCGAGCTGTTCGTGAAGGGCGACGAGGTGTGGTTCTCCGAAGTCTCGCCGCGTCCGCACGACACCGGCCTGGTCACCCTGATCTCGCAGGACCTGAGCGAGTTCGCGCTGCATGCGCGCGCGATCCTCGGTCTGCCGATCCCGAAGATCGGCCAGAACGGCCCGTCGGCCTCGTGCGCGGTACTCGCGCACGGCCATGGCGTGCCGGCGTTCACCGGCGTGGCCGAGGCGCTGCGCGCGCCGGACACCGCGCTGCGCCTGTTCGGCAAGCCGAAGGTGGAAGGCCATCGCCGCGTCGCCGTGACCCTCGCGCTGGGCGCGGACATCGACGAGGCCCGCGCGAAGGCACGCGATGCCGCCGCCGCGCTGTCGATCGAGTTGCGCTGACCGCGACATTGTCCTCCGTAGAGCGGCGCTTGCTCCGCTCATGTCTTCCGGGGAGAAGCGAGCGGAGCAAGCGCCGCTCCACGAGAACGAGGGCGGCGGAGCAAGCGCCGCTCTGCGGACCCGGAACTGCTACGCTCGCCCGACGCCGTCACAGGACCTTTCGATGAACGACACCAGCGGTTATGCCGTCTTCTTTTTCCCGCAGGCGCTCGAAGTGCTGGGCGATCCGATCCGCCCCTTCCTGCAGGACGGCCCGGCGGGCCCGCATGTGGCCTGCGCCACCATCGATACCGGCGGCGCCTTCATCGAGATGACCATCGAAGGCCGCACGCCGGAAGGCCGCGAGGTGTCGCTGGAACTGATGGTGCCCAGCGGCATGGTGCGCATGGTGGTGTCGACGCAGAGCGAAGCGATGTTCGGCTTCGGCCTGCGCGACGCGGACCCGCTGCCGGTCGCCTTGCCCGTGCTGGGGCCGACGGCGGAGCCGGCCAGCGCACCGTCGGAGGCGTTGCCGTCGTCGGCGGATGATGCGACGCCACCTGCGGCCTGATCCGGATGTCGTATTCGTCGCATCGCAAGGCGGTGCGCAATCCATCGCTGCCGTTTCCGCACCGCGCATCCCATCTGCGATCGTGTGCGCTGCTCGTCGCCAACAAGCTTGCGATCCCACGGGATGCCGTGATCGATGCTGTGAAGTCGACGACCGGCATTGATCTGCATGCGCCAGAAGATGGCGAAGCACTCGAACGCGCCTTGGACGCACTCGAAGACATGCGCAGGCATCAAGCCGGCTGAATCGAGCGGGCCGGCTGGGCTGTTCGACTCAATCCATCCTGGGCAGATCGAACACCAGCAGCTCCGCGTCGCGCCCGCCTGCGATCTCGACGCGCGGCTCGTCGCGGTAGAGCAGGGCATCGCCGCTCTTCAATCCATGGCCGTTCACGAGCACTTCGCCGCGCACCACATGCACGTAGCCGAGCCGGCCTTCGGCCAGGTCCAGCGTGGCGCGTTCGTCGTCGTCGAACAGACCCGCGTACATCCGCGCATCCTGCTGGATCGTCACCGAATCGTCGGCGCCGTCCGGACTCACGACCAGGCACAGTCGGCCGCGTTTTTCGGCATCGCTGAAGCTGCGCTGCGCGTAGCCGGGCGTCACGCCCATGCGGTCGGGGATGATCCAGATCTGCAGGAAATGCGTCGTGCCCCGCGCGTCGTGGTTGAACTCGGAATGGGTGACGCCGGTACCGGCGCTCATGCGCTGCACTTCGCCCGGCACGATGCTCGCGGCATTGCCCATCGAGTCCTTGTGACCCAGTGCCCCGGAGATCACGTAGCTGATGATCTCCATGTCGCGGTGGCCGTGGGTGCCGAAGCCGCGGCCCGGTGCGACGCGGTCCTCGTTGATCACGCGCAGCGGGCCCCAGTGGACATGGCGCGGATCGTGGTACTCGGCGAACGAGAAGCTGTGCCAGGAATCGAGCCAGCCGTGGTGGGCGTGGCCGCGTTCGGCGGCAGGGCGCAGGGCGATCATGAGCGATGGACTCCCGAGGTGCCGGGGCGGGGCGCGGCATGCGCCCGGAGGCCGGTCGGCGAGGGATATCCTCGTGAATATTCAAATTCAGAACAATAATTGGATTCGGCAATTATTGTTCTGAATTTGCGGTCAGTGGGCGATCGCCGTGCGTCGCCGGCTGCCGCGCGGCAGCGGGCGCGGCTTGCCGAACAGATAGCCCTGCCCGAACTGGCAGCCCTGCTCGACGAGGATCTCGCGCTGTCGCTCGGTCTCGATGCCTTCGGCGATCGTGTCGATGCCCAGGGTCAGCGCCATCGCGAGGATTGCGCGGACCAGCGCCAGGCTCTCGGTGCAGGTCTCGCCTTCCAGCCCCGACACGAAGCTGCGGTCGATCTTCAGGCCCTGGATCGGGAAACGGTGCAGGTACGACAGCGCCGAGAACCCGGTGCCGAAGTCGTCGAGCAGGGCCTCGATGCCGTGGCCGCGCAGGTCGCGCAGCACCTTCAGCGCCCGGCTCGCATCCTCGATCAGGGCCACCTCGGTGATCTCGATGCGCAGCCGGCGCGGATCCTGGCCGGCCTCGTCGAGCATGCGCAGCAGGCGGTCGGAGAAGTTGTCCGACAGGAAATGGCGCGGCGAGACATTGATCGAGACGTAGTCCTTCGGGTACTCGCCCATCGAGGACACGACGTGGCCGTACATCAGCCAGTCGACCTGTTCGATCAGGGCGCTGTCCTCGCCCACGCCGATGAACTCGGCGGGGGTGAGCAGGCCGCGCTGTTCGTGGTTCCAGCGCACCAGCGCCTCGAAGCCGACCTGCTGGCGATCGGCCAGGCGCAGGATCGGCTGGAAATGCGGCTCGAAGGCGTCGTGCATGATCGCGCGGCGCAGGTCGGCTTCCAGGTCGAGCAGGCGCATGGCCTCGGCGCGCATCTCCTCGCCGAAGACTTCGCTGCGGTTGCGGCCCAGGCGCTTGGCGCGATACATCGCGGCATCGGCGTCGCGCAGCAGTTCCTCGCTCTTGCGGTAGCGCGGATGCCACAGGGCGATGCCGATACTGGCGGAGGGGAAGATCTCGCGGCCTTCGATCCACAGCGGCTGTCCGAGAGCACGGAGGATGTTCGCGGCGCACTGTTTGGCGGTCTCCGCGGTCTCGACGTTCTCGACGAGGACGGCGAACTCGTCGCCGCCGAGCCGGGCGACGAGGTCGTTGCTGCGGATGACCTGCGAGATGCGTCGGCTGGACTCGACGAGCAGTTCGTCGCCGGCGACATGGCCGACGGAATCGTTGATCAGCTTGAATCTGTCGATGTCGAGGAAGAGGACGGCGAAAGGCCGCGCGTCCGCGGAGGTGACGCGCATGATGGCGTCGTCGAGGCGTTCCTGCAGTTGGGCGCGGTTGGGCAGCCCGGTGAGGGAATCGTGGCGGGCCTGGTGGCGCAGTCGCTGTTCGGCACGCAGTCGCTCGGCGATCTGTTCGCGCAGCTCGCGGTTGGCGTCGGCCAGTTCGCGGGTGCGCGTCTGGACGCGGGTCTCCAGTTCGGCGTGCGCGGCGACGAGGGTGTCCTGGGCGCGCTTGCGGGCGAGGGCGGCGTCGATGTGGTGGGCGACGAAGGTGAGCAGTTCCTGGTCGCGGTCGGTGAAGTCGATGCCGGCGGTGTAGCTCTGCACGCCGATCACGCCGATGGCCTTGCCATCGCGCGTCAGCGGCACGCCGAGCCAGCGATGGGCATGGCGCCCCAGGCTGCGTACCAGGCCGCGCGCTTCGAGATCGTCGATCATCGGACGGTCGGCCAGCAGCGGCTCGCCGGTGTCGATCACGTATTCGGTCAGGCCCTTGGCGCGCGGCCGCGTGCGCGTGCGGCGGTTGTCGTATTCGTCGGCGACATAGGCGAATTCGATGGTGCCGCCGTCCGCCGAAAGCAGGGCGATGTAGAAATTGCCGGCATACAGCAGTTCGCCGATCACCCCGTGGAGCGCGGCGTAGAACTCGTCGAGGCCGGTGGCGCTGACCGACAGTTCGGTGATGCGGAACAGGGCCTGCTGAAGCTTCTCGGCACGCTCGCGCTCCAGCACTTCACTCTGCAGTTCGAGGTTGGCTCGCTCCAGCGCACGGGTGCGTTCGCGCACGCGGCGTTCGAGTTCGACCTGCGCGGTCTTGCGGTCGAGCGCGGTGAGGATGTGCTGGCCGACGTATTCCAGCAGCGCCTGCTCCTCGCTGCCGTAGCAGTTCGGGCGCAGGTAGTCCTGGACCACGATCGCGCCGCAGACGCGGCCGTCGCGCAGCAGCGGCACGCCCAGCCAGTCCTCGCTCTGCGGGCCGTTGATGATTTCTTCGTCGGGGATGCCGAATTCCGCGATGATCGCCTGCGACGGACCGATCAGGGTGCGGCCATGGCGCAGCAGGGTCGCGGTGAGGAAGCTGTCGGAGAGCGGGAAGTCCTCGTCCGGATCCGGTTCGAAGCGGTCGCGGCTGTCCGCGAAATACAGGAAGCGAAGGGTGTCCTGCCCGGGGTTGTACTGGACGATGAAGAAATTGTCCGCCGCCATCAGTTCGCCGACGACGCGGTGGATGCGCGCAAGCATCTCGCGCATCTCCAGGTCCGAGCCGGCGAGGTCGGAGATCTCGTACAGGGCCTGCTGCAGGCGCTTGGATTTCTCCAGCGTATGGATGCGGGCATCGGCCTCGCCCAGCCGCAGGCCGGCAGCGAGCAGGCTGGCGGCCCATTCGAACCAGGTCGCGTCGGGCGCCGCCGCACCGGCTTCGCTGGGGACGCTCGTCGCGCAGGCGATCGCGATGTCGGTCGAGGCCTCGTCCAGGCGAATCCTCGCCAGCCGCATGCCATCGCCGATGGAGATCGTGCCCGGCGTGGCGCCGGCGTCGTCGAGCGCGCGTCGCGCAGCTTCCTGCAGCGCATCGGCCTGGCCCGTGCTGTCGATGCAGCCAGGGCCCAGCGCGGGATGCCGCCATGCGATGGCGAAACGGCTTCCGGCCGGCAGGGTGCGGCGCAGCGCATCGACCGTGCCGGCAAGGGCGGCCGGTACCGATGGATTCGCCTGTGGATTCGCCTGCATCCGGCCTGTCCCTGCGCCCACGTCGTCTCCGTCGAGAATCAAGTGGTCAGCTTAGAGCGTGCGGACCGGATTTTCACGTGCTGCGTTTGTGCCATGACCAGCGCCTCCCAGGTGTCCTGTCGCGGAACATGCAGGCAGATTCAGTGCAGCGGGCGACCTCCGCTGCCGTGTCGCAAGGCCGCCACGCGATGTCCGTCGCGCGCCAGCATCCTCGGCGCGCCGAACAGATAGCCCTGTCCGAACTGGCAGCCCTGCTCGACGAGGATCTCGCGCTGTCGCTCGGTCTCGATGCCTTCGGCGATCGTGTCGATGCCCAGGGTCAGGGCCATCGCCAGGATCGCGCGGACCAGCGCCAGGCTCTCGGTGCAGGTCTCGCCTTCCAGCCCCGACACGAAGCTGCGGTCGATCTTCAGGCCCTGGATCGGGAAACGGTGCAGGTACGACAGCGCCGAGAACCCGGTGCCGAAGTCGTCGAGCAGGGCCTCGATGCCGTGGCCGTGCAGGTCGCGCAGCACCTTCAGCGCCCGGCTCGCATCCTCGATCAGGGCCACCTCGGTGATCTCGATGCGCAGCCGGCGCGGATCCTGCCCGGCCTCGTCGAGCATGCGCAGCAGGCGGTCGGAGAAGTTGTCCGACAGGAAATGGCGCGGCGAGACATTGATCGAGACGTAGTCCTTCGGGTACTCGCACATCGAGGACACGACGTGGCCGTACATCAGCCAGTCGACCTGTTCGATCAGCGCGCTGTCCTCGCCGACGCCGATGAACTCGGCGGGGGTGAGCAGGCCGCGCTGTTCGTGGTTCCAGCGCACCAGGGCTTCGTAGCCGACCTGCTGGCGATCGGCCAGGCGCAGGATCGGCTGGAAATGCGGCTCGAAGGCGTCGTGCATGATCGCGCGGCGCAGGTCGGCTTCGAGGTCGAGCAGGCGCATGGCCTCGGCGCGCATCTCCTCGCCGAAGACCTCGCTGCGGTTGCGGCCGAGGCGCTTGGCGCGATACATCGCGGCGTCGGCGTCGCGGAGCAGTTCCTCGCTCTTGCGGTAGCGCGGATGCCACAGGGCGATGCCGATGCTGGCGGAGGGGAAGATCTCGCGGCCCTCGATCCACAGCGGCTGTCCGATGGCGCGGAGGATGTTGCTGGCGTAGTGGCGTGCCTGCTCGGCGTTCTCGACGTTCTCGACGAGGATGGCGAACTCGTCGCCGCCCAGCCGCGCGACGAGGTCGTCGCGGAGGATGAGCTGCGAGATGCGCCGGCTGCACTCCACCAGGAGTTCGTCGCCGGCGACGTGTCCGACGGAATCGTTGATGAGCTTGAAGCGGTCGATGTCGAGGAAGAGGACGGCGAAGGGCCGGGCATCGGCGGAGGTGACGCGCATGATGGCGTCGTCGAGGCGTTCCTGAAGCTGTGCGCGGTTGGGCAGTCCGGTGAGGGAGTCGTGACGGGCCTGGTGGCGGAGGCGCTGCTCGGCGCGCAATCGTTCGGCGATCTGTTCGCGCAGTTCGCGGTTGGCGTCGGCCAGTTCGCGGGTGCGGGTCTGGACGCGGGTCTCCAGTTCGGCGTGCGCGGCGACGAGGGTGTCCTGGGCGCGCTTGCGGGCGAGGGCGGCGTCGATGTGGTGGGCGACGAAGGTGAGCAGTTCCTGGTCGCGGTCGGTGAAGGCCACGCCTTCGGTATAGCTCTGCACGCCGATCACGCCGCTGACGACGCCGTCGCGGGTCAGCGGCACGCCCAGCCAGCAGATCGCCATCGGTCCCGGGCCGAGGTTGTGCACAAGACCCTTGGCTTCGAGCACGAGGATGTCCTCGCGTCGCGCCAGCAGCGGCTTGCCGGTGTCGATCACGTATTCGGTCAGGCCCTTGCCGCGTGGGCGGTGGTGGACGGTGTTGGTGTCGATCTCGTCGGCGACGTAGGGAAACTCGATCCGCTTGCCGTCCGCGCTCTGCAGTGCGACGTACAGGTTCTTCGCGTACAGCAGTTCGCCGATGACGCCATGCAGGGCCGCGTAGAAATGTTCGAGGCTGGTCGTGCCGACCGACAGTTCGGTGATGCGGAACAATGCCTGCTGCAGCTTTTCGGCGTGCTGGCGTTCCAGCACTTCGGTCTGCAGTTCCTGGTTCGCCTGTTCCAGCGCGAGGGTGCGCTCGCGCACGCGGCGTTCGAGTTCGACCTGCGCGGTCTTGCGATCGAGCGCGGTGAGGATGTGTTGGCCGACGTATTCCAGCAGGGCCTGCTCCTCGCTGCCGTAGCAGTCCGGACGCAGGTAGTCCTGGACCACGATCGCGGCGCAGACGCGACCGTCGCGCAACAGCGGCACGCCCAGCCAGTCTTCGCTGACCGGGCCGCCGGTGCCTTCCAAATAGGGAATGCCGAGCGATTCGAGGATCTTCAGCGGACGTCCGAGCAGCGGTTTGCCGTGGCGGATCAGCACCGAGGTCAGCGGCGTGAACGACAGGGGATACTCCACCTGGGGATCGGCGATGAATGCGTGCCGATGGTCGGCGAAATAGAGGAAGCGGATGCGATCGTGCGCTTCGACGTACTCGACTATGAAGAAGTTGTCCGCCGGCATCAGTTCGCCGACCACGCCATGGATGCGCGCGAGCATCTCGCGCATCTCCAGGTTCGAGCCGGCGAGGTCGGAGATCTCGTACAGCGCATGCTGCAGGCGCTTGGATTTTTCGAGCGCCTCGATCCGGGTATCGGCATCCGCCAGGCGCAGGCAGGCGTCGACCAGTTCCGCGGCGAGCGGCGTCCACTGGCGATCGATCCAGTCGATATCGGCATCGGCGCGTCGGCGCAGGCCGATGCAGACGATCCCGTCCGCGCGTTCGAAGCGTTCGACACGCAGCTCGCCTTCCGCGACGGGCCCGCCGTCGAGCGCGGCGCGCGTGCGATCGCGCAGGGCAGCGTCACCGCCTTGATCCAGCCATCCTTCGCCCAGGCCCCCGTGTCGCCATGCGATCGCCACGCGCGCGTCCGGCGGCACCGCGCGCAGCAGCGGAGAGAGTGCCGCCTTCAGGCTGTCGCCGCCGGAGGCCGGCGGATGCGCATCGATCGCGTCCGCCGTGGTGTCGACCGCTTCGTTCCTGCTCAGGATCATGGTGGTGTGCCCGTACGGCTGCCATGTCGACCTGCGAACGCAGAATGTCGGGAAAAAGCCCAAGTACCGCCAAGGTCAGTCCCTGACAGTCGTCCGACGCCGTCCCTGCAAGCTCCCCGGAACGCAAGCATCATCCATGCCATCGCTGCGTGCCATGTCCTTTCGTGTCTTGTCCTGTTGTGGCATGTCCTCCATGCCATTCCCCATGGCATGCGGGCCGGCTGCCGCATCGTCCGCGCTCCGCTCAGTGCAGTCCCTGGCGGTGGCGGTAGGTCGAGGGGTTCCGGTCGAGCATGCGCGGCTTGCCGAACAGATAGCCCTGTCCGAACTGGCAGCCCTGTTCGACGAGGATCTCGCGCTGTCGCTCGGTCTCGATGCCTTCGGCGATCGTGTCGATGCCCAGGGTCAGGGCCATCGCCAGGATCGCGCGGACCAGCGCCAGGCTCTCGGTGCAGGTCTCGCCCTCCAGCCCCGACACGAAGCTGCGGTCGATCTTCAGGCCCTGGATCGGGAAACGGTGCAGGTACGACAGCGCCGAGAACCCGGTGCCGAAGTCGTCGAGCAGGGCCTCGATGCCGTGGCCGCGCAGGTCGCGCAGCACCTTCAGCGCCCGGCTCGCATCCTCGATCAGGGCCACCTCGGTGATCTCGATGCGCAGCCGGCGCGGATCCTGCCCGGCCTCGTCGAGCATGCGCAGCAGGCGGTCGGAGAAGTTGTCCGACAGGAAATGGCGCGGCGAGACATTGATCGAGACGTAGTTCTTCGGATATTCGCCCATCGACGACACGACGTGGCCGTACATCAGCCAGTCGACCTGTTCGATGAGCGCGCTGTCCTCGCCGACGCCGATGAACTCGGCGGGAGTGAGCAGGCCGCGCTGCTCGTGGTTCCAGCGCACCAGGGCTTCGTAGCCGACCTGCTGGCGATCGGCCAGGCGCAGGATCGGCTGGAAATGCGGCTCGAAGGCGTCGTGCATGATCGCGCGGCGCAGGTCGGCTTCGAGGTCGAGCAGGCGCATGGCCTCGGCGCGCATCTCCTCGCCGAAGACCTCGCTGCGGTTGCGGCCGAGGCGCTTGGCGCGATACATCGCCGCGTCGGCGTCGCGCAGGAGTTCCTCGCTCTTGCGATAGCGCGGATGCCACAGGGCGATGCCGATGCTGGCGGAGGGGAAGATCTCGCGGCCCTCGATCCACAGCGGCTGTCCGATGGCGCGGAGGATGTTGCTGGCGTACTGGCGGGCCTGGTCTGCGCTCTCGACGTTCTCGACGAGGAGTGCGAACTCGTCCCCGCCCAGGCGCGCGACGAGGTCGTCGCGATGGATGAGCTGGGAGATGCGCCGGCTGCACTCGACCAGCAGCTCGTCGCCGGCGACGTGTCCGACGGAATCGTTGATGAGCTTGAAGCGATCGATGTCGAGGAAGAGGACGGCGAAGGGCCGTGAATCGGCGGAGGTGACGCGCATGATGGCGTCGTCGAGGCGTTCCTGGAGCTGTGCGCGGTTGGGCAGTCCGGTGAGGGAATCGTGGCGTGCCTGGTGGCGGAGGCGCTGCTCGGCGCGCAGTCGTTCGGCGATCTGTTCGCGCAGTTCGCGGTTGGCGTCGGCCAGTTCGCGGGTGCGGGTCTGGACGCGGGTCTCGAGTTCGGCGTGCGCGGCGACGAGGGTGTCCTGGGCGCGCTTGCGGGCGAGGGCGGCGTCGATGTGGTGGGCGACGAAGGTGAGCAGTTCCTGGTCACGGTCGGTGAAGGCCACGCCTTCGGTATAGCTCTGCACGCCGATCAGGCCCTCGACGACGCCGTCGCGGGTCAGCGGCACGCCCAGCCAGCACCAGGCCAGCGGCCCGATGCTGCGCACCAGGCCCTGCGCTTCCAGGGCCTGGATGCCTTCGCGCATCGCGAGCAGCGGCTTGCCGGTGTCGATCACGTATTCGCTCAGGCCGCGCGCGCGCTTGCGACGGGTCAGTGTCTTGGTCTCGATTTCGTCCGCGGCGTAGGGAAATTCGACGTATTCGCCATCGGCCGAGAGCAGGGCGACGTAGAAGTTCCTCGCGTACAGCAGTTCACCGATGATCGAATGCAGGTCGGCATAGAAGTGTTCGAGACCGGTGGCGCTGACCGACAGTTCGGTGATGCGGAACAGGGCCTGCTGCAGTTTCTCGGCGTGCTGGCGTTCCAGCACTTCACTCTGCAGTTCGAGGTTGGCCCGCTCCAGTGCGTGGGTGCGTTCGCGCACGCGACGTTCGAGCTCGACCTGCGCGGTCTTGCGATCGAGCGCGGTGAGGATGTGCTGGCCGACGTATTCCAGCAGCGCCTGCTCCTCGCTGCCGTAACAGTGGATGCGCGTGTAGTCCTGGACCACGATCGCGCCGCAGACCCGGCCTTCGCGCAGCAGGGGCACGCCCAGCCAGTCCTCGCTGAGGGGACCACCGGCATATTCCTCGTGCGGGATGCCGAGCGATTCGATGATGTCGCGCGCCGGGCCCACCAGCGGCCGGCCATGGCGCAGCAGCGCTGCGGTCATGCTGTGCAGGCCTTCGCCGAGCGGGTAGACGGTGTCGGCATCCGGATCGAACCTGTCGCGGCTGTCGGCGAAGTACAGGTAGCGGATGCTGTCGTGTTCGTCGTCGTAGTGGACGATGTAGAAGTTCTCGGCCGGCATCAGGTGGCCGACCACGCGATGGATGCGCGCGAGCATCTCGCGCATCTCCAGGCCCCAGCCGGCGAGGTCGGAGATCTCGTACAGGGCCTGCTGCAGGCGCTTGGATTTCTCCAGCGCCTCGATCCGGGTGTCGGCGTCGGCGAGCCGCAGCATCGCCCAGACCAGGTCGCCGGCGAGCGCGAACCACGCGTGTTCCACCCAGCCTTCCGGTGGCGCATCGTCGAAGACCAGCCCGACCGCGACGCGCTCCGTGCCGCGATCGGAGCGGCCGAGCCAGGTGCCTTCGTGAAAGGAGGTGCCGCCGTCGCCGGGGCCGGCATCGAGGTGGGCGACCACGGCGCGTTGCAAGGCATCGTCCGCGCCCGGGCAGCGCAGGCTGCCGAGGCCGAGTTGGGCATGATGCCAGGCGATGGCGATCCGGGTCCCACCGGGCAGTGCGCGCTGCAGCGCATCGACCACCGTACGAACGGCGGCTTCGGCTGTCAGAGTCCCCCCGACCCTTCCCCCCGTCCCTGCATCCACATCGTGTTTGCCAAGGATCATGGCCTGAGCATATACCCAAATCCGGGCGTTGGAAGCGCTTCGGACCGGATGTCCGTCACTTTTTTCCGTGGTTGCGGCGGGTGGCCGGCCGGTGCCGCGGATCGCGTCAGCGACTGGATGGGGCGTGCCCTGTGAGGGACCGGCGACCGTGCCGGGCCGTCCGTCCCGGTGCGGCTTCGATCATCCGTTTCAGTCGTCCGCTTCAGTCGTCCGCGACGAGATCCACCCAGACCGCGTGATGGTCCGAGGCATGCGCGATCGCGGCGTCATCGCTGCCCGGCGCGGGCCAGAACACGCCGCCGCCGCGCCAGCGCAGCCCGATCGAGGGCAGCACGTAGTCCAGGCGCAGGTTGCCGACCCTCGGGCCGAAGTCGCCGGTGTCCTCGGCGGGGTCGCCGATGTGGCCGGTGTTGGCGCCGCCGGTGTTGCGTGCGGCGATCGCCGCGCCTTCGCTGCGCGGCGCGGGGTGGCGCAGCACGCGCGGGTGGTCGATCAGGGCGCGGATCGCGTCGTGCCGCCCATCGCCATCGTTCGGGTCGTTGTTGAGATCGCCGGCGATCACGAAGCGTTCGCCTTCGGCCAGGCCGCCGCACCGACCCTGGTCGTCGCACAGCCAGGCATGGTCGGCGGGATCGTTGTCGAGGTATTCGCGCCACAGGCGCAGTTCGTCGGCGTTGCGTGCGCCGTTGCGGTCCTCGGGGCCGTCGAACACCGGCGGCGTGGGGTGCGAGACCAGGAAGTGCACGCGCCCCAGCGGCGTGCGCACCGGCACGTCCCAGTGCGATTTCGACGACAGCCGCAGCTGCTGCCACACCTCGTCGCGATGGAAGTAGCCGCGCTGCGTCGGATGGTAGGGCCTGATCGCATCGGGCATCGTGCTCCAGCGCAGCAGGCGGAAGCTGCGCACGGCATCGCGCTCGATCGGATAGCGCGACAGCACCAGCATGCCGTACTGGCCAGGGTGCAGGCCGTAGCCCCAGGCATCGTTGCCGCGGTCGCGACCCGTGCCGCCGGTGCTGCCGTTGCCGTCCAGGTCCAGGCCGCTGGGTTCGCCGGTGTTCACCGGCGCGAAATAGCGATGGGGATAGTGCAGGGCATCGCCGCCGCCGGCCTGCGGCACTTCGAGGTAGCGCTGCTGGAACAGGTCGGCGGCGCGGCCTGCGGCGTCGTGGTCGAACTCGTTGAGCAGCACCAGGTCGGGGCGCAGGCGCTGCAGCACCGCCGCGACCTTGCGCGCCCCGTCGTCCCCGGCTTCCAGGCGACGGATCACGCCGCCGTCGGCTTCGTCGTACAGCGAAACGTTGTACGTGGCCACGCGCAGCGGCGCGTCGGATGCGTTCGCCTGCACGCGTTCCGGTGTGGCGCAGGCGGTGGCGAGCGCGGCGGCGATGGGCAGGGCGGCGAAGGCGGCGCGTGGCGTCATGGGTGTTCGGTCGGAAGGTGCGGGGTGTCGTGGCGGTCGCGCAGCCAGCGCTGGCCGTCGAAGGCTTCGAGCGGCCTGTAGCGGCGCTTGTAGGCCATCTTGTCGTGGCCGTCGATCCAGTATCCGAGGTAGAGATGACGCTTGCCCTCGCGTCGCGCCCAGGCGATCTGCTGCAGGATCGCGAAGGTGCCGAGACCGCGATCGGCCGCGTCCGGGTCGTAGAAGGTGTAGACCGCGGACAGGCCGTCCTCGACCACGTCGGTCACGGCCGTGGCGACCAGCGGGCCCTGGCCGTGGTCGCGGTGCTCGCGGATTTCGAGGAAGCGCGATTCGGCCCAGGTGCTGACCAGGAACTGGTCGAACTCGGCTTCGCCGTGGCCGTCCATGCCGCCGTTGGGGTGGCGTGCAGCGAGGTAGCGCTGGTAGAGGTCGAAGTGTTCGCCGCCGCGCACCGCAGGCAGCACGCGGGCGTCGAGGTCGGCATTGCGTTCCAGGCAGCGCCGCTGGCTGCGGTTGGGCGCGAACTCCGCTACCGGGATGCGCACCGCGACGCAGGCCTGGCAGGCGCGGCAGTGCGGCCGGTAGATCAGGTTGCCCGAGCGGCGGAAGCCCCATTGCAGCGCCATCGCGTACTTGCGCGCCAGGCGGGGGTCGCCGGGGTCGAACACCAGGTCGCGGGCCCTGCGGTCCGGCCAGTAGCCGCAGGGATGTTCGGAGGTATGGAACAGCCGCAGCGGTTCGTGCAGGTCTGTGCCTGGACTCATGGCGATGCGAAGCCGCCGTGTGCGATGCGGATGGGGGAACGCGGAGACGGGGAAGCGGATGGCGGCATGCGCGCAGGATACCCGCCAGACCGGGAGCCGCGAACACGCCGGCCCGGATCAGTTCGGGCGCTGCGTGCGGAGCTCGTGTCCTACAGTCGTCCCGAGGCCACGAGGCCGGCGATCAGGCCGCCGAGGCCGCAGACCAGGCCGATGCCGGCGCCGAGCCAGCACTGGATGCGTTCCTTGCGGCGTTGGCGCGCGGCGCCGACGGGATCGCGCTGCGCTTCCAGCGCGTGCCGTCGCGCCAGCACGCGCGGCTGCA
Source organism: Lysobacter sp. BL-A-41-H3 (assembly GCA_050632415.1). Lineage (GTDB taxonomy): Bacteria > Pseudomonadota > Gammaproteobacteria > Xanthomonadales > Xanthomonadaceae > Lysobacter_I. The sequence continues at coordinate 868,787 of CP192602.1, read as the reverse complement.
CGACCATCGTCTGGTGGAAGACCACGGCCATGAAGACCAGCGTGGCCAGCACCGGCAGCAGCCAGCCGTCGTCGAAGCGGGTCAGCAGGACGATCGACACGAGGAAGCCGACCGTGGCCAGCGAATTGACCACCGCGCTGCGGACCAGGCCGCGCCGCTCCTCGTCGTCGATCGCGCCCTTGAGCTGCTTGCGCGTGCCCAGCCAGATGCCGGCGAATGCGGCGAGCATGCCGATGCCGATGCTGCCGGCCGCGCCCAGCGCGATCTTCGACAGGCTGTTGGCGCCGCCGACCGCACCGGCGGTGAGGATCGCCTTGGCGGCGACCGGCGGTGCGGCGGTGGCCAGCGCGGTCGCGACCACGGCGGTGAAGGCCGCGCCGGGCGCGCTGGACGCGGCGAAGTCGCCGAAGCGCCGCAGCAGGTCCTCGCGCAGGCTCTGCCGCGCACGCGACAGGCGCTTGCGCACCGCCGCGTCGGACAGGCCGAGCAGCATCGCCACCTGTTGCGAGCTCTGGCCCTCGCGGTAGTACAGCAGCAGCACTTCGCGGCTGTCCTCGGGCAGGCTGGAGATCAGCTCGGCCGCCGCGCGCTCGCGCTCGTCCTCCTCCAGCCACTCCGACGGCGTCGGCGCGGGGTCGGCGGCCAGTTCGATCGCCAGTTCGGCGCCTTCGCCATCCAGCGGACGATGGCGGCCGGCGCGCAGGTGGTCGCGGGCGAGGTTGCGGGTGATCTGCCGCAGCCAGGGCAGGAAGCTGGCGGGATTCTGCAGGCGTTTGATGTGCTGCCAGGCGCTCAGGAAGGCGTCCTGGGCGATGTCCTCGCTCGCCGGCACGTCGCGGGTGATCGCCAGCGCCACGGCGGTGACGGTGTTCTGGCAGGCGGCGACGATGCGTCCGTAGGCAGCGCGGTCGCCGGCACGGGCGGCCGGCAGTTCGCGGCCGATCAGGGCGTCGATGGCGGTGAGGTCGGTGATGGCGATGCCGGCATCGGTCTGCATGGCGGCCCTCTCAGGAGAACACGCGCCAGAGCGCCTGCAGGGTGATCGCCATCCCGGAGCCGCCGTAGTGCAGGGCGATGTGGAACAGCGGCATCGACAGTACATAGAAAATGCCGGTCCAGACGATCGCGGTCGGCCCGTAGCTGTAGTCGTAGGCCTTGTAGCGCGTCGCGGCACCCTCGGGGTCGCGCGCCCGGTCGCGGGCGATCAGCGGCAGCAGGGTGCGGCGGATCGCCAGCAGGGTGCGCAGGGAGACGGCTTCGGCGACCACGGCCAGCAGCGTGGTCAGGACCAGGCTGTAGCCCCAGATCGCCACGACGAACACGATCGCCATCCACAGCAGCGTCCAGCGCAGGTAGCGGTGGTAGGCCGCGAGGATGGCGTCGCGTTCTTCGAGGGTTTCGGCATAGGCCAGGATGTAGCGCCGGGTCAGGTGCGCCGCCAGCCAGCCGCCGGCGAGGCTGCCGCCGATCAGGCCTCCCGCGCCGAGGATGCCAGCCAGCCCCTTGCCGGCGACGCCGCCGCCGACCGCGCCTGCGCCCAGCGTGGTCGCGGCCATCGCCGCCGCCGGCTTGGTCGCGATGCCCAGCCCGGTGATGACCGCAGCGGTGAACGCCGCCGAGGGCGCGGAATTGCGCGCGAATTCGCCGAAGCGTGCCAGCAGGTCGTCGCGGATCTGCTGGCGCGCCCGCGACAGGCGCTTGCGCACGGCCGCGTCGGTGATGCCCAGCAGCGTGGCCACCTGCTGCGAACTCTGGCCCTCGCGATAGAACAGCAGCAGGGTTTCGCGGCTGTCCTCGGGCAGGGCGGCGATCAACTCGGCGGCGGCGGACTCGCGTTCGCCGTCGAGCACGTGGTCCATCGGCTGCGGGCCGGGGTCGGCGGCGACCGCCAGCACCAGTTCGGCGTTGGCACCGTCCAGCGGCTGGTCGCGGTAGCGGCGCAGGTGGTCGCGGGCCAGGTTGCGCGCGATCTGGCGCAGCCAGGGCAGGAAGCTGTCGGGACTGTGCAAGCTGTCGAGCCGCTGCCAGGCGTTGAGGAACGCCTCCTGGGCGATGTCCTCGCTGGCCGCCACGTCGCGGGTGATCGCCAGCGCCACGGCGGTCACGGTGTTCTGGCAGGCCGAGACGATGCGACCGTAGGCGGCAGCGTCGCCGCCCCGCGCGGCCGGGAGATCGCGCTGGATGAGTTCGTCGAAGGTGAGGGCGGCGGCGGTCATGGTCGGAATGGTCTCAGGCAGCGTGCGGCAGGTCGAGCAGCAGGTACTGCCCATGACGCGGCAGGGCGCCGGATGTGACCGGACGGACGCGGACCGGGACGGCGGGTCAACCCGGACGCCCCGCACGCGTTGATCCGGGTGTGCGCATGCATGCCGCATCCCGACTTGCACAGACACCCGACTTCCACAGGGACACGATCATGAAACCCAGCATGAAACCCATCGTACTGTTCACCACCGCGCTGATGGTCGCGACGACCGGCATGTCCGTCCTCGCCCAGACGGGTCCGGCCGGCAAGGGCGGCGACCGCATGGCCCAGCTCGACGCCAACAAGGATGGCGCCATCGACCGCAGCGAAGCGGCGAAGGCGCCGAAGCTCCTCGAACATTTCGACCGCATGGACGCGAACAAGGACGGTCGCATTTCCGCCGAGGAACGTCCGCAGCGCGGTCGCCACGGTGGCCGGGGCGGCGACCGCATGGCCCAGCTCGACGCCAACAAGGACGGTGCCATCGACCGCAGCGAAGCGGCGAAGGCGCCGAAGCTGCTCGAACACTTCGACCGCATGGACGCCAACAAGGACGGCCGCATTTCCGCCGAAGAGCGTCCGCAGCGCGGTCGCCACGGTGGCCGGGGCGGCGACCGCATGGCCCAGCTCGACGCGAACAAGGACGGCGCCATCGACCGCAGCGAAGCGGCGAAGGCGCCGAAGCTGCTCGAACACTTCGACCGGATGGACGCCAACAAGGACGGCCGCATTTCCGCCGAGGAACGCCCGCAGCGCGGTCGCCACGGCGGCAGGGCGAAGCTCGACACCGACGGCGACCAGCGGGTGAGCCGCCAGGAAGCCGCGCAGCGGCCGCGGCTGACCGAGAAGTTCGCCGCGATCGACGGCAACAAGGATGGCTACCTCAGCCGCGACGAAATGCAGGCCTATCGTCGCGAGCACGGCAAGCGCCCGCAGGGGCCCGCCCAGCCGTAATCAGATGTCTTTCGGACGCGGTGGATGCGTCCGGGTCCCAAGCCCCCTTTGCAAAAGGGGGCGGCGTCAGCGGGGGATTTGCTTTGCAGGCATGACGGGGCCGCGACTTGTGTCTCTCCCGCAAGAGCAAATCCCCCCGCCGCGCGGTGCGCGTCGGCCGCCTTTTTCAAAGGGGGCGAACCGGCAGGGCGGATGTCAAGGAGGCTGAGCTGCGTAGCTCAGCCCGTACATGCACTCGGGAAGACGAAACGATCGAGCCTCCGCTCAGAGCACGATCCGTTTCACCTTCCACACCGTGTCGTCGCGCTGCACTTCCAGGGTGCGTACGTCCTCGCGACGCTTGCCGTCGGGCCCCTGGTCGGCGATGACCAGGCGCACGGTGCCGGTGCCCCAGCCGTCGGTGCGGTAGTCCGCCACATCGATCGACAACAGCGACATGGCATCGGCGCCGCCGCAGGTCGAGGCCGGACGCAGGCGCTTGCGATCGGCCTTCAGCTGTTCCAGCACGCGCTCTGACGGATCCTTGCCATCCACAGACAGGCAGGCTTCGGCGCCGTCGTGGGCGCGCAGTTCGACATCGATCAGCATCGCCGCCAGCGCGCTGGGGGTGTCGACGACGTGGGTGTTGGCTTTCGCCACCGGCGCTGCTGCAGCAGGTGCCGGCGTGGCGGCGGGCGGGGCTTTCCGCGACGACAGGAAGCCGATGCCCATGGCCACGGCAATCGCCAGCAGCAGACCACTCTTGATCCGGAAGGCCTTGCGCTTGCGCGCCGCGATCTCGTCTTCGCCGCGCACGTCGTGCGGGGTCGGCAGGTAGCTGGTCGGCGAGCGGCCGGAGTCGAGCAGGCCCATCTCGCGCAGGATCTCGCGTGCCTTGGGCTGGTCGTCGGAGGTGACCACCCACACGGCCGGGCGCACATCGCCCTCGGGACTTTCGCGGTAGCTGAAACTGCCGCGCCGGCTGCCGCGATAGGAGCGGCCATTGGTCACGCGGGTCTCGATGCCGTGCTCGTTGAGCAGGGCAGCGACGCGTTCGACGTTTTCGAGGCGGGGACTGCTGAAGACCTGGCGCATGGGATCAGTGTCCTGCCTTGTCGTTGTCGTTGTCGAGGACCCGGATCATGCCTTCCTGCGAGGTGCTGGCGATCAGATGGCCGGCGCGATCGAAGATCTGTCCGCGCGCCAGGCCGCGCGCATTCTGCGCGCTGGGGCTGTCGATGGAATACAGCAGCCAGTCGTCGGCGCGGAACGGGCGGTGGAACCACATGGTGTGGTCCAGCGAGGCCATCTGCACGTTGGGCTGGTAGTAGCTGATGCCGTGCGGGAAGGTGGTCGTGCCGAGCAGGTGGAAATCGCTGGCGTAGGCGAGCAGGGCGCGATGCAGCTCCGGCGCGTCGCCGACCGGTTCGGACAGCTTGAACCACACCTGCTGGAACGGCGGGCGCTTGGGCGGGTTGAGATCGTCGCGCGGGTAGATCGGACGGAACTCGAACGGACCCATGCGGTTGAGCCAGCGCTGGATCTTGGTCGGCAGCTGCGCCAGTTTCTCCGGCGGCAGCGGCGCCGTGGGTTCGACATCCTCGGGCATCGGTACCTGCGGCATGGGCAGCTGGTGCTCGGCGCCGACCTCGTGGACCTGGAACGAACAGGCGCAGACGAAGATCGGCTGGCCGTGCTGTATCGCGGTGACGCGGCGCACCGAGAAGCTGCCGCCGTCGCGGGTGCGGTCGACGTCGTAGACGATCGGCGCCTCGATGTTGCCGGCGCGCAGGAAGTAGGCATGCAGCGAGTGCGCGTCGCGCGCGCCCTTTGCGGAGTCCAGCGTGGCCTGCGCGGCGGAGAGCGCCTGGCCGAGCACCTGGCCGCCGAACACATATTTCGTGCCGATGTCGCGGCTCTGCCCGCGGAACAGATTGTTTTCCAGCCGCTCCAGCGACAGCAGTTCGATGAGTTCGGAGACGGGCGAGGTCATGGCGGGGCCGGTGGGGACGTGGCTGCGATTATAGGCCGGGCCCGTGCGCACCGCCCGTGAACCTGGGCCCGCGAGGCGGCAAGACGCATCGTTGCCCGGATGCGTTCTCCGCCCTCGGCCCCTGCGTGCGACGCTGGCCCCGTTCCCGCGACAGGTTCTCGCCATGACCACCCTCATCGCTCCGCGCGTCCACGACATCGGCGGTTTCGACGTCCGCCGCGCCGTGCCCTCCATCCAGGCCCGCAGCGTCGGTCCATTCGTGTTCGCCGACCACATCGGCCCGGCGGTGTTCGCCCCCGACACCGGCATGGACGTGCGCCCGCACCCGCACATCGGCCTGGCCACGGTCACCTTCCTCTGGTCGGGGCGGATCCACCATCGCGACAGCCTGGGCACGCGCCAGGACATCGGCCCGGGCGACGTGAACTGGATGACCGCCGGGCGCGGCATCGCCCATTCCGAGCGCACCCCGGCCGCGCTGCGTCCGACCGGGCACGCGCTGCACGGCCTGCAGACCTGGGTGGCGCTGCCGAAGGCGTACGAGGAAGTCGACCCGGCCTTCCACCACCATCCCGCCGACAGCCTGCCGCGCCTGGCGCGTCCCGGCGCGCTGCTGCGCGTGGTCGCCGGCCGCGCCCATGGCGAGGAATCGCCGGTGCAGGTCTTCGCCGACACCCTGTACGTCGCCATCGATCTCGACCCCGGCGCCGAGGTCGAACTCGACGCCGCGCATCCGGAGCGCGCGCTCTACGTGCTTGAAGGCGAGAGCCAGTTGGATGGCAGCGACCTCCCGCCGATGCACCTGGTCGTGCTTGATCGCGGCGCGCGCCACCACCTGCGCGCGAAGACGACGGTCAAGGCGATGCTGCTCGGCGGCGAACCGCTCGACGGCCATCGCCACCTGTGGTGGAACTTCGTGTCCACGTCGAAGGACCGCATCGAACAGGCCAAGCGCGACTGGATCCTCGGCAATTTCGGCCACGTGCCTGGCGAGACCGAGTTCATTCCGCTGCCGGAGCGCTGAGTCCGATCAAAGCGTGGCGTGCTCCTGCCACAGCAGAAAAAGAAGCGGCTTGCGACGCCAGTCGTTCCCGGCGCAAGCCCTGCCTGATCCGCGCCTGCTGCAACACCGCCCCCGCGCCAGCCATTGCCGCTGAATGCCCGGCTCACTACACTCCGGCAGTCATCGAATGCCCGACAGGGGGGCGCATGAAGCAGGTGCTACTCGTTCTGATTGCGATCGCGGCGGCGGTGAAACTGTGGTTCTGGTTTCAGGAGAGGCAGTCCACGCAGGACGTTTCGCTGGATTTTGCCAACCCGGTGTATGCCCAGGTGCGCGGGTCGGTCGAGGTGGGTGGGCGCAGGATTCAGGAAGTCGACCTGATCAAGACCGCGAACCAGCAGGACTGCGAGCATGCGATCGAACGGGTGGAGGCCTTGCTCGAGCGCGCGCGCAAGGAGAGCAATCTGCCGATCAAGGTCGATTCCAAATCCTGCGACAGCAGCCTGCCGCCACACCTGGCGCGGACCTTCGACAACGTGCCGACCGAAACCACATACCTCAGCGTCGCACGCGGTGCGCCGGGTGAGCGGGAATTGCGCATCGTCTATTGGGGCGTGACTGCCCGGGAAAGCGATGCCGTCTGCGAATTCGCGGCCTCGTTGAGCAAAGACAACAAAGGCGCCGTGACCTGCATTCGCGCGAATCGTTGAGGCGCCGCGCGGCCGTTGCGGCAGATCAGGGCGTCAAGCGCTCCCAGCGCACGCCCTGCATGATGCGTTCCCACGGGAACAGCGGCCCCGGGTCGCGCTTGCGCGGTACCTGCACGGTTGGGTCGTCGAGCGCCTGTTCCATCTCGCGGTCCAGGTCTTCGTGGCCGGCGATGAACTTCACCGAGGGAAACTGCGCCTGCAGGTGGGCCAGCAGCGCGATCAGTGCGGCGATCTGCGCCTCGGGGTAGGGCTCGTCCATCGCCTGGTGCTTCGAGTCGCGCCAGTGGGGGTAGCGGCCGGTGTTGACCAGCTCGATCCCGATCGAGCGCGGGTTGTGGCCGCGCACGTGGTGGGCGACGCGATCCGGGCGCACGTACAGCAGCACGCGGCCGTCGCGATCGATGTAGTAGTGGCCGCTGTTGCCGGTGCCGCTGCCTTCGTAGAGCACGCGTTCGCCGAACTCGCGGGCGGACGCCAGCGTCGGCGTTTCGGTGCAGTGGACGACCACCAGGTCGATCTGCGAGAGCGGGCGGGCGTCGAGTTTCTGCTCGTAGGGCAGGGGCTCGATCTCGACGGGGGGCATCGGCGGCAGGTCGGGCAGCATGGCCCGGATGCTAGCATCTGCGGATGTCGCTCCCGCCCCCCGGTTCCGAACTCCACGCCCTGATGACGCAGTTTCCCCGCACCGGCACGGTGCGCTGGATCGGCCTGCGCCCGGCCCGCGACGTGCCCATGCGCGAGGTCGACAGCGCCGAGGCCATCGCCGGCAAGGGCCTGCGCGGCGACCGCTACGGCAGCGGCAGCGGCAAGCGCGGCATCACCCTGATCCAGGCCGAGCACCTGCCGGCCATCGCGGCCCTGGCGGGGCTGGACGGCATCGCGCCGGCGACCCTGCGCCGCAACCTGGTGGTGTCCGGCCTGCCGCTGATCGCCCTGAAGGGCCGGCGCTTCCGGATCGGCGAGGTGCTGCTGGAAGGCACGCAGCCCTGCGATCCCTGTTCACGGATGGAAGCTGCGCTCGGGCCCGGCGGCTACAACGCGATGCGCGGCCACGGCGGCCTGTGCGCCAGGATCCTCGAAGGCGGCACCCTGCGCATCGGCGACCCGGTGAGCTGGGTCGAGACCTGATCGCCCGCCTTCCTTTCCCTTTTCACGCTGCATCCAATCCCATCGAGGTTCCCCGCGTGCGCGGACACTGCATTCTTTCCCACGGCTTCGAGAGCGGCCCGGACGCCACCAAGGTGACCGCGCTGGCCGAGGTCGCCGAGCGGTTCGGCTGGACCCACGAGCGCCCCGACTACACCGATCTGGACGCCAGGCACGAGGTCAGCCCGCTCGGCGATGTGGTGGCCCGGCTCGAACGCCTGCGCGGGCTGGCGCAGGCCGCCGCCGCGCGCGGGCCGCTGGTGCTGGCCGGCTCCAGCCTCGGCGCCTACATCTCGGCGCGGATCGCCTTCGAGGTACCGGTGCGCGCGCTGTTCCTGATGGCGCCGCCGCTGAGCATGGGTCCGCTGCCGACGCTGGATGCACCGCGCATTCCGCTGTCGGTGATCCACGGCTGGGACGATGAACTCATTCCGGCGATGGACGTCGCGACGTGGGCGCAAGCGCGCCGCGCGCGGCTGCTGCTGGTCGACGACGGACATCGCCTGTCCTCGCACGTGCAGGCGTCCGCCGATGCCTTCGCCGCGATGCTCGCAGCTGTGAATACGGAGGTGGCGGCATGACCTCGGGCAACATGAAGTTCTTCGTCAGCTGCGCCAAGGGCCTGGAATACCTGCTGGTCGACGAACTCGTCGCGCTGGGCTGCGCGCACGCCACCGCCGCGCGCGCCGGCGCGAACGTCGAAGGCACGCTTGCCGACGCGCAGCGCGCGGTGCTGTGGTCGCGGCTCGCCAGCCGCGTGCTGTGGCCGATCGCGGAATACGACTGTCCCGACGAGCGCGCGCTGTACGCCGGCGCGGCCGCGATCGACTGGTCGCAGCACCTGCGCGTGGGCATGAGCCTGGCCGTCGATGCGCACGTGTCCGGCGACGTGATCACCCATGCGCGCTACGCCGCGCAACGGATCAAGGACGCCGTCGTCGACACCCTGCGCGGGCCCGATGGCGAGCGCCCGAGCGTCGATCTCGAACAGCCCGACCTGCGCCTCAACCTGGTGGTGAAGACGAACAAGGCCGGTGCCTCGAAGGCGTTGCTGTCGATCGATCTCGGCGGTGGCCCGCTGCACCGGCGCGGCTGGCGGCAGATGCAGGGCGAAGCGCCGCTGAAGGAAAACCTGGCCGCTGCGGTGCTGATGCGCGGCGGCTGGCCGGGGCTTTACCACGAGGGTGGTGCGCTGCTCGACCCGATGTGCGGCAGCGGCACGCTGCTGATCGAAGGCGCGCTGATGGCCGCCGACGTGGCGCCGGGCCTGTCGCGCGAAGGGCTGCCGCTGCAGACGCCGTCGCGCTGGCGACAGTTCGACGTGCTCGCCTGGCGCGCGCTGGTCGAGGATGCCGAAGCGCGCGCGCAGACCGGCCTGGCTGCGCTGCGCGAGGTCTTCCACGGCAGCGATCTCGATCCGCACGCGGTCCGAGCTGCGCGCGAGAATGCCGAACGCGCTGGTGTCGCCGACCGTCTGCGCTTCGAGGTGCGCGATGTCGCGCAGCTGCCGGTGCTCGACGTGCCGCGCGGGCTCGCAGTCTGCAATCCGCCGTACGACGCACGCCTCGCCGCCGATCCGATGCTTTACCGCGCGCTCGGCGATGCACTCAAGCGCGCGGTGCCGGGCTGGAAGGCCAGCCTGCTCTGCGGCGATGCGGAGCTGGCGCGCGCCACCGGGCTGCGCGCGGCGAAGAAGTACCAGGTGTTCAACGGCGCGATCGAATGCGCGCTGATCGTCTGCGACCCGGTGCTGCCGCCGCAGCGCGAGCGTCCGGTCGATGCCGCGCCGCAGCCGCTGGGCGAGGGTGCGCAGATGGTCGCCAACCGGCTGCGCAAGAACCTCAAGGCCTCGAAGTCGTGGCGCGAGCGCGAGGGCATCCACTGCTGGCGTGCCTACGATGCGGATATCCCGGAATACGCCGCCGCCATCGATGTCTACGAGGCCGACGACACCGGCGAACGCTGGCTGCACGTGCAGGAATACGCCGCGCCTGCCGAGATTCCCGAAGCGACCACGCGCAAGCGCCTGCAGGACCTGCTGGCCGGCGCGCGCGAGGCCTTCGAGGTCCCGCGCGAGCGGGTCGCGGTGAAGACCCGCGCGAAGGGCAAGGGCGGCAGCAAGTACGCCGACAGCGGCGCGTTCAAGCGCGGCGAGACCCTGGTGGTCCGCGAAGGCGCGGCGAAGCTCAAGGTGAATCTGTTCGATTACCTCGACACCGGCCTGTTCCTCGACCATCGGCCGATGCGCCTGCGCCTCGCCGCCGAAGCGAAGGACGCGCGCTTCCTCAATCTCTTCGCCTACACCGGCGCGGCCACCGTGCATGCGGCGGTGGGCGGCGCGGCACGCACGACCACGGTCGACCTGTCCGCGACCTACCTGCAGTGGTGCTCGGACAACCTGCGCCTCAATGGCCTGGGCGGCGAGCGCCACCGGCTGGTGCAGGCCGACGTGCTGCAGTGGCTGCTCGCCGATCGCGGCGAATACGACCTGGTGTTCTGCGACCCGCCGACGTTCTCGAATTCCGCGCGCGCCGAGGATTTCGACGTGCAGCGCGACCACGTCCACCTGCTGCAGGCGGCGATGGCGCGGCTGTCGTTCGGCGGCACCCTGTACTTCTCGAACAACTACCGCCGCTTCCGCTTCGATGAGGCTGCGATTGCCGCGTTCGCAGAGGTGGAGGAGATTTCGCCGGAGACGATCCCGCAGGATTTCGCGCGGAATCCACGCATCCATCGGGCGTGGCGCTTGCGGGGGATTGGCTGAGCTTGGCGCGACGGCGATCCGTGGCTGTCATTCCGGGCCGCAGGCGAGGGACGCCCGTGCGCTCTGGTGGCACAGCAGGAAGGTCGGGTTTGCCCATCCGGGTTTCGCCTAATCGCCAGCTATCTATCGGATGGGCTCGCTCGGGGGACAATGGCCACTGAACTGTGAGGCTATTGAGCAAGGGAGGCGGGACCTCCCTTGCGATCAAACTTACCGTTGCATGGCATGGGATCCAGGTGGACATGCGCTGCTGCCTACTACCGCTTTCGGATCAATCACCAGCAAATTGTCATCGATGTCGACCTGCCCCCTCAGCATCGAATACAGCCATTCGGCACCTCCGACGCATCGCACTTCATAAAGCGAATCTTGAATCCTTCGAAACTGCGGGTCTATGACGCCCATAGCCGCATGCAGCCGTAGGTAGTTCTTCGTTCTATTGAGGTCATACGAGACCAGCAGGCGCTGGTTGCCGAATTTCGTTTCGGGGCGGAATCCGGGGCGACGGTTGAATGCGTGGAACGTCATATGAATGCTCCTCGTGAGCGTGGTTGGGGGTTGCGCGTCCTCCCATCGCGCCCCATAAGCATACACGAAATTCCGACGAACGGTATTGACAAGTCAATTTGACTGTGAAACTTGACTCTTCCGAGTGGGGCCGGAGTACTCCGATTGCAGCATCGGTCGCTTCACCGCGTGTCTTGTAGGTATTGTTGGCCTCAGGGAAACCTTGTCGCCGCTCCGTGTTGAAGCAGGTGCAGAGCGGGACCTCGCGACCTTCTACTTCCCTTGGGGCATCACGGCGCCGCCGCCCTCTGCGGCACCTTGCGCAGCTTCGACACGTCGTAACCCAGTTCGCGCAGGCGGGCGACATGGGCGTCGTAGTCGGCGTCGGAGATGGTGGGCGTGCGCGCCATCACCCAGACGTAGTCGCGGGCGCTGCGGCCGATGATGGTCTGCTGGTAGGCGTCGTCGAGGTAGACGATCACGTACTCGGCCTTGATCGGCCAGACGAACTGCATGCCCCAGACCGCGTTGCCGGTGCCGGGACGCACGGTGCCGACCGGATGCATGGTCTTCACCGGGGCATCGAAGCTGCCCTTGCGCTGGCGATAGGTGGTCTGCACCTTGCCGTCCTCGCGCATCGCATAGGTTTCGATGGCGTCGTAGGCATCCCTCTCGATGAAGGTCGGGATATGCGCGATGACGTACCAGTCGCCCATGAAACGCGGCAGGTCGACCTGCGCGACCGGCGGGATGGTCGGGGCGTCGCGGCCGCCGAAGGCGTAGACGGCGCCGGCGGCCAGCGCGCCCAGTGACACCGCGCCGAGCGCGATGGCGAACAGTCCGGTCTTCATGGTGTCGTCCTCAGGGTTTGGCGAAACGGTAGTGCGCGACCAGCCATTCGCGGCCGTCGGCGTAGCCGAACAGTTCGGCGCAGGCCATCCAGAACATGCGCCAGCGCTGGAGCCACAGGCCGGCGTGCTCGCCGTAGGCCTCGCGCAACACGGCCATGACCGCGTCGCGGTTGGCATCCTGGTTCTGCAGCCAGTGGTTCGAGGTCTTTTCGTAATGCGTGCCGTCGACATGCCAGCGCTGCTCGATGCGCAGGTCGCGCTGGAACCACAGCAGGGTGTCCGTCGCCGGCATCAGGCCGCCGGTGAAGAAGTGCCGGCCCATCCAGTTGTCCTCGCCCGCGGTCTCGAACGGGTACATCAGGTTCAGGTGCGCGAAGATGTGCACGAACAGCTTGCCGCCCGGCTTCAGCCAGTCGGCGATGTGGCCCAGCAGGATCTCGTAGTTGCGCATGTGCTCGAACATCTCGATCGACACGCAGCGGTCGAATTCGTCGCGCGGCAGCTGCAGGCGGTTGACGTCGCAGGTCAGCACCTCGACGTTGCCGAGGCCGCGCTCGCGGCACTGGGCGAGGATGTGCTCGCGCTGTGGACGCGAGTTGGACACGGCGGTGATGCGCGCGTTCGGGAAGCGTTCGGCCATCCACAGCGTGAGCGATCCCCAGCCGCAGCCCAGTTCGAGGATGCGCTGGCCATCGGCGAGCTCGGCGCGCTCGCCATAGAGTTCGAGCATCGCCTCCTCGGCCTGGTCCAGGGTTTCGTCGCCGCGCGGGTAGTAGGCGCAGGAATACTTCAGGCGCTTGCCCAGACAGAGCCGGAAGAAGGCCGGTGGCAGTTCGTAGTGCTGCGTGTTGGCGGCCTCGGTGTGGATCGCGACCGGGCTGGTGCGCAGCTGCTCGATGCGGCTGCGATAGCGTTCGGCCAGCGCCTGCGCGCCGCCGACCGACTCCGAGCGGAGCCGCGCTTCGCACTGGCGGCGGATGCCCAGGCGCAGCAGCGCATCGGGCAGCAGGCCGCGCTCGGCCAGGCCGATGAGCCCGGGGCCGGGGCGGTCCTGCGGCAATTCGGCGGCGGCGTTCGATGGCAGGGCGGTGGTCCGGGTCATGGCGGTGTTCCTTGTGTCGGAAGCGGTTTGGAGAGGGAGGGGCTCGTCCGCAGTCGCGTCGCGAGCAGCACCAGGATCGGCAGGGCGAGGCTCCAGGCCAGCGCGAGCAGGGCCAGCGCCTGCCAGCGCGGTTCGGCGAAGGCGATCGACTGCCAGCCGCGCGCGGCGCCGAGGTAGGCCAGCGGGCCGCCGATCGCGCCCAGCGCCAGCGCTGCGAGCGGCCGGCCGAGCAGGAAGCGCATCGAGCGGCGCAGGGTGAGCGCGAAGCAGGCCCAGATCGCGAGCAGCCAGAGCGGTGCGCCGCCCGGTGCGGCAGGCGCGGCGGCTGCGTACCGCGCCAGTGCGCTGCTCGCCATCGCGCCATCGACGGCGACGCCGCAGGCCAGTGCAGCGACCAGCAGGCGCAGGTCGACGTCGCGTTCGCGCGAGACGCCCAGCTGCACGGCGACGAACAGCGCCGCCGCCGCGACGCCGGGCCACCATGCGCCGGCACCGGCACCGATCACGGCCGCGAACCACACCGCCTGGTAGGCGATGGCGTTGGTCCAGAAGTCGGCGCGGTCGCTCATCGCGGCATGTCCATGGTTGCAGGCTCAGGCCTGCAGGTGTGCGGGATGCGCAAGCTCGGGCATCGGTGCGCTGCCACGATGGCCGGGACGCGCCATCAGCAGCTGCGCGACGCCGATCGAACGCTCGCGGAAGCCGCCTTCGCAATACGCAAGATAGAACTGCCACATCGCGATGAAGCGGTCGTCGAAGCCCTGCGCGCGGACTTCGGGGAGCGCGGCGAGGAAGCGATGGCGCCAGGCTTCGAGCGTGCGCGCGTAGGACAGCCCGAAATCCTCCAGTTGGATCAGCGCCAGATCGCTGGCGCGCGACTTGGCCTGCACCATCGCCGCGATCGAGGGAATGAAGCTGCCCGGGAACACGTGGCGCTTGATGAAATCGACCGAGCGCAGCGCCTGTTCGTAGCGGTGGTCCTCGATGGTGATGGCCTGCACCAGCGCCAGTCCGTCGGGCTTGAGCAGCCGGCCGAGCGTGGCGAAATACGTGTCGAGGTATTCCGCGCCGATGGCCTCGATCATCTCGATCGACACCAGCTTGTCGTACTGGCCCTGCAGGTCGCGGTAGTCCTGCAGCAGCAGGGTGACGCGATCCTCCAGGCCTGCGTCGGCGACGCGCTGCGCGGCCAGCGCGTGCTGTTCCTTCGAGATCGTGGTGGTGGTGACGCGGCAGCCGTAGTGCTTCGCGGCATGCACCGCGAAACCGCCCCAGCCTGTGCCGATCTCGATCACGTGGTCGCCCGGCTTCAGATCGAGCTTGCGGCAGATGCGGTCGAGCTTGCGCGTGGAGGCATCTTCCAGGCTGTCCTCGTCGCCCGCCCAGATGCCCGAGGAATACATCAGGTCGGGCGACAGGAACAGCCGGAAGAAATCGTTGCCGAGGTCGTAGTGCGCGGCGATGTTGCGGCGACTGCCGTCGCGGGTGTTGCGGCGCAGCGCATGCCAGGCGCGCATCGCGAGGCCGCCGAGGCGCGCGGCGCCGGTTTCCATGCCGTCGAGCAGGTCCCGATTGCGCACCAGCAGGCGCACCAGCGCGACGAGATCGCTGCAGCGCCAGTGGCCGTCCATCCAGGCTTCGCCGGCGCCGACGCTGCCGTTGCCGGCGATGGCGCGGTAGAAGCCGGGGGAATCCACGTCGATGCGCACATCGAGGTCGATGCTGGCCTGCGCCGGCATCTCTTCGGCGTGTTCGCCCAGCACCACGGTGCCCAGTGCGTCGTGCAGGGTCAGTCGGCCGTGGCGCAGACCCGCCATGCGATCGATCAGGCGCTGGCGCAGGAAGCGGTCGAGGGCGCTGTACTCGGCATGGATCGCTTCTGTAGTGGCGGTTCGGGCGATCTCGTTCATGAGGGGCTCCGGGAAGACAGGGAAGGGTGGTCGTGCACCGGCACGCGCTTGAGCCACAGGCGCAGCGCCTGCCAGTGGATCGCGCCCATGACCTGTGCGGTCATCAGCGGATAGCGCCAGAGCACGCGGCGCAGCGAAGACGCATCGAGCGGGCGGCGCTGCAGCCCGAGGGTGGCGTCGAAGCAGCGTTCGCCATCGCGCATCACGTCCATGTGCACGCGGAGGTCGTCGCCGGGTACGGTGAAACGCCAGTCGTAATCGTGGTCCATGGCCATGAACGGCGAGACGTGGAAGCGCTTGGCGAAGGTCCAGCGCAACGCGCGACCGCTGGCCTGCGCGCCATCGACCGGCAGCACGTAGGCGTGGCGCTCGGACCAGGGCGTGTTGGTGATCTCGGCGACGATCGCGTCCAGGGTTTCGCCGTCGGGCCGGAAGCAATAGTAGAAGCTCACCGGATTGAACACGTAACCGAAGTAGCGCAAGTGCGTGAGCAGGCGGATCGGCCCGGCGGGCACGCGGCCGAGCACGCGACCGGCCTGCTCGCGCACGGCATCGGCGAGCGGCAGCCCGGGATCGCCGAGGTAGTCGCTGCGGCGGAATTCGGCGACATTGCGGCGATCCACCGACCACAGCGGGCGATCGCGGAACAGCTGCGGCAGTTCGTCGAGGTCGAGGTACAGCTGGGCCATGCGGTAGCGGAAGGCGTGCGCGCGCGGCGCATGGCGGCGATGGCGCACCACGCCCTCGTAGACCGCGCTGCGCAGCGCCGGTGCGGTCATGCGCGCAGTTCCACCGGCGTGGCGGCGTCGCGTTTCGATGCGCGCGGCGCCCAGTTCGCGCCCAGCGCATTGGCCACGTCGACCGCACTGCGCATGCCGTCCTCGTGGAAGCCCCAGCCCCAGTAGGCGCCGGCGAACCAGGTGTGGCGCTGGCCCTGGATCTCGGCGCGGCGCGTCTGCGCGGCGACCGAGGCGTGGCTGTAGACCGGATGCTGGTAGCGCATCCGGCGCAGGATCCGCGCCGGGTCGATCTGGTCGGTGCGGTTGAGGGTGACGATCAGGGGCTCCGGTGCGTCCAGTCCCTGCAGCAGGTTCATGCAGTAGCTGACCGTGCAGACATCGCTGGCTTCGCGCGGCACCAATGCGTTCCACGCCGCCCAGGCCTTGGGATGGCGCGGCAGCAGGCGCGCATCGGTGTGCAGCACGGTGTCGTTGTCCTGGTAGGCGATGGCGCCGAGCACCGAGCGTTCGGCCTCGCTGGCATCGCCGAGCAGCTGCAACGCCTGGTCGCTGTGGCAGGCGACGATGACGTGGTCGAAATGCTCGGCGCCGTCGTCGGTCATCACCGTCGCGCCCGCGCCGCTGCGCAGCAGCATGCGCACCGGCTTGGACAGCCGCTCGCGCACGCGCCAGCGGGCGCGCATCGCGTCGATGTAGCGGCTGGATCCGCCGCGCACCACGCGCCACTGCGGGCGGTCGGTCACCTGCAGCATCTGGTGGTTGGCCATGAACTGCACGAGGTACTTCGCCGGAAAGGCGAGGATGCGCGACGACGGCGACGACCACAGCGCGGACGCCATCGGCACGAGGTGTTCGTCGCGGAACATCGCGCCGTAGCCGTTCGCATCGAGGTAGTCGCCGAGGGTCGGGCCCTCGCCGGGCGCCTCCAGCAGCGCTGGCGCCTCGCGGTAGAAACGCGTCAGGTCGCGCAGCATGTTCCAGAAGCGCGGCGACAGCAGGTTGCGGCGCTGGCAGAACAGCGAATCGAAGTCGGTGGCGTTGTATTCCAGGCCGGTGGCCTCGCTTCGCACCGAAAAACTCATCGTGGTCGGCTGCGAGGCCACGCCCAGCTCGTCGAACAGCGCGGTCAGCAGCGGGTAGTGCTGCGGGTTGTGGACGATGAAGCCGGTGTCGACGTCGTAGCTGCGTCCGCCCAGTGCGATGCGATGGGTATGCGTATGCCCGCCGAGCCGGTCCGCGGCCTCGTACAGGGTCACCTCGTGCTGTTTCGACAGCAGCCAGGACGAGGCCAGCCCGGCGATGCCCGATCCGATCACGGCGATGCGCATGTTCAGCTCCTTGCCTTGGCGAAGACCCAGGCCGGCACCGGCTTGAGGTCACGGACCAGCCCGAACAGCGCGAGCGTGCGCAGGCCGTAGTAGGTCAGGTCGATTTCCCACCAGCGGAAGCCCTGTCGCGCGCTGCCCGGGAAGAAATGGTGATTGTTGTGCCAACCCTCGCCGAAGGTCAGCAGGGCCAGCCAGAGGTTGTTGCGGCTGTCGTCGCGGGTCTCGAAGCGGCGCTTGCCGAAGCGGTGCGCCAGCGAGTTGATGGTGACGGTGGCGTGGAACAGGACGATGGTCGACACGAAGAAGCCCCAGACCAGCAGCTGCGGACCGTCGGTGCCGAGACCGGGGGCGGCGGTTTCCAGCCAGGCGCCGATCGCGTACAGGGCGACGGCGAGCAGCAGGGGCACCACGATGTCGTAGCGGTCGAGCCAGCGCAGCTCCGGATAGCGCGCCAGGTCCGGGATGCGCGACCAGTCGGTGCGGAAGCCGTGGCGGGTCAGGAACCAGCCGACATGGCTGCGCCAGAAACCGTGCACGGTCGGCGAATGCACGTCGCGTTCGGTGTCGGCATGGCGATGGTGGTTGCGATGGTGCGCGGCCCACCACAGCGGGCCGCGCTGCACGCAGGACGCGCCGATCAGCGCGAACAGGAACTGCACCGCACGCGAGGTGCGGAAGGTGCGGTGTGAGAAGTAGCGGTGATAGAAGCCGGTGATCGCGAACATCCGCACCGCATACAGCGCCACCGCGACCGCCACTGCCGTCCACGACACGCCCACCGCGAACACCGCGAAACACGCCAGGTGCATGGCGAGGAAGGGGATCGCGCGCAGCCAGTCCACGCCGTCGCCTTCGGCGCCATCGTCCACCGGCGCCGCGCCGGTATCGAACCAGCGGGCGAGGGTGGCGAGCAGCCGGTTCGTGGAGGCAGGCCCCGCTTCGGGTGGCGGCAGGGTGGGGGAATCCGACATGCACATCTCCTGGAAGTCGTCACCCGATACGGGCATCCCTGCGTTGCGGATGCACATGCCCTGCGCAGTCATCCGCACGCACCTTGGCGCCCAAGAAGAAAGGCGCGTCCCTGCGGACGCGCCTTCCGGTATCGCGCGATCGGGCCCGGGGCCCGTCGTGCCGGTCAGAGCACGACGATGTCGCCCTTGGCGATGATCGGGCCGGTCGCCACGCCCTGCGGCGCGCCGCCCTTGGGCTCGAGGGTGATCGCGAGGACCGCGCCCTTGTCCAGGTCGGCGCGCAGCGCATCGGGCACCTTGACCGTGTGCGAGCGGTTGATCGACACGATGCCCAGCGATTGCGCCTTGCCGCCTGGCGGGATGATCCACAGCTCCGGCTCGCGGCCCTGTGCGTCGGCGGCGGCCGGCACGGGGACCATCAGCACGGTGCCTTCCGCCGGATCGACCGAGGCCAGCCAGCCGGTGCTGCCGTCGTCGCGCAGCAGGGTGCTGACCGGCTTGGGTGCGTCGGGGTCTTCGACCGGCGGCGTGGTGTCGGGTGTCGGCGGAGTCGGTGGCTGGACGACCACGCGGGTGTCGGGCGTGTCGGGCTTGAGCAGGCCGAGCGGACCGATCGCCACGGCGGCGAGCGCAGCCGCGACGGCGAGCCCCGCGACGCCCTGCCAGAAGCCGGCGCTCTGCCACACTCCGGCCTTCGGCGCGGCGGCCGCTGCAACCGGTGCGGCGGCATCGCCCACCGAAGGCCAGCCGAGGCGGCTGCGGATGCGCGGCCAGACGTGGGACGGGATCTCGGCGCCTTCGAATTCGGCCAGCAGGGGCGCAAGCCGTTGTTCCCATTCGGCGACCAGGCGGGCGAAGGCCGGGTCCTGGGCGATCCGCGCCTCGGCCTCGCGGCGCTGGCCGGCATCGAGCACGCCCAGCACGTACTCGCCGGCGAAGAGGTCGGCCGAGGGCGGTTGCGAGCCTTCGAAATCGCGGTCTTCGATGTGTTCGATGTTCATGCTTCCAGACACCCACGCAGTTGCAGCAGGCCACGGCGGATCCAGCTTTTCACCGAACCCAGCGGAGACGAGATCCGGTTCGCCAGTTCCTCGTAGGTGGAGCCTTCGAAGAACGCGGCGCGGATCAGCGCCTGGCGGCGGGCGTCGAGCTGGCGCATGCAGGCTTCAAGCCTGGAACGGTCGTCGTCGGACATCGCGCTCTGCAGCGGCGTGGCGCCGGCGTCGGGCACGTCGTCGGCCCATTCCATCGGTGCGAGCGTGCCGCGCGCGGGTGCGGCGCGCAGGCGGTCGATGGCGCGATTGCGCGCGATCATCGACAGCCAGGCCATCGCGCTGGCGCGTTCGGCGTCGAACTGGTGCGCCTTGTGCCAGATGGTGGTGTAGACCTCCTGGACCACGTCCTCGGCTTCGGCCCGGTCCCCGAGTACCCGCAGGCAGATGCCGAACAGGCGGGAGGAGGTGGCGCGATAGAGGCTTTCGAAGGCGTTGCGGCTGCCGCTGGCGATGTCGCGCAGCAGCGAGTCCAGTCCTCGGATGTCCTGAAGATCGTCCTGCAGGTCGGGGCTCGTGCGGATTTCGGGCATCCGGGATCCTTGTTGGGGGGAGGCGAGGCGCGCCTTGGGCGAGCGCGGACCGATGTTCGCGGAGAATGCGCCGGGCGGCAACCCGTCGCGATGTGTTCCGTGACCGGAACGCGGGTTGGGGGACGTGCGTACGCTGGTGCTGGAGGATGGGCGCAGGTCATCGGCCTGCGGACCGTCGCCTTGCGCATGCCACTGTCGCGGTCGTTCGAGGGTGTCGTTCATGACAGCCCTTACGGCCCCCCCGTCCGCGCGGATGCAGGCCCGGACGCGACGCAGGCCCGGGTCGCCCCGGGCCTGCTGGGTGTTGCCTCCACGCTGCCCGTCGTCGGATCGCGCGACGGCGGCGTCTTGCCAGGCGGCCTACCAGATCGCGATGCGGTTCTCGCCGTCGCGCACCATCGGGTCGCCCGCCTTGCACGAGAAGGCAGCGGCGAACGCCGGGTGGTTCGAGGGCGCGCCGATCGCGCGGAAGTTGGCCGGCGCGTGCGGATCGGTGACCAGGCGCGTGGCCAGCTCCTTCTCGGTGAAGTTGCGGCGCCACACGGTGCCCCAGTTGAGGAAGAAGCGCTGGTCGCGCGGCAGGCCCTCGACCATCGCGTCCTTCTGGCCGTCGGTCGCGCGCTTGAAGGCGTCGTAGGCGACGGCCAGACCGCCGAGGTCGGCGATGTTCTCGCCGAGGGTGAGCTTGCCGTTCACGCGCTTGCCCGGCATTGCCTCGTAGGCGTCGAACTGCGCGATGAGCTTGCCGGTCAGGCCCTGGAAGGCCGAAAAGTCCTGCTGAGTCCACCAGCCGAGGTCTTTCATGAAATTGCCGTCTGGCCCGAAACGGCTGCCCTGGTCGTCGTAGCCGTGGATCATCTCGTGGCCGATCACCGCGCCGATGCCGCCGTAGTTCAGGGCGTCGTCGGCCTTGGCGTCGAAGAACGGCGGCTGCAGGATCGCGGCCGGGAAGACGATTTCGTTGAGCTGCGGGTTGTAGTACGCGTTCACCGTCTGCGGGCTCATGCCCCATTCGGTGCGGTCGACCGGCTTGCCGATCTTGCCGAGGTTCCACTTGTAGTTGAACTCGTTCGCGGCCAGCACGTTGCCGATGTAGCTGTCGCGCGAGGTGTCCAGGCCCTTCCAGTCGCGCCACTTGTCCGGATAGCCGATCTTCGGCGTGAACGTGGCCCATTTCTCCAGCGCCTTCTTCTTCGTCTCCGGCGTCATCCACGCCAGATTCTCCAGGCGCGGCTTCAGCGCCTCGCGCAGGTTCTTGACCAGCTGTTCCATGCGCGCCTTGGATTCCGGCGGGAAGGCCACCTGCACGTACATCTGGCCCAGGGCTTCGCCGCTCTGGCCCTCGATGGTGTCGAGCACGCGCTTCCAGCGCGGCTGCTGTTCCTTCTGGCCGCGCAGGGTGGCGCGGTAGAAATTGAAGTTCTCGTTGGCGAAGGCGTCGGACAGGTAGGGCGAAGCGCCGTCGACGGTGTGGAAGCGCAGGTAGCTCTTCCAGGCGGCGACCGGCGTGTCGGCCAGCATCCTGTCGAATTCGGCGTGGAATTCGGGCATGGCCAGCGAGAACATCTTCGGCGCGGCGATCCCCTGCGCCTCGAAGAACCTGCTCCACGGGAAGTTCGGCGTCTTCTTGTCGGCATCGGCGATCGACACCGGGTTGTAGTACAGCTCGACGTCGCGCGAGAGTTCCTCGCTGGACTTCGACACCTTCGCCAGGCGGGTCTCGAACGCGATCACGTCCTTGGCCTGCTTCGCGGCGTCTTCGGCGGCGACGCCCGACAGCGTCAGCACCTTGGCGATGTGTTGTTCGTAGGCGACCAGGTCCTTCTTCTTGTCTGCGTCGAAGTAGTAGGCCTTGTCGGGCAGGCCGAGGCCGCCCTGGGCGACATAGGCGATGTTCATCGACGAATCATTGAAGTCGGCGTTCGGGCCGAAGCCGAACAGCGCCTGCTCGCCGCGCGCGAAGCTCTTGCGCAGGTGCTCGGCGACCGATGCGCCGTCGGTCAGCGCATCGATCGCGTCGAGGCGGCTCTTCAGTGGTGCGATGCCCTGGGCATTGATCTTCGCCTCGTCCATGCCGGTCGCCCAGAAGTCGCCGACGATCTTCTCCACGCCGGTCGCGCCCTGCATCGCGGCGGCCTGTTCCGCCAGCTGGCGCTGCACGGCGGTCGAACGCTCATCGAGCATCTCGAACGCGCCCCAGGAGGTGCGGTCGCCCGGAATCGGGTTCGCGGCAAGCCACTTGCCGTTGACGAAGCCGCCGAAATCCACGCAGGCGTTCCTGCCGGCGTCGAGGTCGCTGGCCAGGAAGCGGTTGACCGGCGGCAGCTTGGCCTCGTCCAGGGTCAGGGCAGGGGCCGCCTTGGCCGGTGCGGCGGCCTCGGGGGCCGGGGCGTCCTTGTTGCAGGCGGTCAGCGCGGTGGCGATGGCGAGCGACAGCAGGAGGGCCTGCGGTTTTGCAGCGAGCGCCTTGAAGGACGTGGCAATGGGATTCACGAGCGATCTCCGGGGGGCGGAACGGGCAGTGGAAGCGGATGCCGGACTGGCGACCGTCGACTCTACTCCGGCCCGCCGGCTGCGGCGGGTGTCGAAGGTCACGCCGGGGGCGTGTCGCGATCGCGTCGGGATGGTGTCCGGATTGCGCCGGGATTGCGCCGTACTTGTGCCGATCTGCGCTGGATGCGCTTCGCGGTCGGGGGCAGGCGCCTCGGTGCCCGCCCTCGGGACCGGATCAGATCCCCCGGAAATACACGTCGACGTAATCCGTCGCGCTGTCGCAGGGATTGTCCATCTCCTGCAGACGCCAGTAGCGGCGCTTGCCGGTGGCCTTGAAGGTGAAACGGCCGCTGCGCCTGCATTCCGTGCCGTTCGCGATGTGGTGCACGCGGGTGAGGATCTCGCCCTCGAAGACGAAGCCGTCGCGGCTGGCCGCGACGATGCGCCCGTCGATCCGCACGTAGTCATCGGCGTTCTCGCCGGTGCCGCGCTGTTCGCCGCGCATCGGCAGCGTGTCGCCGGCATCCTCGACCACCAGCCTGCCGGCGCCGGAGAGGTCGCCCCAGCCGAGCCACTGCAGGGTCAGCATGTGGTCGCCGACCAGGCGAGCGCGGGCAGCGGCATCGAGGCCGTTCGCTGCTTTCTGCGCGGAGGGTGCGGTCGACGATCCGGCGAACGCGGGCGTCGCGACGACGAGCAGGCTCGACAGGGCGAGGGCGATGAAGGCGGTCATGGCGATGTCGAATCCGGATCGAGCAGGTTGGGGTTGACGTCGTTGCGGATCGCGTTCGCGACCTGCACGTCGAGCTCGTGGTTCACCGAGGTGTCGACGCCGTTGTGCGCAGGCTCGATGGCCGCGTCCAGCGCCTCCGCATCGCGGTTGCGCGTGGCCACGATGTGGTACGTCGTGCGCGGGCCTTCGATCGCTGCGCGCTGGTACGCGGCCTTGACCTGGCGGATCGCCTCGCTGCGCACCTTGCCCAGGTCCGCGCTGTGCTGGTCGACCCAGCCGAAGAACTTCAGCTGGATGCCGTTCGCGCCGAATTCGACCACGGTCCAGGCCGGCGCCGGGTCCTCGAGCACGCCTTCGATCTTCGAGATCGCTTCGATCCCGAGCGTCTGCGCCTCGCGGATCGACTGGCTGGCGTCGATCAGCATGCTGAAATCGAAGCGGCGATTCGGATTCTTGCTGTAGTTCAGCACCACCGACTTGAACACCAGGCTGTTCGGCAGCAGCAGGTGGTTGCCGTCCATGGTCATCAGCACCGTCGCGCGCGAATTGACCGCGATGACCTTGCCTTCGCGGTTCTCGATCATCACGTGGTCGCCCGGCTCGAACGGACGACGCACGCTGAGCAGGATGCCGGCGATGTAGTTCTCTGCGATGTCGCGGAACGCGAAGCCGAGGACGAGGCCGACCACGCCGGCAGAACCGAGCACCGCGCCGACCACCGAGGTCAGGCCAACCACATCGAGCGCGATCAGGATGCCGATCAGCATGATCGCGGTGCGCACGATCATGCGCACCAGGTCGCTCATGTAAGGGTTCTTCGAGCGGATCCGCAGCAGGTGCAGGCGGTTGCCGACGAAACGCGACAGCCAGTGCGTGAGCAGGACGACCAGCGCGCCCAGCACCAGCAGCGGCAGTTTCTGGAACAGCCGCGCCAGCGCGAGATTGGCGGTGTCGACCAGGGTGTCGAGGCAGTCGCCCAGGTGGCGGATGTCGCAGCGCACCGCCGCTGCGGCCGGCGGCTGCGCGGGCGCGGTCCTGGCCGCGACCTTGCCGGTCAGCAGTTGCGTCCAGGCGTCGCCCGAGGCGCTGGCCATCGGCACGGCGATGGCGAACAGCAGGAGTGCGAACAGCGCGACGAGACCGAAGCGACGGAACGGAGACGCGGGGCGATGCATCGATCAGAGGTACCAGGCGAGGATGAACAGGGCGAGCATGGCGAAGGCGAGCGCGATCTTCAACGCCACGCCGAGGACGATGCCCAGCCAGGTGGCGACACCGACCTTGGTGGCCTGGCCGAAGCCGTCGCGGTCGAGGCGGCGCAGGTGGATCAGCTCCCCGGCCAGCGCGCCGACGAAGGGGCCGACGAACAGGCCGATCGGCATGAAGAGCAGGCCGCCGAGCGTGCCGAGGACGGCGCCGACCACGGCCTTGCGGCTGGCGCCGACCCGCTTGGCGCCGATCGCCGTGCTGAAGATGTCGATCGCGAAGGAAAACACGGTCATCACGCCGAGAACGACGAGGGTCCAGACGCCGATGGCCTCGAACCCGTTGTTCCAGGCCGCGATCAGCATGCCGCCGTAGACCAGCGGCAGGCCGGGCAGGGCGGGCAGCACGATGCCGAGCAGGCCGATGACGATCAGGACGCCCGCGAGGACGTACCACAGGGTCGAAAGATCCATGGAACACGTGATCCATTGCAGGGAGGGACGGCCGGGATCATGGCATGGCCTGCCTGAGCCCCGCATGTGCGTTGAGGCAGGGCTTGAAATGGCGATGATCGGGGCCATCTGCGCCCGCTTCCGCAGGCGCCGGCGTCCGTCACGACGACGGCCCGCCGAAGCGGGCCGTCGCGGGTCGCCCGGTGACGCAGGGCCTGACCGATCAGTTCTGGAACGGCGTGTTTTCCGCGAAGTACTCGTGGTTGTCGGCGTTGTCCACGGCGTTGGTCGGATTGGTGTTGGCGAGGTTCTTCGCCGCCGTATGGCCGTAGGCGTGGTCGTCGGTATCGGCGACGATCGTGAAGTGGCTCATCTCGTGGATCAGCGTGCCGGCCTTCGAGTCGGTGCCGATCAGCGGCGCGCTCCAGAACGCGTTGCACACCCAGATCTGGTAAGGCTGGTTCTTGTAGACGTAGGCGAAATAGCCTTCGTTGCAGCCGCAGTTGATGGTGACCTGACCGCCGGTCTGGTCCATCGCGTTGTCGATGTTCACGAAGTGCTGCTTCGCGTTGTTGTAACGGTCGGCGGTGTAGGCGCCGAACCAGGTCGTGTAGCGCGCGCCGGTGGCGCCGCCGTTGAGGTAGCCCTTCGAATTCTCGGAATAGCTGCGCGCCGAGAGCACCGCCTGGTTGATCTGGCTGATCTGCGTGCTGCTGCAGCTGACGGTGCTGATACCCACGACGTCCGACAGCGTCGGGTTGGCCGGCAGCACCGGCTTGACGCGGTTGCCGGCGACGAAGGCGCGATCCAGGGAAATGCGGATCGGCGCGGCCTGCGCGACCAGCGGGGCGCCGTTGACGGCGCGCAGCTGCGGCCCACCCGACAGCGAGGCGTACTGCAGCGAGGTCGCATAGGTCACGGTGTACAGGCCGGGCCTGGAGAGGTCGTACATGCTGCCCAGCGCGACCACGCTGCGCTGCGACTGGCCCGGGCGCAGCACCGCGAAATCGGACACCGTCGGCGCGGCGCGCTTGATCATGCGGCCATGGAAGCGGACTTCCTCGCCCTCGCGGCTGATCCGGAACAGGTTGGAATCGAAGGCGGCGGACGGCAGTTGCCACTTCGGGATGCGCAGGGTCTTGCGGCTGGTGTTGGTCACCACGACTTCCACCCGGTCCTGGCCCAGGGCCTGGACGCTCACGCGCACCGGATTGGCGGGCAGCCGCGGCGGCGCGGCGGTGACCGAGGCGAGGGTGCCTGCGGCGACGGCTGCGATGGCGAGGCCGCCACCGAGAAGGGACTTGGGCGAAAAGCGCATGTGCGGATCCGGAGTGCGCGCCAGGTCGGCGTGGGTTCCGATGATAAGCGCGACCGGGGGGCGGCGCCTATGCCTGCCCCGTAAACCCTGCAGCAAAGATCTCTCCCGGAACGACCTGTCCCGCATGGCTTGTCCTGCAATGACCTGTCCCGAGCGGCCTGTCCCGCAATGGCCTGTCCCGGAACGACGACGGCCCGCCGGGGCGGGCCGTCGCGGTCATCCCATGCGCAGGGTCAGTTCTGCGATGGGGTGTTCTCGGCGAAATACTCGTGGTTGTCGGCGTTGTCCAGGGCCCGCGTCGGATCGGTCAGCGCCAGGTTCTTCGCCGCGGACTGGCCATAGGCATGGTCGTCGGTGGCGGCCACGACGTTGAAATGGCTCATTTCGTGGATCAGCGTGCCCGCGCGCGAGTCGGTGCCGGTGTTGTTCGCGGTCCAGAACGCCTTGCACACGAAGATCTCGTACGGGCGGGTCGGATACACGTAGGCGTAGTAGTTCTGGCTGCAGCCGCAGTTGATCGTGACCTGCCCGCCGCTCTGGTCCATGGCGGCGTCGATATTGGCGAAGTGCTGCTTCGCGGTCGAATACCGCGACGAAGTGTAGGCGCCGAACCAGGTCGTGTAGCGCGGGCCTGCGGTGCCCGAGTTGAGGTAGCCCTTCGCGTTTTCGGAATAGTTGCGCGCGGCGGTGACCGCGTTGCCCGCGCCGCTGATCTGCGTGCTGCTGCAGCCCTTGTAGGTGACGCCGCCGACCACGCTGCCGCCGGCACTCGGCTTGGCGCGGTTGATCGCCTGTGCGCTCGCGATCTTCGCCGAAGAACCGTCCACCCACAGGCGGATCGGTGCGCCCTGCGCGACCATCGCCCGGCCGTTGGCGTGGCGCAGCTGCTTGCCGTCGGACATCGACGCCCATTGCAGCGGCGCCGCGAAGGTCACGGTGTAGTCGCCCGCCTGCGACAGGTCGTACATCGCGCCGAGGTCGACGACGGCGCGATGGCTGCGGCCTGCCCGCAGGATCGTGTAGTCGGCTGCGGTCGGTACGCCGCGCTTGATCATCCGGCCTTCGAAACGCAGCGCCTCGCCATCGCGGCTCACCGCGAAGAGGTTCGATTCGGCGGCGGCCGACGGCAGCTGCCAGTTCGGGATGCGCGCGGTCTTGCGGCTGGTGTTGGTCACGATGACCTCGACCTGGCCGCCGCCCAGCGCCATCACGCTCACGCGAAGCGGGTTGTTGCGCTCGAAGCGCGACGCAGCGTCCGTCGATGCGAAAACGCTGGAAACGGCGGCGGCGAGCACGGTGGTCGCGCCGATGGTGGTGAGTACGTTGAACTTCATCCAGTTGCCCCCGGAAAAGTTGAAGTGATCGGAATGTCCGCCATCTGCGGACGACCGATCATGGGTGCCGGATGACGATCGCGCACGCTGCGATGCAGCAGCCGTGATGTTCCGCATGGCGGAAACGCAACGGCCCCGCGATGCGGGGCCGTTGTTCGATGCACATCCGTGTCGGATGTATACGTTATGTAGCGTTATGTTGTATCGCTGCGAACGCCCCGAAGGCCGCTCACTTGAAATCCTGGTGGCAGCCCTTGCAGCTCTCGCCGATCTTCGCGACCGTCGTGTTGACGCCCTCGCAGTTGAGCGGCGGCGAGCTGAGCGCAGCGTCGAGCGTGGCGCGCATGCCGCTGGCCTGCTTGACGAAGCGCTCGTCGTCGGCGAGATCCGGGAACGCGCGCTCCAGGTCGTCGGCCATCGTGCGCAGCGCCTTGAGGTGCGGGATCACGTCGGTCGCGTTGCAGCGGTTCTGCGCGGCCTTGCCGCCGAGCTGCTTCATGTGCCACTCCTGCACATACATCACGCTGTCGTGGAAATGATCCTTGCGGGCGTTGAGTGCATTGAGCACCATCACGGTCGCGATCGCGCCGACCACGATGCCGATCAGCAGCATGAAGAAATAGCGCTTGAAGGCGGAGGGCGCGGTGGTGGTTTCCGGTGTGGTCGACATCTCGTGGGCTCCTTTCGGGATGGCGGGAAACATAGCATGCCGGGGAACGGGGTCGGAGGACGCTGCCCGGCGCGGTAAAATCGCCGCCATGACGACCCAAGCCCTCGACGACACCTGGACCGAACGCTTCGCCGGCATCGACCGGCTCTACGGCGCAGGCGCGCTGGCGCGTTTCTCGCGCTGCCACGTCGCCGTCGTCGGCCTCGGCGGCGTCGGCTCCTGGCTGGTCGAAGCCCTGGCGCGCAGCGGCGTGGGGCGCCTGACCCTGATCGATGCCGACGACCTGTGCGTGTCGAACACCAACCGGCAGCTGCCCGCGCTCGCGGGCCAGTACGGGCGCGGCAAGGCACAGGCAATGGCCGAACGCTGCCGCGCGATCAATCCGGCGATGCAGGTCGACGAGATCGCCAGCTTCCTCACGCCATCGAACCTCGAAGACCTCCTTGGCCGGGGCTACGACCTGGTCATCGATGCCTGCGACAGCTTCCGCACCAAGGTCGAGGCGATCGCCTGGTGCCGACGCCGCAAGCTGCCGATCATCACCGTCGGCGCGGCCGGCGGGCGGCTCGATCCGACCCTCGTGCGTGTGCGCGACCTCTCGCGCACCGAGCACGACGCGATGCTCGCGCTGATCCGCAAGAAGCTGCGCGCCGAGTTCAATTTCCCGAAGAACCACCAGCGCTATTTCGGCGTGCCCGCGATCTATTCGCTGGAAAACGTGCAGTACCCGCAGGCCGACGGCACGGTCTGCGGCCTGCGCCCGAAGCTCGGCGCGGACGCCGCGCTCAAGCTCGACTGCGGCGTCGGACTTGGTGCCGCGACCCACATCACCGGCGCCTTCGCCTTCGCTGCCGCCGGCAAGGCCCTGGAGATGCTGCTGAAGCCGAAGAAGCCGGACGCCTGACCGGAGGCATCGCTCGCAACGCTCCGTCCCAGCCGTGCGGCTGGGATGGCTGAGGGCGGCCCCGCATCTTGCGGCAGGCTCACTCCGAGGAGGTTTCCATGTCGCACCCCGCCGCCGCGTCCGCGGCCCGCGTCATCCGCACCGTGCAGGGCATGCCCACGTCCGATGGCGCCGGCGTGAAGCTGCGCCGGGTGATCGGCACGCCGCAGCTGCCGGACCTCGACCCCTTCCTGATGCTGGACGAGTTCGGCACCGACCGCGCCGAGGACTACATCGCCGGCTTCCCGGAGCATCCGCATCGCGGTTTCGAGACCGTGACCTACATGCTCGACGGGCGCATGCGCCATCGCGACAACCACGGCAACGAGGGCCTGCTGGTGCCCGGTGCGGTGCAATGGATGACCGCCGGGCGCGGTGTGGTGCATTCGGAGATGCCCGAGCAGGAGGCCGGCCGCATGCGCGGCTTCCAGCTGTGGGTGAACCTGCCGGCGCGGCTGAAGATGAGCGAGCCGCGTTACCAGGAGTTCGCGCCCGAGCGCATCCCGGTGGCGCATCCCGCCGAGGGCGTCTCGGTGAAGGTGATCGCCGGCCGCGTGACCGATGCCGATGGCGTCGACGTCACCGGGCCGATCCAGCAGTCGGCCACCGAGCCGCTGTACCTGGACATCGACCTGGCGCCCGACCGGGCCTGGTCGATCGCGCTGCCCGCAGGCCACAACGCCTTCGTCTTCGTCTTCGAAGGCGCGCTGTCGGTGGGCGAGGGCGCGGATGCGCGACCGCTGGCGACGCACACCCTGGGCGTGCTCGGTGGCGGCGAGCGAGCGATCTTCAAGGCAGGCGGCTCGGGCGCTCGCGCGATCCTGGTCGCTGGCAGGCCGCTGCGCGAACCGGTCGCCAAATACGGGCCGTTCGTGATGAACACGAAGGAGGAGCTGATGCAGGCGTTCGTGGATTACCAGGAAGGTCGGTTCTGAGACGCGACGTCCCTGGAAACGACGACGGCGCCCTGGGGCGCCGTCGTCGGGGAGTGCGGGGTCGGCGGGATCAGTTCCGCGCCAGGGAGGGATTGAACTGCAGGCCCTGCACCATGTCCTTGTACCGGCCGAGGTTTTCCTGGCTGTCGGTGCGGATGAACACATGGGCCACGTTGTTCGGGGCGACCTTGATCAGGGTCTCGCGGATCAGCTCGTTCGGTCGGGCAGCGATCTCGCTGCGGTACCAGTAGGTCTTCTGTCCGTCGATGACGCTCTCGCCGTCGCGCAGGGCGCTGTTGGGCCTGAAGGGCGAGTTGCGGCCGATGGTCACGGCGAACGCCTCCTTGCCATCGTCGGCGCGCATCGCGCGGCACAGCAGCATGTCGGGGGTTCGGAGGACCTGCCAGGAGAGACTGTCGCCGGCCTCTTTCGGCAGATTCGGACACTCAGGGGCAGCATTCTGCGCATTCGCGCCACAGGCCCAGAACGCTGCGACCAACGACAAACACAAGGAAAACTTGGTTTTCATGGCGACCCTCACTGAACTTACGGGGGAGATGCCGGCCGATGTCGAGCCGGCTTACCACAAGTTCAAGCAGATTGCATGCCAATTTTTCGACCCGGATTGTTTCATCTGCAACGTTCGCACCGCGCCGCCCATGTGCAGGGCCTGAGGACAGGACGCCGCACCTTTCGGCGCGGCGTCGGGGGGCGGGGTGGAGGGGCGCCGGCTCAGTCGCCGTCGTTGCCCAGCCAGCGGTAGAGATAGCCGCCGATCAGGCCGCCGAGGATCGGCGCGAGCCAGAACAGCCACAGCTGCTGCAGCGCGCCGCTGCCGACGAAGACCGCCACGCCGGTGGAGCGCGCCGGGTTCACAGAGGTGTTGGTCACCGGGATGCTGATCAGATGGATCAGGGTGAGCGCCAGGCCGATGGCGATCGGGGCGAAGCCCGCCGGCGCGCGCTTGTGGGTGGCGCCGAGGATGACGACCAGGAAGAACGCGGTCAGCACGACCTCGCACAGGAACGCCGCCGCCGCCGCGTAGCCGCCCGGGGACAGCGCGTCGTAGCCGTTGGTGGCGAAGGCGCCGGGCGAAGCGGGGTCGATGGCGAAGCCCGGCTGGCCGCTGGCGATCTGGTACAGCACGAAGCCGGCCGCGATGGCGCCGGCCACCTGCGCCGCGATGTAGGCCGGGAGATCTTTCGCCGCGAATCGGCCGCCGGCCCAGAGCCCGAAACTGACGGCCGGATTGAAGTGCCCGCCGGAGATGTGGCCCAGCGCATAGGCACCGGTCAGCACGGTCAGGCCGAAGGCCAGCGACACGCCGAGCAGGCCGATGCCGAGGGGATTGCCGTCGCCGCCGAAGTTCGCGGCCAGCACCGCGCTGCCGCAGCCGCCGAACACGAGCCAGAACGTACCGATGAACTCCGCGCTCAATCGCTTCAACATGTCGATCCTCCTGTCGGGTGGTGCAGGGCCGCCCGGGATGGGCGGCGGATGCGGTGCGGATCGCCTGTCGGCCCGGAGCGATCAGTCCTCGTAGTCCGGGAACGGCAGGCTGATCACGTATTCCTGGTACTTCGCGAGGGTCGCGGCATCGTTCGCCCGGAGCGAGACGTGCACGACGCGATCCTCGGCGATCGGAATGAGGGCTTCGCGGATCAGCAGGTTCGGCTGGCTCGGCAGTTCGCTGCTGTACCAGTACAGCTCGCGGCCGTTGAGCATCGATTCCTCGGCGCGATCGCTCCGGCGCGGCCTGAACGGCGATTCGCGGCTGATCGTCAGCGCGAAGGCTTCGGCGCCCCCGTCCTGGACGATGGCCCGGCACAGCACCATGTCGGGAAGGCGCATCGCCTCCCAGCGCAGGGCCTCCGCGGTGGCGGGCGGGAAGCCGGGACATTCCTCGAAATTGGTCCAGGGGGCGGACTGGGCCTGCGCATTGCCTGCCCAGAAGCCAGCCAACAACAGCAGACAGGCCGGTGTCCTCAGGATCGATGCCATCGAATTCACTACGGGGTCTCCATGGTGGCGAACGGTGTTGCCTCCGTGCGGGTGGGGGCGGTCCTCGACCGCCGACCATAAGCCAGCCCGGCCCGCGTGACCAGTCGTTCCGGGAATTTTCGTTGTGCGCCGCCGTGCCCGGGGGGCGCCGGCGGGGTCGCGCCGGGGGCTCAGCGCCGTCCCAGGATCAGTTCCAGCACCAGGTTGCTGCCGAAGAAGGCCAGCACGAGCAGGATCATCGCGCCCAGCGTCCAGCGCACCGCCTTCGCGCCGCGCCAGCCCTGCAGGCGCCGCCCCAGCAGCAGGGCGCCGAAGGCCAGCCAGGACAGCACGCTGAACACGGTCTTGTGCGCCAGGTGCTGGGCCAGCAGATCCTCGACGAACAGCACGCCGGTCAGCAGCGTCGCCGTCAGCAGCGCAAAGCCGACCGCGATCGTCCGGAACAGCAGGGTTTCCAGTTCGACCAGCGGCGGCAGCGCGCGCAGCCAGCCGCGCAGGCGGCGCTGGCGCAAAGCGCGCTCCTGCAGCAGCGACAGGATGGCCAGCACCGAGGCCAGCGCGAGCGTGGCGTAGGCGAGCAGGGCGCACCAGGCGTGCAGTTGCAGGGGCCAGTCAAGCTGCTGTGGATCCTGCCGGCCGACGAGGCCGTAGCCGATGGCCACGAGGGCTGCGATCGGAAACACGATCACGCCCAGCGCCGCCATCCGCCCGCGCACGCCGACCAGCACGGTCAGCAGGGCCATGCCCAGGCCGACCAGCGACAGCGCCGAGAAGAAGTGCAGGTTCGCGCCGCCGGCCTCGTGCCAGGCCCGCAGGTGCGCGGTGCCGTGGACCATGACGGCCGCCAGCGGCGTCAGCCACAGCGCGGCCGGTACCGAAGGCCCCAGCGTCGCCAGGCGACGGAACAGCAGGCCGGTCGCGGTCAGGTAGAGGGCGGCGGCGATGAGAACGAATGTCATCCGGGCAGTGTCGCACAGGCCGGTCGCCCGGCGCAGGGCATATAATCTCTGTTTTCCACAAGCGGCGGCTCTCCATGTTCGAATCCCTCACCCAGCGTCTGTCCGGCACCATCGAGCGCCTGCGTGGCCGCGGCCGGCTGACCGAGGAGAACATCCGCGAAGCCACCCGCGAGGTGCGCATCGCGCTGCTCGAAGCCGACGTCGCGCTGCCGGTGGTCCAGGCGCTGATCGAGCGCATCAAGGTGCGCGCGGTCGGCCAGGAAGTGATCAAGTCGCTCACCCCGGGCCAGGCGCTGATCAAGGTCGTCCGCGACGAACTCACCGCCGTCATGGGCTCGGCCGCTTCCGACCTCAACCTCAATGTCCCGGCGCCGGCCGTGATCCTGATGGCCGGCCTGCAGGGCGCGGGCAAGACCACCACGGTCGGCAAGCTCGCCAAGCACCTGAAGGAAAAGCGCAAGAAGAAGGTCATGGTCGTGTCCGCCGACGTGTACCGTCCGGCCGCGATCGAGCAGCTGAAGACGCTGGCGCAGCAGGTCGACGTGCTGTTCTTCCCGTCGGACCCGTCGCAGAAGCCTGAGGCGATCGTGAAGGCCGCGATCGACGACGCGAAAAAATCGTACGTCGACGTGCTGATCGTCGACACCGCCGGCCGCCTCGCCATCGACGAAGCGATGATGGCCGAGATCAAGGTCCTGCACGCGGCGGTGAACCCGGTCGAGACCCTGTTCGTCGTCGACTCGATGACCGGCCAGGACGCCGCGACCACCGCGAAGGCCTTCAGCGAAGCCCTGCCGCTCACCGGCGTGGTGCTGACCAAGACCGACGGCGACGCCCGTGGCGGCGCGGCGCTGAGCGTGCGCTACATCACCGGCCGGCCGATCAAGTTCATCGGCGTCGGCGAGAAGCCCGACGGCCTCGACGTCTTCCACCCTGACCGCGTCGCCAGCCGCATCCTCGACATGGGCGACGTGCTGTCGCTGGTCGAGCAGGTCGAGCAGCAGGTCGACAAGGACAAGGCGCAGAAGCTGGCCGAGAAGGTCGCCAAGGGCAAGAAGTTCGACCTCAACGACATGCGCGACCAGCTCGAGCAGATGCAGAACATGGGCGGCATCGGCGGCCTGATGGACAAGCTGCCGGGCATGGGCCAGATCCCCGACGCGGTGAAGAACCAGGTCACCGGCAAGGAAGTGCCGCGCATGATCGCGATCATCAACTCGATGACGAAGAAGGAGCGCCGGCATCCGGACATCCTCAACGGCTCGCGCCGCGCCCGCATCGCCCGGGGCGCCGGCATGACCCCGGCCGACGTCAACAAGCTGATGAAGCAGTACCAGCAGATGGAAAAGATGATGAGCAAGCTCAGCGCCGGCGGCATGAAGGGCCTGATGCGGGGCATGCGCGGCATGATGGGCGGCGGCATGGGCCGGGGCGGGATGCCGTTCCGGTGATCGGGCTGCGCCTGGTCACCTTCTGTCCGTAGAGCGGGCCGAAGGCCCGCTGGATGGTCTCCGGAGGCCCGGGGAGCCCGCATCCCGGGGGTTCCGTCGGTCCGGCGGGCCCGCTATAATCGCCGGCTTACCCTGCCATCCCGGCAGCTGGGCAACACCGAGAACCTCATGGTCAAGATTCGCCTTACCCGTGGCGGCGCCAAGAAGCGCCCGTTCTACCACATCATCGTCACCGACAGCCGCAGCTCGCGTGACGGCCGCAACATCGAGCGCCTGGGTTACTACAACCCGATCGCCGCCGGCAACGAAAAGCGCGTGGAGCTCGACATCGAGCGCACCAAGCACTGGGTCGGCCACGGCGCCCAGATGACCGACAAGGTCGCCGATCTGTTCAAGCAGGCCCAGAAGGCCGCTGCCGCCCAGGCCCCGGCCTGAGGCACCCCGGCCGCGCCCCGCGCGCGGCCGAATCCGAACTCTCGAGTTCCCGCATGACCGACCCGACGCGCCGCATCCTGGTAGGCAGGATCCACGGCGCGTTTGGCGTTCGTGGGGAAGTGAAACTCGAATCCCTGACCGAGCCCCAGGGCAACCTGGTGCGCTACCAGCCGTGGATCCTTCGCGACGCGGCCGGCCGCGAGCGCGAGGTGTCCGGGGCGAAGGCGCGAGTCGGCGGCAAGGGCCTGATCGGCACGCTGCCCGGCGTCGAGGATCGCGACGCCGCCGAGGCCCTGCGTGGCGCCGAACTGTTCGTCCCGCGCAGCGCGCTGCCGCCGCCGAAAGATGGCGAGTTCTACTGGATCGACCTCGAAGGCCTGCGCGTCGAGAACCTCGACGGC
Source organism: Lysobacter sp. BL-A-41-H3 (assembly GCA_050632415.1). GTDB lineage: Bacteria > Pseudomonadota > Gammaproteobacteria > Xanthomonadales > Xanthomonadaceae > Lysobacter_I. The sequence goes on along the minus strand of CP192602.1, from coordinate 833,668 downwards.
GTCGACTTCGGCAAGGCTGCCTTCGTCTTCTCGAATGGCGCCAACGACGTGCTCGTGGTCCGCGGCGACCGCGAGCGCATGATTCCATGGCTGCGCCCCGACTTCGTCCGCGAACTGGACTTCGACGCCGGCCGCATCCTGGTCGACTGGGACGCGGATTTCTGACGCCGCCGTCCTCCATGCGCATCGACGTCCTCAGCCTGTTCCCCGAATTCGTCGCCCAGGTCGCCGGTCACGGCGTGGTCGGGCGCGCGCAGGAGCGCGGGCTGCTGTCGATCCATGGCTGGAACCCGCGCGATTACGCCGAGGGCAACTATCGCCGGGTCGACGACCGCCCGTTCGGCGGCGGTCCCGGCATGGTGATGATGATCGAACCGTTGCGCGCCGCGCTGGCCGCCGCGCGCGAGGCCGATCCGAGGCCCGCGCGGGTGATCTACATGAGCCCGCAGGGCGCGCCGCTGACCCAGGCCAAGGCCCGCGAGCTGGCCGGGCGGGAGCGGCTGGTCCTGCTCTGCGGTCGCTACGAGGGCGTGGACGAGCGTTTCCTGCAGGCGGAGGTCGACGAGGAGCTGTCGATCGGCGATTACGTCCTGTCCGGCGGCGAGCTGGCGGCGGCGGTGGTCATCGACGCGACCGCGCGCCTGCTGCCGGGCGCTCTGAACGACGCCGAGTCCGCCGCCCAGGACAGTTTCGAGGGCGAGGGCGGCCTGCTGGACTGTCCGCACTACACCCGGCCGCTGGAGCATCCGTTCGGGACCGTGCCGCCGGTGCTGCTGTCCGGCAACCATGCCGAGATCGCGAAATGGCGCCGCAAGCAGTCGCTGGGCCGGACCTGGCTGCGCCGGCCGGAGCTGGTCGACCGCGACCGCCTGTCGAAGGCCGACCGGGCCCTGCTGGACGCCTTCCTCGCCGAGCAGGCCGCGTCCGCATCGCCCCCTGAGCCGGGCCCCGGCGGTCCCGGCGAACAGGGCTAACCCCTAGCGGCACAAGGCTTTTCCTGCCTATAATGGCCGGCTTGCGTTTGCAGGCAGATCCATCCCGATGCCATGACGCGGGTCCACGTGCACTCGCGCAACAACATGCCTCTCGAAGGCACCAACAACAGGCCCACCATGAACAAGCCCTCGATCCACACGCTGCTGCAGCAGTTCGAATCCGAACAGATCCAGCGCCAGCTCCCGAACTTCGGTCCGGGCGACACCGTCATCGTCAACGTCAAGGTCAAGGAAGGCAATCGCGAACGCGTCCAGGCCTATGAAGGCGTGGTGATCGGCAAGAAGAACGCCGGTCTGAACTCCTCGTTCACCGTCCGCAAGATCTCTCACGGCTACGGCGTCGAGCGCGTGTTCCAGACCCACAGCGCCGCCATCGATTCGGTCGAAGTGAAGCGCCGCGGCGACGTGCGTGCGGGCAAGCTGTACTACCTGCGCAACCTCACCGGCAAGAAGGCCCGCATCAAGGAAGACCTGTCGATGCACACCAAGACCAAGGCCCAGTAACAGGCCTCGGATTGGCGGCCACGCCAACGAATATCGAAACAGAACGGCCACCTTCGGGTGGCCGTTCTGCGTTGACCACCCTTACTTTCCGAGGTGGCCGTCGGCCAAGAGTTTGACGACGACAATAACAACGGTGGTGACTGCGGTGCTGAGCAGGGCATAGCCGAAGGCGGTCGCAATCGCGCGAAGCAGGGCGCCGCCCCAACGTCCGGGCGTCCGGAACGTGTCCCACAAGGCAAATACCTGATAGCTCGTATAAAGCAATGTGATGACGAGAACCAGTGGTCCGACTAATGCGCTGCCGTCGACCAGGATATGGATCGGCATGGTCACCAGAGTGATCGCGCACATGAAGGCGAAGATGAAGGCGTTGATGGCCAGGTGTTCGCCATAATTCCTGTTGCGCCCCATGATCAACCAGCTTGTGAAAGCGGCCCCGGGCAACATTGCAACCAGTCCCAGGGTGTAGTTGTTGAGCACCGCATCAAACACCTTCTTGAAATTGGCGGCGTCCTTTGCCGGCATGCCAGCAGTAAGCGGCGTGAAGTCGAAGCGCAACTTCGCATAGGCCAGGGCGCACAGGCCCGCGAGGATCATCAGCAGCGACAGCGGGTTGAAATAGCGGACCCGATGGCCGTCGAGATAGGCGTTCATCGTCCGGCCGGGACGCGTGGCGAGCGCGAAGATCGTTACCAGGAAGCCGCGATCGACATGGAACACCGCGTGCGGGATCTCGTGCAGCAGGTGGGGCAGGGTCAGCCGATGGGTTTCGATGCGCTGGCCGCAGGCGTGGCAGTAGGCGCCGACGGACGTGGTGCCGCAGTTGGCGCACGCGCCACGGGCGTGTGGCGCGGATTCGTTGTGCTGGTTCATTCCACCTGGTCCGGACGTGCGATTCCCCGCCCCGGACTATAGCCGATCGTCCAGCCCGGATCGTACGGAGCCGATCAGCGCCGGGGCTCGCAGTCCGCCTGTTCGTCTCGACCGAACAGGCCGCCGAGGAAGCCTTTTTCCTCGCAGGGCGGTTTCTTCGGCTGCGGCGGGGGCGTGCGACGCGCCAGCGCCGCCTGCTTCGCCTGCCGGGCCTGCGCGAACTTCGCGCGCAACTGCGGCAGCGCGGCGAGCGCGGCCTTTTCGCCTTCGACGATGGCACGCGTGCGCTGCTCGAAATCCGCCGGGCCGATGTCGTTCACGCGCGGGCGGATCACGATGTCGGCGCGGGACAGCTCCTGCTCGCCGAGCTTCTGGCCCATGATCGTGATGGTCTGGTTGACCACGCCGAGCATGCTGTCCGGCGTCTTGCCGGTGACGCGGGTGGAGATGTCCACTGCGATGACGAAATCCGCGCCGAGCTGGCGAGCGGCGTCCACCGGGACCGGGCTGACAAGCCCGCCGTCGACGTAGAGCGCATCGCCGATCTTCACCGGCTCGAACACGCCGGGAATGCTGCACGAGGCGCGCACCGCCTGGCCGACGTTGCCGCGCACGAAGATCGTGCGCTGGCCGGTGGCGAGCTGGGTGGCCACCGCCGCGAACGGCTTCTTCATCTTGTCGAAGGCGCGCTGGCCGATCGTGCGGTTGACGTAGTCCTGCAGCGCCTGGCCCTTGAGCACGCCACCGGAGAACAGGCTGAGGTCGCGGATGCTGGCTTCGTCCAGCGCGACCGCGTGCTGCTGCATCTGGAAGGCGTCCATGCCGCTGGCGTAGAGCGCGCCGACCACGCTGCCGGCGCTGGTGCCCGACACCACCTCGGGCTTGAAGCCGTTGGCTTCGAGCATCTTGATCACGCCGATGTGGGCGAAGCCCTTGGCCGCGCCGCCGCCGAGGGCGAGGCCGATGCGGACCTTCACCGGCTGTGGTGCCGGCGTCGGGGTCGCGGCCGGTGCGGGCGGCGTGGGGCGGGTATTGTCCTGGCCGCAGCCGGCAAGCAGGGTCAGCGAGAAGGCGAGGGCGAAGCAGCGCAGCGAGATCATGCGAACGAAGCGGCCGGCACGGGCGAGGGGATGGCTATCATCGCAGCCCGCAGGCACCCCCGGAACTGCCGCTCGGCGCCACCACCGCCCCCGCGTTCATCCAGTCCGGAGGCGGCCTGCCTGCGGCCAGGCCTGCTCAGGACGCCATCAACGCCTGGCGGATCGCCGGCGGCAGCTGGATCGCGCGGGCGTAGGCGTCAGCATTGTCGTTGAAGGCGCTGCAGGTCTTCTCCGGGCTCATCCCGCGCGCCTGGGCGATGTCGCGCATGTCCTGTTCGATCATCCGCTGCATCGCGGGGCCCAGCAGCGTCGCGAATGCTTCCGGCGAACGCCCCTGCTCGGCATAGATCGCCTTCGCCTTCGCCAGTTCCTCGGCATGGATGCGCTCGTACGCGGAGGCGAAGCCGGAAATCTCGACGCCGAGCTGTTTGCAATGCGCCTGGCGGACACGGGTGTTCATGAAATAGGCACCGAACACCGCCTCGGCGGCCACCCGGGACCGCTGGTCGGGCGAGGTCTCGCGCATCGTGTCCGCAGCCTTGGCCGCAGCGACCTTCTTCATCGCATCGGTCTGCGACATGCCCGGATGCTTCTGCGCGGCCTCGGCGCGTACCGCGTCGACCTGTCTCGTGACATCGGCTGCGGTCGGCGCGTTCTGCTTCTCCAGCCACTTCAGCCCTTCGTATCCCGCGAACCCCGCCACGGCGACGCCGACCAGGATCACGGTGATGCCTGCGTTCTTCATTCGTCTTTCCTCAGGAAGCGGGGCAGTGCGGCGATCCCGACGTGTCATTGCGTGACGTAACGATAGCGCAGCACCTTCAGCGCAACGGCGTTCAGCCGATCCAGTGCGGCGATCAACTCCTCGTCCGAGAGCGGCAGCACGGCATCCTGGCGCTCGCGGATGCGGAACTGTTCGACATCGGCGCGATGTCCCGCCAGTTCGCCGAGCGCTTCCGCACCGGAGAACCGCGCGCCTGTCGACGTCTGCTCGAAATGCTCGGCGAACAGCGCGCAGAGTCCGCCGAGCATGGTGATCGCCGCAGTGCAGAGCGACAGGATTTCCTTCGCCGCATCGCTGCCCTTGAAGAGCAGGGCCAGCAGCGCGGTGAGCGCGCCGGCTGCAGTGGAGACGAGGCCACCGCCGAGCCGGAGGATGCGTACGCGACGCATGCGAGCCTTCATCTCCACGAGGATGACCTCGATGTCGGCGACCAGGCCGTCCGCAGTCGCGCGGGCCAGCGCCAGGGCGGCCTCGCGTTCGAAGGCCGGCGCCGGGCCCGATCGCGAGGGCGTGCCGAGTTTCATCGCTGCCGACAGCAACTGGGCCGAGCCCGGATACGCCGTGCGCAGGCTGTCGAGGACGCCCGGAGCGGATTTCTCGAGGTAACCGGCCAGCACATGCCATGTCATGCCGTTTTTTCTCCATTGTCGAAGCCTGCCGAGACCAAGCCGTATACCACGGCGACAACCAGTATGAAGACCAGCAGTGGCCACATCACTGCCATCCAGCGCAGCAGGGCACCGACGACCAGCAGTCCGCCGAGTGCATGACCGATGCGGATCGCCCTGCGTTCGCCGCCTCCGATCAGGCGGTTGCGCAGCAGCCAGCGCGATCGCACCTGTTCCCAAGCGACCAGCAGCAGTATGCAGGCGAGCCCGCTCAGGAACAGCGTCCGGATCGGGGCGTCGCGGTACGCGGCGCGCCATGCGCGCAGCGCCCCTCTGTCCAGCACAGGGCGATGTGTCGATTCCCAGGTGGCCAGGTATGTGGCGAAGTCGTCCGGCGGTGCCTGCCCCTGCGCGGGGCGCGCGGTCGGAACCCGCAGTACGGTCACGGTGTCCTGCTGGCTGCTCGCGTCCGCCGGGTCTCGACGGCGATGCACCGTGATTTCCAGAAAAGCTTCGAAGCGCGTCGCGTCCACCGATACGGCGTTGCCTTCGATGGCGTTGAAGGCGGAGAGCAACTCGCCCACCGCGATCCTGCCGGATGGGACGGCGCGCAGCAGCGCCGCGACCTCGTCCGTGCTGATCGCGCGCGTGAACCCGAAATACGCGCCTTCGCTCGCGGAGTTGCAGCCCACCGGGATCAGCACCACCCGATGGCGCGTCGCGGCCTCCAGCAGCGCCGGGATCTCGATGCGCAGCGGCGGCCCGCCTTCGCTGCGTTCCTGCACGAAATGGCGCTGTTCGATGTGGCCCACCAGGATCACCGTCTGCCCGGTGAACTGGGTGAGGAAGGCATCGATGTCGTCGTGTTCCAGTCGGCGCGGCTTCGCGCGTCCCTCCCCGGACCATGCTGCATCCATGCGTTCGATCGGCGATGCGGCGAGCGTGCGGTCGAGGAAATACACGACCTGCGGTTCGCGACCCGGCACCGGCGCGCGCAGCGCCTGCAGCAGGTTCCAGACCCTCGGGCCTTCGACATCCTCGCCGACCAGGTAGCGCCAGCGATCCGCGCCGATCTTCGACAGGAAGGGATCATTGCGGATGTCGTCGCGCAATGCGCGCTGCACGTAGGTGTTTTCGTGTCGATCCGCATGAAGCCTGGCCATGCCGGCCAACTTGGACAGCGAGCGTAGTCTTGCATCGCTGGCCCATGCAGGGTCTGCCGAGGGGAATTCGGTCGCGATCTCTGCGCTTCGCGCGATGGCGTGCTCCAGCCAGCGATCAGCGACCGCCAGCGGCACGGCGTCGATATCCCTGCTTCGATGGCCTGTGCCGTGTGCGTACGCCAGCAGTTCGCGGTGTTCGGCGGGCGACAGGGCGGCAAGCATGCGACGTGTGTGCGCTTCGGCTTCCCGTGCGATGTAGGCGCGGTAGCGGGCGCGCTGTCCGCGCTGCTGTTCGGCCGGGTCGGCCCTGGTGTCGGGAAACAGCGGCGGCCCGAGTCCGAGTCTTTGCAGCTCGACCGTACCGAGGCCGAGCACATGTGCCCGGAGTTCCGCATCGCTCATCGCATCGATCCGGCGCAGGGCCTCGTCCCGCGATGCGGTTTCGAGCCAGCGATGTCTTTCCGGGGCGACTTTCATGATCGCGGCTTTGACCGCCGGCGGCAGTGTTTCCATGCCGTGCCGACTGTGCACGTCGCGATGCATTTCGTGTTGAAGGGGATCCGGCCATCGGGGGGGCGGTTCCGGTTTCGGGCGGATGCGCTGGGCGCTTGCACCATGGGCGTGGAGCAGGACCGCGAGCAGTAGCACGGTGGCTGCGCGAGCAAAGGCCCGTCCGCCTGAAGAACAGCACCTGCGACTCGCTCCCGATGCATCCATGTCTTCCCCCGAAGCCGGATGTTGCTCTGCATGCAGCCTATACCTGTCGGCGTGCCGGATACAGCAAGGCCCGGCATGGCCGGGCCTCGGGGATGCGCTTGCCCGGCCGCTGGCCGGGATGTCGCTGTCGCTGGTGCCGGAAGTGGGACTCGAACCCACACGCTTTTAAGGGCGGCGGATTTTGAGTCCGCTGCGTCTACCGATTCCGCCATTCCGGCGCGGAGGCGAAGTATAGCCGAGGTCGGCCGTGTCGCAGAGGGCGTGATGCTTGTCAGGCGGCCTTGTCGAGGCTCAGCTGCTTGCAGGCGTAGACGTGCCAGCCGTCGCCGAGCTCGTTGAAGATGCCGCAGCGGGTCATCGTGCGCTGGTAGATGTGCAGCGAGACCGCGATGTCGGTATCGCTGGCGTTGCGGATGACGTGGTATTCGTGCGGCGGGATCAGGCTGCCGGCGGAACCGGTGCCGGCGATCAGGCTGCCGACTTCGACGAAGCGGTAGCGGTCGCCGTCGCGCTGGCCGAGGTCGTACTGGGTGATCTCCAGCTGGCCGTGCCAGACGCCTTCGACGCACCACAGGCCGGAATGGTCGTGGATCGGCGTGCCCTGGTTCGGCCCCCAGGTCATGGCGATCACGCCGTAACCGTGTTCGGGGCTGACGTAGAGCTCGCGTCGCGCGTAGTGGCCTTCGACGGTCTGCAGCACGCAGTCGGGCAGGCGCACGGACTGTTCGCGCATCATCCGGCACAGCGCGCTGCGCAGCGCCTGCACGGTTGCGGCATCGTCGGGCAGCGCGACGGCGGCGTCGATGGCGTCGATCAGGGTCTGTCGACCGGGGAAATCGAGGGGAACATCCGGAGCGAGATCGTGCATGGGCATGACGAAATCCTATTTCGGCATTCTGCCGGGTTATGAGGGCAGTTTAGCAGTCGAAACGGGGCTGTCTGGCGTGCCGGACACGATCATCGTTGCTGCATTGCAACGATCCTGCGGCGTATGCAGCGCGTGCTGCGGTGCGCTCAGCGGCAGCGGAAGCGCACCTGGCCCCAGTCGGAGGTGTAGCGGCGGCTGGCGGCATAACCGCTGGAGCGGCCGTAGCCGGTACCGGTGGTGCGTTCGCTGTAGCGGCGCGTGGCGGCCGGCGGGACGATCGCGTTGCGGGTCGGGGCGACGGGCGTGGTCGGGATGGCGTTCATGGTGGTCTTCCGGGGGGATTGAGTCTTGGTGTGTTGGTAAAGTACAACACCAGATCAAAAGCTGAACGTGCCGGAAGTCACCCCGCCTTCGTCATGGAGGCAAGTGCTTGATGGAAATGGAAAAGCCCCGGTTTTTGGCCGGGGCTTCGTGGGTCAGCAGGCTCCGGGACCACTCAGAGCGTATCGAGGAAGTCCCGCACGGCCGGCCCGAAGCGGGCGATGTCGACCAGGAAGGCGTCGTGGCCCTGCGGCGAGGGCAATTGCACGCAACTGGCATCGGTGCCGCCGGCGAGCAGGCCGTCGGCGATCTCCTGCTGCTGCTGCAGCGGGAACAGGATGTCGGTGTGCACGCCGATGGCAAGGGCGCGGTTGACCCGAAGCTTCGCCAGGCCGGCCTCGCAGGTGCCGTGGCAGGATTCGCCGAGATCGAACCAGTCCATCGAACGGCTGAGATAGAGATAGCAGTTCGGATCGAAGCGGCGCACGAAGCGGCGGGCGTGGCCTTCGAGGTAGCTCTCGACCTCGAATTCCAGGCCGAACGGGTCCTCGCCGATGCGGCGGTCCGAATCCAGGCGCACCCGGCCGAAGCGGCCGTCCCATTCCAGCGCCGAACGATAGGTGATGACGCCGAGCTTGCGCGCCATGCGCATGCCGGCCTCGGGATAGGACTCGTCGCTGTAGTCGCCGTTGTTCCAGTGCGGATCGAGGCGGATCGCCTCGCGCTGCAGGGATCGGATCGCGATCGAGAACGGCAGCGCGCGCGCGGCGCCGGAGATGTTGATGTGCGCGTGGGCGATGCCGGGGAACTGCTGCAGGAACGAGAGGGCGACCATGCCGCCCATCGAGTTGCCGATCACGCAGGCCAGGCGCTCGATGCCGAGGCTGCGCACGACATGGCCTGCGGCGACGGCGCAGTCCTCCACCGACAGATCGGGAAAGCGCAGGCGATAGGGCGTGCCGGTGGCCGGATCGATCGAGGCCGGGCCGGTCGAGCCCTTGCAGCTGCCGAGCGTGTTCACGCAGAGCACGAACCAGCGGTCGGTGTCGATCGGCTTGCCCGGGCCGAGCATGGCTTCCCACCAGCCGGGATCGGGGTTGCCGGCGTTGCTGGCGGCGTGGGCGTCGGGCGAGAGGCCGGTGAGGATCAGGATCGCGTTGTTGCCGTCGGCGTTGAGCTCGCCCCAGGTTTCATAGGCCATCCGCGCGCCGTGGAGGGCGCCGCCGCGTTTCATCGCGAAGGGCGTGGGCAGCTCGACGAAGCGGCTGCCGGCGGGAATGAATTCGGTCATCGACGCAGTGTAACGGTCGGGCGTGTCGCCACGGGACACGGGACCATGCCCGATCGTTGTTTCCTTATCGTGGGACGTCCATGTCATGTCGATTCGTCTCGTCTAGGGAATGCCGCGCAGCGCGACGCGGACGGGGAGATGGTCGGAGCCGATGTCGGGGCCGCGTTCGGCATGCACGCGCTGCCAGTGCGGCGAGGCCAGCACGTGGTCGATGGGCAGGCCGAACCAGCGTCCGCCGAACGGGCGCCAGGTCGGGGCGAAGCCGGTGGTGCGGCGCAGGTCGCGCGTACGCGGCGAGAGCAGTGCGGTCGACCAGGGCGTGGCGTTGAGGTCGCCGACGACCAGGGTCGGCAGTTCGCGGCTGTCGCGCGCGGCGACCTCCATCAGCAGGTCGCGTTCGCGCCGCCAGTGCGGCTGCAGCGGCGGCATCGGATGCACCGCGATCAGGCGTGCCTGGCCTTGCGGGGTGTCGAGCATCGCGAGCAGGAAGGGGATGTCGTCGGCGCTGGCGTGGGTCTCGAAGCCCGCCAGCGGGCGTCGCGAGAGCAGGCCGATGCCGAACGGCGAGTCGTCCGGCAGCAGTTCGCGATGCGGGTAGTCGGGCGCGGCCCCGGCCAGCGCATCGGCATAGGCCGGAGAGAGTTCGAGCAGGACCACGACGTCGGCCGGCGCCGTGGCCAGCCAGTCCAGCAGCGGACGCGGATCGCGGTTGCCGGCGTGGACATTGGCGACGACGACGGTCAGCTCGGGCGTGGCCTTCGCGCCTGCGTCGGGCAGCACGGGGCTGGCGGTCCACAGCGGCGCCGCCGCGAGCGGGACCAGCGCCCACCAGCGGCGATCGCGATGGGCAGCCAAGCCGATGGCGATGCAGAGCACGACCAGCAGGAGCGCGAACAGCCACTGCCAGTGCGCCGCGAGGTCGAGCAGCCACAGCAGCGCGGAACCGGGCGTGGATTCGACGGGCGGCAGGACGCGGAACAGCAGCGGCAGGGCGAGCACGCCGACGCAGCCGAGCGCGAGCAGGCGCGCCAGGCGCAGGCGGCGCAGGCGCTGCCGCCGACGGTCTCCGGACGCGGTGTCCTGGACGAACATCGCCGCTGGCTCAGGGCGCGCCGAGGGTCAGCGCGACCGGCGCGGTCGAGGGCAGGCGCACGCGCTGCGGGGCGGATTCGATGTCGCCGTCCTGGCGCATGGCGTTGCCGCTCTCGGAGATGCGCGCGATCACTTCGACCTCCTGCAGCGCGGACAGCTTCGCGGTGGGCATCGGGCCGTCGGCGTCGTCGAGCGTCACGGTGAGCGGCAGCGCCGACAGCGGGTGCTTCTCGACCGCGACCGGCATCGGCGGTCCGCCCACGGCGCGGGCGATGACGAAGACGCTGGCGTCGCCACGCAGGCGGACGCGTGCGGCGAAGTCGGGATCGAGCGCGACCTTCACGACGAGACCCTCCTTCGAAGCCGTCCCCTGCGCAGGTGCTGCGGCCTCTTCCGGCAGCGGCGGGAGGCCGGCATCCGCGCGCGCGGCATCGATCTCGCCGCGCAGGGTGTTGCGGGCATCGCCTTCGGTGGTCGCGAGCAGGGGCATCCACGCCTCGGCCGCTTCGGCCGGCTTGCCCTGCTGGCGCAGCGACACGCCGAGGAACAGGCGTGCGCGCTGGTGCTTCGGATTCTGTTTCAGGGCATGGCGCAGGTGCTCGACCGCGCGCGCGTCGAAGCGCTGCTGCGGATGCGCGCGGGCACGGGCCTCGGCGGTGGCGGCGCGCAGGTCGGCGTCGTCCGGTGCCATCGCGACGGCCTTTTCCCAGGCGTCGCGGGCCTTGGTCGGATCGCCCATGCGTGCGTAGGCGTTGGCCAGCATCACCCAGCCCTGGTGATCGGCGAAGCGGTCGCTGTTCTTCTCGAGCTGGGCCACGGCTTCCTCGATGGTGTCCGGGCGCTCGACGGCGGCGGCATCCAGCGCGGCGGGCGTGCCGACCACGCGGTAGAGGGCGGCCGAGCCCAGGGTCAGCATCGCGATCAGCACCAGCGCGGTGCGCGGCCGTTCGCGCCATAGCGGGCGCAGCACGGTGGCGAAGACCAGCAGCGTCGCGGCGGCGACGATCAGCGAAAACACGAGGGCCGGGGACGGGAACGAACCGGACATCACCACTCCTGGGAATCGTCGGCGGGCGGGGGCGCGGCGCCGGCATTGCGGCGCAGCAGGCGCCAGACCACCACGCCGCCCAGCAACGCGAACAGCAGCGGCCCGAACCACAGCAGCCACGTCTTCGCTTCCACCTGCGGGCGGTAGAGCACGAATTCGCCGTAGCGCGCGACCAGGAAGTCGCGCACTTCCTGATCGCTGCGGCCTTCGCGCATCAGTTCGAGCACTTCGCGGCGCAGGTCGACCGCGATCTGCGCATTGGAATCGGCCAGCGACTGGTTCTGGCACATCACGCAGCGCAGCTCGGCGACCAGCGCGTGGAAGCGCTTTTCCTCGGCCGTGCTGGTGAACTGCAGCGGCGCCGGATCGGTGGCCTTCTGCGCGAACGCGGCAGTGGAGGCGAGCAGGGCGAGGAGCAGGCCGACGAACCAGCCAGTGCGGAGCATGCGCATCATCGCCCCATCTCCACGGCGTCCAGCGCCGGCAGCAGTTCGTCGCGGACGATCGCATCGGTCATCGCGCCGACGTGCTTCCAGCGAACGATGCCCTTGCCATCGACCAGGAAGGTCTCGGGCGCGCCGTAGATGCCGAAGTCGATCGCGACCTGGCCTTCCTCGTCGGCGAGCACCAGCCAGTACGGGTTGTTGAAGCGTTCCAGCCAGGCCAGCGCGTCGGCGCGCTCGTCCTTCCAGTTGTAGCCGATCACGCGCACGCGCTTGGTTTCGGCGAAACGGGTGATCACCGGATGCTCGGTCACGCATTCGGGGCACCAGCTGCCCCAGACGTTGAGCAGGTAAGGCTGTCCACGCAGTTCCTTCGAGCTGACGATGCGGCCGGGTTCATGCAGCACCGGCAGCGCGAATTCCGGCGCCGGCTTGTTGATCAGCGGCGACGGCAGCGCGTCGCGGTCGCTGCGACGGCTCATCCACACGCCTGCGGCCATCAGCGCGGCGATCAGCAGGAAGGCGACGAAGGGGAGCCAGCGTTTGGCGGTCATCAGTCGCTTCCTCCATCGCTGCCGGCGAAGCAGGTATCGGCATCACGGGTGAAATCCCCGTGCTCGGATCCAAGGCCAACACCCGCTGCGGCAGGCGCTGCGGTCTTCAGTGCGCCAAGGACCTGTGCGTGATCGTCGGATCGAAGCCGCCGGAACCGCCGATCCACCGCCGTGACCAGCGCGCCCAGCGCCATCAGCAGCGCGCCGATCCACACCCAGCGGATGTACGGTTTCACATGCACGCGCACCGCCCAGGCGCCGCCGCCCAGCGGCTCGCCGAGGGCGACGAACAGGTCGCGGGTGACGCCGGGGCGGATGCCGGCTTCGGTCATCACTTGGCCGCCGCTGGCGTACTCGCGCTTCTCGGGATGCAGCGTGGTCACGCGACGGTCGTCGCGGAACACTTCCACGGTGCCGCGGCTGGCCATGTAGTTCGGGCCCTGCAGGCGCTCCACGCCGTCGAAGCGGAAGCTGTCGCGGCCGAGGGTGAGGGTTTCGCCGGGCTTCATCGCGATCTCGCGCTGCTGCACCTGCGCTTCGACCAGCAGCGCGCCGACCAGGAACACCGCGATGCCGAAATGCGCCAACGCCATGCCGGCCATCTCGGCGGTGAGGCGCCCGCCTGCGCTGCGCAGGCGCTGCCAGACGAAATGCAGGGTGCCCAGGCCCACCCACAACGCGCCGGCCACGCCGGCGGCGGTCTTCAGCGGGCCCTGCGGTGCCTGGAAGTAGGCGATCACGCCGCAGACCAGCGCCAGGCCGAGCCAGGGCAGCAGCAGGCGCAGCGGCTTCGCCACCTGGTCGCGCTGCCACTTCAGCAGCGGGCCGAGCGGCACCAGCAGCACGATCGGCAGCATCAGCACGATGAACAGCAGCGAGAAGTAGGGTGGACCGACCGAGATCTTGTCGTCGCTGCCGATCGCATCGAGCAGCAGCGGATACAGCGTGCCGATCAGCACCATCGCGCAGGCGGCGGTGAGGAAGATGTTGTTGATCAGCAGCAGCGTTTCGCGCGACTGGCCGGCGAACGGCCGGCCCGGCGCATCGTCGGCGCGCAGCGCGTACAGCAGCAGCGAGGCGCCGACGACCAGGCCGAGGAAGATCAGGATGAACACGCCGCGTCCCGGATCGGCGGCGAACGCGTGCACGCTGGTCAGCACGCCCGAGCGCACCAGGAAGGTGCCGAGCAGCGACAGCGAGAACGTGGCGATCGCCAGCAGCAGGGTCCAGCTGCGGAAGCTGCCGCGCTTCTCGGTGATCGCCTGCGAGTGCAGCAGCGCCGCGCCGGCCAGCCAGGGCATGAAGCTGGCGTTCTCGACCGGATCCCAGAACCACCAGCCGCCCCAGCCCAGTTCGTAGTACGCCCACCAGCTGCCCAGCGCGATGCCGAGGGTCAGGAAGGCCCAGGCGACATTGGTCCACGGCCGGGTCCAGCGCAGCCAGCCGGCGACCATCTCCGGCTTCGAAGCGTTGCGGTCGAGCAGGGCGGCGATCGCGAACGCGAACGGTACCGCGAAGCCGACGTAGCCCATGTAGAGCATCGGCGGATGCACGATCAGGCCGAAATCCTGCAGCAGCGGGTTCAGGTCGCGGCCTTCGGCGGCGGCCGGGAGGATGCGCTCGAACGGGTTGCTGGTGAAGATCATGAAGGCGAGGAAGCCGATGCTGACCACGCCCATCGTGCCCAGCACGCGTGCGACGACCGTATCCGGCAGCGAGCGCGAGAACATCGCCACCGCCGCTGTCCAGGCCGCCAGGATCAGCGCCCACAGCAGCAGCGAACCCTCGTGCGCGCCCCAGACCGCCGAGTAGCGGTACATCATCGGCAGCAGCGAGTTCGAGTTCTCGGCGACGTAGCGCAGCGAGAAGTCCTGGGTGACGAAGGCCCAGGTGAGGATGGCGAAGGCGACGCCGACCGTCACCAGCTGCGCCCAGGCGGCGGGCCGGGCGACGGCCATCCACGGCGCGATGCCGCGCTGCGCGCCGATCAGCGGCAGCGCTGCCTGCAGCACCGCGACCAGCAGCGCGAGGACGAGGGCGACCTGGCCCAGTTCCGGAAGCAGATGCACGTGCTCAGTACCCCTTCGTCGGTGCGTCGGCGGGTGCGGCGCCGGGCGCTGGCTTGCCGTCGCCGGCTGCGGCCGGTCCGGCCACGCCATGCTTCTTGTGCGCCAGGCCCATCTTGTCGGCCACTTCCTTGGGCACGTAGGTTTCGTCGTGCTTGGCCAGCACCTGCTCGGCGACGAAGGTGTCGCCCTGCATGCGCCCGGTGGCGACCACGGCCTGCTTCTCGCGGAACAGGTCGGGCAGGATGCCGGTGTAGCGCACCGGCAGTTCGGCGTCGCCGTCGGTCACGCGGAAATGCGCTTCCATCGAGCCCTCCGCGCGCTTGAACGAACCGGCAGAGACCATGCCGCCGAGGCGGAACACGGTGTCGCCCGAGGCCACCTTCGGGCCGGCGTCGCCGCGCAGCACTTCGGCGGGCGTGTAGAGATAGGCGACGTTGCGCTGCAGGGCCATGGTCACCAGCACGGCGGCGATCGACGCGGCGGCCAGCACGGCGATCACGAACCAGAGGCGGCGTTTGCGGGAGGGATTCATCGATGCAGGTCCGTGGAGGTCGGGGCAGTCTTCGCGGCGGCGCGGCGCGCGCGCTGGAGGACGTCGCGCAGGGTGCGGCGGATGCGCAGGGCCGGCGCCAGCATGTCCCAGAGCATGACGACGAGGAACACGGCGTAGGCGCCGACGACGTAGCCGAGGTAGGTCATGGCGTGCTGTCTCCGTCGAGGCCCGCGCGCTGGCGGACCCAGTCCTTGCCGGCTTCGCGGTCGAGGTTGTCGGCGCGGGCGCGCTGCAGCAGCGAACCGGCGAACCAGAACTTGGTGCCGATGACCATGAGGATCAGCGGCGGCAGCATGCTCGGGTCCATGCTCGATTCGCCGAACACGCGGATGGTCTGGCCCTGGTGCAGCGAATTCCACCATTCCACCGAGTAGCGGATGATCGGCAGCAGGACCACGCCGACGATGGCCAGCAGGCCGGCCGCGCGCGCGGCGCTGCGGCGGTCGTCGACGGCCTGGTAGAGGCCGATCACGCCCAGGTAGAGGAACAGCAGGACCAGCTCGCTGGTCAGGCGCGGGTCCCATTCCCACCAGGTGCCCCACATCGGCCTGCCCCAGATCGAGCCGGTGGCCAGGGTGATCACGGTGAAGGCGGCGCCGACCGGCGCGCAGGCCATGGCCAGGATCTCGCACAGCTTGATCCGCCAGATCAGCGCGATCGCCGAATACAGGGCCATCAGCGCGAACACGAGCATGCTCATCCAGGCCGAAGGCACGTGGATGTAGAGGATGCGGAAGCTGTCGCCCTGCTGGTAGTCGGGCGGCACGACGAACAGCGCCTGCCACAGGCCCACGCCCATGATCAGCAGGCCGATGCCGAAGCACCACGGCACCCAGCGCGCGGCGAAGCGATCGAAGTAGGGGGGTGAACCGAGTTGGTGGAACCAGCGGAGAACGGGGTTCATGGAGACGGGATCGAACTCGGAAGGGGGAAGGCGCGGTCGGACGGTGCGGGTGCGGCAGTGTGGATGGATCGGCGCAGTGACGACTTGAGTCGCCTCAAATGCCGTCGACCGTGTGCAGACCCGTGCATCGTCAGTTCACCGCGATCCGGATCGCCGCCGCCGCAGTGAACGGCGCCAGCACCAGGGCGACGACCAGGCCGGCCGCGAGCAGCAGCAGCGCGCCCGCCGGGTCCATGCCCTGCGCGCTGGCCGCGACGCTGCCTGCGCCGAACACCAGCACCGGCACGTACAGCGGCAACGCGAGCAGGCCGACAAGGATACCGGAGCGGCGCATGCCGATCGTGAGCGCCGCGATCACCGCGCCGATCAGGCTCAGCAGCGGCGTGCCAAGCGCCAGTCCGGCCATCAGCACCGGCAACTGCGCGCGCGGCAGGTGCAGCAGTTCGGCCAGCAGCGGCGTGGCCAGCAGCAGCGGCAGCGCGGTCGTGGCCCAGTGCAGGCCGGTGCGTACCGCCACCAGCCAGGCCAGCGGCACCGGCGCCAGCATCCACTGCTCCAGCGAGCCGTCCTCGGCATCGCTGCGGAACAGGCTGTCCAGGGCGAGCAGGCCGGCGAGCAGGGCGGCGACCCAGAGCACGCCCGCCGCGACCCGCGCCTGCAGCTTCGCGTCGCTGCCCAGGGCGAGGGCGAACAGCACGACCACGATGAGTGCGAACAATGCAGGCTGGAAGGCGTCGCCGCGACGGCGCCAGACCAGGCGCAGGTCGCGCAGCACCAGCGCGCCGGCGGCGCGCAGCAGCGACGGCGCCTCGACGGGCACGGGCATGCGGGGCGACTTCGCGTCCGGAACGGTCATGCCGCCTTCCTCAGCACCAGTTCGCGGGTGCGCACCGGAGGCGCGGCGTAGGCGCCGTGGGTGGTCACCAGGGCGGCGCCGCCCTCGCGCAGGTGGGCTTCGACCATCCGGTTCACCAGGGCGATGCCGTCCAGGTCGAGGTTCGCGTAGGGCTCGTCGAGCAGCCAGACCGGCGCGGGCGACAGCCAGACCCGGGCCAGCGACAGCCGCTTCTTCTGCCCGGCCGAGAGCTGGCGGGCCAGGGTGTCCTGGTAGCCATCCAGCCCGACCATGCGCATCGCCGCGTCGGGCGACAGCGTGCCGGTGCGGCCATGCAGGCCGCAGAGGAAATCCAGGTTCTCCAGCGCACCCAGGTCCGCCTTCAGCGCCGGCAGATGGCCGAGGTAGGCGAGGGCGCGGGTCCGTTCGGGCGTGGCCGTGGCGCGGCCGTCGATCTCTATGGTGCCGGCCTCGGGGCGCAGCAGTCCGGCCAGGACGCGCAGCAGGGTGGTCTTGCCCGCGCCGTTGTCGCCCCGCACCAGCAGCGCCTCGCCGGTGTCCACCGCGAAGTCGAGCGGGCCGAACACCGGCTCGTCGTTGCGCGCGAAGCAGAGGCCGCGTGCGGCGAGCAGCGGCGGAGTGGGGCCATCGGATGCGGTCATTGCGTGACATCGGCCGGAGAAGGTCCGGCCACGATCGCGGATTTTACGGCGACCGCACCGTTTTTGCCTTGGCGATATCGGCCGGTGCAGACGTCGGGTCGGCGACGCCGGTGTCGACCACGTGCATGACCCAATCCACCCAGGGATGGCCGACGCAGGCCTCGGGTGCCGATGCCTGCATCCGCAGGCGGACCGGCGTGCCGCGGGACCACAGCAGGGTGCCGATCTGGCCGAAGTCGCGCGCCAGGGCATCGAAGGCATCGACCTCGGGGGCGACCACCAGCCAGTTGTAGGCCCGCCAGACCCGGCTCGGCGCCGCCACGAACGCCGGGCGGTAACGCAGGCCCAGCACGTCCATGCGCCGCTGCAGTGCGCGGTCGGCACTGCGGTTGTCGATGTCCGCGCGCATCTGCTGGCCCGGGTTGGCTGCGGTCATCAGGCCGAAGCGGGGGGCGTCCGGAAAGGCGGCATCGAGCTCCGGCGCGGGTTCGCCGATCACCAGCCGACGCCAGACGCCGTCATGCTCCCAGCGGAAATCCGCCGTCAGGTAGCTGGCGGTGAGCTGGGCGATGCGGTCGGGGGAAGCGCCGTGGGGCATGTCGATACGAGGGAGATGGGTCGCCACGGCCGGGTATGGTGAGCCCCGGCCGGCCGGCGATCAATCCCGTGCGTCGGCGCGCAGCCAGTCGATGGCGTCGTCCGGCCCGTAGCCGGCGGGTTTCGCGGCGTCCACGCGCAGGCGCACGCGCTCGCCCGCTGCCCAGTAGAGGGTGGCCAGCTGTCCGTATCGGCGCGACAGAGCGTCGAAATCCGCCACCGGCATGTCCATCACCAGCCAGCTCGGCTCGCGCCAGGTGCGGTTGGTGGCGGACGAAAATGCCGCGCGGAAGGGCAGGCCGCTGTTCAGGATGTCCTTCTCCAGCAGGTCGTCGGCCTTGCGGTTGACCGGTTCCGGGCGCGGGATGGAATAGGGGTCCCAGGCGGAAAGCAGGCCGAAATGGCGGACATCGGGGAATTCCCGGACCAGCTCCGGCGCCGGTTCGCCGATGCGCAGGTTGCGCCAGTCACCGGCCAGTTCCCACCGGTATTCGGCGGCCACGTACGCATGTACGAGCTCGGCGATCCGTGCCTGGTCTGCGCGAGGGGGGAAAGACGGCATTCCATAGGTTTAACCCAGGCGCGCCGGACCGTAAACTCTGGCGCCCCCGTCCGGGCTGTGTTAGCCGATCACGGAGACGAACGGGCTTCCCCCACTTTCGCGCAGGAATCGAGCATGCCGCAGACCAAGTTGCCCAAGGTGGGCACGACCATCTTCACCGTGATGTCGCAGCTCGCCGCCGAACATGGCGCGATCAACCTCGGCCAGGGCTTCCCGGATTTCCCGGTGCCGCAGCGCCTGGTCGACGAGCTGGACAAGGCCATGCGCGCCGGCCACAACCAGTACTCGATGATGACCGGCATCCCGGCCCTGCGCCGCGCCATCGCCGACAAGACCGCGCGCGTCTACGGCGTACGCCCGGACGAGAACGCCGAGATCACGGTGACCAGCGGCGCCACCGAAGCGATCTTCAACGCGATCCATGCCGTGGTCCGCGAAGGCGAGGAAGTCATCGTCCTCGACCCGTGCTACGACTGCTACGAACCGGCCATCGACCTGGCCGGCGCGCGCGCGGTGCACATCCCGCTGGATCCGGTCACCTTCGCGCCGGACTGGAACCAGGTGCGCGCGGCGATCACGCCGAAGACGCGCATGCTGATGATCAATTCCCCGCACAACCCGTCCGGCGCGATGCTCGGCGTCGACGACATGGAGACGATCGCCGACATCCTCCGCGACACCGGGATCTGGCTGCTGTCCGACGAGGTCTACGAGCACATCGTGTTCGACGGCGCCCGCCACGAGTCCGCGCTGCGCTACCCGGAACTGCGCGAACGCGCCTTCGTGATCTCCAGCTTCGGCAAGACCTACCACTGCACCGGCTGGAAGGTGGGCTACTGCATCGCGCCGCCGGCGCTGAGCGCCGAGTTCCGCAAGGTCCACCAGTACAACGTGTTCTGCACCTTCCACCCGGCGCAGCATGCGTTCGCGGCGATGATCGACGCCGAACCGGAGCACTACGAGCAGCTCGGCGCCTTCTACGCCGCCAAGCGCGACCGCTTCCGCGAACAGCTGCTGCAGACGAAGCTGAAACCGCTGCCGGTGCCGGGCGGTTATTTCCAGCTGGTCGACTATTCGGCCGTGAGCGATCTCGACGATGTCGCGTTCTGCCGCTGGCTGACCATCGAGAAGGGCGTCACCGCGATCCCGCTGTCGCCGTTCTACGAAACCCCGCCGGCCGGCCAGCGCCTGGCGCGGCTGTGCTTCGCCAAGAACGAGACGACCCTGGACGCCGCGATCGAACGCCTGATGAGGCTCTGACATGGACGACTTGCGCATCACCCTTGTGCAGGGCGACACCCGCTGGCACGACCCGGCGGGCAATCGCGACTACTACGGCGACCTGATCGGCGGCCTGCGCGGCCAGACCGATCTGGTCGTCCTGCCCGAAACCTTCACCAGCGGCTTCTCGAACGAAGCGATCGCGCAGGCCGAGACCATGGACGGCCCGACCGTCGCCTGGCTGCGCGCGCAGGCGAAGGCGCTCGATGCGGCGGTCTGCGGCAGCGTGCAGCTGCGCGATGGCGACGCAGTCTTCAATCGGATGCTGTTCGCGATGCCCGACGGCGCGCTGCACACCTACGACAAGCGCCACCTGTTCCGCTACGGCCGCGAGCACGAGCGCTACACCGCCGGCCGCGAGCGCCTGACCGTCGAGTGGCGCGGTTGGCGCATCTGCCCGCTGGTCTGCTACGACCTGCGTTTCCCGGTGTTCGCGCGCAACCGCTACGACGTGGAGCGCCCCGGCCAGCTCGACTACGACCTGCTGCTGTTCGTCGCCAACTGGCCCTCGGCGCGTGCGTATCCGTGGAAGACCCTGCTGCGCGCCCGTGCGATCGAGAACCTGTGCTACGTCGCCGGGCTCAACCGCGTCGGGACCGACGGCAACAATCTCCACTATTCCGGCGACAGCGCGGTGATCGACTTCCTCGGCCAGCCGATCAGCGAATGCGCCGACGAGCCCGTGGTCGTCACCACCAGGCTGCAGGCGAAGGAGCTCGCCGCGCACCGCGAGCGCTTCCCGGCGATGCTGGATGGCGACGCGTTCGAGCTGCGCTGAGCGTCGCCGGCAGCATTCGGGATGACGGCGTAGCCCGGGTCCGCGCAACGCGCGAATCCGGGACATGGATGCGCAGACTTCGCACAATCACCGGCGTCGAATGATGCCGGACGTCGGTGCACGCCTTCGAACGGGTCGATCACGCATCATCCCGGGTTCGCGCGTTGCGCGGACCCGGGCTACGGCGCTGCCATCGCATGGCGACGTAAGCAACCAGGCAGGCGCAGAACACCGGGAACGAGGGCAGGGCTGTGATCGGCGTGTCGACATAGGCGTGCACTTCGATGCCGTCGAAGTCGCACAACCAGCGCGCGTAGTCGAACGCGCCGCCCATGTCGAGGCAGGCGTCCGGTGCGATCAGGTCGGCGTGGAACCACCAGGCCGCGGTGGTGAGCGCGGCGACGCTGGCGTAGCGCAGGCAGCGGAAGGTCAGGGTAAGGTCGATCATGGGAGGTCCTTTCGCGTGGTCGATGTCGCTCATCGCGCCGCCCTCCCGCCGAAATACACCCGCTCCGCCGCCCAGCGCATCGGTGCGCTGCCGATCAGCAGGTCGAAGGGCCAGTCGTACTGCGCGTGGTCGAAGATCCAGCGCAGTGCGCGCTTGAAGCGGTAGCGCGGTGCGGCGTCGGCGGCGATGCGTTCGGGCGACGGCCCACCATCGCGCAGATGCCGGGCGAGTCCTTCACCGACTGCCCAGCCGTGTTGCCAGGCCGAATGGATCCCGCCCGCGGTGACCGGCGAGACGATGCCGGCGGCGTCGCCGGTGAGGAGCACGCCGGGCTTGGCGATCGGCGACACCGGGCCGCCGCAGGGGATCAGGCCCGCACGGATCGCCGACGGCGGCAGGTCCTTCGGGATGCCGAGCCGCGCGCCCACGCGGTCGCGCAGCGCGGCCACATCCGGCGTGCCGGCACGGGTCACGTCGTGGCGGAAGGCCAGGCCGAACTGCACGCCGGTCGGATTCTGCGTGGCCCAGCCGATGTAGCCCGGTGCCAGGCCCTTGTCGATGAAGCAGTGCAGGGCGTCCGGTTCGTGCAGTTCGAGACCGGCGAACTCGTACTCGACACCGTAGAGGAAGTCGCGCACCGCGCCGAGCCCGAAGCGCTGCGCGACGCGCGATTTCGCACCGTCCGCGCCGACCAGCCAGTGCGCGTGGCCGACGCCGGGCAGGTGCCAGCGCCCGCGATGCGGCTGCACGCTGCGCGTGGCGTCGGTGAACGAATGCGCCAGGCGCAGGTCGACGCCCTGGTCGCGCATCTCGTCGGCGAGCCAGCGCATCAGGTTCGGCGTGTCGGTGGTCAGGAACCAGTAGTCCGGCACCTGCAGCGCGATGTTGCGCAGGTTCGGCGCGTAGAGGCGGACCTTGTCGACGCGCCGGACCAGGTCGGTGGGCATCCGGTTCAGCCAGGTGCGCTCGGCGGCTTCCTTCACGATGATCCCGGTGGTGTGCAGCTTCAGGCCCGGGTCGCGCTTGCGCTCCAGCACGCACACGCGCAGGCCGTACTGCGCGGCGGCGAGCGCGCAGGCGGCGCCGGCGAAGCTGGCGCCGACGATGACGAGGTCGTAGTCGCGTTCGGGAGCGGCGGCCATGCGGGTTCCGTCGGAGGAGACGGCGGCACTGTCGCCGGCCAGGGCGGGCACGGTGTGGCGCGTGCGTGAAGTCCCGCTTCACCGAGGCGACGCGGCTGGAATTGTGTAACCGCATGCGGCGCGCTTACCCTTGCCGACCGTGAGCAGACCTTCCCGCCGCCGCAGCCTCGCTTCCCGCCGCATCCTCCTGGTGATGATGCTGGTGCTGGGCTTCGTCCTGCAGCCGGTGATGGCCGCCTACGGCCAGCTGCACGAGACCCTGGGCCACCTCGGCGAGGGTGTCGCGCACGTCGAAGGCGATGCGCACGACGACGCACACGAAGACGCGCCGCCATCGCCGGGCGAAGACGGTCACGACACCGGCGTCCTGCATGCGCTGTCTCATCACGCGCACTGCTGCGCGCAGTCGCAATGGCTGCCGCCGGACGGCTTGCCGGTCCCGATGCCGCGCGCCTCCGACCCGCGCCCTTCGAGCGCCGGTTACGACGTGGCACCCGATTCGCGTTTCGATACCCCGTTCCGCCCCCCGATCCTCGCGTGAAGTCGGCCGGCACGATGCCGGCATCCAGTTCACGACGACATCGGAGCATTTCCATGCACATGCGACTCGCGGCCCTGGCCGCGTGGGTCGTGGCGTATGCGCTGGCGTGGCCTGTCCACGCCAGCGAGCGCCCGGCCCGGGACACCCTCTCGCTGGACGACGCGTTCGCGCGCGTCGCCAGCCATCGCAACAAGGCCCATCCCGACCTGCGCCTGTTCGACACGCGCCGCGACGTGCTGCAGGCGGAGCGCGATCGTGCCGTCCAGCGGCCGGCCTTCGTCGCCGGCGCCACGCTGGAGAACGCGCTGGGCAGCGGCGAATCCGCCGGCCTGGGCGGCGCGGAACTCACCCTGAGCCTCGCTTCCGTGCTGGAGCGCGGCGGCAAGCTCGACGCGCGCCGCACGCTGGCGCAGAGCCGCATCGATGCGCTGGCCATCGAACGCGAGACCACGCGTCTCGATCTGCTGGCCGAGGTCGCGCGCCGCTATCTCGCGGCGGTCGCCGCCGAGCACCAGCGCCGGATCGCCGAGCAGGACATCGCGCAGCGCAGGCGTACCGTCGCCGCGGCGCGCCAGCGCCTGCAGGCCGGCGCCTCGCCCGAATCGGTGGTGTTCACCGCCCAGGCAGCACTGGCGCGCGCGGAGCTCGAACGCGACCGCGCGGTGCAGCGTGGCGTCGGCGCGCGCCAGCACCTGGCCGCGCTGTGGGGCGAGCGCGATCCCGGCTTCGTCGTGGCGGCGGTCGACCCGCTGTCGCTGCCGTCGGTCGAATCCGCAGCCGTGCTCGCGGCACTGCTCGACGGCACGCCCGAGCTGGCGCAGTTCGCGGACGAGCGGCGGATCCGCGAGGCGCGGCTGCAGCTGGCGCGCAGCGAGGCCGCACCCGATCTGGACTGGCAGGTCGGCGTGCGCCGCCTGCAGGCGGATGGCGATGTCGCCCTGATCGGCGGCGTGTCGATGGCGCTGGGCGCGCGCGGTCGCGCCGAGCCCGGTATCCGCGCGGCCGAAGTCGAACTGGCTTCGCTGGAGATCGAACGCGAGGCGCGGGGCATGGCCCTGTATTCGACGCTGGTCGACGCACGCGGTCGCTACGCCCTGGCGCAGGTCGAGGTACGGCGCCTGGGCGACGAGGTGCTGCCGAAGCTGGCGCAGGCCGAGTCCGCGGCCGAGCGTGCCTATCGCGCCGGCGCGATCAGCTACCTCGAATGGGCGCAATTGCAATCCGAGCGCACCAGCGCACGCCGACAGCAGCTCGACGCCGCGCTCGAAGCGCAGCGCGCGCTGATCGAACTCCAGCGCTTGACCGGGCAGACGCTGGTCGTCGCCCCGAGCGCCAACGCACAAGGACCTTCCCGATGACATTCCGATCCCTCGCATGCGCATTCGCGCTGACGCTGATGCTGGCCGCCTGTGGCGGCGAAACCGGAGGGCATGCCGGTGACGACCATGGTCACGAAGACGGACACCATGCAGAAGGCGAAGCGCCGGAGAAGGGCGAGCACGGCGGTCGCCTGCTCGAAGCCGAGGGCCACGCGGTCGAACTGGCCATCGCCGAAACCGGACGGCCGCCGACGTACCAGGCCTGGCTGTATCGCGACGGCAAGCCCTTGCCGCCGCAGGCCGGCACGGTGGAAGTGCGCCTGAAGCGCCTCGGCGGCATCGCGGAGAACCACGTGCTCAAACCGCAGGCGGACGGCAGCCTGATGGCCGCGACCGTCGTCGGCGAACCGCATTCCTTCGATGTCGAGGTGATCGCGAACATCGGCGGCAAGTCTCTGCGCTGGGCCTACGAGAGCTACGAGGGCCGTACCGTCATTCCGGCGCAGATCGCGATGGACTCGGGCATCCGAGTTGCTGCAGCCGGGCCGGGCGAGATCGCCGACCAGCACGAACTGCAGGGCCTGCTGACCACAGTGGAAGGCCGCGCTGCAAGGGTCATGGCGCGATTTCCGGGGCCGATCCGCGCGCTGCGCGCCAACGTCGGCGACCGCGTGCGCGCCGGCCAGCCGCTGGCGACGGTGGAAAGCAACCTCAGCCTGACCGATTACACCGTGAGCGCGCCGATCTCCGGCGTCGTCATGTCGCGCGATGCCACCGTGGGCGGCGTGGCCAGCGAAGGCACGTCGCTGTTCGAGATCGCGGACCTGTCCTCGCTGTGGGTGGACGTGCACGTGTTCGGCGCCGATGCGCAGCACATCCAGCCCGGCGTGCCGATCGAGGTCACGCGGCTGAGCGACGGCGCGAAGGCGAACACGACGCTCGAACGCGTGCTGCCCGGCACCGCGACCGCCAGCCAGAGCACGGTCGCGCGCGCGACCATTCCGAATGGCGACGGCCTGTGGCGTCCGGGCTCGGCGGTGAAGGCGCGGATCACCGTGGCGCGCAAGCCTGCCGCGCTGGTGGTGCCGCTCTCGGCGCTGCAGACCTTCCGCGACTGGGAGGTGGTGTTCATCCGTGTCGGCGACACCTACGAGGTGCGCCCGGTCGAACTGGGCGATCGCGACGCCGAGCGCGTGGAAGTGCGGTCCGGGCTGAAGCCGGGCGACCAGGTGGTGGTCGAGCAGAGCTATCTGGTGAAGGCCGACATCGAGAAATCCGGGGCGAGCCATGACCACTGATCGCTCCGCGCCGCCGGACGGCGGTCTGCTCGAACGCACGATCCGCTTCGCGATCGCGCACCGCTGGCTGATGCTGGCGCTGACCCTGGCATTGATCGCCATCGGCACGTGGAGCGCGCTGCGCCTGCCGATCGACGCCGTGCCGGACATCACCAACGTCCAGGTGCAGGTGAACACCCGCGCCGATGGCTTCTCGCCGCTGGAAACCGAGCAGCGCGTGACGTTTCCGGTCGAGACCGTGATGGCCGGCCTGCCCGGGCTGGACTACACGCGCTCGATCTCGCGCTACGGCCTGTCGCAGGTCACCATCGTGTTCAAGGACGGCACCGACCTGTATTTCGCGCGCCAGCAGGTCGCCGAACGCCTGCAGCAGGTCAAGTCGCAGCTCCCGGAATCACTAGACCCCGAGCTGGGGCCGATCGCCACCGGCATGGGCGAGATCTTCATGTACACGGTCGATGCCGACCCCAAGGCGCGCAAGCCCGACGGCAGCCCGTGGACCGCCACCGACCTGCGCACGCTGCAGGATTGGGTGATCCGCCCGCAGCTGCGCAACACGCCCGGCGTGACCGAGGTGAACACGATCGGCGGCTTCGCCAGGCAGATCCACGTCACGCCGGACCCCGCGCGTCTGGTCGCGCTGGGCTTCACCCTGCACGACGTGGTGCGCGCCATCGCCGCGAACAACCAGAACGTCGGTGCCGGCTACATCGAGCGCAACGGCCAGCAGTTCCTGGTGCGCGCGCCGGGGCAGGTGGCCGATCTCGACGCGATCCGCGACATCGTGCTGGATCGCCGCGACGGTGTGCCGATCCGCGTGCGCGACGTGGCGGACGTGGGCGAGGGGCGCGAACTGCGCAGCGGCGCGGCCACCCACGACGGTCGCGAGGCCGTGCTCGGCACGGTGTTCATGCTGATCGGCGCGAACAGCCGCGAGGTGTCGCAGGCCGCCGCCGCGAAGCTCGAACAGGCCGGCAAAAGCCTGCCGCCCGGGGTGAGCGCGACGCCGATGTACGACCGCACCTCGCTGGTCGACCGCACCATCGCCACGGTGACGAAGAACCTGGTCGAGGGCGCGCTGCTGGTCGTCGTCGTGCTGTTCCTTCTGCTGGGCAACATCCGTGCGGCGCTGATCACCGCCGCCGTCATCCCGCTGTCGATGCTGTTCACGGTCACCGGCATGGTGCGCGGCGGCGTGTCCGGCAACCTGATGAGCCTCGGCGCGCTGGACTTCGGCCTGATCGTGGACGGCGCGGTGATCATCATCGAGAACTGCCTGCGCCGCTTCGGCGAACTGCAGCACGCGCTGGGCCGTGCGCTGAACGACGAGGAGCGCCTGGAAACCGCCGCGAGCGCCACCGCCGAGGTGATCCGGCCCAGCCTGTTCGGCCTGGGCATCATCACTGCGGTCTACCTGCCGATCTTCGCGCTCACCGGCGTCGAAGGCAGGATGTTCCATCCGATGGCGATCACCGTGGTGCTGGCGTTGAGCAGCGCGATGCTGCTGTCGCTGACCTTCGTGCCCGCATCGGTCGCGCTGTTCCTGCGCGGCCGGGTCGAGGAGAAGGACACCCGGCTGATGCAGTGGGCACGGCGCCGCTATGCGCCGCTGCTGTCGTGGTCGCTGTCGCATCGCAAGGCGGTGGTCGCGGGGGCGCTGGCGCTGCTGGCGTCGAGCGGCTGGCTCGCGACCCGGCTGGGTTCGGAATTCATCCCGAGCCTCGACGAAGGCGACATCGCGATGCATGCGCTGCGCATCCCCGGCACCAGCCTGGAACAGGCGATCCGCATGCAGGTGACGCTGGAGGCGCGGATCGCGGAATTCCCGGAGGTGAAGGATGTCTTCAGCAAGCTCGGCACGGCGGAAGTGGCCACCGATCCGATGCCGCCCTCGGTTGCGGACACCTTCATCATGCTCAAGCCGCGCGCGCAATGGCCGGACCCGCGCAAGCCGAAGGCGCAGGTCGTCGCCGAGATCGAAGCGGCGATGCGGCAGCTGCCCGGGAACAACTACGAGTTCACCCAGCCGATCCAGATGCGCATGAACGAGCTGATCTCGGGCGTGCGCGCCGACGTGGCGATCAAGCTCTACGGCGACGATCTCGACACGCTCGCCGAGGTCGGCGAACGCATCGAAGCGGTCGCGAAGACCGTGCCTGGCGCGGCCGACGTGAAGCTGGAACAGGCCACCGGCCTGCCGCTGCTGACGATCACGCCGGACCGCCAGGCGCTGGTGCGCTACGGCCTGAACCCCGGCGTGGTGCAGGACACCGTGGCGACGGCGGTCGGCGGCGAAGTGGCCAGCCAGCTGTTCGAAGGCGACCGCCGTTTCGACATCGTGGTGCGCCTGCCGGAGCGCCTGCGCCAGGATCCCGCTGCGCTGGCCGATTTGCCGATCCCCTTGCCATCGAGCGGCCCCGGGGGCGACGACAACCGCGACGAGTCCAGCCGCACCACGGCCTGGGGCGCGCCGCGCACCGTGCCGCTGCGCGAGGTGGCGACGATCGACACCACGCTCGGCCCGAACCAGATCAACCGCGAGGACGGCAAGCGTCGCGTGGTGGTCACCGCCAACGTGCGCGGTCGCGACCTCGGTGGTTTCGTCGGCGAGCTGCGGCAGAAGATCGAGGCCGGTGTGGCATTGCCCACCGGCTACTGGATCGATTACGGCGGCAGCTTCGAGCAGCTGATCTCGGCCAGCCAGCGCCTGTCGATCGTCGTGCCGGTCACGCTGCTGCTGATCTTCGCGATGCTGTTCTGGGCCTTCGGTTCGGCGAAGGATGCCGCGATCGTGTTCAGCGGTGTGCCGCTGGCGCTCACCGGCGGCGTGGTCGCGCTGGCGCTGCGCGACCTGCCGTTCTCGATCTCGGCGGCGGTCGGCTTCATCGCGCTGTCCGGCGTGGCCGTGCTCAACGGCCTGGTGATGATTTCCTTCATCCGCAGGCTGCGCGAGCAGGGCCTGCGCCTCGACGACGCGGTGGTCGATGGCGCCCTCGGACGCCTGCGCCCGGTGCTGATGACCGCGCTGGTCGCCTCGCTGGGTTTCCTGCCGATGGCGCTCAACGTCGGCGCCGGCTCCGAGGTGCAGCGCCCACTCGCCACGGTGGTCATCGGCGGCATCGTCTCGTCGACCCTGCTCACGCTGTTCGTGCTGCCCGTGCTGTATCGCTGGGTGCATCGGGTGCGGGCATAGAGGTGCGCACTGATGACAGGCATCGTGTAGAGCGGATCGAAGATCCGCTGCTTTTCGCAAATCGCCGATCAGGTCGTAGCCCGGGTCCGCGCGGAGCGCGTACCCGGGAGGATGCATATCGTTCGTGTGAGCGCTTGAGGAGCAGCCGATCAGAGAGCGTACTTGCGCCGGTGCGGGCCGCGTCAGGGAGGGTCTCGCTGCAATGACGCGTGCCGGTGCCAGCTCGTGATCCACAGCATGTCGCCGGGATAGTCGATCAGGCAGCCGCTGTAGCGGCTGGCGTGGAGATGCCATAACTCGACCCGCCACAGCCCGCCGGGTTCCATGCGGGGCGCGAGGAACATCACGAGGTCGGAGGCCTTGAATGCCAGTGTCTTGCGGGTGTCGGCGAGCGTCTCGTCGAAGTCGTGGGCTGGTTTCGAAAACGGTGCCTGCAGGAATTCCCAATGCAGGTAGTGTTCGACGTCCGTCCAGCGAGCAGGGGGCGAGATCGAGACGATGCGGATATCGAGTTCCGCTGCGAGTGCGTCGCGCAAGACCAGTTCAGGCGTTCGGCCGCGCTTCGGCAGGAGGCGGGCGGACATGATGTGGTCGCGGTAGCGACCCTGCATGGACGCGATCGCGTCGAGATATGCATTGAGCGACGCGAGCAGGATGCGCCGTTGCTGTTTGCCGGGGTGCCAGCGTTTCATGGAAGGCCGGATGCGTGCCCGGCGATGGCCCGGTGGGCCTCTGGATATGAAACAGGACGGGCCGGATCTCATGGATCCGGCCCGAATATCAATCAACGATCAGCGATTGAACCCGCCGCCACCGCCGCCGCGCGGTCCACGGTTGCCGCCGGGACGCGGGCCTGCCGGGCGCGGACCGCCGGGACGGGCGCCGCCGGGCTTGGCACCGGCAGGACGCGGGCCGGCCTTCGGGCCACCGGGGCGCGGGCCGCCGGGACGCGGACCACGCGGGCCGCGCGGTTCGCCGTAGGGATTGAAGCCGCCGCCATTGGCATGGTCGGACGGGAAGCTCGGGGCATTGCCGGGATGACCATAGGGCTTGGCGGCGCGGGCCGGCTTGTTGCCGCCGGGCCTGCCGGCACCGGGGCCACGGCTTTCGCCGGCGAAACCACCGCCGAAACCGGCGCCGGCCGGGCGGTCGCCCTGCGGGCGCTTCGGACGCGGGCCGCCGGGACCACGGCTTTCGCCGCCGAAACCGCCGGCATCGCGATCGCCGAAGGGACGACTGCCGCCCGGACGCGCGCCAGCCGGGCGCGGGCCACCGGGCTTCTTGGGGCCGTAGGGCTTCTTCGGGCCGCGACCATCGGCGTTGCGGTGGCCGGCCGGGCCGGTGTCCACGCCTTCGGGCACGTACCAGGTGCGGAACGCGGCGGGATTGCCCTCGGGCAGCGGCTTCGGACCCTTGTCCTTGCGCTGCTTGAAGGGCTTGTTCTGCGACTGGCGCGCCGCGGCTTCGCCGCTGACGGTGAGGTCGCCGCGCTTCTTCTTGTTGCCGAAACGGCCACGATCCTCGCGGACATGGTCGAAGCGGCGCAGTTCGCGGCCTTCGTCGGCGGTGTTGTGGCCGTTGACGTAGGCCTGGGTGCGGCCTTCGCGGCCGATGTGCACCGTGGCCTTGGCGGCCTTGCGCTGGCCGATCACCGGCTGCAGGGTCAATGCCGGCGGCGGGCCTTCCTCCAGGTTGAGCTTCTTGCGCAGGGCATCGACCTGGGCGGCCGGCAGCTCCTGGCTCTGGCCGCGCAGCAGCGGCTGCGGCAGGGTCACGTCGCCGTAGCGGATGCGCTTGAGGCGGCTGACCTGGCAGCCCTGCGATTCCCACAGGCGGCGCACTTCGCGGTTGCGGCCTTCGCTGAGGGTGACGCGGAACCAGTCGTGCGAATCGGTGCCGCCGATGCGCTCGATCTCGTCGAACTTCGCCGGGCCGTCCTCCAGGGCGACGCCGCGACGCAGGCGGTCGACCAGCTTGTCGGACACATCCTCTTCGCCTTCCGGCGCGCGGACGCGGCAGACGTACTCACGCTCGATCTCGAAGGAGGGATGCATCATCGCGTTGGCCAGCTCGCCGTCGGTGGTGAGCAGCAGCAAGCCGGTGGTGTTGATGTCGAGGCGGCCGATCGCGATCCAGCGCGCGCCCTTGAGCACGGGCAGCGCTTCGAAGATGGTCGGGCGGCCTTCGGGATCTTCGCGCGTGGTCACTTCGCCTTCGGGCTTGTTGTAGATCAGCACGCGGGCCGGTTCGGTCAGTGCGCTGGCGACGAAGGTCTTGCCGTCGATCTCGATGCGGTCGCCGCCCTTCACGCTCATGCCGACCTGCGCGGTCTCGCCGTTGACCTTGACCATGCCTTCGGCGATGCGCTGTTCCAGCGCGCGGCGGGAGCCGAGGCCGGCCTGGGCGAGCACCTTGTGCAGGCGTTCCTCCAGCTTCGGCGCTTCGGTGGTGTCGGGCGTATCCGTCCCGCGCTTGAGCGAGAGGGTGCGGGGGGCTTTGGGTTTTGTCATGTCATGCTCCGGTGCTGTCGTCGTCGTCGACGAGGGCGGTGTGGCTGTCGTCGGATGCCGGGGAATCTGTATCCCCATCGGCATCGTTGGCGGTGGTGGGGGCATCGGCGGCGGGTTCGCCGTCGATGGTGTCGGGGGTGTCTTCTTCGCTGTGCGGGTCTTCGCCGGCAGCGTCGCCGCCGGCAGACGCGTCGGTGGTCACGACGTCGCCGCTGGCGTCGCCGTGCATGTTGTCGCCGTGCATGTTGTCGCTGGTGTTCTTGTTCGCGTCGTCGTCGGACGCGTCATCGTTCGCGGCCTGGCCGCCGACATCGTCGCCGGACGCTTCGACGTCCTGCACGCCTGCGGCGATGCTGCCATCGGCAGCGGCCTGCGGCGCATCCGGGTCGGTGAACGACAGCTGCGGGTCCAGTTCGCCGAAATCCTTCAGTTCGGACAGCGGCGGCAGCTGGTCCAGGCTCTTGAGGCCGAAGTAGTCGAGGAAGATCTTCGTGGTGCCGAGCAGCTCCGGCTTGCCGGGCACGTCGCGGTGGCCGACGGTGCGGATCCACTCGCGCTCTTCCAGCGCCTTGATGATGTTGCTGCTCACCGCCACGCCGCGCACCTGCTCGATCTCGCCGCGGGTGATCGGCTGGCGGTAGGCGATGATCGCCAGGGTTTCGAGGGTGGCGCGGGTGTAGCGGGTCTGGCGTTCGGTCCACAGGCGGGCGACCCAGGCGTGCACGTCCTGCTGCACCTGGAAGCGCCAGCCGGACGCGGTCTCGACCAGTTCGATGCCGCGCGTGGCGCATTGCTCGCGCAGGTCGTCCAGGGCCTGCTCGATGCTGCCGTCCGGCGCGGGCTCGTCCAGCGTGAACAGGCCGCGCAGCTGCACGAGGGTCAGCGGCTGGGTGGCCGCGAGCAGCGCGGCTTCGACGATGCGGGTGACGAGGGCTTGTTCCATGGACCGGTACGGACTCGGTTCTCGCGGGGCGGGGTCAGCGGGCGGTGGCATCGCCATCGGCCTGCGGCTCGGTGGCGTCGTCGAACTCGCTGCTGAGTTCGGGGATCACGGTGTCGTTGTCGCCGTCGCGCGCCGCCAGCGACTTGATGTAGATCGCGGCGAGCGGCGTTTCCTGGACGATCTCCAGCAGGCGTTCCTTGGCCAGTTCGAGGATCGACAGGAAGGTCACGACCACGCCGAGCTTGCCTTCGCGCGGTTCGAACAGCGACTCGAAGCGGTGGAAGCTGCCGTCGCCGAGGCGAGTCAGCACGTCGGTCATGCGCTGGCGCACGCTGAGCGCGTCGCGCTTGATCGCGTGGCCGCTGAACAGCTCTGCGCGCTTGAGCACGTCGTGCAGGGCGAGCAGCATTTCCTTCAGTTCCACCGGCGGCGGCAGCTTGACGCTGGCCCGGTCCGGCACGAAGGCCGACACCGGCGAGGTGTCGCGCTCCATGCGGGGCAGGGCATCGATGTCTTCGGCGGCCTGCTTGAAGCGTTCGTAGTCCTGCAGGCGGCGGACCAGGTCGGCGCGCGGATCCTCCTCGGTGCCTTCCTCGCTGGGCGGGCGCGGCAGGAGCATGCGCGATTTGATCTCGGCCAGGATCGCGGCCATGACCAGGTATTCGGCGGCCAGTTCGAAGCGCATGTCGCGCATCGCGCCGATGTAGTCGACGTACTGGCGGGTGATCTCGGCGACCGGGATGTCGAGGATGTCGAGGTTCTGGCGGCGGATCAGGTAGAGCAGCAGGTCGAGCGGGCCCTCGAAGGCGTCGAGGATGACTTCCAGCGCGTCCGGCGGGATGTAGAGGTCCTGCGGGATCTGCAGTACCGGCTGGCCCAGCACCGTCGCCAGCCGCATCTCCTGCTGCTGCGGCGCGAGCGGCGCGGCCGCCGAAGCCGGCGCGGCGTGTCCGGACGCGGTGTCGGCGTCGGACGCGGTGTCAGTGCTCATGCGGCTGGGTCATGGCGTTCGTCGGATGCATCCGGGCGGCCTCGCCTGTGGGGCGGCGGCCTGGCTGCAGGAATCGGCTCGGGTTGGAGGGGCGGCAACGACCATGCGGCGCGGCATCCCGATGACGGGACGGCGGGCGGATGGAGTCGGAACCTGGGGCCGGGTGGGTGTGGCGGGTCGGGCGCGGATGCCGCTCTGCGGCTCCTGCGCGCCATCGACGGGTCGCCTCAGCCGGCCTCGAAACGATGCGGTGCCAAGAGTACGGGGTGGGGCGGCGCCTGTCCAGCCGGGTGAATGCGGGGCCGCTTGTGCCTATCCTGATCCCACCAGAGATCCCATACGACCCAGATTTCGTCGATCCAGATCCATTGATCCCATTTGCCCGGCGCGCCGGGCTTCGCCACGGAGCACTCCCCCTGATGTGGTACGCCATCGAAGGCCATGACGGCCCCGACACCCTCGAACGCCGGCTGCAGGCCCGCCCGGCCCATCTCGCCCGTCTCGTCGCGCTCAAGGACGCCGGCCGCCTGCTGCTGGCCGGCCCGTGCCCGGCGATCGACGCCGAGGATCCGGGCCCGGCCGGGTTCAGCGGCAGCATCGTGATTGCCGAGTTCGAATCCCTCGACGCCGCCCGCGCCTGGGCGGATGCCGATCCCTACGTCGAGGCCGGGGTCTATGCCCGGGTCGACGTCCGCCCGTTCCGCAAGGTGCTGCCGTGACCGGTGCCGTCGGTGCCGGCCCGCTGCCGCCACCCCCGGGCCAGATGCCGCGGGAACTGCGGGTCGAGGCGATCCGCCGACGCCTGCAGGTCGCCTTCGACCCGGTCGAGCTGGAGGTCTTCGACGACAGCCACCAGCACGTGGGCCATGAAGGTGCCCGCGACGGCCGCGGGCATTACCGGGTCCGCGTGGTCAGCGCCGTGTTCGCGGGCATGAGCCCGGTCGCCCGCCACCGGGCGGTCTATGCCGCCGTGGACGACCTGCTGCAGACCGACATCCACGCCCTGGCGATCCAGGCTTCCGCGCCGGCAGCCTGAACGCTTCTCTCCTTCCCCCGCTGGCGGGGGAAGGCCGGGATGGGGGCGTCCTTCACGGATGCACCGTCGCCCCACCTCGATCCTCCCCCGCCAGCGGGGGAGGAAGACAAGCCCTGCGCCACGCCCGCGAGGGCGGCTATACTGCAGCGTTCTGGCTTGGAACCGGCCAGGGTAGCGTCAATCCGTTCAATGGCTTGACGTGCATTCCTCAACCGTTTTCACAACTACGGCGGTGGCGCTCCCGGGCGCCATCGGCAGGGTCCCCGATCAGCGCATGCGCCTTTCCACGATCAAGCTCTCCGGCTTCAAGTCCTTCGTCGACCCGACCACCCTGCACCTGCCCACCAACATGACCGGCGTGGTGGGTCCGAACGGCTGCGGCAAGTCGAACATCATCGACGCCATCCGCTGGGTGATGGGCGAGAGCGCGGCGAGCCGCCTGCGCGGCGACTCGCTGACCGACGTGATCTTCTCCGGCAGTTCGGCGCGCAAGCCGGTGTCGCAGGCGGCGGTCGAGCTGATCTTCGACAACTCCGATCACACCATCACCGGCGAATACGCCGCGTTCAACGAGATTTCGGTCAAGCGCACGGTCAGCCGCGACGGGCAGAGCAACTACTACCTCAACGGCACCAAGTGCCGCCGCCGCGACATCACCGACCTGTTCCTCGGCACCGGCCTGGGCCCGCGCAGCTACTCGATCATCGAGCAGGGCATGATCTCGCAGGTCATCGAGGCCAAGCCCGAGGAACTGCGCGTGTACCTGGAGGAAGCCGCCGGCATCTCCAAGTACAAGGAACGCCGCAAGGAAACCGAGACCCGCATCCGCCACACCCGCGAGAACCTCGACCGCCTGAACGACCTGCGCGAAGAGGTCGGCAAGCAGCTGCAGCACCTTGCGCGCCAGGCCAAGCAGGCCGAGCAGTACCAGACCATCCAGGCCGAACGCCGGATCAAGGACGCCGAGTGGAAGGCGCTGGAATTCCGCGTCCTCGACACCCAGTTGCAGGGCCTGCGCGACAAGCTGATGCAGGAAGAGACCCGCCTGCAGCAGATCATCGCCGAGCAGCGCGAGGCCGAACGCCTGATCGAGGAAAACCGCGCCAGCCGCGAAGCCGCCGCCGAGGCGCTGAACAAGGCGCAGGCCGAAGGCTACGAGGTCGGCGGCACGCTCGCCCGCATCGAACAGCAGATCGCCCACCAGCGCGAACTGGGCCAGCGCCTGCAGCGCGCCCGCGACGAGGCGATGCAGGCCCTGTCGGAGATCGGCCTGCACATCGAGAACGACCAGCAGCGCCTGGACACGCTGCGCGCCGGGATCGAGGAGGCCGAACCGCGCCTGGAGATGCTGCGCGAGGAAGATGGCGTCCGTCAGGAACTGCTGCAGGAGGCCGAAGGCAAGCTCGCCGACTGGCAGCAGCGCTGGGACGCGCATGCCCGCGCCCAGGCCGAGGCCTCGCGCGCGGCCGAGGTCGAGCGGACCAAGGTCGATTACCTCGACCGCCAGTCGATGGACGCCGAGCGCCGCCGCGAGCATCTCGACAGCGAACGCAACACCCTCGACGTGAACCTGCTCGCGGACGCCTTCGCCGACCTGCAGATGCAGCACGACGAGAAGAAGGCCGGCCTCGACGGGCTCAACGACGAACTCGAAGCGCGCAAGCAGGCCGTGGTCGAGGTGCAGGACCAGGTGCGCAACGCCCAGGCCGAACTGGCCGACGTGCGCAAGCAGGTGCAGACCGCGCGCGGCCGCTTGTCCTCGCTGGAAACCCTGCAGCACGCCGCACTGGGCCAGGAGCAGGGCGCCGCCGTGGCCTGGCTGAAGGCGCGTGGCCTCGATTCCGCCCAGCGTGTCGGCGAAGTGCTGCGCGTCGAGTCTGGCTGGGAATTCGCGGTCGAAAGCGCGCTCGGCCAGCTGATCGAAGGCGTACTGATCGATGCCCCCGAGACCCTGGTCGAAGCCCTGGCCGATCTCGGCGAAGGCCGGCTCGCGCTGGTCGCGTCGGAGGTCGGCGACGCGGCCTTCGCGCCGACTTCGCTCGCCGCGAAGGTGCAGGGCCCGCTGGCGATCCGCCGGCTGCTGGCCAAACTGCATGCCGCCGAAACCCTGGCCGATGCGCGTGCGCTGCAGGCCAGTCTGGGCGAGGGCGAATCGGTCATCACCCGCAGCGGCGAGCGCCTGGGCGAGGGTTGGGTGCGCGTGAGCCGCTCCGGCGCCGCCAAGCAGGGCGCGCTGTTGCGCGAACGCGAGATCCAGGACCTGCGCGTGCAGATCGACACCCTGCAGCAGCGCGAAGCCGAACTCGACCGCAGCATCGCCGGCCTGCGCGACCAGATGCTGGTCGCCGAACAGCAGCGCGAGGACGCGCAGCGTTCGCTCTACCACGCGCATCGCAACGTGTCCGAGCTGGCCGGCCAGTTGCAGGGCCAGAAGGGCAAGCTCGAATCGGCGCGGGCGCGGATCGAGAAGATCGATGCGGACCTGTCGCAGCTCATCGAGACCATCGATGCCAGCGTGCAGCAGGCCCGCGAGGCGCGTTCGCGGCTGGAGGAAGCCGTCACGCGCATGGGCGAGCTGGAAGGCACCCGCCAGGCGCTGGAAGCCGAGCGTCGCGCGCTGGGCGAGGCCCGCGATGCCGCGCGCCAGGCCGCACGCGAATCGCGCGACGCCGCGCACGCGCTGGCGCTGAACCTCGAATCGCAGCGCGCGCAGGTCGTGGCGCTGGCCCAGGCGCTGGAGCGCATGGGCGGCCAGCGCGGCCAGCTCGACAGCCGCCTGAACGAGCTGTCGTCGCAGCTGTCCGACGGCGACGCCCCGGTCGTGGCGCTGGAGGAGCAGCGCCAGGTCGCGCTGGAGCAGCGCGTGCTCGCCGAACGCAATCTCGCCGCCGCGCGCGCCGCGCTGGAAGGCATCGACAACGAACTGCGCGCCTACGAACAGACCCGTCACCAGCGCGACGAGCAGTCGGTCGCGCAGCGCGAGGCCATCGGCCAGCGCAAGCTCGACCAGCAGGCGCTGGCGCTGAAGGCCGAGCAGCTCGCCGAAGCGGTGGCCGCGTCCGGCTTCGTGCTGGAGGACGTGCTCAACACGCTGACCGACGATGCCGATCCGCGCGCCTGGGAGAAGATCGTCACCGATTTCGACGCCCGCCTGCGCCGCCTCGAACCGGTGAACCTCGCCGCGATCCAGGAGCATGCCGAGGCCGCGCAGCGCAAGGAATACCTGGACGCGCAGGATGCGGACCTCACCGCCGCCCTGGAGACGCTGGAAGACGCCATCCGCAAGATCGACCGCGAGACCCGAGGCCGCTTCAAGGACACCTTCGACCGCGTGAATGCCGGCGTGCAGTCGCTGTATCCGCGCCTGTTCGGCGGTGGCCACGCCTACCTCGAACTCACCGGCGAGGACCTGCTCGACACCGGCGTCGCGATCATGGCGCGCCCGCCGGGCAAGCGCGTGTCGAACATCTCGCTGCTGTCCGGCGGCGAGAAGGCGATGACCGCCGTGGCGCTGGTGTTCGCGATCTTCCAGCTCAATCCCGCGCCGTTCTGCCTGCTGGACGAGGTCGACGCACCGCTCGACGAAGCCAACGTGGGCCGCTTCACCGCGATGGTCAGCGAGATGAGCCAGCATGTGCAGTTCCTGTTCGTCACCCACAACAAGGCCACCATGGAAGCCGCGAACCAGCTGTGCGGCGTGACCATGCGCGAGCCGGGCGTCAGCCGCCTGGTGTCCGTGGACCTGGCCGAAGCCGCGCGCCTGGCCGGCGCCGCCTGACCCCGAGATTTGGAGAACGACGCGATGTCGGATATCTGGTTGTTGCGCATCGGAATCGTGATCGCCGGCGTGCTGTTGATGGCCGCGATCTATTTCTTCGGCCGCCCCGGCAAGCCGAAGCAGGGACGCATGCTGCGCGAGGACGGCGCCCAGCGCCCGCATCGCGAACCTTCGCTGGCCGATGCCTTCCAGGCCGAATCCGGCGCCTACGTGCCGCCGGTGGCCTCGGACATGCCCGCCACCGATGCGCCGCCTGCCAGCGGGCCCGAAATCGGCCGCCGCGACCGCGACGAATTCGACAAGATCGTCACCCTGTACGTCGCCGCGCGTGCCGGCCAGGTGCTGCGCGGCCCGGACATCGTGGTCGCCGCCGAGAAGGCCGGGCTGAGCTACGGCTACATGAACATCTTCCACCGCCTCGCCGACGGCCGCGCCGACGGCAGCCCGATCTTCAGCGTCGCCAACATCAAGAAGCCCGGCAGTTTCGAGATGCACGACATCCACGGCATGGAAACCCCGGCCATCGCCTTCTTCCTGACCCTGCCGGCGCCGATCCCCGCGCTCGACGCTTGGGAGAAGATGCTGCCGACCGCGCAGCGCATGGCCGAGCTGCTCGACGGCGTGGTCCTGGACGAATCGCGCAACCCGATCGGTCGCCAGCGCATCGCCCACCTCCGCGACGAGCTGCGCGCCTACGACCGCCAGCACGAGGCGCCGCCGGTGTCGCGGAACACGCGCTGGTAAGCGCACCGCATGCAGCGACGCGGGCGCCCCGGCGCACGGCGTCCGCTCTCGATCCAGCGATGCGCGCCGGGCCGGTCGCACCCCGCGAGACGGCCCCGCGCGATCATGGCGAAGTCCGCCGCCGTCGTCGCCCGCGCGGACCGTCCCGTTTCCTCCAAGGCCCCGCATGACCGACGTCGCCACCCGCATCGCCGCCCTGCGTCAGAAGATCGAAGACGCCAACCACCGCTACTACGTCCTCGACGATCCGACGATCACGGACATCGAATACGACCGCCTGCTGCGCGACCTGGAAGCGCTGGAGCGCGATCATCCCGAGTTCGTCGATGCCAGTTCGCCGACCCAGCGCGTCGGCAACCGCCCGTCAGCCGCGTTCGATGAAGTCAGGCACGCGGTGCCGATGCTCTCGCTCGGCAATGCCTTCACCGACGAGGAAGTCGCCGATTTCGTGCGCCGCATCGAGGAGCGCCTGGATCGCACCGATCCGGTGTTCTCGGTCGAACCCAAGCTCGACGGCCTCGCGATCAGCCTTCGCTACGAACACGGCGCCTTCGTGCGCGGCGCGACGCGCGGCGACGGCGCGACCGGCGAAGACGTGACCGCGAATCTGCGTACGGTGAAGGCCATTCCGCTGCACCTGCGCGGCAGCGACTGGCCGGAGGTGCTGGAGGTCCGCGGCGAGGTCTACATGCCGCTCGCCGCGTTCAAGGCCTACAACGAACGCGCGCTCAGGGACGGCGCCAAGGTGCTCGCGAACCCGCGCAACGGCGCCGCCGGCTCGCTGCGCCAACTCGATCCGCGCATCACCGCGCAGCGCCCGCTGGCCTTCTACGCCTACGCCGTCGGCGTGGTCGAAGGCATGGACCTGCCCGCCAGCCATTCGGCGACGCTGCAGCGCCTGCGCGACTGGGGCTTCCCGGTCAGCGCGGAGAGCGATGTCGTCGCGGGCACTCAAGGCCTGCTCGGCTATTACCGCCGCATGGGCGACAAGCGCGACGCGCTGCCGTTCGACATCGACGGCGTCGTCTACAAGCTCGACGACTATGCCGGCCAGCGCGAGATGGGCTTCGTCTCGCGCGCGCCGCGCTGGGCGATCGCGCACAAGTTCCCCGCGCAGGAAGAGTCGACCGAACTGCTCGACATCGAGATCCAGATCGGCCGCACCGGCGCGGCCACGCCGGTCGCGCGCCTGAAGCCGGTGCAGGTCGCCGGCGTCGTGGTCACCAATGCGACGCTGCACAATGCCGACCAGATCGCGCGCCTCGACGTGCGCATCGGCGACACCGTGATCGTCCGCCGTGCCGGCGACGTGATTCCGGAAATCGTCCGTGTCGTGCCCGAACACCGCAGTCCCGACGCAGCACCATGGTCGATGCCGGCCGCCTGTCCGGTCTGCGGCTCGGAGATCGTCCGCGAGGAAGGCGAAGCCGTATGGCGCTGCTCAGGCGAAATCATCTGCCCAGCGCAGCGCAAGGAAGCGATCCGCCACTTCGCCTCGCGCCGCGCGATGGACATCGAAGGCCTCGGCGACCGCTACATCGAGGACCTGTCCGACCTCGGCTACCTGCAGTCGGTCGCAGATATGTATCGCCTCACCCTCGACGACCTGCTGGAAATGAAGCGTCGCGTCGACGAACGCGACGGCACCACCCCGG
This sequence comes from Lysobacter sp. BL-A-41-H3, assembly GCA_050632415.1. Taxonomy (GTDB): domain Bacteria; phylum Pseudomonadota; class Gammaproteobacteria; order Xanthomonadales; family Xanthomonadaceae; genus Lysobacter_I. The sequence continues at coordinate 793,468 of CP192602.1, read as the reverse complement.
AGACCGTGAAGGCCGGCAAGGTCGCGACCAAGTGGGCCGACAACCTGATCGAAGCCATCGACCACAGTCGCGCGACCACGCTCGAACGCTTCCTGTTCGCGCTGGGCATCGAGCATGTCGGCGAAAGCACGGCGAAGGCGCTCGCCGCCTGGTTCGGCGACCTGGACCTCATCCGCCGCATGCCCTGGCCGCTGTTCAAGTGCGTGCCCGACATCGGCGGCGAAGTCGCGCGCGCACTCGGACACTTCTTCGACCAGCCCGGCAACCAGCAGGTCATCGATGCGCTGCTCGAACGCGGCGTGCGCGTCGGCGAGGTCCGCCCGCCCTCGGCGAAGCTGCGCCCGGTGCTGTCGTTTGCGGCGATGCTGGCCGATCTCGAAATCCCGAAGGTCACCCGCATCCGCGCCGACCAGCTCGCTGCCGCGTTCCCGAACGCCGCCGCGTTGCGCGCTGCGCCCGAACACGCCTTCGTCACCGCCGGCCTGCCCGCAGACAGCGCCCGCGCGCTCGCGGCCTGGCTCGCGGACGAGGCCAATGCGACCCTGCTGCTGCGCAGCGGCGAGGCGCTCGCCGAACTGCAGGCGCGCCTGCCCGATGCCGAAGACGCCCCCGCCGGCCCGCTCGACGGCAAGACCGTCGTCCTCACCGGCGGCCTGTCCGCGATGTCGCGCGATGAGGCGGGTGCGAAGCTCGAAGCGCTCGGTGCCAAGGTGTCCGGCAGCGTCTCCAAGAAAACCCATCTCGTCGTCGCCGGCGAGGCCGCCGGCAGCAAGCTCGCCAAAGCGCAGGAGCTGGGCATCGAGATCTGGGACGAAGCCGCGCTGCTGGCGTTCCTCGCGGAGCATGGTGCCTGACGGTGCCTGCTCCATTCCCTCTCCCCCACGCGTGGGGGAGAGGGTCAGGGTGAGGGGGCGTGGGTCACGGCAGGCTCCCGGCTTCAAGGTGAAGGGTGCCGTGTCGCATTCATTCCTGCTTGCCATGCGAGGGGAAGACGGCCAAGGTGAGGAACGATGGACTACAGCAAACGCCTGCGATCAGAACAGACCGATGCCGAATCGAAGCTCTGGTCACGGCTGCGCAATCATCAGCTGGGCTGGAAGTTCCGACGCCAGCATCTCATCGGCGGTTACATCGTCGACTTCGTTTGCGTGAGCGAAGGCCTCGTCATCGAACTCGATGGCGGCCAGCATGCGGAACAGGCCGGGTACGATGCGGCGCGGACCGCTTTCCTTGAATCGAGAGGCTTCCGGGTGCTCAGATTCTGGAATCACGATGTCCTGCAGAACATCGACGGCACGATGGATCTGATCTGGTCGATGTTGCAGCGGACACCGTCCGAGGCACCCCCCCCTCACCCCGACCCTCTCCCCCGTGGCCGGGGGAGAGGGAGCAGAACGTCTTCGCCATCGACGGCGGCGAGCCTGGACGCTCCCGTTGCTCTTGTCGGGCAGGACTGGCGTCCCACCGCGAACCTCGACGCGCTGCGCCTGCGCGCTCGGCTCTATGCGACGATCCGCGCGTTCTTCGCCGAGCGCGACGTGATGGAAGTCGAGACGCCGGTGCTGTCGGTCGCCGGCAATACCGATGCGAACATCGAATCCTTCTCGCTCGAATTCAGCGGTCGCACCGACGGCGCGCCGCGCACGCGCTGGCTGCGCACCTCGCCGGAATTTCCGCTCAAGCGCCTGCTCGCGGCGAGCGTGGGCGACTGCTACGAACTCGGCCGGGTGTTCCGCAACGGCGAGGCCGGTGGGCGCCACAACCCCGAATTCACGATGCTGGAGTGGTATCGCGTCGGCTGGGATCATCTGCGGCTCGTCGACGAGACCGTCGCGCTGGTGCGCGCGGCGCTGGCGCTGGTCGGTCGCGATGCCGCTGTCGCGCTCTCCACCTTCCGCGACCTGTACTTCGATCGGCTCGGCCTCGACCCGTTCACCGCCGACGACGCGAGCCTGCAGGCCGCGCTCGGCGATGTCCGCATCGATCCGGACGGGCTGACCCGCGACGACTGGCTCGACCTGCTCATGACCCATCGCCTGCAGCCGATGTTCGATCGCGACGGGATCCTGGTCGTCCACGACTGGCCCGCATCGCAATGCGCGCTGGCGCGGATCCGGGCGGGGCAGGGGGGCGCCCCCGATGTCGCCGAACGCTTCGAGCTGTATCTCGGCCCGCTGGAACTGGCGAACGGCTACCACGAGCTGACCGACGCCGCCGAGCAGCGCGCGCGCTTCGAGCGCGACCATGTCATGCGCGATGCGCGCGGCAGCGCGCGCCCGCCGCTCGACGACCGCCTGCTGGCGGCGATGTCCGCCGGCCTGCCGGCCTGCGCCGGTGTCGCGCTTGGCATCGAACGCCTGCTCATGGCGCTGCTCGGGACGGACCGGATCGCCGACGTGCTGGCCTTCGATTTCGCCCGTGCCTGAACGGCGGGTGCCGGCATCCTGAATCGTCGTCGTACGCGCGCGCGTCGATCGGGAAAATTGACCGGCCATTCATGCGTATTGCCCGAGATTGGCGCCACACATCCCGGGGGGCTGTTTCCATGCGCAAGACCTGTTACCTGATCGCCGCCGGCCTGCTGGCCGCGTTCACCGTCCTGCCCGCGCAGGCGCAGTGGTACGGCGACGATCACGACGACGACCGCTACGGCTACAACGACGGCTACGGCCACGATGGCTATGGCTACAACAACGGCACGTTCCGCTGCGAATCCCGCGACCGCCGCACCACGCGCTGTCCCACGCGCGGCTATCGCGTGCAGCTGATCCGCCAGTATTCCGACATGCCCTGCGTGCGCGGGCGCAGCTGGGGCCAGGACCGCTACGGCGTCTGGGTCACCAACGGCTGCCGCGCGCTGTTCCGCTTCGACGATCGCGGCAACTGGGGCTGGAACGACGGCTGGAACAATGGCGGTCATCACGGCGGCGATTTCGTCCGCTGCGAGTCCCGCGACAACCGCAGCCGCACCTGCCCGATGTCGGTCGGCCGGCGCGGCGACATCCGCCTGGTGCGCCAGCTCTCGGACACGCCCTGCATCGAAGGCCAGAACTGGGGTCGCAGCCGCAGCGGCGTGTGGGTCAGCGGCGGATGCCGCGCCGAGTTCGTCGTGACCCGCGGTCGGGGTGGCGGCTGGGGCGAGGCCTCGGATGGTTTCGGTGTGCTGCCCTCGCAGGGGCCGCGCGTCGGCGGTCCAGCGCGGATCGATGACGATACTCCGGGTCAGCGGGTGCGTTCCCCGGTCCCGCGCGATCGATCGAGCGACCGCCTACCGCCGGAGGATGGCGAATGGCGGAATGCCGGCGGCGGTCGCAGCGCGCCGCCGCGCCCGGTCAGCGTCGCGCAGAGCAGCACGCCGACGCCTCCGCCGCCCACCCGTCAGGGGATGTTCGAACCCGTGGCCGAACCGTCGCGGCCCGCGCCGGAACCGCGCCTGCAGGAAGAGGCCGCGCGCGAGACGCCCTGATCGTCCGGCCCTGATCCTCGAGCCACCCTGTCAGATCTGACATGACGACCCGGCCCAGGCCGGGTCGTCGCGTTCCCGGCCCGGTAGAATGCACGGATGACCGATCCCATCGATTACGCGCGCTACGACCGCATCCGCCCCATCCGCTGGACTGGCGACACCCTGGAACTGCTCGACCAGCGCAAGCTGCCTTTCGAGGTCCGCTACATCCCGTGCACCACCTGCGCCTCGGTCGCCGTGGCCATCCACGCCCTGATCGTGCGCGGCGCCCCGGCCATCGGCATCGCCGCCGCCTGGGGCGTGGTGCTCGCCGCCCGCGAACTGGACGCTTCCGGTGCGGGCGCGGGGCTGGATGCCGCCGCAGCGGCCGAACGTCTGGAGCCGGCGATGCAGCAGCTCAATGCCGCGCGCCCGACCGCCGTGAACCTGGCCTGGGCCCTGCAGCGCATGCGCCGGGCCCTGTCGAACGCGGGCGAGGACTGGCGCGGTGCGCTGCTGCGCGAAGCCCGCGCCATCGCCGACGAGGACCTGGCCGCGAACCACCGCATGGGCAAGCTCGGCGCGGCCCTGATCCCCAACGGCAGCGGCGTGCTCACCCACTGCAACACCGGCTCGCTCGCCACCGCCGGCTTCGGCACCGCGCTGGGCGTGATCCGCGCCGGTGTCGCCCAGGGCCGCGTGGAGCGCGTCTATGCCGGCGAGACCCGGCCCTGGTTGCAGGGCGCGCGCCTGACCGTGTGGGAGCTGCAGCAGGACGGCATCGACGCCACCCTGATCGCCGATTCCGCCGCCTCGCACCTGATGAAGACCGGCCAGGTGCAGTGGGTCATCGTCGGCGCCGACCGCATCTGCGCCAACGGCGACACCGCCAACAAGATCGGCACCTACCAGCTGGCCATCGCCGCGCGCTACCACGGCGTGAAGTTCATGGTCGTGGCGCCGTCGTCCACCGTGGACATGGCCACGCCCAACGGCGGCAAGATCGAGATCGAGGAGCGCGACCCGGGCGAATTGCTGGGCGTCGGCGGCAGCCGGACCGTGGCCGACGGCATCCGCGCCTGGAACCCGGTCTTCGACGTCACCCCCTCGGAACTGATCGATGCGATCGTCACCGAGCGCGGCGTCGTCGAACGCCCGAACCGGGTCTCGATGCAGACCTTCTTCGGGCATTGATCCGGCAGGCCTGCGCCGGGCCGCAAGTGCCTGTTTCCGAATGGGAAATCCCGCTCCGGCGCGCTGCCGGGGACGGGGTGCGCGTGCTACACTTCGACGTTCGCGCCAAAGCCTCGCGCGGGCCCCGTGACACGCCGATTCCGGCAGCCGTTCGCACCGGCGCCGGGCACGCGCGTCGCCCCGGGACCTGCCCCGCCTGCGCAGCGACGCCCCTCCAGCACAAGAAGTCGTAATGACCGATCTCGCGAAGGAAATCATCCCCGTCAATCTCGAAGACGAGATGCGCCGCAGCTATCTCGATTACGCCATGAGCGTGATCGTGGGCCGCGCGCTCCCGGACGTGAGGGACGGCCTCAAGCCGGTGCATCGTCGCGTGCTGTTCGCGATGAACGAACTCGGCGCGCACAGCAACAAGCCCTACTACAAGTCGGCGCGTATCGTCGGTGACGTGATCGGTAAGTACCATCCGCACGGCGACCAGTCGGTGTACGACACCCTGGTGCGCATGGCGCAGCCGTTCTCGCTGCGCTACCTCCTGGTCGATGGCCAGGGCAACTTCGGTTCGGTCGACGGCGACAACGCCGCGGCGATGCGATACACCGAAGCGCGCATGGCCAGGCTCACCCACGAGCTGATGGCCGACATCGACAAGGACACCGTCGATTTCCAGCCGAACTACGACGAGAAGGAACAGGAACCGACGGTGATGCCGTCGCGCTTCCCGAACCTGCTGGTGAACGGCTCCGCCGGCATCGCGGTCGGCATGGCGACGAACATCCCGCCGCACAACCTGTCCGAAGTGATCAACGCGACGGTCGCGCTGCTCGACGACCCCGAGATCGACATCGACGGCCTGATGCAGCACATCCCGGGCCCGGATTTCCCCACCGCCGGCATCATCAACGGCGTCGGCGGCATCCACGTGGCCTATCGCACCGGCCGCGGCCGCGTGCGCATGCGCGCCCGCGCCGAGATCGAGGTCGCCGACAATGGCCGCGAGGCGATCGTCGTCACCGAGATCCCGTACCAGGTGAACAAGGCGCGGTTGATCGAGAAGATCGCCGAGCTGGTGAAGGAAAAGAAGCTCGAAGGCATCAGCGAGCTGCGCGACGAGTCCGACAAGGACGGCATGCGCATCTACATCGAGGTCAAGCGCGGCGAATCCGCCGAGGTCGTGCTCAACAACCTCTATGCGCAGACCCCGATGGAGTCGGTGTTCGGCATCAACATGGTGGCGCTGGTCGACGGCCGCCCGCAGTTGCTGAACCTCAAGCAGATCCTCGAAGCCTTCGTGCGCCATCGCCGCGAAGTGGTCACGCGCCGCACGATCTTCGAACTGCGCAAGGCCCGCGCCCGCGCCCACATCCTCGAAGGCCTGACGGTCGCGCTCGCCAACATCGACGAGATGATCGAGCTGATCAAGACCTCGGCGAACCCGAACGAGGCGCGCGAGCGCCTGCTCGCCCGCCGCTGGAACGCCGGCCTGGTCGCCAGCCTGCTCGCCGCCGCGGGCAGCGATGCCTCGAAGCCGGAAGACCTGCCGCCGGGCGTCGGCCTGCTGGCCGATGGTTACCAGCTTACGGAAGTCCAGGCCAAGGAAATCCTCGAAATGCGCCTGCACCGCCTGACCGGGCTGGAGCAGGACAAGCTGACCGAGGAATACAAGACGCTGCTCGAAACCATCCGCGGCCTGATCGAGATCCTCGAGAACCCCGACCGCCTGCGCGAAGTGATCCGCGACGAGCTGAAGGAGATCAAGGAAGAGTACGGCGACGACCGCCGCAGCGAGATCCGCGCCAGCGAGGAAGACCTCGACATCCTCGACCTGATCGCGCCGGAAGACGTGGTGGTCACGCTGTCGCATGCCGGCTACGCCAAGCGCCAGCCGGTGACGACCTACCGGGCGCAGAAGCGCGGCGGCAAGGGCCGCAACGCCGCTGCGACGAAGGACGAGGATTTCATCGACCAGCTGTGGCTGGTCAACACCCATGACACCCTGCTGACCTTCACCAGCAGCGGCCGCGTGTTCTGGCTGCCCGTGCACCAGCTGCCCGACGCCGGCCCGAACGCGCGCGGTCGTCCGATCGTGAACTGGCTGGCGCTGGAGCCGGGCGAGCAGGTGCAGGCCGTGGTGCCGGTGCGCGAATACGACGAGAAGCATTTCGTGTTCTTCGCCACCCGCAACGGCACGGTCAAGAAGACCCCGCTGACCGAATTCGCCTTCCGCCTGGCGCGCGGCAAGATCGCGATCAACCTCGACGAAGGCGATGCCCTGGTCGGCGCCGCGCTGACCGACGGCGACCGCGACGTGATGATGTTCGCCAGCAACGGCAAGGTCGTGCGCTTCCACGAGTCCGAAGTGCGCGCCATGGGCCGCACCGCGACCGGCGTGCGCGGCATGCGCCTGGTGGCGGGACCGGATACGGAAGGCGAGGCGGACGACGCCGGCGATGCCGAGGGCGAGGGCAGCGAGGCGATCATCGAGGTCGCGTCGCAGGTCGTCAGCCTGGTCGTGATCGACGGCGTGGGCGACATCCTCACCGCCAGCGAACGCGGTTACGGCAAGCGCACCCCGGTGTCCGACTTCCCGCGCAAGGGACGCGGCATCAAGGGCGTGATCGCGATGAAGACCAGCGAGCGCAACGGCCGCCTGATCGGAGCGATCCAGCTCAGCGACCACCACGACGTGCTGCTGATCTCCGACGGCGGCACGCTGGTGCGGACCCGCGCCGCCGAGATCTCGCAGGTCGGCCGCAACACCCAGGGCGTGACCCTGATGCGCCTGTCCGAAGGCGAGAGCCTGCAGGCCGTGGAGCGCCTGGATGCGTCCCTGGACGGCGACGAGCCGGGCGAGGCCATCCCGGGCGAGGCGGCACTGCCCGCCGCCGAAGGCGAAGCGCCACAGCCTGGTGCCGATGCGTGATCCGCATCGGCTCCTGCCGGCATGACGACAGGCCGCCTTCGGGCGGCCTGTCGCGTTTCAGGGATGGTGTGTCCCTAGTTTTTCGGGGGCCGACCGGCCCGATTCGCGGGTGCTCGAACCAACAGCGGTACGGAATTCCCGGCGCCGACCGGCAACGATTTCGCGGGGCCTGTTGCCTGCCGTTAATGTTAAAAAAAAGTCAAAATTTTGTTCGAAAAAAGTGATGCGCTAGGCAAAAAGCTCTCTATACTCCGCGCACCATCCAGGAGGTCTTATGTGTCGCTCGTCGCGGTTCGGGTCGGTGAGTCGGGTTCGCGGTCTGGTGTCGAAGCGGGTGTCGGGTTGGGGGGCGGGACGATGGCTGGGCAGGGTCGCCACGATCCTGCTGCCCGTCCTGCTGCTGGCGGTCCTCGCCGGCTGCGGCGATCGAGAGAAGGGGCAATTGCCCGAAGTGAGCGGCGAGGCCATCCAGGCCAAGCGCGCCGAGATCAAGGAATTCACCCTGGTCCGTGGCTACCCCGACCAGGACGGGGATGACCTGTCGATCGCCCTGGAGTTCTCCCGGCCGCTGGTCGGTACCCAGGACTTCGACAAGCTGATCGTCTTCTCCACCACGGTGAACGAGAAGAGCGGCTGGAAGCTGGACGACAGCGGCAAGATCCTGCGCTTCCCCTACGTGGCGGCGAACACCGAGTACACGCTGACCGTGTCCTCGAAGCTGGCCGCCGCCGACGGCAGCACGCTGGGGCGCGACATCGAACAGAAGGTCTATACGGGCGAACTCAAGCCGGCGGTCGGCTTCGCCTCGCAGGGCAGCGTGCTGCCGGCGCGCGAGAGTCGCGGCCTGCCGGTGGTGTCGGTGAACGTGCCGGAAGTCGACGTCGAATTCCTGCGCGTGCGCGAGAAGCAACTGCCGAAGTTCTTCGCCGAATACCAGCGGGGTGGTCGCCGCAGCAGCTGGGAGCTGGACAGCGAATACAACGAGAAGTCGCCACTGGGTGAACTCGCCGAGCCGGTCTACACCAATCGCTTCGTGCTTGGCGGCAAGCGCAACGAGCGCGCGGTCACCTACCTGCCGATCCAGGACATCGAAGAGCTGCAGGAACCCGGGCTGTACTTCGCGGTGATGAAGCGCACCGGTACCTTCAGCGGCGAATTCGAGACCACCTTCTTCACGGTCAGCGACATCGGCCTGCACGTGCGCGCCTACAAGGACAAGCTGTTCGTCCATACCGCTTCGCTGCAGGACGGCAGCGGCATCAAGGGCGTCGAGCTGCAGATCCTCGACGCCGCCGGCGAGACCCGGCTCAAGGCCAGCACCGACCGCAACGGCAACGCGCTGGTGAACTACAAGCTCGACGCCGCCCATGTCATCGTCGCGCGACGCGGCGGCGACGTGTCGATGCTGCCGTTCAACCAGCCTGCGCTGGACCTCTCGGAATTCGCGGTCAGCGGTCGCGAACCGGCCTGGTTCGATGTCTTCGCCTGGTCCGGCCGTGACCTCTACCGCCCGGGCGAAACCATCCGCATTTCCGCGCTGCTGCGCGACAACGACGGCAAGCCGGTGCCGATGAAGGGCAAGCAGGCGCAGCCGCTCTTCGTGCGCCTGAAGCAGCCCGACGGCAAGCCCTTCGTCGAAAGCCGCATCGAAGCCGGCACGCAGGGCTACTACAGTTTCCAGAAGCTCATTCCGGTGGATGCGCCGACCGGCCGCTGGCAGGTCGAGTTCCGCACCGACCCGGCGAGCAGCGAGGCGGTGCAGGGCATGAGCCTGCGCATCGAGGAATTCCTTCCCGAGCGGATGAAGCTCGACCTCAACACCGCCGATGCCGTGCTCCGCCCCGGCAAGCCGCTGCAGCTCGAAGCGGTCGGCGCCTATCTCTACGGCGCACCGGCCGCCGGCAACCGCTTCACCGCCAAGCTCGCGGTCGCGGTGGAACAGCAGCCGCTGGAAGGCATGCCCGGCTATTTCTTCGGCGACCCGACGCTCAAGCTGCCGAAGGAAGCGAAGGACGTCATCGACACCACGCTCGGTGCCGACGGCCGGCTGTCGCAGGCGATCACGCTGCCCGAAGAGGCGAAGGCGGTGTCGCCGATCGCCGCGATCGTCTCGGGCAGCCTGTTCGAGACCGGCGGCCGCAGCGTCAACCGCTCGATCAAGCGCGTGATGTGGCCGGCCGATGCGCTGGTCGGCGTGCGCCCGCTGTTCGACGACAAGGACGGCGCCGACAGCGACAGCAATGCCGGCTTCCAGATCGCCCGCGTCGGCAGCGACGGCAAGCCGCGCCCGGCGAAGGGCCTGAAGGTGACGCTGGTGCGCGAGCACCGCGACTACCACTGGAACTACGACGATGACGAAGGCTGGGACTACGACTTCACCACGCGCTTCGAGAACGTCGAGACGCGCACGCTGGACGTCGGCCCGACCCCTGCGAAGATCGATTTCCCGCTGAAATGGGGCGCGTATCGCGTCGACGTGCTCGATCCGTCCACCGGCCTGACCACGCGCTATCCCTTCGAGGCCGGCTGGAGCTGGGAGGACGACAACCGCGGCCTCGACGCGCGCCCCGACAAGGTCAAGCTGGCGCTGGACAAGACCTCCTACGTCGCAGGCGACACGCTGAAGGTAACGGTGACGCCGCCGCATCCGGGCGTCGCGCTGCTGATGGTCGAAGCCGACCGCATGCTGTACGTGCAGGAAGTCGAGGTGAAGCGCGGCAGCACCTTCGAGATCCCGGTGACGAAGGACTGGGACCGTCACGATGTCTATGTCACCGCGCTGGTCTTCCGCGGCGGCAGCGCGCAGAGCAAGATCACGCCCGCGCGTGCCGTTGGCGTGGCGCACGTGCCGATGAACCGCACCGCGCGCAAGGTCGCCGTGACCCTGTCCACGCCGAAGCAGATGCTGCCCGAGCAGACGATGTCGACCACGGTCGCCGCCCCCGCGCTGGCCGGGCAGGAGGCCTACGTCACGGTGTCGGCGGTCGATGTCGGCATCCTCAACATCACCCGTTTCCCGGTGCCGGACGCGAACAAGCATTTCTTCGCGCAGCGTCGCCTGGGTGTGGATGCCTACGATGTGTACGGTCGCGTGATCGAAAGCCTGGACGGTGAGATCGGCAGCATCCGGTTCGGCGGCGACATGGCGTTGCAGCCGCTGGCGCAGGCGCGTCGTCCGACCTCCAAGGTCAAGACGGTCGACCTGTTCTCCGGACCGGTGAAGCTCGATGCCAAGGGCAACGCACGCATCGCGCTGAAGGTGCCGGACTTCAACGGCACGCTGCGCGTCTCGGCGCTGGTGTATTCGGCCGAACGCTTCGGCAACGCCGACACCGAAGTGCTGGTGCGCGCGCCGATCGTGGCCGAGGCCAGTTATCCGCGCGTGATGGCGCCGGGCGACCGCAGCACGGTCACGCTCGACCTCACCAACTTCAGCGGCAAGCCCGGCACGTTCAACGTGCAGGTGGACGGCATCGGCCCGCTGAACATCGCCCAGGGCGCGCGCAGCGCGAAGCTGGCGGTGGGCGGCAAGACCACGCTGAGCTTCCCGCTCAGCGCGGGCGAGGGCTACACGACCGCGAAGATCCGCGTGCGCGTCGACGGCAACGGCCACAAGGTCGATCGCCAGTTCGACGTGCCGGTGCGCCCGGCCTGGCCGAGCGTGCTGCGCGCGCGCACGGTGTCGATCAGCGAGCTGTCGGCGATCAGCCTCGACGCCGGCATGGCCGATGGCCTGATGCCCGGTTCGGTGACCGCGCAGATGAGCGTGAGCGCGCTGCCGCCGATTCCGTTCGCCAGCGCGCTGAAGGACGTGCTCGAGTATCCCTACGGCTGCGCTGAGCAGACGACCAGCAAGGGCTATGCCGCGCTGGTGATGGATGCCGACACCGCGAAGATGCTCGACGCCAAGGGCCTGGATGCGGCAGCGCGCAAGGCGCGCATGGATGGCGCGTTCGGCCGGCTCGCGTCGATGCAGGTCAGCAATGGCCACTTCTCGATGTGGGGCGACGACGAGTACGTCAATCCGATGCTGACGCCGTACATCGTCGAGTTCCTGCTCGATGCGCGCAATGCCGGCTTCGCCGTGCCCGAGTCGATGCTGCAGAAGGCGCTGAAGCGCCTGAGCGAGGATCTGCTGGCCGGCGGCAACGAGTTCTACGGCCGCGATCATCGCGAGCACCTGAAGTTCGCGTACAAGGCGCACGCCGGCTATGCGCTGGCCCGCGTCAACCGTGCGCCGCTGGGGACGCTGCGCGCGCTGTACGACAACGATCGCGACGAGGCGAAGAACGGCCTGTCGCTGGTCCACCTGGGCCTCGCGCTGTCGCTGCAGGGCGACAAGAGCCGCGGCGCGAAGGCGATCGCCGCCGGTTTCGCCTGGAAGGGCGACCGCCATGGCTACCTCGGCGACTACAGCAGCCCGCTGCGCGACAGCGCGCTGATGATCGCGCTGACCAAGGAGAACGGGCTGGGTCGTCCCGAGTACGACGCCAAGGTGATCGCGCTGGGCAAGGAACTGGACATTCGCCGCGGTGAACGCTGGTTCTATCTCAGCACGCAGGAGCAGGTGGCGCTGGCGCGCGTCGGCAAGGCGCTGCTGGCCGACCAGAAGAAACTGGTCTCCGGCACCTGGACGCTGGGCGGGCAGAGCGTGCCGGTGGAGGAGCGCCGCATGCATGGTCGGCGCGTCGACTACGCCACCCTGGCCAAGGGCTTCCGCTTCGATCCCAAGGGCGCGACGCCGCTGTATGCCAGCCTGGAAGTCGCGGGCGTGCCGCGCACGGCGCCGGCCGAGGACAAGTCGGTCATCGGCATCGAGCGCAAGTGGTACACCACCGATGGCCAGCCGTGGAAGCCGGGCCCGATCAAGGAAGGCGATGCGCTGATCGTGGCGCTGAGCATCACCGCCGACCAGACCATGCCCGACGCGCTGCTGGTCGACCTGCTGCCGGCGGGCCTGGAGATCGAGAACTTCAACCTCAGCGACGCCAAGCAGTGGGCCGACGTGGTGGTCGACGGCATCGAGATCACCGATCGCGGCAGCGCCGCCGACGTGCTGCACGAGGAGTATCGCGACGACCGCTTCGTCGCCGCGCTCAAGTTGAATGCCGGGCAGACCGCCCGCGTGTTCTACCTCGTGCGCGCGGTCACGCCCGGCACGTACACGGTGCCGCCGTCGCTGGTCGAGGACATGTATCGCCCGCAGCTTCGCGGTGTCGGCAAGTCCACGCCGGCGACGATCACGGTGGTGCAGCCGAAGTAACGGTCGCGCAGGACATTTCACCGTGAACGATGATGCGAATGGCCCTCTCCCGATGACGGGGGAGGGCGCCGGGACCCGTGCTGTGCGTCTCCGGCGGTTTCTGTCGAAAAGCCTGCCCTGGCTGCGCTGGGGCACTGTCGCCCTGCTGTCGACCCTCCTTCTTCTCGACCTGGTCTTCCCGCCGCAACTGCCCAGGGCACGCGACACCAGCACGCTGGTCGTCGCGCGCGACGGCACGCCGCTGCGCGCATTCGCCGATGCCGAGGGCGTGTGGCGCTATCCAGCGACGCCAGAGTCGGTGTCGCCGCTGTACCTCGAAGCGCTGCTGAACTACGAGGACCGCTGGTTCTGGCGGCATCCCGGCGTGAATCCGGTCGCGCTGGTCCGCGCGGCGGGGCAGATGGCGAGCAGCGGGCGCACGGTGTCGGGCGGCTCGACCCTGACCATGCAGGTCGCGCGCATCCTCGACCGCGAGCGCGCGGGCGCGACGCGCACGCCCTGGCGCAAGCTGGTGCAGATCCTGCGCGCGCTGCAGCTGGAAGCGCACCTGAGCAAGCGCGAGATCCTGATCCTCTACCTCGAACGCGCGCCGTTCGGCGGCACCATCGAAGGCGTGGAGGCGGCGAGCTGGGCCTATCTCGGCAAGCCGGCCTCGCAGCTGTCGCGCGCGGAAGCCGCCCTGCTTGCGGTGCTGCCGCAGTCGCCCAGCCGTCGTCGCCCGGACCGCCATCCCGAGGCCGCGCAGGTGGCGCGCGACAAGGTGCTCGATCGCATGGCCGACCTCGGCGTGTGGACGCGGGAGCAGGTCGAGGACGCGCGCATCGAGCCCGTCGTCGCGCGGCAGCTGCAGCCGCCGATGATCGCCTCCCTGCTCGCGCAACGCCTGCGCAGTGCGCATCCCCGGCAGGCGCGCATCGCATCGACCATCGACGCCAACCTGCAGCGCACGCTGGAGGAGCGCGTCGCCGCGTATTTCTCGAACCTGCCGGAGCGCACGTCGGCGGCGCTGCTCGTCGTCGACAACGCGACGATGGAAGCGCGCGCCTACGTCGGCTCGGTCACCTTCGGCGACAAGGCGCGGCTCGGCCATGTCGACATGGTGCGCGCCTGGCGTTCGCCGGGCTCGACGCTCAAGCCTTTCCTGTACGGCATGGCGATCGACGACGGCATGATCCATTCCGAGAGCCTGCTCGTCGATGCGCCGCAGACCTTCGGCGACTACCGGCCCGGCAACTTCGGCGAAGCCTTCAACGGCCCGGTCGGCGCCGCGCAGGCGCTGCGCCTCTCGCTCAACGTGCCGGCGGTCGACCTGCTCGATCGCGTCGGCCCGGGCCGCTTCGCAGCGCGCATCGACCACGCCGGCATTCCGCTGCGTTTTCCGGACGGCGCGAAGCCCAATCTCGCGCTCATCCTCGGTGGTACCGGCGCGCGGCTGGAAGATCTGGTCGGCACCTACGCAGGTTTCAACCGCAACGGCATCGCCGGGCGGGTGCGCTACACGCCGTCCGATCCGAAGATCGACCGGCGCATGCTGTCGCCGGGCGCGGCGTGGATCGTGCGCGAGATCCTCGAAACCAATCCGCGTCCGGGCGAACTCGAACAGTTCGATCGCGGCTCGCGCCCGCGCGTGGCGTGGAAGACCGGCACCAGCTACGGTTTCCGCGATGCCTGGGCGGTCGGTGGCACGCGTCGTTACACCGTGGGCGTGTGGGTCGGCCGTCCGGACGGCACGCCGCTGCCCGGGCAGTACGGCGCGCTGACCGCGTTGCCGCTGCTGTTCGAGGTCGTCGATTCGCTGCCGCGCGGCGCGCGCGATGCGGTGCCGCTGCCGCCGCCGGCCAATGTCGCGGAAGTCGAGGTGTGCTGGCCGCTCGGCATCGCTGCGGCCGATCTGCCTGCCTCGCTGTGCCAGCGCAGGATGAAGGCATGGACGCTGGATGGAGCCGTGCCGCCGACCTTCGCCGAGCGCGGCGCACGGCTGTGGAATGCGGGTCGCGAATCCTTCGATGTCGACGTGCGCAGCGGCGAGCGCGTGACCGCCGTGTGTTCGCTCGAACACGAGACGCGGCGCGCGGAGATCGCACGCTGGCCCGCGCTCGCCACGCCGTGGTTGTCGAGCGAGACGCGTCGTGCGTCGATGCTGCCGGCGCTGGCGGCGGACTGCATGCCGGATGGTCGCGAAGCGAGCGAGGAACTGCGCATCGACGGGCTCAACGATGGCGCCACGCTCGTGCGCGCACCGGGCAGCGAGCATGCGGTGCGCCTGTCGCTGCGCGCACTCGGTACCGAACGCAAGGTGCAGTGGCTGCTCGATGGCAAGTGGATCGCCGAGACCACCGGCAGCCAGCCGCTGGTCCGCGATTTCGGCGAACCCAGCGAACACGTGCTGACCGCACTGGCCGACAGCGGCGCGTGGACGCGGATCAAGTTCACCGTGCTGGAGTGAATGCGCGGCTTCTCTTGTAGAGCGGAGCTTGCTCCGCTCATGTTTTTCCCGAGAGGATGAGCGGAGCAAGCTCCGCTCTACAACAGCAGAATCAAACCAGCGTCAGCATGTGCTCCGCCGTCGACACGCGGAATTCGCCGGGTGCTTCGACTTCGAGCTGCTTGACCACGCCGTTGTCGATGAACATCGCGAAGCGCTTGCTGCGGATGCCCATGCCGTAGGCGCTGGCGTCCATCTCCAGGCCCAGGGCCTTGGCGAAGTCGCCGTTGCCGTCGGCGAGGATTTCCATTTCCGCCGGTGCGTTCTGGCTGGCGGCCCAGGCCTTCATCACGAAGGGATCGTTCACCGACATGCAGGCGACGCCGACGCCCTTGTCGCGGAACGCGTCGAACAGCGCGATGTAGCCTGGGAGGTGCTTTTCGGAACACGTCGGCGTGAAGGCGCCGGGCACGGAGAACAGCACGATCTTCTTGCCTTCGAAGAAAGCGTGGGTGTCGATGGTGTCGACGCCGCCGTTGATGCGCTTGATGTTGACTTCGGGAATGCGTTCGCCGATCTGGATCGTCATGTCGTTGCTCCTGCGCTGGGGGAATGCGGTGTGGGAACCGCGAGGGTAGGGCACCAGTGTATCGGCAATCCTGAACGACGGGACGACGAACGGCAGCCCGGGACGCTTGAAAACGCGTTCGGCGCGCCTATTTCTCCTGCAAGGCGATGACGTCTCGCCCCGAACAACCCACCCAACACCGCATCGTTACCGGGAGATTTCCATGAGCCTCATGCGCTACCAGCAGGCCTGGCCCACCCAGGCACGCATCCACGACGATCTGAAGCAGATGTTCGACCGGTTCCTCAACACGGGCGACAACCCCGACGAATCGTCGGTGGTGACCAGCCAGTGGGTCCCGCGCGTCGACATCAAGGAAGAAGCCGAGCGCTTCCTGATCCTGGCCGATCTGCCCGGCGTCGATCCGCAGGATGTCGAAGTGCTGATGGACAAGGGCATCCTGAGCATCAAGGGCGAACGCAAGCGCGACAGCGTCGAACAGTCCGAGCGTTTCTCGCGCGTCGAGCGCAACTACGGCAGCTTCCATCGCCGCTTCGCGCTGCCCGATACCGCCGATGCCGACGGCATCACCGCATCGGGCCACAACGGCGTGCTGGAAATCTCGATTCCCAAGCGCGCCGAATCGACGCCGCGTCGCATCCAGATCGGCAGCCCGACGCTGAAGTCCTGACAGGGCTCGCGCGACGCCGCACGCGTCGCGCATGTCCCAGCGACACCGTGTCGCATCGATCGCATTGCGGCATCCTGTCGCATCGATCGTGTTCCGACACCCGTGACCCGCCGCTCCGGCGGGTCACGCGCATGCGGGCACGGCGCATCCCCGATGCCGCGTCCGCTATAGTTCACCGCATTCGAAACCCACGGGTATTCGCGTCATGCGTTTCAAGGATTACTACGACATCCTCGGCGTCGAGCCGGGCGCGGGCGAGGCGGAACTCAAGACCGCCTACCGCCGGCTCGCCCGCAAGTACCATCCCGACGTCAGCAAGGAGCCGGGCGCCGAGGAGAAGTTCAAGGCCGTCAACGAAGCCTACGAGGCCCTGCGCGACCCCGAGAAGCGCAAGGCCTACGACCAGCTGCGCGCGCGGGGCTATCGGCCCGGCGACGAAGTGCAGCCGCCACCGGGCGGCTTCGGCGGCCCGGGTGGCCCCGATTTCGACGAGATCTTCGCCGGTGGCGGCAACGGTGGTTTCAGCGATTTCTTCCAGGAACTGTTCGGTCGCCGGGCCGGCGCTGCCGGGCCGGGTGCCCGGCAGCGGCCGCGCGGCGACGGCGCGATGCGCGCGAAGTTCGCGGTACCGTTGGAAGCCGTGCATCGCGGCGAGCCGGTGCGCGTCTCGGTCGCGGGTCGTTCGCTCGACGTGCGCGTGCCCAGGGGCATCAAGCCGGGACAGGCCATCCGCCTGGCCGGGCAGGCCCCGGGCGGTGGCGACCTGCTGCTGGAAGTGGAGTACGCCGCGCATCCGCAGTTCGAGGTCGATGGCCGCAACATCATCCACGTGCTCGCGGTCGCGCCGTGGGAGGCCGCGCTGGGCGCCACGGTCAGCGTGCCGACCCTCGGTGGTCCGGTCGAGCTGAAGATCCCGGCCGATTCCGAAGCGGGACGACGCCTGCGCCTGCGCGGTCGGGGCCTGCCGGGCACCGGCGGCGGGGCCGACGGCGACCAGATCGTCGAACTGGAAGTGCTGGCGCCGCGTGCGAACACCGAGGCCGAGCGCGAGGCGTATCGACGGATGCGCGAGGCGTTCGGCGACGACTGGCGCAGGGCCTGACGGCGTCCTGTCATCCCGAGCGCAGCGAGGGACCTGCTTTCCTGACTGCAAAGGAAAAAGCCGCCTTCAAGGCGGCTTTTTCATGCGGCGGAGCAGGGGGCGGATTCAGCCCAGGCCGGAGACGTACTTGGTGATCGTGTCCGACAGCTCGGTTTCGCTGAAGGGCTTGGTCAGGTAGGCCTTGGCGCCCTGGCGCATGCCCCACACGCGGTCCGTGTCCTGGTCCTTGGTGGTCACCAGCACGATCGGAATGTGCTTGGTGGTCGGTTCGCGGGAGATGGTGCGCGTCGCCTGGAAACCGTTGAGGTTCGGCATGACCACGTCCATCAGGATCAGGTCCGGGATCTCGCGCTTGGCGACCTCGACGCCGGCGGCGCCGTCTTCGGCGGTCAGCGCTTCATGTCCGAGTTTTTCGACGATGCGGCGGATGCCCATCAGCTGCGACGGAGAGTCGTCGACGATCAGGATGCGTGCCATTCGGAACCCCTTGTAAGACTGTGCCCAGTGTAGTCGCCCCGGTTGCCGGCCGGAAGCGGTCCCCGTCGGATTGTTGATGCAGTGCACAAGGCCTGGCGAACCAGGCGAGCCCGGAACCCCTTCCAGACCCGCTGCCCGGTCAGCCCAGGCGGACCAGCGTCCGCCCGAACGAGCCGCCCTTGAGCATACCTGCGAAAACCTCCGGCAGGCCATCGAGGCCGACTTCGCGCGTGCAGATCGTCTCCAGGTGTGCCGGCTTCCACGCCCCTGCCAGGCGCTTCCAGACTTCATCACGGATTTCGCGGGCGGTGCCGGCCGAGGCCACGCCGACCAGGGACACGCCGCGGATGATGAAGGGCATGACCGTGGTGGGCAGCTCGGCGGTCGCGGCGAGCCCGGCGCTGCCGACGTTGCCGTAGGGGCGCGTGCGTGCGAGCAGGCTGGCCAGCATCGTGCCGCCGACGTTGTCGAGGCCACCGCCGAAGCGCGCGGCTTCCAGCGGCCGGGCTTCGGCCAGCACGTCGCGGCCGAGCACCTGGGTGGCGCCGAGCGATTTGAGGTAATCGGCATGCGCCGGCTTGCCGCTGATCGCATGCACCTCGTAGCCGGCGCGGGTGAAGATGTCGACGGCCAGCGAACCCACGCCGCCGGTGGCGCCGGTCACGGCCAGCGGGCCCAGTTCGGGCGTCTGGCGGTTGTCCTCCATGCGCAGCAGGGCCAGCGCGGCGGTGAAGCCCGCGGTGCCGAGGATCATGCTCTCGCGCAGGCTGAGGCCGGCAGGCAGGGGAATGGCCCATTTCGCTTCGATCCGCGCGTACTCGCTGTAGCCGCCGTCGCGCGTCTCGCTGAGCCCGCAGCCGGTGACCAGCACCGGATCGCCTTCGCGGAAGGCCGGGTCGGTGGACGAGACCACGTGCCCGGCGACATCGATGCCGCCGACCAGCGGGAAGAAGCGCAGGATCTTGCCTTCGCCGGTCCCGGCCAGTGCGTCCTTGTAGTTGACCGAGGAGTACGCCGTCTTGATGACGATTTCGCCGGGAGCGAGGTCGTCGATGCTCGTCTGCTCGATGCCGCTGCGATAGCCGCCGGCGGTGTCGTTGCGGATGCGGAAGGCGTTGAAGGTGCCGGGAACGGACATGTCGGGGGATCCTGAGCGTTCGATGGGCCAATGATCGCATGCTGGGAAGCGCACTGTCGTGGCTGCAACAGCGCTCTCTTGTCGTCATCCTCGCGCAAGCGAGGACCCATCTCGACGCTGCGGCATGGCCCGATCATCGCTGGCAGCGGGGCCAGGACTGTTCATCGGCGACGCGTTGAAATCCGATGTCGATGCGCGGAGTTGTCCGATATCGGAGTCGTTGCCGCATCGGCAGGCTGCGATGCATGAAATCGCCCTGTGTCTATATGCTCGCAAGCCAGCGTTACGGAACGCTCTACATCGGCGTGACGTCGGACCTGATCGGCCGCATGTGGCAGCACCGGCATGGTCATTGCGCTGGATTCACCATGCGCTACCGGGTGCATCGCCTGGTCTGGTTCGAGGGACACGACACGATGGACCAGGCGATCGCCCGGGAGAAAGCGATGAAGCGCTGGATGCGCAGATGGAAGATCGAATTGATCGAAGCGCGCAATCCGGAGTGGACTGATCTGTATCCTGGATTATTGCGTCATCCGTCGGAATGAACGTTTTTCGTCAGCGATATCGTGGCGGATTGCTGGGTCCTCGCTTGCGCGAGGATGACGGTAAAGAGCGGTCATTCCGCCGGGCTCATCGCAACTCCTGCCGCCGCCTCTCGTCCAGCCACTTGTCCGCCTGCGCCGGGGTGTAGTCACGCATCCAGGCGAAGAGGGCGTCGATGTCCTCGCCGTGCCAGAGGTCGTGGCGCTGGTCCTGATGCAGGAAGCGTTCCTCGACCATGCGGTCGATCATGCCGATCAGCGGGGCATAGAAGCCGTCGACGTCGAGGAAAGCGCAGGGCTTGCGGCCGAGGCCGAGCTGGCGCCAGGTCAGCATCTCGAACATCTCGTCGAGGGTGCCGAAGCCGCCGGGCAGGGCGACGAAGGCGTCTGCGAGGTCGAACATCCGTGCCTTGCGTTCGTGCATGTTCGCGACGACTTCCAGCCGGGTCACGCCGGTGTGCGCGACTTCCCACTGCACCAGCTGTTCGGGAATCACGCCGACGACTTCGCCGCCGTGTGCGAGTACGGCATCGGCGACGATGCCCATCAGGCCGACGTTGCCGCCGCCGTAGACCAGCTGCAGGCCTTCGCTGGCGATGCGCGCGCCGAGGGCGCGGGCGCGTTCGGGATAGGCGGGTTTGTTGCCGGCGTTGGAGCCGCAATAGACGCAGATCGATTTCATGGGGGGATTCCGCGGAAACATTCAGGGGGACCGAAAGCGAAACGGCGCACCGAGGTGCGCCGTTTCGTGTGCGGGCGGCGGGTCAATTCGCCTTGTGGATGGCCCGCTTGTGCACGGCCATCGCCGCGTCGTGCACCGCTTCCGAGAGGCTCGGATGCGCGTGGCAGATGCGGGCGAGATCGTCGGCGGAGCCGCTGAACTCCATGGTCAGCACGCCTTCGTGGACCAGTTCGGAGACGTTGGCGCCGACCAGGTGCATGCCGAGCACGCGGTCGGTCTCGGCGTGCGCGAGCACCTTCACGAAACCGGCCGGTTCGGCCATCGCGACCGCGCGGCCGACGGCGGCGAACGGGAAGCTGCCGGCCTTGTACGGGATGCCCTCGGCCTTGAGCTGCTCCTCGGTCTTGCCGACCCAGGCGATTTCCGGCTCGGTGTAGATGACCCACGGGATGGTGTCGAAGTTGACGTGGCCCGGCAGGCCGGCGATCAGTTCGGCCACGGCGATGCCTTCCTCGAAGCCCTTGTGCGCCAGCATCGGGCCGCGCACGCAGTCGCCCACGGCCCACACGCCATCGACGCCGGTGTGGCAGTGCTCGTCGACAACGATGCGGCCGCGCTCGTCGAGCTGCACGCCGGTGCCGTCGGCCAGCAGGCCCTTGCTCGCGGCCTTGCGGCCCACGGCGACCAGCAGCTTGTCGACGACGATGTTCTGCTCGCCCTTGGCGTCGGTGTAGGTCAGGTGCACTTCGCCGTTCTTCACTTCGGCCTTGCTGACCTTCGCGCCGAGCTGGATGTCCAGGCCCTGCTTCTTGAATTCGCGCGCGGCGATCTTCGCGGCTTCGCCGTCGGCGGCGGCCAGGAAGTCCGGCATGGCTTCGAGGATCGTGACCTTGGCGCCGAGGCGGTTCCACACGCTGCCCAGTTCCAGGCCGATCACGCCGGCGCCGATCACGCCGAGGCGCTTCGGCACTTCGGTGAAGTCCAGCGCGCCGACGTTGTCGACGATGTGCTGCCCGTCGAACTTCGCGAACGGCAATTCGATCGAGTCCGAACCGGCGGCGAGGATGACGTTGGTGCCCTTCAGTTCGACTTCGGAACCGTCGTGCTGCTTCACCTTCACGACGTTGCCGGCGTGCAGGGTGCCGAAGCCGTAGAACGCGGTGATCTTGTTGGCCTTGAACAGCTGGGCGATGCCGCCGGTGAACTGCTTGACGATCTTGTCCTTGCGGCCGACCATCGCGCCGACGTCGATCTTCGCGTTGTCGAAGCTGATGCCGTGGTCGCCGAAGATGTGGCCCATGTTCCAGAACTGGCGCGAGGAATCGAGCAGCGCCTTCGACGGAATGCAGCCGACGCGCAGGCAGGTGCCGCCGAGCGCGGGCTTGCCGTCCTTGCCGAGCGCGGCGTCGATGCACGCGGTCTTCATGCCCAGTTGGGCGGCGCGGATGGCGGCGTGGTAGCCGGCGGGGCCGGCGCCGATGACGATGACGTCGAAAGTCTGTTGTTCGCTCATTGGATTCGTGTCCTGTGGCTTTGAAGCGCGAAGCCCCTCGCGGACGAGGGGCTTCCGGCGGGCATTACATGCCCAGCAGCATGCGGTGCGGGTTTTCCAGCTGGTTCTTGATGTCGACCAGGAACAGCACCGCGTCCTTGCCGTCGATGATGCGGTGGTCGTAGCTCAGCGCGAGGTACATCATCGGCGCGGCGATGACCTGGCCGTTCTCGACGATCGCGCGCTCCTTGATGGCGTGCATGCCGAGGATCGCCGACTGCGGCGGGTTCACGATCGGCGTCGACATCAGCGAGCCGAAGGTGCCGCCGTTGGTGATCGTGAAGGTGCCGCCCTGCAGGTCTTCCAGCTTCAGGCCGCCTTCGCGGGCCGCCTTGGCGTAGCCGACGATCGCGGCTTCGATGTCGGCGAAGCCCATGCGCTCGACGTTGCGCAGCACCGGCGTCACCAGGCCCTTGTCGGTCGACACGGCGATCGAGATGTCGGCGTAGCCGTGGTAGATGATGTCGTTGCCGTCGACCGAGGCGTTGATGATCGGATGGCGCTGCAGCGCGTTAGCGGCGGCCTTGGCGAAGAAGCTCATGAAGCCGAGCTTGATGCCGTTGGCCTTCTCGAACTGCTCGCCCAGCTCCTTGCGCATCTGCATGACCTTGGACAGGTTCACCTCGTTGAACGAGGTCAGCATCGCGATGGAGTTCTTCGACTGCATCAGGCGCTCGGCGATGCGGGCGCGCATGCGGGTCATCGGCACGCGCTCTTCCGGACGCGCGCCGCCACCGACGCCGGCGGTCTTGCCGCTGGCGTAGTTGACGATGTCTTCCTTCGTCACCGCGCCGCGGCGGCCGGTGCCCTGCACGTCGGCCGGATTCACGCCGCTGGTGGCGGCGGCGAATCGGGCGCCCGGGGGCAGCTCGCCGCCGACCGGGGCCGGCTTGGTGCTGGCAGGCGCGGCGGCGGCGGCCTTGGCGGCCTCGGCCTTCGGCTGGACCTGCTCGGGACCGGCGGCGGCCGGCGCGGCAGCGGCCACGGCGCCTTCCTCGATCACCGCGATGACCTGCTGGCTGAGGACGGTCGCGCCTTCGGCGAACTTCAGTTCCTTGATGACGCCATCGACGGTCGAGGGGACTTCCAGAACGACCTTGTCGGTCTCGAGGTCGACGATGTTCTCGTCGCGCTTGACGGCGTCGCCGACCTTCTTGTGCCAGGTGGCGATGACGGCGTCGGAGACGGATTCGGGAAGAACGGGAACCTTGATTTCGGTGGCCATGGTGGCGTCCTGGAAGTTGTGTTGGTGCCGGACTGCGCGACGCGCTGGGCGGCGGATTGCAAGATCACGCTATCGGAAAAAACGATCGAAAACGCGCTATGAAAACGTGCGAAGCGGATGCCGGATCGCCGGCACCCGCTTCGGAAGGATCACTCTTCCTCGAATTCGCCGTCCGGCGAGTTGACGAGGGCGTCGGCGATCAGCGCCTGCTGCTCGACGACATGGTCGTTGAAGTGGCCCGCGGCCGGCGAGGGCGAACGCGCGCGGCCGGCGTAGTGCAGCGTCTGCTTGTCCTGCAGGCAGAAGCGCAGGTGGTGCTGGATCTGGTACCACGCGCCCTGGTTCTGCGGCTCTTCCTGGCACCAGATCACCTGCACGTTCTTGCCGTACTTCTTCAGTTCGGCGATCAGCTGCTGGCGCGGGAAGGGGTAGAGCTGCTCGATGCGGATGATGGCGACGTCCTTCAGCTCGCGCTTCTGGGCCTCCTCGACCAGGTCGTAGTAGACCTTGCCGCCGCAGACCACCACGCGCTTGACCTTCTTCGGGTCGGCGGCGGTGCTGTCCGGGATCAGGTGCTGGAAGCTGCCGTTCGCCAGCTCGTCGAGCGACGACACCGCGAGCTTGTGGCGCAGCAGCGACTTGGGCGTCATCACCACCAGCGGCTTGCGCGTGGTCATGCGCATCTGCCGGCGGATCATGTGGAAGGCCTGGGCCGGCGTGGTCGGGGTGCAGACCATCATGTTGTCCAGCGCGCACAGCTGCAGGAAGCGCTCCAGGCGTGCGGACGAATGCTCCGGACCCTGGCCTTCGTAGCCGTGCGGCAGGAACAGCGCCAGGCCGCAGAGCCGGCCCCACTTGGCCTCGCCCGAGGACAGGAACTGGTCGATCACCACCTGGGCGCCGTTGGCGAAGTCGCCGAACTGGGCTTCCCAGATGTCGAGGGTCATGGGATCGGCGGTGGCGTAGCCGTACTCGAACGCCATCACCGCTTCCTCGCTGAGCAGCGAGTCGATGATCGTGGCGTCTTCCGGATTGGTCACCAGCTGGCGCAGCGGGATGTGGTCGACGTCGACGTTCTGGTCGTGCAGCACCGCGTGGCGGTGGAAGAAGGTGCCGCGACCGCAGTCCTGGCCGACCAGGCGCAGCTTGTAGCCTTCGGCGAGCAGCGTGGCGTAGGCCAGGTTCTCGGCGAAGCCCCAGTCGCCCGGCAGTTCGCCGGCGCCCATCTTGCGGCGGTCTTCGTAGATCTTTGCCACGCGCGGGTGCAGCACGGCGCCGTCGGGCAGGGTGTTGATGACCTTCGCCAGGCCGTCGAGCTTGTCGCGGGCGACGCGGGTGTCGACCGGATCGCTGAGCTTGCCGGCGAGCAGGGGGTTCCAGTCGATCGAATAGGCGTCCGGGTTGGCCGGGGCCAGCTCGGTGGTGACCACGCCGTCGTCGAGCTTCTGGCGGTAGCCGTCGACCAGCGCCTGTGCGTCCTCGGCCTTCAGCGCGCCTTCGGCGACCAGCTTCTCCGCGTACAGCTCGCGCGTGGTCTTGCGCTTGCGGATGTTCTGGTACATCTGCGGCTGGGTCGCCGCGGGTTCGTCGGCCTCGTTGTGGCCATGGCGGCGGTAGCAGACGAGGTCGATGACCACGTCCTTGCCGAACTTCTGGCGGAAGTCGAAGGCCAGGTCGGCGCAGAAGGCGACCGCGTCCGGGTCGTCGCCGTTCACGTGCAGCACCGGGGCGCCGACCATCTTGGCCACGTCGGTGCAGTACAGCGTGGAGCGGGCGTCCTGGCGCTCGCTGGTGGTGAAGCCCACCTGGTTGTTGATCACGATGTGGATCGTGCCGCCGACCGCGAAGCCGCGGGCCTGCGACATCTGGAACAGTTCCATCACCACGCCCTGGCCGGCGAACGCGGCGTCGCCGTGCATCAGGATCGGCACCACCTGCCTGCGCGCCTGGTCGCCGCGGCGCAGCTGGCGCGAGCGCACGCTGCCGGCGACCACCGGGTCGACGATTTCCAGGTGCGAGGGGTTGAAGGCGAGGGCGAGGTGGACCGGGCCGCCCGGGGTGGCGATGTCGGCGCTGAAGCCCATGTGGTACTTCACGTCGCCGGCATGCGCGTGCTCGTCGTGCTCGAACTTGCCTTCGAACTCGTCGAACAGCTTGCGCGGCGGCTTGCCGAGCGTGTTGACCAACACGTTGAGGCGACCGCGGTGGGCCATGCCGAGGATCACGTCCTTGACGCCGTCGCTGCCGGCGCGGCGGATCATCACGTCGAGCATCGGGATCAGCGCGTCGCCGCCTTCCAGCGAGAAGCGCTTCTGGCCGACGTACTTGGTGTGCAGGTAGCGTTCCAGGCCCTCGGCGGCGGTGAGGCGCTCCAGGATGCGCTGGCGCTCCGCGCCGCTGCGCTTGAAGTCGCCGCCGGTGGCTTCCAGGCGTTCGTACATCCAGCGACGCTGTTCGACGTCGGTGATGTGCATGAACTCGGCGCCGATGCTGCCGGTGTAGGTGGCCTTGAGGCGGGCGACGAGGTCGCGCAGCTTCATCTGCGCGTTGCCGCCGACGCCGCCGCTGGAGAACGTGGCGTCGAGGTCGGCGTTCGACAGGCCGTGGAAGGCGATGTCGAGGTCCGGGGCCTCGCTCTTGTCCCACATGCCCAGCGGGTCGAGGCTGGCCGCGAGGTGGCCGCGCGAGCGGTAGGCCACGATCAGCTTGCCGACCGCGAACTCGCGGCTGTCACTGCCGCCGGCCTGCGCGACCACCACGCCGCGCGCGGCCTGGCGGCCGGCTTCGGCGATGGCCTCGATCACGGCCGAGTGCGGGACGTCGCTGCCGTCGCGCCCCTTCACAGCGTCGAAATAGGCTTTCCATTTCGGGCCGACGCTGTCGGGGTCGACCAGGTACTGTTCGTAGAGGTCCTCGATGTACGCCGCGTTGGCGCCGAGCTGGGAGGATTGCGCGAATTGCTTCAGGAGACTGTCCACTTGGAGCCTGAGTGTCGGAAAGCGCGAAGGAGTGGGTAACCGCTTGATCCGCCCAGCTTCCGGCAGGGGTGGCGGCAGGGGCGAAAGGACCGGAATTATAGACGCAGGGTCCGCCGCAACGCACCATTCCGATGTTTCATGTCGTGCCCTTGTCGGCCTTTCGACCGCCATTGTGACGGCGGTGACAGCCTGCGTGGGGCCGTCTGCGACCATGGTCGTACGTCGCTGGGCCGCAGGGCGCATCCCGCGCTACTTCGCGAGCACGGGCCTGCGGCGCCTGCGGGGGCTGGTATGGTCCCGGCGAATCGACGGGAACGGGGGAAGACGATGCGGGACGGAATGCGCGCGGGCCTTGCTGGGCTGGCCATGGTGCTGCTGCTGGGCGCATGCGGCGGCGGTGCAGCCGGCGGCGGGCAGGCGGGGCGAAAGACGCTGGCGCCCGACGCCTACGGCTGCCCCGACATCAACGGCGCCTTCGCCTTCGACATGCCCGGGGAGGGCGGGGTCAGCTTCACCGGGTCCGTCTTCGAAGCCATCCCGGCCGCCAACGGCGCCACGATCCCGCCCGAGCAGATCGCGGGGCTGGAGATCCGCCGCATGGGGCCGGGCGCCTACAGGCTGCGCTTCTTCGTCGGCGAGGCGCGGGTGATGCAGCACCTGAAGGTCATCCGCGAGTTCGAGAAGCCCAGGTACCGCGAGTGGTACCACCTGCTGTCCGACCCGGCGCGCGCCAAATTCATCCTGGACAACGGCCGCAACGCCTACGATGCCCGGCTCGCCGAGCTAGGCCCCCAGGCGGAGGTCGTGAAGGAACTGCGGTACGGCGCGAGCCTGACCTGCCGGGACGGCTGGATCGAGATTCCCCGGTCGTACCGCAAGCCGCTGCGACTGACCCTGGCCGAGGACGGGTCGATCATCGGCGAGGCGCCGGAGCTGGACACGGTGGGCCTGACCGTCTGGTGCGGCGACGGCTGCAGGGAGCTGCCGATCCCGGTCGGGAAGCACACCGGCCGGCTGCACTGGCCGCGCAACGGCATGCTGCGCCCCTGGCGGCCCGAGGACATGCGCGGGCGCTTCGTGTTCGAGCGGCCGATCGACGAGATCGAGGCCGAGCTCCGCGACCGCCGGCAGGCCCAGGCCAGCGCCGACGCGCGCCGCTACCGGGCGGCGGACGCGATCCGCGCCGACCTGGAGACGATGGCGCCGCCCGGCACGGAGATCGAGCGCGTCCAGGTCGCAGAAGGCAAGGTCTCCATCCAGTACTCGGCGCCGAAGGACCAGATGGACGTGCTGTTGAACCGCCTCGCTGCCGCTGGTGGCGACCGCAGCGGGCCGAGGAACGTCGAGCGCGGCGTGCGCAGCAGCGACATGTCGCGCCGCTTCGTCCGTTTCGAGCTGACCGATTCGCCGCTGGTGCTGCACGAGGCCACCGGCCGAGCGGCCGACGGTGTCGCAACCGGGGCGATGCTGGCATCCACGCCTGCCTCCGAACCCGTGCCCACGCAGGTCGCGACCCTGTACGCGGCACCGAGCGAGACGCCTGCCGGCATGGCGCCGCCGGAGGAGCTGCGTCGGCGGATCACGGCGCTGATGCCGGCCGGGTGCCGGGTGACCCAGGTCCGGGGCAGCGGGGATCGCGTGATCGTGCACGGCGAGGCCGCACGCATGGCCTGCATTTCCGACACCCTGCGCGCGATCGCGGCCACGCAGGGCGATGCCGGCTTCGGTCCGGAGCTGGAACAGGTCGAGCATCTCGACAACGGCTATCGCTTCCGTCTGATGCTCGGGCGCTCGGCGCTGACGAAGCCTTGATGGGGCGCTCCCGGGAATACGACTGGATTGAATGCGCGCGTCAGGCGCCGAGTATGCGGTACTCGGTCACCGGGCGGGCGCGTTCCCAGACGGGATGGAAGCTCTCGACCAGCTGGCGGGCGCGGCCGCCGGCATCCAGCGCGGCTTCGCCGTCGAAGCGATTGCCCAGCGGCCGGAAATAGCAGCCGCCGGCATCGTTGGCGACGAAGGCCGAGGCGTAGCCCTTGTCGGCGGGGTCGGTGACTTCGCGGAAGGCGAAGGCGCTGCTCAGCCGCTGCGACAGGCCGATCAGCGGTGCGTGGGCGCGCTGCGGCGCATCGGCATCCTGCAGCAGCACGCGGATGTCGATGCGCTGCCGACGGGTGGCGAGGGTACGCAGTGCATCGAGCACCTCCGGCGCGTCGAACAGGCCAGGGTCCAGCGCGCGGCTGTAGATGCACAGCTCGCGCCGCGTCGCCAGCACGATCGCGGCGGTGACCGCGACCGCCGACTCGCGGCTGTCGATCGCGGTCATGCCCACGACCTGGCGGCGCATCGCCTGGTGTTCGATGCCCGC
Organism: Lysobacter sp. BL-A-41-H3; assembly: GCA_050632415.1. GTDB lineage: Bacteria > Pseudomonadota > Gammaproteobacteria > Xanthomonadales > Xanthomonadaceae > Lysobacter_I. Next base: position 764,892 of record CP192602.1, on the reverse strand, counting down.
TTCCATGAAGCGCTCGCCGAAGGGCACGAAGCCGTGGCGGGCGTAGAAGCCGATCGCCGAGACCTGGGCGTTGAGCTTCACCTCGGGCCAGCGGCGCAGGGCCGCCTGTTCGATCAGCGCCTTCAGCAGCGCGTCGCCGACGCCCTTGCCGCGCCAGTCCTGCAGCACCGCCATGCGTCCGATCTTGTGCTCGGGCGTGAGCCGGCCGGTGCCGATGGGGCGGCCGGCATCGTCGCGCGCCAGCACGTGCACGCACAGCGGGTCGAGCGCGTCCCATTCCAGCTCGCGCGGCACCTGTTGTTCCTCGACGAACACCGGTTCGCGCACCGCGCGCAGCGCGTCGACGGCGGTGTGGTAATCCACGGCCGCGACCTGATATCCCGCATGCATTCCCGCATCAAGCCTCGTCATCGCCGTCCTCCCCGTCAGTGTCGTCGTCGCTGCCGTCGTCGAGGTGGTAATGGCCCTGCGCCAGCAGTTCCAGCACCAGTGCGCGACCGTCTTCCGACAGCGCATCGTAATCGTCGCCATCCAGCGCCTGCGCGGCGGCGAGCGTCCGCGCATCGGCCAGCGGCAGCGCGAAGATCTGCCCGGCCACGTACAGTCGCGCCAGCGACTTCTTCGTCGAATCGCGGCGCCAGGCCACGCGCGTCCACGGATGGCGCGCGAGCACCGCGCCCTGCTGCAGGTCGAACTCGACCTCGATCCGCGAGCGCGGCGGATCCGGCTGCAGGGACTCGCCGACGCTGCGGTACAAAGTCATGAAGCGGCCGAACCAGTCGCCGAGGCGCTGCGGGTCGTTCATGCGCAGGGCATTGAGCCCGGCGATGGCGCGCTGCATCGCGGCCTCGTCGATCTCGTAGGCATCGTCCGGCGGCGCGAGGTCGCCATCGCGGTAGCGCACCGATTCGTCGGCCTCGGCCAGCAGGGTGTCGACGAAATCGCCGAGCAGTTCCGCGGCGCTTGGCGCGCGCATGCCGACCGAGAAGGTCAGGCAGGCGTCCTCGGCGACGCCGTGGTGCGGCACGTTCGGCGGCAGGTAGAGCATGTCGCCCGGACCCAGCACCCAGTCGTGGGTGGGATGGAATTCGCGCAGCAGCTTCAGCGCCACGCCTTCGCGGAAGTCGACCGGGGGCAGGCCCTTGCCGAGCGCCTCGCTGGCGTCGATCTGCCAGCGGCGGTGGCCGTGGGCCTGGAGCAGGAACACGTCGTACTGGTCGATGTGCGCGCCGACCGAGCCGCCGGGCGCGGCGAAGGAGATCATGATGTCGTCGACCCGCCAGCGAGGCAGGAAGTCGAAGTGGTCGAGCAGTGCGCGCACATCCGGATCCCACTTGTCCACGTCCTGCACCAGCAGGGTCCAGTCCTGGTGCGGCATGCCCGGGAATTCCTCCTCGGCGAACGGCCCGGTGCGCAGGGTCCAGCCGTCGGTGGCGCGGTCGTGCATGACGATCCGCGACAGCGCGCCTTCCTCGCAGGCCAGGCCGGCCAGGTCTTCCGGCATCACCGGCGTCTCGAAACCCGGGAAGGCGTTGCGGATCAGCAAGGGGCGCTTCTGCCAGTAGTTGCGCAGGAAGGCTGCCGCCGGCATGCCCAGCGGGCCCTGGCCGGTGGCATCGATCTCGAAGGGAAGCGGGGATCTGGCGTGGCGCGGCGGACGGGTCTGGCGGGGCATGGCGGACATCCTGCAGGGGATGGCCAGTTTACCTGCTGCGCCCGTCGGCCCTGGCCGGGGCGTTGTCGTCGCGGTCGGTTGCCGCTGCATCGGCGGCCTCGCGAGGCTGGGCCGGTGCGGCGGGCGGGCGCTGGCGCGATGCCCACAGCCAGCCGGCGAACAGCAGCGCGCCGGCGACCGCGAAGGGCAGGGCGGTGACCAGCGCGCCGATGCGGTCGGCCTTCACGGCGTGCGTCCCGATCAGATCTCGCGGGCGAGGCGGTCGGCCAGGCCGATGTAGCTGCCCGGGGTCATGTCGAGCAGGCGCTGTTTGGCGTCGGCGGGCAGGTCGAGGCCGGCGATGAACTCGCGCATCGACTCGGCGTTGATGCCGTGGCCGCGGGTCAGGGCCTTGAGCTGCTCGTACGGATTCGGCAGGCCATGGCGGCGCATCACCGTCTGCACGGCTTCGGCCAGCACTTCCCAAGAGGCGTCGAGGTCGGCGGCGAGGCGGTCGGGATTGGCGCTGAGCTTGTTCAGGCCGCGCAGCAGGGCGTCGTAGCCGATCAGCGCGTGACCGAAGGCGGTGCCGAGCGCGCGCAGCACGGTGGAATCGGTGAGATCGCGCTGCCAGCGGCTGATCGGCAGCTTGGCGGCGAAGTGCTCGAACAGCGCGTTGGCGATGCCGAAGTTGCCTTCCGCGTTCTCGAAGTCGATCGGGTTGACCTTGTGCGGCATGGTCGAGCTGCCGACTTCGCCGGCCTTCACGGCCTGCTTGAAGTAGCCCAGCGAGATGTAGCCCCAGATGTCGCGACACAGATCCACGCAGATGGTGTCGATGCGCTTCTGCGCGTCGCACAGCTCGGCGATGCCGTCGTGCGGCTCGATCTGCGTGGTGTAGGCCTGCCAGTCGAGGCCCAGCGATTCGACGAAGCGCTTCGAGAACGCCGGCCAGTCGATGTCGGGATAGGCGGCGACGTGGGCGTTGTAGTTGCCGACCGCGCCGTTGATCTTGCCCGGCATCTGCGCGCCGGCCAGCAGTTCGCCCTGGCGCTGCAGGCGGGCGACGACGTTGGCGATTTCCTTGCCGACGGTGCTCGGCGAGGCGGTCTGGCCATGGGTACGCGACAGCATCGGCAGGGCGGCGTGCTCGTGCGACATGGCGCGCAGCTTCTGGATCAGGTCGTCCAGCTTCGGCAGCATCACCGACAGTCGCGCCTCGTTGAGCATCAGCGCGTAGCTGAGGTTGTTGATGTCCTCGCTGGTGCAGGCGAAGTGCACGAACTCCAGTGCCGGCGCCAGCTCGGCATCGTCCGCGAGGCGTTCCTTGATCAGATACTCGACCGCCTTCACGTCGTGGTTGGTGGTGCGCTCGATCTCCTTCACCCGGGCCGCGTCGGCGACCGACAGGCCGTCGGCGAGGGCGCGCAGGCGGGCCGTGGCGGCGTCGGAGAAGGGCTTGAGCTCGACGATGCCCGGCTCGGCGGCCAGGGCCAGCAGCCATTCGACCTCGACCTTCACGCGGGCCTTGATGAGGCCGTACTCGGAGAAGATCGGGCGCAGGGCGTCGACCTTGCCGGCGTAACGGCCATCGAGCGGGGAGAGGGCGAGGAGCTGGGCGTCGGACATGGCGGGCGGGTGGCGGCTGGCGGGTGGAAAAGTCGGCCATTGTAAACCCAGAGCCTGTCCGGTCTCTCCGCATGCGCCGCGCTGAACCGGGCGTGCGCGGAGAAATCCAACAGGCTTCCGGCCGGCGTATGCTCGTTCCGACCCACGTCATGCGCGACAGGAGCCCCCCATGACCCAGCACGGCAGCCCCCACGGCGAGATTCCCGACCCCACCCGGACCGAGCGCGACAGCATGGGCGAACTGCGGGTACCGGCCTGGGCGCTCTGGGGTGCGCAGACCGAACGCGCCGTCCGCAATTTCGGGCTGTCCGGCCGGCCGATGCCGCGCGGCTTCATCCGCGCGCTGGGCCTGACCAAGGCCGCCGCCGCCCAGGCCAACGCCAGCCTCGGCCTGCTGCCGCGTTCGCGGGCGGGTGCGATCCGCCGGGCCGCCATGGCGGTGGCGTCCGGCGAGCACGACGCGCATTTCCCCGTCGACATCTTCCAGACCGGCTCCGGCACCTCGACGAACATGAACGCCAACGAGGTGATCGCCGCGCTGGTGATGCGGACCGGCAAGGGCAAGGTGCATCCGAACGACGACGTGAACCTGGGCCAGAGTTCCAACGACGTGATTCCCACGGCCCTGCGCGTCGGTGCGCTGCTGGCGGTCAACGAGGACCTGCTGCCGGCCCTGCGCGCGCTGCGCGCCGCCATCGATGCCCGCGCGGGCGACGCGGGCGACCTGGTCAAGACCGGTCGCACCCACCTGATGGACGCCATGCCCATCACCCTGGTCCAGGAATTCGCCACCTGGTCGGCGCAGCTGGAGTCGGCGCGGATGCGCATCGAGGACAGCCTGCGCCGCCTGCGTCGCCTGCCGATCGGCGGCACCGCCGTGGGCACCGGCATCAATACCGATCCGGCCTTCGGCAAGCGTGTCGCCCAGACCCTGTCGGTGCTCTCCGGCGTGCGCTTCGTCTCGGCCGACAACAAGTTCGAGGCCATCGCCGCCCAGGACGATGCGGTGGAACTGTCCGGTCAGCTCAATGCGCTGGCGGTGGCGCTGATGAAGATCGCCAACGACCTGCGCTGGATGAATTCCGGGCCGCTGGCCGGGCTGGGCGAGGTGGAGCTGCCGGCGCTGCAGCCGGGCAGTTCGATCATGCCGGGCAAGGTCAATCCGGTCGTTCCGGAAGCGGTGTGCATGGCCTGCGCGCAGGTGATGGGCCTGCACACGGCGGTGACGGTGGCGGGGCAGAGCGGCAATTTCCAGCTCAACACCATGCTGCCGCTCATCGCGACCAACCTGCTCGATGCCATCGGCCTGCTCGCCAACGCGATGACCGCGCTGGCGGAGAAGGTCATCCCCGGCCTGGTGTTCCGCGAGGACCGGCTCGCCGACGCCCTGGCGCGCAATCCCATCCTCGTCACCGCGCTCAATCCGCTGATCGGCTACGAAAAGGCCGCCGCGATCGCGAAGCGTGCCTATGCCGAGGGGCTGCCGGTGCTGCAGGTCGCGCAGGAGGACAGCGGCCTGGATGCCGAGACCCTGCGTCGCGCGCTCGATCCGGTCGCGCTGACGCGTGGCGGCATCGTCGAGGGCATGGGCGGCGGTGGCTGAGTCCGTTCGACCGGCATGAAAAAGCCCGGGATGCGGTGGCATCCCGGGCCCGGTCGGAAGACTCGACGGCTTATTTCGCCGGAGCTGCAGCAGCGGCTTCGGCTTCCTCGGCGGCGTTCATGCCGTCGCCGGCGGAGTCCGAACCCGTGTCGATCGAGACGTCCGCGTCGACCTGCATGCCGTCGCCGGCGTCGACGCGGCAATCCTTGACGTCCTGGTCGTCCATGCGCGCGTAGGGCTTGAACTCCGGGACGGCGGCGGCGAGCTTGTCCTGGGCGGCCTTGAGCGCGGGCAGGCGGTCGCAGAGTTTCAACGCCGCGTTCTTGATGCCCTCCGCTTCCTTCTCGATGCGCTGTTCGATCTGGTCCGTATTGCCGGACAGCACGCCGCCGATCGCTTCGGTGACCGCCTTCCCGGCCAGGTCCGCGCCCTGCACGCCGACGTTGATCCCGGCCTGTGCGATCTCGGACACCTGGGCCCGATAGGCCGTCACCAGCGCCTTCTGCTCGGGCGTGGTCGCGACCGCGACGCCGCCGATCAGCAGTTCGCCCTGCGGAGTGATCTCCGCCTTGGGCAGGCCGTCGACGGTGAAGCTGAAGTTTTCCTTGGCGATTTCCTTGCGGGCCTCGTCGGTCGCCTGCTTCACGGCCTGGCCGATGAGGCTCTTCGGTTCGTTCGCGGGATCCTGCGGCGCATCGTTGCCGCAGCCGACCAGCGTGACGCCGATGGCCAGGGCGAGGATGGCATTGCGGAAGCTGTTCATGGTGGCTCCGGTGTCGAATGGGGCGATGGGTGCAGCTTGCATGCATCGTGGGGCATGCGGATGTGTCTGAAGTCAGTCGATCGCGATGCGGGAAGGGCCCGGCGGCGTCCGCCAGGCCCTCCGCAGGATCAACCCTCGTCGCGCCAGCGGCGCAGGCGGATGGCGGCGGCGATGAAGGCCACGCCGACGATCACGCCCACCCAGAGGTCCACGGTCAGGAAGGCGTTCCAGCTGCTGCTGAAGTCCACCATGTGCATCAGGTCCTCGGGGCCGTTGATGCTGGAGACGTCATGGCTCTCGAACACCGTCTTGTTGGCGTACCAGGTCATCGGGACGATGCTCAGCAGGCCGCGGACGAGCAGGGTGTACCAGACGAACTCGTGCGGCAGGTTGTCGATGCCCGGCAGCATGTCCAGCCAGCTGATCACCGCGCCGGCCATGACCGGCACCAGCACTGCCCACAGGAACGGCTTGCTGCGCGCCCAGGCCGAGCAGAACATCAGCCAGCCGACGGTCGGCAGCGACCACGCCGCGTAGACCGGGATCACCGTCAGCGCGTTGCCCAGCATGCGGAATGGATGCGATTCGGTGAACATCGCGCTGGCGCCGGGCAGTCCGCTCAGGACCATGGCGAGCGCGCCGAGCACCCACTGGCCGATGCCGATCAGCAGGCCGAAGCCGACGGCCAGCAGCGGCGCCAGCAGCAGCGCCCAGGTGAGCTTCGACAGCACCGTCTGCGTGTCGGAGACCGGCAGCGACTTCCAGAACAGCACGCTGCGGTCCTTGCGTTCGTCGTACAGCGCGCCGAGCGAGTAGAAGAAGACCACGAAGGTCATCACCACCAGCGCCAGCGCGACACCGCCGAGCAGCGACATGTCGCCGGCGAAACCCAGCGCCTGCAGGGCTTCGGCCGACTGCAGGTGCATTTCGACGTCCTTGAAGTCGCCGTCGATGCTGGTCTTGGCCTTGCCGACCATGAAGATGCTGGCGATCGCGCCGAGCAGCGAGAGGAACAGCGAGATCCCGCCGGCGACGATCGGCGCCCAGAAGAAGCCGCCCTTGTTTTCCCAGAACTCGCGCTTGAGCAGGGACTTGAACTTGTCGGCCGCGGAGATGTGGCGTGCGGCCGCGACGCCCGTGGTTTCGATGGCGGAGGTGTTCATGCGTAGGTCCCCTTCATGGTGGCGACGAAGAGATCGGCGAGGCCCGGGATGCCGGTTTCGCCCAGCGAGGCGAGCTGCGCCTGCGGCACGCCGTCGAAGATCATCCGGGTCTTGCCGAACGGCAGGGTCTGCTCGTCGATCGGCTTGAAGCGTCGCGCTTCCTCGGCGCGATCCGCATTCACCAGCAGGTCGACGAAGCGGTCGCTGACCGTTTCCATCGACGCATCGAGCACGATCTTGCCGTTCTGGATGAACAGCACGTCGGTCAGGATGTGTTCGATTTCCTCGACCTGGTGCGTGGTGACGATGATCGTCTTCTGTTCGTCGAAGTAATCCTCGAGCAGGCGCCGGTAGAACTCCTTGCGGTACAGGATGTCGAGGCCCAGGGTCGGCTCGTCCAGCACCAGCAGGCGGGCGTCGATGGCCATCACCAGGGCCAGGTGCAGTTGCACGATCATGCCCTTGGACATCTCGCGCACCCGCATGTCCGGCTTGAGCTGGGTGTGGGCGATGAAGCGGTCGCACTTGGCGCGGTCGAAGCGCGGATGCACCCCGGCGACGAATTCGATGGCTTCGCGCACCCGCATCCAGCGCGGCAGCACGGCGACGTCGGCGATGAAGCAGACGTCCTTCATCAGTTCGTCGCGTTCGGTGCGCGGATCGCGGCCGAGGACCTTGAGGTCGCCTTCGAAGGGGATCAGGCCGAGCACGGCCTTCAGCGTCGTGGTCTTGCCCGAGCCGTTCGGGCCGATCAGGCCGATGATGCGGCCGGACGGGATCTCGAACGCGGTGTCGTCCAGCGCCAACTTGTTCTTGTAGGCCTTGCGCAGGCCGCGGGCGCGGATCACGGGAACGGTGGTATCGATGGCGCTCATGCGTCACCTCCCTGGCGGGCCGGCGCAAGCAGTTCCTGCATGCTCAGGCCCAGTCGCTGGATGCGTTCGAGGACCAGCGGCCACTCTTCGCGCAGGAAGCGGTCGCGCTCGCTGGACAGCAGTTTCTTCGCGGCTTCTTCGGTGACGTACATGCCCAGTCCTCTGCGTTTCTCGACAAGAGCCTCGTCCGCCAGTTCCTGGTAGGCGCGCGAGACGGTGATGGGGTTGAGTTGATATTCGGCCGCCACCTGGCGGACCGAGGGAAGCGCATCGCCCGGCTTGAGCACGCCGTCGAGCATCATCGCGATCACCCGGTCCTTCAGCTGGCGGTAGATCGGAGCGCCATCGCTCCATTGGATTGCGGTCATGGGAATCAGCTCCTGTTGCTGCGGCGCATGCCCTGCGCGAAGGAGAAGAAGGGAAGCGCCATCGCATCCCGGGCACGGGCACTGTGATGGCGACGGTGGGAATCACCCTCTGCGCCCGCACCGCCGGCGGACGTCTGGCTGGCGAGGGCGAAAAGACCGGTCAGGACCAGTCCGGCGGCGAGCGCGCCCTGGGCGATGCTCGGATTGCGAACCGCGTTGTACGTCTGGCGTTGCATGGGTCAACTCCTGTACTCGTTGACTGGTGTTGTATGCAACTATAACACCAAAACAGAGCAGGTCAAGCCCCCGGGAAACCTTTTCCCCCCAACTGAAGTCATACTCGGGCCCTCGCCAAGCCCTGGAGGCTTTCCCGTGACCCGTTTTCTGGCCAGAACCCTCGCAATCGCTTCGCTGTGCATGCTTCCCCTGCTGGCCGGCGCGGCTGGCGGCGGCCTGCTCGACCACAGCTACCGTCCGCTCGCCGGCAAGGCACCGGTCAACCTCGGCAAGACCTATGGCGGCCAGGTGCTCCTAGTGGTCAACACCGCCAGCAAATGCGGCTTCACGCCGCAGTTCGAGGCGCTGGAAGCCCTGCATGCCCGCTACAAGCCGCGTGGTTTCGCGGTCCTGGGCTTCCCGTCCGGCGACTTCATGGGCCAGGAGTTCGACGAGGAAAAGAAGATCCAGGAGTTCTGCACCCTGACCTACGGCGTGAAGTTCCCGATGTTCCAGAAGGTCAGCGTCACCGGGAAGACGGCGACGCCGTTCTATCGCGACCTGGCCCAGGCCAGCGGCGAAAGCCCGAAGTGGAACTTCCACAAGTACGTGATCGGCCGCGACGGCAAGGTCGTGGCCAGCTTCGGCAGCCGCACCAAGCCCGATGCGCCGGAGGTGGTGGCCGCCATCGAGCAGGCGCTGAAGGCGCCGAAGCCGGCGGTTTCGCCGGCGCCGACGGCGAAATGATTGCCCGCATCCGCCCGGGCCGTGACAATACGCGGCTTGCATGGCCGCGCCGGGCCGAAGGTCCGGCGGCGGCACCGACCCGACCGATTCCGTGGAGAGATCGATGAGTGTTCGTTTTCGCGGCCTGGCCGCAGGGATGGCCGTCGCGGCGATGCTGTTCGCCGGCATGGTCCAGGCTGAGGAGAAAACTGTGTTGACGACAGAGCGCGACAAGGTGAGTTACATGATCGGCGCCGATGTCGGCGGTTCGATTTCCAGCGTCGGTCCCGACCTCGACGTGGCGGCGTTCGAGCGCGCCCTGCGCAACGCCTTCGATGGCGGCAAGCCGCTGCTGACCGACGAGGAAGCGCGTTCGGTCGGCACCGCGCTGATGCAGCGCATCGGCGAGCGCACCGGCCGCCCGGTTCCCGGGCAGGCGCCGGGCGCGAAGGCGCCGGCCGTCGCCAAGGACAAGGTCGGCTACCTGGTCGGTACCGATGTCGGTCGCTCGCTGGCGCCGATCAAGGACGAGATCGATGTGCCGGTCCTGCTGCAGGCCATGCGCACGCGCATCGCCGCGGGCAAGCTGCTGCTCACCGACGACGAGATGAACGGCATCCGCGAGAGCTTCTCCAAGCGGATGCAGGCGCGCGAAGAGAGCCGCCTGGCCGGCATCGCGCAGAAGAACGCCGAGGAAGGCGCGGCCTTCCTGGCGAAGAACAAGGGCCAGAAGGGCGTGATCGCCACATCCTCGGGCCTGCAGTACATGGTGCTGCGCCAGGGCCCCGGCCAGCGCCCGCGTCCCACCGACCGGGTCCGCGTGAACTACCACGGCACGCTGCTCGACGGCACCGTGTTCGACAGTTCCTACGACCGCGGCCAGCCCGCCGAATTCGGCCTCAGCCAGGTGATCGCCGGCTGGACCGAAGGCGTGGCGCTGATGCCCGTCGGTGCGAAGTACCGGTTCTGGATTCCCGCGTCGCTGGCCTATGGCGAGCGCGGCAGTCCGCCGACCATCGGTCCCAACGCGACCCTCGTGTTCGACGTCGAACTGCTCGACGTGCTCTGACCCCGACGGCACCGATTCCGGAACCGTTTGCAGAATTCCCCCCCTCAACCCAACCGCGCTGCAAGGGCGGCGCGTTCCACCCAGGAGTTCCTCTGATGAAACTGTCGCGTCATGTGACCCTCGCCGTGGCCACGGCTTCGTGCGTCCTCGCGCTCGCCGCGTGCAAGCCGATCGACAAGGACGCCGCCGCCGAAGGCGACAAGAAGGCGGCCGAAGCCGACAAGAAGGACGGCAAGGAAGGTGCGCTCAAGATCCCGGGCCTGGCGACCGAGAAGCAGCAGGTCAGCTACATGATCGGCATGGACATCGGCAAGTCGCTCAAGCCGATGAAGGACGAGCTGGACCTGGCGACGCTGGAGCGCGCGATCAAGGACACCTTCGCCGACAAGAAGCCGCTGCTGACCGATGAGCAGGCCATGCAGGTCATGCAGGGCTTCGCGCAGAAGATGCAGGCCAAGCAGCAGGAAGAAATGGCCAAGAAGCAGGCCGAGATGGAAGCCCAGGGCAAGAAGAACATCGAGGAAGGCGCCAAGTTCCTCGCCGAGAACGGCAAGAAGCCGGGCGTGCAGACCACGGCCTCGGGCCTGCAGTACCAGGTCGTGACCGAAGGCAAGGGTCCGAAGCCGAAGGCCGACCAGACCGTGAAGGTGCACTACACCGGCACGCTGCTGGACGGCACCAAGTTCGACAGCTCGCATGACCGCAACGAGCCGGCGCAGTTCATGCTGAACGCCGTGGTGCCGGGCTGGACCGAAGCCCTGCAGCTGATGCCGGTGGGCAGCAAGTACAAGCTGTGGATCCCGTCGAAGCTGGGCTACGGCGAGCAGGGCACCCCGGGTGGCCCGATCCCGCCGAACGCCACCCTGGTGTTCGAAGTCGAACTGCTGGAAATCGTCAAGCAGTAAGGCACCATCGCGTGTCGCGCCGCGTCGCCCCGAATCGCACCGGGGCCGATGCGGCGCAGGGGGCCGGAGCCGAGGTTCCGGCCTCTTGCGTTTCGGCCGTTGCGCGAATCCTTGCGCGTCGGCCCATCCCCCCACAACGCTGCGTCACGTCATTCGAGAGGCCCCCATGCGCGTCACCATTTTCGGCACCGGCTACGTCGGCCTGGTCACCGGCACCTGTCTGGCCGAAGTCGGACATGAAGTGATCTGCGTCGACATCGACACCGCCAAGATCGACGGCCTGCGCAACGGCATCATCCCGATCTACGAGCCGGGCCTGGAGCCCATGGTCAAGGCGAACCACGCCGAAGGCCGCCTGCATTTCACCACCGACGCCGGCTCCGCGATCGCGCACGGCGACGTGATCTTCATCGCCGTCGGCACGCCGCCGGACGAGGACGGCAGCGCCGACCTGCAGTACGTGCTGGCCGTGGCGAAGACCATCGGCACCCACCTGCAGAAGCCGGCCGTGGTCGTCGACAAGTCGACCGTGCCGGTCGGCACCGCCGACAAGGTTCGGGCCGCGATCGCCGCCGCACTGGCCGCGCGCGGTGCCGACGTCGCCTACGACGTCGTGTCGAACCCCGAATTCCTGAAGGAGGGCGCGGCGGTCGAGGACTGCATGCGCCCCGATCGCATCGTCATCGGCGCAGACAGCGCGTCGGCGATCGAGAAACTGAAGAAGCTGTATGCACCGTTCAACCGCAACCACGAGCGCATCGTGGTGATGGACGTGCGTTCCGCCGAGCTGACCAAGTACGCCGCGAACGCGATGCTGGCGACCAAGATCAGCTTCATGAACGAGATCGCGAACATCGCCGAGAAGGTCGGTGCCGACGTGGAGATGGTGCGCCAGGGCATCGGTTCCGACCCGCGCATCGGCTGGCACTTCATCTATCCCGGCGCCGGCTACGGCGGTTCGTGCTTCCCGAAGGACGTGCAGGCGCTGGCGCGCACCGCGCAGCAGCACGGCTATCGCGCCGAGCTGCTGGATGCCGTCGAATCGGTGAACCACCGGCAGAAAGCGCACCTGTTCGAACTGATCGAGCGTCATTACGGCACCGGCGACCTGCGCGGCAAGACCTTCGCGGTCTGGGGCCTGGCCTTCAAGCCGAACACCGACGACATGCGCGAGGCGTCGAGCCGCCGCCTGCTGCAGCTGCTCTGGGACGCCGGTGCGAACGTGCGCGCCTTCGACCCCGAGGCGGCGCATGAAGCGCAGCGCATCTTCGGTCAGCGCGACGACCTGGTGCTGTGCGAACACGCGCCCGAAGCGCTGCAGGGCGCCGACGCGCTGGTTGTCATCACCGAGTGGAAGCAGTTCCGCAGCCCGGACTTCGCCAGGCTCAAGGCGGCGCTGAAGGACGCGGTGGTGTTCGACGGCCGCAACCTGTACGACCCTGCCGAGGTCGAGGCGGCCGGCGTGGCCTACTACGGCATCGGCCGCGGCCGCTCGATCCGCTCGCACTGATCGGACCCCGCCATGACCTCCGCACACGACGCCAGCCTGGAAGCACGCGTGGTCGAGCTCGAAACCCGGCTCGCTTTCCAGGAACATGCCCTGTCCGAGCTCAGCGACGCCCTGGCCGAACTGCGCATCGAAGCCGCGCGCAGCGCCGACCTGCTGCGCCGCGTGCTGGAAGACCTGAAACTCCATCGCGGCGACCTGATGGCCGATCCGGCCAGCGAACCGCCGCCTCCCCACTACTGATCCGACCCGACCGAATCCGACCGTCATGAGCGATTCCCTCCGCGACCAGTTGCTCGGGCTCGGCTTCAAGCCGGCACCGAAGCCGGAACGAACCGAGAAGCCCGCGCACAAGCCGGGCAGCGGCCATGGCAAGCCCCAGGGCGGCCAGCAGGCGCGTGGCCAGAAGCCCGGGCAGGGCGCCAGGCCCGCCGGCAAGCCGGGTGGCGGCAAACCGGGCAGCGGCAGGCCCGACCCGAATCGCCCGGGTGGGCGCCAGCCCGGCGGCAGGCCGCAGGGGCAGGGTCGTCCACCGCGCACCCAGGAAGAGATCGATCTCGCCAAGGCCTACGCCATCCGCGCCCAGCGCGAGAAGGAAGAGCGGATCGAAGCCGAGCGCGTGAAGCAGGAAGAGGCGCGCCTGCGTCGCGAAGCGAAGGCGAAACTGGCCGAACTGCTCAAGGACAAGGCGCTCAACGACAAGGACGCCGACATCGCCCGTCACTTCGAGTACGGCGGCAAGATCAAGCGTGTCTACGTCAACGAAGCGCAGCTCAGACAGCTCAACGCCGGCGAGCTCGGCGTGGTGCAGCTCGATGGCCGCTACCAACTGGTGACCGCCGAACTGCTGGCCGAGGCCGAGGCGATCTTCCCGCCCGCGATCGCGCTCAAGGTCGATCCGAACGCCGCGCCTGGCGACGACCCTTACGCCGATCCGAAATACCAGGTCCCCGACGACTTGGTCTGGTGACCCGGTTCGTCGACCGCGAGGGTTGATGCTGCGGCGCCGCGGCGCCAGCGCCCGGTGAAACGATGAAGGCCCCGTGAGGGGCCTTCGTCGTTGCTGCAGCGCGAGGATCAGAGGCTCGGAACGACGGCCTGTGCCCGCGCGCCCTGGCGTTGCGGGAGATCCGCGGCGGCGGCGTCCGCGCCGACGGCAGGTTTCTGGATGTCCTGGCGCTGCACGAAGCTGCGCTTCACCGCGTCGCTCTGCGGATCGCCCTGCACCGCGAACAGTCGCTGGCCGTCGTGGTTGTACGCCACGCTGTCGATGGAATCGATCTGGCCGCGGCGTGCGGCGTGCACCAGCGAGACGGCGGCATCGAGCCGGGTCTGTTCGCTGCGGTTGTAGGCGTTGCCTTCGCCGAGCGCGGCGATCCCGGTGATCGCCTGGGTGAGCAGGCGGTTGTAGGGGTGCTCGGGCGATTGGTAGGGATGCGCGCCGTCGACCCGTACGTCCGCGCGGACTTCGGCCCGGACCTCTGCACGCGACGGTGCCACGACCGGTTCCGCGCGCGGCGGTACGGCCACCCGGGCGACCTGCGGCTCCACGACGGGCACGACCTGCGCCGGCGGTTGCGCCTGGACCTGCGGCTGGGCCTGCACCACGGGCGCGACCGGCTGGGGTGCCTGCTGCTGGTCGCGGCCGGGCATCTGCTGCCAGTCCGAGAAGCCCAAGGGCTGGTCGCGATCCTGCCTGCGGAACTGGGTCACCCAGTCCTGCGGCACCTTGGTCAGGAAGGTGACCTCGTCGCCGCTGCTGACGATGGCGATCATCGTCGCCTGGCGCGGGTCCGGGTTGTCCATCACCAGCGCAGGGCGCACCGCGCCGGCGATGCTGGCGTTGAAGCCGTGCACGGTCGAGGTCGGCTGCGCGGGCGTGCTGCCGTTGATGTTCTGCTTGAAGACGTAGAACGGATCGGTCGGCACATCGATGCGGTAGGTGAGGTTCGGACGGCCGCTGCCGTCGGCGCCGTTGGCGTAGCCGCCGCAGGCCTGGGTGAGGTCGGTCGAGATGTGCACGGTGTCGCCGGATTTCTCGGCCTTGGCCACGCGGACCATGTCGCCGAGGGTGATCGGCTGGCCGGGACGGGATGCGAGCGCGACGCTCAGCCCGGGCGCGGCGCGATCGGGCAGGTCGACGGCGGCATTGCCGTCGAAGAAGCGCGCGGCGATGGAACGGGCCTGGTCCAGGCTCAGCGGCTTGCGGCCGCCGAAGCCTTCGGCGGTGGCGATCGCATCGGGTTCGCGGCTGTCGGCGCGGAAGAGGGTGACGGGCATGGAACGACTCCTTGTCTTGCGAGGGCTGGGTCTGCGGGGGCAGGGGGCGGAATGCATGCCCGGCGCGGCGGCCGGGCACGGGGGATCAGAACAGCTCGTCGATCGGCGTGGCGAGCAGGGCCTCGGCGCGATGCGCGTACTCGCGGATCGTCGAGACGCCGAGGTCGCGGACCAGGCGGTGCGCGGTATGCGGCAGCGGCGAGTCGGCGATGTCGTGCGGGGCGATGTTCTTGCCCGAGACGTCGGGCAGCAGGTGGATGCCGGCGGCGGCGTAGCAGTGCTGGACCATGGCCGAGCAGTACAGCGCGCCTTCCTTCGCCAGCAGGTTGTCGCGCTTGCGCAGGCGCGTGCTGTACATCGCGAGCATGGTGCCGACCAGCTCGCTCAGCGAATAGCTGGCCAGGCCCGAGAGCAGGTCGAGGCCGGCGCCGACCACGCGACGGGTCTGCGCTTCGTCGAGTCCGAAGTCGAGGATCGCGATGTTCGGGAATTCGTTCGCGTCGAAATAGCGCGCGGCGCGGTTTTCCTGCACGCCCAGGCGCATCTGCTTGTAGCGCAGGTCGAGGTCGGACTCGATCACCCACCAGTGGCCGTCGCTGCGCCGTTCGCTGAACAGGAACGCATGCGACCACAGGCTGCGGTGGCCGTCGTCGGTCAGCGGCGCCTGGGACTTGCGGATGACCTTGCTGATCCAGTCGCCGCCGGCGCACAGGCCGATGCGACCCGGTGCGGCGTGACGCTGGATGAAGGCTTCGTTGCTGGACGCGGCGGGCGCGTCGTCGTGGTCTTCGCTCATGCTGCTGTGCTCTCCCTGGCCGCCATCATATCGGCGATGGCCTCGCGGATCAGGCCCGCCGTGGCCTGCGGATCCTCCATCGGGAACAGATGGCTGCCGGCATGCCAGTACCAGCGCGGACCGACCAGCGCCCGCGTGGCGCGGTGGCCGATGTGGCGCAGCTCCCGGCTGCGTCGCCCGCCGATGAAGGCAGCCGGCACGCGCAGCGCCGCGGCGGCGCGGACTGTGCGCAGGGTCGGCAGGGCCCGGTAGATGCGGTACTCGATGTGGCGGTCGAACAGCAGGGTGCGCTCGCCGCGTCCGTCCGGCATCGTGCAGTGCTCGGCATAGTCGCGCAGCACGTCCGGATGCCAGCGCCGGAACATGCGTTTGGCGTGGTAATGCGCATGCGCGGCATCGATGTCCGGCCAGTACTGGCGTCGCTGCAGGGTCTGCGCCAGCGGCATGACCAGGCGGTCCAGGCCGGTGAGATGGCCCAGCCGCACCATCGTCGCGCTCAGCCCCGCGATCAGCGGCGAATCGAGCAGGACGATGCCGTGGACACGCCCCTGCAGCCGTTCGGCGGCGAGCACGCTGAGGTAGCCGCCGAGCGAATGGCCGACCAGCCAGGTGCGCCCCGCATGCGGAGGCTGCGCCTGCACGAACTCGACCAGCTCATCGACCAGATAGGGCCAGTCCGGCGTCACTGGCCGCGCAGGATCGTGACCGAAGCGCAGCACGCCCACCGGATCGAAGCCCGGCCGCAGCGCATCGAACAGCTGCCGGTAGACCGGCAGCGGGAAACCGTTGGCGTGGGAGAAGACGAGGCGGTCGGTCATGCTGGCGATCGTGCGAAGGCGGGATTCCTCAAAAGTGGATGGTGTAGGCTGCGCCAAAACCGAAACGCGTGTTGCCCGAGTAGTCGGCATGCATCGAGAGCAGCAACGAGGAAGAAGTTCCCAGCCGATGATCGAGGTCCATGCTGGCTCGCCCCAAAGTCCGCTCTGCATGCTCGAACGATGTTTCGGCAACAAGAGGAACGCCTGGGTCAGCCCGAATGGTCGCTTGCGAAGAAGACAGGTCGCGTGAAATCTCGACCGACGGCAGCAGGCGGGTCCGATCAGCGATATCGATCGCTCCCTTGAGGCCAAGAGAGAGACTGGTGCTCTGCTGTTTCAATCCGCTGAATTTTGCTGGAAATGCACCGAGCCTTTCCTCGAACGGTTCGGATTCCGATCGTATCCAGTCGATGGATGCATAGGGCGAAATGCTCGTTCCACCGATACGCCATGCCTCGTGCGCCGTGCCCATGACGCGGATCGACCATGCGTGTCCCGAGGGGTGGGCAATGGACGAATCGACACGGTTCCCATTGCGGTATTCCCGGGCCGTACGCATGTCGAATTCCGTGCGTGCGGCAACGATGTCCACCCGAGTCATTTTTCCCGCGTCGATCCCGGCCCTGAAGATCAACTGATCGAGCGTCGAGCGTGACGAGAACAGTCCAGGACGGCTTTCTCGGGCCGTGACCCGGGTCATGCCGACGCCCATCCTCAGTCGATCGAAGAGGCGGCAGCCGCCGATCTCGCGTGATTGCTGCCGGTGCACATCGTCGTTCCCATGGTGAACGGAGGCGGCGATCCAGCCGCAATTCCTGTCATCGTGACTCAGATGCTTGTCGAAGAGGCTGCGTCTGGAGGAATGCGCGAGGTATTGCCGAGGCAGCAAGGAAGCGTTGTTCGCGATGGACCGGGATGTCATGTCCAGCGAGAGAGTGAAAGCAGGGATGTCAGTGATCACGCCTGCAGTGCCGTCCTTGATGCGGGCAAGCCAATAGGTGTCCCGTTCCACCAGCGTGTCGCGTCCTTGCCCAATCACGATGTTGCCGTCGCGGTTGGTGTCGATGGCATTCGTCAGAAGCAAGCCGGTCGGCAGTACGACGCCATGTTCGCCGAGCCAGGCATCGATGGACTGCATGCCGGCAGTTTGCGTCCATCTGAAAGCGCGGGCTCCTTCGATTTGATTCGTACCGGCAATATTCCGGAAGCCCGACGATCCGACGATGACGTTGCCATCGGCCGAGATGGCGCTCGCCCGGGAAACGGCATGGCCAGCAAGAAATCCCATCGCGGACATGCCATCCGCTTCGCGCCAACGGAATGCCTGTAGGCCGGCATTGCCTGTAATCGCGTTTCCGTCCGCGGAGACGTCGATCGCGATGCTTCCAGCGCCTGAACCGTTCAATTCGCCCAGCGAGCGTAGTCCGCTGGATTGGTTCCACCGGAAAGCCTGGCAGCTGGTTGTCTGCAGGAGGGATGGCAATTGCGCGCAGGAAGCCCCGACCACGACGGAGCCGTCATGCGATGCCGCGTTCGCGATGCTGTCCCTGTGCCCCGGCAGTTGGCCGAGGTTCAATACGGGCATGCCCGTGCGCCACACCGTAGCCGTGTGTTCTAGAAAGCCGTTGAGTGATGCGCCGACGACGGTGCTGCCATCGCCTGAAACGCCTCTTGCAGTACTTTGGTTATATCTTGGAGGGCGACCGGGCGAATCGATCACTTCGACCGGTGCCAGCAATTCGAAGCCAGTCTGTTGCGTCCATCGGAATGCGGTCTGGAATCGGCAGAAACTCGTGCACGCTTCGGCCCTCGTTCCGACGATCGTGGATCCGTTGGCATCGATGCCGGAAACGCGGTATCTGTAGATGCTCAGGTCTGGCGCTTCCGGTGCGACAAGTGCTCCCGTTTCGGTGACCCACGCGAGCTGGAAACGATCCACTGCCCATGGATCCGTATTGGTCCTCAGGTGGCCTGCGATAGTGCGCCCGTCCGCAGAAATCGAAATGGCTTCGAAACTGGATGGCAGGTTGACGATGGGTTCGGCGGCGAAGCATGTTCCATACGTCATCGAAATGGCGAGCGCGAGACTGCGCTTGAAGACGATGCGGGGGCTCCCATGCATCATGGCTGTTCCTTTGAGTAGCTTGCGATGTCCGAGATCAGAACTTGAGAGCATACGCAGCGTCTACACCGAACGATGCACGATCCATGGAGCTGCCATGCAGGCCGAGACGCAGGTTGGATCGCTGGCTCATCGCATAATCGATCTGCACGGAAGCGCGCAGCCAATTGCGATCGAGGTCGTCGGCATCGAGTGCGATGCCGAGTGGCACGCCCGGATTGGCAATGATCGTCGCATCGGGCTCACGGATTCGATGCGTGAACTCGACCGTGGACGTGAGGGTTGCGCGGTCGCCGGCATCCTTGGCAAAAGTCGCGCCCAGGGACGCGTTGGTGCTGTTCCATTCCGCTGCCGTATAGCTGGAGGCAAAAGAGCCTCCGGTTTCGGTGGCTGCGTCGAGAATGGAGCGTGAATGCGTCATCGAAAACTGCGGCGAGATGCTTGTCCCCCCGG
Organism: Lysobacter sp. BL-A-41-H3; assembly: GCA_050632415.1. GTDB lineage: Bacteria > Pseudomonadota > Gammaproteobacteria > Xanthomonadales > Xanthomonadaceae > Lysobacter_I. The sequence continues at coordinate 745,945 of CP192602.1, read as the reverse complement.
GCCTCCACATGTCCCGTGCCACAACACGCGCCCGGTAGACGGCATAGCGCCCGTGCGCATCGCCGGAGGAGGTCTCCCTCTCGGAGCCGTTCATGTAAGAGCGATCGTGCTGCATCTCGTAGCGGCCGGCGGCAGCGAGCAGATCGAACTCCCAACTGTTACCGAATCTTCGGGTGGCTTCGATCGCGAGATGGTTCGCGTAGCCTCTGCCTTCCACGCTGTCCGATGGTTTTGCGGACATCGAGACGTGGCCGAGGCTCGCATGCATGCGCCATTCTCCGAAGTCCCTGCAGAAGCCGGCATCGAGAGCCTGGCCGCGACTCGCTTCATCCTGCGAAAAGTCGAGGCTGGTGCTTGCCCATGCGCAACCGGTTCCGGAGGACGCACCCCGGTCGAACCCCGTGCGACTGCGCATGCCTGAGGTCACGTACTCAGGAAGCCTGGACGAGAAGTTCGCCATCAGGCCGCTTGTCTCCCAGAGGCTTTGTCTGAAACCAACGGTGTCGGTGATGATGCCTGTACTTCCATTGCCGACTCTGGCTACCCAGTCGAAAAAAGTCAGCGCCACGCTGTCCCGCCCCCCTCCGATGATGACGCTTCCGTCATGGTTCGTGTCATACGCGTGTAGGAGAAGGTGATTGGCCGGCAAAGTCACACCGTTCTCGCTCAGCCACGTGTCGACTGGTTGCATGCCCGAGGCTTCGGTCCATCGGTATGCCCTTGCTCCCTCGAACTGCTCGCTTCCCGGCCATGTGAATCCGGATGTGCCGACGACCACGCGCCCGTCGGCTGAAATTGCACTGGCATTCGACACCGTCAGACCAGGGAGAGCCCCCAGACCCACCATGCCCGTTTCTTGCCTCCAGATGAATCCCTGTCGGCCGACCCTCCCGACAATGGATCGGCCGTCGGCCGAGATGTCGGTGGCGTAACTGTTGATCTCGCCGCTCAGAGTGCCGAGCGAGTGCATCCCGGTTGACGAGTTCCATCGGAATGCCCGGCAAACGGAGTCAATGCCAATGCAGGAGCGGCCTACAACGATCGAGCCGTCGTATGACGCCGCGACTGCGTAGCTATCGGTATGCGACGGGTCGAGTCGACCGAGATCCAGCGGCATCTGTCCCGCTCGCCAGACGGTGGCTGTGTGCTGATCTGTCGCCTCCAAGTAAAACCCGGTCCGATTGAATGAAGAGCCAACGACCGTGCTCCCATCGCCGGAAACACCGTAGCCTTGGCTGTTCTGGTGGGCGGTGACAGGATCCAAAAGCACAAGTCCGGACGATGCACTCCATCGGAACGCCCTTGTTTCGATGTGCGGATAACGCGCGATTTTCCTCTTTGTGCCTACGATCGTCGACCCGTCGGCACTGATATCGTACGCATAAAAAGTGTAGCCGGATGTCCAACTCTCGCCTGGTTGGTTGGTTTCCTGCAGGATGTGCAGAACACCGTATGCATCGATGAACGCAGCACCAAACCGGGATGGATACCATGGGCTGGCAGAGCGTTCCAGTAGATAGCTGCCCAAGATTCGACGGCCATCGGCCGAAATTGCCGAAGGCGCGAAATCTGTCGGGGAATAGAAACTGATGTCGGCGGCGACAGCGTGCCCACATGCGAGCGATAGCGCAAGCGCCACGCCGATTCTGTTGAAGGGGAGTGAATGGCTGGGCTGACGCATGGTGGGTTCCTGTTTGAGTCTGCTGATTGCGCAAGCATCTTGGTGCGGTCGTGGATCCTCTCCCGCATTGTGCCTGGCCGGTTCTGTCTTTGATGGTGCCGGCTTCATCGCGCACGGATGACCAGCTTCTTTCATCGAGGAAATTGGCTTCGGATTATAGCGAAAGCCCTGTGGAGTACAGGAATGCGGCAGGAGATGGCCGGGAAGGTGGCGGCATGCCTTACCGCGTGCCAGGTACCGACGAACCTATCCCGGTGATGCAAGCTGAACGCTTGCGACTGCCTACAGTCCTCACTCCGGATCGTAATCCAGGTTCGACGCCAGCCAGCGTTCGGCCTGCGCCAGCGAGACGCCCTTGCGCCGCGCATAGTCCTCGACCTGTTCCTTCGACACCCGGCCGACCACGAAGTACTGGCTCTGCGGATGGCTGAAGTAGTAGCCGGACACCGCTGCGGTCGGCAGCATCGCGAAACTTTCGGTCAGGGTCATGCCGGCGTTGTTGCCGGCGTCGAGCAGGCGGAACAGCGTGGCCTTCTCGCTGTGCTCGGGGCAGGCGGGGTAGCCGGGGGCGGGGCGGATGCCGCGGTACTGTTCGTGGATCAGGGCATCGTTGTCGAGCGTCTCGTCGGCGGCGTAGCCCCAGAACTCCTTGCGCACGCGCTGGTGCAGGCGTTCGGCGAAGGCTTCGGCGAGGCGGTCGGCCAGCGCCTTGAGCAGGATCGCGTTGTAGTCGTCGTGGTCGGCCTCGAAGCGCGCGACGTGCGGTTCGATGCCGATGCCGCCGGTGACCGCGAAGGCGCCGATCCAGTCCTGCCTACCGCTGGTCTTCGGTGCGATGAAGTCGGCGAGGCAGAAGTCCGGTCGGTCGGCGGGCTTGTCGACCTGCTGGCGGAGGAAGTGCAGGGTTTCCGGACTGCCGTCGACGTCGATCACGACATCGTCGCCGATGCTGTTCGCCGGCCACAGCGCGAACACGCCGCGCGCGGTCAGCCACTTCTCGTCGACGATGCGCCGGAGCATGGCCTGCGCGTCCTTGAACAGGTCGCGGGCCTGCTTGCCGACGATCTCGTCGTCGAGGATCGCGGGGTAGCGGCCGGCGAGTTCCCAGGCGCTGAAGAACGGCGTCCAGTCGATGCAGTCGACCAGTTCCTGCAGCGGGTAGTCGTCGAAGGCAGTCAGGCCGGGCTTGATCGGCGCCGGCGGCGTGTAGTCGTCCCAGCCGCCGTCGAACTTCTGCCAGCGCGCCTTCTCCAGCGACACCAGCCGCTTGGCGTCGCCGCGGTTGCGGTGCCGGGCGCGGATCTCGGCGAAATCGCTGTCGTTCGCGGCGACGAAGGCATTGCGCAGGTCCGGCGAGATCAACGACTGCGCCACGCCGACCGCGCGCGAGGCATCCTTGACCCACACCGTCGGTGCGTCGTAATGCGGATCGATCTTCAGCGCGGTATGCGCGCGTGAGGTGGTTGCGCCGCCGATCAGCAGCGGGATGCGCAGGCCCTGCCGCTGCATCTCTTTCGCGACATGGCTCATTTCCTCCAGCGACGGCGTGATCAGTCCGGACAGACCGATGATGTCGGCGTTCTCGGCCACCGCGCGGTCGAGGATGGTCTGCGCCGGCACCATCACGCCGAGGTCGACCACGTCGAAGTTGTTGCACGCCAGGACGACGCCGACGATGTTCTTGCCGATGTCGTGCACGTCGCCCTTCACGGTCGCCATCACGATCTTGCCGTTGCTCTTGCCGACATCGCCGGTGCGCAGCTTCTCGGCTTCGATGTAGGGCAGCAGGTAGGCCACGGCCTTCTTCATCACGCGTGCTGACTTGACCACCTGCGGCAGGAACATCTTGCCGGCGCCGAACAGGTCGCCGACCACGTTCATGCCGTCCATCAGCGGGCCTTCGATCACGTCCAGCGGGCGCGTCGACAGGGCGCGCGCTTCCTCGGTGTCCAGCTCGATGTACTGGTCGATGCCGTGGACCAGCGCATGCGACAGGCGCTCGCGCACCGGCTTCTCGCGCCAGCGCAGGTCCTCGACCTTCTTCTCGCCCTTTTTTCCCTTGAACCGGTCGGCGATCTCGAGCAGGCGTTCCGTCGCATCCGGACGGCGGTTCAGCACCACGTCCTCGACACGCTCGCGCAGGTCGGCTTCGAGATCGTCGTACAGCGGCAGCGCGCCGGCATTGACGATGCCCATGTCCATGCCGGCCCGGATCGCGTGGTAGAGGAAGACCACGTGGATGGCCTGGCGTACCGGCTCGTTGCCGCGGAAGGAGAAGCTGACGTTCGACACGCCACCGGAAATGTGGCTGAGCGGGAAGCGCCGCTTCAGTTCGCGCGTGGCTTCGATGAAGGCCACGGCGTAGTCGTTGTGCTCCTCGATGCCGGTCGCGACCGCGAACACATTCGGGTCGAAGATGATGTCCTCGGGCGGGAAGCCGATCTTCTCGGTCAGCAGCTTGTAGGCGCGCGAGCAGATCTCGACCTTGCGCTCGACCGTGTCGGCCTGGCCGACCTCGTCGAAGGCCATCACCACGACGGCGGCGCCATAGCGGCGCACCAGCCGGGCCTGGCGGAGGAATTCGGCTTCGCCTTCCTTCATCGAGATCGAGTTGACGATGCCCTTGCCCTGCAGGCACTTCAGGCCGGCCTCGATGACGCTGAACTTCGAGCTGTCGACCATCACCGGGATGCGCGCGATGTCCGGCTCGGCGGCGATCAGGTTGAGGTAGTCGACCATCGCCTTCTCGGAGTCGAGCATGCCCTCGTCCATGTTGACGTCGAGCACCTGCGCGCCGTTCTCGACCTGCTGGCGCGCGACCGCCACGGCTTCGTCGTAGCGGCCTTCGAGGATCAGCTTCTTGAACTGCGCCGAGCCGGTGACGTTGGTGCGCTCGCCGACGTTGACGAAGTTCGTCTCCGGCGTGATGACCAGCGGTTCGAGGCCGCTGAGGCGGGTGAAGGCGGGCAGGGAAGTCATGTGGTTGTATCGGCTTCTGCGCCCTCTCCCACGCTTGCGGGGGAGAGGGTTGGGGTGAGGGGGAAGGTTGCGACGAGTACGGCGGCTTCGGTGCCCTGCGAAAAGCACCCCTTTACCCCAACCCTCTCCCCCGCGATGCGGCGGAGAGGGAGAAGGCCGGGGCGTCGCAATGGACTCACGATTCCGCGCTCGTGTGCGCGTCGTGGGTGGGCAGCGCGCGCGGCGGCAGTCCGGCGACGACGTCGCCGATGGCGCGGATGTGCGCGGGCGTGGTGCCGCAGCAGCCGCCGACGATGTTCAGCAGGCCGGCTTCGGCGAACTCGCGCAGCACGCCGGCCATGTCCTCGGGGGTTTCGTCGTAGCCGCCGAAGGCGTTCGGCAGGCCGGCGTTGGGGTGCGCGCTGACATGGGTGTCGGCGACCTGCGACAGCACGTCGACGTGCACGCGCAGGTCCTTCGCACCGAGCGCGCAGTTCAGGCCGATCGACAGCGGCTGGGCGTGGCGCAGCGAGTACCAGAAGGCCTCGGCGGTCTGGCCCGAAAGCGTGCGGCCGGACGCGTCGGTGATCGTGCCCGAGATCATGATCGGCAGGCGCGCGCCGCGCGCTTCGAAGGCTTCCTCGATCGCGAACAGCGCGGCCTTGGCGTTGAGCGTGTCGAAAATGGTCTCGACCATGATCACGTCGGCGCCGCCGTCGATCAGGCCGTCGGCGGCTTCGCGATAGGCGACGCGCAGCTCGTCGAAGGAGATCGCGCGGAAGCCGGGGCGGTTCACGTCCGGGCTGATCGACGCGGTGCGGCTGGTCGGGCCGAGCACGCCGACGACGAAGCGGGGCCGGTCGGGGGTCAGCGCCTCGACCTCGTCGCAGACCCTGCGCGCCAGGCGCGCGCCCTGCTCGTTCAGCTCGCGGGCGAGGTGCTGCAGGCCGTAGTCGAGCAGCGAGATCGTCGTCGAATTGAAGGTGTTGGTCTCGAGCAGGTCGGCGCCGGCATCGAGGTAGGCGCGGTGGATCGTGCCGATCACGTCGGGCCGGGTCAGGGTCAGCAGGTCGTTGTTGCCCTTCTGGTCGTGGCCGCAGCCGCAGCCCGCGCCGTGGGCATGGCCCGCATCCGCGATGGCGGGCGCCGACTGCGCGTCGAAACCATCGGCGAAGCGGGCGCCGCGATAGTCGGCCTCCTGCAGGTCGTACTGCTGGATCATCGTGCCCATGCCGCCGTCGAGCAGCAGGATGCGCGAGGCGAGCGCGGCTTCCAGCTTCGCGACGCGTTCGGGGTTCAGCCAGGGCAGGCGCTCGCCGGTGGCAGGCGCGGCGATGGCAGCGGTGTTCAGCGGGAGGTTCATGGCGAGGTGTTCAAGGAAGGGTCGGCAGGGCGGGCGTCACGGCTTGGTGCCGATGATCGAGATGACTTCGAAGTGCGGCGGGCGCTTCTCGCGGGTCACGGTTTCGCTGGTGGCGATCAGCAGGCCGGCCTTCTCGACGAACTTCCGCAGGTCCTTGTCGGAAAAGCCCAGGTTGACGTGGCCGTAGGCTTCCACCGCCGCGCGGTGCTCGTGCCTGGCCAGGCTGCTCAGCAGCAGGCGTCCGCCCGGGCGCAGCACGCGTGCGGCCTCGGCCACGGCCACGGCGGGACGGGCGGCGTAGGTCAGGGCGTGCATCAGCACCACCAGGTCGAAGTGGCCGTCGGGGAACGGCAGGGCGTGCATGTCGCCCTCGCGGACCTGGACGTTGGGGAACCGGCGCAGGCGGTCGCTGGCGGCGGCGACCACCCGGGTGCTGGCGTCGATGCAGATGTATTCGCGCGAATGCGGCGCCAGCAGCTCGGCCAGCACGCCGTCGCCGGAGGCGATGTCCAGCACGCTGCCCGGCGCGAGCAGGGGCAGGGCCGAACGGGCGAGGGCCTCCCAGGTCCGGCCCGGGGAGTAGTGGCGCTCCATGTCGCCGGCCACGCTGTCGGCCCAGTTGGCGTCGGCGGCGCGGGCCGCCAGCACGTCCGGGATGCGCTCGGCATCCTGGCGCAGCAGGGGGTCGTCGCTGCCCTCGCGCAGGGTCCGCCACAGCGAGCGCTGGGGCGCGTCCATGGCCTCCTCGTCGAACCGGTAGTAGGCCGAGACCCCGGCGCGGCGGTCACGCACCAGCCCGGCTTCCTTCAGCTTGGCCAGGTGGGTCGAGACCCGCGGCTGGGCCAGCCGGGTGATCGACGACAGTTCGGCGACCGTCAGCTCCTCGCGCTCGAGCAGGGCCAGCAGCCGGACGCGGGTGGCGTCGGCGAGGACTTTCAGTCGGGCTGACCAGGCTTCGAGGTCCATAAAGGCAATATCTCATCATCGCGATATAAAGATGATTGTCAGCCTTCATGCCCGGCCGGTCAAGCGAAACCGGACGGCATCCGTCTGCGTACTGGGGTATACGCGACGCGATGGCTACAATGCGCGTTTCGATCCCTCCCATTCCAATCCAAGCCGAGGATGCGCCAGTGGATTTCCGCTTCACCGAAGAGCAGTTGATGATTCAGGACGTGGCACGACGGATCGCGCAGGAGAAGATCGCGCCGAGCGCCGAACACCACGACCGGACCGGCGAATTCCCCCTCGACAACATCCGTACCCTCGGCGAGAACGGCCTGATGGGCATCGAGGTGCCGACCGAGTACGGCGGCGCCGGCATGGACCCGATCAGCTACGTGCTGGCCATGATCGAGATCGCGCACGCCGACGCGGCCCATTCCACGATCGTGTCCGTCAACAATTCGCTGTTCTGCAACGGCATCCTGAAGTTCGGTACCGAAGCGCAGAAGCAGCTCTATGTCCGCGCGATCGCCGAAGGCCGCGAGATCGGCGCCTTTGCCCTGACCGAGCCGCAGTCCGGTTCCGACGCCACCGCCATGCGCTGCAAGGCCGTGAAGCAGGCCGACGGCACCTACGTCGTCAACGGCAAGAAGAGCTGGATCACCTCCGGCCCGGTCGCGAAGTACATCGTGCTGTTCGCGATGACCGATCCCGACAAGGGCGCGCGCGGCATCACCGCGTTCATGATCGACACCGCCCGCGAAGGCTTCCATCGCGGCAAGACCGAACCCAAGCTGGGCATCCGCGCCTCGGCCACCTGCGAGATCGAGTTCGCCGACTACGTGGTCCAGCCCGACGAAGTGCTGGGCCAGGAAGGCGAGGGCTTCAAGATCGCGATGGGCGTGCTCGACGCCGGCCGCATCGGCATCGCCTCGCAGGCCATCGGCATCGCCCGCGCCGCCTACGAGGCGACCATCGCCTACGTCAAGGACCGCAAGGCCTTCGGCGCGCCGATCGGCACCTTCCAGATGACCCAGGCGAAGATCGCCGACATGAAGTGCAAGCTCGACGCCGCCACCCTGCTGACGCTGCGCGCGGCTTGGCAGAAGGGCGAGTCGGAGAACGGCGGCGCCCGCTTCAGCAACGAAGCGGCCATCGCCAAGCTCACTGCGTCGGAAGCGGCCATGTGGATCACCCACCAGGCCGTGCAGATCCACGGCGGCATGGGCTATTCCAAGGAAATGCCGCTGGAGCGCTACTTCCGCGATGCCAAGATCACCGAGATCTACGAGGGCACCAGCGAGATCCAGCGCCTGGTGATCGCCCGCAACGAGACCGGCCTGCGCTGATGACATCCCGGCCGGCTGCGTCCGCCCCGCCATCCGTCGCGCGACACGACGGATGCGGCAGGGGCGGGCCGGCCGGCCGTTCGCATTCACCGCAGACCGATCGCAACCTTCGATCCGCCGACGCCCCTCCGCGTCGCGCGCACGCATGACCCCCCGGCCAGCGCCCATCGGCGCCACCAACGGACCGCAACGCCCATGACCAAGAAAGCCTCCGCCCCGCGCACCACGACCCAGCGAAAACAGGTGCGCGGCGAGTCGCACGCAAGCGAATCGCGACTGCTCGATCCCATCCTCGACGCCATCCGCAAGCGCGCCGGCAAGCGTGGCGAAGCCGATGCCGTGGCCTTCGCCGGCACGTTCTACCAGCGCCTGAGCGAAGACGAGCTGCCGGCGCACAGCGCGGACGCATGGGCCGCGCTGGCCGCGGATTTCCTCGAATTCGCGCGGCTGCGCAAGCCGGGCACGGCGAACGTGCGCCTGTTCAACCCGGTCGCCGCTAAGCACGGCTGGGAGTCGGCGCATACCGTGCTGCAGATCGTCAACGACGACATGCCCTTCCTGGTCGACTCGGTGATGATGGCGCTGGCCGAACGCGGCATCGGCGTGCACGTGCTGGGCCATCCGATCCTGCGCGTGAGCCGCGACAAGGCCGGCCGGATCACGAAGGTCGGCGAGGGTGGGCCCGAGTCGATGATGAGCCTGGAGATCGACCGCCTGTCCGCCGCGGATTCGGCGGCGATCGAGCGCGCCATCCGCGACGTGCTCGCCGACGTGCGCGGCATCGTCGAGGACTGGCCGGCGATGCGCGACCGGATGCTGGCGATCACCGAAGACCTCGGCAAGCGCCGCATGCCGGTCAGCGACGCGGTGCGTGCCGAGGCGCAGGCTTTCCTCGGCTGGGCCGCTGCGGACCATTTCACCTTCCTCGGCTACCGCGAGTACAAGGTGAAGAAGCAGGGCGGCGATGAAGTGCTGGCCGCCGACCCGGCCACCGGCCTGGGCCTGCTGCGCGGTCGCGAAAGCGGCAAGCCGCGCAAGGTCGACTCGCTCACGGCCTACACCATGCAGCAGGCCGGCCACGTCGACCCGCTGATCCTGACCAAGACCAATTCGCGCGCCACCGTGCACCGTCCGGGCTACATGGACTACATCGGCGTGCTCAGCTACGACGCCGACGGCCGCCCGGTCGCCGAACAGCGTTTCATCGGCCTCTACACCTCCAGCGCCTACACGCGCCGCCCCTGGGAAATCCCGCTGGTCCGCGAGCGCCACGAAGCGGTGATGGCGAAGTCCGGCCTCGCACCCACCGGCCACAGCTGGAAGGCGCTGCGCCACATCGTCGAGAAGCTGCCGCGCGACGAACTGTTCCAGTCGAGCGAAGCGGAACTGTTCGAACTGGCCACCGGCGTGCTCAACCTGCAGGAGCGCGTGCGCAGCAAGCTGTTCCTGCGCCACGACCGCTACGGACGCTTCTACTCGGTCCTGGCCTACATCCCGCGCGACCGCTACAACACCGAGATGCGCCTGCGCATCGAAGCGATGCTGCGCGAGGTGCTGCATGCCGATCGCGTGGATTCCACCATCCAGCTCGGCGATTCGCCGCTGGCGCAGCTGCACATGCTGGCCCGTCCGCGCAAGGACGAACTGGTCGAGATCGACGCCGCCGGCCTCAACGCGCGGCTCGCCGCGATCGTGCGCAACTGGCAGGACGACCTCCGCGAAGCGCTGGTGTCCCGCCATGGCGAAGAGCGCGGCCTGGCGCTGGCCAACGGCTTCGGCCGCGCGCTGACGCCCGCCTACATCGAGAAGGCCTCCGCCGCGATCGCCGCCGACGACGTCGAGCAGCTCGCCGCGCTGACCCCCGAGAACGATCTGCGCCTGAGCCTCTACCGCGACCAGGACGGCGGCCTGCGCTTCAAGTTCTACCGCCTGCACGACGACATCCCGCTGTCCGACGCGATGCCGATGATGGAGAACATGGGCCTGCGCGTGATCTCGGAGCATCCGTTCCGCATCGAGTCCGCCGGCACCGTCGCCTACATCCAGGACTTCGAGGTCGAGACCACGCGCGGCGACATCAACGTCGACGACCTCGACGAGGACTTCGAGGACGCGTTCGCGCAGATCTGGCGCGGCAACGCCGAGAACGACGGCTTCAACAAGCTCATCCTCGCCGCGAACCTGTCGTGGAAGCAGATCGCGATGCTGCGCGCGTACTGCAAGTACCTGCTGCAGATCGGCGTGCCGTTCTCGCAGACCTACGTCGAGGAAACCTTCGCGCGCTATCCGATCCTCGCCCGCCTGATGGCGGAACTGTTCGAGGCGCGCTTCGACCCGAGCACCGGCAAGGAGTCGAAGGCCGAGATCAAGGCCGGCGCCGACAACATCCGCAAGCAGCTGACCGCGATCGCCGCCGGCGATGCCGCCGTGCTCGCCGCCGTCGAGCCGGTGATCGCCGCGCGCGCCGCGAAGCGCGAAGTGCAGCTGGAAGCGACCCGCACTGCGATCACCACGCTGCTGGATCGCGTGTCCAGCCTCGACGAAGACCGCATCCTGCGCAGCTTCGTCGGCGTGATCGAAGCCACGCTGCGCACGAACTACTACATCACCTACCGCAGCGGCCGCTACCGCAACGGCCTGCGCGCCGACGGCGGCCCGGCCGACTACCTCAGCTTCAAGTTCGACACCTCGAAGGTGCCGGACCTGCCGAAGCCGCGTCCGTACCGCGAAATCTTCGTCTGCGGCCCGCGCGTCGAAGGCGTGCACCTGCGCTTCGGACCGGTCGCGCGCGGCGGTCTGCGCTGGTCGGATCGCCGCGAGGACTTCCGCACCGAAGTGCTGGGCCTGGTGAAGGCGCAGATGGTGAAGAACACCGTGATCGTGCCGGTCGGTTCGAAGGGCGGCTTCTTCTGCAAGCAGTTGCCGGATCCGTCGGTCGACCGCGACGCCTGGTTCAACGAAGGCGTGGCCTGCTACAAGCGCTTCATCAACGGCCTGCTGGACATCACCGACAACATCGTCAATGGCAAGATCGTGCCGCCGGACGAAGTGGTGCGCCACGATGGCGACGACCCGTACCTCGTCGTCGCCGCCGACAAGGGCACCGCGACCTTCTCCGACATCGCCAACGGCATCGCCAACGCCCACGGCTTCTGGCTCGACGACGCGTTCGCCTCGGGCGGCTCGGTGGGCTACGACCACAAGGGCATGGGCATCACCGCGCGCGGCGGCTGGGAGTCGGTCAAGCGCCACTTCCGCGCGCTCGGTCGCGACTGCCAGACCCAGGACTTCACCTGCGTCGGCGTCGGCGACATGTCCGGCGACGTGTTCGGCAACGGCATGCTGCTGTCGAAGCACATCCGCCTGCTCGCGGCCTTCGACCACCGCCACATCTTCCTCGACCCGAACCCGGACGCGGCGATCTCGTTCAAGGAACGCGACCGCATGTTCAAGCTGCCGCGTTCGAGCTGGGAGGATTACGACAAGGCGCTGATCAGCAAGGGCGGCGGCGTGTTCCCGCGCTCGGCCAAGTCGATCCCGCTGTCGCCGGAGATCAAGGCCGCGCTCGGCATCGCTTCCGATGCGACCGCGATGAGCCCGATGGAGCTGATGAACGCGATCCTCAAGGCGCCGGTCGACCTGCTGTGGAACGGCGGCATCGGCACCTACGTGAAGGCGTCCAGCGAAACCCACGCCGATGTCGGCGATCGCGCCAACAACGGCCTGCGCGTCAACGGCAACGAGCTGCGCTGCAGGATGGTGGGCGAGGGCGGCAACCTCGGCCTGACCCAGCTCGGCCGCATCGAGGCCGCACTGAATGGCGTGCTGCTCAACACCGACTTCATCGACAACTCCGCCGGCGTCGACACCTCCGACCACGAGGTGAACATCAAGATCCTGCTCAACGGCGAAGTGCAGAAGAAGAAGCTGTCGATGCCCGAGCGCAACAAGCTGCTCGCGGCGATGACCGACGAAGTCGCCGCGCTGGTGCTCAACGACAACTACCGCCAGAACCAGGCGCTGAGCCTGATGCAGCGCATGTCGCTCACCCGCCTGGGTTCGAAGCAGCACTTCATCAAGACCCTGGAATCGCAGGGCCTGCTCGACCGCCAGATCGAGTTCCTGCCCAGCGACGCGGAGATCGCCGACCGCAAGTCGCGTCGCATCGGCCTGACCCGGCCGGAGCTGTCGGTGCTGCTGTCGTACTCGAAGATCGTGCTGTTCCAGCAGTTGCTCGATTCCGACGTGCCGGAAGACCCGTACCTGTCGAAGGAACTGGTGCGCTACTTCCCGCAGCCGCTGCAGCAGAAGTACGCCAAGTCGATGGAACAGCATCGACTGAAGCGCGAGATCATCGCCACGGCGGTGACCAACTCGATGGTCAACCGCATGGGCTCGACCTTCACCCTGCGCATGACCGAGGATTCCGGGCGCACGCCGGGCGAGGTCGCGAAGGCCTTCACCATCGCCCGCGAAACCCTCGATGCGCGCGAACTGTGGGCGCAGATCGACGCGCTCGACGGCCAGGTGCCGGAGTCGGTCCAGGTCGACGCGCTGCAGACCATCTGGTCGCTGCTGCGTTCCATGACCCGCTGGCTGCTCTCGCGTCCGGGTGCGATCCCGGCGATCACCGATGCGGTCGATCGCTATCACGGCGGTTTCCGCGAGATCCGCGCCGGTTCCGGCATCCTGCCGGCGTCGATGCGCCCCGCGTACGACGCCAGTTTCGAGGACTGGAAGGCCAAGGGCATGCCGGAGTCGCTGGCCAAGCAACTCGCGGCGATTCCCTACCTCGAATGGTGCTGCGACATCATCGAAGTGGCGCGCGCGCGCAAGCTCAAGCCGGTCGAAGTGGCGAAGGTCCATTTCCGCCTCGGCGAAGCCCTGCAGCTGCCGTGGCTGTACGCGCAGATCGACTCGCTCGCGGTCGACGGCCGCTGGCACGCGGTCGCGCGCGGCTCGCTGCGCGACGAACTCGCCACCCAGCAGCGCCTGCTGAGCATGCAGGTGCTCGCCACGCCGGGCGCGAACGCCGACGCCAAGGTCAAGCACTGGCTGGAACGCGACGACGCCGCACTGCGCTTCACCCTCGGCATGCTCGCCGAAGTGGCCGCGCAGAAGTCGCTGGACTACCCGACCGCCTCGGTCGCGGTGCGTCGCCTGTCGATGCTGTCCGCCGAAGGCTGACCGCGCTCGCCCTTGCTGCGCATGCCGAACGGCCCCGGGAGACCGGGGCCGTTCGCATGTCGGGCCATGCGTGGCAGGCCGCCGGATGCGGCCTGCCATCGTCGCGGCTCTTCTCCTTCCCCCGCGTGCGGGGGAAGGCCGGGATGGGGGCTGCCTTGAACCGCCCCCACCTCGATCCTCCCCCGCACGCGGCGGAGGAGGACGTGAGCAGTCGCTGCAAGCCGGCCAGACTTGCAGCGCGTCATCCGCACGTTCCGGATGCCTCCACGTTGAAGGCGTGCATCCGCTATCCTCGCGCTTGCGGGATGGACCCGCCGGACAGGACGCACCCGTGGCCCAGCAGCGCATCGCCTTCCTCGCCAGCCCCAGCCCCGACGCCCAGCAGGCGCTCGAGGCCATGACCTCGCGCCATGGGCAGTGCGCACCTGCCGATGCCGACATCCTCTGTCCGCTCGGCGGCGACGGTTTCATGCTGCAGACCCTGCACCGCCACGGTGGCCTCGGCATCCCGGTGTACGGCATGAAGCTCGGCACCGTCGGCTTCCTGATGAACCACTTCGTCGAGGACGGGCTGCTCGAACGCCTCGCCGCTGCCGAACCGGCGAAGCTGCGTCCGCTGGAAATGTCCGCGCAGACCGAATCCGGCGCCACCGTCACCTCGCTCGCGTACAACGAAGTCTCGCTGCTGCGCCAGACCCGACAGGCCGCGCACATCTCGATCGGCCTCAACGACCAGACCCGTCTCGACGAACTCATCTGCGATGGCGCTATGGTGGCGACTCCCGCAGGCAGCACTGCGTACAACTACTCCGCCGGCGGCCCGATCCTGCCGCTGGGATGCGGCGTCGTCGCGCTCACCCCGATCGCCCCGTTCCGCCCGCGTCGCTGGCGCGGCGCGCTGCTCAAGGCCGACACCGAAGTCCGCTTCCGCGTCCTCGACCCCTACAAGCGCCCGGTCAGCGCCACCGCCGACTCCCACGAAGTCCGCGACGTCGTCGAAGTCGCCATCCGCGAATCCCGCGACCGCATGGTCACCCTGCTGTTCGATCCGGAACACAACCTGGAAGAGCGGATCTTGAGTGAGCAGTTTGTGGCGTGAATTTCAATACGTGCGCGCATGGTGCGCCTTAGTCGCCTAGCGTGCAGGATCTCCCCTGATGCGACTTGCTCGTGTCAAAATTCGCCGTCCTGATTCGATGATCGCGTAGCAGGTGCGCTGCAGGAATTGACCTGAGTCTCGTGCGCACTGAGCGCTTCTTCCCAAAACTGAATTCGACTATTCACCATGGAATCCATGATGCGTTGCAAAGCAATTGCATGTCTCTTCTTGATCGGTCTTGCTCTGCCGATTCTTGCTCACGCCAATGCGGTTCCACTTGAAGCCGAGTACGGCAAGAAAATCAAAGCTGCTACCGAAATTCCAGCGCTTGGCAATGGCATGTTCGGTAACAGGACGTCCGAATCCAACGGTAATACCGTGTTCGAAACGACGGATGTCAGCCTGCCGGGTAACAGCTCATTGCCCGTTCAGTTCGGACGTCGTCTGCTCATTTCGACCGGTACAGGCTATATCAAGGAGGAGTTGGGCGGCCTCGGCAATTGGGATGTCTCGGTGCCCTATATCGAAGGCGTTTTTTCCAAGGATCATGGCTGGGCAGTTGCGGCTCCCAATGACCCCAATCGTTTCAAGCGGTGTTCGGCCGGTGGCACGGAAATCTACACCGGCAATAGCCTTTTCTCGTCCAAAGAGACAAGCAACGGATACACCATCCATGTTCCCGGTGTCTTCGACGGCCCCATGCTGGTCAATGCCAACAACCATCCGAGCCCATCCGACGGCGTGACCTACCCATGGGTCACGAGCGATTTCGCAAGGATCAGCTGCATTTCTTCAATGAAGAATGGCTACCCCGGAGAAGGGTTCCTGTTCAAGACTGCGGATGGGACAAAGTATTACTTCGACTACGCGGTCGAACGCGAAGCGCCTATCCTTAGAAAAGCAGCCAGGCATGTCGCGGGCTACAGCCTGCAGAGGAAAAGGATTTTCCTGCTTGCGACTCGAATCGAGGACCGATTCGGGAACCATGTCACATACGAGTATAGCGGTAGTCTGCCGGTCAGGATTTCCTCTGGTGATGGCCGCCTGATCACTGCAGAACGCACTGCCGATGGTTCGGTGCTTGTGCGGGCAAATGGGCGCACATGGACGTACGGCATCCAGAATGGTTATCTGAGGACGGTCCAGTTACCTGACGGATCCCGCTGGGAGTACGACGCAACGGGTACCTACGATGCCCGTGTTGAATACGAGGGCGAAGGCTACGGGCTCTCGTATTTTTCGCCCGAGTCTTTCTGTTCCGAGACCAACTACGGGCTTGTCGACAGTAACGAGCGAACCAATTCTGGCCTTGGCAGTTTCAAGGTCAAGCATCCGAGCGGAGCAACAGCCACATTTGAATTTGTGCCGATGGTGTTCGGCAGGAGGGGTGTTCCCTATCTCTGCATGATCGACTTTTTTGATCATTACTCGTCACCTGTGGCGCCAGGTGGCGGTAGCGGAGGTGGTGAAACGGAGAATCCTGAGGATGGCGGAAGTGCTTCGTCGGGAGGGGGTGGTACGTCTTCGCCCAGAGGATCTATCCAGTCGCGTCAAGTTCTGTCGCGGGATGATTTGGCCAGTGTCTTGCAGTTGCAGTCGTCTGGTGGTGGGAGTCTGAACTTCAGTAGTGATTTCGACGTCATTTTTGAAGGGTCTGGCCAGGAGATTTCTGGTATTGCTCGCATCAATGAGCCAAATCAATACGAGACATGGTCGCTGAGCAGAGTGTCCATCACCGGGCTAGGCATGGCGCCGCAAGTCACGTCTTATAGATACCTTTCGCAGATGTTCATGTACTGCGACAAGTACAGCAGCGTGACTGGCCAAACCTTCGGCTATAAGTGCAATGAAGATCCGTGCGCGGATGGCAGTTGCGCAGATGGTGTCGGTCGCTGGGTCGAGACAACGCTGCCTTCTGGCGACAAGGTGAGAAAGCGGTTTGGAGTCATCTATGGCGTCAATGAAGGGCTATTGCTCGAAGAGCAGGTTGTCAGTGCGCAGGGGCAATTGATGCGCCATGTGCTGTACACCCACTTGGACGGAGCGAACACCTCAGCGCAGCCCTTTCATCGGGTTCTCGGTCATGCGCTTTCGCCAGATCCCATCGTCGGCCGCCTCATGCCACTCAAGTCGACCGAGATCCGCGAGTCAAGCGCATCGTTCATTTCTGAAGTGTCCAGCTACGACACCTTCGGTCGCCCGCTGCAGGTCTTGAAGACCAACAGCATGGGATACCTGAATCACAGATTCGATGTTGTCGAATATCACGATAACCTCAACCTCTGGGTCATCGGGCAGGCTCGAAAGCAGTACACGCTCGAATCAGGCCCGAATGGGCGCGATCACGCGGGCGGAGTCTTGACGTCGTCTCAAGTGGAGTACAACAGTCAGGCGCTGCCCTGGAAGGTCTACAAATTCGGCCGACTTGATTCGACCATCACCTATCATGCCGACGGTACCATCGCGACCGTCACGGATGGCAAAAGCAATGTCACCACCTTCACCGACTGGAAGCGGGGCATTCCGAGGCATGTGCGGCACCCTGTAACCGCTGAGGCCGCCGGTGGCGCGACCGAACATGCGACCGTGGATGACAATGGCTGGATCACATCGCTGACCGATGAGGTGGGTGCGGTCACTGGGTATGGCTATGACCCGATGGGGCGCCTGGCCAGCATCGTGCAACCGACGGGCGACACTGTGGCCGCTCCTTCCGCGAACGGAGGCTATTACAACACCACTCGTAACTTCCGTCCGTTGGCTGCCGCAGACTGGAAGCCGGCGGGTGTAGTCGATGGTCAGTGGCGCCTGTACGAGGAAACCGGAACGCGCGTCAACATCACCTACATGGATGCGCTGTGGCGGCCCATCCTCAAGCATGAATTCGATGCGCAGAATACGGCTGCCACCCTGCGCGCCTCGAAGACGCGCTATGACACCAACGGTCGTGCGATTTTTCAGTCCTATCCATCGTCCGACGTCATCCCGGCCGATACCGGCGTACGCACGTTCTACGATGCGCTGGATCGTGTGACACGCGTCGAGCAGGACAGCGAGCACGGAGTTCTCGCGACAACCACGGAGTATCTGTCGAACCTTCGGACGCGCGTGACCAATCCGCGCGGAGCAGCCACAACGACTAGTTTCATGGCCTGGGACCAGCCGACCTACGATTTTCCTATCACCAGCATCCAGCCGGAAGGTAAGGTCATCTCGATCAATCGCCACCCACAGTTCGGCTGGCCGTTGTCATTGACGCAGCGCAATAGCACGAACACGCTGTCTGCGACGCGACGGTACGTCTACGACGGCAATGCCCAGTTGTGCAAGACCATCGAGCCGGAGACCGGGGCGACGGTCATGGGGTACGACGGTGCCGGGAATCCGACCTGGCAGGCCGCTGGCCTGGACGCAAGCGCCTATGGCTCGCTCACCGACTGCCAGCACGTTGCTGCAAGCAACTCCGGGCACGTCGTGACACGTCAGTACGACGCCCGCAACCGCCTCACCCATCTGAACTTCCCCAACGGCGGGCAGGGCAACCAGATCTGGACCTACGAAAAGGACAACCTGCCGAAAAGTGTCACGACCTACAACGACGTCAACAATGCTACACCGGTCGTCACCACCTACGTCTACAACAAGCGCCGCATGCTCATCGGCGAAACGCTGGCGCAGCCGGGCTGGTATTCGTGGTCGGTGGGCTATGCCTACGACGGTTACGGGCATCTGTCCACTCAGACGTACCCGACTGGCCTTGCGATCGATTACGCGCCGAACCCCCTGGGCCAGCCGACCAAGGCCGGTACCTATGCGTCCGGTGCGCAGTACTACCCGAATGGTGCGCTGAAGCAGTTCACCTACGGCAACGGCATCGTGCATACGATGCAGCAGAATGCGCGGCAGTTGCCGATTCGAGTGACCAGCAGTGGCGGCGTCAATGATTTCAGCTATGCCTTCGATTACAACGGTAACCCGACGCAGATCATGGATGAAGTGCGGGGCGGGAACTTCAGTCGCTGGATGTCTTACGATGGGCTCGATCGGTTGACGGCTGTTGGTTCTGCAAGCTTCGGCGGCGACCACTGGCACCGCATGACCTACGATGCCCTGGACAATCTCAAGTCCTGGAAGCTCGCCGGCGTCAAGGACTATGCCGATTACGTCTATGACGCACAGAATCGTTTGACCATGATTCGCAATACCGCCGGCGCGGCGGTAGTGGCTATCGAATACGACCCGCGCGGGAATCTGCGCAACAAGAACGGGCAGATTCACGATTTCGACTATGGCAACCGCCTGCGCGCGGTGATGAACAAGGAAGCGTATCGCTACGACGGCCTCGGACGGCGCGTGATGAACTGGCGCCCACCCGCCGCCGCAACGCCCAATGGCAGCCTGTCCTTCTCGCTTTACACCCAATCGGGCCAGATCGTCTACGAAGAGGATTACCACAGTTCGCCGACCACCGCGAAGGAGCACGTCTATCTCGCGGGCAGCATCATCGCCACGCGCGAGAACAAGTGGGGCGTTTCGCAGCAAGTGAAGTACCAGCACACCGACGCCCTCGGCAGCCCGGTCGCGGTGACCAATGCCTCAGGCCAGGTCATCGAGCGCATGGACTACGAGCCATGGGGCGCGATCATCGGCAAGCCGAACCACAATGGCATCGGCTACACCGGCCATGTCATGGATGGCGCGACCGGGCTGACGTATATGCAGCAGCGGTATTACGATCAGTCGGTAGGCAGGTTCTTGAGTGTGGATCCGGTGACGGCCAGCTCGGGGACTGGTGCGAATTTCAATCGGTATTGGTATGGGAATAACAATCCATACAAGTTTGTGGACCCGGATGGACGGCAAAGCCAGCAAGCGGAGTCAGTGAAGAACTACATTGTCAATACGTACCGCGCAATAAAGAGCGATTTTGTCGAGGTATTTAGCGCAGCGACCGATCCCGCGATGGATGGCACTCTTCCGCCTGGGCCGACCTTGCGTTTGTTCTTAGCACTGTCGCCATTTGTTGAACTGCGAGCAGGGGGTGGGGCAGCCACTGCTAGGCCGGCAGGTCCTTTGGGAATTCCAACAAGAGCGAGTTTCAGAAACCCGGCTGCTGAGCCATTGCCGCCTCCGAGATATGGGCCGTTTCATCGCCTCGAATCTCCCACGCAATCACCTGCTGTTGCGAGTTTGATTGAGCAGTCTGGAGAACTCATGGGAACCGGCATGCGACAAGTGGGCGGAGGCAGGTCGCCCAATCCTGTCGCGCAGGCGTATGTCGGCCCACTCCCTGAAGGTGCGAGAGGTGTTGAGTTCTTTACGCCGGTTGCCCCGACCTCTGGGTCTAGACCCGGTGCGGCGGATTGGTATCGAGGAACAGACGGTGTTCGTGATGTTGATAGCGACTGGGTGTCGATACCTGTCGAAGTCACGAAAAACACGCAGAAATAGGGGCGCGCAATGCTGTGGAATCAACTTGATATTTCGAATTGGCCTGAGTCTCTAAATAAACAAATTGCCATGTTTCAAAGTCTGCCTTCAGAGATTCATGCGTTCTCAGGAATAGAATTTCAACAATCATTCGATAGCTTGGATGAATTTGAAGGAGCGGTGCTGCGCATTGGCGATAAATTAGCGGCTTTAATTCATTATCAAAATGCTCCTGTGCCTGGGACTGTACTTGTCGTTCCGGAGGATATCGGAGCTAAAGAGAAAGAGTGCCTTCTATCAGATGTGATGACTTTAGCCGGTCTCTCTGAAGAACAGATCATTTGGCGCCCTATCTCATGATCAAAAGGCCGTAAGGCGCAATCGTAGCCGTAGGGTGGGCTTCAAGCCCGTCGCCTTGTCAATGATGCGGCGGTAACAATCGGTTTCGATCATTGTTCGCCGCCGCGTCGTTGTTGCAATGGTGGGCAAAATGCCCACCCTACGCGATGAGTCGGGGTTTTCTGACGGTGTGGTGGGATGTTGGCGGATTGGGCGGTGACGCGGTTGCGGCGATGCTGTCCGTATGCCGAACTATCGTCGAGCCAGGGTGCCGCGTGGCACGTATTTCTTCACCGTTGCGATCGCGGAGCGTTCGACATCGCTGCTCGTCGATCGCATTGATGATCTGCGTGCCGCGTTCCGGGCGGCACATGCGGCGCGGCCATTCGTGATCGATGCGATCGTGATCCTGCCGGATCATCTGTATTGCCTGTGGACCCTGCCGGAGGGCGATGCGGACTACCCGATACGCTGGGCGCATATCAAGACCGGGTTCTCGCGCCGCGTTCCGAAGATGGAGCGGCGGCTTGCGTCACGGGTCATGAAACGGGAACGCGGCTTGTGGTAACGGCGGTATTGGGAACATCTTGTCCGCGACGAGGATGATTTCCGTTATCACGTGGACTACATCCATTTCAATCCGGTGACACATGGGTTGGTGATATCGGTGCGGGATTGGCCGTATTCGTCGTTTCATCGGTTTGTTCTGGATGGGGTTTATCCGTCGGATTGGGGAATGGGCGGTGGGCAAAATGCCCACCCTACGCGATTGTGACAATCGTGGGGTTCCTGGCCGGGGAGGGCGCGCCGGCTATAATCCCCCCCCATGCCCGACATCCTCCTCGCGACCCTCAATGCCCGGTATTCCCATGCGTCGCTGGGGCTGCGCTACCTGCGCGCCAACCTGGGCGAGTTGCGGGAGCGGTCGGCGATCCTGGAGTTCGTCATCGGGCAGAAGACGGAGGAGATCGTCGAGAAGATCCTGGCGCAGCGGCCGAGGGTGCTCGGGCTCGGCGTGTACATCTGGAACGTGGAGGAGAGCACGCGGCTGGTGGCGCAGCTGAAGACGGTGGCGCCGGAGATCCAGGTCGTGCTCGGTGGGCCGGAGGTGAGTTACGAGGTCAACGAGCAGCGGATCTGCGCGCTGGCCGATTACGTGATCACCGGCTGGGGCGACGTGACCTTCGCCGAGGTGGCGGGGCAGTTGCTGCGCGGCGAGACGCCGCATGCGCGGATCATCCCGGGGCGGCAGGCGGAGCTGAAGGACCTGGTGCTGCCTTACGACGAATACACCGAGGAGGACGTGCGCCAGCGCCATCTCTATGTCGAGGCCTCGCGCGGTTGCCCGTTCAAGTGCGAGTTCTGCCTGTCGTCGCTCGACAAGACCGCGTGGCCGTTCGAGCTGCAGCGCTTCATGGATTCGATGGAAACGCTGTACGCGCGCGGCGTGCGCCAATTCAAGTTCGTCGACCGCACCTTCAACCTCAAGGTCGACACCTCGCTGGCGATCCTCGATTTCTTCCTTGCGAAGATCGAGGCGGCGCCGGACGATCCGCCGTTCGTGCATTTCGAGCTGATCCCGGACCACCTGCCGGAGCGCTTGAAGGACGCGATCGCGAAATTCCCCGACGGCACGCTGCAGTTCGAGATCGGCATCCAGACCTTCGATCCCGAGGTGCAGACGCGCATCTCGCGCCGGCAGAACGACGAGAAGGCCGCCGCGAACCTCGCCTGGCTGCGCGAGCACTCGCGCGCGCACCTGCACGTGGACCTGATCGCGGGCCTGCCGGGCGAGACCGCCGAGAGCTTTGCGCGCGGTTTCGACAAGCTGGTCGCGTTGGCGCCGCACGAGATCCAGTTCGGCATCCTCAAGCGCCTGCGCGGCGCGCCGGTCGCACGGCACACGCAGGCGCACGACCTGCGTTTCAATCCCGATCCGCCGTACAACATCCTCAGCACCGATGTCATCGATTTCGCGACCATGCAGCGCCTCTCGCGCTTCGCGCGCTACTGGGACATGGTCGCCAATGCGGGGCGCTATCCCCGCACGCTGCCGCTGCTGCTCGGCGACGCGCCGTTCCACCGCTTCCTGGCTTTCAGCGACTGGCTCTACGCGCGGATCGGCCAGACCCACGCCATCGCCCACGAACGCATGGTGCATGCGCTGCAGCAATTCCTGACCGCCGAAGCCGGCGTGGCCGAGGACATCGCCAACCGCGCACTCATCGACGATTACCGGGGGCAGGGCGGTCGCTCCCGACTGGCCTTCGAGGACCCCGATGCCGAGCTGCCCGTGCCGGTGCCCCGGAAGAAGCGCGCGACCCCGCCCCGACAGGCGCGGCACCTGGCGGGTTGACCGGTCTTCTGTCCTGTGGGACAGCACCGATCCTCCCGCAATGCCGCTTGCCACGGCCATGCCGGGCTTGCCATGATCGGGGCTCACTTCATTTGGGGAGAATGAGATGGATTGGATGTTGATGCCGTTCAAACGGTACGCCGATTTCCAGGGACGTTCGCGCCGGAAGGAGTTCTGGATGTTCACGCTGTTGAACTTCATCGTCACGACCGTGCTCTATGCGCTCGTCTTCATGGGCATCGATTTCGAAACCGGACAGATGGGCGGCTTGAGCACGGTGGCCATGGGCCTGCTCGGTCTGTATGGCCTCGCGACCCTGGTGCCCGCGATCGCGGTGCATGTCCGCCGTTTCCACGATCAGGACAAATCCGGCTGGCTGTTCCTGCTGGTCCTCATTCCCGGCCTCGGTGGCCTGATCGTGCTGGTCTTCATGTGCCTGGAAGGCACGCGCGGTTCGAACCGCTTCGGCGACGACCCCAAGGCCGGCGGCTGATCGCCCGTCCCGGTCCGAGACATCCGGCCGGCGTTCCTCGGGACGCCGGCTTTTTCATGCGCGCACGACCGAGGTCAGCCAGTCTCATCCGGTGAGACTGGCTTGGCGATACACTTCCCGAATGTCGACGACGTCTTCCCCCGAGCCCCTCGTCATCGCGATTTCCTCGCGCGCGCTGTTCGATCTCGAAGAGAGCCATGCGCTGTTCGAGCGCGAGGGCGTGGATGCCTTCGCCAGCTACCAGCGCAGCCACGAGGACGAGGTGCTGCGGCCGGGCATCGCCTTCCCGCTGGTCCGCAAGCTGCTGGCGCTGAATGCCGACGACAAGCACGGCGTGCCGCGCGTCGAGGTGATCCTGCTCTCGCGCAATTCCTCGGACACGGGCCTGCGCGTGTTCAATTCGATCCAGCACCATGGCCTGGACATCCGCCGCGCGACCTTCACCTCGGGTGCGCCGACCTGGCCCTACATCAAGCCCTTCGGCGCGCACCTGTTCCTGTCGGCCGATGCCGAATCGGTGCGTCGCGCGCTGGAGCACGGCATCGCCGCGGCGACGCTGCTGCCCGCGCCGGCGGTCGCGCCGTCCGCCGTGTTCTCGCCGGACCAGATCCGCATCGCCTTCGACGGCGACGCGGTGCTGTTCGACGACGAGAGCGAGCGCGTGTCGCAGGAGGGCGGGCTGGAGGCCTTCGCGCGGCACGAGCGCGAGCGCGCCCACGAACCGCTGCCCGGCGGGCCGTTCCGCGCCTTCCTCGATGCGCTGCATCGACTGCAGGTGGCCTATCCCGTCGAGGAGTGCCCGATCCGTACCGCGCTGGTCACCGCGCGCTCCGCGCCCGCGCACGAGCGCGTGATCCGCACGCTGCGCAACTGGGGCATCCGCCTCGACGAGGCGCTGTTCCTCGGCGGCCGCTCGAAAGGCCCGTTCCTGCAGGCCTTCGGCGCCGACATCTTCTTCGACGATTCGCCGCACAACATCGATTCCGCTCGCGAGCACGTCGCGGCGGGGCATGTGCCGCATGGGGTCGTGAACCGCTGACCGATACGACTTGTCTCGACCTCGCGTTGAATCGTCGTGCCGTGCCTGCAAAAAACGACGTCATCCTCGCGCAAGCGAGGACCCAGCTGTCAGCCGCGATCAAGCATGGGTCCTCGCTTGCGCGAGGATGACGATGATTTTTTCCTGTCGCGGTCGTGTAGTCACAGGTGCGCGTGTGCGATCCATGCCACATATCCGCCAACCGCAATGAAACAAGGGGCCTCACGGCCCCTTGCTGCATCCTGCGGGGGGAGGTGCTTCAGCGGACGATGCCGATCCGCGCGCGGCTTTCCAGCGGTGCCATGCGCGACTGGTCGTTGAGCGAGAGATCGCGGACCTCGAACGGCGCGCTGTAGCCGGCGGGCAGGTGGCTGCGATCGAACTGCAGCACCAGCGTGCCGTTGCCGCGATTCATCCACGCCGCGCTGTGCGCCTGCGACACCGGGCGCATCTGGCCGCCCGGGGCGGTGGCGTATAGCGTGCCACGGGCTTCGTAGCGGCCGACCGAGCCGGCCTGCACCGGCAGGGCCATGCGCATGGTCGCGGCATTGAACGCGAACTGACCCTTGAAGCGCGCGGTCGGTGCGGCCACGGCCACGGCGGTGCGGGCATCGCGCTGGATGCCGTCGGCGCTGGCGAAGACCTGCACTTCCCACAGCCCCGGCGCGTTGCCGACGTTCGCGGGCAGTTTCACGCGCGCGGTGCCGTCCTTGCCGACCGCGACCGGCCAGCTGCGGCCATCCGGCGCGACCAGCAGTCCGCCGGCCTGCACGGCCTGCGCACGCTTGCCCGCACGGTCGAAACCGATGTTGACGCGGACCGTGTCGCCGGCCAGCGCATGCTGGCGGTCGATGGCGGCGTTCAGCACGTCGCTGCTCTGCGGTTCGAACACGTGGACCAGGTAGCGACCTTCGGCCTGCGTGGCGCGCAGGGTGTAGGCGCCGGCGCCTTCCTCGGGCGCGAGCTTGGCGATCACGCTGCCGTCCTGCACGTCCATGCCGGCGGCGGCGAGCTGCTTCGCCGAGGCGAGGCGTTCGATGCGCGCGGCACCGCCCGCATCGTTGATGCGCAGTGCGTTCTGGTCGAGCGCGCGCGCGCCGCGTGCCGGGCTGACGCGGATCAGCGCGCCGGGGGCCGAAGTCTTCACCGACACGCCCTGGCGCAGTTCGGCGGCGTCCACGGTCTGCCAGTATTCGCGGCTCTGCGCGACGTAGGGCTGCGGCGCGGCGAGCGCGGCATCGGGGTCGAGTTTCCACGCGAACGACACCGGTGCGCGTTCGATGGGGGCGGAGGGAGCGGGCACGGCGACGAGGCGAGCGGGCACCTGGTCACCGGCGACAGGGGCGCGCATCGGCTGTGCGGCGTTGGCGGCATGGCTGGCGAGCGCGAGCGTGAGCGAAGCCGTGAGTACTGCAATGGCGAGTTTCATGATGGGTGCCCTCACTGGCTCATGTCGGTGCGGAGGATGTTGTTCAGGCCGAAGCAGGCGCGACGGCTCTGGTTGTGCGAGAGCGGTTCGCCACCGGCCATCCGCGCCGTGTCGTAGAACCACACCGAACCTGCGGCATTCTGGCTGCTGCAGTTGAGGAAGCCGTCGGAACAGCTGTTCAGCCAGTTCTGGGTGACTTCCAGGCCGACGTTCTGGCTGTAGCCGCCGCAGTAGCTGTCGCCGTCGAACGGCGAGGAGTCGACGTCGGTGCCGACCACGCTGCGGAAGGTCTTGGGCAGCCCGGGGCGGCCGCTGGTGCCGTAGAGGTAGTTGCCGTTGTAGAAGACCATCCAGCTCTGCTGCTGCTGGCGCACGCCGTCGTTCTGGTAGCCCAGCAGCCAGCCGACCGCAGCCTCGAACACCGTGCCGTTCATCACCGCGTCGGCCAGCGGCGTGCCGGTGGACGAAGGCGCCAGCGCGTTCACGCGCACGGTCTTGCTGATGATGTTCGGATAGCGGCTGTCGTAGGTCGGGTTCGACATGATCCAGCGCATCACGTTGCCACCATTGGAATGGGTGATGACGATGAGCCGGGTGATGCCCCTGGTGTTGATGAAGTTGGTCAGCTGACCCGCGAGGCAGCCCGCAGCGCGGCTGTCCCACCAGTACTGGCCGAAGTCGCAGTTGATGACGACGTAGTTCGCCGGGTTCGGCAGGCCGCCGCGCACGGAATCGACCATGGCCGGCTGCCAGTAGTCGTTGTAGGCGTTGGTCTGTGCGCCGGTGCCGTGGACGAAGGCCACGCCGGTGTTCGCGAGCGCGCACGGCGCCGCCAGGGCGAGCAGAAGCCCGCAGAGGTGTTTGAGCACGTTGGTTGTCCCCTTGCTTGTTTCGATGTCCATGAATGCGCGGCCCCTGCCGCGTCCTTCCCTGTCGGAGCCAGCTGTCCCGTACTGCGGTCCTGTACTGCTGATCGCACGGGACGTCGCCGGCTCCAGCCCTGCCATGCTGTGGGGTATGGCATTGGAATCGAGGGTACGGATGCGTATTGACACTGTCATGACGCAGTGCGTCATGGCGTCATGCGCTGTGACAGCCGGGCGACGGCGACCCGGCATGACGCTGCATGTGCAAGTGGGGTCCATGCCTTGAACCCTCTCCCCCGCGATGCGGGGGGAGAGGGGGAAACGCAATGCCTCAGAACTCCAGGTCCAGCGCAGCGCAGAGGTAGTCCATGTACGGACCGAGGCCCTGCAGGTCCTTGGCGAGGGTGGCGAGCAGGCGCGGGCCGGTCATGGTGGCGTCGTCGATGGCGCGCAGGGCGACGTGGTTCTTGCGACGCAGATCGTCGAGATGGGCGAAGTCGGCCGGGAAGCCGCGCGGCGGGCGGACCAGCATCTCGCTGTCGTCGAGGTCGAAGCGCTTGCGAAACGCGGTGCCGTGCGCGGCGGCGGCCCAGCTGCCCGGGTTGTCGACGATGAAATGGCGGATGCGGCGCAGCGCATCCGGTTCCGGATGCCACAGGCCGCCACCGATGAAGCAGTTGCCCGGCTGCAGGTGGATGTAGAACGACGGTGCTTCGACTTCCTTGCTGCGCGCATGGAACAGGCGCGCGCCCTGCCAGTTCTTGTACGGCGCCTTGTTGTTCGAGAAGCGCGTGTCGCGGTGGATGCGGAACAGCGAGCCGCCGACCGTCTTCGGGTCGGCACGGTAGTGCTCGCTCACTTCGCGCAGCGCCGGCTGCAGGTCGGTGATCAGCGCGAGGAATGGCTGGCGCACGTACTGGTCGTAGTCGGCCTTGTGCGCATGGAACCATTCGCGGTCGTTGTTGCGCGCGAGGCCGCGCAGGAACTTCAGGCTGCGATCGGAAAAATACGTGCTCATGCCGGCATGCTCATGTCAGTCGGTTTTCGATGTCGCGGGCCCAGGCCTGCACCTGGTCGAGCAGCGCCTGCGCGCGGCCGTCGTCCGGGTGTGCGAGGCGCAGGGCCTCGACTTCCGCGCGATGGGTATCGAAGCTGTATTCGGACCAGCCGCGATCCTCGCCCAGTCGCTGGCGGCGGTAGGCGGTCCAGCGTTCCGATTCGACCGCGTTCAGGGTCTCGGGCCAGTTGCGCGCCCGGTAGCGGAACAGCAGCTCGGTCAGGCGCGCGTCCTGGAAGGCGAAGTCGCGTTGGCCCAGGACCTCCGGCGGCGTGCTGCGCAGTTCGGCGAACTTGCGCTTGTCGCCGTCGAGCAGGAAACCGTCGTACAGCGAGCCATCCACGTCCAGCGTTTCGGGCACGCTGCGTTTCGCATAGATGCGGCGGAGCTTCTCGGCCAGCGCGGGGCCGGCATCGCGCAGCTGCGCAGCGCGCGACTCGACCAGCGCCGGATCGATGCGCAGCCGGTCGAAATCCGCATCGCGCAGGTGCTGCCACTCGATCAGCATCGGGCTGCGGTTGAGGTGGACTTCCTTCAGCGGCACGCGCGCGACCTCGGGCGGCAGGTCGGCGGCGGGCGTGTAGAGGCGGTCGGCGATGTCGTCGGCATCGAGTTCGAGCAGGGCCTCCACCGGCTCGTGCAGGTCGTACACGATCACCCGGCTGTCGATCTGCGGATGGCGGATCAGCGGCGCCACGGCGGCGGCGCACAGGCGCGCTGCGGGGAAGCGCTGCGACACATGCAGCACCGGCGTCATCGCCACGGTGTCGAGCAGGCGCGCGGCGAACTTCTTGTCGCGCAGGCGCAGGGTGTAGTCCCAGAGCTTCGGCTGCGCCGTCTTGAGCTTGCGCGCCATGCCGATCAGCGCGCGCACGTCGGACAGCGCCTCGTGCGCATCGCCTTCGCGTACGCCGTTGGCGTCGGCGAGGTGCTCCAGCTTGAACGAGGGCGCGCCGTCCTCGCGCAGCGGCCAGACGATGCCGTCCGGGCGCAGCGCATGCGCGAGGCGCATCACGTCGAGCAGGTCCCAGCGCGAGTTGCCGCCGCGCCACTCGCGTTCGTAGGGGTCGAAGAAATTGCGGAACAGGCCGTAGCGCACGAACTCGTCGTCGAAGCGCAGCGAGTTGTAGCCCAGCGTGCAGGTGCCGGGCACCGACATCGCGTCGAAGATGCGCGCGAAGGCCTCGCATTCGCTCACGCCGTCGCGCGCGGCGCGCTGCGGCTCGATGCCGGTGATCAGCGTCGCGGCGGGCGAGGGCAGCAGGTCGTCGGCGGGCCTGACCAGGAAATCCCAGGGCTCGTCGATCGGGTCGAGGTGCTCGTCGGTGCGGATCGCGGCGAACTGCGCGATCCGCGTGCGCCGTGGATCCTTGCCGAAGGTCTCCAGGTCGTAGAAGAGGAAGCTCGCGCCCATCGATCAGCCCGGGTCCAGCGGCGACAGGCGCGCGTGCACTTCGCGGTCCAGCCAGTCCCAGTCGATGCCGTCGAGGCTGTCTCGGCCCGTGGTGGCCTCGACCAGCAGCGCGCGCTGGATCCGCCCGCGCTCGTACGCGGTGGCGTAGGGCACGCGCATGAAGCTGACCATGGCATAGCGCGGCACGAACAGGCCCGGATGGCGTTCGGCGAGCTGGCGTTCCAGCTGGCGTTGCAGCAGGAAGTCGGCGTCGTCGACGCGGTCGCTCATCTCGCGGTAGTTCTCCAGCGCCATCGCCTGGATCGCGGCGGCATTCGGTCTGCGCTCGGCTTCGAACGCGGCGAACGCACTCGCGAGATCGCGATCGGGCGCCAGGTGCGAGGCCAGCGACACGCAGTCCTCGAACGCGCAGTTCATGCCCTGGCCGTGGAACGGCACCATCGCGTGCGCGGCGTCGCCCAGCAGCACCGCGCGGCCGTCGAGATGCCAGCGGTCAAGGTAGAGCGTGGCGAGCATGCCGGTCGGATTGGCGTCGAAATCGTGGACGAGGTTCGGGATCAGCGGCACCGCGTCGGCGAAATCGCGTTCGAACAGAGTCTTCGCGGCCTGGCCGTCGGCGATGGTGGCGAAACTGGTCGGCCCTTCGTTCGGCATGAACAGTGTGACGGTGAAGGTGCGCTCGTCGTTGGGCAGGGCGATGCACATGTAGTCGCCGCGCGGCCAGATGTGCAGTGCGTTGGCTTCCATGCGGAAGCTGCCGTCCAGTGCCGGCGGGATCTCCAGCTCCTTGTAGCTGTGCGGCATCACCTCGACGCGCTCGCCCAGGTCGGTGGCGCGCAGCATCGCCCCGCGCAGGCTGGAGCCGGCGCCGTCGCTGCCGATCAGGGCATTGAAGTGGTGCGCGATGTCCTCGCCCTCGCCGACGAAGTGCGCGATCTTCGCCTCGAAGTCGACCGATTCCAGGCGGCGGTCGAAATGCAGGGTGACGCCGGCAGCCTCGGCCGCGTCGAGCAGCAGGATGTTGAGATCGCCGCGGCTGATCGACCAGATCACTTCGCTGTCGTCGCGGCCGTAGCGCTGCAATTGTTCGCCGCCTTCGCGGAAATGGACCATCCGGCCGCGCATCATCACCGCCTGCTTCAGCACGTCGGCATCGACACCGGCGGTGCGCAGTGCGTTGAGGCCGCGCTCGGCGAGGGCGAGGTTGATCGAGCGACCGCCGGCATAGCCGTGGATGCGCGGGTCGCCGCGCCGCTCGAACAGGTCGACGCGCCAGCCGCGCCGCGCGAGCAGGATGGCGAGCAGCGGCCCGGCGAGGCCGGCACCGACGAGGGTGAGGTGGCGATCGTCGGTCGTGCTCATGCCTGCCATTCCTGCACGGTGCGGACGAAACGCAGCACGTCCGCGTGGGTGTTGTACAAGGGCGCCGGTGAAATGCGGATCACGTCGGGTTCGCGCCAGTCGCCGAGCACGCCGCGCGCGCCGAGGAATTCGAACAGCGCGCGACCTTGCGAACGCCCGCCGGCGACGCGCAGCGACAGCTGGCAGCCGCGTTCAGCGGGCGATGCCGGGGTGACGATCTGCAGCGTGTCGGCGAGATGCGCGCGGATCAGCGCTTCGAGATGGCCGGTCAGCCGCTCCGACTTCGCGCGCAGTGCGGGCATGCCCGCCTGCGTGAACAGGTCCAGCGAGGCGCGCAGCGGCGCGAGGCCGAGGATCGGCGGATTGCTCAGCTGCCAGCCGTCCGCGCCGGGTGTCGGCACGAAGTCCGGGCCCATGCGGAAACGCGTGGCCTGGTCGTGGCCCCACCAGCCGGCGAAGCGCGGGCGATCGGTGCGTGCGTGGCGTTCGTGGACGAAGCAGCCGGCGACCGCGCCCGGGCCCGAGTTCATGTACTTGTAGTGGCACCACACCGCGAAGTCGGCGCCGCTGTCGTGCAGCTGCAGCGGCAGGTTGCCGACCGCGTGCGCGAGGTCGAAGCCGACGATGGCGCCTGCGGCATGGCCGAGGCGCGCGATCTCCTTCAGGTCGAAGGCCTGGCCTGTGCGGTACTGCACGCCGGGCCAGAGCACGAGGGCGAGGCGGTCGCGATGCGCGGCGATCGCGCCTTCGATCGCGGCCATCGAGAACGTGCCGTCCTCGCGGTCCGGTTCGAGTTCGACAAGGTGCGCGTCGACCGACAGGCCGTGGGCGTGCAACTGCGAGGCCATCGCATGGCGGTCGGAGGGGAATGCACCCGCTTCCATCAGGATCACGTTGCGCTGCGCGTCGGGCCGGAAGAAGCTGACCATCATCAGGTGCAGGTTCGCGGTCAGCGAGTTCATCGCCACCACTTCCGAAGGCTGCGCGCCGACGACCTGGGCGATGCCGTCGCGGACCAGTTCGTGGTAGGGCATCCACGGCGCCGGTTCGAGGAAGTGGCCCTCGACCGCGTCGCGCGCCCATTTGTCCATCACTTCGTCGACGTACGCGCGCGCGCCCTTCGGCTGCAGGCCCAGCGAGTTGCCGCAGAAATAGGCCATCTCGGCGCCGTCGTGGCGCGGGATGTGGAACTGCGCGCGGAAGTCGCGCAGCGGATCGGCGGCGTCCTGCGCGCGGGCCCAGTCGTCGGTCAGATGCAGATCGGTCATTCGGTCCTCGGGGAAGAAACGGCAGCGTGCGCGTCGGGACGTGCAGGGTCGGAGGGTGCTGTGTCGGAGCGTGCGGCCTCGGCCGCTTCGTCGGGGCAATCGGTGCGATCGAAGCGCATGCGTTGGCTGTAACGGGTCTCGCCGAGCTGCAATTCGCCTTCGCGCGGTGGCGACAGGTCCAGGTCCAGCGCGGCGGGTTCGGGTTCGGCGGTCTCGGCGCGGCCGCAGTGGTCGCAACCGGTCATCCGCAGCATCGCCTTCCAGGGCGTGGCCTGTGTATCGATGCGACCCGCGTACCAGTACTGGCCTGCGTAAGTCGGCGTCTGCAGGGTCGCGTCGCGACAGACGCGCAGTTCGCGATACAGCGTGATTCGCTCGCCTTCGATCCTGACCGCGCCGATGAAGTAGAGCGGTTCGCCATCCAGCGTGCGGCCTGCGCCGGGCTGGCGCTCGATGCCGACGTAGGCATCGATGAGTTCGGGCATCGGCGGCGCATCGCCTGCCTGCGCCTGCGCGGTGCAGGCGAACGACAGCAGCGCTGCGGCGACGGCGGTCGCAGTTCTCACGCGAACCGCGCCTTCGGCAGGCCCAGCCATTCCAGCGCGGTGCCGTGGTAGAGCCGTGCCTGTTCGGCTTCGGACAGGTTCAAGGCGGCGATGCCCGCGCCGGGTTCCTGCTCGCCGAGCGGGAACGGGTAGTCGGTGCCGAGCATGATGCGGTCGACGCCGCAGGTGTCGATCAGGTAGCGCAGGG
Organism: Lysobacter sp. BL-A-41-H3; assembly: GCA_050632415.1. Classification (GTDB taxonomy): domain Bacteria; phylum Pseudomonadota; class Gammaproteobacteria; order Xanthomonadales; family Xanthomonadaceae; genus Lysobacter_I. The sequence goes on along the minus strand of CP192602.1, from coordinate 713,557 downwards.
CGCGCGGATCGGCGACCCAGGAATCGAAATAGAAGCGCGACAGGTATTCGCGCGGATTGCGGAAGTTGTCGGTCGCCACCAGGTCCGGGCGCATGTTGAAGCCGTGCTCGATGCGGCCGATGGTGTACGGGAAACTGCCGCCGCCGTGGGCGAGGCAGACCTTGAGTTTCGGCAGCCGTTCCAGCACGCCGCCGAAGATCAGGCAGCACGCGGCGCGCGACTGCTCGGCGGGCATGCCGACCAGCCAGGGCAACCAGTACTTCGGCATCGACTCGGTGCCCATCATGTCCCAGGGATGGATCAGGATCGCGGCGCCGAGTTCGCTGGCGGCCTGGAAGAAATCGAAGAGCTCGGGCGCGTCGAGGTTCCAGTCGTTGATGTGCGAACCGATCTGCACGCCCTGCAGGCCGAGCTGGTCGACGCAGCGTTCCAGTTCCTGGATCGCGAGGCGCGGCGACTGCAGCGGCACCGTGCCGATGCCGGCGTAGTGGCGCGGGTAGTCGCGCAGCGCTTCGGCCATGTGGTCGTTGAGCGCCTGGTGCAGGTCGTGCGCGTGCTGCGGCTTGGCCCAGTAGCTGAACATCACCGGCACGGTGCTGATGACCTGCACCTGCACGCCGAAGCCGGCGAATTCCTCGATGCGCAGCTTCGGGTCCCAGGTCTTGGGCCAGATCTCGCGGAAGAACTTGCCGTCCTTGTAGATGCGCGAACGACCGTCGTCGCCGTGGTGGATCACCGGGAAGCGGATGTCGCCGTATTTCGCGGCGAGATCCGGCCAGTGGCGCGGCAGGTAATGGGCGTGGGTGTCGATCTTCAGCATGGCGGCGTCAGGCCCTTGCGTGAGGGAAGGGAGGCGCGATCACGGCGCATCTCCCGGTGGTCTGTGGAGCGCGCCGTCCTTCATCACGAAGACGACGGTGCGCAGGCGTTCGACATCGGCCAGCGGATCGCCGTCCACGGCGATGAGGTCGGCGATGTAGCCGGCCTGCACGCGCCCGAGGCGATCGCCCAGGCCCAGCGCGTCCGCGCCGTTGCGTGTCGCGGCGGCCAGCGCGGCGGAGGCGGGCACGCCGGCCGCGACGTACAGGCCGACCTCCTTCGCGGTGGTGTCCGCATCGAAGCTCGGGCCGCCGTCGGTGCCCAGCGCCAGCGGAATGCCCGCGCGCCAGGCGCGACCGGGATTGGCCACTGCGGCATCGGCCCAGGCCTTCAGTTCGTCGCTGCCCTTCACGTCGCCGCTGCCGGCGAACATCGACAGCTGCGAGCGGACGAAGGCCGCGACCGAGGCCGTGGGCACGAGCCAGGCGCGTTTCTGCTTGAACAGGCGGACGGACGCCGCATCGAAATAGGTGCCGTGTTCGATGGTGGTCGCGCCGTTGGACAGCGCGGCGTTGATCGCGGCGGTGCTGTGCGCATGCGCGGCGATCGGCCGGTCGGCGCGGCGCGCGGCTTCGCTGGCGGCGGCGATCTCGTCGTCGAGCATGATCGGTTGCGCGTCGGCACGGCCACCGGCTTCGCGGCCCGAGCCGGACACGGTGAGCTTGATCCAGTCCGCGCCGGCATCGATGTTCTCGCGCACCGCGCGGCGGCACGACTCCACACCGTCGCAGCCGGCGGGTTCGAAATGCAGTTCGGTCGGTCCCGGAGGTTTCGCGCCATGGCCGCCGGTGCGCGAGATCACGCGACCCGCCGCGAAGATGCGCGGGCCGGGCACGTCGCCGGCGGTGATCGCGTCGCGCAGCGCGTACACGGTCCCGCCGTTGTCGCCGACATCGCGGACCGTGGTCACGCCGGCATCGAGCAGGCGCTTCGCGTAGCCCGCGCCGGACAGTGCGAGCCGCGCCGGGGACGTGCTCACCTCGGGATCGACGTTCATCGAGATCCCCAGGTGCATGTGCAGGTCGATCAGGCCCGGCATGACGAAGCGATCGGACAGGTCGATCAGTCGCGCGTCGGCGCCGTACTGCGACGCGGGCCGGAAGCCTTCCTCCACCGCGACGATGCGGTCGCCGCGCACGACCACGGTGCGCGTCTTCAGCGGTGCCTCGCCGGGCGTGGCCAGCAGCGTGCCGGCGTGGATGACGGTGGTCGGCGGTGCGGGCTGAGTGGTGGCCGCCGACAGTGGGTTCGATTGTGCGACGGCGGCGAAGGCGCAGAGCGCCAGCACAGCGGCGAGCAGGCGACGCGCCGGGCGCGGGCTCATGCAGCGATCTCCTCGGCGAGCGGCTCCATGCCGCGCGTGGTGTCGATCACGCGGATCACTTCAACGGCATCGGGCAGCGCCATGTGGCACAGCAGGACGTGCGCGAAGCCCGTGACCGGCAGCGTGCGCAGGGCGACCGGCAGTTCCGGGACGACATGGCGATGGCGGTCGATGCCGATGTCGGGCGATGCCGCCAGGCGCGCGCAGGCGGCGTCGACGGCATCGATGAAGCGCACGCCATCGCCCGGTGCCGCAGCCGCGCAGGCGTCGGCGAGGCTGGCGATGTCGGCGGCGGCCTGCGGGCGCAGGCGCAGGGCGCGCGGACTCATGGCTTGAGGCGTTCGCGCTGTTGGGCGAAGAAGGCGTCGGTCACCGGCTCGGCGGGGCCGGAGCCGAGGCCGCTGGCGATCATCGCGCGGAGGCTTTCCTCGGCCTTGCGGCGCTGGCGCTCCCGGATCAGTTCGCGCACATAGTCCGAGGTGCTGGCGAAGCCGCCCTCGCGGACCTCTTCCTCGACGAACCGACGCAGGGGGTCGGTCAGCGAGACGTTCATCGTGGCGGGCATGGGGTCTCCGATGTCATCACTGTGCCGATGGCAAAAATTGCCAAGCGAGGATAACGCCGGGGGCGGGCGGTGTCACGGTCCAGAACGGGGTGGTCCAAAACGGGGTCAGGTTCACTTCGGGAGAAGTGAACCTGACCCCGTTTTTGGGGGCAGCGATCCCCGTTCCGAGAGCCCGCTCAGCTGCCTGCGTCGTATTTCGCCGGCGCCGGGTTGAGGTGGCCGCAGGTCTTGCATGTACGGTGGTCGTGCGAGCGGTAGAAGCGGTCGAAGATCGGCGGGAAATCCTGCTCGACGTCGCGCAGGGTGAAGAATTCCTCGAACAGCTTCGTGTTGCAGCGCTCGCAGTACCAGAGCAGGCCGTCGCGTTCGTGCGGCAGGCGCTTGCGCTCGATGACCAGGCCGATGCCGCCGGCCATGCGCTGCGGAGAATGCGGCACGCGCGGCGGCAGGTAGAAGCTCTCGCCGGCCTTGATCGGGATGTCGCGCACCTTCCCGTCTTCCTGGATGCGCAGGACCATCTCGCCTTCCAGCTGCATGAACCACTCCGGGCCTTCGTCCCAGTGGTAGTCGGTGCGCTGGTTGGGCCCGCCGACCACCATCACGATGAAGTCCTCGTTGTGGATGCACTTGTTGCCCACCGGCGGCTTGAGCAGATGGCGGTGCTCGTCGATCCACGCCTGCAGGTTGATGGGATTGGGCAGCATGGGAAGTCTCCGGTTCTGCGGGAGGCGGTCAGCCGGCGATGCGCTGCGCGAGGCTGGCGTACAGCGGGATGCCGATGGCGAGGTTGAACGGGAAGGTGAGGCCGAGCGCGGCGGTGATGCAGCGGCCGACGTCGGCTTCGGGCAGGCCGGCGCGCACCGCCGCCGGTGCCGCGATGTAGGACGCGCTGGAAAGCATCGCGCCGAACACCGTCGCGCCGCCGACGGACAGGCCGCAGGCGTCGGCGATGAACACGCCGATCACGCCGTGCACCAGCGGCAGCGTGGTCGAGAACACCGCCAGCTTCCACCAGCCTTTGCGCAGTTCGGCCAGGCGGCCGGCGGCGGTCATGCCCATGTCGAGCATGAACAGCATCAGCACGCCCTGGAACAGCGCGAAATACATCGCGTCGACCTTCTTGATGCCGTCGGGTCCGGAGATCGCGCCGATCGCCAGGCCACCGAGCAGCAGGATCGCGGTCTTGCCGGTGAACACTTCCTTCAGCGTGTGGTGGCTGGCGGCATCGCTCTGCGTGCTGCGCCCCAGCGCCAGGCCGATGAGCAGCGCCGGCACTTCGAGCACCACCAGCAGCGCCACCAGCACGCCGTCGGGGGCCTGCCCGCTGCGCTCGGCGAACTGGCTGGCGGCGATGAAGGTCACTGCGGACACCGAGCCGTAGTGCGCGGCCATCGCCGCGGCCTCGCGACGGATGTCGCCCAGGAACAGCCTGGCCACCGCATACGCGCTGAAGGCGGTGAAGGCGCCCGCGGCCAGGGTCATGACCAGCAGCAGCGCCAGCGAGCCGGGGTCCTGGCCGCGCAGGGCCACGCCGCCCTTCAGGCCGATGGCCAGCAGCAGGAAGATCGAGAGATAGGTCTGGATCTGGTCGGGAATCACCAGGTCGCTGCGCACGGCGCGCGCGACGATGCCCAGCACGAAGGCCAGCACGACCGCCGACGTGAGGTTGGTCAGCAGCAATTCCATCTCAGGATCCGTTGGCGGGCAGCGCGGCGATGCACTTGAGTTCGATCGCGATCGGCGTCGGCAGCGCGGTGATGCCCAGGGTGGTGCGGCACGGCGCGGTGTCCGCGTCGGGGAAGTATTCGGCCCAGATCGCGTTGTAGGTCGGGAAGTCGCGGGCCATGTCGGTGAGGTACACGGTCACGTCGACCAGGTCCTCCCAGCGCGCGCCGCTGGCGTCGAGCACCGCGCGCACGTTGGCGAACACCGCGCGGGTCTGCGCGGCGATGTCGTAGGCGATCAGCCGCCCCTCGGCATCGAGCACGTTGCCGGGGATGCCGTTGCTGGCCGGGTCGCGCGGACCGATGCCCGAGAGGAACAGCAGGTCGCCGACGCGACGGGCGTGAGGATAGCGGCCGACGGCCCTGGGCGCGGCGCTGGCGTGGATGACGTTGTTCATGGGCAGGCGTCCTGTGCGGGGTCGTGCATATGCGTGTCGTGCGCGTGCGGCTCGCTGCGGGGGCGGTGCGGTGCTTCGGCCTCCAGGGCCGCGATCGCACCGGGGTACTGCGCGGCCAGTTCCTCCGCGCTGCTGACATGCAGGCCCAGGCGACGCACCACGCCGTCGTGCAGGCCGTAGATCAGGCCGTGCACGCGCAACGGCTGGCCGCGCGCCCAGGCATCCTGCACCACGGTGGCCTGGCAGACGTTCGCGACCTGTTCGATCACATTCAGTTCGCACAGCAGTGCATGGCGCGAAGCCTCGTCGCCGACGCGATCGAGCAGGGCGGCATGCTTGGCGCCGACATCGGCGACATGGCGCAGCCAGTTGTCGGCCAGGCCGACGCGCGTCCCGGTGAGCGCGGCATGCACGCCGCTGCAGCCGTAGTGGCCGACGATCAGGATGTGCTCGACCTTCAGCAGGTCGATGGCGAACTGCATCACCGACAGGCAGTTGAGGTCGGTATGCACCACCACGTTGGCGATGTTGCGATGGACGAACACCTCGCCCGGCGACAGGCCGATGATCTGGTTGGCGGGCACGCGCGAATCGGAACAGCCGATCCACAGGTACTTCGGCGCCTGCTGCTGCGACAGGCGCTCGAAGAACCCGGGATCCTCCAGGCGCATGCGCTCGGACCAGTCGAGGTTGTTGTCGAGCAGCGGTTTCAGGGATTGGGGCACGAGGTCGTTCCTTCAGGCGCTCAGAGTGCGATGCCGATGTTGCGGGGTTCGGTGAAGAAACGCATGGCTTCGAGGCCGCCTTCGCGGCCGAGGCCGGACTGGCCCATGCCACCGAATGGCGTGCGCAGGTCGCGCATCAGCCAGGTATTGATCCACACCATCCCGACCCGCAGCTGCGCGGCGAAACGGTGCGCGCGCTGCAGCTGCGAGGTCCAGACCGAGGCGGCGAGGCCATAGTCGGAGGCGTTGGCGAGCGCGAGCGCTTCATCGTCGCTCGCGAAGGATTGCAGTGTGACGACAGGGCCGAAGATTTCCTCGCGGTTGGTGTCGCAATCCGGGCCCAGGCCTTCGATCACCGTGGGCGCGACGAACCAGCCCGGGCGGTCCAGGGCATGGCCGCCGCACAGCACCCGGCCGCCTTCGGCCTTCGCGCGTTCCAGCGCGCGCACGACCTTGTCGAAATGCGCCTGCGACACCAGCGGGCCCATCCGCGCGTCGCTGTCCATCGGGTCGCCGACGCGCAGCGCCAGCGCGCGCTCGACCAGAGCATCGCGGAATTCGGCGTAGATGGACTGCTCGACCAGGATCCGCGAGCCGCACAGGCAGATCTGGCCGCTGTTCTGGAAGGCCGAGCGCACGATGGTATCGAGGTGCGCGCGCCAGTCGCTGTCGGCGAAGACCAGGGTCGGATTCTTGCCGCCCAGTTCCAGCGACACCTTCTTCAGGCGTTCGGCGCAGAGCACGGCGATGCGCCGGCCGACGGCGGTGCTGCCGGTGAACGACACCGCCTTCACCGTCGGGTCGGTGATCAGCGGCTCGCCGATGTCGGGGCCGAGGCCGTGGACGATGTTGAGCACGCCCGCCGGAAGCCCGATCTCGCAGGCGAGCTGGCCGAGCATGCTCGCGGTGGCCGGCGTCACTTCGGACGGCTTGGCGACCACCGTGTTGCCTGCGGCCAGCGCCGGGGCGATCTTCCAGGTGAACAGGTACAGCGGCAGGTTCCACGGCGAGATCGTCGCGACCACGCCCAGCGGCTGGCGCAGGGTGTAGTTCAGGCCGGCCTGGCCGTGGTGGGATTCGCTGGCGAACTGGGTGGCGGCGTGGGCGAAGAAGCGCAGATTCGAGATCGCGCGAGGGATCTCGGCATCGCGGGCGAGGGCGTAGGGTTTGCCGCCGTCGCGGGCCTCGGCATGGGCGAAGTCCGCCAGACGGGCTTCGATCGCGTCGGCCAGGCGTTCGAGCCAGCGTGCCCGCTCGGTCGGCGGCAGCGCCGCCCAGGCCGGGAAGGCCGCCTGCGCGGCGGCGATGGCGTCGGCGGCCTCGTCGCCGTCGCCCGCGGCGACGCTGGCATAGGCGCGACCATGGGCCGGATCGAAGACATCGAGCGTGCGGCCGCTGCGCGACGCGCGGGGGGCGCCACCGATCACGTGCAGGTAGGTGTCCATGCCCGCAAGCTTACCGGTCGCGGTCGCTCCTGTCCCGTGGCGCGCGCCGGCGCCGTGCACATTCGCTGCAGTTCGCGTCAATTCGCAGGCGTAGGGAGCTGGCAGCGTGGACAGAGGTAGAGGCGGCGGGTGCCGTGCTCCTCGCGGACGATGGTCGTGCGGCAGCGTTCGCAAGGCTGGCCCTCGCGATCGAAGACCTTGAAGCGGAAGCCGTCGGGTGTGTCGGTCAGGTAGTCGTCGCGCATTCCGGACGCAGGCGCGATGCCGCGCGTGGCGTAGCTGCGGCGGGGGATGTCGAGCAGGGCCCTGGCGAGGACGCGGACCTGCGCGGCCCCGAGGTCCGCGGGTTTCTGGCCCGGGGCCAGCTTCGCCTCGAAGAGCACTTCCGAGCGCAGGTAGTTGCCCATGCCGGCGAGGAAGCCCTGATCGAGCAGCAGCGCCGCCAGCGCGCGCCCCCGGAAGCGCGGGTCACGCAGGCGCGCGGCGACCGTCGCGGCGTCGAGGCCGGGATCGAGCACGTCCGGGCCGAGCCTGGCGAGGAAGGGATGCTGGTGCACCTCGTCGCTGCGCCACATCGCGACATCGGAGGCGGAATACAGCAGGATCGCTCGGTCCGCCGTCTCCAGGGCGACACGCAGGCTGCGCGTGGTGTCCGGGCGCTCGCCCGCCGCCGCGACCTTCCACACGCCGTACAGCTGGTTGTGGCTGTAGAGCGTCCAGCCGTGGTCGAAGCGGGTCAGCAGGGCCTTGCCGTGCGGCGTGATCGCTTCGATGCTGCGCCCGACCAGCCCCTTCGCATGCCGCTGCAGCGCGGGCGTCCAGAACCAGGCGCGGGTCAGCGGCTTGCCGACGACGGCGGCAGCCAGGGCGTCGGCGGCGCGGCGGATTTCGGGGCCTTCGGGCATCGGGCGGACTCGTCGTTCGTGAGATCGCTGCTACGTCCGTGACCGCTGCGCGGATGCGGACTCAGCCCGGTGTCGGCGGAATGTGCTGGGGCTCGTGGTATTCGAAGCCGATGTGGCGTTCGGTGATCCGCGCGATGCAGGCCGAGACGCGCACGGCGGGACCGCAGCCCTCGAAGAAGAACAGTTGCGCCACGTTGCCCGGATTGAGCAGGCAGCCGGCCGGGCGATAGATGCCGCAGCCGCCGGTCGACAGATCCAGCACGTCCGCGACCCAGGCCATGTCGCTGTACTGGACCAGCACCTTCATCGGGTAGGGCACGCGCGGGCTTTCGCGGCGGTCCCTGGTCAGCACCTGTTCCATGGGGCGTTCCGGAGGTCGGGGAAGCCGCATACGTTGCCGCAGCGGAGGCGGCGACGCAACGCCGCGGAAGATCTTCAGGTCCGCTTGCCCATCAGCGGCTGCCGGAGCAGCGTCGGGGCCGCGACCATGGCTCCGAAGAAGCAGAACGACAGCGCCAGCAGGCCCGAGGTGACGAAGAAGGCCTGGCCAAAACGCGCATATTCGCTGGCCTGCGGCGGATCCAGGCGCCACATCGCCATCGAGACCGCCAGCAGCGCCATCGGGTAGGCCGCCAGTGCGGCGAGATGGACGTGGAGCGAACGAGGGTCCTCCGGCGCGACGGTTTCGCGATCGCGCAGCAGGCGGGCGACGACCAGCGATGCCACCAGGCCGATGGTCGGCGTCATCAAGCCCATGGCGATCACCATCGCGCCCAGCAGGATGCCGAATCCACCGGCCACGAGGACATGCGAACCCTGGCCCAGCGATTCGACCAGATACTCCCAGCCGATGGCGACGCTTGCGGCGAAGACGAGCGCACAGAGCAGAGGGCGGAGCAGGGTCATCTCGTGGTTTCGTGTCGTGGTCGCGCGCAGGTCGGTGCAGATCAGATCGACTGCATCCGCCCGCCGTCCACCGCCAGGCTGACGCCGTTGATGTAGCCGGCGGCGGGCGAGGCGAGGAAGGCGATCGCGGCGGCGATCTCCTCCGGCTGGGCGAAGCGGCCGGCGGGCACGGTCTGGCGCATCCCGGCGGCGACGTCGTCTTGGGTCTTGCCGCTGGCGGCGGCGCGGTCGTGCAGGATCTGGTCGAGGCGACCGGTGCGGGTGTAGCCCGGCAGCACGTTGTTGACGGTGATGCCCTCGCCGCCGAGTTCGCGCGACAGGGTTTTCGCCCAGCTCGCCACCGCGCCGCGGATGGTGTTCGACACGCCGAGGTTCGGGATCGGTTCGTACACCGAGGTCGAGATCACGTTGACGATGCGGCCCCAGCCGGCGGCGCGCATGCCGGGCAGCACCGACTGCACCAGCGCGTGGTTGGCGAGCAGGTGCTTGCGGAAGGTGTCGACGAAGGCCTCCTCCGTGGCCGCATGCGCCATGCCGCCGGGCGGGCCGGCGGTGTTGTTGACCAGCACGTGTACCGGGCGTTCGTTCGCCAGCGCCTGCACGGCCGCGCGGAGGCCGTCGGTGTCGCCGACATCGGCGGCGAGCAGGCCGTGGCGCTGCGCGCCGCTGCGGGGCAGGGCGTCGATCACGGCCTGCAGCTTGCCGGCGTTGCGCGAGAGCACGGTCACATCCGCGCCGAGCAGCGCCAGTTCGTGCGCCGTGGCGCGGCCGATGCCTTCGGAGGCGCCGCAGACCAGCGCGTGCTTGCCGGAGAGGTTCAGGTCCATGGTCGGGTGTCCGTCAGTCGGTGTCGCCCGGTTCGCGGGCGCGCATGAGGTGGGCGATCGCCCGGGCATCGCGGTCGTCGCGCGCGGCCATGGCGTCGATGACCGCGCGCCGGTTGGCGGGCGGATGGTTCTGGCTGAGCTTGAATTTCAGGTCGATGCGGACCGGGCGGAAGCGGAAGCCGACGATGCCGCGCAGCTGGCTGCGGTGGTCCGCGCGTTCGGGCTCGAACCGCCAGTCGTTGCCGACCGTGGGTTCGAAGCGGCGGCTGAGCCGATCGACGAGATCGGCGAGCGAAGCTTCGTCCTCGAAGGTCTCGACGCTGCCGTGCAGGTGCGCCACCGCGTAATTCCAGGTCGGCACCCGCGCGGCCGTTTCCTTGTCGGGATACCAGCCGGGCGACACGTAGGCGTGCGGCCCGTGCACGATCATCAGCATGCTTTCCACATGTCCGGCCTGCGGATTGGGGCGCGCCCAGTGCCCTTCGACCAGCACCGCGTCCCCGTCCCGGCGGTACAGCACCGGCAGGTGGCTGATGAAGGGGGCGCCCTCGTCGCCGGTGCTGACCAGGGTGACGAAGGGATCGGCCTCGATCAGCGCATCCAGCGCTGCGAGATCGGTTTCCATGAAGCTGCGCGGCTGGTACATGGTCGATTCCATTCTCTTGCCGGACATGCGATCAGCGGATCGGGACGATGCGTCGTTCAGGCCCGCGCGCCGAGCGTGTGCACCATGCGTGCGCGCAGCGCCGCGTCGTCGTCGCCCTGCGGCGGCGCGACTTCGCCCAGCGAGAAGCCGCGCTCCAGCGCATCCTCCTCGTCCAGGCCGTCCCAGGCCACGAATTCGGCGTCCATCAGCGCGGCGCGGGCGCTGTCCTCGCTGTCGTAGGCCAGGGTGTTGCCGTCGCTGTCGAAGACCTCGGCCGTGCCGGCTTCGAGCACGCGCAGGCGGGCCCAGACGAGGGTGCGGCCGAGGCTGGCCAGCCACCATTCCGTGCGGGTGTCGTCGAGCATCTGGTCGGACATCGGGGCGCTCACGGCGAGACCTCCGCCCACAGCCAGAGGATGCCTGCCGAGAACAGGCCCAGCAGGATCACGCTCAGCGCCACGCGCGCCGGCGTCGCCAGGCCGCTGAGGTTGCGGTCGCCGGTCTGGCGATAGCCGCCGGCCAGCAGCCACCACAGCGCGGACGGATTCGCGAACGCGAAGTCGCCCAGCCCCGCGTGCAGGTCGGGATGACGGTCGCGCAGGTGGACCAGGGTCAGCGGCCAGAAGATCACCAGCGCGCAGAAACCGGCGATGGCCAGCGCAAGCGAGACGAGGGCGAAGAACAGGATCATGGTGCAGTGGCTTCCGGGTCGTGGCGGTATTCGCCGATCACTTCGATCAGGCCGACGATCTGGTCATTGAAGGATTCCAGTTCTTCCGCCGGTACCCACCATTCGGTGTGGTGCGCGCCGCCGACCTTCTGGACCGCGTAGCGGTCGACGCAGGCCTTGCGCACGCGGAAGCGGGTGACATAGCCGACGCCGCTGTCCTTCACGTTCCAGCGCGTCGCGATCTCCATCGCGTAGCGTTCGTTGGTCACCGGATAGAAGATCGGCTGTTCGGGCAGGCGCGGCGGCCAGCGGCGGAAACCGCTGGCTTCGACCAGTGCGAGCTCGTTCGGCCCGGTCGGCCGGTACATCACCACGCAGTCTCCGTCGAGCTCGATGGCGCCGGAAAAGTCGTTCATCGCAGGCGTTCCGTCAGAACTCCGCCGAACCCGGCGCGCGCGGGAAGGGGATGGCGTCGCGGATGTTGGCCAGGCCGCAGACGTAGACCACCAGGCGCTCGAAGCCGAGGCCGAAGCCGGCGTGCGGCACCGTGCCGTAACGGCGGAAGTCGCGATACCACTGGTAGTGCGCCGGGTCGAGGCCGAACTGCGCGATGCGCGCGTCGAGCACGTCCAGGCGCTCCTCGCGCTGCGAACCGCCGATGATCTCGCCGATGCCCGGGGCCAGCACGTCCATCGCGGCGACGGTCTTGCCGTCGTCGTTCAGGCGCATGTAGAAGGCCTTGAAGTGTTCCGGGTAGTTCATGACCACGACCGGACGACCGACATGCACTTCGGTCAGCCAGCGCTCGTGCTCGGTCTGCAGGTCCAGGCCCCATTCGACCGGGAAGTCGAACTTCTGCTTGCTGTCCTGCAGCAGTCGCACCGCTTCGGTGTAGTCGATGCGCTCGAACGGCGCGTTGATGAAGTGCTCCAGGCGCGTGATCGCATCCTTCTGCACGCGTTCGGCGATGAAGGCCATGTCGTCGGCGCGCTCGGTCAGCACGGCGCGGAACAGGTATTTCAGGAAGCGCTCGGCCAGGGTCGCGTCGTCGTTCAGGTCGGCGAAGGCGATCTCCGGCTCGATCATCCAGAACTCGGCCAGGTGGCGGCTGGTGTTGCTGTTCTCGGCGCGGAAGGTCGGGCCGAAGGTGTAGACCTTGCTCAGCGCCAGGCAGTAGCCCTCGACGTTCAGCTGGCCGGACACGGTGAGGAAGGTTTCCTTGCCGAAGAAGTCCTTCGAGAAGTCGATGCCGCCGTCGGCCGTGCGCGGCAGGTTCATCATGTCCAGGGTGGAGATGCGGAACATCTGGCCCGCGCCCTCGGCGTCGGAGGTCGAGATGATCGGCGTGTTGACCCAGTAGAAGCCGTCCTCGTGGAAGAAGCGGTGGATGGCCTGGGCCAGGCAGTGGCGGATGCGGGTGACCGCGCCGAAGAGGTTGGTGCGCGGGCGCAGGTGAGCGACCTCGCGCAGGAACTCCATCGTGTGCTGCTTGGGCTGGATGGGGTAGGTCTCCGGATCCTCGACCCAGCCGACCACCTCGACGGAGGACGCCTGGATTTCGTAGCTCTGGCCCTTGCCCTGCGACGGCACCAGGGTGCCGGTGGCGATGACCGCGCAGCCGGCGGACAGGCGCTTGACCTCGGATTCATAGTTCGGGAGGGCATCGGTCGCCACGATCTGGATCGGGGCGAAGCAGGAGCCGTCGCTGACCTGCACGAAGCTCAGCGCCGAAGAATCGCGCCGGGTCCGGACCCAGCCCTTGACCGTGATTTCGCCGCCGGCGCCTTCACCGGCCAGTCCCTGCTTCACGCTCTTCACGCTTTCGATTCCCATGCCTTGAATTCCCGCGCCAACGCGCCGATATGTGTCGAGCCCCCAAGTTTACTCGACCCTTCAGGCTAGAATCTCCCCCATGGCCATCTCCCTCGCTCCCGCTGCCCTGGAACGCGTCCAGGGTTTCCTCGCCGGTACCCCCGGCGCCCTCGGCCTGCGTTTCGGCGTCAAGCGCACCGGCTGCTCCGGCTGGAGCTACGTGGTCGACCTCGCCCGCGACGAGCGCCCCGGCGATGTCGTCAGCGAATACGCCGGCGTCCGGATCTTCGTCGACGCCGACAGCCTGCCGATGGTCGACGGCACCGAGATCGACTTCCGCAAGCAGGGCCTGAACGAACAGTTCCTGTTCCGCAATCCCAACGTCGCCGGGGAATGCGGCTGCGGCTCCAGCTTCACCACCGACGCCGACAAGGCTGCCTGACTTCCGGCGGGTTCGTCCCGCTGGCAGGGCGGGATAGACTCGGCCCTTCGCCAGAAGGGGAGTCACGCATGAACCGCCATCCGATCCGTGCGGCCGTCCGTGCCGCATGTGCGGTGTTTGTCCTGATCGCGGCCGTCGCGCCTGTCTGCGCCCAGCCGGCCGACGAAGGCAAGCGCCTGCACGCCTTCTTCGCCGAGGAATGGGAGCGCGGCCTGCGCGAAGGGCCGGAAGGCGCCTCGCTGCAGGGCGACCGGCGATTCGACGATCGCTGGTCCGATCTGAGCCTGCCGGCCATCGAGGCCAGCGCGCGCGCCGACCGCGAGGCGCTCGAGCGGATCAAGGGCTTCGACCGCGCGAAGCTGTCGCCCGCCGACCAGCTCAACTACGACACCTTCCTGTGGCTGCAGCAGAACCGGGTCGCGCGCCAGCGCTTCCGCGAATACCTGCAGCCGATCGGCCACCAGGGCGGCATCCAGACCGCCGATGGCCTGGCCGAAGGCCTGCCGTTCGCCGACACCCGCGATTACCGGAACTGGCTGGCGCGCATGCGCGCGCTGCCGGTCGCGATCGACCAGGTCATCGTGCTGATGAAGGAAGGCGTGAAGGCCGGCAAGCTGCCGCCGAAGGTGCTGATGCAGCGCGTGCCGGCGCAGATCGCCGCGCAGGTGGTCGATGACCCGGCGAAGAGCCCGTTCTATCGCCCGTTCCTCAAGTTCCCCGCCGGCGTGCCCGAGGCCGATCGCGCTGCATTGCAGGCCGAGGCCCGCGAGGTCATCGCGCAGCGGATCGTGCCGGCCTACCGCACGCTGCAGGCCTACTTCAACGAACAGTACCTGCCGAAGACCCGTGCCGGCATCGCGGTGAGCGACCTGCCCGACGGCCGCGCGTACTACGACTTCCTCGCCGCCGACTACACCACCACGCGACTGACCGCCGACCAGATCCACGACATCGGTCTGAAGGAAGTGGCGCGCATCCGTGCCGAGATGGAGAAGATCCGCGTCGAGGTCGGCTTCCAGGGCGACCTGGCCGCGTTCTTCGAGCATCTGCGCACCGACCCGAAGTTCTTCCACAAGACGCCAGAAGCGCTGCTGACCGCCTACCAGGCCATCTCCAAGCGCATCGATCCCGAGCTGGTGAAGGTGTTCCGGACCATTCCGCGCCAGCCCTACGGCGTGCGACCGATTCCCGACAACATCGCGCCGGATACCACCACGGCCTATTACCAGCAGGGTGCCAGCGATGGCAGTCGCGCGGGTTTCTACTACGTCAATCTCTACAAGCCCGAATCTCGCCCGATCTGGGAAATGATGCCGCTGTCGCTACACGAGGCCGTGCCCGGCCACCATTTCCAGTTCGCGCGTGGCCTGGAGCTGCCGGATGCGCCGATGTTCCGCCGCACCGCGTATTTCGTCGCCTACGGCGAGGGCTGGGCGCTGTACGCCGAACAGCTCGGCTACGACATGGGCCTGTACGACGACCCCTACGACCGCATGGGCCAGCTCGCCTACGAAATGTGGCGCGCGGTGCGCCTGGTGGTCGATACCGGCATGCACGCCAAGGGCTGGAGCCGCGAGCGCGCCATCGCCTACTTCAAGGACAACGCGCCGAAGGCCGAGCTGGACATCGTCAACGAGATCGACCGCTACATCGGCACGCCGGGCCAGGCGCTGGCCTACAAGATCGGCCAGATCCGGATCTCCGAGCTGCGCGCCAAGGCCAAGGCGGCGCTCGGCGACAGGTTCGACGTCCGCGACTTCAACGACGCCGTGCTCGAAACCGGCTCGGTGCCGCTGGAAACCCTGGAGAAGCACATCGACGCGTGGATCGCCGCGCGCCGCTGATCGTCCCCGTGTAGAGCGGAGCTTGCTCCGCTCATGTTTTGCCTGTGTGCATGAGCGGAGCAAGCTCCGCTCTACGGCATCCGTGTCATTGGACCGGCGTCAGCACCAGGTCGTGGAAGTCGAAGCTGAAGTCGGTGTTCGGCGAGATCGCTTCCATCCGCGCCTCACGCACTTTGCCGTCCGGCGTCAGCGAGAAGGTGACGAAGGCATCGGCGTTCAGCCAGCGCTCGTCCCAGCTGACGAGGAAGGTGTCGTGGTGCCAGTGCTGCAGCGTGCCGACCAGCGACTTCGTGCGCGTGAAGCGCATGCGCAGCGCGCCGTTCTCCTGCGCGACCACGACATCGCCGTACCACGGGTCGCGATAGGTCGCGGCGTAGCCGGCGAGGGGCAGGGCAGGCTTCGAGCCCTTCGCCCGCGCGGCCTGGTGCTTCGCCCAGCTCTCGTCGCCCTTCGCCCGCGACTTCGCCAGCGCCGCGCCATAGGCTGCGTTCCAGTCGGTCTTCGGCGCGTCGAGGTAGGCGTCGAGCACGCGCAGGGTGATCGCATTGAAGGCGCCGCCCAGTTCCGCGCTGGTCATGACCATGACGCCGAGCTTGTGCTCCGGCAGCAGGGTCAGGCGCGACACCTGCCCGGGCCAGCCGCCGGTGTGCCAGACGAGCTTCTGCCCGCGATAGTCCGACAGCATCCAGCCCTGGCCGTAGCCGACGAAGTTGGGTCTCGCCGGCAGCAGTTCTGGCACCGAGGGCTGGCCGACCGGGATCGGCGTAATCATCGACCACATCTCCGCCTGGGTCTTCTCCGAGAACAGCCGCTGTTCCTTGCCGTTCGCATCGCGGTAAGTGCCGCCGGCCAGCTGCAGGCGCATCCACGTGCCCATGTCGCGGGCGCTGGCGTACAGGCCGCCCGCGCCGGAGACGTTGTGCCAGCTCAGGCGCGGCGCGGGTTCCAGGCGCTTGCCGTCGGCGAGCGCGTAACCGGTCGCCACGTTGTCGCCGGGCTGCAGCGCGTCGCTGTTGAAGCGGGTCTCGCGCATGCCCAGCGGCTGCAGGATCCGCGTGCGCAGGAAGGCCTCGAACGACTGGCCGCTGGCTTTCTCGACGACGAGCTGGGCGACGCCGTAGAGGATGTTGTCGTAGGCATAGCGGTCGCGGAACGAGCCGGCGATCGGCACGTGGCGCAGCCGGCGCGCGACCTCCTCGGTGCTGTAGTCGGTACCCGGCCAATACAGCAGGTCGCCCGCGCCCAGGCCCAGGCCGCTGCGGTGCGCCAGCAGGTCGCGGATCCGCATGTCGCGGGTCACGTACGGGTCGGCCATCTGGAACCAGGGCAGGTGGTCGACCACCCGGTCGTCCATCTTCAGCTTGCCCTCTTCGGCCAGCATGTTCAGCGCGACCCCGGTGAAGGCCTTGGTGTTCGAGGCGATGGCGAACATCGTCCCGGCATCCACCGGGGCGCCACCCAGCTCGCGCACGCCGTAGCCGCGCTCGAACACCACCGCCCCGTCCTTGACCACCACCACGGCCACGCCCGGCACGTCGAAGGTCTTGCGGACCGCCTCGACGTAGGCATCGAAGTCGGCCAGCTGCGCGGGCAGGGCAGGTGCGGCGGCTGGGGTTGGCGAGGGCGGAGGCGGCGAGGGCGGGGTGGTCGCCCGGGCGACCGGAGCGAGGCCCGGGATCACGGTGGGGATCAGGGCGAGCGCGAGGGCGCAGGCGAGGCCGGTGCGGCGGGTTCGGGGCATGGCGGCGGGTCCGGGGGACGAAAGGGCGCCACTATCCCTGAAACCCGGCCGGGCGGCATCCGCCGGAGGTCGGGGGCTCCGGGTTTTTGGTTCCGGGTGTTTGCGCCCAAGTGACTGAACCTGCCATACTTTCCGGCTCCCGCCCGGACCCGTGTCCAGGCAGGGGACCTTGCTCCACCGGCGCCAATCCGGCCTCGGGGGGCTTTCGCAGGCAATCCCGCCTGTCGATATCCACAAGGACACCGCAATGCGTCATTACGAAATCGTCTTCATGGTCCACCCGGACCAGAGCGAGCAGGTGCCGGCGATGGTCGAGCGCTACAAGTCGCTCGTCGAGAACGGCAACGGCAAGATCCACCGCCTCGAAGACTGGGGCCGCCGCCAGCTCGCCTACCCGATCCAGAATCTGGTCAAGGCCCACTACATCATGATGAACATCGAGACCAGCCTCGATGTCCTCAATGAACTGGTCGACACCTTCCGCTTCAACGACGCCGTGCTCCGTCACCTCGTCATCAAGCGCGACGGCCCGGAAACCGAGCAGTCCCTGATCATGAAGAACAAGGACGACAAGGACAAGGCCGAGAAGGGCGAACGCCGTCGTCGCGACGACGATGCCGCCCCCGATACCGCTGACGGCGAAGACGCCGCCGAATCCGCCGAAGCCTGAGGAGCGCACCCATGTCCAAGTTCTTCCGTCGCCGCAAGTTCTGCAAGTTCACGGCCGAAGGCGTGAAGGAGATCGATTACAAGGATCTCAACACCCTGCGCCAGAACCTCACCGAGAACGGCAAGATCGTGCCCAGCCGCATCACCGGCACGAAGTCCAAGTACCAGCGCCAGCTCGCCGCCGCCGTCAAGCGCGCGCGTTTCCTGGCCCTGATCCCGTACACGGACAACCACAACGTCTGATCGCTTCGCCAGCTCGCCCCGGCGTTGTCCTGGTCGAGCCTGCGATGAGAACAACACGTTTCACCGTCCATTCGGACAGCCACCAGTTGCGGGCGCCAGCCAAACGCGCCCGCTAACGAATACGGAGTCATCATGGAACTCATTCTTCTGCAGAAAGTCGTGAACCTCGGCAACCTGGGCGACAAGGTCAAGGTCAAGCCGGGTTACGGCCGCAACTTCCTCGTGCCGCAGGGCAAGGCCGTGCCGGCCACCGCCGCCAACGTCGCCGCGTTCGAAGCCAAGCGCGCCGAGTACGAAGCCAAGGCCAAGGCCCTGGCCGACGACGCCGAGAGCCGCCGCAACGCGCTCGATGGCGTGGTCGTCACGATCCAGGCCAACGCTTCGACCGAAGGCAAGCTGTACGGCTCGGTCGGCCCGCGCGACATCGCCGAGGCCCTGACCGCCGCCGGCCACAAGGTCGGCAAGTCCGAAGTCGTCATGGGTTCGGGCCCGCTGCGCAACATCGGCGAACACGAAGTCCTCGTGCACCTGCACGCCGACGTCGAAGTGCCGGTCAAGGTCGTCATCGAGCCGGAAGCCGCCTGATCCGCTTCACGCATGTGTCACCGGGACGGGCGCCGCAAGGCGCCCGTTTCGTTTCCGCGGCCCGGGTGCCTTTCGTCGGGCCAGGTTCGGGTCAAGCTTGGGCCACGGCCGCCGTCTCCGGGAATGAGACGCCCGGGCCTGAAGTTATCCACAGGTTGCCCAGAGACTTGTCTGCAACACCCGCGCCCAGTCGCGGCATAGGATGCCTGACCGGCGCAGCCCAGTGCCCCACCCACGCCGCGTTCTTCCGGAGCAGCAGTCCACGATGGCCTTCCGTCCCAACGCCTACGGCGACAACAACCGTCGCCGCGACACCTTCAGCGACAGCCGGGTCGAACAGCTGCGGATCCCGCCGCAGTCGATCGAGGCCGAGCAGGCCGTGCTCGGCGGTCTGATGCTGGCCCCGGACGCCTTCGACCGCGTCGCCGACCGCCTGAACGAGGAAGATTTCTACCGTCGCGACCACCAGCTGATCTATCGCGCGATCCGCGAGCTGGCGGAAAAGAGCAAGCCCTACGATGCGGTGACGCTCGGCGAATGGTTCGAGTCGAACGGGTTCTCGGAACTGGTCGCGGGCGGCGCCTACCTGATCGAACTGGCCAGCACCACGCCCTCGGCGGCGAACATCACCGCCTATGCTGAGATCGTGCGCGACAAGGCGATCCTGCGCCAGCTCATCGAGGCCGGCACCACCATCGTCAACGACAGTTTCCAGCCCGAAGGCCGCGACAGCGATGCCCTCCTGTCGAAGGCCGAGCAGGAAGTTTTCGCGATCTCGGAGGCGCGCTCGCAGGGCCGCAGCGACTTCGTCGCGATCAACAAGGCGATGGCCGAAGCCTTCGACGTGCTGCAGACGCGCTACCAGAACGGTGGCGGCGTGACCGGCCTGCCGACCGGCTATACCGAATTCGACGAAATGACCGCCGGCCTGCAGCCGACGGACCTGATCATCCTCGCCGCGCGTCCGGCGATGGGCAAGACCACGTTCGCGCTCAACATCGCGGAGCACGCGGCGATCAAGACGAAGAAGCCCGTTGCGGTGTTCTCGATGGAAATGTCGGCCTCGCAGCTCGCGCTGCGCCTGATTTCCGCGAACGGACGCGTCAATGCGACCCGCCTGCGCACCGGCCAGCTGGAAGACGAGGACTGGAGCCGCGTCAGCAGCGCGATCCGCATGATCAAGGAAACCAAGATCTTCATCGACGACACGCCCGGCCTGTCGCCCGAAGGCCTGCGCGCGAAGTCGCGCCGCCTCAAGCGCGAACACGGCCTGGGCCTGATCGTGATCGATTACCTGCAGCTGATGCAGGTGCCCGGCAACAGCGAGAACCGCGCGACCGAAATCTCCGAGATCTCGCGCTCGCTCAAGGGTCTCGCGAAGGAACTGAGCGTGCCGGTGATCGCGCTGTCGCAGCTCAACCGCTCGCTGGAAACCCGCGCGGACAAGCGCCCGGTGATGGCCGACCTGCGCGAATCAGGCGCCATCGAGCAGGACGCGGACATGATCGTGTTCATCTACCGCGACGATTACTACAACAAGGAAAATTCGCCGGACAAGGGCCTCGCCGAGATCATCATCGGCAAGCAGCGTTCGGGCCCGACCGGCTCGTTCAAGCTGAAGTTCTTCGGCGAATACACGCGCTTCGACAACCTCGCGTTCGATGCGATGGGGAGTTTCGAGTAAGCCGGCCATCCTTTGACCCTTGGTGTGGTTGGCATCGGTGTTGATGCGTGTCGCCAAGCCCCCCTCACCCGCGCCTGCGGCGCGACCTCTCCCCCACGCGTGGGGGAGAGGTTGATGCAACCATCACCGCTGCGACTGGGTGTGGGTTTGACGGTTTCCCCTCACCCCGGCCTGCGGCACGACTTCTTGCCCGCACGTGGGGGAGAGGTTGATGGAGCCCTCACCGCGATGCGCGGGGAAAGGTTTCACTCATTGAACCCTCTCCCCCACATGTGGGGGAGAGGGCAGGGTGAGGGGGGCTTCGCGTGGCCTGTCGGCTTGGCGCAGCGCAGGATCGACAAGCATGCGCGCGCATGATCGCCGGCTATCGCCGGTCAATCTCAGCCCCTGAGAGACCCTTCCGAGACAATACCCATCCGGCCGAAGCGCGCAGGGGCGCGCGATCCCGGACCCGGGGACTTCTCAAGGAGCAACTATGGATATCCGCAGGATTCCGCGAAGCGCGGTGCGCGTTGCGGTGGGTACGCTTGCGCTCGCGGCGCTGGCGATCCCGTTTTCGGTCTTCGCCGAAGGCACGCTGATCGCGGCGCCGCAGCGCGTCGACATGGTCCACGATGATGCGCGTGGCCTCGTCTACATCACCCAGGGCGGCGAAGTGCTGCGCTACCACGTCGCGAGCGGCACCTTCCTCTCGCCGATCGTGCTCGGCGGCATGCTGCGCGGCATCGACATCTCGAAGGACAACGCCAGCCTGGTCGTCGCCGACGACGTTTCCGACAGCGCCAACGGCTGGGTCCACCTGGTCTCGCTCGACGATCTCTCGCTGCGCAGGCCCAGCTTCATCAAGGCCAGCACCTACGAAAGCGGCACCCATTCGGTGGCCTTCGCGAACGACGGCAAGGTCTACGCCACCACCGATTTCTGGGGCTCGGGCTGGACGCAGATGCGCAGGCTCGATCCCGTCAGCGATACGTGGACCGCACTGGCGTCGGTGACCCAATCGACGATGCTGTCGGCAAGTGGTGACGGCGAGACCATCGCATTCGCCGAATCGAACAATTCGTCCGGGCCCTGGGGCCTGATCGATGTTCCGACCGGTGCCATCGTGCGGCGGGAGGGTTACACGAACGGAACCTCGTGGTTCAACTTCGAGATCGCGACCGACCGCCTCGGCAGCCAGTTCGCGATCCCGACCTACGGCGGCACCTTCGTCTACGACGATGCCTATCGAAAGGTGGCGACGCTCGGCCAGTACGCAGGTCCGCAACCGATCGGCGTCGCCTACCATCCGGTGGAGCGAATGGCGTACTTCCCCTGGGCCGGTACGCGACAGGTACGGACGTATGACATGAACACCTTCGGCCAAGTCGCAAGCTACGACCTTGAGGACAATTTCACGTCGACAGGGAATCACGCCTATGTTCAGGGACGAACGAAGCTGTCGAAGGACGGCTCGCTGCTGATGGTGTCGGTGACCGGCGGCGTGCGCATCGTGCAGACCTACGCGCCGCTGTCGGCCGCGCCGGCCAGCGCGTCGGCGGTGGCCGGCACGCCGGTGTCGATCAGCCTGCCGGGCAGCATCGGCAACGGCGGCGCGCTGACGTATTCGATCGTGCGCGCACCGAACGAGGGGACGGTGACGGTGTCGGGTTCGACGGCGATCTACACCGCACGCAAGGGCTACTCCGGCGCGGATGGTTTCCGCTACCGCGTGCAGTACGGCGACGCGGTGCGCGAAGCCGAGGTCGCGCTGGCGGTGACCTCGCCCAACACCGCGCCGGTGGCGGCGAACGACACCGCGCAGGCGCGACGCACGTCGATCCTGATCCCGGTGCTCGCCAACGACAGCGATGCCGACGGCGATCCGCTGACGATCACCGACGTGACCCGGCCGACGCTGGGCGCGGTGGCGATCGAGTCCGGCAAGATCCGCTTCACCCCGCCGAGGAGCTGGTCGACGCCGATCCAGTTCGAGTACGGCATCTCGGACGGGCGCGGCGGCACGGCGCGCGCGAAGGTCACGGTGTACCGCTTCTGATCGTGAAGGGTGTCGAGCCGAAGGGCGATCAGCTCCAGTCGGTCGATGCTGCTGCACTGATCCGGACGGCGGAATGGTTTGTCTTCCTCCCCCGCGCGCGGGGGAGGATTGAGGTGGGGGCGTGACATGGACCAATGCACAGCGCCCCCATCCCAACCTTCCCCCGCGTGCGGGGGAAGGGGAACTGCGATCAGCACTCGGACATCCAGCGATGTGATCCGCCATCGAATGCCGATCAACATGGTCAAACCCATCCCCACCCAACCCTCCCCTTGAAGGGGAGGGCTTGAAAGCGCGATGTCTTTCTCACTTCCCTTGAAGGGAGGGTTTCAAAGCCAGGCGTCTTTCTCCCTCCCCTTCAAGGGGAGGGCCGGGGTGGGGATGGGTTTGCTTGATGAAGGATCAAGTTCGGTTCAGTCGGGTTCGGGCGATGGCGGATGTGCTGCGATCGCTACAATGCGGGATGCCTTCACGCCGTCCGACGCCCGTGACAGATCCCATGCTGGTTCGACACCTCATCGTCGTCCTCGGCGACCAGCTCGATCTCGATTCCGCGGCGCTGGCCGACATCGATCCCGCGCGCGACGTCGTGTGGATGGCCGAGGTCGCGCACGAGGCCGACGTGGTGTGGAGCGCGAAGCCGCGCATCGCCCTGTTCCTCGCCGCGATGCGCCATTTCCGCGATGCGCTGCGCGCGCGGGGGCTGCGCGTCGAGTACCGCGCGCTGGGCACGCATCCGCACGGCACGCTCGACGCCGCGCTCGCCGATGACCTGGTCCGGCTGCGGCCGCAGCGCGTGGTCGCGGTGCAGCCCGGCGAATGGCGGCTCGCGCAGTCGCTGCCGGAGGTCTGCCGCGAGGCCGGGATCCCGTGGTCGGAGCGCCCCGACCTGCACTTCTACGCCACGCCCGCCGAGTTCGCCGAATGGGCCAAGGGCAAGCGCGAGCTGCGCCTGGAGTTCTTCTATCGCTGGCTGCGCAAGCGCGACGACGTGCTGATGGAAGACGGCCAGCCGGTCGGTGGCCGCTGGAATTTCGATGCCGAGAATCGCGAGAGCTTCGGCAAGCGTGGCCCCGGCCTGCTGCCGGCGCCGCTGGCCTTCCCGCCGGATGCGGTGACCCGCGAAGTCATCGACCTGGTCGATGCGCGTTTCGCCGACCGACCCGGCAAGCTCGACGCCTTCGATTGGCCGGTCACCGCCGCGGAGGCCGAAGCCGCGCTGGCGGATTTCATCGAACACCGCCTGCCGCTGTTCGGCCGCTACCAGGATGCGATCTGGGCCGGCGAGCCCTGGCTGTACCACTCGCGGCTGTCGGCGGCGATGAACCTCAAGCTGTTGTCGCCGCGTCGCGTGGTCGATGCCGCGATCGCGGCCTGGCGGGCGGGCAGGGCGCCGATCGAGGCGGTCGAAGGCTTCGTCCGCCAGATCCTCGGCTGGCGCGAGTACGTGCGCGGCGTGTACTGGCTGCGCATGCCCGCGTTCCTCGACGACAACGCGCTGCAGGCCGATCAGCCGCTGCCCGCGCTGTTCTGGACAGGCGAGACGCGCATGGCCTGCATGCGCGATGCGCTGCGGCAGACGCTCGACCTGGGCTACGCGCACCACATCCAGCGACTGATGGTGACCGGCCTGTTCGCGCTGCTGGCCGGCGTGCGCCCGCGCGAGATCCATGCCTGGTATCTCGCCGTCTACGTCGATGCGGTGGAGTGGGTGGAGCTGCCGAACGTGCTGGGCATGAGCCAGTACGCCGATGGCGGGAAGATGGTGTCCAAGCCCTATGCCGCGTCGGGCAAGTACATCCAGCGCATGTCGAACCACTGCGCCGGCTGCCCCTTCGATCCCGCCGAGGCGCTGGGCCCGAAGGCCTGTCCGTTCACGACCCTGTACTGGGACTTCCTCGCCCGTCATGCCGCACGGTTCCGCGACCATCCCCGCGCGGGCATGCAGTGGCGCAACCTCGACCGCATCCCGGCCGACCGGCTGCAGGCGATCCGGGCCCGGGCGGCGGCATTGCGCGAGGCGCTCGCCAAGCCTGCAACCATTCCGCCGTCCGATCCGTAGGCAAGGGCATGAACACACTGCCCATGACCTGTCTGATCACCGGCGCCTCCGGCGGCGTCGCCACCGCACTCGCGGCCCACCTGCGTGCCGAGGGCTGGCGGCTCGCCCTCGTCGGCCGCGACCGCGAGCGCCTGCAGCCCGAGGGCGACGATCTCGCCATCGATGCCGATGTTTCCACCGAAGCCGGCGCACAGGCCGCGCTGCAGGCCGCCACCGACGCCTTCGGCGAACCGCCCGGCGCCGTGGTGAACTGCGCGGGCGCGGTGCTGATCGCACCGATCGGCCGCACCAGCGAAGCGCAATACCGCGACTGCCTCTCCGCCAACCTCGACACCGCCTTCTTCGTCTCGCGTGCCTACGCCACCGCGCTGCAGGCCCGCAAGCGCGGCGGCGCGCTGGTGCTGTTCAGTTCGGTCGCGGCATCGGTCGGCGTGGGCAACCATGCCGCCATCGCCATCGCCAAGGGCGGCATCGAAGCCCTGGCCCGTTCGCTGGCCGCGGATTTCTCTGCGATCGGTCTGCGCGTCAATGTGGTAGCACCCGGCCTGATGGAGACGCCGGCGACCGCGAAATTCGTCTCCAGCGATCTGGCGCGTCGTGCCGTTTCGGCGCAGTATCCCCTCGGGCGGCATGGCGCTGCCGACGATGCCGCAGCGCTCGCGGCGTTCCTGGTGTCGCATCGCGCCGCATGGATCAGCGGCCAGGTGATCGCCGTCGATGGCGGTTTCCTCGCGGTGCGTCCCACGATCAAGGTGAGTTAGGGTGAGTTGATGCCGCACGCGATCGTCTGGTTCCGCAACGACCTGCGTCTCGCCGACAACCCCGCGTTCCAGGCCGCGCTGGACGGCGGCTTCACGCCCATCCCGGTGTACATCCATGCGCCCGAGGAAGAGGGCGCCTGGGCGCCGGGCGCGGCAGCCGAAGCCTGGCGGCACCATTCGCTGGCCGCGCTGGACGCCGCGCTGCAACGTCGCGGTTCGCGCCTGCGCATCTTCCATTCGCCCAGCCTGCAGACCCTGCAGTCGCTGGCCGCCGCCTGCGATGCGAATGTCGTGTTCTGGAACCGCCGCTACGAGCCGGCGATCGAGAAGCGCGACACGCGCATCAAGGCCACGCTCCGCGACCAGGGCCTGCATGCCGAAAGCTTCAACGGCGCGCTGCTCGTCGAGCCGTGGCGACTGGCGACCAAGCAGGGCGGACCCTACCGCGTGTTCACGCCGTTCTGGCGCGCAGCCCGCGCGTCCCTGCGCCTGCCGCCGCTGTTCGACCCGCCGGCGACACTGCCGGCCACCGACGATGGCCCGCACGGGCTGCCGCTCGATGCATTGGGCCTGCTGCCCAGGCTCGGCTGGGATGCCGGCTTCTGGGAGCACTGGCAGCCGGGCGAGGCCGGCGCACGGCAGGCGCTGGACGCCTTCGTCGACGGTGCGCTGCACGCCTACGTGCGCAGCCGCGACCTGCCGGACCAGATCGGCACCTCGCGGATGTCGCCGCACCTGCATTTCGGCGAGATCGCGCCGTGGCGCATCGCCGCCGTGCTGCTCGCGCTGCGCCAGCCGGCGCTTGAGGACGAGATCGACGGCTACATCCGCCAGCTGTTCTGGCGAGAGTTCGCCCATCACCTGCTGCACCACTTCCCCCACACGACCGAACAGAACCTCAACCCGCGCTTCGCCGACTTCGACTGGGCGCGCGTGGACGAACGCATGCGCGAGGCCTGGCGCCACGGCCGCACCGGCGTGCCGATCGTCGATGCCGGCATGCGCGAGCTGTGGCACACCGGCTGGATGCACAACCGCGTGCGCATGATCGTCGGCAGCTACCTGTGCAAGCACATGCGCTGCCACTGGCGCGAGGGCGCGCGCTGGTTCTGGGACACCCTGGTCGATGCCGACCTGGCCAACAACACCCTGGGCTGGCAGTGGATCGCCGGGACCGGCGCCGATGCCGCGCCGTACTTCCGCGTGTTCAACCCGGTGACCCAGGCCGAGAAGTTCGACCCGGAGGGCCGCTACATCGCGCGCTGGCTGCCCGAACTGGCGGCCCTGCCGCTGGCCCAGCGCTTCGCGCCGTGGACCGATCCCTCGATGCTCGCGCGCCGCGCGACGGGCTATCCGCGCCGGCCGATCGTCGACCTCGCCGCCGGCCGCGACGCGGCGCTGGCGGCCTATCGCAAGGTCTCGGCCAGCGAAGACTGAGGCCGTCCCGCCACGCGTTGACCTCGTCCGGTCCACATGATTCACTCCGGGACACACACCGGGGAGGGCATCATGGCCGAGGGCACTGCGTCTCGAGGGACCGCATCGAAGCGTCCGCGCCGCGAATCGATGTCGCGCGTCGACACCGCCTGGCTGCGGATGGAGCGCCCGACCAATCCGATGATGATCACCGGCGTGCTGATGTTCGACGAGGCGATCACGCTGCAGAAACTGCGCAAGGTGATCGAGAAACGCTTCCTCGCCTACACGCGCTTCCGGCAGAAGCCGGTCGAGACCCCGGGCGGGATGGCCTGGCAGGACGACGAGGACTTCGACCTCGACTGGCACGTGCGCCTGTCGGCGCTGCCCGGGCGCGGCGACCAGAAGGCGCTGGAGCGCTTCGCCGGCACGCTGGCGTCCAGTCCGCTCGACAAGACCAAGCCGCTCTGGCAGTTCCACCTGGTCGAGAAGTACCACGGCGGTTCCGCGCTGGTCGCGCGCATCCACCACAGCTATGCCGACGGCATCGCCCTGGTACAGGTGCTGCTGTCGCTCACCGATACCGAGCGCGACCCGGCGAAGGGCGCGGACCTGGGCAAGGCCTGGCTGAAGCAGGACGGCGAGAAGGTCGCGCATCGTGTTGGTGCGATGGAACGCTACGCCAAGCTCGGCGCGAAGGCGTGGGGCAAGGGCATGGACATGATGCAGGACCCGACCCTGGCCGGCGTGCTGGCGAAGGAGGGCGGCGAGATCGCGCGCGAGCTGGTGCACGCGCTGGCGCTGCCGGACGATCCACCCTCGCTGCTGCGTGGTCGGCTCGGCGTGAGCAAACGCGTGTCCTGGGCGCCACCGCTGGACCTGGAGGAAGTAAAGGCGGTCGGCCGCGCCTGCGGCTGCACGGTCAACGACGTGCTGATGGCCACCGCTGCCGGCGCGCTGCGCGACTACATGATCGAACGCGGCGAACACGTCGACGGCCTCACCCTGCGCGCCACCGTGCCGGTGAACCTGCGCCCGCTGGAGCATGCGCGCAAGCTCGGCAACCATTTCGGCCTGGTGTTCCTGGAGCTGCCGGTGGGCATCGGCAACCCGATCCGCCGGCTCGAACACGTCGCGGAGTGCATGAACCAGCTCAAGAATTCGCGCCAGGCCATCGTCGCCTACGGCCTGCTCGCCGCGCTGGGCATGGCGCCCTCGGCGATGCAGGAACTCGCGCTCGACCTGTTCAGCCGCAAGGCCACCACCGTCGCGACCAACGTGCCCGGCCCGCAGCAGCCGCTGTATCTCGCCGGCTCGAAGATCCGCGAGATGATGTTCTGGGTGCCGCAGACCGGCTCCATCGGCATCGGCCTGTCGATCCTCAGCTACAACGGCAAGGTCCATTTCGGCCTGATCGCCGACGCCAAGCTCATCCCCGATCCCCGCGCGGTCACCAACCGCTTCCACACCGAATTCGAGAAGCTGCTGTATCTCGCGCTGATGAGCGGCTGGGACCAGGAGCTGAATTCGGTCGCGGCGGAAGCGTTGATGAGTTGAGGCGGGAGACGGCTCAAGGCGCGCCGGACGTGGTCCGGTGTTCGAGCAGGCTTGTGAGCAGCGGCGCGAGCAGGTCCCGGCCGCGCAGGCCGTCGCGCCAGCGTTGCGGGATGCCTTCGAGGCCGAAGCGCAGCCCCGCGATGCCGCCGGCAATGCAGGCCGTGGTGTCGGTGTCGTGCCCGAGCTTGATCGCGCGGCGCATGGCGCTCTCGAAATCCGGCGCTTCGCTGGCCCAGCGCGCCGAGCGCAGGGCGTCGACCACATAGCCGGACCCTTCGCCGATGGCGGGTTCGTCGGGCCGGATCGAGAATTCCAGTTCTTCCACCGCTTCGAGTTCGTCGGCGATCAGTGCGCGCAGCGTCCGCACGGCCTCGTCCCAGGGGGCGTCGACATGGTGCATGATCCCGCGCGCCCACAGGCAGTACAGCGCACAGCACAACTGGCTGCGCAGGTGGCCATGCGTCACCAGCGATTGCCTGCGCGCATCGCGAACCAGCTCGGCGTCGCTGCCGGTATGCCAGAGCACCAGCGGCATCACCCGCATCAGCGCGCCGTTGCCGTTGTTGTACTGCCCGGCAGGGCCCGCCTGCTCCGGTGGCTCGCCATCCAGCACGGCGCGCAAGGCCTGCGCCGTCGTGATGCCGATATCGAACACGTGGCCGTCCACGGCCAGATATCCATGCGTGTACCAGCGGGCCATCCGCGATGCGAAGTCATGCAGGTCCAGTCCGCCGCGATCGAGCAGGGAGGCCAGCAGGCACAGCGCCTGCGCCCCGTCATCCGACCAGGTGCCCGGCGGCACACCTGGATGCGAGCGTTCGAAACCCGGTGGGGGTGCGTATTCGAACAGCGAGGCGTCCGGCAACCGCTCGGGTGGGTTGAACTCGTACGGGACGCCCAGTGCGTCGCCGACGAGCAGGCCGACGAGAGCGCCGGACAATCGGGATCCTGAAATCGTCTGCATGTCTCAGTAGCCGCATCGAGTCATATGGAATCGGTAATTTACGCGATTCCCTGGCGCAGCGAGGCCCTGCCAAGACCGCATCCCCCGGGCTCCCTGTGCCCGGCACGATTACGCTTCACGCTTGCCACACAATTCGCTGTCAAATTGCAGTTTGGCCCACCAGCGTGAGTGAAGAATGACCCCGCGAATGCAGAAAGCATTGTCCGCAGTGATTGCGGTAATTGGATTGGCTCTGGTCGTCATGATGATCGTGATGGAAGGCGAGCTCGGCGCGCTACCGCTCGGCCTGATCCTGCTTGGTACAGTTGGCTATGTCACTGGTTGGATGCGACAGCGATCTTCTCGAAAGCCTTGATGTCGTCAGGCGTCACAGCATCGCTCCGATTCATGTCCGGCGTCCTGTCGAATCATGGGTGACCTTGTCCCTCATGTCCGGAAATGCTCTTGAACTGTGGGTGTCCTTGTTTTGCTTATTTTGCTTCTTTTCATTGGGAGGAAAGTGGGTGCCCCGATTGTACCGTCCCGATTTTACCGCCGCTTACCAAGTGGGCGTCCCCTGTCGGCTAAAGAGCAAGGCTGCGGTAGACGCGACAACACAGGGTCATTTGAATGAATGTTAAGGCGTCACTGATACGGTAGCGTAGCCAGAATAGAGAGCAAAAGCTATTGCAAGCATCAGGATAACAATGCCAAGAGATGCCCATTTAGTGATGCGGTATATGGCCTCACCTTTTTTTACGCGATTCCACTCTTTTTTCAATACCAACTGACTATCTGAAATGAGGTCATCTATCTCACGTTGTCGCAATTCGTCATCGCCAAATATAATCTCATCTGATCTGACTAGCTTCCTGAGCTTAGAAATCAGTTGGGCGTGTTCGTTGGGGTTAAGCCTGAGCTCTATGCGAACTTGTGCAAGATCAACTTTGATGAATTCTGACTTTAGTGAATGTAACCACTTGTCCCGGTCCTCATCGTCCAGAGAGTGGGTATCTGTGATGTGCGTATACAGACTGATGAAATCGGCAAGGTCGTTTCGCAATTGTTCTATCCATGCCTGCCTGAACTCTGATGTTTTATTCTCCTTCGTGAATACGCTTGCAAGGAACGCTACTGCGCCAGCTATAGTTGAGGCAACTACTGGTCCAAATATGGGCATGAGCTCTGGTGGTATTTTCATGTCGCCATAGCTCCAAGTAAGCTCGAAAATGCAGGCATGACGCCGAGGCTGCCATATGCTTCTTAGGTGGTCAATCGGGAAAAACGCTCGGAGATGAAAAGATTTGAAGCTGCCGCCGCATAATTGTCGCGGCGCAAACGAATTGTGCTCACCACGGCCACAGCCGCACCGCCAGCCACAGCGGCACGCCGATGTAGAACAGCGCCCGCGCAGCGATCTCCAGCATGCCCCGGACATCCGTGGTCTTCTGCGCGCGCAGCGCAAGCGACAGCAGCGTGCCTGCTTCGACGAGCACGCGCAGGCCGGCTGCGATCATCGCGAGGTTGACCGCCCACGAGGCCCACCAGACGAACAGGGCGAGCAGCCAGGCCTTGGCGCCGTAGGTCTGCCATTCGCCGAAGGTGCCGCCGTAGGCGATGACCTGGTGCAGGCGGAAGGCGGGCAGGGCGGGCAGCAGGGGGAACAGGCCGAACTTGAAGGCGGGATGGTCGAGCAGGCGATGACGGGTGGCGTGCAGCGCGTGGCCGAGGATCGCGGCGCGCGATGCTGAGGCGTCTTCCGATACCGCTGCCGCGCCTGCGGCGCGCAGGCGTTCGATCAGGCGCTGCGGGTCGACGCCGACGATGGCGTGACGCCAAGGACCAGCCTTCAGTTGCAGCCGGACGCCGGTCGAGGGCAGCGGCAGCCGCCACGGACGCGCATCGAGGATGTCCGCGGCCGTGATCTCGATGCGGCGTGCGGCCTGCTCCAGCACAAGCGTGCCGCCGTCGATGCGCAGTGTCGCGGCGAAGGCGCGCATCAGGCTCCATGCGGCGGCCTCGGGTAGCAGCACCAGGCCGGCGAACATCCAGATCTGCGCGATCGGGTTGATGGGCGTGCCATCGTTGGTCACGACCTGCAGCGCCATCCACAGCAGGCCGCCGCGTGCGACCAGACGCAGCAGGGCGATGACGACGCGCCAGAACGGGCGGATCAGCATCGCCTGCAGCGGCGCATCGTCCGCGACGGCCGTCTTCGGTGCGTGACGCTCCCGCCAGCGACGCCGCGCTGCGCGCAGCAGCGTGATGCCGCCGAACAGCAGCAGGGCGGCGAAGGCGGTCGGGCCGACCCAGTCGCCCCAGCGGACCATCAGCGTCGGCGCCGGCGTGCGCGCATGCAGGGTGCCGACCAGCACCGCCTCGCGATCCATCGCGGTGCGTTCGATGATGTCGCCGCGCGCGTCGATCGCGGCGCTGATGCCGTTCGCGGTCACGCGCAGCTGTGGCAGGCGGGTCTCGATGCTGCGGAATGCGGCGACGTTGAGATGCAGTTCGGCGCCGAGCGGGTAGCGCGTGAACCACGAGTCATTCGACATGCCGAGGATGGCCTGCGCGCCGAGCCGCGCACCGTCGATCGCGAGGCCGCTGTCGACATCGTCCAGGCAGATCAACGGCAGCACCTGCACTTCGCGGCCGTCCACGGTGCGCAGCGGGAACACGCGCGGCCCGTCGCCCGCGCGCCAGGTGCCGGTCCACGGCAGCAGCGCGCGGAAACGCGGGCCGTCGAGCCAGGCCGGCACGTACTCGGTGAGCGGGAAGGGATTGGTCTTGCGATAGAAGCCGAGCAGACCCTTGCCCGGTTCGACGAACGCGGCGGCGTTGTACTCGCCGGCCTCGTCGCGATCGTAGGTGCCGAACACCAGCGGCACGCGCTCCAGCGCGACCAGGTCGAGGATCGCCTGGTCGAACTCCTCACCGGCCTCGCTCTTGGGATTGCGGAAGGTGGTCGGGTACACGGTTTCCGACCACAGCAGCGCATCGACGTCCTGCTGTTCGGTGGCGACGCGCGACAGCCGCGCATGCGTGTCGAGGATGTGGCGCACCACTTCGTAGGCACCCATCTCGCGGCGCAGGCGTTCGTAGCCGACGATGTTCGCCTGGATCATGCCCACGCGCAGCGAAGCCGCGCCGTCGTCGCCGGGCGATGCCAGCGTGGACAGTCGCCACAGGCCGTATCCGCCCATCGCCAGCGGCAGCAGCAGGGCGAACGACAGTGGCGGCGCGAGCGCGCGCAGGCCTTCGCGACGTCGCGTGATGGCGGTGGCGATGGCCTCGTTGACGAGGATCAGCGCGAAGGTGAGGCCCGGGGCACCGCCGAGATCCGCAGCCTGACGCAGCACGGTCGAGGGATGCAGACCGTGGCCGAGGGTGTCGTCGAGCAGGCGCGGCACCAGCCACTCGGTCGCCACCCATGCCGATGCGCCGGCCAGCGCGCGCAGCAGCGGGCCGTGGCGACGTCCGACGAGATGTCGCACCAGTGCGAAGGCGATCAGCTGCGGCTGCAGCAGCGATGCGGTGACGAGCAGCACCGCCAGCCCGGCCACGGGTCCGATGCCGACGAAGTCGCCGATCGCCAGGCCGAACCAGGCGAACACCGCGACGGCGAAGGCGATGCTCATCAGCAGCCCGTGGCGCAGCGCGCCGCCGAGGCCGCGCACATGGTCGAGCGCAAGCAGCCAGGGCACCAGCGCGACGAAACCCAGCACCCAGGCGATACCGCCATGGGCATAGACACCGAACAAGGCCGCACTCAGGACAAGGCCGGCGGCGATGCGCCAGCCGGACACGATCGACACATTCACGCGTCAGGCACCTCGTCGCGGATCGTGCGGATCGGACGGCGGCGGGATCTCGATCGGCCGCAGCGGCAGGCCGGGCGGGGCGAGATGCGGCGGCACGACCAGATTGTCGGGCAGCGGGATGGGGCGGCCGGAGGCATCGCGGAAATCGAAATCGGGCGAGAACATCAGGATGGGTTCGATGCGCTGGCCATCGTCGGTCGCCTGGTAGTGGCGCACGTAACCCTCGGGCAGCGGGAAATCCTCGGGCACCGCCAGGCCGATCAGCGGCGGGCTGGTGCCGGGCGGGTTGAACGCGCCGAGGCCGGTGTGGATGCCGGCCTCGTGCAGCCTGTCGATCACTTCGTTCATCGTCGGTGCGCGATCGCCGGGCGAGACGTAGTTCGCCAGGTCATCGGGATCGCGGCGGACCGGCTTCGCTTCGACGGCTGGTTCGGGCGTCGACGGTGCAACGGCGACGGATTCGGTCGGCATCTCGGTGGCGACATGGGCCGTCGTCGCGTGATCGCTGCCGCCGCGTTTCATCAGCACGATGCTCGCACCCGCGCCGACGAGCGCCAGCGCGAGCGCGATGTACAGCAGGCGCGCACGCCGGCCGTGGCCTGCGTGCGCGGTGATGCGCACACCGCCGTCGCCCTGCGGCGACGACGGTGCGGTGTTGCGTGGTGGCATCGCGGACATGCGCGGTCAGTCGGCTGCTCGATCAGAACGGGCTGACCGGGCTGAACACCGACAGGCCATAGCCCATGCGCTCGTGGCCGTACTGGTTCCAGATCGGGTTGCGGCCGTTGATGAACGAGGTGTAGCGCGCCGCGCCGGTGCCGGTGGTGCCGCCGAACAGGCCGGCGCTGACCGTGCCGCCCTGGTAGGTCGGATGCACGTCGTCGGACTGGATGTAGTCGTAGCTGCTCGACGAGGACACGAAGTGCGTGTTGGCGTCGCGCAGGGTGCTGCGCAGGGTCGAGGTGATGCGGGTGACGTAGGCGGCTTCGGTTTCGCCGGCGACGTAGCGCAGCGCGGCCGAATCGACCTGGCCGTCGCCGTTGGTGTCGTAGTCCGCGCCCATGTAGTCGGCGAAGTTGTCCACGCACTTGAAGCCCTTCTGGCGCGCGTACTCGCACATCCAGTAGTTCATCTTCGCCAGCACCGGCAGGAACTTGTCGCGCATGTTCACGCGCGCGCCCGTCGAGGGGTCGGTGCAGGAGCTGAGGACGTTGTCGGCGTTGTAGCCCGGGTAGTAGAGATTGGCGATGACCTTCAGCTTCACGCCCGAGTAGGCATTGGCGTTGATGTAGTCCATCGAACGCGCGACGTAGGTCTTGCAGTTGGCCAGCGCGGTATCGAGCACGCCGAAGTTGCAGGTGCCGGTCTGGCCCTTGAAGCTCGAACGCGCCTGCAGGCCATCGTTGCCGCACATCTCGAAGGTCACCACGCGCGTGGACGTGGCCTGCATGTAGGAGCGCTCGGCGACGATCTTGTTGTTGTACACGTCAGAGGCGATGGCGCCGGACTTCGTGCGGCGCACGCTCTCGATGTCGGCGTTCCACAATGCGGCCAGGTATTCGGCGTCGACGGTCGGCGCGGAGTACTTCGCGGCGCTGGTGGTGGAACCGTTGTAGCCGGCGTAGATCGAATCGCCGTAGGCGACCAGGCGGTACTTGGCGGTGGTGCCGGAACGATCGATCGTCCAGGACACGTTCTGGTTGAGGGTGCTGGCCGAGGCGGTGCCGATGGCGAGCAGGGCGAGGGCAGGCAACAGCGTACGAGCGGTCTTGCCGGAACGACGGGTCATGTTCTGCATCCTTGGTGGTATGACGGTGTGGTCGCGCGCGAAACCGTGGCTTCGCGTCGCTGGATCGACAACCTGATCGGCATTCGGACCGTGTGGGGGACCGCTCCCTGCCTGACCATACGCTAGCGTCTTGTTTGGTGCGCGGTCAACACGCGCGAACGCTGCATTGCAGCATCATCGATGGCCGCCGAGTGTAGCGATGCTGCGTGACACCTGGAGGCTTCGTGATGTTGCGATGCGTCATCGACGATGCGTGCGAAGCGTTGCCTGGTCGTGTCGCCGCGCTTCCGAAACGGACACGGGGTGCTTCGAAGGAAGCACCCCGTGCATGGATTGCACCGTGCAGCTGCGATGCCGGCGTCAACCGGCCGCAAGCATCAGCCGGCCGTATGCATCGGCCTGATCTGCCCGCGTTCGCGATACAGGCCGAACGCCAGGCTCGCGACCGAGATCAGGATCACCAGCGCCAGCGCGGCCTTCGCACCCTGATCGGTCATCGGCGCGACGAAGATCGGCCCGGCGGCGATCCACCAGGTCATCAGCGCGATGAAAGCGACCGTGATGCCGTGATCGATCCTGCGCATCGTCTTCGTCCAGCGCCCGTGTCGTACCGCCGCCAGGTGCACGGCGAAGGTGCCGGCCCACAGCAGCACCGCCGGCCACGCGCGCATCGGCAGGAAGTTCGCGTCGAATGCGAAGATGCGCGGGAACGGCCCGGGCATGGCGGCTGCCAGCCAGGGCAGGCAGGTCATGAAGATCGCGCCGACCGCGATGCCGACCAGGCCGGTGATGCCCAGGCCACGATGCACGCGATCGGGATCGACCGTGCGCGGCGTCCATTTCGGCGCGTACCAGCCGGCATGGCGCAGCGCGGCCACCAGCAACGCCATCATCGCGAGGAAGCCCGGCCACCACAGCGCACCGAGGCCCGCGCCGAACCACCAGGCCGCGATCGGCTGGCCGTCGAACACGCGCGGCAGCGTCATCGCCCACTGCAGCGCGATGCCGACCAGCGACAGCACCGCGAAGCTGCGTGCCTGGTCCGGCGGAATGATCACCAGGCCCTGCGGCCGGTAGCGCGCGGCCACTTCGGCAGGTGTGCCGAACTCGCGCAGCATTGCCAGCGTCATCGCGTCGTCGGCGGCACGGCCTTCGCGCTGCGCGCGATCTTCCAGCATGTCGGCGAGCAGCCCGCGCAGCTCCAGGCCGATGTCGTTCCGGTCCTTCGCCGGCACCTTGCGCATCACGTCGCGTACGAAAGCTTCGATCACGTCGTTCGGATTCATGTCCCGTCTCCCTTCAGCAGTCCGCCCATGGTCGCGACCAATGCGTTCCATGAGCCGGTGAGTTCGGCGAGCAGCGCCTCGCCAGCGTCGTTCAATCGGTAGTAGCGGCGCGGCGGTCCGTCCTCGATCCGCCATTCCGAGGACAGCACGCCCTGGCTCTCCAGGCGGCGGAGCAGGGGATACAGCGTCCCTTCCTCGATCGCCATGCCGCGTTCGGCCAGCGCCTGGCGCAGCGAATAGCCGTACTGCGCGGCGCGCAGCTGCGACAGCACCGCCAGCACCAGCGCGCCCCGGCGCAGTTCCAGTTCGAGCTTCGGGCCCGGGTTGTCTCGGATTTCGACCATGGTGTCGCCCTGTAATGTGCTTCGCACTGTACTGTGCGAAAAACAGTAAGGCAAGGCCGCTCGTCGGGCGCCGCGTGGGGGCGAGGCCGTCGGGATCAGTTCCGGATCAGCGCCTGGACGGCGGCATGCCATGGGTTACGCTCCGCGCACCGCCCATCCGGGCCACATGCCAGGGACGCCGACATGACCCAGACCACCGCCGCCGCGACCACGCCCACCCTCGATGCGACGCTTACCCTCGCGCTCGCCCTGGCCTCCGAAGCGGCCTATGACGATTTCGACGGCAAGCCGCTGCGCCTGCCGCAGGGCTGGGAACTGGCGGGGCGCTGGACCGGCTGGGATCCCGTGTTCCGTGGCGGCAGCGAGGAGAAGTACGGTCTGCTGCTGCGCGCCACAGACGACAGCGGCGCGTACATCGTCGCGTTCCGGGGCACCGCGTCGCTCGACGATGCGCTGGACGATGCCGACGTGCCCAAGGCCACGTTCACGCCCACGGTCGGCACGCTCGACGCGCCCGTGCGCGTGGAAGCCGGTTTCTACGGGATCTACAACGACACTGGCACGGGCATGACGCAATCGATGCGCCAGCAGATCCAGCAACTGCTCGCCCAGCATGCACCGCGCAGCCTCTACGTCACCGGACACAGCCTCGGTGGCGCGCTTGCGCACCTGTTCGCCTTCGATCTGAGTTTCGGCCCGTACGCATCCGCGTTCACTCGGCTGACCACCTTCGCCAGCCCGCGCGTCGGCGACAGCGGCTGGCGCAGTACCTACGACGCGCGCATCCCGTCGGCGAACAGCATCCGCGTCTACAACCAGCAGGACCTGGTGCCGGAAGTGCCGCCGAAGGACTTCGGCTATCACGATGTCGGCAGCGGCTTTCCGGTGTGGTTCGAACGCAAGACGCTGCCGGCACTCTATCCGCTGTCGCGTCACGCACTGCTCAACTACATCCTCGTGCTGCAGAACGCGTTCCAGTCGCCGTCGCAAACCTGGGCAGGCAGTTTCCCAGATGCCACGGATGCAAAGAAGACGATGATCAGCCGGGTGCCGAATCCGCCGAGCGGTTGAACGCGTGCAGGTGTATGTCAGGCGCGACCCAGTCCATGCATGATCGGCGCGATGCGCCATGACCGAGGTCCGGTCGATCATGCGGCATGCCTGAAATCATCAGGAATTCCGCACGATCCACGCCATGCCATCGTGCGGTGTGCATGAGGCTGAATGGGG
This sequence comes from Lysobacter sp. BL-A-41-H3, assembly GCA_050632415.1. Lineage (GTDB taxonomy): Bacteria > Pseudomonadota > Gammaproteobacteria > Xanthomonadales > Xanthomonadaceae > Lysobacter_I. Next base: position 676,276 of record CP192602.1, on the reverse strand, counting down.
ACGGCTGTTGCGCCTGCGCGGATGGCTGGGCGTCAGGAAACGCGACCTACTGTCCGGTCACCGGCCGGCAGCAGGCCGTCACCAGACGGAGTTTCCCCATGCGTCATTCCACCATGCGCCATTCCCCTTTGCTCATCGTCACTGCGCTCGGCGCAGCGATCACCCTGTCGAGCTGCGCCAGCTACACCGGGCAGACCCGCGATCCCGACGATCCCAATCGCACGCGTCGCGGCGCCCTGATCGGCGCCGGTGTCGGCGCGCTGGTCGGCATCCTCAGTGGTGACGACGCGCTCGAACGTCGCCAGCGCGCACTCGCCGGCGCGGGTGTCGGCGCGTTGACCGGCGGCGCCGTCGGCGCCTACCAGGATCGTCAGGAAGCCGAACTGCGTCGTCGCACCGCGGGCACCGGCATCGACGTCAGTCGCGACGGCGACGTCATCAAGCTCAGCCTGCCCGATGCAGTGACCTTCGATTTCAACAGCGCATCGCTCAAGCCGCAGTTCCGCCCGGCGCTCGATGGCGTCGCCGCGACGCTGGCCGACTATCCGCAGACGGTGGTCGAGATCAGCGGACACACCGATGCAGTCGGCAGCGATGCCTACAACCAGCGTTTGTCCGAAGAGCGCGCGGGCTCCGTCGCCAACTACCTGGTCGGCAAGGGTCTCGTCCGAGAGCGTTTCGAGATCGTCGGCATGGGCGAACGCTACCCGGTCGCCAGCAACGACAGCGACGATGGTCGCGCGCGCAACCGCCGTGTCGAAGTCCGCGTCGTTCCCTTGACGCAGGGCGCAGGCTGATTCGCGGCAGCATCGATGCTGTTTCGGCATGCGCAGCAAGCCCCGGGTTTCCGCCCGGGGCTTGCTGCATGCGTCGTTCGATCGGACGCATCGCGATCGCAGCCGGCCGCAGGGCAGTCTGCACGCATGCTTGCGCAGGCATGCACGATCTGCACGGTGCACGATTTCGTCGGCGAATGAATTCAATGACTTGAGGACAGAATTGTCTGGCATGAGGTTTGCGTTGCCTTCTGGTGTCCGCGCATCGCGCGGATTCCCCCACAACCCAGGTGAACGCTCATGACCAATCACGACAAGTCCGTCGACAAGGCGATCGACAACGATCTCAACCGCGATCCGATCACCGGCACGCCCGGTGCCCACCCGATCGGCACCGGTGTCGGCGCCGTCGCCGGCGGTACCGCGGGTGCCGCCGTCGGTTCGATCGCGGGCCCGCTCGGTACGGTGGCCGGTGCCGCCATCGGTGCCGTCGTCGGCGGCCTCGCCGGCAAGGGCGCCGGCGAAGCGATCAACCCGACGGCCGAAGATGCCTACTGGCGTGAGCAGTACACGCGCGAGCCCTACTACAACCAGGGCCACACGTACGACGACTATGCGCCCGCCTACCGCACGGGTTACGAAGCGCGCACGCGCTACGCCGACCGCAGCTTCGACGAGGTCGAACCGGAACTCGAACGCGACTACACCGGCTATCGCGGCCCGTCGCCGCTCGCCTGGGATCGCGCCCGCCACGCCGCACGCGCGGCCTGGGACCGCGCCGAACGCGCGATGCCCGGCGACGCCGATCGCGACGGCAAGTGATCGGGCGAGACGCGCCGAACGCATCGCGTGCAGGGCAGGGCGGCTTCGGCCGCCCTGCCTGCTTCACGCTTCCGGGCAGCCGTCACTGGCGAGGTGACAGGCGCCTGCGACGCCCCTTCGTTGCCTGCACGAGCGGCGCAACGACGCCTTCCCCTTCCGCAGCCATCGCCGACGGTGCCAGCAGGCGTTCCAGCAGGTGCAGCCGGTGCCGATGCGGTGTCGTGATCGCGTAGAAATTCTCCTGCAGTTCGGGCGACGCGCCCACGGCCACCAGCAGTCCTGCGCGCAGTTCGTCCTGCACCACGACTTCGGGCAGCACGCTGAGCCAGCCGGCGTCGCGTGCGATCAGGCGCAGCATCGCCATGTCGTCCACTTCCGCACGGATGCGCGGTCGCACGCCCGCCGCCGCGCAGAGCGCGTCGAAACGCGCGCGCAGCGCGTGTCGCGGCCCGGGAACGGCCAGTTCGATGTCGTCCAGGTCTTCCGGCAGGCGCAGGCGCCGTCCCTGCCAGCGGCCCGCCGGGCCGACCAGCGAGACCGGCTGGCTGCCGAGGAACCAGCAGTGCAGCGGCCGGTCGGGATCGGCCGGCACCGCATCGTTGGCGAGCACGACGTCGAGCTGGTGCTGGCGCAGCCGGTCCAGCAGTCCTTCGAGCAGCCCCGATTCCATGCACAACTGCAGCGAGGGATCGTCGAGGAGCGGACGGATCCAGTTTTCCTGGTAGTTGCGCGACATGGTCGCGACGCTGCCGACGCGCAGCCGGGTCACGCCTGCGCTGCGTCCCTGCAGGCGTCCGAGCATTTCCTGGCCGAGGCCGAAGATGTGTTCGCAGTAGGACAGCACCAGCTGGCCGGTGTCGGTGAGCACCAGCCGGCGCCCCTCGCGGGCGAACAGCGGCTCGCCGAGGCGTTCCTCCAGTTGCCGGATCTGCGCGGACAGCGCCGACTGCGAGGTGTGCAGGGCCTCCGCAGCCCGGGTGAGATGGCCGATCCGGGCCACCCGCCAGAAGTAGAACAGATGCCTGAAGTTGAACTGGTCGAGGTTCATCGTTCGCTTTTATGGATGAATTCGTTCTGATCATTGAAATATACAGAACGAATGTCGGCCGCCAAGATGCGCCCCCAGAGCAACCGACGGGCGGGAGAGGGGATGACGACGATCGACTGGGCAGGAAGCGCCGCGCTGGTGCCGGCCGTCCTGATGGGTGTGGCGGCGATGGGCGGGACCCTCCAGCGCCTGGGCACGCAGTTGCGCTGGCAGATCTTCCAGGCCCTGTCGTGGATTGCGGTCGCGATGGCCCTGTTCGCACTTGTGGCGATGCCGGCTGTCGCCACGGCCGACCACGCCTGGCTGCGCCCCGACCGCACCGGGCTGGTGCTGGCGCTGCTGGTCCAGGCGCTGGGAACGGTCATCGGCGCCTTCTCCTCTCGCTACCTGGAAGGCGAGGCCGGTCAGCGCGGTTACGTCGTCGCTTTCGCCGTCGTCCTCGGCGCGGTGCAGCTGATGCTGCTGGCGAACCACTGGCTGGTGCTGGTGCCAGCGTGGGCGCTGGTCGGCATCGCGCTGCGCCGCCTGCTGTGTTTCTACCCCGAGCGCCCCTTCGCCCTGCTCGCCGCGCACAAGAAGCAGATCGCCGATCGCGCGGCGGACCTGCTGCTGGTCGTCGCGGCAGTGCTCGCATGGCGCGAGGTCGGCAGCGGCAGCTTCACGGTGCTGTGGGAACACGTCGCCCGGCACGGGGCCTCGACCGCGCTGCAGGTCGCGGCGGTCTGCGTCGCCGGCGCGGCGATGCTGCGCAGCGCGCTGTTCCCGGTGCATGGCTGGCTGATCCAGGTGATGGAGGCGCCCACGCCGGTGTCCGCGCTGCTGCATGCCGGCGTGGTGAATCTCGGTGGCGCGGTGCTGATCCGCTTCGCGCCGCTGCTCGCCGAAGCGCCGTTCGCGCGCTGGACGCTGGTGGCGGCCGGTCTCGCCACGGCGATCCTCGCCGGCATGGTCATGCTCACCCGGGTGAGCATCAAGGTGCGCCTGGCCTGGTCCACCGTCGCACAGATGGGCTTCATGCTGCTCGAATGCGGCCTCGGCCTGTACACGCTCGCCCTGCTGCACCTGCTCGGCCACTCGCTGTACAAGGCGCACGCCTTCCTCTCGGCTTCGTCGATCGTGCGCGAGTCGCGCCTGCGCGGCCTGCATGCGCCGGGGGCCCCGACTGCGGCCAGCCTCTGGCTCGCGCCCATCGTCGCGACCGTGCTGGTCGTGCTGGTCGCCGCCGCGATCGCACGCGGTGCTGGCAACGCCTGGCCGCTGTGGTGGTCGATCCTCCTCGGTTTCGCCTGGGCGCCGCTGCTGTGGCGCCAGGCCGGCGCGGCGGGCAGGGTGTCGACATCGATCGCGGGTGCCGTCGCGCTGTGCGCGCTCACCGCACTCGCCGCACTCGCGCACCACCTGCCGTTCGGCGTCACCGATGCGCCGCACGATGCTGCGGGCATCGTCGCCGCCACGGGCATGGCAGGCCTCTACCTCGCCGTCGTGCTCGTCCACCTGCGTCCCGCCGCGATGGCCGGATGGCGACGCTGGAGCTATGCAGGCTTCCATGTCGATGCCTTCTTCACCCGCCTGACGCTGCGGCTGTGGCCAGCCGCCTGGGCGACCCATTCGCCGCGTGTCGCCTATGCCGGCGCGCAGGACGATCGCCGCACGCCCTGACCCTCACGGAGCACGCCATGGACACGACTCACCCGCACGCGACCACCGCGCATGCGTCCATCGACGCCGCCGGCGACGGCCTCGATGCGACCCGGTCGATCGCGCTCGACGCGGCCTGCTGGCAGGCCTGCGCCGCGATCGCCCCGGCCTGGCCGCTCGACCGCGCGATCGCGGTCAATCCCTACTGGAAGCGCACGCAACAGCCGCTGCGCACGGTCGCTGCGCGCATGGCCGTGCTGGCCGGCATCCAGGTGCTGCCGGCGCGCGACCTGCTGCGCGACGCCTGGCGCGACGGTCGCCTGACCCGCGAAGACGTCGCCCGAGCCATCGCCGAGTTCGCGGCCGATGCCGGCGAAACGCCTGCGCCCGTCGCGACCACGCCCGAGGCCTGGTGGGCGGAGATGCAGCACGATCTCGCGCTGCCGCGACTGCCGCTGCTCATCGACGTGCTGGACGACGATGCCCGGCGCCACCATCGCCTGTCCTGGCGCGAGGCGATCACCCATCAGGTCGGCCAGACCTGCGCGGCCTATTTCGACGAGATCCAGGGCGAATGGCGGCCCGAATCGCGTCCCGGCCTGTACAGCTTCTGGCGCGAGACCCTGCAGCACGACCACGGCATCGGCATGCTCATGGGCCTGCCGGAACTCGGTGCGCGCGCGCGTGCGCTGCCGGCCGGCCGCGAAGCCGCGGAAGCCTGGGTCATGCAGCGCCTGGGCCTGCCGGAAGCGGTGTGGGCGGACTACCTCGAAGCCGTGCTGCTCACGGTCAATGGCTGGGCGTCCTGGTGCGCCTATCTCGACTGGCAGGCCGGCCTCGCGGGCGGCGAGGACCCGCATCTGCGCGAACTGCTCGCACTGCGCCTGGCCTGGGGCGTGCTGGTGCTGGGCGATGCCCGCGACGCCGCAGCGCCTCCGGCGTTCGCGACGCTGCAGGCCGCCTGGTCGCGCGCGGCGGAGACCTTCGCCGAGGCCGATGCCCTGCTGCGTGTCGACGAGATCGGCCAGCGTGCGCTCGACATTGCCTACCAGCGCACACTGGTGCACAGCCTCGATGCCGCGCGTGCCGACACGGCATCGCCGGTCGTCGAAGCGCAGGCTGCGTTCTGCATCGACGTACGCAGCGAACCGCTGCGCCGCGCACTCGAAACCGTTGCGCCGGAAGTGCAGACGCTGGGCTTCGCCGGCTTCTTCGGCCTGCCGATCGCCTACACGCCGCTCGGCACCCACGCGCGCCGGCCGCAGCTGCCGGGCCTGCTCGCACCGGCGATGGACGTGACCGATGTCGTGGTCGATGGCGCCCTCGACACCGCAGCGGTCGCGGATCGCCGCCGTGCCCGGCTGTCGCGCAGCGATGGCCTGCAGGCGCTGCGTCGCTGGCCGGCCACGGCCTTTTCCTTCGTCGAAGCCGCCGGCATCGGCTACCTCGGCAAGCTCGGCACCTGGCTGCGCCCCGGGACGCAGGCGCGTCCCCGCGACGATCTCGCCGGCCTGAGCGCGCATGAACGGTCCTGCTCCCGTCCCCAGCTCACCGGACTGGATCTCCCGGCCCAGGCCGCGCTCGGGCGCCAGATCCTGCAGACGATGGGCATCGCCGAGGCCTGCGCGCCGCTGGTCGTGCTGGTCGGCCACGGCAGCCAGAGCGCCAACAACGCCCACGCCGCCGCGCTCGACTGCGGCGCCTGCTGCGGCCAGACCGGCGAGGTCAACGCCCGCGTGCTCGCCCGCCTGCTCAACGACCCCGCCGTGCGCGACGCGATGTGCGCCGACGGCTGCGCGATCCCCGAGCACACCCGCTTCGTCGCTGCCCTGCACAACACCACGACCGACGAAATCGAAGCCTTCGACCTGGACCTGCTCCCGGCCGATGCCCGCGAACGCTGGGCGCGACTGCACGCCGCCTTCGAGCGCGCGGGCGATCGGGTGCGCCGCGAACGCGCGCCGACGCTCGATCCCGCGCTGGCCGCACGCATGGCGGAGATGCCCGCCGACGCACTGCGCATCGCCCTGCGTCGCCGCGCCAACGACGGCGCGCAGACCCGCCCGGAATGGGGCCTCGCCGGCAACGCCGCGTTCGTGATCGCGCCCCGCACGCGCACCCGTGGCGCCATGCTCGCGGGCCGCAGCTTCCTGCACGACTACGACCCCGCGCAGGATGCCGATGGCCGCGTGCTCGAACTGTTGATGACCGCGCCGATGGTGGTCACCCACTGGATCAACTGGCAGTACCACGCCTCCACCTGCGATCCCCTGCGCATGGGCAGCGGCAACAAGCTGCTGCACAACGTCGTCGGCGGCCACCTCGGCGTCTTCGAAGGCAACGGCGGCGACCTGCGCATCGGTCTCTCGCGGCAATCGCTGCACGACGGCACGCACTGGCGCCACGACCCGGTCCGCCTCACCGTCCTCATCGATGCCCCCGCCGACAGGATCGACGCCGTCCTCCGCGACCATCCCCACGTCGCCCACCTCGTCGACAACGGCTGGCTGCATCTGTGGCGGTTCGGCACGGACGGACTGGAACGTCATGTGCAGGGACGCTGGGTCGATGCCGGATGACGGGGTGATCGCGCTCGGTCCGCGACTGCCGCGTGACGTGGCAGCCGCCGGGTATCCATCCACCCTTCAATCGGAGCCCGGTTCCGTCTCCAGGCGCTGCAGGTAACGCAGCGCCGCCGCGCGGTTGATCGCGTCGGCATCGTAGCTGCGCGTCGTGAGCCCGGGGTCGTAGACGTCCTCGTCGATCGCCTCCAGCGCCAGCAGCAACTGGAACAGCGCACGATTGTCCGCCGCCACCGCATGACGCAGCGCCTGCACCAGCACCGGCCGCGTCCCCGGCTCGGCCAGGTTCATCAGGCCATTCGCCGCCGCCGACACGATGTCCGCATCGCGCCAGTGCTCCAGCACCGAGCACAGCGCCTCTCGCAGCAACTCGCCATCCTCCTGTCCCATCGGCGGAAACGCCTCGTCGCTGCTGAACGGCCCGACGACGCCCCTCGCGCGTGCCGGGTCGCCGCCGAACCTGCGCAAGATGCGCAACATCTCAGCTGCGTCGATCAGCACATGGCGCAGGCATTCGGCATCGCCGTGTTCGAGCTGATCGGCGATGCGTCGGGTGAAGGGGTGGGGATTCATGGCGGGAACAGGGATGTCGGCATCTTCCACGGTTTCGCACGATGCCACGACGGCACGTTTCCAACAAAAAACCCCGGGCTTTCGCCCGGGGCTTCTGTTTGGTGGAGGTGGGCGGAATCGAACCGCCGTCCGAAGGCACTCCATACCCGGCACTACATGCTTAGCTCACCGTTCGATCTCGCCCTGCGGCAACACGGTGTGCGAAGCACACCGCAGGACATACCCGCTTGATCTAGGCCCTGGTTGACGGGTCGCCGCCGGGGCCGATCCTGTGATGATGACCCTACATCCACGAGCACAGGCACAAGTGGGTTCGGGGCTAGGCCTTAAGCGGCCAGAGCGTAGACGTCGTCGTTGGCGTCTGAGTTTTTGCCGCTGGATTAACGAGGAAAGCTGCCCCCTCGGCATGCGTCGTGTGATTTCGCAACCCCCGTCGAAGCCAATGCACCCCCGTGAGCCAGGAATTCGTTCGATGGAGTCGTTCTTTCGATCGACGCGAGCAGTATGGGGGCGGGGTGGGGCGGGATCAAGCCTGCGTGGTCGGCGGGGCGAACAGCAGGTCCCTCGCGTGCGCTCGGGATGACGGGCTTGCCCGAGTCCCGGCGTCACGCGTCCTTGTTGCGATGGCGCATGGCGCGCTGCTTCTCGCGGGCCCAGTCGCGGTCGCGGGCGGCGTCGCGCTTGTCGTGGGCCTGCTTGCCCTTGGCCAGGGCGATTTCCAGCTTCACCTTGTTGCCCTTCCAGTACAGCGCGGTGGGGATGATGGTGTAGCCGTCGCGCTGGATCTTGCCGACGAGCTGGTCGATCTCGCGACGGTGCAGCAGCAGCTTGCGCGTGCGGCGGTCGTTGGCGATGACGTGGGTGGAGGCCTGGATCAGCGGGGTGATCTGCGAGCCGTACAGGAACAGCTCGCCGTCGTTGACCATGGCGTAGCTGTCGCCGATGTTGGCGCGGCCGGCGCGGATCGACTTCAGCTCCCAGCCCTGCAGCGACAGCCCCGCCTCGTAGCGGTGTTCGAGGTGGTACTCGTGCTTCGCCCGCTTGTTCAGGGAGATGGTCTTGATCGGCGGGGCGGCCTTGGCGGGCTTGTCGCCGCCCTTTGCCTTATCCTTTTGCGCTTTCTGCTTGCTCATCCGGCCATTGTCCCTGATGCGGGGCGATCAGGCGAGCATTCCGGACCACCTTCCCGCCACCCGACGAGTCCCCGACGCGAGTCCCGCACGATGCCGGTCATCCAACGCTCCGCCCTGGTCGAACACTCCGCTGCGAGGATGTTCTCGCTGGTCAACGATGTCGCTGCCTATCCGCGCCGGTTCGACTGGTGCGAGGCCGCGCAGGTCCTGGAGCAGGACGAGGGCCGGCTGGTGGCGCGGCTGGACCTCGGCATGGCGGGGCTGCGGACCTGGTTCACGACCGAGAACACCCTGTCGCCGCCGCACCACATCGACATGGTCCTGCGCGACGGGCCGTTCCGGAAGCTGACCGGGCGCTGGCAGTTCCATGCGCTGGACGAGTCCGCCTGCAAGGTCACGCTGACCCTGGATTTCGAGCCGAATTCGAAGCTGTTGGGCCCGGCCTTCGTGCTGGGCTTCCAGAGCCTGGCCGACCGCATGGTCGACGATTTCGTGCGCGTGGCCGACCGGGCCGAGGACTGAGCGCGTGCGCGTCGAAGTCATCCGGGCCTGGCCGCGCCGTCACGAATCGGTGACGGTCGATCTGGCCGAGGGCGCGACGGTGGCCGATGCGGTCGCGGCGTCGGGCATGGATGACGGCGGCCATGTGGCCGTTGCGGTGTTCGGGGAGAAGGTCGAAGTCGCGCAGGTGCTGCGCGAGGGCGACCGCGTGGAGCTGCTGCGGCCGCTGACGATGGATCCGAAGGAGGCCCGGCGGCGCCGGGCCGTGAAGTAGGCGCGCTTCAAGCAGGCGCGCTGGCCGGTCAGCGGCGGCGCTTCTTCTTGTCGTCCTTGGCCAGGTTCGGGCCGAACTCGCTGCGTGCCTTGCGCGCCAGTTCGTCGTCCTGCTCGGGGAAGTACTCGCCTTCCCACTTCGTCACCAGGCCGTTCTCGAAGAAGACGGTGAAGTTCTTGATGACGACGTTGCCGCGGCGGTCGGTGCGCTGGGTCGAGGTGTAATCCCAGCGGTCGGGATTGGCCGTATCGGCGATCGACGGCGAGCCCATGAGGCCCTGCACGTCCTGCTTGGTCATGCCGACCTGCAGCTGGTCCGCGGCGGTTTTCTCGATCAGGTTGCCCTGGTAGATCGGCTGCTTGTAGATGATGCCGCAGCCGGTGGTGGCGAGGGCGACGGCGAGGACGAGCAGCGGAGCGCGGAACGAGCGGGTGGTGTTGAGCATGTGGCAGCCGGCAGAAGGGAAGGGCACGCGTCGGGCGATGATACACTGACCGCCCTCACCGCCGGCACTCGGGCCTGGATGCCCCATTCATCGCGGGGTCGGACGCCCCAGGGCCCGGAACAGCCTCGCGACCCCCCACGGTCGTCCCACGTGCGTCCCCCACGCCGTGAACCCCCGGATCGCACCAGGAGCGCCCCATGGAAAGCAGAGACCTGCGCAAACTCGGCCTGAAGGTGACCCACCCGCGCATGCGCGTGCTGGAACTGCTGGAACAGGCCCGCCCCCGGCACATGACCGCCGAGGACATCTACCGGAAGCTGGTGGACGACGGCGACGAGATCGGCCTGGCCACCGTCTACCGCGTCCTGACCCAGTTCGAGGCCGCCGGCCTGGTGCTCAAGCACAACTTCGAGGGCGGCCACGCCGTCTACGAACTGGATCGCGGCGACCACCACGACCACATGGTCGACATCGACACCGGCAAGATCATCGAATTCGAGAACGCCGAGATCGAGGCCCTGCAGCACAAGATCGCCGCCGAATACGGCTACGAGATCGAGGCCCACGCGCTGGTGCTGTACGTCCGGAAGAAGAAGTAGCCGGAACGGCGCGTCCCGGTCTCGGCCCTTCTGGCCGGCGTCCTGACGCCGACGCTCAGAACTGCAACAGGGGTTTCCTTTCGTATCCGAGCGCTTCGAGTTCGGCGTCGCCCCAGATTTTCAGGCCGAATCCGGCCAGCAGTGCGGCGATGAGCAATGCGATGGCGAGCGCATCGCGAATGGGTGTCTTGGGCTGGATTTCACCGGGACGTGGCGGTCTGGCCCCGTGCCCGAAAACCAGCAGGTAGAGCCCCCACAGCAGGATCAGGAAGGTAACGACGCTGGACTTGCCGATGCCGCCGTGAATGACTTCGGCGCCGGCGCGCGCCCGGTCAAGGACTTCGAAGACATCCCAGATGCCGTATGCGCCCGCGATGGTGAAAATCAGTCCGAACACAAAGGACATGCCATCGCGATTGTATTTGGGACGTTTCGGGGCTTTCGACATGCCGGATTCCTCGAACTTCAGGCCACGTTTTCCAGCAGCCGTTTCGCCGCCGCGCGGGCTTCCTTGCTGACTTCCACGCCGCCGAGCATCCTCGCCAGCTCTTCCTGGCGTTCCTTCGCGTCGAGCCGGCGGACCGCGCTCTGGGTCATGCCGTCGGCCTCTGCCTTGCTGACCCGGTAGTGGGCGTGGCCCTGGGCCGCGACCTGCGGCTGGTGGGTCACGCACAGCACCTGGCGCTTCGCACCCAGCGCGCGCAGCTTCTGGCCGACGATCTCGGCCACGGCGCCGCCGATGCCGGAGTCCACTTCGTCGAAGACCATGGTCGGCACGGCGTCCAGGCCGAGCGCGGCGACCTCGATCGCCAGCGAGATGCGCGACAGTTCGCCGCCGGAGGCGACCTTGCGCAGCGGGCGCGGCGGCTGGCCGGCGTTGGCCGAGACCAGGAATTCCGCGCGTTCGGCGCCCTGCGGGTCGGGGCGACCGTCTTCGATCGGCTCCAGGGCGATCTCGAAGCGCCCGCCGCCCATGCCCAGATCGGCGATCAGGTCGGTGGTGGCCTGCGCGAGGCGGTTCGCGGCCTCGCGCCGGGCCGCGCCGAGCCTGTCGGCGGCTTCGCGCCAGCGGGCGGCGGCGGCTTCGATCTCGTCGTCCAGGCCGGCCAGACGTTCGCCGGCATGGCGGAGGGTGTCCAGCTCGGCGGCGATGCGGTCGCGGACCTCGTGCAGCGACTCGGGCGGGACGCGGTGCTTGCGGCCGAGTTCGTGCAGGCGCCCGATCCGGTCCTCCAGCGCCTCGAAGCGTTCCGGATCCAGGTCCAGGTCGTCGCGGATGCGCTGCAGCAGGCGGGTGGCTTCGTCGATCTGGATCGCGGCGGCGTCGAGCATGCCATCGACTTCGTCCAGGCGCGGCTCGTCGTTGCGGGCGCGAGCGATCTCGCCGCGCAGGTGCTGCACGGTCTGCAGCAGCGAGGGCGCGTCGTCGCCTTCGAGGCGGGCGAGGGCGCGTTCGCAGGTGTCGATCAGACCGGCGGCATTGGCGAAGCGGCGGTGGTCGGCTGCCAGTTCGGCGATCGAGGCCGGCTCCAGCGTCTCCTTGTCCAGTTCGCGCCACTGGTGGTCGAGCAGGTCGATGCGGTCGCCTACGTCGCCGGCGCGGACCAGGGTGTCGCGCTCGCGGCGCAGGGCCGTCCAGGCCTCGGCGGTCTCACGCACGGCCTTCAGGGCCGGGGCGTGGCGACCGTAGGCGTCGAGCAGTTCGAGCTGGCTGGCCTTGGACAGCAGGGCCTGGTGCTCGTGCTGGCCGTGGATCTCGACCAGCAGGCCGGCCAGCTCGGCGAGCTGGGCGACGGTGACCGGTCGTCCGTTGATCCAGGCACGGGAGCCGCCGTCGGAGCGCAGGGTGCGGCGCAGCTGGCAGGCGCCGTCATCGTCAAGCTCCTGCTCCCTGAGCCAGGCCAGCGCTTCCGGGCGGTCGCGCAGGTCGAACTCGGCGTTGAGTTCGGCGCGTTCGGTGCCGTGGCGGACCATGCCGCTGTCGGCGCGCATGCCGGAAAGGAAGCCCAGGGCGTCTACCAGCAGGGATTTGCCGGCGCCGGTTTCGCCGGAAATGACGGTCATCCCGGGGCCGAATTCGAGTTCAGTGGAGGCGACGACGGCGAAGTCGCGAAGCGTGAGGCGTGTCAGCATGGGGCGGATTGTGCATCAAAAGTGCGACAGGCCGACCGCGGCGACGGCCGGGGCGCTGGCGTCCTGCTTCGACGTGGGGATGTCGTCGGACCGGGACCCCGCGCGCCCCGGCAGTGCCGGGCTCGTGCGACGCATTGGACGCCGCGCCCGTCTCACGGATGGAGACAGGCGGGCGGCCTGCGCCACCGGGACGCTTGCGCGGGCCGGCGCCAGCGCCTATATGGAAGGCCATGAATCGACCGGTCGACCCAGGTTCCGATCCCCTCGTGCTCGATCCCCGCGCGCGCCTGCTGCTGCGCACGCTGATCTCGCGCTACATCCGCGACGGCGAGCCCGTGGGCTCGCAGACGCTGGCCCGCCATGCCGGCCTGGACGTCAGCCCGGCCACGATCCGCAACATCCTCGCCGAGCTGGAGGACGTGGGCCTGCTCGCGGCCCCGCACACCTCCGCCGGCCGCGTGCCCACCGCGCAGGGCTACCGGGTGTTCGTCGACAGCCTGCTGCAGATCCAGCCGCTGGCCGACGGCGAACTCGGCCGGCTGCGCGCCGAACTGTCGCCCGGCACCGGGACGCAGAGCCTGCTCGGCAGCGCCTCGGAACTGGTCTCGGCGATGACCCATTTCGTCGGCGTGGTCAGCGTGCCCAAGCGCGAGCAGTTCGCGTTCCGCCACGTCGACTTCGTGCCGCTGGACGGCCAGCGGGTGCTGGCGATCCTGGTCTTCGCCGATAACGACGTGCAGAACCGCATCCTGCAGACTCGCCGCAGCTACGAGCCCGGCGAGCTGGAGCGGATCGCCAATTACCTGAACACCCATTTCGCCGGCCGGCCGCTGGCCGAGGCCCGGGCCCTGCTGCTGAACGAACTGCGCAGCGCCCGGCAGGAGATGGAATCGCTGATGACCCGCGCGCTGGAGCTGGCCGACCAGGCCCTGGCCAGCGACGCCGAGGACATGCTCGTGGCCGGCCAGACCCGGCTGATCGGCGTGCAGGACCTGTCGAACCTCGACCGGCTGCGCGAGCTGTTCGAGGCCTTCGCCAGCAAGCGCGAGATCCTGCAGGTGCTCGAACGCACCCTGCGCGCGCCGGGCGTGCGGATCTTCATCGGCGAGGAGACCGGGATGGCGCCGCTGGACGGGGTGTCGCTGGTCACCGCGCCCTACGGCGCCGGCGGCCGGACGCTCGGCGTGCTCGGCGTGATCGGCCCGACGCGGATGGCCTACGACCGGGTGATCCCGGTGGTCGAGGCGGCGGCCAGCGTGCTCAGCCAGGCCCTGGGGCCGGACGACGCCACGCGGCCTGGCGGCCCTTGATTCCCCCGGAACGTGTCCCCATCCCTCGGCGGTCGGCGGGGTTTCCCTTCCCATCGCCCGCCATCGGACCGGACATGACCCAAGACCAGACTTCACAGGACGCCCAGGCCCCGGGCGAGAACACGACCTCGACCGAGGCCGTCGCGGACACCCCGGAGGCGATGATCGAGAGCCTCAAGGCCGAGCTCGAGCAGCTCCGCGCCGAATCCCTGCGCGAACGTGCCGACCTCGACAACCAGCGCAAGCGCCTGGCCCGCGAGGTCGAGATGGCCCGCAAGTTCGCCAACGAGCGCCTGCTCGGCGACCTGCTGCCGCTGTTCGATAGCATGGAAGCCGGCCTGGCCGCAGCCGCCGAAGGCGACCCGCTGCGCGCCGGCATGGAGCTGACCTTGCGCCAGCTGCAGCGCATCGCCGAAGCCAATGGCCTGAAGGCCGTGGCCCCGGCCGCGGGCGAGAGCTTCAACCCCGAGCAGCACCAGGCCATGAGCATGATCGACGCCGAGGGCATCGCCCCGGGCGCGGTCGCGCAGACCTACCAGAAGGGCTATCTGCTCAACGATCGCCTGCTGCGCCCGGCCCTGGTCGTGGTCGCGAAGCAGGACTGAGGCACACCCGGTCGGCCGTGGTCGCGGGGGACGCCGGGCATGGCGTCGCGACCGGCGGTCCGACGAACGCGGCAGGCGGCGCTTGAAACCCCGCCACCGCGCCATACATACGAATCATCGGCGGCCCGACCGCCCCAGAAAACACAGACTCGGAGAATCCCGTCATGGGCAAGATCATCGGTATCGATCTGGGCACGACCAACTCGTGCGTCGCGATCATGGAAGGCGGCAAGGCCAGGGTCATCGAAAACAGCGAAGGTGACCGCACCACGCCGTCGATCGTGGCCTACACCAAGGACGGCGAAGTCCTGGTCGGCGCCAGCGCCAAGCGCCAGGCCGTCACCAATCCCAAGAACACCTTCTACGCGGTGAAGCGCCTGATCGGCCGCAAGTTCACCGACGCCGAGGTCAAGAAGGACCTCGACCTGGTGCCGTACGCCATCCTGGCGCACGACAACGGCGACGCCTGGGTCGCGACCAGCGACGGCCGCAAGATGGCGCCGCAGCAGATCTCGGCCGAAGTGCTGGGCAAGATGAAGAAGACCGCCGAAGCCTACCTCGGCGAGACCGTGACCGAAGCGGTGATCACCGTGCCGGCCTACTTCAACGACAGCCAGCGCCAGGCGACCAAGGACGCCGGCCGCATCGCCGGTCTGGAAGTGAAGCGCATCATCAACGAGCCGACCGCGGCCGCGCTGGCCTATGGCCTCGACAAGGGCGACGGCGGTGCGGATCGCAAGATCGCCGTGTACGACCTCGGCGGCGGCACCTTCGACGTGTCGATCATCGAGATCGCCAACGTCGACGGCGAGAAGCAGTTCGAAGTGCTGGCCACCAACGGCGACACCTTCCTCGGCGGCGAGGACTTCGACAAGCGCGTCATCGACTACCTCGTCGAGGAATTCCAGAAGGACCAGGGCATCGACCTGCGCAAGGATCCGCTCGCCCTGCAGCGCCTGAAGGATGCCGCCGAGCGCGCGAAGATCGAGCTGTCCTCGTCGCAGCAGACCGAAGTGAACCTGCCGTACGTGACGGCCGACGCTTCGGGTCCGAAGCACCTGAACATCAAGCTCACCCGCGCCAAGCTCGAAGCCCTGGTCGAGGACCTGATCAAGAAGTCGATCGAACCCTGCCGCATCGCGCTGAACGACGCCGGCCTGCGCGCCAGCGACATCAGCGAGGTCATCCTCGTCGGCGGCCAGACCCGCATGCCGAAGGTGCAGGCGGCGGTGGCCGAGTTCTTCGGCAAGGAACCGCGCAAGGACGTGAACCCGGACGAGGCCGTCGCCATCGGCGCCGCGATCCAGGGCGGCGTGCTCGCCGGCGACGTGAAGGACGTGCTGCTGCTCGACGTGACCCCGCTGTCGCTGGGCATCGAAGTGCTGGGCGGCGAGTTCAACAAGATCATCGAGAAGAACACGACCATCCCGACCAAGGCCACGCAGACCTACTCGACGGCCGCCGACAACCAGAGCGCGGTGACCGTGCACGTGCTGCAGGGCGAGCGCGCCCAGGCGATGTACAACAAGTCGCTGGCCCGCTTCGACCTGTCCGGCATCGAGCCCGCGCCGCGCGGCATGCCGCAGATCGAAGTGACCTTCGACATCGACGCCAACGGCATCCTGCACGTCAGCGCCAAGGACAAGAAGACCGGCAAGGAGCAGAAGGTCGAGATCAAGGCCGGCTCGGGCCTGTCGGACGACGAGATCCAGCGCATGGTCCAGGACGCCGAGGCGCACCGCGAGGAGGACAAGAAGTTCCACGAGCTGGTGCAGGCGCGCAACCACGCCGACGCCCTGATCCACGCTGCCCGCAGCGCGATCAAGGATCATGGCGACAAGGTGCCGGGCGAGATGATCGGCCGCGTCGAAGGCGCGATCGCCGAGGTCGAGACCGCGATGAAGGGCGACGACAAGGCGCAGATCGAGGCCAAGTCGAAGGCGCTGGAAGAGGCCGTGCAGCCGATGATGGCCGCCGCCAGCGCCGGCCAGCAGGGTCCCGGCGACGCCGGTCCCGGCCCGTCGGCCTCGGCGAAGAACGACGATGTCGTCGACGCCGAGTTCACGGAAGTGAAGGACGACAACAAGTAATCCCTTGTCCGGTAATCCCCTTGCCGGGGGCAGGGAAACGGGAGACGCGGCCTGCTGCGCTCCCGTTTCCGCATTGAAGGCCCCCGGAATTCCGACGCAACGCCCGAATACCCACTTCTCCAGCAGCCATGAGCAAACGCGATTACTACGAAGTCCTGGGCGTGGCCCGCAATGCCGGCGAGGACGAGCTGAAGAAGGCCTATCGCCGCCTGGCGATGAAATACCACCCGGATCGCAATCCCGACGACGCCACCGCCGAGGCCTCGTTCAAGGAAGCGAAGGAAGCCTATGAAGTGCTGTCCGACGCCAACAAGCGCCGGGCCTACGACGCGCACGGCCATGCCGCGTTCGAGCACGGCATGGGCGGCGGTGGCGGCGGCGCGCACGGCGCCGACATCAACGACATCTTCGGCGACATCTTCGGCAACATCTTCGGCGGTGGCGGTGGATCGCGCGGCCCGCGTCGCGGCGCCGACATCGGCTACGTGATGGAACTGGATCTCGAAGAGGCCGTCGCCGGCGTCGAGAAGCGCATCGAGATCCCGACGCTCGTCGACTGCAAGCCCTGCAAGGGCAGCGGTTCGGAAGACGGCAAGGTCGAAACCTGCGGCACGTGCCAGGGACGCGGCCAGGTCCGCTTCCAGCGCGGCATCTTCGCGATGCAGCAGCCGTGCCCGCACTGCGGCGGCAACGGCAAGCGCATCGTCTCGCCCTGCAAGAGCTGCCGGGGCGCCGGCCGCGTGGAGGAGGAGAAGATCCTCTCGGTGAAGATTCCGGCGGGCGTCGACAACGGCGACCGCATCCGCCTGTCGGGCGAGGGTGAAGCCGGCCCGGCCGGCGCGCCTCCGGGCGACCTGTACGTCGATGTGCGCGTGCGCGAGCACGACATCTTCCAGCGCGACGGCGACGACCTGCACTGCGAAGTGCCGATCCGCATCTCCCAGGCCGCGCTCGGCGATACCGTGCGCGTGCCCACGCTCGGCGGCGAAGCCGAAATCCGAATCCCGCCCGAGACCCAGACCGGCAAGGTCTTCCGTCTGCGCGAGAAGGGCGTGCGCTCGGTGCGCAGCCGCAGCACCGGCGATCTCTACTGCCGCGTCGTCGTCGAAACTCCGGTCAATCTCACCTCGCAGCAGCGCGAGCTGCTCGCGCAGTTCGAGGCGACCTTCGTTGGTGAGGAAGCCCGGCGCCATTCGCCGCGCTCCAGCACCTTCATCGATGGCGTGAAGAGTTTCTGGGAGCGCATGACGTCCTGATCTCCGATTCGCCGTTCCCGCGCAGCCCGACGCCCGCCTTCCCGGCGGGCGTCTTGCATCATGGCGCCCACGCACGCATGCTCGCCCGGCCTTCCCGGGAGCCGCAGCGATGTCATCCAAGCCAGTGATCGGCCTTGTCGGCAGCCAGGGCGCCTATGGTCGGTGGCTGCGTGAATTCTTCCAACAGCGCATGAGTTTGCCGGTGATCGGCTTCGACCCGGCCGATCCGGACTGCGAATCGCTCGACCATGTGCTGGACGCTGCCGACGTGCTGCTGTTCACCGCGCCGATCCGCCACACCGCGTCGATCATCGACGACTGCGTCGCGCGTTCCGCCGGACGCGAGCGCGGCCGCCTCTGGCTGGACGTCACCTCGATCAAGCAGGCGCCGGTGGCGGCGATGTGCCGCTCGCAGGCCGAGGTGGTCGGACTGCATCCGATGACCGCGCCGCCGAAGTCGCCGACCCTGAAGGGCCGGGTGCTGCTCGTCTGCGAAGCCCGGCTCGATCGCTGGCGCGACTGGCTCGACCGCCTGCTCGTGGTGCTCGAAGCCGAAGTCGTGCGCATCGATGCCGAGCATCACGATCGGGCGATGACCCTCGTGCAGGCGATGGTGCACGCCACCCACCTCGCGCAGGCGGCGGTCGTCCGCGGACACGCCGCCACGCTCGGGCCGCCGTCGTCGCTGCTGCCGATGCGCACCGCCGCGTTCGAGATGGACCATGCGATCGTCACCCGGATCCTGTCGCTCAACCCGCAGATCTACGAGGACATCCAGTTCGACAACCCGCACGTGCCGGAGATGCTCGACCGGCTGGCCGACGAGCTGACCACGCTGCGCGACCTGGTGCGCAGCGGCGGCGAGGAGGCGCGTGCCGCCTTCCGCGCGCGATTCCTGCAGGCCAGCCGCGATGCGTATGGCCCCGAGGTCCTGTCCGAGGGCAACCATGCGTTCGAGCGCATCGGCTACCTGCTGGCCGACCTGCTCGAATCGCCCTCGCTCGCCGTGCACCTGCCCGACGACCGCTCGGGGTCGCTGCGCGCGCTGCTCGAAGTGTTCGAGCGCCACGGCGTCAGCCTGTCGTCGATCCATTCCTCGCGCACGCCGGCGGGCGAGGTGCATTTCCGCTTCGGTTTCGGCGCTGATCAGGATCGGGCGGCCCTGGACGCCGTGGTGCGCGACATCGAGGCTTCGGCGCTCGGGCGGATGATCGCTTGACCAGGCCCGGCGGCGAAATCCGCAGATGCACATGACGGCGGATTTGTTGTCACCCGGTGGCCGTCCCGGTAGCTTACGCGGATGAATGCTCCCATCCGTGTCCTGATCCACGGTGCGAGCGGTCGGATGGGGCAGACGCTGCTGCGGTTGATGGCTGAACAGCCGTCGCTGACGCTGGCCGCCGCCGTCGCGCCGCCCGTGACCGAAACCGGCCTGCTCGGCCAGCCCTTCCATCCCGTCGCCGAACTCGAATCCGCGCCCGACTTCGACGTCGCCATCGATTTCAGCCTGCCGGTGGCCTTCGACGGCATCCTGGCCCTGTGCGCGAAACGCCGTGCGGCCTTCGTCTCCGGCACCACCGGCCTGGCCAACCAGCAGCGCGCGGTGCTGCAGGCGGCCTCGGCGCAGATTCCCGTCCTCTGGGCCTCCAACTTCAGCCTCGGCGTCGCCGTGCTGGAAGAGCTGGTCGAACGCGCCGCCCAGGCGCTGGCCGGCTGGGACTGCGACATCGTCGAATCGCACCACACCCGCAAACTCGATGCGCCCTCGGGCACGGCCCTGACCCTGGGCGCGGCGGCCGGGCGTGGCGGCGCCGATCCGCGCTATGCCAGCCTGCGCGCCGGCGACATCGTCGGCGAGCACCTGGTGCAGTTCGCGGGGCAGGGCGAGCGGATCGAACTGGTCCATCGCGCCACCAACCGCGACATCTTCGCCCGGGGCGCGCTGCATGCCGCAGCGCGGCTGGCCGGACGCGATCCCGGCGCCTATCGCCTGCGCGACCTGCTCGACTGAGGCGAACCTCGCCGAATTTGATGCGGTGCCGCAATTCGTGCTGGCGCTGGCCGGCCCGCGCCGGTACAATTCTCGCTCGCCTGACTCCAGAAGCCACGGGCCGGTTACAGACCGCGCCCGGGGCTTTTTGCAACCTGCCGTCAGCCCCAACAAAGGCGAACCCCGTGACCGAAACCGCAATCCTTGTCCTCGAAGACGGCACCGTATTCGAGGGC
This sequence comes from Lysobacter sp. BL-A-41-H3, assembly GCA_050632415.1. Taxonomy (GTDB): domain Bacteria; phylum Pseudomonadota; class Gammaproteobacteria; order Xanthomonadales; family Xanthomonadaceae; genus Lysobacter_I. Next base: position 656,265 of record CP192602.1, on the reverse strand, counting down.
GAATCCGTAGGCGCGCCCGGCCTGTCCGTCGGCGAAGTCGTGTTCAATACCGCGATCACCGGCTACCAGGAAGTCCTCAGCGACCCGTCCTATGCCCGCCAACTGGTCACGCTGACCTATCCGCACATCGGCAACACCGGCTGCACCGATCTCGACGACGAGGCCGGCCAGGTCTGGGCCTCCGGCCTGATCGTGCGCAACGTGCCGCGACGTCCCAGCAACTGGCGCAGCCAGGTCGCGCTGCCGGAATGGCTCAAGGCGCGCGGCATCGTCGCGATTTCCGAGATCGACACCCGCAAGCTGACCCGCCTGCTGCGCGATCGCGGCGCCCAGAATGGCGCGCTGATGGCGGGTGACATCGATGTCGAGAAGGCGCTGGAAGCCGCGCGCAAGTTCCCGGGCCTCAAGGGCATGGACCTGGCGAAGGTGGTGAGCACCGGCAACGCCTATCCCTGGACCGAAGGCCAGCTCGACCTCGATCGCAACGCCTTCGTCACCGCCGAGCCGAAGTACAAGGTCGTCGCCTACGATTTCGGCGTGAAGCGCAACATCCTGCGCATGCTCGCCGAGCGCGGCTGCGACGTGACCGTCGTTCCGGCGCAGACCTCCGCCGCCGACGTGCTGGCGATGAATCCCGACGGCGTGTTCCTGTCCAACGGCCCCGGCGACCCGGCGCCCTGCGACTACGCCATCGCCGCCATCCGCGAGTTCATCGCACGCAAGATCCCGACCTTCGGCATCTGCCTCGGTCACCAGCTGCTCGGCCTGGCCAGCGGCGCGCAGACCCTGAAGATGAAATTCGGCCACCACGGCGCCAACCACCCGGTCATCGACATCGACAGCGGCCGGGTGATGATCACCTCGCAGAACCACGGGTTCGCCATCGACGAAGCCAGCCTGCCGGCCAACGTGCGCGTGACCCACCGCTCGCTGTTCGACGGCAGCAACCAGGGCATCGCCCTGACCGACGCACCGGCCTTCAGCTTCCAGGGGCATCCGGAAGCCAGCCCGGGCCCGCACGATGTGTCTCCGCTGTTCGACCGGTTCGTGGCGACGATGCAGGCCCGGGCCTGACCCGCGCCGCATCGTCCGACATGCATCACCCACCCACTTCCAGGGGGTTCCGATGAAACGCGTCATCCTGTCCATCGCCGCGCTGCTGCTCGTCGGCGGCATGCTGCCCATGTCCGCGCATGCGGCCGCCCCCGCGAAAGCCTCGCAGGATGCGAAGACCGAGCGCCTCACCGACCTCATGGTCGAACTCGTGCCGATGGGTCGCATCTTCGACATGCTGGCCAAGGACGATCCGAAGTGGCCGATGCAGGACAAGCCCGATGCGGTGACGCCGGCCCAGCTGTCCTGCCTGCGCACCGAGCTGAGCAATACCGGTTACCGCCGGGCGAAGCGGAAGGATGTGGCCGAGTACGTGGCCACCAACCCGTCCCGCATCGACGACGAACTGAAGCTACTCGAAGGCGGTGCGGCCACGGTCATGGGCCGCCTGATGATGGCCGGGGCCGAGGGTGAGCGCACCGGCGTCAAGGTCAGCGAGCAGGAAGTGCTGGGCAGCGCCACGCCGGAACAACTGGCCTCGTTCATGGCCTTCATGACCGCGCCGGACCACGCCGGCCTGCGCAAGCTGTCGGGCCTCGGCAATGCGTTCTCGACCGCCAAGTCCTCGGAGGAGAACGAGCAGAGCGGCGAAGCGGCTGGCGAGAACCTCGCAACGCAGGTCATGCTGCGCGCGATGGGTGCCTGCGACGTGTCCATGGCGACGCTCTTCAACTGATGCAGCCTCCGGTGGATCCATCGCGTGCGCACCGTCGCCGCTGGTTTCGCCGGATGCTGGTCGTCGCGTTGCTGTTGGCGGCGTACCCGGCCTTCGTGTTCGGCACCGTGTACCTGGCGACATCGCGTAGCGACCTGCCCGGCGGACGCCACGGCCCGAAGGATGCCTACCGGCACACGCTCGCCAGCGCAACGGTCGCCTACACGGGATCGCCGCGCTGGGTGGACTGGGTTACCGCCGTCATGGAAGGCGATGGTCGCGGCGACGCGGCCCGTGCGATGGATGCACGCAACAACCGTATCGGCGCGCGGATCGGCGCAGGTGCGGCGAGCTGGAACGAAATGAATGCCGCCGTGCTGCGGGCCGTCCAGGCCGGCGGCGTGGCGGTCGAAGACGAGGACAGGATCACCTGGCTGCCGCGCGAGCGCTGGCAGGACCGGTGGTACTGAGACCGCACACCGAGACACGAAAGACTTCACTGAGGACTCCATGCCCAAGCGCACTGACATCCAGACCGTCCTGATCATCGGCGCAGGTCCGATCGTGATCGGCCAGGCCTGTGAATTCGATTATTCCGGCGCCCAGGCGTGCAAGGCGCTGCGCGACGAGGGCTACCGCGTGGTGCTGGTGAACAGCAATCCCGCGACGATCATGACCGATCCGAACATGGCCGATGCGGTCTACATCGAGCCGATCAACTGGCGCACGGTCGAGAAGATCATCGAGAAGGAGCGCCCCGACGCGCTGCTGCCGACCATGGGTGGCCAGACCGCGCTGAACTGCGCGCTGGACCTCGCCGACAACGGCGTGCTCGAGAAATACAACGTCGAGCTGATCGGCGCCAAGCGCGACGCGATCCGCATGGCCGAGGACCGCGAGCTGTTCCGCGTCGCGATGCAGGAGATCGGCCTGGAATGCCCGAAGGCCGAGGTTGCACGCACCTTCGAGCAGGCGCTGGAGATCCAGACCAAGGTCGGCTACCCGACCATCATCCGCCCCAGCTTCACCCTCGGCGGCACCGGCGGCGGCATCGCCTACAACAAGGAAGAGTTCGAGGAGATCGCCAAGCGCGGCCTCGACCTCTCGCCGGTGCATGAAGTGCTGATCGAGGAATCGGTGCTGGGCTGGAAGGAATTCGAAATGGAAGTGGTCCGCGACACCGCGGACAACTGCATCATCGTCTGCTCGATCGAGAACTTCGACCCGATGGGCGTGCATACCGGCGACAGCATCACCGTCGCGCCGGCGCAGACGCTCACCGACAAGGAATACCAGCGCCTGCGCGATGCCTCGATCGCGGTGCTGCGCAAGATCGGCGTCGACACCGGCGGCTCGAACGTGCAGTTCGGCATCAATGCCCAGGACGGCCGCGTCGTCGTCATCGAGATGAATCCACGCGTGTCGCGCTCGTCGGCGTTGGCCTCGAAGGCGACCGGCTTCCCGATCGCCAAGGTCGCGGCCAAGCTCGCCGTCGGCTACACGCTCGACGAACTGAAGAACGAGATCACCGGTGGCCTGACCCCGGCCTCGTTCGAACCGAGCATCGACTACGTCGTCACCAAGATCCCGCGCTTCGCATTCGAGAAGTTCCCGGCCGCCGATGCGCGCCTGACCACGCAGATGAAGTCGGTGGGCGAGGTGATGGCGATCGGCCGCACCTTCCAGGAATCGCTGCAGAAGGCGCTGCGCGGCCTGGAAACCGGCAAGATCGGCCTCGATCCGACCGGCCTGGATCTGTCCACGCACGAAGGCATGGCCGCGCTGCGTCGCGAAGTGAAGGAAGCCGGCCCCGAGCGCATGTTCTATCTCGCCGACGCCTTCCGCGCCGGCATGTCGGTCGAGGAGGTGCACGCGCTGTCCTTCGTCGACCCGTGGTTCCTCGATCAACTGGAAGAGCTCATCGCCTGCGAGCGCGAAGTCGCCGCCGCCGGCCTCGAAGGCCTCGATGCGAAGCGTCTGCGTGCGCTCAAGCGCAAGGGCTTCTCCGATGCGCGCCTGGCCCAGCTGGCCGGCACCAACGAGACCGCCGTGCGTGCGCTGCGCAAGGCCTTCGGCGTGCGTCCTGTGTACAAGCGCGTGGATTCCTGCGCCGCCGAGTTCGCCACCACCACCGCCTACCTGTATTCGACCTACGAGGACGAGTGCGAGGCGCAGCCGACCAGTCGCGACAAGATCATGGTCCTCGGCGGCGGCCCGAACCGCATCGGCCAGGGCATCGAGTTCGATTACTGCTGCGTGCACGCCGCGCTGGCGCTGCGCGAGGACGGGTACGAGACCATCATGGTCAACTGCAACCCGGAGACCGTTTCGACCGACTACGACACCTCCGATCGCCTGTACTTCGAGCCTCTCACGCTGGAAGACGTGCTGGCCATCGTCGAGCTGGAACAGCCCAAGGGCGTGATCGTGCAGTACGGCGGGCAGACCCCCCTGAAGCTGGCGCAGGCGCTGGAAGCGAACGGCGTGCCGGTGATCGGCACTTCGCCGGATTCGATCGACCTGGCCGAGGACCGCGAACGCTTCCAGAAGCTGGTCGAGGCGCTCGGCCTGAAGCAGCCGCCGAACCGCACCGCGCGCAACCAGGACGAAGCCATCGCCCTGGCCGGCGAGATCGGCTATCCGCTGGTCGTGCGCCCGAGCTACGTGCTCGGCGGACGCGCGATGGAGATCGTGTATTCCGATGCCGACCTGTCGCGCTACATCCGTGATGCGGTGAAGGTCTCGAACGATTCGCCGGTGCTCCTCGACCGCTTCCTCGACCATGCGGTCGAAGTCGACGTCGACGTGATCGCCGACAAGGACGGCAACGTCCTGATCGGCGGCGTGATGGAGCACATCGAGGAAGCCGGCGTGCATTCGGGCGACTCTTCGTGCTCGCTGCCGCCGTACTCGCTGTCGCAGGCCACCCAGGCCCGCCTGCGCGACCAGGTGGTCGCGCTGGCCAAGGCGCTGAACGTCGTCGGCCTGATGAACACGCAGTTCGCCATCCAGACCGAGGCGGACGGCACCGACACCATCTTCCTGCTGGAAGTGAACCCGCGCGCCTCGCGCACCGTGCCCTTCGTGTCCAAGGCCACCGGCATGCCGCTGGCGAAGATCGCCGCGCGCTGCATGGCCGGCAAGACCCTGGCGGAGCAGGGCGCGACCAAGGAAATCGTGCCCGACTACTACTCGGTCAAGGAAGCGATCTTCCCGTTCGCCAAGTTCCAGGGCGTCGACCCGATCCTCGGCCCGGAAATGCGTTCGACCGGCGAGGTCATGGGCGTCGGCCGCAACTTCGGTGCCGCGTTCGCTCGCGCCCAGGAAGCCGCCGGCATCAAGGCGCCGCCGAAGGGCAAGGCCTTCATCTCGGTGCGCGACCCCGACAAGCAGCGCGTGCTGTCGGTGGCGCAGGACCTGGTGGCGCGCGGCTATGCGGTCGTCGCCACCCGCGGCACCGCCGCGTGGCTGCGCGAGCAGGGCGTCGCCTGCGAGATCGTGAACAAGGTCGTCGAGGGCCGCCCGCACATCGTCGACCTGATCAAGAACGGCGAGATCACCTACATCGTCAACACCACGGAAGGCAAGCAGGCCATAGCCGACTCGTTCTCGATCCGCCGCGAGGCCTTGCAGCAGCGGGTCACTTATTCGACGACGATTGCAGGCGCGAAGGCGCTGCTGCATTCTCTCGATTTCCGCGACAGCGGCCCGGTCTGGGCGCTGCAGGAACTGCACAAGGAACTCGAGCAAGCATGAGCAGAGCACCCATCACCCTGAAAGGCTCGCAGCGCCTGCGCGGCGAGCTGGAAAACCTCAAGAGCGTCCAGCGTCCGGCGGTCATCGCCGCGATTGCCGAAGCGCGCGGCCACGGCGACCTGAAGGAAAACGCCGAATACCACGCCGCGCGCGAGCAGCAGGGCTTCATCGAGGGCCGCATCAAGCAGCTCGAAGCAGAACTGTCGCATGCGCAGGTCATCGACGTGTCCACGCTGAACGCCGGCAGCCGCGTCGTGTTCGGCGCGACCGTGACCCTGGCCGATGTCGAGAACGACGAGGAAAAGCGCTACCAGATCGTCGGCGACCTCGAAGCCGACATCAAGCAGGGCCTGATCGCCATTTCCTCGCCGCTGGCGCGCGCGCTGATCGGCAAGCACGAGGGCGACACCGTCGAGATCGACGCCCCGGCCGGCAAGCGCGAGTACGAACTGATCCAGGTCGCGTACGAAGGCTGAGCGCATCGCCGCCATGTCGCGCGATCGCAGCTTCATCCTGCTCCTGCCCGCCTGGTCGGTCTTCGGCCGGCAGGCGCTGGCGCCCGAACTGGCGACCGCCTTCGGGCGCGCCGATGCCTCGCCAGCGGGCGAGGCGGGGATCGAGGCGCAGCTCTCGCGCGTCTTCTCCATCGTGCCTGCGCGCTGGTCCGCCGCCGCGCTGACCCGCCAGGCCGAAGTCGGCGATGCCGTCGGCGCCGCCTGGCTGCGCGCCGATCCCGCCCATGTCCGTCCCGACCTCAACGGCGCGCGCCTGCTCGGCATCGGCGCGCGTCTCGGCCTCGACGACGCGGATGTCGACGCCCTGCTGCCCGCGCTCAAGCCGGTGTTCGGCGATGCCGGTTTCGAACTCGATGCGCCGTCGCCCGCGCACTGGTACCTGCGCCTGCCGCGCGAGTCGAAGTTGCCGGCGTTCAGCGCGCCCGACGACGCCATCGGCGCGGACCTGTTCGAGCACCAGCCCGAGGGTCCGGAAGGCCGTCGCTGGCGTGCGCTGATCAACGAGGCGCAGATCGTCCTGCACAACCATCCCTGGAACGCGCGCCGCGCCGAACGCGGCCTGGTGCCGGTGAACTCCCTGTGGCTGTGGGGCGGCGGCGTGCTGCCGACCACGGTGCGCGGCGACGTGGCCCGCTGCGCCAGCGATGACGACCTCGCATGCGCGCTCGCCCGGCTGGCCGGCGGCGATGCGGGCCGGCTGCCGGCCTCGTTCGCCGATGCCGCACTGACCGACGGTTGCACGCTTTTCGACCTGCGCCGTACCCGCGACCTCGCCGCGTTGCAGCGCGACTGGCTGCTGCCGCTGCTGCGCGCGGTGGGCGAGGGCAGGTGCGCGAGTGCGATCCTCGATACCGCCGACGGCGGGCGTGTCGTGCTGCGCAGCGGACAGCGCTGGCGTTTCTGGCGCAAGCCCTGGTCGATGCCGGTCGCGACGGACGCCGGCTGATGCGGACCATCCGCAGGCGTGACGAACACGCCGAACCCGAGACCGGCGCTTCCGCGCAGGACTGGCCGGCCGAAGTACCGCCGCTGCTGCGTCGCGTCTACGCCGCCCGTGGCGCGCGCACGCATGCGCAGGCGCAGCCGCGCCTGAACCAGCTGCTGCCACCGGACGACCTGCACGGCATCGACGAGGCCGCCCGCCTGCTCGCCGAGGCCATCGCCGCGCAGCAGCACATCCTGGTCGTCGGCGATTTCGATTGCGACGGCGCGACCGCCTGCGCCGTTGCGGTGCGCGGCCTGGGCCTGCTCGGCGCGACGCGGGTGTCGTACGCGGTGCCCAATCGCATGGTCCATGGCTACGGCCTGTCGCCTGCGCTGGTCGACGAACTGGCGGCGATGTCGCCCGACCTGCTGGTCACCGTCGACCACGGCATCGCCTGTCACGCCGGCATTGCTGCGGCGAAGTCTCGCGGCTGGCGCGTGCTGGTGACCGATCATCACCTGCCCGGCGACTCCCTGCCGCCCGCCGATGTCATCGTCGATCCGAACCTGCGCGGCGATGCCTTCGCCAGCAAGTCGCTGGCCGGCGTCGGCGTGCTGTTCTACGTCCTGCTCGCCCTGCGTCGCCGCCTGCGCGAAGAAGGCCGTTTTTCCGGCGAACCGCCGGATCTCACCGTGCTGCTCGACCTGGTCGCGGTCGGCACGGTCGCCGACCTGGTTCCGCTGGACGTCAACAACCGTGCGCTGGTCGCCGCCGGCCTGCGCCGCCTGCGCGCCGGTCGCGGCTGCGCCGGATTGCGCGCGCTCATCGAAGTGTCGAAACGCACCGAGGCCGCGCTGACCTCGACCGACATCGGCTATGCGCTCGCACCGCGCATCAATGCCGCTGGCCGGCTGGAAGACATGACGCTGGGCATCGAATGCCTGCTCAGCGACGACCCGCGCCGTGCGCGCGAACTCGCGGAGATCCTCGACGGCATCAACGCCGAGCGCCGTGGCGTGCAGGCGCAGATGGTCGGCGATGCCGAGGACGCGCTGGCTGCGCTTTCGTTCGATGGCGAAACCGCGCGCATCGCGGTGTGCCTGTATCACGAGGACTGGCATCCCGGCGTGGTCGGCCTGGTCGCATCGAAGATCAAGGAGCGCGTGCATCGCCCGACGATCGCGTTCGCGCCGAGCGAGCCGGGCGGCGACGAGCTGCGCGGTTCGGCGCGCTCGATCAGCGGCTTCCACATCCGCGACGCCCTGGCGATGGTCGATGCGCGACATCCCGGGCTGATCGGGCGTTTCGGTGGTCATGCGATGGCGGCAGGGCTCAGCTTGCGCCTGGTCGACCTGCCGGCTTTCCAGCGCGCCTTCGAAGCCTGCGCCGCCGAGCTGATGTCGCCCGAACTGCTGCAGGACGTGGTGCTCAGCGATGGCGCGATCCCGCCGGATGCCTGCGCGCTCGCCACCGCGCTCGCGCTGCGCGACGGCGGGCCGTGGGGGCAGGCCTTTCCCGAACCGCTGTTCGACGATGTGTTCGACGTGGTGCAGTGGCGTCCCGTCGGCGAGACGCATCTCAAGCTCGAACTGGCCTGGCCCGGCGGCACGCGCCGGATCAACGCGATCCACTTCTCCGGCTGGGACGGCACGCCGCCGCCGTCGCGGATCCGCGCCGCGTATCGCCTGCAGCCCGACGACTGGCGCGGTGGCGATGCCGTGCAGCTGATCGTGGTCCATCGGGAGCCGGTCGGCGTCGGCTGACCGCGTTTGTGGCATCGTGGAACGAGACCCAACCCCGTCTCCGGGATCGGGCCGTTCCATCGACACCTTTACACGGGACACCGCCATGCGCCGAGGATTCTCCGCGACCGCCACCGCCACCCTCGTGCTCGGCCTGCTGCTCGGCCAGAGCCTGCCCGGCGAAGCGCGCACGCCACGACCGCCGAGGCCACCGGCCGTTCCGGTCGTCGTTCCTGACGCGCTCACCGCGCCGCCGCTGATCCGTGCAACCGAGGCGAAGATCCCGATCGCACTGCGCGAAGCGAAGCTTGATGTCGAGACGCACGGCAGCCTCGCGCGCACCACGCTGCTGCTGACCCTGTACAACCCCAACGACCGCCTGCTCGAAGGCAACCTCGAATTCCCGCTGCAGCCCGGCCAGCAGGTCAGCGCCTTCGCGCTGGACATCGACGGCGTGCTGCGCGACGCGGTGCCGGTGCCCAAGCAGAAGGCGCAGCAGGTGTTCGAGAGCATCGAGCGCCGCAACGTCGACCCGGGGCTGCTCGAACAGACCGCCGGCAATCACTTCCGTCTCCGCGTCTATCCCATCCCCGCGCGCGGCACGCGCCAGGTGCGGCTCGTCATCGACGAAGCCCTGCGCCGCGACGGCGATGCCTGGCGGCTCGACGTGCCGGTGCATCTGCTCGACGAGGCCGACGGCGCCTCGCTGTCGATCCAGTCCGATGGCCTGGGCGCCGCGCCGACGCAGGGCGGTCGCTTCGAGACACTGCGCTTCGAGCGCCGTCGCGGCGCCTACGTCGCACGGCACGATGTCCTGCGCGAACGCGGGGCCGGCGGACGCACGCGACCGGCATCGACGCTGGCCTTGCGCCTGCCGGCGAGCGCCGATGCGCAGGCCGTCGTGCAGTCGTTCGATGGCGAGCGTTTCGCCCTGATCGACATCCCGCTGCCCGAAACATCCAGTGCAGTCGCGAAACGACGCGTACCCTCGACGGTCGGCCTGCTGTGGGACGCCTCCGCGTCCGCGCGCCATCGCGATCGCCCGGGGGAGTTCGCGCTGCTCGACCGTTACTTCGCGGCGATGGGCGATGGCGAAGTCCGCCTGCACGTGCTGCGCGACGTCGGTGAGGACGGCGGTCGATTCGCGATCCGCAACGGCGACTGGAGCGCGCTGCGCAAGGCGCTGGAAACGCTGGTGCACGATGGCGCCAGCGACCTGGCCGACTGGACGCCCGAGCAGGGCGTCGGCGAATACCTGCTGGTCAGCGATGGCCTGCACAACTATGGCGATCGCGCGTTTCCGGCACTGAAGGCGGGGCAATCGCTGCATGCGCTGGCGTCCTCCGGTGCCGAAGTCGATGCGACGCGGCTGTCGGCGCTGGCGCAAGCGCGCGGTGGACGACTCGCGCGCTGGCAGGGACGCGATGGACTGGATGCCGCAACGAATGCGCTGCTCGGCCAGGGCCGGCGCGTGATTGCGCTGGAAGGCGAGGGCATCGAAGACCTGCTGCCGCAGTCGTGGGACATCGATGACGGCCTGCTGCGCGTGGCCGGTCGCATGACCGAGGCCACGGCACGCGTGCGGGTCCGCGTGCAGGAAGGCGGTCGCATGCGGACCGTCGATGCCTCGATCGCGGCCGACGCGCCGACCAGCACCCAGGTCGCCGCGCTGTGGGCGAGCTGGCAGGTGGCATCGAAGGCCGCCGAGCCCGAGCGCCATCGCGGCGCGATCACCCGGCTGGGCCAGCGGTTCGGCATCGTCACCCCGGGCACTTCGCTGCTGGTGCTCGAATCGCCGGAGGACTACGTGCGTTACGACATTCCCGCGCCGGCGGCCCTGCGCGAACAGGTCGCCGCGCTGCAGCGCAGCCGAGACCGCACGCGCGAGCAGAGCCGCAGCGAGCGGCTGGAGGTCGTCGCCAGGCGCTTCGCCGAGCGTGTCGAGTGGTGGGGCAAGACCTTCCCGAAGACCGCGCTGCCGAAACCCAAGCGCGAGGGCCACGGCGAGGTGGCCGCATACGCGACTGGCGATGCCGCTGCAGAACCGGTGATGTCGGCACCGCCTTCGCCGTCCGCGCCGCCACCGCCGCCGTCGCCCGTCGCGACCGAGGAACTTGCGCGCGCACGCGAAAACGCGGTGAACCTGCGCGCCGCGCAGCAGCGTGCCGTCGCACCCGCCGGTGCGCGACGCCAGGCCGAGCTGGAAGCTGCGAAGGCGATCGAGGCCGATGCCGCCGGCCAGGGCGTCGCCATCCGCCTGCAGGCCTGGGCCCCGGATTCGCCGTATGCGCGCCGCCTGCGCGACGCCAAGGCCGAGGAGCTTTACGCGCTGTATCTCGACGAAAAGGACAGCCACGCCGACAGCACCGCGTTCTATCTCGATGTCGCCGACCTGCTGCTGCAGAAGGGGCGTCGTACAGAGGCGCTGCGCGTGCTGTCGAACCTGGCCGAGATGAAGCTGGAGAACCGCCACGTGCTCCGCGTACTCGGTTACCGACTGATGCAGGCCGGCGACTGGCCGCATGCCGTCGCGGTGCTGCGGGAGGTGCTGCGCCTGGCCGACGAGGAGCCGCAGAGCCACCGCGACCTGGGCCTGGCGCTGGCCGGGGCAGGGCAGCGACAGGAGGCGATCCAGCGTCTGTACGACGTCGCGGCCCGGCCGTGGGACGACCGCTTCTCGGAAGTCGAACTGGTCGCGCTCAACGAGATGAACGAGATCATCGTCACCAGCCCGACGCCGCTCGATACCGCCTTCATCGATCGCCGCCTGCTCAAGAACATGCCGCTGGACCTGCGCGTGGTGCTGGCCTGGGACAGCGACAACAGCGACATGGACCTGTGGGTGACCGATCCCAACGGCGAGCGCTGCTACTACGGCAACCGAAACACCTTCCAGGGCGGCCTGCTCAGCGACGATTTCACCGGCGGCTACGGCCCGGAGGAATTCGTGCTGAAGGACGCGAAGCCGGGCAAGTACAAGGTCGAGGCCAATTTCTTCGGCGACCGCCAGCAGATCGTGACCGGCGCGACCACGCTGAGCCTGCGCCTGAGCTCCGGCTGGGGCACGCCGCGCCGCAAGGACGAGACCGTCACGCTCCGCCTGAGCGGCAGGAGCGAGACGGTGTTCGTGGGCGAGTTCGAGGTGAAGTGATTACATGCAGTGATCATGGGCCGACCGTCGCGCTCCGGGCGGGCGCGGCGGTCGTCGACGGTAGCGATGCCTTCAAGCCGAACAGCGGCCGCAGCCAGCGCATCCGGCGCACGATCTCGAACCCCGCGAAGCTCAGGCCGAAGGTCGCCAGCACCAGCAGCGGGCCTTCGAGCGCGAGCTGCAGGCCGAGCGGCTGGAGGTTGTGGGCGACGGCCACGGTGATCGTCTGGTGGAGGATGTAGACCGGGAACACCGCGTCGCGCAGGTAGCGCAGCGTCGCGGTGTCGCGGAACGCCATGCCGCGCGCGAAGCCGAGGATCGCGGCGATGGCGGACCACTGGAACATCGCCCACACCGTGCGCTGCAGCATCCGCAGCGCTTCCGGCGGCGGCGTGCCGTCATCGTCATAGCCGCTGCCGAAGAAGTACCAGACGATGAAGGCATAGCCGGCCGCCGCCAGGCCCAGTGCCAACCAGCGCTGGCGGTGCAGGGCGCTCCAGACGCCGTCGCGGGTCGCGACCAGCACGCCGAGCAGGAACAGCGGCAGGTACTGGGCATGGTTGTACCAGTCGTCGACCAGGGCATGGGTCGATTCGAAGCGGCCGACCAGCGCGACTCGCGCTACCGCCAGCAGCAGGGCCGGCCAGAGCAGCAGGCCGATGCCCGACAGCCGGGTCGCCAGCCAGTCGCCGGCACGGTCCATGGCCCGCGGAGCGAAGCGCAGCAGCGCCCACGCGGCGACCGTGTAGACCCACAGATAGGCCACGAACCACAGATGGTTCCAGGTCGGCACCTCCAGGCAATCCCCGTCCCAGCAGAACGTTCTGTCCACGGACAGGTAGCGCCCCCAGAACGCGAGGTAGCCGTCGTGGTAGCCGCCGGGGAGTTTCTCGATGACCTCGTAGTAGGCCTGCGGCGTCACGACCACCAGCATCCCGAACGCCAGCGGCAGCAGCAGCCGCCAGGAACGGCTGCCGAGGAATCCGGCCGGCCGCTTCGAGAACAGGAAGGCGGTGGCCACGCCCGAGACCAGGAACAGCAGCGACAGCCGCCAGGGCGAGCTGAGCATCATCAGCGGCTCCAGCGCTTCGCCGGCATGCGGGCTTTTGACGTGCCAGTCCCAGCTCACGTAGTACATGCCGCAGTGGTAGAGCACGAGCAGGGCGAAGGCGGCGATGCGGATCCAGTCCAGGTCGAGGCGGCGTTGCATGGGGGCGTCTCCATGTGGGAAGGCGCCAGTGTTTCTGCAGGCGCCGCCGTGTCCACGGCCAAGTGCCTGATCGCCATGGAAAAGTGACGAGTCGCGGGCGGGCGGTGACGAACCGGGCGCGGTGCGCGGACGCCGGGCCTAGAATGCGCGCATGGCTGCCCCCGACCCCGTGCCCTCCAGCGACGCATTTCCCTCGACCCCGCCCGCGCCCGTCGGCCCGGCGTTCTTCCAGCGCTGGCGGCGGGTGATCGAAGTCGGATTCTGGATCGGCCTGACCCTGGTGAACGGCATCGCCAACAGCATCACCGTGCTGATGGACATCCGCCGGGTCGGGCTGGGGTTCGCCGCCTGGCAGCCCGCCGTGTGGGAATGGTCGAGCGGGCTGACGATCCTGGCGCTGGTCCCGGCGCTGGTCTGGTTCACCCGCCGCTACCCGCTGCACTGGGACACGCTGGCGCGGAACCTGCCCATGCACCTCCTGGGCAGCCTGGTGTTCTCGCTGGCCCACGTCATCGGCATGGTCGCCCTCCGCGAGGCGGCCTACGCCGTGCAGGGCCTGGACTACGATTTCGGCCACTGGCCGCGCGAGCTGGCCTACGAATACCTGAAGGACGTGCGTGGCTACACGATGATCGTCTCGATCATCGAAGGTTACCGGTTCGTGATCCGCCGCCTGCAGGGCGAGGCCAGCCTGCTCGGGCGCCCGGACGAAGGCGAGCCGGTCGAGCCCGTCGACCGCCCCGGCCGCTTCCTCGTCCGCAAGCTCGGCCGCGACTTCCTGATCGCCGCCGAGGACATCGAATGGCTGCAGGCGGCCGGCAACTACGTCAACCTGCGGGTCCGCGGCCACGATTACCCGCTGCGCAGCACGCTGGCCGGCATCGAGGGACGGCTGGACCCGGGCCGTTTCGCCCGCGTGCACCGCAGCTACATCGTCAACCTCACCCGGGTGGCTTCGATCGAGCCCCTGGACAGCGGCGACGCCCGCCTGCATCTGCACGATGGCGCTGTCCTGCCCTGCAGCCGCACCCACCGCGACAGCCTCCGGGCCCGGTTCGGCGCCGACTGAACGGGCGCAGGCGCCGGAAACCGGAGGCTTGCTGCTAGAATCCCGGGTCTTTGCTGCAGCCGCACATCCACCATGATCGAACTCAACCCGATCCGCCAGCGCATCGCCGACCTCACCGGTCGGCTCGACGCGCTGAGGGGGTATCTTTGACTACGACGCCAAGGTCGAGCGTCTCGAAGAAGTCAACCGCGAACTGGAAAGCCCCGACGTCTGGAACGACTCGGAACGCGCGCAGGCCCTCGGTCGCGAGCGGTCCATGCTCGACAAGACCGTCAACGGCATCCGCGACCTGAAGGAAGGCCTGGCCGGGGCCAATGAACTGCTCGACCTGGTCGAGATGGAAGCCGACGACGACACCGCGCTGGCCATCCAGGCCGACGTGGAGCGCTATGCGCGCGGCGTCGACCAGCTCGAATTCCAGCGCATGTTCTCCGGCAAGATGGACGGCTGCAACGCCTTCGTCGACATCCAGGCCGGCGCCGGTGGCACCGAGGCGCAGGACTGGGCGGAAATGCTGCTGCGCATGTACCTGCGCTGGTGCGAGTCGCGCGGCTGGAAGACCGAACTGATGGAAGCCAGCGCCGGCGACGTCGCGGGCATCAAGTCCGCCACGATCAAGGTCGAGGGCGACTACGCCTACGGCTGGCTCAAGACCGAGATCGGCGTGCACCGCCTGGTGCGCAAGTCGCCGTTCGATTCGGACAACCGCCGCCACACCTCGTTCACCTCGGTGTTCGTCTCGCCGGAAGTCGACGACGACATCGACATCGACATCAACCCGGCCGACCTGCGGACCGACGTCTACCGCTCCTCGGGCGCGGGCGGCCAGCACGTGAACAAGACCGAGTCGGCGGTGCGCATCACGCACATTCCGACCAATACCGTGGTCGCGTGCCAGAACGGCCGCAGCCAGCACCAGAATCGCGACATGGCGATGAAGATGCTGAAGGCCAAGCTCTACGAGCTGGAGATCCAGAAGCGCAACGCCGAGCGCGATGCGCTGGAAGCCACCAAGTCCGACATCGGCTGGGGCAGCCAGATCCGCAACTACGTGCTCGACCAGTCGCGCATCAAGGATCTGCGCACCGGCATCGAACGCAGCGACACCCAGAAGGTGCTCGACGGCGACCTCGACGAATTCGTCGAGGCCAGCCTCAAGTCCGGCCTCGAAGCCGGCGCCAAGCGGATCGACGCCGCATGATCCTTGCGCCGACATCGCGCATCCCCGGCGACCGCGTCCGCGCGGTCGTCGTCAGCGTCTCGAAAAAACGCATCATCCCCGACTGATACCGTCGCGGCAGGAGCGGCGGTGGCCGCGGACATCGTGGCCTTTGCGATCCTGCAGCATCGCACTCCCACGACCACTTCCGGACCACCACCGCCATGACCGATGAACAGACCCCGCCGCACGACGAGAACGCCCTGATCGCCGAGCGTCGCGGCAAACTCGCGGCCCTGCGCGGGCAGGGCGTGGCGTTCCCCAACGATTTCGTGCGCACGCACCATGCGGGCGACTTGCAGCACGCCTACGGCGATGCCGAACGCTGGACCGGCGAGGCTCTGGATGCCGAGGGCCTGCGCGTGGCCGTGGCCGGCCGCATCATGGCCAAGCGGATCATGGGCAAGGCCGCGTTCGTGCAGATCCAGGACATGACCGGCACCCTGCAGCTGTTCCTGCAGGCCAATGCGCTGGGCGAGACCTACGACGCGTTCAAGCACTGGGACATCGGCGACATCGTCGGCGCCCAGGGTCCGGTGATGCGCACCAAGACCGGTGAACTGTCGGTCAAGGCCGAGACGCTGCGCCTGCTGACCAAGTCGCTGCGCCCGCTGCCGAGTACCTGGTTCGGCCTGAGCGATGTCGAGCAGCGCTATCGCCAGCGCTACGTCGACCTGATCGTCAATCGCGAGGCGCGCGAGGTCTTCGTCAAGCGCTCGAAGATCATCTCCGCGATCCGCGGGTGGCTGGACGCGCGCCGTTTCCAGGAAGTGGAAACGCCGATGATGCACTACATCGCCGGTGGCGCCGCCGCGAAGCCGTTCGAGACGCACCACAACGCGCTCGACCTCGACCTGTACCTGCGCGTGGCGCCGGAGCTGTACCTCAAGCGCCTGGTCGTCGGCGGCTTCGAGCGCGTCTACGAGATCAACCGCAACTTCCGCAACGAAGGCGTCAGCACGCGCCACAATCCCGAATTCACCATGCTCGAACTGTACGAGGCGTACGCCACGTACCACGAGGTCATGGACCTGACCGAAGGCATGATCCGCGATGTCGCCCGCGAGGTGATGGGCGCCGATGCCGTGGAATGGGACGGCAATCTCATCGACCTGGGCAAGCCCTTCCGTCGCTGGAAGCTGGAAGAGGCCGTGCGCGAATGCAACCCGGAGATCAGCGTCGCCGACTGCCGCGATCGCGAAGCGCTGGCCGCGCACTGCGCGCGCCTGAAGATCCACGTGAAGCCGGCCTACGGCTGGGGCAAGCTGCTGCTGGAGATCTTCGAGAAGACGGTCGAGGGCGACCTGATCCAGCCGACCTTCATCACTCACTATCCGGTCGAAGTCTCGCCGCTGGCGCGCGAGTCGGACACCGAGCCGGGCATCACCGACCGTTTCGAGCTGTTCGTCGGCGGCAAGGAAATCGCCAACGGTTTTTCCGAGCTCAACGATCCCGAGGACCAGGCCGCGCGCTTCCGGGCCCAGGTCGAAGCGAAGGAGGGCGGCGACGACGAAGCCATGCATTACGACGCCGACTACATCCGCGCCCTCGAAGTGGGCCTGCCGCCGACCGGCGGCCTCGGCGTGGGCATCGATCGACTGGTGATGCTGCTGACCGGCTCGACTTCGATCCGCGACGTGCTGCTGTTCCCCTACATGCGCCCGGAAGCCTGAGTTCCCGGCGCCTCGGCGCCCATCCGCGTGCCAGGGAAGGCCGCGCGATGTGCGCCGTTCGTCCGCCGACCCTGTCGGGTCTTGCAGGGTCGATGCGATAACCTGCATGCAGTCCCGCTAACGCACTTCGCCGTGGAGCCTCGTTCATCCGCGACGAATCAAGCGCTTATGCCTGCAAAACGCTGTACGGCGAGTCGATCGCGTCGCTGCCGGTCGATCGTCGCCATCGGCCATCGAAGCGCTGCCGATGGTTCACACCCGTGGCGCCCGCCGTCTAGAATGGATCGGCAATTCAGTCACATGCGGGCCATGGCATTGAAATTGCTTTAAATTCGGCGCAACGTATTGGCCAGCACCTTCACGAACCGCAAGGACGCACGGTATCCGCATGTGGGGCAATTCCGTGAGAATCGTCATCGTTGACGACCAGACATCCGCACGCACGATGCTGCGGCACATCCTCGAGGACATCAGCCCCGAGCTGGAAGTGTTCGATTTCGGCGATTCCGAGGAAGCCCTGCGCTGGTCGGAAAACAACCGTCCGGACCTCCTGCTGCTCGACTACCGCATGCCGGTCATCGACGGCCTGGAATTCGCCCGCCGCTTCCGTCGCTCGCTGAGCAACCGCGACGTGCCGATCGTGCTGGTCACCGTGGTCGGCGACGAACCCATCCGCCAGGCCGCGCTGGATGCCGGCGTGATCGACTTCCTGGTCAAGCCGGTGCGACCGCGCGAACTGCGCGCGCGTTGCCGCAACCCGCTGCAGCTGCGCCAGCAGTCCGAATCGATCAAGCAGCGCGCGCTCTCGCTCGAGCAGCGCCTGCTGTCGAGCATGCACGAGGTCGAGGAGCGCGAACGCGAGACCCTGTCGCGCCTGGCGCGCGCCATCGAATACCGCGACATCGGCACCAGCGCCTACCTCGAACGCATGGCGCACATCGCCGGCCTGATCGCCGAAGGGCTCGGCATGCCCGAGGACGAGGTCCGCCTGATCGAACTGTCGGCGCCGCTGCACGACATGGGCAAGATCGCGATCCCCGACGAAGTGCTGCTCAAGCCCGGTCCGCTCGACGAGCACCAGCTGAGCATCATGCGTCGCCATCCGCAGATCGGCCACGAACTGCTCAGCGGCAGCCAGAACCGCTTCATCCAGGCCGGCGCGACCATCGCGCTGCGCCACCACGAGCGCTTCGATGGCAGTGGCTATCCCGACGGCCTCAGCGGCGCGCAGATCCCGATCGAGGCGCGCATCGTCGCCGTCGCCGACGTTTTCGACGCGCTGATTTCGCCGCGGCCGTACAAGGCGCCGTGGAGCTTCGAGAGCGCGCTCGACTTCCTCGTCGAGCAGAGCGGCAAGCTCTTCGATCCGCAGTGCGTGCAGGCGTTGCTGGACAACAGGGAGCGTCTCCAGGACATCTGCCAGCGCTACTCGACCGGATCGCAACGGCCGGGGCTTGAGTGAACGCGCTGCGCGCCGCCTACCGCTGGACGCGCGCGAGGCTGAGCAACCGGCCGGACAGCGAGCATGCGCAGGCCTACGTCAGGTTGTTCATCGCCTGTCTGATCGTCGCCTACCTGGTCTCGCTGAAGGTGTTCGCCGGTCCGTGGATGGACGACAGCACCACGCTCATGCTCCAGGTCATGCTGTTCGAGGCCGCGATCGGCCTCGGCCTGATACTGGGCATCATCGCGCAGCCACGTACCTCCCACGTCAGGCGCTGGATCGGCATCGTGTCCGATTACGCCACCCTGCTCACGCTGATGCTGATCGAGCCCAAGGCGCTGGCGCCGCTCTACGTCATCATCCTGTGGGTGACGATCGGCAACGGCCTGCGCTATGGCACCCGTTACCTGCATTCGGCTTCCGTCATCGGCGCCATCGCGTTCTCGGTGGTCGCGGCCAACGCCGCCTACTGGCGGGAACAGCCCTATCTCTCGGTCGGGCTGATCCTCGGCCTCGTGGCCATCCCCGCCTATCTCTCGCGCCTGCTCAGGTCGCTGCGCCGCAGTACCGAGGAAGCGCGACGCGCCAATGCGGCGAAGTCGCAATTCCTCGCCACGATGAGTCACGAGTTCCGATCCCCGCTCAACGGCATCATCGGCATGTCCGAACTGCTGCGCAGCGCGCAGATGCCGCCCGAGCAGCGCGACCATGCCGAAGTGATCTACACCTCGGCACAGACCCTGCTGCTCCTGGTGGAGGAGGTGCTCGACATTTCCGCGATCGAGGCCGGCAAGCTGCAGCGCAAGCCCGCCGATTTCAACCTGCGCGAGACCGTCGCCAAGATCGAGCAGATGCTGCAGGCGCAGGCACAGGGCAAGGGCCTGGTGCTTCGCTGCACGGTCGCCGACGACGTGCCTGTCGAAGTGCATGGCGATGGTGCTCATCTGACGCAGATCCTGTTGAACCTGATGCACAACGCGGTCAAGTTCACCGAACGCGGCTCGGTGTCGCTGGATGTCACCCGCGTCCCAAGCCCGGACCTGCGCCTCGCGTTTTCCGTGCGCGATACAGGCATCGGCATTCCCGATGCCTACAAGCAGAAGATCTTCGAGGCCTTCGAGCAGGTCGATACCGGTCCGGCCCGCCGCTACGGCGGCACCGGGCTGGGAACGACCATTGCCAAGACCCTGACCCAGCTGCTCGGCGGCACGCTCCAGCTGGAGGACAACCCGGGCGGCGGCTGCCATTTCCATTTCGACATTCCGCTGACGCCGGTCGCGGCGCCGGCGACGGTGCGTCACGATCTCAGCAATGTCGTGGCCTTCGACGACCCGTTCATCCGCCACAAGGCGCGCACGCGATCGCTGCGCGCACTGATCGCCGATGATCAGCCAGCCAATCGCTCGGTGCTCACCAAACTGCTGGAGAGGGCGGGGCACAAGGCCGTCACCGCGGTGGACGGCGAACAGGCGCTCGACCTGCTCGAGCAGGGCGAGTTCGACTTCGCGGTGCTCGACATGCACATGCCGAACGTCAGCGGCCTCGACGTGATCCGCCAGTTGCGCTTCATGCAGGCAGGGCGGCCGGTGCGTACGCCGGTGATCGTGCTCAGCGCAGACGCCACCGAACAGGCGTCGCGCGCGGCGATGCAGGCAGGTGCGCAGGTGTTCCTGACCAAGCCGGTGGTGGTGGCGAAACTGCTCGAAGCGATCGTCGAGGTCATGACGCCGCAGCAGCAGAAGCCGGCGCCGACCGTGCGCCAGATGCCCGAGCAGGTGGCGTTCACGACGAATCCGACGGTGCTGGAAGAGCTGGCTTCCATGGGCCTGGGGCGTGCCTTCCTCAGGGACTTCGTCGAGCAATGCCTGCGCGATCTCTCCGGCTGCATGGGGAATCTGGAAAAACACGGGATCGCTGCCGATTGGGGCGAATTCCGCGATGCCGCGCACGCCATGAAGGGCGTGAGCGAAAACCTGGGGGCGACTTCGATCGCCGAACGCTGCAGGTTGATCATGAGCAGCGATGATGCTGCCCTGGCGCGCAAGCACGCCGGTTGGTGCGCGGAACTGGCCGCGCAGCTGACCTTGCTCGCCGAGCACAGTCGCCGCGAGATCGACCGAATCACGTCCGGAGGGCCGGATGCCGAGCGTTGCCCGGCTCCCGATGCCTCCTGATCCAGCGCAGGAATCGTCGTTCCGGACCTGGTCCAGCCGCCACGTTCAGCCCGCCAAGTTCTTCAGCCCGCCACGGCCACCAGCGGCTGCTGCTCGGCGCGACGCTGCTGGGCGCGGATCAGTCGCTCCATGGTCTTCAGTCCGCGCTCGTTGAGGCGCATGGCTGCGTCGACCCACTCGGACGTCACGGCCAGGAGTTCTTCGAGCGACACCGGGCGCGACGCCTGGCGCACGGCATTCATCGAGCGCAGGGCGTTGCCCATCTTCTGATGCTTGCGGATGAGTTCGCTGGCGGCCTGCTTGCCCGTGCCGCGCGGGACGACCATGTCGACGACGCCCATCTGCAGCAGTTCCTCGACCGGATACACGCGGGCGTCGAGCATCATGCGCTCGGCGACGATCGGCGATACGCGACGGGTCAGGAAGGTATACGCACCCATGCCCGGGAACAGGTCGAACAGCACTTCGGGGAAGCCCATGCCGGCGCCTTCCTCGGCGATGATCGTGTGGCAGCACAGCGCAGCCTCGAAGCCGCCGCCGAGCGCGTCGCCCTGGATCACGGCGATGCTGTGCACATTGTTTTCGTACAGGCGATGCAGGTTGTAGGCGACTTCGATGCAGAGCTTCGCATAATCGAGCAGGCGGCCGCGGTTGCCGCTGCGGATCAGGTGTGCGAACAGCGCGAGATCGCCGCCGAGGTTGAACACATTCGTGTCCGAGGCGAGGACGAGGTGGTGGATGCCGCCTGCGTTGTCGTTGCCGGCGGAGGCCAGGCGACGACGGATGCCTTCCTGTTCGCGTTTCATTTCGTTGAGCAGGCGCTCCGAAAAACACGGGTGGTAATGGCCGATGGTGTTCGCATGCATGTGGAGCCAGTCGGTGCGCTGTGCTGCATCGTGTTCGTGGCGGACGAGGGGGGCGGTGGCGATCGGCGAAATGTTTTCGAGCAGGGACATGGCGGAAGCTCCAGGGGAACGTGTGTGTGGAATCGATGCGTGCCCTTCAACCTAGCGGTTGATGTCTAGAGCAGGCAATTCGAAGTATTTGCTGGAATCGAAACTGGCAACGCCCACGGGTTGCCGGGATGGTCATGCACGTGCCCATCCGTGCGGGAAGGCTAATCGAAATCGATTTTCTTCCGCATGCTTCACCCCCGTGGTTCGTCGTGAGCATTGCCCGGGCCTTCTCCTCGAATCATGCATGCCCGGATGTCTTCTGTATGCTCCGAAAGAGGGCAAACTGCAAGGCCGACCACCCCGCAATCTCCGACAGGTCGGGGACGTTCGGAGGATCTTTTCGGCGGGAAATGCGAATTACGTCTCTAAACGGCGCTCGCCAGCTCGTTCATGGATTATCGGCTGCAATGATCGCTGCGGGATTGTTTCCGTGTGCGAGGTGAACGTCACGGACGCATGGCAGGGCGCGATTGTGCGCAGGGGATAATGCAGTTCTGCTAACTTCCGGGTCACGGAAAGCAACCGCTGGATCGCGATGGTTCCGGTCTGCCGGATATTTTCCCTGGCATTTTCCACGGGATTATCCGCGGCGCGGTCGCGATGGTCATCGAAACCGGTGATGGGGAAGGCGGTGTTTCATGGAATCCGTTCTCGTCGGGTGCGCGATTTACTACGCGACACGTCGGCGGATCCGGCCATCGCTGCACGGATGCGCGACAACGGCCCGGAAAGCGCGGCGATGCGAGCGCGCCGTGGTGCCGGGCAGGGAAGGGAGAGTATCGGGAGTGGATCGAGAGATATGCGGCGATAAAGTGCCGCTGGGGGGTGTCGCGTCCTGGTGGACGCGACACCCCGGAACATCATGCCGCAGGCTGGTCGCGCAGTTCGCGGCGCAGGATCTTGCCGACGTTCGTCTTCGGCAGTTCGGTGCGGAATTCGACGAATTTCGGCTGCTTGTAGCCGGTCAGGTTCTCGCGTGCGTGCGCCTTGACCTGTTCGGCGGTGAGGTTGGGATCCTTCTTGACGATCACGACCTTCACCGCTTCGCCTGACTTGTCGTCGGGCACGCCGACGGCCGCGACTTCGAGCACGCCAGGCATCAGTGCGATGACGTCCTCGACTTCGTTGGGATACACGTTGAAACCGGAGACGAGGATCATGTCCTTCTTGCGGTCGACGATGTAGAAGAAGCCCTTTTCGTCCATCTTCGCCATGTCGCCGGTGTGCAGCCAGCCATCGCTGTCGAGCACCTTCGCGGTTTCTTCGGGACGCTGCCAGTAGCCCTTCATCACCTGCGGGCCCTTGATGCAGAGCTCGCCGACTTCGCCGATGCCGAGCGCACGGTTTTCCTCGTCCTTCACGCAGGCGTCGGTCGAGGGAATCGGCAGGCCGATCGCGCCGTTGTAGTCGGCGAGGTCCATCGGGTTGATGCATGCCGCCGGGGAGGTTTCGGTCAGGCCGTAGGCTTCCACCAGGGTCACGCCCGTCACCTGTTTCCAGCGTTCCGCCACGGCGCGCTGCACGGCCATGCCGCCGCCGAGCGTGAGGTGCAGCTTGGAGAAATCGATCTTGTCGAAGCCCGGGGTGTTGAGCAGGCCGTTGAACAGGGTGTTGACGCCGGTGATGGCGGTGAACGGAATCTTCGACAGTTCCTTCACGAAGCCGGGCATGTCGCGCGGATTGGTGATGAGGTGGTTGTGGCCGCCGAACTTCATGAAGACCAGGCCGTTCGCGGTCAGTGCGAAGATGTGGTACAGCGGCAGCGCGGTCACGATGACTTCCTCGCCCATCTTGGCGTTGCGGCCGAGCCACGCCGAGGACTGCTGCATGTTGGCGACGAGGTTGCGATGGGTGAGCATCGCGCCCTTGGCGACGCCGGTGGTGCCGCCGGTGTACTGCAGGAAGGCGATGTCCTCCGGCCCGATCTCCACCTGCGGCAGCGGGTGCATCTGGCCCAGCGTGAGTGCGTTGCGGAAGCGGATCGCCCCGGGGATGTCGTACTCGGGCACCATCTTCTTCACGTACTTGAGCACGAAGTTGATGATGTTGCCCTTGGGGAAGCCGAGCATGTCGCCGAGGCCGGTGGTGATCACCTGCTTGACCTGGGTGTCGGCAATCACGTCCTGGACGGTCTTGCCGAAGTTGTCGAGGACGAGGATGGCGCTGGCGCCGGAATCAACGAGCTGGTGCCTGAGCTCGCGCGGCGTGTACATCGGGTTGGTGTTCACCACCGTGAGACCGGCGCGCAGGATGCCGAAGGTGGCGATGGGGTACTGCAGGCAGTTCGGCATCATGATGGCGACGCGGTCGCCCTTCTTGAGCTTCAGCTCGCCCAGCAGGTAGGCCGCGAACTGCTTGCTGTAATGGTCCACTTCGGCATAGGTCAGCGACTTGCCCATGTTCGAGAACGCCGGGCGGTCACGGAATTTCTCCAGCGACGACTGCAGAACGGCCACGATCGAGGGGTATTCCTCGACGTCGATTTCATGCGGCACGCCTGCCGGATAGCTCGCAAACCACGGGCGTTCTTGACTCATGGGATCCCCTCTCTCTTTCTGGAGTGCGGCCACTGCGGGCCGTTCATTGGCAGTTCCGACCGATTGGAGCATAGGGCCCCGGGGGCCGCAAGACGCCCCCGTATGTTTCGTCTGGCGGCTTGCTGCTGCGGGATCTGGTCCCCCGCGCGGGTGCCGAAAGCGGCCTGCGCCCTCGCGCCGTGCGCGAGGGCCGGGCTTCCGCCTGTCGCCGCATGGGCTGAGCCGTCAGTGCGCCGCGAGCTGCCGCAGCACGTCGTGCAGGATGCCGCCGTGGTGGGCGAGGCGGCGCGTTCGCGAACCACGGGTTCGCGCGCCGACGAGCGCCCTCGCGCCGTGCGCGAGGGCCGGGCTTCCGCCTGTCGACGCAGCGGCGGAACCGTCAGTGCGCCGCGAGCTGCCGCAGCACGTAGTGCAGGATGCCCCCATGGCGGAAGTACTCGACTTCCTTCGGCGTCAGCAGCAGGACGCGGGCCTCGAAGCTGCATTCGAAGCCCGGTCGGCGTGCGCTGACCCG
Organism: Lysobacter sp. BL-A-41-H3; assembly: GCA_050632415.1. Classification (GTDB taxonomy): domain Bacteria; phylum Pseudomonadota; class Gammaproteobacteria; order Xanthomonadales; family Xanthomonadaceae; genus Lysobacter_I. Next base: position 631,612 of record CP192602.1, on the reverse strand, counting down.
GGCGAGCTTGCCCGCGCCGTCTTCCAGGCCGGCGATGTCGATGACCTCGCTGCCGTCCAGACCCAGTGTCTGCGCGTTCTCCCCAGGCGCGAACTGCAGCGGCAGCACGCCCATGCCGACCAGGTTGGCGCGGTGGATGCGCTCGAAGCTCTCGGCGATCACCGCCTTCACGCCGAGCAGGTTCGTGCCCTTCGCCGCCCAGTCGCGGCTGGAGCCGGTGCCGTACTCCTTGCCGGCCATCACCACCAGCGACACGCCGTCGTCGCGATAGCGCATGGCAGCGTCGTAGATCGACAGTTTCTCGACGCTGCCGTCGACGGCGTGGTGCAGGGTGTTGCCGCCTTCCTCGCCGCCGAGCATCTGGTTGCGGATGCGGATGTTGGCGAAGGTGCCGCGCACCATCACGTCGTCGTTGCCGCGCCGCGAGCCGTAGCTGTTGAAATCAGCGGGCTGCACGCCGCGCGCCTGCAGGAAGCGGCCGGCGGGCGAATTGGCCTTGATGTTGCCGGCGGGCGAGATGTGGTCGGTGGTGATCGAGTCGCCGAACAGGCCGAGCACGCGCGCGGCGTGGATGTCCTCGATCCGCCCGACGGACATCGTCATGCCTTCGAAATACGGCGGATGCTTGATGTAGGTCGAATCCGCATCCCAGGCGTAGGCGGCGCCGTCCGGAGCGACGATCGCGTTCCAGCGCGAGTCGCCGCGGAACACGTCGGCATAGTTGCGCGCGAACATTTCCGGGCCAACGGTCGCGGCGATCAGGTCGCCGATCTCCTTGCTGGTCGGCCAGAGGTCGCGCAGGTAGACCGGCTGGCCGTCGCGGTCGGTGCCGAGCGGCTCGCGGGTCAGGTCGACGTCGACCGTGCCGGCCAGCGCGTAGGCCACGACCAGCGGCGGCGAGGCGAGGTAGTTCATCTTCACCTCGGGATGCACGCGGCCCTCGAAATTGCGATTGCCCGACAGCACCGACGCCACCGCGAGGTCGCCCTCGGCGATGGCTTTCGACACTTCGTCCGGCAGCGGGCCGGAATTGCCGATGCAGGTGGTGCAGCCGTAGCCGACGACATGGAAGCCGAGGGCTTCGAGGTCGTCGAGCACCCCCGCCTTCTTCAGGTAGTCGGTCACCACCAGCGAGCCCGGGCCGAGCGAGGTCTTCACCCACGGGGCGGGCCTGAGGCCGCGCGCCACCGCGTTGCGGGCGAGCAGGCCGGCGCCAAGCATGACCGCCGGGTTGGAGGTGTTGGTGCACGAGGTGATCGCGGCGATGACCACCGAACCATCGGTCAGGTCGCCGTCGCGGTCGCGCACACGGATCCTGATCCGCGGCGCGGCTGCGAGATGCTCGGCCTGCGGCTGGGCACCGCCTTCCTCGATGAATTCGGACACCGCTGCGTCCTTCGGCTTGCGTTGTGCGGTGAGTCCGGCGACATGCTTGCGGTAGTCGGCCTTCATGTCCTCCAGCAGCACGCGGTCCTGCGGGCGCTTCGGTCCGGCCAGCGACGGGCGGACGCTGCCGAGGTCGAGTTCCAGCGTGGTGCTGTAGGCCGCCTGCGGGGTGTCGGCGTCGTGCCAGAGCCCTTGCGCCCGGGCATAGGCCTCGACCAGCGCGATCTGCGCCTCGTCGCGACCGGACAGGCGCAGGTAGGTGATCGATTCCGCGTCGATCGGGAAGATGCCGCAGGTCGCGCCGTATTCGGGCGCCATGTTCGCGATGGTGGCGCGATCGGCCAGCGGCAGGTGCTGCAGGCCGTCGCCGAAGAATTCGACGAACTTGCCGACCACGCCGAGCTTGCGCAGCATCTGGGTCACGGTGAGCACCAGGTCGGTGGCGGTGGCGCCTTCGGGCAGCCTGCCGCTGAGCTTGAAGCCGACGACCTGGGGAATGAGCATCGAACTGGGCTGCCCCAGCATCGCCGCCTCGGCTTCGATGCCGCCCACGCCCCAGCCGAGCACGCCGATGCCGTTGATCATCGTGGTGTGGCTGTCGGTGCCGAACACGGTGTCCGGGAACGCCTGCAGTTCGGTGCTGCCGTCGGGCAGGACGACCTCGCGGGTCATCACCACCCGCGCCAGGTGCTCCAGGTTCACCTGGTGGACGATGCCGGTGTTCGGCGGCACCACCTTGAAGTTGTCGAAGGCCTTCTGGCCCCAACGCAGGAAGGCATAGCGTTCGCGGTTGCGGGCGAACTCGATCTGGCCGTTGAGGTCCAGCGCCTCGGGCTTGCCGAACACGTCGACCTGCACCGAATGGTCGATGACCAGTTCCGAGGGGATCAGCGGGTTGATCTTCGCCGGGTCGCCGCCGAGCGCGCGCATCGCGTCGCGCATCGCCGCCAGGTCGACCACGCAGGGCACGCCGGTGAAGTCCTGCAGCACCACGCGCGCCGGCATGAACGCGATCTCGATGTCCGGCTCGCTGGCCGGGTTCCAGTGCAGCACCGCGCGGATGTGCTCGGGCAGCACGGTGATGCCGTCCTCGTGCCGGAGCAGGTTCTCCAGCAGGATCTTCATCGAGTAGGGCAGGCAGGCCAGGGCGTTGTCGGCCTCCAGCCGGCGGGCCAGGGCCGGCAGGCTGTACGTGGTCAGCGACCGGTCGCCGGCCTGCAGCCGGGTGCGTGTACCGAAGGAATCGCGCATGGCTGGTCCTTGTCTGTGGGGGATGGCCCGATTATGGCCCCCCTTTGCGACGGTTGGGCACGCAGTGCGGTGGTGCAGGCGCAACCCGCCGTTCAGCGGGGCTGCATGGAGTATGCAAGGAAAAGTATGTAAAATTCGCCCATATCAGCCGAGGGATGTCCGATGGAAGCCACCGTTGCCGAGCGCGGCCAGATCACCCTGCCCAAGGCCGTCCGCGATGCCCTGGGCCTGACCAAGGGCAGCGTGCTCAAGGTCGAACTGGAAGGTAGCCGGATCGTGTTGCGCAAGAGCGTCGACGACGCCATTTCCCGCGCCCGTGGCCGGTTCAAGCTCGACGGTTTCGCGTCCACCGACGAAGCGATGCAGGCCGTGCGTGGCCGCGCCGCCGCCGAGGAAGGCGAGGGCGGGGCCGAGGGAACCGGCGAGGGATGATCGCCATTGACAGCCCCGTGCTGATCGACCTGCTGGCCGACGGCCCGCATGCCGACGCCGCCGAAGCCTGCCTGCGCCAGTGCCTCAGCGCTGGCCCCGTGGTGGTCTGCGACGTGGCCCTGGCCGAGATCTGCGGCGCCCTGCGCGACGGCGCCGAGGCCATGGCCGTGCTGGAAGAGATGAGCATCCGCTTCAGCCCGCTGGAGGCCAAGTCCGCCCTGCGCGCCGGCGAGATGCAGCGCCGGCACCGGCAGCGCGCCGGCGGCGGTCTCCGTGCCGCCCCCGATTTCCTGATCGGCGCCCACGCACTGCTCCAGTGCAACGGCCTGATCACCCGCGACGACCGTTTCTTCCGCGAATACTTCAAGGGTCTCAAGCTGATCGTGCCGACGGTCTGAGTCCTGCAACACACCACTTCGAAGCAAGCCGACACCAGGAGTCATCAGAATGCTCGCAGCCTACCGCCAACATGTCGCCGAACGCGCCGCGCTCGGCATCCCGCCGCTGCCGCTGACCGCGCAGCAGACCGCCGAGGTCATCGAGCTGCTGAAGGCCCCGCCGGCAGGCGAGGAAAGCGTCCTCGTCGACCTGATCACCAACCGCGTGCCGGCCGGCGTCGACGATGCCGCCAAGGTCAAGGCGTCCTACCTCGCCGCCGTCGCCTTCGGCAAGGAAGTCTGCCCGCTGATCAGCCGCGAGCGCGCCACCGAACTGCTCGGCACGATGCTGGGCGGCTACAACATCCATCCGCTGGTCGAACTGCTCGACGACGCCGTCGTCGGCACCATCGCCGCGAATGCGCTCAAGCACACCCTGCTGATGTTCGACGCCTTCCACGACGTGGAAGAGAAGGCCAAGGCCGGCAACGCCAACGCCAAGGCCGTGCTGCAGAGCTGGGCCGACGCCGAGTGGTTCACCAGCAAGCCGGAAGTGCCGTCCTCGCTGACGATCACCGTGTTCAAGGTGCCCGGCGAAACCAACACCGACGACCTGTCGCCCGCGCCCGACGCGACCACGCGCCCGGACATCCCGATGCATGCGCTGGCGATGCTCAAGAACAAGCGCGAAGGCGCACCGTTCGTGCCGGAAGAAGATGGCAAGCGCGGCCCGATCCAGCAGATCCTCGACCTCAAGGACAAGGGGCATCTGGTCGCCTACGTCGGCGACGTGGTCGGCACCGGCTCCAGTCGCAAGTCCGCCACCAACTCCGTGCTGTGGTGGACCGGCGAGGACATCCCGTTCATCCCGAACAAGCGCTTCGGCGGCGTCTGCCTGGGCTCGAAGATCGCGCCGATCTTCTACAACACGATGGAAGACGCCGGCGCGCTGCCGCTGGAGATCGACGTCGCCGACATGAACATGGGCGACGTGGTCGAACTGAAGATCGACCATGCCACCGGCAAGGTCACTGCGTTCAAGGACGGCCGTCAGATCGCCGAAAGCACGCTGAAGTCGGACGTGCTGCTCGATGAAGTGCGTGCCGGCGGCCGCATCCCGCTGATCGTCGGTCGCGGTCTGACCGCCAAGGCGCGCGAATCGCTGGGCCTGCCGGTCTCGACCCTGTTCCGCCTGCCGCAGCAGCCCGCCGACAGCGGCAAGGGCTTCTCGCTGGCGCAGAAGATGGTCGGCCGCGCCTGCGGCCTGCCTGTTGTCAACGGTACGCAGCCAGGCATCCGCCCGGGTGCCTACTGCGAACCGAAGATGACCTCGGTCGGCTCGCAGGACACCACCGGCCCGATGACCCGCGACGAGCTGAAGGACCTGGCCTGCCTCGGCTTCTCCGCCGACCTGGTGATGCAGTCGTTCTGCCACACCGCCGCCTACCCGAAGCCGGTCGACGTGAAGACCCACCACACGCTGCCGGAATTCATCTCGACGCGCGGCGGCATCTCGCTGCGTCCGGGCGATGGCGTGATCCACAGCTGGCTCAATCGCATGCTGCTGCCCGACACCGTCGGCACCGGCGGCGATTCGCACACCCGCTTCCCGGTCGGCATCTCGTTCCCGGCCGGCTCCGGCCTGGTCGCCTTCGCCGCCGCCACCGGCGTGATGCCGCTGGACATGCCGGAATCGGTGCTGGTCCGCTTCAAGGGCGAGATGCAGCCGGGCGTGACCCTGCGCGATCTGGTCAACGCGATCCCGCTGTACGCGATCAAGCAGGGTCTGCTCACCGTCGCCAAGCAGGGCAAGAAGAACATTTTCTCCGGCCGCATCCTCGAGATCGAAGGCCTGCCGAACCTGAAGGTCGAACAGGCGTTCGAGCTGTCCGACGCCTCGGCCGAGCGTTCCGCCGCCGGCTGCACCGTGCGCCTGGACAAGGCGCCGATCATCGAATACCTCACCAGCAACATCACCCTGCTGAAGTGGATGATCGCCGAAGGCTACGCCGACGCCCGTTCGATCGCCCGCCGCATCGCCAAGATGGAAGCCTGGCTCGCCGACCCGCAGCTGCTCGAACCCGATGCCGACGCCGAATACGCGGCCGTCATCGAGATCGACCTGGCCGACGTGCATGAGCCGATCGTTGCCTGCCCGAACGACCCGGACGACGTGAAGACGCTGTCGGACGTGTCCGGCGCGGTGATCGACGAAGTGTTCATCGGCTCGTGCATGACCAACATCGGCCACTTCCGCGCCGCCGCGAAGCTGCTGGAAGGCAAGCGCGACATCCCGACCCGCCTGTGGGTCGCGCCGCCGACCAAGATGGACGCTTCGGAGCTCACGAAGGAAGGCCACTACGGCACCTTCGGCACAGCCGGTGCGCGCATGGAAATGCCGGGTTGCTCGCTTTGCATGGGCAACCAGGCGCAGGTCCGCGAGGGCGCGACGGTGTTCTCGACCTCGACCCGCAACTTCCCGAACCGCCTGGGCAAGAACTCGAACGTCTACCTCGGCTCCGCCGAGTTGGCCGCGATCTGCTCGCGCCTCGGTCGCATCCCGACCAAGGAGGAGTACATGGCGGACATCGGCGTGATCAACGAGAAGGGCGCCGAGATCTACCGCTACATGAACTTCGACCAGATCGCGGACTACAAGGACGTGGCGGATACCGTCACCGCCTGAGTCGGCTTTTCTCCTTCCCCCGCGAGCGGGGGAAGGTCGGGATGGGGGCAGCGTACGACGGCCCACACCTCGGTCCTCCCCCGCATGCGGGGGAGGATGACAAACCACGGCGTCGCCTCGCGATACCGTTGAGAGAGATGTGGCAGCGGAGCTTCGCTACGCTCTACGCAAAACGACAAGCCCGGCGAAAGCCGGGCTGCTGCGTTCTGTGGTGACGCGCCGGCACTGCCTGATGGTGCGATGCAGAGCGGAGCGAAGCTCCGCTACCCCCTGTCCGGAATCCGTATCGGTTGCGGACACGCTGCAGCGGATCTTCGATTTCCCGTGCTGATTCCGGGCTCGTACCGCCGGCGTATCCGCGTGCGCCTGTCAGCTTCGAGCTGCGTTTTTTCGAGCGTAACGCAGGGCAGGATCGATTGCTTCTCCCGACGCAGCCGGGTGTCGCCACATGAGTTCGGATCGTGATCCGGCATCGATCGGATCAGGACAACTCATGCGCGCGGGATGCCTGGCATCGGGGGCTCCCAGCGTGCAAACGAATGCGCTCTTTTCGGATATAAGAATGTCGTATCCCTTGCCGCGGATGTTCACGATCAAAAAGGATGGGCTGCCATTGTGGCGGACGCGCCATATCTCATGGGTCGCACTCCGAATGGACGTCTGCTCGCTCGAGCTGATGAGGGTCTTGAGCTGGTGCGGAAAGTCTGACTGGGGGGCGATGCAGGATCGGCAATTCACGTTCGGCAAAGTGGCCGCAGCGGTCCTTGTATCGTGTTCGCTGGGCCAGACAAGGACTGGTACTGTGCCTTGGTCGGCGGGCCAGAAGCAGAGCGGGGCTGTCGTGAATTCGTCCCTGCTCTGCACACTGCACACTCGGCGGCCGTCGGCATCCCGTACGTCGTCGGAATCGCTTTGTTGCCCTGATGCATTCACGCCGTCGGAAATCAGGAGATAGACAGGCGCACCGTCTCGTTGTATCTGCCAGACGAAGCGATACTGCGCTGCCGGCGGGATGTCGACCTGAACCGATGTATTGTCTGCAGAAGGCACCGCCCAAGTGGGGAGCTGTGGTGGAGGTGCTGGAGGGGGTGGGCGTTGCGTCGTTGATGCCGGCGGTGACACGACGTGCTCGCCGATGGCCTTCGTCGTCGGTGGCGAAGTCGCGCTGGAATTCGATGGCGTGCCCGATATCCGCTCGCCGCAGGAGGCGATCAGCCCGCACAGCAGCAGGATCATCCCCGGATTTGCGCATCCTGCACGAAGCATTGTCGTTCTACGCATGTCGATTCCTGTCGATTCGATCCAGGGTGGGTGTGTTCAGCCCAACTCCTCCTCCACGACCTCCATCATCGCGCGGCGGCGGAAGACGAAGTCCCAATAGGTGCCGCCGACCTGGCGCCAGAGCACGGCGGAGCGCAGGGCGGCGAGGAGCAGGGCGCGGATCTCGGCGACCACCTGCGGCTGCTGCAGGTAGTGCGGGTTGCCCTGCACGATGACCTTCGGGCGCAGGTGGCTGATGGTGTCGGCGTAGAGCTGGCCGAGGCGGGCGATGACTTCGGGATGGATGCTGCCCTGGCGTTCCGCGGCCGACTCCAGCGCGCGGAGTCCGGCGACGACCTGGTCGGCCATGCCCGGGTCGCCGACGAAGCGGCGTTCGATCTGCAGGATCGCCATGCCCAGCTTGGGCAGCAGCTCGTCGCCGCCGCGATCGACCAGGTGCTCGCGCATGGTCAGCAGGCCCTGGCGGAGCTGGCCGCGACCGCCATAGACGGTGTCGACGGAATCGGCATCGATGCGGAACACGCTGTCGAGCACGATGCGCTGGCTGCCGGTATCGGCATGGCCGGTCTCGGCGATCTGGCGGACCAGTTTCAGCGACTGGACCATGCCGGCGAGGGCGAGGACGCGGGGGCGCATCATGTGCGGGCGATCTCCGTGGAAGCGGCGGCGTTGGAAGAGGATGTCGTGCAAGCGGGGGCGTTCGAACCGAGTGTGGCGGCGCGTTCCGCGGCTTCAAGGGGGGCGTCGGTGGCGGCGATGACCGCGCCGCCGAGGCAGACCTCGTCCCGGTACAGCACCAGCGACTGCCCGGGCGTCACCGCGCGCTGCGGGCGCGCGAAGCTCACCGACAGCGTGCCGTCGGCCTCCACCACGACCTCGCAGGCTTCGTCCTGCTGGCGGTAGCGGGTCTGCGCGGTGCAGGCGAAGCGCGAAGCGGGCGGCGCGCCGGCGATCCAGTGGGCGGTTTCGGTCCACAGCCGCGTGGAGAACAGGTAGGGCGAATCCGTGCCCTGGTCCACGATCAGGGTGTTGTCGCGCACGCGCTTGCCGACCACGAACCACGGCGCGGCGGCGAAGCCCTTCACGCCGCCGATGTGCAGGCCCTCGCGCTGGCCCAGCGTGAAATAGAACACGCCCGGGTGTTCGCCGATGCGGCGGCCGTCGGGCGTGACCATCGGGCCCGGCTTCGCGGGCAGGTACTGCGACAGGAATTCGCGGAAGTCGCGCTCGCCGATGAAGCAGATGCCGGTCGAGTCCTTCTTGGCCGCCGTCGGCAGCCCGGCTTCGGCGGCCATCCGGCGCACGTCGGTCTTGATCAGGTCGCCCAGCGGGAAGAGGGTGGCCGACAGCTGGCGCTGGCCGAGCTGGTGCAGGAAATAGCTCTGGTCCTTGCTGCGGTCGACGGCGCGCAGCAGCTGCCATTCGCCATCGCGCTTGCGGACCCGCGCGTAGTGGCCGGTGGCGATGAACTCGGCGCCCAGCCCGTGGGCGGCGTCGAGGAAGTGCTTGAACTTGATCTCGCGATTGCACAGCACGTCGGGATTGGGCGTGCGCCCGGCCGCGTACTCGGCGAGGAAGTGCTCGAACACCCCGGCCCAGTACTCGCCGGAGAAATCGCGGAAGTGGATCGGCAGACCCAGCCGTCCGCAGACCGCCACGGCATCGCGGCGGTCGTCCTCGGCGCGGCACTCGCCGCTGCCGTCGTCCGCCCAGTTGGTCATGAACAGCCCGGCGACCGATCGCGACGGGTCGGCCAGGGCCTGGTCGCGCAGGATCAGTGCGGCGACCGAGGAATCGACGCCGCCGGACATGCCGACGATGATGCGGGGCGCACTCATGCCGCCGGACTCATGCCACGGGGCTCATGCCAGGTGCTGCAGCACGGACAGCGGGTTGCGCTGGCCCGCGAGGTGGTCGGCGACGACCTGCCAGACCAGCGGGCTGCGGTGCGCGTCGCGACGGGCGAGCAGTTCGTCCGGCGTCAGCCAGAGCGCCTGGACGATGCCTTCGTCCAGGGCGCGCGACGGGTCGTGGCGTTCGGGCTCCGCCGAGAAAGCGAAGCGCAGGTAATGCCGGCCGGTCTCTTCGGCCTTCCACTGGTAGGCGCCGAGGAACGCGGTCAGGCGGACGTCCCAGCCGGTTTCCTCGCGGGTCTCGCGCAGCGCGGCCTCGGCCAGGCTTTCGTCGGGTTCGAGGTGGCCGGCCGGCTGGTTGATCACCAGCCGGCCGTTGACGCGTTCCTCGACGCAGAGCAGGCGGCCGTCCGCGACCACGACGGTGGCCACGGTGACGTCCGGCTGCCAGAAACGGCCTTCGCGATAGGTCACTGGGCGCCTGCCTTACAGGTCGTCCCGGTCGCCGCTGATTTCCAGTTCCATGTCGTCGGCGGTCTGGGCGGCGATGTCCATGGCCGATTCCAGCTGGGCGGCGTCCAGGTTGTCCGGCACCTTGATGACGAAATACAGCACGTCCCCGGCAAGCTCCCAGCTGCCGAGCTTGTTCTTGCGGCTCTCGGCCAGCAGTTCCAGGGCCTTGGCGCCGTTGATCCGGTCCTTTTCCACGCGCGCCGCGGGCGAGAACACCTCGCGGACCTGGAAGCCGCCGACGCTCTCGGTCTTGCCGCTGACGAAGACCAGCTGGGTGCGGCCTTCCTTGGAATAGTTGTAGGTGACCTTGTAGTCGCCGTCGCCGTCGACCTCGTGCTTGATGCCACGCGCGTCCAGGCGCGTCTTCACCGAGGCATCGAAGGCATGGGCCGCCGGCAGCAGCGCACAGCCAAGCAGGAGGGAGGCGATGAAGGCGACGCGGACGGGCTTCGTCATGGAGATTTCCCCTTGTTGGCGCGACCGGAATGGCCGACGCGACGGTGCATTGTGATGCGCGACCGCTAGCGCGTCCATGCCCGGGGCATGGCGCCGCAGGCTCCGTGGCGCACAAGGCCGGACGCGGCGACGCAGCCCGCCGACCTGCGGACAGGCCCGGTCGATGCTGGCCGCAGCGCGCCCGCTATAATGTCCGGATGACCGGACAGCACGACCACGAACGCGACCACGGCATCGCCGTCGAAACCAGCAAGCCCGAGCTTGCGCGGCCCCCGCTGTATTCCGTCCTGCTGCTGAACGACGACTACACCCCGATGGACTTCGTGGTGGAGGTCCTCATGCGTTTCTTCAGCATGAATCTGGAGAAGGCCACGCAGGTCATGCTCCACGTCCACACCCGGGGCCGGGGGGTCTGTGGCGTCTTCACCCGGGAAATCGCCGAGTCCAAGGTCGCGCAGGTCAACGAATTCGCGCGGCTGAACCAGCATCCGCTCCTGTGCACCATGGAAAAGACCTGACGCCGCCCCCAGTTCGGCATGAACGCGGCGCTTCCGGAACATGGCCCGGAACTTGCATCGACACACGCGACGAGTGCATCTTGATCCCCGGTGGTGACGTAAGGGGTTCGAAGGCAGTCGACACCTGCGATGCAGTGTTCCAGATCTTCGGTATTCCGCTGCAGGATGCACGTACCCATCCTGCGTTCACCGGGACGCGATGTGACCCCTCTGGGCACACTTGGTCCCGAACGGCAACCCCAATCGGAGGGCAGCGACGATGTTCAGCAAAGACCTCGAATACGCGATCGGCCAGTGCTACAAGCACGCGCGCGAAGCACGCCATGAGTACATGACCGTCGAGCACCTGCTTCTCGCGCTGATCGACAACCCCTCCGCCGAGACGGTGCTCAAGGCCTGCGGCGCCGACTTCCAGCGCCTGCGCACCGACCTCGAACATGCGATCTCCACCTCGGTCTCGACCCTGGCCGAGGACGACACCCGTGACACCCAGGCGACGCTGGGCTTCCAGCGCGTCCTGCAGCGCGCGGTCTACCACGTGCAGTCCAGCGGCAAGAGCGAAGTCACCGGCGCGAACGTGCTGGTCGCGATCTTCGGCGAGAAGGACTCCTACGCGGTCTACTACCTCAACCAGCAGGGCATCACCCGGCTGGACGTGGTCAACTTCCTGTCGCACGGCATCACCAAGGCCGGCGATGCGGGCGAAGCGCAGAATCCCGACCAGAACGAACAGAGCGGCGATGGCGAGGGCGGCGAAGGCCGCAACGACCCGCTGTCCGAATTCACCACCAACCTCAACCAGATGGCCCGCGAAGGCCGGATCGACCCCCTGGTCGGCCGCGCCGACGAGATCGAGCGCACCATCCAGGTGCTCTGCCGCCGTCGCAAGAACAACCCGCTGTACGTCGGCGAGGCCGGCGTCGGCAAGACCGCGATCGCCGAGGGCCTGGCGCGCCGCATCGTCGATGGCGAAGTGCCGGACGTGCTCGGTACCGCCGTCATCTACTCGCTGGATCTCGGCGCGCTGGTCGCCGGCACCAAGTACCGCGGCGACTTCGAGAAGCGCCTGAAGTCCGTGCTCGGCGCCCTCAAGAAGATTCCGCAGGCCGTCCTGTTCATCGACGAGATCCACACCATCATCGGCGCCGGCTCGGCCAGCGGCGGCACGATGGACGCCAGCAACCTGATCAAGCCGGCCCTGGCCTCGGGCGAACTGCGCTGCATCGGTTCGACGACGTTCCAGGAATATCGCGGCATCTTCGAGAAGGATCGCGCCCTGGCGCGTCGCTTCCAGAAGATCGACGTGGTCGAGCCGACGATCGGCGAGGCCGTGGAGATCCTGCGCGGCCTGCGCACGAAGTACGAGGCGCACCACAACGTCACCTACAACGACGACGCCATCCAGGCCGCCGTCGACCTGTCGGTCAAGCACATCAACGACCGCCTGCTGCCCGACAAGGCCATCGACGTCATCGATGAGGCCGGCGCGCGCCAGCAGCTGCTGGCGCCGGAGAACCGCAAGCAGCGGATCGATGTCGAGGAAGTCGAGCTGATCGTCGCCAAGATGGCGCGGATCCCGGCCAAGCAGGTCAGCGCGTCCGACAAGGACGTGCTGCAGCACCTCGAACGCAACCTCAAGATGGTCATTTTCGGCCAGGATCCGGCGATCGAGACCCTGACCTCGGCGATCAAGCTCGCCCGCTCCGGCCTGGCCAACCCCGACAAGCCGATCGGCAGTTTCCTCTTCGCCGGCCCGACAGGCGTCGGCAAGACCGAGGTCACCCGCCAGCTCGCGCTGCAGCTGGGCATCGAGCTGGTCCGCTTCGACATGAGCGAATACATGGAGCCGCATTCGATCAGTCGCCTGATCGGCGCGCCTCCGGGCTATGTCGGCTTCGACCAGGGCGGCCTGCTGACCGAGAAGATCGTCAAGACCCCGCACTGCGTGCTGCTGCTGGACGAGGTGGAGAAGGCGCATCCGGACATCTTCAACATCCTGCTGCAGGTCATGGACCGCGGCGTGCTGACCGACACCAACGGCCGCGAGGCGAACTTCCGCAACGTGATCGTGGTGATGACCACCAATGCCGGTGCCGTGCAGGCCGCGCGTCGGTCGATCGGCTTCACCAAGCAGGACCACAGCACCGATGCGATGGAAGTGATCCGCCGCAGCTTCAGCCCCGAGTTCCGCAACCGCCTCGACGCGGTGGTGCAGTTCCAGGCGCTGGGCTTCGACCACATCCTGCGCGTCGTCGACAAGTTCCTGATCGAGCTGGAAGCGCTGCTGCACGACAAGAACGTGTCGCTGTCGGCCACGCCGGCCGCGCGCGACTGGCTGGCCGAGCATGGCTTCGATCCGCTGATGGGCGCACGCCCGATGGCGCGGGTGATCCAGGACAAGGTCAAGCGCCTGCTCGCCGACGAGCTGCTGTTCGGCAAGCTGGTCAACGGCGGCCGGGTGTCGATCGACGTGCGCGACGGCGAGCTGGTCGTCGAATCGCAGGCCGAGCCGGAAAAGCTGCTGCCGGCGGTCGTGGGGTGAGTCCCGCCGCCATGCGCCGCGCGCGGCGCATGGCAGGCCGGTGAGCAGGTACGAAAAAGGCGACCCATGGGGTCGCCTTTTTCCTTTCGAATCAGTGCTGTGTCGCGCGATCCGCCGCTTGTCGCGGGGTGATCACTTCATGCGATACGTAATCCGACCCTTGGTCAGATCGTAGGGGGTCATTTCGACCTTGACCTTGTCGCCGGTGAGGATGCGGATGTAGTTCTTGCGCATGCGCCCGGAGATATGGGCAATGATCTCGTGGCCGTTCTCGAGCTTCACCCGGAACATGGTGTTCGGGAGGGTTTCGGAGACCGTGCCTTCAAATTCGATGACGTCGTCTTTCGCCATGCGCCTTTCGCTGCCGTGAGGGATGCCGGACCAAATGCCCGACGAAGCCGCGCATTCTGCCACGCCGGGCCGGGGATCGCAAAGAAAACCTCAGGCGCCGGCGATTTCGGCCGCGTCGAGCGCGCCGAAATCCGTCGTCCATGGCCCGATCCTGCCCGGTTGTCCGGTCAAAGCGGCGATCCGCGCGAGGAACTCGGCGCGCGGCATGGACATCGCGCCCATGCGCAGCAGGTGAGGGTTCTCCACCTGGGCGTCGATCAGCGGCCAGCCCCATTGCCGCAGTCGGTACGCCAGCGCCGCGAGCGCGGCCTTGGATCCGCCCGAGGCCAGGCTGACCATGCTTTCGCCGAAGAACATGCGGCCGACGGCCACGCCGTACAGGCCGCCGACCAGCGTCGCTTCGTCCGGCGATGCGCTGTCGTAGACCTCGATGCTGTGCGCGTGGCCCAGTCGATGCAGGCCGAGATAGGCCGCGCGCATGTCGTCGGTGATCCAGGTGCCGTCCTGGCCGGGACGCGGCTGCGTGGCGCAGGCGTCGAGCACCCGGGCGAAGGCGGTGTCGGCACGCACCACCCAGTCGCTGCCACGCAGCGTGCGCCGGAAACGTCGGGTCAGATGCACGCCGTCGGTGTGGAACACGGTGCGCGGATCCGGCGACCACCACAGGATCGGCTGATCGTCGTTGAACCAGGGGAAGATGCCGTGGCGGTAGGCGTTGAGCAGGCGCTGCGGATGCAGGTCGCCGCCGGCGGCGAGCAGGCCGTCGGGATCGCGCAGGGCCTGATCGGCGGGCGGGAAGGGCGCGCGCGGGTCGGCCGGCAGCCAGCGCAGGCGCAGGCTCATGCGTCGGGCTCGCGGCTGTCGCGATAGGGCGAGTGCGCCGCGATCTGGCGCGCGTAGGCGCGCACCGCGGTCGCTTCCTCCTCGCACCAGCGCGACAGCGCCTCGGCGAAGCCCGGGTCCGCGACCCAGTGCCGGCTGCGGGTCTCGACCGGCAGGAAACCGCGCGCGACCTTGTGCTCGCCCTGTGCGCCGGGCTCGAAGCGGGTCAGTCCTTCGCGCAGGCAGTAGTCGATGCCCTGGTAGTAGCAGGTCTCGAAATGCAGGCCGGGCAGGGTGCGCGTCGCGCCCCAGTAGCGGCCGTAGAGCGTGTCGCCGCCGCGCAGGCACAGGGCCCCGGCGATGGTCTCGCCGCCGTGGTCGGCGAGAACCAGGACCAGTTGCCTCGGCATTGCCCGGGCGAGGTGGCGCAGGAAGTCCAGGGTCAGCGCCGGCGAATTGCCGTACTCGGCGAAGGTCTGCAGGTAGAAGCCGTACATCGCGGCCAGGTCGGCATCGTCCGCTTCGTCGCCGTGCAGCACCCGGAAATTCACGCCCGCCCGCGCGACCTTCGCGCGCTCCTGGCGGATGTTCTTGCGATGCTTGTGGTCCATCGCGGCCAGGTACGCATCGAAGTCGCGCCAGCCGGCGTCGTTGCGCCAGTGGTACTGGACGTCGACGCGCGCCATCCAGCCATCCTCGCCGTCGATGGCGGTCGCTTCCGCAGCCTCGATGAAATTCACGTGCGCCGACGAACACCCGGCGGCGCGCACGAGGCCGGGGATCGCGCGCACGAGCGCAGCCCGTGCCGCGCCGTCGCGCGCCAGCAAGCGCGGGCCGGTCACCGGCGAGTAGGGCACGGCGCAGAGCCATTTGGGGTAGTACTCGTGCCCGTAGTGCGCGTAGGCGCGCGCCCAAGCATGGTCGAACACGAATTCGCCGTGCGAATTGGTCTTGAGATAGCCGGGCGCGGCGGCGACCAGCGCGTCGCCCTCCCAGAGCGTCAGGTGATGCGGCGCCCAGCCCCAGCGCTCGCGCAGGCAGCCGTGGGCTTCGAGGCCGGCGAGGAAGGCGTGGGACACGAAGGGATTGCGGCCGTCGTGGAGGGCGTCCCACGAGGATGCGGGGATATCTTCGAGCGAGGTGAGGGCGCGCGATGCCGTCATGAGCGCGATGCCGTCATGGCACCCGCGCGGGGTCGAGGTCGTCGAACGCCGCGCGGGTTCCCGACATGTCCTGGGTTCCTCTTCCGATCACTCGCCCTTGTCGAGGAACTTCTCGGCGTCCAGCGCGGCCATGCAGCCGAAGCCGGCGGAGGTGATGGCCTGGCGGTAGACCTGGTCGGCGACGTCGCCGGCGGCGAACACGCCGGGCACCGAGGTCTGGGTGGCGTTGCCTTCCAGGCCGGTGTTGATGACGAGGTAGCCGTTCTTCATCGCCAGCTGGCCTTCGAACAGCGTGGTGTTCGGGGTGTGGCCGATCGCGACGAACATGCCGTGGACGCTGATGTCGCGTGTGCTGTCGTCCTGCATGGAGCGCAGGCGCAGGCCGGTGACGCCCTTGTCGTCGCCCAGCACTTCGTCGACGGTGTGGTGCCACACGGTCTCGATCTTGCCGGCCTGCACCTTGGCGAACAGCTTGTCCTGCATGATCTTCTCGGCGCGCAGGGTGTCGCGGCGGTGGACCAGGTAGACCTTGCGGGCGATGTTCGACAGGTACAGCGCTTCTTCCACGGCGGTGTTGCCGCCGCCGATCACGGCCACGTCCTGGTCCTTGTAGAAGAAGCCGTCGCAGGTGGCGCAGGCGGAGACGCCGCGGCCCTTGAAGGCCTCCTCGGACTCGATGCCGAGGTATTTCGCGGTGGCGCCGGTCGCGATGATCAGCGCGTCGCAGGTGTATTCGCCGCTGTCGCCCTTCAGGCGGAACGGGCGCTTCGACAGGTCGGCGGTGTGGATCTGGTCGAACACGACCTCGGTCTCGAAGCGTTCGGCATGCGCCTGCATGCGCGCCATCAGGTCCGGGCCCATCAGGCCGTGGGCGTCGCCCGGCCAGTTGTCGACTTCGGTGGTGGTCATGAGCTGGCCGCCCATCTGCATGCCGGTGATGACGACCGGCTTGAGGTTGGCGCGTGCCGCGTAGACGGCGGCGGTCCAGCCGGCCGGGCCGGAACCGAGGATGATCAGCTTGGAATGCTTGGGCGTGCTCATGGGAACTCGATGGAGGTGAGGAACGCCGCGGCATCGTGCCGGGGCGGCAGGGTCACATTGTAGTCAAGCGGATGCGGATCAAGGCGGCGAGGCGATCCACGTGCGGAACACTGCAGGCTGTCGCGATCGACCTGCTGGCGGCGCTTACCAGTCCTGGTGGTTCGGCAGCAGGCCGCGCAGCTCCGCGTCGGTCAGGTTGCGCCACTGCCCGGGCTTGAGCCGGCCGAGCTTGAGGTTGCCGATGCGCACGCGCACCAGTTGCTTCACGCGGAAGCCGAAGTGCGCGGCCATCAGGCGGATCTGCCGGTTCAGGCCCTGCACCAGCACGATGCGGAAGCCGAACGGGCCGATCTTCGCCGTGCGGCAGGGCAGGGTGGTCTGCCCGTGGATCGGCACGCCGCGGCTCATGCCGCGCAGGAATTCGTCGGTGACCCGGTGGTTCACCGCGACCAGGTATTCCTTTTCCAGCTTGTTCTCGGCGCGCAGGATCGCGTTGACGATGTCGCCGTTGCTGGTCAGCAGGATCAGGCCTTCGGAGTCCTTGTCGAGGCGACCGATCGGGAAGATGCGCTCCTGATGGCCGACGAAGTCGACGATGTTGCCCTTGACCGCTTCCTCGGTGGTGCAGGTGACGCCCACGGGCTTGTTCAGGGCGATGTAGACGTGTCGGCGCTGGCCCTTGGCGGCGGTGCGGGCACGGAGGATGTCGCCATCGATGCGGACCTCGTCGCCTTCGGCCAGCTCGGTGCCGACCCGGGCGCGGACGCCGTTCACCGTGACCCGGCCCTCGCCGATCAGGCGGTCGGCCTCCCGGCGCGAGCAGAAACCGGTGTCGCTGATGTGTTTGTTGAGGCGCATGGGCACGGGCGGGCGAAAACGGCCGCATAGGGTAACCCGGATGCGGTGGGCCGATGCCGCCCGCCCCCTGCCGAGGGGCCCCGGAAACGCGAACCCCCGCCGGAGCGGGGGTTCGGGACAACGGTGTCCGCCGGATCAGCGCGGACGCGTGGCCGGGGTCAGCGGCTTGAGCGTGGGCAGGCCGGTCATCGGCATGACCACCGACTTGCCGGCCTTCGCCTTGACCTTGGCCCGGACGAACGGATTGGGCGCGGCCGGGCAGACGACCTTCTTCGGCGGCACGGTGCCGTTGATCAGGTAGTCGGTGACGAAGTCGTCCACGCACTGGCTGCGGCCGGTGTAGGAGGCGACATGGCCCCAGCCGGCGTAGGACAGCAGGCGGCTGCCGCGCAGCAGCTTCTGGGTCTCCACCGCGCCGCGATAGTTCGTGGCCGGGTCGAAGTAGTTGCCGACCACCAGCACGCGCGAGGAAGTACCGGTCTTCCACGGGCCGGTGTAGCGGTTCGGGCCCTTCGGCCAGGCCGCGCAGGCGGCATTGAGCCACCACCAGTTCGGACCCATGAACGAGCCGGCATCGGCGTACTTGCCGATCGCCGAATACCACTCGAAGGAGTAGGGATACGAGGCGTCGGAGCAATGGTTGCCGAAATAGGCCTCGAAGCTGTTGTCGTAGAACGCGCGCTGCACGGGGCCGGCATCGGCGAACGCCTTCTCGATGGCGCGACGGCTGGCCAGCGCAGCCTTCTTCGCGCCCTTCTCGCCGGTGAGCGCCCGGTTCAGCAGGTCGAGGAAATTGGCGTAGGCCGGCCACTGTTCCGGCGAATACATCAGGCTGGACGCATCGGCGGCCACTTCGTCGTAGCCGTACTCGAAGATGTCGCTGCCTTCGCCGATGACGATGGTGCCCTGCCGCCGGGCTTCGGCCAGGATCACGTCGAAACGGGCCTTCGAGCCGCGTTCGCCGCCCAGCACGCAGTCCTTGCCGGCCAGGTCGCACTGGCGGAAGAACTCCAGCAGCACGTGGTAGGCGCCCACGCGGTCGGTCTTGATCTGCCAGCCACTGCTCCACTGGCGCGGATCGAGCACGCCGTCGATGACCATCGCGCGGATGTTGCGCGGGAACATGTTGGCGTAGGTGCTGCCGATGAACGAGCCGTACGAGTAACCGAGGTAGTTCAGCTGGCTGTCGCCGACCGCGCGGCGCAGCAGGTCGAGGTCGCGGGCGACGTCGCCGGTGGTCATGAAGTTCAGGATTGGCTGGGTGTCGGCGTTCGCGAAGCACTTGTAGGCGACGTTCCGGTAGACATCGAAGAACGGTCGCTCCTGCGCAGCGCGGTACGGGAAGATCGGCTGGCCGCGGAAGTCGGCGTTGCGGTCGTCCTCGCTGTCCCAGCACTGGATCGGCGTGGACTCGCCGATGCCGCGCGGATCGAAGCCGACGATGTCGAAGCGACCGCGCAGGATTTCGTTGAGCACGTCGCCGAAGCCGTTGTAGATGAGGTCGACGCCGGAGGCGCCCGGGCCGCCCGGGTTCAGGAACAGCGTGCCGATCTTGTTGTCGCGATCGGACGCCGGGATGCGGGCCAGCGCCAGCGTGGTCTTGTGACCGTAGGGATTGCGGTAGTCCAGCGGCACCTTCACCGTCGCGCAGTCGAGGTTCTCGATGCCATCGATGCAGGGGGCCCAATTGATGGCCGGCACCTGCGGCGCCGGCGGCTTGCGCGCCGCGAACGAGGGCAGCGCGACCAGAGCGAGGAGAAGGGGGGCAAGGCCCAGTGCGACGCGGCCAAGACGGCCACTCGAAGAACGGGTTGACGCCATTTCGCTGACTCTCCGTTGTTGTGCGAGGACGGGGCATGCGCGCTGGATCGTGCGTCCCCGCGACCGGGCCCATCATATCGCCATTCGGGTCCATGTCGTGGACCGGGCCAGGGGTGCCGGACCGCGCATTCGGTCACGAGTCCGGGCATTGGTCAGCGCACGGCGATGTTCCGGGCGTGGGAACGGCGGATGCTGCTTTGCAGCATCCGCCTCGTGTCCCGCGCATCCCGCTGCGCACATCGTCCCGGCGCCGGGACGTCGCGGGAATCAGCGCGGGCGGCGCGCCGGCGTCAGCGGCTTGAGCGTGGGCAGGCCGACCGTCGGCAGCACGAGGGCCTTGCCGGCCTTGGCATTGATCCTGGCCTGGACGAAGGGATTGGGCGCGGCCGGGCACACGACCTTCTTCGGCGGCACGGTGCCGTTGACGAGGTAGTCGGTGACGAAGTCGTCCACGCACTGGCTGCGACCGATGTAGGAGGCGACATGACCCCAGCCGGCGTAGGACAGCAGGCGGCTGCCACGCAGCAGCTTCTGCGTCTCGACCGCGCCGCGATAGTTGGTGGCCGGGTCGAAGTAGTTGCCGACCACGAGCACGCGCGAGGAGGTTCCCGTCTTCCACGACCCCGTGTAGCGGTTCGGGCCCTTCGGCCATGCCGCGCAGGCCGAATTGAGCCACCACCAGTTCGGACCGAGGAAGGATCCTGCTTCGGCGTACCTGCCGATCACCGAATACCACTGGAAACCATAAGGGTAGGAAACCTCGGAACAGTGATTGGCGAAATAGACGTCCTGACTGTTGTTGTAGGACATGCGTTGCACGGGCGCGGCATCGGCCAGTGCGTTCTCGATGGTGCGACGGCTGGCCAGCGCCCGTCGGCCTGCCGTCTTGTCGCCGGCCAGGGCCTTGCCCAGCAGATCGAGGAAGTTCGCATAGTCCGGCCACAGTTCCGGCGTATACATGCTGCTCGACGCATCGGCCGCCACTTCGTCGTAGCCGTACTCGAAGATATCGTCGCCTTCGCCGATGACGATGGTGCCCTGGCGCTTTGCCTCGGCCAGGATCGCGTCGAAACGGGCCTTCGAGCCGCGTTCGCCGCCCAGCGCGCAACTCTTGCCGGCCAGGTCGCACTGCCGAAAGAACTCCAGCAGCACGTGGTAGGCGCCCACGCGGTCGGTCTTGATCTGCCAGCCGCTGCTCCACTGGCGCGGATCGAGCACGCCGTCGATGACCATCGCGCGGATGTTGCGCGGGAACAGGTTGGCGTAGGTGCTGCCGATGTAGGAACCGTAGGAATAGCCGAGGTAGTTCAGCCGGCTGTCGCCCACCGCTCGACGCAGCAGATCGAGGTCGCGGGCGACGTCGCCGGTGGTCATGAAGCTGAGGGTGGGCAGGTTGTTCCTGTTCGAAAAGCAGCGGAAGGCGATGCTGCGGTACTTCTCGAAGAACGGGCGTTCCTGCTCGGCGCGGTAGGGAAATTTCACCGGGCGATAGAGGAATGCCTCCTGGTCTTCGTTGCTGTCCCAGCACTGGATCGGTGCCGATTCGCCCACGCCGCGCGGGTCGAAGCCGACGATGTCGAAGCGACCACCCAGGATGCGGTTGAGGCGGTCGCCCCAGCCGTTGTAGATCATGTCGATGCCCGATCCGCCGGGTCCGCCGGGATTGAGGAACAGCGTGCCGATCCTGTTGTCGCGGTCGGCGGCCGGGACCCGGGCCAGCGCCACCGTGGTCTTGTGGCCGTACGGATTGCGGTAGTCCAGCGGCACCTTCACGTAGGCGCAGTCGAGGTTCTCCAGGCCTTCGATGCAGGGTTGCCAGTCGATCGTCGGCACCGGCGGCGGTGGCGGCTTGCGGGCGGCGACGCCGGGCAGGCTCACGGCAAGCAGGAGCGGGGCGAGGGCCAGGACGATCCGGCCATGCGAACGGGTTGACGCCATCTCGATCATCCTCGGTGTGCTGTCGCGGGACAGGGTTCGTGCCCGGACTGGATCGATCATAGCCATCGGTTTTCGGCTGCAGACGGCGTTGCCTGCACCAGGATCATGCGGCAGGTCACAATTTTATATTTGCCAAGAAAACATGCGTGCCGCGACGATGTCCCTGGTGCAGCCCGCGCTCCGGCGCATCGCCAGGCCGCCTTCGTGCGGTCTCCAGGCATGCGCGGGGTCTCCGGGCGGTCCCGTTCCTGCCAGCGGGCGATGGCGCCTGAACGCGACGCTGGCAGCGGCAAGGCAGGGCGCGGGACGGGCGCCTGCACCGCATCTGCCCGGCGACCGGTTTCCCCTGTAACATCAGCCCCCTAGGCGCACTTTCTCAGGTATCCGGACACGGTGGCACGCGAGCTCCCAGAACGCAGCAGCAAGGCAGCCCGACGCACCGCCGCCGTCGCGGCCGAGTCGCCCGCCCGCAATCCGAGGCGGCAGCGACTGGTGCGCGACATCGCGCTGATCATGATCGCGCCGTTCCTGCTGTACCTGCTGGTCTGCCTGTTCACCTTCTCGCCCACCGACCCCGGCTGGTCCCATTCGGGCAGCGTCACCGCGCCGCTGCAGAACGCCGGCGGCCGGGTCGGCGCCTGGCTGGCGGACGTGATGCTCTATCTCTGCGGCTACGTCGCCTTCCTGCTGCCGCTGATCCTCGGCGCGGTGGCGTGGATCGCGCTGTTCGGCATGGACAGCGATGGCGACGGCGATGCCGACCTCGGGCCGGCGCTGCGCCTGGTGGGCATCGTCGGCTTCCTCGTCGCCGCCGCCGGCCTGCTGCACATGAAGATCGGCGCCGCGCCGGACTTTTCCGCCGGTGCGGGCGGGATCCTCGGCCAGATCACCGGCCGCTCGCTGTTCCGCGGTTTCGGCCCGGTGGGCGCGAACCTGTTCCTGATCGCCTTGTTCCTGATTTCCGTGACCCTGGCCACCGGCCTGTCCTGGCTGGCGGTGATGGACCGCATCGGCCAGTGGGTCCTGAAGATCCCGCCGATGTTCCGCAAGGGCACCCAGCAGGCCAGCGAATGGCAGGCTGCGCGTGCGATGCGCGAGGAGCGCGAGGAAGTGCGCAAGGTCGAGACGGAGAAGCGCGCCAAGCGCGACCCGGTCAAGATCGAGCCGCCGCCGGCACCGGTCGTCGAGAAGAGCGATCGCGCCAAGCGCGAGCAGCAGATCCCGCTGTTCCACGTCGCGGACCCGAGCGGCGTGCCGCCGCTGTCCCTGCTCGACGACCCCAAGCCGCAGCCCAAGGGATACGACGAGACCACGCTGGAAACGCTGTCGCGGCAGATCGAGTTCAAGCTCAAGGACTTCCGCATCGACGCGCAGGTGGTCGGCGCCTATCCCGGCCCGGTCATCACCCGTTTCGAGATCGAGCCGGCGCCGGGCATCAAGGTCAGTTCGATCAGCTCGCTCGACAAGGACATCGCGCGCGGCCTGAGCGTGAAGTCGGTGCGCGTGGTCGACGTGATCCCGGGCAAGTCGGTGATCGGCCTGGAAACCCCGAACACCCATCGCGAGATGATCTATCTCAGCGAACTGCTGCGCTCGAAGGAATACGACAAGTCCACCAGCCCGCTGACACTCGCGCTCGGCAAGGACATCGCCGGCCGGCCGACGGTGGCCGACCTGGCGCGCATGCCGCACCTGCTGGTCGCCGGTACCACCGGTTCGGGCAAGTCGGTGGCGGTGAACGCGATGGTGCTGTCGCTGCTGTACAAGGCCAGCGCCCGCGACCTGCGGATGTTGATGATCGACCCGAAGATGCTGGAACTCAGCGTCTACCAGGGCATCCCGCACCTGCTGGCGCCGGTGGTCACCGACATGAAGGAGGCCGCCAACGGCCTGCGCTGGTGCGTGGCCGAGATGGAGCGCCGCTACAAGCTGATGAGCGCCGTGGGCGTGCGCAACCTCGCCGGCTTCAACAAGAAGGTGAAGGACGCGCAGGACGCCGGCCAGCCGATGCTCGACCCGCTGTTCCGCGCCAACCCCGACCTGCAGGAGGCGCCGCCGGCCCTGGAGCCGATGCCCTTCATCGTCATCTTCATCGACGAATTCGCCGACATGATGATGATCGTCGGCAAGAAGGTCGAAGAACTCATCGCCCGACTGGCGCAGAAGGCCCGCGCCGCCGGCATCCACCTGATCCTCGCCACCCAGCGGCCGTCGGTGGACGTGATCACCGGCCTGATCAAGGCGAACATCCCGACCCGCATCGCCTTCCAGGTCAGTTCCAAGATCGATTCGCGCACTATCCTCGACCAGAGCGGCGCCGAAACCCTCCTCGGCCACGGCGACATGCTCTACCTGCCGCCGGGCACGGCGATGCCCGAGCGCGTGCATGGCGCCTTCGTCAGCGACGAGGAAGTGCATCGCGTCGTCGAGCACCTCAAGCAGATCGGCGGCGGCCCGGACTACATCGAAGGCGTGCTGGAAGAAGTGCAGACCATGGGCGACGGCGTGGTCGTCGGCCCGACGGGGCTGCCGGAGACCGGCGGCGGGGCGGGGGACGAAAGCGATCCGCTGTACGACGAAGCGGTGAAGATCGTCACCGAGAGCCGGCGCGCGTCGATTTCCGGCGTCCAGCGCAGGCTGAAGATCGGCTACAACCGAGCCGCGCGACTGATCGAGGCGATGGAAGCGGCCGGCGTGGTGTCGCCGCCGGAGCACAACGGCGACCGCTCGGTGCTGGCGCCGCCACCGCCGCGTTGACCGCCGCCCGCGGGGCCCATGTGAACGGGGCCTCAGGTGCAGGGCGCTGTGCGAACTCATGTTCAGCCAGGCCCGTTCAGACTTCGCCCAAGCCTTTCGAGAGACCCCCCTCGTGATCCAAGCCGCCCGCCTGCTGTCTCCCGTGTTCGCGCTGATCCTCGGCCTGTCCGCCGCCGCCCAGGCGCAGGCCGGTGGACGTGAATCCTTCGACGCCTTCACCCGCAGCCTGAAGGGGCTGGATGGCCAGTTCAGCCAGCAGGTGTTCGACAGCAAGGGCCAGCGCAAGGAATCCGCCTCGGGTCGCGTGGCCCTGTCCGCGCCGCGGCTGTTCCGTTGGGAATACGTGAAGCCGGCACCGCAGCTGATCGTTGCCGACGGCAAGGCGGTGTGGGTCTACGACCCCGATCTTTCCCAGGTGAGCACGCGTCCGCAGGGCGAGGAAGAGCAGAACAGCCCGCTCGCCGCACTGGTCGACCCGAAGAAGCTCGACCGTGACTTCACGCTCAAGGATGCCGGCAGCCGCGAAGGCCTGACCTGGCTGGAGATCCTGCCCAAGCGCGGCGAAGAGTCGGGCTTCCGCAATGCCCGCCTGGGCTTCGATGCCGGCAACGCGCTGGTGCGGATGGAGATCGTCGATGCCCTCGGCCAGCGCACCGACATCCGTTTCACCGGCTGGAAGCGCAACCCGAGCTTCGCCGCCGATACCTTCCGCTTCACGGTCCCGAAGGGCGTGGATGTCGTGGGGGCGCAGTGACCGGCCCGATCCCCGGGCTTTTGTCGTTGTGTTCCGCATGAATCGCCTGCTCGCACCTTCCATGGCCGTCCTGCTGCTCATCGGCGCGGCCGATCCTGCTTCCGCCGCGAAACCGGCGGTCGACATGCGCACGCTGGAGGCGCGCGAACGGGAGACCCTCGATGGCGTGGTCGCCGCCGCGCTCGTCGGTGCCCTCTCCGAGCAACTGGGCGGCCGTGCGGTGAAGATCCGCCTGGGCCAGATCGATGTGCGCGCCAGCAGCCTGCGTGATCGTGTCGTGAGCGGCCAGGGCGAACTGCAGATCGACGGTGCGCCGGAATGGCTCGGCTTCCGCTTCAGCACCCTCTACGACAGCCTGTACGAGAGCGCGGGCTATCCCGAGTTGAGCATCGGCATCGCCGGTCCCGGCGGACGCGCGGTGCCGAACGATTCAGGCCTGATCCGCGAGGCCGAGGAGCGCGTGATCGCGCAGTTGGCCAGGGAATTCGGCTACCAGAAGGTCTGGCTGCAGCTCGACCAGATCGCCACCGTCGAATCCGGTCGCCGCTACCTGCGCATCGACGCCTCCGGCACCGCCGATTTCGGCCGCGATGGCGCGGCCCCGGCGCGCATCGAAGGCCTGTACGACCGCGAGCAGAAGGTCTGGCTGCGCGTGGCCTACGTGCTGGAAAGCGCGATGCCGCAGGCACCACCGTCCGGCTGACGCGCCGGTCGAATGCCTCGTGGCATGCGCCGGCTCATCGCACTGGCCCAACGCGCTTGGTGTTAACGTAGGCCGCCCTTGGATTCCAGGTCGCCGCCCTTCGATGGCGCCTTCGCGCCCGCCACTGCAATGAGCCTCTTCGACGCCCCGACCGACGCCCTCCGACCGCTCGCCGAACGCATGCGTCCGCGCACGCTCGACGACATGGTCGGCCAGCGCCGCCTGCTCGCGCCGAACTCGGCGCTGCGCAAGTCGATCGAGTCCGGGCGCGTGCATTCGATGATCCTCTGGGGGCCGCCCGGCTGCGGCAAGACCACGCTGTCGCTGCTGCTGGCGCATTACGCGGATGCGGATTTCCGCGCCATCTCTGCCGTGCTCTGCGGCCTGCCGGAGGTGCGCCAGGTGCTGGCCGAGGCCGCGCAGCGGTTCGCCGAGGGACGACGCACCGTGCTGTTCGTCGACGAGGTGCACCGCTTCAACAAGACCCAGCAGGATGCGTTCCTGCCGCACATCGAACGTGGCACGATCGTCTTTGTCGGCGCCACCACCGAGAACCCCTCGTTCGAGCTGAACTCCGCGCTGCTGTCGCGCTGCCGCGTCCACGTGATGGAAGCGGTCTCGATCGAGGACATCGCCATCGCCCTGCAGCGTGCGCTCGACGATGCCGAACGCGGCCTCGGCGGGCGCGGACTGCGCATCGGCGACGCGCAGCTCCGTTTGATCGCCAGTGCTGCCGATGGCGACGTGCGCCGCGGCCTGACCCTGCTGGAAATCGCCGCGGAATTGGCGGAAGGCGAGGGCGATGCCGAGGCAACGGCTTTCGAAGCAACGATCACCGACGACATCCTCGAACAGGTGCTCGCCGACCGCACGCGCCGCTTCGACAAGGGCGGCGAACAGTTCTACGACCAGATCTCGGCGCTGCACAAATCCGTGCGCAGCTCGAATCCCGATGCTGCCGTGTACTGGCTGGCGCGCATGCTCGACGGCGGCTGCGACCCGAGTTATCTCGCGCGGCGGCTCACGCGGATGGCGGTGGAGGATATCGGCCTTGCCGATCCGCGCGCGCTGCAGATGGCGATCGATGCCTGGGACACCTTCGACCGGCTAGGCAGCCCGGAAGGCGAGCTGGCCCTGGCGCAGGTCGCGATCTACCTGGCCAGCACCGCAAAGTCGAATGCGGCCTACACGGCCTACAAGTCGGCGAAGCGCGACGTGAACGAATACGGCACGCAGGAGGTGCCGCTACACCTGCGCAATGCGCCGACCAAGCTCATGAAGTCGATCGGCTACGGCAAGGATTACCGCTACGACCACGACAGCGAAGGCGGCGTGGCGCTGGAGCAGACCGGGTTTCCCGATGCGATGGGCGAGCGCGTGTACTACCAGCCCGTCGAGCGCGGGCTGGAGATCAAGCTCAAGGACAAGCTCGACCGCCTCCGCGCGGCGCGCGAGGACGCACGACGCAAGGCGGGACGCTCGTGAGCCTGTGGTGGCAGCAACTGGCGCTGGTCGCCTGCGGTGGCGCGCTGGGCGCGATGCTGCGCTTCTGGATGGGCGGCTGGCTGCTGCGCCAGTTCGGCGACGGCCTGCCCTGGGGCACGCTCGCGGTGAATCTCGCGGGATCCTTCGCCGCGGGCTTCATCGCGATCTGGCTGGAAGGGCGCGGGCCCTCGGCGCTGTACTGGCGCGCGTTCCTGATCGTCGGCGTGCTCGGCGCGCTGACCACGTATTCGGCACTGATGCTCGAATGCCTGCTGTACGCCAAGTCGCAGCGCAGCGGTGCCATGGTCGGCTACCTCGCGCTGACCCTCGCCGCCGGCTTCCTGCTGGTCTGGCTGGGCGCGCGCACGGCGACGATGCTGCGCATGCCCTGAGCGCGAAGCCGCGCTGTCGGAAAATCCTGACGCCGCGACGCGGCACTTCCTGATCGTCCTCATCCATGCGCAGCGCGATGCTGTCCGTGTCCATCACACGGAGCGTCCGATGTCCTCGCAGAATGTCTTTCTCTTCCCTTGCCTTGCCGCTGCCCTGCTGCTGTCGATGCTGCCCGTGACATGCAGGGCGAAAGAGACCGCCGCACCCGAAGCCATGACGACGACCGCCGTGCATGTCTGCATCGATGCGCAAGGCCATGTCGCCTACCAGGGCATGCCCTGTGCCGACGGCCAGCGCACGCGCGCCGTACGCACCTATTCGGCAGTGGCGTCGGATCCCGCCATGGCCGCGCGAACACGGGCGATCGGGCAGGAGATGGATCGACGCAATCGCGGCAGCGGTGCCCGCACGATTTCGCGCGCCGACAGACCCGCGAAGTCCACGCCCGATCCGTGCAAGGCCGCCAAGGCCAGGCGCAAGGCGATGATCGAGCGCGCCGGCGTCAAGCGCGGCTACGCAGTGCTCGAAGAGATCGATCGCGAGGTGTGGACGCTGTGCAAGGGACTGTGATCTCCGCCTTGATTCCGTGCGACAGGTCCATGGCGGATATCGGCGCAACAGCGCACGGGGCGCGCTGAAAGACGCCCCGTGCGTTGTTCGGGCTGCACCCGATTACTGACGCACGCGATCGGCCACGGCGTCCTTCTGCTCCTTGCTGCGCTCGGCCTGGGCCTTTGCGGCGTCGTAGGCGGTCTCGGCCTTGTCCTTGCATGCGGATTGCTGGGCGGACGGCAATGCATCGCACTTCTCGATGGCGATTTCGTAGTCGGCCTTGGCCTTGGCTTCGGTCACGTCCTGCCTGGCGTCGGCATTGTCTTCGATGGCATCGGCCTGGGCTTCGCGCGCTTCGGCGGCATCGTCGGACTTCGCCACGTCTTCCTGGCCTTCGGCCGCGACCACGGCTGCTTCGGCGGCGCGTTCGGACACTTCCTGCTGGCCTTCGGCCTTTGCTTCGGCGACATCGCCCTGTGTTTCTTCGGCGGATTCCTGCGAATTGCAGGCGCCCAGCGCAAGGGCGCTCGAAGCGACCAGCAGTGCAGACAGCAGACGGGGAGTGAAGGTATTCATGCGGGGGATCCTGATGTGTGTCCGGGAGCGAGAGTGCTCGCTGCTCCCGCCATCAAGATCCATGCCAGCCGCAAGTCGTTGATGCTTCGTGCAAATCGGAATGAGGATGCTTGCATCCGGCACGCCGCCATGCGACTTGCACGACGGCGTCCGGCGCTTGCCCGGACTCAGCCGGCTTCCTCGCGCAGCGCGATGCCGCCGAGGTTCTGCAGCAGCGGCGCGTTCTCGCAGGCGATGTAGAGGCAGGTGGCCTCGTCGCTGAGGTTGCGATGCTGGTGCCAGGCCCAGACCGGGATGTAGACCGCGTCGCCGGCTTCCCACTCCACCTCGCGATCCTCGATCGTGGTGACCCCGCGGCCTTCGATCACGTACAGCACGGTCTCGTAGTTGTGGCGATGGCGGCTGGTGGTCTGGCCGGGTTCCAGGCCGCCGAGGGTCATGCTCAGCGTCTTCGAAGGCAGGTCGACGAGGAACACCGGATGCTTGCGTTCCTTGGAAAAGGTGTCCGCGCCCGCGACATCGGTGCGCGCCACGCCCTTGTGGATCAGGCGATCCGGGACTTCGGCTACCAGCGCGGCGCGCGTGCGCCAGAAGTCGCGCGAGCTGAAATTGCCGGGCTGCGTGCTCATGCCTGCACCTCCGGGTGCTGGGCGAGCACGGCATCGAGCATGGCCATGCGGAAGCGCACCATGTCCTCGCCGACGGCCAGGACCTTCGCGCGACGATGCGGATGGTCGCGCAGCAGGCGGTTGATGATGTCGCGCATCACCAGGGCATGCGCTTCGTCTTCCGAGACATGCAGCACGAAGAAGTGCAATTGCCTGTCGTCGAATCCGGCCTTGCGCAGGCCATCCAGGATGCCGCCATAGAGGGTCGGCACGATGGCTTCCGCGCCGAGGCACAGCGCGGCGAGTCCTTCGAGCGGATCGTGCGCGCGGCAGTAATGGAACATGTTCTCGATGAGTGCGCCGGTCTCGGGCAGCATCGGCTGGCTGTGCGGCGTGACGCCGATTTCGGACAGGCAGCGGCGATAGAGTTCGGCATGGGTCACCGCATCGGGGCGATCCAGTCCGGTTTCCTCGACGAGGTTCACCGCCAGAGCGCGCACGTCGTCGCCGTTGGGCAGGTGCGACATCAGGGCGCAGAGGTAGCGCGTGAACTTCTCGGAGTAGTAGCTGTGCTGCACGAGGAAGCCCCGGAGCAGCGACAGCGGCGCCTTGCCTTCGCGGCACAGGCGCAGGAACGGATGGGCTTCGAGTTCGCCGAGCAGCCCCTGGGGGAACAGGTCGTCCCACAGCGAGGGCGGCAGGAGAGTGGGCGCGGTGTGCGGTGTCTGGCGTTCGCTGATGAGCATGACGGGCTCGACTATGTGTGGTTGGACGGGGTGGTGCATGTCGTGGAGGGGGAGGCGATCAGGCGAGAAGCGGCCAAGTCGCGCCGGTTTCGCTGGCGACCAGCGCCGCGTACTCGGACGCCAGGTGGCGCGCGACGGGGCCGGGCGAGCGCAGATTCGGCGCGGGATCGGGATCGGCAGGCTCGCGCGGCAGCACCTGGCGCACGGGGGCGATGCCGATCAGGGCATTGCTGAGCATGAGTTCGCTGGCGTCGACGAGGCGCGACAGCGGGATCGGCGCTTCCGCACGGGCGATGCCCGAGGCAGCCGCCAGCGCGAGCAGCCTCGCGCGTGCCGTGCCCGCGAGCGGACCTTCGTCGATCGGGGGCGTGACCAGCACGCCGTCGAGGACCGCGAAGAGGTTGCTGAATGCGCCCTCGCAGACGCGGCCGTGCGGATTGCAGAGCAGGGCCTCGTCCGCGCCCGCGGCCTGCGCATCGTCGAAGGCGAGGATGGAGGCGAGATAGTTGGCGTGTTTGCTCGCCGTCGGCAGCTGGCTGGGCATGGCGTGTTCGCGTGCGGACAGCGCGAGCACCATGCCTTCGCCGTAGACGCGTGCGTCGTAACGACGTGCAGGCAGGCAGGCCGCGATCCACGTGGGCCTGGTGGCTGCGCTGCAGGCCAGCCCGCTGCCGGTGTTGACGCCGCGCGTGATCCACAGGCGCAGCGTCGCGCAATCGGGGCGTTCGGCATCGAGCAGCGCCGACACGGCGGCGCGCCAGTCGTCGAGGCTGGGGGCATTGGCGATACGCAACGCCTGCGTGCCGCGCATCAGGCGCGCGAGGTGGTCGTCGAGCAGGAATGGCCGGCCCGCATAGATCGGCATCGTCTCGAACAGGCCGTCGCCGTAGAGCAGGCCGCGGTCGAACACCGAGACCGTGGCGTCGCAACCGCGCAGCTGGCCGTCGATCCAGATCATCGCGATCCTCCCCAGGTGCCGCGCAGTTCAAGCAGCACGAGCGAATCGCGGCGCAGCGCGCCCAGGTTGGTGTCGGCCGGGCCGCTGAAATGCTGCCAGCGTGCGAGCAGGTTCCAGTGGTCGTCGATGCGCCATGCGACATTGGCGAACCAGGCCCGGCCGCGATCGTCGAGCGTCTGCAGCACGCCGACGTTGCCGCTGAGCGAACCTTCGAACTGCGCGCGATTGAGACCGAGGTAGAGCGCATCGCTGCGCGCCTCGGTCTGGAACCACACCGCGCGGTTCAGCGCGCCCGCGAGCGAAGGCATGGTCGCGGGTTCGCGCTCGGCGCGTCGATGGACCCACTGCGCCAGCGCGAGCCAGCCGCCATCGATATGCCGTTCCACGCCGAGCACCGCATAGCGGAAATCGCCGAGACCGGCAGGTGCGCGGCCATCGAAGCGGGTCGATGCGAATTCGCCGCGCAGGCCCCAGCGGTCGCCCAGCGCAGCACTGAAGTCGGCGCCGACGATGCGCACGCCGGGCTGGATGGCATGCGGTGCGTAACCGGGCGGCAGCGCATCGATGAAGGCCGGGTTCATCGACGGCCCGTCGACGATGCTGATCGAGGCATCCAGCGCATTGCCGGCGTAATCGATGCGCAGGGCCTGCGTGTTCTGGTTCGAGACCTGGTCCGCGACGCGACGACCGCCGAGGGCGGCCGGGATCGACGCGATGCCGTCGGGCAGCACCGTCGCGCGCATGCGCGGTGCGTGCAGGAAGGTGGCGTTGACGCGCTCGCCCAGCTGCAGGCGCACGGAGGCCGAGTCCAGGCCCATGCGATCTTCGTCGATGTCCGCGACAAGCCCGCGCAGATTGCGCGGCGCGAGGTTGTCGGTCGGATTGAGCCGGTCGGCGCGGCCCCAGGAGAGGATCTGCCGGCCCACCCGCCATTCCACCGGGCCGCTTGCATGCGACAACCAGGCTTGTCGCAGCCACGGCGCGGCATCGTAGGCGAGCCGCTCGCTGCCGAACGCGACTTCGCCGAGTGCGCGCCATCCGGACTGCCGCCATTCGCCGCGGCCGCGCAAGGCCAGGCCGAAACGGCTGCCGTCATCGTCGAGATCGCGCGTGCCGCTTGCGGCGACGGCGGCCACGGACGCCGTGCCGGTCCAGCGCGGCGAGGTCGGCAATGCGGTGTCGTCGTCGACGGAACCCGGTGCGGCCTCGCCTGCCTGTTGCGCGTCAGTCGCGCCCGCTTCGGACACGCTCGCCTCGGGCTGGCTGGCTTCGGTCAGGGGCGTTTCGTGCACGGCCGTGTCATCGACGGCCGGTGTCTGCGACGATGGATCCTGCGCCCACGCCGGCACGGTGGCACAGGCCAGTGCGATGGCGACGGGCAGCAGCGACGTGGTACGCAAGCGATGCATTACTGGCCCAGGCGCGATTCGATGAAGAGGTCTGGCTGCAGCGGGCGTGCGCTGTCCACGTCGCGCAGGGTCAGCACCGAGCGCTTGCCGCCCTTGCTGCTGACCATTTCGCGGCGGGTGGCCACGAACTTGCCCGGCTGTCCGGCGGCCGGCACGTGGCCGGAGATCGTCTGGCGCTTGAACTCGACGCCGTTCTTGTCGAAATAGCGCACCAGCACGGTGGCGAAATCGCGGGTGCGGATCGAGGCGACGACCTTGCTGTAACCCAGGGATGCTGCGGTCTTCGCATCGCGCGGCACGGATTGCACGACATGGCAGCGCGTATCGCCGCAGGCTTCCTCGGGCAGCAGGGTGTGGGTGAAATCCTGGCTGTCCTGCGCCATCAGATCGGCGTAGGCGAAGTCGGAGCCCATGAAGCTGTCCTTCTTGTTCGACGCCAGGATGCGACGGGTCTTGGCCATGCTCGGGAAGTAGATCCAGAGGTCGTCCTGGCTGGCCGCGTTTTCGTGGACGAGCACGGCGGTGCCGGCGACATCGGCCGGTGTCTGGAAGCGGAACAGGCGATGGCTGTCGACGCCGTTGCCCTGCAGCTTGTTGTAGACGATGCCGCTGCGGACGCGGGCACGATCGCCGGTGCGGATTTCCAGCGTGCTCGCGGCGCGCCAGTCGGCGACCTTCTCGGCCGTCGCGCTGCGCTCGAAGATCTGCTGCGCGCTGGGTTTGCCGCTCTGCGCATGGCCATCCCGGACGAGACCCGCAGTGACGAACACGAGCGAGGCGGCGAGGCAGGCGGCCAGCGGGCGACGCGCGCTGGCGACGGATGGAATGCGGATCATGCGTTGTCTCCGATCGGTTGTGCGGCAACGGGCTGGTCGTCGCGCAGCGGCAGCAGTTTCTGCAGCCAGCCCAGGCGCTCCAGGCCCATCAGGACGGCAGGGGTGAACAGGAATTCGCAGAGCGCGCCCATGCCGATGGCCAGCGCGGTCATGCCGCCGAACTTGGCGAGGCTCTGCACCTCCGACAGCATGTAGACGAGGAAGCCGAGCACCAGCACGGTCGACATCAGCAGCACGGCCAGGCCGGTGCTGGCGAAGGTTTCGCGCAGTGCGGTGGCCATGTCGCGGCAGCGGCGGTAGTGGTCGAGCACCGTCTTGACGAAGTGCAGGGTGTCGTCGTCGAGCACGCCGATCGCGATCGCAGCGACGAGCAGCGTGAACGGATCGAGGAAGACGCCGGCATAGCCCATGATCGCCAGGGCGATGGCGACCGGCACCAGGTTGCACAGGGCCATGGTCAGGCCGAGGGTGGCCGAACGGAACACCAGCACCATCACCGCCAGGACGACGAAGAAGGACAGGGTGATGCTGCGGATCTCGTTCGCGGCCAGGTACTGGGTCAGGCGCGACCACATCGGGATCACGCCGGTGGTCTCGATCGACTTGATCTGCGGCGTGCCCGCAAGGATGGCTGCCGACTCGGCGCGAATCGCCTCGAACACTGGCTGGTACTGTGAATCCGGGCGGTACTTCAGGCGCAGGTTGATGCGTGCCTTGCCGTAGTCGCTGGTGACGAGCGTGGTCAGTTCGTCGGAACCCGAAGACTCGAACAGGATCAGCGATTCAGCCACGGCGGCGCGTTCGTCCGGGATGCGGTACATCGCAGGGTCGCCATCGGCGAGCGCCTGGTTGATCTCCATCACCACGTCCGCGACGCTGTAGGTCTTGAGCCCCAGGTGTGCGAACTTCGCTTCCAGCGAATCCTGCATCGCGCGCATGCGCTTGAGCACCGCCGGATCCTTGATCGACTCTCCACCCGCGTCGGCGCTCTCGATCAACAACTCCATCGATGCCGCGCCGCGCAGCGTGTTGTCGACATGGAGGTAGGACTGATGGATGTCGGTGCGTTCCTTGAACAGGCCGACGTAGTAGTAATCGGTGGTGACCTTGGCCACGCCGAATCCGGCGACGACGATCAGTCCGAGCAGGACCACCAGCAGGCTGCGCCAGCGCCGCGTGACGAAGTGCGACATCGCGTGCATCGCGCGGACGCGCCCGTCGAGCAGCTGTGCGGTGCGCTGCGCATCGGGCAGCAGGCGGAAACGGCTGAGCGCGGCCGGAATCACCAGCCAGCTGATCAGCAGGGATGCGATCAGGCCGGAGGCCATCGCGATGCCGACGCCCTGCACGGGGCGGATTTCCGACCAGGAAAAGGACAGCAGCGCGCCGGCGGTGGTCATGACCGACAACGCACTGGCGCCGGCGGAATGGCTGAAGCCTTCGACGATCGCGTTGCGGACATCGCCGCCGACGGCATAGCGCCGATAGATCTCGGCCAGCAGGAAGATGCTGGAGCCGACGCCGACCGAGATCAGGAAGGACGGGATGATCGCGGTCAGCATGCCGACCGGTGCGCCGATCAGCGCGCTGACCGCCATGGCGACGACGATCGACAGCGAGGCGACCGTCAGGGGCAGCAGGGCGACCAGCCAGGAGCGGAAGATCAGCCAGAACCCGGCGGCGACCAGCAGGAAGGAGATCGTGCCGAAGATCGCGCTTTCGCGGTTGATGATCGTGAAGACATCGGCATCGATGATCGGCGCGCCGACGATGCGCATCTTCATGTCGGCGAATTCGGGCGCGTCCGCGAGCGCGCGGATGCCCTTGGCCAGGTCGATCTTGTACATCACCTCGCCGGGCTTGAGGGTGGTCTCGGCCAGGATGCCCATGTGCCGGCCGTTCGCGCTGACCAGGAAGTCGCGGTAGTAGGGATGCTTGAGCGCCTGGGCGCGCTTCTCGGCGAGCGCAGCGGCATCGAGGTCGTCGGCGATGAACGGTCCGACATCGAGGGCGCCTTCGCTGCCGTCGATGTGACGCACGTTCGCGATCGAGGTGACCTTGGTGACGTCGGGCATCGCCGCGATGCGATCGCTGAGGTCGCGCACCTTGGCGATGAAGTCCGGGCTCCACACTTCCGGCGATTCGATCACCAGGAACGTGTACTCGTCGCTGCCGAAGTCGCGCTTGTACTCCGTGTACCGGATCAGGGTCGGATCGTCCTTCATGAAGAAGGAATCCGGGGTGTTGTCGAATTTCAGCTGGGTCAATGCCAGCGCGGACAGCGCCAGCAGGGCGGCGAGCAAGCCGATGCACAATCTCGGGTGTGCGAGGATCCGGTGGATGAGCGTACGCATGATGGCCTGGGTGGGGAGCGGGAAAGGGCGGGGTGTCTGGGTCTGGTGCGCAGGTCAGCCGTTCGCCGCGAGGGCCGGCGTTGCGTCTTCGGTCGCGGTGATCCTGCGCAGTTCGGCGATGAAGGGATCGACGTAGCGCTTGCGGGCCTGCGCTTCGTCCATCTGGCCCTTGTCGTACAGGAAGACCAGGCGGAGGTGGCCGCGGAAGGCGCTGATCTGCACCATCACCTCGCCCGGCGGGAACAGCTGCGGGAAGGAGTAGTAGCTGCGCACGGCGATGGGGCCGAAATGTTCGAGCCGCGCATCGATCGGGCCGACGTTGGTGCAGATGAGATTGGCACGGGTCAGCACATTGGCCGCGAAGCGGATCGTCGCCGCCTTGGGCAGCAGCAGCGATGACTGGAAGAGCAGGCGGAACCGGTAGATTTCCGAGAGGATGTCGCCATCCTTCAAGGCCTCCAGGCGCTGGTGCGCCGTGGACAGCACGGTGGCATCGTCCTGCTCCGGATCCAGTTCGAGGGTGTAGGGCACGGCGACGCAGTCGTAGAGCTTCGGCATGCGCGGATCGTCGACGAAGCGGCGCAGGCTGAAGTTGTCGACGATGCGCAGGCCATGGCGCAGGCGCTTGCCCTGCGCGGCGGCATCCTGCTGCGCGGTGCGCAGCAGCGCGAGCAGCAGCAGCGGATGGATGGTGCTGCCCTGGCGCGCGCCGGCGTCCTTCAGCGCGCCCAGCATCTCGCGCGGCAGTTCGACCATGAGGACGTCGGTTTCGCCGCTGCGTTTTCCGCCGACGAGCAGGCGGCCGGACGGCATCACCAGGTCGTGGACGAAACCGGTCACGCCCTTCCATGCCAGGCGCAGCGCATCCTTCCAGCCGAGGCCGGACAGGAACAGCCTGTCGTGGTTGCGTTCCGGCAGGTCGACGACCTCCGGGTCCAGGGGGCGGCCTGCGGCGAGGTGTCCGTAGGCCTCGGCGATGTCGCCGGAGAACAGCTGGGCGGCCTTGCCGTCGGTGAAGGTGTGGCTGGTGAGGATCTGCAGGATGTGCCGGTCCGGCGTGCGCGTGTAGATGA
Source organism: Lysobacter sp. BL-A-41-H3 (assembly GCA_050632415.1). GTDB lineage: Bacteria > Pseudomonadota > Gammaproteobacteria > Xanthomonadales > Xanthomonadaceae > Lysobacter_I. The sequence continues at coordinate 595,119 of CP192602.1, read as the reverse complement.
AGCGGAACGGATGGCCGTCGCGCACGGGCACGCGTTCGCGCCAGGCGTTGTCGAGCAGCTCCGCGCGCAGTCGAACGGGGTCGACATTGATGCTGGTGCGCTGTTCGATCTCGATCGGCAGGCGCTTGGCCAGGTGGCGCCATCCGAGGATGACGCCACGCTGGTACTGGACCGAGCGCGCCATGGGGTGGCGGTCGATCACGTGCTCGATCGCACGCTTGAGCAGGGTGAGGTCGGGCGCCGACTCCAGGTCGATCAGGTCGCAGGAATTCGCATTGCAGATCAGGTTCAGGTGCGCATAGATCTGGTTGAACCTGCCCAGCCTGAACTCACGGTCGACGGTCGGCGCCATGGCTCAGCCCTCGTTGCCCGAACGGTAGGGGAACTCGTTGCGCTCGAGCTTGATCAGGTCGGGACGACCGATCTCGGCGAACACTTCCTCGACTTCCTCGCGGAACTCGTTGCGCAGGGTTTCGTTGTCCTTGCGCTTGAGGCCGTAGGCGCTCAGTCGCGCGCCGCGCGCGGTCGACGGCGGGCCGAAGAAGTTCAGGCCCTTGGCGTACCAGTTCGAGATCTTGATGCGGGCTTCGTCGGAGTCACCCTTCTCGGCCAGGTAGGTGCGCAGCTCGGCGAAGCCGAAGCCGATGTGGCCGCGCTCTTCGCGCAGGATGATCTTGTTGGCCTCGGCCCAGGGCTTGAAGCTGGCTTCGCAGAAGTTGCCGACCATGAACTTGCCGGCGCGATCGAGGAACATGTGGTTGAGCATGATGTCGATCCACTCGTTCTCGTCGTCGCCGACGCTGAGCGGGCCTTCCAGCGAGGCATCGTGCATCGGCCGCTGCGAGCGGCCTTCGGCGATGGCGATCGCTTCCTTCTCGGGAACGCCCATGCGCTCGAGCAGGTTGTAGATCAGGTAGGAATGCTGCGCTTCCTCGGCGATGATCTTGGCGAAGACGCGGCGACGCTTGTAGTCGGGCGACTTGGCGATCCATTCGATGCCTTCGGTCGATGCCTTTTCTTCCGAGTAGGCCTGGATCGCCATCAGGCGGACCAGCTCCGTGCGGTATTCCTCGGGCATGTTCGGAAGGTCGGCGAAGTCGACGGCACTGGGCGAATAGTCGTGGACGGCTTCGGCGGTAGCGGTATGGCTCATGGCGTGTCCTTGCGGTGGCGTGATGCGGTGTTGAGTGGATGCGTTCGGAAAAGGGCGGTGGAGCGCGGCGGCACGTGGGCCTTCAGACCTCGGCGTAGCGCTCGCGGACGCGGCGCTTGAGCACCTTGCCGGTCAGGCCCCGGGGCAGTTGTTCGCCCGGCGGCAGGATCTCGATGCGCAGGCTCGCCTGGTCGGGCACCTGCTGCCTGAGCCAGGTGCGGAAGGCATCGGTTTCGACCTCTGCGCCGGGACGGAATTCGACGACGGCACCGGCACCGGTCGCATTGCCGCCGTGCGGAAGCTCCACGACGGCGACATCCGCGACGGCCGGATGCTTGAGGATGCGTTCCTCCAGCTGCAGCGAGTAGACGCGCTTCTCGCCGGCACGGATCGAGTCGACTTCGCGGTCGAGGTGGTAGTAGCCGCCGCCGCGCGTCTTCATCGCGACGTCGCCCGTCCACCACCAGCCGTCGATGTAGACGCCGTGCAGACGGTCGTGGCCGTTCCAGTAGCCCTTGAAGAGGGTCGGTCCCTTGACCATCAGCCGGCCCGGCACCCCGACGGGCAGGGGGCGGCCCTGTTCGTCCGCGACCTTGACCTTCGGGCTGACCAGGGTGGGCTTGCCGACATAGCGGTCGAACTTGCGCGTGAACGAGAAGTTGACCTTCAGCAGCGCGGCGAAGCCGACTTCGGACGTGCCGAAGAATTCGAGGTACATCGACTTGATCAGCGGTTTGCCGAACAGCCGGAGCATCGCGCCCTGCGCGGTGAACTGGCGGATATGCACTTCATGGCTGGAATCGCCGCCGGCCATCCAGGCCTTGACCCGCGACAGGTCGAAGCGTTCCAGCCCGACCTCGCACATGCCCTGGTAGATGTCCGGGAAGGACAGCACCAGCGTGCAGCGTTCGCGCTCGATCAGCCCGAGCAGCGCCTCCGGCGACTCGCCGGCGGGCACGTAGCAGGGAATGCCCGCGGCGAAACAGCTGATGATGCTGGCCTGGGTGATGTGGTGGTTGGCCGGCGACGCGAGCAGGATGCGGTTGGCGCGCGTGAGCGGCTGGATGACCAGCTGGCCCTTCGTCGCGCGGGCGATGCTGTACGAGCCATGCAATACGCCCTTCGGGAAACCGGTGGTGCCCGAGGTGTGCACGATCATCACGTCGTCGTGCAGGTGGATGTCGACCGGCGTGAAACGGTCTGCCTTCGCGGGCAGTGCCTCATGCAGCGATACCGTGCCCGCTCCGAGAGGGCCGTCACCATCGGTGACGATCGCCAGGCGGCGACCTTCGGCCAGCGCGCCGGCATCGAGCCGGGCGAGCCGCTCGCGGTCGACGAAGGCGAAGCGCGATCCCGTGTAGTCGAGGTAGTGGGCCAGGTCTTCGGTGCGCATGTTGCCGTTGATCGGCACGGTAATCGCGCCGGCGCGCATGATCGCGAGCGAGTAGATCAGGTATTCCACGCTGCCGCGCTGGCAGATGGCGACGCGGTCGTAGCGCTGCAGGCCATGCGCCACCAGCATCTGCGAGATGCGGTCGCACAGGGCCTTCAGCTCGCCCAGGGTCAGCGACTGGCCGGGCACGCCGAAGCGCTGCAGGCTGCCCGAGAAGCGCATCACCTCGAAGTCCGCGCCATAGCGGGCGATGGACTTCTCGAGCGCGTTCGCGACGGTCAGTTCGCGGTCGAGGATGAATTTCAGTCGGGAAAGCATGCTGTCACCTCAGGCGGTCGCGTAGACGCGGTCGAGCTCGGCTTCGCGCTCGGGCTCGCGGTCATTGGGTGCTGCCGACGCGGCATCGCGCTGGCGCAGCGGTGCGCGCTGCAGCTTGCCGGTGGAAGTGCGGGGCAGGGCATCGACGAATTCGACGAGATGCGGATAGCGGCGGCTGTCCAGGCGCGCCTTGCACAGCGCGCGCAGCTCTTCCGCGAGCAGTTCCGACGGCAGGTCGCTGACGATCCAGGCCTTGGTGCGCAGGGTGGCGTCATCGCTGCCGCTGGCCGTGACCGCGACCTCGCGCACCGCGGGGTGCGAGAGCAGGACTTCCTCCAGGTCGAGCGGCGACACCCACTGTCCGGCGACCTTGAACATCTCGTCGCTGCGCCCGCAGAAGTAGAAGTAGCCGTCCGCATCGCGCCAGAAGACGTCCTTCGTGCAGTACCAGCCGTTGTCCACCATGCCGCCGGCACGATCGCGCGCGGACACGCTGATCGAAGGACCGCGCAGCCACATCACGCCGCGCTCGCCGATGCGGCAGGGGCTGCCGTCCTCGTGGCGGAGCACCGCATCGAAGCCGGGGACGAGCTTGCCCGTCGCGTTGTTGTGTTCGACGTCGGCGACATTGCTCAGATAGGTGGAGAACGCCTCCGACGAGCCCAGGCTGTCGAGCAGGCGGATGCCGTGGCGCTGGAACCAGCGGGTGGCCACGGCCTGCGGCAGGCGTTCGCCGGCGGCGATGCACAGGCGCAGGCTGTTCTGCGCGATGCGGGCCGACAGCGCGGCGTCGTCGAGCAGGTACTGGTAGATCGTCGGCACGGCGAACATCACCGTCGGCCGCGCCTGGGCGATGACGTCGGCGATCACCGCCGCGGAGATCTTCTGCGGTGCGATCACCGCCGTTGCGCCCTTGAGCAGCGCGATCAGCAGATTCTGCATCCCGAAGGCGAACGTGGTCCGCGAGGCCGAGAACAGCACGTCGCTGGTGCGCAGGTCGAGCATGTGCGCGGCATAGCGGTCGGCCGCGACGATCGGATCCTGGTGGCGATGCTCGATCAGCTTGGGGATGCCCATCGACCCGGAGGTGAACACGGCGAATGCGATGTCGTGCGGCGAGGTCGGCGCCGCGAGCGGCAGGCTCGCCGCTTCGCCCGGCGCGGCGATCTCCTGCAGCGACAGCATCCCGGCGCGCGTGTCCATGTCGGCATGCTTGCCCTGGCTGGCCGCGTCGGCGAGCAGCCATGCCGCATCGGCCTGCTCGACCATCGCGGCGATGTCGCGCGCAGGCAGCAGCGGGTTGATCATCACCGCGACCGCACCGAGCAGCTGCACGGCGAGCAGGCCGATCACGTGTTCTATCCCGTCGTGGGACACCAGCGCGACACGCTGCTGGCCATGCACGCCGGCGGCGGCGAGACGCCTGGCCGCCAGGGCCACGCGTTCGGCGAGTTGCGCGTAGCGGATCGAGGCGCCTTCGTGGCGGATCGCGATCTTGTCGCCATGCCTGGTCGAGGTGCTGGCCAGCAGGTGCCCGGCGAGGTTGAAGCGCACGGGCAGACCGCGCTGCGCAGAGAACAGATGGGCTTCGGTCGGCGTCTCGCGCAGCGACCAGCGCCGGCGCAGGAAGGTCTTGAGCCAGCCGAGCACCGCCTGGCGGTCGATCGTGTACCCGGCCTGCAGGTCGTGTCCGCAGGCCTGGACGGTGGTGTCGCGCGCGAAGGTCTTGTTGCCGACGAGATAGGGCTGGTAGTGCCACACGCGGCGTGCGAACTCGACTTCGCGGCGGTTGAGCGGGGCCTCGGCCAGGGACTCGGGCGTTTCCGCGCAGATCGGCACGCCGCTCGCTTCGGCGACGGCCGAGAGGAAGTCGGCGGTGCTGATCGTGGTCCGCGACACCAGGTGGAAGATGCCCTGGCGCGACGCGGGATTGGCGTCGATGGCCAGCATCTCCTCGACGCAGAGGTCGACCGGAACGAAGTTCAGGTGTGCACCAGCCGGCGCCGACATGCGCAGGGTGCGATAGGCTGCGCCCGATCCCTGGCGGAGGCCGGACCAGAATTCGTCGAGCATTTCGCAGAACTTGTAGAGGCCGCTGTCACTGGCGCTCAGGCCGGTGCGCGAATGGCCGACGATGATGCTCGGGCGCATCACGCGCCAGGCCAGGCCGGCCTCTTCGGCGCGCGCACGGATCCTGCGCTCGGCGTCGAACTTGCTGCGTTCGTAGGGATTGGAGAACGCGTTGGGCGGCGACGACTCCAGACGCGCGTCGATCACGCCGCTGCGGTCGCCGGCGACATAGGCGGTGCTGACGTAGTTGAACGCGTCGCACCCGGCCTCGATCGCGATGTCCAGCGCATGCATCGCACCGTCGCTGTTGATCCTGTCGAGTTCACCCTGTTCGGTCTCGGTGAAGCGCACCGTGGCGGCCACGTGCCAGAAGGTCGAAGGCTGGCCGGCGAGGGCGCGCAGTCGCTCGCCGAGTCCCGGGTTCGGGCGCAGCGGATTGGCGTCGACGACGTCGAGGCGTGCGAGGGTCTCGGCATCCAGTGCCCGGCCGCAGGTGTGCGCCGCCTGCGCCACCGCATCGGTCACGCGATCACGCGCGGCGCGGTCGTCCGAGCGCGCCAGGCAGACGACGCGGTCGTCAGGGCGGGTCGTCAGCAGATCGAGCGCAAGGTGGGACCCCAGGTACCCGTTGGCACCCGTGATGATATGCACAGTGTTCACGATTCAAGCCCCTTGTTGTACGGAACCAGGCACGGCCGCGCCTGCGATGGTGTCGCTTCCCCGGCATTCGCCCGGAACGGACCAGCGTTGCGGATCGCCGGTCACGCAGCCCGCGACCGCCCGCATCAGGGCGCGGGCCTTGACCAGGATTTCCTCGAATTCGTCGTCGGCATCCGACAGCGCGATCACCGCGCCGCCGACGCCCAGTTCGATCTCGTCGCCATGCTTGACCAGCGTGCGGATGACCATGCTCAGGTCGGCCGCGCCGTTGAGCGAGAGGAAGCCGATCGCGCCCGAATAGACGCCACGCGCGGAGGCTTCCAGTCCGTCGATGATCTCCAGCGTGCGACGCTTCGGTGCGCCAGTCATCGAGCCGCCCGGGAAAGTGGCCTGCAGCAGGTCCACCACGTCCTGGCCGGCACGCATCTGCGCGCGGACCGTCGATACCAGCTGGTGCACGGTCGCGTAGGTTTCGACATGCATCAGTTTCGGTACCCAGACCGAGCCGATTTCGCAGACGCGTGCGAGATCGTTCCGGGTCAGGTCGACGATCATCAGGTTTTCGGCGCGATCCTTCTCGCAGCCCCTGAGTTCCTGGACGATCGCCTGGTCCAGCGCGGCATCCATCGCGCGTCGCCGCGTGCCCTTGATCGGCTTGATCTCGACCACGCCGTTCGGGCTCAGGTGCAGGAAGCGTTCCGGCGACGAACTGAGCACGTCGAAGTCGTCGAAACGCAGCAGCGCGGCGTAGGGCGCGGGATTCACCTTGCGCAGGTGACGGTAGAGCGACACGGTCTCGACGGGCGCGCGGGCACGCATCCGGTTGGTCAGGCAGACCTCGTAGGTCTCGCCGTCGTTGATCTGGGCGAAGCACTGCGCGATGCGATCCCGATACGCTTCGCGATCGAGCTCCGGGACGAATTCGACGTCTGCGATGCCGGTGGCCGGCATGTCGTCGATGCCGTCGTCTGCTTCCAGGATGCCGTGCAGGGCGAGTTCGATCTCGTCCAGCCATGCCGCGTCTTCGGCCGCGCGCGACGCCGGACCGGTCGCGACGGCATGCCAGGTGCCATCGAGGTGGTCGTAGGCGAGGAAGCGCGTGATGAATCGCAGGAGAAGATCGGGCTGGCGCGCGCGGTGCGGACCGCCGACTTCGGTGAGGGCCTTGAGTTCGTACCCGAAGTATCCCACCCAGCCGCCGACGAAATCGAAGGGCAGGCGCCCGCCGCCGACGAGATCCACGGACAAGCCTTCGCGGATCGCACCGAAGACCGCATCGCGTTCCGATGTGGTGTCGGCATGCGCGCCATCGCCGACCACGTGGCGCAGCGTGCGTGCGGTCGGGTCATTGCCGTCGCCCATGAAGCTGAAGCGCGAATAGCCAGGGCGCACGGCGCTGGAATCGAGCCAGAACGCCGCATTGCTGTGCGCGAAGTGGGACAGGAACACCGACTGAGGATCGATGCCGGTCTCGATGCGGCGCGACTGGATCTGCCACTGCGGTCGCTGTGTGACGACCGGTGCGGCAACAGGTGCAAGCGTGTCGCGCCGGGCGCCGCGACGCTTGCGCTGCATGTGCTTGCGGGCAAGATCGATGAAGTTGTGGATGATCTGCCGACCGAAGTCGGTCTGGATCGACTCTGGATGGAACTGCACACCCCACATGGGGCGCGTCGCATGCTCGATCGCCATGACCAGTCCGTCCGGCGTGCGCGCGGTGACGCGCAATGCTTCCGGCAGTGGCTCGAGCGCCATGAGGGAGTGATAGCGGACGACGTCGAACGGCGACGGGATGTGTGCGAACAGCGCGCTGCCATCATGCTCGACCGGACTGATGCGCCCGTGCATGGGCGTCGGTGCATGCACGACCTTGCCGCCATGCACATGGACGAGGGCCTGGTGACCGAGGCATACGCCCAGCACCGGCACCGTCGCATGGCGCAAGACATCGTTGCTGATGCCCATGTCCGAATCGCGTTCCGGCGTACCTGGGCCGGGCGAAATGACGATCGCATCGTAGTCGCCTGAAAGCAGGCTTTCCCAGTCCGTTTCGTCATTGCGGACGATGGTGGGAGGAGTTCCGGTGGCGTCGCCCAGATAGTGGGCGATGTTCGCAGTGAAACTGTCGTAATTGTCGACAAGCAGTACGCGCATGCAATCCATGTCAGTGAAACTCCGGGCCCAAGAGGCTAGCGTCTTGTGATGGAGAACGCAACGTGATCGTGAATGCGGACATCGTCTGCCAAGATCGTCTCATCCGACGAGATCGGAGCACGCCTTTCATCACGGCATTGCGGGTCAGATTACCTAGATCTGATGAAATGAGTGGCGATGGTAGTTCGTATACGACCGCTCATCTGTTTTCATGTCCGCGCAGCGCGCGTGACACGCTGTTGTCATGCCGCCATGCATACTTCCCATCGCCCACTCTGGGGGACTGTTCGGAGACCTGGCTCGGCGTCCGGTTCAGACCATGCGCTCATTGCGCGCACAGGCGGATGGACACGAGTGATTCCGTGCATCGACGGCACGCTGATCATGCCCTGCACTTGTTGCAGCAATATCGTTGACCGACGGACGCATGCCCGTGATCATGTGAGCCTGGTGCAGTCATAAGCTCTTGACAGGCTGGTGGTCTCCGTGATGAAGCGTGCATGTCGTTCCCCGTCAGCTGGCGATGCTGGCGGGTCCATGGGTGCGGATATGGACGCATGAGACTCTTCGCGCTGTCCGACATCCATGTGGACTACCCCGACAATGCGCGCTGGGTGGATGCCCTGTCATCCGAGGACTACCGGCAAGACACGCTGATTCTCGCAGGCGACCTCACCGAGGACCGACGTCTGCTGGCCTGGTGCCTGCAGCGTTTCGTCGCGAAGTTTCGCCAGGTGCTGTTCGTCCCGGGCAACCATGACTTGTGGGTGCGACGCGACCCGGACATCGACTGCTCGCTGCGAAAGTTCGATGCGGTGCTGGCGATCGCCGCCGATTCGGGCGCATGGATGGAACCAAGGCTGCACCATGACAGCCTGATCGTGCCGTTGCTCAGCTGGTACGACTATTCCTTCGGCCCGCCCAGCGATGACCTGCGCGCCATGTGGATGGACTACCGGGCCTGTCGCTGGCCCGAGTCATACGGACCGGAACGCATCACGGAGCATTTCCTCGGCCAGAACCCCGTCGCGCTGCCACAGGCGGCGCGGCGCGTGGTGACTTTCTCGCATTTCCTGCCACGCATCGACCTGATTCCCTTCTTCGTGCCTCGTGCATTGCGACGGCTCGATCCCGTGCTCGGCAGCAGCGGCATCGAACGGCAACTCCGTGCGCTCGGTTCACATCTGCATGTGTATGGGCATAGCCACATCAATCGCAGGGTCGCCATCGATGGCGTGGTCTATGTCAACAATGCCTTCGGTTATCCGCAGGAGGGTCCGATCGCAGCGCGCGCGCTACTCGCGATCGATCACGAGCTGCGCTGAGTCGGCCCGCCGGGGCCGGCTTCCACGAGGTGCCGATCCCTTCAATCCTCGTGCGAGCGCCTCAGCAGGGGCATGGTCACGTCGCACGCCTCGCCAAACGGGACGCAGGTGCGCAGCTTGACCGCCGGCAGCCTGTCGCCGGCGCGTTCGGCACAGAGTGCCAGGAGGTACTCCGGAGATGGCCTGTATTGCCAGAATGCCCAGCGCTCATCCCGATCCTGGAGCGCCGGATCGATCCGGATGCGTACCGCGTCCTCGTGCGGGAGTTCGAAGCTGAATCCGTCCAGTGGCAACGACAGGCCCATGCCGCGAGCCTTGATGTAGGACTCCTTGAATGTCCAGTACTCGAAGAACCGATGCTGCTGCGCGTGGTCCGGCACCTCGGCGAGGTCGCGGACTTCGCGTGGTGAAAAGAAGCGATGCGCGATGCCGAGCGATACGTTGCGCACGGACAGGTGCTCGACATCCACGCCCACTTCGCGATCCCGGCTCACGGCCAGTGCGATGAGCCCGCGGGTGTGCGAGAGATTGAAAGCGAGGCCGCGCGCTTCAGGCAGCACATCGGTGATGGTTTCGGCGATCGCCGGCCGGCCATAGGCATTCTTCGTGAACATCCATGCATCCGCCGGCAGTGGCAGGTAATGCGAAAGCACGGTTCGTACCATCGCGCGTGTCACCAGATGGCGCCTGCGGTCGTCGGCGAAGTAGAAGACGTGCTCCTGCCTGCGTTCCTCATCGTCGAGAATCCGGCGCATGCGCGCCAGCAGGTTCTCGTCGTCGATCGTGTCGTAGCGTGTCAGCCAGACATCGATGTCGTTCGCTGCGGTCGGCATGGCTACGCCTGTCTCAGCGGCCCATGAGCAGGGACAGGAATCGCTGGGCGATGACGGGGTCCACGCGATGCGCGCCGGGATCGACTGCAATCCGCATTGCGATCTCCGCGACGCGCGCATGCTCGTCCGGCGCCTGGGCGCAATGCTGCAGGAGTTCGCGCGTCCGCTGTTCCAGGTCGGCCGCGGCCATTGCCGTGCGCGGGTCGAATCGCGGCATGGGGACCAGGCGCGAGCGGTCGATGGCTTCGCTGTCCCAGCTGAATTTGAGTGCGCTGCCATCGTGCTCTGCGATGAGTGGCAGCGACAGGCCCGGTTCGATGGTCATCTCGGGCAGGAACTGCAGTCCCTGGTGCCAATGGCTTGCCGGCTCCGCATCCGGTGCATTCGACAGGCGCGTGTCCGCATCGAGTTCGAGATCGAACCAGAACAGCACGGCCCCTGCGACGCCACGGGCATGCATCGGTGCATCGATGCGCACGCGCTGCGGATCAGGCGTCGCCGTGGCGAAATCGAAGCGGAAGACATCGAAGGCCTCGCCGAGCGGCGTCCAGGGGATTCTGGAGGCATCGACATTGATGAATCCCGGGGAATGCAGGAAGGGATTCAGCAGTGTCGCATCGATGCCGTAGACGCGGTCGATGCGATGCTCGATGAGCTGTGCGCGCAGTACGGCGCACGCGGGCACGATCCGTGCATCCGGCTCCAGCAGGTGAGTGCGCGCATGCGCGAGGTAATGCAGGATGCCTTCGCCGATCAGGCTGCAGTCGAACTGGTCGAAAACCATCATGTCGGCACGGGCCGGCATGTCGTCCGGAACGGAAATGCTCCGCAGGTCGCGCGCCACGTGACGGATCGTGCCCGTGCCGCTCTGCACGTTCGCAGCGATCAGCTGGCCGCCGGCACGCGCGAGTACCGGGACATGCCCCGAGGTGGTGACGTCGGTCGCGCCCAGACGATGCAGCGCCAGTGCGAGGGTGCCGCATCCCGTGCCCGGGTTCAGCACGCGCGCTGCCGGATGCGCGTGCAGGGCACGCGTGATGGCCTGTCGATAGGCGGTATCACGCACGGTATCCGCGAGCATCGGCATATGCCAGCCAGGCAGGCTGTCGCCGCGCAGCTGCGTCGGTGGCGGTTCGCTGAGCAGGCTCAGCCGCGTGTCGCGCAGGCGCAGGCAGAGCGGCAGTTGCCCGCCAGCACGGCAGGCGACCGGATCGATGTATTGCATGGCAGGGCGCAGGGTATTCGTCGAGGCATGCGAAGCTGCCTGGCCCGCCGGGACCGTGCCTTGGATCGATTGCGGCGCGGTCGAAACCACGACGTCCCCCAGTTGCAGCTCGTACCAGAACACGATGGCGTCGGCGATCCCGTCGCTGGTGACATCCAGCACGATCCGCTCGTCGGCCGGAGAGAACGCGGCGAAATCGATCGTGGCGACCTGCGTTGGCGCCGTGAGTGGGCGCCAGCACGAGGCTGGCAGGTCGAAGGGCTGGGGATAGGCGCTCCAGCGCAAGGGGCGCAGCGAGGACAGGTCGGTTGCGGTGTCCGGATCCTGCCACTCGACGGCCATGGCATGCACGGTTGCCCGAGCAGGCATCAGCAGGGCCGTCGCAGCGGCATCGCAGGCAGCAAGGAAGGCACGGACTGCAGGCACGATGCCGGTGCCGAGCAGGGTGTGATCGAAGGCAGTGAAGACGAAGGCATCGCAATCGGCAGGAGGCTGGAAATGTTCGTCATCGACGAGGATATCGAACCTGGTGGTGAATGCCTCGAACGAGGCGCTCTGCGCTGCTTCGTCCCACTGCCGGATTGCCTCGCCATGCAGCGCATGCCAGGCCACCAGATGGTGCTTGTGCGCGATGCCTGCGGTGATTCTTGCGGACTGTGCCGAAGCCTCGATGCACGTCACCCGCTGCGCGCCGAGTGCGAGCGCATGCAGTGCGAGCAGGCCCAGCCCGCTGCCGTGCATCGCGACGCGTCGCCCTCCCAGTGCAGGCAAAGCCCGCGCCCAGAGCTCTTGCCAGCCCGTATCCTGGATGTGCTCGAGGGCATTGCGCACATGCTGGTGTGCGCTGTAGCGACGAAGATGCTGCACGAGGCCGTCACGACGGAAGGCTTCGACCTTCGAGTCCATCGCCGGATCGACCAGCAGGGCAGGGTCGAAGCGGATGCTGGTGGACTCTGCTGCCGGATCGGTTGCCGGAGATCTGTTCGCCGCGGAAGGGCCTGCAGGATCGCCGGGTGGCGTGCCATCGCCGAGGAGGCGTGCGAGAGCAGCCTGTGTCCTGGCCTGCGCTTCGAGAGCGTCCACGCGTGCTTGCATCGAAGCAGCGTCGTTGCCGGCTTCCGCAATCGCTTCGCGGTAGGCGGCGATCGCGGCATCCGCGTGGCCAAGCGCATCGTGGGCCTGTGCGCGCACACCGGCTACGCCGCGCAGCTTCGGATCGCGCGCAACAGCTGCATCACAGTCGGCGAGCGCATCCTCCATCCGGCCGACACGCATGTACAACCTGGCCCGTTCCAATCGTGGCGACGCACGATCTGGCCAGGCACGTATCACCAGATCGCGACAGAGCAGTGCGTCGTCCACTTGTTCCCGGGCCTCGAAGTCCGCTGCCAGCCTGGCCAGCTGGGGGGCGGCGGGATGCAAGGCCTCGTCCGGCAAGGATGCCAACGCGTGGCGCATGGCTTCCGGGTCGCGGGAGGCGAGGGCGATGTCGATTGTGTTCGATGTGCGCATGTCGGAGCCTGCGTGCAGTGTGATGCTGGAGCGATTGCGGGTGCCGGGATCCGGTGTCAGGCTACGGTGACGCCGGTCAGCGCCTCGTAGTTCTTCAGTTCGCGGCCGTAGGGCGTGAGGATCATGGCTGCGGTCGATGCCGAGTCGCTGCGCATGGCGTATTTGGCGAAGGTCGCGAGTGTCCCTGAAGGACCCACGTCGATGTAGCGCCACGGACCATCGCATTCGAGGCGAGCGATGGTGTCCGCGAAGCGGATCGGCTTGCGGACCACGTCCCAGAGGTGGTCCGGACCGAATGCACGATGGCTCACGTCTGCAGTCGTGCAGCAAGCCATCGGAATGCGTCCGTCTGTGACAGGCAGCGCGGACAGCAGTGCCATCACATCGTCGCGCGCAGATTCGATCCATGGCGAATGGAAGGCATACCGCACGGCAAGCCGCTGGTGGACGATGCCGCGCGCACGCAGTTCGCCTTCCGCCGCATCGAGCGCCATCGGCGCCGCTGATACGACGAAATGCCGATCGAAGTTGATGCCCGCCAGTGTCGTGCTGTCGCGCAGGAACGACTCGTCGTAGAGTGACGGTGTGTCGATGATCGCTGTCATGCCGCCGAGTTCGCATGCGGCTTCGACCGCATCGGCCTGCGCCATGATCGTGTGCAGCGCCTGTTCGGCATCGATGAAACCCGCGATGCTGGCAGCTGCGAAGGTGCCGAGGCTTGCGCCGAGCGTCATGTCCGGGACGATGCCGTCGGAGATCAGGCATTCGGCAAGTGCGTGCTCGATGATGAAGATCGCTGGATGCGTATCCCTCAGGCGATCGAAGTTCTGCGACTTCTCGCCCCGGTAGGCCTCTTCGATGGGCGATCGTCCCATGACCGACTGTGCCACCGCATCAAGCCGACGAACGGCTGACCGGAATCGGGCGTGCTTGTCGTAAAGCTCCCGTGCCATCTGGAAGTACTGCGAGCCCTGGCCCGAGAACATGAAAACCGTTCCTGGTGCTGCCATCATCGATCCCATCCGATTCAAGGTTGCGCACTCTACCAGTTCGAAGCGGGGATGCCGATGCCCGAACCGCGTGCCTTGTCCCCGGGGGAGGGCTGTGGCCGCTCTGTCACATCGGGGACAAGGACGGCGAGTATTGTCGTTTTTTGTCGCATCGCGCTGTGACAGCGTGCTGTCACAGCCTGTTGTCGCAGGACGCTTCCATGCAGGAAAAACAGTGGATCATGGGCTTCGTCGGTCGGATTTTCAGGCATGTCTACGATTGCAATTCCAGTCGTCGGCCTGCTGTTGACGGTTTTCGGAAGCCGTTGTTAACCTGATCGAACAGGGGATTCGGCAGGTTCGCATGGGAAGCACGATTCCATGGGTTCCCATGGGTATGGGGGTGCCAAGCGCTCTGTGCGGACGTCGTATTGCCGCACCCATACGCCTTGCCGTATGCGCAGGCGGCCGTATCGGTCCTGCACCTCCTCCCTTGGATGTCCGCTCGCGGTGTGCTGATCCGTTACCCTTTGGGCCGGAACGCATGCTGGGTGCCGTGCCCACGCATCCTGCCGAAGCAAGGATGTCCCAAGATCTGTGGATACGGGTCTTGGGGCCAAGTCTCTTGCCCGCATGATCCCACGGCGTTGTTGTACATGGAATGAGCGGTTCATCATTACGGAAGATCGAAGGAAACAGGTAATGCAGGCGGATGCAGGATTGCAGGAGAGAGCCGAGGTCTACCTCAAGTCCTTGTTTGTGGATGCGCAACCTGCGCTGACCATGGACTTCGATGGCGCCACGGCATTCGGCGAGCTCGGGATCGATTCCTTTCGTGTCCTGAAAATCATCAAGCGACTCGAATCCGATTTCGGGGCATTGCCAAAGACCCTGCTTTTCGAGTATTTCAACGTCGAAGCACTGGCAGGATGGCTGGTGCAGCGGCATGCGAATACTCTGGTGCGGATCTTCGGCGCGGCGGGTGACGTCGTGTCGGTCCCGGCCACGCCAACTGCGGCCAGCCTGCCGCCGGCGGTCATGCCCGCCCGGCCGAAAGCACTGGAACCGCGGCACGATGCCACGCCTTCGAAAGCCGAAGAAAAGCCGCAACCCGTTCTTGCCACGGTTACCTCTGCTGCCTCGGCATCGACACCGCTGCTGCTGCTCGAGCGCGACATCGACCAGCACCCGGGGCTGCGGGAATGCGTGGAGACGCTCTACGCCCGATACAAGAATGAAGGCTGCGTTTCGCGCGGTACGCGCAATATCGCGCCGAACCTGTTCGTCGGCAGCGACAGGCGTGCCTATTTCAATTATGGCCGTTCCGGAAAGGCGATCCTGGTGTATGCCTACACCGGGCCCATGTCCTGTTTCGCCGATCTGGCGAAGGAATTGCTGACGCATTGCCGTCGGCATGGCCTGCAGTTGAACTTCTTCACGGACACGCCGGTAAGCGACATCGCAGGCGTGTCCTTTTCTGCAACGCCTTTCGGCGTCCTGCAGCGTATCAATGGACTCAAGTCGTTCAGCCTGGAAGGCGGCGCAATGCGTCGCCTGCGCTACCAGGTCGGCAAGTTCGAGAAGGCTGGCGCCTGCGAAACGAAGGAGTACGCCTGCGGGACCGATCCGGTGGTGGATCGCGATATCGCATCGATCATCGATCGCTGGTGCGAGGCGCGGCCGATGGTCAACCCGCTGATCCACATCGTCCGCGAGGAGATCCTCGCGGGCTCGCTGCATCCCCAGCACAGGATCTTCCTGACCCGGCTCGACGGCGTGCTGCAGAACGTCATCCTCATCTCCAGGATGTCCGGGGAGCTGAACGGCTATCTGATGGATCTGGAGTTCTACCCGCGCGAAATGCCGCTGGGCGGTCTGGAATTCGCGATCGTGAGGATCATCGAGACCCTCGTTGCCGAAGGCTGCGACATGCTCAGCCTTGGCGGTACCTATGGCGTGAGGCTGGAAGCCTCGGCCCATGCGGACCCCGCCGTCGATGCGGTGCTCGATGCCCTGCACAGTCAGGGCATCTTCAACGACGCGGGCAACCTGCAGTTCAAGAACAAGTTCCGTCCCGAGAACCGCACGATCTACCTGTGTCGTCCGACCGACGATTCGGACGCCGACAACATCATCGACCTCATCATGATGATCGCCGACCCGGACCGGCAGACGTCCGATGCCGAGCACCACACGCCTGCGACGCCGGAAAGCGCAGTCGCTCCGATGCCTGCGCCCGCGGGGGTCTCTGCGTTGTGCACCATGGCTGCGGCTCCGTCCTTCGTCGAGCACGCCACGGGCGATTTGCCGCGCCTGCAGGCTCTGCAGGCGGCCGGTTTCAATCCCATGAATCTGGCCGCGTCCGATGTCGAGCACGATCTGAAGACCGACTCGTGGGCGCAGCTCGATTCGCCAGCGATCGCCTCGCTGATGGCACACCTGCGCGCGCAGCTGCAGCGGCCCGTCGACGTGGCGTCCGCCTTGGCCGAAGTCTTTCCTTTCCGACATGTCGTGCTGACGGATTCCGGCCGAAGTGCCGAGCACCTGCTCTGCAAGTCCTGGCCGCGCCGAGGCCGCGTGTTGCAGAACCTGCTGTTCCCCACCTGTCTGTACCACCAGTTCGAGACAGGCCTGGAGCCGGTCGAGATCCCGCATCGGGCCCTGCTTGCGGGCGAGGACGTGGCCGAGCGCGCCGGCCTCGACCTCGATGCCCTGCGCGCCGCGCTCTCGCAGGATGCCCCAGGCATCGCCTTCGTCTGCATCGAGATTGCCGACAACGCTGCAGGCGGCCTGCCGGTCTCGAACGAGCATCTGCGCGAATTGCGGTCTTTGCTCGCGCCCCATCGCATCCCGCTGGTCATCGATGCCACGCGCGTGGTCGAGAATGCACTGCAACTGATCGAACAGTCCATCGGCTACGCCGGACGCGACCCCTGGGATGTCGTGCGCGAGACGCTGGCGCTTGGCGACGTGGTCTATGCCAGCCTGTGCAAGGACTTCTGCCTTGATCGCGGCGGCCTCATCGCGACGGATGACGCGGCGCTGGCCGACCGTTTCCGGCGCACCCTCGACGAGGATGGCGGTGGCCTGGACGTGATCGAACGACGCCTTGTCGGTCTTGCACTGCGACAGACGGGTGCGATCGAAAGCCGTTGTCGCCGCCGGATGGAATCCGTGCGCAGGCTGTGGGAAGCACTTCGCGCGGAAGGCGTTCCCGTGCATGCGCCAGCAGGCGGTCATTGCGTGCTGGTCGATGTTGCCGCGATGCCGGCCTTCGCGGCGTTGTCCCATCCAGTGGCGTCCTTCTTGGCATGGCTGTATCTGTCGACGGGCATCCGCGCCGGCGCGCACAGCGTCGGCATGCAATCGGGCACACGGCTCAATGCACTGGTGCGCCTGGCCATGCCGGTCGGCCTGGAGCCTGCGCAGGTCGACGATCTGGTCGCGCGCCTGATCCGCGCAGTGCGCGAGATGCGCGACATCCCGGAGATCGCGCCGCTCGCCGGCACGGCGCCGCTCGGCGATGTCCATGCGCCGTATGTCCTCTCGCGCTGGCATCGAAGCAGTGCAGCGCTCGTGGACACCGTGCACCACGAGTCGACCACCAGGCAGGCCTCGGCACCGACCATGAACCCCAGATCGCTCGAAGATTCGACACAGGAGCGCACGCAGCAGGCACGGCCGCCGATGGATACCGTCCCGACCCCGGCGCAGACCGGTGCGCAGGTGCAGCGCATGCGCAGGGACGAAGAGATTGCCGTGGTCGGCATTGGCGGACGCTACCCCGGCGCGCATGGCGTGGCCGAGTTCTGGCAGCTCCTGCGCGAAGGCCGCGACTGCATCACCGAACTGCCGCAGGAACGCCTGGACAAGCGACTCAAGCACCCCTTCACTCGCAGTTACCGTGGTGGCTTCATCGACGGCATCGACCGCTTCGATTCGCTGTTCTTCAATATCTCGCCGCGCGAGGCCGAAGTCCTCGACCCCCAGGAACGCCTGTTCCTGGAAGTCGCCTGGGAAACCCTCGAGGATGCGGGCTATTACCCGGAGATGCTGGCGCAGGATCCCTCCACCCGGGATGTCGGCGTATTCGTCGGGGCGGTCTGGGCGATGTACCAGATGGTCGGCGCCGAGCAGAAGCTGGTCGGTCGCGACCTGACTTCGAACTCCTTCCTGTGGAGCATCTCCAACCGCGTCTCCTACTGGATGAACTTCAGCGGCCCGAGCTTGACGGTCGATACCGCCTGTTCCTCCAGCCTGACAGCACTGCACCTCGCCTGCGAAGCGATCCGCAACGGCGACTGCTCCAGCGCGATCGTCGGTGGCGTCAATCTCGACCTGCACCAGCACAAATTCGACATCAACCACGGCGGTGGCGCGCTGTCGCCCGACGGCCTGTGCCGCGCCTTCGGCGAAGGCGCGAATGGATACGTCGCGGGCGAGGGCGTGGGCGCGCTCTACCTCAAGCCGCTGTCGCGTGCCCTCGAGGATCGCGACCAGATCTATGGCCTGATCCGCGGCACGATGGTCAACCACGGTGGCCGCACCAGCGGATATACGGTGCCCAATCCGAAGGCCCAGGGCGATCTTGTGGCGGCGGCGCTCGCCAGGTCCGGAGTCGATGCGCGAAGCCTCGGCTACATCGAAGCCCACGGCACCGGCACCGAGCTGGGTGATCCGATCGAGATCTCGGGCCTGGTCTCCGCATTCGAGCGAGATGCCGTGCCGCCCGGCAGCTGTCCGATCGGATCGGTCAAGACCAACATCGGTCATCTCGAAGCGGCGGCCGGCGTGGTCGGCGTGACCAAGACCCTGCTGCAGATCCGCCATCGGCAGCTGGTCCCCTCGCTGCATTCGGCGCGACCGAATCCGCATATCGACTTCGCCGACACGCCCTTCGTGGTGCAGCAGACGCTGGCGCCGTGGACGGAGAAGACCGTCGATGGCAAGCGCATGCCGCTGCGCGCGGGCATCAGTTCCTTCGGTGCGGGTGGCGCCAACGCGCACGTGGTGGTCGAATCCTTCGACATCCCGCCAGGCGAATCCGCCGCGCAAGGTCGCGACTACGTGTTCCCGCTGTCCGCGCGCACCGACGAACAACTCCGCGAGATGGCGCGACGCCTGCGCGCCGACCTGCAGCGCGATGCCCGCGACGGCGCGCAGCGCGAACCGGCCGACATCGCCTTCACCCTGCAGGAAGGTCGCCGGTCCTTCGAACATCGCATGGCCGTGGTCGCTGCCAGCATCCGCGGGCTGATCACGGGCCTGTCGGCCTTCATCGAAGGGCGCTCCGATCCCTCCGTGCTGGTCGGCAACGCGAGGAATGCGGAGGGCGTGACGCGCCTGCTCGGTCGAGAGGAAAAGGCGCAGTTCATCGCGATCCTGGCGCAGAGCCGGGATCCGCGCAGGCTGGCGCAGATCTGGATCGACGGGTTGCTCTCGGATTGCCGTGGATTCCTCTCCGTGGGACGGCGCATCTCGCTGCCCACGTACCCCTTCGCTGACAAGCGCCACTGGATCGCGCCGGTGACGCCGGACGCACCGGTGATGGGGGCGCGGCCCGGACTGCATCCGCTGCTCGACAGCAACGAATCGACCTTCCAGCGGCAGTTGTTCCGAAAATCCTTCCGCGCCAGCGATTTCGTCCTCGCCGACCATCGCGTGTCAGGAGTGCCTACGCTGCCCGGCACGGCGTACCTGGAGATGGCGCGCATCGCCGGCGAACTGGCCACCGGGCGCACCGTCCGGAGAGTCCGCAACATCACCTGGATCAGTCCGCTCAGCGTTGACGGCGATGCCGTGACCGAAGCCATCGTTGAGCTGCGTCCGGTGTCGGGCGACGTCATGTTCGAGGTCTTCGCCGAGGCCTCCGACGGCAATCGCCGGCTGTTCGCGCAGGGCAAGCTGGTCTTCTCGAACGAACCCGCAGCGGACGCGGTGCATGCGCCGCTCGACGTGGCGGCCATCCTCGGCCGCAGCCGACAGGTGCTGGATGGCGCGACCGCCTATCCGCTGTTCGAGTCGGTCGGCATGGCCTACGGCAGCAGCTTCCAGTTGCTGCAGCAGGTGCACCGCGACGGCGACGAGATCCTCGGTCTGTTGCGCGTGCCCGAGGTACGCATGGCCGACTTCGATGCCTTCGTATTCCATCCCTGCATCCTCGATGCTTCGATGCAGGCCGGCGTCGCCGGGCAGCTGGGCGATGCCCCTGGCGAGATGAAGGTGCCGTATTCCATCGGCGAAGTTGAAATCCTCCATCCGCTGACTCGCGTCTGCTACAGCCATGTCGTCAAGAGCGAGCAGCGCAGCCAGGGCGGCGTGTCGCGCGAGCATGTGACCATCACCGATGAAACCGGCCGTGTGCTGGCGCGGATTCGTGACGCCGTTGGCATTGCACTGAACGCGGTTCACGACAAGACGCCCGTCGCAGCGCCGCCGACCACGCTGCAGCGCACCGGCGATCCCACCGAGTCCTTCGAGGAGCTGCGCTACGTGCGCGCCTGGACTCCGGCGCCGCTGCAGGCACCGCCCGCGACGGCCCATGCGCCGCGCCATCTGCTGCTGTTCGACAACGACGCAGAACGTGCGAAGCGAGCCCGTGCCCGCGGTGTGTCGACCGTGCTGGTGCTGCCGGGAGCCGCGTTCGATGCGTCCTCGGACGACACCCTGCGCATCGATCCTCGCGATCCGGCCCATGCGACACGCCTCTTCGAAGTCCTGGAAGAGCGTGGCATCGAGCCTGAAGACATTGCATTTGCCTGGAATGAGGGCGGGGCGCCGGACAGCGCCGAGGCGCTGCAGGCCGCGCTTGAACACGGTGTGCTCGCCTTCCTCCACGTCGCCCGCGCGGTGGTCGAACGCAAGGGGGCGTCGCGCCGCACGCGCATCGCCTATGCATGGTCCGTCCAGGCAGGCGCGTCTGCGCCGCAGCACGAGGCGATCGCGGGCTTCGTGCGCACCTTGCGTCTGGAACATCCGAAATGCGACGCCAAGGCCGTCGAACTTCGCGGCCTGTCCGTCGATGCCGCGACCGATGCACTGCTGGCCGAGTTCGATCCTGCGCTGCAGGACGACATTGTCGTGCGCCACGGCGTTCAGGGACGCGAGGTGCGCGGCCTGAAGCCACTGGCCTTGTCGTCGGCTGCGGCCGAACAGGAGATCGTCTTCAAGGAGGGCGGTGTCTACTTGATCACCGGCGGCGCGGGCGGACTCGGCATGGTCTTCGCCGAACACCTCGCACGCACCTGCAGGGCGAAGCTGGTGCTGGTCGGCCGATCCCCGATCTCCGATGCGCTCCGCGAACGCCTCGACGACCTTCGCGTGCTCGGTGCGGAACCGCTGTATGTCGCAGCCGATGTCGGGAGCGAGGCCGGCGCACACCAGGCGCTCGCCGCCGCACGCGAGGCCTTCGGCCGCATCCATGGCATCGTCCAAGCCGCAGGCACCCTGCGCGACTCGTATCTGCGCAGGAAGACCGTGGCTGAGATGAATGATGTCTTCGCCCCCAAGGTCTTCGGCAGCGTGCATCTGGATGCCGCGACACGCGACGACGACCTGGATTTCTTCGTGCTGTTCTCGTCGCTGGCCGCGATCGGCGGCAATGCCGGGCAGTGCGACTATGCCTACGCGAACCATTACATGGACGCGTTCGCCGAGCAGCGTGAACGCCTGCGCAGCCAGGGACTGCGCCGTGGCCGAACGCTCAGCATCAACTGGTCGCTCTGGGCCGAAGGCGGCATGCGACTGGACGAACAGACCGAATTGTTCTTCCGCCGCACGCTCGGCATCCTGCCTCTGCAGACTCAGGTCGGCCTGGCTGCGTTCTCCTCGGGACTGCGCACCACAGAGCCGCAGATCGCGATGCTGCAGGGCCAGCGCGAGAAGATCGAACTGGCCTGGGGACTCGTGAAGAAGCCGGTTGCGACCGGTGACTCCGGTCCTGCCGAACAACAGGCAGGGCAGGCGGGCGCTGGCGGCACGCTCCGCGCGAAGGTGGTGGAAGCCCTCTCCGCCCTCGTGATGGACATGCTAAAACTCGCTCCGGACGAGATGTCGCTCGATGCGATCCTGCTCGATCTCGGTTTCGATTCCATCGGCCTGACCACCTTCGCCAACGCGATCAACGCGCGCTATGGCCTGGACATTAACCCGATCCTGTTCTTCGAATATCCCTCGATCAACGCCATTTCCGACGTCCTGGTGACCGAGCATGCGGATGCGATGTCCGCAGCGCATGCCGACAAGCGCGGCGGGGCCGGGCAGGGCAAGCCCGTGCAGGCTGCCGCCGCCCCCGCAGCGATTACTGGCGACATCGCGCAATCGATGTCGTCCGCTTCCAGGGATTCGCGGCCGGCGCCCACCGGCATCGACAAGGGGTGGCGTGACGAGATGCCCGCCGTGCCCGTGCCCGTGTCGGCAGCGCAGTCCTCCGTCGGCCCGGGCGGGGATTTCTCGCGCGACCGTCGTTTCCTCGACGTGCCGATCGCCATCGTCGGGATGGCCGGGGTCATGCCGCAGTCCGACGACCTCGAAGCGTTCTGGGACAACCTGCGCGACGCCCGCAACCTCGTCACGGAGATCCCCCGCGATCGCTGGATCTGGGAGGAGTACGACGGCAATCCGATCAAGGAAGCGAACAAGTCGAATTCACGCTGGGGCGGCTTCATGCGCGAGGTCGACAAGTTCGACCCGCTGTTCTTCGGCATCACGCCGCGTGAAGCGGAAATGATGGATCCGCAGCAGCGCCTGCTCATCGAGACCGTCTGGCATGCCATCGAGGATTCGGGGCACCGCGTCTCGGACCTGTCCGGCACCCGCACCGGCCTGTTCGTCGGCGTATCCGCGAAGGACTACATCGACGTGCTGGCCGAGAGCCAGTCGACCCTGGACGGTTTCTCTGCTTCGGGCAATTCGCATTCCATCCTGGCGAACCGCATCTCGTTCCTCCTGAATCTGCGCGGGCCCAGCGCGCCACTGGACACTGCGTGCTCCAGCTCGCTGGTTGCACTGCATCGTGCGATCGAATCGATCCATACCGGCAGCAGCGACATGGCGATCGTCGGCGGCGTGCAGGTCATGCTCACCCCGGTGGCGCACATTTCGCTCAGTTCTGCGGGCATGCTCAGTGTCGACGGCAAGTGCAAGACCTTCGACAAGGATGCCAATGGCTATGTGCGCGGCGAGGGCGTGGGCGCGATTTTCATCAAGACGCTTGCGGACGCGGAACGCGACGGCAATCCCATCCACGCCGTCATCCGCGCCACGGCGGAGAATCACGGCGGCCGGGTGACCATGCTGACCGCGCCGAATCCCAAGGCGCAGGCCGAACTCCTGTTCGAAGCCTACGACAAGGGCGGGGTGGACCCGGCCACGGTCGGCTACATCGAATGCCACGGTACCGGTACGAGCCTCGGTGATCCGATCGAGATCCAGGCACTGAAGAAATCCTTCTCCGATCTGTATCGCAAGCACGGCCATGCCGCGCCTGCCGAGCCGCATTGCGCGCTCAGCTCGGTCAAGACCAACATCGGCCATCTCGAACCCGTCGCTGGCATGGCAGGGCTGCTCAAGGCACTGCTGGCGATCCGCAACCGACAGATTCCGGCGCTGCTCCACTTCGAGACGCTCAATCCCTACATCGACCTCGAGGGCTCGCCATTCTTCATTGCCCGCGAAACGCTTGACTGGCCTGCGCCGCGCGATGCCCAGGGCTACGCGTTGCCGCGCCGGGCCGGCGTGAGTTCCTTCGGCTGGGGCGGCGCGAATGCCCATGTGGTCGTGGAGGAATACCTGCCGGCGCCACGCATCGCCGCTCCTGTGGCGACGCGTGCGGTGCTCGTGTCTGCGCGCAATCTCGATCGACTCCGCGCCTACGCACAGGCGCTTGCGATGCACGTGGAGCGCAAGGGCGCGACGATCGAGTTCGCCGACCTTGCATACACGCTGCAGGTCGGGCGCGATGCCATGGACGAGCGGCTTGCCATCCTCGCCGACGATTCGCAGCAACTGGTCGGGTTTCTGCAGGACTGGCTGGAGGGCAGGGCAGACATGACGCGTGTCTTCCATGGTCGGGTCCAGCGCGTGCGTCGCAACGAGCAGGGGCTGAGCGTGGTTGCCGAGACAAGCGCCATCGCAGGCTCCGCCGGCAGTGACCACGCTTCGCTGGCGCGTGCCTGGGTGGAAGGCGGCGAAGTCGATTGGGCTTCGATCTGGCAGGGCGAGGGCTTCTCGCCTCGTCGAATCAGCCTGCCGACCTATCCCTTCGCGCGGGAGCGCCACTGGATTGACACCAGCAGGAAGCGGGCCGCTGGCAACGGTACTGCCATGCTTCATCCCCTGGTGCACGAGAATGCCTCGTCGTTGGCTGGCGTGGCATTCATCACCCGTCTCTCGCCCGGCGACCTGCTGCTGCTCGAACATGGTCGCTCCTTGCCTGCCGTCGCATGCCTTGAGATCGGTCGTATCGCTGTCTCCCTTGCGGTCGACGGCAGCTTCGAGGGTGCGGACAGGGCGCGTCCGTGCAGATTGCACGATGTTGTCTGGACGCAGGCTGTGGTCGCGAAGGAAGGGGAACCGAGCGGAGCGACGATCAGCAGCTCCGTGCGCAGCGCGGGCAGCACCTGCGAATTCGACGTCCGCAGCTCCGATGGAGTCCGCTGCATCGGCCGGGTGTCCTTCGATGCCGGCGCGCCGCCGCCGCGCATCGATCTGCAGCAGGTTCGCACCATCGTCGGCAAGAAGTCGTTGTCCAGCGATGCCCTGCTTGCTGCTCTGGCGCTGCAAGTGCCGGCGCGCGGCGATGGCCTGCGCGTGCACGGCGACGTGCATCTCAGTGCCGACCATCTCTATGCAACGATCCGGCGCCCCTCGCGCGCGACCGGCGCCTGCCTGCTTGAGCCCGAGCGCCTGGACATGGTGCTGCAGCTCGCGACGCTCTTCGTCAATGCAGGTGTCGAGACAGGTGCACAGCCTACCCTGCCGTCTGCGCTTGACACGCTCGCGGTGCACGCCGCTCTGGCCGATGAATGCCATGTCTGGATCCGTCGTGCCCGCGGCAGCCGCCGCGAGGATGCCCAGGCACGCCTCGACATCGATCTGTACGACGGCGAAGGCCGTTCATGCATCAGCCTGCGTGGGCTGGCGATGGCGAACCTCGCGGCCGAGGCCCTGGCCGACGTGATGCGCAACGCGGAATTCGCCGCCTTGCTGACGCATTACATGGCGATCGGCGTCGACGGCGGTGCAGGCCAGGGGCGCGGAGACGCAGTCGATGTGGCTGCAGGTGATTCAAGGCTGGGCGATGCAGGCACGACGTTGCCGGCAATCGACTTCGAAGCGATCATCGAAAAGATTCTTTAAGGACAGAGAACATGGCAAGCTCAGTGGAAGACGTGCTGGAAGGCATCCTCGCGAAAAAGGTCGACAAGCAGGCGGCATTGCGTGACTTCGCACTGCTGTCCGAGGAAGAGAAGACGAGGGTTGTCGCGGCGCTGCGCGAGAGGCTGGACGCGATCGAGTCCACCGCATCGGCGGCGATCGTCGATGCGGATGCGGCGCCGAAGTTGCAGTCGCTGCATGAACTCAAGATGCAGCCGCAGCATGTCGAGTACATCGCGCACCTGGCGAAGGAGTATGCGCGCCGCGTACCCAAGTCGAAGGACAATGCGCTCAAGCACCAGGCCTATTTCGTCGACCAGCGCAAGACCGCCGGACTGAAGAAGTCGCTGAAGTCGATCCAGTTCCAGCTGACCTACGATCGAGCCGATGGCGCCTACATCTGGGACGTTGACGGCAATCAGTACATCGATCTGGCCGGCGACAATGGCGTCAACCTTTTCGGGCACCAGCCGGCCTTCATGAAGAAGGCGCTGGCCGAGCGCATGGAACGTGGTTACCCGCTGGTGGCCTACAGCGAGGACCTGTTCGAGGTGGCCCGGCTGTTCTGCGAACTCACCGGTCACGAACGCATGGTGTTTGCGCAATCGGGAACGGAGTCGCTGATGTGGTCCGTCCGCATCGCGCGTGCCGCGACAGGTCGCAAGAAAATCGTCATCTTCGACGGCTCCTACCATGGCCTGTCCGACGCGGTGCTTGCCTTCCGCGACCGGAAGGGTGGCAGCATGTCCGCTGGTTTGGGCATGCTGCAGGAATTCGCGGATCAGCTGATGATCTTCGACTACGGCGACATGTCGGTGCTCGATATCATCGAAAAGCGTGCCGACGAGATCGCCTGCGTGCTGATCGAGCCGATCCAGTCGCGCTTCCCCTCGCGCCAGCCGAAGGAATTCGTCCGCGAGATCCGCAGGCTGACCCTCGAGAAGGACATCGTGCTGATCTTCGACGAAATGATCACCGGCTTCCGTGCCGGTCCGAAGGGCGTCCAGAGCTTCTACGGCGTGAAGCCGGACATCGCGACCTACGGAAAGGTCGTCGGCGGCGGGATGCCGACAGGCGTGATCGGCGGGCTCGCCAAGTACATGGACTATGTCGATGGCGGCACCTGGCGCTTCGACGACGACTCGATGCCGAGCCTCAAGCGCACGATGATGGCCGGTACGCATACCCAGAATACCCTCAAGGTCGCGGCTGCCCTGGCGATCTGCCGTGAAATGCAGCGCATCTCCGGCGACCAGGACAACTACGACCACATGGCGTCGCCATGCGAGCTGGGTCGGATCAATCGCCTGACGGAATGGCTGTCCAACGAGATCAACGCCTTCTTCGTGGAGAAGCGCGTGCCCTTCATCGTCGAGTACTTCAGCTCCCTGTTCCGTATCCAGGTCGAGGACGATCCGTTCGGGCTGACACGCGAGCTGTTCTTCGTCCTCATGAAGACGCATGGCATCGAAACATCGACCTCCGGCAACTGCTTCCTGACCACGGCGCATACCGAAGACGATGCTCGGGCCATCGTCGATGCCACGAAGAAGAGCATCGAGACCATGATCGAGTACGGCTTCTTCCTCGAGCCGGAGCCGGTCGTCGCCAGCAATACGTCCGCTGCGGAGGCCACTGCGGCCGCGCAACCGGTCGTGGCCGCGTCATCGTCCGCGCCGACGCAGGCGGACGCGTCGCCGGCCCCGGCAACCGCATTGCGTCCGACCGATCCGGCTGCGGTGGTCGAACGACTGAAGGCGCTGATTCTCGCCGATCTGTACAAAGCCCAGGGAAAGGGAGCCTGACATGACGATGCTATCCGCCGAGGACATCCTGTCCGAAGTCATTCGACTCATCGAGCTCACGCTGAAGGTGCCCGCCGACCAGGTGGACATCGATGCGAACTTCGAAACCTTCGGCATCAATTCCCTGATCGTCATGGAGCTGATGGAAAACATCGAGAAGGATTTCGATGTCACGCTCACCCCGGCGCAGTTCTCGAACGTCGATACGGTGCGTGCGCTTGCCAGCCTGCTCGAACGCCTGCTGGCCGAAAAGGATGGTGAAACCGGCGGTGCCACGCCGGCGCAGTCGCCCGCAAACGTCGCGCCGGTCGCACAGAACCCCGTGTCCATGCCGGCGCCTGCCGTCGGCGCGGCCGCGCATGCGCCGCAGACATCCAGTCTCCACCAGGCCACGCTCGCCTTCATCCGTGATCGCTACGGTATCGAACTGCCTCAGGCCAGCTATGCCTCGATGGACGACATCGTGAATCGGCTGGTGCTTGATCATACGGGCGATCTCCTGCGCCATTTCGGCATCTCCGTGGCGGGCGACGGTCCGGCACAGAGGCGCGAGGCCATTGCGATCGTTGGAATCAGCTGCAGGTTCCCGGATGCGCCCGACCATCGGGCGTTCTGGTCGAACCTCATGGAAGGCCGGAACAGCATCCGCGAGATTCCCGTCGAACGCTGGGACTGGCGCGAGCACTATTCGGACAAGATCGAACCGGGCAAGACCGTCGCGCGCTGGGGTGCGCTCATCGACGACGTGGACTGTTTCGATGCCGGCTTCTTTGCGATCCCTGCGGAAGAAGCGGCCAGCATGGATCCGCAGCAGCGACTGCTGCTGCAGGAGACCTATCGCGCGGTGGAAGATGCGGGTATCGACATGAAGTCGCTGGCCGGCAGTCGCACCGGCGTCTTCGTGGGCTACGAGTACTCCGAATACGAGCAGCACCTGCGCCGCCTGAACAACAAGGATTTCACCAAGGGGCCGCTGTTCAGTTCCTCCAGCCCGTCCTACTATCTTTCCAATCGCATTTCGTACGTCCTCGATCTCTGCGGACCCAGCGAGTCCTACAACGTCAACTGTGCCTCGTCGGCGGTCGCGATCAACCGTGCATACCACTCGCTCCGCGACGGCGAGAGCGATATCGCCATCGCTGCGGCAGTCTCGCTCAACCTCTTCGAGGGCGATTACATCGCTTCGTCGCAATACGGTGTGCTTTCACCGGACGGCAGCAGCCGTGTCTTCGATGATGAAGCCAACGGATTCACGCGCGGTGAAGGCGTGGCGGCGCTGGTCTTCAAGCGCCTGTCCGACGCCGAGCGCGACAATGACCGGATCTATGCGGTCGTTCGCGGATGCCACCAGACGTATCGCGGTGCCGCGCGCAACATCTCGGAAGTCAAGCACGAATCAATCGCCCGGGTGCTGTCCGAGTGCTACGAACGCGCCGGCGTGCCGGCATCCGGCCTGCGCTACATCGAGGTGGACGGCTACGCCACGAAATGGGCGGACTCCTTCGAGTACGAAGGCATCAAGGGGGCCTTTGCCGGTGCCGGGATCGAAGGCAAGCGCGTCGCGCTTGGCAGCCTCAAGGGCAACATCGGCAATGTCGAGTCTGTCAGCGGCATCGCCAACGTCATCAAGCTCGCCCTGTCCATGCACCATGGCCGTATTCCGCGCACGATTTCGGTCGGCAAGGTCAACACCTTCATGGACGTGGCCAGCCTGAAGCATCCTCTGTACATCGCCGATCACGACATCGTCCTCGATGCGATCCGCGACGGTGAAGGCGTGCCGGTGCTGGCTGGCATCAATTCATTCGCCGACAGCGGCTCGAACGTCCACATCCTCATCGAGGAATACCTGGCCACGAAGCGTGCCTTGCAGGACGATCGCAGCAAGCAGCTGTTCCTGCTGTCAGCGAAGTCGAGTGAGCGCCTGCTGGAGTCCGTGCGCGGGCACATCGCCTTCCTGGCGGCCAACCAGGATCTCCTCTCGCTGCCCAGCCTGGCCTTGACCTCCCAGTGTGGCCGCGAGGCCATGACCGAGCGCCTCGCGATCGTGGCCGCCTCGACCGCGGAACTGCGCGAGAAGCTGGAACTGGTCGAGCGTGCCGGCGTCCGAGAGAAACTGGGCCTCGAATCGCGCGGCATCTTCCGCGGGCGTTTCGATGCTGCCGACAAGCAGTCGATCGCCTCGCTGATCACCTCCGAGATGTCCGAAGGCCAGCTGATGCGCAGCAAGGCCAACGGTGACTGGAAGCCGATCGGCATGCTCTGGGTGAACGGCGCGAACATCCCGTGGGCCGGGCTCTGGCGTGGCGCCGGCGTGGGCAAGACCGATTTGCCCGGCTATGCGTTCGCGCGCGATCGTTACTGGATCGACGTTCATGCCAACGGCAGCGAACAGTCAGATGCGGTGGCCACGATCCGTGTCCCGGAAGCGGCCCGTCCAATGGCACAGGCTGTTGCTGCAGAGGCAATTGATGCCGATCAGGCGCCGGTCGAGCGTCGCTGGCACTTCTATATGCCCGCCGACCCGTCGCATCGACCGCAGGGCGCGCTGGACCTCTCGCCGATCGCCAAGATCGAACTCTTCCTGCGCCAGGAAACCGCGCTGCGCATGGGGGCAGGCATCGACCAGGTCGCAATCGACCAGGATTTCATCCAGCTGGGCCTGGATTCCATGGCGATCGCCGACCTGATCATCCGCACCGATGCATTGCTGGAAACGAACCTGTCGCCGAGCGTGCTGTTCAAGAACCCGGAGATCGGTTCACTGGCGATGTACCTGGGCGAAGTGCATGCCGAGCGGCTCGACCAGATCGTCGTCGCTCCTGATGCGCCCGCTGCCGAGGCCGTGAAGGCCGCGAGCGAGATCCGCATCGCGCCCAACCATGCCGCGCAGCCGGTCGACATCCTCGTTCCGCTGCAGACCAAGGGCAGCCTTGCGCCCATTTTCGCGGTGCCGGGTGCTGGCGGCGGCGCGCTTTCGCTGCAGGCACTCGCACAGGCCTTCGGCAACGAGCAGCCCCTGTATTGCCTTGAAGCCGTCGGTCTCGACGGCGCCACCGAACCGCACGGCAGTGTCGAGGACATCGCCGCCTTCAACATCGCCGCGCTCCGCGAGGTCAAGGCCGAGGGGCCGTATCGCCTGCTCGGCTATTCGAACGGTGGCATCGTCGCCTTCGAGATGGCCCGGCAATTGGCTGCGCAGGGCGAGAAGGTCGAGCTGTCGCTGCTCGACACGCTCAGCCCGCAGGTCGAAGGCAAGGATGCGGACGTCGAGATGGCTGAGGTCTTCAACCACTTCGTGGCATCGATCGGAGGCAGCGCGACCATCGACGCAGCCACGCTGGGTGGCATCGCCAGCGAAGAGCGTGCGCGCCGCCTGCATCGCATCGTCGCCGATGCAGGTCTCGATGTGCCGGAACGCCAATTCGTGGCCACGTTCAACGCAGCCGAGGCCAGCGAGCGCGTCTGTCGCGAATATCGCCCCGGCGAACTCGGTGCGAACGTCGACGTCGCCCTGTTCCGTGCCTCTCGCGGCTATCCGGACGCACCCAGGGACTATGGCTGGAGCGGGCTGGTCAAGGGCGCATTCCTCGTCCATGACCTGGACGCGACGCATTTCGAGGTACTCGATCCCGATGGCGCGTCCACGATCGCGCGCACGCTGTCGGTGGATGCGGGCAAATCGAAGAACGGCAAGCGCGGACGCAAGCAGCCTGCGGTTGCAGGCGCGACTTGAGTCAACGGTCATCACGTCATCGACCTGCGGCGATCCCGTCGCAGGTCGATGAAGCCCGGTGCGCCAGGAAAGGCGCGTCGACACAGCAACGCACGAAACGGATATCGAGGTCGCAAGTCGAATGAAATTCCTCTCCAGCACGCTCAAGCGCACATCGGACCGCTTGTCGGACTACTTCGCCTCCGTTCCGGACAGCGTCCTGAAGCGAAAGTACATCGCATGGCTCGTGTTCATCGCCATCACCGTCTTTGCGGTGATGGGGCTGGGCAAGGTCAAGTTCGACATGACAATCGAAGGTTGGTTCGAGAAGGACGACCCGACGCTGGTTTCGCTCAACGCATTCCGCACCCAATTCGGCAGCGAGGACAATCTCTACATCATCTACCGCGCGAAAGACGGGAATGTCTTTTCGGAACAATCGCTTCGGACGGCGGCAGCGATCCGCGAGGACCTGCTCTCGCGGCGCCTGGCGGTACCCGACGGCGAAGCGTCGCCGCTGCAGCACATTGTCAAGATCACCGGCATCGACAATGCACCTGTGCTGAGGGCCGAAGGCGATGCGCTGATCTCGCGGCATCTGGTGGGCAGGAACATCCCGACGGATGCCGGCCAGCTCGATGCACTGCGCAAGCTCGCGGACAGCCAGGAAACCTTCCCGCGCCTCTACTATTCGGCGGACGGCAAGTACGGCGCCCTCGTGGTCGAGACGAATTTCGGGACCGTGCCCGTCGAGAGCGAGGCGGACGGCAGCGATGCGGGATCCGCCGCCGAGGCTGCGCCGGCATCGATCGATGACATCTCGATGACGTTCGACGAAGCAGACGCCGCCGCTGCCGAACCCGTGCAGTTCAAATCGACCGACCTGGCCGAATACTACGACTTCATGCGCGAAGTGCAGGTCACGCTGAACAAGCCGGAATTCGCCAGGCATTTCGAATACCTGCCTGTCGGCAACGCCGCTGCGACCGAGCACGACATGAAGGTGCTTGAGGAGATGGGCATGCTCTACATGGGCATGCTCGCGATGATGGTGGTGGTGCTGTGGTTCCTCTTCCGCTCTCCGGCCGGTGTCCTCTGGCCCTTGTCGGTGGTGGTGGTGACCTGCGTGTGGACCCTGGGATTCGTCGGCTGGCTGGGCTACACGGTCACCGCCTTCCTGATCCTCACCGTGGTGATGATCCTCGTGATCGGCATTGCCGACACGATCCACATGCTGTCGGGCTACGTGTACTACCGAAACCAGGGCGAGGATCACGCCAGCGCGCTGCGGCACAGCTACCGCGCGGCCGCAGTCGCCTGCCTGCTGACCATGCTGACCACCGGCCTGGGCATGATGTCGGTGCTGTTGACGCCGATCGCGCCGATCAAGGTCTTTGGCGTCATGACCGCGGGCGGCGTCGCGCTCGCCTTCATCATCACGGTCTACATGCTGCCGCTGATGCTGGACCTCTGGTGGCCGGCCAAGGCGCAGGTCTCCGAACAGCGGCCGTCCATGCTCTCGTTGCGCCGCTACCTGCCGGACTTCGGCGCCAGGCTCCAGCATGTGCTCGTGCATGTCCTGCCGTTCGTGACCCGTGCGCGGACGCCGATCATCGCGGTCTCGGCGGTTGTGCTCGGCGCCTGTCTCTATGGTGCGACGCAGGTGAGGGTCGATACCGATCCCGTCGCGCAGTATCCGAAGGACGCCCCGATCCGCGAGAACTTCCGCGTCGCGGACGCGGAGATGATCGGATCGCAGTCCATGGTCATCTACATCGACCTGGGCGAGGAATACGCCTTTCACGATCCGAAAGCGCTGAAGCGGATCGAAGCGTTGCAGGCCGAGCTGGAGCGGAAGTACGCCAAGTACGTCATCCGCACGGCTTCGCTCATCGACGTGGTGCGCAAGTCCTACCAGACCCTGAATGAGGACCGGCCGGAGATGCACGTCATCCCGGAAACGCAGGCGCTGGTCGGACAGACACTCTTCATGTTCGACAACTCGAATGCCACCGAGCGTCGCCGGATGGTCTCGGACGACTACAGCCGTGCGCATGTCACCGTCTACATGCGCAATGCAGGTTCCTACGAGTACAACCGCGTCTTCGATGACATGACCCGGGACATCGATGCCGCCGTCGCAGACCTGAAGGCATCCTACCCCGAGGCGAAGGCCAGCATCACAGGCATGTTCAGCCTGATCATGAAGGGATCCGACTACCTGTCCTGGACCTCGATCGCCAGCTTCGGCATGGCCATCGCCACGATCAGCATCGTCCTGCTACTGATGTTCGGTTCGTTCAAGGCCGGCTTCATCGCGATCGTCGCCAATGCCGTGCCGTCGATGCTGTCGTTCGGATTGATGGGGTTGCTCGGCATCCCGCTGGATTTCACGACCGTGCTCATCGCACCGATCATCGTCGGCATCGCGGTCGACGACACCATCCACTTCATGACCTACTACCGCAGCGAGGTCTCGATCGATGGCGACGTCACCCGCGCGCTGCGCGACACCATCGCCAAGGTCGGCCAGGCGGTGACCTACAGCAGCCTGATCCTCGGCCTGGGCCTGGCCATCCTGATGCTGTCTTCCAGCGTCGGCAACGCCAACGTCGGCCTGTTCGGATCCCTTGCGATCTTCGCCGGGCTCGCCTGCGAACTGCTGCTGCTGCCGGCGCTCATCCTGCTGTTCCAGCTCCGCTTCGAGGGCAGCGAACGCACGGACGCCGAGCCGGCGGCCGCGTGATGCGACCGGATCCGATCTTCCTTCTTTATGCTAAACCACAGGAGTTTTGCAATGGGTAGTGTGTTCCGCTTGAAGCATCTCGTCTTCGCGTACGCCGCAGCGTTGACGGCGACCATCGCCCTGCTGGCCGGCACGGGGGAAGTGCGCGCTAACACTGTCACGCCCCGCCAGGTGGCCGAAAAGTTCGATCATGTCCTGCGCAAGTCACACAAGACGGTGGTGACGAAATTCCGACTCAGCACCTGCCGCTACGCCGCCGCTGGCGAGGGCGTGCGCTGCGCCGAGAAGCCGCGCGTCTCCGTCCTGGAGAACGTGCTGAAGTTCTACGGCGACGACATCCGTTCCGCGGCCATCGTTCTCGAACCTGCACGCGACAAGGGAATCGGCACGCTCAACTACGAGTACTACGATGTCCGCAAGGACAATGCCGCGTGGATCTACCTGTCCGCGCTGGGCAAGGTCAAGCGGATCATCTCGAACTCCGAGAGCGATGACAGTGGCAGCTTCTTCGGTTCCGAGTTCTACATCGAGGATCTCGATTACCGCAAGTTGAACGACTACAGCTACAAGCTGCTGCGCGAGGAAAATGTCCGCGTCCACGAAAAGGCCGGACCGACGAACCGTCCGGCCTGGGTGCTGGAGTGGACGCCGACTGCGGAGCGTGCACGCAAGTCGAAGTACGGTCGCGTGGTCACATGGATCGACCGGGAACGCCATATCCTGCTGAGGGAGCAGTACTTCAACCACGACGGCCAGCTGTTCAAGGAGCGGACCATTCGCAGCCTTGAACTGATCGACAAGCACTGGATGCCGCGCCAGATCATGATGAACAACCTGCAGACGAAGCGCGTGTCGACCATCGATCGCGAGCTGATCGTGTTCGACCGCGATGTGCAGGACGAATTCCTCACCCAGCGCGTGCTGACCGACCAGGCGTTCCGCGAGCGCCACCTCGGGGAACTGCGGAAGGCCTGGAAATGATCGAAGCGTCCACGCCGGGCCGCGGAGGACTTCGTCTCGCCGCGCTCGCCGTCACCATCGCCTGCCTGGCCTGTCCTGCACAGGCCATGACCGGACTGGACGGGCGCGCCCAGGCACCGCGCTCCGAGCCCCCAGAGCCGCCGCCGAGCGCCGCGCCTCCGGAGGCCGAAGCTGCGCGCGCACAGGAGGCCGGTACGGCCGATGACGGTGGCCTGGACGACTTCGTCATGGACGGCACCGATGCGCTGGAAGCCGACCCGCCCCAAGGCATCGCTGCATCGGAAAGCCCCGCTCCGGATCAGACGGCATCGCCGCTGAAGTCGACCCTGATGCAAGAGCTGGCGGTGGGCATCCATTCGCCGTACGAGGTGGTCAACAACCGCAGCTCGCTGCGCGTGGAGTACGAGAAGCATGTCCTCTCAGACTTCTACTTCAGGCTGGACAGCAAGCTCATCGCGCACTGGGCCAACGATCACCAGGCCGAGGCGCGCGATCGCGACCTGCACCTGGCCAGCGTGACCCGCGAAGCCTTCGTGCAATTCAGTCGCGGCAGCGTCAGTGTCAAGGCCGGCAAGCAGATCCTGATCTGGGGCGAATCCGATGCCGGTGCGATCACCGACGTCATCAGCCCGCGAAACTTTTCCGAACTGTTCTTCATCCCGCTGGAAGAGGCGCGCATCGGCCAGTTCATGGTCACGGTGGATCGCTTCGCGCCCTCAGGTGACTGGAGTCTGTTCTACGTGCCGGATGCGCAATACAACGAATACCCGGAAACAGGCACTGCCTACTTCATCGATCCATTCCCGGGGACGGACATACGCGGCAGCGACGTCGACCGCAGCGAGTACGGACTGCGCTGGAAGCGCACATTCGGCCGCAGCGACATCGCACTGATGGCAGCGCATCTGGTTGACAATGACATCGGCTATGCCTTCGGCGGCATCGATGCCGGTGGCCGTCCATGGCTGAAGCGCGTCAAGCAGCGCTACGCCATGCTGGGCGGTACCTTCAACTTCGCCAGCGGCGACTGGATCGTCTCCGGTGAGCTGGCCTGGAAGCGTCCGCGCGCGTTCAACACTGCGTCCTTGTCGCTCATCGAGCGCGACCAGGTCGACATGTCCTTGCGCGCAGAGTACGCGCTGGGCAAGGGTGGGCAGCACACGGTCAGCCTCGAAGCCACCAACGGACATGTGGTGGGCTGGGACGAGGACATCGTCGGCGTGCCTCGCAATGCCGCATCGCTGGTGTTCGGCTGGAACAACGTCTTCGCGAACGAGACCTTCACGGTCAACCTCCTGTCGGTCATGAGCCGGCCGTATGCCTCTCTGCAGCATTCGCTGTTCACCTCCTACAAGTGGAGCGATCGGCTGAGCATCAACCTCGACCTGTTCTATCTGGACGTCGACGACGATCGCAACCCGTTATCGATCTATCGCGGCAGGAACAATGCCGTCCTGCGCCTTCTGTACCAATTCTGACCGGAAGACGATGACATGCAAGACACACGGGAACATGATGTGATCGTCGTCGGCTCCGGCACTTGCGGTGCAGCGATCGCGCAGCAGCTCGCAGGGCAGGGCGCACGCGTGCTCGTGCTCGAACGCGGCGGCGATCCGCCGAAGACCGAGTCGCTGTTCGGCATGATGTCCATGGCCGACGAGGTGAAGGTCGGCAAGGGACTTTCCACGCTGCGCGTGCTTGCCGCCGGCGGGTCCAGTGCCATGTACTTCGGCGTGGTCAACCCGCCACCGCTGGATGCGTTCCGCGAACTTGGGGTCGATCTGGCGCCGGACATCGAGGTGCTGCGCAAGGAACTGCCGATCGGCCACCTGCCTGACGGCATGCTCGGCGAGCAGACCCTGCGACTTCGGGATGCGGCCGTCTCGCTCGGTTACGACTGGCGCAAGCACGAGATGCTGATCGACCCGGCCAGGGTAGAGCAGGGTCGCTACACTTACGGTGCACTGTGGAAGGCCAAGGCGCTGCTCGACGAGGCCGAAGCGAAGGGTGCGCGCGTGGTGCGTCGTGCGCTTGTGCATGATGTCGTTTCCGAGAACGGGCGCGCGGTCGGCGTGCGCTATGCGTTGCGCGGCACCTTCGGCAAGGGGCCGCTGCAGGTCGCGCGGGCATCGCGCGTCGTGCTCGCCGCCGGCGAGCTGGCTTCGCCCGGATTGCTGCGCGCCAGCGGCCTGCACGATGTCGGCGACCGCGGCTTCTACTGCAATCCCGGCTATGCGCTCTATGGCCTCGTGCCCGGACTGTCCGCACGCGACAACTTCGTCGGCACCATGGGCTGCGAGATCGAAGAAGGCGTCGAACTCGGCGATGCCAACGTGTCGCGGTTCCTTTATCGACTGATGATGGTCGGGAAGTTCAAGTTCGACCGCCTGCTGTCCTACCCGCGCTCGATCGGCATCGGCGTCAAGATCAAGGACGGGTTCGGCGGCAGCTTCAACGACAAGGGCATGCTGCACAAGGACTTCAATGAAAAGGATCGCGCTCGCTTGTTGAAAGGCGAAACCGAGGCGCGCCGCATCCTTGTCGAAGCCGGCGCCACGCGCATCGTGAATTTAGGCCTGACCGTGGCCGGTCGCGTCGGCGGGCTGGTACGCATCGGCGACCATGTGGATGCCAATCTGGAAACACGCCTGCGCGGACTCTACGTCTGCGACGGCTCGATCATCCCCGACGCCATGCGCGGGACACCCACCTTGACGCTGCTGGGTTTCGCCCGGCGGCTGTCGCGGCACCTGGCGGTTGCGCACTGAACACCCAGGAAACCATCGAATCAGTACAGCAGGAGGTTTGCATGTCGAAGGAAGAAGCAGTTCCCGCAAGGCCATCGAGGATCCGCAGGTTGCTGCGGTTCGCAGTCTATGCGGGCGCAGTGTCCGTGGTCGCGATCTTCGCCGGCAATGTGCTCTGGCGCATGTCCGGATCCAACGAATGGGAGCTCGAGTTCGAGCGCAACGGCGTGAAGGTCTGGTCGCTCAAGGAACCCGGCGCCTACAACAAGCAGTATCGCGCGGTGATGCAGGGTGAATTCACGCTCAACCAGCTGGTCGCGGGGTTGATCGAGAATTCCACCCAGGAGATGTGCAAGAAGAACATCCCGGGGTGCATGGACGTGCAGGTCATCGAGCCCTGGAGCGACCAGACCATGACCGATACCGTGCTGTGGAAGCTGGAGCTGCCGGAGCCGTTCCTGCCCCGCGAGAGCCTGATCCGTTCGCACGTGCACCAGGACCCGGCGACGAAGACGGTCACGGTCGACGTGATGGCTGCGCCCAACAGCGCGCCCCGCAACCCCGGCACCATCCGCCTGACCCACTTCCAGAACCGGTGGCGCTATACGCCCGTGGGCAATGGCAAGGTCGAGATCGAATTTATCCAGAACATCGACATGGGCGGCATGTTCCCCGATTTCCTGCTGAACCTCGGCGGCGCCGAGGAAACCTACAAGTTCCTGCACGACCAGTTGCCGAAGCTGCTGGATCGCGATGACCTGCGTCGTGCCCGGTACGATTTCATCGTGGAGGGCGCGTGATGAAGGCGCTGATCAGAAAACTGTCCCTCAGGGGCTTCGTGAAGTTCATGCTGTTCGCCTCGGCTGCGGTCGTGCTGCTGTCCTTCGTTGCGATCACCGCCTGGACCGCCTCCGGTTCCGACCAGTGGGAGCTGGAGATCGACCGCAACGGCGTGCAGGTCTACTCCTACAAGGAGTCCGGCTCCTTCAACAAGGTCTACAAGGGCGTCACTCGCGGCCCCTACACCCAGACCCAGGTGGCCGCCTCACTGATGCTGGAAAACCACAGCCTGGACAACTGCAAGAAGTGGATTCCGGTCTGCATCGACCTCAAGGTGCTCGAACCCTATTCGCACGCGGCGCAGGGTGATTCCGTGCTGTGGACGCTGGAGCTGCTGCCGCCGGTATTCAAGAACCGCGAGTACGCGATCAAGTCGATGACCCGGCAGGACTCCAAGACAGGCGATGTCACCATCGACGTCATGGCGGCCGCGCAGAAGGCCCCGGTCAACGCCTGCTGCGTTCGCATCGCCCATATCCACAACCGCTGGAAGATCAAGCCGGCCGTGGATGGCAAGGTCG
Organism: Lysobacter sp. BL-A-41-H3; assembly: GCA_050632415.1. Taxonomy (GTDB): domain Bacteria; phylum Pseudomonadota; class Gammaproteobacteria; order Xanthomonadales; family Xanthomonadaceae; genus Lysobacter_I. The sequence continues at coordinate 556,756 of CP192602.1, read as the reverse complement.
AAATCGAATTGACCCAGGATTTCGACATGGGCGGCTTCTTCCCGGATGTGCTGATCAACCTCGGCAATGCGGAAGAGACCTACAAGCTCCTGCACGACCAGTTGCCTGGCCTGATCGACAGGCCGCAGTACAGGAGCGCGAAGCTGCCCTACGTGCAGGAAGGTCCGCGCGCTGCGCCGGAAGTGCCCCTGCCGCCTCCAGCGGCTGCGGGAGATGTCGCGGTGCCCGCAGGCGCCGGGATCTGACGGAATCAGCGTCGCCGCACGGCCTGCGGCGACCACGCGCAGGCAACACGCGAGGAGCATGCAATGGCAGGGATGGAATGGACTGAAGCACGTTTCCGTCAATTCGGCGATCGCCAGATGGCGATCACCGACGATGATGCGGTCACCTATGCGCAGTTCGTCGAGCGCATCGCGGGGTGGCGGACGGTCCTGCGCAAGTGGGGCATGGTCGGCGGCGACAGCGTCGGACTGGTCGGTGACTACCATGTCGATACGCTGGCGTTGCTGCAGGCCCTGCTCGATACCGGTTGCATCGTGACACCGCTCGTGGAGGATGACCGCGCGTTGTTCGACGAACGCCTGGAGACAGTGCGCGCGGGCTGGCTCATCGAAACGGCGGGATCAGGCCCGATCACTCCGGAGACGACCCGGGCCACGCGGCTCGGCGATCCGGAGCCGCATCCGCTGCAGGCGCCACTGGTCGAGGCCGGCCGTGCCGGACTGGTCATCTTCACTTCCGGCAGCACCGGCAAGAGCAAGGCCGTCCTGCTGGACCATGCGCGCATGGTCGGCAAGTTCAAGGAGGGCGTGCGCGGCGGATTCCGCACCCTGCTGTTCCTCAAGCTCGACCATATCGGCGGCCTGAACACGCTGTTCTCGGTGATCTTCAACGGCGGCACGGTGGTCACCTGCGGTTCCCGGCAGGCGAAGGACATCTGCCAGTGCGTGGAACGCCATCGCGTGGAGCTGCTGCCGACCACACCCTCGTTCCTCACGATGCTGATGATGTCCGGGATGCACCGGCAGCACGACCTGTCGTCGCTCAAGGTCATCACCTACGGCACCGAGGTCATGCCGAACTCGACGCTGGCCACGCTGCATCGCGAGCTGCCATCGGTGACGCTGAAGCAGACCTACGGCCTGTCGGAGCTCGGCATCCTGTCGACGCGTTCGAAGGATTCGTCCTCGCGCTGGATGCAGATCGGTGGCGAGGGCTTCGAGGTGCAGGTGCGCGACGGGCGACTGTGGATCCGCAGTGCGCAGGCCATGCTCGGCTATCTCAACGCCCCCAGTCCGTTCGATGCCGAGGGCTGGTACGACACCGGTGATCGGGTCGAGACGGATGGCGAGTACATGCAGATCCTCGGCCGCGAGTCGGAAATCATCAACGTCGCCGGCGAGAAGGTGTTTCCGGTGGAGATCGAAAGCTTCCTGCTCACGCTCGACAACGTCCGCGACGTGGTGGTGCGGCAGAAACGCAGCCCGATCGTCGGCCAGATGATCTGGGCCGAGTTCGTGCTGGAAGACGAGGAAGACCCCGTTGCCTTCAAGCGTCGGATCCTGGCCGAATGCAGCGCACGGCTCGCACCGTTCAAGGTGCCGGGACACGTGACGATCGTCCGGGAAGCCGATTTCGTGGGTTCGAGGTTCAAGAAGATCCGCCGTGCGGGCACCGATGGGTCCGCCGGCCCGGCAACGGTCCCGGCCGGGCTGCCGCAAGGTGCGTGAGCGCGATGATGGCAATGGATGCAGACATGGAGCAGACATGATGACGCAGGACATGAACAAGGTCGCCGTGGTCAGTGGCGGCAGCAAGGGTTTGGGCTTCAGTATCTGCGAACGCCTGGCCGACGAGGGATATCGGGTCGCGACTTTCAGCCGCAAGAGCAGCGAGGCGATCGAGGCCCTGGTCGCGCGCAGCGAAGGCCGGGTCTACTGGCAGTCCGTGGACATCGCCGATCCCGCGCAGCTGGCGGACTTCATGCGCAACGTGCGCCAGCGCCATGGCCGGGTGGGCTACCTGGTGAACTGCGCCGGCATCGCCAACGAAGGCCTGCTGACGATGATGAAGCCCCGCGAGATCTCGCGGATGCTGGACGTCAACGTCACCGGGGCGATCGCCCTGACCCAGGCCTGCAGCAAGCAGATGATGGTCGGCGGGTTCGGTTCGATCGTGAACGTGTCGTCGGTGGTCGGCCTGCGCGGCTTCAAGGGCGTGGCCGCCTACAGCGCGACCAAGGCGGCGCTGGACGGCTTCACCCGCAGCCTGAGCAAGGAACTGGGTTCGATGGGTGTCCGGGTGAACGCGGTCGCCCCGGGGTTCATGGAGACCGACATGACATCCGAACTGACCCCGCAGCAGAAGGCGCGCATCGTGCGCCAGACCCCGCTGGGTCGCCTGGGCAATGTCCACGATGTGTCGTCGGTGGTCAGTTTCCTGCTGTCCGATGCGTCTTCGTTCATGACCGGGCAGACCTTCGTCGTCGACGGTGGCCTGACCGTCTGATCACCGCCGTTCTATCCGTAGCGCACCCGAATTTCGAAAGGAGACATGCAATGAGCAACGAGATCAAGGCCACCATCGAGCGCGTCATCCGCCGCGTGGCCGAGGAACGCGGACTGGTGCTGCCCCCGCTGCGCGACGACAGCGAGATCGTGGACGAACTGGGCTTTTCCTCGCTGGTCGTGGCGGCGCTGATCGCCAGCCTGGAGGAGGAACTGGGCTTCGACCCGTTCCAGGACGAGGACGTGATGATCACCGACGTGCGCACCTTCGGCGACCTCTGCCGGGTGTACGGCGACGGCATGGCGCGCGTCGGTTGATGCGGCTGGATTGATTGCAAGGGGCGGTCGTGGTGGTCGGTCGCGGTGGCGCCGACCATCGCGAGCCAAGCGGGGGGGCGTCGCGCGACGCCGGGAGCTTCACTGGTAGGGATGTCAGCACGATGAGCAGCAGGAACGACGATATCGCCGTCATTGGCATGGCCGGACGGTTTCCCGGCGCCAACTCCGTATCCGAGTTCTGGAGCAATCTGCTCGCAGGGAGGGGGAGCATCCGCGGGCTCGGCGACGAGGCCCTGCGTCGCGCCGGCGTGCCGGAAGAGGACATCGCCGATCCCGACTACGTCAAGGTCGCCGCGACCATCGACAACGTCGAGATGTTCGACCCGGCGTTCTTCAAGATCCCGCCGGTCGAGGCGGAACTGATGGATCCGCAGATCCGCCTGCTGCTGCAATGCGCCTGGGAGACCCTCGAGGACGCGGGCTATGCGCGCCGCGATGCCCAGAACGTCGGCGTGTTCGCCGGTGCCGGTGGCGTGACCACCGGCTATTTCGCGAACTTCATCAACCTGACGCGGCGCTTCGAGAAGATCACCGCCGGCGCGACCCACCTCGGCAACGACAAGGATTTCCTCTCCACCTACATTTCCTACAAGCTCAACCTCACCGGGCCGAGCATGACGGTGCAGACCGCGTGTTCGACCTCGCTGGTCGCCCTGCACCAGGCGCGGATGAGCCTGCTGGCGGGAGAGTGCGACATGGCTCTGGCCGGCGGCGTCACGATCCGCGTGCCGCACGAGCAGGGCTACCGCTACCGCGAAGGCTACATCTTCTCGAAGTCCGGCCGGATCAGCACCTTCGACGCCTCGGCGGACGGCGTGGTGTTCGGCAACGGCCTCGGCCTGGTCCTGCTCAAGCGTCTCGATGCCGCAGTCGCCGACGGCGACAACATCTACGCGGTCATCAAGGGTTCGGCGGTCACCAACGACGGCCGCGGCAAGATGAGCTACGCCGCCAGCAGCGCGAAGGGGCAGATCGCCTGCGTGCGCGCGGCGATGCGAGACGCCGGGGTGGATGCGGCCGACCTGGGCTTCGTCGAGTCGCACGGCACCGGCACCGCGATGGGCGACCCGGAGGAGGTCAAGGCGCTGTCCGCCGCGTTCCGCGAGTACACCGACGCGCGAGGCTACTGCGCGCTGGGCGCGGTGAAGACCAATATCGGCCACCTCGAAGCCGCAGCCGGCATCGTCGGCTTCATCAAGGCGGTGCTGGCCGTCAGGCACGGCCGCATCCCGCCGACCCTGCACTACGCCGCCCCCAATCCGCGCATCCGTTTCGAGACGACGCCGTTCTACGTCAACAGCGAGCCGGTCGAGTGGACGGCGGGCCGCGAACCGCGCCGCGCAGCGGTCAACAGCCTGGGTGTCGGCGGCACCAATGCCTTCGTCGTCCTGGAGGAATATCGCAGGCCGGCGAAGGGCTCCGCTCGCGCCACCAGGGCACGTCCTGCCCTGCAGGTGGTGCCGCTGTCCGCGAGGACGGACACGGCCCTGCATGCGCTCGTCGCGCGTTTGGCCGAGGCCCTGCGCGAATCCGATCCGTGCCCGGCGCTCGCGGACATCTCGCACACGCTCTGCGTCGGACGCGAGCACATGGCGCGGCGCGCAGCCTTCGTCGCCGCCGACCACGCGGCGCTTCTGGTGGCGCTGGATGCGTTCCTGCGCCACGCGCCGCTGCCGTTGCCGGCCGGTCGCGAATCGGAACTGGCCACCGCATGGCAGGCAGGCGAGGAGGTCGACTGGAGCGTGCTGCGCGGCGATGCCCGGCCGCAACGCATCAGCCTGCCGACCTATCCGTTCGCGCTCGATCGCTGCTGGATCGACGAGATGCCGGTGGCGGCGCCGACGCCGGCCGCAGCCACCCTGCATCCGCTCGTGCACGTCAACACTTCCGACCTCAACGAACAGAAGTACAGCAGCACCTTCGATGGCGAGGAATCCTTCCTCAGGGACCATGTGCTGCGGATCAGGGGCCAGGCGGGCGAGGGCACGCGCTCGCAGCGCATCCTGCCGGGCGTGGCCTATCTGGAGATGGCGCGTGCCGCGATCGAGTGCGCGGCACCGATCCGCCGCGATTCCACCATCCCGCAGCTCGAAGACGTGGTGTGGCTGCAACCGATCGCGGTCGCGGCCGAGACGCGCGTGCATGTCGCCCTGGTGGCCCGTGCCGCATCCGCGCAGCTGGCCGAACGCATCGATTTCGAGGTCTACACCAGCGACGACCGCATCCATTGCCAGGGACGCTGCCGGCACGTGCCGGCCGGCGATGTCACGCAGCACGACCTCGACCATCTCTCGGCGCGCATCGCCGATGCCCAATGGGATGCAGCGCCCCTGTACGAGGCCTTCCGGGCCATGGGGCTGGAGTACGGCCCGGCGCATCGCCCGATCACCCGGTTGTCCATCGGCGAGAACGAAGTGCTGGCGCGACTGCGCCTGCCTGCGCCCGTCGAGGGCGGCGCGGCGGGTTTCGTCCTGCATCCGAGCCTGATGGACGGTGCGCTGCAGGCCGCGACCACGCTTCTGTTCGACCCGGAGAGTCCACCCGTCCATCCGATCGTGCCCTTCGCGCTGGAACGGGTGCGCATCCACGGCGCCTGCCCGGCCGAGATCCTGGTCTGGGCCCGTCGCTCCGATGCCTCGCGGCCCCTGGACAAGTCGACACGCCTGGACATCGACCTGATGGACGAGTCCGGCCGCGTGCTGGTCGAGATCGGCGGCTTCATGGCCCGCCCCCTGCGCCGCAATGCCGCCGGCAGCCTGCTGGCGACGCGCACGTGGCGGACCGACGCTTCGCCGCCGGCCGCCACGGCCTATGCCGGTCAGCATGTCGTGCTCTGCGCGTTGCCGCAGATCCAGCCCGAGCGCATCGCACGCGACTGCGAACTGCTGCCCTGCAGGACCGACGCCACGATCGCCGATCGCTACACCGAACTGGCCCGCATCTGCTTCGCCAAGCTCAAGCGCGTCTTCGCCTCGCGTCCGGAAGGACGGACGCTGGTCCAGGTCGCGCTTCCGGCCAGCGCAGACACCGCACTGTGCGCCGGCCTGTCCGGCATGTTCCGCACCGCGCGGCTCGAGAATCCCCACGTCTCCGGCCAGTTGATCCTGGTCGACGAAGACATCACCACCGAACGCCTCGGCGAACTGCTGCACGAGGAGCGCGGCCACCCGCACGACAGCCTGATCCGCTACGTCGACGGGGTACGCCAGGTCGAACACTGGGAACTGCTCAAGGCCGATGCGCCGAGCCTGTTCGAACACGAGGGCGCGTTCCGCAAGCGGGGCGTCTACCTGATCACCGGCGGCATGGGCGGGTTGGGGCGGCTGTTCGCGCGCGAAATCCTCGCACGCACGCCGAGCGCGCGGATCGTGCTCACGGGGCGCGCCACGCTATCCGATCTCGCGCGCTCGCGCGATGCGACGGCTGCGCTCGAAGCCCTGCGCGCGGGCGGGGGCAGCGCCGACTACCGGACGCTCGCCCTCACCGATGCCGATGCACTTCAGGCCGCCATCGCCGACATCGCCCGCGAGTACGGCAGGATCGACGGCATCCTGCACAGCGCGGGCGCGATTGCCGACAACTACATCCTGAAGAAGACGGAAGAGGAATTCCTCTCGGTGCTCGCGCCGAAGGTGAAAGGGACATGGCTCCTCGACGAGGCCACCCGCGACCTCGATCTCGATTTCTTCGTGCTGTTCTCTTCGCTGAGCGCGGCGGTCGGCAACGTCGGCCAGGCCGACTATGCGGCTGCGAACGGCTTCATGGACGAATTCGCGGGCTGGCGCAACGAACGCGTGCGCGCCGGCGAACGCAAGGGCCATACGCTCAGCATCCGCTGGCCGCTGTGGCAGCAGGGCGGGATGCGTCCCGACCAGGCCGGGATCGAGCTGCTCCACGAGACCACCGGCATCTACCCGATGCGCACCCGGACCGGCATGCGCATGTTCTATCGCAGTCTTGCGCGCAGCCTCGACCAGTCCCTGGTGATGGAAGGCGACCTCGCAGCGATGCAGCGCGCACTGGGCCACGGTGCCATGCTCCATTCGGCGCGTGCAATGCCAGGGCCGGAGACGGCCACGCCGCAGGCGGGCACGCCCGGTGCGGGCACCGACAGCGAGCGCGTCGAGCGCTATCTCTGCGAGATCCTCGCGTCCGTGCTCAAGCTGCCTGCGGAGCGCATCGATACCCGCGCAGCCCTCGAGAACTACGGCATCGATTCGATCCTCGCGCTGGACCTGACCCGCGCACTGGAGTCGCGCTTCGGCGCGCTGCCCAAGACCCTGTTCTTCGAGTACCTGACGATCGCCGAGCTCGCGGGCTATTTCGCGACGTCGCATGCCGCCACGATCGAACGCGTGCTCGCCGGCGGTACGGCGCAGGCGGCCGCGACCGATGCCCCGCGCGATGCCCAGGCCGAAGGCGAGGGCGTCACCAGCATCCGCCTGCGCGGCCGTTGCCGCGTCGCCGGGGGCGAGCCGGGGATCGTGCGCGAACCGATCGCCATCGTCGGCATCAGCGGCCGCTATCCGGAATCGCCTGATCTGCAGGCATTCTGGCGCAACCTCCGCGATGGCCGCGACTGCATCATCGAAATCCCGCGCGAACGCTGGGACTGGCGCGACTACTACAGCGAGGACCGCAGCGAGAAGGGGCGCCACTTCAGCAGGTGGGGCGGATTCATCGAAGGGGTCGATGCCTTCGATGCGCGGTTCTTCAACATCTCGCCGGTCGAAGCCGAGAACATCGACCCGCAGGAGCGCCTGTTCCTGGAGCATGCCTGGCATGCGATCGAGGATGCCGGCTACACCCGCGAAGCGCTGCGCATCGCGAACGCCAGCGACCCCGAGGGCCGCGACCTGCCGGCGCAGGTCGGCGTGTATGCAGGCGCGATGTACGGCGAATACCAGCTGTTCGGCGCCGAGGCCAGCCTGATCGGCGAGCGCATGGGCTTCGCCAGCAACCCGGCGAGCATCGCCAACCGGGTGTCGTATGTCCTGAACGTCCACGGCCCGAGCATGACCGTGGACACGATGTGCTCATCCTCGCTCACGGCCATCCATCTCGCATGCCAGGACCTGCGCCTCGGGCGCACGGCACTGGGCATCGCCGGTGGCGTGAACGTCACGATCCATCCCAACAAGTACCTGATGCTCAGCGCCGGGCAGTTCATCTCCGGGGACGGTCATTGCCAGAGCTTCGGCGAGGGCGGCGACGGCTACATCCCGGGCGAGGGCGTCGGCGTGGTCGTGCTCAAGCGCCTGTCCGACGCGCAGCGCGACGGCGACCGCATCCATGCGGTCATCCGCGGTACTTCGCTGAGCCATGGCGGCAAGACCAACGGTTTCACCGTGCCCAATCCGCAGGCCCAGGCCAGCGCGATCCGCCAGGCGCTGCGCGATGCGGAGGTCGATCCGCGCCACATCGGCTACATCGAAGCGCACGGCACCGGCACCCGGCTGGGCGATCCGATCGAAATCGCGGCGCTGGCCCGGGTCTTCCAGGAAAGCACGCCCGACACGGGCTTCTGCGCCATCGGTTCGGTCAAGTCGAACATCGGTCACGCCGAGGCCGCCGCCGGCATCGCAGGTCTGACCAAGGTGCTGCTGCAGCTGCGCCATCGCCAGATCGTGCCCTCGCTGCATTCCGCGCGCCTCAATCCGCACATCGACTTCGCCAGCACGCCGTTCGTGGTCAACCAGACCCTGCGCCCCTGGGACGCGCCGATCGTCGACGGACGCCGGCTGCCACGCATCGCCGGCATCTCCTCGTTCGGCGCCGGCGGCTCGAATGCGCACCTCATCGTCGAGGAAGCACCGCAGCCGGCCGTCGCCCATGCGCACGGCCCGCAGCTGTTCCCGGTGTCCGCGCGCAACGCCGCGCAGCTGCGGCAGAAGCTGGAGGATCTTTGCGCCTTCCTCGAAGACGGCGAACAGGCCGGACTGTCGCCGGCATCGCTGGCCTGGACCCTGCAGCAGGGCCGCGAGGCGATGGACCATCGCTGGATCGCGTGTGCAGAGGATCTTGCCGGGCTGGTCAGCCTGTTGAAGGATTGGCTGGCGGACGGCAGCGCACGCGGCACGTTGCAGGACAATGCGCGCAGCCATCGTGATGCGATGTCGGTGCGCGATCGCGACGACGCCGATGCGGCGCTTCAAGGCCTGATCGATGCCGGGAACCTCGATGTCGCGGCTGCGCAATGGGTGCGCGGTGCGCGCGCGGACTGGTCGCGCCTGCACCCGCAGCGTCCCGGCCTCGTGTCGCTGCCCGGCTATCCCTTCGCCCGGCAGCGCTTCTGGCGTGATCCCGCCGCTGCCGTGCGCAGTCGCGGGCTGGAAGCGGTCGGCGCCAGGCGCCTGCATCCGCTGCTCCACGAGAACGCCTCCGGTCTGGAGGGCACCCGCTATCGCGCCCGCTTCGACGCGGGCGACGCCGCGCTCGACGGCGAAGGTCGCCTTTCGGCCACCACTTGCCTGGAGATGGCATTCGCGGCCTTCCGCCATGCCGCAGATGGCACCGCGCGCAACGATGCAGCCGGTGCCGTGGAGTTGCGCGACCTGCGCTGGACGCTGCCTGCGCCCGTGGTCGCAGGGCTGGCGCTGACTCTCCACCTGCACGACTGGGATGGGCAGGCAGCCGCATTCGAATTGACGACGGGGACGGACGAGGACGAGCGCGTACTGTTCCAGGGACGCGTGCTGCGCAGCATCACGCCCGCCGGCAGGCGGACGCAGGCTGCCGGCGACATGGCCGTCGCGCTTCCGGCCGCGCCTGCCGCTGCGAAGGACGCGCCCGTCCGACTGCCGTCCCTGGCGATCGACACCGCGCTTCGCGCCGTGTTGCCGGATCCGGCCGGGCTGGCCGCCATCGACCTGGTGCGCGACGCATTCCCGCTGAAGGGGCCGGGCCAGGCGGCGATCCATGCGCATGGCACCCGTCACGACCTGGATCTGTGCGATGCCGACGGCACCGTGTGCATCGCGCTGCACGGCGTGCGCGGTGCGATCGCGACGAGCCTCGCGACGCACGCGGACTTCCGCGCCAAGTCTGCGACGACGTTCGCCGCGTCCGCGGTCGCCGGACACGCGATGACCGAACCTGCTATGTCCACGCCGGTTGCCATCGCTGCGCCGGTCGTCGCTGCGCCCCAGTGGCGCAGGCTGGCGTTCGCGCCGGTCATGTTCGATGGGCACACCGTCGACGCCGTGGCTCCGCATGTTGATGTCGCGCCGCAATCCGCTCTCGTGCCGGCGAAGCCTGCGCGCATCGCCCTGCCTGCCTTGTCCGTCGCGGGCGATGGCGCAGACGCACCGGTGCCGGCCAAGCCGGTCGGCATCCTGCTGCGCAACCTGGAGGACGCGGCGCACGATGCATTGCCGGTGCGCGAGGTATCGACGAAACCCAGCGGCATCGTGCTGGCCGCGCCGCATTCGCTGGCCGCGCCGGACGACAGCCGTGTCATCGCCGCCAAGCCCAGGCGCCCGCTCGCGGACGCAAGCGCGACCGCTGCGCTGGACAGCGCCGCGCCGATCGCATCACGCATGCCGGTCACGCTCGACGCGCGTGACGACGGCCTGCTGGTCCTGCGCATCGACGCCGGTCCGGGCAACCTGCTCGATGCCAGCCTGGTGTCGGCCCTGCTCGGCGCGCTGCGCGTGGCCGAACGGGTCGCCGACGCGAAGCTGCTGCAGATCGAAGGCCGCGCCGATGGCTTCCTCTCCGGCGATGGTGATGCGCACGCGCTGGGGGTGCGCCAGGGGCTGTACGCGGCGCTCGCGGGCTGCGCCGTGCCCATCGTCGCCATCGTGCGCGGCGATGCGATCGGCGCCGGCGCGGTCTTCGCCGCCTGCGCCGACCTGATGCTGGTCGCGGAGTCGGCATCCATCGCGATCGTCGATCCGGCGATCCCGTCGCCGCTGTCGCCCGACGCGCTCGAACCGCTGCTCTCGGCACGCTTCGGCCAGGCCGAGGCTCGCGACCTGCTGTATCTGCATCCGCGTGCCACCGGTATCGAGCTGCGTGCACGCGGCTGGCGCTGCGAGGTGACGGCGTCGGATGCGATCAATGCGCGCCTGCAGGCCATCACCGCAGAACTGCTCTCCGGCGCACCGATGTCGCTGCGCCTGCTGAAGGCGCACCTGGCGCACGGCATCGCCGAGGCGATCACCTCGCTGGAGACGAAGCCGCTCGCAGCCGCCACCGGCGCAGTCGCGCCGTCTGCGATGTCGCCATCGAAGGTGCTGTCGCTGCAATCGCTCGACAAGGGCGTGCTGCTCGCGCGCCTTGCCGCCAAGCCAGGAAAATCCGCACGCAAGACCGATGCGCTGGCGACGGCGCTGCGCGACACCCTGGCCGAGGCGTCGCGTCGCGGCTGGGGCGTGCTCGTGCTGGACCTGTCGTCGACGGGAGCGCGCGGTCCACTGTGGCCGGACCTGGACCCTGCGCAGGCGCGTGCGCTGGCCGACACGCTGCGCGATGCACCGCTGCCGGTGATCGTGGCGCTGCCCGACGCGCACGATGGCCACGTCTGGTGGGTCGCGCTGCACGCCTTCGCGGTCGTGCATGCGCGCGAAGCGCGGTACACGCTGCGCGCCGCGCTCGATGCGCCGCCGCTGGCGGATGCCACGGTGTCGCTGCTGCGCGCCGCCTTCGACGACGAGACCGCACGCATCCTGCTGCTCGCCGGCGGCGAGATCGACGGTGCCGACCTGGCGGCGCGCAGCCCGGCACTTCCGGTGGTCGCAGCGGCGGAGGTCCTGTCGACGGCGCAGTCGCTGGCCGAAACCCTCGCGGCCCTGCCGACGGATGCCGTCATGCCTGCGCTGGCGCGGCGTGCGCGTGCCCTGCAGGCATCGGCGCCGCTGCCGGCCATCGCCGAGGCCACGGTGCCCTCGGCCGAGACCGACGCCTGGACGCTGCAATCGCAGGTGATCTCCGCGACCCTGCATGCCGACGGCGTGGTCGAAGTGCGCATGGCCGATCGCGATGCGCGCAACATGTTCTCCGAAGCCTTCAGCAGCGGCATGCGCGAGGTGTTCGCGCGCATCGCCGACGATGCGCGGTGCCGGGTCGTGGTCCTGACCGGCTACGACAACTATTTCGCTTCCGGCGGCACGCCGGAGACCCTGCTCTCGATCCAGCAGGGACGCGAGGTCTTCACCGACAACACCGTGTTCGCCCTGCCGCTGTTCTGCCCGGTGCCGGTGATCGCCGCGATGCAGGGACACGGCATCGGCGCTGGATGGGCGCTGGGCATGTATGCCGACGATGCGCTGTTCTCCAGCGAGAGCCGCTACGTCAGCCCGTACATGGGCTACGGCTTCACCCCCGGCGCGGGTGCGACCGGCCTGATCCCGGCACGCATCGGCCTCGACCTCGGCCGCGAGTCGCTGCTCGCCGCGCGCGAATACGCGGGCGACGACCTGCGCATGCGCGGCCTGCGCCAGCAGGTGCTGCCGCGCAGCCGCGTGCTCGACGAAGCCATGGTCCGGGCGCGCCGCATCGCGCGCCTGCCGCGCGCCTGGCTGGAAGCGGTCAAGGCCACGTGGGCGACCCCGGCGCGAGCGGCACTGGCCGACGTCTTCGCGCGCGAACTGGCGATGCACGACGCGACCTTCGTCGGCGATGCCGGCACGCTGGCGCGCATCCGTGCGCGCTTCGCGCCGACACAGGCGACGGTGTCGGCCCCGGTGGTGGACGCTGCACCGCGAATGCCTGCGGCAGCGAGCGTCTCGCCGCCGCGCGCCGCGCTCGACCCTGCCGCCCTGGTGCCGCAGTTGCGTGCGCTGCTCGCCCACGAACTGCGCATGGACGAAGGCGAGATCGGCGACAACGAACAGTTCGTCGACCTCGGCCTGGACTCGATCACCGGCGTGACCTGGATCCGCCGGATCAACGAGACCTGGGGCACCGACATCGAGGCGATCCGGGTCTACAGCTACCCGACGCTGCGCCTGCTCGCCGCGCATGTCGCCGAGGAAGCGGCGAAGGCCGGCGGTGCGCCGGCTGACGCTGAAACAACGCAGGTCGTCGCAACGATCGACACGCCGGCGGTGCAGGACAGGGCAGGGCAGGCCACCGCGACCGGCCTCGATCCGGCTTCGCTGGTGCCGCAGCTGAGGTCGCTGCTCGCCCACGAACTGCGCATGGACGAAGGCGAGATCGGCGACAACGAACAGTTCGTCGACCTCGGCCTCGACTCGATCACCGGCGTGACCTGGATCCGCCGGATCAATGAGACCTGGGGCACCGACATCGAGGCGATCCGGGTCTACAGCTACCCGACGCTGCGCCTGCTCGCCGCACATGTCGCCGAGGAAGCGGCGAAGGCTGGCGGTACGGCCGTCGCCTCGCAAGCGCCGGCCGAGCAGTCCTTGCCGATCTCCTTGCCCGCTGTGACCAGCACGGACACGCCCGCAACCGCCATCGCGGCAACGGTCGTCGAGCTGCGCTCGCGCCGCAAACGTGGCAGCGCACCGGCCGCCGGTCGCGCCGGCCCGATCGCGATCATCGGCATGGCCGGTCGATTCGCGAAGTCGCCGGACCTCGACGCGTTCTGGCGCAACATCGCCGAAGGCCGCGACTGCATCGAGGAAGTACCGGCCACGCGCTGGGACATCGATGCGTATTTCCAGGCCGGCGATGTCGTGCCGGGCCGCACCTACAGCCGCTGGATGGGCGTGCTGGACGATGCCGACGCCTTCGACGCGACCTTCTTCAACATCTCGCCGCGCGAGGCGCGTGCGATGGATCCGCAGCAGCGCGTGTTCCTGGAGGCCTGCTGGCACGCCATCGAACATGCCGGCCTCGATCCGAAATCGCTCGGTGGCAGCCGCTGCGGCGTGTTCGCCGGCTGCTCGGCCGGCGACTACCACCAGCGGTCGCGCCACGAACAGTGGAGCGGGCAGGGGTTCACAGGTGCCGCGCCGTCGATCCTCGCCGCACGCATCGCCTATGTGCTCGACCTGCATGGTCCTAACCTCTCGATCGACACCGCCTGTTCTTCCTCGCTGGTCGCCGTGGCCACCGCCTGCGACAGCCTGGCCAGCGGCGGCAGCGACCTGGCGCTGGCCGGCGGTGTGAACGTGATGTCCGGCCCGGCGATGCAGGTCATGACCGCGCAGGTCGGCATGCTCTCGCCCGACGGCCGCTGCTTCGCCTTCGACGCCCGCGCCAACGGCATCGCCAACGGCGAGGGCGTCGGCGTGGTCCTGCTCAAGCGCCTGGCCGATGCCGAGCGCGACGGCGACCGCATCGAAGCGGTCATCGAAGGCTGGGGCGTCAACCAGGACGGTCGGACCAACGGCATCACCGCGCCGAATGCCGATTCGCAGGCGCGACTGCAGCGCGAGGTGCATGCGCGCTTCGGCATCGACCCGGCGGGCATCCAGCTGATCGAGGCGCACGGCACGGGCACGCCGCTCGGCGACCCGATCGAAGTCGCGGGCCTGAAGGCATCCTTCGCCGGCCACGAGACCGCGCCCGCCTCCTGCGCGCTGGGCTCGGTCAAGAGCAACATCGGCCACTGCCTGACCGCTGCCGGCATCTCCGGCCTGCTCAAGGCCACGCTGGCCCTGCGCCACCGGCAGTTGCCGCCGACGGCGAACTTCGCGCGCCTCAATCCGCACATCGTGCTGCGCGACTCGCCGTTCTACATCAACGATCGCCTGCGCCCGTGGGACGTGGCGCCGGGCCACGCGCGTCGTGCCGCAGTGAACTCCTTCGGCTTCAGCGGCACCAATGCGCATGTCGTGCTCGCCGAGTACGACGCCGGTGGAGATCGCAGCGCCGCAATGTCCAGCGCCATCGATGGCCGACCGCAGCTGGTCGTGCTGTCGGCGCGCAGCCGTGACCGCCTCCGTGCCCAGGCTCACGCGCTGCGCGAGGCCCTTCAGGGCGCAGGTGCATCGGCCCCGGCCCTGGCCGACATCGCGCACACCCTGCGCGTCGGCCGCGAAGCCATGGCCGAGCGCCTGGCCATCGTCGCGACCTCGCTGGCCGAGCTCCTGGCGCGTCTCGACGCCTGGATCGCCCGCGAAGCCGATGCCTCGCGCCCCATGCCTGAACGCGTGCGCGACGGGCGCGTCGGTGGCGGTCGCGGCCTGCTGCCCGCGCTGTCGGCGGATCCGGACTTCCGCAGCATCATCGACAAGTGGGTGGCCCGAGGCGACCTCGATCGCCTCGCCGAACTCTGGGTCGAGGGGCTCGACCTCGATGGCGCGGCCTTCGTCGCAAGCGACGCCATGCCGCGACGCGTCGCGCTGCCCGGCTATGCCTTCGCGCGCGATCGCTTCTGGCTCGATGCATCGCCCGACGCCGCAGAGGCGACGACCGGCGAGGGCGGAGCCGTACTGCATCCGCTCGTGCATCGCAACGTGTCCACGCTCGACGGGCAGCGCTACCGCAGCCGTTTCGACGCACGGATGCCGTGCCTCGCGGCGCAATCTCCAACCGCCGCCGCGTGCCTGGAAATGGCGCGTCTCGCGATCGACGATGCCTTGCCCGGCCTGTTGCCCGAGGGCACGACTTGGCGCCTGCACGACATCGCCTGGACCGACGGTCCGCCCATCGAGGTGGTCGACCTTGCCCTGGCCCGAGACGGCGAGGGCGCGGCCTTCGCCATACTCGATGCAGAGGGCCGCGTGCATTGCGAAGGCCTGGCCAGCCCGGCCGCCGATGGCATCGCGGGCGTGCTTGCCGTGCATGGCACGCCCGATGCGGACCTGCTGGCGCGCTTCCGCGAAGCGGCGAAGGCGGTAAGCGGTGTCGCATCGGCGGCGCGCGATGCCGTACGCGAACTCTGGCGAGAGGACGATGCCGTCTGCGCGCGTCTGTCGCTGCCCGAATCCCTGCGCACGGCCGTGGACGAGGTGCGTCGCACGCTGCTGCTCGACGCTGCACTGCTCATCGCGCGCTGGTCGCTGGACGACATCGCGGCGACGCCGGTCGCGTTGTCCTCGATCGATGCCTGCGGCATCGTCGCGTCTGCCGACGCCTTCGTCACCGTGCATCGTGATGGCGGGCGGGCGCGTGTGCGCATCGCCGACGATGCGGGGCGCGTGTTCCTGCAGGCCGAGGGGCTTTGCCTGGAGGCCGCGCCGGTGGCCGTGGCGACCGAAGCGGTCGAAATGCCGGTCGCCATGCCCGTCGCGCCTGCGCAAGTCGCAGCGTCCGCGCAGGCGAGCGACGCGCAGGGCACCGTTCCGGCGATGCCGCTGGCGCAACTGCGCGAGGCCTTGCGCGAAAGTCTCGCCGAAGCCCTGTTCATGCGTGCCGCCGACATCGACACCCAGCGCTCGTTCACCGAGCTGGGCCTGGATTCGATCATCGGCGTGGAATGGGTCAAGGCGATCAACAGGCGCTACGGCACCGCATTGTCCGCGACGCGCGTCTACGACCATCCGACCGTGGATGCACTCGCGGCGCACCTGCAGGCGCAGATCGCGCCGTCGCCGGCTGCAGCAGCGACACAGGCCGCGCCGGTGTCCGACAAGGTGCCGGCCGAAGCCGCCGCTGTCGCAGCGGTACCGGCCGCAGCCACGCCCTCGCTCGCCGAACTGGAACGTTCGCTGCGCGAGAGCCTGGGCGAAGCCCTGTTCATGCCGCCTTCCGACATCGATCCGCAGCGCTCGTTCACCGAACTGGGCCTGGATTCGATCATCGGCGTCGAGTGGATCAAGGCGATCAACAAGCAGCACGGCACCACGCTGTCCGCGACCCGCGTCTACGACCATCCGACCGTCCGCGCACTGGCCGCGCACCTGCAGTCGCAGATCATGCCGGCCGCGACTGCGGCAGTCCCGGTGACCCCACAGCCGTCCGAGGCCGCTTCGTCGGCCGTCGCGGCCATGGCATCGCTTCCTGCACCCGTGGCCCAACCGGCGAAGACGCTTGCGCAGGTGCGCGAGGACGTGCGCAGCAGTCTGGCCGAAGCGCTCTTCATGCGCGTCGAGGACATCGATTCGCAGCGCTCGTTCACCGAACTGGGCCTGGATTCGATCATCGGCGTCGAGTGGGTGAAGGTCCTGAACCAGCGGCACGGCACCACGCTGTCCGCGACCCGCGTCTACGACCACCCGACGGTCGAAGCCCTGTCCGTGCATCTGCATGCGCAGTTGCCGGTCATCGTGCCGACCGCGATTGCAGCGCCTGTCGAAACGGCACGGATCGAAGCTGTGGCATCCGCACCTGTCGCCACGACCACGGCCGCTGCACTGCGCATGCCGAAGGCGACCGTGGTCGACGGTCGTCGCGCATTGCGCGGCCGCGATGCCGGCGGCATCCGTTTCGAGCCGAAGTTCTCGCAGGCCTATCGCGCGCTGTACTTCGCGGTCGACGACCTGCAGGGCGATTTCGCTGCCGAGGAACGGATCACCGTCCGCTGCACCCTTGCGCCGGAGCGCAACATCCCGCTGCGCGAGCATGTCGTCTTCGGCCAGCACCTGCTGCCGACCGATGCGTGGATCGAGCTGGTACTGGCCGCCTTCCGCACCTGCTTCTCGGCGGGCGAGGTTTCGCTGCAGCAGATCGCGCTGGTCGCACCGCTGATCGGCCTGCCCGGTCGCGCCACGGCGGTGGAGATCGAGTTCCGCCGTCACGGCGGTGGCCTGCTGTGCACGGTGCGTTCGGGCACGGCCGAGGACGCCCGCGTCCACCTGCAGGCGCGCATCGAAACCCGCAGCGCGGCCGTGCGCGGACCGCTGGTCGACGCCGCGTCCTTCGAGACGCGCGAACAGCGTGAGGCTGCGCAGATCGCGACCAATGCCGGCACCTGGTATGCGCCGCTGCAGCAGATCCGCTTCGGCGACGACAGGGCCGAAGGCCGGATCCGCATCGCCGGGCATGCCTTGCGGTTCGTCGCCGAACCGTTCGCGCTTTACGGCGCGCTGTGCACGGCGATCAATCATGCCAACTGGCGTGCGGCGCGTGAACACGGCGCCAGCGATGATCAGTTCCTCCCGGCCCGCATCGAGCGCTTCGCGATGCTGGCAGCCATTACTGGTCGAGACTTCACCGCGCGGGTCGCCCTGCGCGAGGCCGATCACGACCGGATGCGCTTCGACATCGCCCTGGTGAATGACGGCGGACGCGAGGTCGCGATCATGGAAGGCGTGCTGCTGCAGCGCGTCGCCCGCGCGACCCTGCAGGCGTCTGCGCAGTCGGCCGCGCAGGCGGTGCTGTCCTCGCCGTCGCTGCCGGTGGCGTCCACGACGCGCACGGCCATGGACGCACCGGTCGCCATCGTCGGCATGGCCTGCCGCTATCCGATGAGCCCGGACATCGACGCGTTCTGGGAGAACCTGCGCAACGGCCGCGACTGCGTCGTCGAGGTGCCGGAATCGCGCTGGGGCGCACGCAGCGGCTGGTTCAATCCCGACCCGCGCCATCCCGGCACGACTTATTCGCAGTGGGCCGGCCTCATCGACGACATCGAGGCCTTCGATCCGCTGTTCTTCGGCATCTCGCCGGCCGAGGCGGAGATCATCGAGCCGCAGCAGCGCGTGTTCCTGGAGGAATGCTGGAAGGCGCTGGAAAGCGCCGGCCACGCACCGGGCAGCCTGTCGGGATTGGCCTGCGGCGTGTACGTGGGCTGCGCGGCCGGTGACTACGTGCGTCGCCTGGGCGCGGCGGGCAAGGACGGGCTGGGCGCTGCCTTCATGGGCACCTCCACGGCCATCCTGGCGGCACGCATCGCCTACCACCTCAACCTCAAGGGCCCTGCGCTCGCCATCGATACCGCTTGCTCGTCGTCGCTGGTCGCCGTGCACCTGGCCTGCGAGAGCATCCGCAGCGGCGAGAACGAGATGGCACTGGCCGGCGGCGTGAACCTGCTGACCACCGCGCACGGCCACGTGCTGACCTCGCAGGTCGGCATGCCCTCGCGCGACGGTCGCTGCGCCGCCTTCGATGCCGGCGCCAACGGCATCGTGTTCTCCGAAGGCTGTGGCGTAGTCGTGCTCAAGTCGCTGGTCGCCGCGCAGCGCGACCACGACGAGATCCTCGGCGTCATCGCAGCTTCCGGCATCAACCAGGACGGCAAGACCAACGGCATCACCGCGCCCAGCGCCACCGCGCAGGAACAGCTGCTGCGCACGACCTACGCACGCTTCGGCATCGATCCGGCGCGGATCGGCTACATCGAGGCGCATGGCACCGCGACCGCGCTCGGCGACCCGATCGAGGTCGATGCGCTCGGCGCGGTGCACGGCGCGAGGACCTCAACCGGCCACGACTGCGTGCTCGGCTCGGTGAAAAGCAATATCGGCCACACCGGTTTTGCGGCTGGCATCGCCGGTCTGATCAAGGTGCTGCTGTGCCTGCGGCATCGCACCCTGGTGCCGTCGCTGCACTACGCCACGCCGAATCCGCATATCGATTTCACGGCATCGCGCTTCCGCGTCGGCACCGAACTCGCCCCTTGGCAGGCGGAAGGCCCGCGCATGGCCTCGGTCAGTTCCTTCGGTTTCAGCGGCACGAATGCGCATGTCGTCGTCGCCGAGGCGCCGCCGGCACCCGAGGATGTCGCGACGGGCGTCGGCAGCGACGGCCGCGTGCTGGTGCCGCTGTCCGCACGCACGGAGGAAAGCCTGCAGGCGCAGGTCCGCGCGCTGCAGTCCTGGGTCGAGGCGCATGCCGACGACTTGACGCCGGTGGCGTTCGCGCGCATGGCCTGGACGCTGCAGGTCGGCCGCGACGGCATGGCGCATCGCATCGCCGTGCTTGCAGCCACGCCATCCGAACTCGCTGCACGGCTCGCGGATGCCCTGCGCAGCGATGACGGGACGCCGGGCGTGCATCGCGGACGCGCCGCGGGCGACGACGCGCTGCTGGCCTTCGCCGAGGATCCCGAGATGCAGGGCGTGATCGACCGCTGGGTGGAAAACCGGCAGCTCGGTCGCCTCGCCGATCTCTGGGTACGCGGCTACGCGCTCGACTGGCGTCGCCTGCACGGTGCGCGTCCGCCCATGCGCATGGCCGCGCTGCCGACCTATCGCTTCGCTCGCGAACGGTGCTGGGTCGACGGCGGCGATGTCGCCAGCCTGCAGGCATCGGCGGTGCTGCACCCGCTGCTGCATCGCAACGTCTCCGATCTCGCGCGGCAGGCCTACCGCAGCACGTTCCGCGGCGACGAGTTCTTCCTCGCAGACCACCGCGTCGCCGGACAGCGCGTGCTGCCGGCCGTGGCCTATGTCGAGATCGCCCGCGCCGCGCTGCAGGACGCTTCGCCCGAGACGATCGCCAGCGACCGGGTGGTCGAACTGCGCCACGTGGCCTTCGCCCAACCGCTGTCGGTCGATGCCGGCAGCGGCAAGGCAGGGGAGGCGGAGCTGGTCGTGGAACTGTTCGAAGACGATGATCGCTTCGGCTTCGAGGTCTTCGGCGCCGACCATGCCAGCACCAGCGCGCCACTGCATTGCGCCGGCAGCATCGCGCTGGTCGCCGCGCCGGCACCGGAACGCCTGTCGCTGGATGGACTGCGCGCGCGCATGCCCCATCGCCATGACCCGGCCGCGCTCTACGCACGCTTCTCCGCCCAGGGCCTGCACTACGGACCTGCATTCCAGGGGATCGTCGACGCAAGGCAGGGCGATGGCGAATGCCTGGTCGAACTGCAGCTGCCGGAATCCGCCAGGCGCGATGGATTCGTCCTCAACCCGGCCCTGCTCGACAGTGCCCTGCAGGGCGCGATCCTGCTGTCCGACGCCGCGACTGGCGACGCGCCGAGCGTGCCGTTCGCGGTCGAGACCCTGCAGGTGCTCGGCGACTGCACGCCGCGCATGCATGCCTGGGTCCGCAGCCGCGCCAGTGCCGGCGGCTTGCGTCTCACCGATCTCGACCTGTGCGACGCGCACGGCGACGTGAAGCTGCGCATGCGCGGATTCTCGTCCAGACCCCTCTCTTCGCAGGCCGGGGCGCGCCTCGACACAGGCACGTTCGACGAAGCCCATTACCGCACCATCATCGATGGCGTGCTCAGCCGAGAGCTGTCCGCCGACGAAGCCGTGGAACTAGGTTGATCCCATGAAGGAAGCATTGGCCAACATCTATCGCGAACTCTCGGCCGGCCAGATCGGTCGCGACGAAGCGCTCGACAGGATCCGCGCCCTCAAGCATGGCGGGCCGGCAGGCGAAGTCGCGACCGTGTTCGCCGAGCCGACCTGGATCGTGTCGCGCTCGCCGGAGGGGCAGGCGGGGGGCTTTGTCCGCCGCCGCGTGCTGCTCAGCGGCTGGTCGCGCGAAGCCGGCGATGCACTGGCGCAAGGCATTTCCGACGCTGCCTGCCTGGTGGTCGACGATGCGACCGCGATGCCCGCGCAGCGTTTCGCACAGGCCGCGCTGCGGGCCTTCGCCGAGTTCCGCGACCTGCTCGACACCCGCGACACCGGGCCCGCGCTGGTGCAGTGGCTGGTGGCCGATGACGGCGACGAGGCAAGCCTTCTCACAGGCCTGGATGGCCTGTTCGAGAGCGCGACGCTGGAGCAGCCGAACCTCTGCGGCCAGGTGGTGTTCGTGCCGAAAGACATCGTGCCCGCAGAACTCGCCCGGATCCTCGCGTCGGAAGCGACGACCTCGCCGGAACGCGTGGTGCGGCATGGCCGCGATGGTCGCCAGGCGCGCCGCTGGCGGATGGCCTCCGACACGCCCATCGATCGCGGGGACGGGGCGACGCAGCACTCCGGTTTTCGCGAACGGGGGGTGTATCTGGTCACCGGCGGCCTCGGCGGACTCGGCCTGCTCGTCGCCACGCATCTGCGGCAACAGGTGCCCTCCGCGACGCTGGTGCTCTGCGGCCGTTCCGCGCCGCAGGGCGATGCCACCGACGTGCTCACGCGCCTGCAGGCACAGCCGGGTACGGGCCGGGTCGAATACCGCCGGGCCGATGTTGCCGATGCTGCGGAGGCTGCGTCGCTGGTCGATGGCATCGTCAGCGACCACGGCGCGCTGCACGGCATCTTCCACGGTGCGGGCGTGCTGCGCGACGACTTCCTGAAGAAGAAGACCGCGGATCGCTTCGCCGAGGTGCTGGCGCCCAAGGTCGCCGGCACCATCGCGCTGGATGGGGCCAGCGCACGCCTGGACCTCGATCTGTTCGTGCTGTTCGGGTCGATCGCATCCTGGGCAGGCAACCTCGGCCAGACCGACTACGCCGCCGCGAACGGTTTCCTTGACGCCTTCTCGGCCTGGCGCGCTGCGCAGGTCGCCAGGGGCGAACGCCATGGCCGGAGCCTGACACTGGCCTGGCCGCACTGGATCGAAGGCGGCATGCATGTCGATGCCGAGAGCCTGCGCCGCCTCGAACAACGCACCGGACTGCGTTCGATGGACACCGTCGCCGGCCTGCGTGCCCTGCACGCCGCGCTGGCCATGCCTCAACCAGCGCTGATGGTCATGCACGGCCATGCGCCTTCCATGCGCGAGGCGCTGGATGCCCGGCGCCGGTTCGCCACGCATGCCGCACCCGCCAATCCCGTGCAGGGCGTGAAGGCGGCGATCGCGCCGCCGGCCGACCTTGCTTCGCGCGTGCGCGCCTTCCTGCGCGAGGAATTCTCCGCCGTGCTGAAGATTCCCGCGCAGCGCATCGATGTGCGCGCGGCGCTGGAGCAGTACGGCATCGACTCGATCCTCGCCATGAGCCTGACCGGGCGCCTGGAGGAGACCTTCGGCGTGCTGCCGAAGACCCTGTTCTTCGAATACCAGACGATCGACGAGCTGGCGGGCTATTTCGAGGCCCGCCATGGGGATGCACTGGCGCGGTTGTTCGCGCAGGCACCTTCGAACATCGCGCCTTCCTCCGCCATGGTGGAGGACACGGGTACCCGTACGCCCGCAAACGTCGGCACGCGTGCGGCCCGCGGACGGCGCCAGCGGGCCGCGAGACGCCTGCCGACGCCTGCCAGCGCATTCGCCACCGTCGACGCGCCGGTCGCGATCATCGGCCTGAGCGGACGCTATCCGCAGTCGCCGGATCTCGATGCCTTCTGGCGCAACCTGCGCGACGGACGCGACTGCATCACCGAGGTGCCTGCCTCGCGCTGGGACTGGATGCACTGGTACAGCGAGGATGCGACCCGGGAAGGCGTGCACCTCAGCCGCTGGGGGGGATTCATCGAGGGCGTGGACGAATTCGACCCGCGCTTCTTCAATATCTCGCCACGCGAGGCGATCGGCATCGATCCGCAGGAGCGGCTGTTCCTGCAGCATGCCTGGCTCGCGCTGGAGGACGCCGGGCTGACCCGGGCCGCACTGCAGGTGCCGGACGCGCATGGCCTGCCCGGGCAGGTCGGCGTCTATGCCGGCGTCATGTACGGCGAGTACAGCCTGTCCGGCAGCCTGGCCAGCATCGCCAACCGCGTCTCGTATTTCCTGAACCTGCATGGCCCGAGCCTGACGCTCGACACCATGTGTTCGTCCTCGCTGACCGCGCTGCACCTGGCCTGCCAGGACCTGCGTCTCGGCCGCACCGCGATGGCGCTGGCCGGCGGCGTCAACGTCAGCGTGCATCCGAACAAGTACACGATGCTCAGCGGCGGGCAGTTCATTTCACGCGATGGCCACTGCCAGAGTTTCGGCGAAGGCGGCGACGGCTACATCCCGGGCGAGGGCGTGGGCATCGCGGTGCTCAAGCGCCTGGCCGATGCCGAGCGCGACGGCGACCACATCCTCGGCGTGATCCGGGCAACCGCGCTGAACCACGGCGGCAAGACCAACGGCTACACCGTGCCGAATCCGCAGGCACAGGCCGACGTCATTGCCCGCGCGCTGCGCGAGGCCGGCATCGACGCGCGTCACGTCAGCTACATCGAGGCGCACGGCACCGGCACGAAGCTCGGTGATCCGATCGAGATCAACGCCCTGTCGCGTGCCTTGCACGCGCAGGGCAGCGAAGTGGTACAGGATGCAGCCTGGTGCCTGATCGGCTCGGCCAAGTCGAACATCGGCCACTGCGAGTCCGCGGCCGGCATCGCCGGGGTGACCAAGGTGCTGCTGCAGATGCGGCACGGCCAGGTCGTGCCCTCGCTGCATTCGCGCACCCTCAATCCGCACATCGATTTCGCGGCGACGCCGTTCGAGGTGGTGCAGACCCTGCGCCCGTGGCAGCGCCCGGTCGTCGACGGTGTCGAGCGTCCGCGCATCGCCGGCATCTCCTCGTTCGGCGCCGGTGGCTCGAACGCCCATGTGCTGATCGAGGAATATCGTGCCGCCGCGCCGATCGCCGAGGCGCTCCTGCCTGTCGTGATGCCACTGTCGGCACGCACCCCGGAACAATTGCTGCAGCGTGTCCGCGACCTGGGCGACATGCTCCGGACCAGCGAGGCGCTGCCGCTCGACGCATTGGCCTGGACGCTGCAGACCGGCCGCGAAGCGATGGATGCACGACTCGCGATCGTGGCCAAGTCGCATGAACAGCTCCTCGCGGCGCTCGACGCGATCATCGCCGGTGCACCGACAGGCGAGGGCGTGCATCGCGCTCAGGTGCGCGAGCATCGCGAAGAGATCGCAGCGCTCGAAGACACGCCTGCAGCGCTCGATGTACTGCATGACCGTGCTGATGCCGCCCAGGTCGCTGCGTGGTGGGTGAAAGGCGCGGCCATCGACTGGATGCGCCTGCGTGCCGGCCGCCCTGCGCCGCGTCGGATCGCGCTGCCGGGCTATCCGTTCGCTCGTGAGCGCTACTGGCGCGACCCCGTGGCAGCTGCTGCACAAGCGGCGCTGCCGCCAGGGGCGGTCCGTGGGCAGGCCTCGGCGGGCACGTCGGCTGCCGGGCAGGGCCTTGCCTTGCTGCACCCGCTGGTGCATCGCAATTGCTCGGGACTCGACGGCCTGCGCTTCGAGTCGATGTTCGCCGCCGGCGATCCCGCGCTGGTCGAAGGTTCGCTGCCGGATGCCCGTCTGCCCGAGATGGCCCTCGCCGCGCTGGAGCTGGCCGCACCACAGGATGCTGCCCTCGACGGTGATGCGCACTGGACGCTCGGCGATGTCGCCTGGGGCGTGCCCGCGATCGATGTCGCCGGACGCGTGTTGCGGGTGTCGCTGCTGCCACGCGGCCCAGAGGAGATCGCAGTCGAAATCCACGACGCCGACGACACGCAGGTCCATCTGCAGACGATCGCCAGGCGCTCGCGTGGCCCGCGTCAGCCCTTGCCGGCGCCCCCCGTGCCGGATCACGTGGATGCCGTCGGCGAGGCGCCTGCGGCTGTCGTGTCCCGGCCCGCCGAACGGCAAGCAACGTCGCTGCCGGGTCCGCACAAGGCCCTGCCTGCCTCCATGCCAGTCCCGAGGCTGCTGCGCGAACTACCGCTCACGGCGCCATCCGACGCCACGCATGCGCCCGTGGGTGATGGCACCAGCCCGGCATCGCCCGCATGGTCTGGTCCCGTGCCTGCCAAGCCCAGCAACATCGCACTGCGACAGGCTGGCGAGGTTTCGCTGGCCTCTGTAGAGGCGAAGGGTCGCGTGCGGCTCATGCCGCTCACGGCCACGCCCGTGCCGCTGGCCGCTTCGACGACCGGTGCGCCGGTGCGCCTGTTCGATGCGGGCGACGGCCTGCGCATCGTGCGGATCGACGCGCCGCTGTGCGATTGCGCAGAGGCGCTTGCCATCGCCCTGCGCGCAGCATGCGCCGGCGAGGCCCTCCGCGTGATCCGGATCGAGGGCACGCACGCCCAGGCCTGGCAGGGCGATCGCGCCGTGGTCGACGCGCTGGTCCGCAACGGCGTGTTCGCCGCCCTGGCCGCCATCGCCGTGCCGACCCTGGCGGTGGTCGACGCTCCAGCAAGCGGTGCAGGCCTGCTGCTGGCCAGCGCCTGCACGCTGCTCGTGGCCGACGAGGCGGTTCACTACGGTTTTACCGACCCGGGGACCGGGCTCTTCCCGACCGCAGACGAGGATCGCTGGTTCCGTGCACGTCTGGGCGATGCGCTGGCCGACGATCTGCTGTATCGACGCCTCCGCCAGTCCGGCATGACGCTGCGTGCCTCCGGCTGGTCGGCGCGTTTCGTGCCCGCCGCCGAGGTCGTGGCCGCATCCGATGCGCTTTGCGCGTCGCTGTCGGTGAAATCGCCGTTGGCGCTCGGCCTGCTCGCCTCTCACCTCGGGCGCGATCTTTCGCCGCTGCTGGCCGCGCTGTGCGCCGCGCCGGCGCTGGATGCTGCGCCGATGGTGGAACGCGAGCTGCTCTGCGTGAGCCTGTGTGAGGAAGCTGCGCACGATGCGCTGCTGTCGCCGCTGCTCGACGCCATCGCCCGCGCCCACGCCGATGCCGGCATCGGCGCCATCGTCCTTGCCTGCAGCGCACCGGGCGGGTTGCCGGACACATTGCCTGCCGAACTGCTGATGCCTGCCATCGACGCCATGCTGCGCAGCCGCGTGCCGGTGGTCGCGGCCCTGGACGGGGATACCGGTGGTGCCGGCTGGCTGCTGGCCTTGGCGTGTGACGCGATCGTGCTGCGTTCCGATGCGAGCTGCAGCACCTCGATGCACTGGCAGGATCCCGTGCTGCGCGACGCGAGCGTTGCACTGGCTTCGCTGCGTCTTCCGGCGCAGCTCGCGTGCCGCCTGAGTCTTGCCGGTGGCTCATGCACGGCGGACGCACTGTCGTCGGCGGGTGTGCACGTGGCCGACGATGCATTGGTCGCGGCGCAGGCCTTGGCCGCAAGCTGGAACCGCTGGCCAGACGCAGTGCTGCGCGGCTGGAAATCGGCGCAGGCCGGACGCCATGATGCCCTGCGTGACACGCTGCGCGACGCTGCGGCCGAATCACTGCCGGCCGTCCACGACACTGAAATCGCGGCATTCGCTTCGCCCGTCGTCGATCTCGTTCTGCGTGAAGATGGCGTGGCCGTGATCACGCTGCATGATCGCGACGCACGCAACATGTTCACGCCGGCACTGGTCGCCGGACTGCGCGATGCCTTCACGGCGGCGGAAGCCGCGCCGGACTGCCGGGCCATCGTCATCACCGGATACGACAGCTGGTTCGCCACCGGCGGCACCGTCGACACACTGCTTGCGATCCAGGACGGGCAGTCGCGCTTCACCGATGAAGGCGTGTTCCAGCGCGCGCTGGACTGCCCGCTGCCTGTCGTCGCCGCGATCCAGGGCCATGGCATCGGCGGTGGCTGGTCGTTCGGCATGTTCGCCGACCTGGTGCTGCTGTCCGCGGAAAGCCGCTACCTCAGCCCGTACATGGGCTACGGCTTCACGCCCGGCGCCGGCTCGACCATGACCTTCCCGCTGCGCATCGGTCACGACCTCGCACGCGAGACGCTGCTCACCGCCGACGACATCGGCGGCCAGGCGCTGCGCGAGCGTGGCGTGGCGCTGCCGGTGCTGCCGCGGCGCGAAGTGCTCGAGGCGGCGATCGCCCTGGCCTCGGCCATCGCGACGCGGTCGCGTGCGGAACTGGTTGCACTCAAGCGCCTGTGGACGCAGGCGCTGCGCGCACGCCGCGATGCCGTCTACGCACGCGAACTGGACATGCATGCGCAGACCTTCGTCGGCAACGCCGCGACGCTGGCGACGATTCGCGAACGCTTTGCGACGCCGCAGGCCGCCGTGCAGGCGTCTCTCCCGCCAGCGTCCGGGACCGCACAGCCGCCTGCCGGTACCGTTGTCGCCACGCGGGCTTCCGTGCCCGCCGTGGACGTTTCGACCCTGGAAGCGAAACTGGCGGAGATGCTCGCGCAGGAACTGTTCCTGACCACGGAGGAGATCGATCCGAACTCGCCCTTCATCGATCTCGGCCTGGATTCGATCACCGGGGTGACCTGGATCCGCCGCATCAACGCCGAGTACGGCACCGACATCGAAGCGACCCAGGTCTACAACCACCCGACCGTACGCCGTCTCGCCGCGCGACTCATCGCCGAGCTGGGCGCGAATCCTGGTGCGGCGACCCAGGACAGTGCAGGCTCGCCGTCGACCGAGGTCGTCCAGGCGCCCACGCCTGCTGCCAGCCTGGCGCCCGCCGCTGCCACGCCGCGTCCGGCCGACGCCGTGCCGGCACTCGTCGACAGCCTGCGCGAGATGCTGGCGCAGGAACTGTTCATGCAGTCGAGCGAGATCGACGAGCACATGCCGTTCATCGATCTCGGCCTCGATTCGATCACCGGCGTGACCTGGGTGCGGCGGATCAATGCCGAGTACGGGGTCGACATCGAAGCGACCCAGGTCTACAGCCATCCCACGCTGCGCCGCCTGGCGACGCTGGTCGCCGGCCTGCTGCCGCAGTCCGCGTCACCTGTCGGGGCCCCAACCGAAGACGCCACCGTCACCGCATCCGCACGTGTGGAACGTGCGTCGACCGCACCGGCAGCGCATCGCATCGCGCAGCCCTGGTCGCGTCCGCTGCTGACCTCCTGGCGCAGCGCATCGTCGCGCCTGCAGGCGGTCGTGCCCCTGGCGAAGACCTCGCAGGCGGATGCGATGACGCGCGCGGTGGCGATCATCGGCGAAGCCGGCCGCTTCCCGCAGGCACCGGATCTCGATGCGTTCTGGCGCAACCTCGCCGACGGTCGCGTGTGCATCGGCGAAGTGGGCCCGGAACGCTGGTCGCTCGACACCTATTATCGCGAAGGTGCTCCGGTGGCCGGTTTCACCAACAGCAAGTGGCTGGGCGCGCTGGAGGATTTCGACCGCTTCGATCCGCTGTTCTTCAACATCTCGCCGACCGAAGCGGAAACGATGGATCCGCAGCAGCGCGTGTTCCTGCAGGCCTGCTGGCACGCGCTGGAGAACGCCGGTCGCGATCCGCACGGACTGTCCGGCGCACGCTGCGGCGTGTTCGTCGGCTGCGGACCCAGCGACTACCATCAGATCGGCGAGCAGCATCGCCTCAGTGCCCAGGGGTTCACCGGCGCCGCAACCTCCATCCTCGCCGCGCGCATCGCGTACTTCCTCGACCTGCGCGGACCCTGCGTATCGATCGACACCGCCTGCTCGTCGTCGCTGGTCGCGATCGCGCAGGCCTGCGACAGCCTGAATTCCGGCCAGAGCGACCTCGCGCTCGCTGGTGGCGTCTACGTCATGGGCGGGCCGTCGATGCACATCATGACCGCGCAGGCGGGCATGCTGTCGCCGGATGGGCGTTGCCACACCTTCGATGCCGACGCGAACGGCTTCGTGCCCGGCGAAGGCGTCGGCGTCGTGGTCCTCAAGCGCCTGGACGATGCGCGGCGCGACGGTGATCGCATCGATGCCGTGATCGAAGGCTGGAGCGTGAACCAGGATGGCCGCAGCAACGGCATCACCGCGCCGAACCAGGATGCGCAGACCGCGCTGCTGCAATCGGTGTACCGCCGCTTCGACATCGATCCGGACGGCATCCAGCTCATCGAGGCCCACGGCACCGGCACCAAGCTCGGCGACCCGATCGAAGTCGCCGGCCTCAAGGCCGCGTTCGCGCCGTTCACGCAGCGCGCCGGCTACTGCGCACTGGGCTCGGTCAAGAGCAACATCGGCCACTGCCTCACGGCTGCAGGCATCGCAGGCGTGCTGAAGCTGGTCATGGCCCTGCGATACCGCCAGCTGCCGCCGACCGTGAACTTCCAGCGCATCAACGAGCACATCCAGCTCGACGGCAGTCCCTTCCATGTCAACGCTGCGCTGCGCGACTGGGTGGTGCCGCCTGGCACGCCGAGGCGCGCTGCAGTCAGCTCCTTCGGATTCAGCGGTACCAACGCGCACCTCGTGGTTTCGGAACCACCGGTCGCCGTCGATCCGCCCATGCACGCGCCGACTGGTCCCTTGCTGGTGCCGCTGTCGGCACGCACACCGGCGCAACTGCGCGAGGCCGTGCGTGCACTGCTCGCGCATCTGGACGGACGGGATGCGACATCGATCGACGTGCACGCGCTCGCCCGGACCCTGCAACTGGGCCGTCATCCCATGGGCGAACGCGTCTGCTTCCTGGTGCAGGACCTCGCCGATCTGCGCGACGCGCTGCAAGCGCATGTCGATGAACGTGCGCGACCGGGCCTGCGCTTCGAGGGACAAGTCAAGCGCGACCGCGCGGGCCTGGGACTGCTGCTGCAGGACGAAGACGTGCGCGAAACCGTGATCGGCAAATGGCTGTCGGAGCGTCGTCACGATCGGCTCGCCGATGTCTGGGCCAAGGGGCTGGCGCTGGACTGGCGCAGGTTGTGGCCCGAGGGCATGCCTGAGCCGCGCCCGCTGCCCTTGCCGGGCTATCCGTTCGCGCGTGATCGTTACTGGTTGCCCGGCGATGACGGCGACACCGCCGCCAAGCCGGGTGAACAGGCATCGAACAGCATCCGGTCGGCCGTGCCGACCGCGCAGTTGCAGGGGGCGGGACTCGCCCTGGCATCGGCCACCGTTGCTTCCGTTGCAGCCCCGGGTTCCGCCCTGGACGTGGACCCGCTGAGCTACATCGGCGAATGGCAGCCGATAGAGGCCGTCAGCACGACCATGGACTGCGTGCCGCGCAGCGTACTGATCGTACGCAACGGGCACAGCCACGGACTCGACCAGGCCTTGCGCGAGCGCCATGCCGCAACGGGCGCCCGGGTCGAGGTCATCGCACTGGACGGCGATGACGCCGCGCTGATCTCCGATGACGAGGCGCTGGCCGCACGCCTGCGTCCGCTGCAGCAGGTCGACGCGCTGCATATGCTCGCCATCGACGTGAATGCGCCGCTCGCGGCCGACGACGCCACGCTGTCCGCGGCCCTCGATCGCAACGAAGGGTTCCTGCTGCGCCTCGTGAAGGCATTGCGTCGCGAGGCGCTGGTCGGGGATCGGCTGGATGCCTGGATCGTCACTGCCGGCACGCGTTCCGACCGGGGCGCCGGACTGCACTGGTGGGGCGCAGGCACGAGCGGGCTCGCCCATGCCCTGGCCCAGGGCAGTCATCGCTTCCGCGTGCGCAACATCGACCTGTCACCGGATGCGCTCGGACGCAGCGGCGGCGCAGCGGATCTGGCCCCCGCGATCCTGCGCGAGCCGCCGTCCGATCGTGGCGACATGGTGCGCCTGCGCCAGGGCGGCCTGCGCGAGCGGCTGTCCTTCCTCAACCTGGCGCGGCAGGGCAGGTTGCCGACCGCGCTGCGGCAAGGCGGCGTCTATGTCGTGATCGGCGGCAGCGGCATCGTCGGCCGCATCGTGAGCAAGCGCCTCCTGAGCGACTACGCCGCGGAGGTGTTCTGGATCGGGCGCAGCGCGCCTGACTCGGAGAAGGTGCGGAAGGCATTGGCCGATGTCGCCGCAACGGTTGGAGCGAATGCCGATCGCCTGCGCTACCTGCAGGCCGATGCGGTGGACGAAGCGGCGCTGCGTGCCGCATTCGACGAGATGCGCCTCGTGCACCCGCGCATCCACGGTGTGTTCTTCTCGGGCATGGTGGTCGGTGCCGACGACACCATCGACCGCATCGATCCTGCGGCGTTCCGCGAGATCGTCGACGTCAAGGTACGCGGCTGCCGCGCGCTGCACGCGGCCTTGTCGGATGCATCGCTGGATTTCCTCTGCCACTTCTCTTCGGGACAGTCCTATGCCTTCTCCGGCGCCACGCGCCTGTCGGCATACGCCAGCGGGATCGCGTTCGCCGACAGCTTCGTGCGTGCGGCGGCGGTCGATGCACCGTTCCCCGTCGGTATCGTCAACTGGGGTTTCTGGCGTTCGGCAGTGACCGAGCGCGTAGAGAAGATGGAGGGCATCTCCACGCGCAGCATCCATGCGCTGGAGGATGAAGAAGGCTTCGCCTGCCTCGAGCGCTTCCTCGTCGAACTGCAATCCGGGCGCGTCACGCAGGTGCTGTGCATGCGCGCCGCACCGGAAGTCGAGTCGCTTATGCGCTGCGACCGCACCCATGCGCTGTGCCAGGCGGATGCCGTGCCGGTGGTGCTGCCCGACGAGGGCGGAATCGCGATCGACGATGCGCGGATCGCCGCCCGCATCGAGGCCGATGCCCGCCATGGCCTGGAAACCCTGTTCGTGCGCCTGCTGTATCGGAAGTTGCGGGCGATGGCGGGCGAGGGCGGCCGGATCGATCCGCGCGACCTCGATGCATTGCGCGATGCCTGCGGCGTGACCGGCAAGTACCTGCCCTGGCTGCGGCAGAGCCTCTCGCTGCTCCAGGCAGCCGGACTGGTCGATGTCGACGGTGACGGCATCATCGACTGGCGCCTCTCCGAGTCTCCGGCGCTGGCCGAGGCGGCTGCGCTCGATTGGGCCGCAGGACTCAAGGCACGTACCGCCGACCAGGGCGTCGGCGCATTGGTCGCGCTGGTCGACGAATGCCTGCAGCGCCTGCCGGAGATCCTGCGCGGCACGCTCGCGGCGACCGACGTGGTCTTCCCGCGCGGCAGCATGGACAAGGTCGGCGGCCTGTATCGCAGCAATCCGACGGCGGACACCTTCAACGAGATCGTGGCGGCCACCGTCGTCGCCTGCGTCCGGGAACGCCTCGCCATCGATCCCGCTGCGAAGTTGCGTATCCTCGAGATCGGTGCGGGCACCGGCGGCACCTCGGCCCCGGTGCTGGCTGCGCTGGCGCCGTATCGTGGTGCGATCGCCGAGTACGCCTATACAGACCTGTCGATCGCCTTCTTCCAGCATGCCGAACGCGTGCATGCGCCGGGCAATCCCTTCCTGGTCTGCCGTCGGCTGGACATCGAGCAAGCGATCGAGGCACAGGGTTTCGCGCCCGGCAGCTACGACCTGGTGCTGTCGACCAACGCGCTGCATGCCACCCGCAGCATCCGCCGCACCCTACGTCACGTGAAATCGGCGATGCGTGCGAACGGCCTGCTGGTGATCAGCGAGATGTGCGCGGCGCGCCTGGCCACGCACCTGATCTTCGGCCTGCTCGATGGCTGGTGGCTGTCGGAAGATCCGGAACTGCGGATTCCCGGCAACCCGGGGCTCGCGCCGGATGGCTGGCGCTCGGTGCTGGCTTCCGAAGGTTTCCGCCGGATCCTGCTGCCCGGCGCGCAGGCACAGGCGCTGGGCAACCAGGTCATCGTCGCCGCGAGCGATGGCAGTTACCGGGGCCTGCGCGGCCTGGTTGCCGCGCCGTCCGTGCCTGCCGGGCCGGTCGCACAGGCGCGCCTGCGCGCCCCTGCGCCGGTGCAGTCATCGCAGCCCGTCGATGCCCGCGACCCTGAGTCGGTCGCACGCGAGGGCGTGCTCGATGCCCTGTCGATCACGCTCAAGCTCGATCCGGCGCAGGTCGATCCGGACCTCGCGTTTTCCGACTACGGGATCGACTCCATCCTCGGCGTCGCCTTCATCGAGCGCGTGAATGCGCGCTTCGGCCTGTCGCTGAACACGGCGATCGTCTTCGAGTACGCCTCGGTCTCGCGGCTCGCCGGGTACCTGGCGCAAGCCTGGCGCGGACACCTGCATGGGCCTGCTGGGTCCTTGCCACGCTTGCCGGAATCCGCCATCGCGCACGACAGCCATGCGGATGGGAGGGGGGAGGATGACATCGACGCGGATGAGGTCGAGAACTTCGTTCGAGACACGCTGCGCGGCGCGTTGTCTGCCACGCTCAGGATCCCGGCGGACGACATCGATCCCGACCTTGCGTTCTCCGACTACGGCATCGATTCCATCCTCGGCGTGAACTTCATCCACCGTGTCAACGCCGCTTTCGCGATCGAACTCAACACGGCGATCGTGTTCGAGTTCGTATCGCTCGAACGCCTGGCCCAGCATCTGCTGTCGGCACATGCCGAGCGGATCCGCGATGCGCTGCGGCCTGCACGCAGCCAGGCATCGTCCGTGCCCGTGCAGAGGACGACCGGAGTCGTGTCGACGACGCATGCGATGCTTGCGGGCGCCGCGCAGGCAGTGGCCACGGGGGCGGCCAGCGCGGGCAGGGGCGAGATCGCCATCATCGGCATGTCCGGACAGTTCCCCAAGGCCGCGAACATCGCAGCCTTCTGGCGCAACCTGGTCGACGGCGTCGATGGCGTCGACGAATTGCCGGCCCACTATCTCGACCAGTCCGTGGCCTGGAGCGAGGAGAAGCGCAAGGGCTTCACCCGCTGCAAGTGGGGCGGGGTGCTGGAAGACCGCGACTGCTTCGATCCCTTGTTCTTCAGCATCTCGCCGAAGGAAGCGGAGTCGATGAATCCGCACCAGCGCCTGGTGATGCAGGAAGGCTGGAACGCGCTGGAAGACGCGGGCTACGACCCGAAGCGCCTGGCCGGCAGCCAGACCTCGGTCTTCGTGGGCGCGGAGCCGGCCGGCTACATCGGCAACAGCTTCACCGGCCTGTCCGACGCCATCGTCGCCTCGCGCCTGTCCTACGTCCTCGACCTGCGCGGCGCGGCCTTCGTCGTCAACACCGGCTGCTCCGCTTCGGCGGTCGCCATCCACCTGGGCTGTGAAAGCCTGCGCAATGGCGAATCCACCCTGGTGCTCGCCGGCGGCGTCAACGCCTGCGTGAACCAGGACATGCTGGTGCGCCTGGACCAGATCGAGATGCTGTCGCCGAGCGGTCGTTGCTTCACCTTCGACAAGAACGGCGACGGCACGATCATCTCCGAAGGCGTGGCGATGCTGGTGCTCAAGCGACTGGAGGATGCCGAAGCCGACGGCGACCGCATCCTGGCCACGATCTGCGCCTCGGGCATCAACCAGGACGGTGCCAGCAACGGCATCACCGCACCGAACGGCGCCGCGCAGGAAGCGCTGATCGTTTCGACCTACGAGCGCTTCGGCATCGATGCGCGGGACATCAGCTACGTCGAGGCCCACGGCACCGGCACGCGACTGGGCGATCCGGTCGAGACCAATGCCCTGGTCCGCGCGTTCCGCCGATATGGCGACGGCAATGGCTGGTGCGCGATCGGCAGCGCCAAGTCGCACGTCGGTCACGCTGCTGCGGCGGCCGGCGCGATCGGTGTGGCCAAGGTGCTGCTGTCGATGCGCCATCGCCTGCACCCGAAGCTGCTGAACTTCCGCGAGCGCAACCCGCTGATCGAGTTCGATGGTTCGCCGTTCCGCATCGTCGAAGAGGCCTGCGCCTGGGATTCCCCGGCTGCCGTACCGCGCATGGCGGCGCTCAATTCCTTCGGTCACAGCGGCACCAATGCACACCTCGTGCTGAAGGAATACCTGGCGCCCGTGACCACGCCGAGGCCTTCGCTTCCGCAACCCGTAGCGGTGCCGCTGTCGGCACGGACGCCGGAGCAGCTTCGCCAACGCGCGGCGGACCTCCTGGCATGCCTCGATGCCGACGATGCCCCTGTCGATCTTGCATCGGTCGCATGGACGCTGCAGGTCGGCCGGGAACCGATGGAGGAACGCCTCGGCATCGCCACGGCGTCGCTGTCCGACCTGCGCCAGGTCCTGCGCGACTGGCTGGCGGGCGGAACATCGACGCAGGTGTTCGAGGGGCGCGCTGCACGGCATGGCAGCTTGCATCGTGCCGCGCCCGGGGCTGCGGCCTCCGAACTGCTGAGGCGCTGGGCGACCGACGGCCAGCGCGTGGACTGGGAAGCGTCGTGGCAGGGCATGCCGCGCCCGGTACGCGTCGGATTGCCCGGATATCCCTTCGCCAGGGAACGCTACTGGCTGGCCTCGGCCCTGCCGGGCGCGTCCGCCAGCACGGGCAACGTCGCAGAACCTGCGACTGGAACGCGCGGCGAGCCCGTGCCGGACGCCGACATCGAGACCATCCTCGGACGCATCGCCGACGACGCCCTGTCCACGCAGGACGGTGTGCGCATGCTCAAGGCGCTCGTGCATGACGCGCACTGACCGGGGATGGGCCGTCGCAGACACCCGCATGCCGATCCGGCACGCGGTCACCGATTCGCTGCAAAGAACCGCCACATGATCGATTTCGTCGAATACATCGTCACCGAACTCAAGCAGCGTCGCCTCTCGAAGGACGATGCGCTGGGACTGATCCGCCAGTACGCCGCGCGCCGCAGCGACGACACGGCGCGCCTGCATCCGCTGGTTCACGCCAATGTGTCGAACCTGGAGCAGCAGGCCTACCTGACCCGGTTCGGTGGCGACGAACCCTGCCTGCGCGACCACCGCATCCACGGTCGCCAGGTGCTGCCCGGCGTGGCCTACCTGGAGATGGCGCGAGCCGCCGTCGCCCTGGCCACGCCGGCGCACGGCGGCAATGACCAGGCGAGCGGCATCGAACTGCGCAATGTGGTGTGGGCGCAGCCGGTGCTGTTCCCGGACCACGCGCAGCTTGCCCTGTCGCTGTTCGTGGAAGACGAGCCCGGGCTGCACGACTGCGGGGGCGATCGCATCGGCGTGGAGATCTACAGCGACGCCGACACCGTGCACTTCCAGGCGCAGGCCGTGCGTGTGATTCCAGGCACGGCGCCGCGACATGCGATGGATGCGCTGTCGATGCGCATGGGCCGTGGTCGGATCGAGGCCGAGGCGTTTTACGCGCGTCTGGCCGCGGCCGGCGTCGAACTCGGTCCGGCGCATCGGGGCGTGACCGCCGTGAAGTTGGGCCAGGACGAACTGCTCGCGGAGATCGTGCTGCCTGGGATCGTCAGCGCCGAGGCCGACGCCTGCGTGCTGCATCCCAGCCTGCTCGACAGCGCAGTGCAGGCCGCGATGGTGCTGGCGATGCCCGACGAAGCGGACGCGCCGCCGCCGCTGCCGTTCGCGCTGGATGCGCTGCAGGTCTTCGGTCCGTGCCCGCCGCGCATGCAGGTCTGGGCGCGACGCTCGGTCGCGACGAATGGCATCGGCTCCGCGAGCCAGCGCGTGATCCGCCTGGATATCGACCTGTGCGACCCCGACGGCGTCGTGTGCGTGCGCTTCAACGGTTTCTCCGCCCGCGCCGCTGCACCTGCAGCGATGTCGCTCACGGACGTTTCTCCCGCGCACGGCCTGCTGCTGGCGACACCCGCCTGGGCGTCGC
This sequence comes from Lysobacter sp. BL-A-41-H3, assembly GCA_050632415.1. GTDB lineage: Bacteria > Pseudomonadota > Gammaproteobacteria > Xanthomonadales > Xanthomonadaceae > Lysobacter_I. Next base: position 520,042 of record CP192602.1, on the reverse strand, counting down.
AAGCCCTGTCCGCGCCGGCAGCGACGTGGACACAGCGCATGATGCTGTGGATCGATCCTCCGGCGCACATCGAGACCGATGGGCTGCCGGCGCATGCCGTGTTGCTGCGCACGGATGCCGATGCCGGCATCGCGGCGCGCTATGCCCAGGTCGCCGAAGCCTGCTTCGCTCGCCTACAGTCGCTGCTGGCATCGCGTCCGGCCGGGCGCAGCCTCGTGCAGGTCGTGATGTCCGACGATGCAGCATCGCTGCCGTTCGGCGGACTGGCCGGCATGCTCGCGACCGCCGCGCAGGAGAACCCGGCCGTCTCCGGGCAACTGCTGCGGATCGATGCCGCGCTGTCGCTGGCCGAGGTCGTCGCACGCCTGGATGCGGAGGCCGTTGCGAATCCGGACCCCGAGGTTCGCCTGCGCGCAGGCGGTCGTGAAGTGCTGCGCTGGCGCGAGATCCCGGCAGTCGAGCAGGCAGCGGACCTGCCGATCCGCGAGCATGGCGTGTACCTGATCACGGGCGGCCTTGGCGGACTGGGGTCGCTGTTCGCGCGCGAACTGCTGGCCTTGTCGCCGGCCTGTCGCGTGGTGCTCAGCGGCCGCGGCGAAGCCGACCCGGATCGACTCGCGGCCCTGCGGCCGGCAGATGCGCCGGAACGGCTGGCCTACCTGCGCATGGATCCCGCCGTTGCAGCGCAGGTCGATGCTGCCGTCGCCGACATCCTGCGCATGCACGGCCGCCTCGATGGGGTGTTGCACTGTGCGGGGGCGATCCGCGACAACTTCATCCTGCGCAAGACCACCGATGAATTGCGCACGGTGTTCGCGCCCAAGGTCGACGGCACCGCGAACCTCGATGCCGCGACCCGCGATCTGCCGCTCGACCTGTTCGCGCTCTTCTCCTCCGGCGTGGCCGCGTTCGGCAATCCTGGCCAGGCCGATTACGCCGCCGCGAACGGGTTCATGGACGGCTTCGCCGCTTGGCGCAACCAGCTCGCCGCGCAAGGGCTGCGCCATGGCGTCGCCATCGCCTATGACTGGCCGCTGTGGGCCGACGGCGGCATGCCCGTGGATGCGGCCAAGCGCGCCCAGCTCGCGGACGCGACCGGCATGCAGGCGATGTCGGCCGCGCAGGGGCTGGCCGCATTCCATCGCGGCGCGCTGTGCGGCGCCGACCGGGTGCTGGTGGCTGCAGGCGATCTCGATCGCCTGCGTCGCAGCCTGCTCGCGGATGACGATGCCCGCCCGACGCCGACGCGCACGGCTGCGGATGTTGCACCGGCACAACCGGCGTCGGCACCCGCCGTCGCGCCCGCAGGCGACGATGCGCCTGTCTTCGAGGCCGCGCGCGAATACCTGCGCGGCCAGTTCTCGCTGGTGCTGAAACTGGCCGCGAATCGTATCGATCCCCAGGCGCCGTTCGAGCGTTACGGCATCGATTCGATCCTCTCGATGGAGTTGACCGCTCAGCTCGAAACCGGGTTCGGTTCGCTGCCCAAGACGCTGTTCTTCGAATATCAGACGATCCACGAGCTGACGGGCTACTTCGTGCGCGAGCATGTGGCCACGCTCGCCAGGCTGCTGGCGCCCGCAGGGCTGGACGCCGCGCCCGGTGCTTCGCCGGTTGCGACATCCACGCCTGCACCCGCGGCACAGCAGGTCGCACATCCCGCCACGCAGACCGCCGCGCCGACGCGCTCAGGCACGCGCCGCCGCAGCCGCCTGCGTGCCTTGCCGTCGCAGGCATCGTCGCGCGAGCCCATCGCGATCGTCGGCCTGAGCGGCCGCTATCCCGAATCGCCTGACATCGCCGCGTTCTGGCGCAACCTCAGCGAAGGCCGCGACTGCATCGTCGAAATCCCCGGCGACCGCTGGGACTGGCGCGAGTACTACAGCGAGGACCGCACCGCCGAAGGCGCGCATTACAGCCGCTGGGGGGGTTTCATCTCCGGAGTCGACGAGTTCGACCCGCTGTTCTTCAACATCCCACCGGTCGACGCCCCCATGATCGACCCGCAGGAACGCCTGTTCCTGCAGCACGCCTGGGGTGCGCTGGAGGATGCGGGCATCACCCGCAGCGGCCTGCAGCTCGCCGCCGATCCCGCGCAGGCGGGGCAGGTCGGCGTCTACGTCGGCGTGATGTACGGCGAATACCAGCTGCTGGGCGCGGAATCGAGCCTGCTCGGTCGCCGCGTCGGCCTGCCAGTGAGCTACGCCAGCGTCGCCAATCGTGTCTCGTATGTGCTCAACGTCCACGGTCCGAGCATGACCCTGGACACGATGTGCTCCTCGTCGCTCACCGCGATCCACCTGGCTTGCCAGGACCTGCGCCTGGGCCGGACGCATGCGGCGATCGCCGGCGGCGTGAACGCCACCCTGCATCCGAACAAGTACCTGATCCTGAGCGCAGGACAGTTCATTTCCACCGATGGCCACTGCCAGAGTTTCGGCGTCGGCGGCGATGGCTACATCCCGGGGGAGGGCGTCGGTGCGGTGGTGCTGAAGCGCCTGTCCGATGCAGAGCGCGACGGCAACCACATCTACGGCGTGATCCGAGGCAGCGCGCTGAACCACGGCGGCAAGACCAACGGCTACTCGGTGCCGAATCCGCGCGCCCAGTCGGCCGTGATCGCGATGGCGCTGCGCGAGGCCGGCGTCGACCCACGCCACGTCAGCTACATCGAAGCGCACGGCACGGGAACGAAACTCGGCGATCCGATCGAGATCGCGGCGCTGTCCCAGGCCTTCCGCGCATCGACGCAGGATACGGGCTTCTGCGCGATCGGCTCGGTCAAGTCCAACATCGGACACTGCGAGTCCGCGGCAGGCGTCGCCGGCCTGACCAAGGTGCTGCTGCAGATGAAGCACGGCCAACTCGTGCCGTCGCTGCATTCGGAAACCCTCAACCCGCACATCGACTTCCCGGCCACTCCGTTCGAAGTGGTGCAGACCTTGCAGCCCTGGACACGCCCCGTCGTGGACGGCAGGGAATATCCGCGCATCGCCGGCCTGTCGTCCTTCGGGGCCGGCGGTTCCAATGCGCACCTGGTCATCGAGGAATACAGGCCGGTCGCCGCGCCGATGCTGCTGGCCGGCAGGCGCATGCTGCTGCCGCTCTCGGCGCGCACGCCCGCGCAGTTGCGCCAGCGTGCGATCGATCTCCTTGCTTTCCTGCGCGAGGGCGGCGAGGCCATCGACTTCGCCGCGCTGGCCTGGACCCTGCGCCATGGCCGCGAAGCCATGGACGTCCGCCTGGCGGTGATCGCCGACGGCGTGGGTTCGCTGATCGATGCGCTGGCGGCACACCTGGACGGCACATCGCCGGCGAACGTGCGTGCTGGCCGCATCGACAACGGCGACGAGGCGCTGGCACTGCTGGCCGGCGACGAGGACATGGCCGAGGCCGTGGACCGCTGGGTCGCACGCGGCAAGCTGGAGAAACTCGCCGAACTGTGGGTGCGCGGCTACGCGCTGGAGTGGGCGCGCCTGCAGCCGGATGCGCGGCCAGCGCTCATCCCGCTGCCGACCTATCCCTTCGACCGGCAGTCGTACCGCTTCGATCCGGGCGTGACCCGCCGTGCCGGCGTGGTGTACGCACCGGTGGGCCAGGCGCTTTCCGCACTGCATCCGCTGCTGCATCGCAATGCATCCGACCTGCATGGCCAGCGCTATGTCAGCGTGTTCGACGGCAGCGAAACCTTCCTCGCAGACCATCGCATCGGCCACGAGGGGCAGGCGCGTCGTGTGTTGCCCGGCGTGGCGGCACTGGAGATGGCCCGCGCTGCCGTCGACCTTGCATTGCCGACCGACGGGCCGCGCACCCTGGTCCTGCGCAACGTCGCCTGGACACAGCCCGTGGTCGTCGACGCACCGGTGACGCTGGCGCTGGAACTCGATGCCGCGAGCGAGCAGGCGGTGGATTTCGCGCTGATGTCCGAGCCGGTCGCCGATGATGCCGAGCCGCACTGCAGCGGTCGCATCGAAGCGATGTCGCCGCTCGCGGTGGCGGCGCTGGACCTCGATGCGCTGCGCGCCAGGATGTCGGTGGGGCCTGCACCGGCAACGCTGTACGCCAGGTTCGCCCGCATGGGCCTGCAATACGGCCCCGGTTTCCGTGGCCTGGTCGCGTTGCATCGCGGCGCAGGCGAGGTGCTGGCCGAACTCGCGCCGCCGCATGCGGCCGACGACGCCTGCGTGCTGCCGCCCGCACTGCTGGACAGCGCGCTGCAGTCCGCGCTTGCACTGGACGATGCCGGCGACACCTCGACCCCGGCAGTGCCCTTTGCGCTGGAATCGCTCGCCGTGCATGCAGCATGCCAGTCGCGCATGTGGGCCTGGTTGCGCGAGTGCACCGCGCCCGGTGCGGATGTACGCAAGTTCGATCTCGATCTGTGCGATGCCGGTGGCCGCATCTGCGTGTCCATGCGCGGATTGAGTGCGCGTCGCATGCGTCTGCCTGCCGCGCAGGCGCTGCTGCTAGCTCGTCCTGCATGGACCGAAGTCGCGGCGTTGCATGCACCTGCAACACCCGCGCACCGCATCCTGCTGCTGGTCGGGCTGGCGGCGCCCGCCACGATCAACGCAGAACTGCGGGTGCTTGCGGAGGGCGCCACGCCTGCGGAACGTTACCGGGAGGCGGCGCTCGCGCTGCTCTCGACCCTGCAGCAGTTGTCCCCCGGCGAACCGGCCTGCGTGCAGGTGGCGGTGGCCGACGAAGGGGGCACGGCACTGCTCGCCGGCCTCGCCGGTCTGCTCGACACGGCGCGGCAGGAGCGCAGCGGCCTGCTCGCACAGCTCGTCCTTGTGTCGCCCTCGATCCCGGCCGACAGGCTCGCCGCGTGCCTGCAGGATGCGCAAGCCTGCGCCGCCACGCTGGTGCGCATCAACGGCGATGGTCGCTGCGAAGGCCGGCAGTGGCAGGACACCATACTTGCGGGCGACGCCGATGCCGCCTGTGCCTACCGCGATGGCGGCGTGTACCTGATCACCGGTGGAATGGGCGGCGTGGGTCGCGCCTTCGCGCGCGACGTGCTGCAACGCACGTCCAATGCGATCGCCGTCCTGTCCGGACGCGGTGCCGACGATGCTGCACGTCGCGCGACGCTGCACGCCCTGGCCGACGAGTGCGGCGTGGATCGCGCACGCCTGGATTACCTGCCGCTGGATCTTGGCGACGCCGGCGCGGTCGAGCGAGGCATCGCCGCGCTGCTGTCGCGCCACGGTCGCCTGGACGGCGTGCTGCATGCGGCCGGCGAAACGCGAGACGCGCTGATTCCGCGCAAGTCGCTCGCCGATGCCGACGCCGTGCTGGCGCCGAAGGTCCGCGGCAGTTGGCATCTGGACCAGGCCACGCGCGGGATCGCGCTGGACTGGTTCGCGCTGTGTTCGTCGATGACGTCGGCCTTCGGAAACCCGGGGCAGGCCGACTATGCCGCCGCCAACGGTTTCATGGACGCGTTCGCACAGTACCGCGAAGCGCTGCGGGTGGCAGGCGAACGCCATGGCCGCACGCGCTCGCTGCTCTGGCCGCTGTGGCGGGAAGGCGGCATGCAGGTGGATGCCGATACGCAGCGGGCGATGACCGCCGCGTCGGGCATGGTGCCGCTGGAAACGGCGTCGGCGATGCGCGCATTCCACCACGTGCTCTCCGGCGAGGAAGCCTGCGTGATCGTGGTCGAAGGCGATGCAACGCGGCTGCGACAGGCGCTGCGAGGTCGTACCGCGTCGCCTCGCACCGCCGCCGCGGATGCCGCGGCAGGGCCGGCGGCGTCCGTGGCGGCCACGAGCCCGGACATCGAGGGCGATGCTCGCCTGGTCGAGCACGCGCGCCGCTACCTCATCGCCGAATTCGCGGGCCTGATGGGCATGCCCGAGCACGAGGTCGATGCCCGTGCACCGCTCGAGCAGTACGGCATGGACTCGGTGCTGGCGATGAAGCTGACGAACCAGCTCGAACGCAGCTTCGGCACCCTGTCCAAGACCCTGTTCTTCGAATACCAGACGATCGCGGCGCTCGCCGCATTCCTCGTCGCCACCCATTCCGCCACGCTGCGCGCGCTGACCGGGCTCGATGCAGCGGCCAGCCCGGTTGCCAACGCTGATGCCGTGGCCGCATTGTCCGTCGGGCGCCCCGCGTCGTTGGCATCGACTGGCCTGGCGCGGGCATCGCGCCGCGCACGCGTAACGCGCTTCGCGCCTGTCCCAGTGGCGGCACCAGCCTCCGCGCACGATGCGCCGATCGCCATCGTCGGTATCGCAGGGCGCTATCCGCAGGCCCGCGATCTCGACGCGTTCTGGTGCAACCTCGTGGAAGGCCGCGATTGCATCGGTGAAGTCCCCGGTGAGCGCTGGAACCATGCCGCGCTGTTCCATCCCGAACGCAACCGGCCCGGCACCAGCTACAGCAAGTGGGGCGGCTTCCTCGACGGCATCGATCGCTTCGACGCGCTGTTCTTCGGCATCTCGCCGAAGGAAGCGGAAATGATGGACCCGCAGGAACGCATGTTCCTGGAAACCGCCTGGGAGACCTTCGAGCACGCCGGCTACGCGCGCGCGGCGGTCGCCGGTCGGCGCATCGGCGTCTATGTCGGCGTGATGTGGGGCCAGTACGAGCTCTATGGCGTCGGCGCCGGTCCCGCTGGCGCGCCCAGTTCGTCCTTCGCGTCGATCGCCAACCGCGTGTCGTACACCTTCGACCTGCACGGCCCCAGCCTCGCGCTGGACACGATGTGCTCGTCGTCGCTGACAGCGATCCACCTTGCCTGCGAGGACCTGCGCCGTGGCCAGGCAGAAGCGGCGCTCGCCGGTGGCGTCAACCTCAGCCTGCATCCGTCGAAATACCTGAGCCTGAGCCAGGGCAATTTCGCGTCCACCGATGGACGCTGTCGCAGCTTCGGCGCGGGCGGGGACGGCTACGTGCCGGGCGAGGGCGTCGGTGCGGTATTGCTCAAGCCGCTGCATCGCGCCATCGCCGACGGTGACTGCATCCATGGCGTGATCCGCGGCAGTGCGATCAACCACGGGGGCAAGACCAACGGCTACACCGTGCCGAACCCGGTCGCACAGGGCGCCCTGGTGGCCGAGGCCCTGCAGCGTGCGGGCGTGCCCGCCGACAGCATCGGATACGTCGAGACCCATGGCACCGGCACCAGCCTGGGCGATCCCATCGAGATCACCGGCCTGGTCCGCGCCTGGCGCGAGGCGGGCGCGGGCGTGCCCCCGGACGAGACCACGGCCTGCGCGATCGGCTCGGTCAAATCGAACATCGGACATCTGGAATCGGCAGCGGGCATCGCCGCACTGACCAAGGTGCTGCTGCAATTGCGCCACGGCCAGTGGGTACCGTCGCTGCATGCGGACACCCTGAACCCGCACATCGATTTCGAGTCAACGCCATTCCGCGTGCAGCGCACGCTGGCCGACTGGCCGCGACCGGCGACGCATCCGCGCCGCGCCGGCATCAGTTCCTTCGGTGCCGGTGGCGCAAACGCGCACCTCATCGTCGAGGAATACCTTGCCGAGGAATGCACCGACGCACCACCTGCACCCGCACCGGCCGAGTCGCAGCCCGAACTGCAGCTCTTCCTGCTTTCGGCTCGCAGCCGCCAGGCCCTGGTCGCCTATTCGGCGCGCATGCTGGCGGCGCTGGAAGCCGCCGACCTCGGCGCATTCGCCGACATCGCCTACACCTCGCAGGTCGGACGCACCGCGCTCCCTGAACGCCTCGCGATCCAGGCCGCGGATCTGCCTGCGCTGCGCGCCCAGCTGCGCGCCTGGCACGATGCGGCCCGCGACGGGCGCAAGCTGTCCGCAACCGCTGTGTTCGAAGGCAATGCCCGCACAGCCGGTGCCGGCGCACTGGCCGCGATCGAAGGGGCGGCGGGTGAAGCCTTCCTGCGTGCCACGCTGGATGCACGCGCGCTCGATGCGCTGGCCAGGCTCTGGGTGGCGGGCGTGGTCATCGACTGGTCGCGCCTGCACACCGGCAGGCCCGTGCGCCGCAGGCCGCTGCCGACGTATCCGTTCGAACGCGAACGCTACTGGATCGAGACAGCGGATCCCGCGACCCTCACTTTCCGCCGCGCCGATCCGGCTGTCGTCGCGCCATCGCCAGCCCCCGCAACGGTACATGCGCGTGCGGACTGGGTGCCTGCACCGCTGTCACCCGCGCAGATCGTGCTCGATGGCCTGGTGCTGGTGATCGGCACGCCCGCTTCGGCCATGGCCATCGCCGAAGCCTGTGGCGTCGATGTCGAATGCGCCGGGCAGGACGAGGCCTCCGTCGCCGAGGCGATGGCGCGGCTCGCTGCGAACGACCGCATGCCGGCAGCCATCGTGGCAGTGCTTGCGCAGGGCGACGACGTCGACATGGCAGTCGAGCGGGGGCTGTATCCGCTGCATGCCGCCTGTACCGCGCTGCTGCGCCTGCGCCCGGGTGCGTCGGTGCGGGTCATCGCCGTCGTGCAGCAGGCCGAGGACATCGCTGGCCTCGTGCATGCCGGCCTTGCCGGCTACCTGCGCAGCCTCGCGCAGGAGAATCCACGCTTCGCCTGGAAGACCCTGTCGATCGTCGCGCGCGAAGAGGCGGCCGTTGCCATCACGCTTGCCGGCGAGCTGCTGTCGCGCGACTGGGCCAGCGGTGAATACCGCATCGTCGACACGCTGCGCACGCACCGCCGCTTCGCCGCCTTCGCACCACGCGCCGCCGATCGCGATGCGATTCGCCAGCGCGGTGTGTACCTGGTCACCGGCGGGCTTGGCGGGCTCGGCCTGCTGTTCGCCCGGCACCTGGCCGCGCGCCATGCCGCGCGCCTGGTGCTGACCGGGCGCTCGCCGCTGGATGCGCGCGGCGAAGCCACGCTGCAGGCCTTGCGCGATGCCGGCGGCGATGCGCTGTACGTCCAGGCCGATGTCGCCGACGCCGCGCAGGCGCAGGCGGCGGTCGATGCCGCGCGCACGCGCTTCGGTCGCATCGATGGCGTGATCCACGCCGCAGGCGTGCATCGCGACGCCTTTGCAATCCACAAGGACCGCGAGGCCATCGCTGCCGTGCTGGCCGCGAAGGTGCAGGGCACCGTGCACCTGGACGCCGCCACCGCGCTGGATCCGCTCGACCTTTTCGTCGGTTTCTCCTCGGTCTCCGGCGCCTTCGGCAATGCCGGACAGTGCGACTACGCCTGCGCGAATGCCTTCCTCGATGCCTTCGCCGCGCGTCGTTCCCGACAGGTCGCGCGTGGTGAGCGCCAGGGCCGCAGCCTGTCCATCGGCTGGCCGTACTGGTCGTCAGGCGGCATGCGCCTGTCCGATGACGAGATCCGTCTGGCCGCCGATCGCACCGGCATGCAGCCACTGCCCGACGACGAAGGCCTGGCCGCATGGCACGCGCTGCTCGCCGACGACGCAGCCCACGCCGTGGTGATCCATGGCGATGCCGCACGCATCCATGCAGCGCTCGGCCCGGCAACGCCCTCCGCATCGGTCCCGCAAACGGCGCCTGCCGCACGTCCGCCGGTGCAGCCTGCGGCAGCCGATGGCGCGCTGCAGGGCAGGCTGGAGGACTATCTCAAGGCTCTGCTCTCGATCGAAATCAAGCTGCCGGTCGAGCGCATCGATGCGCAGGAGCGCTTCGAGGCCTACGGTGTCGATTCGATGATGATCGCCCGGATCAACGCCGCGCTGGAACGCGACCTGGGTGCGTTGCCGAAGACGCTGTTCTACGAGTACGAGAGCATCGAAGCGCTGGCTGCCTACCTGGTACGCGATGCCGGCGCCGAGGTCCGGCATCGCTTCGGCAACGATGGCACGTCCGTATCGCCTGCGCCGGACATGACCCTGCCGACGTCGACCGTGCCGGCCACGCATGCGATTGCAGCCGCGGCTCCCGTGGCTGCAATTCGCGAGGTTGCAGGCGGCGGGCGCGTGGTGGCAGCCGCCACTGCAGCCGAGCCGATGCCGGTCGCACCGAAGAACGACGGCCGCATCGCGATCATCGGCGCGCACGTCTCGCTACCGCAGTCGCCATCGCTGCCTGCATTGTGGGAGCACCTGCGCACCGGACGCGACCTGGTCGGTCCGGTGCCGCCGAGTCGCTGGGATGCCGACGCCTTCCACGATCCCGATCCGGCGCGTGCGGCAGATGGCCGCATCTACTGCCGTACCGGTGGTTTCCTCGACGACGTCGATGCCTTCGACGCGGCCTTCTTCGGCATTCCCGACGCCGATGCCGATGCGATGGATCCTCAGGAACGCCTGTTCCTGCAGTCTGCGTGGGCGGCGATCGAGGATGCCGGCTATACCCGTGACGGTCTGCGCGAGCGTCATCCGCGTGGTCGCGGCGTGGATGCCGGTGTGTTCGTCGGCGTCACCACCAATACCTATTCGCAGCTCACGCCGGAGGAATGGCGGCGCGGCCGCGCGGTCAACGCCGGTGCGATGCCCTGGTCGATCGCGAATCGCGTCTCCTACGTGTTCGACTTCCAGGGACCGAGCCTGCCCATCGACACCGCCTGTTCGTCGTCGCTGGTCGCGATCCAGATGGCCTGCGAGAGCCTGCGTCGCGGCGAATGCGCGATCGCGCTGGCCGGTGGCGTGAACCTCTACCTGCATCCGGCCAAGTACCACTCGCTGTGCGCGCGGCGGATGCTGGCGGAACACGGCCGTTGCCGCAGCTTCGGCGCGGGTGACGACGGCTTCGTGCCCGGCGAAGGTGTCGGCACGCTGGTGCTCAAGCCACTGGCGCAGGCCCTGGGCGACGGCGACCACATCCACGGCGTCATCGCCGGTGGCGCGCATGCGCACAGCGGTCGAGCCAACGGCTATTCGGCGCCCAACCCCGTGTCGCAGGCTGCGGTCATCGCGGCGGCGCTGGCCGATGCCGGGGTCGATGCCGACGCCATCGGCTACGTCGAAGGCCACGGCACCGGCACGCAGCTCGGCGATGGCCTGGAGCTTGTGTCGCTCGCGAACGCGTTCTCCGGCCGCAGCGCCGATGCCGGCCCGTGCGCGATCGGCTCGGTCAAGGCGAACGTCGGGCATGGCGAGTCCGCGGCGGGCATCGCCGGTATCGCGCGGGTGCTGTTGCAGTTGCGCCATCGCATGCTCGTGCCGACCCTGCACAGCGAGCCGGCCAATCCCGACATCGATTTCGAATCGTCGCCATTCCGCCTGCAGCGTGCGCTGGCGCCCTGGGTTGCGCCGCGCAACGGCGCGCCCCGACGGGCGATCGTCAATTCCTTCGGTGCCGGTGGCGTCAACGCCTGCATGGTGCTGGAGGAAGCCCCTGTGCCGGTGCGCGTACCGAGCCCGCATGGGCCGCAGTTGTTCCTGTTGTCGGCACGGGACAGCGAACGGCTGCGCGAGCGGGTGGATGCGCTGCGTGCGTGCCTGCGGGACTGGCGCCGCGATCCGCTCGCCGCGCCTGCACCCGCAGCCGTTGCGTTCACGCTGCAAGCCGGCCGCGAGGCAATGGAGGAACGGCTGGCGGTCGTCGCCGATGGTTTCGACGCGCTGATGCGCGAACTCGATGCCTGGTGCGACGGGCAGCCTTCCCAGCGACTCGTTCCCGGCCGGGTCGAGCCGCACCAGCGGCGCAAGGCCAACCGCGCCGAGGTTGTCGAAGCCCTGCGCGCCGACTGGCGGGCGGGACGCCTCGATGCCCTTGCGCTGCAATGGGTGCAGGGCCAGGACCTGCCCTGGACCAGGCTGCACGAGGATGCCGGCATTGCGCCGGCACGCGTGCCCCTGCCGTCGTATCCCTTCGCACGCACGCGCCACTGGATCACCGATGCGCCGCCACCGGGGCCACCTGCGGCCGTGGAAGCGCCTCGCATCGGCGCGGACGGCCTGCAGGCGGATGAATCGATCGGACAGGCGCTGCACCCGCTGATCGTCCGCAACGCGTCGACCCTGCGCGAAATCCGCTTCGAATCCCAACTCGACCATGCGGCCTGGTATGCGCGCGACCATCGTGTCGCCGGCGCGGTGCTGTTCCCCGGCGCCGGTTATCTGGAGATCGCCGCGGCCGCGGCCGCGATTGCCGGCGAAGCACCGGTGACGCGCATCGAGGACATCGTCTGGGCCCAACCCCTCGTCCTGGACGCTGTCCACCAGGTGCAGACGCGCCTGGTCGCTTCTGGCGAGGGCGCGGAATTCGCGATCCACGGCGTCGACGCATCCCTGCAGCCCCAATTGCATGCCGAAGGCCGCGTCCGCTTCGGCCGGGCGCGCGGTGCGCATGCGCCGTCGCAGCTGCGCGACGTCGCTGCGTTGCTGGCCGAAACCACGCATGTCATCGCGGGCGAGGCATGCTATTCCGCGCTTTCCGGGTTCGGCTTCGACTACGGCCCGAGCTTCCGCAGCATCCGCGAACTGCACATCGGCGGCGACATCGCGATCGCGCATCTCGTGCTGGATCCGTCACTGCGCGCCGATTTCGACCAGTTCCTCCTGCATCCGGCGCTGATCGACGGCGCGCTGCAGACGGTTTCGGGCATGGCGCTGGTGGCGGCCGGCGACAGCGCTGCTGGCAATGGCGACGCAGGCACCAGCACGCGGACGCCCTACCTGCCGTTCGCGCTGGAGGCTATCGAACGCTTCCGTCCGATGCTGCCGGAGTGCCATGCCGTGGCACGGCGTGCGGCGGGCCCGGTGGGCAGCGGCCTGCTGCGCTTCGACCTGGAGTTGCTCTCGATGCGCGGCGAACGGCTGGTCGCCCTCGACGGCTTCTATGTCCGTGCGTTGCCGCCGGGAGCGGGCCTGAAGCCGGGCAAGCCGCTGGAGGTCGCAGGATGAACCGGATCGAGACCGCCTCCCGGGACCTGGAGCGCATCAAGTCGCGCATGCCGCCACCATTGCCGTGCCTGATCGGGGTGCTGGCCGGTGTCGGGGTCGACCTGTGGCTGCCCTGGTCGATCGGGCCCCGTCCGGTCACCATCGGCGCCGGCGTGGCCGCGTTCCTCGCCATGGTCTGGCTTGCCGCAGCGACCGGCCGTGCGTTCCGCGACCACGCCACGCCGGTCGATCCGGCGCGAGAGACCCTCGCCATCGTCGAGACCGGGCCTTTCCGGTTCACGCGCAATCCCGCCTATCTGGCTGCCTGCCTGCTGCAGGCTGCGATCGGCTGCTTCCTCGACAATGCCTGGGTCCTTGTGTTTATCATTCCGGCGCTCATCGCCATCCAGCAGCTTGTGGTACTCAGGGAGGAAGCCTACCTCGAGGCGAAGTTCGGCGAGGCCTACCTCCGCTACAAGGCGAGGGTCAGGCGGTGGCTATGACGGATACAATGGCGTGGCACGGGACGGACCCGCATCTGGAGTCGCGATTGGAATTGCAGTTGTCATCGACCGGAGGCGGCGTGCCGGCCATCGGCGACGCGGAGGCCCCGCAGGTCTTCCTGCTGGAAACCGCCCGTGGTGCGATGAAGAACAACAACTACCTGGTCGTCGACCCTGTCACGCACCTTGCGGTCGCCATTGACCCGGCGTGGCAGCCCGAGGTCTTCGCCGAGGCCCTGGCCACGACCCGCGCCACGCTGACCGAAATCCTGGTCACCCATACCCATGACGACCACATCGACCTCGCGGTGCCGCTGTCGGAGCACTACAACTGCCCGATCCGGATGTCTCGCGAGGAGATCGCATGGTCCGGTTTCGATGCCACCCGGTTGCTGCCGCTCGACGGCGCGCCATGGCGCGTCGGCGCGATGACCATCGAACCCATCCTTACCCCCGGGCACACCCCGGGCTGCGTGTGCTACCGGATCGGCGACAACCTCTTCACCGGCGACGTGCTGTTCGCCGAGGGCTGCGGGATCTGCTTCGAACTCGATGCCGCGCACCGCATGTACGACAGCCTGCAGGACCTCAAGCGACGCCTGCCGCCGCACACCCACGTCTTCCCGGGGCATACCTACGTGCGTCCCCCGGGGCAGCGCTTCTCGGAGCTCATGCGCTGCAACATTTATCTGCAATTCTCGGACAAGGAGTCCTTCGCCGCATATCGGTTGCGCAGGGGGCAACATGGGAGGAAGGTGCTGGACTTCCGATGACCCCGTCCGCTCCGGACGCCGTGCACAGGAGTCGCACGGCCCTGGGCGGGATTCTTGCCCTGGACGACAACAAGGAGGTGCTGGGTGAACAAGGCGATCGAACCGACGATGAAGAAGAAGGCAGCGGGCATGCAGGCCGGCGTGGCTCCATGCGGTCGCGCTGCCGATGCGGCTGGCCGACAATACCGATCCGATACGTCAGATGACGGGCGACATGATGTTCGCGCTGTCTGTGTCGAGGCCGCCGAGCCGCTGCGAGGTCGGGCTTGATCCCCATTCGCAACGGTACGGCATCCTCCAGCCGCCGATGCAGACCGCATCGGAGCTGGCAGCTGCAACAGAACACCCGCGGCCGAGAGGCCGCAGATTTCCAACATCCCGGCGTGGCGCCGGGATCCATCAGTCAAAGGAAGTGAGTATGGTTGGCATCGAAGCGATGAACGTGTTCGCCGGAACGGCCTGTATCGATGTGTCGAAGCTCGCGCGGCATCGCGGCCTGGACATGAGCCGGTTCGAGAACCTGTTGATGAAGGAGAAATCGGTCGCGCTGCCCAGCGAGGATCCCATCACCTTCGCGGTCAATGCGGCCAGGCCACTGGTCGATGCATTGAGCCCCGAGGAAAAGGATCGCATCGAGATGGTCATCACCTGCACCGAGTCGTCCTTCGACTTCGGCAAGTCGATGAGCACCTACTGTCACGACCTGCTCGGGCTGAACCGCAACTGCCGCCTGTTCGAGCTGAAGAACGCCTGCTATTCAGGCGTCGCCGGCCTGCAGATGGCGGTGAACTTCGTGCTCTCGAACGTGTCGCCCGGCGCAAAGGTGCTGGTCATCGCCACTGATGTGTCGCGTTTCATGGTGGAGGAGGGTGGTGAAGCGCTCTCGGCCGACTGGTCCTTCGCCGAGCCCAGCGGCGGCTCGGGGGCAGTGGCGATGCTGGTCAGCGACCGCCCGCACGTATTCCAGATCGACGTCGGCGCCAACGGTTATTACGGCTACGAAGTGATGGACACCTGTCGGCCGTCGCCCGACGGCGACGCCGGCGATACCGACCTGTCGCTGCTGTCGTACCTCAACTGCTGCGAAAACGCGTACATGGAATACCAGAAGCGGGTCGAGGGTGCGCATTTCGCCGAGACCTTCGGCTACATCGCCTATCACACGCCGTTCGGCGGCATGGTCAAGGGCGCGCACCGCAACATGATGCGCAAGCTGGTCAAGGCCAAGCCTGCCGAGATCGAGGTCGACTTCCAGCGCCGCGTGACACCAGGCCTGATCCACTGCCAGCGCGTGGGCAACATCATGGGGGCTACCGCCGCGCTGTCGCTGGCCAGCACGATCGAGAATGCCGATTACGACGCGCCGCAGCGGATCGGCGTATTTTCCTACGGTTCCGGCTGCTGTTCGGAGTTCTTCAGCGGCGTGGCGCGTCCGGAAAGCCGCGAACGCCTGCGCGCGATGGGCATCGGCAAGCGCCTGGATGCGCGCTACGAGATGACCATGGCGCAGTACGACACCCTCCTGGAAAAGAGCCGCTCGCTGAAGTTCGGCACGCGCAACATGGTGCCCGACGTCGACTTCGTGCCTGAAGCGCGCCGGGCACTCGGCCAGCCGACACTGTTCCTCAAGGAGATCAAGGAATTCCACCGCGAGTACGAGTGGGTGTCCTGATCATGTCGGCTGTCCCGGGCACACCTTTCCGCTCGATCGACGTGCGGCTCGAGGAGGGCGTCTGCTTCCTGCGTATGACCCGTCCCGAAGCCGGCAACACCATCGACGCGCTGCTGATCGCCGAGCTCACGTCAGCACTGGACCGGCATGCCGCGCAGGCCGGCGTGGTCGTGCTCGAAGGCGCGCCCGAGGTGTTCTGCGCCGGCGCCGACTTCGGCGAACTGCGCGAGCGGTTCGAACGCGGCGATGTCGAGGTCGAGCAGGATCCGGGGCCGCTGTACGACCTGTGGTACCGGCTCGCGACGGGGCCGTTCATCAGCGTCGCGCACGTGCGTGGCCGCGCCAATGCAGGCGGTGTCGGCTTCGTCGCCGCCTGCGACATCGTGCTTGCAGAGGACAAGGCCGCGTTCAGCCTGTCCGAACTGCTGTTCGGGCTGATGCCGGCTTGCGTGATGCCGTTCCTCGTGCGACGGATGGGGTTTGCGAAGGCGAACTTCATGACCCTGATGACGCAGCCGATCACCGCCGCGCAGGCCATGGAATGGGGCCTCGTCGACGCAGTCGAGGAAAACAGCAGCAACCTGCTGCGCAAGCAGCTGCTGCGCCTGCGCCGCATCGGCCGTGACGGCATCGCCCGCTACAAGCGTTATGCCAACGAACTGGACGACAGCCTCGCCACCGCCCGCCCCAAGGCGCTCGCTGCGAACCGCGAAGTGTTCTCCGATCCCGACAACCTGCGCCGTATCGCGCGCTACGTGCGCACGGGGAAGTTCCCGTGGGAGCCGGAATGAGCATTCCAGCTGCGGGCATGCATTTGCAGACAGGCACGGTCACCCTGCGCGAAGCCGAACCGGGCGTCGCGCTGGTCGAGATGCACGATCGCGAAGGCCGCAACACCTTCACCGACGCGCTCATCCGCGATCTCACCGCCGCGTTCGCCGACATCGCCCGGAACGAGGCTTGGCGCGCGGTCGTGCTGACCGGCTACGACAGCTACTTTTCCAGCGGCGGCACGCAGGAAGGGCTGCGCGACCTGTTCGACGGCCGCTTCAGGTTCACCGACAAGGACCTCTACAGCCTCGCACTGAACTGCCCGATTCCGGTCGTGTCCGCCATGCAGGGCCATGGCATCGGCGGCGGCTTCGTCCTCGGCATGTTCGCCGATGCCGCCGTGCTGTCGCGGGAAAGCATCTATACCGCGAATTTCATGAAATACGGCTTCACCCCGGGCATGGGCTCGACGCTCATCCTGCCGCACAAGCTCGGTCCCGTGCTCGCCCACGAAATGATGCTGTCGGCACGCGTGTATCGTGGCGAGGACCTGGCGCGGCGCGGCGTGCCCTTCCCGGTGCTGCCGCGCGACCAGGTCCTGCCGCACGCCCTGGCGCTGGCCCGCGATTTCGCGGACAAGCCGCGTTTTTCCCTCGTCACCCTCAAGGATCACCTGGTCGCCGGCCTGCGCGAAGCGCTGCCGCAGGCCATCGAACGCGAAGTCTGGATGCACGGGCAGACCTTCCATCGTCCCGAGGTCCGCGAACGCATCGAAGCGCTCTTCGGTCAATGACCGCAGGCGCCGACCTTTCACCACAGGAGCAATACGCAGTGAGCATAGAGCAGATTTTCGAGATCATCGTCCGCCACACGAAGGAGATCATTCCGGACCTGGAGGGCCATGCATTCCAGCAGACCGATTCGCTGCGCGCGCTTGGCGCCAATTCGGTGGATCGCGCGGACATCCTCATGATGACCCTCGAAACCCTCGAATTGGACATCCCGCTCGTGGAAATGGCCAAGGCCGAGAACATCGGCGAGCTGGCCAGAATCATCCATGCGAAAGCCTGAGAGCGACGCACTGGTCGTCAGTGGCCTCGGCATCGTCACCGCGATCGGGCAGGGTGCCGACGCGGTGACCGACGCACTGCTGGCCGGTCGGCATGGGTTCGGTCATCTGCAGCGGCCCGGACGGCAACTCCCTGCCCGGGATGGACAGGCGTCGTCGCCTGCGCCCTTCATCGGTGCCGAGATCCCCGCCCTGCGACTGCCTGACGGCCTGCCTGCCGCGATGCTGCGCACGACGTCCCTCTCGGGCCAGGCTGCACTGGCCGTGCTGCACGAAGCCTGGGCAAATGCCGGGCTCGATGACGTCGATCCCGCACGGATCGGCCTTGTCATCGGCGGATCCAACCTGCAGCAGCGCGAACTGGTCGCGATGCAGGACAGCTATCGTGGCCGCGAGCGCTTCCTGCGACCGAGCTATGGCATGGGTTTCATGGACAGCGACCTGTGCGGCCTGTGCAGCGAGGTCTTCCCGATCCGCGGCTTCGCGCACACGCTCGGCGGCGCATCCGCCAGTGGCCAGGCTGCGGTGATCCACGCGCTGGAAGCAGTGCGTTCCGGTCGCGTCGATGCCTGCATCGCCATCGGCGGGCTGATGGACCTCTCGTACTGGGAATGCCAGGGCCTGCGCTCGCTCGGCGCGATGGGGTCGGACCGCTACGCCGAGGATCCGGCATCGGCCTGCCGCCCGTTCGATGCATCGCGCGACGGCTTCATCTTCGGCGAATCCTGCGCGGCGCTGGTCGTCGAACGCGCCGGCCGCGCTCGCACGCACACGCCCTGGGCGGAGCTGGCGGGGTGGGGCATGGCGCTGGACGGCAACCGCAATCCCAATCCATCGCTGGACGGGGAGTGCACCGCGATCGCCCGGGCGCTGTCGATGGCCGGCGTCCAGCCGGAAGGTATCGACTACGTCAACCCGCACGGCACCGGCTCGCACATCGGCGATATCACCGAAGTCCAGGCGCTGCGCGACAGCGGACTGGGCCATGTCCGTCTCAACACGACGAAGTCGCTGCTCGGCCATGGTCTGACCGCTGCCGGCGCGGTGGAACTGGCCGTGGTGCTGCTGCAGATGCGGGCAGGGCGGCTGCATCCGTCGCGCAACCTGCTCGAACCCATCGACCCGGACCTGCGCTGGGTCGGCGACACCTCCGAATCCCACGCCATCCGTGCCGCGCTCAACATGAGCATGGGCTTCGGTGGCATCAACACCGCGATCTGCGCGCTGGCCTGCTGAAATCCGACGGCCGACGACGCGAACGCACGTACAACCTTGAAGGAGAAATCATCATGACAACCCGCATGACCACCTGCATGTTTCCCGGCCAGGGATCCCAGAGCAAAGGCATGGGCGGCGACCTGTTCGAGCGCTTCGCCACCCTGACCGCGAAAGCCGACGAGATCCTCGGCTATTCGATCCGCGAACTGTGCATCGACGACCCGCGCGGCGAGCTCAACGACACCCGCTTCACCCAGCCGGCGCTGTATACCGTGAATGCACTGTCGTACCTGCGGGCGATCGAGGACGGCGAGGCCGAGCCCGACTTCCTGGCCGGCCACAGCCTCGGCGAATTCAATGCCCTGCAGGCAGCCGGATGCTTCGACTTCGAGACCGGCCTGCGCCTGGTGCAGAAACGCGGCGCACTCATGGGCAAAGTCTCCGGCGGCGGGATGGCCGCCGTCATCAACGCCCCGGCCGACCTCATCCGCGCGACGCTCGAAGAAAACGGTCTCGACGAGATCTTCCTTGCCAACTACAACTCGCCGTCGCAGATCGTGATCTCCGGCTCGGCAGACCAGATCGGCCGGGCCGCTGGCGTGTTCAACAAGCTCAAGAGCGACCTCGGCAAGGTGCGCTTCCTGCCGCTCAACACCAGTGGTGCCTTCCATTCACGTTTCATGCGCGATGCCATGGGCGAGTTCCGCGCCTTCCTCGCCACCATGCCGCTGTCCGCTCCGCGCATCCCGGTCATCGCCAACGTCACCGGGCGGCCATACGCCGAGGGCGCCATTCTCGATACCCTGGCCGACCAGATCGCGAATACCGTGAAATGGTGCGAAAGCGTGCAGTATCTCCTCGCCCATGCGCGCAGTCGCGGCCAGGAAATGCGCTTCCTCGAATTCGGGCCCGGTGAAGTCCTGACCCGCATGGTCGACACCATTCGCAAGCAGACCACCGACGCGGTGCTCGACGGCTTCCTCTCCGAGACCGCAACTGCGACCGTGATCTCGACGTCGTCGGCGGCCGCCGACACCCCCGCTGCTGGCAACCGCACCGGCAACGATGCCGCCCAGAAGGTCGCAGAGTGGAACCGGCGCTACCCCATCGGTACCCGCGTCCGTTCGACCGTGTTCGATTACGACAGCCTGGAAACCCGCAGCGAGGCGGTCGTGCTCTTCGGCCATCGCGCAGCGGTCTACATGAAGGGCTACAACGGCTACTTCGACCTGAACGAACTTCAGCCGGCGTAATACGTTCAGCCTCGGACAAAACATGGCGCATGCAACGGCAGGCATGCGCCATTCCTGAAGATTCACGCAGCATCGCATCGGATTCAGGCGTGAGCCGCTGTTGTTTGCGTGCCGTCGTACCGGGTCGACCGCGAGTCGGGGCACTGAATCCGTTCATCGATTGTCTGCACGATGAATTCGGCGAAGCTGAACGACATTCGCATTCAATACACGATCGATCCTGTTCGATTCACCACATCCTGGCGACACCAAGTCGCAAGCGTTGCACGGGCAGCATCGCTAACTGCTTGTTTCAATTCACGGACAAGCGTCTCATCGCCAGCGAGATCCTCACTGTGCGAACAGGATCTCTTGCGCTCAATACTGTGGCGTACCTATTTGCACGACGCGTGCATTGTCTCGACCGACATTGACTGTGGACGCAGCCACATGCGACAGTCCGCACACATGAAGTGCGCAGGACCGCACTCTGGCTGTCGCCAGATCACGCGAGTGGCTGATCACGCGGATGGCACATCACAGTGATGGCCATCTCATACAGGGAGGTAAGTGCTTGCTTCGTTCCAGATTGTTTCCGTGCCCGCTCGTCAGGCCCCAGAACCTGCCTGCGAGCATTGCCTTCGTCCGTGCCTGCCCGGGCGGCAGCGTTCCTGGCATCGGAATGATTGAAATGAACGGCAAGCCATCGAACTGATGCCCCGGCTACGCACACGGGAATTCACTGCCATGTCCGGCTGTCGAGGATGAATGTCGCCGGCATTGGAGATGCGTGGCGGCGATTCGGGACGGGTGCGTCACTTGCATGTCACTTCCCGATCGTAAGTTTGACGTGGGATGACAATCAGGGGGAGGGCGTTTCCCGGGCGGGCCGTCAGGTTCCGTTCGGTGCGTAGGATGATCTTGCTTCATGAATGGACTCTACATGATCACGCTTCAAGTGTTTCTCATCGCAAAGCGGTCGTTTTTCTACCCCTGGCTGATCAGGCGCCCGGGAAGAAGCGGTCTCCGTGCGCCGCTCGTTCTGGCGCACTTCCTCGCATGCATCCTGCCGGGTCGGAGCAGCCTCGGAGCGATGCCCCTCCAGCGCACTGCATACGTATTCAGTCCGCACGTGAAGCCTGCTGAAACGTCTACCGCCTTGCTGCAGACCGCAGTCAACTGTGCAGCCCTCGCCATGCACATGGTCAGGAAGAAGCTGGCGCACCAACCACCCGCCATCGAATTGCACGCCTGCCTGGCACGCGCAGAGCCCGGGCCGGCACGACCTGCATGATCAGCAGGGCATTTCGTTCGGCCACACGCATCGCTGGCGCACCAGCGGTGGAAACCTTCCCCTTCTGCACTCACTCGATGCATGGGCGGAACCATCGGATGTCATGTTCCATCATCGTGAGCGTCTGGTCGCGCGCGAAGGTCAAGGAGATTTGAAAATGGAAAGCGTGCAACTGGATCACGAGGAAATCGCCGTGCGGACCACGCCTCGCCCGGAGGTCCCCGGAGCCGTCAGGTCGCGGATCAAGGCAGACGAGATCGCCATGCGCCTGGGCAGCGAGCATTTCCGGAAGGCGCATGGATTGAGGTACGCATACGTCACCGGTGCGATGTATCGCGGCATCGCCTCCAGGGACATGGTGGTCAGCATGGGCAAGGCCGGCATGATGGGGTTCCTCGGAACCGGTGGCCTGCCGCTCGACCGCATCGCGGAAGACATCGATTTCATCCAGCGGGAACTCTCTCCGCAGCAGGCCTACGGGATGAACCTCATCGCGAACGTCGGCGGCGGCGATATCGAAATGCGGACCGTGGAGCTGTTTCTCGCCAAAGGCGTGAAGAACATCGAAGCCTCCGCGTTCATGCAGATCACGCCGGCCCTCGTTCATTACCGGCTTGCAGGGCTGCGCAAGACAGCCGACGGCAGCGTCGAGCGCCTGAACAAGGTGCTGGCGAAACTGTCGCGCCCCGAAGTCGCGCGCGCCTTCATGTCGCCGGCGCCCGAGCGCCTTGTCGCCAAACTGCTGGCCGAAGGGCGCATCACTGCCGAACAGGCAGAACTGTCCGCCAAGGTGCCCATGGCCGATGACATCTGCGTCGAAGCGGACTCGGGCGGCCACACCGACCAGGGGGTCGGCCTGGTCATGCTGTCGAGCATCCAGCGGCTGCGCGATGAGCTGGGCCACGACGATAAAACCGTGCGACTGGGCATGGCCGGCGGTATCGGTACGCCGAATGCCGTCGCCGCTGCCTTCGTCATGGGGGCCGACTTCGTGATGACCGGATCGATCAACCAGTGCACGGTCGAGGCAGGAACGAGCAACGCGGTGAAGGACATGCTCCAGGACATCGACATCCAGGACACGGCCTATGCACCTGCCGGCGACATGTTCGAACTGGGCGCCAAGGTCCAGGTCCTCAAGAAAGGCGTGTTCTTCCCGGCCCGGGCCAATCGCCTCTCGATGCTCTACCAGCAGTACAACGCCATCGAGGAATTCCCGCCAGCAGTGCGCCAGCAACTGGAGGAGAAGTACTTCAAGAAGTCGCTCGACCAGATCTGGGCCGAGACCCAGGCGTTCTTCGAGGGACGCGGTCGCCATGACGAAGTCGAGAAGGCCAATGCCAACCCGAAGCACAAGATGGCGCTGGTCTTTCGATGGTACTTCGGGCACTCGATGCGGGTTGCATTCTCAGGCGACGAGAACAACAAGGTGGATTATCAGATCCACACAGGGCCGGCACTCGGCGCCTTCAACCGCTGGGTGAAAGGCACGGCGCTGGAGGATTGGCGTTCCCGCAAGGTCGACGAAATCGCACGCCTGCTGATGCAGGAAGCTGCCGTCATCCTGGTCGATCGCTTCAAGGCGATCGGACTGGCCAATGCGAATGAATGAGGCAGCGATCGTTTCGTGCAGCCCGGTGTCGAGTGATGTCGTGGACGATTGCCCGGTCATGGTCGTGCGCCAGCCGCATGCTGCGGTTTCGTCGACGGGAACAATGGAGGCGTGACATGCGGCCGCCGGCGACGCCTCCACCGCGCCGCCCATGTCCGCTGATGAGTGGAAACAGCCGCGCGCCGTGATCGTTGCCCCAGGGATGATCATCCGCCAGGACGATGCAAGGGATTTGTATGAGAAAGCAGCAAGGTTCAGCCCAGCAAGCCACCCAGCGTGATGAAAGCCACGCCGGCGCACCGCAAGCCGCCCACGATGACATCGCTGTCATCGGCATGGCCTGCCGCTTCCCGGGCGCGGCCGACTATCACGAGTTCTGGAGGAATCTCCGCGACGGCGTCTTCAGCGTGACCGAAGTGCCCGCGGATCGCTGGAGCAAGGAAGCGTACTATTCGCCCCGGCGGACCGACGAGAACAAGACCGTCAGCAAATGGGGCGGATTCATCGACGACGTCGACAAGTTCGATGCGCCGTTGTTCAAGATCTCTCCGCGGGAAGCGGAGATGATGGACCCGCAGCAGCGCATCGCACTGGAACTGGCGTGGAGTTGCATCGAGGATGCGGGCTACGCGCCCTCCGACCTGCGCGGTGGCGACATCGGCGTCTACATCGGCGTCGCGAATTACGACTACAAGAGCCTGGTCGAGCGCTTGCCGTTGATCGAGGCGCATATCTCCACCGGTGTGCACACCAGCTTGGTGCCCAACCGGATTTCCTTCGAATTCGACTTCAAGGGCCCGAGTGTCGCGATCGACACCGCCTGTTCGAGTTCGCTGGTGGCGCTCGATGAAGCCGTGCATGCGATGCGCCGCGGGGATTGCGTCGCCGCCCTGGTCGGTGGCGTCAGCGTCCTCTGCAGTCCGACCCACTTCGTTTCATTCTCGAAGACAGGCATGCTTGCGCCCGACGGCGTCTGCAGGACCTTCGACGCACGTGCGGACGGGTACGTCCGGGGGGAGGGCGCGGGCCTGATCCTGCTCAAGCCTCTGCAGCAGGCGTTGCGCGATGGCGACGCCATCCACGGACTGATCAAGGGCGTCGGCGTCTCGCATGGTGGCCGGGCCCAGACCATCACCTCGCCGAATCCCTTCGCGCAATCCCAGGCGATCATGAAGGCGTTCCGGAATGCGCGTGTTTCACCTGCCAGCGTCAACTACATCGAAGCGCATGGCACCGGGACGCCGAAGGGCGACCCGATCGAAATCAATGCCCTGGTCCGTGCCTATTCGTCGCTGGCCAGGCAGGGCGACATCGTGCTGTCCGAGCGATCCTGCGGCATCGGCAGCGTCAAGACGAACATCGGTCACCTCGAGCCATCGGCGGGCATCGCCGGTGTGATCAAGGTGCTGCTGGCGATGAAGCACCGCACGCTGCCACCGCTGCTGCATTTCACCAGCCTCAATCCCCGCGTCAAGCTGGATTCGAGCCCGTTCTATCTGGTGACGCAAACCCAGGCCTGGCAGATTGGTCGCGATGGCGTACGCCGCGCGGGCGTCAGCAGCTTCGGCTTCGGCGGCGTGAATGCACATGTCCTGCTCGAGGACTACGACACGGATTCGGATGAGACCAAGGCAGCGATTGGACGCGCGCAATCCACGTCGCACCTGTTCGTTTTTTCCGCGAAGACTCCCGAGAGCCTGAAGAATTACGTCGCATCCGTGCTGGCGTACATCGGGGAGAACCAGGATGGCGTGCGTCCTGCGCCGATGGAGCGCCCGTTCTCGATCGAATCACTCGCGTACAGCCTGCACCGGCGCGAATCAATGGACGAACGATTGGCGGTGGAAGCATCCACGGTCGAGGAACTGGCCGGAAAGCTGGCAGCCTTCCTTCGCGACCAGCCTGTCGAGGCTTGCTGGAAGGGCAATGCCAAGGACGCGGCCGAAGCCAAGCCTGCGGATGAGAAGCCGACGCCCGAGGCCTTGAACGACTGGCTCATCCAGCGCCGGCTGCCGGAAATCGCCAGCCATTGGGTCAGGGGCACCGCAGTCGTCGACTGGAGCGCCTGCTATGCGCAGATCGGCGGCCTGCCCGCGAAAATCCGCCTGCCTCATTACCGCTTCGCACGCAAGCGATATTGGTTCGATACCGCAGTCGAGCAGAGCTCGGCGGTATCGCCGCCCCGGCTTGAAGCCGTTGCCGGCGCGGGATTCCTGCACCCGCTGGTGCACCGGAACACTTCGACGTTTGCAGAGCAGCGTTTCAGCTCGACCTTCACAGGCGAAGAGTTCTTCCTGCGTGACCATTGCGTCAACGGCGGCAAGATCCTGCCGGGTGTCGCCTATCTCGAAATGATCCACACTGCATTGCGACATTCGTGCGAGGCCCAGGCGAGCGAACCGCACCGTGTGGAGCTGAAGCAGATCGTGTGGTCCAGCCCGATCATCGCGGGCGAATCGCCCGTGGAAGCACACATTGCGCTGCATCCGGAAGGGGGCGACGGGGGCGCCGGACAGGTCTATTCCTTCGAGGTATACAGCGGTCATCGACAGACGCGGGCCGCGACCCACTGCCGGGGCCGCGCGCGCCTGTTGCCGGCGGAGTCCGCGAGCGAGCTCGAATTGCCGCAGTTGCAGGCCCGGTTTGCAGCTGGCACGCGGAGGGTCGAAGACTATTACAACGCCTTCGATGCCATGGGAATCCGTTACGGCGCTGGACATCGGGCGATCGACGGATTGTCGACGACGCATGCCAGCGACGGCTGTCCAGAGGTCCTGGCCAGGGTGGTCGTGCCGACGGCGGTGGCTTCCACGCGCAGCCACTATGCGCTGCATCCGGGCCTGCTGGATGCGGCCCTCCAGGCCACGCTGGCACTGGGCTGGCAAGCGGGGGATGCAATCCCTTCCGCACCGTTCGTGCCTTTCGCAATCGACAGTATCGAGGTTGCGGCCGACATGGCCGAAAGCGCTCCCGAGGCGATGTGGGCATGGGTGCGCCCTGTACGCAACCGCTGGCTCGCCGATTCGCCAGTGACCTTCGTGCAACGCATGTCGGTGCCATGCGACATCGACCTGTGCGACGCCCAGGGCCGCATCCTGGTCTCGATCCGCGGCTTTTCCACGCGGGCGATGCGTGGCGATGCGCGTCAGGCCGGTGCGGAGGATGCGCAGGGCCTGATCATGCTGGCACCCACATGGAACGAACACCCGATCGACCGTGCGCCGTCGCAGGTGGACCCATCTTTCAGCGACCACAGCATCTTGTTCGCAGGCTTCGGAGGCGATGATGCGATCGATGCGCGCACCGCCGCAGCCGCGCTGCGCGAGCATGCATCGCGCATGCAGGCTGGCCCTCGAATCGACGTGCTGGAAGCCGGCGGATCGGGCTCGCCCGCTGGCCGCTTCGAGCAGACCGCAGTCGCGCTGTTCGAGAGGATCCAGTCGATGCTGCCGGATGCCGCGGCCGGTGGAAGGCTGCTGCAGATCGTGGTGCCCGCTGAAGGGCGGAATGCAGGGTTCATCGGCCTGTCCGGGTTGCTCAGGACCGCCCGTCTGGAACAGCCCAAGTGGGTCGTGCAACTGATGGTGATCGATCCCGCCCTGCCGGCGGACAGGTTGTGGACCCGTCTGTGCGAAGGCAGCCTGCATCCCGGTGTCGTGGTGTTTCGCCATCGACTCGAACAGGCATGGGCTGCCGGACTGACGGAGCTGGAGCCATCGGCGATCCCGCAGACGCCTTCTGCTGTGACGCAAGGCCCCTGGAAGGCGACAGGTGTCTATCTTGTCACCGGTGGGGCAGGTGGGCTGGGCCGGCTCTTCGCGGCCGAGATCTGCACCAAGGTCGAACGCCCCACCGTGGTGCTGACTGGTCGCTCGGAATTGGATGCCGCCGCACTGGCCGAACTCCGGCGCATGGGGCGCAATGGCGCCAGCATCGAGTACCAGCGCCTGGATGTCGGCGATGGTGCTGCGGTCTCCCGACTGGTTCAGGACATCGTGCGACGCCATGGCGCGCTGAACGGCGTGATCCACTGCGCAGGCATTCTGCGTGACAACTACATCGCCAGGAAAACTCCCGGCGAATTCCGCCAGGTCCTGGCGCCCAAGGTCGAAGGGACCCTCCATCTTCACGAGGCGACCCGCGGCATCGAACTCGATTTCTTCGCGCTGTTCTCGTCCACCGCCTCCGCATTGGGCAATATCGGCCAGGCGGACTACGCGACGGCGAATGCCTTCATGGATGCATTCGCGAACCACTGCCAGCAGTCGAACGACGCTGCGGATGTGACGTCCGGGCGAGGGCACGTCGTTTCGATCAACTGGCCACTGTGGCAGGCCGGCGGCATGTCGATCGATGACGCCACTGCGCGGATGCTGAAGGAACGTTACGGCCTTGTCGCGCTCGATACCGCTTCGGGCATCCAGGCGTTCTATACGGCGATGGCCTGCGGCAAGTCGCAGGTCGTGGTGCTCAACGGCGTGCTGCCGACATTGCGTCGCAGGTTTCTCGATACGCAGGAGCACAAGGTCTCGCCGGTCCAGGCCGCCGTCCAGGCATCGGTACAGCCTGCCGTGCAGCCACGCAAGCCGGTGCAGGTGCCGCCGGGCGATGCGGTCGAGAAGCTCAAGCGTGCACTGCTCCAGACTGCGGCCGGGCTGCTCAAACTCGATGCTGCCGATATCGACACCCGCACGGAACTGAGCGAGTACGGGTTCGATTCGATTGCCTACACCGGGTTGGCTGGGCAGATCAGCGAGTTGTACGGGATCGATGTTTCGCCGACGCTGTTCTTCGATTATCCGACCATCGATGGCATTGCCGGCTACCTGCTTGATGCGCATCGCGACAGCGTCTGCAAGACCGCGACCGCAGTCGAAGCGGAACCTGAAGCGAAGGACAGCGTGCCTTCGGATGCATCGCCGGTTGATCTGGAGACCGGCAGCCGCGCCATCGCTGACGAGCCGCTTCGGACCAGTCCGCTGAGATTGGCGCCGCGTGCCATGGCGGGAGATGCGCCCGTCGCGTCAGCGGCAGCAACCGTCCACGTGCCGCCTGCCACCGCAGCCACCACAACCGCACGCGACGATGTCGTCGCGATCGTCGGCATCAGCGGCTGCTTTCCCATGGCACGGGACCCCGATGCGTTCTGGGACAATCTCATCCAGGGCAAGCACTGCATCCGCGAAGTCCCCGGCCAGCGCTGGGATTGGCAGGCGATCTACGGAGATCCGACGACGGATCCGAACCGTTCCAACGTGAAATGGGGCGGCTTCATCGATGGCGTGGACGAGTTCGATCCACTCTTCTTCGGAATATCGCCGCGCGAAGCGACGCTGATGGACCCGCAGCAGCGACTGCTGATGACGCATGTGTGGAAAGCGATCGAGGAGGCTGGATATTCGCCGTCAAGCCTCTCGGGCAGTCGAACCGGTGTCTTCGTCGGTACCGCGAGCGTCGGCTATGCCAGCCTGCTGGCGAAGTCCGGGCTGCCCATCGAAGGCTATACCTCGACTGCCACCGTCCCGTCGATCGGGCCGAACCGTGTCAGCTTCCTGCTCAACCTCCACGGTCCGAGCGAGCCGATCGAGACGGCGTGCTCGTCATCGCTGGTCGCGATCCACCGCGCGATGGTGGCCATGCAGGTCGGCGACTGCGACCAGGCGATCGTCGGCGGCGTCAACACCATCGTCACGCCCGATCTGCACATCAGCTTCAACAAGGCGGGAATGCTCGCCCTCGACGGTCGCTGCAAGACCTTCTCCAGCGATGCGAACGGCTATGTGCGCGGCGAAGGCGTCGGGGTGCTCTTCCTCAAGAAGCTCAAGGCTGCAGAGGATGCAGGCGATCATATCCATGGCCTTCTCATCGGCAGCGCAGAGAACCACGGTGGCCGTGCGAATTCGCTGACGTCTCCGAATTCCAGGTCGCAGGCGGACGTGCTCGTGCGCGCGCATCGCAAGGCCGGCATCGACCCGCGGACCGTGACCTACCTGGAAGCCCACGGCACTGGTACATCGCTCGGCGATCCGGTGGAAATCAACGGGATCAAGACCGCGTTCAAGACCCTGTACGAGGACATGCCGGATTCGCCCATTGGTGGGCACCGGTGCGCGCTGGCATCCGTCAAGACCAACATCGGCCATCTCGAACTCGCAGCCGGCGTTGCCGGCGTGGTCAAGGTGCTGCTGCAGTTCCGTCATCGCCAGATCGCACCGAGCCTGCATTGCGATGAGCTGAATCCGCTCATCGAGCTGGGCGACACGCCTTTCCATGTCGCCACCCGTTCCGAACCCTGGACCGCCATCCACGATGCCCAGGGCCGCGAGCTGCCCCGGCGCGCAGGCGTGAGCAGCTTCGGGTTCGGGGGCGTGAATGCCCACGTGGTGCTGGAAGAGTACGTGCCCGGGGCGAGACCTGCGCGTGGTCCAGCGAGCCTGCCTTCGCTGGTCCCGATCTCCGCCAGGAATGCCGCCGTGCTGCGCGACTACGTCGCCGATGTCGTGGCCTTCATCGCGCGCTCGCCTGAAGTCTCGCTGTCCGACCTGGCCTACACGCTGCAGGTCGGTCGCGACGCGATGGACGAGCGTCTGGCCGTGGTGGCGCACGACCTGGACGATCTCGCAAGGAAACTGCAGGGCTTCCTCGACGGACGCACCGACCTGGATGACGTGTACGTCAACCAGGTCGCGCGCAACCGCGATGCCCTGGGCGAATTCGCTGGTGACGAGGACCTGCAGTCGACGATGGAAACCTGGCACTCGAAAGCCAAGTACGGAAAGCTGCTCGGCATGTGGGTCAAGGGCGTATCGTTCGACTGGTCCGCACTCCATCGGCAGCAGCCTGCAGACCAGGCCCCGCGCCGGATCAGCGCGCCCACCTATCCCTTCGCAAGGGAACGACTGTGGGTGAAGCCCGCAGCAGGCAGCACGACTGGCGCCGTGGTGCAGGTGCCGCCGCCGACATCGTCGCTTCAAGAGCCGGTCGTCGCAGCAGCTGCCGCTGTCGTGGCGGTCGACCCGGTGCTGGTGGCCCTGCGCGCCCTGCGCAACGGATCGATGGACATCGAACACGCAATATCGGCAGTTGCCAAGGAACCGGAGCCTGCAGGTGGATAAGCACTACAGACACATCGACGAGGTCATTGCGGCCTACGAATCCGGGCACATGACCCGCGAGGATGTTGCCGCATGGCTGCATCGCCACCATGCACAGGCCACGGCCAGCCATGATCCGTTGGCCAAGCCTTCGGGCATCGTGCTGCAGACGCTGGCTGCGACCGATTTCGACAGGATGGCGGCTCCCGTTGCATCACGACCGCGCATCAGCCTCCGCCCGCTCGCCGGCGAGACCTCGGCTGTGCGCGCAAGCGGCTCCGCATCGCAGCAAGACGATATCCGCATCGACATCCTCGATCATGGCGATGGTGTGTTTTCGCTGGACGTGGTGCATCTGCATCCACTGCGCTGGTCCACCGGCCTGATCGACCGCATCAGGAGCGCGATTGCGCGCATTGCGTCCCTCGCCGAGGCGCGCGTCGTCCTCCTGCGTGGCGGTCAGGACGTCTTCCTGCCGGACGGGCAGGGCGCCGACGAGAGGGAGGCCTTCTTCGCCGAAGCCATGCCCCTGCTGTCCTCCGGCTGCGAATTGCCGGTGATCGCGGTCGCCAGGGGGGCGGCACGTGGACTCGGCTGGCTGCTGGCGTCGGTCTGCGATTTCATGGTCTGCAGCGAGGAAGGCCGATACGGTTATTTCGCCGGCTGCTCGATGCAGGAAATGCAGCTGCTGGAATGCCGGTTCCCGCGCAGGCTCGCCGCTGCACTGCTCGCGCACCCGGACGGGCTCGGCGGACGTGAAATCGCGAGCATGCTTGCCGGACCAACGGTCGTTCCGCAGGCCGAAGTGGATGGACGTGCCCTGGAATTGGCACGCCAACTGGCACAGGCACCCCGCGAAACGCTGTGCCTGCTGAAGCAGCATCTGGATCAGCCGGTGGCATCCTCCGCCCGCCGACTGGTGGACGATCACCGCAATGGTGACCTGCGCGCCAACGTCGCTGATCGACCGCAGCATGCCGACGACGCGGTGTGGCAGAACCATCTGCGCCAGGCCCTTGATTCGGTCGGTGTTCCTGACCTGGGACCGGCCACGAGCATCCCCCTGTCGACGGAGGCGGTCACGCTGCAGGAATACGCCAATGGCGTCGCCGTGGTGACGATGCGCGACCGCCATGGAAAGAACACCTTCACCGACGCACTCATGCAGGGCGTGATCGCCGCTTTCGGCGCGATCGCCGCCCGCCCGGCTTGCAAGGTCGTCGTGCTGACCGGATACGACAACTATTTCTCCTGCGGTGGGACGAAGGACAGCCTCGTCGCCATCCAGGCGGGAAAGGTGAAGTTCACCGATGTGCCGATCTACAGCCTGCCGATGGAAGCATCGGTGCCGGTCATCGCCGCCATGCAAGGTCACGGCATCGGCGCAGGCTGGTCGCTGGGCATGTTCTGTGATTGCACGATCCACAGCGAGAAGCACACCTATGTCAGTCCGTACATCGGTTACGGGTTCACGCCGGGTGCGGGATCGACCCTGACCTTCCCGGAAAAATTCGGTCTCGATCTTGGCCGCGAGATCCTGTTCTCCGCGCAGCAGTACACGGGCTCCGAACTCAGGCGGCGGGGCGCGGCGGTACCTGTCGTGCCGGCCGAGGGCGTGCAGCCGCTCGCCTTGTGCCTGGCCGCCGCACTGGCCACGTTGCCGCGCGACGTGCTGCAGAAGATGAAGCAGGACAGTGTCGCGCGCCTGAAGGCGCGCCTGCCGCAGGCGCTCGCGCAGGAGCAGGCCCTCCACCAGCGTTGCTTCGTCGGCAACCAGGATGTACTGGACCGCATCCAGTCGAATTTCAACGAAGGATTCTCGATGGACAACCAACCGTCCGCCCACGCCGGTGCGGACTTGCGGCAGGACAGGGCACTTGCCGATGCATTGCGCGACACGCTGCGCGACTTGCTCGCCGAAGAGCTTTTCATGGACGCGTCGCAGATCGATGGCAAGCAGAAATTCATCGATATCGGCCTGGATTCCATCACCGGCGTGAACTGGGTCCGCAAGATCAATGCGCGCTATGGCCTTTCCATCAACGCGACCAAGGTCTACGGCTATCCGACCCTGGATGAGTTCAGCCAGCATGTGCTGGACGAGGCGTCGCGCTCGGGTCTTCTCGAAGCCGGAGGCTCGCAGGCGGCGCCGCCTGTTGCCGTTCAGACGCCCGCACCCGTCGCGCCTGCTGCGGCAGCCTCGCCCAGGATGGTCGAATCGATCCGCACGCAGGCGGTTACGCCATCGGTTCCCGCCCATGCCGCATCCGTCGAGCCCACCACGGCTGAAGCCAGGCCGATGGTCGTGAATGCAGGGATCACGCAGCGTGATGCCCCGGCGACCGCGACGCCGGTCGTCACGGACGCAGCATGCATCCGGAACGCAGTGGCCGAGCCGCATGACGGAGCGGCCGAAGCCCTTGCTCCGGCACCGAGCATGGCTGCCAGCACGGACGTCCGCGACCGCACACTGCCCAAGGTCGCCATCATCGGCATGTCGGGTCAATTCCCGAAAGCGCGCGACCTGGGTGAGTTCTGGGACAACCTGGCCGCAGGCCGTGACTGCATCTCGGAAGTTCCCGCTGATCGCTGGGAGGCACGGCAATACTACGACGCAGACCCGGATGTGCCAGGGAAAACCTATTCCAAGTGGATGGGTGTCCTCGAAGACGCTGCCTGCTTCGATCCGCTGTTTTTCAACATCTCGCCGCGCGAAGCCGAATGGATGGATCCGCAACAGCGGGTGTTCCTGCAGACCGCATGGCATTGCATCGAAGACGCCGGGTATTCTTCGGCCACCCTGTCCGGCAGCAATTGCGGTGTCTTCGTCGGTTGCTCACCCGGCGACTACAGTCAGGCGATCCGTCGCGAGGATCTGAACGCCCAGAACTTCATGGGCAAGGCGATTTCGATCCTGGCCGCGAAGATCGCCTACATCATGGATCTCCAGGGCCCCTGCCTGACGATCGACACGGCATGTTCGTCGTCGCTGGTCGCCATTTCCTCCGCATGCGACAGCCTGGCGATGGGCAGCAGCGACCTGGCGCTGGCCGGTGGCGTCTGCGTGCTCGCCGGTCCGGACATGCACATCATGACCAGCAAGGCGGGGATGCTGTCCGCCGATGGTCGTTGCTACAGCTTCGACCAGCGCGCCAACGGCTTCGTGCCGGGCGAGGGCGTGGGTGCATTGCTGCTCAAGCGTCTTGATGACGCGGTGCGCGATGGCGACCACATCCACGGCGTGGTCGGCGGATGGGGCGTGAACCAGGACGGGAAGACCAACGGCATCACCGCGCCGAATCCGAAATCGCAGACGCGCTTGATGCAGGATGTCCACCGCAAGTTCGGAATCGACCCCAGCTCGATCCAGGTGATCGAAGCCCACGGCACCGGGACCAAGCTCGGCGACCCCATCGAGATCGAAGGCCTGAAGGATGCCTTCGGCAACTCCGCCGCCGGCCAATGCCTGATCGGCTCGGTCAAGAGCAATATCGGTCACCTGCTGGCGGCCGCCGGTGTCGCCGGCACGATCAAGCTGCTGCTGTCGATCAAGCACAGGCAGATTCCGCCAAGCGTGCATTTCGAGCGAATCAACGAGCACATCGAGCTCGCCGGGTCGCCGTTCCGGGTCAACGCGACATGCACCGAATGGCAGGCCGGCGCAGGACAGGTGCGTCGCGCCGCGATCAGCTCGTTCGGTTTCAGCGGGACCAATGCCCACCTGGTGATCGAGGAGCACGCGGACAGTGGCATGGCGCGTGAACCCGAGCGTCACGGCATTCCGCATGCGGTCGTGCTCTCGGCCCGGAACCCGACACGACTGCAGGAAGCCGCGCAGCGATTGCTCGATGCGCTCTCGCGCGAAGCACGGGCCGGCATCCGTCTCTCCGATGTCGCATACACGCTGCAGGTCGGACGCGAGGCCATGGAGGAACGGCTGGCCATCGAGGCCATGTCGATCCCCGATCTTTGCGAGAAGCTCTCCGCATTCATCCGCGGTGAACGATCCCCTCGCATCCATGTCGGCCAACTCCGCCGAGGCGACGAGACCATTGCCTTGTTCACCGGCAGCGCCGACCTCGAGGAGACCGTGCGCAAGTGGGCTGGCTCCGACCAACTCGGCAAACTGCTGGCCCTGTGGGTCAAGGGGCTGCCGTTCGACTGGAGCCGCCTGTACGACACGGCTTCCGATCGGCCGCGCCGCTGCAGCCTGCCGGGCTACCCCTTCGAGCGCAAGCACTACTGGCTGGCCAATGCCGGCGGGTCCTTCATCCAGGAGGCATCGCCCCAGCCAGCACCGGCGACCGCCCGGTCGGAAATCGTGCCCACGCTGCGTCCGTCGCTCCATGCACTGGCTTCGGAGACCGCCGGGGAGCATCTGTACAGCTACCGTTTCACGGGCAACGAGTTCTTCTTTTCGCAGCATCTGATCATGGGGCGAAAGGTGCTCCCGGGCGTGGGGCACCTTGAGATGGTGCGCGCCGCGGTCAAGGAGGCCTGCGGGATCCATGCCGACGCGGGTCATCTGCAGATACAGAACGTCGTGTGGATGCGCCCGATCGCCTACGACGACAGCAATGAAGACAACATCTTCCACATCAGCCTGGTCGTCGAAGGCGACGGCGAGATGGGATTCAGGATCTTCAGCGGCGACATCGATGGTCGCAACCTGGCCATCCACAGTCAGGGCACTGTCGTGCTGCAGAACCATGCGCCAACGATCCCCAAGCTGGACATCGAGCACCTGATCACGCAGTGCAACCTCGGCGAAGTCGACGCGCACCACCACTGGGAAGCGATGAAGCTGCGCGGTGCCGACCTCGGCCCCTGCTTCCGGGGGATCGACAGGTATTACCTGGCAGGCGATGACGCGGGCGTTTCGATGGTGCTGGCGCATATCGCCATCCCCGTGGAATTGACCGGTGCGGCCGATTGCTTCGTGCTCCATCCCACCTGCATGGATGCCGCCGTCCACACGGCGCCGCCGTTGATGCCAGGCTGGGAGGACACCTCGCGCACGCCGCTTGCGCTGCCCTTCGCGCTGGAAGAGCTCGAAGTGCTCGGCAGCTGCCAGGAAGAGATGTGGGCGATCGCGAGGCCCGCGCAGGGAAGCAGGGGCAATGCCTACAAGTACGACATCGACCTGTGCGACGACATCGGCATCGTCTGTGTCCGTTTCAAGGGCTTCGCCTTCCGCACGATCGATCCTGATGCCTCCGGTGGCGATGCCAGCGGGAAAAGGCCCGATCAGCGCAGGGTAGGGGGCATGCCGGCAGTTGTCGCAGAGGCCGTAGCGCCCTCGTCGGCTGCGAGCACCCTGCTCCTTGGCCCGGCATGGCGGGCGGTCGCGCACTCGGCCCAGCCGCTTCGTGCCTTCGATCGCAGGATCGTGGCGCTCTGCGATTGGACGGGGGATGACAGCGCCATCGCAACCAGGCTTCCCGGTGTCGAAGTCGTCCGGATCGCCGGCGCCGCCGGTGCGACGGAGGACGAGCGATTCAGGTACGTCGCGCGTGAAGCCTTCTCCCTCATCCAGTCCGTGATGAAGGCGGAAGGTGCCGCAGGCAGCGCGCGCACGCAACTGCAGCTGATCGTGCCGCCCGGCACGATGTCGGGCTTGTCGGGGATGATCAGGACCCTGTCGATCGAAAGTCGCAAGCTGGTCGGTCAGGTCGTCGAACTGGATTCCGGGACAGCGGCCATCGATGGCAATCCTGATCATGTGGTCCGACAGATCGAAGACGCTTGCCGTTACCCGCACGAGCCTTTGGTTCGCCATCGCTCAGGGCGATGCGAAGCCCTGCATTGGGTCGAAACGCCCGAACGCGCTGCAACCGTTGCCTTGCCGTGGAAGGAACGCAGCGTCTATCTGATCACCGGCGGTCTCGGCGCTCTCGGCATGGTCTTTGCCCGCGAAATCGTCTCGCAGGTCGAAACCGTGACGCTGGTCCTCACCGGACGTACGCCGCTCGACGACACGATGCGCGCACGCATCGAGGTGCTGAAGGCGTCAGCTCTGCGCCCCGGCACGGTCCGCATCGAATACGAACGTGTCGACGTCGCCCAGGCACCGCAGGTGGATGCGCTGTTCCGCGCCATAGTCGCCCGACACGGCAGGCTCGACGGCATCCTGCATGCAGCAGGCATCGTGCGCGACAACTTCATCGCGACGAAGACCATCGAGGAACTCGAACAGACCTTGGCGCCCAAGGTCGCCGGCACGATGCACCTGCATCGCGCCAGCCAGGGCCTCGACCTCGATTTCCTCATCCTGTTCTCCTCCATCGCCTCTGGCCTGGGCAACGCGGGCCAGGCGGACTACGCGATGGCGAACGGCTTTCTCGATGCGTTTGCACGTACTGCGCCCAGCCATGCGCGAAGCCCGAGGCGCGTGCTGTCGATCAATTGGCCGCTCTGGCAGGAAGGCGGCATGTCGATCGACGAACAGACCGAGCAGTGGATGCGCGACAACACCGGCATGATGCCGATGCGCACCACCACCGGCATCGATGCGTTCTACCGGGCGCTGGCCATGGACCAGCCGCAACTCATGGCCCTCGAAGGCGATGTCGAGGCCATCAGGCAGTGGGTCTTCGCCGACAGCCCGCCGACGCCTGCCGAGGAAAGCCACCATCCGACTCTTATCATGGAACGTGAAGACATGTCGCAGGAACAGCGTCAAGCTGCAGATTCACCCGGGCGCTTCGACGCAGTGCTTGGCGAACTCAGGCCCGTGGTCGCCGACATCCTCAAGATCGGCCGGCACGAGATCGACCTCGACAAGGAGCTGATCAACTACGGCTTCGATTCGATCACGCTGACCGAATTGACCAACAGCCTGAACAAGAAGTACCGGATCCCGTCGCGGCAGGCGCTCAATCCGACGGTGTTCTTCGAGCACCCGACCTTGCGCAGCTTCACGGGCTACCTGGCCGCCGAATACCCGCAGATCGGTGCCGCCGCGGCATCCGTGCCGGCACAGGCACCGGTGCAGGTTCCGGCGCGGACGGCGACCGCCGCTGACGCGCTGGTGCGAGCCCCTGCACTGGCTGCAGCTGACGCGGCGCCATCCGCCAACCCGGCCAGGGCACCGCAGGCGCGCATGGCCGCGCCGCTGCCTTCCGTTTCTTCCTCTCGCCCGCGTCCGCAGGAGCGCGAGCCGATTGCCGTGGTGGGCATGAGCGGTCGATTCCCGATGGCCCGCAACGTCGGCGAATTCTGGTCGAACCTCGTCCAGGGGCGCGACTGCATTTCCGAGGTGCCGGCCGATCGCTGGGATTGGCGCGAGATCTACGGCGATCCGGCCCGCGAGGTCAACAAGACCGACGTGAAATGGGGCGGCTTCATCGAAGGCGTCGCTGAATTCGATCCATTCTTCTTCGGCCTGTCTCCTCGCGAGGCCCTGTACATCGATCCGATGCAGCGCCTGCTGATGATCGAGATGTGGCATGCGATCGAGGATGCAGGCTACAGCGCCAAGGATCTCTCCGGCACCCGCACATCGATCTTCGTCGGTACCTCGGTCAGCGAATACGGGACGCTTCTCGCGCAGGCGGGCGTGCCCTGCGATGCCTTCCTGCCCACGGGCCGGAGCGCTTCGCTCGGTCCGAACCGGATGAGTTACCTCCTGAACATCACCGGCGCAAGCGAGACCGTGGACACGGCCTGTTCGTCCTCGCTCGTGGCGATCCATCGCGCAGTCATCGGCATGGAGACCGGGCAATGCGACATGGCCCTCGTCGGCGGTGCGAACGTGCTGATCGCGCCCGATGGCCACATCAGTTTCCGCAAGGCCGGCATGCTGAGCCAGGATGGTCGTTGCAAGACCTTCTCGAAGCATGCCGATGGCTACGCGCGCGGCGAGGGCGCCGGCATCCTGTTCCTCAAGCGCCTCTCCGATGCCGAGCGCGATGGCGACCATATCTACGGCCTGGTCCGCTCGACCGGCGAAAACCATGGCGGCCGCGCTCCGTCGCTCACCGCACCGAATCCAAAGGCGCAGGCCGACCTGATCCATGAGGTCTACTCGCGCGCAGGCGTCGATCCGCGCACGATCGGCTATGTCGAAGCGCACGGCACGGGCACCGGCCTGGGCGACCCGGTCGAGGTCAACGGCCTGAAGATGGCGTTCAAGGAGCTGTACAAGGCCACGGGCAGCACAGAGGTGGCATCCGCGCACTGCGGCATCGGCTCGGCCAAGAGCAACATCGGGCATCTCGAGATCGGCGCCGGCGTGGCTGGCGCGATCAAGGTCCTGCTCCAGCTCAAGCACAAGACCCTGGCGAAGAGCCTGCACTGCGAGGAGGTCAATCCCTACATCCAGTTGCAGGGCTCGCCGTTCTATGTCGTCGACCGCACCCAGCCCTGGCCCGCGCCGCTGGACCCCCAGGGCCGGGAACTGCCGAGGCGCGCTGGCGTCAGTTCGTTCGGTTTCGGCGGTGCGAACGCGCATGTGCTGTTCGAGGAATACTGCGGCCCCGCACAGGAAAACGTCGACGCGCATGCGATCGAGGAGGGCAGGGAGCACCTGTTCGTGCTTTCCGCCCGGAACGAGAAGCGACTCGATGAAGCCGTCGAGCAGTTGCTGCACGCCCTGGTCAACGAGAAAACGCTCGATGCCCACGCCGCCTCGGAGCGCTATACCGATCGCGATCTCGCGCGCATCGCCTACACCCTGCAGGTTGGTCGCGAAGCGTTCGACGAACGCCTGGGCGTGAAGGCTTCATCGCTGGCGGAGCTGGTGGACAAGCTCAAGCGCCATCTCGCGGGTGAAGAGGTCGATGGCCTGCATCGCGGGAAGGCTTCGCGAAACGATCCGGCGCTGATGCCGTTCGACGACGATGACCTGTCCGGCACGATCGCCAAATGGATCGCGAAGGGACAATCGGCCAAGCTTCTCACCCTGTGGGTGAAGGGCTATCACGTCGATTGGCGCATGCTGCATGCCGGCGGGCGTACGCCGCGCCGCATCAGCCTGCCGGGCTATCCGTTCGCGCGCGAGCGCCATTGGCCTGCCGGTCGTCCGTCCACGCTTTCCGGCACGGTCGCACGTACCGAAGCGGTTCCCGCGCCGGCAACCACTCGCACCTTCGCCCTGCTGACGAAGGGCTGGGAGCCGGTCGCGTCCTTGCCATCCTGCGAGCGCAGCGCGGGCGATCATGTCGTGGTGCTGGCCACCGCCGACACGCTGCCGCTGGCGATGCGCCTCGTTGAGCGACTGGGCGACGCACAGGTCGTGAATCTCTCCGATGAGGTTGCGGCTGGCACCTACCTGTCCGGACTGCGCCAGCGCGATGTCGCCAACACTGGCTGCATCGATCTGGCCGGCTGCAGCGCGCAACCGCCATCTTCGTCGACCTGGATCGGCATCCTGCAGGCCTTGCTTGCCAAGCAGGCATCCCGGGAAGTCGCGCCGATGCTGCTTGGCGTCAGCCTTGGCCTGGAAGCCCTCGACAATGCGTCGCCCCGCCTGGCCGGTGCAACCCGCGCAGGCTTGTTCCGGATGCTGCAGAGCGAATACACGAAGGTGCGTTCGCGCCATCTCGACCTGGACGAGGCCGATGACCAGGCGACGCAGGTCGAGCAGATCCTGGCCGAATGGACGTCGCGTGATCCGCACGTCGAAGTCTGCTACCGCAAGGGACGTCGCCATGCGGCTGGGCTGCGCGAAGCCGCACTGCCCGAATCGACCCCGCCGCTGTCGTTCGCGCAGGATCATGTCCTGTGGATCACCGGCGGTACGCGCGGCATCGGCCTGCGCTGCGCCGAACATTTCGTCGCGCAGCATGGCGTGCGCAAGCTCGTCCTGAGTGGGCGCGACGCCGTGCCTCCGCGCGAACAATGGGCAGGGATCCTCGCGGAGGGCCGGTCCCCGGCTGCGGCCAAGATCGAGGCGATCCAGCGACTGGAAGCACAGGGCGTGCAGGTCGAGACCCTGGCCTTGCCGCTCAGCAATTCGCAGGCGATGCAGTCCGCGCTCCAGCAGGTCACGGCCAGGCTCGGGCGCATTGGTGGCGTGCTGCACTGCGCCGGCCTCAACGACTGGGACAACCCCGCATTCGTGCGCAAGCCCATGTCGGAATTCGACAAGGTGCTCGAACCGAAGGTCGCCGGACTGGATGTCCTGCTCGACGTGTTGCGCAGCGAGCCCGTGCAGTTCATCGCGCTGTTCTCTTCCGTGTCGTCGGTCATTCCTTCGCTCGGCGTCGGACAGAGCAGCTATGTCATGGCCAATGCGTACATGGACTATGCCGCCCAGGCGCATGCGGCGCGTTGCCCGATCGTGAGCATCCAGTGGCCTTCGTGGAAGGAAGCCGGGATGGGCGAGGCGACCACGAAGTCCTACAGGCAGACGGGCCTGCTCAGCCATGGCAACGAAGAAGGGCTGCAGCTGCTCGATCGCGTGCTCGCGAACAGGCTGGGGCCTGTGGTACTGCCGGCGGTGGTCGACCGCACGATCTTGAAGCCGGATCGCCTGATGGCCCTCTCACTCGAGGAACGTGCACCGGCCGAGCCAGTCACGGCACGTGCGCTGCCCGCCGCGG
Source organism: Lysobacter sp. BL-A-41-H3 (assembly GCA_050632415.1). Lineage (GTDB taxonomy): Bacteria > Pseudomonadota > Gammaproteobacteria > Xanthomonadales > Xanthomonadaceae > Lysobacter_I. The sequence continues at coordinate 479,502 of CP192602.1, read as the reverse complement.
CCACCACGGTCTCGGTGTCTTCGGCGGCAACACCGCTGCACACGGCCGCACCCGGTCAACTGCTGTCGGCGGCACAAGCCTGGCTTGCGACACTGTTCGGAACGGAGCTCATGGTCGCGCCGGAGTCGCTGGATGCGGACACGCCGTTCCAGGACTATGGTGTCGACTCGATCATGCTCACGCAGTTGCTGCGCCGTGTCGACGATGCACTGCGCGAGAACGGCAAGACCGAATCGCTCGATCCTTCGGTGTTCTTCGAATATCCGACGCTCTCGACCTTCTCCAGCTGGCTGGCCAGGGCCCATCCCACCCCACTGGCGAAGCTGCTCGATGCCGGCCAGGCCGAGCCCGTGCCGCTCGCGATCGAGCCGGCTGCGCACCGGATCGCGGAGCCAGCGCCAACCGCGGAGGCACGTGGCGAACCGCAGGCCATCCTGCCGCCGCCGGTGATGCCGACCCTGCCGGCCACGACTGCAAAAGCCGCGTCGAACGACGGGCGCACGCAGGGTGGCATTGCGGTCGTCGGCATGTCCTGCCGCTTCCCGGGGGCTCAGGACATCGACGCGTTCTGGACACTGCTTTCCGAGGGCCGCTCCGCAATCCGGCCCGTGCCAGCCTCGCGCTGGGGGCAGGGGCCTTCACGCCATGCCGGCCTGCTGGACAACGTGACGGACTTCGATCCCGGCCATTTCCTGATCCGTCAGGAGGATGCCGAGGCGATGGACCCCCAGGCCTTCCTGCTGCTCGAGGAAAGCCTCGCCGTGCTCCATCACGCGGGATACACCACGAAGGAGATGAAGGGACGCTCGACCGGCGTCTATGTCGGTGCGCGCAGCCACCATCGTCCTTCGCCTGACGCGCTCGCGCAGGCACGCAATCCGATCGTCGCCGTCGGCCCCAACTACCTGGCCGCCAACATCTCGCAGTTCTTCGACCTGCGCGGCCCGAGCCTGATGATCGACACGGCGTGCTCGTCCGCGCTCGTGGGCATGCAGATGGCGGTGCAGGCGCTGCAGGCCGGCGACATCGAATCGGCCATCGTCGGCGGCGTCTGCGTACTGCCCGAAGAGGCGTATGCACTGTTCGCGCAGCGCAACCTGCTCAGCGAGAGCGCTGAATTCCATGTGCTGGATCGACGGGCGCAGGGGCTGGTCCTGGGCGAGGGCATCGCCATGGTGATGCTCAAGACCGTCGAACAGGCCCTGCGGGACGGTGACACGATCCATGCCGTCATCAAGGGCATCGCCACCAACAATGATGGCCGCACCGCAGGTCCCGCGACCCCCAACCTGCTTGCCCAGAAGGCGGTGATGCAGCAGGCCCTGGACAGGAGCGGCCATCGTCCGCAGGACGTGCGCTACATCCACGTCAATGGCTCGGGAAGCGAAGTCACCGACCTGCTTGAACTGAAGGCGCTGGAAGCCGTCTACCGCACTGCGGCGGATGCGGGCGTGCCCTGCGAGCTCGGATCGATGGAGCCGAACATCGGCCATCCGCTCTGTGCGAAAGGCATCGCCGCCTTCCTCCAGGTCGTGCTCATGCTTTCGCGGCGCAGAAGCGTACCGTTCCTGTCCGGCCAGGAGCCGATGACGCATTACGACATCGATGCGTCGCCCTTCCATTTCGGTCGAGAGGCGTCTCCCTGGGCCAGCAGCCAGCATCTGGCCGCGATCAACTGCTTTGCCGATGGCGGCACCAACGCCCATGTGATCCTGCAGGCATGGGAGGCGCCGGCAGGCAGCCACGGAACCCGCAAGCCCGTGCCAATGCCGACCCTCAATCGCCGCTCCGTGCGCCACAAGCAGCAACCGAAGGCAGCGGCGGCGATGGGCGGCTGGCCCGTCGTCGCCCATGACAGCGGCACGATGCTGATGAGCGTCGATCATCCCGTGCTGCGAAACCACAAGGCATACGACCAGGAACTGCTGCCCGGCCTGGCGTACATCGACATCATCTACCAGTGCTTCCAGCGCAAGGGCATGGACTTCCGTGAACTGGAATTGCGGAACCTGTCGATCTACCAGCCATTGATCGTCGCCGTCGATTGCGACGTGCTGCTGGACATCCAGTGCGTGGAGGATGCCACCGGGCACTGGCAGGTCGTGCTGGAAGGTCGCGAGCGGCGCGGCGGCGAGCTGTCGGCACCGAAGCGCTACGCCGTGGCCGAGATGCAGCGCATCGCACCCGTCAGCTTCGACGACACACTGGACATCGATGCCATCCGCCGGACGGCAACCGCGATCCACGAGCTCGATGCCCTCTACGATCAATGCAGCCAGCAGGGCCTCAGCCACAGTGGCATCATCAAGGCACGAGGGCAGGTGCTGGAAACGGCCAGCGAGACCTGCATCGATATCTCGGTGCGTCCGGAACTCTCCGACGGCGCGGACGGATTCCTGTTCCATCCGACCCTGATCGATGGCAGCAGCGTCGGCACGCAGCGCCTGTTCGCAGCCATCTTCGATGGCGAGAAACGCCTGATCCTGCCGTTGTTCTACGAATCGTTCCGGGCCTGCGCGCCGCTGCACTCCCGGTGCGTGACGCGCGTCCCGCTGTCGTCCGTGCGTCGCAAGAACGAATTGCTGTACGTGAACCTCGAGTTCTTCGACAGCGATGGGCGGAAGGTGGCGGAACTGTTGAACTATGCCTGCAAGCTCGTCCGCGACGAAGGGGCGATCAATCCCAAGCACAGGCAGTCCGCCGAGCCGGCTGCACAGCCGTCGCGCCCGGCGCGCGCGGTGGCGGCCCGTCCCCAGGTACAGGAGGCGGTCGCGCAAGTCTCCGCCGAGACAGGCGACGATTCGCCGACGGAACGTTTCCTCATCGAGTTGATGGCCGACAAGATCGGCATCGCCGCCGAAGAGATCGACACGGGCCTGGGCTACTACGAGCTCGGCCTGGATTCCGCGCGACTGCTCGATCTGGTGGGTGTCCTGCAGACCAAGGTCGGTGCGACCCTCTCGCCGACGCTGCTGTTCGAATACACCAACATCGCCGAACTGGCAGGCTACCTTGCCCAGAAATATCCGGACGCTTGGCGCGACGGCATCGCAGCCGCCGTCGCAGGGGCCTCGGCTGCCGCAGGCCAGGATGTCGCCTCCGGCGCGAAAATCCCGGTGATGCCGGTCAGTACTGTGATGCATGGGGCTTCCGGTGCGGAGCCGGCCCTGTCGAATGACGACATCGCGATCATCGGCATGGCCGGGCGCTATCCTGGGGCGGACAATCTCGCAGAGTTCTGGCGAAACCTCGAAACGGGGCGGGATTGCATTACCGAGGTGCCTGCATCACGCTGGGAATCGGCGCGACTGGAGGATGTGAAATCGCCCTCGGGCAAGGCCATGTCGCGATGGGGCGGCTTCGTGTCCGATCCTGATCGATTCGATGCGCAGTTCTTCCGCGTTTCGCCATGGGAAGCGAAGTTGCTCGATCCGCAGCAGCGCATGTTCCTCGAAGTGTGCTGGGAGGCGATCGAGGACGCGGGCTATACCCCGCGCACCCTGGTGCCGCCGCGTGGCCGGAACCAGCGCAGGAACGTCGGCGTCTACGTCGGCGTGATGCACAACGACTACGCGATCCTGACGGCCGACACCATCGCGCAGGGGCAGCGTGTGCCGGTGTCCCTGAACTACGCGCAGATCGCCAACCGCGTCTCCTACTTCTGCAACTTCCACGGCCCGAGCATGGCGATCGACACGGTGTGCTCGTCGTCGCTGATCGCCGTGCATCAGGCGATACAGAGCCTGCGTGCGGGTGAATCCGAAGTGGCCCTGGCGGGTGGCGTCAACCTGTCCCTGCACCCGGTGAAGTACCTCACCTACGGCCTGATGGACATGCATTCCAGCGATGGCCGCTGCCGCACCTTCGGCAACAACGGCGACGGTTACGTCTCCGGCGAAGGCATCGGCGCCGTCGTGCTCAAGCCGTTGTCCAGGGCCATCGCGGACAACGACCATGTCTATGCGCTCATCAAGGGCAGCACCACCAACCACGTGGGAACGGTCAGCGGTCTGACCGTTCCCAGCCCGGTGGCCCAGGCCGACATGATCGAGGCCTGCCTTGAAAAGACAGGCATCCATCCGCGCACGATCTCGTACGTGGAAGCGCACGGCACCGGGACATCCCTCGGCGATCCAATCGAAATCCAGGGCCTTGTGAAGGCGTTCGGCCACTACACCCAGGACAAGCAGTACTGCGCGATCGGCTCGGTGAAATCCAACATCGGTCATGCCGAATCCGCCGCGGGCATCAGTGGCCTGACGAAGGTGGCGTTGCAGCTGCACCACAAGACCCTGGTGCCTTCGCTGCACTCCAACGAGCTCAATCCGCACCTGGATTTCGCCAATTCGCCGTTCTTCGTCCAGCACGCCACCCAGCCATGGCCGCAGCCGGTCGTGGAGGAGGGTGGACGCATGGTGGCCTATCCGCGACGCGCTGCGCTCAGTTCGTTCGGCGCATCAGGCTCGAACGCGCATCTCATCCTCGAAGAGTATTCCGCGTCCGAGCGCAGGGCTTCGCTGCCCGCGGCGGCGATGCCACCGGTCGTGGTGCCGCTGTCGGCGAAGAAGCCGGACCGGCTGAATGCCTATGCGGCGCGCCTGCACGATGCACTGTGCGCCAACCCGGGCATCGACCTGCGCGACCTGGCATACACCCTGCAGGTCGGTCGCGAATCCTTCGACGAGCGCGTGGCCTTCGTGGCGTCCTCGGTGAGCGAGCTCGCTGCACGTGTGCAGGCCTTCCTGAGCGGCGCCCCCCAGACGCCGGACAGCGGCTGGTTCAGCGCCACGGTGCAGAAAGGTCGCAAGCCGGCGCCGCCGGCGCTGGATGATGCCGAGACGGTGGCCGCGGCCTGGGTGCAGGGCGCGACGCCCGACTGGCTTGCGATCGATCGCAACCTGTTCGCCGATGCCGTCCCCGCGCGGCGGATCAGTGTGCCGACCTATCCCTTCGCCAGGGATCGCTTCTGGCTCGATGCCGCGAAGAACGTGCCTGCTGCAGCTGTCCCGTCCGTGCCGGTCACGGCCACCGCGCCGTCACCTGTTGCCCCGGCCACGCCTGCTGCGCCTGTCGCGATGGAACCACCGACCCGCGACATGGTGTATTTCGCACCGCGGTGGCAGCCGAACCCCCTGCCGGCCACGGCAGGCGCTGCGCGTCCGCTGAAGACCACCGTGTTCGTGGTGTCCGGTGATGCCGGCGTGGTCGAGTGGATCCAGCGCCGCCACCCGGACACCGACGTGATGCAGCTTGCGGTCGGCCAAGACATCGCGCACAGCCTGGCGCAATGCGTCGTGCAGCTGCTGCAATTCTGCAAGGATCCGCAGCGGATTCGCCAATCCGAACCCCAGTCCCTGCTGGTCTACGCACCGCACCACGGTACCGACTATCCGTATCGCGCCCTGATGGGCGCCCTGCGCACCATTTCGCTCGAACTGCCGTTCATCACGACCCGGCTCGTCCTGGATGCTGCGCTGGCTGCAAACGATCTGGAGCGTGTCGATCTTCACCTGCGCGCCGAAATCGCCGCGCAGCATGGACCGACCGAGATCGCCTATCCCTTGCATCGCGAACGCGAAGCCCTGGTTCAGCAGGTGCTTGCGCCAGCGGTCCCGGCTTCGCTGGCCGGATTGATCCGGCAGCAAGGCGTGTACGTGATCACGGGCGGCCTCGGCGGGCTCGGATTGCTGTTCGCCGAGGAGATCGCACGGGATACCGGTGCCCGCATCGTGCTGACCGGACGCTCGGTGCTCGATGCGGCCAGGCAGGCCTCGCTGCAGGCCCTCGTCGACAAGGGCATTCGCGTCGAATACCTGCGCTGCGACACCAGCAGGATCGAGGATGTGCGACGCATGGTGGACGAGGTGACGACTCGCCATGGCGCCCTGCACGGCGTGATCCACAGCGCCGGCATGGTGTCGGACAACTTCATTCCCAAAAAGAGCGAAGCCGAAGTCCACGACGTGCTTTCCGCGAAGGTGCCGGCCATCCTGAACCTGGATGAAGCGACCCGCCATCTGCCGCTCGACCTGTTCGTCGCGTTCTCCTCCGCGGCATCGCTGGGCAATCCCGGACAGCTGGATTACGCCACAGCGAATGCCTTCCTGGATGCATTCGCCGGTCATCGCGCGGAGCAGGTGAAGCGTGGCGAGCGCCACGGCAGGACCCTGTCGATCAACTGGCCGCTGTGGCGGAACGGCGGCATGTCGGTCCTGCCTGCATACGAGAAGTACATGCTGGACCAGTACGGCATCACGCCGATGGCGGCTGCCTCTGGCCTGCGTGCATTCGCAGTGGCGCTGGCGACCGCCGAGCCGCAACTGGGTGCGTTCGAAGGCATCCGGGGCAGGATCGAATCCCTGCTTTCCGGCACGAAGCAGGTCTCGGCCCCCACTCCGACGGGCATCGTGCGCGCACAGGCGACGAAGCCCTCGCAGGCCAAGGCGAGCGGCACCGCGCGCGCCCGGGCCGTCGAGCAGGTCGTGCGGGATGCCATCGGCGAGGCCCTGGGCATGGAAGCCGACACGGTCGACCTGAAGGTCGAGTTTCCCGACTACGGCATGGATTCGATCGGTGCGGTGAAGGTGGCCAACCACATCAACCAGAAGCTGGGGCTGCAATATACCGGCGCGGTCTTCATGGAACTGAGCACCGGCGAGAAACTGCTCGAGCACCTCATCGAGCAGGAGGTCGAGCCGGAGGCTGCGCAGCATGACGAGCAGGCTGTCGCCACCGCGCCGCTTGCCGCGCCTGATCCGGTCGTGGCGCTTGACGCATCGTCCATCGCCGACATCGATGCGAAAGAACAGGAGATGCCTGCCGCGGCGGTGTCGCCGCCCGTCGCGTCTCCTGCATCCGCAGGCAAGGCCGCCATCATCGGTTACGACGCACGACTGCCCGGCGCCGATGACGTCGAGTCCTACTGGCGCAACCTGCTGGACAAGTCGATCGCGATCGATGAAGTGCTCCCGTCTCGCTGGAAACAGCGTGGTGTCGCGCTCGAGCGCATGGATGGCCCGTATGCGGCCATGCGCCATGCCGCCTTGCTCGATCGCATCGACGGGTTCGACGCATCCTTCTGGGAACTGTCCGAGGACGAGGCGAAGGAGATGGACCCGCAGCAACGACTTCTCCTGCAGAGCATCTGGCACTGCGTCGAGCAGGCGGGCTACTCGATGAAGCAGTTGACGCAGGGCAAGGTCGGCCTGTTCCTGGCACTGGATTCGCTCGATTACCAGTCAATCAGCCGGCGCAATGCCGGTGCGGCGAAACCGCCCGGACTCAGCGTGGGCCTGATCGCCAACCAGATCTCCTACCTCTGCAATTTCAAGGGGCCGAGCGAGGCGATCGACAATGCCTGCGCGAGCACCTACGTGGCAGTCAAGCGCGCGGCGCAAGCCATCGCTGCAGGCGAATGCGATACCGCGATCGTGGGCAGCGCGAAGATCCTGCTCGATCCCGCCGGCTTCATCGGCCGAGACGAAGGCGAAATCCTGAGCCGTTCGGGTCGCATGTATCCCTTCGACGAGAAGGCCGACGGCTATGTCCGCGGCGAAGGCGTGGGTTGCGTGCTGCTCAAGGGCCTGGACCGGGCGGTCAACGACGAGGACACCGTACATGCGGTCGTGCTCGGTGTCGGCGTATCCCACAACGGGCGCGGTGGACTCTCGCCGATCGCACCGAACGTGGAAGGGCAGTGCAATGCCATTCGCCAGGCCTACCAGGTCGCCGGCATCGCTCCGGACACGGTTCGCTACATCGAGGCGCACGGCACGTCCAACAGCTTCAGCGATGCCTCGGAACTGGCTGCCTTCAAGCAGTTCTTCAAGGAATCGATGGATGCCGACGCCTATCGCAACCATCGCTGTGCGGTCAGCACCGTGAAGGGCAACATCGGGCACCTGGAAGGCGCTTCCGGCATGGCCTCGCTGATCAAGGCGCTGTGCGCGATCCGCAACGAGACGATCGCGCCGATCGCGACGTGGACCAAATGCCACCCATCGATCCTGCTGGCGAACTCGCCGTTCCATTTCCCGACCGAGCCGACAGCATGGCCGTCGGACCCGCAGGCCGCGCGTCGTGTCGGCCTGCATTCGATCGGCATCGGGGGCGTCAATGCACACCTCCTGCTCGAAGCACCGGCGCGCCAGCCCGCGCCGCAGTCGACCGGTGTCCGCGAGGGGCAGGCAGGCGGGCACGAACTCGTCGTCCTCTCCGCGAAATCGAAGGCGGCACTGCGTGCCAGCCTCGCTGCGTGGCGCCACGACCTGGCATCCAGCAGCAGCGATGAACAGAGGACTCTCGCCAATATCGCCTACACCTCGCGGGTCGGACGAGACGCCATGGCGCACCGTGTCGCGTTCGTGGTCGACAGCCTGCAGGGCCTGTCACGCCTGCTGGCGCTGGAGCTCGACCAGATCGAGAAGCATCCGGTCGACTCCGCTGAAGCCTATGCCGGCACCTCCATCGTCAGCAGCACGCCGCCTAGCGCAGCGACGCCGGTTGCCCTGGCGGCAGATCGGACCCTCGCGGGGCTGAAGGCGATCGCCCAGGCCTGGCTGTCGGGTGGCCGCATCGACTGGAGCGGCCTGGTGTCTGGCAAGGCTCGCCGCGTGCAGTTGCCTGCATATCCCTTTCAGATGCGAAGGGCGTGGTGCGTGGATGAGCCGACCGATGATTTCGCAACGCTCTTCTACGAAACCTTCGGAAAGCAGAAAGCGACCAACATGCCCGCGCCACTGGTCGAGGGCGCATGACGCCTTCGATCATGTCCCGATGGCGATGAATTGAAACGACACACAATCCCTGCAACGAATGGAACTTCTGGAAAAATGGAACAGCATATGAAACTCGTGGACAAGATTGTTTCGATGGCAAGTGAAACGCTGGGCGTGGATGCGCGCGATATCGCGACCAACGTGAACGTCCAGGAACTGGGCTTCACTTCGGTCTCGCTGGTCAGCTTCGTCGAGAAAGTGTCGGCCTTCATCGATGACGACGTGCATCCGGGCGTCTTCTTCGAACATGCCACGCTGGATGCCTTCATGGGCTACCTGCTCGAGCACAAGGCCGATGCCGTGCGCAAGGCGCTGGCGTCCGCGGGCAACGGTGCCGGTCCGGCCGTCGCAGCGACGACTCCCGCAGCAACGGATGAGGTCTGGAAGCAGTTCGAACGGGACACGCTCGACAAGGCCCGCGACGACAAGGGCATGCGAAACGAGGTCGCCATGCCCAAGCCCGCCCGCACGGCGAACGGGTCTGCGCCGCAGAACGTGCCGGTGATCATGGGCGGCGGCATCGGCGGCATGCTGATCAGTCGCGCACTCTGCAGAAAGGGCATTCACCATGTGCTCGTCGGTTCGAGCCAGTTGGGCGATTCGCCGAAGCTGGGCGAGTCGATGACCGAAGCCTGCACGATCGAATTCACCCAGGATTTCCCGGGCTACGAGAAGTATCTGTTCGAAAAGCGCTACACCCCGTTCTTCATGGGCGAGATCGTCGCCGGCCTGCGCTTCGATTTCTTCGGCACGATGGCCTCGCTGTTCCTCGACAAGGACATCCCCAAGGCCTTCATCCATGTCGATCGCATCGGATTCGACCAGGCGTTGTACGACGAAGTGAGCCCGTCGCCGTTCTGCCACTGGATCGACGGCCGCGTGGACGACGTCGAATACGACGAGCAGGCCGACAGGATCACTGCCGTCAAGCTGGCGGACGGGCAGGTCATCAATGCGACCTATGTCTGGGACTGCACGAACCACATTCGCCTGCTGGGGCGCAAGCTGCGCATTCCCTACGAGGATTTCGACGCCCCGCGCCAGGTCATCTTCACGCACTACTACGAGAAGGACTGCAAGGACTTGTGCCATCGCGAGGATCTGCCGTGGATGCATGCCACGACCCTGCTGCGCGCGCACAAGAAGTACGACAATATCGAAGGCGTGTCCTGGTTCATTCCCCTGGGCAACTATGTGTCCGTCGGCATCAGCGTGAAGCCGGAAGACATCGGCGATCGCAATCCGGAAGAAGTCCTGACCGCGCTGACTCGTGCCTACCAGCGTCGCGGCCTTGATTACACCAAGGAGTTCTCGCGTCGCAAGGAAATCGTCAGCGTTCCTTCGCAGCACTTCATGTACGAGCGCTTCTATGGCGGAAACTGGGCCATGGTGGGCGGGTCCGCCGCCAGCACGTGGTTCACCTCCGGTTCGCAGATCAGCATGCTGGCCTGCATGGCATCCATGGCGGACAAGATCATCCACGATCCGAAGGTCTATGGCGAGCACTACAGCCGCCACGTGCGCGGCTTTGCCCGCACCCAGAAGATCTACGATACGCTGCTGGGCAACGACATCGGCCCGCTGGATGCCATGAAGTTCCTCTCGGGCATCGTCGAGCAGGCGCGTGGCCGCATCTCCTCCTATTACATGTTCCGCAAGGGGCTGGATTCCGACGTGGCACGCACCGCCAAGGAACTGTGGGAGGAGAAGGTTCTCGTCGACAAGAACTACTTCGAGTTCCTGAAGCAGATCGCCACCCACGCGGCGCCCGAGAAGCTCGAAGACCAGAACAAGGCGATCTTCGAGAAGCTCGAGGAGCTGAAGGAGCAGTCCGGCAAGGTGAAGATCCCCTACCTGCGCGAGAGCAAGGTGCGCAACGAAAAGACGGAGCTGTTCATCTGACGACAGCGTCGGCGGGCGCCTGCGCGTCCGCCGACGATATCGCGCTCCACTTGTCATCCAGTGCTCCGCCGGAGTCGACCGCAATGTCGACAGAGCCCCTCCCGGGACCGGCATCGCGACGATTCATCGACCAATCAGAGTTCATCCATGGAAAAGGGCAGGACCAACTACAGCCAGGACTGGGGCAACGACATCGCGCGCGCATATCGTCGCGCGTGGAATGGCGGCATGGCGTTCGACGAGTTCGCCACGCTGTTCGTCCCTTCGCTGGCCTTCCATTTCCATGATTCGACGGCCAACGGCACCGCGGACTTCTGGAGCTTCATCCAGGAGATCCGCCGGAACATCCCGGGTTTGGACATCGTCGATGAAACAGTCCTGAGCCATGGCGACAAGATCCTGATGTTCTACCGCTGGCGCGCCAGTGCGTGGCACGCGGACATCGTCGGCGCCGGCGAGACCTCGGGCTACTGCAAGGTGGTGCTGCGCCTGGAATCGGGCAGGATCGCCGAAATCTGGCAGCAGGCGCCTGATTTCCTGTATCTGCTCGGCAAGCGCTCGATCAGCCGGCCGATGCAGTATCCGATCGTGGTCGAACATCCGCTCCTGATCGAGGACGAGGCTGGCGTCCACCCGGCCGATGACACCTTGTCGATGCGGATGCGCGCGCATTTCGAGGTCCTGGACAGCGTCCTCCTCAATCGTGCGTCCCCGCGGGCCATGGCGGACGTGCTGCATGCCGATCTCCAGGCCGATCCGGGCGATGGCCAGACGCATGGACTGGACTCCTGGAAGACATTGATCTACAGCCTGCGTACCGGCATCGGCGGTCTGCAGGGCACTCGTTTCGACGACATCTGCATCCGCAAGGGCAATGCCATGCGCGTGTATTCGCGCATCTCCTACGAACGCGGCACGCCGTGGATCCTGGACTGCACCCAGGGCATGGTGAGCTGGACGCGATTCAGCCTGCGTGACGACCGGATCCAGCGCCTGGAAACCTTGCGCGAGAATCACATCCCTTTCCTGGACACGGATTTCGACCGGCACAAGGCGCGCATCGCAGCCCTGTTCCGTGGCCAGCGCGAACCGATGGCCCAGGCCATGCCGCAGAGCAAGGCCGTTGCAGCGCCTGTCAACAGGAAGAATTACCTGCAGGCCTGGGGCAACGCCATTTCCAGTCGTCTACGCGAGGCCTGGAACGGCACACTGCCATTCGATCGCTTCGCCGAGTTGTTCGACCCCGCCCTCATCTTCCACTTCCACGATGAACGTCTGGTCGGCATCGAGGCCTACCAGCGATTCATCGAGCGCGCACGCGCATCGACGCAGAACCTTGATCTGGCCGAGGAGATGGTCTTCAGCCATGAAGACATGGTGCAGATCTATCATCGATGGGCCTCCGACCGCTGGCACCAGGACATCAAGGCCGGTGGCCCCAAGTCCAATTACTGCAAGATGGTCGTGCGTGTTGCCAATGGCCGGATCGCCGAGATCTGGCAACAGGCGCCGGACTTCATCTACCTGCTGGGCAAGCTGCCGACCCGCGCGCCGATGCAGTACCCGCAGGTCGTCGCGGAGAAGTTGCTGGTCAGGGAGGAGGGTGGCCTCCATCCCGCCGACGACGAGCAGACCCGCATGATGAGCCAGCTCTTCATGCGGATGAACGACTGTTTCATGAATCGTTCCTCCCTGCGCAACATGAAGGACATCCAGAACGAGGACATCGTCTACAACACCGGCGGGTCGCAGGGCATGGGCGTCCAGTCCTGGAAGACCTTCGCCTATGCGCTGCACACCTGCCTCGGCACGAACCAGGGCACGCGCTTCGATGATCTGTACGTGCGTGATGGCGACCGCATGCGAGTCTTCCTGCGGGCCAGCACGGTGCAGTCCTCGCCCTACATCCTGAAGTGCGCCGAAGGCGCGATCGCGTCGATGATGCTCACGGCGCGCGACGGCAAGATCCGTTCGCTGGAAACATCGATCGAGAACTACATCCAGTTCCTCGATACCGACTTCGGCCGTCACCCGGAACGGCTCAAGAACCTGTTCCGCGGCATGCGCGAGCCCGTTGCCGAAGCCTTGCCTGCGCCCGGACCGACACCGACACCGACACCGGCACCAGCACCGGCACAGGCGCAGGCACCGGCGGAGATGCGACCGGCTGCCGAGCCGGTCATGCGTTCCGTTCGCGACGACGCGACCGCCGTGCAGGTGGCCATCATCGGCATGGCAGGCCGCTTCCCGGGATGCGGCTCCGTGGCCGAACTGTGGCAGGCGCTGTCGAGCGGTGCATCGCTGATCTCGGAAGTTCCGGCATCGCGTACCGAACTGGTGCAGGGCACCGACATCCGCCATGCCGGATTCATCCGTGAGCCCGGCCTATTCGATGCATCGTTCTTCCAGGTGCTTCCCTCCGAGGCCGAATACATCGATCCGCAGCAACGCATGCTGATGGAAGAGATCGTCCACAGCATCGAGGATAGCGGGCATGCGCTCTCCGATTTCAGCGGCGAGCGCACGGGCCTGTTCATCACGACCTTGTGCGAAGACTACAAGAAACTCCTGCAGGACCATGGGCTCGTCAACACGCCGCAAACCTGGGCCGGCAACGAGAACGCGATGTTCCCCGCCAAGCTTGCGCGGTTCCTCGACGTCCAGGGACCATGCCATTTCATCAATGCCGAATGCACCAGCGCGCTGGTTGCGCTGCACCAGGCGTCGCAGCTGATCCGTCTGGGCCGTATCGACCAGGCCATCGTCGGCGCCAGCAACCTGCTGCTGCATCCCTATGGATTCGTCGTCAGGCGCGACTCGCTGCTGACCGACGAGCCCCAGGCCTCGCTTTTCAGCAAGGAAAGCCGTGGCCAGCTGCGTGGCGAGGCCATCGTGTCGGTCGTGCTGAAGTCACTGGCGCGCGCGCAGGAAGACGGCGACCGCATCTATGGCATCGTCGCCGGATCGGCCGTCAACAACAGCGGCAGGACACTGTCGCTTGTCGCGGGCAACGTGGCACGCCAGGCCAGCGTGATCACCGAGGCATGGCAGGCCGCCGGCATCGACGGCGCAGACGTGTCCCTGATCGAATGCCATGCCTCCGGGGTGCGAGGTGGTGACTTTGCAGAGATCGCCGCGATCAAGCAGGCACTCGCATCGTCGGCCCGTGCCCGGACGCAGGCCTGCCACATCGCGACCGCCAAGGGCGCCATCGGTCATTCCGAAGCCGCATCGGGCCTGTCATCGCTGGTCAAGGTGCTGCTGCAGTTGCGCCACGGCCAGATTGCGGGCATCCATGGGCTCGGCGAAATCGACCCGGCGCTGGGAATCGACCCGTCCTCCCTCCAGCCCGTCGCCACGACCATCCAATGGGATGCGCCACGACGCGTCGCTGGCATCAATGGCTTCGCGGCCGGCGGATACAACGCCCACGTGGTCATCGAAGGCTACGCGCAACCCGCCGGCCAACCCGGGCGGGCAGGTGTCGACACCGGTCCCGAGGTGATCCTGCTGTCGGCGCATTCGGAAAGCAGCTTCATGGCTCGCATCAGGGACCTGCGGCGGCATCTGCACGAACAGCCGCAGGTGTCGCTTGCGGACCTTGCGTTCACCCTGCAGCGCCAGGATGCAATGAAGCACCGCGGTGCCTTCGTCGTCGACGACATCGACGCACTCGCCGAGATGCTCGATGCCATGCTTGCCGGTGAAGTGCCGGCGCACGCCTTCGTTGGCAGGAAGCGGGGCATGGCGGCAGGCGCCGGCGCGCTCCCGTCGGAAGCGCCTCGCGACCTGGAGGGCTGGCTGGCACTGGCCAGGCAATGGAGCGAGGGCAGGGATGTCGCCTGGGCGCAGCTCGGACACCACGCTGGGCGCAGGCGGCTCACCGATCTGCCGCAGTATCCTTTCGACAGCAAGCCTTACTGGCTTCCGGCCAGCGGCAGGCGCCGCGACGACGGTGCTGAACGGCCTGCACAGCAGGCGCTGCATCCGCTGCTGCAGAAGAATGTATCGACCCTCGAAGGCCAGCGCTATTGGTCGGAGTTCGACGGAACGGAGCATGTCCTCCGCGATCACCTGGTCAACGGCCGCCGGGTGCTGCCGGGCGTTGCATATCTGGAAATGGTACGGGCGGCGGTATGCGATGCCCTCGGCCACGACATCGCCGGCATCGGTGTAGGCACCGACCATGCCGTGCAACTGCGGAATGTGGTCTGGATGCAGCCGATTTCGCTGGATCCGGCGTCCGTGTCCCGCCTGCGGACTGAGGTCACGCTCCACCGCCTGGAAGGCGCGCAGTCCGCATCGCGCCTGCTGGCATTCGAGGTGTCGACCCTCGACGGCGACCAGCGTCGCATCCATTGCCAGGGGCAGGCATGCGTGCAGCCTCTCGCAGGGGATGCCCGCATCGATCCGGGTGCAGCAGGTCTCGAAGCCCTGCGCAGCGCGTGCCGCACGACGCGCATCCCTCCGGATGCCGTCTACGATGCCTATCGCAGCATCGGCCTCGATTACGGCCCCGCGTATCGCAGTGTGAAGGCGTTGTGTTCCGGACCGGACGCAGCTGGATCACGGCAGGTCCTGGCCGAACTTGCGCTACCCGAGGCCGAGACGATCCATCCGGACTGCGCGTTGCATCCTTCGATGATGGATGGTGCCGTGCATTCGCTGATCGCGATGGTGATGGAAGACCAGGCCTTGCCGCAGGATGGCAGGCCGCCGCTGCCTTTCGCGCTTGAACGCCTGGAGGTCCTGCACCCTTGCACCCGAACGATGTGGGCGTGGATCCGCCAGGCCTCCGGGAATGGCCAGGCCGAGGCGCCGTCTCCGGTGCAGAAATACGATATCGATGTCATCGACGCCCTGGGGCGGGTCTGCGTGCGCATGCACGGGTTCTCGACGCGTACCACCGCTGCGCGGAACCAGGCTGCCGATGACAAGCGACACGACAGCCCGCGCCCGGTCGCCGTGCGTCCCGCGAACACTGACGATGCCGGTCTGCATCGCAAGCTGGTGGACCTGCTGAAGATGCAGGTTGCCGCCATCCTGCAGGTCGCCGAGAGCGACATCGACGCGCACGACGAACTCAGTCAGTACGGATTCGATTCGATCAATCTCACCTCGTTCGGCAACCAGCTCAACGACACGCTCCGCCTGTCCGCCGACAGGATGCTCAATCCGACCATCTTCTTCGAGCATCCAACGCTGGACAGCTTCGCGCGATATCTCGCCCGGGATCATCGGGCGGCCGTCGAGGCACTGTTCGGCATCGACGGCGCCGGGGTACCGGACCCTGTGCCCGTGACTGCCTTGCCATCGCACGGTCCTGCAGCAACCGCCGAACCGATGCGCGACCATGCATTGGATGGGCAGATGGCCCGCGCCATCGCGACCACCACTTCCGTTGGCGAGTCTCGCGAGGACATCGCGATCGTCGGCATCAGCGGTCGCTTTCCGCTCGCGGCCGACATCGAGGAATTCTGGGCCAATCTGTTCGATGGCCGCGACTGCATCACGGAAGTGCCTGCCGATCGCTGGGATTGGCGAGAGCTGCATGGTTCCCTCAAGGAGCCGAACAGGACGGACGTGAAATGGGGCGGCTTCATCGACGGGATCGCCGAATTCGACCCGCTGTTCTTCGGGATCTCTCCGCGCGAAGCCGAGCTGATGGATCCGCAGCAACGCCTGCTGATGCAGCATGCATGGCAGGCGATCGAAGACGCAGGACACAATCCGCGCAGCCTCTCGGGCAGCCGCACCGGCGTATTCCTCGCCACCGCCCACAGCGGCTACACCAGCCTGCTGGCCCAGGCAAACATCCCCATCGAGGGATCCACGGCTGCGGGGGCACTGCCCTCGGTCGGGCCGAACCGGATCAGTTTCTTCCTCAACCTCAGCGGTCCGAGCGAACCGATCGAGACGGCCTGTTCATCGTCTCTGGTGGCGATCCACAGGGCGATCACCGCGATCCGGACCGGAAGCTGCGACATGGCGCTGGTCGGCGGCGTGAACACGATCGTGACGCCGGATGCCCACATCGGCTTCCGCAAGGCCGGCATGCTCTGCGAGGACGGTCGCTGCAAGACCTTTTCCAGCGAAGCCAATGGCTACGTGCGCGGCGAAGGCATCGGTGTGCTGTTCATCAAGCGGCTCTCCGATGCCGTACGCAGCGGTGACCCGATCTATGCGCTCATCAAGGGCAGCGCCGAGAACCACGGCGGGCGCGCCAACTCGCTCACCTCTCCCAATCCGACCGCGCAGGCCGATCTGGTCAAGGCAGCGCACATTCAGGCAGGCATCGATCCACGCAGCATTGGTTACATCGAAGCGCACGGTACCGGCACGGAGCTTGGCGACCCCATCGAGGTGAACGGGCTGAAGGCTGCATTCAATGAGCTCTACCGCCACCGCGACATTGCAGCCGGCGACACGCCGCACTGCGGCCTGGGGTCGGTGAAGAGCAATATCGGCCATCTCGAACTCGCCGCCGGCGTGGCCGGCGTCGTCAAGGTCCTGATGCAGTTCAGGCACGCCACGCTCGTGAAGAGCCTGCACACCGAGCAGATCAATCCGTACATCCAGTTGCAGGGGACGCCGTTCTATGTTGTCCAGGGAAAGCGCCCCTGGACCCCGGCGGTGGATGCGCAGGGTGCGTTGCCGCGCCGTGCCGGCGTGAGTGCATTCAGCTTCGGCGGCGCGAACGCGCACGTGGTGCTCGAAGAGTATCCCGCCCCCGCGAAGGACATGGGTGACAGGAACATGGGCAACCCGGGCCTGCGCGATGAGGCGCAGGGCACCGGTCCCTGGCTGGTCGTTCTTTCGGGCAGAACCACGGCGCGCCTCGAGGAATCCGCACGACGATTGCTCGACGTCCTCAACGCAGGCCGCTATCGCGGCCTGCCGCTGGACGACACCGATCTCCCGCATCTGGCCTACACCCTGCTGATCGGGCGTGACGCGATGGCCGAACGCCTTGCGGTGCTGGTGCATTCCCTGGATGAACTGCGCAGCAAGCTCGCCGCCTTCCTGGAAGGCGACACCCGGATCGCCGGCCTGTACCGGGGCAACGAGAAGGCACACCGCGAGAGCCTGTCGGTCTTCGGCGACGAAGACCTGGGGCAGACGCTCGCGACCTGGCTGGCCAAGGGCAAGCTGAAGCCGCTGGCGGAACTGTGGGTCAAGGGTGTCGCCATCGACTGGCAGGTCCTCTACGCAGGGACGTCCGCACCCTGCCGGCGCATCAACCTGCCGGCCTATCCGTTCGCGAAGGAGCGCTACTGGGTGCCGGGCGAGACCGCCGGCAAGGCACGGGACGCATTTCCGGGGCGCGATGCGGCGACAGCACGCCTGCATCCGCTCGTGCATCGCAATACGTCCGATTTCAAGGCACAGCGCTACAGTTCAACCTTCGACGGACGGGAGTTCTTCTTCCGCGACCACGTCGTCAGACAGCATCGCGTCCTGCCTGCCGCCGCCTATCTCGAAATGGCCCGCGCAGCCGTGGCCGATGCGACACGGTCTCGTCCCGAAGGCATCCGCCTGCGCAATATCGCCTGGGCACAGCCGATCGGGATCGAGGAGGACGATGTCTCCCGACGCGAGGCCAGGGTGCACGTCGGCCTTGCGTTGACCGAGGCTGGCGATGTTGCCTTCAGCGTGTACACGAACCCGGACGAGGAGGTGTCACAAGGGCCGGCATCGCGCCTGCACTGCCATGGCATCGCCTCGCTGCGCGATGCGTCGCCCGTGGCCGCACTGGAGATCGACACGCTGCGCGCTCGCTGCACGGGTCGGCATCACGCCGCAGGCGAGGTCTATGCCGCCTTCGATGCCATCGGCCTGCGTTACGGGTCTGCACATCGTGCAGTGGAGACGCTGGCATGCTCCGACGCAGGGGAAGTCCTCGCGCGCCTGAGACTGGACGCATCCTGCCGGTCGGCGCTCGGCGATTACGTCCTGCATCCGGGCCTGCTCGATGCGGCATTGCAGTCGTCGATCGGCCTGGTCCTGCACGCGGATGCAGGAAATGGCATGCGGCCGCGGCTGCCGTTCCACCTGAAGGCACTCGACATCTTCGCTTCCTGTTCCGAATCGATGTGGGCGTGGATCCGCAAGTCGCCGGTGGCAGCCGCTGCCGATCGCGCCAGCGAATCCATCGACATCGACCTGTGCGACGACCATGGCACCGTCTGTGCCCGCCTGCAGGGCTTCGTCGCCCGCGAACTGCCCGAGCAGGCTGGCGTCCAGTCGCATTCGGCGCCTGAGCACAGCGTCCTGCTCACCCCGGTCTGGCAGTTGGTCAGCCCGGGGGAAATCCGTGAAGGAACACCGTCGCCGGTCGGGCGCGTTCTGGTGCTTGCATCCGGAACCGCCGCCGACGCCGCACGTTCGATCTACCCCGAGGCACGCATACTCGAAGCCTTGCCGGACGAGCCCGAATCCATCCTCCGCGACATCGATCATGTCGTCTGGATCGCACCCGACACCTCACTGGCACAACTGACCGACGAGGACCTCATCGACGCCCAGGCCCGGGGTGTGCTGCAGGCGTTTGCCGCCATACGGCACCTGATCGATGCAGGGCAGGGCGGCAAGCCGATTCGATGGACCTTCGTGACCACCCAGGCGCAGGCAGTGGATGCAGGGGAGTGCCCCAATCCCATGCATGCGGCCGTGCTCGGACTGGCAGGATCGCTTGCCAAGGAATATCCGGTCTGGCCGGTACGCGCGATCGATCTGCCCTGTGGCTGGAGCCGGGGCGAGGCGCAGGGCGCCTCGCTGCAGGATGCCGATGCGCTGCCGTTCGACCCGGTCGGAGCCACCTGGGCCCGCCGCGACGGGCAATGGTACCGACAGTTCCTCGTGCCGTCCGATGGCCTGGCCAATCCCGCGCCGTACGACATCGATGCCTCGTCCTACAAGCGACATGGCGTTTACGTGGTGGTCGGTGGCGCCGGCGGCATCGGCGAGGCATGGACGGCGTACATGATCCGCACCTACCAGGCGCGGATCATCTGGATCGGCCGACGTCAGGAGGACGAGGCGATCGCGACCAGCCTCGACCGGCTCGCGGAAATCGGCCCCCGGCCGCGCTACATCCGTGCCGACGCGACACGACGCGATTCGCTCGAGGCTGCCTATCGCACGATCAAGGACGAATTCCCGCGCATCGACGGCATCGTCCATTCGGCCCTCGTACTCAGGGACAGCAGCCTGTCGCGGATGAGCCTGGACGATTTCCGCACGGTACTGTCCACCAAGGTGGACGTCAGCGTGCGCATCGCACAGGTCTTCGGCCAGGAGCCGCTGGATTTCGTGCTGTTCTTCTCGTCGCTGGTCTCGTTCGGTCGTCCGCCGGGACAGGCGAACTATGTCGCAGGCTGCGTGTTCAAGGACGCTTTCGCGCAGCGCATGAGGCACGATGGTTCCTGCGTGGCGAAGGTGATGAACTGGGGCTACTGGGGCCACATCGGCGTCGCGGCATCCGATGCCTATCGGCAGCGGATGGCCCGCCTGGGCGTCGGGTCGATCGAAGAGGCCGAAGCCATGGCTTCGCTCGAGCGCCTGTTGTGCGGCCCGGTCGACCAGGTCGCCCTGGTCAAATTGACTCGGCCGGTTGCCGAGCTGGCACGCGGACTCTATGCATCCTTCCTGTCCGTTCCCGGTGCCGATGCTGAGGGCAGCCAAACAGCAACCGTGCCCGTCACGACGCAGGTCGTGCACGATCCCGCCGTTGCGGCGACGCAGGCTGGCGTCGATGCGCACGTGGTCGATGCGATCAAGCAGGTGCTGTCCGATGCACTGAAGGTGTCCCCGTCTGCGATCGATGCCGACGAGCCGTTCACCGACTACGGCCTGGACTCGATCACCGGCGTGCATCTCGCGCAGACCCTCAACGACACCTTCGGTGTCGAGCTCGACGTGACCTTGTTCTTCGACTACAGCACGGTGCGCTCGCTGTCCCGCTACCTGCTCGAACAGCATGCGGAAGCCATGGCTGCCTCGCTCGCGCGCAAGCAAGGCACTCCGCAGGCAGAGGGCGGCCAGGCGCCGGCAACGGGCGTGGCAGCGACAAGCGCTGCAATCGTTCACGCCGTCGCAGCCCCCTCCACGTCAACGGCCCGTTTCGCGGCACCAGCGCCGTTGCAGGCGCCGATGGTGACGCAGGAGCCGCCGACGACCGAGCCTGCCGTCGTCGACGGGCATGACAGTGACGACGACCTGCTCGAAGGCATCGCCATCGTCGGACTCAGTGCCTGCTTCCCCGGCGCGTCCGATGCCGAGACCTTGTGGAACAACCTGCTCGAAGGCCGGAATTGCATCGGCGAAGTACCAGCGGAACGCTGGAACTGGCAGCAGGTGACGGGCGACACCACGCGTGATGTCGAGCGCACCTGCTACAGGTGGGGCGCGTTCATCGATGACGTGGGAGGTTTCGACGCCGGATTCTTCGATGTTGAACCGGAGGAGGCGCAGTACATGTCGCCACAGCAGCGGCTGCTGCTGACCCATGCCTGGAAGGCCATGGAGGATGCGGCCATCGCGCCGAAGGAACTGTCTGCGGAGCCGACGGGCGTGTTCATCGCGACCGTGCCGAGCGAGTACCTCAACATCATGCAGGACGCAAGAAACGTGCCGATGATGGTGATGGGCCTGACGACCTCGATGATTCCCAACCGGATTTCCTACAGCCTGAACCTGCGCGGCCCCAGCGAGCATTTCGATACGGCCTGTTCGTCGAGCCTGGTCGCCCTGCATCGTGCCGTGCAGTCATTGCGCAATGGCGAATGCCGACAGGCCATCGTGGGTGCGATCAACCTGCTGCTGACGCCGGCCGGTCACATCGGCTTCGAGTCGATGAACTATCTCAGTCCGACGGGGCGGATGTCCGCATTCCAGTCCGAAGCCAACGGCTTCGTGCGTGCCGAAGGCGTGGGTGTCGTGATCCTGAAGCCGCTTCGGCAGGCAGTCCGGGATCGCAACCGGATCCACGCCGTCATCGCCGGCAGCGGCGTGTCGCATGGCGGGCAGACCGTGTCGATGACAACGCCCAATGGCACGGGCATGCGGGAAGCCATTCGCCAGGCCTACGAGGTGTCCGGCATCGACCCAGGCACGGTCTCCTACATCGAAGCCCATGGCATTGCCTCGCCGCTTGGCGACGCGATCGAAATCAGCGCGATCAAGAGCGAATACCATCGAATCGGCAGCCAGCATGGTCGTGTGGCCGAAGCCCCATGCCACATCGGCAGCGCCCGGACCTGCATCGGTTATCCCGAAGTCGCATCGGGCATGCTCTCGCTGGTCAAGGTCATCATGGCCATGCGACACCGCGTGATCCCGGGAATTCCGCGATTCACGCACCTGCACGACAACATCTCGCTGAAGAACAGCCGGTTCAGGATGGGCAACGACCACCACCCATGGGAGGCGCTGGTCGATGCGCAAGGCAGGGCACTCCCGCGACGCGCCGCCATCAACAACTATGGCTTCAGCGGCGTCAACGCCCATCTCCTGCTGGAGGAATACGTGCCGGCACAGGCGGCGGGCGACACCGAGACGGCCGATCCGCAGCTGTTCGTGATGTCCGCCAAGACCCCGGAAGCGCTTCGCAGCGCAGTCGACGCCTTGATGGCGTTCGTGGAATCGGACGAAGCAACGCGCCTGGACGAGATCGCATACACGCTGCAGCGAGGACGTGCGCCGATGGAACAGCGCCTGGCGATCGTCGCCCGAAACAGGGAAGGACTGGTCGCGGCGCTCAAGCACGTCATCGCACTCGGCCCCGATCAACCGTTCCTGCACGCCGACGCGGTCGTGCATGGCGGTCGTGCCGTCAAGTCCGATGGCAGGCCGGATGCCGAGCACCTCGACCTCTGGCTCGACCAGCATCGACTGGACGCGCTGGCGGCCTACTGGGCTGCGGGCGGCGATCTCCCGTGGGAGCGCCTGCGACACCGCACCGATGTGCGACGCATCGGTCTGCCTGGTTATCCAATGGCGCCGACGCGGCACTGGATCACGGACGGCACCGGCCTGTCGGCACTGCACGGTCGCAAGCAAACCCCGCCCGCCAGGAACAAGCGCAGCGAATCCCGTCCCAGGACACGCGCATGAGCGCGTTTCCCCTCATTCCCACACAACATCCACACACCGAGGAAGGCCCATGACAGTCGATATCCAGGCAGCGGCGCAAGACGCCATACAACGTGCAATCGTCCGGCATGGCGGCATGTCGCGCTACGATCAGATCGACAAGATCGTGTGCGAGGTCTACACGCTCGGCGGCTTCGGCATGTCGCGCCGCGGGCTGAACAAGCAGTTCCCCATGCCCAACATCGTCACCCTCATGCCGAGGGAGAACAAGGCAATCCTGCACGACTACCCTGTAAAGGGACGCGAATGCCACTACGACAACGGCCGGGTCGCAGAGGTCGAGACCGGGCAGTTGCCCACCTACGATCACGACAACCACCGTATCCGGATGATGAGCGTTTCGCGTTTCCGCCGGCCGTGGACGACACTGGACGCAACCTACTTCTTCGGCTATGCGATGACCCACTACGCATCGCTGCCCTTCTCGCTGCCGGGCGTGAAGGTCACCGGCTTCAAGCAGCGCGACCACGGGGACTGGCGGACGCGGATCGACTTCGAATACCCGCCGGGTTCGCACACCCACAGCCTCAACGAGACGATGTATTTCGACGAAACGCATCGCCTGGTGCGCCACGACTACAGGCCGGAGGTCAGTTCGCCGATCGCACGCGCGGCGAACTTCCTGCTCGAGTACCGTGAATTCGACGGCTACCTGATCACCGAACGGCGAAAGGTGTTCTTCCGTCTCGGACGTTTCATCACCCCGTTGGTGGTGCTTGATGGCGGAGTGAAGATCCTCGAAGTCGGCAAGCGCGCTGCGCCTGCGACTGCACCTGCCCTGGAAGCAATGGAAAGCGCGCAATGAGCCTGGGCTGCGGCGCGCCCTTGGCGCGCCCGACATCGTGCTGCCGTCCGTTCGATGGCAGACTGCCTTCGCAGCCGACAGCACGGCGCATTCCCCCGTTCAACGACGTTCGACCATGACCCAGCAGACGCTCCTCGATCGCTACATGCCCGATTACGCCTTCTGGCATCGCTACGACATCGTTGTCGAGAATGGTGATATCGACACCGTATTCGAGATCGCTCGAAACGTGGACCTGTCCAGGTCTCGGGTGATCCCGATGCTGTTCAAGCTGCGCGGCCTGCCGACGCAGCAATTGACCGCCCGGGCATTCACGCGGGCGATGTCCTGGTCGGAGATCGAGCAGAATGCGCCGCACGCTTTCCTGATCGGATACTGGCGCGGGCAGAAGATCGAGCCTGTCATCGATCTCGACCACTTCATGTCGCTCCCGGAAGAGGCAACCCAGAAGGTGGTCTTCAGTTTCAGCTTCCATCCCCTGGGGCGGGATCGGGTTCGCGTCGAGACCGAAACCCGCGTGCAGTGCCTTGACTGGAAATCCGAATTCAAGTTCCGGCTGTACTGGCTGGCCATCAAGCCTTTCAGCGCGCTGGTGCGAAAGGAAGTACTCCGACTGATCAAAAGCGAGGCTGAAATGCGCAATGGCGAACCGGGTACCCGGCAGAAGATGGAAATGGTGGTCAAACTGCCGACTGCCGTACTGGCGCCGTTGCAACTCTATTTCCAGACCGTGGGGCGGATTTCGCCTGCAATCGCCGTGTCATCGTTCAAGGCCCTGCTGTCGCGCATGCCGCGCACGCCTTTGCGATCAAAGGACCATGCCTTCCTGGCGACCGGCAAGCGCCGGGATTTCACCTGCGAAGGTGCCGTGCTTGCGGGATACGAATTCGGCGAAGGGCCGACCGTGCTGGTCGTCCATGGTCTCGCAGGCAGCGCAGCGAATTATCGCAGCATCATTCCTGCGCTGGTATCGGCGGGCTATCGCGTCGTCGCGTTCGATTCCGTGAGCCACGGCAACTCGCCCGATGGACAGGCCTTTTCCAATCAGGCGATCAGGCACCTCGTGGAAATCTTCCATCAGCTGGGCGACCTGCATGCCATCATCAGTCATTCGGCGGGGACCTACCTGACGATGATGGCGCTGCTGCAGTATCCGGCGTCTTCGCGCCTGAAGAAGTGCATCTATCTCGCGCCATACGCCCACATCCGTATCACCCTGCAGACGTTCATGGACTATTTCCGGGTCCCCGACAGCAACATCCCGGCACTCTCGCGCTGGTTCGAAGAGATCGGTGGCGGCCTGCCTTTCGAGGAGCAGGGATTCGAGAGCTGCCTGCCACGCCACCGGACTCCGGATGCGCCTGCGCACCTGTTCATCCATGACGCGGACGACCGTCACGTACCGCTGTCGCACACCCGGCGCATGCTCGCCGGACGGGACGAGTCCGCACTGCTGGTCACGCACGGCCTGGGTCACTTCAACATCCTGAAGGATGATGGCGTGATCGACGCGATCCTTCGATTCATCGACGAGAGGTCGCATTGAACAGAAAGCCGCGCAGACGCATGCAGATCATGATGACGACGGGAACATCGGCATCGGACGGCATTGGCGCACCGACATTCGGATCCGGTGATGGCCTCCGTTGCATCCGTCGGCGAATATCGATAGCCTTCCACGGTTGCATGTCACTGTGCCGGAAGTACACCGGTGGATATCGACCGGTTCGCGACAGTTTCGGCGAGTATCACTCGCACCTGCGTCCTTCGCTTGCGACCGGGATCGACGCAGGTACCGTTGCGACGGTCCGGCCACGTAGCCAAGGAGCATTTGTCAACATGGAAATCCGTTACTTTCCCCTCATGCTCCTGGCCGCCTGCCTGCTGCAGGCAGGATGCAGCACGAGCGATGCCACGCCCGTCGAGGCTGCGCGCATCGTGCTCGTCGCGCATCCAGGAACAGCTGCCGACATGGCAGGCACGAGCTATGCCGGTGAAATCCGCGCACGTGAAGAAAGCCTGCTGTCCTTCCGCGTTGGAGGAAAACTGATCCGTCGCGATGTCGACGTCGGCGCTGTCGTCCGCAAGGGGCAAGTGCTCGCGGTGCTCGATCCCGGCGATTTCTCCGCGCAAGCGCGCATTGCCCAGGCGCAGCTGTCTGCAGCCGAAGCCGATCTGTCTCGGGTCCAGGCGGATCATGCGCGCCTCCGCGCGCTGGTCGAACAGCAACTGGTCAGCCGTTCGGCCATGGACGCCCAGGATGCCGCGATGAAGGCCGCGCAGGGCAGGGTGGCCTCAGCGCGCGCCAGCCTCGACATGGCGCGCAACCAGTCGAATTACACGCACCTGCAGTCACCCGAGGATGGCGTCATCGCCACGCGCAGCGCAGAAGCGGGCCAGGTCGTTGCGGCGGGCCAGACCGTGTTTTCACTGGCGGTGGATGGCAGCCGCGAGGTCTCGATCGCACTGCCCGAGAGCACTATCCGGGAGTTCGGCGTCGGGCAACCCGTCCAGGTTGAACTCTGGAGCGCACCGGGTCGACTGCTGGAAGGCAGCATCCGTGAAATCGCACCGGCGGCAGACCCGCAGGCGCGCACCTACGCAGCGCGCATCAGCTTGTCGGGCGATGCGGCCCGGAGCGTCCAACTCGGGCAGAGCGCCCGCGTCCATGTCGCGGGCAAGGGCAATCGCGCGAACCTGTCGATCCCCATGAGTGCATTGCAGCGCGAGGCAGGCAAGACGATGGTCTGGGTGGTGAATCCGGCCACGCGCAAGCTGCAATCACGCCCGATCCAGGTAGGCACCTACACGGAGAACGCCGTGCCCGTGCATTCGGGCCTGCGTCCTGACGATTGGGTCGTCGTGGCCGGCGGCCACCTGTTGCGCGAAGGACAAGCGGTTCTGCCCGTCGACAGGCAGAACCGTCCGATCAGCGCACGCTGAACGAAAACCTTCGGCCATTTTCCGCACCCGCTGCCGGGTGCGCTGGGGAATCCATGTCGCGCTTCAATCTTTCCGAATGGTCGCTGCAGAATCGCAAGCTGGTCGTCTACGCCATGCTGGTCACCGCATTGATCGGCATCTGGTCATACCGCCATCTAGGCCAATCCGAGGATCCACCCTTCACCTTCAAGGCCATGGTGGTACGTACGCTGTGGCCGGGCGCCAGCGCGGAAGATGTCGCCCAGCAGGTGACGGAGCGCATCGAGAAGCAACTGCTGGCCACCGGGCAGTACGAATGGGTGCGCTCCTACTCCAGGCCCGGCGAATCGCAGATCATCTTCAAGTCGCGCGACTCGCTGAAGTCCAAAGATGTGCCCGAGATCTTCTATCAGGTGCGCAAGAAGGTGGGCGACATCCGCGCGACGCTGCCGGAAGGGGTTGTCGGTCCGTTCTTCAACGACGAGTTCGGTACTACTTACGGAAACATCTACGCGCTGACCGGGAAAGGGTTCGATTACGCAGTCCTCAAGGACTATGCCGAGCGTCTTGAACTGAAGCTCCAGCGCTTGCCCGATACCGGAAAGATCGAACTGATCGGCCTGCAGGACGAGAAGATCTGGATCGAGGTCAGCAACACCAAGCTGGCCACACTCGGCGTATCGATGGAAGCAGTCCGCCAGGCGCTCGAACAGCAGAATGCCGTGGTGCCCGCGGGCTTCTTCGAGACACCGGACGAACGCGTGCAGATGCGGGTCAGTGGCGCCTTCGGCAGCGTCGAGCAGATCAGGAACTTTCCGATACGCATCAGCGACCGCACCATTCGCCTGGGCGATGTGGCGACGATCCGCCGCGGCTTCAGCGACCCACCCTCTCCACGCATGCGTTTCATGGGCGAAGACACCATCGGCATCGCGGTATCGATGAAATCCGGTGGCGATATCATCAAGCTCGGAAAGACGCTGGACGAAGCGTTCGAAGAACTGAAGGGCACCCTGCCGGCGGGCATGGAGCTGCGCAAGGTCTCTGACCAGCCTGCGGCCGTGCGTGAATCCGTGGGCGAGTTCGTGCGCACCCTGGCCGAGGCGATCGTCATCGTATTGATCGTCAGTTTCCTGTCGCTCGGCTTCCGTACGGGCATGGTGGTCGCCATCTCGATCCCGCTCGTGCTCGCCATGACGTTCGCCGTGATGCACTACTTCGGCATCGGACTGCACAAGATCTCGCTGGGCGCACTGGTACTGTCGCTGGGCCTGCTTGTCGACGATGCCATCATCGCCGTCGAAATGATGGCGATCAAGATCGAACAGGGCTTCTCGCGGGTGAAAGCCGCGAGTTTTGCCTACGAATCCACGGCATTCCCGATGCTGACCGGCACCCTGGTGACGGCCGCCGGGTTCCTGCCGATCGCAACCGCGGCATCCACCACCGGCGAGTACACGCGCTCCCTGTTCCAGGTCGTGACGATCGCGCTGCTCGTGTCATGGGTCGCGGCGGTGATCTTCATTCCCTACCTGGGCGACAGGATGCTGCCCGACACGCACAATGCGGGCCATGCACCGTCCCTCTGGAACCGTATCTCGAAGCGTTTCGCTGCTCGATCTGGACGGGAAGGCACTGCATCGGCCGGGGTCGAGCCTGCCGCAGTGGCAAGGCATGACCATGATCCGTATTCGAGCGGCTTCCATACGCGCCTCCGGAAACTGGTGTCCTGGTGCCTCCTCCGACGCTGGACCGTCATCGGCCTCACTTGCCTCGCATTCGTGCTGTCCATCGTGCTGTTCCGCTTTGTTCCCCAACAGTTCTTCCCGCATTCGACACGCGTGGAACTCCTGGTCGACCTGGAACTTGCGGAAGGATCGTCGCTGCGGGCGACCGAGCTGCAGGTGAAGGAAATCGAGAAGCTCCTGGAGAAGCAGGAGGGCATCGAAAACTACGTGGCCTATGTCGGCTCCGGAACGCCTCGTTTCTACTTGCCGATCGACCAGCAATTGCCCCAGAAGCATTTCGCCCAGTTCGTCGTGCGTTCAAAGGACATGGAGTCGCGCGAGCGCCTGCGCAGCTGGATCATGCACGAGGTCGCCCCGCGTTTCACGCATGGCCAGCTTCGCGTGACCCGGCTCGAGAACGGTCCGCCCGTTGGCTTCCCGTTGCAGCTTCGCGTTTCCGGCGAGCATATCGACACCGTCCGCGAGATCGCGCGCAAGGTCGAAGCGAAAGTGCGCGCCAATCCGAATACCTTGAACGTCAATCTGGACTGGGACGAGCCCAGCAAGACCGTCAGGCTGATCATCGACCAGGATCGCGCGCGTGCGATGGGCGTGAGTACCGCCCAGCTGTCGCATTTCCTTTCCGGTTCTCTTTCGGGCCTGCGCGTGAGCACGTATCGCGAGGGTAACGAATTGATCGAAATGCAGTTGCGCGGCCCGGAGGAGGAACGCGCGCGCCTCGACCAGGTGGGCAGCCTTTCCGTACCGACCGCCGGAGGGAAGTCCATACCGTTGACCCAGATCGCCAGAGTGGAGTACGGCTTCGAGAATGGCGTCATCTGGCGCCGCAATCGCCTGCCCACCATCACCATCCGCGCCGACGTGAAGGACGGTTACACACCGGCGACGGTGAATGCGCAGATCCTGCCGACCCTCGACGAAATCCGCAACGAACTGCCCACGGGCTACCTGCTCGAGGTTGGTGGCACGGTCGAGGAGTCAGTGCGTGGACAGACATCGATCAAGGCCGGCATGCCCTTGTTCCTGCTGGTCGTGGTGACGCTTCTCATGCTCCAGTTGAGAAGCTTCTCGCGGACACTGCTGGTTCTTCTGACCGCACCGCTGGGCTTGATCGGCGTGACCCTCTTCCTGCTGGTGTTCCGTGTTCCCTTCGGCTTCGTGGCCATGCTGGGCACGATCGCACTGGCCGGGATGATCATGCGGAATTCGGTGATCCTGGTCGATCAGATCGAGTGCGATACGCGCGCGGGTTCGGATCCGTGGCACGCCATCGTCGAAGCGACGGTTCGCAGATTCCGGCCCATCGTCCTGACCGCACTCGCAGCGGTATTGGCCATGATCCCATTGACTCGCAGCGCGTACTTCGGCCCGATGGCGGTAGCGATCATGGGCGGACTGATCGTCGCAACGATATTGACACTCCTGTTCCTGCCGGCACTGTATGCGGCATGGTTCAAGGTCAAGCCGCCTGTTGCCGCAGGATCCGCCGCAAGCTGAGGGGGCATTGAAGCAGGCGCGCTCTTCGCGGACACACGCCGAACGTCCTGTTGCGCCTGCTGTCTTCCTCATCGGCTGATGGCGATCTGATCGCCATCGGCCAGCTGATCGGTGGCGGAGTGGAGGCAATGCCGCCGGCGGAGGCTGGCCACCGCCAGGACGGGGCAAGCATGCTGCAGTCATCGAATGCGCTTATCGAGTGCGCGCAACGGCAACCATGATGTCGTTCCCTTCCAGCAGGCGGCCATCGGACATCACCAGCAAGCGGTCTGCTTCGCTGAAGTACTGAAGATCGTGGCTGATCACGATCACGGTCTTGCCTTCCGATTTCAGCTCGGGCAACAGGACCCGGTAGAAGAATTCCCGGAACTCGGGATCCTGGTCTGACGCCCATTCATCAAGCACGATGATCGGCCGGTTTTCCAGCATGGCCGCCAGGAAGGCCGCACGCTTTCGCTGTCCCTGCGAGAGGCCGTCGAAAACCAGGCGCCCCTTCTCCAGACGCAGCACTTCGTCGAGTCTCAGGCGGCTGCGCCAGTAGAGAAAGCGGGCATCCTCATCGTGGATGGGCTTGCCATCGCTGTCCAGCACATGCTCGAACAGATGGAAATCGAAATGGATGACGGAAAAGAAGGGCTGGTATCCACAGGGCTGGGTGGCGTCGTATGCCTTGCCGTCGATGACGATCGAGCCGGAATCGGCAGGATAGAGGCCTGTGACCACCTTCATCAGCGTGGATTTTCCGCTGCCATTGCCGCCGGTGATGAAGATCACCTGGCTGCAGGGCAGGTCGACGCTGATCGGACCCAGGCCGAACGGCGCATCGGGTTCGTAACGGAAGCTGAGATCCTGCAGCTGCAGCGAGGCAATTCGAGTATCTGACCGGGGGTGGATGTTGCTGGGCGTTGCCTGGCGTGGAAAAGAGGCCTCGAGTTCCATCAGTCGCTTGTAGGCGATCCACCCTTTGCTGATCTCCTGCGTGGTGACCGACAGGAAGTTCAGCGGCATCACCATGAAGAACAAGGCCAGCGCGAAGGCGGTGCTGTCACCTGCCGACACGCTGTCGAGCAGGGACGGGCTCACCACGACGAAGCCCAGGGCGAGGAAGACGATGACCGCATTCCAGTTGTTGCTCAGGCTCCAGTAGCGCTGCGCACGGAAGTCCTGCAGGCGTATGGCCTCCGCGCGTGGCGCGACGATCTCCGCATGGAAGAACGCACGTCTGAGCGGATCCGTCGCCAGTTCCTTGGCGCCATCGAACAGGGTGGCGAATGTGCCGAAGAGGCCATCTTCCAGGTTCCGGAGCGTGCGGAACTCGCGAATGACCAGTCGCACCAGCACCACGCTGACGACCACGATGACCGAAAGGAAGGCGGTCAATGCGAGAAACAGGGGCCATGAGACGTAGAGCAGGTAAGCCAGGCAGGCGGCGACGAGCAGGCCGTTGTAGACGATGTGCGGAAGCATGGTGAATGCATTTGCGACCGCCGTGACATCCTTCATCAACGAAGCACGCAGCCGCTCGCTGCCGAAACGCTCGAAGTCGCGAAAGGACATCTGTCCGATGTGACCGAGCAGGCATTGCCTGACCTCGAGCACGAGTCGTGCGCCCAGCCGGGCCAGCAGCAACTGGCCGGCCAGGCCGAACATGAACAGGCCGCCCACCAGGCACATGAACACTGCGATGTCCGGAAGGCCGATGCTCGATGCGCCCCGTTCCAGTCCTCGCCGTATCAACGAGAGCAGGAGCACCGGGAAGAGGGAACTGATCGCACTCGCCAGAACGGCGACCGCCACCGGGCCCTTCAAGCGATGAAGCAATGGTGCAAGCATGCAAACTCCAGTGTCGGCGCAAGCACCGATTTCAGATCGATGGCCGCCGCGCGTTGCGGCGGTTGCTGCGGTACTGCATGGATTCGCCAGGGCAGGCGCTTCCGTTCGACGCATTCATCGAACGTGTTCCCGGAAAGGACGAGCCGGCAAGCCTGCGCACTCGACGCGCTCAATAGATGAGTCTCGAACCTGCGTCCGGCCTGGCATGGCGAGACTTGCGGATGTCGCGGGTGATGTTGATGCGCTTGTGCCAGCGATCGGTTCCATCGAATCGTGCCTTGAAGCTGCGACGGCCGTGCACCACCATGTAGTTGTCGATGAGGGCGCACTCGCCGGGACTCAGCGCCATGTCCTTCAACCCCGCCTCGACCGCATCGATCAGCGCCTTGAGGGCCTCGCGCGCTGCCGGATGCTCTGGTTCATCCATGAAGTAAGGGTCGAGACTCATGTAGGGATCGCGCTTGTCGCCGAAGAGAACCGCGATCTTTTCTGGCTCCGACAGACGACGCTCGATGTCCTCGTAAGCGGCCGTCACCAGCGTTTCGCCTCCGGCCTCTCGTTCGCGCGCACGGTCTTCGGACTCGTTCTTCGGCAGATGCGAATTGTCGGGACGGATGGTGTAGTGACGCTCGAACAGCACGTCGATTTGCTCGGGAGTGAGCCTGGAGAAGTCGGGACGCGAGATGGTCGTCGCGACCGCATCGGGGTTGCGCAGACAGAAGAAGGCGAGGTAGTCGCCACGAAGCTCGTGGAAGGCGTCCTCGGTATGCCAGGTCAACTCCTCGCTGCTGCTGAACCCGAGCTGTTCATGCTCGTATTCCTTGACCGGAAGGACATCGTGGATGATGCGGCCATCCTGTTGCGTCGACCAGCCGAAGATATCGCCCAACGCGGCAGAGTACAGGCAAGCCAGCATGCACTCACGCCAGCACGTCGCATTCGGATTGTCGATTCGCCAGTGCGAAGGCGTGGGCCCCAGGCGCGCATCGTCGATCGGGAATCCGGACACGATGCAGTAGCCTTCCGATGGCGGGTTGTAACGGAACTCGTTGAGGTAGACCAGCAGGCGTTCTGGAAGCTTCTTCGCGAACAACGCGCATTCCTTCAGGAATACCGGGTCATCGAAATTCTGGTGACGCGAATGTATATCCGTGATGAGCGCTTCGATCTCGCTCACTTCTGATGGGGTCAGCGTGAATATGGTCTGCACGGCGTTTCCTCTCGGTTTCGAATGATGAACTGGTTGTCGGTGGCGGTGGATTCGATCACGAATCCGCCCGGGGCAAGGTGGGGGCATCGGATGTCATCGTCGATGCGCTGCGTTGATCATGATCCAGCCAGTCCCTGCCGGCGACGGACGCGCCGAGCCCGGCGATCCTGCGGACGAGCGCGATGTATTCGCGCAGGAATCGATCCATGCTGGCACTGTCGATATTCGCGCTGTTGCAGCAGAGCATGACCGTCGCGCGGGTCGCGGATTTGTCCAGGGACACCATCAGGCTCATGGCGTGATGGAAGCGATCGCTCTCGTGGACGACCTTCAAGGTCTCCGCACTGCCGGTTCCGGTCGGCGTGTCCATGGATTGCATGTTGTGGAAGTGGACATAGTTGAACGAAGCCCATACCGGCGGGATCTTTCCTTGTGCCTTCAGGGTTTCGGTCGGATACATCACATGCTCAGATGCAGCCAGCAGAAGGGCTTGCAGGCGTCCGCACTCGGCCGGATCGGGCATGTCGCCCGTCGCGAAGTGGATGGGGCTGAAATTCCAGAACAGTCCAAGCGAGTGGAAGGGATCTGACAGACGGTCCGACCTGCCCGAACTCACCACATCCACGGTGACCCCATGCCCGCACAGCGAGGACAGGCAATGGAAGTAGGCGAGCAATGTCGCCGTCTTGATCTGCCATCCGCCGGACTTTGCGCGTTCCGTCAGCGCCGGAAGGACATCTGGCTCCATTGCGATGGACCGGGTCAGGTAGCGTGCCGGACGCATGCCGGCATCACCCGAGACAGGGGGCAGGATGCGTGGAGCCTGGGCCAGATGGTCACGCCAGAACGAAGCGCTGCGATCCGATCCTGCGGCCTCGAGCTCCAACGCCACCCGTTCCCTGAACACGTCGGCCGCTGGCGCGAGCACCCCAGGCAGATCGCCCGCGCGCGCACGTGCGTACAGGGACATCAGTTCGTTCATGAATTCGACGAATCCCCAGCCGTCGTCGATCGCATGATGGGTCGACAGCAGCAGTCGCCAGCGTCCATGCCCCATGTCGAACAGGGTGTAACGCATCAAGGCCCGGCCTTCGGCATCGGTGTCGAAGGGATGCGCCAGGTCCTCTGCGATGTACCGTCCGACCACGACTTCCTGCTCGCTCTGCGGGAATGTCGTCAAGTCGACGATCTCGAGCGGTGTCGGGACGCTTCGCCGGATGACCTGCAGATAACCGCCATCCTTCCGGCGTACGAAACCGGCGCGAAGGGTGGGGTGCCGGGCGATCAGCAGGCGCAGCGCCGAATGCAGGTACTCGGCCTGGAAGCCGGCATCCTCGAATTCGAAGACCTGCTGTGGCAGATAGACGCCTTCGATTTCGCAGTGCGTTCCATGCCGCGCCAGCATCATCGCCTGCAATGCGGTGACCGGATAGGCATCGTCGATGCCGTTCGGAAGCAGTTCGGCGTCGCACGCCGGAATTGCAAGCAGTTCGAGCGGCAGCGCGGCATCATGATCCGCATGCTTGCCTTCATCCGACTTCGTCCGACCCACGTGCTCGGCGAGGTGTCGGATGCACTGGAAGCTGAAGATATCCTTCGCAGCGAATGCGATGCCATGCCGTTTCGCCTCGGTGACGAGTTGTACGACACGGATCGAGTCGCCTCCGATCGAGAAGAAATTGTCCAGCACTCCGACCCGCTCAAGCCCAAGGACGGCACGCCAGACGTCGGCCAGCGTGCACTCGAGCGGGGTCTGCGGCGGCGCGTGCTCGGCCTGCACTGCCGCGTCGAGTTCGAGCTGCAGCAGTTTCTGCCGGTCGACTTTCCCGGTCGGAGTCAGCGGGATGGTCTCCAGCATGCAGAACGCCGTCGGCACCATGTAGTCGGGCATCCGCAGTGTCAGTGCTTCACGCCACATCGCGACCAGACCGCTGTTTTCAGCGCCGTCCACGGTCACATACGCAACGAGCATCCGGTCGCCGCTTGCGGTCGGTTTGGCGAGTGCGACGCAGCCGGTGACGCGGGGCAGGGCGAGCATCGCTTCCTCGACCTCGCGCAGCACCACCCGGAATCCCCGGATTTTCACCTGGTCGTCGGTACGACCTGCGAAGGCGATGCGCCCGTCGGGCAGACGTTTCACCACATCGCCGGTCCTGTACATCCGGTGTCCGCTGGAATTGCTGTCGGATCGGACGAATTTGCTGCCGGTGAGTTCGGACTGCGCGAGATACTCGCGGGCCAGTGCGGGACCGGCGACGCACAGTTCGCCATTCACGCCGATCGGCTGCAATTGCCCGCCGGCATTGCGCACCGACAGTTCCGTATTGGCCAGTGGCATTCCGATCTGCAGAACGTCTCCGGGCGCGAGCTCCAGCTCGGTCACGTCCAGATAGGCGGCATCGATGATCGATTCGGTCTGGCCGTAGATGTTATAGCACCGGGTCGTCGGACCCAGTACGCGCTGCAGCAGATGCAGATCGCGTCCGTACCACGCCTCGCATCCCACCAGCAGTTGGCGGACATCCATCAGTTTCTGCTCGATGGCAACGAGATGGCCAGCGAGCGAGCGCAAGACAGACGGCACGAAATCGCCGAAGGTCACCCGTTCGCGCTGCATCAGCGCCCAGAGCTCTTCTGGCGATAACAGCGTGTCCCTGGGGCACAGCACCAGTCGTCCGCCGGAGGCCAGTGCCTTCACCATGTCGCCCAGGCAGATGTCGACTGAAAGACTGGCCATCTGCAACACGACGGGCGGATCCTGCGACAGGCCCAGCATCCGGTCCCATGCCATCCAGCGATCGACGAGCGCGCCGTGCTCGCAGACCACGCCCTTGGGGATGCCGGTCGACCCGGAAGTGAACACCACATAGGCGGCATTGCAGCCGGATACCGTCCTGCACACCGGAAGAGAGTCGCCGCCCCGAGACGGGTTGGCTTCATCATGGGCGGACGGGGATGCCTCGATGGTGACGCGGGCCAGTGAATCGAACGGCGCACGCGCCACGAATTCCGGCTGGACCACGACACGGACGATGCCTGCGGCCTGGATGATCTCGCGCAACCGGGCGTCCGGAGTGTCGGGCTCCAGCGGCACATAGGCCGCGCCGCACTTCATGATGGCCAGCATGCCCAGCACCGTTTCGACGCCTCGACCGGTGGACAGCCCGACGCGCTCCTCCAGCGACACACCGGCGCCCAGGAGCCGCTGCGCCAGGGCATTCGCGCCGTGTTCGATCTCCTGGTAGGTCCAGTGACGTCCGTCGTGTGTCACCGCGATGGCATGCGGCCTTTGCGCCGCCTGTGCTTCGACAAGGTGGTGGATGCACAGGTCGGCGGGTGTTTCCTGTACCGGGCCGCTCCACTGTGCTCGGCATGTCGCGATTTCTTCGTCGCCGAGCAGCGGGACCTGCAGGTAGGGCTGGTCCGGGCTGGCCAGCATGCCTTCGAGCAACCGTCCGAAATGCGATGCCAGGCGCAGGATGCTGTCGCGATCGAACAGTTCGTCCGCGAATTCCCAACCCAGCTCGAACGTGCCTTCATCCGTCACGATGACGTCCAGGGTCAGGTCGTACTGGGCCGAAATCACTCCACTGCGGATGGGGCGGGCTTCGATGCCCGGCATGCGCAGATCGCGCCGTTCGTTGGTATGCATGGACAGCATGACCTGGAACAACGGGCTGTGGTTTGCGCTGCGCTCGGGCTGGAGCACCTCCACCAGCGTCTCGAACGGAACGGATTGCGCGCTGAAGGTATCGACAAGCGCAGTCCTGGTGCTTGCGACCAATGTCTGAAGTGATGGGTTCGCGGACAGATCGGTACGCAGCACCAGCGTGTTCACGAAGAATCCGACCAGCCTGCCCAGCCCGGGCTGTTCGCGGTTGGCGACCGGTGTGCCGAAGACGATGTCCGTGTCGCCGGAATAGCGCGCCAGCAGGCATGCAAAGACCGCACTGATGACCGCGAACGGCGTGGCCTCATGCACCTGCGCGAATGCCTCCAGTCGAGCCCACACGGCCGCCGGAACGTGCGACGAGACCACGTCGCCCGTGCCCCTGGGAAAGTCGGGCCTGGCGCGATCCAGCGGGAGATTGTGCGTGGCCGGCAGGTTCGCCAGCCGATCGGTCCAGAAGCGAAGCTGGCGCTGGAATTCGGGGCCTTGCGCATGCTCGCGTTGCCACAGTGCGTAGTCGCTGTACTGGAACGGCAGCGTCGGCAATGCGGCAACGGGGCCGCCCGAGTGTTCGGCGTAGAGTTCGGACAGTTCCTCGACAAGGATCGCAATGGACCAGCCATCGCAGGCAATGTGATGGATGTTGAGCGACAGGATCGCTTCGTCGCCCGACAGTGTGAACAGCCGGACGCGCAGCATCAGGTCGTTCGCGAGGTCGAACGGAGTGGAAGCCTCCGCAGCGATCATCTCCGTGCAGACTTGGTCCGGCATCGAATGCACGCTGCAATCGACTTCCCGCAAGGTCAGACGGACGCCATCGACCACGACCTGGCGTGGCTCATCACCTTCCACCACATAGCGCGTCCGCAGGATCTCGTGGCGATCGAGCAGGGCATTGAAGGCCTTCTCGAGGCCGGCGCGATCCAGTTGGCCGCGCAGGCGGATGGCCATCGGAATGTTGAATACCGGTCCTTGGCCGAGCTGATCGAGGACCCACAGGCGTCGCTGCGAAAACGAAAGCGGTGCCAGTTTCGAACCACGCCGTTGCAGTGCCGGCTCGGCCGTCCCCGAGATGGCATGTCGACGGCAATATTCCGACTGGGTTCGGATGGTTGCGTGCCTGAACACATCACCGAGCGGTACGCGCGTGCCCAGCAGTTCGCCCAGGCGCAGTGCCAGCCTGGTCGCGGTAAGCGAATGTCCACCAAGCGCGAAAAAATCCGCATCGATGTCCTGACATGGGCGGCCGAGGATCGCCTCCCATGCGGCTGCGACGAGTCGATCCCATCCCTGCAGCGTGGTCGTCGCCGCAGTGAAGCGGTGTTCGGTCTGCTCGATCAGTTTGCGCTGGTCGACCTTGCCGTTGCGCGTCAGCGGGAATGATTCGACGGCATCCAGGCGAGAGGGCAGCATGTACGAGGGGAGTTCTGCAGCGAGCCTCGCCATGATCTGCTCGGAGGATGGCGCATTCGGGTCCGGCCGGTAGAAGGCATGGATGACCTTCGCACCGGAGCCCGTTTTCCTGGCCAGCACGACTGCTGTGCGGATGCCCGGCACGGCTTCCAGGCGGGCACGCAGTTCGGATAGTTCGATGCGATAACCGCTGATCTTGACCTGGTCGTCCTGGCGTCCGACGAATTCCAACGCACCACGTGCATTCCAGCGGACACGATCTCCCGTGCGGTAGCAGCGCGTGCCGTCCTGTGGTCGGCGCACGAAGCGCTGCGCAGACAGGGCAGGGAGCTTCCAGTATCCGTCGGCCAATTGCGCGCCGCTGAGGATGAGCTCGCCCACATGTCCAGGCGGCACCAACTGCAGAGCCGCATTGACCACTGCGACACCCGTGGCCGCCAGCGGACGGCCGATCGGAAGAATGGATCGGTGAAGGTCAGACGCGTCGATCGCGTGCACCGTGCTGAAAGTCGTGTTTTCGGTCGGACCATAACCATTGAAGCATCGGGCTGCGCGGTTTGCGTCCATGAACCTGCGAATCGCGTCGACCGGCGCCACATCTCCGCCAACGATGAGGTGCGTCATCGCAGGAAGCCGCACGTCGTCGAGGCTCATCAGCACCTCGAACAGCGCGGACGTGATGAATGCAACCTGGATGCCGGTCGAGCGCATCCAATCGAGAAACTCCGGGGGATCGATCCTGCCGGCGGCATGGATCTGCAACGTATGTCCGTTGAGCAGGGTTGCCCAGACTTCGAACGTAGAGGCATCGAACGAAGGCAGCGAGCAGAACGCGACGATCGAATTCCGGGCGGGTATGTAATCGGGCGCCTCTGCGAAGGCAAGGACGCTGCCTTGCGAAACCGCAACGCCCTTGGCTTCTCCGGTCGAGCCGGACGTGAACATGATGTACAGCAGCGAATCCCGCTGCACGGACTGCGGCATCATGGCGGTTGCCGACGCGGCCTGCCGCTCGAAATCCGCCAGCGTGACCATTGCCAAGCCGTCGATCGCGAAGTGGCGATCGTCGACGATGACGAGTCTTGCATCTGCACACTTGAGCACGTCACGCTGCGCTTCTTCCGGGAGATTCGCATCCACCGGGACGTATGCCGCACCGATCTTGGCCGAGGCAAGCATCAACATGACGCAGCACATGGAGCGTGGCAGCAGCAGACCGACGCGATCACCGGCAGAAACACCCAGTGCCATCAACTCGGCAGCGTAGCGATCGGTCGTCGCGTCCAGCTCGCGATAGCTGATCTTGCGATCGCCTTCGATCAACGCAATACGATCCCCATGCCGGGCCGCACTGGAACGCCATGCATCGACCAGACCAGTCCCTTCGCTGTCAACGCGACCATCGTTGCTGTTGGCTGTCGCGCGCACTGGAACGAACAGTGTGTGGAGCCGGTGTTCTTCCTCGGTATCCACGAGAGACGCCGAGGCGATGGGCGCATTCGGGTTGCGCACGAGTTCGGCCAGGAAGCGGAGGAAGCCACGGGCCAGACCGTGGATGTAGGCTTCACTGAAGAGTGCGGAGTCGTATTCCCAACTCAGGTCGAGAATGCCCTGCGCATCGGCGGCATACAGGACCAGGTCGGTCTTGGCCGTAGCCGAAGCCATCGGCAGGATGTCGAAGGGGATTCCCCCTATCTCCATGTGCGAAGCGCCTGTCGTCTGGAACGCGAAGATCACTTCGGGAGCCATGCCATGCTGCGCCGGATCGGCCACGGCTCCGGCATCCATGTCCGGCGGACCAACGGTTGCATGCCGGAAGCGCATGGCATCGATGAAACGCTGCCTGACGCCGGGAAGATACTGATCCAGTGTTTCCCCGGCCTGCCTCGGCACATGGCGCAGCATGAGATCCTTCACGAAAAACCCGACGGTTCCCGAGAAGTCGGATGCATCGCGCGTGGAGACCGGAGATGCGATGGCGAAATCGGCGCCGTCGGTGATTTCCGCAAGATACAACGACAGCATCGACTGCAGCAGTGCGAACAGGGTCAGCTTGTGCTTGCGCGCTATGGCATCGATATCCGGGCGGAGATCGGCCGGGACTTCGATCCGGCAATGCCCGCTAGTTCCACGCGGCAAGTCGCGATGCCCGATGTCGGGCATCAGGCATCGACTCGGCTCGAACGCGTGGAACTGCTCGTCGCGGTAGCGCGTGGCCTCGGCATGGTAGATGGGGTCCGCAGTGCGCTTGCGTTGCCAGGCCACGTACTCGGAATACTGTGCGACCTGCGGACTCAAGCGAGGCGCTTGCTGCCATGCGATGGCCGTATACAGCTCGCACAGCTCGGACAGGAGGATCGCAACGCTCTCGGCATCCACGACCAGGTGATGGAAGGTGATGCACAGATAGCTGTCGCGGTCGGTGGACAGATGACAGCAGCGGATCGGGATCTCCCGGCGCAGGTCGAATGCGTGCCGAGTTTCGGCCTGCAATGCCGCCAGCGCCTCGTCCCTGTCGACTGCAGCCTTCAGCGCGATCTGCGTGAAGGGCAGGGCGTGGATCGGCTGGGGCACTGCATGGACATGCCCCTCGTCGATTTCAACGAGAATGCTGCGCAATGGCGCATGGCGACCCAGCAGCGTACGCAACGCCTGTTCCAGCACCGCAGGATCCGGATGCCCATGGAGATGCATCACCAGCGGCACGTTGTAGGCGTCGCCTGGACCTGTCAGTTCAACCGCCGTCCACAGGCGCTGTTGCTCCGCACTGAGCGGCGTTCCGACGTCAACCGGAATCTTTGCGCCTGCCGTTGGGACAGCCAGTGTCAGATGCCCGACGATATCAGCCTTGTGCTTGCGGATGAAATCGGCGTCTTCGTGCGAGATGGCGTCCTTCCTCGCCCGGCTGCGCAACCGACCGTCCTCCACCCACAACTCGACGCCGGCCTGTTGCAGCCTGCCGAGGAATGCTTCGATAGCTGGTCCGACCGTCACCACTCCATCTCCTCCATCTCGCTGGCGCCAGGATCCGCGGGCAGCCGTGAACGCACATGCGCCAGGAAATCGCCGAACTGGAAGTGGGTAAAGACCGACTCGGTGTCGACGGTCACTCCGAGACGCTCGCCGACTTCGCGTTTCAGGCGCGCAGCCAGCAGCGAATGTCCACCAAGGGCGAAGAAATCGCTGTCCAGTCCGATCGCGCTGGCACCGAGCAAGGATGACCAGATTTCGGCGAGTGCATGCGCGAGCGGTTCATCCGGCAACACTTCGGCACAATCAGTGCTGGCTTCGAACCGTACCGCGAGGGCTGATTTGTCCACCTTGCCGTTGGCGGTCAATGGGAGCGCGTCGAGGACGACGATGCGGCCCGGCACCATGTAACGCGGCAACCGCTCGGCCAAATGCCGACGCAGGTCGGCAGGCTGCACGAATTCACGCAGCACGACGGCTGCGATCAATGACTGCCTGGATGGATCGAAGATGCAGCATGCTGCGGCGATGCGTTCATCGGCGAGCAGGTGATGGGTCACTTCTTCGGGTGCGACGCGGTTGCCGCGAATCTTGACCTCGTCGTCGATACGTCCGATGAAGACCAGACTGCCGTCCGGATCGAGTCGCACGCGATCGCCGGTGAGGTAGCAGGTCATGCGGCTGCCGGCAAGTGAGAGGACAGGGAAGCGTTGACGGGTCTGTTCTTCATCTTCGAAATAGCCGATCGCGATTCCGTCGCCGGCGATGCACAGCTCGCCCTCCGCGCCGGGCGGCAAAGGCTGCCGATTCGCATCGACCACGAACACGCTCATGTTGTCGATGGGTCGTCCCAGCGAGATCGGCCATCCAGTCTCATGGAGATGGGTCGTCGTGCAGACCGTACCCTCGGTCGGGCCGTAGGCATTGATGAAGCGGCGTGTGCGCGCATAGCGATCGGCAAGCTCCTGCGGGCAGGCTTCGCCCGCTGCGATGATCACGCGAGCAGGCATGTCCTCGGGATGATCGATGCTGGCGAGGACCGTCGGTGGCAGGGTGACATGCGTGATGCGCGCATCACGCAGGCAGGCCGCAAGCGCACTGGCATCGGTTCGCTGTTCGGGCTCCGACGGGAGGACCAAGGTGGCGCCCCGGCACCATGCGGTCGACCATTCCGATATCTGGGCATCGAAACCGAGCGCGGAATACTGCAGGATGCGGTCGCCTGCGGCAATGTCGAAAATGCGCGCTTGAGCGGTTGCGAGATTCACGAGGCTCCGATGACCGATGAGCACGCCTTTCGGCCGTCCGGTCGTGCCCGATGTGAAAATCATGTAGGCGGGTGCCGCAGAGGCCGAAGCTGGTGAATCAAGTGTTCCCGTCGGATCGACGAGCCGTTCCACGGCGATGACCCGCGGATGCCCGATGGCTTCGTCGGCATCGCGCACCAGGACGAGTGCGGCGCGCGAACGCTCGATGATGTCGATGGTACGATCACGAGGCAGGTCAATGTCCAGCGGAACGAAGGTTGCACCTGCTCGCAGGACTGCCAGCTGGGCGACGAAAAATTCCGGGCAGCGCGGCATTGCGATCGCGACGATCTTCGTCTGCGAGTCGGTCAGCCGTTGTCCCAGCCCTGCAGCCCAACGGGAGGACAGCGCATCCAGCTCGT
The DNA here is from genome assembly GCA_050632415.1 of Lysobacter sp. BL-A-41-H3. Classification (GTDB taxonomy): domain Bacteria; phylum Pseudomonadota; class Gammaproteobacteria; order Xanthomonadales; family Xanthomonadaceae; genus Lysobacter_I. The sequence goes on along the minus strand of CP192602.1, from coordinate 436,933 downwards.
GATAGCGCATCGTGCGCTCGCCCTGTTCGAGCGCGATCCTGTCGGCATGCAGCTCTACCGTCCGTGAGAACAACTGCAGAATGTCGCTGGCCTCATGCGCCGTCGACGGACCGATGAGCAGGGTGCCGTTTGCCAGAAGTGCCTGGCTGTCAAGCAGCGTGATCCTCGGATTGGAAAGGACGGCATCGGCCAGCCTCGAAAAGGATTGCGCCTGTCCTTGCATGAACGACGATGCGATCCGCCGGGGATCCCATTCAAAACGCAGCAGCAGGTCGTCTCTGCGCTCCAATGCGTTCAGGACATACGCAAACTTCGGAGGCATCCGTGGCACACGAACCGGATCCGCCTGCGAGGAACCGGTGCCAGTCTGCTGCGCCGGCGCCATCTGCAGGGTGAAGAATGCGTCAACGTTGCGCAGCGCATCATTGGCGCAGGCATCGGCGATATCGTCTTGCGGCACTTCGGCATGGCCAAGCCCGTCGCGTATGGCTTCGGTGCAGCGCACCAGGAAGTCAACGAAGCACTCGTCCGGAAGAATCTCGAAGTACCGAAGCTGCGTGCTGACCAGCGGGCCGATCATTTCATGCAAGCCCGTCCGGTTCCGCAAGGTCACCGGGGTTCCATACAGCACGCGCTTCTCGTCGAGGTGACACGCCAGGTGCCAGGCGAAGAGGGCTTCCATCAGCACATGCAGGCTGGTCCTGCAGTGTCTCGCCAGCGCACCGAGCGAATGGGCACGCTCCTTCGATACGCTGCATTGTTCGAAGCAATCTTCCCACGCGCGTGACTCGTCGCCGCCGGCGAATCGAGGCGATCGGGCGTCGCGAAGCAATGAGACCCAATAGGCCAGTCCCGCCGAGGCTGCTGCTTCGCGACGAGCCTGTTCCCAGGCCGCATAGTCGCGATACTGCAAGGCCGGGGGTGCTGCCGTTTCGGCCGGGGCCGTGGCGTGAACCGCATATTCCGAAAGAATGCGCGCGATCGACTCGCCGTCGACCGCCACGTGATGGAAAACCCAGGTCAGGCCATGGCCTGCGCTTCCGGCCGCATGCACCAGAAGGCGGAATGGAAGTTCTCTCGCAAGGTCGAAGCGCCGCGTGGCGAAGGCCTCGACCTCCCGATCCACTACACCGGGATCCACCGCATCAGACAGGGTAATCGGGAGATGGATATGCGCAACGGGGAGGCGCATGGGTTCCTGGAGCATCACGCCATCGCGCGCCACGAACAGCGAACGGAGGATCGCATGGCGCTCGATCAGCGCCTGCAGGGCAGCCTCCGTACGGGCATGGCGGTAATCGCCTTCGACGTGATATGCGACGACCAGATGGTTGTGCCTCGAGTCCCCTGCGCGTTCGTCCAGTGCAAGCATCTGCCTTTGCATCGACGACAGCGGAGCACCTTCCCCGTCCGACCATGACCGTGCGACAAGCACTTCATCCTGGGACTGCAGTCGAGCTGCGATCGATGCCTTGTGCTGGCGCAGGGCATCGAGCACCTCCGGCGTCAGCGATTCCCTGCTGCCTGAGACCTTGACTTGCCTTGCGTCATCGAGGCGCAGCGAAATGCCGTGCCGTGCGCAGTATTCGAGAAGGGTATCCAATTCCATCACAGCACCAGCTCGACATCATTGTCGCTCGCCGGTTGCATGCCGAGCGTATCCAGAAGAAGTCCCGTGCGTTCTTCCCGTTCGATGAGCATGGCCTGCTCGCGGATCGTGGCGCATTCGAGAAACGGCTTGATTTCGACCTGGATGGCGAACCGCTCACGGATCATTCCCAGTGCACGGATCATCAGCAGGGAATGCGCGCCGCGTGCATAGAGGTCGGTATTCACCGACGCTATGGGTTGTTCCAGCAGTTGCTGCCAGAAGCCGATCAGCATGCGTTCGTGCTCGGACACCGGTCCGCCCTGCGGCTCATCGCTTGCGTCGCGCAGCCGGAGCATCAGCGCTGCTCGGTCCAGCTTGCCGTTCGAGGTCACCGGCAGCGAAGCGGCGACGTGGATCGCGCGCGGAATCATGTAGCCGGGCAGGCGTCCTTCCAGCGCAACGCGCAGGCCATCGCGATCGATGCCCGATGCACCTTCGACGAAGGCAGCAAGATAGGCGCGGTCCGTACCCGCATCCGCGACAAGAGCGACGCATCGGCGACCGTCCAGGCAGTCGCTCATGTGGAATTCGACGTCCTTCAGTTCAATCCGCTGACCCCGCAGTTTGACCTGGTGATCGATGCGCCCATGGTAGGTGAGGTATCCGTGGAGGTCCCAGCGGGCGAGGTCGCCTGTACGGTAGATGCGCGTGCCGAGACCGGCATGATCCAGGAACGCACGCCGGGTGATCTCTTCCTGACGCCAGTAACCGTCGGCCAGCCCGACGCCGGAGATGCACAGTTCGCCTACGCAACCGTCCGGAAGAACCTGAAGCGATTCGCTGAGCACATGCATCCGGATGTTGTCGATCGGTCTCCCGATCGGAACCTCGCGGCGGCCAGGAGCGCATGACCAGGCGGTCACGTCGACGGCAGCCTCGGTCGGACCGTACAGATTCTCGAGTCGACAGTCGGGCGCAATCTCGAAGAAATCCTCGACCAGGGCCACCGGCAAGGCTTCGCCACTGCAGATGACGTAACGCAGGGACGGATGCGCATGGCGGCGCCACTCCGGCAGGAACTCGGACAGCATCGACGGCACGAAGTGAACGACGGAAACGCCGCATTCGCGAATCGTGGCCGAGAGCGTCGATGGCGACAGATGGGCGCCGGGAGCAGCGACCACCATGCCGCAGCCAGCGATGATCGGCCAGAAGAACTCCCAGACCGACACGTCGAAGGAATAGGGCGTCTTGTGCAGGACCACATCGCCGTCCGCCAGCGGATAGGCTCTCTGCATCCACAAGAGGCGGTTGACGATCGCGTCATCGCCAACGACCACGCCCTTGGGGACACCGGTCGTCCCCGATGTGAAGATGATGTAGGCGCATTCACCACCACCATGGAAATCCAGTATCGACCTCGTGTTCACCGGATGTGCGAGCAGTGCGGCCAATCGCTCGCAGGGCACCGCATCGCATGCGATCACGAGATCGCGGTCGGTGACCAGCAATCGGGGCTCGGTCTGTCCCACGATGGCATCGAGGCGTGCCTGCGGTGTCTCCGGGTCCACAGGCACATAGCTTGCGCCGACGGCCAGGATCGCATACAGAAGCGCCGGCAGCTGCAGGCAACGATCCAGCACCAGCACCACCCGATCCCCCTCGCCGACGCCGTGACGCCTCAATGCGTCGGCAAGTTGCGCCGTGCGCGCGGAAAGCGTGTCGTAACTCCACATCTCGTCGCCGAAGCGTATCGCCATGCGATGGCCGCCGGCAGCAAGCTGCCGTTGCAGCAACTGCCACAACGAAGCACTTTCGTAGGCGTACTGCGTGCAATTGGCCTGCTGCGAGACAGAGAGAGCCGCCTCGGGCACGCGAGGCGAAGCCGCCTCAAGTCCGTGGACCGCGAGTTCGCGGAGGCAAGCTTCGTAGATGTCGAACAAGACGTCAGCCGAACGCCTGGCTTCGTCGTCCAGCCATGAGTGCACCGAAATTTCGAAGGCACCGAGGGTGGAGGAGGTGGTGAATGCCAGAGGAATGCTCGTGTTCTCGTAGCTGTGGATGGCGATCTTGTCCATCTGCCGCTGCGGCAATGACTGCCCGGCGTACACATGGAAATCCACGTAGCTGAACATCACCTGGAATGCGCTGGCCTGATTGAGCCCGAGATCGCCGAGTCGTGCGATGTCCGACAATGGCAATCGGCCGTGATGCTTGAGTTCTCGCAGTTGCGCAGCGGTATCGGTCAGATGCTCGCGCCAGCTCCTGTCGCCCTGCACGCAGAGCAAGGGAATCGTATTGAGGAAGCAACCCACGAGCGAGTCGCCACCCTGCACCAATGGGCGATTGTTCTCCACCAGTCCCACGAACGTGCGTGAACGGTAGGCGACGGTCGCAACGGCGCGCTGGAACGCGCCGATGCAGACATCACGAACACTCGAACCAAGTTCATCGGCGACCGCGCGAATGCCCTGCGCCACGTCCTCGGGCAGAGACTGCTTGCGCTCCCAGCGCTGCGCTCCCGGCTGCAATCGATCATGGCCGACCAGTGCAAGGGGGTGAGCCCCGTCGAGCTGGCTGCGCCAATATGCCTTGATCGACTCGTCCCGGCGAATGCGGTCTTGTTCATCGGCGTAGTCGATCAGTCGAGCAGGATTGGACGACAGGGCCTGCGAAGGCATCCGGTAGCAGTCGACGAGCTCGCGCATCAGCACGGCGTTGCTCCACCCATCCAGTATCGCGTGATGGTGGACCCATGCGAGCAATTGATAGTCGCCTTCGATCAGGAACACGTGCATCCGCCAGAGGCCGGGCACGACGATATCGAAGGGGTTCTCCCGGTCACGCTGCAGCTCCGCTTCGACGATGGCCTGCTGTCGTTCGCGCGGCATTCCTTGCAGGTCATGCATGCGGATGTCGGGCTCGATGGTGGCCCACACACGCTGCATGGGCTGTTCCGCAGTCGACATCTCGAAACTGGAACGCAGCGCTTCATGGCGCTCGATCAATTGCCGCAACGCCGCTGCCAGGCGTTCCACCTCGAAGCTCTGGATCGCCGTGTGATACACATTCTGGATGTGATAGGCATGCACACCGGCATGCTTTTCCGAAAGCCAGAGCATGCCGAGACTGTTCTCCGGCGCCGGGAAGCGCACGTCAGGCGCGCCCGTTTCCACCGCAGGCACAGAGGTCGATGCCGATGCAGCTGCGGTTTCCGCATGCGAGCCGTGTGCAGCGGGCGGGGCACTGATCATTTCCGCACTGCACAGCGCGGTCAGTTCGCGGATCGTAGGGTTCTCGTACAGCTGCTTGATCGACAATCTGACGCCGAACTGCTTGAACACGGCCGCGATCAGCCGGATCGCGCGAATCGAATCCCCGCCGAGACGCTGGTAATGGCTGTCCGGTGCGAGCGTGTCCAGGGGGATCGCGAGTGCCTGCGCCCACAACTCGGCCATGGCTTTCTGTTCTGCGGCATCGAAATCGCCGCCCGGCTGCCTGGCAACGCAATCCGACAACAAGCGCTCCCTGTCGAGCTTTCCGTTGCCGTTCAACGGAAACGAGCTGCGCACGATGATCCGGTCCGGGCACATGTAAGCGGGCAAACAGCGTGCCGCGAATGCCGACAATTCATCGGCCAGCGTGGCAGGCGCACGGCTTTCCACGCATGCCACCAGGTGCGGCAGCGGATCGGCTTGCAGGAACACTGCCACACCGTGCACACGGTCATGCTGCAGCAGTACGCGCTCGATCTCGCCCAACTCGATGCGATGGCCGCGCAGTTTCACCTGGCCATCGCGACGCCCGCGGAAATCGTATTCGCCGCTGGGTAGTTCGCAGACGAGGTCGCCCGTCCGATACCAGCGTTCCGCAGAACCGGGCAGGCTGATGAAGCATTGCTCGGTCAGTGCTTCGTCGCGCCAGTAACCGATACCGACCCCCGCACCCGCGATCAGAAGCTCACCGAGGTCACCGGGAAGCACGGGAGCCAGCGATTCATCCACGACCAGGACGCGGCAGCGCGAGATGGGAGTGCCGATCGTGATGCGGTGATCGCGTGCGGAGACCTGCTTGACGAGGCAACCGACCGTCGTCTCGGTCGGCCCGTACTCATTGAAGATCCGCGCAGCGGGATTGAGCCGCTCCAGCACGTCGACCTGGTGTACATGCAGTGCCTCGCCGCCGACGACAAACGTCCGGACTGCAGACGTCTCGATCTCCAGGGCCGCGACCAGATCGATATGGCTGGGTGTCAGCTTCACCCATCCGATGCCATTCCCGGGGTCGAAGGCCTCGCGCAGCCCCTGCTCGAGTTCAGTCGTTGGCCATAGCCGCAGACAGCCTCCGGTGGCGAGGCAGGCGAAGATCGGGGTTACCACCATGTCGAAGGACAGCGAGGAAAACACAGCGCTGTTGCATGCCCCTTGATCGAAGTACGTCCGGACGGCCCATTCCAGGTAGTGATCGAGGTTGGCGCGAGAGATCGCCACGCCTTTCGGTGTTCCGGTCGAACCGGATGTATAAATGAGGTATGCCGTGGCCGCGTCGTCGTTGCGATCCGCGAAGCACGTGCTTGCAGTGAATGCTTGCGCGTCGATCGTAATGACCTCCACGCCATCCAGTGTCGGCGGCACCGCGCCGGACGGCACAAGCAGTCGTGAAGCGCCGCTGTTTCGCATCAGCCATTCAAGCCGTTCCGGCGGCGTCTGCGGGTCGATGGGGAGATAGGCACATCCCGCGCGCAGGCAGGCCACCATGGCCAGGACCGCTTCTGCATTGGTCTGCGCCCAGATCGCCACCACGGCGTCCCGTGAGGCCTGCTCTGCCAGCATCCCTGCCAGTGCACCGGCATTGCGCCAGAGCTCGGAATACGACCACACGCCATGCGCATCATGCAGGGCGGGATGATCGCCGCGTTCACGCACCTGCCTGGCGATCTCCTCGAGCAGGCGGAACTTCACCGGCTCATCGGGCACAAGAGTGTCCGTGATGGTCTCTCCGCCCAGTCGACGGGCCAACTGCTGGAGCATGTCGAGCGCATCGACACGACTCCATTCGAGGTTCTGCCATGAAAGCAGCAACTGGATGGCATCGCCTGGACCATGCAACACGGACAGCAGCAGATCGCATCCCGCTCCTGCAGTCGAATGGACCGCGATCTCGTCGCTTGTCGTGGAATGCCAGCCGAAACCGATCGCCCCTGTCATTGCGGAAAGATATGCATGCTCGTCCAGCAACAACGCAGTTTCACCGGCTTCTCGGCTTTCGTCGGCCGAGACCGGCATCTCGAAGGCGCCAGGCAGGTCTCCCAGCTGCAATGTCGACGGCAGGCGGACCACTTCATGCAAGCCCTCCCGGCGCCCGAACATCGACTGGGTATAGTCCGCCCAGCATCGATGCACTTGGTCCCGCAGGCGTTCTTCGGACGAAGCGATGTGGGCGAGCCGGGCACGCGCAATGCGGATGCCGACGTGGCCGGAGGTCGCATCGACACGGCCACAGGGAAGCGGCAGCGCGGTTGCCGATGCACGTTGCGGGCGGCTTGCAGGTGCAGTCCGCTCCGACAGCAGGGCAGTGCGACGTTCTTCTTGCCAGACCACGTAGTCCAGGTACTGCAGCGCTTCACCATCCTCGGTACCGGCAGGCGCGTCGTCGGTGACCTGCACGCCGGAGGACACCGCGGAGATGAGGCGCAGAAGGCTTCCGAGGTCGAGGCAGTACGCGGGTGCTGCGAGCCAGACCCAAACCTGCCCATCACAGGATGCCACGACTGCAGACACCCCCCAGTCCTGTGGCCAATGCGCGTAATCACGCAGCGCATGATCCATCTGCCCGCGATCGGGGTACGACTGCGTCGCGATCTGCAACACGGGCGTTTCGGCAAGTGTCTGGAACGGGAGGTCGTAGCCTTCGACCGTCTCCGGCCGCAGCAGGTAGGTTTCGCAACCGGCGAGCCGGGAATGAAGATGCGCATGCACATCTTCCGGTCGAGTGGTGTTGCCGATCCGGGCCGACACGACATGACCACGGCATGCGCCTGCCCGCTGTGCGGCTCGCCAGTGAAGACGTTGCTCTGCACTGAGAGGATAGGTGTTCATCGGACGCGACCTGCTGCTGGGATCCGGACAGGGATCATGACGGGGTTGAGATGGCCTGGATGGCGTCGGCGACCCGGGAGGGTCGAGCCATGTCGCCAGGCGGAACTGCTGGCAACCAGTGTTCGATCCGGCGTTCTGGCCGCAGGCACGTCCAAGGGCGAGCGTCGGGCTGATCGACCAGACACTGCATGCTGAGTGTTGCGCAAGGATTGGGCTCGATTGCCTGACGAGCAAGCCAGCCTGCGCCGGAACGGCAAGCCAGCCTCGGCCGGCATGCTCGTCGCCAGCGCGATTGCCTCGCATGCGTGCGCTGCGTGGATGTTCACGGTGCGAGTCCCGACGCATCGGACATTGCAACGACGATCCTTCGCGTGCCAACGTACGGATCGCGCCCATGGGCGTAGCGCAGGTTGTCCACCACGAGCACGTCGCCGCGAGACCAGCTGAATCGCTGCTCGCAGGCCTCGTAGCAACGCTGTATCACATCGATATGCGTGACCGGGATCTCCCCGCCATCCTCGAATACGACATGCCGCGGGTAGGCGCCACCGATGTCGTCGGAAGACTGTCCGGCACGGAAGAAGAGGTGTGCCTGGTTGAACCAGATCTCGTGCCCGGACACGGGGTGGCGGATGCGCACTTGCGCGCTCTGTCGCGTTTCGAGCGTGCCATCGTCCAGCCAGGTGCATTCGATGCCACGCTCGGCACAGGCCGCTTCCACATCGCTGCGCTGACTGGTCTGAAAGGTATCCTGCCAGCTGAGGTCGACCCGGTTGTCGTAACGGCGAAGATAGCGCAATCCGCGTGCGATGAATTCATCGCGGATCGCGGCGTCGAGACGCGAATGGACTTCCGCTCCGTCGCTCAGCGGCGTGCATCCGCCCGTGAATCTGTCGTCGAGGCAAGCGAACCAGAGCAGCTCCGGATAGCGCGTGGTGTAAGCATTCTCGTGATGCTGCGGGATTTTCTCCGGCGCCGGATATTCCGTGCTCGAGTAGATGCGCGATTCGATTTCACGGCGAGGCGTGGACCGATATTGGTAATCCATCGGCACCACGCCCGCACTCGTCAGCAGGCGGAGCAGGGCGCGTTCGTCGGCGATATCGAAACCGCGCAGGAGCACGGCACCACGCTCGTCGATCCATGACTTGAACTGCGCGAGGTTCTGCTGCATCCAGGCATCCAGCCGCAAGCCGCTGAGGCGAGGCTGGATCATGATCGGCGGCGTTCCGTCATCGAAGAGCGGCCGTTCGATGACGGGACTGGAAGCAGCGGTGGCGCGTGCGCGCTTTGCGATGCCCGGCGTCGGCGGTGAGGCAGCCCGTACGGGTGCATCGTTCGGGCTGCCCGTGATGCGCCTCAACGTGGCGATGAAATCATCGATCCAGGTCTGTGCCTGCGCCTGGGTGAAATGACGTCGATCGTATTCGAACGTGATGCGATATCCCGTGTCGATCCTGGTCACGTAGGCCCACAGGTCCGCCTTGGCCACCGGGAATGCGACATCCACGGCGGACAATTCGATGCCATCGAGCCTCGGTAACGTACGGGCAAGGTCGCCGACCCAGGTGAATCCGCATGCGGACGCCGGGTCGAGTCCCTGTTCACGCAGCCGGGATGCAACCAGATCGAAGGGATAGTCGCGGTGGTGCCAGCGCTCGATGAACGACTGCCTGGAGCGTGCAATGGCCTCGGTTCCCGCATCGACAATGGCATGCGCATCGAGCAGCAGGGTATTGATATGCGCACCGATGGAACGCTGGGTGCCCTGCTGTCCACGCGTGGAAACCGTGGTGACGAAACAGGTTTCGCCCGCCCCGGTCGCCGATGCCAGCCAGGCACCGAAGCCCGCCAGGAACACGTCGAACTCGCTGTCCTGGGTGTTGTTCTTCAGGTACTCGGTCAGCAAGTTGCCGGGCACCTCGACCCGGACGTGGCCGGCGCCGTCGCCACCGCTCGTTGTCGCATTGCGAGGCAGGGCAGGCATCGCACGCAGACGCGACACTTGGGCCCGCCAGAATGCCTCGGCAGCCAGTCCGTCATCGCTGTCCAGCCATCGGGCTTCGCGCGCGGCGTGATCGCCGAGGTCGTGGGCTGACGGTCTGGCACTCAACGGTTTCCCGGCCGCGAGCGTCGCATAGGCCTCGAAGAGATCTTCAAGCAGGATCTCGATCGACAAACCATCGGCAATGGCGTGATGCAGGGACATCGCCAGCACCATGCTCTCACCGCCACTGCGGATCAGTCCGAAGCGTGCCAGATTGTCCTGCATGAGATCGAAGGGCCTGGCGACGAAAGCGCGCAGCATGGAGGACGCGTCCTCCCCGGCATCGACATCCAGCGCCAGCTCGAAATCATCAGCATCGCGCAGCTGCAGTCGAGCGTCGTCACCAGAGAAGTCGAGCCGGCTCATCAGGATGGGATGCATCCGAATCAGGGCGTTGATCGCCGCGACCAGGATGTCCCGGCGCACGGCACCTCGAAGCTCCACCGCTGCCGGCAGGTTGTAGGTGTCTGCTCCCGGCCCGAACAGGCTCAGTGCGACCAGCCGCTGCTGGGCCCGTGTCAGTGCGACGGTCGCAACCGGTGGGCACGTGTTTTCCGTGGGCATGGAGGCCGCAACACCGCGCCTGAGGATATCGTCGAGTTCGGACAGGCTGGCGGCATTGGTAATGTCCGCGATCGAAGGCACATCGGCATCGGGAAACGCCTTCTGAAATGCTGCCGCAAGTCGTATCGATCTGAGTGAATCGCCGCCTGCGCTCATGAAGTCTTGCGAGGCGTCGAAGCGCCGATGACCGAGGACCTGTTCCACGATATCGCGGAAGGCCGTCGACAGTTCGCGTGCACCATCTCCATCTTCGCCTTCACGCAGCAGGGCCCACAGGGCGCGCTCGTCCAGCTTGCCGGAGGGCAGGCGCGGCATGTCGTCCACTGCGACGATCAGGTCGGGCAGCATCGAGGCGCCGAGGTCAACTTGCAGGTGCGTCGACACCGCGCGTTCGACATCACGACCATCGATGGCGGGCATCGATGGATTCGGGACGACGAACAAGGCCAGCAGACTGCCGTCGAAAAGGACGGCGGCCCGATCGACCCGATCGCACTTCAGCGCAAGCGCGACGATGCCGTCACGATCGATGCGCACACCGTTGCGCTTGATCTGTGCATCGCGTCTTCCCGCGAAATGCAGCCGAACGGCAGCATCGACATGCCCCAGGTCTCCGCTGAAATAGGCATGTTCGTGGCCATCCGCAGCGATCATCGCGAATCCATGACCGTCCACTGCCGCATGTCCGACATAGCCTTGCGCGACATTGCAGCCGGAGATCGCGATCTCGCCCAGAGCACCGGCCAGCATCGGCTGGCGACGCGCATCGACGATGTCCACGATCACGCCCGCCAGCGGCACGCCAATCGGGACACTGTCCTCGGTGCCCTCCGGCTCGCCGACGAAGGCGCACGTGCAGACGGTCGCTTCCGCGGGACCATAGGCATTGACGTAGCGTCGCCCCTGCGACCATGTCCTGGCAACCGAAGGCAGCGGTGGTTCGCCCACGGTGATGAGCGTGCGGACCTGCGGAAGCGCAGCCCAGTCGAGCAGTGTTGCTACCGACGGCGTCAGCACCACATTGTCGACCTGTGATGCAACGATGCATTCGGCCAATTGCGTGACGTCGCGCCGCGCGGCATCCGGCACGAAGCACACTGTCGCACCGCTGCCTAGCGGAATCAGCATTTCGTGGATCGATGCATCGAAACTCACTGCGGAAAACTGCAGGCAGCGCGAACCACTGCCGATGGCGAAGACAGCAGATGCCGATTGCATCAGGTTGCTCAGCCCCTCCAGCCTGACTGCGACGCCCTTCGCGCGTCCGGTCGAGCCGGAGGTGAAGAGGATGTACGCCAGCGCGTCACGGCCTTGCTCGGGCGGCAGCGGCACGTCGGGAGTCGGCATCGCCAGCCACTCGGACCAGTGCAGCAGTGGAAGAGCGTGCTGCAGCTCGGTGTCGGTCAGGATCAGGTCGACTTCGGCATCCTCGAGCATCGAAGCCAGACGCTGATGCGGCGTATCCGCATCCACAGGCACGAAGCACGCACCGACAGCGAGCGTTGCCAGCATCGCAAGCAGATGGCGATCGCGCCGTGCAAACATCAGCGCAATGCGCGCCTGCCGCCCCTGGGAGGTCAGGCGGGGGAGCAATCTGGCCGCCAGCGAGTCCACCATCGCAAGCATGTCGGCCTGGCTTGGCGCGGAACCATCCTCTGCCAGGTATGCCGCAGTGTCGGGATGACGCACCGCCGCGGTGCGGATCAAGGCGATGGGATGCCGATACGGCGCCGCAGGGCCGCCATCGAGCCGTGACTTTGCACCATCGACGATGTCCGGGAGCGACAAGGGCGCGTCCGGTTGCAGGGTCATCAACTCCAGGGCATTCGTGAACGCGACAATGAAACCGGATGCCAGTTCGGCCGATACACGACAGGCATCGTATTTCAATTTGAGCTCGGCATGCGCGCCTGATTCATTGATGATGAGGTCGAGCGCGGTGTTTGCGCGATCATGACCGAACACATCAGGTTCGATGCGCACCGCCTTTCGCGTGTCCTCGATGACATGGAAATTCAGGTATACGAACACGCTGCTCAACAATGGGGTTGCGCCGTTGTACCCGCAGGCATCGAGAATCGCGGGCAGGGACGCGCGCCCGAAATGCTTCAGCTCGGTGATCCTGGCGTCGAGTGCATGCAGCAGATCCGATGCTGGCGTCGAGAAATCAAGCGGGAAGCGCAGCGGCACGGTGTTGAGGAAGCAGCCGAGCACACGCTCGCCACCTGCCTTCTGTGGACGAACGTTGTCGACGATGCCGGCGACGAAATCCTGCTCGTAACTCACTCTGGACAGAGCGACCAGATAGCACAGCAGGTAGCAGTTACGCACGGCAATGCCGAGCCGTCCTGCGAGCTGGTGCACCCGCGTCGCAATGCGCGGATCCAGGCGCGTCGCGATCTCGCGGGCCACGACTTCGGCGCGTGCGCTTTCGCCTCGTTGGCCCGGCAGTTCGAACGGCCTGGCATCGGCCAGTTCCTTCGCCCAATAGGCCCTGATGCCCGCGTCGCGGGCAAGCTCGGCCTGTTCGACGACCAGGTCCCGGCAGCTTGCTGCATCGCGGTCAAGGGCTTCGGGGGAGACCCAAGCGCCCTGCAGGCGTCGGAAGAACTCGTCCCAGAACAGCGCGCTGCTCCATCCATCCATCAATGCATGGTGCAGGCTCATGGCGATAGCGAATCCGCGCGTACCGCAATCGAACACCGCCATGCGCCAGGGAGGCGATTTCTCGGGAGTGAACGCTCTGCAGCGGTCCGCGCGCAGGTAGTGCTGCAAACTGCGATCCTGGTCGTCGCGCGAGAGCCCTCGCCAATCTTCGCAATGGAGTTCAGGCGACGCGTCTGCCGCGACGGCCTGCATCGGAACGGCATGGTCCAAATGGAATGTGGTGCGCAATGCAGGATGCGCAGCGCACATCGCAACGAGTACGCCTTCGACGGCTTTCGGCGCGAGGTCGATGTCAGACACGAAGAAAGCGGTCTGATCATGGTAGACCGAGCTGTCCGCATCGCGCAGGGCATGGTAGAGCATGCCCTGCGAGACATCGCTGATCGGAAAGACCGACTGCGAATTTGCCTCAAGCCTGGCGAACTCCTCGGTGTCGAGCCGCCAATGGGCAGGCGATGCCGGCTCAGGCCCGGTCGAATCCTCGATCGATGCTCGTTGTTCCACGAGATGCGCCAGTTGCTCGACGCTCGGCAATGCGTAGAGTTCGGCCATGCTGACGGTCACGCCAAGCGAGTGCGCGATCGCGGCCGTGATCTGGATCGCACGGATCGAATCGCCGCCGCAGCGGAAATAGTTGTCGGTAACGCCGATGCCGGGATCCTGCAGGACATCCCGCCAGACTTCGACCAGGACCGCTTCCGTCGCTGTCCGCGGCGCGATGCCGGATTTCGCCTGTGCCATCGCATGGCGCTGGCCGTCCGCAAGTGCCCGGGAGCGGTCCACCTTGCCGTTTCCGAGCAGGGGCAGCTCCTGCAGGCATGCCACACTTCTCGGCCACATGTACTGCGGCAAGCGCCGCCCCAGCCACTGTCGCAGTTCGTCTTCGCTGACTGATCCGGTGAATACCGCCAGCAGGCTGCCGCTCTCGTCCAGTCCGACCACTGCAGCCATGACTTGCGCGTGGGCGAGCATGCAGCTCTCGATCTCGCCCAGTTCGATGCGAACGCCGTTCACCTTGACCATGGTGTCGTCGATGCGCCCCAGATACTCGAGTGCGCCATCCTCGACATAGCGGCCACGATCCCCGGTCCGGTACGCACGTTCACCCCTCAGCCAGTCTGGTGACACGAAACGCTCACTGGTGAGTTCTTCGTTGCCCAGGTAGCCCTTGGCGACGCCTTCACCGCCGACGAGCAATTCGCCAGGGCATCCCGGCACGACCGGTTGCAAGGCCTCGTCGACCACGTAGACGAAGGTGTTGGCGATGGCCCGGCCGATGCTCGGCGGCTGGCCATTGTCGAACAGCTCCGCGGCGGTCGAGCACACCGCGTTCTCGGTCGGCCCATATTCGTTGAACAGCCGCACCGACGGATGATGTCGGAAATGCTCCCTCACCAGGGATTCCGCCACCGCTTCCCCCGCCAGGGTGATGCATTCAAAACCCTCGAACAGCGCGGGCTCGGTCGCCAGCAGGCGCTGGTAGATCGCCGGCACGAGCATCACGTGCGTCGCCTGGGTGCGCGCGAGCAATCCGCGCAGGTGATCGACCTGCAGACGCTGGTCTTCGACAGGCAACAGCAGGCAACTGCCGGACACCAGGAAACTGAGGACGTCCTCGATTGCACTGTCGAAGTATATCGGAGGGATCTGCAGATTGACGTGCGATGGCTGGAGTCCGTAGCAGATGCGGCGCCATGCCAGCGTGTTGGCGATGTTGCGGTGACGGACCTCAACGCCCTTCGGCGTACCGCTCGAGCCCGAGGTGAACATGATGTAGGCCACCGATTCCGGGTCGCGCGGCAACGCGGGGGCGGGCGCATCCATCAGCGTCGGGAGCTGCAGGTCGAGCACGTATGCGGGAACACCGTACTCGAGTACATCCATCATCATCGGCGAATCGATCATCAGCAATGCCGCCTGCGTTTGCCGCAGGATGTCGGTACAGCGCGACGAGGACCAATCGCAGGACATCGGCACGAAGCTCGCGCCGGCACGGATCACGGCCAGCAGGGCGATGAGCATGCGCCGCGAGCGCGGCAGCATGATGCCGACCCGCGCCCCGGGCCCGATGCCCATCGTGGTCGCGAGATGGGCTGCAAGCGATGAGGACAGGCGATCAAGGTCCATGTAGGACAGCTCGCCTTCTGCATCGCGCACAGCGATGCGATCTCCCGGCATGGAGAATGATGCCTCGAGCTGCTCGATCAGCGTCGTCGCGTCGAACGGAATGGATGCCGCGCAACTCATCTCGCGAATGTCACGCAGCAGTTCGGCGGGGTAGACGGTATCCACGGACAGGGACTGCTCCAGTCGATCGAACCGACCGAGGCAGTGGGCCCACATGGCAAGTGCAGACCGCGCCTGACGGGCTGTCATGCACGCCGTGCTGGATGAAACGGACAGCGTGTCCACGCCATCGAAACGGAATTCACAAGCCGGGCAGTCGCTGGAGGGGAAATCGTCGCTGAACCCTTCCATCCGAAGACCGACGTTCGATGCCGCCATGAGCGTGTCGATGTCCATGCCCGCATCATCGGACGCATGCAGAAACCCATCGGTCACGACACGTTTGACATGCCCGAGGAATGCACGCAGGTCCGCATGGCCACGCGTCTCGACGACGAGAGGAAGCGCGCCTGTCGCGCCGGCAACCGCGTCCGCGGCGCAAGGGGGCGTCTTGAGGATGACCGCATTGCGACCGAGGAAATACGACAGCGCCGCCGTCAAACCTGCGCAGGCCAGCGTGAACATCGCCGTGGAATGGCCGCGGGCAAGTGCCTGCAGGCGGGCAGCGCAGTCGCTGTCCAGAGACAGCGCCTCATGCACCAGCGCAGGAGGCTGCGTGGCCGGCGACTCGATGCGGCATGCATCCGTCACGACGACGAGGCGCTCCTGCCAGTAACGACCCTCGGCGGCATCATGCGGGCGATCGGGATGATCGGTCATTCAATGGCTCCAAACAGTCTTTCTGAACGCATCGGGGTGGATTGCCTGGCAACACGTCGATTCATGTGCGATCACATCAGGACTTCCCTGGACCCATTCAGCACTTCGACGGGAATCCCCCTGTCGTTGCAGTAGGCGATGGCCTTGTCGATTTCGCTCTTGGTCTTCTGGCTGTGGCCATCCTGCAGTGCCATCAGATAGTTGAGCCAGCGCTCGATGCCCATCGCATAGAGGAAGACCCGGCTGCATCCGAAGCTCTCGACATGCTCGATGGCCGCCTGGGCATCCGGACCATAGGAACGCCGGGAGTGGCTGATGGCGGTATCCAGCTTCTTCGGGAATAGAGCCCCGTACGCCCAGTGCATGGGCGCACCGGTCGATTCCTGTGAAATGAAGAGCACATCGGCCGGCCCGACGATCTCGCGCGAAATGCGGAGAACATCAGGCGAGAGATTGTTGGCGTCCGCCGCGAAGAGGAAGGAGCGACCGCCCAATTCGATCCTGTAGGTCGCTTTTGACCTCACATCGAGATCGCAGTGTTCTCCGAAGAACGGCATCGCAGTGATCGAACCCTCGCCGGCCTGGAGCGATTCGAAATCGTCAAGCTCGATGATCCTGTCGAATCCGAGGTGTGTTGCGGCCAGCTTCAGCGACGGGTCCTGCAAGGCGCCATGACTGCTCTTCGGCAGGACCAGTGTACCGATGCGGTGCCTCAACTGGAGGAGTCGTTCGATGACGAAATGATCATGATGCGCATGCGTGATCACCGCATAATCGATTGTCTCCGGCAGATCCGCGTCGGTGAACCGGAAGTCCTCCGTCGAATATTCATAACTCATCAGCGGATCGACCAGGATCGTGCAGTCATGCGACTCGAGCAGCACACAGGCATGCCCGTAATAGCGCATGCGAACGCCGCGACCGTCGTACCGTTCCGATCGGCGCGGGGCGTTGGTGGTGAGGAACATCCCGATCCGTTCTGCGCTGGCGGCATCGAGTGCCAGCGCCGCCTGGATGTTCCCCAGTTCATCGCCGCGACTGCGCAATTTCGCCAGGTAATCGATCTTCGGATCATCGAAGGCGATATCCAGCATGAGATTGTCGTCGTCGGCAAGACGGGGCGTTCCGAACACGAAGCGTCGCTCGTCCGTGTCGACCAGACTCAGGCAGATCGACTGATGCGATGGCCGATGCGCCTGGCTGCGGTAGAGGGCACTTTCAAGGAAACGCACTGAAAGACGGTGCGAGAGATCATATACAATCTCGACATATCCGCGCAAAGGCTGCGGAAGCGTGCGGTAGATTTCCTCGAGTCCGGTACAGTCGCGTTTTTGTTCAAGCCGGTCGAGCAGTTCGACCACCGCTTCGCGGAATGCAAGCCTGGTGGCGTTTCCAGCCTCGACGGACGCGCGCAAGCGCTCGATATCCTCGACCCGCTGCCCCTCGTAGTCGATGAACTCGCCGCCGACCATTTCCGGATTTCGCATCGCGGCAGCGTGCAGCTGAGGCATCTGCACGTAGGACTGCATGATCTTCAGTTGCCGATGGATGAAGAACGGCGCCGACATCGGCGAAAGCAGCAGCGGATGAGCTGGCCAGCCGTTGATGAGCGGTTCGATTTGTGCGTTTGGCTTGAGATAATGCAGTGTCATCGGTGGTGGCGTCAGAAATCGAAATCAAAGGTGACTGCGGCGTTCGCACGCGAAACATGCTCGGAGGCGGCATCCAGGTTATCGATACGGATGTCCGGCGAGGCAATGGTCCGACGCAGCGCTTGCACGAACATCTGCAGGAAACGGTGCGCCCCGCGCGAATCGTAGACGTCGCTGTTCGACTCAAGCTCGAATCGCAAGCCTGCTTCGATCGAACGCGCATGCAACCAGAGGGGATACTTCAGCCCCTGCAGCGGTAATGGACGTGACGAGACGGAAAGGCCGTTCCATGCATCGGCGAGATCGCGCGCCTCGTGCCAGGTGAACCCGGCCTCGGAGAGCGCAGGCGGAAGCTCGCCCGCAAGATGCCGGCGCAGCTCGTGGACGGATGGGCTTCCGTGCGACCAGGCCGAGAGGATCTGTCTGCGTTGCCGGGACAGCAATGCGGCGAAGGTCTCGTCGTCTCCCCAGCGCGTCCGGTAGGCCAACGTGCGTGAATGCAGGCCTACGACATGGTCCATGCCTGCGGCACGCAGTTCCAGCGGCGACATCAGCACGATGTCCTTTTGCCCGAGGGAAAATCCCAGATGCACGGCCAGCAAGCTCATCAGCCACTGGAAGGGCGATACGCCCTGCGAACGACACGCATCCTGGAACGCGAGCGCCTCGTCATGCGCCAGCACGACGGCGGTTTCGACGGTCGTTACCGAGGATGCGGTGCTTCGACGCGGCAGGCGAGTCCCCGCACAGGACGAGAAGTATTCTCGCCAGAAATGCAGGTCATCCGCATCCGGCGCCAAGCGATCGTCCTGCATGCCATGCTCCCCGATCCGGGTTGCCGGCACGGCATCGGGTTCGGGAGTAGCGAAGAGGTCGCGGACAAGGATCGCGACCGACGTTCCGTCGACGAGGATATGGTGCAGATTGAACAACAATGAAGTGGAGCCATCTTCGTGCCTGACGACCGCCATGCGATGCAGGCAAGGCGTGCCCAGGTCGAAGGGCCGGCCAATGCTTTCCAGCACATCCGCCATGCCCGGCGAGGTCGTCGACGCGACATGGAGAACCTGCAATGCAAGCGGCAGGGCCTGCGGATCGCCATGTCGAACCATCAGCCGGCCATCCTCAAGCACGTAGTAGCTGCATAGCGCACGATGCATGCCGAGAATCCGGCGGTAGGCATCTCGCCAGCGCTCGACAGGTACGCTCTCTTCGATGCGCAGCCAGATCGGCATGTTGTAGGCCACGCCGGTGACATCGGCCTGATGCGCCAGCCACATCGCCTCTTCCTCGGCCGAAGCCGGTCTGACATCCTCCGCCGGGAGAGGTTCAAGCGATTGACTGTGCGTCGATTCCCGAATCCCGTCGGATGTGAGACCCCATTGCGCGACCAGCTCTCCCAGAGGCACGTCCGCGAGCAAGGCGTCGAGCGAGATCCGGTGGCCAAAACGTCGGCGGATTTCCGCTTGCAGCGACAGCGCTTTCATCGAATGGCCGCCGTTCTCCGCGAACGACTTGTCGAGATCCAGGGAGGGCAACCCGAAGAGCGATGTCAACCAGTCGCGCTCGGTGCCCGGCGCCTTGGCACAGAGCGCACGCAGGCGACGGCCATCGAGTTTGCCGCTGTGGGTGTAGGGAATCGCTTCGACGACATGGATTTGCGAGGGCTGCATGTAGGCCGGCAGTTCGCGCAGCAGACGTACCTGCAAGGCGCTGGTGACAGCGCAGCCCGGTCGCGGGACGACGGCAAGCCGTACTGCGTCGTCGTCGCAGAATGCAGCGCAGTCTTCGACCCCGGCGACTTTGCGCGCCACTGCCTCCACGCCCGCAAGCTCGATCCTGTAGCCGCGTACTTTCGCCTGACGGTCGACTCTTCCGAGAAAGACGATGTCGTCATGGGCATCGAGCCGAACGACGTCACCGGTGCGGTAGCAGCGCATCGGCGCAACGTCCGTGTCGATGACAGGAAATTTCTCGGCGGTCAGCGCGTGGCGATTCGTGTAGCCCGTCGCCACGCTGGCGCCTCCGATCCACAGTTCGCCCATGGCGCCCCGCGGCTGCGGTACGCCCCAACGCCCCACGACCCATGCGCAAAGATTCACCATGGGTGTTCCGATGCTGGCCCGGCGCCCCCGTTCCAGCCTGCCGAAGGTGGCATTGACGGTGGTTTCGGTCGGACCGTATGCATTCAGCGCCTGCGTGCCAGCCCAGTCGCAATATGCAAGGAGTTCGTCTTCGAGCGTCGGATCGATGCGGTCGCCGCTGGCGATGACATGGACGCGAAGCCCGTGCTCCCGAAGCAGCGGCAATACGAAGCGCAACTGCGAAGGGATGAAATTGACGACATCGATCGCGTGCGCAAGGACATGCGCGACGAGTGCCTCCGGGGATTTCGATTCAAATGCCGTCGGCATCACGACGGTCGCGCCCTCGGCCAGGGCCGCATAGCCCTTCATCGATGCATCGAACGAGAAAGCGTGATGCCAGAGCCACGTCGTCAGGCCACCCAGCCCCAGTGCTGCCGCCTGGCGACGGAAACCATGCGCGAAATTCGCCAGGTTTCGATGACTCACGTCGACGCCCTTGGGTTCACCCGTCGAGCCTGAAGTGTAGATGCGATACGCCAGCGCATCCAATTGCGCAGCGGGCTGGTCGGGCAGGGGCCGTTCGGCAGCGGGAGCAAGCGCATCCAGTTCATCGAGCGACACGCTGCGCGCCATGTGTCGATCCGGTACGCTTCCTCGCTCGCGGACGATCAGCCTTACGCCATTGTCGACGCACCACTGCTGATCGGTATCGCTGCGGAATGTTTCGTCCTGCGGACAGACCGCTGCACCGATCCGCCACGCTGCGATCACCAACTCGACGAAATCAGGCGACTTCTGCAAGCCGAGCACCACGAAATCGCCGGGTCCGACACCTGCGCAACGCAAGGCCGATGCACGACGCGCGGACTTTTCCCACAAGGAGGCATAGGTGTAGTGATGTCGCCCGGCAATCATGGCGCAAGCCTCGGGCCGACGCGCGACCTGCTCCGCGATGCCATCGATCAGGGTGCGCTCGATCGTGCAACGCGGCTCGGGGGAGGGGATCACGCCGTGCGACCATCCGGGGCTGGCAAGATCCAGGAGAGATTGCTTCGGCGAACTCACTGCATCGAACACCAGTTGCTGGTAATACTTCGCCAGCCGGGCGATGGCATTCGCGTCGAAATGCCGGCCCGAGGATTTCCATTGCAGACGTACGCCATCGCCGGCAGCGATGGCCACGAGCGTGAGCGCGGCGCGTCCCGGCTCCAGCCGATGATCCAGAGACCGCACGCAGCGCCCGTCGATGTCGTGACTGCTGCGCGGAATGTCGTCGAGCGCGAAGTAGACGTCGATCGGCGACGACGGGACATCGCAACCGGCTTCGATCAGGCAGCTCAACAGCTGCTTCAGAGGCAGCGCGGAGATCGCCGGGCGTCGATGCGCGCCCTGCGTCGATCGACGGAGCAGGTCGAGGACGGTGTCATCGGCCTGCGGCACAGTCCTGACCAGCACCGTGTTGATGATGCAGCCAACCAGCGAGGCAGCAGCGCCGCTGTCGCGGCCGCTCACTGCGGACCCCATCACGACGGTGGGCACATCCAGCCATCGGCAGAGCGCCACTGCGAACAGGGTTTGAAGCAAGTCGTGCAGCCCGATGGCATGCTCGGTGCAAAACCTGGTGACACCTTCGAAACAGGCATGCGGCAGGCGCTCCTCGTGGACGATGGGCGTTGTCGTGCCATCGACCTGACCCGTTTCGAAGGGAAAGAGCTCCGGCCATTCGCCGTACTCATCCACGATGGCCTGCCGATCGGCGTCGGCCAACGAATCCTGGGTTTCCGCAACCCATTGCGCATAGCTGGAGAAGTCGTATGCCGGCAATGGATCGCTTGCCGGACATGCGCGCTCGTCGCCATCGATATCGAGTCCGCTGTAGATGTCCTGGAACTCCTGGTCAAGCATGCGGAGCGTCCATGCATCCACCAGCGCATGATGGAACAGGAAGACCACGGTATGACATTCTGCGTCATGCTCGAAGACCCCGACCTTCCAGAGCAGACGGCCTGCACGGAGCAGGTCGACGGCGATCCACGAGGCCAGGACCGAGGAAGTCAGCCATGCTTCGGGCGAATCGATATCGGTTGCGGACTCGAATGTCAGGTCGGCCAGGCGTTCGGAAGCGCGCACGAACATCCCCTCAACCTGCCATTCGCACTGCAGGAGCGCATGGCGTTTCCTGAGGATATCCAGGCTGAGGGCGAAGCGTCGACGGTCCAGGCGACCAGTCCAGCGCAACACCGCAGGAACGTTGTAGAGCCCGGTGATTCCCGAGGCACGCTCTTCG
Organism: Lysobacter sp. BL-A-41-H3; assembly: GCA_050632415.1. Lineage (GTDB taxonomy): Bacteria > Pseudomonadota > Gammaproteobacteria > Xanthomonadales > Xanthomonadaceae > Lysobacter_I. Next base: position 414,994 of record CP192602.1, on the reverse strand, counting down.
ACGATCATGGCCCGCTGCTGCGGCGTCGCCGGCCATCGTTCGGCCGGCGGGAAACGTGCGAACGCGGGCATCGACTGCGACTGCACGGACTCCAGGAGCGCGACATGCGATTGCAGCGTGGAGTCCTGCAGCAATGGGCGCAATGCACAGAGTGCATTCACGCGATCTGCATACAGGCGCAGGAGTTCCAGCAGCTTCAGCGAAGTGCCGCCCAGCGCGAAGAAGTCGCTGTCGAGCGTGACGTCGACGTCGCGCTGCAATACTTCGCGCCATAGCGCGGCGATCCGTGAGGCGAACCCGGAGAGCACCACGCCGACCGTGCCTGACGCAATTGCCTGCTCGGCACATAGCTCGCGCAGACGCCTCATGTCCAACTTGCCGCTCTGGGTCAGTGGCATGGCGTCCAGGCGGTGCCAGCCATGAGGCATCATGTGCTTGGGCAGGTGAGCGCCAAGATGTGCCTTGACCGTTTCGATATCGACCTGGCCGCTGTAGCAGGCCATGAGTCGACCGGATGCGGCATCGAACCAGACTGCGCGGTTTTCCACACCTGGACAGGTCGCGATGCCGGCTTCCACTTCCCTGAGTTCGACGCGGTAGCCATTGATGCTGACCTGATCGTCCGATCTGCCTAGGAAAACCAGCTCGCCGGAGCTGTCGAGCATGGCCCGATCACCGGTGAGGTAGAGCGTTGCATCATGAGGCGAGGTGGCGAACGGATTGTGGCGGAACTGCAGCGCAGTCGCCTGCGGATCGTCGAGATAACCCTGGGCGACACCCACACCTGCGATGGCGAGTTGCCCCGGAACACCGATCCCGACCCGTGCCCCGTGTTCGTTGAGAACGAAGACGTTGGTGTTGCGGATCGGCAGGCCGAGGGTGATCCGGGCCCCGTCTACCTGCTTGTATGTGGCACAGATGGTCGCTTCGGTCGGACCATAGGTATTGTAGACCGCGACGCCTCGCGCAAGCAGTCGGTCGCACTGCGTCCATTCGAGCACGTCGCCACCGGAAATCGCCACGCGCAGACGGGGCAGGTCATCGAACTGGCGATTGAGCTCACCCATGACGACCGGCGAAAGGCTGACGACGGAGACATCGAAATGCCTCAGGACAGGCAGCAGGCCCGCGGGTTCGAGCAATCGGTAGCGATTCCAGGGAACGACGGCCCCACCGATGGCCAGAACAGGAACGAACTCCTCGAAACTCGCATCGAAGGCCAGCGACGCCTGTTGCAGCACCGTGTCGGCATCACTGAGGTCGAAGTAGGCCACGAATTGCGCGGCATACTCGCTGATCGCCCGATGCGGCACCATCACGCCCTTGGGCTTGCCGGTGCTGCCTGACGTGTACAGGATGTATGCGGTCGAATCGGGATCCACACTGCAGTCGACATGAGTGTCGATGCGCGCAACGCTCGAGGGCAGGGGAAGCACGGGCAATCTGCGACAAGCCTCGATGTCCTGCAGTTCCATGCGATCGCTGACCAGGAACCTGACGCAGGCACTGGCGACGAGCGCGTCCACCCGTCCGCGCGGCGTGTCGTGGTCGATCGGCACATAGACGCCGGATTCCAGCCAGATGGCGTACACCCAGGCAAGCGCCGGCCAGCCGTTGTCCAGGCATATCGCGACGCGATCCCCGGCCCGCCCACCGGCCTGGCGAAACGCATCGCGACAATCGCCGATGCGCGAACGGAACTCAGCATGAGACAGCGTTGCGGCCTCGGTGAGGATGGCATTTGCCAAAGGGGCGCGAGGCGGCTTGGCCAGCCAATCGAGGTGGAACACACCCTCCGTGGACCGGGTCACCTTGCTGCACTGGCGATCCAGCACGGCGCGATCGGCATCGCACAAGGGACTGATCTGACCGACCACGGGATTGTCATCCAGCACCGTGCCCGCGATGTCGACCAGGCGCTGCAGGATCAATGACTGGTATTCGGGCCCGTAGACGCTGTCGTTGAGGTCGACCGAAAGCGTGATTTCCTCATCCTGGAAATCGTTGACATTCAGCGTCAGCCAATGCTCGTCGTAACCGGTGAAGATCCAGTCCACATCGAAACGGTGGCCGGCGAATCGGTTCGTATGCTTCGAATTCTGATAGTTGATCGCAAACGGCATGTCCGGCCTGACCAATCCCTGCGCACGGCTGGTCGAGGCGTGGACCGGGAACCGGTGGTGGCGGAGCAACTGGCGGTTCCTCGACCGCACGAGCGCGCATTGCGCGGCGAAATCGAGATCCGGAGACAACTCGATGTTGAGCGGGACGAATTTGACGAACTTCCCGGCGCTGCCCTTGTCGGCAATCGTCGACCGTCCGTGCAGCGAAACCTCGAAACTCGATCGGGACAGCGAGTGCGCGTGGAAGAGATAGCTGGCAAGGACCGCCGTGAAGAAATCGTTGAGCGAGAATCCGTGTCGCCTGCAGTAGGCATAGATACGGTCGCTTTCCTGCCGGGTGTAGCGAAACATGTGCCGCGTGGCGCGCGGCGATCGCGGGCGCTCTGCGGTGTGTTCGAGGTTGCGTCGCGCCGTCGCGAACGCATCCTGCCAGAAGACCAGATCGCGGGCGTTGGACGCGACGTGCGAGGAGGGAAGAGCGCCCGGAAGCTCTCCGTGCGTGTAACAGCGCTCTATCTGGTCGATCAGCAGCGAGATGGACCAGCCATCGGCGATCGCATGATGGATGTTCAGCACCCAGTAGGCGCGATCCGGCGCAACAACGAGCGTATTGCGGAAAAGCACCTCCCGACCGATGTCGAAGACGACATCCTTCTCCGCATCGACGAGCGCGCGTGCAAGCGTGGCCGCGGATTCCGCGTCCGGGCATTCGTGCACGACGACCGCGCAGTTGCGCGACGCGTCGACACCGCTCTTCGGTATGCCGTCGAAATCGGAAGCGAATCGCCGCTCGTGCAAGCCATGCCAGGCGAATATGCATTCGATGGCATCCGCCCACCGCCGCGCATCGACCTCACCATGTGCGCAGCACTGGACTACGAGGTTGTAGACCTGCGGATTGGCAGAAGCAAGGTGCGCAAGGAAGAGCGATTCATCCCGCGTGTCCATCGCAGTCGAAGTCTTCATCGCTCAACGCCGGAAACGCCCTGTCCCTTGCGGGCAGGTGCAGGAGAAAGGGCACGGCATCGAATGCGACGTCCAGTTGGTCGGAGATTCTCGCAGTGGGCCATCGGTGCCGCGGCTAATGCCGCTCCGCATGCCGCGACTTGAAGCGTGCGCACACCGCGATCTTCGCGCCGACGGTGTCGAGAACATGGCGCCCCCCGGGCAATCCCTCGACCCGGGTCGCGAAAAAGGCGCGAACCTGTTCGGCGGAGTCTTCCTCGCACAATCCATCGACCAATGTCACGGTCTGGGCGAGGTATTGCGGCGGCAAACCCGCTTGCAGCGCGGGCCAATTCTGCTTCAGCCAGTCAAACATCCGCTGGGGGTTGCCGTCGAGCGCAAGATGGTTGAACAGCAGTATGGGTTTCTCGGCCAGAGGAACCTCAGGCCCGAGGACTAAGGCATGAACGCGCGGGGCCAGTTCATCCGTATTGGCGGCTGCCAGCCCCTGGATCAGCATCGCTCGCGAGAAACCGTCGGACGTTCTCCCAAGTTCCGCCAGCAACATGTCCCAGAACGGTGCGCCCATTTCCTGGACGCCAACGGAGAACGCAGCGCCGATGCCGCCCTGCGGGGACGGGGAAGCCGACTCCTTGCTTCGCCTGGTCATCCAACGTCTGGACTGGTCGAGCAAGGCACGACGGATCTCCGGGTGCCGGAGATCCAGCGCGAGGAAATACAGAAGGCGTTGATCCTCGTTCGACATCGCGCCCGACGTATCGCTGTCGATGCCGGAGATCAGCCCGTCGACGACCGGGGCGAACGCGCGGTCGAACATGCGCACGATGCGTTTGCGATCCTGGCTGTCCGCCACCTGGTCGAGGAGCAGCTTCAGGTCGTCGATGGCCAGCGCGACGTTTTTCCCCGAAACAGTCCGCGGCAGCAGGTCCACGAACTGGTCCGGCGACACGGTCCCCTGTCGCAGAGACGCCGCCAGGTGCCCGAAGTATTTCGGGCTATCGCCGGGTACTTCGTTCCTGAGCAGACGCCGCCATTGGCTGTCGTCGAGCGCCCACACTGCGTAGTCGTCTGCAGAAAGATCGATCGTCGGACGGACTCGGCCACAGACATCGAAGTGCAGCTCCTGCCGCTGTGCTTCGTCGAATCGGCTGCACGCCCGACGGCCATCGGACAGCACGCAGACCTCCAGTGGCCAGGTTTCCCCTGCGGATTCGGTGGTGTCGAGCAGATGACGCGCCTGTCGCACGACCAGCCTCGGTGGCTGCTGCCCGCATTGGTCCTGCGCAATCAGCAGCGGGATTCCCGGTTGCGTCGAATAGGCTTCGAACCACTGTGCCGCTTCCGGGGAGATGCCATCGCGCAACGCCGCCAGCCATTTGTCGGCGTCGTAGCGCCCGTCCGTAGACGCGTCGAGCAAGCGGCCGATCGCCGCACGCATGCGCGCTTCGCCATGACGGCGATACAGGATGTCGATGAGAAACGCCGCCTTCTCGTATGAGGCGCGCTCGAACGCGGTTTCGATGGACCTGGTATCCGGAACCTGGAGCCGAAGGGGCAGGGCGGAACTCAATGCATCGTTGCGCATCTGGCGCTGGAGTGCGATGCGGGCGGAGGACGATTTGAATCCGGGGCCGTCGACGATGTAGTGGGCCAGCCAGGTGGCGAACCCTTCGTTCAGCCACAGATCATTCCACCACCGTATCGACGTGGCGTTTCCCAGCCACTGGTGCGCCAGCTCGTGGGCGTGAAGGATCTGGAAATCCTTCCGCTGCACCGCAGTCGCATCTTCGCCAAGCTGGACCATCGCGGAGCGATAGAACAACAGTGCCGCATTTTCCATGCCCGCCGGCATGAATTCCGGCACGGCGACAATGTCGAGCTTTTCATAGGGAAATGCCGTGCCCAGGAACGTTTCCATTTTCCGGACGAGGTCTGCGGTCGTCGAGAGCGCATAGGCCATACGCCCTGCCTCGCCCTTCGCCGCATATGCCCTCACCGGCAATGGAGACGATCGAACCGCCGAGGGCGGCACGTCCGCGCCCACAAGCTCGTCGAACTCGCCGACCGCAAAGGCCACGGCGTAGGAGGGCAGGGCGGGCGTGGGACTGAAGCGCCAGGATCTGGAACCATCGGCCGCGTCGGAGACGTCCACCTGGGTTCCGTTCGCCAGCACACGGTACTTCTGCGGCACCTGGAAACGCAGCAACCACGAGGCCTTGAACGCGGGTTCGTCGAACAAGGGAAAAGCTGTCCGCGCGGCAATAGGCTGGAAGTGGGTGAAGAGGTAGGGCCGCCCCTTGTGAACCACCTTGTAGAGGCCGTTGAGCGAGGTGGCATAGTCGGCGGAATACTCGAACTTCAGCCGATACGCCCCGGGCATGATGGCGTTGCCGTCGTGGACTTCGGATGTCCCTGTCGCATCGAGCGTCTCGAAGCGCAGGGGGCGCGTCTGGCCCTGCGCGTTGATCAGGGAGACGGTCGCCACGCGCAGTCCGCTGGCGTGGAGCCGGACCCTCCGGGTCGGCGCCGTCACCTCGATGTCGATGAGCACGAGGGCACGAAACGCGTCCGCATCCGGGTCGAGTTGGAGCTCGGCCTCGTAATGGCGCGGATGCACGTCGCCTCCCAGTCGCTCGCCGCCGGATGCGGCTGCGCATGCGGCGTACAGCGACAGCACCAGCAGGAGCCACAGCGACTTCACGATGCGGTTCACGCCAGTACCCGCTCGACCGTCCAGTACGCGCCGATGGCGGCGATCACGAGGCTGGCGGGTTCGACGATGAACGGCCTGTACCAGGGGAAGGCATAGAAGAACCTGACGCAGAGGAAAGCCAGGCCGATCACGAAGAGCTGCCCGAGTTCCACGCCGATGTTGAAGCTGACCAGCGCGTTGACGAATGAACCTTCAGGGATGCCCAGTTCGCCCAGAACGCCGGCGAAGCCCATGCCGTGCAGGAGCCCGAATCCGAAGATGACCAGCGGGCGCCACGGCGTGAGCCGCTTGGTGAGGATGTTCTCGACCGCGATATAGCAGATCGACAGTGCGATGAGCGGCTCGACGATGTGGGCCGGCGGAGAGATCACGCCGTACATGGTCAGCCCGAGCGTCAGCGTGTGGGCGAGGGTGAAGGCCGAGACCTGGAGAATCAGCGGCTTGAGCTCACGACTGAGCAGGAACAGCCCGAGGATGAACAGGATGTGGTCCAGTCCCAGGGGCAGGATGTGCTCGAAACCGAGGATGAGATAGGTCGCCGAGGTCAGCTGGGAGGGGCTGATCAGGAGAGGTTGTCCGGCTGTGTCGGGACAATCCGCACCGGCGCTGACGCCGGCCGACAGTTTTGCCATGATCTCCGGCGGGAGGTCATGCGCGAGTGCAGTGCTCGCGAGTGCGAGAGCTGCGAGTGCCACGAGGGGCCTGATCCATGTGCGTGCGGTCGGATTGAAGCTGGAAGGCATGACCAAACGATCTCCTGAAATGACCTGCTGACCCGGGCGAGACGACAGGTCGACTCGGCTCGTGGCGCTTCGGTGTTCATGGTGACTACCGGCATGCTGCAGAACGCTGCCGGTTATGGCCCTGCTCCTTGGGCGTGAAACCTGTTCCTGGTCCGCGCCGTCACCCGGGCGGCGCGCCGACCTCACCGATGTACTGCCTGAAGGTGTTGAGATGGAGGATTTTCCATTCCTCGCCTTCGCGCCGCACGACGGCTGATCCCACACCCCGTGTTTCGACCTCGACGCTCGTGCCGTTCCGGCCACGCAACTTGGCGCGCGTTTCGTAATTGAACTTCGCGAATCCCAGTGTCTGGTCGACGATGATGCTCGGCTCGGAAATGGCGTAGTGATGCTTGTCGATGATCTCGAATTCCTTGGCGAGATGATTGGTGCGGTAGTCCTCCCAACCGAAGTTGGGTTCGGAAGTCGGGCCTTCGAACACGCTCAAATCCTCGCCGGCAAGCACCTTGCCGATCCGGCGCTCGTCCATGGACGACATCGCCGATGCGTACTCCTCAAGCACCCCCTCGACCCTCTTCGCTTCATGGTCGACATTGAGCGCGGCCAAAGCTCCCGCTGCGAACAACGTGGCAACCACGATCGCAAGTTTGATTTTCATATTGATCATCTACGGTGACTTCCTTGGAAAGCAGGGTGCAGCAGGGCAGGTCGATTCAGGGGCTGCGGGCAGATCAGGGGCGCACATGGATCAGGCGCCGTTCCCACAGCGCCCGCAACTGTTCCGCCACGCGCGGGTCGACACTGACGACGTGGTCCGGCAACGTTCCCGGGCCGCGCGCGGATTTCGATGCAAGCAGGATCTCGCAGGTCGCCTCGTCGACAGGCACTTCCTGTCCGGTCAAGGACGAGCGCACCAGCGCCCGCCCCGTGCGATCGGCGTCTCTCGGCGAATGCAGGCGAATCAGTTCCGCATGCTCGGCCAGCACCACTGTCGCCTTCGCAAACCTGGCCGCCATATCCCCTTCGCGACGCGTGGCGATGTATTCGCCGATCACCAGGACGTCCAGCTCGGTGGTCAGATAGCAGACGATCGCGTCCTCGATGCTGTCCACGATCGGTTCGACGTTGTTGTTGAACGAGGTATTGAGCAGCATCCGAACCCCGGTCCTCCCGCCGAAGTTCTCGAGCAGGCGCCAGTAGAGGGGGTTGTCTTCCTTGCGAACCGTCTGGATCCGGGCCGTGCCGTCCACATGGGTCACCGCGCCGAGCAGCGACCTGTACTGTTCCCGCACGCCCACGATGAAGCTCATGTAGGGCAGCTCGTCGGCGTTCTCGAATTCGAAATAATCCAGCGCGGCTTCCGCCATCACCGACGGCGCGAATGGGCGGAAACCCTCGCGTTTCTTGATCATCATGTTGATGCGCGCGCGATTCTCCGCTGGACGCGGATCGGCGAGGATGCTCCGGTTGCCCAGCGCCCTGGGGCCGAATTCGCTGGCGCCTTGCACCCAACCCACCACCTGCCCGCTTGCGAGATGTTCGGCGGTCTCCGCCACCACGTCATCCGCACGCCGATACTGCAGCCAGTCCTGCCATTTCGCGAGCGTGCCGGCGACGGCGTCCTCCGTCGGAATATCGCTTCCCCAATAGACATGGGAAATGTCGTGGATCGGCGCGTCCGGGGCATGCTTCCGAAACGAATGGTTGGCGGCGCCAAGCGCGCACCCGGCATCGTGCGCGGCAGGCGCCACGAATACCGATTCGAACAGGCCCGAGTTCAGCAGCTTGCCGGTCATCGTGCAGTTATGGGCGACACCGCCGGCAAGGCTGAGGTGCGTCAGTCCGGTCGCTTCGCGCCAGTGACGCAGGACGTGGAAGACGATCTCCTCGAGCGCTTCCTGGAGGGAAGCCGCCAGGTCCATGTGGCATTGGCGGACCTCGTCGCCTTTCTTGCGTACCGGCATCAGCCTGGCCAGCCGTTCGAAGATCATCGGAGACGGCGCGATCCTGTAATCGCCATGCTCGCGCAGCTCGAACAACTCGCGGAACGCGTCGCGGAACACGCTCGGGTCGCCGTAGGGAGCCAGGCCCATGACCTTGTACTCCTCGAAGACCTTGAACCCGATGTGCATGATCGTGGTCACGTACAGGAACCCGAGGGACTGGCTCTCGCTGAACTCAGCCAACTTCTCGTAGCGCCCGTCGATCGCACGACCGACGGTGCCGGAGTGGGTTTCTCCGATGCCGTCGATGGTCAGGACCAGCGAGCGGGCGCTCTTCGAATACGGGAACGCGCTGTAGGCGTGGGCGTCATGGTGATCGACGAAGTCGATTTTCTCGCTCATGTCCACGCCGAACGCGGTCATCAAGCGATCGGCGATCAGGCTCCGCGCCGTCCAGCGGGTCGCGGCTTTCTCCGACATCACATGATGCAGGGCCAGCCGTTTGTCGAGGAACGCTTCGTTGAGATAGAAAGCAACGCGGTGTACTGCATCGAGGCCGATCCCGGCGCGATCGAGGCAGAAGCGGATCGACTCGATTGGAAAGAGATTGGCGTGCTTGATCCGAAGCAGCCGCTCTTCCTCGATCGCAGCGACGACGCGCCCATCATTGATCAGGACTGCTGCCGAATCATGGCCTAGCCCCGTGTTCGGCAAACCGAACTCACGACGGGTCAGCGTATCCGCTCCGCCACAGATTCCCAGAATGAACATGCACAAGTCCTGTTTGGTGAACTGCCCGCAACAACCAACATTCCACGACATGGCCGACAGCAGCTTCCTTGCACACGGGACCGCTACTGCCAGCCCAGCAAACTCTCGGACTGGTGTGGTTGTCGCGTCGGCGGCGGGTCGACCGGATGAATGGATGATGTCACCAAGCGGACAGGACTGTACATTGCGCTTGCCCTGCCTGCAACGCCCTGACCCCGCTTCACGTGCCAGCCTCGCGCCGATGCGCGGGAGAGGACTCGAGGCAACTCGCGCCCTCTGGGTATCGGGACAATGCGATGCATCGCGTCGCCCAGGGAAATGGCGCACATGTCATTGAAATGATTGATATTGAGCTGCAGCATTGGGCTGCGCGGCCGGTGCTCGCGCATACACCCTGCGCATGACGTACATACGGAGCCTCCCTCATGCCTCGACTCGGCAATCCCGAGACCGTCTCCGTTCCGCCCACTGCTTCAGGCCAACCGCCAATCGCTCCGTGTCTCAAGCAACATTTTGCATGCCGCCATCGCGCATCCGATAATGCACGAGTCCGGTTTGACTGGACAATTCCGGATTGATTCGCGTCAAAGCTGCAGGGCAGGGGGTGTCTTCTCTCTGCTGGACGCGCTTGCTTGCCCGTCCAGTCGCCCATGCACGCGCCTCCATGGCGCGCATTGGCGCTGACAGCAAAGACCGGGCGAGCGCGATCCATCAGCAGGTCCAGCGGTATGTCAAGCTCGCCCTGATTCCCAGCCAATCGCCAGTGATGCGCAGCTCGTTTTCCCAGCACGGAGGCCGGTCCATGTCGAAATGCTTGTCTGTCCAGTTCCTTTGCGGGGCTCTTCTCCTTTGCGCAGCGCTTCCGGTCACGGCCCAGGACGGCGTGATCTACAAGTGCATCGATGCTTCAAAACGCGTCATCTTCCAGAATTCGCCATGTCCACCCGGGCATGAAACGAAATCAACGCGCGGATACACCGACCCGGGCTTCAATCCGTACCTGGCCGAGAAGGTCGAGCGGGACCGCAAGGCGGTCGAGGATCGCCGCGCACGCAGCCGTCGCAGCGACGGCGATTACTCGTTCGGCTGGCCGTCCGGCAGCCGATCCAGCGGGACGCAATCCGCGTGCGAGGTCGCGCGTCAGCAGCGTGATGCCTTCCGGAAAACCGCAGGACTGGAGACGACCTACGACCAGCGCCGGTATTACGACGAGCGTGTCTACGAGGCCTGCAAGGGCTCGGGCGGGGTCCGGTGACATGGAAGCAGGGGGTCGCGCTGTGCACGAGCGTATTGCCCAGGAATTTCATTTCGCATAATGCATATTATGTTAGAGAAGAAATGCCGCTCTGCTTGACCCCGGTCATACGCAGCGCTGCCGGGCCGGCCGGAACATGCGTGGGTCGAATGATCCCATGAGGTGTCGAATGCGTCCGCTGGCTTGTACCCCGATCTGTTCCCTCGCCGCGCTGGTGGCGGCGTCACTGCCGGCGGCTGCGGCCGACCCGGTGAGCTTCGAGTGGGACCTGCGCTTGCGCCACGAGCAGGTCGAGGACGAGGCCTTCGCCCGCGATGCGAATGCGACCACGGCGCGACTCCGCGCGGGGCTGCGCTTCGACCTGGGGCGTGGCTGGACTGCCCTGGTCGAGGGCGAAGGCGTCGTGGATGCCGGCGACCGCCACAACAACGGTGCGAACGGGCTGACGACGCGGCCGGCGGTGACCGATCCGGACGGGATCGAACTCAACCAGGCCTGGATCGGCTGGAAGCGCGAACGCTTCACCGCGACGCTCGGGCGGCAAAGGATCAACCTGGACAACCAGCGCTGGGTCGGCGCCGTGGCCTGGCGACAGAACGAGCAGACCTTCGATGCGCTGGACCTGGCGCTGAAGCCGTCCGAGGACTGGAGCCTGCGCTACGCCTGGCTGGACCGGGTGCATCGCGTGTCCGGCGACGACGCACGCGACCGGCTGGCGCGCGAACGCGACCTGTCCACGCATCTGTTCAATGCGGGATACAAGCGCGGCAAGCAGCAATGGACGGGCTACGCCTACCTGCACGACGACCAGGATGTCGCTGCGGCATCGACGGCGACCTACGGGCTGCGCTGGACCGGCAGCCTCGTGCGCGGGCCGCTGACCTGGGGCTGGACGGCCGAGGTCGCCCGGCAGGTGGATCACGCCGACAATCCGGCCGATTTCGCGCACAGTTACTGGTTGCTGGAACCCTCGCTGCAGGCGAAGGGCGTGACCTGGAAAGTCGGCTGGGAGCACCTCGGCGGTGATGGCCGGCATGCGCTGCAATCGCCGCTGGCGACCCTGCATGCGTTCAACGGCTGGGCCGACAAATTCCTGGTGACGCCGACCGGTGGTCTGGAGGATCGCTACGTCGGCGCCAACGGCAAGGCGGGCAAGTTCGCCTGGGCCGCGACCTGGCACAACTACCGTGCCGACACGCGGATGGCCTTCGGCAGCCGCTATGGCCGGGAACTGGATCTGTCGCTGGGTCGGCCGCTGTGGAAGGGCTGGAACGGTCTGGTGAAGGTCGCCGACTACCGCAGCGACGATTTCGCGCGCGACACCCGCAAGGTCTGGCTGCAGCTGCAGTGGACGCATTGAAACAGGAGAGAAACAGGGGAGCACGGCTGGGTGCCCCCTGCCCCATCCCGCTGCACGCCATCCGAGACTTCGTCGCCGCGGAGATGGCCGGATCCCCGTGAGCACGCGACGCCGGCCGGCACCGGCACCGGTCGATCCTGCTGCGATCTGATCCACGTCAAGGCCCTCGCCCGCATCGACGATGCAGGATGCCTCGCATCGCCGCCAGGCTGCCCACGACGTTCCCGATGAAGATCGACCGGCCCTCCCCCGCCTCCCCGTTCGCGCCGCCGTCGCCGTTTTCGCGCTGGCCCGCGCTCACCGCCGCGCCGCATCGGCTGATGTTCTTCATCGGCGCCGCGAACGTGCTGGCGGCCATGCTGTGGTGGTGGACGCATCTGGGCGGGCTGTCGTCGGCGGTCGTGAGCGGCGTGCCCGCGCCGTGGCTGCACGGGCTGCTGATGCAGTACCAGGTGCTGCCGACCTTCATCTTCGGGTTCCTGCTGACCGTGTTTCCGCGCTGGCTCGCACAGCGCGAAGCCACGCGCTGGCACTACCTGCCCGTGGGCTTGGCGCTGCTGGGCGGACAGGCCGCGACGCTGGTCGCAGCCTGGACCGGTTCGTCGCTGGCCCTGGAACTCGGCCTGCTGAACACGCTCGCGGGCTGGATCGCGGGTCTCGTCGTGCTCGCGGGCTGGCTGCGCGCGGCACAGGGGCGCGACCTGCATGCGATGTCGGCGTTCGCCGCGATGACGCTGGGCCTGTGCGGGCTCGTGGTGTTCGTCGTGGCGCTGCATCTGGGCCGGATCGATTGGATGCATCCGCCGATCCGCCTCGCCGCCGTCGTGGTGCTGATGCCGGTCTACGTGACGGTCGCGCATCGCGTGTTTCCGTTCTTCGCCGGGAATGTCGTGGCCGGCTACACCATCCATCGCCCGGCCTGGGCGCTGCGCGTGCTGTGGATCGGCATCGCGGGCCACCTGATCGCCGATCTGTCGGGTCTGCTGGCCTGGCGCTGGCTGCCGGACCTGCTGCTCGCCGGCCTCACCGGCCACCTGCTGTGGCGCTGGTGGCCGCGCGCGAAGGCGCCACCGCTGTTGATCGTGCTGTTCGCCGGCTTCGCCTGGTTGCCGCTGGCGATGGCGCTGCATGCGCTGGACAGCCTGTCGCAGCTGCTGGGCCTCGGCCTGTCGTTCGGCCGCGCGCCGCTGCATGCGCTGGCCGTGGGCTTCTTCGGCACGGTGCTGGTTGCGATGGTCACGCGCGTCACCGCCGGCCATTCCGGACGCCCGCTGGTGCTGGGCCGCGTGGCGGCGTTCGCCTTCGTCGGCATGCAGCTGGTCGCGCTGTCGCGCGTGGCCGCCGAATGGATGCCCGATCCCGGCCCGTGGTGGCGCGGCACGGCGCTGGCCTGGGTGCTGGTGTTCCTGCCCTGGGCCCTGCGTTCTGCATGGGTCTACCTGACCCAGCGCCTCGACGGCAAACCCGGTTGACGACGCCTGCCTTTCGAGCCATTGCAATGACCGATCCCGCGCTGTACCCCTGCTTCCTCGGCCCCTACGCCGAGAACGACGACCTGCTCGAATCGCTCGTCGTCGGCTTCCTGCGCGACCACGCCTACTGGCGGCGCAACCTGCATCCCGAGGATGCACCGGCGATCCCGACCGGCGCCAATCGCCGCCCGGACTACATCGCCTTCGAATCACGCATGCGTCGTGAGCTGCATGCGCTCTCGGCCGCGCTGAAGCGCAGCGTGCCCTTCCACAGCCCGCGCTACATCGGGCACATGGTCAGCGACCTGCTGATTCCCGGCCTGGCGGCGCAGATGCTCACCCTGCCCTACAACCCCAACAACGTCACCGCCGAAGCCGCGCCGGTGACCATCGACCTGGAGCTGAAGGTCGGCCTGCAGCTGGCGGCGATGGTCGGCTTCGTCGCCGATCCCGCACGCGCCGATTGCGCGTTCGGCCATCTCACTTCAGGCGGCACGCTGGCGAACGTGCAGGGCCTGCGCCTGGCGCTCGCGATGAAGGCGTTCCCGGTCGCGCTGCGCAGCGCCGCCGCACCGATCGACGGATTGCCCGAGGACGACTGGCAGGCGTTCAACCTGTCGCATGCCGGCACCCTCGCCCTGCTCGATCGCTGGCGCGCGGCACTGGCCGCGATGCCCCGGCACGAGCGCGTGCACTGGCGCTCGCGGGTCGAGGCCGAACGCCTCGAAGCCCTGGGCCTGCACGACTTCATCCTGCGCCATCCCGGGTTGAAGCCGCCGGTGGTGTTCGCGCCCTCCACCGCGCACTACTCGTGGAGCAAGGGCATGAAGCTCCTCGGCCTGGGACGCGACCAGCTGCGCCTCATCCCCGGCCGCGCCATGCGCCTGGACATCGAGGCGCTGGAGCAGGGCCTGGACGATTGCCTGCGCCAGCGGCAACCGGTGCTCATGGCGGTCGGCGTGCTCGGCAGCACCGAGTTCGGCACGATCGATCCGGTCGACGGCATCGTCGCCGCGCGCAGCCGGATGCAGGCGCGGGGCCTGGATTTCGCGATCCACGTCGATGCCGCCTGGGGCGGCTATCTCTGCACCCTGTTTAGGGAGGAAGAGAACCGCCTGCGCGCGATCGAGGACATCGGCCGCGAATTCGCCGGTTTCCCGACGCCGGCCGTGCATGCGGCGGTCGCGGCGCTGGCCGGGGTGGATTCGATCACCATCGATCCGCACAAGCTGGGCTACCTGCCCTACGGTTCGGGCGCCTTCGTCTGCCGAGACCAGCGCGCGGTCGAGCTGCTGACCGAGTCGGCCGATTACGTGTTCAGCGACGACGGCGCGACCGACTTCTTCGCGCGGCACAGCCAGATCGGCCGCTACGTGCCCGAAGGCTCGAAACCGGGCGCGAACGCTGCTGCGGTGTACGTGACCCACCGCACCCTGCCCCTGGACCATGCGCACTTCGGTCGCCTGCAGGCGCAGAGCATCCGCGGCACCGAAGCCTTCGCCGCCGAGGCCGAGGCATTCATCGCGCGCAACGCAGGACGCGTACAGGCTTGCGTGCCGTTCGCACCGGACAGCAACCTGGTCTGCCTGGCGATGAATCCGCTCGGCAACGGCGACCCGCTGCGCATGAACACCTTCATCCGCGCCCTGCACCGCCGGCTCAGCGCCGACCCGGGCAAGCCGCTGCAGCTGGGCGAATACTTCGGGTCGATCACCACGCTCAAGCCGGATTCGCTGGGGCCTGCGGAAACGCAGCGGATCCTCGAACGACTCGGCTTCGCCGGCGATGCCTTGCGCCCCGGCGAGGACGATGCCGATCGCGTGGTCGTGCTGCGCCATACGCTGATGCATCCCTTCCTGCTCGACGACGGCAACGGTCGCAGCTATCTCGCCGGGTATTTCGACTTCCTGGACCGGCTCTTGACCGAGTTGCTCGGCGAACAGGCGCTGTAGCTCTGGCCTTCAGGCCCGGGCTTTGGGGCGGATGGCCCCATCGCGAAGAGCTCGGGCCTGAAGGCCCTCCTACGTGTCGGCGTCGTGCAAGGCGAGTGCCGCCGGCACGACATGTCCGGCATACACCCTCTCCATCTCGGCCGGTTCGGCATCGGCATGCCGCGTCTTCTTCACGCCGAATGCGGACAACACCAGGTGCGTGTCGGCCTCGACACCGGCATTGCCCAGGCAGGCGGCCACGCAGGCCATCACGCAGCCATCGAGCGCCAGCATCCGCCGCCCGCTGCGCGCGGTCTTGACCAGCGCCGGGACGCCGCCGCCGACCCCGGCGATGCAGGACATCTCGGCCAGCCCTGCGCGATCGAGGCGGATCGCGAGCGCATTGGCCATCTGCGCCGCGCTGGAGCAGCCGGAACAGGCATAGACGAGGGGCAAGGTGGACTTCGCGGCGGACATGCGCACGCTCCGGCATGGACGGTGGCGACATTGTGCGAAGCCGGCCCCATGCCGGATATGACGCCGATCAAGCCATCGCCCGGTCGACGGCAACCGCAGTCCGGTTGACCTGCGTCAACGCGGCGCGCCCCGCCTCGCGCCTAGCCTGTGCTGGCCGAGGCGCCTCGTGCGTCACGGCACTCCGAGGCGCCGCACCTTCGCCGCAAGGCATGGCCGGCGTCCGTGGCCCGCAATCCCGCGGCCCACCCGGTGCGATGGGAAACGATCGCGCCGCCCGCGCTGGAAAGGAGCGAATGCCCGCATGAACGTGCTCACGGACCGTTACGGCCGCGCGTTCCCGTATCTCAGGCTCTCGGTCATCGAGGCCTGCAACTTCCGCTGCAGCTACTGCCTGCCGGACGGTTTCCGCGCGGTGCCCGGTCGCCCGGCGTCGCTGCAGGTCGACGAGATCGCGCGCCTGCTGCGTGCGTTCGCCGCAGTCGGCATGCGCAAGCTGCGCATCACCGGCGGCGAGCCCAGCCTGCGCCGGGATCTCACCGATATCATCACCGTCGCCGCAGCCACGCCTGGTATTGAGAAGGTCGCGCTGACCACCAACGGCTGCCTGCTTTCGCGCCGCGTGGACGCCTGGCGCGACGCGGGACTGACCCATCTGAACGTCAGCGTCGATGCGCTGGATCGTGCGCGCTTCGCCGCGATCACCGGCCACGACCGCCTGCACGACCTGCTGCACGGCATCGACCGCGCGCTGGCGCTGGGCTTCGGCGCGGTGAAGCTCAACGCCGTGCTGCTGCGCGACCTGAACGACGACCAGTGGCCGCTGTGGCGCGACTACCTGCGCACGCACCCGGTCTCGCTGCGCTTCATCGAACTGATGCGCACCGGCGACAACGCCGAGTATTTCGCCCGGCACCACCTGCGCGCCGACGCCTTCGAGGCGCAGCTGCTCGAAGACGGCTGGCGCCTGCTGGCGCGCGCACCCGACGCAGGCCCTGCGCGCGAGTACGCGCACCCGGATTTCGTCGGCCGCGTCGGCGTGATCGCGCCCTATTCGCGCGATTTCTGCGCAGGCTGCAACCGCCTGCGCGTGACCGCGCAGGGCGACCTGCGCCTGTGCCTGTTCGGCAACGTCGGCATCCCGCTGCGGCCGCTGCTGCAGTCCGACGACGACCACGCGACCCTGGTCGCGCGGCTGTTCGGCCAGCTCGGCATCAAGGCGCAGGGGCATGGCCTGCATGCCGGCGACACCGGGATGACCGCCAATCTTTCGACGATCGGGGGCTGAGCCATGTCGACGACGCCACAGGGCTTCCACATGGCCGACATCCGCCGCAAGCGCGCGACAGCGCGACGCGCGGTGGCGGTGGGCGAACTGCAGGCCGGCACGGCGGGATTCGCGGCGATCACCGGGCGCACGCTGCCCAAGGGCGATGCGCTGGCGATGGCCGAGGTCGCGGGCCTGCAGGGCGCGAAACAGGCGGCGATGCTGATGCCGCTGTGCCATCCACTGGCGCTGGAATATGTGGATGTGCGCTGCGAACCCGTGCCCGAGCGGCAGGCGGTGCGCGTGTACTGCGAAACCGCGCTGACCGCGCGCACCGGCGCGGAGATGGAAGCGCTGGCCGGCGCGAGTGCCGCGCTGCTCACGCTGTACGACCTGATCAAGCCGATCGAACCCGCGCTGTCGATCGGCGCGATCCGCCTGCTGTTCAAGGAAGGCGGCAAGTCGGGCCTGTGGATCCACCCCGACGGCATGACCGACGCGGAGCGCGCGCACTACCGTCCGCGCCAGGCCGCACGGCTGGACGGCATCGATGCCACCGTCATCACCCTGAGCGATCGCGCGGCATCCGGCATCTACGAGGATCGCAGTGGACCCGTGGCCGCTGCGGCGCTGCAGGCGCTCGGCGCCAACGTGCGCCGCGAGATCCTGCCCGACGGCATCGAACCGCTGGCCGGCACGCTGCAGACGCAGGCCCTGCTGGCGACGCGCCTCGTGCTGTGTACCGGCGGCACCGGGCTGGGGCCGCGCGACCTCGCGCCCGAAGCGCTGGACCGCGTCGCGACACGCACGGTGCCGGGCCTGGCCGAACTTTTCCGCCATGCCAGCGCCGAGCACACCGATCGCGCCTGGCTGAGCCGGGCGACTGCGGCGCTGGTGGGCGAGCGGATGCTCGTCGTCTGCCTGCCGGGCAGCCCCATGGCCGTCGAACAGGGCATGGCGATCCTCGCGCCCCTGTTGCCGCACGCACTGGCGATGATCGACGGAGGCGCGCATCCATGAACGCTCGACCGATCGCACACGACACGGGCTGTTGCGCTTCGCACGCCGCACACGCACCGCTGCTCGCTGTCGCCGAGGCGCAGGCGCGCATCGCTGCGCGCATCACTGCCCTGCCCTGCGAGCGCGTAGCGCTGGTGCACGCCGAAGGCCGCGTCCTGGCCGTGCCGATCGACAGCCTTGTCGACCTGCCACCCTTCGACAACGCAGCGATGGATGGTTACGCGCTGGCCTGGGACGAGCCCCTCGCGGCGGGGTGCGAATTCGACGTGAGCGCCGAGCAGGCCGCCGGCGAAGGCCGGTCGCGACTGCAGGACGGCAGCGCCATCGCGATCATGACCGGCGCGCGCATGCCCGACGGTGCCGACTTGGTGGTGCCGGTCGAGGACGCGAGCGTGCTGTTGCGCGACGGACATGGTCGACCGCGCCGCATCCGCATCGAACGCATGCCGCAACGCGACCAGCACGTGCGCCGCGCCGGCGAGGACATCGCGCGCGGCACGCGCGCGGTCGATGCCGGCACGCGCCTGGACGCGGCGGCGTGCATGCTGCTGCGCGGCACGGGCATCGCTGAAGTCGACGTCGCGAGAACCCCGCGCGTCGCCCTGTTCAGCACGGGGCACGAACTGGTCGACATGCCTGGCGAGGCGCTCGCAGGCGGGCAGATCCACGACACCAACCGCCCCTGGCTCGAATCGCGACTCAAGGCCTCGGGCGCGCGCATCCATGTCGCGGACACGCTGGCGGACGATGCCGATGCCTTCGTCGATGCCGTACGCCGCAGCCTCGACGACGGCGTCGACCTGGTGGTCTCCACCGGCGCCGTCTCGAAAGGACGCTACGACTTCGTGCCCCATGCGCTGGCTGCGCTCGGCGCGGAGGTCGTGTTCCACGGCGTGGCCATGCGCCCGGGGAAACCGCTGCTGTTCGCGATGCTGCCCGGCGGCATTCCCTTCTTCGGCCTGCCGGGCAATCCGGTGTCGAGCGCGGTCGGTGCGCGCTTCTTCGTCGACCGCGCGTTGCGCGCGATGCTCGGCATGCCGCCCGAACGCGCATGGCGCCTGCCCCTGGCCGCGCCGGTTGCGAAAAAACGCGATTTCCATCTCTACCAGAAGGCCGAGCTGCGTCTCGACGACGACGGCTGCGTCGCGGTGTCGCTGCTGCAGGGCCAGGAATCCTTCCGCACCCGTCCGCTGCTGCGCACGCGCGCCTGGGCCGGCCTGCCCGCCGATGCCGACACGCTCCCCGCCGGCCACCTGGTCGACGTGCATCCCCTCCTCCACTTCGACGACGATTTTTTCGCGAGGCCCTGACCATGCAAGTGACCCTCCATCTCTACGGCGCATTCCGCCAGTTCCAGCACGAGGACGTGCTGACGCTCGACTGCCCCGGCGCACGCACCGTCGACGACGTGCGCGGCGCGCTCGATGCCCACGGCCGCGCGCACTGGCCCGGCTTCACCTCAGGCCTGCTGCGCACCTCGGCCTTCGCGACCGAGGACACCCTGCTCCGCGCCGCCAGCCCGCTGCCCGCCGACGGCCGGCTTGCGATCATCCCGCCGGTGAGTGGAGGCTGACATGACGATCCACACGCAAGCCGCGCCCGAGGCATCGACGGATGCGCGCATCCGCATCGATGCCCTGCATGCCGATGCCGTTCACGTCGATGCCGTTCACGTCGAAGTCGTCGACGCCAGCGACGGCCAGCCCGACCCGATGGCCGCGCTGGCCTTCGTCTCTGACGATGCGTTCGGGGGCATCGACCTGTTCGTCGGTCGCGTGCGCGCCGCCAACCAGGGCCGCGCGGTCACCGGCATCCATTACGACATGTTCGATCCGCTGGTCCTGAACATTTTCCGGCGCAATGCCGAGGCGGCCATCGCGCGCTTCGGTCCGACCGCGAAAGTCTACGTGGCGCACGCGAAGGGCCGGCTCGAGGTCGGCGACGTTGCGGTGGTCGTCGCCTTCGCCACGCCGCATCGCGACGCGGCCTTCCGCGGCTGTCGCGAGGTGATCGAAGCGGTGAAGCACGAGGCGCCGATCTGGAAGCAGGAGCATTACGTCGACGGCAGCAGCGAGTGGAGCGAAGGCTGCGCCCTGTGCGTCGAACCAGAGCCGGCGCCTGAACCGGCCATCGCACCGGGTGTTGCAACGCTTGCGACAGCTTCGGACTGCTGCGGCTGCGGCCTCGGGCACGCGGGAGGCCATCCATGAAGATCCAGCTCGACGGCCAGTCCTTGCGCCTGCGCATCGGCGAAGACGAACTGGCGCATCTGCTCGGTGGCGGGAACGTGGGCACCGAGACGGCGCTGTCGCCGCAGACGCTGCTGCGCTGGCGATTGCAGCTGTACGACATCGCGGCACCGAGCCTGGTCGCCGATGCCGGCGTGCTGTGCGTGCGACTGCCGCGCGTCGCGTTCGAAGCGTTCGCCAGCGCCCGGCCGCGCCGCGATGGCCTGGATTTCGACTGGGCCGACACGGGCACCGGGCCGCTGCGGGTCACGGTGGAGATCGACGTGCGCGACAGCCATCGCCGAGGGGTGCGGCGCGGCCTCGATCAACTGGATTCCGGTTGACCAAGGTCAAGGCGATCCCGGGCCGCCAGGCGAACACTGTCGTCCAAGCCGGCACGCACGCTGCCGGAGCCCGCAAAGGGGAATGCAAGCCATGAGTCTTCAGACGACCACGGTCCCGCGCACGCCGCGCGGCGACGACCCGGGGAGCGCGTCTTCCCGCACCCTCCACCACTGGAACGTCGAAGATCCGGCGTTCTGGGCCGCCACCGGGCAGCGCATCGCCCGCCGGAACCTCTGGATCTCGATTCCCGCGCTGCTGCTCGCCTTCGCCGTGTGGATGATGTTCTCGGCGGTGACGGTCAAGCTCAAGGATGTCGGTTTCACCTTCAGCGACGACCAGTTGTTCTGGCTCGCCGCCCTGCCCGGCCTGTCCGGCGCGACGCTGCGCATCTTCTACAGCTTCCTGGTGCCGATCGTCGGCGGTCGACGCTTCACCGCCCTGTCCACCGCATCGCTGATGATCCCCGCCGTGTGGCTGGGCATCGCCGTGCAGGACACCGGCACGCCGTACTGGCACTTCGTCGCGATCGCGGCGCTGGCCGGCCTCGGCGGCGGCAACTTCGCATCGTCGATGTCGAACATCTCCTTCTTCTTTCCGAAGTCCAAGCAGGGCTACGCGCTCGGCATGAACGCCGGCCTCGGCAATCTCGGCGTATCGGCGACGCAGTTCATCATCCCGCTGGTGATCTCGGCCGGTGTGTTCGGCGCGATCGCGGGCACGCCGCAGGCCGCGACCGACGGCAAGCAGCTCTACCTGCAGAACGCCGGCTTCATCTGGCTGCCGTTCCTGCTGGTCTGCACCTTCGCCGCATGGTTCGGCATGAACGACCTGACGACCGCGCGATCGAGCTTCACCGAGCAGTCGGTGATCTTCACGCGCCGCCACAACTGGCTGATGTGCTGGCTGTACGTGGGCACGTTCGGCAGCTTCATCGGCTACTCGGCCGGCTTCCCGATGCTGATCAAGACCCAGTTCCCCGAGGTCAATCCGCTGGCCTTCGCATTCCTCGGCCCGCTGGTCGGCGCGCTCGCCCGCCCGCTCGGCGGCTGGCTGTCCGACCGGACCGGCGGCGCGGTGCTGACCTTCTGGGTCTTCGTGCTGATGGCCGTTGGCGTGTTCGGGGTGATGCAGTTCCTCCCGGGCGACGGCAAGGCCGGCAATTTCAACGGTTTCCTCGCGATGTTCCTGCTGCTGTTCGTGCTCTCGGGCATCGGCAACGCCAGCACCTTCCGCATGATCCCGGTGATCTTCCGCACGTTGCACGAACGCCTGCTGCCGGCCTCCGCCAACGCCGATGCACGCGCCGCATCGCAGCGCCGCGCGGGCATCGAATCGGCGGCGGTGATCGGTTTCTCCTCGGCGATCGGCGCCTACGGCGGCTTCTTCATCCCGAAGAGTTACGGCACCTCGATCGCGATGACCGGCGGTCCGCACGCGGCGCTGTACATCTTCATCGCCTTCTACGTCTCCTGCCTGGCGATCACCTGGTGGTGCTACTTCCGCAGGGGTGCGGACTATCCATGTTGATCAGCGCCTGCTGAGCAGCACTGCCGCGCCTCGCAACGCCACGTCGCCACCACACCGTCCGCAGCCACGACGCATCACGAGAGACCCGACATGAGCCATTTCCTCGACCGGCTGAACTTTCTCAAGCCCGCGCCCGAACCGTTCTCGGACGGCCACGGCGCGACCCGCAGCGACGACCGCAGCTGGGAAGACGGCTACCGCCAGCGCTGGCAGTACGACAAGATCGTGCGCTCGACCCACGGCGTGAACTGCACCGGATCGTGCAGCTGGAAGGTCTACGTCAAGAACGGCTTGGTCACCTGGGAAACCCAGCAGACCGACTACCCGCGCACCCGCCCCGACCTGCCCAACCATGAGCCGCGCGGCTGCCCGCGCGGCGCCAGCTACTCGTGGTACCTGTACAGCGCGAACCGGGTGAAGTACCCGCTGATCCGCGGCACCCTGCTCAGGCTGTGGCGCGAGGCGCGCAAGGACAAGGCACCGGTCGACGCCTGGGCCAGCATCGTCGAGGACAGCGCCAAGGCGAAGAGCTACAAGAGCCGTCGCGGCATGGGCGGCTTCGTGCGCCTGGCCTGGGACGAGGCCAACGAGATCATCGCCGCCTCCAACCTGTACACCGTCAAGCAGTACGGGCCGGACCGCGTGATCGGCTTCTCGCCGATCCCCGCGATGTCGATGGTCAGCTACGCGGCGGGCGCGCGCTACCTGTCGCTGCTCGGCGGCGCCTGCCTGAGCTTCTACGACTGGTACTGCGACCTGCCGCCGGCGAGCCCGCAGGTCTGGGGCGAACAGACCGACGTGCCGGAATCGGCGGACTGGTACAACAGCAAGTACATCCTCTGCTGGGGATCGAACGTTCCGCAGACGCGCACGCCCGATGCGCACTTCCTCACCGAGGCCCGCTACAACGGCACGCGCACCGTCGCGATCACGCCCGACTACGCGGAAGTGGCCAAGCTGTGCGATCAGTGGCTGCATCCCAAGCAGGGCACCGATGCCGCGCTGGCCTTCGCCTTCGGCCACGTGATCCTGCGCGAGTTCCACGTCGACAGGCCGTCGCAGTACTTCACCGACTACTGTCGCCAGTACTCCGACATGCCGATGCTGGTGCGCCTGGAACGCCGCGAGGACGGCCGCCTCGTCCCGGGTCGCTACCTGCGCGCCAGCGACCTCGGCGGTGCCGGCGAGCACAACAACCCCGAGTGGAAGACGCTCGCCTTCGACGGCAACAGCGGCGACCTCGTCGTGCCCAAGGGCTCGATCGGCTTCCGCTGGGGCGAACAGGGCAAGTGGAACATCGAGGAAAGCGACAGCGCCGGCCGCGATACGCGGCTGCTGCTGAGCCTGAAGGACGCACACGATGCGATCGAGGCGGTCAGCTATCCCTACTTCGGCGGCATCGAACACGAGAAGTGGGCCAGCGCGAAGGTCGAGGACATCCTGGAGCGCAACATCCCGGTGCGTCGCATCGCCCTCGCCGACGGCAGCGATTGCCTGGTCGCGACCGTCTACGACCTGCAGCTCGCGCAGTACGGCGTGGATCGCGGCTTCGGCGGACGCCACGTCGCCGCCGACTACGACGACGCCGACGTGCCCGGCACGCCGGCATGGCAGGAACGCATCACCGGCGTGCCTCGCGCGGACGTGATCTCGATCGCCCGCGAGTTCGCGCGCACCGCCGACAAGACCCGTGGCCGCAGCATGATCATCGTCGGCGCCGCGATGAACCACTGGTACCACAACGACATGAACTATCGCGGGCTGATCAACATGCTCGTGATGTGCGGCTGCGTCGGCCAGAGCGGCGGCGGCTGGGCGCACTACGTCGGCCAGGAGAAGCTGCGCCCGCAGTCGGGCTGGCTGCCGCTGGCCTTCGCGCTGGACTGGAGTCGTCCGCCGCGCCAGATGAACGGCACCAGTTTCTGGTACTTCAACTCCGACCAGTGGCGCTACGAGAAACTGGGCGTCGAGGAAATCCTCAGCCCGCTCGCGGATCCGGCGAAATACCGCGGCAGCCTCGCCGACTTCAACCTGCGCGCGGTGCGCATGGGCTGGCTGCCGTCGGCGCCGCAACTCAACGTCAATCCGATGTCGGTGGTCAAGGCGGCCGAGCGCGAAGGCATCGACCCGGTGCAGTACGCGGTCCGCCAGTTCAAGTCCGGCGCGCTGGACTTCGCCTTCGCAGATCCAGACGCGCCGCAGAACTTCCCGCGCAACCTCTTCATCTGGCGCTCGAACCTGCTCGGCAGCTCCGGCAAGGGCCACGAGTACATGCTGCGGCACTTGCTCGGCACCCGCCACGGCCTGCAAGGCAAGGACCTGGGCGAGCGTGGCGCGGCCAAGCCCGAGGAGATCACCTGGCGCGACGAAGCGCCGGAAGGCAAGCTCGACCTGCTGGTGACGCTGGACTTCCGCATGTGCACCACCGCGCTGTATTCGGACATCGTGCTGCCGACGGCGACCTGGTACGAAAAGAACGACCTCAATACCTCGGACATGCATCCCTTCATCCACCCGCTGTCGAAGGCGGTGGACCCGGCCTGGGAAGCGCGCAGCGACTGGGACATCTTCAAGGGCATCGCGCGCACCGTGAGCGCGCTCGCGCCGGGCGTGCTCGGCGTCGAGAAGGACCTTGTGCTGGTGCCGACCCTGCACGACAGCCCCGGCGAACTGGCGATGCCCGAAGTGATGGACTGGAAGAAGGGCGAATGCGAGCCCATTCCGGGCAAGACCATGCCGAGCATGGTGGTGGTCGAACGCGACTATCCGAACCTCTACCGCAAGTTCACCTCGCTCGGACCATTGCTGGACAAGCTCGGCAACTGGGGCAAGGGCCTGGTCTGGGACACGAAGGACGAGGTGCATTTCCTCGGCGAGCTCAACCGCACCGTCACCGAACCCGGCGTCAGCCACGGGCGCCCCAGGATCGACACCGCGATCGACGCAGCCGAAGTGATCCTGCATCTCGCGCCGGAAACCAACGGCCACGTCGCGGTGAAGGCCTGGGCCTCGCTCGGCGGCTTCACCGGCCGCAGCCATACCCATCTGGCCGAAGGCAAGGCACACGAAGCGATCCGCTTCCGCGACGTGCAGGCGCAGCCGCGCAAGATCATCTCCTCGCCGGTGTGGTCGGGGCTGGAGGACGAACACGTCAGCTACAACGCCGGCTACACCAACGTCCATGAACTGATTCCCTGGCGCACGCTCACCGGCCGCCAGCAGTTCTATCAGGACCACGAATGGATACGCGCGTTCGGCGAAGGCTTCATGGGCTACCGCCCGCCGGTCAACACCAAGACCATCGCACCGATCCTCGGCAAGAAGCCGAACGGCGAAAAGGAAATCGTGCTGAACTGGATCACCCCGCACCAGAAGTGGGGCATCCACAGCACCTACAGTGACAACCTGCTGATGCAGACGCTCTCTCGAGGCGGACCGATCGTCTGGCTGTCGGAGGACGATGCGAAGAGCGCGGGCATCGAGGACAACGACTGGATCGAACTGTTCAACGTCAACGGCGCGATCGCGGCACGCGCCGTGGTCAGCCAGCGCGTGATGCCGGGCATGGCGATGATGTACCACGCACAGGAACGCATCATCAACACGCCAGGATCACAGATCACCGGCACGCGCGGCGGCATCCACAACTCGGTCACGCGCGTGGTGGTCAAGCCCACGCACATGATCGGCGGCTACGCGCAGTTGAGCTATGGCTTCAACTACTACGGCACCACCGGCACCAACCGCGACGAGTTCGTGATCGTCCGCAAGATGAACAAGGTGGACTGGCTCGACGGCGAGCCTGTCCCCGGTGAGCAGGCACGGGCCGCACAGGAGGCTGCACGATGAAAGTCCGCGCACAGATCGCGATGGTCCTCAACCTCGACAAGTGCATCGGCTGCCATGTCTGCTCGATCACCTGCAAGAACGTCTGGACCTCGCGCGAGGGCGTCGAGTACGCCTGGTTCAACAACGTCGAGACCAAGCCCGGCATCGGCTATCCGAAGGAATGGGAAAACCAGCGCAAGTGGAACGGCGGCTGGGTGCGCGGCGCCAACGGCAAGCTGGGCCTGAAGTCCGGCGGCCGGCTGCGCATGCTGGCGAAGATCTTCGCCAATCCCGACCTGCCGCAGATCGACGACTACTACGAACCCTTCGATTTCGACTACCAGCACCTGCACCAGGCGCCCGACAGCCAGCACCAGCCGACCGCGCGCCCGCGTTCGCTGATCACCGGCGAGCGCATGCAGAAGATCCACTGGGGCCCGAACTGGGAGGAAATCCTCGGCACCGAGTTCGCCAAGCGCTCGAAGGACAGCAACTTCGAAGGCGTGCAGAAGGAGATCTACGGCGCCTTCGAACAGACCTTCATGATGTACCTGCCGCGCCTGTGCGAGCACTGCCTCAACCCGGCCTGCGTCGCCTCCTGCCCGTCCGGCGCGATCTACAAGCGCGAGGAGGACGGCATCGTGCTGATCGACCAGGACAAGTGCCGCGGCTGGCGCATGTGCGTGTCGGCCTGCCCGTACAAGAAGATCTACTACAACTGGAAGTCGGGCAAATCCGAGAAGTGCATCTTCTGTTATCCGCGCATCGAGATGGGTGAACCGACGGTGTGCTCGGAAACCTGCGTCGGTCGCATTCGCTACCTCGGCGTGATGCTCTACGACGCCGACCGCATCGAGCAGGCCGCGTCGGTGCCGTCCGAGCAGGACCTGTACCAGGCGCACCTGGACATCTTCCTCGATCCGTACGATCCGACGGTCATCGCTGCAGCGCGCGCAGAAGGCATTCCCGACAACTGGCTCGAAGCGGCGAAAGCCTCGCCGGTCTACAAGATGGCGATCGACTGGAAGCTGGCGCTGCCGCTGCATCCGGAATACCGCACCCTGCCGATGGTCTGGTACGTGCCGCCGCTGTCGCCGATCCAGTCGGCCGCAGACGCGGGCCGCATCGATATGAACGGCGAAATCCCGGATGTGCGCTCGCTGCGTATCCCGGTGCGCTACCTCGCCAACCTGCTCACCGCAGGCGACGAGGTGCCGGTGGTCCGTGCGATGGAACGCATGCTGGCGATGCGCACCTGGCGCCGTGCGATGCATGTCGACGGCGTCGAGGACACGGCGGTGCTCAGGCAGGCCGGCCTGAGCGTGGCCCAGGCCGAGGAGATGTACCGCTACCTGGCCATCGCCGACTACGAAGACCGCTTCGTGGTGCCCAGCGGGCATCGCGAGTACGCCAACGATGCGTTCGGCGAGCGCGGCGGCTGCGGCTTCACCTTCGGCAACGGCTGCTCGCCGTCCAGCCAGGGCGAGGCCCTGTTCGGCGGCCGCTCCACCCAGACCTATCACGTCCCACCGGCCCGCCAGGCGTCGAAGAGGGAACAGGCATGAACACCCACGTCCACATCCCAGCACCCACCTCGGCATCAACGCCCGCAACCGGCATGAAAATCCTGAAACTCGTCTCGGTCCTGCTGGACTACCCCCGTCCCGAACTCTGGGCCTTCGCCGACGAACTGCGCGAAGCGGCCGCCGATCCGGTGCTGCTGACGCCACGCCAGCGCGTCGCGCTGAGCGACTTCGTCGACGCGCTGCTCGCACTGGACCCGATGGACGCGGAGGAACGCTGGCTGGCGCTGTTCGATCGCGGCCGGGCGATGAGCCTGCTCCTGTTCGAGCACATCCACGGCGAATCGCGCGACCGCGGCCAGGCGATGGTCGACCTGGTCGAGACCTACCGGAACAACGGTTTCGAGATCGGCGTGCGCCAGTTGCCCGACTACCTGCCGCTGGTGCTGGAGTACCTCTCGACCCGTCCCCGCGAGGAGATCGCCGACTGGCTGAAGCACGTCGGCCACATCCTCGAACTGCTGGCTGCGCGCGCGCTGGAACGCGAGAGCCCGTACGCCACGCTGTTCGAGACGCTGGTCGTCATCGCCCACGGCAAGGTCGACCTCAGCGTGATGCGACAGCGCGTCGCCACCGAGTCGCGCGACGACACGCCGGAGGCCATCGACCGGGTCTGGGAAGAGGAAGCCGTCCGTTTCGGACCGGAAGCGCCTTCCGAGGACTGCGCCCCGGCCACCCGCCTGCCCACGGGCGCACAGCGATTCGAATCGAAGGGGCTGCAATGAACATCCTCGACACCCTCGTCTTCCAGATCTATCCCTACATCGCGCTGGCGGTGTTCGCCATCGGCTGCTGGGCGCGCTTCGACCATGCCGCCTACACCTGGCGCACCGGCTCCAGCCAGCTGCTCTCCGGCAAGTGGATGCGCCTGGGCAGCAACTGGTTCCATGTCGGCGTCATCGCGATCCTCGCCGGCCACTTCGTCGGGCTGCTCACGCCGCACTGGGTCTACGCGCCGATCATGAGCAGCGGCACCAAGCAGATGGTGGCGATCGTCGCCGGCGGCCTGTTCGGCGTGATCTGCTTCGTCGGCCTGACCATCCTGCTGATGCGCCGCCTGTTCAACCCGCGCGTGCGCGCCACCGGCAGTGCGCGCGACACCCTGGTGCTGGTGCTGCTGTATGCGCAGCTGATTCTCGGCCTGAGTTCGATCGCCGTGTCCGCGCAGCACCTGGATGGTTCGCAGATGGTCAGGCTGGCGGAATGGGCGCAGCACATCGTCACCTTCCGTCCGGGCGCGGCCGAGTACATCGCGGACGCGCACTGGATCTACAAGGCGCACGTCGCGCTCGGCCTGACCTTGATCCTGATCGTGCCGTTCACGCGCCTGGTGCATGTCTGGTCGGTGCCGTTGGGCTATCTCACCCGGCCGTACCAGATCGTGCGCAAGCGCCAGTCGGCGCTCGACTACCGGAGGCGCTGACATGAGCCAGAACCGCACAGGCCGCGAGATTCCGATCGTGATGGACGCCGGCGCGCTGTCCGACGCCGCGCGCCAGCATGCCCACGACCATGACCACGCGCATGGCCACGACCACGCCGGCCATCACGCCGATGATCCCTCCGCCCCCGTGCCCGGCCCCGCGCCGATCTGGCTGCGCGTCGGCGACATCGGGATCAGCGAGGCGGACATCGCCCGCGAGATGCCGATGCATCGCGCCGATTCGCCGCACCATGCCCGCGAGGACGCCGCGCGCACCCTGGTGGTCCGCGCGCTGGTGCGCCTGGAATGCGTGCGCCTCGGCATCGAAGCCCGGCCGGAGGAAGGCGAAACCGAGGACGAGGCGCTGGTCCGCCAGCTGATCGACCGCGAAGTCGAGAGCCCGATGCCGGACGAGGACGCGGTCCGCCGCTTCTACGAGGCCAATCGCGAGCGCCTGCACCATCCCGATCGCATCGGCATCAGCCACATCCTGCTCGCGGCGGCACCGAGCGACATCCATGCACGCGGCCAGGCGCGCGACCGCGCCGAGTCGCTGATCGCGGCACTGAAGGACGCCCCCGGGCGTTTCGAGGCTTTCGCTGCCGAGCATTCGGCCTGCCCATCGCGCGAACAGGGCGGATCGCTGGGCTGGATCGAACGCGGCGACACCGTGCCCGAGTTCGAGCGCCAGGTCTTCATGCTGCGCGAAGGACTGGCCGGGCTCGGTGTGGAAACCCGCTATGGCTACCACGTCGTGCGCGTCGACGGCATCGTGCGCGGCGCACCGTTGTCGTGGCCGGAGGCCGCGCCTCGTGTCGCCGCCTATCTCGAAACCCAGGCCCGCCAGAACGCGCTGCAGGGCTATCTCGAACACCTGCGCGAACGTTATCCGGTCGAAGGCTGGGAACACATCGTCACCGCCGGCATCGCCACCGTCGACTGACCGCATCGCGGATACATCGACGCCGACAGAACGGAGACCCTTCTCATGCAACAACACACCACCCCCATCGATGGTCGCAACCGCGCCCTCTGGAGCAGCACGTTCGCCTTCACCGTGTGTTTCGCGGTCTGGACGATCTTTTCGATCATCGGCATCCAGATCAAGAAGGACCTCGGCCTGAGCGACACCCAGTTCGGCCTGCTCGCTGCCACGCCGATCCTGACCGGATCGATCATCCGCCTGTTCCTGGGCGTGTGGACCGAACAGTACGGCGGCCGCATCGTCTTCAGTCTGGTCATGCTGGCCGGCGCGGTCGCGACCTGGATGCTGACCTACGCGACCACCTATCCGCAGTTCCTGATGGCGGCGCTGGCGGTGGGCATCGCCGGCGGCTCGTTCGCGGTGGGTATCGCCTACGTGTCGAAATGGTTCCCGCCCGAGAAACAGGGCACGGCGCTCGGCATCTTCGGCGCCGGCAACATCGGTTCGGCGGTGACCAAGTTGCTCGCACCGATGGTGATGGTGGCCTATGGCTGGCATGGCGTCGCGCGCTTCTGGGCAATGGGCCTGGCGGTGACGGCGGTGCTGTTCTTCCTGTTCACCCGCGACGATCCCGGCCTGGCCAAGCGCAGGGCCGAAGGCGTGAAGCCGGTGCCCTTCGCCGTGCAGATGCGTCCGCTACGCAACCTGCAGGTCTGGCGCTTCTCGCTGTACTACTTCTTCGTGTTCGGCGCGTTCGTCGCGCTGGCCCTGTGGCTGCCCCGCTACCTGACCGGCGCCTACGGGCTGGACGTGAAGACCGCCGGCCTGATCGCGGCCTGCTATTCGATCCCGGCCAGCCTGTTCCGCGTGGTCGGCGGCTGGATGTCGGACCGCATCGGCGCACGCCGGGTGATGTACTGGACCTTCGGTGTGTCCGCGATCTGCACCTTCCTGCTGTCGTATCCGTCGACCACCTATGTCGTCGACGGCATCCAGGGGCCGATCGAGTTCCGCCTGGCGATGGGCGTGGTGCCGTTCACCGTCCTCGTGTTCGTGCTGGGCTTCTTCATGTCGCTGGGCAAGGCTGCGGTGTACAAGCACATCCCGGTGTACTACCCCGACAACGTCGGCGCGGTCGGTGGCGTGGTCGGCATGATCGGTGGCCTCGGCGGCTTCATCCTGCCGATCGTCTTCGGCGCGATGAACGACGCCATCGGCGTGTGGACGAGCTGCTTCATGCTGTTGTTCGTGCTGGTCACGACCGCGCTGGTGTGGATGCACTTCGCGATCCGGCGCATGGACGTCGCGCGCCATCCGCAGCTGGTGCGCGATACCGACCTGCCGGAGATCATGCCGCAACCCCTCCCGCAACCCGCCGTGCAGGCATCGCCCGCCGCGGCGGCGAAAGGCTGAGCCATGCAGGGTCCGCAGCTCGATGCAGAACAGGCCCTGGCGCGGTTGCGCGAAGGCAACCGGCGCTTCGTCGACCACGTGGTCAGCCTCGAAGCGCTGCTCAGCCATGCGCGGCGCGAGGACCACGCCCGCGCGCAGCGGCCGTTCGCGGTGATCCTGGGCTGCTCCGATTCGCGCGCACCGGCCGAGTTCGTCTTCGACCAGGGGCTCGGCGACCTGTTCGTCATCCGCGTCGCCGGCAACATCGCCGCGCCCTCGCAGATCGGCAGCGTCGAGTTCGCGGTCGCGCGCTTCGGCATCCGCCTCGTGGTCGTGCTCGGCCACAGCAACTGCGGCGCGATCCAAGCGACGCTCGAAGCCGTCGACCACCCGCAGGACGTCTCGCCGGCGCTGCACGCCATCGTCGACCGGATCATGCCCGCGCTGGGCGAGCACGCGGAGACGCATGGTGGCGCTCACGACCATGCCAACCTCCATGCCAATGATCAGGGGCATGCACTTGCGGAGCGCAGGATGCGCGATGCCGTGCGCGCCAACGTCCGCTACACCACCGCGCGGCTGCGCGCGGATTCGACCTATCTCGACAGGATGTGCCATGAACAAGGACTTTCGATCATCGGTGCCGACTACGACCTCTCTTCAGGCGTGGTCGACTTCTTCCACGCGGTGCCATGACCGCGACACGCGCATGCCCCCCGCCCCCGCCCGCAGGTCGCCGTGATGTCATCCCCCCCCCTGCCCGCTCCCACCGACCCGGTCGCCGGGCTGGCCATGCTGCTGGAACGTTCGGCCGGCCGCTTCGCGCTGCACCCTCCGCCGCGCGAATTCCGCCGTTTCGGCGATGCCGAGTTCGTCGAAGCCGTGCGACTGAGCAACGGCGACCCCATTCCGGCACGGCTGTCGCTGCATTTCGACCTGCCCGCGGCATACCGCGCCCGCTTCTGCGGCGAGCCGGTGCCGCACGGTGCCGACGACGGTGCGCGTGCATCTGCCTATCTGGAGCGGCTGATCCGCGAAATCAGCCTGGTCGGCGCATTGTTCGATCGCGACCGAGATGTAGTCCAGGTCAGCCTCGCGCCCGGCATGGCGCGCTGGTTCGAGCCGTTCCAGGTCGCCGAACTGCTCGACAGCCTCGGCCGCCATTTCCACATTCCCCCGCGCCACGCCACCGATGTCGCGATGACCATCGAGCCCGGCCATGCCGATCGCCGGACGCTCGCGGCCTGGGCAGACGCCGGCTTCAACCGCATCGGCTACGGCGCAGGCAGCCGTCCCGGCGGGCTCGCTGCCGCCGGCAGCGGCCTGGCCTCTGAACTGCAGGCGGTGGTCGAGCACAGCCGCGAGGCGGGCTTCAGCAACGTGCGGCTGGAATTGCCCTATGGCGTTCCCGGCCAGGAGGTCGCCGCGTTCGTGGCGATGGTCGAGGCGGCGGTGCGCGCCTGCCCCGATCGCATCGGCCTGCGCGACTGCGCGCAGCCGGGCGAACAATCGACGCCGGGCCCGGGGCATCCCGACGCCCCGCAGCGCGCGCGCATGCTGCTAGCCGCCGCCGACGTCCTGGAAGCCGCCGGCTACCTGCACGTCGGCCTGGACGTGTTCGCGCATGCCACCGACGCCCTGGTCCACGCGCAGCGCCACCAGCAGCTGCATCGCGACGCCATGGGCTACGGCTCGCACGGCGATACCGACCTGGTCGGCTTCGGCGTGGGCGCGATCAGCCAGATCGGCGGCTGCCACGCGCGCAACCACCTGCAACTGCGCGACTGGGAGGCGGCGATCGACCGCGGTGCGCACGCCGTGCACCAGGGCCTGCAGCTGGACGACGATGATCGGGTCCGCGCCGACGTGCTGCAGGACCTGCTCTGCCAGGGCCGGATCGACGTGCCCGGCCTGGAAGAGCGCCACGGCATCGACTTCCGGATCTATTTCGCCGAGCCGCTGGACGCCCTCGCCCCCCTGTTCGATGCCGGACTGCTGGGCTGGCGCGACGGTGGCATCCTCCTCGGCCGGATCGCGCGACTGGCCGCCCGCGCCGTCGCTGCCGCGTTCGACAGCCCGCCCGCTTCCGCATACGCTTCCGCCATTCCCATGCGCGCGCCCGGCTGAACCAATGTCCACCCTGCTCCCCAACGGCCGCCGCCTCGTCCCCAATCCCGCCGCGGCGGACGATGGCGACGAACTGCATTTCTGCAGCACCTGCGCGTTTTCCCAGGCCTGCCTGTCCGAGGGCTACGACAAGCGCCACCTTTCCGACCTGCACGTGCTGGTCGAGCACACCGGCCCCTTCGGCGCACGCGAGCACCTGTTCCGCGAGGGCGACGAATTCAACGCCATCGCCGCCGTGCGTGCCGGCACGGTGAAGACCTACATCATCGATGCCCAGGGCAACGAACAAGTCCTGGGCTTCCACCTGCCGGGCGAAGTCATCGGCCTGAACGCCATTCACACCGCACGCTACCCGTGCAACGCGGTCGCGCTCGACACCGTCACGCTGTGCGTGTTCTCGTTCCCGCAACTGTCGATGCTGGCCACGCGCATGCCCGGCCTGCAGCAACACCTGTTCCGCCTGCTCAGTCAGGACATCGGCAAGGCCGCGCTGCTCTCCGGCGATTTCACCGCCGACGAGCGCATGGCCGCGTTCCTGGTGATGCTCTCGCGCCGCTACGCCTCGCGCGGCTTCTCGCCGCACCGGTTCACGCTGACCATGGCGCGCGCCGACATCGCCAACTACCTGCACCTGGCGCCGGAAACGGTCAGCCGCATCCTCCGCCGCATGAGCAACGACGGCACGATCGAAGTGAAGCAGCGCGACGTCTGCCTGCGCGACATGGCGCGACTGGAAACGCTGGCGAAGTCGGTGCTGCGGCACTGAGCGCAGGCATGCGCTACTCCGCTGCGCGCTGCAGCGATGTTTCGAGCATCGTGTCCATGCAGCCGTTGGGGACCTCGTACACCGGGGCGAAGCCGCCGCCGGGGGTCCTGAAATTCGTGGTCTGACCCTGGTACAGCCGCGCGGCCAGCCACTGCGCGTGGCCTTCGTAGACATAGCTGCGCAGGTCGAACTTGAGGGCCTGCGGTGTTTCACCCGTGGAGAGCGCGCGTTCGCCGGGGGCGACCAGGGCCTGGGCGATGTAGCCACCTGCGAGGATCTCCTGCCAGACACGCTGGGTGATCTTGTCGCCCCGGTAGGCAGCCCGGCTGCCG
The DNA here is from genome assembly GCA_050632415.1 of Lysobacter sp. BL-A-41-H3. Classification (GTDB taxonomy): domain Bacteria; phylum Pseudomonadota; class Gammaproteobacteria; order Xanthomonadales; family Xanthomonadaceae; genus Lysobacter_I. The sequence goes on along the minus strand of CP192602.1, from coordinate 380,480 downwards.
TAGCCGGCGAACGGTTTGAAGAACAGGCGCTTGCGCTCGGCCCAGAGGCGGTCGGCGTTCGCGGGGTCCACGATCTCGGTCCTCGGGATGCCGGCCAACAGGACCGCCTGCGTGCTGGCGGGCACGCCCAGTTGCTGCAGCTGCACCGGATCGGACAGCACCGCGAGGTTGCGCTTGTCGGCATACAGCGCATGCGCGTGCGGGTGCGGGGTGATCACGGCTGCGTCCTGCAGCAAGGCCTCGCGCAGGGCCGCGCTGGCCTCAGCTTCGAGGTAGAAATCCGTGAGGCGGTTGTAGACCAGATCGATGACCTGTTCGCCGCAATGCAGCCGGCCGTCGCGCAGGCTCAGCTCGGCGGGATCGGCGATCACGGTCGTCCAGCCGTTCGCCTCGAACAGTTGCCTGAACAGCAGGAATTCCGGATACAGGTACTGCGACTGCGGCTGCTCGTCGACGATGGCGATGGTGCGCAGCGGCTGCGTCCGTCCTGCCAGCGTCCATTCGTTGCGGAACATCGCCGCAATCCGTGCCTCGAACGCGTCGGCGGTCGCCATCAGCGGGAACATACGCTCGATCGGCGGGCAGCAGGCACGCTGCGCCCGGGCCAGCAAGGCGTTGAGCATGGCGCCACCAGCATTCGTGTTGATCTCGATGAGGCCGATGCCGGTCGCCGTGACGTGGAAGTCGTAGCCGAAGAAGACGCCGCGCGCGCCCGACCGATGCCGCGCGATGGCCGGCGCTCTCACCAGGGCCTGAGTCTGATAGGCCGGCAAGGCGACCACCGACTCGATTGCTTCGACGAGCGCGGACATCCTCTCGCGCTGTGCCGGGGACACGAACACGGGCCGCGAGGCGAAGACATACGGGCAGCGCTCCTCCAGCAAGGCGGGCAGCCCCGCTTCGCCGGCCCGGGCGTGGATCGCTTCCCGCAGGGCCTCGTGATCCAGGCCGATGCAGAAGCATTCGGCGTTGAGGCGTTCGCTGGCGAGCCAGGCGCGGCCCTCGCGACTGGCACTCCCCGCAGAAGCCGTGCCGGCCATGCAGGCATCGATGGGATCGGTCATGCGTCACCTGGCTGTCATGGAGGCTTGTTAGGGTACCTGTGTTTGATTATTCTGGAAATATGGAAATTAAAGACGCAACCCTCGCGCTGGCGGCCCTCGGACAGACCACCCGGCTGTCCGTGTTCCGCCTGCTGGTCGAAGCCGGCCCGGCCGGCCGCATGGCCGGCGACATCGCCGACGCCCTGTCGCTGCCCGGCGCCACCCTCTCCTTCCACCTGAAGGAACTGGCCTCGGTCGGCCTGATCCAGGGCGAGCCGCGCGGGCGCTTCATCTGCTACCGCGCGGATTTCGGCCGGATGTCCGAGCTGATCGCCTTCCTCACGCACAACTGCTGCGGCGGCCAGACGGATGCCTGCCTGCCGGGTGGCGCCGCCGTGATGGCCCCCTGCGCGGGCAAGGCATCGTGCGCATGAGTGACCGACAAGACGTTCCACCCTCTCCGTTCTTCCAACAGACCTGAATCCATGACCCTTCGTGTCGGCATCAACGGCTTCGGCCGCATGGGACGCCTCACCCTGCGCACCGCATCGGGCGACCCCGAACTGTCCTTCGTCCACATCAACGACCCGGCCGGAGACCCGGCCACCCTCGCCCACCTGCTGATGTTCGATACCGTGCACGGCCGCTGGGACCGCGACGTCGGCACCGACGGCGACGCCATCGTGATCGATGGCGTGCGCATCCCGGTGACGCGCAACAAGGACATCGCCGCCACCGACTGGTCCGGCTGCGATGTCGTCATCGAAGCCTCCGGCAAGTTCCGCAAGCCCGACGTGCTGCAGCCCTACCTGGACCAGGGCGTGAAGCGCGTGGTGGTGACCGCGCCGGTGAAGTCGGCCGGTGCGCTGGACATCGTGATGGGCGTGAACCACACCCGCTTCGATCCGGCGCAGCACCGGATCGTCTCGGCGGCCTCCTGCACCACCAACTGCCTGGCGCCGGTGGTGAAGGTGATCCACGAAGGTATCGGCATCCGCCACGGCAGCCTGACCACGATCCACAGCCTGACCAACACCCAGGTGATCGTGGATGCGCCGCACAAGGACCTGCGCCGGGCCCGTGCCTGCGGCAGCAGCCTGATCCCGACCTCCACCGGTTCGGCCACTGCGATCGCCGAGATCTTCCCCGAGCTGAAGGGACGCCTCGACGGCCATGCGGTGCGCGTGCCGCTGACCAATGCCTCGCTGACCGACTGCGTGTTCGAAGTCGAGCGCGCGACCAGCGTCGATGAAGTCAACGCGCTGCTGCGCGCAGCCGCCGAAGGCCCGCTCGCCGGCATCCTCGGCTACGAGACCCGCCCGCTGGTGTCGATGGACTACCGCACCGATCCGCGCTCGAGCATCGTCGATGCGCTGTCGACGATGGTGGTCAACGGGACGCAGGTGAAGATCTACGCCTGGTACGACAACGAGTGGGGCTATGTGAACCGCACCGCCGAACTGGTGCGCTTCGTCGGCAAGGCGGGCTGAGGCCAGGCGATGAGCATGCAGTCGCGCCTGTCGCCCGATGTCCGCCAGTACCTGCTGATCACCGGCAACTACTGGGCCTTCACCCTGACCGACGGCGCGCTGCGCATGCTGGTGGTGCTGCATTTCCACGCGCTGGGCTACAGCCCGCTGCAGGTGGCGCTGCTGTTCCTGTTCTACGAGATCTTCGGCGTCATCACCAACCTCATCGGCGGCTGGCTGGGGGCGCGGATCGGGCTCAACCGGACCATGAACATCGGGCTGGCGATGCAGGTCGTCGCGCTGTCGATGCTGGTCGTGCCCGCCGCGTGGCTGACCGTGCCCTGGGTGATGTCGGCGCAGGCGCTGTCGGGCATGGCCAAGGACCTCAACAAGATGAGCGCCAAGAGCAGTATCAAGCTGCTCGTGCCCGGCGACCGGCAAGGCACGCTGTTCCGCTGGGTGGCCGCGTTGACCGGCTCGAAGAACGCGCTCAAGGGCATCGGCTTCTTCCTCGGCGGCGCGCTGCTGACGGCGGTGGGCTTCACGCAGGCGGTGGCGATCATGGCCGGAGCGCTGCTGCTGGTCTGGCTGGCGAGCCTGGTCCTGCTCAAGCGCGATCTCGGCAAGGCCCAGGCCAAGCCGAAATTCCGCGAGATCCTGTCCAAGAGCCGGGCGATCAACCTGCTCTCGGCAGCGCGGCTGTTCCTGTTCGGCGCGCGCGACGTGTGGTTCGTCGTCGCCCTGCCCGTCTTCCTGTCGACCACGCTGGGCTGGGATTTCTGGCGGATCGGCGGCTTCATGGCCGCGTGGATCATCGGTTACGGCATCGTGCAGTCGCTGGCGCCGTATGTCACCGGCCGACGCAAGGGCACGCCGCCGGATGGCCGGGTCGCCTGCCTGTGGGCGATCGGCCTGACCGTCGTGCCCGCCGCGATGGCGCTGCTGCTGGCGCGCGGGCAGGACGCGCAGACCGTGCTGGTGGCGGGACTGGTCGCGTTCGGCGTGCTGTTCGCGATCAACTCCTCGCTGCACAGCTATCTGATCGTCAGCTACGCCAGCGAGGACGGCGTGTCGCTGGACGTCGGCTTCTACTACATGGCCAACGCGCTCGGTCGGCTGATCGGCACGGTGCTGTCGGGCTGGGTCTTCCAGGCCGCCGGCATCGGCGCCTGCCTCGCGATCTCGGCGGCGTTCGTCGCTGCGGCAGCGCTCATCTCGCTCGCGCTGCCGCGGCACAGGGCGCCGGCACATCCTATCGATAGCTGAAAGCGTTGCTACGACTGGCAGTAGCCCCCCAGCTTTGCATCTGACTTCTCTGCGAACAGATGCTGATATCGATCGAAATATTCAATCCATTTACCCTTGTGACCAGATTCTTTCACCCCCAGTAATGTCCGACCTACTAAAAAGACAGGAGGATTCTTCTTCGCCACATTCTCAAAACCGAGGAGGTGTAAATAAAGAGGAGATGAGCGCGACCCTCAGTCGAGGGGGCGCAGGGCTGGACGACGAGGCGACTACATGAGCGACAAAGATATGGCGACTGGAATGACTGATATGAATTTATTTCAGGCCTGTGGCATTTGCGGCCTTGCATTGAATGAGACGGAGTCCGAACTGAGCGCGGAAGAAGGGTCTCCTTTGTGTCAGGATTGCTGGGATGATCAGTCAGATGAGGATGATGCATCCGAGCCCGACATGGACGAACTGTCTGCGGCCGAAGACGATCACGAACAAAAACTGGATCAGATTCTGAAATACTCCGAGGAATGAAAATAGGCCGAATGCTCGGCCATAAACACCGGAAGGCGGCCTTGCTCACAAGGCCGCCTTTTCAATATGGGTTCAACGTTTGCCGTGTCGGCTGAACACGCGGGTCTTGCCATCGCGCCCGACCAGTTCGACCGCATACGGTTCCACCGTACCGTTGGGCATTTCCATGCCCGGCGAGCCCAGCGGCATGCCCGGCACGGTCAGGCCGCGCGCCGCAGGCTTCTCGGCGAGCATGCGCTTGATGTCGGACGCGGGTACATGGCCCTCGACGAAATAGCCGCCGACTTCCGCCGTGTGGCAGGAGCCCTTGCCGTAGGGCACGCCCAGGCGTTCCTTGACCGGGCCGAGGTCGGCGAGATCGCGCGTCTGCACCTTGAAGCCCGCCTGTTCCATGTGCTTGACCCAGACCTTGCAGCAGCCGCAGGTCGGGGTCTTGTAGACCACCATCGTCGGCAGCGCGGCGATCAGGCCGCCGGGCTTCGCAGGCGTGCGCGCGGTGGACGCCGCACTGGACGCTGCGGGCGCCTTCGCAGGCGCGGCGGGCTTCTGCGGCGCCGCCTGCGCCATCGCCAGCAGCGGCAGCAGGCCGGCGAGCGCCAGCAGGGTCGTGGTCGATTTCATCCTTCGTGTCCTCATCGATGTGTGTTCCCTGATGCGTGATCGCATGTCGTGATCGTGTGTCGTGATCGTGTCAGAACCAGACGCGCACGCCGATCACGGCATGCGTTTCTCCGGTACCTTCGCCTTCCTCGCGCTGCAGGTCGGCGGTCCTGCCGAAGCTGCGCTCGTGGACGATGCCGACATACGGCGCGAAGCGGCGGGTGATCTCGTAGCGAAGGCGCAGGCCGGCCTCGATGCTGCCCAGGCCGCTGCCGATGCCGCGCTCGCGCTCGGTCTTGCCATGGAACTCGGCTTCCACGACCGGCTGCAGCACGAGTCGGTTGGTGAGCAGCAGCTCGCGTTCGGCTTCGACGACGAACGCGGTCTGTCCGCCCTCGCCGACGTAGAACGTGGCTTCGACCTCGAATTTCTGCGGCGCCAGGCCCATCACGCCGACCGCGGCGAAGCTGCGACTGTCGCCCGGCTTGAAGTCGTGGCGCACGCCCGCCACCACGTCCCACCACGCCGAGACGCTGCGGCCGTAGAGCACTTCGAGGTCCGCGGCATGCGTGCCGCCGTCCTCGCGCTCGCCGGCAGTGCGCAGCCACAGGCGATCGGTGTCGGTGCCGATCCAGCCCTCCGCTTCCCAGTGCAGCCCGGTGCCGTGGTCGGCGTCCCAGGTTTCCAGGCGGTCGAGCCGGTAGAACTGGTGGATGCGGCTGCCGTGCGACATCGTGTGATGCAGGGGCCGGTTCGCCGCCGCGCGATCGGCATCGGTGATCGGCGGAATGGGCGTCTTCGGCTGCGAGGCATCGGGCGATGCATGCTTCGAGTGATCCATCGTCGAGTGATCCATGCCCGAATGGTCCATGGTCGAGTGGTCCATCTGCGAATGATCCATCTTCGAGTGGTCCATCTTCGAGTGGTCCATGCCCGAATGATCCATCGTCGAATGATCGCTGGCCTTGCGATCCGCAGCGGGCGGCGCAGGCGTCTTCGAGGACGCAGCGGGTTTCGCCGGCGGGGCCTGGTGCGCCTGGTGGCCATGTCCGTGCCGGTCGTGGGCGTCGTGGGACTGCGCCAGGACGTCGTGCAGCGGCAGGAACGGCAGCAAGGCGATGGCGAGTGCGCCGAGTCGTGGGCGCGCGATGCGGTTCATGCGCTTCATTCGACCACCCGCACTTCGCGCATCATGCCCGACTCCATGTGGTACAGCAGGTGGCAGTGGTAGGCCCAGCGACCCAGCGCATCGGCGCGCACGCGATAGCTGCGCTTGCTGCCAGGCGGCATGTCGACCGTGTGCTTGCGCACCAGGAACTCGCCCTGCTCGTCCTCCAGGTCGCTCCACAGGCCATGCAGGTGGATCGGGTGGGTCATCATCGTGTCGTTGACCAGGGTGATGCGCATGCGCTCGCCGTAGTTCAGGCGCAGCGGCTCGGCATCGTCGAACTTCATGCCGTCGAAACTCCAGGCGAACTTCTCCATGTGCCCGGTCAGGTGCAGTTCGACCGTGCGTCCCGGTTCGCGACCGTCGGGATCCTCGAACAGGCTGCGCAGCATCGCGTAGCGCAGCACGTCGCGGCCGTTGTCGCGCAAGCCGATGCCCGGGTCGTCGAGCTTCGGCACCGGCATCATCGTCTGCATGTCGACCAGCGGGTTGCCGCGCTCGCTTTCGGGATGCGCCTGCATGCCGCCGCTGTCGTGGTTCATGCCGTGGCCACCGTGCGCGCCGTGGTCCATGCCTGCATGACCCATGTTCGCGCCGCAGCCGCCTTCCATGAGTTTCGATGGCGCTGCACTGCCCTGCCCGCTGCCATGCGCCGAGTGGTCCATGCCGCCATGCCCCATTCCACCATGCCCCATGTCGTCCATGGTCAGCAGCGGGCGCGGATCCACATCCGGCACGGGCGCGCGCAGGCCCTCGCGCACCGCCAGCGTGCCGCTGACGTAGCCGGTGCGGCCCATGTCCTGGGCGAAGATGGTGAAGGCGTCCTGCCCGCTTGGCTCGACGATGATGTCGTAGGTCTCGGCCGGCGCGATGCGGAATTCGTCGACGCTGACCGGATGCACGTACTGGCCGTCGGCGGCGACCACGCGCAGCTTGAGGCCGGGGATGCGCACGTCGAAATAGGTCATCGCCGCGGCATTGATGAAGCGCAGGCGGATCTTCTCTCCACTGCGGAACAGCCCGGTCCAGTTGCCCAGCGAGGTCGTGCCGTTCATCAGGTAGGTGTAGGTGTGCGCATTGACGTCCGACAGGTCGGTCGGCGTCATCCGCATGGTGCCCCAGGCGCGCCGATCGGCCAGCGTGGCCTTCAGGCCGTCGCGCTTCGCATCGCGGAGGAAATCGGTGACGGTGCGCTGGTAGGTGTTGTCGTGCATCGCCATCTTCTTGAGGCGACGGAACAGCGCGGCAGGCGGCATGTCGGTCCAGTCCGACAGGATCACCACGTAGTCGCGGTCGTAGGCGAAGGGCTCGGGCTCGGCCGGATCGACGATCAGCGCGCCGTACAGGCCCGCCTGCTCCTGGAAGCCGGAATGGCTGTGGTACCAGTAGGTGCCGCCCTGGCGCAGGGTGAAGCGGTAGTGCCAGGTTTCGCCCGGCGCGATGCCGTCGAAACTCATGCCCGGCACGCCGTCCATGTCGGCCGGCAGCAGGATGCCGTGCCAGTGGATCGAGGTGTCGGTGCCGTGCACGGAGCCGCGCGGCAGCGCATTGGTGACGCGGACGTTGACCGTGTCGCCCTCGCGCCAGCGCAGCACCGGCGCCGGCAACATGCCGTTGACGGTGGCGCCGGGCCGGGTGCGGCCGGTGATGTTGACCGGCGTTTCGCCGATGACGAGGTCGAATTCGGTGCCGGAGAGGATTTCCGGCTGGCCGGGGGATTTCAGCGCCCACAGCGGGCGGGCGTGCAGGCCGAGACCGGCGGCGACGCCGCCGAGCGCCAGCCCCTGCACGAAGCGGCGGCGCGGAAGTGCCGGCCCGGGGCCGGACGGATCGAAGGACATGGGTGACTCCGGAGCAATGACGATGGCGCGTCGATCGATCGACGCGAAGGCCGTGGCGTTTGCTGGGGAATCAGGCGATGGGAGGTCGGATGCGATCCCGGAGTCGCGGGTCGGGCTGTGCGGCCACCGTGATCGGCAGCGGGCCGGCGGCGGGCGCAAGGGTCAGGTGCAGGCGCGCGATGCCGGGCATCGACACGGCGCAGTGCTGGGCACAGGTGCTGCGGCAGTCGCTCTCGTCGTCGCAGCAATCGCCTTCGTCGGCGGGGGCCGGCTGGGGCGCTTCGACCACTGGCGCAGGGTCGGCCGGCGCAGCGTCATGGCAGCCACCGGTCTCCGCATCGTTCTTGGCGATGGCCGATGCGTGGTCCATGGCCAGCATCGCATGCGCAGGCGCCTGGTCCATCGCCGCATGCACCACCGGCACCGATCCATTGAGGATCAGCGCGAGGCAGAGCAGGACGCGGAGCAGCACGGCGAGCGGCGACATGGCGCAAGGATAGCGCCATTCGCGGCTCAGTCGGCGAAACGGTGCAGGCCGAAGGGCGCAACGGCCGACGCGCCTTCAGGATCGGCGAGCAGCGCGAGGACGCGGTCCGCCGTCACGGCGGCGAGGGTCAGGCCGAGGTGCTGGTGGCCGAAGGCATAGCAGACATTGCCTGCGGTCCGGCTGCGGCCGATCGCGGGCAGGTAGTCGGGCAAGGTCGGCCGTGCGCCGCACCAGGCCTCGGGCTCGCCGCGCACCGGCAGTCCCAGCTCGACTGCGTGCGCGCGGAGGCGCTGCCATTTGCGCACGTCCGGCGGCATGCCGGGCGGCACGAATTCGACGAAACCGGCCAGGCGCAGGCCGCCCTCGAAACGGGTCAGGATCACCGAGCGGTCCTCGAAGACCAGCGGCGGCCGATCCGGCCAGTCGTGGTCGCGCCATTGCAGGTGGTAGCCGCGTTCCTCGACCAGCGGCGCGTGCTCGCCGAGGTCCGCCATCAACGAACGCGAGCCGATACCTGCCGCGATCAGGATGCGATCCGCCTCGATATTGCGGCCATCGTCGAGCGCGATCGCGGTATGCCCGTCGGCATGCGCCAGCCCGGCGACGTTCGCACGCAACCACTGCCCGCCCCGGTCGAGCAGCGCCTCGCGCAGGGCGCGCATCAGCTGGCCGGTGTCGGCCACCTGGGCGCTGCCCTCGAAGTGCAGGCCGGCGCGCAGGGGCGGATCCAGCCGGACCTGCAGCATGGCGAGCGCCTTGTCACTCAACGGGACCGCGCGCGCCTCGCCGATGTCTCCGTCCAGCCAGGCGGCCCGGCCGCGCCGCTCGCCGTCGACGGTTTCCCAGACCACGCAATGCCCCGACTCGCGGAGCAGGCCGGGGCGGCCGATGTCCTGCAACAGCTGCCGCCAGGCAGGCACGGCGTCGCCGAGCAGGCCGCGCAGCGCCTGCTGGCCTGCGGCATGCCGCGCGGGCGAACACGCGCGGAGGAAGCGCCACAGCCAGGCCGCGATCGCCCAGGGACGCGGCACATCCACTGGCCCGCCGCGACCGAACCAGCGACGCGGGAGTGAACAAACCGTGCCCCAGGAAGCCAGCGGCGCGACCTGCTCGATCGCGATGTGCCCGGCATTGCCCCATGACGCGGCTTCCCCGTCGCGCATCGGGTCGATCAGGAGGCAATCGTGGCCTGCCAGTCGCAAACGCAGCGCACAGGCCAGGCCGACCACGCCGCCGCCGATCACGACCACCCGCCCGGATGGGGCGTGCCCGCCCGCCCCGCCCTGCTCCCCCGCCACTGCCGTCATGCCAAGGCCCTCATGCCATTGCCCCCTAACCTGAATCTCATTTAGTATACGATATACATACTTTCGGAGATCGACATGCAAGTGCTTCCCTGCCCCTGGCACGGCGTCATTCCTGCCGCCACGACCCAGTTCGACGCATCGCTGGCGGTGGACATCCCGGCGACCCGGCAAGTCCAGGACGCGCTGGTCCGCGACGGTGTCCACGGGATGATCGTGATCGGCACCGTGGGCGAGAACAATTCGCTGGAACGCGAGGAGAAGCTGGCCGTGATCGCCTCGGCCGCCGAAGCCGCTGGCGGGCGGATCCCGGTGATCGCCGGGGTGTCGGAACTGACCACGCCGCGCGCCTGCGCCTTCGCCGAAGCCGCCGAGAAAGCCGGCGCCACCGGCCTGATGGTGCTGCCGGCCATGGTCTACGTCCCGGCCGAACACGAACTCGAAGCGCATTTCCGCGCCGTCGCCGCCAGCACCTCGCTGCCTGTGATGCTCTACAACAACCCGCCGGCCTATCGCGTGAGCATCGGCGCGCGCACGCTCGCGAACCTCGCCGACGTGCCGAACATCGTCGCGGTGAAGGAAAGTGCGCCCGACCCGCGCCGCTTCACCGACCTGCACAACATGTGCGGCGACCGCTACGTGCTGTTCGCGGGACTGGACGACGTGGCGCTGGAAGGCCTGGTCCTCGGTGCACGCGGCTGGGTGTCGGGCCTGACCAATGTGTTCCCGCGCGAGTCGATCGCGCTGTGGGACGCGGTGCAGCGCGGCGACCTCGCGACGGCGCTGAGGATCTATCGCTGGTTCATGCCGCTGCTGCACCTCGACGCGGAACACGACCTGGTGCAGTCGATCAAGCTCGCGGAAGCGGTCATGGGCCGTGGATCGGAGCGCGTGCGCATGCCGCGCATGCCGCTGCAGGGCGAACGTCGCGCCGAAGTGATCCGCCTGGTCGAAGCCGCCGAAGCGGCGCGGCCCTCCCTCGGTCTCTGAACGGAGACATCCGCATGGATGGTGACATCGCGAGTGCAGCCTTCGCTGCGGCACCGGTCGCCGGCAACGGCAGGCGCCACCTCTTCGACTGCATCGACGGCCACACCGCCGGCAACCCGGTGCGCCTGGTCGTGGAAGGCAAACCGCCGCTGCGCCCCGGCAGCATGAGCGAACGGCGCCAGCAGTTCCTCGCCGAATACGACTGGATCCGCACCGGCCTGATGTTCGAGCCGCGCGGCCACGACATGATGTCCGGCGGATTCTTCTATCCGCCGCAGTCGCCGGAGGCGGATGTCGGCATCCTGTTCATCGAGACCAGCGGCTGCCTGCCGATGTGCGGGCACGGCACCATCGGCCTGGTCACCTTCGGCCTGGAACACGGGCACATCGTGCCGAAGACGCCGGGCCAGCTCATCGTCGAAGTGCCGGCCGGCACGATCCGGATCGACTACACGATGGACGCCGGCCGCGTCCGTTCGGTGAAGATCCGCAACGTACCGAGCTATCTGGCGATCCGGGACCTCGTGATCGAGGTCCCGGGCTTCGGCGCCCTCAGCCTCGACGTGGCCTATGGCGGCAACTACTACGCCATCGTCGAGCCGCAGGGCGCCTACACCGGCCTGGACGCGCTCGGTGCGGCGCGGATCGTCGAGCTCAGCCGCACGATCCGCAGCATCGTCCGCGAGCGCGTGGAGCCGGTGCATCCGCTGGATCCGACCATCCGCGGCGTCAGCCACGTGCTCTGGGCCGATGCGCCGTCGGCACCCGATGCCGACGGTCGCAATGCGGTGTTCTACGGCGAACGCGCGATCGACCGCAGCCCCTGCGGCACCGGCACGTCGGCGCGGATGGCGCAGCTGGCCGCGCGCGGCCGATTGTCGGTCGGCGACACCTACGTCCACGAAAGCTACATCCGCAGCCGTTTCATCGGCCGCGTCGAGGCCGCGACCACGCTCGGCGACTTCCCGGCGATCGTGCCCTCGATCGAAGGCAGCGCCTTCGCCACCGGCTTCAACCGACTCTGGATCGACGACGACGAGCCGTTCCCGGCCGGTTTCGTCGTGGTCTGATCTTGCTGCCCACACCATCCCCTGCCCTCACCATTCCTGTTCCCTTCGCAACGACCAGACCATGACCGAAGTCCTGCCCCTCGCCCACCACATCGCCGGCCGCGACGTCGATGCCCCCGTCGCGCTGGAACAGCGCAACCCGCATGCGCCGGACGACCTGTGCGTGCAACTGCCCGATGGCGGCGCCGGGGATGTCGACGCAGCCGTCGAGGCCGCGCGTGCGGCGCAGCGCAAACTCGCCGGTGGCGGCATCGAAGCCCGTGCGGATGCCCTCGCCCGCATCGCCCGCGCGCTCGTCGCCGACCTCGAACCGATGGCGCTGCTCATCGCCCGCGAGACCGGCAAGACCCTGCGCGACGCACGCATGGAGACGATGCGCGCCGCGCGGATCTTCGACTTCTTCGCGGGCGAGGCCCTGCGCATCGTCGGCGAGCGCTACGAATCCACGCGCAACGGCGCGATGGTCGAAGTCATGCACGCGCCGATCGGCACGGTCGGCCTGATCACGCCCTGGAATTTCCCGATCGCGATCCCGGCGTGGAAGATCGCCCCCGCGCTGGCCTTCGGCAATGCCGTGGTCTGGAAACCGTCGGAAGTGTCCTCGGCCACCGCCGCGCGGCTGATGGGCCACATCGCCGTCGCCGGCCTGCCCGCCGGCAGCGTCAACATGGTGCTGGGCGCGGCCACCGCAGGCGCCGCGATCGCCGCGCATGCCGGCATCGAAGCGGTGTCGTTCACCGGGTCGGAAGCCACCGGCGCCCGCGTGCGCCAGGCGGTGGCGGCGCGCAATGGCCGCATGCAGCTGGAGATGGGCGGCGTGAACGGCCTGATCGTGCTGGCCGACGCCAACCTCGACATCGCCGTGGACTGCGCGGTCAACGGCGCCTACTTCGCCGCCGGCCAGCGCTGCACCGCCACATCGCGGATCATCGTCGAGGAGGCCGTCGCAGGCCGCTTCATCGGTGCGGTCCGGCAGAAGCTGCAGACCCTGCGCATCGGCGACCCGCGCGACGCGGCCACCGACATCGGCCCCCTCGCCAACCCGCGCCAGAAACAGCGCGTCGCGGCGCAGGTTGAGGCGGTGCGTGCCGAAGGCGCCGCGCTCGCGATCGGCGGAACGATGCCGCAGGACGACGAATGCCACGTTCCGCCGATGCTGTTCGACGATCTGGACAGTCGCAGCCTGATCGCGCGCGAGGAAATCTTCGGCCCGGTGGCGGGTCTGTTCCGCGTGCGCGACTTCGAACATGCGCTTGAAACGCTCAACGACAGCCGCTACGGGCTCTCCGCAGGCCTGTGCACGTCCTCGCTCCGGCACGCCGAAACGTTCAAACGGGAGGCGCGTGCGGGTATGCTGATGGTCAACCTGCCGACGGCAGGCGTGGATTACCACGCACCGTTCGGCGGCGAAGGCGCTTCCAGCCATGGCCCCCGCGAACAGGGGCGGGCCGCCCGGGCCTTCTACAGCTCACTTCGCACCACTTACCAACACCCGGGGTAGCTCCACCACCATGGTCATTGCCGCCAAGACGCTGTCCGAACAGGCTTTCGAAATCATCCGCGAGCGCATCCTCTCCACCGAGCTCGCGCCGATGACGCCGATCCGCCAGGACGCCTTGGCCGACGAACTGGGCATCAGCAAGATCCCGCTCCGCGAGGCGCTAACCCGCCTCGAACAGCAGGGCCTGCTCAGCTCGCATCCGAACCGGGGCTTCACCGTCTCCGCGCTGACCCCGGAAGAGGCTGAGGACGTGTTCTGCCTGCGCCTCAAACTCGAACCCGAAGCCGCCGGCGCCGCCTGCCTGGTCGCCGACGACGCCCGCCGCGAGACCGCGATCTCCGCGCTCAGTGGCCTGGAAGCCATGCTCCGCGACGACCCCGAGAACGCGGTGCGCTACAACCGCAACTTCCACCTGGCGCTCGTGCAGAACCCGCTGCGCAAGCAGACCGCGCACATGGTCGAGCGCCTGCACCTGGTCGCCGAGCGCTACGTGCGCAAGCACCTGGAGCCGGCCGGCCGCAACGAGCGCGCCGACCGCGAACACCGCGACATCCTCGATGCCTGGCTGGCGCGCGACGCCGCGACCGTGGAAGCCAAGCTCACCGCGCACCTGCAGACCACCCTGGACGAGCTGCGCGAGGAAGTCGCGCGCTGAGGGCGGGACACAGCCCCCACCCCAGCCCTCCCCCGCAATGCGGGGGAGGGAGCAAAAACCACCACGCGTTCGATTGCCTGCAGCGACCTCTGCCAGCAGCGGCCTCGCGCGGGCAGAAGCAGGACACTTGCGCCACCGCGCGTCTCCCTCCCCCGCATGCGGGGGAGGGCCGGGGTGGGGGCAACGATGAGCGAATCCCTCAGGTCGCGAGGTTGATCCAGGTCGCCTTGACCTCGGTGTACTTCTCGAAGGCATGCAGCGACTTGTCGCGGCCGTTGCCCGACTGCTTGTAGCCGCCGAAGGGCGCGGTCATGTCGCCGCCGTCCCAGTAGTTCACCCAGACGCTGCCAGCGCGCAGCTTCCGCGCGACCCGATGCGCGCGGCCGATGTCGCGGGTCCAGACGCCCGCGGCGAGGCCGTACTCGGTATCGTTGGCCATGCGCAGGGCATCGGCCTCGTCGTCGAAGGCGATCACCGACAGCACCGGGCCGAAGATTTCTTCGCGGGCGATGGTATGGCCGTGCTCGACGCCGTCGAACACCGTCGGTTCGATGTAGCAGCCACCGGCGACCACGTCGGCGCGCTCGCCGCCGAGCAGCACGCGCCCGCCCTCGGCGCGGCCCTTGGCGATGTAGTCGAGGACGCGTGCGGTCTGGCCTTCGTCGACCATCGCGCCCATCGGCGCGCCGGGATCGAGCGGATGGCGCGGGCGCATGGCCTTGCCGGCCTCGACCACGGCCGCGACGAAGTCGTCCTTGATCGAACGCTCGACCAGCAGCCGCGATGCGGCGGTGCAGACCTCGCCCTGGTTGTAGAAGATGCCGCCCGCCGCGGCCTTCGCGGCCTGCGCCAGGTCCGGCGCATCGGCGAAGACGATGTTCGGGCTCTTGCCGCCGCATTCCATGTACGCGCGCTTCATGTTCGAGCGACCGGCGCACTGCAGCAGGTGCTTGCCGACGGCGGTCGATCCGGTGAACACCAGGCCGTCGACGTCCATGTGCAGCGCCAGCGGCTCGCCCGCGCCCTTGCCGAAGCCCGGCACCACGTTGAGCACGCCGGCCGGGATGCCGGCCTCCATCGCCAGTTCGGCGAGGCGGATCGCGGTCAGCGGCGACTTCTCGGACGGCTTCAGCACCACCGAATTGCCGGTCGCCAGCGCCGGGGCGATCTTCCAGGTCGCCATCAGCATCGGGAAGTTCCAGGGCACGATCGCGCCGATCACGCCCAGCGGTTCGCGGGTGATCAGGCCCAGCTCGTCCGGACCGGTCGCGGCCACTTCGCCGTAGACCTTGTCCAGCGCCTCGCCGGTCCAGGCCATGCAGCGGATGGTCGCGGCGACGTCCACGGCACGGGCGTCGGACACCGGCTTGCCCATGTCCAGCGATTCGAGCAGCGCAAGCTCATCTCCATGCTGTTCAATGAGTTGCGCGAACTTGATGAGAATCTTCTTTCGATATGCAGGTTTCGCGTTCGACCAGCGGCCGGCCTCGAAACTGCGCCGCGCCGCCGCGACCGCGCGCTCGATGTCCTCGCTTTCGCACTCGGCCACCCGGCCCAGCACGCGCCCGTCGATCGGGCTGATGCAGTCGAAGGTCCTGCCGCTGGCGGCGTCGACGAAGCGGCCATCGATGAAGGCCTGGGTACGGAGCTGCAGGCCGGCGGCGAGTGCCTGCCAGCCTTCGAGGGTGCGGGGTGCGTTCAAGGGGGTGTCTCCGGGACGGACCGTCAGAAGGTCGGCGGGGTGCTGGCGCTCACGATCATCACGTCGGTATCGCCGACATTGCGGAAGCGGTGCGGGATGCGGCATTCGAAGTAGTAGGCCTCGCCCGGGCCGAGCACGCGGGTCTGGTCGCCGACGGTGATCTCGACCTGACCGGCCAGCACGACGCCGCCTTCCTCGCCTTCGTGGGTGATCATGACTTCGCCGGTGTCGCTGCCGGGCAGCATGACCTCGCGCAGCACGCACATCTGCCGCTGCGGGCGGCGATGGCCGACGAGGAAATAGTGGATGTCGTTGTTGCCGACGTCGGGCTGTTCGTCGGTCGTGTAGAACGGGGTATCGGCCGGGTCGGCCTCGATGTCCATGGTGAAGAAATCGGCCATCGAGATCGGAATGCCATCCAGCACCTTCTTCAGCGAGCTGACCGACGGACTGACCTTGTTCTGCTCGATCAGCGAGATCGTGCTGTTGGTGACCCCGACGCGCTTGGCCAGCTCGCGCTGGCTCAGACCCTTGCTCTTGCGGACCAGCTGAAGACGCGCACCGATATCCATGGAACCCCAGCGACTCTGATGATGCAGATACTTTACATCGATTATGCCGTGCAGCATTTGTGCACAATCGGGCGACGGTTGTAAAGTTTTTTCAACGCGCTAAGCTTGGCGGCATGTTCGCTGCCGGCGCGGTGCCGGCACAGATGACCGCGGCAGATGACCGCATGGGAGCCCGCATGGCCGACGATCCGCAGTCCACCGCCCAGTCCACCGCCCCATCTTCCGGCCAGGCGTACGGCGAGCACTACGCCCGCGAGGCGACCCGCGCCCCGGAGGCCATGGACGCCTTCTGGATGCCGTTCTCGGCCAATCGCCAGTTCAAGTCCGCGCCGCGCCTGATGGCCAGCGCCTCGGGCATGTTCTACCGCACGGTCGACGGCCGCGAAGTCCTCGACGGCACCGGCGGCCTGTGGTGCTGCAACGCCGGCCACGCCCGGCCGCGCATCGTCCAGGCCGTGCAGCAGCAGATCGCCACGCTCGATTTCGCCCCGACCTTCCAGATGGGCCATCCGCTGCCCTTTACCCTGGCCGAGCGCCTGTCGGCGATCGCCCCCGACCATCTCAACCACGTCTTCTTCACCAATTCCGGCTCGGAATCGGTCGACACGGCGTTGAAGATCGCCCTCGCCTACCACCGCGCCCGTGGCGAAGGCCAGCGCACGCGCCTGATCGGCCGCGAAAAGGGCTACCACGGCGTCGGCTTCGGCGGCATCTCGGTCGGCGGCCTGCCCAACAACCGCAAGTTCTTCGGCAGCCTGCTCCCGGGCGTGGACCACCTGCGCCATACCCTGGACCTGCAGCGCAATGCCTTCAGCCGCGGCCTGCCCGAGCACGGCGCCGAACTGGCCGACGACCTGGAACGCCTGGTCCTGCTCCACGACGCCAGCACGATCGCCGCCGTCATCGTCGAGCCGGTCGCCGGCTCGGCCGGCGTGGTCCTGCCACCGAAGGGCTATCTCAAGCGCCTGCGCGAGATCTGCGACAAACACGGCATCCTGCTGATCTTCGACGAGGTGATCACCGGGTTCGGCCGCGTCGGCAAGGCCTTCGCCGCGCAGCGTTTCGATGTGATGCCGGACATGATCACCACCGCCAAGGGTCTGACCAACGGCTGCGTGCCGATGGGCGCGGTGTTCGTGTCGGACGCCATCCACGATGCCTTCATGCACGGCCCGGGCAACATGATCGAGCTGTTCCACGGCTATACCTATTCGGGCCATCCGCTGGCCTGCGCAGCGGCCCTCGCCACCCTGGACACCTATGCCGAGGAAGGGCTGTTCGAACAGGCGATCACCCTGGAAGAGCGCTGGGCCGACGCCATCCACGGCCTGCGCGACCTGCCCAACGTGATCGACATCCGCAACATCGGCCTGATCGGCGCGATCGAACTGGCGCCGCGCCCCGGTGCCCCGGGCACCCGCGCCTACGACGTGTTCACCCGCTGCTTCCACGAAGAGAACCTGCTGATCCGGGTCACCGGCGACGTGATCGCGCTGTCGCCGCCGCTGATCCTGACCGAGGAGCATATCGATAGAATTTTCCGGACACTTGCGCATGTGATCGCCGAAACGGCCTAATGCGCGCGCCCGCAAGCGGCCGGCGCGCGGGCGTCTCGTTCACGTTGTCCCTCATCCCTACTCTATTCGGTACTCAGCCATGCTGATCGGCGTCCCCAAGGAAATCAAGAACCACGAATACCGCATCGGCCTGACCCCGGCCGGCGCCCGCGAACTGGTGCGCAATGGCCACAAGGTCATGGTCCAGCGCGACGGCGGCAAGGCCATCGGCCTCACCAACGAGATGTACGAGAAAGCCGGCGCGGAGATCGTCGACACCGCGGAGGAAATCTTCCGCCGCGCCGAGATGATCATCAAGGTGAAGGAGCCGCAGCCGGTCGAATACGCGATGCTGCGCGAAGGCCAGCTGCTCTACACCTACCTGCATCTCGCTCCCGATCCGGACCAGACCGCCGGCCTCGTGAAGTCCGGTTGCACCGCGATCGCCTACGAGACCGTCACCGACCGCAAGGGCGGCCTGCCGCTGCTGGCGCCGATGTCGGAAGTGGCCGGGCGCATGTCGATCCAGGCCGGCGCGCACGCGCTGGAAAAGGCCCAGGGCGGTTCGGGCGTGCTGCTCGGCGGCGTGCCCGGCGTGAAGCCTGCGGAAGTGCTGGTGATCGGCGGCGGCGTGGTCGGCATCAACGCCGCGCGCATGGCCATGGGCCTGAACGCCCACGTCACCATCCTCGACCGCTCGCTGGACCGCCTGAAGTATCTCGATGAACTCTACGGCCACCAGCTGACCACCATCTATTCGACCCACGACGCCATCGAGGAGCGCCTGCCCGAGACCGACCTGGTCATCGGCGCCGTGCTGATCCCCGGTGCCGCCGCGCCGAAGCTGGTCTCGCGCGACCAGCTCAAGCTGATGCGCCCGGGCTCGGTGCTGGTGGACGTCGCGATCGACCAGGGCGGCTGCTTCGAGACCTCGAAGGCCACCACCCACCAGAACCCGACCTACGAGGTCGACGGCATCATCCACTACTGCGTCGCCAACATGCCCGGCGGCGTCGCCCGCACCTCCACCTTCGCCCTGACCAACGCCACCCTGCCCTTCGCGGTGCAGCTGGCGAACAAGGGCCCGAAGAAGGCGATGCTGGACGACGAGCACCTGCTGAACGGCCTGAACGTCCACGCCGGCAAGATCACGTACAAGGCCGTCGCCGACGACCTGGGCTACGAGTACGTGCCGGCGGCTCAGGCGCTGGGCTGAGCCCGACGACCGTAGTGGGTTCACGGGCGGCGCGACGCGTCGCTCACGATCGTTCCGCACGTCCGCGTGCGGAACGATCGCACGACTCATCAACCCCAACGGTCCTTCATGAATACGATCCCGCATCACATCGCCGGACAGGCGATCGACACAGGCACCCGCCACGCCGACGTCTTCGACCCCGCCACCGGCGCCGTCGCCAGGCGCGTCGCGCTGGCCTCCGTCGATGACGTGCGCACGGCCGTCGATGCCGCGCAGGCCGCATTTCCGGGCTGGGCCGCCACCACGCCGCTGAATCGCGCGCGGGTGATGTTCCGCTTCAAGGAACTGCTCGAACGCCACGCCGGCGACCTCGCGGCGATCATCACCTCCGAACACGGCAAGGTCCTGTCCGATGCGCGCGGCGAAGTCACGCGCGGCCTGGAAGTGGTCGAGTTCGCCTGCGGCATTCCGCACCTCGTGAAGGGCGAGCACTCCATGAACGTCGGCCGCGATGTGGATTCGTGGACCGAGTACGCGCCGCTGGGCGTGGTCGCCGGCATCACCCCGTTCAATTTTCCGGCGATGGTGCCGCTGTGGATGTTCCCGGTCGCCATCGCCTGCGGCAATACCTTCGTGCTCAAGCCCTCCGAGCGCGATCCCTCGGCAGCCAACTTCATGGCCGACCTGCTGAAGCAGGCCGGCCTGCCCGACGGCGTCTTCAACGTCGTCCACGGCGACAAGGTCGCGGTCGACGCGCTGCTCGACGAGCCGCGCGTGCAGGCGATCAGCTTCGTCGGCTCCACGCCGATCGCCGAGTACATCTATGCGCGCGGCAGCGCCAACGGCAAGCGCGTGCAGGCGCTCGGCGGCGCGAAGAACCACATGGTCGTACTGCCCGACGCCGATCTCGACGGCGCGGTCTCGGCGCTGCTCGGCGCCGGTTACGGTTCCGCAGGCGAACGCTGCATGGCGATCTCCGTGGCCGTGTGTGTCGGCGATGCCACCGCAGACGCGCTGGTAGAGAAGCTCGCGCCCAAGGTCGCAGCGTTGAAGATCGGTCCCGGCTGTCTCGATCCCGAAATGGGTCCGCTGGTCACCGGCGCGCATCGCGACAAGGTGCGTGGCTATGTCGATGCCGGCGTGGCCGAGGGCGCGACCCTGGTCGTGGATGGTCGCGGCCACGCGGTCGATGGTCATGCCGACGGCTTCTTCCTCGGCGGCTGCCTCTTCGACCGCGTCACGCCGGAGATGACGATCTACCGCGAGGAGATCTTCGGCCCGGTGCTGTGCGTGGTCCGCGTGCCGGACTTCGACACCGCGCTGCGCCTGGTGAACGAACACGAATACGGCAACGGCACCGCGATCTTCACCCGCGACGGCGGCGCCGCGCGCGAATTCGCGCATCGCGTGCAGGCCGGCATGGTCGGCGTGAACGTGCCGATCCCGGTGCCCATGGCTTTCCACAGCTTCGGTGGCTGGAAACGCTCGATCTTCGGCCCGCTGCACGTCCACGGCCCCGACGGCGTGCGCTTCTACACGCGACTGAAGACGATCACCGCACGCTGGCCGGAAACGCATCACGCGGAATTCGTGATGCCGACGATGAAGTGATCGCCAAACACTAACGATGATTTCCCTTCACCCTAGACAGAAGGATTTCCATCAAGTCCTTCGCTCACTGTTGCCAAGCGGGATTGCTGGTTTCCTGGGCGGAATTTCAGCAGTCTCATCTGCGATCTGGGATCAGGGCGGGATCACCCTCGAGATATCGCGTGAACTGCCTTCCGGGTGGACTCCGGGATCAGCATCCTCACGAGAAGATCTCCTGGAGTTCTTTTCATGCGTCTGCGGGAATAGATCACTCGAACGGACATTCGAGGCGGCAAAAACCCTTGATGGCTTGGAGACGCTGCTCCAGATGGATTTTTCGAAATCGAGAGTTCATCTGGAACTTGAGCCGCATGAACATTCATGGAGCTATACATTGCATCTGCTGATCTCGTCAGAAGATTCGCTCCACCTGTATCTCGGTCTCTACTGGAGCGTGGACTGAAATGGCACTCGCCGTAAGCCCCAACAAAATCGTCATCCTCTCCGGCTCCGGCATCAGCGCCGAGAGCGGCCTGCCCACGTTCCGCGACGCGAACGGCCTGTGGCGCAACCTCGATTGGCGCCAGCTCGCCAGTCCGGAAGGCTGGCGCGCGCATCCGGAGCTGGTGCTGGAGTTCTACAACGAACGTCGCGCGCTCGCGGCGCAGGCGCAGCCGAACGCGGCGCACCGCGCACTGGCCGAACTCGAAGCGAAGTACGAGGTCGTGGTCATCACCCAGAACGTCGACGACCTGCACGAGCGCGCCGGCTCGACGAACGTCATCCACCTGCACGGCGAACTGATGTGGGCGCGCGGCACCTCCCCGCGTCGTCTGCGTCGCCAAATCGGCGCCGCACCGATCCGCATGGGCGATCTGTGCGAGGACGGCACGCAGTTGCGCCCGGACATCGTCTGGTTCGGCGAAGCGGTCGAAGCGATGGGCCTCGCCGAGGAAGAGATGGTCGACGCCGGCAAGGTGCTGGTCGTCGGCACCTCGCTGACCGTCTACCCCGCCGCCTCGCTCACGATGTATGCGCACGCCGACGCCGAAAAGGCGGTCTGCGCGCTTGAACTCGACGAAGTCCCGGCCGGCTACGCGATGCTGCAGGGCACCGCGACCGCGCACGTGCCGCAGCTGGCGCGGCGCTGGCTCGACGAGAGACGCGACTGATTGCAGACACCGGTATCGCACGTCCCGGCGAACGACGCGCGACTTTGCTCCGGTGATGCCATGACCCACACGCAAGCTCCTGAGACACCCGCTCCCGCGACAACCGCCACCGCCGTCGATCCGAATGCGGTCGACCAGGCCTTCACCCGCATTTCGCCCTACGGCACGCACGCCGAGCCGACCTACTCGGGCGCGCTGAGCTTTCTCCGCCGCAGGTACACCAAGGACCTGGCCGGCGTGGATGTCGCCGTGGTCGGCGTGCCCTTCGACCTGGCGACGACCAATCGCCCGGGTACCCGACTCGGGCCGCGCGCGATCCGCATGATGTCGGCCTCGCTGGCCTGGTGCGCGCCCTATGCCTGGGACTTCGATCCCTGCGAGCGATTGAACGTGATCGACTGGGGCGACGTGTTCTTCGATCACGGCCGCCCGGAGCGCGTGCCGGATGCGCTGCGCGACGCCTTCCGCGCATTCGCCGATGCCGGCGTCACCGCGCTGGCGCTGGGCGGCGACCATTTCATCACCTACCCCATCCTCCAGGCCCTGCACGAACGCCACGGGCCGCTGTCGCTGATCCATTTCGATGCGCACAGCGACACCTGGGAAGACCGCGATGATCGGATCGACCATGGCACGATGTTCTGGCATGCCGCGCGCAACGGCATCGTCGACCCGGCGACATCGATCCAGGTCGGCATGCGCACGCTGAATCCCGAGACGCACGGCTTCCGCGTGCTGGACGCGCGCTGGCTGCACGCGCACGGCGTCGACGCCTGCATCGCCGAGATCCGCGCGCGCGTCGGCAATCGCAAGTGCTATGTCAGCTTCGACATCGACTTCCTGGACCCGGCATTCGCGCCCGGCACGGGCACGCCGGTGATCGGCGGCTTCGACACCCACACCGCGCTGCGGCTGGTGCGCGGTCTCGCCGGGCTGCAGATCGTCGGCATGGACGTGGTCGAAGTGTCGCCGCCCTTCGACCATGCCGACATCACCGCGCTGGCCGGTGCCTCGATCGCGCAGGAGCTGCTGGCCGCGTACGCGAGCCGCTTTCCAGACCGGACTGTCGACCTCGACGGCGTCACTGCGGGTTGAGCAGGAACACCACATACCCCCGGAACTTCGGATGCGCCGCCAGGGAGGGCGGCGGCGTCCATTCGCCGCCCTGCAGCAGGCCGATGCGGAACGGCACGTTAAGGCGATCCAGTCGCTGCAGGTAGCGCGCATACCCGGGAATCACCCGACGCCCCTGGTAGATCTGCAGCACGATCTCGTCGACCACGCCTTCCAGCGCGCGCAGGCCTTCGGGATCGCCGTTCGCGCTCCAGTCCAGCAGCCCGGTGATGCCGAGTTTGTAGCGCGCCGGCAGGCGCCTGCGCAGGTCGCGCAAGAAAACCGCGTATTCGTCGAGATGCCGCGTGCGCGCATCGAAGTCGATCTGCACGCCGACCAGACGGTTGCCGGCCACACGCCAGCGTTCGATCTGCGCGAGCACCTGCGCGTGGACCTGTGGCGTCCAGCGCAGGGTCTCGACGCGATACACGATCCAGACATCGGCATGGCGGATGCGCGGCGTCGCCGGGCGCTGCGCCACCAGGCGCACGCTCGGGACCGATTTGATCTCGCTGTGCAGCACGTAGACCGTCTTCGCGCGGTCGAGCACCGGCTGCGGCTTCACGCCGGCCCACAGCCAGAAGGCATCATGCTGCGCGGCATCGACGCGGTCCGCAGCGCCCGCCGTGGCGGCGATCAGGCCGCAGAGCGAGAGGAGCAGCCGCGCGAGCAGACGGCGCATCGCCTCACCAGTAGTAGCGAAGTTGTTGCGCCCAGACGGATTGCGGATAACGCGCCTTCAACTGGTTGAACCAGGCCTTGCGGGTCGCCACCGGCACATCCTCGCCGCCGCAGTCGTTGTAGCCGGCTGGCGCGTAGCAGTTCACCGCGCGGAACAGCGCATAGGCACGCTCCTCCGCCGGTGCGGCGGCATCGTCGATGATCGCCTGGTAGATGCCCTGGCGCGACAGGGCTCGACCCGGGAACTGCCCCGGCGTGCCGCCGAGCTCGCCATCGCGTACCGCGAACGACCACGACTCGACGCGGTCATAGCCATTGAGCCGCAGGAAATCGCCAAGGCACAGGCTGGCCTTGCGGGCCTTGGGATCGGCGGCCAGCGTGGTCGCGATCTGCTGCAGCGACGGGCAGGTATAGCCTTCGCGCGTGCCCTGCCAGCGGAAATCGGACAGCGCGGTCAGCTCGCCGAGCTTGTCGTAACTGCCCGAAGCGGTGTCGATCTTCGACGGCAGGCGTTTCACGTCCTTGAGGAATTCCGAATACCGCCCACGCGTCAGCTGCTTGTAGAGCAGCACGTAGAGCGCCAGCGCACGTTCGCGCTTCGAAGCCTTCGGATCGTCGGCGCGGGCACGCAGCAGGTCCGGGCCTGCGACATGGATCAGCAACTGTTCGCGCAGGCCGGGATCGACGACCAGGCTGTCCGTCGCGAAGACACGGGCGATGTCACCGTTGCGCTCGTCGTGCATCGCCAGCGCCAGCTCCAGGGTCTGCCGCTGGTAGGCGCCCTGCGCCTGCGGGAACAGCGCCACGAGCGCGGCACGCGCGTCCTTGTCCTTCAGCGCATCGAGCGCGAGCGCACGCAGGGCCTGGCGACTGAACGCGATCGTGTCCATGGGACGCGACGGCGTCTCGGCCGGAATGAGTTCCAGCACACGGTGCGGTGCGGCGTCGACGAAGTATGCGTGCGCCGCGAGAAGGTAGCCGTACAGGGCCTCGCGCCCCTTGAAGCGCGGGCGCAGGGCTTCGATCTCCTTGCGCGTGATGCGGCCGCTGTCGTCGTCGCCGGTCTTGCGCATGCGACGCAGCACTTCGGCCGCGACCAGCACCGGATGCGCGCCCTTCGAGAGAGAGGCGTCCGTCGGCAGCTTGGCGTCGATCTCCTGCGCGAGATCGATCTCGTCTGCATTGCGCAGCGAGGCGTCCTGCTGGTCGATCTGCCAGCCGTAGGCAGCGGCGAGCGCATCGGTATCGCCGGCCAGCCAGTGCACGCGGCGGATCAGGCCATGCGCGGAGGCGGCGTAGCGCCCCTTCGGATAGGCTTTCAGGTAAGCGTCGAGCGCGCCCCTGGCTTTCGCCAGCGCCGCCTTGTCCATCCGCTCGTGCTCGAGTTCGCCATAGGTGCCGAAACCGCTGGCCTGGCCGACCAGCGCCCAGGCCCGGCCGACCATGTAACGCGAGGCCTCGCGCACCCACGGCTGCTTGCTCGCGGACAGGGCCTGGAACGGCGCGGGATCGTGGTTGCCCGCGTAGAACGCGGCGACGGCACGCAGGTAGCCTGCGAAGTCGCGACCGGCATCCGAGGACGCCGGCACGTCGACCGGCGCCGGGGCGCCCTCGCCCAGCGGACAGACCAGCGTCTTGCGTGCGGCGGCGAGATCCGCGCGCTCGTTCGCGGCAAGTTTGCGCTCTGCCTGCAGCGCTTCGAGGAAATCGGCCTGCCCACGGTCATGGCTCACGCAGGTGGTGCCCTCGCCGCTCGACCAGACGCCGGTGCCGTCGCCGTCTTCCGGCGGCTGGAATCGAAGACGCAAGTCCATCCAGCCGAACGGCACCGATGGCAGCGGGCGCTGCGCGGGGTCGGCGGGCCTGGCTGCAGGCGGCCGGCGACCGCCATGCGCATCCATCATCAGCCAGGCGAGATTGACCCGGGTGTCGTTGCCCGGCACGAGCAGCGCGCTGCTCGCGCAATTGGAGAAGGTCGCCGAAGCCGGCACGAGGTAGGGCTCGCAGCCCATGTCGGAACTGGCGAAGGCCGGCGAACCGACCGACAACGCGCCGAGCGCGAACAGCGTGGCGATGAGGGTGCGCATCGTGCCTTCTCGTATCCGGAGGGGGATGCGTGATTCTAGCGCGGGAAGCGAAAACCTTCGTCAGCGGTTGTGGGAGCGACGCAAGTCGCGAACCCAGTCAAGCATCGCGACTTGCGTCGCTCCCACACGACATCCTGCGGCTACGCCACGTACACCGTCTTGATGTTCATGAATTCGTGGATGCCGTGCTCGGCGAGCTCGCGGCCGAAGCCGGAGGTCTTGGTGCCACCGAACGGCAGGCGCACGTCGCTGCGGACGATGGCGTTGACGAAGGTGGCGCCGGCCTGCAGGCGACGGGCCACGGCTTCGCCGCGCGCCTTGTCGGTGGTCCAGACGCTCGCGCCGAGGCCGAAATCGGTGTCGTTCGCGATCCGCACGGCGTCGTCCTCGTCCTTCGCGCGCAGGATCGACGCAGCCGGACCGAACAGTTCTTCGCTGTAGGCCGGCATGCCGGGCACGACATGATCGAGGATCGTGGCCGGATAGTGCGACGCCCCCTGCCCCGGCGTGCCGCCGAGCAACAGGGTCGCGCCGGCTTCGATGCTGCGCAGGACCTGGGCGTGGATCTCGTCGCGCAGGTCGCCGCGTGCCATCGGCGCGAGCGTGGTCGACTCGACCATCGGATCGCCCACGGCGAGCTTCGATGCGGCTTCGACGAAGCGCGCGACGAAGGCGTCGGCAATGCCCGGGGTCACGATGAAACGCTTCGCGGCGATGCAGGTCTGCCCGGCATTGCCGAAGCGCGAGGCGATGGCGGCGGGAATCGTCACGTCGAGATCGGCATCGTCCAGGACCACGAACGGGTCGCTGCCGCCCAGCTCCATCACGCATTTCTTCAGGTGCTTGCCCGCCGCCGATGCCACGGCACTGCCGGCGCGCTCGCTGCCTGTGAGCGTCACCGCCTTCACCCGGCGGTCGGCGATGACGCGCTCGGCCATGCGGTTGTCGATATGCAGCACGCCGAACACGCCCTCGGGCACGCCGGCCTCGCGCAGCACGTCGGCGATGGCATCGGCGCAACGCGGCACGTTGGTCGCGTGCTTGAGCACCGCGACGTTCCCGGCCATCAGGCCCGGCGCCAGGAAGCGGAACACCTGCCAGATCGGGAAATTCCACGGCATCACCGCGAACACGCAGCCCAGCGGTTCGTAGGTCACGTAGCTGCGCTGCGCCTCGGTGGCGATGGCACCATCGCGCAGGTAGTCGATGGCGTGGTCGGCGTAGTACTCGCAGGCCGAGGCGGATTTCTCGATCTCGGCCAGCGCCTCGCGACGCAGCTTGCCCATGTCGGCCGACATGATGGCGGCGATCTGGTCCTTGCGGGCGCGCAGTACGCCCGCGACCGCACGCAGCAGCGCGCCACGCTCGTCCAGCGCACGCGCCGCCCAGCCGGGCGCGGCCTCCGCAGCGGCGGCCAGCACGCGCTCGACCTCGGCTTCGCCGATGTAGTCGTAGCGATAATCGACTTCGCCGGTCCAGGGATGGATCAGTTCGACGGTCACGAATCAGTCTCCTTTCTGCATCGCGAGCTGCATGTCGCGCTGGCGGCGCTTCTCTTCGCGGGCCATGAACCACCAGGCGATGAAGCCCGCCATGGACACCGCCAGGATCAGCAGGCTGGCCAGCGCATTGATCTTCGGGCTCAGGCCCAGGCGCACCGACGAGAACACCTTCTGCGGCAGCGTGGTCGAGCCGGGGCCGTTGGTGAACGCCGAGATCACCAGGTCGTCCAGCGACAGGGTGAAGGCCAGCAGCCAGCCGGCGACCAGCGACGGCGCGATGATCGGCAGGGTGATCAGGAAGAACACCTTCAACCGGTTGGCGCCGAGGTCCATCGCGGCCTCTTCCAGCGAGCGATCGAGGTCCTGCAGGCGCGAGGAAATGACCACGGTGACGAAGGCGACGGTGAAGGTGACGTGCGCGATCCAGACCGTGCTCAAGCCGCGCTGGATCGGCGTGCCGAGCATGTCGCCGACGGCGACGAACATCATCAGGATCGACACGCCGGTGATCACCTCGGGCATCACCAGCGGCGCGGTGATCAGGCTGCCGAACAGGGTCTTGCCGCGGAAGGCGCGCATGCGGGTCATGACCAGCGCCGCCATCGTGCCGAACACGACCGAGGCGCATGCGGTGTAGAACGCGATCTTCAGCGACATCCAGGCCGCGTCCAGCATCAGCTGGTCCTGGAACAGCTCGCCGTACCATTTCACCGAGAAGCCGGACCAGACCGTGACCATGCGCGACTCGTTGAACGAGAACACGATCAGGCTGAACATCGGCACGTACAGGAACAGGAAGCCCAGCAGCAGCACCAAGCTGCGGAACGAGATCAGCTCGCCACTGCGCGACGAGGCCCCCATCGCAGCGCCGCTCATGACAGCCTCGCTTCGAGCTGGCGCGACTGGTAGCGATGGAAGATGGTGATCGGGATCACCAGCAGCATCAGCATGACGATGGCGATCGCCGAGGCGCGCGGCCAGTCATTGGCGATGAAGTATTCCTCCCAGAGCACCTTGCCGATCATCTTGGTCGAGGGCCCGCCGAGCAGTTCGGGAATCACGAACTCGCCCACCGCCGGGATGAAGACCAGCATGCAGCCGGCGACGATGCCGGCGAACGACAGCGGCACCGTGACCTGGAAGAAGGCCTTGACCGGTTTCGCGCCCAGGTCGTACGCGGCTTCGAGCAGGCGCTGGTCGTGCTTGATGAGGTTCGCGTACAGCGGCAGGACCATGAACGGCAGGTAGGCGTAGACGATGCCGATGTACACCGCGATCGGGGTGTAGAGGATCTTGATCGGCTCGTCGATCAGGCCGATCGACATCAGCGCCTTGTTGATGAAGCCGTTGTCCTTGAGCAGGCCGACCCAGGCGTAGATGCGGATCAGGAACGAGGTCCACGAAGGCAGGATCACCAGCATCAGCGCGACGTTGCGCACCGCCGGCGACAGGCGGGACACCGCATAGGCGATGGGATAGCCGACCAGCAGGCACAGCAGGGTCGAGATGCCGGCGATCTTCAGCGAGCTGAGGTAGGCACCGGCGTACTTGCTGTCGTGGAACAGCGCGGTGTAATTGTTGAGGTTGAGGGTGAGGTTGATCTCGCCGCCGGCCGTGCTGAACAGGTCGCTGTACGGCGGCGAGGCGATGAGCGGCTTCGCGAAGGAGATCTGCAGCAGGATCAGGAACGGGATCGCGAAGAAGATCAGCATCCACACGTAGGGCGGCGCGATCACGAACCAGCGCGGCCCGGGCGTCAGGGCTTTCAGCAGGCGTCGGGCGATGGCGTTCATGAGGTCAGCACCACGCCGTCGTTGTCGTCCCACGACAGCCACACCGGGTCGTTCCAGGTGAAGCGCTCGGACGCCCAGCGCTGGGTGTTGGCGAAATTCGCCATCACCTTCGCGCCGGTGGGCAGGCGCACGTGGTAGACGGAATGGCTGCCGAAATAGGCGATGTCCTCGATGGTGCCGCGTGCCTTGTTGTGCGGCTGCGCCGGCTCCTCCTTGCTCACCTCGATCTTCTCCGGGCGCAGGGCCAGCGAGACTTCCTGCCCTTCGAAACCGGTGATGCCGTGGCCGATGTACAGCAGGTGCTCGAGCATCGGCGATGCGATGGTGACGTAATCGGGGTGGTCGTCCTGGATGCGCCCGTCGAACAGGTTCACCGAGCCGATGAACTCGGCGGTGAAGCGGCAGCTGGGCTGTTCGTAGATCTCGTCCGGCGTGCCGATCTGGCGAATCCAGCCGGTGTCCATCACCGCGATGCGGTGGGCCATGGTCATGGCCTCTTCCTGGTCGTGGGTGACCATCACGCAGGTCACGCCCAGGCGTTCGATGATGTTGACCAGCTCCAGCTGCATGCGCGAACGCAGCTTCTTGTCGAGCGCGCCCATCGGCTCGTCGAGCAGGAGCAGTTTCGGATTCTTCGCCAGCGACCGCGCCAGCGCCACGCGCTGCTGCTGGCCGCCGGAGAGCTGGTGCGGCTTGCGCTTGCCGTACTTCTCCATCTGCACGAGCTTGAGCATCTCGTCGACGCGCTGGTCGACCTGCGGCTTGGGCAGGCCGTCCTGCTTCAGGCCGAAGGCGATGTTCTGCGCGACGGTCATGTGCGGGAACAGGGCATAGCTCTGGAACATCATGTTCACCGGCCGCTCGTACGGCGGCAGCGGCGTGATGTCCTGGCCGTCGAGCAGCACGCGACCGCGGGTCGGCTTCTCGAACCCGGCCATGCAGCGCAGCAGGGTCGACTTGCCGCAGCCGGAGCCGCCCAGCAGGGCGAAGATCTCGCCCTTGCGGATCGAGAAGTCGACATCGTCGACCGCGACCACGCCGTCGTATTCCTTGCGCAGGTGTTCGATGCGCAGGTAGTGCTCGTTGCCGAGCTTCTCGTTCCTGGCGCCGTTGGCCGCCTGCGTGGCCTGCGCCGTGGGGGTCGCGATGTCCGTCATGCCCGCTCCGCGTGGACTTCTGTGGAAACCGGCGGGGCGCGCGGCCCCGCCGGCGGCGCGATGCTTACTTGCCGCTCTTCATCGCCGACCACATGTCGGCGTACTGGCGGCTCATCGCCGGGCTCAGCGGTTCGAGCGGGAAGACCTTCTTCATCATCTCCGCGTCCGGATACACGCCCGGGTTCTTGCGCACGGCCTCGTCGATCAGCGGTTCGCTGTCCTTCACCGCGTTGGCGTACGACACGAAGCTGGAAATGCCGGCCATCACCTTCGGTTCGAGCAGGTGGTTCATGAACACGTAGGCATCGTCGACGTTCTTCGCGTCCTTCGGGATCGCCATCATGTCGAAGAAGATCGGCGCGCCCTCCTTCGGGATGACGAAGCCGACCTCTGCACCGCCGGCTTCCTTGGCGCGATCGCGGGCCTGGAAGACGTCGCCCGACCAGCCGACCACCACGCAGGCATCACCGGCGGCCAGCGCATTGACGTATTCGGAGGAATGGAAGTTGCGGATGTTCGCGTTGAGCACCTTCAGCAGCGGCGCGGCCTTGGCGATCACCGCCGGATCCTGGGAATTCGGATCCTCGCCGATGTAGTTCAGCGCGATCGGCACCAGCTCGGTCGGGGTGTCGAGGGCCATGATGCCGCAGCCCTTCAGCTTCGAGGCCAGCTCGGGCTTGAACACCAGGTCCCAGCTGTCGACGGGGACATCGCCCAGCGCGGCCTTGACCTTGGCGACGTTGTAGCCGATGCCGGTGAAGCCGTAGAGGTAAGGCACGCCGAATTTGTTGCCCGGGTCGTTCTTGGCGATGATCGCCATCAGCGCCGGGTCGAGGTTCTTGTAGTTCGGCAGCTTGGCGCGATCGATCGGCTGGTAGACGCCGGCCTGGATCTGGCGGGCGAGGAACTGCAGCGAGGGCACCACGATGTCGTAGCCGGTGTTGCCCTGCATGACCTTCGCTTCCAGGGTCTCGTTGGCGTCCATCACGTCGTAGACGACCTTGATCCCGGTCTGCTTGGTGAAGTTCGGGATCGTGTCCTCGGCGATGTAGTCGGACCAGTTGTACATGTTGACGACGCGCTCGCCGCTCTTGCCGTCGGCCTTGGCGTCGGCCTTCGCGCCCGGCGCGGCCTTGTCGGCCCCGCCACCGCAGGCGACCAGCATGGAGACGACGACGGACAGCGCCAGCATTCGCAGTTTCATGTGTATTCCCTCGCCCTTGCGGGCCCAGTCGTGGATGTGTGGACGCGAAGGCCCAGGTTCGGAACCAAGAGTAGCGGCAATGCCGACCGGCTGCACTACAGCGCCACGGCGGTCTCGTTCAAGGACTTCCAGGCCTTCTCGAACAGCTCGTCGACCTGCTCGCGGGTCCAGATCAGCGGCGGCGACAGCAGCATCGAGTCGTAGGTGGCGCGCAGGATCAGGCCGTTCTTGAGCGCGGTGTCGCGGCACAGCACGCCGACGTGGCCGCGCTCGTCGAAGAACCGGCGCTCGCCCTTGCGCGGCACCAGCTCCAGCGCGCCGACCATGCCCGCGATGCGCGCCTCGCCGACCAGGCGGTGCTCGCCCAGCTCGGCCCAGCGCTGCGCCAGGTAGGGCGCGATCTCGGTGCGGGCGCGGTCGACGATGCCTTCGTCCTGGAGGATCCGGATGTTCTCCAGGGCCACGGCCGTGCACACCGGATGCCCGGAGTAGGTGCAGCCATGGGCCAGCTCGCCGCCCTGGTGCTTGAGGACGCCGGCCACGCGGTCGTTGAACATGGCCGCGCCCAGCGGGATGTAGCCCGAGGTGATGCCCTTGGCCAGGGTCATCACGTCGGGGGTGATGCCGAAGTACTGCGAACCGAACCACTCGCCGGTGCGACCGAAGCCGCAGATCACCTCGTCGGCGACCAGCAGCACGTCGTACTGGCGGCAGATGCGCTCGATCTCCTTCCAGTAGGTCATCGGCGGGATGTACACGCCGATCGCGCCCATGATCGGCTCGCCGATGAAGGCAGCGACCCGGTCCGGCCCGAGTTCGAGGATCTTCTGCTCCAGGCGGCGCGCGGCGACGATGCCGTACTCGTCGGGCGACAGGTCGCCGCCATCGGCGAACCAGAACGGCGGCTCGATGTGGTGGATGTCCGGGATCGGCAGTCCGCCCTGCTTGTGCATGCCGGCCATGCCGCCGAGGCTGGCGCCGGCCATGGTGGTGCCGTGATAGCCGTTGCGGCGGCCGATGAATATGTTCTTCTCCGGCTTGTCCTGCACCGCCCAGAAGTGGCGGACCAGGCGCAGGATGGTGTCGTTCGCCTCCGAGCCGGAGTTGGTGAAGAAGGCGTGGTTGAGGTCGGCCGGCGTCAGCTCTGCGAGCTTGGCGGCGAGCTGGATCGTCGGCTCGACCGTGCACTGGAAGAAGCTGTTGTAGTAGGCCAGCTGGGTCATCTGCCGCGAGGCCGCCTCGCCCAGCTCCCTGCGGCCGTAGCCGAGGTTCACGCACCACAGCCCGGCGAAGGCGTCGAGCAGCTTGTGACCTTCCGCGTCCCAGACGTAGGCGCCCTCGCCCTTCACCAGGATCCGCGTGCCTTTCTTCGCCAGCGCGGCGTTGTCGTTGAACGGATGCAGATGGTGTTCGGCGTCGAGATGCTGCAGGCGGGAGATGTCGATGTGTTCCATGGCGGTTCCGGATGAGAAGGCGGATCAGACGTTCAGCAGCAGGAACTCGCGTTCCCAGGAGCTGATGACGCGGAAGAAGGTCTCGTATTCCTTGCGCTTGACCGAGATATAGGCGCGCACGAAGCGCGGCCCCAGCATCTCCTGCAGTTCGGTGCAGGCTTCCAGGCGGTCGAGCGCCTCGCCCAGCGAGCGCGGCAGCACGTAGCCGGCCTCGTGGGCACTGGTCGAGAGCGGCTGGGTGGCGTCGAGCTTGCCGCGGATGCCCAGCAGGCCGCAGGCCAGGGTCGCGGCCATCGCCAGGTAGGGATTGGCGTCGGAGCCGGCGAAACGGCTTTCCACGCGGGTGTTCTCCAGCGTGTCCAGCGGCACGCGCAGGCCGCAGGTGCGGTTGTCGTAGCCCCACTGCACGTTCTTCGGCGACACCTCACCGAACGCGAGGCGCCGGTAGGAATTCACGTTCGGCCCGAAGAAGGCCATCGCTGCAGGCACGAAGGCCTGCAGGCCACCGAGATAGTGCGTGAACAGGCGGCTGTGCTCGTCCTGTTTGCGCCCGGCGAAGACGTTCTTGCCGGTCTTCGCGTCCACCAGGCTCTGGTGGATGTGCATCGCGCTGCCCGGCTCGTTCTCCATCGGCTTGGCGAGGAAGGTCGCGTAGACGCCATGGCGCAGCGCGGCCTCGCGCATGGTGCGCTTGAACAGGAACACCTGGTCGGCGCGCGACATCGCGTCCGAATGCAGGAAATTCACCTCCAGCTGCGCTGCGCCGGACTCGTGGATGAGGGTGTCGACATCCAGCTCCATCGCGTCGCAGTAGTCGTACATGAGGTCGAGGATCGGGTCGAACTCGTTGACCGCGTCGATCGAATACGACTGGCGCGCGGTTTCCGGCCGACCGGAACGCCCGGCCGGCGGCTGCAGCGGGAAATCCGGGTCGGTGTTCTTCTGCACGAGGAAGAACTCCACCTCCGGCGCGACCACCGGGCGCAGGCCCTCGGCCTCATATTCGGCGAGCACGCGCTTGAGCACGTTGCGCGGCGCGAGGTCGTGCAGCTCGCCGGACTTGGTGTAGCAGTCGTGAATGATCTGCGCGGTCGGATCGGTGGCCCAGGGCACCAGGCGCACGGTATCGGGATCGGGGCGCAGCAGCATGTCCGCGTCGGACGGCGTGGTCAGGTCGTAATAGTCATCGGGATACTCGCCGGTGACCGTGGTCGCGAAGATGCCCTCGGGCAGGCGCGTGCCGTAGTCGTGCGAGAACTTGCTCGCCGGGATGATCTTGCCGCGCGCATTGCCGGTGATGTCCGGCACCAGGCATTCGACTTCGGTGATGTGGCGCTGCTTCAGCCAGCGCAGCAGCTTCGGCTCGCTCGCGCCATCGCGCGCAGCGCGTTTGGCGGCCGCCTTGGTCGCGGCCGCGCTGCGTTTTCGGGAATCGGTCTTGCCATTCTTCTTTCTGGGCGGTGTCGGCGGGCTCATGGGAATTCACATCCGTTGCTGCGCACGCTGGCGACAGGCGTCGCCGAACGCACGGAAAATGCCGTGATAGAAAGGGGTTTCGCGTACCTTCCACTCCGGGTGCCACTGCACCGCGAGCAGGAAGGCGCCGCCATCCCGACGATACGCCTCGATCAACCCGTCGGGCGCGGTCGCTTCCGCGACCAGGCCCTCGCCGAGCCGGGACACGCCCTGGCCGTGCACGGAATTGACCATGGCCCGATCGGCGCCGGCGATGCCGGCGAGCAGGCCGTCTGGCGTGAGCGAAATCTCGTGTCGTGGCGCGTACTGCAGGTCCAGCGGATCCTCCGGGTTCTCGCGGTGATCCATCAGGCCGGGCACCTTGTGGACCTTCTGATGCAGGCTGCCGCCGAAGACGACGTTGATTTCCTGGAACCCCCGGCAGATCGCCAGGATCGGCAGGCCCAGCGCGATGGCGCGGGGAATGAGGGCGAAATTGGTCTCGTCGCGGGCCGGGTCGTGCGGGTTGCCGTCCCAGCTGGATTCGTCGGAATAGTGATGCGGCTCGATGTTGCTGACCGAGCCGGTGAGCAGCAGGCCGTCCAGCCCGGCCAGCAGGGCGTCGGCGGGCAGCGCGGGCTGCAGCGCAGGCAGCAGGACCGGCAGGCATTCGGCGCCCTCGACCACCGCGCGGATGTACTTCTCGCCGACCGCGTGGAAGGGGTGCGGCCCGATGAGCTTGCGGTCGGCCGGCAGGCCGACCCGTGGTGCGCCTGGCGGGAGTGAAGCCGGGGGTGGAGTCATGCGGAACGCTCGACGAGACCTCGTCCGAACGTTAACCGCGATGTTCGATTTCTGCAACACTTCGCGTCCTGCGATCCCCGGCGTTGCGAAAATGCTGCGGCGCAGCAGTTGTCGTCTCTGATTTTTCTGGAATTAATCCGGAAAGCCTGTTAATTATTCTTGACGCCGTTTCCGTCCTGCGTCGCCAACTGTCACACTGTTGCGGAGCCCTCGATGACCCACCCGCCCATGTCCGCAAGCCTCAGCCACGAAGACCGCCTCGCCATGGAACAGATTCGCGACTGCGAACTGGTGGATCTCATCCTGCCCGACATGAACGGGCTGCTCCGCGGCAAGCGGATCACCCGCGACGCGCTGGAGAAGGTCTACGAATCCGGCGTCTGTCTGCCGATGTCCCTGATCGCCACCGACATCACCGGCAACACTGTCGAAGAGACCGGCCTGGGCTACGACATCGGCGACGAGGACCGGATCTGTCGCCCCGTC
Organism: Lysobacter sp. BL-A-41-H3; assembly: GCA_050632415.1. Taxonomy (GTDB): domain Bacteria; phylum Pseudomonadota; class Gammaproteobacteria; order Xanthomonadales; family Xanthomonadaceae; genus Lysobacter_I. The sequence continues at coordinate 345,053 of CP192602.1, read as the reverse complement.
CCCGGCACGTTGCGCCCGGTGCCGTGGTCGAACAAGCCGATGGCGCAGCTGCTGCTGTCGATGGAGGACACCCACGGCAGCGCCTTCGAGGCCAATCCCCGCGAAGTGCTCAAACGCGTCCTCGCCCGCTACGCCGCGCGCGGCCTCAAGCCGGTGGTCGCGATCGAACTGGAGTTCTACCTGTTCGACCGCCTGCCCGACGCCAACGGCCGCCCGCAGCCGCCGATCAACCCGCACAACGGCGCGCGCAACACCAGCACGCAGGTCTACTACATCGAGGACCTGAACGACTTCGGCCCGTTCATCGACGCCGTGTCCAGTGCCTGCAAGGCCCAGGGCATCCCGGCCGACACCGCCGTCGCCGAGTACGCGCCGGGCCAGTTCGAGATCAACCTCAAGCACCGCGACGACGCCCTGCTCGCCTGCGACGACGCCATCTACCTCAAGCGCGCGATCAAGGCCGTGGCCCAGCAGCAGGGCCTGCAGGCCAGCTTCATGGCCAAGCCGCTCGCCGAACAGGCGGGCAGCGGCCTGCATATCCACGTCAGCGTGCTCGACAACGATGGCAACAACATCTTCGCCTGCACGCCCGACCAGCCCGCCGACGCGCTGAAGCACGCCATCGGCGGCCTGCAGCGCAGCGCACAGGACTGCCTGCTGCTGTTCGCGCCGAACGCCAACAGCTACCGCCGCTTCGTGCTGAACGCCTTCGTGCCGCTGAACGCGGTCTGGGGCTTCAACAACCGCACCGTCGCGATGCGCATCCCGCACAGCGACCAGAAGAACACGCGCATCGAGCACCGCATCGCCGGCGCCGACGCCAACGTCTATCTCGCAGCCGCCGCCGTGCTGGCCGGCATGCTCGACGGGATCGAACACGGCTACGACCCCGGCGCGCCGATCGTCGGAAACGCCTACGAGCAGACCGAGATCCGCACGCCGTACTGGCGCGACGCGATCGGCGACTTCATGGCCAGCGACTTCATCGCCACGCAGTTCGGCGAGAAGTTCCGGCACATCTACGGCCAGCAGAAGCTGAAGGAACTGCACAGCTTCTACCGCGAAGTCAGCACACTCGAATACGACTGGTACCTGCGATCGGTCTAGTTTTTCGTAGGAGGGCCTGACCAGCCATTCGGCTGTTGAAAACCAGGCCCGAGCTTTTGGGCTTCTCAAGGCAAGAACTCGGGCCTGAAGGCCCTCCTACAAAGCCAAGGTCTTCCCGCAGCAATGACGCCTGCCATGCCCTCCTCCTACCCGCCCAGCTGGTACGCCGCGAGCACCACGCCGCTGCCGCCGCAACCGCCGCTCGATGGCGACCTGGATGCCGATGTCTGCATCCTTGGCGCTGGTTACGTCGGCCTCTCCGCCGCGCTGACACTGGCCGAGGCCGGTTACCGCGTCGTGGTCCTGGAGGCCGAGCGCATCGGCTGGGGCGCGTCGGGCCGCAACGGCGGCCAGGTCATCTTCGGCTGGGGCTGCAGCGAAGCCACGCTCGAAGCGCAGCTCGGCCGCGAGGATGCGCGACGGATGTTCGACTGGTCGCTGGAAAGCATCCGCCTGATCCATGAGCGCCGCGAGCGCCACGGCATCGACTGCGACTGGCGCGACGGGCACTGCCATGTCGCGATCAAGCCGCGCCAGGTCCGCGCCCTGCACGACTGGCGAGACGAACTGCAGACGCACTACGACTATCCTCTGGCCTGGCTGGATCGCGATGCGCTGCGGGAACGGGTCGATTCGCCGCGCTACCTCGGCGGCCTCTACGACGGCCGTTCCGGCCACCTGCACCCGCTCAAGTACGCGCTCGGCCTCGCACGCGCCGCGCTCGAACGCGGCGTGCGCATCTGCGAAGGCACGCGCGTGACCGCCATCGAACACGGCCCGCGCCCCGTGCTGAAGACCGCACGCGGCAACGTCCGCTGCGACATCGCCGTACTCGCCGGCAACGCACTGGTGAAGGGCGTCGCGCCCGAACTCGATCGCAGGATCATGCCCGTCGGCACCTACATCGGCGCCACCCCGCCACTGGGCGATCTCGCGCACCGCCTGCTCCCGACCGACATGGCCGTGGCCGACATCAACTGGGCGCTGGACTATTTCCGGCTGTCCCGCGACGGCCGCCTGCTGTTCGGCGGCCGCGCCAGCTACTCGAACCTCGAACCGCCGAACCTGCGCTGGGTGATGGCGCGGCGCATGCACCGGGTGTTCCCGCAATTGGCCGAGGTCGGCTTCGAATACCTCTGGGGCGGCACCATCGACATCAGCCTCAACCGCGCGCCGCACTGGGGCCGGATCGGCCAGCGCAACGTCTATTTCGCGCAGGGTTTCTCCGGGCACGGTGTCAACGTCAGCGGCCTGGCCGGCACGCTGATCGCCGAGGCCGTGCGCGGCCAGTCGGAGCGGCTCGACGTGTTCGAACGCATCCGTCACCGCGACTTCCCCGGCGGCCGGACCTTCCGCACCCCGCTGCTGGTCGCGGCGATGGCCTGGTACAAGCTGCGCGATGCGCTCTGGTGAGGATCGACGCAAAAAGTCTGCCGACCATGCTTGACGCATTCGCCAGCCCTGTTAAGATATCGAGCTTCCAGCCCGTGGGGCCATAGCTCAGCTGGGAGAGCGCCTGCATGGCATGCAGGAGGTCGCCGGTTCGATCCCGGCTGGCTCCACCAAGTTTCACCAATCGCGTGCGGTTCAGGCCTGGTCGAAAGACCGATCGCACACGAGAGCGTCATCAGCGTCCCCATCGTCTAGAGGCCTAGGACATTACCCTTTCACGGTAGCGACCGGGGTTCGAATCCCCGTGGGGACGCCACTTCTTCAAACACGAAGCCCGCGAAAGCGGGCTTCGTCGTTTCCGTTGCCGTGAATTTGCGGGCAGGTTTTCCCGACGTTGCCGACACTGCACCGATCGCATGACATTTTCATCGCAAACGCTTGCGGGATCAGGGACATCTGATTAAGATGCGCGTCCCAAATGTGGGGCCATAGCTCAGCTGGGAGAGCGCCTGCATGGCATGCAGGAGGTCGCCGGTTCGATCCCGGCTGGCTCCACCAGGTTTCACCAATCGCGTGCGGTTCAGGCCTGGTCGAAAGACCGATCGCACACGAGCGTTTTACCAGCGTCCCCATCGTCTAGAGGCCTAGGACATTACCCTTTCACGGTAGCGACCGGGGTTCGAATCCCCGTGGGGACGCCATTTCTTCAAGCACGAAGCCCGCGAAAGCGGGCTTCGTCGTTTCCGGGCTATCGTTTCCGGGCTTCGGAACTGCGCTCAGACCGCGGCGTCGAGCATCTCGGTCCGCATCGGGGGCACGTCGCCGGTCCGGCGCAGCGTGCCCGTGCCGTGCCCGCGTTCGGCGAGGTAGTGCAGCCACTTGCCGAGGAAGGTGTTCATGCGCAGGCGGTGGTCCAGCACTTCGGAGGGCGGCGGATACAGGCCGATCACGTCCTGCCAGCGCCGGCCGATGTAGCAATGCGTGGCCTCGACCTGCTCGGTGTCGTGGTACAGCCGCAGGTATGCCGAAGGATCGGGCTCGCCGGTCACCGGATCGAGGATGGCGTAACTCAGGCGCAGCTCGACGGTGTAGGCATGCAGCGCCATCACGTCCAGGTGCAGGTCGAGGCCGTCGCCGACGGAAGAGACGTAGCGGCCTTCGGCCAGGCGTTCAGGCAAGAACAGCCGCTGCAGCAGGCGGTGGTTCTCGGCATACAGCGCCATCAGCCATGAAAACCGGCTGATTTTCGCGGCGCTGATGGGGCGGGCGATCAGGTTCGACATGGGGCGATCCTACACATCGCGCCCTTGCCGCAACAGGATTGACGGATCGAACCACCGCGCGGAAGATGGAACCGACACGTCCTGCAACTTGGCGGCGTCAATACATCTCGCGATGCAGGCCCAGGGTGGTCAGCACCTTGCTGGAGATTTCCTCGATCGAGGTATGCGTGGTGCTGAGCATCGGGATGCGCTCGGCGCGCATCATCGCCTCCGCCGCAGCGACCTCGCGCCGGCAGGTCTCCATCAGCGCATAGCGCGAATTGGCCCGTCGCTCCTGGCGGATCTGCTGCAGGCGCACCGGGTCGATGGTCAGGCCGAACAGCTTGTTCCGGTACGGACGCAGGCGCGGCGGCAGGCGATCGTGCTCCAGGTCCTCGTCGGTGAGCGGGTAATTGGCCGCCTTCACGCCGTGGTGCAGGGCCAGGTAGATGCAGGTCGGCGTCTTGCCGGCCCGCGACACGGCCACCAGGATCACGTCGGCCTCGTCGTAATTCGTCGCCACGCCGTCGTCATGGGTCAGCGCGAAGTTCATGGCGTTGATGCGCCGGTGGTAGGTGTCGAAATCGACCATGCCGTGCGCCTGCCCCACCCTCGGCTGGCGCTGCTCCCCCAGTTCCCGCTCCAGCGGCTCGATGAACGGCGCGAAGACGTCCAGCATCAGCGCCCCGCTCTCGGCCAGGCGCGCGGTCAGGTTGGCGTCGACGCAGGAATTGACCACGATCGGCCGCGTGCCGTGGGCCTCCCCGGCGGCCCGGATCCGCCCGGCGGCCTCGTCGGCTTTCTCCACGGTGTCGACAAAGGACAGGCGGTCGGTCAGGAACCGGGGGCCGGTGAACTGGGTCAGCAGGCTGTGGCCGATGGTCTCCGCGGTGATCCCGGTCCCGTCGGAGACGTAGAACACCGGTCTTGTCTGGCTCATGAGGACTCGTTGTGGGACAGCGCGGGGCGCGGTCTTGTTAAAATACCGCTTTCCCCGCCCCGGCGCCCCCACGCGCCCGTCTGGAGTTGTCCCTTGAACGAGAACATCCTCTGGCTGCACGCGCTGCGCCTGTCCGACCTTGCACGCGTCGGCGGCAAGAACTCCTCCCTCGGCGAAATGATCGGCCACCTGGCCCAGCTCGGGGTGTCGGTGCCGGGCGGCTACGCGACCACCGCCGAGGCCTTCAAGGACTTCATCGCCCACAACAACCTGCACCAGCGCATCTACGACAAGCTGGCGACGCTGGACGTGGACGACGTGCCCGCGCTCACCGCCGCCGGCGCCGAGATCCGCGGCTGGGTGACCGATGCCCCGCTGCAGCCTGAGCTGGATCGCGACATCCGCACCGCCTACGCGCAGCTGTGCGCGGAAAATGGTGGCACGGACATCGCGGTCGCGGTGCGCTCCTCGGCCACCGCCGAAGACCTGCCGGACGCCTCGTTCGCCGGGCAGCAGGAAACTTTCCTCAACGTGACCGGCGCCGACGACGTGGTGCACAAGGTCAAGGAAGTGTTCGCCAGCCTCTACAACGACCGTGCGATCGCCTATCGCGTGCATCACGGCTTCAAGCACGAGGACGTGTTCCTGTCGGCCGGCGTGCAGCTGATGGTGCGCTCGGATGTCGGTTCGTCCGGCGTGCTGTTCACCCTGGACACCGAATCGGGCTTCCGCGACGTGGTGTTCGTCACCGCCAGCTACGGCCTGGGCGAGAACGTCGTGCAGGGCGCGGTGAATCCCGACGAGTTCTACGTCTACAAGCCGACGCTGCGCCAGGGCAAGCCGGCGATCCTGCGCCGCGCGCTGGGCAGCAAGCAGATCCGCATGGTGTATTCGGACAAGCCCGGCGAGCGCGTGCGCAACGAGGACACGCCGGCCGAGCTGCGCAACCGCTTCTCGATCACCGACGAAGACGTGCAGGAGCTGTCGAAGCAGGCGCTGGTCATCGAAGAACACTACGGCCGTCCGATGGACATCGAGTGGGCGAAGGACGGCGTCACCGGCAAGCTGTTCATCGTGCAGGCACGCCCGGAAACCGTGAAGTCGCGCGCGCACGCCACGCAGATCGAGCGCTTCTCGCTGCTGCGTCGCGGCGAAGTGATCGCCGAAGGCCGCGCCATCGGCCACAAGATCGGCAGCGGCACCGCCCGCGTGGTGCGCTCGATCGCCGACATGAACCGCGTCCAGCCCGGCGACGTGCTGGTCGCCGACATGACCGATCCCGACTGGGAACCGGTGATGAAGCGCGCCGCCGCGATCGTGACCAACCGTGGCGGTCGCACCTGCCACGCCGCGATCATCGCCCGCGAGCTGGGCGTGCCGGCCGTGGTCGGCACCGGCAACGCGCTGGACACCGTGCAGGACGGCCAGCCGGTGACCGTGAGCTGCGCCGAGGGCGACACCGGCTTCATCTACGACACCGAACTGCCGTTCGAGCGCATCGTCACCGATCTCGACAACATGCCGCCGGCGCCTCTGAAGATCATGATGAACGTCGCCAATCCGGAGCGCGCCTTCGATTTCGCGATGCTGCCGAATGCGGGCATCGGTCTGGCGCGCCTGGAAATGATCATCGCCAGCCACATCGGCGTGCATCCCAAGGCGCTGCTCGACTACGCCAACCAGGACGCCGACACGAAGCGCAAGATCGACGCGAAGATGGCCGGCTACGCCAGTCCGGTCGATTTCTACGTGGACCGCCTGGCCGAAGGCATCGCCACCATCACTGCATCGGCCGCGCCGAATCCTGTGATCGTGCGCCTGTCGGACTTCAAGTCCAACGAATACGCCAACCTCATCGGCGGCGCGCGCTACGAGCCGCATGAAGAGAACCCGATGATCGGCTTCCGTGGTGCATCCCGCTACATCGACCCGTCGTTCCGCGAAGCCTTCGCGCTGGAATGCCGCGCGGTGCGCAAGGTCCGCGAGACCATGGGCCTGGACAACTGCTGGGTGATGATCCCGTTCGTGCGCACGCTCGACGAAGGCCGCAAGGTGATCGAGGTGCTGCGCGAGAACGGTCTTGAACAAGGAAAAGACGGCCTGAAGATCATCATGATGTGCGAAGTACCGTCGAACGCCCTGCTCGCCGACGAATTCCTCGACATCTTCGACGGCTTCTCGATCGGCTCCAACGACATGACCCAGCTCACCCTGGGCCTGGACCGCGATTCCTCGATCGTCGCCAACCTCTTCGACGAGCGCGACCCCGCGGTGAAGAAGATGCTCTCGATGGCCATCCAGGCCGCGAAGCGCAAGGGCAAGTACGTCGGTATCTGCGGCCAGGGCCCCAGCGACCACCCGGACCTCGCCCAGTGGCTGATGGAAGAAGGCATCGAGTCGGTGTCGCTCAATCCGGACACCGTGGTCGACACCTGGCTCAAGCTGGCGAAGTCGAAGGCGGGCTGATACGTCGGCCGCAACGATGGCATGAGCTCACAACGGGGTGCCCATGGCGCCCCGACGACGCCGGGATCGGCCAGTCGCCTCCCGGCCATGCCCTCCACGGGCGGGCCCCAGGGCGGACAGCGGCATGCATCCCGACGACATCGACCAGCGCATCCTCGACATCATCGCGAAAGACGGGCGGATCGCCCTCAAACGGCTCGCGGCCCTGGTCGGTCTGTCGCGCAGCGCGGTCACCGCGCGCCTGAAACGTCTCGAAGACAGCGGCGCCATCCTCGGGTATCGCGCCGTGGTCGCCGGCCGGGGACATGCGCGCCCCACCGGCGCACTGCCGACCCGCGCGCTGCTGCTGGTCCGCATCGCGAAGACACCGGCCTACGATCTGGTCGAATCCCTGGCCGTCCTGCCAGGCGTCGCGCAAATCCGCTCCCTCGCGGGCGACATCGATCTGGCGATCGACGTGGAGGCCGGCGATGTCGATGCACTCAATCGACTCCGCGACACGATCTCCGTGCTGCCCGGCGTGATCGACTGCAGGACGCACCTGGTGCTGGCCACGCATCTGGACCCCGCACAGCCCGTTCTCTGAGCGCGCACACCGGCAAGGCGCCGGTGCTGCCGACGAAATGCCGCCGACCGCAGGCGATGTGCCGGCGCGGCCTGCCGGCCGCGTGGCTACCATGAGCGGAGCCCGCGATCCCGCATCTCCCGATGGCCCTGCCCATGACACCCCCGGCCGAATTCGATCCCGCCCACTGGCGTGACTGCCTGCAGGCGCACTATGGCCTGTCCGCCGAACTGCAGCGCCTGGATGGCGAGTACGACCTGAACCTGGCCGTGGTCCGCGAAGGCCTGCGCACGCACGTGCTGAAGGTGATGCGTCCGGGCTGTCAGCCTGAGTTCGTCGACATGCTGTGCAAGGCGCATGCCCATGTCCGGGCACGCGCGGCTTCGCTGCCCGTGCCGGACATCGTCCCTGCAGGGGACGGCGCGCTGTTCCTCGAAGTGAACGATCCCGCCGGCATACCTCGCCTGGTCTGGCTGATCTCGCATCTCGAAGGCGCTCCGTATGCCGCCTGCGTGCGTCCCGGCGATGCCCTGCACGACAGGCTGGGCGAGACGCTGGCGCAACTGGATCGGGCCTTGCAGGATTTCGCGCACCCCGCCCTGCACAGGCCCTGCAAGTGGAACCTGCTGACAGCGGAGTGGATCGAGACGGAAGCCGCGCAGATCGAGTCGCCATGCGACCGGATCCTGGTCGCGCACATCGCGTCCAGGTATCGCAGAGATCTGCAGGACCGGCTCGCCGCCCTGCCACGCCAGGCGATCCACAACGATCTGAACGACTACAACCTGATGGTCGCGACGCGCGATGGCACGCGGTCGATCAGCGGGATCATCGACTTCGGCGACATGGCGCATGCGCCCGTGGTCGCCAATCTCGCCATCGCCGCCGCCTATGCGCTGATGGGCGAATCCGATCCGGTCGACGCCCTGTGCAGGCTCGCGGCGGGCTACGACCGGCAGCAGCAGCTGTGCGACGAAAGCCTCGCCCTGCTCTTCCCGCTGATGCTGACCCGCCTGGCCGTGAGCGTGACCAACTCGGCGATCCGCAAGCGCGAGCATCCCGACGACCCCTACGTGACGATCTCGGAACGCCCTGCATGGGCGCTGCTCCACACGCTGTCGCGCACGCCGGCGGAATGGGTGGAGGCGCGCATCCGCCTGGCCTGCGGGCGCGAGGCGCATCCCGACGACCGCAGGATCGGCGAATGGCTGGCCGCACTGCCCCCGGGGGCGCGCGCGTGGCCGCTGCCCGACGCACTGCGCGCCGCGCACCGCATCGGCAGCGTGACGGAACAACTGGCGCTGGCGGGCAATCCGGTTAGAGCCAGCGCCACCGCACTGGCCGCTGCCTGGTCGACGCTGCTCGCGGAACTTCGCCAGGCACATTGCGCCGAGGCGCTGCTGGCCTGCGAGGGCGATCTGCTCTGGCCCTGCGGAGACGATGATGCCTCGCATCCGGCGTCCTCCCGGCAGGCGGTCCGCCTGGGCCATACCGTGTACGCGCCCGCCGGCACTGCCGTGCGTGCACCGCTTGCAGGCACGGTGCATCGCATCACGACGCAGGCTTCACTCGGGCACGCGCTGGTGCTTGCGCATGCCATGCCGGATGGAACGCCGTTCTACACACATGTCGGCGGCATTACCGAGATCCCGCAGGGCTTCCAGCCCGGTACGCAGGTCGACGTCGGCATGCAGCTGGGCGTCATTGCATCGACGCCGGATCTCACCGATGACCTCGGCAGGCTGTACCTGCGCCTCGATCCGTCACCGGGCGTCTGGACGGCGATGGACGGCGACGGCGACCTGCCCGACGCCTGCGATCCCGATGCCTCATCTGCCTGGCTCGCGCGCAACCGGGGCTGCATGTCGATGCTCGGATGGCCACGCGACGAGGTCGTCGCCGAAGCGGAGCTGCGGGCGCAGTGGCTCGAACGGCGCAGGGCCTGCAGCAGCGCCAACCTGCGTCTGTCCTATCGCGCTCCGCTGGCGATGGTCCGCGGCTGGAAACAGTTCCTGCTGGACAACGAGGGCCGCGCCTACCTCGATGCCTACAACAATGTGCCCCATGTCGGGCACGCGCATCCCCGCGTGATCGAGGCCGCATCCAGGCAGATGCGCCTGCTCAACACCAACACCCGCTACGTCCATCCGTCCTACGCCGAATACGCCGAAGCCCTGCTCGCGCGCATGCCGGATCCGCTCAGCGTCTGCTTCTTCGTCAACTCCGGCACCGAGGCCAACGAGCTGGCCCTGCGCCTCGCGCGCACGCATACCAGGCAGCGCGACGTGATCGTCATGGACACCGCCTATCACGGCAATTCCAGCACGATGATCGATCTCAGTCCGTACAAGCACGCGGGCCCGGGCGGACAGGGTGCGCCCGACTGGGTCCAGGTCGTCCCGCTCGCGGACAGCTATCGCGGGCCATGGCGCGAGCACACAGCCGCCACGGGCCGGGCCTATGCCGCGTGCGTCGATGAGGCGATCGCGCGCATCCATGCCTGCGGGCGCAGCCCGGCCGCCTTCATCAGCGAAGTCTTCCCCAGCGTCGGCGGACAGATCATTCCGCCGCCCGACTACTACCGCCACGCCTACGCCGCCGTCCGCGCCGCCGGCGGCGTGTGCATCGCCGACGAAGTCCAGACGGGGCTGGGCCGCATCGGCGAATCGTTCTGGGCCTTCGACACCCAGGGCGTGATTCCCGACATCGTCGTGCTCGGCAAGCCGATGGGCAACGGACATCCGATCGGCGCGGTCGTCACCCGCCGCGACATCGCCGACAGCTTCGCCAACGGCATGGAGTTCTTCAGCACCTTCGGCGGCAGCACCGTGTCGTGCGTGGTCGGTCGCGAAGTGCTGCGCATCGTGGAGGAGGAAGGGCTGCAGGAGAACGCCCGGCGCGTGGGCGATGTCGTGCTCGACGGCCTGCGTACACTGGCCGAGCGGCACGCGATCATCGGCGACGTGCGCGGCATGGGCCTGTTCATCGGCGCCGAACTCGTCGACGATCGGGCAATGCGCGCGCCCGCGACCCGGCAGACCGCCCATGTGGTCAATCGCCTGCGCGAGGAGCGCATCCTGATCGGTTCGGAAGGCCCGCACGACAACGTGCTCAAGATCCGCCCACCGCTGTGCTTCACCATGCAGGATGCGGAGTTCCTGCTCGATCGCCTGGACAGGATCCTGTGCGAACGCGGCAGCCAGCCTGCATCGGGCTGACGCGACCCTCGCCGCTGTCGCTCAGTGACGTGGCCCGGGTAGAGCAAGAACCTTTCGCAGGCAGGCAATCCCGGATTCGCGCTACGCGCTCTATCCGGACTACTTGAGGGTCGCACCCTTCTGCGAGAGCCAAGGATGGATCTCGCAGGCCAGTCGCCCGGCCTTCACCGCCGGGTCGTCGTTGCACATGGCTTCGGCGGCGGCGCGGTCGGGCACGTCGAGGATGAAGATGCCGCGCCAGTCGCCGTCGTCCATGAACGGACCGGCGATCTGCAATTTGCCCATCGTGGCGTAGGCCTGGATGTTGGCCATGTGCCCTGCCTGCAGCTGTTTTACTTCCTCGGGCGGCTGGTCGCGCTTGGGACCACGCTTGAGCATCACGAACCAGTACTGCTTCATGCCCGGCGGCAGCGCGGGGGCTGCGGGCGCGGCAGGCGCGGCCTCGCTCGCGGGTTTCACGGCCTCGGCGGGCGTGGACGACTGCGCGAGGGCAGGTACGACGACAAGCGACAGCGCGAGTGCGAGCGGGAAGCGGATCATGGCGATCACTCCGGGGTCGGGGTGGCGAGTTCGGCGATGCGGCTGCGGTAATGGCGCAGTTCGGCGATGGAATCGCGCACGTCGCTGAGCGCAGTGTGCGCGGATTCCTTGTGCACCCCGGCGAGCACGTCCGGTGCCCAGCGCCTGGCGAGTTCCTTGATCGTGCTGACGTCGAGGTTGCGGTAGTGGAAATACTTTTCCAGCGTCGGCATGCAGCGATGCAGGAAGCGGCGATCCTGGCAGATCGAGTTGCCGCAGATCGGCGAGGCGCGCGGGCCGACCCAGGCCTGGAGGAATTCGAGCGTGCGCTGCTCGGCTTCCGCCATCGACACGCCCTGCTCCAGCACGCGCTGCCACAGCCCGGACTTGCGATGCTGGTTGCGGTTCCAGTCGTCCATGGCCTCCAGCGTGGCGAGGTCGTGCGTGATCGCGAATTCCGGTCCCTCGGCAAGCACGTTGAGCTGGGCATCGGTCACGACCGTGGCGATCTCGATGATCGAATCGCGGTCGGTATCGAGGCCGGTCATTTCCAGATCGATCCAGATCAGGCGGCCTTCGGACGGCAGGGGTTCGGGAGCGGAGGTGACAGCCATGCGACTCGCGTGCGGTTGCGGGAATACCGCATGATACGCAGGCCCCCTCCCCCGGTACACGCCATGTCCCTGCCCGCCCCCATCGACCACCATTCGATCCTCGGTGCGATGCTGGCGCCGGCCCTGCTGATGGCCGCCACCGGCTCGCTGCTGGTCTCGGCGAACGCCCGGCTCGCCCGCGTGGTGGATCGCCTCCGCGCCCTGATCGTGGCCTGGGAAAAGGACGCGCCCGACCGCAGCGAACGCGACCTGCAGATCCAGCGCCACCGCACCCGCGCCGCCATGGTGCTGCGCGCCTGCCGCCTGCTCTATGCCGCGCTGGGCGCCTTCATCGGCACCAGCCTCGCCCTCGCCGCCGATGCCCTGCTCGGCTTTCCCATCGTCGGCGCCGTGCCGACCGTCATCGCCGTCGCCGGCATGCTCTGCCTGCTCCTGGCCAGCATCTACATGGGCCGCGAAGTCGGGCTGTCGGTGAAGAGCTTCGATGAAGAGCTCGACCAGGAAATGGCGCGACGGCGGAATTGAGGAGTGCGCGGCGCCGGGCGATGCAGCACGTGACCACGTCGCCCGGCATGACCGGATGCGCGATCAGAAGCGACGACGATACGTCAGGCGCGTCGCGCGACCCGGCAGCAGGTAGTACTGCGCATCGCCGAGTTCGCTTTCGGCCACGGCATCGCGGCGGTCGCTCAGGTTGGTGCCGTCGAGACGCAGCTCCCAGCGATCGCTGCGGTAGCCGATGCCGGCATCGACCGTGCGGTAGGCCGGCACCGATGCGGTATTGCGCTTGTTGAGCCAGCGCGCGTCGGCATAGCTCTGCACCGCGTACGCGACGAAACCGTTCGCCGGCGCGTACTGCAGTACGAGGCTGGCCAGGTGGCCCGGCGACATCTCCGGCACCTTGCCTTCCAGCTGGGTCGGTGTGCTGCCGAACAACTGCAGGTAATCACCGAAGCGCGCATCGTGCCAGGCGTACGTGCCGGTCAGGGTGAGGTCGTCGGCGATGCGCCAGTCGGCTTCGATCTCCGCGCCGTCGAAACGCTGCGCACCGGCATTGGTCAGACCCGGCGAGCCGTTGATGCTCTGGGTGACGACCAGGTTCTCGAAGTCCATGCGGAACGCCGACAGATCCCATTCGAGGCGGCCGTCGAACAGCGCGCCGCGCAGGCCGAGTTCGTAGCTGTTCGCGGTTTCCGGCTTGAGGATGTCGCGCTCGGCACCCGGCCCGAAGTCCACCACGGCCGGCTTGAAGGTGCGGCGCACGCTGCCGTAGGCAGTGACGTAGTCGGTGTCGCCGCCCCAGATCCGGATGCTGCTGCCCAGCGCGCCGGACCAGCGTCCTTCGCTGCGGCTGTCCTCGCGGATCGGGCCGTTGTCGATGCGGGTGCGACGGGTTTCGTCGACGTAGTTGTAGCGCAGGCCCGCTTCGACGCGCCAACGTTCGGTCGGGGTCAGCTGCAGGTCGGCATACAGGCCGTGGAAGTTGCGCGTGTCGCCGAGGAAGGTGCGCTGCAGCGTCGGGCGGCTGCCGGACACCGGCGCATTGGCGCCATCGCCGCGCACGGCGTACTCGAAGCGCCGGCTGTGCTGGCGACCGGTGCCGCGCATGTAGTCGGTGCCCCAGATCAGCCGGGCCTTGTCGTTGATGGCGGTGGTGACATGGCTGTCGAAATACAGCTCGTCCGTATCGCGCTCCTGGGCGTAGCCGTCGGCATTGGTCGTCGTGCCGTTGGTGGCGAAGCCGCCGCGCAGGAAGCCGCGGATGATGGTGCCGTCGGTGTGCGCGAACGCCAGGCGCGTATCCCACTCGCCCAGGCCGGTCTCGCGGACGTAGGACGTGGACAGCTGGCTGCGGGTCTCGTCGATGGTGGCGTCGCCCGGATTGTGGTTGGCGTCGATCGGCACGCGGGTGGTGAGGAAGCGGCCCTCGCGGACGCGCGGACTGGCCGGGTCCTGCCCGACCTTGGTGAGTTCGACATCCAGCGTGAAACGGCCGCCGAACAGATCGCCGGCACCGCGATAGAAAGCGTGTCCGCGACGCCAGGCGGTGCGATCCGCGCCGGTGCCCTGGCGTTCGCCGTCGAACAGCAGCGACTGCTTCCACGGGCCGTCGGTGGTCATCGGCAGGGACAGGGCGAACCGCGCGCTGCCATGGCTGCCGACGCCGACTTCCACCTCGCGCGGACCTTCGCCCGCCGCGTAATGGATCACGTGGATCACGCCGACGAAGCTGGTGGCACCGTAGCTGACCGGGGCCGCGCCCTTGAGCACCTCGATGCGCTCGACGTTGACCAGGCTCATCGTCGACAGGGCCGGCGTGAATGCGCCGCCGCCGGGCACGCCGTCGATCAGCAGCAGGAAGGCGTCGAACTCGCGCAGGCCGCGCATGGCCGGGACAGAGGCGGCCGGGCCGCCATCGCCGCCCGGCGCGACATCCACGCCCGAGACCAGCGAAAGCGCGGTGCGCAGGTCGGTGGCGCCGCGATCGCGCAGCGCCTTGCCGGTGACGATGGAGACCGACTCGGCGCCTTCGCGCACGAGCACGGCTTCCTTGAAGGCGGTGACCTGGACGGTGTCGAGGGTGCCGGGATCGGTGGCGCTTGCGAGCGCGGGGGCGCCCAGGGCCAGGAGGATGCAGCGGGCAAGACGGGGCTTCATGTCGGAACGGAGCCTGATGGATGCGTCGGGGAAGAGCACGGCAGGCCCGGGCCAGGACGCGCATGAGCGTCGCCCCCGGCGACTACATGCAGGACCAGGCCCATGGCCATCGCCGTGAAGGCGCCCGATCAGAGCGTCCGAACATTAAGGCAGGATGATGAAAAACCGCGAGAGCGGGCTTCCGTCACGCATGAACGCGAATGATTGTCATCACCAAATCGCAGCTTGCGATTCTCGTCACATCCCGGACCCTGCATGCGCTGCAGAGGGTCGCTCCCACGGAGTCGCCCTCGCCCCGGCCTGCGGCTCGATCAGAGCGGCGGCTTGCCGCGCTTCCGGCGGAAGTAGTTGGTCAGCATCAGGCTGGCCTCTTCCGCGAGCACGCCACCGGCGACCTCGACGCGATGGTTGTGGCGCGGGTCGGCGATCAGGTCGAAGACGCTGCCGGCGGCGCCGGTCTTCGGGTCGGTGGCGGCGAACACCACCCGCGCCAGCCGCGCATGGACGACGGCCATGGCGCACATCGCGCAGGGTTCGAGCGTGACGTAGAGCGTGCAGCCGACGAGGCGATGGTTGCCGAGCGCGCGACCGCCTTCGCGCATCGCGACGATCTCGGCATGCGCGCTGGGGTCGTGGTCGCTGATGTTGCGGTTCCAGCCCTCGCCGATCATGCGGCCTTCGGCATCGACCAGCACCGCGCCGACCGGGATCTCGTCGAACTCGTGCTCGGCACGCGCGGCCAGCGCGAGGGCATGGCGCATCCAGCGGAGGTCGTCCTCGCTGGCGATGGGGTCGACGGTGGGAGCCACGGCAGGGTCCACGGAGAGGTCCGGAAGCATCAGGCCTGCATTATCGCCCGGACCCGCCCACTGGACCACGATGCCGGACTGCGACCGGACTGATCCCGGGCGATAGCCGTGGGCCGCCGTGGTGCGTCACGGGGCTGTGCGATATTGCAGCTGGCCGCGATCGCGCGGATCGCGATACTTCACGACGGGGCCACGACGGCCATCCCGCATCGGACCGCATCGAACGACAAGGAGCGCACCACCATGACCACGCCCTCGGACAGCACCCCTTCGGACAGCACCATCGTCCGCGCCGCCATCCACCCGGGCATCGGCCTGGCCCGGGTGGGCAACAGCGTCGACGACATCTACATCGGCCCGCTGGTGCCCGACCCCGCACCGAAGCCCCAGGGCTTCTACCGCGACGCCACCGGTGCGCTGAAACGCGAAGCCGCGCAGTTCCGCATCTACGGCTACAACGCGGCCGGCGAGGTCGTCGCCGAACTCACTGCAGACAACGCCGACATCACCTGGACCGCGCACGTCGCGAACCGCAAGGCGTCCTGGTACCAGTGGCAGATCGCGATGGACATCCCGGAAGCCGCCGGCACCGTGCTGCCGCTGCGCAACGCGACCGTCGCCGACCGCGCCTCGCTCACCATCGATGCCGGCCCGCAGTCGATCTCCGGCAGGAACGCGACGCCGGTCGACTGCAGCGGCGCCTACACCGGAGTGCCGGTGAAGATCGGCGAGCTGCGCACCGACGAACGCGGCCGGCTGCTGTTCCTCGGCGGCCATGGCGTCTCGGCCTCGCCGAACAACACGCCGATCTACATCCCCACCGACCCGAATTCCTTCATCAACGCCGACGGCTGGTACGACGACACCTGCGACGGGCCGATCTCGGCCACGGTGGCGATCGGCGGCCAGAGCATCCCGGTCGATTCGGCCTGGGTGGTCACCGCGCCGCCGAACTACGCGCCGCAGCTCAAGTCCGAGCGCACGCTCTACGACCTGCTCTACGACCTGTACATCCAGGCCGGCTGGATGCAGGCGCCGGGCACGCTGTCCTTCAGCCACGACATCTACCCGATCCTGCAGCGGCTGTCCGGCCTGCAGTGGGTCAACCAGGGCTTCGCCACGCAGTACGGCGAAGACGGGCCGCATCCGTTCGAGGATCCGGCCTTCGTCGCGCGGCTCGCCTCGAAAGCACCGGCGGGTCAGTACGACCCGAATGCAGAACTGCGCCGCCAGGTCTTCAACAGCTTCCGTCCGCCGAATCCGCCCGACGGCAACCAGCTGCCGTGGCCGTGGATCTACGGCGACGCAATGGAAGTACCCGCCGGGCCGAGCCCGCGCCAGAACGCGGCGATCAGCCAGACCCAGTACACGATCCTGCAGCGCTGGGTGAACGGCGATTTCGTCGACGACCGCGTCGGCGGCCTGCCGGCCGCAGGCCCGTCGGACATCGACCAGGTACCGCTGGCTGCGCAGCCGGCGACGATCGATCGCGCGGCGATGGAATTCTGTCTCGCCGACGCCTTCCATCCCGGCTGCGAGATGACCTGGCCGATGCGCCACATCACGCTGTACCGCGCGCCGTTCCGCATCCTCGAACGTCCGCCGGGCCAGCCCGAACCGGACTACGGCCCGACGCTCGACCAGGCGCAGGCACTCGCGCCCGATGGCCCGCTGCACGCGCAAAGCCCCGGCGACATCAACCGCTGGATGGGCCTGCCCTGGCAGGCGGACACGGCCTTCTGCCGCGCCGGCTACGACACCGCCTACGACCCGTACGCGCCGACGTTCTGGCCCGCGCGCGTGCCGAACCACGTGCTGACCGCCGACGACTACGCGATCGTGGTCGACAAGACCCAGCCGATGTCGAAACGCATCGACGCCTTCAGCAACCGCACCAGCTGGAACAAGCCGCTGCATGGCACCACCGCGCAGCAGATGGTGCAGATGACGCACATCTTCGGTTCGATGGGCCTGGTCGAACCGCGCTTCGATGCCAGCGTGGCGCCGGACTTCCCGGCCTTGATGATGGTCGCCTCGTACGGCCCCGACGTGGCGCCGGCCGATGCCGCGACCACCAGCGATGCCGCCGTCGCCGCACCGCCGCGCGCCGTGGCGAAAGCCTCCGACGCGGAAGCCGCGCTCAAGGCGCATCCGATGGCCACGCTGCGGCTCAGCGGCGTGAACTTCGCGTCGCAGTCCGAAGCGGACGCCGCACCGCTCCCGGTACGACGCACGCGTACACCGGACTGACCGGGTGTCGATGCGGCGTCGCGACGTCGTCATCGCCGGTGGCGGCCCTGCGGGTGCCGCCGCCGCGATCGTCCTCGCCCGCGCCGGTCGCGACGTCCTGCTGGTCGCGGGTGGCGACGACACGGCATTCAAGGTCGGCGAGGGCCTGCCGCCGAATGCGCGTTCGCTGCTGCGCGATCTCGGCGTGCTCGAACGCACGCTCGCCGACGGGCATCGCGCCAGCCCCGGCACCAACGCGTTCTGGGGCGATGCCACGGCGCACGCCAACGACTTCCTCTTCCAGCTGCATGGCCATGGCCTGCAGCTCGACCGGACGCGTTTCGACGCGATGCTGCGCGACGCGGCGATGCAGGCCGGCGCGGACATCCTGCAGGGCGCACGCGTGCGCATCGTGGCACCCGGCGACGCGACGAGACCGCACCGGCTCGCGCTGCGACCCGTCGATGCGCAGACGCACGCGGAGGCCGAATCCATCGACGCCGACTGGCTGATCGATGCCACCGGCCGCAGTGCATCGCTCGCCCGCACGCTCGGCGCACGCAAGGTCGCGCACGACGGGCAGATCGCCTTCCACCAGCGCCTGCGCACCGCGCGCGACGACGACCGCGACGGCCGCACCTGGGTCGAAGCCGTCGAGAACGGCTGGTGGTACAGCGTGCTGCTGCCGTCACGGGAACGGCTGGTCGCCTTCCTCACTGATGCCGACCTGTGCGACCACCGCCAATTGCTCGACGACAACGGCCTCTGGCGCGCGCTGGCCGACGCACCGCACCTGCATGCGCTGTGCACCGCGCACGGGTATTCACCGGCCTCGCAGACCCGCGGTGCCGACGCCTCGGGCTGCCACCTGGACCGCGCCGCCTGTGACCGCTGGCTCGCCGTGGGCGATGCCGCCCTCGCCTTCGACCCGCTGTCGTCCAAAGGCATCTCGAACGCGATGTACACCGGCCTGCGCGGCGCCGATGCCCTGCTGCGCCATGCATCGGGCGATATCACCGCCATCGACGCCTACGCGCGCCACATGCTCGACATCCATCGCGTCTATCGCGAACAGCTGCGCGGGTTCCATGCGATGGAGAGGCGCTGGCCCGAGGCGTCCTACTGGGCGCGGCGTCTCGCCGCCCGTCCGCTCCGCGAGACCGCCTGAAACGGACAGGTCGCCGCTTGGGGCAGACGCCCTCCAGCGGTCGCGCTTTCTGCACGACAGCATCGTGGATGCGCGGAGATGCCACAGCCCTGATCGATCGGGCGCATACTCGAAGGCATCGCCAGCCGCCTGCGGATCCGCCCAGTGAAAACGTACGCATTCGCCTCTGCAGCGTCGCTCCTCCTCCTGCTCACGAGCAACGTCGCCATGGCCACCGAAGAGCCGCCGTTCACCCTCATCATCGACGAGGACGCGTTCCAGGTCAGGCAATATCCGCCTCTGGTGGTCGCCGAGACGGAAGTGAAGGGAACCCGCGACGACGCATCCAGCGCAGGATTTCGCATCCTAGCCGACTACATCTTCGGCAAGAACACGCGACGCGAGCGCATCGCGATGACGGCACCGGTCTCGCAGTCGCCGCCGACGGGCGAGAAGATCGCGATGACCGCGCCCGTGAGCCAGACCGGAGTCGCCGGGGCATGGATCGTCCGGTTCACGATGCCGGCCGGATACACGCTCGATACGCTGCCGACGCCGAACGATCCACGGGTGGAGCTGCGCGTGACGCCGGCCGCGCGCTTCGCCGTGATCCGGTTCACCGGATGGGCGAACAATCGCGACTTCGAACGAAAGCGCGTCGAGCTGGCGCGATGGATGGCGCAGCGGAACCTCAAGGCCACGGGCCCTGCGGTATTGGCGCAATACAATCCACCTTGGACGCTCGGGCCGCTGCGACGCAATGAAGTGATGCTGCCGGTCGAGACCAGCCCGACCCGCTAGCCCATGCCGCGTCTCCGTCGATCATCGCAGGTCGAACCGTTCTGCGTGATCAAACTGCCCGTATCGCTGTCCGCCACTCGCGCGGCGACAGTCCGGTCTGCGCCTTGAACGCGCGCGACAGGGCGGCCTCGCCGCTGTAGCCGACCAGGTCTGCCACGCGCTTCAGCGCCTGTCCTTCGCGCAACGCCTGCTGGGCAAGTCCGACCCGCCAGCGCTGCAGATAGGCGGCCGGCGTTTCGCCGACGGCATCGCGGAACACGTTCGCGAACACGCTGCGCGACATCCCCGCGCGCTGCGCGAGCGCATCGATCGACCAGTCTTCCGCCGGCTGTTCGTGCATGGCCACCAGCGCATGACGCAGCTTCGGATGCGCAAGCCCGGCCATCAGCCCCGCCTGCACGTCGCCCTGGTGCATCAACGTGCGCAGCACCTGCACGAACAGCACTTCGAACAACCGGTCCAGCACCACCTGCCGGCCGCAGTAGTCGTGCGCTGCTTCGTTGAACAGGGCGTCGAGCAGCGACGCGGTCCAGCCCAGCGACGACAGCGGCATCGCCATGTACGGCGGCAGCGCGTTGGCGATCGGGTTCGAGGCGCCGCCTTCGAAGCCCAGACGTGCGCAGGTGAGTTCGGCCCCGCGTTCGCGATCGCTCACGAAGCGGTGCGGCATCGGGCGCGGATACAGCAACAGGGACGGCTCGCGGATCTCGATCGCCAGGCGACCGCCGTGGTGCACGTCCAGCCAGCCGCTGCGGACCACATGCAGATGGCCGACATCGGGCTCATCGAGATCGTTGATGCCGCAGACGGGCCCGACGTTGAAGACCCGTGCGGAGACCGCGAAATGGGCGAACAGGGCTTCGAGTCGATCCGCCATTCGATACGCTCGGTCAAGTTTCATGGACGAAGTGTCACGTATCGTACGCCGGGCAAGCGCACAGTACACCCCACGGACGGCACCCGTCCGCCCCATCCACCCACCCGCAAGGAGCTCCAGCATGTCGCTCGAACAAGTCCTCTACACCGCCGAAGCCACCGCCACCGGCGGCCGCGATGGCCGCGCCACCTCCTCCGACAACGTCCTCGACGTCCAGCTCTCGACCCCGCGCGAGCTCGGCGGCGCAGGCGGCCCGGGCACCAACCCGGAACAGCTGTTCGCCGCCGGCTACTCGGCCTGCTTCATCGGCGCGCTGAAGTTCGTCGCCGGCCAGGCCAAGATCGCGCTCCCCGCCGACACCTCGATCACCGGCCGCGTCGGCATCGGCCCGATCCCCAACGGCTTCGGCATCCAGGTCGAACTGCGCATCAGTCTCCCCGGCATGCCGCGCGAGCAGGCCGAGGAACTGGTGCAGAAGGCCCACATCGTCTGCCCGTACTCCAACGCCACGCGCGGCAACATCGATGTGACGCTGACGGTGGTGTGATGCCACTTCCTCCCCCGCCTGCGGGGGAGGATTGAGGTGGGGGCACGACCTACGATGGATCGAATCGCCCCCATCCCGGCCTTCCCCCGCAGGCGGGGGAAGGTGAAGAGCGCTTCAGCCGCAAGAACGAAGAAGCCCCGAACACTCGGGGCTTCTTTTCGTTCCGGATCACGATCCAAGGCGCGATCGCGGGCACTCACTCCCACTCGATCGTGGCCGGCGGCTTGCCGCTGATGTCGTAGACCACGCGGGAGATGCCCTTCAGTTCGTTGACGATGCGGCGCGAGACTTCGTCGAGGAACTCGTACGGCAGGTGCGCCCAGTGCGCGGTCATGAAGTCGATGGTCTCGACCGCGCGCAGGGCGATCACCCATTCATAGGCACGCGCGTCGCCGACCACGCCGACCGACTTCACCGGCAGGAACACCGCGAAGGCCTGCGAGGTCTTGTCGTACCAGCCCCACTTGCGCAGTTCCTCGATGAAGATCGCGTCGGCCTGCGCCAGCAGTTCGGCGTACTCCGGCTTCACTTCGCCGAGGATGCGCACGCCCAGGCCCGGGCCCGGGAACGGATGGCGGTAGACCATCTCGCGCGGCAGGCCGAGTTCGACGCCGAGGCGGCGCACTTCGTCCTTGAACAGCTCGCGCAGCGGCTCGACCAGGCCGAGCTTCATGTGCTCCGGCAGGCCGCCGACGTTGTGGTGGCTCTTGATGACGTGCGCCTTGCCGGTCTTGCTGCCGGCCGATTCGATCACGTCCGGATAGATCGTGCCCTGCGCCAGCCACTTGGCGTTCTTCAGCTTGTTCGACTCTTCCTCGAAGATCTCGACGAACAGGTTGCCGATGATCTTGCGCTTGGCTTCCGGGTCGGACACGCCTGCGAGCGCGCTGAAATAGCGGTCGGCGGCGTTGACGCGGACGACCTTCACGCCCATGTGCTCGGCGAACATCGCCATCACCTGGTCGCCTTCCTTCCAGCGCAGCAGGCCGGTGTCGACGAACACGCAGGTCAGCTGCTCGCCGATCGCGCGATGCAGCAGCGCCGCGACCACCGAGGAATCGACGCCGCCGGACAGGCCGAGGATCACTTCATCGCTGCCGACCTGCGCGCGCACGCGGGCGATCTGGTCGTCGATGATGTTCGCGGCGGTCCAAAGCGCCTGGCAGCCGCAGATGTCGAGCACGAAGCGGCGCAGCATCGTCTCGCCCTGCTTCGTGTGCGTGACCTCGGGATGGAACTGCACGCCGTACCAGCGACGCGCCTCGTCGGCCATCGCGATGATCGGCACGCTCTCGGTGCGACCGGTGACGCTGAAGCCCTCGGGGATGCGCGTGACGCGGTCGCCGTGGCTCATCCACACGTCCAGGCCCTTGCGGCCCGGATGGTCGGTGAGCGCACCGAGCAGCTTGTCGTCGCCGACGATCTCGACCTCGGCATAACCGAACTCGCGATGGTGTCCGCCTTCGACCAAACCACCCAGCTGCATCGCCATCGTCTGCATGCCGTAGCAGATGCCGAGGATCGGCAGGCCGCTGTCGAACACCTGCTGCGGCGCACGCGGCGAACCGGCTTCGGTCGTCGACTCCGGCCCACCCGACAGGATGATGCCCTTCGGATTGAACTTCGCGATGTCGGCCGGATCGTGGTCCCAGGCCCAGATTTCGCAATAGACGCCGATCTCGCGGATGCGCCGCGCGATCAGCTGCGTGTACTGCGCGCCGAAGTCGAGGATGAGGATCTTGTCGTTGTGGATGTCGGTCATTGGCCCGGGATCGCAAATCGGATGTGGAGATGACTGTCATCCCGAGCGCAGCGAGGGACCTGCTTTTCGTGCTCGCCCGGGTGGTTCAAAAACAGGTCCCTCGCTGCGCTCAGGATGACAGCGAGAAGCAGTGCCGCACGATCCAGCATGCCATTCTTAGCAATATTTCGCTGGACGGAAGTCAAAGACGCAAAACTCGGAACGCATTGACACTCAAACCAATGAGCTCTATAGCCATCTTTTCTGATTCATCTGCAAAAAGCTGGAGTTCAGTCAAAGATATTTCTTTCCCAACAGTGTGGATTGCCGCAATCGATTCACCAAAAGAAAATCCGCCACTGCCGTCTTCATAGAATTTCAAGGCTAGCGGATTGTGCGCGATCAAATTACGCACCTCAGACATTTTTCTGACAATCTTCAGCCTCTCAGCAAGCTCCAAGCAATCAGGATCCGTATGCGGCTCCAATAACTCCAAAATCAGATCAATCCGCCCACCAAGCCGTAATGACTTAATAAACTTGGGGACTGAATCCCTAAGCATCTTTTGGATACACACAACCGTCGTGTGTTCAATACTGCCAAAAGCAATAAATGCTCTGCCAATTGCAGCAGCCCATTGCCCATCCTGATCGACAATTTTCGCCAAGAGGCCTCCAGTGAACGGCGGACTAAGCAAGAGGTAAAAGTCACCCCATCCTGTAATTCGGCGGTTCCTTCGTGATCTGCACATCGTGCACGTGGCTTTCGCGCTGGCCGGCGCCAGTGACCTTCACGAAGGACGGTTTCTTGCGCATCTCGTCGATCGTGGCGCAGCCAACGTAGCCCATCGTCGCGCGCAGACCACCGGCGAGCTGGTGGACGACGTTGCCGAGCGGGCCGCGATACGGGACGCGACCTTCGATGCCTTCCGGCACCAGCTTGTCGGCATCGCTGGCGTCCTGGAAATAACGATCCTTCGAGCCCTTCTCCATCGCGCCCAGCGAGCCCATGCCGCGATAGCTCTTGTAGCTGCGGCCCTGGAACAGTTCGGTGTCGCCCGGGGCTTCCTCGGTGCCGGCGAACAGGCCGCCGATCATGATCGAGGAGGCACCGGCGACGATGGCCTTGCCGATGTCGCCCGAGTAGCGGATGCCGCCGTCGGCGATCAGCGGGATGCGGTCCTGCAGCGCCTCGGCGACCATCGACACGGCGGTGATCTGCGGCACGCCGACACCGGCGACGATGCGCGTGGTGCAGATCGAGCCGGGACCGACGCCGACCTTCACCGCGTCCGCGCCCGCGCCTTCCAGCGCCAGCGCCGCGTCGCCGGTGACGATGTTGCCGCCGACGACCTGCAGGTTCGGATACTGCTTCTTCGCCCAGGCCACGCGGTCGATCACGCCCTGCGAATGGCCGTGCGCGGTGTCGACGATGATCACGTCCACGCCCGCCTCGACCAGCGCTTCGATGCGCTGCTCGGTGTCGCCGCCGACGCCGACCGCCGCGCCGACCAGCAGGCGTTCGCTGGCGTCGTAGGCGGCGTTGGGGTTGTCGCGCTTCTTCTGGATGTCCTTCACGGTGATCAGGCCGCGCAGCTCGAAGCCGTCGTTGACCACCAGCACCTTCTCGATGCGGTGCTTGTGCAGCAGCTCCAGCACTTCGTCGTCGGACGCGCCTTCGCGCACGGTGACCAGCTTGTCCTGCTTGGTCATGATGTGGCGGACCGGATCGTCCAGCTTCTTCTCGAAGCGCATGTCGCGGCCGGTGACGATGCCGACCAGGCGTCCGCCGTCGACGACAGGCACGCCGGAGATGTTGCGGGCGCGGGTCAGGCGCAGCACTTCGCCGATGGTGGTTTCGGGGCTGACGGTGAAGGGTTCCTTGATCACGCCGGCCTCGAAGGTCTTCACCTTCGCCACTTCCGCCGCCTGCTGCTGCCAGGTCAGGTTCTTGTGGATGATGCCGATGCCGCCGAGCTGGGCCATCGCGATCGCGAGACGGGCTTCGGTCACCGTGTCCATCGCCGCCGAGACGATCGGCAGGTTCAGGCGCAGGTTGCGGGTGAGGCGGGTCGAGAGGGAGACGTCCTTGGGCAGGACGGTCGAATGCGCGGGGACGAGGGAGACATCGTCGTAGGTGAGCGCTTCAGCCTGGATACGGAGCATGGCCGGTCCGGAGGGTAAGAAGCGCGATATTGTAAACCGAACGGGGGGCGTCCCGCCGCCCCTGCTGACCTCAGACCGCCGAATCGGCCGCGTCCGCTGCTTCCAGGGTGTTCTGCATCAGGGTGGCCACGGTCATCGGCCCCACCCCGCCCGGGACCGGGGTGATCCAGCTGGCACGCTCGGCGGCGGCCTCGAACTGCATGTCGCCCACCAGGCGGCCGTCCTCGATGCGGTTGATCCCGACGTCGATCACCACCGCGCCCGGCTTCACCCACTCGCCCGGGATCAGGCCCGGCTTGCCCACCGCCACGACCAGGATGTCGGCCTCGCCGATGTGCCGCTTCAGCACATCCGGTGGGGTGAAGCGGTGGCAGCTGGTCACGGTGCAGCCGGCGATCATCAGTTCCAGCGCCATGGGCCGGCCGACGTGGTTGCTCACCCCCACGATCGTCGCGCTCTGGCCGCGCACGGGGCGGTCGGTGTAGGCCAGCAGCGTGGTGATGCCGCGCGGCGTGCAGGGGCGCAGGCCGAACTGGCGCAGGACCAGGTGGCCGACGTTCTCCGGGTGGAAACCGTCCACGTCCTTGCGCGGGTCGATGCGGTGGATCAGGTTGCTGGCGTCCGGGATGCCCGGCAGCGGCAGCTGGACGAGGATGCCGTGGACCGCGGGGTCCGCGTTGAGGCGGTCGATCAGGGCCAGCAGTTCCGCCTCGCTGGTCCCGGCCGGGAGGTCGTAGTCGAAGGCCTGGATGCCGACCTTCTGCGCCGCGCGGCGCTTGTTGCGCACGTAGGACTGCGAGGCCGGGTCGCTGCCCACCAGCACCACGGCCAGGCCGGGGCGGCGCTTGCCGGCCGCCAGCCGCGCATCGACCTGGGTCTTGAGGTCGTCGAGCAGTTGGTCGGCGATGCGTTTGCCGTCGAGGATCCTGGCGGTCATGCGGGTGCGGTTCGGAGCGGATGGCCGGCTATTATCGCCGAAGTCTCCCCCTCCCCGCCCCCGCTCCGGACCCCATGGACCCGCAGACCGTCACCGAACTCGAAGCCGCCGCCTTCCGCCGCCTCCGCGACCACCTGCTGCGCGAACGGCCGGACGTGCAGAACATCGACCTGATGATCCTCGCCGGCTTCTGCCGCAACTGCCTGGCCGACTGGTACCGCGAGGCCGCGACCGAGCGCGGGATCGAGATGGGCAAGGACCAGGCCCGCGAGATCGTCTACGGCATGCCCTTCGCCGAGTGGAAGGCACGGCACCAGAAGGACGCCACGCCCGAGCAGTTGGCGGCGTTCGAGGCCGCGCAGGCACGCCACGGCTGATCCGCCGCATGCGCAGCTTCCTCATCATCGTCGCGACGCTGCTTGCACTGCTCTACGCTGGGGCCTGCTGGTTCCTGCATGCGCGGCAGCGGGCATTGATCTACTACGGCTGGACGACGACGGTGTCGGCTGCGCAGACCGACTTCGCGCTGAAGCGGCCCGACGCCACGCTGCGCGGCTGGGTGCTCAACCCGCAGGCGGGCCGACCGATCCTGTACTTCGGCGGCAATGCCGAGCGCATCGAGTCCAATCGCGAGGAATTCAGCCGCCTGTTCCCGGATCGCAGCGTGTACATGCTGTCCTATCGCGGCTACGGCGCCAGCGAAGGCGAACCCTCGCAGGGGACGCTGGTCGCCGACGCGGTGGCCTTGTTCGACGAGGTGCAAGCGCGCCATCCCGGGCAGGCTGTCGCGGTGATCGGTGCCAGCCTGGGCAGCGGCGTGGCCAGCCAGCTCGCGGCGCGGCGACCGGTCGAACGCCTGGCGCTGATCACGCCGTTCGACAGCATGGTCGGCGCGGCGCGGGCGCATTACCCGCTGTTCCCGGTCGACTGGCTGCTGGAGGAACGCTACGAATCCGACCGCGCGCTGTCGCAGTATCGACGGCCGGTGCTGGTGGTGCATGGCGGACGCGACGACATCGTGCCGGAAGCGAATACCTTGCGGCTGGTCGAGGCGCTGCCCGCACCGCCGACCGTCGTACGCATCCCGGACGCAGGCCACAACGACATCGATGCGCATCCGCAGTTCGCGCCGGCGCTGGCCGGGTTCATGCGCTGAAGCGCGGCGTCAGCGGCTGTCCGGATCGCTCGCGCAGGCGACCGCTTCGTCGACGTAACCGGTGAACGTGCGGCCCGCCGCGCAGGTCGGGCAGTCGGGGTCGACCGGCAGCCGGGTTTCGCGGAAGCGCATCGACAGCGCGTCGACGTGCAGCAGACGCCCCGCCAATGTGTTGCCGATGCCGAGGATCAGCTTGATCGCCTCGGTCGCCTGGATCAGGCCGACCAGCCCCGGCAGCACGCCGAGCACGCCAGCCTCGGCGCAGTTGGGCGCGGCTTCCGGCGGCGGCGGTTCGGGGAACAGGCAGCGATAGCACGGCGCCTCGCCGCGACGACGCCCGGCATCGAAGACGCTGGCCTGGCCTTCGAAGCGATGCACCGCGCCGTACACCAGTGGCTTGCCGTGGCGCACGCAGGCATCGTTGAGCAGGTAGCGCGCCGCGAAATTGTCGGCGCCATCGACCACCACGTCGATGCCGTCGAGCAGGCGATCGACGTTCGCGGCGGTCACGCGTTCGCGCACGGGCTCGATGCGCACGCGCGGATTCAGTGCCGACAGGGCCTGCGCGGCGGAGTCGACCTTGGCGACGCCGATGCGGGCCTCGGTGTGCAGGATCTGGCGCTGCAGGTTGCTGCGGTCGACCACGTCGTCGTCGGCGATGCGCAGGTGGCCGATGCCGGCCGCAGCCAGGTAATAGGCGACGGGCGAACCCAGGCCACCCGCGCCGATCATCAGCACGCGCGCGGCTTCGAGCCGGCGCTGGCCGTCCACGCCGACCTGCGGCAGGCGCAGGTGGCGCGAATAGCGTTCGGCGAAATCCGCGTCGAGTTCGCCCTCCGGCATCTCGATCGGCAGCGATTCGGCGATCCAGCGCGACGTGCCGCCTTCGACCGAACACAGCCGGCCGAAGCCCTGCGCCGCCAGCGCCTCGGCGGTGCGCAGCGAGCGCATGCCGCCCTGGCAGATCAGCAGCACCTCGACATCGCCGTCGGGCAGATAGGCCACGGGATTCGCGATGAGCTCACCCATCGCCACGCCCAGGGCGCCTTCGGCCATGCCCAGCGCGCGCTCGTGCGCCTCGCGCACGTCGATCAGCACGGCGCCGTCGCGTCGGCGTGCGCGGGCTTCGGCGGGAGAAATCTCGGAGATGGGCATGGCGTGGTCGTCAGTCCTCATTGCGCGTGGGCAGCGGCGGCACGGTGGACGCGAAAGTGCGCGGACGGGCATCGCGATCGTCGGCGTCGGCTACGGCCGCATCGCGGGTGTTCTTCTGCACCGCGATCGCGGCGAACAGGCTCATCATGAAGGCGATGCCGTAGAAGCCCTTTTCCGACGGCGTCATCTCCGCGTTCCACAGGCCGACGACGAGCAGCAGGATCGACAGGATCGTCGAGAACCAGGCCAGGCCGTAGTAGATGCCGGTGACCGGGATCTCCTCAATGCGGTCGCGCACTGCCTTCTGCACCGACACCGCCGAAAACAGGCCGTACATCAGCACGGTGAAGTAGTAGCCCTTCTCGTTGAGCATCATCGGCGCGTTCCACAGGCCGGTGAGATAGGCGGCCATGCCGACCAGCAGTGCGAACCAGGAGGCGCCGATGAAGGCGGCCGACGGTCGACCAGTGGTGCGGACGGGCTTGAGGGCGGGTGTCATCGGGATCCTTGTCATGCGATCGGGCTTGCGGCGGAGCGTAATCGAGTTGCGGAGGAATGACATCGCGTCGTGACGGGTCGAGGATTCCTCGACCCCGCGTCCACGCGCGTGCCGATCCGCTTGCCGGTCAGTAAGGCAGCACCTCCACCACGTCACCAGCCTGCAGGTCCAGCGGACCTTCCGCCAGCACGATCAGGGCGTCGCTGTCGGCGGCGGCGCGCATGCGGTGCGAGCCGTCGGCGGGGTTCGGTTCGACGAGGACCGCGCCGTCATCGCCGAACGACAGGCGCCCGCGCAGGAACTCCAGTCGTTCGTGGGTCTTGCGCCACGGCGCCTGCAGGCGCGCACGCAGGCGCGGCCGGGCTTCGCCGCGCCCCTGCAGCCCATCGAGCAGCGCACGCCCCAACGCGAGATAGGTCGCGAGCACCGACACCGGATTCCCCGGCAGGCACAGGAACAGCGCGTCGCCCAGCCCGCCGTGGCCATCGTCGTCGGCCTGCGCCGGGCGCGAACCGGCGAACAGCACCGGCATGCCCGGCTTCATCCGCACCTTCCAGAAATGCATCTCCCCGACGCGCTGGAACAGCGCCGGCAGATGGTCCTTTTCCCCGGCGGAGACGCCGCCGCAGGTGATCACGACATCGAAGGCATGCCCGGCATGGCGCAGGGCGTTCTCGACGGCCTCGGGATCATCCGGCAGGGTCGGCCATGCGACCGGTTCGAAGCCATCCGCGCGCAGCAGGCCCATCAGCAGCTCGCGATTGCTGTTGTAGAGCTGGCCCGGCTGCAGCGGCAGGCCCGGTTCGACCAGTTCGTCGCCGGTGGTGAACACCGCGACGGTCGGCCGACGCATCACGTCCAGGCGGTCGATGCCCTGCCCGGCCACCAGCGCGATGCGCGAGGGCGTCAGCACCTGCCCGGCGGCGAGCAGCGCATCGCCGATGCGCACGTCCTCGCCGGCACGCCGCACGTGCTGGCCCGGTTTCGCCGGCTGCAGGATCCGCACGCGGTCGCCATCGGGGGCAGCGCTTTCAAGGCGCGTGTTCTCCTTGATGACCACGGTGTCCGCACCACACGGCATCGGTGCCCCGGTGGTGATGCGCAGGCAGGTGCCGGGCTGGACCTCGACATCGAGCGCGCGACCGGCGAACTGTTCGCCGATCAACCTCAGCGTCGTCTCGCCTTCGCTGGCGAGATCGGCATGGCGCAACGCGAAACCGTCCATCGCGGAGTTGTCGAAGCCCGGCTGGTCGACCACCGCCTGCAGGTCGCGCGCGAGCACGCGGCCATGTGCGCGCTGCAGCGCAAGGCTTTCGCTGCCGAGCCGGCGTTCCTCGGCGACCGCGCGCACGATGGCAAGCGCCTCGTCCAGGCCGATACGGGTGGGGAATGCGCTCCTCGGTGCTGCGCTCATGTCGTCGATTCCGGGTCGATGCCCGCCGCGCGCAGGTCGTCGGGCGTGTTGAGGTTGCCGAAGCGGAAGCCCGTGAAGGCGACCTCGGCCATGCGCAGCGTCGCCTGGAGGCGATGGATCGCCGTCTCACCGCGTGAGATCGCCTCCGCACAGGCGATGCGCAAGGCATCGACGCGCCACAGCGCGACCAGCGGCTGCAGGCCGTCGTCGTCGCGGGCGAAAGCGCCATCGGCATCGCGCGTCGAGACCAGCGTGCGCACCAGGCAGTCGTTCACGCCGACCAGGTCGACCGGCAGCGTGAGCAGCCACGGCATCGCGCAGGCCTTCGCCAAAGCGTCGAGCCCGCCGATGGGCCCGAAGTCCGGATACCGGTCGGCGACGACCGCCAGGCCATGCGCGGCGTAGCGCTCGCGATCGCGGTTCGCCGACACCAGCACCGGCCCGTGTTCGCCGGGAAAGCGCCGCGTCCAGCGCAGCACCTGCGGCACGCCGCCGCGCGTCAGCCAGGCCTTGTCGACACCGCCCAGGCGCGACGCGCGTCCACCGGCGATCAGGCCGAGGGTGATGTCTTCGGGTGCGATCGACGACAGCATTTCGATGGCTGACATTCCGCGGCTTCGGAAACGGCGTAGCGGAGCTGCGCTCCGCTCTACTTGTTGCGCTTGACGTGCCGGATCATCCGCTGGCGTTTCTTGATCTGGCCTTCGGTCAGCACGTTCTTCTTGTCCTTGTACGGGTTGTCGCCTTCCTTGAACACGAAGCGCACCGGGGTGCCGATCAGCTTGAAACGCTTGCGGAAGAAATTCTCGAGATAGCGGCGGTAGCTTTCCGGCAGGTTGCGCAGGCGCGTGCCGTGGACCACGAAGGTCGGCGGGTTCTCGCCGCCCGGATGCGCGAAGCGCAGCTTGGAGACATGGCCGCGGATCGACGGCGGCGGATTGGTCTCGTAGGCGATTTCCATCGCCTGCGTCACTTCCGAGGTGCTGAACTTGTAGGTCGCCGAGCGGTGCGCGCGATGCACGGCGGCGAACAGTTCGCGCAGGCCCGAACCGTGCTTCGCGCTGATGTGCACGGCCTCGGCCCAGTTCACGAACGACAGCTTGCGCGACAGCAGGCCGTCGGTCTGCTCGCGCTGGTACTGGCTCAGGCCATCCCACTTGTTCACCGCGACGACCAGCGCGCGGCCGGCGTCGAGCACCGCGCCGAGCACGCTGGCGTCCTGGTCGGTCACGCCCTCGCTGGCATCGAGCATGATCACCGCCACCTGGCACTGCTCGATGGCCTGCAGGGTCTTGACGATCGAGAACTTCTCGACCGCTTCCTCCACCTTCGACTTGCGGCGGATGCCGGCGGTGTCGATCAGGCGGTACTTGCGGCCGTCGCGCTCGAGATCGACCGCGATCGAATCGCGCGTGGTGCCCGGCACGTCGGAGGCGATCATGCGCTCCTCGCCGAGGATGCGGTTCACCAGCGTCGACTTGCCCACGTTCGGGCGGCCGACGAAGGCGATGCGGATGCGCTCGGGATCGTTGTCGAGGACTTCGGCCTCGCCCTCTTCGGGCAGGCGCGAGAGGACGTCATCGAGCAGGCGGTCGAGGCCCTGGCGATGCGCGGACGACACTGCCAGCGAATCGGCGATGCCGTAGCGCGAGAACTCGGCGATGGCGGCACGGCTGTCGATGCCGTCGGTCTTGTTGACCACCAGCACCGTCGGACGCGCGGCCTTGCGCAGCCAGCGCAGGATCTCGTCGTCCAATGCCGACGGACCTTCGCGGCCGTCGACGACGAACAGCACCAGGTCGGCTTCCTCGGCGGCGGCGCGCGACTGCCGCGCGGTGGCCCCGGCCAGGCCTTCATCCTCGCCGGCGATGCCGCCGGTGTCGACGATCACGAACGGCCGCGCCTCGTTCAGGCGGCAGATCCCGTAGTTGCGGTCGCGGGTCACGCCCGGCTCGTCGTGCACGAGCGCATCGCGGGTGCGGGTCAGCGCATTGAACAGTGTCGATTTGCCGACATTGGGGCGGCCGACGAGGGCGACGAGAGGCAGCATGGGGTTCGAACCGGAAACGTAGCGGGATGGGATGCGGAGCGGGTGTCCAGCCTGGCGGAGCGCTGCGGACACCATACCGAAAAAGACGACCCCGGGCAGTCGGGCTCCCCGGGGTCGTCGGTGATGCCTTGCGACGGATTACTGGACGCGCCAGGCGCTCAGGTCACCGCTCGCGGTCTGGACCAGCAGGATGCCGTCGGACACGACCGGCGCCGCATTGATCGGATCGCGGCCGGCGCGGACGCGGGCGCCGAAGTCGCCGTTGTCCAGACGCAGCCAGTGCAGGTAGCCGTCGTAGTCGCCGACCACCGCGAACTCGCCCTGCACCGCAGCACCGGACAGGCTGCGGCGGGCCAGGCCGGCCTGCTGCCACATCGCGCTGCCGCCATTCTTGTCCAGCGCCCAGACGACGCCCGCCGGGTCGGCGACGACGACGCGGTCGCTCGACAGACCGATGCGGCCGGCGCCGCCATGGTCCTGCGCCCACAGCGGACGACCGCTCGGCGCCTCGATGGCGATGGTCTGCTTCTTGTAGCTCGACGCGAACAGCGTGGTGCCATCGAGCACCGGGCTGCCATCCACGTCGGCCATGCGATCCAGTTCGGAGCGGCCATCGGGCTGGCCGACGGCCTGGTCCCACAGCGGGCGGCCATCGGTCAAAGCCAGCGCCGCCACGGTGCCGTCGTCGTTGCCGACGAACACGACGCCCGGGCCGAAGCTCGGGGCATCGTTGCCGCGCACGGTCAGGCGCGGCAGGTCGCGGTTCCAGAACCAGCGGCGCTTGCCGTCGGTGATGTCGAACGCGGTCACGCGGCCATCGTTGGAGCGCACCACCACCACGCCCTGCGCGATCGCCGGGGCGGCGATGACTTCGCTGATGACCTTGGCCTTCCAGCGCTCGGTGCCCGTGGCGGAGTCGAGGGCGACCACGTCACCGTCGAGCGTGCCGAACACGACCAGGCCTTCGCCTGCGCCGGGGCCGCCGGAAATCTCCAGATCGGTCTTGTGCTGCCACACCAGCGCGCCGGTCTGCAGGTCGAAGGCACGCACGCCGCCTTCGATCGCGGCGGCATAGACGCGGCCGTCGGCGACGACCGGGCCCTGGGTCAGGCCGAGCTTCTCGTTGCCGTCGCCGGCCTTCGCCGACCACAGCCTGGTCACCGTGGCCGATGGCGTGAATTCGACCAGTTCAGCCGGCTTGCGCGCGGCCTTGGCGTCGTTCTTGTTGCCGAACCAGCCCTTGACGGTGGTACAGCCGGACAGCGCGACCACGGCGGCCAGGAGGACGATCCGCAGGGTTGCGCTGGTGCGCGGGAGGGAATTCGAGGTCATCGGCAAGTCGTCGTACTCAGGAAGCGGTAGCGGGTTTCGGCGGGGTGCCGCCGGCCTGGGTCAGTTTGAGTTCGAGCAGGCGACGCTGGGGCGCGGCCACGTCGAGCAGGCCCAGGGCCTTGTTGTAGGCGTCGCGGGCCTGGTCCTTGCGGCCCAGCGCGAACAGCGCGTCGCCGCGCACTTCATGGCTGATGGCATC
Source organism: Lysobacter sp. BL-A-41-H3 (assembly GCA_050632415.1). Taxonomy (GTDB): domain Bacteria; phylum Pseudomonadota; class Gammaproteobacteria; order Xanthomonadales; family Xanthomonadaceae; genus Lysobacter_I. The sequence continues at coordinate 311,254 of CP192602.1, read as the reverse complement.
GTCGGCGGACTTGAGCAGGCCCAGGGCCTCTTCGTGCTTGCCGGCATCGATCAGCAGGCGCGCGAGGCGCTGCTCGATGATCGGCGCGACCATGCTGTCGGTGGTCTTCGCCGCGCGCAGGGTGGCGATGGCGTCATCGCGCTTGCCAGCGTCCAGCTGTGCCTTGGCGACGTCCAGTGCGGCGAGCGCGGCGAATGCGGTGTCCTTCAGCTCGCCGGTCTTGGCCTGCGCTTCCTTGAGCTTGCTGGCCTTCAGCTCCTGGACGACGGTCTGGTACTGGTCGCTGGCCTTGAGGCGTTCGGCGTCCTGACGGTCGCCCCACCAGAAATAGCCGTAGACCGCAGCCAGGCCGAGGCCCACGCCACCGATCAGGCCGAGGGCATTCTCGCGCAGCCATTTGCGGACGCGTTCGCTTTGTTCGTGTTCGTCGAGGAGATCGTCGATCGCCATGGTGTCTTCGTTGTGATGGATACGGCTGCGGTGGATGGCGGAGCCGGGGCCGATGGAAGCCACCCGGAGCGCGCGCCATCGACTGGGCCGGCGTCGCGATGTCGTCGCGACGTTGTAGCAGTCGACGCCTGAATCCCTGCCGTCGCTTCGGGCTGCGGCTCGACGCCGGCAGGCACGGGGACAAGGCGGGGAAACGACCGGACCGGGGCCTGGCGGCAGTGGAGGCCGCTGCAGGCTCGGACGGGGTTGCGCGCGTTTCCGGATCGCTTCAGCGGCGGTGTCGCAGCGGAACCCGTACCGGGCGAGGCGACGCGCGCCTGCCCGGCTTCACCGGGATCCCTCAGCGATCGACCGGCTGGAGAGAACCGTCAGAGGATACCGTAAAGCGCGCCACATTCGCGCGGATGTAGGGCGTGAGGTCGACGGGGCGCCCCTGGTACTGCACGGCGATGGCCTGGGCATTGCCCAGCACGGCCTGGCCGAGCTGGCCGGACTTGAACACGCGCTGCTGGCCGGGCTGGACGAGCGCCTGTTCGATGACGCTGCCATCCGGCGCGGTCACGCGCACCCAGCTTTCGCCATTGAACGAGACGGTCAGGTCGCTGGCGGCGGAGGTGGCCTGCGGACGCTGCGGCATCGGCGCGATGGACGCGACCAGCGGCTCGGGCTGGACGCGCGCGGAAGCGGTGCCGGGATCGGTCGTGGCGGCGGTCGCCGGCTGCGGCAGGGCCAGGGAAGCTGCGCCATCGAGCGGGACTGCGTCGTTGGCGCTGCCATCGAGATGGGAGCGTGTCGCCAGCCACACCGGGACGGCGATGGTGGCGGTGATCAGCACGTAGACGAGGCGACGGCCGGTCTGCTCGACCATGCGCTGCATGCGCGGCGTGTAGGTCCGCGGCACCAGTTCGGCAGCCCGCGGCGCAGGCACGGCCACGTTGGCGGCGATGGCATCGGCCGGCAGGCCGAGCAGCTTCGCGTAGCTGCGCAGGTGGCCGCGCACGAAGACCGGCGCGCCGATCCTGCTCCAGTCCTCGCGCTCCAGCGCCTCGATGACGTGGGTCGGCATCTTCAGCTTCGCACCCGCTTCCGCAGGGCTGATGCCCGCACGCACGCGGGCCTGTCGCAATCTTTCACCGATGCCGCGAACCGTCTCGGGCATCCCGGTCTCCAACGATGTCATCGCGAATGGCTCCCCAAAGCAAAGCGACCCTGCATTGCATCGACGACGCTCGCCGGAGCATCGTCGACGGTCTTGGCGGGGCGCGCATCACGCCGCATGCGCTGCCCCTGGATCCTCGTCGCCCGACTCGCGCCCCACGCGCGTTTCGAGCGACTTGCGGAATTCGGCCTGTCGCCGCGTCCGGTCTGCCACCTGGCCCTTGAGCTGGCCGCAGGCGGCGTCGATGTCGTCGCCACGCGTGCGACGGACCGGCGCGATCATCCCGGCGTCGTTGAGCAGCTTCTGGAAGCCGCGGATGACCGCGTCCTCCGGGCGCTCGTAACGGGTGCCGGGGAATGGATTGAACGGAATCAGGTTGACCTTGGCGGCGTCCTTCATCTGCACGGCGTTGTCGAACGCGCGCAGCAGGCGGACCAGTTCGCGCGCATGCTGCGGCTGGTCGTTCACGCCCTTCATCAGCGTGTACTCGAAGGTGACCGACTCGCCCTTCTTGCGCTTCGCGTAGCGCACGCAGGCGGCCATCAGCTCCTCGATCGGGTATTTCCTGTTCAGCGGCACGAGCTGGTCGCGCAGTTCGTCGTTGGGCGCGTGCAGGGAGACGGCGAGCGAAACGTCGCTCTCCTGCGCAAGGCGGTCGATCATCGGCACCATGCCGGCGGTCGACAGCGTGACGCGCTTGTTCGCCAGGCCGTAGCCCAGGTCGTCGCGCATGACGCTCATGGCGCGCACGACGTTGTCGAAATTGGCCAGCGGCTCGCCCATGCCCATCATCACGACGTTGGTGAGCTTGCGCTGCTTGTGCGGGATGTTGCCGAGGTGGCGCGCGGCGGTCCACACCTGGCCGATGATCTCGGCGGTGGACAGGTTGCGGTTGAAGCCCTGGGTCGCGGTCGAGCAGAAGGTGCAGTTCAGCGCGCAGCCGACCTGCGAGGACACGCACAGCGTGCCGCGGCCCTTGTCGGGGATATAGACGGTTTCGATCGCGTTCTTGCCATCCATGCCCAGCAGCCACTTGTGGGTGCCGTCTTCGGAAGGCTTGTCGAACTGGATGAGCGGCACGCGGACTTCGGCGTGCGCTTCGAGCTTGGCGCGCAGCGCCTTGCCCAGGTCCGTCATCTCCGAGAATTCGGTGACGTGACGGTGGTGGATCCACTTCATGATCTGGTGGGCGCGATAGCGCTTCTCGCCGAGGACCTCGGCGAAGAAGCGCTCCAGGCCCTCGCGATCGAGGTCGAGCAGGTTCTGCTTGGCTGCGGTGTTTTGCACGACCTCGGTCACGGGGACTGCTTTCCTTCGACCGCCGGGATCAGCGCGGGCAGAGTTCGGTGGTGCTGAAGAAATACGCGATCTCGATCGCGGCGTTCTCCAGCGAGTCGGAACCGTGCACGGCGTTGGCGTCGATCGATTCAGCGAAATCGGCGCGGATGGTGCCCGGCGCGGCGTCCTTCGGATTGGTGGCGCCCATCAGCTCGCGGTTCTTGAGCACGGCGCCCTCGCCTTCGAGCACCTGGATCATCACCGGGCCGGAGGTCATGAACTCGACCAGCGCGTTGAAGAACGGGCGTTCGCGATGCACGGCGTAGAAGCCTTCGGCTTCCTTGCGCGACAGGTGCTTCATCTTCGCGGCGACGACCTTGAGGCCGGCCTTCTCGAAGCGGGAATAGATTTCACCGATGACGTTCTTGGCGACGGCGTCGGGCTTGATGATCGAAATGGTGCGCTCAAGCGCCATTGTGGAGATCTCCGGGGTCGTTCGGCCGCAGTCGCTGCGACCGGACCATAACATGAATGGGAAGGAAAAACCCGCGTGGGAACGCGGGTTTAGCCGATTCGGCTGCAGAGGATTCTAACCCGGGCGGGGGTCGCCTTGCATCCATGTCGACGGTCACATTTCGAGAGGCCGTTTGCATCGTGGCCGATCCGGGGGTAGTCTCCGCACACGCTCAAACAAGCGTTTGATTCAGACCGGTCGCCGGGACGCGACACCGATCCCATGCGGAGGCGACATGAGCAAGGCCCAGTTCTCGACCAAGGAACGCATCCTCGACGCGGCGGAGACCCTCTTCGCCCAGTACGGCTTCGGCGGCACGTCGCTGCGCCAGGTCACCAGCCAGGCGGACGTGAACATCGCCGCCGTGAACTACCACTTCGGCAGCAAGGAAAACCTCGTCAACGAGGTCTTCCGCCGCCGCATGGACGAGATGAGCGGCCAGCGCATCGCACGGCTGCAGGCGGCGATCCAGGCCGATCCCGCCGACCTCGACGGCATCCTCGCCGCCTTCGTCGAACCCCCGCTGGCCATGGCCCAGGACCGCCACGGCGGCGGCGCCTTCATCCGCGTCATCGCCCGGGCCTATGCCGAGAAGAACGACAGCCTGCGCCGGTTCCTGTCGGAACAGTACGGCCACGTGCTGCGCGAGTTCGCCAAGGCCATCGCCGGCTGCATGCCCGGCCTGAGCAAGGAAGAGCTGTACTGGCGGCTGGACTTCCTGGCCGGCGCGCTGACCTACGCCATGGCCGACTTCGGAATGATCAAGCGCCCGCCCGGGGTCTCCGAACAGGAGCACCGGCAGCGGGCCGCGCGCGAGCTGATCCGCTTCGCCGCCGCCGGCTTCAAGGCGGGCAAGGTCAACTGAGCGGGCCGACGCCCGCTTTCCACTTCCACGAAAACCCCACGTCATCAACAGGATACGGAACATGTCTCAGAAACCGCTTGTACGACGCGCCGCCGTGCTCGGCGCCGGCGTCATGGGTGCGCAGATCGCGGCCCACCTGACCAATGCCGGCGTCGACACGGTGCTGTTCGACCTGGCCGCGAAGGACGGCGACCCGAACGGCGTCGTGCTCAAGGCGCTGGCCAACCTGGGCAAGCTCTCCCCCGCCCCGCTGGCCAGCAAGTCCCTGGCCGAGGCGATCACCCCGGCGAACTACGACAGCGGCCTGGACCAGCTGAAAAGCTGCGACCTGATCATCGAGGCGATCGCCGAGCGGATGGACTGGAAGCAGGACCTGTACCGGAAGATCGCGCCGTTCGTGGCCCCGCACGCGGTGCTGGCCAGCAACACCTCCGGCCTGGGCATCAACACCCTGGCGGAAGTGCTGCCCGAGGAACTGCGCCACCGTTTCTGCGGCGTGCATTTCTTCAACCCGCCGCGCTACATGCACCTGGCCGAACTGATCCCGGCCAGCACCACCGACCAGGCCATCCTCGACGGCCTGGAAACCTTCCTGACCACCACCCTCGGCAAGGGCGTGGTGATCGCCAAGGACACCCCGAACTTCATCGGCAACCGCATCGGCGTGTTCTCGATCCTGTCGGTGATCCACCACACCCACGCCTTCGGCCTGGGCTTCGATGAAGTGGACGCGCTGACCGGCCCGCTGCTCGGCCGCCCGAAGTCGGCGACCTACCGCACCTCGGACGTGGTCGGCCTCGACACCATGGCCCACGTCATCAAGACGATGGCCGACACCCTGCCGAACGACCCCTGGCACAAGTATTTCAACACCCCGGCCTGGCTGGGCGCGCTGATCCAGAAGGGCGCCCTGGGCCAGAAGACCGGCGCCGGCATCTTCCGCAAGGTCGGCAAGGACATCGTGGTCCTCGACCTGGAGAAGCAGGACTACCGCGCGTCCGATCGCGGCGCAGCGCCCGAGGTCGTCGAGATCCTGAAGACGAAGAACCCGGCCGAGAAGTTCGCGAAGCTGCGCGCCAGCGAGCACCCGCAGGCGAAGTTCCTCTGGGCTTGCTTCCGCGATCTGTTCCACTACAGCGCCTTCCACCTGGCCGACATCGCGGACACCGCGCGCGACGTGGATTTCGCGATCCGCTGGGGCTATGGCTGGCAGCTCGGTCCGTTCGAGACCTGGCAGGCCGCCGGCTGGACGCAGGTCGCGCAGTGGATCGCCGAGGACATCGCCGCCGGCAAGGCCATGAGCAGCGCGCCGCTGCCGGCCTGGGTGACCGATGGCCGCGCCGGCGTGCACGGCCCGTCCGCCAGCTACAGCCCGGCCAAGGGCGCGGACGTGCCGCGTTCCTCGAACCCGGTCTACTGCCGCCAGCGCTTCCCCGACCCGCTGATCGGCGAGCGTTTCGCCCCGGGCGAAACCGTCTATGAAAACGAGGGCGTGCGCCTGTGGCACGACGGCGACGGCATCGCGGTCTGCTCGTTCAAGACCAAGATGCACACGGTCAACAACCACGTGCTCGACGGCCTGCAGGAAGCGATCGGCATTGCAGAACGCGACTTCCGCGGCATGGTGATCTGGCAGCCGAAGGAGCCGTTCTCGGCCGGTGCCGATCTCGCTGGCGCGCTCGGCCTGCTGCAGGCGGGCGACGTGGCGGGCTTCGAGGCGATGGTCGCGAACTTCCAGGCCGCGAGCCAGCGCATCAAGTATTCCCTCGTGCCGGTGGTCGGTGCGGTGCGCGGTCTGGCCCTCGGCGGCGGCTGCGAGTTCCAGATGCACACCGCGCGCACCGTCGCGCACCTCGAAAGCTACATCGGCCTGGTCGAAGCCGGCGTCGGCCTGCTGCCGGCCGGTGGCGGCCTGAAGGAGTTCGCGGTCCGCGCCTCGCAGGCCGCTGGCCCGGGCGGCGACGTGTTCGCCCAGCTCAAGCCGCTGTTCGAGAACGTGGCGATGGCCAAGGTCTCCGCCTCCGCGCTCGAAGCGAAGGAACTGGGCCTGCTGCGCAAGGACGACGTCATCGCCTTCCACGCCCATGAGCTGCTGCACATCGCCAAGCAGCAGGCGCTGGCGCTGGCCGAATCCGGCTACCGCCCGCCCCTGCCCGCGCGTCGCGTGCAGGTCGCCGGCAACGTCGGCATCGCCACCTTCAAGATGATGCTGGTGAACATGCTGGAAGGCCGCTTCATCTCCGAGCACGACTGCGAGATCGCGACCCGCATCGCCACGGTGGTCTGCGGCGGCGATGTCGACCGCGGCGCGATCGTCGACGAGGACTGGCTGATCCGCCTGGAGCGCGAGCACTTCGTCGCGCTGGCGCAGATGCCGAAGACCCAGGCGCGGATCAAGCACATGCTCGAGACGGGCAAGCCGCTGCGCAACTGACATCCACATCCTCCTCCCCCGCGCGCGGGGGAGGATCGAGGTGGGGGCCATGCGTGAAAGCGAGCCCCCATCCCGGCCTTCCCCCGCAGGCGGGGGAAGGAGACAACCGAGGACACATGCACATGACCAAGATCGTTCAAGACGCCTACATCGTCGCCGCCACCCGCACGCCGGTCGGCAAGGCCCCGAAGGGCGCGTTCCGCAACACCCGTCCCGACGAACTGCTCGCGCACGCGCTGCGCAACGTGGTCGCGCAGGCACCGGGCATCGACACCTCGCGCATCGACGACGCCATCATCGGCTGCGCGATGCCGGAGGGCGAACAGGGCATGAACGTCGCCCGCATCGGCGCCCTGCTCGCCGGGCTGCCGAATACCGTCGCCGCGCAGACCATCAACCGTTTCTGCTCGTCCGGCCTGCAGGCCGTGGCACTGGCCGCCGACCAGATCCGCCTCGGCAACGCCGACCTCATGCTCGCCGGCGGCACCGAATCGATGTCGATGGTGCCGATGATGGGCAACAAGGTGGCGCTGAGCCCCGAAGTCTTCGCGAAGGACGAGAACGTCGCCATCGCCTACGGCATGGGCATCACCGCCGAGAAGGTCGCCGAGGAATGGAAGATCTCGCGCGAGGACCAGGATGCCTTCGCCCTCGCCTCTCACCAGAAGGCGATGGCCGCGATCCAGGCCGGCGAATTCAAGGCCGAGATCTCGCCCTACGAAGTCATCGCGCGCATCCCGGACCTCGCCGGCAACGCCGTGCGCGTGAAGAAGACGCTGGTCGAGATCGACGAGGGCCCGCGTGCGGATTCCTCGATCGAAGGCCTCGCCAAGCTCAAGCCGGTCTTCCGCAATGGCATGTTCGGCGGCACCGTCACCGCCGGCAACGCCTCGCAGATGAGCGATGGCGCCGGCGCCGTGCTGCTGGCTTCGGAACAGGCGATCAAGGATTACGGCCTGACCCCGCTCGCCCGCTTCGTCAGCTTCTCGGTCGCCGGCGTGCGTCCGGAAGTGATGGGCATCGGCCCGATCGCCGCGATCCCGAAGGCACTCAAGCAGGCCGGCCTGACCCAGGACCAGCTCGACTGGATCGAACTGAACGAAGCCTTCGCCGCGCAGGCACTGGCGGTGATCCGCGACCTGGGCCTCGACCCGTCGAAGGTGAACCCGCTGGGCGGCGCGATCGCGCTGGGCCATCCGCTCGGTGCGACCGGTGCGATCCGCACCGCGACCCTGGTCCACGGCCTGCGCCGTCGCCAGCAGAAGTACGGCATGGTGACGATGTGCATCGGCACCGGCATGGGCGCAGCGGGCATCTTCGAAGCGCTCTGATCCACCGCCGCACGGCTGTCGCGACATCGATCCACACGAGAAAGGGCCCTGTTCGCAGGGCCCTTTCCTGTCTGCGCGATCCGATCGATTGAACCTCGCGCATCCGCCCGTGCATGCGGGCGCGTGCCAGGCATCGAGGCATCCAGGCTCAGCCGACTCAGACCGTGCCGGTTTCGCGTACGGACTCTTCCTGCGCGAGCCGGTCGCGGCCGCCGCGCTTGGCGACGTACAGCGCCGAGTCGGCGCGCATCCACAGGCTTTCGTAGTCGTCCTCGTCATCGACCGTGGTCGAGATGCCGATGCTCATGCTCGGACGGATCTCGGTGGAGAACGGATAGCGCGACGCGCGCACGACGGCGAGCAGGCGACGCCCGATCTCGGCAGCGCCGGCATGGTCCACCCCCGGCAGCAGCACGCAGAACTCGTCGCCGCCGAGCCTGCCCAGCAGGTCGTTGGCGCTGAGCGCGCCGCGGCAGGCTTCCGCGACCTGCGCGAGCGCCATGTCACCGGCCGCATGGCCGTGGTGGTCGTTGATCTGCTTGAGGTTGTCCAGGTCGAGCATCAGCATCGAGGCCGGCTGCTCGCGCATCCGCGACTGGCGGATCGCCTGCTGCGACAGCTCGACGAAGAAGTGCCGGTTGTAGGCGCCGGTCAGCGCATCGTGGATCAGCAGACGACGCAGCTGCACGTTGTCCGCGTACAGCAGCGGCACCGCGAGGCCGTAGTAACTGGCCGAGGCCAGCGTGATCATGGCGAACTGCAGGGTCAGCGCGTGTTCGCCGAGCCCCAGCATGTAGACCTGGCCGACGATGCAGAGGTTGAACAGGCCGATCGATACCAGCGATTCCAGCGTGCCCTGGGTGTGCACGATCCACAGTTGCAGCACGATCGCGATGAAGACGATGAACAGCAGGGGTTCGTTGTGCGGGGCGCGCGCGATCGCGTACAAGGCCAGGCACGCGGTGCCCAGCGTCGCGGCAAGCTTCAGGGCGTAGGCGGCGGGCGCGCGCGGCGGGCGCGGCAGGTCGTCGAAGGCATGCAGGCGGTGCGGCACCGGGATGCGCAGGCGCGTGGCCAGCGCACGGAAGCCCAGCAGGGCCAGCGGACCGAACGCCAGCAGGCCGGCGACATCGCCGATCAGCCAGGGCAGGATCATCGACCAGCTGTCGGCCCGATCGGCCATGCCGGCCAGGGTCGACACCCACACGCCTGCAACCGCAGCGATCAGCGCCGCGACCACGCCGCCCAACAGGAAGACGCCGACGGTGCGCGCCAGCGAGGGCGCGGCGTTGCGCGGGATCGACTGCAGCGTGGCCTGGGCCACCAGCCAGTAGGGCAGGCAGTGCGCGAGCGCGAACAGGGTGCCGTAGAGCAGCATGCGCTCCGGCGGGATGTCGTGGCCGGTACGCAGGAAGGTGAAGAAGGCGCCGATGAGGTTGGCGACCAGCAGACCCGGCCATGCGCCGCTGCGGAACACGGCGAAGGCGGCGAAGCTGATCGCGGTCGGCGGGAACCACAGGCTCGCCAGCGGCCGATACTCCAGCATCGTGGCCGCGGCATTCGCGACCAGCCACAGGGTCGCGATGCCCAGCCCCACGAGAGGCCAGGCCCACCAAACGGTGGGTCGCGCACGTCCGGAACGGCCGGACGCCATTGTTGCCCGCATTCCAGCCCCCTCAGGCGTCGTCGGCACACAATCGAAAACAGCGTCCCGGCTGGAAAGTCCCGCGCTGCCTGCGCAAGGCGGCACGAGCATAACGAGCGCACCGCAGCCCCGCCACCGGGCGAACCGTGCGCCCGTTCACGCTCGTCCGGGGCGCGTCCGGCGCAGCCAGACCGCCATGCCGGCCCGCACCGATGCATGCGCCTTGCAACACCATGCGGATCAATCACTTAGACAGCAGGAGTTGCGCAGATTACGGATGACGAAACGGCGCCCGGCAAACGCGCGGCTGTGCATTCATGTCGATTCGTCATGAGCGGGCAGCCGAAAGGACGCAGGGGTGTCCCTGGGGCCCGGCGACGCAGAGCGCCCCGGTTGCGCAGCCGCCATCGCAGGCAGGCCATGCCGGACGCAACCGGCACGCCGTCGGGACGACCGATGTCCGCCCTGCCTCAGGCGCCGCGTGCGCCACCGCGCAGATCGCGGAGGCCGTCGCGCATCTGCAGCCACCAGTAGGTCAGCTGCGCGCCGACGAAACCCGCCGGCTTCATCGCCGAGACCAGCCCGTAATCGGCGAACTCGCGCCAGCGCCCGTCGCCCTCGGCGATCGCCGCAGCCAGTATTTCGCCGGCGAAGGTCGTCGGCGCGACGCCATGGCCGCCGAAGGCCTGCGCGACCCACAGTCCGTCCTCGACCTGCGCGATCTGCGGCATCTCGTGCCGCGCGTAACTCATCAGACCGGACCAGGCGAATTCGACGCGCACGTCCGCCAGCTGCGGATACACATGCGCCAGGTCGCGCAGCAGCAGTCGCTGCACCTGCGCCGGCGAACGGTCGAGGATGGAAATGCGCCCGCCCCACAGCAGCCGCGTATCGGGCAGCGGACGGTAGTAATCGAAGGCGAAGCGCGTGTCGTACACAGCGGCTTGCGTGCGCAGCACCGTCGACAGGCGGTCGCCAAGCGGCTCGGTCACCATCACGTAGGTCGCGATCGGCAGCACGGCGGCATCGACCTCTCGACGAAGACCGGCCAGGTAGCCACCGCAGGACAGCACGACCTGCCGCGCACGGACCTCGCCCTCGGGCGTGCGCACGCACCAGCCCGCGCCGTCGCGGGAGAGCGCGATGGCCGGCGACGCTTCGTGGATGCGCGCACCCTGCCCCATCGCCGTGCGCGCGACGCCGTGCACGTATTTCAGCGGATGGAAATGGAAGGCGTTGGGTTCGAACAGCCCGTCGGCATAGCGATCGGTGTCCAGCAGCTCGCGCATCCGTTCGCGCGGGATCCACTGCCACTCCACGCCGAAATCCTCGGCCAGCAGGCGCTGGCGCGCGCGCAGGATGCCGGGATCGCGGAACCAGTTGGCCCAGATCACGCCCTGGTCGACCAGATCGCAGTCGATGCCATGGCGACGACAGCGCGCGCGGATCAGGTCCACCGCAGCGACCGTGCCCGCATGCAGCGCACGCGCGCGCTGCGGGCCGAGGTCGCGCAGCAGGTCGGTCTCGCCGCGCGAGAAACCGGAAAACACGAAGCCGCCATTGCGCCCGGACGCGCCGTGGCCGATCCGCTGGCCCTCGAGCACGGTGACATCGGGCATGCCGCGCTCGCACAGGCCCAGCGCGGTGTTCAGACCAGCGAAACCGCCGCCGACCACGCAGACTGCAGTCTCGTGGCGCCCCTGCAGCGCAGGCAGATGCGCCACCTCGCCCACGGTGGCGCGATAGAAGGTCGCGTCGCGGTCCATGGCGCGCGGATCAGTCGAGGTCGACCACGCCCAGTTCGCTCAGCGCGTTCTGCATCATGCCGCGCGCGGCATCGCTGAGCTTTTCGTGATCCAGCGCATAGCGGATCGTGGCCTCGATCAGGCCCAGGTGCGTGCCGCAATCGAAACGCGTGCCCTGGAAGCGATAGGCATGCACCGCCTGCTCCACCAGCAGCGCGGCGATGGCGTCGGTCAGCTGGATCTCGCCGCCCGCGCCGGGCGTGGTCTTCTCCAGCAGTTCGAAGATGCGACCGTCGAGCACGTAGCGCCCAACCACCGCCAGGTTGCTCGGCGCGACCTCGGGCTTCGGCTTCTCGACGATGGCACGGATGCGGGCGCTGCGGCCGGCGAAGCCGTCGGTGGCGACGATGCCGTAGCTGCTGGTCTGCTCGCGCGGCACGTCCTGCACCGCGATCACGCTGGCGCCGCTGTCCTCGGCGGCATCGGCCATCTGCTTGAGCGCGCCGTCGCCGCGATTCCAGATCAGGTCGTCCGGCAGCAGCACGGCAAAAGGCTCGTTGCCGACGATGGGCTTGGCGCAGAGCACCGCATGGCCCAGGCCCAGGGCCTCTGCCTGGGTCACGAACACCGCGCGGACGTGCGGCGGCAGGACGTTGCGCACCAGCTCCAGCTGCTCGGTCTTGCCGGATTTCTCCAGCTTCTGCTCCAGCTCGTAGGCCTTGTCGAAATAGTCGGCGACCGCGTGCTTGTAGCGGTTGGTCACGAAGATCAGGGTGTCGCACCCGGCCTCGACGGCCTCGTCCACCGCGTACTGGATCAACGGCCGATCCACGATCGGCAGCATTTCCTTGGGCACGGTCTTGGTCGCGGGAAGGAAACGGGTGCCCAGACCGGCCACCGGGAACACGGCTTTGCGGATACGACTCATGGATGCTCGAGGTCAGTGAATGCGGTGGTGCGGCGCGTGCTTGCCATGCTCGCCCCGCGCCGGCATGCATGGCGCAAGCCGACCAGGCAGCGAGTGGACGCGATCACGTCCTGCGCGCGTTGCGGGCAGGAAATGCTACCACCGTGGCTTCCGTCGGCAGCGTCTCGTCGCTGGCCGGCGTGGGCACGAACTCCGGGACCGCCTCGCGGAGCAGCGACGCCATCGCGTCCAGGTCGTAGGCCACGCAGGCCTTGCGCAGGCGGACGAGCGCCGCCGCCAGCGCATCGGCGGGCACATGGCGCGGCTGCGCCTGCAGGATCTTCGGATGCGAGGTCGGACGATAGCGCTCGTCGGCGTGGAACAGGGTCTCGTGCAGCTTCTCGCCCGGACGCAGGCCGGTGTAGACGATGGCGATGTCGCGCCCCGGCTGCTTGCCGGCCAGGCGGATCATCTGCTCGGCCAGCACGCGGATCGAGACCGGCTCGCCCATGTCGAGGGTGTAGATCGCCTGCTGCGAACCGATCGCCGACGCCTGCAGGATCAGCTGGCAAGCCTCGGGGATCGTCATGAAGAAGCGCGTGACTTCCGGATCGGTGACGGTGACCGGGCCGCCGCTGCGGATCTGTTCGCGGAACAGCGGCACCACGCTGCCGGCCGAATCCAGGACATTGCCGAAGCGCACCGTGACGAAGCGCGTGGAACGCGGATCGTCCAGCCGCTGGCACAGCATCTCGGCCAGGCGCTTGGTGGCACCGAGCACGTTCACCGGGTCGACCGCCTTGTCGGTCGAGATCAGCACGAAGCTGCCGACGCCGGCCTCGACGCTCGCGCGTGCCACGGTCTCGGTGGCGAGCACGTTGTTGCGCACGGCCTCGCGCAGTTGCTCTTCGAGCAGCGGCACCTGCTTGTAGGCCGCAGCATGGAACACCGCCTCGGGGTTGCCGATGCGCAGGGCATGCCGGATGACCGCCGTGTCCCCGCAGTCGCCGAGTACCGACACGACCTCGATCCCCGGGAAATCCCGGCACAGGCGCATTCGCGTGGTGATCAGGGCCAGTTCGTCGATCTCGACCAGCACGATCCGGCTGGCGCCATGGCGCGCGCACTGGCGACAGAGTTCGGAACCGATCGAGCCACCGGCACCGGTGACCAGCACGCTGCGTCCGCCCAGCCAGTCGCGCATCGCTTTCCAGTCTGGAACCACGGCAGCGCGTCCGAGCAGATCCTCGATCGCGACTTCCTTCAGCTCGCCGGGCATCGAGCGGCCTTCGAGGATGTCGTTGAGCCTCGGCACCATGCGGAACGGCAGGCCGGTCGATTCACAGGCCTCGATGATGCGGCGCATGCGCTGTGCATCGAGCGACGGCATGGCGATCACCAGCAGCTTGGCGGCGGTTTCGGGCGCGATGCGCGCCACGTCGTCGATCCGCCCGAGCACCGGTACGCCATGCAGGTGCGTGCCGCGCAGCCTGGCGGCATCGTCGAGGAAACCGACCGGCTCGTAAGCGCCGGTGCGCAAGAGGTCGCGGACCAGCGCGTCACCGGCGCGGCCGGCGCCGAGGATCAGTACGCGCACGGCGGACTTGTCGCTGTTGATGAGACCGTGGTCCTTCCACGAGCGGTAGAGCAGCCGGGGGGCACCGAGCATCACGCTCAGCACCAGCGGATACATGACCAGGGCCAGCCGAGAGGTCTGGTCGAGGCGGTTGTAGATGAAGAGGGACAGGACGATGGCGAAGAGGCCGATCAGGCTCGCCTTCACGATATTGACGAGGTCGGGCACGCTGGCGAAGCGCCAGATGCCGCGATACAGGCCGACGTACCAGAAGACCAGGCCCTGGGCGACCAGCACCAGCAGGGTCTCGATCGACCACAGCGGCGGATGCGCGGCATTGCCGACCATGGCAAAGCGCAGCTGGACCAGCCCGGTCCAGGACAGCCAGACCATGCACAGGTCGTGGAGGACGATGGCCATGCGTGGCCACAGTCCACCCATGCGGTCGGTGAAAGCGGTCGTTCCCATGATTCCTCAGTTCGTCGTGGGGTTCGCGGACCGGACACGGAGAACGCGCCACAGACCGATCCCGGATACCAACCAGACCGACACCACCATTGCGATTTCCCTGCGCCCGCTGCCTGCGAGCCATGCCGCTCCGGAACATGCCACCAATGTCCACACGGCGAAGGCGATGGTGACGGGCGGATGTCCGCCCAACCGCCTCGCCCAACGCTGGTAGACGTGCTGGACGTGTGGCGTCCACCACTTCTCGCCGCCGATGATGCGGGCCGACAGGGTCAGCCCGGCATCGAGCAGGAACGCACTCAGCGGCAGAAGGACCAGCGGCCATGCGGCCGCTGGCAACCGGTGCAGCGACATCGCCAGCAGCAGCGCCAACGCGTATCCGAGCGCCCCGCTGCCCACATCCCCCAGGAAGATACGCGCCTTCGGGAAGTTGAACGGCAGGAAACCAAAGATTGACGCGATCAATGCCAACCCAAGATGAACCAGAACGGCATCCGTACCTGCAAGAAGTGAGAGGCCCGCGGCGACCAGCGCCGCCTGCGTCGCGGCCAGCCCATCGATGCCGTCCATGAAGTTCCAGACATTGACCAGCACCAGGGCCGCGCCGAATGCCGCGAGCGCCGCTGCGCCACCGCGCCCGGACAGATAGACGCCGACCATCAGCCATCCGGCAGCCAGCACGTGCACCGCCAGCCGCGACCACGGCGACAGCGGCCGGTGGTCGTCGATCCAGCCGATCCCGGCCACCAGCACCAGGCCGATTCCCGCGCAGGCGAGCAGCACGATTTCGTCGGGTCGCCGCGCCGCCATCGCGACCATCGCGACCAGGAAGGCCAGCGCGATCGCGATCCCGCCCCCGCGCGGCGTCGGGACCGCATGGCTGCGCCGTTCGCCGGGCGGGTCCATGAGGCGCCGGCGCAGCGCGTAGCCACGCGCGACCCAGGTCCCCGCCGCACCGATGCCGGCGAAGATCAGGCACCAGAGCGCGAGGCCGGGCGTCCAGGTCATCAGACCACCGCGTAGTTGAGCAACGGCTTGACCGAACCCCATTCCTTGCAGCTCGGGCACTGCCAGTGGTGGCTGCGCGCACCGAAGCCGCAGCGATTGCAGCGATAGCTCGGATTGCGGACCAGCAGTTGCTCGGTCACGTGCTTGAGATCGTGCAGTGTCGCGGTCGGATCGGTGTTGTCGGCCAGGCTCAGGTCGATCAGCGCCGCTTCGCCGCGCACCGAAGGCCGTTCCTTCAACTGGCGGGCCAGGTAATCGCGCGCCGCATGGACGCCTTCGGTCGCCTCGACCAGGCGGGTCAGCGCCAGCACCGGCGCAATGCCGCGGTAGTACTCGCACATCTGGGTCAGGAAGGCGCGGGCGCCGGTCGGATCGCCCACCTTGTCGTAGCACACCTGCAGCGGCGGCAGGATCTCGGGCAGGTAGTCCGGGTCGTGCCGCGCGGCGCGCTCGAAGGCGCGGATCGCGGCCGGATACTGCTCCGCGTCGAACTCGATGCGCCCTTCCAGCATGCCCGCGCGCACCGAGGTCGAATCGGCGGCGTAGGCGCGGGCGATCGCGGTCCGCGCCTGGTCCAGCTCGCCGGCCACGCGATGGCGCTCGGCCAGTTCGCACTCGAACTGCGCGATCAGCTTGCCCATCGGCTCCCCGGTCACGGCCTCGTAGCGGGAAGCCTTCTCGATCGCCTGCTGCCAGTCGCGCTCGGACTGGTAGATCCCGATCAGGTGCCGCAGCGCCTGCGGCGCACGATCATCGAGCTTCGCCAGATCGGTGAAGACGGTCTCGGCACGATCGAGCAGTCCCGAGCGCATGTAGTCCTCGCCCAGGGCCAGCAGGGCCTGCACCCGCTGCTGGTCGTTGATGTCCGGGCGCTGCACCAGCCCCTGGTGCAGGCGGATGGCGCGGTCGACCTCGCCACGGCGGCGGAAGAGATGGCCCAGCGCGACCTGGGTTTCGAAGGTGTCCTTGTCGAGTTCCGCGATGTGCAGGAACAGCTCGATGGCCTTGTCCGGCTGCTCGTTGAGCAGGTAGTTCAGGCCGCGGAAATAGGTAGTGGACAGGCGACTGACCTGGTGATCGCTATGGCGTTCGCCGCCGCGACGCCCGATGACCCAGCCGATCAGGGCGGCCAGCGGAATCAGCAGGAAGTACCAGAACCACTCGGAGATGAAGGCCATCTCAAGGCTCCGAAGAAGAAGGGGATGCCGCGAGCGGCGACGTTGTCGCAGGCGCAGTCACGACGGAGGATTCGCCCGGCGGCGATGCGCGGCGCAGTTCGCGCCGGAGCGGCAGGACCACCGCCACCACCATGGCCAGGCCACCCAGCAGGACGCCGCACAGGACGGCGGCAAGCAGCAGCACGCCGAGCGCGGCCTCCAGGCGCCAGACGCCCAGGTCGACGACCGCCATGCCCGGATTGAGCGCGCCCACCACCACGCCGAGGGCGAGGAACAGCAGGGCAATGAACGCTCGCAAGGGACGCATGCAGGGCCGTCGGCAGTGTGTGGGGGGAGCCGACACCGGCGCATGGCGCCGGCGCGTGCCATTCAGTGTATGCCGTGGACACGGCGAAGACGATGCCCGCGACCGGACGTCATGACGACGGTCGCAGCCTGGCGGTCATCGGGGAGGATTCAGGACTTGGCCGGCGGAAAGGCCGACCGGAATGCCGCGATCAGTCTTCCGGCGGCAGCGGCACGACGGCGCTCACGCGGTCGCGAAGCTCCTTGCCGGGCTTGAAATGCGGGACATGCTTGCCCGGCAGCGCGACGGCATCGCCGGTCTTCGGGTTGCGGCCGGTGCGCGGCGGACGGTAGTGCAGCGAGAAGCTGCCGAAACCGCGGATTTCGATGCGCTCGCCCTGCGAGAGGGAGCCACCCATCATTTCCAGCAGCGACTTGACCGCCAGATCGACGTCATCCGCCTTCAGATGGCTCTGACGCTGGGACAGGATCTCGATCAGTTCGGACTTGGTCATGGGAGGTGCGCGATCCGGGCGGGAGGAACAGGCAAGACGTGCAGACAGGAAGCCGCCGCCGTCCGGCGTTGCAGCGGCCCGGGAGATCCCGGGCCGCCACAAGCCGCAGAGCGGATGACTCGACGCTTACTCGGAACGGTTTTCCAGCTGCTCGCGCAGCAGCGCGCCCAGCTTGGTGGTGCCGCTGGCGGCGTCGGCCGAGGCCTTCGCGTACTCGGCCAGGGCTTCCTGCGTCTCGGCCTCGTCCTTCGCCTTGATCGACAGCTGCAGGGTGCGGCCCTTGCGGTCCATGCCCACGAGCTTGGCTTCGACCTTGTCGCCCACCTTGAGGTGCTGGCTGGCGTCGTCGATGCGCTCGTAGCTGATGTCGCGCGCGGAGACGTAACCCTCGATGCCATCGCCCAGGTCGATGGTGGCGCCCTTGGCGTCCACGTCCTTGACGGTACCCGAAACCTTCGAACCCTTCGGGAACGAGGCCATGAACTGGCCGAACGGATCCTGCTCCAGCTGCTTCACGCCGAGGCTGATGCGCTCGCGTTCCGGATCGACGGCGAGGACCACGGCTTCCAGGGTGTCGCCCTTCTTGAAGTTGCGGACCACGTCTTCGCCGGTGGTGTTCCAGCTCAGGTCGGACAGGTGGATCAGGCCGTCGATGCCGCCGTCCAGGCCGATGAAGATGCCGAAGTCGGTGATCGACTTGATCTGGCCGGACACCTTGTCGTTCTTCTTGTAGATCGCCGCGAAGGTTTCCCACGGGTTGCTGGTGCACTGCTTCATGCCCAGCGAGATGCGGCGGCGCTCTTCGTCGACGTCGAGGACCATGACTTCGACTTCGTCACCGACCTGCACGACCTTCGACGGGTTGACGTTCTTGTTGGTCCAGTCCATTTCGGACACGTGGACCAGGCCTTCGACGCCCGGCTCGATCTCGACGAACGCGCCGTAATCGGTGACGTTGGAGACCTTGCCGAACATGCGCACGTTGGCCGGGTAGCGGCGGGCGATGTTGTCCCACGGATCCTCGCCCAGCTGCTTGAGGCCGAGGCTGACGCGGTTGCGCTCGCGGTCGTACTTGAGCACGCGCACTTCGAGTTCCTGGCCGACTTCCACCACTTCGGACGGATGGCGCACGCGCTTCCACGCCATGTCGGTGATGTGCAGCAGGCCGTCGATGCCGCCGAGGTCGACGAACGCACCGTAATCGGTGAGGTTCTTGACGACGCCCTTGAGCTTGGCGCCTTCGACCAGCTTCTCGAGCAGCTGCTCGCGCTCTTCCGAGTGCTCGCTCTCGACGACGGCGCGGCGCGAAACAACGACGTTGTTGCGCTTGCGGTCGAGCTTGATGAGCTTGAACTCGAGTTCCTTGCCTTCCAGGTACACCGGATCGCGGACCGGACGCACGTCGACCAGCGAGCCCGGCAGGAACGCGCGGACGTCCTTGATGTCGACGGTGAAGCCGCCCTTGACCTTGCCGCTGATGCGGCCGGTGATGGTTTCGTTCTTTTCCAGAGCTTCTTCGAGCTCGTCCCACACCATGGCGCGCTTGGCCTTGTCGCGGGAAAGAACGGTTTCGCCGAAGCCGTTTTCGAGGGAGTCCAGCGCCACCTTCACGACGTCGCCGACGGCAACGTCGATCTCGCCGGCTTCGTTACGGAACTGTTCGATCGGCACGATGCCTTCGGACTTCAGGCCGGCGTTGATGACCACCACGTCGGTGCGCACATCGACGACGACGCCCGAGACGATCGAGCCGGGCTTGAGCTTGGCCAGGTTCGCGGCCGCGCTCTGTTCGAACAATTCTGCAAATGATTCGGTCATGGGTTGAATACTCTGTTGATGACACAGACCGGGCACCGCGACGCGGGCCGATCCACCCGTTGGGGCCGTGGCGGGATTGCCGTTGGCCGTAGGAGTGAGATGTGGAAACACCGCCGCCCCGCCGCTTGCGCGATGGAGTGCGACGGAACCTTGGGCCTGCTGCGCGAAAAGCCGCTCGGTGGCGTCAGGTCAGGGACGCGCGGCGGACACGACGGCCAGCACGCGTTCGACCACCGCATCGATGCCGAGGCCGGTGGTGTCGATGCAGACGGCGTCTTCGGCCGGTCGCAAGGGCGCCACTGCGCGATTGGCATCGCGGGCGTCGCGGGCGAGGATCTCCCGCAGCAGGTCGTCCAATGTAACGGAAACCCCCTTGTCTTTCAACTGCTTATACCGCCTGTCGGCCCGTTCCTCGGGGCTGGCGGTGAGGAAGACCTTGTGCGGGGCATCGGGGAAGATGACCGTGCCCATGTCGCGACCGTCGGCCACCAGGCCGGGTGGGCGCCGGAACGCACGCTGGCGTTCGCGCAGGGCGGCGCGGACCTCGGGCACGGCCGCGATGGCCGAGGCGGCGGCGCCGGCGGTCTCCGTGCGCAGTTCGTCGGTGGCGTCGACCCCGTTGACGATGACCCGCAGCTCGCCGGCGGCATCCTCCTCGAAGCCGATATGGGCGTCGAAGGCGCAGCGGATCAGGGCGCCGGGGTCGGCCAGGTCCAGACCGGCCCAGCCGGCGGCGACGCCGACCCCCCGATAGAGCGCGCCGGAATCCAGGTAATGCCAGCCCAGCCGGGCAGCGACCAGCCGGCTGATGGTGCCCTTGCCCGCCCCGGACGGGCCGTCGATGGTCAGGACGGGAACGGTGGAGGCCGGGGCGTTGGCGGAATCGGGCATGGGCGGCTCTGCGGACGTGGGAATGCGTCATTCTAGCCGCCACGCCGCGCCCGACCCGCACGCATCCGCCGCAAGCGATTGATCGGCCTTGCTTTCCCCTGCGAGGCACGGCAAAATGCAGGGCTGTTTTACGGTGCACCCCACCGCTCCACCCTTCCCATCCACATCAACCGCGTTATCGCCGAGGTTTCCATGAAGGTCTTGTCCTCCCTGAAGTCGGCGAAGGCCCGTCACCGCGACTGCAAGGTCGTTCGCCGCCGTGGCAAGGTCTTCGTGATCTGCAAGTCGAATCCGCGTTTCAAGGCGCGTCAGCGCTGATCCCGGATCGCGTCGTCGGCCCTGCCGGCGGCGACAGGCGGGACGGCCGCAACGCCGTCGCGCCGACACCACAAAGGCCGCCTTGTGCGGCCTTTGTCGTATCCGGCCCCCGGGGTGGCGCACCCAGATTCGTGAACACCGTGCGTCCGTGCCGCCTCGATGCGCTTACAATCGCTGCGCTGCAAGCCCCGCCCATCCGCATCCGTTCGAGGAGGTCCCCCATGCGTCTTCTCCCTGCCGCCCTGGTCGCCGCCGCGCTCTGCGCCGCCGCGCCCCAGGCCTTCGCCGACAGGCTGCTGATCGAACGCGTGCAGAGCGAGGCCGCCATGACCCTGCCCGCCCGCGGCATGCGCATGGCCGACGTCGAGCGCAAATTCGGCGCCCCGACCCAGCGCATGGAACCCCGCGGCGGCCAGAAGCGCCAGTGGCCGGCGATCAACCGCTGGACCTATCCCAACTTCGTCGTCTATTTCGAGAAGGATCGCGTCATCGACGCGGTCGCCATCCGCGCCGGCAACGACGAAGTCGGCCCGAAACCTCCGATCAAGTAATTCGATGTCCACAACTGTCCGTTTTCCGGCGGAATGGGAACCCCAGTCCGCCGTCCTGATCGCGTGGCCGCATCCCGAGACCGACTGGGGTCCGCGCCTGGTCGATGTCGAGGAAACCTACATCGCGCTCGTCGCGGCCATCACCGCGTTCCAGGACGCCGTGATCTGCGTCGCCGACGACGACCTGCAGACCTATGCCGAAGCGCGGCTGCGCTCGGCGCGGGTCGACATGGACCGCGTCCGCTTCGTGACCGTCGAATACGACGACACATGGCTGCGCGACAGCGGCCCGATTACCTTGAAGACCGCCGACGACTTCCTGCAGCTCGATTTCCGCTTCACCGGCTGGGGCGGGAAGTTCGAGGCCAGCCGCGACGATCGCCTCGTCGAGGCGCTGACGGCACAGGGCGTGTTCGCGAACGCGACGCGCGAGCAGATCGATTTCGCACTGGAAGGCGGCGGCATCGAGACAGATGGCGCCGGTACCCTGCTGACGACCTGGAAGTGCCTGCACGAGCGCCACCCGGAGGCGACGCGCGAGGAGCTGACCTGGCAACTCAGCGGCTGGCTGCGCCAGGATCGCGTGCTGTGGCTCGACCACGGCTATCTGGAAGGCGACGACACCGACGCCCACATCGACACCCTCGCCCGCTTCGCCGCCGAGGACGCGGTCGTCTACCAGGGCTGCGACGATGTCAGCGACACGCACTACCCCGAGCTGCAGGCGATGGCCGGCGAGCTGGCGGCGCTGCGCACGCGCGACGGCAAGCCGTACCGGCTGTTCGCGCTGCCGTGGGCCAAGCCGATCTTCGACGACGGCCGTCGCCTCGCCGCAAGCTACGCGAACTTCCTGATCGTCAACGGCGCGGTGCTGATGCCGTCCTACGGCGACCCGGCCGATGCCCGCGCGCAGGAAGTCATGGCCGAGGCGTTCCCCGGCCGCGAGATCGTCCCGGTGCCGTGCCGCCCGCTGATCTGGCAGAACGGCAGCCTGCACTGCATCACGATGCAACTTCCGGAAGGTGTCCTCGCATGAAGACCAAGACGCTTCCCGTCGCCCTCATCCAGGAAAAGGCCATCACCAATCAGGGCCGCGGCACCGCCGAGGCCAACCTGTCGGTGATCGAAGCTCGCGTCGCCGAGGCGGCGAAGTCGGGCGCGAAACTCGTGCTGCTGCAGGAACTGCACAACGGCGCGTATTTCTGCCAGCACGAATGCGTGGACGAATTCGACCTGGCCGAGCCGATCCCGGGCCCAAGCACGGAGCGCCTGTCCGCACTGGCGAAGCAGCATGGCGTGGTGCTGGTCAGCTCGCTGTTCGAGCGCCGCGCCGCCGGCCTGTACCACAACACCGCCGTGGTCTACGACGCCGACGGCTCGATCGCCGGCAAGTACCGCAAGATGCACATCCCGGACGATCCGGGTTTCTACGAGAAGTTCTATTTCACGCCGGGCGATCTCGGCTTCACGCCGATCGACACCTCGGTGGGCCGTCTCGGCGTGCTGGTCTGCTGGGACCAGTGGTATCCGGAAGCGGCGCGACTGATGGCGCTGGCCGGGGCCGAGCTGCTGCTTTACCCGACCGCAATCGGCTGGGACCCGTCGGACGAACAGGCCGAGAAGGATCGCCAGCGCAATGCCTGGATCCTCAGCCACCGTGGCCATGCCGTGGCCAACGGCGTGCCGGTGCTCAGCTGCAACCGCGTCGGCCACGAGACGTCGCCGCTCGGTGCGGCGGGCATCGACTTCTGGGGCAACAGCCACGTCCTGGGCCCGCAGGGCGAGTTCATCGCCGAGGCCGGCACCGAGCCGACGATCCTGATGGCCGAGGTCGACATGGCGCGCAGCGAGCACGTCCGCCGGATCTGGCCCTTCCTGCGCGACCGTCGCATCGACGCCTATGGCGACCTGCTGAAGCGCTACCGCGACTGAGCCGACCAAGGCGGCCAGCGGCGGTCGGCAGCCGTTCGTCGACAGGCACTCGCATGAAACGAACGGTCGTGCTATTTAAATCAGCATGATCCAGCCCCCCGTCACCAGCAAAGGCGCCGCCACCCGGGACGTGATCCTGGACCGGGCCTACATGATCGCCGCGTCGGCGGGCCTGGAAGGCCTGTCGATCGGCCCGCTGGCCGATGCGGTGGGCATGTCGAAGAGCGGCGTCTTCGCGCATTTCGGCTCGCGCGAGGAACTTCAGCTGGCGGTGCTGGATCTGGCTGCCACCCGTTTCGGCGAACACACCCTGATCCCGGCACTGAGCGTGCCGCGCGGCCTTCCCCGACTGCGGACCATCCTGGCCAACTGGTTCGAATGGCTGCGTCGCGACCGGGGCGGCTGCGTGCTGCTGACCGCCGTCAGCGAATACGACGACCGCCCGGGCCCGCTGCGCGACCGCGTGATCGCCCATCACCAGCGCTGGCAGGCCGAACTGGCCCGCGCCGCCCTGCTTGCCGTCGACACTGGCGAACTGCGTGCCGACACCGATGCCGCGCAGCTCGCCTTCGAACTGAACAGCATCGCCCTCGCCGTGCAGCACGACGCGGCAGTCAGCGGCCTCGACGCGGCCTTCACGCGCGGCCGCCGCATGTTCGAGCACCTGCTCGCCTACTACCTCCCCCCCCAAGCCTGACCGACCGCTTCGAGCGACCGAGGAGCCCCCATGTCCATCGCATTCGCCAAAATTAGCACGACCGTTCGTAATATCGCCGGATTGCAGACCCTGCGCATCGGTTTCGCGCTGGGCCGGATGATCCGCCCCGAATCCACGCTGCGGCGCGCCGCGCGCCTGTTCTGCACGCCGTTCGCAAGCAGCCGGTCGCGCGCCCTCGCCGCGCCGACGCTTGGCGCACGCGAGTCCAGCCTCGACGTGGACGGCCTTGCGATCGCGACCTACGTCTGGGGCGATCCGTCGCGCCAGCCCTACGTGCTGTTCGCGCACGGCTGGTCCAGCCACGGCACCCGCATCGCGAAGTGGATCGAACCGTTGCAATCGGCCGGCTATGCCGTGGTCGCCTTCGACCAGGCCGGCCATGGTCGCAGCGGCGGCCGGCAGACCTCCCTGCCCGATTTCGCCTGCCACCTGATGGCCGTGGCGCGGCATTTCGGGCCTGCGGCGGCGGTGATCGGGCATTCGCTCGGCGGCGCGGCGACGGCGGTGGCGTTGGCCCGGGGCCTGCAGGCCGAACGCGCGGTGCTGATCGCGCCGGCCGCCGATCCGCTCGCGGCGATGGAGCGCTTCAGCCGCTTCGTCGGGCTCGGCGCCCATTTCGGCGCGCGGATGGCGGCGTTCTTCGAAGCGAAGACGCGCGTGCCGATCGAGGAACTGCAGGCGCACCACAACGCCCCGCTGATCGCGCGGCCGGCGCTGATCGTCCACGACCTGGAGGATCGCGAAGTGCCCTGGCACGAGGGCGAACGCTACGCCCGGCTCTGGAACGGCGCGCGGCTGATCAGCACGCGGGGCTTCGGCCACAACCGCATCGCCGACCATCCCGGCGTGATCGGCGACGCGCTGCGCTTCCTGCGCGGCGAAACGGTGGGCGAGCGCCTGGTGTCGTCGCCGAACCTGCCCTACGGGGTGTGCTGAGACGGTCTGCACGATGCCGGGGGGCCGGACGCAGACAGCGCGGGCGCGAGGCTCTATCCTGCGCGCTGCGTCGCAGGCTCCCCGCTGGACAGGTGGGACGGGCAACCGCGATTCCAGGAACACGCGATCCCGCGCCCCCTCATGTCCCCCACGTCACG
Source organism: Lysobacter sp. BL-A-41-H3 (assembly GCA_050632415.1). Classification (GTDB taxonomy): domain Bacteria; phylum Pseudomonadota; class Gammaproteobacteria; order Xanthomonadales; family Xanthomonadaceae; genus Lysobacter_I. The sequence goes on along the minus strand of CP192602.1, from coordinate 286,574 downwards.
ATGACCGACACGCCACAGACACCGACCGACGCGACACCGACCGTCAATCCCGAGGCCCCGCTGCAGGGCCAGCCGCATGCCATCGTCGAGCGCGACGGCGTGCGCTACACCCTCCTGGGCACCGCGCACGTGTCGAAGACCAGCGTCGAGGTGGTGCGCGCGGCGATCGCCACCGGCGCCTACGACACCATTGCCGTCGAACTGGACCCGCAACGCGCGCAGGCGCTGACCGATCCGGACGCCTTGGCCAAGCTCGACCTGGTGAAGGTGCTGCGCGAGGGCAAGACGGCGGTGTTCGCCGCGAACCTGGGCCTGGCCGCCTACCAGCGCCGCCTCGCAGAACAGCTGGACATCGAGCCCGGCGCCGAACTCAAGGCGGCGGTGATCGATGCACGCGAACGCGGGCTGACGATGGAGCTGATCGACCGCGACGTCGGGCTGACCTTCAAGCGCGCGATGCAGCGCCTGGGCTTCTGGGGCCGGGCCAAGGTCGGCGGCGGGCTGATGACTTCGCTGTTCGTCGACGAGAAAGTCTCGGACGAACAGATCGAGAACCTGAAACAGGGCGACATGCTGGAAGCGAGCTTCAGCGAATTCGCCGAAGGCAGCCCGGCGCTGTACGAGACGGTGATCGCCGAACGCGATGCCTACATGGCCGCCCGCCTGCGCGAAATTCCCGCGCAGCATCCGGATGCACGCGAAGTCCTGGCCGTCGTGGGCGCAGGCCACCTGCAGGGCATGGAAAAGCACCTGCGCGAAGACACGCGCGACCCGGCCGCGCTGCTGTCCGACCTCCGCACGGTGAAGGAAAAGTCCTCGTTCCCCTGGTTCACCCTGCTGCTGGCGTTCTTCGTGCTCGGCGGCTTCGCCTGGGGCTTCTGGCGCGGCGGCGCCGAGGTCGGTGGCGAACTGGTGCTGGAGTGGGTGCTGGTCACCGGCACGCTGGGCGCGATCGGCTGCCTGCTCGCCGGCGGGCATCCGCTGAGCATCCTCACCGCGTTCGTGTCGTCGCCGATCACGCCGCTGCATCCGGCGCTGGCCTCGGGCACGCTCAGCGCGTTGGTCGAAGCCTGGGTGCGCAAACCGACCTATGCGGATTTCATGGCGCTGCGCGACGACGTGCAGAGCGTGAAGGGCTGGTGGCGCAACCGCGTGGCGCGCACCCTGCTGAACTTCTTCCTGACCAGCTTCGGCACCGCGATCGGCGTGTGGGCCGGCGGGGCGAAGATGATCAGGACACTGCTGGGCTGACCGGCCCGGCGTTCAGAGAAGGCGATCGGCGAAGACGATCGCCGCCAGGCGCGTGGCGCGCACGCTGCTGAACTTCTTCCTGACCAGCTTCGGCACCGCGATCGGCGTGTGGGCCGGCGGTGCGAGGCTACTCAACCAACTCATGCGCTGAAATCGCTCGAACCAGGCGCAATGGCGGGTCCTGAACCGACGAACAGGGGCAAGACAGTCCTGCCCCCGTCCAGTGCATCGGACTACCGGCGTCAGAGATCTCTCCAGTAGCAGCGCCATGAATTGCAGCAAATGATGATCAGGCAGGTCTCTTCTGCGTCAGGGGCGGAGGCTGCAAGATTCTGATTGGTCCTCACTTCGGCCTGCGCGCTCATGGCGGCAGCAAGAAGAATGGAGGCAAACGTCATGGAAACCGCTTTCAAGCGCATGTTCACTTTCCTTGCATGAAGTTCGAATAAGAAGAAAGCACTCACGACGCCTCCAAGACACAGACGACGTCACTTGCAGTTTGATGGCACCGCTACCGGCCGTCAACGCAGCGCCTGCATGATGGCAAGGGGATCGCTGTGCGCAGTCACTCCATTCCGGCGGTTGCAGTCGGGTGCGTTGAGTGGATGGAAACAGGCAGGCCACGCGACCTGCGGATGATCCGCATGGTGCCGGAGCGAAGGTCGTCGAGTACCGCGTAGATCGTCGGCAGGAAAAGCAGGCTGACGACTGTCGAGAACGCCAGGCCACCCGCAATGGCGCGGGCCATCGGGAAATACGGCGGCCCGTCGCCGGCCATCTGCGTGCCACCCAGCGAGATCGGAATCATCGCGAGGATCGCCGTGCCCATGGTCATCAGGATCGGGCGCAGGCGCTCCCGGCTGCCTTCGACCAGCGCATCGGTACGCGACAAGCCGCGCCGTCGCAGGTTGTTGATGTGTTCGATCATCACGATGCCGTTGTTCACCACCACGCCCATCAGCACCAGGATGCCGATGAAGGCCATGATGTTGAACTCGGTCCCGGTGAGCCAGAACAGCCAGAACACGCCGAACACCGAGAACAGCACGCCGCTCATGATCGCCGCCGGGAACAGCAGCGACTCGAACACTGCCGCCATCACCACGTAGATCATGATCAGCGCGATCAGCAGGTTGAACATCATCTGCTGCATCGCCTCGGCATCGTCCTGGAAGCCGCCGCCGTCGAAGGTGTAGCTGTAGCCGGCCGGGAACGGAATCTCCTTGAGCGTGTCTTCCATCGCCTTGCGCGCCTCGGGCATCGACACCTTGGCGGCGAGGTTGGCCTGGATGGTGAGCGTGGTCTGGCGGTTCGAGCGCTGGATCTCGGATGCGGCGGCGCCGATCTGCACGTCGACCATCGCCAGCAGCGGCACGGTGCGGCCGTCCGGAGCGCGCACGGTGAACGCGGAGATGTCCTTGATGCCGTAATCCTCCGCGCCGGCGAAGCGAACCCAGACCGGGACTTCGGTATCGCCCTTGCGGTACTCGCGCAGGGGCGCGCCTCGCAGGGCCAGGCTCACGAAGCGGGAGACTTCTTCGGCGCTGAAGCCGAACGAAGCCGCGCGCTCGCGGTCCACGCGGACCGACATCTCGCTGTTCTGGTCGCCGATGTTGACGCGGACATCGAGCAGTTCCTTGCGGCGCGCGAGGATCGGGATCACGTCCTCGGCGATCTCCTTCAGCTGTTCGGTCGAATCACCGACCAGCTGCACCCGCACGTTCTGCTCGATGCCGTTGCCGCCACCGCCGCCGGGGCCACCGCCCTGGTCGCCGATGCCGATCTTGGCGCGCGCGGACTTGGGCAGGGATTCGCGCAGGGCATCGACCAGCTTCTTGGTCTCGCCGGCATCCTTGGTCTCGAACTTGACCTGGGTGCCGGCCCAGCCTTCCTCGCTGTAGAAGGAGTAGATCTGGACGATGCCGTACTTCTTGCGGTTCGCGTCGAGGAAGTTCTCGACCTTCATCACCTCGTCGGAGATCTGCTGCTTGGTGTAGGCGCCGTTCCACTGGTAGAAGATGTTGGCTTCGCCGCCCTCCTCGCCACCGAACATGTTGGTTTTCATCTGCGTGGCGGGAACCAGGCTGAGCAGCACGATCAGCAGGATGCCGAGGATGCTCTTGCCGCGATGCTCCAGCGTCCAGCGCAGGAACGCGGCATAGCGGCGCTGCAGCGACGGGATCAGGCCGCGGTCGCTCTGCACCGCCGGCGGTGTCTTCATGCGCGCGGACAGCATCGGGATCAGGCTCACCGCCACCAGCCACGAGGCCAGCAGCGACACCGAGATGGTGATCGCGATCTGCGACATGAAGATGGTGATCATGTTGCGGTCGCCGAAGAGGTTCGGCACGAACACGATGCAGTGGCACAGCGTGCCGGCCGACAGCGCGATCGCGACGTTCTTCGTGCCGATCAGCGAGGCCAGGCGCGGCTGCCCGGGCATGCGCTCGCGCTCCTGGTAGATGCTCTCCACCACCACGACGGCGTTGTCGACCAGCATGCCCACCGCCAGCAGCAGGCCCATCATCGTCAGCACGTTGAGGGTGACGCCAGCGAAGTACATGAAGCCCAGGGTCATCACGAAACAGATCGGGATGGCCGTGCTCACCATGAGCGTGGAGGGCCAGTGGCGCAGGAAGAAATACAGCACGATGATCGACAGCAGCAGGCCGACCAGGCCGGCTTCGGCCAGTTCCAGCAGCGAGCTGGTGACCGCCTCGCCCTGGTCCTCGACCACCAGCACCTGCACGCCGTCGAGCGCCGGGTCCTCGGCGATCGCGTTCACTTCCTTGAGCACGCGGCTGGCGACCTCGACGAGGTTGGCGCTGCGCTCCTTGAAGATGTCCAGGCCCACCGCCGGCTGGCCGTCGAGGCGGCGCCCGTAGTTGATGCGCGCCGGCTTGAGCTGGACATCGGCCACGTCGGCCAGGCGCGTGCCCTTGCCGTCGATGACGATGTCGCGGTATTGCTGCAGGTCGACGATCTCGCCGACCGGCTGCACGCGCAGGCGCCGGTCCGCATCCTGGATCTGCCCGGCCGAGACCGAGAAGTTCAGCGAGCGCAGCCGCTGGTTGAGCTGGTCGAGCGAGATGCCGTGCGCGGTCAGGCGATCGGGCGCGATCGCGATCTCGACTTCGTTCGGCGGCGCGCCGAGCACGTCGACGCGCGCCACGCCGGCGATGCGCTCCAGCCTGCGCTTGAACTCGCGATCGATCAGGTCGTACTCGCGGGTCATGTCGCGGTTGCTGGCCAGGCGCACCTTCAGCACCGGCTCGTCGGAGGTCGAGAACTTCAGCACGAAGTAGCGCTGCAGGTCGTCCGGGAGCTGGTCGCGGATCGCGTCGATGCGCTCGCGCGCTTCGGACGCGGCGATCGACGCATCGCGTTCCCAGTCCGAGAACTGGATGAACATCGACGCGCCCTCGGCGCGCGCGGTGCCTTCCATGCGCTTAATGCCGCTCATGGTCGATACCGCTTCCTCGACCGGCCGCAGCACGGTGCGCTCCACTTCCTCGGGCGTCGAGCCGCTGTACGGCAACTGCAGGAAGATTCCCGGGAAGGTCACCGCCGGGAAGGCTTCCAGCGGCAGGCGTACCGCCGCGATCAGGCCCACCACGAACAGCGAGATGAAGAACATCACCGTGGTGACGGGCCGCTTGATGCTGAACTCGGCGACGCTCATGCGGATGCGCCCTCCTCAGGCGTCGCGTCGAAGTCCTCGCCGCGACGGGCGCGGCTGCGACGACCGCGCGCGACATAGTACTCATCGCTCTTGCGATCCAGCAGGTCGTAGACCACCGGGATCACGACCAGGGTCAGCAGCGTCGACACCAGCAGGCCGCCGATCACCGTGATCGCCATCGGCGAGCGCACCTCCGCGCCCTCGCCGAAGGCCAGGGCCAGCGGCAGGAAGCCGAACAGCGTGCAGAGCGTGGTCATGATGATCGGCCGCAGGCGCGAGCGCGCGCCCTCGACCAGCGCGTCGCGCTTGGTCATGCCCGCTTCGCGTGCCTGGTTGACCCGATCGATCAGGATGATCGCGTTCTTGGTCACCAGGCCCACCAGCAGGATCAGGCCGATGAACACCACCACCGACACGGTCGAGTTGGTCACCAGCAGCGCCAGCACCGCGCCGACCAGGGCCAGCGGGATGGTGAACAGGATGACGAAGGGATGCAGCAGCGATTCGAACTGCGAGGCCATCACCAGGTAGACGAGGAAGATCGCCAGGCCGAAGGCGAACAGCAGCGACTGCAGCGATTGCGACAGTTCCTCGCCCTGGCCGCCGATGTGCATGTCGATGCCGGCGCCGAGGCCGCCTTCGTTATTCGCGACCAGGTCCTGCACTTCCTGCATCGCGGTGCCGAGGTCGATGTCGCGCAGGTTGGCCGAGACGATCGCCACGCGCACCTGGTCGGCGCGGTGGATCTCGCTCGGACCCACGGTCGACACCACGTCGGCGACCGACTCCAGGGTCACCGGGCTGGCGCTGCCGGGATTGATGATCAGGCGCTTGATGTCCTCGATCGTGGCGCGGTCGGTCTCTCGCGCCCGCACCAGCACGTCGATCTTGCGGCTGCGGAAGCTGTAGCGCGTGGCGACGTCGCCGCGCACCTTCTTCACCACCGCATCGGCGACCTGGCGCGTGGTCAGGCCCAGCGCGGCGGCGCGCTCCTGGTCGAAGTGGATCTGGATCTCCGGGAAGCCCTGCTCCACCGTCGAGGTCACGTCGGCATAGTGCGGGCTGGCGCGCAGCAGTTCGGCCATCTTCCTGCCGGCGCGTTCGATGCCCTGCAGGTCCTGGCCGCGCAGTTCGATCTCCAGCGGCATCGAGAAGCTGAAGAGTTCCGGACGGCTGAAGTCGACCTGCGCACCGGCATAGCGCCCGGCGCTGCCGCGCAGGGTCTCGATGAGTTGCGCTTCGCGCGCCTCGTCGCCGCTGTCGCCCATCACCACGGTGAGCTTGCCGATGTTCTCGCCGCTTTCGGTCGGATTGGCATCCAGGCGGGTGCCGCTGCCGCTCACGCCGTACAGCGCGCGGATGCCGTCCTCCTTCGCATGCGACTGCTGCAGCTCGCGCACGATGCGGTCGGTCTCGCGCAGCGGCGTGCCCGGCGGCAGCTTCACGGTCATCTCGAAGCGATCCTGGGCGAGCTGCGGGATCAGGTCGGTGCCGAGCAGGGGCACCGCGAGCAGGCTGGCCGCGAATGCCGCGGCGGCGAAACCGAGCACCAGCACCGGTCGCTGCATCGCGCCGGGCAGCAGGCGCAGGTAGCCGCTTTCGATGCGATGGTAGGGCGCCATCGCGATGTCGCTGAGCTTGCGCATCACCGGACCGATGACCGCGCTCACGCCACGCCACAGCCGAATCACCAGCCAGCTGAGTCCGAAGGTGGCGCCGCGCGTGCCCGCGGCGACGCCACGGTTGACGAACGCCACCGGCTTCTGCCAGCCCTTCTCGGGGTGCCATTCCGGATGCGACTCTTCCTCCTGGAACGCCATCGGCGCACTGCCGCGCAGGCCGCTGAGCATCGGGATCAGGGTCATCGACACGATCAGCGAGATGGCGATCGCGGTGGCGACGGTCAGCGCCTGGTCGCGGAACAGCTCGCCGGCGATGCCTTCGACGAACACCAGCGGCAGGAACACCGCGATGGTGGTGAGCGTGGACGCGACCACGGCCAGGCTGACCTCGCGGGTGCCTTCGATCGCGGCCTTGAAGATCCCGAGGCCGCGTTCCCTGGCTTTCGCGATGCTTTCCAGCACCACGATCGAGTCGTCCACGACCAGGCCGGTGGCCAGCGCCAGGCCGCCCAGCGACATCACGTTCAGGCTCAGGTCGAACTGGTCCATGAAGAAGAACGTGGCGATGATCGACACCGGCAGCGACAGCGAGATGACGAAGGTGCTCCAGCCGTCGCGCAGGAACAGGAAGATGATCAGCACCGCGAGCAGGCCGCCGATCACCGCATCGAACTTCACGTCGCTGATCGCATTGCGGATGAACTGCGACTGGTCATCGATGGTGGTCAGCTCGATGTCCTTCGGCAGCGACTTGCGGATCTCCTCCAGCTTGGCGGCGATGGCGTCGGCGCTGGCGACGGTGTTGGCATCGCCTTCCTTGTAGATCGCGAGCTCGACCGCTTCGCGGCCGGCCAGGCGGATGATCGCCTCGCGCTCCTTGTGGCCCTGGCGCACGTCGGCCACGTCCTTCAGGCGCACGGCCATGCCGCCCGCCGGGGTGTTGCTGCCACCGCCGGAGGCGCTCTGCACCGAACTCGCAGCGGCCATGGCCTCGGCCGACCCGGTCGCCGCAGCGACCGCAGCCATCTGCCGCGCCGCCGCCGCAGCCGCATCGTTGCCGGCGGTGCGCGTGGTCAGCAGCATCTCGCGCATTTCCTCGACGCTGGCGAACTGGTTCACCGTGCGCACGAGGTAGCGCTGGCTGCCCTCCTCCAGGCGACCGCCGGAAATGTTGATGTTTTCCTGCTGCAGGCGCTGGATGACGGTGTCGATCGACAGGCCCAGCTGGGCGAGCTTCTGCTGGTCGATGTCGACCTGCACTTCGTCTTCCAGGCCGCCGCCGACCTTGACCGCCGCGACGCCGTCGACCGGCTCCAGCTTCTTCTTCAGGTCGTCGTCGGCGAAACGCCGCAGTTCGGTGAGCCGGCGCAGGGCCTGGGCATCATCGGCGGTGGCGCCATCCTTCGCCGAAAGCGCGAGGCGCATGATCGGCTCGGTCGAGGGATTGAAGCGCAGCAGCACCGGGGGCTTGGCCTCCAGCGGCAGTTGCAGCACTTCCATCTTGTCGCGCACTTCGAGGCTGGCCTGGTCCATGTCGGTGCCCCAGGCGAACTCCAGCACCACGTCGCTCTGCCCGGTGCGCGACACCGACTTGAGCTTGCGCAGGTTCTTGACCACGCCGACGGCCTCTTCGACCGGCTCGGTGATCAGGGTCTCGATCTCCGACGGCGCGGCGCCGGTGTATTCGGTGCGGACCGTCAGCGTCGGATAGCTGAGGTCGGGCAGCAGGTTGACCTTGAGGCTGAACAGCGCGATCACGCCGAACAGCACCATCGTCAGCCAGAACATCGCGACGGTGACGCGGCGCCTGGTCGAGAACTCGACCAGGTCGAAACCGCCACCCGGGCCTTCGCCGGAATCGCTGCCTGCTCCGCCCTCTTCGGGCGCATGGGGATCGGGATGGGGTCCGCTCACGACTTGCTCCCTGCCTTGGCGACGGCTGCGACCTTCTTCGCGGCCGGATCGCCGATGACCTGCACATCGGTGCCTTCGCGCAGCGCGACCTTGCCCGCGGTGACCACGCGGTCACCCTGCTTCAGGCCGCTGCGCACTTCGACCCATTCGCCATCGAAGTAGCCCAGCTTCACCGCGACGCGCGCGGCCTTGTTGCCGCGCACCACGTAGACCGCGGGATCGTTCTCGTCGTCGAGCAGCGCGTTGCGCGGGATCACCAGCGCGTTCGCGCGCTGGTCGTAGTCGATGCGGATGCGGCCGAACATGCCCGGTTGCAGCAGCGGGGCGCTGTCGAAGGCGCAGATCACGCGGAAGGTGCCGCTGCCGGAGTCGACCACCGGCGCAACGCGGTCGACGGTGCCCTGGAAGGGCTTGCCAGGCAGCGCATCCACCATCAGCTGCACCGGCAGGCCGGGCTTGATCGTCGCCAGCTCGCGCTCGGGCACGTTGAGCGTGGCTTCGATGCGCGAGGTGTCGACGATGCGGAAGATCGGCGAATTGAGCTGGACGAAGTTGCCGGCCTTGATCGAGCGATCGGCGATGACACCGGAGATGGGCGCGACCACGTTGGCGTAGGACACTTCGAGGTTGGCCAGGCGGTTCACCGCGCGGGCGTTCTCCAGGTCGAACTTGAGCTGGTCCAGGTCGTTGGCGCTGACCAGCTGCTGCTTGGACAGCTGCAGCGAGCGGTTGTAGTTGGCCTCCAGCTTGCGCACCTGGGCGGCGCTCTGCGCGGCCTGCAGCGCGGCGCGGTCGGAATCGAGGCGCACCAGCACCTGCCCGGCGCGCACCTGCTGGCCGACCTCGGCCATCACCTGGAGGGCGACGCCGGAGGTCTTGGCGACCACCTGCGACTCGCCGCGGGCTTCCAGCGGGGCCGTGCCGCTGTAGCTGGCCGCGACCGGCCGGTTGGCGACGGCGACCACTTCGACGGGCACGGCTTCCTGGGCCTTGGCTTCCTTCTTGTCGCCGTCCTTGCCCTTGGCCTGGGCGTCCGGGCCGCCCTTGCAGCCGGCGATCGCCAGGCAGCCCAGCAACACGGCGGCGGTCAGTGCATGGACCAGCGGCGTCCGGAAAGCCGATGACGAGGGCATGGAATCGACGGGAGAGGGGGTCATGGCAGGCATGGCGATCCGAGCAGGGGGTTAGGTGTTGTATGAAGGTAGATCACCCATACAGAACCGGCATCCGCCAGAGGTCATGGTGACTCGCGTCATGCATCGCCACGGACCAGCGGGAACGACGCTCGGAACCCGCGATGCATCCCTTCGCACCGAGCATACCCGACGCCCGGACGCGACCGGACGCCACCCTTCGCGAGCCGGTCGCGTTGCAGGCTATACTGTCGCGATTGCACGTTTGCGACCGCTTCCCGTGAGCGGTCCATGGCGCCAGCGGGCCGGCACCGGCCGCCGCGACGTGCCCCGAACTCAACCCTGACCTGACGCCAGACATGATCCGATCGCCGAATCGCCATCCGCTGCTCGCCGGCTGCCTCGCCCTCCTCGCATCGTTCGCCGTCCAGGCGCAGACGTCCGACGCCGCCGGCGCCGCGGACAAGGGCAAGCAGCTTGCCTACACCTGCCAGGGTTGCCATGGCGTCACCGGCTACAAGAACGCCTACCCGACCTACAGCGTGCCGAAGATCACCGGCCAGTCCCAGGAATACGTGGTCAACGCACTGACCGCCTACAAGAAAGGCACGCGCAAGCACCCGACCATGCAGGCCCAGGCGCAGAGCTTCTCCGACGAGGACATCGCCGCCATCGCCGCCTACCTTTCGAGCCTGAAGAAGTGAGCGCCCCCTCCATGACGAAGCGTCCTCTCGCCATCGCAACAACCTGCGCCCTCCTCCTCGGCCTCGCCGCCTGCGGCAAGAGCGAACCCGCTGCCGAAGGCGCCGGCCACAAGACCGCGCACAAGCACATCTCCGCCTTCGACGGCGACGCCGCGCGCGGCGAGAAGCTGGCCGCGACCAAGCTGCCGAGCGGCCAGTCCTGCGTCGACTGCCACGGCGCCGGCGGCCTGAAGCCGATCGATGCCGCCACCCCGATCATCGGCGGCCAGTACCAGGACTACCTGTTCCACAGCCTTGAGCACTACCGCGACGGCAAGCGCGACCACGCGCTGATGACCATGCAGATCAAGGGCGCCTTCGACGCCGGCACGCTGGACGAACAGGGCATCGCCGACCTCTCGGCCTACTTCGCCGCGCAGAGCGGCCCGCTGGGCGACCTGCACGGCAAGTAAGCTGCATCCCCGCCACGCGGGCGCCATGCTGAAACACGAACGGGAGCCGCAAGGCTCCCGTTTCTTTTTTCTGCCACGGATGACGCGGATGACCGCGGATCACGCTTTGGTCGAAAACGCTTTCGATCCGCGCCCATCCGCGTCATCCGCGGAGAAAAGCGGCGCATCGATCTCGACGATCAGGGCGTGGCGGGAGGCGCAGACGGCCCGTCCTTGTCTTCCCGCAGCTCGGGCTTGTAAGGCACAGCCGGCGGCGGTCGCGCGGTCGCTTCCTGGTCCTGGAGGTTCGGATCCATGACCCGGCAACTGCCGCCCACGCTGAGCAGGCTCACCGTGCATTCGATGCGCTTGGTCGTGCCAGGGATCGGAATCGCCACCTTCTTGATGCCGCGGCTCACCCATTCTTCCAGCAGCGTCTTGTTGGGGATCCAGAACCGGTCGAAGCGCGTCGGCGTGTAATCCAGCGGCGGGCGCTTGAGCCAGGTGCCCATGCGATCGATCTTCTCGAAATCCTCGATGATCGTGCCCGGCGGCAGGCCACCGCCCACATCGCCCGCGCCACCGGGCAGGCGCACGCTGCCGTCGCTGTTGAACAGGCCGGCCGTGTTGCCGCTGCCTGCGCTGGCATTGCCGGGCACGTTGCGGTTCGATGCGCCCCAGTCGTCGTCGCGCACCGTGGACGTGGCCGCGCCGGGACGTGCCGAAGGACGCGTGCCCGCACCGGAAGGCGCGGTACCTGCCGTGCGTCCAGCGGTCTGGGCTTGCGGTCGCCCTCCCGCCGATGCCGCGCCAGGTGTCGTGGAGGGCGTCGGCGCCGCGCCGCTGGAGGCCTGGTTGCCGGGCGCCCTCGACGGTGCCGCTGAAGACGAGGGCGATGCTGTGCCGCCCGGCACGCCGGGCTTGAGCGCGATCTCGCCCGGGGCGGTGCGCAGTTCCTGGGGCCGCAGGCGTGGCGTGGTCGACGGGGTCTGCGCGATGCCGGTGGCAGGGACCGGCGACAAGGGGGAATGCACCTCGATCTCGGTGACCTGGGTGCGGAGCGTCGGCACCTTCGGCGAGGGCGTGCGCGGCGCGGGCGCCTGGATGGTCGGCACCGGCACCGTCGGCTGGAAGGTATCGATCTCGACGACCTGCGTGCGCAGCTCGGGCACGGTGGGCGCGACAGGACGCGGCGTCGGCGCGCGCAGCGTGGGCGTCGGCACCGGTTCGGCCACCGTTTCCACTTCGACGACCTGCGTCGACAGGTTCGGCGTCTGCGGACGCAGGCTGGGCAACGCGATCTCGCGCGGCGCAGTCTGCGGCAGGGTGAATTCGGGGTCGGGCGTCGCGGTTTCGGTCACCGCCAGCGGCTGCGCGCTGGCGGCCTCCGCAGGCGGCGATGGCTGCGGAGGCTTATCGTCGGCATCGAGCGGCGCGGCGGCCACGAACGGTGGAGGCGGCGGCGCGGCAGCGGCCTGCTGGCCGCCCCCGGCGGCTGCCGGCGGCCCGGCACCAGCGGATGCGGGTGCATCGGCCTGACCCGGCGCAGGTGCCCCACCCTCGTCGACCGGGGTGCCTTCGCCGATGAATTCGACCTGGATCGCTTCGCCCGCCTGCTCCGTATCCGGCGGCGCATCACCGATGCGCACCATGCCTACCCAGAGCAGCAGCGGGATCAGGCAGAGGTGCATCAGCGCGGACACGGCAGCGCCGATCCAGCGCGTGCGGCGCTGATCGGCGGGCGCGCCTCCCCATTGCTGGCGCAGCAGATGACGATACGACTGCCAGCGACCGAGTTCGGCGCTGGCCCTGGGGATCTGGCGCGGCGTGCGCGCGGCGAGGATCGCGATGTAATCCGCCGCCGGCACGCCGGTCACGACGCCCGGACGCTCTTGGATGGCGAGGAACCATGCGCGCCAGGTCGGCGGGAATTCGCCGAACGCGCGTTCGGGCTGGAGCGGGAAGCGCCGCCGGACGCGAGCCGACAGTGCTTCGATGAGGTCCGCGGCGGAGAACACGCGCGGCGCGGCCCGTCAGTGCGCGTCGCGGGCGATGTAGGGCGCCGATCCGGTGGCGTGATCGGTCGCATCGCGCACGGCGGTCACGCCGGGCACCTTCTCCAGCAACGTCTTTTCGATCCCCTGCTTGAGCGTCACGTCGGCCATGCCGCAGCCGTGGCAACCGCCGCCGAAACTGAGCACGACCACGCCATCGGCGGTCACTTCGCGCACCGAGACATGGCCCTTGTGCTGGGCGAGCTGCGGATTGATCTCGTGCTCGACCACCCATTGCACGCGTTCGACCAGCGAGGCATCGCCGGCCGGGGCCTCGCCCTTGATCCGGGGTGCGCGGATCTGCAGCTGGCCGCCGGTGGCCTGCTGCGTGTAGTCGATCTCGGCGCCGTCGAGGAACTGCACGCTGCCGGCGTCGAGCCACAGCGTGAAGCCCTCGCAGTCCACCGCCCATTCGTCGCCCTGCAGGTCGCCCGGTTCGGCGAACTCCAGGCGGACGTCGGCGCGCGGCGTGCCGGGGTGGAGGGCGCTCAGGCGCACGCCGAGGCCCGGCAGGGCTTCGCGTTCGATCAGGCGGCGGAAATGGGTCTGCGCGGATTCGGAAATCTGGATCATCGGGCTATTCTAGCGGCCGGATTCAGCCGCGCTGGTAACAATTTCGTTGCCGCTGCGGAACACTGTTCAGCTTGACCGCCCATCGCACAGGACCGCCCCCATGACCGACCTCGTTCCCCTCGCCCAGGCCCACTGCATCCCCCGTCGCGGTCACGAACACCGCCTGCCGCCGGCCCAGGTCGCCGAGCTGATGCCGCAGCTCCCGGGCTGGGAGCTGGCCGAGAACGGCCATGCCCTCCTCAAGACCTTCTCCTTTCCCGACTACTACCGGACGATGGCCTTCGTGAACGCCCTCGCCCACGTCGCGCACCGCGAGGACCACCACCCCGACCTCGGCGTGCACTACGACCGCTGCGTGGTCCGCTTCTCGACCCACGACGTCGGCGGCCTGAGCGAGAACGACTTCATCTGTGCGGCCAAGGCCGAGGCGCTCGGCGTCTGATCCACCTGGGCGTGGCCGCGCGGACGCGCCAAGTGCGTTTCCCGTGCCCGGGACAGGAGCAGATCACGACATGGGCCAGATCACCGAACTTATCGCCCAGGGCCAGGACGAAGGCGTCAACAACGCCGCGCTGTTCGGCGCGGCCTACGATGAATTGAAGAAGCTCGCCCGCGCGCGCCTGATGCGCAGCGGGCCGATGACCCTGCTCGACAGCACCGCGCTGGTCAACGAGATCTGGCTGAAGCTGGCGCACCAGCGCGTGCTGCAGGTCGACACCCGTCGGCGGTTCTTCGCCTACGCGGCCGAAGTGATGCGCAACGTCATCGTCGACCAGATCCGCGAGCGCAATGCCCTGCGGCGCGGCGGCGGCGAGAAGGCACTCACCCTCGACACCGGCATCGGCGATGGATTGGCGGGCGACGACGAAGCTCTCCAGGTCCATGAAGCGCTGGAATCGCTGGCCCAGGTCGAACCGCGCCTGGCCCGGGTGGTGGAGATGCGCTACTTCGGCGGAATGACCGAAGTCGAGATCGGCGAGGCGCTGGGCCTCACCGAGCGCACCATCCGCCGCGACTGGGAGAAAGCCCGGTTGCTGCTCGCAGCGATGCTGTCCTGAGCGCCATGCGAGGACCGGGATGTCCGGTTGCCCCGCCCGCGCCCGTTCGGCCGGGCGCATCCCCACGCGAACGCGCATGAAAGCCCTGCCCTGCACTCCCGCCGAATGGCCGCGCTTCTCGGCCCTGCTCGACCAGTGTCTGGATCTGGCGCCCGAAGCGCGCGCGGCCTGGATCGACGCGCTGGAGGCGGACGACCGTCGGTTCGCGCCCACCCTGCGCGCCCTGCTCCGCAACGAGGCGCGCAGCGCCGAGAGCGGCTGGCTGGACCGTCCACCGTCGATCGACGCGGAAGACGCGCCGTCGGTCGTCGAAGGCCAGCGCATCGGGCCCTGGCGCCTGCGGCGATGCCTGGGGCGAGGCGGCATGGGCGAAGTGTGGCTGGCCGCACGCGACGACGGCGCCTATGCCCGCGAGGTGGCGCTGAAGCTGCCGCATGCGCATCTGCTGGGCGGCGCGCTGCGCGAACGTTTCCAGCGCGAACGCGACATCCTCGCGGCACTGGTCGATCCCCGCATCGCCCGCTTCTACGATGCCGGTGTGGCCGGCAATGGCCAGCCCTGGCTGGCGCTGGAGTACATCGCCGGCACGCCGATCGATGTGCATTGCGATCAGCGTGGGCTGGATGTGCGCGAACGCGTGCGCCTGGTCCGCGATGTCGCAGGCGCGGTGCAGGCGGCGCATGCGCGGCTGGTCGTGCACCGCGACCTGAAACCGGCGAACGTGCTGGTCACGGCGCAAGGCGAAGCCCGGCTGCTGGATTTCGGCATCGCGAAACTGCTCGGCGACGACGCTGTGGACAGTGGCCTGACCCAGTGGGGCGGACAGGCGGCCACGCCCGACTACGCCGCGCCGGAACAGTTGGAAGGCGGCGTGGTCACGGTCGCCACCGATGTCTACGCGCTCGGCGTCATGCTCTACGAACTGCTCACCGGCGCGCGACCGTTCCCGACGCGCTCGCGCCTGGGCCGGATGCTCGACACCCGCAGCGAAGCGCCGCTGGCCTCCAAGCGCGTCGAAGGCCCGCGTCGGCGAGCGATCACCGGCGACCTGGACGCCATCCTCGCCAAGGCCATGGATCCCGATCCGGCACAACGCTACGACAGCGCGGCCGCGTTCGCGGAGGATCTGCAGCGCGTGCTCGATTCCCGACCGATCCTGGCCCGCCGCATCGGCCGCTGGCAGCGATGGCGCAAGTTCGTCCGCCGGCATCGACAGGGTGTCGCGGTAGCGGCGCTGCTGGTCCTCGCCCTGGCGGCCGGCGTCGCAGGCGTGCTGTGGCAGGCACAGCGCGCCGCCGAGGAAGCGCGGCGCGCCACGGCCATCAAGAACTTCCTGATCGAAGTCTTCTCCGCGAGCGACCCTCGCATCGCTTCGGATGCGCCGCGCGGCAGTATCAGCGCCAAGGTCCTGCTCGATGCCAGCGCGGACAGGATCGAAAGCCGCTTCGCGGACGACCCCGACGTGCAGATCGAACTGCTGCGCACGCTGGCCGACCTGTACCGCCAACTCGGCGAAGACGACCGCTACCGCGCACTGCAGGAAAAACAGCTGGCGAAGGTGCGCGAACGCTATGGCCGCCTGCATCCGAACATGCTGAACGGTGCAGTGGAAGCCACGTTGATCGCCTGCAGCGCCGCCGATGGCCCGGCCTGCGACCGCGCCCTGGCGACATCGGATCGCCTGTTGCGCGAGGCCGGCGACCCCGATCCGGAATTGCGCGCGCACTGGTGGACCCTCCGTGCGAACCGCTGGCATGCGCAGGACGGCGCCGAAGACCGTGCGCAGGCCGCGCACGAACGCGCGATCGCACTGCTCCGCATGCACGCACCGCGCACGCGCGGCCACGTCACCGCCCTGCAGGAATACGCCAGCTTCCTCACCACGCGACGCGGCGACCACGAGGCCGCGATCAAGACCTATCGCGAGGCCCTGTCGCTGGCGAACACCCTGGCCGACCGGAACGATGCCGAACTGCAGACCCTGCACGGCAACCTCGGTCTGGTCTACCAGCAGCTCGGCCGTTTCGCCGAGGCGGGGCGCGAATTCGTCGCATCGGCCGACATCGCCGCGCGCACCACCGGCGCGGATTTCCCGACGGCGTGGGTGCCGCGCGCCAATGCCGCGCGCACCCTGCATCTGGCCGGCGAGCGCGAAGCCGCGCACCGCGAATTCGCGCGCGTGGTGCCACTGCTGCCCAAAGACGATGCCCATGCGGTGGAAGCGGCTGCGGTGCATGAAGTCTATGGAGAGCGTCTGTCTGCGGAGGGGCGCCCCGAATCGGGCATCCCGCACCTGCAGACCGCCGTGCGGATCTACACGCGACAGACCGCGCATCCATTCAAGCGACGGCTGAGCCTGCGCTATCTCGGCGAGGCCTATGCGCGCGCCGGCCGCGTCGACGAGGCCGGGCGCGCGCTTCGGGAGTCGCTCGACGATTACCTGGCCCACCAGTCCGATGCGGAACAGCCGGTGATGGCGATCCGAGACAGCTGGGGACGCTGGCTGCTCGATCGCGGGCGACTGGACGAAGCGAAGGTGCAGTTCGACACCATCCTCGCCCACGCCGAGGGCCGGTCGCTCGCGCATGTCGCGCTTGCGCAGGCGGGACTCGCGCGGGTTGCCCTGGCGCATGGCGACATGCCTGCGGCGCAGCAGCACAGCGCCGCCGCGCTCGCGACGTGGGCGCGCGTCACCGGTTTCCGCGACATCCGCATGGGTGTCGCCTTGCAGCGGGTCCGCGCGGATGTGCTCGCCGCCACCGGCGACCTCCCCGGCGCGCAGCGGCTCGAAGATGTCGCCGCAGCGGCCAGCAGGCGTTACGACCACCCCGGCGCGCCCGGGACGCGCGCCCGTCGCATGGCGCCGACGCCCCGCTGAGGCCGTCGCCCCATCGTCGACACCCTGTCGACATCACGTCGATCACCACGTCGATCACCGCGTTCGCGCATCGATGTCCGGTCCGCATCGCCAACCTCCGTTCGGCGAATGCCATCCACCGCACGGACCTCCAATGAACACCAACTGCTCTCCCAAAGGCA
Organism: Lysobacter sp. BL-A-41-H3; assembly: GCA_050632415.1. Taxonomy (GTDB): domain Bacteria; phylum Pseudomonadota; class Gammaproteobacteria; order Xanthomonadales; family Xanthomonadaceae; genus Lysobacter_I. The sequence goes on along the minus strand of CP192602.1, from coordinate 269,113 downwards.
CCCGTTTTCCCCTCGCCTTCGCCCTGTTGCTCGGTCTCGCATCGCTGTCCGGGTGTCAGCGCGAGGCCGGCGCTCCCGCCGCGAGCACCGACGCGTCGCAAGCGCCCGCCACGACCGCGACCACAGCACAGCTGCCCAAGGCATGTGAATTGCTCGATGCCGCACGGGTGCAGGTCGTGCTCGGCCAGCCTGCCGGCGTGATGGGCGACGATCCCGAGAACTGCGTGTGGTCCAGCCAAGGACACCCCGGGAACATCGCGATGTTCATGGTGCAGCTGAGCGAATCCGCCGATGCGGAGGAAGCGCAGGGCATGTTCGACGCCATGGTGTCCGCGTTCGGCGGCACCCAGGGCGGATCGACGCAGCAGGGACTGGGAGACAGCGCCTGGCGCACGCAGGGCAAGCTCGATGCGGTCCAGGCCCGCGCCGTCGTGGTCCGCAAGGGGCATCGCCTGCTGGTCCTCAATGTGACCGGGATGCGCGCGGATGCCGGCCTCGACGCACGTCTCGAACAGGCCGCGCGCGACGCGATCTCGCGCCTGTGACGACAGACGCGATCGACCACGACTCGATACACAAGGACATCATCATGTTGCCAACCCGCACTTCAGTCATCCTGCTGGCTGCCTGCACATTCGCGTTCGCATCGATCGCCGACGCGCAGAACCTGCGCCGCCCCCGCCAGGCATCGACCCACCAGGCGCCCGTGGCGACACCACCGAAGCTCAGCGACCGCACCCTTCCCGCCAATGGCGCGAGCACCTGGGTACAGGTCCCCGGCTGCGCGCGCGACATCACCGGCGCCGGCATCGACGTGATCTACGTGACCGGCTGCGATGTCGGCAGCGGCGAACGCGGCGCGTCCGGCGTGCATCGCTGGAACGGCAATGCTTTCGCGCCGCATCCTTCCGGCGGGCGCGGCAGCGCCATCGCCTCGCACGGCGGCAACACCTACGTCGTCGGTGGCGATGCCCTGCTGTGGTCCAGCGCGAGCGACGGCGCCTGGAAACAGCGCGGCACGCCCGATGGCCGGCCGATCGTCGATGTCGGCGCGGGCGTGGCCGGGCTGTGGGTGATCACCTCCGAACCCGCAGGCGCGGGCGGCAACGCGATCGCGCGGGCGACGCCCTGCCCACCCGGACAGGGCCAGATGTTCGGCAGCGATTTCTGCGGCTGGGAAGCCGTCAGCGGCGCCGCGACCCGGATCGCGGTCGGCGCCAGCGTGTGGGTGCTGAGCGCGACCAACGAACTGTACGAACGCACCGAAGGCGGCGGTGGATCGTGGTCGAAGCGATCCGGCTGCTTCGTCGACGTCGCGGCCAACGGCCACACCGTCTATGCGATCGCCTGCCGGCGCGGCAAGGGCGACGGCAACGCCGTCCTGCAGTGGAACAATGCCGGCAGCTGGATCGAGACCACCGCCGCCGGCAAACGCGTCGGCATCGACAGCGCCGGCAATGCCTGGGTCGTCACCGACAGCGGGCAGATCTGGCGGCGTGTCGTTGATTGATTCTGTGCATCGACGCCTCAATCGGTGCTGGTCGCTTGCAGTGCTTCCACGGGTTCCGCGAGAAATGCATCCCAATCAGCCTGCTCGGGCATCGGCCAATTGCCGGTGATCCCGAAATTCCAATAGTGCCCAGTGCCCTGCTCGGAAAACTGCGTCGCACCCAAGGCCCAGACCCAGTGCTGGCCGCGACGCAACAGGCGGCCGGAATATTCACGTCCGTTCGCCTCGAAGCGGGTCATGCGCAGGTTGCGCGCCCAGTGCGCGCGTCCCTCTGAGGAGAAGTCGAAGACGATCATCTCCGCGGTGTGCCGAATGGCGTGGTCCAGCATCTTCTCCAGCGCAGGCGAAGGCGCAGACTGCCAGTAAGCGATCCGCTCGTCCTTGCCCTTGAGCGCAATGCTGTACGCAAAAACATAGCGGCGATGGAACTTGGGCTGCGTCTCCAGACGGGCACCCTTGTTCTTGAGGTAACGCTTGACTGCATAGGCATCGATCTGCACCCCCAATCCAATGAACCAGGGGTCGAACGAATACGATGGGACAAGCACGAGGGCATCGCGTGGCGCCTGGGCCATCGCTTCGTCGGGCTGTTCCGTCCACGGGGTCTCGACACGAATGAACCAGGGTCGGGGCGAGATCCCTTCCGAAGGCAGAGTCGACTCCAGCGCAGCGCGCATCCTGGCGTTGAAGTCGTACTTGAGCAGTCGGTCGCGGAACGGCGCCACGAGGGCTTCATCGCGCTTGACCGCCATGTTGCCGGCGATCATCCCGATCAGGCCGCCCTGCTGGGGAATCGACGAGTTCACCGAGATCTCTTCCGGCGCGTCCATGATTTCGACGGCAAAACGCTCGCCCAGCGGGATAGGCAGATTTGGCGGCTTCGCCGCCCGGCCTTCTGCCGACCAGAGCATGCCGCACAGGATGACAGCGATGCACAACGATCTAGACAACATTCGATCCGCTCCTCTTGTCATGCATCGCCATCATCCCACGATCAGCCGCAGGCGAGATTCAACTGCTCCACCAACTGACGATTCGCGCCCTCGAGCGCACGCCCATAGCCACGATACGCTTCGTCCTCGCTGCCATTCCAGTTCATGTTCGGCACCTGCGAACGGATCAGTCGCGGTGCCAGGCCATCAACATGGACCTCGTAGACCACGACCGGGATCTTGGTCACGTTCACCTGGTTCATGTACAAGCGCATCAGACGCACGTCGACACGTCGATCTGCGGGTGCGTCGCCGAAGCCCACATTGGACAGACTGCTGCGAACGACATCAGGCGCATCCTCGAACGCGAAGACGCGGAACCCGAGGCCGCCGGCGCGATCGCCGGACGGCCGCATGTCGACCACTTCGCCCAGTCGATACACACAGCGCAGGCGCGCATCGGTGGCGCCAATCGCGGCCAATCGCCCGGGGTCCATGTCCACCTTCACGATCTTCGGGGTGCAGGCCGACGACAGCAGCACGCAGGCGGCAAAGGCGATGCGCCTCATGGTGTGCCGGCCTTGGGCTGAGGCGTCTGCGAAGAGGCCCCCTGCGTTTCGGTACCGGCAGGGGCCGTCACCGGCTCTGCAGTCACGGGCGCGGGCGCGGGAGAAGCGTCCGTCGCCGACGGGGGCGCGATCTCGGCGGTCTTTCCGCTCGCGGCAGCAGCAGACGCGAGCGCAACCGGATCGACCACGTTGAAGCCATTGATGCCATTGTTGAACCCGGGCTTCACGATCGTACGGGTCTGGAGCTTGCGACCGGGCGCACCTGCCCGCAGCCAGATCCAGTCATCGCCACGACGGACTTCCAGGCCACCGTACTCGTGATTGCCGAGCTTGGCCCTCGTCTTCTTCACGCTGGCGGTCCACTCGGAGCGTCCCTGCGCGCCGAAATCGTAGACCATCATGTCGATGACATGGCGAACGCTGCGGTCGAGCATGTCCGCCATCGCGTTTGGCGGGAGATTCTGCCAGGTTGCGGGATAATCATCGGCTTTTCCACCTTCCAGGCGATGGCTGAAGTTGTAGACGCGCGAGGCGCGGTAGCGGGTCTTCAGCTTGCCGTTGCTCTTGCGCTCGCGATCGACGATGTACACCACCATCTGCACGTACATGCGTCCGAAGTCGAAGTCCATCGCGTAGCGCGGAGCGATCACCATCGCGTACTTCGGCGCGTCTGCATCCGCTTGCGCACCGATGGCTTCGCGGCTGCTGGACAGGACCGTGAGCTGGGGGGCGGCCGAAATGCCTTCCGAAGCCAGCTTGGCACGAAGTTCGGTTTCGAAACGTTCGTTGAAACGGTAGGCGATCAGTGCGTCGCGCAGTGGTGCCACCCGCGCTTCGGCTTTCTTCGCATTGGCATTGTCGACTGCGGACGAGATCAATGCGCCGATCAGGCCGAACTGCATGCCGAGGCCGGCCGTGCTCTGCACGTCGACGGCCAGTTCCTGTTGATGCAGTACGAGCTCGACCGGCAACTGCTCGCCGAGCGGCATGGGCAACGCCCGCGGCTTGGCCGCGAACACGGTGAAGGAAGTCGCGACCAGCGCGACGGACAGGATGAAACGCTTGAGCATGCGAGGAGATCCCCTGTAGTGGACGTGATGCACACCACGATCCCCATCGCGGCGTCCGCATAGATCATGTCCGATCCGATGCCCGCCGCCAACCCAGGCCCGTTCCCTGCTAGGAACCCAGCCGATCCAGCACATCCACCAACTCGGGGGCCAGCGGTGCGTCGAGCAGGTACGGGACGCGGCCGTCGTCGAGGGCGAATTCCAGCGAAGCGGCGTGGAGGAACAGACGCTTGAGGCCGATCTGTTCGCGCAGGCGCTTGTTGATCTCGGGGTCGCCGTACTTGTCGTCGCCGGCGACGGCGTGGCCGATGTGCTGGGCGTGGACGCGGATCTGGTGGGTGCGGCCGGTCTCGATCCGTACTTCGCAGAAGGAATGCCCGCCGCGCCGCTCCAGCACCCGGAAATGGCTGAGCGAGGGCTTGCCGTTCGGATGCACCTGGACATGGCGCTCGCCGCCCTGGCGCAGGCCGATGTGCAGGGGCGCGTCGACGGTCATGACACCGTCGGGCATGCGTCCGACCAGCAGCGCGAGATAACGCTTGGCGATGCCCCGCCCTTCGTCGGCATCGTTCTCGCGCATCAGCGCCTGCAGTTCGGTCAACGCCGAACGCTTCTTGGCGACGATCAGCAGGCCGGAGGTGTCGCGGTCGAGCCGGTGGACCAGCTCCAGCGACTCCTTCGGCCGCAGGGCACGCAGGGTCTCGATGGCGCCGTGGCTGATCCCGCTGCCGCCGTGGCTGGCCAGCCCGGACGGCTTGTTGATGGCGAGCAGGCGGGCGTCCTCGAAGACGATGCTGGCCTCCATCGCCGCCAGCAGGCCCTTCGGCGGCGGCGTCTTCTCGCCGGCTTCGGCCAGGCGGACCGGCGGGATGCGCACCTCGTCGCCCCCCTCCAGGCGCGTCTCGGCCTTGGCCCGCCCACCGTTCACCCGGACCTGACCGCTGCGCACGATCTTGTAGATCAAGGACTTGGGCGCGCCCTTGAGCTGTCCGAGCAGGAAATTGTCCAGCCGCTGGCCGGCCCGGTCGTCGGCGACGCGGACAAGGCGGACCTGGCCCGAAGGCCGCTGGGGGGAGTCGTCCCCACGAGAATTGGATGAGGCCATCAGGGTCGTGATCTGCTACACTCGCTGCGCGATATAAGGGTTTGATTTCGCTAGGGAGTTGGTCGCCAGCCGCAATGTCGGCCGGCGGTGCCAGCGGGCCGAAAGCCCACCTCCCCCGCGATATCCGATGCAGTGCGCGGCCACCGTCCTCGGGGCGGCCATGTTAGCGGCTCGTCGGCACTCCCGCTTATCGCCGGGTGCCATGCGCACCTGGGCTGAACACGTCCCGTGTGGCCGCCCCTCGCGCCGAAGGCGCGAAAGGAGTCGGCCGCCGGCCCGGCAACACTGCTCCATGCACAACAAAAGCGCTCCCGCGGTCCGCCGTGGTGTCGTAGCGCTGGAAATACCCCACGCCATTTGCAACGACGGGCCGTCCGGGCGAAAGCCGGCAGGACGACCCGGGCGAACCGACAAGGAGGTTGTCGCCGGCACCATGCGCCATCGCGCGTGGTGGGCCGGGCCGCAGTCCCGTTTCGACGGGATCGTGGTCCGCAGCGCGCGACAACGCCCCAGGCGCCCGCACGACGCATCCGGCCGAAGGTCTGGTCCAGACGACGCGCCCCCCCGGCGTCCCGCGCATCCGGTTTCCGCATCCACGGGATGCGCCCGGGGAGAGCGCGCGAGGAACGCAAGACCATGAAACGCATGCTCATCAATGCGACGCAGGCGGAAGAACTCCGCGTCGCGATCGTCGACGGCCAGAACCTCTACGACATCGACATCGAACGCCCGTCGAAGGAACAGAAGAAGTCCAACATCTACAAGGGCCGCATCACCCGGCTCGAACCCTCGCTGGAAGCCGCCTTCGTCGAATACGGCGGCGAGCGCCACGGCTTCCTGCCGCTGAAGGAAATCTCCCGCGACTACTTCCAGGCCGGCGTGGACCACCACAAGGCCAGCATCAAGGAGCTCCTGCGCGAAGGCCAGGAGATCGTCGTCCAGGTCGACAAGGAAGAGCGCGGCAACAAGGGCGCGGCCCTGACCACGTTCATCTCGCTGGCCGGCCGCTACATGGTGCTGATGCCGAACTCGCCCACCGCCGGCGGCGTCTCGCGCCGCATCGAGGGCGACGACCGCGCCGCCCTCAAGGAGGCGATGGACAAGCTGAACATCCCCGACGACATGGGCGTGATCATCCGCACCGCCGGCGTCGGCCGTGACGCGGAAGAGCTGCAGTGGGATCTCGACTACCTGCTCAGCGTGTGGCGGTCGATCACCGAGGCCGCGCTGAAGAAGCCCTCGCCGCTGCCGATCTACCAGGAATCGCGCCTGATCATCCGCGCCCTGCGCGACTACATGCGCGCCGACATCGGCGAAATCCTGGTCGACACCCCGGAGATGTACGCCGAGGCGCGCGACTTCGTCGAGCAGGTCATGCCGCACAACCTGCGCAAGCTCAAGCACTACACCGACGACACCCCGCTGTTCAACCGCTTCCAGATCGAATCGCAGATCGAGAACGCCTACGAGCGTACCGTCCGCCTGCCGTCCGGCGGCTCGCTGGTGATCGACCAGACCGAAGCGCTGACTGCGGTCGACGTGAACTCCTCGCGCGCCACCAAGGGCGGCGACATCGAGGAAACCGCGTTCAACACCAACCTCGAAGCGGCAGAGGAAGTCGCACGCCAGATGCGCCTGCGCGACCTCGGCGGCCTGGTCGTGATCGACTTCATCGACATGACCTCGAACAAGCACCAGCGCGAGGTCGAGAACCGCCTGGCGCAGGCGCTCAAGCACGATCGCGCCCGCGTGCAACTCGGTCGCATCTCCAAGTTCGGCCTGATGGAAATGTCGCGCCAGCGCCTGCGCCCCAGCCTCGGCGAGTCCAGCCAGTTGGTCTGCCCGCGCTGCGACGGCCACGGCCGCATGCGCAGCATTGAATCCCTGTCGCTGTCGATCATCCGCCTCGCCGAAGAGCATGCGATGAAGGACAACACCGGCCAGGTGCTGGTCCAGGCGCCGGTGGAGATCGCCAACTACCTGCTCAACGAGAAGCGCCGCGCGCTGAGCGAGATCGAGAAGCGCCACGACGCGCCGATCGTGATCGTCGCCGACGAGTCGCTGCATACCCCGCACTACGAAGTCACGCGCATCCGCGAGAACGAGCTGGGCGAGGAAACCGCGAAGCCGAGCTACCAGCGCGGCACCCCGCGCAAGCTGGCGACGATCGCGCTGACCAAGGCCAACCTCAACATCCCGCCGCCGTTCGCGGTGACCAACGTCAAGCCCGATCGCCCCGCGCCGCTGCGTGAAGAGCGCGAAGAGCAGCCGAAGCAGCAGCCGGCACCTGCGCCTGCGCCGGCTCCGGTCGCCGCCCCCGTGCAGCAACCCGCACCGGCACCGGTCGCGAAGTCCGGTGGCCTCATGGGCTGGCTGAAGGGTCTGTTCGGCGGTGAGACAGCGCAACCTGCGGCACCGTCGAAGGCGCAGCAGGGCCAGCACGGCCAGGGCCGCCAGGACCGTGGCGGCGAGCAGCGCCGCGATCGCGACCAGCGTCGCGACCAGCGCGGGCCGAAGGGCCAGCAGCCGCGCCAGGAGCGCCGCGACGAGCGCCGCAACGATCAGCCGCGCAACGATCAGCCGCGCAACGATCAGTCGCGCAACGAGCAGAACCGCAACGCGCAGTCCGGCCAGGCGCAGGGTGGCCCGCAGAAGCAGCCGCAGAACAACGGCCAGCAGAAGCAGCAGAAGCAGAACGCGCAGCAGCAGGGCGGCCAGCCGCAGGGCCAGGGCCAGAAGCCGCGTGGTCAACAGGAGAAGCCGCAGGACCGGCAGGCCGACGCACAGGCGCAGAAGCCGCAGGGCAACGAGCCGCGCCAGCCGCAGGCACAGCAGCCGCGTCGCGAGGAGCGCGCACAGCCGCAGCAGGCGGACACGCAGAAGCCGCAGATCGCAGCCGCGCCCGCCGCCGGCACCGATGCCCCGGTCGCAGCCGCAGCCGTTGTGACGACCGCCGCTGCCGCCGTGGTCGCACCGATCGTGCCGAAGACCGAAGGCCTCGCCGCATCCGATGACGCGCTGCAGGCAGGCGATGATGCCAGTGCCGAAACGGCCGAAGGCGAAGGCGCCGACGACGGCAACGCGGAAGGCGCCGGTCGCCGCCGCCGTGGTCGTCGCGGTGGCCGCCGTCGCCGTCGCGGCAATGGCGAGACCGCCGGCGCCGAGGCGCTGGGCGATGACGTGATCGCCGTCGACGACGCCGCGCAGGTCACGGTCGACCGCAGCCAGCCGGAGTTCGATTTCGACGATCTGCCCGAAGCCCCGGCCCAGGCGCCGGTCGCTGCGAAGGAAACCCCGGCTCCGGTGGTTGCCGCCGCCGCACCCGTCGCGGTCGCTGCCGTCGCCACCATCGTGGACACCGCCAGCGATGCGCCCGCGAGCATCGATGCCGCTGCGACGCCGACGCAGGCCGCCCAGACGCCGTCGACCGAGCCCGCAGCGCCGGCCGAAACCGTCGTCGAAACACCGGTGGTGCCGGAACCGGCCGTGATCGAGCCCGTCGTGATCGAACCCGCCGTGATCGAGCCGGCGGTGATCGAGCCTGCCGTCATCGAACCGGTCGTTGAACCCGTCGTCGAACAGGCCGCAGCCGAAGCCCCGGTGGTCGAGACGATTGCTGCCGAAGTGGCTGCCGTCGAAGCAGTGGCCGTCGAAACCGCACCTGCCGAAACGGTTGCTGTCGAAGCGCCGGCCGTCGAAACGGCCGTCGTCGAAACGGCCGCTGCAGACGTCGCCGCAGTCGAAGCCGTCGTGGTCCAGGCGCCGGTCGAAGCTCCGGTCGAAACGGTCGCCCCGACGCCCGACGTGATCGTCGCCGCGCCGGAAGTCGCCGCCGAGCTGGTCAGCGAGATCGCCGCGCCGCAGTACGGCGTCGGCCTGCCGCTGTTCGATGCCCAGCCGGTCGATGCGCGTCCCGTCGCGGACACGCCCTCGAACGACGACGCACCGCGCGCCTGATGCAATGCCCCGCGCGCGTCACACGGCGCGCGCGGGGTCGCTCAGGCCGTACTGGCTGGACAGTCGCGCGAGCGCGATGCTGTCCTGGATCCCGAGTTTCTCGAACAACCGCGCCTTGTGCGTGTTCACCGTCTTCGCGCTGAGGCTCAGCTTTCGCGCGATGTCTTCCTGGCGCAGGCCCTGCACCATCAGCATGGCCACTTCCAGTTCGCGCGGCGACAGCGCATCGAACGGCGTCGCCTCGCCACCGAGCCCCGACAGCGCCAGATGCTGGGCGATCCCGCTGGCCAGGTAGCGTTTCCCGCGCGACACGTCGCGGATGGCGCGCAGCAGTTCCGCCGCATCGCCGGCCTTGCCGACATAGCCCGACGCGCCGGCTTCGATCAGCCGTTTCGGCATCGGTCCGTCCTCCAGCACCGACACCACGACCACGCGGCAGCCGTAGTCGCCCTTGACCAGGCGTTCGGTCACTTCCAGCCCGCTGATGCCGGGCAGGTGCAGGTCGCACAGCACCACGTCGGGCTTGAGCCTGCGGATCATCGGCAATGCGGTCTCGCCGTTGTCGGCCTCGCCGACCACTTCGATGTCGGTCTCGTTGGCCAGCATCATGCGCAGGCCGGTGCGCACCAGCGCGTGGTCGTCGAGCAGAAATACGCGGATCGTCATTCCCTTGGCTTCCATCGGTTCGTCCGGCGCACAGACTAGGCGGGGCGCCATCGGCCGACAAGCAGAAGACCGCGCGCTGGCGTGTAGGAAAATCCCGACCCCGGTGACTTCCGACAGGGCCGCGCACGCCGAGGGTCTGGCACCATCGGCGCTTCGTCCCCGGAGTCCTGCCATGTCCCTGCCCGCCTCGCTGCGCCGCGCCCCGCTCGCCTTCGCCGCCCTCCTCCTCGCAGGCGGCATGCTCGCGCAGTCCGCATGGGCGCTCGACACGCCCGCGCCGTCGGCGGTCGCGACCACGACCTGGCAGGCCGATGTGGCCGGAATGGCGTCCGCCACCGACAACGCGGGGCGTCGCGACTACCTTCGCAAGCGCCTGGAAGCGGCCGGCATGCCGGCACAGGTCCAGACCTTCGCGCACGGCAAGGTCATCGGCGAGAACCTGGTGTCCCAGGTCAGCGGCGATGCCGCGCAACCGCTGCTGCTGATCGGCGCGCATTCCGATCGCGTCAGCGAAGGACGCGGCGCCACCGACAACGCCTCCGGCAGCGCGGTCGCGCTGGCGCTGGCGGAACGCTTCCGCAGCAAGCCGCTGCAGCGCCATCGCGTGCAGGTCGCCTTCTGGGATCTGGAAGAGGAAGGCCTGCGCGGCGCTGCGGCCTATGTCGCCGACAAGCGCGAGAAGCCGGCGCTGTACGTGAATTTCGACGTGTTCGGCTGGGGCGACAGCCTGTGGATGATGACGCCGGACGACGCGCACCCGCTGGTCGCGCGCAGCCGCGACGCCGCGCAGGCGCAGGGCCTGCAGATCACCGCCGGCAGGCAATACCCGCCCACCGACCACCTCGCCTTCCTCAAGGCCGAATGGCCCGCCGTGTCCTATTCGCTGGTCGGTGCGGCCGAGATCCCGAACATCCTCGCCGTGTTCAGCGGCAAGGAACCGGAATCGATGCCGAAGGTGATGAAGGTGATCCACAGCGCCGACGACACCATCGACCAAGTCGATGCGGATGCGGTCGCGAAAGGCATTGATGCGGTGGAGGCTGCGATCCGGGCGTGGGATGCGGGGGTGGAGTGAGGCCCCGACCGGCGATGGCGGATCAAGGAAGAGGCTGGGTCAATGGTCCAGCCTGTGTCCATGCACCGCTCCGTCGACGATCGTCAGGAACGATTCCGGGCAAGACATCGCGTCCTGCAACAGGCCGCGATTCCACAGGGCGACATACAGTGCAGCAGAATACGCCTGGCAGTTGATCGAACGTGCGGGATTGAACTCGATATCTGTGAAAGCCGAGAAAGCCGGGAGCTGTTCGGCGAGGTCAGGCTGTCCGAGCACCGCATGGAGATAGAGCCAGTCATAGAACGCCGTCTGTGGCTCGATACGCCAATCGACGCCTGCATATCGGAAAGCGATCAACCGACCTGATGTCTTCAGGCGCTGATCGCGCTTCGCCTCGCGTGCAGACATCGAGAGGATGTCGAGGTACGGCCCGCCGCGCTCGAACACCTTGCTCGACTGGAACGCGCACTCCACGCTCACGCGATGATCCGCCCTTGACGGCAGATTGAAGGCGCTCGACGCCACGCCCAATGGCTGCCGGGACTTGCTCGATATCTCGAGTACGGCGTCGACACCGGGCAATTGAAGCGCAGCGGCATGCAGGGCATCGATGGAGCGCTGCTTCTGAGCAGAGGAGAGTCCAGGGAACCATTGGAACTCCACCATTCTGGTCTCGACGAAGCGCGGGCCAGAAATCGCAGGGACAAACACGGGACGTACGGCCATGCAGACTCCAGGATTCAGGCTCGCGGGCATGACTGCGGACTCATCCTGACATTGTGTCGGCTGGCAGTCTCATTTCATGAGATTGGCGGAGAGAGTCGGATTCACTCGGGCCATCCATGGCCCTCGCCCTGCGGGCAGCTTCGCTGTGCGCATCGGCAATCCTGCCGATGCGTCGAACCCGGTGCGTTCGTCCACCCGCTGCTCTCCGCCAGATACGCAAAAGCCCCCTTCCGGGGGCCTTTGCGTATCTGGCGGAGAGAGTGGGATTCGAACCCACGGAAGGTTTGACCCTTCGGCGGTTTTCAAGACCGCTGCCTTAAACCACTCGGCCATCTCTCCGTTCTAATTGGTCCTGCGAAAAAACAGGTCCCTCGCCTTCGGCTCGGGATGACAGGAACTGAGGCATGCCGGCCTCACGCCGGGGCGGGTATTTTAACCTGTTTCGCGCTTTCCACGGTCTGGGGGCAGTTGCTGCACTGCAGACGGGAGACCTCCAGCAGCGGGGGCATGTACTCGGCGAGGTGGTCGATGAACATGCGCACGGCGGGGAGCAGGCCGCGGCGGGAGGCGAAGACGGCGTGGCAGATGCCCATCGGCAGGCGCCACTGCGGCAGCACGACCTCCAGTTCCTTCGCGCGCACGGCTTCGGCGCAGATGGTTTCGGGCAGCAGGGTGACGCCGAGGCCCTGCTTGGCCAGGGCCATGAGCATCGGGAAGTCGAAGCCGGCGACGCGGGGCTTGAGTTCGACGCGGCGGATCTCGCCGTTCTCGCCCTGCAGTTCCCAGCGCTGGCGGGCTTCGTCCTCGCTCATGCTCAGCGTGGTGTGGTTGGCGAGATCCTCGGGCTCGCGCGGGCGGCCGGCGCGGTCGAGGTATTTCGGGCTGGCGACCAGCAGTTCCTGGATCTGGCCGAAGCTGCGCATCACCAGGCTGCCGTCGTCGTCGAGACGGGAGCGCACGCGGATCGCGACATCGAAGCCTTCGTTGATCACGTCGACGCGACGGTTGTTGACGTGCAGCTGCACGCGGACCAGCGGGTAGCGCGCGAGGAAATCCGGCAGCAGCCTCGGGATGAGTTCCTGGGCGATGCCGACCGGGACGCTGACGCGGACCAGGCCGCGCGGCTCCGCGCTGAGGCGGTCGACGACCTCGCGGGCGGCGGCGGCCTCGGCCATCATCGACTGCGCGTGGCGGTAGACGCTCTGGCCGACATCGGTGACCGCGAAGCGACGGGTCGAACGCTGCAGCAGGCGGGCGCCGAGGTCGGTTTCGAGCTGGCTGATGCGACGGCTCAGGCGCGATTTCGGGATGCCCAGCGCGCGCTCGGCGGCGGCGAATCCGGAGTGCTCGACCACCATCGCGAAGTAGTAGAGGTCGTTGAGATCGTTCATGCGGGCATTCCATTTTCGGAACAATGGCGCAATCTACCGCATCCTTTTGACGAAATACAGTGCAATCCGACCGTCTGTCGACCGCCACGGATCGGTTCATGCGTTCACCCCCGGGAGCCCGCCCGAAACCCTTCCAGTCCCCGCCATGTCCAGCGAAATCACCTACCTGCTGCAGCGCCACCACGCCGGCGATCGCGACGCCTTCGACCGGATGGTGCCCCTGGTCTACGACCAGCTCCGGGCCATCGCGCACCGCCAGCTGGCCCGGGGCGGCCCGCGCGGGCTGATGCTGGACACCACCAGCCTGGTGCAGGAGGCGTACCTGCAGTTGGTCGACGAGGACGGGGTCGACTGGCAGAACCGCGGGCATTTCTTCGCGATCTGCGCGCGGGCGATGCGCCGGATCATGGTCGACGACGCCCGCCGCCGGCTGGCCGCCAAGCGCGGCGGCGACGCGGTGGAGGTCACCCTGCAGCCGGACATGGTGTCCGCCGACGATTCGCCGGAGCAGGTGCTGGCGATCGACGATGCGCTCGGCAAGTTGGCCGAGTTCAATCCCCGGCTCGCGCGCCTGGTCGAATGCCGCTATTTCGCCGGCATGACCGAGGAGGAAACCGCCGAGGCGCTGGAGACCTCGCTGCGGACGGTACAGCGCGACTGGATGCGCGCACGCGCCTGGCTGCTCAAGGCCCTGGGCGGCCCATGACGCCCGGACCCGGTGCGCAGGATCCGCGCGCGCGCCTGGATGCCTGGTTCGACCAGGCGCTGGATCTGGATCCTGCGGCACGCGAGGCTTTCCTGGCCGATTGCGAACGCGCGCTGTCGGGCGCAGCCGCAGAACTGCGGGACCTGCTTGCGCTGGCCGAAGACCAGGATTCGCAGCGACTGCGCCCCGGGCGCATGACCGGCGCGCACTGGCAGGCGGTGTTCGACGCGCGTCCGCCCGGGGCTGCACGCGAGACGGCGCACGACGCCCCGCTGCCGCCCCGGATCGGCGTCTGGCGGCCGGTCGCCGTGCTCGGATGCGGCGGCATGGGCACGGTCTACCGGGTCGAACGCGAAGCCGATGGCTTCCGCCAGACGGGTGCGCTCAAGCGCCTGCGAACGGGCAGCGACTCGCAGGAATTCCTGCAGCGCTTCGCCCTGGAGCGGAAGATCCTCTCCGAGTTGAACCATCCGGGGATCGCGCGCCTGCTCGATGGCGGTCGCGACGACGAAGGCCGGCCCTATCTGGTGATGGAATACATCGAGGGCGAGCCGATCGATGCCTATTGCGACCGGCTGGCCCTCGGCATCGACGCGCGCATCGCGCTGTTCCTGCAGGTGGCGCGCGCAGTGGCGCATGCGCACGGCAACCTGGTCGCGCATCGCGACCTGAAGCCGTCGAACATCCTGGTCGCCGCCGACGGCACGGTGAAGCTGCTCGACTTCGGCATCGCCAAGGTGCTGTCGGACGACGGCGACGGCGTGCGCGCGGCCACGCGCACGGCGGTGCGGATGTTCACTCCCGAGTACGCCACGCCCGAACAGGTGCTCGGCAAACCGGCGGCCGCCTCGGCCGACCTGTACCAGCTCGGCCTGCTGCTGTACGAATTGCTCACCGGTCATCGCGCGCAGCAGGTGGACGCGCTCACCCAGCGCGCGCTGGAACAGGCGATCTGCATCGACGTGCCCGCTCGGCCCAGCGATCGCATCGTCGCAGGCGACGACGACGGCAAGTTCGCGCGATGCGCGGCGCGCGCGAGCACGCCTTCCGCACTGCAACGACGCCTGCGCGGCGACCTCGACAACATCGTCGCCATGGCGCTGCGCAAGGAACCGCAGCGCCGCTATCCGTCGGCGCAGGCCCTGATCGACGATCTCGAACGCTGGCGAGAGCATCGCCCGGTGTCGGCACGACCGGACACCTTCGTGTACGTGGCCGGACGCTTCGTGCGGCGCCACGGCTGGGCGGTGGCGACTTCGGTCGCGATGCTCGCGCTGATCGTCGCCTATGCCGGCACCGTGACCCTGCAGGCGCGCACGATCGCCCGCGAGCGGGATCGCGCGCAGGCCGAAGCGGCCAAGGCCCGCCAGGTGCAGGCGCTGGTGCTGCGCCTGCTTGAAGGCGCGGATCCCGAGCTGTCCGGCGGTGCCAGGGTCACGGCGCGGGAACTGATCGATCGCGGCTGGGCCGAGATCGAACGCGAGCTGGACGGGCAGCCCGAGGTTCAGGTGGTCCTGCTCGACACGGTCGGCGAGGCCTATCGCAAGCTCGGCGAGTACGAGCGCGCGCGCACCCTGCTGCAACGCGAACTGGTGCTGGCGCGCGGCCTGGAAAAGACCCATCCCGCCGCTCTCGCACGGGCACGGCGCAGCAATGCGCGCCTGCTGATGGACTTCGGGCGGTACGACGAAGCGGAGCCGCTGCTGCGCGCGGCGCTGGCGACCTTCGAAACGCAGTCGCCGCAGGATCGCGACGCCCGCGATGCCATCGCCGATACGCTCAACGACCTCGCCTCCGCGCACGAACGCAGCGGACGCCTGGACGACGCCGAAACACTGTATCGCCGCACGCTCGCCATGCGCCGCGCCGGACACGGCGATGCGCATCCATCGGTCGCGGATGCACTGGGCGACATCGGTCGCGTGCTGCGCCATCGCGGTCGCCACGACGAGGCCGTGGCCCTGTTCGAACAGGCGCTGGCGATCAATCGCAAGCGCCTGACCGGCGCGTATCCCGAACTGGCCAACAGCCTGTCGGACCTGGCCTGGGCACGCAGCGGGCGCGGCGAACATGCCGCCGCCGCGACCCTGTACGCCGAAGCCCTGGCGGTGATGCACGAAGCGGTGGGCGATCGGCACCCGGCCGTGGCCCTGGTGATGAACAACCAGGCGATCACCCTGCGCGACCAGGGCGATGTGGCGCAGGCGCGCACCCTGCTGGAACAGGCGCTCGCGATCCGGCGCGATGCGCTGGGCCCGCGCCATGAAATGGTCGCGCTCAACCTCAACGATCTCGGCCAGTTGCACTACCAGCAGGACGACTACGCCGCAGCGGAACGCTATTTCACCGAAGCGCTGGCCGCCTACCCGCCTGAGCATCATTGGCGCGGCTCGACGCACTACAACCTCGCGCGGCTCCGCGAAGCGCAGGCGCGATTCGCCGATGCCGAACAGGGCTACCGCGAGGCGATCCGCATCCAGAGCGCCTTCCATGGCGCGGATCACGACCTGGTCGGCATGGGACGCAATCGCCTGGGCGTGGTGCTGGCGCGGCAAGGGCGCACGCGCGAAGCCGAGGACAGCATGCGCAAGGCGCTGGCGATCTACCGCAGGCGCCTGGCGCCGGGCCACGAACGCCTGACGACCGTGCTGAAGCCGCTTGGCGAACTACTGCTGGCCGAGCAGCGCTTCGATGAAGCCGCGCCGCTGCTGCGCGAAGGACTGGACATCAGCCGCCGCAAGCTGGGCGACGAAGACCGCAAGACCCGGGACTTCGTCGCGCTGCTGGCACGACTGCCGTCGGAGCGGGTATCGGCACCGGCGCCGCGCTGAACTCTCAGGCGCCCGATTCGATTGCAGTCTGGACCGCTGCCTCAGCCGCAGTCGCCGCGCACCACGACCGCCACGCGGCGCAGGTTGTCGGCTTCGTCCGCTTCCGGATTGAGCGCGGCATTGTCCGCGTAGACGTACAGGATCGACGTGCCTTCCGGCAGCCAGATCGAACCCGACAGCCACATGGCGGTACCGGGCTGCAGCGCGGGCATGGCATGCGCACTGAGGACCGGCCAGCCGGGCGCTTCGCGGAAGATGCGGTTGGTGGTCGCGATCGACCACGAACTGCCTTCGTTGCCGGCGATATAACGGAACCGGTAACGGCAGCGACCCAGCATCTTCTCCGATGCGGCGTCGGCAGCGATCACCGCCGTGCCGCCCCAGGGCACGAAGACATCGCCGACCACCAGGCCCGATGCATTGCCGATCACCAGAGTGAGATCGATGGAAGTCGAGACATTCTGGGACATGCTGTCGCCACCGCCCTGGGTGGGATTGGTGCCACCACCGCCGGCCGGAGGGTCGGTGCCGAGCGTCAGCTCGCCGGACCATGCCGACGGGGCGGCCAGCAGCAAGGAGGCGCAGAGAACGGCGTGGCGGAAGCGACGATGGGACGTGGCGACGGACGACTGCATGGGACTTCTCCGGGACGGGGGACGAACTGACGGGATGGAAGACCGCGTCGGCCCAGCTAACGCGACGGCGCGCCGACGCAGGACAGACGAGGCAGGACGGGGCGAATCGACGAAAGGCGTTCCACCTATCTCTCAAGTCGCAGGCCGCGTCGAAACCCCGCCACCCATTTCGATCGAATCCGGAGCGTGGCCGGGCGCAAAAAAAATTTGCAGCGATGTGGCGGGTTCGCGCCACCGACCGCGACTGATGAGGTCAAGCGGGCACTTGCCGATGCGCAGGCGCCCGCCGAACACCCAACCCAGGAGACTCCAGATGTCCGCACGCATTCCATCCGCACGCACCCCAGCCGCACGTACTTCAGCACGCAGCGCCCTGTTCGCGACGCTCGTCCTTTGCGGCACCGCATTCGCGGGCCAGGCCTTCGCCGACGAGCCGTCCAACGGCGTCTATCGCATCCCCTACGCCAACGGCACCGATGTCTACATCGGCCGCGACCATGTCGAACACGGCGCGGACACGACGCTGGCCATCGACATGAATGGCCGCAACGGCAGCGAGTACACCATCGTCGCCGCCGCCGACGGTTGGATCCGCTACGTCGAGGAAGACTTCAGCGCCCAGTTGAACTGCACCGGCCTGCCGCTGAGCGAACAGAAGAACAACTACGTCTGGATCGAACACGCCAACGGCGAATGGACGAAGTACAGCCACATGACCAAGGATTCGTTCACGGCAGCCGGCCGCTCGCTCAACGAATTCGTCAAGGCCGGCACGCCGCTGGGCAAGCAGGGCGCGGTCGGCTGCGCCGGCGGCCCGCACCTGCACTTCGAAGTCGCCGTGCTGCGCGACAGTGATCCGATCACCACCGTCGGCGGTTTCGTCAAGGACAACGCCGGCAACCAGCGCAACCGCATTCCGCGCATTTGCGGGATTCCGACGCCCTACTTCCTCGACAACACGCAGTACGAGGCGCGTACGGTGCCCGGTGCGGTCGCGCCCGGCTACAGGGAATTCTCCAAGCGCAACATCGCCGCCGCCGACTACCAGTGTCAGGTCGACCAGGCGGTGCTGGCGGGCTACCAGCTCGAATTCGTCGACGGCTTCAATTCCGGCAGCAACACCTATTTCAACGCGGTCTTCCGTCCGCAGGGCAACCAGCAGTGGGCCGCATTCCACGGTCTGACCAAGACCTCCTTCGCCGACCGCCGCCAGGAATACGTGGGCAAGGGATTCCAGATCAAGAATCTCGAGAGCTACCACACCGCTTCGGGCGTGCGCTACGCGGTGATCTTCAGCAAGGGCCTGCCCTCGCCCGTCGCGTCGTACGTCGACCTCGGCCTGCAGCAGCACCAGGACATGTTCGACTTCATGACTGGCGAAGGCTACGTGCCGCGCAACATCTCGGTGTTGTCGGTCGGCGGCGAGCTGCGCTACAGCGCGATCTACCAGAAGGAGAACGCCAGCTTCGATTTCGGTGCCTGGCAGTCGCGGTCGACGATGACCTCCGGCGAATACCAGACCGTGATGGAAGCGAACAAGGCCGCAGGTCGCTATCCGGTCTACGTGAACGCCTACGTCCACAACGGCACGCCGATGTTCGCTGCGATCTGGTCCTCGAGGGCGCTCGGCCTGTTCAAGGCCCGCCACGACCAGACCAGCGCGCAGTACCACGATGAATGGCAGAGCGCGATGGACCTCGACATGACCACACGTGCGGTCACCGGCTATGTCGACGACGGCCTGTGGCGCTACGCCGGCATCTGGCGTCGCGATCCCTGATCCGGATTGCACCTCGGTCGCACACGAACGGGTCGCCGCATCGCGGCCCGTTCGTGACCACGGCTGTCATGAACGGAGAGACGCCGGTGTCCGCTCCAACGACTGGTTCGCGTAAACACTGGCGACCGGACATCGCACGACTCCATGGAACGGGGACGTGAGACGCGGGGCCTCCGGGGGCTCCCGTCCATCCGCCTCGCCATCGCCGGCCACCGGCCGGCATCCACTGCCTCCACCATCGCAGGGACGTCCTTCGCTCATCGACGGACGATCACGCAAGGAGATGTCACATGACGTTCGATACCCACAGCCGCCGCGCCTGGCGCGGCATCGGCGCCGGCTTGCTGCTGGCTGCCGCCACCCTCGTGTCCACTGCCGCCCACGCCGCCGAATGGGTCGCCCGACACGGGCTGAACTCCGCGCAGTACCAGGCCGCCTTCGACGATTTCAGGAACAAGGGTTTCCGCCTTGCGACCATCAGCGGCTACGACTCCGGCGGCGCACGCTACGCTGCCATCTGGAAAAAAGAGCCGGGGCCCGCGTGGGCCGCACGCCATGGCCTGACGCCCGAGCAGTACCAGGCCGAATTCGACACCCTCAATGGCCAGGGTTTCCGCCTCACCTACATCAATGGCTATGCGGTCGCCGGCCAGGCCCGCTATGCCGCGATCTGGGAAAAGCGCGGCGGCGCCGCGATGCGCGCACGCCACGGACTGACCGCGCAGCAGTACCAGGCCGCTGTCACCGAAGCCGAACGCGATGGTTACGGCCTCACCCACGTCAGCGCGTTCAGCGTCGGCGGATCACCTCGCTTCGCGGCGATCTTCGAGAAGAACAGCGGCGCCTGGGTCGCGCGCCATGGCCTCAGCTCCGGCGAATACCAGACCGCCTTCGACACCTTCGGCCGCCAGGGCTGGCGCCTGAAGATGGTCAGCGGCTATCGTGATGGCGGCACCGACCGCTATGCCGCGCTGTGGACCAAGCAGGCCGGGCCCTACTCCTCCGCGCGACACGGCATTCCCGAGGGGCACTACCAGGCCGTCTTCGACAACCACCTCTACCAGAGCTACGAGCCGGCCTACCTGCAGGCCTTCAACAGCGGCAGCGGCGTGCGCTTCAACGCGATCTGGACGAACACGGTGTTCAAGGGCAGCGATCTGGAACTGATCGACCGCAAGGCCCGCGACTACCTGCGTGCGACCGGCATGCCGGGCGTGTCGATCGCGATCATGCGCAACAAGCAACTCGTGTACGCCGCCGGTTTCGGCGTCGCCGACAAGGACAGCGGCCTGCCGATGTCGCCGCGCCATCGCCTGCGCGTGGCCAGCGTGTCCAAGCCGGTCACCCACGTCGCGGTACTGAAGCTGCTGGCCGATACCGACCTCGACAGTTCGAGCAAGGTCTTCGGCAGCAATACCATCCTCGGCAAGACCTGGCCCACGCCCGAAGGCAATCCGGACATCGAGAAGATCACCATCGATCATCTCATCCGCCACCGCGCCGGTTTCCGTCGCATCAACAAGGATGGCAACGGCAGCGATCCGATGTTCGACTACACCGGCACCGGCCACGCGGGGCTGATCACCTGGGCGCTGGAGAACTATCCGCTCGGCTACACGCCCGGCACCACGCCAGCCGATCTCACCGGTTCGGACATGTATTCGAACTTCGGCTACTGCCTGCTCGGCCGGGTGATCGAGAAGAAGTCCGGCAAGTCGTACGAAGCCTACGTGCGCGACAACTTCATGAAGCCCGCCGGCGCGCCGGACGTGGTGATCGGCGGCGACAAGCAAGCAGACCGCAAGTCAGACGAAGTGGTCTATTACGGCGGCGGCGCGTATTCCAGCGTGAAGCCGAAGCGCTTCGATTCGCACGGCGGCTGGATCGCGCGTCCGATGGACCTGCTGCGCTTCATGAAGTTCCAGACCGCGCTGAACAACGGCTACGTCCACTACGGCGAGATGAGCGGCACGTCGGCGGTGTTCCGCGTCGGTCCGGGCGGCAACGGCCTGGTCGGCGCCGGCAACGGCGACAACGGCAAGCCGGACGACATGGACGACATGCTCAAGGCGATCGACAGCGGCGTGTCGGCGTGGCCGAGCGTCAATCTGTTCTGATCAACACTGCTGGAATGCAAAGAACACGGGCCGCAAAAAGCGGCCCGTGTTTTTCGTGATCGGATGAAAGGATGATGCCACTTGGCGTGAAGGCAAGAAAAACCATCGTCATCCTCGCGCAAGCGAGGACCCAACCATCAGCAGCGATCATGCATGGGTCCTCGCTTGCGCGAGGATGACGGCTCTCTACTCAGTCAGCATCACAGACATTCATGGAACGGTCGCCGAAACAACGCGCTGCACAAAGGCAGCATCAAGCGATGCGTTCGAGCCCGCCCATGTAGCCACGCAGCGCCTCGGGCACGGTGATCGAGCCGTCGGCGTTCTGGTAGTTCTCCATCACCGCGATCAGCGCGCGGCCCACGGCCACGCCCGAGCCGTTGAGCGTGTGTACCAGCTCCGGCTTGCCGGTGGCGGGATTGCGCCAGCGCGCCTGCATGCGTCGGGCCTGGAAGTCGCCGCAGTTCGAGCAGGACGAGATTTCGCGGTAGGTATTCTGCGAGGGCAGCCAGACTTCGAGGTCGTAGGTCTTGCGCGCGGAGAAGCCCATGTCGCCGGTGCACAGCAGCACCTTGCGATACGGCAGGCCGAGTTTTTCGAGCACGGTTTCGGCGGCGCGGGTCATGCGCTCGTGCTCGGCATCGCTCTCCTCGGGCTTCGCGATCGACACCAGCTCGACCTTCTCGAACTGGTGCTGGCGGATCATGCCGCGCGTGTCGCGGCCAGCGCTGCCGGCCTCGGCGCGGAAGCACATCGAATGCGCGGTCATGCGCAGCGGCAGGCGCTCGGCGTCGACGATCTCGTCGCGGACGATGTTGGTCAGCGGGACTTCGCTGGTGGGGATGAGGTAGCGCTTGCTCGCCGATTCGCCCTCGCCCACCGCCGTCGAGAACAGGTCTTCCTCGAACTTCGGCAACTGCCCGGTGCCGCGCATCGAGTCGGCATTCACCAGCAGCGGGACGCTGGTTTCCTCGTAGCCGTGTTCATTGGTGTGCAGGTCGAGCATGAACTGCGCCAGCGCGCGGTGCAGACGGGCGAGTTGGCCGCGCAGGACGGTGAAACGGGCACCGCTGAGCTTGGCGGCGGTTTCAGCATCCAGCCAGCCGTGGCGGGCGCCGAGTTCGACGTGGTCCTTGACCTCGAAATCGAAGGTGCGCGGCGTGCCCCAGCGGTGCTGTTCGACGTTCTGGGTCTCGTCGCTGCCCAGCGGCACCGACTCGTGCGGAACGTTCGGGATGCCGGCGGCGATGGCGTCGATCGCAAGCTTGATCTCGTCGAGACGCGCTTCGCTGGCCTTGAGTTCGTCGCCGAAGCCGGCGACTTCGGCCATCACGGCGGACACATCCTCTCCCTTCGCCTTGAGCATGCCGATCTGCTTGCTCTTGGTGTTGCGGAGGTTCTGCAGTTCCTGGGTGCGCACCTGGATCTGCTTGCGCTCGGTTTCGAGCAGCATCAGGTCGGCGACGTTCAGGTCGTAACCGCGGGTCTCCTTGAGGCGGGCGGCCAGGTCGGCGGGCTGGTTGCGCAGCAGGACAGGATCGAGCATGGGGACAGGGGCGCGTAACGTGACGGGACGCCGATTATCGCCTGAATTGCGCCCGAATCCCGTGTCGCGGGCCGCGGAACGGCGGATGGGCGGCGGGAGACGCTGTGCCACAATCGGGCCACCCCCGTGCCCGCAGTCCGCATGTCGACCCCACACCCCTCGCCTTCACCGGCGCCGCGCCTCGGCCTGTCGCGCCGCGCAGTGCTCCTGATCTCCGGTGGTTTCGGACTGGGCCTGCTGCTGTTCCTGCTGCTGTGGCTGGACATGCGCGACAACGGCAACTTCTATCGCGCCACCGACAAGCCCGAGGCCGTCGACGGCCAGGTGTTCGAGCCGCTGCCGGTGCCGATGGCCCCGGGCGAACGCAGCGCCAGCGGCCTCTCCGAGGCAGCGGAGGAAGCGGCACGACGTCCAAAACCCGTGCCGCCACCCGCGCAGGCCGTGGGCACGGCAGAGGGCCAGCCTCCCGCCACGAATGCCGCGCCGCCGAGCCGTAGCACATCGGACGTGCCAGCCGGCGCCCCATTGCCGCTGTCCCGCGTCCAGCCCGACTACCCGTCCGACGCCATGCGCCGCAACGAGTCGGGCACGGTGGTGGTGCGGATCACGGTCGGCGACGACGGCAAGCCGGACGATGTCGAAGTCGTGCGCAGCAGCCGTTCCCGCGCACTCGACCGCGCAGCCACGCAGGCAGCGAAGCGCTGGCGCTTCCGCCCCGGCCAGGCCGGTTCGGTCGAGGTACCGTTCGAATTCAAGCTCGACCGCTGAGGCAGGATTCCGCGCATCCCTGGACGGGGCGCGCGTGGCTTCAGCTCTCGCCGTAGTGCAGCCAGATGCGGGCACGGGATTCGTTGTCGAACACCCGGCATTCGTAACCGTGTTCGCGGCCGAGGATCTCGCCGACTTCCATGCGGCTGACCGCAGTGCCGCGCGCATCGACATAGGCCACGCGCACCGTGGCGAAGCCCTGTCCTTCCATCGCGGCGAACAGCTTGCGCAGCTGCGCCTCGGGCGGAACGATGCCGTGGGTATGGTCGAGCACGAGGACCTGGTTCACGCCCGTACGCCGCACTTCGCCGGCGATGCGCATGAACAGCGCGATCAGGTGCTCGACCGTCTCGATGCGGCCGGTGACCGTGGCCACCAGACCGGAGCTTTCGGTCTCCAGCGTCAGCTGGAAGCCCTGTTCGCCGCCATCGGCCGCCGCGATCACCCCAGCCACCCTCAGCCCAGCGCGGCTTCGATGTCGCGGACCAGCGACTCGGGCTTGTCGGTCGGCGCGTAGCGCTGGAGCACCTTGCCGTCGCGGCCGACCAGGAACTTGCTGAAGTTCCACTTGATCGCACCGATGCCGAGCAGGCCGCCCTTCTCGTCCTTCAGCCATTTCCACAGCGGATGGGCCTTGGCGCCATTGACGTCGATCTTCGAGAACATCGGGAAATCGACGTCGTAGGTGAGCGAGCAGAAATTCATGATCTCGGCCTCGTTGCCCGGCTCCTGGTGGCCGAACTGGTCGCAGGGGAAGCCCATCACCACCAGGCCGCGATCGCGGTAGGTCTCCCAGAGCTTCTGCAGGCCTGTGTACTGGGGCGTGAACCCGCATTTCGAGGCCACGTTGACGATCAGCAGCACCTTGCCTTCGTAGTCCGACAGCGCCTTGTCGTGGCCGTCGATGTCGATCGCGGAAAAGTCGTAGGCGGTGGTCAAGGCGATGCTCCGTCCGGGGGTCGGGTCCAAGTGTAGGACAAAGCCCGTCACGGGGGTGTCATCCGCAGCTGAGACCGTGTGCGCCCCTGCCAGGAGCCAGCCCGCATGCGTTTCCGCCCCCTCGTCGCCGCCCTCGCCGCTACCCTCGCCCTCGCCGCCACGGCCTCCGCCACGGCCGCGGACTGGCGCCTGGCCGATGCCATGCCCCTGCCCGGCAACGGCACGGACCGCATCCGCGCCGACAAACCCACGGCGAACATCAATCGCCTGGGCTATTTCTCCGACCTGACCTACGACGCCGCCAGCCGCACCTGGTTCGCGCTGTCCGACCGTGGCCCCGGCGGCGGCCTGATCGGCTACGCCACCCGCGTGCAGCAGTTGCTGGTGCCGATCCATCCGATCAGCGGCGAGCTGCTGACCCGTCCGCTGGTGTTGCGCACGATCCTGTTCACCGACCGCGACGGCCAGCCCTTCAACGGCCTCAACCCGGCCCTGCTCAACGGCAACGCCGGCACGCTGGGCCGCAGCTTCGATCCCGAAGGCTTCGCCATCGGCCGCAATGGCCATTTCTTCGTGGCCGACGAATACGGCCCGAGCCTGTACGAATTCGACCGCCGTGGCCGCTTCCTGCGCGCCTTCGAGATCCCCGCAAACCTGATCCCGCGCCAGGCCGACGGTGCGCTCAACCTCGTCGACGGGCGGCCGGTGGTGGTCAAGGGCCGCCAGGACAACCGTGGCTTCGAGGGCCTGAGCTTCAACGCCTCGGGCACGCGCCTGTACGCCGTGATGCAGGATCCGCTGGTCGACGAGGGCGATCGCGGCGACGGGCGCCGGGGCCGCTTCGTGCGCATCGTCGAATTCGACGCGCGCAGCGGGCGCAGCACCGCGCAGTTCCTGTATCCGCTCGAATCGATCGCCACGCTGAACGCGCAGACGCCGAACACCGCCGATCATTTCTCCGCGACCAACCAGGGCCGCAGCATCGGCCTGAGCGCGATCACGGCGCTGTCCGACCACGAATTCCTCGTGCTGGAACGCGACAACCGCGGCCTGGGCGTGGAGCCCACCGCCACGCCGCTGCACAAGCGCGTGTATCGCATCGACATCCGCGGCGCGAGCGATGTCTCGGGCGTGTCGCTGGCCGGCGCCACGCAGCTGCCGGCCGGCGTGACGCCGGTGGCCAAGCGCGAGGAAGTGGACCTGCTCGCCGCGCTGAAGGCGGTCGGCAGCGATGTCCCCGAGAAGCTGGAAGGGCTGGCGATCGGTCCGCGCCTGCTGTCGGGCGGCCGCGTGGCGCTCGTCGGCAGCGACAACGACTACAGCGTCACCCAGACCGGTGCCGGGGAACAGTTCGACGTCTGCGTGAACACCGCGACCGGCGAACGCGCCCAGGTGGCGATCGACACGCCCTGCCCGACCGGCACGCACCTGATCCCGGGCTACCTGTTCTCGTTCCGGGTGCGCTGAGCCCCGGACTGTCATCGCAATACGACCTGATGCCGCATCGGCGGCATCAGGTCGGTCCTGCCGCGTGCAAACGCGTACGGTCAGCGCATGAGCATCAGGGTGCCGCCGCTGCCGGCTGCACGCGCAGCGGGTCGGCAAAGCGCTTGATGCCCAGGGCTTCATGCACTTCGGCCGGGTAGTAGGCCGTGCCGTTCTTGATCACCAGCGCGACCTTGCGGATGTCGCCGATGTTCCGCGAAGGGTCGCCATCGACCAGCAGCAGGTCGGCGCGCTTGCCGATGGCGATTTCGCCGCGATCGCCATCGGTGCGGCTGTGCTGCGCGGCGGTCCAGGTCGCCACCTGCAACGCCTGCGCCGGGGTCATGCCGGCCTGCACGTAGAGTTCGAGTTCGCGCTGCAAGGCGAAGCCCGGCAGGCTGTCGGTGCCGGCGAGGATCGGCACGCCGGCCTTGTACATGCGTCCGACGAACTCGACCATCTTCTCGTAGGACCGGTTGTAGCGCGCCGCCGTGGCGTCATCGGGGATATCGAACTCGGCGGCGTACAGGCCGCGCTTCACGTCCGGCGGCATGTGGTCCGCGACGGCGGCGAAGGCCTGCGACAGCTGGCCCGGACGCTGCCGGATGAAGTCGAACGTGGTGAGCGTGGGGTCGACCGCGATGCGGTTGGCGGCCAGCGCGGCGATGAAGTCCTGCACCGGCTTCGAATTGAAATCGAGGTCGGCGATGCGCCTGGCCGGCAGGTAGAAGCGCTCCAGCGTGCGCGTGTCGGTCTTGTCGTCGACGAGGAAGTTCAGCAGTACCTGGTTGATGTGCTGGATCTCGTCGTAGCCGACGTCGATCGCGTCCTGGGCGCGCAGGAACACCGGCACGTGGCCGCTGACGCGCAGGTCGCGGCTGTGCGCGTAGGCCACAGTCTCGCGCAGGATCTCCTTCGGGAAGGAGTTGTAGATCTTGATCTGCGGGTAGCCGTTGGCGGCGTACCAGTCGACCGCCTTCTTCGCTTCCGCCAGATCCTTGATGACGAAGCCGTTGCGCGCCGACATCGGACTTTCGCCTTCGATGAAGCCGGCGGCGACGATGCTGGGCGACAGCACGCGACCGGCGCGCTCGTCGGCGATCAGCGCCTGCAGGGTCTTGTTGTCGTTGCCCATGTCGCGGACGGTGGTGACGCCCGCAGCGATGTGCAGGCCGCCCTGCCAGTCGTTGATGTGGCCGTGCATGTCGTAGAGGCCGGGCAGCAGCACGCGCCCACCGGCATCGACGACCTGGTCGGCACGCCCACGCTCCTGGTTCGCGCCGGCGATCGAGACGATGCGGCCATCGCGGATCAGCAGGTCGGAGGGCTCGCCCATGCGCGCGGCCACGCTGTCGAAGACGCGGGCATTGCGGATCAGGGTGGTGCCGCGCAGCGGATGCGCCAGCGTCTGCTGCAGCTCGACCAGCGCGCGGGCTTCGGCCGCCTTCTGCCGGGCCTCGAGCGTGGCGGTATTGGCCTGCCAGCCTTCCTCGACCAGATGCAGGTAGCCCGGATAGATCAGTGCGAACAGGCGCGGCTTCGCGTCGTCGGTCATCCAGACGAAGGTCGGGGTGAAGCCGATGCCGGTGACGCGCTGCAGGCGCACCTTGCGCGTGCGGGTGCCGTCGGAGACCTCGGCCTCGTCGGCCTGCTGCATGGTCAGCGTGCCGCCGGGCACCAGCGGGAGCTTGCCATCCGCGCGCGCGGCCAGCGCAGCGAGTGGCGCAGCATAGGCCTGTGGCGAACCAGCGAGCGGGTAATACGCCGCACCGGCCCGATGGGGCTGTTCGCCCGCATCCGCCGTGGATTTCCAGCGTGCGACGCCGTTTTCGATAGCGAACGACTCGTCCACCGGCGCACCGAAGGTGGAGGCACCCTTCGCACTGTAGCTGGCGAAGGTGCCGTCGCCGGCGAGGGTGTAGGTTTCCTTCAGCTCGGGACCGCGACCGTTGTCCTTGAACAGGTAGTCGACGCGGGTGACGCCATCGTCGCCGTGTTCGACGATCTGGTGCCCGGCGGTCTTGCCGCCGTCGACCAGGGCGACATAGCGGATGGTTTCGGCGGCCAGCGCCTGCAGGCTGAGCAGCGCGAAGGCGCCGAAGGCCAGGACGCGCGCCACAGGGCGCGGACGATGGATGCAGATGCGGCTGCGATTACCGCTGCGATTCACTGACATGCCCTCTTCCCTCTTGGCGTGGATGATCCTGCCGAATCATGCCACAGGGCAGGCACCGTGCCGCTGCAAGCCCAGCTCAGGCCTCGTCGGCACCGTGATCGGGCCAGCCTTCGAACCAGCCGGCATAGCGACGCCAGCGTCCGACCGCGCCGCGATGGATCGGCTGGCGCACCTGCCAGCGGCTGTGGGTCTGCACGGGCCGGGCGTTCGCATGGAAACGCAGGCAGTCGTCATGCCAGCGCAGTCCGGCGAATTCGACGAGGCGCCGCGCCTGGGCTTCCGGCTGGTCCACCAGCATTTCGTACTGCATCTCGATGACCGGCAGCGCCAGCACCTCGCGCCAGTGACGCATCAGACGGGCCTGCTGCCGCATCACGAAGCGGATGTCGTCCAGATCGGTGGCGTAGGTGGCATCCGGCGCGAAACTCTCGGCGTAGATCGAGAGCGCGACATCGCGCGGATCGCGCCGGCACCAGACCACGCGCGCGTCGGGCAGCGCCGCCGCGACCAGCGCGAGCTGTTCCAGGTTGAACGGGTGCTTGTCGATGGCCAGCACGGCCGTATCCGGCGAAGTGCGGCGCACGGCGGCCCGCCATCGCCCTGCCAGTTCGGTGAGCATCTGCGGGTCGGACGTGAACGGCGCTTCGGGCAGCGCGTTGCCGAAGACGGTGAAGACCGGGAGTTCACCGCAGCCGTGGGCGAGCGGGTGCGCGGCCAGAATCCGCTCCAGCAGCGTGGTGCCGCTGCGTGTCATGCCGACCACGAACAGCGGTCGGGGGCCGGATGCGCTGGCAGCCTCCGCATGTGCGGCGACACCGCCGGCGGTGCGCGCGATCAGTGCGTCGATGCGTGCCCGGTGTGCGGCATGGTCGAGTGCGCCATCTTGCGCTCGGCGCAGGCGGTTGGCCTCGCGCCAGTGCGCGGCGGCCTGGTCGCAGGCGTCAAACCGGTCCGCGCGCTTGCCGAGCGCATGGTGCAGCAGGGCGCGCGATCGCGTCGGCAATGCGGCGTCCGCGAGCAGGGCCTGCGCGGTATCGAGCACGGTCTCGGGCGTCGCCTCGCGGCGCAGGCCGATCAGCGCCGACACCGGCTCGGCCCACTTCGGCTGCAAGGTGGAGGCATGCGCGTAGGCCTCGTGGGCCGCGTCGGCATCGCCGAGGTCTTCGTGCAGGCCGCCGATCTCCAGCCACAGCGGCGCGAAGCCATCGCCCTGCCAGGCCTGGGCCAGCTGCAGGGCCAGCGCGGGTTCGCCAAGGGCGCGATGGCATTGCACGATGCGCAGCGTGCGCATGGCGTCCGGCGGCTGCGTCTGCGCGAGCCGCTGGAAATACGCCAACGACTCTTCGAAGCGCCCCAGCAGGAACAGGGTATCGCCCAGCATCGCGGCGATCATCGGCTGGGCGGGTGCCAGCGCATGCGCGCGTTCGAGCGCCGGCAGGGCCTCGTCGAGGCGACCATTGCCGTAGTGCGTGGCACCGAGCAGATACCAGGCCTCCACGGACGCCGGCTGGCGGTCGCAGGCCTCGCGGAACGACGCGATGGCGTCATCGGTCCGCCCAGCCGACGCCTGCACCTGGCCGAGCGCGATCCGCAGGCTGGCATCGGCAGGCGACAGCGCGACCGCAGTCTGCATGGCGTCGATGGCCTGATCGGCGCGACCGGAGACCTGCATGACCGCCGCGAATGCGCGGTGCGCCTCCGGATCGCGTGGCGCATGCGCACACAAGGCGCGCGCTAGACGTTCGGCGTCCTGAAGACGCCCTTGGCGCAGTGCCGAATAGACGTCGGCGGTGCTCAAGGCCGCTCGTGCGCGGCCACGGCCGCCGGGGTCATGTCACGGACGACGATGGTGCCCGCCAGCAGATCGTGGCCGCAGCGATGGTCACTCCGGAAGATCAGCAGCACGTTGGCGATCGACAGCAGTTGCCACACGAAAGGGACCACGCCGAGCAGATTCACGGGCAGGTAACGCAGGAGGACCAGCCGGACGAAGGGCACGCGCTGTCCGTCGACGCCGGTGATCCGGATGCCGAGGATGCGCTTGCCCCAGGTCTGACCCTTCGCGTACAGCGGATAGCCATGCAGCACCATGAAAATGGCGAAGCCGGCGAGTTGCCAGAGCAGGTCGATGACGAGCGTATCCGCAAGGGGCATCGTCGCCACCTTCAACTGTTCGAAATAACCGCCAAGGAAGATCACCGGCACCGCCACGCAGAACAGCAGGATCGTATCGATCGCTGCTGCGCCGAGACGCTCGCCACGCCCGGCCAGCGGAAGCCTGACGGGCGCCGCCGGCTCGACGATGGGCGCCTCGGGTGCACGGTAGGGATTGCGGGAAGCGTCGTCCATGCAGCTCTGCGGGCTCGGCGGGATGGATCAGCGGGATGGAGCCGGGTGCCTCAGGTGCGCGGCAACGTCACGCCAGTCTGGCCCTGGTACTTGCCGCCGCGATCCTTGTAGGACGTCTCGCAGACCTCGTCGGACTGGAAGAACAGCATCTGCGCGACGCCTTCGTTGGCGTAGATGCGCGCCGGCAGCGGCGTGGTGTTGCTGAATTCGAGGGTCACGTGGCCTTCCCATTCCGGTTCCAGCGGCGTGACGTTGACGATGATCCCGCAGCGCGCATAGGTGCTCTTGCCGAGGCACACCACCAGCACGTCGCGCGGGATGCGGAAGTACTCGACGGTGCGCGCCAGGGCGAAGGAATTCGGCGGGATGATGCACTCGTCGGCGACCACGTCGACGAAGCTCTTGGGATCGAAATGCTTCGGGTCGACGATCGTGGAGTTGATGTTGGTGAAGATCTTGAACTCGCGCGAGCAGCGGACGTCGTAGCCGTAGCTGGAGGTGCCGTAGCTGACGATGCGCTGGCCGTCGGCGGCATGCTTGACCTGCCCCGGCTCGAAGGGGTCGATCATGCCCTGTTGTTCGGCCATGCGGCGGATCCAGCGGTCGCTCTTGATGCTCATGCGTGTGTGTTCCGGGCCGGCGGCCCGTCTGTCAGGGGCAAGGCCGGCCATTCTACGGGATCACCGCCCGGGGGTGCCTCGGGCGGGGGGCCGGATACGACGAAGGCCCGGCAGGGCCGGGCCTTCGCGGGCTGGGGAGGCCGAAGGATCAGAAGCTGCTGACGTTCAGGCGGCCGTTGCTGACCACCTTGCCGTTGCAGGAGGTGGTGGGCACGGCAGTGCCCATGATCGCGGCCTTGATGTCGGCGGCGCTGGCACCCGGGCGCGCCGAGGCGTACAGCGCGACACCACCGGTCACGTGCGGGGTGGCCATCGACGTGCCGTTGTAGCTGGCGTAGCCCGGCGTGATGCCGCCCTTCGAGCTGACCGGCACGGTCGAGAACACGCCCGAGCCCGGCGCGCAGATATCGACGGTGGTGGCGCCGTACTGCGAGTAGCTCGCGAGGCTGCCGTTGCTGGCCAGCGCGGCGACCGCGATGATGTTCGCGTTCGGGTAGTTCGACGGATAGCTGGCAGTGGTGTCGTTGTTGGCGCCCGAGTTGCCGGCCGCGGCGACGAACAGGATGCCGGCGTTGTTGGCGCGCCCGATGGCGTCCTGCAGGGCCTGCGAGAATCCGCCGCCGCCCCAGGAGTTGTTGGTCGCAACGATGTTCAGTCCGTGACGGGTCTTGAGATCGGTGAAGTAGTCGACCGCCTTGATCGCATTGGCGGTGGTGCCGCCGCGACGGCCGAGGAAGCGGCCGGAGATCAGCTTCACGCCGCTCCAGCACACGCCAGCCACACCCGTACCGTTGCCGCCGACGCCGGCGATGGTGCCCGCCACGTGCGTGCCGTGATCATCACCGGCGCCGCCGGAATTGATGTTGTTCGAATTGCCGTCGAAATCCCAGCCGCGCACGTCGTCGACGTAGCCGTTGCCGTCGTTGTCGACGCCGTCCGCCGGATCGTAGGGATTGGTCCAGATGTTGGCGGCGAGGTCCGGGTGGTTGAAGTAGATGCCTTCGTCGATCACGCCGACCAGCACGCCGCTGCAATCGGTATGGCCGGCGGCCCAGGCTTCGGCTGCCTGGGAGCCGAACTGGTTGGCCGGGCTGCTGGCATCACCGTACATGCCCCACAGCGAACCGTTCGTGTAGTAGGTGTCGTTCGAGGTCGCCGAGTGGGTGTAGATCCAGTTCGGTTCGGCATATTCGATCGCCGGATTGGTCGACAGACGGCGGACCAGCGCCTGCAGGTTGGCGCCGCTGGGCAGGCGCATCAACGTGGTGTCGCCACCGCGCGGACCGCGACGCAGGGTGTCCTGGGACACGGCGCGCAGGCCGGCACGCACGGCATTGCGCTGCACGGTGCTCGCACCGTCGCGGAACTTGATGATCAGCTGGTTGGCCTCGTGGGCGCGGCCGGCGTTCAGGCCGGAAATGACGGCATCGGGACGGCCACCGGCGAACGCGGTGGAAGACAGGCCAAGCGTGACCAGGACTGCGGATGCCAGCATGGCGCGACGGACGGTACGGTTCATCTGTTTCAAGCCCCTGTTGTGATTGTGATTGTCATTGCTGCAGACCGGCGGGAAGCCCACCGAAGCGCCGACACACTAGGAACTCAAGTCGAACAGATGCACGCCGCAGCGCAACATGGCCGACCGGCGGCAGGATGTTCTCCGCACTCAATCGACGCACGCTATGGAAGGCTCGCCGCCGATCGATGAAGCCATCGAAAGATCCGTCGATGAGCGCATCGATCAATCCATGGAATCACACCAGGGTCGCGCCGATCTCGGCCTTGACCCGGGGGCGCTCGCGCAGGGCTGCGACCACGCGCTGCGCGAGCGCGCGATAGGCGCCCGCCACGGCGGAATCGGGCGCTGCGGCGACCACGGGGACGCCGCCATCGCCCTGCTCGCGGATCGCGATGTCCAGCGGCAGGGCCCCCAGCAGCGGCACGCCGTACTGCGCCGCCATGCGTTCGCCGCCGCCGGCGCCGAAGAGGTGCTCGACGTGACCGCAGTTCGAGCAGACGTGCTGCGCCATGTTCTCGATCAACCCCAGCACCGGCACATGCACCTTCTCGAACATCTTCAGCGCCTTGCGCGCGTCCAGCGTGGCCACTTCCTGCGGCGTGGTCACGATCAGCGCCCCGGCTACCGGGATCTTCTGGGCCAGGGTCAGCTGGATGTCGCCGGTGCCCGGCGGCAGGTCCACCACCAGGATGTCCAGGCCCTCGCCGTCCTCCCCGCCCCAGCGGGTGTCGTTGAGCAGCTGGGTCAGGGCCGAGGTCGCCATCGGGCCACGCCAGATCATCGGGGTGTCCTGCTCCACCAGGAAGCCGATCGACATCGTCTCCACGCCGTGGGCCCGCATCGGCACGATGGACTTGCCGTCCGGACTGTCGGGACGCCCGGACAGGCCGAGCATGGTCGGGATGCTGGGGCCGTAGATGTCGGCATCGAGCAGGCCGACGCGCAGGCCCGAGGCCGCCAGCGCCACCGCGAGATTCACCGCCGTGGTCGACTTGCCGACCCCGCCCTTGCCGGAGCCCACGGCGAGGATGTTGCGGATGCGCGGCAACGGCGCGAGATCGGGCTGGACGGCGTGGGGAGGCAATCGGGACATCGGAGGCGTATTCATCCCGGTATTGTCGCCGGCGCCTGCCTGCCGGGCCAGCGCCGCGTCATGGATACGCAACCGTGCGAAGGCGTACGCTCGTTTTGAGACATTCATCACCATTTGATAGCGACACAGGAACGTGAAGTCCTCATGACAATCGCGTTAACCCCATGTTAAGTTCACCGCGATGGCCGGGGAGTAGATGCCATCTCGATATCGAATAACGACTTGCAACCGGGGAAACAAATGACTTCACGCAACTCGCGCGCCTTGCGGCGCTGCCAGCTCACCACGGCGATCCTCTCGACGCTGCTGATCTCGGGCATGGCTTTCGCACAAGACAACACCAGCAATTCCGGTGCCCAGCAGGGCCAGGAAGAGAATAAAGAAGAGTCCGGCAACCTCGACCGCATCGTGGTCACCGGCAGCCGCATCAAGCGCTCCGAAGTCGAAGGCCCCTCGCCGGTCACGGTGATCTCGACTGACCAGCTGCAGCGCGAAGGCTTCGTCACCGTCGCAGAGACCCTGCAGACGATCACCCAGAACGCCGGTTCGAGCCAGAACGAACTGAACTCGGCCGGTGGCTTCACCCCGAACGGTACGCCGATCAATCTCCGTGGCCTGGGCGCCGGTCGCACCCTGCTGCTGATCAACGGTCGTCGCGCCGCCGACTATCCGTTCCCGTACAACGGCCAGAGCAACTTCCAGAACTTCGGCAACATCCCGACCGCTGCGGTCGAACGCATCGAAATCCTCAGCGGCGGCGCCTCGGCGATCTACGGCTCCGACGCCGTGGCCGGCGTGGTCAACGTCGTGCTGAAGAAGAACTACGAAGGCAACATCTTCACCCTGCGTGCCGGCACCAGCACGACCGGCGGCGGCGATTACACCGATCTGCAATGGGTGGGTGGCGTCACCGGCGACAACTGGAGCCTGACCTACGCGGGCGAGTACTACTACGACGAGCCGATCTATGGCTTCCAGCGCGACTTCATGGATTCGCGCGAAGACAATCCGCTGCCGCCTGCCGTCGTCGGCAACCAGCCGGGTTCCGGCCTGCTGATCCTGCGGTCGGGCGTCCCGGTCGGTTCGCCGAACCGCATCACGCCGCCCGCCGGCACCTGCGCCCAGTTCGGCGGCGAATTCGTCGACTGGACCTATCGCGCCGTCTATCCGGCCACTCACCCGGTCGTTGCACTGCGCGGCACGCCTTACGTCACCGGCAGCACCTGCGGCTACTGGAAAGATGTCGGCTACCAGTCCATCACCAACGGCAACAACGACCTGTCGGGCTACCTGTACTACAACATGCAGTTCGATAACGGCATGGAGCTGTGGTCCAGCCTGATGGCCTACCACTCCGAGTCCAAACTCACCGGTGGCCTCGAATTCTTCGGCGGCCCCCACACCGATGGCGTCGGCACCCGCACGGCAGCCTTCTTCGCGACCAATCCCTCGATCAATGGCAATGTGCAGGTCCAGCGCATCCTGACGCCGCAGGAATACGGCGGTATCGAGAAAACCCTGCAGAAGTTCGACGAAAAGTCGTGGGACCTGGCATTCGGTCTCCGTGGCGATTTCGGCGACAAGTTCGACTGGGACCTGACCCTCGGTCATGCCGAATACAAGGCCACCCGCACGCGTCCGCGTCTGGATGGTTCCGCGGTCACCGATTACTTCCTCGGCCCGAACCTCGGTACGGCGACCGCGCCGCGTTACCTGATCAACCTCGATCGCTGGTATCGCCCGCTCACGCCCAACGAGTACTGGTCGATGGCTTCGACGATCAAGTACGTTGCGGACTCGTACGTCGACCAGGCCAGCTTCGTGGTCAGCGGTGATCTGTTCGAAATGCCGGCCGGTCCGTTCAGCATGGCCGCCGTCGTCGAATACACCCGCCAGGGCTATGACCTGAAGTCGCCAAGCGGCATCCTGCCCACGAACCGTACGGTCTACAACCTGACCGGAACGAACGGCGGCGGCGATCGCGATCGCTATGCCGTCGGCGCGGAAGTCAGCATTCCGATCTTCAGCATGCTGAAGGCCAACCTGGCCGGTCGCTTCGACAAGTACAACGACATCACCAATGTCGACGATGCCAAGACCTGGGCGGCCGGTCTGGAGTTCCGTCCGCACGAGTCCCTGTTGCTCCGCGCCAACTATTCCACCAGCTTCAAGGCGCCGGACATGCACTACGTGTACAACGAAGGTTCGGGCAGCTTCGGCAATGCGCTCGACACCTATCGCTGCCTGTCGACCGGCGGCACGCCGGGTACCGCCAGCTGCGCCGGCGCGACCTACACCTACTCGGTGTTTGCGACCAGCAAGGGCGAACCGACCCTCGAAGAGGAAACCGGCGAATCCTTCACCGCAGGCGTGGTCTGGGATATCACCGACGACCTCTCCGTGCAGGCCGACTTCTACTCGATCAAGCTTGAAGGCGCGGTGGCGAACCTGTCGTCGACCTTCATCCTCGACAACGAAGCAGGCTGCCGCACGGGTCTGACCCGTACGCGTCAGCCCTTCCAGTTCGCCCCGGGCTCGGCGTTCTGTCAGGAAATGATCAGCCGCGTGACCCGTACGCCGGCGCCGACGGAACCGACGGATCGCATCACGGGCGTCCGCAGTGGCCCGGTGAACCAGTCGTTCCAGCGCGTGGATGGCATCGATGCATCGGTCAAGTACCGCCTCGATACCGATCGCTTCGGCGACTTCGCCTTCTCCCTTGAGTGGTCGCACACGCTCAAGAACGAACTCCAGACCTTCGCCACGGACGCCATCCAGACCGACTTCCGCGACGATCCCGGCAACTTCGACTTCCGTAGTCGTATGCGCGCTTCGGTGGCCTGGCAGAAGGGCGATTGGCGTACCAACCTGTTCATGACCCGCTACGGCAGCCTGCCGAACTGGCAGGAAACCGCACGCGTGGCCCCGTACTTCCTGTGGAATGCGAACGTCACGAAGAAGATCACGGACAAGGCCAGCATCGGCTTCTACGTGAACAACATCTTCAACAACTTCCACCCGGACGACAGCGGTTTCAACAGCTATCCGTACTTCTGGCGCGCCTACAGCCCGGTGGGCCGTACCGTTTCGGCGCAGTTCTCGTACAAGTTCAACTGATCGAACCTCGTACGCGCGACACGAAGGAGCCCGGCGAAAGCCGGGCTCTTTTTTTGCCTGTCCGGCAAGCGGGCACCCTCTTCCATACCCCACCGAATGCGGTATAACAGGCGCATGCGCCGGGCTGTCGAATGCCGGGGCACGCCACATCCAGAATCCATTGCCCTGGGAGGGGTCACGATGCGCATCCAATCCTTCATTTCGCTGTTCGCCCTGCCGCTGCTCGTCGCTTCGTTCGCGGCGTCTGCGCAGAACAATTCGCCGGTCGGGCGCTGGAAGACCTACGACGAAGACACCGGCAAGCCGCGCCTGATCGTCGAGGTCTACGAAGCGAAGGGCGGCACCTATGCCGCCAAGGTCGTCGAAACCCTGTTCGCGCCGAATGCGACCTGCACCGACTGCAAGGGCGACCAGAAAGGCAAGCCGATGAAGGGCATGATCATCATGTGGGGCCAGAAGCCGAAGGGCGACGGCACCTTCGAGGGCGGCACGGTGCTGAAGCTGGCCAACGGCAAGACCTACAAGTCCAAGGCCGCGCTGCAGGCGGGCGGCAGCAAGTTCGAGGTCTCCGGCTGCATGGGCCCGATCTGCAAGCACCAGACCTGGACCCGCGAGAACTGATCGCGCCTCCATGCATCCCCAGACGGCCCGGCAGCGGGCCGTCTTCGTTTCCACGCCACCCTTCTCACATCCGATCCCCCCGCCATGCGCATCGCCCCCGTCGCCCTGCTGCTCGCCTGCCTCCTGCCGATCGCCGCCTGGGCGCAGCAGGCCTCCCCGGTCGGTCGCTGGCGCAGCATCGACGATGCCACCGGCAAGCCGAAGGCGGTGATCGAGATCCAGGACGCCGGCAACGGCACGCTGTCGGCACGGATCGTCCAGGTGCTGGACACCAAGGACGGTCCGAACCCGCTGTGCACGGCCTGCGAGGGCAAGCGCCGCAACCAGCCCATCGTCGGCATGACCATCGCCTGGGGGCTCAAGGCGCAGGGCAGGGCCTGGGCCGGCGGCCGCATCCTCGACCCCGAGAACGGCAAGGAGTACTCGGTGAAGATGACGCCGATCGCCGCCGGCAGGAAGCTGGAGGTGCGCGGTTTCATCGGCATGGCCCTGCTCGGCCGGACCCAGGTCTGGGTGCGGGAATGAGGGCATGAGCCTTCGGCCGGGGCTCGCGGCGCCCGTGCGATAATCGCCGGCCGCCCTTCCCGGAGCCGTCTGCGCCCATGTCCCGTTCCGTCCTCGTCACCAACGCCCTGCCCTACGCCAACGGCCAGATCCACCTCGGCCACCTGGTGGGCTACATCCAGGCCGACATCTGGGTGCGCGCGCGGCGAATGTCCGGGGACACGGTGCACTTCGTCTGCGCGGACGACACCCACGGCACGCCGATCATGCTCGCCGCCGAAAAGGCCGGCGTCACGCCCGAGGCCTTCATCGCCGACGTCCAGGCCGCGCACGAGCGCGATTTCGCCGCGTTCGGGGTTGAATTCGATCACTACGATTCGACGAACTCCGCCGGCAACCGCGCGCTGACCGAAGCCATCTACACCCGGCTCGACGCCAACGGCCACATCGGCCGCAAGACCGTGCAGCAGTTCTACGACCCGGCCAAGGGCATGTTCCTGCCCGACCGCTACATCAAGGGCATCTGCCCGAACTGCGGGAGCGTCGACCAGTACGGCGACAACTGCGAGGTCTGCGGCGCCACCTATGCGCCGACCGAGCTGAAGGAACCGCGCTCGGTGCTGAGCGGCGAGACGCCGGAACTGCGCGAATCCGAGCACTTCTTCTTCGAACTGGGCCAGTTCGACGGCTTCCTGCGCGACTGGCTATCCGGCGATGTCGCCGTGTCCGGCGTCAAGGCCAAGCTGCAGGAATGGCTGGATGCAGAAGGCGGCCTGCGTCCCTGGGACATCTCCCGCGACGCGCCCTACTTCGGTTTCGAGATCCCCGGCCAGCCCGGCAAGTATTTCTACGTCTGGCTCGACGCGCCGATCGGCTACCTCAGCAGCTTCAAGGCGCTGTGCGAGGCGAAGGGCTACGACTTCGACGCGTTCACGAAAGCCGGCAGCGACGCCGAGATGCACCACTTCATCGGCAAGGACATCGTGAACTTCCACGGACTGTTCTGGCCGTCGGTGCTGAAAGGCGCCGGCTTCCGCACGCCGACGCGGCTGCACGTCAACGGCTACCTGACCGTGAACGGCACCAAGATGTCGAAGGGGCGCGGCACCTTCATCATGGCCAAGACGTACCTCGACAGTGGTCTGCCGAGCGAAGCCCTGCGCTATTACTTCGCCACCAAGACCAACGGTCAGGTGGAAGACGTCGACCTGAACCTCAGCGACTTCGTCGCCCGCGTGAACAGCGATCTGGTCGGGAAGTTCGTCAATATCGCCAGCCGCTGCGCTGGCTTCATCTCGAAGCAGTTCGATGGCCGTCTCGGCCCGACACTCGACGCCGGCCGCGGCGCCGAGCTGTACGCGTCGACGCTGGCGCGTCGCGCGGGCATCGTCGACGCTTATGCGGCCAACAACGCCGCTGCGGCGCTGCGCAGCATCATGGAAGCCTGCGACGAAGCGAATGCCTACGTGGCCGATACCGCGCCCTGGGCCATGGCCAAGCAGACCGATGTCCCCGGCAGCCAGGAGCGCCTGCAGGCTGTCTGCACCACGGCGCTGAACCTGTTCCGCCTGATCGCGGCCTATCTCAAGCCCGTGCTGCCGACCATCGTCGCGCAGGCCGAGGGCTTCCTCGCCGCGCCACTCTCGCGCTGGTCGGATCTCGATGCACCGCTGCTCGACCACGCCATCCAGCCCTACACCCCGCTCTTCACCCGAATCGACCCGAAACAGATCGACGCCATGACCGAAGCTTCCAAGGATTCGCTGCAGCCCACCGCTCCCGCCGCGCCCGCCAAGGCCGACACCACCGCGCCGAAAGCCGCCGAACAGGCGAAGCCGGAAGCGCCGAAGAGCGAGTACATCGGCATCGAGGATTTCGCGAAGCTCGACCTGCGCATCGGCAAGGTGCTCGAATGCAGCTTCGTGGACGGGTCCGACAAGCTGCTGCGCTTCAAGCTCGACGCCGGCGACCTGGGCGAACGTCAGATCTTCTCCGGCATCCGCGCCAGCTACGCCGAGCCGGAAAAGCTCGTCGGCCGCAGCGTGGTGTTCATCGCCAACCTCGCGCCGCGCAAGATGCGCTTCGGCCTGAGCGAGGGCATGATCCTCTCCGCAGGCTTCGATGGCGGTGCGCTGGCGCTGCTCGATGCCGACGACGGCGCGCTGCCGGGCATGCCGGTCCGCTGAGGCGCCAGCACACACGTCCGCTCGCTCCATCCACCACCCGGGAGATCCCGCGATGACCACGCTGCGCCTGCTGCCCCTGCTCTGCCTGACCGCTTCGCTGGCCGCCTGCTACAGCGTCCCGCCCGAGGTGCGCAACACGCCGGTGAAGCCGGACGCCGAGCCACAGCGCCCCATCGGCGGGGATCGCGATGCCCACGGCTGCCTCCCCGCCGCCGGCTACAGCTGGTGCGCGCGCGAGAACCGCTGCGTGCGTCCGTGGGAACTGGCCGAGGAGAAGAAGTTCGCCAACGACGCCGAGGCGTTCGCCGCCTACTGCGCCGTGCCCGCCAAGCCCTGATCGCCCCGCTCTTCTCTCCCTCCCCTTCAAGGGGAGGGCCGGGGTGGGGATGGGTTTGCAGTGTGTCTTCAGCGACTCAACGACCTTACTTCATCAGCCCCATCCCCACCCAACCCTCCCCTTGAAGGGGAGGGCTTTCAAACCACCGGTTCCGTTTCGCATCCCGCCCACACTCGTGACTCCCGACCTCGTCGAACGCCTCGACCGCCTGCTCCCGCAGACCCAGTGCGGGCAATGCGGCTATGCGGGCTGCCGGCCGTACGCGGAGGTGATGGCGCGGGGCGAGGCCGGTGTCGACCACTGCCCGCCCGGCGGCGATGCTGGTGCGCGCGCGCTGGCGCAGGCGCTCGGCGTGCCCGCGCGTCCCTACGACCGCACGCGCGGCGCGCACAAGGCACCGGCCCCGGTCGCGGTGATCGTCGAGGCCGACTGCATCGGCTGCACGAAGTGCATCCAGGCCTGTCCGGTCGATGCCATCATCGGCGCCGCCAAGCACATGCACGTGGTGATCGAACCGCTGTGTACCGGCTGCGAGCTGTGCGTGCCGGCCTGCCCGGTCGACTGCATCGTCCTGGTCCCTGCAGAAGCCACCGCGGAAAGCGCCGCAGCATGACTTACCGCGCGCTCGACGAGGCGGCGATCATCGCCACCGGCGAGCGCCTCGCAGCGCGCATCCGCGAACGCTTCCCCGAATCCGGCCTGTCCAAGGTCGCCGGCGAACTGGTCGACGTGGCGCGCGAGAGCTCGCGGCACATCGCCGAGGCACGCCGGCCGCACTGGCCGATCCGCATCGCCACCGGCGTGGTGATCGCCAGCATGCTCTCGGTGGTCGTCGGCATCGCCATGACCGCGCCGACGCCGACCTCTCGGATCGAGCTGTTCCCGCTGCTGCAGATCATCGAGTCGGCGATCAACGACGTGATCTTCCTCGGCGTCGCGGTGTTCTTCCTGGTGTCCGTGGAAACCCGGCTCAAGCGCAACAAGGCGCTGCATGCGCTGCATCAGCTGCGCAGCCTCGCGCACGTGATCGACATGCACCAGCTGACCAAGGACCCGGAGCAGCTGCTGTCGCCGGAGCGCACGACCCGCTCGTCGCCGACGCGCACGCTGGGCCGCTTCGAACTGGGCCGCTACCTCGACTACTGCACCGAGATGCTGGCGCTGATCAGCAAGGTCGCCGCGCTGTACGTGCAGGACATCGACGACCCGCAGGTGCTCAGCGCCGTCAACGACATCCAGGGGCTGACCACCGGGCTGTCGGCGAACATCTGGCAGAAGATCGCGCTGGTCGACACCCTGGGTGAGCGCGAGGACGCGCAGGGCTGAACGCCGAGGCTGCGGAAGCGGGCGTCAGAGCCTGTCCCAGACCCGCGACAGGCCCCAGGCATGCAGCAGGCCGAAGGCAAGGCAGATGGCCGAACTCCACCACCAGAACGGCGTGCCCTGCTCCGTCTCGGCGACGAACAGGGCCACGCCGATGCCCGCCAGCCCGCGCAGCAGGTAGATGCCGGTGATCGCCGACAGCGCCAGCTTCGTCCACGGCATGCGCGGCAGCGCGCCGGCTGCGGAGAAGGCGTAGGCCGCCCACAGCATCAGCACGGCGGCGATGCCTGCGGTGATGAACGCGGCCGTCGGGTTGCCCGCCTCGGCCATGCGGGCCATGCGCTCGCCGGCGCCGAAGAAGCGGTACCAGGGCGCGCCGAAGACGATGCAGCCGATGTGCGCCAGCGCCGCGAGCGCGCTCAGCGCACCGCCGAGCGCCAGCATCGGCTGGACACCCGCAGCGGACACGCTCAGCGCTTGCTGCCTGCGGCCGGCTTCGCCGTCGCAGGCGTCTTGCCTGCACCGACCGGCACCTGCGGCGGACAGCCGGTGCAGACGCGTTCGACGCGATAGCCCTTGGCGCGCAGTTTTTCGACCACGCCGTCGTCGCCGAGCAGGTGCAGGGTGCCGACGACCACCAGGGTGTCGTCGCTGCCGGGTTGGTCGAGCATCGCCTGCAGCTTGGGCACCCAGGCGTCGTTGCGCGCGACGTTGATGCGCTGGTACAGCTTCGGGTACTCGTCGCGCATTTCGACCGCCATCCCGTCCCACAGCTGCGCGGCATCGCCCTGGCGCCAGGCGGTGTGCAGCCGTTCGATCTCGTCGCCGGACTTGTGCGCTTCGCTCAGCGCCTCTTCGAGGAACTGCAGTTGCTCGACCTTGCCCATGGTGTCGAAGATCGCGATCTGTTCGCGTCCCTTCTCCAGGCCCGTGGCGGACTTGCCGGCCTTGGCCGCGCGCGCCATGAAGTGCTTGTCGAGGCCCTGCTCCGGATCCAGGCCCTGCTTGCGCATCTCGATGATCGAGATCGTCAGGCCGACGAACCAGGCATCGAAGGCCAGCAGCATGTCGCCGTGCAGGCCCATTGCTTCGAGCGTGCCGGAGTTGGCCTTGGTCCAGGCCTGCAGCTGTTTCAGCATCGGCTCGGGCAGTTCGTGGCTCAGGGGCTTGCCGTCGGTGCGCAGCGCGGCCTGGGCCATGGCCTGCGCCAGGGCCGGCGAGGTCATTTCCTCGGGCGACAGTTCGAAGGCCAGCATCTCGGCATCGTCGAAGGCCCGGTCGACATCCTGCGAGAGGGGGTAATCCGCGGGTTTCAGCAGATGGAAGGAGCCGAGCAGGTACAGGTCGTTGTCGCCGTCGGACACCTTCCACAGCAGCGGCACCGGCGGCGTCTGCGGTGCCGACGCGGCCTTGCGCGGACCGGACTTGG
The DNA here is from genome assembly GCA_050632415.1 of Lysobacter sp. BL-A-41-H3. Taxonomy (GTDB): domain Bacteria; phylum Pseudomonadota; class Gammaproteobacteria; order Xanthomonadales; family Xanthomonadaceae; genus Lysobacter_I. The sequence goes on along the minus strand of CP192602.1, from coordinate 226,049 downwards.
TGGCGGCGACCGCGGAGACGGTGGCGATGGCGGCGACGAGCAGGCCGATCAGCAGGGTTCGGGAGCGCATGGTTCGAGTGGGGTCCGATGGGGGGCGACGCGGGATCAGGCTTTCTTCTTCGGTGGATAGCGCTTCTCGCCGGCGGTGATCGCCAGGTCGAGGCGGTTCTCGTTCGGCGGCAGCGGGCAGGTCGCGAACTGCGTGAAGGCGCAGGGCGGATTGTAGGCGCGGTTGAAGTCGATCACCGCCTTGCCGTCCGGTCCCGGGCGCGCGACATCGAGATAGCGGCCGGCGCCGTAGCTTTCATGGCCGCTGGTGCGATCGGCGATGATCAGCTGCAGGGTCGCTTCGCCCTGGTCCAGGGCCTCGATGCGATAGGTCTTGCCATCGCGCTCGAACTCGAAGGCGCCCGGATTCGGCGTCGCCTCGCTGGTGCCGATGATCGTGCCGATCTCCAGCGTCTTGCCCGGCGGATGCGGCACGAAGCGCGCCTGCACGCGCCAGGACGGGTCCGGCTTCCAGAACTCGATCGGGATGAAGTTCTTCCGCGTCGGCGCATCCTCGTGGCGCACGCGCACGGCCTGCCGCCCGGCCCGGGTGATGAGGTTCAGGCGGCCCTTGCCCTCGTCGAAACCGATCACCGTCGGCGCACCGGCGCTGTCGTCCTTCAGTTCGACGCGGCCCTTCAGCGGCTCGCCATCGACGGTCAGCGACAGGCCCGATTCGGGCACGAAGAACACGCGGTCGCCGCTGCGCTGGATCATGCCCAGCGATTCCGGCCCCAGCGGGATGCGCATGCCGCTGCGCGGGCTGCTGCCGATGTAGTGCGATTGCAGGGTGAGGAAATGCAGGGCGATCAGGCTGGTCCAGCCGTCGGGCTTCACCAGCTGTTCCTCGCGCTGCACGCGCCAGAGGTTTTCGTCGGACAGATAGCGCGCTTCTTCCTCGCTCATCGGCGCCGTGGCCGCCGGCTCGTCGCCGCCGCAGGCGGACAGCAGGGCCAGCATGAAACCGATGCCGGCCAGGTGCAGGGCATGGCGGATGGTGCGATCTCGCAGCACGTGCATGTCAGCGTCCTCTCAGGAACCAGCGATCGATCTCGGCCAGGGTGAACTTCGCCCACGTCGGACGGCCATGATTGCATTGCCCGGACCGTTCCGTCGCCTCCATCTCGCGGAGCAGCGCGTTCATCTCCGGCAGGCTGAGCCGGCGGTTGGCGCGCACCGCGCCATGGCAGGCCATGGTCGCGAGCAGTTCGTCGCGGGCACCGGCGACGCGGCGCGAGGCGCCGTGCTCGACCAGGTCGGCGATCACGTCGCGGAACAGGGCCTCGATCTCGCCGTCGGCCAGCAGCGCCGGCACGCCGCGCAGCGCCAGCGCCTGCGGCCCACTGCGGGTGACCTCGAAGCCCAGCGCCGCCAGAGTCTCGGCCTCGCGCTCGGCGGTCTCGGCCTCGCGCTCGGACACCGCGATGGCCTGCGGCACCAGCAGCGGCTGCGTGCGCAGGCCGATGCTGTCGTGCGCGGACTTGAGCTTCTCGTAGCCGATGCGCTCGTGCGCGGCGTGCATGTCGACCACGATCAGGCCGTCGACGGTCTCGCTGAGGATGTAGATGCCGTGCAGTTGCGCCACCGCATAGCCCAGCGGCGGAACCTCGCCGTCCGCGACCTCCGGCAGGGGGCGCACCGCCTGCTGCGGCGCGGTCGATGCGCCGTACAGCGCACCGTAGGCCGCCCTCGCCTCGTCGACGCGCAGGCCAAGCCCGGTCTGCGGCATCGGCCGGTTCCAGGCCGAGGCATCGGGACGCGCCGCCGACGACCCGCCGTACGCCGCGGACGGCGGCATCCCGGTGGACGGCATGGACGATGGCATCGACGGGGGCATGGAGGACACGAGCTCGCCCGTCGCGGGATCGATGCCAGCCACCGCGCCCGCGCGCGTCTCCGCCAGCGCCGCGCTCAGCGTGCGATACACGAAATCATGGATCGCGCGCGAATCGCGGAAGCGCACTTCGTGCTTGGCCGGATGCACATTGACGTCGACGCGACGCGGATCGACGTCGAGGAACAGCACGTAGGCCGGCTGACGGCCATGGAACAGCACGTCGGCATAGGCCTGCTTCACGGCGTGGGCGACGCTGCGATCGCGCACCGCGCGGCCGTTGACGTAGAGGTATTGCTGGTCGGCGCTGGCCCGCGAATAGACCGGTCGCGCGATCCAGCCGCGCAGGCGCATCGTGCTGCCGCTGTCGGTGGAGACCGGGGTTTCGTGGTCGACCTGCAGCGCGTTGGCGAGGAACTCCTCGCCGAGGGTTTCGCCGAGACGATCTCCCGAGAACAGCGCGCCCGAGTCGCCGCCCTTGTAGCGACGCAGCGGCTTGCCGTTGTGCGTGACACGCAGTTCCACATCGGGTCGCGCGAGGGCGAGCTGTCGCAGCCATTCTTCGATGTGCCCCAGCTCGGTGCGTTCTGCGCGCAGGAACTTGCGCCGCGCCGGCACGTTGAAGAACAGGTCCCGCACTTCGACCGTGGTCCCCGGCGGCAGCTGCTTGGGCGCGATCTCTCCGATGCGGCCACCCTCGACCTGCAGCACCGTGCCGCGCCCGTCGCCGCCCTGTCGCGAGGCGATGCTGAAGCGGCTCACAGAGGCGATCGACGGCAGCGCTTCGCCGCGGAAACCCAGCGTGGCCACGGCTTCGAGATCGTCGAGCGAGGCGATCTTGCTGGTCGCGTGGCGCTGGATCGCCAGCGGCAGCTCCTCGGGCGGAATGCCGCCGCCGTCGTCGCGGATGCGGATCAGGCGGACACCGCCGTCTTCCAGGTCGATGTCGATCCGGGTCGCCCCCGCGTCGATGGCGTTCTCGACCAGTTCCTTCACGACCGACGCCGGGCGTTCGATGACTTCGCCGGCGGCGATCTGGTTGACGAGGGTGTCGGGCAGCTGGCGGATCGTCACGTCGTCGGAATCGCCGCGTACGCGGCCAGTCGTGGGAAGGACGAGGATGATAGCCCGGCGATCGACCGGCATGCCGTGACACCGGCCATGGAGAGAAAAGGACACCGGCGCGAGCATTGCGCGCCGGTGTCCGCTGGGTCGATCACGCGTGGGTCAGGGGCTGCCGCCGGTGGTCGCCGGCTTGGCCGTCACGCTCGCGGCGCTGGCGACGACGGCCCCGCCTTCGAGCGCCTTGGCGCGGGCGGCGTAGAGCGTGCCCGGCGGCGGCTGGCGGGTGAAATACGTATCCACGCCCTGCAGCACCGCGCGGGCCAGGTTGCGCTGGTAGGTCGGATCGACGAGGCGACGCTCTTCGTCCGCGTTGGAGATGAAGGCGGTCTCGACCAGCATCGCCGGCATGTCCGAAGTGCGCAGCACCGCGAAGTTCGCGCGCTCGATGTTCGGCTTGTGGTTGTAGCCCACGTTCTTCAGGCCGGAGAGCACCTGGTTGGCCGCATCTTCCGAGGCCTTCATCTGCCCGCTCTGGGTCAGGTCGAGCAGCACCGATGCCAGGGTGTTGTCGTTCTTCGGCTTGACGCCACCGATGAGGTCGGACGCGTTTTCCTTGTCGGCCAGCCAGCGCGCGCGCTGCGAGGAGGCGCCGCGCGTCGACAGCACGTATACCGACGAACCCTTCGCGGAACGGTTCTCGGCGGCATCGGCATGGATCGAGATGAAGATGTCGGCCTTGGCCTGCCGCGCGAGCTGGCCGCGACGATGCAGGGGCAGGAACATGTCCGAATCGCGAGTCAGGAAAGCCTTGAGACCGGGCGTCGCGTTCACCTGGCGCGCCAGCTCGCGGGCGATGGCGAGGGTCACGTCCTTCTCGCGCTTGCCGGTCGGGCCGATCGCGCCTGGATCCTGGCCGCCGTGGCCGGCATCGATCGCGATGATGAGCGGACGCGTGCCGCTGCGCAGGTCGCGCAGGGTCTTGCCCGGCGCCAGCACCTCGGCCGTCGCCGGCGCAGCGGGCTGCTCCGGACGCGGCGTGGCCACTGCGGCGGAGACCTGCGGATTGGCGGGCGGATTGGCGGGCGAACCGGCAGGCGCAGTCGACTGCGGGCTGCCTGCGCTGGCAGCGACGGCCGTGGCCGCAGGCGCCGACACGACAGGCTGCGCCACCGTCGGCGACGGCTTCGCGGGCGCGGCTGCGGTGGGTGCTGTGGCGACAGGTGCGGATGCGGCCGGGGCGGCGACCGGCGGGGTCGTCGTTGCAGGCGTCGTGGCGACCGGCGGCTTTGCAGGACCGTCTCCGGGCCATTCGACCACCAGCCGCGCGCCATCGGCACCGGCTTCGAGTCGCGGCTTGAGCGGTGCGACCGGTGCGGTGAGATCGAAGACGACGCGGGTCACGCCCGGCGCGGGCTGACCGGTGCGGATCGACTTCACGATGCCGGCAGGGGCCGGCAGGCGGAGATTGCGTGCGGCGGTGTCGGGCAGGTCGATGACGAAGCGCTCGGGCGCGGACAGGCGCATGGTGCGGAACGCGACCTGTGACTGCAGTTGCAGTTCTGCACGCGTGCCGGTGGGACCGTCGGCGAGATGCAAGCCCTTGATTTCGTTGGCTTGCGCAAGGTTCCAGCACAGGGCGACCAGGAGCGCGAGCCCCAGGATGATCTGCTGGATGGTGGTCCCCTTGATGCGCATGTCGGCCAGTGAACCACCGGGAAGGGAAATTTTCAAGCACTTTTCCCTTAATAATCCGTGACCTGCCTGAACTTCCTGTCGACTGGGGTCAGCTATGCCCCGCAAGCGACTGCAACCGATCCAGCCAGGCCTGCCCCGCCGCCGTTCCGGGACGCAGTTCACAGCGCCGTCCCTGCCCTTCGATCGACAGCGCGACCCGCAGATCGGCGGGTGGCAGCGCATCCCCTGCCCGTTCCGGCCACTCGATCAGCCAGAGGGCCGCGTCGACATCGTCCAGCCCCAGGAATTCGAGTTCCGCGCCATCGCCGATGCGGTACAGGTCGAGGTGCAGCGCTTCGCCGGTCGCCAGCGGATAGCGCTCGACCAGGGTGTAGGTCGGACTGCGGATCGCGCCCTGCACGCCCAGCGCACGCAGCCAGGCGCGCGCCAGCGTCGACTTCCCGGCGCCCAGGTCGCCATGCAGATGGACCACGGCAGGCAGCGGTGCGCTCGCCGCGAGGACTTCGGCGAAACGCGCGGTGGCCTCGGCATCGGCAAGATGCGTCGAGAACGCACTCATGCAACGGCGTCCGGATTCGCGGATCGACGCAGGGTCGCGAACAGATCGGAGGGCAGCAGCCCGCGTTCGCCGCCATCCCTCGCAGCGCGATCCGCCGCGACTGCATGCAGCAGCGCGCCGCAGGCCGCGGCATCGAACGGCGCGGCACCCTGCGCGATCAGGCCGGCAATCACGCCGGTCAGCACATCGCCCATGCCGCCGGTGGCCATGCCGGGATTGCCGGCATCGATGAGGATCGGCACTTCACCGGGCGCGGCGACGATCGTGCCCGCGCCCTTGAGTACGACCACGCAATCGAAGCGCGCGGCGAGCTGGCGCGCGTGGCGCAGGCGGTCGCGCGCGATGGCGTCGGTGGTCGTGCCGAGCAGGCGCGCAGCTTCGCCGGGATGCGGCGTCAGCACGGCATCACGCAGCGGCTCCGCATCGCTGCGCGCGAGGATGTTGAGCGCATCGGCATCCAGGACTCGCGGTTTTCCGGCCTGCATCGCAGCCTGCAGCAGGGACGTACTCCATTCGCTGCCTCCGAGTCCCGGCCCGATCGCGACGACCGTCGCCTTGTCGAGCAGTGGGTTCAGTGCATCGCCATCGTCGACGGCACGGACCATCGTCTCGGGCCGACGCACGAGCAGCACCGGCACGTGTTCCGCGCGCGTTGCGGCGCTGACCAGCCCGGCGCCGACGCGATGCGCGGCTTCGGCGCAGAGCGCGAGCGCACCGCCATACCCGTGATCGCCGCCGACGCAGAGGACATGACCGAAATGGCCCTTGTGCGCATCGCGCGCGCGCGGCGCGAAGCACCCGTGCAGCGCATCGGCGCGTGCGATGCGCGCGGCCGGTTCGAGATCGTCGAACAGATGATCGGCCAGGCCCAGCGCATCGACGACGACCTCGCCCGCAGCGACACGGCCACGCCCGGTGTACAGGCCCGGCTTGCCGGCGATGAAGGCCAGCGTGACATCGGCACGCACGCAGAGGCCGTGGTCGTCGCCGGTGTCGGCATCCACGCCCGAGGGCACGTCGAGCGCGAACAGCGGCACGCGGCGGTCCTGGTCGGCGGTGGCACGGTTCAAGGCGTGGACCAGATCGACGGCGGCGCCGTGGAGCGCGCGGTGCAGACCGATGCCGAACAGCGCATCGACCCACAGGTCGACCTGGGGCAGCGCAGCGTCGGCACTGAACGTCGACACCTGGCCGCCGGTCTGCAGGAAGACGGCCTGCGCGCGCCGGGCCACGTCGGATCCCGGACCTTCGCCGAGCTGCAGCAGCGACACCTGCCGTCCCGAACCCTGTGCGAGCGCAGCCAGCACGTAGCCGTCGCCGCCATTGTTGCCGGGCCCACAGGCGACGCCGATGCGCTGCGCATGCGGCCAGCGTTCCAGCAGCAGGCGCCAGGCCGCGAGGCCGGCGCGGGCCATCAGGTCGTCTTCGTCGAGACCGAAACGGGACATCGCGATGCCCTCGGCGGCACGGATGGCCGCACCGAGGTACACCGTCTGCAAGGCGGGAAAGGACGCGATCTGCATGCGCGGATTCTATACTTCCGGCGTGGATACCGACGCGCCGCCTCCGCATGCGAGCCCCGACTTCGCCGCACTGGCGTCGCGCGTCCGCGCGCTCGCCGCCGAGGCCGGATTCCAGCGCTGCGGCATCTCCGGCATCGCGCTGGAGGAGGACGAGCGCCACCTGCGCGACTGGCTGGACAAGGGCCTGCATGGCTCGATGCGCTGGATGGCCGAACACGGCGACAAGCGCAGCCGCCCGGCGGACCTGGTCCCCGGCACGCTGCGGGTGATCTCGGTGGGCCTGGATTACGGCCGCGACCCGGACGAAGCATGGGCCACGATCGAAGACGGCGAACGGGCCTACGTCGCGCGCTACGCGCTGGGCCGCGATTACCACAAGCTCATGCGCAATCGCCTGCAGAAGCTGGCCGACCGCGTCGCCGCGGAGATCGGGCCGTTCGGCTTCCGCGTGTTCGTCGATTCCGCGCCGGTGCTGGAGCGCGCGTTGGCGCGCAATGCCGGGCTGGGCTGGATCGGCAAGCACACCTGCCTGATCGACAAGGACGGCGGTTCCTGGTTCTTCCTCGGCGAGATCTACGTCGACCTGCCGCTGCCCGTGGATCCACCTGCCACCGCGCACTGCGGCACCTGCACGCGCTGCATCGACATCTGTCCGACGCAGGCCATCATCGCGCCGTACCGGCTCGACGCGCGGCGCTGCATCGCCTACCTCACCATCGAGCACGAGGGCGCGATCGACGAGGACCTGCGCCCGCTGATCGGCAACCGCATCTTCGGCTGCGACGACTGCCAGCTCGTCTGTCCCTGGAACAAGTTCGCGAAGACCACCGACGAACCGGATTTCCGCGCGCGCAACGATCTCGACAAGGCGACGCTGGCGGACCTGTTCGCGTGGAGCGAGGACGAATTCCTGCAGCGCACGGAAGGCTCGCCGATCCGGCGCAGTGGCTATGCGCGCTGGCTGCGCAACCTCGCGATCGCGCTGGGCAATGCGCCGACCACGCCGGACGTGGTCGCGGCCCTGCGCGCGCGGCGCGACATCGACGATGCCATGGTGCGCGAGCACGTCGAATGGGCCCTGCGTCGGCACGGGATCGGCATCGAATCGACATCGAATCCCTGATGACGCCGCCGATCGCTTGAACGCGCCCGGGGATTGGTTTCTACTCGTCCGCAGAGGGAAGATCGCGAGGCTGGATGCGTCCAGGGCGACGGGGAGCCACTGGACGCAAGGCGCATCGGACCGGCTGCGGGCATGTCCCGGACCATCGACCCCGCGAGGACGCAAGGAGTCGCCATGAGTTCGTTCCTGTACGCGCAGATCGCACAGCAGCGGAAGACCGCTGCAGCCGCCCCGGCATCCGACACCACCCTCCGCACGTTCACCAGGGCGAGCGACGACACCGACGAGGGCACGCCGCCGAACAAGCCCGCCACCGTGAATGGCTACGTCGAAGCCATGGCCGCGCTGATCCCGGCGGAAGTCCTTGCGCTGCATGCGCTGATCCTCGGGGCGACCACGCGGATCGTTCCGGCGAACACGATCGACACCGCTGCGCGGGCCGCGATCACCGGGGCGCCCGAGGCCGCCGGCGCGACCGCGGGCACCATCACCCTGATCTCGGACGCCGCGTCGCTGGCGGCCGCGTTCTGGCTCCTGGGGCTGATGAGCATGGCCCTGTACCTCGTGCCCCGGATCTACGCCGCCTGGACCGCCGCGAAGGCCGACAACACCAGCTGGCGCGCGCAGATGGGCGCCGCCGACTGGGCGCGCGCCGCGATCCCGCCGCTGGCCTTCACCGGCTGGACGATGCTGCAGCGCGCGACCGCGTTCGACGCCGCCTTCCCGCAGCTCACCGAATCGCAGCGCACCGTGTTCGGACTGCTGCTCGCCGCCGTGGTGATCGCGGCCGCCTCATGGCTCGCGTACAAGCCGACGCCAGCGGCGGAGGGTTAGGCGTACCTTGCATGCGCCCCCTTTGCCAAAGGGGGCCGACGCGCGAAGCGCGGCGGGGGGATTTGCGCCTGTCCGCCCGCACTGCCGCTGCTCTGTTTCCCGCTGCCGGTTTTCGCGGCAATGGATGCGACTCGTCCACGCGAGCCAGTGCTCGCTTGAATCGACTCGGCTGAAGAAAAGCCGGTGCGGTGAACCGCACCCTATGACCGACGACGGATCTCGTCGAGCAGCGCGCGCGTGACCGGATCATCGGCGTCTGCTTCGCCACGCAGCGCAGGCAGCAGGCGGCTCGCGACCTGCTTGCCGAGTTCGACGCCAAACTGGTCGAAGGCATTGATGCCCCACAGCACCGACTGCAGGTAGACGCTGTGTTCGTAGAGCGCGATCAGCGCGCCCAGCGATTCGGGCGTGAGCGCATCGAGCAGCAGCAGCGTGCTCGGGCGGTTGCCGGCATAGAGGCGATGCGGATCGTCGCTGTCCTGGCCATTGGCGAAGGCTTCGGTCTGCGCCAGGAGATTCGCCAGCAGCGCGGCGTGGTTCTCCTCGTGCGCATGGTCGGCGCGCAGCACGCCGATGAAATCCGCAGGCACCACCTGGGTGCCCTGGTGCAGGGCCTGGAAGAAGCTGTGCTGGGTGTCGGTCCCCGCCCCGCCCCACCACACCGGCACGGTGTCCAGCGACAGCGGGCCGCCGTCGAGGCGCACGGACTTGCCGAGGCTTTCCATGACCAGCTGCTGCAGGTAGTTCGGCAGCAGGCGCAGGCGCTCGTCGTAGGGCAGCACCGCGTGCGAACCAGCCTCCAGCGCGTTGCGGTTCCAGATCGCGGTGAGCGCGTGCCACACCGCGAGGTTGTCGCGCAGCGGCGTCGCCAGCGTGTGCGCGTCCATCTCGGCGGCGCCGGCGAGCAGGCGTTCGAAGCCGTCCATGCCGATCGCCAGCGCGATCGGGAAACCGACCGCCGACCACAGCGAGTAGCGGCCACCGACCCAGTCCCACATCGGCAGGATGCGGTCCTCGTCGATGCCGAACGCGGCGGCGCGCTCGACATTGGCGCTGACCGCGTACACGCGACCGCCGTCGCGGGCGGCATGCGCACCGAGCCAGTCGCGCACGATGCGCCCGTTGAGCAGGGTTTCCTGGGTGCCGAAGGTCTTGGAGATCAGCACGGCGGCGGTGCGCGACGGATCCAGCTTCGACAGCGTGCGACGCATCGCGTTGCCGTCGACGTTGGAGACGAAATGGACGCGCAGGCCGCCGGCATCGTCGGACAGCGCATCGGCGACCAGGCGCGGCCCGAGATCGGAACCGCCGATGCCGACGCTGACGATGTCGGTGATGTCGGAGTCGCGCAGCCGCTCGACCAGGGTCGCCATGCGCGCGCGCACCGCGCGTGCCTGCGCGGTAGCATCGCGGGCGACGGCGGCGCAGGAAAGATCGCTGCGCAATGCGGTATGCAGGGCCGCGCGGCCTTCGGTGACATTCACGACGTGGCCGTCGAACAGGCGGCTCAGCGCGCCGGCCAGGTCGGCGGACTCGGCGAGCGCGAACAGCGTGTCGAGCGCTTCGCGGTCGTAGCGCTGGCGCGCGAAGCTGGCGTACAACGCGCCGCTGCGCAGCGCGAAGTCGCGGGGGCGATGGGCGTCTTCCGCGATCAACGCGGACAGCGGGCGATGCTGGAGGCGCCGCGCGTGCGCGCGGAGGGTTTCGTAGCTCGATGACGTCATGGGGGGATCGGCAACGGCACAGTGGGCAACCGGCCCATCATGCCAGATCGCATGGCGATCGCATCGACTGCGGATGCGATGTCCGGCAAGTTGGCGCGCAACCTGTCCGATGCCCGCCATCGCGTCGCGATGTGGCCTTGCGGAGCATGAGGCCGTGTCGCAATGCCTGTCCCGCGATGCTGCGCGCGGACAGGCGACGGGTCAGCCGAGCGTGAATTCGAGGTTGTCGATCAGTCGCGTGCGTCCCAGCCGCGCCGCGATCAGGACCACGCGCGGGCCCGGCGCGTCGTCGGGCTCGGACAGATCCGGCGAGCGCACGGCGGTGTAATCCACCGCGAAGCCAGCCTGTGCGAGGCGCTGCTCGCCTTCGGCCTCGACCACGCTGCGCGTCACGCCAGCCTGCAGTCGCTCGCGCATCGCCTGCAGCGTGCGATGGATCTCAGCGGCAACCTGCCGATCCTCGGGCGTCAGGTACTGGTTGCGCGAGCTCATCGCCAGGCCGTCGGGTTCGCGCACGATCTCGCCGCGCAGCAGCGTGAGCGGATACGCCAGGTCGGTGACCATCTGCTGGATCACCGCGACCTGCTGGAAATCCTTCTTGCCGAACGCGGCGACGTCCGGCTGCACCTGGTTGAACAGGCGCGCGACCACGGTGCAGACGCCATCGAAATGACCCGGGCGATGCGCGCCCTCCAGCACGTCGGCGACGCCCGGCACGCGCATGCGCACCGCGAGGTCGACGCCGAAGGGATACATGCCTTCGACCGTCGGCAGCCACAGCGCATCGCAGCCGGCGGCCTCCAGGCCGCTGGTGTCGGCTTCGGGCGTGCGCGGATAGCGGGTGAAATCCTCGTTCGGGCCGAACTGGGTCGGATTGACGAACACGCTGGAAATCACCCGGTCGGCGTGCTTGCGCGCCAGCGCGACCAGCGAATAGTGCCCCGCGTGCAGGTTGCCCATGGTCGGCACGAAGCCGATGCGCAGCCCTTCGCGGCGCCAGCCGAGGATGCATGCGCGCAGGCGCGACAGATCTGTGATGGTTTCGATCATGGTGTTCCGAAGCGTTGTGCGTGGCGCCTGGCCTGGGTCAGCCGGCGAGGAATTGGACCCACTTGCCGTGCACCCAGCCCCAGCCGCAGGGGCCGCGGTAGGCGACGGGCTTCGGCAGCGACGTGGAGACGCCGCAGTCGGCGGCCTGCTGTCCCTTGCGCGGATAGACGATCGCCAGCCACTTGTCGTCGCGCGAATAGTTGCAGACGAAGAATTCGTCGCCTTCGCGCAGGCGGTCGCGCAACGCATGGGCCGTGCCCGGCCCGCCGCGCACGGCGAGGAAACCATCGCCCTTCGGATCGAGGCCACTGACCTTCGCCCAACTGGTGCAGGCATCCAGTTCGGCGCTCTCGCCGACCACGACCGGCACCTCGCGCGGTGCGGCGGCGGCGAGCACAGGGGCCAGCAGCGCGACCGCAGCGGCGGCCGGGAACAGCATCGCGAATCGGATCATTGGTAGGCATGCTCCTCGTCGGGGAAAGTGCCGTCGCGGACTGCATTGCAATACGCCCGGACTGCCCCGGCAACCGAGCCGCCTTCGGCCAGGAAATCCTTCACGAACTTCGGACGGCGGTGGCCGCTGTCGAGGCCGAGGAAATCGTGCAGCACCAGCACCTGCCCGTCGCAGTACGGGCCGGCGCCGATGCCGATGGTCGGGATCGGGCTGGCGGCGGTGACCGCCTGCGCCAGCGCCGAGGGCACGCATTCGAGGACGAGCAGTGCGGCGCCGGCCTCGGCCACGGCGAGCGCGTCCTCGCGCAGCTTGGCGGCGGCGCGTTCCTCGCGTCCCTGCACCTTGAAGCCGCCGAAGCGCAGCACCGACTGCGGGGTCAGGCCGAGGTGGCCGGCCACCGGAATCTCGCGTTCGACCAGGTAGCGGATCGCATCGAGCTTGTGCGGGCCCGCGCCTTCGAGCTTGACCATCTGCGCACCGGCCTGGAGCAGGCGGGTGGCGGCATCGAGCGCGCGCTCCGGCGTGGCGTCTGCCTGGAACGGCAGGTCGGCGATCAGCAGCGCGCGCTGCAGGCCGGTCGCCACGGCGGCGGTGTGGTAGGCGATGTCGTCGACGGTGACCGGCAGGGTCGAGCCGTGGCCCTTGACCACCATGCCCAGCGAGTCCCCCACCAGGATCAGGTCGGCGCCGTTGTGATCGAGCACCCGCGCGAACACCGCGTCGTACGCGGTGAGCATCGCGAGCTTGCGTCCCGCGCGCTTGGCATCGGCCAGGGCGGGCACCGTCCAGGGCTTGTCTTCTCGAGAGGCCATGCGAATCCGAAAGTTGGCCGGTATGGAAGAGGCCGGAAGCAAATAGCCTATCAGGTCGGGGATTGGAGTAGCGGGCGTATACGAGGCGCCGACGCGCCCTCAGCGTTCCGCCAATGGCTGGATGCCGCTGCGGTCCAGCCGCGCCAGGGCGGCACGCGCACTGCCCTGCCCGGGGATCTCGATGTCGTCCACGAGTTCGAGCAGCGGCACCAGGGCGAAGGCGCGCTCGTGCAGGTGCGGATGCGGCAGTTTCAGGCTGGGGGTGTCGAGCGTGACCGCACCATGGAGCAGGATGTCGAGGTCGAGCGTACGCGGGCCCCAGCGGACGCCGCCTTCGGCGCCGCGCTGGCGGCCGAACTGGCGTTCGATGCCCAGCAGTTCGTCGAGCAGCAGCTTCGGGGCGAGCGCGGTCTCGATCGCGACCACGGCGTTGACGAAGTCGGCCTGGTCGCGTTCGCCCCAGGCCGGGGTCCGATAGAAGCGGGAAGCGCCGAGGAACCGGCTGCGCGGCACGGTCATCAGCCGATGCACGGCCGAGCGCAGGATGGCGAGCGGATCACCGAGGTTGCCGCCAAGGCCGATGAAGGCCACCACCGGTGCGTTCTGGAGTCTGGACATCCTGCGACCTTCTCAGTGCCCCGTCGCCGCCGGCCTGCGGCGACGCCGACGACGCGGCTTGCGCGGATCGCCGCCCTCTTCGGACGCCTCGGCATCGATCTCGGCGCGGACCGCGGTCACGGCCAGGGCGTGGTCGGGATCGTGCTGGGCTTCGGCCCAGAAGGCGATGTCGGCGGCATGGCCATCCGACGCGGCCTGGCGCAGCAGCAGGAAATCGTAGGCGGCGCGGAAGCGCGGGTGGGCCAGCAGGCGCACCACCTTCTTGCGCTGGCGCAGCGAGAACCGCGACTGCAGCAGCCAGATCTCCTGCATCGGCAGCGAGAACCGGCGCGGCAGCGCCACGGTGTCGACCTGGTGCAGGGTGACGCGGTCGGCCGCGCGGCGCTCGGCGTCCGCCGCCTGCACGCCCTGGGCCTGCAGCATCGCCAGGGTGCGGCAGTAGGCCGGCCACAGCAGCAGCGCGAACAGGAACGCCGGCGAGACCGGTTCGTCGGCCGCGATCCGCGCATCGGTGGCGCGCAGGCCCTCGATCAGCATCCGACGCAGCGCACCGCTGCGGTTCGAGGCCAGGGCGCGCGCGGTCTCGGGAAACAGTCCGGCCAGCAGGCCGTGGGCTTCGAGGCCGAGGAAGCTGGCCTCGGCATGGCCGGACAGGAACAGCTTCAGGCATTCCTCGAACAGGCGGGCGGCCGCAGCCTCGTGCAGCAGCGGTGCCAGGCGGGCGATGGGCTCGGCGCTGGCCGGCTCGATGGTGAAGCGCAGCTTGGCCGCCAGGCGGACGGCGCGGAGCATGCGCACCGGGTCCTCGCGATAGCGGGTTTCGGGGTCGCCGATCAGCCGCAGGGTGCGGTTGCGCACGTCCTCGAAGCCGCCGGTGTAGTCGCGCACCGAGAAATCGGCGATGGCGTAGTACAGCGCGTTGGCGGTGAAATCGCGGCGGACGGCGTCGTCCTCGATGCTGCCGTAGACGTTGTCGCGCAGCACGCGGCCGTCCTCGTCGGTCTCGCGGTCGCCGCTGCCGTCGTCGCTGTTGGCGCGGAAGGTGGCGACTTCGATGATCTCGCGGCCGTAGACCACGTGCGCCAGGCGGAAGCGGCGGCCGATCAGCCGGCAGTTCCGGAACAGGTGCTTCACCTGCTCGGGCGTGGCATCGGTGGCGACGTCGAAGTCCTTGGGGTGCTCGCCCAGCAGCAGGTCGCGGACCGCGCCCCCCACCAGATAGGCGCCGTACCCTGCCTCGTGCAGCCGGTACAGCACGCGCAACGCACTGGGACTGATGTCTTTGCGCGAGATCGCATGCTGATCTCGGGGAATGGTCAGCGGCTCGGCTGGCAGGAAAATCGGTGAGGTCATCGAAACGGCAGCGATAGGGATCGGGGTGTTTGTGGGAAACGAGGGACCGGCTATACTAGCAGCCTGCCGGCATCCAACGCCCGCCGTCGCCCTCGCGGCGACCGGGTCGAGCGATGCGGGTCGACGAATCCAGTGCTGCGCCCCCCTTCCATCGGGTGGTCGTGCCCAAGCTCTGCTCCCTTCGTCTAGAGGCCTAGGACGTGGCCCTCTCAAGGCTAAAACACGGGTTCGAATCCCGTAGGGAGCGCCAAACAAAAGCCCACGCGCAAGCGTGGGCTTTTCGTTTTGCGCGACCGGAGGGTTCGAACCCCGGGTTCGAGCGGCCCGCCCATCCACTCGCGGGCCCGACCAGCTTCGCCTGCCGGCCGGCAGCCTTTACACTAACGGGACATCGTTGCCAGGGTCGGACCCCATGCCTTTCGTCGTCACCGAAAACTGCATCAAGTGCAAGTACACCGACTGTGTCGAAGTCTGCCCGGTCGACTGCTTCCACGAGGGGCCGAACTTCCTGGTGATCGACCCGGACGAATGCATCGACTGCACCCTCTGCGAGCCGGAGTGCCCGATCAACGCGATCTACCCCGAGGACGACGTGCCGGCCGGCCAGGAGGCCTTCGTCGCGCTCAATCGCGAACTGTCCGCCGCGTGGCCGGTGATCACCGTGCGCAAGGAGCCGCTGGCGGATGCCAAGGAATGGGAAGGCAAGCCCGGCAAGCTGCCCCTGCTCGAGCGTTGATGCCCGGAGATTGATCTCCGCGCCCGGGCGGTGGGGCCGATGCCCGCACCGCCCTGCCCGCCTCAGCGGGCGATGATCTGCCCAGGCGAGAAGTCCACGCGACGCCGTTCGTGGATGCGGTCGCGCTCGAAGCCGCCTTCCACCAGCTCGTAGCCCAGCAGCGCGAACACGCGCTCGCCGATGAAGATCGGCCGGGCATTGCCGTACCAGTCGACGCAGCTGGCCTTGCAGTCGTCGGCCAGCGCGCCGCCGGACTTCGCCTTCAGCTGCCCCGCTTCGCTCAGCGCCAATGCGCGGTTGTGCAGATAGAGCACCGACGCGCCGGCCCCATCCCCGCCTCCGCCGAGCACCGGCAGCCCGACCACGCCGACCTGCTGGCCTGTCGGCCGGTAGAAGAACCCGTGCGTGCGCTGCTCGCCCTGGGTGGCCTGGGGCAACACGTAGCGTCCCGCCGTCTCGGCCGTGCGCCCGAGGCGCAGGCTGGTGAACACGAGATCCTGCTGCGACTGGCCGATGACGATGCCGTCCGTGCCCAGGGCCTCGAAACGCTCGGCGGCGTGGCCCACCTCCACCGCGACGAACGGCTCGCGGCTGGCGTAGCGGACGGCGTGGATGTGGTCGCCCACCGCGTCGCCGCGCCAGTTGCGTCCCGCGCCGACCAGCAGCCAGTCGCCGACGAAGCGGTTCTGCACGGCGGCGCTGTAGGGCGAGAAGCCCGTCACCGGCCGGTAATGCGTCCGCCGCGCCACCAGGCTGCCGTCGCCGAACATCGACAGCGGCACGCGCAGCAGCGCGAGTTCGCCGGCGCCGCCTTCGGGCGCCCACATCCACTGGCCGTTGGAACGGCTGCCGAGCAGCACGTTGAGATAGCCGTCGCGCTGCAGGAAGGACAGCTGGTCGATCGGCGCGCCTTCCGCACGCATCGCCGTCGGCGCACGGCCGTCCAGCGGGATGCGGAACACTTCCGACAGGGCCGGCTTGCGTTGATCGCGCGACCAGGGCGTGGTCCACACGAAGGCGGCATCCTCGGACACATGGAACACCTGGCCCGGCGCGCCGAACACCGCCGTGGCGCGGCAGGGCATGTCCTGCTTCGCCAGTTCGCACACCGTCACCGTGTGCAGGGCGATGCCGGAACGCGCATCGAGCCGGCCGTAGCCGCGATAGATCCGCTTCGCGTCCAGGATGCGCGCGAAGCCCTTGGCATCGGCGCCGCGCTGCCAGCGCCGAAGCGCCGGCAGGCTTTGGGTGTAGTCACTGTAGAGGTTGAGGTACAGCGGCGCGTAGAAGATCAGCTTGTCGCCGATCAGGCGGCTGGCGTAGTTGCGCGACGAGTAGTAATCGTTGCTGCGCAGGTGGTAGGTGGCCCGGTATTTCAGGCCGCCGCTGGCGTCGAGGTCGAACAGGCCGATCTCGGTGCCGCCGCGCTGGTAGCTGTAGCCGATGACGACGATGGTGTCGCCGCTGACCAGCATTTCGTCGTACCACGCGCCGGACGGATCGATGTCGGGGCCGAAGGCATCGATGCTGGCGATCGGCTTGAGCGCGTCGCCACCGATGCGGATGGTGAACAGGCGGCCCCGGCGCAGGACGACGAGGTGGTCGCCGCGCCGCTTGACGATGCCGCCTTCGTCGACGCCCGCGACCTGGGTGTTGGTGATCGATTCTTCCTTCCCCGACGCGGCGCCTGCGGGTGCCGCTGCTTCGGCCGCAGGCATGGCCGCTACCGGTGAGGACGGCGGAGGCGGCGGTGGTGGCGGCTCGCGACGCATGCGTTCGCGCTCCTCGCGGCGCAGGCGCTCGATTTCGGCCTTCAGTGCTGCCTCGCTGGCGAAGGCGCGCAGGGTCGCCCCCTGCCTGGCTGCGGGTTTCGATGCGGGATCCGCCGCAGGCGCGGCCCCGGTGCCCGACCAGGCGATCGCCGCGGCCATCGGCAGCACCAGCAGCAGCCCCCACCCCATCATGCGTCGACCCTTCATTCGCGCTCCATCCGGTCAGGCGGCACGTTTGCCGCGTTCGCGAACGATACTAAGCCCAACGGGCACAAAGCCTCATTCAGCGCGCTTGCCTGCGTTCGCGGCAAGGCGGAGCGAGCGCGGTGTACCTCTCGTACATGAGCGAGCGACAACGCAGCCACGGACGCAGACAAGCGCGCCCAAAGGGAGCCACCCACAGGCCCGTCTGCTGCGTTGCACGCGCTTGACAGGCGGCCAGCCTGCCTGCGCGCGTGCGCCTTGCAGACGGGCCTGTGGGTGACTCTGAATGAGGCTTTGTGCCCGTTGGGCTTAGTAACGGATCGCCCGCGTCGCCGGGGTTGCACGACGCCGGACGCACGAAGGGCCGGCATGGCCGGCCCTTCGTGTGATCGCATGTGCGGATCGATGCGATCGGCGAACCGATCGCATCCGGTGCATCAGGCGCGACGATCGCCGCCCCGGCCCTGCGCCTGGCCCTGGCCACGCTGGCCGCCCTGCTTCTGCCCGGTGTGGGCATGGGCGTGGGCACCGCGATCGGCCGGACGGCCGTGGGCGCGGTTGCCCGGCTTGCGCGGGGGACGCTGGCCGCCCGGACGCTCGCCGCCGGCACGCTGGCCACCC
This sequence comes from Lysobacter sp. BL-A-41-H3, assembly GCA_050632415.1. Classification (GTDB taxonomy): domain Bacteria; phylum Pseudomonadota; class Gammaproteobacteria; order Xanthomonadales; family Xanthomonadaceae; genus Lysobacter_I. Next base: position 208,024 of record CP192602.1, on the reverse strand, counting down.
GGGCGAGCGGAACCCGGCGCATTGCCGTCGAGGCGGATCGGACGGCTCGGCTCGAAGCCTTCGACGGCCTCCAGCGCGATGTCCGACTTCAGCAGGCGCTGGATCTGACGGAGCAGCGGCGCTTCGTCCGGGGACACCAGCGACAGCGCCTCGCCCTGCGCGCCGTTGCGGCCGGTGCGGCCGATGCGGTGCACGTAGTCCTCGGCGACCATCGGCAGGTCGTGGTTGATGACCAGCGGCAGGTTCGGGATGTCGAGGCCGCGCGCGGCCACGTCGGTGGCGACGAGGATGCGCGCCTTGCCCGACTTGAACGCGTTCAGCGCCTTCTGGCGGGCGGCCTGGCTCTTGTTGCCGTGGATCGCCAGCGCCGGCAGGCCGGCGGCTTCGAGCTGTTCGGCCAGGCGATTGCAGCCGTGCTTGGTCTTGCCGAAGATCAGCACCTGCTCGGTGTGGCGCGCGGTGAGGATGTCGATCAGCAGGTCGCGCTTGCGCGAACCGTCGACCGGATGCGCACGATGCTGGATGGTCGCGGCGATGGTGTTCTGCGTCGCCACCTGCACCTGGCGCGGATCGCGCATGAATTCGAGGGCGAGCTGCTTGATCTGCGCTTCGAAGGTCGCCGAGAACAGCAGCGTCTGGCGATCGGCCGGCACGCGCGCGAGGATGCGCTTGATCGCCGGCAGGAAGCCCATGTCGAGCATGCGGTCGGCTTCGTCGAGGATCAGCACTTCGATGCCGTCGAGCTTGGCGCTGCCCTGCTGCATGTGGTCGATCAGGCGGCCGGGCGTGGCGACGAGGATGTCGACGCCGCGACGCAGGTTGTCGACCTGCGGGCCCATGCCGGCGCCACCGAAGATGGTGGTGACGTTGAGGCGGATGTACTTGCTGTAGCTGCGCAGGCTGTCGGCGACCTGCACCGCGAGTTCGCGGGTGGGCACCAGGATCAGCGCGCGCGGCTTGCGCGGGCCGGCGGCGGGCTTGCTGCTGTCGGCCAGGCGCTGCAGCAGCGGCAGGCCGAAGGCGGCGGTCTTGCCGGTACCGGTCTGGGCGCCGCCGAGGACGTCGTGGCCGGCGAGGACCAGCGGGATGGCTTCGGCCTGGATCGGCGTCGGCGTGGTGTAGGCGTTGTCGGCGAGCGCGCGCAGCAACGCGGGCGTAAGCCCGAGGGATTCGAACGACATGGTGTGGAACTCCGGTGGTGTCGCGCCGGCAGCGGGACGCTGCATCGGGCGCGAAGCGTTACTCGGAGCTTTCCAACCGCGCTGCGAGCAAGATCTGGGACGGTCCGCCCGTTGGCAGACCGTGTTCGGCGCGACGAAAGACGTGCGGAGAAGCCGAGCCAGATCGCGAAGGCGGACCGGGCGGCGGCGGCTGTCGAGGGAAAACGGACCAGCCGTGCGCGAAACGAGGCGGATGATACGCGAAAAGCCGCCCCGGCGACAGCAAATCCTTGTCCGGCCGGGAATTTCCGACCGGCGGGACGGGCGGGAGAGCCCTGCCCGGCCCGGCGAAGCGCGATCAGGCCTCGTGTCAGACCTCGCGATCAGACCTCATGTTCCAGCCCCGGCCGCGCCAGCATCGCCTGGACACCGTAGGCCTCGCCGATCTCGCCCGCCAGGGCCTCGCGGGCCTTGTCCTCGCCATGCACGAGGACCAGCGGCGGGCGCCCCTCGAAGCGGCCGTACCAGTCCATCAGCCCGCGCTGGTCGGTATGCGCGGACAGGCCGCCGACGGTGTGCCGCCTGGCCGCGACGCGCACGTCGTGGCCATGGATGCGCACCCACTGCGCGCCGTCGACGATGCGCCGGCCGGTGGTGCCTTCGGCCTGGTAGCCGACGAACACCACGTGCGTCTGCTTGCGGTGCAGGCGGTGCTTGAAGTGGTGGAGGATCCGGCCGGCATTGGCCATGCCCGAGCCCGCGATCACGATCAGCCCGCGCTCGATGCGGTTGATCGCCATCGACTCCTCGACCGATTCGGTCACGTGCAGGTTGGGCAGCTTGAAGGGGTTGGGCTGGTCGTGCCAGACCGCCTTCGCGTCGTCGTCGAAAAGGCCGTGGTGGCGATCGTAGACATCGACGACCTTCGCGGCCATCGGGCTGTCGAGGAAGATCTGCCAGCGCGACATCTTCCAGTCGTCCCAGTGCTTGGCGAACCAGTACAGCAGCTCCTGGGTACGCCCGACTGCGAACGCCGGGATCAGCACCGCCCCGCCCTGCCGCCAAGCATCGTCGAGGATGCCTTCCAGTTCGCGGATGGTCTCGGCGCGCTCGCGATGCAGGCGATCGCCGTAGGTCGATTCCATCAGCACGAGGTCGGCCTCGGTGATATCGACCGGATCGCGCAGGATCGGCGTGCCTTTCGGGCCGAGATCGCCGGAGAACACGAGCTTCCGGCCCTCGGCCCACACTTCGACGATCGAGGAACCGAGGATGTGGCCGGCATCGTGGAAGCACAGCTCGACGCCGGGCAGCACTTCGGTGCGCGCGCCGTAGGGCAAGGGCTTCACCAGGCGCATGGCGGCGTGGACGTCGTCCTTGGTGTAGAGCGGCACCGCCACGGGCTGACCGCGTCGGCGGTCGCGATTGGCGCGCATGGCCTCGCTCTCGGCGATGCCCGCGGCGTCCAGCAGCATGATCGGCATCAGGTCGGCGGTGGCCTTCTGCGCGTAGATCGGGCCGCGGAAGCCGCGCTGCACCAGCAGCGGCACGCGGCCGATATGGTCGATGTGCGCATGGCTGAGCACCAGCGCGTCGAGCGCGGTCGGCTCGAACGGAAACGGATCCGCGTTGCGGGCTTCGGCTTCGGGACTGCCCTGGATCATGCCGCAGTCGAGCAGCAGGCGATGCCCGGCCGCCTCGACTTCATGCAGGGAGCCGGTCACCTCACCGGCGGCACCGTGGAATTTCACGCGCATCCGTCATGCCCTCGTCTGTCGATCGAGTGAGCATGTCGCAAACGCGGCGATGCCGCAATCGCGGAGCCGACCGACAGGGCGACGGCGCCTCGGGCCACGTCGCGCGCAAGCGGCATGCGCTTTTTTCCTGAATCCCGACCCTCATGCATCCTGCATGGTTCCTGGCGATTCATGGCCGGATGCGTACGGTCCGGTCACGCAGCGACGGCCCGTGTCGCTGACCCACGCAAACGTCAGGAGATCGACATGAATGCATCCATCAAGCGCCGATCCATCAAGACACCGCTTCTCGCGACCGCCCTCGCCCTGTCCACGCTCGCACTGGCCGGCTGCGCAACGCCGGGTGGTTCGAGCGCTTATGGAGGGTCCGGTTACGGAAGCACGCAGACCGCCTGCTACGACTGCGGCACCGTGACCCGCATCGAGCCCGGCAACGGCAGCCGTACACCGAACGCGACCGGCGCCGTGGTCGGCGCAGTGATCGGGGGCCTGGCGGCGCGCGAAATCGCCGACAACCAGACCGACAGCGAAGGCCGCAAGAACACGGCCACGGTGGCCGGTGCGGCGGCCGGCGGCGTCATCGGCAATGCGATCCACAATCGTGCCGGCACCGGCTACAACATCTTCGTGAGAATGCGCGGCGGCCGGGAAGTCGTGGTATCGCAGGACGACCTCAACGGCATCGCCGTGGGCTCGCGGGTCGAGGTCCGCAACGGTCGCGCGCGTCTGATCTGATCCTGTTGCTTCCTGCGCCCAATCAATGCGACGCGCATGCGGCGCCCGGGGATCCGGGCGCCGCATCGACGGCGACGGTCAGCCGACCACCACCGGAATCTTGCCGATCCGCGCCTGCCATTCCTTCGGACCGGTCTGGTGCACCGAGGTACCCTGCGAATCCACGGCGACGGTGACCGGCATGTCCTTCACCTCGAACTCGTAGATCGCTTCCATGCCGAGGTCGGCGAAACCGACGACCTTCGCGCCCTTGATCGCCTTGGACACGAGATACGCGGCGCCGCCGACGGCCATCAGGTAGACGGACTGGTGCTTGCGGATCGCCTCGATCGCGGCCGGGCCGCGTTCGGCCTTGCCGACCATGCCCATCAGACCGGTCTGCGCCAGCACCTGCTCGGTGAACTTGTCCATGCGCGTGGCGGTGGTCGGGCCGGCGGGACCGACGACTTCGTCGCGTACCGGATCGACCGGGCCGACGTAGTAGATGAACTTGCCGCGCAGGTCGACCGGGAGCTGCTCGCCCTTGTTGAGCATGTCGACCATGCGCTTGTGCGCGGCGTCGCGGCCGGTGAGCAGCTTGCCGTTGAGCAGCAACACTTCGCCGGGCTTCCACGAAGCGACGTCTTCCTTCGTCACCGTGTCGAGATCGACACGACGGCCCTTCGACGCGTCGTAGGTCAATTCCGGCCAATCTTCCAGCGACGGCGGATCCAGCATGACCGGGCCGCTGCCGTCGAGGGTGAAATGCGCGTGGCGGGTCGCGGCGCAGTTCGGAATCATGGCGACGGGGAGATTGGCGGCATGGGTCGGGTAATCCTTGACCTTGATGTCGAGCACCGTGGTCAGGCCGCCCAGGCCCTGCGCGCCGATGCCGAGCGCGTTGACCTTCTCGTACAGCTCCAGGCGCAGCTCCTCGGCACGGTTCGACGGACCGCGCGCCTGCAGGTCGGTGATGTCGATCGGCTCCATCAGCGATTCCTTGGCCAGCAGCATCGCCTTCTCGGCGGTGCCGCCGATGCCGATGCCGAGCATGCCCGGCGGGCACCAGCCGGCGCCCATGGTCGGCACCGTCTTCAGCACCCAGTCGACGATGGAATCGGAGGGGTTGAGCATCGCGAACTTCGACTTGGCTTCGCTGCCGCCGCCCTTCGCGGCGACGATCACGTCGACCGTGTTGCCGGGGACGATCTTCACGTTGACCACGCCGGGCGTGTTGTCCTTCGTGTTGGTGCGCTTGCCGGCCGGGTCGGCCAGCACGCTGGCGCGCAGCTTGTTGTCCGGATGGTTGTAGGCGCGGCGCACGCCCTCGTGGACCATGTCCTCCAGCGCCATCGTCGCGTCGTCCCAGCGCACGTCCATGCCGACTTCGAGGAAGACGGTGACGATGCCGGTGTCCTGGCAGATCGGACGGTGGCCTTCGGCGCACATGCGCGAGTTGATCAGGATCTGGGCGATGGCGTCCTTCGCCGCCGGGCTTTCCTCGCGCTCGTACGCGGCGGCGAGGTTCCGGATGTAGTCGACCGGGTGGTAGTAGCTGATGTACTGCAGGCCGTCGGCGATCGACTGGATGAGGTCTTCCTGCTTGATCGAGACCGGGCGGCGGTCGGCGGGCATGGCGGTGGAGGCGGAGGCTGCGGACACGGAAGGAACCGTCGTGGCGTGTGGAACCGGGATTTTACCGCGCAGGCGCGCCGCATGCCCCGCCGGCCTTGCGAACCGGCAGGATCGGCCGACAATGCCCGGACATCCCATCCGAGGGGCCAGGCCATGGTCAAGAAGATCCTGCTCGTGCTGCTGGTCGTGATCCTGGGCGTGCTGGGCTACGCCGCGACCAAACCCGACACCTTCCGCGTCGAACGCAAGGCCGTCGTCCCGGCCCCGCCGGAGCAGGTCTACGCGATGATCGAGGACTTCCATCGCTGGGGCGAATGGTCGCCGTGGGAGAAGCTCGACCCGGCCATGACCCGCACCCACGGCGGCGCGGCGAAGGGCCTGGGCGCCACCTACGCCTGGAAGGGCAATGACGATGTCGGCGAGGGGCACATGGAAATCACCGCGGCCTCGGCGCCGGGCCGGATCGTGATCAAGCTCGACTTCATCGACCCCTTCGAATCCAGCAACGTCACGACCTTCACGCTCGCCCCGGTGAACGGCGGGACCGAAGTGACCTGGCGCATGGAAGGCCCGATGCCCTACGTCTCCAAGCTGATGGACACGGTCATCGGCATGGACCGGATGATCGGCAAGGATTTCGAGCAGGGGCTGGCGAACATGCAGGGCGCTGCCGCGCGCTGACGCTGCACCCGGGCGCGGGGTTTGACCGGGGTCAATACGGGGCGGAAGGGTGCTTTCCACAATGATCGCCACCCCGCGTCGATCGCTCTCCAGGAGCCCGTCATGCACAGCGCCACCGATCGTCCGTCCGCGCCCGGAACCCCGTCCTTCCTGCCCTACACCGTCGAGACCCTGGCCGATGGCCGCAAGGTCCTGATCCGGCCGATGAACCCCGGCGATGCCGAGGCCGAGCGCGCCTTCATCCTGGCCCTGTCGCCGCAGGCGCGCCGCTACCGCTTCCAGGAGCAGATCCGCGACCCGGCACCGGAGATGATCGAGAAGCTGGTGAACGTGGACCACGTCAACGACGAGGCCTTCGTGGCCCTGGCCGATGCCGACGAGCACGGCGCCATCGTCGGCGTGTCCCGCTACGCGGTCGGCAGCGACCCGCTGGCCTGCGAGATCGCGGTGACCGTGCTCGATGCCTGGCAGGGCCAGGGACTGGGGACGGCCCTGATGCGCCGGCTGATCGAGGTCGCCCGCGAGCGCGGCCTGCAGCGGATGGTGTCGCTGGATTTCGCCGAGAACCAGGAGATGACCCATCTCGCCCGTCACCTCGGCTTCCACACCGCGCCGGACCCGGACGACCGCACCCAGGTCCTGCATACGCTGACGCTCTGACCGCCCGCACCGGACGGCTCCACCGGGGCCGTCCGGTACAATGCGCGCCCGCTTCGCCTCGCCCCCTGCCCGACCCCATGGCCTCCCCCTACGGCACCGAAACCGTGCTGGACGTCCGTCACTGGACCGACGCCTACTTCAGCTTCACCACCACCCGCGACGACGGCTTCCGTTTCGACAACGGCCAGTTCGTGATGATCGGACTGGAGGTCGCGCAGCCGGACGGGTCGACCAAGCCGCTGATGCGCGCCTATTCGATCGCCAGCGCGAACTGGGAAGAGCAGCTGGAGTTCTTCAGCATCAAGGTCCAGGACGGCCCGCTGACCTCGCGCCTGCAGCACATCAAACCCGGCGACACCCTCCTCATCGGCCGCAAGCCCACCGGCACGCTGCTGATCTCCGACGTGCATCCGGGCCGCAACCTCTACTTGCTGTCCACCGGCACCGGCCTGGCGCCGTGGATGGCGGTGGTGAAGGACCCGGCGACCTACGAGCGCTTCGAGAAGGTCGTCATCGTGCACGGCGTGCGCGGCGAGCCGGACCTGGCCTATCGCGACTACATCGAACGCGAGCTGCCGCGCCACGAATTCCTCGGCGAAGAGATCAGCCGCAAGCTGCTGTACTACCCGGCGGTGAGCCGCGAGGACTTCTTCTTCCATGGCCGCCTGCAGCGCGGCCGCATCACCGACCTGCTCGACAGCGGACGCATCGCCGCCGACCTCGGGCTCGATCCGCTGGACGCGGCGCACGATCGCGCCATGATCTGCGGCAGCCCGCAGATGCTGGCCGACTTCCGCCGCATCCTCGATGGCCGCGGCTTCACCGCCTCGCCGCGCATCGGCACCGCCGGCGAGTACGTGTTCGAGCGCGCCTTCGTCGAGAAGTGAGCCCGCTCGCCGGCGCACAGGCGCTCGCATAGACTGGCGCGGCTGCACGCCGCAGCGCCCGCACCGGACCGAACATGCCCTTCCGCCTCCGTGGCCTGCTGGCCATGCTGCTCGTCGCTGTCGTCGCCACGGTCGCCGCCGCCGGTCCGCATCCGCAACCCAGGCCCGGCGAGATCCCCCCGGATGCGCTGGGCAAGGATCGCGAAGGCAACGAGCAGACCGTCAGCCGGCATCGCGGCAAGGTGGTGATCGTGACCTTCTGGGCGTCCTGGTGCGGCCCCTGTCGCCGCGAGCTGCCGGTCCTGGGCAAGTTCCAGCGCGCGGTCGGCAAGGACGCACTGGAGGTCATCGCGATCAACGTCAAGGAGCCGCGCAAGGACTACCTCGGCGTGATCCGCGCCAACAAGGACCTGGGCCTGACCTGGGTGCACGACAGCAGCGGCGCCACCACGGTCCGATACGGCGTGCAGGCGCTGCCGAACATGTTCATCATCGACCGCGAGGGCAAGGTCGCCCACGTGCATCGTGGCTATTCCGAAGAGAGCCTCCCGGTGTTCATCCGCGAAATCAGCGCGCTGCTGCCGCCCGAAGTCCTGCAGCGTCCTGCCGGGGGGTGAGCGCCTGCATCCGTCGGCCATCCGGCCGCGTAGCTGCGTCACCTGACCGAGGAGATCGTTCCATGCGACACAAGCCGTTCGCCCTGATCGCCCTGATCGCCCTGATCGCCATGCTGCTGACCCTGGCCGGCTGCCTGCCGCCGAGCGATCCCTCGAAGACCATCCCCACCCTGCTGGTGCCGGCGCCGCAGCCGGCGAAGCGCCTGGTGATCGTGCTGCCAGGCCGCGCCGACGGCCTGCCCGCGCTGCGCGACAGCGGCATGGCCGCCGCCATCCAGAGCACGTGGCCCGATGCCGACGTGCTGTTCGCCGAGCTGACCCTGGGCTACTACATGCAGGGCCGCGCGCCCGAACGGCTCCATGACGAAGTGGTCGCGCCCGCCCGGCAGCGCGGCTATCGCGAGGTCTGGCTGGCCGGCGCGTCGATGGGCGGCATGGGCGTGCTGCTATACGACCGGCTGCGGCCGGGCGAGATGGATGGCCTGGTGCTGCTGGCGCCCTACCTCGGCGACCGCAAGCTGCTGCGCGAGATCGGCGACGCGGGCGGCATCGCCAAGTGGGATGCCGGCCCGCCGCAGGAGGTCAACGACGACACCTGGCAGCGCGAGATCTGGCGCCACATCCAGAAGGTGTCGCGCGACCCGGCGCAATCCAAGCGCTTCTGGCTGGCCTACGGCGACAAGGACCGCCTGCGCAACGCGGTGCCGCTGCTCGCGCCGGCCCTGCCCGCCGACCAGGTGCTGGTCCGCGAGGGCGGGCACACCTGGACGGTGTGGTCGCCGGCGATCGGCGAAGTGCTGAAACAGGCCGACGCCAAGCGCTGAAGCCCTGGCGTCACGGCCTGCGCGGACTCAGGCGTCGCGCAGGCCGAAACCGACGTCGCGCGCGAGGGCGTCGAAGCCCGGGAACGAGGTCGCGACGTTGGCGATGTCGCCGACGACGAACATCGCCTCGGCGCGCTGCGCGGCGATCGCGAACGACATCGCGATGCGGTGGTCGCCATGGCTGTCGATCCGCGTGCTGCCGTCCGCCGCCGGCCGGAACGCACCGGGGTGGATATCGGCACCGTCGGGCGTCTCGTCGACGCGGATGCCGAGCTGGCGCAGGCCGGCGGACATCGTGGCGAGTCGGTCGGACTCCTTCACGCGCAGCTCGGCCGCGCCGCGCACGCGGGTGATGCCTTCGGCGCAGGCCGCCGCGATGAACAGCGCCGGGAACTCGTCGATCATGTCCGGGACGATGCCTTCCGGCACGTCGATGCCGCGCAGCGGCGCATGGCGCACGCGCAGGTCGGCCACGGCTTCGCCGCCCGCCCTGCGCGCGTTCGATTCCTCGATGTCGGCGCCCATCAGCCGCAGCGCCTGCAGCAGGCCGGTGCGGCGCGGGTTCATGCCGACCGCTTCGAGCAGCAGATCGGACCCGGGAATCACGCTGGCGGCGACCAGGAAGAAGGCCGCCGAGGAGAAATCCGCCGGCACCGACACGTCGGTCGCGCGCAGCGCATGGCGACCGTCGGCGCCGCCGCGCACGCGGGCGAAGCCGGGCTCGAATTCGATCGGCCAGCCGAACGCGGACAGCATGCGCTCGGTGTAGTCGCGGGTCGGATGCGGTTCGCGGACGATGGTTTCGCCGTCGGCGTACAGACCGGCGAGCAGCAGCGCGGACTTCACCTGCGCGCTCGCCACCGGCAGCGTGTAGTCGATGCCGGTCAGCGCCTGGCCACCGTGGATGCGCAGCGGCGGCAGGCCGCCCTCTTCGCTGTCGATCCGCGCGCCCATCTTCGACAGCGGGTCGATCACGCGGCGCATCGGTCGCTTCGACAGCGAAGCGTCGCCGACCAGGGTGCTGTCGAATGCCTGCCCGGCCAGCACGCCCGCGAGCAGGCGCATGCCGGTGCCGGCGTTGCCGCAGTCCAGCGCGTCGGCGCTGCCGCGCAGCCCCTTCAGGCTGACGCCATGCACGATCCGCGACTGCGCGGACGGCGATTCGATCTTCACGCCGAGCCGCTGGAACACTGCCGCCGTGGCGCGGGTGTCCTCGCCTTCGAGGAAGCCGTCGATGCGCGACACGCCGTTGGCCAGCGAGGCGAGCATGATCGCGCGATGCGACACCGACTTGTCGCCCGGCACGCGGATGCGTCCCGACAGCGGCGCGCCCGGCGCGACGATCCAGTCCTTGACTTGCTCACCACCGCTCATGCCAGCACCCTGTCCAGTTCCGCCAGCAGGCGGCGATTCTCGTCGGCGGTGCCGACCGTGATGCGCAGGCAGTGGCCGAGGCCGTAACCGCCCATCGGCCGCAGCACCACGCCGGCCTCGATCAGCGCGGCGTCGATGCGCGCGACCCGCGCCTCGTCGCCCGGCTCGGCGAACTTCACCAGCAGGAAATTGGTCTGCGACGGGAACACCGTCAGGCCCCGCGCGCGCAGCGCCCCGGCGAGCGATGCGCGCTGTTCGGCATTGCGCGCGACCACCCAGCGCAGGTGTTCTTCGTCGCCCAGCGCGGCTTCCGCCGCCGCCAGACCGGCGCTGTTGACGTTGAAGCTCTCGCGCACGCGCTCAAGGACCGCGATCAGGCCGGGATGGGCGATCGCGTAGCCCACGCGCAGGCCCGCCAGCGCGTAGGCCTTGCTGAAGGTGCGGGTCACGACCAGGTTCGGATGCCTGGCAACCAGGGTCAGCGCGGACGCCCACTCCGGCGCATCGACGAATTCGGCATAGGCCTCGTCGACCACCACCAGTACGTTCGCCGGCACCTTCGCCATGAACGCAGCGAAGGCCTCGGCGCCGAACCAGGTCCCGGTGGGGTTGTTCGGGTTCGCGATGTAGACCAGGCGCGTGCTCGACGTGATCGTCGCGGCGATGGCGTCGAGGTCGTGGCCGCGCGGCATCGCATGGTCGTCGGCATTGCAGGGCGCGACATGCAGGGTCGCACCGGCCGCCTGCGCGGCGATGGCGTACACCGCGAACCCGTACTTCGAGGCCACGACATCCGCGCCCGGGCCCGCGAAGACCTGCGCGAACTGCATCAGCAGCTCGTGCGAACCGTTGCCGAGCAGGATCGAAGCGGCATCGACGCCATGCTTCGCCGCCAGCGCGCGCTTGAGGTCGCCGCCCAGCGGATCGGGATAGCGGAAGCTGTCGTGGATCGTGCCGAGCACGGCTTCCTTGGCCTTCGCGCTGGGGCCGTAGGCATTCTCGTTCGAGCCGAGCTCGACGAGGAAGCGGTCATTGAACCTGCGACGGAACGCGACGAGGTCGTGCCCCGGGTCGTAGGCGCGCAGGCGCTGGATGCCGGGCTGGGCGAGGGAGGAGAAGAAACTTTCGTCTGGATGCGTCGATGACATGAGGTCGTTCGCGGGCGTCGCTGCAGGAAAGAAGTCGCTTGGATCGTCGTCATTCTCTTTGCCGTCATTCCCGCGAAAGCGGGAACCCATATCCCATCATGGCCACGCATGGGTCCTCGCTTGCGCGAGGATGACGGGCGCGTGTCGGCGGATGTCAGGGCACCGCCACCGGATACGAACCCAGCACGCGGACTTCACCGGCGAATTCGTCGATCTCGGCCAGCGCGTCCTTCAGCGGCGCTTCCTCGGCGTGGCCGGCGACGTCGATGAAGAAGGCGTACTGCCAGAGCTTGCCGTGCGCGGGACGCGATTCGATGCGGTTCATGCTGATCATGCGCCGCGCCAGCGGTTCGAGGATGCGGTACAGCGCGCCGGGCTGGTCGCGGATGAAGACCAACAGCGAGGTGCGATCGTTGCCCGAGGGCGGGAACGAGCTGCGGCCGATGACGAGGAAGCGCGTGGTGTTGTCGTCGCGGTCCTCGATCGGGCCGGCGACCACCTTCAGCCCGTAGGCGTGCGCGGCATTCTCGCCGGCGATCGCGGCGGCATCGTCGGAATTGCGCGCACGACGCGCGGCCTCGGCATTGCTGACCATCGCCTGCTTCTCGACCTTCGGCAGGTTCTGGCGCAGCCAGGCCTTGCACTGGGCCAGCGACAGCGCGTGCGAGTACACGCGTTCGATGTCCTCGATGTGGCCGGTGCGCGACAGCAGGTACTGGTGCACGCGCAACTCGACTTCGCCGCAGATCATCAGCGGCGAGGTCAGGAACAGGTCGAGGGTGGACTGGATGGTACCGGTGCCGGAGTTCTCCACCGGCACCACGCCGAAATCGGCGTGCCCGGCGGCGACTTCGTCGAACACCTCTTCCACGGTCGCCAGCGGCAGCGCCTTGGCCGAATGGCCGAAGTGCTTGTACACCGCCTGCTGCGAGAAGGTGCCTTCCGGGCCGAGGAAGCCGATCTTCAGCGGTTCCTGCTGCGCGAGGCAGGCGGACATGATCTCGCGGAACAGGCGCACCAGCACTTCATCGGACAGCGGGCCTTCGTTGCGATCGACCACGCGGCGCAGCACCTGCGCTTCGCGTTCGGGCCGGTAGTAGTCGACGGCAGCGGCGAGCTTGCCCTTGGCCTTGCCGACCTGGTGCGCCCAGAGCGCGCGTTCGGCGATCAGCGACTGGATCTCGTGGTCGATGCCGTCGATCTGCGCGCGCACCGACAGCAGGTCGGGCTTGCCCTGCGCGTCGACCGGGATGTCGACCTGCTTCCTGTCCTTCGTCGCGGCTGCGGCCTGCCCGGCCCTGGCCGAAGTCTTTGCCGAAGCCTTTGCAGGCATCTTCGCGGACGCCTTCGTGGCGCTGCGGGCCTTGCCCGTCGCGGTCTTTGCTGCCTTGGCCGGCGTCCGGCGCTTGTCGGTGGTCATCGCTGTGCTGCGCCGGCGTTGCTGTCGGCGCCCCTCGGTTGTACGAATGGAAGATGGATTCGTCGTGGGTGCGGACCGCCGTCGCCAGGGTGGACGCGGCATTCCGCTCGTCGATCCACCGCTGCAGGGCCGGGCCGGCACGCATCGCGCGCACCGGCCATGCGACCGATCAGCCGTGGCGTTGCTGGAAGTCCTTCATGAAGTCGGCCAGCGCCTTCACGCCTTCGACCGGCATCGCGTTGTAGATCGAGGCGCGCATGCCGCCGAGGGCGCGATGGCCCTTCAGCGCCATCAGGCCGGCGGCCTTGGCTTCCGACAGGAAGGGTTTGTCCAGCGCTTCGTCGTGCAGGAAGAACGGCACGTTCATGCGCGAGCGCACGGCCGCGGCGACCTCGTTGCGGTAATAGCCACCGGAACCGTCGATGACCGAATACAGCAGCGCGGCTTTCTCGGCATTGCGGCGCGCGAATTCGGCAACACCGCCTTCGGCCAGCATCCACTTCACGTTGAGGCCGAGCATGTACCAGTTCCAGGTCGGCGGCGTGTTGAGCATCGACTCGCCCTTGAGGTGCGAGGCATAGTTGAAGATGTCGGCACGGTTCTGGCCGGCGCGTTCGAGCAGGTCGCGGCGCACGATCACCACGGTGATGCCGACCGGGCCGAGGTTCTTCTGCGCGCCGGCATAGATGACACCGTACTTCGACACGTCGACCGGTTCCGAGGCGATGCTGGAGCTGAAATCGGCGACCAGCGGCACGTCGCCGGTGTCGGGCGTGTCGCGGAATTCCACGCCGTGGATGGTCTCGTTCGCGGTGATGTGCACGTAGGCCGCGTCCTTCGACAACTGCCATTCGCCGCGCGCGGGGATGTCGCGGAAGCCGCCGGCTTCGCTGCTGGCGACGGTGTTCACCGTGACGTACGGCTTGGCCTGTTTGATCGCGGTCTTGCCCCAGTGGCCGCTGACCACGTAGTCGGCGGTCTGGCCGGCGGCGGCGAAGTTGAGCGGGATCAGTGCCTGCTGCGTGGTGGCGCCACCGGACAGGAACAGCACCGCGTAGTCCTCGGGGATCGACATCAGCGTGCGCAGGTCGGCCTCGGCCTCGGCGGCGACCTGGATGAATTCCGGGCCGCGATGGCTGTGCTCGACGATCGAGGCACCGGAACTGCGCCCATCGGAGCCGCGCCACTCCAGCATCTCGTCCTGGGCCTGGCGCAGGACGCTCTCGGGCAGGGTGGCGGGACCGGCACTGAAGTTGAACGCGCGCGACATCGGGATTCCATGGGCTGGCGAAAGGGCCCCCGAGTATGCCGCAGCGCACCATCCTTGTGTGCACCCGGCAAATGCCGATTCGCCATTTGCCGATCACGCGCATCCTTTTCGGCCCCGCTCCCGTCCGTGCTCATACCCGAAACGGTGCCGGGCGACGCGGAAACGGTTCCATACACAACAGTTTCATGCGAAACCAGGCCCGAGCCCCCATCGTCGGCGGCAAGGTGAACGATGCCTGCTGCGGCATGCGCGCCACGCGCAACCGAACGCACGGTCTCCGCCTCCAAGCACCGTGACGCCATGCGATGCTGCCTTCCGCAGATCGGCCGCCGGCACCCCCAAGTCCACGGAGTTCCCATGCCCCAGTCCCGCTCCCTTCGCGACGCCCTGCGCATTCCCGCCAGCGAGATCACCGACGAAGCGGTCTACCGCGACCGCCGCCGCCTCCTCGGCCTGCTCGCAGCCACGCCGACCCTGGCCCTGTCCGGCTGTGCCGAGGCCGAGCCACCGCCGCCCGCGCCGAAGAGCACGCTGACGCCCGCCCAGGCCAGGGCGCAGGCGAAGTCCGGCTTCCGCACCGACGAAGCCCTGACCCGCTACGAGGACGTGACGACCTACAACAACTTCTACGAGTTCGGCACCGACAAGGCCGACCCCGCGCGTGCGCGCAAGACCCTGATCACCAAGCCGTGGACCGTGGCCGTCGGCGGCGAATGCGCGAAGCCCGGCAAGCTCGAACTGGCCGACCTGATCAAGGGCCTCACCCCGGAGGAGCGCGTCTACCGCCTGCGCTGCGTCGAAGGCTGGTCGATGGTGATCCCGTGGCTGGGCGTGCCGCTGGGCGACGTGCTCAAGCGCTTCGAGCCGACCTCGAAGGCGAAGTACGTCGCCTTCACCACCCTCGCCGACCCGAAGCAGATGCCGGGCGTGCGCGTGGATTCGATCAACTGGCCCTACCGCGAAGGCCTGCGCATCGACGAGGCCATGCACCCGCTCACCCTGCTCGCCACCGGCCTGTACGGCAAGCCGATGCCGCAGCAGAACGGTGCGCCGGTGCGCCTGGTCGTGCCGTGGAAGTACGGCTTCAAGAGCATCAAGTCGATCGTGGAGATCCGCTTCGTCGAGACCATGCCGAAGACCGCCTGGAACGACCTGCAGCCCGAGGAATACGGGTTCTTCAGCAACGTCAATCCGGACGTCGACCACCCGCGCTGGAGCCAGAAGACCGAGCGCCGGATCAGCGGCAGCGCCAGCAAGCTGTTCGCCGAACGCATCCCGACCCGCCTGTTCAACGGCTATGCGCCGCAGGTGGCGGGGATGTACAAGGGGCTGGACCTGAGGAAGTGGTTCTGATGGCAGGCGCTTCCGGGCGGCTCATCGCCGCCAAGGCCCTGGTCCATGCGCTGTGCCTGGTGCCACTGGCGATCCTGTCCTGGCAGTTCTGGGACGTCTACCGCACCGGCAGCGACGCGCTCGGTGCCGACCCGGTCGCGGAGATCGAGCACCGCCTCGGGATCTGGGCCCTGCGCTTCCTGCTGATCGCACTGGCGGTGACGCCGCTGCGCCAGCTCACCGGCCAACCGGTGCTGATCCGCTTCCGGCGCATGCTCGGGCTGTATGCGTTCGCCTACGCGACCCTGCATCTCGTCGCCTATCTGGTGCTGGACCTGCGCGGCTACTGGCTGCAGATCTTCGAAGAGATCGTGAAGCGGCCGTACATCACCGTCGGCTTCGCGGCCTGGCTGCTGCTGGTGCCGCTGGCGGTGACCTCGACGACCGGCTGGATCCGCCGCCTGGGCAAGCGCTGGGCTGTCCTGCACAAGCTGGTCTACGCCATCGCCGTGCTCGCGGTGCTGCATTTCTGGTGGCTGGTGAAGTCCGACATCCGCGAGCCGGCACTGTACGCCGGCATCCTTGCGGTACTGCTGGGCTGGCGGTTGTGGTGGCGCTGGCGGAAGGCGCCGCAGAGACGCCGGGCCTGAGCAGGCCTGGAGCGTTGGCCGAACGGCTCAGTCGCCGCCGAGCAGCAGCAGGGCCGAGATCACGCCGGCCAGCATCAACGCCGCCAGCAGCAGCCAGGGCAGGCGGTGTCCGCGGCGGCGCGGCGGCGCCAGCGGCAATTCGATGCCGTCGGGGTCTTCCACCGGCTTGGGCGGCTGCGGCGTGGCGACGGAGGGCGCTTCGATCACGAAGCGATGGTGGAGGTCGAACACGATCTGGTCGCCCGGCGACAGCACGGCATCGCGGACCGCTTCGCCGTTGACCAGGCTGCCGTCGCCGCTGCCCAGGTCGCGCAGCACGATGCGGTTGCCGATCATCTCGATCCGGGCATGGCGCTCGGCGAAATCGGGGTCGTCGATGCGGATGTCCGCCTCGTCGCTGCGGCCGACCAGCCGGGGCGCTTCAAGGGTGAAGCTGCGGCCATGGTGCCGCCCGCCGACGCCGCGCACGACCACGCGGCAGTCGCCGCGGAATTCGCCGGGCACATGACGGAGGGCATCGGGCAGCGGTTCGACGCGGCGCACCGACGCCAGCACCATTTCAACGCCGTCCAGATAGATCGCATCGCCCAGGCGCAGCATCGCCATGCGTCGCACCGGGCGGCCGTTGACGTGGATCCCGCGCGCGCCGTCGGCGACCGTCATCCACATGCCGCGACGGTCGACATAGAGCCGGATCGCAGGGGCATCACCCTCGCCCGTGCCGACCAGGCCGACCGTATCGCCGATGCGCCCGATGCCATGCACGCCGGGACCCAGCGGCATTTCGGGGTGGTGGTGTTCGGGGAACCGGAGCTTCAGGCCTTCCATCGGCACGCAATCTAACATGCATGCCGCGCCGTTGAAGGGGACGAAGGTCGATTCGACAAGGCCGGTGGCGTTAGACTCGCGGGCCAACCGAAGCACGCCACATCAGGAGCCCCCATGTCCGGTATCGACATCCGCCACCCGCACTCGCTGCCGCTGCCCAAGGCGCGCAAGGCGATCGAGGAGGTCGCGGAGAAGCTGGCCGATCGCTTCGATTTCGAGTGGAACTGGGAAGGCGACACGCTGCACTTCAACCGCTCCGGCGTCGATGGCCGGATCGCGCTGTCGCCCAAGGACCTGCACGTCACCGCCAAGCTCGGCTTCCTCGTGGCGATGTTCAAGGACTCGATCGAGCAGGAAATCCGTCGCGTACTGGACGAACGCTTCAACTGAAGCGGCGCGTCACCGGTTGCGCATGCGCCGCGCACCGCGCCCGTCAACCACGGGCGGATGCGCATCCGGCAGCGGCTCGAACGGCCGGGGATGACCAGCGAACAGGCGACGCGAGACCTCGCGCTCGCTGCGTTCGATGTCGGCGATGAACGCACCCACGTCGTCGAGCTTGGCGTAGGCGCCGAAGCCGCGCTCCAGGAAGGACTGCAGCTCGCCCAGCCCGGCGGCACGCGCGGGACCGCGCAGCACCGCCAGCAGCGTGGACACGCCCCGGGTACGCAAGGCATGGCCCAGGCCGTAGCCCGCGACCACGATCAGGTCGATCTGGTGCGCGCGCAGGCGCGGCTGGCCCACCTCGCGGTAGGCGCGCCCGTACAGTTCGTCGTCGAGCGTGGTGCGGCGCGGCGCCAGCCGCTGCAGGACTTCGGCGATGCGCAGGTCGAAGGCGTGGGTCAGCGCGCCCAGTTCGATCGCATCGGCCAGGGTCTCCAGCAGGGTCTGCGGCAGCAGGCGCTGCATCTTCGGCACCACCCGGGCGATGTCGGCGTCGCGACGGCTGAAATCCTGGTCGCCATACAGGTCGGTGAGGAAGAATTCCGCCGCCCCGCGCCGCTTCGGATCGGCCATGAAGGCCTCGAAGCTTGTGGCCAGGCGGGCCGCCTGCCAGCGACGCACGATCGGCAGCCAGCGCAGTTCGTTGCGCGGCTCGAACCCGGGGTCGTGGATCCGCTGGTGCCAGCCCAGTCGGCGGGAGAGCGCAGCGGCCAGGGCCGCCTTGTCGAGCCGGCGGCGACCGTGGGCCAGGTCGGGCGTGACGATCTTCATTCCAGGATGATCGGGGCGCCCCCGCGCCAGAACAAGGCCGGCCGTCCGATCCAGCGCCCCGCCAGCGCCTGGATGCGGCATTGATGCAGCGCAACGGTCCGCGAACGGGCTTTGGGCTACACTCGACCGGACTCTCCCGTATTGCCTGCATGCTCTCACTTCACGCCGCCACCCGGCGCACCGCGCCGGCCCGCACGGGCCGCCGCAAATCCGCCACCCCCGCCCCGTCCTCCGCCCGCGTCGGCCTCGCCATCGCTGGCGGTGGCCCGATCGGCGCGATGTACGAGCTCGGCGCCCTGCGCGCGCTGGACGAAGCCCTCGACGGCGTCGACCTGACCCGGATGGACTGCTACGTCGGGGTCAGCAGCGGCGCGTTCCTCGCCGCCGGCCTGGTCAACCGCATGACCACCGCCGAGATGTGCCGGATCTTCATCACCGGCGACAGCGACGACGTGCGCTTCCGGCCCGAGACCTTCCTGCGCCCGGCGGTGTTCGAATACCTGCGCCGCGCCTCGGCCCTGCCGCGCCTGACCCTCGACTGGTGGGCCAGCCTGCTCAGCCCGCGCGAGTCCCGTCTGTCGGACTTCATGGTCCGCTTCGGCAGCGTCGTCCCGACCGGACTGTTCGACAACAGCGAGGTCGAACGCTTCCTGCGCGAGATCTTTTCCCGCCGGGGCCGCACCAACGACTTCCGCAAGCTCGAACGCGAGCTGTTCGTGGTCGCGGTGGACCTCGACAGCGGCGAGGCCGTGCGCTTCGGCGGCGAGGACTGGCGCGACATCCCGATTTCCAAGGCGGTGCAGGCCAGCGCCGCCCTGCCCGGCCTCTATCCACCCGTCGAGGTGCGCGGCCGGCACTACGTCGACGGCGCCCTGCGCCGGACCATGCACGCCTCGGTGCTGCTGGAACGCGGCGTGGACCTGCTCATCGGCATCAATCCGCTGGTGCCCTTCGATTCCACCAAGGTCGACAGCGATGCCGGACGGCACGGCGACATCGATCCGCACCGCATCTGGCAGGGCGGCCTGCCGGCGGTGATGTCGCAGACCTTCCGCACCCTGCTGCAATCGCGCATGCAGGTCGGGCTGGCGAAGTACGCACAGCAGTACCCCGACATCGACCAGCTGATCTTCGAACCGAACGCCAACGACGGCGAGATGTTCTTCACGAACGCCTTCAGCTTCGGCAACCGCCGGCGGCTGTGCCAGCTGGGCTACCGCAACACGCTGCAGGACCTGCGCAAGCGCGCCGAATCCCTGGAGCCGGTGCTCGCCGCCCACGGCATCCGCCTGCGCCACGACATCCTCGAAGACCGCCATCGCACCGTGCTCACCGGCCTGGGCGCCGCACCGCCGCGCAGTACCGACACCACAGCGAAGCTGCGTCGCGCACTGGACGAGACCGAACACCTGATCCGCAGGCGCGGACGCGGCTGAGCCATCCGCCACGCCCGCCCGCCGCGCACGTCGTCGGCGGGCGCTGTCGCATGCGCGCAACCTCGTGTGAATACTCTAGACACGACGCGCATTCTGTTGCGCAATCGATCACCTGCCCGCTCGGAGGGCACATGGCCAAGTTCAAGAAGACCGCGTCGAAGAAGACCACCGCAAGGACCGCTGGATCGCAGGCCGAGGCAGAGCGCCTGTCGAAGTCGCTCAGCGAATCCGCGCAGCAGATCTGGCTCGCTGGCGTCGGCGCCTTCTCCCGCGCGCAGGCCGAAGGCACCAAGCTGTTCGAAGGCCTCGTCAAGGAAGGCATGGGCCTGGAGCAGACCGTGCGCAAGTTCGCCGGCGGTCGCGCCGAAGTGGTCCGCGATGCCGTCGAGAACCGCGTCGGCCAGGCCCGCGAGCGCGCCACCGACACCTGGGACAAGCTGGAGAAGGTCTTCGAGGAACGCGTACAGCGCGCGCTGGTCAAGCTCGGCGTGCCCAGCCGCGAAGACCTCAACGACCTCAGCGACCGCGTCGAGGCCCTGACCGCCGAACTCCGCCGCCAGGGCGGTGCCGCTCCGGCCGCGAAGCGCAAGCCGGCCGCGAAGCCGACGGCAAAGGCACCTAAGGCCGCCAAGGCCCCGGCGAAGAAGGCCGCCAAGCGCGCGCCGCGCAAGGCCAAGGTCGCCGCCGAGTCCCAGGACGCCTGACCCACCCGGTAGCACCGGCGCATCACGCACCTCCCCCTCTCTCTCTCGTCGCGCAAGCGACGTCCCTTCGGCAGCGAACCTGCCGCTTGACCCGTCGATCCCGCACGAAGTCCGTCGCTCCCCTCCCCTCACGGCTTCCGATCGACGGGTTTCTTTTATTCGCCGCGCGGCATTTGCGGCAAAACGAAAGGCAGCCTCGCGGCTGCCTTTCGCGTTTCCGGGGCATGACTCCCGCGACTACCAGTGCACGCCCCGCATCAGCGCCGCGAACGCGATCTGTTCCTGGCTGGGCTGCTCTTCCTTCAGCGCCTTGCGGTCGCCCTTGGCCGCCGCCGAATCGGGGAACAGCTCGAACGCGGTGTTCATGATGACTTCGTACGCCTTCGGCGCGACCGCGTTGAGCAGCGCCGAGAAGATGCCCAGGCGGGTCGCGATGCGACTGGGCTTCTCGATGATGCCCTTGACCACCAGGTCCGCGGCCTCGTCGGTGCTGAGCGTCGGCACGCTTTCGTACATCTTGGTCGGCGCGATCATCGGCGTGCGCACCAGCGGCATGTTGATCGTGGTGAAGCTGATGCCCTTGCCCGACAGCTCGCCCTGCGCGCAGCGGCTGAAGGCGTCCAGCGCCGCCTTCGAGGCCACGTAGGCCGAGAACCGCGGCGAATTGGCCAGCACGCCGATCGAGCTGATGTTGATGATGTGCCCCTTCCGGCGCTGCACCATCGTCGGCATGAAGCCCATGATCAGGCGCAGGCAGCCGAAGTAGTTCAGCTGCATGGTGCGCTCGAAGTCGTGGAAGCGGTCGTAGCTCAGCTCGATCGATCGACGGATCGAGCGCCCGGCGTTGTTGACCAGGATGTCGACGTGCCCGTGCTCCTTGAGGATGGTCGCGACCAGCCGGTCGCAGTCGGCCATGTCCGCCAGGTCGGCGGTGTAGGCGAAGACCTTGCCGCCCTTGGCCTTCATCTCGTCGCGAGCCTTGAACAGCTCCTCCTCGCCGCGCGCGACGATGATCGTGGTCGCCCCCGCCTCGGCCACGCGCTGCGCGCTCGACAGGCCGATGCCCGAGGAACCGCCGGTGATCACGACGACCTTGCCCTTCACGCGCCCCTTGAGGCTGCGATCGATGAACAGGTCCGGGTCGAGGTGGCGTTCCCAGTAGTCCCACAGGCGCCAGGCGTAGGTCTCCAGCCTCGGCACCGTGATCCCGCTGCCCTTGAGCGCGCGCTCGGTTTCGCGGTTGTCGAAGCGGGTGGGATAGGTGATGAACTTCAGCACTTCCTTCGGGATCTTGAAGTCACGCAGCAGCATGCCGACGAAGCGCTTCACCGGCGGCAGGCTGCCGACCGCGCCGCGGATGCCACTGGGCACGAAGGCGAACATGCGCGCGTCCAGGCGCATGGTCATCTCCGGCGCATGGCCGGCGCGTGCAAACGTATTCAGCACCTCGCCGACGCGCATCGGCTCGGGATCGACCAGGTGGAAACAGTGTCCGTCGAGCTTCGGCTTGTGCGCGATGTGGTCCATGGCGTCGGCAACGAAGTCGACCGGCACCACGTTGATCCGGCCGCCCTCGATGCCCAGCATCGGCATCCACGGCGGCAGCATCTCGCGCATCTTCTTGAGCAGCGTGAAGAAGTAGTACGGCCCGTCGATCTTGTCGATCTCGCCGGTCTGCGAATGGCCGACGACCATGCCCGGCCGGTAGATGCGCCACTTGATGCGCTTCTCGCGGCGGACCAAGCCTTCGGAGTCGTGCTTGGTGCGCAGGTAGGGGTCGTCCAGGCCCTCGGCCTCGTCGAACATGTCCTCGCGGAAGATGCCCGGGTACAGGCCGGCCGCGGCGATCGAACTGGTGTGGTGGAAGCAGCCCGCGCCCACCGCGGCCGCGAGATCGAGTGCGTTCTGCGTGCCGTCGACGTTCGCCTTGCGCTGGCTGTCGGCGCTGGCGGTGAGGTCGTAGATCGCGGCGAGATGGAAGAAATGCTTGACCTTGCCGGTCAGGGTCTTGAGCTGCGCGGCGGACACGCCGCACTTCGCGGCGGTCATGTCGCCGTGCACCGCGACGACGCGCTTGGGATCCCAGCCGAGTTTCTTCGCCAGCGCATCGAATTTCTTCTGCGAATCCTTGCGCACCAGCACGTAGATCGTGCCCTTGCGCCGGAGCAGGTTGCCGACGAGGTAGCGACCGATGAACCCGGTGGCGCCAGTCACGAAATAGCTCATATCCTTGCCCTCATTGGGATCAGGCCCGCGGCGCGGTCCGAAGCGGTTACGTTGCCAGAGCCGGCGGGCAAGAACAATCCGGCGCCGTAGGGTCCGGCGAGGCCTCCCGGCACGGGCCGTCCGGTCGCCGGACGGCATCGTATTGACCCGCCGGGCCGGCCCATGCTGTCATGCCCCATCGACGGAGGAATCGAAACCATGTCCGATCTGCAGAAGCTGTTCGAGCAAGCCGCCAAGGACGTCCAGGGCCTGTCCGAACGCCCCGACAACGAGACCCTGCTGCGCCTGTATGCCCTCTACAAGCAGGGCGCCGAGGGCGACGTCCACGGCGACAAGCCGGGCTTCTTCGATTTCGTCGGCACCGCCAAGTACGAGGCCTGGGCCAAGCTCAAGGGCACGTCGAAGGACGACGCAATGAAGAA
Organism: Lysobacter sp. BL-A-41-H3; assembly: GCA_050632415.1. Taxonomy (GTDB): domain Bacteria; phylum Pseudomonadota; class Gammaproteobacteria; order Xanthomonadales; family Xanthomonadaceae; genus Lysobacter_I. Next base: position 185,064 of record CP192602.1, on the reverse strand, counting down.
GTACGTCGACCTGGTCAAGAAGCTGGTCGGCTGATCCTCCCGCCCGCTCGCCCATCCATTCCGTCCTGAAGCGCGCCTCGATGGCGAAGCAGACGCGTCAGCGCATCCTCGATGCCTCGCTTGCGATGTTCAACGCGCAGGGCGAGCCGAACGTCACCACGAACCACATCGCGGACGAGCTGGAAATCAGCCCGGGCAACCTGTACTACCACTTCCGCAACAAGGACGACATCATCGAGCAGCTCTTCGCGCGCTACGAAGAGCGGATGGACAACGCACTGGCCTCGCCCTCGGGCCGCCTGCCGGAGCTGGAGGACATCTGGCTGCAGCTGCACCTGGTGTTCGAGTGCATCTGGGACTACCGCTTCCTCTACCGCGACCTGGTCGAGATCCTCAGCCGCAACCGGCGCATGCGCCTGCGCTTCGCACGCATCCTCAAGCGCGCCGACGACCGCGCGCACATCGTCATGCGCGGCCTGTGCCAGGCGGGCGTGATGCGCGCCTCCGCCGACGAACTGGATGCCGCCGCGACCAACGTGCTGGTGCTCTCGACCTTCTGGCTCAACTACTCCGCCGCACGCGGGGACCGTGACGAACAGGTCGCGATCCGCCAGGGCATCGTCCAGGTCATGATGCTGCTGGCCCCCTTCCTCCGCGATGCCGAGCGCGTCCATCTGAACACGCTGATCCGCGCCTATTTCGAGTGATCGCCGGCTGATCGGCCGGAACCGTGCGTCGTTTTGCAGAACCGTGCGCCAGAGCCGGGCTAGAGTCGACCTGCAGGGGGCTCATACGACAAGGACACGTTCATGAACACACTACTGAAGACCGGTGCGCTCGTCCTCTCCATCGCAGCGCTGTTCGCGCTGCCCAGCGGCAAGGCCAGCGCTTCCTCGCACTGGTATTGCTACCAGCAGTACCAGGATTGCATTGCCTTCGGCATCGATCAATGGACCTGCGAAGTGGAGTACTACGCCTGTCGCGGCATGCTGATCCCGGTGAAGGCCCCGGGCGGAGCCGGGACCGGCATCAGGAAGGACTGAACGCCGGGCTCCGCAACAGAGAAAGGGCGCCATCGGCGCCCTTTCTTCATCACGTCTCCGCGAAGTGCGGCTCAGGCGCGACGCGTACGACGCGCGACCTTCGCCTTCGGCGCAGCACGCCGCGCAGTCTTCGCGGCCGGCTTGCGCCCGCGACGCGCGGCACGCGGGGCCTTGCCCGCAGGCTTGAGCCTGGCGACCAGGGGCGAGATCGCCTGTTCGAGCGCCGCATTCACGCGGCCTGCCGTGCTCTCGAGACGATCGCGCAGCGCAGTCGTGGCCGACGTCGCCTGCGAACCGACCTGACGCACTGCGCTCAGCGCATCCTGGCGCGCGCGCGCGGCGCGATCGGCGATGGTGCCGACACCGGCCACCGTGCGGCGGCTGGCGATGGAAACGAATCCCAGGCCAGCCAGCCAGAAATGGCGCGGGGTCGCGGTCGGGGTGATGCGGGGGGAGGTCTTGCGTGCCATGGATGGACTCCGTTGCGTGAGGCGCCGGAAAACCCGGCTCGGGATGGCAACAGACTGCACCGTATGGTAAGAGCAAACACACTACCTTGACCGGCTGCGAGCAGGCATCGGAGGCCGTGCTCCGGGGCTTGCCTGCCAGGCCGTCTCGCGGGATGCTCAGTGCACATTTCGGAGGATACGAACGATGGCCAAATCCGCCTGGGCCCCATTCCCGCATGACGCAAAAGCCTTTGCCTACGCCGGCGATGCCCTCAAGAAAGCCTGGCCGAAGCTGCATGCGGGGGACTGCGAACCGTTCCCGGACACCAAGCGCGCAGCCGCCCTGATCAAGGCCGTCGGGAAGGCCGCTCCCAAGGGCCTCGACGCCGACTCGCTCGCCGAGGCCCTGCAGGACGCCTGGCGCAGTTTCCACCAGGGCGACTTCAAGGCCGCCTTCGAGGCCGGCGAAGCCCTCGGCCCCATCGGCGCATCGGTGGCGATCAAGGCGCTCGGCATCCATGCGACCTATCTGGTCGATGCCGACGCAGAGAAGCTCAAACGCTTCGAACAGGCGGCCAAGCTGGCCGAAGCCGCGATCAAGGCGCTGCCGGACGAGGCCAACAGTCACTACCGCCACGCCTTCGCCCTCGGCCGCTACAGCCAGGGCCTGTCGATCACCAAGGCGCTGAAGGAAGGCATCGCCGGCAAGGTCCGCGCGTCCCTGCAGACCACGCTCGAACTGGCGCCCAAGCACGCCGAAGCCCATACCGCCATGGCCCTCTACCACGCGGAGATCATCTCCAAGATCGGCGCGATGATCGGCGGGCTCACCTACGGGGCCAAGGCCGCCGACGCCGAGAAGCACATCAAGGAAGCCCTGAAGCTGACGCCGGCGTCCCCCATCGCCCTGGTCGAGTACGGCAACGTGCTGATGCTCCTGCACGGCGACAAGAAGGAAGACGATGCCGCCGCCGCATACGAGAAGGCCGCCGGCTGCAAGCCCCTCGACGCGATGGAAGCCCTCGACGCCGCCTACGCCCGATCCGAAATCGAGTGAGCCCGGAGCTGGCAATGTCCGAGTGGACCGCTTGCCTCTCCGCCGCAGCCTCCGTACAATGGCCGCCCGCGACATCGGGCGGTTAGCTCAGCGGTAGAGCATTGCCTTCACACGGCAAGGGTCGCAGGTTCGAACCCTGCACCGCCCACCAAATCAAAAAAGCCCGGAGCAATCCGGGCTTTTTCGTGTCTCCGCATGCCGATACCGCGTGGCCGCATGGACGATCAAGCCGACTACTGGTCGTAACCACTCCATTCGTTGCTCGGCCTGATCTCCTTCAGCCTGCACCGGCCTCCGGTCTGCTGGGCGCAAGCGTCCACGATCGCTCTTTCGGCGTCTTTCAACGCCTTCTTCGCCTGGCGTATCTCGGAGGTGAATTGCGGATAGGGATAGACTCCGTGGACGAAACCCCCATCCGCCGCTTCCGCGAGAGCGAACACCCCGGCATTGAATCTGCGCTCGATCCGGCAATCGCGGATGCCTGCCGCCAAGCACCGCCGGAAGACCAATCTCTCCGCATCCTCGGCAAAGACCGGATCCGCCGCAAGCATGTAAGCGGAACGGCCATCGCTTCCCGCGCCAACCGCCAGCACCCAGTGCGCGGTGTGGATGGGCGCTGGGCCACTGTGATCAACACTGTATCCCGCACCGCCACTACCGGCATCCACACACATCGGCACGGCCGCGACGCCATGCGTTCCTCCGGATGTCCCCACTTGCTGTTGCCCGGGACCGGGCCCCTGCGGACAGGGAAAAGCCTGCGCCATTCCAGGCTCGGCATGCATGAGCAGGAAGATCGAAGCAAGAAGAGGAATGGATCGAAATTTTGGAGACACAGCGCGTTTCATTGCAGATGGTTCGGCTTTGCTTCTGGCTGATTATTCGTCGTAGCCCAACCACTCATGGCTGGGTGTCACCTGCAGCAACTTGTAGCGCCCTCCCATCTGTTTGGCACAGGCAGCCAACACGGCCTCCCCCGCTGCCTTCCTGGCTTTCTTCGCCTGCTTCATCTCGGAGGTGAGCTGGGGGTACGGATAGACCCCATGGAAAAAGCCGCCATCCGGAGCCTGCGCGATCGCGAGAACTCCGGAATGATATTGGTGTACGACACGACAATTCCGGACGCCGACCGATGCGCACCGGCGGAAGACGACGCTTTGCGCAGCTTTGGCCGACAACGGATCGGCACCGAGTGCATATGCGGATTTACCGTTCGGGCCAACACCCACTGCGAGCGCCCAGTGAGCGGTATTCCTGGCAACAGGCCCGACTGGATCAGTGCCTGAGTCATGCCGTCCCGCCTGACTGGAATCACCACGATCCACGGGTTCACGAATGCAACGCGGATCGTTCCAGGGCAAACCTGCCGGGCAGGTATAGACGTAATCACCGACGACCTGCTGTGCGAGCACTCCGCTGCTGAAAAGCAGAAGCATTGCTGCAGGAATAAGACCAGGTTTCATGATTCTCTCTTACCAACAACTGATTATCAGCACCTTCTTAATTACAGAAGCTACGGCAATCTGATCCGCATCGACAATCCACGATCAATCCACCCGGATGGGATAACTGCAGGTTGCTTGAAGAACCTTGCAATTGGAAGTCACGCTGGAACAACGTTGAAGCGCCAGCTTGCCCGCCTGCTCCGCAGTACCTGCACTGTGAGTAGTCGCTTCAGTATCACCACCCGCAATGGCGCCGCATTGGTTGTAGAAGGCAATCAAGATCTTGCAGTTTTTCTTGACGCCGCCTCTGGCCACACAATCCGATACTGCCGCGTTAGTGGCTTTGCGCTTGCTTCGTTGGCTGTGAGATGCACCAATCATGCGCGCAGGACCATCGACTGAAATGGCGCCCCAACAGGTTACCCAAAGAGGGCCGACATCGGCGACGCCACCTCCTGCGTCAGGTATGGGCGCGCATCCCATCACACCAGGAGAATTCACTGGATAATAACCGGGCGGGCAATTGTCACCCTCAGCCACTGCGGGATGAAATGGCATCAAGCAAAAAAAGATAAGAGTTTCAATCCTCCGCATACTGCAAACTCCCAGCACGCCGAATTGCAATCGGATACGCATTAAATATCGCTAATACCGTATTCACTGCACGCGAATCGGATGACTGCATACAGCTTGTATGATCACGCAGTTCGCTGTCAGAGCAGAGCAACTCTTGAGCACCTCTCGTTTCGCAATATCCGCAGTTTCAGCACGGTAAGCGATCGCTTTCGACTCCCCTGCTGCCATGGCGGCGCACTGGTTATAAAAAGAGATCCAAGCTTTACACTTCTTTCCGCCACCTTTGGCGCGGCATTCGTTGATCGCTGTTGACTCGGCCTTCCGCTTACTATGCTGACCGAAAGTCGAAGCGACAACATTGCGCTCTCCATCGGCCGCAATCGCCCCCCATGTCGTCATCCACGAAGGGCCACTAGCTGCAGACTGATCAGTACCGCCAGGAATCGGAGCGCAGCCCATGACACCAGGAGAATTCACGGGATAGTAGCCAGAGGGGCAGGTGCCCGCCTCGGCACGAATCACCAAAAAAGGAAAGCATAAAAGGAACAAAAGAAAAACGACTGCCCGCATAATCAAGCCCTTATTCAGCCCCATCTATCCGAACGAGCTTACCCCAGCAGAAAACAAAGCCCTCCACATCCATGGAGAGAGCGAGCAGCCAAGCAAGGCACTTTTCACTTCGCCCAGCCTAAGCACCGCTCGGAGCCTGTCCGGAACACGGCAAGGCTTCAAGCCATGATGCTATCAGCTTCCGAAAACCAGCTGCTCAATCAACTCTGACAGGAAAGCTGCAGCCTGAAAGCACAATGCGACAGTTCTGCGTGTGATCTGAACAACGCTGAACCGCAATTCTTGATGCATCATCAATACTGCCAGCCCCTTGGGTAACAGCATATGCATCGCCGCGCGCCATGACTCCGCATTGATTGAAGTAGGTCAAGGACACTTTGCAGTCTTTACCTCCGCCACTAGCACGGCAAGTCTTGAGTGCTTCTCGCTGAGCTTGGCGCTTGCTGCCTTTGGCTGAGACTGCACCGTAGGCCCCTTTTGTAAAATCAACAGCGATTGCCCCCCATCTTGACTCCCAGACCGGACCAGCAGGCAAACCAATTCCGCCACTTGCTGGGATAGGGGCACACCCCATAACTCCTGGAGAATTGACTGGATAGTAACCAGGCGAGCAAGTGCCGCCTTCGGCTTGAGCACCATAGGATGGCATCAAGCAAAGTACGAAAGAAGCCATCGTCCTCCACATGCGCCCTACTCCATCCATCTGCATGGACTCGATTTTAAAATGTCATCGCTTGTCCATCAGCCAAAGAATCACTTCAGTTGATTCGAGCAGGGTAGCTACATTCGGAAAGGACGACACGACAGTTACGGGTTTGCGCCGAGCAACGAGCGATAGCAGCCTTGGACGCTTCTTCCACAGTTCCTGCGCCATGAGTTACCGCAAAGGAGTCGCCGATCGCCATGACGCCGCATTGATTGTAGTAGACGAGAGACACTTTGCAGTTCTTCGTACCCCCATTCGCACGGCAAATCTTGACAGCATTTCTCTGAGCTTGACGTTTGCTACCTTGGCGTGTGACGGAGCCAATCACGGATACGGAACTATCAGTAGCAATGGCGCCCCACGTAGTCATCCACGACGGCCCTGTATCCATGGGTTCTCCTCCACCAGGCATTGGCGCGCATCCCATGACACCAGGCGAATTCACGGGATAGTAACCCGGAGGGCAAGTGCCACCCTCAGCCCGAGCTGCATCCGCACAGAAAAGTAAGAATAAGCAGAGCACCCAGATTGTCTTCATGACTTCACTCAGTCCGGTTTTGATTTAGGTGCACTTTTTACAATATCGCCCTGAACTGGTGGTGTACCGTAATGGGGATTGGTCGCCGGGTTGTTATAAACCGGTTGTTGAGACTGCGGCGATGGAGCATTAGGCGACCAGCGCTCACCTCCTCCATACGTATTGTTCGAATTGGAAGCAGGCGGCTGCCCACGATATCCCGCCTCGCCCGGACGCTGGCCGACGTTGCCGCCGCCCTGCCAGGCGGTGTAGTGGGCAAAGCTGCCGAGGGTGCCCTGGAAGAAACTGGCGGCCATGGGCGGGGTGCTGATCAGCAGGACGGTGAGCAGGATGCCGATGCCGCCTTGCTGCACGGCGATACCGACGAAACCATCGGAGAAGTTGCTGCCGAGCAAGCTGCCCAGTGCCGCGGTGGCCCAGAAGGATGCCGCGACCGCCACAACGACCTTCGTCGCGATCGCGACCATGGCCGACAGAACCGCCATCGAGAACAAGGTACCGATCCCGTAGAGCAGCCAGCGCTGGAACAGGGACTTGGTGGCGTCGAACAACAGACAGAGGATGAAGATCGGCCCGAATCCGATGAACATCGCCATCGCGACTTCGTAGAGCAGCAGCATGGCGGCACCCGTCATGGCGGGACCTGCCGTGCCCAACCCGGCGAGCATGAGGGCCTGCTGTTTCTTCTCGTTGAGCTCGATCTTGCCCTCCGCACCAACGATCTTGACCGCATCGATGCTGGTCATGGCCAGGTGCATGTAGAGCAGGTTCTCGTCGATCTGCTCCTGCGGCGTCACGTCATCCTCGCCGGTCACCAACTCGGTGATGACCTGCTGGAGATCTTCGACCACGACCTTGTTGACTTCGACACCACCAAGCCCGAAGGACGTGGCAGCAGCGACGATGAGCGTGGCACGGAGCGAATTGATCACAAGCCCCATCATCGAGTCGCGGCTCTGACCGGTGATGATCCGCAAGCCCTGGAAGAAGACCCAGCACATCATCACGATGAGCGCGATGCTGCTGATCAGGGTGCCCGCACGGAGGAGCACGCCCTCCTGGAAATCGAGCACCTCGTTGCGCAGGAAGTTGTAGATGAGGACGAAATATCCCTGCTCGGTCCACGACTGCGCCATGGGGCGCAGGAGCGTATCGAGTGCGGAGACCGTGCCGTCAGCCAGCGAACTGATGATTCCGTAATCCATGTTTCACACCTTGTTGTGCCAGCCGTGAAGCCGCGGTCTTCAGCGTTTCAACCATTGCAGAGCAGGAGCGGAGCCCCTCAGTCCGCCACTTTCAGTGCAATCGCAAGCGACCCCAGCGATACAGCCTGGCCAATGAAATTCTTCTTGGAGGGATCGCCATTGAGCATGTGACTTGCGTACGTATTGGATTCGTTCTCGAGCCTTTCGATGGCCGCATCATAGGCCTCGACCTTGGCATAGGCGAAGTTCATCTCGTTCGTCTGGGTGTTCATCAGGATCATTGCGCGCATCATGTTCGCGCGCCATGCACCTTCGGTCTTGTCGGAGCGAGCTCGGTTGACGAGGTCCTCCACTTCCTTCGAACGCTGTTCCGCGTTTTTCACATAACCGACAAGTTCATTGTATTTCCTGTTCTTGAGCCTGACGATCTGATTGCAGTACTCCCACTGCTTCTTGACGGCATCATCGCTGGCCGTGGGCAGAACCGAGGTGAACAGGCTGGCCGGATTATCGAAGGAAAAACTCTTGCCCTTGGGCATCGTGCACAGGAGCGTCGCACCGTGATCCGGAGCTATCTTCATCAGCGAAGTGTCAAAAGACGCAAGTATCGAACTGGGATTCTGGAAGATATTCGTGACCTGGGTCAGCGCATCCTGGAACTCAGACAGCTGACGCTGCCAGCGGCTGTACTGCTCCATGAACTCGCCCCAGCTCTGGGCCATGTCGGCGAGCGTGCCGGCGGTGTGGCCCGGATCGGTGACGACCCACTGGGCGCTGGAATTGCCGGTGAACAGGCCGCAGGCGAGGACGAGGCCGGCCAGGAGCGGGGTCTTGCGGAAGGACGGGCGGGTCTTGTGTTCAGTCTTCACGGGGCACCTCCAGTGCGGTCCAGTCAGAGCGAGTATCTCGGGTGGGGGATGGGACGGCCTTGCGGGCTGTTCCCTTGATGCTTGTAACGGGTTAAAGCGCGATTCAGGACAGGAGTCAAGCGCCGACCGCCTGGCGGCCGCCTCCGGACGACTGGCTGGCGCGCTTTCCGGAGCCCTTGCGGTTCTCGTAGAAGTCGTCGAGCCAGTCGTCGGGGTGGAGCGCGCCCTCGGAAACGCCCTTCTTCTCGGCGGCCCGGGCCAGGACCTGGTGCAGGATCTCGATGTTGTCGGTCGAGGCCGAGATCACCGCAAGGGCGTCGTCCATGCCGCGCAGGTTGAGCTGGCAGACACTGGAGGCATGGCCCTGCTTCACCAGGAAGCAGCGGGAGCGCTCGTCCAGGCTCTTGACGACCTGGTACTCGGCTTCGGTGAGCTTGAGGCCCTCCACGTAGTCGTCGCGGTTGGCGTTCGGGTTGGGCAGCAGGATCATGGTCGCGGTCTGCTCGATCAGCGCTGCGGAGATCGAGCTCTTCAGCGCGTCCTCCGGGCTCTGGGTCGCGAAGATGCCCAGGCCGTTCTGCTTTCGGATGGTCTTCTGCTTGTTCTTGGCGAATTCCTTCAGGCCGCCCTCGCCGTCGAGGATCTTCCAGAATTCGTCCATGACGTAGATCAGCGGGCGACCGTCGATCAGCTCCTCAAGCCGGTGCAGCAGGTAGTTGATCACCGGCACGCGGACTTCGGGGTTGTCGATGACGTCGGTGTAGTCGAAGCCGATGATGTTGGCCTTCTGCAGGTCGATGGTGTCCTGCGGGTTGTCGAAGACCCAGCCGAGCGAACCGGCGTTGGTCCACTTGCGCATGCGCGCGAAGAGCCCGTCGTCGCCCATGTTGGGCAGGCTCTTCTGGAAATTGGTCATGCTGCGCAGGTGCTTCGGCGTGTCGAGCATGTTCTCGACCGCGCGGAAGATGTCCTCTTCATCGCGCGAGGTGTATTCCTTCTTGCCCGCCAGCACCTTGATCAGGTCGGCCAGGAACTGGACGTTCGCTTCGTTGCGCTCGCACTGGAAGGGATTGAAGCCGGTCGGCTGTCCGTTCTCGAGGGCGAGGTAATTGCCGCCGCAGGCGCGCACGAAGATCTCGGCGCCGCGGTCCTTGTCGAAGAAGAAGATCGTCGGACAGGGCTCGTACTTCTGCACCTGGCTGAGCAGGAAGTTGATCAGCGCCGTCTTGCCGGTACCGGACTTGCCGATGACCATGGTGTTGGCGATCGCCTTCTCGCCGAGCGAATTCTCGGCCGGGTGCGTCGCGTGGAAATTGAAGTAGTACGGCTGGCCGTTGGTGGTCTGCAGGGTGGTGACGCACTGCCCCCACGGATTGTTCTCGCGCTTGCCGGAGGCGAAGTTGTGCAGCGGCGAGAGCCCGAGGAAGTTCAGCGAGCTGACGTTGGCGATGCGGGTGCGGAACTTCCAGTTCGTCGGCAACTGCGAATAGAACGACGAGGAGATCGCCAGGTCCTCCTTGGACGACACGAAACCGCCGTTGGACAGCTCGGCGCGCGTGGAAGCGACGCGCTGGCTGAGGACTTCCTGGCTGTCGGCGTAGATCGCGATGATGAAATGGTATTCGCCGAGGATGAAGTTGCCGGACGACAGTTGGTCCATGGCGTAGTCGAGCTCGACGATCTGGCTGACGGCCTTGTCGCCCGAGGAGATCATCATGCCCTTGGTGCGGTCGAGCACCTTGAGCGCGTCCTGGCGCCCCATGGGACTGAACGAATGGGTGATGACGTACTCGAAGTCCATGTACTTCAGGCCGTTGAGGATGCCCGGGTACGTGGCGTCGCAGTATTCCTTGACGTTGAGGATCGCGCCGTAGTGGTTGACGCCGTTGGGCGTGGTCACCACGAAGTCGCCGCTCTTGGCGGAGAACATGTGCCGGCTCACCGGCAGGTAGTTGTAGATGGGCGCATGCAGCACCGGCACCGGCTCTTCGATGCGGTTCAGCACGTAGCCGAGGAATTCGAGGGTTTCGGAGAAGACGACGCCGTTGGCGCCTTCGTACATGCCCAGGCGATAGGGCGAATAGTCCTTGATGACCGCTTCGACGTTCCCGGCGAGTTCCATCAGCTTGGTGATGGCCTGCTCCTCCTCCGCCTTGAGCTTGGCGTGGTCGGTGCTCTTCTCGACGAACCGCTTACCGCCCACGACCGGTCGGTAGATCATCGTCATGTAGAGGTCGTTCTGCATGATCTTCTGCGAGGAGAGCGCGCCGTAGTAGGCGTCCGACATCTCCTGGTTGAAGCGGTGGTGGAACTGGCTCTTGACGTTGATCCGGCGACGGCGACGAATGTCGTGCACCCAGAACGCCACGTTGACGAAATCCGGCGCGCGCAGGGTCTGCAGCAGGCGGTTGAACGTGTTGTGGCGGTGTTCGATCTCCCACTCTTCGCGGCCGACGAACGGAAGCCCTTCGAGGTGCCACGACAGCAGGTAGTCGCCGTCCCGGGTCTTGATGACCGTGGGCGAGACGTGCGAGGAGAACGGGATGAATTCGCTGATCGGCGTATCGGACGTGAACATGCGGTCTTGTGCGGTCGGTGCTGCGAGCGAACGGCCAATGCCGGAAATCGACATCGGGAGGGGGAACAGCGGGTTGCCGACGGAACGAGGCAGCCCGATCACATCGTTTGCGACGGCACGACCCGGCCTCGGGAACGAGGCCGGGTCGTCGTGCCGGGACGACCTGCGGCGTCATGCGACGCCGCGGGCGGTTCACCTGGCCCGGGACATGCCCGCTTTCGGATTCGCCGGCCCGGTCATGCGACCGGAGATGTAGAACGGCCCCGAAAAGCGACGCGCTGCGCCGGGCTGCGTGTTGCGGTGGTTGTGCGGGCTGAACACCCACATGCCACCGTGCGACTGCTGGTTCCTGGCCTTCAGCCGGAACTGGAGGTTGAGACCGAGCAGTCGGAAGATCATCTCGTCCCGCCGCGCCATCTGCCGCATCGCGAAGATCACGATCGGAATCAGCAGCAGGAACTGCAGACCGAAGTACATCGCGAGCAGCAGCGACCCGCCCGCACCGACGAAGAACGGTACGTAGGGCACGCCCATGAACATCGCCGGACGGGTGCAGCCGCGGAACAGGACATTCTTATGCATACAGCGGAAGGACGGTGTTCACGATGGCGAAGATGTCGCCTTCACCGGTGCAGCCGGCATCGGCGCTGTCGCCGAGCAGCATCTTGGCGATCTGGCCGGCGGCGCCGATCAGCAGGCCACCGATGAGGATCGGGGCGACGTCCGAGATGCGCTTGTGGGCGAAGGCGATCTGGTAGCCGGCGAAGATGATGGCGACGGTCACCACGGCGAGCGAGATGATGTTCAGGATGCCGGTGATGTTCTGCATGAAGCCGCACGCCTTGCCGCCTTCATCGGCGAAACCGGCGAACGCGAGGTTCGGCAGGGCCAGCGCGGCGACGAAGACGAGGGCCGTCATCGCGGCGGACAGGTGGCGCTTGGCGTCGTGGTTGAAGCTCTTCACGGGGGTTTCTCCTTGGGGGTGTTGGTGGGGTGGAACCTGGGGCTTTGGTTGCCGGCCCGGGCCGGCTCGGGGGTTGAAAGTCTTGCGGGAACGGGATCAGAACACGAAGGCACGATCCTGGACGGGTGCATTGAGGATCATCGCCCGGTCCGGTGTCGGCACCTGAGACGCAGGCGCAGGCCGGGCGGTGGTCGCAGCGCTTGGCGCAGGGACCGTCGGCGAAGCGGCGGCCGGGGCGAGCACGGCGACGCCGGCCGGGATCGCGCGCGGCGCGTCGGCGAACGCAGGCTTCACCACGGCGCGGCCGGGCACATCGACGGCGGGCGCGGACGGCACCGGCACGACCTCGGGCTCCGGTTGGCGCGCGGCGGCTTCCATCACCTGCTCGATCGACGGGGCCGCGGCGCTGCCGACGGGCTCGGCGCGCGAGGATTCGGACACGATGCGGGCTGCCCAGCGGGGACGCGGTGCCGGAGAGCCATCGGGAGGGGCCGGCAGGGACGAAGAGGCCACGGACGCCCCGGCTGCAGCATCAGCCGGACTGCCGTCAGCCCGGCGGTACAGCGGATGCCGGTCCACCGGGACGGTGCGGCGCGATTCGCGGGAGACGACCTCGATCGCGGGTGCATCCGTGGATTCGTTCGCCTCCCTGCCCTGCCGCAGCGAGGCATAGATCTTCTGGACGTAGCCGTGGCGGAAACCGGTGGAGAAATTGCCGGAGTAGTAGCAGCTGAAGGACTTGCCCCAGTCACGGCCGGCACGGTGGTAGCACTCGGCGAGGATCTTCGACCCGGCGCGCAGGTTGGCGCAGGGCTCGAACGCTTCCTCGTAGGAATCGAGACCGTACTTGTCGAGGTTGTAGCGGTTGACCTGGGCGAGGCCGATCGAGAAATTGAAGCCACGACCTTCCAGCATGCGGACGGTCGCAAGGGCTTCGGGAAGGTTCCTGGGCTGTCGTACGAGCCGGCCGCCGACCACACCGATGGCGTATCGGTTGTAGGAGGACTCGACCCGGACCACGTGATGCATCACTTCGGACGGTACGGCCAGTCCCTGGCAGCCCATCAATTCCATGCCGGGCAACAATGCACTGCCCTCCCATGTACTGCGACGGCCTTCGTCGCGCTTCCAATGCCAGCAATGTGGGCCATCCCCTGTCCTCCCTCTTGCCCGAGTCAATATCCACAGGGCCGCTTTGCATGTCAACGAAAAGGGCATGCCGATGATACCCCAAAGCGCGCATTCCGTCGCAGAACGGAACCATGGAAGCCGTTCGACGATGCGCTCGCGCATGGTAACCGGCTTTGGCGCATCGAACATGCAGATTCCGGATGTGGAGCATGTCTCGAAAAGGTCGAGAACAGGCTCTAAGATCGAAGGCATCGACCAGGAGGCAGGCATGCAGGGACAGATGGCGGCGCAGTTTCATCCGAAACCATCCGCCGCTGCGGGCCACGCGCCACCCCGGCCCGCGACACGCGCCTGCACCCGCATGCACGCAGACCTCGCCGAGACACTCCGGTACGATGCCCGACGCCGCATCGCCGGCAGGGCAAGCCCCACTCGCCCTCCCCTTCGCAGGCCCATCCACGCGCATCCGTCCGGGATGCGCGTCCGGGTCGCCCGTTCACCGCAGGACGCCGCAACGTGAGCCAACAGAACACCAAAGCAAAACTGATCTTCCTCGGCGTGCTGCTCATGGCCGCCCTCGTCGCCGGGCTGTACCTCTCGGGCTACATCCTGCTCATGCGGCTGAAGCTGCCGCAGTCGCCACCGCTGGCCTGGGACACCTGGCTGGGCTACTGGAAGGTGATCGACGTCCCGCAGGTCGCGCCCTACGTGAAGAAGATCAAGTCGAGCGGCGCGTTCGGCTTCGGCATCCCGCTGGTGACCTGGCTCGCGCTGCTGGTGCTGGCCCTGAAGCCCAAGCCCAAGGCGCTGCACGGCGACGCCCGTTTCGCGACCGGCGGCGACCTGTCCGAGAAGGGCTTCTTCAAGACGCAGGCCAACGGCATCGTGGTCGGCAAGTTCGGTGGCAAGCTGCTGCGCTTGGGCGGCCAGCAGTTCGTGATCCTCGCCGCGCCGACCCGCTCGGGCAAGGGCGTGGGCATCGTGATCCCGAACCTGCTCGACTACCAGGAATCGATGGTGGTCCTGGACATCAAGCAGGAGAACTTCGACCTGACCAGCGGCTGGCGGCAGAGCCAGGGCCACGAGATATACCTGTTCAACCCGTTCGCCGAGGACCGTCGCAGCCATCGCTGGAACCCGCTGACCTACGTGTCCAGCGACCCGGCGTTCCGCGTGTCGGACCTGATGAGCATCGCGGCGATGCTGTATCCGGACGGCGCCGAGGACCAGAAGTTCTGGGTCAGCCAGGCGCGCAACGCGTTCATGGCCTTCACCCTGTACCTGTTCGAGAAGTATGACGACGACCAGAAGATCGGCTTCCCGTTCTCCAAGCCGCCGTCGCTGGGCGCGGTGTACCGCCTGTCCTCGGGCGACGGCCAGAGCGAGCTCAAGCCCTTCCTCAAGGACCTGTCGCAGCGGCCGTTCCTGAGCAGCCACGCGAAGACCGCCTTCGCCGGCATGCTGTCGCAGGCGGACGAGACCTTCGCGTCGATCCTCGGCACGTTCAAGGAACCCTTGAACGGGTTCATCAACCCGATCCTCGACGCGGTGACCAGCGCCGACGACTTCCTGCTCACCGACGTGCGCAAGAAGAAGATGACCATCTACATCGGCATCCAGCCGAACAAGCTGGCCGAGAGCCGGCTGATCATCAACCTGTTCTTCAGCCAGCTCATCAACCTCAACACCAAGGAGCTGCCGCAGAACAACAAGGAACTGAAGCACCAGTGCCTGCTGCTGATGGACGAATTCACCGCCATCGGCAAGGTCGACATCATCGCGACCGCCGTGTCCTACATGGCCGGCTACAACATCCGCCTGCTGCCGATCATCCAGAGCATGTCGCAGCTGGACGCGACCTACGGCAAGGACCTGTCGCGGACGATGATCACCAACCACGCGATGCAGATCGTGTACGCGCCGCGCGAACAGCAGGACGCGAACGACTACTCCGAGATGCTCGGCTACACCACGGTCAAGAAGGACAGCTTCACCCGCGGACGCGAGTTCAGCCGCAGCGAGTCCGAGGAGCGCCGCGCGCTGATGCTGCCGCAGGAGTTGAAGGCGATCGGCTTCGACAAGGAGATCTTCTTCTACGAAGGCATCCCGCACCCGGTGCTGTGCGACAAGATCAAGTACTTCCAGGACAAGTACTTTACCCAGCGCCTGCTGCCGGCAGCCAAGGTGGAGCCGATGGATATCAAGGTCTGATCGAAGCGTGACCGGTACCACGGCATGCCGCCTGTGCGTGCCGTGGCTGCAGCGGCGCAAGGGCAACCGGGCCGGTGCAAGTGGCAACGGCTCGGCCTATGATCGTGGGACGACCTCCGAGGACTCCCGCCATGACCCGACACGCGCTTTCCGCCGCACTCGCCCTCGCCTGCCTCGCGCCGCTGGGCGCGTCCGCAGCGGATTACGCCCTCAACTGCGGGCGGGTGTTCGACAGCCGCAGCGGCAAGCTGCTCGACGCGCGCACGATCGTGGTGCGCGACGGCAAAATCGCCGAGGTACTGGCCGGCCGCGTCGAAGCACCGGCGGGCACCAAGGCGATCGATCTCTCCGGCCATACCTGCAGCCCGGGTTGGACCGACCTGCACGTCCACCTCGGCAGCCAGTCCAGCCCGCGCAGCTACGAGGAAGGCTTCCGCCTGAGCGACGTCGATTTCGCCCTGCGCGGCGTGAGCTACGCGCGCAAGACGCTGATGGCCGGGTTCACCAGCGTGCGCGACCTCGGCGGCAACGAAGCGCCGCACCTGCGCGACGCGATCAACCAGGGCCTGATCGACGGGCCGCGCATCTGGGCCGCCGGCAAGTCGATCGCCACCACCGGCGGCCACGCCGACCCCACCAACGGCATGAACTCCGCCCTGCAGCACCTCGTCGGCCCGCCCGGTCCGACCGAGGGCGTGATCAACTCGGTCGAGGATGCGCGCCAGGCCGTGCGCCAGCGCTACAAGGAAGGCAGCGACGTCATCAAGATCACCGCGACCGGCGGCGTGCTCAGCTATGCGCGCTCCGGCGACGCCCCGCAGTTCACCGTCGACGAGATCCGTTCGGTGGTCGATACCGCGAAGGACTACGGCTACCGCGTCGCCGCGCATGCGCACGGCGCGGAAGGCATGAAGCGCGCCGTGCTCGGTGGCGTGACCACGATCGAGCACGGCACCTACATGAACGAGGAGATCATGACGCTGATGAAGCAGAAGGGCACCTGGTACGTGCCGACGATCTCCGCGGGCCGCTTCGTCGCCGACAAGGCGAAGATCGACGGTTACTTCCCGGAAATGGTGCGTCCGAAGGCCGCGCGGATCGGTGCGCTGATCCAGGACACCGCCGGCAAGGCCCATCGCAATGGCGTGAAGATCGCGTTCGGCACCGATGCCGGCGTCGGCCCGCACGGCGACAACGCGCGCGAATTCGTGTTGATGGTCGAAGCGGGCATTCCGGCCGCGTACGCGCTGCAGTCGGCGACGATCCACGCCGCCGACGTGCTCGGCGTCAGCGACCAGGGCGTGATCGAAGCCGGCAAGCGCGCCGACATCGTCGCGATGCCCGGCGACCCGCTGTCCGACATCACCGCGACGCAGCGCGTCGATTTCGTGATGAAGGACGGCACGGTCTACCGTCGCCCCGGCCAGGAGCCGTAAGCATGTCGATGGAATGGGCCGGCTACACCGCCGCCGCGATGACCACCCTCGCCTTCGTGCCGCAGGCATGGCAGACCATCCGCACGAAGGACACCCGCAGCATCTCGCTCGGCATGTACGTGGTGTTCACCGCCGGCATCGCGATGTGGCTGGTCTACGGCATCGCGCTGGGCTCGATGCCGATGATCCTGTCCAACATCGTCACCTTCCTCCTGTCGGCGACGATCCTGGGACTCAAGCTCAAGCACGGCTGAGTCGAGGCGCCAGCGCGATCCACAGCAACCAGGCCACGAAGGCCGCTCGCGGTGCGAACGCCGCGAGCGCGCCCGGCCAGGACGGCAGGGCGAGCAGCGGCACGGCGATGGCCATCGCCAGCGAGGCCATGCGCAGCCCGCGCGCAGGCGCCGCCCAGGCCAGCAGCAGCGCGCCGCTGGCACCGGCGATCCACCACAAAGTCCAGGCCAGCGCATGCAGCGCGTTGGATGCGGCGCCGACATCGCTCGGATCCAGCGGCAGCAAGCCCTGCGCGGCGAAGGCGAGGCCCGCCAGCGTCATGAGCTGGATGCCGATGCGCGCCGGCCAGCGCGCCTCCGACGGCAAGCTGGAACGCAACCGCCACATCGCGAGAAACGCCAGCGCACCGGGCAGGACGAAGGCGCAGACATTGAAGGCCAGCGCACGCGGCACGCCCTGCGCACCGAGTAACGCGAGCGGGAATTCGCGATGCACGTAGCCGTCGAGCAGCACCGCGAACACGATGGCGGCGGCAAGATGCATGGCCAGCGCGAGGGCGCCGGGGACGATCGATCCTCGTATCACTCGGCCTCCTTCCACTGGAACACGTCCTCGACACCGACCCGGAACGCCCGCGCGATGCGGAATGCCAGTTCCAGCGACGGCGCATACCTGCCCGCCTCCAGCGCGATGATGGTCTGCCGGGTCACGCTGCAGGCCTGCGCCAGCGCCTCCTGGGTCATTTCGCCGCGCTCGAAGCGGAGACGGCGGATCTGGTTGGCGATGGGCGGGGCTGTCATCGGCGGTCGCGCCAGTGGTGGAAGACGGTGATGGCGGCTTCCACCCATACTGCAAACGTCACGCATGCCAGCACGTAGAAATCGAACCAGTCGGTATTGAGGGCGATCCTGTACAAATCCGAGTGGATGTTGCCAGCGGCGATGAAAGGTCTCGTCAGGATGAAAGGTGTCGCCAACACAAGAATTGCCAATGCGACTAGCGCGTCCCGGGAGGCGATGCCTGAAATGGCACGATCCCGTTCGTCCTCAGCGATGCCCTGTCGCCGACGCAACCAGGCATCCAGCAGCAAGATGACGACCAATAGAATGTTGAGGTTTCCGCGCACTTCCTCCCACCCATCTTTAGAGATGCCATCCTTGCTGAAGAACAGCACGTTGCCAAGATAGACTCCAAACAGTGTCGAAAGAACGAGCCTCCACCAAGCCGACAGTTCGTGCTTGTTCATGGAGCCTGCCTCCGATCATGCCAGTGGTGGAAGACGGTGATGGCGGCCTCCAGCCAGATGACGAGCGTCAAGCACGCGTAGACGTAGAAGTACGACCAGCCGAGGTCAAGCGTGATTGACTCTTTCGCACCAAGAATGATCTCGAAGAGTACGAGCGGTGTAAGGCCGACGATCAGGAGCAGAGCAAGGAGTGCGGTTCGGGTTGCGGTCATGGATATCGCACGATCGCGTTCATCTTGATCAACCCCCTTGCGTCGCTGCAAGTACCAGGCCGACAGATAGACCAATGCGAGGAAAAGGAGCATTGAAATCGGACGGTAATACGTTTCCGTGCTGATCGCCTCCTGGCTCGCAAAAAAAAGCAGCCAGAAAAGATAGGCACCATGCACGCAGGACAAGCCGAAGCGCCACCACGCGGAAAGTTCGTGCTTGTTCATGCGCTCGCCCTCCTGTCGCGCCAGTAGTACGCCAGCGTCGCGACGTACTCGCACAGCCAACCCCACATCAACGCGAACACCAGCAGGTTGCCGATCATCAGCGGCGTGGCCCAGTCCAGGCGTTCCGCAGGCGTGAAACCGAGCATCACGGCGATGCCGATGATGATGAAGACCAACGCGCCGCGCCCCCAGCCCGCGGCTTCGACGGCGATCTCGCGGTCGCGCTCGTCGGCTTCGACCACGCCCTTCATCCGCGATGCCAGCACCTGCGACAGGATCGTCCAGGCGATCAGCAGCAGCACGAGGTTGCGTCCGACCGCGCTGGCGCCGTGGTTGTGCGGAAATGCGGCGTCATTGAAGACATGCATCTTCGACAGGAAATAGATGACGGCAATCAGGGTGAAACCGGCACCGACCCTGGCCTTCCATTCCGCCGGCGACGCCGACCGGGCCAGCGCCTCGCGCGGCAGGCGCGACACGAGGTACAGCAGGCCCCAGGCGCTGCCGACCAGCAGGACCATGCCCAGTTGACCCGTATCCCAGCCGAACAGCCGGCCCGGCCCGGCCAGCAACAGCCAGAGCGCCACGCCCGCCAGCACGATCAAGCCCCAACGTCCGCCTTCCCAGCCTTTCATATGTCACTCCGAACAGACGAAATGTAATGCAGAGATTACATTCGACTCTCCCGATGTCAAGTACACCGTACATCGACTGTCGACGAGCGGCTCGAATTGGCCGAGGCAACCTTGGAAATCCCCGCGGCTGGCACAATCTCCGGCCGATCTCCTCCAGGAAGCCTCCTCCATGTCCGCCACCACGCCCCACGTCTTCGATGCGACCGCCGAAGGGTTCGAAACCGATGTCCTGAAGCGCTCGCTGGAGACCCCGGTCCTGCTCGATTTCTGGGCGGAATGGTGCGGCCCCTGCAAGACCCTGGGCCCGGTCCTCGAAAAACTGGCCGAC
This sequence comes from Lysobacter sp. BL-A-41-H3, assembly GCA_050632415.1. Lineage (GTDB taxonomy): Bacteria > Pseudomonadota > Gammaproteobacteria > Xanthomonadales > Xanthomonadaceae > Lysobacter_I. The sequence goes on along the minus strand of CP192602.1, from coordinate 165,406 downwards.
GAGTACAACGGCGCCTTCGTGCTGGCCAAGGTCGATGTCGAAGCCCAGCAGGAGCTCGGCGCGGCCTTCCAGATCCGTTCGATCCCGACCGTGGTGCTGGTCAAGGACGGGCAGCTCGCCGACGGCTTCCAGGGCGCCCTGCCCGAGGGCCAGCTGCGCGAGTTCCTCAAGCACCACGGCATCGTGCCGGGCGAAGCCGCGCCGGCCCCCGAAGAAGACACGGCCCCGGCTGCGGTCGATCCGATGGCCGAGGTCTCGCGCCTGCGCGACGCCGTCGCCGCCGAACCCGACAAGGCCGAACTCAAGCTCGATCTCGCCCTGGCCCTGCTCCAGGCCGGCGAAGCGCAGGAAGCCGGGCGCCTGCTCGATGCCCTGCCCGCCAACCTCGAAACCGACGACCGCGCCGTGCGCGGCCGCGCCCGCCTCGGCTTCGCGGCGCTGCTCAAGGACGCCCCGGGCGTCGACGCGCTGCAGGCCGCGATCGCCGCCGACGAGAACGACCTGCACGCCCGTCACCTGCTGGGCGTGCATCACATCGTCGCCGGGCGCTCGCAGGACGGCCTGGAGCAGTTCATGGAAATGCTCCGCCGCAACAAGCAGTTCGAGGACGGCCTGCCGCGCAAGGTCCTGATCGATGCCTTCCGCGTCGTCGAGGATGCCGACCTGGTCGGCCAGTACCGCCGCAAGATGTCGGCGCTGCTGCTGGTCTGAACCCGGCATGCCCCGCGCCCTGGGCCCGCGCGCGCTGCGCCGGGTGATGAACGTTTGGCCGCCGTTCCTGTTCAGCGGCGTCCACGTGCATCGGATCGCCGAGGACTGGCGATCCGCCGAGGTGCATCTGCGCTCCCGCCCGTGGAACCGCAACTACGTCGGCGTGCATTTCGGCGGCAACCTGTTCTCGATGACCGACCCGTTCTGGATGCTGCTGACGATGAACGCGCTCGGTGGCGGCTACATCGTCTGGGACCGGGCCGGCGAGATCGAATTCCTCAAGCCCGGCAAGGGCCGGGTCGTCGCCCGCTTCGCGCTGGAGGAGGCGACCCTGGACGAGATCCGTGCCGCGACCGCCGGCGGCGACAAGCACCTGCACTGGATGCAGACCGAGGTGGTCGACGCGGAGGGCGAGGTGGTCGCCCGCGTGCGCAAGCAGCTCTACATCCGGCGGAAGCGCGACCGCCACTGAAATTCCCCGCCGGGCACGACGCGGCGGCTCCCGACGAGGCATGCCCGGCGAATCGGACGACTGCACGAGGTGCCATCCATGCCCCCGTGCGGCGCGACAGGCATCACCCGATCGCGGTTGCCGGGGACGGCAAACCGGGAAAATGCGCCAAACGCTTCGATCGTCGGTGTTTCCGCGAGGACTGGGTCACGGATTCGCGCGAACCCGCCGATTCACTCCCCGTGCCAGCTTGGGTATGCTCGGCGGGTAAGCAGGGGGAGTGCTGCATGGGTTCCACACAGAAGGACAAGGAGCAACCGCAGGAGGCCTTGCCGGAAATCGCCGGCTACAAGCTCGTGCGGGTGCTCGGGCATGGCGGGATGTCGACGGTCTACCTCGGCCAGCAGCTGTCGCTGGGCCGGAACGTCGCCATCAAGGTCATGCGTCCGGAGGTCGTCACCGACGACGTCGGTCGTCGCCGCTTCGACAACGAGGCGCGCACCGTCGCGCGCCTCGACCATCCGCACATCGTGCGCATCCATGACTTCGGCCGCACCAAGGATGGCCAGCCCTACCACGTGATGCCGGTGTTCCCGCGCGGGCACCTGGGCAAGCGCAACCTGACCCGCGACGAGGCGCGGATCCGGCAGATCCTCGAAGCCCTGCTGTCGGCGCTGGCCTATGCGCACAGCCGGGGCGTGGTGCATCGCGACGTGAAGGCCGAGAACGTGCTGTTCGACGAAGCCGAACGGCCGATGCTCACCGATTTCGGCATCGCCCTGCGCCGCGGCTACGGCTCGCGGGTCACCACCGCCGGCATGGCGGTCGGCAGCACCGCGTACATGGCGCCGGAACAGGCGCGCGGCACGGAAGTCGACCTGCGCGCTGACCTGTACAGCCTCGGCGTTCTGGCCTGGGAAATGCTGACCGGCAGCCTGCCCTACCAGGCGGACGACGGCCTGTCGATGGTGCTCAAGCACGCGCAGGATCCGATCCCGCGCCTCCCGCCGCATCTGGCGCACTGGCAGCGCTTCTTCGATCGCGCGCTCGCCAAGCAGCCGAACGACCGCTACACCGACGCGCAAGACATGCTGGAGGCGATGCGCAACGTGCCGCACGCCGAACGCGAACCGATGCGCGCCGCGATCGCGCGGCTGCGTGCCCGCTTCGGCATCCGCCAGCTCGCCGTGGCGACCCTGGTCCTCGGCTTCGTGGCCAGCGGCATCTTCGCGCTGTATCGCATCGACCAGCGCAACACCGAGGAAGCCCTGGCGCGGGTGATGCGAGGCGAGGCACCCGCCACGGGCTCGACCGATACGCCGGGCGTCGACCTCAGCCGCAGCGCCCCGCTGCCCGATCCCTCCGAAGCCATCCTGCGCGGCGCGCCGGAATCGGCGGCGCAGAAATACATCGCCGCCGCCGAGCAGCAGTTGCGCAGCGGTCGCCTGACCAGTCCCGCAGGCGGCAACGCCTATGACAGCCTGATGCTGGCCTGGCGCACGGACCCGAGCCACATCGCGCTTCCCGAGGCCAGCACCAAGCTGCTCACCGCGCTGGGCAACGAAGCCGACCGCCGCCTGCGCAACGGCGAGGACGCAGCCGTGCGCGACGTGGTCAGCCGCATGCAGCGCCTGGCCGAACAGGACCGCGCGCGCGGGCTGCCGGTCATGGTGCAACTGCGCAAGCGCATGGGCGATTCGCTGGCATCGGCGATGACGCAGGCCGAAGCACAATTCAATCGCGATGCCGCGCAGAAGATCGTGGCCTCCGCGAAAAGCCTGGGGCTCGATCGTGCCCAGGTGGCCGCGCTGCAGACCCGCGCAGGGAGCATCGCGCAACCGGGCGACCGCGTGGCCGACGCGCTGGGCGAGATGACCCTGGTCGCAAGCGGCGGCAACAAGCTCGTCGCGATCGCACGCAGCACCGTCACCCGCGAGAACTACGCCGCATTCGCCAAGCTGACCCAGCGCAAGCCGGCGCTGTGCCGCGAAAAGGCGTCGCTGCTGCGTGTGCTGGCCCCGCGCACCTGGGAAACGCCGGGGTTCGACCAGGCGAACAGCCATGCCGTGGTCTGCGTGTCCTGGCAGGACGCCGATGCCTTCGCACGCTGGCAGAGCCAGCGCACCGGCCATCGCTACCGCCTGCCGACCGCGACCGAAGCCCAGGCCGCCACCTACGGCAGCGGTGGCAAGCAGGTTTCGGAATGGCTGGGCGAATGCGGCGGCAGCGGCTGCGCGCGACGCATGGCCAGCGGCCGCAGCTGGCGCGGTGCCGGCGGTGGTCGCCCGCTCGATGCCGCGCGCGGCTACGACGACGTCGGCTTCCGCTTGGTGCGCGAGCTGTAACCAGCAACGCAGCGACTCGTCACCGGTCCGCTGCGTTGCGCCCTGCGCACGATGGACCGGGCGAATGGGCTGCGCCTGCCCTTACAATCGCGGCATGTCATCCCCCACTTCGTTCAATCGCCGCCTGCAGCGGCTGTTCATCACCGGCCTGCTCACCCTCCTGCCGATCTGGCTGACCTGGGTCGTGGTGAAGTTCGTGTTCCTGCTGCTCTCGGAAATCAGCCGGCCGGTGATCGAGCCCATGCTCGCGAACCTCGCCACGGCCGCCGATCTCGCCTGGCTGGCGCAGCCCTGGGTGCGAGGCGCGCTCGGCGTGATGGCCACCATCGGCGTGATCCTGCTCTCGGGCTTCATGGCGCGCCGCGTGATCGGCAAGCGCCTGCTCGGCTGGCTCGAATCGCTGATCCAGCGCATCCCGCTGGCCAGCACCATCTACGGCAGCGCGCGCAAGCTGCTCGACATCCTGCAGACCAAGCCCGACGGCACCCAGCGCGTGGTGCTGATCGACTTTCCGCACACCGAGATGAAGACGCTCGGTTTCGTCACCCGGGTGATGCGCGAACACGGCACCGGTCGCGAACTGGCCGCCGTGTACGTGCCGACCACGCCGAACCCCACGTCCGGCTATCTCGAGATCGTGCCGGTCGAGAAGATGACGCCGACCGACTGGACCGTCGACCAGGCGATGAGCTTCATCATCAGCGGCGGCGCGGTTGCGCCGGACTACATTCCCTTTTCCGCGCCCGCCAGCCCGCCAACGGACACCACGCCATGAGCTTCCGCCTGTTCGACGATCGCGCGACCCGCCTGTTCATCGTCCTGGCGGCCTTCTTCTGCGTGAACACCGTCCTGGCCGAGTTCATCGGCGTGAAGATCTTCGCGCTGGAGGACACGCTCGGCATCGCGCCGATGGAATGGAACCTGTTCGGCCAGACCGGTTCGCTCAGCTTCACCGCCGGCACCCTGCTGTGGCCGATCGTGTTCGTGTTCACCGACGTGATCAACGAGTTCTACGGCAAGCGCGGCGTGCGCATGATCTCCTGGGTCGCGGTCGCGCTGATCCTCTACGGCTTCGTCTTCGCCTTCGCCGCGATCCACCTCGCACCGGCAGGCTGGTGGGTGGGCGCCGCGCAGGACCAGGGCGTGCCGGACTACCAGAAGGCTTTCGCAGCGGTGTTCGGCCAGGGCCTGTGGACCATCGCCGGCTCGGTGGTCGCGTTCCTGCTCGGCCAGCTCATCGACGTGTCGGTGTTCCATCGCATCCGCCGCGCCACCGGCGAGAAGCACGTCTGGCTGCGCGCCACCGGGTCCACCGCGGTCTCGCAGCTGATCGACAGCTTCGTCGTGCTCTACATCGCCTTCGTGCTCGGCCCGCAGCAGTGGCCGACCTCGCTGTTCCTGGCGGTCAGCTCGGTGAACTACGCCTACAAGATGGCCGCCGCGATCGCGATGATCCCGCTGATCTACCTGATCCGGCGCGGCATCACCGCCTATCTCGGCGCCGAGCGCGCCGCACAGCTCCGGCACGACGCCGCGCACTGAACGCGCACGCCGCCGCCGGCGCGTGACCTTTGGCCGATGCCCGCCCCCCCGCTCCCGGGGGACGCTTGCGTTCGCCCCGTCCCGGCCTTCGGACCGCCGACGGCCCCCGAACGCACGTCCCCGGAGCCCCGCATGTCCGCCTTCACCCGCCAGACCCTGCTCGCGATCGCCGTCGCCGCGAGCCTCATCGCCATCGCGCCCGTCGCCCCGGCCCACGCCGCACAGCCCGCGCAGCCGGCGACCACGGCATCCAAGGCCCAGCGCCTGGATCGCCTCTACGCCGAATACTGGGAAGAAACGCTCAAGCTCAGCCCCATCCAGGCCACGCTGCAGGGCGACCCGCGCTACAACGACCAGATGCCCGATTTCTATTCGGCCGAATTCCGCGCCGAGGCCCGCGCCTTCAGCGAGCGCTGGCTGAAGAAGGTCGAAGCGATCGGCCCGGCCGGCCTGCAGGGCCAGGACCTGCTCAGCTACGAGATCTTCGTCGAGGACCTCCGGGATACGCTCGAGGCCGAGAAATTCCCGGGCTGGATGCTGCCGGTGAACCAGATGGGCAGCCTGGTCACCTACGCCGCGATGTTCGGCTCCGGCACCGGCCCGCAGCCGTTCAAGACCGTGAAGGACTACGAGAACTGGCTGGCGCGCGGCAACCGCCTGCCGGTACTGATCGACAGCATGATCGGCAACATGCGCGAAGGCATGAAGGCCGGCGTGGTCCAGCCGCGCGCGCTGATGGTGAAGGTGGTGCCGCAGATCGACGCGCTGACCAACGACGACCCGACCAAGACCCTGTTCTGGGGTCCGATCCAGTCCATGCCCGCCGACTTCAGCGAAGCCGACAAGGCCCGCCTGACGGCCGCCTATCGCGACATGATCGGCAAGCAGGTCATGCCCTCGTTCCGCAAGCTGCGCGCCTTCCTCGCCGACGAATACATGCCGGCCACCCGCGACACCGTCGGCATGGACAAACTGCCCGGCGGCGCCGAGTGGTACGCCTTCAACGTGCGCCAGAGCACCACCACCGACCTCACGCCCGCGCAGATCCACCAGATCGGCCTCGACGAAGTCGCGCGCATCCACGGCGAGATCCGCAAGGTCATGGCCGAGGTCGGCTTCAAGGGCTCGCTGCAGGACTTCTTCAAGTTCATGCGCGAAGACAAGCAGTTCCAGTACCCGTCGGAAGAAGCGCTGCTCAAGCACTACCGCGGCCTGGAGGCGAAGGTGAACGCGCGCATCGGCGAACAGTTCTCGCTGATGCCCAAGGCCGGCTTCGAGATCCGCCCGGTCGAAGCCTTCCGCGCGAAGTCCGCCGCCGGCGGTTCCTACCAGGGGCCGAGCGAGGACGGTTCGCGTCCGGGCATCTTCTACGTGAACACCTACGACCTGCCGACGCGCAAGACCTGGGACGCCGAGGATCTGTACCTGCACGAAGCCGTGCCGGGCCATCACTTCCAGATCGCGCTGCAGCAGGAACTCAAGGGCGTGCCCGCCTTCCGTCGCTTCGGCGGCGAAACCGCCTTCGCCGAAGGCTGGGGGCTGTATGCCGAATCGCTGGGCAAGTCGCTGGGCGTGTACGAGAGCCCGTACGACTACTTCGGCTACCTGCAGAACGAACTGTGGCGCGCGATCCGCCTGGTCACCGACACCGGCCTGCACAGCAAGGGCTGGACCCGCGAGCAGGTGATCAAGTACATGCTCGACAACTCCGCCGAGAGCGAAACCCAGTCCACCGCCGAAGCCGAGCGCTACATCGCCTGGCCCGCGCAGGCGCTGGCCTACAAGATCGGTGAACTGAAGATCCAGGAACTCAAGCAGCGCGCCCGCAAGGCACTCGGCGCGAAGTTCGACATCCGCGAATTCCACGCCGAAGTGCTGAAGGACGGCGCGGTGCCGCTGTCGGTTCTGGAAGCGAAGATCGACCGCTGGATCGCGTCGAAGAAGGCCTGATGCGCTCACGCATCCGTGCAAGCACCGGGGCCGCCTTGCTGGCGGCCCTGTTCTTCGCTTCTGCCACGCACGCCGAGGACACCAATGGCCCCGAACGCACGGTGTCCGCGCTGTGGCGCGCGATGTCGCACGAGGCCGGCGCCGCAGCCGATGTCGCGACCTTGCGCGGCATCTTCCACCCGGACGCCGTGATCTTCGGCAGTCGCCTGCGCAACGGGCAAGCTTCGCTCAGGCGCAGCATGGCCGTCGATTTCCTCAAGGCGCTCGAACCGGCCGGCGATGCCGGCTTCCACGAATGCGAGATCGTGCGCAGGGTCGAGGCGTATGACCGCTTCGCCATGGTCTACAGCGTGGTCGAGTCGCGCACCGACGCCTCGGCGAAGACACCCGACTTCACCGGCGTGAACAGCCTGCAGTTGTACCGCGACGACGACGGCTGGAAGATCGTGTCCTTGTACTACCACGTCGGTCCCGCCGACCTGCCGGTTCCGGGCACCGAAGTCCGTACGGGCAACTGCCTGGACTGACGAAGCCGCTCAGCGCGACTTGCTGCCGCGCATCCGCAGCATGCCTTCCGGCGCCGCGAAGGCATCGCTGCGCGCCATCGCCCAGTAGTCGCGGAAGACTGCGTGCTCGCTCACGTTCCCGGCGAGAAGCTCGCCGGGTTCGAGGAAGCGATAGAGCGCGGCCAGGGACCGGACTTCGGTCGGCGTGACCCGGCGCAGGATGTGTTCGGGGCCGATCTGCGACGGATGCTCCAGCCCGGCGGCGCACAGCAGCTCCTTCAGTGCATGCAGCGTATGGCGATGGAAGCGGTAGACGCGCATCGACTTGTCGTCGACATCGAGGTTGCGCCACCGCGAGGGATCCTGCGTGGCGATCCCGGTCGGACAGCGGCTGGTGTGGCAGCTGTGCGCCTGGATGCAGCCCAGCGCGAACATGAAGCCGCGGGCGGCATTGCACCAGTCCGCGCCCATCGCCAGCGTGCGCGCGATGTCGAACGCGCTGGCGATGCGCCCCGCCGCGCCGATCTTCACGCGATCGCGCAGATCGAGGCCGACGAGCGTGTTGTGGACCAGCATCAGCGCCTCGTGCATCGGCACGCCGACATGGTCGATGAACTCCGCCGGCGCGGCGCCGGTGCCGCCCTCGCCGCCGTCGACGACGATGAAATCCGGCAGGATCCCGGTCTCGTGCATGGCCTTGGCGATGCCGAACCACTCCCAGGGATGACCGATCGCGAGCTTGAACCCGGTCGGCTTGCCGCCCGACAGTTCGCGCATCCGCGCGACGAACTCCAGCAGCCCGACCGGCGTGGAGAACGCTGAATGCCGCGCGGGCGACACGCAGTCCACGCCCATCGGCACGCCGCGCGTCGCCGCGATCTCGGCGCTGACCTTGGCAGCCGGCAGCACCCCGCCGTGGCCCGGCTTGGCGCCCTGCGACAGCTTCAGTTCGATCATCTTCACCTGCGGATCGCGCGCGTTGCCCGCGAAGCGCTCCTCGCTGAAGCTGCCGTCGTCGTTGCGGCAGCCGAAGTAGCCGCTGCCGATCTCCCAGACCAGGTCGCCGCCGTGCTCGCGATGGTAGGGCGAGATCGAACCCTCGCCGGTGTCGTGGTAGAAGCCACCTCGCTTCGCGCCAGCGTTCAGCGCGCGGATCGCGTTCGCCGACAGCGAACCGAAGCTCATCGCCGAGATATTGAAGACGCTGGCATCGTAGGGCTGCGCCGATGCCTCGCCGATGCGGATGCGGAAATCCTCCGTAACCAGAGGCGTCGGCAGCATCGAATGGTTCACCCATTCGTACTCGTCGCCGTAGACATCCTGCTGCGTGCCGAACGGGCGCGTGTCGTTCACGCCCTTGGACCGCTGGTAGATCAGCGCGCGCTGCTGGCGCGAGTACGGCACCTCGGCGGTGTCCGATTCGATGAAGTACTGGCGCATCTCCGGGCCGATGGACTCCAGCCCGTAGCGGAAATGCGCGAGGATCGGGTAATTGCGTCGCAGGGTGCTGCGCGTCTGCAGCAGATCCAGCGTCCCCAGCAGCGTGAAGGCGCCGAACAGGCCGATCGCCCAGGCCCAGCCGCTGCCTCCGAACACGGTGGCGGCGATCGACAGCAGGGTGAGCAGCCAGGCAGCGGCGTAGGTGGCGTAGCGCGACATGCTGGCTCCCCTTCGAATCGCATTCACCGCGCGGATGATCCCGACGGTGTCGCTGTGATGCCCGGGATGGAACTCGAACCGCGCCTCCGCAGCAACAAGCCACGATGGTGACAAACGCGTCGCAACGCGCGGACGAACCAACGACCGGATTGATCTTGTGCCCGGGGTGGGACTCGAACCCACATACCCTTTCGAGTGGGGGATTTTAAGTCCCCTGCGTCTACCATTTCGCCACCCGGGCGGCGCGCATAGCGTGCCTGAGCGGGACGCAGAATGGAAACCACCGCGACACGCGCAGGCAACAAAAAACCCGCCGGAGCGGGTTCTCGTTGAAGCTGTCGAAATTTGGAGGCCTGGGTCGGAATCGAACCGGCATAGACGGATTTGCAATCCGCTGCATAACCACTCTGCCACCAGGCCGGTGACCGCATTGTGAGGCTGATCCGATGACGGAATCAATCCTCGGCACCCATCTTCCCGATGGGACCTCTTGAAACAACAAACCCCGGCGAACCGGGGTCTGCTTGAAACTGGAGCGGGAAACGAGACTCGAACTCGCGACCCCGACCTTGGCAAGGTCGTGCTCTACCAACTGAGCTATTCCCGCGAAGAGATTGAAATTTTACAACCTTATTCGGCGCTGTCAACACTCTCCACTCGTTTGCCTTCGTCCGCCATCAGGGCGGGCCAGGCCGCCTTGAGATACTGCGCTCCGGACCAGAGGGTCAGGATCGCGGCGGCCGCCAGCATCCATTCGCCGATGTGGAAGATGGGCTGGCCCATCCATGGCATCGCACGCGGAGGCGTGTCCGGTGTCACCGAATAAAGCAAGCATAGCAGCGCGACCATCTGCGCAACAGTCTTGATTTTTCCGACGCTTGCGACCTTCACCGTCGCGCGCTGGCCGATCTCCGCCATCCACTCGCGCAAGGCCGACACCGCGATCTCGCGACCGACGATCACCAGCGCCCACAGGGTCATCCAGCGCGTGGGATGGCCCTGCACGATCAGGAACAGGGCGACCGCGACCATCAGCTTGTCGGCGACGGGATCGAGGAAGGCGCCGAACGCAGAGAACTGGTGGTAGCGACGCGCGATCCAGCCGTCGAGCCAGTCGGTGATGGCGGCCAGGGCGAACAGACCGGCGCAGGCGAAGTTGGTCCACCCGTAGGGCAGGTAGAACACCAGCACCAGCACGGGAATCATCACGATCCGCGCGAGGGTGAGGAGGGTCGGTACCGTCAACTTCATGGGAGTCCTTGCTGCGTGTCGATGCCGTGGAGGCTCGCGTAGATCCGTTCGGCGAGCGCCGCGTTGATGCCTTCGACGCGGGCGATGTCTTCGATGCCCGCGGCCTTCAGGCCGCCGAGCCCGCCGAAATGCCGCAACAGATTAGCGCGTCGGCGCGGCCCGATGCCGGGAATGTCCTCCAGTTTGCTGGTCGTCCGCGCTTTCTGGCGGCGCCCGCGATGCCCGGTGATGGCGAATCGGTGCGCTTCGTCGCGCACCTGCTGGACCAGCTGCAGCCCCAGCGAGGCCGCGCCCGGGTGCAGTTCGCGACCATCGGGCAGCAGCAGGGTCTCGTCGCCGGCGCGCCGGGCCTCGCCCTTGGCCACGCCGACGATCATCACCCCGGTCACGCCGAGGTCGGCGAGCACGGCCTGGGCCTGGGCCACCTGGCCGGCGCCGCCGTCGATCAGCAGCAGGTCCGGCAGCACGGCGGCACCGCTGCGGGCGCGCCCGGCCCCGGTCTCGTCGCCCTGCCCTTCGGCCTCGCCGCCGCTGTCGGCCTCCTGGCGGGCCTCGACCGCGCGCCGGAACCGGCGCTCCAGGGCCTGGTGCATGGCCGCGTAGTCGTCGCCGGGTTCGATGCCCTCGATGTTGTAGCGCCGGTACTGGCCGCGCACCGGGCCGTCGGCGTCGAAGACCACGCAGGAGGCGACGGTCGCCTCGCCCATCGTGTGGCTGATGTCGAAGCACTCGATGCGCTGCGGCAGCTCGTCCAGGCCGAGCATCTCGCGCAGCGCCTCGGCACGCGCGCGCTGCGCGGCGTTGCTGCCCAGCTCGGTGGCCAGCGCCAGCTCGGCGTTGCGGCGGACGAGGTCGAGGTAACCGGCACGCTCGCCGCGCACGCTGGTCTTGACCTGCACCTTGCGCCCGGCCGAGAGGCCCAGCGCCTCCTCGATCATCTCGCGCTCGGGGATGTCGCGATCGAGCACGATCTCGCGCGGCGGCGGCTGTTCGGCGTAGTACTGCGACACGAACGCGCCCAGCACTTCCTCGGCGCTGTCCTCGCCGTTGGTCTTCGGGAAGAAGCTGCGGGTACCGAGGTTGCGGCCGTCGCGGAACATCATCAGCAGCACGCAGGCCTGCGCCCCCTTCATCGCGACCGCGAGCACGTCGAGATCGGCGGCGCTGCCGTCGACGTACTGGCGCGACTGCAGCTTGCGGATCGATGCGACGAGGTCGCGCAGGCGCGCGGCTTCCTCGAAATCCAGTCGCGCGCTCGCCTGCTCCATGGACGTGGTCAGTTCGGCGGTGAGGTCGTCGCTGCGCCCGTCGAGGAGCATCGTCGCCTGGCGCACGGTGTCGGCGTAGTCGCGGGCCTGCACCAGGCCCACGCACGGCGCGCTGCAGCGCCCGATCTGGTGCTGCAGGCAGGGCCGCGAGCGGTTGCGGAACACGCTGTCCTCGCAACTGCGCAGGCGGAAGATCTTCTGCATCAGGTTCAGCGTTTCGCGCACGGCGAACACGCTGGGATAGGGGCCGAAATAGCGGCCGGGCAGCGATCGCGCGCCGCGATGGAAGGCGATCCGCGGCCAGGCCTCGCGGGTGAGCACCACGAACGGGTAGCTCTTGTCGTCGCGCAGCAGCACGTTGTAGCGCGGGCGCAACGACTTGATGAGCTGGTTTTCCAGCAGCAGCGCCTCGGTCGGCGTGCGCGTGACCGTGACCTCCATGCGCGCGATCTGCGACACCATCAGCGCGGTGCGCGTGGGCAGGGCCTTGGTGAAGTAGCTGGCGACGCGCTTCTTCAGCGACGCGGCCTTGCCGACGTACAGCAGGCTGTCGTCGGCGGCGTACATGCGATAGACGCCGGGCGCGGGCGTCAGGTCGCGGGCATAGGCGCGGCCGTCGAAGCCGTCGAACGGAGCCTCGGCGGCGCTGCCGGCCGTGTGGGGATCGTTGCCGGCCATCTCGGAATCGCTCGGCGCGGTCAGTCCCCGATGGGGATCTGGCGCAGGCTGCCGTCCGCCGGGTCGAAACGCAGCACCGCGTGCGCGTCGGTGTCGGCGATCCAGACGATGCCGTTCACCACCGCCAGGCCTGCGGGTGCGTGCAGGCGCTGCGGCAGGCTGATGGTGCTGACCTCGCCGCCGCCCAGGCGCAGGGTGCGCAGCTGGTCGTTGCCGCTGTCGGCGACCCACAGCACCGGCGAGGCGCCGTCCAGCGCGATCGCCTGCGGCTGCTGCAGCAGGGCGTCGGCGCGGGAGCCTTCGACGTTGCCGAACTGCCAGGCGCCCTGCCCGACCAGCGTGGTCACCTGGCGGGTGCGCAGGTGGACGCTGCGGATGGCCGAGCCGGCCTCGTCGCAGACGTAGAGGATCTGCTGGACGATGGCCAGGGCGCTGGGCCCGACGAAGCTGGCGGCGGGGCCTTCGCCATCGGCCAGTTCCATCCGGCCGGAACCGGCGAGCAGGCGCAGCGAACGATCGCCCAGGTCGTAGGCCCAGATCCGGTTGTCGCCGGCGGTGGCGATGCAGACGATGTTCGACGGCGAGACCGCCACGGCGCGGGGCTGGTCCAGCGCGACCGCGCGCGGATCCTGGACCGGGCCTTCGGTGGGGGTGCCGGCACGGCCGGCGCCGCAGAGGGTGTCGACGTCGCCGGTGCTGAGCTTGATCCGGCGCACGGCATGGTTGCCGGTGTCGGCGACGTACAGCGCGTCGCGCTGCAGCCACAGGCCCTGCGGGTTCTGGAAGGCGGCCAGTTCCATCGGACCGTCGATGAAGCCCGCGCCGCCGCTGCCGAACTGGCGATGGATGCGCCCGGCGTGGGTGCACTCGAGCACGCGGTGGTGCCCGGAATCGACCACGTAGAGGTACTGCTGGTTGGCGGCGATGCCGATGGGGAAACGCAGCGGCAGGTCGGGCTCGCGGCTGCGGCGCAGTTCGATCGGGTCGGGATTGATCGATTGCGGGGTTTCCTCGGCGCGCAGCTTGGTGAACAGGCTGTCGAGGTCGCGGATCGGGCTGTCGCCGACCACGCGCTCGCGGATGCGGCCCTGGCCGTCGAGCATGACCACGGTCGGCCAGGCATCGATGCCGTAGTGCTGCCACATGACCCAGTCGGCGTCATGGGCGATCGGGAAGTCCAGGGTCTGGCGGTGCAGGCGCTTCATCACCCGGCGCGCATCGCGCTCGTGGTCGAAGCGCGGCACGTGCACGGCGACGACGTGCAGGTGCTCGCCGTGGCGCTTGCGCAGCGTCACCAGGTCGGCCAGCCGCTGCTGGCACCAGGCAGAACCGGCATTGACGAAGGCGATCGCGGTGATCTTGCCGCGCAGCTGCGCCATGCGCAGCGGGCGGGGAAGGTTCAGCCATTCGAGGCTGGACGGGAATTCGGGGGCGAGGGAAGGTTCCATAACCTGTGCAGCATCCGCAGTCAGGGCGCGAGCGTCAACCCGGAATTCGACCGGAAGCGGCACGCGCGATTCGCGCGACGATGCCGGCCGCGGCGGCATCGACCATGGACCACACGCGCCGGAAATCCTCCGGGCCGCCGGTGTAGGGGTCGGGAATGTCCGCACCGGTGCCCTGCCCGGCCCAGTCCAGCAGCAGCGCGGCACGCTCGCGCGCCTCGGCCGGCGCGGCGGCACGGACATCGCGCAGCACGCTGCGGTCGGCGCAGAGCAGCCAGTCGAAATGCTCGAAATCGGCGCGGACCAGCTTGCGCGCGCGCTGGGCGCGGATGTCGATCCCGAACGAGGCCGCCACCGCGATGCTGCGCGGATCGGGCGGCTCGCCGGCATGCCAGCCGCCGGTGCCGGCCGAATCGACCTCCACCCAGTCCAGGCCGTGCCGGTCCAGGTGCGCGCGGACCGCGCCCTCGGCCAGTGGCGACCGGCAGATGTTGCCCAGGCACACCATCAACAGGCGCATCGATCAGCCTGCCCCGCGCAGGGCGGCGAGATGGCGCTCGGCACGTTCGAGGTCTTCGGGCGTGTCCACGCCCGGCGGAAACGGTGCCGGGCTCAGGCGGACCGCGATGCGATGCCCCGCTTCGAGCACCCGCAGCTGTTCCAGCGATTCGATGCGTTCCAGCGTGGCGGCCGGCATCGCCGCGAAACGCGGCAGGAAGCCGGCGCGATAGCCGTAGATGCCGATGTGGCGCAGCCAGTGCCCGCCCGGCGGCAAGGTGCCGCGATCGCGGGCGAAGGCGTCGCGCGGCCACGGGATCGGGGCGCGGCTGAAGTACAGGGCATCGCCATTCCCGGCGCGGACCAGCTTCACTGCATTGGGGTCGAACAGTGTCTCGACGTCCTCGATCGGCGCGGCCAGGGTGCTCATCGGCGCGCCGCTGTCGACCAGGGCCTCGGCGACGGCGCGGATGCCCTCGGCCGGTGCGAACGGCTCGTCGCCCTGCAGGTTCACGACCACGGTGTCGTCGGACCAGCCGGCGATCGCCGCGCACTCGGCCAGGCGGTCGGTGCCCGAGGCGTGGTCCGGCGAGGTCATGGCGATGCGCACGCCGCTGTCGGCGAGGGCGTCGGCGATGCGCGCGTCGTCGGTGGCCACCCAGGCCTCGCGGGCACCGGCCTCGAGGGCGCGACGGGCGACGTGCAGGACCAGCGGCTCGCCGCCGAGCAGGCGCAGCGGCTTGCCGGGCAAGCGCGACGCCGCGTAGCGCGCGGGGATGGCGACGACGAAATCGATGCCCGGCATCGCTCAGGCGCCCCTGCGACGACCGGTGACGACCCAGGCCCAGCCGGCGATCACCGCGCCCAGCCACAGGAAGCCGATCACCAGGCAGTCGACCGCGAAATCCAGGAACGGGAAGGAATTGAGGCGCGGCTGCTGCATCAGCGCCGGCATCAGCTCCAGTTCGGCGAACTGCAGCACGGTCCAGAAGCCGAGCCACAGCGGCACCACCCAACCGGCGGACGCCAGCGCGACCAGGCCACGCAGCCAGCCCGCCATCCGGGCCTCGGTCCTGCGCATGTCTGCCCTGTTCAAATCGTGCCTGTCCACATCGTTCCTGTTCAAATCGATTGTCCTTGTGCGCTTGCGCGCAGGCGATCCAGCAACATTACCCAGAATGCCTCGGGCAGTTCCGTGCGGATCGGCACGCTGTAGCACCGTTCGCCTGCGAATGGCGCGCATTTGACCGCATCCTTCGCGGTCATCAGCACGGGCAGGTCGCTGCCGAACGCGAGGTCGTCGCGGGTGTAGCGATGGTGGTCGGGAAAGGCATGCGGCACGACGGCGATGCCGAGGTCGCGTAGCAGCGAGAAGAATCGTTCGGGATGACCGATGCCGGCGACCGCGTGCACGCGCTGGCCGGAGAACGCCGACAGCGGCAGCGCGCGGGCGCCGCGCAGCGCCTGCGCATCGCCTGGCCGCAGGCGCATCCGCCATTCGCCGAAGCCGGCCTCGCCGGCCTTGCCGTCGAGCGCCGTCGCCGCATCACCGGAATCGGTGCCCGCGTTGACGACGTGGAAATCGCACTGCGCGCGACGCGACAGCGGCTCGCGCAGCGGGCCGGCCGGCAGCAGCAGTCCGTTGCCGTAGCGGCGCCGGCCATCGATCACTTCGATCTCGATGTCGCGCTTGAGCCGGTAGTGCTGCAGGCCGTCGTCGCAGACCACCACGTTGCAGCCGCGCTCGACCAGGGCACGCGCGGCGGCGGCACGGTCGCGATCCACGCGCACCGGCACCACGGCCTCGCGGGCGATCAGCAGCGGCTCGTCGCCGGCCAGCTCCGGCGCGGTGTCGGCTTCGACCCAGCGCGGCGTGGTCGGGTCCTGGCGGCCGTAGCCGCGACTGGCCACGCCCGGCACCCAGCCTTCCTCGCGCAGGCGCTCGACGATGGCGATGACCAGCGGGGTCTTGCCGCTGCCGCCGGCGATGAGGTTGCCGACCACGACCACCGGCTTGCCCGGGTGCGTGCTGCGCAGCACGCCGTGGCGGAACAGCGCCGCGCGCGCGGCGACCGCACCCGCGTAGACGTGCGAGAGCAGCCGCGCGGGCCAGGGCGGCACGCTGCCGTCGAACCAGTAGGGCGGGGTCTGCGGGTGTGTGGAACGCGATGTCGTCATGGATCGGGGGTCATGCGCGCTCGGCGTCGACGGCATCGGCGGCGTCGGGCTCCCGGAACTGCATGCGATGCAGGTGGGCGTACAGCCCGCCGCGCGCCAGCAGTTCGGCATGCGTGCCCTGCTCGACCAGATGCCCCTGGTCGAGGACCAGCACCTGGTCGGCGTGTTCGATCGTCGACAGGCGATGCGCGATCACCAGCGTGGTGCGGTCGGGCATCAGCCGGTTCAGCGCGTCCTGGACCAGGCGTTCGGATTCGGTGTCGAGCGCGGCCGTGGCCTCGTCGAGGATCAGGATCGGCGCGTCCTTGAGGATCGCGCGGGCGATCGCCAGGCGCTGGCGCTGGCCGCCGGACAGGCGACCGCCCTTGGTGCCGATGTGGGTATCGGCGCCTTCGGGCAGGCGCTCGACGAACTCGCTGGCGTTCGCGGCATCGAGCGCGCCGCGCACCTGGTCGGAATCGGCCTCGCCCATCTCGCCGTAGGCCACGTTGGTGGCGACGGTGCCGTCGATCAGCATCACCTGCTGCCCGACCAGGGCGATCTGCCGGCGCAGGTCGGAAAGCCGGTAGTCGTCGATGGGATGGCCATCGAGCAGGATCTGCCCGGATTCGGGCTCGTAGAAGCGCGGGATCAGCTTGATCAGCGAGGACTTGCCGCTGCCCGAACGGCCGACGATGGCGGTGACCGTACCCGGACGCGCGATGAAGGACACCTGGTCCAACGCCGCCTGCGCCTGGCCGGGATAACGCACGCTGACCTCGCGGAATTCGATCTCGCCGCGCGCGCGTTCCAGCGTGCGCGTGCCGGTGTCGCGCTCCTCGTCGGCGTCGAGCACCGTGAACAGGCGCTCGGCCGAGGCCACGCCCTTCTGCAGCATGTTCTGCACATTGGTCAGCTGTTTCAGCGCCGGGATCATCGCCATCATCGAGGTCATCAGCGCGACGAACTCGCCCGCCGTGAGACGACCCTTGATCGCCTCGCCGCCGGCGAAGAACAGCAGCAACGCCAGGCAGATCGAGCCCATCAGCTGAATCACCGCCGAGGTGATGCTGCGCGTGGCCTCGACCTTCATCGCCAGGCGCAGGTTCTCGTCCGCCAGGCCGCGATAGCGCGCCATCTCGGCCGGCTGCGCGCCGTAGACCTTCACTTCCTGCTGCCCGCCCAGGGCCTGGTCGGCCGCCTGGAGCAGGCGCCCGCCGCTTTCCTGGATGCGATGGCCGTAGCGCCGGTAGCGCTTGCCGACGGTGTCCATCATCCAGGCCATGATCGGCGCGATCAGCAGCACCGCCAGCGTGACCCGCCAGCTGGTGTAGAGCATGACCGACAGCATCGCGATGACCTGGAAAGACTGCTGGAGCATGACCTTGGCGGCATCGATCGCCGCCTGCGCCACCTGGTCGCTGTCCGAACCCAGGCGCATCTGCATGCTGCCGACCGGTTCGCTGTCGAAATGCAGGCCGGGCATGCGCAGAAACTTGCCGAACACGCGCACGCGCAGGTCGCGGGCGATGCTGCGCGCGGACCGCGCCATGCACATGTCGGACATGTAGCCCGCCAGGCCACGCACCACGAAGATGCCGACGATGATCAGCGGCATCCGCCACAGCATGTCCGGCGACGGGTTGTTCAGGCCGTCGGTGATCGGCTTCATCATGAAGGTGAAGGCGCCACCGGCGGCGGCCTCGATCAGCATGCCCAGCAGGGCCAGCGCCAGCAGGGGGCGATACGGCCGGGCGAAGCCCAGCACGCGACGGTAAATCTGCCAGGTCGGCGTGGTGTCGCGCTTGCTCACCGCTTCGCCGCTCCCCCGGCCTTCTGCTCGGGTGCGGTGGCGATGCTGATCTGGCGGAAGCCGAGCTGGCCCAGCGCGTCGAGCGCGGTGACCACGGCCTGGTGCGGCGTGCGCGCGTCGGCGCGGAGCAGCACCGGGCGCTTGCGGTCGTCGCCGGCGACCTCGACGATCGTGCGCTTGAGCGATTCCAGGTCGGTGCGCAGGGCCTCGCGGTCCTGCACGAAATAGCGGCCGTCGGCGTTGACCAGCACGCTCAGCGCCTTCGAAGTGGTCTCGGTCGGCGTGCCCTCGGCCTTGGGCAGCTGCAGCTTGAGCACCGAACGCGCGTCGAAGGTGGTGGTGACCACGAAGAAGATGATCAGCACCAGGATCACGTCGATCAGCGGCACGAGGTTGATCTCGGGCTCGTCATCGCTGCGGAAGTCGCGGATGCGCATGTCCAGGCCTGCTCAGGTACCCGCCACCGGCGGCGTGATCCCGCGCGCACCGGACGCGGTCGGGGCCGAGGCGCGCGGCGCATCGAGGGTGTCGAGCAGCTGGATCGCCTCGTGCTCCATCTCGACGATGTAGCCGGCGATGCGGCCGCGGAAATAGCGGTGGAACATCAGCGCCGGGATCGCCACGACCATGCCGGTCGCGGTGCAGATCAGCGCCTTGCCGATGCCGCCGGCCAGTTCGTTGACGTCGCCGATGCTGCCATCGGAGATGGTGATGAACATCTGGATCATGCCGACCACGGTGCCGAACAGGCCCAGCAGCGGGCCGGCGGCGGCGATCGTGCCGAGGGTGTTCAGGAACTTCTCCATCCGGTGGACCAGATGGCGGCCCACGTCCTCGATGCGCTCGCGGATCTGGTCGCGGGGGCGGTTGCGCACGTCCAGCGCGGCGGCCAGCAGGCTGCCCAGCGGCGAGGTACGGCGCAGGGAGTCGATGTGGGTGGGGTCCAGGTTGCCCCGGGCGGCCCAGGCGCGGACCTCATCGCCCAGTCCGGGCGGGAGCACGGTCTTGCGGCGCAGGGTCCAGAACCGTTCGAGGATGATCGCCAGCGCCGCCACGGTGAGCAGCAGCAGGGGAATCATCGGCCATCCGCCCGCCTTGACCAGTTCCAGCACGTCGCGTCCTCCGGCCCGGGGCCGTGTTGATTCAGGCACATAGCATAGCCCAGCCATGCGCAGCCATCCGGATGGGGGCGGCGGACGGGAATGCAACGCGGCCGGCATCACGCAGCCCGCGAAGCGCACTGCCGTCCGCCCGTCGCAGCGCCCCTCGCACCGCCGCTCACTCCGCCCTCGCCCGCCGCGCCACGGCGTCCCAGAGACGTCGACGCCGGGTGCGCTCGTCCTCGTAGCCGACGCCCGCTGCCGTCAGCCGCAGGCGCTGCGCGCCGGTTTCGCTGGTGACCGGCGTGCGCGCACCGCGATAGCGCCAGCGCTCGACCACCGCCGGCTTGGGATGCCGGAACCGGTTGCCGTAACCTGCCGAGACCGGAGCAAAGCGCGCGCCGGTGGCCGCGACGAAGCCGGGATCGGACGAACTGTCGCTGCCGTGGTGCGCCATCAGCACGACATCGGCACGCACCGCCGCGCGATCGTGGCGCAGCAGGCCGCGTTCGATCACCTGGCCGATGTCGCCGGTCAGCAGCACGGCACCGTGCGCGGTCTCGATGCGCAGCACGCAGCTCGATTCGTTGCGCAGGTACGGGAAATGCGGCGTCGGGTGGAGCACGCGGAAGCGCACGCCGTCCCAGGCCCAGGCATCCCCTGCCCGGCACTCGCGCAGCGCCGGCACGGACGCCGGCCGACCGCTGCCCTCCGGCGCGAACACCCGGCGCATCGCGAACACGGCCGCCACGGACTCGAAGCCGCCGGCATGGTCGTTGTCGCCGTGGCTGACCACGGCCGCGTCCAGCGCACGCACGCCCAGGGCATGCAGCGCCGGCACCACCGCCCGCTCGCCGGCATCGAATCCCTCGGGAATCGCCGGGCCCATGTCGTAGAGCAGATGGTGGTGTGCGGTCCTGACCAGCACCGACAGCCCCTGCCCCACATCGAGCACCACGATCTCGACCTCACCCGCCTCCGGGGCCGCACGATCCGGCCACAGCAGCGGCAGCCACAGCAGCAGGGCCAGCGGCCTGCCGGGCAGCGCCCGGGGCAGCAGGCACCAGAATGCCGAGAGCAGGGCCAGCGGCAACGCATACCAGCGCGCCTCCGGCAGCCACCACAGGGCCAGCGGGCTGCCGGCCATCGTCTCGAACAGCGACCAGCTCGGATCAAAGGCCCAGGCCGCCAGACGCCACGCCCAGGCGCCCCAGCCCGCCTGCAGGGCCTCCAGCGCCAGGCCGACCAGCGAGAGGGGCACCACGACGAGGCTCCACCACGGGATCGCCAGCAGGTTCGCGAACGGCCCGGCCAGCGAAGCCTGACCGAACAGCGCCACGGTCAGCGGCAGCAGGCCGATCGTCGCCACCGCCTGCGCCGACAGGAAATCGCGCACCGGTCGATCGCCGCCGTCGGGCAGGCACCACAGCAGCCAGGCCACGCCGCCGAAGCTCAGCCAGAAGCCTGCGGTCAGCACCGCCAGCGGATCGACGACCAGCATCGCGACCACCGACATCGCCACCGCCGACCACGGCCGCCACGCACGTCGCGACAGTCGGGCGATGGCGACCACCGCGATCATCAGCAGCGTGCGCACCGTCGGCAGCGCGAACCCGGCCATCGCCGCATAGAGCGCGGCACCGGCCAGCGCCGCGACCGCCGCCGCCTGCGTGCGCGGCGCGACCCGGCCGAGCAGCGGAAACAGCCACCACGTCGCGCTCGCCAGCAGGGCGAAGAAGCCGGCGACCAGGCCGACGTGGAAACCGGAGATCGCGATGAGGTGGGTCAGGCCGTTCGCGCGCAGCACCGCCCAGTCCTCGTCGCCGAGTCCGCGCGTGTCGCCGAGCGCGAGCGCACGCAGGAAGCGCGAGGACGTCTCCGGCACGGCGCGCTCGATCCGCCGCGACATCGCCTCGCGCCAGGCATCGATCCCGCGCGCACCCTGCAGCTGGCGCGCGGTCTCCGGCGCCCGCAGGTAACCGCCCGCGACGATGCGGTCGACGAAGGCATGCTTCTCGCCATCGACACCGCCGGGATTGCGCAAGCCGCGCGGCGCACGCAGCTTCGCCGACAGCGACCAGCGGCTGCCCGCCGCCAGTTGCAGCCTCGGCGCATCCGGTGCCGGCGCCTCGACATCGAAATCGTCGTACCACGCCAGCCGCAGCCGCGCGCCGCGCAAGGCCTCCGGCATCGCATCGATATCGTCGACCCGGAATTCGAAACGCGTACGCCGCGCCTCGTGGATCGGCATGCCCGACACCGTGCCGCGCAGCAGGAAGACGCGGTGCTCCATCGACGGCGGCAGCTGGCTCGACAGCGACCACGCGGCATGCAGGCCGGCGAGCAGCATCCCGGCGGACAGCACCGCCAGCGGACGCCAGTGCGCACGCAGCAGCGACACCGCCGCCAGCGCGGCCATCATCGACAGCAGCACGGCATCGGGCGGCGCCGGCAACGACAGGCACAGACCGATGCCCGCGAGCAACCATGCGGATGCGGACAGGATGCTCATGCCGCGCAAGGCCTCGCCGTGTGGATGGACATTTTCGGGACTCCATGACCGGGATGCGCCAGCGTGGCGCGATCCCGGCACGGAAGATGTCGAGGAAAGCCTTGTCTTCCTGTAGGGATTTTCCGAATGCAAATGGCTGACTGATGGATCAGGATGCGGGCCCGGCATGACACCCCTCGCATGCCTCACCGTGATCCGCGAGACCCGACATCCGTGACAAGGGCACGAGCTGAACAGGGCGCCACCTCGCTGATTCCAGCGGGCTCCTGTCGATTGACGCACCCGAACCCGCATGTCAGCCTCTGCCCGCCCCGAACAGGGACGCGCCAGGATCGTTTCACGGCGCGAGCGATGCTCACTTTTGACAGGAGGACAAGGGAATGACCGTTCTGGTGGTGGGTGCAACGGGCGCGATCGGGCAGAGACTGGTTGCACAACTGCTTGATCGCGGCGAGCGCGTTCGCGCGGTCGTTCGATCGCCGGAAAAATTGCCCGACAGGCTGCGCAGTCACGCTTCGCTGGATGTGATCCAGGCCAGCCTCCTCGATCTCGACGACAGCACGATGCAACGCACGGTCAGCGGCTGCAGCGCCATCGCTTCCTGCCTCGGCCATCCCATGGATTTGAAAGGCATCTATGGCCCGCCGCGCAGATTGGTCGCGGATGCGACAAGACGCCTGTGCAATGCCGTCGAATCCAGCGCGACGCATCGACCGGTCCGATTCGTTCTGATGAACACCGCTGGCGTTCGCGACCGTGCGCGAGAGCAACCGTTTTCCTTCGCGGAACGCTGCCTGTTCGGCCTGATCCGCGCGCTGCTGCCGCCGCAGGCCGACAACGAGCAGGCCGCCGCATGGCTGCAGGCGAACCTGGCGCAGGGCAAGGGCGCGATCGAATGGGCGATCGTCAGGCCGGATTCGCTGGTCGAGGAGGATACGGTCACGCCGTACACCATTCATCCTTCTCCCACGCGCAGCCCATTATTCAATGCAGGCAAGACCAGTCGGATCAATGTCGCGCATTTCATGGCCGACCTGGCGACCCGCGACGACCTGTGGCAGGCATGGCGCTGGCGCATGCCGACCCTCTACAACCCGGGCTTCTCGTGATCGGTGCCCCATCACAAGGAATAAGTCGATGCCCCGCATCGGCGTGATTTCCGACACCCACGGCCTGCTGCGGCCCGAAGCCCTGGCCGCGCTGCAGGGCTGCGACGCGATCCTGCACGCCGGCGACGTCGGCTCGGCAGAGATTCTCTCGCAACTCGCGAGCCTCGCACCGACCACCGCCGTGCGCGGCAACAACGACAAGGGGCCGTGGGCCTCCGGCCTGCCCGAACGCGAATGGATCGACATCGACGGCGCGCTGGTCCACCTGCTGCACGACATCGCCGACCTGGACGTCGATCCTGCCGCCGCCGGAATCCAGGTCCTCATCACGGGGCATTCGCATCGACCGCTGATCGAAAAGCGCGACGGCATCCTCCATCTCAACCCGGGCAGCGCAGGCCCGCGACGTTTCAAATTGCCGGTGTCGGTGGCGATCCTGGAGATCGAGGGAGGCGTGGTGACTGCGCGTATCAACGAACTCGAGATCCAATCAGTCCCCAGGCGGTCAAACTCCCGAGGTTGCACATGATGCTCACGATCGCCGCCGCCCTGATCTTCGCCCTTGGCGCCGCACATTCATACCTTGGCGAACGCTACCTGCTGGCGCGACTGTTCGCTTGCGAGAGCCTGCCTACGCTGCTGGGCACAACCGACTTCCTGAAACAGACCCTGCGCTTTGTCTGGCATCTGACCACGGTGGCCTGGTGGGGTCTCGCAATCCTGCTGCTGCAAGCGGAAGACGGCACGCTCAGCGCGACCTCCGTGGTCCGGGTCATCGGCTGGACCGCGATCGTCTCGGGCCTGTTTCCGCTGGGCTTCACACGGGGACGACACCTGTCGTGGATCGTGATGTTCGCGATCGGTGGGCTGGCGCTGGCGTGGGCGCAGCCTTGATTGAAAGCTGCATTCCACCTGCGCGCTCCCCGCTCAACGCAGCAGGCGCAGACACCAGTCGGTGATCACGACCGCTGCCATCACGGCGAGCACGCGATTGATCGACCTGTCACCAGGCGAGAGGGATGCATCGAAACTGCCCCTGACCCAGGAGTACACCGGATAGGCGAGCACCATCAGACAGGTGTAAGCGGCCACGCCGGGCGGCGCGAGCAGGATACCCGTCATCGCGATGACGAAGAGCAGCAAGCGAAGGACAGGCCATGCAGTGGCGGGGAGCTTCATGGGGAAACGGACCGAGTCAGATGGGAGAGTGCAGATACGCGATGCTCATCCAGCAAGAACGAGATCGCATGCGCTGCTAGTAGAAGATGTCCACAAGCATCAACAGCAGCATCGGCACGAGGCCGATGAACAGGTTCATCCACACCGGAAAGCGCCGGATGAAAAGCACGATGATCGCGCAGACAGCTCCGCACCCCGCTGCGATCACAGCCACGCGCTCGAATTTCAATTGCGATACAGCCACATGAAGAGGCTCCGTCAGCGTCAGCATGAAGAGACCCGCAATGAACAGGATCGCCCAGACGAAGCCGGACAGGAAAGCCCATCCGCATCGCTGTCTGCGTGACATTCCCGGCAGTTGCTGGTCGACAGGACTGTCCGGCGGGCGATAGGGATTGTTCGTCATGCGTGACAACGGAATGCAGTCGTCATTGATCCGTGGTTGTCGGCGACCGTGCGGAGACCACGCCATCGATCCAGGCGCGATAGTGCCGCAAGCGGACGTTGCAGCTGATCTGGCCGTACTGCCCGAAAGGTACCCGCGTCGTGCCCTGATGGGGCGCGGTCCATGACGTCAGCCCGGCCAGTCGCCACGCGTCTCCGGTCCGGATCAGGATCGGCCCGCCACTGTCGCCGGCACCGGAGCCGCCTTCCAGCGGCAGCGCATCCGACGGCTTGTCGAACACATAGCAGAACCAGCGGTCATGAGCGCTGGTGACCTTGTTGTAGGCCCGGCGAAGCTGGGTGCGATGGGAACTGCCCATGTCGTAGCCCGACACGCCATTCGCCGTGGCGCCCTTGCCGATGATCTGGATCATCTGGCCGAACTCGTCTTCGCCTTCGTGCAGGGCGACGGGCGCAACATCGGTCACAGGCTTCGCCAGCTTCAACAGCGCGATATCGTCCGACGTGGACAGCCGCGCGACGAACAGCGTCCAGTCCCAGGTCTGCATGGCCTGCTCGGCCAGTGCCGGCGGCGGGCTTCGGTAGCCCGGATGCACGACCACGCGCTCGATCTCCCGGGGCACGCCGTCGATGGTCACCTGCCTGAGATCCGAGTGGCCGGTCACCGCATGCGCGGCGGTGACGACCCACTGCGGCGCGATCAGCACACCATGCCCCTCGCCGGGCATGTCGACGAGCGCCGGAAACCCGGATGCAGGCATCCGATACCTCGCATCGTCCACATCGTCGCGCACGACGATCGCGCTGGCCGTGGATGACACCGCCAGCAGCAGGAACAACAGGAGTCGAGTCACGCGGATATCCCTCGAAGAACGAACGACGGATCCGGATTGTGACATAGGGGAAAATCTCCACGGCTGATCGCTCGAGTACGCGGGCTGTCCACTCTGGCTCCGGGCACCGCCATCTCGCCCCCAGTGTCCGTCCTCGCCAGCAATTTGCGTGACCTCGATCATCCCCCGAATCGAGGTCAAGGTCATGCCGAAGTCATCGCTGCCCTCCTGGCTGTGCGCGCTCGTCCTGCTGATGCCGCTTCCTTCGTTCGCGCTGAGCTGCGGCGACACCGTGACCTCGGATGTGCGGCTGACCGCCGACCTGCATTGCACCACCGGCTACTACGCGCTGCATGTCCCGACATCCGGCGTCACCATCGATCTGAATGGTCATACGCTCAGCGGCGACACAGGCATGCCGGGCATCAGCATCTACAACGCGAGCAGCGTGACCATCAAGGGACCGGGAAAAATCCGCGGCTTCTCGATCGGCGTGTACGGGCAGCGCAGCCATGCCCTGAAGGTCATGGGCGTGGACTTCGAGGACAACATCGCCGGCGCCTCGATCTCGCACGCGCTGTCCAACACCTTCGCCGGCAACACCTTCAGCCGCAGCAGCGCCATCGCCCTCGCCTTCTACGACAACTCGACGATCGACCCGCGGATCGGCCCCGGGTATCACAGCATCGTCGACAACGCCTTCACCGACGTCGATGGCGGCGTGCAGCTGTGCGGCATGGACACCGGCAGCAGCACGATCGCCAACAATGCCTTCGCGCGCTCGAAGGCGTTCGCCATCCGCCTGCTCGACAGCAGCGACCGCAACACGATCCACTCGAACGTGATCTGGAACGCCACCGACTACGGGATCGTGGTGCGTTCCTCGAACATGAACAGGATCCACCAAAACGGCATCGACACCGGCAGCATCGGCGTGTTCGTGGATGCCGGGCTCGGCAGCTGCAACCGGCCCGCATCCGCAGGCGACTTCGCGTATTCGAACGACATCGAAAGCAACCTGATCCGCCAGCAGATCATCGCCATCCAGTTCGGCAACGGCGGTGCGGGCCGACCGGTCCGCAAGAACTTCGCCCGACTCAACCAGCTGCACGACAATGTGCTCGGCGTCTACTACAGGATCGACACGGTGAGCAACACCGCCATCGCCAACGATGTCGCCGGCACCATCACTCCCGTGATCGATGAGAGCGGGATCAACTATTACTATTGAGTACAGTTCGGACACGCATGACACGCAGGCGCATCAAGGTTTGCACCGCAACTCGTCTCGACCTTGACGCGCCGAGCACCGTGCGGCACAGGGACTACAACGGTGGGCACCTCTTTATAAAGTCGGCAGCAGCTGCCTTTGTACGGCGGGCTTCAGCCCGCCGACGCAACACGCGACAGTCTGCACGCAGCCGAGTGCGCACCTCGGAAGCATGTCGCTTCTTGCAGTGTGCAACGCCTTCTCGGCGGGCTTGAGCCCGCCCTACTGCGCCTTCACCTTGGCAGACAAGCCGGACAGATGGGTGTTCCTGGCTTCTGTGCGGCGCGCCCGTTCGCGCCTTCGGCATGGCCGGCACATCACCGCGACGGTCCAGACATCACCCTTCGCGGATTCGTACCACCACTTCTGCTGCCTTTCCGTCCACACCTGCGCGATGCCGCAGGATTTGCAATGGAAGGGCATGTCCACGTAGTAGCCACGCTGCACGAACTCGGGGACGCCGTAGCTGTTGTTGGGCCCGAGGTTCACCGGATTGACCAGGAGGTGCCTGTTCGCGACGTCGCGCAGTGCCTTCTGCCGATTGCGTGCCTGATCCAACGCCGCCTTGGCCTCCCTGGCACCGCGCTTCAGTCTGCGTCGTTCAAGGACGGGAGGGCGAGCCGGTTTCCTGTCTTTCACGATGCATGAGCTCCAAACGGGATGAGTCGTGCAGAAGACTCGAGTTTCGACGAAAGCGGTGGGCTGGAAGCCCATCCGACTGCACTGATCAGTGCAGCAGGCCATGACGGGCAGCAATCCTTCCGAACGGAGCAGGAAGTATGCCTGATGGGCCGGCAGTCGATGCGGTTCTCCGATCAAAGCGCTTCGCCCATGCGTTCCGGCACGTACATCAACGAACAAGCGGGTCAGAGCAGCGCCGGGCTGTTCCGGCAGCCATCCAGAAACCGCTGGACGATGTCAGCGGCTTCGCGCAGGCACTGCCTGTCGTACGCCATCTCATCCTTATGCATGTCGAAAGGCGTACAGAGCTTCTCCGTACGCGCATCCAGATGGACGAGCAATGTCGGCCGGCCAAAGCGGTTCTCCATGTATTCGACGCCGCAGATTTCATCGAACCCCATGCGTCGCCATCGACCAAGGAAAGGCACGAAAGGCGTCAGGGAACAGAGGTAGAGCGCATTTTCGGTGATGGCGATCCCCTTCAGATCCATTCGGTGGAAGGTCCGGTTGTAGTAGGTCCACACAAGGCTCTCGCCGGCTGGCAGAACCAGCTTGTCGAATGGGGGAACAGCGATGGTATCGTTCATGCGCAGGCTGTCTCGCTGTCCAGGCATTTCGTTCGGGAGAGCATTGAATATACGCACTTGCCCGGGCGCTTCAATCGGAGAGACAGCCTGATTTCTCCATGCCCCATCTCCACGCCGACGACGAGATCCTCGCGGAGGAGGACATCCGCAGGAAGGTGCATGACGCTTCGCTTATGCACCCTGCTTGTCCGCCTCATTGCCTTCGTCACGTCGACCAACGACAACAGCTTGCTCGGCCTGCTCGCATTGGCAGAGCCACTCAGGGCGAATCTCATTCAGATCTGCGAAGGACACATCTCGAAACTCGACAAGCCGAAGAAGATCGACGAGATCAGCCGGAAGATCCCGACAATTGATTGAAACGCTTGGCGTGGCGGCCCGCAGATATGGCCCACTCCAATGCTGCCAGTCAAACGAATGACATCCACGCGCAGCCATTGCAAGCCAATCCGAAATATCTCCTGACAGATGGCCGACAGCGCTGCCTATCGTGGGCAAACCTTGCATGGCATCCAATGCAAGCTCACAGGCAGGCAGATCCTGAAGCAACCGCACGGGAACCGGCCCAAAGCCAGCAGATGAAAAGTGGCCAATACAACCATCCGCGTCAACTGCAAACCAGTCGAACTCCCCACCTTCAACCTGATCATATTCCGGAGTCATGAAGATATCCAACCAGTCATCGACGCATCACGGCACAAGGACAATCTGAAGGAGGCGCATGAAGTCCAGCTCACATACTCAAGCAATGCCCTTTACTGCTTTGTCATTCCTGCCCGCGCGTGCCTACCTCTTCGATTCGCGCAGTTGCCATTGACGCCACGCGCTTCGACTTGTCCACGGCAAGCAGCTGCGACAGCGCTGCGAACGTGCCTGAAGGCACTTGGTTCAGGAAACAGGCGACGCGGAACCGAACCTCTGCCTTGGGATGGACAGCAAGCTCATCCCACAGAAGCGCGAGGGATGGATCGTGCGCAGAGGTCTTGCGCAACCAGCTTCCCGCCCGTTCCCATACGCCGGAGCCTCCCTGTGCAAACGCGATCCTGATCGTGTCGGACACCTTCTCGACAGACGCCGTGCCTTCGAGGAGATCGTGAACGCTGTCGATCACGTCGGAAATCAGCGCTGCTTGCTGTGGATTGCGAATATACGCGACCGCACACTTCTTTTCGTGCTCTCGACCGAATGTAAACATCGATACCTCAATCAGATCCATCAAAAAAACCATGATGCGCCACGAAACGGTGCGCATGGAGGTTGAAATGGCCGCCCTTCCGCCGAAGTCGGACCTGCGGCGCCTTTTTTGCGGACTCCACCATGCAAATACGTCTAAGGCCTGACAGCACGAAGAAGACGCAGCAACCCATTACCAATCGCATCAGCATCGAGCTGCGGATTGAAGTGCCAGGCGATCTCAAGGTCAGCTGCCGAGGGATGGGGAGCCGAGGCTCGGACCACTGCATTCGATGCGTTGAGCGAGTTGCAAGACACTGGAAGATAGCGACTCTCGAAATCACTGATTGAACGACATCCCGAGGCTTTGAACGAAGGCCAATCAGATCGCTTTTCTTGCGATGGATCGCGCGTTGACAGAGAGAATGAACCAAATGCTTCCGCGAAGGCATTCCCCAAGGCAACGGGGGATGGCTGTCCGGCTATAGTCAGAACAATTGCCTGCTCGAAGTAGATTGCCGATGCATTGCAATGCATCGGCGCGACGATTGTCGACGTATCCCCGAAATACATTTGGACGGAACGTGCGACATCTCTTCCCTTGGCTCCGAGCAGCGATTTCAACATTCAAAGCTCCTGCAAATGACCCAACAGTCACGACACATCACCCGTGGAGTTCGTAGGCTGAGTGCTCCGCACCCGGCGATGCTCATCGAACAAAGCGTTGGATCGATGACCAAGCTTACAGCCCCTTGTTGCGAATAGGGTGCGGCTGGCCGCACCGGCTTTTCGTACCGCCGCGACCAAAGCGGTGCGCCGAGGCACACCCTATGGCGGGATCCGGGCCGGGGGATGGCCCGCGCCCGTGGCGCATCACGCGATGGCGTCCTCCAGCGGCACCAGGCGGTTGTCGTCGTCATACCGCAACCCGTAGAGCAGCGCGGCCATGCCGCGCAGGACGGCTTGCGGGCTGGCGCCGCTGGCTTCGCACAGGGCGATGAACTGGGGCGGGTACGCCTTACGGCCTTAACGGTTGAGTTGAGCGGCGCGCACGCCGGCGCATGGGCTTGGCACTTTATCGTCCACGCGTCCGCTCCAACGAGGAGTTAGAGGGCAGCACGCTCGCCAACCTGTGAAAAAAGCTCGGGGTATCCGCGCGACTTCATGTCTGCCGCGACTGCCGCTTCGAGCTGAGCTGCCGCATCTACTTTGCCGGTGTTCCTCAAGGCGCCCAGAAGGTTGCCGACATCACGCACGTACCACTCTTTGATCTGTCTAGGGAAGTCTTCGCCGCCCAGGGATGAATCGGCCAAGCAAATATTCATCGTCTCATCGAATTTGTAGAGGGCCCGCTCGTACTTTGTTTCGTGATCTTCGAGATAGGTTGCGCATATGTCCCATCGTTTGGCCTCTACAAGGCGATCCCACATGAATCTCAGTGCTGCCTCAGCAAGTTCAGGCCTTGACTCGTGATACTCCACAAACTTCGAAAGCACTGAGTCTTTCAGTCCCAAGTGGTCTCTGATCGACTGAAAGTCGTGAAATTTCTCGGAGTCGGCGGTGCCTTCAAAGGCGGCCAATGCCTCAAACGCTTTGGCCTCGAGTCGCTCCCTAGCAGCCGAGAAGTGCTCGCCGAGGCGTACCCATTCATCCAGGCAATAGGACAGCCGCACGCCGTAGTAGTTGTTGTCCTCGCCCTGATCCAGCAAGGCACGATCGAAGAAGCGCTCGTAGCTCGACAGGGCGAGGGCATGATCGCCAGCCTTCGCGGCAGCGCGTGCTTCTTTTAGGACTTGGCCGGGTGGCACCACCACTTCACTGCCCTCTAACTACAAGTAGACCCCAAACTGGGGCATATCCAAGAGCCTGCCACCAACCACGACTCTGGTCAATTCAAGAAAACCCTGAAGAAACAAAAGGAAGGCCTTCTTCGCACTGAGGCCTCAAACAGCCGACCAGCAAAGATATGCGACATCGACGCCTCGATATCTCTTATCGCGGCGCCAGCCCCCCGATATGCGAGACGGGGATTGCACGGCGAAGATCGAATTCATCAAAGGATCAAGCCATCCAGTTGAGCGGCATTCGACGATCTTCGCTCAAAGTTCCCGGCTCAATCCAAGCAGGAAGCATGTCGCCGGCTGGATATCACAGCAGTGACGCCCCATTGCGGGAGGGCAAATGACTCCCCTCACCCCACCCTACCCCCGACAAACCACCAACACCCCCGCCCGTGACGCATCACGCGATAGCGTCCTCCAGCGGCACCAGTCGGTTGTCCTCGTCGTAGCGCAGCCCGCAGAGCATCGCGGCCATGCCGCGCAGGGCGGCTTGCGGACTGGCGCCGCTGGCTTCGCACAGGGCGATGAACTGGGGCGGGACTTCGACGAGCAGGACGTTGGACGGCTGGAACTGCGGCTTGGGCTTGGACATGACGGACCTCCGTTTCGCCCGACGCCCGGATTGGACGCCGTTGGCGAATCCAACCCGCATCGCGCGCAGGCGCGTCAAGGTTTGCACCGCAACTCGCCTCGACCTTGACGCGCCGAGCACGGTGCGACACTGGGACGACAACGGTGGACACCTCTCGATACTGTCAGCACCCGCTTTTGTAGGGCGGGCTTAAGCCCGCCATTGAAAAACGCGACATTCTGCGAGCGGTCAAATGCACACCTCGAAGATTCGCCGCTTCTTGCAGTTAGCAACTTCTTTTCGGCGAGCTAAAGCCTGTCCTACGGCGCTATGCTTTTACGAGATGACCCCAGTGCTCTCTGTTTTTCCATTCATCTGGTCGCCTGTGGGCTCGATTATTAATGTAAAATTCGTAGTCTTGTATACGCCGCTCAACTTCGTCAGCAATGAACCCATGCTTTTCAAGGAAGGCTCTTAGTTCTGAAGGGCTCGGGTAACTAGCAATCCCACCTCGACGAAGAGATTTCCACTCTGCAATCTCTTCGTTATTGGCTCCTTCTGGGACACGGCTACCGCCTAGAATTGCCACAACGTAGTCAAATTCAACGAATTGATGCCACTCGCGCAATACTTTCTCATTTATTCCATCCGGTAGCCCAAGTTTATCCAGAACAGCCAAGACGGAGGAGCGAATTGATTCTTCCTCATCATCCGTGTAGCCGCCCAACCGTCCCTGACGCTTTACAAGTGACAGCGACAGCTCTGCAACCTGCGTAGCAAGAAGATGTAGCTCGTTCACTGCTACCTCTGCTCTTGCTAAGACATCTCGGGTCCGGGCCTCAAAGCCTTCACGTGATGCTTTGAATTCTGAAATGCGATCTAAATTGGCAGCGACCAGCAGACTGACAAACCCAATGCCTCCGGCGAACAGCAGCGAGTGATGCCCCAGAAACCCCAAGGCCATACCCGCAGCGAGGAAAAGCATTGCTGTGATCGTCAGAAACCACTTCATATGAGAAATATCCAACGCTTGAATTAAAACGAGCCGCGAAGCGGCTTCGGCTTGAATAACTTGTTGGGCCGCCTCCGCGAGAACATACTGGGGACAGCCTAATGGAACCGGTCCGCTACGGGCTCGCCGTCATGGGTCTCGACAAGCATGCGCATATTGGTCAGCCGGGATTGATACTTGTGGCCGTTCCAAACGAACGTGACTTTTGTTGCAGAGGGTTTAGCGGCGTCCCAGGCAGCCTGTGCAGCATCGCAAATGGACGTAACATCCTCTGGCGTGAAGCGGCGCTTTGGCTTTGCGGCGGGCATGCTGCATTTCTCCGTTGCTACATAGTTGAATCAGGCGACCTGCACTACAAGTAGACCCCAAGCTGGGCATATCCAAAAGCCTGCCACGCCCCCCACCCCCGGTCAATTCAACAAAACCCTGCAAGAACCAACAGGCTCACTCACCCCACCCTCCCCCGAGAAACCACCAACACCCCCGCCGCAACCAGCACCGTCCCCGCCACCTGCCACGCCCCCATCGGCTCATGCAGGATCAGCAGGCTCAACACGATCGTGGACACGGGGCCGATCATGCCGATCTGTGCGGCGGGGCCGGAGCCGATGCGGCGGATGCCCATCATCGTGGCGAGCACGGGGAGCACGGTGCAGAGCGTGCCGTTGATGAGCGAGAGCGCGTAGACCTCGCGGGCGACGTCGGCGAGCGGCATCGGTTGCAGGATCAGGTACTGGCCGATGCACAGCAGGCTGGCGACGATGCTGGCGTAGGCGGTGAGGCGGACCGCGCCGATGCGGCCGACGAGTTCGCCGCTGCCGTAGAGATACGCGGCATACGAGAGCGCGCTGCAGAACACGAGCACGCTGCCGATGAGCGTGCCCTCGCCGTCGACGCGCAGGTCGTGGCCGAAGGCGAGCGCGACGCCGAGATAGCTCACGCCCAGCGCGATCCACTGCAGCCGCGAGGGCCAGCGCCGCGCGAGCAGCACGCCGATCAACAGCACCAGGGTGGGCGTGAGGTAGAGGATGATGCGTTCGAGCGTGGCCGAGATGTACGCCAGGCCGAGGAAGTCGAACAGGCTGGCGAGGTAGTAGCCGCAGGCGCCGAGCGCGAGGATGCGCCAGCGGTCGCCGGGCTGCAGCGGTGCGGCGCGACGCGCGGCCCACACCGCCATCGCAGCGAAGAACGGCATCGCGACGACCATGCGCAGCGCCAGCAGGGTGATGGGATCGACGCCGTGCCGGTAGCAGAGCTTGACGATGATGGCCTTGCCGGAGAACGCGACCGCGCCGCCGGCGACGAGCAGCACGCCGAGCGGATCGAGCCGGCGCGCGTCCGGCGTAGCAGCGGCGCTCATGCGTCGGCGTCGGCGCGCAGTGCGGCTTCGATCAATGCACGAATGGCGCGTGCGGCCGAGGCCGCGAGCACGTCGTCGTAGGCGAAGCTGTCTTCATCCATGTAGATGCGCTGGCTGATCTCCAACTGCACGGCGTCGATGCCGTTCGCGGGATCGCCGTAGTGCCGGGTGATGTAGCCGCCCTTGAAGCGGCCGTTGACCACCCAGTCGTAATCCTGCTGCGCCGACAACGCGGCTTCGATGCGCGCCTGTCGCGAGGCTGCGCAGCTCGCGCCGGCGGCGGTGCCGATGTTGAGGTCCGGCAGGCGGCCGTCGAACAGGAACGGGCATTCGCCGCGGATCGAATGGCCTTCCCACAGCAGCACGCGGCCGTGTTGCGCACGCAGGCGGTCGAGTTCGCCGCGCAGCGCGTCGTGGTACGGGCGCCAGTAGGTATCGACGCGCGAGGCGACTTCGTCCGGCGTGGGTTCCTGGCCCGGCAGATAGACCGGGTCGCCGGAGAACCGCACGATCGGGCACAGGCCGGTGGTGTTCTGCCCGGGATACAGCGAAACATCGTCGGGCGGGCGGTTGAGGTCGACGACGTAGCGCGAATGCGCCGGCACGAGGATCGAGGCGCCGAGTTCACGGGCGAAGGCGTACAGCCGCGACACGTGCCAGTCGGTGTCGGGCGCGCGCCGCGCCTCGGGCGTCATGCGCGCGGCGAGTTCGTCGGGGATGCGGCTGCCGTCGTGCGGCAGGCTGACCAGGAGCGGCGCGGTGCCGCGATGCAGCGTGCAGATGTCCATGCCGCCAGTTTAGCGGCTGCGCGCAACCCTTGCGGGCAACGCGGCGAGGAACGCTGCGTTGCCCACGATCAGTCCGGCGATCCGCCCGGCACTCAGCCCGATGTGCGGCAGGTGTTGATGCCCAGCAGCGTGTACAGCGGGCACCAGTTGAACGCGGCGGTGGCCAGCGGCACCAGCCCGACTAGGCCGATGTACCTGAGCGGTGCATCGAGCACGAAGAACAGCGCGAGCAGAGCGGCACCGACCACGACACGGACGATGCGGTCGACGGAACCCACGTTGGCTTTCATGGTGAACACTCCTGCTGGGGTACGCCAAGTGTCGCGCGCGCGGCCTGCGCCGGCTTGATCCGGCGCAATTTCTCAGACGAAACGTTCCGGCCGGTACGGCGCGGGGTCGAGGGACGGCGGGCGGGCGGCCATGAGGTCGGCGAGCAGCTGCGCGCTGCCGCAGCTCATGCCGACGCCCATCATCCCGTGGCCGGTGTTCATCCACACCCGGCGCAGGCCGGGCGCGCGGCCGATCAGCGGCATGTCGTCGCGACTCATCGGACGCCAGCCGAACCACTGCTCGCGCACCTCGGGGCCAACGGGATCGTGCAGGTATTCGCGCGCGCCGCGTTCCAGCGCGCCGAGGCGGCGGGCGTTGAGCGTGTCGTCGAACCCGGAGAACTCCATGGTGCTGCCGAGGCGGAAACCGCTGCCCCAGGCGGTGACGCAGACCGAGCGTTCGCGCAGCACCAGCGGGCGTTTCGGCACCCGGGTCGGCGCGCTGTAGGTGATCGAATAGCCCTTGCCGGGCTGGATGATGTGCTTCAGCCAGGGCACGCCGAGGGTGTCGGCCGATTTCGCGCTCCACGCACCGAGGGCAAGCACGATGTTGCGGGCGCGGACCTGGCCGTGATCGGTGAAGGCGACCACGCCTTCGCGGTCTTCGCGCAGGCCATGCAATGCGCAGTGTTCGACGATCTCGCCGCCGCGTTCGCGGATGGCGCGGGCCAGCTCCGCGAGGTAGCGATCGGGGCGCAGCGCAGCGTCGCCGGAGAACCGCAGCGCACCGGCGACGCCGGGCTTCAATGCGGGCTCCTCGGCTTCGAGGCGCGTGCCGTCGACGATCTCGACCGGCACGCCCAGCTCGCGCAGCAGTGGAACCTCGCGCTGGCCGTGCGCGAAGGCGCGCGGGTCGCGGAAGACGTAGTCCTCGCCGGATTCGACGAATTCGCAGTCCAGGCCGAAGCGCGCGATCCAGTCGCCGAGGCGCTGGCGGGAATCGGCGAGCAGCGCGTGCTTGCCGCGCGCGCTGGTTTCCCAGTCGCGCCGGTTGCAGCGACGCGAGAATCCGAGCAGCCAGCGCCACAGCAGGGGGTCGTAGCGCGGCGGGATGTACAGCGGTGCATCGGGGGTCAGCGCCCATTTCAGGGCCTTGAAGACGGTGCCGGGCGCGGCCAGCGGAGGCGCATGGCTGGGCGTGATGGTGCCGCAGTTGCCATGCGAGGCGCCGCTGCCGATCGCCCGGGCCTCGATCACGCGGACGCCGCGTCCGCTTTCCAGCAGGGCCAGCGCCGCCGCGAGGCCACTGACGCCGCCGCCCACGACCAGCACATCGATCTCCGCACCCATGCCACCGCTCACGCCCATGCCACCCATCGCTGCTCCAGAACCGTTACATGATCCGCAACGCCCACCGGATGGACAAGGCTGCGCGTCCGCAGATGGCCGGACGCGGATGCGGAAACCTTGAAACCACGGGGACTTCGCCGGACACCCGACGCGACCGGCCGCTTCGACGGCCACGCCCTGGGTGCACGGTCGCACGGCACGATGCTGCAGCGCAACGTGACGCCGCCAGAATCGGTCATTTACTGTCGATGCGTTCGACAGGACGCGAACCCGGCGCCGCGATGGAGAGATCGCGACGCATGGTTCCGCCGGCGCTGGCCGGCCACACACCGCAGACCATCATTCCACGGGGGCATCCTTTTCATGCGTCACCAGACCGCACTCCTGAGCGCGGCGATCGTTGCTGCGCTCGCCTGTTCCGCTACCGCTACCCACGCCGCCACGCCCGGTGCTTCGCCGGCCGCCCAGCGCGCGCTCGCCCTCGTCGACGGTGCCGCCGGCAAGGCCGTCCACCGCGCCAGCGCCGACCGCTTCGCCGCGACCGATGTCGTGGTCGATCGCGACGGCACCGAGCACGTCCGCATGCAGCGCACCTATCGCGGCCTGCCGGTGATCGGCGGCGACGTGGTCGTCAGCTCGCGCAACAACCGCGTGCGCGCGGTGCACCAGTCGCTGGCCAGCATGGCCCGCCCGTCCGTGACTCCGCGGATCAGCCCGCTGGACGCGACGATCAGTGCCGGCGCCCGCTTCGGCGGCACGATGACCGCATACCAGAACGGCGGCCTGGCCCTGTGGGCGCGCGGTGCGCAGCCGAAGCTGGCCTACCAGGTGCGGGTCCAGGGCACGCAGAGCGGCCGTCAGTCCTCCGACGTGCTGTTCTACATCGACGCGCAGAGCGGCGCGGTGCTGGACATCCAGGACCAGGTGCAGACGATCGATGCCGTCGGCACGGGCAAGTCGCTGATGGTCGGCAATGTCCAGATCAACACCGACTTCGCGTCGGGCAAGTACTCGCTGCGCGACCTGACGCGCGGCAGCGGCGCCGTCTACGACGCCGCCAATCGCTCCTACACGACGGCCGCGCGTCGCGCGACGCTGTTCACCGACACCGACAACACCTGGGGCAACAACGCCACCAGCGATCGCGCCACCGTCGCGGTCGACATCCACTACGGCGTCGCCAAGACCTGGGACTATTACAAGAACGTCCACGGTCGCAACGGCATCTTCAACAACGGCAGCGGCGTGAAGAGCTACGCCCATACCAACTTCGGCTCGGTGGGCGGCCCGAACGGCGGCATCAACGCGGCCTGGTACGCCAATGCGATGTACTACGGCGACGGCGACCTGAGCTACGGCTACTTGCCGATCGTCTCGATCGACGTGGCCGGCCACGAAATGAGCCACGGCGTGAACCAGGCGACCGCCGGGCTGGTGTATTCGGGCGACGCGGGCGGCCTGAACGAAGGCAACTCGGACATCATGGGCACGCTGGTGGAGTTCTACGCGAACAACGCCAACGACCCGGGCGACTACGTGATCGGCGAGGAGCTGATCACCAACAACGCCGCCGAGACCAAGGGCTTCCGCACGATGTTCAAGCAGGATGCCGACGGCAAGTCGTTCAGCTGTTACCCGGCGGGCGGCTTCAATCCGGCGCTGGCGGATGGCGCGCACAACGCGCACTACACCTCGGGCGTGGCGAACCGCTTCTTCTACCTGCTCGCCGAGGGCGCGGTAGTCCCGGCCAACTTCGTCGGCACGTACACCGCCAGCCAGCTGGTCTGCAACGGCAACACCGGGCTTGTCGGCATCGGCCGGGCGAAGGCCGGCGCGATCTGGTATCGCGCGCTGACCACCAAGTTCACCACCAGCACCAGCTATCCGCAGGCCCGCACCGGCACCCTGCAGGCCGCCGCCGAGCTGTACGGCACCGGCTCGCCGGAATACAACGCCGTCGCCGCAGCGTGGAGCGCGGTCAGCGTGAACTGATCGGCATCCGCCATCGATGCTTCACGACACGGCCCGCCTCGCGCGGGCCGTGTTCGTTTGCAGGGTATCAGTCGGCCGCGCGGCGCATTGCGGGCCAGCGCAGGTAGGTCGCCGCGCGCCACAGCCATTCCATCGGGCCGAAGCGGAAGCGCGACAGCCACCACTGACTGACCAGCACCTGCAGCGCGAACAGTGCGACCGCGAACGGTAGCTGCCACGCGCGCGGCAACTGCTCGAAATACCCCAGGCCATAGCCGTAGAAGATCAGCGTGCAGATCACCGACTGCGCGAGGTAGTTGGTCAGCGCCATGCGCCCGGCCGGCGCGACCACGCGCAGCATCGGCGCCAGCGACGTGGTCAGCCCATGCTGGATCCAGGCGACGTAGCCCAGGCACATCAGCAGCGCCGCGATCAGCGACAGCAACGTGCCGAAGCCGTTGGCGAAGGTGATCGCGGTGAAATCGGCGGTGGGCATCAGTGCGAACGACACCAGCATCATCGCCAGGCCCACCGGCAGCGCGCCAAAGCGCAGCCAGGCGTAGAGGCGCGGGAAGCGCGCGGGTTCGACGATCGCGCCGCTGCGCACGAACCACATGCCGAGCAGGAACATGCCGAGGATCTGCCCGCCGGCGAACAGGAGGAAGAACATCATCTCCGGCGCCTCGGCGAGACGATGCGCGACGGCGTCCGCGAACGAGCCCGAGCCCAGGGCCAGGCGCTCCGCCTCGATCTGCGCCTGCATCTTCACGGACTCGGCCTGCATCACCTTGTCGACTTCGGTCGCCGCACCCGGGACCATGCGCGCCATCGCGCCCAGCAGCAGCGGACCGGCCGAGAACAGCCAGGCCAGCGCGTGGAAACCCAGCGCCCACCACGGCAGGTGACTGGTGGGCACATGCCGGAACAACACCAGCAGCGCGAGTGCGATCAGGGCGTAGAGGGTGAGGATGTCGCCGGACCAGATCACGATCATGTGCACCAGGCCGATGGCCAGCAGGGCGAAGGTGCGCCGCAGGTACAGCGCTGCGAACGGCCGCCCGGCCGCTTCGGCGCGATCCATCATCACCGCGAAACCCATGCCGAACAGCAGCGAGAACAGCAGGTAGAACTTGCCCTGCACGAGGATGTAGATCGCGGCGTCGACGATGCGGTCGGCGCCGGTCAGGCGCGGGTCGAGGCCGGTGATCGCGACCATCAGCGGGCCGACGAAGGCCTCGATGTTCATCAGCAGGATGCCCAGCAGCGCCCAGCCGCGGAGGACGTCGAGCACGTCGATGCGTTCGGCGGGCACGACGGGCGGGAGCGCGGGGGGAAGGGCCATTCGGGAATCCTCTGCGTGGGCGGTCATCTTCACCGAATCGGCGCAGGCGGAAAACCCGCTGCGGCACAGGAGTCCGACCGGGCCGAAACGACGACGGCCCGCTCGCGCGGGCCGTCGTGGCGACTCATTGCGGGGAGACGATCAATTGCCGCCCAGCGTGGCCTTCAGCGATGCGATCAGCTTCGAAGCGGCGTCGTTGTCCGCCGGCACGCCGCGCGGATCGACGGCGGAGACCAGGCTGCCGTTGCCGCTCTCGCTGACGCGGACCAGGAACTTCTGGCCCTGGTAGTCCACGTCGTAGGCGCCGAGCAGCTGGGCGCGGCTGGCCACGGTCAGGCCCGGGGTCGCGGCCAGGGCATCGCCGACCTTGGCGAAGACGCTGGCGCGGTCGCCGGCGACGGTGAAGCCCAGGGTGCGGGCCTGGGTGCCTGCGGCGGTGAGCGAGGAGCGACTGACCGAACCGGCGGCAGCATTGGCGCTGCGATCGGCTTCAGCTGCATCAAACGCGGGCGGGAATTCCAGCGGGCGCTGGCTTTCGTCCTGCCCGTAGTACTTGTCCTTGCGGAACCACTTGCAGCCCGATGCGCCGAGCACGGCGACGGACATCGCAGCGATCAGGGCGACCGTCGCGGCGCGGGACAGGGCTTGGCGGAAGCGGACACTGCGGGTCGGGAACATGGCAACTCCTGGTGGAAAACGGTTCGGGCAAGGCCCGGAATGCGGGCGGCGGCGGGACCGGCTCAGGCCGGTCGCGCCTCCAGTTCGGCGATGCGGGCCACGATACGGTCGGCAGCATCGGCGTGCGCAGCGGACAGCTCGGTCAGGGGCAGGCGCAGGCCGTGGCCGATGCCCTGCCGGGCCAGCACGGCCTTCAGCGGGATCGGATTCGGCTCGACGCCCATGAAATCGAACACCGGCTGCAGCTCGGCGTCCAGCGCCTCGGCCTCGGCGCGCTGACCTCCCCGGGCGAGGTCGCACAGGCGGCGCATCGAGGCCGGGATGGCGTTGGAGGCCACAGAGATCACGCCGTCGGCACCGGCCAGCATCGCACGGGTCGCGGTCGGATCGTCGCCGGACAGCACGGCGAAGCCCGGCGAACGCAGGGCCAGCAGCTCGGCCATGCGCTCGGGCTCGGCGCGGGCTTCCTTGATGGCGACGATGCGCGGGTGGTCGACCAGCGCGGCGACGGTGGCCGGCAGCAGGTCGCAGCCGGTGCGGCCTGGGACGTTGTAGAGCACGACCGGCAGGGCGCCGTCGTCGGCGACCGCGCGGTAATGCGCGATCAGGCCGGCCTGGGTCGGGCGCACGTACGGCGGGGTGACCACCAGCGCCGCATCGGCGCCACAGGCGGCGGCGCGGCGGGTCAGCGCGATGGTCTTGGTGGTGTTCGAGAGCCCGGTGCCCGCGAGCACCGGGATGCGTTTGCCCACGATCTCCACGGCGCGGCGCAGCAGCGCCTCGTATTCGTCATCGGACAGGGCATTGGCTTCGCCGGTGGAGCCGGCGACGACG
The DNA here is from genome assembly GCA_050632415.1 of Lysobacter sp. BL-A-41-H3. GTDB lineage: Bacteria > Pseudomonadota > Gammaproteobacteria > Xanthomonadales > Xanthomonadaceae > Lysobacter_I. The sequence goes on along the minus strand of CP192602.1, from coordinate 124,267 downwards.
ATGGCCTGGGTTCCGGAAGCGAGCTGGGCGCGCAGCAGGCGCTCCCAGGCGTCGAAGTCGATGTCGCCATCGAGAGGGCCGGCCGCCGTGAACGGCGTGGCCAGCGCAGTGATACTGCCGGACAAATGCACGCGAAATGCCTTGGGAAACGTGGGGGGACGGGGTCGGGAACCGCGGTGTCGGAAGCGCTGCGGACAAGGGTTCGCCCGGCATCGCACCGGGACGCGATGTTACTTGGGAAGCACTGAACACTCCATCCTCCGCGACACCCGGCCGGCCGCGCGCGCCGCAGACGCCGAGACGCATCGGGACCGGGAATCAAGCACTTGCAGGCCCATGCCGGCATCCGGGATGCAAAAACTGCGCAGGCTTCCGGGCATTCCGAGGTTTCCCTTGCGGCCCGAAACCGCCGACCAGTATCCTGACCGCGCACCCGGACGACCCGCGACAGCGGCCCCGGGAGGCGCCTGCCTCCACTTCACGCCCCCTTGGCGGACTTCAACTTGAGCGATTCCTCGACCGTCTCCCGGCCCGCGCCGAACGAGAACTACCTGCTGATCAACGCCTACACGACGCATCCGCAGTCGCCGCTGCTGTCGGTGACCCGGCGGATCGCGGACAGCGGCTGCAACCTCGTCGATGCCCGGCTGTCCACCGTCGGCCGGGACGTGTCGGTGACCGCGCTGGCGATCGGCCCGTGGGACGCGATCGCCAAGCTCGAAGCCATGCTCAGCCGGCTGGAACGCGAGGAAGGCCTCAAGCTGATGTGGTACCGCACCGGCCCCAAGCCGCTGCAGTCCAACCTGCTGCCCTACGTGGTCGAAGTGGTGGCCGCCGACAAGCCCGGCGTGCTGTACCAGCTGGCGGACTTCTTCGACCGCCAGGGCATCACCATCGAAAGCCTGCACTGCGCGCGCTACCGCGCGATGCAGACCGGCGCGGAGATGTTCTCGGCGCAGCTCACCATCGGCGTGCCGGCCGACATGCACATCGCCGGCCTGCGCGACGATTTCCTCGAGTTCTGCGACCACCTGAACCTCGATGCCATCATGGACCCGATGAAGTTCTGACGATGACGGCCCCCAAGCTCGGTAAACCGCTCCCCAAGTCCACCCTCGCCCTGCCGCTGGCCCTGTCCGACGACCGGACGGTCAAGCTGTCCGAATTCGCCGAGCGCTGGGTCGTCCTCTACTTCTATCCCAAGGATTCCACGCCCGGCTGCACCACCGAGGGCCTGGAGTTCAACGCGCTGCTGCCGAAGTTCGCGAAGCTCGATTGCGACGTGATGGGCGTGTCGCGCGACTCGATCAAGTCGCACCAGAATTTCTGCGCCAAGCAGGGCTTCGACTTCCCGCTGGTCAGCGACGCCGACGAAAAGCTTTGCACAGCCTTCGACGTGATCCAGGAAAAGAACATGTACGGCAAGAAGGTGCTGGGCATCGTCCGCAGCACCTTCCTGATCGCCCCCGGCGGCACCTTGGCGGCGGAATGGCGCGGCGTGAAGGTCGCCGGCCATGCCCAGGCCGTGCTTGACGCACTGAAGGCAGCCCGCTCGAAGTGACCCCGCCATCCACCTCGCACCGCCACTGCCCCGCTTCGCGGGACGCGGTGGCGTCGCGCTGTGCGGCAGCACCATCCGTAACGCGGATCGCAGATCCGCTGCCGCGTCTGCGGAAAGACGGTAGCGGATCTGCGATCCGCTCTACACAATCGACCCCATTCCCCCGCATCGGTACAACGACCGCATGATGACCAAAGGCAAGCGCATCTACGTCCTCGACACCAACGTGCTGATGCACGACCCGACCGCGCTGTTCAAGTTCGAGGAGCACGACGTCTATCTGCCGATGCAGGTGATCGAGGAGCTCGACAACGCCAAGAAGGGCACGTCCGAAGCCAGCCGCAACGCGCGCCAGGTCAGCCGCTTCCTCAACGAACTGATCGAAGGCCAGGGCACGGACCGGATCGCCACCGGGCTGACCCTCAGCCGGCCGAAGGGCCTGCAGCTGCGGGCGGCCGAGAGCATCGGCAAGCTGCGCTTCCAGACCAGCAGCTTCGATTCGGCCAAGCGCTTCGGCGCGGTGATGCCGGACAACCAGATCCTCGGCGCGATCCTGCACCTGCGCGAGACCGAACCGGACGTGCCGGTGGTGTTCGTCTCGAAGGACATCAACCTGCGCATCAAGGCCTCGATCGCCGGCATTGCGTCTGAGGACTACGAGAACGACCGCGCGCTGGACGATTTCAGCCTGCTCTACACCGGTTCCACGCCGCTGCCGGAGGATTTCTGGTCGCGCTACGCGAAGGACCTGCGCTCGTGGACCGAGAAGGGCCGGACCTACTATGAAATCCTGCGCGGCGAGGATGACGAGTGGTATCCGAACCAGTTCCTCTACCTGCCCGGCGACGCCGACACCGAGATGCGTGTGGCGCGCATCGACGGCGACAAGGTGACGCTGCAGATCGTCGACGACTACCGCAGCCACCAGCACGCGGTGTGGGGCATCGCCGCGCGCAACCGCGAGCAGAATTTCGCGCTCAACGCGCTGATGGACCCGGAAATCGACTTCGTCACCTTGCTCGGCACCGCCGGCACCGGCAAGACCCTGCTCGCGCTCGCTGCCGGCCTGGCGCAGACGATGGACCAGCAGCGCTACCGCGAGATCATCATGACCCGTGCGACGGTCAGCGTCGGCGAGGACATCGGCTTCCTGCCCGGCACGGAAGAGGAAAAGATGACGCCGTGGATGGGCGCGCTGACCGACAACCTGGAAGTGCTGATGCCCAACACCCAGGACGGCGGCAGCTGGGGCCGCGCGGCGACCAACGATCTGCTCGCTTCGCGGATCAAGATCCGTTCGCTGAACTTCATGCGCGGCCGCACCTTCCTGACCCGCTGGCTGATCCTCGACGAGGCGCAGAACCTCACGCCGAAGCAGATGAAGACGCTGATCACCCGCGCCGGCCCGGGCACCAAGATCATCTGCCTGGGCAACGTCGAGCAGATCGACACGCCCTATCTGACCGAGACCACGTCCGGCCTCACCTACGCCGTCGACCGCTTCAAGGGCTGGGCGCACAGCGCGCACATCACCCTCAAGCGCGGCGAACGTTCGCGCCTGGCGGACTACGCGTCGGAAGTGCTCTGACAACGGCCTCCGCCGCGCAGCGCGAACGCCCGCCATCCGGCCAATGCCAGCCCGAGCCTGCGACACAGGCAGGCCCGGCGCTGCGGCTTGTCGTCCTCCCCCGCGTGCGGGGGAGGATCGAGGTGGGGGCGCACGATATGTCAGCCCTCGGCACCCCCATCCCAACCTTCCCCCGCACGCGGGGGAAGGAGAAACACGCACCTGCGGCCCACAGGCATCCGCACATCGATCGCGGGGCATGAAAAAGCGCATCGCAGGGCCTAACATCGGACAGGACCCTGCAGCGGATGCCCCATGCCCGGTGATGCCGACCCACTGACGATCCGCCCATGGCGACCGGAGGATGCCTCGGCCCTGCACGCCGCCGTCCGCGCCTCGCTGCCGACGCTCTCGCGCTGGCTGCCCTGGGCGACCGATGCCTATGACCTCGCCACGGCAGAGACCTGGATCGTGCATTGCGCACGGATGCGCGAACTCGACGCGGAGCACCACTTCGGAATCTTCGATGCGGCGTCGGGCGCGCTGCTCGGCGGGGTCGGCCTGAACCACCGCATCCCGACCTACCGGTCCGCGCACATGGGCTACTGGGTCGCGGATGCCGCGCGCGGGCGTGGCGTGGCCGTCGCTGCGGCACGGCAGGCGGCGCGCTTCGGCTTCGATGTCCTCGGCCTGCAGCGCATCGCGATCCTGGCCCAGCCCGACAACCGCGCCAGCCTGCGGGTCGCAATCAAGCTGGGCGCGGTCTGCGAAGGCATCGCCCGCGACGCGATCGTGTTCGACGGCAGGGCCTGCGATGCCGTGGTGTTCTCGCTGCTGCCCCGCGACCTCGCGCCGTCGTCGATCGGCGCGGGAGGCGACTGACATGGGTGTGCAGCTTCCGCGCTGGGTGTGGATCGGTGCGTTCGCGCTGTCGTGCATCGGCGGCATGGTGAACGTCACCGGCTACCTGGGATTCGAACACCAGGCGATCACCCATCTCACCGGCACCACCACCCTGCTCGGCGATGCCCTGTCCCTGGCCGACTTCGGCAAGGCGCTGCATGTGGGCGGCGTGATCGTGGCCTTCGTGCTCGGCGCGATGCTCAGCGGCCTGATCGTGCAGGACAGCACCCTGAAACTCGGCCGTCGCTATGGCGTCGCCCTGGCCGGCGTCTCGCTGCTGCTGTTCGCGTCGATCCCGATGCTGGAACGGCAATGGATCCTCGGCGCCTGGACGGCGGCGATGGCCTGCGGCCTGCAGAACGCGATGGCCACGACCTACAGCGGCGCGGTGATCCGCACCACCCACCTCAGCGGCATGTTCACCGACCTGGGCATCGGCCTGGGCCATGCGCTGCGCGGTCTGCCGCTGCAGACCCGGCGCCTGCGGCTCAGCGCCCTGATCATCGCGGGTTTCCTGGTCGGCGCGGTGCTCGGCGCCTGGCTGTTCCGGCTGTGGGCCTATCGCGCGCTGGCGGTGCCGGCCGTGCTGACAGGCACGATTGCCATCGCCTACGTCGCGCACCGTCACTGGAAACGGCACGAAGTGTCGTAAATTCGACGTGCGAAGCCCATCGTTGCCGAGCGACAATCCCCCCATGCCCAATTCACGCCCCGTTTCCGTCCTCGCCATCGCCGGTTCCGACTCCGGCGGCGGCGCCGGCATCCAGGCCGACCTCAAGACCTTCGCCGCGCACCGCGTGCATGGCCTGAGCGCCATCGCCGCGCTCACCGCGCAGCACACCCGCGGCGTCACCGCCGTCGAGGTGCCGCAGGCCGCGTTCCTGCGCGAGCAGATCGACGCCTGCTTCGATGATTTCAGGATCCAGGCCGTGAAGATCGGCATGCTGGCCAATGCCGACATGATCCAGGCCGTGGTCAAGGCGCTCGACCAGCACTGCCCGCCCTTCATCGTCGTCGACCCGGTGATGGTCGCCACCTCAGGCGCGCAGCTGCTGGCCAACAGCGCCATCGAAGTGCTGCGCAAGCGGCTGGTGCCGATGGCGACGGTGGTGACGCCGAACCTGCCGGAGGCGGAGTTCCTGCTGGGCCGTCCGATCCCCGATCTCGATGCGATGCGCCAGGCCTGCGATGACCTGCTCGACCTCGGTGCCGGCGCAGTGCTGCTGAAGGGCGGACACCTGGACACCGGTGCGGAGGTCATCGACCTGTTCTCGGCACGCCGCGAATCCGGTGGTCGCATGCATCGCGAGATCCACCATCCCCGGCTGGACCTCAACGCCCACGGGACCGGCTGCACCCTGGCCTCGGCGCTCGCGGCGCAGCTGGCGCTGGGCCTGCCGCTGGACGAGGCCTGCCACGCCGCGTCGGCCTACGTGCATCGCGCGCTGAAGACCGGCACGCGCCCGGGGCGCAGCGACATCCTGGTGCTGGACCACTTCGGGGCGGCGGACCGCACTTGAGGCAGGGCGACGCGCTCGACCCCGAACGCCCCGCCGAGGGCGACGGCCTGCCGATCGAATCCGGCGACGGCCATCGTTACCGACTGCTCGCACGCCAGCCCGAGATGGCGGTCGCAAGCCTGCTGTGGATCCCCGCGCTGGGCGTCGCCGCCCGCCATTACCTCCCGTTCGCCGACGCCCTGAACCGACACGGCGTCGCGGTGTTCGTGCACGAATGGCGCGGCCACGGCAGCAGCGACCGCCGCGCCGGCCACGACAGCGACTGGGGCTATCGCGAACTGCTCGACCACGACCTGCCCGCCAGTCTCGCCGCGATGCGCGCGCAGGTGCCGGCGATGCCGCACATCGTGGGCGGGCACAGCCTCGGCGGGCAGCTTGCCGCCTGTCTGCTCGCGCTGACGCCTGATCCACCGACACGGCTGTGGCTCGCCGCCAGCGGCGCCCCTTACTGGCCGGCGTTCCCGCGTCCGCGCCGCTGGCTGCTGCCGCTGGCCTATCGTTTCCTGCCGTGGCTGGCCGACCGCCGGGGCGCCCTGCCCGGCCGTGCCATCGGCTTCGGCGGCAAGGAGGCGCGCGGGGTGATGCGCGACTGGTCGCGCACCGCGCTCAGTGGCCGCTATGCCGGCGCCGGCATGACCCGCGATCTCGAAACCATGCTGTCCACCGTCTCGGTCGACGCAGATGCAGTGCTGTTCGCAGACGACTGGCTGGCGCCACGCGCCTCGCTCGACGGCCTGCTCGGCAAGCTGCAGGCGGTACGGCTGCGCTGCAGCACGCTCGACGCCGCCACGCTCGGCACGAAGGCCGATCACTTCGCCTGGATGCAGCGCCCCGATGCCGTGGCCCGGGCACTGGTCGCAGGTCTGGATCAGTCGTCCGTGTAGCCGTCGGGATTCATCGACTGCCAGCGCCAGGCATCGCGGCACATGTCGTCGACATCATGCGTGGCGCGCCAGCCGAGGATGCGCTCGGCGCGGGCGGGGTCGGCATAGACTTCCGCCACGTCACCGGCGCGGCGATCGACGATGGCGTACGGCACCGCGCGGCCACTCGCGGCCTCGAAGGCACGCACCAGTTCCAGCACACTGACCCCGCGCCCCACGCCGAGGTTCAGCGGCAGGTGGCCCTGCACGCCGTCCAGCGCTTCCAGCGCGTGCACATGCGCCTGCGCCAGGTCCATGACGTGGATGTAGTCGCGCACGCCGGTGCCGTCGATGGTCGGCCAGTCGCCGCCGAAGACCTGCAGCCGCTCGCGCTTGCCCACGGCCACCTGGCAGATGTACGGCATCAGGTTGTTGGGGATGCCGTTCGGCGATTCGCCGATCAGGCCCGATGGATGCGCGCCCACCGGATTGAAGTAGCGCAGGCTGATCGCCTGCCATGCGCGATCGGCGGCGCAGACATCGCCGATCAACTGTTCCATGACCAGCTTTGTACGGCCGTAGGGATTGGTCGCCGACAGCGCGGCGTCCTCGTCGATCGGCACCGAGGCCGGATCGCCGTAGACCGTGGCCGACGAACTGAACACCAGACGGCGGACGCCCGCCGCCTGCATCGCCTTCAGCAGCACGATCGTGCCGGCGATGTTGTTGTCGAAATAGTCCAGCGGCTTCTCGCAGGACTCGCCGACGGCCTTGAGCGCGGCGAAGTGGATCACCGCATCGAAGCGGTCATTGGAGAACAGACTGCCGAGGGCCTCTGCATCCCGTATGTCCAGGCGGACCAGGTTCGGCGCCTGCCCGGTGATGCGCTGCAAGCGCTTTCCGACGGCCGGCGAACTGTTGCAGAAGTTGTCGACCACCACCACCTCGTGGCCGCGTTCGGCCAGCGCCACGCAGGTATGGCTGCCGATGTAACCGGCACCGCCGCAGACCAGGACTCGCATCGAAGAAGACTTCCGTTGGTGGACAGACTGCCGGGACAGACGATGCGGCACGACAGATGCATCGCCAGGCGGGCATCGCATCGCGGAATGGCCGGATCGACGCGCTTTCCGCGTCCATTCTGCCAACGCCCGTCACGGCGGCGGCCATGGTGCGGCATCGCGCCGCCGCCGGCAACCCGGCTGCTAGACTCTCCCTCCCCAGCGCTCTCGACTTACCGGAATTCCGCACGATGCAGGCCGCCCGCCCCACCCAAGACGCCCCCAGTCTCGACAACGTCCGCATCGCCATCATCGGCCTGGGCTATGTCGGCCTGCCGCTCGCCGCGGCCTTCGGCAAGCGCTATCCGGTGGTCGGCTTCGACATCGACACGCAGCGTGTCGCCGAACTCAAGACCTTCCACGACCGCACGCTCGAAACCAGCGAGGACGAACTGCGCGCCGCCGACCAGCTGTCCTTCAGCTGCGACGCGAAGGACCTGGACGGCTGCAACGTCTTCATCGTCACCGTGCCGACGCCGATCGACGAGTACAAGCGCCCCGACCTGCGTCCGCTCGAATCGGCCAGCCGCACCGTCGGCCGCGCGATCCGCAAGGGCGGCGTGGCGATCTACGAATCCACCGTCTATCCCGGCGCGACCGAAGAAACCTGCGTGCCGATCGTCGAGCGCGAATCGGGCCTCACCTTCAACGTCGACTTCTACGCCGGCTACAGCCCCGAGCGCATCAACCCGGGCGACCACCAGCATCGTCTCGAAACGATCATGAAGGTCACCTCCGGCTCCACGCCCGAGATCGCCGATTTCGTCGACGCCCTGTACGCCAGCATCATCCGCGCCGGCACGCACAAGGCCAGCAGCATCCGCGTGGCCGAAGCGGCCAAGGTCATCGAGAACATCCAGCGCGACGTCAACATCGCGCTCATCAACGAACTGTCGCTGATCTTCCACCGCCTGGGCATCGACACCCACGAAGTGCTGGCCGCTTCCGGCACGAAGTGGAACTTCCTGCCCTTCAAGCCCGGCCTGGTCGGCGGTCACTGCATCGGCGTCGATCCCTATTACCTCACGCACAAGGCGCAGCAGATCGGCTACCACCCGGACGTGATCCTCGCCGGCCGTCGCATCAACGACGGCATGGGCCAGCACGTCGCCCAGTGCACGATCAAGGAAATGACCCGTCGCGGCCTGCCCACGGCGAACGCGAGGATCCTCGTGCTCGGCCTGGCCTTCAAGGAAAACTGCCCCGACCTGCGCAACACCCGCGTGGTCGACATCCTCGCCGAACTGCGCAGCTACAACGCCCAGGTCGACGTGCACGACCCCTGGGTCGACGCGCACCTGGCCCATGAGGAATACGGCCTGAGCCTGACCACCGAACCGGCCGAAGGCGCCTACGACGCCGTGATCCTGGCGGTGTCGCACCGCGAGTTCGCCGACCTCGGCGTCGAGGGCATCCGCCGCTTCGGCAAGCCCGGCGCCGTGCTGTTCGACGTCAAGGGCCTGCTGCCGCGCGACCAGGTGGACGGGCGGCTGTAAGGCGACTGTCCGGATTCGACGGCAACAGCAAATCCCCCCTGCCCCCCTTTTTCAAAGGGGGGAAATGCCTGCCACCTCCAGCATCGACAGCAGGCACAACACGCAGTCGCTGAGCCAGGGCTGCCCATGACGTCATCGGTCCCGCCCCGACATCACGCCTCCTTTGAAAAAGGGGGCCGACAACGCGCAGCGTTGGCGGGGGGATTTGCGTGCGACGCCGTCGTACGCCCGCTCCACGGTTCTACAATAGACCCGGTTTCCCAGAGGCATCCCCATGCGCGTTCTCGTCACCGGCGCCGCCGGCTTCATCGGCTCCAAGCTCACCGAGCGCCTGATCGCCCGTGGCGACACGGTGCTGGGCTACGACAACCTCAACGACTACTACGACCCGGCCCTGAAGGACGCCCGCCTCGCCCGGCTGACGCCGCTGCCGGGCTTCTCGTTCGTGAAGGGCTCGCTGGAGGACCGCGCGACGCTCGAAGCGGCCTTCGACAGCTTCAAGCCCGACCGCGTGGTCAACCTTGCCGCGCAGGCCGGCGTGCGCTACTCGCTGGAGAACCCGCACGCCTACATCGACAGCAACATCGTCGGCTTCCTCAACATCCTCGAAGCCTGCCGCCATCGCGGCATCGAGCACCTGGTCTACGCCTCGTCCAGCTCGGTCTACGGCGCCAACCGCAAGCTGCCCTTCGCGGTGGAGGACAGCGTGGACCACCCGGTCAGCCTGTACGCGGCCAGCAAGAAGGCCAACGAGCTGATGGCGCACACCTACAGCCACCTGTTCGGCCTGCCCACCACCGGCCTGCGCTTCTTCACGGTCTACGGCCCCTGGGGCCGCCCGGACATGGCGCTGTTCCTGTTCACGAAGAAGATCCTCGCCGGCGAACCGATCGACGTGTTCAACCACGGCAGGCACACCCGCGACTTCACTTACATCGACGACATCGTCGAAGGCGTGATCCGCACCCTCGACCGCGTGCCCGGCCCCGACCCGACCCACGACCCGCTCGATCCCACGCCCGCCACCTCCTCCGCGCCGTACCGCGTCTACAACATCGGCAACAACAGCCCGGTGCAGCTGCTGCGCTACATCGAAGTACTGGAAGACTGCCTCGGCCGCAAGGCGACGATGAACCTGCTGCCCCTGCAGCCCGGCGACGTGCCCGACACCGCCGCCGATGTCTCCGCGCTCACCCGCGACACCGGCTATTCGCCGGATACACCGATCGAGGTCGGCGTGAAGAATTTCGTGGCGTGGTATCGGGAGTTCTACGCAGTTTAAGTCCGGATGGCTTGCCACCCCACCCTTTCGAGACACACTCATGATCCTCGGCATGATTCTGGGCGGTATCTGCGTGTTCATCGCGTTCGTCATCTACGGCTATACACTGCTGGATGAAGACAAGCAGGCCAAAGGTGCTCGCAAACCCCGCAAGAAGTCGGACACCGATTTCCGCATCCTCGACATCAAGTTCGATCCACCTCCCGGCAGCACGCTGAAGGCGCACGAACAGGTCCGAGTCACCATCAAATACGCCTATTCCAGACCCCGCGGCCCGCTGCATTTCTGGGCTCGTGGCGAAGCGCCCGGCAAGGATGGGCGTTACGAGCCCTCCTCATCCGAACTGAAGTCGGGACACGGAACCGCCACGCGCACATTCTGTCTGTACGAACCCGGCGAGGTCGAAGGTGTACGGATTTCGGTTGCCACACTGCATGGTGAAAACCTGCTCAACCGGACCTATCCCTACAAATTCACCTATGTCCGCAATGAAGAAATGGAAGCACTCGCCGACGACGGCAAGAATGTGCGCATCACGGACGTGCGCTTCAAGCCACCGTTCCCAGCCTCACTTCGCAGCGGCACGTACATCGAAGTCGACATCGACTACGAAGTCGAATCCGAGCACGGACTCGACGTCTGGGCCATCGCCGTGATCGATGGCGACGGGTCGTATGCGTCCAGCGACGCCCGAGTCAATGGCAAGGGCACAGTGCGTCGTTGGGTACGGGTCTCGGAGCAATATCACCTGCGTCGCGTCTGCATCTCGATGGTGAACATCGCTGGCCGTTCGGTGCTCGAGGAAATCATCGATGTCGACTACGACATCACATGAAACTGGCTTGCGGGCAGACACCCGCGCGGGCCGTCGACTGGACCTCCTGAAGCCTGACTCGCGGACGTGGTCATCAGCTCGGAATGACAGCCGCATGAATCGCCGCACATGACACTTCGCATCTACCTCGACGACGAACGCGCCACGCCCGAAGGCTGGGTGCGCGTCTACTGGCCCGACGAAGCGATCGCGCTGCTGGAGACGGGAAACGTGGCCGAGATCAGTCTCGACCACGACCTCGGCGACGACGAACGCGGCACCGGCTACGCCGTGATCGCGTGGATCGAAGAGGCCGTGGTCACGCGCGGCTTCGTGCCGCCGGTCGTGCGCGTGCACTCGGCGAACCCGGCCGCGCGCATGCGCATGGAAGCCGGGATCGCGGCGATCGAGCGACTGGCGCGCAGGGACTGAGCGCGCCGTCGCTCACATCAAATGCCGCACCGCCGGCAGGTATTTCTCCGACGAGCCGGTATTCACCGCGACCACGCGCTCGCCGCGCTTCAGCAGCCCGCGATCGAGCAGTTGCGGGATCGCGGCGAGGCAGGCGGCGCCCTCGGGGCTGATCCACCAGTGCTTGTCGCGCCAGACGCGCTGCAGTTCGGCGCCGGTGTCGGCTTCGCTGACCGCGATCGCGGCGCCGCCGCTGCGGCGGATGATGTCGAGCACCTTGAAGTGGCCGACGCCGCCGGGCACGTTCAGGCCGAAGCTCATCGTGCTGCCGGCCTCGACGACCGTGCTGTCGTCCGCGCCTGCGTCAAAGGCGCGCACCAGCGGTGGCGTGACTTCGCTCTGCACGCAGAGCATGCGCGGCCGGCGGCCATCGATCAGACCCAGCGCTTCGAGTTCGTTCCAGGCCTTCCACATGCCGAGCACGCCGGTGCCGCCGCCGGTGGGATAGATCACCGCATCGGGCAGCGACCAACGCGTCTCGCCGGGCAGCGGCTCGGCCAGTTCGAGTCCAAGCGACTTCTTGCCTTCGATGCGCCAGCCCGGTTCCTGGAAGGTGGCGACCGAGAAATAGCCCTGCGGAATGTAGTGTTCCTTCAGGTAGGCGCCGGCTTCGCGGATGGTCGGGCCGACCAGTTCGAGTCTGACGCGATCCGGATGACGCAGCGCGGCGGCGGCGACGTTGCCGAGGATCGGCGCCGGTGTGTCGTCGGGCATCGCCACCACCACCGACAAACCACCGGCCAGCGCGTAGCGCGTCAGCGAATCGCCGGCATTGCCCTGCGTGGGCACCGCGAGTTTGGTCAGGCCGAGGCGGCGCGCCTGCGCGACCACCATCGCCATGCCGCGATCCTTGAAGCTCTGGGTCGGATTCGCGCCGAAACCGGGATGCGCCTTGCCCTCTTCCTTCACCTGCAGCGCGAGTCCCGCCGAGACCGCGAGCGGATGGTCGCGGTAATCGAGCAGCGGCGTGCCGCCTTCGCCAAGCGCGACGATGTGCCGCGCGTCGTCGGGATTCGCCATGTCCAGCGCCATCAGCGCGCCGAAGCGCCACAGGTCGCGCCGCGTCGGGTCGTACCACGCGGCATCGGGCTTTTCGGTGGCGAGACGTTCGAGATCGAGCACCATCTCGACCGGCCGACCATCGACGGGATCCAGGTTCATCGGCACGTCGGCGGGATATTCGACGCCGGAAGCGAGACCACGCAGACAACGCACGTACGACATCGGGCGGACATCCCTGAATGAACGAAGTCGCGATGGTAACGGAGGCGCCGGCCGCACCGCTGCTTCGCAACGGCGAATGAATGCGCGCAGCGCGCCTTACGGCCTTGCGGGCACAATCGGCACATGGACGACACCGCATCCCGGAACCACGGGCACCGCAGCGATGCATTCGATGGCTGGGACGGCAGCATCGCCGGTGCGCGCACACTGCAATCGAAGCTGGCGCAGGCAGTGCGACTGGTGGACGACTTCACGTCGCCACCGCGGCTGATCGCCGGCTTCGACGTCGGGTTCGAGGATGGCGGCGAGACCACGCGCGCCGCTGCCGTGCTGCTCGACGGGGAATCGGCGGAACTGCGGCATGCGTGCGTCGCGCGCGTGCCGACCTCGATGCCCTACGTGCCCGGCCTGCTGTCCTTCCGCGAGCTGCCGGCCCTGTTCGCAGCGCTGGCGATGCTGCCCGAGACGCCCGACCTGGTCTTCGTCGATGGCCAGGGCATCGCCCATCCGCGCCGACTGGGCATCGCCGCGCACTTCGGCGTCGCCACCGGCCTGCCCTGCATCGGCGTGGCGAAGAAGGCGCTGGTCGGCACCGCCGACGAGGTGCTGGACGACGAACGCGGCGCGCGGGTACCGCTGCGCCATCGCGGCGAACAGATCGGCTGGCTGCTCCGCAGCAAGCCGCGCTGCCTGCCGCTGGTGGTCTCGCCGGGACATCGCGTGTCGATGGCCACGTCCGTCGGGATGACGATGCGCTACGTGGGCCGCTACCGCCTGCCCGAACCCACGCGTCAGGCCGATGCGATCGCCTCCCGCCGCCCGGGCGCGGCATCGCCGTGATGCCCGCTGCCATGCCACTGTCGTGGTTCGTCGGCATGCTGCCCGGTCACGTACCTCGCTCCGGAGCCCGCATGCACACGACCTGCCCGACCACCGTCTGGGCCTTCGCCCTCATGATGATCGCGGCAGGCTGTGCGAGCCTGCCTGCGCCCACCACCGCCACCACACCGGACGCCACGATGACCGCACCGCGCACCGCCCAGGCACTCGTCATCGGCCATCGCGGCGCCAGCGCGCTGCGGCCCGAGCACACGCTGGAGGCCTATCGCAAGGCGATCGAGGACGGCGCCGACCTGATCGAGCCGGACCTGGTCAGCACCCGCGACGGCGTGCTCGTCGCGCGCCATGAGAACGAAATCTCCGGGACCACCGATGTCGCGACGCGCCCGGAATTCTCGGCGCGTCGCACCACGCGCAGCATCGATGGCGAGCGCGTGACCGGCTGGTTCACCGAGGATTTCACGCTGGCCGAGCTGAAGACGCTGCGCGCGCGCGAACGCCTGCCCGAGCTGCGCAGCACCGCATTCGACGGCCGCTTCGACATCCCAACCCTGGCCGAGATCCTCGACCTCGCCGCCGCCGAGTCCGCCGCACGCGGTCGCGTGATCGGCCTGGCCCCGGAGCTGAAGCATCCGACCCACTTCGCAGCGCTGGGCCTGGCGATGGAGAACAAGCTGCTCGACGCGCTGAACGCGCACCCGCACGGCCGCACCGCGCCCGTGGTCATCCAGTCGTTCGAGACCGCGAACCTGCGCGCGCTCCGCGAACGCATCCAACGCGGCTCGAATCTCACGCTCCTGCAACTGTATGGCGATCCGAACGAGAAGTCCTACGACACCGTCGCCGCCGGCAAGCCGCGCACCTACGCCTCGCTGGCCACGCCCGAAGCGCTGCGCGAGGTCGCGACCTATGCCGATGCCATCGGTCCGCACTACCTCGCCCTCGCACCGCGCAAGGATGCGGACGGCAAGATGCGCAGCGGACTGATCGAGACCGCGCATGCGGCCGGGCTGAAGGTGATCGTCTACACCTTCCGCCCGGAAAACCACTTCCTGCCCGGCGACTATCGCGGCACGGGCGGACCGGCCGCGCGCCACGACGCCGGCTCGATCCGGCAGATCCGCGACGCCATCGCGGTGGGCATCGACGGCTTCTTCGCCGACGACCCGGCCGTGGGGCGTCGCGCGGTGGATGGCGATTGAGCGTCTGACCTGCCCCCACCTGGCCGTGCCTCATGACGCTGCAAGGTCCGTCCATCCAGCAGGACGGACATGGCGAATCCGGGCGCAGCACCGGATTGTCGCTGGCCACCGCCCGGAACCCTGATGCTGTCGATTCGCCGCGCACCAGACCCCATGGGCAGAAGCGCAGGAAGTTCGCTCCGGCGCGCTTGAGCGCGCCACCGTTGTCGCGCCGGAAGTCGGCGATGGTCTCGTGATCCGGCGCCAGGCGGTTGAGCAGCCACGTCACTTCGACCTTGCGCTGGCACTCTCGCTCCGGGCTGCGCGAGGCACTCGCCTGGTGCAGGCAACCGGACAGGTAGCGCCTGATCAGGTCGGCCTGATCAGATCGGCCTGGTCGTACGGCGGGCGCCCTTCGCGCGTGTCTTGCCGAAGCCCGGTTCCGCCAGCAGCATGCGCCGCACGAACGCCTCGATCACCCGGCAGGCGTGCCCGGTCCGGCACCCGTTCATGTCGCGGCATCGGAAAGAGGATCGACTGGCCCAGGTCATCACGATGTGCGAAAGCCATCAGAAACAAAGCCCGCAACTTGCGTTGCGGGCTTTGTCGATCGCTGCGTACGTTGTGCCTGAACTACGACACGGGCTGCGCAGCGGGGGTTGTTCGACTTCGACCGGAGAGCGGTCGATCAGAAGCTGAACTGCGTGCGGACCGCGTACTGGCCGGTCTCGTCGCCATTGACCTCGTTCTCGCCCTTCGTGTAGTTGAACATGAAGCGCAGGTTCGGGTTGACGTAGTAGTTGACGCCGAACAGCCAGCTGTTGGCCTGGCGGTTGCGGATGTCCTCGTTCTCGATGGTGTCGTAGCGCGCGGTCAGTTCCCACAGGCCGTTCTCGCCAACCTTCGGCGAACCGAAGAAACCGGTGGCCGACTTGTACGGCTTGTGGCCGCCGTTGAGGATCCAGCTGCCCTGCAGGTACCAGGTCGTCACGTCCTGGTCGGCCGTGGTCGGCTGCTCGAAGGTCGATTGCACGTACTCGCCCTGGAAGAAGGCCGGGCCGAACGAACCGGCCGCTTCGACCGCATAGGCCGAGATCGACTTGCCACGGGTGGGCGCCAGCGAGGCGATGGTCAGCGAGGGACCGCGACGACCGGCATAGTTGGCGACGGCGGTGGTGGCGGCCGAACCGTTGTTGAGGTTCTCGGTGCTGAACCAGGCGCCGAGGTGCAGGGTCGCGTTGTCGCGGTTGATCGGCGCCCAGGTGAAGCGGCCGGCGACGCCCATGCCTTCGTTGCGCACACCGGCGGCGCTGCGCAGGTTGAACACGGAGATGCCCGCGGTGTAGCTGTCGGTGCTGCGCTGGTAACCCACGCCCTGCTGGAACTGGCGGCCGGTGAACAGGCCGGTGGCCGAGGCGAACGGACGCTCCATCATCAGCAGCTCGTTCGAGCTGGTGAGTTCTTCCATCGAGCGGTAGGGCTTGAAGTGACCGATGGTGAACTTGCCGCCGAGGGCGTTCTTCGCGATGTAGAGGTCGCGCAGGCCGTCGAGGTTGGAACCGGCGGCGAAGTCCTGCTCCATCACGTAGTCCCAGCCCAGCGCCTTGCCCTTGAGGGTCAGGCGCGCGCGGCGGAACTCGCTGGTGCCCGTGGTGGGGGCGATGTCGCGGTCGAAGGCGTAGGCATCGAAATGGATGCGGCCGCCGAGCTGGGCTTCGAACTTGCCGTCGGCCGAGGTGACCTTGATGCCGCCCTTGGTCTCGACCTTGGTCGTGCCGGTGCTGAGCGTGTCGAGCTTCTGCGCGGTGTCGACGTTGACATCGGATTGCGCGTCCGTGCGTTCCTCGAGCGACTGGACCTTTTCCATCAGTTCGGCGATCTGCGCCTTGAGGGCCTCGATTTCGCTGTCGCGGGACTGGGCCGACGCATCGAGGCTGGTACCGGCGAGCGCGGCGCCGACGGCGAGCGCGAGAAGGGAATAACGCATGGTGATGTCCTGAGTGGGAAAAATGAACGGGACTGCGACCACACCCGCCGGAGGCCGGGTGACCGAGGCGGGGAGTCGTTAAGGCCTTGTGAAACGGGGGCAGCTTGCGGCCAAATTTTGACAATCGCGTGTGCCGGACATGACCGTTCGATGACGGCGACCCGGGCGCCGGGAACCTCCTCCCTCCGTGCGCACGAGTACGGTCGTCAGACGTTTTGCCGGAACCCAGCCCATCCCCAGGGGTATCAGGCACGGGGCTCGGCACCCCGGGGATCGAGATCATGGCAGCCGGGTGAAAATTGTAACTTCACAGTCACAATTGAAACACACGGCTGTCATGCGGCTCCGATGGAATGTGCACCAACCGGGTGCGTCCCGGTCAGTCACCCTCATGAGGAGCACCTCCGTGTTCAAGTCGTTCAAACTGCAGGCTGCCGCGCTGATCCTGGCCGGCGGCACCCTCTTCAACGCCCACGCCAACGACATCACCGGCGCCGGCGCCACCTTCGTGTTCCCGGTCATGACCAAGTGGTCGGCCGACTACGCCAAGACCAAGAACATCCGCGTCAACTACCAGTCCATCGGCTCGGGCGGCGGCATCGCCCAGATCAAGGCCGGCACCGTCGACTTCGGTTCTTCCGACGCCCCGCAGAAGCCGGAAGACCTCGCCAAGGCCGGCCTGGCCCAGTTCCCGTCGGTGATCGGCGGCGTGGTGCCGGTGGTCAACATCCCGGGCGTGGCCTCGGGCGCGATGAAGTTCGACGGCCCGCTGCTGGCCGACATCTTCCTCGGCAAGATCACCATGTGGGACGACCCGCGCATCGCCGCGCTGAACGGCGGTGTGAAGCTGCCGTCGCTGAAGATCACCATCGTGCGCCGCTCGGACGGTTCGGGCACCACCTTCAACTTCACCAACTACCTGTCCAAGGTCAGCGGCGACTGGAAGTCGACCGTCGGCGAAGGCAACTCGGTCAAGTGGCCGGTCGGCGTGGGCGGCAAGGGCAACGAGGGCGTGGCCGCGTTCGTCAAGCAGATCCGCGGCGGCATCGGCTACGTCGAATTCTCCTACGCGCTGCAGAACAAGCTCACCTACATCCGCATGAAGAACGCCGCCGGCAACTTCGTGCTGCCGAACGAAGACACCTTCCAGGCCGCCGCCGCCAGCGCCAACTGGGCGACGGCGAAGGACTTCTACCTGGTCATGACCAACGCCCCGGGCGAGCAGGCCTGGCCGATCGCCGCGACCAACTTCATCCTGATGTACAAGAAGCCGAAGAATGCCGCCGGCGCCAAGGCCGCCAAGGAATTCTTCCGCTGGGTCTACGCCAACGGCGATGCCCAGGCCAAGTCGCTCGACTACGTCCCGCTGCCGGACGCCCTGGTCAAGCAGATCGAGGCCTACTGGGCCAAGACCATGCCCTACTGATCCCCGGGATCGAATCCCACGGGATCGCGAGACGCGACAGCGGGCCTTCGGGCCCGCTTTCGTTTGGCCGCCAGACCGGCCCTCCCGGGCGCGATGCGACGGATTCATGACGAAACCGCCCGCGCTGTCATACAGCCGCAACACAAACATCATCTGATATGCGCAGCAAGCGACACCCCCCAGACCCGCACGCCGCAGGGACGCGACGTCAGTCATTCCTTTTCCGGACCCCGGCCCAGCGATGAGCACCGCCGAACTGACCCTCCCCAATCCGCACCGCGACCGTCGCGACACCCGCAACGACCGCGTGTTCAAGACCGTCCTCACCCTGGTCGCGATCTTCGTCCTGTTCAGCCTCGCCGGCGCAGCGCTGTCGATGCTCTGGGGCGGACGCAGCGTGCTCGCGACACAGGGCATGGACTTCTTCTTCTCCAGCGACTGGAACCCGGTCGAGAACAAGTACGGCGCGCTGGTGCCGATCTACGGCACGGTCGTCACCGCGATCATCGCGATGCTGATCTCGGTGCCGGTGAGCTTCGGCATCGCCTTCTTCCTGACCGAGGTCGCGCCGCGCTGGCTGCGCACGCCGATCGGCACCGCGATCGAACTGCTCGCCGGCATCCCGTCGATCATCTACGGCATGTGGGGCTTCTTCGTGCTCATGCCGGTGATGCGCGACCACCTCATCCCCTGGATGAACGACAACCTCGGGCCGCTCCCGGTGATCGGCGCGCTGTTCCAGGGGCCGCCGATCGGCGCGGGCATGCTGACCTCGGGCCTGGTGCTCGCGATCATGGTCATTCCGTTCATCTCCTCGGTGATGCGCGACGTGTTCCTCACCGTACCGGGCCGGCTGAAGGAATCGGCCTACGCGCTGGGCTCGACGCGCTGGGAAGTGGTCTGGGACATCGTCCTGCCCTACACCCGCTCGGCGGTGATCGGCGGCATCTTCCTCGGCCTCGGCCGCGCGCTCGGCGAAACCATGGCGGTGGCCTTCGTGATCGGCAACAACGTCGCATTCACCAAGTCCCTGCTCGAACCCAGCACCACCATCGCCGCGCTCATCGCCAACGACTTCGGCGAAGCCACGGCGGATTACCGCGCCGCGCTCCTGCTGCTCGGCTTCGTGCTGTTCCTGGTCACCTTCGTCGTGCTGGCGCTGGCGCGCCTGATGCTGATGCAGCTGTCGCGCAAGGAGGGCAACTGATGAACGCCCGCACCGACTCCACCGCAGCGTCGCTCTCGCCCGCCACGCGCAACCTGTACCGCATGCGCGACGTCAAGAACGTCATCGCGATCGTCTTTGCCTGCGCCACCGCTGCGTTCGGCCTGTTCTTCCTCGGCTGGATCCTCTGGACCCTGCTGCAGAAGGGCATCGCCGGCATCGACCTGGCCCTGTTCACCATGGACCAGCCGGCGCCGATGGAAGTGGGCGGCCTGCGCAATGCCTTCATCGGCAGCATGCTGATGTGCGGCATGGGCATCCTGCTCGGCACGCCGATGGGCATCGCCGCCGGGACCTGGCTGGCCGAGTACGGCCACCACCGCAAGCTCGGCACCGTGGTCCGCTTCGTCAACGACATCCTGCTGTCCGCACCGTCGATCGTGCTGGGCCTGTTCGTCTACGCGATCTTCGTCATGCAGTTCAGCCAGGGCCAGTTCTCGGCGGTCGCCGGCGCGATCGCGCTGGGCTTCATCGTGCTGCCGGTGGTGGTCCGCACCACCGACGAGATGCTGCGCCTGGTGCCGGCGCAGATGCGCGAAGCCGCGCTGTCGCTGGGCGTGCCGCAGTGGAAGGTGATCGTGCAGGTGCTGTACCGCTCGGCGCTGCCGGGCATCGTCACCGGCGTTCTGCTCGCGCTGGCGCGCATCTGCGGCGAAACCGCGCCCCTGCTGTTCACCGCGTTCGGCAACAACTTCTTCAGCCTCGACATCACCCAGCCGATGGCGGGCGTGCCGCTGGTCATGAACCAGTACGCGGCCAGCCCCTTCGACAACTGGATCGAGATCGCCTGGGCCGGCGCGCTGGTGCTGACCCTGTTCGTGCTCGCGGTCAGCCTGGTCGCGCGCGCGATCCTGCTGCGCAACAAGATCACCCATGACTGATACCTACACGACCGAAGCCTCCGGAACCATCGACATGAACGACACCGCGACCCCCATCGCTTCGAACGATCACGGCGCGCAGCGGATCGGCATCGCCGCCACGCATCGCGAGGCCGGGCCGGCGACTCCGGTCAAGCTCAGCGCGCGCGGCCTGAACTTCCACTACGACAAGTTCCATGCGCTGAAGAACATCGACCTGGACATCCCCGAGAAGCGCGTTACCGCGCTGATCGGCCCGTCCGGCTGCGGCAAGTCGACGCTGCTGCGCATCTTCAACCGCATCTACGCGCTGTATCCGAAGATGACCGCCAGCGGCCAGGTGCTGCTGGACGGCGAGAACATCCTCGACGACAAGTACCCGATGAACCGCCTGCGCAGCCGCGTCGGCATGGTGTTCCAGAAGCCGGTGCCGTTCCCGATGACGATCTTCGAGAACGTGGCCTACGGCATCCGCCACCACGAGCGCCTGTCGAAGGCGGACATGGCCGCGCGCGTCGAGGAAGCCCTGCGCCAGGCGGCGCTGTGGGACGAGGTGAAGGACAAGCTCAACCAGAGCGCGCTGGGCCTGTCCGGCGGCCAGCAGCAGCGCCTGTGCATCGCGCGCGCGGTCGCGCTGCGTCCCGACGTGCTGCTGCTTGACGAACCGACCTCGGCGCTCGACCCGATCTCGACCAGCCGCATCGAGCAGCTGATCGAAGAGCTGAAGCAGAAGTACACCATCGCGATCGTAACCCACAACATGCAGCAGGCGGCGCGCGTGTCCGACTACACCGCCTTCATGTACCTGGGCGACCTGATCGAGCACGACGTCACCGAGAAGATCTTCTCCAAGCCCTCGAAGCAGCAGACCGAGGACTACATCACCGGGCGATTTGGGTGAGGCCTTGCGAGCGATGCCCTATCGGCATCGCTCGCATGCCGAACGCCCGGCCATGGAGGGCCGGGCCGGATTTGCCGGAGACATCGCCGTCCCGCCATGGACGGCATCGCCAAGTCCCGAACAGCGCCCTGAACAGCGCGTCGAACCACCACAAACCGCCCAACCCTACTTTCCACGAGACACCACCATGAACAGCCAACCCCACGAGCACATCCTCAAGAGCCACGACGAGGAACGCCGGATCCTGCTGGACGAGATCCTGCGCATGGGCGAGATCGCCGCCTCGCAGCTCGAAGCCGCGCTGGACGTGGTGGAACGGCGCGACGGCAAGGCGGCCGAGCGGATCATCGCCAACGACGAGGAGATCGACGCGCTGGAGCTGCGGGTCAGCCACGACGCGATGAAGCTGGCCCTGCGCGGCCCGCTGGCGCGCGACCTGCGCGAGATCCTTGCGGCGCTGCGCATCGCTTCGGACATCGAACGCATCGGCGACTACGCCTCGAACATCGCCAAGCGCTCGATGGCGCTCAACCTGTCGCCGCCGCTGCCGCACACCCGCGGCCTGGGCAGCCTCGGCCGACTGGTCGTGCGCCAGGTCCGCGCCGTCCTGCAGGCCTATCGCGATGGCGACGCCGCTGCCGCGGAAACGATCCGCGCCGACGATGCCGAGATCGATGCCGCCTACACCGGCCTGTTCCGCGAGCTGCTGACCTACATGATGGAAGATCCCAGGGTCATCACGCCCTGCACCCATCTGCTGTTCATGGCCAAGAACCTGGAGCGCGTGGGCGACCATGCGACCAACATCGCCGAGAACATCTGGTTCCAGGAACACGGCGAAGGCCCGCTGCCGCCGCGCGAGAAGCGCGACGAGACCAGCAGCGCCACCTGATCCGGATCGGCCGCCCGATCCCCTGCGCCCGGCCATGCCCGGGCGCGATGCCCTTGCTGGCGGTCAGGCCAGCCTAAACCAGACCTGAACCCGGGCGCCCGCAGGCGCCCCCCGGACGCACCCGCCCTCCTCCCGGCTAACTCTTTGTGCACAAACGCGGCCTCGTTCCCGCGTACAGTGCGCAACCGAGGAGACACACGGTGCAGGATCCGGGATTCCAGATGGCCCTCCAGCAGGCACGCCAGGGAGACAGGCAGTCGCTCGAACAGGTGCTGGTGCGCTCGCGCCAGGATCTTCGGCGCTATGCCGAGTACCACTGCGCGGTGAACGACGTCGAGGATGCCGTGCAGGAGAGCCTCCTGCTGGTGTCGCGCAAGCTGGCGAGCCTGCGCGAGCTCGGCGCCTACGCCTCCTGGCTGTTCCGCATCGTCAAGCGCGAGTGCAACCGCATGAAGCGCGCGGCCCGCATCCTGCTGATGCAGCCGTCCGACCTCGAAGAACTCGACGGGCCGCACTACCCGGCCCCCACCGGCCTGCTGCGCGACGTCGCGCATGCGCTGGCCAGGCTGCCCGCGCACTACCGCGAAGCCATCCTGATGCGCGACCTCGAAGGTCGCAGCATCGCCGAGATGGCAGACGAACTGTCCCTGCATCCCGAGGCGACGAAGGCGCGTATCCACCGCGCCCGCAGCCTCGCCAGGCAATACCTTTCCCCGCCCGACGCCGATGGCGTCCCGGCGCTCGCCGCGGACGGTTGACCCCGCCCCGCGTCATGACCCACGGTGTGCCCCTCGCATTCCGACACCCCGCCAAGACGTTCCACCACCACTCAGGAGAGACCCGATGTCGAACAACCACAAGAAACCCGTCGCCCTTGCCGCTGCCACCCTCGCCGGCGGCCTGCTGCTCGCCGGCTCCACCTTCGCCTCGACCCACCTGGCCCAGGGCTACCTGCTCGGCGCCGACGCGGCCGCGAAGGCGGTCGAAGGCAACTGCGGCGGCGCCAAGCCGACTGAAGGCAAGTGCGGCGAAGGCAAGTGCGGTGGCGCGAAGGCCGCCGAAGGCAAGTGCGGCGAAGGCAAGTGCGGCGAAGGCATGATGGCCAAGATGGACACCAACAAGGACGGCAAGATCTCGAAGGCCGAATACGACGCGGCCCACAAGAACGGCGGCGGCAACTTCGCCAAGCACGACACCGACAAGGATGGCTTCATCAGCGCCGCCGAAATGAAGGCCGCGCACGAAGGCAAGTGCGGTGAAGGCAAGTGCGGCGGCGCCAAGGGCGGCGAAGGCAAGTGCGGTGGCGACAAGAAGGCCGCCGAAGGCAAGTGCGGCGAAGGCAAGTGCGGCGGTTCGATCTGATCGGCACGCGCTGATCGATCCAGACGCAGGCCGCCGTCGCCGACGGCGGCCTCCGGGGCGGTCGCCATGCGTCCGCCCTTCGCTCCTGTCATTCAGACTTGCAAACGATGACGCCGACGCCCCTCGCACCCGACTCGGCCGGCCTCGGCCTGCGCCGCACGCTGCTGCCCGACATGCGCCGGGCCGCCAGCGG
This sequence comes from Lysobacter sp. BL-A-41-H3, assembly GCA_050632415.1. Classification (GTDB taxonomy): domain Bacteria; phylum Pseudomonadota; class Gammaproteobacteria; order Xanthomonadales; family Xanthomonadaceae; genus Lysobacter_I. Next base: position 100,638 of record CP192602.1, on the reverse strand, counting down.
CCGCTTCGATTTCATCGAAGTCGCGCCCGAGAACTGGATCGGCGTCGGCGGCGCGCTCGGAGACGGCTTCGCCGACCTGGCCTCGCGCTACCCGGTGGTCTGCCACGGCCTGTCGCTCTCGGTCGGCGGCCCCGCACCGCTCGACGAGACCTTCCTGGTGAAGGTGCGCCGGTTCATGGACACCCATCGCTGCCCGCTCTACAGCGAACACCTCAGCGCCTGCGGCGACAGCCGCGGCCAGCTTTACGACCTGCTGCCCCTGCCCTTCAGCGAGGAATCCGTGGCCCACGTCGCCGCTCGGATCCGCCGGGTGCAGGACATCCTCGGCCAGCGGATCGCGATCGAGAACATCTCCTACTACGCCGCGCCGTTCCAGAAGATGCGCGAGATCGACTTCATCAACGCCGTGCTGGCCGAGGCCGACTGCCTGCTGCTGCTCGACGTGAACAACATCGTGGTCAACGCGACCAACCACCGCTACGACCCCTCGGACTTCCTCGCCGCGCTGCCCGGCGAGCGCATCGCCTATGTCCATGTCGCCGGCCATTACGACGAAGCCGAGGACCTCAAGGTCGACACCCACGGCAGCGCGGTCAATGCCCAGGTCTGGGGCCTGCTCGAAGAAGCCTATCGCCGCTTCGGCCCGCGCCCGACCCTGCTGGAGCGCGATTTCAACCTGCCGCCGTTCGAGGATCTGCTCGACGAACTCGGTCAGGTGCGACGCCGCATTGCCGGTGCCGGCGCGCGGGAGCAGCGGCATGCTGCCTGAGTCCGTCGCGCAGCCTGCGGCCGACACCCTCGCCGCGCAGCAGGACGCCCTGGCCGCGCATATCCGCGATCCCGACCGCGTCCCGCCGCCGCCCGGTATCGAGGACCGCCGGCTGAAGATCTACCGCGACCTGTTCTTCAACAACGTCGAGAGCCTCCTCGCCGGGAATTTCCCGGTGCTGCGCCGCATCCACGGCGATGCGGGCTGGCGCGCACTGATCCGCGACTTCTACCGCGACCACGACTGCCAGACCCCGCTGTTCACCGAGCTGGCGCGCGAGTTCATGCGCTACCTCGACGCCCGTGCGGAGACCGATGCCGGCCGCGACGACCCGCCCTGGCAACGCGAACTGGCGCATTACGAATGGGTCGAGCTGGCCCTGCAGATCAGCGAAGCCCGCATCGAGGACGCCGCGCACGACCCGGATGGCGACCTGCTGGCCGGCGCGCCGGTGGTCTCGCCCCTGGCCTGGCCGCTGGCCTACGCCTGGCCGGTGCACAGCATCGGGCCGGACTACCTGCCGGACACGCCGCCCGAGACCCCGACCCTGCTGATGCTGCGTCGCGAACCCGACGGCAGCGTCAGCTTCCACGCCCTCACGCCGCTGGTGTTCCGCCTGCTGCAGCGGCTGGAGGAGATGCCGGCGCTGTCCGGCGAGGCGCAGCTGCGCGCCCTCGCGGCCGAGGCTGGGGCGCCGGATGCGGATGCCTTCCTGGCCGAGGGCGCCGGCATGCTTGCGACGCTGCGCGCAGAGGGCACCCTGCTCGGCACCGCGATCTGAAGCACGGGGACCGTCCTGCGGCAAGTCCGATGCGCTGCCATCCGGCGGCATGGACGGGTCTGTTACCCTTTCGCGCATGAGTGAAACAGCCGCGGCCCCCGCCCCCCTCGTCCGCAGGAAGATGTCCGAACGCTTCCGGGGGTATCTCCCGGTGGTGGTGGACGTCGAGACCGGCGGTTTCGACTGGAACCGCCATGCACTGCTCGAAATCGCGGTCCAGCCGATCGACCTGGACGAAGAAGGCCGCCTCGTGCCCGGCGACATCGCCAGTGCCCACCTCGTGCCGGCACCGGGCACCGAGATCGATCCGAAGTCGCTGCAGGTCACCGGCATCAAGCTGGACCATCCGTTCCGCCTCGCCAAGCCCGAGAAGGACGCGCTGGACCACGTCTTCGCCACCGTGCGCGCCGCCGTGCGCAAGCACGACTGCCAGCGCGCGATCCTCGTGGGCCACAACGCCCACTTCGATCTCAACTTCCTCAACGCGGCGGTCGCGCGCACCCAGCACAAGCGCAATCCGTTCCACCCGTTCAGCGTTTTCGACACCGTCAGCCTCGCCGGCATTGCCTACGGCCAGACCGTGCTCGCCCGCGCCGTGATGGCCGCCGGCCTCAGCTGGAACAGCGACGAAGCCCACTCCGCCGTCTACGACACCGAACGCACCGCCGAGCTGTTCTGCAAGATCGTGAACGCCTGGCCGCAGATGGGCTGACACCGACCTTGTAGATGCGGAGCGCAGCTCCGCTGCACCGCATCCGTCAGCCAGCGCATCTATCGCGCCGTCGCGATCACAGCCTGCGGCAAGTACGCAGCGGAGCTGCGCTCCGCTCTACAACAGCCAGGCAGGGGACGCTCGCGCTACGCGAGACCGGGCGGCAGGAGCTCGCGCACGCGCTCCGGCGGGCGCGCCAGGCGCGCGCCGAGCGGCGAGATCACGAACGGCCGGTTGATCAGCACCGGCGTGGCGACCATGGCGTCGAGCAGCGCATCGTCCGACAGCGACGGATCATCCAGCCCTTGCTCCGTGTAGGCCGCTTCCTTCTCGCGGATCACCTCGCGCACCGTCAGCCCGGCTGCTGCGATCACTTCGGCCAGGCGTGCTTTCGACAGCGGGGTCTTGAGGTACTCGATGATGACCGGCTCGATGCCGGCCTGGCGGATCAGGGCCAGGGCGTTGCGGGAGTTGCTGCAGGCGGGGTTGTGCCAGAGTTCGACGAGCATATCGCAGGGAGCCGTGCAGGAATCAGTCGGCACCGGTCGCGATGGCGCGCGCGGGATCCTCGATCCAGCCGCTCCACGAACCGGTGGACAGGGACGCGCCGGGCAGACCGGCATGGGCCATCGCCAGCAGGTGGTGGCAGGCGGTCACGCCGGAGCCGCACATCGCGATCACGTCCGACGCCGGGCGACCTGCGAGCAACGCACCGAACTCCTCGGCCAGCCGCGACGCAGGCTTGAAACGGCCGTCCTCCAGATTCAGCGGATACGGCCTGTTGATCGCACCGGGCACGTGGCCGGCGACGCGATCGATCGGTTCGACCTCGCCGCGGAAACGCTCCGCGCCGCGCGCGTCGAGCAGCGGAGCCCCGGCGGCGACACGGGTAGCGACCGCTTCGGGATCGAGCAGGCGCGCATCATCGAAACGCAGCGGATACGACGTCGCCGCCACATCACTAGCTTCAGCATTGGCATCGGTGGGCAGGCCCAGCGCCGTCCAGCGCGCGAATCCACCGTCGAGCACCGCGACGCGGGCATGTCCGGCGACGCGCAGCAGCCACCAGAGTCTCGCCGCGAACGCGCCATCGCCGGCATCGTAGGCGACGACCTGCGTCTCGGGCGTCACGCCATTGCGACCGAGCCAGTCGCCGAACGCGGTTGCGGACGGCCAGGGATGACGGCCTGCGCCGGGCGCATGCGGACCGGAGAGATCGCGATCCAGATGCGCGTAGCGCGCGCCCGGCAGATGCGCCTCCGCCCATGCGCGCTCGCCTGCAGTGGTGTCGTTGAGCGCGAAGCGGCAGTCGAAGATGCGCAGGCCGGCCTGCTTCGGATCGGCATCGTGGAGATGCGACGCGAGCGTTTCGGCGTCAACGAGCGTGGTCCATGCGGTCATGCGGCCTCCGGGATGCGTCCGCTCAGGCGGACTCGCGCGCGAGTCGTTCGCGCAGGTTGAACAGGATCGAGGCGGTGACGCCCCAGATGCGATGCTGCGGCGCCTCGGGCGCGCTGCGGAATTCGAGCACGTGGCGGGTGCGCCCGCGATGCTGCAGCTCGATGCGCCTGAGGTTGTCCGGATGCATGAGGAAATCGAGGCCGACCTCGAACACCTCGGCGACCTCGCCGGGATCGGGCATCGGCACGTAATGCGGTTCGATGCAGGCGACCACCGGCAGCACGCGGAAGCCGGTGATCGTGATCAGCGGATCGAGCAGGCCCAGCGGCGCGACCAGCGACGGCGGCAGGCCGATTTCTTCCTGGGCTTCGCGCATGGCAGCGGCGATGGCATCGGCATCGTCGTGCTCGATGCGGCCGCCGGGAAAGCTCACCTGCCCCGCATGGTTGCGCAGGCTGTCGGTGCGGCGGGTCAGCAGGACCCGGGGACCGTCCGCGCGCGGCACCAGGCCGACCAGCACGGCGGCATCGACCGCAGGGGCATCGCCGAGCAGGTCGGCGAGTTCCTCCAGGTTCCAGGGCGATTGCGGCAGCAGCGCACCGGGCGGATGCAGGGCGCGCGACAACTGCGGCAATGGCCAGGTCGGCGTCATCGGCGCGCGGATTCCAGCGGCAGGCCCGCCGCGTCGCGGGCCTCGCGCTCGGGCAGGACCACGGACATGAAGCGCGCGCGCGCGTCGTCGCCCATCGACGACCACATCGCGATCTCGGCGCCGGTGCGCCGACAGCCGTCGCAATAGCCCTGCGGATCGAGGGTGCAGACGCCGATGCAGGGGGTGAGCATGGGACGCATGGGCGAGGTCATCGGCTCGGGGGTGTGGGATTTCGGCAAAGGAATCGTCGGGTCACGATACGAAATCGCGGCCCGGAAACGCATCACGCCGGGCGAACCGGCGTGATGCGGAACCACTGGCGCGAACCGCAGGTCAGTTGCGCGGCTGCGCGGCGCCCTGCTGCTGCGTCGGGGCCGGCACGACCGGACCCACGTTGACCAGCTTGATGTTGAACAGCACGACCTGGTTGGCCATCGGGCCGGCGCGCTCGATGTTGTCGCCGTGGGCGAGCTTGCCCGGGATCGCGACTTCCCAGCGGGCGCCGGACGGCATCTGCTGCAGCGCTTCGCGCAGGCCCGGCAGCGGGATCTCGCTCAGGCGCACGGTGACCGGACCGGCCGGCTGGCCTTCGCTGGCCACGCTGGTGTCGGCGACCACGGTGCCGTCGGGCAGCGTGCTCTTGAATTCGAGGGTGACCTGGTTGGCCTGGGTCGGCTTGGCGCCGCTGCCGGCCTCGACCACCTTGTACTGCACGCCGCTCGGCAGGACCTTCACGCCGGCCTTGCCCTTGTTCTGGGCCAGGTAGGTGTCGCCGTCGGCCTTGTTCTTGGCAGCGCGCTTCTCGAGCTCGGCCTTGTACTTGGCAGCCATGCGGGTGCGCAGGCCTTCCATCGCGGCCTGGAGCTGGTCTTCCGGCACCGCGACCTGCTTGCCGGCCATCGCGTCCTGCACGGCCTTGATGAAGGTGTTCATGTCGACCTGTTCGCCGCTGGCGACGATCGGCTGCAGGCTCATGCCGGCGCGGTAGCCAAGGGCGTAGCTGAGCTTGCCCTTGTCGGACGTGGTGTCCTGGGCCGAGACGGTACCCGCGGTCAGGGCCAGAGCCGCCAGGCTGGCGGCGACGAGCAGACGCAACTTCATTCAGTAACTCTCCGGGATGGGATATGCCGGGACTTCCCGGCAAGGATCGGGGCGGCCGAGCCGCCCCGGTATGGGTTCCATGAACAGCGGACTAGAATACTGTCCGCAGCACTTAACCGCCACTGAGGACTCCCGTCCGACCGATGGCCTGCCGACAAGTTCCCCGCCGCCGCCAGGCGGTCCATTCCCTCGAACAAGACCCCAGCCGCCCATGAGCCAAGACGCCCAGCCCGCTCCCGTCCTGAAGATCGAAGACCGCCCCGTCGAGGGCCATGGCGTCGTCCGCGTGATCGCCGTCGACCGCCCCGAGCGCCTGAACGCCCTGAACTCCGCGACCCTCGACGCCCTGCATGTCGCCTTCGACGCGGCGGCGGCCGATCCGGCCGTGCGCGTGGTCGTCCTGACCGGCAGCGGCCCCAAGGCCTTCGTCGCCGGCGCCGACATCGCCGAAATGAGCGGCCTGACCCCGGCCGAGGCCCGCGACTTCTCGCTGCGCGGCACGCGGATGATGCGCCGGGTCGAGAAGATGCCGAAGCCGGTGATCGCGATGGTCAATGGCTTCGCCCTCGGCGGCGGACTGGAACTGGCCATGTGCTGCCACCTGCGCATCGCCGCCGAGACCGCGAAGGTCGGCCAGCCCGAGATCAACCTCGGCCTGATCCCCGGCTTCGGCGGCACCCAGCGCCTGCTGCGCCTGGCTGGCCGCGCCGCCACGCTCGAACTGTGCCTGCTCGGCGCGCCGATCGACGCCGCGCGGGCGGCGCAGCTGGGCATCGTCAACCGCGTGGTCCCGGCCGCCGAACTGGAAGCCGAGACCATGAAGCTCGCCGAACAGCTGGCCGCGTCCGCGCCGCTGGCCCTGCGCGGGATGATCGACTGCATCAACGTCGGCGGCGAATGCGGGCTGGAGGAAGGCCTGGAGTACGAATCGGCGCAGTTCGGCCTGACCTTCTCGACCGAGGACATGCGCGAAGGCACCAAGGCGTTCCTGGAGCGTCGCAAGCCGGCCTTCAGCGGCCGATGAGCGCCGGCGCCTGCCCGGTCTGTCGCGATGCCGGCTTCGCGGCGCTGGCCGATGCCGTCGCCGCCGACGATCTGGATGGCGCGATCGAACATGGCCTGCTGGCGTTCGAAGCACCCGCGGCAGGCTGCGAACGCTGCGTGCCGACGCTCGCGGCCGTGCTGGTCGCTCGCGACGCCCGCCTGCGCGCCCTGGCCGCGCGCGAGCGCTATCGTGCGCGCCAGGCGCGACTGGCGGAACGCGCGGAAGCGAAGGCGCGTCGCCGTGCGGCGGCGCAACCCGTGGAAGAGCAGTCCGTGGAAGAACAGCCCAAGGCCGCTCCTGCCCTGCCCTCCGCCGCGCTGGCCGCGCTCGCACGCGCGAAGGCGCGTGCGGCGGCGAAACGATCCGACTGAGCGCGCATGGCGACGAAGAAGACAACCCAGCGCGTTTCGAAAGCCGTGAAGAAGGCTGAGAAACAGACGGTCAAGAAGACTGCAGCGAAAAAGTCGGCAGGCAGGCGCGCGCCGCGTGGGGGCATGCCGCCCGAGGACATCCAGGTGATGTTCGAGCGCCTGCGCGAGCTCAATCCGCATCCGGAGACCGAGCTGGAGTATTCGACGCCGTTCGAGCTGCTGGTCGCGGTGGTGCTGTCGGCGCAGGCCACCGATGTCGGCGTCAACAAGGCCACGCGCCGCCTGTATCCGGTCGCGAATACCCCGCAAGCCATTGCCGCGCTCGGTGTCGAAACACTCAAGTCCTACATTTCAACGATCGGCCTGTTCAACACCAAGGCCGCCAATGTCATTGCGCTGTGCGAACGATTGATCGCCGAGCACGACGGCGAGGTCCCGCGCGACCGCGAAGCACTGGAAGCCCTGCCCGGGGTCGGCCGCAAGACCGCGAACGTGGTGCTCAACACCGCCTTCGGCGAGCCGGCGATGGCGGTCGACACGCACATCTTCCGGGTGTCCAACCGCACCGGACTGGCGCCCGGCGCGAACGTGCTCGCCGTGGAGCGCGCGCTGCTCCAGCGCGTGCCGGCCGAATTCCTGCTGGACGCGCACCACTGGCTGATCCTGCACGGCCGCTACACCTGCAAGGCGCGCCGGCCCGAATGCTGGCGCTGCCCGATCCGCGACGTCTGCCGGTTCAAGGACAAGAGCGAACACGGCGAGGCGTGACAGGGCGCATGCCTGGAGGCGTGCGATGACCGTTGCCCGCTGAATAACGGATCGACGCGGAATCGATCGAACCCGATGCATCCGCGCAATCCGCGGTAAATCAAAAGCATCCCCGCAACGAAAAAGCCCGCCGTTGCCGGCGGGCTTTTCCATGATCTGCGCAGTGGATGCCGAGGATCAGAACGGAATGTCGTCGTCCGAGAAGTCGTCCATCGCCGGGGGCGGATTGTTGGCCGGGGCCTGGCGCTGACCGCCGCCACCGCCACCGTAGCCACCACCGCCGCCGCCGTATCCACCGCCACCACCGCTGCGCTGGCCGCCGCCGTAGCCGCCGCCACCGCCTTCCGAACGCTGGGCGCGCTGCGGGCGTTCACCGCCACCACCGCCGCCATCGCCGCGACCGCCAAGCATCTGCATCTCGTCGGCGATGATGTCGGTGGAGTAGCGCTCGACACCGTCCTGGCCGGTGTACTTGTCGTAGCGGATCGAGCCTTCGACATAGACCTGGCTGCCCTTGCGCAGGTACTCGCCGGCGATCTCGCCGAGCTTGCCGAAGAAGGTCACCCGGTGCCACTCGGTGCGTTCCTGGGTGTTGCCTTCCCTGTCCTTGCGCACCGAGGTGGTGGCCAGGCTGACCTTGGTGACGGCCATGCCGCCCTGGGTGTACTTGGTTTCGGGATCGTTGCCGAGGTTGCCGACCAGGATCACCTTGTTGATGCCGCGTGCCATGAAGAGTTCCTGCTGTGTCGCCGTGGGTGGCGAAGGACATTCCATTATAACCGGGGCTCCGCCGGCATCAGGCAACCGCCCCTGACCGGGTCGGGAAATCCCGCATCGCGGGGTCGGGCAAGGCCGACCCGGTGTCGCAGGCCATTTATAATGATCGCTTCGCCCGCCTGGACCCCCCATGGAAGCCACTTCGGTGCCCGCCTCGCTCGACCTGCCCGCCATCCTGGCCCTGGCCGCCCCGGACATGGCCGCCGTGGACACCCTGATCCGCCGTCGCCTGGGCTCGGACGTGGTCCTGGTCAACCAGGTGGCCGAGCACATCGTCTCCGGCGGCGGCAAGCGCCTGCGGCCGATGCTGCTCCTGCTCGCTGCCCGCGCGCTGGGCCACCAGGGCGGCGATGCCCAGCAGCTGGCCGCCGTGGTCGAGTTCATCCACACCGCCACCCTGCTCCATGACGACGTGGTCGACGAATCCGACCTGCGCCGGGGCCGCAAGACCGCCAACGCCGTGTTCGGCAACGCCGCCAGCGTGCTGGTCGGCGACTTCCTCTACTCGCGCAGCTTCCAGCTGATGGTCGAGCTGGAGCGGGTCGAGGTGATGAAGATCCTCGCCGACACCACCAATGCCATCGCTGAGGGCGAAGTGCTGCAACTGCTGCACATCCGCAACCCGGACACCGACGAGCCGGCCTACCTGAAGGTGATCGAGCGCAAGACCGCGGTGCTGTTCGCTGCCGCCACGCGCCTGGGCGCCCTGCTCGCGGGCGCCGATGCCGCCGTCCAGCAGAAGCTGCACGACTACGGCATGGCCCTGGGCTATGCCTTCCAGATCGCCGACGACGTGCTGGACTACAGCGCCGACGAATCCGCGCTGGGCAAGCACCTCGGCGACGACCTCGCCGAAGGCAAGGCCACGCTGCCGCTGATCCACGCGATCCAGCACGCCGACGCGGCGACCCGCGAGCGCCTGCGCACGATCGTGCAGGAAGGCGATGTCGATGCGATGCCCGAAGTGCTGGCCGCGATCGCGACGACCGGCGGCATCGACTACAGCCGCAAGCGCGCCGAACATTACGCGGAGGCCGCCGAACGCGCCCTCGACGGCCTGGGCGACAATGACGCCGTCGCCGCGCTGCGTGGCCTGGCGCGCTACGCGGTGCAGCGCGACCGCTGAGATCGATCGCGCGGATCGGTGCGCACGCGCCACGCAACGCGATGTGCTGGTGACGAAAGGCAGGGGTGCGCGGTGACGATCGGCCCCTGATGCCACGAAGGCCGCATGCCCAGACTGGAGGCCTGTTCCCCACCGCCTCCGGAGCCACCATGTTGCGCCGCCTCGTCCTTCTCGTTTCCGCACTGGTCGCCTTCGCGACCGCACACGCCGCGCCACTCGCCGACGGCAAGGGCAGCTTCACCACCGACGACGACATCGTCCTGCACTACGACATCGCCGGTCGCGGCGCGCCTGCCGTGTTCGTCCACGGCGGACCCGGCTCTGGATCGGCGGGTTTCCAGGCCGTCGCGGGCGACCTGTTCGAACGCGACTTCCGCATGGTCTACCTCGACCAGCGTGGCAGCGGCCATTCGGCCAGTGCAGGCAACGGCGATTATTCGCTGGAACGCCAGGTCGAGGATCTCGAAGCCCTGCGCCGGCATCTGAAGATCGAGCGCTGGACCGTGGTCGCGTACTCGTTCGGCGGGCTGATCGCGCAGTCGTACGCCGTGAAGCACCCGGAGCATGTCCGCGCGATGATCATGAGCAACGTGCTGCTCGATCTCGCATCGTCGATGCAGAGCAGCTACACGCATGGCCTCGCCTTGATTCCGGAAGCGGCGCGTCCGAGCTTCGACGACGCGATGCCCTTCCCGCAGCGCTATTTCACCGTGCTGGGCATGCTGCAGAAGATGGGCCTGTCCTGGCAGCTGCAGTACGCATCCGAAGCCTCGAAGCGCACGGCGGAAAGCCGGGTCGCGGGCCTTGACCTCGGAAAGAACCGCGACATGGGCGCGAAGATCTTCAGCGGTCACCCGGGCAGCTACTTCAACGACCTGATCCCGTCGACCGCACAGGTGAAAGTGCCGGTGCTGGTGATCGACGGCCAGGACGATCATGCCGTCGGCCCGCAGGCGGAACGCTTCGCGTATCCGACGATGACCCGCGTCACCCTGCCTGGTCGCCACAACCCCTTCATCGACGCGCCCGATGCCTACCGCGACGCCGTGCATGCCTTCGCGAAGCAGCATCGCCTGCGCTGATCGCAGGGCGTCGCAATCCCCGTGAACGACAAGGCACGGATCGCTGCAATGTCAGTCGGATGACATGAATTGCGGCGCCATGCCTTGATTTCTCCTTCCCCCGCAATGCGGGGGAAAGTCGGGATGGGGGCGCTGTTACTGACACGCCCCCACCTCAGTCCTCCCCCGCACGCGGGGGAGGAGGACAAACGTCGCGTGTGCGATCTCGATCCGATCAGCCGCGCAGGGAGAACCCCGACACGTCGCTCAGGGCCACGCGGAAGTAGCCGAGCTTGCCGCCATTGGCCTGGGCATCGCGCAGGTGGAGATAGGCGACGTCGTCGTCAAAATCGTCATCTTCGTCATCGTCCTCGTCGCCTTCATCCGACGCGTCAGCATCGGACTCGCCTTCGGCTTCGGCATCTAGTTCCAGATACGCGCGGGTCAACGCATGACTCGCCATGTATTTCTCTTCGCTGACCACGTAACCGGTGACAAGCACGCCACCAACGATGAGCGAGACTTCGGCTTCGACCGGTGTCTCGGCTTCGGCGAGTTCGACAAGGTGTTCGAGCAGGGGGTCGTACATGCGGGATTCCTCGGGATGGATGCCGGATGGCGAAACCCCAAGGATATCGCAAGCGACGCGACGATCAGGCGATGCCGAGTCCCGGAATCGCGGTGATCGCCTCGGGATCGAATCCGGCGAGGGCCGCGAAGTGCCGGCCGCGTTCGGTGTAGTCGCGATAGCTGCCGAAACTGGGCGCGCCAGGCGACAGCAGGACGACGCCCTCCCCGCCCAGCGCCGTGCGCGCCTTCGCGACGGCATCGGCCAGGTCGACGGCCGCGACCAGTGCGAATCCGGCCTCGCGTGCGACCGGCGCGAGCAGGTCATGGATCTTCGGGCCGTTCTGGCCCAGCGTCACGATCGCGACCGGCGCCTGCGTGCGCATGGCCTCGGCGAACGCGGACCAGTCGATGCCGCGATCGTGCCCGCCGGCCAGCAGCGCGACGCGGCGTGAGCGGAAGCAGTCCAGCGCGGCCAGGCTCGCATGCGGCGTGGTGCTGATCGAATCGTTCACCCAGATGAGGCCGTCGCGCGTGCCCAGCGTCTGCAGCCGATGCGGTAGCGGCTGGAACGTGGCGGCATGCGGCGCCAGCGCCTCGGCATCGAGACCCAGGGCCTCGATCGCCGCGAGCACGGCGCAGAGGTTGCTGCGGTTGTGGCGACCGGGCAGCGGCACGTCGGAGGCATCGAACACCGCACGTTCACCGCGATGGACGACATCGCCGCGCAGGTGCCAGCCATCCTGACCACCGACGAAGCGGACTTCGCTGTCCGGCAGCGACAGCGCAGACAGGCGCGGATCGGCGCCGTTGAGAATGGCGATGTGCGGCGCCGCGCCGGTGAACAGCGACAGCTTGTCGGCGACGTAGCGCTCTTCGCTGCCGTGCCAGTCGAGATGCTCGGGAAAGATGTTCGTCGCCACCGCGATCTCAGGGCGCACGCCGACGGCGGCGACATCGCCGGTCTGGTAGCTCGACAGTTCGATCGCCCAGAATTCCGGCGGATCGTCGACATCGATCACTTCGAGCAGCGGCAGGCCGATGTTGCCGCACAGGGCGGTGCGATGCCCACCGGCGCGCAGCAGGTGCGCGAGCAGCGCGGTCGTGGTGCTCTTGCCCTTGGTGCCGGTGACGCAGATTGTGCGCGCCCCGGCGTGTTCGGCGAACCACAGCGCGGTGCCGCCGATGAAGCGCGTGCCGCGTTCGGCGGCGGCCAAAGCCTCGGGCTTGTACGGGCTGATGCCCGGCGACTTGATCACGATGTCGAAGGCCGCCAGCGCGTCGGCAGTGGCATCGGTGCGCGCAGCGAGCAGCGCATCGCCGAGCGCGTTTGCATCGGCCAGTTCCGCTTCGCTGCAGAACAGCGTCAGCGACAGCGCCGGCAGGCGTCGGCGCAGCACGCGCCAGGCCGCGCGGCCCTCGCGCCCCCAGCCCCAGAGCGCGACCTTCAGGCCTGCCAGCGCGGCGATCTCCAGCATGTCGTCAGGCCGCGAAGCGCACACGCAGGCGCTCCCAGATCACGGCCGGCACGCGATGCTCGTCGTCGATCGCCATCAGCGCGTCGACATCGAGTTCGCCCGCATCCAGCTGCGGCCGGATCTCGCGCACGAAGCGCTCGACGATGTCGTCCTCGCGCCACTCCGGGCGCTCGGCCAGCGCCGCCATCGCAGCGCGCGATTCCCGACCCTCGCCCACGCACTCGAAGGGCTTGTGGTCCTGGAATTCGAGCAGCGCGTCGTAGCCGGCGGTCTGCGCGGGGTCGTCGAGCAGGTTGCGGCCGAAGATGCCGACCAGGCGCGGTTTCGGCATGAACGGCGCCAGCGCGAGGAACACGAAGTGGCATTTCGGACAGACACCGCACCAGCGGTTGACCGGGCGTTCGCCGAGGATGTGAAAGTTGCGGTTGCAGCTGGAGAAGTGCGCGTCGTAGTGGTCGCTCTTCGCGAACTGTCGTGCGACCGCGAGTTCGCTGAGCGGGCGCAGCAGCGAGTAGTAATGCAGGTCGGCGGCGATGCGCGCATGCACGTAGTCGCCGAAGTCGCGCTCGAAGGCCCAGCCCTTCGACCACTGGTGGTTCACTTCGCCGGTGCCCTCGATGAGGCTGCCGTAGCTCGCCGAGCGCTCGTTGGAAAACACGACCTGGTTCGCGCCGGTCAGGAGCGCGGCGAAGACCATGATCGCCGAGTTCACGGCCGTGACAGGGATGTGGCCGTTCCAGGCGCCCTGGCGGTTGTACTCGAACAACTGCGGCGCGAGCTGGCGGCCGAGGTTGAGCGTCGGCAGGCCGGTGCGCTCGGCGCAGGCCTTGATGAGCTGCGAGCCGCCGATCCAGGTCACGGTCTGCGCGATGTCGACGCCACGCAGCGCCTCGATGCTGACCAGCGAGTCCTTGCCGCCGCCGATGGCGACGAGCGCGTGCTCGGGCAGACCAAGCACCGGCGCGGCAGTGGCGCCATCGCCGCCGGGATGGGCGTTCGCTGTCGCGCCCTCTCCCCCGTGCGCGGGGGAGAGGGACGGGGTGAGGGGGGCTTCGGCGGCATCAGCGGAGCCCCCCTCACCCTGCCCTCTCCCCCGCATGCGGGGGAGAGGGTTCGTTCCAGCCGATGCATCACCGATCGGGAAGCGGATGCGGCCGCGCAGGTTCAGGCCGTTGCGATAGGCGAATTCGCCGAGGCCATTGAGGTAGACGCTCTCCAGCAGCGCGGCGGTGTCCGCATCGATCGTGTAGCTGTCAATGCGGATCTCCTCCGGCACCGCCGCCTTGTAGTAGCTCACGCCGGCGACCAGGTGCAGCAGGCGCAGGGCCCGTTCCGCAGCCTCGGCACGCGCGCCGTCCAGCACGAACGGCGCGCCCGGCACGGTCACGGTCTCGACCAGCTCCGGACCGTCGTCGAAGGCATAGACCAGCTGCGCGATGCCGGTCTGCGCGTCGAAGCCGCAGCGGACGAAACGGAAGGCGCGAATCTCGTCGCGTTTGAATTCGGAACTCACGGAGCTACCTCGGTAGAAAGCACGGGCTGCCAGCGCCTGCGGAGGAAACGGACAATCATGTATTCGGCCATTAAGGCCGGCAAACCTGTGACGACCATGGCAGCGAACATCATCAGCCCGCCACTCATGAGTGTCAGCCCAATCGAGTCGAGAACACTCAAGCCAGAAGCCTCGTCATGCAGAAACTGTTCAAAGCAAAACAATGCCACGATGAATAGACCGTACACGATGTAGGAATTCAGCAGGATCCACAGAGCCTGCCCCACCGCATCCAGCCGCGCCCAATAGCGCCAGCCAGGAGACCATGCCCCTGAGACTGCCGCTGCGATCGTCGCGGGAAACACAGTGAGCACGTGGATGCGCCACAAGCTGACCTCCTCGATACGACCGGGCTTCAAGTCCCACAGCAGAAGATGCGTCGCGATGGTCGATATGACCAGAGCGGCAAGCGCACTGCTGACTGCGAGTGCCAGTCGGTAGCTCACTCGATCACCTCTTCCGCCGGCAGCGCCCGCAGGTTGTAGGTGTTCGCCATCGCCATGCCGTAGGCGCCGGCGTCGGCGAGCAGGAACACGTCGCCTTCGGCGGTGGCGGAAGGCAGCATGCGCGCGCGGCCGAACACGTCGCTGCTTTCGCAGATCGGGCCGACCACGTCGAAGGCCGAGACGGCGGCGGCGTCGATGCGCGAGAGGTTGTGCACGCCGTGGTAGGCGCCGTACATCGCCGGGCGCATCAGCACGTTCATGCCGCCGTCGAGGCCGACGCGACGGATGCCGTCCTTCTCGATCACCTGGGTCGCGCGGACCAGCACCACGCCGGCCTCGGCGACGAGATAACGGCCCGGTTCGACCGCGAGGCGGTAGCGCCCGTAGCCGGCCTTGATCTCGTCGAGACCCGCACGCCAGCCCGCGATGTCGAAGGGCCGCGCATCGGCGGTGTACGGCACCGGCAGACCACCGCCGATGTCGATGATGTCGACCGTGCCCACCTGGTCGGCGAGACTGGCCAGGTCGGCGAACACATCGCGCCAGTGCGAGGGATTGTCGATGCCGCTGCCGAGGTGCGCGTGCAGGGCGACGATCTTCGTGCCGAGCTTGCGCGCCTCGGCGACGAAGGCGTTCACCTTCGCCACCGGCAGGCCGAACTTGGCGTCGCTGCCGCCGGTGCGCACCTTCTCGTGATGGCCATCGCCGCGACCGAGGTCCAGGCGCAGCCAGGTCGCACGGTCGCGGAAGGTCTCGGGCCAGCGCTGCAGGGCCTCGACGCTGTCGACGGTGACGTGGATGCCCTTCGCCAGCGCCGCGTCGTACTCGTCGCGCGGCGCGAAGCTCGGCGTGAACAGCACGCGGCCCGGATCGATGCCCGGCAGCGTGGCGAACACGTGCTCGACCTCGGCCAGCGACACGCATTCGAAACCGAAGCCCTCGGCCTCCAGCGTGCGCAGGATCGCCGGGTTCGGATTGGCCTTGAGCGCGTAGAAGCGCAGGTCGATCGCAGTCGTCTCGCGCAGCACGCGGGCGCGGGCGCGCACGGTCGGCAGGTGGTAGACGTAGCGCGGCGTGCCGGCGTCGGCGCGCGCGACCAGGTCGGCCACGTGCCCACGCCACCACGGCGTTTCGCGTTCGGGCTTGCCGTGCGCGATCTCGGTCCAGCTCGGGCCGAACACCGCGCCATCCTGCACCGGCATCGCACCGCTGCGGATCAGCTCGCCGTGCAGCTGCGGCAGCAGGCCATCGGCATCGGCTTCGTCGATAACGAAGGTCAGGTTGAGGTCGTTCGACGACTGCGAGATCAGGTGCACGCGCTCGCGGCCGAAGGTCGCCCACACGTCGGACAGCTTGTGCAGCAGCGAGCGCATGCCGCGACCGACCAGGGTGATCGCCGCACACGGCGCGATCACCTTCACGCGACAGACTTCGGACAGGTCGGCCGAGAGTTCGGCGAGGACGCTGCTGCTGACCAGGTTCTCGCTGGGGTCGAGCGACACGGTGACGTTGGTTTCCGAGGAGCCGATCATGTCGACCGACAGGCCGTGGCGCTTGAAGCGCTCGAACACGTCGGCGAGGAAGCCGACCTGCTGCCACATGCCCATGCTTTCCATCGACACCAGCACGATGCCGTTGCGGCGGCTGATCGCCTTCACGCCCGGCACGGTGGCGGCGGTGCCGTCGATGCGCGTGCCCGGCAGCTCCGGGCGCTCGGTGTCGAGGATCGCCATGGCCACGCCGCTGTCGCGGCAGGGCGCGATCGAGCGCGGATGCAGCACCTTGGCGCCGGTGGTCGCGATTTCCTGCGCTTCGGCGTAGTCGAGGCGGGCCAGCAGGCGCGCGTCGGGCACCTCGCGCGGATTGGCGCTGAACATGCCGGGCACGTCGGTCCAGATCTCGACGCGCGTGGCCTTCAGCAGCGCGCCGAAATACGCCGCCGACGTGTCGGAACCGCCACGACCGAGGATCGCGGTCTGGCCGTCGGCATGGCGGGCGATGAAGCCCTGCGCGATCAGCGCGCGCGTCGGCTGCTCGGCGAAACGGGTGCGGAAGTCGTCGAGGAAGGCTTTCTCGCCGAGATACTGGCAGTTCACCGAGAGCCGCTGCGCCCAGGCGCTGGCGTTCGGCAGCGACACCGCCGAGAGCCAGTCGCGCGAATCGCACCAGCCGATGTCGAGTCCCTGCGCATGCAGGTAGGCCGCACCGATGGTGGACGAGAGCAGTTCGCCCTGGGCCAGCACCTCGGCCTGCCAGTCGAGCGCGCGCGAAGCGGCGCGCGGATCGACGCCGAGCGCGGACAGGATCGAGAGACGCTCGCCGAGCACGGCGTCGGCATCGAGGTCGAGCTCCACGCAGAACGCGCGGTGGCGCTCGATCAGCGCGGCGATCCGGTCATCGATCTCGCGGCCGTCCGCGATCGCGGTCAATTCGTTGGTGACGCCCGACAGCGCCGAGACCACCACCAGCACGCGACCGCCCGTGTCATCCATCCGTTTTTTCGCCAGCCGGCCGATGGTGTCCCAGCGGTGGCGACGCGACACCGAAGTGCCGCCGAACTTGAGCACGACCCAGGCGCCTTGGCGGGGGTCGGCAGGATGCGTATCGGGCATTGGTCTGCTTTGAGGATGGGGAATTGGGGGGATGTAGACTGCGGATTCCGGGACATCACCGAACACGGCATGGCGCCGTCGCCGGAACCTCCCATTCTAAGCCAGCAGGAGCAATGGATAGATGGTGCTTCGTTATCTGCAGATGGACGTGTTCGCCGCACGCCCGGGTATGGGCAACGCGCTCGGCGCGGTGATCGACGGCGAGCGCTTCGACCCCGCGCGCATGCAGGCCTTCGCGGCCTGGACCAACCTGTCCGAGACCATCTTCCTGCTGCCGCCGAGCACGCCCGAGGCCGACTACCGGGTGCGGATCTTCACGCCGCGCAGCGAATTGCCCTTCGCCGGGCATCCCAGCGTCGGCGCAGCCTGGGCGGTACTGGAATCCGGGCTGGTCGCGCCGGACCGGACCACCCTGGTGCAGGAGTGCGCCGCCGGACTGCTGCCGG
Organism: Lysobacter sp. BL-A-41-H3; assembly: GCA_050632415.1. GTDB lineage: Bacteria > Pseudomonadota > Gammaproteobacteria > Xanthomonadales > Xanthomonadaceae > Lysobacter_I. The sequence continues at coordinate 82,973 of CP192602.1, read as the reverse complement.
TGCGGATCGAACACCGCGACGGCCGCCGCCGCACCGCGATCCGCGCGCCGCGGGCGCGTCGGGTCGGTGGTGCGGAACTGGCGCCAGCGCTCACCGAAGCCGTGACATCGAAGATGCCTGTCGGCGCGCTCGAGCCCGCCCTCTGGGACAACGGGCCGAAGTGGTGGCTGCTGGAGCTGGCCGATGCCGAGGCCGTGCGCCGCCTGCAGCCCGACCTGCCCGCCATCGCCGCGCTGACCGAAGCCACGGGCGCGGTCGGGCTGGCGGTGCATGCGCCGGAAGACGCGGATGGGCACCATCTGGTCGTCCGCGCCTTCTGCCCAGCCGACGGCATTCCCGAGGATCCCGTCACCGGCAGCGCCCAGGCCGGCATCGCCGCGCGGCTGGCCCACGCCGGTCGCCTGCCCGGCCGCGACGGCCGCTACGTCGGCAGCCAGGGGCGCGAGCTGGGACGCGACGGGCGCGTCGAGGTGCAGGTCGATGCGGCCGGCGATGTGTTCATCGGCGGCGATGTGGTCCCGGTGATCGCCGGCACCGTGGCTTGGTGAGGGAGACGAGATCATGATCTATGCCATGCAGTACGAACTCCGTCCCGCGCCGCACAGCGCGGATGCCGACGAAATCGGCGGCGCGATCGCGACCAGCTTCGTGCGCGCGGACGACACCGAGGCCGCGCAGGCCATCGCCCTCGCCTACTACCGCGACAGCGACTGGGACGTCGTGCTGCAGGAGCAGCCGCCGCAAGCCGTGGATCGCACCGCCTGCGAGGGCGATCCGGAATGGCTGGACGCCTACGATGAAGCCGCGCGCGAAGGCGAATGCCATCTCTTCGACCTGTGGCCCGTCGGCATCGACGAAGGCAACGACACGACGCATTGATTGCATCCGAAACTTTGGCAAGAATTGCCAAAGAATCGCGGGTTTTCAGGTTATGCACGACGATCGCGCCGCGCATGCGCGCTGCGCGCCATGCGCTGCTAAGCTGCGCGGCCCCGATGCCCGGATGCAGTCCGCAATGAGTCTTCGCCGTTACGTGCAAGTCGATGTCTTCGCCGACCGCCCCGGTGCCGGCAACCCGCTGGCGGTGGTGCTCGATGCGGAGGGCCTGAGCGACGCGGAGATGCAGGCCATCGCGAAATGGACGCGCCTGCCGGAAACCACCTTCGTGCTGCCGCCTGTCAGCGACGACAGCAGCTACCGCATCCGCATGTTCAGCCCGCGCCGCGAAGTGCCCTTCGCCGGGCATCCCAGCGTCGGTACCGCGCATGCCGTGCTCGAAGCGGGACTGGCCACGCCGAAGGACGGCCTGCTGGTGCAGGACGGCATCGCCGGCAAGCTGCCGCTGCGCGTGGACGGCGAAGGCCGCACGCGCACGATCGCGGTGCGCACCCCGCGCGCCAGCGTGCGCGAGATCGCCAGCGCCGACGACCCGCGCCTGCGCGACGTGCTGAAGACCCTGCCGCCCGGCGCATTGCCGCCTGCCCTGATGGACGGCGGCCGCCGCTGGTGGCTGGCCGAGCTGGAAAGCGAAGCCGCGCTGCGCAATGCGACACCGCCCTGGGACGCGATCGGCACGCTCGCGCAATCGACCGAGAGCATGGGCCTGTGCGCCTTCGCGCGCAGCGACGACCCGGTGTACTACCTCGCCGTCCGCGCCTGGGTCGGCGCCCCCGCGCAGTTCGAGGACGCCGCCTCCGGCGCCGCCAACGCCACCCTCGCCGCCTGGCTCGCCTCGCAGGACGCCCTGCCCGGCGACAGCGGCTTCTACCGCATCAGCCAGGGCCGCGAAGTCGGCCACGACGCAATCATCGAACTCACCGTCGACGACGCAGGCGACGTGTGGTCGGGCGGACGGGTGTGCACGGTGGTGCGGGGGGAGATTGATTGGCGCTAGTCTGTCGGTGAAACAGGCGTCTGCGGACGCACGCGTCGACGACCACAATGAGAACGCAACGCATGAACACCACCAAGACGCTCTGCCTGCTCGCACTGGGCATGCTGTTCCAGTCGAACGCCCTCGCACTGGAACCCACCGCATCGGTCAAGACCACGACGCTGCTGAAGACCACGTCGAGCTGGGACGGAACGCCCATTGCCTATCCTGCGGGTCAGGCAGAAATCACCGGGATTCTGGTCGAGATCGCGCCCGGCGGAGAAACCGGCTGGCATCAGCATCCCGTGCCCTCGTTCGGCATGCTGCTCGAAGGCGAGCTGGACGTCCGATTGAAGGACGGTTCGGTCAAGCGCCTGAAGCCAGGCGACACGCTCGCCGAGGTGGTGAACACCCTGCACAACGGCCGCAATGTCGGCACCACGCCATTGAAGCTGGTCGTGTTCTATGCCGGCGCGGTGGGCCAGCCGCTGTCGGTCAAGGAAGCGCCGTAGGCGCAGAAAGGCCTGAGGCAGACGGCCTCAGAGGACGGTTTCATGCCGACGGCCCGGGACTGCCATCAGGAAAGAAGTCATCCAGCAGAACGCGTTAGACTTCGGCAATCGAGCCCAGCGTGACCTGTTTTTCCGGCTGGGCATCTTCATCCAGCGAGCCCCAGAACTCGACCCACCAGCCTTCCGCTGCCAGCGAGACTTCAGCTGACCGGCCATGACACACGACGTAGAGGAATCGCCCCGCACCGGAGCCTCGTATCGAGACGACGGACGAAAAGGGCGACAGACGGTCGGCAAGATGGCGAAGATTCGCCTCGGTTGAATCCATGATCATGGATGAAGCCGCCTGCTGGGCCGAAGTGCGCCGAGGGCGATCATCCGGTCACAGAGCGAGAGTCTTTCGCTCGGACGGAAATCCGGAAAGCGGCCTGCCAGCACCATCAATCGATCCGCTCCGTCAGGCAATACTTGTCCGAAGCGCCACAGGCAGGAACGGGAGCTGCGTTTTCACCCGAACCGCCCCAGCGGCGCTCCCGCGAGCAGGTGCATGTGGATCTGGAAGACCGTCTGCCCGCCGTGGTCGTTGCAGTTCATGACGATGCGGTAGCCGTCCTCGGCGAAGCCCTGCTGTTTCGCGTAGTTCGCGGCGGCGACGGCGAGGCGGCCGATGACCTCGGCCTGATCGGGCTGCACGTCGTTGAGCGTGGGCACCGTCACCTTCGGCACGAACAGAATGTGGATCGGCGCCTGCGGCGCGATGTCCTTGAAGGCGATGATGCCGTCGTCCTCGTACACGATGGTCGCGGGGATCTCGCGGCGGATGATCTTGTGGAAGATGGTGTCCGACATGGGCGGGGTTCCTGTGTCCATTCCTGCGGTCACCGCATTGTACGCAGACCGGGCGCCGTCGTCGGCCCTCCCCGCACCGTGGCGTCGCCCGTCGATGCTGTGCCGAATCGGTGACGCATCCAGACCCGACGGCGATCCGCGAGGCGACAGCCGCTTTCCCGCCATGTTCCGTCAACTCAGGCCTGTCCGCCTGCATGCGCGCTCCCCGAGTGAATGGACGATCCACGCGCACATTGCCCAACATGCCATGCGCAATGCGCGACGTGCGAGCCCCGGCCATCCGGCCATCACGAGTGCCTCACAGGGAAACGTCATGAACGCCAAGACATCGATCGCGGCCTTCGCCGCGCTTACGCTCTGCCTGCCCGCTGCGCATGCAATGGCATCGCCCGCAACGAACGATGCACCGCTGGAACTGGTACCGCATGAAGTCGTGGTGAAGTTCGCGCCGAACGCGCGGGCGAGCGACCTCGCCGCAGTAATCCCGGACCTGCAGGTTCGCATGATTACTTCCGATCTCGGCGTGGCCCGCCTGGTGCCTGCGGGCGCCCTGCTCTATCGCAGCGATGAAGCACGCACGGCGACCTATCGCCTGCTCGATCGCGTGCGCCGGCATCCCGCTGTCGCCCTCGCACAACCGAATCATCGCTTCCAGTTGGCGGAAGTGGGCGTGACGCCGCAGGATCCGCTGTATTCGCAGCAATGGCATCTGCCCGCGATCGGCATGCCGCAGGCGTGGGCGAACGCCGGCGGCGGCAGCAGTGCCGTCAAGATCGCGATCCTCGATACCGGACGCAGCTCGATGGATCATCCCGACCTGGTCGGCCGCTGGTCTCCGCTCGAATACAACGCAGCCGTGCCCGGCACACCGGCGACCGAGCGCGGACACTACAATCATGGCGTGCACGTCGCAGGCATCGTCGGCGCCGCCACCCACAACAACATCGGCATCGCCGGCATCTGCTACAACTGCACGCTGCTCAACGTGAAGGTCACGCACCAGGGCACCGGCGTGATCGAGACGGCCCATTTCCTCGACGGATTGCGCTGGGCGGTGGCGAATGGCGCCAGGGTCGTGAACATGAGTTTCGCCTATCCCACGGGCTGCGCGTCCTCCGAGATGGACGTCGTCCGCAGCCAGCTCGAACGTGCCGCCGAGCAAGGCGTCATGCTGGTCGCCTCCGCAGGCAACCACGCCACCAATGTCGCCAATGCTTCGCCCGCTTCTTGCCCCGGTGTGATCTCCGTGGCGGCAAGCACGCCCGCCAACCAACTGGCCAGCTACAGCAATCGCGGCGCGAAGGTGAGCATCACGGCACCCGGCGGCGGCGGATCGACGACGCCGGACGCAAGCTCGATGCACGGCATGTGGCTGGGAACGCCGGCCTGCTCCACGGCGAATCCCAACGTGTTCAATCCCTACACGCATGGCGTCGTGTCGACGTGGGTCACGCGTCATTGGGAAGGCAATACCCAGGTCCGCATCCCGTGCTATCGCTACCTGTCCGGCACTTCCATGTCGGCTCCGCATGTGAGCGGCACGATCGGCCTGATGCTCTCGGTCAAACCGACGCTCACGCCCGCGCAAGCGCTTTCGATCCTGCAGGCCACCGCCACGCCGATGCCGAGCTGCGGCGATCAATGCGGCCCCGGTCTTCTCAATGCGCATGCCGCGATCAGCGCCGCCGCGAATTGAACGACGGCGACATCATCGGGTTGTCCCACGCTCTGCCACGACCCTGGTCGTGGCAGAGTGCAAAGGAAATTCAGATCGGCATTTCGCTCCGCGAACCGAACGCATGCGACAGCGTGCCGCGATCGACGTATTCCAGTTCGCCGCCCAGCGGCACGCCATGGGTGAGCCGCGTCGGCTTGACCTTGTGCTGTCGCGCAAGCTGGGCGAGGTAGTGCGCGGTGGCCTCGCCTTCCACGGTGGGATTGGTCGCGACCACCAGCTCCTGCACCTCGCCTTCGGCCAGGCGTGCGGCGAGCGCGTCCAGACCAAGCTCCCGCGGGCCGATGCCGTCGAGCGGACTCAGGCGCCCCTGCAGGATGAAGTAGTAGCCGCGATACCCCGTCGCCTGCTCGATCGCGAGGCGATCCACCGGCGACTCGACCACGCACAGCAGGTGCGCATCGCGCGCGGCGCTGGCACAGATCGTGCAGACCGGCGTTTCGCTGAAATCGCGGCAACGCTCGCAGTGGCCGACGCGCTCGACCGCATCGGCCAGCGCAGTCGCCAGACGCTGGCCGCCCTCGCGATCGCGCTCGAGCACGTGGTACGCCATCCGCTGTGCGGTCTTCTGGCCCACGCCCGGCAGCACGCGGAAGGCGTCGATGAGTTGTTCGAGGAGGGAAGCGGTCATGCCTTGTGCGCAATCACTTCCCGGGTGCGCCACGCGTCAGGAGACGATAGAGACCCAGAATCATCGGAATGGCGGCGCAAGCGGCAAGCGCATGCACGACGGCCTGCCCGGCGGGATCGGTCGTCGTGAAGATCTTGGGCGCTTGCGCCATCACAAAACCGACAGCAAACAACACGCCGCCACTGATCCTGCGCTTGAGGAGCCGCTCTTCTGCTACCGCAGGATCGACAGGCAACGCACGCGGCGCGGTCTCCCGATCATCTCCCCTGGAAGTCATCAGAACATCCCCGGGATCTTCATGCCCGGCGGGATCGGCATGCCGGCGGTGGCGCCGGACATCTTCGCCTGCGATTCGGCGTTGACCTTGTTCACCGCATCGTTGATCGCGGCGGCGATCAGGTCTTCGGTCATCTCGGCGTCGGACAGCACGCTCGGTTCGATGCGCACCTTGCGGCACTCCATCTTGCCGGTGAGCGTGATGCTGACCATGCCGCCGCCGGCGCTGCCGGTGACTTCCAGCTTGGCCAGTTCTTCCTGGGCGCGCTGCAGGTTTTCCTGCATCTTCTGCGCCTGCTGCATCAGTTGGGCGATGTTTCCACGCATGTCGGCGTTCTCTCAATCTTCGTAGGGACGGATGGAATCGGGCACGAGCTTCGCGCCCTGGCTCACCAGACGCTGCACGTCCGGATGGGCCACGAAATTCTCTTCGGCGGACGCCTGCTTCTCGTCGCGCTGGCGTTCGTTGCGCTGGTGCAGGGTTTCGGCGTTCGGCGCCTTGCCGGTCTCGAAGCGCAGCTGCACCGTTCCACCAAGCTGGGCGCTGAGCGAATCGGTCAACGCATTGATCAGGCCCGGCAGGCGCAGGTGGTCGTCATCGGGCCCCAGCGCCAGGCGCATCACGCCATTGGCGTAGTCGATGAACGCGGCATGCGCAGCCAGTTCGCGCGCGGGGCCGCGCAGGCCGCAGTTGGCGACGAGGTCCAGCCAGCGGTCGCTGTCGATCGCGACGTTCGGCGGCGGTGCATCGGCGGACGGCGACGCAGGCGATTGCGCCTGCTGGGTTGACGGCGGTGCGGTGACCTCGATCCGCGGCGACGGCATCGGTGCCGGTGGCGCTGCCGGGGGCTGCGCGGCCTGGGCCGGTGGCCGGCGCTCGGGGGCGGCTGGATTCTCCCGCGCCTCCGGTGGCAGCGGACGCGACATCTGAGGTGCAGGCTTGGTCGGCGCGCTGTCGAACGCGGCGGCGCGCGCGGCCTCGGGACCCCGCACGCCACTGGCCGAAGGCCGCTCCACCTGGGCGGCGCCGCCCTCGGCCGGGCGGAACGCCAGCATGCGCAGGGCCGTCATCTCGAAGCCGGCGCGCGGGCTGGGCGCATAGCCCAGGTCGCGGCGGCCATGGAGCGCCATCTGGTACCACAGCTGGACGATTTCCGGCCGCAACTGGCCGGCAATCGCATCGATATCGACGCCATCGGCCTCGATCTCCGCCGACGGCACCAGCTGGCGGACCTGCACGCGGTGCAGGGCTTCGGCCAGGGCATCGAGCACGCCGGCCCAGTCGGGCGAGAAGTCGGACAGGGCCGCGATCTCGGCCATCAGCGCGGCGCCGTCGCCGGCCACCAGCGCGCCGAGCACGGCACCGACCCGCATCCGGTCGACCGTGCCGAGCATGGTCGCGACCCCAGCATCGGTGAGTGGCACGCCCGACCCGCCCTCGTGCGTGGTACTGGCGCCGGTGTAGGCGATCGCCTGGTCGAGCAGGGAGAGGCCGTCGCGGAGGCTGCCATCGGCGGACTTCGCCAGCCGGCGGATCGCGCCCGGCTCGGCGGGAATGCCCTCGGCTTCCAGGATCTTGGCCATCTGCCCCTGGATCTGGCTCTCTTCCAGGCGCTTGAGGTTGAACTGCAGGCAGCGCGACAGCACGGTGACCGGCAGCTTCTGCGGGTCGGTGGTCGCGAGCAGGAATTTCACATGGCCCGGCGGCTCCTCCAGCGTCTTCAGCAGCGCATTGAACGCCGACTTCGAGAGCATGTGGACTTCGTCGATCAGGTAGACCTTCACCCGGCCGCGCGAGGGCATGTACTGGGCGTTGTCGATCACCTCGCGGACGTCGTCCACGCCGGTGTTCGAGGCCGCGTCGATCTCCAGCAGGTCGATGAACCGGCCGGCGTCGATGTCCCGGCAGGCATTGCACTGGCCGCAGGGTTCAGCCGACGTCCCCTGCTCGCAATTCAGGGACTTGGCGAAGATGCGGGCGATGGTGGTCTTGCCCACCCCCCGGGTACCGGTGAACAGGAAGGCGTGGTGGACCCGGCCGGTGTCGAGGGCATTGCTGAGCGCGCGGACCACGTGCTCCTGCCCGACCAGTTCGGCGAAACGCTTGGGGCGCCACTTGCGGGCGAGGACGAGATAGGACATGGGCACATTCTGCCATGGGCGCCCTTCGGCCGGACCCGCGGCGGGCGTTTCCTTGTCTCATCAACCGTATGAAGCTAGAATTGGCGCCCCCGGGACGGCAGGAAAGCCGCCGCAGGGGAAGATCCGGAGAGGTGTCCGAGTGGTTGAAGGAGCACGCCTGGAAAGTGTGTAAGCGTCTAAACCGCGCTTCGGGGGTTCGAATCCCCCTCTCTCCGCCAGATACGCGAAGGCCCCCGCAAGGGGGCTTTTGCGTATCTGGCGGAGGGAGGCGGTGGACGAAGCGCCACGGGTTCGACGCATCGGCAGGACTGCCGATGCGCACGGCGAAGCCGCCCAACGGGCGAGGGCCATGGATGGCCCGAGTGAATCCCCCTCTCTCCGCCAGATACGCGAAGGCCCCCGCAAGGGGGCTTTTGCGTATCTGGCGGAGGGAGGCGGTGGACGAAGCGCCACGGGTTCGACGCATCGGCAGGACTGCCGATGCGCACGGCGAAGCCGCCCAACGGGCGAGGGCCATGGATGGCCCGAGTGAATCCCCCTCTCTCCGCCAGATACGCGAAGGCCCCCGCAAGGGGGCTCGCGTCTCTGTGGAGGGCAGTGGGTGGACGAACCCCCACGGGTTCGACGCATCGGCAGGACTGCCGATGCGCACGGCGAAGCCGCCCGAAGGGGCGAGGGGGGAATTCGCGCGGCATGCCGCGCGCCACCGAACGCCGATGCATACGCATCGGCCGGAAAGGGCCATGGATGGCCCGAGTGAATCCCCCTCTCTGCGTCAGTCTTCCAGACAAGTTGCTGATTCTTCGGGAGCTTGTTCTTCTCCGGAAGGTTCTGGTCACGCTCCGCCCACTGCACACATCTATATGTGTCTGGACCGCGAGACCCGGACCGGATCAGCGGCAGTCGCGCAGGATGTCCCGCAGGCGCTGCAGCGCCTCCCGATGCAGCTGCGATACCCGGCTTCGACTGATCCCCAGGCCGTCGGCGATATCGCTGAAGGGCACGAACTCGAAGTAGTGGGCGATCACCACCTCCTGCAGGCGCTCCGGCAGGCGATCGACTGCGGCCTTCAGGCGCAGGTGCGTCTGGTCGCGCTGGACATAGCTCGAGGCGTCGATCGTCGCCTCGCTCGCGGCATGATCGAGCAGGAAGCCCATGCCCAGCGCGATCACCGCATCAACCACGGTGTCGAATGCGTCGCCCTCCGCGTCGCGATGATGGGACAGACGCTCGGCATGACGCTGATCGTCGTTGGAGATACCGCGTTCGCGCAGCATCGATCTCACGCCGTTGAAGACGGCACCGCGCACTCGCGCGCGCGCGAAGGCGCGGAAGTCGACGCCCCGCTCGGGCTCGAAGCGCGAAAGCGCCTCAAGCATGCCCAGTTCGGCGTTCTGCACGAAATCGAGGGTATCGAGGCTGAAGACGCCGACCCGGCGATAGACGCTCCTGGCGATCGCCGCCGCCCAGGCCATGTGCAGGCGGAACAGATGATCGCGCGCCACGAGGTCTCCGCCCTGGCGAAATCGTCGCCAAAGTTCGGCCTCTTCAGCGACGAGATCGATCGCGACCGACATCGTCAGGACCAGTAGCTGCTCAACAGGGCGCGGGAGACCAGCACCCAGCCATCGATCAGGACGAACAGCAATATCTTCAGCGGCAAACTGATCGTCGCTGGCGGCACCATGATCATGCCGAGCGCCATGAGCACGGAGCCGACCACGAGATCGATCATCAGGAACGGCAGGAAGATCACGAAACCGATCTGGAAGGCCGTCTTCAGCTCGCTCAGCAGGAACGCCGGCGCGAGATGCCGCATCGCGATGTCTTCGACCGACTTGGGCGCGGGCGCACGCGCCATCTCGAGCACGGCGCGCAGGTCGGACTCCCGCGTCTGGCGGATCATGAACTGCCGCAGCGGGACCGCTCCGCGTTCCAGCGCCTCGCGCGTATCGATCTGCTCGGCCAGGTAGGGCGTGAGCGCGACCTTGTCGATCTCGTCGACCACCGGCGCCATCGTGAAATAGGTCAGGCAGATCGAAAGCGCGACGATCACGCTGTTGGGCGGCGTCTGCGGCAGGCCGAGCGCGTGGCGAAGCAGCGACAGCACGATGACGATGCGCGTGAACGCGGTCATGCCGATCAGCATCACCGGAATGAGGGACAGCATCGACAGTGCGACGAAGTTGCGCAGCACGGGCGAATAGTCCTGCTTCATCACGCCACCGACCATGTCGACCGGGTCCGCGGCGAAGGCCGCGCCGGCGACGCAGCACAGGCTGGCGAGGGCAAAGACGCGCCACGGCAGGCGCCTGGCCTGCCGGCGCGAATCACTGTTCATCGTCATGTCCGTCATCAAGGGAAGGCGCGTCGTGACCGTCGCGCAGGGGCTGCAACCGCACGTTCGCGGCGATGGATTCGACAAGGAGGAAGCGCTGCTCGCCGTCGCGGATGCGGTAGAGCACGGTCCTGGGGCTCACGCGCAATGACTGCTCCACCCGCATGGCATCGTGGCCATCCCTGTTCGCCGCCGCACCGACAGGCGCGGACACGATCCAGCGATCGAGCAGTCCGCGCGACTTCGCAATGCGCAGCACCACCACGAAGACCGCGAGCATCAGCACGGTGATCGCGAGCACGCCGATCAGCGAACCGCCCGCGCCACTGCTCTCCTTGCGGTAGGGAATCGGCGCGACCGGGCGTTCCGGCACCATCTCGGTGAGGCCGGGCGACGCCGGGGCAGCCGCCGACGGGGCCACGGAGCGCGCCGTGGCGGCCGGATCGGCGGCAGTCGAGGCCTGCTGCATTGCTCAGGCCACTTCGAGGATGCGGATGCCGAAGTGATCGTCGACCGCGAGCAGTTCGCCACGCGCGACCGGCTTGCCGTTGAGCATCAGCGTCAGCGGCGCTTCCAGCAGTTCGTTCATCTTGACCACGTCGCCCGCGGCGAGCGCGAACAGCCGCTCGACGGACATCGTCACGGTGCCGACCTGCGCAGTCATCGAGACCTGGACATGACCGATCAGGCCGATGTCCCGGGAAAGTCCGGTGGTCGACGGCATCGAGACGGCGTTATCGAAGGCGGCGGTGGCCGTCGTGTCTTCGGCGAGATTGCTTTTCATCGCGATGTTTCCTTCTTGAAATGGAGTTGGGTCACCTTCAGCGCGCGATGCGCGCCGTCGGCCACGAGCGTGCCGCCGAGGATGTCCTCGCCGCGCGAGGAGACCAGGCGCAAACCTGCGCTGACTGGAATGGCGGTCTTGAGCACTTCACCGGGCTTGAGCGACAAGGTGTCGGCCAGCACCGCCTGCCCCAGGTCGAGCACGGCGTCGAGGGTCGCGTCGACGGGCCCGATGGCGGCACGTCGCGGGACCAGCGGCTCGCGCGCGATCGTCGGCAACGGCACGAGGCGTGCGCACAGGGCAGCGTTCGCGCAGATCTCGATGCGAATGGTCCCGATCGACACCTGCATGCCGAGCGCACCGAAGCGCGAACCGATGTCGGCCGGGGCAGGCCCGCCATCGATCGCGATCATGGACGCCGGCGCCTGCGCACCGAACAACGACCGCATCAGTCCGGTCAGCGCACGCTGGCCCAGCCCGGCCGAGAGTCCGGCATCGTCCGCCGTCGTCGTGCCCGCGAGCAGGCATCCGAGGTGTTCGAAGGCACGCGGCGACAGGCGCATGCTCAGCAGGGCATCGCCGTCGCGAAGCGCATGCCAGCGCCCCTCGCCGCCCGCCGGATCCGGGCGGGAATCCGCCAGGGCCTCGACGATGACACCAGAGGCCCTGGATGCCGTCATCCATTGCGAGGCCCACTCGGCGACACGCGCATCGAGCAGTGCGCGCAGGACTTCGGCCCGCGACGCGCCCTGCCAGCGCAAGGGCAGTACGTTCATCAGCCGCCTCGCGTGCTGTTGTAGAGCTGCTCGAGCATCTCGTTGCTCACGCTCATCACGCGCGAGCTGGCCTGGTAGCCGCGCTGGATGATGATCATGTCGGCGAATTCCTGGGTCAGGTCGACGTTCGACATTTCCAGGCTGCCGCCGGCAATGCGGCCGAAGCCGCCATTGGTCGGGCGCCCGATCTCGCGCTCGGTCACGGTCACGCCGGAGATCAGCCGGCCACCATCGAGGCGCAACGAGCTTTCGTTCGGGAAACGCGCCAGTGCGAGCTGCGGACCGCTGCGGCGTTCGGACGCGGAGTAGATGAATTGCAGGACGCCCTTGTCGTCGAAGTTCATCTCGACGGCACCCAGCAGGCCGTGGCCATCGGCCACGCGCGAGCTGAGGTTGGTCGGCGAACCCTGCAGGGAGTACATGCCGTCGGTGGTGCCGGCGGTACCGAGGTTGAGGGTGATGACCTGGTTGTTGCCGTTCGGTCCGGGCAGGGTCACGGTGACGGTGTTTCCGGCGGAAGGCGTGCCGTTGGTGAAGGTCACCTGCCCGGTACCGACGGAGGTGCCGGCAGCGTTGGTGACGTTCACCTGGAACACGCCGTTGCCGTTGTTGGTGAAACGCACGGCCAGCTGCTGCGAACCGCCCTGTGCGTCGAAGATGGTGATGTTGTTGACATCGGTCGTGGTCGACGTGGTCGCGATGTTGCCGGTGATCCGCACGGAGGTCGTGGCGACGGGCGGGATCGTTCGGTAATCGTCGAAGTCGATGGGCTGCAGCGCGCCCGTGCTGTTGAACGCCATGACCCGGTGTCCGCTGACGGAATCGACAAGCAGGCCCTGGTCGTTGAAGCGGAACTGGCCGGCGCGCGTGTAGTACACGTTGCCCTGTTCGTCGCTCAGGATGAAATAGCCCTCGCCCTGGATGGCGACGTCGGTGACATTGCCGGTCTGGCGGATGTCGCCGGCCTGCGTACGCAGGCCTTCGCCGCTGATGCGCGTACCGCGTCCGCCGGCCACGTTCGAGAAGAACGAGTCGCTGCCGCGGAAACCCGGCGTGTTCATGTTCGCGACGTTGTTGCTGACGGTGTTGAGGCTCCTCGAGAAGCTGAAGAGGCCGGAGAGGCTGTTGAACAAGGCTTGGAACATGGCTTACTCCTCGTGGAATCAGGGCGTGACCAGGGTGACCTGGGAGAGACGGACGCCGGTGCGCACCGTCCCGGTGGTCGGCGTGACGGTGAGCTGCGCACCGTTGCTGGAGAAATTCACGGCAGTCACCGTTCCGATGAACGGCGTGCCGCCGGCATTGACCTCGACGCGGCGGTTCAGCAGCGACACCGCCTGCGACGTCGCGTTCATCGACAGCAGATCCGTGGTGTTCTGGCTGGTCTGGCGCGATTGTTCGAGCGCGGTGAACTGCGCCAGCTGGGACAGGAACTCGCGGTTGTCGACGGGTTCGAGCGGATCCTGGAACTGCAGCTGGGTCAGGAACAGACGGATGAATTCGTCCTGGTTGATGCTGCTGCTACTGCTTGCGTTGGTGTTCTGGGCGTTGAGCACGCCACCGATGGCATCGACCGGCATGGATTACTCCCTCTTTTCGGAAAAGGCGGCCAACTGCGGATTGCGCCAGAGCTCGCGACCGTTCATGACGATCCGTTCGAGTCCGACGCCCTGCGCCTGGGCGAAACTGCGCAGCCCCTCGACGACCCGAGCGGCCTGGTCTTCGTCGATGCTGAAGTCGCGCAGCCAGACCACGGCGTCGCGCCCATCGCGCTCGATCCACTTCATCCAGCGCGCAAGCCATTCGGCGGCGGCCGGCGCATGCGACGACATCGTTTTCAGCGCCGCCACATCGTCGCGGGTGCGACTCGACGCCTGCGAATGCAAGGCTGCGACAGGAACGCCCTGGCCTTCGAAGACTGGCGACGACGATGCCGGCGACATGAAGGACAGACCAGGCGATGCACCTGCGGTCGCGGCCTGCATGCCCGTGCCCGGATGCGCGCCGCCCACAGCGGAAGCCTGACCCGGCATGCCGGAGATGGCGTTGGCATGCGCGAGGTGACCGCTGGCCATCAGGCGCCACGGCATCGCGACGACTTCGCGCTCGCCCTGTGGATTGCGTACATGCAGTTCCAGCATCGCAGCGACGAAGTCGCGCCAGCGCGTGGCATCGAGCACCAGGCTGGTGGAATCGGACAGGAGCCCCGACGGGACGACAGCGTCCGGGCCATGGCCCGGGATCTCGCCCGGAGGCAGTCCGGCGCCATGCACCGCGAGCGGATTCGCCGCCATGGGACCGGGCAAGGCGGTCGGCGTGCCTGCATTCGAGCCGGCGTCACCGCCCTGCCCCGGCTGCATCCATGGCAGGAACGACGGTGTGCCCGGCGCAGCCTCCTGCGATGCGGGCGAAGCCCCCGGCAGGGGCACCGCGATGTTGAGCAACGGATCGATCATGCGACTTCTCCAGCATGCGAATCGACGGCGGAGGCGACCAACAGGGACGCCATCTGGTCGAACAGTTTCTTTTCTTCCTGGTCACGCGCCTCGGCAACGACGCGATCGCGACGGGTCTCCGCCACGCGCGTGCGCGTGCGCGCGTCGACGTGTGCGGCGATCGCTTCCTCGCGCTGCCGCTCGCGTTCGCGCAGGGCATCGAGGCGCCTGGCCTGTTCATCGCGGGCGAGGCCTTCGAACTCGGCGACGGCCTGCAGCAGCGTGAGGTCCAGGGCACCCGCCGACAGCAGCTCGTCGCGACGCCGGGCGATCGCGTCGGCGGCGGCGCGCGCCTTGTCGTGCGCGTCGCATGCCGCGAGCACGCGTGCGGATGCCTGTTGGCAGCTGCGCTCGGCGAGCGCCTCCTCGAAGGCGCGCCAGCGTACCAGGGTCGAAATCGCCGGTGCGTAGCGGGCACTCATGTGCCGCTCCTCTGCCGCAACGCGGCGGCGAACTGACGCATCGCCTCGGCGCGGCCGGTGAACTCGCGCGGTGTCTGCTGCAGCACCTTGTCGAGCGGTACCTTCGTATCGATCGCCGCATCGAGCACGGCATTGACGCCACGCTGGTGCGCGCCCAGCTCGATCAGGTCGCGCGAAGCCGCATACACCGCCATCTGTTTCTTCACGTCGCGCGCCGTGGCCTGCTCGGCATCGCTGGCGACATGCGACATCAGGCGGCTCGCGCTGCGCAGCACGTCGATCGCCGGATGATGACCGCGGGAGGCCAGGTCGCGATCGAGCACGATGTGCCCGTCGAGGATCGCGCGCATGTGGTCGGTCACCGGCTCGTTCATGTCGTCGCCCTCGACGAGCACGCTGTAGATGCCGGTGATCGCACCGCCGGCACGCAGCCGTCCGCAGCGTTCGAGCAGGGTCGGCAGCTTGCTGAACACCGATGGCGTGTAGCCGCGGAACGTCGGCGGCTCGCCGATGGCCAGGCCGATCTCGCGCTGCGCCATCGCGAACCGGGTCATCGAGTCGACGATGAGCAGCACCGACTTGCCCTGGTCGCGGAAATACTCGGCCATGGCATGCGCGGCGTGCGCGGCGTGCGCACGGATCAAGGCCGGTTCGTCCGAGGTCGCGACCACGACGACCGATCGCTTGAGCCCCTCGGCACCGAGCGCATGATCGAGGAATTCGCCGACCTCGCGACCGCGCTCGCCGACCAGCGCCAGCACCGTGACATCGGCCACCACCTGGCGCGCCAGCATGCCGAGCAGGGTGCTCTTGCCGACGCCGCTGCCGGCCATGATGCCCACGCGCTGGCCATGCCCCAGCGTGAGCAGGCCGTCGATCGCACGCACGCCGGTTTCGAGCACGGTATCGATCGGCGCACGCGCCATCGGATTGATCGGTTCGCGATACAGCGGATATTCGGCGTCGAATCGGATCGCCGCGCCGTCGTCGAGCGGTCGACTGAAGGCATCGACCACGCGCCCCAGCAGGGCATCGCCCACCGGGACGGTCATCGGCCGACCCGTCGCGCGGATGATGCTGTGCGTGGAAATGCCGGCCAGGTGCGCATAGGGCATCAGCAGGATGCGCTCCTGGCGGAAGCCGACCACTTCGGCCATGAACCCACCATCGGGATCATGCTCGGATTCGATCGTGCACAGTTCGCCGAGCCTCGCTTCCGGGCCGATCGCCTCGATCACCAGGCCGTTGTACGACACGATGCGGCCGAGCTGGCGACCCACCGGCATGCGACGGAGGTTGGCAAGGAGGCGGTCGGCGAATGCGTTCACGCGCGCGGCTCCCGGGACGCGTCGAGGCTGGCCAGCAACTGCTGCCTGAGGGCATCGAGGCGGTGTTCGAGGCTGATGTCGTAGAGCCCCTTGGCGCTTTCCACGCGGCATTGCGCGGCGCCGAGGCGGGCATCGCCTTCCACCCGTACTTCGGCATCGGCCAGCGCATCCTTCACGACCGCCAGCGCACTCGGGTGCACACGCAGGACGATCGGACGCATCGGATACTCGGCCAGGGCCTCGCGGCAGTAGCCAAGCACCAGCGCATCGTCGCGCGCGGCATCGGCAACAACGCGGGCGGTCGCGGCGAAGGTGGCCTGCACGGTCAATGCTTCGACATCGCGTTCGATCGCCGACACGGCATCCGGCAGTGCCTGGATCAACGCTTCGAGGCGGCGCGTCGCATCGGCAAGACGCTCGGTTTCCTTGCGATACTTCTGCTCCCACGCCTGTTCCGCCTCGCGCGCGCGGGCCTCGATGGTCTTTTCCGCATCGCGCATGCCGGCCGCCAGGCCTTCCTTGCGCGCCGCTTCCAGCGTGCGCTGGCGCTCCTGCTCGATCAGCACGCGCGGATCGGGCTGCGCCGGCACGGCAACGGCGTCGGCCTGCGTGGTCGCGTCATCCTCCTTGCGGACAGGCACCGGACGCGGCTTGAGCAGGTCCGTCAGTCCGACGATGCGGGCATCGGCGGCGACGCGTTCGAGAGGGGTCGACATCAGGCGGCCTCCCGGGACGTCAGCAGCGCGACGACTTCGGCCTTGATCGCATCGGCGACCTTGTCCGGCAGCGGGCCGATGGCGTCGAGCTCGCGCTTGACCTCGGCGGCCCTGGGCGCATCGAGGAGCGACAGGCAGAAGTTGCGATCCACCCCGGGCCACGCGACCAGCGCGCGCGCGAACCAGGCCGGCGGCAGGCGCCGGGACAGCGCGACGATCTGGTCGAGTTCCAGCGAGTTGCGCGCGGTGAGGCCCCAGACCTCTTCCGCAAGCAGTTCATCGGCCAGTTCGGCGACGGGAAACGGCATCGCTTCGAGTTCATCGACCAGACGACGTACCGACACGGCCATGGCGCGCGGCAGGCGCGACAACAGCTGTCGCCTGTCTTCCTTGCGCATGGTCATGAGCAGCAGCGCGGTCTTGCGCTGTCCCTGCGTGGTGGGCGTGGTCATTGCGGCAGCGTCCCTTCGGCCAGCCATGTACGCATCTTGCCCAGCACCGCCTCACGCTCCGTCGGGGTCAGCTTGGCGGGACGGCGCTGCAGGGCCAGCGCGACGGTCACGCCCAGCACCAGGCCGACCACGATCAGCAGCAGCATCTTCGACCATGCCGGCCATGCCTGCGCGTCGAATCCAACCCGAACGGGTGCGCGTCCGTTCGCGGCATCGACATTCGCCTCGTCATCGGCGACACCGGCCTGCACGGCCTCGCCATCGCGCTGCGCGAAGCGCAGGCCGCGTCCCAGACGCGAGACTTCGAGGCGATCGCCACGCGTCTCATCGATGCCGGCGGCGGTGGCGATGAGCGATTCGATGCGCGCAAGTTCGCTGTCGTCCATCGACATCGGCAGGATCACGGCCACCGAAACGCGCTGGACGCGACCCGGTGCAAGCGCGATCTCCTCGCGCAGGGTGCCATGGCGGAACTCGACATCCTCGTTGTTCTGGCGCGGCGCGTCGTTCTCGGCTTCCGCATTGGAATTCGTCCGCTTGCGTACCACGACGGCGTCGTTGGTCATCGGGCGTTCGTTGATGCGACGCACGGCATCGAAGTCGAGCTGGACATCGACCGACACGCGATAGTCGCCTTCGTTCAGGACCTGGGCGAGCAGATCGTTGATCTTCGTCTGGATGCGCGCCTCGACCCGGGATTCCTCCTCGTCGCGCGCATCGAAGCTCTGCCCGTTCGAACCATCGCCGCCGGCCAGCAGGTTGCCGGCCGCGTCCAGCACGGCGACCTGCGAGACGGACAGCCCTTCGACGGCCGCCGCGACGAGGCCGCGGATGCCACGAACCTGGTTGCGGGTCAGCTGTTCGCCGGGCCGCAGGGTCACGGCGACGGAGGCCTTGGACTGCTCCTGTTCGCCGACGAACAGGCCCGGCCGGCGGATGGTCAGGTGGACCCGCGCGTTCTCGACCGCAGGCAGGGCCGCGATCGTGCGTTCGATCTCGCCCTGCAGCGCACGCTGGTAGTTGACCCGCTGCGCGAACTCGGTGACGCCGAAATCGGAATCGTCGAACAGCTCGAAGCCCACGGCGCCACCACGCGGTATGCCGGCGGAGACGAGGCGCATGCGCGTCTCGTACATCATCTCTTCGGGCACGGCGATGCCGCTGCCGCCATCGACGATCGTGTGCGGCACCTTCCATTCGTTCAGCGCCTCGACGATCTCGGCGGCATCGGTTTCCTTCAGTCCGCCGAACAGCAGCTGCTCGCGCGGCGACATCAGCCACCACAGCATGGCACCGGTGATCAGGACGATGACCAGGGCGCCGACGGCGAAACCGACGCGCGCGCCGCGTTCGAGGGCCTGGTAGAACTTGAGGGGATTCATCACGGAGGATCCTGGGTGAAAAGATCAGCGGACCGTCGTGGACGGTCGATCGGACGCCACGCGGCGTCAGAGCTGCATGCGGTTGAGTTCCTGGTAGGCCTCGACGAGACGATTGCGGACCTCGACCACCAGCATCAGGTCGAGACGCGCCTTCTCCATCGAGATCATCACGTCGTGCAGCGGGATGTCGTCGCCGGCCGCCAGGCCGCGCACCTTGGCATCGGCATCGCGGAGGCTGGCATCGACGCGATCCAGGCCGGCGCCGATCATGCTGGCGAAATCCGCGCCCGGCGTGCGCAGGTCGATCGTCCGCGAGATGTCCGGGACGTCCGTGACGGCGGCGAAGGGAGAGACGGAGGCGATTGCTTCGATGGACATCACTTGGCTCCGATTTCGATGGCACGCAGCATCATGTTGCGCAGGAAGTTGAACGAGCGGACGTTGGCTTCGTAGCCGCGGCTCGCGGTCATCATCGTGGTCATTTCCTGGACCATGTCGACGGCCGGGTAGCGCACCATGCCTTCGGCATTGGCCATCGGATGGCCGGGATCGTGGACTTCGCGGGTCTGCGCCTCGCGCTCGCCGATCGACAGGTCGTCGGGCGATCCGGCGACGCGCGCGAAGCCGGCGGCAGCGGCGCCGCCGTCCACGCGCCACAGCGTGGCCGCCTTGCCGTGCGCCACCGGCACATTGGCATTGGCGATGTTGCGGCTGGCCGCATCCAGGCGGAGGCGTTCGTAATCCATGCCGGCGCGCACGGCTTCGAGTGCGGAATCGATCGCCATGATCAGATCCTCCCCGCGATGGCGATGCGCATCAGGCCGAACTGGCGGTTGAGCGCTTCGGTCAAGGCCTGGTATTCGACGCCCGCGGCCGCGATATCGCCGATCTCGCCATCGAGACGGATCGCGGCGCCCTCGGTCGCAGGCTCGACACCGGCAAGCTCCTGCCCCGCTGCGGCGAGCAGGCGCGAGATCTCGACTTCGTTGCCGGAGCGCGCGACTTCGCGCAGCGCCGCCTCGACCTTGGCGAAGTCCACGCGTAGCGCCGTGGCATCGGGCTTGTTCGCATTGGCGACGTTCATGCCAGCCACGCGCGCGCGGATGTCCTGCATGTTCAGCGCCAGGCGTACGGCATCGATGGTGTTCTCTGTGTTCATCTCGTGTTCGTCCTGTCCGTTTCGGATGACCGGTGACTGGCGGGCCAGTTACTGGATGATCAGTTCGCCGTCGAGCGCGCCCGCGGCCTTGATGGATTGCAGTACTGCGATCACGTCGCGCGTGCCGAGCCTGATCGCACGCAGGGAGGCGACGAGGTCGCCGACCGATGCCCCTTCCGGGACGCGCACGAGCGGCGCTTCGCCCTCGCCGACGCGGATCGAGGTCTGCGGCACCACGACCGTGCCCACGTTCGCGCCCGGACGGACCAGGATCCCGTTCGGCTGGGACACGCTGTAGTCGGTGCGGATCTCGACCTTGAGGCTGCCGTGCGAAATGCTGACCTCGCCCAGGCGGACATCGCCGCCGGCGACGATCGTGCCGGTCCGCTCGTTCACGACCACGCGCGCGCGGCGCTGCTGGTCGATGGCGATGTTCTCAATGCGCGCGATCTCGGCGACGATGTTCTGCGGCGCGCTGCCGTAGTCGACGACCACCTTGCCCGCATGTTCGGCATGCACCTGCGTGGACGGCAGCGCGGCGCGGATCGCGGCCGCGACGCGGTTCGCGTTCGTGAAGTCCGCATCGTTCAGCAGGACGCTGAGCGAACGCCCGTCGCCGGCCACGCGCAGCGGCGAAGCCTGCTCGACGGTCGCACCGGACGGCACGCGCCCCACGGTCGGATGGTTCTTCTGCACGGAGGCGGTTTCGCCCTCGAACAGGTAGCCACCATTGAGCACGGCGCCCTGCGCGAGCGCGTAGAGCCGGCCATCCGGCCCCAACAGCGGCGTCTGCATCAGCGTGCCGCCATTGAGGCTGCGCGCATCGCCCGACGACGCGACCTGCACGTCCAGTGCCTGGCCAGGCTCGGCGAAGGCCGGCAGGCGCGCGGTCACGATGACCGCAGCCACGTTGCGACTGGCGAGGTCGGCTTCGCTGACGTTCACGCCGAAATTGCGCAGCGTGTTGGCGATCGACTGCACGGTCGCGCGATTGCGGATGGAATCGCCGGACCCGGCCAGGCCGAAGACCAGGCCATAACCGGTCAGCGGATTGTCGCGGACACCGGCGATGCGCGCGATGTCCTTGATCCGGACTTCAGCCGCGTGCACGGGCGCGATGCCGCCCATGATCGCGGCGAGCGCGAACGACGCCACGAGGGAGGCCGTGAAAAAAGCGCGTGGAAGATGCATCACAGCAACCTCAGCCATTTGAAGACGCGATAGAGAATGCTTTGCCGGGTCGATTCGCTGACGACGCCGACGCCGAGCAGTTCGATGTCCGCGTTGGCGATCCGGTTCGACCACACCGCGTTGTCGGCGCCGATGTCCTCGCGTCGCACGATGCCGGACAGGCGGATCTTCTGGCGCTCGCCATTGACGATCAGCGACTGCTCGCCGGCAATGCGCAACGCGCCGTTCGGCTCGACGCCGACGACCTGCGCGGACATCTGCGTGCGCAGCTCGCCGACGCGCGTGGTCTGCGCGCCCGACGCATTGCCGCCACCGAGCCCCAGGCTGGCGCTGTAGTTCGTCGAAGGCGAGGCAAGTCCGACGTTCAGGTCGAGATCGCTGCCGGCTTCGGTCGCCGCCTGCGACTTCGCACGCGTGGCTTCCAGGACATTGATCATCACGATGTCACCGGTGCGATAGGCACGATGATCTGCGGCAAGCCCGCGGTACTGGTTCGGATCGATCAGGCTTTCACGCGCATCGATCGGCGGGCCACCCGCTGCGTGTGCGGATACGGCGACAAGCAGCATCGCCATGCATGCCAGCGGAGATGCGATCCATCGGACGCGCGATGCGGCCCGGCATGCTTCGGTACATGTGTTCATTCGAGAATCACCCTTTGTTTATCGACCACCCGGGCCTTCACTGCTTCATTCGAGGCATCCGGACGCACGGACACGATCTGGCCGATGCGCGCATCGCCGAGCGCGATGCCCGTCGTCGTGACCCGCACCGTGCCGCGCACGACTTCGATGCCGACGTTCTGCCGTTCGGCGACATCCGGCATCGGTTCGAAATCCGACTGCAGCGCCGGCTCCCCCGCGCGCACCGCACGCCGCATGCGCAGGCCGGACAACGCGTCCGCATCGACGACCTGCGCGTCCGCGCAACATGTCATGTCGACGTCTCCGGGCACGAGACGCACGCCGTCGGCCGGCGACCTGGCGGACGCGGCCTCTGCGTAGGTCGGCACGCTGCGCACATCGCTGAGCGACACCCATGCGGTCAGAGTCCGCACGCTGCGGCCATCGATCAGCACGCGCACCGGCACGCCCGCGCGGGCGCGCGGCCAGCGGCCGGCGATGCTGCCGACCTCGAGTCGGACGCGTCCGGCCGGCAGGATCTGCTCGCGCAGGCCCTCGATGGCGACCACGCGCGCCTGGCTGCGCATGTCGCGCAGACGCGCGACCACGGCCGTCTCGACCTCGCGTTGCAGGTCTGCAACGGACACGGTCTGTGATTGCGCAGGCACAGGCGAAGCCGTGACGGCGAACGCGAGGGCGATGGCGAGGGAGGCGTGCATGCGGAGGCTCGGCGTCGGACTCAGCGGCGCAGGTTGTTGATGGTTTCGAGAATCTGGTCGGAGGCCTGCAGCACGCGCGCATTGAGCTGGTATGCGCGCTGCGCCAGCACCAGCGCGGTCATTTCCTCCACCATCTCCACGTTGGCCATCTCGACGTAGCCCTGCTGGACCTTGCCGAAGCCGGTGTCGCCGGGGCGACCGTAGGCCGGCGCACCGGCCGCCTCGGTGGCGGTGAACCGGTTGTCGCCGATCGCGACCAGCGCGTCGGAGGCCGCGAAGGCCGTCAGTTCGATCACGCCGAGCAGCGTGCGTTCTGCCTGCCCTGCCAGCTGCGCGGTCACTTCACCGTTCGGCGCGATGCGGACCTGCGTGGCGTCGGCGGGAATCTGCACCGGTCGCGACAGACGCAGGCCCTGGACATTCACCAGTTGTCCTTCGGCATCGAGGCGGAACTGGCCATCGCGGCTGTAGACCAGGGTGCCGTCCTCGGCTTCGAATTCGAAGAATCCCGCGCCCAGGATGGCCAGGTCGAGCGGATTCTGCGTGGCGCGGAGCTCGCCCTCGCCGAACATGGTCGAGGTGGAATGGATGCGGGTGCCATTGCCCGTCGATTCGATCTGGCTGCCCGTGGCAGCGGCAACGCCCGCGGTGGCGACCTCGACGAAGTTGACGCGCCCGCGCTTGAATCCGGGCGTGTTCATGTTCGCGACGTTGTTCGAAATCACGTCGATCTGCTTCTGTCCGCTGCGCAAGCCGCTGGCGGAGATGTAAAGTGCGTCGATCATGTCGTGTGTCCTGTGTCGGAATCGTTCGTTTCTGTGAATCGGCGGATCAGTTGCCGCCGATCTGGTTGATGCCGGTATCCATCGCCTTGTCGTAGATATTGATCGCGCGCTGCACCGATTCGGCATGGCGGGTGAGCTCCATCAGGCGCACGGTTTCCTCGGCCGCATCGACGTTGGCGTGTTCGACGGCACCCTGCACCACGCTGCCCTTCCATTCGGCGAGCGGGCCGTCGTAGGCATAGGCGCCCTTGCCGACCGGGCGCAGTCGCGACGCGTCGCCCACCGCGACGACCTGCAGCTGTCCGACCGGCGCGTCGCCGACGAACACCTGGCCATCCCGACCGAAGCGGGCCTTGCCCGCCGGCATCTGCAGATGGCCGGCATAGCCCATCGCAAGATCGCCGGCGACCGTCGCCAGGCGACCTTCGCTGTCGATGCGCAGCGCGCCGGCCCGGGTCAGCAGCATCTGTCCGTTGCGCTCGACGACCAGGAAACCCTCGCCGCGCAGGGCGATGTCCAGTTCGCCGCCGGTCTGCGCCAACGCGCCATCGCGCTGGTCGATGGCGGTCGCGAACCTGCGTTCCGCGGATGCGGCATCAGGCTGGAATTCGGGAATCGCGCGAACCGCGCGATAGCCGGGCGTGTGCATGTTGGCGACGTTGTGGCTGACCGTCGACAGTGTCTGCACATCGTTGCTGAGGCTGCGGGCGATCGCTTGCAGGGTATCGGTCATGGGGTTCTCACGCGGCGGCGGCCTGGATGGAGGCGAAGGAACGAACGGACTGGTTGGCGGGAATCTCGTTGAGACCGATCACCGTCACGTAGGGCATGGAGCGCTGCAGCATCGCGCGCAACGGCCGCCGGATCGGCGCCGGGCACAGCACGACCGGCGCGAGATTGCGGCCCATCATGGCTTCGACCTGGCGGGTCAGGTTCTTCATGAACGCATCGAGCTGGCCCATTTCCGTGAACAGCGAGGAGCGCTGTTCGCCACGCGCATTGGCCAGCAGCACGCGCTCGAAGTCGGGCGCGAGCGTGAGCACGTGCAGATCGCCCTGCGCATCGCGCAGTCCCTGGCAGATCGAACCGCCGAGGCGCTCGCGGACGCGCTCGGCCAAGTCCTCGGCGGCCTTGGTCGTCTTGCCCGCATCCACCAGGGTTTCGAGGATGGCTTCGAGGTTGCGGATGCTGACCTGCTCGCGCAGCAGGTGCTGCAGCACCTTCTGGATGTCGGAATAACTCATCACGGCAGGCACGAGTTCCTCGATCAGCGAACCGTGCTGTTCCCGCATCCGCTGCAGCATGCGTTCCACGCCGGCGCGCGTGAGCAGATCGGCCGACTGGCGCTTCATCAACTCGCCCAGGTGCGTCATGAGGACCGTATCCGGATCCACGATGGTGTACCCGGCGGTGCGCGCCGCCTGGCGCGACTGCTTGGAAATCCACTGCGCAGGCAGGCCATAGGCCGGGTCGCGGGTTTCCGGGCCTTCCAGCTTCATGCGGCTGCCACCGGGATTGATGGCCAGGACGTGGTCGAGCATCAGCTCGCCGCCACCGACGCGGTTGCCGTGGAAATGGATCTCGTAGGATCTCGCCCCGAGCTCCATGCGCGGCACCACCTGCAGCTTCGGCATGAGGAAACCCAGGTCCTGGGCGATCTGCTTGCGCAGGGTCGCGACGCGTTCCTGGAAATCGCTGTCCGCACCGGAGAACAGCGACGACAGCTCGGCACCATGGCGGATTTCCAGCGGTTCGATGCGCATCCACTGCTGGATCTCGTCGCCGGCCTTGGCCTGCCCCGCACCGACCGCATCGTCGGCCTCGCTCTCCGCTTCGGCCTCCTTCGTGGCGCGCAGGCTCATCCAGATCAGCCCGGCCAGCGTCAGCAGGACCACGAAGACCGGCACCTTCGGGAATCCGGGCAGCAGCAGCGTCAGGAACAGGGCCACGCCGACGATCATCAGGGCCTTCGGGTTCGCCAGCACCTGGCGCGGGATTTCCGTGCCGAGCTGGGCATCGGCCGCGGCGCGCGTGATGATGACGCCGGTCGCGACCGCGATGACGAGCGAGGGAATCTGGGTGACGATGCCGTCGCCGATCGTCAGCAGGGTGAAGCGCTGCACCGCTTCGCCCCACGGCAGACCGAGCTGGGCGATGCCGATGGCGAGACCGCCGACGATGTTGACGAGGATGATGATGATGCCGGCGATGGCGTCGCCCTTGACGAACTTGGTCGCGCCGTCCATCGCGCCGTAGAAGTTCGCCTCCTTCTCGATCAGCGCACGTCGACGACGCGCCTCGTGCTCATCGATCAGCCCCATGTTCATGTCGGCGTCGATGCTCATCTGCTTGCCGGGCATGCTGTCGAGGGTGAAGCGCGCGGCCACTTCCGCGACGCGCTGCGCGCCGCTGGTCACCACCACGTACTGCACCACCACGAGGATCAGGAAGACCACCGCGCCCACGACGTAGTTGCCGCCCACGACGAATTCGCCGATCGCGTTGATCACCCGCCCGGCATCCGCGCCTTCCAGGATCAGCCGCGTCGCCGACACGTTCAGCGCCAGGCGGAACAGCGTCGCCAGCAGCAGGATGGTCGGAAAGGTCGAGAACTTCAGCGGCGTTTCGGTGAAGAAGGTCACCAGCAGGATGAGCAGGGCCATGCTGATGTTCGCCACCAGCAGGAAATCCAGCAGCATCGGCGGGATCGGCACGAACAGCACGATCAGGACGCCGATGACCAGGCCGATCAGCATCAGGTCGCGCTTGCCGCGCCACAATTGCAGGAACAATTCCTTCATGCGCCGGCCTCCCGTTGCGCGGCCCAGAGTTCACGATAGACGGGCGCCAGTTCCGCGTAGCGGTCCGCCGGCACCATGCCGTCGATCTCGCACTCGCTGTACAGCGCCCGCGCCAATGCAGGGACGCGCACGATCGGCACGCGATGACGCGCGGCCAGCCTGCGGATGCGGCTGCTCAGCAGCCCCGCCCCTTTCGCCAGCACCACCGGCGCCAGCGTTTCGCCCGGCCGATAGCGCAGTGCGACCGCGACATGCGTCGGGTTGGTCAGCACCACGTCGGCCTCGCGCACCCGGCCCAGTGCCCGCGTCTTCTTGAGCAGCTCGCGGATCTGCTGCTTCTGCTTCGACTTGACCGTCGGATCGCCGTCGCGGCGCTTGATCTCGTCCTTCAGCTCGCGACGGCTCATGCGCATCTTCTTCATGAATTCGCGCCTGGCGAACAGCAGGTCGATGAAGGCCAGCAGCGCGAGGACCATCAGGACATAGACCGACGCCTTGACGAATGCGGACAGCATCAGCGAACCGATGCGCCTCGGCAGGGTCATCGCGACCGCCTCGGCCAGCGCCGCGCCCTTCCAGACGAAGATCGCGCAGATGGCACCGAGCAGGATGAACTTCGCGGCCATCTTGCCCAGTTCCCAGAGCGTACGCATCGAGAAGATGCGCTTGATCGTCTGCATGGGATTCATCCGCTTGAAATCCGGCTTCAGCGGATGCGTGGTGAAGATCGGACCTGTCTGCAGCAGATGGCCGACGACCGCCGTGACGAGCAGCCCGAGCACCAACGGCGTCAGCGCCTGCCAGACCGGCGCATAGACGTTCGACATCCAGTCGAAGAGCGCACCATCGATCGTCGATACTTCGCCGGACACCGCGATCATGCGGCGCGTGGCATTGGCCAGCTGGTAGGCGACGCCCGCGCCGGTCAAGCCGATGATCGCCGCAGCCACGATCATGATGAGCGCGCCGGGCACGTCGATGCTCTTCGCGACCTCGCCGCGCTTGCGCGCTTCCTCCAGGCGATAGGGAGTCGGCTCTTCGGTCTTGTCCTTGTCGGCTTCGGACACGTCAGCCTCCCAGCATGGCAGGGACGCGCGAGAACGCGTCGTGGTAAAGGCGCATCATCAGGTTCGGCACATAACGGAGCGTCGCCACGAGCAGCAGCACGGCCACGAGGACCTTCACCGGCAATGCCAGGAAATACACGTTCGCCTGCGGCATCGACCGCGTGGCATAGGCGACGCCGACATCGACCGCGAACAGACCGAGCAGCACGGGCGCCGCGATCATCAGGGCGAACAGGAAGCTGCTGCCGAGCAGGCCGAAGAAGGCCTCCATGTCCAGCCGTGCCTCGTGTCCGCCGATCGGCAGCACCTGCATGCTGCCGACCAGGCCGCGATAGAGTTCCAGATGCAGGTCCAGCGTGAAGAACAGCACCGTGGCCAGCAGCATCAGCGCCGTGCCGAGCAGGGACTGCGGGTCGCCTTCGGCGCCGGGATTGAACAGGGTCGCCGCACCCAGGCCCGCCTGGATGTCGATCAACCAGCCCGCGCTGTGCAGCGCGGCCTGCGGGACCATGACCACCAGACCGAACACCATGCCGATCGACAGTTCCGCAAGTGCGGCGACGATCCAGGCCTCCACGCCGCGGATCGCGAAGCCCGGCGCGGATGCGGGCATGGCCAGCACCGTGAGCCAGGCAAGCCCGAGCGCCAGCGTGATGCGTACCATCGCCGGAGCCCAGCGCAAGGGCGAAAAACCGGGCAGCACGACGGCGGGCACGTAGCGCAGGAACGCGAGTGCGATCAGGCCGGCAAGCTGCTGGAGGCTGTCGATCGAGGACATGCTCAGAGCGTCCCCGCGATTTCGAACATACGCCTGGACATCTCGATCGCGACGGACAGCATCCAGCCGCCCAGCGCGAGACAGACGATGATGACGACGATGAGCTTCGGAACGAATGTCAAGGTCATTTCCTGGACCTGCGTCACGACCTGCACGATCGAAATCAGCAAGCCGACGATCAATGTCGTCAAGAGAATGGGTGCTGACACTTTCGCGGCCGACAGCAGCATGTCCGTCAACAGACGGAGGGCGAGATCTGAATCCATGGGGTCTGGAACCGTCAGCGATTTCCGCTGGTCAGCGTGCTCTTGAGCCGGTGCGCGAATTCGCTCACGGGCATGCTTGCGAAGAGTCCTGTCTGCGGCAGCAGCTTCGCGATCTGCGCTTCGGAGCCTGCGGCATCGCCGCGCGCCTCCATGAGCAGTGCCTGCGCGTAGCGTGCGGTCGCGGCATTGGGATCCAGGCGCAGTGCGCGCCGGATCGACAGGTCCGCTTCGTCGTGTTGACCACGCAAAGCGGCGATCAGGGCGAGGCCGCCATGCGTGTCGCCGAAGTTGCGATCGACGTCGTAGGCGCTGCGATAACTGGCCTCGGCATCGTCGATCTGCCCCATCAGCAGCTGGCACCAGGCCAGGGCATGCCATGTGCCGATGTGGTTGGACATGGTCCGCGTGGCATGCGCAAGCACTTCGCCAGCGCGCGGCAGCTCGTTGCGGAGCATCAGCAATTGACCGTATCCGGACAGGGCACGGCCGGAGTTCGGATGGCGTTCGAGCGCACGCTCGAACAGCGGCTGCGCCGTGTCGACATCCTGCTGCCAGAGACACAGCGTGGCAGCGACGAGGAGCGCCTCGTGCTGGTGCGGATCGATTTCGAGCGCGGCCCGCGCGGTGTAGGCGGACGCGTCCTGCTCGCTGCCATCGAACTGCGCCAGCGCCTTGACGCCGAGCGCGATCGGGTCGCCGGGGCGCATCACGAGCGCCTCGTCCGCGCTGGAGACCGCAAGCGCGAAGTCGCCCTGCATCAGGGCGATTCTGGATTTCAGGATCAGCAATTCGGGCGTCGCGCCGAAGGCGTCGAATGCGGACGCCAGCGTGCCCATGGCCTCGTCGGCACGCTGCATGCACAGCTGGGCGAACGCCAGGTCGTGGCGCAAGGCGACGCCATCAAGACCTTCCTGCAGCATCTCAGCATGGATCGAGGCTGCATTCGCGTACTCGCCGGTCGCCAGCGCGCAGCGCGCCAACCGGAAGCGAACACCCGGCGCAAGCGCGACATCGAGCGGAAGGGAATCGAGCACGTCACGCGCGGCGATGACGTCGCCGGATGCGAAGAGGGCATCGGCGAGATCGCAGGCGAGGTCGGGATTATGGGGATCTTGCGCCAAAAATTCGCGCAGGCGCGCAGCGCGCACTTGATGGGTACTCATCAGGCGTGTGTCTCCGTGGGTTTGTATACCCAACACCCCTCATCCCCATGAAGGCACGTCGAGTCCTTGAAGCAACATGAACTACGCGAAATTATCGATCCATGCGCCTTGCTTCCCTATGGTGAAGCGTTGTGATTCGCGTCTCTCTTTTTTTACGCTAACCGACCGAAAACGTGATTGTCAACAAAGCCTGCAATAATTTCTCGTCATGTCTGAAGCTCTTCGATCAACTGATTGAAAACATGGATGAATCGCTCGTCGCGCTCCAGCGCGTGCGCGATCGCATCGATCATCGGCTGCCACTCCGCGTGTTCACGAAGTGACGAACCGAACTCCCATAACAGTATCGCCTTGACAACCTTGGGCCGGACATGATTCACGGCATCCGCATCGCCGACATCCACGCCTTGCACCAGTGTCGCCAGTTGCCGTCTCAGAGATTGCGAATCAGGGCCAGAAGTTCCCGCCATGGGCGAGGCCTCTTCAGCATCCTCCATGCGCGGCCTGCGTCGCGTCTCGCCCGTCTTCTTCGCCAGCTCCGCGCGCAACGCAGCGAACTGCGCGGAGAGCGACGAGAGCCGATCGATGGTCACTCGTCGTTGCCGCTGCGGCCGTATCCATAGCCGGCGAGATAGGCAGGCGCCGGCGCGATGTCGGAAGCCACGGCCGGCGCTTCGATCGTGCCGGGCAGGTTCTGGCGCAGGTTATCGCTGAGCCGACGCATGTCCGCAGCCAAAGCGGGAATGTCCTGCGGCAGTGCAAGTCCGGCTTCCAGTTCGCGAATGCCTTCTTCCGCATTTTCTGCAGCGATCGCGGCCATGCCGCGCGCATAGGCCGCCAGGGCATCCGTGCCGTCGAACAGCGGCGACATGACCTCGCGAACTTCGTCCGCCGCTCCCTTCATCGTGAGCAGTTGACCCAGTTGGAAACGCGCGACCGGGAAGTCCGGCGCCAACGCCACCGCGGCACGAAAACCTGCCTCCGCACGGTCGAACATGCCGAGTTGCGCATGCTGCGCCGCGAGCAGGAACGTCGCATACATATGGTCTGGCTCACGAGAAAGTATGTGTTTCAGCATCGAGATCGCTTCCGCATCGCGGTTGCCGTTGATGGCTTCCAGCGAAAGGCGCAGCAGCTCTTCATTGTCGAGGTTGTCGAGGTTCATCGCGGGGTCCTGATGCGCCCGGTGGCGCTACGTTCACGGTGGCAGATCCCGTCCACGATGACATGGACAGGACCCGGGGAATGGGATGGGATTCATTGCATGGGAGATCGACCGGCCGCACATCCGACCGGGACGGCGCTGCAATCGAGCCCTGCGAGGCAGGTGACTCGGGGCGCTCCCGGAGACGAGAGTCGCCGTGGTGTGACAGGGGATACGGCGTGCCCCGAGCCACCTACCCTTTCCATCCCGGCGTTCAGGGGATTGTTTAGGGTCAATTTCAAGAAAATATTGACCATGAAAGATGAATTGATATCAAAAATGGAACGAAGGCGTCATCGACTGGAACTGTGGCGGAACTCAGGGACACCCACCATTTCAGGCTCAGGCTCCCTCCCCCTCCCTCTTTTCTCTTCAGGGACACCCACAATTCGGACTTCCCCTACCCCCCCCATCAGCAGTTCCCCGACACCCTGCCAGCCGCGCCCCAGCAACACTGAGGCATGACCCGGCCCCGCTCACACATCGCACCGCTGCACAGCCCCGGCGCCTTCCACTGCGTCCAGCGCTGCGTGCGGCGTGCCTTCCTCTGCGGCGTCGATGACTACACCGGCCGGTCCTTCGAGCATCGCCGGGGCTGGATCGAACAGCGCATCAAGCTCGTTGCCGAGTGTTTCGCCGTCGCGATCGATGCCTATGCGGTGATGAGCAACCACCTGCATCTCGTGCTGCGCATTGACCCAGCCGAGACGCTGCGCTGGAGCGATGACGAGATCGCCGCGCGCTGGGTCCGCCTGTTCCCACCGCGCGAGGACAGTGATCAAGCAATCGAGGCCAAATGCCTGCGCTTGCTGGCGGATCCTGCACGCATCGAGACGCTGCGTGAGCGCCTCGGCAATCTCTCCTGGCTGATGCGCTGCCTGGTCGAGCCGATCGCCCGCCGCGCCAATCGCGAGGACCGCTGCATGGGGCGGTTCTGGGAGGGCCGCTACAAGTGCCAGGCGCTGTGCGACGAACGCGCGATCCTCGCCGCCATGGCGTATGTCGACCTCAATCCGATCCGCGCCGGCATGGCGGATCGACTGGAGAACTCGTCCTATACAAGCGTGGCAACACGTGTCGCGGAGGCGACGACGAACTCTGCGCTGCTCACGGCACCGCTCAAACCCGTGGCCGGTAGTCTCCGCCCGGCCGTCGACATCACCACTGCGGATTATCTCCACATCCTCGACTGGACCGGCCGACAGCTGTCGCCCGGCAAGCGCGCGCGGATTTCAGCGGATGCACCCGCCATCCTGGCGACTATCGATCGCGACGGGGCGCGGTGGACCACCCGCGTCGCCGCATTCGGCAACGGCTGGCATCGCGCCGTCGGCTCGGCTCAGGATCTGCTCGCCATCGCCGAACGGCTGGGGCAACAGTGGCTGAAGGGTGTTCGGCTTGCGTTGGCACTTGGATAAAACATCGCGAGGAGGAGCACGGCCCGGAAGGGAGAATGGCGCGTGGGCGATGGTTGGCTGTGCCCCATCTTAGCTGCCTGGATTGGCAGGGAAGATGGGGTCGTAAGCTTCCCCGTCAAGCAGACACTTCAAAAGTAGAACTTCCGGCTACTTTCTGACGGTACTCCGCGGGCGTGAGATCGCCCAGGGAGTCGTGGGGTCGTTGCTCGTTGTACTCGACCATCCACCACCAGGTCGCCTCGCGGACATCGTCTATGCAGGCGAACAGGTGCTGGTCCAGGACTTCGTCCCGGAACGTGCGGTTGAAGCGTTCGACGAAGGCGTTCTGGTTGGGCTTGCCAGGCTGGATGTACTGGATAGCCATGCTATTGACCTTGGCCCACTGCACGAAGGCTTCACCCAGGAATTCCGGACCGTTGTCGGTGCGCAGCACCTGAGGCAGGCCATGATCGCGTTGAAGCTGCTCGAAGACACGCACCAGGCGCGTCGACGAGATCGAGGTGTCGACTTCGATGTGCAGCACCTCGCGATTGAAGTCATCCACGACGTTGAAGGTCCGGAAGCGACGGCCGCAGGCCAGCGCATCCGACATAAAGTCGGCCGACCACACCGTATCCGGCAGGCGCGGCACGTAAAGCGCCACCCGCTCGCGTTTGGGAAGCCGGCGCCTTGCCGCCCGTCTCAAGTTCAATCGCATCGCCTTGTACACCCGGTAGATCCGCTTGTGGTTCCACTCCGGCCGCGTGCGGCGTAGCAACTTGCGGCACTTCCAGAAGCCACGCGCTGGCCGCGCTTCGACCAGACCGGCCAAGGCCGCAATCACCTCCGCGTCCCGGACCGTCCAATCCAAGGGCGGCCGGTACCACGCCGCCCGAGACAACCCCACGCACTCGCAGGACCGGCGCAGGGGCCGCGCATGCACCTGCACCAGGTACCGCGCGGCCTCGCGCTTCTGGACCGGCCCTACAGTTTTTTTGCGATCAGATCTTTCATTGCCGCGTTATCCAGCGCCATCTCCGCATACATGCGCTTGAGCTTCGCGTTCTCGGCTTCGAGCTCCTTGACCCGACGCAACTCCGATGCCTCCAGGCCACCGTACTTCGACTTCCATTGGTAGTAGGTCGCGACGCTGATGCCGGCTTGCCGGCAAATGTCTTTCACCGGCACACCGGCGTCGGCCTGCTTGAGGATTGAGACGATCTGGGTCTCGGTGAAACGGGACTTCTTCATGGAACCTCCTGGCTGGGGAAACATGCCAGAAAGTTCTACTTATCGGGTGTCTACCTGAAGGGGAAGCTTACGACAGGATCTCATCGCCATCGCCGAGCGGTTGGGGCAGCAGTGGCTGAAGGGTGTTCGGCTTGCGTTGAAGCTGGGATGAGATGTCGCGAGGAGGAGCATGGCCCGGACGGGAGGATGGTGCGTGGAGGATGGTTGGCTCTACCCCATCTTCGCTGCCTGGATCGGCAGGGAAGATGGGGAGGCGCATCCGTCGTGTCACGACTCGGAAAGAAAAGTGGGTGTCCCGGTCTTTCCTCCCCGTTCTCGCTCCGTTGCCTCTCCCCATCCTCACAAGACCGGATCGGCAGGGAAGATGGGGAGGCGTGCTCATCGCGTCACGGCATATGGAAGAAAAGTGGGTGTCCCGGTCTCCTCCGGTCTCCGCCCTGAGAAAGAAAGAGAAAGAAAGATAAAGACACGGAGGAGAAAAGTGGGTGTCCCGGTCTTTCGTTGCTGCCGTTCTACGAAGCCCTCGGCGTCCCGGTCCAGGCCATCCTCACCGACAACGGCCGCGAGTTCTGCGGCAAGCCCGAGCAGCATCCCTACGAACTGCTGCTGGCGATGGAAGGCATCGAACACCGCAGGACGAAGATCGCCACGCCGCGCACCAACGGCTTCGTCGAACGCATGAACCGCACGCTGCTGGACGAATGCTTCCGTGTCGCAGGACGCCAGACCTGGTACATCACGCCCGCCGAAATCCAGCGCGATCTGGACACGTTCCTGCGCTACTACAACCTCGAACGCAGCCACCTGGGCTATCGCCTGAGGGGCAGAACGCCCGCTCAGGCGCTACGCGAAACGCTCGCGATCAAGGCCTTGCCACCCATCGTTCCCGAGCACGAAGTGACAACCGAAAACGAACCCGACACACTCGCCGCGTAACCGCCACTGCCGAGGCCCGGGTGTCGGGTAATTACCCAACTTGTACAAACGTTCCACTCAGGATCGTCGGATGAAAGGCAGGGAAACATCAGGGGTGCCCCCTGGTTTCCTCCCCTAGTTGGTCAGAGTGCCGCTGCTGACTTAAAGGCTCTCTAATAAAAACTTCCTTAGCCTAAGAGCCTCTCTGATTATAGGCGCTCCAAATTGATCAGCTGCCATAGCACGAGACGCGCCTAATCCATAAAAAATACCCACTGGGGTAACAACACTTATGGTGCATTCACCCGGCGCGGGCATAGGAGGCTGACCAGCAATTGCATCGGCAGGCTCACCTACAATGCGTTCTGCGGAAGCCAGAAGACTAGCAATTAAATTTTTTAAATCACCCAAAGCACTCCCTTCATAGAATTTTCTGGATGAAGAATCATACCATCCGATCCATCCATCAGAATAAGCCGCAAAGGCGTCTATACCCGAAGCCACACCAAACTCAACCACAACACCCCGCATCTCAGCCGATCTAGGCAGATCAGCGGGCTGAATATTTGTGGCACGCAACTTAGCGAAGTCAACAAGCCCCTGCATCACCAAACCACCAAACATTGACGCATCCAAATTCGAATTATATTGATTCGAATCAGCATCACAAGGAAGACAAAGCAGATGCTTTCGCAAATCCAGAAAAATCGTATCTAGCTCAGACATTATAAATTACCTGAAGTTGTATTTTCCGCCGGAGAATAGCACACATTCCGCAGGCGAATTTTCTACCAAAATGAGTCCACATCAACGAAAAAATCAAAGGATGTGCTATTTTTTCACCGGCAACTTGGAAGGATCCATTGTCCAATGCCAGACACGTATATTGGTAACATTCTTGTTTTCTTTGAGCGCAGGCAATTCAATTTTCCACCAAGTCCTCAAACCATAGTCACCCACCGGATTAGTCCCATGAACAAAGGAGTTAACCTTTCCAGAAGCGCCGTCGGCAAATCTCTTCGAAGCGACGTCCCATATGCTGGCCGCCTTAGCACCGTCCATTCTCTGGAAAAGTTTCAGGCCGTCTAAATACTTACCGCCGGCAGTTTGCTCAAGCGTCGTTTTTCCAGTCAAATTCCCATACCACTGAGCGATTTTCATATTTTTTTCAC
The DNA here is from genome assembly GCA_050632415.1 of Lysobacter sp. BL-A-41-H3. Lineage (GTDB taxonomy): Bacteria > Pseudomonadota > Gammaproteobacteria > Xanthomonadales > Xanthomonadaceae > Lysobacter_I. The sequence continues at coordinate 47,771 of CP192602.1, read as the reverse complement.
CGGACCAGAATATTGCAGAATTACGCTTTGTGCTGAAGTCAAGTGTATTTTCAGCCAGATCCAATAATTCATCATAACTTGGAATAGGTGGCAACGGTTTGGGCGCAACCGCCCTAGCAAGGGTTGCGGCACCAGCAGGAACGGAAAGATAACCAATCCCCATATCGATTTTTTGAGCCGTCTCATGATTAGCCCCAAGCGCGACCGCAACCTGATGTGTCAGCGTGTATTGCGGCTCGCCTCGAACCATTCTTGAAAGTCCGGTACCTATTTGGTCACCTGCGTGAAAACTGAGAGGCACGCCCACTACACCCCCAAGACCAGTCGAATCCAGAGCAACAGCCCCGGTTAACTCAAAGACACCGCCAACCAGCTGCACCGCACCTTGGGCACGCTCCGACCCTCTATATTGATATGCCACTTGGCCCAGCACCATTCTCATCTTTGTTGAAAATGAGTATTCATTGCTCGGAGCATTCATGATGCTAATAACATTAGTTATTAAGCCAGGATCTGGCCCAATTGTGCCTGTAATTTGCACCGGATAAACGGAAGGAGCCCCATTATAGCCATAAGCATTCATCCAGCTGTACTTTTTGCTTCGAAACTCAGCGGCCATTTGACGATACTGTCGCGCCTTATCTTTATAGAACACAGCCAACGATTGATAGTACTTTTTCTCATCTTCTCTTGCGTAATAGACATCCATTGCAGCTATCGAGTCAGAAAGCAACTCGCGGTCATAATTCCTTAACGAGCGCAGTTCAACAACGGATTCTATCCTTAACTTTCTAGGATCTCGAATGCCCGCTTGGGCCATCACTACGCCTGCAAATCTGCGATCTCCGTAAATCTCTAGCGCAATCTTGTCCGGGGTATCTCCAGAGCGAACCGTATATAGAATCGATTCTTGATTGCCGGCCAACCCATCGTTTTGAGTTTTTTTCAGATCCAAATTGGCCTTAGTTCGCTGCATATGAAGAGCGGCTGTCATTTGCATGCCAGAGCCTACTCCATCGCCAGCTTCTACGGTTGCATCCGGCTCACCAAATTCCGAACTTCCCCGTAGACCAGCAATCCCCTGTCCCAACAGATCAATCTCCTCACCCTGGTGCAGGAGACTCTGTTCGAAAGCAGCCCGCGCTTGCGCCCGCGCGACCTCACGATTCCTGGTCTTCGCCACATACGGCGCAGCCAACGCACTCCCCACCACATTCCCCACCGCATCCGCCGCCACATCACCCCAATTCCAGGTGGTCTGCACGCCAAACGCTTTCCTGATGCCATAGCTGGCGGCGCTGGTCAGCACACTCGCGGTGAACTCTCTGGCGACCTGCCCCCAGTTGAAGGAGACGATGAACTTGCCTGTCACGTTGTCTTGAGTCACGAATCCATTCGCGCCAAGTGCCTGACCGATCTGCGCGCCAGCCGCGGCGGCGGCGGCGCCTGCCCCCATCTCTCTGAGGCTGAAATGCACATCATTGCCGAGTGCCTTGTTGAGGCCGTATGAAACCGTATAGCTCGTGGCCGCGCTGACTGCCGCGCTTGCCGCAACACCCCATCCACTCGTCAATGATCCCAGCCATGAACCAGTAGCGCCCGCAGCAGCTGCGATTGCTACCTGCTCATAGTCGATCTTGCCAATCGCACCATTGCCCAATGGATCAAGCATCGTGCGGAAATGATCTTGTGGCTTCGGGCTCAGTGGCTTTGTAAAGAAGGCCTTCCAATCGTATTGGCCATTCGCCATCAACGTCAGAACTTGGAAGGAGTGATTTCCAGCCGCGCCCCCTGCCGCACCACCAAGCTCACGGCTACCGGTGTAGTAAGTCACCACGGCCTGTACGACGATACCGATCACGATCGACAGGACCTTGACCAGTGCACCGCACTTCGGCCCCGGCGGCGGCGGAATGAACGGCAACGACGGCGTGATATTGCCGATCGCGTCATTCGCGTTGTAAGGCTTGAACGTGCCGGCATCGTTCTGGCTGACCGAAACCTCCGGCACCTTGAGCTGCGTGCCGGCAACCAGCTTGGCGTCGCGATCGCCCATGCCGTTGGCATCGGCGATGGTGTACCACAGCATATCGGTGCCGTAGACACGCTGAGCCAGGGTGGCGAGGGTTTCGCCCTCCATCACCATGACCATCGAACCGCCTGCGGTATACGGCGCACCGCCATTGAGCGTGGTGATCTGCGGGATCGAATACGTGCCGTTGTTGGTGCGGATCGAGCCGCCTTCCTTGATCTCTGCCTGCTGCTTGCCGGCGGCATGAACGAACAGGAAATTCGCCTTGGCGCCCGTGCTGTCCGCCACCTGGGTGAAGACGTTGCTTTCCAGCGTGCCTTCGCGGCGCGTCATGATGGTGCCATCGCCCGTGTGGGTATAGGCCTTCACGCGGTCATGCAGCACGCCATAGTTGGTCGGCAGCGGAGTATTTTCGACTTGCTTGACGAGACGACCGAAGTGATCGTACGTCAGCGTACTCGTCGTGGCGCGATACTTGTAGTACGAGCTGCTGCCGGCCACCGTCTTTTCCTGCCAGCTGTCCCAGCCTTCGTACTCCAGGTTGTAACTATGGGTGTTCCATTCGATATCGGCGGACCTGTAGCGGTAATGCACCAGACGACCGACCGAATCGTAACCACTCTCGCCGGTCGCCCTGGTGTAGAAGATCTCGCTCTTGTTGGTCAGCACGCCCAGGTCGTTCCATTCGCCGGGGCTGGGAGTGTTCTCCTCGGGGTCCCGCCACGTCGGCTGGTTCTCGCGATGCAGCGTGCGCTGCCACGTGATCCGGCCATCGGCATCGTAGGTCTGCTGCTCGGCTCCGTTCAGCCAGCCGCCGATGCTCATGTCGAATCCGCGGGGGTAGCCTTCCTGATCGAGAGGCGAGGCCACCGATTCGTTGGCCTGATAGTAACTGCGTGTTTCGACCAGACGACCCACGGCATCATAGAAATAGCGCTTGGCGATGCCGTTCTCGGGCGTACCCACCGTCTGCATGTGGAACTCGTACTCACGCTGGCCGCGCAGGTCGTAGACCGAACGCTGGACCATCGTGGTTTCCTGACCGTACTGATTCGCGCGCCGACGCGCCAGCAGCGTGACCCGACCCGCCGCGTCGTAGACCTGTTCATACGAATCGAACTGGTTGCTCATCGTCATGGAGATCGTGGTGCCAACGGCGCCTGCCGCACCGGACAACACACCGTTGACGATGCGCACGCGATTCTCGGCATCGTATGTGAACCACTTGTCCTGCACCTGCGGCGGAAGCGGGCCGGAACCCGAAGACGATGTGGTTGCGTAGACGGGGCCGGTCTCGCCCGCGCCGGTGTACGGTGCGACTTCCATGCCCATGTCGAAGCTGTACGCTGCGCCTTGCGTCTCTCCACCGATTCCCAAGGGCTGCTCTTCGCCATTGCCCTGGTACGGATAAACCGAGATCACGAAGTCGTCGTACTCGGTGGCGCCTTGGCTGTCGGTAGCCGTGATGCGGATCACGATGGTGCCATCGGCCGCCGCATGCGGCGTACCCGAGAAGGTCTTGTTGTTCGGGTTGTATGACAACCAGCCCGTCGGTGTATCGCTGGACAGGATGGTGTAGCTGTAGGTCAGAGCACCACCTTCCGGGTCAACGAAGGCACCTGTCGGGATGGTATGGGAAAAGAGCACATTGCCTTCGGCCTGGCGATCCTGCAACGGTGAAAGCAGTTGCGGGGGCTGATTCACCGGCTGCGCACTGATGGTGTAGGCGAACTGCACGCTGGCAGTGCCACCTCGCCCATCCGTGGCCGTATAGGTCACGATCCAGCTACCCTGGGTGGTCGGTGCCCCCGTGATCCGGCGATTGTTCGAATCGAAGCTCAACCCAGGAGGCAAGTTGCTGATGCTGTAAGTCAGCTGATCGCCGTCGGGATCACTGAAAGCCGGCAACGCCAGGAGGACGTTGCCACCAACACCAGCAATTTTTGCCGAGATCGGCACACTGTTTGGCGCCGTATTGGCCAGCACCTGAATGCTAAACGTCGTCGCCGTGGACTGACCGCCGTCCGTGGCCTGATAGGTGACCGTCCAGGTTCCCGGCACAGTCGGCGTACCAGACAACAGCCTGTTGCCAGCATTGAAGCTCAGTCCAGGCGGCAATCCCGTGACGCTGTAGGTCAGGACATCACCGTTGCGATCATAGAACTCCGGCAGGGTGGTGCTGTAGAGCACATTCTGCTTGATCGACTTGTTTTCGACGATGGCGGCATTCGGCGCGACATTGTTGGTCGAGAGAATCTGCAGCGTCGTGCTGATGCTTGCGCCACTGGGTTCGGTCGCCGTCAATGTGATCGCGAAGACCTGACCATTCGTGGCGCTCGGCGGCACTTGACCCGTGATCCTCAATTGCGGCGGATTCGTGCCGGCCTGGTGCTCGAAACTGAGCCAGGCCGGAAGACCGCTGGCGCCGATCCTGATGACATCGCCATTGGGATCGGTGAAAACCTGGGAGACCGGCAACGTCCAACTGAATGCATGACCGATGGATGCCTGCACGGTGCCGGGGGAGGCCACGACCTGGGGCGGCAGATTCTGTTGCGCCAGTACTTCAATGGTGCGCTCGACGAAGGCACCGCGCGAATCAGTCGCTCGCAGCGTGATCGAGATTGTCTGTGCGCTGGGCGGCGTGCCCAGCAGCCGGACGCGACCACCCGTCGTATCGGCACTCAGCCAAGCAGGCAAGGCCGCTCCCGACAGGCTCAATGCCAATTGCTCATTGACGTCGAGATCGGTGAAGTAATCGGATGCCGACAAGGTCGCAGCGAAGACCTGGCCTACGGTCGCCTTGATCTGGGTCGACACGCCCTGGAGCACTTCGGGCGCATGGTTCTGACGGACACGGACGACGAACGTCGTGTTCGCTTGCTGCGCTGCGTTGGCAGTCTCCTGGACGGCCAGTTTGACCACCAGGTCAGTGTCCGGGGTTCCCGCAGGCACATTGGCCGTGAAGACGATTTCGCCGGTCTGGGCATCGCGACTTGCCGTCAACCATGCAGGCAAGGCGCTTCCGTCACCGCGCGTAATGGTGAGCGTGAGCGCATCGTTCTCGGCATCACGGAAAATATCGCTGAACAAGAGACGGAACTGGGAAAACTCACCCGGGCGGACACCACGATCACGGGGCGCGGACGAAACGACGGGCGCCTGATTGGTCGGTGTGACCCCCTGGAGATTCGGGCCGTAGCCCGACTGGGTCACGACACGTCGACGATTGCCGTTCGCGTCGTAGTCGTAGCGGAGCTCGAAATTGCGCTTGAGGACGGCTCCGGCATCGTTCACGTCGTCCTGCGTGACGCGCAGGATGCGATTATTGCTGTCGTACACCGTCCTCGCGACCGTTTGCACCTGGAGACCGTAGACATCGCTGGTCTTGGTGTACTCCATGATCCGATTGCCGGCTGCGTCGTACTCATAGCGGTACGTCGACAGGATTTGCCCGCTCTGATTCTGCGCATCAGAGTTGTATTCCAGCACCTCACGGATACGCCCGTTGCGGTAGTAGCTGATCTTCTTCACACCCGGAGCGACGCCAGCGGGTCCGCCAACTGCAGCCTCTCGCATCAACATGCCGGAAAGCGGATCATACTCGTAGTCGCTGTCGCGCCCGCTGAGGTTGTCGTGGTCGATGACACGACCGAACGCGTCATACGACCAAGACAGGCTGTTGTACTGGATGGCCGCTTCCGTCGGATCTGGCTGGTAGGACCCATAAGCCAGCGCACTACGCTCCAGAACCTTGCGGCCCATGGCGTCGTAACCGTATTCCTGCCACACACCCGTTGCAGTTTCGCTGCGGATCACACGCCCCTGGCTGTCGTAGTCGTACTTGGCTGTCTGACCCAGCGCATTTGTGACCGTCAGTCGATCACCATTCTGGTTCAGGAGATAGCTATGCTGCACATGTCTCGTACGACTGGTGCCATTCAGGAGGAAGTCGCCGATCGAGACCACACGATCACCGCGATCGAATTCCTGCCACTTGATATAACCGGCACCATCCTGCGTCATGCGCTGACGCCCCAGCACATCGTAGGCGTGATAGGTGACATTACCCATGCCATCGGTCACTGCGACCTGCTGGCCCACGTTGTCATAGGCATACTGGCGCAGGTTGCCGTTGGCGTCGCGGGTGCCGACCAGTCGACCCTGCACGTCGTAGTAGCGGAAGTGCACTGGACGCTGCCAGCTGCCCGCCCCATTCTCGGCCACCACCCAGGCCAGCGGCCGGGTTTCCTTCACCAGCTGGTTCTGATCGTTGTACTCGAAGTCGCTCTGGTAGCCACGCGCATCGATCACCCGGGTGAGATTGCCCCAGCGGTCATAGCTCTGCAGCACGGTCGATGTCGTCGCGGCATCGCTCGTGCGTGACGGCAACAGCACCTTCGTCGTACGGCCCAGCCCATCGACGTTCATCGTGGTCGCCACCTCCACCGCCGCGGTGGTCGCATCGAGCTTGACCCAGTGCGACTCGCGCGTCTGCTGGCCCGCGAGGTTGTAGGCGTACTTGCGGATCGCGCCGGTGCTGTTGTCGCTGACCAGCCTGCCGGCGTTGTCGTAGGTGTACAGCAGCGTGCCCTGGATGCCTTCGTACGCCTTGCTGATGATTTCGCCGAACGCGTTGTATGTCGCGACCTCGAACTGGTCCGTGCCCAGCAGGGTCACGCCATCGAGTGTCATCCGCCGCTGCTTGGCGCTGGTCTGCCGCCCCGTCTTGTCGTAGCTGTAATCACGATGGACGACCGTGTCGTTGTTGCCGTCCGAGCGACGGTGGCGGGTCCAGCTGTGGGTCAGCTTGTCGGTGTTGTCGTAGTGCGACCACGTGCGGTCGCCCAGGCCGTTCTGGCTCATCACCACGCGACCGAGGGCGTCGTAGACGCTCAAGGTGACCTGGTCGCGGCTGTTGTCGATCGCAGGCGGATTGACCCCGTCGTGGCCATTGGCGTGGCGTCGGGCGGCGATCAGGCGGCCCAGGCCGTCGTAGGCCATGGTCGTGTACGGCGAACGGGTCACGTACAGGCTCGACGAGGCGAGGTTGGTCGCGCTGCTGGCCTGCAGCGCAGCATCGGCCGTGTCGGTCAGCACCTGGCGCGCCGGTTCGCGCACCGAGGTCACCTGGCCGAGTGCGTTGTAGGTCGTGGTGGTCACGCCGGCAGCGTTGGTCAGCGTGGTCACGCGGTCCTCGGCGTCGTAGCCGTAGCTGCTGACCAGCGATTGCTGCTGCATATTGCCGTCGGTGCCACGGACGTGGCGCACCAGCGTCTCCGATGCCTTGCGGCCGAGGATGTCGTACGTCCACTGGGTTTCGCGATCGTAACCGGTGGCGGCATCGCCGGCGGCAGGCGCGGCAGGTCGCGAGCTGGTGGAGAGACCCAGGCTGCCGGTGTAGTTGCTCTGGACCGGCGCGCCGGGGCTGTGCGAGGGCGCATGGCGCACGGCAACCGCACGCGCGTACTCGATGGTCTTCACCACCTCGCCGGTGGCGTTGTACTGCATCTCGGTCATGTAGCCTTCGGCATCGACCACGTGGGTCATGCGTCCGGCAGCATCGTAGTAGCGGTAGGTTTCCGCCCAGAAGCCGCCACCGGCCTGCGGGTCGGTCGAACCGGACTGCAGCACCTTCTCGCGAACCACCTCGCCGTAGGCGTTGTACTCGTAGCGCGTGGTCGGCGTGCCGCTGCTGAGGATGGTGGTGTCGTCGAGGTTGCGGTATTCGACTGCGGACAGCCTGACTTCGATCTTCTCGCCGCGCTGGTTGTAGTCGGTGAAGATGAAGCGGTTCTGGGCGTTGTTGTTGTCGACGCCGGCGACGATCTGCGACCAGGTGATTTCCCTGCCCGCCTGCCAGTTGGCGCTGGTGAACTCGGTACCCGTGGTCGTCAGCTTCGCGGCGTAGCGCAGCAGGCGGGTCTGTTCGCCATAGGCGTTGTACAGGTAGGTGGTGGCGTTGTGTTCCTGGTCGACCTCCGCTGCCACCCGGCCCAGGCTGTCGTAGACCTTGTAGCTGTAGTGGTTGTTGGCATCCTTCTGGACGACGGCATTGCCGAGCGCGTCGTAGGTGATTTCCACCGTCGGCGCCGGGCCCGTGTAGACGATCTCGCCGCTGTAGTAGTCCAGGCTGCCCGGGTGCGGCAGCGTGGTCTTCACCAGGCGGCCAACCTTGTCGTAGGCATAAGCCGTCACGCGCTTGCCGCTGGCGTTGTCGGCATCCTCGGCCTTGCTGGTCAGCTGGCCCAGCGCGTTGTAGGCATAGCGGGTCACCACCGAACGCACGGCGACGGAGAGTGCGCCCTGCGCAGTGATGCCGTAGACCTCGGCCTCCGGGCTGATGTCCGCCGTCTTGCGCCCGGCGGCATCGTACTGGTAGGTCCAGACCGCACCGGCACGGTCGGTGCGGGTGAGCATCCGGTCGGCGCCGTCGTAGGTGAAGGTCTCGCTGTTGTTCAGCGCATCGGTGCGCGCGGTCAGTCGGCCAGCGGCATCGTAGGTGTTCCTCACCTTGCGGATGTCGGCATTGGCCTGGGTACGCGTCCAGGCGGTGACGCCGGCGGTGTCGATGGCGATGTTGTTCGGGCGGACGCCGTAGGTGCGAGTCTCGATCACCTGGCCTGCGCCGTCGTAGCGCTGCTCGCTGACGGCACCGGTTGCGTCGATGACGAAGCGGGTCTGGCCGGCACTATCGTGGAGGTAACGGGTCGTCCGCTTGTCGGTCTGGCTCGACAGCACGGCCGCCAGCTGCGCATCCGTCTGGCCTGGCGTGTAGGTAATGGTCGCACCGTAGCGGGTTTCGCTGATCGTCCGACCCGCACCGTCGTAAGCGCGCTCGGAGACGGTCCACTGGCCGAAATTGCGCTGCAATGCGAAACGCAGCTGACCCGCAACATCGTAGACCTGCGCCTCCATGCGGGCTGTCGATTCGTTGGCCGTGACGAAGGCAGCGAAATCCGAGTACTTCGCCTGGCCGGCGAACAGTCGGTTGGTCAGCGTGGCGTCCCCAGAGATGAACTGCGAGGCATAGCGGCGGGTGGTGACCAGGCGACCGGCGCCGTCGTACTCGTAGTGCGTGACATAGGCCGCACCGTCATACACGAACTGCAGCTGGCCGGCGGCGTCGTAGACGCGGAACTCCTGCTGATACGCCTTGCTCCACGCACCGAGCGGATCGAGCTGGAAGTCGAGTTGGTCAACCGTCACCGCATCGTTCAGGATCGCGGCGTCGAAGCGCACGTCGAACTTGCGCACTGCGGCCACCTGTCCCGCGGCGTTGTACCAGGTGCGGGTGAACGCGCCGGTGGCATCGATGCTGTAGGTCTGCCTGCCGCTGTTGTCGTAGACGACGCGGCTGGTGCTCCCGTTGGCATCGGTCACCGACAGGCGACGACCGGCGCCGTCATAGGTATAGGTCTCGGTATTGCCCAGGCCGTCGACCTTGGCGATCACCTGGCCGGCAGCGTTGTAACGGTAGGACTCGCTGGCGACAGCGTTGCCGTTGAGGATGGCGAGGTTGTCGACATAGAGGCTGGCACCAGTCACTGATGGCTCGGTCAAGCCATGGGCAAGCAACTGGGCATCGCCGAAGTTCGTGGCATTCGCCGCCCGGCTGAAGCTGTAGCCGCTGTCGCGACCCTGCCCCTTGACATAGACATATGTCGTGATCGCTGCATCCGTCGTCTCGATCTCGACCACGTAAGTCGTGTTTGCGGCAAGAGCCCCCAGCGGGTCTGCACCACCGCTGATATATGCGTAATTGGCCGATTCGTATTTGTAGAGATGACCATTTACGAACTGCACGCCTTCACGTGGACCGCCTGACACATTGCCTTCGATCGTGAACAACATGAAGTTGTTGGTCAGTGTTGCGGCAGTCGTGACCTCGGCCCGGAATGTCGTTTTCGCGGCCAGGGCATACCGATTGGCACTGCGAATCAATGGATAATTCGTCGATCCAGCTACACGATTGAACTCCAGTCGGCCATTCGCGATCCGTGCGGCCCCATTCCCATTGGGATCAAGGCCGGTCAGCGTCAGTCCAGACACGCTGCCGCTATCGAATCCCGTACTCCACGGTGCGACCGTCGAGGCCGCGCCTGCCGCCGTTGCGATATCGGCATCGGTCGCCGTACCCGCATCCAGCTTGGCGACCAGGGCGGGCGTCAGCGCGATCGCGTTGCGATAGGTGTGGCGCGACTGCAGGCGACCGGCACCGTCGTAGTTCGACTGCGTCACGTAGCCCAGCGCATCGATCGCGTAGCGCAGCTGGCCCGCGCTGTCGTACACCATGCGGCTGGTGTTGCCGTTGGCATCGGTGATCGAGAGCCGACGACCAGCCGCGTCATAGCGATAGGTCTCGGTGTTGCCAAGACCATCGACCTTGGCGATCAGCTGGCCGGCGGCGTTGTAGCGGTAGGACTCACTGGCGACGGCCTGCCCGCCCACAATGGCCATGTTGTCCACGTAAATGGAACTGCCTGACACCCCCGGCGCAATGTAGCCCTCCTGGACCCACCTGAAGGCACCGTATGCACTGGATGTCGTGGCGTGCTGAAGGATGTAACCGCTATCGCGGGCACGCCCCTTCTCGTAGACATACGTCGTGATCCCCGCGTCTGTCGTTTCGAATTCGAGCACATAGGTGGCATTCGCATTCAGGGATCCCAGCAGCTGCGTCTGGAATCCCGAACTGCCGTCGACCCAATAGCTATACAGCTGGCCACCCATGATTCCGATGCCACGATTGCTCGTCGCATTGGTATCGCTCTTGAGACCGCTGAAGTAGTGATTGTTGGCAATCGAGGCATCGAGGGTGATTTCGGCACGATAGCGGCGAGCTTCACTCAGCGTGTACTGCGCTGCCGTCTTTACCTTGGGCCACGCCGCACTTGCGGCATCGGCCACGCGATTGAAGGCAAGGCGGCCATTCGAGATTTGCGCGGCGCCGTTGGCCTGCGGATCCAGTCCCGAAAGATCCAGACCCACGATGTTCGGACCATCAAATCCGGTGCTCCATGGCGCGACCATCGAAGCTGCGCCCGCTGCCGCCAAGATGTCTGCATCGTTCGCCGTGCCGGCGTCCAGCTTGGCCGTCAGCGCCGTCGTCAAGGCAATGGCATTGCGATAGGTGTGACGCGACTGCAGGCGGCCGACACCGTCGTAGCTGGACTGCGTCACGTAACCGAGCGCGTCGATCGCATAGCGCGCATTGCCGCCTGCGTCGTAGACCGTGCGCTGGATCTGGGCCGTGGCGGCATTCGCTGCCGTGAAGGCGCTGAAATCCGCTGCCGTCACCGTTCCGGCGAACAGCCTGTTGCTGAAATCGCCATCACCCCAGAACGGCGGCGTATAGGCGATCGTGGACAGCGCACGATCAGCGCCGTCGTATCGCATCTCCTGCAGCTGACCCATGCTGCTGTAGATGAACCGCACCCGACCCGCCGCATCATGGATGCGGTAGTTCGCCTGGTCCGCTTCCGTCCATGCCAGCTGGCCGTCCAGCGAAGCCGTGGTCGTCGCATCATTCAGGGCCGCCAGTGCTGCGGCCGAGAGCCGCGTCGCGAACGTGCGGCTTGCCACCACCCTGTCCGCGGCATCGCGCCAGACACGCGTATAGGCCCCGGTACCATCGATGGTGTAAGTCGCGCGCCCCGCCGTGTCGTACACGGTGCGCGTCGCCTGCGCCGTCGCCGGGTTCGCGGCGACGAACGCGGCCAGGTCCGAGACCTCGCCGTTGCCGCCGGCGATCTTCCCGGCCGTGGCCAGGTCCAGCATCAGCGAGGCCACGTAGGTCTGCGTCAGCAGCACGCGACCCGCCGCGTCGTAGCGCGTCTCCGTCACGCTCTGCGAGGCCGGGTACGCGCCCGCGTCGCCGTTCGCGCGCAACGCATAACGCTGGCGGCCCGCGCCGTCGTACACGTACAGCATCACCGCATCGGTCGCGGCGCCTCCACCCACCGCGCCTTCGATCTGCCCCTGGGTGATCCCGTCGGTCACCAGCGCCAGGCTGATCCGCTGCGCGTGCTGGCGCGTCGCCACCACGCGGCCCGCTGCGTCGTACCACACGCCGCTCACCGCGCCGGTCGCGTCCACGCTGTAGCGCCGCTGGCCGGCGGCGTTGTACACATGGCGCACCACCGCGTCGTTCGCGCTCGCCAGATTGTTGAGCTCCAGGCTCGCGATCGTCGTCGTGCCCGCCTTCAGGCCATCGTGCTGCGTCGCCGGCATCGCCAGCGTCTTCACGTACGCCACTTCGCGCAGCACACGGCCCGCACTGTCGTACACCGTCTCGCGCACGCCGCCCATACCGTCGATGCTCAGACGCACCCGCCCGTCGCGGTCGTACACGCGGTAGGTCACCTCGTCCAGCGCGTCGTTGCGGTAGCCCTCGCTCTGCACGTGGGTCGCCAGGTCTGCCTCGCTCGGCGTCGCCGGCAGGCCACCCACGCCCACCTTCGCGTAGCGCCGGGTCATCGTCGCGCGGCCCGCCGCGTCGTAGGCCACTTCCGTGATCCCGTTCAGCCCGTCCACCGTGAACCGCAGACGGTTCGCAGCGTCGTAGGCATAGCGCGTGACCCGGCCGCTGCCGTCGGTCCGGCTGATGACGTTGTCGTTGCTGTCGTAGGTGTAGCTGGTGGTCAGGTTCAGGCTGCCCGAGCCGCGGATCTCCTGCGTCCGGCGCCCGAGGGCGTCGTACACGTAGGCCGTGGTCATCGCCGCTGCGCTGCCTGCACCTTCGGTCACCGTCAGCTGGCGACCGTCGCGGTCCCAGGTGTAGGTCGTGCGCAGGTTCAGGCCGCCCGGATCCCGCACCGTCTCGGTCAGGTTGCCCTTGCGGTCGTAAACCATCGTCGTGACACGGCCGCTGGCGTCGGTCACCCGCAGCTGGCGACCCTGCGCGTCGTAGGCGGTGGTCGTGGTCAGGTTGAGCTTGCCCGCACCCGGATCCTCGATCCGCTGCAGCACGCGGCCGGCCGCGTCGTAGCGGTATTCCACCCGGCGCCCGCTCGCGTCCACCGTCGCCGCCAGCAGGCCGCGCGTGTCGTACTCGTTGGTCGTGACCTTGCCCAGCGCATCGGTCACGCTGATGACGTTGCCGTCCTTGTCGTAGGCCCTGGTCGTGGTCGCCGTGCCGCCACCGGGCAGGGCCTGGCTCACCGTCACCGTCTCGCCGTGGCGGTTGCGGGTGGTGGTCACCGACACGCCCTCTTGCGAGGTCACCGTCATCGAGCGGTTGGTGTCGTTGTAGGCGTAGGTCGTGACGTTGCCCAGCGCATCGGTCTGGGTGACGATCCGGCCGTAGGCGTCGTAGGACAGGCTGCTGGCCTCGACCCGGCCGCTGACCGTGGTCGACTGGGTGATCACCCGGCCCAGGCGGTCGTAGGCGATGCTCGTCGTGGTGCCGCGCGCATCGGTGCGCGTGATCGCGCGGCCGAAGGCGTCGTAGGTGGTCGAGGTGCTGCGGCTCAGGCCGCCGCCGCTCTGGGTCGTGCCGGTCGCCTGGCCGCGGGCGTCATAGCCCCAGCTCGTGGTCCGGCGTACCGTGGTGCCGTCGGCTTCCATGTCCTGCTGCGTCACCAGTTCGCCGAACGCGTTGTACGCGTAGCGGGTCACATCGCGCGCGTCGCCGTCGCCCCAGACCTTGCGCTCGGTCAACAGGCCGCGGCGGTCGTAGCTCAGCTCGATCCGGCTGTTGGTCGCCCCCACCGCCACCAGCGTCGCCAGCACCGACTGCACGCTGGCGCGCGAGCCCGGCACCGGCACCGTCAGCGCCCCGCCGTAGGCGATCGTATCGATCACCCGGCCCAGCGCGTCGTAGCGCGTCTCGGTGATCTCGGCCTTGGCGTTCAGGACATTGGCCTCGTCGCGCTGGCCGCGCACCACGAACGTCACACGGCCCTCGCTGTCGTGGAAGGTCCAGGTCTTGTTGCCCTGCGCGTCGATGCTCTCGATCCGACGGCCCAGCAGGTCGTAGCTGTGGCGCACGCCGTACTGCGCGTAGACCGCGTCCAGCGTCGCCGAGGACAAGGACGCGTGATCCAGGGCAAGGCCGCCGGTCAGCAGCTCCATCGCCTTGCGCACGCCCTCGCCGTCGATCTCGCCGACCACGTTGCCGAACACGTCGTAGCGGACGTTATTCGTGCGCACCTCGCTCGCACCGAAGGCCGACTCGGTGCGCACCAGGCGCCCGGACTCGTCGTAGGTGTAGCGGGTGACCGTGCCTTCGTGGTTCAGCTCGGTCTCCAGCTGGCCCAGCGCGTTGAACTGGCGCTGGGTGGTGCGGAAGCCCAGTACACCCGGAGCCAGACCGGCCGTGGCCGACGCGCGCAGCGTCGACAGCGACTCGTTGCCGGCCAGGCCAGTCAGCTTGCGCTCGTACGCCTTCACCGCGCGCTGGTTCAGCGCCTCGTCGTACACGAACTCGGTCAGGTAGCCCTCGGCATCCAGCGAACCGACCAGGTTGCCGCGACCGTCGTAGAACATGCGGGTGGTCTGGTCCTGGACTGTATTCGACAGCGGGCGCAGAGTCGCCAGGTCGTTCGATGCCGGCGTCGTGCTGGCATTGGCGTAGCGGATGGTCCTCACCACGCGGCCGGCCAGATCGTACACATACTCGGTCACGAAGTTCCGCGCATCGACTTCGGCGATCTTCCGGTCTGCCTTGTCGTACAGATAGCGCGTGGTCCGAGCCGTCGCCGGCGTGGCATTGTCGGCCACGCTCACCTGCAGCAGGCGGCCGGCGGCATCGTAGGTGTAGTGCGTACTCTGCCTGCCAGTATCGGAGTAAATATGCTCAACCGACAATCGCCCTGCGGCGTCATAATCCATTTGCTTAAGCGAGTCAGCAATGTGATCAGGGTCAATGATGAGGAGATTCGGCGGCAATTCTCCATTGAACTCTTCGTCGCTCCGCCATACTCCAGTCGGAGGGGTCCCGGTCCACCACGTCGACAGCGGCGTCACCCGGTTCGCGTACGCACGTACCTCGATCACCCGATTGGCGCCGTCGTACAGCGTCTGCGTCACCGCACCGGTCGCGTCGATTGTCGCGCTCAGGCGTCCCTTCTCGTCGTAGATGAAGTAGCGGCGCCCGCCCCCCGCATCCTGCTCGGCGACCAGGCGACCCGCGGTGTCGTACTTGCGCTCCGTCGTGCGCGTGGTCGTCGGATTACTCGGCGCATCGGCCTCGGTCACCGCCACCAGCATCCCGGCGGCGTTGCGCACCTCGGTACGGGTCATGCCGTTATCGGACACCACCTTGATGCTGTTGCCGGAGTCCAGGTAGGCCCAGGTCGTCAGCACCGTCGTCGCGTCGTTCGCTGCCAGCCAGGTCGCGTATGCAGCCGCCTGCGTCACAGGATCGGGCATGTCCGGCGTCGCACCGCTGCGCTTGAGCGAGCTGAGCAGACGGCCCATGCCGTCGTACACGTAATCGACGATCTCGCTCGTCGCCTGCGGCGTGCCCGCGCCCAGCGTGCGGCCCGCACCACGCTGGGTGATCTGCTGACGCAGCAAGCCTTGTGCGTCGTAGGTGTAGCGGGTGATGTTCGTCGACTCATCCAGCACGCCATCGCCCACTGCTACGCCAGAACCCGCCGACTGCGCCACCTGCGCATACTCGCGCTTCTCCTGCAGGCGGCCCTGGGTGTCGTAACGGAAGTCGGTGCGTTCGGTCTGGGCAAGTTTGTCAGCGACCCATGCATTCATCTGCGAGAGGGATGGCACTGTCCCCGCCGCCATGGCTGATACGTCATAGACAGCGCCCACATAGCGCCGCGTGGTCACGACCTGAAGATTGGCGCCCAACCCACCCCTGGCCGCTGTGCCGTCTCCGTAGATGTATTCGGTGACTTCACCCAGCGCGCTGAGCGTGAACATCGGACGCCCGGCCGCACCGTACACGGTGCGCGTCGTCATGCCAGTCCCTGTCGCAGGGTTCTGCGAGCCTGCCTGGCCATCGGGATCCACTGCGGTGTAACGGGTTTCGCTGACGACCAGGCCGGTGTCGCCGGTATACGCCCGGTCGATGCGGTTGCCCTGTAGGTCCCACTGACGGGTCACCTGACCATACAAGGTGTACTGATAATCCACCCGGGACAGCAACGCTGCGCCGCGCTCCACCTTGATCTGCGTGATGTTGCCGGAGGTGTCGTAGGTGTAGCTGGTCACGTCCGACAGCCCATCCACCGCAGGCGACTGGATGCGCCTCAGTTCACGGGTCACGGCATCGAAGGAATAGACCCAGGACCTCTGACTCGAATCAGTAACCGTGACCGGCACCAAGCCTCCCGATGCCGTGCCGTAGGTGTAAGTGACGGTCTGGCCCAGGCCATCGCTGTCGTCACCGTTGACATCGCCCAGCGTGGTGCGGGCAATCCGGCCGTTGCCGTCGTAGTCGACGCTTAGCACACTGCCGTCGCTCGAGGAGACCGTGCGGATCCGCAGATCGCCTGCCGACTGCGTCATGTAGGCATAGGTGGTACGGAACAGCCGACCGTCGTTGTTGGCAACGACATTGTCATCCCACGCGTTCGAAGCGGCCTGCGACGACATCGTCGCAATGCGGTTCACCGTGTCGATCGTCGCGCTGTCGGGCCGAAGATCGGTGATGACTGAACGCAGGCGACCATACTCATCATAGTGGTACCAGACCTGCCCAAGCACTTGGCCGTCCTGCCTCGTGATCAGCCCGGACAAACGGCCAGATGCATCGTAGGCAAAGAACATCGCATCGTCGGATGCCGTGGAGTTGCTGGATTGCACCGAGAACAACCGGCCGCTGGTCGCGTTGTAATTGAGGTTGTAGATCGCACCGGTCTGCCAGTTCGAGATCAGCACGAGACGACCACCAGCGGGCACCGATCCGTCGTACTGCTCGTAATCGCGCGAGGTACCTTCCGTCCAGGTCCATTTGCTATCGCCTGCACTCCAGGTGATCTTGTCGTGCGCGCCGTCACCTACGCTCGACACATATGCGCTGTAGGTCGTATTCCACGCATACACCACCTCACTCCCATCCCCCAGATACCGCGTCACCGTGCTCCCGGCCGTATTGACCGTCCCGGTCAGGTTCCCCACCCGCCGCTCGAACGCGCTCATCCAGCCGTCCTGGCCCTGCCCGGCCACCGTGCCCTGGCTGTTGTAGGTGCGCAGCATCGAGACCGGCAGGCCCCGGGTCAGGATCGTCTCGTCGATGTCCTGCAGCACCAGGTTGCCGGTGGCGAGGTTGACGTAGTACCGGCTGTTGCTCTGCCCCAGCCGCCCGGAGCCGCCCGAGGCGCCCCCCAGCTGGGTGAAGGAGGAGTTGAACAGCCCGAGACCGGTTCCGGTGAAGACAGCAACCATGGAGTAACCCTTTGATCCGTATGGGTGGGGGCGGTATCCGCCCGCTCTGATACCTTCCTTGTCCGGACTGCCGGGAAATTGTTTAGGGGCAATTGACGAGCGGATGCCACCGGCCGTCATCGCGCTTGGGCACGCTGCGGGCTTGTGGCATACTGCGCGGCCCTTCGGTGGACCGCTCGAGCGATCCGTTGAAGGCACATCTCCATGGTGGCCCCGTCGGCCCCTCGCGACGCTAGATCGAAAACCCCGCCAGGGCCGGAAGGCAGCAACGGTATCGGTCGATGCGGGCGCCGAGGTCAGCCGGCGGGGCCATCGCCATTCATGAGTTTCGTACGCGCATCTCCCAAGGTCGCGCTCGCGCTTCCGCACGCGGCCTTGCCCGTGGATTCCACTCGATTCGCGCGCGGCAACAGAAGGGCCGCCGGACGTCGCGGGCTACTGCGCGTCCTGCGGCTGCGGATGCAGCCACTGCGCATCGCCCTCTACGTAGCGCTCGTGCTTCCAGATCGGCACGCGGGATTTCACTTCGTCGATGATCCAGCGACACGCGGCGAAGGCGGCATCGCGGTGCGCGGCGCTGACGCCGACCCAGACCGCGAGGTCGCCGACGGCGAGATCGCCGATGCGATGCACGCAGGCGGCATCGGCGATCGAAAAACGGGCCAGCGCTTCGTCGAGGATGCGCTCGCCTTCCGCTTCGGCGAGCGCACGGTAGGAGTCATAACGCAGGCCGGTCGCGGCGCGGCCATCGTTGTGGTTGCGGACCCAGCCTTCGAAACTGGCGTAGGCACCGGCATCGGCGCGCAGAAGGCCTGCGCGCAGGGGCGCGATGTCGAACGCGTCGTCGGCGATCGCGAATCGCGCCATGCCCGGCACGTCCTCAGGTCAATGCGGCGAGCATCGCCACGAGCGGGCGCGCCGAGGGGCGGCCGTGCTGCCAGTCGCCGCCTTCCACGCCGCTGCCGCCGATGTCGATGTGCGTGAACGCCAGCGGTTGCGACGCGTCGCTGCCGTGGCGATCCAGGCCGGAGGCGATGGCGAGGAAGGCCATCGGGAACTGGTGGCCACGCGGCGTGGCCGAGGACGGCAGGTTGTTGCACGACAGCAGGTCGTCGGCGCGGCTGCGCGGCGCGACGAAATCGTAGTCCTCGCGACGCAGGCGCGAGACCTCGAAGGGATCGCCCCACTGGTCGCCCTGCTTCGCCAGGGATTCGGCGACGCCGGCCGCGCGCGCCGGACCGTTGTCGAGCGCGATGTTGTACGGCCCCACCGCACGGTTCGCATGACCGGTCAGCGTGGCGACGCTGAACAGGCGCGGCGCGGTGGCCTGCAGCGCGTCCTCGCGCAGGTGCGACAGCAGGTCGGCCAGCACGAGGCGGCCTTCGGCATCGGTGTTGCCGATGCGCACGCGCACGCCGGCATGGCTGGGAATGATTTCGTCCGCGACGAAGCTGTCGGGACCGATCGAATTGCGGACCACGCCGAGCTCGGCGATGACCTTCACGCCCGGCAGGCCGAGGCGCGCCACGGCAAGGACGAAACCGGCGACGGCTGCGGCGCCGCCCTTGTCGCGGCTCATGCCGGCCATGTGGCCATCGGTCTTGAGATCGGCGCCGCCGGTGTCGTAGGTCAGGCCCTTGCCCGCGAAAAGGAGCGTGCGTTCGACCTGGCCCTGCGGCACGTATTCGAGGCGGACCACGCAGGGACGATGACGCTCGACATCGAGGCTGGCGCGCGCCACGGCGCTGAGCAGCGGGTAATCGCGACGCAGCGCGTCCTGGTCGCTGTTGACCGACACCGTCACCGAGGTGTCGCGGAATGCGTCGGTGCAGTACTGCGCGAACTTCGGCGGCGCCATGCGCTCGGGGTCGGTGCCGGCGAGGTCGCGGGCGAGGCGCATGCCGGCATTGACCGCTTCGACCCAGGCGGCATCGGCCTCGCCGAAACCGCCATCGAGCACGGAAAAGCCGATCGATGCGACCGGTTCGGCCGAAGCGCCCAGGGCTTCGCG
This sequence comes from Lysobacter sp. BL-A-41-H3, assembly GCA_050632415.1. Classification (GTDB taxonomy): domain Bacteria; phylum Pseudomonadota; class Gammaproteobacteria; order Xanthomonadales; family Xanthomonadaceae; genus Lysobacter_I. The sequence continues at coordinate 28,377 of CP192602.1, read as the reverse complement.
CGCTTCGAGCGGCTCCCACAATCCGCCGATCGCGGCCAGCGCGGCGACGCGCGCGGCATTGCGATGGCGCTCGTCGGCAGGCGGCGGGACCAGCACGACCAGTGGCGCGCGCGCGCCGGCATCGCGTGCGCGGCGGAGGCCCGCCTGTGCGGCTTCGGTGTAGCGACGCACATCGTCGTGATCGCGGAGCACCGGACCGGTCGGCGACAGCACCACGCGCCCACCGGGGGCGTCTGCGCAGGGCACCAGGGAGATCGCCTGCGCGACCTGCGCATCGACGGCACTGGCGGTCGCGAATGCACGGGAGATCAAGGAGTGCGCGACGGCAGGCAGGTCATGGGCGACCACGACGAGGGCATCATGGCGCACCGGATCGGCGAGCACGGTATCGAGATCGGTGACGGCATGCAGACGGGTCATCAGTCGGGGCTCACGCAGCTGAAACGGGATCGCAAGGCTACCCCATCCGCGATATGGATCACAGAAGGCGCGCTGGAACGCGGCGTTCAGGCCAAATCCAGCTCAGCCGCCGGACACGGGCGGAATGAAGGCCACTTCGGCGCCGTCGCGCGGCGGATCCCGCCAATCGGCGAAGGCGCCATCCATCGCGACCCGGACGCGCTCGATCGGCAATGCGAAGCCGTATCGTTCACGCAGACAACCGTAGAGGGCCGCCAGGTCGCCCTCGTGTTCGACCTCCTCGCTGTCGCGAGCGGCGGCATCGCGCAGGCTGGCGAAATACAGCACGGTCACGCGCGTCATCAGGCAGGCTCCGCGATCGTGCCGACATCCTGCTTGCCGCCGCGCTTGCCGCGCAGTTTCGCCGGCCCCAGCACGATGGCGTGCGACAGCGCCTTGCACATGTCGTAGACGGTGAGCGCGGCGATGGTGGCACCGGTCAGGGCTTCCATCTCGACGCCGGTGCGATGCACCGTCTTGACCGTGCAGACGATCTCCAGCTCGCGATCGCTGCGCCATGCGATGGCGAAGCGGATGCCGTCGATCGGCAGCGGATGGCAGAACGGGATCAGCTCGTGGGTGCGCTTGACCGCCAGCGTGCCGGCGATGACGGCGGTGTCGACCACGCCGCCCTTGGCGCTTTTCAGGCCATTGCGGTGCAATTCGGCAGCGACCGCTGCGGGAAACTTCACCCGACACTCCGCGGTGGCGGCGCGCGCGGTGGCGACCTTGGACGACACATCGACCATCGCCGGATGGCCGTCGGCATCGAGATGGGTGAGTCGTGAACCTGTGCTGCGTGAACGCGTATTCAAACGGCGATTCTCCATTGCAGGCAGCGGCGGAACCGCAGTGACTTCAGGTATTGCGCAGAGCGGACATCCAGACGATCCGGCCGGGTCGACATGCGTCCATCAACCTCTCCCCCGCATGCGGGGGAGAGGTCGCGCCACAGGCGCGGGTGAGGGGGCCGCTGCGAGGCGGTCGCTCCATCCCCCCTCACCCTGCCCTCTCCCCCACGCGTGGGGGAGAGGGTTGATGCGGCGAATTGCGCCAACATCACGCCTAACCACCGATCAGGAACATTTCGACGCGCCGCCGCGCCGCACGCGCTTCGCCGCGCACTTCGCTGTAGCGATCGGTGCGCGCGCGCCAGAGCGCGTCGAGACGCGAAACGAAGGCCGCGTCGTCGTCGAGATCGGGGCGCAGGTCGGTGCCGTCGGCGGCGAAGAGGCAGGTGTAGATGCGTCCGTCGGCGGAAACGCGCGCGCGATGGCAGTCGCCGCAGAACGGCGCGGTGATCGAGCTGACGAAACCGACCTCGCCCAGGCCGTCGTCGAACCCGTAGCGTGCGGCCACTTCGCCGCGATAGTTCGGATCCAGCGGATGCAGCGGCCAGCGCGCATGGATGGCGTCGCGCAGTGCGGACGAAGGCACGACCCGTTCCATCGACCATGCATTGCAGGTGCCGACGTCCATGTATTCGATGAAACGCATCGTGTGCCCGTGTTCGCGCGCGAACGCGACCAGCGGCAGCACCTGCTCGTCGTTCACGCCGCGCTGCACCACGCAGTTGAGCTTGGTCCGGGTGAAACCGGCCTCGCGCGCCGCGTCGAGGCCGCGCAGGACGTCGTCAAGGGCGCCGCGTCCACCGGACAACGCAGCGAAACCCTCCGGATCCAGCGTATCGAGACTGACCGTGAGCCGGTGCAGCCCGGCCTCGCGCAGGGCCCGGGCCTGTGCGGCGAGCAGGCTGCCGTTGGTGGTCAGCGCGATATCGTCCAGGCCGTCGAGCGCGGCGAGCCGGGCGATCAGCTCGGGCAGGCGCTTGCGCAACAGCGGCTCTCCGCCGGTGATCCGCAGCTTGCGCACGCCGACGCGCACGAAGCCGCGCACGAGGCGCTCGATCTGGTCGAAGGAGAGCCGCGAGGCCGCGTCCAGGCCATGGTCGTCCGGCACGCGATCGGCGGGCATGCAGTAGGGACAGCGGAAATTGCAGGCCTCGATCACCGACAGGCGCAGGTCGCGCAGCGGCCGGCCCAGCGCGTCGCGCGGCAGGGCATCGGCATGCGGATCGGGATGCGGCACGGCGTTCATGGTTCAGGAGGCGGTCGTCGTTGCCGATGAAGAGGCGACAGCTGCGGCATCGGGTGCGGCATTCTCGGGCACGAAGGGCTCGGCGCGGGCGGCGGTCGGTTCGGCCAGCGCCACGCACTCGCCCGGCGACGCTACGCGGTGCCCGCGCGCGCGCAGGGCCTCGCCTTCGGCGGCGCCAACGTAGTGGTAGAGGATGCAGCGGTCGAGCAGTTCGCGCGGATACTCGCGTTCGAGATCGGCGATGCCGGTGTGCGAGGGGTTGCCGCGCACCGCGCAGTCATGCGCCACCTGCTCGCCCTCGCCCGCCATCACCGCCAGGGTTTCGGGAATCGGCCGGGTATCGCCGGTCCAGACCACGCTGCCGCGCAGGCGCAGGCCGTAGGCGGTGCGCGGCCAGTGGTGGCGCGCTTCGAAGGTCTCCAGGCGCACGCCGTCGTGCCAGAAGGCGTCGCCGACCGGGATCACCTGGAAGGCATCCCAGAAGTTCGTACCGCCTTCGGCCAGTGCATTCGGGTAGTCGCCGACCCGCTGGTGCAGCAGCGGCACCACCGGCGCGGGCACGTAGACGCGCACGCGTCCGCAGCGCGCCGGGTCGAAAAAGCTGTCGACGAACAGTCGCTCGAAGCCGGCGACATGGTCGAGATGGGTGTGGGTGATGAACAGCGCGCGGGGCGCTTCGCCGTAATGGGCCAGATACGCGGTCAGGCCTTCGGCGCCGCAGTCGATGGTCAGCCAGGGCCGGCCATCGCGTTCGATCGTCGCCATCGCCGAGCCCAGTTCGACCGACGAGGCGTTGCCGACGCCGTGGAATCGCAAAGCCCAACTCATCTCGATGACACCCTCTCGCTGCGCGGACGATGGCAGCGCTGCATCATGTGCCGCGCTGCCAGTGCGCATCGTACGCGCTGCGGAGTCGCGCGTAATCCCTTTCGACCTCGGCGACGTCACGCGCACCACGCAGCTTCAGCAGCGAACGCTGCAGCCGCGCCAGGTTGCCCTCGCGCCACGCGGTGGCGGGAATGCGCCACTGGCCGCGGTCGAGGTCGATGATCCAGGCGCGCCCTGCCTCGTCGAACAGCAGGTTGTGGGCATTGAGGTCGGCATGGTCCAGCCCGGCGCGATGCATGCGCGCGATCAGGCGACCGGCGACCTCCCACGGCGCGTCCCCGCCGCGTTCGGCGGCCAGGTCGGCCAGCGAGGCCACCCCGCACAGTCGCTCCAGCAGGATCCCGGCCCGGTAGCGCAGACCTTCGCGCCAGTAGATCGCGGCGATCGGGCGCGGCACCGGCAATTTCCGGCGCAGCGCCTCGCGCAGCAGGCGGAATTCCGCGAAGCTGCGGGCCCGCTCCGCGCCCTGCCAGAGGAAGCGGTCGCGGCTGAACTTCGCGGCGACGCCACCGCGCAGGTAGTGGCGCAGCACCAGCGCCCCCAGGGGCACGCCGCCCGCGGCGGCATCGATGAACCAGGCGCCGCCGCGTCCGCCGCTGCCGACCGGCCGGGCGTGATCGCCCCACGATGCCGGATCGAACCACGCCGGGTCGGCGGCCTTGAGCCCGGCTTGCCGCAGGCGCTCCAGGTCGAACAGAATGGCGCCGGTCAGGGCCGCCGCCGCGCCGCTGCCGCGCACCGCGCGGAAGGGCATCAGGCTTTCGCTGGCATCGAAGGCGACCATAACCCCGAGTCTAACAATTGAGCGCGACAACGCCCCCCTCGATCTGCCTCCTGCGCCTGTCCGCGCTTGGCGATGTGACTCATGTCCTGCCCCTGATCCGCACCCTGCGCCGGGCCTGGCCCGAGGCCCCGATCACCTGGGTGATCGGCCGGGGCGAGCAGAAGCTGCTCGACGGCCTGCCGGGCGTCGAATTCATCGTGTACGACAAGAAGACCGGGCTCGCCGGCATGCGCGCCCTGCGCCGCGGGCTGGCCGGCCGTCGTTTCGACGTGCTGCTGCAGCTGCAGGTGTCGGCGCGCGCGAACCTGCTGTCGGCCTTCATCCCGGCCCGGCGCCGCATCGGCTACGACCGCTCGCGCTCGAAGGAACTGCACGGTCTGTTCATCAACGAACGGATCCCCGACCGACCCGGCATCCACGTGCTGGATGCGATCGGCAGTTTCTGCGAACCCCTGGGACTCCAGCGCGCCGACGTGGCCTGGGACCTGCCGGTTCCCCACTGCGCCCACGACTGGGCGCGGGCGCAGTGGCCCGACGACGGCCTGCGGACGCTGGCGATCTCGCCTTGCTCCAGCCATGCCCTGCGCAACTGGCGGCCAGAGCGTTATGCCGCCGTGGCCGACCATGCCCGCGACCAGGGCTGGCGCGTGGCCCTGCTCGGCGGACGCAGCACGCTCGAGCGCGAGACCACCGACGCCATCCTCGCGGCGATGCGCCCGGTGGCGCCCGGCGACGCCGTGCTCGACCTGGTCGGCAAGGACACCCTCAAGCAGCTGCCCGCGCTGCTGGCGCGTGCCGACCTGCTGATGACCCCGGATTCCGGGCCGATGCACATCGCCAACGCCATGGGCACGAAGGTCCTGGGCCTGCACGCAGCCAGCAATCCGCGCCGCAGCGGGCCGTATTCCGACATCCGCTTCTGCGCGGACCGCTACGACGATGCCGCCCGGAAATACCTCGGCAAGCCCGCCGCCGCGCTCAAATGGGGCACGAAGATCGAGCACGAAGGCGTGATGGACCTGGTCACGGTCGACGACGGCATCGCCGCGTTCGAGCGCTGCCGGACCAGCCTGGGCTGAACCAGCTGCGGATCGGCCGGGCACAAAAAAACCGCCTTGCGGCGGTCGGGTCCCTCGATTCTCGTCCTTCGATACTGCTGTCGCGGCGGGGCCTTCCGTGGCTCCCGCACATCGACCCGGGTTCTGCCCATCGCTCCATGCGATGGTGGGAGTCCTTCCCTGCGAAACGCGTCCTGCGTCGAACCCTCCGCGGCGGGCATCCGGCCCACCGCGTCGCCCCGAAGGGCGAACGCACGCGGCACCTCCTTGTGCCTTCGGCCGACCGGCGAACCGGTCATTCCGGGATCCCGGTCGCCTTTCGGCGATGAATCGGGATGCCTGACGTGCAGGGCAGACATTACGCATCGATTCAGTCCCGGGGAAGATCCCCCCGACTCCGATTTCGGCCACTATTGGTAGCGACCATCGAAAAACCCCGGAGATTTCGCATGGAATCGCGCAAGCCGCTACCAATAGTGAACTGGCTTGGGTGAATATCGCTATCGGGGTGAGTATTCCTGTCAACCTGCATTCTGTGACGGAATACGTAGTCATTTTCCGCCCCGACCCGGGGCCGGTCGGGACGGCCATCCGGGCGACGCGGTCCGCGCCAGGGACGCTCAGGGTGCGGCGCGACCCGAGCGGTAGTCCTCGTAGGACTTCTCCTCGACATAGGCCGAGCCCAGGGCGAGGTTGATGTCCTTCTTGATCCGGGCGCGCTCGTCGTTCTCGAAGTACACGCTGCGCGCCAGGCGGATGAACTCCTCGTCGAAGGCCTGCGCCTTCTCCTTGAGGCGGATGTCGTCCTCGATCACCCACAGGCGCTCGTTCACCGCCTTGAGGTCCGCGCGCAGGCGGGCGATGTCGTGCCCGGCCGCCGGATGCGCCATCCAGGTCCGCTCCAGGGCCGAGAGCTCGTTGCGCACGTTGGCGAGCTTCGCCGGGTCGGACATGCGCTCGGACTTGATCTGGAGGATGGCGATCTTGTCGAGCAGTTCGCCGAAGGAGACGGGGACGGAGATTTCGGACATGGCGGGAGGCAGCAGGAGGGATTCGGGGGCGGTCAGTGTACGCGTCTTGTGGTCCGGGGCCCTGCCTCGTATCATGGCGGCCCCGCGACGAGGCCCGCCTCGCCGCTGCCCCTTCGGAGAGGTGGCAGAGCGGTTGAATGTACCTGACTCGAAATCAGGCGTACGTGAATAGCGTACCGAGGGTTCGAATCCCTCCCTCTCCGCCAGAAACGCAAAGCGCCCCGCAAGGGGCGTTTTGCGTTTCTGGCGGAGAGGGAAGACTTGATGAGCCCCCTCGGTTCGACACATCGGCAGGATTGCCGATGCGGACGGCGCAGCCGCCCAACGGGGCGAGACGGGAATTCGCGTGGCACTGCCACGCGCCATCGAGCGCCCGTGCAGTCGCACGGGCCGGAAAGGCACATGGATGTGCCGAGTCAATCCCTCCCGAACGCCCCGCAAGGGGCGCTTTGCGTTTCTGGCGGAGAGGGAAGACTTGATGAGCCCCCTCGGTTCGACACATCGGCAGGATTGCCGATGCGGACGGCGCAGCCGCCCAACGGGGCGAGACGGGAATTCGCGTGGCACTGCCACGCGCCGTCGAGCGCCCGTGCAGTCGCACGGGCCGGAAAGGCACATGGATGTGCCGAGTCAATCCCTCCCGAACAGCCCCGCAAGGGCGCTTTGCGTTTCTGGCGGAGAGGGAGGAATTCGAACCCTTCGGCCCGACCGCTCGGCAAAGCGCGCATCTGCAGCGCCTGCCTTGCATGCAGGACTCGAACGCCACGCAGAAAGGACCAAGATCTGCATCGCACAGCCGGCTGGCATGGAACTTGATGCACATCCTGCGATACCCGCCATCCGGATACGCCATGGAGATCGCATGAACGCACGCTCGACATTCCCCTTTCTGCTGATCGCCGCGATCGCGACCTGCACCGCCTGCGATCGTCGCGAGACGACCGGCACCTCTGGCGTGCATCGCGAAGGACAGGGCGACACGCCCGAAACCGCGCAGAATCTGCACGAAACCGCGACGCCGCCACCCCCGGCCGATCCAGGCACCGAAACGCCGGCGACGACGCGATCGCCCGAGGCACCCGTCGCGCCGCCCGCCGGCAACGAACCACCCGCGCAGGACACCGACACCACTTCACAGGAAGACCAGGGCGACACACTGGGGCGGCCATGATCGGCGCACCCCGTTTCCTTGCGCAATGCCCGGACACGAGGCCAGTGTCCGGGCATTGCGCACGAGCCGGCATCAGCCTCGGAGCGTTGCGATCAGCACTTGCCGTCCTTGCAGTCTTCGGCCTTCTCCTCGACCTTTTCGCCCGCTTTCTGCACGTCGCGCCCGGCGCCGGCCATGGTATTGCAGCCGAACAGGCCAGACGCGAACACCGCGAGAACGAGGATGGACAGGATGCGCTTCATGGGGGATCTCCTGGAATGAGGGGGAAAGCGACGCGCGCCACGCGGCGCCGCAGCCCCCTCGACGCAACGACCATGCCACCGGCGCCGCACCTGCCTCTTTCATACGGAACGCGCGATGGACGCATGGCTTGAGCTGCGCGCATTGATGGACATCGTGCTGGCGATGGGCCTGGGAGGCGCGATCGGCTTCGAACGCGAAACCAAGGATCGCCCCGCCGGCTTCCGCACCCACATGCTGGTCGCCGCCGCTGCGGCGCTGCTGGTCTCGGTGGGCCGCGGCATGCTGGACGATCCACGCTTCACCACTGGCGAGGTCACCATCGATCCGCTGCGCCTGGTCGAAGCGATGATCGCGGGCGTGGCGTTCATCGGCGCCGGCACGATCTTCTCCAGGCGCGGCGAGGATTCGATCGCCGGCATCACCACCGCCGCTTCGCTGCTGATGGTGGCGATCATCGGCGTGACGATCGGGTTCCGCTATTACCTGCTGGGGACGGCGGCGACGGTCCTCACCCTGCTGGTGCTGGTCGCTCAGCGGTGGGTCGTACGATGGCGCGAGGGACAAGAGACCGAAGAAGGCTGAACCAGCCGCGACATGGGCGGCCCGGCGGATCGATGGGCAGGCGGGCATTTCCTGCAGGCCTGCGCAATTTCGGACGGCCGCAGCCGTGGGCATCGGGAACCGCGATCCGGGTATCGCCATCGCAGAACCCGTCCCCGGCGATTGCTTTCGCGCGCGGCGTCCGGTTTCATCGCCGGATTGCGTATCTCCCCAACGACTATGGCTGACTCCCTACCCCACGGCCCCTGCATGATCGAATTCGGGCATCTCACCCACGCCGGCTTGCGTCGCGAGCTGAACGAGGACACCTATTACGGTGACAGCGACCTCGGCCTGTGGCTGGTGGCCGATGGCATGGGTGGCCACGAGTACGGCGAAGTCGCCAGCGCGCTGGCGCGGGAGACCATCGTCCGCGAGATCCGCCAGGGCACGACCCTGGCGCAGGCGATCCGCACCGCCGACGAGGAGATCATCCGTGCGTCGCGCCAGCGCAGCGATGCGCTGCCGATGGGCACCACCGTCGTCGCGCTGCGCATCCTCGGCAACCGCTTCGAGGTGGCCTGGGTCGGCGACAGCCGCGCCTACCTGTGGCGCGACGGCACCCTGGCCCAGCTGTCGCACGACCACAGCTACGTGCAGGAGCTGATCTCGCAGGGCGCGATCACCGTCGACCAGGCGCGCACGCATCCGCACCGCAACGTGGTCACCCAGGCGCTGGGCGTGACTGATCCGCAGAACCTCAACGTCGAGACCCTGTCGGGCGAGCTGCGTCCGGGCATGCAGCTGCTGCTGTGCAGCGATGGCCTGACCGAGGAAGTCGACGACGCCAGCATCTCGCAGGTGCTGTCGCACACCGAATGCAGCGCCCAGGAATGCGTCGACGGCCTGGTCGATGCCGCGCTCGATGGCGGCGGCTCGGACAACATCACCGTCATCCTCGTCCGCCGGATCTGATCACGATCGTGGCCGGCGACGGTCACGGCCCGACGAGCAACGCCAGCCCCGCGCCCTGCCTCAGAACCTCGCGCAGGTCGTGCCGCGCTCGCGCAGCACGGATTCCTGCGCGAATCGGCGCCGGTATTCGTCGATGACCTCGTCGATCGCGCGCCGCGCCGTCGCATCGCCTGCATGCAGGATGGTCACGACCTCCGAAGGCTCGCGTTCGATGGCGCCATCGCCGCCGCGCCATTGGCCGGTGGCGGACATGATGGTCAGGCCATCGGGAAAACGCGGCGTCAGCACGTCGTCGACGAAGGCGCGCCACTGGGCCTCGTCGACGGCGCCGCCGTCGGGACGATGGCGGCCGAAATACAGGATGTCGCGGGTCATCGCGACGTCGCCGGGCTCGCAGGCGGCCGACGGTCCGGCGGCGACCGGCACGCTGCCGCAGCCGGTCGTCGCGAACGCCATCGCGCACAGGGCCGTGCCGATGACCACGCGGGTCGGTCGCTTCATCCCTTGCACCGGGGCAGCGCGCGGCGGATCTCGTCGTCGCCGGTGACTTCGCAGGCCCAGTCGACCTGGCCGGTCGCGGCATTCACGCTCGGTCGCAGGACGATGGCGCCGTCCTTGCCGAAGCGCTCGTCCAGGGCCACGGTCACCACGCCCTCCCCGCCCAGGGTGACCGCGCGGACGGCACCGCCGCGCATGTCGCCGGGCGGCGGCAGGCCCGCTTCCTCCGCATCCTGCGGCCACCGGGCATTGGTCATGTGGTATTCGGTCAGGGCGACGCGGAACATCGTCACCCGTTGCACGGCATCGGCGATCAGCTCGCGGCGGTCCATCTCGTTCGCCTGCGCCGATAGCGTCTCGCGTGCGTTCTCCACGCTGCGCTGCACCGATGCCTCCACCTCCGCGGCAACCTCGCGCGCTTCGGCACGGGCCTTGCCCATATCGATCTGCGCTGTACTCGCGGCGTCGGCGCCGGTGCCGCCTTCGGCCTGGCGCGGCTGGACGATGAAGCGGTCGTAGCCCAGCAGGGCGAGGAAGCCACCGATGAGGACGGCAGCGAGCGTGAGCAGGAACTGTTTCATGCAGGAAGATCCGTGGCGGCGCCTGCGATGGCGCGGATTGTGACGTGGAAGGAAGGATGCAGCGGCGGATCCAGCGCCGTCATCGCGGTGCGGGCGCAGCTGCGGCCGTGACGAAATCCAGGTTCACGCCGAACTCGCAGACGACGGCAGGATTCGAGACCACGCGGGGATCATCGGACGGGAACTCCGAGTCGCCGACAGGGTAATCCTCCGGGTGGGGATCGGGCGGACACAGCACCACCGGGCCGCGCGTGGTGCCATCGACCGCCAGCGCGCCGCCGCGCCAATCGCTGATCGCGCCGCCGTAATCCCATTCGAAGCCCAGGAACTTGAACGGCCGACCGTTCTTCGCCTGCAGGTCGGTGCTGGTCATGCCGAGGCGCACGCCGTCGGCGCGGACCCAGATGCTCTTCGGGCCCCGGACGAACAGCGCCTGCGGCCGACCGGACTCGTTCAACCAGACTTCGATGCTGCGCTCGGGGTCGTCCGGATACAGGCGCCAGCCCGGCGAGGTCTCGCCTTCGGCCCCGTTGAGTTCTTCCACGACCACCTGCGCGGCGCCGAGGCGCGCCTGCACGCTGGCCAGCGTGTCGTCCGGGCGCAGCAGGGATTCCAGCGCGGGCACCGTTTCGACCGCGGACGGCGGCGCCTCGGGTGCGGCCTTGGCCGCAGATGCTGCCGAGGCCTCGGGCGCAGCCGGCGACGCAGCGGTTGCGGCATCGCCGGATTCGCGACAGGCCGCCAGCGACAGGCAGGCCAGCAAGAGCGTCAACAGGCGCAAGGGCATCGTCACGATCCTCCGTTCGAGATGGTCGACACGATACGACAAGCCTGCGCGTCGCGGCGAACGCCAGCCGCGCCGTCGGCCGGACGCGCGACGCTGTCCGCATGATCTTTCGTTCCGCGTTCCTGCGTGGGTCGGCCCATACGCGGACCGCCCCGTTCGATCAAACCCAATGGAGAAAGGCATGCGTCGGATGATGATCCTGGCGACCGGAATCGCCGCACTGGGCCTGATGGCCTGCAACCGCGAAACACCCGCAGGCGGCGATGCCGCCTCCCCGCCGCCCGCCAGTGCAGCCGCACCGGTCGCGGCGCCCAGCCCGGACGACGAGATCGCGCAGCTCAAGGCAGTCACGCCGCTCGATGCCTGCGCCACGCTGAGCCAGGACAAGCTCAAGGCGGTCTATCCCGACCTCACGTTCACCGTGCACCAGGCGGTCGCGCCGCAGATGAGCGGCTACCTGTGGGATTCGCGCTGTTCGTATCGCGCGGGCGTCGGCACCATCGAATTCGCCAAGGACGCGCCCACGCATTCGGTCGATATCATGATCGGCACCGTCGTCTCCGAGGCCAAGGCGCAGGCCAACCTCGCCTCGCGCGTGGACACCGCCAAGACCACCAACGGTTACCAGCCGCAGCCCGATCTCGGCACGAACGCCTATGCAGTCACCGACACCGGCATGGCCCGGCTGTATTTCGTGAAGGGGCAGAGCGAGATCCAGATCAACGTTTCCGACCTCAAGACGCCCAGCGCGGAGAAGATCGCCAAGGCGGTCGCGCTGGCGAAGTCGCTCTGAACCAACGGCATGTCGGGAGGACGCGGTCGTCCTCCCGCCTGCCGCCGCACGGATCGCGCGCTCAGGCCGATGCGTGATCGGGATGCGGCATGGCTTCCGCAACACCGCGCCGATGCGTCGCGCGATAGGCCGAGGGCGTGCATCCCGTCGCCGCCTTGAACGCGCGATTGAAGGGGCCGAGCGAAGCGAAACCCGACGCCAGGCAGATCTCCAGGATGGTGCCGTCCGTCGTCGGATCGGCCAGCAGGCGGCAGGCGTGCGCGATGCGATAACGATTCACCAGCCGGTTGAAGTTCTCTTCCGCCAGCACCTGGGTGATCGTCCGGCTGACGCGATATTCGACGGTGCCCAGGCGGGTCGCCAGATCGGCCACGCGCAGCTCGGGCTCGCGGTAGACCTGCTCGTCCTCCAGCAGGCGCAGGATCGCGTCGGCGAGCCTGCGATCGTCCGGCGCCACGTCCCGGGCTGGCGTCGCGCAGCGCGACGCTGCCGTCGCGGGCCACGGATGGCGACGACGCAGACGCAGCGCCCACAGGCTGAAGACCAGGATCGCCAGCGCGCAGCCGGCCACCACCGACGGCCGCGCGGCGGCCAGCGCCGGCACGCTGCCGGCCAGGGCATTCGACAGGGTCGCGCCGAGCACGCAGGCGCCGTAGACCGCCATGAACACGACGCGCAGGCGCTTCTCTTCCGTCGGCATCGTCGACTGCCAGCCGCGCAGGGCTTCGATGAAGGCCAGGGCGAGCACGGTCGAACTGGCGAGGGTGAGCAGGGCGCCGACCATCGACGTCCAGGGCCCGGCCGCGCCGCCCTCGGTGCGTTCGGCGACGCGGTACAGGATGATCAGCATGGCGATGCCGAGCGCCGCCAGCACGTGCGGCCGCCGCACGCCGCCATCGCCCCGGAACAGGGCGCGGGAAAACAGCCAGTAGGCGTTGCAGGTCGCGCAACCGCCCAGCGTGACCAGCGCGTCGAGCCACACGGGCATCCCGCTCAGCCACGGACGCAGCATCGCCATGCCCAGCGATGCGCAGAAGATCGCGAACAGCAGCTCCGCGTCGCTCATGCCGCGACGGAACAACAGGCGGGCCAGGCTCGCGAACGACAGCACGGCCGCCGCCATCGTCAACACATCCGGTGATGCCCCCACGGTCCCGTCCTCCGCACGCAGTGCCGGCAGTGTCCCGATGGGCTGCGGGCGCGACAACCGCCATCGGTCACGACTGAACCGGTTCCGAACATCGAATTCCGATCGGCGGGATCGACCAGCCGATTTCCGAATCGGCGGGACAGCCATCCGCGGGTCGCCGAAGGTGCGGCAATCGTCCTGCAAGGAGTCCCCGCGTGCACCGCATCTCGTCCCGCCCCCTCACGCCCTCGCCCACCGCCCTCCCCGCCCTGCGTCAGGCCGCGACCACCTGGTTCGTGGTCGCCAGCCTCGGGCAATGGGCCTTCGTGCTGTTCATCCTCGCCTTCTATGGCACGCGGGTGCTGACCGGCGACTTCGCCGGATTCAACGACAAACCCCTCATCACCGGCCATGTGCCCGGCGATACCCTGGGCAACCTGCAGTTCACGGTGCATGTCCTGCTCGCCGCCGTGGTGACCTTCGCCGGCATCCTGCAGTTGCTGCCCGCCCTGCGCCGACGCTGGCCGGCGGTGCATCGCTGGACCGGTCGCGGCTTCCTGCTCGCCGCGCTGGTGGCCACGCTCAGCGGCTTCTACCTCACCTGGGTGCGCGGCTCCCAGCTCAACCTGGCCAGTGCCCTCTCCACCAGCCTCAACGGCCTGCTGATGCTCGTGTTCTGCTGGCTGGCCTGGCGCAGCGCACGCGCCCGGGACATCGCGGGGCACCGCCGGCACGCCTTGCGCGCCTACCTGCTGGTCAACGGCGTGTGGTTCCTGCGCATCGGCATCGTGCCGGCCGGCGCGGTGATGAACGCCCTCGGCCATCGGGTCACCTACGACGGCGCCGTCTTCCTCGCCGTGAGCTACCTGAGCTGGATCGCCCCGCTGGCCTGCCTGGAGCTGTACCTGGCCGCCGAACGTTCACCACACGCCGGGTTCCAGCGCGGCGTCGCCGTGTTCTTCCACCTGCTGGCGCTGCTGACCGCACTCGGCATCGCCGGCGCGGTGATGTTCATGTGGTGGCCGGAGCTGTAGTTCGCGCCACGAAACCCGATGGCATGGGCGCCGGCGTGCGTCGCGCCCGCTTCGCAATGCGCCCCCCCCCCCCCCGCGAGCGAACGCGATGTGATCCCGACCACCGTCCGAAGAACAACCGTCAGTCAGCGATCCGGCTGATAGAAAGAAGATGCGAAATGTGTCGCATCAGGCAAGGAGAGTGTGGTGAGAAACATCGGCATCATGATGATGTGCTGCCTGTCGTTCACGGGCTGCAGCCTGTACAGCGTGACGAAGGGCGATGTCGGAACGAAAGGCATTCCGATTCTGGTCAAGCAGCCGGTCGCTTACCAGATGACGAAGGTGGCCCTGACCCACTGGAAGATCACCTACACGCTCAAGGCCGGCGGCAAGGTCGTCGCGACCCATCAGGGCGTCACGGAAGTCGTCGCCAGCAAGGAGGCCCAGGCGGCGCTCGTGCGGATCGGGGACGGGTTGGCGGCGAGCAGCGGCCTCACCGCCGGCAATTTCGCCGAGCGCGTCGAGAGCGGGTTGCTCGGGGCAGCAGTGAACTGGAACGGATGCAAGCAGGACGAGCCACCGGGCGTGGTCTGCGTCCTACCGTCCGACGGCTACGGCAGGACGATCGAAAACACCCGCGTCGTCGTCAGCGAGCTGTCGGAAGCGCAGCACTACATCAACACACGCCGCCCCTGGATCGGGAAGGCCAGCGCGACGATTGCCCTGGCAGCCGACGGCACGATGACCTCGGCGCAGGCAGAAGTCGAAGACAAGACAGCGGAAACCATTCTCTCGGTGCTGCCCGTCACGAGTTTCTTCACGAAACAGTGGAATCTTGCCGCTGCGGCTGCGTCTGCGGCCGCGACAGCCATGGACTGGTCGGAAAGCAGGGATGCGAAGCGATTTGCCGGCGCGCTGCGCCCTGCATGGACCGTCGAGTTGAAGTTGGAGCCAGTCACCTGGATCTATGTCCTGCGTCGCCGCCTGGGGGGCCAGGAGATCGGACCCGCGCTGACCTACCCCGACAAGACTTGCGGCACGCCTGGACATCACTGCGTGCAACTGGTGAGCGCAAGCAAGGCCGAGGACGCGAAGGCGCCGCAAGAAAAGAAACCGGCAGGATGGACCATCTCCGGCTCCGTGGTGCCTCCGGCCAAGGAATAGTGCCGGGCGCAGTGGGCACGGCAACCCGCAGGCCGGCTCGATCCGTCCTGCGGGCACAAAGTTCACGCCATGACGACACCAGGAGGGAGAGCCTATCGAATGCCACTCGGGAAGGCCGGACAGGTGCTCGGCAGCGCGTTGCTGTCGATGTGCTCGCAGTCGTTGCTGAAGGTGAGATTGCCCTTGGCGTCGGTCTGCAGGGTCCAGACGCTGTCGTAGTCGGTGAACGACCAGTCTGGAATCTTCGGGACCGCGCCCGGGGCGTCGTAGATGCCGCCGATCAGGTACTGCACGGCCTTGACGATGTTGCCGTGCTCCCAGGCCACCAGCGTGCGCGCGCCGTCGAAGTCCTGGTCGGAATACGGCGTGTTGCGCGTGAACAGGGCAGCGGCGAGGGTCTTCGGATCGTTCCACTGGAAGCCGGCCAGCTTCAGCGGCATGCTGTTCTCGACCGCGTAGGGCGCGATGGTGAGCATCGGGCGGATGTAGGAGCAACTGCCGTTGCAGGCGATCAGGTCGTTCGGATTGGTGGTGAAGATCTGCTTCGGCTTGCCGCCCATGAGGCGGTCGAGGATGCCGTTGGCGCCGATGGCGCGCCACGCGCCCTGGCAGACGAAATTGCCGTTCTCGAAGCCGCCGTTCGGATGCGCTTCGACATGCCGGACCAGATGCACCGTCTGGTTCGCGTTCAACTGGAAACGCGGCGATGCCGGCGCAGGCAGCGTGAAACGCGTCGGCGCCTGCGGGCAGCTGCGGTCACGCTCCGGCGACAGCGACAAGACGGGATAGCGCGTGGCCGGGGTGATGCCGTCGCTGTACACGGTGGCGGTAGTGCGGCCGTTCTCGCGGGTGAGCACGACGTACTGGTCATAGCGGCCCGCCGGAATCGGGCTGAAAGGGCTGCCCGGATCGATCAGCAGAGGCACGGTCTCGTTGATCATCGCCGCCGGCATCGCAATGATGTAATGCCCGGGCGGCTGGTCGGCGAGCAGCCCGGCGATGTTGTAGGCCGGCGAGTTGTAGCTGGCGATGCCGCCCTTGTCGACGGTCAGCTGCGACACCGCACGATTGTTGAGCACGGCATAGGGCTGGATGCTCTGCAGCGGCGTGATGTCCGCCGGCGTGGCCTTGGCGGTGAATGCCATGAGCTGCTGCACCTGCGCCTGCTTGCCCGCAGTGAGGGTGTTGAGCAGCTGGCCGAACTGCAGCGAGTGGTTGAATCCCTTCACCGACAGCGTATTGGTCTTCGCGTTCGGCTCGAAGCTCTGCACGAGGACGATGTTCCAGGCATTCGCGTCGAGCGGTGGCGTCGCCGCCAGCGCCGACAGCACCGGTGCGCAGGCCAGCAGCGCGCAGAGGAAGAACGACCGGTAGCACAGGCGAAGCGCAGCGGGCAGACGATGAAGATCGACGATCGCGAACATGCATGGCTCCGGTGCGAGAAGGGGCAGGCGCGTCCCGGCAGGCTCAGCGCCTGTCCGGCGGCACGTATTCGAAGCTCGGCCCTGCGGTCATGCCGTCCTTCCATGGCGTGACCATCAGTTCCAGCGCCTTGTACTTGAGGTCGTACATCAGCGGCACCGCTTTCATCAGCTCGGGCGGATTGCCGTTGACCGCGTCGTGGATCGACTGCAGCAGGGTCATGTAGGTGCGATTGAACGCGAGGGTCTTCTCCTGCAGTTCCGAGCCCGGCGGATAGTTCGCCATCTTCGGGTTCGGCTGCATGTTCCAGGCCGCATCCCAGTCCACCTCCACAGGCGGGCCGCTCGGCGGGTCCTTCGCCTTGTCGGTCGGCCGGTAGCGGCGTTCGCACATGATCTCGTTGAAGCGGAAATAGTGCGCGTATTCGACATCCTCGCCGAACAGCACGCTGTCGGAATCGATGATCGTGCCGTTCACGCCCTCGCCCTGACCGACGATCTCGTCGATCGCGAGAATGGCGTCGTGCAGGCAGTGCACCGCCACCAGCTGGCCACCGCCGCCGTAGTAGAGGTGCGGCTGCATCTGTCGCGCCGGGTCGCCGGTGAAGATGCCGCCGGGCGTGGTGCGGTCCAGGTGGATCAGCGACAGCTTGATCGCCTTGTAGAACTGGCCGATGGTGTCCCACTGGTCCGGCTGCGGCGGCGAAGGACGCTTCGCGGGCTTCTCGATGTCGAGGAAGACCTGGATCGCATCCTGGCCGAACTTCTGCAGCGGCACCAGGAACAGGTCCGCCGAATGCGGCAGATAGGTCGGGTACTCGGGGATGAACTTCGGGTGATCGATCACCGGCCGGCCGCCAATCGCATTGAGGATGTTGCACGCCAGCAGCATGTGCAGCATCTCCTCCATCACCACGCCCTGGATGTTCTGCGCGGCGAAGGTGTTGGTGCCGTCCTTGATCGAATACAGCGCGCACAGATAGGTGGGAATCGTCGCGTGCTCGATCTCGATCGCGGTCTGCAGGTGCTCGCGCAGCTGCTCCAGCGACATGAAGCGACGCGCGGACTTGAGCGCGGCCTCCGCGCCTTCGGCGACATTCGCGGTCTCGGCGACGACGTCGTAGGTGAGCATCTGGCGCCTGCGCCCGCTGCGGGTGTCCTGCAGCAGGGGCTTGCCCGACAGCGCGAGATCCTCTGCGTGCGGATGGGTGTCCTGTTCGGCATTCATGGCAGTCAATGCTCCAGATGCTGCAGCACGGCCTCGGCGGTCTTGAACGCGAGGGCGGTCATGGTGAGGGTCGGGTTCGACGTGCCGAGCGTCGGCATGTTGCCGCAGCCGGCGAGATAGAGGTTGTCGTGATCCCAGGTGCGGCCGTTGGCGTCCACCACCGAATCATCCGGCGAACTGCCCATGCGGTGCGTGCCGACGATGTGTCCCGCGCCACGGAAGGTATAGCCGCGCCCCTGCCAGGTGACGTAATCCGGCTCGGTCGGGTTGTACTCGGTGCAGTCGACGATGCCGTTGGCGGCGAAGATCTGGTCCGACACGTCCTTGGCCGCCTTGAACGACTTGCGCATGTAATCCGAGGCGTCGTAGTGGATCACCGGCCGGTAGTTGTCCAGCTGGTCCTTGTACTGCGGATCGATCACCACCCGGTTGTCCGGGTCGGGCGCCTGCTCGCACTCGAAATGCAGCAGTGCCTGGCGCGTGAGCCGCTCGTTGAGGTGCGCACGCAATGCCTTGCCGAACATGCTGTCGCCAATCACGGCGTTGGCGACATCCGAACCGGGCGCGAAGGTCGGCCACGACCAGCCCCAGTTGTCGATCGGCGAGATCCAGGCCGCGAAATCCTTGCGGAATTCGCCATCGCGGAAGGTCGGGATGTAGGTGGTGCAGCCCGGGCCGCGATACGGCCAGATCTTTTCGCGGAACAGGCCCCAGGTCAGCAGCACCAGGTGGTCCATCAGGTTGCGGCCGACCTGGTCGCTGCGGTTCGCCGCACCGGAAGCCAGCAGGATCTTGGCGTTCTCGATCGCGCTGCAGGCAAGGATGTAGACCTTGCCGCGCGCGACCTGCGTGGTGTATTCGGTCGAATCCGGCTGCGCGTAGGTCTTGTACACCACGCCGTCGATGCGACGGGTCTGCGGGCAGATCAGCAGGGTCGACGCCACCGACTGGGTGATGATGTGCAGGTGCCGCTGATCGGCCTTCTTCAGCGTCTTGAGCGCGTTGTACTTGGCCTGCACCGGGCAGATCGGCACGCAGCTGGAGTTGCCCTCGCAGCGTTCGCCGGTGTAGGGGTTCCACAGCGAGCCCACGACCTGGTAGGTGCAGTCGCTGATCGTGAGCTGCAGGCGCTTCTCCTCGGCGTTCCAGACGGTGGTGCCGTAGCGGTACGAGGGGTTGGGAATCGAATTGCGCCCCTGCGGCATGCTCACGCAGGTCACCGTGTACTGCAGGCCATCGAGCGTCACCTGCAGGTTCTGGCTCTGCCGCATCCAGATGTGATCCTGGTAACTCTGCGGGATCTTGTACATCGGGAACACATAGTCGGGCCCGTAGTTCTGCGGCCCCATGTCCGGCCCGACCTGCGCGGCCACATCGCCGGAAACGCCGATCTCGTTCTCGGCCATCTCGTAGTACGGCACCAGGTCCGCGTAGCTGATCGGCCAGTCCACGCCCTGCCCGTACAGCGTCTGCATCCGGAAATCGTTCGGCAGCATGCGCGGGACGTTGCCCAGCCAATGCAGCGTGGTGCCGCCGGGCGCGCGCAGGCAGTCGCTCGCGAACGGCAGCGGCCCCATCTGCACGAAGTAGCCGGTGTCGTACGGCGTCTGCGCCTGGATCTGCAGCACGTCGGGCGATTGCGCATCCTCCACGTCGGGATACGGCGTGTTGGTCGCCTTGATCGTCGAGGCGTAGAACGTCTGCAGGTACTGCTGGTAATTCTCGTAGGCACGCTCGGGGTCGAGCGCGATGCCGGCTTCCAGGCCGGCCTCCATCAGCAGCACGCGCTTGCCTGCCTGGGTCAGGACCTTGGTCAACACGCATCCGGCGATGCCGGAGCCGACGACGACCACATCGTATTCGTTGCTCATCGTAACCTTCCAATGGCGCGGGCGTTGTCGAGAACGCCGTGGCTGGAGCGCCGCATCGGGCGCCGTGATGGATGCGTCAGGCGGGAATGCGGATCGGCGGTTCGGCCCACGAGCCATAGCCCGGCTGCTTCGCGCCCGGCGGATGCGCTTCGGCCACGTCCCACATCAGCCCCTGCACGTACGAGGGACCGTCGATCTGCGTGGAATTGACGCTCGACGACGTGCCGATGCCGGTGTACCACTCGCCGGTGTACCACATCAGGATGATGACCTTGGCGGTCGCGTCGTACGAGGAATCCGGCATCAGTCGCGAGCGGATCGCCGCGTCGATCGCCTGCTCGTCCTGCAGCGCGAGGATGGCTGCGGCCTCCGCGAAGAACAGGTCGAGCACATCCGCTGCCGTATTGTTCGACAAGGTGTCGAAATAGGTCTGCGTCATGCCCGTGCCTTCGAGTTCGACGACCTCGAACCCGGTCAGACGGGCGGAAATCGAGAGAAACAGCGCTTGCCGGGTCTGCATGTCCATGGCGTGTGTCCTGTGACGGCCCTCTGCGCGAGGGAAACGAATCCGCATTCCGTGCGGCCCGGTCCGCTGCGTCTCCGCAGGGTATGCGAAGGATCTGCGACCTGCAAACCCGGCATGGATCGGAAGCGGGCGACGAGGCGATTCTAGGCATCGGCTCGGGTCGCGTGCCAGCATCACGTCGGGATCAGTTGATCGCCAGCCCCCTGCAGGCAATGGCGTGCGGCAAGCATGCCTGCGCGTGGCGAACGCACCGCTCGCTTGCCGGCGCATCCCGCAATTCCTTGCGCATCAATGGCGTTGGCCATCCATCGTGATCGGGGCGGAGAAGACAGCGCGGCGCACGCCCTCCAAAACCTTGCAGCGATCGCTGCAACCATGCGCAGGGCCGCACTTGTCGCGTCGTATCGTCTGCTGCACCCTTGCGCCGATGCCATGGGATCGGCATCGCTTCCACGCCACGCTCACATAAGGACATCCGCCATGTGGACTCTTCGCTCCGTAGACAATCCTGCCGGCGCCCCGCTCTGGTTCAGCGACGGCCAACCCATCAACGCGACCCGCGGCGGCAGCGGCACCTCGTCGAGACTGATCGTCGGCGGCCAGGGCTTCATCGATTTCACCGATTTCCAGAACGGGTTTCCGACCGGGCCGGTGATGGACTTCGTCAACCTCAACGATGCCACCCTCGACTACACGCCCAATCCCGAAATCGAGATCGCACTCGGGCTACCGGGCAACGGCACGTTCACCGCCACCAACCTCGGCAACGGCGACATCGTCTGCGGCACGATCAAGCCGCTGCCGGTCATCGATCCGGACGATGTCGCCTTCGTCGACCTGATGATCGCGGAGAAATACATCCCCTACCAGGACATCCCCGATGCGCCCGGCAAGTCGGTGCAGCAGATCCAGGCGCTGGGCCTGCAGTATTTCCCGTACACGGACAACAGCTTCCAGCTCGCAATGTGCCTGTACGACTGGACCACGGCCTCGTTCACGCGCATGGTGCTGATGAAGATCTTCCAGTACACGAGCATCGGCACGGCGCCCTACCCGCTCGATCTCGACAGCATCGCCGATGCCATCTGGGAATCGAACTGGGGCGATTACAATCCGCAGAACGCGGACTACATGCACTCGTTCATGATGACGCCGGCCTCGTCCCTCGCGGATGTGCAGGCGCAGTTGAATGGCGTGTGGCCCTCGTTGTACCGGCTCAGCCAGACCGAGAATGCGCTGCTCGCCGCCGCATTCGCATCGATGCCC
The DNA here is from genome assembly GCA_050632415.1 of Lysobacter sp. BL-A-41-H3. Classification (GTDB taxonomy): domain Bacteria; phylum Pseudomonadota; class Gammaproteobacteria; order Xanthomonadales; family Xanthomonadaceae; genus Lysobacter_I. The sequence goes on along the minus strand of CP192602.1, from coordinate 6,851 downwards.
CGCACCAGCGTCGTCGCCAGGCCGCAACTGTTCAGTGGCCAGATGGACATCTACCAGCTCGGCATGGAGCACTTCGGCATCGAATTCCTGCAGTGCCCGCTCAATGCCGGCCCGGTGGGCGTGCCGCTTGAAATCCCGTTCGCCGACGCCATCGACACCTACATCGTGCCGGGCTCGACGATCACCACGAAAATGGTCTGGAGTTTCGGCGATTCGATGGACGAAGCGATGCAATACCAGAACGGGATCGTGCTCGTCGCCAACCCGACGCCCGGCAGCGCGGTCTGGGAAGCCGCAAGCTACATCACGCCACTGTCGGACGACCCCACCAAGATCGAATACACCTTCGCGCCGGGCACCCGTTTCCTCGTCCAGTCGGTCGAACCCCGACAGGTCAACGGCAAGCAGGTCTGGATGATCACGCTCCAGGTGCAGGGACTGCCCTGATCGCGGGATTGCACAGCGACGCCCGGAACGAAGCGCATCCCGCGATGGAGGGACGACCGGACGGGCCGTCGTGGCCCATCCGGCCATGGATGCCGGGCCGAAGCGCGGCAGAGCCGGCCTCGGCCCAGTCCCGTCACTTCTGCGCGGTGTTCGTGCCCCATGCCGGCGCGAGCTTGTACAGCACGAGGTTCCCGTTGGTCTGCAGGTACAGCCCGGACAACCAGTCGCCCTGCGTGCCGCTGGACCACACCGCCTCGTTCTTCGCCGTGTAGATGACCAGATTGCCGTCATCCTGGACCGCGAAGTACTCGGCCGAGCGGCCCGTCGTGTTGGAGGCCCACAGCGGCTGGACAGTCGTCACCGCGCCGGGTGCAGGTGCCGGGTTCTGGCCGATCGCCTTTGCACAGCGAACCGGTTGGCGAACGCATCGGCCGGCGGCATGACGCCTGCCCGTGGAATCGATGCACTCGTGGCACGGGGCTGTCTGCATGTGAGAGCGATACCGTGGAAACAGTCTGCCAGCACTGGGACAAGCTCTGGTCGCTGTTCTGATCGGGAACGCACCACGCACACGTGCAGAACTGCAGCCGTTCTAGGCCGCCCCGTGTTTCAACCCGCCCTTCTGCTGCACTCGTTCGCCCATGCGCTGCAGGTAGGCCTTCGCCTGCGCGGTGCTCTCGATACTGCTGAAGGTGCGCAGGATCTCGGCCTGCGCAGCGGCATCGCCTGCCGCCTGCTCCAGTTCCGTCTTCAGCAGGATCTGCAGGAATCCCAGCCAGTTGCCGGATCGCGGCATGGCTTGGTCGATCTCCTGCGGCGGATCGCTCGCGACATCGAGGGTCGAAGGGACCGGCGACACCAGTTCCCTCGGGCAGTCGGTATCGTCGCGCAGCGGTTGGCCGGCGAACAGATGGCGGAAGTCGTTGGCGGCCCGGTCGCGCTCCGTCAGCGGATCCATGCCGAACAGCCGCTCGACGGTGGCGAGAATGGAGGTGTGGTCGTAGATGGTGTGGTCCACCGTGCCGGCCTTGATCCGGGGCGACACGATCACGGCGGGCACGCGCACGCCATAGCGCGCGAAATCGAAGCCGTTCAAGCCCTGCAATCCGTTGACGTTGCCGTCGCCGGGCGGCACCGCCCTGGCCCTGAACTCGGGCTTGTCCGGCGAGACGTGGTCGTAGAACCCGCCATGTTCGTCGTACACGATCACCAGCAGGCTGTCGTTCCACAGAGGCGAGTTCCGGATCGCTTCGTACACGCCCTTGATCAGGCATTCGCCGCCGTGGCAGTCGTCTTCCGGATGCTGCGACGACCCTTCCTTGTAGGTCGGCCCCGCGTCGGGCGGCTGCTTGTCGAAGAAGCTCCGCCCGTAGTTCGGTTCGATGAAGGTATAGGGATACGGATAGTCGCCCTGCAGATCGCTGGCGAAGTGGTCGACCCATTGCTGCGAGGCATCCAGCGAGTGCAGGGGCCGCACATCGAGCAGGCCGATGTCCTTCAGCGACGCCACCTGCGGAATCCATCCCCCATGCATGAATTCGCGCTGCGGACGATATCGGTTGTGGAAGTCGTTGTAGATCCGCCAGGCGTGTCCCGGTCCGGACGCGCCGCTCAGCTCGGGGAAGCGCGCATCGAGCGCGTGGTAGATCGTCCCGTGCTCGAAGGCATAGCCATGCGCGTGCGACACCCAATCGACCTCGTTCAAGGTCGTCGGGCTGCGGTCCAGGCATGCGGACGACGCCCCGTGCACGAAGAACCGGTTGGGCCACGTCGGTCCCGGCAGCGACGAGAACCAGAAATCGCAGACCGCGTATTCCCGCGCCAGTTGCAGGATCACCGGCAGCTGCGTGGCGGTGTCGAAGCAGGCCATGATGTCGCCGATATGCGCCTTGTCCGGCACACCGGTCGTTTCGCTCCGAGAAGTCGCATAGTTGATCGCGAAACCGGCGTTGCCGCCGAACAGCTGCTGCGCCACGTCGGCGAACTCATGACCCGGATCGGTGGTCATGGACGCCGGCGCACCGGCCTTCACGTGATAGGTCTGGCCGTAGTAGTCATTGCTGTCTGCCGGCGTCGCGGCCTCGATGCCGGGAATGCCCGACATCGCGAAGATGTGGTCGAAGGAATGGTTCTCCAGCATCAGCACGAAGACGTGCTTGACCTCGGAAGGCGCCTGGGCCGTACCGGCGTTGGACATCGCTGCACTCCCGACATGAGGAAGGGGTCGATCCTGTCTGCTGCATCCACTGGAACGCGATCAGCCGCACAACCGGACACACGACGCGCACAGTCTGCAGATTCCAGCGACAACGCACACCGGAGCGTATCAGTTCGGTATCAATCCGGGCGCAGCTGACACGGAAGCCAACGCCGCTGGCGCGGCACAGGCGGATGAACTGCGGCGGGACTTCGACGAGGACTGATCGATGCACATGCCAGATATCGTCGTTCCGGCGCAGGCCGGAACCCAGCGTTGAAGGCTTTGGAAGCTGGGTCCCGGCCTGCGCCGGGACGACGGCAAGGGTTACAGGTGGATGGACCCGCGAACGGGTCCATCATGCGGATCAGCGGGACGCGGGGGCGTCGAGCGGGAGGAGGCGGTTGTCTTCGTCGTAGCGCAGGCCGCAGAGCATGGCGGCGAGGCCGCGCAGGGTGGCCTGGGGGCTGACGCCGCTGGCGTGGCACAGGACGATGAACTGCGGCGGGACTTCGACGAGGAGGACGTTGGAGACAGGCTGCGGTTGGGACATGACGGAACTCCGTTTCGCCCAGCGCCCGACGTGGGCGCCGTTGGCGATTCAGAGGCGCATCGCGCGCAGGCGTGTCAAGGTTTGGTAGTCCGGGTAAGCGCGGAGCGCGCACCCGGGGGTTTTCTACCCGGGTGCACTTCGCCTAGCTGGTCTACGCACTCACGGACCAGTGAGCCGCAGCGGACTGTGCGCGAGGATCGCATCAGCGATGTTCTCTGGCGTCACATCAGGACTATTCGGATAGAAGATCATGTCGGATAGCTCTGGCATGCCGGTTGTATCGACAAGGCTTGCAAGCAACTCATCCAGCTCTTGTTCGGTGCCATCCGCCCACATGATTTTCTGCACAAGAAGGATCAGATCCTCTCTTTTGGTAGCAACTTGCATGGGCATTTATTCGCAGAGAACCGGGTGCAGGGTAACCTGCACCCGGTTGGAATTTCATCCCACCCCGTCCTCCAGCGGGAGAAGGCGGCTGTCTTCGTCGTAGCGCAGGCCGCAGAGCATGGCGGCGAGGCCGTGCAGGGTGGCCTGGGGGCTGACGCCGCTGGTGTGGCACAGGGCGATGAATTGGGGCGGGACTTCGACGAGGACTGATCGCGGCACATGCCAGATATCGTCGTTCCGGCGCAGGCCGGAACCCAGCGTTGAAGGCTTTGGAAGCTGGGTCCCGGCCTGCGCCGGGACGACGGCAGGGGTGACGGGTGGATAGGCCCGCGAACGGGCCCATCGCGCGGATCAGGGGGACGCGGTGGCGTCCAGCGGGAGGAGGCGGTTGTCTTCGTCGTAGCGCAGGCCGCAGAGCATGGCGGCGAGGCCGCTGAGGGTGGCCTGGGGGCTGACGCCGCTGGTCTGGCACAGGGCGATGAACTGGGGCGGGACTTCGACGAGGAGGACGTTGGAGACTGGCTGCGCTTGGGACATGACGGAACTCCGTTTCGCCCGAACCCGGAATGGGCCCGTTGGCGATTCGGAGGCGGATCGCGCGCAGGCGCGTCAAGGTTTGCGTAGCCCCCCGTCCACAGCCAGAAAACGGCAGATAGAATGCAAGATGGCACGAGCGAAGCCTGTAAGCCATTACCTTCAGCAAAATGGAAAATAAAAACTGCATGAAAGTCCGCGACAAGATTCTTTACAAGATGTCGAGCTACATGCATGTGGAAGAGATTGAACTTGATTTCGATCTGCTGTCCAAGCTCGCAAGGAATTTTGGAATCGACCTCTTTCATGAGCTCACATTTGATGAGGGCAAGGAAGCAGTCGACTTGCTTGGAGCCTTTATGCAGTCACCCAATAACGATTTCGTTCACGAGCTTGGAGAAGCGACCAATATGTTTTGGAATGATGAGAAAGAGTGGCCCTACTTGAAGCATTTCATTTGGACCATGAAAGAGGAATTGACTTCAAGAATTGAAAGTTGCAGCCAATAGCGCCTTTGGGGACACGACACTGGAACGAATGGGCCCGCGAACGGGCCCATCACGCGGATCAGCGACAGGAGGGTCCGGTCGGCTCCAGCGGGAGGAGGCGGTTGTCTTCGTCGTAGCGCAGGCCGCAGAGCATGGCGGCGAGGCCGCGCAGGGTGGCCTGGGGGCTGACGCCGCTGGCGTTGCGTAGGGTGGTGGTGAGCGCAGCGAACCCCACCATTCCGGCGCACCCGCTGCCGTATCGGTACAACGGAACGATGGCGTTTCGCTTCGGCAAGCGTGCGGGTCGTGACGGCGAGACACTTCGAAACATGGTGGGGTTCGCTGCGCTCACCACCACCCTACAACGGCCATGGCCGTCGGTGGATGAGCCCGCGAACGGGCCCATCGTGCGGATCAGCGGGACGCGGGGGCGTCCAGGGGCAGGAGGCGGTTGTCTTCGTCGTAGCGCAGGCCGCAGAGCATGGCGGCGAGGCCGCGCAGAGTGGCCTGGGGGCTGACGCCGCTGGCGTGGCACAGGGCGATGAACTGGGGCGGGACTTCGATGAGGAGGATGTTGGAGACTGACCGGGCTTTCGATATGATTTTTCGACAAGGCGCAAACCAATTGGATTTCTTACATGGGCCGATTCATGTGCGGATGCGGAAATTCAATCACGGATACATGCTTCCCAAGCGATGACGCTCATTACATGATGACCGAAGCATGGGCATCGAGTGATTCGACTTTCATTGCGGATATCTTGAAGATCATCTCGGAGAAGGGATCAGATCCATCTCTCGCCAATGAACTTGAAGCGATGTACTTCGAGCATATCAATGAAAACTCCAAGCTTGTTTATTGCTGCCGTGAATGCGGCAGAGTTCACATCGAGACCACGCCAAATTCCTGGGAATTCAGAAGCCACCTCCCCGAATGAGGAAAGTCCTGGTCAACGGTAGTTTCTGAGCCCGGATAAGCGCGAAGCGCTCACCCGGGGACTTTGCGTCGTTCGCCCCGAGTGCGCTTCGCCTAGCTGGTCTACGCGTAAGCTTCCCCTTCAGGTAGACACCCGATAAGTAGAACTTTCTGGCATGTTTCCCCAGCCAGGAGGTTCCATGAAGAAGTCCCGTTTCACCGAGACCCAGATCGTCTCAATCCTCAAGCAGGCCGACGCCGGTGTGCCGGTGAAAGACATTTGCCGGCAAGCCGGCATCAGCGTCGCGACCTACTACCAATGGAAGTCGAAGTACGGTGGTCTGGAGGCATCGGAGTTGCGTCGGGTCAAGGAGCTCGAAGCCGAGAACGCGAAGCTCAAGCGCATGTATGCGGAGATGGCGCTGGATAACGCGGCAATGAAAGATCTGATCGCAAAAAAACTGTAGGGCCGGTCCAGAAGCGCGAGGCCGCGCGGTACCTGGTGCAGGTGCATGCGCGGCCCCTGCGCCGGTCCTGCGAGTGCGTGGGGTTGTCTCGGGCGGCGTGGTACCGGCCGCCCTTGGATTGGACGGTCCGGGACGCGGAGGTGATTGCGGCCTTGGCCGGTCTGGTCGAAGCGCGGCCAGCGCGTGGCTTCTGGAAGTGCCGCAAGTTGCTACGCCGCACGCGGCCGGAGTGGAACCACAAGCGGATCTACCGGGTGTACAAGGCGATGCGATTGAACTTGAGACGGGCGGCAAGGCGCCGGCTTCCCAAACGCGAGCGGGTGGCGCTTTACGTGCCGCGCCTGCCGGATACGGTGTGGTCGGCCGACTTTATGTCGGATGCGCTGGCCTGCGGCCGTCGCTTCCGGACCTTCAACGTCGTGGATGACTTCAATCGCGAGGTGCTGCACATCGAAGTCGACACCTCGATCTCGTCGACGCGCCTGGTGCGTGTCTTCGAGCAGCTTCAACGCGATCATGGCCTGCCTCAGGTGCTGCGCACTGACAACGGTCCGGAATTCCTGGGTGAAGCCTTCGTGCAGTGGGCCAAGGTCAATAGCATGGCTATCCAGTACATCCAGCCGGGCAAGCCCAACCAGAACGCCTTCGTCGAACGCTTCAACCGCACGTTCCGGGACGAAGTCCTGGGCCAGCACCTGTTCGCCTGCATCGACGATGTCCGCGAGGCGACCTGGTGGTGGATGGTCGAGTACAACGAGCAACGACCCCACGACTCCCTGGGCGATCTCACGCCCGCGGAGTACCGTCAGAAAGTAGCCGGAAGTTCTACTTTTGAAGTGTCTGCTTGACGGGGAAGCTTACG